>NZ_BMUA01000010.1 GCF_014649955.1 Streptomyces violascens
CGTGCGCAGCCCGCCGACCAGGAGCAGGTACTGCTGCACGGCCGGCTCGCCCTCGTTGTCGGTGAACCGTTCCGCCGTCTCCAGCATGGCGGTGCCGGCGGTGTACCGGGCATAGTCGGTGACGATGCCGCCACCGTACGGAGCGATCGTCTCACTCTGGGTGCACAAGGGGAGCCCGCGGCCGACGAGTTCGCTGCCGCGCGCGAAGAACTGCACGTCGACGTGGCTGAACGGTTCGAGCCGCGCCCCGAACTTGGATTTGGTCCGCCGCACCCCGCGGGCCACGGCCCGCACCCGGCCGTGGTTGCGGGTGAGCAGCGTGATGATGCGGTCGGCTTCCCCCAGCTTCTGGGTGCGCAGCACGATGCCGTCATCACGGAACAGACTCATGCGGCCATTGTCCTGCACGGGGGCGGCTTCCCCACCCCGCCCCTTTCCGCCGCAACACCCTGCGGCTCCGCCGCGCGGCCTCCGGGGGGCCAGCGCTGCCAGGGGCGCGGGGAACTGCGCGACCAGCCCGCGACGACCCGCAGTCGAGCACATCGCGCTTCCCATGCCACGGGGTGCCGGAAAGCCAAGCGTGCCGAGGGGGCACGGGCCGTGGCCGTGGCCACGAGGGTGCCCCGCGAAGGAATCGCGGACGCCGTCCGGGCGACGTGGCGGGGATCACCTCGGGCGGGCTCTCCCCAGGCCCCTCAAGCGGTCCGGGCGCACCGGGGTGCACGCGCGGGGTCCGGTTCACGGCGTTTGCACAGGGGGATGGGGCACCATTGCGCCAGCAGGGCCCTCTTCTCCTGTGACTGAACCCTTCGCCTCACCTGGACGGACCGGAATGCCGCTGCCCACGACCGGTCGCCGTGCCCGCACGGCGGTCTGCGCGTTCGCCGTGCTGGCGCTCGCCGGGTGTTCGGCGGGCGAGGGCGTGCGGGACGCCGGGCCGGCGGCCACGTCGTCCGCTTCGGTGACCGCCTCCCCGCTGTGGCCCGACCACACCGCCACCGTCGCGCCCGCCAAGCCCGGCCAGGGTTTCCACGCGCGCGGGCCCGTGCCGGGGGTCACGGTGCCGGACGGGGATCTCACGCGGGTCGACGGCGTGCGGCTCCTCGCCGCCGATCCGGCGACCGACCGCGCGGTGCAGAGCGGCCTCAAGGAGTGCCCCGACGGCTCCTCCTGCCGGCTGCGGCCGCCCGCGTACGCCGATCTCACCGGTGACGGGAAGCGCGAACTCGTGCTCGCCTACGACGACTTGGGCCGCACCATCCTCTGGGTCTACACCGCGGTGGGCGAGCAGGCCCACGTCGTCCTCGAATACGCCGGGCGGCCCGGCACGAGCGCCGCCACGCTCGGCACCGATCTGGTCGTCACCGAGCCCGCGGGCGGCCGCAACCGCGAGACCGACACCACCCTGCGCTGGAACGGCAGCGAGCTCGCCCCGCTCCCGGCCGCCTCCGACCCCGCCAAGGGCGCCTCCAAGACCCGGCCCGCCGAGGACTCCCTGATCAAGCCGGCCGACGGGACCGACGGGCCGGGGCAGGGCTGAGCCCCGGTCCAGTCCTACGGGACCGGCCGACCCGGGCAGGGCTGAGCCCGCCGGCCTCACCCGCCCGGCACCACAAGCCCCGACTCGTACGCCAGGATCACCAGCTGGGCCCGGTCCCGTACCCCGGATTTCCCCATGATCCGGCTCACATGGGTCTTCGCGGTCAGCGGGCTCAGGGCCAGCGCGTCCGCGATCTCCGTGTTGTTGAGGCCCCGGGCGACCAGGGTGAGGACTTCTCGTTCCCGGGAGGAGAGGGCGGTCAGGGCGCCGGGGCCGTTGCCCGCCGTCGGCCGAGGGGCTCGCAGGACCCGGGCGATCAGGCTCGCCGTCGGGCCCGGCGAGAGCAGCGCGTCGCCGGCCGCCACCGTGCGGATGGCGTCCAGGAGTTCGGCGGGGCGGGTGTCCTTCACCAGGAAGCCCGAGGCGCCGGCCCGCAGCGCCTCCAGGACGTTCTCGTCGGTGTCGTACGTCGTCAGGACCAGCACCTTCACCCCGGCGAGGTCCTCGGATGCGGCGATCGATCGAGTCGCCTCGATGCCGTCCGTGCCCGGCATCCGCAGGTCCATGACGACCACGTCGGCCCGCGCCGAGTGGGCGAGGCCGACGGCCTCCGCGCCGGTGCCGGCCTGGCCGACGACGGCCATGTCGGGCGCCGACTCCACGAGCATCGCGAAGGCCGACCGGACCAGGGTCTGGTCGTCGGCGAGCACCACCCGGATGCGGCCGACGTCCGGCACAGCAGCGGTCATGCGGTTGCCTCCAAGGAACGCAGCGGTACGAGGGAAAGGTTCGGCGCGGCCCGGGAGGCTCGCAAGACCCAGACGTCACAAAGAGCCCGGAAGGCCTGGACGCTCACGCGGTGGCCTCCAGCGGACGGTCCCTCAACGGGCGCGCCACCAGCGGAAGGTCCGCCGTCACCCGGAAGCCGCCGCCCTCGCGCGGCCCCGCCTCCAGGGTGCCGCCCACGCTGCGGGCCCGCTCGCGCATTCCTACGATTCCGAAGCCGGAGCCCTCGGCCGCGCCGCCCCGGCCGTCGTCGGTGACGGTGACCCGGAGCACCTCGCCCGCCGCCTCGACGCGGACCCGGGCGGTGGCGTCGGGGCCCGCGTGCCGTACCGCGTTGGTCAGCGACTCCTGGACGATGCGGTAGGCGGCCGCGCCGACGGCGGGCGGCACGTGCACGCCGTCGGCCTCCACGGTCAGCTCGGCCTTCGCGCTGCGGGCCAGGTCGGGCAGCCCGTCGAGGTCGGGCAGCGGCCCGTGCTCGTCGGCGCGCAGCACGGTCAGGGTGGTGCGCAGTTCGGCGCGGGCCTCGCGGCAGGTGTCGGCGATGGAGTCGAGGGCGGCGGCCACCGCCGCCCGGTCGAGCCGCTCGGGGGACGCGGTCAGGACGTGGGCGGCGACCGAGGTGCGCACCCCGATCAGGGTGATGCTGTGGGCGAGCAGGTCGTGCAGGTCGCGGGCGATGCGCAGGCGTTCCTCGGTGAGTTGGCGCTCGGTCTCGCGGGCGGCGACGGCCCGCTGTTCGGCGACGTAGGCACGGGAGTTGCGCAGGGCGACGCCGAAGACGAGGGCTGCCACCAGCCAGCCGGAGGTGCGGAGCACGTCGAAGACCCGGTGGACCCCGTTGAACGACATGCCGGTGACGGCGAAGCCCACGACGCAGGCGCCGGCGGTCACGGTCCGGCGGACCGTGCCGGTCACGGCGACCGTGTACAGGGCGGTCATCGCGATCGGCATGGGACCCATGTGGGCGTTGTTGAGCAGTTGGTACGGGGCGATGCAGGCCACGATCACGGCGAGCACCGCCATCGGGTGGCGGCGCCGCCCGGCCAGGGCGAGGGCGGCCGCGGCGAGCAGGGCCCAGCCGAGGGCGTCCGGCCGCAGCGCGGTGTCGGCGTAGGCGATGGCCGCGCCGAGCAGCCCGGCCCCGGCGGCGAGCGCCGCGTCGGCCCGCAGCGGGTGCGCGCTGTCGCCGGGGTCGCGGTGCAGCAGCGCCGTCACCCGCTCCCCGAGGCTCGGGCCCGTCGGTGTGTTCACGTCTGCCACCCTGCCATCCTCGTCCTCAACGCGGCTCGCCGACCAGCGCCGAGGGCGTTCCGGCGGCCGGCTGCGGGGTGTGGGAGAGGCGGCCCGGCCACCAGACCCTGCGGCCGAGCAGCAGGTTGGCGCTGGTCACCAGGTAGGTGCGCACCAGGAAGGTGTCCAGGAGCACCCCGACCGCGATGATCGTGCCCAGTTCGACGAACATCACGAGCGGCAGCGAGGCGAGCACCGCGAACGTGGCGGCGAGCACCGTGCCCGCCGAGGCGATCACGCCGCCGGTGGTGCGCAGGGCGGTCAGCGCGGCCTCGCGCGGCCCGGCTCCTCGCAGGGTCTCCTCGCGGGTGCGGTGCATCAGGAAGATGCCGTAGTCGACGCCTAGAGCGACCAGGAACACGAAGGTCAGCAGGGGAAGGCCGGGGTCGAGGCCCGAGAAGCCGAGGACCGGTCCGAAGACCAGGCCGCCGATGCCCATGGCCGCTCCCCACACCGCGACGACGGCGGCGACGAGCAGCAGCGGGGCGACGAGGCTGCGCAGGAGCAGGGCGAGGACGAGCAGGACGGAGGCGAGGACGAGGGGGATGACGATCAGCCGGTCGTGGGAGTTGGCGTCGGCGAGGTCGAGGGCCTGGGCGCTGGCTCCGCCGACGTGCGCGCCGGTGAGTCCGGCCCGCAGCCGTCCGATGGTGGCGCTCTCGTCCGCCGATTCGGGGGCGGCCTTCGTGGTGACGGCGATCTCGGTCCAGCCGCCGCCGCTGCGGCCCCGTTCGGCGCTCGCGACGCCTTCGACGGACCGGGCGGCGGCGAGCGTGCGGTCGGCTCCGGCGGTCGGGGTCATGACCTCGACGGGCCGGCTGCTGCGGTCCGGGAAGGCGGCGGCGAGCGTGCTCATGGCGACGGTCGACTCGGGCTTGGTGGTGTAGCTGTCCTCCTGCTTGAGCGCGCCGGGCAGGTGGAACGCGCCGAGCGCGAGGGCGCCCAGGAGGACAACTCCCGTGAGCAGTACGGCAGTTGGGCGTTTGCCCGCCGAGCTTCCCATCGCGGCGAACAGGTCGCGGCGGCGCCGCCCGGGTTCACTTCCGTACGCCGGGATCAGCGGCCAGAACACCCGCCGCCCCAGCAGCACCAGGATCGCGGGCAGCAGGGTGAGCATCGCGGCGAGCGCGCACAGCACCCCGATCGCGCCGACCGGGCCGAGCCCCCTGATGTTGTTGAGGTCGGCGGCGAGCAGGCAGACCAGGCCGGCCACGACCGTCCCGGACGAGGCGAGCAGGGCGGGCCCGCAGCCGCGCAGGGCGGCACGCATCGCGTCGTACGGGAGGGGATGGCGGCGCAGTTCGTCGCGGTAGCGGGCGACGAGGAGGAGCGCGTAGTCGGTGCCCGCGCCGAAGACGAGGACGGTCATGATTCCGGCGCTCTGGCTGGTCACCGTGATCCCGGACCAGGTGGCGAGTCCGTACACGGCGGCCCGCGCGCAGACCGCGCCCGCGCCGACCACCACCAGCGGCACCAGCCACAGCACGGGGCTGCGATAGGTGAGGACGAGGAGCAACGCGACCACCAGGCCGGTGGCCAGCATCAGCGTCCCGTCGAGGGAGCCGAACACGCCGCGCGCGTCGACCGCGAGGGCGCCGTCCCCGCCGACCCGGACGGTCATGCCGTCCGCGTCGGCGGCGCGGGCCCGTACGTCGTCGACGAAGGCCTTCTTCGCGTCGTCGTCCTTGGCGGGCGCGGCCGTGGACACCGCGTACATGAGGGTGGCGCCGTCCTTGGACGTCACGCCGGGGCCGTGCTGGACGGCCGCGAAGTCCTTGGGGTCGTCGGCCGCGGCAAGCTCGGCGGGCGACTTGCCGGCCTCGGTGCCCGGCGGGACGGTGATCTCGGCGAGCTGGCCCGCGGCGGTGTCCCGGTCGGCGGCCGTGAGACCGCCGTCGCGGTGGTAGACGAGCACCAGGCTGGTGATCTCGCCGCCGGGCAGCTTGTCCTGGAGCTTCGCGACCTGGGTGGAGTCGGCGCCGGCCGGCAGATAGTCGGCGGTCTGGTCGCGCTGTACGTCCCCGAGCCTGCCCGCGAACGACCCGGCGACGGCGAGCACGATCACCCACAGGGCGAGCACGCCCCAGGGAACTGCCCGCCGTTTACCGGCAGTTGATGCCCTGTTCGGCGCGGACCCCGCTGGTACCGACCTCGGTGGTGCTGATCTCGTCGACCCCATGGCGGGTCCCCCTCCGGCTGGAATCCGGAAGGCCCTGGCGGCCTGCCCGGTGTTTCCAGCGTCCGGCCCGCGGGGGGCTCTTTCGTCAGGCCGACGACCGAGATCATCCGTACTTCCGGGGGCGTCCGGAGGGGCCCGGTTACTCCCGTGGGAGTAGCACGACCCCTGACCGGCAGGTGCGGCTCACGGCACCTCGCCCCGGCTGCGCGCGTTCGCGTACGCCGTGGCCGCCCTGAGCCGCTCCGTGGTGGTCGCGGCCCGGGCGGCCTCCGGCAGGCAGTCCCACTCGCGCCCGCCGCCGAACGGCCGCAGTTGGAGGTAGGGCCCCTTGCGCCCCATCACCTGGCCCAGTCTGCCGCTCCCGGTGTCGACGACGTACGAACCCACGGGCGGGACTGCGGTCATGGGTCTCCCTCCGGCAGTACGGAACTTGGATCCACGGGCAGTATCGGGTGCCGGGCGGCCCCGGCCGCTCCATGATCCCAGTTTTTCGTTCGGTCACCACATCGGATCGAGCAGGAGCAATGACCGCATAATTCCGGACCGGGCGCGCACGTCCTGCAATTCACCCGCGACCGATTCCACGGCCGCGTTTTCTTCCCTTACGCAGATGCGGCACGGGAGGCGGAGAGCAGGCCGGAGCGGGTCCGGGGGCGGCGGCCGGGCTCACGTCCCGCTGTCCGGATATCCGTTGGCCCACCGGATATTTCGAACAGGCAATTCGCAAGCAGTAAGGGGATGTTTCCGCTCCGGATCGGCCGCCCAACTCGCAAAGAGAGGTTTCTTCGCGCGAATGTTCAGGACGTTCCGGATGCCCAACAATGCATTGCGGTACGGGGATTGGCGCTGCGCCGCGTGCCGCTCGCCGGGCGGTGTCCGGGCGCCCCGGGGGCATGATCTACGGTCTTGTGCGGGACCACTACCGATCAGCACAGCAACGGGGACGTACGGACATGCGCAAGACAGCCACCCTCGCCATCACCCTGCTCGCGGCGGCCGCGCTGCTCACCGGGTGCGGGAGCGAGAAGAAGGACGAGGGTGCGGCCAAGGCGGGCGACGCGAAGCCGAGCGCCTCGGCGGGCGGCAGCGCGAAGGGCTCGGCGCCGGACCGCAAGGGCGTGCCGCACCAGGTCGTCTTCGAGGTGGGCGGCACGGGCAGGTCGCAGGTGATGTGGGTCGGCAACACCAACCACTTCGAGCAGGTGACGCTGCCCTGGACGAAGACCGAGACCGTGACGCTGGAGGACGCGGAGCTCGACGTCGGCGTCACGGTGTCGGTGGTGCCGGGCTCCGTGAAGCGCGCGGACGGGATGCTTCAGGCAGCGCCCTGCACCATCAAGGTCGACGGCAAGCAGGTCGCGGACAACCAGAACGGCGCGTCGGACAAGCTCTGCGAGTACAAGCTCAAGAATTAGCTCTTACGAGGGCGTGCGGGCGGCCGCGAGCAGCCGGGCGGTGTCGTCCGCGCAGAGCGAGAGCGCGCCGCCGACCGTACTGAGCACCTCGCGTTCGGCCGCGCTGTACGGGCCGTCCGCGAGCGCGATCCGGGCCCCCTGCAACAGGATGGACTCGCGGCCGGCGGGGGCCAGGTGCGGGGCCAGCGGTTCGAGGGCCTCGTGGAGCTCGATCGCGAGCGCCGCGCCGCAGGGGTCCGTCTCGTCGACCGGGTCAGTGAGGAACCGGCCGGTGTCCGCCGCCAGGGCCTCGATGAGGGCGACGAGCTGGTCCTCGGTGCAGTCGTCGAACCCGGCCGCCCGGACGGTGGCGACGGCGGTCGTGGTGACCGTACGGGACGAGGTGCCGCCCGCCGCGAGGACGGCGAGGGCGACGGTGTGCACGGCGTCGCGCAGCATCGCGGAGAAGCGGGTCGTGGTGGGGTGGTCCAGGACTTCCGTCCCGAAGTGGCCCTGGCAGGCAGCGCATTCGACCACCGGGCCGGCGGTGCCGCG
This sequence comes from Streptomyces violascens, assembly GCF_014649955.1. Lineage (GTDB taxonomy): Bacteria > Actinomycetota > Actinomycetes > Streptomycetales > Streptomycetaceae > Streptomyces > Streptomyces violascens. The sequence continues at coordinate 7,748 of NZ_BMUA01000010.1, forward strand.
GGTGGCGAGCGGGATGCCGAGCACCGTGAGGCGTCTGCGGCCGGTGCGGCGCTGGTAGTTCCGGTCGCCGCCGCAGTCCGGGCAGAAGAACTCGCCGTCTCCCACGGTGTGCCACAGGATGCGGACTGACCAGAGGCGGGGCCGGAGGCGGGGACCGGGCGCCCCGGTCGGGTTCGTGCCGTTCTGTCCCCGTGCTGGCCGCACCGCGCACCTCCGTAACGCTCCGGCAACGTTGCCGCGTTGACGTGATGTTAGCCACATCCGTGATGTGGCGTCAGCACCCCGGAAGGAGGAGAGGGCGGCGGATGGCGAAATCCCGTCGTCGGCTCGGCGCGGGCGGCTGGGGTGGGCCACCCCAAACCCTCAGCTCAGCTGCCCCCGCGGGCGGCGTTTCCCCCACCCCGCCCCTCCCCGAAACCCGCCGGGGGTGGGGGTGGAAAAGGTAGGTTCCCGGGGGTACGCCCTGCCGGAGCCAGTGCTGCCAGGGGCGCGGGGAACTGCGCGACCGGCCACCCACGGCCCGCAGCCGCAGTCGTCTCGAGCCCCTCCGGCGATTGAGGAGCGGGGGCGTGGGGGCAGAGCCCCCACGCCCCCGCCCGCCCGGGTCAGCGAGACGCGCGGTTGACCGCCGAGATGACCGCCTTCAGCGACGCCCGCGTCGTGTTCGCGTCGATGCCGATGCCCCACAGCACGGCCCCGTCGATGGCGCACTCGATGTACGACGCGGCCTGCGCGGACGCGCCCTCGCTCATCGTGTGCTCCTGGTAGTCCAGCAGCCGCGCGTCGACCCCCGTCGTGGCCAGCGCCTCGAAGAAGGCCGAGATCGGGCCGTTGCCGGTACCGGTCAGGACCGTGTCCCGGCCGTCGACGACCGCCTCGACGGTCAGGGTGTCGCGGCCGTCCTTGTCCGTCGTCGTCTGGCCGGAGCGCAGCTGGATGCGGCCCCAGGGGTTCTCGGGGTTGGGCAGGTACTCGTCCTGGAAGACCGACCAGATCGCGGCCGGGGTGACCTCGCCGCCCTCGGAGTCCGTCTTCTGCTGGATGATCTTCGAGAACTCGATCTGCATGCGCCGCGGCAGGTCCAGCTTGTGGTCGTTCTTCAGGACGTAGGCGATGCCGCCCTTGCCGGACTGCGAGTTGACCCGGATGACCGCCTCGTACGAGCGGCCGACGTCCTTCGGGTCGATGGGCAGGTACGGGACCGCCCACTCGATGTCGTCCACCGTCTTGCCCGCGGCGGCCGCGTCCGCCTCCATCGCGTCGAAGCCCTTCTTGATGGCGTCCTGGTGGGAGCCGGAGAAGGCGGTGTAGACCAGGTCGCCCGCGTAGGGGTGGCGCGGGTGGATCTCCATCTGGTTGCAGTACTCGGAGGTGCGGCGGATCTCGTCGATCTGGGAGAAGTCGATCTGCGGGTCCACGCCCTGGCTGAACAGGTTCATGCCCAGGGTCACCAGGTCGACGTTGCCGGTGCGCTCGCCCTGGCCGAACAGGCAGCCCTCGATGCGGTCGGCGCCTGCCATGATCGCCAGCTCGGCCGCCGCCACCGCCGTACCGCGGTCGTTGTGGGGGTGCACGGACAGGCACACGTACTCACGCCGGGACAGGTTGCGGCTCATCCACTCGAAGCGGTCCGCGTGCGTCGAGGGGGTCGACCGCTCGACCGTGGCGGGCAGGTTGAGGATGATCTCGCGGCCCTCCTCGGGCTGCCAGACGTCGCACACCGCCTCGCAGACCTCCAGCGCGAAGTCCAGCTCGGTGTCCGTGAAGATCTCCGGCGAGTACTGGTAGCCGAAGATCGTCTCGTCGCCCAGGATCTTGTCCGCGTACTCCATCACCAGCCGCGTGCCGTCCACCGCGATCTGCTTGACCTGCTCCTTGGTGCCGCGGAAGACGACCCGGCGGAACGTGGGTGCGGTCGCGTTGTACAGGTGCACGGTGGCGCGGTGGGCGCCGCGCAGGGACTCCACGGTGCGCTCGATCAGCTCTTCGCGGGCCTGGGTCAGGACGGAGATCGTCACGTCCTCGGGGATCGCGCCCTCTTCGATGATGGAGCGTACGAAGTTGAAGTCGGTCTCTCCGGAGGAGGGGAAGCCGACCTCGATCTCCTTGTAGCCCATGCGCACCAGCAGGTCGAACATCTCGCGCTTGCGGGCCGGGCTCATCGGGTCGATCAGGGCCTGATTGCCGTCCCGCAGGTCGGTCGACAGCCAGCGCGGGGCCTTGGTGATCCGGCCGTTGGGCCAGGTGCGGTCGGGGATGTCCACGGCGTCGTACTGACCGTACTTGTGGATCGGCATCCCGGACGGCTTCTGCGCCTGGGTGGCGTTGGTGACGGGGGTCGGGCGACCAACGGGCTGGGACATGGCGTGCGGCTCCTCGGTTTTTTGGAGGGACGGCCGACTGTCGAGCGCAACACCAGATCCCGCGGGGAGGGGGTCGGCCTACGACTACAGGCCCTCGCCGCGGCAGCTAAGGAGAAGCAGCCCGATACGCATGATGCCGCAGCCTAGCCGAGGGACGGCGCGAGCGCCGGTCCCGTATCAGTATGCGGGACACCGAAACCGATTCGGACAAAAGGTGACGTATGCCTCGCCCGCCCGAGTCATCGGCATCTCGTGGGCGCGAATGGCCGGGAACTGTCGTAGAGAAAGCACGCTTCACAATCATGGTGGCGACTAGTGACAGCCCCATGACCCAGTGCCACATTGCCCGGCATGGACGCCACCACCAACCCGGTTTTCTGCACCATCATCCCGCCCCACGTCTTCGACCGGCTCATCGAGGCCGAGGACCCCGCGCTCGCGCGCATCGCCCGCAGGACCTTCGTCGCGGACGCGGCCCAGCGCACCGAACGCCGGCTGACCACCGTCCTCGGCGCCGAGCCGGTCGCCCCGCCCGCGGGCGCGGCCGCCGACCAGCCGCAGCGCACCGTCTACGACGCCCAGCACACCACCACCCTGCCCGGCCACAAGGTCCGCGGCGAGGGTGAGGCGCCCGTCCAGGACGCGACCGTGAACCGCGCGTACGCAGGGCTCGGCGCGACCTTCGAGCTGTACCTGAAGGCGTACCAGCGGCATTCGATCGACGGCAACGGAATGCCGCTCGACGCGACGGTCCACTTCGACCACAGCTACAACAACGCCTTCTGGAACGGCACCCAGATGGTGTTCGGCGACGGTGACGGCCAGATCTTCCTGGACTTCACGCTGCCCGTCGACGTCATCGGCCACGAGCTGACCCACGGCGTCACCCAGCACACCGCGAACCTCACCTACTTCGGCCAGCCGGGCGCCCTCAACGAGTCCATGTCGGACGTCTTCGGCTCGCTGGTCAAGCAGTACTCCCTCGACCAGGACGCCCACCAGGCCGACTGGCTCATCGGCGCAGGACTCCTCGCGCCCGGCGTCCACGGCGACGCGCTGCGCTCGATGAAGGCCCCGGGGACGGCGTACGACGACCCGGTGCTCGGCAAGGACCCGCAGCCCGCCACGATGGACCACTACGTGACCACCGGCCGCGACAACGGCGGCGTGCACATCAACTCGGGCATCCCCAACCACGCCTTCTACCTCCTCGCCGACGAGCTCGGCGGCAAGGCCTGGGAGCGCGCCGGGCAGATCTGGTACGACGTGCTCACCGGCGGGCACCTCGGCACCCAGGCGATGTTCAAGGACTTCGCGAAGCTCACGGTGGCCGCGGCCAGGGCCCGCTACGGCGACGGCGCGGAGTACCAGGCGGTGCAGAAGGCCTGGTCACAGGTCGGGATTCCGCCCGCCTGACGCGTACGCGCTGACGCGGCCGACCAGGGCTGCTAGACAGGGGCCATGCGTATCCAGGTTTCCCGCACAGGAGGATTCGCCGGCATCGAGCGCCGGGCCGAGATCGACACCTCGGGCCGGCCCGATGCCGCCGAGTGGCACGCCCTGGCCGAGGCGGCGCTCGACAAGGGCCACGCCGAGCCGTCGACCGGCGTGCCGGACGGCTTCCACTACGAGATCACCGTGGACGGCCGCACGGTGCACTGCGCCGACCCGCACCTGACCGAGGCCCAACGCGCCCTGATCACAAGGGTGTTGAAGGAAGGCGCGTAGGCGGCGCCGAAACCCCGGTGCGGGGCGGCCGGGCGGCTGCTTTGATGCGCACCATGAACCTCTCTGCCCGCACCCCGTTGGATGATCTTGAGCGCTACTACGATGCGGCGCCCAGGAGTTCGGCCCGCGCCGAGGACTTCGGTCCGCTGACCCTCTTCGTCCGGGAGGGCGCGGGCTGGCACTACTACGCGCGGCCCGCCCTCGGCCACGCCGGGCCGGTGACGGCCGCCGATGTCGACCAGGTGCGGGCCCGCCAGCGCGAGCTCGGTGCGCCCGAGGCCTTCGAGTGGGTCGCCGAGGTGAGCCCCGGGCTGCGCGCGGCGGTCGAGGAGTCGGGCCTCGCGGTGCACGAGCACCCGCTGATGGTGCTTGACCCCGAGGCGCCGGCCGCCGAGCCCCACCCGCTGGTCCGTGTGCTGGGCCCGGACGATCCGCTGCTGCACGCGGCCCTGGTCGTACCCCAGCTCGCCTTCGCCGCGCCCGGTACGGGAGTGGGTCCGGCAGGCCCGGCCGAGCTGGCCGCCCGGATCACCGCCCAGGCCGGGGACGGCCGGGCCGGGCAGGTCGCCGGGCGGATCCGGGCGGGCCACAGCGCGATGGCGGCGGCGATCGAGGACGGCCTTCCGCTCTGTTCCGGGATGCACAACCCGGTGGGCCCGGTCACCGAGATCGTCGGCGTCGGCACGCTGCCCGCCGCGCGGCGCCGGGGACTGGGGCGCGCGGTCACCGCGGCGCTGGTCGCCGATGCGCGGGCACGGGGGGCGGCGACGGTGTTCCTGTCGGCGGGCGACGCGGACGTGGCCCGGATGTACGCGACCCTGGGGTTCCGCCCGGCGGGCACGGCCCTGATCGCCGAACCGATCGACGCCTGACGGCTGTTGAGGGCGGCCGAGGACCGTTCGACTGATTCCGGCCGCCCCGCGCGCCGGGATCCGGCCGTGCGCGGCGGATGTTCCCGAAACGTTCCGGGGAGCCGGCCGCCACGGAATGGCGGATTCCAGCCATCGGGTGTTCAACTGCTCAACCCTCCTTCGGCAGAAGCGACTTGCCATGGTTGAGTTTGATCCCGATGGGATCGAAAACGGGAGGACCACCCGCTTTCACCGGGGCCGTCCGGGCCGCCCGCCCCGTCATGCCCCGCCGGGGCGGCCTCACGCGGGGTGCGTACAGTGTGCGCCCCTGCGCACATCTAACCATCTGCGTACAGTGTTCGCAGCGGGAGCACGTTGTACGCATTCTGGAGGGAAGCAATGTCGAAGAACGTGAGCTGGGACGAGCGGGGGAACTGGCGGGCCGAGGGCGAGTGGGGCGCCAGCGACTCCCGCGGCGAACGCCTCTACCTCGACCACTGGCAGGCCAAGCTCGACCGGCTGCGACAGACCCACCACGTCCCCGGCGCCTCCCTCGCCGTGCTCACCCACGACAAGGTCCACGAGCTGGCGAGCGGGGTGCTGCACACCGGCACCGGCGTGGAAGCCACCACCGACTCGATCTTCCAGCTCGGCTCCCTCGCCAAGACGTACACCGCGACCTTGGCCATGCAGCTCGTCGACGCCGGAAAGCTGGACCTGGACGCACCGGTCCGCGCGGTGCTCCCGGACTTCACGGTCGCCGACGAGGAGGCGAGCCGGACCATCACGCCGCGTCAGCTCCTCTCCCACACCAGTGGCCTGACCTGCGACTTCACCTTCGACTCCGGGCGCGGTGACGACTGCCTGGAGCTGTACGTCGACGCCGCCAAGGGGGTCGCCCTCGACTGCCCGTCCGGCAGCGCCTGCTCCTACAGCAGCCTCGGCTTCAACGTGCTCGGCCGCATGATCGAGGTGATCACCGGCTCGACCTGGGACCAGGCGCTCAAGGACCTGCTGCTCGCCCCGCTCGGCGTGACCAGCACGATGACGCTGCCCGAGGAGGCGCTCCAGTTCCGGGCCGCGATGGGCCACCTCGGCGAGTACGGCCAGGACCCCGCGCCGGCTCCGGCCTGGGACCTCATGCCGCGTTCGGCGGGCCCGTACGGACGGGTGCTCGCCACCGCCGGCGACGTGGCCCGGCTCGCGCAGATGCACCTCGCGGGCGGCACCGCCCCCGACGGGACCCGGCTGCTCACCCCGGGCAGCGTCATCGCGATGCAGACCCGCGAGGTCGACTCCCCCGACAAGTGGACCGTCCACGCGGACGGCTGGGGTCTGGGCTGGACCCTCTACGACTGGAACGGCATCACGGGCTTCGGCCACGACGGCGCCTCGATCGGCCAGTACGGCTTCCTGCGTGTGGTGCCGAGCGCGGGCGTCGCCCTCGTCCTCCTCACCAACGGCGGCGACGCGCGCCGCCTCTACGAGGAGCTCTTCGCCGAACTCCTCGGCGAGCTGGCCGGAGTGAAGATGCCCGCGCCGTTCGAGCCGCCGGCCGAGCCGGTCGAGGTGGACTTCGCGCCGCTCACCGGCACGTACGAGCGCGAGGGCGTCCTCATCACCGTCTCCGAGAAGGAGGACGGCAAGCCGCACCTGGTGTACGAGTTCGTCGGCGGCATGAAGGACTTCTCGCCGCCGCTGGAGATGGACCTCGTCGCGGTCACGGACAAGGTGTTCGCGGGCGCGGGCTCCGGCGCGTACAGCGCGGACTGGATGCCGGTGGTCTTCTCCGAGCTCCAGGACGGCACGGGCGTCTGCTACATCGGCATGCGCTGCGCACCGAAGGTGTCCTGACCCCGCGCGGCTGTACGTCGGCCCCCGCCGGAACGTCGTTCCGGCGGGGGCCGCGTTTCCCGGATCAGAACCCGAGCTTGCGGAGCTGCTTGGGGTCGCGCTGCCAGTCCTTGGCGACCTTGACGTGGAGGTCGAGGAAGACCGGCGTGCCGAGCAGGGCCTCGATGTGCTTGCGGGACTTCATGCCGACCTCCTTCAGGCGCTTGCCCTTGGGGCCGATGATGATGCCCTTCTGGCTGGGGCGCTCGATGTAGACGTTGGCGTGGATGTCCAGGAGCGGCTTGTCGGCGGGCCGGTCCTCGCGCGGAATCATTTCCTCCACGACGACGGCGATGGAGTGCGGCAGCTCGTCCCGTACGCCTTCGAGGGCGGCCTCGCGGATCAGCTCGGCGACCATGACCTGCTCGGGCTCGTCGGTGAGGTCGCCCTCGGGGTAGAGCGGCGGGCTGTCCGGAAGCAGCGGGATGATCAGGTCCGCGACGAGCTGGACCTGCTTGTCGCCGACCGCCGAGACCGGCACGATCTGCGCCCACTCGAAGCCGAGCTCCTTGGAGAGCTGGTCGACGGCGATGAGCTGTTCGGCGAGCGTCTTGGAGTCGACCAGGTCGGTCTTGGTGATGATCGCGATCTTGGGGGTCTTCTTGATCCCGGCGAGTTCCTTGGCGATGAACTTGTCGCCGGGGCCGAGCTTCTGGTCGGCGGGCAGACAGAAGCCGATCACGTCGACCTCGGCCCAGGTGGTGCGCACCACGTCGTTGAGGCGCTCGCCGAGCAGCGTGCGCGGCTTGTGGAGACCGGGGGTGTCCACCAGGATCAGCTGCGCGTCCGGGCGGTGCACGATGCCGCGCACGGTGTGCCGGGTGGTCTGCGGGCGGTTGGAGGTGATGGCCACCTTCTGCCCGACCAGAGCGTTCGTGAGGGTGGACTTGCCCGCGTTGGGGCGGCCGACGAAGCAGGCGAAGCCGGCCCGGTGGGTGGGGGCGGCGGCAGTGTCGGCGGCAGGGGTACGAGCGCTCATGCCGCCCATTCTCCCCGATCGCGCGGGCCCCGCCGCCCAGCCCTGCGGAAACGGGCCCTTTGCGCAGTGCGCTCCCCTGACAACCCGGCCCTTGCGCGGCCCTTGCCCGGGGCCGCCGGCTTGTACCCGCGGGCCGCGTCCCGGGGGCGCCGCCCCCGGACCCCCCGCTCCTCAAACGCCGGAGGGGCCGATTTTCGCCGGGCAGGACGACGGCCCACAGCCACACCCGGCAAACACCCCGTACCGTCAGGGCTGGGGCGTTGCGCCCTGGGCCACCGTGTGGAGGCGGGTGGCGGCCTTGGCCAGCAGAGAGGGCAGCAGGGCCGGGTCCGCCGGGTTCTGCGCGGCGAAGGTCACCGTGGAGACGTTCGCCCCCTCGCGGACCGTCAGGACCTGCATGTGGAGCTCGGTGCCCGGTACCGAGGCGAGCGGCGCCGTCACCCGCATCCCCACCGCCTCGTCCCCCAGCTTCGCCACACTCTCCGCCTTGACCTCGCTCTTCTCCGGCCCGCCCCAGTTGAAGTCGAGCGAGCCCCCGTCGCAGGCGGCGGGCAGGGCGCGGGAGTCGGCGACCGCCTTGGCCGCGTCCTCGGCGGAGGGGTAGGCGACCACACGGAACGTGAGGTGCTCGGTGCCGGACGCCTTCGCGTAGTCGCGGGTCGAACTCACCGCGCCCTGGCCCTCCTTGGGCCCGTTCCACGTCTCCATGTACGTGTCGCACTGCGCGCTGTTGGCGCTCGCGGTGCCGCCCTCGGCACCGACGTCCGAGTTGTCGCCCCCGCTGACGTCCTCGGACGGGCTGTCCGCCGGGTCCTCGTCCTCGGCCCAGCCCGCGCCGAGATCCTGCGCGGTGAGCAGGGCCGCGTCGGTCTGCGCCTGGGTGAACGGCCGGCCCCCGACGGCGGGCTTCGCGGCACCCTGGGCGGGCGCGGGTCGGTCCGACGCCGCGTCGTCCGAGCCGCCGCATCCCGCGAGCGTGGCCAGTGCCGCCAGCACCGCCGCGCACCCCGTCAGCTTTTCCCTGCGCCCCGTCCGCATGACGGTTGCCCCTCACCTGCCGTACGTGTCATGACCGGGCCACGATACGACGGCGCACGATCCGCTGGGCGACCAAGGCGAGGGCGGCGGCGAGCAGGACCCCTCCGGCCAGCCAGGGCAGGGCCAGGAAGGAGGCCGTCGCCGAGCCCCGCGCGCCCTTGGCGCCGGCGGTCAACTTGACGTCGCCCCAGTCGAGTTGGGGCGCCCCGTGCCACGCCTCGGTAAGCGTGACCTGCTGCCCGGGCAGCAGCTCGGAGGGGACTTTCGTCAGGCCGCGGCTGAGCAGCGTACGGCCGAAAAGTCCGGTGGCGGTCAGGTCGACCTTCGGGTTGAGGGTGACGTTGCCCCGGTTGTGCAGGGTGTACGTGATGTCTGTGCGGCTCTCCCCGGTGCCGGGGACCAGCGGCCGGTGCTGGGCCAGCGAGACGTGCTCGACGGCGAGGGCGGGGACGGTGGGGCCGCCGACGCGCAGATAGACGCGGGCACCCACGGCCTGCTGGACGCCGACGGCGACCTTGCCGTCGGCGGCCGGTCCCGGCGCGAGATGATCGTCGAGCGCGACCAGGGCGCCGACGTGGTCGCCGGGCTCGGCGTCCGGTGGCACCGCGAGCGTGAAGGGCACGGTGACCGAGGACCGGGCGGGGACGGTGACCGTGTTCTGGGCGGGTTTCGCCCAGGCCCCCACCCCGCTCTGCTTCTCCTTCTCGGTGCGCACGCCGAACCCGCCGTCGCGCTCGGTGTTGTACGCGTCCGCCCCGTAAAGCCGGAAGCTCAGCGTCGCCGCCGTCTTGTTGGTGACGGTCACCTTGTCGTCGAGGGTGGTGCCGGGATCGGCGGAGAGGTAGAAGTACGGGCGCTGGGCGCTGCCCGTGGAGGCGGGGAAGACGGACCAGTTGCCGTTGTCGGCGGCGCGGGCCGCGGGCGCGGCGAGCAGGGCGAGCACGGCAGCCAGGAGGAGTGCGGGCAGCTTGCGCACGGTGCGGGACCCCCGGGGACGGGTGGGCCGGCCGGGTGCGCGTCCGGCCCACGGTGGTGGAGTCAGGTGAGGGTGAGGGTCAGTACGCCGCTGTAGGCGCCGGGCGCGGTGAACGCCGGCACGTTCAGCGAGAGCTTCGCGTCCACGGTGAACTCGCCGCCGGTGAGCGCCGCGTTCGGGGTGGAGGCGAGGGTCGCGCCCGCGTTGCCCACGCTGCCGGCCGAGCCCGCGGCACACGCGGACGGGGAGCCGGGCTTGGTGGCGCAGGCCGGGGTCCAGCTGAGTCTGCCCGCGTCGATGGAGCCGCCGGGGCCGGTGAAGTTGGTGACCTTGCCGGTCAGGGACCAGCCCGCGGGGCCGCCGCGGAAGTCCTGGACCGTCACCGTCTTCAGATCGCCGGTGGAGGCGCCGCCCTTGCCGAAGTCGACGGCGCCCAGACTGACGCTGTCACCGGCCTGGGACATCGCGAGCGTGCCCGCGGTGACGGCCGCGTTGAGCTTCTGGCTCGGTCCGGTCGGCGGCGGCCCGCTGTTGACGTGGTACGCCACCGGGCCCGCGCCGTTCGCCGGGTCCCAGGCCGCTCCTTCGTAGGCCACGATCCCGGTGGTCGCCGGGTCCTTGATCGCCGGCCGGGCGGTGAAGCCGCCGTTGGCGTCCGACTTGAAGGTGATCTTGTCGGCGGTGGTGGCGGTGCCGTTCCAGCCCGCGACGGTGATGTCCGCGTCGGGGGTGAACTTGGACCCGGTCACCGTCGTGCGGTCACCGGTGTTGCCCGAGGCCGGGTCGGCCGTGATGGCGCGCTGGTTGACCTGTCCGCCGCCGTCCGTGGCGTTGACCGTCTGGGAGACGGGGGCGGGCGGGTTGGTGACGGTGCAGGGGGTGTCCAGCTCCATGATGTAGCTGGTGTGGATGTTGTAGTCGCCGGGCGACAGGGTGATCGCGCCGGCCTTGGTGGCGGTGAAGCTGCCGCTCATGGAGAACGCCGGGAAGGCGCCCTTGCCGGGCACCGGGTCGTTCTTCTTCGGGCCCGCCACGTCCACGGTGCCGGTCTGGGCGCCCGCGAGGACGACCTTTCCGGTCGGGGTCATGATGTCGGCGGGCAGGGCGATGTCGACGGGGTTGCTGGCGGCGGGCTTGTTCACCGTGTAGGTGACGGTGACCTTGTCGCCGACCTTGGGTGCCGCGTTGTCGACGGTGACGGTCGCGTTCGTGGTGCCGTCGATCGGCGGGATTCCGGCGATGGCCGGCGGGATGCAGTGCGTGGCGAAGTCGACGGGCGTCGCGGCCAGTGCGCTCGCGGGTGCGGCGAGCGCGCCGGTTCCCGCGGCGAGTGCGACCGCCCCCAATACGGCGGCCAGACGCCGTCTTCGACGTTCCGACATGGGCTTGCCCCCCTTCCTGAAGTGGCACAGCGCGGCTCGGCTGCGCCGACAGGGAGCCATTGACGGCTCGGGGCGAAAAGAAGTCAATGCCATCCCGCCGCAGCAACTGATGACCCATCAGATACTGTCAAGATCCTGGCATTTCACACCACTTGGGCGCAGTCTCACGGGGGTGCCGAGGGCACACGAAAGCCGGCGCCGCCCGGGACGGCACCGGCTCGTTCTGCGTGGTGCGTGGTGCGTCATGCGCGGTGTTTCCGGTGCCCGGATCAGTCGAAGACGAACGGGCCCGGCGCCTGCGAGGTCGTCGCGTCACAGTTCACCGAGACCCCGAAGATCGTCATCGACAGGGCGGTGCCGGCGAAGTACGAGTCGAGGCTGTCGCCGGAGGCGACGGTCCCGTTCAGCGGGCCGATCGTGACCGGGTCGCCCGCGCTCAGCGCGGGGTTGGCCGTGCCGCTGAACACCGTGGTGCCACCGGCGCCCTTGGCGAGGGTCAGATTCGCGCTGATCTGGTTGGCGCCGACGCCGACCGGCGTGGTGACGGCCGAGGTCAGCGTGATGGTCGCGGCCGTACCGCTCTGGGTCGCGGTGAGCGTGGCACTGCCGCCGCCCCAGGTTCCGCAGTCGTACGTGGCGGTCGCCGAGCCCGGCGAGACGGCGGCCGCGCCCGGCGCGAAGGCGAGGCCCGCCACGGCCACCGCCCCCACCGCGAGTGCGGCCCGCGCGACCGGCCTTCTGGTGCTCTTACGCATGATTCCCCTTCCCGTTACAGGGAGTTGATCGTCTGCCGCGTCATCGGCACACGACCGCGCAGCGGCCCCCGGTGGCCCACGCGCACGGGTGCGCGGGCGTGCGGGCATGGCTCTGCAGGGGCTGCTTCAACTGCGCGGAGGGAGCGCATCCGACTCCGGCACGGGGCTGCGGCTCTGCACCCCGTGCCGACCGCCCGCGAATCTGACGGACCGTCGGATCGACTGTTCGTCCATTGATGCGCGGGGCGCGTCGGATTGCAAGGGGCATCGCCTTGATTCTTGCGGGGTGGGTGGGGCGGGGGTTTTGCGCAGTTCCCCGCGCCCCTCAGCGGGTTCGTCGCCGGGTGCGGGCCGTGCGTGGCCGGTCGCGCAGTTCCCCGCGGTGCCCGGCCCGTGCCGGTCAGACCCTGGTCCGCAACTCCCCGTCCGGGCCCGCCAGCAGTACCGGGGTCTCGGGGCCGCCCAGGTCTCGTACCGCTGACAGGTCCGCCTCCGCGGGGCGGGACGCCTCGGTCACCACCGCCGCCGCCTCCAGGGACTTCGCTCCGCTGGCCACGGCCATGGCGACCGCGGTCTGGAGGGCGGACAGCTTCAGGGAGGCGAGCTCGACCGTTCCGGCGACGTACGTGCGGCCGGTCTCGTCGCGCACGGCGGCGCCCTCGGCCACGCCGTTGCGGGCCCGGGCGCTGCGCGCGAGCGTGATGATCTTGCGGTCCTCGGGGTCGAGTTCGATGCTCTGAGTCATGCCCCGAGCATAAGGAGTGCCGGGCCCCGAGGCCGCGGGGGCTCAGCCCTTGATCGCCTGGTCCAGCTTCTTGGCGACGGTGGCGGTGACGGTCTTGAAGTCGGCCTCCGGGATGCCGACCGGCTGCTTGCCCTTCGTCGAGAGCGTGCTCAGAGCGCTGCCCTTGCGGACCACGTAATTGTGGAGGCCCATCTTGATCGGACCCATGTCCAGGACCAGTTCGTAGCCGTGGGCCTCGTCGCCCGCCTTGTCCACGGTCAGCGGCTTGACGGCGGCGGGGTACTTCTCGCCCTCCATGTCGACGGTGAAGGTGGCGCACTGGGCGAGGGTCGCCTCGAAGCCCTTGAGGAACCCGGCGGCCTTGTCGCCGTCGAAGCCGAAGACCTGCTGCATGCCGTATTCGAAGTTGCTCGTCTGCCGGGCAGCGGCACCCATCGGGGCGGGCTCGCTCTGCATCAGCTCCATGAGCTTCTGGCACTCGGGCTTGGTGGCCTTGCCGAAAGTGAGGCCACCACCGATGCTCGGGTCCGCCTTCCAGCCCGCCGGGACGTCCTTCTCGGTCAGCAGGGCCGCCTTGAGCTGGGCCTCGGTGACGGACGACTTGGCGGTGCCCGAGGCGGCGGGCGCCGAGGACTTGGCGCCGTCCTTCTCGGCGGCCTTGTCGCCCTTGGCGTCCGAACTCCCGCACGCGGCGACGGACAACAGGGCCGAAACGGCCAGAGCCACGGCGGCGGCACGTCTGACGGAAACAGAAACGGGCATATGTGATCCCCCCACGGGAACAGAAACGGGACATGTGGTGACTTCTGCACCCTATGTGACAGCCCGTCCCGACCGTCCCCCGGGCCTCACCCCGCGATCGGGTACATCGACCCCCGCCGGCCCTCCGGGGAGGTCAGCCACTCCAGCTTCTCGGCGGTGTCCGTGTGCGGCAGCGGGGTGTGCAGCACGATCACCAGGTCCGGGCGGGCCGGGACGCGCAGTTGGGTCGACTCGACGTGCAGCGCGCCGACGACCGGGTGCTCCATCTCCTTGCGGACCAGCCCGCCGGGCTGGACGTCGCGCCGCTCCCACAGCTCCACGAACTCCGGGCTGAGCTCCTTGGCCTGTTCGACGACCGCCCGGAACCCCTCGTCGTCGGGCCGCTCCGAGCAGGCCGCCCGGAACTGGGCGACGACCGTGCAGGCGATCTCGTCCCAACGCTTGGCGCGGGCGCGGTAGATGGGGTCGGTGAAGAACGCGATCAGACAGTTCTGCACGATCTCCGGGCGCATCCCGAGAACGAGGGCGGCCGCGTCGTTGTACATCACCGTGTTCCAGTACGCGTCCATGATGTGCGCGGGGAACGGCATCCAGGCGTCGATCAGGCGCTGGAGCCCGTGGCACATGTCGACGTTCGCCGGGTCGACCTCGGGCGCCGGCGGGTTGAGCCCGGCGAGCACGTACAGGTGGCGGCGCTCGGCGCTGGTCAGCTGGAGGACCCGGCCCACCGAGTCGAGGACCTGCGGGGACACCGTGATGTCGCGGCCCTGCTCCAGCCATTGGTACCAGGAGACCCCGACCCCGGCGAGCACGGCGACCTCCTCGCGGCGCAGCCCGGGAGTACGGCGGCGGGCCCCGCCGTCGGGCAGCCCCGCCTGCGTCGGCGTGATCCTGGCCCGCCTGCTCATCAGGAACTCGCGCAGCTCGCTGCGCCGGTGATTGTCGATCGGTGTAGCCACGAACTCCCCCTGCCGGCTGCCTGGTGGTGCCACCAACAGGATAAGTTCCCACTCTCCACGGGCATTCCCGGGCCGCGAAGGTAGTGGCCATGGCGATCGATACACAGACGACAATCACCGGGCCGCACACGGCGGCTCCCCAGGTGGACCGGCTGACCGGCCGGGCCAAGCTGGTCCTTTTCGTGCTCTGCGCCGCCCAGTTCATGGTGGCGCTCGACTTCTCCGTACTGAACGTGGCGCTGCCCGCGCTCGGCAAGGACCTGGGCCTGAGCCAGTCCGCGCTCCAGTGGGCGGTCACCGCGTTCGCCCTGCCCTCGGGCGGCTTCCTGCTCCTGTTCGGCCGCATCGCCGACCTCTTCGGCCGCAAGAAGCTGTTCCTGACCGGCCTCGCCCTGTTCGGCACGGCCTCGCTGCTCGCCACCCTCGCCTGGGACCCGGCGTCCTTCCTGACCGGGCGCGCGCTGCAGGGCCTGGGCGCGGCCGTCATCGTGCCGACCGGCATGTCCCTGCTGACCACGACGTTCCCCGAGGGTCCGCTGCGCGCCAAGGCGCTGGGCATCTCCGGCACCCTGCTGTCGCTCGGCTACACCACCGGCATGGTGCTCGGCGGCGTCATGACCGACACCCTGGGCTGGCGCTCCACGATGGGCCTGCTCGTGGCCTTCGCGGTGATCGTGCTGACGCTCGCCCCCGGCCTGCTGCCCGAGTCCCGCACCCCTCAGCGCCCGCGCCTGGACGTGCCCGGCGCCGTCACCGTCACCGGCGGTCTGCTCGCGGTGATCTACGCCCTGTCGACGGCGGCCCAGCGCGGCTTCGGCGACGCGGACGTGTGGGGCACCCTGATCGTGGGCCTCGCCCTGCTCGTCGCGTTCGTGATCGTCGAGTCGAAGGCCTCGGCCCCGCTGGTCTCGCTGCCGATGCTGAAGCGCCGCACCGTGGCCTGGGGCAACCTGGGCGGCCTGGTCACCTTCTCGATGATGTCCGCGGTCATCTTCGTACTGACCCTCTACCTCCAGGAGACCCTGGGGCTCTCGTCCTTCGAGACCGGCCTGATCTTCGGCATCCAGGGCGTCGCCTCGGCCGTCGCCGGCGCGTACGCCGCCAAGTTCATCGGCCGCTTCGGCGCCCGGCGGGTCCTGGTCGGCTCGCTGCTCGGCCAGGGCGTCTTCATCGCCGCCCTGCTCGGCCTGGGCAGCGAGTCGGGCGCCCTGCTCGCGACCGTCGCCGTCTCGCTGGCCAGCATGTGCCACCTCGGCGCGATCATCTCGTACGGCGTGACCGTGACCAGCGGCGTGCCGAACGAGGAGCAGGGCCTGGCGACGGGGCTCGTCACCACCACCCAGCAGGTCGGCCTGACCGTCGGCATCCCGCTGCTCGGCGTGCTCGCCACGACGCAGGCCTCGCTGTTCGACGGGGTGCGCACGGTGCTCGCGATCGACGCGGTGATCGTGGTCGCGACGGCCGCCCTGATCGGCCTCGGCCTGCGCAAGCGGGCTTGAGCGGCCGGGCCCTGTGTCAGGCCCGGTCGAGCCGGAGCCGCTCGGCCTTCGGCAGACCGGCGACCACCAGGTCGTACGAGTCCTCGATGAGCTCCCGGACCAGCCGGTCCGGGAGCCCGGCCACGTCCACGGTGTTCCAGTGCCGCTTGTTCATGTGCCAGCCCGGCACGATCGCGGCGTGCTCCTCGCGCAGCCGGACCGCGTCGTCCGGGTCGCACTTGAGGTTGACGGTGAGCGGCTTCCCGTCGAGCGCGGTGAGCGCGAACATCTTACCGAGCACCTTGAAGACGGAGGTCTCCGGGCCGAACGGGAACTCCTCCGTCGCGGCGTTGAACTCCAGGCAGAACGACCTCAGTTGCTTCGGTGTCACTCCGCGCTCCCTTTCTCCTCGTCGTCCTCGACCGGCTCCACCAGTACGGTGACGATCTTGTTGCGGCGACCCGCCGGGGACTCGGCGGTGAGCCGCAGCCTGCGTGTGTCGGGCAGTTCCACCACGGCCGAGGCGCCCGCGATCGGCACCCGGCCGAGCGACTTGGCGAGCAGCCCGCCGACGGTTTCCACGTCCTCGTCGTCGAACTCGTCGAAGCCGAACAGCTCGCCCAGGTCGCCGATGTCGAGCCGGGCGGTCACCCGGAAGCAGCCGTCCGCGAGCTCGGTCACCGGCGGCAGTTCGCGGTCGTACTCGTCGGTGATCTCACCGACGATCTCCTCCAGGATGTCCTCGATGGTGACGATGCCGGCGGTGCCGCCGTACTCGTCGATGACGACCGCGACGTGGCTGCGCTGCTGCTGCATCTCGCGCAGCAGGTCACCGGCGTTCTTGGTGTCGGGCACGAAGGCGGCGGGCCGCATGGCGGTGGAGACGAGGTCGGCCTCGGAGTCCCGGTTGATGTGCGTCTTGCGGACCAGGTCCTTCACATACACGATCCCGACGATGTCGTCCTCGTTCTCGCCGGTCACCGGGATGCGCGAGAAGCCCGACCGCAGGGCGAGGGTGAGGGCCTGGCGGATCGTCTTGTACCGCTCGATGCAGACGAGGTCGGTGCGCGGCACCATGACCTCGCGCACCAGGGTGTCGCCCAGCTCGAACACCGAGTGCACCATCCGGCGCTCGTCGTCCTCGATCAGCGACTCCTGCTCGGCGAGGTCGACCATCGCCCGCAGCTCGGCCTCGGACGCGAACGGCCCCTTGCGGAAGCCCTTTCCGGGGGTGAGCGCGTTGCCGAGCAGGATCAGGAGCTGTGGGATCGGCCCCATGATCCTGGCCAGCGGCAGCAGCACGTACGCGGCCGCCGTCGCGGTGTTCAGGGGGTGCTGGCGGCCGATGGTGCGGGGCGAGACGCCGACGGCGACGTAGGAGACGAGCACCATCACGCCGATGGCGACGAGCAGCGCGGCCCAGGTCTCGCCGAACTCGTCGAGGCAGACGTAGGTGACGAGGACCCCCGCCGCCATCTCGCAGGCGACCCGCACCAGCAGCGCCACGTTGAGGTAGCGCGTCGGGTCCGAGGCGATCTGGGCGAGCTTGGCGCTGCCGCGCCGGCCGGTGCGTACGGCCTCCTCCGCGCGGAAGGAGGACGTACGGGCGATGCCGGCCTCGGCGCAGGCCGCGAGCCAGGCGACGACGACCAGAGCGACGGCGCCCGCGATCAGTTGGCCGGTCATGAGACGGTCGGCGCCGGGGAGGGACCGGTCAGGCCCTTCTCCGCGCGCCAGCCGTCCACGATGGCCGCCTGGAGACCGAACATCTCGGCCTTCTCGTCCGGCTCCTCGTGGTCGTAGCCGAGCAGGTGCAGCACCCCGTGGACGGTGAGGAGCTGGAGCTCCTCGTCCATGGAGTGCTGCGTCTCGGCGTCCTCGCCCTGCTTCTTGGCGACCTCCGGGCACAGGACGATGTCACCGAGGAGGCCCTGCGGGGGCTCCGCCGCGTCGTCGTCCTTTGCCGGCGGACGCAGCTCGTCCATCGGGAAGGACATGACATCGGTCGGCCCCGGCAGGTCCATCCACTGGATGTGCAGCTGCTCCATGGCTTCGGCGTCCACGACGATCACCGAGAGCTCGGAGAGCGGGTGGATCCGCATCCGCGTGAGGGCGTAGCGGGCGATGTCGAGGATCGCCTGCTCGTCGACCTCGGTTCCGGATTCGTTGTTGACGTCGATCGACATGGTGCGCTCTGCTCTACTTCCCGTTCCGGCCGCCCCGGCCGTTCTGGTCCTGGCGGCTGTCGTACTGCTCGTACGCGTCGACGATACGGCCGACGAGCTTGTGCCGTACGACATCCTGCGAGGTGAGCCGGGAGAAGTGCACGTCCTCGACGCCGTCCAGGATGTCCTGGACCTGGCGCAGACCGCTCTTCGTGCCGCCCGGAAGGTCGACCTGGGTGATGTCACCCGTGATCACGATCTTCGAGTCGAAGCCGAGCCTGGTCAGGAACATCTTCATCTGCTCGGCGCTGGTGTTCTGCGCCTCGTCGAGGATGATGAAGGCGTCGTTCAGGGTGCGGCCCCGCATGTACGCCAGCGGGGCGACCTCGATGGTTCCCGCCGCCATCAGGCGCGGGATCGAGTCCGGGTCCAGCATGTCGTGCAGGGCGTCGTACAGCGGGCGCAGGTACGGGTCGATCTTCTCGTAGAGCGTGCCGGGCAGGAAGCCCAGGCGCTCGCCGGCCTCGACGGCCGGTCTGGTCAGGATGATCCGGGTGACCTGCTTGGACTGCAGGGCCTGGACCGCCTTGGCCATGGCGAGGTAGGTCTTTCCGGTACCGGCGGGGCCGATGCCGAAGACGATCGTGTGCTTGTCGATCGCGTCGACGTACCGCTTCTGGTTGAGGGTCTTGGGGCGGATGGTGCGACCGCGGCTGGAGAGGATGTTCTGCGTGAGCACCTCGGCGGGTGTCTCGCGGTGTCCGTCCCCGTTGGCTCCGCTGCCGTTGGCGCTGCCATTGGCCCGGAGCATGGCGATCGAGCGTTCCACTGCGTCCTCCGTCATCGACTGTCCGGTGCGGAGCACCAGCATCATCTCGTCGAACAGTCGCTGAATGAGGGCGACTTCCGTCGCGTCCCCCACGGCGCTGATCACATTGCCCCGTACGTGTATGTCGGCCGACGGGAAGGCCTTCTCGATCACGCGCAGCAGGGAGTCGCTCGAACCCAGGATCGTCACCATGGGGTGCTTGGCCGGGATGGTGATCTGGGCGTGCGCCTGCGGGTGTGTGGGTGTCTGAGTCATGGGCCGGCTCTGTGGCCTGCACATACCTCCCGTTGCAGGGTTCTCGCTGCTCGGGAACCTCTGGGATACCAAGCGTACGACTTGCTGCGCGGGCGTCCGAAGGGTTTTCCACCCTGCCCTTGCACGGGGTGCCCCCGCGAACCCCCTGGGGGCCGAGCCCCCAGCCCCCTGTCTTTCGTCCGCGGACCGTGTCCGGGGGCTCTGCCCCCGGGCCCCCGCTCCTCAAACGCCGGAGGGGCTGGATTTTGCCGGCCCGGGCTGGATTTGGCGGCCCGGGGCGCGGAGGTCAGACCGGGTGGCGGAAGCCCAGGGTGGGGACTGCTCTGCGGAGGGGCCAGGTGCGGGCGGCGCCCGGGAGGAGGTCGGTCAGGAAGGTGTAGCGGCGCAGGGCCGAGGGGTCCTGGTGAGCCAGCGTGCGGACCTTCTCCCACCAGCCCGCGATCTCCGCCCACCCCGGCGCCGACAGCGACCCCCCGAACTCCTGGACCGAGAGCGCCGCCGTGAGCCCCGCGAAGGCGAGCCGGTCCGCGAGCGGCCAGCCGGCCAGGGTGCCGGTGACGAAGCCCGCCACGAAGACGTCGCCCGCCCCGGTGGGGTCGAGGGCCTCGACCTCGATGGCCGGGACGTCCGCCGTCTCGCCCGTCCCGCCGTCCACCGCGTACGCGCCCTCCGGCCCCAGCGTCACCACCGCCAGCGGCACCTTCTCGGCCAGGGCCCGGGCCGCCGCGCGCGGGCAGTCGGTGCGGGTGTAGGCCATCGCCTCGGCCGCGTTGGGCAGGAACGCCTCGCAGTGTTCGAGGTCGGGGAGCCCCGCCAGGTCCCAGCGGCCCGTGTCGTCCCAGCCGACGTCCGCGAAGACCCGGGCGCCGGAGCGCGCCGCGTCCGCGATCCAGCCCTCGCTGCGCCCCGGCACGAGGGAGGCGACCGCGGCCCGGGCGCGCGGCGGGCAGTTGGGCGCGGACAGTTCGTGGGGCGCCTCGTGGCCGTGGGTGACCATCGTGCGTTCGCCCTCGTACGCCATGGAGACGGTCACCGGGGAGTGCCAGCCGGGCACGGTGCGCGACAGCGAGAGGTCGATGCCCTCGCCCTGTTCGAGCGCGTCCCAGCAGTACTCGCCGTAGTGGTCGTCGCCGAAGGCCGCGGCCAGGGAGGTGCGCAGGCCGAGGCGGGCGAGCGCGGTGGCCATGTTGGCGACGCCGCCGGGGCTCGAACCCATGCCGCGTGCCCAGGACTCGGTGCCGCGGACGGGGGCGGAGTCGAGCCCGGTGAAGATGATGTCGAGGAAGACCGTGCCGGTGAGGAACACGTCGCAGGGCGGGTCGTGCGGGTCGCGCAGCCCGTCGAGCGGGTCGAGCCGGGAGGACCGGCGGGGCTCGGCGCCCGCGGTGTGACGGCGCTCGGCCAGGGAGTCGGCGCCGCCTGGACGGTGCCATTCGGCGGGCGTGCGGTCACGCTCGGGCGAGTATTCCGGGCGGGGCCGCTGGGGCTCGTGGGGCGGCTGCTCTCTGCTGGATCGTGTCGTCACGGCGGGCTCTCCGTTCGCGTACAGATCTGGCAAGTCTGCCCGATGTACGCCGGCCGGGGGCCGCTACCAGCGGGGCAGCACCGGACTTGTCCAGGTCGCGTGCTCCGGCGCCCGGCGCATCGCGGCCGCGTCGTCGCGGTCGCGCAGGGTGCCGTCGTCGTCGAGCCAGCGCCGGTGGAGGCGGGCGAGTGCGGCGGGGTCGAGTTCGACGCCGAGTCCGGGGGCGTCACAGACGTCCAGGCGCCCGTCGCGGAACACGTGCCGGGCGGTGATCACGTCCTCGGTCCCCCACGGGTAGTGGCTGTCGCAGGCGTAGTCGAGGTTGGGGACGGTCGCCGCGACGTGGGTCATGGCGGCGAGGCTGATCCCCATGTGGGTGTTGGAGTGCATGGACAGGCCGACTCCGAACACCCGGCAGATCGCGGCGAGTTCACGCGTGTTGCGAAGCCCGCCCCAGTAGTGGTGGTCGGACAGGACCACCTGGACGGCGTCGGTCAGGAACGCCTGCCTGATCTCGGGGAACGTCGTCACGCACATGTTGGTGGCGAGCGGCACGCCCGTACCGCGCGACACCTCGGCCATCGCGGCGGTGCCCGGCGCCGGGTCCTCCAGGTATTCGAGTACGTCCGCGAGTTCGGCGGCGACCCCGAGCGAGGTCTCGGGCGTCCAGCCGCCGTTGGGGTCGAGCCGGAGCGGGTGGCCGGGGAAGGCGTCGGCCAGGGCGCGGATCGCGGCGACCTCCTGCTCGGGCGGGAAGACGCCGCCCTTGAGCTTGAAGGACGTGAAGCCGTGCTCGCGTACGAAACGGCGGGCCTGCTCGACGATCCCGGCGGGGTCGAGGGCCGCGCCCCAGGTGTCCTTCTCGCCCGCGCCGCCCGGGTGTTCGGCCCAGCGGTAGAAGAGATACGCGCTGTACTCCACGGCGTCGCGGACCTTGCCGCCGAGCAGGGTGTGCACGGGCACGCCCCGGCTCTTGCCGAGCGCGTCCAGGCAGGCCACCTCGAACGCGGAGACGACGGACAGGCGCAGCTTGTCGGCGCTCTGGACGCCGCGCAGCCCTCCGACGTCGACCGAGTGGTCGACCCGGGAGTCAGCCACCCCGATCTTGTTCACCAACGTGAACAGTCCATTGAGGTCGGCGATGTCGTGCCCGACCACGGCCCGGGCGTAGGGGCGGGCGAGTTCGAGGTACTTGGTGTCGCCGTACGTCTCACCGACCCCGGTGGTCCCCTCGGCTGTGACGATCTCGACAACCAGGCGGGGCGTGTAGGGCTGATGCACGCCCTGGACATTGAGGAGCGGGGGGTCGGAGATGAGGACCGGGGTGAGCCGCACCTCGGCAATCTGCTGTCCGCGCACGGCGCCGTCTCTCCTATGCGATCTCGTCCACCAAGAAGCAACTGGTCCACCAATAAAAATGGAGACTAGATATGTGAACAGAGGGACGTCAAGGGACCCGACTGTCGACGACCGCCCCCAACCCCCCTCCCTCCTAACGAAATTCGCTCGTTTACCCGACCGACCCCAGGCCAAACAACATGTGACCCAGATCACTGACTCTCGGCTTTTCGCGCACTCGGGACGCTTGATACAAATTGGGCCCGCGATCCCGTACAACACCGGGCGCATCCCCCCTCTTTGACCTCCCTGCCCCACGGGCACTGTTCCTTGGAACGCCCATGTCCGCACGCTCCCGTGCCGCCTGGCCCCTGGTCGCCGTCTTCACCGCCGGTTACCTCGCCGCGTACCTCCTTCCCACCGTCGTCGGCCGCCTCTCGGCAGGACTCGGGCTCTCGCCCACACAAGCCGGCCTGGTCGGCTCCACCCTGCTGCTGAGCTCGGCGACGGCCGGTTTCACCCTTGCCTCCGGAGTGGAGCGGTACGGCCCGCGCCGCCTCGCCGGGCTCGGCCTGCTCCTCATGATCACGGGGTACGGCGGCGCCGCCCTGACCACTCTGGTCCCGCTCGTCGTGGCCGGCGCGGTGGTCGGCGGCCTCGGCTCCGGTACGGCCACGGCGGTGGCCGCGGCAGGCATCGCCGCCCAGCGCGACCCCCACCGCACCTCCACGCTGGGCCTGCTCTCCGTCTCCGCGACGGCGGGCACGCTGTATCTGACGATCCCTCACCTCGGCGGCGGGCACGCGACCCCGCTCGCCGCGATCGCGGTGGTGGCGGCGCTGGTGTGGCCCGCGACGCGACGGCTGCCGGACGCGTACGGTCCGGGCCGACCGGTGGAGCCCACCGGGGCCACGGGGGTACGGCTCCCGCACCGCCGCTCCGGTACGGTCCTGGCCGCGACCATGCTCTGCTGGTCCCTCGCGCAGAACGCGCTGTGGGGGGTGAGCGGGCGGATCGGCCTCACCCAGGCCGGGCTGACCGAGGTCACCGTCGGCATGGTGTTCGCGGCGGGGCTCGGCGCGGGGCTGCTCGGCGTGCTGGGCGCGGGTGCGCTCGGCGCGCGGCTCGGGCGGGCGGTGCCGATCGGGGCGGGCACGGCGGTCATCGCGTGCTGCATCGTGGCGAGTTCGTCGGCCCGGGGCCTGGTGTCCTTCGCGTCCGGCGAGATCCTCTGGAACGTCTTCTACCCGGTGGTCCTCTCCTACCTGATCGGCCTGTCCGCCTCGCTCGACCCGCGCGGCCGCTGGGCGGTACTCGCGGGTTCGGCCTCCTCCCTCGGGGTGGCCTGCGGCCCGCTCACGGGCAGCCTGCTGTCCGAGTACGCGGGGTACCGGGGGATGGGTCTTGTGCTGTGTGCCCTGCTCCTGCTCATCGCCGCGCCGATGACGGCGGTCGCGCTGCATACCGCCGGGCGGCCGCTGGTGCCCGGCTCCATCCGGCGCCGCGGTGGTGCGGCGGCGGCCGTCGCGGCGGGCCGGGCGGGGGCCTCGTCCGCGCTGCTTCCGCAGATCGGGGTGCCGGAGCAGGAGGTCGCTGAGATCCCGATCACCTCGCGAGCGAAACGCCGCCGCAAGGTCCTGGCGTCCTGAGCCTTCCCCACCCCGAGACCCTCCGGGGGCTGCAGGGAGGGAAGAGGGGTTTCCTGGGGCGTCGGCCCAAGCCCCGGAGGTGCCCCACCCCACCCCTTCCCGAAACCCGCCGGGGGTTGGGGAGGGAAGCCGGGTTCGTTCCCCGGGGCTGTGCCCCGGACCCCGTTCGCGCCTGAAGGCCGCTCGTCCTCGAACTCCGCCAAGGCCTCAAGGGCCAGGGGGACCCCCATGACGGGCCGAGAGTGGGCTGACGTCCGTGATCGTCGCCCGGCCGGAGATGCCTGCCGGGGCACCCTGCCGGCACCAGCCCTGCCAGGGGCGCGGCGAACTGCGCGAGCAACCACACACGACCCGCAGCCGAAATCAGTCCACACCTTCCAGCCCCTCAGGCGATTGAGGAGCGGGGACTGACGGGGCCCCAGGGCTCGGCCTCTCGACTCCCCGCACGGGCGGGCGTGTGGGCAAACCCGCCAGGGAGCCGGGGCGGAGGCCCCGGGAGGGCGGCTTCTCGGGGCTGGGGGGTACAGGGTGGCTCCCCCGCCAATTACTCCGCGTCGAAGTCGTACGCCTCCACCTCAGCCAGATACCGCTCCCTCCGCCCCTCCTCCCCCTCCAGGAACGCCGCCTCGAACGAGTTCCGCGCCAGCTCCCTCAGGCGCTCGCGGGACACCCCGAGCGCCTCCCGCACCGCGTGGAACGTGTCGTCCACGTACCCCCCGAAGTACGCCGGATCATCGGAGTTGACCGTGCACAGCAGCCCCGCGTCCATCATCGCGGGCAGCGGGTGCTCCTCCAGGGTGTCGACCGCGCGCAGGCGTACGTTCGAGAGGGGGCAGAGGGTGAGCGGGATGCGGTCCCGGACCAGGCGGGCCACCAATTCCGGGGATTCCAGGGCGCGCAGGCCGTGGTCGATGCGCTCCACGCCCAGGACGTCGAGCGCCTCGGTGATGTACTCCGGCGGCCCCTCCTCCCCCGCGTGCGCGACCCGGCGCAGCCCGAGCGAGGCGGCCAGCTCGTACACCTCGCGGAACTTGGCCGGCGGGTGGCCGACCTCCGCCGAGTCGAGTCCGACGCCCGTGATCCGGTCCAGGTACGGCCGCGCCGCCTCCAGCGTGAGCAGCGCCGACTCGGCCGGCTCGTCCCGCAGGAAGCAGAGGATCAGGCGGGTGGAGATGCCGTGCCGCTCCTCGCTCACCGACAGGGCGCGCCACAGGCCCTCCACCACCGTGCCGATGGGCACGCCCCGCGCGATGTGCGCCTGCGGGTCGAAGAAGATCTCGGCGTGGCGCACGCCCTGGGCGGCGGCCCGGGTCAGGTACGCGTCGGCCAGCGAGGCGAAGTCCTCCTCGGTCCGCAGCACCGTCATCAGCGAGTAGTACAGGTTCAGGAAGGACTGCAGGTCGTCGAAGAGGTACGCCTTGCGGAGTTCCTCGGTGTCGGCGTACGGCAGCTCGATGCCGTTGCGCGCGGCGAGTTCGAAGGCCAGCTCGGGTTCGAGGGTGCCTTCGATGTGGAGGTGGAGTTCGGCCTTGGGGATGGGGAGGGGCATGGGGGGACTCTCTGGGGTGGTGCGTCAGGGGGTGGTGCGTTTGGGGACGGGGACCCGGACCAGGTCCGCGGCTACCGTCAGTTCGCCCTCGTACCCGGCGGCCCGTGCCTGCCGCTCGAATTCCTCGGGGTCGGAGTACCGCTGCGAGAAGTGCGTCAGTACCAGGTGGCGTACGCCCGCGTCGCGGGCCACCGCCGCCGCCTGGCCGGCCGTCAAGTGACCGTGATCCACGGCCAGTTGGAGGTCGCCGTCCAGGAATGTCGACTCGATGACCAGCATGTCGCAGCCGTCCGCGAGAGCTCTCACGCCCTCGCACAGGCGGGTGTCCATGACGAACGCGAACCGCTGCCCTCGCCGGATCTCGCTGACGTCGTCGAGGGACACGCCGTTCAGCTCGCCCTCGCGCTGGAGGCGCCCCACGTCGGGGCCCTTGATGCCGCGCTCGGCGAGGAGCTCCGGCAGTATCCGCCGCCCGTCCGGCTCCACGATGCGGTAGCCGTACGACTCGACGGGGTGCGACAGCCGACGCGCCTGAAGGGTGTACGAGGCTGTCGCCGCCAGCACCGCGCCCTCCCCCGCGACCGGCTCCTGGGCCAGCTGCACGGATTCGCGGTAGGCCGTGGCGTACCGCAGCCGCTCGAAGAAGTGCTCGCCGCTGAGCGGGTAGTGCGCGGTGACCGGGTGCGGGACCCGGTCGAGGTTGATCCGCTGAATCACCCCGGCCAGGCCCAGCGAGTGGTCGCCATGGAAGTGCGTGACGCAGATCCGGTTGATGTCGTGGGCGGCGACCCCGGCCCGCAGCATCTGCCGCTGAGTGCCCTCGCCGGGGTCGAAGAGGATGCCCTCGCCGTCCCAGCGCAGCAGATAGCCGTTGTGGTTGCGGTGCCGGGTGGGGACCTGGCTGGCGGTGCCGAGCACCACCAATTCACGTACGGACACGGTGAGTCGCCTTGCTGTGCGGGCTGTGCGGGGTGGTTATCCGGGCGGCCACTGGAGGCCGCGGCCGCCCAGGACGTGCGCGTGCGCGTGGAAGACGGTCTGGCCGGCGCCACTGCCGGTGTTGAAGACGATCCGGTAGCCGGTGCCGTCGACCTTCTCCTCGCGGGCGACCTCCCCGGCCTCGCGCACCACGTCCGCGAGGATCGCCGGTTCGGCGGCGGCGAGCGCGGCGGCGTCGGGGTGGTGGACCTTCGGGATGACCAGGATGTGAGTGGGCGCCTGGGGGTTGATGTCGCGGAAGGCCACGGTCGTCTCGGTCTCCCGCACGACGGTCGCCGGGACATCGCCCGAGACGATTTTGCAGAACAGGCAGTCGGCCTGCGGCTCTCCGGCCACGGTCGGGTCCTCCTTGGTCGCGTTGATCAGGTAACCGCATGCTACTCAACGCGTTCTGGCGTTCCGGCTCGTGGAGGGGGTGGCCCGGCTGGTGCGCTGCGTGCTACTTGCCTCGGAAGGACTCCGTGACCGTGACGGTCACCGTGACCGTGGGGCGGCCGCCGGGGGCGGGCGTGGCGGGGCCCGTCGTCGGGGCGGGGGCGTTGCAGTCGCCGAGCACGCTGGCGCGGAACACGGTCCTGTCGGCGACCTTGGCGGTCAGGTCGCCCTTCACGCAGCGGCCTTCGACCTCCTGCGTGACCGTTCCCTTGACCGTGATCGGCTTGCCGTCCTTGGTCTCGCCCTGGCAGTTCACGTCGGCGACCTGCTGGGTGGTGCTGCCGGCCGAAGGGGTCGCGCTGGGGCCGCCCTTGAGGTTGGCGGTGCAGGTGAGCCACTTGATGCTGACGTGCTGGTGCTGGAGTGCGGCGGTCGCCGTCTGGTCGGTGGTGACCGCGACCGCGGCGGAGTTGAGCCCGCCGACGGGGTCGCAGGCTGCCGCGCCGCCGATGGCCAGCGCGGCCATGGC
Organism: Streptomyces violascens; assembly: GCF_014649955.1. Lineage (GTDB taxonomy): Bacteria > Actinomycetota > Actinomycetes > Streptomycetales > Streptomycetaceae > Streptomyces > Streptomyces violascens. Next base: position 34,870 of record NZ_BMUA01000010.1, read on the forward strand.
TACGGCGGGCAGGGTTCGGTACGCCCTGCGGCGGGCGGTGTGTGGTGCTCGGCGGTGCGACCTCTTGGCCCCCATGAGCGCCAGGGTGCCACCGCGGCACCGGGCGCGGTAGCCCCCTTGCGGCCATCCCGTCGGGATTCGGGCGTGCCCCGGCCGCGGGCCGGCCGAGTTGTGGTCGCGGTCCGGTCCCGGTCCGGCTGCCGCCCGGTGGGCACGGGGCTCCGCCTGGGCCCCCGGCGGCCCCTCCCCGCCCCTTCCCCTGACCCTCCGGGGGTGAGAAGTGCGATGGGCGGGCCAGGCATGGCTGTTCGGCCGCGGGCGGTACGCGGCTGCTCGCGCAGTTCCCCACGCCCCCAAGGAGGAAGCAGGGTCAGGACCAGCGCCCGGTCCTCGCCATCAGCACCGCCGCCCCCACCGTCCCCGCCGTCGACGTACGCAGCACACTGCGCCCCAGCCGGTACGGCTTCGCGCCCGCCGCGGCGAACGTGGCCAGTTCCTCCGGGGAGACGCCGCCCTCCGGACCTACGACCAGCACGATCTCGCCCCGCGCGGGGAGGTCCGCCGTGGACAGGGCCGCCGAGCCCACAGCGCGGTCCTCGTGCAGGACCATCGCCAGGTCCGCCCCCGCAAGCAGCGCCGCGACCTGCTTCGTCGTCATCGCCTCCCGTACGTCCACAAAGCGCACCCGGCGGGACTGCTTGCCCGCCTCCCGGGCCGTACTGCGCCATTTCGCAAGGGACTTGAGGCCGCGCTCGCCCTTCCACTGCGTGATGCAGCGCCCGGCCTGCCAGGGCACGATCGCGTCGACCCCGGTCTCGGTCATCGTCTCCACCGCGACCTCGCCCCGGTCGCCCTTGGGCAGCGCCTGCACCACGGTGATCCGTACCGCCGGCTCGTCCTCCGTCGCGCTCGCCGTGATCCGTACGACCAGCCGGTCCTTGCCCTCGGCCGCGACGACCACCGCGTCCGCCCAGTTCCCGGCGCCGTCGGTCAGGGTCACTTCCTCATCCGCGTGCAGCCGCTTGACGGAGACGGCATGCCGGCCCTCCGCCCCGTCCAGGACGTACTCGCCGCCGCCCGGCACCTTGTCGACAACGAAGACCGGGGCGGTCATGACGCACTCCTCAGGTTCTGCAGTTTCTGGGTCAACTCCGCTGCCGCGTCGTCGAGTTCGGCGGCCAGGACTTCGACGAGCCGGCCCGCCGGGAGCTCCCGGGCGAGGCGGTGGCCCTGGCCCGCCCAGAGCGCCATGCCCTGGGGGTCGCCCGCCTCGGCCGCCGCCTTGCGCAGACCGGCGGTGAGCTGGTGCACCTGCGGATACGCGGCGGGGGCGTACGGCCCGTGCTCCCGCATGAAACGGTTCACCAGGCCCCGCGCGGGCCGCCCCGAGAACGCCCGCGTCAACTCCGTACGGACGAAGAGGGGGTTGGTCAGCGCCTGCTTGTGCAGCACGTTCGCGCCCGACTCCGGGCACGCCAGGAACGCCGTGCCCAATTGCGCCGCGTCCGCCCCGGCCGCGAGCACGGCCGCGATCTGCGCGCCCCGCATCAGGCCGCCCGCCGCCACGATCGGCAGCTGCACCGTCTCCCGGACGAGCCCGATCAGCGTGAGCAGCCCGATGCCGGCCCCTCCGACCTGCGGATCGTCCCGGTACGTGCCCTGGTGACCGCCCGCCTCGACGCCCTGCACACACACCGCGTCCGCCCCCGCCCACTGCGCGGCCTGCGCCTCCTGCGGGGTGGTCACGGTGACGATCGTGTACGTACCGGCCTTCGCGAACGCGTCGAACACCGGGCGCTCGGGGCAGCCGAAGGTGAACGAGACCACCGGCACCGGGTCCTCACGCAGGATCGCCAGCTTGGCCTCGTAGTTGTCGTCGCCCCCGGTGTCGGCGTCGCCCAGCGGGGTCTCGTACCAGGAGGCCTCGCCGGCCAGCTGGTGGCGGTACACCTCAAGGGCGGCGGGGTCGGTGTGCGGGTCCTGCGGCATGAACAGGTTGACTCCGAAGGGCTGGTTCGTCAGCCCGCGCATCTGCTTGATCTCCTGGTACATGCCGTCGGCGGTCTTGTACCCGGCGGCCAGGAACCCGAGCCCCCCGGCCTCGGAGACGGCCGCGGCCAGCGCCGGACCGGAGGCGCCGCCCGCCATGGGCGCCTGCACGATCGGATACCGGCAGAGATCGGTCAAAGCCATGCCCGCATCGTGCCACGCTGTTGCTCTCGCGCCGAATCGCCACTTCCTCCCAGGGTGGGTCCCCCCGGCCCCCTGCGAAGGGGCTCCGCCCCCGAACCCCCGCTCCTCAAACGCCGGAGGGGCTGGATTCGCCCCGGTTTGGGGCGCAGCCCCAAAAAGAAAGGGGGCTACGGGGTCACCCCCGTAGCCCCCCCATCCGCTCAACGCCCGTTGAACGCGTCCTTCAGGCGGGAGAACAACCCCTGCTGCCCCGGCTGGAACTGCCCCGTCGGGCGTTCCTCGCCACGGAGTTTGGCCAGCTGACGGAGCAGGTCCTCCTGCGCGGGGTCGAGCTTGCTCGGGGTCATGACCTCGACGTGCACGATGAGGTCACCGCGCCCGCCGCCGCGCAGATGAGTGATGCCGCGCCCGTGCAGCGGGATGGACTGGCCGGACTGGGCGCCCGGACGGATGTCCACCTCCTCCATGCCGTCCAGCGTCTGCAACGGCACCTTCGTGCCGAGCGACGCCGCCGTCATGGGGATGGTGACCGTGCAGTGCAGGTCGTCGCCGCGGCGCTGGAACACGTCGTGCGCAAGCTCGTGGATCTCCACGTACAGGTCGCCGGCGGGGCCGCCGCCGGGGCCGACCTCGCCCTCGCCCGCGAGCTGGATCCGGGTGCCGTTGTCGACACCGGCCGGGATCTTCACGGTGAGGGTACGGCGGGAGCGGATGCGCCCGTCGCCCGCGCACTCGGGGCAGGGGGTGGGGACCACGGTGCCGAAGCCCTGGCACTGGGGGCAGGGCCGCGAGGTCATGACCTGGCCCAGGAAGGACCGGGTGACCTGGGACACCTCGCCGCGGCCGCGGCACATGTCACAGGTCTGCGCGGAGGTGCCGGGCGCGGCGCCCTCGCCCGAACAGGTCGTACACACCACGGCGGTGTCGACCTGGATCTCCTTGGTGGTGCCGAAGGCCGCCTCGTTGAGGTCGATCTCCAGGCGGATCATGGCGTCCTGGCCGCGGCGGGTCCGCGAGCGCGGGCCGCGCTGCGATGCCGTGCCGAAGAAGGCGTCCATGATGTCCGAGAAGTTGCCGAAGCCGCCCGCGCCGAAGCCGCCGGCACCGCCGCCGCCCGACGACGACAGCGGGTCCCCGCCGAGGTCGTAGACCTGCTTCTTCTGCGGGTCCGACAACACCTCGTACGCGGCGTTGATCTCCTTGAAGCGCTCCTGCGTCTTCGGGTCCGGATTCACATCCGGGTGGAGTTCGCGTGCGAGGCGCCGGAACGCCTTCTTGATCTCGTCCTGTGATGCGTCGCGGCGCACGCCGAGTACGGCGTAGTAGTCCGTGGCCACTTACGACTCCGCCAGGATCTGTCCGACGTAACGTGCCACTGCGCGTACCGCTCCCATCGTTCCGGGGTAATCCATGCGGGTCGGTCCGACCACGCCGAGTTTGGCGACCGCCTCGCCGCCGGAACCGTAGCCGACCGATACGACGGACGTGGAGTTCAGTCCTTCGTGGGCGTTGTTCTCGTGCCCGATGCGTACGGTCATGCCCGATTCCTTGGCCTCGCCGAGCAGCTTGAGGAGCACGACCTGCTCCTCAAGCGCCTCCAGCACCGGCCTGATGGTCAGCGGGAAGTCGTGTCCGAAGCGGGTGAGATTGGCGGTGCCGCCGATCATCAGCCGCTCCTCGGTCTCTTCGACCAGGGTTTCGAGGAGGGTGGCGAGGACCGTCGAAACGGTTCCTCGGTCCTCCGGTTCAAAGGACTCCGGCAGGTCCTGCACCAGCTGCGGAACGTCCGCGAAGCGGCGTCCCACCACCCGTGCGTTGAGCCGGGCCCGCAGGTCCGCGAGCGAGGCCTCGCCGAACGGCGCCGGGCAGTCGACCATGCGCTGCTCGACGCGGCCGGTGTCGGTGATCAGCACCAGCATCAGCCGGGCCGCGGCGAGTGAGAGAAGCTCCACATGCCGCACCGTGGACCGGGTCAGCGACGGGTACTGGACGACCGCCACCTGCCGGGTCAGCTGCGCGAGCAGCCGCACCGTACGGGCCACGACGTCGTCCAGGTCCACCGCGCTGTCCAGGAAGTTCTGGATCGCCCGGCGCTCCGGCGACGACAGCGGCTTGACGCCCGCCAGCCGGTCCACGAAGAGCCGGTAGCCCTTGTCGGTCGGGATCCGGCCGGCACTGGTGTGGGGCTGGGCGATGAAGCCCTCCTCCTCCAGTACGGCCATGTCGTTGCGCACGGTCGCCGGGGACACGCCGAGGGCGTGCCGCTCGGTGAGGGCCTTGGACCCCACCGGTTCCTCGGTGCCGACATAGTCCTGGACGATGGCGCGCAGCACCTCGAGCCTGCGTTCACTGAGCATCGCGCACACCTCCAGTTGCCGTCCGTTTGGCACTCACTGTGTTCGAGTGCCAGCGATCCCCCGGCCAGTGTACGGCCGACCGGTACGCCCCTAGCAAGGGCGGCCGACCACGCTACCGTGCGGCGTCGCCGGTCGATTGCGGATAGCGTCGCGTCATGGACGTCAGTTGGGAAGAGTTCGGCTGGGAGCGCCTCGGCGACGGGGTCGGGCGCAGGCGCCTGCCCGTCTGGGACGCCACGGCCGGGCTGATCGCCGGGGAGAGCTCACTCCTCTTGTACGACACCGGTGCGACGCTCCGCGAGGGCGCCGAACTCCGGGCACAGGCCGAGGCCCTCTTCGGCCGCCGTGTGACCCATATCGCGCTCAGCCACCCCCACTTCGACCACGTCCTGGGCACGGCGGCGTTCTCCGGGGCCGAGGTGTACGGCGCGGTCGGCATCGAGCGGGCGCTGGTACGTGAGGCGCTGCGCGACGACGCGGCGCGCCAGGGCGTGTCCGCCGAGGACGCGGCCGAGGCGGCCGACCTGCTGGTGCATCCGCACCACGCGGTGTGCGGCGAGTGGACGCTGGACCTGGGCGGCCGTCAGGTGCTGCTCGCCAATGTCGGCCCCGGTCACAGCGGCCACGACCTCGCGGTCCTGGTCCCCGCGAGCGGCGACTCGCCGGAGATCGTCTTCTGCGGCGACCTGGTCGAGGAGTCGGGCGAGCCGCAGGCGGGCTCCGACGCGGTGACCTCCCGCTGGCCCGCCGCCCTGGACCGGCTGCTTTCGCTGGGCGGCGAGGACGCGGTGTACGTGCCGGGGCACGGGGCGGCGGTGGACGCGGCGTTCGTACGGACCCAGCGGGATCAACTCGCGGTGCGGTTCGGCGTGTTGTAGCCCCGACGCGGGTCAGGCTCGGACATGCCGCGTCTCCCGGATTTCTTGGGGGCCACCGCGGTATCCACCGGCCACCCCGAAATAATGGGCTCCATGCGTAGCTACAGCCCTGATCTGACCCCGCCCTGGCTGCATCTCCCGGGGGCCAACCCCCGGACCCCCGGCCGCACCCCCGAATAATGGGCCCCATGCGTAGCTACAGCCCTGATCTGACCCCGCCCTGGAAGAAGAAGCAGGCGCCCGTTCCCGAGGTTCCTGCCGAGGTCGACCTCGTGGTCGAGGAGGTCTCCACGGGATTCTGCGGAGCCGTGATCCGCTGCGAGAAGACCGCCGAGGGGCCGACGGTCACCCTGGAGGACCGCTTCGGCAAGCACCGCGTCTTCCCGCTCGCGCCCCGCGGTTTCCTCCTGGAGGGCAAGGTCGTCACGCTCGTACGCCCCTCCTCCGCCCCCGCGGGGCCCGCCCGTACGGCCTCCGGATCGCTGGCCGTGCCGGGGGCGCGGGCCCGGGTCGCCCGGGCGGGGCGGATCTATGTCGAGGGGCGCCATGACGCGGAGCTCGTGGAGCGGGTGTGGGGGGACGACCTCCGGATCGAGGGTGTGGTCGTCGAGTACCTGGAGGGCATCGACGACCTTCCGGCGATCGTGGCCGAGTTCGCACCCGGGCCGGATGCGCGGCTGGGGGTTCTGGTGGACCACCTCGTCCCGGGCTCCAAGGAGTCCCGCATCGCGGCGTCCGTGACGCATCCGGACGTGCTGGTTGTCGGCCACCCGTACATCGACGTGTGGGAGGCGGTGAAGCCGGCGTCCGTGGGGATTGCGGGGTGGCCGGTTGTGCCGCGGGGGCAGGACTGGAAGACGGGGGTTTGCCGGGCGCTGGGGTGGCCCGAGAACACGGGGGCCGCTTGGCAGCGGATCCTTTCGGGGGTGCGGTCGTACAAGGATCTGGATCCGTCGCTGCTGGGGTCGGTGGAGCACCTGATCGACTTCGTAACCGCGCCGTAGCCCTCCGGGGGCTGGAGGGTGTGGTGCGGCTCGGCCCGGTGCGCCGGGCCTCCGATGCGGGCCGGCATCGACCCTGCTGGGGGCGCGGGGAACTGCGCGACCAGCCGCCCACGGCCCGCAGCCGAAAACCCACCCCTCAAGGGGCGCGGGGAACTGCGCGAACCGGTACCCCCCGCCCCGCTCAGTCCACCAGGTCCCGAACCACCGCATCGGCCAGCAGCCGACCGCGCAAGGTCAGAACAGCCCGCCCCGCCGCGAAGGACTCCGCGTCCAGCAGGCCCTCCTCCGCCGCTCGGCGCGCCGCGGCGAGGCCGGCCGGGTGCAGCAGGGTCAAGGGGCAGCCCTCGCGCAGGCGGAGTTCCAGGAGGATGCGTTCCACCCTGCGGTCCTCCGGAGGCAGTACTTCCCGTCCCGCGCCGGGGGAGCGGCCGGACGCCAGGGCCGCCGCGTACGCGCCCGGGTGCTTCACGTTCCACCACCGCACCCCGCCCACATGGCTGTGCGCGCCGGGCCCCGCCCCCCACCAGTCCGCCCCGCGCCAGTACAGCTCGTTGTGCAGGCAGCGCCCGGCGGGCGTGGTGGCCCAGTTCGAGACCTCGTACCAGGAGTAGCCCGCCGCCCCGAGGACCTCGTCCGCGATCAGGTACCGGTCCGCGTGCTCGTCGTCGTCCGTCATCGGCACCTCGCCGCGCCGGATGCGGCGGGCGAGCTGGGTGCCCTCCTCGACGATCAGGGCGTACGCGCTGATGTGGTCCGGGCCCGCGCCGACGGCCGCGTCCAGCGAGGCCCGCCAGTCCTCGTCGCTCTCGCCCGGGGTGCCGTAGATCAGGTCCAGGTTGACGTGGTCGAAGCCCGCCGCGCGGGCCTCCGCGACGCACGCCTCGGGCCGGCCCGGCGTGTGCGTACGGTCGAGGACCTTCAGGACGTGCTGCCGGGCGCTCTGCATGCCGAAGGAGATCCGGTTGAAGCCGCCCGCCCGCAGCTCCGCGAGATACGCCGGGTTCACCGACTCCGGGTTCGCCTCGGTCGTGACCTCCGCGTCCTCGGCCAGGCCGAACTCGTCCCGTACCGCCGCCAGCATGCGTACCAGGTCGGCCGCCGCGAGCAGCGTGGGCGTGCCGCCGCCCACGAACACCGTCCGCACCGGGCGGGGGTCCTCGCCCAGCACCTTCCGGGCCAGGCGGATCTCCTCGACGACCATGTCGGCGTAGTTGTCGCGGGAGGCCAGGACGCCGCCCTTGCCCACCAGCTCGCTCGCCGTGTACGTGTTGAAATCGCAGTAGCCGCAGCGTGTCGCGCAGTACGGAACGTGCAGGTAGAAGCCGAGCGGCCGCTCCCCGGCGCCTTCCAGGGCGTGGCGGGGCAGCGACCCGTCCTCGGGCATGGGCTCACCATCGGGCAGTACGGAAGGCATGCCCCCATTGTCCGCCACCCCCGCCATTGCCCTGACCCACCCCGACCCCTGAGACCGTTCTCCATCGCGGACCGCCTGGAGGTGCCCGCACGGGCGCCCCGCCGAGAGCGGCCCTGCCAAGGGGCGCGGGGCTGTCACATTGTGCGGCTCCGCCGCGCGGGCGCGACCGGCCACCCACGGTCCGCACCCGAATGACGGCCCCGCCCCAGCAGAGCCGCACCCCACCGACCCCCGAAGAACGCCGCACTGTTCACGTCCCCCCTCTCCCTCCCGACCCCGCCCATACGCCATCGTGTCCCGCGGAACAGACACGCCCCCAGCCACCCGAAGGGCAGGCCGCCCCAGTCCCACCCGAAGGGCAACCCGCCCCGACTCCCCGAAGGGCAACCGCACATGATGATCCGTCAGCGCACCCTCGTCGCCTCCGGCGCCCTCGCCGCCGGCGCCCTCCTCGCCTTCGCCGGGACGGCGGACGCCGCCGTCGTCAAGCTCAGCCAGTCCGCCGCCGCCTCCCAGCTGTCGGCGGCGGGGGTGACCCACTCCTCCAGTGGCGGCTGCACCACCCGTTCCAACTCCACCTGCACCTCGTACGAGCAGATCAACCAGGCCACCGTCGACGGGCTCAGGACGCTCAAGTCCGCGAGCAACTGCGCGATCAACGTCACCGGCGGTACCGAGGTGGGGCACGCGTCCGGCACGTACAGCCACTACAACGGCTACAAGGCCGACATCTCGCGCAACAGCTGCATCGACTCCTATGTCATGAACAGCTTCACGCACATCGCCACCCGCAGTGACGGTGCGACCCGCTGGCGGTCCTCGGCCGGGAACGTGTACGCCAACGAGGGCAGCCACTGGGACATCACCTACTGCGGCGGCAACGCGTCCTGCACCGCCGCCGCCAGCGCCTGACCTGCGGGGACGGGGCCCGGCCGCGCCCACCGGGCCGGGTCAGTCCGCTCGCAGGACGAGCAGCGCGAGATCGTCCGCGGGCGGGGCCTCGCCGAAGTCGTACACCGCCTGCTTGATCCGGCCGGCCACCCCGGAGGCGGTCAGGCCGACGCAGCCGGACAGTTCCGTGGCGAGCCCGTCGGCGTCGTCGAACATGCGCGGGCCCGAGCGGCGCTCGGTCACCCCGTCCGTCACGCACAGCAGGGTGTCGCCCGAGGTCAGGCGCAGGCTCTCGCTCTCGTAGCGGGCGCCCTCGACCACGCCGAGCAGGATCTGCGGGACGGCGGCCGCCCGGACCGAGCCGTCGGGCCGAAGGATCAGGGGCAGCGGGTGTCCAGCGCTGGCCAGGGTGCAGCGCACTCCCTGGGCGTCCGGCACCAGCTCCCCGTACAGGAGGGAGAGGAAGCGGGCCTGCGGCCCTTCGTCCTCCCCCACGGGCTCGGCCGTCGCGAGGCGGACCGCCGACTCGGCCGCCTCGGTGGCGTCGTCGACGAGCAGCTGGTTGAGCCGGTCCAGGACCTCGTGCACCGCGTACCCCTCGCGGGCGAGCAGCCGCAGCCAGGGCCGCGCGAGGCCGGTGACCACGGCGGCTTCGGGGCCGCTGCCCTGGACGTCGCCGAGTGCGAAACACCAGCGTCCGCCGGCGCCGGGGAAGACGTCGTAGAAGTCGCCGCCGGCCAGCGCCTCGTTGCTCGGCTCGTAGACGAAGGCGCTGTCGATGCCCGGGATCTCGGCGACCCGGGTGGGCAGCAGGCCGCGCTGGAGCACCCTGCTGATGGTGGCCTGCCGGGTGTACTGGCGGGCCGCGCCGATCGCGAGGGCCACCCGGCGCAGGAAGTCCTCGATGAGGCCGGTGACCTCGTCGGGGATGCGCGACAGGCCGGCCCGGCCGAGCTGCAGGACGCCCATCTCGCTGCCGCCCGCGACCAGGCGGTACGCGAGCGCCGCGCCGTCCGCGCCGAGCTCGGGCGTCCGCGGCCAGGGCATCGGCACCGGGCCGCCGCGGGCGGAGGCGGGCAGCCGGGGCGGCTCCTTCTCGACGGCGGCCCGCAGCGGCTCCATGGCGGCTTCCTTCGCGTGCCAGACCCGGGCCAGGCGGGGCGCGGTGAGCGGGCCGCCCGCGTCCTCGTCGAGCCAGATCGCGCACCAGTCGGCGAGCCGGGGCACCAGGAGCTGGCCGGCCAGGGCCGCGATCATGTCCTCGTCGAACTGTCCGGCCAGGAGGTCGGAGGCCTCGGCGAGGAAGGAGAGGGCGCCGCGGTTGACCCAGTCGCGGTCGTGCCGGCGCGGGGTGCGGTGCGGGGCCGGAGCGAGGATCTCGGCGGCACGCAGGCCGCGTTGGAGGAGTTCGTCGCGGTGGCCGTCGGGCGGCTGGGGCGACCCGTCGGCGTCCGCGGTGAGGCGGGCCCAGACGGTCTTGAGCCCGCTGCGGTAGGTGATGCCCCAGCATTCGGCGAGGGCGGCGACGACATGGAGGCCGCGTCCGTACTCGCATGCCGCGTGCTCGTCCCGGGCCCGCTGCGGTTCGCTGCGTACCGCACGGGAGGGATGGTGGTCGGAGACCTCGATGACGAGGGCTGCCGGTTCCTGGCCGTCGCCGCTCTCCAGGCGGCACAGCACGTCTACGGTGGTGCCCGCGTGCACGACCGCGTTGGTGACCAGCTCGTTGACGAGGATGGCCGCGTCGTAGGTGAACTGCTCGGAGAATTCGGTTAGTTGACCCGATACCGGCGGGCCGAGCCCGGCCCAGTCGGCGAGCGCGGCCCGTATGAACCGCCGGGCGGCCCCGGGGGCCAGCGGGTTGCCGGGCAGGCTGGTGCAGACGGTCGGGCAGGCGCCGGGCTTCACCGCGGCGGACGGCACCTGCGCCCCCTCGGCCGGGTCGTAGGAGGTCGGAGAATACGACCGGTTCATGCTCCCTCGCTGCGCTGGTAAGGGTCCCACGGTGCGGCTCCTGACCGGTTCTCGCGAATGCGCCGCTCACGACAGCGACAGAGTGACAGACTGAGCGGGCCCATAGGCACCGAGTCACCGAAGTGGGCCTGCATGAACAAAGACAGTGGTATGCCACCGGACGACGGCGGCTGGGTCCGCGCCTCGGAGCTCCGTCCCTTGATCGCGGCGATGACGGCCCTGCGCGACGGCGACTTCCGGGTGCGCCTCCAGGAGACCCACGAGGGAGTGCCGGCCGAGCTGGTCGCGCTTTTCAACCAAGTGGCGGTACGCAACCAGCATTTCACCGACGAGCTGATGCGGGTGCGCCGCGAGGTGGTCCGGCACGGGCGCCTCGACGAACGGCTCGCGGCCAGCCCCGGGCAGGGCGCCTGGACGGCCGGCATCGGCCATGCGAACACGCTGCTCGACGCCCTGGTGGTGCCGGCGGCGAACGCGACGCGCGTCCTGGACGCGGTGGCGGGCGGCGATCTGACCCAGCGGGTCGATCTGCACGACGGCAACCGGCAGCTGCGCGGCGATCTGCGCCGGCTCGGCCGGGCGGTCAACAAGATGGTCGACCAGCTGTCGCTGTTCACCGGTGAGGTGACGCGGGTCGCGCGGGAGGTGGGCACCGAGGGGCGGCTCGGCGGGCGCGCCAAGGTGCAGGGCCTGAGCGGGAGCTGGCGCGATGTCACCGAGGCCGTGAACACCATGGCCTCCCGCCTCACCGCGCAGGTCCGCGACATCGCGGCGGTGACCACGGCGGTGGCCCGCGGCGATCTGACGCGTACGGTCACGGTCGAGGCGACCGGCGAGCTGCTCGAACTGAAGCTGACCGTGAACACGATGGTGGACCAGCTGTCCGCCTTCGCCGACGAGGTCACCCGCGTCGCCCGCGAGGTCGGCACCGAAGGCCGGCTGGGCGGCCGGGCGCAGGTGCGGGGCGTGTCCGGGGTCTGGAAGGACCTGACGGACAACGTCAACTTCATGGCCTCCAACCTGACGTCCCAGGTCCGCAACATCGCCCAGGTCACCACCGCCGTCGCCAACGGCGACCTGTCCCAGAAGATCACCGTCGATGCGCAGGGCGAGATCCTGGAGCTCAAGTCGACGATCAACACCATGGTCGACCAGCTCTCCGCCTTCGCCGACGAAGTCACCCGCGTCGCCCGCGAGGTCGGCACCGAAGGCAACCTCGGCGGGCGCGCCCAGGTGCGGGGCGTGTCCGGGGTCTGGAAGGACCTGACCGAGAACGTCAACTTCATGGCGGACAACCTGACCTCTCAGGTCCGCAACATCGCCCTCGTGTCGACCGCCGTCGCCCAGGGCGACCTCGGCAAGAAGATCACGGTGGAGGCGAAGGGCGAGATCCTGGAGCTCAAGTCGACGATCAACACCATGGTCGACCAGCTCTCCGCCTTCGCCGACGAGGTCACCCGCGTCGCCCGCGAGGTCGGCACGGAAGGCAACCTCGGCGGTCAGGCACAGGTGCGGGGCGTGTCCGGGGTCTGGAAGGACCTGACGGACAACGTCAACTTCATGGCCTCCAACCTGACGTCCCAGGTCCGCAACATCGCCCAGGTCACCACCGCCGTCGCCAACGGCGACCTGTCGAAGAAGATCACCGTGGATGCCCGGGGCGAGATCCTGGAGCTGAAGGACACCGTCAACACGATGGTGGAGCAGCTCCGTGCCTTCGCCGACGAGGTCACCCGCGTGGCCCGCGAGGTCGGTACGGACGGCCGGCTCGGCGGGCGCGCCCAGGTGCTCGGCGTGTCGGGCGTGTGGAAGGACCTCACCGACAACGTCAACTACATGGCGGACAACCTGACCTCTCAGGTGCGCAACATCGCGCAGGTCGCCACGGCGGTGGCCCAGGGCGACCTGTCGAAGAAGATCGACGTGGACGCGCGCGGCGAGATCCTGGAGCTGAAGACCACCATCAACACCATGGTCGACACGCTGTCCTCGTTCTCCTCCGAGGTCACCCGGGTGGCCCGCGAGGTGGGCTCCGAGGGGCAGCTCGGCGGCCAGGCGCGGGTCGAGGGCGTGTACGGGACGTGGAAGCGCCTGACGACCAACGTCAACGAGCTCGCCCTCAACCTCACCACCCAGGTCCGCGCGATCGCCGAGGTCGCCTCGGCCGTCGCCCAGGGCGACATGTCGCGCTCGATCACCGTGGAGACCCGGGGCGAGGTCTCCGAGCTGAAGGACAACATCAACCTGATGGTGTCCAACCTGCGCGAGACGACCCGCGCCAAGGACTGGCTGGAGTCCAACCTGGCCCGTCTGGCCGGGCTCATGCAGGGCCACCGGGACCTGATGGAGGTCGCCGACCTGATCCTGCGGGAGCTGACGCCGCTGGTGAACGCCCAGTACGGCGCGTTCTTCCTGGCCGACCCGGACGGCGACGGCACCCCGTCCCGCACCACCAGCTCCAGCAAGGGCCTCGCCTTCATCGCCGGGTACGGCTCCGCGCAGGGCGCGACCGTCGACACGACCGGCATGCCGGGCCACGGCCTGGTGCGGCAGGCGGCCCTGGAGAAGAAGCGGATCCTGCTCGAAGAGGCTCCGCCGGACTACATCAAGATCAACTCCGGGCTCGGCGAGGCCTCGCCCGCCAGCGTCGTCATCATCCCGATCCTCTTCGAGGACAAGCTGCTCGGCGTGATCGAGCTGGCCTCCTTCTCCCGCTTCTCCGATGTCCACCTGGCCTTCTTCGACCAGTTCGTGAACACCATCGGCGTCGCGATCAACACCATCATCGCCAACTCCCGTACGGAATCGCTCCTGAGCGAGTCCCAGCGGCTTGCCGTCCAGCTCCAGGAGCGCTCGGACGAACTCCAGCGCCAGCAGGCCGAGTTGCAGCGCTCCAATGCCGAATTGGAGGAGAAGGCCGCTCTGTTGGCGACCAGCTCTCAGTACAAGTCCGAGTTCCTGGCGAACATGTCGCACGAGCTGCGCACCCCGCTCAACTCGCTGCTGATCCTCGCCCGGCTGCTCTCCGACAACCCGGACGCCCATCTGTCCGACCAGGAAGTGCAGTTCGCCACCACCATCCACCGCTCGGGCTCCGACCTCCTCCAGCTGATCAACGACATCCTGGACCTGTCGAAGATCGAGGCGGGCCGCATGGACGTACGGCCCAAGAAACTCCCCCTCATCAAGGTCCTGGACTACGTCCACGCCACCTTCCGCCCCATCACCCTCGACCGCGGCCTCGCCTTCGACGTGGCGGTGGGCGAGGACGTGCCGCGCGAGATGTACTCCGACGAGCAGCGCCTCCAGCAGATCCTGCGCAACCTGCTGTCCAACGCGATCAAGTTCACCTCGTCGGGCCGCGTCGAGCTGCGCGTCAGCCGCATCAAGGACCCGGAGAACGGGGTGCTGCACGGCTCCGACGACCTGATCGCCTTCGCCGTACGGGACACCGGCATCGGCATCGCGCCCGAGAAACTCCCGGTGATCTTCGAGGCGTTCCAGCAGGCCGACGGCACCACCAACCGCAAGTACGGGGGCACCGGCCTCGGCCTGTCCATCAGCCGCGAGATCGCCGGGCTGCTCGGCGGCCGCATCATCGCCGAGAGCGAGCCGGGCCGCGGCTCCACCTTCACCCTGTACGTCCCCGTCCTCTACCCGGGGCACGTGCCCAGCGAGGCCGACCAGCAGGGCTGTGAGCTCACCCTCGACACCTCCGACCGGCTCTCCGACGAGCACCTGCTGCTGCCCGACCAGGACGACGGCTGGCCGACGGCCAACAAGCTGGAGGAGTGGAAGCGGGGCCGGGCAGGTCAAGTCCTGCCCGGGCGAAGGGTGTTGATCGTCGACGACGACATCCGCAACGTGTTCGCGCTCACCCATGTGCTCGGGCGGGTCGGCATGCCCGTCCTGTACGCGGAGAACGGGCGGGAGGGCATCGAGACCCTGGAACGCAACCCCGACATCGAGCTCGTCCTGATGGACATCATGATGCCGGAGATGGACGGCTACGAGACGATCGAGGCGATCCGGCGCAGCCCGCTGTGGACGGACCTGCCGATCGTCGCGCTCACCGCGAAGGCGATGCCCGGCGACCGGGAGAAGTCGATCGCCCAGGGCGCCAACGAATACGTACCCAAGCCCGTGGATGTGGACCTGCTCCTCGGTGTCGCCTGTGCCCTGCTGGATCCCGAGGGCCGGCCGGACGAGGCCGACGGCACCACCCCGACCGTCCCGGAGCAGTCGAGCGGCACCGGGGAGTCCGCGGCTGCACCACCGAGCACATGAGGCGAGCTGGCATGAGCACTGAGGCACCCCCCGGCGAGCGGGCGAGCATCCTCCTCGTCGACGACATGGAGGACAACCTGGTCGCCCTGGAGGCGGTCCTCGGCTCCCTCAACGAGCCGCTGGTCAGGGCGCGTTCGGGCGAGGAGGCGATGAAGGCGCTGCTGCGCCGGAAATTCGCGGTGGTGCTGCTCGATGTGCGCATGCCGGGCATGGACGGCTTCGAGACGGCGTCCAACATCAAGCGGCTCGACCAGACGAAGGACGTGCCGATCATCTTTCTGACCGGCACGGACGGCGACGACGGCTACGCGTTCCGCGGATACGCCACGGGCGCGGCCGACTTCCTGACCAAGCCCTTCGACCCCTGGGTGCTGCGCGCCAAGGTGAACGTCTTCCTCGAACTGCACCGCAAGAGGAGGCAGTTGGAGCGGATGCTGGCCGACGAGCAGAAGCAGCTCGACCAGATTTCCGTGCGGCTCGGCGCGATCGAGGACGAGCTGTCCCGGGGCGAGCTCGCCGAAGTGCCGGAGCTGCGCCACCAGATGGCCCGCCTGGAGGAGGCCCTGCGGGCCCTCAGACGGGCCCGCAGCCTTCCTTGAGCGGGATCAGGCCTCGCGGGAACCCGCGTACATCTCGTCGATGAGGGCGCGGTACTGGCGCTCGACGACCGGCCGCTTCAGCTTGAGGCTGGGCGTCAGCTCGCCGTGCTCCACGTCGAGGTCGCGCGGGAGCAGCCGGAACTTCTTGATCGTCTGCCAGCGCTGGAGGCCCTCGTTGAGGCGCTTGATGTAGCCGTCGACCATCTCCACGGTCTTCGGGGAGGCCACGACCTCGGCGTACGCGCCCTGGATGCCCTGCTCCTTGGCCCAGCCGAGGATGGTGGGCTCGTCGAGGGAGATCAGCGCGGTGCAGAAGTTCCGGTCGGCGCCGTGCACCAGGATGTTGGAGACGAACGGGCACACCGCCTTGAACTGGCCCTCGACCTCTGCGGGCGCGATGTACTTGCCGCCCGACGTCTTGATCAGGTCCTTCTTGCGGTCGGTGATCCGCAGGTAGCCGTCCGCGGACAGCTCGCCGATGTCGCCGGTGTGGAACCAGCCGTCGGACTCCAGGACCTCGGCGGTCTTCTCGGGCAGCCCGTGGTAGCCCTGCATGATGCCGGGGCCGCGCAGCAGGATCTCGCCGTCGTCCGCGATCCGCACCTCGGTGCCGGGCAGCGGCTTGCCGACGGTGCCGGTGCGGTAGGCCTCGCCCGGGTTGACGAAGGAGGCGGCCGAGGACTCGGTGAGGCCGTAGCCCTCCAGGATGTGGATGCCGGCGCCGGCGAAGAAGAAGCCGATCTCGGGGGCGAGCGCCGCCGAGCCGGAGACACAGGCCCGCAGCCGCCCGCCGAACGCCTCGCGGATCTTGCTGTAGACGAGCGCGTCGGCGACCTTGTGCTTGGCCGAGAGCGCGAAGGGGGCGCCGGGCCGGCCGGTGCGGCGGAAGTTGTCCTGGCTGGCCTTCGCGTACTCGCGGGCCACCCCGGCCGCCCACTGGAAGATCTTGTACTTGGCCCCGCCGCCCTCGCGGGCCTTGCCCGCGACGCCGTTGTAGACCTTCTCGAAGATGCGGGGCACCGCGGCCATGTAGGTCGGCTGGACCACCGGCAGATTCTCGATGATCTTGTCGATGCGGCCGTCGACGGCCGTCACGTGCCCGACCTCGATCTGGCCCGAGGTGAGCACCTTACCGAAGACGTGCGCGAGCGGCAGCCACAGGTACTGCACGTCTTCGCCGGTCACGAGGCCCGTCGCGGCGATCGCCTTGGCCATGTACGACCAGTTGTCGTGCGGCAGCCGTACGCCCTTGGGCTTGCCGGTGGTGCCGGAGGTGTAGATGAGGGTGGCGAGCTGGTCGGCGGTGATGGCCGCGATCCGCTCCTTGACCGCCTCGGGGTTCTTCTCCAGGTGGGCGGCGCCGCGTGCCTCCAGGTCGGCGAGGCTGAGCACCCAGCCCTCCGGGTCGCCCTCCACGGGCTCGGCGCCGGCCGGGTCGACGACCACGACGTGCCTCAGGTTCGGCAGCTCGGCGCGGCGCTCGCGGGCCTTCGCCAGCTGGGCCGCGTCCTCGGCGATCAGGACCCGGCTCTCGGAGTCGGCCAGGATGAACGCCGACTCCTCGGCGTTGGTGGAGGGGTAGATCGTGGTCGTGGCGGCGCCCGCACACATCACCCCGAGGTCGGCCAGGATCCACTCGACCCGGGTGGAGGAGGCGAGCGCGACCCGCTCCTCGCCGCGCACCCCGAGGTCGGCCAGACCCGCGGCGATGGCGTAGACCCGCTCGGCGGCCTGGGCCCAGCTGAGCGACTTCCACTCGTCGGGGGCCTGCCCCGCACCCGGCACGGGGTAGCGGTAGGCCTCCGCGTCGGGCGTGGCGTCCACGCGCTGGACGAAGAGGGCCGCCACGGACGGCGGCCGATTCTCGATCAAGGTCTGTGTGTCGCTCACGACGTCCTCCGGGCTGGCCTGCGGCAAGGCTGCGCGACTGGTTGGTTCTCCGGGTGCTCTGGCTGTCCGACGCTTGTTTAACTGGCGAGTAACCATCGGGCCGTGATCAGAGTAGAGCGCCGTCGCCCGGCGCGTAAGAGGCAACGGAGAGTGGTTTCATAACGAACGGACCCCCGTGCGAAGGCGCGGGGGTCCGTTGTGGCGGTGGTGCGGAGAGCCGGTGATCGAGGACCGGTCGAGGGCGTACTACTTCTTCTTGCCGCCCGAGTCGTCGCTGGAGAGCACCGCGATGAAGGCCTCCTGCGGGACCTCCACGGAGCCCACCATCTTCATCCGCTTCTTGCCCTCCTTCTGCTTCTCCAGAAGCTTGCGCTTACGGGAGATGTCGCCGCCGTAGCACTTGGCGAGGACGTCCTTGCGGATGGCGCGGATCGTCTCGCGGGCGATGACCCGGGAGCCGATGGCGGCCTGGACGGGCACCTCGAAGGCCTGGCGCGGGATGAGCTCGCGCAGCTTGGCGACCAGGCGCACACCGTAGGCGTAGGCCGCGTCCTTGTGGCAGACGGCCGAGAACGCGTCGACCTTGTCGCCGTGCAGCAGGATGTCGACCTTGACCAGGCTGGCGGCCTGCTCGCCGGTGGGCTCGTAGTCGAGCGAGGCGTAGCCGCGCGTCTTGGACTTCAGCTGGTCGAAGAAGTCGAAGACGATCTCCGCGAGCGGCAGCGTGTAGCGGATCTCGACGCGGTCCTCGGAGAGGTAGTCCATGCCGAGCAGGGTGCCGCGCCGGGTCTGGCACAGCTCCATGATCGAACCGATGAACTCGGACGGCGCGAGGATGGTGGCCCGCACGACCGGCTCGTACACGTCCGAGATCTTGCCCTCGGGGAACTCGCTCGGGTTGGTGACGGTGACTTCCTTGCCGTCCTCCAGGACGACCCGGTAGACCACGTTCGGCGCCGTCGCGATCAGGTCGAGGCCGAACTCGCGCTCCAGGCGCTCGCGGATCACGTCCAGGTGCAGCAGGCCGAGGAAGCCGACGCGGAAGCCGAAGCCGAGCGCCGCGGAGGTCTCCGGCTCGTACACCAGGGCGGCGTCGTTGAGCTGGAGCTTGTCGAGGGCCTCGCGCAGGTCCGGGTAGTCCGAGCCGTCCAGCGGATACAGACCGGAGAAGACCATCGGCTTCGGGTCCTTGTAACCGCCGAGGGCTTCCGTGGCGCCGTTGTGCAGGCTGGTGATGGTGTCACCGACCTTGGACTGACGGACGTCCTTCACGCCGGTGATGATGTAGCCCACCTCGCCGACGCCGATGCCGTCGGACGGGGTCATCTCGGGCGACGAGACGCCGATCTCCAGGAGCTCGTGGGTGGCGCCGGTCGACATCATGCGGATGCGCTCGCGCTTGTTGAGCTGGCCGTCCACCACACGGACGTAGGTGACGACGCCGCGGTAGGAGTCGTACACCGAGTCGAAGATCATCGCGCGGGCGGGCGCGTCGGCGACGCCGACCGGGGCGGGCACGTCGCGGACCACGCGGTCCAGGAGCGCGTCCACGCCGACGCCGGTCTTCGCCGAGACCTTCAGCACGTCCTCCGGCTGGCAGCCGATGAGGTTGGCGAGCTCCTCGGAGAACTTCTCGGGCTGGGCGGCCGGCAGGTCGATCTTGTTGAGGACGGGAACGATGGTGAGGTCGTTCTCCATGGCCAGGTACAGGTTGGCCAGCGTCTGCGCCTCGATGCCCTGGGCGGCGTCGACCAGGAGGACGGTGCCCTCGCACGCGGCGAGCGAGCGCGACACCTCGTACGTGAAGTCCACGTGGCCCGGGGTGTCGATCATGTTCAGGATGTGGGCGCGGCCCTGGCCGGGGCCTTCGGTGGGGGCCCACGGCAGCCGGACCGCCTGGCTCTTGATCGTGATGCCGCGCTCGCGCTCGATGTCCATGCGGTCGAGGTACTGAGCACGCATCTGCCGCTGCTCGACCACGCCGGTCAGCTGGAGCATCCGGTCGGCAAGGGTCGACTTGCCGTGGTCGATGTGCGCGATGATGCAGAAGTTGCGGATCAGCGCCGGGTCGGTACGGCTCGGCTCGGGCACGTTGGGAGGAGTCGCGGGCACGCAGGGTCCTGATTCTTGAGGCCCGCGGTCAAATCGCGGCGCCTCGTCTCGGGTCGACGACGGTTCGATACGTAAGGAACAGCCTCTATCGTCCCACGCCTGCGGGCCTGTGCTCGGTTTGGGCTGGTCGGGAGGCGGCTGGTACCGTGGACAGCTGTGTCTCGTCACCCTTGTGGCGGCGGGCACGACCGAAGATCGAATCATCGAACCTGCAAAGGCTCTTTCGTGGCGAACATCAAGTCCCAGATCAAGCGGAACAAGACGAACGAGAAGGCGCGCCTGCGCAACAAGTCCGTCAAGTCCTCCCTGCGCACCTTCATCCGCAAGGCCAACGAGGCCGTTGCCGCCGGCGACGTCGAGAAGGCCACGGCTGCGACCCGCGCCGCCTCGCGTCAGCTGGACAAGGCTGTCTCGAAGGGCGTCATCCACAAGAACGCCGCCGCCAACAAGAAGTCGGCGCTGGCGCACAAGGTGGCCGGCCTCCAGGGCTGAAAACCCCGCTTCATCTGATCGACCCGCCCGACGGGACCAAGCGGCCCCTCTACCGCTCCCCGAGGGCACCCCAGTGCCGCGCGCGGACGCGTTCGCCACGCGGGCGCGGTGCTAGTGCCAGAAGTACCCGAAGGCCCCGTCTCCTCCTTCCCCAGGAGGAGACGGGGCCTTCGTGCTGCCCGGGATCAGTGGTGGACGCGGCCGACCAGGTCGACGACCTCGCCGAGGAAGCCCTCGTCGAGCATGGTGGAGACAGCGGTGTCGCCCTCGTCGCGCAGCCCCGCGTCGTGGCAGGCGACGCCGACCAGATAGCCGCCCTCCAGCTCGAAGGTGGCGAAGGCCCACTCGCCGTGCGAGGCGGGCTCGCCCTGCGGGGTGAGCAGGGTGGTGGCCTCCGCGTCGAAGCCGAACTGGGTGAAGCCCATCCGCATGCCCTGGCCGAGCGCCTTGGTGTACGCCTCCTTCAGCGTCCAGGTGCGCACCAGGCGGCGCTGCTGCTCGGCCTCGTCGAGGGCGCCGAGCCAGCGGCGCTCGGCGGGGGTGCACAGGTGACGCTGGACGGCGGAGTACTGGATGCGGCGGTCGGCGAGCTCGGTGTCGACGCCGACCCGGCCCCGCCGGTTCAGGCCCACCACCAGGAGGTCCCGGGTGTGGCTGAGGCTGACCTCGATCTGGTCGCAGCCGCGCAGATAGGGGCGCCCGCCCGCCTTGGAGGCGAGCTCGACGGTCTCGGGCGGGGTCTGCAGGGCGGCGCCCGCGGTGTACTTCACCAGGAGGCGGGAGGCGGCGAAGCGGTCGCGGGCCTCGGGGTCCTGGAGGTTGTTGAGGCGCTGCCAGTCACGGGCGCCGAGCAGCGGGCGCAGCTGGGGGTCGGCGATGGCCGCGGGCAGCCAGTCGCGCCAGTTCGCGTGGACGACGACATGCCCGTGCCAGGCCATGGACTGCCGCACCCGGCTCCATGGGCTGTCGGGTCCCGGCATCAGAAGGGGTTCGGCGATGCCCGTCCTTGTGAGAGGGCTCATGGGGTACCTGCTTCCGCCAGAGGCGCGTCGTGAAGATCGAAACTGCGGCCGGCCCGAAAGCGCGCCAGCAGCTCCTCCGCGACCCGGTCGACGCAGTCCGGCGGCAGCGGAGGAAGAGTGAGGCCGAGCCTGCGGCCGTAGCGGTGCAGGGCGAGCACCAGCCAGGCGGGATCGGCGAGGAATCCGGTGGTGTCCCGGTGGCGCTCCCACACGGCGAGCGCCGCACCGGCCGCGACAAGGACGGAGTGCCGGTCGGCGAGGGCCGCGGTCGCGGGGCTCGCGAGCGCGGCCCGGTCGCCGGGCTCGATGAGGAGGCAGGCCTCGCGCACGGCGAGCAGATCGGCGTGGAAGGCGGCGGCCATCGTCCGGAGCGCCTCGCCGTACGGTTCTGTGGCCGCCGATCCGGTGAGGCGGGCGGCGGACGCCATGAGCGATGCGGCCAGGAAGTCGCCGCCGCCCGCGACTTCGAGGCCGCCGATGTCGAGGTGCGGTACGGGCTCGGCGGCGCGGAACAGCGCGGCCGGCGGTTCGCCCTCCTGGCCCCAGAAGTGCCGCGCCAGGACGGGCAGTTGAGGGATCACCACGGCCTGGCAGGAGGCGGTCCCGGCGTGGCCGAGCCCGGCCGCGGGCAGGTCGCGCAGGAGCTTGGTGAGCGTGCCCTGGTCGGTGTCGCGGCTGTAGCCGCCGGCCCCGAGCACGGTGGCGAGCTCCTCCAGATCGTCCCTGAGCAGGTCCGGTACGAGGTACTTGAGTTCGGCGGCGGCCAGATGGGCGGCCCCCGGCAGCAGGGACAGGGCGCGCAGCACGGCGGTGGCCATGGCGTCGCCCGCGAGCAGATCGGCGAACACACCGGCCAGGACGCCGCGTTGGCGCCTGCCGAGGCTCTCCCCGGCGAGCGCGGCCCGCACCGCGGCGCGCAGCACCGTGTCGACGGAGGCGATGACGGCGCCGGTGATCAGGGTGCGGTTGAGCTGGAACGTCCGCAGGGAAAGGCGTACGCCCGCGCCGAGTTCGCCGACCAGGGCGTCGCCCGGCACCTCGCACGCGTCGAACTCGTACCCGGCGAAGCGGCAGCCGCGCATGCCCGTGGTCGGCTGTCGCTTCAGCAACTGGACACCGTCGGGCGGGAGTTGGGCCGGGTCGAGCAGGAACACCGAGTGCGATGCGGGGCCCGGCGCGGGGTCGGTGCGGACGTAGGCGACGACGGCACCCGCGCGTTCGGCGTTGATGACGACGTCCTTGCGGCCGTCCAGGACGAAGCCGCCGGAATACTCCATGGCGGTGAGTTCGCCGCGCAGCATGGCGGTGCCGTGGGCGAGCGAACGATGCACGATGGCCGCGCGGCCGCCCGACACCAGCAGCCGGGCCACGCTCTCGCGCTGGCGGTCCGACCCGGCGGCGAACACCGGGGCGGCCGCGAACAGCGAGGTGATGCCGTAGCCGAAGGCGAGCGCGACATCGCGGCGGAAGACCGGGCGCAGCATCCGCATCAGCTGGTCGGCGTCGCGCAGCCGGCCGCCGAGGGCGACCGGGACCAGCTCGGCACCGAAGCCTTCCTCGTCGAGCAACGCTTCGGCCGCGCCCAGGAGTTGGCTGTCCCCGTCGGCGGCGAGCAGGGCTCGGAAGCCCAGCTCATTGGCCGGGTCGCAGGGGTCGCCGAAGCGGAATTCGAGCCGCTCGGCGCGGTGGCGTACGTCCGGGTCCGCGGCGGCCCTGACGGCGGCGATGGGCATGGACTCAGCCTCCTTCAGCGGCGTACGGCGGCGCCGACGCGTACAGCGGGCGCAGTTCGCCGCGCAGATAGAGCTCGCGCATCAGCGAGCGGCGGACCTTGCCGCTGGTGGTGCGGCGGACGGTGCCGGGGCGGACCAGGACGACGCCGCCGAGCGATGCGCCGAACTCCTCGTGCAGGCAGCCGCGGACGCGTTCGGCGAGGTCGGCGAGCTGGCCGCGGCTCCAGCCGGCGCCGCGGATCTCCTGGATGGCGACGATTTCCTCGCGTTCGGCGGGCGCGGAGAGCACCACGGCGGAGCCGAACGGGGCGCCGGAGTGCGCGAGTTGGCGCTCGGCCTCCTGCGGGTGCAGGGTGCGGCCGTCGATGAGGAGGGCGTCCTTGATGCGGCCGGTGAGGTAGAGCTCGCCGCCGCGCAGCGCGCCGAGGTCGCCGGTGCGCAGGAAGCCGTACTCGCCGCAGGAGGTGGTGTGGCCGAAGGCGGCGGCGGTCTCCAGGGGGCGGCGCCAGTAGCCGTCGGCGACGGCCTCGCCGCGGACCCAGATCTCGCCGACGGCTCCCTCGGGAAGGACGGCCGAACTGTCCGGGTCGACGATGCGTACGGTGACGCCGCGCGCGGGTCCGCAGCCGGCCAGGGTGCGCACCGGGTGGCCCGGCACCGGCGGTCTCAGCTCGCCCTGCTCCAGGGCTTCGGCGGACACGGTGGCCGGGGCGGGCGGCAGCCCGTCGGCGAGGCTGACAAGGAGGGTGGCTTCGGCGAGCCCGTATCCGGCGGCGAGCGCGCCGGGGCGCAGGCCCGCGGCCGCGAAGCGGTGGGCGAAGGCGCTGAGGGTGACGGCGGAGACCGGCTCGGAGGCGTTGACGGCGGTGGCAAGGGCGCTCAGGTCCAGGCCCGCGAGGTCGTCGTCGCCTGCTTCTGCGAGGCAGCGGGCGTACGCGGAGTCGGGGGCGGCGGTGACGGTGACGCGGTGCCGGGCCACCTCGCGCAGCCAGCTCAACGGGTCGGCGGAGAAAAGGCGTTGCGGCATCAGGACGGCGGTGGCGCCGAGCCAGAGCGGGTGGAGGAGCTGGCCGATCAGGCCGAGGTCGTGGTGGAGCGGGAGCCAGCCGCCGATGCGGGCGTCCTCGTCGGTGCCGAGCGCGGTGCGCAGGCTCTCCATGGTGGCGAGCAGGTTGGCGTGGGTGACCCGGACGCCGCGCGGGGCGGCGGTGGACCCGGAGGTGTATTGCAGGAGTGCGGTGTCGGTGCCGGTCACGGCGGGCAGCTGCCAGTCGGCGCCGTCGTCGGGCAGGCAGTCGACGGCCAGGCACACCACGGCGGAGCGCCCGGCCTCCGCGAGGCGCCGGGAGAGTTCGGGGGCGTGCGCGGACGCGGTGAGCATGACGGCGGCGTCGGTCTCGGCGGCGATCGCGGCGGTACGTTCGGCGGCGGCCCGTGAGCTGTCCGGCGGCGGCACGGGCACGGCGACGGCGCCCGCGTACAGGCAGCCGACGAGGGCGGCGACGGTGTGCGGGCCGCCGTCCATCGAGACCAGGACGGGCGCGCCGGCCGCGCGGCGGCGCAGCAGCGCGGCCGCGACGGACCTGGCCCGTACGTCCAACTCCCGGTAGGTGCGGTGGTCGGCGTTGCCGTCACCGTCCAGGCAGAGCAGAGCGGTCCGTGCGGCCCGGTCGGCGAACCGCGCCGCCAGTGCCCGCGTGAAGCTCTTCGCTGGGGTCATCCTCTGCTCCCTGGTGCTCGGACGGATGCTTCGTCCTCCTACTCTGTTCCTCGCCCCTAGACGGGTACTTGAAGATCAACTGTGCTGAGGCGGCCGGGCCGCTCATCCTCTGCGTCCGGGCACCTCGTTCAGCAGGTCCTGCAGGAGCAGGAGTTCCTGGCGGGTGAGCGGGACGTCGGGGCGCAGCCGCTCGGGGTGGCCCGGCGGCGGGCCGTCGTCGTCGGTGCGCAGCATCAGGCGGAACCCGCTGTCGAGCGAGCGCAGCCGGGCCCTGTTCCCGTCGGCGGCGGTCAGATACATGTCGACACCTCCGTGCACCATGAGGGCCTCGCCCACGGGGCGCAGGAAGCGGCCGACGAGGCGGCGCCAGGTGCCCTTGGGACGTCGGCGGGTCACGCCGCCCTGTCCGTCCGGAACATCCGGGTTCTTCCGGCGGGCCATGTCAGAGAACACCTTCCGAGCTGGGGTGTCCGTTCATGTTCACGTCACCTCTCCCTTCCCCCTGGCCGCCGGACGGCGCCTGGGTGGAGGGAGGATGGGAGCGGTCACTTGAGCCGTGGTCGGGTTCTGGCTGAAAGCTGCGGGTGCGCAGCCGCTCGTACCAGTCCGGAAACGGCATGTGCCGGATTAGTCTCAGCCCCGGGACTTGGCCGCGGCCTATTGCATAATCGCTAACAACCGACCCATGATCCAGCACAACGGGGGGCACCATGGTGCGAGTTCTGATTGCCGAAGACATGCATATGCTGCGCAAGGCATTGGTGTCACTCATTGAACTGGAGTCCGACCTGGAAGTGGTCGCCGAGTTGTCGTCCGGTACGGACATCGTGCCGACCGCGATGGCCATGCGGCCGGATGTCGCCGTTCTCGACATCGACCTGCCCGGCACCGACGGAATCACCGCCGCCGCCGGGCTGCACACCTCGGTACCGGAGTGCCGCACGCTCATCCTGACCAGCCTGGGCAGACCGGGGAACCTCAGACGGGCGCTGGCCGCCCATGTCTCCGGTTTCCTTCCCAAGGACTCCGACCCCGACAGCCTCTGCGCCGCGATCCGCCAGGTGGCGGCGGGCGAGCGCGTCATCGATCCGCAGCTGGCACTCGCCACGCTCGACTCCGGCCCCTCCCCGCTCACCGACCGCGAGCGGGAAGTGCTCCAGTTCGCCTCGGAGGGCATGGAGGCCGGCCAGATCGCATCCCGGCTCCATCTGTCGTCCGGCACCGTGCGCAACTATCTGACCTCGGCCGTCAGCAAGCTCAACGCGCGTAACCGGGTCGATGCCATCCGAATCGCCCGCGAGGCGGGCTGGCTGCACTCGGTCTGAGGGCCGGGCCGGAGCTGCCGCATCAGCCCCGGCCGAAACCTTCCTGCCGTCCCCGGTCTCAGGCCGCGAGGAGTTCGACCTCGGCCCTGAGCTCGAACCGGCCGTCGGGCCGCGGCCCCGCCGTGAGCCGGCCGTTGACCGCCTCGACGCGCGTCGTCAGATTCCCGATCCCGCTGCCGCCGCCCATCCGTGAGGCGAGCGAGGGATCTCCCTTCAGGTCCGCCCCGTCGTTGACGAGGGTCAGCCACACCGCGCCGGCCGTCCGCTCGGCGGTGATCTCACAGCACTCCGGTTTGCTGTGCCGCAGCATGTTGGTCAGGCCCTCGCGTACGAGGGTGGCGAGCACGGTCTCCACATCACCGGGGAGTTCACCGCAGTCGAGCCGGACGGTGGCGTGGATGCCGGCCCCGGCGAGCATGGCCATGGCGTGCTCGGCCTCGGTGTTCAGGCACATCCGCCAGCTTCCGCCCGCCACGGTGCGGACATCGGCGAGCGCCTCGCGGACGATGCCGAGCACCTCGGTCAGCTCCTGCCGCGCCTGCACCGGCTCGGCCTGTGCGAGCCGGCGCACCAGCTCGCACTTCAACGTGATCGCGGACAGGCTGAACCCGAGCAGATCGTGCAGGTCACGGGCGAACCGCAGTCGCTCCGTCGTCACCGCGAGGCGGGCGATCTCGGCACGGGAGCGGTGCAGTTCGGTGGCGAGCTGGGCCATCCTGGTCAGCCCGAACACGACCACGGCACAGATCGGCGTGTACGCGGTCTCGTAGATCACGTCCTGCGTCGAGACGCCCACCGCGTACTGCGCGGCATCGCTCGCCACGGTGACCAGGACCAGAACCGGCCAGGCGGCGAGCATGGGCAGGGCGAGCAGCGCCGATCCGGCCAGGAAGCCGGGGATGCCGGCCCAGGCCTCGCCGAACACCAGGAACGGCACGAACTGGAGCAGCGCCTGTGCGCCCAGCGCCCCGTAGCGCACCCGCCCGCTCCAGCGCGGCCCCCAGGCGAAACGCCCGTGGAAGGACTCGGCGAGCTGGAGCGCGAGGCAGCCGAGCAGACAGAGTTCGACGGTGGGCAGCCCGCGCGCGTACGGCACGTACGACCAGCCTTCGGCCGAGTACGACAGGAAGTAGCCGACCAGCACGGCGAGGGTGATCGCGCCTGCGGCCCGGGGCATCATGTCGGTGCGGCCCGGCCGGGCCGCCCTGCTCCGGTCGCCGGTGGCCGGGTTGCGCCGCCGGGACGTGGGCGCCTCGGCGCCCTGCCTCAGCGGTACGACCGCGCGCAGCCGGAACCAGCCCCGGCCGTCGGCGCCGTGGGTGAGGGTGCCGCCGAGTTCGCGCAGGCGGGAGTCGAGCGCGGCGAGGCCGCTGCCCGGCTCCGGCTTGGTAGTGCGGCCACGTCCGACACCGTCGTTGCCGAGCACCAGGACGGCGACGCCGCCGCCGCACTCGGTGCTGATCACACAGCGCTCGGCCTTGCTGTGCCGCAGCATGTTCGTCAGGCCCTCGCCGAGCACGGCGGCGAGCACGGTGTCCACGGAGGCGGGCAGGTCGCCGCAGCGGTGGCGCACGGTGGTGTCGATGCCGGCCGCCGAGAGCATCGGGACCGCCGCGTTCGCCTCGTCCGACAGGGACATCTGGCGGTAGCCGCGGCTGACCGAACGCACATCGGCGAGCGCCTTGCGCGAGGTGCGCAGCACCTCACCGACCTCCTCGTACGCCCTGGCGGCCTCCTGCGACGCGTCCGCGAGCAGCCGGTAGGCGAGTTCGCACTTGAGGGAGATCGCGGAGAGGCTGAGCCCGAGCACCTCGTGCAGATCGCGGGCGAACCGTAACCGCTCCCCCGCCACCGCGAGCCGCGACAGTTCCTCGCGCGAGGCGTGCAGCCGGTCGATCATGTCGGACATCCGCGAGAGCCCGATGACGACCAGCGGAATCAGCACCGCCTCGATGCCCCCGTACACGAAGCCCCCGGCGTCGAACCCGAAGTGCTCGAACAGCGCGAGCTCCCCGGCGACCGCGCAGGCGAACAGCGGCCAGCCGAGGGCCGCCGGGAAGACGAGCACCGCCGAAGCCGCGAAGAACTCCGTCGTCCCGCCCCACGCGGCCCCGAACGCGATGATCGGCAGATAGGCGAGCAGGCCTTGGAGCACCCAGGTCGCATACCGGTAGCGGCCGAGCCGAAGGATGAACCCCGGGAAGGAATGGACCAGCTGGAGCCCCATGATCGCGGCGAACCCGAACACGGCGGCCACGGCGCGCCACACCGTGGGGTGTTCGGCCCAGACGTGACTGCCGTCGATCACGAAGAAGCCGAGCAACACGCCGGCGGTGATGGCGATGGCGGTACGCCGCGGCAGCGCCCGCCCGGCCCCGCGGCAGGCCGGGTCCCGGTCGGCAGGTGCGCGGCCCGTCCGGCCCCGGTCCGCCGGCTGTGCGCCCACCGGTCTCCCACCCGGTCGGCCGCCCGGTCGGCCGACTGCATCGGTCCTCAAGTCTCCCCCATGAGCTTGCGTTTCTTCGGTTGTGGGTGGTGCATCGCGCGTAGACCGCGTGGTGGTGTGGCGGGCGAAACGCCTTCCGGCAGGCCTGGCGCTTCGATGCGTCAGGCGACCGCGGCGAGGAGTTCGACCTCGGCCTTCAGCTCGAACCGGCCGTCCGGCCGGGCCCCCGCCTCCAGGCGGCCGTTCACCGCGTTGACCCGGGTGGTCAGATTGCCGATCCCGCTGCCGCCGTTGACCCTCGAGTCGAGCCCGGGGGCGGCACACCCGTCGACGCCGTCGTTGACCAGCGTGAGCCGCACGCCGACGGCGGTGCGCTCCGCCGTGATCTCGCAGTGGGCGGCCTTGCTGTGCCGCAGCATGTTGGTGAGCCCCTCCCGCAGCATGGTCGCGAGCACGGTCTCCACTTCGCCGGGCAGCTCACCGCAGTCGGTGTCCACGGTCGCCCGGATCCCCACCCCGGCCAACATCGCGGTAGCGCTCTCCGCCTCCGCGCTCAGACTCATGCGCTGCCGCCCCTCGGCCACCGTACGAACATCGGCGAGCGCCTGACGGGCGATCTGCAGCACCTCGGTCAGCTCCGCCTGCGCCTGCACCGGCTTGGTCTGCGCGAGGCGCCGCACCAGCTCACACTTCAGCGTGATCGCCGACAGGCTGAAGCCGAGCAGATCATGCAGGTCACGCGCGAAACGGAGGCGCTCCGTCGTCACCGCGAGGCGGGCGATCTCCGTACGGGAGCGGTGCAGTTCGGAGGCGAGTTGGGCCATGCGGGAGAGGCCGAAGACGACCAGGGCGCAGATCGGGGTGTATGCCGCCTCGTAGATCACTTCCAGGGGCACATTGCCCGCCGCGTACCAGGCCTCGGTGGTAGCCGCGGTCATCACGGCGACGGCGGGCCAGGCTGCCGGAGCGGGGAGAAGCAGCAGGGCCGAGCCTGCCACGAAGCCGGGCAGACCGAGCCAGGCATCGCCAAGGAACACGTACGGCACGAACTGGATCAGTGCCATCACGCCCAGCGTCCCGTACCGGAGTACGCGGGTACTCCGGGTCACCTCGTCGAACCGCCGGTGGAAGGACACCACGAGTTGCAGCCCGAGCAGGGCCAGCATGCAGAGTTCCGCACCGATCGCCTTGCCGGTCGACAGCCGGAAGGACTGCACGATCACGGAGTTGGCGAGCAAGTAGCCGATCAGAACGGCCACGGCGATCCTGCCGGCCACCCGGGGGGCCACGTCTGCGTGACCGAACCCGCGCGGCTGCGGAGCCGTGTCCGACGAAGGGTCCTGGGCAGCCCGGCTCGCGGCCGGCGCGGGCGTGGTGCCCGGCTCGGGGCACTCATTCACGGGTACGGAGGCGGTCAGCCGAAAGCAACCGTTCTCGCCGGGGCCGTGCGCCAGGGTGCCGCCGAGCCCCTGGATCCGTTCGTCGAGCGCCGCGAGCCCACCGTGCGTGCCGTTCTTCGCCTGCCTCCCCGAACGCCCCACGCCATCGTTGGCGAGCGTCAGCAGCACGGCGCCGTCACGCCGCTCGGCGGTGATCTCGCACTGCTCGGCCTTGCTGTGCCGCAGCATGTTGGTGAGCCCCTCGCGCAGCACGGTCGCAAGGACGGTGTCCACCGGTCCGGGGAGCACCCCCGCGTCGAAGCGCAGTGTTGTCCGGATTCCGGCGGCCTCCAACATCGACACCGCAGCGTCCGCCTCGCCCCGCAGCGACATCTCCCGGTAGCCCCGGCTGACCGAACGCACATCGGCAAGCGCCTTGCGCGAGGTCCGCAGAATTTGCGCCAGCTCCTCCTGCGCCTTCGCCGGAGAATCCGCGAACAGCCGGTACGCCAGCTCGCACTTCAGCGTGATCGCGGACAGGCTGAAGCCGAGAACGTCGTGCAGGTCGCGGGCGAACCGCAGCCGCTCTCCGGCCACCGCGAGCCGCGAGAGCTCCGTACGTGAACGGTGCAGCTTAACGATCAGGTCCGACATCCGCGAAAGACCGACCACAATCAAGGCGATCAGAATGGCGTCGAAGGTGCTGTAGAGAATGGTGGCCTCGTCGCCCCCGGTGTTCACGATGCCCAGGAAGGTGGCAACGGTCACGGCGCCGAAGAGGGGCCAGCCGAGCGCCGCCGGGAACACCAGCACGGCGGACGCCGCGAGGAAGGCCTGCATACCGCCCCACGCGTCCCCGACCAACAGCATCGGAACGTAGGTGAGCAGCGCCTGGAGCGCCCAGGTCGCATACCGGTAGCGGCGCAGACCCGGAAGGAACTCCGGGAAGGAGTGGCTGAGTTGCAGAACCAGGATCGCGCCGAAGCCGAATACGGCACTGACGCGTTCCCATACCGGCGGGTGCTCGACCCACATGAAGGAGCCGTCGATCACGAAGAAACCCAGCAGCACCACGGCCGTGATGGCTATGGCTTTGCGTTGCGGCAACACCCGACTGCCGACGTCGGCGGAGCTCATCTCCGCCCGATCGCCTATTTCTGCTTTCAACTGTCCCCCATGGCTCACGGTGCTCGGTCAGAAGCACGTCCCCGGTCCGGATCATAGGTAATCCGGAGGCCGAATCTGTAGTGCTCGACCGGTTCTCACAGCCGGGCGGCACCTTTGAGATCCACCGCGGAAAGCATCCCGGCGGCGACCGCGTAGGCGCGGGCGGCCCGGACGACGGTCTGCGGCAGTGGAACGTCCAGCGGTGACCGAAAATCGACCTTCCCTCCCTGCAGGTGGAGCAGCAGCCGGGGAGCGTCGGGGCCGTGCAGCTCGATGCGGTGGTCGCAGCCCTCGTACGAGAGCACCGGATCGCTCCCCGGCCTGCGCAACACCGCTCCCTTCGGCACGCGGAGTTCGCCTCCGGGGGCGACCGGCGGCGGGCGGAAGGACGCACGCGGTGAGAGCGGGACCACGCTCAGCAGCGGCGAGGCGCCGATCGCGAGATGGCGCACGATCACGTGCTGGAGCGGGGCCAGGGCGTCGAGCAACTCCCGCGAGGCCTCGTTCCACTCGCCCTCGGGCACGTCGTAGCCGGGAAAGCCGGGCACCACGTTGGCGAGCGACACCGGGCCCAGCTGCATCCGGCGCAGCGCCTCGCACAGCAGCGGCCCCGGGCGTTCCAGGTGCAGCTCCCCCCACGGTGTGCGCAGCACGGTGCTCTGACCGAACAGCACCGTGACGTCCTCGCGCAGCGACCAGAACTCACCGAGTTCGCGGGCCGCGAGGCGGTCGATACGCATGAGAGAGGGTCCTTCCACCGGCAGGGTGTGGTGTTCGCGTGCGATGTACGGGTTCAGAGGAAGAGCGGGACCGGGTTGAGGTCCTCGTACGGGGTCGGCGCGGCCAGTCTGCCGAGCTGCACCGGGACGTCGAAGAGGCGTCCGGGGGCGTAGCGGGCCCAATGGGGTCTGAGTCCGGGCACCACCACCTTGACCACCGGCAGGCCCACGTCGGGCCGCGTCTGGTCGAGTACGAGGAGTTCCATCCCCTTGCCGCGCAGCAGCCCTACGACCGCCTCGATGTCCTCGTACAGGTCGTCGTTCGGAGTGTAGGGGTGCGTGTCCGGGCCCGTCGGGGCGCAGTCCGCGGGGAGGAGATAGGGATGAGCTTCCACGGTCGCCGTACGCAGCCATTCGCGTACGTCGGGGTCCTCGGCGGCCGCGCGGGAGACGCTGCCGTCGGGTGCCACCACGTGCGGCATCATCTGGTTCAGCTCGGTCAGGGCGCGGCGCAGCGCGATCGCGGGGTCGAAGTGGGCACCGAAGCCGAACATGATGTCCTGCCGCTGCCCAGGTTCGGCGCCGCCAATCCTCGACAGCGCGGCCATGACGGGGATGCCGAGGTCGGCGGTCAGATCGAGCACCCACACGTCACGGCCCAACGAGGCGTGTACGCGCTTGAGTTCACTGATCCACGGATCGTCGTAGGCGTCGACGTCCACGGCGGGATGGCGCGTGCGGTTGTACCACCACAGGGCCAGCGCGTCACGCTCGACGAGTTCGAGGAAGCCCTGGAGCACGGCGTCCTCCAGCGTCCCCCCGGCCGCGGTGCCGTTGGAGGTGGCCAGGCAGGAGAACGCACCGGGCGGCTGCGGCACTCCGTAGTAGAGCAGCGCGGTGGGGAGCAGCTTGTGCCGCTGCTCGGTCACCGACCACAGCGGTGTCCAGTCGGTGGCCGTGTCCTCTTCGAAGGGGTCGGCCACGTGCTGGAAGGGGCCGTGGGCCTCGTTCCACACATCGCGGCCGGTGAACTGCCGCGCGTCGTAGAGCTGAACGTCGTTGGGGTGGACCGCGTCCCCGATCAGTTCGCGATAGCTGGCGCGGACCGTTGTCTCGCCGCCCTCGAAGTGTCCGGAGTGGCGCTCCAATGCCTCGGCGAGGGCGCTGACCCTGGCCTGGACCTCGGTGGCGCCCTTGCCTCCGCACGAGGCACGCAAGCCACCCCGTATCGCGCCGAGGCCCTGGGTTCCCGCGGCCGGATTGAGGCCCGCGGAGAAGGAGTTGAAGAAGGCGGGGCCGCACTCGTTGCGATTGATGCCTCGTACCAGGCCGGTGACCGGGTCGACCAAGTGGCCGTACCGGTCGAGGAGTTGCTGAGGCGTAAGGCTGCGGTGGCCGTTTCCGTTGGTGTCCCGCTTGATGCGCGAGCGCAGCACGACCGGAGCCTGCACCTGGGCGGTGGTCATGCCGGGCTCGCCGCACGTGGCGCACTGCGGGCGGCGTACGACCGGGTGGAGCTCACCGGCGAGGGTGAGCCCGTCGAGCGTGCGCAGCGCCTGCTGGCTCGCATCGCGGTATCCGGCGAGCCACTTGGCGGCTTCGAGACCGGCCAGCTGAAGAGCGGCGAGCCGGGCGGCGGGCAGCGTGCAGGAGGGCCGGGGCACCGGGCCCGAGCGGCCCAGCATGCGCTGGACGTGCGCCTCCACCGGGCGGGTCCGCCACAGGCGTTCGGCCACGCAGGACCAGCAGGGCCCGTCCAGGTCACCGAAGAAGGGGCCGATCCACATCTCGGTGCCCTCGGTCTTCACCGGCAGCCAGCGGCGGCCCGTGGCACGGAACTCGGCGTCGATGACGGCCAGTTCGGGGTCGAGGTAGTCGTCGCAGAGGACGAGCGTGAGTTCGGCGGCGCCATCGATGGTGGTGGCGAGTCCTGCGGCGGCCAGGCTCGCGGACAGTTCGTCCGCGTCCGTGCTGCCGACGGAGGTGACGCGTACGGTGCCGTGGGCCAGGGCGGCGGCCGCCCTTGTTCCGTCCAGTCCTGCCGCTTCCCAGTAGGCCTGCTCGGCGGCCTCCTGCGCACTCACCTGGCGCTCGCGGCCGCACAGCAGCCCGGCGCCGGTCAGCCGCGACACCAGCCGGGCGGCCTGCCCGGAGGGGAGCGCGTCCGCGGTGTCCTGGGCGATGCGCTCCAGGGGGCGGGTGCCGTCGAGGAAGGGAGCGAGCCGGGCGATCTGCTCGCCGTGCAGTGCGGTGACGCGCTGGTCGGAGATGAGGTACACCGCTTCACCGGGCACCTGCTCGACCCGCAGGTGCGGCTTGAAGCCCAGGAGCGGGGCGGCGGTCTGGACGGCCCCCATCAGGCGGCGTCTACGAGGGCGGCCGGACCCGGAGTGACCCAGCTTCCTATGCACGACTTCGGCGCCTGAGCCATCGTCAGGTAGCCGCCGAACTCTTCGATCACAAGGTCGTCACCGACAGAAACAGCGAGAGCGACGTTCGCATTCATGGTTTTCCCCCTGGCAGACAGCTGACGAGGACCAGGGGGACCTGAACCCCTAGCCGTCGGCCCTCGACTTCCGGTCGGGCCGACGTCCAGAACTCTGCCGGGTCGGCCGAATCCGCCCCAGTGCCGCGGTCACGGGATGCACATGAAACTTTCATACTCGTCCCCAGGACACTCACATGTCGGGTTCAGGAGCCCGGCACTGCCGTAAGTCCGGGCTGGGTGACAGCTTTTGAGGGTGCTTGGAGCCGGGTCCGAAACCATCGGGTCATCCGGCAGATCCGACCCCGGAGGAATCCCATGGAGATCAAGGTTCTCGGTCCGCTCATGGCCGAGTCGGGCGGCACGTCGGTCGTCCCGAGCGCCGGCAAGCCCCGGCAGATACTGGCGCTGCTCTCGGTGTACGCCAACCAGGTCATGCCGGTGCCGACGCTGATGGAGGAGATCTGGGGCGCCGACATGCCCCGCAGCGCGCTGACCACCCTGCAGACGTACATCCTTCAGCTGCGCCGGCTGATCGCGGGGGCGCTCGGCCCGGACAGCCCCTACACCGCACGTGAGGTGCTCGCCACCCGGCACGGTGGCTACCTCCTCGAAGTGACGCCGGGTGCGGTGGACGTGCACGAGTACGACCGTCTGGTGGCGACCGGGCGCGGCGCCGCCGAGCGCGGTGACGACGAGAGCGCCGCCGCGCTCTACCGCGAGGCGCTCGGCATGTGGCGCGGTCCGGCCCTGGTGGACGTCCGCCTCGGCCCGCTCCTGGAGATCGAGCTCGTACGTCTCGAAGAGAGCCGGCTCGGCGTGCTCGAGCAGCGGATCGACTCCGATCTGCGGCTCGGGCGGCACATGCAACTGCTCGCCGAACTCACGTCCCTGACGGCCCGTCACCCGCTGCACGAGGGCCTGCACGCCCAGTGCATGGTGGCGCTGTACCGCTCCGGCCGGCAGTGGCAGGCCCTGGACGTGTTCCAGAACCTGCGGCGCGGGCTCGCCGACGAGCTGGGGCTCGACCCCTCGGCGCGGCTCCAGCAGCTGCACCGCGCGGTGCTCGCCGGTGACCCGGCGCTCGACTCGCACCTGGCCGGGCGTCGCCCGGTGCTCGACCTCTTCGCCGCCTGAGCGGCGCGCGGGCGGCCCGACCGCCCGGCAGCAACGCGTCCGGACCCCGCCCTCTCCCCCCACAGGGCGGGGTCCGACGCGTGCGTGGCTCGATCCGGCCTCTAGGCGGTCGACGCACAGTGCCCCCGAACGTCGCCAACGACACTGGGGGTTACCTTGCGAGTCATCGATCTGTCGTCACCCGTGGACGCGGCCGGCTGGGAGCCGGACCCGATCGTCCACGAGATCATGACGCCCGCCGAGGGCGCCGCGCACATGGCGGCGGAGATGAAGGAGCACTTCGGGCTCGACTTCGATCCCTCCGACCTGCCCGGGGGCGAACTCCTGTCCCTGGACACCCTCACCCTGACCAGCCACACCGGTACGCACGTGGACGCGCCCTCGCACTACGGATCGGTCGGCGACTACGGGCGGCCCCGCCACATCGACGAGATGCCGCTCGACTGGTTCCTGCGCCCGGCCGTCGTGCTCGACGTGAGCGATGTCGGCATCGGCACCATCGGCGTCGAGCGCATCGAGAAGCAGATCGCCGAGATCGGCTACACCCCGCAGCCGCTCGACATCGTCATGCTGCACACGGGAGCCTCCCGACACTCCGGTACGCCGCGGTACTTCACCGATTTCGCCGGGCTCGACGGCGCGGCCACCGACCATCTGCTCGACCTCGGCGTCCGCGTCATCGGCACCGACGCCTGGAGCCTGGACGCGCCGTTCGGGCACATGATCCGCACCTTCCAGGAGACCGGCGACAAGTCGGTCCTGTGGCCGGCCCACTTCGCGGGCCGGCGCCGTGAGTACTGCCAGGTCGAGCGGCTCGCCCAGCTCGACACGCTGCCCACGCACGGCTTCCGGGTGTCCTGCTTCCCCGTGAAGATCGCCGGAGCGGGGGCGGGCTGGACCCGGGCCGTCGCCCTGATCGACGAATGAGAACCGCGAGCGCCGTGCGGGAAGACACGGTGACGCCCTGGCTGTTCTGCTTCCACCACGCGGGCGCCGGGATCTCCTCGTTCGCCAAGTGGCAGAAGATCCTGGGCGACACGGCCGAGGTGGTGCCGGTCCTCCTTCCGGGCCGCGGGCCGCGGGCCAAGGAGGCGCGGATCACCGACGCCACCGACCTCATGAACGAACTGCGGGAGTTGATCACTCCGCTGCTCGACCGGCCCTACCTCCTGTACGGACACAGCCTCGGCGGCCTGGTCGCGCACGCGCTGACCCGCACCCTGGAGGACGACGGTCTGCTGCCGCCGGCCCGGCTGGTGATCGGCGCCGTACCGCCGCCGCATCTGCGCAACACGCTGCTGCGCGGGGCGCGCCTTCCCGACCACGAACTCATCGATCTCCTCGTCGACCTGGAGGCGGCGCCGCCGGAGGCCGCCGGGCGGGACCGTTCGCTGTGGCAGCGCCAGGTCATCCCGGCGCTCCGCGACGATCTGCGCCTGGGCGAGGCCCTGTGCCAGGTCAACGCGGACAAGGCGGTCGGTACGCCGCTGATGGCGCTTGCCGGGCGCGACGACCCGATCGCGCCGCTGTGGGAGGTGGCCGAGTGGGCCGACTACTCGGTGAGCCGGTTCCGCCTCCAGACCCTGCCCGGCGATCACTTCTTCGTGCGCGAGCGCGGGGTGCCCGAGCTGCTGCGCGAAGTGGCCCTTGAGCTGCGGGAGTCGCTCAAGGGGAAGTACGACGGCGAGTCGAGCGGGCGTCAAGAGGGCGGGACGAGACTCCTTCCAACAGCGGATCTCACAGCGGACCTATCAGAGAGGTGACGCAGCCGTGCTGCACATTCCCGGGGCGCACCCCCAGGCCCAGCCCAACGAGGGGGACAGGTGAGCCGACGCGTAGTCATCACCGGAATCGGTGTGGTCGCCCCCGGGGGCGTCGGCACCAAGGAGTACTGGTCCCTGCTGACCGCGGGCCGCACCGCGACCAGGGCCGTCTCGCTCTTCGACGCCTCGGCCTTCCGGTCGAAGATCGCCGCCGAGGTGGACTTCGACCCGGTCGCCCAGGGTCTCACCGAGGAGCAGGCCGGGCGCCTCGACCGGGCCGCCCAGTTCGCGCTGGTCGGCGCCCGTGAGGCGGTCTCCGACAGTGGCCTGGACATGGCGGGCCTCGACCCGTTCCGCACCGGCGTCACCATCGGCAGCGCGGTCGGCGCGACCACCGGGCTCGACTACGAGTACGCGGCGGTCAGCAACAACGGCGCCGAGTGGCTCGTGGACCACGAGCGGGCCGTGCCGCACCTGTACGACTACTTCGTGCCGAGCTCGTTCGCGGCCGAGGTGGCCTGGGAGTTCGGCGCGCAGGGTCCCACCGCCGTGGTCTCCACCGGCTGCACCTCGGGCCTGGACTCGGTCGGCCACGCCGTCGAGCTGATCCGCGAGGGCAGCGCCGACGTCATGATCGCCGGAGCCACCGAGGCACCGATCTCGCCGATCTCGGTCGCCTGCTTCGACGCCATCAAGGCCACCTCGAACCGCAACGACGAGCCGGAGACGGCCTCGCGGCCCTTCGACAAGTCCCGCAACGGTTTCGTGCTCGGCGAGGGCAGCGCGGTGTTCGTCCTGGAGGAGTACGAGCAGGCCGTGGCGCGCGGCGCGCACATCTACGCCGAGATCGCCGGGTTCGCCTCGCGCTCCAACGCCTACAACATGACGGGGCTTCGGGCCGACGGCGCGGAGATGGCCGAGGCCATCGGTGCCGCGCTCGACGAGGCCGGCATCCCGGGCACCGACATCGACTACATCAACGCGCACGGCTCGGGCACCCTGCAGAACGACCGTCACGAGACGGCCGCGTTCAAGAAGAGCCTCGGCGACCACGCGTACGCGACGCCCGTCTCCTCCATCAAGTCGATGATCGGGCACTCGCTCGGCGCCATCGGCTCCCTGGAGATCGCCGCGTCCGCGCTGGCCATCGAGCACGGCATGGTGCCGCCCACCGCGAATCTGCACGAGGCCGACCCCAAGTGCGACCTCGACTACACGCCGATCCACGCCCGCGAGCGCGACATCAACACGGTGCTGAGCGTGGGCAGCGGCTTCGGCGGATTCCAGAGCGCGATCGTGCTCACCAAGCCCGAGCGGAGGAAGACGGCATGACGAGCGAGCTGCTCGAACGTACGGCGGTGCGCTCCGCCACCGCGGTGTTCACCGGAATCGGCGTGACCGCCCCCAACGGCCTGGGCACGCAGGCCTGGTGGGAGGCGACGGTGGCGGGCGAGAGCGGCATCCGCCCGGTCTCCCGCTTCGACGCCTCCGGCTACCCGGCCACGCTCGCGGGCGAGGTGCCCGGCTTCGACGCCGAGGAGCACATCCCGAGCCGGCTGCTCCCCCAGACCGACCACATGACGCGGCTCGCCCTGACCGCCGCCAAGGAGGCCCTGGAGGACTCCGGCGCCGACCCGGCCGAGATGCCGCAGTACTCGGCGGGCGCGGTCACCGCGGCCTCGGCGGGCGGCTTCGAGTTCGGCCAGCGCGAGCTCCAGGCGCTGTGGAGCAAGGGCGGCCAGTACGTCTCCGCGTACCAGTCGTACGCCTGGTTCTACGCCGTCAACACCGGCCAGATCTCCATCCGGCACGGGCTTCGCGGGCCCAGCGGCGTCCTGGTCACCGAGCAGGCGGGCGGCCTCGACGCGGTCGCCCAGGCCCGGCGCCAGCTGCGCAAGGGCAGCAAGCTGATCGTCACCGGCGGCGTGGACGGCGCGGTCTGCCCCTGGGGCTGGACGGCGCAGCTCGCCGGCGGCCGGATGAGCCCGGTCGCGGACCCCGAGCGCGCGTTCCTGCCGTTCGACAGCGAGGCCAGCGGTTACGTGGCCGGAGAGGGCGGCGCGATCCTCGTCCTGGAGGACGCCGAGGCGGCCCGCGAGCGCGGCGCCCGCATCTACGGACAGCTCTCGGGCTACGCCGCCACCTTCGACCCGGCACCGGGCCGAGGCGGCGAGCCGGGCCTGCGCCGGGCGGCCGAACTGGCCCTGGCGGAAGCCGGGTTGACGGCTGCCGACGTGGACGTCGTCTTCGCGGACGCGTCGGGGGTGCCGGAGCTGGACCGCCAGGAGGAGGCGGCGCTGACCGCTCTGTTCGGCCCCCGCGGGGTGCCGGTGACGGCCCCCAAGACCATGACGGGCCGCCTGTCGGCCGGCGGCGCCTCGCTCGACCTGGCGGCGGCGCTGCTCTCCATCCGGGACGCGGTGATCCCGCCGACCGTGAACGTCACGAACCCGGTCGCGGCCGACGCGCTCGACCTGGTCACCGAGGCCCGGCGCGGCCCGGTCCGTACCGCACTCGTCCTGGCCCGCGGGACCGGCGGCTTCAACGCCGCGGCCGTCGTGACCGCGGCGAACTGAACTCCAACTGTTTGTCATTGAGAGAGGCGAGCTTCATGAATCTCAAGGAACTGACCACGCTGCTGCGCGAGTGCGCGGGTGTCGGCGAGGGGATCGACCTGGACGGGGACGTCCTGGACGTGCCGTTCGACGACCTCGGGTACGACTCGCTGGCGATCCTTCAGGTGACGGGGGTCATCGAGCGGGACTACCGGATACAGCTGTCCGACGACACGGTGGCGGAGGCGTCCACGCCTCGGCTGCTGCTGGAGTTCATCAACGAGTGCCTGTCGTCTGCGACGCAGGCTGCCTAGCCCCTCCGGGGGTTCCGGGTGCGACCGGCCGCCCATCCCTTGCGGGGTGCGGCGGCCGTTTGCGTTGTGCGGGGTCCCCCACGCAACCGGGGTTACGCCCTGGGACTCCGCCCCAGACCCCGTTAGCGCCTCAAGGGCGCTCGTCCTCAAACGCCGGACAGGCTGAAATGCTCCGATGCGGGCCGGCGCCAACCCTGCTGGGGGCGCGGGGAACTGCGCGACCAGCCCACGTACGACCCGAGGCCGAATCACTCACCCCCGGAGGGCTTGGGGAAGGGGCGGGGTGGGGCCTGCGGGGTCTGGGGCGGAGCCCCAGCGCACCGGGCCGCACCCGAACCCCGCCCAGCGCGCACGCAGAAGTGCCCGCACGCCGGGGGATTGCGTGCGGGCACTTGCTCTGGGGGGTCAGATCAGGTCGTCCCGGGTGATCTGGCGGTCCTGGATCTGCCAGGCCCCGCCCACCCGCACGATCCGGTCCTCACACAGCGTGCTCGCCTTGATCTCCGGCCGCCCGCCCCGCGGCGTCTCGATGACCAGCGCGTAGCAACGGGCGTTCACGGCGTCGCCGTCGACGCCCTCGACCGAGACCATGCCCAGCCAGTGCCGGCGCTGGACGCCGGCCTTGGCGTACGCCTCGGTGGCGGCGGCCGCGGCCGCGGTGATGGCCTCGCGACCCACCGCCGGGACCGGCTGCGCGTTGGCGGCGAACACACCGTCGGTGGTGAAGGTGTGGGCCCACTCCTCGACCTTGCCGTCGTCGAGCAGGTGCATCTGCTGCGCGTAGAACTGCTGGATCTCCGTGTACAGCCCGGCGGTGGTGGTGTGCGGCAGCTCGGTGACGCTCATGGGGGTCCTCTCCTCCTGGATCTTCCTGCCCCAGGAGCGTGCCGCCCCCCGCTAGACCCGTACTGGTGCCCCACTGGGGCTCCGCCCCAGACCCCGCAGACCCTCCCGGGGATGAGTGCTGCAACCTCGGACCGTGCGTGGTTGCTCGCGCAGTTCCCCGCGCCCCCAGCAGGCCGTTGCTGGGCAAACCCCCGGGGTCCGGGGCGGAGCCCCAGGGGGTGGGGGCCGTCGGGGAGTCCAGCCCCGCTCGATACCCCTTCAAGTGCCCCGGCGCATTTTGGCCCCCATACCCCAACCCCTCCGGAGGAGATCCGTATGACTCAGCCCAAGGCCACCACCGACCGCCGCGTCGCGCTCATCACCGGGGCGACCAGCGGGATCGGTCTGGCGTCGGCCCGTGCCCTCGGCTCCGCCGGTCTCGCCGTGTTCATCTGCGCGCGCAGCGCCGAGTCCGTCGAGCTCACCGTGAAGGAGCTCCGCGAGGAGGGCCTGGAGGTGTCCGGCGCGACCGCCGACGTCCGCAGCCCCGAGTCCGTCAAGGAGCTCGTGGCCGCCGCCGTCGAGACGTACGGCCGCGTCGACGTCGTCGTCAACAACGCCGGCCGCAGCGGCGGCGGCGTGACCGCCGACGTGTCGGACGAGGTGTGGGACGACGTCATCGACACCAATCTGAACAGCGTCTTCCGGGTGACCCGCGAGGTGCTCAACGCCGGCGGCATGCGCGAGCGCGGCTGGGGCCGGATCATCAACATCGCCTCCACCGCGGGCAAGCAGGGTGTGGTGCTCGGCGCCCCGTACTCCGCGTCCAAGCACGGCGTGGTCGGCTTCACCAAGGCGCTCGGCAACGAGCTCGCCCCGACCGGCATCACCGTGAACGCGGTCTGCCCCGGCTACGTCGAGACGCCGATGGCGCAGCGCGTGCGGCAGGGCTACGCCGAGGCGTACGACACCTCCGAGGACGCGATCCTCGCCAAGTTCACCTCGAAGATCCCGCTCGGCCGCTACTCCACCCCTGAGGAGGTCGCCGGCCTGGTCGGCTACCTGGCCACCGACACCGCCGCCTCCATCACCGCGCAGGCCCTCAACGTCTGCGGCGGCCTCGGCAACTTCTGACGACGCGCCGACACCGTCGCTCAGCCCCGCACGACGACGAGCCCGACGGCTCCCTCAACCACCCGACCACAGAAGGAAGTTCCCCCGTGTCCGTGACCGGAACCAAGCACCACACCCTCCACAGCGTCGCCGTCGCCGCCCCCGCCGAGGTCGTGTACGGGATCGTCGCCGACGTCACCAAGTGGCCGCAGTACTTCGGCCCCAACGTGCACGTCGAGCACCTGGAGCGGGACGACCGCGCCGAGCGCATCCACATCTGGGCGACCGCCAACGGCGCCGTCAAGAACTGGATCTCGCGCCGCACCTTCGACCCGCAGCGCCTGCGGGTCGACTTCCGCCAGGAGGTCTCGGCCCCGCCGGTGGCGGGCATGGGCGGCGCCTGGGTGGTCTCCCCCGTGGACGCCGAGACCTCGCTGCTCGAACTCCACCACGACTTCGAGGCCGTCGACGACGCCCCGGACGCCATCGAGTGGATCAACGCGGCCGTGGACCGCAACAGCGCGGCCGAGCTCAACAACATCAAGGAACTCGCCGAGCAGCACGCCCAGTTGGACGAGCTGGTCTTCACCTTCGACGACACCGTCCACATGGACGCCGACGCCGCTGATGTATTCGACTTCCTGAACCGGGCCGACCTGTGGCCCGAGCGCCTGCCGCACGTCGCGCGCCTCGACCTGACCGAGGACGAGCCGGGCGTGCAGGTCATGGCGATGGACACCAGCACCGCCGACGGTTCGGTGCACACCACCGAGTCGATCCGCGTCGTCTTCGCCCCGGACCGCATCGTCTACAAGCAGACCACCGTGCCCGGCCTCATGACCGCCCACACCGGTCGCTGGACCATCGTCGAGACCGCCGACGGCGTCGACGTCACGTCCCGGCACACCGTCACGCTGCGGACCGACACCATCGAGAAGTACCTCGGTGAGGGCAAGACCGTCGCCGACGCGCGCGCCTATGTGCACCGTGCCCTGTCCACCAACTCCACCAACACCCTGAAGCTGGCCCGCACTTACGCGGAGGCGCTCCGTGGCTGACACCCTGCCCGAGGTGCCCGAACGGCTCGACCAGCTGCTGTCCCGGGCCGCCGCCGCGCACCCCGCGCGGCGCGCCGTCGTCACCGACGACTTCGCGATGGACTACGCCACCTTCGACGCCCGGGTCACCGCCGTGGCCGCCGGGCTCCAGGCGCTCGCGCCCGAGCCCACGGTCGTGGCGGTGGGCACCGTCCTGCACCCGGACGTCGCCGTCGCGTACTACGCGGCCGTGCGGGCCGGGCACACCGTGGCCGTGATCAACCCGCTGCTCCGCGAGGACGACCTGCTGCACGTGCTCGGCCTCGGCGGGGCCCGCGTGGCCCTGCTCGACACCGGTCTGAACGCGCGCCTGGAGAACGTCCGCGACCGGCTCCCCGAGCTGCGCGAGGTCGTCCTGATCGGCGCCGGTACGGACGGACTGGATGCCCTTGCCTGCGACCGCCCCCTCGCCGCCCCTGCCAAGGGGCCCGCGGACACCGCCGCGCTCCAGTTCACCAGCGGAACCACCGGGCGCCCCAAGGCCGTCCGGCTCAGCCACCGCAACGTGACCGTCAACGCGGCGCAGATCGCCCAGGCGCACCGGCTCGACGGCGAGACGGTCAGCCTGAACCATCTGCCGACCTACCACCCGATGCACCTCAACTCGGCGATCGCCGCGGGCGCCACGCAGGTCCTGTGCGCCTCGCCGGAGCCGTACGCCGCGCTGATGACGGCGAACAGGCACCGGGCGACGATCCTGTACAGCCTGCCGGTGCGGCTCGCCCGGCTCGCGGCCGACCCGGACCTGGACTCCGTCTCGATGACGTCGGTGCGGCGCATCGCGTCGGGCGGCTCGGGCCTTCCGGTGCCTGCCGCACGCCGCCTGTCCAAGCGGTTCGGCGTGCCGGTCTTCCAGGGGTACGGGCTCGCCGAGACCTCCCCGCTGACCCACAGCGACGACCCGGACCACCCGGTGCACGGCTCGGTCGGCACCCCGGTCGCCGGGACCGAGTGCCGGGTCGTCGACATCGACTCGCGCGCGGTGCTCGCACCGGGCGGCGTCGGCGAGGTGCAGCTGCGCGGCCCGCAGGTGATGCAGGGGTACGCGGGCGGGCCCGACGGCACAGGGCTTGAGCCGGACGGCTGGCTGAGCACCGGCGACGTCGGCCGCATCGACGAGGACGGCCGGCTGTTCCTGGTGGACCGCCTGAAAGACGTCTTCAAGTGCGACAACTTCCTCGTCGCGCCCTCGGACGTGGAGCGCGTGCTGCGCCGCGACCCGCGGGTCGCCGATGTCGTCGTGGTCGAGCTCGCGGACGTCGAGCACGGCGCGGTCGCGGGCGCCCTCGTGGTGCTCGCCGGCGCTCACCCGGAAGATCTCGCCGATGTCGTCGCGCAGGCCAACGACGCCCTGCCGTACTACCAGCACGTCCGCGACGCCATGACGCTCGACGTGATCCCGCGTTCGGGCAACGGGAAGATCCAACGGCGCGTGCTGGCCGAGCAGTTGACCGCCAGTCAGCCCGTCGCAAGCTGAGCCGGAGAGGCACCGCATGTCCTTCACCGTCATCAATACGTTCACGCTGCTCGACCCGGCCGGTGCCGAGGAGTTCGAGGCCCGCTTCCTGACCCATGTGGAGTGGATGCGCGCACAGCCGGGCTTCCTCGCCCACCAGGCGGTCCGCTCCGCCGACCGGCCCGAGGTGTACGTCAACCTCGGCTGGTGGGAGCGGCCCGAGGAC
The DNA here is from genome assembly GCF_014649955.1 of Streptomyces violascens. Taxonomy (GTDB): domain Bacteria; phylum Actinomycetota; class Actinomycetes; order Streptomycetales; family Streptomycetaceae; genus Streptomyces; species Streptomyces violascens. The sequence continues at coordinate 79,443 of NZ_BMUA01000010.1, forward strand.
TTCCAGCAGGTCCTCGCGAGCGCCACGTTCCAGGAGCACGCCGAGGAGTTCCACAAAATCGTCTCCGTGGAGGCCGATCCCTCGATGGGGATCGCGCGCTTCGACGGCGCCGCGGGCGAGCCCGGTGACGTGCTCTTCGTGGACTTCTTCACCGTCGAGGGCAACCCGGAGGCGTTCATCGGCGCCTTCCGCGCCCACGCCGGGGCCGCCGCGGGAATCGACGGCTTCGTCGCCGCCGACCTCGCCAAGTCGCTGTTCGCCCGGCCCGGCGGGTTCACCGCGCTCACCCGCTGGCGCGACGCGGAAGCCGCGCTCGCGGCCACCGCGCTGCCCGAGTACGCGGCGCTCGCCGCGCTCGCCGAGGTGCGCACCGTGCCCGCCGCCCACATCGCGGGCAACCGCGCCGAGCCCGCCCCGGCCGGGGCCTGACGGCTCGGGAGGCGGGACCCGCCCGCACAGAGCCCAGAACAGAAGGGATTCACCATGGAGTACCGCCGTCTCGGTGCCTCGGGACCGGTGGTCAGCCGGGTCGCGTTCGGGAACTCGCTGACCGCGGGCAACCAGCTGGACGACCGGGCCGCCTCCGCCTGCGTACGGGCCGCCCTCGACGCGGGCATCACCACGTTCGACACCGCCGACGCGTACGCCGAGGGCCGGGCCGAGGAGCACCTCGGCCGGGCCCTCGCGGGCGTCGACCGGGACGCCGTCGTGATCTGCACCAAGGTCGGCAGGGGCGGCGGGCCCGGCCCGGGCGCACTGTCGCGCACCCGGATCGCCGAGAGCCTGGACGCCTCGCTGCGCCGCCTCGGCACCGGGCACATCGACCTGTACCAGGCGCACCTGTACGACGATTCGACGCCGCTCGAAGAGACCATGGCCGCCTTCGCGGACGCCGTGGCCGCGGGCAAGGTGCGCTACGTCGGCGTCTCGGAGTGGGCCGCCGACGAGATCGGACGGGCCGCGGAACTCGCCCGCGACCTGGGCATCGAGCTCGTCTCCAACCAGCCGCAGTACTCGATGCTGTGGCGGGTCATCGAGTCCGAGGTCGTCCCGGCGTGCGCGCCGCTCGGCATCGGGCAGATGGTCTGGTCGCCCCTTGCCGGCGGCGTACTGACCGGAAAGTACAAGCCGGGCCGGCAGGCGCCCGCGGGCTCCCGGGCGGTGGCCGCCAAGGGCGGAGACGTCTCGATCCAGCGCTACCGCTTCCTGTCGGACGAGGTCCTCAGTGCCGTCGGCCGGGTCGCCGAGCTGGCCGACGAGACGAATCTGACGATGGCTCAACTCGCCCTGGCCTGGGTGCTGCAGAACGCCCAGGTCGCCACGGCGGTCATCGGGGCCTCCGCGCCCGAGCAGATCGGCCGCAACCTCGCGGCCGCCGAGGCCGTGCTCGACCCGGAGCTGCTCGCCCGCGTCGACGCGGCCCTCGGGCCCGTCGTGGTCACCGACCCCGGGCTGACCCTGAGCCGCATGCTCCGCGCCAAGGCCGCCGCCTCCCCCTCCCCCGCCACCCTCTGAGAGGTACTGCTGTGAGCACTTCCACGACCGACAGGGAGATCCACCGGACGCGTGCCGGCATCGAGATCGACGCCTCGGCTGACACCGTCTACCGGGCGCTGACCGATGTGGCCGACTGGCCGCTGCTCTACCCCTGGATCGCGCACACCGAGACCCTGAGCCAGGAGGGCCAGGACGACGAGGTGAAGTTCTGGGCGGTGCGCCCGGGCCCCGAGGGCGGGCTGCGCATCTGGACCTCCCGACGCACCCTGGATCCGGTGGCGCTGCGCATGGACTTCGCGCAGCAGGGCTCGGTGGGCCCGATCAAGGAGCTCGGCGGCACCTGGGACTTCCTGCCCCGCCCCGACGGCGGCTGCCGCGTGGTATCCGGGCACTGGTTCACCACGGACGCGGACCCCGCGGAGACGGCGGGCGAGCTCGACCGGCACGGCGGGCTCCAGATGCGCACCCTCAAGTCCAAGACGGAGCAGCCCGGTTCGCTCACCTCCGACGTGATCCGGGTCGAGGACCGTGCGGTCCTGTCCGGCTCGGTCGCCTCGGTGCACGCCCGGCTCCTGGACGCGCTGCCGTGGCGCGACGGCGAGGAGAGCGCCTGGTTCGGCACCCAGGACGACGTACCGACCGTGCAGATCGAGCACGGCGGCCACACCCTCGTGCAGAAGCTGCTCGCGCCGCCCGCGCCGGCAGAGCTCTACCGGCGCCGCTGGCGTCTGGTCGAGGCGCCCGGCGGGGTCCTGGTGACGGCGGACGTGCTCGCCGTCGCCTCGGCCGGCCGCGACCGGGTGCTGGCGATGGCCACCAACGACGTGCGCTCCGCGCTCGCACTGGCCGGGCAGCGATGACCGCGGCCGCCGAGGAGGTCCGCGCGGGGGCCCGCACCGACGAGGAGCACCGCGGTGACGTGTGCATCGTCGGGGCGGGCCCCGCCGGTCTGACCCTCGCTCTGCTGCTGCTCAAGTCCGGGGTGCGGGTGACCGTGGTGGAGCGTTCGCGCTCGCACCAGCGGGAGTTCCGCGGCGAGATCCTCCAGCCGGGCGCGATGACGGTCCTGGACCGGCTCGGCGTGCTCGCCGGGGCCCGCGCGCGCGGCTGCCACGAGCACGACCGCTTCCGCCTGGTGGAGCAGGACCGCATCCTGCTGGACATCGACTACCGCGCGCTTCCGGCCCCGTACGACCACCTCCTGTCCATCCCTCAGTCCCATCTGCTGACCGAACTCCTGCTGCACTGCGCCGAGTTCGCCGACTTCGAGTACGTGGACGGCTGCCGCGTCAACGCGCTCCTGCGCGACGAGCGGGGCCGGATCACCGGGGCCGCCGCCGACGGGCACGTCTTCCACAGCAAGGTCGTGGTCGGCGCCGACGGACGGTTCTCCAAGGTGCGCCGGCTCGCCGGCATCGAGGCGGGCCGCAGCGAGGCCTTCGACCAGGACGTGCTGTGGTTCAAGCTGACCAAGGACGAGCCCGAAGTCAGCCATGACGTCCGGGTGTTCCGGAGCGCCGGCACCAGTCCGGTGCTCGCGTACGGGTCCTGGCCCAACCGGATCCAGGTCGGCTGGACGCTGCCGCACGGCGGCTACAAGACCGTCGTCGCCCAGGGCCTCGGCCACGTCAAGGAGCAGCTGGCGAAGGCGGTTCCGGCGTACGCGGACCTGATCGAGGCCCAGATCACCTCGCTGCGCGACCTCAGCCTGCTCGATGTGTTCTCCGGGCGGGCCGAGCGCTGGGCCACCGACGGCCTGGTCCTGATGGGCGACGCGGCGCACACGCACAGCCCGATCGGCGCGCAGGGCATCAACCTGTCGGTGCAGGACGCGGTCGTGCTGCATCCGCTGCTCGTCGAGTCGGTGGGCCGGGGGGATGCGAGCGCCGCGTTCCTGTCCCGCTTCGAGGAGCGCCGGGCGCCCGACATCGCGACGATGATGCGGCTCCAGGGCATGCAGTCCAAGGCGATGCTGTCGACCGGCACGTTCGCGACGCGGGTGCGCCCGAAGCTGGCGGCCGTCGTGAAGCACACCCCGGTCTACCGCAAGGTGCTGCGCACCATCGCGTTCGGCAACCCGTCGATCGAGGTGGCCGAGGGGCTGTTCACCGCTCGCTGACACGTACGCAACGCGAAAGGCGGGCCGGGTCTCGAAGACCCGGCCCGCCTTTCGTGTGCGGTGCTTCAGCGGCGCTCAGACGGTTGCGACCTCGGTGCGGGCCGAGTCGACGACCGCCTTGTACAGGCCGCCCTTGACCTCGGCGTGCACGGCCATGGTCTTGGCGTCGGCGGCCATCTCCGGGCTCTGCAGGACCGGCAGGTAGGCCTGGGGGCCGCTCCACCAGCCGATGTTGACGTAGGCGCCGGTCTCGCGGTTGGAGTGCACCAGCTGGTGGCCGAGGAAGCCGTCGTGGCCCTTGACGAAGGACAGGTGGCCGAGGAAGGAGCCTTCGAAGGCCTGCTGGTCGGCGCCCTCGCGCAGGGTGAACGTGGTGAGCGCGACGGCCGCGTCCGCGGACGGCACCGCGAGCTCGCCGAGGCCGTCGGCCGCGTTCTCGCCGGCCAGGACCGGGCCGTGCACGCTGGTGATGGCCGCGAGGTAGACGAAGCGGCTGCTCACCGCGGTGAAGAACTGCCAGTCGCCGACGACGGTGCGGTGCGCGTCCGCGTCCCGCCACCAGGTGAGGATGACGAAGTTGTCGGGCTCCTTGATGCCGCGGAGCAGCGCGGTGCGCAGCAGACCGTCCTTGGCGGCGACGGCCTCCTTGTACTTGAGGTAGGCCTTCTCGAACTCGGCGCCCTTCGCCTTGTGCTTCTCCTTGAGGACGAAGTGGGCGACCGCGACGACGGGGCTGTTCTCGCTCATGGGTGTGACTCCGAATCTGGGTGGGTGGTTACGCGGTGACGGGCTGGTGCGCATAGGCGTGCACGTACTTGTCGAGGACCTTGCGGTAGTAGTCGGGCCCGAAGCCGAGCCCGTACACCGGCGGCACGAGACGGCAGAGCTTGTCGATGGAGACGGGCTGGGCGCCGGAGGCCTCCACGTAGGACTTCTCGGCACGGGTGCCGAGCAGGTGCTCCATGTGCGTGACGACGTCCTCGATGTGCGGGGCGTGGCCCGAGGCGACGTTGACGACGTCACGGGTGCGGCCGTCGACGAGCAGCGTGTGCACGATCTTGATGACGTCCTCGACGTCGATCAGGTCGCGCTGCGCGCCGCGGTAGACCTGGATCTCGCCGCTCACCAACTGCCGTACAAGAGCGGGCAGTAGCTGGTGGGCGGGCTGGTTGAAGCCGACGACGTGCGACAGGCGCAGGATCAGGTACTCGACGTCCGAGGACTTGACGACCGCTTCGAGGGAGAGCTTGTGGCGGCCGTACGGGGTCGCCGGGTAGACGGGGCCGTCCTCGCGGCCGGGCGAGGCGTCGGGCACCGAGTACATCCCGGCGGACGCGGTGGAGAAGAACACCAGGCGTCTGCCGGTCTTCTCGCAGTGCCGCAGCACCTCGTACAGGCGCTTGGACTCCCGGGTGTACTGCTCGGGCGGGATGTCCCCGGCGGCCGAGACCCCGGCGGCCAGCGCCACCACGTCCCGGTGGTGTCCGGCGATGCCTGCCAGGTGTCCGGCCAGGAAGCCCCTGCCGACTATCTCCATGGGGTGTGCCAACTCCTTGTGGTGGGCGGCCGGTTCAGGCCGCGGCGGGCTCGGCCCAGGCCGGGATCTCCAGGATTTCCAGTACGGCGGTGGTGATGGTGTAGCCCGCTCCGCCGCCGTAGAGCATCACGTGGTCGCCGGGCTTCAACTGGCCGGTGAGCAGCAGGTTTTCGAGGCCGGCCGCCCAGTCGCCGGCGCCGATGTGGCCGCTGCGGCGGGCGAACTCCCAGGTGGTCTCGGACTCGTCGACGCCGAGGAGGTGGTGGATCTGGAAGGGGCCCTTGATCCGGCCGGTGGAGGGGATGATGACGTACGCGATGTCGTCCATCTCCAGGCCGGCGTCGTCGAGGACGGCCTGCTTGGCCTCCTGCATCACCTTGCCGAAGCGGATGTTGGTCATCGTCTCGTCGCTGACGGCCTTCTGGGCGTCGCCGCGTGCGGTGAGGTCGATCTGCCGCTCGGCGGCGCGCGAGACCGGGCCGAACTCCTCGTCGCCCCGGGCCATCGGCTCCAGGGAGTTGTCGGCGACGGTCGCGGTGGCTTTGAGGCGGGCGAAGCCTTCCGTGGTGGACAGGATGGTGGCGGTCGCGCCGTCGGCGTAGGCGTTGCCGTGCCGCAGCTGCCAGCGGTTGGCGCCGGGGCCGCCGAAGCGGTCGGCGGTGGTGAGCATGACCGCGCTTCCCTTGCCGTAGCCGGCCGTGAGGTGGGCGGCGGCCAGGTCGAGCCCGCTGATGCCGATGTTGCAGCGCTGCTGCACATCGAGGCCGGGCACGGTGGCGCCGACGGTCCGCTTGGCGATGTAGGAAGCGGCCGGCCAGATGTCGAGGCCCTGGAACCAGGTGCTGCCGTGCAGGAGCAGGGAGTACGTGGACTTGTTCAGGCCGGAGCGCTCGTGCGCGGTGCGTCCCGCGGCGACGGCCATGTCCGGCGGCGCCGTCCAGCCCTCCTCCTCGCTCTCGCGGGCGATCCGCACGGACTCGTACCCGAAGTCGTCGATCCACTCCTGGCCGCACTCCCCGGCCGCGACGGCCTCGGCCACCGGGACGGGCTCGGGCAGCCAGCTGCCGAGCGAGGCGACATAGATCTCGTTCCAACGCATCCAGCTACTCCCCTGTTCGGCGGTTCGGTCGAATCCTTCGGGCATACGGCATGCGCCCAAGGTCGCCATCGCCTCTCGAATAGGACTTGAGTGCGGCCGGGGAAAGCCCGGCCAAGGGCGGCTCAAGTGCCGTTCGAGTGGGGCGGGTCACGCTCTTGGGCATGACCGACGGACAGCCCTGAAGGGCCGTCCCCACCCCCAATCGGAGACCCGCCGTGCGCATTCTGTTCACCGCCCATGCGGGCAAGTCGCATCTGCGCCTGCTGATCCCGCTGGCCCAGGCCGCCGTCCGGGCCGGGCACACCGTCGCCGTGGCCGACGACGAGTCCATGCGCGAGGAGAGCGTGAGCTACGGGCTCGAGTTCTTCCCGGCCGGGTTCGACTGGGCCAAGGACCCCTTCTGCATCCAGGCGATCGCACTTCCGCTGTTCCGGGCCGACCAGGAGGCGTACGAGGAGGGGCTCGTGGAGTGTGTGCTCGGGCCGCCCGCCCTGGCCGCGGCCCGCGACATCCTGGAGATCGCCGCCGACTGGAAGCCCGACCTGATCGTCCGCGAGGGCGAGGAGATGGGCGGCCTGCTCGCCGCCGAGTCGCTCGGCATCCCGCACATCGCGGTGGCCGGCGGCTCGACCCACCTGCTGCTTCCGTCCGTGACGCACGAGCCGCTGAACAGGCTCCGCGCCGAGCTCGGCCTGCCGGAGGCCGCCGAGGACAACTGTGCCTACCGGCACCTGCTGGTCAGCTGGCTCCCGGCCGAGTGCACCGGCGACGACCTGGATCCGCGCACCCTGCGCCACTACCGCCAGACCGCCCCGTACCGCAGCGACGACAAGGCCCTGCCCTGGCTCGCCGAGCTGCCCGACGACAAGCCGGTGGTGTACGCCTCCATCGGCACCATGGCGCCGTCGATGCCGTGGAAGTCCGACGAAGTGCTGCACGCGGTGATCGAGGCGGTCTCGGGCCTCGACTGCACGGCGCTCGTCTCGATCGGCGTGGGCCGCGACCCCGAGGAGTTCGGCGACGTCCCCGCGCACGTGCGGCTGCTCACCGAGTGGGTCCCGCAGGACGTGCTCCTGGAGGCGGCCGACGTGTTCATCACGCACGGCGGCCACAGCAGCATCCGCGAGGGCCTGCGCAGCGGTACGCCGATGCTCGTCACGCCGATGTACGACGACCAGCCCAACTCGGCCGAGCACGTCGCCGAGGTCGGCAGCGGCATCAGCCTGCCCGCCTACTGGGCCACCGGCGAGACCGTGGCCGAAGCCCTCGGCCGGCTGCTCACCGAGCCCTCCTTCCAGCGCAGGGCGTCCGCCGTGCGGCGCTCGGTCCTCGCCTGCCCGCCGGTGGAACAGCTGGTCACCGACCTCGAAGCCCTTGTGGCCGCGACCGCTCAGGAGAAGACATGCGCGTCCTAGTGACCGCCCTGGTCCCCAGCCACATCGTGCCGATGGTGCCCCTGACGTGGGCGCTGCGGGCGGCCGGACACCAGGTGCTCGTGGCCGGCGACGCCGAACTCGTGAAGTTCGCGTCCGCGGCGGGCCTCGACACCCGCCTGGTCGGCGGCGGCGAGACCCGTCAGCGCCTGACCCGGCCCGGCGCCGTGGCGATGCCCGACCGTGCGGGCATGGACCGCCGCGCGGACTCCGAGTGGGACGCGGTCGGCGAGCGCTGGCGCACCCGGCTCGGCGGCTACATCGACGACCTGGTCACCCTCGGCCGGGCCTGGGAGCCCGACCTGGTGATGACCGACCCGGTGGAGTTCGGCGGGCTCGTCGTCGCGGCCGCCCTCGGGGTGCCCGGCGTCATCCACCGCTGGGGCCCCGACGACTTCACCAGCCCGCTCCTGCGCCAGGCCAAGGTCCAGCTCCACGGCCTGTGCGCCGAGTTCGGGGCCGACGGCTTCCCCGACCCGGCCCTCGTCATCGACCCGAGCCCGGCCTCGCTGCTCCCCGAGGGCGACAACACCCCGGGCCTGCTCTCGCGGTACGTCCCGTACTGCGGCACCGCCGAACTGCCCGACTGGGCGGTGCGAAAGCCCGAGCGGCCCAGGGCCCTGCTGTGCCTGGGCATGTGGCACGGCCGGGTGCTCGCCGAGACCGGCGAACTTCCGCTGGGCTTCCGCCACGTCCTGGACGCCTGCACCGAGCAGGGCCTGGACGTGCTGTTCCCGATCGACGCCCAGTACCACGCGGCGCTCGCCGGGATCCCGTCCTCCGTCAAGGTCGTCGACCGCTTCCCGATCGGACCGGTGATGCGCCACACGGCCCTCGCCGTCCACCACGGCGGCAGCGGGACCAGCATGACCTCGTTCGCCTCGGCCGTCCCGCAGCTGGTGCTGCCCGGCGACAAGCCGTTCCTCCAGACCACCGGCCGGCTCGTCCAGGCGTCCGGATCCGGGCTCAGCCTCGCCACCGAGGCCGAGCAGCACGACCCGCATCTCGTCCGGGAGGCCCTCGCGGGCCTGCTCCAGGACGAGCGTCACCGCAAGGCCGCGCTCGACGTACGCGCGGAGATCGAATGCCTGCCAGGCCCCACGGAACTGGTCCACACCTTGGAAGGGCTGATCTGACATGCGCTCACTCACACAGGAAAGGGAACAGGTGCCACCCCCCATGGCAGAACAGCACGGCCCGCCCGCGGTCGTCTTCAAGGGCGTCGTCAAGGAGTACGGCAGCGTCCGTGCCGTCGACGGGATCGATCTGACGATCGGCCGCGGTGAGACGGTCGCCCTCCTCGGCCCCAACGGCGCCGGCAAGTCCACCACGATCAACATGCTCCTCGGGCTCTTCCCGCCGGACCAGGGCACCATCGAGGTCTTCGGCAAGAAGCCCGAACTCGCCATGCGTGCGGGGCACTTGGGTGCCATGCTCCAGGAGGGGAAGATGATTCCCCGGGTGTCGGTGCGCGAGCTGGTCGACTTCGTGCGCCAGACCTACCGCAAGCCGCTGCCGCTCCAGGAGGTCCTGGAGCTCGCCGAGCTCACCAAGATCGCCACCCGTAACGTGGACCGGCTCTCCGGCGGCCAGGCCCAGCGCGTGCGGTTCGCGCTCGCCCTGGCCGGCGACCCGGACCTGGTGGTCCTGGACGAGCCGACCGCCGCCCTCGACGTCGAGTCGCGGCGCGAGCTGTGGGCCGCGATGCAGCGGTACGCCGAGCGCGGCAACACCGTCCTGTTCTCCACGCACTACCTCGAAGAGGCCGACGACAGCGCCGACCGCGTCGTGGTCATCGCCTCGGGCCGGGTGGTCGCCGACGGCACCACCTCGCAGATCAAGTCCATGATCGAGGGCCGCACGGTCAGCTTCGTGCCGCGCGGCGCCCAGAACGGCTTCGACCTGCTGCCGGGCGTCAGCTCCGTGGAGTTCCGCGGCGGCCGCGTCCACCTGCGCACCAGCGACTCCGACTCGACGGTGCACGCCCTGTCGCGCGCCGACGCCTTCACCGACCTGGAGGTCTCGGGCGTGGGCCTGGAGGAGGCCTTCATCGCGCTCACCCACCAGTCCCGGCACGCGGCCGCCGCTCCGGAAGGACGGACCAACTGATGCTCGGTTACATCCGCCTCGAAATCCTGCGGCTCGTCCGCAACGGCGGCTACCTCATGATGAGCCTCATCATGCCGGTCGGCCTGTACGTCACCCTCGCGGGCGGCGGCCCCGACCAGGAGTCCCTGGTGCGGGCCATGGTCGGCGCGGCGGCGTTCGGCGCGCTCGGTGTGGTCATCACCAACGGCACCGGCATCGCCGAGGACCGGGCGCTCGGCTGGCTGCGCCAGCTGCGGCTCACCCCGCTCTCGCCGGTCCAGGTCGTCATCGCCCGCGGCGCCGTCGCCACCTGCCTCGGCATCCTGCCGATCGTGGTCATCGGCCTGATCGGCAAGTTCTACCGGGGCGTCGACCTCTCGCCCGGCACCTGGCTGGAGATCTTCCTGCTGCTCTGGGTCGGCATCGCCCCGCTCGCGATGCTCGGCATCGGCATCGGCTACCTCTTCAAGGCACAGCTCGCGCAGATCGCCGGCACCGTCTCGTATCTGACCCTGACGCTGCTCGGCGGCCTGATGATGCCGACCGACAGCCTTCCCCAGTGGCTGCAGCCGCTGTCGAAGGAGACCCCGGTCTACCGCTACGCCCAGCTCTCCTGGGACGCGGCGGCCAACTCCGCGCCGAGCGGCACCGGCCTCGGTGTGCTCGCCCTGTGGACGGCGCTGCTCGCGGCCTTCGCCGCCTTCGCCTACCGCAGGGGCGGCCGTCGCGCCTGATCCGTACGGCTCACCCAGTGCCCGCAGGGACTCCCCCTGCGGGCACTTTCGTGTTCGTACCGGACGCGAGTCGCATTCGAGCGGATGCCCCCACCCTTGCCCTGCCACTGACCGTACGCGATGGAGTGAGGCAACTGAATGCGCGTGTTGTTCGTGGGGCACGGCCCGGCCCATGTCCCCTGGATCATCCCGCTCGCCTGGGCCTGCCGTCTTGCGGGCCACGAGGTGCGGGTGGCGGTGCGGCCCCAGTGCGTGGCCCCGGTCACCCGGGCCGGCCTGGTGGCCGTGCCCGTCGGTGACGAGGCCGCCACCGCGGAGGTGGCGGCCCGTCAACTCGGCCTGGGTCCCGGGCGGTTGAAGGCGGCAGCCGACTCGGTTGCCGTGCTCGACGCCGACCTGAGCGAGGCGCTCATCGAGAAGATGATCGCCGTCGCCGACACCCTGACCGACGACCTCGTCGACTTCGCCCGCTTCTGGCGCCCGGACATCGTGGTGCACGACACCGCGGCGGCCGCGGGCCTGGTGGCCGCCGCCGCGATCAAGGTTCCGGCGGTCGGCCACACCTGGGGCGTCTCGCTCGGTGTGCACTGCGAGAGCGAGGCGGAGCTGCGCCCCTCCTACGCCGAGCTCTTCGAGCGCTTCGGCGCCGATCCGGTGGTCGGCCCCTCGGTGTGGATCGACCCGTGCCCGCCGGGCCTTCGCCCGCCGCACGGGGTGCGCCGCGCCAACATGCGCTACGTCCCGTTCGCGGGTCCGGCCGCGCTGCCCGAGTGGCTGCGCTCCGAGCGGCCCTCGGGCCGGCCGCTGGTCTGCGTGACGGGCGGGGTCACCACCTCCGCCCTGGACGAGGTGCGCGACCACGTGGTCCGCTCCCTGCTCGACCTGGACACCGACGTGGTCCTCGCGGTCACCCCGGAGCAGGCGGCCAATACCGGCCAACTCCCCGACGGCGTACGGATGGTGGAGTCGTTCCCGCTCGACGTGCTGCTCGCGCACTGCGACGCCCTTGTCCACCACGGCGGCGTCGGCAGCGGGCTCATCGCCGTCACCCACGGACTGCCCCAGCTGCTCCTTCCGCGCAACGCCTTCCAGGAGCACTGGTCCCATCTGGTGCGCGCGTCCGGCGCGGGCACCGCGCTGCCCGCCGACGCCGAGGAGGGCGCGGTCGGCGCGGCCGTCCAGGACCTGCTGACGCGGCCCTCGTACCGGGAGCGGTCGAAGGCGCTGCGGGCCGAGACCGACCGGATGCCCACCCCCGACCAGCTCGTGGGCTTCCTGGCCAAGTGCGTGAGAGCCGGTCACACGAACGTTCCCACACCTGAGGAGACAGGAAGACGATGACCGTACTCCTTGAGCCCACGACGGGCACGCACCGCTTCGTGCGGGGCGAGACGATGCACGGCCTCTTCCAGGACGCGGCCCGCCGCTTTCCCGGCGCAACCGCCGTGTCCCACCGGGGAGTCGGTGTCTCCTACCGCGACCTGGACGCCGCCTCCGACGGATACGCGGCGCTGCTGCAGGCCCACGGCGTGCGCCGCGGGCATCTGGTGCCGGTCCTCATGGAGCGCGGCACCCCGCTGATCGCCGTCCTGCTCGCGCTGTTCAAGTGCGGGGCCGCCTATTCGTTCCTGGACGCCCGCTGGCCCGTCGACCGGCTCGAAGGAGTGATCGGCCAGCTGGGCGCGCCGCTCCTGGTGACCACCACGGACGGCGAGTGGTCCGTTCCCACCTGGACACCGCCGGCCGAGGACCTGACCCTCACCGCGGCGCGCGGCCTGACCCCGGCGCCGGTCGCGGTGACCGGCGCCGACGCCTGCTCGGTGTTCTTCACCTCCGGCTCCACCGGCACCCCCAAGGGCGTGGTGTCGAGCCACGAGAACGCGGTGCGCCTGTTCGACGGCGACTTCTACGCCGAGCTCGGCCCCGGCACCGTGATGCCGCAGACCGCTCCCCCGACCTGGGACGGCTTCACCCTGGACTGCTGGAGCATGCTGCTCACCGGCGGGCGGACCGTACTGCTCGACGAGACGGTCCTGGTGCCGCGCACCCTGCGCGCGCTGATCGCCGAAGAGGGCGTGAACGCCGCGTTCATGACGACGCAGCTGTTCAACATGCTGGTCACCACCGATGTGGGCGCCTTCGCCGGGATGAAGTGGCTGTCCATCGGCGGCGAACGGGCGGCCCCACCGCGGGTGCGCGCCTTCCTCGCCGAGCACCCCGGCATCCGGCTGCTCAATGTGTACGGGCCCGTCGAGTGCGGGGCCGTCGTCACCGGGCACGAGGTGCGGCCCGAGGACTGCGACGACCCGGCCGGCATCCCGCTGGGCCACGCGCTCGCGCACACCGATGTGTACGTCCTGGACGACACCCGGGTGTGCGCGCCGGGCGAGACCGGCGAGCTGTGCCTGGGCGGCCCGGGCCTGGCCCGCGGCTACCTCGGCAACCCCGCGCTGACCGAGGAGGTCTTCGTCGAGGCGGAGATCGACGGCAGGCTCCAACGCCTCTACCGTACGGGCGACTTGGGGAACCGGTCGGCCGAGGGCGTGTTCCACTACACCGGCCGCGGCGACCGCCAGATCAAGATCCGGGGTCACCGGATCGAGCCCGCCGAGGTGGAGCGCACCGTGGAACGGGTGGCCACGGTCACCGGCGCGGCGGTGGTGCCGATGCCCAAGCCCGACGGCTCCTACCACGGGCTCGCTCTGTTCTATACGCGTGGCGAGGGCGGGACCGGCCCGGAGGAGCTGCGCGAGCGCCTTGCCGAGCTGCTGCCCGAGTATCTGGTGCCGCGCCGGGTCCACCTCCTCGACGACTTCCCGCAGTTGGCGAACGGCAAGATCGACCGGCGTGAGCTGGCCGCGCGGGTCCGCCCGGAGCAGGAGCGCGCCGAGGCGCCCGCCGAGTCCTTCGAGGGCACGGAGGCCCTGGTCGCCGACGGGTTCCGTACCGTGCTCGGCACCGAGCGGGTGCCGGGCGACGTCTCGTTCTTCGAGCTCGGCGGCAGCTCCCTGGAAGCGGCCCGGCTGTGCCAGCACCTGGACGCGGTGCTCGGCGCGGCCGTGCAGCCCTCGCAGATCTTCCGCACCCCCACCGTGCGCCGGCTCGCCGACTGGCTCGACGCCACCGCGCGTTCGGCCGAGGCCGCCGACGCCCCGGTGCCGGGCCTGGAGCCCGGCGAGATCCCGCTGCCGCCCGAGCAGTCCGGCTTCCTGTTCGCCGCCGCCCACGACAAGGACGGGCTCGGCGGTCTGTGCCGGATGACCTGGTGGATCGAGGGACCGGTCGACACCGACGCCCTCACGGCCGCCGTCGGCGACGTGCATCTGCGCCACCAGGCCCTGCACGCCCGTTACTTGATCCGCAACAACGAGATCGGGTACGCGGTGGTGCCCGAGGTCCCGGCCGCGGCCACGATGATCCGGCTGCCCGACGCCGCCGACGAGGCGGCCGCCGCCACCGCGTGGCTGGCCGCCGCGCTCACCCCGCTCGCCGTTCGCGACGCCGAGGTGTGGCGGTGCGCCGTCGTGCGCGCCGAGGACACCACGCGGACCCTGTTCGGCCTGGTCGCCCACCACGTGGCGTTCGACGGAGCCTCCGAGACGGTGCTCGCCAGGGACCTCTCCCTCGCCTACGCCGCCCGGCTCGCGGGCCGCGCCCCAAGGTTCCCCGCACCGGCCGCGACCCTGGCCGAGGTGTCCGCCGACCACCGCCGGGTGATCTCCCGGGTGGACCTGGCGGCGCAGGCCGAGTACTGGGAGGACCACCTGGAGCTCCAGGAGCCCCTGGAGCTGCCGGGCCGGGCCGACAACGACCTCAACGCCGGGCCCGGCTACTCCCCCTCTCTCGCCGTGACCAACGCCGAACTCGCCCGCTGGGACGAGCGGGCCCGCGCGCTCGGCACCACCCGCTTCGCGATGCTCGCGGCCCAATTCGGTCTCGTACTGCGGGACTTGACCGGACAGCCGGACATCGCGGTCAAGGTGCCGGTGGCCCGCCGCGGCAGTGAGGTGCTCGCCTCCGCCGTCAGCTGCCGCGTCGACCTGCTGTTCCTGCGCTTCTGGCCGCCGCACAAGGACGACGGCTCCGGACTCCTGGAGCAGGCGGTGACCCATGTCGACGAGGCGCTCGCCGCCCAGGAGACCGGCGGTGCCCAGCTGGCCCGCACCGTGGTCCTGACCGGCGGCGGCGAGTCCCTTCGCCCGATGCCGAGCTTCCTGATGCAGGACGACCCGGATCCGAGGCTCGAACTCACCGACTGCACCGCACAGTTGTCCCGCATCGGCGCGCCCACCATGTTCACCGAGCTGGAGCTGGACGTCCGCACCACCGCGGACGGCGCCCTGATCACCGCCTCGGTACGCACCGACCGCATCCCGGCCGAGATCGCGGACCGGGTGGTGACCGCGTACACCGAGGGCCTGCGCCGCGGCCCCGAGCCCTGGGCCGAGGCCCCCGCCGCTCCCATCACATCCAAGGACACCTCATGCGTGTACTGATCCTGAGCAGCCCCGAGTCCACCCACTTCACCTGCATGGTGCCGCTGGCCTGGGCGCTGCGCGGCGCCGGGCACGAGGTCCTGGTCGCCGGGCAGCCCGACATCATTCCGATGGCCCGTTCGGCGGGCCTCAACACGGTCACCGTGGGACGGCAGTTCTTCGGCAAGGACCTGCTCAGCCCGCCGCTGCCGCCGAACAAGCGGCCCATCGAGATCGTCGGGCCGCTCACCCCGAAGATGACCATGATCGGCTCCCGGGTGTGGGTCCTCCACACCCGCTACATGGCGCCCAAGTACCTGGAGGTCGCCGACGCGTTCAAGCCGGACCTGGTGATCTCGGAGATCTTCGACTGGGTCGCCTGCCTGATCGGCGGCGTCCACAAGATCCCGGTGGTCTCGCACCGCTGGGGCGTCGACCCGATGAGCCACCTGATGCGGGCCACCGCCGAGGACCTCCTCCAGGGGACCTGTGAGCGCCTCGGCATCGAGGGCGGCCTGCCCAAGATCGACCTGCTGCTCGACCCGGCGCCGCCGCAGTTGCTCGTGGCGGGCGCACCGGCGGGCGCGCCGATCCGGCACATTCCGTTCAACGGCACCGGCCCTGTGCCGAGCTGGCTGCGCCGGCGCGGCGACAAGCCCCGGGTCTGCGTGACCATGGGCCGCCAGACCATCTCGCTCGGCGGGCTCCCCATGTTCCGCGGCATCGTCCAGGCCTTCGGCGACCTGCCGGAGACCGACGCGGTGATGACCGTGCAGGAGGAGTTCGTCGACGAGCTCGGCACCATCCCGTCCAACGTCACCATCATCCCGCCGACGCCGCTCAACGGCTTCCTCGACACCACGGACGCGGTGGTCACCCACGGCGGCGCCAACACCCTGCTCGCCGTGGCCAGTTTCGGCGTCCCGCAGCTGATCATGCCGCAGCTGGTCGACCAGTTCGAGGGCGGCGACCTGCTCGCCGCCGCCGACGCCGGTCTGACCCTGCGCACGGCCGAGGCGCAGAACGACCCGGCCCAGGTAGCCGAGGCCGTGCGCACCCTGCTCGCCTCGGAGCGGATCGCCAAGGGCTCGACCGTCCTCGCCGAGACCATGGCCGCCATGCCCAGCCCCGCCGCCGTCGTCCGTGACCTGGAGAACCTCCGATGCGCGCACTGATCATCAGCACCCCCGTCGACACGCACTTCCTGCCCATGCTGCCGCTGGCCCGGGCGCTCACCGGCGCGGGTCACGAGGTGCTCGTCGCGGGGCAGCCCGACGTCACCGGCCCCGCCGAGGCGGCGGGCCTCGCCACCGCCACGTTCGGCGAGGCCTTCCACTACATGGATCTGCGCCGGGGCCGACGGCCCGAGGGCCTGCGCCCCATCGAGGTGGTGGGCCGCCCGCCGGCCCAGCAGATCGACGGCGCCGCCCAGATGTGGCGCAACCACGCCCCGTACTTCCTGTACGACTACCTGGAGCTCGCCCGGGAGTGGCGGGCCGACCTGGTGATCTGTGACCACATGGAGTTCGCCGGCCCGGTCGTGGCCAAGGTGCTCGGCATCCCGAGCGTGTGGCACCGCTGGGGTGTGGCCCCCACGACCACGTTCATGCTCGGCCAGACCCGGATGTGGCTCGGCCCGCTGTGCGAGCGGCTCGGCCTCGGCTCCGTACCCGGGCCGGACCTGATCCTCGACCCGGCGCCGCCCACGCTCGCGAGCACCGAGGCTCCGGCCGCCCGGCCGATCCGCCCCGTGCCGCACACCGGCGACGGAACGCCCTGGACGTACGCGGCCCCGCCCGGGCGCCGGGTCGCGGTGGCGCTCGGCGGCTACACCCTCGACCTCGACGGCGCCCCACTGGTGCGCCGGATCGTCGACGCGCTGGCCGCGGCGGGCGGTGTGGAGGCGGTTGTCTCCGCGGCCCCCGAGCACCGGGCCGCGATCGGCGCCCTGCCGGCGGGCCTGGCGTACTCCGCCGAGACCGCCCCCGGCCTGCTCTTCCCCGGCGCCGACCTCGTGATCCACCACGGCGGGCCCGGCTCCACCCTGGCCGCGGCCGCGCTGGGCATCCCGCAGCTCGTGCTCCCCCAGCTCGACGAGACGTTCCTGGCGGGCGACAAGGTGGCCGCCGCGGGCACGGGAATCACCCTGGACACGGCCGAGCGGCAGAACAGCGGTGCCGAACTGGCCGACAGCATCCGGAAGTTGCTCACCGAGCCCACGTACAAGTCCGGCGCCCAGCGTCTGCGCGCCGAGATCCATGCCATGCCGGCCCCGGCCGAGACCGTGACCCTGCTCGAAGAATTGACGACACGTCAGGAGGTACTGGCGTGAGCACGGACGTGACCGCCGAAACCACCCCCGCCGAGACGGAAACCAAGGCCGCCACCAAGGCTGCCAAGGAGAAGAAGCCCAATCCGTACGGCATGAGCGACATCAAGGTCCTGGTGTTCATGGTCTGCGCGATGGCCATCATGACGCTGGCCCTGCTGGACGGTTCGATCATCTCCTCGGCCGTCCTGCCCATCGTGCGCGACCTCGACCCGGCGCACGGCATCGACCGCTTCCCCTGGCTGATCACCGCGTACCTCCTCGCCGCGACGGCCGCACAGCCGCTGTACGGCAGGCTCAGCGACAGCTATGGGCCGCGCCGGATCTACCTCGCGGCGCTCGGCACGTTCCTCGCGGGCTCCGCGCTGTGCGCGACCGCGCACTCGCTCACCCAGCTGATCGTCTTCCGCGCGGTCCAGGGGCTCGGCGGCGGCGGCCTCATGAGCATGACGCTCATCGTGATCGCCACCCTGTACCCGCCCAAGTCCCGGGCCGGGCGCTCGAACGCGGGCGGCGCGCTCATCGCGGCCGGCATCATCGCCGGGCCCATGATCGGCGGACCGCTCAGCGAGAACCTGTCCTGGCGCTGGATCTTCCTGTTCAACGTGCCGGTCGCCGGGCTCGCGCTCGTGGGCGTGGCCTGGGCACTGCGGCTCCCGGTGAAGGGCACCCGGCAGAAGGTCGACATCCTCGGCTCGGTCCTGATCGCGGCCGCCACCTGCGCCCTGCTGCTCGGCGTCAAGGCGTACGGGGAGCACAAGTCGTTCTCCGGACCGGTGCTGCCCTACTTCTACGGCGGCGTGTTGATGGCGGGCGCCTTCGTGACCCGGCAGTTGAAGGCGGCCGATCCGCTGATGCCGCTCACCCTGTTCAAGGACAAGGTGTTCCGGCCCGCGGCGATCCTCCAGTTCGTGGGCGGCTTCGCGCTGCTCTCGCTGCCGGTGTTCTTCATCAACTACCTGAACATCGTGCGGGGAGTGTCCCTCGACGCCGTCGGCCTCCATCTGATCCCGCTCGCCGTCGGTGTGGTCCTGGTGTTCCTCGGCTGGGGCAAGATCATCACCCGTACCGGGAAGTGCAAGGCGGTCCTGGTGACCACGACGGCGACGGCGGCCGCCGCGGTCGCCGGGCTCGGATTCACCGTGACCGACGCGCCCGTCTGGGAACTCGACGTGCTGCTCCTGCTGCTCGGCGTGGGCCTGGGCGGTGTCACCTCGATCGCGCTGTTCATGACCCAATCGGCCGCCACTGCCGACCAGTTGGGCGTGGTCACCACCACCTCGCGGTTCGCCACGATGCTGGGCACCACGATCGGCGGCACCGTGCTCGGCGCGGTCCTGAGCGAGAGCTTCGCCTCCGCCGCGGGCGCCTCCGGAATCAAGGACCCGGACACCGCGGCCGCGCAGCTCGCCGGGCTCGACGCGGCCCGCCGCCACCTGGTGAGGGACGCCTTCGCTCACGCCACGTCCACGCTGCTCCTGGTGGCCGCCGGACTCCTGCTGCTCGCGCTGGCGACCGCCCTGCTCATGAAGGAGGTCGACGTGAACATCCTGGCCGAGAAGTCCGAGGACCCGGCCGTGGGCCGGTCCGCCGACACCGCCACCCAAGAACCCGCCGAAGAGGCCGCCCGACAGTCCGAGGAGGACGACGACCATGCGCGTACTGATGCTGAGCACCCCCTTCCCCACCCACTTCACCCCCATGGTGCCGCTGGCCTGGGCGCTGATGGGAGCGGGCCACGAGGTGATGGTCGCCGCGCAGCCTGACGTCACCGACGCGGCCCGCGCCGCCGGGATCTCGGCCGTCGACATCGGCGACCGCTTCCACGGCCTCGACGTCCTCCAGCGCCACCTCCCCGACGGCGTACGCCCGTTGGAGCTGATGGGCCCGACCCCGCCGGAGAAGATGGCGGGCACGACCAAGCTGTGGGAGACCCACGCCCGCTATCTGGTGAGCTCCTATCTGGAGTTCGCCCGGGAGTGGGGGCCCGACCTGATCGTCTCGGAGCAGATGGAGCTGGCCGGCCAGCTCGTCGCGGGCGCGCTCGGCATCCCGAGCGTGCAGCACCGCTGGGGCGTCGACCCGCTGAGCGGCCCCTCGCGCGCCTCGGCCCGCAACTTCCTGTACGGAACCGCCGAGCGCCTCGGCCTGGACGGCCTGCCCGACCCGACGCTGCTGCTCGACCCGTGCCCGCCCGCGCTGCACCACCCGAGCGCGGCGCCGGGCGCGCCGATCGGCTACGTGCCGTTCAACGGCACCGGCACCGTGCCCGACTGGCTGCACCGGCCGGCCGCCGACGGGGTGCGCCGCGTCGTGGTGTGCCTGGGCCGCCAGACCCTGGTGCTCAACGGCACCGGCCTGTACCGCTCGATCATCGCGGCGTTCGAGGGCCTGGAGAACGTCGAGGCGGTGGTGACGGCGGACGCCGCCTTCCACGAGGGCTTCGGCCAACTGCCCTGCAACGTCAAGGTGGTTGAGCCAGTCCCGTTGAACCTGTTCCTGCGCGACTGCGCCGCCGTGATCCACCACGGGGGTGCGAACACCACGCTCACCTCGTGCGCGTTCGGCCTCCCGCAGGTGGTGCTCCCCCAGATCGTCGACCAGTTCGCCTCGGCCGAGCTGCTCGCCGCGGCCGGCGCCGCCCGGGTGCTCGGCGAGGCGGCCCCGCAGAACGACCCCGGCCAGGTCCGCGAGGCGGTCCGGGACGTCCTGGACGACCCCCGCTACCTCAAGTGCGCCCAGGAGCTGCGCGCCGACATGAGCGAGATGCCGAGCCCGGCGCGGGTGGTGGAGGACCTGGAGGGGCTGGTCGCCTCCTGAGCCTCGACTCCCTTACGGACGAGGGCCCTTGCAGCGCCTTGCAGGGGCCCTTCTCCATGGCCCCGCACGGGGCGGTGGTGTGCGTGGGCACACAAGGAAGGGGGCCCACCGACCGGAGTGGTCGGTGGGCCCCCTCGGCCCTGCCGGGGTGGCTCAGCCGCGGCGCTTCTTGAGGGCGTCGCCGCCGAACTTGACGACGAGGCAGACGACGACGGTGACGGCGAGACCGATGATGAGGTGGCTCATGGTGTCCTCCAAAGGACGGTTGTGGGTGGGGGGTTGGATGGTGCGGCGGAAACTTGTGGTGCCCGTCAGGCGTGGGCGGCGGTGCGCTGTGCGGCGAGGACCGCCCACAGCGCGCCCGGGGTCGCGAAGGTCGCGCCCGTGAGCTTGTCCTCGGGGATCTCCACGTCGTACTGGTCCTCCAGACGGACCAGGAGCTCGATGGTGGCCATCGAGTCGAGGCCGACGGCCTTGAGGTCGAGCGCGGGGTCGAGGGGGCTCGTGACACGCGGCAGGACCGAGGCCAGCAGCTGCTCGAAGCCGGCGTCCCACGAGACGTCAGTGGTGGTCATGGCGGAATCTCCTTACTGGGTTACTGACTCGGGGAGTCGTTCACTTCGGTCACTTCTGTTCGCGGCGCAGCCGCTGCTTGTCGGTCTTGCCGTTCGGGGTGAGCGGGAGCTCGTCGAGCAGGTGGCAGGCGGCCGGGACCTTGGCGGCCTCCAGGCGCTCCGTCAGCTGGGCGAGCACCTCGTCGGCCGTCAGCTCGGTGACGGCGTACAGCGTGAGGTCGTGGCCCTCGGCCGGGGCCAGGGCGGCGGCGGCCGTCACGCCCTTGATGTCCAGGGCGGCCGTCTCGATCTCCAGGGTGCCCATGCGGACGCCCTTGCGCTTGAACAGGTCGTCGCGGCGGCCCTCGAAGTAGAGGTGGCCGTCCTCGTCGAGGTGGCCGTAGTCGCCGGTGTGCAGGGTGACCTCGCCGGTGACCGGGTCGGGGCGGAACCGCAGGGCGGTCTGCTCCGGGGCCTGCCAGTAGCCGGTCATGATGTGCGGTCCGCGTACACAGATCTCGCCGACCGTGCCGGGCGGCAGGAGCCGGCCGCCGTCGTCCAGGATCAGCACCTCGGTGCCGTCCAGGGCGCGGCCGACCGAGCCGGGCCGGGCGATGTCGCCGTCCGGTTCGAGCACGGTGATCCGCTTGCACTCGGTGGTGCCGAACATCGGCGACACCTGGGCCTTGGGGAACGCGGCCCGCAGCTGGGCGATGACGGGCCCGGTCAGCGCGGCCCCGGTGTTGGTGAACAGCCGTACCGGGGGCGCCTCGCGGCGGTCCCGCTTCGACAGCGTGAGCAGCATCTCGCCGAGCGAGGGCACCAGCGGAACGACGGTCACCCCGTGCTCGTGCAGCGTGCCGAGCAGCCGTACGTGCCGGTCCGGCGAGGTGAGCACCACCTGGGCGCCCGCGATGACGGACAGCAGGATCTGGTAGAGCCCGTAGTCGAAGGAGACGGGCACCGCGACCAGGACGACGTCGTCCTCGCGGTAGTCGAGGCGGGCCTGGATGGCGCGGGCGGCGAAGACGATCGGGGCGTGCGTGCTAACCACGGCCTTGGGCGCCGAGGTGGAGCCCGAGGTGTAGATGAGCAGCCCCAGGTCGTCCGGGGCGACCGGCGCCTCGTCGAGCGCGGCGGGCGCGGCGTCGTACAGCGCCTCCGCGCCGCGCCGCACCTCGTCGAGCTCGAAGACCGGACGCCCCGTCAACTCCCGCAGGATCGCGGTGTCCTGGGCGTCCTGGCCGATCACGAGGACCGGGTCGCAGTCCGGCACGACGGTGTTCAGGTGGAAGCGCTTCATCGCCGGGTTGACCGGAACGAAGGCGATGCCGCGGCGCAGCGCGCCGAACATCAGGGCGGTGAATTCGCGGGTGTTGCCCACGCGGACCAGGATCCGGTCCGCGTGTCCCACACCCTGGGCGGTGAGCCAGTCGGCGTACGCCCGTGACCAGGCGTCCAGTTCCGCATAGGTCCACACGCCCGAGGCGTCGCGCACCGCGGGGGCGTCGGGCCGGGCGGCCACGGCCGCCGCGAGCAGTCCGGGGACGGTATCGGTGCCGGTGTCCGCGGCAACCAGCGTCTGAGTCGTCATCCAGCAACCTCGTGGTCATCGGAACGGATGTTGGTCACCCGAGCGTGAGGGGGTGCTCTCGGGCCACCCTGGAGCGCCGGTGGACGCCGGCCCTCGGGCCCGCACCCAGCGTTCCGCGGGTTGTGCAGTTCTTCGGCTGCGGGCCGTCGTGGCTGGTCGCGCCCACGCGGCGGAGCCGCACGATGTCACAGTCCCGCGCCCCTGGGGGTTCCTCCGAGCCTCCCTCGGATCTTGCTCGAATCCATCACAACGTGCCGGACTCGCAAGGGACTTGAGCCGCACTGGAGCCGCTGCGGCCTGCCCGGGACTCAAGTCCGGTGCGAGGAGGGCGTCCCATGGTGTCGCCGGGCAGCAAGCCCCCATGGTGACGACCCCGCCGCGACGACGTCCGACGGGGAAGGAGGCAGCGCTAAATGAACGCGGATTCCCGGCAGACCGGCAGCCAGGGTGCGGACGGCTCGGCAGGTAAGCGGCCGCTGGACTTCGGTGTCTTCTTCTTCGCCGCGGTCGGCGACCGGGCTGAGGAGACCTACCGGCTGATGCTGGACGCGGCCCGCCGCGCCGACGAGCTCGGCTTCGGTTTCGTATCGACGCCCGAGCGGCACTTCCACCGGTTCGGCGGTGCCTTCCCCAACCCGGCCGTGACCTCGGCGGCCATCGCCGCGGTGACGAGCCGCATCCAGATCCGGGCCGGCAGCGTCGTGACGCCGCTGCACCCGGCGGCCCGCATCGTCGAGGACTTCGCGATGGTGGACGGCATCTCGGGCGGCCGGGTCGCGATCTCGGTGGGTTCCGGCTGGAACGTCAACGACTTCGTGATCGCGCCGGAGAAGTACGAGACCCGGCGCGAGCAGATGATCAAGGATGTCGGTGACATCCGGACCGCCTGGCGCACCGGCCACTGGACCGGCCCCAACCCGCTCGGCGCGGAGACCACCCTGCCCGTCTTCCCGCGCCCGGTGCAGGAGGACCTGTCGGTGTGGGTGACCGCGTCGCGCAGCGAGGGCACGTTCCGCGAGGCGGGGCGGCTCGGCTGCAACATCCTGACCCACCTGGAGAACCAGGACGTCGAGTCGCTCTCCGACAAGATCGCCCTGTACCGCGCGGCCCGCGCCGAGGCCGGCTGGGAGGGCCCCGGCAAGGTCACCGTCATGATGCACACCTATGTCGCCGACGACGCGGCCGAAGCCCGTGAGGTGGGCGGCGGCGCCCTGCGCGACTATCTGCTCTCCGCCATCGACCTGGAGGCCCTCGCGGTCGAGGCCGGCGGCCGGATGAGCGGCAACAAGCAGGGGCGCGAGGTGCTCTCCGCGGTGAAGGCCCAGCGCAAGCTCGCCGAGCTCGGCGTCAACCGCTACCTGTCCGGGAACTCGCTGATCGGCTCGGTCGAGGAGTGCACCGAGACAGCGCGCCGGGTGCGCGCGGCCGGCGTCGACGAGATCGCCTGCCTGGTGGACTTCGTCGCCGACCCCGAGCTGGTGCTCGCCTCCCTGGAGCGCGTCGCCGCGGTCCGCCGCGAGGCGGCCACCCCCGCCGAGCCGGTGCTCGCCGCCTGATCCACCGGCCCCCGACTCCACGCAAAAGCCTCTTCACCCACTTGATCAGGAGGTTGTCCATGCCGACGATCCTCGCCGTCTCCGGCAGTCCGTCGCCGGTCTCCAGCACCCACCAGGTACTCACCCTCGCGACGGACCGCCTGGCCCGCCGCGGGCACCGGGTGGAGACGCTCGCCGTGCGCACCCTGCCCGCGGCCGAACTCCTGCGGGCCGACCTGACCCATCCCCAACTCGCCGACGCGGCAGAGCAGTTCGCGAGGGCGGACGCCATCGTCCTGGCCACCCCCGTCTACAAGGCGGGCTATTCGGGACTGCTCAAGTCCTTCCTCGACGTACTGCCGCAGTTCGCCCTCGAAGGCAAGGTGGTACTGCCCCTTGCCACGGGCGGCTCGCTCGCCCATGTGCTCGCGCTCGACTACGGGCTGCGCCCGGTGCTGATGTCGATGAAGCCGCGAGCCGTCTCGATGAGCTTCTTCGTGCACGCCGGCGGCATCCGCAAGGGACCCGGCGGCTTCGCGGGCCTCGAACCCGACACCGACGCCCTGCTGCACGAGGCCACCGACACGTTCGCCGACCTGGTGGAGAGCCTCACCGAGGCCGCCACCCCGACCGTCCGGCTCGTGCCCGCCGCCTGACCGGCATCGCGGAGCCATCCCTGACCCCACAACTCCACCTATTCATCTGCCTGTTGATGTGTCGATCACGACGTAACCACGACAGAAGAGGACCCCATGAAGGCTCTGGTTCTGAGCGGCGGTACGGGAAGCCGACTGCGCCCGTTCAGCTACTCCATGCCCAAGCAGCTCATCCCGATCGCCAACAAGCCCGTCCTGGAACGGGTGCTCGACAACATCCGCGACCTCGGTGTCACCGAGATCGGGATCATCGTCGGCAACCACGTCGAAGAGATAGCCGAGGCGCTCGGTGACGGGTCCCGGCTCGGCGTCGAGATCACGTACATCCCGCAGGAGAGCCCCCAGGGGCTCGCCCAGTGCGTGCAGCTCGCCCAGGACTTCCTCGGCGACGACGACTTCGTGATGTACCTCGGCGACAACATGCTCCCCGAGGGCATCGCCGAGGCGGCCGCCGAGTTCCACGCGCTGCGCCCGGCCGCCCAGGTGCTCGTCGCCCAGGTCGAGGACCCGCGCGCCTTCGGTGTGGCCGAGGTCGACGCGACCGGCGTCGTGGAGCGGCTCGTCGAGAAGCCCCCGGTGCCGCGCTCCAACCTGGCGCTCATCGGCGTCTACTTCTTCACCCCGGCCATCCACCAGGCCGTCGACTCGATCGTGCCGAGCGCGCGCGGCGAGCTGGAGATCACCGACGCCATCCAGTGGCTGGTGACCGACGGCCAGACCGTCCGGGCCCAGGAGTACCGCGGATACTGGAAGGACACCGGCCGCGTCGAGGACGTCCTGGAGTGCAACCAGATGCTCCTCGACGCCGTCGAGCGCCGTGTGGAGGGCGAGGTCGACGACCAGAGCGTGCTGATCGGCGCGGTCGTCGTCGAGCCCGGCGCGAAGATCACCCGCTCCTTCGTGGAGGGCCCCGTCGTGATCGGCGCGGGCACGGTCCTGGAGGACAGCCACGTCGGACCGCACACGTCCATCGGCCGGGACTGCGTCCTGTCCGGCACCCATCTCGACTACTCGATCGCCCTGGACGGCGCGACGATCTCCGCGGTGCGGGGCCTGCACGGCTCCCTGCTCGGCAGGTCCGCCGCGGTCACGGGCATCGACCTGGCAAGCCGCCACCACCGCCTGGTGGTCGGCGACCACACCCGCGTGGAGGTCGCGGCATGACGAACACCGACACGGAGAGCGCGGAGAAGAGCGGCATGAACAAGATCCTGGTCACCGGCGGCGCGGGCTTCATCGGCTCGCACTACGTACGCACGCTCCTTCAGGGCGGCTACGAGGGGTACGAGAACGCCGAGGTCACCGTCCTCGACAAGCTCACCTACGCGGGCAACCGCGACAACCTGCCCGCCTCGCACCCCCGCCTGACCTTCGTCGAGGGCGACATCTGCGACCTGCCGCTGCTCCTGGAGCTGTTCCCCGGCCACGACGCGGTCGTCCACTTCGCGGCCGAGTCCCACGTGGACCGCTCCCTGGAGTCGGCCGCCGAGTTCATCGCCACCAACGTCGGCGGCACCCAGAACGTCATGGAGGCCGCGCTGCGCGCCGGCGTCCGGCGCGTCGTGCACGTCTCCACCGACGAGGTGTACGGCTCCATCGACGAGGGCTCCTGGACCGAGGAGTGGCCGCTCCTGCCCAACTCCCCGTACGCCGCCTCCAAGGCGGGCTCGGACCTCATCACCCGCGCCTACTGGCGCACCCACGGCCTGAACGTGTCGATCACCCGCTGCTCCAACAACTACGGGCCCTACCAGCACCCCGAGAAGCTCATCCCGCGCTTCGTCACCAACCTCCTGGAGGGCGAGACGGTCCCGCTGTACGGCGAGGGCGCCAACATCCGCGAGTGGCTGCACGTCGACGACCACTGCCGCGCCATCCAGCTCGTCCTCACCAAGGGCCGCGCCGGCGAGATCTACAACGTGGGCGGCGGCAACGAGCAGACCAACCGCCAGATCACCGAGCGCCTGCTGGAGCTGACCGGCAACGACTGGTCGAAGGTGGTCCGGGTCGCCGACCGCAAGGGCCACGACCTGCGCTACTCGCTCAGCGAGGCCAAGATCGCCGAGGAGCTCGGCTACGCGCCGCGCATCTCCTTCGAGGACGGCCTCGCCGCAACCGCCGCCTGGTACCGCGACAACCCGGGCTGGTGGAAGGCGGTCAAGCACGCGCCGCAGGAGGGCCAGAAGTGACACTGCTCAGCGAAACGGCGCCCGCACCTCAGGTGCTGGTCGTGGGCGCCGGTCCGGTCGGGCTGAGCGCCGCCCACGAGCTGGCCCGGCACGGTGTGCGGGTGCGGCTCGTGGACGCGGCGGCCGGCCCGGCCACCACCAGCCGGGCGCTCGCCACGCACGCCCGCACGCTTGAGACGTACGACCAGATGGGCATCCTGGACGAGCTGCTTCCACGCGGCCAGCGGGTGGAGCACTTCACGCTGCACCAGAACGGCCGCCGCCTGATCCGCTTCGACACGGACTACAGCCGGCTTCCCACCCGCTTCCCGTTCACGCTGATGGTCGACCAGGTCATCACCGAGGAGGTGCTGCGCACCGCGACGGCCCGCCGCGGCGTCGAGGTCGAGTGGGGCGTACGCCTCACCGAGTTCGAGGACCTGGGCTCCGAGGGCGTACGCGCCCACCTCACCCACGCCGACGGAACCACGGAAACCGTGACGGCCGACTGGCTGGTCGGCACGGACGGCGGCCACAGCACCATCCGCAAGCAGCTCGGCCTCAAGCTCGAAGGCGAGTCGAGCGAGACCTGGCTCATCGCGGACGCCACCGTCCACTGCGACCTGCCGAAGGACAGCATCCACTGGATGCGCACGCCCACCGGCACCGTGATGATGGTGCCGTTCCCCGAGCCCGGCAAGTGGCGCCTGCTCGACACCGCGGAGACGTCCTACGGCGGCGACGACGCGATGGTGGCCCGGCGCTTCTCGGCGAAGATCACCACCGGTACGGGCAAACCCGCCGTGGTCGAATCGCCTTCCTGGGTCTCGGTGTTCACCATCCAGCAGCGCATGATCGGCCAGATGCGCAACGGCCGGGTGCTGCTCGCCGGTGACGCGGCGCACGTCCACAGCCCGGCCTCCGGACAGGGCATGAACACGGGCGTCCAGGACGCGGTCAACCTGTCCTGGAAGCTCGCCACGGTCCTGCGCGGCGAGGCCCCGGACGCGCTCCTGGACAGCTACAGCGACGAACGCGTCCCGGTGGGCGCGGAGCTGCTGCGCACCACCAAGATGGCGACGATGCTGGTCCAGCTCCGCAGCCGCAGGGCGGCGGCCGCCCTGCGCGCCGCGTTCACGGTCCTGCGCTCCCTGCCCCCGGTCAAGGGCCGCATCCAGCGCAAGATCATGGGCGGCATGTCGGCCCTCGGCCTCGGCTACGCGGCGGGCCCGCTGGCCCACCCGTCGGTCGAGTCCGGTGGTGTGCGCCCCGGCGAGCGAGTGGCCCGCGTAACAGCACCGGACCTGGCCGAAAGCCCGGGCTGGCAGGACCTGATAGGTGAACTCCAGCGCCCGGAATGGCTGTTGCTCACCTTCGGCGCGGCCCCCGAGGACCACTACGGCCCCTCGGTACGCATCCGCACGGTGAACGCCCCCGGCCCGGACACCCTGTCCGACCCGGCCGGCCATCTGTCCACGGCCCTGGGCGCCCCCGAGGGCACCTGGCTCCTGATCCGCCCCGACGGCTACCTGGCCGCGAGGGGCACAGCAAAGGAGTCCCCGTCGAACGCACTGACCTCCCTGGGAATCCACCCGACAGAAGCACGTCAACCGACCTACTGAGAACACGACTTGGGCCCGCCCCGGATGAATCCGGTGGCGGGCCCAAGTCGTGTGCTGGGCAACATGCAGCCCCTCCGGCGTTTGAGGAGCGGGGCCCG
Source organism: Streptomyces violascens (assembly GCF_014649955.1). Lineage (GTDB taxonomy): Bacteria > Actinomycetota > Actinomycetes > Streptomycetales > Streptomycetaceae > Streptomyces > Streptomyces violascens. The sequence continues at coordinate 107,801 of NZ_BMUA01000010.1, forward strand.
GGGGCGGAGCCCCCCGGGTGCTAGGCAGCAGCCCGCTGCCCCTCCTCACCCCTCCCGTAAAGGGAGAGGCACTGCGCATAGGTGGGCAGCAACCCGAGCTCAGCAGCCTCGGCGACCGTAGGCGCCGCCGCATCCTTCTCGGACAGCAGCGCCTCCCCCGTGAGCCAGCGAGCCCACGGCAATCCCAGCTCCGGGTCGAACGCCCGCAGATCGAGCTGCGTACCCGGCACGTACTCCGTGGAGCAGAGATAGCTGATGCACGTGTCGTCGGTCAGCGCCACGAACCCGTGCGCGAGCCCCTCCGCCACGAACATCGCCCGCCCGTCCCGCGCGTCCAGAACCGTGGTCACGTGCTCGCCGAACGTGGGGGATCCCAGCCGTACGTCGACGACCACGTCGAGCAGCGCCCCGCGCACGCAGCTCACCAGCTTCGCCTGGCCCGGCGGAATGGCCACGCCGTGCAGTCCGCGCACCGTATTGCGCGAGGAGGCGGAGTAGTTGACCTGGCGCGGCACGAACTCGTGCCCGGTCTCGGCGGCCAGCAGGTCGTAGCGGTACGACTCGTGGAAACTGCCGCGGGGGTCCGTCAGCAGCTTCGGCATGATGCGGTACGCGTCCGGTACGGCGGTCTCTTCGATCCTCATGTTCCCGGACGGTAGGCGCCCCGACTCAAGTCCCGGTAGCGCCGCATGACCACCTGTCCAGCGGTCCCCGAGCGAGACACGCCACAGTGCCGCTCAAACCGCGCATACAGGAGGTAGCAACGGTGTCGGTGAACGACCGAAGAGCAGGCGGCAGAGGCGGCGGCGAAGCCGGGTCGGTGGTGGTGCTCGGCGCCACGGGGTTCGTGGGCCGGCACATCTGCGAGGTGTTCGGCGCGGCGGGCTGGACGGTGACGGGCATCGCGCGCGGCGCCCAGGACCCGTCAACTACCCACGAAATAATCTCCCTTGACGTCGTGAGCGCGGAGCCGGGGCACATCGCCGGGCTGCTCGCCGAGCGCGGCGCGGGGGCGGTGGTGAACGCGGCGGGCGCGGTGTGGCAGGCCACCGAGGACGACATGACCCGCGCCAACGCCGCCCTGGTGGAGCACCTGGTGGCCGCGACTGCCCGGCTCGACGCGCGGCCCCGGCTGATCCAGCTGGGCTCGGTGCACGAGTACGGCCCGGTGCCGCGTACCGGCATCACCGAGGACACCCCGACCGCGCCGGTCACCCCGTACGGCCGATCGAAGCTGGCGGGGGCCCGTGCGCTGCTCGACGCGACGGCGTCGGGCGAGGCGGAGGGGCTGGTCCTTCGCGTCTCGAACGTGTCGGGCCCCGGCACCCACCGGGCGAGCCTGCTCGGCATGGTCGCCCACCACCTCGCCACGTCCGCCCCCGAACCGCTGCGGCTCGCCCCGCTGCTCGCCCACCGCGATTTCGTGGACGTACGGGACGTCGCGGACGCGGCGCTCGCCGCGGCGCGCTCCGGGACGAGCGGGCAGGTCCTCAACATCGGCGGCGGGCAGGCGACTTCGGTGCGCAGCCTGGTATTGCGGCTGACCGAACTGGCGGGCGCGGCCGCCGAGATCGTCGAGGCGCCGAGCGCGGGCGGACGGCCCCCCGAGGCCGAGTGGCAGCGCATGGACATCGGGCGCGCGCGGCGGCTTCTCGGCTGGTCACCGCGGCGGAGTCTGGACGATTCGCTGCGCGATCTGCTGGCCCACGCCCGCGCCGGGGCCCATCGCGAGTCGTTGTCCAGTGCCCTTCAAGTCGCCCCCACGACGATGGCCCTGTCGGATCACCGCTGAGGGCTTCGTGCCGAACTGACGACCATGGAGGCAGCCAAAATGAGTGACACCAAGGCACGGATTCTCGATTCTGTGCGGGAGTACCACCTGGAGAAGGAACCGTCCCGCGAGTTCGTGCCGGGAGTCAGCGAGATCTGGCCGTCCGGCGCGGTCCTGGAACCGGCCGACAGAGTGGCGCTCGTGGAGGCGGCCCTCGACATGCGGATAGCCGCCGGCACCAGCTCCCGCAAGTTCGAGTCCCGCTTCGCCCGTTACATGAAGCGGCGCAAGGCCCACCTGGTGAACTCCGGTTCCTCGGCCAACCTGCTGGCCATGTCGGCGCTCACCTCGCCGCACCTGGAGGACCGCCGCCTCCAGCCCGGCGACGAGGTCATCACGGTGGCCGCGGGCTTCCCCACCACCGTCAACCCGATCCTGCAGAACGGCCTCATCCCGGTCTTCGTGGACGTCGAGCTGAAGACGTACAACACGACCGCCGAGCGCATCAAGGCCGCCGTCGGCCCCAAGACCCGGGCCATCATGGTCGCGCACGCGCTCGGCAACCCGTTCGAGGTCGCCGAGGTGGCGCAGATCGCCGAGGAGAACGACCTCTTCCTCATCGAGGACAACTGCGACGCGGTGGGCTCCCTCTACAACGGTCAACTCACCGGCACCTTCGGCGACTTGACGACGGTCAGCTTCTACCCGGCGCACCACCTGACGATGGGCGAGGGCGGCTGCGTGCTGACCTCGAACCTGGCGCTCGCCCGGATCGTGGAGTCGCTGCGCGACTGGGGCCGGGACTGCTGGTGCGAGCCGGGCGAGAGCGACCGTTGCTTCAAGCGCTTCCAGTACCAGCTGGGCACCCTGCCGGCCGGGTACGACCACAAGTACATCTACTCGCACATCGGCTACAACCTGAAGGCCACCGACCTCCAGGCCGCCCTCGGCCTGACCCAGCTCGACAAGGTCGACGACTTCACCGCCGCCCGCCGCCGCAACTGGCAGCGGCTGCGCGAGGGCCTGGAGGGTGTACCGCACCTGATCCTGCCCGAGGCGACGCTCGGCAGCGAGCCCAGCTGGTTCGGTTTCGTCATCACCGTCGACCCCGACGCGCCGTTCAAGCGCAAGGAGTTGGTGAACTTCCTCGAAGAGCGGAAGATCGGCACCCGCAACCTGTTCGCCGGCAATCTGACCCGCCAGCCCGCCTACGTCGACGCCCCGCACCGGATCGTGGGCGACCTGACCAACTCCGACATCATCACCGAGCAGACCTTCTGGATCGGCGTCTATCCGGGGCTCACCGACGAGCACACCGACTTCATGACGTCCTCGATCCGGGACTTCGTCGCCGGCTGGTGACGGCCTCCGACACCCCTCCACCACAGCACCCTTGACGAGGAGAGAGCGTACATGTCGTCGACACTTGCGGAGCTGACTGAGCTTCAGCCGGTGGTCCAGCCCCGTGAGCCGGTGTCGGTCGCCGACCGGATCGCGGCGTCCGCGGCCTCCGCCGGCGGGCTCCTGACCACCGGGGAGTTCCACCACTGGTTCGCCGAGCGCAGGAAGGCGGGCCGCTTCCACATCGAGCGCATCCCGTTCTCCAAGCTGCGCGGCTGGTCCTTCGAGCCGGACACCGGGAACCTGGTGCACTCCAGCGGCCGTTTCTTCAGCGTGGAAGGGCTGCACGTCACGACCGACGACGGCCCCCACAAGGAGTGGTACCAGCCCATCATCAAGCAGCCCGAGGTCGGAATCCTCGGCATCCTGGTGAAGGAGTTCGACGGCGTCCTGCACTTCCTGATGCAGGCCAAGATGGAGCCGGGCAACCGCAATCTGCTCCAGCTCTCCCCGACCGTCCAGGCCACCCGCAGCAACTACACCAAGGTCCACCAGGGCACGGACGTCAAGTACATCGAGTACTTCACGGGCAGCGGGCGGGGCCGCGTCCTCGCCGACGTGCTTCAGTCCGAGCACGGCTCGTGGTTCTACCACAAGAGCAACCGCAACATGATCGTCGAGGTGGACGGCGACGTCCCGCTCGACGAGGACTTCTGCTGGCTGACGCTGGGTCAGATATCCGAACTCCTGCACCGGGACAACCTGGTGAACATGGACTCGCGCACGGTCCTGGCCTGTCTGCCCGCCTACCGCGCGGGCGCCGTGCGGGGGGACGATTTCAGCCAGTCCCTGGTGCGCTCGCGCGACCCCGAGGCGGGCGCACTGCTCACCGATGTCGACCTGCTGTCCTGGTTCACCTCGGAGCGTTCGCGCTACGACGTGCAGGCCGACCGGATACCGCTGGACGACGTGCCGGGCTGGACCCGGGACGAGGCGCGCATCGGCAAGGACGACGGCCGCTGGTTCAACGTGGTCGCGGTGGAGGTGCAGGCCGGCAACCGCGAGGTGACGAGCTGGACGCAGCCCCTGATCGAGCCGTGCAGCCGCGGTATCGCGGCCTTCCTGACCCGTTCGTTCGACGGCGTCCTGCACGTCCTGGCCAACGCCAAGGTCGAGGGCGGCTTCCTCGACACGGTCGAACTGGCCCCCACCGTGCAGTGCTCGCCGGACAACTTCGAGGGCCTCCAGGTCCGCCCTCCGTTCCTGGATCTCGTCCTTCAGGCGGCCCCCGACCGCATCCGCTACGACGCCATCCACTCGGAGGAGGGCGGCCGGTTCCTGTACGCCGAGAACCGCTACCTGGTCATCGAGGCCGACGAACAGGACGCCCCTATTGAGCCACCGACCGGCTATCAGTGGGTAACGATCAGTCAGCTGACGGCGCTGATCAAGCACGGACACTACGTCAATGTGCAGGCCAGGACACTCCTCGCCTGCCTCAACGCCATGGGACATCTGACGGATGACTGATCGACCCCTGCGCATCGCCGTCCTCGGCACCGCCGACATCGCCCGCCGCCGGGTGCTGCCCGCCATGGCGGCCGACCCGGACGTCGAGCTCACCGCGGTGGCCAGCCGGGACGGCGGGCGCGCCAAGGAGGTCGCGGACCAGTTCGGCTGCGCGGCGGTCGAGTCGTACGACGCGGTCCTCGCCCGCGACGATGTGGACGCGGTGTACGTGCCGCTGCCCATCTCCCTGCACGCCGAGTGGGCGGGCCGGGCGCTGCGCGCGGGCAAGCACGTCCTGGCCGAGAAGCCGCTCACCGCCGACCGGCCGACCACCGAGGCGCTGCTCGCCCTCGCGCGTGCCTCGGGCCTGGTGCTGATGGAGAACGTCATGTTCGTCCACCATCCCCAGCACTCGGTCGTACGGGAGCTGGTGGCGAGCGGTGCGATCGGTCAACTCCGCGCGTTCAGCGCGGCGTTCGCGATCCCGGCGCTGCCCGCCGGGAACATCAGGCACCGCCCGGAACTCGGCGGCGGCGCCCTCCTGGACGTCGGCTACTACCCGGTGCGGGCCGCGCTGTACTTCCTCGGTACGGGTCTGGAGATCGTCGGCGCCGCCCTGGAGAACGCGGGCGGCTCGGCGGTGGAAACTTCGGGCGCGGTGCTTCTCCGCTCCCCCGCAGGCGTCCTCGGCCAGCTGGCCTTCGGCATGGAGCACGCGTACCGCTCGGCGTACGAACTGTGGGGCAGCGAGGGCCGGATCCGCGTCGAGCCGGCGTTCACGCCGCCCGCCGACCACAAGCCGGAGGTGTGGATCACCGACGCTCACGGCCCGCGCGAGCTGACGCTTGCCCCGCACGACCAAGTGGCCGCCACGGTCCGGGCGTTCGTCCGCGCGGTGCGCTCGGGCGCCATCGAGTCACCGGACGCCGGGGAGTGCCTGGAGCAGGCGACCCTGCTGGACGCGGTGCGGGCGAGGGCGATCTCGTCCGCTCCCTCGACTTCTTTCAGCTCTCCAACTTCTTCGACTCCGCGACAGGAAGGGACCGACCGTGACCGTGACTGAGCAGCCGCCGCCGCAGACCGCGGCGGTGCGCGTCGCCGAACTGCACGTACTGCGCGAGCAGGCCAAGCTCGGCCCCAGCGAGAAGGCGACCGAGGCCCAGCGCGCCAAGGGCAAGCTGACCGCGCGCGAGCGCATCGACCTGCTCCTGGACCCGGGCACCTTCCAGGAGGTCGAGCAGCTGCGCCGGCACCGTGCCACGGGCTTCGGCCTGGAGGCGAAGAAGCCGTACACGGACGGCGTGGTCACCGGCTGGGGAACGGTGGAAGGCCGGACGGTCTTCGTGTACGCCCATGACTTCCGCATCTTCGGCGGCGCCCTGGGCGAGGCGCATGCGACGAAGATCCACAAGATCATGGACATGGCGATCGCGGCGGGGGCGCCGCTGGTGTCGCTGAACGACGGCGCGGGAGCCCGTATCCAGGAGGGCGTCTCCGCGCTGGCCGGGTACGGCGGCATTTTCCAGCGCAACACTCGCGCGTCGGGGGTGATCCCGCAGATCTCGGTGATGCTGGGCCCGTGCGCGGGCGGCGCCGCCTACTCCCCCGCCCTGACGGACTTCGTCTTCATGGTCCGGGAAACGTCGCAGATGTTCATCACCGGCCCGGACGTGGTGCAGGCGGTGACGGGCGAGGAGATCACCCAGAACGGGCTCGGCGGCGCGGACGTCCACGCCGGGGTCTCGGGTGTGGCCCACTTCGTCCACGACGACGAGGAGACGTGCCTGGCGGAGGTCCGCTATCTGATCTCTCTCCTCCCCTCCAACAACAGGGAGATGCCCCCGCCCCTGCCCGCGGGGGACGACCCGGCGGACCGCCGCAACGACGTGCTGCTCGACCTGGTGCCCTCGGACGGCAACCGCCCGTACGACATGCGCAAGGTCCTGGAGGAGATCGTCGACCACGGCGACCTCCTTGAGGTCCACGAGCACTGGGCCCGCAACATCATCTGCGCCCTTGCCAGGATCGACGGCCGGGTGGTGGGCATCCTGGCGAACCAGCCGCAGTTCCTGGCGGGTGTGCTGGACATCGAGGCGAGCGAAAAGGCGGCCCGCTTCGTCCAGCTCTGCGACGCGTTCAACATCCCGCTGCTGACCATGGTCGACGTGCCGGGCTTCCTGCCGGGCGTCTCGCAGGAGCACGGCGGCATCATCCGCCACGGCGCGAAGCTCCTGTACGCGTACTGCAACGCGACGGTGCCCCGCATCTCCCTGATCCTGCGCAAGGCGTACGGTGGCGCGTACATCGTCATGGACTCCCAGTCCATCGGCGCCGACCTGACCTACGCCTGGCCGACGAACGAGATCGCGGTGATGGGCGCGGAGGGCGCGGCGAACGTCATCTTCCGCCGGGAGATAGCGGGTTCGGACGATCCGGAGGCGGTGCGGGCGTCGAAGATCGCAGCGTACAAGTCCGAGCTGATGCACCCGTACTACGCGGCCGAGCGGGGCCTGGTGGACGACGTGATCGACCCTGCCGAGACGAGGGCGGTACTGGCCGCGGCCCTGGCGATGCTCCGCACGAAGCACGCCGACCTGCCGTCCCGCAAGCACGGAAATCCCCCGCAGTAAGGAGTGAGCGTGCCGAACGATTCGAATGCACCGGCCGAGTCGGCCGACCCCCTGTTCCGGGTACTGAGAGGCACTCCGACGGAAGCCGAACTGGCCGCCCTGACGGTGGTCCTCCTCTCCCTGACAGCGGAGCCTCCCGCGACCCTGGCCCCGGTAATCCCCCTGGCAGCCTGGCGCCGCCAGCCGTACGACCCGCCGGTGAGCTGGCGAAGGGCGGCATAGCGAACGGGACACCCCGCCTCAGCCGACGCATGGGGCGGGGCCCTCGGCTCAGCGCATTCGGCCGAGGGCCCCGGGCCCTCCCGGGTCGAGCGGCTGAGGACCGGCCTCTCGCCTCGCTCGACCGCGGGGCCCGGGACCGCTCGCCTCGGGGGCTGTTTTTATGGGCGCGGGGAACTGCGCGACCAGCCATGGACGGCCCGCGACCGAAAGACGAACGCCCTCTCCGCGGGAGCAGCCCACCTCCAAACCGCAATCCCGGCCGGGCGCCATGCCCTGTTAGGGGCGCGGGGAACTGCGCGACCAGCCACGGACGGGCCGCGACCGGCAGACAAGGGGGCTGGGGGCGAAGCCTCCGAGGCGGGACAGGGCGCAGCCCAGGGTGCTACCGCCCCGACCGCGCCGCCCGGGCAATCGTGACGACGGCCTTCTCCAGGGCGTACTCGGGGTCGTCCCCCCCGCCCTTCACCCCCGCATCCGCCTCAGCCACGGCCCGCAGGGCCAAAGAAACCCCCTCCGGCGTCCACCCCCGCATCTGCTGCCGCACCCGGTCGATCTTCCACGGCGGCATGCCCAACTCCCGCGCGAGATCCGCCGGCCGGCCCCCCCGGGCGGAGGACAGCTTCCCGATCGCCCGCACCCCCTGCGCGAGCGCACTGGTGATCATCACCGGCGCGACCCCGGTGGACAGCGACCACCGCAGCGCTTCGAGCGCCTCCGCGGCCCGCCCCTCCACCGCCCGGTCGGCGACGGTGAAGCTGGAGGCCTCGGCCCGCCCGGTGTAGTACCGCCCGACGATCGCCTCGTCGATCGTCCCCTCCACGTCCGCGCAGAGCTGCGACACCGCGGAGGCCAGCTCGCGCAGATCGCTGCCGATGGAGTCGACGAGCGCCTGGCAGGCCTCGGGCGTGGCCGAACGCCCCAGCGCCCGGAACTCCTGCCGTACGAACGTCAGCCGCTCGGCCGGCTTCGTGGTCTTGGGGCACGCGACCTCCCGGGCCCCCGCCTTGAGGGCCGCGTCAAGCAGCCCCTTGCCCTTGGCCCCGCCCGCGTGAAGGAGCACCAGGGTGATCTCTTCTGCGGGCGTGTCGAGGTACGCCTTCACGTCCTTGACCGTGTCCGCGGACAGGTCCTGCGCGTTGCGGACGACCACGACCTTCCGCTCGGCGAAGAGGGAGGGACTGGTCAGCTCGGCCAGAGTGCCGGGCTGCAACTGGTCGGAGGTCAGGTCACGCACATCGGTGTCGGAGTCGGCGGCCCGGGCGGCCGCCACCACCTGCTGCACGGCGCGGTCGAGCAGCAGGTCCTCCTGGCCCACGGCGAGCGTGACGGGGGCGAGCGGATCGTCGGTGGAGTTCTTCCTGGTGGCCATCGCCTTCCAGCATCCCACGGGCCACTGACAGTCCCGGCCCGCTCCCCGGCCCCCTCCCTCCCGCGCCACCCCGATATCGGAGAATGGCCAGGTGAACGATGTGACCCGACACGTACTGGTGCTCCCGGACCGCGACGCCGCCGAGGACGTGGCCACCGAGCTGACCGACCTCTTCGGCCTCGCCGAGGAACCCCAGCTCGTCCGCGACGCCCTGGCCGGCGAGGACGACGCCGAGGACGCCCAGTGGCTCGTCGTCGTGGAGGACCCGGACGCCCGCCTGGACCCCAAGGCCCTGGACGCCCTGGCCGCCGAACACGACGGCTGGCTCGAATCCCCCTGACGCGCCCCGGGGACCTGACTCGCCCGGGCTCAGCCCGTCTTCGGCACGATCTGGATGTCGAGGTCGATCGAGATCGAGGACCCGATCGCCGCGATGCCCCGCGCCAGCATGGTCTGCCAGGTGAGCGTGAAGTCCTCGCGGTGCAGTTCGGTGCTGGCCCGGCAGGCGCCCCGGGTCTCGCCGCCGAGCCCGGTGCCGAGCCCCAGGTACTGCGTGTCGAGCGTCACCGTACGGCTCACGCCGTGCAGCGTGAGCCCGCCGATGATCGCCCACCGGCCGCCGCCCCGGTGCACGAACCGGTCGCTGTAGAACTCCATCGTCGGATAGCTCCCGACGTCCAGGAAGTCGCCCGACCGCAGGTGGTCGTCGCGCATCTGCACGCCCGTGTCGATGGAGGCGGTGTCGATGATGACGTGCATGGCGGACCCCTCCATGCGCTCCCCGATCCGGATGACCCCGGCGAAGGTGTTGAACCGGCCGTGGATCCGGGCAAGGCCGATATGGCTCGCGGTGAAGCCGATCTGAGAGTGCGTCGGGTCGAGCTCCCACTCGCCCGGGTCGGGCAGCGAGGGAGGGGCCGCCACCTGGAGCGTGACGTCGCCGAGCGCGGCGAGCCCGCTCGCGCTGACGGTGGCGTTGGCGTGGAAGGGCGTATATCCCTCGGCCGTGACGGCCAGCCGGTACTCACCCGCCGGAACCGTCGTGACCACCGTCCCGAACGGGTCGGTCTCCCCGCCCACGACCCGGCGGCCCGAGGTGTCGCTGACCACGAACTCGGCCCGCTGCACCGGCTCGCTGACCGGATCGAGCACCCGGCAGCTGAGCACGCCCGCGGTCGACGGGACGGACAGGCCGGCCAGTGGCCCGGTACGAAGCGGAGAACTGGTCGAGCTCTTGCCGAACCAGCGGCTGAACACTGTGTACGCACCCCCGTGCGTTGAAGTTTCTGCCGGGCCGCGCAGGGGGCAGACATCCTCGTCCGTCCTCGCCACAGCAGGACTGCGGCCCCATGACGAAGATGCATTCGATCACTGTTGTGCCGTTCGAGGCAAACGCGGCGCCTGGGCACTCTTGAGGCACCTGTCACCAGAGGCCCGAATTGGCCATTCCGCTTGCCCGGCCCGAACGGACCGCGTTCCGCCCCCTCCGGACCCCGCTCTCCCCCGCAAGTCCTAGGTCCGGCGCCCGAGGCACTCGGGCCCCAACCGCCGCTAGCGTAACGGGACATGACGACACGCGAGCCGGCGCGCAGCCGCGAACAACGCAAGCAGGACGTACTGACCCGCCTCGAAAACGACGAGGACGCCTGGGTCGCGACCGCCTCCGCTTCCGGTGAACCCCACCTCATGCCTCTCTCCTTCGTCTGGGAGGACGGCTCCCTGCTGATGTGCACCCGCCTGACCAACCCCACCCTGCGCAACCTGCTGCCCGGCGGCCGCCCGGTGCAGGTCACGCTCGGCCACACTCGGGACGTCGTGCACATCACCGGCACCGCCACCGTGATCCCCGCCACCGAACTCCCGAAGTCCTCGGGGGACGCCTTCGCCGCCAAGGTCATCTGGGATCCGCGCGACAGCGGCCCCTCGTACACCTACTTCCGCGTCGTCCCCCAGCGCATCCAGGCCTGGCGCGAGGTCAACGAAATCCCCGACCGCGACCTGATGCACGAGGGAGCCTGGCTCGTCTGACCCGCGAGACCACTGGGCACCCGGCGCCTCCCCAGCCGGCGGCCACGCCGTGGCCGCGTCCCCGGCCGCAGCCACGCCTGGGGCGCACTCCGTATCGAGCCCCTGTCACGGGTCCCGCCCCCGAGGTACGGCCCGCAGCCCCTCCCCCACCCCCGTGACCGCGATCGCCCCGTCCGTGTCCGTGCGCAGCACCGCCGCGCCCCACGCGCGCAGTACGGCGATGGTGCCGGGCGCGGGGTGGCCGTACCGGTTGCCCCGGCCGACCGAGATCAGCGCCAGCCTCGGACGTACGGCTCCGAGCAGGGCGGGGTCCTGGTGTGCCGAGCCGTGGTGGGCGACCTTGAGGACGTCCACCCGCGCGAGCTCCGGATTGCGCCTCAACAGCCCGCGCTGCGATGGGGGTTCGAGGTCGCCGGGCAACAGCAGGGTCAGCCCGGCGGCGGTGCGGACCAGCAGCGTGACGCTGGCGTCGTTCGGCCCGTCCGGCACCGGACCGGGCTCGGGCGGCGGCCACAGCACCTCCCACGAAAGCCCGCCCAGCTCCCGCCGTTCCCCGTACGCGGCCGCCACCACCGGTACCCCGTCCGCGGCGGCGGTGCGCCGTACGAACGCCGCCTGGTCGGGCGGATCCGCGAACCCCGTCGTCTCGATCAGCCCGACGGACCTTCCCCGCAACACCCCTGCCAGGCCGCCCACATGATCGGCATGGAAGTGGGTGAGGAGGAGCAGCGGAATGCGGTTCACCCCGAGCTCGTGCAGACAGCGGTCGACCGGCAGGGCCTCGGGCCCGGTGTCGATCACCACCGCCGCGCCCGCCCCGGCGGCCAGCACCGTGGCATCACCCTGCCCCACATCGCACATGGCGTACGACCAGCCCGGCGGCGGCCAGCCCGTGACGATCCTGGTCAGCGGGGCCGGCCGCATCACGGCGAGCAGCAGAACGAGCGCCAGCGCCGCGGCCGCCCAGGGGTACCGGGGCAGCCGCCGCGCCACGAGTACCCCCACTGCGGTGACGACGGCGAGCAGCGCTCCCCCGCGCCAGCCGCCCGGCCATCCCGACTCCGCCCCGGGCAGGGCCGCTCCGGTGCGGGCCACCGACGCGATCCAGCCCGTGGGCCAACCCGCGCTCCAGGCAAAGCATTTGGCGAGAGGCATCACGATCGGCGCGGCGGCCAGTGCGGCGAAGCCCGCGAACGTCGCCAGCGCCACCGCCGGCTCGGCCAGCAGATTGCAGGGCACCGCGACCAGACTGACCCGCGCCGCGAACACGGCCACCACCGGAGCACACACCGCCTGCGCCGCTCCCGCCGCGCCCAGCACCTCGGCGAGCCGGGCCGGCACCCCACGCCGCCGCAGTGCCGCGGCCCATCCCGGCGCGATCGTGAGCAGCGCCCCGGTCGCGAGCACCGACAGCAGAAACCCGTAACTCCGGGCCAGTTCGGGCGCGTACAGCACCAGGAGCAGGACGGCGGCCGCCAGCGCGGGGATCAGCGATCTGTGCCGGCCCGTACCGATCGCCAGCAGCGTGACCAGACCGCATGCGGCGGCCCGCAGCACGCTCGGCTCCGGCCTGCACACCACGACGAAGGCAAGCGCGAGCGCCCCTCCCAGCAGTGCGGTCGCCCTCAGGGAGATCCCGAGCCGCGGCGCGAGGCCACCCCGCTCGGCCAGCAGAGCCTTCCCCGGCGATCCGATCAACAGAGCCAGCATGATCGCGAAGTTGCTTCCGGATACCGCCATGACATGCATGAGGTCGGTCGACTCGAAGGCGGCGCGCAGCTCGGGCGTCACCCGGGACGTGTCGCCGACGACCAGGCCGGGCAGCAAGCGCCCGCGCATCCGGCGCAAGCCCTCCGGCCGCCTCGCGCAGCCCGCCCCGCAGCCCACCGGCCCAGTGCTGCACGGCAGTCAGCGGCCCGGTGATACGGGGCGGCCCGTTCGGGGCCCTGAGCAGGGCGGCGATCTTCCCGTCGCCCGGCGCGAGCCGCGCGGTCACCCGCACCCGGGTGGACGGCAGCAGCCCCTGCCAGCTCGCGGGCGCGATGACGAGGACGGGTGTATGGACCCGCTCGACCTTGCCGCCCGGCCCGAGGACCCGCTCGACCTCGGCATCCACCGCGACCGAGGCGCCACCCCACCCGGCGGACCGCGTCGGTCTCGGGTCCCCCCGGACCGTCAACTCCACCGTGGCCTGCCCGAACTCCCGTGCCAGCCCCGGCAGAGGCCCCCGCCGCACCTCGGCGGCATGCAGCCCCCCGGCCACGATCCCGGCCGCCGCACAGACCAACACCCCCGCGACGGCGCCTCGATACCCCCAGACCCCACCGCCGCCCACTGTCCCGTGAGCCTCGCCCACTGCACCGGCGTGACGGCCGTCCTCCTCCCGGCCCCGCTCGCGTACTGCACGTAACCCCGCGCCCGAGATCCACCCCGCCAGAGCCCGCCGGACGACCGGCGCCATCAGCACCCCTGCCGCGGCGAGACACACCACGACACTCCAACTCGCTTCATCTGACGAGGAGTTGAGCGCAACGGCCGCGCCGCCCCACGCCCCCAGCGCCGGGCCGATCAGGCGCAGGTCCGCCGGCCCTTCGCGGTACGGGTTGGCCGCGCCCAGCCGGTGGCCCGACTCGGCATGGATCTCCAGGCGGTTCACAGCCGCACCAGGGGTTGCAGATCGTTGAACCTGCGCTCGCCGATCCCATTGACCTCCCGCAGTTCATCGACGGAGCGGAAGCCACCGTGCTGGGCGCGGTAGTCCACGATGTGCTGCGCGAGCACCGGACCGACGCCGGGCAGCCCGTCCAACTGCTCCACCGAAGCCGAGTTCAGACTGACCGGCCCGCTCGATCCGCCCACGCCACCGCCGGCACCGGTGCCGGCACCGCCGCCCGTCCCGGAAGGCGCCGCGCCCGGCACTCCCGCCAGCACCTGCTCGCCGTCCGTGAGCAGGCGTGCCCGGTTGAGGCCGGTCAGATCGGCGCCGTCGCGCACCCCACCCGCCGCGGCCAGCGCATCGGCGACCCGCGATCCGGCGGGCAGCCGGTAGATCCCCGGCCGCCACACCTTCCCGCCGACGTCCACCACGAGCACTCCGGCCGGCGACGGCACCGCGTTGGCCACCGGCCGGGGCGTCGCCTCGGCGCTCGCCCCACGTCCCGATGCGCTGCCGCCCGCGCTTTTCGCCCCGGGCAGCGTCGGGCCCGGCCCGCCGACCAGGTCAGGGGCTCGTACGGACTGCGGGCGCCCGGCCCAGAAGTGGTGCACGGCGAACCCCGCCGCGACCACCAGCACCACACACAGCGCGGCCAGGCTGCGCGGTGCGAGACCGAACCTCAACTGGGCCCACACCGGCAGCCGTTCCCGCACCGCCACCCAGGCCCGCTCCCGTACACCAGGACCGGCCAGACCTCCTTCCGGCGGGGCGGGCGTCCCCGGGACAGCCCGCTCGGGTACAGGCGGAGGTGCCAGTGCCGACTCCCCGAGAGTGCGCGCCGTCGGGGCGGCGGGCTCGTGCGGCGGGGCCGCCGTGCCCGGTGGCGGCGGGAGGAACAGCGCGTCCGCGCGCCTGCGTGCGGTCAGGGCGGAGACATGGGCCTGGGCGGTGCTGCTTCGGCGGCCATGGCCCGGGCGGGCCCGACCGTCGGAGCCGGGTGCCCGGCCCGGTCCGCTCGTGGCGGTGCGTGGTGATCGGAGTGCCATGTCACGAGACGTTAGGCACCCGAGCGCGAGCCCGCCGAACAGGCCCAATTCCGGTGGACGGCCAGCGAGTTGTGGACAACTCCGCCACCCGTACGAGGGAGTCCGGCCCGATCCGGACCGCTCAGCGGGGCGGCCACGGCACGCCGACGGCCCTCGGCGCGGCCGACCCGACGGCCCCGATCCACCCCATACCCGCCTCGGCGCGGCCGACCCGACGGCCTCGAACCGGGCTCACCCGCCTCAACGCGATGAGACGATCGCCCCCAGCAGCCCCGGCCCCGTGTGCGCGCCGATCACCGCTCCGACCTCGCTCGTGTACAGGTCGACCAGGCCCGGCACCCGTGCCCTCAGCCGGTCGGCGAGGGTGGCGGCGCGTTCCGGTGCCGCGAGATGGTGCACGGCGATGTCGACCGGGCTGCTCCCGGCCCGGTCGACCACGATCTCCTCAAGCCGGGCGATGGCCTTCGAGGCGGTGCGTACCTTCTCCAGCATGTCGATCCGGCCGCCGTCGAGCTGGAGGAGCGGCTTGACCGCCAGGGCCGAGCCGAGCAGTGCCTGAGCGGCCCCGATACGGCCGCCGCGGCGCAGGTAGTCCAGGGTGTCGACGTAGAAGAAGGCGGAGGTCTCGCCGGCGCGTTTCTCCGCTGCGGCCACCGCCTCGTCCAGCGCGCCTCCCGCGTCCGCGACCTGGGCCGCGGCCAGTGCGCAGAAGCCGAGCGCCATCGCGACCATCCCGGTGTCGACCACCCGCACCGGCACCGGGGCGTCCTTGGCGGCGAGCACGGCGGCGTCATAGGTGCCGGAGAACTCGGCCGAGAGGTGCAGCGAGACGATCCCGCTCGCCCCGGCTTCGGCGACCTTGCGGTAGGCGGCCGCGAATACCTCGGGGCTGGGCCGGGAAGTGGTGACGGGGCGCCGTTTTTGCAGGGCCAGCGCCAGCGAGCGGGCCGAGATCTCGGTGCCCTCCTCCAGCGCCTGGTCGCCCAGGACAACGGTCAGCGGCACTGCGGTGATGCTGTGCCGCTCCATCGTCTGCGGCGGCAGATAGGCCGTTGAATCGGTGACGATCGCGACATGGCGGGACATGAGCGGGAGGTTACCCGCCGAGGCTGCCGGACGGCAGTCCGGCCCTGGTGGAATGATCAGTTCGGGTCAGCGCCGGACGCCCTGTTCCAGCGCCTCGACCTGGTGTTCGCCGGGTCAGCTCGTGGTTTCGGGCCGCGGCGACTTCTGCCACGGGTACGTCACCGGCGACTCGGCGGCGCCTATCGCCTGCGGTGCCTGGGCCGGTGGTTCGGGCCGCGTCTGCGCGCCCCGCTCCGGCGACGGGGAGGGCGACGGCTTGCTCTGCGCGGGCGCGGGGTTGTCCGAAAGGTCGTCCCAGGAGACGGACTCGCCGTTGGTCGGCCCCTTGGTCGACCAGTCCCGCAGCGCTCCCGACTCCATCTCGATCTGCTCACTGAGCGAGGCGAGGTCGTCGTCGGCGAACTGCCGTGCCCGGTCCAGCGCGGCCCAGCGCAGCGAGTCCGCGGAGTGCGTGATCCGCTCGGTGCGCTCACGGAGCTCCGGCATCCGGTCCGCGATCTTGCGCTTGTCCGGCTCGCGCTCCAGGCGCCTCAGCTCGGCGTCCAGCTCATGGCCGTGCCCGCTGAGCCGCTCGAACAGGGCGAGCGACTCCTTGAGGGACTCGTCCTCGGCGAGGCGCGCGTGCAGCGCGTCCTGCGTGGCCCGCATCGACGTACGCAGCGAAAGCCGCAGCTGGGCGAGCTGGCCCGCGACGCCCGGCTGGCCCACGCTCTTCGCGCGCAGCGTGGTGTCCTCGACGGTCCTGCGGGCCTGCGTGACCGTGCGCTCCACTCCGCGCTTGGCGGCGCCGACCACCTTGGCCGTCACGTACACGCCGAGCACCACGAAAGCGACGAACAGCAGCGCCAGGATCAGGATCGCGGCTTCCATGAACGTCCCCCAGGTTGGTCGGCATCGTCCCCTCCACCGTAAACGGAACGGGCAGGCCGTGGGTTCCCCTGGAACCCCCAACCTGCCCGTAGGGGAAAGCCCCCAGTACCGTTTCGGCCCTTACGCGGGGACGATGTTCACCAGCTTCGGCGCGCGCACGATGACCTTGCGGATGCCCGCGCCGGCCAGTGCCGCGACGACGGCCTCGTCCGCCAGCGCCAGCTTCTCCAGCTCGTCGTCGGAGATCGACGGAGGCACTTCCAGGCGCGCCTTGACCTTGCCCTTGATCTGGACGACGCAGGTCACGGCCTCGTCCACGACGTACGCGGGGTCGGCGACCGGGAAGTCGCGGTGCACCACGGAGTCGGTGTGGCCCAGCTTGCGCCACAGTTCCTCGGCGATGTGCGGGGCCAGCGGCGCGATCAGCAGCACCAGCTGCTCGGCGACCGGCCGCGGCAGCGGGCCGCCCGCCTTGGTCAGATGGTTGTTCAGCTCGGTGATCTTGGCGATGGCGGTGTTGAAGCGCAGCCCCGCCAGGTCGCCGCCCGCGCCGTCGATCGCCTTGTGCAGGGCACGCAGCGTCGCCTCGTCGGGCTCGGCGTCGGTGACGGTGACCTCGCCGGTCGCCTCGTCGACGATGTTGCGCCACAGCCGCTGCAGCAGCCGGTACTGGCCGACCACCGCGCGGGTGTCCCAGGGGCGCGAGACGTCCAGCGGGCCCATAGCCATCTCGTACAGGCGCAGGGTGTCGGCGCCGTACTCGGTGCAGATCTCGTCCGGAGTGACCGCGTTCTTCAGGGACTTGCCCATCTTGCCCAGCTCGCGCTTGACCGGCTCGCCCTCGAAGAAGAACTTGCCGTCGCGCTCCTCGATCTCGGCGGCCGGCACCGGGAAGCCGCGGCTGTCCCGGTAGACGTACGCCTGGATCATGCCCTGGTTGTACAGCTTGTGGAACGGCTCGGCCGACGAGATGTGGCCCAGGTCGAACAGCACCTTGGACCAGAAGCGCGCGTACAGCAGGTGCAGCACGGCGTGCTCGGCACCGCCGACGTACAGGTCGACGCCACCGGTCGGCATGCCCTCGCGCGGGCCCATCCAGTACTGCTCGATGGCCGGGTCGACCAGCTTCTCGCTGTTGTGCGGGTCCAGGTAGCGCAGCTCGTACCAGCAGGAACCGGCCCAGTTGGGCATGGTGTTGGTCTCGCGGCGGTACTTCTTCACGCCGTCGCCCAGGTCCAGCTCGACGTTGACCCAGTCCTCGTTGCGGGACAGCGGGGTCTCCGGCGAGGTGTCGGCGTCGTCCGCGTCGAAGGTACGCGGCGAGTAGTCGTCGACCTCCGGCAGCTCCAGGGGCAGCATCGACTCGGGCAGCGGGTGGGCGACGCCGTCCTCGTCGTAAACGATCGGGAAGGGCTCGCCCCAGTAGCGCTGGCGGCTGAACAGCCAGTCGCGCAGGCGGAAGTTGACGGTGCCCTCGCCGATGCCGCGCTCGGTCAGCCAGTCGGTCATCTTCGCCTTGGCCTCGACGACACCCAGGCCGTCCAGGGAGATCTCGCCGTTGGCGGAGTTGACCAGCTTCGCCTCGTAGGAGGCGAACGCCTCGTCCCACGTCGAGGCGTCCGTGCCGCGGTCGTCGGACGGCTGCACGACGCAGCGCATGGGCAGCTCGAAGGCGCGCGCGAAGGCGAAGTCACGGGTGTCGTGCGCCGGTACAGCCATGATCGCGCCGGTGCCGTAGCCCATCAGCACATAGTCGGCGATGAAGACGGGAACCTTTTCGCCGCTGACGGGATTGACGGCGAACGCGCCGGTGAAGACGCCGGTCTTCTCCTTGGCGTCGGCCTGGCGCTCCACGTCCGACTTGGAGGCGGCGAACGCGCGGTACTTGGCGACGGCCTCGGCGGGGCTCGCGTGCCCGCCGGTCCACACGTCGTGGGTGCCCTCGGGCCAGGCGGCCGGGACGATCGTGTCGACCAGCTCGTGCTCGGGGGCCAGCACCATGTAGGTGGCGCCGAACAGGGTGTCCTGACGGGTCGTGAAGACGGTGATGGCGTCGGTGTCGCCGACCTTGAAGTCGACGCGGGCGCCCTCGGAGCGGCCGATCCAGTTGCGCTGCTGCAGCTTGATGGCGTCCGGCCAGTCCAGCGCGTCCAGGTCGTCCAGCAGGCGGTCCGCGTAGGCGGTGATGCGCATGTTCCACTGGCGCAGCTTGGACTTGAAGACGGGGAAGTTGCCGCGCTCGGAACGGCCGTCGGCGGTGACTTCCTCGTTGGCCAGGACGGTGCCCAGGCCGGGGCACCAGTTGACGGGCGCGTCGGAGGCGTACGCCAGGCGGTACTCGCCCAGGACGTCGGACCGCTCGGCGGCGCTCAGCGCGGCCCAGTCACGGCCGCCGGGGACCTCGCGGGTGCCGTTCTCGAACGCGGCGACCAGCTCGGCGATCGGGCGGGCCTGCTGCGCGTCGGCGTCGTACCAGGAGTTGAAGATCTGCAGGAAGATCCACTGGGTCCACTTGTAGTACTCCGGGTCGATCGTCGCGATCGACCGGCGCTTGTCGTGGCCCAGGCCCAGCCGGCGCAGCTGCCGCTTCATGTTGTCCATGGCGGCCTCGGTGGAGACCCGCGGGTGCGTGCCAGTGGCGACCGCGTGCTGCTCGGCGGGCAGGCCGAAGGCGTCGAAGCCCAGCGTGTGCAGCACGTTGTGGCCGGTCATCCGCTGGTGGCGGGCGTACACGTCGGTGGCGATGTAGCCCAGCGGGTGGCCGACGTGCAGGCCCGAGCCCGAGGGGTACGGGAACATGTCCATGATGAACTTCTTGGGCCGCGCGACGACCGCCGGATCCCCGGCCAGGTCACCGGCCGGGTTCGGCGCCGCGTAGGTGCCCTCGGCGTCCCAGAAGTCCTGCCAGCGTGCCTCGATGTCGGCGGCCATGGCCGCCGTGTAGCGGTGCGGCGCGGCCGTCTCTGCGGCGGCAGCGGTGTTCGTCTCGCTCATGTCCTCAAAGCTCCATCGATCGTCTCTGCCAGCGGTTACGAGCGTTCGTCCGTCGATCCGCCATCGAATCGCCAAACGAAAAAACCCCTCGCACAGGAGGGGGCGCCGCGCCGAGTCCGACCGGATCTCTTCATCGGTCGGGAGTGTTCAGCGCGGCTCGCTAAGCAGAAGGCGTACGGCACGCATGGCGTCAGGGTACCGCAGGCCCCGCAAGGCCCGCACGGAGTACCCGTGGGGGGTGCCCGGGGCCTACCCCCTGGGGGTGCCGAGGGCGAGGTTACTCCGCGTACCCCCCTCTTCTGGGGCAACCGCTCAAACCCCGTACCGGCTGGTATGGGGCGACCTAGCATGCCGCCACGGGACCGCTTTGCCGAACCATTCGGAGTCGCCCCACCATGAAATCTCGCAATCCGCTCAACCCGCACCGCCCGCGCCAGAATCCGGCACGGGGCCGCCCGGCCCGCCGGGGCGGGCTTTCCGCGGCAGCACTGGGCGTCGTCGCCCTGCTCATACCGCCACTGGCACTGCTCTCCTCGGACGGGCTGCGCGCCGCCCTGGACTTCACCGCCGGTGTCCTGTCGCTGGTCTCGCTGACCGCCTCCGTCGCCTGGGGCCTGCTCGCCACCGACCGACTGCTCCTCACCACACGTGACCGCCTCATGGCGCAGGCCGTCCACCGGGCGACCGCGATCGCCTCGATCGGCTTCCTCCTGCTGCACGTCACCGTCAAGATCGCGATCGGCCATGTGGGGCTGCTCGGCGCGGTGGTCCCGTTCGGACTCGGCATCACCGGCGCGTCCGGCCTGATCGGCTTCGGTTCACTCGCCGGGATCCTGATGATCCTCACGGCCGTCACGGGCGCGATGCGCAGCGCCTTCGCCACCCCGGGCCGCGTCGCGGCACGCTGGCGCGCGGTACACATGCTGGCCTACCCGGCCTGGTGCTTCGCCCTGATGCACGGCCTGTACGCGGGACGCCCGCCGGCCTCCTGGGTGGTCGTGATGTACGGCCTGTCGCTGGCGGGAGTGGCGAGCGCGCTGGCCGTACGCGCGCTGCCGCGCCCGGTGAAGCGCCGGATCGCCGACCGGCTCGCGCCCTTCCGGCCACGTTCGGAGAGCGAGCCCGCGGAGCCCGCCGTGCCGCCGCGTCCCGCGACGCCGCCCTCTTATGAGGCTTACGAGCCGCCCTCCTACGAGCCTTCCTACGAGCCCTCTTATGAGGCGCAGCCGACGCAGCAGCTCCCCGGAGCGCAGCCTGCGTACCAAGCCCTCGAAGAGGCGCCGCAGTTCCAGGAGGCGCAGTTCCAGCAGGCGCACGCCCTGTACGAGCCTCCGCACGAGGCGCTGCCCCGCTATCGTCCGGCCGCCGGGCAGGAGGTCCGCGGCGGCGACGCGGGCACGGGCATCTCGGCGGCCTACCGCGCCGTCTCCCTGGCCCCGTCCGCGCCCCCGGCCGCCCGCTGGCCCGCGCCCTCGCCGCGGCCCCCCGAGCCGCTGCCCTCCCCCGCGCCGTCCACGCCGTACCAGCCGCCGGCCGCCGGCGAGCCCTGGCACTCCCAGCCGGGCTCGGCCTCCCGAGAACGCCCGTGACGGTGCCCGCAACAGCAGGAGTACGACCATGAACACCCCCCTCCCCGATGTTCCCGAAGTCCGCGTCGTCGGCCTGCCCCATCTGACCGCGGGTTTCGATCTCGTCGAGCGCCTCGCCCTGCCGATGCACCTCAAGGTGCACGGTCCGCTGAAGCCGGTCGACGGCGAACGCCTGGCCCAACTCGCCGACGACATCGCCCTCAACGGCCGCGGCGGCGCGGGCTTCCCCTTCGGCCGCAAGCTGCGCGCGGTCGCCTCCGCCGCGATCCGGCGCGGGATACGCCCGGTCGTCGTCGTCAACGCGAGCGAGGGCGAGCCCGCCTGCCGCAAGGACACCGTCCTGGTGTGCCGGGCCCCCCATCTCGTCCTGGACGGCGCTCTGCTGGCCGCAGAGGCCCTTGGTGCCCGCACCCTGGTCGTCGCCGTGACCCGCGATTCCACGGAGGCCTCCGTGCGCGCCGCCCTCGCCGAGCGCGGCCTCGCCGACAAGCGCAGCTCCCCCCTGCGCGCCCGCGTGGTCCGAACCCCCGAGCGCATGGTGTCCGGCGAGGCCTCCGCGGTGATCCGGGCGGTGGACGGTGGCCCCGCCCTGCCGCCGGGCCGCCGCGAGCGGGCCGCCGAATCGGGCGTGGGCGGCGCCCCGACGCTGCTCTCCAACGCGGAGACGTACGCCCAGCTCGCGGTGGCCGCCCGGCTCGGCCCGCGCCGCTTCTGCAACACCGGCGAGCCGACCGAGCCCGGCACTGTGCTGCTCACGCTGTCCGGGGCGGTCGCCCGCCCGATGGTCGTCGAGGTGCCCACGGGGGTGCCGCTGCGCTACGTCCTCCAGCTGGCCGGGGCGCCCTCGCTGCCCCAGGGTGTGCTGACCGGCGGCTATCACGGCAGCTGGCTGAACTCGGTGGCCGCCCATGACGCGGCCGTCTCGCGGGCCTCGCTCTCGGCACTCGGCGGCGCCCTGGGGGCAGGCGCGATCCTGCCGATCGGCACGGAGACCTGTGCGCTCGGCGAGGCGCTGCGGGTCGCCAACTGGCTGGCGGCCGAGACGGCGGGCCAGTGCGGCCCGTGCAGGCTGGGTCTGCCGGCCGCCGCGGGAGGGCTCGCCGATGTGCTGAACGGCGGTGGCCCGGCCGCCCTGGAGGCGCTGCGCGAGGTGACGGGGGCGGTGAAGGGCCGCGGCGCCTGCAAGCATCCGGACGGCTCGGCCCGCTTCCTCGCCTCGACGCTCGCGGCGTTCACGGACGACCTGGCGGCCCATGTGCTGGCGGGGGGCTGCGGCCGGCCGACCGTGGGCGTGCTGCCGCTGCCCTCGCCCGGCTACCAGGAGGAAGGCGTGCCGAGCGGCGAGAAGGTCCTTGTCGACTGGACGCTGTGCGAGGGCCACGGGCTCTGCGCGGACATCGTGCCGGAGCTGATCCGGCTCGGCCCCGACGGCTACCCGCTCGTCGCAGATGCCACCGTGCCGATGCATCTGCGGGGGCGCGCCCAACGGGCCGTGCGCCGCTGCCCGGCACTGGCGCTCCGGATCGAGCAGGCCCCGGCCGCGCTTCCCCAGATTCCCCGCAAGGCCCTGGGCAGCGGCCGGAGTTGACCGCTTCTGATCGTTACGCCGCCCCAGGGGGCGGCGTAACGATCAGAGAGGGAGGCGCAACAAGAAGGCGGGCCATCCGATTCGGATGGCCCGCCTTCTCTATTGTGGAGCTAAGGAGAATTGAACTCCTGACCTCCTGCATGCCATGCAGGCGCTCTACCAACTGAGCTATAGCCCCTTGCTTTCCCGCCGCCCGGTTTCCCGCGGCGACATCGAGAACATTACACGGTCCCCCCGGTACTTCACCAAATCGGTTTCCGTTCTGTACGGATAAGGACGGAAGCATCCGCCTTCGTGACCGTGAAGGTACTCGCGCACACCGCTCTGGGGAGGCTGCTCGCCCTTGCCCATCTGTCGCTGCGGCTCGCGGGCCGGACGCGTCCCGGGGCCGCGCTGTGGATCGCCGTCGCGGTGCTGTGGGACCTCGCCGGTCGACAGGGCCACCGCTGGGCGGGCGCCGGCATCGGTCTGGCCGCCGCGCTGAAAGCTCACGCCCGCCCTGTTCGCGCTGTTCCTGCTGATCACCGCCGTCGTACGGACAAGGAGCGGCGCCGGGAACTTTCGCCTGGGCATGACCATCAAGGCCGCCGGGGCGTTCTGCGCGGCCACGGCGACGCGGCAGTCGCGCTCCCGCACGACTCGCTGCGCTTCTGGACGTCGCGGTGGAGGGCTCGCGCCGGGCGCTGCTCGGCACCGTCTTCGGTTCGTACGCGCTGTGGTGGGTCCCGCACGGCACGGGCCGTCCCGAACTCGCCCAGGGCGGCGGCTGGATGGCGCTCTCGGCGCTCTGTCCGCCGGCCGGGACGTGCTTCCTCGTCCTGGCGGCGCTCAGGCCGTGGCGAAGGAGTAGAAGCGCTTGAGCGTGCAGTGCGCCTCGAGGAGGCGGCCGTAGATCGGCTCCCCTTCGAGCTCCCGATACGTCTCGATCGGGTCGCCCTTTATGATCAGCGCCCTGGCGCATTCCTCGCACCAGTACTGATAGTCGGTGTTGACCGGATCCATGTCCCTGACGATGGGCGTACCGCTGCCGCACCAGTCGCATTTCCGCCTGTGTGCACCCATGTTCAGCTCCAGCTGTGGCCGCAGGCCGTGCACACGTAGGACACCCCGCCGTTGTCGCCGAGCATCTGCGCGACGTGGAGGGAGCCACAGGAGGGACAGCTCAGGCAGGCGCCGTGCGACGCGGCTTCGGGCCCGCCGGGCGGTTCCGGGAATTCTTCGCGACTAGCGGGCATCGCGCGCTCCCTCCCGTTCGGTCCGTCGTCCCCCTCCGGCCGTCCCGATTCTGCCATGTCCTCGCAAGGGGGTCAGTGCTGTCGCCGTACGAGACCGGCCACCGGGGGTGGACAACAAGAAGATCCCGCCCCCACGAGGGGACGGGATCCGATTGTGGAGCTAAGGAGAATTGAACTCCTGACCTCCTGCATGCCATGCAGGCGCTCTACCAACTGAGCTATAGCCCCGCTGTTCGCCTTGTTTCCGCTTCTTCGGCGGTCCCGCGCTGCGAACAAGAAGAACTCTAGCCTGTGACCTGCCGGAAAGTGAAATCCGGCTGTCACCGCCCCTGAGCAGCGGTTAGTCGTCGTCGCCGAGGACCGGCTCGGGCAGCGTTCCGGCGTTGTGCTCGAGCAGGCGCCAGCCGCGGGCGCCCTCGCCGAGGACGGACCAGCAGCAGTTGGTGAGCCCGCCAAGGCCCTCCCAGTGGTGCGCCTCCAGGCCGAGCAGCCGGCCGATGGTGGTGCGGATGGTGCCGCCGTGACTGACGACGACGAGGGTGCCGCCGTCGGGCAGCTTGTCGGCATGGCGCAGCACGACCGGGGCGGCCCGGTCGGCGACCTCGGTCTCCAGCTCGCCGCCGCCCCGGCGCACGGGCTCGCCGCGCTTCCACGCCGCGTACTGCTCGCCGTACTGGCCGACGATCTCCTCGTGCGTGAGCCCCTGCCAGGCGCCCGCGTACGTCTCGCGCAGGGCCGAGTCGTGCTCGACCGGCAGGCCGGTGACGGCCGCCAGCTCGGCGGCGGTGGCAGCGGCCCGCTGAAGGTCGGAGGCGACGATCGCGTCCGGCTTCAGCGCGGCAAGCAGGCGCGCGGCCCGGTGTGCCTGGCCGATTCCGGTCTCGGTCAGCTCGATGTCCGTGGAGCCCTGGAAGCGGCGCTCCAGGTTCCAGGCCGTCTGGCCGTGCCGCCACAGGACTATCCGGCGGCCCCGGCCGCCCTTGGTGGTGCTGTTCAGCTCAGCTCACCGTCCGCTTCGTCGGCGCCGGTGGTCAGCGCGGCGTGCTCGGCGGCCTTGCCGCGCGTCTTCATGGCGTCGTCCGGCAGCGGCAGCTCGGGGCAGTCCTTCCACAGCCGCTCCAGGGCGTAGAAGACGCGCTCCTCGCTGTGCTGGACGTGCACGACGATGTCGACGTAGTCGAGCAGGATCCAGCGGGCGTCGCGGTCGCCCTCGCGGCGCACCGGCTTGGCGCCGAGCTCCTTGTTGAGGCGCTCCTCGATCTCGTCGACGATCGACTTGACCTGGCGGTCGTTGGGAGCGGAGGCGAGCAGGAAGGCGTCGGTGATCGACAGCACATCGCTGACGTCGTACGCGATGATGTCGTGCGCGAGCCGGTCGGCGGCCGCCTGAGCGGCGGCGGTGATGAGCTCGATGGAACGGTCCGTGGCGGTCACAAGCAGGCTTTCGTCGGCGGTCAGATCCAATCGGATCGATTTCCAGGATCTCACGGACCGCCGACAGCCCCGAAAGGATTACCCCGGGCACCTCACTGCGGCGCCTTGTAGTCCTTTCCGATGACGACCGACACATCCGCGTTGGCGGCCGCCTTGCCCTGCTTGACCGCGCTGTCCGGCAGGCCGAGGGTCTTGGCGACCTCGACGGCCTTCGCCTTGTTCTTCTCATCCGCGTACAGGACCTGCGAGGTGGCCTCCGTGCCCGAGTTTCCGGCGTCGACGAACGCATAGCCTCCGTTGATCAGGGCGACCCGTGCGGCCTCCGCGCTCTTGGGGTTGCCGCCGGCGTTCTTGACACCGACCCGCACCGCCGAGCCCTGGCCGGACCCCCCGCCGCCCAGCTGGCCGCCCAGGACGTCCTTGACCACGCTGTCACTGGCCTGCTGGCTGAGCGTGCCGTCGGGCTGCACGGGCAGGACCGCCGTCTTGTACGCGCCGATCTTGGCGTGCTCGGCGAGTTTGGCGAGGGAGGCCCCGAGGTCGCTCTCGGGCAGCGACGGGTCGAGGATCTGCGCGAGCGTCTGGACGGTGATGGTGGCGGCCTTGGGGTCGTCGGAGATCTTGCGCAGCACCCCGTACATCACCGCGCCGAACCGCTGGAGCTGCTTGGCCTCGGCCTCGCCGGGGCCGCGGTAGGTGGCGTAGGCGACGGCCATCTGACCGGTGAGCGTCTGGTCGGCGCCCTTCTTCACCACCGGGTCGCCGCCCTCCTTGGCCCCGGGAACGTCCGCATCCGTAGTGATGTCGATGTTCCCGACGAGGTCGACGAGGTTCTCCAGGTACGGGGTGTCCAGGCGCCAGGTGCCGGTGATCTTGGTGCCGAGGAGCGTGGAGAGGGAATCCCGGGTGCCCTGCGAGCCGTCCGCGTCCACCGACTTGCCCAGGGTGGTGCGGCTGCCGTCGTCATTGGAGACGGCGAGCGAGTTGGGCAGCAGCACTGTAGTGCCCTGTTTGGTGGTCACGTTGTTGACGAGAAGCGCCGTGGAGGTGCCGCCCGCCTTGGTGTTGTGCAGATGCACCACGATCACGTCGCGCTTCTGCGGGCCGGCCGTGGTGGCGCCGCCCTTCTTGCTGTCCGAGGACGACGAGAGCCCGGGCAGCTTGCCCGCGAACCAGAGGTAGCCGACACCACCCACCGCGACCAGGGCGAGCGCCACGACGAGCGCGACGACGCGGTTGCGGCCGCGCCGCTTGGCCTCCTCGCGGCGTTCGCTGCGGCTCTCGGTGAACTTCAGCCAGTCGATGACGTCTTCGGAGTCCTCGTCGGGCTCCTCGATGAACGAGAACTGCTCGGTGCGGTAGTCCCGTCCGCCGCTCTCGGCGTGCTCGTCCCGCCGCTGCTGGGGCAGCACGGGCGAGCCCTGCGGCTTCGGCGCCGGCTCGGGCGCGGGGGGCGTCTGGACGGCCGGCTGCTGCGCGGTGCCGTAGCCGTGCCCGTAGTCCTGCTGCGGGAACTGCTCAGGCTGCTGCTGGGGGAACTGCTGGGTCTGCTGCGGCTGTTGCTGCGCGTACGGGTCGTACGTCGACTGCTGCGGGACGTACGCCTGGTCGTAGCCGTACCCCTGCTGCTGATGCTGCTGGGGTTCCTGGGGCTGCGCATAGGGGTCGTACGCCTGCTGGTGAGGCTGGACCTGCTGGTACACCGGCCGGCCGTACTCGTCGTACCCGACCAGCTGCACCTGGGGTGCGTACGGGTCGTACTGGCGGTCGTTCACCGGTGGCCTTCTCTCACTCGCCGACGTACAGGCGGTACGGCTGGACTCACTCGCCGCGATACAGCTGGCGCTTGTCGATGTAGCGCACCACACCGTCCGGAACCAGATACCAGACCGGGTCGCCCTGCGCGACTCTCGCCCGGCAATCGGTCGAGGAGATCGCCAGCGCGGGCACCTCCACCAGGGAGACCCCGCCCTCGGGCAGCCCGTCGTCCGTCAGTACGTGGCCGGGCCGGGTCACGCCGATGAAGTGGGCCAGCGAGAACAGTTCCTCGGCGTCCCGCCAGGTGAGGATCTGACCGAGCGCGTCGGCGCCGGTGATGAAGAAGAGGTCCGCGTCGCTGTTGCGGTCGCGCAGATCCCGCAGGGTGTCGATGGTGTACGTCGCGCCGCCGCGGTCGATGTCGATGCGGCTGACGGAGAACTGCGGGTTGGACGCGGTGGCGATGACCGTCATCAGATAGCGGTCCTCGGCCGGGGAGACCAGCTTGTGGCTCTTCTGCCACGGCTGCCCGGTCGGTACGAAGACGACCTCGTCCAGATGGAACTGCGAGGCCACCTCACTGGCGGCCACGAGGTGTCCGTGATGGATCGGGTCAAACGTTCCGCCCATCACACCGATGCGTCGCTTCACCGGACCGGTAGGCACTTCCTGCTCTCCCATGCGTGCAGAGCCTACTGGCCCGGCTTTTCGGCCCCGACTCAGCGGTCGCGGTTGAAGCGGGTGGTGACCCAGAGCAGGAGAAGCAGGATGACCAGCGCGCCGCCACCCGTCATCCAGGGCTGCAGGCTTTCGTGGTTGCCACCGTGCTCGGCGCCTTCGGCGAGCGTGACCAGGTTGGCGGCGGTGCTGTGGAGGCTCATCTTCGGCAGGACCTATCCGGGAGTCGGGGCGGAGACTTCGCCCACATCGTATGCGGGCGGTCCGGGCACGCTCACGCCGACTCAGTCGTTCTTGTTGTCGTCGCCACCGTTCGAGCGGTATCCGCGCAGCAGGAACCAGGCCAGCAGGCCCGCTCCGACCATGGAGCCGAGCAGCAGGATCCGCAGCAGTGCGCCCGGCCCCTGGCCGGATGCGGCAGCGAGAGCGGTGACGACGTCCGGCATGGCAGGTCTCCTCGAAGTTATCCACAGGCCCCCGGGCCACGGTAACCCCACCGCCTAATGTGGATGTCGTCAGGGGGACGAGCCGACGACTCGAACGACAGGGGGCACCCATGACCGAGGACATCAACGACAACGTGCCGAGCAGGCAGCGGCGCAGGTTCCCCGGGATCTCCTCCCGGGCCTACGAACACCCCGCCGACCGCTCGGCGCTGGTCGCGCTGCGCAAGCTGACCGGCTTCGACACCGTCTTCAAGGCCCTGAGCGGGCTGCTGCCCGAGCGCAGCCTCAGGCTGCTGTTCCTGTCCGACTCGGTACGGGTGAGCGACGCCCAGTTCGCCCACCTCAACGCCATGCTGCGGGACGCCTGTTACATCCTGGACCTGGAGAAGGTCCCCCCGATGTACGTCACGCAGAATCCGCAGCCCAACGCGATGTGCATCGGTCTCGACGAGCCGATCATCGTGGTGACGACGGGCCTCGTGGAACTGCTCGACGAGGAGGAGATGCGCGCCGTCGTCGGCCACGAGGTGGGCCA
Source organism: Streptomyces violascens (assembly GCF_014649955.1). GTDB lineage: Bacteria > Actinomycetota > Actinomycetes > Streptomycetales > Streptomycetaceae > Streptomyces > Streptomyces violascens. The sequence goes on from NZ_BMUA01000010.1 coordinate 136,586, forward strand.
CGCCCTCTCCGGCCACTCCGTGTACCGCACGATCCTGCTCTTCCTCACCAACCTCGCGCTGAAGGTGGCCTGGATCCCGCTGGGCAACGTCGCGATCATGGCGATCGTCACGGCGCTGCGCGAATGGTTCCGCAAGTCGGAGCTGTCCGCGGACCGGGCGGGGCTGCTGGTGGGCCAGGATCTGCAGGCCTCGATGCGGGGGCTGATGAAGATAGCGGGCGGCAACCACCTGCACGAGATGAACGTGGACGCGTTCCTGGAGCAGGCCGAGGAGTACGAGGCCGGGGGCGACCTGCGCGACTCTGTGCTGAAGATCCTCAACGTGCTGCCCCGCTCGCACCCGTTCACCACGGTGCGCGCGGCCGAGCTGAAGAAGTGGTCGGAAACCCGCGACTACCAGCGGATCATGGACGGTCACTACCCCCGCCGCGACGAGGACAAGGACACCTCGGTGACCGACTCCTTCCGCGAGTCCGCGGCCTCGTACGCCGACGCGGTCAAGAGCAGCAAGGACCCGCTGATGAAGCTCGTCGGCGACATCGCGGGCGGCACGGCGGACCTGGGCGGCAAGCTGCGCGACAAGTTCACGGGCACGGGTGCGCGCCCCTCGGACAAGGCGGCCGGACCGGACACGGAGCCGACCGACGGCAAGCCGGAGCAGAACGGCAACGGGGAGGGCTGAGGAGGAGGACCGAGGAAGAAGACCGAGCCGGATCAGCCGGCCGCGGGGGACGGCTGGGCTCCGGCGGCCAGCGTGCCGCAGACGGACTCGGGGGCGGGACCGATCGCGTACGGGTCGGTGGCGGCCGGGCTCTGCGCGCTCGCCCGCTCCCCGGCGAGGAGCGGCCGCATCTGGGCCGCGACGTCGGCGGAGCAGGCCTGCGGCCCGGCCTCGACCGTGCTGGCCTGCAGTTCCGTACGGTTCAGCCGCAGGTCATCGCGGTCGAGCCGGAAGTGCAGCTCGCGGCGGACGGTGAACAGCGAGGCGTCGGTGGTGTGCGGGCCGTTCCCCGCCGGGTGCAGGGCGTAGACGAAGACATAGTCGGTGGCGACGTCCAGTGCGTCCGGCCCGGACTCCGCGTAGCTCATCGAGCCCTGGACACGGATCTGGGGGTCGGCCAGGACCACCTTGGCCGGATCGAAGCGCACCAGCCAGCCGGTGGCGGAGTGCCGGCCGTCGTCGACCGGGGCGGCCACGCTCTGGTCGAACTGGGACATCAGATCGGGGTCGAGCAGCACCCGGATCTGACGGACCGGGCCGCCGGCCAGCACATCGGGGTCCAGGGACGACTTGACCAGGTAGTCCTTGGCGATGGACAGGGCGTTCATCACCTGCGCCTCGGAGAAGTGCTCGGTCCTGGTGGCCGAGGGCAGGTTGATCCCGGAGCCGCCGATCCGGAACGCGGCGGCCGGACTGTGCGCGAAGAGCTGCTCCGCGTCGCCGCCCGGCACCGGGCCCTGCGGGGCCAGCGGGATCACGGTCATCCGCAGCGGCTCGGGGTGGCTGGTGGACGGCGGCTGGTACGGGTGCCGGATGCCCATGTAGATGGCGGTACTGAACGCGATGAGGAGGAGCAGCACCAGCGCGACGGCGGGTTTGGAGGAAGCCCTGAGGGACCAGCTCGGACGGGACCGTACGGCTCGCGCGTGCTCGCGCATGCGCTCCTGCGCGGAGAACTCCTGAAGGCGGGCAGCACGGACGAACGATTCGTCGAAGACGACGGACCGGTACTCGTCGTCACCACCGCCGGGGAGGCCCTCCGGTGTCCCCTCGGGTGGCTCTCCACGCCCTGCCATACCTTCAGGGTAGGTCTGGTGAGGGAAACGTAAACGCGCTGGTACACGACAACTTCCGACGAGTTTCCACGGTGGCGTTCAGGCGCTGCTCAGGGGGTGGGCGGGGGAAGGGGAGGGTGGGCGGGGGGGAGGGGCCCCACCCCCAGTGCCCCGACAGAAACCCGCCCCCCCTAAGGCACCCGAGGCGCAGCAGAGACCGCCGGTCCTTCGAAAGCGGCCGAGGCCGAAGCCGAGACCGCTGGTACCAGGGGCATGCCGTTCGTGCCCGGGCCAGGGCCTACGCCTTTGCCCAGGCCTCCGGCGTTCGACGAGGGCCCTCCCACGGCCGGTCCCGCCGCGTTCGTCGGGTTGTCGACGTTGCTCGTGGCGGGGGGCGGGGCCTTGTCCTCGTGGTCGGAGGTGGCGCCTCGGTAGACGGCGGAGAAGGCCAGGGCGACCATGCCGATGCCCATCACCACGGCGAGCAGCCAGGCGATGGGGCGGTGCCAGCGGGCCCGGCCCCGGTAGGGGCGCAGGGCGCCGCCGTGGCGCCCGTAGGGGCCCGCTTCGGCGCCGCCGGACAGGCCGGGGCCGCCGAGGTCGTCCGGGTCGCGGCCGGGGCGGTAGGGGTCGTAGCCGTCGTCGTAGAGCTCGTCGTCGGGGGCTCCGGCGCCCGCGCGGGCGCGAGCCGCCTCCGCCTCGGCACGGGCCTGGGCGGCGGCGAGCAGTCGCTCTACGGCACTGGGTTCGTGGATCTCGGCGGCGCGTACGAAGTCCTCGTCGAACACCACGGAGGCGAAGTCGTCGTCCGCGCCCCCGTGGTCGTCGTCGGGCTCCCGGCCGTCCGGAAACGGCCCGCCCCCTACGTCGTCCGGCACCCGTTCAGAGTATCCCCGGCCGGTCTTTTTGGGCAGGGAGTGGCCGAACTCCGCCTACCGGAGAGACAGTTACCGGATGTGACCGTCGCCGGTCACGATGTACTTCGTCGAGGTCAGCTCGGGCAGTCCCATGGGGCCGCGGGCGTGCAGCTTCTGGGTGGAGATGCCGATCTCCGCGCCGAAGCCGAACTGGCCGCCGTCGGTGAACCGGGTGGAGGCGTTGACGGCGACGGTGGTGGAGTCGACGAGCTGGGTGAAGCGGCGGGCCGCGGCCTGGGAGGTGGTGACGATGGCCTCGGTGTGCCCGGAGGTCCACCGCCGGATGTGGGCGACGGCGGCGTCCAGGGAGTCGACGACCGCGGCGGCGATGTCGTACGAGAGGTACTCGGTCTCCCAGTCCTCCTCGGTGGCCGCGACGACGGTGGCCTTGGAGGCGCCGGCGTGGGCCCGCACCCGCTCGTCGGCGTGCACGGTGACCCCGGCGTCGGCCAGTGCGTCCAGGGCGCGCGGCAGGAAGGCGGCCGCGATGTCCTGGTGGACGAGGAGGGTCTCGGCGGAGTTGCACACCGAGGGGCGCTGCGCCTTGGAGTTGATGAGGATGTCGACGGCCATGTCGAGGTCGGCCTGGGCGTCGACGTAGACGTGGCAGTTGCCGGTGCCGGTCTCGATGACGGGGACGGTGGATTCCTCGACGACGGTGCGGATCAGGGAGGCGCCGCCGCGCGGGATGAGCACGTCCACCAGGCCCCGGGCGCGCATCAACTCCCGTACGGAGTCCCGGGATTGGCCGGGTACGAGCTGGACCGCGTCGGCGGGCAGGCCCGCGCCTTCGACGGCGTCGCGCAGGACGCCCACCAGCGCGGTGTTGGAGGCGTACGCGGAGGACGAGCCGCGCAGCAGGACGGCGTTGCCGGACTTGAGGCAGAGGGCTGCGGCGTCCACGGTCACGTTGGGGCGGGCCTCGTAGATGATGCCGACGACGCCGAGCGGGACGCGGATCTGCCGCAGGTCGATGCCGTTGGGCAGGGTGGAGCCGCGGACGACCTCGCCGACGGGGTCGGGCAGGGCCGCCACGTCGCGTACGTCGGAGGCGATGGCGCGGATCCGCTCGGGGTCGAGGGTGAGCCGGTCGATGACGGTCTCGCTGGTGCCGGCCTCGCGGGCCTGGGCGACGTCGACGGCGTTGGCCTCGACGATCTCGGCGCTGCGCGCTTCCAGGGCGTCCGCGATGGCGAGCAGGGCCTCGTCCTTGACGGCGCGCGGAAGTGGCGCGATCTCGGCGGCCGCGGTGCGCGCCCGCCGGGCGGTCCGGGTGACCGGGGAGATGTCGTCGGAGTCGGCGGCCGGGGAGGGCTGGGTGTGCGAAGCCATGTCCGCAGACTAATGGGCGCCGGGAGGTCGTTCTGACCGTATTCCACTCCCCGAGACGGTGCCGGGGAGCGGGGTCAGAAAGGGTGGACGCCCACGGGTGCGGCCGGCGGCGGCCCGTATCCCTCGGCGAGTCGCTGGTGGTAGGTGCCGCGGTCGATGACTTCGAGGCCGACGATCTCCCAGGGAGGCAGTCTGGCCGTGGAGCGGTGTTCGCCCCACAGGCGCAGGGCGACGGCGGCCGCGTCGTGCAGGTCGCGGGCCTCTTCCCAGTAGCGGATCTCGGCGTGGTCGTTGGCGTAGCGGCTGGTCAGCAGGAACGGGTGGTCGTGGGCGAGCTGTTCGAGGCCGCGGCGGACCTCTTTCAGCGGGGCCTCGGCTCCCGAGACGCTGAGCGTGATGTGCCACAGCCGGGGGGTGTCCCTGGGCTGTTCGGGTACCTCTCTCCGTTCGACGTCGGCCCCCGTCCCCACACTGGTCAGGGTCCGCTCAGCCGTCGTCCCTCGGGGCGCCGCCCCCGGGCGCGCTCGTCTCACCGGCGGCCTCCTGTGCTGCTGTGTGCGATGTGGTGCGGTACTGCGCGGGTTGCCGGCCCGTGTGTACCCCCGCTTCAAAGTTGACCAGCCCGAGGCGGGGCGCGGGGTGGTTTTCCTGAAGGTGTCTGTCTTATGGCTGGACTTTCAGCCGTTTCAGGGGTGCAGGACGACCAGATCGTCCCTGTGTACGACTTCGCGCTCGTAGCCGGGGCCGAGTTCCTTGGCGAGGTCGCGGGTGGAGCGGCCGAGGAGCTGGGGGATCTCCTTGGCGTCGAAGTTGACGAGGCCGCGGGCGATCGCCCGGCCCTGGGGGTCGCGCAGTTCGACGGGGTCGCCGGCGGAGAAGTCGCCCTCGACGGCGGCGATTCCGGCGGGGAGCAGGGATTTGTGGCCTTCGACGACGGCGCGTACGGCTCCGTCGTCGAGGACGAGGGCGCCCTGCGGGGTGGAGGCGTGGGCGAGCCACAGGAGGCGGTCGGCGGAGCGGCGTCCGGTGCGGTGGAAGTGGGTGCCGGTGGCGCGTCCGGCGAGCGCGTCGGCGGCCTGGCTGGCGGAGGTGAGGACGACGGGGATGCCGGCGGCGGCGGCGATGCGGGCGGCCTCGACCTTGGTGACCATGCCGCCGGTGCCGACGCCGGCCTTGCCCGCGCTGCCGATCTGGACGTGCGCGATGTCGGCCTGGCTGCGGACTTCGTCTATGCGGGAGGTGCCGGGTTTCGACGGGTCACCGTCGTAGAGGCCGTCGACGTCGGAGAGCAGGACGAGGAGGTCGGCGCGGACCAGGTGGGCGACGAGGGCGGCGAGGCGGTCGTTGTCGCCGAAGCGGATCTCGTCGGTGGCGACGGTGTCGTTCTCGTTGACGACGGGGAGCGCGCCCATGGCCAGGAGCTGGTCGAGGGTGCGGTAGGCGTTGCGGTAGTGGGCGCGCCGGCTGGTGTCGTCGGTGGTGAGCAGGACCTGTCCGACGCGTACGCCGTAGCGGGCGAAGGAGGCGGTGTAGCGGGCGACGAGGAGGCCCTGGCCGACGCTGGCGGCGGCCTGCTGGCGGGCGAGGTCCTTGGGGCGGCGGCGCAGGCCGAGTGGGGCGAGGCCTGCGGCGATGGCGCCGGAGGAGACGAGGACGATCTCCTTCTCGCCGCCGCTGCGCGCCTTGGCGAGCACGTCGACCAGCGCGTCGACCCGGTCCGCGTCGAGGCCGCCGGAGGCGGTGGTGAGTGAGGAGGATCCGATCTTGACTACGATTCTGCGGGCCTGTGCCACCTGCTGCCTTGCCACTGTCACACGGTGAAATCTATGTCAGGAGGAGGGTCGGGCGCTTGGAAGTTCCAATCGGCGGACAGTCTCAACGTGACCGCACAGAGAACCTTTAAGTTCGACAAAGTACGAAAACTGGGGAAGTCATGGCCCGATGGGGTGCTGAAGCGCACACGTCCGTACCTTGCTGTTTCATACCAGCCGGGCAAATTTAGCGTCTGAAGTGAAACCTCCGCAGCCGCTTCGCCCTCCCTTCTGATGACCAGTCGAACAATTCCATGGTGGGCGCAGGGCGGGACTCGGCTCACATGGATGCCTCAAGGAGCGTGCCGGATGCCGTCGTCGCCGTCTCGTAGACGCCTGTTGCAGGTCGCCGGTGGCGGACTTGTGGCGGCGCCTCTTGCCTACGGAGGATGGCAGTGGCTGGCACCGCAGGACGGTTCGGGCACGCAGGGCTCGTCCACCGGGACGACGACCGGGAAGCCCGCCTCGGCCGCGTCGGAGCAGTCGTATCTGCACGTGATCGCGCATGCGGACGACGGCATCTACTTCATGAACCCGGACCTGGAGCAGTCGATCCGCAGCGGCGCGCTCTCGGTCACGGTGTGCATGACCAGTGGTGAGTCGGACGGGCGCAACGCGGCGCCCAAGAGCCCGCAGTTCAAGTCGCTGCCCACCGACCGGCCGGGCTTCGCGCGGGCCCGGATAAACGGGCTGCGCGCCGCCCACGCGCTGATGGCGACGGGCGACGACAACAGCCCGTGGTCGGTGGAGCCGGTGGAGCTGCTGCCCGGGTTCCGTTCAGAGCTGCACTATCTGCAGGCCGCTCCGCACGTCCAGCTGATCTACATGGGCCTGTGCGAGGCGCGCTATGTGAGCGTGCCGCGTCCGGTGAGCATGCGGGGTCTGTGGCTGGGGGCCATCGAGCAGCTGCCGACGCTGCCGGGTACCGGCAGCCCGGTGCGGATGCCCCGCGCCTACACGCGTGACCAGCTCACCGACGCTCTGGTGGCGACGATCGGGCGGGTCAATCCGACGGTGATACGGACCCTGGATCCCACTCCCCTGCACGCCCCGCGCGAGACGGTGGCGATGATGAGCGCGCCGACGATACTGCGCGGGCTGAGCTACCTGGACCACCAGGACCACACCGCCTCGGCCCGTTTCATGCAGGCCGCGATGGAGCGTTACTGGGGTGCGGGCAAGGGCCGTGCCGCGTCGGTGACCAACTACTTCGGCTACCCGACGAACTACACGCCGCCGTCCCTGGACGCGGCGACCACCCGGCGCACCGCGCAGCTCCTGAACGCGTACGGCTGGGTCGACCACCGCGACTGCGGCGACCCGTCGGGCTGCGGCGACCTCAAGGTGGGCCCGAACGGCCTGAAGGCGGGCGGCGCCGGCTGGGCGCGCGGCACGCGCACCCGCGCGCCGGGCACCTCGCGCTGGCTGGCGCCGCTCAAGGACGGCCGGCTCGCGGCGTTCGCGGTGCTCAACGGCGCGGTGCGCTGCTGGGTGGAGCGGGTGGCCGGGCAGGGCCCGTGGGTGGGGCCGTTCGATGTGGTGGGCAGCGCGGGCTCGCCGCTCGACCCGCAGGTGGAGGTCGTGCGCCACCCGGACGGCACGCTTCAGCTGTTCGCCACGCGTACGGTCCTGCCGTTCAAGGGCAACAAGCACCACAAGGAGCTGGTGTGCGTCCTGCAGAGCGGCCTCGGCGCCGACGGGGTGCCCAGGTTCGGCGCGTGGACCTCGCTCGGCACGCCGGACGCGAATCCCGACAAGTCGCTGGAGACGGGCTATCCGGCGACCGCGCTCGCCCCGGACGGCACCGTGCACGTCCTCGCGCGGAACTGGGCGGGCGATGTCGCGATGCGCAGCGGGCGGGGCGGCAAGGACTGGGGTCCCTGGCAGCTTCTGGACCACCCGCCGGGCAAGCAGCCTCCGCACCCGCTGGTGGTGGAGGGGATCGACGCTCTCGTCGACCCGTCGGGCCGCATCCATGTGGCGGCCCCGATCGCCAAGACGGTGCTGCACTGGGTGTCCCCGGCGCCCGGCGAGCTGCCGAAGCTGTCGCCGCCGACGGGTGTGACGCCGGCGGGCAGCGCGGTGAGCCTGGTCGCGGACGGCAGGGGCGGCGTCTCGGCCGTCTACCGCCAGGCAGGCACCGCCCAGGTGGCCGTCGCCTCGCCGGGCGGTCCGGGTGCCCCGTGGACGGTGGCGCGGCGCACCCCGGCGGGCGGCTACGGGCGGGTCGCCGCGTACCGGCTCGGTGGGAAGGGCGGCTCGCTGGTCCTGGCGGTCCGGGACGACGGGGGCCGGGTCGTGCCGTCGTCGGACGAGTCGGCGCAGCCGGCCTGGGAGAGCCCGGGCGTGCAGTTCGTGGGCATACCGGGCGCGGCGCAGGACTCCGCGGGCCGGGCCGTGCTCGCCGTGATCGGCACGGACGGCCGGCTGTACGCGTCCCGCCAGACCAGGCCGGGGGCCCGGTTCGGCGAGTGGGCTCCGGCGGGGAACGAGAGCGCGGGCAACCACGTCTAGGAGATGACGGAGGGGGCGGACACCCTGTGGTGTCCGCCCCCTCCCTTGCTTCTCGCGGCGCCGCTACTTCACCGGGATCTTCGGCGCGACCGCCTCGGGTTCGCTCGCCTCCTGGTGCCCCGACACCAGGATCTTGCGGGACAGCACATAGGTGAACGGGATCGCCACCACGGCGGCGACCAGCGGGGCGATCGTCTTGTTCATCCCGACCCAGTGCACCAGGGCGAACAGGCCCGCGCTCTGCACCACGAAGTTGGTGACGTTGGTGAGCGGGAAGAGCAGGAACTTCTTCCAGGTCGGCTTGGTGCGGTAGGTGAAGTAGGTGTTGAGGAAGAACGAGCCGACCATGCTGAGCAGGAAGGCGATCGTGTACGCCACGAAGTACGGCAGGTGCGCGAGGTGCAGCAGCGGCCAGTAGAAGGCGTAGAAGGTGCAGGTGTTGACGCCGCCGACGAAGCCGAAGCGGATCACCTGTCCGAGCTGACTGGGCATCAGACCACCTTGTGCGGCTGGCCGTTGCGGTAGACCTCGCGCCGCTCGACGCCCTCGGGCTTGCCCGGGAAGCCGTGCGACTCCTTGACCAGGAAGTGCGGGCGACGCTTGGTCTCGTAGTAGATGCGGCCGATGTACTCGCCGATCAGGCCCAGCATCACCATCTGCACGCCGCCCATGCCGACGATGATCGCGACGAGGGTGACATAGCCCGGAGAGTCGACGCCGTGGGTCATCGCGGCCACCGCGATCCACACGGCGTAGACCGCGGCGAGACCCACCAGGGTCAGGCCGAGCCAGATCGCGATGCGCAGCGGACGGTTGTTGAAGGAGATCAGGCCGTCCATGCCGTAGTTCAGCAGGGACCCGAACTTCCACTTCGTCTCGCCGGCCTCGCGGGCGGCGTTCTGGTAGTCGAAGGTGACGGTGTCGAAGCCGATCCAGGAGAACAGGCCCTTGGAGAAGCGGTTGTACTCGCCGAGCGAGAGCAGCGCGTCCACGGCGGGCCGCGACAGCATGCGGAAGTCACCGACACCGTCGGTGAGCTCGACGTCGACCCACTTGTTGACCGCTCGGTAGTAGAGGCGGCTCAGGGCGGAGCGGACCTTCTTGTCGCCCTCGCGGGTGCGGCGGGCGATGATCTGGTCGTGCCCCAGCTCGTACAGGCCGAGCATCCGCTCGATGAGCTCCGGCGGGTGCTGGAGGTCGGCGTCCATGATGACCACGGCGTCGCCGGTGGCCTCGCGCAGACCGGCGAGCATACCGGCCTCCTTGCCGAAGTTGCGGCTGAAGGAGACGTAGCGGGTGGCGTCCGGGTACTTCTCGGAGAGCGCCCGCAGATGCGTGAGCGTCTTGTCCCGGCTGCCGTCGTCCACGTAACAGATCTCGTACTCGATCGCGAGGGTGTCGAGCACGCTGCGGGTCTTGGCGTCGAATTGGTCGATGACCGCTTCTTCGTTGTAACAGGGGACGACGACCGACAGCTTCATCATCAGTGCTTTCCAGTAGAGGAGCGGCAGGTGCGGGTGCGGAGCGCCCCACCGATGGCGACAGCGAGCAGGGTGACGGGTGCCGGACCGCTCACCACCGGTCCGGACTTCAGCCCGGGAGTATGGTACGAGCAGGTGACGAGGGAGCCCCTCCCGGGCGGAGGACGGCCTGGAGCCAGTGGCCGCCGCCGCGCCCCGGGCCGGTGGCCTGCGGGGCGTCGGCCACCCTGTCGAGTGTCCCACGGGCGAAGCGGCCCCCGGTTCGGCGCCGCTTCTCCTTATAGAGGGGCAGGGGCTCGCGGGGGTTGCCTTCCCGCCACACATTCGGGTGGAAAACCCGCGCGGGCCTGACGACGGCCCTTTTGCCGGGTGGCCGGGTGCGACCGGGCGGCTGCAGAGCACGGTAGGAATACCAGGTAGCGTTGAAGCGCCTGCGAGTAGAACAAGTGGATTGAGGTGCCAGTGCCTGACGTCTCCGTGATCGTCATCGTTTACAACGACGCAGATCGCCTGCCGACGGCTGTCCAATCGGTCTTGGACCAGACGTTGAACAGCGTCGAGGTCCTGATCGTCGACGACTGCAGCACCGACGGTTCCTTCGAGGTCGCCAGGGCACTGGAAGCTTCTCACCCGGGCCGCATCCGCGCCTTCCAGCTGCCCGAGAACAGCGGCGCCGGCGGCGAGCCGCGCAACGTGGGCATCGGCCACGCCACGGGCCGTTACATCATGTTCCTGGACAGTGACGACGTGCTGGAGCACAACGCCTGCCGGAACCTTCTGGAGGCCGCGGAACAGACGCAGGCAGACATTGTTTCCGGCCTCTGTGTACGCCTCACGCAGGGCACCCGCACCACGAAGCGCACCGAGTGGTACCCGTGGCTGTACCGCACCACGCGCACCCTGGAGTCGATCACCGAGCTCCCCGACCTGTTCGTGTGGGACACGCTGTCCACGAACAAGTGCTACCGCCGCGAGTTCCTCCTCGACAACGACCTGCGCTTCCCCAAGGGCATGTTCTACGAGGACCTGATGTTCATCGCCGAGGCCTACCTCGCCGCGAACCGCATCACCCTCATCCCCAACCAGGTCTATTTCTGGAACGTGCACGAGAAGGCGGCCGTGAAGTCGGTCACCAACCGGCGCCACGAGATGACCAACTACGAGCACCGTCTGGAGATCCACCGCCGGATCGAGGCGCTCCTGGAGCACAACGACCTGCACGGGCTCCGGCTCGCCAAGGACGTCAAGTTCCTCAAGCACGACCTGGTCCTGCACCTGCGTGACCTGCCGCACCGTGACGAGGAGTACCGGGCGGAGTTCGCCGAGCTGTCGCGCGAGTACCTCGCGGACCTCTCGCCGGAGGCGTACGACAGCGTCCTGCCGATCCAGGCGATCTGCTCCTACCTGCTCCAGCAGGGCGACTGGGACAACCTGCTGCCGGCCGTGGACGCGCTGATCCGCCGCAACACGGTGACGTCGCCGCTGATCGAGCGCGACGGCCGGATCTACTGGTGCGGCGAGCACCTCGACACCGCCGACGGCGCCAGGTTCCTGGACGTGACCGGCCTCGGCTACCACACCCGCCCGCTGACCCAGCTGGCGCTCGGCAACCGTCTGACCTCGTACGCCGACGACGGGCGCGGCAAGGTGCGGCTCGGCGGCTCGGTCGTCAATCCGCTGGGCCGGATCCGTTCCGGGGCCAAGCTGAGCGGCACCCTGGAGTTCCGGGCCCGCCGCACCAGCCTGCAGTCCTTCAAGTTCCCGCTGACCTCGCTGAAGCACGCGGGCCAGACGCTGGACTGGACGGCCGAGGCCGATCTGGCCCGCAAGCTGCGGCCGCTCGGCATCATCGACGTGGTCTGGGACGTGTGGGTCAACCTGGACGTCGACGGCGAAAAGGTGCCGACCCGCGTGGGCGCGGGCCGCATCGAGCTGGAGTCGGCGCGCCCGCTGCGCATCCGGCCGCGCCTGAGCCGCCTGGTCGCCGACCGCCTGGTGCCGGAGATCTCCGCGAAGGGCAACCTGTCCTACCTGCTGACGGCGGAGGGCCAGGCCACCGTCCGCACCCAGGAGCTGATCGGCGAGGCGCTGCAGAGCAAGGCCGCCTCGCTGGCCAAGAAGGGCCTGCGCAAGGCCCGTAAGGCCAAGAAGGACCTGAACTCGGGCGACACCAAGATCCGCGTGTACCACGAGGCGTTCTCCAAGCTGCCGATCCGCAAGGGTCTGGTGGTCTTCGAGAGCCACATGGGCAAGCAGTTCAGCGACAGCCCGAAGGCGATCTACGACGAGATGCGCCGCCAGGGCGTGCAGTTCGACGCGGTGTGGTCCTACGACGGCGCGAAGCCCACGGGCTTCCCCAAGGACGCCACGCTGGTCAAGCGGTGGAGCTACCCGTATCTGCGGGCGCTGGCGCAGGCCGAGTTCTGGATCGACAACCAGGGCTTCCCGATGAAGCTGGCCAAGCGGCCCGGCACCACCTACATCCAGACCTGGCACGGCAGCGCGCTCAAGCGCATGGGCTTCGACGTGCCGCAGATGAAGCTGCTCAACCGGGCCGGCCAGGCCACCCACCAGAAGGTCCTGGACCGCTTCGACCACTTCCTGATCCGCTCCGAGCACGACGTGCGCACTCTGGCCAGCGGCTTCCGGCTGCGCGACGAGGTGCTCCTTCGCACCGGCTACCCGCGCAACGACGCGCTCGTCACGGCGCGCGAGCAGGAGGCGGAGACCGGCGAGCGGGTCCGGGGCCCGATCGCCGAGCAGCTCGGCATCGACGCGGACAAGAAGGTGCTGCTCTACGCGCCGACGTTCCGCGCCTCCGAGTCCGGGGCCGTCAAGAAGTTCGAACTGCCCTTTGACGTCGAGGAGTTCGCGGACCGCTTCGGCGACCGCTACACCCTGCTGATCCGCTCGCACTACCTGAACCAGGTGGTCCTTCCGCCCTCGGTGCGCGGCAAGGTCATCGACGTCTCGCAGGGCCACGACATCACGCCGCTCCTCGCTCTGGCCGATGGTCTGATCACCGACTATTCGTCCTTGATGTTCGACTATGCTCTGCTCGACCGTCCCATGATCTTCTTCGCGTACGACTACGAGGAGTACGCGGACGAGACCCGCGGCACCTACTTCGATCTGCGCGACAAGGCCCCCGGGCCGGTCGTCGCCACCGAGAGCGAGCTGTTCGCGGCGGTGGACGGCCTCAAGGCGGCGGACGCCGACTACGCGGGGGCTCGCGAGCGGTTCGCCACCGAGTTCGGCGAGTACGACAAGGGCACCGCGGCCCAGCAGATCGTTGCCAAGTTCTTCACTCCCGGGAGCGGTAAGTGACTGAAGTGACCGCCACGGACGGCGGCCGTGACATCTTCCTCGTCTCGAACGCCGTCAACGAGCTGGGCGGCGTGACCACCTGGTCGCACCAGATGGCCCGCCTTTTCGTGGAGCGCGGCAACAAGGTCCATGTCATCGGCATCACCCCGCCGTCGGTCCCGCACGAGCTGGACGACGACCTGCCGTACGCGACGACGACGCTGTACGACGTGCACCCGCCGTCGGTGGGCAGCGCGCGCGGCATCAAGGGCAAGCTGAACGTCGTCGAGCACCGCCGCCGGGCCGCCCGCGCGGCCGGCATGCACGCGCAGGCCGCGAAGATGAGCCGGCTGTTCCGGCAGGCCCGGCCCGGCGCGATCGTCATCGTCACCCAGGTGTGGGCGATGGAGTGGGTGGCGCTCGCCGACACCTCGAACGTGACCGTCATCGGCATGACCCACGAGTCGTACGAGACCTGCCGCAAGTCCTCGCGCTTCGGCCGGGTCAAGCGGTTCTACAAGGACGTCGACCGGATGCTCGCGCTGACCCGCGAGGACGCCGACCTGTGGGCGCTGCAGCGCCTGGACAACGTGGGCTTCATGCCCAACCCGCTGCCGTTCTTCCCCGAGGTGCCCTCCCCGCGCACCGAGAAGCACGTGGTCAGCATCGGCCGGCTGCACGAGGAGAAGGGCACCGACCTGCTCCTGGACGCCTGGTCCGAGGTGGCTCCGGTGCACCCTGATTGGACGCTGCGGATCTACGGCTCCGGCTCCGACGAGGAGGCGCTGCGCCGCCAGTGCACCGAGCTGGGCCTGGACGGCTCGGTGGAGTGGATGGGCCGCACCGACGACCCGGCGGGCGCGCTGCGCGACGGCTCGGTCTTCACGCTCGCCTCGCGCGGCGAGGGCTTCCCGCTGTCGCTGATGGAGTCGATGGCGACCGCCGTGCCGTGCGTCGCCTTCGACGTCGCCCCCGGCATCCACGAGATCATCCGGGACGGCGAGGACGGTCTGCTCGCGCCCCCCGGCAACACGCACGTCTTCGCGCGCCGCCTGAGCAGCCTCCTGGCCGACCAGGAGCTGCGCGACCGTCTCGGCGAGGCGGCCCGCGAGAACATCCAGCGCTACCGGACCGAGGAGATCGTCCGCCGCTGGGAGTCGCTCTTCGACCTGCTGCAGCGCTGACGGCGCCCGAGACCCCACTGGAATCATGAACTCATCGACCACTGTGGCCGCCGACGACAGCGCCGCCCCGGCGCGGGACGCCGCCACGGACCGCCCCGAGCGGTCGGGGGCGCGCAGAGCCCTGCTGTGGACCGCGGGGACCATCACCGCCGCCACCGGGATACTCCTGGCCGTCGGCTCGTTCCTGGGCCTGTACGTGCGGCCCACATCCGACGACTGGTGCGCCGCCTGGAAGTCCCGGGACATGGGCGTCTTCGGCATCACGTCCGACTTCTACAACACCCAGAACGGGCGGGTCACCAACGCCTTCCTGAGCGGGATCATCTACTCGGACGGCCTGGCCGGCATCAAGATCCTTCCGGTGATCCTGGTGGTCACCATGGGCATCGGCCTGGTGCTGCTCGGCCGCGAGGTCCTGCGCGCGTTCGGCACCCGGGCCCCGCTGCTGCTGCTCGTCGCCGTCGCGATGGTCCTGGAGACGCTGCTGTTCTTCGCGGGCACCCGCTCCTACCAGGTGCTCCTGTGGACGCCGGCGACGATCTCGCACACGATGCCGTTCATCATCGCCCTGTGGGCGCTCCTGTTCGGCATCTGGGCGTTCCGCACCGGCCGCAAGGCGCTGCGCAACACCGCGCTGGTCCTGACCGCCGTGGTGGGCTTCGCGATCGGCACGCTGAGCGAGCCGTTCACCGTGGTCAGCTGCGTGCTGGTCGGCACGGCCGCGCTGGTGTGCCTGCCGCGCCTGAAGGTCGCCAAGAGCTGGTACCCGTTCACCTGGTCCGCGGTGTACTGCGCGGCGGCCGTGATCGGCCTCACCTTCCTGTACACCTCGCCGGGTGCCCGCTGGCGCCGGGCGCAGACGCCGCCGACGAAGATGAGCGTCGGCGACGTGTTCAAGGACTACTTCCACATCTGGGACACGATCCTGCACCAGTGGATCTACCTGGGTGCCGTCGCCGCCGGTCTGCTCCTCGGCCTCGCCGTGGCCCTGCTCGCGCCGCGCCGCGAGCAGCCGGCCGCCTCGCGTCCGCCGGCCGCGATGCTGCGCGTCATCTTCGTGCTGCCGGTCCCGCTGATGGCGCTGTGCACGCTGCTCGTGGCGTACGCCCTGCGCAGCGGCTACGGCCCGACGGGCTGGACGTACGCGCGTACCTGGATGAACTTCATGATCCCGCTGGTGATCGCGCTGTGCGGGTACGGCGTGCTGCTCGGCCACTGGGCCGGGCGCCGCATCGCCGAGCGCCGGGCGCCGCGCATGGTGCCGATCGTGGCGACGGTCCTGGTCGGCGCGTTCGCCCTGTCGGCGACGGCGGCGCTGGTGCCGTCGGTGCAGAAGCTCGCCGTCTCGACGGTGTACCGCAGCATCGCCTGGGACAAGCAGAACGCGAAGATCCGCTCGGAGATCGCCAAGGGCGAGACGGACGTGGCGTACAAGCCGATGTACATCGGTTCGCTCGCCGAGCCGTTCTTCACCAAGAACTACCAGCGTGACTGGGTCGCCCAGTGCACCTCGAAGTTCTACGGCGTGGACCGCATCCACAAGCCGTGACGCAGTAACGACGAAGGAGGGGCGCCCCGGATTTCTCCGGGGCGCCCCTCCTTCGCGTTTCGGAGCTTCTACGTGTCCAGGTCTCGGACGGCGTCGCGGTGGTGGCGCCAGCCCTGCCAGGCCGAGGAGATCATCGAGCGCACGTCGTGGTGGGCCTTCCAGCCCAGTTCCTCGGCGATGCGGTCGGCGGAGGCGACGACGCGCGCCGGGTCGCCCGCGCGGCGCGGGTGCACCTCGGGGGCGATGCCGCGACCGCTGATCTCGTTGATCAGGTCGACCATCTCGCGCACCGAAACGCCTTCGCCGCGGCCGATGTTGACGGTCAGGTCGCCGTACTCGCCGGCCTTCGCGGACTCGGCGAGCTTGCGGGCGGCCGCCAGGTGGGCGTCGGCGAGGTCCTCGACGTGGATGTAGTCGCGCACGCAGGTGCCGTCGGGGGTCTCGTAGTCGTCGCCGAAGATGCGCGGCGGCTGACCGTCCTCCAGCTTCTCGAACACCATCGGTACGAGGTTGAAGATGCCGGTGTCGGCGAGTTCGGGGGTGGCGGCGCCGGCCACGTTGAAGTAGCGCAGGCAGCCGGTGGAGATGCCGTGCGCCTTGCCGGCCGCGCGGACCAGCCACTCACCGGCCAGCTTGGTCTCGCCGTACGGGCTCATCGGCAGGCACGGGGTGTCCTCGGTGACGAGGTCGACGTCCGGCATGCCGTACACGGAGGCGGAGGAGGAGAACAGGAAGGTGCGCACGCCGGCCGCGGCGACCGCCTCCAGGAGCACGGTCAGGCCGAACACGTTCTCGCGGTAGTAGTGCAGCGGGATCTCGACGGACTCGCCGACCTGCTTCTTGCCCGCGAGGTGTACGACCCCGGTGACCCCGTGCTCGGCGAGGGTGCGGTCCACGAGCTCGCGGTCCAGGACGGAGCCGACCACCAGAGGCACACCCTGTGGCAGACGGGCCGCGTCACCGCTGGAGAGGTCGTCGAGGACGACCACGCGCTCCCCCGCCGACGTCATGGCCCGCACGACATGGGAACCGATGTATCCGGCGCCGCCAGTGATCAGAAAAGTCATATGCGCGTCCACGTCCTCATCGTCGCCTTGATCGAACCGTCCGGGTCAGTCTGCGCAGCTTCCCGCCGACCACCCCGAAGGCCCCCTGTACTCCGGGCGCGAGCCGCACCGCGAGCGATCCGCTCGACGTCCGGTACGGCTGCACCAGCAGAACACCGTACCGGCTGCCGGGCACGGCCGTGCGCCGCAGCCCGGACGCCTTGGCCCGCAGCGTGGTGCGCGGGCCCCGGCCGGATCCGGTGTTCAGGCGGACCCGCAGGTCCCAGATCTGGGTGCCCCGGCCGCCCGCCGCGGCCAGGCGGGCCAGCGATACGGGGACCTGCCCGCTCCAGCCGCCCTCGGCCGGGCGCAGCGGGGCGGTGACGGTCAGGGCGCTCTCGCCGCCGTCCCTGGGCACGAACTCGATGTCCGCGCTGGCCGGGGCGCCGCTCGCGGCGAGCCGCCCGTACAGCTCGTGCACGCGCAGTTTGAGGATGCCGCGCCGGCCGGCGAGCAGGGCCGCGTCGACGGCGACGGGCAGGCGTTCCGCGGGCAGCACGTCGAGTCCGTCCAGCGGTACGTCCAGGTCGTCCGCCCACACCGGCCCGGATCCGGCGGTGGCGTACGGCGGGATCAGGCGGGCGGGGTCGGCGGCGAGCTGGGAGAGCCGGTCCAGGTCGCGCGGGGCGTCGGAGGCGAGCACCACCTGGGCGGCCCAGCGGGCCGGGGCGGCGGCCGCGGCCACTTCGGCGGCCTCGAAGGAGGCGAGGTGGTCGCGGGTCAGCCGCCACCAGTCGGCCTGGTACCCGGCGTCGCGCACGCGCAGCTCGCGCAGGTACAGGCACAGGTCGTAGTCGACGAACTTGGTGCGGCAGGCGGCCGCGAGCCCCTTGCGGTCGGCGGCGCGGAACGCCTCGACGGCCTTGGTGTGGGCGGCGATGCGCGCCTGCCAGTTGCCGACGTCCTTGCGGGCGAGCGAGATGGAGACCTGGGCGGCGGCGCGGCGCACGTGCCAGATGTAGACGAGCTCGGGCACGACGGCGACGCGGGGGGCCGCGGCGTACACGCGGGCCGTGAAGACGAAGTCCTCGTAAGTGAACTTGCCGTCGGGGAAACGCAGTTGACGGTCGTTCAGGAAGTCACGTCGATAGAGCTTGTTGACGCAGAGCGTGTCGTGGAGGAGCTCCGGCGCGGCCTCGGGCGACTCGTGCACGGCCGCCTCGTTGTAGAGGCCCGGCTGCCAGCGCACATCGCGGCCGCCGGGCAGCTCGCGGCGCACGGCCCGGCCCACGGTGACCTCGGTGCCGTGCTCCTCGGCCGCGGCCAGAAGGGCTTCGACGGCGCCGGGAGGCAGCACGTCGTCACTGTCGAGGAACATGACGTACGGGGAGGTGGCGGCGGCGATTCCGTCATTGCGGGGCGTCCCGCACCCGCCACTGTTCTCCGTACGCCGCACCACGCGCAGACGGGGCTCGGTGGTGGCCAGCTGGTCCAGGACAGCAGCCGTTCCGTCACTGGAACAGTCGTCGACGGCCACGACCTCGGCGACGGCCGGCCCCTGCGAAAGCGCCGACCGAACGGCGTCACCGACCAGCTCGGCATCGTTGTAGGCGATGACGACGACGCTGACGCCCGTGGGACCGTGGGGGGTGGCAGAACTCTGACTCACCCACCGAATCCTACGGGAGGGGCCGCACGCTCCTGCTCCGGCCAAGTGTGGGCGCGACCGGAACATGCTGGGTGCCCTACAGGGGCGCGGGGAACTGTGCAAGAGCCTCCGACGGCCCGCAGTCGAAACCCCGCGCCCCTGGGCAGGCCCCGCCTAGAAGGGCCCGAACTCCTTGAACTCCTGCTCGGCCTCGTCGCGCTCGGCGTCGCGGTCCCGGCGGCGCTGGGCGGCAGGACGGGGCGCCTCCAGGCGATGGTCCTCGCCACGGCGGCCCAGCATCTCCGCACCCGCCATCATCGTCGGCTCCCAGTCGAAGACGACCGCGTTCTCCTCGGGCCCGATGGCCACGCCGTCGCCGGAGCGGGCCCCGGCCTTCACCAGCGCGTCCTCGACGCCGAGGCGGTTGAGGCGGTCAGCGAGGTAGCCGACGGCCTCGTCGTTGTTGAAGTCGGTCTGGCGGATCCAGCGCTCCGGCTTCTCGCCCCGCACCCGGTAGACCTCGTTGGCCTCGTCGAAGGTGACGGTGAAGCCCGCGTCGTCGACGGCCTTCGGGCGGATGACGATGCGGGTCGCCTCCTCCTTGGGCTTGGCGGCACGCGCCTCGGCGACGATCCCGGCGAGCGCGAAGGACAGCTCCTTCAGGCCCGTACGGGCGACGGCGGAGACCTCGAAGACCTGGTAGCCGCGGGCCTCCAGGTCGGGGCGGATCATGTCCGCGAGGTCCTGGCCGTCCGGGATGTCGATCTTGTTGAGGACGACGATGCGGGGCCGGTCGTCGAGCCCGCCGTACTGCTTGAGCTCCTCCTCGATGACGTCGAGGTCGGAGACCGGGTCGCGGTCGGACTCCAGGGTCGCGGTGTCCAGGACGTGCACGAGGACCGAGCAGCGCTCGACGTGCCGCAGGAACTCCAGGCCCAGGCCCTTGCCCTGGCTGGCGCCGGGGATCAGACCGGGGACGTCCGCGATGGTGTAGACGGTCGCGCCGGCCGTGACGACGCCGAGGTTCGGGACGAGCGTCGTGAACGGGTAGTCCGCGATCTTCGGCTTGGCCGCCGAGAGGACCGAGATCAGCGAGGACTTTCCGGCGCTCGGGTAGCCCACCAGGGCCACGTCGGCGACGGTCTTGAGCTCCAGGACGATGTCGGTGGACTCGCCCGGCACGCCGAGCAGCGCGAAGCCGGGGGCCTTGCGGCGGGCGGAGGCGAGCGCCGCGTTGCCGAGGCCGCCGCGGCCGCCCTGGCCCGCGATGTAGGTGGTGCCCTCGCCGACCAGGTCGGCGAGCACGTTGCCCTGCTTGTCGAGGACGACGGTGCCGTCGGGCACGGGCAGGATCAGGTCCTGGCCGTCCTTGCCGGAGCGGTGGTCGCCGGCGCCGGGCTGGCCGTTGGTGGCCTTGCGGTGCGGCGAGTGGTGGTAGTCGAGAAGCGTGGTCACGGACTGGTCGACGACCAGGGTGACGTCGCCGCCACGGCCGCCGTTTCCGCCGTCCGGCCCGCCGAGCGGCTTGAACTTCTCACGGTGGACGGAGGCGCAGCCGTGGCCTCCGTTACCCGCGGCGACGTGCAGCTCGACGCGGTCCACGAAGGTGGTCATGGGATGTGCCTCCTGAGGGCCCCCGGCCGGAGGCCGAGAGAAAGTACGGGAATGTCTATCTAGTAACACGCGAAAGGCGGACCCGCTTCCCGTGGGGGAAGTGAGGTCCGCCTCCGCTGAAACCGCTCTACGGGTGCCTAAGTGATCAGGCAACCGGAACGATGTTCACGACCTTGCGGCCACGGTGGGTGCCGAACTGCACCGCGCCGGGCAGCAGCGCGAACAGGGTGTCGTCGCCACCGCGACCGACGCCCGCACCCGGGTGGAAGTGGGTGCCGCGCTGGCGGACCAGGATCTCACCGGCGAGCACGGTCTGACCGCCGAAGCGCTTCACACCGAGCCGCTGAGCGTTGGAGTCGCGACCGTTCCGAGTGGACGATGCGCCCTTCTTGTGTGCCATGTCTCCTCAGTCCCTTACTTCGCAGCCGCGGGGATGCCGGTGACCTTGATCGCCGTGTACTGCTGGCGGTGGCCCTGGCGACGGCGGTAACCGGTCTTGTTCTTGTACCGAAGGATGTCGATCTTGGCACCCTTGTGGTGGTCCACGACCTCGGCGGTGACCTTGATCCCGGCCAGCACCCACGGGTCGCTGGTCACAGCGTCGCCGTCGACAACGAGCAGGGTCGAGAGCTCGACCGTGTCGCCAACCTTGGCAGTGGAAATCTTGTCAACCTCAACGATGTCGCCGACAGCAACCTTGTGCTGGCGACCACCGCTGCGCACGATGGCGTACACGCGGATCTCTCTCTCGCTCGATACGGAACCCTTGAAGCCAGCCATCCCGCAGAAATGCAGGAGGCCTCCCCCGGCGGAACCGGGAGGTGAGGTGCTCAGGGGCAGGCGCGTATATAAACACGCCGAGGGTCAAGGCTACGGGGCCGGACGTGGCGGGTCAAACCAGGGTCGTTACCCGCACTCCTCGGCGACGAAACCACGCGGCCAGGGCCGGAAGTCCGGGCCCAGATCGGCCCGCTCACCGGCGAGCCGGACGATGGCCCGCAGGTACTCCGCCCGGTCCCCCGTGTCGTAACGGCGCCCCTTGAAGACGACGCCGTGCACGGTGTCGAGCCGGTTGAGGGCGTCGGTGAGCAGGATCTCGCCGCCCCTGCCGGGCCCGGTGCGGCGCAACGCGCCGAACACGGCCGGGTCCAGGACGTACCGGCCGATGACGGCGAGGTTCGAGGGCGCGGCGGACCGCTCCGGCTTCTCGACGCAACGGCCGCGCAGCTGGATCGCCGGTTCGTCGACCACCGGCAGCATCTCCTTGGGGGTGGCCTTGGTGGCCGGCAGGAAACGCGTGCCGAGCCCGGCGGCGGGGATGACGGCTTTGCTGATCGCACCCGTGCGGGGGCTCATACGGGGACTCATGCGGGGGCGGACTCTCCTTGCGTACGACGGAGCCCGCCCCCGGTGTTCCGGGGACGGGCTCCTGGGGCCGTACAACAGCCAACTACCGCTTGGTGTACGTCGTCCGAGCTCAGGCTGTCCGTCAGCTGTCGGCCGACGCCGAGACCGACGTCTGCTGCTGCTCGGCCGCCGCCGTCTTCTTGGCGGTGGCCTTCTTGGCGGTCGTCTTCTTCGCCGCGGTCTTCTTTGCCGCCGTCTTCTTGGTGGCGGCCTTCTTCGCGGTGGCCTTCTTCGCCGTCTTGCGGACCGCCTTCTTGGCCGGTGCGGCCTCCTCGGCGGGCTCCGCGGCAGCGACCGTCTCGGCGGCCTGCTCGGCTGCCGGGGCGGCGGCCACCACGACGACCGCGGCGTCCTCGGCACCCGAGGGCGGACCGGCCGGAGCCGTGGCCTTGCGGGTCACCCGGCGACGGGCCCGCGGCGCGGAAGTCCGCGCGGCGTCAGCCGCTCCAGTGGAGCCGGTGCTCGCACCGGAGGGTGCCTCCTCGACGGGTTCGGCGACGGGCTCCGCGACCGGCGCGGACGGCTCGGCCACCGGCTCCGGCGCCTTGGCCTCCTCGGCCTTCGGCTCGGGCTCCGCGACGACCACCACCGGCTCGGCGACGGCCGCCGTCGGCGCGCCCGCGGGGGCGGTCGCCTTGCGGGTGGCGCGGCGACGGGTGCGGCCGCGCGGCGCGTCGTCCTCGATGAACGAGGCGACGGTCACCGCGGCCGGAGCCTGCGCGGCCTCCGGCTCCTCGGCCACGGGGGCCGGGGTCTCGACGGCTGCCGTACGGGGCGCACCGGCCGGGGCCGAGGCCTTGCGGGTGGCGCGGCGGCGGGACCGTCCGCCACGGGCCGCGGCCTCCGCCTCGGCGGCGCTGCTGTACAGCTCCTCGTCGGGCACGAACTCCGGCTCGGCGAGCGCCACGGGAGCGGCGATCTCGGCAGCGACCTCGGCCTCGGACTCGACGGCCTCGGCGTCGATGACCTCGTGCTCGTGGACGTGCTGGTCGTGCTCGGCGCCACCGCGGCCGCGCTTCTTCGCGCGCTTGCCCGCACCGCCGCCGACCGTGGTCGGCTGCTCCATGTGCACGATCACGCCGCGCCCGTTGCAGTGGACGCAGGTCTCGGAGAACGACTCGAGGAGGCCCTGGCCGACCCGCTTGCGGGTCATCTGGACCAGGCCGAGCGAGGTGACCTCGGCCACCTGGTGCTTGGTCCGGTCGCGGCCCAGGCATTCGAGCAGCCTGCGCAGGACCAGGTCGCGGTTGGACTCCAGGACCATGTCGATGAAGTCGATGACGACGATGCCGCCCAGGTCGCGCAGCCGCAGCTGGCGCACGATCTCCTCGGCCGCTTCGAGGTTGTTCCTCGTCACGGTCTCTTCGAGGTTGCCGCCCTGGCCGGTGAACTTGCCGGTGTTGACGTCGACGACGATCATCGCCTCGGTCTTGTCGATCACGAGCGAGCCGCCGGAGGGCAGCCAGACCTTGCGGTCCAGGGCCTTGGCCAGCTGCTCGTCGATCCGGTACGTCGCGAAGACGTCGACCTCGCTGGTCCAGCGCGACAGGCGCTCGGTGAGGTCCGGGGCGACGTGGGCGACGTAGCCGTGGATGGTCTCCCACGCCTCGTCACCGCTGACGATGACCTTGGTGAAGTCCTCGTTGAAGATGTCGCGGACGACCCGGACGGTCATGTCCGGCTCGCCGTAGAGCAGCGACGGCGAGGACGTCGAGATCTGGTTGGCCTTCTTCTGGATGTCGGCCCACTGCGCCTGCAGGCGCTCGACGTCACGGCGCAGCTCGTCCTCGCTCGCGCCCTCGGCGGCGGTGCGCACGATGACGCCCGCGTCCTCGGGGACGATCTTCTTGAGGATGGTCTTCAAGCGTGCGCGCTCGGTGTCGGGCAGCTTGCGGCTGATGCCGGTCATCGAGCCCTCGGGCACGTACACCAGGTAGCGGCCGGGCAGCGAGACCTGGCTGGTCAGGCGGGCGCCCTTGTGGCCGATCGGGTCCTTGGTGACCTGGACGAGCACCGACTGGCCGGACTTGAGGGCGGCCTCGATGCGGCGCGGGCCGTTGCCCATGCCGAGCGCCTCGAAGTTGACCTCACCGGCGTACAGGACGGCGTTGCGGCCCTTGCCGATGTCGACGAACGCGGCCTCCATGGAGGGCAGTACGTTCTGGACCTTGCCCAGGTAGACGTTGCCGACGTACGAGGTGGCCTGCTCCTTGTTGACGTAGTGCTCGACGAGCACGTTGTCTTCCAGGACGCCGATCTGGGTGCGCTCGCCGCTCTGGCGGACGACCATGACGCGCTCGACGGCCTCGCGGCGGGCCAGGAACTCGGCCTCGGTGATGATCGGGACGCGGCGGCGGCCCTGCTCGCGGCCCTCGCGGCGGCGCTGCTTCTTGGCCTCCAGACGCGTCGAGCCCTTGATGGACTGGACCTCGTCGGAGGAGGTGGACTCGCTGCGCTCGCGGGCCGGGCGCGGCTCGCGGACCTTGACGACGGTGCGCTCCGGGTCGTCGGAGCCCTGCTCGGCCTCGGGACCCGAGTCGCCGGAGCGGCGACGGCGGCGGCGCCGGCGACGGCTGCTGCTGGTCCCGGCCGCGGAGGGGGTGCCGTCCGCTTCCTCGTCCTCGTCGTCCTCTTCGTCGGACTCGGCGCCCTCGGCGGCCTGCCCGGCCGGCTCGTACGTCTGCTCCTCCGCGGCGTCCTCGGCCTCGGCGGGCTCGCCACGGCGACGGCGGCGGCCGCCACGGCGACGGCGGCGCGAGGGGCGGTCGTCGTCGGACTCCTCGGACTCCGCTTCGGCCTCGGCCTCTGCGGCCTCCTCGGCCTCCTCGTCGAAGGGCTGCTCGGCCGGCTTCTCCTGGACCGGCTCGGCGGGCTCGCCACGGCGGCGGCGACGGCGCGAGCGGCCCTGCGGCTCGGCGGCGGGCTCGGGGGCCTCGACCACGGTCTCCTCGGCCTCGGCCTCGGGCTCGGACTCCTCGACGCGGGCGGCGGCAGCGGCGGCCGCGGCCGTCTCCGGCGTCTGGAACATCGGCTCGGTGAAGACCGGGGCCTGGAACACGGCCACGGCGGGACGCGTGGCGCGGCGGCGACGCCCGGTGCTGGGCTCCTGCGCCTGCGGCGCGGGCTGCGCCTCCGGCTCGACCGGCGTGAACTGCGGGGCGGACGCGGGCCGGGCGGCGCGGCGGCGGGTACGACCGCGGGGCGCCTCGTCCTCGACGGCCGGGGCGGCAGCCTCGACCGGCTCCTCGACAGCGGCCGGGGCAGCGGCGGCGGGCGCGGTCGCCTGGCGGGTGGCGCGACGGCGGGTACGACCGCGCGGAGCCTCGTCCTCGACGGGGGCCTCGGCGACCGGCGCCTCGACGGCGGCGGCCTCTTCGGCCACGTCGAGCTCTTCTTCCTCGACTTCCGCGACGACCTCGGCCGGGGCGGCGACGGTGGTCTGCGGCGCGGTCGCCTTGCGGGTCGCACGGCGGCGGGTCCGCGGCGCCGGGGCCTCGGCGGCCTCTTCGGCGGCCTCGGGCTCGGCGGCGGCGGGGGCCTCGACGATCTCCTCGGCGGCCTGCGGCGCGCCGGCCGGAGCCGTGGCCTTGCGGGTCGCGCGACGACGGGTCCGCGGCGCGGGCGCCTCGGCAGCGGCCTCTACGGTCTCGGGCTCTGCGGCAGCCGGGGCCTCGACGGCCTCATCGGTCTCCGCGGCCTGCGGCGCACCGGCCGGAGCCGTGGCCTTGCGGGTCGCGCGACGACGGGTCCGCGGCGCGGGCGCCTCGGCAGCGGCCTCTACGGTCTCGGGCTCTGCGGCGGCCGGGGCCTCGGTGGCCGGAGTGGTCGCCGTACGGGTGGCACGGCGGCGGGTGCGCGGCGCCGGAGCGGCGTCGTCGGCGGCCACGGCGGCCGGCTCGGCGGTCTGCGCCGCGGGCTCTGCCGTCTCCGTGTTCTGTGCGCCCACCGGCGGCCCTGCGGGCCGCGACGCCGCGCGGCGCCTGCGGCGCGGCGGCAGCGTGTCGCTGGGGCTGTTGTTGTCGTTGGTGTTGTCCCCGGTGGTGCCGGGTTCGTTCTGCTCAAGCATGCGGGCGTAGCTCCCGTCACGCTCCCGGGCGCCGCGCCTGTTCCGGTCCGGCGGCACGGCCCGCGTGATGTGCGCGGGTGCCGCCGTCCGGGGCGCGGGCGCCGCACGGGAGCTGATATCTGGCTCGCCGGTTCCGTACGCGTTGTACGTACGGCCTGGCGAAAGTCTTCAGGTCAGTGCGCGGCCCGACCCAGGTGGCTCCCGAGTGCCAGGGCTGCGCTACAACGACTGCCCTTACGCGGCGGGACCTTCCGGCGCCGTCGCAGAGACGGTCCCGGCGGCCGTTGGTGGTGCGGCCGGGGCTGCCTCGCGGTCGGGCGCGAGCGGGTCGGTCACCGTGCCGGACTCCTCGTCGAAGAGCCCCTGCGCCAGCCTGGTCACCGCTGCGGGGACCGGCGGCGCCAGGTCGGCCACAGCTTGGAGACCGGACAGGACGTCGTCGGGTCGTACGGCAGGTGTCAGGTGCCGTACTACCAGCCGCAGTATCGCACAGGCGTCGTCGAGAGGCCTATCAGCCTGCGCGGGAAGCGCCTGGAGCTCGGCGACGGCGCCCCGGGTGTCGAAGGTGCGCATGCCGTTCTTGGTCTTGCGCTGGACCTCGACGGTCTCGGCGGCCATGAATGTCGCGACGGCCTTCTCGGCCGCGTCCACGGTGACGCCGTCCAGGCGCAGCTCCCAGACGGAGGCGGTGAGCCGGTCGGCGAGGCCCGAGGTGCGGACCTCGACCGCGTCGATGATGTCGAGCCCCGTGGGCAGCGACTCGTCGAGCAGGGCGCGCAGTTTCTCGGGATCGCGCTGGGCGGTGAGAGCGATCTCCAGGTACTCGGCCTCGGAGCCGACGCCGGTGGGTGCGGCGTTCGCGTACGACACCTTGGGGTGCGGGGTGAACCCGGCCGAGTACGCCATGGGCACCTCGGCGCGGCGCAGGGCCCGCTCGAAGGCGCGCTGGAAGTCGCGGTGGCTGGTGAACCGGAGGCGGCCGCGCTTGGTGTAGCGCAGTCGGATGCGCTGCACCGCAGGTGCGGGCGGCGGGCCTTCGGGCTGTCGCTTGCCCAGTGGTTCTTCTCCTCGGTGCGGGGCGGGCGCGGGTGGGCGCCGCCCACCGTCCTGTGGGGGCCCCTCCGGTCACGGCCCGTGTGCCACCCGGCTCATCCCTCGGCTTTGCTGAGGGAGATCTCGGGGGCGGGCACCGCGCCGGAGGCAGTAGTTGTACTACCCAGAGTACGCGCCCGGTGCTCGGCAGGTTCCCGGGGCGGCCCGCCGACCAGCGCCCGCCAGGCGTCGCGCCGTGCCGTACGGACGGTCTCGCGGGCCGATGCCAGCGCCTCCCGCGCACTGCGCCCCGCCGTGAGCGCCGCCCTCTTGGCCGGCCGCAGCACGGCCTCCCGCATCCAGTGCCCGACCGGTGTGAGCAGCACGGCGTACACCCAGCGCGCCGGCCGCCCCAGCAGATTCCGGGCGAGCCGTTCCAGGGCCCGTCCGACCGCCCTGGACACGAATCCGGCAACCCGCCAGGCGTGCCCGATCGCGTCACCGATCTCCCGAAGGACCACGACCACCGCTCGCCCGAGCGGCGTGAGCAGCGTCCGGTACGCCCACACCACCGGGACCACGAACAGCAGGACGATCAGCGCGGCAAACCCCCGCCCCACGGCGGCGAGTCCCGCCCGGGCCAGTGCGACAAGCAGGGCGATGGCGTGCCCGGCCGGGGTGAGCACGTACCGGTACAGCCACGCCCCCGGCACGACGAGGCCGTACCGCAGCAGCGGCGCGAGGACCCAGCGCCACAGCGTGACCGGCGGCCACACGAACACCGCCCAAAGCAGCCACCGAAGTCCGAGGCCGGTCCCCCGGGCCACCCGGGCGACGCCCCGCCCGAGCGGGGCCAGCACCGTGCGGTGCGCCCACACCGCAGGAGCGGCGACGAGGGTCACCGCGACCCACGCCACCCCGCGCCCGAGCCACCCGATCCCGGCCCCAACCACCCTGCCCAGCCAGGCAGTTGCCCGCCCGAGCGGGGTCAGCACACAGGCGTACAACCACCCGAACGGGATCACGACCAGGGCGCGCCACAGGGGTGCGAGAACCACCCGGCGCAACGCCTTCGCACCGGTCGCGAGGAGGTCCCAGACGATCCGCACGGGCACGACCAGGACGAGCACCACGATCCGCACGGGTACGCGGATGGCGATGGTGAGGCAGCCTTCGGGTGCCTGCGGGGTCGGTCGGTTCTCCATGTGTACAGAGACGCGCGAAGGACCCCTGGACGTTGCACGAGTCCGGCGCGCCCGACCATCTTCGGCATGTTGGTCGCTGCCCCGTCGTCGCGAAGCAACCAGCCCCTCGCAGTCCTCGCGTCCATGGGCTGACGACTCATCCACGAGGAAGGACCGAGCAGGCGCTACCGCCGATCTGCGCTCCGGCCTCGCCCTCGATGTGGTCGAGGCGTCAAGCGGACCGGGCGCCCTCATGATCAACTGCCGTGATGGCGACTCGTATGGTGCCGTCGGCCGACGGCACAACGCGGGCGAGGCTGCCATCTGCGGGGTGACGCGCCACGATCATTTCCTGATCGTTCTCCAGAGGCAGGGAGCGCACAGCCCACCCTTCTACACCAAGGCTGTCGCGCCCGCGACGTATTGCGCCCTTGAGCGCTTCCCGGCTGAGGGGCACGGTCGACCACGTGTGGTGCGTCAGCAGGTCCGTGCCGTCCTCGACGCGACTCACCCCGTCACCGGCCTGTGATTGGTGACGGACACGAAGGGCTTCGTAGATCCGGCTGGAGTGCTCCAGTACGCGACGTTCCGCGTCCGACGTCCCAGGCGGCGTCTGGTAAGCGGCCGGGTTCGCTTCCGAAGGCGTCCCTGCGCCGCCGGCGAAACACGGAGACGTGACGGAAATCGCCGCGATGCCCTCACCTGTCTCCTTGTTGGTCGGGCCGATGATGCCGTCCATCCTGAAATCGTCGGTGGGCGTGCGCATGAAGAACTTGGGGAACGGAACGCTCCAGTCGGCGTCGGGAGAGGTAAATGTGTACCCCTCCTTGACCCAGGCGTCGCGAGCATGGCGGAGCAACCGCTTGGCTTCGCTTCCTGGCACATCGGTCAACTGGTACGTGAGCGCGACCTGCTTACGCCCGCTTGAGCTGGAGTTGTCATCGGCCAAGCACGGGCCCACTGGCAGGGGGCCGATCCGCTTCAGCTTCGGCTTGGGCAGCATCCCGTCCACGGCTTGGTGGATGATCTCCTCTGCCCGCTTGGTCGCTTGCTGCTCATCCATGTTGCCGGCCCGATTCTGTGGGGTCTTGTCGCTCTGGCGGCTGTGGCCGCTGTCTCCGTTTCCGCATGCCGCTGCTCCCACCATCATGAGCAGGATCGTCGCTGTCATTACAGCTGAGCGCAGCCTCACGGCTTTCCTCCGGTCGCGATCGTTGCCATGTTTGCGAGCGATTCGCCCTCCCAGTACTGCGAGTGAGCGGGCATGAACCCATCCGCCCCCGGCAGTTTCCCGTCCGCGACATGGAACGTCTGCCCTCCGAAGTCGTCGGACGTGGGGTCGTTGCCGTAGAGGATCGAGTGATCGTCGAAGAGATGCATGTACTCCTTGGGGTTGAGAGGGGCCAAGAAGCCTGCCGGTGGTGGAGCGAGATTGATGAGGTCGTTCTTCGCTGTGGCCGCCCAGACGTGGTCGGCCGGGATGTTCAGGTCCTTCGCATGGTTCACCCCCACTCCCGGACTGCCCACCATGATCGCGTTGTCGACCGGTATATCGGGATGGTCGCGCAAGGCCTCACCCGCTACGAGGGAACCGTAACTGTGGCCGATGACAGTTGAATTCACGTTGCCACCATGGGCCGCGTCCACCCCGGTGAGGAAGTCACTCAGCGGATCTTTCGCAGCATCGGCAAACTTGGGATCCCTGGCATCGCCCATGACGTCCTGTGGCGCGTCATAGCCGAGCCACATGATGGAAGCTGTGGTGTGCAAGGGGTCGGTGGCCGCCGCCTTGGTCTGCAACTGCTCGGCACGATGTATCGCCCCGTCGATTTCAGCGAGGTTCGCGCCAGTACCCGGGACATACGTCGCCACGTTGTCAGCCGTATCCGGGTTGCCGATCGACATGATGACGTGGCCCAGCTTCTTGTCGTCGAACCCCAGCAGATAGGGACGAGTCGTCGAGTCCCCGTTGTAGTTGTCGTATCGCTTCTGGATCTGTCCCATGGCTTTGACCGCATCGGTCAGCTGGTCCCTACGATCCCCGTACTTGTTGTTCCACGCCACCCATTCGTCGGTATAAACCTTCGTGGCGAGGCCACCAGACGTGATGTAGGTGTACTTGTTCCCGGGCTCCGAGGGAATCGAAGCCAGCTCCAGCTGGTCCTGGGCGCGCTTTTCAGTGAGGATCGAGCGGTTGGCCTCGTCGCGTACGTCCGCGGGCAGCCCGTTCAGGGCGCCGATCGTGTCGGGGTGGACCGACAGGTAAGCGGAGCGCTCCTCGGCACTGAGGGACTTCCACCACTCCGCGTTCTGTTTCGGAGTCCCATGATTCGGCGGAGCCGCAACGGAGCGGCAATACGGTCCGCGCACTCCTGGGCGAGGCGGAAGCCCGGGTTGGGGTCGAAGTTGGCCGCTTGGCGGTTGATCGCCTGGGCGGTGGGGTCTGTCAGTCCAGTCGTCTTGCCGCCTGGAGAAGGCGTGGGGGCACCCGGTTTGCCGCCTGCCGGATAACTCACGGAACCGTCCGAGTTCACTGTGAGCTTGTTGGCTTCAGCGTCGGCAATTGCGGCATCCAGCTTTTTCTTCGCGGCCTCGATGTCATGCGAAAACCCATTCAGGGCTGCGCTGATCAGCCCGCATTCAGCCTGGGTGTACTGAAAATTTTCTATCAACTGCTGAATCTGCCCGATCGCCGCGGTCGCAGCATCACCGAAAAGGGCCTCATGCATTCCGGGGACGACTCGATTGGTCAAATCGTCCCTGGAAGCGCCCGCCCGGTCGCTGATGGCTCGGTAACCGTCCGCGGCCTCCGCGAATTCGTACGGTTTCAGCTTGCGTAGAGTCGCAAGGTCCATGGCTGCCGATCACCGGTTCCGCGAGTCGCCGCCGACAGCGGGCGTGTCTTGATACTTGCTCTGCACTCGCTCCAACGCGGCCGTGACCGTCTTGTCGGTCCGCAGCAGATCGTGACCTGTCTGGTCCAGAACCTCTTGGAGTGCACCACACTTCTCACTGAGGTCCCGCACATAGCGCGCCCACGATGCGTGCACCTTGTCCTGCGCCGCGGCCGTCAGGCAGCCCTCGGCCGGGCCGAGGCCCTTCTGTCCCTCACTCAGCGCGGTAAGCGCCTTCCCGAGGCCTTCGCGCTGGTCACCCACGCCGACTCCGGCCTTCACCCACGCGGCCTTGGTCGTCTTGAGTCCCCCGGTGACCTCACTCCCCGCCGACGCGTTTGCCCCGTCCGACGGAACACCATTGATCTGCATGCGGGTTGCACCGCCGCGGGCGACGGCATCGGCCTTGAGCTGTTCCCACTCGTCCCACGCCATGCGCAGTTCCCTCCCCCGTGGCCCCGGGTCCCGCGTCGGGGACGCCCCGTTCGGCCGGTGCACTCATCGACCTTGCTGCCGCACACATTACAAAACAGCCGTTCCCCAACCGCCTGTGCGATCACTCAGATCGACTGAGTATCCGTACCTAGGCCCCCACACACGACGCTGCCGTGTCCACCTGGGCACAGGTGGACACGGCAGCGTCGTGTACAGCGCTACTTGACCACGGTCAGCGGCAGCAGCTTCTTCCCCGTAGGCCCGATCTGGATCGACGTGTCCATCTGGGGGCACACCCCGCAGTCGAAGCACGGCGTCCACCGGCAGTCCTCGACCTCGGTCTCGTCGAGCGAGTCCTGCCAGTCCTCCCAGAGCCAGTCCTTGTCGAGGCCGGAGTCGAGGTGGTCCCAGGGCAGGACCTCCTCGTAGGTGCGCTCGCGGGTGGTGTACCAGTCGACGTCCACGCCGAAGGAGGGCAGCGTCTTCTCGGCGCAGGCCATCCAGCGGTCGTAGCTGAAGTGCTCGCGCCAGCCGTCGAAGCGGCCGCCGTCCTCGTAGACGGCGCGGATGACGGCGCCCACACGGCGGTCGCCGCGGGACAGGAGGCCCTCGACGATGCCGGGCTTGCCGTCGTGGTAGCGGAAGCCGATGGAGCGGCCGTACTTCTTGTCGCCGCGGATCTTGTCGCGGAGCTTGGTCAGGCGGGCGTCCGTCTCCTCGGCGGAGAGCTGCGGGGCCCACTGGAACGGGGTGTGCGGCTTCGGGACGAAACCGCCGATCGACACCGTGCAGCGGATGTCGTTCTGGCCGGACACCTCGCGGCCCTTGGCGATCACGTTGACCGCCATGTCGCCGATCTGGAGGACGTCCTCGTCGGTCTCGGTGGGCAGGCCGCACATGAAGTACAGCTTCACCTGGCGCCAGCCGTTGCCGTACGCGGTCGCGACGGTACGGATGAGGTCCTCTTCCGAGACCATCTTGTTGATGACCTTGCGCATGCGCTCGGAGCCGCCCTCGGGGGCGAACGTCAGACCCGAGCGGCGGCCGTTGCGGGTCAGCTCGTTGGCGAGGTCGACGTTGAACGCGTCCACGCGGGTCGAGGGCAGGGACAGGCCGATCTTGTCGTCCGTGTAGCGGTCCGCGAGGCCCTTGGCGATGTCGCCGATCTCGGTGTGGTCCGCGGAGGACAGCGAGAGGAGGCCGACCTCTTCGAAACCCGTGGCCTTGAGGCCCTTCTCCACCATCTCGCCGATGCCGGTGATGCTTCGCTCCCGCACGGGGCGCGTGATCATGCCGGCCTGGCAGAAGCGGCAGCCGCGGGTGCAGCCGCGGAAGATCTCCACGGACATGCGCTCGTGGACGGTCTCGGCGAGCGGGACCAGGGGCTGCTTGGGGTAGGGCCACTCGTCGAGGTCCATGACGGTGTGCTTGGACACCCGCCACGGCACGCCCGACTTGTTCGGTACGACACGCGCGATGCGGCCGTCCGGCAGGTACTCGACGTCGTAGAAGCCGGGAACGTAGACGCTGCCCGTCTTCGCGAGGCGGAAGAGGACCTCTTCGCGGCCGCCGGGGCAGCCCTCGGCCTTCCACGCGCGGATGATCTCGGTCATGTCGAGGACGGCCTGCTCGCCGTCGCCGATGACCGCGCAGTCGATGAAGTCCGCGATCGGCTCGGGGTTGAAGGCCGCGTGGCCGCCCGCGAGGACGATCGGGTCGTCGATGGTGCGGTCCTTGGACTCCAGCGGGATGCCCGCCAGGTCGAGCGCCGTGAGCATGTTGGTGTAGCCGAGCTCGGTGGAGAAGCTGAGCCCGAACACGTCGAAGGCGCGCAGCGGGCGGTGCGAGTCCACCGTGAACTGCGGGACCTTGTGCTCGCGCATGAGCTCTTCCATGTCCGGCCACACGCTGTAGGTGCGCTCGGCGAGGACGCCCTCGCGCTCGTTCAGTACCTCGTAGAGGATCATGACGCCCTGGTTGGGCAGCCCGACCTCGTACGCGTCCGGGTACATGAGCGCCCAGCGGACGTCACACTCGTCCCAGGCCTTGACGGTGGAGTTGAGCTCACCGCCGACGTACTGGATCGGCTTCTGCACATGCGGGAGCAGCGCTTCGAGCTGTGGGAAGACGGACTCGGCAGACATCTCGACCTTCATGGGCTGGCAGGGGGGCGACTCTCTAGCGTAACGCGAGCCGGGTCGCCCCCTCGCACGACGATCATGGGGCCGTCAGGCGCTCCCGCAGCTTCGGGGCGCCGGCGCGGGCCCACACCTCGGGCAGCTCCCGCTCGCGGGCGGCCGCCGTCGCCTCCTCCTGGCCGTACAGGAGTCCCCAGGTGAACGCGGACTCGCCGGCCGCGTGGGCCTGGGCGGCGAGCGTGCGCAGGGCCTCGCGGGCGACCACGCTGTCCTGGTGGTCGCCGAGCACGTTCTGTACGGCCTTCATGCGCTTGGCGAACTTCTCGGCGGCCTTGCCGAGCGCGGGGGCGGCGGCCTCGGCGGCGTACCGGGCGCGCTTGGCGGCCTTGCGGGCCTCGTGCAGGGCGAGGTCCCGCTCGTGGCCGGGCGCGAGGCCGAGCGCGGTGTGGACGCGGCCCGCGAGCCGGTCGTAGTCCTTGAGCACGGCCTTGGGGAGTACGTCGGACACGGGCCGTTCGGCCGGCGGGAGCAGGGGCGGAGCGGCGAGCAGCGTGTCGAGGGTGCCCAGGAGGGCGAGGTAGCGCTTGCCGTCGAGTACGGCGACGGTCCTGCGGCGGGAGCCGGTGCGGCGGGCCGCCGTCCAGATGCGCAGGCGGCCGCGGACCGGGCCGAGCAGCAGGGTGCGGGGCAGGGCGGCGATGCGGGTCCGCAGGCGTTCGGTGAGGACTTCCCTGTCGCGGTCGACTCCGAGCTCGGCGGCGAGCCATTTGAGCTCCTCGCCGACGGGGTCGGTGACCCCCCGGTCGACGATCTTGGCGTACGACTTGAACGCGCTGCGCAGGCGGCGGGTGGCGACCCTCATCTGGTGGACGGAGTCCGGCAGTTCGCGCCGCACGGCGGGGTCGAGGGCGACGAGCGCGTCGCGCTGGGCGCGCAGGTAGCCGAGGACGTGGGCGCCCGCGGTGCCTTCGGCGGCGGGCTCGGCGTTCTTCGCGGCCTTGGCCGCCTTGCGCGGCTTCGGGGCCGTCTCCCGCAGGGCCCGGGCGACCTTGGAAGAGCTCGTCGAGGGCCGGATGCCCGCCTTGCGCAGCCGTTTCTCCACACCGTCCAGGATGCTCTCGTCCGCCACCCCGTCGGCGAGCTCGACCTCGATCTCGGTCCAGGCGGTGGAGGTGGAGCCTTCGCGCAGGCCCTCGGCGCGGACCGTGTCGATGCTCAGCTCGGCGAGCACGATGTGGTCGTCGGCGAGCAGATGGAGTACGTCGCGTGAGGACAGCAGGCGTACGACGGGGACGAGTTCGGCGTCGCGGACGCGGGAGCGCAGCAGGGCGGCCAGCGCGGGCGGGAGGCGGTCGGAGAGCGGGGCCCGGATCTCGTCGCGGATGCCCACGGTGACCGGGAATTTGAGGTGCCAGCCGGCGTCGTCGCCGCCCGTTCTGCGGCGCAGGGTGAGGGAGTCGGCGTCCAGGCGCAGGTCCTGGGTGTCGTAGTAGACGGCGTCGAGCTCGACGACGCCCTTGTCGACGACGCTGCCGACCCCGGGGACCCGGGTCAGGTCGGGCAGCCGCGCCTGGTCCCCGTCGGACGATGTGAACTCGAATTTCCGCTCGATCTCGCGCTTCGTGTCCGCCATGACCAGAATCTAGACGCGATCGGGCCCTGGCGGCAGGGTCCCGGACCGGCCATCTCCCGCGCCGGTCCGAAGTCCCCGTCGGCTATGCCGTTATCGGCCGCTGCACCCGGATCGACTGGAGCAGCCCTATGGCGACCCACACCGCGAACATGGACGATCCTCCATAGGAGACGAACGGCAGAGGGATGCCCGCGACCGGCATGATGCCGAGCGTCATGCCGATGTTCTCGAAGGACTGGAAGGCGAACCAGGCGATGATGCCGGCCGCGACGATGGTGCCGTACAGCTCGGTCGTCTCGCGGGCGATGCGGCAGGCGCGCCACAGGATGACGCCGATCAGCACGATGATCAGACCCGCGCCGACGAAGCCGAGTTCCTCTCCGGCGACGGTGAAGACGAAGTCCGTCTGCTGTTCGGGAACGAACTGGCCGGTGGTCTGGGAGCCCTTGAAGAGGCCGGTGCCGGTCAGGCCGCCGGAGCCGATCGCGATCCTGGCCTGGCCGGTGTTGTAGCCGACGCCGGCCGGGTCGAGCTTGGGGTTGGCGAACGCGGCGAAGCGGTTGATCTGGTACTTGTCCAGTATCCCGAGCGCGGCGACCAGGACCGCCCCGACCACACCTGCGCCGAGCAGGCCGAAGATCCAGCGGTTGGAGGCCCCCGAGGCGAGCAGCACGCCGAGGATGATCACCAGGATGACCATGGTCGAGCCGAGGTCGGGCATCAGCATGATGCAGCCGATCGGGATCACGGCGATCCCGAGGGACTTCACCACCGTACGGTGGTCCGGATGCAGTTGGTCGCCCGCGTCTACCCGGGCCGCGAGCAGCATCGCCATGCACAGGATGATCGCGATCTTCGCGAACTCGGAGGGCTGGAGGGAGAATCCGCCGCCGAGCACGATCCAGGAGTGCGCGCCGTTGACGGTGGCGCCGAGCGGCGAGAGCACCGCGAGCAGCATCAGGATCGAGAGCCCGTACAGGATGGGCACCGCGCCGCGCAGGGTGCGGTGGCCGAGCCAGATGGTGCCGACCATCAGGCAAAGCCCGATACCGGCGTTCGCGATGTGCCGGATCAGGAAGAAGTACGGGTCGCCCTGGTTGATGTTGGTGCGGTTGCGGGTGGCGGACCACACCAGGAGCGAGCCGATGAGGCAGAGCGCGAGGGCCGACAGGAGCAGCGGCCAGTCGAGCCTGCGCAGCACCGAGTCCCGTGCGGTCAGCTTGGCGAACGCGCTGCGCTCGGGGGCGTAGCGCTGGACGGAGAAACCTGCCATGGCGCTAGTCCCTCCGTGGGTTGCGGTTGTCGACGTCGGTGGCCGGAGGATTGTTGGGCTGCGGCTGTCCGCTGGGCCGCAGCGGCCGTCCGTCGGGCCCCAGCTTGTCCTTGACCCTGCCGGCGTTCGGGTCGTACGCGGTGATGGTCGGGGCGTCGATGGTGCCGTCGGCCTGGACCTTGGGCAGGCCCTGCTCGGGCTGCGGGAGCAGGGCGCGCTTGAGGTCCTGGTTTCCGGCGTCGTCGACGCCGTACATCGCCTCGTAGATCCTGCGCACGGCCTCACCGGAGGCGCCGGAACCCGTACCGGCCTGGGAGATCGTCATGACGACCGTGTAGTCCTTGGAGTACGTGGCGAGCCAGGACGTGGTCTGCTTGCCGTAGACCTCGGCGGTGCCGGTCTTGGCGTGCAGCTCGATCTTGTCCTGCGGCCAGCCCTGGAACTTCCAGGCGGCGGTACCGCTGGTGACGACGCCGGCGAGGGCCTTGTTGTAGCCGTCGATGGTGGCCTGGCTGACCGGCAGCTTTCCGTTGACCTTCGGCTTGATCTCCTGGACGGTCTTGCCGTCGGCGCTGATGATCGCCTTGCCGATGGTGGGTGCGTGTATGGTCCCCCCGTTGGCGATCGCCCCGTAGATCATGGCCTCCTGGATCGGCGTGACGAGGGTGTCGCCCTGGCCGATGGAGTAGTTGATCGCGTCGCCCTCGCGCATCTTGTTGCCTTCGAGGCAGTTCTCGTACGCGATCTTCTCGACGTAGGTGCCGTCCTTCTTGCCGGACTTGCACCAGGTGTCCTTCATCGCGAGGAAGAGGTTCTCCTTCCACTGGCGGTCCGGGACGCGGCCGGTGACCTCGTTGGGGAGGTCCACGCCGGTGGCCTTGCCGAGGCCGAACTGGTGGGCCGCCTTGTAGAAGTAGTCCTTGGGCTGGCCCGGCTTCGGGTTGATGCCGCCGTCCTTCTTCCACTCGTTGTCGGCGAGTCCGTAGAAGACGGTGTCGCAGGACACCTCCAGGGCGCGGCCGAGCGAGATGGGGCCGAAGCTCTCACCCTCGAAGTTCTTGAAGACCTGTCCGCCCACCGAGTAAGAGCTGGTGCACGGGTAGCCGCCGTCCCACTTGTAGCCGGCCTCGACGGCGGCGGCCGTGGAGACCACCTTGAACGTCGAGCCGGGCGCGGCCTGACCCTGTATGGCCCGGTTCAGCAGCGGGTAGTCGCTTTCCTTGCCGGTGAGCTGCTGGTAGTCCTTGCCGGAGATGCCGCCGACCCACACGTTCGGGTCGTACGTCGGCGCCGAGGCCATGGCGACGATGCGGCCGGTCTTGGCCTCCATCACGACGACCGCGCCGGAGTCGGCCTTGTAGTTCTCGTTGGTGATCTTGTCGAACTGCTTGCGGGCCTCGACCATCGCGTTGTTCAGCTCGTACTCGGCGACGGCCTGCACGCGTGCGTCTATCGACGTGACGACGTTGGAGCCGGGCTGGGCCTTGTCGCTCTGCGCCTGTCCGATGACGCGCCCGAGGTTGTCGACCTCGTACCGGGTGATGCCGGCCTTGCCGCGCAGCTGCTTGTCGTAGGTGCGCTCCAGGCCGGAGCGGCCGACCTGGTCGGAGCGCAGGTAGGGCGAGTCGGTGTCCTTCGCCTTGGTGATCTCGTCGTCGGTGACGGGCGAGAGGTAGCCGAGCACCTGGGCGGTGTTGGACTTGCCGGGCCCGGGGTAGCGGCGTACGGCGGTGGGGTCGGCGGTGATGCCGGGGAAGTCCTCGGAGCGTTCGCGGATCTGGAGGGCCTGCTGGGTGGTGGCCTTGTCGGTGACCGGGATCGGCTGGTAGGGCGAGCCGTTCCAGCAGGGCTTGGGGGTCTTGGCGTCGCAGAGCCTGACCTTGTCCATGACGTCCTGCGGCTTCATGCCGAGAACGGCGGCGAGCCGGGTCAGGACGGCCTTGCCCTTGTCGGGCATCTTCGAGAGGTCGGTGCGCGAGGCGGAGACCACGAGGCGGGTCTCGTTGTCGGCGAGCGGCACACCGCGGGCGTCGAGGATCGAGCCGCGCACGGCGGGCTGGACGACCTGCTGGACGTGGTTGTTCTTGGCCTCGTCCTCGTACTCCTGGCCGT
The DNA here is from genome assembly GCF_014649955.1 of Streptomyces violascens. Taxonomy (GTDB): domain Bacteria; phylum Actinomycetota; class Actinomycetes; order Streptomycetales; family Streptomycetaceae; genus Streptomyces; species Streptomyces violascens. The sequence goes on from NZ_BMUA01000010.1 coordinate 174,938, forward strand.
TGCGGATCTGCAGGTACCACAGGCGTCCGCCCAGCGTGAGCAGGAGGGAGAACACCAGGACCTGGATGATGATGAGCCGGATCTGCACCCGGGGGGTGCGGCCGGTCTCGGGGATGTTGCTCATGCCGCGGTGACCCCCTGGTTCACAGTCGCTTGACGCCCTTGATCCGGCCCGCGCGGGCCGCTCTGTTCTTCGCCGCCTTGACCCGCAGGCCGCCGCGCTGGCCGCCGATGCGCAGGCCGGTGCCGCCGGAGAGCCAGCCGGAGGTGATGTCGCTCCTGGGGCTGCCGTTGGCGGTGGTCTCGACGAGCGGGTCGTTCTCCGCGCGCCGGGCGATCGCCATGATCAGCGGCACGACGAAGGGCGCGAGCAGCAGGTCGTACACGGCGGCCGTGAACAACAGGCTGGGCAGGCCGACATGGCGGGCCGCGCCGTCCCCGACGAGTGCGCCGACCAGCGCGTAGAGCAGCGTCGAGCCGATGGCCGCGCCGACCACCACCAGCATCGGCCCGGCCGCCGTGCGCAGCCGCCCGTGGTCGGGCTTGGCCAGGCCCGCGAGGTAGCCGATCACACAGAGCACGAGTGCGTAGCGCCCGGCCGCGTGGTCGGCGGGCGGGGCGAGGTCGGCGAGCAGACCGGCACCGAATCCGACGAAGGCCCCGCCGAGGTGGCCGTAGACCAGGGCCAGACCGAGGACGGTGAGGAGCATCAAGTCCGGTACGGCGCCCGGGAGTTGGAGGCGGGCGAGGACGCTCACCTGGATGACGAGGGCGACGACGATCAGGGCGGCGGAGAGGATGACCCTGTTGAAACGCATCTGGATCAGCTCCTACTGGTCGCCGTCGGCACTGGCATTGCCGTTGGGATCACCGTTCGGATGGGGATTGGGCGGATTCGGATTGGCGTTCGCGGCCGGGGGGTTCGCGTTGGCCGCCGGAGGGTTCGGGATCCCGTTCGGAACGGGGTTGCCGTCGGGGTTCGCGTTCTGGTCGGCGATGTTGGTGTTGCCCTGGCCGTTGGGGGACGGGGTGGCCGTGACGGTGACCGTGGGGGTCGGCGTCGGCTTGGGCTTGGCGGGCAGCACCTCGTCGCGCGGGTCGGTGCGCGGGGCCTGGACGACGACGCCGACGATGTCGAGCTTGGTGAAGCCGACGAAGGGGCGTACGTAGATGGTGCGCGTGAGGGCGCCGCCCGAGGGGTCGACCCGGACGACCTCACCGACCGGGACGCCCGGCACGAACGGCTTGTCGGCCTGCGAACCGAAGGTCACCAGGCGGTCGCCGGGGTTGACCTTGGCCTTGCCGTTGAGCAGCTGCACCGAAAGCGGCCGGTCGCCGTGGCCGGTGGCGAAGCCCAGCTCGTCGCTGTTCTCCATCCGGGTGCCGACGGTGAAGTCGGGGTCGTTGGCGAGCAGTACGGTCGCGGTGGAGGGGCCGACGGTGGTGACCCGGCCGACCAGGCCGTCGCCGTTGAGCACCGTCATGTCGCGCTTGATGCCGTCGTTGGACCCGGCGTCGATGGTGACCGTCCAGGAGAAGCCCTGGGCCGCTCCTATGGCGACGACCTGGGCGGCCTTGATGCCGTACTGGCCCTCCCCCGCGGTCTTCAGCATCGAGTCGAGCTGGTTCAGGCGGCTGCGGTTGCGGGCGTCACTGCCGAGCTTCTGCTTGAGCGCCTCGTTCTCGGCCTGCAGGGTGGAAATCTTGTCGTGGCGCTTGCCCGAGTCGCGTACCGCGCCGATCGCGTTGCCGACCGGGTCCACGGCTGCCGCGACCCCGTTCTCCACCGGCCCGAAGACCGCGGCGGCGGCCTGCCGGGCGCCGTCCACCGGTGAATTCGCCCCGCCTCTGATATCGACCGTGATCAGCGCGAACGCTACGGCGATCAGCAGCACCAGGAGCAGCCGGCTCTCTCGTGTGTCCCTCACGTGCGGCGGCCGTGCCTTCCTCGTAGGAATGTGGGTGATCTACAAGATCTCTTCGATCTGTATATCAACGATCCGCCGTACGAGTTGGCAGTGACCCGTACGGCGGACAGCAGGCCCCAGGGGCTACCTGCGGGGCTGCGCGTCGAGCACCTGCTGGAGCGCCTCGAACTCCTCGACGCACTTGCCGGAGCCCAGGGCCACCGAGTCGAGCGGGTCCTCGGCGATGTGGATCGGCATGCCCGTCTCGCGGCGCAGTCTCTCGTCCAGGCCGCGCAGCAGGGCGCCGCCGCCGGTGAGGACGATGCCGCGGTCCATGATGTCGCCGGAGAGCTCCGGCGGGCACTTGTCGAGGGTCGTCTTCACGGCGTCGACGATGGCGTTGACGGGCTCCTCGATCGCCTTGCGCACCTCGGCGGCGGAGATCACGACGGTCTTCGGCAGGCCGGAGACGAGGTCGCGGCCGCGGATCTCGGTGTGCTCGTCCTTGTCGAGGTCGTACGCCGAACCGATCGTGATCTTGATCTGTTCCGCGGTCCGCTCGCCGAGGAGGAGGGAGTACTCCTTCTTGATGTGCTGGATGATCGCGTTGTCGAGCTCGTCGCCCGCGACCCGGATGGACTGCGCGGTGACGATGCCGCCGAGCGAGATCACGGCGACCTCGGTGGTGCCGCCGCCGATGTCGACGACCATGTTGCCGGTGGCCTCGTGGACGGGCAGGCCCGAGCCGATGGCCGCGGCCATCGGCTCCTCGATGATGTGCACCTGACGGGCGCCGGCCTGGGTGGACGCTTCGATGACGGCGCGGCGCTCGACTCCCGTGATGCCCGAGGGCACGCAGACCACGACGCGCGGGCGGGCCAGGTACCGACGCTTGTGGATCTTCAGGATGAAGTAGCGGAGCATCCGCTCGGTGATCTCGAAGTCGGCGATCACGCCGTCCTTCAGCGGCCGTACGGCAACGATGTTGCCCGGCGTACGGCCGATCATCTTCTTGGCCTCGGCGCCGACCGCGAGGATCCCGCCGGTGTTGGTGTTGATGGCGACGACGGACGGCTCGTTCAGGACGATTCCGCGGCCCCTGACGTACACCAGCGTGTTGGCGGTCCCGAGGTCGACAGCCATGTCACGGCCGATGAACGACATTTTGTTGCTCCCCATGAGGATGCGTCCGGCCTTCCCTAATCGAGCGTTGACGGCTTCTCAGGTCGGCGAGGTGGGTGCGTTGAGCGCGAGGCTCCATCGTAGTCCGGCCTGCACGGACACGGCGCGTTGGTCCACCTCAGTATTGGTGACGTCTTGTCGGGGCGATGCGTTCCCGAAGTCGCCCCGCATATGCCGGGGGGCGACCGAAATTCCTTCGGTCGCCCCAGGTCATGAGCGCTATATGGCTGACATTGCGTCAGGAAATGCTCAGCCGCGGCCCGGGAAGAAGATCTTCAGTTCTCGCTCCGCGGACTCCTCGGAGTCCGAGGCGTGGATGAGGTTCTCCCGGACGATGGTCCCGAAGTCGCCACGGATCGAACCGGGGGCCGCCGCGATCGGGTCGGTGGGACCCGCCAACTGGCGTACGCCCTCGATGACGCGCTCACCCTCGACCACCAGGGCGACGACCGGGCCCGAGGCCATGAACGCCACGAGCGGCTCGTAGAAAGGCTTGCCCTTGTGCTCGCCGTAGTGCTGCTCCAGCGTGTCCTGATCCAGGGTGCGCAGTTCAAGAGCGGTGATCTGCCAGCCGGCCTTGCGCTCGATGCGGCCGATGATCTCGCCGACCAGCGAGCGGCGGACGGCGTCCGGCTTGAGGAGGACGAGGGTGCGCTGCGTCATGGTGTACGGCTCCTTGGCAAACGTGTGCGGTCCGCCGAGATTACCGGGTGTAGCTGAAGTGCTGTCACCCGGTCCCGCCGCCCGCCCGCTAGGCCTGAGGCTGGGCCTCGGCCTGGGCCGCGAACCTGGCCTTCGCCTCGTCGATCTTGCGGCCGTAGTGGACCGAGGCCCACCACAGCGCCGCGAAGAGGGCGCCCATGAAGAACATCAGCGGGACGGCGAAACCGCTCGCGATCAGCGCGATCTGGAGCGCCCAGCCGAGCTCGACCCCGCCGCGCCGGCCCAGCGTCCCGCAGAGCAGCACCGAAAGCAGCATGCCGATGCCGCACACCGTCCACACGGTGGTGGCGGCGAGGTCCGGGTCCTTCATGGCGACCAGGCCCGCGAAGGCGATGACGAAGAATTCACCGATCAGGGTGGACGCGCAGAGCGTACGCATCGGCTCAGCCCCTCTTCAGCAGCAGCCGGGCGTCGCCGACCGTGAACACGGAGCCGGTGACGAGGACGCCCGCGCCCGCGTACTCGTCCTCCTCCTCGGCCAGGGTGATGGCGGCCTCGATGGCGTCGTCCAGACGGGGCTCGACCACGACCCGCTCGTCGCCGAACACCTCGACGGCGAGCGCCGCCAACTCGTCCACGTCCATGGAGCGGCCGGAGGCGTTGGTGGTGACGACGATCTCGGCGAAGACCGGCTCGAACGCTTCGAGCAGGCCCTTCACGTCCTTGTCGGCGCTGGCGGCGACCACGCCGATCAGACGCGAGAAGCCGAACGCCTCGGTCAGGCCGTCCGCGGTGGCGCGGGCGCCGGCCGGGTTGTGCGCGGCGTCCAGGACGATGGTCGGCGAGCGGCGCACGACCTCCAGGCGGCCCGGCGAGACGACGGAGGCGAACGCCTTGCGGACGGTGTCGATGTCGAGCGGGCCGGCCTGCTGCGAGCCGACGCCGAAGAACGCCTCGACCGCGGCGAGCGCCACCGCCGCGTTGTGCGCCTGGTGGGCTCCGTACAGCGGGAGGAAGACCTCCTCGTACTCGCCGCCGAGGCCCCGCAGCGTCAGGAGCTGGCCGCCGACGGCGACTTCGCGGCCGACGATGCCGAACTCCATGCCCTCGCGGGCCACGGTGGCGTCCGTCTCGACGGCCTTCTTCAGCATGACCTGCGCCGCGTCGACCGGCTGCTGGGCCAGGATCACGGTCGCGCCCTGCTTGATGATGCCGGACTTCTCCACGGCGATCTCGGCGGGCGTGTTGCCGAGCCGGTCGGTGTGGTCGAGGTCTATGGGGGTGACGACGGCGACGCCCGCGTCGATGACGTTCGTGGCGTCCCACGTGCCGCCCATACCGACCTCGACGACCGCCACGTCCACCGGGGCGTCCGCGAAGGCCGCGTACGCCATGCCGGTGAGGACCTCGAAGAAGGAGAGCCGGAACTCCTCCTTGGCGTCCACCATCTCGACGTACGGCTTGATGTCCTCATACGTCTCGATGAAGCGCTCGGCGGGGATCGGCAGGCCGTCCAGGCTGATCCGCTCGGTGATCGACTGGACGTGCGGCGAGGTGTAGCGGCCGGTGCGCAGCTCGAAGGCGCCGAGCAGGGCCTCGATCATGCGGGCGGTGGAGGTCTTGCCGTTGGTGCCGGTGATGTGGATCGTCGGGTAGGCGCGCTGCGGCTCTCCGAGGACGTCCATGAGGGCGGCGATGCGGCGGACGGACGGCTCCAGCTTGGTCTCGCCCCAGCGGCCCGCGAGCTCGGTCTCGACCGCGCGCAGCGCCGCGTCCACCTCGGGGTCGGCGGGGCGGGCGGGCACGGCCTCGCCCTGGGGCACGCCGCCGTGGGTGCGCAGGGTGCGGCTGCCGGCCTCGATCACCGCCAGGTCGGGGTCTCGATCGGTTTCGGCTTCGACGATTCCGTCGAAGTCATCGGCTTCACTGCGGTCGGGCTGCTCGGTCACGGGACCAGTCTACGGAGGGGCACCGACAGGACCTTGGACCCGCCCCTTTCGGGACGTTCGACCCCCGGGTCCCGCAGACTCTCCGGGCAAACTTGGCGATCATGGACATAGGGATCGACCTCGGGACCGCCAACACCCTGCTGTACGCCAGGGGGCAGGGCATCGTGCTCAACGAGCCGTCCGTGGTGGCGATGAAGGAGGGCGGCCGCACGGCGCTCGCCGTCGGCACGGAGGCCAAGGAGACCATCGGCCGCACGCCCGGTTCGATCACCGCGATCCGGCCGCTGCGGGACGGCGTGATCAGCGACTACGAGGCGGCGGAGGAAATGATCCGCCACTTCGTGAAGAAGGCGGTGCCGGGACGCCGCCCGCGCACCCGCATGGTGGTGTGCGTGCCGAGCGGGGTGACGCCGGTGGAGCGGCGCGCGATCGTGCACGCCGCGCAGCGGTCCGGCGCGAAGGCCGTGCACCTCATCGAGGAGCCGATGGCGGCGGCGATCGGGGCCGGGCTCCCGGTGGCCGAGCCGCGCGGCTCGATGGTGGTGGACATCGGCGGCGGCACCACCGAGGTCGCCGTGATCTCGCTCGGCGGCATCGTGACCGCGCAGTCCCTTCGGGTGGGCGGCGACCGCCTGGACACCGCGATCACCGACTACGTACGCAAGGAGCACTCGCTCCTCATAGGCGAGCGCACCGCCGAGGACGTCAAGTGCGCGATCGGGTCGGCCTGGCCGGTGCCGGGCAATGAGGAGCTGGAGGAGCTGACCTTCGCGGTCCGGGGCCGCGAGAAGGTGGGCGGCCTGCCCAAGACGCTCCGGCTCACCGCGCGCGAGGTGCGGGCCGCGCTCGACGAGCCGGTCGAGTCGATCATCGCGGCGGTGCGGGTGACCCTGGAGGAGTGCCCGCCGGAGCTGTCCGGCGACGTGATGGAGCACGGCATCGTGCTGACCGGTGGCGGTGCGCTCCTTCCGGGCCTGGATCTGCGCCTCGCGTCGGCGACCGGCATCCCGGTGTTCGTGGCGGACAACCCGCTGGACTGCGTGGCGCTCGGCTCGGGCAAGTGTGTGGAGGACTTCGACCAGCTCCAGAAGCTGCTGGTCGGCGCGTAGGGGCGCCGCTTCGGGCCGGGATCCCCCCAGGGGTCCCGGCCCGTCGTCGTTCCCGAGTCCGTCCACCCGGTGCAGGCCCGAAGACACCTCCAGTACGCCGTACGCCCTTGCGCACACTGTTCGCAGAGTCGTACAGTGTTCTCGTCGGTCTCACCACCGCGCACCGAACGCCGCCCCGGAAGGAGCCCCCGATGAGTGCACTCGCACTGTCCGTCCTGCTCTCCCTCGTCTCCGCCGTGGCGTACGCGGGCGGCGCGATCATGCAGGAGCGGGTCGCGGAGGCGACCGCCGGGAGCGCGGCCGCGCGCCGGGCCCGCTGGGTGATCGCGATCGGGCTCAACGGCCTGGGCGCGCTGCTCCACGTGGTGGCCCTGGCCTGCGGCCCGCTCAGCCTGGTCCAGCCGCTCGGCGCGCTCACCATCGTCTTCGCCCTGCCGATGGCCGCGCTGTTCGTACGCCGCCGGGCCGGCGCCGCCGCCTGGCGCGGGGCGGTCATGGCGACGGTGGGCCTGGCCGGGCTGCTCTCGCTGACCGGCAGCGCCGACTCCTCCTCGCTCGGCGGCGCCCAGCGCATCGCGGTCGCCCTCACCACCTTCGTCGTGATCGGCGCCCTGATGATGGCCGCCCGCACCGCCGGACGCCCCGTCCTGCGCAGCGTGCTGCTCGCCACGGCGGCCGGGATCGCCTTCGGCATGGGCTCGGTGTTCACCAAGCTGGTGGCGGTCGACTGGGCGAGCGGATCCGTCGTCGAGCAGCTGCCGAGCCTGGCCGTGATCGCGGTCCTCGCCACGGCGGGCACCCTGGTCTCGCAGGCCGCCTACCGAGGCGCCGGCCTCGCCACCCCGCTGGCCGTGGTCACGGTGGCCAACCCGGTGATCGCCGCCGCCGTCGGCCTCGCCCTGTTCGGCGAGAGCTTCCGGTACGGGACCACGGGCACGCTGCTCGCGCTGGCCTGCGGCGCGGTCGTGATGGGCGGGCTCACCCTGCTGACGACGGACGGCACCCAGAACGCCCCCGCCCGGCTCCCGGTCCCGCAGCGGCTGCCCGTCGACATCCACTCGCTGATCCAGCTGCCCTCGACGGCCGGGGCGGCGGCCTGAGCGCCCGTGCCCGCACCCCGGCCGGAAGCGTCAGCCGACCGCCCCGGCCGGAAGCGTCGCCCGCACCTCATAGGTCGTGTCCGTACGGGTCGTGGCGAGCGAGCCACCCATGCTCTCCACCCGCTCCCGCATCGAGAAGGTCCCGGTCCCCGTGGAGACCGGGGCCTTCACCGGTACCGCGCGGGGCAGCGGGTTCTGGACCGTCACGACCAGGTCCCCCGCCGCGAGCCGGATCGTCACCGCGACCGGCTCGCCCTGGGCGTGCTTGACCGAGTTCGTCAGGCACTCCTGGACCACCCGGTAGACCGCCGCCTGGCGCAGCGGGGACACCCGGTGCGCGGCCGGCTCGATGTCCAGGCCGACCGGGGTGCCCGCGCTCCGGCTCTCCTCGGCGAGCGCGTGCAGGCCGTCGATGCCGGGCGTGGCCGTGCGCTCGTCCGCGCGCCGCACGATGATCTCGTTCAGCATGAGATGGGCCCGGCGCGCGGTGTCGGCGAGCTCCTCGAAGTCCTTGTGGTGCGGCTCGTTCCTGGCCCGCATCGCGAGCACCTCGGAACGCACCGCGAGCATCGTCAGCTCCCGGCCCACCATGTCGTGCACGTCCCGGGCCACCGAGACCCGCTCGACCTGCACGGCCTGCAGGGCCGCGTGCTCGGCACGCTGGGCCTCCAGCTCGCGTACGAGGTCGTGGCGGTAGGCCGAGATGCCGACGCCCGAGGCGAGCACCCCCACCGGCACCACGATCGCCAGGAACGAACTCAGCGTCTCGCCCCGGGTGTCGGGCCAGCCCGGCAGGTTGAACAGGGCGTACGCCACCGCGATGTACCCGCACGTGGCGATGATGCCCGCGCGCCGCCCCCGGAAGCGGCCGAGCGAATACAGCGCGAACTGCACCAGGTTCAGCTGGTGCAGCCAGCCCAGGAATACCAGCGAGACCAGATACGGCAACCACGGCCAGCGGCGCCGGAAGAGCAGGGTCGCCGCGCCGAGGGCGAGGACGGGCGGCGCGGTGTAGCTGCTGAGGGAGTTGTCGGCCTTGGCCAGGCCCGGCACGTCCAGGACCATCAGGCCGAAGCAGCTCAGCGCGATCAGCACGTCCAGGGCGCGCTCCTCGCCCACCCAGCGCGCGCTCGCGGCACGCGCCGCCGCCAGCGCGCGCTGCGGCGCGGAGGAGGAGGGCGGCGTGTGCATGCCCTCCATCATCCAAGGTCTTTGGACCCGAACGCCTAAGCCGAACGGCCCAAATTTAGTGATATGTCGCACGCGGCCCCTGGCCGTTCGGCCCTGCCCCGGTGGCCCCATGGATCCCTAGCGTTGCTCCCATGCCTGCCCTCTCCTTCCGCCGTCCGGCGCGCGGCCCCGCCCTGCTCCTGCTGATCGGCGGACTGCTCGGCCCCCTCGCCTCGGCCGTCCTGACCGCCGACCGCATCCACACCCTTCAGAACCCGGCCTTCTCCCCCGGCTGCAACATCAACGCGGTCCTGAGCTGCGGCGACGTGATGGACACCTGGCAGAGCAACCTGCTCGGCTTCCCCAACATGCTGCTCGGCGTCGGTACGTTCGCGGCCCTGGCGGCCCTGGGCCTGGCCCTGCTCGCGGGCGCGGAGTTCCCGCGGTGGCTGTGGCTCGGCATCTGGGCCGGCGTCACGGCGGGCTTCGCCTTCACCGTGTGGCTGATCAGCCAGTGCCTGTACGTCATCGGGGCGCTGTGCCCGTGGTGCCTGCTGGTGTGGGCGGTGATGATCCCTCTGTTCTGGTACGTCACCCGTCACGTGGCGGGGCCCCATTCGTGGGTGCGCCGGGTGGCGCCGCACTGGCTGGTGCCGCTGGCGATGTACGCGGTGGTGGCGGCGCTGGTGTGGGCGGAGCTCGGCGACCGCCTGTTCTGACCGCCTTGTCCTTCCGTACGCATGAGGAAGGCCCCCAGGTCGATTCCTGGGGGCCTTCCTCATGTGCGTATGTCCGTATGGGCGTCCGGATCAGCCCTTGGGCAGGGCGGCGATCTGGTTGGTGATGCGCTCGATGTCGGCCTCGGCCTTGGTCAGGCGCGTACGGATCTTGTCGACCACGTTGTCCGGGGCCTTCGCGAGGAAGGCCCCGTTGCCGAGCTTCTTGTTGGCGTCCGCCTTCTCCTTCTCGGCCGCCCCGAGGTCCTTGGTCAGGCGCTTGCGCTCGGCCTCGACGTCGATCGTGCCGGACAGGTCCAGCGCGACCGTGGCGCCCGCGACCGGCAGCGAGGCGGTGGCGTGGAAGCCCTCGCCGGCCGGCTGGAGCCGGAGCAGCTGACGGATGGCCGCCTCGTGCGGGGCCAGCGCGGTGCCGGTCAGGGTGAGCTCGGCCGGAACCTTCTGGCCGGGCTGGAGGCCCTGGTCGGAACGGAACCGGCGGACCTCGGTGACGACCTGCTGGACCAGCTCGATCTCGCGCTCGGCGGCGTCGTCGCGGAAGCCACTGTCCTTGGGCCAGTCGGCCACGACGAGGGACTCGCCGCCGGTCAGCGTCGTCCACAGGGTGTCGGTGACGAACGGGACGATCGGGTGCAGGACCCGCAGCATCACGTCGAGGACCTCACCGAGGACCCGGCCGGAGACCTTGGCCTGCTCGCCGCCCGCGAAGAACGTGGTCTTCGACAGCTCGACGTACCAGTCGAAGACCTCGTCCCACGCGAAGTGGTACAGCGACTCGCTGAGCTTCGCGAACTGGTAGTCCTCGTAGTACGCGTCGACCTCGGCCACGGTCTTGTTCAGCCGGGACAGGATCCAGCGGTCGACCGCCGACAGCTGCTCCACGGGCGGGAGTTCACCCTCGACCGTGGCGCCGTTCATGAGCGCGAAGCGGGTCGCGTTCCAGATCTTGTTGGCGAAGTTGCGGGACGCCTGGACCCAGTCCTCGCCGATCGGCACGTCCGCGCCCGGGTTGGCGCCCTTGGCCAGGGTGAAGCGGACGGCGTCCGAGCCGTACGCGTCCATCCAGTCGATCGGGTCGACCGCGTTCGGGTTGGACTTCGACATCTTCTTGCCGAACTCGTCGCGGACGAGACCGGTCAACGCGACCGTCTTGAACGGGACTTCGCCGTCCATCGCGTACAGGCCGAACATCATCATCCGGGCGACCCAGAAGAAGATGATGTCGTGACCGGTGAGCAGGACGTCGGTCGAGTAGAACTTCTCCAGGTCGGCGGTCTTCTCCGGCCAGCCGAGCGTGGAGAACGGCCACAGGCCGGACGAGAACCAGGTGTCCAGGACGTCGGGGTCCTGGTGCCAGCCCTCGCCGGTCGGAATCTCGTCGTCGGGCCCGACGCACACGACCTGACCCTCCGGGCCGTACCAGATCGGGATGCGGTGACCCCACCACAGCTGGCGCGAGATGCACCAGTCGTGCATGTTGTCGACCCAGTCGAAGTACCGCTTCGACATGTCCTCGGGGTGGATCTTGACCCGGCCGTCGCGGACGGCGTCACCGGCAGCCTGCGCGAGCGGGCCGACCTTGACCCACCACTGCATCGACAGGCGCGGCTCGACGGTCGTCTTGCAGCGCGAGCAGTGCCCGACGGAGTGCATGTACGGGCGCTTCTCGGCGACGACGCGGCCCTGCTCCTTGAGCGCGCCGACGATCGCCGAACGGGCCTCGTAGCGGTCGAGCCCCTGGAACGGGCCGGGAACGGTGATGACACCGCGCTCGTCCATCACCGTGATCGACTCAAGGCCGTGCCGCTGCCCGATGGCGAAGTCGTTCGGGTCGTGCGCCGGGGTCACCTTGACGCAGCCGGTGCCGAACTCGGGGTCGACGTGGGTGTCCGCGACGACCGGGATGGAGCGGTTGGTCAGCGGCAGCTTGATGAGCCTGCCGATGAGGTGCTGGTAGCGCTCGTCGTCCGGGTGGACGGCGATCGCGGTGTCACCCAGCATCGTCTCCGCGCGGGTGGTGGCGACGACGAGGGCGTCGTCCCCTTCCCCGTACTTGAGCGAGACGAGCTCGCCCGGGTCGTCCTGGTACTCGACCTCGATGTCCGAGATGGCGGTCAGACAGCGCGGGCACCAGTTGATGATGCGCTCGGCGCGGTAGATCAGCTCGTCGTCGTACAGGTTCTTGAAGATGGTCTGGACGGCCTTGGAAAGACCCTCGTCCATGGTGAACCGCTCACGGGTCCAGTCGAGCCCGGCACCCAGGCGCTTGAGCTGGCCCAGGATCCGGCCGCCGTACTCACCCTTCCACTGCCACACGCGCTCTGTGAACGCCTCGCGCCCCAGATCGTGCCGGGACTTGCCCTCCTCGGCGAGCTGCTGCTCGACCTTGTTCTGGGTGGCGATGCCCGCGTGGTCCATGCCGGGCAGCCACAGCGTCTCGTACCCCTGCATCCGCTTGCGGCGGGTGAGGGCGTCCATGAGCGTGACCTGGAAGGCGTGCCCGAGGTGCAGCGCGCCCGTGACGTTCGGCGGCGGAATGACGATGGTGTACGGGTCCTTGTCGGACCCGGCGTCGGCGGTGAAGTAACCGCGCTCTACCCAGCGCTCGTACAGCTTCCCCTCTACCTCGGCCGGCGCGTACTGGGTCGGCAGTTCGGTGGTGGGCGCTGGATTCTGCTGCTGAGTGTTCTCGGTCACGGGGTCAGTTTAGGGGTGTCACGGGCCCGTGCCGAAACGGGAATCTTTCGTAACGGTAGGCCCCCCGATGCACCACGTCATCGGCCCGTCGGCCAGGATGTTCGGATCGGATAAGCATCCCTAGGGGGAACCCAGCAATGAGCTACAACCAGCCGGGCCCGTACGGCGGCCAGCCCCAGCAGCCCGGCCCGTACGGCCAGCAGCCTCCGCAGCAGCCTTACGGGCAGCCCGGTCCGCAGCAGCCCGGCTACGGCTACCCGCAGCAGGCCCCGCAGGGCGTGCCGCCGCAGCAGCCGTACGGCTACCCGCAGCAGCAGCCGCCTTACGGCCAGCAGCCCCCGTACGGCGCCCCGATGCAGCCCATGCCCCCGGCCCCGCCGAAGAAGAAGACGGGCCTGATCGTCACGGCCGTCGTCGTGGCGGTCGCAGTGATCGGCGGCGGCGTGTGGTTCCTGACGAAGGGCGGCGCGAGCAACAGCGACGTGTCGGCGAGCACGAAGGGGTACAAGCTGGTGGCCCCGGCCGAGGTGGGCGACTACAAGAAGGACACCTCCAAGTCCAAGTCGACCGACGGCAAGCCCCTGACGGGCAAGGACAAAGCATCGACCGAGGCGATGGGCGTCAAGGACCCCAGCTCGACCTCCGGCAGCTACAAGTCCGGCGACTCCAGCAACCCGATGGCCGCGAAGATGCTGATGTTCAACGGCGTCTACGGCGACATCAGCGACCCGGCGAAAACCCTCGACGCCACCTTCCAGAAGATGCAGAAGGGCAGCGACGAGGACAAGGCCAGCGGGTCGTCGGACGACAAGACGAAGATGGAGCTGGTCGGCAGCCCCACGGCGGTGAAGCCCTCCGGCTTCAGCGGCGCCCTCATGAAGTGCCAGAACGCCAAGGTGACCGACACCAGCGGCACGGGCAAGGGCCCCACATCCGCGGAGATTCCGATCTGCATCTGGGCCGACTACAGCACCGTCGGCATCGTGGAGGCCATCGATGTCCAGCAGATGATGGGCACAGGTGGTACGACCATGCCTACGGACAAGGTCGCCGAACTCGCCGCCAAGCTTTACAACACCGCACGCGTCAAGAAGTAGCCCAACGCGTAGCACAAGGATCGAATAAGAGGGGCGTCCTGCCGGCAGACCGGCTGGGCGCCCCTCTGCATTCATCACCGCACGGCTCTCTCGGAGCGAGGGCATCGCTGCGCGCGGCCCTCCCCAGGAGGAATCGGCCTACTACGCCTCACGACTATTCGAATGTCATGCCCTATAGCAGGGGCGCCCGGTCAAGGAAGTTGACCGGGCGCCCCTTTGTCATGCCTGAGCCAGCGCAGCGCTACGCGCTCTTCTCGTGCCGCCCGTCGTTCTTGACGATGCGCGGCTCGCGCGGGACCAGCGTCGGGTTCACGTTGTTGCGGACCACGTCCGCGGTGATGACGACGCGGGCGACGTCCTTGCGGGACGGGACCTCGTACATCACCGACTGGAGGACCTCCTCCATGATGGCGCGCAGGCCGCGCGCGCCGGTGCCGCGCAGGATGGCCTGGTCGGCGATGGCCTCCAGGGCCGGGCGGTCGAAGTCCAGCTCCACGCCGTCGAGTTCGAAGAGGCGCTGGTACTGCTTGACCAGCGCGTTGCGCGGCTCGACCAGGATCTGGAGAAGGGCTTCGCGGTCGAGGTTGTGGACCGAGGTCAGGACGGGCAGGCGGCCGATGAACTCGGGGATCATCCCGAACTTCACCAGGTCCTCCGGCATGACCTCCTGGAACTGGTCGCTGGCCTCGATCTCCCGCTTGGAGCGGATCGTCGCGCCGAAGCCGATGCCCTTGGCGCCGGCCCGGGACTCGATGATCTTCTCCAGGCCCGCGAAGGCGCCGCCCACGATGAACAGGACGTTCGTCGTGTCGATCTGGATGAATTCCTGGTGGGGGTGCTTGCGGCCGCCCTGCGGCGGGACGGAGGCGGTGGTGCCCTCCAGGATCTTCAGCAGGGCCTGCTGGACGCCTTCGCCGCTGACGTCGCGCGTGATCGACGGGTTCTCGCTCTTGCGGGCGACCTTGTCGATCTCGTCGATGTAGATGATCCCGGTCTCGGCCTTCTTGACGTCGTAGTCGGCGGCCTGGATCAGCTTGAGGAGGATGTTCTCGACGTCCTCGCCGACGTAGCCGGCCTCCGTGAGCGCCGTGGCGTCGGCGATGGCGAAGGGGACGTTGAGCATCCGGGCGAGGGTCTGGGCGAGGAGCGTCTTGCCGGAGCCCGTCGGGCCGAGGAGCAGGATGTTGGACTTGGCGAGCTCGATCGCGTCGTCACGGCCCTGGGCGCCGCCGTTCTCGCCGGCCTGGACGCGCTTGTAGTGGTTGTACACCGCGACCGAGAGGGCCTTCTTGGCCGGCTCCTGGCCCACGACGTAGCCCTCGAGGAACTCGTAGATCTCGCGCGGCTTGGGGAGTTCCTCCCACCGCACCTCGGAGGACTCGGCGAGCTCCTCCTCGATGATCTCGTTGCAGAGGTCGATGCACTCGTCGCAGATGTACACCCCGGGGCCTGCGATGAGCTTCTTCACCTGCTTCTGGCTCTTTCCGCAGAACGAGCACTTGAGCAGGTCGCCGCCGTCACCGATGCGTGCCACGAGGTGCTTCCCCTTCGCCTGGGAGACGCCATGTGCGCCGCCTCCTGGTGCCTACTGCGTGTTCCGGGGGGACACCCCCAGACCCCCTACCGACGGTACCTTGCCGAGCCCCTCGTTCGGGCCCCCCTTGGCGCGGTTCACTTCGACGTGGACCGCGCCAAGGTCACCGAAGCGGCTCAGGCCGCCGCGGAGGTCGTCGTCTTGCGGGTCGAAACGATCTGGTCGACGAGACCGTAGGCCAGCGCGTCCTCGGCCGTGAGGATCTTGTCGCGCTCGATGTCGTCGCGGATCTTCTCGATCGGCGTCGTCGAGTGCTTGGCCAGCATCTCCTCCAGCTGCGAACGCATCCGGAGGATCTCGTTGGCCGCGATCTCCAGGTCGGAGAGCTGCTCACGGCCGGTGCCGCCCGAGGGCTGGTGGATCAGGACGCGGGCGTTCGGCAGCGCCATGCGCTTGCCCGGCGTGCCGGCGGCGAGCAGGACGGCGGCGGCGGAGGCCGCCTGGCCCATGCAGACCGTCTGGATGTCGGGCTTCACGAACTGCATCGTGTCGTAGATCGCCGTGAGGGCGGTGAAGGAACCGCCCGGGCTGTTGATGTAGATCGAGATGTCACGGTCCGGGTCCATCGACTCCAGGCACAGGAGCTGCGCCATCACATCGTTGGCGGACGCGTCGTCGATCTGCACGCCGAGGAAGATCACGCGCTCCTCGAAGAGCTTCGCGTACGGGTCGTACTCGCGCACGCCCTGCGAGGTGCGCTCGACGAAGCGCGGCACGATGTAGCGGTTGTCGACCTGCGGGCCGGTGTAGAGGCCGCTCGCGTTGGCCGAGGGGCCGGAGAAGTTGCTCATTGGGGTGTTCACCATCCTGGTGGCGTTCAAGTGGGCGGGGTCGATGCGGTGCGGGTCGGGGCTCAGGCCCCGGTGCCGCCGCCGCCCGGAACGCCCGAGGCAGCGGAGATGATCTCGTCGATGAGGCCGTAGTCCTTGGCCTCCTCCGCCGTGTACCAGCGGTCGCGGTCGCCGTCGCGGATGATCGTCTCGACGGTCTGGCCGGAGTGCGCGGCAGTGATCTCCGCCATGCGCTTCTTCGTACGGATCAGGTACTCGGCCTGGATCTTGATGTCGGAGGCGGTGCCACCGATGCCGGCGGAGCCCTGGTGCATCAGGATGTCGGTGTTGGGGAGCGCGAAGCGCTTGCCCGCGGTGCCGCCGGTCAGCAGGAACTGGCCCATCGAGGCGGCCATGCCCATGCCGATGGTGACGACGTCGTTCTGGATGTACTGCATGGTGTCGTAGACCGCCATGCCGGCCGTCACCGAGCCGCCGGGGCTGTTGATGTACAGGTAGATGTCCTTGTCCTGGTCGGCAGCGGCCAGGAGGAGCATCTGGGCAGTGATCTTGTTGGCGATCTCGTCGTCGACCTGCTGGCCGAGGAAGATGATGCGGTCGTTGAGCAGTCGGCTGTAGACCTGGTCGCCGAGGCCACCACCGAGGGACGGCTCACCGGCGGCGTAAGGCATCAGATTCGTCACGTATCCACCTGCTCGTCTCTGACGGCTTCGGCCGTCTCAGCGTCTTCGTTCCGGGGGCGCGGACTCCGGCTCGCCAGACTCCACCACCCTCGTATTCATGGACCCTAACGCGCAGGTGGGACAACGCCATCCCGGTTCCCGAACTGTTCGCTCGGAGCGCAAGGTGGTTGAAGCGGAATTACGCACGAAGAAGGGCCCGTACGCGGCTGCGTACGGGCCCTTCCCGATGGGTCGGGCAGAGGCTCAGGCCTCGGTCTTCTCCTCGGCGGCGGCCTCGACCGGCTCGCCCTCGGCGGCGGCGACGACGGCCTCGGCGACCTCGTCCTCGTCGTCCTCGAGGTCGACGACCTCACCGTTGGTGTCGGTGACCTTGGCGGCCTCGACGACCACGGCCAGCGCCTTGCCGCGGGCGACCTCGCCGACGAGCATCGGCACCTGGCCGCCCTCGACGACGGCCTGGGCGAACTGGTCCGGGCTCATGCCGGAGGAGGCCGCACGCCGCATGAGGTGCTCGGTGAGCTCCTCCTGGTTGACGTTCAGCTTCTCCTTGTTGACGAGCTCGTCCAGGATGAACTGCGTCTTGATGCCCTTGACCGCCTGCTCCTCGGTCTCGGCGGTGAACTCTTCCTCGGTCTTGCCCTGGATCTCCAGGTACTTGGCGAGGTCGATGCCCATCTGGCCGAGCTGGTGGTGCTCGAGGTTGTGCTTGCGGGTCTGGATCTCGTCCGCGAGGAGCTTCTCGGGGATCGGGACCTCGGCCAGCTTCAGGAGCTCGTCCAGGACGCGCTCCTGGGCCTGGGTGGCCTGGTCGTACTGCTTCATGTTCTCAAGGCGCTTGCGGCTGTCGGCCTTGAGCTCGTCCAGGGTGTCGAACTCCGACGCGAGCTGCGCGAAGTCGTCGTCCAGGGCGGGCAGTTCACGGGCGGCGACCTGGGTGACCTTGACGGTGACCTCGGCCTCCTTGCCCTCGGCCGAGCCGCCCTTGAGCTCGGAGGTGAAGGTGGCCTCGCCACCGGCCTCCAGGCCCTTCACGGCGTCGTCGATGCCCTCGAGGAGCTCGCCGGAACCGATGGTGTACGAGACACCCTCGGCCACGCCGTCCTCCAGGACCTCGCCGTCGACCTTGGCCTGCAGGTCGATCGTCACGACGTCGCCGTCCTCGGCGGCACGCTCGACGGGGGAGGTCGAGGCGAAGCGCTCGCGGAGCTGCTCCACGGACTTCTCGACGTCCTCGTCGCTGACCTCGACGGCGTCCACGGTGACCTCGATGCCGGAGTAGTCCGGGATCTCGATGGTCGGGCGGATGTCGACCTCGGCGGTGAAGTTCAGCGTCTCGCCGTCCTTCAGCTCGGTGATGTCGACCTCGGGCTGACCCAGCGGGTTCAGCTCCGCCTCGTTGATCGCCTCGGTGTAGAACTTCGGAAGGGCGTCATTGACGGCCTCTTCGAGCACGGCGCCACGACCGAACCGCTGGTCGATCACTCGGGCCGGGATCTTGCCCTTACGGAAGCCCTTGACCGTGACCTGCTGGTTGATCTTCTTGTACGCCGCGTCGAGGCTGTCCTTGAGCTCCTCGAAGGGCACCTCGACAGTGAGCCGAACCCGGGTCGGGTTCAGGGTCTCCACGGCGCTCTTCACGGTTCGGTCTCCTTGTGGCTGACTTCTTTGGGGGTTCTGCCTAAGACCGACGGTCCCTGGCGGATGGGGCCCGGTACATCATTCATCAGACACACGGGCACGCAGCTTGCATAGTAACCGCAAGCGGGATGCCACCCACAATGTGATCTTGTCCGTGGAGATCGGACATCGGTGACGCTGGTCGGGGTGGCGGGATTTGAACCCACGGCCTTCCGCTCCCAAAGCGGACGCGCTACCAAGCTGCGCCACACCCCGTCGGTGCGACACGTAGGGTACATGGCCGCGGGGAGTGCGTCGGCCCCTTTGTTCGGCCGGTGCGGTGCGGATCGTTCGGGGGGCGCGGCCTGGCGGGATCGCGCGGGCGCGGGTGGCCGGGAATGCGCGGGCACGGGTAACCGGGATGCGCGGGTACGGGTGACCCGGAATGTGCGGGCGGCGCGGTCCGGATCGTTGCGCGGGTGCGGCTCGGGTGTGGCCGGAATCGTTTCGCGGGAGCACGCGCCGGAGAAGGCGGTGTGCGCGTCCGGGGCGCGACCCGCTACGATGCTCTACGTGCCGCGGTCGCGATGACCTGCGGCGCGATGCTTGCGGGCGTAGCTCAATGGTAGAGCCCTAGTCTTCCAAACTAGCTACGCGGGTTCGATTCCCGTCGCCCGCTCTTGAGTCCCGAAGGGCCCGGCAGCTCGGCTGCCGGGCCCTTCGGCGTGGTCAGAACTTGATCTGGTTGATCGTGTCCGCTATCGAGTTCAGGAATCGCTGGATCGAGGGGGCCATGCCCGTCGAGGCCAGGAAGAAGCCGAAAAGTATCGCGACGATGGCCGGCCCGGCCTTGATGGAGCCGCCGCGGATGAGCACCACGAGGACGACCGCCAACAGCAGCACCACTGACAGTGAAATGGCCACAACTGATCACACACCCTTGGTCGGTCCGCCTTGCCGGCCCGGGAGCATGCCGCGCACACCCCCGCGATGACTATCGTGCCACCAACACCCCTGTGGTTGCTGCCGGGTGACGGATCGCCAAGGTAAGGATCAGGCCAACCGCGAGCCGGGCTCCAGGGGTCACGCGAGGCCGAGCAGGCGGCGTACCTCGGTGTACTTGGCCTTCAGACGCGTGCGGGTCGGCTCGTCGAGGACCGCCAGGCGGGCCGGGTCGGCGTTGTGCGCCAGGTCGGACTCCTTGATCAGGAGCGCGCCCTCGGTGGTAAGGATGCGCCGCGTGTAGGACTCCAGCGTCTCGCCCGGGCGCTTGGTCATGGCGAGCACCAACTCCTTGACAGATTGCGGGAGTTGGGCGGATTCCAGCCACTGGACCGACAGCGCGTCGTCCTCGATCGCGTCGTGCAGCCAGGCCGCCTTGATCTGGTCCTCGGTGCCGCCCCGGGCCCGTACGCCCTCGGCGACCGCCGCCAGGTGTTCGGCGTAGGGGCGGCCCGCCTTGTCGGTCTGGCCCTCGTGGGCGGCCCGTGCGAGGGTCTCGACCTCGCCGAGCGTCATCATCGGCTTCGCGTGGGACATGGCTTCGACTGTACGGGCCCGGGTGCGGCTCACTTCAGTGCCGCCCGCGCCGGAAGGGCGGTCGCCGCGAGCCCGAGGACCAGGATGCCGCCCGCGAACGAGCCGTACAGGAGCGGCGGTATGTAGGGGGCGCGGCCGGTCAGGCCGTTCATCATCGGGACCAGGGTGGCCAGGGCGATCGCGCTGCCGATGACGACGCCCGCCGCGACCACCAGGAGGGCCTCCCAGCGGATCATCTTGAGGACCTGGCGGCGGGTGGTGCCGATGAGACGCAGGGTGCCGAGTTCACGGCGGCGGTCGAAGACGGTCATCACCAGGGTGTTGACGGCGGCGACGGCGGCGAATCCGCCGAGGACCGCGGCCATGACGGTGTTGGCCCAGGCGTTGACCTCCCGGTCCAGGCTCTGCGCGGTGGCATAGCCGGCGGCGTCGGTGACGTGGCCGAAGGCGGCGAGGGAGGTGGCCGCGGCGGGGGTGGCCCGGGTGAGCAGGGTGGTGGGGGTCGGAGAGGTCAGGTGGGACCTCACGTCGGCCTGGGGGAAGGTGACTTGGGCAAGGCCCAGGCCCCGGTCGTACGTGGCGATGATCTTCGGGGCGGCCTTGGTGCCGTCGGGGAGCAGCAGCGGGAGGCGGTCTCCGGTGCGTACGCCGGCCGCGTCGGCGAGGGAGGCGTCGATCGCGGCCGTGCCGGGGGCGAGGGAGGCCAGGGATCCGGTGCGTATGCCCAGGTCCTGGACCTTGGCGAGGTCGGTTCCGGTGCCGGTGACGCCCTGGGCGGAGGCGTCGCGCGGGGTGGAGCCGGCGCCTGCTTTCGGGATCAGGACGGCGGTGCGGGTGAGGCCGACCGCGGTGTCGACGCCGGGGGTGGCCGCGGCGCGGGCGACCGCGCCGGAGGGGAGGCCCGCGGGGGCGGTGACGACCTGGTTCGCGGTGATGCCCGCCCGCTGCTGGTCCTCGGTCGCCCTCTCCTCGCTGGTGTGCATGAAGACAAGCACGGACGAGAAGGCCATCGCGAGGACGATGGGCGTGATCGCGGAGGCCAGCCTGCGGGCGTTCGTACGGGAGTTGGCGGCGGCCAGCGAGCCGGGGGCGCCCGCCGCGCGCAGCGGGAGGCCGAAGACGGCGGCGCAGGCGCGGGCGACCAGCGGGCCGAGCAGGGCGACGGCGAGCATGAAGAGCATGACGACGCCGAGGGCCGCGTTGGCCGCGTTCTCGCCGGTCTCGGAGGCCGCGACCCCGGCGAACACGCAGCCGCCGACGAGGGAGGCGATGCCGAGCGGCGTACGGATCCAGCCGGGGCGCAGGCGTTCGGCGACGGATTCGGCCAGCGCCTGGCCGGGCTTGATCTTCGAGGGGCGGCGGGCGGCGGCCGCTCCGGCGCACAGGGCGGTCAGGACGGTGGTGGCGGCGGCGATGAGCAGCGGGAGCGGGGTGATCGCGAGGTCGACTGCGTCCGGGACGGCGCCCTTGTCGCGGAGCTGGCCGAACCACCAGGTGGCGAGCGCGACGCCGGGCAGGCAGCCGAGCACTCCGGCGAGCGGGGCGACCAGGAGGGCTTCGGTGGCGATGGTGCGGCGGATCTGGCGCGGGGTGGCGCCGATCGCGCGCAGCAGGGCGTACTCGCGGCGGCGCTGGCCGACGGAGAGGGCGACGGTGCCTGCGGCGGTGAACACGGCGACCATCGCGGCGACGCCGCCGAACGAGCCGCCGAGGCCGGTGAGCATCTCCTTCGCCTTGGCGAGGCCGCTGTCCTCGACGGCGGCCCGGTCGTCGCCGGTACGCACCTGGGCCTGGCCGCCGAGGGCCTGCTTCACCTGGGCGGCGAGGGTGGCGGTGGGGGTGCCGGGCTTGGGGAGTACGGCGATCGCGTCGACCTTGCCGGGGTGGCCGGACAGGGCGCGGGCGTCGGCGTCGGCAAGCCAGATTTCGTTGCTGCCGGGGGCGCCCGCGGTGCCGGAGATCCTGAACTCCCGCTTGCCACCGGGGGTGTCGAGGGTGATCCGCTCCCCCACGGTGCCGGTCGTGGTGACCGCCTCCCCGGGGCCCGGGGCCGTGCCGGTGGCCGGCTTCGTACCGGTGAAGGCGGTGGAGGCCCAGTTGTGGGCGGTGGCGGGGGTGTTGTTGTCGGTACGTACGGGCAGGGCGAGGTCGGCGACGGCTTGGGCGGCGCCGGGGGCCGAGGCGGCCTTCGCGACCAGGGAGTCGTCGAGGCGGGCCCGGTCCGGGTAGGCGACGGACTGGGTGTCGCGGTCCTCGCCGGAGCCGGTCGTGTAGTGGAAGCTCTGGTCGGCGGCGGCCACGACGGGGGCGGCGGCGTAGCGCTGGGGCGGGACGGAGGCGGTGATGCCCGTTGCGAGCAGGAGGCCGCAGGCGGAGACGATCATCGAGGCCATGAGGAGGGCGACGAAGGTACCGGCGAAGGCGGAGGGTTTGAACCGGATCGCTGCGCGGGCCAGGCGGTTGGGGGGGTGCATGCGGGGCTCCTGCGGGGGCTGGGTCGGGGATGCGGGGTCTTCCCACCCGCCCACCCGTTCCGCTCCCTCGGGAAGGGGAGGGACTGGTGGGGGTGCGGGTGCGGGTGCGTTGGCGGCGGCGGGCCGGTGGGTGGGGCACCGGCCCGCGGCCGGCTGGCGCTTCCCCACCCGCCCGCCCGTTCGAACGGGGCGGTCGCGCTGTGTGGCGGGGCGGGTTCGGCTCAAGCGGGCTTGGCTGTGTGTGCTGCGCTGCACGCGACCCTGCAGGGGCGCGGGGAACTGCGCGACCAGCCCCCACCGGTCCGAGGGGAACTACGCGACCAGCCACCCAGGCCGAGGACGAAGCACCCCATTCCCGCGGAGCGCTTACGCCGCCACCCCTGCCAACGGGTGCCTCGCTGTTGTCAGGGCTGTCATCCTCGCTGCGATCTGGGACGACGACGCGCTCGGGAGGGCGTCGGCTATCGCGCCGTCGGCCAGGAACAGGACCTGGTCGGCGTAGGCGGCGGCCGCCGGGTCGTGGGTGACCATCACCACCGTCGCCCGCAGGGAGTCCACCGCGTTGCGGAGGAGGGCCAGGATCTCGGCCGCGGTGGTGGTGTCCAGGGCTCCGGTCGGCTCGTCGGCGAAGATCACGTCGGGGCTTGTGACCAGGGCCCGGGCGATCGCCACGCGCTGCTGCTGGCCGCCGGAGAGCTCGCCGGGGCGACGGTCGCCCTTGCCGGCGAGGCCCACCTGGCCCAGGAGTTCGGCCGCGCGGCGCCGGTCGGGGCGGTCCCCGGCGAGCCGCATGGGCAGCACGACGTTCTGCTCGACCGTGAGCGAGGGCAGCAGGTTGAAGGCCTGGAAGACGAAGCCGAGGCGAGAGCGGCGCAGCTCGGTGAGCTTGTTCTCGCTCATGCCGGTGATCTCGGTGCCGCCGAGCCGGACCGAGCCGTCGGTGGGCCGGTCCAGGCCCGCCGCGCACTGCAGGAACGTGGACTTGCCGGAGCCGGACGGCCCCATCACCGCGGTGAAGCTGCCCCGGGGCAGGGTGAGGTCGATGCCGCGCAGGGCGTGTACGGCGGAGGCGCCGCGGCCGTACTGCCGACGGACCCCGCGAAGTTCGACGGCCCAGTCGTGGGCGGGTGCCGCGTCCGCGGTCGTCCGCCATGTGTTCTTGGCCCGTCGCAATGCCATGGCCCTTGCCTTCCGCTCGTCCTGGCCGACGCACTCACGCCGACCCTTCGAACGTACGGATCAGGGAGGGGTGCGAACCATGGCGGCCGCCGGTGGATCAAGGGTGGGGTTGACCCCACCCCCGGCGGGGGGGCTGAGGGATGCCCTGCTGGGCTCTGCCCGGACCTCCCACTCCTCCGAGCCCGGCTCGGGCATGCTGCGGGCGGGCTCCGCCTGTGACGTGCTGCGGGCGGATTCGGGGGGGGCGGTACGGGTTCGGCCGCGGGCCCGTCGGGGGCTTTGCGCAGTTCCCCGCGCCCCTGGCCGGGCTGATACCGACTCCCTCGGGACTGCGGCCCGGGCCCCCGACGTACATTGGCCTCCGGGTCGTCTGTGGCCAGTCGCGCAGTTCCCGCGCCCCTGGCAGAGCCAATGGCGCCTACCTCGGGCTGCGACCCACAACGCCCGACGCAGTGCAGCCCGCGGGCCATCCGTGGCCAGCCTCGCGGTTCCGCGCCCCCAACGTCTGCCGCCCGGCCGCAGACACCCCACCCGCCATCCCGGCCCGATGCGACACCCCCCCCGCCCGCGGCCGCCGACGAACCGGATTCATCCACTGGTCCCCAGCCCTCTCTCAAGCAGGCGGAACGGGCGGGCGGGTGGGGAAGCGCCCTCCGGCCGCAGGCCGGGCCGGGCCCACCCACAGCCCGCGGACGCCAACGCACCCCAACCGCCCACAGGTCCCTCCCGCTCCCGAGCGGGCGGAACGGGCGGGCGGGTGGGAAAGGAAAGCCGGAGCCCCCTCACGCCTCTCGTCGGATCAGCAGCAGCGCCCTGTCGTCGTTGACGTCCTTCGCCACCGCCTCGATCAGGTGCCACGCCGCCCCGTCGAAGCCCGTCGACACGTACCGGTCGGCCTCGCCCGTCAGGCGGTCGATGCCTTCGCCGATGTCGCGTTCGGAGGTCTCGACCAGGCCGTCCGTGAAGAGCATCAGGACGTCGCCGGGGGCCAGCGAGCCCTTCGAGGGGTGGAACTCGGCGCCGTCGTACACGCCGAGCAGGGGGCCTTCGGCGGCCTGTTCGTGCCAGCGGCCCGAGCCGGCGTGGAGCTGGATGGCCGGGGGGTGGCCCGCGGAGAGGAGTTCGTAGTCGCCGGAGTCGAGGTCCAGGACCAGGTGGATGGCGGTGGCGAAGCCCTCGTCCCAGTCCTGGCGCAGCAGGTAGCCGTTGGCCGCCGGCAGGAAGGCGTGCGGGGGCAGCGAGCCGAGGAGGCCGCCGAACGCGCCGGAGAGCAGCAGGGCGCGGGAGCCCGCGTCCATGCCCTTGCCGGAGACGTCGGTGAGGACGACCTCCAGGGTGCGTCCGCCGCCGGTGCGGGCCGCGACCACGAAGTCGCCGGAGAACGACTGGCCGCCCGCGGGACGCAGCGCCATCTCGCGGTGCCAGCCCTTGGGCAGGTGGGGCAGTGCGCTCTGGACCCGGATGCGTTCGCGCAGGTCGAAGAGCATGGTGCCGCCGCGCCGCCACGGCACGCCGACGCGGGCCCGGAACTGGGCGATGAGCAGCCCGAAGAGCCCGCAGGCGGCCACCACGAGGACCGTGCCCGGGGTGACCCGCGACGGCCCCGCCGTGTACGGGCCGAGCCGTACCGACTCCACGATCAGCGCGGCCGCGGCGGCCGCGTACAGGGCGAGGAGGTTGGCGGGCCGCAGCAGGAGCCCGCCCGCCACGATCGGCAGGACCAGGGCGGAGGGGGCGCACCAGACCGGGGCGAAGAGGGTGGCGCAGGCGATGGCGGGGACGGTGAGGAGCAGGCCGGCCAGGGCGATCCAGTCGGAGCCGTCGCCGCGGAAGTAGTCGACGCCGGATCTGCGCACGGCGTTGCGGACCCGGTGCAGCGCCTTGCGCCACCGGGCGGTGAACGAGTCCGCTCTCATCGCACGTGCCATTGCCGAGGACCCTATCCAGCCGGTGGCTTCCCGTGCAGGTGGCCCCCGGCGCCCGGAGGGGGCTCCCCGGTGGAAAACCGGTAGCCAGGGAGGCGTACGGCCCGCCGGGCACGGCGCGGCGGGCGCTCGCGCCCCGGGCCGGTCCCCCCCCCAGCGGGGGTGTGAGGAAAATCCGTTCCCCCCCCGGGTCTCGTACGGCTCGCCGGGGCACGGCCCCCTGCCCGGCGGCCGCAGGTGCCTGAAATCCGTTCGCTCCCCCCGTGTCGTCCCTGCTAGTCATGGCATATGACGATGGAGTTTCGGGTTCTGGACCCGGCCGAGTGGGACGAGTGGTACGGAGCCCTGCTGGTGGCCTTCGGGGGGATTTCGGATGCCCCCGAGGAAGTCGAGCTGTGGCGCGAGCTGATCGACCCCGCGCGGTCGATCGCCGTGTGGGACGGCTCGCAGTGCGTGGCCGGCACCAGCACCTTCCCGTTCCGGCTGAGCGTGCCGGGCGGGGCCGTGGTGCCGGCCGCGGGCGTGACCGGGGTCGGCGTCATGGGCACCCACCGCCGCCGCGGCATCCTCACCTCGATGATGCGCCGCCAGCTCGACGACGTGCGCGAGCGCGGCGAGGCGCTGGCCGTCCTGACCGCGTCCGAGCCGGCCATCTACGGGCGCTTCGGGTACGGCATCGCCACGATGGCGCTGTCCGCGGAGATCGACACGACCCGGGTCCGCCTCGATGTGCCGCCCGGCACCGACGAGGTGCGGCTGCGGTACGTGAAGGTGGCGGATTCGCTGGCCGAGTGCGAGGCCCTGTACGCGCGCCTCGTGCCGGGGCGGCCCGGCATGCTGGCCCGGCAGCCCGGCTGGGACCGGTTCACCACGTGCGACCCGGTGGCCTACCGGGACGGCGCCTCGCCGTTGCAGTGCGTGCTGGCCGAGCGCGACGGGGAGCTCGTCGGATACGCCCGCTACCGGGTCGCCTCGAAGTCGGGGCCGGCCGGCGTGGACGGCACGGTCACGCTGACCGACCTGGAGGCGGTGGACCCGGCGGTGTCCGCGGCGCTGTGGCGCTACCTGTTCGGCATCGACCTGACGAACACGCTGAAGGTGAAGAGCCGCCCGGCCGACGACCCGTTCCAGCACCTCGTCTCCGACGTGCGCCGCTGCGAGCTGCGGCTGAAGGACTCGCTGCACGTACGGCTCGTCGAGGTGGGCGCGGCCCTCGAGGCGCGTACGTACGCGGCGCCCGTCGACGTGGTCCTGGAGGTCGAGGACGCGTTCTGTCCGTGGAACGCGGGCCGCTGGCGGCTGACCGGTGACGCGAAGGGCGCGTCCTGCGTCCGCACCGAGGATCCGGCCGAACTGGCCCTGTCCGTAAGGGAGTTGGGCGCCGCCTACCTCGGCGGGGTCACCCTTGCCTCACTCGCGGGCTCGGGCCGGGTGCGCGAGCTGCGCCCGGGCGCGCTGGCCGAGGCCTCGACGGCGTTCGGCAGCGAGCTCGCGCCGTGGCTGCCTCACGGCTTCTGACAGCCGGGGCACCAGAAGAGATTGCGGGCGGCGAGACCGGCGGTGCGGATCTCGCCGCCACAGATGTGGCAGGGCTGGTGGGCGCGGCGGTAGACGTACACCTCGCCGCCGTGGTCGTCCACGCGCGGCGGGCGGCCCATCGCCTCGGGGGTGTGCTCGGGGCGGACGGTGTCGATCCTGCCCAGCCGCACGCCCTCGCGCATCAGCTCCACCAGGTCGGCCCAGACCGCGTCCCACTCGGCGCGGGTGAGGTCCTTGCCGAGCCGGTACGGGTCGATGCCGTGCCGGAAGAGGACCTCGGCGCGGTACACGTTGCCCACGCCCGCGATGACCTTCTGGTCCATGAGCAGGGCGGCGATCGTGGTGCGGCTCTTCGAGATCCGCTGCCAGGCCTTCTCGCCGGTGTCGCGGGCGCGCAGCGGGTCGGGGCCGAGCCGGTCGTGTATCGCCTGCTTCTCGCCGTCGGTGATCAGCGCACAGGTCGTCGGTCCGCGCAGGTCCGCGTACGCCTCGTCGTTGATCAGCCGCAGCCGTACGGTCTCGGTGGCCGGCGGGGCCGGGGCATCGCCGAAGCCGTACTTGCCGAACAGGCCCAGGTGGATGTGGACCCAGCCGGACGGGCCGAAGCCGAGGAACAGGTGCTTGCCGTGCGCCTCGGCGCTCTCCAGGACCAGGCCGTCGACCAGGGCCGCGCCGTCCGAGAACTTGCCCTGGGGGCTGGAGACGCGCAGCGGACGGCCGCCGAACACGAGGTCGTGGTCGGCGGCCAGCCGGTGGATCGTGTGCCCTTCAGGCATGGGTGATGATCAGCCCTGCTGGGGGTGGTGGGCCGGGATCTCGGGGAGCTTGCCGGTGGTCTCGTACTCGGTGAGCATCTCGATCCGGCGGGTGTGACGTGCCTCACCCGAGTACGGGGTGGCGAGGAAGATCTCGACGAACTTGGTCGCCTCCTCCTCGGTGTGCATCCGGCCGCCGATGGAGATCACGTTGGCGTCGTTGTGCTCACGGCCGAGCGCCGCGGTCTGCTCGCTCCAGGCCAGTGCGGCGCGGACGCCCTTGACCTTGTTGGCGGCGATCTGCTCTCCGTTGCCGGAGCCGCCGATGACGATGCCGAGGGAGTCCGGGTCCGCGGCCGTCTTCTCGGCGGCACGCAGGCAGAACGGCGGGTAGTCGTCCTGGGCGTCATAGATGTGCGGACCGCAGTCCACGGGCTCGTGGCCGTGGGCCGTGAGCCACTCGACGAGGTGGTTCTTGAGTTCGAAGCCGGCATGGTCGGAGCCGAGGTACACGCGCATGCCCCCGAGTGTGGCATGCGCGGGGCTGGGCAGGGCTGAGCGGGGTGAGGACTTTGGTCCCCGCACTTGGTCCCGTCTAACGATCCGGATTCAGGCCTTCCGTCCCGAAGCGGACCAGGTTTGAATACCCGGGCTCGTAACCCGAGTGCTCCGAAGACGTAAGGAAGCGTCCATGACCTCGCAGCCGTCCCTTGCGAAGGAAGACCGCCTGCCCGGTGAAACCGGTGATTCGCAGGTGCCCGACAGCGGCCTCAAGGCCGGTCTCAAGAACCGCCATCTGTCCATGATCGCCATCGGTGGCGTGATCGGCGCCGGCCTGTTCGTGGGCTCCGGCTCCGGCATCGCCGCCGCCGGACCCGCCATCCTGCTCTCGTACGCACTCGTCGGCGTGATGGTCGTCTTCGTCATGCGGATGCTGGGCGAGATGGCCGCCGCCCGCCCGTCGTCGGGCTCGTTCTCGGCATACGCGGACCGTGCGCTCGGCCGCTGGGCCGGGTTCTCGATCGGCTGGCTCTACTGGTTCTTCTGGGTCGTGGTGCTCGCGGTCGAGGGAACGGCCGGCGCGAAGATCCTGCACGAGTGGGTGCCGGGGGTCCCGCAGTGGGGCTGGGCGCTCATAGTGATGGTGGTGCTCACCGCCACCAACCTGGCCTCGGTGTCCTCGTACGGTGAGTTCGAGTTCTGGTTCGCCGGGATCAAGGTCGTCGCGATCGGCGGCTTCGTGGTCATCGGTCTGCTCGCGGTGTTCGGCGTGCTGCCGGGCTCGCACAACCCGGGCGCGGGCTTCGCGCACCTCACGGACGCGGGCGGGTTCTTCCCCAAGGGCTACGGCGCGATCCTGACCGGTGTGCTGATGGTCGTATTCTCCTTCATGGGCTCCGAGATCGTCACCCTGGCCGCCGGCGAGTCCGAGGACCCGCGGCGCGCCGTGACCAAGGCCACCAACAGCGTGATCTGGCGGATCGCGGTCTTCTACCTCGGCTCGATCTTCATCGTGCTCACCCTCCTGAAGTGGAGCGACCCCTCGATCGTCGCGGACGGCTCGTACGTCGCCGCCCTGAAGACGATCGGCATCCCGCACGCCGACCAGATCATGAACGTGATCGTTCTGACGGCGGTGCTGTCCTGCCTCAACTCCGGCCTGTACACGGCCTCCCGGATGGCGTTCTCGCTCGGTGAGCGCGGGGACGCGCCGAAGTCCTTCGCCCGGACGAACAAGCGGGGCGTGCCGCAGGTCGCGATCCTGTCCTCGGTCGTCTTCGGCTTCATCGCGGTGTTCTTCAACTACAAGTGGCCGGACACCGTCTTCGCGTTCCTCCTGAACTCCTCGGGCGCGGTCGCCCTGTTCGTGTGGCTGGTCATCTGCTTCACGCAGCTGCGGATGCGCGGGATCATCCTGCGCGAGCAGCCGGAGAAGCTGACCGTGAAGATGTGGGGCTTCCCCTATCTCACCTGGCTGACGATCGGGATGATCTCCTTCGTCCTCGTCTACATGCTGTTCGACAAGTCCGGGCGCGAGCAGGTGCTCCTGTCGCTGCTCGTCGCGGCGATCGTCATCGTGATCGCGGTCGTCAAGGAGAAGGTCCTCGCGGGCCGCGCCGCCCCCGCCTACAGCGGGGTGAACGAGGACGTCACCGCGTCATAGGTGGTGAGGGCGGCGGACTCCGTGTCGGCCTCGTACCAGGTGTTGATCTGGTACGACTTGCCGCCCTCGTTGAAGCCGATCTGGCGGGCCTTCCACGGGACGCCGTTCTGGGTGAAGTCGTAGTCCCAGATGATGGCGGGCTGGTCGTGGAAGGTCGTCCGGTCGAGCCGGATCTTCTGGTAGCCGGGCACGTCGTGGGAACCCGCCTCGGCCTCCTGCCACTGGGTCATGAGATCGCCGCCGCGTACGAGTGCGTACGAGGCGGCGATCTCCTGTTTTCCGCCCGGCGCGTGGTAGTGGACGTTGGACGGGCTCTTGGCGGTACGGGTCCAGCCCTTGGGCGGGATCCAGGCGAAGCCGGTCTCGTCGATCGAACCGGCGGGCGGAGTCGCGGAGGGCGGGCGCGAGGTGCCGGCCACGGTGGGCGGCGCGGAACTGCTGGAGCCCCCCGCGCCGCCGCTGTCGCCGTGCTGATTCGCGGTCGTGGCGATCAGCACGGCGGCCACGGCGGCGGCCACCACAACGACGGCCGTGAGCAGGAGCCCCTTGCCTGCCCGCCGACGCCGGGGCGACGGCTTCGGCTCCTCCCGCACGGGCTCCGGCGCTACGGGTCCGGGCGCTGCGGGCCCGGGTGATACGGATCCGGGCGCCGGGGGCGACTCCCTGGGCGGGGGCGGCGGTTCCTCCCGTACGGACGGGCCACCGGGCCAGCGCGGCGGGTCGCCGAACACCTGGAGGGTGGGGGGATGCGGCACGGGCGCCGGCCCGGTGGCGAGGACGGTGGGGGGCGCGGCGATCGGCATCAGACGGGCGGCGATCTCGTCCAGGCCGGGCCGCAGCTCGGGGTCCTTGACCAGGAGCTGCGCGAGGAGCGGGGCCAACGGGCCTGCGGTGTCCGGGAGTTCGGGCTCCTCGTAGAGCACGGCGTGCAGGGTGGCGAGGGTGGAGGGCCGGGCGAACGGGGAGCAGCCGGCGACCGCCGCGCACAGGGTGGCGCCGAGCGACCACACGTCGGACGCGGGGCCCTGCGGCTTGCCCGAGACCCGTTCGGGCGCCATGTAGTCCGGGGAGCCGACCAGCATGCCGACGACGGTGAGGGCGGCCGCGTCCTGGATCGCGGCGATGCCGAAGTCGGTGAGGACGACGCGGCCGCCGGGGCCGAGCAGGACGTTGCCGGGTTTGATGTCGCGGTGCAGGACGCCCACCGCGTGCACCTCGACGAGGGCCGCGGCGAGGCCGATGCCGATGCGGGCGGCCTCGCGCGGAGTCACCGGCCCGTCCTCCAGGAGGAGTTTCTCCAGGGAGCGGGACTCGACGAGCTCCATCACGATCCAGAGCCGGTCGCTCTCCTCGGCCACCACGTCGTAGACCCGCACCACATTGGGGTGGTCGATCCGGGCGGTGGCCCGGGCCTCGCGCAGGGTGCGTTCGCGGCGAATCCGGCTGTCCTCTGCATCGAGTTCATTGATGCGCATTTCCTTTACAGCGACCTGCCGGTCGAGTATCTCGTCCGCCGCGCGCCACACCCGCCCCATTCCACCCTGGCCAATTGTTTCGCCCAGGCGGTAGCGCCCGGCGATCAATAGCCCCCGCGTTCCCGGCATGAACACCCACCCCCTCAGCACCTACTGTGACCAGGACTGATTCACGACAGTGACACCATCACAGCATAATTCCTGGAAATCTTGTGGGACCCTTCTGTGCACAGACACACCCAATGCGGGTGAGGGGGATGGGAAATGCACGTTCGAAAAGCCAAGGGATCTCTATTTGCCTCTGTATTCGCGGCCTTGCTGATTTTGCCGTTCGGAGCGGGGGCGGCGTTCGCGGCCGATCCGACGCCGGGCAGCAGCCAGGGCGGCACACCCGGGCCGAGCGCCCCGGCGGACCTGAAGATCTCCACCGAGCTGCCGTCGACGATCAAGGTCGACAACACGACGCACCGCACCACGTTCACGGCGACGGTCGCCAACCACGGGAGCAAGGCCACCGGGCCGGTCACCCTGACCGTGCTCGGCCTGGACGGCATGAAGATCACCGGCGTCAAGGACTGCACGCCGGTCGCGAAGAACAAGCTGCCGGCGGGCACCAACAGCGGCTACGGCTGCGCGATTTCGGATCTGGCGCCCGGCCGGTCGAAGTCGTACACCGTCTCGGCGACGTACGACCTGTCGAAGACCGGCAAGATCTGCCTGCCGGTGATGGAGGGGAAGAGCGACAAGGTGCTCTGGCAGCAGGGCCCGGTGCCGTTCGGCACGACCAAGCCGACGCCGAACGCGCCGGACACCCCGCTGCTGCTCGGCACGGACAACGTCCCCGCCGCCCCGCCCTCGGGCACGGCCTCGCCGTCCCCGAGCGGAACCCCGGCCACTGAGCCCCCGTCCTCCCCCTCCGCACCGCCCCAGCTCCCCAAGACGGGCGTCAACGACGGAGTACTCCCGCTGGCCGCGGCGGGCGCCCTGTTCCTGATCGCCGGGGGCACGGGCCTGTGGTGGACGACCCGGGGCCGCCGGTGGATGGCCAGGCACTGACGTCCACACCGGTAACGCAAAAAGGGCCCGGCAGTTGCCGGGCCCTTTTTGCATCGCGCATCGTAGGGACGTCAGCCCTTGCGGCCGATCAGCTTCCAGGCCGCCGGGAGCAGGCCCATCGCCAGGGCCGCCTTCAGGGCGTCGCCCAGGAGGAACGGCGTGAGGCCGGCGGCGACCGCCGCGGTCAGGGACATGCCGGCCGAGGCGGCGAGGTAGGGGACGCCCACCGCGTAGATGATCGCCGAGCCGAGCACCATCGTGCCCGCGGTGCGCGGCACCGAGCGGTCCGCGCCACGGCGGGCCAGGGCGCCGACGACGGTGGAGGCGAGCAGCATGCCGAGCACGTAGCCGAAGGAGGCGCCGCCCGCACCGGAGGTGCCGTTCGCGAACCAGGGCATCCCGGCCATGCCGACCAGGGCGTACAGCGCGAGCGAGAGGAAGCCGCGGCCCGCGCCGAGGCCCGCGCCGACGAGCAGCGCCGCGAACGTCTGGCCGGTGACCGGGACGGGCGAGCCGGGGACGGGCACGGCGATCTGGGCGGCGAGTCCGGTCAGCGCCGCGCCGCCGACGACGAGCGCGATGTCCTTGGTGCGGGAGGCAGGCAGCAGGTCGGCGAGTACCGATCCGGTGCGGGGGGCGGCGGCGGACGCAGTGCTCATCGGAACTCCGGCAGGTATTGGGGCAGCGGGACGTGCTGGGGACACGGTGACGTTAGCCCACTGATTCTCACTGGATCACCAGCAGCCGCCCACAAAGCGGGCGTTGAAGCCTTGGTGGGGTCTGAACAAAGGGCTGGTTTCATGCCCGCTCGCGCGTGACCCTCGTCACTGCGGTGATGGAGTCGAGTATCCCTTTTGCGCCGGAGGCCGTGGCTCCGCGAGACTGTAGGTTCTCCATAAACCGAAAGTACGAGGGCCATGCACGACTCCTTGCCCGCGGAGCCCCTCTCGCACGGGCTGAAGCAGCGCCATCTGACCATGCTCGGCCTCGGCGGGGTGATCGGCGCGGGGCTCTTCGTGGGGTCGGGTGCCGGGATCGCGGTGGCGGGCCCGGGCATCGTCGTCTCGTATCTGATCGCGGGCGCGATCGCGATGCTGGTGATGCGGATGCTCGGCGAGATGTCGTCGGCGATGCCCGCTTCGGGCTCCTTCTCGGTGCATGCGGAGCGCGCGCTCGGCCGCTGGGCCGGGTTCAGCGTCGGCTGGCTCTACTGGTTCCTGCTCGTGGTGGTCCTCGCCGTGGAGGCGACCGGTGCCGCGAAGATCGCGAACGGCTGGGCACCCGGGGTGCCGCAGTGGGCCTGGGTGCTGATCTTCATGGTGGTGTTCACCGGCGCCAACCTGGCCGCGGTCAAGAACTTCGGCGAATTCGAGTTCTGGTTCGCCGCCCTGAAGATCTTCGCGATCGTCACGTTCCTGGTGCTCGGGCTGCTCGCGATCTTCGGTGTCCTTCCGGACACCTCGGCGGTGGGCCTGTCCAACCTGACCGGGCAGGGCGGCTTCCTGCCCGCCGGATGGAGCGGGGTGGTCTCCGGGGTGCTCGCGGTGATCTTCGCGTTCGGCGGTCTGGAGGTCGTCACGATCGCCGCCGCCGAGTCCGACGACCCGGCCCGCGCGGTCGGGCGCGCGGTGCGCAGCGCGGTGTGGCGGATCCTCTTCTTCTACGTGGGCTCGATGCTGGTCATCGTGACGCTGCTGCCGTGGACGTCGATGAAGCCGGGCCAGAGCCCGTACGTCGCGGTCCTCGACGCGATCGGCATCCCGTATGCCGGCCAGATCATGAACATCGTGGTGTTCGTGGCGCTGCTCTCCGCCCTGAACGCCAATCTGTACGGCTCCTCGCGCATGGTCTTCTCGCTCGCCGAGCGGGGCGAGGCGCCGGGGGGCCTGCTGAAGGTGTCCGGCGGCGGGGTGCCGCGCCGGGCGGTGCTCGCGTCGGTGGCCTTCGGGTTCATCTCCGTCCTGCTGAACCTGAAGTGGCCGGACTCGGTGTTCCTCTACATGCTCAACGCGGTCGGTGCGGTGCTCCTGTTCGTGTGGGCGCTGATCGCCGTCTCGCAGCTGCGGCTGCGCCGCCGGATCGAGCGCGAGGCGCCCGAGACGCTGACGCTGAAGATGTGGGCCTTCCCGTATCTCACGTGGGCGGCGCTCGCCGCGATGGCCGCGGTGCTCGTCCTGATGCTCTTCGACGACTCGGCCCGGCCGCAGGTACTGTGGTCGGCCGGCGCGACGGCCGCGGTGCTTCTGGTGGCAGGGGTACGGGAGTTGCGCACGCGCCGCGTGTGAAGTTCATGTAAACAAAAAGCGCCCGTATCTTCACGCTGTGTGAGTCGGGTGTCCGCATAGCGGTCGGGTGTTCCCTCTGAGCGGGGCCGCCCTAAGACTGTGGGCCTCCGTGCCGCCGACCCGGTGGATCAGCTACTGAACAGGGCATGCCCATGTCTCGGACAACCGCGCCCGCGCAGAACGACAGCCGGCCGCAGACCGACTCACCGCTCACCCATGGTCTCAAGCAGCGCCATCTCTCGATGATCGCCCTCGGCGGCGTCATCGGCGCCGGCCTGTTCGTCGGCTCCGGCACCGCGATCGCCGCGGCCGGCCCCTCGATCGTCCTCGCCTATGCGATATCCGGCGCCCTGGTCATGCTCGTCATGCGCATGCTGGGCGAGATGTCGGCCGCCAACCCCGCGTCCGGCTCGTTCTCGGTGCACGCCGAGCGGGCGATCGGCCCGTGGGCCGGGTTCACCGCGGGCTGGGCCTTCTGGTTCCTGCTCTGTGTGGCCGTCGGTCTGGAGGGCATCGGCGCCGCCGGCATCGTGCACGGCTGGCTGCCGGGCGTCCCGGAGTGGGCCCTGGTCGCCGTGTTCATGCTGCTGTTCTGCGGCACCAACCTGGCGGCCGTGAAGAACTTCGGCGAGTTCGAGTTCTGGTTCGCCGCGCTGAAGATCGGCGCGATCGTCCTCTTCCTGGTCATCGGCGTGCTCGCGATCATCGGCGTGCTGCCGGACACGAGCGCCCCGGGCCTGACCAACCTCACCGGCCAGGGCGGCTTCATGCCCAACGGCAGCGAGGGCCTCATCGTCGGGCTGCTCGCCTCCGTCTTCGCGTACGGCGGCCTGGAGACGGTCACCATCGCCGCGGCCGAGTCCGAACACCCCGTCCAGGGCGTCGCGAAGGCCGTGCGCACCGCGATGTGGCGGATCGCGATCTTCTACATCGGCTCGATGGCGGTCGTCGTGACGCTGCTGCCCTGGACCGCGAAGGACATCGCGACCAAGGGCCCCTACGTCGCCACCCTGGACTACCTCGGCATCCCGGCCGCGAGCCACATCATGAACGTCGTGATCCTGGTCGCCCTGCTCTCGGCGATGAACGCGAACATCTACGGCGCCTCCCGCATGGCCGGCTCGCTCGTCTCGCGCGGCCAGGGCCCCAAGGCGCTCGGCAGGATCTCCGGCGGGGTGCCGCGGGTCGCGGTCCTCGTCTCCTCCGCCTTCGGCTTCGTGTGCGTGCTGCTCAGCTACTGGCGTCCGGACGACATCTTCCAGTGGCTCCTGAACACCATCGGCGCGATCATCCTGGTCGTCTGGTTCTTCATCGCCGCCTCGCAGTTGCTGCTGCGCCGCCGCCTCGAGCGCGAGTCGCCGGAGAAGCTCGTCGTGAAGATGTGGCTATACCCGTGGCTCACCTGGGCCGCGCTGTTCGGCATGGCGATCGTCTTCGTCCTGATGGCCCGTGAGGACGGCACGCGGGTGCAGCTCTACTACACGGGCGGCCTCACCCTGGTGCTCGC
The DNA here is from genome assembly GCF_014649955.1 of Streptomyces violascens. GTDB lineage: Bacteria > Actinomycetota > Actinomycetes > Streptomycetales > Streptomycetaceae > Streptomyces > Streptomyces violascens. Next base: position 211,132 of record NZ_BMUA01000010.1, read on the forward strand.
GATCATCGGCTACATCCGTCAGCGCACGTCGACGCAGACCCCGATCGACGCCTGACCGAACGGCCCGTCCCCCCTCTCAACTGTCCTGCGCCCCCTGGCCCTAGGCCTCGGGACGCAGGACTTTTTGCTGAGGCCACCCTTACCTGCAAACCCGCATTGCTGCTGGTAGCGTGCACTTGCACATCAATTGCAATAAGCATTTGCAGTGAGCAGTCGGAGGGCTCGGACATGGCCATTTACACGCTTCCTGAACTTCCGTACGACTACGCGGCGCTCGAACCCGTCATCAGCCCGGAGATCATCGAGCTGCACCACGACAAGCACCACGCGGCGTACGTGAAGGGCGCGAACGACACCCTGGAGCAGCTCGCGGAGGCGCGCGACAAGGACGCCTGGGGCTCGATCAACGGCCTGGAGAAGAACCTCGCGTTCCACCTCTCCGGCCACATCCTGCACTCGATCTACTGGCACAACATGACGGGCGACGGCGGCGGCGAGCCGCTCGACAAGGACGGCGTGGGCGAACTGTCCGACGCCATCACCGAGTCCTTCGGCTCCTTCGCCAAGTTCAAGGCCCAGCTGACCAAGGCCTCGGCGACGACGCAGGGTTCGGGCTGGGGCGTCCTCGCCTACGAGCCGATCAGCGGCCGCCTCGTGGTCGAGCAGATCTACGACCACCAGGGCAACGTCGGCCAGGGCTCGACCCCGATCCTGGTCTTCGACGCCTGGGAGCACGCCTTCTACCTCCAGTACAAGAACCAGAAGGTCGACTTCATCGAGGCCATGTGGCGGGTCGTCAACTGGCAGGACGTGGCGAAGCGTTACGCCGCCGCCAAGCAGGCCGGTAACAACCTGATCCTGGCCCCGTAAGGCACGCCCTTACGACACCCGACGTCCTGCTCGTGATCGTCTTCTCAACCTTCACCTGCAGGCGGAAGAACGACCGGCCCCCGCGAGGACGTGACTCGCGGGGGCCGGTCGCGTACCCGGCTGCTTCTGGTACTGCCGCTCCCCCGCCAATGGCCCGGGAATCCCCGCCACTCGCCGAAAGGGGGCTGCCGCAACCTGCGCGCCGGCTTCGGCAAGCGCCTCTTCGGGGACCACATCCGGCTGCCCTGAACGGGGCGCCCGTACGGACGGGCCCGGACGCCCCGTGACGGTCAGAGGTTGCTGAAGTCGGGGCCCTTGGTGCGGCTGCGCTTGATTTCGTAGAAGCCCGGGGTGGCGGCGACGAGCAGGGTGCCGTCCCACAGCTTGGCGGCGGCCTCGCCCTGGGGAGCGGGGGTGACGACCGGGCCGAAGAAGGCGATCTGCTCGCCGTCGGCGCCCGGCACCGCGATGACCGGGGTGCCGACGTCCTGGCCGACCTTCTCGATGCCCTCCTTGTGGGAGGCGCGCATCTGCACGTCGTAGGTGTCCCGGTCGACGTAGTCGATGAGGTCGGCGGGCAGGCCCACGTCCTTCAGCGCCGCGGCGATGGAGTCCCGGTTCACGCCGAGGCCCTCGTTGTGGAAGCGGGTACCGAGCGCGGTGTACAGCTTGCCGACGACCTCGTCGCCGTGCAGCTGCTGTGCCGCGGTCACGACGCGCACCGGGCCCCAGGACTTGCCGCCGGGCCGCATGTTCTCGGCGTACTCCTCGGGCAGCTCGTCCAGGCGGTCCTCGTTCAGCACCGCGAGGCTCATCACGTGCCAGCGGACCTCGACGTCGCGGACCTTCTCGACCTCCAGCATCCAGCGCGAGGTCATCCAGGCCCAGGGGCAGAGGGGGTCGAACCAGAAGTCGACGGGGGTCTTGGCGGACTCGGGCATGTCTCTCCTCGGGCAATATCGAGCAACGTCGGTCAAGCAAGCATCTCTACGGTCGAACACCGGCATCGGCCGAAAGCATTCCGCCCCGGGCCCGTTTCGGCCGACCCATTCCCGTTCGGCCTCCGCCTCGGCGGCATGGGAGGATCGAGGCCGTTCGAACGAGACACGAAGGAGTGCCCGTGCCCGGTGAGAATCTGTCCCGCGACGAGGCCCGCGAGCGGGCCGAGCTGCTGTCCGTCGAGGGCTACGACGTCTCCCTCGACCTGCGGTCCGCCGTCGGGGACGCCCCGGACGGGCCCCGCACGTTCCGGTCGCTGACCACGATCCGGTTCCGCTCGGCGCGCCCCGGCGCCTCGACGTTCGCCGATCTGATCGCCCCGTCGGTGACGTCGGTGACGCTGAACGGCCGCGCGCTCGACCCCGCCGAGGTCTTCGACGGCAGCCGGATCGCCCTGGACGGCCTCGCCGAGGACAACGTCCTGGTGGTCGACGCCCAGTGCGCGTACAGCAGGACCGGCGAGGGCATGCACCGCTTCGTCGACCCGGAGGACGGCGAGGTCTACCTCTACACGCAGTACGAGCCCGCCGACTCGCGCCGCGTCTTCGCCAACTTCGAGCAGCCCGACCTCAAGGCACCCTTCGTCTTCGAGGTGCGGGCCCCCGAGGGCTGGACGGTGTGGTCCAACGGCGCGGGCGGCCAGGTAACGGAAGGGGCGCGCGAAGCGCTTCCGAATAAGGGTGGTGACGGGCGACGGGAGGGCGGGGTGTGGCGCTTCGCGCCCACCGAGCCGATCTCGACGTACATCACGTGCGTGGTCGCGGGCCCGTACCACTACGTGACGGACTCCTACACGCGCACCTTCGACGACGGTCACAAGCTGGAGATCCCGCTCGGCGCGATGTGCCGCAAGGGGCTCGCCCGGCACTTCGACGCCGACGACATCTTCCTGATCACCAAGCAGGGCCTGGACTTCTTCCACGAGAACTTCGACTTCCCGTACCCGTTCGGGAAGTACGACCAGGCGTTCGTGCCGGAGTACAACCTGGGCGCGATGGAGAACCCGGGTCTGGTGACCTTCCGCGAGGAGTACATCTACCGCGGCAAGGTGACGCAGGCCGCCTACGAGCGCCGGGCCAACGTCATCCTGCACGAGATGGCGCACATGTGGTTCGGCGACCTGGTCACCATGGTGTGGTGGGACGACCTGTGGCTGAAGGAGTCCTTCGCCGACTTCATGGGGTCGTTCTCGCAGGCCGAGGCGACGCGCTTCACCAACAGCTGGGTGACGTTCGCCAACAACCGCAAGGCGTGGGCCTACCGGGCCGACCAGCTGCCGTCCACGCACCCGGTCACGGCCGACATCCGTGACCTGGAGGACGCCAAGCTCAACTTCGACGGCATCACGTACGCCAAGGGTGCCTCGGTGCTCAAGCAGCTCGTCGCGTACGTCGGCCGGGACGCCTTCCTCGAAGGAGCCCGGCGCTACTTCAAGCGGCACGCGTACGGCAACACCCGTCTGGGCGACCTGCTCTCGGTCCTCGAAGAGGTCTCCGGGCGCGACATGGCGACGTGGTCGCGCTCCTGGCTCCAGACGGCCGGGGTCAACTCCCTCACGCCGGTGGCCACTTACGACGCGGGCGACCGCCTCACCGAGCTCGCCGTCATCCAGGAGGCCGCGGAAACACACCCCGAACTGCGCCCGCACCGGGTCGCGGTGGGCCTGTACCGCAACGAGGCGGGCGCCCTGGTGCGCTACGCCCGCGCCGAGGTCGACGTCGAGGGACCGCGCACGGTCGTGACCGAGCTCGCCGGGGCCGAGCGGCCCGACCTGATCCTGGTCAACGACGACGACCTGACCTACTGCAAGATCCGCTTCGACGAGGGCTCGCTCGCCACCCTGCGCGCCCACCTCGGCGACATGGACGACCCGCTCGCGCGGGCCCTGTGCTGGTCCGCGCTGTGGAACCTGACGCGGGACGCGCTCATGCCCGCCCGTGACTTCGTGGCGCTCGTCCTCGCGCACGCGGGCCGCGAGTCGGACATCGGCGTGCTCCAGATGCTGCATTCCTGGGCCCAGTCGGCGGTCGTGCACTACGCGGCGCCGGACCGGCGCGAGGAGGGCGGCCGGCTGCTCGCCGAGGGCGCCCTGCACGAGCTGCGGCTCGCCGAGCCGGGCAGCCAGCACCAGCTGACCTGGGCCCGCTTCTTCGCGGCGACGGCCACCACCGGCGCCGACTTCCAGCTCCTCGAAGGCCTGCTCGCGGGCACGGCGAAGATCGACGGCCTCGACGTGGACCAGGAGCTGCGCTGGGCGCTGCTCGAACCGCTGGCCGCACACGGCGTCGTGGACGAGTCGGCGATCGACGCGGAACTGGCCCGCGACGACACCGCGTCCGGCAAGCGCCACCAGGTGCGCTGCCTGGCCGCGCGCCCCTCCGAGGCCGTCAAGGCGCAGGCCTGGGCACAGGTCGTGGAGTCGGACGCGCTGTCCAACGCGCTGGCGGAGGCCACGATTTCGGGCTTCAACCAGCCCTCGCAGCGCGCGCTGACCGCCCCGTACGCCCCGAAGTACTTCGAGGTGATCGAGCGGGTGTGGGCCGAGCGTTCGATCCAGATCGGCATGGACATCGTCAAGGGCCTGTTCCCGGGCCTCCAGGACGACGAGGCGACGCTGGCGGCCACGGACGAGTGGCTCACCGCGCACGAGGACGCGGCCCCGGCCCTGCGCCGCCTGGTCCTCGAAGCCCGCGACGACCTGGCCCGCACCCTGCGCGGCCAGGCCTGCGACGCGGCGGCGACCGCAGTCTGACGCCCGATGAGGGGGCCCGCGAACGGGCCCCCTGATCGGCATTCGAACGCCCGTACTTTAGGACGGGGTTGTCCGGATTTGTCGACGGGCATGTAACAGCGGTTAGTAGGCGGTTCGGCTGCGGAAAACCCCGCAGCATGAACCACAACACCCCGCTCTCCCCCCGCCCCCTGAGCCACCTCACCGACGTACAGCAGCGCGTCCTGTCCGCCAACCAGCTGCGCGCGCACGGGGTTTCGGCCGCGCGGACCGCCGCCCAGTGCCTGCCCGGCGGGCCGTGGCAGCAGCTCCTTCCGGGCGTGTACGTGCTGCACCCGGGCCCCGCCACCAGCGAGGAGCGGCTGCATGCCGCGCTGTTGTACGCGGGGTGGCCGGCCGCCGGGCGCGCCAAGGCCATCCCGGCGCAGGGCCAGGCCCGCACCGAGGCGCCGCAGGCGATCGTCACCGGGCTCGCGGCGCTCGCGCTGCACGGGTTCTCCTCGGCTCCCCCGCTGCTCTCGCTCGACCGGATCGACATCCTGGTGCCGCGCACCCGGCGGCTGCGCTCGACGGGCTGCGTCCAGCTGGTGCGGGCCCACGCGATGCCGTACGAGGAGATGATCACCGGGGTGCCGGTGGCGCCGGTGCCACGGGCGCTCGCGGACGCCGTCGCGGTCCTCGGCGACGCCCAGGCCGTACGCCGCCTGCTCACCGAGGCGGTGCGCCGCGGCCACACCGAACCGGCCGCGATCGTACGGGAGTTGACCCAGGCGCGGCTGCTGACCCGGGCCCATGTCGTGGACGCGGTGGACGCGCTGCTCGCCGAGGGGCGCTCGATCGCCGAGGAGCGGCTGTACACGATGGTGCGCGGGTTCGGCCTGCCGGACCCGCTGTGGAACGTGGACCTGCGCCTGCCGGGCGGCCCGCACCTGGGCGGCCTGGACGCGTACTGGCCCGAGCAGGCGGTGGCGGTGGAGCTGGACACCCGGGCTCCGAGGCAGGATGACGACGCGATGTGGTCGGAATACACGCGCAAGCGCGAGGCACTCGAACGGCTCGGGATCACCGTCGTGCACATCACGCCGAAGAAGCTCCGCGACTCCCTCGAACAGCAGGCGGCCGTGGTGCGGACCGCGCTGATGGCGTCCACCGACCGGGAGCCCGCCGCCTATGTGGTGGTGCTCCCCCGCTAGGGGGTGTCCGGTGGGTCAGGGTCGGGTAGGTCGTGGCGTCTGGTGCGGTGCATCGCAAGGCGCCGGAGCGTCTCGAATGGGGGTCCCCCCTGGCCCTTCAGGCCTTGGGGGAGGAGCTCTCGGGGCGTTTCGGCAACGCGGCGAGGTGCCGTGCCAGACGCCGCGGCCCCGGCCATGGCCCACCGGGCACCCCCTAGACCCGACGCGGGCGGCGGGCCTTCGGAGGGGAACGGCCCACCGCCCGCGATCGGAAAACGTACGGCTCAGCCCACGGGCAGGGACGCCTTGCCCGTGGGCGGCCGGGTGCGCCACAACTCAACGCCCACGTCGACGAGTTCGACCCGGTCCAGGCCGGCCACCCCGGTCAGCGGGTGCCAGGCGGCCAGGTCGGTGGAGCCGTTGGTCTCGTGGCGCAGCTCGCCGCCGGTGATGCGGGCCTCGTACACGATGCGCAGGCCCTGGAAGTCGGCGAAGCGGCCGAGTTTTCGGGGGTAGCGCCGGTTGATGGAGTCGATGCCGAGCAGCCGGACGGGTTCGACGGCGTACCCGGTCTCCTCGTCTAGCTCGCGCACCACGGTGTCGAGGGGGTCCTCGCCGTGGTCCATGCCGCCGCCCGGCAGCGTCCACCGCTTGGTGCCGTCCCCGGCCACCCAGCGGGCGAGCAGGATCTCCTGGACGCCACCGGTTTCCCGTACGCATACGGCGTAGGCCGCCACCCGCAACTCCGTGTTCATTCAGTGAGGTTACGGGCCCCAGTGCGCGGGGGCGCCGCTCTCCGGCGCCGCGACCGGACCGGCTCGGCCTGGCGGGCTCCGGGCGGTGGCGGAAAAGCGCCATGTTCACATCACGTAACGGTCAACTCTCCACAAACAACAGTCATATACGCAATGCTCAGCGGTCATCCGGCACCGCAATTCGAACCTTCCCTGCGGCCGGACCCTTACCCACCTCATAGGGATGCTGAATGACCACTGAATCCCCGCGCTCCATACCCGGGGCGAGACGCACAGCCCGCACAGCGGCGGCGGCCGGCCTGGTGGCCGCGCTCGTCGCGGCGGGCGCCGCACCCGCCTTCGCCGCGAGGGGCGGCGACGACCCGTGGACCGCGCCGCCGGTCAAGACCGCTCCGGCCAAGACCGCCGAGGACAAGCTCGGCAAGGCCGACGAGCAGCGGCTCGCCGAGGCGCAGGCCAAGGGCGAGAAGAGCGTCACCGTCATGGTGGCGACCGCACCGGGCGCCACGTCCGCCGTCACCTCGCAGTTGCACGCGGTCGCGGGGGCGACCGTCGGCAAGCAGGACGACAAGCTCGGCTACGTCCGCGCGACCCTGCCGACGGCGAAGGCCGAGGCGGCCCTGAAGGCGGCCGCGAAGCTGCCCTCGGTGCACGGCATCGACCTGAAGCAGGACATCCAGCTGGACGACCCGACGCCCTCCGCGGACACCACCAAGTCCGCGAAGCAGCTGCGCACGTCGGGCAGTTACCCGGCGCCGGGCAAGGACACCCCCGCGAAGAACCCGTACAACCCGAACTTCGAGACGGGTGCGGTCGACTTCGTGAAGCAGCACCCCGAGGCGGACGGCCGCGGGGTCACCATCGGCATCCTGGACTCGGGCGTCGACCTCGGCCACCCGGCGCTCCAGAAGACCACCACCGGCGAGCGCAAGATCGTCGACTGGGTCACCTCGACCGACCCGGTGCAGGACAACGACGGCACCTGGCTGCGCGCCAACACCGCGGTCTCCGGGCCGACGTTCACCGCGGGCGGCAAGACGTGGACGGCCCCGGCGGGCTCGTACGAGTTCTCCACCTTCGCCGAGAAGGTCACCAAGGGCGGCGACGCGGCCGGTGACCTGAACCGGGACGGCGACACCACCGACAGCTGGGGCGTGCTCTACGACCCGGTCGCCGGCACGGTCCGCGTCGACCTGAACAACAACAACGACTTCTCGGACGACGTCCCGATGAAGCCGTACAAGGACGGCTACCAGGTCGGCTACTTCGGCACGGACAACCCGGCGACCGATGTCGTCGAGCGCGTCCCGTTCACCGTCGAGATCCGCAAGAACGTCGTCTACGACGCGGCCGGGCACACCTCGGACTACGTCAACATCGGCGTCATCGAGTCCGAGCACGGCACCCACGTCGCGGGCATCACCTCCGCGAACGGCCTGTTCGGCGGCAAGATGAGCGGTGCCGCGCCCGGCGCGAAGATCGTCTCCTCGCGCGCCTGCAACTGGGACGGCGGCTGCACCAACATCGCGCTGACCGAGGGCATGATCGACCTCGTCACCAACCGCCACGTCGACATCGTGAACATGTCGATCGGCGGCCTGCCGGCGCTCAACGACGGCAACAACGCGCGCGCCGAGCTCTACAAGCGCCTCATCGACAGCTACGGCGTCCAGCTGGTCATCTCGGCCGGCAACGACGGTCCGGGCGTCAACACCATCGGCGACCCCGGCCTCGCCGACCACGTCATATCCGTCGGCGCGAGCATCTCCAAGGAGACCTGGGCCGCCAACTACGGCTCCGGCGTCTCCACGGACTACCAGATGATGCCGTTCTCCTCGCGCGGCCCGCGTGAGGACGGCGGCTTCACACCGACGCTGACCGCCCCGGGCGCGGCCATCAACTCCACCCAGACCTGGCTGCCCGGCAGCCCGGTCAAGGAGTCGGGCTACAGCCTCCCCGCCGGCTACTCGATGCTCCAGGGCACCTCGATGGCCTCCCCGCAGGCCGCCGGCGCCTCGGCGCTGCTGATCTCGGCCGCCAAGCAGCAGGGCATCGACCTGCCGCCGGCCGACCTGCGCACCGCGCTGACCTCGACGGCCAAGCACATCAAGGGAGTCCAGGCCTACTCCGAGGGTGCCGGGCTCATCAACATCGTGGGCGCCTGGGACGCGATCAAGCAGACCGCGAAGAAGCACGCCCCGGCGCACGAGTACACGGTGACCGCGCCGGTCTCCAGCGCGCTCTCCTTCGCGCTCAAGACCCCGGACACCGGCACCGGCATCTACGACCGCGAGAGCGGCCTGAAGGCCGGACAGAAGAAGGCGTACGACGTCACGGTCACCCGCACCACCGGACCGGACAAGAACGTCAAGCACAAGCTGTCCCTGAAGAACGACGACGGCACTTTCAAGATCCTCGGTGACGACGAGGTGAGCCTCCCGCTCGGCAAGCCCGTCACCGTCAAGGTGCAGGCGCAGCCGAAGTCCGGCGGCGTGCACAGCGCGATCCTCCAGGTCGACGACCCCAAGACCGTCGGCGTGGACCAGCAGATCATGGCCACCGTCATCGTCGCGACGCCGGTCGCGGGCCCCGGCTACACCTTCACGGCGTCCTCGACGGTGCAGCGCAACTCCACCAAGTCGTACTTCGTGAACGTCCCGGCGGGCGCGAAGAACCTGGAGGTCCGCATGGGCGCGCTGCGCTCGGGCAGCCAGACCCGCTTCATCTCGATCCACCCCTACGGTGTCGCCCTGGACACGACGGGCACGCCGAACTGCTACCCGAACTACGACAACCCGGCCAACACCTGCCGCCCCGACCTGCGTTCGTACGCGAACCCGCAGGCCGGCGTGTGGGAGATCGAGGTCGAGGCGCGCCGTACGTCGCCGTACCTGGACAACTCCTACAAGCTGGACGTCTCGGTGCTCGGCGTGAACTTCGACCCGGCCACCCAGACGGTGCCCGAGGCGAAGGCGGGCACCCCGGCCCCCGTGCAGTGGAAGGTCACCAACAACTTCGCCGCCCTCGACGGCAAGCTGAAGGGCGGCTCGCTGGGTTCGGCGAAGGTCGCGACCCCCACCATCAAGACCGGTGAGACGCAGACCAGCACGGTCACCATCGGCGCGGGCGTCGAGCACCTGGACGTGTCGATCGGCGGCACCTCCGACAAGGGCGCCGACCTCGACCTGTACGTCCTGGACCAGAACGGCAAGACCGTCGGCAAGTCCACGACCAGCAGCTCGGACGAGTCGGTCAGCCTGGTCAAGCCGGCCGCGGGCACGTACACGATCCAGGTCGCGGGCTACGCGGTCCCGGCCGGTTCGACCACGTACGCCTACAGGGACGTGTTCTTCGCTCCCTCGCTCGGCACCGTCAAGGTCGACGAGAGCAAGACCGTCAAGCTCGTGGGCGGCGCGTCCGCCCAGGTCACGGCGGATGTCGTCACGGCCGGTGCGGCTCCCGAGGGGCGCCAGTTCTTCGGGACGGTCCAGCTGGTGAACGAGCGCGGCACCGCCGCGGGCAGCGGCAGCGTGATCATCGGCAAGGTCACTCAGTAGCGGCTGGCACGAACACGGCGGGGCGGGCGCTCTTCACGAGCACCCGCCCCGCCTCTTCGTGTCCGCTCAGCCCTTGAGTGAGCTCAGGTCGTAGGCGTACGTGCCGACGGCCTGCGCGATGACGTCGATGTTGAGGTCGAAGTACCTCTTGTCGATGTTCTTCAACGTGTCGCCCTTGGCGTGGTAGTTGGGGTCGAAGGCCTGGCCCGCCGTGCCGCCCCACTTCTTGGCCTGCTCGGGCGTCTTGATCTCCTCGGCGCCGGTGTAGGTGCCGCCGGCCGGGATGCCGACCGCGATGAAGGGGCCATAGTCGGAGCGGCCGTCGAAGTCGTAGCCCTCGTGCTGGACGTGCCGCTTGTCGAGGTAGCTGTTGATCAGGCCCTCGATCTGCGCCGATCCGGCGGGGCCGGGGCCCGCGCCCTTCTTGTCGGAGTCGTCGCCGTCGTAGACGAGCTGGGCGGCGTTCGGCGAGGCGATCATGTCGAAGTTCAGATAGAGCTTGATCTGCTTCTGCTGCTGCTCGGTGAGGTTCTTGACGTAGTGCTCCGAGCCGAGCAGTCCGAGCTCCTCGCCGGACCACCAGGCGAACCGCACCTTGTTGGGGAGCTGCCTCGGGTGCTTGCGGGTCTGCTTGGTCTCCTTGGCGAGCTTGAGCGCGACTTCGAGCAGGCCGGCCGAGCCGGAGCCGTTGTCGTTGATGCCGGGGCCGGCGGGGACCGAGTCGAGGTGGCTGCCGAGCGCGACCACGCTGTCCGGGCTGCCGGTGCGGGTCTCGGCGATCACGTTGCGGGTCTTCTTGGCGACGGCCTCGGTGGCCACGTCCAGGGTGACCTCGACCGGCCCCTTGGCGAGCTGCCCGGCGAGCGCCTCGCCGTCCGCGAGGGAGATCCCGGCGGCCGGAATGTGCGCGTTCCCCGGCTCCCCGACCGTGGCGTGCACCACGTCGGTCCCGGAGTGGTTGTAGACGATGACGCCGGCCGCGCCCGCCTTCGCGGCGACGGCCTCCTTCTCCTGGAAGGTGCAGCTGCCGCGCTTCACCAGCGCGATCTTGCCCGTGAAGGTGCCGGAGGCGTAGTCGTCGAGCGAGCAGCCCGGGGTGTCGTCGACCCGGGCCGCCTTCACCTCGGCGGTGAGCCCGCCGGCCGGCGTCGACTTGCTGAACTGGTAGGCGGCTGCGGTCAGTTGACGCCCGCCCGCGCCTTGCACGGTCAGCTTCTGGCGCAGGGTCTTCGACTCGTAGAAGGTGAAGTCCTGGTACGAGACGTCGTACCCGGCCTGCTTGAGCTGTCCGTAGACATAGGCGGCCGAGGCGTCGTAGCCGGGGGTGCCTGCCGCCCGGTTGCCGCCGTTCGAGTCGGCGATCTTCTGGAACGCCTCCAAGTGGCGATAGGCGCTCTCCCCCGACGCCTCCTTGACCAGTTTCTTCGCGAAGTGCTGGCCGGGCCCCCCGCGGGCGACGGCGGGGGTCGCCAAGGACAGGATCACCGGGGCGGCGGCGAGGGCGGCTATGGCCCGGACGCGGCGGGATACGGGCACGGGAAATCCTCCGGAATACGGTGTGGTGTCGCCGGTGATCGACCGGCTTGTCAGGACCGTAGCCAGCAAAAACGGCTCCGTGGGGCAATTCGGGGCGGATGCAACACGGATGCCATGGACTTGTCACAAGTGGGCAGGCGTCCCACACAACGGACAATGGATTGGACAAGTCCGCCGGACTCCGACGCATCATGGGAGCGCCGGAGTCGTACAGGAGCGCGTGAAGCACGTGAGCACCAAGGGAGTCACCGTGAGGGTCGGAATCGTCGGAGCCACCGGGCAGGTCGGGTCGGTCATGCGCAAGATCCTCGTCGAGCGGGCGTTCCCGGTCGACGAGCTGCGCCTGTTCGCCTCCGCGCGCTCCGCGGGCACGGTCCTGGACGGCGTGACGGTCGAGGACGCGTCCACCGCCGACTACTCGGGCCTGGACATCGTGCTGTTCTCGGCGGGCGGCGCCACCTCGCGGGCCCTGGCCGAGAAGGTCGCGTCCCAGGGCCCCGTCGTGATCGACAACTCCTCCGCCTGGCGCGGCCACCCCGAGGTCCCGCTCGTGGTCTCCGAGGTCAACCCGCACGCGGTCAAGAACCGCCCCAAGGGCATCATCGCCAACCCGAACTGCACGACGATGGCCGCGATGCCCGTCCTGCGTCCGCTGCACGACGAGGCCGGCCTCACCGCGATGGTCGCCACCACCTACCAGGCCGTCTCCGGCTCGGGCCTGGCGGGCGTCGCCGAGTTGCACACCCAGGCCTGCAAGGTCGCCGAGGCCGCCGACCAGCTGACCTTCGACGGCGACGCGGTCGAGTTCCCCGAGCCCGGCGTCTACAAGCGCCCCATCGCCTTCAACGTGCTCCCCCTCGCGGGCAGCATCGTCGATGACGGCTCCTTCGAGACCGACGAGGAGCAGAAGCTCCGCAACGAGTCCCGCAAGATCCTGGAGATCCCCGGCCTGAAGGTCTCCGGCACCTGCGTCCGCGTGCCGGTCTTCTCCGGCCACTCGCTCCAGGTGAACGCCCGCTTCGAGCGCCCGATCAGCGTGGAGCGCGCCTACGAGCTCCTTGCGTCCGCGCCCGGCGTGGAGCTGTCCGAGATCCCGACGCCGCTCCAGGCTGCGGGCAAGGACGCGTCGTACGTGGGGCGCATCCGCAACGACGAGACCGTGGAGAACGGTCTCGCGCTGTTCCTCTCGAACGACAACCTCCGCAAGGGCGCCGCGCTGAACGCCGTCCAGATTGCCGAGCTGGTGGCGGCCGAGCTCAAGGGCTAGCGCCCCTGGACCCCGCTGGTCTTCGGCTGCGGGCCGGTGGGTGCTCACAGCCCCCACCGGTCCGCAGCCGACGTCAGGGCCTGCGCACCTCGAACTGGAAGCAGCCGTATTCGACGGCACGGACGTGCACCAGGGCGACCTCCGGGTCGGAGAAGGCCTCGTCGAGGGCCGCGTCGAAGCCCTCCGCGGCGGCCTCCGGGAACTCGAGAAGCCGCCCCCCGAGAATGTGCCCGGCACGGCTGTAGCGCCGCAGGACCCGCAGTGCTCCCGGGTGCGTGAAGGGGTACGGGTCGGCGCCCGCCGGCCCGTCGCACTCCTCGGCATGGATGAAGACGGGCCCCTGCTCGTCATACGCACCCGGCGCGGCCGAGGCCTCGGCGGCCCAGCGTCGCAGCGGCGCGTACGTGACCAGGGCCACCCGCTCGCCCGGCCGGATCCGCCTCAGGCAGCAGCGCAAGGGGTCGCCGCCCTCGTGATCGATGTACGGGACGCAGGCGCGCCCGGCGTCGTCGGTGTCGCGGAGCTGCTTGAGGACGGCGGGCTCGATGGGGCGTGCCGTGTAGATCGTCATGTCCCCAGCGTGGCCGCGCGAGGCCCTGTTCACCGGCGGAAAACGGACATCGCGCTGTGCGCGCCGTGCGTGCAAGGATGGCCGGAACGTCACGATCTGATGGAACTGAAGCATCTGAAGGAGATGACCGGGTGCCTGGCACGAATCTGACCCGTGAAGAGGCGCAGCGGCGGGCGGCCCTGCTCACCGTTGACTCGTACGAGATCGAGCTCGACCTGAGCGGCGCGCAGGAGGGCGGGACCTACCGGTCCGTCGCCACCGTGCGCTTCGATTCGGCCGAGGCCGGGGCGGAGACCTTCATCGACCTGGTCGCGCCGACCGTGCACGAGGTCGTCCTGAACGGGACCGCGCTGGACGCGGCCGCCGTGTTCCATGACAGCCGGATCACCCTGGCCGGGCTCGAAGCGGGCCCGAACGTGCTGAGGGTGGTCGCGGACTGCGCGTACACCAACTCCGGCGAGGGTCTGCACCGCTTCGTGGACCCGGTGGACCAACAGGCCTATCTGTACACGCAGTTCGAGGTTCCGGACGCGCGCCGCGTGTTCGCCTCGTTCGAGCAGCCGGACCTGAAGGCGACCTTCCAGTTCACCGTGAAGGCGCCGGCCGGCTGGACTGTGATCTCCAACTCGCCGACGCCGGAGCCCAAGGACGACCTCTGGGTCTTCGAGCCGACGCCGCGCATCTCCACGTACATCACCGCGCTGATCGTGGGCCCGTACCACTCGGTGCACTCCTCGTACGAGGGTCCGGCCGGGCAGACCGTGCCGCTGGGCATCTACTGCCGTCCCTCGCTCGCCGAGTTCCTCGACGCGGACGAGATCTTCGAGGTGACCCGGCAGGGCTTCGACTGGTTCCAGGAGAAGTTCGACTACGCCTACCCGTTCGCCAAGTACGACCAGCTCTTCGTGCCGGAGTTCAACGCCGGCGCGATGGAGAACGCGGGCGCGGTGACCTTCCGCGACCAGTACGTGTTCCGCTCGAAGGTGACGGACGCGGCGTACGAGCGCCGGGCCGAGACCATCCTGCACGAGCTGGCCCACATGTGGTTCGGCGACCTCGTGACGATGGAGTGGTGGAACGACCTGTGGCTGAACGAGTCGTTCGCCACCTACACCTCGGTCGCCTGCCAGGCCTACGCTCCGGGCTCGAAGTGGCCGAACGCGTGGACCACGTTCGCGAACTCCGAGAAGACCTGGGCCTACCGCCAGGACCAGCTGCCGTCCACGCACCCGATCATGGCCGAGATCAATGACCTGGAAGACGTCCTGGTCAACTTCGACGGCATCACGTACGCGAAGGGCGCCTCGGTCCTGAAGCAGCTCGTCGCCTATGTCGGCATGGACGAGTTCTTCCAGGGCGTGCAGGCGTACTTCAAGGCGCACGCGTTCGGCAACACGCGCCTTCCGGACCTGCTCGGCGCGCTGGAGAAGACGAGCGGCCGCGACCTGAAGACCTGGTCGAAGGCGTGGCTGGAGACGGCGGGCATCAACGTGCTGCGCCCCGAGATCGCGACGGACGCGTCCGGCGCCATCGCCTCCTTCACGGTCCTCCAGGAGGCCCCGGCGCTGCCGGCCGGTGCGAAGGGTGAGCCGACGCTGCGCCCGCACCGCATCGCGATCGGCTTCTACGACCTGGACGGCTCGGGCAAGCTGGTCCGTACGAACCGGTTCGAGCTGGACATCGAGGCGGCCGCCCGCACCGAGGTCGAGCTGCCCGCGGGCACGCCCCGCCCGGCGGTCGTCCTGCTCAACGACGACGACCTGTCGTACGCGAAGGTCCGCCTCGACGAGGAGTCCCTGCGGTTCGTCACCGAGCACCTGGGCGACTTCGCCGAGTCGCTGCCGCGCGCGCTGTGCTGGGCCTCGGCCTGGGACATGACCCGCGACGGCGAACTCGCGACGCGCGACTACCTGGCGCTCGTCCTGTCGGGCATCGCCAAGGAGTCGGACATCGGCGTGGTGCAGTCCCTGCACCGCCAGGTGAAGCTGGCCATCGACCTGTACGCGGCGCCCGAGTGGCGCGACGCGGGCCTGACCCAGTGGACCGACGCGACGCTGGCGCACCTGCGCACCGCCGAGCCGGCCGGCGACCACCAGCTGGCCTGGGCCCGCGCCTTCGCGGCGACGGCCCGCACGCCGCAGCAACTCGACCTGCTCCAGGGCCTGTTGGCGGGCACGGAGACCATCGAGGGCCTCGCGGTGGACACCGAGCTGCGCTGGGCGTTCGTGGAGCGGCTTGCGGCGACGGGCGTCTTCGACGAGCCGGAGATCGCGGCGGAGCTGGAGCGCGACAGGACGGCAGCGGGCGAGCGCCACGCGGCGACCGCCCGGGCCGCGCGTCCGACGCCGGAGGCGAAGGCGGAGGCGTGGGCGTCGGTGGTGGAGGCCGACACGCTCCCCAACGCCGTCCAGGAAGCGGTGATCGGCGGCTTCGTCCAGACGGACCAGCGCGAACTGCTGGCCCCGTACTCGGCGAAGTTCTTCGACGCGGTCAAGGGCGTATGGGAGTCCCGCTCGCACGAAATCGCCCAGCAGATCGCGGTGGGCCTGTACCCGTCCCTCCTGGTCTCCCAGGAAACCCTGGACGCGACGGACGCCTGGCTCGCCTCGGCCCAGCCGAACGCGTCGCTGCGCCGCCTGATCTCGGAGTCCCGCTCGGGCGTGGAGCGGGCCCTGAGGGCACGAGCGGCCGACGCGGAGGCCGCGTAGCGGTGTGCGGGGTGGGGGCGTTTCCCTCCGGGGCCGCCCCCACCCCGCCCCGCCCCTTCCCGAAACCCGCCGGGGGTGCTGTACGCGAAATCAGCCCCTCCGGCGTTTGAGGAGCGGGGTCCGGGGCGGAGCCCCGTGCCCACCGGACGCATCTGTCGCCCCCGCCTGCCGGAGGCTCTCGGGATGGGGCGGGGTGGGGAAATGAAACCCGCCCGGCGGACGGGCGTCTGTGCGCAACCGTGCCGCCGGGCGGAAGAGGGAGGGACCGGGGGTCAGCCGGTCAGCTCCGTGTAGCGGCGGCGGAGTTCGGCCGCGCCCTCGGTCGTCAGCGCCCCGTGCAGCCGCATACGGGCCACCCCGCCGTCCGGGAACGCGTCCAGGCGGACATGCGTCGCCACCGCCTGCGCCGGCAGGCGGAACCGGTGCAGCGTGTCGGGCTGCAGACGCGTACGCGGGATGATCTCGAACCACTCCCCCGCCTCACCGTTGCGCCCGCTCAGCGCGACCCACCCCGCAGAGTTCCCCTTCAGGTACGCCGTGTCGATCTCGACCGCCCTGATCGCCCCCTGTGCGACCAGCCGGAACCGTACCCAGTCGTTGGTGTCGCGGACACGGCGACGGCGGTTCTCCCAGCCGTCGTCCATCTTCCGCGACGTCCCCGGCAGGATGATCTGCGTCGGCGAGGAGTAGAACTTGTCGGACGCGTCCTCGTACGAACCGCCGTTGACGACCGCCACGAGGTCGATCGTGCCCAGCGTGTCCAGCCACTCCGGGTCCGGTACGACCTCGCCGTGCACGCGCAGGCGGGCCACGCCGCCGTCGGGGTGCTGACAGAGCCGGACGTGGGTGTAGCGGCGGCCGGTGGTGATCTCGAAGCCGTTCTCGGCGTGGCCGCGCACCGGCGTCGGCGGGACGAGCTCGTCCCACTTCACGTCGTCGGCGAGCAACTGCTCGGGGCTGGGCGAGCCCTCGACCGCCGTCGCCTGCACGGAGATGCGCTGCGGATAGTTGCCGCGGAAGTGCGCCGTGTCGACGACGATCCCCTTGATCACGCCGGGCGCGCCGAGCCGTACGAGCGCCCAGTCGTGGTCCTCGGGCGCGGGGAAGACGTGAGTGGCGTCCACGCCGCGACGGCGGCGGGTCTCCCAGCCGTCCATGATCTTGCCCTTGTGCCCGAAGTGCTCCGGGTCGAACACGGCCCGATCGCGAACGAGCAGGTTCTCGCGCTCGGCGAAGAACTCGTCGTTGGCGGCGATGACTCCGGCGCCGAGCCGGCGGTCCGCGAGGTCGACGAGCTCGGTGAACGCGAAGTCGCCGGATCGGTAGTCGGCGTACGGGTCGCCGCCTCCATAGGGGGCGGCGTCATTGGCGTGCGGGACCGCCGCGGATGCGTGGTCGGCGATGTTCTCGGGGGCGTCGGTGGCGGAAGTCATGACCCGACTCTCGCCCGCCCCACACTCCACGTCCATCGAAAGTTTCCGCACAATACGTTCAGCAATAGTGAACACTCCTGGCGCTCCTGGCAGCTTGCTGCCATCTCGGGGCGGGCCACCCTCCCGCTGCCAGACTCCCGCCATGACCACGACCACCACCCCAGAGACCATCACCGCGGCGGCCGCGGGCACCTGGCAGCTCGGCGACCTGACCGTCAACCGGATCGGCTTCGGTGCGATGCGCCTGCCGCAGCAGGGCGCGGCGTTGCGCGCCGATGCCGTACCGAGTGACCGCGCACGGTCAATTGCCGTACTGCGCAAGGCAGTTGAGCTCGGCGTCAATCACATCGACACCGCCGCGTTCTACTTCTCCCCGCTGCGATCCGCGAACGAGCTGATCGGCCGGGCCCTTGCCCCGTACGTGGACGATCTCGTCATCGTCACCAAGGTCGGGCCCACCCGGGTCCCCTCGGGCGAGTGGGGCGAGCACGCCAGGACGCCCGAGGCGCTGCGCGCGCAGGTCGAGGAGAACCTGCGCCAGCTCGGCCGCGACCACCTGGACGTGGTGAATCTGCGCATCACCGGCACCGATTCCGTCGCCGACCGCTTCGGCGCGCTGGCCGAGCTGCGCGAGGCGGGGCTCATCCGGCACCTGGGCCTGTCGAACGTCGGCCCCGCGCACCTCGACGAGGCGCTGGCCATCGCGCCCGTCGTCTGCGTGCAGAATCCGTACGGCATCGGCGCGCCCGCGGCGCAGGAGGAGATGCTGCGGCTGTGCGGCGAGAAGGGGATCGCGTTCGTGCCGTTCTACGCGATCGCGGGAGCCGGGCGCGAGACGGGTGCGGGCGGCGCGGAGAGCGAGGAGGTCCTCGCGGTCGCACGCGAGCGGGGCGTGAGCGCGGCGCAGGTCCGCCTCGCCTGGACGCTGCACCGCGGCCCGCACATCCTGGCCATCCCCGGCACGGGCGACCCGGCCCACCTCGTGGACAACGTGGCGGCGGGCGCGCTGCGGCTGACCGAGGATGAACTCGCCCGCCTGGACGCGCCGCACCCTTCGGCGTCCTGACAGCAACACCCTCCAGGGGCGCGGGGAACTGCGCGACCAGCCACCGACGGCCTGCAGACGAATCCCCGCACCCCGCGGAGCGCCTACGCGGCCCGCGCGCCCGCGACCTCCCGCAGCGCGGCCAGCACCCGGGCCACCGCAGGCCCCTCCTCCGCGCCGCGCCGCACGGCGGCCACGACATGCCGCCGAGGCTGATCCGCACTGAGTATCCGCGTGACGACGCCCGCGCGGCGCTCCGCGGCGGCCATCCGGGGCACCAGGGCGACCCCCATCCCGGCCTCGACCATGGCCAGGATCGCGGTCCAGCCGGCCGCGCTGTGCGCCTGTTCGGGGACGAAGCCGGCCGCCTCGCAGGCCGCCGTGGTGATCTCCGACCAGGGCCCGCTGCCGCCGAAGATCCACGGCTCGTGCGCCAGGTCGGCGAGCCGGAGGCCCGGTTCGGCGGCGAGCGGGTGCCCGGCGGGCAGCGCCACGTCGAGCGGGTCGGTGAGCAGCGGAAGCAGCGCGAACTTCGGGTCGCGGGCGCTCGGCGCGTGGGCGGCGAGGGAGAGGGCGAGGTCCACCGCCCCGGCCGAGAGCAGCTCGTACGCCTCGGCCGCCTCGGCCTCCCGCACCCGTACCTCCAGAGCCGGGTGGCTGCGGCGCAGCTGCTGCACGGCCGGCACGACGAGAGCGGCCACGGCCGTGGAGAACGCCCCCACCCGCACCTCTCCCGCCTCTCCTTGCAGATAGCCCGCCAACTCGGCGTCCGCGCGCTCCAGTTGGGCGAAGACGGCCTCGGCGTGGCGCAGTACGAGATGGGCGGCGTCGGTGAGGCGGACCCGGCGGCCGTGCGCTTCGAGCAGCGTCACGCCGAGCTGCCTGGCGAGGTTGGACAGCTGCTGCGAGACCGCCGAGGGCGTCATCATGAGCACCTCGGCCGTCGCGGTCACGGTGCCCTGCTCGCGCAGGGTCCGCAGGATGTGCAGCTTCTTGATGTCCCACTCGCTCATGGGACGCAACATACCGGCGCCTCCCCGGGGCGCCTCACCTGCGGGATCCGAGAACGACTCCGCCGAGGATGAGCGCCATGCACACCAGCTGCGCCGGGCCCGTCGCCTCGCCGAGCAGGGGGTAGGAGAGCAGGGCCACGCAGACCGGCTGGAGGTAGTAGACGACTCCGGCGCGAGCGGCGCCGATCAGCGCGATCGCCTTGTTCCAGGCGAAGAAGGCGACCGCGGAGGAGAGCACCCCGACATAGAGGAGCGGGCCGACGGTGCCCGGCGTCGCGGCGAAGCCGCCCTGGACCGCCAGGCTCACTCCGTACACCGGAGCCAGCATGAGCGCGCCGAGGACGAAGGTGGTGAACAGGAAGGCGAGCGCGCCGAGTTCGGCCGGGCGGCGCTTGAGGAGCACGCTGTACGAGGTGAAGCTGAGGGCGGCCGCGACCATCCACAGGTCGCCGGGCGCGAGGGCGAGATCGAGCGAGCCCTTGCTGACCAGGAGCAGCACACCGGCCACGGCGACGAGCAGTCCGACGGTGCGGCGGGCGCCGAGCCGGCCTCCGGTGAGGCGCTCGTGGACGGCCATCAGGACCGGCGAGGCGGCCATGATCATGCCCATGTTGCCGGCCGAGGTGGAGGTTCCGGCCTGGTTGACGAGGGTGTTGTACACGGTGATGCCGAGCAGCGAGGCGAGCGTCAGGAAGCCCAAGTGGCTCCGGATCAGAGCGCGTTGACGCCAGGCCTCACGAACGGCGAACGGGGCGGCCGCGGCGATGGCGATCAGCCAGCGCCAGAACGCGGCCTGGATCGGCGGAACCGAGTCGTGCAGGGCCCGGGAGGCGACGAAGCTCCCGGACCAGACGACCGTCGCGACGGCCGCGAAGACCAGGCCGAGCCCGGAGGCTCCGCCCACCTTCTTGGCCGCGGTGGCGCGCGGTGTGCTGCGGACTCGGTCCAGGACGGTCACGATGACTCCGTTTCGGGGCGGTGGGGCCGGGTGGTGTGCCCTTACCGTCGCACCGGGCGACTCGTCACGTCCATCGAAAGTTCCAGCTGGTTATCTTCAGTAGAACTGAACGATTGCGCGGACTTGGCCGGCTTCTTGGGAGTGACCTGGCCGGCCAGGGTGGCACCGAAGGCGATCGCCATGCCGAGGACTTGTACGGGAGCGAGCGCCTGGCCGAGTGCGGCCCAGCCGATGACGGCGGCGGTGAGCGGGGAGAGCGGGCCGAGGAAGGTGACGGAGGTCGCGGTCATGCGGCCGATGCCGCGGAACCAGAGCCAGTACGCGACGGCCGTGTTCACCAGGGCGAGGTAGACGTACCCGGCGATGTTGCGCCCGTCGAGCGCGGGCGGCGCACCCTCCACGAAGAAGGCCACCGGCGCTATGAGGAGTCCGCCCGCGGTGAGCTGCCAGCCGGTCAGGACCAGCGGTCCGACTCCCTCCGGCCGCCCCCAGCGCTTGGTGAACACGGTCCCGGCGGACATGCTCGCCGAGGAGCCGAGCGCGGCGATCACCCCGATCGCGTCGAAGGCTCCGGCCGCCTTCAGGACCACGAGGCTGACTCCGAGGGCTGCGGCGATGCCGGTCAGCAGGGTCCGCAGGGTGGGCTTCTCGCCGAGGAACAGGGCGGCGAGCCCAGCGACCCAGAGCGGTCCGACCGACCCGATCACGGCCGCCATGCCGCCGGGCAGCCGGTACGCGGAAAGGAAGAGCAGCGGGAAGAACGCGCCGATGTTGAGCGCCCCGAGCACGGCCGCCTTCCACCACCAGTCGCCTCTGGGCAGCCGTCTGGTCAGCGCGACCAGAGCGAGGCCTGCGGGCAGGGCCCGCATCATGCCGGTGAACAACGGGCGGTCAGCGGGGAGGAATTGGGTGGTGACGAAGTAGGTGGAGCCCCAGGAGACGGGGGCGAGGGCGGTGAGGGCGACGGTGACGAGCCGGTTCTGGTTCATGTGACTTCCCTGTCGGTTCCGGTTCATGGGACTTGCTGTCCGGGCCGGTGTCGGCCCGCAGCGGGGCATTTCAGCCGGTCCGGCGTTTGAGGACGAGCGCCCTTGAGGCGCGAACGGGGGTCCGGGGCGGAGCCCCGGGGGCCCTTCACCCCCGGAGGGTCTCGGGGGGCGGGGTGGGGAATGAATCAGCCTGCGGCGACCGCCACCCCCCGCCCGGCGGAAGCAACCCGCACCGCCCCACCCGGCAGCACCCGCTCAAGCCGCACCACCACGCCCGCCGCCACCACCGACGTACCGACAAGCAGCGCCCACGGCAACCGCCCGTCCACCGCCATCAGCGCCGTGAAGAGCGACGGCGCGAGCGCCGCCGACAGCGACCAGGACAGCTGGTACGCCGCCAGGTACCGCCCCCGAAGCGCCTCCGGCGCGGCCGCCACCGAGAGCGCCCCGGCGGACGGGCTGTGGACGAGTTCCCCCAGCGTGTACAGCGCGACGATGAGCAGCAGCGCCCCGCCGAGCACGACCCCCGAGCCGGGCCGGAACGTACCGAGCACGATCTGCGCGGCGAACGCGGCGGCGAAGAGGAGCGAGCCGAGCGCCGAGGAGCGGGTGCGCCGGGCGCCGCGGGACCGGACCCGCGCCGCGACCACGACCCCGCCCGCCGCGCACATCACCGTGTTGAGCGTGAACGCGGTGCCGGTGATGGCCTGGGGCCCGTGCAGCCAGGTGGTGATGTAGAGGGGGAAGAGGACGGAGAGGGCCGAATAACCCAGCGCGTTCAGGAAGTTGACGGCGGTGAGCCCGAGGAAGGGCCGGTCGGCGAAGACCTGCCGGTAGCCGGCGGAGGGCTGGGCCGCGCCCTCGACCGGCGCCCGCCGTTCGCCCCGTACGCCCCGCATGAGCAGGGCCGCGAGCGCGAAGCTGGCCGCGTTGAGCCAGGCCGCCGCGGTGAATCCGGCGTCCCCGCCGAACCCGACGACGAGCGAGGCGAGCAGCGAGCCGGCACCGAGTCCGCCGTTGCGCAGGGCGCGCGAGGAGGCCTGGAGCCGGTCCCGGTCGGCGCCCTGGGCGACCTCGCCGAGCAGCGACTGCTGTACGGCGGGGAAGGCCCGGTCGCCGAAGGCGGTGGCGAGCGCGACGGCGGCGAAGGCGGGGAGGGAGTGGGCGAAGGGGTAGAGCAGGAAGCCCGCGCCCCGCACCCCGTACAGCAGGAGCTGCACCCGTCTCGCCCCGTACCGGTCGACGGCGGACCCGGCGAGCGGCAGCGCGCCGAGCCCGGCAAGACCGACGACGGTGAGCACGAGTCCGACGGTGGCGAACGAGAGCCCGGTGACGTGGTGGAAGAACACCAGGCTGAACGGCACGTACATCCCGGATCCGGTCGCGTCGACGGCCATGGCGACGAGCATCCGGCGTTCCCCGGCTATCCGGGCGGTGCGGGTACGGCTGCGGAACGTACGCATGGGGACTCCGGGGGCGCTCGGTCTTCACGGTGATCGCTCGATGCGATGACCAGGAGTGGCAATCGCTCGATGGGAAGTAGCTTACTCGTAAGCTACTTTTCGTCAAGCAACTTTCTTGCGCCCGACTGAACCGACTCGGATACTGGGCCACATGAATGCCGCAAAGACTCCCCAGACCCCGACGCCGACCCCGGCACCGACGTCCGCCGAGCCGCTGCCCGACGCACCCTCGGACGCGGTGGACGCGATCACCGCGCAGTGGGCGGCGGTCCGCCCGGACCTCGAAACGGTCCCGATGGCGGTGTACGGCCGGATCTACCGGATCGCGCGCGCGATGGGCGAGCGGATGGACAAGGAGTACGCGCAGTTCGGCATCGGGCGGGGCGAGTTCGACGTCATCGCCACGCTGCGGCGCTCGGGCGAGCCGTACACCCTGTCGCCGCGGCAGCTCTCGGCGACGCTGATGCTGACGACGGGAGGGATGACGGGGCGCCTCGACAAGCTGGAGAAGGCGGGGCTGTTGCGCCGCAGCCCCGACCCGACGGACCGCCGGGGACTGCGGGTGAGCCTCACGGAGAAGGGCCTGGCCCTGGTGGACGAGTCGGTGACGGCCGGGCTGGCCGCCCAGACCGAGGTCCTCACGTCCGCACTGAATGCGGACGAGGCGGCTCAACTGTCCGCGCTGCTAAGGAAGTTGCTGGCGGCGCACTGAGGTGGGGGGAATGCCCCGCCCCGCCCCTTCCCGCCGTGAGACTCTGCGGCTCCGCCGCGTGGCCTCCGGGGGCGGGACTGGGCTGAGGCCCGTTGCCGGGGCGCTGCCCCCGGCCCCCGCTCCTCGAACGCCGGAGGGGCTGAATGCGTCGACGGCTTTCGCCCGCGTGCCACGCGTGGCTGGTCGCGCAGTCCCCCGCGCCCCTGTCAGGGCTGGCCTTGGCGGGGTGCCCATACAGGCATACCCAGCCTGTCATGGGGGTCCCCCTGGCCCTTAAGGCCTTGGGGGAGATTGAGGACGAGCGCCCTTGAAGCGCCAACGGGGTCTGGGGCAGCGCCCCAGGGAACGACCGCCGAGCCGCACCCGAACGACATCCCCCGGAGGGTCTCGGGAAGGGGCGGGGTGGGGGGCAATGGGGTCTGGGGCGCAGCCCCAGGGGCCCGCCCGCACGTGCCGGGCGAACGGCAGACACCCGCCCCTCGCTCAGCCCCCGCGGGAGGGGGCGGAACGGGCGGGCGGGTGGGAAAACCAGGCCGACAGACCCGGCTACGCCTTCGTCGGCGCCTTCCGGGACTTGTCAAGGACCATCACCAGTCCGGCGATGACCGCGAACAGCGCGATCGGCGCGACCACGAACAGACCGATCGTGTCGATCACGCTCAGGCCGGGCCCCGGGTCGTCACCGTCGTCGCGCGTGAGCGCAAGCGCGGGGGACGACATGAGCAGCATCATCAGCGTCGTACCGGCTGCTACGGCGCCGGCGCGCAGGGCGTTCTTCTTGTCCACGGTGCAAACGTAGCGAACGCCCGAGCGGGCCGCGCGCCCGGGGGTGCCGTACGGGGCCGACACAGCCCGGCCCTCCAGCACCGTACGCAGGAAACCCCACCTCAGGGGACGCTCCCAGCACTTGCCGTCCAGGGCCCCGCCTCCCCGGCAGCCCCGCCTCGGCCTCCGCCCGCCGCACCCCCTCTCCCCCCGAACACCCGCATCAGCCGCCGCACCCGGGGCGAAGCCACGATGGCCTCCAGGGCGAGGGGCTGGGCGTCCGGGCCCGCCACCGGGAGGCGCCAGTTGGGGTACTCGTCCCACGTGCCCGGCAGGTTCTGCGGTCTGCGGTCGCCCACCGCGTCCGGCAGCCACACGCCCACCATCCGGGCCGGGGTGCGCAGCAGGAAGGCGTAGACCGCGCGGATCTCCGCCTCCTCGTCGCCGGGGGCGTCCGGGAGCAGGCCCAGGCGTTCGAGGTAGCCGAGCCACTCGGACACCTCCGCGCGGGCCGCGTGCTGCTCCTGGGCGAGCGGGGTCGCAAGGAGGCCGAGGCGGTGGCGGAGCTGGACGTGTTCGCCGGTGAGGCGGGCCGCCGTGGACGGCAGGTCGTGGGTGGTGGCGGTGGCCACGCAGGCCGATCGCCAGGACTCGGGGGCCAGCGGCCGCCCCGTACCCGCCCAGTCCCGCTCGAACCAGAGCACCGACGTGCCCAGCACGCCCCGCTCGGCCAGAGCCTCGCGTACGCCCGGCTCGACCGTGCCCAGGTCCTCCCCTATGACGACCGCGCCCGCGCGGTGCGCCTCCAGGGCGAGGACGGCGAGCATCGCCTCCGCGTCGTAGTGGACGTACGTGCCGTCCGTCGGCGGGTGCCCCTCCGGCACCCACCACAACCGGAACAGGCCCATGACGTGGTCGATGCGCAGGGCGCCCGCGTGGCGCAGGAGGCCCTGGAGCAGGCCGCGGTACGGGGCGTAACCACTGGCCGCGAGGACGTCGGGGCGCCAGGGCGGCAGGCCCCAGTCCTGGCCGCGCGCGTTGAAGGCGTCCGGGGGCGCGCCGATGGACATGCCGGGCGCGTACGCGTCCTGCTGGGCCCAGGCGTCGGCGCCCTCGGGGTGCGCGCCGACCGCGAGGTCGTGGACGAGTCCGACCGGCATGCCCGCCTCGCGGGCGGCACGCTGGGCCGCGGCGAGCTGGGTGTCGGTCAGCCAGGCGAGCCAGGTGTGGAAGTCGACCCGGTCGATGAGCTCGCGGCGAGCGCGGGCGGTCGCGGCGGATCTCGGGTCGCGCAGCCCCTCGGGCCAGCGCCGCCAGTGCGGCCCGTACCGCTCGGCGAGCGCGCACCAGGTGGCGTGGTCCTCCAGGGCCTGGCCCTGCTCGGCGAGGAAGTCGCAGTACGCGGCCCGGCGCCCCGGCCCGAGCGGCACCCGGTACAGGATGTCCAGGGCTTCGCGCTTCAGCTCCCACACGGCGTCCCGGTCGATCAACTCCCCCTTCACGAGCACCCGTTGACGCAGGGCGGCCGCGCGGGCGGTCAGCTCGTCGAGTCCGGCGCGCCCGGTGGCGTACGCGTACTCGGGGATGTCCTCGATGCGCAGGTGTACGGGGTCGGGGAAGCGGCGCGAGGAGGGGCGGTAGGGGGACGGGTCGGTCGGGGCGCCGGGCACGGCCGCGTGCAACGGGTTGACCTGCACGAATCCGGAGCCGAACGTGCGGCCCGACCAGCTCGCGAGCTCCGCGAGGTCGCCGAGGTCGCCCATGCCCCAGGAGCGGCTGGAGAGCAGCGAGTAGAGCTGGACGAGGAAGCCGTGGGTCCGGGACGGGGGCTGCGGCACGCCCTCCGGCGCGACGATCAGTGTCGCGGACGCGGTACGGCCGTCCCCGTGGCGTACGTCCACCCGGTGGACGCCCAGCGGGAGTTGACCGACCGGGGTGCCGACGACCGTCAGCTCGTCGGACAGGCCCGGCACCGGTCCGTCACCCCAGCGCACCAGCGTCGGGGGCAGCAGGCGGTCCGCCTCGGCGCCTTCGGCGGCGGCCAGGGCCCGGCACAGTGCGTCCGGGGTCGACGCGTCCACGCCGAGTGCGGCGAGGACGGCGACCACCGTGGCGTCCGGCACGTCGACGGTGACGCCCGCCGACGGGGAGTACGACGTGGCCACGCCGTGCCGGGCGGCGAGCCGGGCCAGGGTCATGGCCTCAGAATCCCGCGGCCGCGGCCACCGGCGTGGGCTCGCTGGTCAGCGGGGCGGTCTCGGACATCGGGGGTTCGCTGATCAGGGGCTCGGCGTCGGCCATGGGCGGCTCGCTGGTCAGCGGCTGCTCGGGGGCGGTGGCGACCACGGGGGCCTCCGGATTCGATGGGGGGCAGGGACAAGTGGTGCCCTACCCCGTGGACGGTCCGCCAGACGTATCGCCGCTCACAAGCTCGTACCGCGCGCATCGCACCAGGCATATCAGACAGAACGGCCACTCGCATTGACACCCTCGGCAGACGGGTGGTGGGCTCGTGGCTCACGCAGTGCCAGGTGAGGAGTGGCCCGTGCAGCTCGGTCGCGGCAAGAGGGCGACGACGCTTGCGATCGCCGTGATCGGCGGCCTGATCGCTGCCGCGCCCGGCGCCCTCGCCGCCCCGCCCGGGCCCGCTCTCACCGCTTCCGATCCGGCCCTGGACGCGGGCCCGCTGCCCGAGGTGTGGCCCCGGCCACAGTCCCTGAAGCCCGCCGGGTCGCCGGTCGGTCTCGGCGGCGAGGCGGTTCTCCTCGCGGACCCGGGTACCGATCCGTACGCCGTGCAGGCCGTGGCGGATCTCCTGAAGGCGGCCGGGGTGCGCACCCTGCACCGTCAACTGCCGGGCGGCGGGCCGGTGTTCAGGGTCGGCGGGCCCGGCGCCGATGACGCGCTGCGGGCGCTGCGGGTGCCCGCGCGGGGCGATCTGCCGGCCGGCGGCTACCGGATCGGGGTCGGCCGGGTCGCCGGGCGGGACACGGTGGCGCTCGACGGGGTGGGCGGGGACGGCCTCTTCCACGCCGCGCAGACGCTGCGCCAGCTGATCGGCAGGGACAGGCACGGGGACCGGCGCGTCCCGGGTCTCGCGGTGCGCGACTGGCCGGGTACGGCCGTGCGCGGCACCGCCGAGGGCTTCTACGGCCAGTCCTGGAGCCTCGAACAGCGCCTGGACCAGCTGGATTTCATGGGCCGCACCAAGCAGAACCGTTACCTGTACGCGCCGGGCGACGACCCGTACCGCCAGGCCCGGTGGCGCGAGGCGTACCCCGCCGAGCAACGCGACGCCTTCCGGGCGCTCGCGGACCGGGCGGCCCGCAACCATGTGACGCTGGCGTGGGCGGTGGCACCCGGCCAGGAGCTGTGTCTGTCATCGGACGCCGATGCCGCACGGCTGAACCGCAAGTTCGACGCGATGTGGGCGCTCGGGGTGCGGGCGTTCCAGCTGCAGTTCCAGGACGTCTCGTACAGCGAGTGGCACTGCGGCGCGGACGCGGAAACGTTCGGCTCGGGCCCCGAGGCCGCGGCCAGGGCGCACGCCCGGGTCGCGAACGCCGTCGCCGCGCATCTGGCCGCGGCCCACCCCGGGTCCGAGCCGTTGTCGCTGATGCCGACCGAGTACTACCAGGACGGTGCGACGCGCTACCGCGGCGCCCTCGCGGCCTCGCTCGCTCCGGGCGTGCAGGTCGCCTGGACCGGGGTCGGGGTCGTGCCTCGCACCATCAGCGGCTCCCAACTCGCGGACGCCCGCGCCGCGTTGGGCCACCGGCTCGTCACGATGGACAACTACCCGGTCAACGACTACGCGCCGGGCCGGATCTTCCTCGGCCCGTACACCGGCCGCGAGCCGGGTGTCGCGGCGGGCTCGGCGGCGCTGCTCGCCAACGCGATGGAGCAGCCCACCGCGTCCCGCATCCCGCTGTTCACGGCCGCCGACTTCGCGTGGAACCCGCAGGGCTACCAGCCTCAGGAGTCCTGGCGAGCCGCCGTCGACGACCTGGCGGGCGGCGATCTCGAGGTCCGCGAGGCGCTCACGGCCCTTGCGGGCAACGACTCCTCGTCGGTGCTCGGGGGCCCCGAGTCGGCGTATCTGCGCCCGCTCATGGACGCGTTCTGGAGTGCGCGCACGGGCCCGGACGCGGCGGCGCGCGATCGTGCGGCCAAGGCGCTGCGCGGCGCGTTCACGGCGCTGCGGCAGGCCCCGCAGCGCCTCGCGCATGCCGAGGTGGGCGGTGAACTGGGGCCCTGGATCGACCAGTTGGCGCGCTACGGGCAGGCCGGTGAGCTGGCCGTCGATCTGCTCCAGGCCCAGTCGGCGGGCGACGGCGCGGCGGCCTGGCGGGCCTCGCTGGCCCTGGCGCCGGTGCGCGAGGCGGCCGCTCAGGCCCCGGTCACCGTCGGCAAGGGCGTGCTCGGCGCGTTCCTGGACCGGGCGGTGCGGGAGGCCGACGCGTGGACGGGCGCGGACCATCCGGCGGCGAACGTCACCCGGGCGCCGGACGCCTACACGGTCGGGCTCGGCGGCGGCCGTCCGGTCCAGGCGCTGACCGTGATGACGAAGCCGGGCACCACGGGCGAGGTCCAGGCGCACATCCCGGGCGACGAGTGGCGCACCCTGGGCCCCCTCGACGCCTCCGGGTGGACGCAGATCGCGGCGAACGGCGTACGGGCCGACGCGGTGCGGGTGGCCGGCGGCTCGTCCGGGGTGGACCGCCTGGTGCCCTGGTACGCGGACCGCCCGCGGGCCCACCTGGCCCTGGACCACGCCTCGACGGACGCCGAGATCGGCGGGGCCGCGCGGCGCGTCACGGCCTCGGTGGCGGCGATGGGGCCCGAGGACGTGCGGGGCACGCTGACCGCGAAGCCGCCGCGGGGCATCACGGTGCGCCTCCCCCGGGACACGGCGGTGGCCCGCGGCACGAGCGCCGGCGTCCCGGTCGAGGTGAGCGTCGCGAAGGGCACGCCCGCGGGCGAGTACCAGGTGCCGCTGTCCTTCGCGGGCCAGGAGACCACCCTGACCGTGCGGGCCTGTCCGCGCACCGGCGGCCCCGACCTGATCGCGGGCTCGAAGGCGACCTCGTCCGGGGACGCGGACCCGTCCTTCCCGGCCCGCGCGGCGGCCGACGGCGACCCGGCGACCCGCTGGGCCTCGCTCCCCGACGACTCCGCCTGGTGGCAGGCCGAGCTCGCCGCTCCCGCCCGGGTCGGCCTGGTGGTGCTCCAGTGGCAGGGCGCCGGTGCCGCGCGGTACGAGGTGCAGGTGTCGTCGGACGGGCGTAGCTGGCGTACGGCAGCGGCCGTAGACGCCGGTAAGGGCGGGCGTGAAGCGGTCCACCTGGACGCGAAGGACGCCCGCTTCATCCGGATCCAGGGGATGCGGCGGGCGTCGTCGTCCGGCTACGCGTTGTGGTCGGCCGAGGCGTATGCCGTGACGGAGACTCCGTAGCCCGTCGAGAGGCTCCGTAGGCCGTTGATACGACAGGGCCCGGATCGCGTCGGGCTCTCAGGCTGAGATGCCGTCGATCCGGGCCAGGGCGTCGTCCGCGCCGAAGGGTTGGAGGTAGGGCAGCCAGCGCGGGTCGCGGTGCCCCGTGCCGATGATCCGCCAGGCGAGGCCGGTGGGCGGGGCCGGCTGGTGGCGAAGGCGCCAGCCGAGCTCCATGAGGTGGCGGTCCGCCTTGACGTGGTTGCAGCGCCGGCATGCGGCGACCACGTTCTCCCAGGCGTGCTGGCCGCCGCGGCTGCGCGGGATGACGTGGTCGACGCTGGTTGCGACGCCACCGCAGTACATACAGCGGCCGCCGTCCCGGGCGAACAGGGCACGGCGGGTCAGCGGAACGGGCCCCCGGTAGGGGACCCGTACGAATCTCTTGAGCCGGACGACGCTGGGCGCCGCGACGGCACGGGTCGCGCTATGCATGAAGGCGCCGGACTCCTCGAGGCTGACGGCCTTGTTTTCGAGGACGAGGACGAGCGCGCGGCGGAGCGGTACGACGCCGAGGGGCTCGTACGACGCATTGAGGACCAGGACGTGCGGCACGGGTGCCTCCTATTACGCCGGCGGCGCGTGGCTCGCGCCGGGACGATCTGCTCTCCAGTCTCTCCTCATGGCTGGTCGAAGCGCCACCACGTCCAGGTAACGGGCTCGAAGTGTTTTCGACCACACCCCCTACTTTCCCAGGCGCGGCGCCCTTCTCCCTCGAACACGTCAACGGAGCACAGCTCTTGCCCCGTTAGTGTGGTGGGTCTGCCGCCGCCTTCGCGGCACCGCAACGCTGGAGGTTCCTGCCGTGAACTGGTCCGCCGTCCTGGCCGACGGATCGCCGCCGCCCACACCCGCGACGCTCCAAGACGCCCAGAAGTCGGCCACCGAGGCCGCGGGCTGGGTGGAGCAGAACTGGTCGACGTGGCTGTACGTCGGATTCCGCATCCTCCTGATCATCGTCATCGCCTCGGTCCTGAGAGTCCTGGTCCGGCGCGCGCTGACCAAGCTCATAGAGCGAATGAACCGCAGCGCCCAGGCGGTGGAGGGCACCGCGCTCGGCGGCCTGCTCGTCAACGCCGAGCGGCGCCGTCAGCGCTCGGAGGCCATCGGCTCGGTGCTGCGCTCGGTGGCGTCGTTCCTGATCATGGGCACGGCCGCCCTGATGGTGCTCGGCGTCCTGAACATCGACCTGGCCCCGCTGCTCGCATCGGCAGGTGTGGCGGGCGTCGCGATCGGTTTCGGCGCCCGCAACCTGGTCACGGACTTCCTGTCCGGCGTGTTCATGATCCTGGAGGACCAGTACGGCGTCGGCGACTCCATCGACGCGGGCGTGGCCTCCGGCGAGGTGATCGAGGTCGGCCTGCGCGTGACGAAGCTGCGCGGTGCGGACGGCGAGATCTGGTACGTCCGCAACGGCGAGATCAAGCGCATCGGCAACCTGTCCCAGGGCTGGGCGACGGCCGGGGTCGACGTCCGGGTCCGCGCGAGCGAGGACCTGGAGCGGCTGCGTACGGTGATCAACGAGGCGACCGAGTCCATGGCGAAGGAAGAGCCGTGGAACGAGCGCCTGTGGGGCCCGGTGGAGATCCTCGGCCTCGACGAGGTGCTCCTGGACTCGATGGTGGTCCGCATATCGGCGAAGACCATGCCGGGCAAGGCGCTGAGCGTGGAGCGGGAGCTGCGCTGGCGGATCAAGGTGGCCCTGGACGCGGCGGGCATCCGCATCGTGGGCGGCCTCCCGCTCGCGGAGGAGCCGGCGGCATCGGACCCCTCGGCCGCAGTGTCCGCCCCCTCGGCCCTGGCCAACCCGACGTCCCCGCAGTCCCTGGCGACTACGCCGATCCCCAACCCGAACCCGAATCTGTCCAAGTAAGCGCGCGACCCCCGAGGGGCGCCCCGCCGGAAACCGTTCCGCGGGGCGCCCCTCGGGCGTCGCGCAGGTAACGCTTTGGCAGCCGCCAGTGCCCGGGCCATTGACGTGCCGCTGACGCACCCCCTACGTTTCCCCCATCGAATAGGAAACTTTCCTAACAGTGGTGTGGGGAAGCAGGCGCCCGAAGGGCAGGGGGATCTCTCGTGGCCGGTACTACCCCAGGGACCCCGCGCGTACTCCGTGCCATGAACGACCGGGCCGCCCTCGACCTGCTTCTGGAGCACGGCCCGCTCTCGCGGACCCGCATCGGCAAGCTCACCGGGCTCTCCAAGCCGACCGCCTCGCAGCTGCTCGCCCGGCTCGAAGCGGCGGGGCTGGTCGTCGCCACCGGGACGACCGCGGGGCGGCCGGGGCCCAACGCGCAGCTGTACTCCGTCAACGCGACTTCCGCCTACGTGGCCGGACTTGACGTCACCCCGGAACGGATCCGCGCCGCCGTCGCCGACGTGGCGGGCAGCGTCGTCGGGGAGTTCGAGGTCGCAACGCCCGGGCGGCGCGCCGAGTCCGTGGTGCGGCAGGTGACCGACGCCCTGGACGGCGCGGTCAAGGCCGCCGGGCTCGCACGGGCCGATGTGCACCGCGTCGTCATCGGCACCCCGGGCGCCTTCGACCCCGGCACCGGGCGGCTGCGCTACGCCTCCCACCTGCCGGGCTGGCACTCCCCCACGCTGCTCGACGAGCTGGCCGCGGCCCTGCCGATGCCCGTCGAGTACGAGAACGACGTCAATCTCGCCGCCATCGCCGAGCAGCGCCTGGGCGCGGCCCGCGGCCACGACGACTTCGTACTGCTGTGGAACGAGGGCGGGCTCGGTGCCGCGCTCGTCATCGGCGGGCGGCTGCACCGCGGGTTCACCGGCGGCGCGGGCGAGGTCGGCTTCCTTCCGGTGCCGGGCGCTCCCCTCGTACGCCATGTCACCAAGGCGAACTCGGGCGGCTTCCAGGAGCTGGCCGGCGGGCAGGCGCTGGCCCGGCTCGCCCACCGATTCGGCGTCTGCGACATCCCCGGCGGGACGCACAACGAGGTGGCCACTGCCCTGATCACGCGGGGCGCTCAGGCCGAGCAGGGTCCCGAGCGCGAGCTTCTCCGCGCCTTCGCCACCGGGCTCGCGACCGGGCTCGCCTCCATGGTCGCCGTGCTCGACCCCGAGCTCGTCGTGCTGTCCGGCGCACTGATCGCCGCCGGGGGCGAGCCGCTGCGCGAGCTCGTCCAGAGCGAACTCGGCGAGCTGGCCGCCTCCCGGCCCCGGCTCGTCATCGGGGAGGTCGACCAACTCCCGGTATTGCGTGGCGCGTTGGAGGCCGCTCTCGTCGCCACGCGCGACGAGGTCTTCGACACCACACGCTGAACCGCCCTTCCCCCTCACCCCCTCAGCCCTCTTCGGGAGATACCGCCATGCCCAGAATCCGCCGGACGCCGGCCGTCGCCCTGGCCGCGACCGCCTCCATAGCCCTGCTCGCCTCCGCCTGTACGGGGCAGAGCAACACCAGCGCGAGCGACGACGCGTCCAAGGACACGACGATCACCTTCTGGCACGGCTGGAGCGCCCCCAACGAGGTCAAGGCCATCCAGGCCGACGTGGACGCCTTCCAGAAGGCGCACCCCAACATCCACGTGAAGGTCGTCGGCGACATCAACGACGACAAGATCAACCAGGCGCTGCGCGCGGGCGGCTCCAGCGCCCCGGACGTGGTCTCGTCGTTCACCACGAACAACGTCGGCAAGTTCTGCTCGTCCAACGCGTTCGTCGACCTCGCCCCGTTCCTGAAGAAGGACGGCATCGACCCGGCGAAGACGTTCCCCAAGACCATGAACGAGTACACCCAGTTCCAGGGCAAGCGCTGCTCGCTGCCGCTGCTCGGCGACTCCTACGCGCTCTACTACAACAAGGACGCCTTCAAGGCGGCCGGGATCACCGACCCGCCGAAGACCTGGTCGCAGTTCGCGGCGGACGCCAAGGCGCTGACCAAGGCCAAGGGCGACTCGTACGAGCAGCTCGGCTTCATGCCGAACTACCACGCCTACGAGACGACGACCGAGCACTATCTCGCGCAGTGGTCGCCGACGTACTTCGACGCGAGCGGCAAGTCGAACATCGCCAAGGACCCGGCCTTCGAGAAGGGCCTCGCCTTCCAGAAGCAGCTCGTCGACGACCTGGGCGGCTTCGCCAAGCTGGAGAAGTACCGCGCGTCCTTCGGCGAGGAGTACGGCGACACGAACCCGTTCAACACCGGGCAGCTCGCGATGTCGATGGACGGCGAGTGGCGGCTCGGCATGGCGATGGGCAGCAAGCCCAAGTTCGAGATCGGCGTCGCCCCGCTGCCCGTCCCCGACGACCAGGCGGGCACGTACGGCAAGGGCTATCTGACCGGCACCATCGCGGGCATCGCCGCGACCTCGAAGAAGCAGAACGCGGCCTGGGAACTGGTCAAGTTCATGACCACCGACACCGACGCGGTGGTCGACTTCGCCAACGCCATCCACAACGTGCCGTCCACCTTCGATGCCCTCAAGTCCCCCAAGCTCCAGGCCGACCCGCGCTTCAAGACGTTCCTGGACATCGCGCAGAACGCCAACTCCACCACCACCCCGGCCTCCGTCAACGGCGGCCAGTACCTGGTGTCGCTGCAGAACCTCGGCTACGACGTCGAGAGCGGCAAGCGGGGCGACATCAAGGCGGGGCTCGCCAGGACCGCCCAGGAGATCGACGCCGCGATCGCGCAGGCGAAGTAGCCCTGCCATGAGCACGACGTACACACTGCGCTCCAAGCACCGCCGCTCGACGCTGCGGACCCTGGCGTTCCTGTCGCCCTGGCTGATCGGGTTCAGCGTCTTCTTCGCCTACCCGCTGATCTCCACGGTCTACTTCTCCTTCACCCACTACGACGGCTTCGGCGCGGCCACCTTCGACGGCCTCAAGAACTGGTCGTACGTCTTCAACGACTATCCGCTGTTCTGGCCGGCGCTGCGCAACACCCTGTGGCTGGTGGTCGTGATGGTCGCCTGCCGGGTCGTGTTCGGTCTCGGCGTGGGCATGCTCATCACCAAGATCAAGACGGGCGTGGGCGTCTTCCGCACGCTGTTCTACCTGCCCTATCTCGCCCCGCCGGTGGCGGCCACCCTCGGCTTCGTCTTCCTGCTCAACCCCGGCACCGGACCGGTCAATTCGCTCCTGGGCGACCTGGGCATCCCGGCCCCGAACTGGTTCACCGACCCGTCCTGGTCCAAGCCCGCGCTCACCCTGCTCGCGGTGTGGGGCGTCGGCGACCTTATGGTCATCTTCATGGCCGCGCTCCTGGACGTACCCAAGGAGCAGTACGAGGCCGCCGAGCTGGACGGGGCCTCCGCCTGGCAGCGGTTCCGCTACGTCACCCTGCCGAACATCTCGCCCATCGTGATGTTCGCCGTGGTCACCGGAATCATCCAGGCGATGCAGAGCTACACCCAGCCGCTGGTGGCGGGCAAGGTCGCCTCCGGCCACATCGGCAACTCGGGCCAGCAGTTCGAGCCCGGCTACCCCGACAAGTCGACGCTGACGCTGCCCCAGCTCGTCTACAACCTGGGCTTCCAGCGCTTCGACTACGGCTCCGCGTGCGTGGTCGCCCTCGTCCTGTTCGCCCTCTCCATGGTCTTCACGGCGCTCCTCATGAAGCGCCGCGGCGGACTCGTCCAGGCAGGTGAGTGACATGACGTACGCCCTCGACGCAACCGGGGCCGAAGCCGCCACCCCGGCGGCCAGGGTGGCCCGACGCAAGGCCCTGCTCCAGTGGATCGCCGTGCACTCGATCGGGGTCGCGGCCGCGCTGTTCTTCGTGCTGCCCTTCGTCTTCCTGCTGCTGACCTCGCTCATGGACAACCAGCAGACGCTCACCCGGGACCTGGTCCCGCACCACTGGGCGTGGTCCAACTACCGCAAGGTGTGGGACACCCCGGGCTTTTTGACCTGGTGGAAGAACACCCTGCTCTACGCCGGACTCGGCACCGTGCTCAGCGTGGTGTCCTCGGTGCCGGTGGCCTACGCGCTCGCCAAGTTCCGCTTCCGGGGCCGCAATCTGTCGCTGATGCTGGTCATCTCGATGATGATGCTGCCGCCCCAGGTGATCATCATCCCGATGTATCTGTTCTGGGCGAAGCAGCTGGACCTGTCCGGCACGCTGTGGCCGCTGATCGTCCCGCTGGCGTTCGGCGACGCGTTCACCATCTTCCTGCTGCGCCAGTTCCTGATGACCATCCCGGGCGAGTACCTGGACGCCGCGAAGGTCGACGGGTGCGGGGAGCTGCGCACCCTGATCAAGGTGGTCCTTCCGATGGCCCGCCCCGGCATCGCCGCCGTCGCGCTCTTCCAGTTCTTCTACGCCTGGAACGACTACTTCGGACCGCAGATCTACGCGTCCGACACGCCGGGGTCCTGGACGCTGAGCTACGGCCTGGAGTCCTTCAAGGGCGCGCACCATACCGACTGGAACCTGACCATGGCCGCGACCGTACTGGTCATGGCCCCCGTGATCCTCGTCTTCTTCTTCGCACAGAAGGCTTTCGTCGAGGGCGTCACGCTGACCGGAGTGAAGGGCTGATCAATTCAATGAAGCTCGCAGTAGTGGGGGGCGGGTCCACCTACACCCCCGAACTCATCGACGGCTTCGCCCGGTTGCGGGACACCCTGCCGGTCAGTGAGCTCGTCCTGATCGACCCGGCCGCCGACCGCCTGGACCTGGTGGGCGGGCTCGCCCGGCGCATCTTCGCCAAGCAGGGCCACCCGGGCAGGATCGTCACCACCTCGGACCTGGACGCGGGCGTCGAGGGCGCGGACGCGGTGCTGCTCCAGCTGCGCGTCGGCGGGCAGGCGGCCCGCCAGCAGGACGAGACCTGGCCGCTCGAATGCGGCTGCGTCGGGCAGGAGACCACGGGCGCGGGCGGGCTCGCCAAGGCGCTGCGGACCGTGCCGGTCGTCCTCGACATCGCCGAGCGCGTCCGCCGCACGAACCCGGACGCCTGGATCATCGACTTCACCAACCCGGTGGGCATCGTGACCCGGGCGCTGCTCCAGGCCGGGC
Source organism: Streptomyces violascens (assembly GCF_014649955.1). GTDB lineage: Bacteria > Actinomycetota > Actinomycetes > Streptomycetales > Streptomycetaceae > Streptomyces > Streptomyces violascens. The sequence goes on from NZ_BMUA01000010.1 coordinate 248,155, forward strand.
ACAAGGCGGTCGGGCTGTGCAACGTGGCCATCGGCCTCCAGCGCAAGTTCGCCGCCCTGCTCCAGGTCACGCCCGCCGAGGTCCACCTGGACCACGTCGGCCTCAACCACCTGACCTGGGAGCTCGGGGTGCGGCTCGGCGGTCCCCAGGGCGACAACGTCCTGCCGAAGCTGCTCGCCGAGCACGGCGACACCATCGCCGACGATCTGCGCCTGCCGAGCCAGGTCCTCGACCGGCTCGGCGTCGTCCCCTCGTACTACCTGCGGTACTTCTACGCGCACGACGAGGTGGTGCGCGAGATGGGCACCAAGCCGTCGCGGGCCGCCGAAGTGGCCGCCATGGAGCGGGAGTTGCTCGCCATGTACGGCGACCCGGCGCTCGACGAGAAGCCCGAGCTGCTCGCCAAGCGCGGCGGCGCCTTCTACTCCGAGGCGGCCGTCGACCTCACGGCCTCCCTGCTGGGCGGAGAGAGGGGCGGGTCCAAAGGACCCTCGGGCAAGGGCGGTGGTGGGCGACGGGCGGGCGGAAGCCCGGTCCAGGTCGTCAACACCTACAACAACGGAACGCTGCCCTTCCTCGCGGACGACGCTGTCATCGAGGTGCCGGCCCGGGTGGACGGCAGGGGCGCGGTCCCGCTGCCGGTGCCCGAACTCGACCCGCTGTACGCCGGGTTGATCGCACACGTCACCGCGTACGAGGACCTCGCCCTGGAGGCCGCCCTGCGCGGCGGGCGCGACCGGGTGTTCCGGGCGCTGCTCGCGCACCCGCTGGTCGGGCAGTACGCATACGCCGACGGGCTCACCGACCGGCTGATCGAGCACAACCGGGAGCACCTCGCGTGGGCATGAGTGTGCTGGCGATCGACGCCGGCAACAGCAAGACCGATGTGGCACTGATCGGTGCGGACGGAACGGTGCTCGGCACCGCCAGGGGCGGCGGCTTCCGGCCGCCGTCGGTGGGCGTCGAGGTGGCTCTGCACATGCTGGCCACCACGGTGGAGGAGGCCTACCTCTCCGCGCACCGGGCCGAACCGCTGCGGGTCGAGCACGTCTCGGCGTGCCTGGCCAACGCCGATCTACCCGTCGAGGAAAGGGAGTTGGCGGCGGCCCTCAAGGCCCGCGGCTGGGGGGACTCCGTGCGGGTGCACAACGACACCTTCGCGATCCTGCGCGCCGGGCTGCCTCCCGGCGCCGAGCCGCGCGGGGTCGCGGTGGTGTGCGGCGCGGGCATCAACTGCGTCGGCATGACCCCGGACGGGCGCACCGCCCGCTTCCCCGCGATCGGGAAGATCTCCGGCGACTGGGGCGGGGGCGGCGGCCTCGCCGAAGAGGCGCTGTTCTTCGCGGCGCGCGCCGAGGACGGCCGCGGCGGCCCGACCGCGCTCGCATCCGCCCTGCCCGCCCACTTCGGGCTCTCCTCGATGTACGAGCTGATCGAGGCGCTGCACCTGGAGAAGATCCCGGCCGTGCGCCGGCACGAGCTGAGCCCGGTCCTGTTCGAGGTCGCGGCCGCCGGGGACCCGGTGGCGCGCTCCCTCGTCGAGCGCCAGGCAGAGGAGATCGTGGCCCTGGCGACGGTCGCCCTGGACCGGCTCGGCCTCCTGGAGGTGGAGACGCCGGTGCTGCTCGGCGGCAGCGTGCTCGCGGCCCGCCATCCCCAACTGGACGACACCGTAACGGAGTTGCTCGCGGCCCGGGCGCCCAAGGCGGTGCCCCGGGTGGTGACCACGTCGCCCGTGCTCGGCGCGGGACTTCTGGGCCTGGACCACATCTCCGCGCCCGAGGGGACCTACGCGCGGCTGCGCGCCCAGTACGTGCGGTAACGATCCGGGCGGGTCCCTGTGGAACCGAACGGATCGCCGACGCGTATACATGATGGGGACGTGGGGCAGGGGGCCAAGGGGGTGCCGGACACCCTCCAGGGGAGCGGTACGGCAGGTAACAAGATCCAGACAACCCTGGATGGTTGTCGGTCCCTGCGGCCATACTGCCTAGGCAGCGACCGAGGGGGAGGTCAGGTGGCGAATCCGCCGAACGTGCGCGAACCGGAGACGCGGGAGTCCGCGGCCCGGGTCGCGGCGCAGCGACCCGGCACGCACCGGAGCTGGGCCGAGACCCGGGAGCAGCTGCGCGCCGCCGCGACGACCGAGCCCGGCCGCCTGTGGATCATCGGTACGGTCGTGGCGCTGCTCCTCGTCGCCTTCGGCGGCGTGACCGCCTGGGAGATCTCGGACCGCTCGGCCGCGGCGAGCGACGTGGTCAACCGCAGCCAGCCGCTGAGCGCGGATGCCGCGTCCATCTACCGCTCCCTCGCCGACGCCGACACGGCCGCCGCGAGCGGCTTCCTCGCGGGCGGCCAGGAGCCCCTGGACGTACGCAAGCGGTACGACACGGACATCGCGACCGCCTCCCGCCTGCTGGTCAAGGCGGCCGCGAACACGACGGGTTCGGCCGAGTCGGCCCAGCAGATAGCCACCCTGAACGAGCAGCTCCCGCTCTACAACGGCCTCGTCGAGCAGGCGCGGGCCAACAATCGGCAGGGCTTCCCGGTCGGCGGCGCCTATCTGCGCTTCGCCAACCAGAAGATGAGCACCAGCCTGCTGCCCGCCGCACAGAAGCTGTACGAGGCCGAGACGGGCCGGCTCTACGACGACTACGACCAGGCGGACACCTGGCCGTACGCGGCGACCGCGCTCGGCCTGGTGGCGCTCGGCGGCCTCGTCTGGGTCCAGCGCCGCAACTACCTGCGCACGAACCGGGTGTTCAACCACGGCCTGCTGGCCGCGACGGCCGCCTCCACGGTGGTGCTGCTCTGGCTGGTGGTGGGGCACGCGGTGGCCTCCTCCGACCTGTCGACCTCGCGCACGCACGGCCAGGAGTCCCTGAAGGTCCTCAACGACGCCCGGATCAGCTCGCTCCAGGCCCGCGCCAACGAGAACCTGACGCTGGTGGCCCGGGGCGCGGTGCTCAACGACAAGGGCAAGGACCTGTACGAGGCGTCGTTCACCAAGGAGATGGCGTCGCTCTCCGACCAGCTGGGGGCGGCGGTGAAGCTCGCGGACGACAGCACGGGCAAGGCCCCCGTGACGAAGGCCAAGGACGACATGGCCGTCTGGCAGGAGCGCCACACCGCGGCCCGCAAGACGGACGACAGCGGTGACTACGACGGCGCGCTGACGCAGGTCCTCGGCGCGAAGGGCTCCACCGGCGAGTGCTTCGACCAGGTGGACCAGGCGCTGGACTCGGCGATCGCCCACGAGCAGCACGAGTTCACGACGGCCGCCTCCGACGGGCGCGGCGCCCTGACGGGCCTGCCGCTGGGCGCGGCCGTCCTCGCGGTGCTCGCCGCGGCGGGCGCCGGCGTCGGCATCAGCCGCCGGCTCGCGGAGTACAGGTGAGCGCCATGAACAGCGGCAACGGACGCACCACCGGCGGCGGGTCGGCGAGAGGGGTCGAGATGAGCGGCGCAAACGGCTCGGCGGATCCGGCACACCCGGCCGCCCCCGGCCTGCCCGGCCCTGCCCGGGCCGCCCGGCGCACGCGGCTCGGGGCCGGCCGGCTGCGCGGCTGGGGCGGCGTCGCCGGGATGGCCCTCGCGCTCGCGGTCGCCGCGGGCGCGCTGATCCCGTTGACCGGGCACGGCGGCGACGGCGCGGCGGCGAGCGTCGCGGGCCCCGGCCTCGCGCAGGGCGTCCAGGCCAAGGCCGACGACTGCAAGGACCCGGAGGCGAGCCTGGCCCCGTCGTCGGCGGACGGGCCGAACGTCGACGCCATCAAGCGGCGCGGCAAGCTGATCGCGGGCGTCGACCAGAACAGCTTCCGCTGGGGCTACCGCAATCCGACGACGCGCACCCTCGAAGGCTTCGACATCGACCTGGTGAAGGCGATCGCGAAGAACATCCTGGGCGACGAGAACGCGGTCATCTACCGCGCCATCCCGACCAGTCAGCGCATTCCCGCGCTCCAGAACGGCACGGTCGACGTCGTCGTCCGCACCATGACCGTCAACTGCACCCGCATCAAGCAGGCCTCGTTCTCCACCGCCTACTTCGAGGCGGGCCAGCAGGTGCTCGCTCCCAAGGCCTCCGCCATCACGGGCTTCGACGACTCGCTGAAGGGCAAGCGGGTCTGTGTGGCGGCCGGTTCCACCGCGTTCGACGCCCTCAAGGCGAACCCGCACGGCGCGGACTACCAGGACTTCACGGTCCCCAACCAGCTGGACTGCCTGGTGCGCCTCCAGCAGAACCTGGTGGACGCGGTCGTCACCGACAACGCGCTCGCCGCGGGCCAGGCCGCCCAGGACCCGGCGGTCCAGCTGAAGGGCAGCCCGTTCACCACCGAGTACTACGGCGCCGCCGTCAAGCTCGGCAACACCGACCTGGTGCAGCGGATCAACCAGGTACTGGTGGACTACCGGGGCGGCGGGGCCAACAGCCCGTGGATGACGGCGTACCGCAAGTGGCTCGCCGCCGACCTGCCCGGCATATCCGGGCCACCGGCACCCAAGTACCGGACAGGATGAGCGAGTTGACGGCGGCGTCGTACCACAGAGCGGAGAGGTGATCGATGGGCGCGGGACCCTCCCCCAGCTCCACCGGGGGACCCCCGGAGCAGGTCATGGACCGGGACGAGGTGGACCGTGCGCTGGCACGCCTCGGCGCCGAGCACGAGGCCGTCGAGACCTCGCTGCTCGCCCTCCAGGACCATGCCGGGCGCCGGCTGCTCGAAGGCGCCGGGCTCACCGGCGTCACCAAGGAGCGCTGGGCGTCCACCGAGCAGTCGATCTCCCTGCTCTGGGCGTACTTCGACGCGTACACGGCGGCTCTCGAATCCGCGCGTGAGCTGCGCGCGAGGCGGCGCTGGCTCGGCCGGGAGGATCTGGTGGAGCTGACCGAGCGGCTGCGCGGCGAGTCCGTGACGCTGTCGGGCGCGGCCCTGCACAACGCCCCGACGCTGGCCGGGGGCCCGGCGCGGCTCACCGAGCGGTTCACGCTCGGCGAGCTCGTGAACCGGATGAACGAGCTGTACGCGCACTCGCTCGACCTGGTCGTGGCCGCCGACGCGGTGTGGTCGGCGCTGCCCGCCCGGATAGACCTCCTGGCCGCCGAGCTGCACCGCACCCGGGGGCTCGCGCACTCGGTGGGCGTGCGGCCCGGCGAGCATCCCTCGGGCGACGACCTGGAGTCGATCACGGCCGAGCTGACCGACCTGCGTGCCCAGGTGATCTCCGATCCGCTGGCGTTCTGGGTGCCCGCGCCGGGCAGCTCCGCGCCGGGCGGCGGCCGCCCCGACACCGGGCGCTACGACCGGGCGGCCCGCGCCCTGGAGGACGTACGCCGCGAAATCGACGCGGTCCTGACGGTCCGGCAGGACGCCGAGCAGCGGCTGGTCCGGTTGCGCGACGTACTGTCGCGGGCCGATCGCACGCTGGCCGAGGCCCGGTCGGCGCGCGGCGAGGTCCTCGCGAAGATCGCGGCGAGCGAGGTGCCCGCCGTGAGCGGCCCGTCGATCGCGCTCCAGGAACAGCTGGCGACCGCCGCCGAGTACCGCAGGCACGCCCAGTGGCACCGGCTCTCGCCCCTGCTCGAATCGCTTGAGCAGAAGGCCGAGGACGAACTGCTGCGCGCCCGCGAGTCGTTGACGGCGGTCACCGCGCCTTTGGCGGTCCGCGCGGAGCTGCGCGGCCGCCTCGACGCGTACAAGGCGAAGGTCGCCCGGCACGGCATGGCCGAGGATCCGCTCCTGATCGAGCGGTACGACGCGGCCCGCCGGATGCTGTGGTCCGCGCCCTGCGATCTGCGCGTCGCCGAAGAGGCGGTGCTCCGTTATCAGCGGGCGGCGGCCGACGCACTGGTCCCGAGACATCCCGGGCCCGTTGACCAGAAGGGGGAATCGTGAGCGAGAACACCCAGTGCCAGCGCCCCGGTTGCGCGGGTTCGTACGAGGACATGGGCGGCGGCGAGCTGTACTGCGACACGTGCGGGCTCGCGCCCGTCGTCTCGCCGACGGGCATGGTGTCGTCGCCGCCGACGGGGATCACCGGCGGCGGGCACCGCTCGGCCTCGCAGTCCTCGCGCTCCTCCTCGCGCAGTTCGTCGCGCTCCTCGCGGTCCTCGACGTCGCGGCGCTCGGTCTCCGGACGGCTTTCCTCGCTGACCGGCGGCAGCACCTCGCGGTCGGTGTCGGTGCGCAGTTCGGGCAAGGCGGCGAGCTCGTCGGCGCGCAGCCGGCTCGGCGCGGGCTTGGTGTCGGTGCCGCAGGTGCCGCGCCCCGATCCGCGCTCGGCGGTGATGGAACACCCCGAGGTCCCCGAGCGGAAGCGATTCTGCTCGCGTTCGGACTGCGGGGCGCAGGTGGGCCGTTCGCGCGGTGAGCGCCCCGGGCGCACCGAGGGCTTCTGCACCAAGTGCGGCCACCCGTACTCCTTCGTGCCGAAGCTGCACACCGGCGACATCGTGCACGGCCAGTACGAGGTCATGGGCTGTCTGGCGCACGGCGGGCTCGGCTGGGTCTACCTCGCCGTGGACCGCGCGGTCTCCGACCGCTGGGTGGTCCTCAAGGGCCTGCTCGACACCGGCGACCAGGACGCGATGGCGGCGGCGATCTCCGAGCGTCGCTTCCTCGCCGAGATCGAGCACTCCAACATCGTGCGGATCTACAACTTCGTCGAGCACCTGGACCAGCGCACCGGCTCGCTCGACGGCTACATCGTCATGGAGTACGTCGGCGGCAAGTCGCTGAAGGAGATAGCCAACGAGCGGCGCACGACCGCCGGCAAGCGCGACCCGCTGCCCGTCGAGCAGGCCTGCGCGTACGGCATCGAGGCGCTGGAGGCGCTCGGCCATCTGCACAGCCGCAACCTGCTGTACTGCGACTTCAAGGTCGACAACGCGATCCAGACCGAGGACCAGCTGAAGCTGATCGACATGGGCGCGGTGCGCCGCATGGACGACGACGAGTCGGCGATCTACGGCACGGTCGGCTACCAGGCGCCCGAAGTCGCCGAGCTCGGCCCCTCGGTCGCCTCCGACCTGTACACGGTGGCGCGCACCCTGGCCGTGCTGACCTTCGACTTCCAGGGCTACACGAACGTCTACGTCGACAGCCTGCCGGACCCCGACAACATCGACGTGTTCCGCACGTACGAGTCGTTCTACCGGTTCCTGGTGCGGGCCACCGACCCGGACCCGGCGCGCCGGTTCGCCTCCGCGCAGGAGATGGCGGAGCAGCTGACGGGCGTCCTGCGCGAGGTCGTGGCGCTCCAGACGGGCCGCCCCCGGCCGTCGCTCTCCACCCTGTTCGGCGCCGAACTGCGCGTCACGGACACGAAGTTGTTCGCCGAGCACAACGGGGACGTCTCGCGCCTGGGGGCCCGCGTGGCCCCGGTGGGCAGACGCGCCCGCAAGGCGCTCGCGGCCGCCCCGGCACCGGCCCCGGCCGCTGTTCCGGCGGGCGCCCCGCCCCTCCCGGCCGTCGCGCCGAACAACCCGAACCTGCCGCATCCGGCCACCCAGGGCGCCATCCCGGTGCCGCGCGCCGAGGGCAGCACCGGCGGCGGGCACGCATCCCCGCTGCTCGCGCCGCTCGATCCGCGCGCCACCTCACTCGCGCTGCCCGTGCCGCACGTGGACCCGAGCGACCCCAATGCCGGGTTCCTCGCGGGCCTGATGGCGGCCGCGCCCGCCGAGCTGATCGCCGCCCTGCGCTCGGCCCCGGCCGACTCCATCGAGCGCCGGCTGCGCGAGCTGCGCGCCCGGCTCGACATGAACGAGCGGGTGTCCGCCGCCAAGGCCCTCGAATCCCTGGAGATGGACCACCCGGACGACTGGCGGGTGGTCTGGTACCGGGGCCTGGCCTCGCTCGCGGCGGGCGACAACGAGAACGCGGCGCTGTCCTTCGACGCGATCTACGACGCGTTCCCCGGCGAGCCCGCCCCCAAGCTCGCCCTCGGCGTGTGCGCGGAGGTGCTGGGCCAGCTCGACAACGCGGCCGAGTACTACCGCCTGGTGTGGACGACCGACCCGAGTTATGTGAGCGCGGCCTTCGGCCTGGCCCGGGTGCAGCTCGCGGCCGGGGACCGCACCAGCGCCGTACGGACCCTGGAGTCGGTGCCCGAGGCCTCCATCCACTACACGGCGGCGCGCGTCGCGGCGGTGCGGGCGCGGCTGCGCAGCCGGGCCCCCGAGGACCCTTTGATCGAGGACCTGTTGGCCGCCGCGGCCCAGGTCGAGGCGCTCGACGGGTTCGGCCTGGACGCGGTGCGACGTGAACAGCTGGCGACCGAGGTCCTGGGCACCGCCCTGGACTGGGTACTGTCGGGGAGCACCGGCGCCGGGCAGGCGAAGACCGCACTGCTCGGCAGCGAAGTCGACGAGCGGGGCCTGCGCTTCGGTCTGGAACGTTCGTACCGGGTGCTCGCCCGGCTCGCACAGCGTGGCGAGGAAAGGATCGACCTGGTGGAACGGGCCAACCGATTCCGCCCCCGGACCTGGGTGTGACGATGTCGCAGACGCATCAGCCGGCCGCCTGCCCCGGCTGCGAAGAGCCGCTGGAGACGGGAGACCTGTACTGCGGGGCCTGCGGGTACGACCTGTCGGCCGTGCCCGAGCCGCCGCTCGACCATCCGACCATCGAGATGGCGTCCCCGGTCGCCACCGCGTCGGATCCCCAACTCCCGTACGCGGTACGGACGGACGAGCCGGTGACGGCGGACGAGTACCCTCCCCCGGTCTCGGCTTCGCTCGACCGGGGGCACCCCCACCCCGCGCCCGACCCGCGCGCCGCCGAGCCCGATCCGGACACCCATGTCGCCCGGCCCCCGGCGCCCGGCGCCAAGGTGTGCGTGGCGTGCCGGGCCGGGCGGGTCGACGACGACGGGTACTGCGAGAACTGCGGGCACGCCCAGCCGCGCGAGCGCGACCACATGGAGCAGGAGCTCGGCTCGGTCTCGGCGGTGAGCGACCGCGGCCTTCGCCACCACCGCAACGAGGACTCCTTCGCGCTGTCCTCGACCGCGCTGCCCGACGGCTCGCCCGCCGTCGTGGCGATCGTCTGCGACGGGGTGTCGTCGGCGACCCGTCCCGACGAGGCGTCCGCCGCCGCGGCCGCCGCCGCCAACGAGGCGCTGCTCGCCGCCCTGCCCCAGGGCACCCACCCCCAGCAGGCCATGCACGACGCGATCCTGTCCGCCGCCGAGGCCGTCAACTCCCTTGCCGCCGAGCCCGGTCAGGCCCACCGGGACGAACCGCACCGCCATCAGAACGCGCCGGCCTGCACGCTGGTCGGGGCGGTCTCGGCGGGCGGCCTCCTCGTGGTGGGCTGGGTCGGCGACAGCCGCGCGTACTGGGTGCCGGACGACCGCGCGACCGCCCCGGCCCGGCTCACCGAGGACGACTCGTGGGCCGCGCAGATGGTCGCGGCCCGCCTGATGAGCGAGGCCGACGCCTACGCCGACGAGCGCGCCCACGCCATCACGGGGTGGCTGGGGGCCGACGCGTACGAACTGGACCCGCACACCGCCTCGTTCAAGCCGGACCGCTCCGGCGTGGTGGTGGTCTGCACGGACGGCCTGTGGAACTACGCGGAGGCCGCCGAGGAGATGGCCCGCGTCACCCCGGCGGACGCCGCCGAACGGCCGCTGCACAGCGCCCAGGTGCTCGTCGGGCACGCCCTGGACGGCGGGGGCCACGACAACGTAACAGTGGCCGTGCTGCCGTTCGCGGTGGAGCAGCAAGGGGCAGGATCCGCCTACAACTAGGCCTCCGTCCCTATTGCAGCCCTATTGCGTCACCTCTCTCACTTCTTTCACTTCTGGTCCATGGAGCCTCAAGGAGCCTTTCCGATGGCCAACTTCTCCAAGTCCAACGTGCCGCAGTTCTCCGTCGAGGTGTACCAGAACGAGTTCCTGCCGGAGGGCGGTCGCGAGGTCAACGCGATCGTCACGGTGGCCTCCACCGGCGGCGGCACCATCGGCGCGCCCTTCACGACGGCCACGACCGCGCCGTCCTACATACCCGGCCAGCCGCCCAGCGCGGCCGTGGTGATCATGGTGGACTGCTCGGGTTCGATGGACTACCCGCCGACCAAGATGCGCAACGCCCGGGACGCGACGGCCGCCGCCATCGACACCCTGCGCGACGGGGTCGCCTTCGCGGTCGTCGGCGGTACGCACATCGCGCGCGAGGTCTACCCGGGCAACGGCCGCCTGGCCACCGCCGACAGCCAGACCCGTACCCAGGCGAAAGAGGCGCTGCGCAAGCTGAGCGCGGGCGGCGGCACCGCGATCGGCACCTGGCTGCGGCTCACCGACCGGCTGCTCGGGGCGGCCGACGTGCCGATCCGGCACGGCATCCTGCTCACCGACGGGCGCAACGAGCACGAGTCGCCCGAGGACCTGCGCTCCGCCCTGACGGCCTGCGCCGGACGGTTCACCTGTGACGCCCGGGGCGTGGGGACCGACTGGGAGGTCAAGGAGGTCACCTCGATCGCCTCCGCGCTGCTCGGCACCGCGGACATCGTCGCGGATCCGGCCAATCTGGCGGCCGATTTCACGCAGATGATGGAGAACGCGATGGGCAAGGAGGTCGCGGACGTGGCTCTGCGCCTGTGGACCCCGGTCGGTGTGGAGATCAAGTTTGTCAAGCAAGTGGCCCCCACCGTCGAGGAGTTGACGGACCGCCGGACCGAGGCGGGCCCGCGCGCCGGGGACTATCCGACCGGCTCCTGGGGGGACGAGTCCCGCGACTACCACGTGTGCGTGCAGGTGCCCGAGGCCGGCGTGGGCCAGGAGATGCTCGCCGCCCGCGTCTCGCTGATCGTGCCCGACCGCGAGGGCGGGGCGCCGCAGGTCCTTTCGCAGGGCCTGGTGCGGGCGGTGTGGACCGATGACATGGCGGCCTCCACCTCCATCAACCCGCAGGTCGCGCACTACACGGGTCAGGCCGAACTGGCACAGGTCATCCAACAGGGTCTGGATGCCCGCAAGTCGGGCGATGCGGACGGCGCGACCGCCAAGCTCGGCCGGGCGGTGCAGCTGGCCGCCGCCTCGGGGAACGCCGATACGGCGAAACTGCTTGCGAAGGTGGTGGACGTCGTCGACGAGGCGACGGGTACTGTGCGACTGAAGGCGAAGGTCGCGGAAGCGGACGAGATGACCCTCGAAACGCGCTCCACCAAGACCGTTCGCGTCAAGAAGTAACAAGAAGCACCACGAAGTACAGCCCAGTACACAGAACCGCCGAAATACCGCGGCCCGCCGGGCCGGACGACGAGAGGGGGAAGCGACTCCATGCCGACCTGCCCGAACGGACACCAGTCGGGTTCCGACGACTGGTGCGAGATCTGCGGCCATCGCATGGGCGCCGTGCCGCCGCCTCCACCGCCTCCGCCCGCGTACGGCTACCCGGGCTCCGGGGATCCGAACGCCACCGCCCAGGCCGAGCTCTGCCCGCAGTGCCGCACCCCGCGCGAGGCCGGGGCGCCCTTCTGCGAGGAGTGCCGCTGGAACTTCCTCACGAACACGGCGACCTCGTACACGCCGCTGGCCCCGCAGCACCCGATGCCGAACCAGGGCCCCGGCCCCGCGAACGGCCCCGGCCCCGCTCCGGCCCAGGGTCCCGGCCCCGGCCTGAACCTGCCGCCCGCCTTCCAGCAGGGCCCGCCGCCCGCGCCGCGCGACCCGTACGAGTACCAGAGCTCGCGGCCCTCGCAGGTGAACCGGCCCGCCGAGCCGCTGGCCGCCGATCCTTCTCAGCGCTCCGCGCGGCAGCTGCCGCCGAACGCGTTCCAGCAGCAGCCGCCCCCGCCGCCGGGGCCCTTCAACCCCGGGCAGGGCGGGCCGCCCCCGCCGCCGCCCGCCTTCCAGCAGGCACCCCCGGCCGCGCCGCCGGTCCAGCGGCCTCAGGCCGACGACGACTGGATGCTGCCGCCGCCGTCCCAGCCCGTCCAGGACACGGGCCGTCGGCCCGCGCCCGACCGCGGCGACGACTGGCCACAGGCCACCGGGCAGGACCGGGCCGACGACTGGCCGCAGCCGACTCCCGAGCGGGGCGGCGACGACTGGCCGCAGGCCGCTCCGGAGAACAGTGACGACTGGCCGCAGGCCGTGCCGCCGCCCGCCCCGGCCGGCTGGGCCATCACGATCGGCCCGGACCGGGACTACTTCCTGGCGATGATGCAGCGCAGCGGCCCGGAGGCGTCCGGGCTCAACCTGCCCGCGTACTCCCCCGAGCAGCAGCGCCCGCTGTCCGGCAACCAGGTGACCATCGGCCGCCGCCGCCACTCCACCGGTGAAGCGCCCGACATCGATCTGTCGGTGCCGCCGGAGGACCCGGGCGTCTCGCACCAGCACGCGGTGCTCGTGCAGCAGCCGGACGGCACGTGGGCGGTCGTCGACCAGAACTCGACGAACGGCACCACGGTCAACGGCTCCAGCGAGCCCATCCAGCCCTACGTTCCGGTGCCGCTGCAGGACGGCGACCGGGTGCACGTGGGCGCCTGGACGACGATCACCGTGCGCCGGGGCTGACCGGCCGCTCCCGCAGGGGCCAGGTGTAGGGCCCCTGCGGATCGTCCAGCCACGCCCACTGGCTGCCGTCGTCCACGGTCACCCCGAACCGCTCGCGGCGGGGCCGCTGCTCGCGCTGCCACAGCGCGTGCGCCTCGTACGGGTCGAGGCTGCCCGCCGTCAGCTCCAGCAGGAAGCGGAAGAGCTCGTTCGACATGCTCGCGCGCGGCAGCCCGCCCGCGTACGGGACGGGCCGGTTCTGCGAGCCCGTACCGCGCAGCGGCACGAAATAGGCCGGCGTGTGCAGGAAGCGCCCCTCGGCATGGCCCGGGCCCGTCACGCGCAGCCGGATCAGGCCGGTGGCCAGCGGCGCCAGGATCAGCCCGCCCGTGCGGCACTGGGCGAGCCAGTCGTAGGGCACCGAGCCCACCGTGCAGGTCGCGATGATCTTGTCGAAGGGGGCTCGCGAGGGAGCGCCGCGCGCCCCGTCCCCGGTGATCACGGCGGGGTGGTACCCGGCCGCCGCCAGATGCGCCCGCGCGGACTCGGTGATCTCGGGGTCGAGGTCGACGGTGGTCACGTTCTCCTCGCCGAGCCGGTGGCACAGCAGCGCCGCGTTGTACCCGGTCCCGGCGCCGACCTCCAGGACCTCGTCCCCGTCCCGGATCTCCAGCGCCTCCAGCATGCCGGCCATCAGCGAGGGCTGGCTGGAGGAGGAGACGAGGTCGCCGTCGCGCATCCGGGTGGCCAGCGGGGCGTCCACGTACACCCCGGCCAGCCAGCGTTCGCGCTGCTCGGGGTCGGGGTCCTCGCCCCACAGCCGCACGTGGCCGCCGGGCGCGCCCTCGTAGTAGTACGGCACGAAGAGGTGGCGCGGCACGTCCTCGAAGGCGGCCCGCCAGGCCGGGTCGGCGAGCGCCCCGCCGGCCGCGATCTCGCGCACCAGGGCCCGCCTCAGTGCCAGGTCCGCGCTCATACGTCCACTGTGCTGCGCCGGAGCCCGGGAGGCGAGCGGTCCTACGTCTGGGGTCCTCGGCCACCGGGTCTGAGACCATGGAAGGGTGCTGCATTTCCCGGGGAACGGCCCCTGGACCCCGGGCCGCGTTCCGGGGCAGGCCCACATGACATTGCGAGGGTGTTCTACGTGACCGAGATTCCGCGCGGCACGCTGCCGGAGCAGACCTTCTACGAGCAGGTCGGCGGCGAGCAGACGTTCCGGCGCCTCGTGCACTTCTTCTACGAGGGCGTCCGCGAGGACCCGCTCCTTCGTCCGATGTACCCGGAGGAGGACCTGGGCCCGGCCGAGGAGCGCCTCGCCCTGTTCCTGATGCAGTACTGGGGCGGCCCGCGCACCTACAGCGACGGCCGGGGACACCCGCGCCTGCGGATGCGGCACGCGCCGTTCACGGTCGACCGGGCCGCACACGACGCCTGGCTGCGCCACATGCGCACGGCCGTCGACGAACTGGGCCTCTCCCCCGAGCACGAGCAGACCCTCTGGAACTACCTGACGTACGCGGCGGCGTCGATGGTGAACTCCGAGGGCTGAGCACATCCAAGCGGTCTCGGCGAAGCCGGGAGCCCCCCCCATTACCGTTTTCGTTGGCTCCGCAACGGAGCTTCCGGCCTCCGGGGCCG
>NZ_BMUA01000011.1 GCF_014649955.1 Streptomyces violascens
GGCCGCGAACCTTTTCACCCGCAACATCTACAAGGACTTCCTCAAGCCGGACGCGACGGCCGCGCAGGAGGCCAAGGTCTCCAAGCTGGTCTCGCTGGTCGTGAAGGTCGGCGCGCTGGTCTTCGTCCTGACCATGGACAAGACGGTCGCCATCAACTTCCAGCTCCTGGGCGGCATCTGGATCCTGCAGACCTTCCCGGCCCTGGTCGGCGGCCTGTTCACCCGCTGGTTCCACCGCTGGGCGCTGCTCGCGGGCTGGGCGGTCGGCATGCTCTACGGCACCCTCGCCGCGTACGGGGTCGCCTCGCCCACCCAGAAGCACTTCGGCGGCTCTTCCAAGGAGATCCCGGGCATCGGCGAGATCGGCTACATCGGCCTCACCGCGTTCGTCCTGAACGTGGTGGTGACGGTGGTCCTCACCGTCGTCCTGCGCGCCCTGAAGGCCCCCGACGGCATCGACGAGACCTCCCCCGAGGACTACACGGCGGACGCCGGCGAGAAGGGTGCCCGGCGCCCGTCCCCGCCGGACACCAGGCTCTCCCCGGCCACCGGCTGAGCCGCAGCCCCGAGCACAAGCGTCGGCACCCGCAACCTACCGGCGGGTGCCGCCATCACACGTCACGCCGCCGTCCGGCACCGATCGCGTCGAGGGCGACGGCCACTGTCGCCTCCAACGCCGAAGCCCTGGCACCGGCACGTGAGCGCAGGTTCACGCCGTATGCGAGCAGGGCGAGCAGGTCGGCACCGGCACCGGGGTCGGCGCCAGGAGCGAGCTGCCCATGCGCCTCGGCAGTGATCAGGGCTGCATGCAGAGCATCCCGCAGCTGCTGATGATGCTGATCGAGGACGGCCTTGACTTCCGGGTCGCCGTTTTCGGCGCCGGCGTGCGCGTTGGAGACCATGCATCCCCAGCGCGCGTACTCGCCCGAACAGCGAGCCTTGATCAGCCCGCTGAAGAACTCCCGGACCGCAGGAAGACCACGCTCATCCTCCGCCAGGCCGCGGAACATCGGCTCGGAACGCCGTTCCAGATAGCAGCGCAGAGCCTTGACGTACAGCTCCTGCTTGCCGCCGAAGGTGGCATACAGACTGGAGCGGTTGAGGCCGGTCGCGGTCACGATGTCCTGGATCCCGGTCGAGGCCACACCCTGCCGCCAGAACAGCCGCACCGCGGTGTCCAGGGCCGCGTCCGGATCGAAGTGCTTGATGTCCGGCATGCCTCACCCCGGTATCTTGAAATAGGAATTCCAAGATAGCGCCATCCTGATCGCGGGCAAAGGGGACGCCTTCCGTGCACAGTGCGACCCCAGAGGCGTCCAGGTTCATCCACGATCCGCCGCACGGCAGCCGCCGCCCTCCATCCTGTGCCCATGAACCGCATACCAGCCTTGTGGACTCTCGCCTACGGGTCGCACGGATCCGCCACTCGCCGCTTCCTGGCCCGTCGCGCCGTGGCCCTCTGCGCCTTCATCCGCACCCTGGCCCTGGCGGACCATGAGCCCTTCACGACCCTCTAGCGCCCCCGAATCAGCTCCGCCCCGCCGCTGGCGCAGGGTCACACCTGCCCGTATCCTGGAATGAGCATTCCAGGATTGAGTGATCTCACGGCGCCGCCGCAGACTCAACCGTCGAGGAGGAACGGCTCAGATGACCCTCAACGCCGAACTGCGCACCTTCTACGAAGCCCGACAGCAGCAGATCCCGGCGGAGGTGCGCGAAATCATGAACCGGGCCGGCCAGGAACTCGCCGCCTCCGGCCAGGCCGACCGCGCCCTGACCGTCGGCGCCCAAGCTCCCCGCTTCAGCCTGCCTGCAGCGAACGGCGCGACCGTCACCCTGGACGGCCTGCTCGCCGACGGTCCCGTGGTCCTCACCTTCTACCGCGGAGCCTGGTGCCCGTACTGCAACATCGCCCTGCGCTCCCTGCAGCAGCACCACAGTCAAATCACCGCTCGCGGCGCCCAGTTGGTCGCCGTCTCACCGCAGGTCCCCGACGAGTCGCTGTCCCTGACCGAGAAGCACGAACTCGCCTTCCCCGTACTCAGCGACCTCGGCTCCGACACCGCCAAGCAGTACGGCCTCGCCTTCGACCTGCCGCACGACCTGGCCGGCGTCTACGACAAGCTCGGCTTCGACCTCCAGCGCGTCAACGCCGGGCACCCGCGCACCCTGCCGCTGCCCGCCACCTACGTCATCGACCCCGAAGGAACCATCCGCTGGGCCTTCGTCCACACCGACTACACAACACGCGCCGAACCGGCCGACATCCTCGCCGCACTCGATGCCCTGAGCTGAGCAACCAGCCTGGCGCCAGGACGACTTCACCGATCCCGCGATCAGCCCCGGCGGGTCGCCCAGACCTCGACATACGGGCCCGGGTCCACGCAGTCGACCTCGAACCCCGCCTCGGTCACGGCGGCGGTGAACTCGTCCTGGCCCCAGACCGTGTACCAGCGGCGCCCATCGGGCTCGTCGAGCCAGCCCGTACGGCCAGCGGCCTTGAGACACACGTACAGCCTGCCACCTGGCCTCAACAACCCGGCGAACTGCCCCAGCACATCCACCGTTTCCGCCTCAGCCAGGTGGACGAGCGAGGCAGACGCCCAGATACCGTCGAACGTCCCAGCCGGAAACCTCGCTCCCACTTCACGCAGATCACACTGAGACGTAGGAGCATGGGCACGGGCCATGGCCACGAACACCGGGTTGAGGTCGACGCCGCGCACCACATGGCCGTACGCACGGAACCGGGCCAGATCCCGACCGGGGCCGCAGCCGGCGTCCAGGATCAGCGAGGGCCGCGGCAACCAACCCGCGAACCGCTCCACCCGATCCGTCATCTTCGGAGCATGCGTGGCCGCGTAGTCGTCGGCACCGTCGCTGTAGACCGCGACGGACACGACGACCGGGTCCCGGTCCTGATCCGCGTCCAGGTCCTCACCAGTGACCGTGCCGTGTGTAGCCATGCCGCCCCCGTCATCCGAACCGCAACGCATTCCCGCACCCTTCCGGGCGCTCCTGGCACAGTCGACCAGTCTCCCACCTCCTCCGCGGCCGCTCGGGCCTAAGCCCTGCCCGTATGACCAGTTGGCCGGGTTCCCCGCCACACGGGGAGAGCGCGGCTGGATCACTCCCGGGCGGTCCCACCGCCGCCGAGGTGTTCCACCAGCTGGAACAGGGCGGGCAGCGCGGCCCGTACCGCTGTCCGGTCGGCGTTGTTGAGGGCGTTGAGTGCGGCGTCGAGGCGTTGTTCGTGGGCCTGGGTCCAGGCGGTGAGCTGGGCGCGGCCGGCGTCGGTGAGCGTGACGGCGGAGGCGCGGCGGTCGTCCTCGTCCACGGCGCGTACCACCAGGCCGCTCTTGATCATCTGGCCGATGAGTCCGCTGACGGTGCTCTGTGCCAGGCGTTGGCGGGCGGCCAGGTCGCTGATGCGGGCCGGGGAGTGTTCGGCGATGACCTGCAGGAGTTCGACCTTGGCCATGGGGAGTTGCTCCCACGGGTAGTCGGTGCGGATCGAGGTGCGCAAGGCGCGGCGCAGGCGGGTGACGGCCTCGGTCAGCTGGCGCGCGTCACTGGCGGCCTCGTGCGACGGGCCGGTGAGCGGGTCGGGTCGGGTCCTTGGGGACATGGCTGGACTTTAGCTTCCGCATACCTGTTCGACATCGGATTATTTCGGTAACCGATGTATTGTCGGGCGAGTCTGTCCCGGCCCGAGCCGGGGTCCCGCTCGCCTGATCGGTTGTGTTGTTCATGGAGTTGGCGTATCTGCCGAGCCCGTCTCAAGGGGTGTGGCACCTGGGGCCGATACCGATCAGGGCGTACGCGCTGTGCATCCTGGCCGGTGTGTTCGCGGCCACCTGGCTGACCCGGCGGCGCTGGGCCGCGCTCGGCCACGACCCGGAAGAGGTCGTGGACATCGTCGTATGGGCGGTCCCGTTCGGTCTGCTCGGCGGGCGTCTCTACCACGTGATCACCGACCCCGAGCTGTACTTCACCGCCGGGAAGCAGCCGATGCGGGCCCTGTACATCTGGGACGGCGGGCTCGGCATTCCCGGCGCGGTGGCCCTCGGCGCGGTCGGCGCCTGGATCGGCTGCCGCCGACGCGGCATCCGGCTCTCCGACTTCGCCGACGTGCTGGCCCCCGGCCTCGTGCTCGCCCAGGCGCTCGGCCGCTGGGGCAACTACTTCAACCAGGAGCTGTTCGGCGGCCCGACCAGCCTGCCGTGGAAGCTCCTGATCGACCCCGCGCACCGGCCGCCGGACTCCCCCGGCGCCGCGTTCTACCATCCGACCTTCTTGTACGAGTCGTTGTGGGACCTGGGCGTGATGGCGCTGCTGCTGTGGCTCGACCACCGCTACCGGCCTCGACGCGGGCGGCTGTTCGCGGCGTACGTCCTGGCCTACACCGCCGGCCGCGCCTGGATCGAGGCACTGCGCGTCGACCACGCCAACCACTTCCTCGGACTGCGCCTCAACGACTGGGTGTCCGCCGCATTGTTCACCGGCGCCGCGGTCTATCTGGTCGCCACCCGGCGGTCCGGGTCGGCAGACGATGCCCCGGCGTCGACTGACGACGAGCAGGGAGTGAAGACGCCGTGACGGCCACGCCTTCGGTCCAGACGGCCGCCCGGTCGCGCACCGGACTCCGAATAGGCCCGCTGCTGCCGGCCCGGCTGCGCCCCCTGGGCCGCCCTCGCCTTTGGGTGGAACTCGTCTTCACCGCGCTCGGCTACTGGGCCTACACCCTGACCCGCAACGCGGTCCCCGCCCACCAGGACGCGGCACTGCACCGCGCCCACCGGGTCTGGGACATCGAGAGCACCCTGCACCTCAACATCGAACGGGCGGTCAACCACGCCGCCGACAGCGTCGGCTGGCTCATAGTCGGCATGAACTACTACTACGCCACGCTGCACTTCATCGTCACCATCGGCGTCCTGTGCTGGCTCTACTTCCGCCACCCCAACCACTACCGCGCCGCCCGCACCGCCCTGTACACGGCCACCTTGCTGGCCCTGGCCGGGTTCACCTTCTTCGCGCTCGCCCCGCCCCGCTTCCTGACCGGGCAGGGCTTCATCGACACCGTCGTCACCCACCACACCTGGGGCTCCTGGGCCTCCGGCGATGTGGCGGCACTGTCCAACCAGTACGCGGCGATGCCCTCGGTCCACATCATCTGGTCCGCCTGGAGCGGAGCCGCCCTCTTCTTCCTGGCCCGCCGCACCTGGGTGAAGATTCTGGGCGCCTGCTACCCGCTGGCCACGTTCGCGGTCATCCTTTCCACCGCCAACCATTTCGTCGCCGACGCCATCGCGGGCGCGCTCACCCTTGCGCTCGGCTTCCTCGTCCAGCGCCTGCTCACCGGCCGCCCGGCCTATCCCCCGCTCCGCTGATCCACGGGCCGAGGAACAGGCGCCTTGGTGCCGGCACGGATCCGCGCACCCGGATCGGTGAAAGCGTTCGGGGAAGAGATACGTCATGAGAATGCCGTGGCAATACCGGTGGGCCTGGCTGGCCGAACTGCTGGCGGTGCTGGTGGGCGGCCTGGTCGCCCTCGGGCTCATCATCGGCCTGGGCTGGGGCGAGCACGGCGGCTGGCGGCTGCTCGCCGCCGCGGCCGTGGCCCTGGGAGTGGCCGCGGTGGTGGCCGAGTTGCCGATCGGCCTGGCCCGCACGGACCAGGCGGCCGCGGCGGCCCACCTGCGGCGCTACGCGGACAAGGCCAATACCGGGCCCGCCGGACAGGACTACTGATCGAGCCCCGGCCGCTGCACGCGGCTTGGTCTCCTTCCGCGGCGGCGGCACCACAGAATGAAGCGCCCGGCTAGCCGTCCGGCGGCAGACCGCGTACTTCTCCGCGACCGCGCGCTGCGACAGATCTGGATCAAAACCGAGCCAGCGGGAGCTACAGCGAGCAGCGGCGGGCACGCAGCGCCAACCTGACCTGGCGCAGGGCCAGGACGAGCCAGAGTCCGGCCAGCGTGCCCAGCCACTGGCGATGGATGCGCAGTCCTGCAGCCAGCACCATGGCGGCGACCGCCAGATCCAAGGCGGCAGACCACATGTCCCCTGCCCAGCCGCTCGCCCTTGCCCTTGCCCTTGCCCTTGCCCTCACCCTCGCCCTCGAAGGGGTCGGTTCATCGGACACCGGGTTGCCTGATCTGCCGGGGAACCGACCGGCGCAGAGCGGGTCCGGCCCAGGCCGCTCCGACCGTGAGCAGGGACACGACGAGCAGGACCAGTACGGCCCACCGGCCGCCCCGGCCCGCGGCGTGCAGGGCCAGGGTGACGAGTGCGACGCCGAGCGCGGTGCCCAGGCCCCGGGTCATGTTGACCAGCCCTCCGCCGGTACCGGAGCAGGTGGCCGGGATGGCTCCCATGACCAGCGCGTTGTTCGCCGGGATGAAGGTGCCAAGGCCCAGGCCGAGGGCGGCGAGCAGCGGTACGAGGGGGACGGTGGTGAGTGGCAGGGCAAGCATCGCCGTCAGCGCAGCGGCGCACACGAGTGTGCCCAGCACCCCCCGGGCCCGGTCGCTCATGCCGCCTGGCAGCGCCTTGTCCGCGCCCGTCGCGGACAGCGCGAACCCGGCCGGGAGGGCGGTCAGGACGAGCCCGGCCGTGACGTTGGAGGCACCCGAGTCCGTAAGGACGACTGGGACCAGGACCAGGGGGCCGAAGAGCACCAGGTAGCCGCCGAGCGCTCCGGCCAGGCCGGTCGACACCGCGCGCAGGCGCAGCAGCGACAGGTCGAGCAGCGGCGCGGGCGCCCGCCGCTGACGTGCGCCGAAGGCCCAGCCGCACACCCCGGCCGCGGCGAACAGAAGCGCCACACTCCAGGCCGGTGCCGGCAGTCCCGAGGCAGCGGACACCCCGAGCAGCAAAGTAGTGGTCGCGGCGGACAGCAGGGCCAGGCCCGGCCAGTCGAAGCCGACGGAGGCGTTGCGCTGGTGGGTGCGCGGCAGCAGGTAGTGGCCGGCGATCAGCGCGACGATCCCTATGGGGACGTTGATGCCGAACACCCAGCGCCAGCCGAGCGTGTCCACCAGGACGCCGCCAATGGTCGGCCCGAGCGCCAGGCCGAGCGCCTGGGCGGCGGCCTGCACCCCGAGCGCGGTGCGCATCTTCTCGCGCGGCGCACTGGTGGCGACCAGGGCCACGCTGTTCGCCTGCAGCATCGCGGCGCCCGCGGCCTGCACCGCGCGGAAGGCGATGAGCTCGGTGAGCGAGGTGGCCAGACCGCACAGCGCGGACGCAGCGGTGAACATCGCGAAGCCGTACAGGTAAAACAGCTTGCGGCCGTGCGCGTCGGCGAGCCGACCGACCGGCACCAAAAGCGCCACCAAGGTCAGCAGATAAGCCAGCGACACCCACTCCACCGCGGCCAGGGAGACAGCGAACTCCGAGCGCAGACTGCCGTAGGTCAGGGTGACGATGCTGGCGTCGAGCTGTCCCATGAACGCGCCGAAACACACCGTCGCCACCGCCAGCCACCAGGCGTTCGGACGGCTGCGTATGTGTTCCGGCCGGGCCCGCTCCTCGGTCAGGAGTGCAGGCCAGGAGCGGCGGCGACGCATCGGGGACTTGGTCGTACCGGCAGTCATGGCTTTCCCTTCCGGCACCCGGCGCGGTACCGCTGACGTCGGGGTGCGGACGCGGTCGCTGCCGGTGTGCACGCTGAGATGCGACATCCTCAGATTACATCGGTAACCGAAATAATCGGTGCCCGTAGGGCAAAGCCTCGGCATGGGTAAGGGGCACGGGAAACCGGGGCCGTGGGAGACCGGCAGGAAGGTGTCGCCGGGGCGGGAGCCCCGTGGGAGACCGGCCCGCAGACGCACGGCCAGGCACCGGGGGCCGCCCGAGTGGGAGCCCGACCGGGTCCGACCGGGTCCGACCGGGTCCGACCGGGTCAGCTCAGGGCGCCTCACCCGCCGGCCCCCGCCCCCAGCGCACCCGGCCCCGGACGGCCGCCATCGCTCGTGGCGCCAGAGACAACAGCACGCCGGCGGCGATCGCGTAGTGCAGCGCGATCTGGGTGGTGGCCAGGAAGGTGAGAAGCAGCGTCGTCACGCCGATCGGGCCCGACCGCCAGGCCCTCCGCACATCCGCGGACCGGCCCACGATCAGCTTGGCCCCGACCACCACGATCAGCCCGCCGACCACTGCCAGCGGAATGCGTCCGATGGCCCGCCCCATCGCGCACACCAGCACCGCGAGTACGACTCCCGAGACCACGCCGACCCATCGTGTACGGGCTCCGGCAGCCAGGGCGACACCGGTACGCGACAGCGACCCGCCGGCCGGAAGCGCCCGGAAGAAGGCTCCGGCAAGATTCGCCGCAGCCTGCGCGGGCAGATCGGCCCGCCACGCCTTCCGGCCGGACGTCACCTCCCCCACCGGCACCACCGACGGGATCCCCGCGGCCTGCGCCAGCGCCACCACCGCCACCGCGCACGCCCCCGGCACCAGCGCCGGCAGGACGCTCCAGTCGGGCAGCGTCACATCGGGCAGCCCCGTCGGTACCGGGCCCAGCGAACTCGCGAGCGGAAGCGGCACCCGCCACGCGGCCACCATCGCACTCACCGTCACCAGCGCGACCAGCACCGCCCAGGGCCGCCACCGCCGTGAGGCGTGGACCACCGCCCACACCGCGACCGTCGCCATCGCGGCCGTCACCACTCCCCGGTCCCACGCGCCCGCATGCGCCAGGCCGTCGGCGATCCGTACCAGGGTGTTGTGATGCGTCGAGCGGAATCCAGTAGCGTCGGCCAGCGCACCCGCGACGATCTGTACGGCGATTCCCAGCGAGAAGCCCGTCATCACCGGTACGGAGACGGCCCGGAACACCGCCCCCAGACGCACGAGGGCGAAGACCGCCATGGCCAGGCCCACCAAGAGCGTCAGCGCCGCGAGATTACGGGGGTCCGACGGATCCAACCGGGCGTTCCCCAGGGCCTCCTGGGAACTGAGGGCGATCGCGCTGGTGAGGGTGGTCACCATCAGCGGCGTACCGGCCAGCAGCGAACCCACCACCGCCGGCACCACCCCGGAATACAGTCCGGCCGCCGGATCCAGGCCGGCGATCGCCGCGAAGGCCATCCCCTCCGGAACGCTGAACAGAGCGACGATCACCCCGGCAGTCACATCGGCGCCCGCCGGCCCCCTACTGCCCCATCGGCCCGACCCGCCCCGCGCCAAGGGACCTTGCGAGGTGTTTGCCGGATCCCTCTCCGTCCCAGGGTCCGCCACCGCATCCGCCCCTACGTTGTCCACCGGTCCTCCGTGTCGCTCGGCACAAGGCATGCATCAGACACCCGGACACGACCGCACGCACAGCCGATGGACGAGTAGGGATGCGATGCCCGCAGCGTCACAAAGCCCCGTCAGGACACGCCATACCCCAACACCCGAAACCCCCCTTTCGGCTATTTCCACCCAACCTGGATGTAACCGATTCCCGGCCGCGTCCACCATGGCGATCCGGGCCTCCCCGGCGCCTCGGCAGCAACGGTCTGCCGCAGAGGGCGTGACCAGCCATCACCCGCAGCCGATACGCCGCGCGAGGGAACTCGGCCAACCCGACCGGCCGGCTCCCTCCGCGCCCACCCCTGCATCACTACACTCCACGGCAGGTGCGCCGGGAAGACTGGTCGGCAACATGACCCCACATGCCCAGGAGCACACATGGCGTCCGCGACCGTTCCTGTCCTTTGCGGGGACCCCTACGGCTCACCAACTCCCGCTCCCCGGCGTCAGGTGTCCGCCATGACCGGCCCACCACTGTCCTCGGAACCAGCCGCCACCACCTCCGGCACCCTCGCCATCATCGTGCTCGCTTCCCTGGCCATCTTTGTGTTCCGGCGGCGCAGAAGGCGGACCAACCGCGCGGAAGGCAGCCGTGTCGTGGTCAGGCTGCGCGGTGAAATCACCGCGACGAACGAGGAGGAGACGGGCAGGCAGCTCCGTGCGGCGCTGTACGGCCGCCCGGAGGTCCTGGAGATCGACCTGACGGATGTCTCCCACCTCAGCGGTGACGGCGCAGCAGCCTTCTTCACCGCGCTCAAAGCGGCCCGGAACAGCCGCACCCAGCTTCTTGTCACTCATGCCTCGCCCCAGGCCCGCACCATGTTGACTCGTATGGGGCTGGTTCGCGCCCTGCGCCACGACGACGGCCGAGGGCCTGGGATCAGCCAGACCTGAACGAGATGCTGTCGCCCTGAGGACGACCTGTCAGGCCAGGGCGAAGTACCGCAGCCACACGTAGAGCGCCGCGACGGCCGTGGTGACGGCGGTGACGACGAGGCCGTATCTGGTGAACTGCCAGAAGGAGATGGGCTGGCGGTTGCGTTCTGCGATGCCGAGGACGACGACGTTGGCGCTGGCGCCGATCGCGGTGGCGTTGCCTCCGAGGTCCGCGCCGAGCGCGAGGGCCCACCACATGACGTGGTCGGGGCCGCCGCCCATCGAGTGGACGAGGTCACTGGTGATGGGAGCCATGGTCGCGACGTAGGGGATGTTGTCGACCACCCCGGAAAGAACGGTGGAGGCGCCGAGCAACAGCATGGAGCCGCCCAGTTCCTGGCCGCCGATCCCGCTCGCGAGGGCGTCGGAGACCTTCTCGATGACGCCGGTGTCGATCAGGCCGCCGATCATGATGAACAGGCCGGCGAAGAACGCGAGGGTGGGCCATTCGACTTCCGCCAGGACCTCGCCGGTCTCGACGGTGGAGACGGCGATGAGCAGGCCGGCGCCGAGGAGGGCGACGATCGACGGCTCGTAGTGCAGGACCGGGTGGAGCACGAAGCCGGCGATGACCAGGGCGAGCACGATCAGGCCCTGGACGAGGAGGCGGGGGTTCTTGATGGCTTCCCGCTCCTCCAACTCCATGATCTCGGCGGCACGTTCCTCGTCGTACACGAAGGTCGTACGGAACAGCCACCAGCACAGGGCGATCAGGACGAGGGTGAGCAGCGCGGACAGCGGGGCCAGGTGGACGAGGAAGTCGTTGAAGGTCAGGCCGGCCCGGCTGGCGATGATGATGTTGGGCGGGTCCCCGACCAGGGTGGCGGTGCCGCCAATGTTGGACGCGAAGACCTCCGCGATCAGGAACGGGGCGGCGGGCAGGGCGAGGCGTTCGCAGACCAGCAGGGTGACCGGCGCTATCAGCAGCACGGTGGTGACGTTGTCGAGGAGCGCGGAGGCCACCGCGGTGATGACGATCAGCATGACCATGACCCGGAAAGGCCGCGCATGGGCCCGTTTGACGCCCCAGATCGCCAGGTATTCGAAGAGTCCGGTCTTCTTGAGCACACCGACGATCATCATCATCCCGGCCAGCAGGAAGATGACGTTCCAGTCGATGCCCCGGTCCTGGAGGTAGAAGGCGGAGACGTCGTCGGTCGCCCCGATCGCCAACATCAGACCCGCGCCGCCGAGGGCAGCCGCGACCCGGTGAATCTTCTCGCTGATGATCAGGGCGTACGTGCCGACGAAGACGGCGATCGCCGCCCAGCTGTGCCAGTCACTCACATGGTCTCCAACTAAGTCTGCGCTGCAAGCAGTTGATTGAGCAGGTGCGAAGCGGTGATCACGCCGATCAGGCGGGCACCGTCCTTCCCCTTGCCGGTGACCTTCTCCACCACCGCGACCAGTGGGCTGCGCTGCTGGGCCATCAGCGCGGCCACCTCCAGCGCGGTGTCGTCGGGCGCGACGATGGGCGGCGTGGCGGCCTTGCTGGACAGGCACTCGCCGACCGTGCAGCCGACCAGGGCCGCGCAGAGCCGGTCGGCGTGTTTCTCGTCGACGACCGCGGCGAGGGTGGGGTCCTCCAGGACGTAGGAGGGGACGAGGACCTTGACCATTTGAGAGGCGGGCAGGATCGCCACCGGTGCGCCTTGTCCGTCCAGGACCAGCAGACCGGGCAGCCGGTGTTCGGCCATCAGGCGGGCTGCCTGGAGGGCGTCGGTGTCGGTGGTGACGGTCTCGTACTGGACCGCGAGGTCACGTGCGCGCATGGCCGGCTCCGTTCGGGTGCGGGATGTCCTTCGGCTCATCGTGGGCCGCGTCCGGGATACCGACCAGGTCATTGACGCGGAACATACGGGCCACCGGCACGTCGGTGCTGGAGTGCGCGATGATCGAGAAGGCGATGCATACCGCGATCAGCGTGTACGCCTGCTCGGCCTGCGGGATGCCGGACTGGAGCACCAGAAGCCCGTATACCACCGAGGCGAAACCTTTCGGCCCGAACCACGCGGCGGCCAGCTTCTCCCGGCGGTCGAACTTGGTCCCGATGAGGGACAGCAGCAGGGACGCCGGGCGGATCAGCACGATCGCCAGGACGACGGCCACGTAACCGCCCCACGACAGGTTCCCGAAGAGCGTCGGCGTGAGCAGAGCCCCGAAAACCAGCAGGGCCGCGAACTTCGCCAGTTCGGCCAGCGCCTCGCCCAGCGGCTCGAAGGCGTCCTTGGACTCCGGTGATACAGAGGCGAGGACCGCGCCCGCCGAGAACGCGGCGAGGTAGGGGTTGGCGTGGGTGAGGTGGCAGGCCGCGTACAGGATCACGCCCGTCGCCAGCGGCAGCAGCGGCTGCAGCTTGGGCTCGGCGCCCAGGAGGCGGAAGCGGACCAGGCCGGTCACCAGCAGCGGCAGGACGACCCCGAGGGCCAGGCCCAGCGCGAGGTCCGTACCGATCGCCGACGCCGTGGCGCCCGTGTGGCCACCGGCTGTCGGTCCCGCCGCCACGATCAGCAACAGCACGACCGGCAGCGCGAGACCGTCGTTGATGCCGCTCTCCACGTTCAGCAACTGCCGCAGCCGGGCCGGGACTTCCTTGCGCCCCACGATCGCCGAGGCGAACACCGGGTCCGTCGGCGCGAGCACCGCCCCCACCAGGAACGACGTCGTCCAGTCCAGACCCACCAGGTAGCGGGTGGTCAGCGCCATGAAGACGAAGGCGAGCGGCATGCCCAGACCCAGCGCGCGGGCCGGGTTCCTCCAGGCGCGGCGCAGCGCCGGGAAGGACACGTGCATGCCGTCGGTGAACAGCACCGCGAACAGGGCGAGATCGGCGGTGACGGCGACGATCTCGCTGTCCGGCGTGATGTGGATCAGGCCGAGGAAGCCGTCACTGACCAGCGCCCCGCCGACGAGGAACAGGAAGGACGTGGAGAGAACCGTGCGGGCGGCGAACCCGGACAGCAGCACCGCCACCAGCAGCGCCACCCCGAAAACCGCGACGAGCACCATGGCCAAGACCCCCGGTCGAAAAGAGATTGATCCCTTGTTCGCCGACCAGGCTTCCCGGCACACCGCCAGCAACCTTATCTGCTCTTGATGCGTCTTTGACAAGATATTTATGCCGCACGAGCAGGGCCGAACCACTGCCGGGGCCGGCAACAGGACGTGTCTCAGAGTTCCTTCGCGGGCCAGTCGAGCAGCCGGGCTCCGATGACGGCGGTCTGCAGGGTGTAGTGGTCGGCCATGGCCTGGCGGCCGCAGGGTCTGGACGGGGAAGACCAGCAGGTCCGCGGCGCGCAGGACCGGGTCGTCGAGGTTCATGCGCTCGGCCAGGTCGAGAGCGTTGAGCGCTTCCTCGTAGGAGTAGGCGACGCCGCCCGCGCCGGGCTGGGGGCGGCCGATGGTGTCGGTCACCGCATACGATTGCCCTCGCCGAGCCGAGACACTGATCGTCTCCGGGGCCCTTCACGCCGCTGACCAGGCGTGCACTGCCGCGTACTGAGGCTGTTGAGGAGGCGCTGCTCAGATGCCGGTCCCTGCCCTGGCCGCGGTGTACGTCCTGACGGGATTACTGAGCGGGCCCGCGCCGCCCACCATCGCATGCCCGCCAGGCCAGGACCCGTTCTGGTGCCCGGGGGCGGGTGGGCGTGCAGCGACATTCCTGCCCATCTCGCAGGCGCGCCCAGCCAGGATATTGATGGAATCGTGACGGGGCCCGGCAGCTCCCTGCCGTATGGTTTTTGCCGGTATGGCGGTGCTTTGTTGGGTGATGCGCCTCTCTCCTTCTTGGTATTCGAGCCCCTCCAATCCGGGCGCTATTTCACGAAAGGCCCTGACCATGGGTTCTGATGAGTACGGCGGCATCAGGTCGGGACCGATCCCGGGGCGGGGCTGACCGGTCGATGAATGACCTATTGGAGTGGCTGCTGCCGGGTGCCTTCGCCGTGCTTGCCCTGCCGGCCGGAGCAGCGCTGGCCCTGGGGTGGGTTCCAGCCCGGCTCCGGCGCCGGCCTGGGCCGCTGAAGGTTCTGGGCGCCGGCACCATCGGGGTGGGAGCCGCCATGGCAGTGGACTCGGTTCCCCGGGCCGTTCACGTGTCCCGGGCGGCGACCGATGCATGCTCGTACGCGGCACTGGCGCTTGTGTCGGTCGCGGTACTCATGGCGGTCATGTACGACATCAGAAGGGGCCCCTCCGGCAGAGACGCGGCCTGAAGCCGGGTGAGCGCCACTCGGTGCCGGCCGGTCAGGTCTGCGGGGCGCTGCCCATGTGCGCGGTGAAGGCGGCCGGGGTGCCGTCGAACCCCCGGATCATCTCGTGGAACTCCCACTCGCCGGAGCGGTCGTCCCTGGTGAATTCCGCGACGGTCGCGGCATTGGAGCCTGCGACCTGGGTGAAGTCGTTCGTCAGTAGCTCGGTGTACTTCTCGACGACCACCACTCCCGCGTGCGCTATGTCACCGAAGGTACGAGTGCCGCCGTCCTGGTGGATGGCCACGCCGACCACCACCCTGCCGAACGAGGGTGCCATCCGGTCGAGCTCCAGAACCATCACCTCGACGAAGCCGAATCCCAGCCCGGTCCGGCTGTCCCGGATCATGCTGATGGTGCCGTCCGGCGACCGGCTGTCGTAGTGGACGACGTACACCGGTCGGCCATAAGGGTCGTTGGAGGAATAGGTCGCGGCGATGATGTCCAGGTGGCGCGGCGGCTGGCCGAAAGGGCTGGGATCCCATCGGAGTTTCACCTCCACCTTCTCGCGCACCTTGCTGACGTTGCCCATCCGATGCCGCCTCCCCCGTCGAAACCAGCACAGGGCCAACTCGAACCCCGCTCCGTCAAGTATGGCCCGTGACCAGCGACTTGACGCCCCCTTAACGCCCTTCCCGGCAGGCGGCTCCGGTCATCCCCCACGTCAGCCCGTGGACGCCTCCGCGCGGCTTTCGACGTCCTCGATCCCGGTGGGCCGGCCGGCCCGTACCCAGCGTGCGTACAGGCCGCCGGCGATCAGCAGCGTGCCCGCCAGCGAGAGGACCGGCCAGCCGCGCAGCAGGTTCACCGCGAGGGTGAAGGCGACGGCCGCGGCGGCGAGGCCGTTGACCCATGCCAGGGCCCGCTTCTTCTCCGTACGGGCGAACCGGGTCATGGCCAGCAGGCCGACCAGGAAGCTGACGAAGACGGCGACGGCGTAGAAGAGGACCAGTTCCTGCTCCTGGCCCGCGGCGGCGGCGATGATCAGGGCTGCGGCGCCGAGGTAGACGACGACCGACCAGTACGGGGTGTGGTGCTTGTTGGTGCGGCCGAGGACCGGGGGCAGCACGCCGGGTGCGCCGGCCGTTCCCGCCAGCGCCTTGAGCAGTCCCGGTCCGGCCTGGAAGGAGGAGCTGGCCGCGGCGAGCAGCAGGAGGGAGCTGGTGAGTTGAAAGGCTCCGTAGAGCCAGCCGGGTCCGGCGGCGGCGTGGGCGGTGTCGGCGATCTGGGTGGAGTCGGCGCCCGGGATGCCGATGTGCAGGCGTACGGCCAGGGCGGTCAGCGCGAGGGTGAGGCCGCCGACGATCACGACCAGCAGAGCGAGGGTGCCCCGGCCGAAGCGGCGGCGGTGGGTGTCGTCGAGCTGGCCGAGCTGGGCGATCGCCGTCGAAGGCGCCTCCACGCCGGTGGCCAGGGCCATCGCGACGGGGAAGGCGAGCACCACGGCCAGCACCGCCGGGTGGCCGGGGCCGGTGCTCGCGGCGGCGTGACCGGCCTCGTGCGGGGAGACGAATCCGAGCACGAGCACCGCGACGCAGACCGCGACGAACAGCACCGTCATCACGGCGAACAGCAGCCGCCCGCCGTGTCCGAACCACGTCAGCCCCGCGACCAGGACCAACAGGGCGAGCGCCAACGGGATGCGCGCTCCACCCAGTTCAGGGAACAGGGCGATGACCGCACTGGCGGCGGCCGAGATGGAGATGCCGATGGTCAGGACGAAGTCGACGACCAGGGCCCCGATCGGCAGGAACGTCCAGCGCGGCCCGAAAGCCCGCCCGGCCGCGGCGGCGGCTCCCCCGCCCTTGGGGAAACGGCGCACCAGCTGCCAGTAGTTGGCGGTGACCACCACGACCAGGCCGACCACCAAAGACATCGTCGGCAGCAGCAGTGCGAGGTCGCCTTTGAGGGCGCGCAGGGCGGCCTCGATGGCGTACGCGACGGAGGAGACCGGGTCGGCGATCACGGCGAACGCGAACGCGAAGAACAGCACCGAACGGCGCGGAACGCGTCCCGCACGAGGCGCGGCCGGGACGGAGGCGGGGCTCGTCTGCCCGGAGAGTGTCATGTGCCGGTGCCTTTCGAGGCGAGGCCGTGACGCGTCACGCGCGCACGAGAACGATGAAATTTCGCCGACCAGGCTTCCCGGCACACCAGGTGTGAGCGTACGTCAAGAAGCCGACAGCAAGACGTTAAGGAGACGTCAAGGCTCCCCTACTACAAGGAGGAGTCCAGCCAAATGCACCCTCTGGGCTATTCCGCACTGTGCAAAGCAGAGTGTCGGCCGGGGCCGGACGGCCATCGGCGGTGCCTGCCGAACCAGGCACCCCCGGACGTCGCCTCAAGCGAGGCGCCTGAGGGGCATCAGCCTGCTGGGAGAGGTACGTTGCCGACAGCGGACCGGCTGTCCGCGTACTTTGAGCACGCCCCACATTCGTCATCGGCGCCCCCGGGAGGCGAACGTGCCAGGATCCATGCTCGCGCCCACCCGTTGGCCCCGCCCCCTCATCAGGATCTGCTGGAGTGCCCGCAACCGGCAGTGGGGGTGGGACGCCGCCGGCTTCGTGGTCCTGCTGGCCGGGGGTGCCATGGCCTTGTGGGGCATGTTCCCCGTGGACCTGCACGGGCCGTGGCGCTACCCGGGCATCATGGCTCCGGCCTGTGGTGCGACCCGATCCGTGGTGGCGCTCCTGCACGGCGACGCAGTCATGGCCTGGCGTTACAACCCGCTGGGCTTCCTGATGGTGCTTGCCGCGGCGGCAGGTGTGGTCAGGCTGGTGCTCGGAGTGCTCACCCGGCGGTGGCTGACGCTCTTCGTCCGCCCCGGCCCACTCGGCTGGAGCGCGCTTGTCCTGCTGGTGGTGGCCCTGGACGTGCGCCAGCAAGGCCACGCCGCGCTGCTCATGAGTACGGGACTGCGCTGATACGGCTGCCTACAAGGTCACTGAAAGTGCACGCGGGTGACTGGTCAGTCCGGATACGGCTCCGCCCGTCCCTCTATGGCGTGCCGCAGCAAGCAGGAACATCGCCGTGTGCGCTCGGTGGCCTTGTCGGAAGCTGCCGACCCGCTCCCCGACGCGCCGAAGAAGCCGCCAGCCGCACGGTGTCGTGTCACATGGTCACCAGCATCGCGACCATGCCGAACCCCAGCAGGACATGGCATCCCTCGGCGAGTTCCGGGGCCCACAGCGGGTGGGCGGCCGGCTCGTCAGCGGCGCCGGCCACGACGGGGGCGCCCAGGACACGGCTGCCCGCGGCGAGTGCGTAGCCGGTGAAGAACACCAGGAGGACGCCCGTGAGCCACGGGACGCCCACGGCATGCCCCGTCTCCGGCATGCCCGCCATACCCGCGGCGCCCGTCATGGGGGCGGCCATGGCGACCGCCATGTAGACCATCGCGAGATGCCCCACCCCATGGAAGAGGTGGTGGCGCCGGTGAACGGTGGGCCGCGTGACGGCGATCAGCGACCACAGACCGGCCGGGGCGAGGAGCGCGACCCACACGAAGAGCGGTACCGCCATGCCCATCCCGTACGGCAGCGCCATGACCGCCATGGACAGCCCCTTCAGTGCTGCCGATGCGTCCAACAGCCCTTCCTCTCGTGACTGCTGAGGGGCGCTGCGGCACCGGGCGAGGCAGTACAGCCCCGCCCCCGCCATCAGCACGACCCGCAGCCACACCACTTCCGCCGAGACTCGCACACCCGATCCCCTCCCCCGGTGACGTCGGCCCCTTCGAGCCTTCCCGCAGCAACCGGGCGGGCAGGGGCGCAGACGGGGCGTACGGATGCATTCGGCGAACGGGCAGCAGACCGGACCGGGCGGCAGCGCCCGTAGCCGGCGCTCACCGGTAGGCGGCGCCGAGGGCCTCGGCCCGATCGGTATGACCCTCGATGCGGGTGATCAGTCCGTCGGCGAGGTGGAAGACCTGATACGTCCTGATGGCTGTCTTGGCGGAGTCTTCGCCGTCCCGGATCCACAGGCTCAGGGCGATCGCCTCGGGGTAGGTGATTGCTTCCTCGACCGTCACCGCCAGCCCCCGGGCGTACAAGTGGGCGCAACGACCGAGGACTTGGGCGCGCCCACAGCATCCGTCGCTACCCCCGTCGGGCGGGCTCCACCGGACATCGGCGTGGAGCACCTCGGCCAGCGCGTGGCAGTCCGGGGTGTCCAGGGCGGTGCGCAGGCGGGCGGTGACGGCGCTGGGGGCGGGGCTGGAGCTGACGGGCATGCGACACCTCACTGAGCAGTGTGGGAGTTCGTGAACACGCGTGGACGTGTGGAATTACGGTGCGGCGGTGGCGAGTTCATCGAGAGCGGGAAGCCTCTGTGCCGCAAGGCGAGCGCCGGTCAGGCGGCTCGCTCCGGGCAGCCCGGCCAGTTCGAGGGCGGCGCGCCGGACACGCAGCCGCAGTGATGAGTCGGGCACGACCCAGCGAGCCCCGCCCCGGGCCGCGCGCTGGCCGCGCGAGACTACGGGCCGCCAGATGCGCTCGTAGTGCCGCAGTGCCTCTTCCACGCTGTCGGCGTGTCCGAGCTGGTCGGCCAGTATGTAGGCGCCGGTGATGCCCAGCGACGCGCCCTGTCGGGAGAGCGGCGACACCGCGTGGCAGGCGTCGCCGGCCAGGACGACGCGGCCCCGGCTCCAGGTGCCCATCTCCACCTGTGCGACCTGGTCGCAGTAGAGCTCGCGTGCGGGCGGACAGCGCTCCAGGACGCGCGGCACCATCCAGCCGATGCCCTGGAAGCTCTCGCGTAGCGCGGAACGTGTGTCGGCGGGCGGCTCCGGGTGGGTGGCGCGGTGTACGGCGAGGACCGCGACGTTTCCGTCGCGCACCGCGTACAGGCCCAGCTGGCGGCCGACCATGTCGGTGAGGACGAGGCGGTCGCCGAGCTCAGCGTGCAGTACGGGATCCTCGATGGTGAACGCCGCCGCACTGAGACCGAGGTCGCGTACGTAGCGCCGCTCGTCGCCGAAGATAAGGGCGCGCACGGTGGAGTGGATGCCGTCGGCGCCGACGAGCAGGTCGGCGTCGAGGGTGCTGCCGTCGGTGAGGGTGACGCGTACACCGTCTCCGCGGTCCTCGATGCGGGCGGGGCCGGTGCCGAAGCGCAGGTCGACGGCGAACGACAGCCTTTCGCGCAGGGCGAGTTCGAGGTCGCTCCGCATGATGCTGAGCAGACGGCCACCGGCCGAGCGGGCAAGCCTGTCATACGTCAGGCTCGCCGTGCACCGCCCGCTCTCGTCGACGAATGCGGTCCTGGTGACCGGTTGGCTGAGCTCCCGCAGCCACGGAAGGACGCCCATCACCTCGGCCGCGTCGTAGCCCGGGCCGAAGACATCGACCAGGTACCCCTCGGCGCGGGGCGCGGGGGACGTCTCCAGGACCGTGACCTGCCAGCCCAGGACGTTGTGCAGCCGTCCCGCCAGAGCGAGCCCGGCGATCCCCGCGCCGCAGATCACTGCCTTCATCGAGATGGCCCACTCTCTTTCGGACGGCGCCGACCGACATCCCCACACCCATATTTGCATCATGCAAAATCATGCTGTCAAGGGCCCGCCGGAGTCGGCTGGAGCGCTCCGCGCATGCTAGAAGTGGTGTGCCGTTACCGGCCGGTCGCCGTGTTAGTGGACGCCCACGGCCCGGCCGGGACGGCCCACACCGCCCCTCGCAGACCAGCACGCCGCACAAGTGCCACCAATCCCGATCGCCGCCGGGGACGCCGCGGGGAGCGGGCAGACGCCGCCGCGCCTTATCACCACAGGGATCTCAAGCCTCTGCCGGCCGCAGGAGTGAAGTCCCACTGCGGGCCCCCGAGCCGGAGGCCCACGAGAACCGAACGGGTGCCACGTTCTTGACGCCACGCCCGCGAGCGCGGCGACCGCCACGGTCCGACGGCAAGGTCGGACACAATCACGCCGGACCGACGGCCACGACGTCGGGGCGAGCCGGACATGCCCCCTTCCGAGCTAATTTGCACTATGCAAAATGCGTGTCACGGTGGAACGCCCGCTCCGCTGCGGTAGCTGTCGGGAGCCCGGCGTCCCCGCCCCACCGGGCCAACCGCTCCGGAGGTATGCCATGGCCACGCGTCCGTCCCGACTGAAGTCCCACAAGACCTGGCTCGGCGCCGGAGCCGTGCTGGTACTGGCCGGGCTGAACGCGCCGGCCGTGCTCGGCTTCGCCACGGACCAGTACCACGCCTACGAGATCGAGACCGACGACTACAAAACGGAGCGCGGTCACTGGGACCTGGTGGACATGCCGGCCGCGTACCAGCTCAACTCCATCCACGCGGTATTGCTGCGGACAGGGAAGGTGCTCCTGATCGCGGGCTCCGGGAACAACGTCAAGCACTTCGAGGGCGGCACCTTCAAGTCCACCGTGTGGGACCCGGTCAGGAACACGTTCAAGAAGATCGACACCCCGAAGGACATGTTCTGCGCCGGGCACGCCCAACTGCCCGACGGGAAGGTTCTGGTGGCGGGCGGCACCGCACGCTACGAGGTGCTCGATGGGAACGTGAAGCGGGCCGGCGGGGCGATGCTGGTCAAGAACGAGGACCCGGACCAGGAGCGCAGCTTCCCCAAGGGAACCGTCTTCCTCTCCGCCTCGGGACGGACCTACCGCTCCCAGGTGCCCGTCCACGTCCCCGCCGCCCACAAGATGATCGATCCCGCGACCCTGAAGGCGACCGTCACCGCCAGCGAGGCGCGGGTCTACGTCGAGGCCGGCCAGGAGGGCCCCGAGGGGATCACCAACACCACCGAGCAGTACGAGATCCAGGGCCTGACCGGCGAGGACGACAACAACTTCTACGGCATCGCCAACAAACTCGGCCTGGACAAGAAGGACTTCCAGGGGATCAAGGACGCCTACGAGTTCGACCCGGTGACCGAGAACTACACCCGCGTCGACCCGATGAGCGAGGCCCGCTGGTACCCGACACTGCTCACCCTCACCGACGGCAAGGTCCTCGCCACCTCCGGGCTCGACGACGTCGGCCAGGTCGTACCCGGCAAGAACGAGATCTACGACCCGGCCACCCGCACCTGGTCCAAGGCGCCCACCCGCTACTTCCCCACCTATCCGTCCCTGTTCCTGATGAACGGCGGCAAGGTCTTCTACTCCGGATCGAACGCCGGATACGGCCCCGCCGACAAGGGCCGGCTGCCGGGCCTGTGGGACCTGGGCGCCAACACGTTCCAGGCCGTGCCCGGGCTCAGGGCGCCGGATGTACTGGAGACTTCGGGCTCGGTGCTGCTCCCTCCGGCCCAGGATCAGAAGGTCATGGTCTTCGGCGGCGGAGGCGTGGGCGAGTCGAAGAAAGCCACGGCCCGCACCGCGGTGGTCGATCTGGCGTCACCCCACCCGTCGTTCTCCCCCGGCCCGGATCTGGCGCACAGGACCCGATACCTCAACACCGTGCTCATGCCGGACGACACCGTCTTCACCACCGGTGGCTCCGGTGACTACCGGGGGCGCGGCCAGAGCGACATCCTGGCCGCCCAGTTCTACGACCCGAAGGCCAACACCTTCCTCACGGCCGCCGAACCGACCGTGGGCCGGAACTATCACACCGAGGCCCTGCTCCTGCCGGACGGCCGGGTCGCCGTCTTCGGCTCGGACCCGCTCTACGGGAACGAGGACAACAGCAAGCCGGGCACCTTCGAGCAGCGCGTCGAGGTCTACACCCCGCCCTACCTCTACCGGGACCACGACCACCGGCCCACCCTCGGCGCCGGGCCCACCTCGGTCCGGCGCGGCGGGAGCGCCACCTTCCCCACCCGGGACGCGGCCCGCATCAAGACGGCCCGTCTGATCCACCCCGGATCCGCCACCCACGTCACGGACTTCGACCAGCGCTCCGTCGCCCTCGACGTGAAGCGGACCGGCGATGCCGTCACGCTGACCGTCCCGAAGGACCCCTCCCTCGTCCCGGCCGGCTGGCACATGATCTTCGTGACGGACGAGAACGGAACCCCGTCACAGGCCGTCTGGATCCAGGTCACGTAGGGCCAGTGGGCTGAGCAGTTGCTGTACCACCGACAGGTATGTGGGCCCGGGTGTGGGTTGACCGGCCCTGCGAGTTCGTAACGAGATCTTGTTGCGGTGCCTGGGCGGGCGTAACCGATTTGATGATCTGGCGATTTGCGCCGGATGACGACTCAGCCGTCGATCGCGGACGACGGCTTCTGAGCGCGGATCGAACCACTGCTGCCGCCCTGGCCCAAGCGGTCACCAGGGCCGAAACCGGCACCAGACCGGCTGCGCCTGCAGAGCATCTTGTATCAGGACACCGCCTGGCAACTCCCGCCGCCGGAACTCGGGGTCGACTCCGGGCAGACCTGTTGGCTGCGCCTGGACCGCTGGCAGAAGGCCGGAGTCTTCGAGCAGCCGCACCGCATCTTGCTCGCCGAACTGCACGCCACCGACGAACTCGACTGGACGCGCGCGTGCGTACGTGGAGGGCTCTCACGTCCGCGCGACAAGAGGGAGTGCCGCAACCTGTCTTCCGCCGGTCGACCGGCGGAAGACAGGCAGCAAACACCATTCGATCTACGACAGGCGCGGCACCTCGCTCCGGGTCATCACAACCGCCGCCAACATCAATGACGTCACCCAGACCTTCAACCTGGTCGACGGCATCCTGCCCGTCGCCGGACGGACCGGCCGCCCACGACGGCGCCCCGAGTCCGTCGTAGGGCGTGTATCGAAAGCGCATGTTGCGCTCGACG
Organism: Streptomyces violascens; assembly: GCF_014649955.1. Lineage (GTDB taxonomy): Bacteria > Actinomycetota > Actinomycetes > Streptomycetales > Streptomycetaceae > Streptomyces > Streptomyces violascens. The sequence goes on from NZ_BMUA01000011.1 coordinate 23,233, forward strand.
TGGCAGTTGTAATCCGCCTCGGTGCAGTGCAGCAAGGCCAAGCGCGTCGGTCCGTATAGTTGCCAGGGCGCTGAACAGGGGGACCACATGGGTGAGGTACTGAAGCGACGGCCGGCTCTGAAGAGACTTGCGATCGCGGCCTTCGGGCTGATGATGCTCGCTGTTTCGAGCTGGCTCTTGAGCGAAGTAGTCGGCGCCGACTACCCGCGGCGGCCTGTCTGGGACGTTGGAAGTGCAGGGCCCTGGGTGGCTTCGTACGCGCGCGCCATCGCCGCCGGATCCTGGATGGCGGCGCGCGCCTGCCTGATGCTGGCCGCCCTGCTCTTGGCGCTGGATTTTGCCTCGCTACTCGTGGGCACGATCCGCAGGGCCACCCGGAAGCCAGACCGCCCGGTGCCTTGAGACGGACGTGGAGTGACCGTGCTGGTCACAGCCACTCGTTTATGGCCGCTACGACGATGGTCGCCTCGTAGCGGACGGGGAGCTTGTCGTACCTCACGGCCACCGCCCGGTACACCCTGCGCTCCTCTCAGCGCGGTAAAGACCTTGCCATCGAGGTCTTGTTCTTCGGCCGGTTCGCCCCCGATGGGCGGATGCGCCAGGCGCATATGGCCACCCGCACTGTCCCTGTGGACGGCAGCGGCGTGTGGGAAGGGGCGACGTCATGACCGCCGAGAGCACGTACACCGTCACAGGTATGGCTTGCGGGCACTGCGCGGCGTCGATCACCGAGGAGCTCAAGCGCGTCGTTGCCGTCAGCGCCGTGACAGTGGACGTCGACAGCGGCACGGTTGTGGTGATCAGCGACAAAGATCTGGCAACCGCAGACGTACGCGCCGCGATCGAGAAGGCAGGCTACGAGCTCACGACCGAGGGCACATAGACCCCGCACGCCGCTTCGGATGCCTGCGCAGCACGCCCGCCCATGCCACGCAGTCCGACACATTCGGACGGGAGCAGCGGCGTGGCAGGCGCGGCCGGGAAGCCGTTCCCGAAAGGAAGGGCACGGATGCCTCTCGATGATGGGCTGAGCCAGGAGGTCACTGGTCGGCGTGGCGGCGCTGTCGCACTTCTACCCGCGGGGTGGTGGAGGTGGAGCGCCATGGTGCCTTTACCTGCAGAGCTTCAGGTGCGGGAGGACGCTGCTTGGCAACAAGGTGGAGGAACTCCAGGCTGAGGCTCAAGAGTTGGCCCTCCGGCCGGAGGGGGGGCGCGGGAGGATCTGTCGCGGCTGGCGATCACCCGGGAGACCGTCGTGCAGGCGCCGGCGGAACTGTCGGCCGCAAAGGCCGAGTCGGATTGGGCCGGCGGGGGACGCACCGCAGACGAAGGAGGCGTCCGCGCCGCATGACATCGGAGTGGTCATGGTGCCGCCGCAATGCGAGGACTTGGTCGTGGCGGTGTTGCCGGATGTGTACGGGGACATCGTCGAGGTCATCGCTGATGCGTCGGGGCCGTTGCAGGAGAAGCAGATCGTTCCGCGGATCGATCTGCCGACGACCGGGAGGATCGAGGGAAGTGAAACGACTGGTGGAACGGGGCTGGCTGGACGAGGAGGCACCTGGACGATTCCCCCTCACCTGCCACGAGCAAGACCGCGCTGGCCGGGCCGACTTTTGTGCGCTCAGGACTGCATGGGGATGTGATCCAGCGTCCGTTCCTGACCGGGGTGTTCCAGCAGGCGGCGCAGTAGTCCGCGCGCGGTGACGACCCCCTTGACGACGGACGCGCCCCGCTCCCGGCCCACCACCACCGCCAGTTGGCTGTTGTTGCCGACCAGACAGAGCATCACCTGGGACAGCGTGGCTTCTGCCGCCACGACGGGTGGCCGGCCCCCTTCAGGCGGAAGGCACTCGGCGACCCGGCGCCCCGCCACGGTCCTGCGCAGGCGCTCACGCCCGTCCAGACCGAAGAGCGAGGCAAGCCCCGGCTGGACTGCGACGAAGTCCGGGATCAGCAGCCGGACGAAGCCCATGGGCTGCACGATCTGTTGGGGAACGCCGGCCGCGTCCACGAGAACGAGGTAGGGGTCGGGTCCGAAGACCAGGGCCTGGACTACCTCCAGGGCATCGCTCTCCAGCGGCATGGTCCGGCACGGTTGAGCGATGTCCCTGGCATACATGGGCGGCTCCCGGCGTAGACGCGCGTCAATGCGTTGCCGACCAGACTTCCCGGCACACCAGGGACGCCCTCACGAGGGTGTCCCACACCTCAATCTTTGCACAGGGCAAGACAGTTGAGGCAGCCTTCGCGCAACCGCCCTACGAGGAGTAAAGCACGCAGCTCATGTGGTGCGGCGGGCCTGAGTGTCGGACCAGCCCAGCGGGTAGAGCGAGACCTCGTCGGGGGCGGCGGGCTCGCCGCCCGCCTCCGCGAAGGCAGTCAGGGCATCGACCAGAGCCGCGCGCTGGCCTGGCGCGAGCCGCTCGACGACCTCGGCGATCTCCTGGCGCCGGCGGGCGGTGACGTCCTCCACCAGACGGCGCCCTTCGTCGGTCAGGCGCAGCAGGGTCTCGCGCCGGTTGTCCGGGTTGACCTGGCGGTCCGCGAGTCCGGCCGCGATGAGGCGGTCCATCATGCGCATCGCGGTCGAGGGGTTCACGCCGAGCAGGTCGGCCAGGACGACGAGTTTGGCGGTGCCGTGCGTCGACAGGACGACGAGCAGGCGGAATTGGGGCAGCGTCACCCGGTCCTCGACGGCCGCGAGGGAGCGGGCGGAGACGGCCACCAGGACGCGTGAGGCGGTCAGGACGGCGCGGGTCACCCCGTCGACGTCGCCCATGGCGGATGCGGGCTGCTCATGCTCGGTCATACCTCTTTCTACCCTGCCGCCGCCCGCAGCCCGCAGCCCGGTGCCCTATTGGCGGTAACGGAGCAGCAGCATGGCCGCGTCGTCGTGAAGCGGGCCCGGGACGTGCCGCATCAGGTCCTGGCGCAGAGCTTCCAGCGCAGCGTCGGGGTTCGGGTCCTTGAGCAGATCGGCACGTTCGCCCAGCGGGTAGAACGCGCCTGCCCGGTCGCGGGCCTCAGTGACGCCGTCGGTGTGCAGAAGGAGCTGATCGCCGGGGCCGAAGTCCACCCGGAACGGCCGCGGCCCGTCGGTGCCGTGGAGGCCGAGACCGAGCGGCAGGGCGTACTGTGCCGGTTCCGGGAAGTGCACGACGCCGCCCTCGCGCATGAGCAGGGGCGGCGGGTGGCCGTAGTTGAGGAAGGCCGCGCCGTTTTCCGGGCTGAGCTCGGCGAGGAGAGCGGTCACGAACTTCTCGCCCCGCAGTGCCCGGTCGGCCGTCCGTGCCACCCGCGCGCCGACAGCAGCCAGATCGGCTTCGTCGTACGCGGCCTCCCGGAAGGCCCCGAGGACCACGGCCGCCGTCTCCACCGCCTCGAGCCCCTTGCCCTGCACGTCCCCGATGATCACCCGTACCGCGGCAGGGGTCGCGACCACTTCGTAGAGGTCACCGCCGATGCGGGCCTCGGCGACCGCCGAGGTGTACGAGACCGCCGCTCGCAGATGCCCGGCCACCCCCGGCACCGGCCGCAGCAGCACCCGCTGGGCGACCTCGGCGATCGAGCGCACTCCCGCGAACTCGATCTCGCGGCGCTGGCGCATCACCGCTCCCGCAAGACCCGCCACCGTCACCCCGACGACCGACGCCATGGCGGTGAACCCGCGCCGTTCCGTGAACAGCCCGTCGTACACCCCGAGTACGAGGCAAAGGGCGAGGGCGAGCACGCCGACCAGAGCGGTGCGCCGCCATCCGCCGACGAGACTGGCGAACGCCGGGCCGAGCGACACCATCGGCAGGAATCCCACGCCTGGGCCGGCTGCCAGATCCACGGCAGCCACCAGCGCCATCACCGCGAGCGGCAGCACGACCAGCGGCGATAGGGCAGCGGGCGCGGGCGGCTTCACATCGGACAGGGGATCCTCCAAGCGGCTGGTCTGGGATGGGGCGCTTCCACGGCTGCATGGTCTCGCCCACGGGGCACGGGGTGACGCGTTGACCGATTGTGTCGCCTCATTGACCGCCCCCCTTTCATCAACGTTTAGACTATGCAAAGGTTGCGCTGTCGAAGTTCCGTGAGCGGCATGCCGTTACCGAATCGAGGCCGCTGACGCGTCCCTCCGCATGCACGAGGAGGCAGATAGTGACGTCCCACTCCACCCCGCAGCGCCGCCCGAAGCTCCCGACCGGATGGCGCCGCACGGTGGCCCGGCTTCCGGTCCACCTCTACCGGCTGGGTCTCGGCCCGCTGTTCGGCAAGCGGATGCTGCTGTTGGTCCACACCGGACGCGTCTCCGGGCAGGCCCGCAAGGTGGTCATCGAGGTGGTGGCGCACGACGCCGAACAGCGGACCTGGACGGTCGCCTCCGGCTTCGGCCCGAACGCCCAGTGGTACCGGAATCTGCAGCGCACCCCGCAGGCCACCGTCCAGACCGGCCGCCGCTATCACGCCGTGACCGCCCGCTTCTTGAGCGAGGAGGAGGGCGGCCGAATCATGGCCGCCTACGCACCCGAACACCCACGCGCCGCCCGCCTGCTCTGCTCCTACATGGGCTTCACGACGGACGGCAGCACCGAAAGCTTCCGGCTGGCGGGCGAACAGATTCCTTTCGTACGGCTTGAAGCGACCGGTCCCCGCTGACGTGCCTCAGGCCCGAACGGGATGCAAGGCGCGCAGCGCGCTCTGGTGGGTGAGCCAGCCCACCAGGCGCGCCCGCTCGGAATCCAGGACGGGCAGGCCAGTCCCCGGGTGGGAGATCAGATCATGCAGGGCCACGGCCAGCGACATATCAGCCGTGAGCGAGGCGGGCCGCTCCACCAAGTCCCCGGCAATAGCGCCGCAGCCGGCGGAACCGGGCTCGTCAGTCAGGGCCTCGGCGACCGCCCTGGCCGTGATCGTGCCCAGGTAATGGCCTTCCTTGTCAGTCACCGGCAGCACACCGTGCGCGGACAAGGACAGTTCCATAGCCGCCACAGACAGTCCCGCGTCGACGGCGAGCGCCCCGGGGGCCTGTTCCATGACCTCGTCCACCTGCTGCGTGCCGAGTACTGCGCCCGTTGCCGGTCCGTCGAGGTCGATGCCGCGGCGGCGCAGCTTGAGGGTGTAAACGGTGTCACGGGAGAGCAGCTTGCTGGTCAGAGTGGCGGTGACGATGGCGAGCATCAGCGGCAGGATGATCGAGTACTCGCCGGTCAGCTCGAACAGGATGACCACCGCGGTGATCGGGGCCCGCGAGGCGCCGGCGAACACCGCACCCATGCCGACCAGCGCGTACGCGCCGACCGCCCCCGACGTCGACGGCATGAGGGTCTGCATCCCGGCCCCGTAGGCCGCACCCAGCATCGCCCCCATGAACAGACTGGGCGCGAACACTCCGCCGGAGCCGCCGATGCCGATGGTCAGGCTGGTGGCCAGGATCTTCCCCACCAGGAGCAGCAGCAGGAACGCGGCGGCGTACTTGCCCTCGGCCGCGTTCTCCAGGACCGGATAACCCACCCCGTACATCTCGGGCAGCACCAGGAGCACCACGCCCAGGAGCAGACCGCCGACGGCGGGGCGCAGCCATTCGGGGCCGCGCCAGGCCCAGTCGCAGGCGTCCTCGATCCAGTACAGGATGCGGGTGAAGCCGATGCCGACGCCGCCCGCGACGACACCCAGGACGGCGAACAGCCCGTACTGGACGACGTGGTCGACATGGAAGGCGGGCAGGTTCAGGAAGGCGACGTCACCGAAGGCGGCCCGGCCTATCACGCTGGCTGCGACGCTGGAGATCACCACGGCGCCGAACGACTCGATGGCGAAGTCGCGCAGGATCAGCTCCATCGCGAAGAACACCCCGGCCAGCGGCGCGTTGAAAGTGGCCGCGATGCCGCCCGCCGCGCCGCACGCGACCAGCAGCTTCATCCGGCCCTCGGTGACCTTCGCGATCCGGCCCAGCGTCGAGCCGAGCGCGGAACCGATCTGCACGATCGGACCCTCGCGGCCCACCGAGCCGCCCGAACCGATGGTCAGCGCCGAGGCGAGCGCCTTGACCACAGAGACCTGCGGGTTGATACGCCCCCCACGCTGCGCGACCGCAAGCATCACCTCGGGCACCCCGTGCCCGCGCGCCTCCTTGGCGAACCGGTCCACCAGCGGGCCGTACAGCAGCCCGCCGATCACGGGCGCGAGGAGCACGAAGTACGGACCGAGCCACGAAACGTGCGGGTTGGCCGCATGCCCGGCGGCGGCATAGTCCGCGTGCCCGGAGAACAGGCCGGTGAAGGTCTTGATCAGCCAGCGGAACGCGATCGAGCCGAGCCCCGCCCCCGCCCCGATCACCAGAGCGAGCACAGCGAGGCCCCACTGCGCCTCACGCACCCCCACCCCGACCCGCTCCCGCCACGGCACAGGACGTATCGCCCCAGGCGGGGCGGCCGCCCCGGCGGCCTTCGTCATCGTCTCGGTCATCAGCCATTCCCCTTACTCGCGCCATTTTGCATTATGCAAAGCTTGTCAAGGGGATGCATCACAGAGGGGCGACGACTCCACCACTCGACGTAGGCTGAACAATCGTTTAACATGCTATACATGTGTTCAACGCGCGATGACGACCGGACCGCGCGGGCGGTCATCCGGGACGAGGCCCTGCGGCTCTTCGCCGAGCGAGGCCCCGACGCGGTGACCGTGCGGCAGATCGCCACCGCCGCCGGCGTATCACCGGGGCTCGTCGTGCACCACTTCGGCTCGAAGGACGGCCTGCGCACCGAGGTCGACCAGCACGTACTCGCGGTCTTCGAGGCGATGCTGGGCCAGCTCACCGGCGAAGGCGGGGCCGACCTGCTCGACCCGCAGACCGGTTCGCTGAGCGAAGCCCTCGCACAGCACCTGCCGCCCGACTCCCCGCTCCCCGGCTACCTGCGCCGACTCCTGCTCTCCGACACCGACGCGGGACGGCTGCTGTTCCGCCGCCTGTACGAGCTCAGCCGGGCGGCACTGGCCCAACTGGCGGACGCCGGACTGGCCGCCCCCGGCCGCGACCCCGACGCCCGCGCGGCGTTCCTGCTCGCCAACGACCTGGCCCTGTTCCTGCTGCGCGACCGCCTCACCGACGTCCTCGGCACCGACCCGCTGTCGGCCGAGGGCATCACCCGCTGGGCCCCAGAAATGCTGAGCATCTACGCCGGCGGACTGACCGCGTCCCCCGACGACACGAACACCCCCGTACCCCCGATCCCGGACACGCCCCGAGGAGACCCACCCACAGCGTAAGGAGACCCGATGTGACCGCCATACCCCCGTGCACGCTCGACGCCCACGACATCCACAAGGCGTACGGCCGGCACCAGGTGCTGCGCGGCGTCGACCTCTCCGTCACCCGCGGGCAGCTCGTCGCGGTCGTCGGCGAGAACGGCGCCGGCAAGTCAACCCTGCTCCAGGCCCTGGCCGGGACCCTGCCCGTGGACCGGGGCGAGATCCGCCTCACCGGAAGCCTCGGATACTGCCCTCAGGATCCCGTCCTCAACGACAACCTCACCGCCGAACAGCACCTGCGCTACTTCGCCGCAGCCCATCGCCTGCCCGACCTCGACCACGGCCACGCGCTCATGGCCCGGCTCGGCTACCAGCAGTACGCGCGGACACCCGCCGGACACCTCTCGGGCGGCACCCGCCAGAAGCTCAACCTCACCCTCGCCCTACTGCACGACCCCGACCTCCTGCTGCTCGACGAGCCCTACCAGGGCTTCGACTGGGAGACCTACCTGCGCTTCTGGGAACTCGTCGCCGACCTGCGCGCACGCGGCACAGCAGTTGTGATCATCACCCACCTCGTCTTCGAGCAGGACCGCTTCGACACCCTCGCCGACCTGGCCCAGGGCCGACTCACCCCTCGCACCCAGGCGACGGAGGCCCACCATGTCAGCCCCTGATGCTCTCCATGCGCACCAACTACGCGCAGCATCGGGCCAGTTCACCACCGCACTGCGGTTCTCCATCCGTGACCAGACCCGCAACCGGCTCGCCGCCCTCCTGCTCGTCGCCTTCGTGCCGCTCTGGTATCTACTGATGGCGGCCATGGCCGGGCACCGCCCCCTGGACTTCAGGCTATTCGCCACCGGCCAGGTCATGCACATCGACGGCGGTCACCTGACACTCATCTCGGCGGGCCTCAACTCCCTCACCATGATCTGCGGGTTCGCCGTCTTCGACGCAGTCCGCAAGTCCCTCGCCTTCGACCGGCGTCTGGTCCACGCGGGATACCGCCAGCCCGTCCTGATCGGCGCAAAGTCACTGGCCGTCGCCGCGGTCGCCTTCGCCGTCGCCGTTTACACCGCCCTGGCCCTGCTGCCGTTCTGGCGCCCCTCCGTCACCGGCTGGCTCGCCGTCCTCGCCGCGTTCACCGTCATCGCCCTCACCTACGGCGCGCTCGGGCTGCTCCTGGGCGTCCTGGTCCGGGGCGATCTGGAGGGCTTCTTCCTGATCATCATGGGCAGCCTGATGGACACCTTCCTGCAGAACCCGCTGGGCAACCCGCTCGCCAACAAGCCCGTCCTGCACTGGTTCCCGTCGTTCGGCCCCATGCAGTTCGCCACCGCCGGAGCCTTCGCGCACACCGCCCTGTGGGGCTACCTCGCCCTCGGACTGGCCTGGGCCGCAGGATTCGCCGCCACGGGCCTGATCATCTTCCGCCGACGCACCCACAGGCGCACGGCCACCCCGCGCCGCCCCGTCACGGCGAAGCCCGGCACGGACCCCTCCCCCGCTTGAGCCCGCGGACTTCCGCGCCCGCGCAACACCCCCACTGACTCAACTCCCTCCCGGGCGGGCGGCCTTGCCGACGATTCCCGCGCGTCGCCGAAGAGGGCCGCCGGCCCGGAGGCCCTCCGGCGGGCAAGATGCAGCGTCAGATCCGAGCGACCGCAGCCCGCCCCAGGCGGGTGCGCAGCGTAGCGGCGAAGCCTTCGGCGCGGACCCGCTCGACCAGCACCGCGCGCTCGGCCTTGGGCAGCTCGCCATCGGCGTCCAGGCGGTCGGTGGCGCCCAGCAGGTCGCGCATCTGCTCCAGAGTGAAGCCGAGTAGCTTCATCCGGCGGATGACCATGAGGCGGGCGACGTCGGACTGGGTGTACAGCCGGAAGCCGCCCTGGGAACGGGCGGAGGGAACGACCAGGCCGGTCTCCTCGTAGTGGCGGATCGTGCGCAACGACAACTCGGTCCGCGCGGCGACCTCGCCAATCTGCATGTGCTTGGCATCCACGCCCGTAGTCCCGGCCCTTCGTCTCCCAGTGCTGCCGCATCACGTACAGCACCCACCGATCGCCACGCCGACGTAAAGGTAGAGTTAAGGGTGGCGGAGCGCCTGGGGCAGCCGCCGTTGACGTGTCAGGGCCGATGGTGCCCCCGGCGAAGATTCGATTCCTGCGGGAGAAGTGCGTGCGCGAGCCCATGACGCCCAGCGTCGCCGACTGCCCGCCGTGATGCTTCGCCCCTGCATGTGAGCCGGTCGCGCCGCCCGCGCCTGCCCCCGCTCCATCCTTCCACTCCCTCCGGCTCCACTCCACGGAGCCGTCCGCGGGCGCCCACCCGGGTCCGTCCGCGTCCTCCCGTTCGCCCGGCCCGCCGCAGGGTGTGCCCGAGACGACAGGTTCCCTCCGCCTTGCCTTCCTCCGCTCCCGCCGTGTCCCCGGGCGCGCGCCTGCGTGGCCTCAAGCCCGACTGGCTGACCGACCCGAAGGTCTGGCGCACCGAGGTGCTTGGCGGTCTGGTGGTCGGACTCGCGCTGATCCCCGAGGCGATCTCGTTCTCGGTCATCGCCGGGGTGGATCCCGCGATCGGCCTGTTCGCCTCGTTCACGATGGCCGTCGTGATCTCGATAGTCGGCGGGCGGCGAGCGATGATCTCGGCCGCCACCGGCGCCGTGGCCCTGGTGATCGCGCCCCTGAATCGCGAGCACGGTTTCGGTTACCTGGTCGCCGCGGTCATCCTGGCCGGCCTCTTCCAGATCGCCCTGGGCGCGCTGGGGGTGGCGAAGCTGATGCGGTTCGTCCCGCGCTCGGTGATGGTCGGCTTCGTCAACTCCCTCGCCGTCCTGGTCTTCATAGCCCAGGTGCCGGAGATGCGGAACGTGCCCTGGGCCGTGTACCCGCTGATCATCGGCGGCCTGGTCCTGATGGTGTTCTTCCCGAGGATCACCACCGTCGTCCCGGCCCCGCTGGTCTCCATCGCCATCCTGACCGTGATCACCGTGGGCGCGGGCATCGCGGTGCCGACCGTCGGCGACAAGGGCACGCTACCTTCCTCCCTGCCGGTACCGGGCTTGCCGGACGTGCCGTTCACGATGGACACCCTCACCACCATCGCGCCGTACGCACTCGCGATGGCGCTGGTCGGGCTGATGGAGTCGCTGATGACCGCCAAGCTGGTCGACGAGATCACCGACACCCGCTCCAACAAGACCCGCGAGTCCATAGGACAGGGCATCGCCAACATCGTCACCGGCTTCTTCGGCGGCATGGGCGGGTGCGCCATGATCGGCCAGACGATGATCAACGTGAAGGTGTCCGGGGCCCGCACCCGCCTGTCCACCTTCCTCGCCGGTACGTTCCTGATGGTGCTGTGCATCGTCTTCGGCCCCGTGGTCTCCGACATCCCCATGGCCGCGCTGGTCGCCGTCATGGTCATGGTGTCGTTCGCGACCTTCGACTGGCACTCCATCGCCCCGAAGACCCTCAAGCGGATGCCGGCCGGCGAGATCACCGTCATGCTCATCACCGTCGCGTGTGTGGTCGCCACCCACAACCTGGCCATCGGTGTGGTCGTCGGCTCCATCACCGCCATGGTCGTCTTCGCCAAGCGCGTCGCCCACCTCGCGGAAGTCACCGCCGTGACCGACCCGGACGGCACGACGGTCGTCTACCGGGTCACCGGCGAACTGTTCTTCGCCTCCTCCAACGACATCGTCGGTCGGTTCAACTACGCCACCGACCCCGACAAGGTCGTCATCGACCTGAGCGCCGCGCGCATCTGGGACGCCTCCTCGGTGGCGGCCCTCGACGCGATAGAGACGAAGTACGCCCAGCGGGGCAAGGCCGTCGAGATCACCGGCCTGAACGACCCGAGCGCCACCCTCCACGACAGACTCACCGGCGAACTCACCAGCCACTGACCGGAGTTGGTATTGAGACGCCTCTTGTCGCCCAGGAGGCGTGTATGTCGATGCTGGGCCTGTGTTAGCCAGCTCCTGCGCCCCATCTTTCAATGCGGCCGCCCCAGTACGCGGCCAGTCGGCCGGCTTGTCGCCCTCGCTCTTCGAAGTCATCGAGGAGCTCACGAGCCGTCGCCTGACCAGTGTGTCGCCGATGTCGGTGCGGGCACCGGGATCGCCACCGAGCTGTTGCGCGGGAGAGGTGCCGACGTCATCGCCGTCGAGTGTCGCAGAGCGCTCTCGGAGGTGCCGGTCGCACTCGGGGACGACAACGCCCTCCCGCTGGCCGAACCCTCCCAAGACCTCATCACGTACGTGCAGTCCTGGCAGTGGGCCGACCCGGCCCGACACCACGCTCTCCCCGGCACCGGCTGAGCCGAAACCGAGAGCACGAGTGTCGGCACCCACGCGATACCTGTGGGTACCGGCGTGGCACATCACGCCGCCGTGCGCCCACCGATCGCGTCAAGGGCCGCGGCCACCGTCCCCTGCAATGCCGGAGTCCTGGCGCCGGAGCGTGAGCGCAGGTTCACGCCGTATGCGAGCAGGCCGGCGCCAGGAGCGCGCCGCCCATGCGCCTCGGCAGTGATCAGGGCTGCATGCAGAGCATCCCGCAGCTGCTGATGGTGCTGATCGAGGACAGCCTTGACTTCCGGGTGGCCGTTTTCGGCGCCGGCGTGCGCGTTGGAGACCATGCATCCCCAGCGCGCGTACTCCCCCGAGCAGCGCGCCTTGATCAGCCCGCTGAATCTGCACCACCTGCAACCGACCGCTGTCCCGCCCCTACCAGCGCAGAACAACAAGATCTCCTGCAACCTAACGGAGTCCTACTAGGCACGTAGCCAGGCGTAGGTTCGCATTTCGCGTGTCTCTTCCTCGTTGACGGTGGCCTCTGTCCGCCCCAAACGACGCCGACGGCACCGGGAGCAACGACCTCTTTGTCGGGCCGACTTGCTGGCCGGACAAAGAGGCTGGGTGTGGCTCCTCTGCAGTGACCTGCTCGGTCAGGTCGCGGGGTGGCATCCGGCCTGGGCAGTGCTGAAGTAGGAGCACTTCTCAGGGTTGCTGCGCCACTGCGCACGGGCCCGTGGCGGGCATGATTGGGTACGGACGGCCGCCACACCATTCGCGTGGTGGTGGCCGCCATGGGTGCGAGTAATCGCCGCTGCGCGCCACCGACCTCCTCGTGACTCACCAGCAGTTGGTCAGGAAAGACCCGTTCCCGCTCCTCCAGCCGGGCCAGCACCGCGGCGAGCGTCTGCTCCCCGCCGCTTATGCGGTGCGTCAGGCCGGTGCGGTCGCCGGTCAACCGGCGCAGTATCACCGCAGCCTTCGCCATGGTGTCGGTGTCGGCGGCGGCGGCGGCGGCGGCGGCGGCGGCGAACCGTGCATCGTCGGGTCGGGTAGCGCTTGCTCGTGGCGAGGGGCAGTGGGGCTGAGGCAGCGAGGGTGGCCGCACCGGCATATTGTCAGTGCCGCTCAGTAGAGTCCCGCCGTGACCACTGACTTACCGAAGCAGGCTATCCAGGCCCTGCTCAGCGATGCGGGGCGTAGCGCTGTCCTCGCTAACGCGGTACCAGCAGCCAGCGAGACTGACCTGCACTCAGCCTTCCTCCATGCCTGCGAGTGGGATATCGCGGCGGACATCTTCCGCAGGCTGACGGCCCATGCGGACGACATCGCCATCGAGAAGGACGACGCGGAGCAGCGCGGTCGCGCGCAATCCGGTTCTGTACTTCAGCCTGCTTCATGGCACATAAATGAGGTCTCCGCCCAAGCGGCCCGCACGCTCGTACGTGCCCTGGAAGAGGAGATTGCGGAGGCCGCCGTCGCCGTGGCGGAAGCCAGTCAAGTACGAGCCCGGATCGCGCGCAGCCACGAAGCACCGCCGACCGTACCCACGTCACTCCCTGATGCACGCCCCCCGTCCCCGTTGGAGACGCTCATCGCGTTCCATCACCAGCTCCGCGCCGCCCGCCTGCGCGTCCACGCCCTGCGCACCGCGAACAACCGGACCTTGCAGGAACTCGCTCTGGAGGAGGATCTCCGCGAACGAGCCGCCGGCGGGCGCGACGGGCTCGCGCTGGAACTCATCGACCTCTACCTCACGGACGACTTCTTCGATCTGATCGCCGATCTCTCCGAAGGCGTGCCGCACCCCGTGCCCGGCTACGACGGCCGGGACCGGCCCGTCACCGCCTCCCTGCCCGACGGCCAGCCCGTGGTCTTCTTCCCCAAACACCTCCCCGTTGTCGGCCACGCCAACTACACGCCACCGCCGCTGCCCGCCCTCGGGCTCCCCGAGGTGGAGCCTCTGTCCGCTCTTGCACGCCGCCACTTCCCCGGGGCCGCCGTCGTCGTGGTCACCAACGGCCGTTTCTCTGCCACCGCGCAGCGCTACGCGCAGACCAGCGATGTCCAGCTCCTGGGCCGTGAGGGCTTGGAGCGCTGGGCGACGTGGTCCTCTCCCCTCGATACGGTCCTGGGATCCTGCGAGGTACACACGAACGCGGAGCTGGTCCGGTGACGCGCTCCGATGCCCTGCGCGCCGCGGCGCCCGTCTACCAGGATGAGCTTCTCAACGAGATGTTGGAGCAGCGGATCGCTGCCGCAGACGACGAGTCGCTGCGCGCCGCTGTTCGCTGGAACACCGAGGACCGCCTGATCGAGAGCGCCCTGCGCGTGCTCCGGGCACACCGCGCCGACCTCGAACGAGAACACGACCACGCCGACCGCCGGGCGAAACACGACCCGTCATTCGACGATCCCGAGTGCACCCTCACCACCGGACGCTGTGTTCTGGCCGCCCTGCGCCTCCGGAAGCTCCTGGCCCAGGAACTGGACTGGGCCAGGAAAGATGTCGCTCAAGGCGAACAGCTCCAGCAGGAGCTGCGGTCGACGCACGGAGTCGAGCGTGTGGAGCGCTACCGTCAACACCCTCGCAGCACACCGGAACTCGACGCAGCAGCGAAGTTGCTCCACCATCGTGCCGAATCCGCCAGCCGAGTCGAAGCTCTCCTTACCCGGGACCGTGAGCTGCTCCATGCCCTGGCCTTCGAGGAGCAGCAGGCCCAGGTCTTCTTGGCATCGCCGGCGAGCACGAGCTTGCGGCAGATCCAGGAGATGTCCCACCGCCCGTTCGAGCGGCTGATCTCCGACCTGGCGGCCCGCGACGGATTCGCAGTCAACCAGCGGCACGGCGGTCCTCACGACGGGGGCGTCGATGTCATCGCCACAACGCCCGGCGGCAGCAAGGCGGTCTCCAATGCAAACACACCACACGAACCACACCCGTGGGAGTGTCGGCAGTCCGCGAGCTGATGGGAATCGCCCGCCCCATCCACCACGCTGACATCGCGGTCCTGATCACCAACGGCACCTTCAGCAAGCACGCCGAAAAGCTCGCCTGGCAGCACGACATCATCCTGCTCAGCTGGTGCGTGCTCGTGCGCTGGGCCACTTGGGGCGAATCCCTGCTCGACATCCTCGAACTAGACGAAGCCAATGGGCTGGCGGCATGACCAGCCCATGTGCGACTGAAACTTTCTTGACCCATGACGCCGGCCGAGTCCTGCGCGTTGATCCGTCGTACGAGGATCACCACAACATCCGCGGTGGCTACGTCGAGCACTGGCCCTGCCCCGCTATCTTGCCGTTGATCAGGTTCAGGTCCGCACGGCGACAGAGGCTGCGTCAGAATGGTGCTCAGTCGCCTCCTTGGGCGGCTCGGGCGATGGGGATGCGGCAGTTGGACGGGCGCAGTACCAGTGCGGCAGAAGTGAGTGAGCGCTGCGTGGAGGCAGCCGGGGCATCCGCGTGGGCGTTACGTCGGCGTACCCGCGCGGGGGTTGCTGCGCTCAGGGGCCGTCGGCTGGTTGCGATCAGCGTCTGCGGATCCGATGGCTGAGCCGGCCGCGGCCCTCGGCGAGGGCCTATCGCAGGTGGGGGTCGTGGAGGGCCCCGGGTGGAGCCGGCCGGGGCTGGACGTTGCTGCGGGGCGTTTCCCGCTCTCTGTGGAACGGCATGTGGGGGGCATGGTCGAGCGTCTCGTGCCGGGAGTGACAACAGTGACTCCGCATGCCCGCTATTACGCACTGCACGGGCTGGTTGCAACGCACGCCGAGGAGACGGGGCTGGCGGTCCCTGCGGCCCAGACGCTGTTGCGTCGCGCGGAAGTGGCGCTGGCGGCCGTGTCGTTCACCCATCATCCCCAGGCCCTCGCGTGGCTCCCGCGTGCGCATGGTGCCGATGCCTTGGCCCGGCGTCTTGAGGCGGGGGTGGTCACCGTGGCCGAGGCCGAGGTCCCCGGCAAGGGCGGGTACGTAGGCAACGCTTGGGGATTCTGGGGGCCGTATGCCGGGTCCGAGGTTGAGCTCGGCATACTGGGCACGGGGCCCATGCCGGTGCCCGGACCGCGGCTCGACCGGGCGGCAGTCCGTGACGGCTTGGGCGAGGTCCTCGAACTGGCTCGCCAGGACACGCTGTACGTCGGCGATCTCGCCTCGCTGGGCGAGCGTCTGTGCGTGTGTGCTGGCGGCGACCGGCCCGACGGTGCATGGCTGGCCCGCCTGTTGTGCGAGCCTAATGCCTCCGCCGAGGCGGGCTCCCGTGCGGCTACGCGGCGGCAGACGATCCAGCTGCTGGCGCGCGTGGTCGCCACCCACCCCGTCTCCCGTTTCACCCAGGACGTCGGCCAGGTCCTCGCCTTCGGTGACTTCCTGACCACCGATCCGGTGACCCGTGACATCGACGCCGCGGCTGCCTGGCGCGGCGTGGCGCTGCGGAACTATGCCGTCGGCGCGTGGCGCCGCCTGTGGTCCTGGCTGGTGGAGCAGGTCGACGGGCTGCTGCCGGTCGAGGAGCTGGCCGACCGCTTCGCCGAAGAGCTGCCTGACATGACGGTGGACGCGTTCTTGTCCTCCCTGCCCGCGACACAGAGCACGACCGGTGTGCCATTGCCCGCCGAGCACGCCCTGCGGGCGTCCGACGAGGCCCTGCCTCTCGCCGAGCTGCGGGTGCTCGCCACCAGTGCACTCCGGACGGGTGAACTCACCGGCCGGGTCCGGGACGCCTTCCTCGGGCAGCGCGGTGTCGAGCTCGGCCCCGAATGGGTCCAGCGGCGGTTGGAGGAGGCCCGGCCCATGAACCTGCGCGATGTCGCCCGCCAGCTCACCCATGACCTGGTGGCACGGTCGCAGCGGATCGCGCTGTCCAAGGCCCGCCGTGGCGCCGACGGCTCACTGTGGCTGCCGACCCGGTTGCATGAGCACGCCGGACTGCTGTACCGGACCAGCAAGGAGGGGCGCGGGGACGTCGGGCTGCGGCTGGACCAGCTCGGGAGTGTCCTGGCCACCTGCGGCGTCCTGCGCTACGACGACCAGCACTGGTCGGTGACCAGAAGCGGGAAGGCCCTCGTTGACTGAGACCACACTGGCGCCGGGCGTGCTGGAGCCGCCCACCGGCTTGACCTCGCCGCTGTCCCTCATTCTCGACGAGGGGCGCACGGGCAGACCGGGCCTGGAAGAGGCGCTCTTCCTCAGTTTCACTGCCGATCTCGGCTTCTTCGAGGAGGTCGTCCTCGGCGTGGCCCAGGCCACCGGCGCACGCGTCACGGTGGCGGGTGATGTCGCCATGGCCCGCAACGACCCCCGGTCCGTCCGGCGGGCCGGCCGCAGCTATCTCGCCGGGCTGGCCTACGCACACGGTGCCGCGTTCCACCCCAAGTTGGTGGTGCTGGCCGGAGCGGAGCACGCCACCATCGCGCTGGGCTCTGGCAACACCACCCTGTCCGGCTGGCAGGCGAACGCCGAGTTATGGACGGTCCTTCGGGTGAACAGCGAGCAGAGTCCCGCCGTGCTCCCGGACCTGTCCGCCTGGCTGCGCGACGTTCCGGACAAGGTGGAGTTCTCCGCCGGTGTGCCGCAGGCACTGGGGCGGGTCGCGGCGCTGCTGGACCGGCTCCACCATGGCAGGACGCCGACGGCGCCGCAGGTCCGTTTCATCAACAGCCTGCACGCGCCCCTCATCAACCAGCTGCCCCACGGACCAGTCGACGAGCTGGCCGTGTTCGCACCGTTCCACGACCAGCGCTCCCAGGCCCTGCGGCAGCTGCTGGAGCGCATGCGTCCGCGCCGGTTCACCCTCTCCTACCAGCCGGGACTCACCGACCTCGACGGCCCGTCGGTCGCTGCCCTGGTGCAAGAGTACGACGGGCGGGTCATCAGCGACCACGACCAGCGCTACCGCCACGGAAAGCTCATCGAGTGGGCCTCCCAAGGGCAGCGGTGGGCGCTGACTGGCAGTCCGAACCTGTCCGCCGCGGCCCTGCTGCGCTCCCAGGGCGACGGCGGCAACTGCGAACTCGGCATCATCACTCCCATCCCCACCACCCTCCTGCCGGACGGCACCGATGAGCCCGCCGCCCGGCTACGCACGGCCGCCTCCCTCCCCCGCCCCATTGCCAACCACGGGCCGTTGCTGCTCGGCGCCCTGCGCGTACCGGACGGCCTGGACATCAGCCTGGCCCGCCCGCTCACCGCCCCTGCATACCTGCAGTTGTCGCAAGCGGCCACGCCACCGGAGACATGGGAGCGCCTCGCCGACGTCCCGCCCGCCCAGACCACGCTGACGGTGACGGCTTCGGCGGATGCGGGCAGCCGCGTGCGCCTGGCGGTCCTCGACAACGACGGCTTACCGCGCTTCGGTAACATCGTGTTCGTCGTCGACCCTGACTGCGCGCTGCGCCGCCTGATGCCGGCCCGCGCCCAGACCCCCACGACACTGCCGCCCGACCTGTTTGCGGACCCCCGGCTCGCCGAACGGTTCCTGGGCGACCTGACAACCCTTCGTACGGGACTGTCCCCCGCCCATGCGGGCGTATCCGCGAGCAGCAGCACCAGCGGTACAGTCGCAGCCGCGCCGCGGGACGTCGCGGGGGACAGCTGGGAGCGGTACCTGGACGAATGCGCCGGCCGCGTCGGGCATCCGCTCACCCGCTTCGCTCTGGGGCTCCCCCTGCCCGCCGGTGCCGGCAAAGCCTTTCTTCAGGATCTGCTGCCGGTCTCCTGGGACGAGCGGTTCATCGACGACATCGAGCCCACCCTCGATGAGGACGACGCCGAGGCCGTGGCAACAGCGGCTGATACCGGCGTGGATGCCGCCGCGCTGCCCGACCTCCGGCGCGCGGACCAGGAAGTCCGCCACCGGTACCGCCGCTGGGTGGAACGCCTGGTGGCTCTCGCTCCCCATCTGGGTCCTCCGGAACGGATGCTCGTCGTCCGGCTGACCCTGTGGACCGTCGCGGCCGGCGCCTGGCCTCCGACAGACTCCGACTGGGTGTCCCTGCTCTCCCGCGCGGTCCGCGCACTGGACCGACAAGACCTTTCCAAACAGGTCGAGCCCCAGATCGGCAGCCTCGCCGCCGTCGCCCTCGCCGTGCTGCGAAGCCATGCCCCGCGGTACGAAATCACCCCCGAGACCGTCGCCTTCAACGAAGCCTCCCAGGCGGTCAGCCACCTGCTGCCCGCCGCGGAGTCCGCGTACGTCACGGAATACACAGCACTGCTCGACACAGCCTTCGGCCCGGCCGTCGACCAGACAGCTGTCCTCGACGTAGCGTCCGACGTGGTCCAGGCCGACCCCGTCGACGACGCCGAAAGAACTCTCACCGAGAAGGACCGCAACGTCCGCCGCCACGGGCAGCAACTGCTCCACGTCACTGGCTCGTTCAGCAACCCGGCGCTGATGGCCCTCGAAGCCGTCGGCGCAGCGGAAGACGCGCCCCTGGTCGGCGCCTGGGCCAGCTCGGACTCCAGCAACGGAGCCTGGGCGCTGGTCATCTGGCGTCGTCCCGACCTCATCGTGGTGGACGCCCGCCGACCCACCACTCCGCTCTGGCGGCATCATCGGCTCACCGGCCTGGTCGGACCCAGAGCTCTCGCCGCGCAGCGCAGCTTCGAAGCCGCCGCCTCCGTACCCCACGGCCCCCGCAACCAGCCCTTCGACTTGGCACTCCAACTCCTGTCCGACCTCAACCTCCCTGGGCCCCAACCACCCGACTTCGCGACATAGCCACAGGCTCCCATCGCTCCTCGAAGAGCACCGCCACCAAGCAGAAGGAGGTTGCCGCGAGTGGACTGCACCCCGCGGAGATGATGTACAGGGCGTCGGCGCGGCCCGCGGCAACGGCTCCCGCCACCGCACACCTCAGGGCCAATGACACCGTGCTGAAGCGGTCCCTGTCTCGACCGCCGGTCGAACCGGCTGCGCAGGCACTCCCTCCCCGAGTCCGCCGCCACCTTGCTGCGCACGGCCAGGCTCCACGGCCACGAATACGCCATTGACGCCATGCCCTGCACTACCGCGCTCACCCAGCCCGGACGGATCACGATTCTGACCTCCGACGTCGCGGACACCGCCATGCTCACCGCACACCAACCCCGGATCATGAGGAGGGAGTTTCGGGTGGCGGCCCAGCTGACCGATGTGCCGGGAGCACCGTCGCCGTGTTACGGGCCGTTAGCCTGTTGCTATGTCGGAGCGTGTCATGACCGGTCGCGCAGGCGGTCTGATCAGCCTGGGCGTCGCGGACGCTTTGTGGGTTGATCTGACGGCCGACGGTACTGTGCCGACGGCTTCTGGGGCATTCACCCGCTCTCCTTCCCGCGCCCGGACGGGGTACGTCCTGCTCGGCGCCCATGCGGTGGCGACGGTGGAAGCGAGCGGCGGTCAGTGGGGTGTTCCGGAAGGTGAAGTGCGCCGGGCGGCCGCGGAGTTGACCGCGGTGGGGATGGACCGACGGGACCTGGTCCGCATCGGCCCCTTCCGCGGGGCGCCGCGGCAGGAGTGCACCGAGGCAGCACCCCTGCGCTGGCGCCTGCGCATCGCGCGGGAACTGTGTCAGTCAGGCGGCCACGAGCACACGGCACGACGCGAAGAGAGCCGGCCGTACCATCTAGCGGGGATCGACTGGCGACAGCTGCTCGTGGAGCAGGTCCGCGACGGGACGGAGCGGACGTGGTGGCTGCCGCGCACGGTGGTCAGGCTGCTGGATGCGGCCGAACACGCCGAAACACAGCGGGCGCACGCCCCGCAGAGCCGCCAGGCAGGCACAGCCGTCACGGGGCTTCCCCATCCCCGACAGGCCCCCGATGCCGACAGCCGGCGAACAACGGGCCCCGAGGACTCCGTCACCTCACTGCGCTCGTACAACGGGGAGTTGGCGGGCCAGGCGTACTCGGTGCTCAGCAAGAAGCCCGGTACCTCCCGCAGGGTGGCCGGGTGGGCGTGCGCCGTCTGCAACACCGCGCCCGCCACCGTCCTCGACCACTGCCACGAACACGGCTACGTCCGCGCCCCCGTCTGCCAGTCCTGCAACACCCAGGAGCGCCCCGACCACCTGTACAGCAACGACATCCGCGTGGCCGGCCGCTACACACGCCTCTTCCACACCCACGCCGAGGACTGGCTCCTCCACTGGCACCGCTGCCCCGGCTGCCGCGCCCGCACCACCCTCCCGTTGCCGCACCTCGCCGCATGGACCGCCCACACAGCCTGCCGATCACTGCGCCCCACCCACCCCGCACCCCGCGGGCGCAAGCCCTGCGGCACACTGCGCGTGTCCTGGACGGGCAGTCAGAACGCCCCGCGTTCCTGCCTGTTCACGGTCGCCGTCGACTTCTGCCCCTCCGGTGAGCACCGCGTCCTGGCACAAGTCCCCTACCGCGAAGCCGCCGAGCGGTTTCGTGTCTGGCTGGCCGAAACGGCCCCTGCCGTGGCCGCCGCAGCCGGTCCCGACCGCCTGGACGGCCTCCCCAACCGGCCCCGGCCCGTCATCGCGGACACCAGCGGCGAGGGCCTGGCACTGTTCTGAGCGAGCACCGGGACACCTGAACATCCCTACGCCCCCTCGCAGTTCATGACCCCCCGACACAGCCACCCCGCACGCCCCAGCGACATACACAGCGGAGACCCCGGACCCTGCTGCGCATGTGCACGACGCAGCCGTCGACACAACGGCAGGAACCCCTTGATGCTCAGGCACCCGGTCGCACTGACCGGATCCCGGCACCCACTTGTGATCGGCCGAGGACGCGCAGTCCCCTGATATGGTTTTCCTGCACGAATAACCGGTGGAAACACCAGGTCAGACGGGCATCGGGACGTGGCGCAGCTTGGTAGCGCACTTGACTGGGGGTCAAGGGGTCGCAGGTTCAAATCCTGTCGTCCCGACCAACGCTTCACGCGTGGTCGAGGGCCGTATCCGCAGACGCGAGAAGACGACCGCCAGTCGTTCTCCGGGGCACGGTGGTCACCACGCGATCGCCCTCCGACCACGTCCGTGATCCTCGACATCTCAGTCGAATGCGGACCACCTCACGCCCCGAGCAGAGCCCCCCCCTCACCGGCCAGGGGGCGAGAGGGCCGTTCACGAGCAAGCCGGGCCCTGCCGCTGCCCCTGGACAAGGCGGTAGACCTCCCGGGCCACATACCGCTTCAGGCAGCGGATGATCTCCCGGCGGGTCTTCCCTTCCGCCACCCGCCGCTCGTAGTACGCCTGGGTCCGCGGGTCCCAGCGCAGCCGGGTCAGCACGATGCGATGCAAGGCGGCATTGGCCTGCCGGTTGCCGCCACGGTTGAGCCGGCGATGGCATCTGCTGCCCGAGGAGTACTCGACCGGGCTTGCCCCGCACAACGCCGCGAACGACGCCTCGCCCCGCATTCGCTCGCTGTTGTCACCCAGGACCGTCAACAACACCGCTGCGCTGTGAGGGCCGACTCCGACAGAGTCCATGAGGCGGGGGTAGTGCGTTCCGATCACGTTCGCCAGGCGCTGCTCCAGCATTCGAGCCTGCACACCGAGCTGCTCAATGCGCTCGGCCAGCACCCGCACCGTGAACCTCGTTGCTCTCACCACCGGGTCCATCCCCTCGCCGCCTTCGCGTAACTGCAGGCAGGCAAGGACGAGCCCACGGCGTGAAAGGCTCCGCAACTCGTCTCGGAGGGCCGGGTCGGCCGTGACCAAGAGGGCTTTGAGTTGGTTCACGGCCTGCCGTTTGGCGCTCACCGCAGAGTCCTTGGCCATCAGGTACATGCGGGCAATCTCGACCGGGCCACTCCCCGACTTCACCGGCCACTGAGCACGGCCACTGAGCACAGAGCGGGCAGCAGCCACGGCATCGCCCTCATCCGACTTACTCCGTCGGCGCCTGGCCGATCGGCCAGGGCCGGGAGCCTCCACCGCCGCGATGCCTACAGACAGCAGATATCGAGACAGGGCCGCCCCGTAGTTGCCGGAACTCTCCACCCCCGCCCGCCGCACCACGCCGCGGCAAAGGGCCCACTCGACGAGGTTTCGATAACCACTCGCCGTGGTTGGGAAGCGCTCAACAGCCAAGACCTCCCCCACCGTCGAAACCACAGCCGCCACGTGGACATCACGATGCGAATCGACTCCGAGCACCACCTCTCCGCCACGCGCACAGTGGTCCACGCCTTGCTGAGGGTTTGGCGGTTCGATGGCCAATTCACCCCCTTCAGCGCCCACTCACAAGGCTCGCCGCCGGCCCGGAGAGCGGTCACAAGTGACACCGTGCAGGAGGCGCCCGCAATGCAGTGCTCTGGACACGCTCGCCCGGTCCGGCGTCTGAGCTCACTGCCTCGCCCCGCGTCGACACAGGATGGTCAGGACACGTCGGTCACAAAAGTCAGGAGCCAGTCCACGGTGCAGCAGCAGTGCTGAACGTCATGCTTCCCGACAGCCAGACGCTTCTACCCCGCCACACCACCACGCGCCAAAAACCGTGCGTCAGCGCATTTCAACGCGCCCCGCGCGAACGCCGGCATGGGCGACGGCTCTCGGGAATGCGATGAGCCGAGGGCGCAGACACCGCAGGCAAACGACACACCCCGCAGCTTTGCGGTCAAGCCGCGTCAGAGACCGTCAGCAGAGCGGGTGACCATTTGCGGGCCCGGGATGGACGCAAGTGCTGGGCGCCGCCGCCCCGGCCGAACCGGTCGCGTGACGGCCTCTACTTCTGCCATCGAGGACATCGCCAGGCTCACGACGGATCATCCCCAGACAGCGGCCGAGAGGCAGGTTGCCCTACCGAATCGGCACCGAGCCAACGGGGCAGCAGCGCTGCCCCGTTGGGTGTGCGTCCAGAGGCTTCGCCCAACACCACTCATGGAACGCTCAGTTGGACTGTCAGTGGTGCGTGATACCCCTGGAGAGATCGCACTCTGCGGATCATGCGCGGAATATTTTTGGAAATAAAACCGTGTATCCTCAGTGGAGTTGAAACTTGCCAGGACTGGAGGTGGACTGTGAGTGATCAGCAAGGGTTGCTGGCGGATCCCGCCATGCTTGCCCTGGCGCGCGACTCTCGGGGGTGGACCCAGTCCGAACTTGCCGAACAGATGTCGCACGTAGAGGGCAACCGCATCACGCAGGGGTACGTAAGCCGGGCCGAAGCCGGACGCATCCCGGTCCGGGCCGAGCGGGTCCTCCTGTTCGCCGCCGCGCTTCGCTTCACACCCGAGATACTGTGCCAGGCCACTGAAACGGCCGGGGCAGGCATCGGGCTGGTACACCACCGCAAGCGGGCCTCCCTAGGAGCCCCCGCACTGCGCCGGATCCATGCGACGCTGGCGCTCACCCGCCTCCAGGTCGAAGCAGTGACGCAGGCAGCGGCCCTCCGTCGCCCCCACCGGTTCAGGCCCATTGAGGTCAACGACTTCGACACCCCCGCGGACGCCGCGGAGACGCTGCGCGACGAGTGGAACGTTCCCATCGGTCCCATCGACGACCTGGTCACGCTCCTCGAAGACGTCGGCGCCCTGGTCGTCGTCCGCGATCTGGGCACCACCGAACTCGACGCCGTCAGCCAGTGGCCGCACGACCGGGCGCCGCTGATGCTCCTCAACTCCACTGCGCCTGGGGATCGTTCACGTTTCAGTCTCGCTCACGAGCTGGGCCATCTGATCATGCACCGCGAGCCAGGCGAGGGACGTGCACAGGAGACCCAGGCCGACCGGTTCGCCGCCGAGTTCCTCATGCCGCACGAGGTGATCCTGAGCGAGCTCAAGCCCGGCATCGACGTCGCTCGCCTCATGGACCTCAAAGCCCGCTGGGGAGTCTCCATGGCCGCTCTCATCCGGCGGGCCGTGGACCTGGGCGTGATCAGCGAATGGCAGTACCGCACGCTCATGGTCGAGTTGTCCGCACTCGGCTACCGCACCAACGAACCAATCGTCATCCGGCGCGAGACCCCGCGCCGTATCGCTCAGGCCGTCATCCGGCTTGAGGAACAGCACCACCTCAGTGCGACCGAGACCGCTCACCTGGCGGGCCTGGGTCGTGAGGAGTTCCACGAGATCTACTTGTGCGCTTCTTCTCCGTCCGGACACAAGGACGTGCCGGACCCTTCTGCGAGGTGATTCATGAGCAACGCCCCCGATCCCAGGCGGCGACCGCCCGCCGTGAAGACGCTCGACCACACCGTGGCAGCGGTGCCGCTTCTGCAGGGACGTGTACTGCTACACGAACATACCCAGCCAGTTCCCCGGCCTCGTCCTGCCCTGGATGATGACCTGGGCGGCGTGGTCATGACCGGTGCCAACGCCGACACTCGAGCGTTCCAGCTCCGCGCCGACGTCGGCTTCACAGGCACACTGCTGATCGACAGCGCCGTGTACGCCACCTACACGGCAACGGCGGAGGAGCCGTTCATGGCTCCCCCCGACGAACTGTTCGGCGCCGTGGACGACTCCTTGAACTTCCAGAAGGCTCGGGGAGCAAGCGCAGCACTGACACCCACCGGCTACATACCGCCGGCGAACTCCCGTGCCCTCAAGGCAGTACTGCGGGAAGCCAACCGGATCGAGCGAGCCGACACGCTGGTCTCCCTTCCGATCGATGTCACCTGGCTGAACCGGGAGAACATCGGCCAACTGATCGCGGTCTGCGCCAAGATCCGTCACCCGAAGGCAGTCATCCTCTTCCGTCAGTTCGACCCAATGGGACAGACGAAGGACGTCCCAGCCAACTTGCGCCGACTGTTCACCGAGGTCGAGCACATGTCACTGCTGCGCACAGACCTCGCGGCTCTCGACGTGATGGCGCACGGCGCCCTGTGCGCCGGAATCGGCGTCCAAAGCTCGCTCCGACACGCGATACCGCCCGACGAGAAGGCCCTGATAGGCAAGCGCGGTGGCGGCCCCGCGTACCCACACATCCTGATGCCGCAGTTGATGTGCTTCAAGGGCGCCGAATTCTTGTCCAAGGTCTACGGCAATGCCGATCCGGCAACCTGCGACTGCGAGGAGTGCGACGGACGCAGCCTCGACAGCTTCTACCTCTCCGACGGTGAAACGCGGCGCGAGGCCGAGAACCACAACATCCACACCTGGAGCGCATGGGTCAACGACATGGCCAGCTACCGAACCGGCTCCGAGCGTAAGACGTGGTGGCGCAACAAATGCGCCGCAGCCGTCGACCGCTACGCACTGGAAAACCAGCGCATCGGAGTAGGCGCGAGTCACAAGTCCGGGTTCCAAGTACCCGCACCGCTCAAAACATGGGCGACGCTGCCCGTCGCTCCATAGCCAAATGCACCCCCTCAGGGGAGCTGACAGTGGACGTCTTCCAGGAATTTCCAGCCAGCAACCGTATGGCGCTTGCGTACGAAGGGGCTGGGTGGCACAACAACCTCGACCGCATCCCCCTGGACGTGGAGCAATCCGATGCCATAGAAGTCAGCACGCATCACCGCCTCGTCCTTGCGCCGCAACGCGCCATCGATCAATACGGAACGAGCAGTGAATGGCGTGAACCGCTCGGCCCGCTCCATCGCCGATTCCCAGCTGCGTCCGGGCACGAACACCATGTCGACATGGACCGGCTGGGTTGCCAGACGGGTAATCAATCCGTCGCGTCGGACCACCGCCCCCTTCGGCAGGCACTTCAACGCTCGGCGTTCCCTGCCGTTCAGTGATCCGGCAGGAACAGGCTCGCCGAGCGGCAGCGCCATCAAGAGGTTCAGGGCATCCGGTCGCGTCAGGGGTGGCATACCCGCAGCCGCCCGTCGCTCCCGCTCTCGCGCCTCGAATCGGTAGGCCGCAACGACCTTCGCCCCCTCGGCTTCAACAACCGCCAGGCTCGCATCGCGGGGTACGAGTTCGCCGGGAGCCAGCGCTCCCGCAACCACACCCAAGGGCTCTCGTGCCGCGATTGCCATCGACCAACCCGCTCTCGTACTGCACCGACGCTCTCCCCAGCAGGGCTGTACGCGCTCATCCTTATCGCTTGCCCCGCGCCACCGGAAGCAGCCTCAACCACAAAACCAACAGATCTCAACCGGCCCTAGACACGGGAACGCATCCAAACGAATGCCAAGGCTATTACGGACACTCGTGCGATCATCGGCCGCCTCTCCAGATAGCTCCTCATTGGTCATCCGACGCCCACTTGCTGCACTATCTGCCCCCGCAACAGGCCACGGCGGACGACTGCGATCGTAGCCATCCCGCACCACGACGCCTACAGTTGTTCGAATTCTTGGGCCACCACGACCTGCCGGAAGCATCTCCTCCCAAGCCGCCGCCGACCAGCGCCGCGCCTTCGACCTCGCAGACAGAACCCCCGCCGAAACAGACCGACGGGGGTCAGCATCTGTCACGCCCGTGTCACCAACAGCGTTGACGCGGCTGGACAGCAAGATCTCAACTCGGTCAAACGCTCCCGATCTGGACCACATGGACGCCAGAAGACGGCTTCGCCCACCTGTGCCATGTGGTACCCAGCGAGGGACCCACGACCAGGACAGGAGCGTCTTCTGGCCCGTCAACGCGGTATTGCAGGGTGTTCTTCGGTGTCTCGCTCACCCGCACGACCCTCTCATCTGTCACGACAGCCCCTATAAGCGGGGCATGTCTGTATCGGTCGACCAGGTGGAACGCTCGGTGCTCGCGTGGTCACCTGAATCAGGACACTCCCGCTGTCTCCCATCTCGACTCGTGCTCGTACTCGTACTCGTACTCAAAGAGGTAGCTGATCTGTCCGGGCTCGGGCTTCGGGGTGAAGGAGGTGCTCTTTCTGGGGAGCGCCACTCCGGACTCGGCGCAGCGCCAGATCTGCGCAAGTGTCGGGCGGGGCAGGACGACGCCCACCTGGCCTCGTGCCGTGAGGCTGGGCAGGGCGTGGGTGTAGGAGAAGGGGCGTTCCACCGACGGGGCCGCGCACAGTTCCGGGATGAGCACATGGGTGGCGAGCGCCGCGTCAAGGTCGTGCCACTGCCGGGGCAGTTCCCGCAGTCGGCTGTCGGTCAGGGACGGGCAGATCTGTGAGACCTCCCATGCCTGGCCTTCCGCGCACAGGACCAGGTGTCCGGGGTGCGGGGGCTCGAACGGGGTCGGGAGCCGGCGGACGCGGGCGAAGCGTGACGCCGTACGGACGGCTTGTCCGATGTCGATGTCCGGCACCGTCCGGTGGATCGCCGCGAGCTTGGGAGGGAAGCGCGAGGAGTCCACGGCGAGGGCGAGGATGCGGCTTGCCGGGCCCGAGTCGTCGTTGCTCTTGTTCCGGTGGAAGCGCAGTGCGGCCTCCAGACGGTGGTGTCCGTCGGCCACCAACAAGTGCGGATCCGCGAGCCGTAGGGCCTGGGCGATCGGTTCGGGGTTGTGGCAGGCCCAGATCCGTTGCTCGGTGCCGTCCCCGGCGACGGTCACCGAGTCCGGCGGGGTTGTGGCCAGGCGGTCCAGGTAGTCGCTGACGGTCCCGAGGCTCGGCGCCATGAGCAGGATGGGCTCATCGTTCCCGCCGCGGTGCCGCAGCAGCCTTTCCTACACGGCGACTTGGGCGTCTATGACGCCTTCGTGCTTGTGCAGTCGCCGTGAGGCTACGGCCGCCAGGTCCACTGCGCCCACCAGGCCGCGCTGGAGCACGGCCTGGCCGTGCCGCTGTTCGAGCATGTAGAAGTCGGGAGTGGGCGCCACCGGGAGGGCGGCGTGTCCGGCGGCCCCACGGACGAGGGTGTCTGGGTTCGGATGGGGTGCCCGGGCGCCTTTGGCTGCGCGCCCCTCCTCGGCGAGGACACCCCGGATGGGGTGGAGGAGGGGGCGGTCGACGGCCTGGGGCCGGGGTGCCGTCAACGGCATTGTCCTTGGGCGTGCAGATTGCGCAGCACGGTGACCACGGCCGGTGCGCAACGGCTGGTGTCGTGGGAGTCGACCCAGGCCAGTTCCTGGATCTCCCGCGCGGGCTTCGGCTCGCCGTTTCCGGGGCTCGTG
The DNA here is from genome assembly GCF_014649955.1 of Streptomyces violascens. Taxonomy (GTDB): domain Bacteria; phylum Actinomycetota; class Actinomycetes; order Streptomycetales; family Streptomycetaceae; genus Streptomyces; species Streptomyces violascens. The sequence continues at coordinate 51,710 of NZ_BMUA01000011.1, forward strand.
TAGCAGTGCATGTGCAGTTGGGTGTTGTCCAGGCCGTGGGCGGTTGCGCTGACCAGCATGGCAGGAGCCAGGCCCTGTGGGGCGAGCTCGATGGTGAGCTCTTCCCTGACCTCCCGGACCAGGGCCTGCTGGTGGCTCTCGCCCGGCTCGATCTTGCCGCCGGGCAGGTAGAAGGCGTCACGGCCGACGGAGCGTACGACGAGCAGTCGTCCGTCGCGTATGCAGATCCAGCCGACGGACTGAAGGGTGCGGGTTGCGTTCATGTCCACTTCGCTTGCGGTGGGGTCCAGGACGACAGTTGCTGAAGAAGACTGTCGGTGTCCTTGGCGATGACGAGTCCGTCGAGGTGACGCCGGGCGAGGAAGCCCCCGTTGACCATGTCCTGCAGCATCGCCACCAGGCTCTGCCAGCTGCCGTCGATGTCCAGCAGGGAGACCGGCTTGGTGTGCAGGCCGAGTTGGCCCCAGGTCCACACCTCGAAGAACTCCTCAAGCGTGCCGGAGCCGCCGGGGAGTGCGACGAATGCCTCCGCGAGCTCCGCCATGCGCGCCTTGCGTTCGTGCATGGTGGACACGACCTGGAGGTCGTCGAGTTCGGTGTGGGCGAGTTCGCTGTTCACGAGGGATCGGGGCATGACGCCGACGACCTTGCCGCCCGCGGCGAGGGCGGAGTCGGCGAGGACACCCATGAGCCCGACGCGCCCGCCGCCGTAGACCACGGTGATGCCCTCCTTGGCGAGGGCTGAGCCGAAGGCGCGGACCTGTTCGGCGACGGCGGGCGAGGCCCCGAGGGCGGAGCCGGTGTAGACGGCGATGCTGCGCGGGAGCGGGCGCGCGGTGGCGGGTGCTCTCGTGGTGTCGTGCGGGTGGTGAGCGTGTGTCACGGGGTGTCCCTACAGCAGGTCGTCGGCGGTGAATACGGAGCGGACGGGCAGACCGGCTTCGGCGATGGCGCGGCTTCCCCCGCGGTCGACGAGCAGGACCACGCCGGCCACTTCGGCTCCTTCCGCGCGCGCGGCCTCGACCGCGGTCAGGAGCGAGCCGCCGGTGGTGGAGGTGTCCTCCACCAGAAGCACCCGCCGCCCGGCCAGGTCGACTCCCTCGGTGCGGCGGCCCAGGCCGTGCTTCTTGGCTTCCTTGCGGATGGCGACGGCCGGCAGCGGCCTGCCGTTCTTGTGGGCGGCGGCCATGGCGGCGACGGCGATGGGTACAGCTCCGAGGACCAGGCCGGCGACGCAGTCGTAGTCCCAGTCCTGGGTGTGTTCCAGGACGGCGTTGCCGATCCAGGATCAGCGCCGCCCAGTTGCTCAGGACGATGCCTCCTCCAAAGGTCACGGTGTGCACCGCCGCCAGGCGGTACAGCTCCGAGTCCTTCACGACGGACCGCCGTGCCCCCTCGGGTCCGGGGCGCACGCCCCGGCCCGGCGAAGGCGCGGTCGCCAGGCATGCGAGGAGGCCGGCCGCGGCGAATACGACGCTGGTGATCCAGACGGACCGCCATGCCAGTGCCCCTGCCACCCCGACGCCTCGCGGACCGATCCGGTCCACCAGGGCGCCGGCCGGGATCTGGCAGAGCGCGTAGGCGGCCGCGAACGCGGTGGTGAAGATCCCCACCGTTGCGAGATCCACCCGGTAGGCGTCCGCCATCCCCGAGGCGATGGCCCCCACCGCGGTGAGCGACCAGCCGGCCATCCCGCCCAGCAGGCAGGCAGCCGTGATGCCCCGGATCACCCCGAAACGATGACTGAGCAACTTCGCCTCAGACACACGCATACCTATCGCCGGCGCGGGCAAAGACAAAGTAAAGGTCTGGGCCTGCCACCGCTCCGCCAGCCGCAGAGCGAGGTCGCGGCAACGGCCGGGGTTGTGCCGGCAAGGCCCACCCCTTCTCTTCTCTCCTCCGGTCTCTCCTCCGGAACACAAATGCGACGCGACGTCGCGTCGCACATATTGGCATGGAGAATGGCTCTCATGTCAAAACCGAGAGAGCGGGACCACATCGCGCTAGGCAGCGCCGAGGGGCCACGCGGACGCGAAGCAATCCTCAAAGCCACCTTGGACGTGCTGGCAGAACAGGGGTATCAGCGCCTGGCCATGGAACAGGTCGCCACCCGCGCCGGCGTCCACAAGGCGACGCTCTACCGCTGGTGGCCGTCGAAGGGGAATCTCGTCGGCTGGGCGCTGGGGGCCACCCTGTCCACCGGCCCGGTGCCCGACACCGGAAACACCCGCGACGACCTCATCGCCTGGCTCCAGGGGACGATCTCCAACTACACCTCGACACCCGCCGGAACGGCGCTTCCAGCCCTGTTGAGTGACCTCGCCCACGAGCCCGGCACCCTCGCAGGGTTCCGTCGGCACTTCCTGGACGAACGCCGCGCCAACTGCGAAGTCCTGATCAACCGCGGCGTGGAGCGCGGAGACATTCCGGCCGATGTCGACGTCGAGATCTTCATGGACATCCTCGCGGGACCGGTCTTCTACCGGCAGGTGGTCACAGGCGTGGTCTTCGTCGAGGATCTCCCCGAGAAAATCGTGGACCTGCTCCTGTCGGGCCGAACCCCCCGACGTACAGAGTGAGTTGGCCTGCCCCTCGGTCAACCGGAAAACAAAGGGCGGCCCCAGGTCAACGAGCCGACTGAAACCCGCCGCGCGCGCAAGGTTCCCCCTCTCCCACCACCCAGGCACCGAGCAGTGGCATCCCGCCGAACTACCCCGACAACAACCGGGGGCGCCAGTCAGGCGAGATGGCACCAAGGGACGAGAGCGCTGCCCGCCAAAAGGCCACCGCCGTCGAGCACGCGCTCAACGAGCTTCGCGTGCAGGGGAGCATCAGCCCGGCAGATGTACGTCCCGTCCTCGTACGCATCGCCGGTCCCGTCCATCTCTCTGTGGGTGATCTGCTGGTCGCCATCGCGATGTCCAGGACGGAAGGCAGCAACTACGGCATCCGGACCGGCAATACGGCCTGCGTCACCGGGGCTGTCACCAAGGACCGCGTACGGGCTGGCGCTCGCCGCCACCGTGGTCATCGCCCTGTCGGGCTGCACCACTGATCAGCAGGATCGCGGCGGCCCCACCAGCACACTCGGCCCCACCGGAGCCCTGCGGCACCGCTTCGACACGCGCCCGTGACCGTCCCGTCGTCAGGGCACGTGGGCGTCCGGAGTTGAGCGGGGCCGGCAACACCGGAGACGTCCAGTTGGGCCCATCCACCCGCCGGCATGCCCACGGGCTGTCCGTGGGCCCTGCGGCAGATGGAGCACAACCCCTTCACCGTCTCGTACTCCATCGCTCCGCCCCCTTCCTGAGGGACATGGCGACGAGAAGCCCAGTCCTCCTCGGCTTGGAGGCGGAGGACGAACTCGGCAACGAGTACGCGGACGGGGACGGGGACGGCGCGTTCGGCCCCGCCGCCGACGGCTCCCGCCGAGTGCCCGTCTGGTAGCCGCGGTGGTGCGGTTCGGCCTCCGGGGTGAGGACGGCGATCTGCCGGCCTCCTTCCGCCGTGGCCAGGACGTCGGCGACGATGGGTTCAGGGGCGGGGCGGGTTCCCCGTCTCGGTCACCGGCCGGTCATGCCGCAGCTCGTCGAACAACTGCACCGACCTCATGGGGTCCCACTTCAGTACGTTGCCCTTGGGGGTGGGGACGCCCATCCCGGACACGGGCACGTTGAGCTGCTTGCCGTGTCCGCCCGCGATGCTCTGTACGGCGCGGAACATCCTGCCGAGATCGCTCAGGCTCATGCCCTTGTCGACGATGAGCGTGTCGAGGCCGGCCTGCACGGCCGGACCGATCTCCAGCGGGTCGAAGAGGGTGTCGGGCTGGGCGGCCTGGTGGGCGAGGCTCGCCAGGAACTTCTGCTGGTTCCTCGACCGGCCCAGGTCGCCCTCCTTCTCCTGGTGCCGCTGACGGACGTAGGCGAGCGCCTGCTTGCCGTTCAGCGTCTGACAGCCCCGGAGCAGGTCGGCGCCCGACTTCTCGTCCTTGATGTCCCGGTCCAGGCACATCCGAACGCCGCCGACGGCGTCGACGATGTTCACGAACCCGGCGAAGCCGATCTCCGCATAGTGGTCGACACGCAGCCCTGTGTTCTTCTCGACGGTGTGCACCAGGAGTTCGGGGCCTCCGTAGGAGAAGGCTGCGTTCAGCTTGTCCCCCTCGGGCCACTTGGTCTTGCCCGTCGACGTGTCGAGGCGGCCGGGCACGGTGACCCAGGAGTCGCGCGGCAGGCTGACCATGCTGGTGCCGTGGGCCCCGGTGTGCAGCAGCATCATCGAGTCGGTGCGCCGACCGCCGCCCCCGCCGGCGTGCAGTTCCTTCGCGTCGTCCTCGGAGAGCCCGTCGCGGCTGTCCGAGCCCACGACGAGGTAGTTGGTGCCCTCTCCGGGCGGCGGACGGTCCCCGTACGCGCCGAGGTCGACGTCACGCTGGAGGCGGGTCTCGGCCCAGCCGTACGTGCCGCCCGCCGCGACAGCCACAACGGCCAGCAGAACGAGCACCGCGCGCCGCAGCCTCCTGCGCTTCTTCGGCTGCCGGGCGTGGGCGCGCCGGGGGCCGTAGCGAGAGCTGGGGCGTTCGGCGAACCGCTCACGCACGGCAGAGTCCTCCGGGGCCGCGTACAGGCCCTGGCCGACGCGCGGATCCGGATCAACGTACGGATCCGGTTCAAGGTACGGATCCGGGTCGGCGTACGGATCCGGATCGGCGTACGGCCCCCAGTGCGCAGGACGACTCACGGCATCGCCGTGCCTGCCCTGCTCCCCCGTGGGTATGGTGCGCCCGGCCCGCTGGTCAAGCGGGTCTGTCATCGTCAACTCCCTTGGTCACGTCCCAGCTCCGACTCGCGCGGCCGCTCGCCGGTTCCCCTCCTGTCGCATCCCGCCCCTCGCGGACCTGGATCACCGCGACGACAGGCTCCGCCGCGGGGGCGGCTCGTCGAGCGGATCTCCGGTCGGCGCTTCGAGGAGATACGGGTCGGCGGTTCCGGCGCGCTTCATGCTGTGCCACTTCAGGCGGGTGCCGAGCAGCGCCGTGGTCACGGAGTGAATGACCACCAGGTACATCAACTGCCGGTAGACGAACTGCTGGAGCGGCAGCACCCACAGCACGCGCAGCCGTTCGCGGTCGAGCCGCAGCGCGTACACGGCGGTGACCAACTGGACGGAGAGGAACCCGAACCAGACCAGGGCTGCCTCCCCGGGGTCGCGGAACAGCGCCCCGAACAGAGCGAACATGTCCACGACCGGTGCGCACAGCGGCAGCGCGATCTGGAACAGCGTGACGTAGAGCAGCACGCGACGGCCGAAGCGTCCGGCGGGGCCGACCTCCGTCACCGCGTGACGGTGTTTCCACATCGACTGGAGGGTGCCGTAGCACCAGCGGTAGCGCTGGCGCCACAACTGCCGCAGGGTGGTGGGCACTTCGGTCCAGGCCACCGCCGACTGCTCGTAGACCACGCGCCAGCCGGCCCGCCAGAGCGCCATCGTGAGGTCGGTGTCCTCGGCCAGGGTCTCGTCGCTGACGCCGCCGACGCCCATCAGCGCATCCCTGCGGAAGGCGCCGATCGCCCCCGGCACCGTCGGCATGCACTCCAGGACCTCGAACATCCGCCGGTCGAGGTTGAAGCCGAGTACGTACTCCAGGTGCTGCCATTTGCCCAGCAGGCGGCGCCGGTTGCCGACCTTGGTGTTGCCGCTGACCGCACCGACGGCCGGGTGGGCGAGCGGCTGGACAAGACGGGCCAGCGCCTCGGGTTCGAAGACGGTGTCCGCGTCGACCATGACGACGATGTCGTGCCGGGCGCGCGCCAGGCCGGTGTTGAGGGCGCTGGGCTTGCCGCCGTTGGGCTGCCGGATCACCGTCACCCGCGGGTCACCGATGCCCTCCGCGATGTCGGCGGTGGCGTCGGTCGAGCCGTCGTCGATCACGATGATCTCGAAGTGCGGGTGGGTGGAGGCGAGCAGCGAGTACACGGTGGAGGCGATGCCTACCTCCTCGTTGTACGCGGGCACCAGGACCGTCACCGGGTCCCGCACCTCGCGCAGCCGTGGTGCGCCGGGCCGGTACCGGTGCAGTCTGCGCACGTGGAGCCGGGCGAACACCGCGAACAGGAGCATCCGCAGGACACCGAGCACGCCGGTGAGGGTCAGCGCCCACACCATCGCCGTGAGGAAGGCGTGCCCGAGCCGCGCCGACCAGATCAGGCCCTCGCCCTTGATCTCCTGGGCGACCGGCACCCCGTCGACGAAGGCGGGGCGCCCGAGCCCGCCACTGATGGTGGTGAACCGCTTCGCCCCGGGGTCCCGCAGCAGGTCCTCGGCCTCGTGGTAGCCCAGATCGGTCTGGCTGTGCTGCGTGACCACCCCCCGCCACGGCTCGCGGTCCTTGTGGTCCGACGCGACCACCAGATACCCCTGCGCCGCCGCGCGCTGCGCGGCCGGCCACTCGGGGCCGCAGAGCGTGTCCGCAGCCGTGGTGTGCGGCAGCCGCAGCAAGGTGGTGTTGATGCCCGCCGCACCCGCGAAAGCAGCCTGGCTGAGCGACAGTTCGAGGCGCGAGCGCAGCGGCGAGGCGACACCGAGATCGCCACCGCTGTAGGTGTACGAGCCGATCTCGTGGCCCTCGTCCAGGATCCGCCGCAGCAGCTTCGGGTGCCGGGCAGCATCCTGCCCGTAGACGAAGAAGGTCGCCCGCGCGTGGTGCATGCGCAGCAGGTCGAGCAGGCGCGGCGTCCACACCGGGTCGAACCCGCCGTCGAAGGTGAGGGCGACGGTCCCCGGCGGCATGGCTGCCGTGGTGACCCCCTTGGGGCCGAACCGCAGCAGCGGCTTCCCGTCGTCCGCCTCGCGCGGGATCGGTCGGGTGCATGGCGGCTTGACGCGCGCGGCGTCGACCTGGTGGGTCGTCCAGCCCTCGAAGAGGAGAGTGACGCCGACCACCAGGAGCACCAGCAGGAGCACCAGCCAGTGTCCGCGCGGCGGGCGACGGACGGCGGCGCGCCGGCTCACTGCTTCGGGCCTCCGGCCGACGGCGGTGCGGATCTGCCGGACAGCGGGCGGCGGTAGTGGTCCGCGTGGGCGTCGGCCCGGACCGGTGTGCCGGAGCCGTGCGACGACTTGCCGGTGTCCGGGCCGGAACGCGCAGGTCCGTTCGTACTCGGCGGTTGCGTGCCGACGGGCTGCCGGAGTCCGCTGATCAGCACTCCGGCGAACAGCAGATACCCGAGGCAGGCGAGGCCCACGGCCAGCCCCACGCCTTGCAGCGTCCGCCTTCGCCAGCCCGACTGGTCGATGAAGACAGGGAGTTGAGGGGCGGCGGCCCGGGGACGCCGTGTCACCGGGGCCACGTGGGTCGCCACCACCTGGTGCGGCAGGCGTTGCGTCATGTCCCGCCCTGGGTGCTGCGCACTGCGCGCAGGGGGTAGGGGCGACGATCGCCCGTCGTGCGGTGTGCCGGCTATGTGGGGGGTGCCCTGCACTGGTGCTCCTGATCTGCGGCCGCGCACGCGCGGCTCTTTGTGTAGAGGGGTACGGCCCCCTGAGGGAGCCGCTGTCATGCCCGCGAAACGTCAGGAGCCGCATCCCGGTGCCCGGCGCGTACGGGGCCCGTACGCGCGCATGCCGTGCGCCCTTCCCGGGTGGGGCCGGGAAGGCCACGTACGCATGTGTCCCCACAAGGACCGGGAGGCCAGGGTGCAGCCGTCAGCCGTCACGCAGCCCCCGACCCTACTCGGACACCCGGGTGGCACGGCAACAGGCCACCCAGGAGCGGCAGTCGGCCGAAGGCCGTCGGCATCCTCCAGGCCGACGGACGTACGGATCATGCTGTCGGCGATGCCGCGTTCGACGGGGCCGAGGCCGTGGCGGTGACCGGCTGGGCGCCGAGGCTTTGCACACCGCCGAGGCGCAGACCTTCGCCGACAAGGTGTACGGCACGGTGTGACTGCTCGCCCGGAACGAGGCCGATGTCACCGCGCTGACGGGAGCCTGCGGCGTCGCGCGCCCGGCAGTGAGCCGGCACCTCGCGGTTTCTGGAGACCGGTGCAGCACGTGGTCGGTTCGACCGGGCCGCGAGCGGTTTGTGCAGGCGCTCGGCCGGGGTTTCCCAACCGAGCGTTGTGCGTGGGCGGCCGCTGAGCTCGGCGGCGTCAGCTCTGTGCGGTGTCGTCGCCCGTCTGCCCGGCGCCCTCGGCCGCGCCTGTCTTCTCGCGCATCTTGCGCACCAGCTCCGCCTTCTGGTCGGCTGCACCCCGGCGGTCGAGGTTGCGGTGCGGACCGTTGTTCTGCCGTTCGGTGCGGGACAGCTTCTTGCGCTGGCCGCCGCCCATGCCCACCGGGTTGTTGATGTTCTTGCTCACGGTCACGGGTTCTCCCGGTATTGATGTGAAGTGATCTACGGATTCATCGGTGAGGGCCGGGCGCGGCGAAGTCGAAGGACGTCAGCATGTGCCGGGTCGTTCCGAAGGAGGGACCGATGACACCTGCTCCACCGCAGTGAGGCGCTGCCCGGCCCCGGGGTGGGGTCAGGGGGTTGCCGTGGACACCACGAAAACGACCGGCTTGTCCGGGTCGGTCTCGTCGACGGTGATGTTCTGGGTGGGCAGCGGGTCCTTCTGGGCGTGCGTGGTGCCCGCCCAGTCATGGCCCGCCGGGAAGGTCCAGCCGACCTTCAGGGCGTCCTCGGGGGCGATCGTCACGTCGCCGGGCTTGAGGGCGGCCGTGCTGGTGCCGCCGTCCTTCATGAACTCCGCGAGGCCCGCCGCACTGGTCTTGAACTGGACGTACAGCTTGCTGACCTTCCAGCTGTTCGTCTCGTAGTAGGCGACGGAGACCGCGTCGTCGGGGACGGGCACGTCGTAGATGCGCCGCTGGGTCTTGGACGGCCAGTCGTTCTGGAGGCCGTGCGCCGAGGCTTCGGACTCCTTGTCGCGGCCGCTGGTGCGGCTCTGCTCGGCGGAGATCGCCAGATATCCGGCGGGCACCCCGATGAGCAGCACGATGATCACCGCGGTGATCCAGCGCCGCCGGATCATGTGCCGGCGGGTCTCCGGGGGCTTCTCGTCCGGCGGCGGGGACTGGCGCGGCACCGCGGGGCGGTCGGACGGTGTCATCAGTCGGATCCCTGGGTGGTGCGGGTGGTGCCCGTCCTGCGGACGGCTTCGGCGGCCTTGGCGTACCGCTCGTAGCGCTCGACGCGGCGGCGGTTGGCCCGGCGGAAGCGGCGGGCCACGAGCCGGGCGAGGTCGGCGGCGCCGACCATACCCGCCTCGGGGCCCAGCTGAGCCTTGGCGATCCGCGCCTCGGGGCGGTAGCCGCGGCCGGTGAGGTGGCGCCTGAAGGCGTCCCTTGCGGGGGCGATCAGGAGGTCGTCGGCGGCGCTGACGCCCCCGCCGATGACGAAGCAGGAGGGATCGAGCGCGGCCGCCAGGTTGGCGATGCCGACGCCGAGCCACTGGCCGATGTCCTGGAGCAGTTCGACGCACATGGCGTCGCCCTCGCGGGCCAGCTCGGTGATGAGCGGCCCGGTGATCTCGGGGATGTTCCCGCCGACCCGCTCGATGATGTTGTACGCCACCGGGGAGTCGGCCGTGGCGAGCTCGCGGGCCTCGCGGACCAGGGCGTTGCCGGAGCTGTACTGCTCCCAGCAGCCGCGGTTGCCGCAGGCACAGCGGTGACCGCCGGGCACGACCTGCATATGGCCGAACTCGCCCGCCACCCCGTACTTGCCGCGCTTGACCTGGCCGTCCTCCAGGATCGCGCCGCCGATGCCGGTGCCAAGGGTGATCATGACCAGGTGGTCCTCGCCGCGCCCTGCGCCGAAGCGCCACTCGGCCCAGGCGGCCGTGTTGGCGTCGTTGTCGACCATCACCGGCACCGCGAGGCGGGCCTGGAGGGCGTCGCGCAGCGGCTCGTTGCGCCAGGCGAGGTGCGGGGCGAACAGGATGGTGGAGCGGTCGGCGTCGACCCAGCCGGCCGCGCCGATGCCGACCGCGTGCACGTCGTGCCGGTCGGAGAGGTCGAGGACCAGCTCGGTGATGGTGTCCTCGACGACCTTGGGGCTCTTGGACTTGTCCGGGGTCTCCGTGCGGAGCTTCTCCAGGATGTTCCCGTCCGCGTCCACGACGCCGGCCATCACCTTCGTACCGCCGATGTCGATGCCGACGGTGGGAACCCGGGGGGCCGTCAGGTGCGAACGGCGTTCCCGGGTGCCTACGGTGCGCAGCACGGTGGCCCGGGCGGAACCCCGGTGGGCTAGGGCGAAGTCGCGGTACGTGGTCATCGGGGCCGATTCTGCCACCCCTGGGGGTGGCGGACCGTGCGCCGGGGGCCGCCCCGGTGACCCGGGGCGGCCTGCTCACTCCTTGTCGGACGGCCCGCCGAGGTGGCCGGGGTCGGGGGCCCGCTGGAGTTCGTGGCTGAGCTCTTCGAGCTCGCTGCCGCCCGCCATCTGGCGGGTGAGCTCGTCCAGGGTGATGTCCGAGCGCAGGTGGCTGCCGGTCATCGTGCCGCGCTTGAGCAGGACGAAACGGTCGCCGACGAGGTAGGCGTGGTGCGGGTTGTGCGTGATGAGAACCACGCCGAGCCCGGCATCCCGGGCGGCCGCCACGTACTTCAGGACGACGCCGGACTGCTTCACGCCGAGGGCCGCGGTCGGCTCGTCGAGGACGAGGACCTTGGCGCCGAAGTAGACGGCGCGCGCGATGGCGACGCACTGGCGCTCGCCGCCGGACAGGGTGCCGATCGGCTGGTCGACGTCGCGCAGGTCGATGCCCATGCGGAGCAGCTCCGCGCGGGTGGTGGCGCGCATCTTCTCGACGTCGAGGCGCTTGAAGGGTCCCTTGCCCTTGGTGGGCTCGGAGCCGAGGAAGAAGTTGCGCCAGACCGGCATCAGCGGGACCACGGCCAGGTCCTGGTAGACGGTGGCGATGCCCCGGTCCAGGGCCTCGCGGGGATTGTTCAGCGAGACGTCCTCGCCCTCGATGCGGAAGCCGCCGGCGTCGTGCCGGTGCAGCCCCGCGATGATCTTGATGAGGGTGGACTTGCCGGCTCCGTTGTCGCCCAGTACGCAGGTGATCTCCCCGGCGTGCACCTCCAGGGAGACGCCCTCCAGGGCGCGGATGTTGCCGTAGTACTTGCTGACGTCGTCGAGCTCGACGAGCGCGGTGCGCCCGTCCGTCTTCTCCGGGGCCGTCTTCTCAGGGGTGGTTGTCATGCTGTCGCCTCCGCCCGCTTGCGCACCCACGCGTTGAGGAGGGTGGCGAGCAGGAGCATCGCTCCGAGGAAGAACTTGAACCAGTCCGGGTTCCACTCCGCGTACACGATGCCCTTGCTGGTCATGCCGAAGATGAAGGCGCCCACGGCCGAGCCGATCGCCGAGCCGTAGCCGCCGGTGATCAGGCAGCCGCCGATGACGGCCGCGATGATGTAGATCAGCTCGTTGCCGACGCCCTCGCCGGACTGCACCACGTCGAACGAGAACAGCAGGTGCTGACCGGATACCCAGGCCGCGAACGCGACGCCCATGTAGAGGCCGATCTTCGTCTTGAAGACCGGTACGCCGACCGCGCGGGCCGCGTCCGCCTCGCCGCCGACCGCGAAGATCCAGTTGCCGAAGCGGGTCCGCAGCAGGATCCAGGTGGCGACCGCGACCAGCGCGAACCACCACAGGATGGTGACCTTCAGGTCGACGGAGCCGACGGTCAGCTGGGAGGCGAAGAGCTTCTTCGCCGATTCGAAGCCCTCCATGTCGGCGATGGACTTCGTCGAGACCGTGCCGCTGATCAGCTTGGTGAAGCCGAGGTTGAGGCCGGTCAGCATCAGGAACGTACCGAGCGTGATGATGAAGCTCGGGAGCTTGGTGCGGGTCAGCATGAAGCCGTTGAACGCGCCGATGGCGAGGGTGACCAGGAGCGAGACGCCCACGCCCACCCAGACGTTGGCCGTCATCTGGTAGCTGAACATCGAGGAGACCAGGGCCGAGGTCGTCACCAGGACACCGGCCGACAGGTCGAACTCGCCGCCGATCATCAGCAGCGCGACCGGCACCGCCATGATGCCGATCGTCGAGGCCGCGTACAGGACCGTGGAGAGGCTGGAGGGCTGCAGGAAGCTTCCGGCGACGACCGAGAAGAAGAGGAAGACGGCGCCGGCGCCGACCACCGAGCCGAGTTCGGGACGGCCGATGATCTTGCGCCAGACCGAGCGGCGCAGCAGCCGCTCGTCCTCGGCGATGTCTGTCGCGCTCATCGCGTCCCCCGCTTCGTGTACTCCTCCAGCTTGGCGGCCTGGTCCTTGGTGATGATCTGCGGCCCGGTCAGGACCGGGAGCCCACCGCCGAGGACGTCGGCGTTGTACTTGTAGAGCCAGAGCAGGTCCACCGCCTCGTACCCCTGGAGGTAGGGCTGCTGGTCGACGGCGAAGCCGAGCGTGCCGGCCTCCAGGGCCGTGGCCACCTTGGCGTTGAGGTCGAAGGTGTCGATCTCGGCGGAGCTGCCGGCCGACTGCTTGGCCTTGACGGCCGTGTCCGCGAAGGGAGCGCCGAGGGTGACCACCGCGTCGATGGACGGGTCGGCCTGGAGCTTGGCCTCGATGGAGGACTGCACGTCGGGCATGCTGGTGCCGGTGACGTAGAGGTTCTGGACCTCGCCCTTGAACGTCTTCTTGGTGCCCGCGCAGCGCTGTTCGTGGCCGACGTTGCCCTGCTCGTGCAGGACGCACAGGGCCTTCTTCCTACCGCGCTTGCTGAGCTCGTCGCCGACGGCCTCGCCCGCGATGGTCTCGTCCTGGCCGATGTGGGTGAGCGCCCCGAACTCCTTGGACTTCTCCGAGCCCGAGTTCACGGTGATCACCGGGATGCCGGCCTTCTCGGCCTTGGCCACGACGTCTTTGAGGGCGTCCGGCTTTGCGAGCGTGACGATGAGGCCGTCGACCTTCTGGTCGATGGCGGCCTGCACGAACTGCGCCTGCTGCTGACCCTGGTCGCTGTGCGAGTAGAGGAAGTCGATGTTGTCCTTGACGGCGGCCTGCTTGGCGCCGTTCTGGACGATGTCCCAGAACGTGTCGCCGTCGCCCGAGTGGGTGACCATCGCGATCTTCCAGCGGGGCGTGTCCACCGCGGCCCTGCCCTGGGCCTGCGCGGACTTGCGCGCGTCCTCGGCGCGCTTGCCGCCGGTGCTGCTGCACCCCGCCAAGGAGGCCCCGAGCACCGCTGCCAGCACCGCGCCCATGACGCGTACCCCTGTCCGAACCCTTGCCACGACGCCGTGCCCTTCTTGCTGTACCACCGGGTGCCTCCGGGGCTGGTTCAGGCCTGCCCCGGCCGCCCAAGTATGGGTCACGCCGGGTCGCCGGGCGATCATCGGGTACCGCGGGCGGTGTACTTCTCCAGCGTCGGCACGTCCTTCTCGGTGACGATCGCGGGTCCGGTCAGGACCGGCCGGCCGCCGCCGATCACGTCCCCGTTGGTCTTGTTCAGCCACAACTCGTCGACGGCGAGATAGCCCTGGAGGTAGGGCTGCTGGTCGACGGCGAAGCCGATCTCCTTGGCCTTGAACTGCTTGATCACGGCCGCGTTCAGGTCGAAGGTGTCGACCTCGGCGGAGCTGTTCGCGTCGCCCTTCGCCTTGACCGCGGCGGCCGCCATCGGCGCGCCGAGCGTGACGACCGAGTCGATGTCCTTGGCCGACTGGAGCTTGGCCTCGATGGACGAGGTGGACGCGGGCGTGTTGGTGCCGTCGACATCGAGGTTCTCGACGCTGCCCCGGAAGGTCTTCTTCGCTCCCGCACAGCGCTGCTCCAGGGAGACGTTGCCCTGCTCGTGGATGACACACAGGGCCTTCTTCCTGCCCCGCTTGGTGAGCTCGTCGCCGACCGCCTCGCCGGCCACGCCCTCGTCCTGGCCGATGTGGCCGAGCGCGCCGAACTCCTTCGAGAAGTCGGCGCCGGAGTTGATCGTGACGACGGGTATCCCCGCCGCGACGGCCTTCTTGACAACGTCCTTGACCGCCTCCGGCTTGGCCAGCGTCACGACGATGCCGTCGACCTTCTGGTCGATGGCCGCCTGCACGAGCTGCGCCTGCTGCTGACCCTCCTTGTTCGCCGAGTACAGAAAGTCGACGTTGTCCTTGGCCGCGGCCTGTTTCGCGCCGCTCTGGACGATGTCCCAGAAGGTGTCGCCCTCGCCGGAGTGGGTCACCATCGCGATCTTGAGGCGGGGGGTGTTCACGCCCTTGCCGCCGCCCGGTGATCCGGAACCCTTGTCCTCGGAGCTCTTGCCCCCCGAGCTGCTGCAGCCGCCGAGCGCGAGCGTCAGTGCGGCGACGGCCACGGCCGCCGTGGTTGCCGTGCGGGGTGTGCGCATGGGTTCCGCCTTCTGTCCCGGCCGCCCGGTTGCGGCACGTGAGTTCTAGCGGCGGTTCCGCAACACCGTCAATACTTTGTCCGAACATTCTTACTCAAGAGCGTTCCGGGACCGCCCACGCCCGTCACGGGCGTATCTCACGGGCGTACGAGCAGCTGGAACTCGAAGGAGTAGCGCGAGGCCCGGTAGATGTGCGAGCCGAACTCGACCGCCCGGCCGGTGTCGTCGAAGGTGGTGCGCTCCATGGTGAGCAGCGGCGCGCCCACGGTCTCGGTGAGGAGGTCGGCCTCCTGCGCGGTGGCCGCCCGCGCCCCCACCGTCTGGCGCGCGCTGTGCAGGGTGATGCCCGCGCCCCGCATCAGCCGGTACAGGCCGGTGCCCTCCAAGTACTCCGTGTCCAGCGGAAGCAGCCCGGCCGGCAGGTGGTTGCGCAGCCGCGCCATGGGCTCGCCGTGCGCGTACCGCAGCCGCTCCACCAGGTGTACGTCGCTGCCCTCGGGCACCCCGAGCGCTGCGGCGACCTCGGCGGTGGCCGGCTCGAAGGTGTTGCGAAGGACGGTGGTGGCGGGCTTCTGGCCGGCCGCCTCCAGGTCGTCGTACAGGCTGCTCAGTTCGAGCGGGCGCTTGACCTGGCTGTGCACGACCTGGGTGCCCACCCCCCGGCGCCGGACCAGGAGGCCCTTGTCGACCAGGGCCTGGATGGCCTGGCGGACCGTGGGGCGGGACAGGCCGAGGCGGCTCGCCAGGTCGATCTCGTTGCCGAGGAGGCTGCCGGGCGTGAGCGTGCCCTTCTCGATGGCCGCCTCCAGCTGCTGCGAGAGCTGGAAGTAGAGCGGGACCGGGCTCGTGCGGTCCACGCTGAGCTGGAGCGGCTTGGGGAAGTCCATCGCTGGTCTGGGCTGCTTGGGCACGGAGCGAGCGTAATGCGCCGGGATGTTGACGGGAAGTCCAGAAGTTCGATTGTCAGGACA
This sequence comes from Streptomyces violascens, assembly GCF_014649955.1. GTDB lineage: Bacteria > Actinomycetota > Actinomycetes > Streptomycetales > Streptomycetaceae > Streptomyces > Streptomyces violascens. Next base: position 67,043 of record NZ_BMUA01000011.1, read on the forward strand.
AACTCTTGACAGGATGAGCCTCCACGGCCACGGTGTGCCCATGCGTATCGGACTGATCGGAACGGGACGGATCGGCTCATTCCACGCGGGAGTCCTCGCCCGGCATCCCGGGGTCGAGCGCCTGGTGGTCGCGGACACCGACGCCGCGCGGGCCGCCGAGGTCGCCGCGCTGACCGGCGCGACGGCCGCGGCCACGGTGGCGGATGCGTTCTCGGGGGTCGACGCGGTGGTGATCGCCTCGGCGACCTCCGCGCACGCCGGGCTCATCACGGCCGCCGCACACGCCGGACTGCCCGCCTTCTGCGAGAAACCGGTGGCCCTGGACGTGCCGGGCACCCTTGAGGCCCTCCGCGCGGTCGAGGCGGCGGGCACCGAGCTCCAGCTCGGCTTCATGCGCCGCTTCGACGCGGGCTACCGAAACGCCCGGGACCTCGTGCGTTCGGGGCGGCTCGGCCGACTGCACACCGTGCGGGCCGTCACCTCCGACCCGGCGCCGCCGCCCGCCGCCTATCTGCCGCTCTCCGGCGGGCTCTACCGCGACTGTCTGGTCCACGACTTCGACATCGTGCGCTGGGTGACCGGCCGCGAGGTCACCGAGGTGTACGCGATGGGCTCGGACGCGGGGCCCGCGATGTTCCGCGCGGCCGGCGACGTCGACACGGCGGCCGTCGTCCTCACCCTGGACGACGGCACCCTGGCGACGGCGACGGCCGCCCGCTGCAACGGCGCCGGCTACGACGTACGGCTCGAACTGGCCGGAGAAAGGGACCAGTTCGCCGTCGGTCTGGACGACCGCACCCCGCTGACCTCCGCCGAACCGCACGGCCCCGGCCGCCCCGACAAGCCGTGGCCCGGCTTCCTGGAACGCTTCGCCCCCGCCTACGAGGCCGAACTGGACGCCTTCCTCCAGCTCGTACGGGGCGAGGCGCCGAACCCCTGCGACGGCCGCGACGCCCTGCACGCGCTGCGCATCGCGGAGGCCTGCGAGGTGTCGCGCCGGGAGCGGCGGGTGGTGCCGGTGGCGGAGATCCCGGCGGGCTGAGCTACCACCTGACCGGCAGCGCCTCCGGCCCCCGCACCAGCATCCCCGTACGCCACTGGATGGCCGCCGGGTGGATGTCCAGGGTGAGGTCCGGGCAGCGGTCGAGCAGCGTGCGGACCGCGATCCGGGCCTCCAGACGGGCCAGCGGGGCGCCCAGGCAGTAGTGGATGCCGTGGCCGAAGGCGACGTGGCCGCGGGCATCGCGCCGGATGTCGAAGCGGTGCGGCTCCTCGAAACGCGCCGGGTCGCGGTTGGCGTCGGCCATGGCGACGAGGACCAGCTGGCCGCCGCCGGGAATGAGGGTGCCGCCGATCTCGACCGGATCCTTGGTGAAGCGGTACGTCGGCGTCTCCACCGGGCCGTCGTAGCGCAGCATCTCCTCGACCGCGTTGTCGATGAGCCCGTCGAAGTCGACGCGCAGGGCGGCCAGTTGCTCGGGGTGGGACAGCAGGGCGAGCATGCCGTTGGAGATGAGGTTGACGGTGGTCTCGTGGCCCGCGACCAGCAGCAGCCAGGCCATGCCGAGGAGTTCGGGGCCGGACAGGTGGTCCCCGTCCTCGTCGTCGACGGCCTGGATCAGCGCGCTGATCAGGTCGTCGCCGGGATCGGCGCGCTTCTCGTCCAGCAGGCACCTCAGGTACGCGTCGATCGCCTTCGCGGCGGCGAGCCGGTCTTCGAGTGCGGGCGCCGAGACGGAGATGTTGGACCACTGGCGGAACTTGTCCTGATCGAGCGTCGGCACGCCGATCAGTTCGCAGATGACCGTTATCGGCAGTGGGAAGGACAGCGACTCGACGAGGTCGGCCGTGCGGTCCGGGGCGGCCAGCATCGCGTCGACGAAGCCGTTGGTCATCTCCTGGATGCGCGGGGCGAGTTCGTCGACCCGGCGGGGTGTGAAGTGCCGCGTCACCAGCTTGCGCAGCCGGGTGTGGGCGGGTGCGTCGGAGCTCAGCATGGTGGGCGCGGGCGAGACCGCCTGCACACCGAGGCCGGGTGCGGCCCTGCGCCACTCCTTGGAGAGCCGGTCGTCGGCGAGCGTGGCCCGCCCGGCCTCGTACCCGACGACGAGCCAGGCGTCGGCCCCCTCGGGCATCCGGATACGGTGCACGGGGCCCTGTGCCCGCAGCTCCGCGTACACCGGGTAGGGGTCGCGGGTGAAGTCCTCACCCAGTGCGGCGAGATCGACTATGACATCGCTGGTCAACGCGTGTCCCTTCAGGACGGTCCGGTGGATACGGCGGACAGTACGGTGCCCTGGGCGACCGCGCACAGCTTTTCCCCGCCGTCGCCGTCCCGGGTGAACAGGTCGCAGCGGACGGGCCGATCCGAGATCGGGTCCCCCCATGCCCCGCACCTCTCGTCGAGTGATCGGCCACACCCTGACTCTCCAGTAGCTTATGAGGCTTCTACCCTGGTCGGAGCGAGGGAGGCAAGGGTGCTGAGGCGTTGGTGGTTCATGGAGAGGCTGCGCCCCGCCGTGCCCGTGCAGCGGCCCGGGGAGCTGTCGAAGGAGCAGCAGCTGGTCCTCGACGAGTGGACCACGGCCCGCGAACGGCTCGACCGGCTGGTGTCGGCGCGGGTGACGGCGGTGGGCGACGTGCTGCGGACGGCCGAACTGCCGCTTCGAACAAACCGGTTGGCGGACAACTCCGGGGCCGACTCGCAGGCCGAGGGCGACTGCGCCTGGGCCTTCGACGCGTTCCAGGCCGCGGGCAAGCTGCTCGACGAGGCGTCCGATCTGCCGGATCTCGCGGCCGCGGCGGTGCTCGCCGACCGAGCGCTCGAACGGTTCGCGGCGGTCCACGCCCGGGCGGCCGGGCAGCCGGTACCCAAGGCCGCCCGGCGCTGCTTCTACAACCCGCTGCACACGGCGGCCGAGGACACCCACTCCCCCGTCCGCAAGCAGCACCGCCAGAAGGCGCGGCGCCGCACCGGACCGCGCGAGGCGGCGGCCGACCGGCGCCCGGCCTGCCCGTCCTGCCGCCGCGCGATTCTGGCCGGCCAGACGCCTGACGTGCTGCCCGCGCTCGTTCCGGTGAAGCTGTCGCGACTGCGGACGGCCAGGGTGCTCGTGCCGTACTACTCGGTGCCGCAGCAGTGGTCGCTGTGGTCGGTCTGCGCCTGCGGGGCGTACGGGGACGAGTGGCCCTCACTCGTGCTGCGCGGCGAGCACCGCAGGCGGGCGGCGGCCGCGCGCAAGGTGTGAGTCACCGACGCGTGTGCATCACCAGCGCACCGGCAGGTGGCGCACGCCCCGGATGAGCATGCCCGGCAGCCACTCCAACTCCCCTGCTTCCGCCGCTAGTTGGAGGCCGGGGGCGCGCTCCAGGAGGGTGCGGACCGCGATCCGGCCCTCCATGCGGGCCAGCGGGGCACCGAGACAGAAGTGGATGCCGTGGCCGAACGCGAGGTGGCCCTGCGGTGCGCGGAGGATGTCGAAGCGGTCCGGGTCGGGGTGGCGGTGCGGGTCACGTCCCGCAGAGGCGAGGGAGACCAGGACAGGGGCGCCCGCCGGGATGAGCACCTCGCCGACCAGGAGGGGCTCCTTGGCGAAACGGTAGGTGGCGGTCTCGACCGGGCCCTCGTAGCGGAGCATCTCCTCCACCGCGTTGTCGATGAGCCCGTCGAAGTCGGCGCGCAGCGCGGCCAGTTGACCGGGGTGCCCCAGCAGGACGCGTATGCCGTTGGAGATCAGGTTGACCGTCGTCTCGTGGCCCGCGACGAGCAGCAGGAAGGCCATGCCGATGAGCTCGTCCGGGGACAGCTGGTCGCCGTCCTCGTCACGCGCCCGGATCAGGGCGCTCAGCAGGTCGTCGCCGGGGCGGGAGGAGCGCTTGTCCTCGATCAGCTCGATGAGGTACTCGCCCATCTCGCGCACGGCCGTGTTCTTGCCGTCGTCCGCGGCGGGCGCGACGGCCGCGTTGGACAGCACCCGGAAGGCCTCCTGGTCGAGGTCGGACACCCCGAGGAGCTCGCAGATCACCGTCATGGGCAGCGGGAAGGCGAGCGAGTCGACCAGGTCGGCGGTGCGGCCGGGAGCGGCCAGCATGGTGTCGAGCAGGCCGTCGGTGATCTCCTGGACGCGCGGCCGGAGCTCGTCGATGCGGCGCGGGGTGAACTCCCGCGCCACCAGCTTGCGCAGCCGGGTGTGCTGCGGCGGATCGGTCTCCAGCATGTTGGCGCTGGCCGGCAGCGCGCCGTACTCCCAGTCGCCGTTGCTCCGCCAGTCCTTGGACAGGCGGGGGTCGGCGAGCGCGGCCCGGCCCTCCTCGTGCCCGACGATCAGCCACACCTCGCCGCCCTCGGGGATGCGCACGAGATGCGCGGGGCCTTCGGCCCGCAGCTTGGTGTAGACCGGATGGGGGTCGGCGGTGAACTCCTCGCCGTACTCCCCCAGATCGATGACCTTCATGTCCCCGCCCTCCGCTCGGTTCTTCTCAGCCTACGTCGCGTCCGGGCGGTCGAGCAGTCCGGCATCGTGCACCAACAGGGCGATCTGGACGCGGTTGTTGAGGTCGAGCTTGGCCAGGACGCGGGATACGTGGGTCTTCACGGTGGGCACGCTCAGATACAGGCGGGCGGAGATCTCGGCGTTGGAGAAGCCCCGGCCGACGGCGACGGCGACCTCGCGTTCGCGCTCCGCGAGTTGCGCGATGCGCGCTCGGGCGCGGGCCGCCCGGTCGCCGGGTGCCGCGGACGACACCTGGGTCATCAACTGCCGCATGACGGCCGGGGACAGGACCGGATCGCCGTTGGCGACCTGGCGTACGGCGGCGACGATCTCGGCGGGCGGGGTGTCCTTGAGGACGAACCCGGCGGCTCCGGCCCGCAGCGCCCGCAACACCTGTTCGTCGGCGTGGAAGGTGGTCAGGACGATCACCTCGGGCGCGTCGGGGCGGGCGCGCAGCGTCTCGGTGGCGGTGAGGCCGTCGACGTGGGGCATGCGGATGTCCATGAGGACGACGTCCGGGCGCAGTTCCCGGGCCAGTTGCCCGACCCCGGAGCCGTCGGCCGCCTCGCCGACGATCTCGATGTCCTCCGCTCCGCCGAGCATGAAGGTGAGTCCGGCGCGGACCAGGGGGTCGTCGTCGACGATGAGCAGGCGGATGGTCATGAGGGCCACGGTAGCCAGGCGACGACCGAGAACCCGCCGTCGGGCCCGCGCCCATGGTCGAGCCGGCCGCCGGCCAGGGTGGCGCGTTCGGTGAGGCCGATGAGCCCCTGCCCCGATCCGGGGACCTCGGGTACGGGTCCCGGGGGCGCGGGGTTGCGGACCTCGACGGTGAGTCCCTCGCCGGGGCGGCCGGTCACGGTGACAGTGGCCTCGGCGCCGGGCGCGTGTTTGCGGGCGTTGGTGAGCGCCTCCTGGGCGATGCGGTACGCGTTGCGCCCGGTGGCGGCCGGGACGCCCGCCGCGTCCGGGATGCGGCTGTCCAGGGCGACCTTCATCCCGGCCGCGCGGGATTCGGCGACGAGCGCGTCGAGGGTGGCGAGGGTGGGCTGGGGCCGGTCGTCGGCGCCCTCGCCGGGGCTGCGCAGGACCCCGATGATCTGGCGCAGGTCCTGGAGCGCCTCGTGTGCGCTGTCCCGGATGACGCCGGCGGCGCGGGCGACCTGGGCGGGCGGTGCGTCGGGGCGGAATTCGAGGGCGCCCGCGTGCACGGAGAGCAGGGTGAGCCGGTGGGCGAGCACGTCGTGCATCTCGCGGGCGATGGCCTCGCGGGCGAGCCGCTGCGCGTTCTCGGCCCGCAGCGCCGCCTCGGCCTCGGCTCGGGCGGCCCGTTCGCGCAGCGCGAGGACGAGCTGGCGCCGGGAGCGGACGAGCATGCCCCAGCCGGTGACCAGCAGGATCAGGACGGTGCCCACGACGGCGTTGGTGAGGAAGCTGGTGGTCGGGTCGGGGCGGACCACGGGCTGGAGCAGCGAGCTCGCCACGGCGAGGGTGCCCACCACCAGCACGGCGGGCTTGAACGGCCGGTGCACGGCGAGGCTGAACAGGGCGACCAGGAATCCGCCCGAGGCGACCGGCGCGACGACCGACACCACGGCGAGCACCGCCGCGAGCCCCACCGGCCGGCGCCGCCGCAGCCACACCGCGCAGCAGGCCGCGGCGCCCACCAGCTGGTCGAGGAGCAGGACGGTGTCGGAGTGGCCGGGCGTCCTGCCGAGAGCGTCGGCCGTGAGCATGCCGATGAGGGCGGCGGCGAGGAAGGCGCAGATGTCGACGACCCAGTCGCGTACGGTGCGCCGCGGCCGGACCCGGTCGCCGGGCAGCTCGGGGTCGGCCACCGCCGAGGGCAGCAGCCAGCGGAACTCGGGTCCGGCTCGTGTCATGTCGACAAAGTTACGCAGCCCGGCGGGCCCGCGGCGTGATGTGGGCGCGGGACGCTACCAAAGTCGTACGGACACAGACTTTGGGCGCGGGGGCGGTGTCCCGACGGCCGACGCGGTGGCCCGGCCGGACGGCGCAGGCTCGGGGCATGAGGAAGTTTCTGGAGGTCGCCGGGTTCCTGCTGCTGCTCCAGGGCGTCGGTGGCCTGGTGCACGAGTGGACCGGGTGGTTCAGCCTGTGGACGCTGGTGCACCGCCCCGATGCGCTTGAGGGCCACGAGGTGTTCGCGAGCATCGTGCTGGCGGTGGCGGGCGTGGCGGCGCTGATCGCGTCGGAGCGGGCCGCGAAGAAGTAGTCAGGCCGCGGCCCGGCGCCCCCAGCCGGTGCCCGCGAGGACCAGGATTGCGCCCAACAGGGCGAGTGCGCCCAGGCGTTCGCCGCCGAGCGCGATGCCGGCGGCCGCCGCCCACAGCGGCTCGGTGCCGAGCAGCAGGCTCACGCGGGACGGGGAGGTGCGGCGGACCGCCCACATCTGCACGAAGAACGCGAACAGCGTGCAGAACACGGACAGGAACAGCAGCCCGCTCCACTCGCGGACGCCGAAGCCGGCGGCCACCGTCCACGGCGCGTCCGCCGTGCCGGGCGCGGCGGCCAGGACCGCGAACACCGCTACGGCGCCGCCCAGTTGGACGGTGGTCAGCGACAGCGAGTCGGCGTCCTGGACCGCCTTGACGCGGGCCATGAACAGGACGTGCGCGGTACGGGCGAGGGCGGCGAGCAGCATCAGGAGGTCGCCCGCCGAGGGCGTTGTGAAGCCGCCGCCCTGGGTCAGCAGGACGACGCCCGCCACCGAGAGCGCGGCCGCCGCGAGGAAGGCGCGCGGCGGGCGAACCCTGGTGACGGCGGCCTCCGCGAGCGGGGTGAAGATCATGGTGAGGCTGATGATGAGCCCGGCGTTGGTGGCCGAGGTGTGCACGACGCCGTATGTCTCCAGGAGGAAGATCCCGCTGAGGACGAGGCCGAGCAGTCCCGCGCCGCGCCACTGGGCGGCGGTCAGCGCACGCAGGCCGCGCCATCCGGCGGCCACCAGGACCGGCACGACGAGCCCGAAGCGCAGCACCAGGACGGCGGTCACGGTGTGCGCGGTGGTGATGTCCTTGGCGGCGAGGTAGCTGGCGCCCCAGACGACGGCCACCAGGAGGACCGGCAGGTCGGTGAGCCAGGCGCGGCGCGGGGCGAGGCCTGCGGAGGGTACGGCGATCGACGACACGGGCCCGGTCTCCAGACGGTGCGGGGGTGTGGAGACGTCGGCGGCTCGCACGGGGAACGATCACCGTACCCGTACGTGATCGACCCCGGAAGGGCGGTTTCGCACACCGGCTCTCACACGTCGATGAGGTCGAAACTCCCGTACTGGGGACGGCCGGTGGGACGGTAGCCGTTGACAGGTGCGCCTGCCGAGCAGGAACGCGTCGACGCCCCCCCGGAACTCATCGCCCTGCGCCGCGCGTCATCCGGCGTGGGTGGAGAAGAGGCCGCCCGTGGGGCCCTGCTTGTCGCCGCCCTGGGCCTTCTTCAGGGCGTTGGCCAGGCCTTCGATGGTGAGGGACTGGAGGATGACGCGGCCGTTGCCCTCCAGGGTGGCGAGCGAGAGGCCCTCGCCGCCGAAGACGGCGTTCATCAGGCCCTGGCGGTTGAGGCCGCCGATGCGCTGCACCCCGTACTGGATGCCCTCCTCGAAGGCGACGATGCAGCCGGTGTCGACCTCGATGCGGCCGCCGAAGTCGGCCGGGTTGAGGTCGATGAAGTTGCCCGCGCCACAGATGATCACGGTGCCGGTGCCGGTGAACTTCTCCAGGATGAAGCCCTCGCCGCCGCTCATTCCGGTGCGTCCGCCCTGGAAGGCGATGCCGAAGTCGACGGTGGACTCGGCGGCCACGAAGGCGTCCTTCTCGGCGAACCAGGCGCGGTTTCCGGTGAGTTCGAGGGCGCGCATCTCGCCGGGCAGCACGCCCGCGAAGCCGACCGTGCCCTCGCCTCCGGTGGAGGTGAAGTACTGGAAGGCGAGCGATTCACCGGCGAGGGCGCGCTGGCCGACCTGCATCGCGGTGCCCATGGCCTGGCGCAGCATGCCGCCCATGCCCCCGCCGCCCTGGCCGGCCTGGTCGCGGCCGCCCCTGTCGGGGCCGGAAAGACGGGTCTCCATCGACACGTTGGCGGTCTTGAAGAGGAACTTCCCGGCCTCGCAGTAGACGGTCTGGCCAGGGGTGAGGTTCACGACGGCCATCTGCATGGCGTTGCCGACGATCTCTTGCTGAAGGGTCACGGCCGGTCTCCTGTGGCGTGCGGGGGTGGTGGTGCCGGTGGTCAAGGTACGACACGGAGGGGCAGATGCCGCTCCTGCGGACTCGGTGTCCGAAGCCCGCCAGCGTGGGGGCCGCGCGAGGGCTTTGCTTGAACACGCAACCACACACGGTTCAAGGAAATCCGAAGAAAAGGACCTCACCATGAACGCGCTCAACGGCAAGAAGGCCCTGGTCACGGGTGGCAGCCGGGGCATCGGGGCAGCCACCGCGCTGCGGCTCGCCGAGCAAGGTGCCGATGTCGCCCTCACCTACGTCCAGGGCGAGGAGGCGGCCCGCGAGGTCGTCGCGAAGATCGAGGCGATGGGCCGGCGCGGGCTCGCGCTTCGTGCGGATCTCGGCGAGCCGGCGGATGCGGCCGGCGCGGTCGAGCGGGCGGCCGAGGCCTTCGGCGGGCTCGACGTCCTGGTCAACAACGCGGGCGTGGGCGTGCTCGCCCCGCTCGACCAGCTGAGCCCGGCCGATGTCGACCAGGTGCTCGCGGTGAACGTACGCGGTGTCTTCCTCGCCTCCCAGGCCGCGGCGGCCCTTCTGCCGCGCGGCGGCCGCATCATCACGATCGGTTCCTGTATGACCCAGCTGGTGCCGGGTCCCGGCGGAACGCTGTACGGGACGAGCAAGGCCGCGCTCATCGGCCTCACCAAGGCGCTGGCGCGGGAGCTCGGGGGGCGCGGGATCAACGCCACGGTCATCCACCCGGGCCCCATCGACACCGACATGAACCCGGCGGACGGGCCGTCCGCGGCCGGCCAGGCGGCGATGACCTCGCTCGGGCGGTACGGGACGGCCGACGAGGTCGCCTCGATGGTGGCGTACCTCGCGGGTGACGACGCGGCGTATGTGACGGGCGCGGAGCTGTCGGTGGACGGCGGATACGCGGCCTAGCGTGCGGGCACAAGAACGCGAGGCACCCCGGTGCTGTCGGGCCGGGGTGCCTCGCGGCTGCGGGCGGGTGTCGTGCCGCCCTGTTCTCGGGGGAACGGGCCGGGTCAGCCGCCCAGTTCCTGGTGGCGGGCGGTGAGCCGGGCCGAGCCTTCGGCGGTCAGGGAGCCGAAGAGGCGCAGGCGCGAGATGCCGCCGTCGGGGAAGATGTCGATCCGCACGTGGGTGCCCACGGCGGGGGTGTCCAGGACGAAGCGGTGGTTGGTGTCGGGCTGCAGGCGCGTGCGGGGCAGCACCTCGGCCCACTCGCCCGACTCGCCGTCGCGGACCGAGAGCGCCGCCCAGCCCGCCGAGTTGCCCTTCAGGTACGCCGTGTCGATCTCGATCGCGCGGATCTCGGACTGGGCGGCCAGCTGGTAGCGGATCCAGTCGTTGCCCTTGTCGCGGCGGCGCCGGGTCTCCCAGCCGTCGTCCATCTTGCGGGAGCGGCCCGGCTGGATGGTGTTGGTGGCGGGCGAGTAGAAGCGGTCGGAGGCGTCCTCGACCTGGCCGCCGTTCTCCAGGGCCGCGAGGTCGAAGGTGCCGAGGGTGGCCAGCCAGCGCGGGTCGGGGGCGACCTCGCCGTGGACACGCAGGCGGGCCACGCCGCCGTCGGGGTGCTGGTTGAGGCGCAGGTGGGTGAAGCGCTGCTCGACGTCCACCGCGAAGCCGTTGGCCGCATGGCCGCCAACTGCCGTACGGGGTACGAGAGTTACCCACTTCACGTCCGGGGCGAGCAGTTCCTCGGGAGAGGGGGAGCCCGCCACCGAGGTGGCCTCGACCGAGACGGCCTGCGGGTAGTTGCCGCGGAAGTGGGCGGTGTCGACGACGATGCCGCGGATCACACCGGGCGCGCCGAGGCGGATGAGCGCCCAGTCGTGGTCGTCGTCGGTGGGGTGCGGCTGCGCGGCCGAGACGCCGCGGCGGCGCCGGGTCTCCCAGCCGTCCATGATCTTGCCCTTGTGCCCGAAGTGCTCGGGGTCGAACTCGGCGGCCTCGGGCTTGAGCAGGTTCTCGCGCTCGGCGAAGAACTCGTCGTTGGCGGCGATCACGCCCGCGCCGAGGCGCCGGTCGGCCAGGTCGGCGTACTGGGTGAAGCCGAAGTCCGCGGTGCGGTAGTCGGCGTACGGGTCGCCGCCGCCGAAGGGGCTGGCGTCACCGGTGAAGGAGGGAAGGGTGCTCACGGTGTCAGTTGTTCCTTTCGAGCAGGCGGCCGGTGGGCTCGGCGATGACGCCGTCGTGCTGGATGCGCTCGCCGCGCAGCCAGGTCGACTTGACGACACCGTGCAGCGTCTTGCCGGCGTAGGCGGTGACGCGGTTGCGGTGCTGGAGTTCGGCCGGGTCCACGGTGAAGGTCTCGTCGGGGGCGAGCACCGCGAAGTCGGCGTCGCGGCCGGCCTCGATGGCGCCCTTCTGGGTCAGCCCCACCAGGTTCGCGGTCGCGGTCGACATCCAGCGGACGACGTCCTCCAGGGTGTAGCCGCGCTTGCGGGCCTCGGTCCAGACGGCGGGGAGGCTGAGCTGGAGACCGGAGATGCCGCCCCAGGCGGTGGCGAAGTCGGCGGTCTTGAGGTCGGCCGTGGAGGGCGAGTGGTCGGTGACGATGCAGTCGATGGTGCCGTCGGCCAGCGCGTCCCACAGCAGGTCGCGGTTGGCGTCCTCGCGGATCGGCGGGCAGCACTTGAACTCGCTCGCCCCGTCCGGGACTTCCTCGGCGGTGAGCGTGAGGTAGTGCGGACAGGTCTCGACGGTGAGCTTGACGCCCTCGCGCTTGGCGGCGGCGATCAGGGGCAGCGCGTCCGAGGAGGACAGGTGCAGGACGTGGACGCGGGCGCCGATGCGCCTGGCCGCGTCGATCAGGCCCTCGATCGCGGTGTTCTCCGAGACGCGCGGCCGGGTCGCCAGGTAGTCGGCGTACTTGGGCCCTGTCAGGTGCGGGGCGGCGTCGAGCTCGTGCGGGTCCTCGGCGTGGATGATCATCAAGCCGTCGAAGCCGGCGATCTCGGCGAGCGAGCGCTCCAGCTGCTTCTGGTCGAGCTCGGGGAACTCCTCGACGCCGGAGGGCGAGAGGAACGCCTTGAAGCCGAAGACGCCGGCCTCGTGCAGGGGGCCCAGGTCCTTGACGTTGTCGGGCAGCGCGCCGCCCCAGAAGCCGGTGTCGACGTGCGCCTTGCTCGCGGCGACCTCCTGCTTGACCCGCAGGTTCTCGACCGTGGTGGTCGGCGGCAGCGAGTTGAGCGGCATGTCGACGAGGGTGGTGATGCCTCCGGCGGCGGCCGCGCGGGTGGCCGTCCAGAAGCCCTCCCACTCGGTGCGGCCGGGGTCGTTCACATGCACATGGGTGTCGACGATGCCGGGCAGCAGCACGTCGTCACCGAAGTCCTCCAGGCGCGCGCCGGCCGGGACCTCGGCCTCGTACGGCAGTACGTCCGCGATCTTCCCGTCGGCGACGGCGACGGTCGCCGGGCGCGTCCCCTCGGGGGTGATGACGCGCGTCGAGCGCAGTACCAGGTTGACGTCGGACACCCGAGCCCCTCACTTCCCAGCGGATTTTCGTGTACCAGTTTTTCCGTACACCGGAATTCAACGATCTGTTGAAGGAGTTTGCGCCGCCGCCGACGAAGCCGTCAAGAGTGGCCGACGAGTGACGGCCGACACGGACGCGAGTCTTGGAGGTTTCCACAGAATGGAATTAGAATTTCGCCAAGCAAAATGTAGATATCGCCACGGGGTGCCGCGAACGAACGGACAAACCCGCTCTGACCGGCAAGGACACCCGACCTGTCCAGGGTAGGCCGGACAACCGCCCGATAGTCTGCTCCTTCGCCTGCCAGTACCGAAAGGAACGCGCCGTGCCGACGTCAAGCGCCAGCACCACCGACGCCTCCAAGACCCCTGCCGCCAGTGGAGGAGTCCAGTCTCTTGAGCGCGCCTTCGATCTCCTCGAGCGGATGGCCGACGCCGGGGGAGAGGTCGGCCTCAGCGAGCTCTCCGCGAGCAGCGGCCTTCCCCTTCCGACCATCCACCGTCTGATGCGCACGCTGGTGGCCTGCGGCTACGTACGCCAGCAGGCCAACCGGCGCTATGCGCTCGGCCCCCGTCTGATCCGCCTCGGCGAGTCGGCGTCGCGTCTGCTCGGCACGTGGGCGCGGCCGTATCTGACGCGCCTGGTCGAGGAGACCGGTGAGACCGCGAACATGGCGCTGCTCGACGGCGACGAGATCGTGTACGTGGCGCAGGTGCCCTCCAAGCACTCGATGCGGATGTTCACCGAGGTCGGCCGCCGCGTGCTGCCGCACTCCACGGGCGTGGGCAAGGCGCTGCTCGCGCACACCCCGCCCGACGAGGTCCGCGCGCTGCTCGCCCGCACCGGCATGCCGGCCGCGACGGAGAAGACGATCACCACGGCGGACGGTTTCCTCGACGCCCTCGAGCAGGTGCGGCGCGCCGGGTACGCGGTGGACGACAACGAGCAGGAAATAGGAGTGCGCTGCCTCGCGGTGTCGGTGCCCAACTCGCCCACCGCGGCGGCCATTTCGATCTCCGGCCCGGCCGGCCGGGTCACCGAGGCGGCCACGGACCGGATCGTCCCGATCCTCCAGGGCATCGCCCAGGAACTCTCGACGGCGCTGGCGAACACGGGCGCGCAGGCCTGAGCCCCACCCGGTGGGCCCCTGCCGGACGGCAGGGGCCCACCGGCGTTTTCAGCGCACGGGCAGCACGCGGGTGTGCTCGCGCCGTACGGCCTGCAGGTCCTGCGGGTCCAGGCCGAGCAGGGCCAGGATGGTGGGCGCTATCTGCGTGGTGTGGACGCGGCCCTCCTCGCGCACCCCGGCCGGGGTGCCCGCGCCGGAGACGACCAGCGGGACGTCGAGGTCGTCGGCGTTGGCTCCGCCGTGCTCGGCGATCTTCTTGGTGCCGCCGGTGTAGACCACACCGTTCTGGGCGATGCCGAAGACGTCGGGGACCCGGGCGTCGCCGGCCGGCACGCCGAAGTAGCGAGCCGCCTCCTTGCCCGCGTACGCCCTGGTCAAGCCGCTCGCCGTGAAGGCCTTCGGCTTGGCGTCGATGTCGGTGCCGGTGCCGTGCTGGGCGAGCAGGTAGGCCTTGGCGAAGTCGGCGGCGGCCTGCGAGTGGTCGGTGAGCCACAGCATCACGCCGTCGTCGTCCGCAGAGTGCGCGACGAGGTCGCCCGCGCCCGGGTGGGCCTTCTTCCAGGCCGCGTCGAGGCCCGCGAGCAGCGGCGCGTCGTCGATACGGGTCAGCGCGGCCGGGTCGGTCGGCGACTGGCCGTGCTTGGCGGACAGGACGATCGTGGTGCTCGTGTCGAGGTGGCGGGCCTTGAGCTCGGCGACCAGCGAGCCGAGCTCGGAGTCGACGAAGCCGATGCTCTTCTCGACCAGCGGCCCGGGGACGCCCTTGGCCGCGTAGCCGCCCTTGAGGCCGTCGGAGGCGGGCAGCTTCTGCGCGGTCGACACGGACTGGAAGTTGAGGCCGAAGACCGCCGGGGTTCCCGTGCGGTGGCTGCGGCTGTGGTCGTAGCCGTCGATCTCGTTGCGGACGGCCTGGACCTTGTAGTGGTCGTACTGCTGGGTGGCCTTGTTGTCCTTGGTCCAGTCGGTGCCCTTGGGGTAGCCGATGGCGTCGGAGTTGATCTCGGGCGTGAACAGGTCCTGGATGCCGTTGCCCGAGGGCCCGGCGAGGATGTCGTACGCGGCGTGCTTGTCCGACCAGGCGGTGCGCAGCCCCGCCTGGCGGGCCACGTCGAAGACGGTGTTGACGCGCAGGTAGGAGTGCGGCGCGACCGGCTTGCAGGTCTTCGGGTCGACGGGCAGCGCGGCCGGGTTGAGCAGGGTGGCGGGGTGGCCCGTCATGTTCAGGATGCTGCCGGGCAGCCCGGTCAGGCCCTGGCCCGCGTCGAGGGACGACTTGTCCTTGTCGAGGTCCTCGGTGAGGTCGACCTCGGCGCCCGCCTTGGCGTTCTTGCAGTCGGTGGTGCCGGCCGGGAGGAGGCTGCGGTCGTAGGAGTCGTCGTAGTAGACCCCGGTGGTGCCCGGGCCGCCGCCGGTGACCTGCGCGGTCATGCCGGGGAAGGAGTCCGAGGGCGTGGTGGTGCTCGCGTGCGTGTACTGCACGCCGCCGTGCGCGAGCCGGGCCAGCACGGACTGCGGGTGCTCGGCGGTGTACCGGTCGAGGTCGGCCTGGTGCAGTCCGTCCACGGAGATGAGCAGGACGTGCTGGGCGGCGGCTCGGTGCGGGCGCGCCGGGGTCGCGTCGGCGTGCAGCACGGTCGTTCCGGCGAGCGCGCCGGCGGCGCCGAACGTGGCGGCCAGCCGGAGGAGCGGGCGGTTCACAGGTATCCCCTGACGTTGGTGGAACCGGGGTGGGGGGGTGCGCCTCATGAGTAGTGGCGCGCTGTGTACCGCTGTGGCCGGGGAGGTGAACCTCCGGCGCACGGGCGGTATGGAGCAGCCCATGCGCCGGCCAATGTTGTGCCGCGCCGTGGTTCCCGGGTGCTCAGCCCGCCACCGCGCGCGCCGCGCTCAGGCGCCCGTCGGCCATGGTCACCACGGCGTCCATGCGCTCCAGGTGGGCGTGGTCGTGGGTGACCAGCACGGTGGCCGTGCCGCGGTCGCGGGTGAGGGTGAGCAGGAGGTCGAGTATCGCGGCGCCCCGCTCGTGGTCGAGGGCGCTGGTGGGCTCGTCGACCAGGAGTACGGCGGGGTCGTTCATGAGGGCGCGGGCGATGTTGACCCGCTGGCGCTGGCCGCCGGAGAGCTGGTGCGGGCGGCGGTGGGCCTCGGTGGCGAGGCCGACGGCGGCCAGCAGTTCCAGGGCGCGCCCGCGCGCCTCGCGCGGCCCGCGGCCCGCGAGGTGGGCCATCACCTGGAGCTGTTCGGCGGCCGTGAGCGAGGGCAGCAGATTGGGCTGCTGGAAGACGATGCCGATGGAGTCGCGGCGCAGCGCCGCCTTCTCGGCCGGGCCGAGCGCGCCGGTGTCGGTGCCGGCCACTTCGACGCGTCCGCTGTCCGGGGTGACCAGGGTCGCGGCGACCGCGAGCAGGCTGGACTTGCCGGATCCGGAAGGCCCGACGCAGGCCGTCACCGTGCCCGCGTCCACCGAGAGCGAGACCGCGTCGAGGGCGGTGAGGCGGCCTTCGCCGTCGGGGTAGGTCAGCGTGATGTCGTCGAGGAGCAGGGTCGAGGCAGTCATCGGGCACTCCCGAGCGCGGTCAGCGGGTCGACGGCGGTGATGCGCCGGATGGACAGGGCGGCGCCGATCACGCCGAGGACGATCAGGACGGCGGCCGGACCGAGTGTCGTGGTGAGGTCGAGCACGAAGGGCACCGCGCCGCCGACGAGCCCTCCGGCGAGCGAGGCGAGCCCGGTGCCCACGAGCGTGCCGACCGTGAGCATCACGACGGCCTGGCCGAGCGCGTCCTTGAGGAGGTAGGGCGTCGAGGCCCCGAGCGCCTTCAGTACGGCGATGTCGCCGCTGCGCTGGATCGTCCACACGGTGAAGAACGCGCCGACGACCAGCGCCGAGATGACGAAGAGGAAGCCGCGCATCAGCTGGAGCGAGCCGTTCTCGGCCTTGTACGAGGGCAGCGCCGAGAGCGCGTCGGAGAGCGTCAGGCTCTTGGTGCCGAGTTCCTTGTCGGTGGCCGCGAGGTCCGCGCCGTCGTCGAGGGTGAGTGCGACGACCGTGGCGGGTGCGTCGTCGGCGAGCGCCGTCCAGGCGACGGGGGTGTGGCTGTAGGAGTCCTCGCCCGCCACCGCCGACACGGTCAGCCGCTTCCCGCCAAGGGTCACCGTGTCGCCCGCTTTCGCGGCCAGGTCCTTGGCGGCGCCGTGCGAGAGGACGACGGATCCGGCGCGTACCGCGGCCGGGGCGAGGTCCGAGCCGGGCGGCACCGCGAACGAGGAGACCGCGGCCGTGCGGGCGGCCGCCTTGGCGTTCAGCGTGGAGACGCCGATGGGCTGGGCCTCCTTCACCCCCGGCGCCTGGCGCCACTTGTGCCAACTCCCGCTCGGCACAACGGAGTTGGTGAACGACACCGATTGCCCGGACGGCGGTGCGGCGAAGGCGAGCCGGTCGGCGGGCAGGGCACTGACGGCCGAGGTGTTGTCCCGGGCAAGGCCGGCCGTGAGTCCGGACAGCAGCCCCACCAGCAGGGTGATGAGCACCACGACCGTACCCATCAGCGCGAACCGGCCCTTGGCGAACCGGAGGTCTCTCCATGCGACGAACATGGGTCAAGCCTTCCGGCCAGGGCCCGGCGCCACATCGCGCGCGGGCATGCTTCCCCGTATCGAAGGATGCATCCGCACATCAAACTTTCGGTTGACCGGGGCCGCCCGCCTCACCCGTACGCTGGAAGGCCTATGGATTCCGCACGCCCCCACACCCCCGTCGCCGCCCTGCTGCGCCTGTGTCTGCACGCACTGCTCGGCGGGCTGCTCGCGCTCGCCGCGGTACGGGCCGTCGGCGACGGCGCGCCGCACGCGGGGGTCGTCGTGGCGGCGGTCGTCCTGATGGCTGCGGTGTACGCGGCGGGCGTCGCCCTGCCCGCGGTGCGTCCGGGGACGTCGGCGGCCGCGGTGTGGCTCGGGGCGCTCGGCGCGTCCTGGCTTGCGCTGCTCGTCCTCTCCCCCGAGGCGCTGTGGGCCGCCTTCCCGCTCTACTTCCTCCTGCTCCACCTGCTGCCGCTGCGGTGGGCGCTGCCCGCCGTGCTCGCGACGGCGGGCGCGGCCATCGCGAGTTTCGTGCTGCACGGGCAGCAGGTCACGCCGGGTGCCTTCATAGGGCCGCTGCTGGGGGCGGCGGTCGCCGTCGCGACCGTGCTCGGGTACGACGCGCTGTACCGCGAGAGCGAGCGGCGCCGCGAGCTGATCGACGAGCTGGTGGCGACGCGGGCCGAGCTCGCCGAGGCCGAGCGCACGGCCGGCACGCTTGCCGAGCGGGAGCGCCTGGCCCGCGAGATCCACGACACGCTGGCCCAGGGCCTCTCCTCGATCCAGCTGCTGCTGCGCGCGGCCGAGCGCGCGCTGCCCGCCGGAGATCCGGCCCGCGAACATGTCGAGCAGGCCCGGCGGGCGGCCCAGGACAACCTGGCCGAGGCGCGCCGGTTCGTGAAGGCGCTGACCCCGCCGGACCTGGAGCACGGCTCGCTGTCCGGCGCCCTGGAGCGGCTCTGCGCGGCGGCGCCGGGACCGGCCGTGCAGTTCGGCGTGAGCGGCACCCCGGTCGAGCTGCCGACGCCGTACGAGGTGGCGCTGCTGCGCATCGCGCAGTCGGCGCTCGCCAACACCGTGCAGCACGCCGGTGCAGGGCGCGCCGAGATCACGCTCAGTTTCATGGACACCTCGGTGGCCCTGGACGTCGTCGACGATGGGCGCGGGTTCGACCCGGCGAAGCGGCGGCCGAAGGAGGGGACCGGCGGCTTCGGCCTTCCAGCCATGCGCTCGCGCGCCAAGTCGCTCGGCGGCACCCTGAGCGTGGAGTCGGCGCCGGGCCAGGGCACCGCCGTCGCGATCACGCTGCCGCTGCCCGTGGCGGGTGCCCGGTGAACGCGGCACCCATCAGGCTGCTCCTTGCCGACGACCACCCCATCGTGCGGGCCGGGCTGCGCGCGGTCCTCGACACCGAGCCGGACTTCTCGGTGGCCGGGGAGGCCGCGACCGCCGAGCGCGCGGTGGAGCTCGCGTCGTCGGACGCGTACGACGTCGTCCTGATGGACCTCCAGTTCGGGGCCGGGATGCACGGCGCCGAGGCGACCGCGAAGATCACGGCGCGGCCGGGCGCCCCGCGCGTCCTGGTGCTCACGACGTACGACACCGACGCGGACATCCTCGCGGCGGTGGAGGCGGGCGCGGCGGGCTATCTGCTGAAGGACGCCCCGCCCGAGGAGCTCGCGGCGGCGGTGCGCACCGCGGCCTCGGGCCGGTCGGCGCTCGCCCCTGCCGTGGCGCACCGGCTGATGGACCGGATGCGCACACCCGCCGAGGCGCTGACCCGGCGCGAGCTGGAGGTGCTGCAACTCGTCGGCGACGGGCTCTCCAACCAGCAGATCAGCAAGCAGCTGTTCCTCAGCCAGGCCACCGTCAAGTCCCATCTCGTCCATATCTACGCCAAGTTGGGAGTGGACTCGCGCACGGCGGCGGTCGCCGCCGCGAGCGCGCGCCGTCTGATCCGCCAGCCGGGCTGAACGCTCCCGTCCCCTGGCGGCCACCGATGGCAAGCAGGGTCCGGGCGCCCCGGGTTCCTGCGTGCCGCCGGCCTCTCCTCGGCACGACACGGACGGGACGGCCCGGTGGGGCCGGGCCGTCCCCCGTACGGCCCGGCCCCGGCTCTGTTCACCCGTGCAGGGCGAAGTCCTCGGCCCGGGCGTGCCGCAGGGCCCGCACCGTGTGCCTGGACAGGTGCGGCGCCGGGGCGGTGAGGACGGCGCTGCGCGCGTGCTGCTGTAGGTAGCGACGTACCGGAGCGCGCCGCACGCCGGGCCGCGCGCCGATGACCAGCAGGTCGTCGGGCCGCTCCGCGAGCGCGCACAGGACCCGCCCGGCCCTGCCGCGTACGACCAGTTTCCGCGCGGCCACATCCTCGGGCAGTGCGCCGAGCGCCTCCTCGACGGCCCGGTCGAGCATCCGGCGCGCCAGACCTTCGTGGTACGCGGCCCACGCGCTGTCCGGATTGCGCGCGTAGAGGATCTCGCCCTCCGGCGGCTCCCACGCGGTCACCGCGACCAGAGCGCGACCGCTGTTACGGGCCGCGTCGACCGCGGCCCGCAGCGCCGCGAGGCTGCCCAGCGAACCGCTGACGCCCACGACCACCCGCCCCCGGGTCACTTCGCGCGCCCCTTGCGCAGCCGCAGCCCGCGGAACCAGACGCGCGAGATCCCTCTGGGGCCTTCCTCGCTCCGCCGCTGCATCTCCCGCTCGAACCGGTCCGTGACCGCCACATCGCGTTCCATGACAACTCACCCTCCTCGGCCATCCAGGCCAATGCGCTGACAGGGCCCGAGTCTGTACGCTGATTGGCCTGGAAGGCAGGGCCAATTCATGGAGGTTGGTATGGCAGGCATGCGGGTGGTCCGCTCCGTGGACACCGTCAGCAGTACCGCGCGCACGCTCGGCAGCCGCCAGCTGGCCGCCCAGGTCACCGCCATCACGGGCCCGCACCCCGGTTACCGCGCCCTCGCCCAGGGAGTGCGCACCCTGCTGCTCGACGGTCGCATCCCACTGCACACCCGGCTGCCCGCCGAGCGCGAACTGGCCACCGCCCTGGAGGTGAGCCGGGCCACCATCACGGCCGCGTACGACCTGCTGCGCGAGGGCGGGTACGCGCTGAGCCGGCGCGGCTCGGGCACCTGGACCGAGCTGCCCGAGGGCGCGACCCCGGCCAATGTGGCCCGGTACCAGGCGCCGGACGGCGTCATCGACCTGGCGATGGCCTCGCCGTGCGCCCCGGCCGCCGAGCTGGCCGCCGCCTTCGAGCTGGCCGGGCCCGAATTGGCCTGCCACGCCGCCACCAACGGCTACCACCCGCTCGGCCTGCCCGAGCTGCGGGCCGCCGTCGCCGAGCGCTACACCCGGCGCGGACTGCCCACCCTGCCCGAGCAGATCCTGATCACCACCGGCGCCCAGTCCGCGGTGTCCCTGGTGGTGAACCTCCTCGGCCGCCCCGGCGACCGGGCCCTGGTCGAGAGCCCCTCCTACCCCAACGCCCTGGACGCGGTGCGCCACACCGGGCTGCGGATCACTCCCGTACCGGTGACCGAGGACGGCTGGGACATCGAGCTCCTCGAATGCACCCTGCGCCAGACCGCGCCCCGGCTCGCCTACCTCATCCCGGACTTCCAGAATCCGACCGGCGCGCTGATGAGCGCCGAGCAGCGGACCCGGCTCCTTCGCGCGGCCCGGGCGACGGGCACCTGGCTGCTCATCGACGAGACCATGGCCGAGATGTCCCTGGAGGGACCGGCCCCGGCACCGTTCGTGTCACTGGCCCACCAGGGCGAGTCCGAGCAGATCGTCACGGTCGGCTCGCTCAGCAAGACCCACTGGGGCGGGCTGCGCATCGGCTGGGTGCGGGCGGGCTCCCGGCTCGTCAACGAGCTGGCCGCGCTGCGCATCCATGTGGATCTGGCGCCCTCGCTCGTCGACCAGGTGCTCGCCAAGACGCTGCTGCCCGGCATGGACGACGTCCTGGCCAGGCGGCTGCCCGAACTGCGCGAGCGGCGCGACGCGCTGGCCGATTCGCTGACCCGTCATCTCCCGGAGTGGCGCTGGCAGGTGCCGGTCGGCGGGCTCAGCCTCTGGGTCGACCTCGGCCGCCCGATCGCGGGAGCGCTGGCCCAGGCGGCCCTGGACCACGGTGTGAACATCCAGCCGGGTTCGCGCTTCGCCGCCGATCCGGGCACGCACGAACACCGTCTGCGCATTCCTTTCGTCCACGAGCCGCAGCGGACGGACGAGGCGGTCCGTCGGCTTGCCGCGACCCTGGACGCGGGCCTGCCCGCTGTCACGGGCGAGCAGAACCGGCCGCACTGGGTGGCGTGAACCCGGCCTGAATTTGGGGGAGTTCAGGCCGAGCCGCCACAGAACAACCTCCAGGTGATCAGTACCGGCCCGGCGGCCCGCCGAACAACTCGACCGCTTTCCGTACGTCTGTGACGGCGCCCGCCAGCGCGCTGACCGAGCCGATCGAGCCCGCGATCAGCAGCAGCGAGCGGCGAAGGCGCGGCACCTCCGGGACGCCGCTGATGGCCATCGCGTCAAGCGCCGCCAGCTCGTCCTCGGCCACGGCCCGGTCGGGAAACTCCGCCGGATGACCGGCCAGCTCCCGGCGCAGCCGGGACACGGCCGCCCGCAACTCGCTCACTCTGGGGTCCTCACCACTGCCGGCCACGGCCCTCTGCTCCACGCTTCGTAACAAGAGTCCTCCCCCACGCACGTCCTTGTGCAGGTGTCAAAAACCCGTGCAGCGAAGGTCAACTGCCGGGATTCGCGGGCCAGTTAACGCCATCCGGTGTGCCGTGCGCCACTGCGCGGACGGAATTCGACAGAAGCATTGGGTATATGTGGGGGCATGACGCAACCACCGACAAATGCGGCAGGGGTCACGGGACTGCTGCTCGCGGCGGGCGGCGGGCGGCGGCTCGGCGGCCGCCCCAAGGCCCTGCTCCCGCACCGCGGCCGCCCGCTCGTCGAGAACGCGGTCCGGGTCCTGCGCGAGGGCGGCTGCCGCACGGTGTACGTGGTGCTCGGCGCCGCGGCCGAGGAGGTACGGGCGCGCGCGGACCTGGCGGGCTGCGTGCTCGTCGACAACCCGGACTGGGCTCAGGGCATGGGCTCCTCCCTCCGGGCAGGGCTGGAGGCGCTGACCGCATCGGACGAGGCGTCGGGGGCCGCCCTCGTCTCGCTCGTCGACCAGCCCGGCATCGGCCCAGAAGCGGTGGCCCGGGTGCTCGCCGCCCACCGTTCGGGCGATTCGCTCGCGGCGGCTTCGTACGACGGAAAGCGGGGCCATCCGGTCCTTTTCGGCGCGGACCGCTGGGCGGACATCGCGGCGAGCGCCACGGGCGACCGGGGGGCGCGCGCCTATCTGAAGGCCCACGAGGCGGAGATCGCGCTCGTCGAGTGCGGGGACATCGCGGAGCCGTACGACATCGACACGGAGGCGGACCTCGGCCGCCTCCAGTAGACCTGGAGTACACGAAGCACCCGGGAAACGGCCGGGACAGCATGGAGTGAACGGGGTGGCACCCAGCGCCATGGTCTGTCGACCCGGAGAATCTCGACATCAACAAACCATTGAACTTCCACTATGAGGAAACTAGTATCCACTGTTCAGAAGCGCCCGTCAGATCAACCGGCGCCCGCAGTCGTACCTCGGAGCCCTGGCACTGAGTGCCATTCATGGCGACCCGGCGGCCGTCAGGGCACCGCCCGCGAAGGAGTGACAGCTCATGTCCGCACCAGCGCCGTCCCCGCTGGCCATCGTCGATGCCGAGCCCCTGCCCCGGCAGGACGAGGTACTCACCGACGCGGCCCTCGCCTTCGTGGCCGAGCTGCACCGGAACTTCACGGCCCGCCGTGACGAGCTCCTCACCCGCCGCCAGGACCGCCGCGCCGAGATCGCCCGCACCTCCACCCTCGACTTCCGCCCCGAGACCGCCGAGATCCGCGCGGCCGACTGGAAGGTCGCGCCGGCCCCGGCCGCGCTGAACGACCGCCGTGTGGAGATCACCGGTCCGACCGACCGCAAGATGACCATCAACGCCCTGAACTCGGGCGCGAAGGTCTGGCTCGCCGACTTCGAGGACGCCTCGGCCCCCACCTGGGAGAACGTCGTCCTTGGCCAGCTCAACCTGATCGACGCCTACGAGCGTCGCATCGACTTCACCGACGCCAAGTCGGGCAAGTCCTACGCCCTGAAGGACGCCGACCAGCTCGCGACGGTGGTCATGCGCCCGCGCGGCTGGCACCTGGAGGAGCGCCACCTCCAGTTCGACGGCCGCCCGGTCCCCGGTGCGCTCGTCGACTTCGGCCTGTACTTCTTCCACAACGCGCAGCGCCTGATCGACCTCGGCAAGGGCCCGTACTTCTACCTCCCGAAGACGGAGTCGTACCTGGAGGCCCGCCTCTGGAACGACATCTTCGTCTTCGCGCAGGACTACGTGGGCATCCCGCAGGGGACCGTCCGCGCCACCGTCCTGATCGAGACGATCACGGCCGCGTACGAGATGGAAGAGATCCTCTTCGAGCTCAAGGACCACGCGGCCGGTCTGAACGCGGGTCGCTGGGACTACCTCTTCTCCATCGTGAAGAACTTCCGGGACGGCGGCTCGAAGTTCGTGCTGCCGGACCGCAACGCGGTGACGATGACGGCCCCGTTCATGCGGGCGTACACCGAGCTCCTGGTGCGCACCTGCCACAAGCGCGGCGCCCACGCGATCGGCGGCATGGCCGCGTTCATCCCCTCGCGCCGGGACGCCGAGGTGAACAAGGTCGCCTTCGAGAAGGTCAAGGCCGACAAGGACCGCGAGGCGGGCGACGGCTTCGACGGCTCGTGGGTGGCCCACCCCGACCTGGTCCCGATCGCGATGGCCTCCTTCGACGCGGTCCTCGGCGACAAGCCGAACCAGAAGGACCGGCTGCGCGAGGACGTGTCCGTCGCCCCCGGCGACCTGATCGCCATCGACTCCCTCGACGCCAGGCCCACGTACGCGGGCCTGGTCTCCGCCGTCCAGGTCGGCATCCGCTACATCGAGGCGTGGCTGCGCGGCCTCGGCGCGGTCGCCATCTTCAACCTGATGGAGGACGCGGCCACCGCCGAGATCTCGCGCTCGCAGATCTGGCAGTGGATCAACGCGGGGGTTGTCTTCGAGCACGACGGAAAAGCCGTGAAGGCCACGGCCGAGCTCGCCCGCAAGGTCGCGGCCGAGGAGCTCGCGGCGATCCGCGCCGAGATCGGCGAGGAGGCCTTCGCGGCCGGCAAGTGGCAGCAGGCCCACGACCTCCTCCTGAAGGTCTCCCTGGACGCCGACTACGCCGACTTCCTGACCCTCCCGGCCTACGACCAACTGGTCGGCTAGCCCCGGCAGTTGTCCCCTGGCTCCGCCCCCGGTACCGCACAGCACCGGGGGCGGAGCCATTGCCGTGGGAACGCCGCTGCTAGGTGAACGCCGCTCCCACCGCCACGAACGCGCAGATCAGCACGAACAGGATGCCGAGCAGCGGGGTCACGAAGCGGAGGTACTTGTTGTAGCCGACCTTCGCCAGGGCCACGCCGCCGATCGTGACGGCGGTCGTCGGGACCCACAGGTTCATCCATCCGCTCGCCGCCTGCCAAGCCGTCACCACCACCGCCCGGGAGACGCCCGCGAAGTCGGCCAGGGGGGCCAGGATCGGCATCGCGAGGGTGGCGTGGCCCGAGGTCGAGGGGATGAGGAAGGCCAGGGGGAGGTTCACCACGAAGACGAGCACGGCGAACAGGGCGGACGGGGCGCCCTTCACGACGCCCTCGATCGAGTGCAGCACCGTGTCCGTGATCTGCGAGTTGTTCATGATCACCGTCACGCCCCGGGCGAGCACGATGACCAGCGCCGGGGAGATGAAGTCGGCGGCGCCCTGGATGATCGTCGCGCTCAGTTCGGCCTCGCCGAGGCGTGCCGCTACGCCCACCAGGACCGCGGCCACCAGGAACAGGGCCGCCAACTGCGGGAAGGACCAGCCCAGTTCCCAGCCGTACGGGGTGGCGTCGGCCTTGCCCGTCAGGGCGCTGGACCACGGCACCACCGAGAAGATCATGAAGGCGAAGACGAGGGTGAGGAGGGCCAGGACCAGTTTGTGGGTCCGGGTCAGCTCCGGGGGCTCGGCCCGGGGAGACTCCTCGGTCGGCCCGGCCGCCCCGTCCGCCGAACGTACCTCCGCCTCCCGGTGTTCCAGGTCCCCCGGCAGGAAGCCCGTCAGGGAGGTCGACGGGTCCCGCTGGACGCGCCGCCCGTAGCGGACCACGTACAGGATCGACACCGCCGTCAGGACCACCCACATCACGAAGCGCAGGACGATGCCGTCGCCCAGGGAGATTCCGGCGGCCGAGGAGGCGACGCCCGTCGCGAAGGGGTTGACCGTCGAGCACAGCACGCCGATGCCCGCGCCCACGATGATCGTGCCGGTCGCGACCAGCCGGTCGTAGCCGAGCGCCAGCATCAGCGGCACGATCAGGCCGTAGAAGCCGAGGGTCTCCTCGGCGAAGCCCTCGACCGTGCCGAGCACCGAGAACACCGTCATCACGCCCGCGATGAGCAGCGCGCCGCGCTCGCGCAGGCGGTGGGCGAGGAGGCCGATGCCGCGGTCGAGCGCGCCCGTCGCGAAGACCACCGTGATGAACGCGCCGATGGCCAGCACGAAGAGGAACACCCCGGCGCTGCCGTACAGTTCGCCGGCCATGGTGGGGCCCACCCGGCCGGATTTGGCGTCCTGGATGCCGTACAGGCCGTTGACCGGCGAGAGGAACAGGTCGTTCAGACGGTCCACGAAGCTCTGGCCGTTGTCGACCCGGTGGTAGGTGCCCTTGACGGGCGCCCCGTCGGCGTTGCGGTCGTACGCGCCGGACGGAACGACGAACGCCAGGAACCACACGGCCACCGTGACGATCGCGAGGATCGTCAGCGCGCTCGGGAAGCGGAATCCCCCGGCCCTGGACGACGGCCCTGGGTCCTCGAACGGAGGCTCCGGGGGCGGCACTTGAGGTGGCGGCGCTGGGGGTGACTGTCCAGCAGGCGGGCTCGTCGTCATGACTCACCCCCGAACGCCGCCGCGTACTCCCGCAGGAACGCCGCCTCGGCGAGTCCCCCGCCGCGCAGCTCGGAGAAGAGGACGCGTTCGGTCGGGGCGTGCAGCGCGCACATGCTGTCCGAGCCGCCGCCCGCCGCGAAGTCGGGCTCCGCGCCACAGCCCTCGCCCAGTGCGGTGAGCGCGGCGCGGTGGGCAGGACCGCCGGTCGCGGGCTCGAAGCCGAGGGCGGTGTCGCCCGGGGCGGCGGGGAGCGGAATTCCGAAGGGCCGCGGTGCCTCCGAATGGGCGACGAGCGCGCCCTGCGCCTCCCCCGGATCCTGCTGCGGATGGAGGCGGAGGGTCAGCTCGGCGCGGGCGTACGGCACGAGCGCGGACGCGGCGCGGTCCGCGCTCGGGGCATCCGTGCCGGTGCCGCCGAACTCTCCGCCGTGCCGCGCCTCGACCGGCGTGCACACCTCCACGATCACCTCGCTCCCGTCCATCAGTGCGTCGACCGTCGATCGCAGGTCCTGGTCCGCGTCCATGGGCTCAATGGACCATGCGGGGCACGGCGCCGCATCCCGTGATCACCCGAGGCCCCTCCTGCGCCCGGCACCGGTTGCTGCGACAATCCCGCGGGGGCGTTCGCCGGGCCGGGGAGGCCCGGCACTCTGTCTGACGAGGACTGCGAGGGCGTTGGGGATGCGTGGAGGGCGAGTTGCCATTGTGGGCGGGAGCGTCGCGGGGTGTGCCGCGGCACTGGCCGCGCACCGCGGTGGCGCCGAAGGGATCACGGTGTACGAGCGGGCCGCGGGGCAGCTGGCCGACCGCGGGGTGGGGCTCGCGATGCACAACGACCGCTATGCCGAACTGGAGGCCGCCGGGTACGTGGACACGGCGATGCCGTGGATCCAACTGGTCAGGCGCTGCTGGTACGTTCGCGACGGCGAGGCCCCGCTGGGCCGCTGCGTCGGGATCCTGCCCTTCCCGTTCCGCACGTACAACTGGGGCCCGCTCTGGCGCGAACTGCGGGCGCGCGTACCGGATTCGGTGGAATTCCTGGCGGGTACGTCCATCGAGCGCCTCGAAGTCGGCCCGGAGCGCGCGGAGTTGAGCACGAGTGACGGACGTACCGTGCGGTTCGACTTCGTCATCGGCGCCGACGGCTACCGCTCCGTGGTCCGCACCGCCGCCTGCCCCGAGGTGCGCCCGGAGTACGCGGGCTATCTCGCCTGGCGCGGCTCCTTCCCCGTCGAGCGGCTCCCCGATCCCGGACTCTGGCCGGTGGAGGACTGCGTGTACGCCGTCTTCCCGGGCGGGCACGCGATCATCTACCGCATCCCGGACGGCCGGGGCGGCCACCGCGTGAACTGGGTGCTGTACGCGGCGCCGCCGGCCGGCCACGGGCTGCCCCTCGACTCCCCCACCAGCCTGCCGCCGGGAACCCTCACCGACGCGCTGCGCGCCTGCGCCCTGGAGATCGCGGACACCCAACTCGCGCCGTACTGGGGTCAGTTGATGCATCTGACGGCGCCACAGGAGCTCTTCATCCAGCCGATGTACGACTTCACCGCGCCCCGGTACGCTGTCGGCCGGCTCGCTCTCACCGGGGACGCCGCCACGGTGGCCCGTCCGCACACCGGCGGAGGCGCGGTGAAGGCGCTCCAGGACGCGACCGCACTGGGCTCGGCGCTGGCCTCGTCCGATAGCTGGCCCGAGGCCCTTGCCACGTACGACACCCGGCGGTCCGCGCTCGGCCGCAGCATGGTCGACCTCGGCCGCCGCCTGGGCCTCGGACTCGTGCAGGCGAGCCCCGACTGGAGCGCGATGGACCAGAGCGGCCTGGAGAAGTGGTGGCAACAGGCGGACGGATCAGGCGCGTTCGGCGGCCGGAAGCTCACCTGACGGGACATCAGAGTACGGCCACGGTCGGCTGCGCCGAGAAGTCGCCCCACTTCCCGTCCGCGAGCCTCGCACGGATCTTCACGCTGTAGCGGGTGCCGGGCGGATCGGTGACCGTGAAGGTGTACGAGCCGAGACCGCCCGGCGACGCGATGCCGGGCACGATCGTGGTGGTCGGTGCGCCGTTGAGGAAGAGCTGGTAGGCGCTGATCGTGCCACTGGTGAGCGGCGGAACCCAGTGGAGGGTGACATCGGTGCCGCCGCCGGACGTGGCCCGCGCGCAGCTCGCGCGCAGCCCGGTGGGCGCGGTACTCGGGGGCGCGCCGGGGGGCGGCGGCCGTGGTGACGTCGACGGCGTTGCTGTCCTGCGAGGCGTTGTCGGCGGCATCCCGGGCGCGCACGGTGAAGGTGTAAACGGTGCCGGGCCGCAGCCCGGTCAGCCGGGTCGTGGCCAGGGCGCCGCCGACGCTGTGGATGCGGGCGCCCTCCTGATAGACGTCGTACGCCGTCACACCCACGTCGTCCCAGGCGCGGGCCCAGGTCAGGATGGCCGCGCCGGTACCGTCGGCACGCCCCGCGAGGTGCGCCGGAGCGGTGGGCGGGCGCTTGTCGGCCGGGGTCGGGGCCGGGGTGGTGACGGCGGCGGGAGCACTGGGGGACGACAGGTTCCCGGCGGCGTCCCGGGCACGGACGGTGAAGCGGTACGCGGTCGAGGCGGCGAGCCCGTCGACGTCGATCATGCTCCGGTCGGCCGGGACCTGCTTGACCACGGCCCCGTCGCGCAGGATCTCGTACCCGGCGACGGCCCTGTCGTCGGTCGACGGCTGCCACATGACGTGTACGGACGTGGCACTGCTCGCCTGCGCGGTGACCGCGCCGGGCACGGACGGGCTCCGCCGGTCCTCGTCGTCCCCTCCCCCGCATGCGGTGAGCAGCAGGGGCAGGGCGACGAGCAGGCCGATGGCTCCCCCGGTCCGGCGGCCGGCCCGGCGGCTGGTTCGGCTGCGCACGGCGGGGCCTCCCGTCCCACGGAAAAGGTCCAGACCTGTATGACACGGTGAACGCGGCCATGACAAGGGGCCGGACGTCAACTCCCGCTGATTGCAACCCTGTTGATCCCGTCCGAGCCCCTCACCGAAGCAGGGCGACACCCAGGCGATGCCCCCGAACGGATTCGTGGCGCGACCGGCGATGAGTTCTCGTTCCCCCTACCGTCTCCCTTTCATGAGCAGCGAAACGAACGCACAGGCATCCCTCCCGGATCTCGGCCCCGCGGCGGCCGAGCTGACACACCTGCTCGAAGGCGTGCGCGACGATCAGCTGGGGAGCCCGACGCCCTGCCCCGAGTACGTGCTGCGGGATCTCCTCTCGCACATCGCGGGCCTCGGCGTCGCCTTCAGGGATGCCGCGCACAAGGAGTTCGGCCCGTCGACCAGCACGGCCCCGGGCAGTGTCCGGCCGCCCGAGCCGGCCGCGGACTGGCGCACGTCCATACCCCAGACCCTCGCCGCGATGGTCGACGCCTGGCGGGATCCGGCGGCCTGGGAGGGCGACACTCAGGCGGGCGGCATCACGCTCCCCGCGGCGATCGCGGGCCGCGTCGCCCTCGACGAGCTGGTCGTCCACGGCTGGGACGTGGCACGGGCCACCGGCCAGGCGTACCGGCCCACCCCGGCCGACCTGGAGGTCTCCTACGAGCTCCTCGCCCCGTCGAAGGACGACCCGGCCGCGCGCGGCGAGGCGTTCGGCCCGGCCGTCGAGGTACCGGACGGGGCGCCGATGCTGGACCGCCTCATCGGCATGAGCGGGCGGGACCCGGGGTGGGGGCGCTGAGCGCTCCGCCGGCCGTGGCCCTCACCAGTGCGTGGGCCGCACCAGCGACGGCGGGAGCTTCGTCGTCGCATCCCCCTTCGCCGCGTTCAGCTGGGCCTGGGTGAGGAAGAACGCCTCGGTCAGGTCGGCGCCGGAAAGGCGCGCGTCGCGGAAGTCCGCGCCGATCAGGTCGGCCATCCGCAGGTCGGCGCCGCGCAGGTCCGCCGCGATCAGGAAGGCGCCCCGCAGGTTCGCGCCGCGCAGGTCGGCGCCCTTGAGCTTGGCGCCCATGAGGTCGGCACCACGGCGGTCCTTCTTCTTGCCCTTGAAGTCGGCCCTGACCAGCTCGCTCGCCTTGAGGAGCAACTTGTTGACCTTGTCGCGGTGGGCAGGAACGTCCAGGCCGGCGAGGGCCTCGGGGGCCAGGGCCGTGAACGCCTCGGTCTCCTCCAGGGCGGCGCGCAGCTCGGGGTGGACGGGCCGCGCCTTCGGCAGGGCGAGCGCCTCGGTGACGTACCAGAGCAGCTCGTGGAGCTGGCGCATCACCGGGAAGACCTCGAACATCGAGGCGGCGGTCTCCGGCGCCGTACGCCAGTCGCGGCCCTCGAAGGTCTGCTGGGAGACCTTCTGGCCGGCACCGAAGCAGTCGTACACCGTGCAGCCCTGGAAGCCGCGTCCCCGCAGGTCGCGGTGGATCCCGCAGCGGAAGTCCTGCTGGAGGTTGGGGCAGGGCTTACCGGCCGGCTTGTTGATCGCGAAGTCGGCGGAGGCCGCGTAGGCCAGGGCGACACAGCACAGGCCGAAGCAGTTGCCGCAGTCGGAGACGAGGGTGAGGCGGGTCGCACCCGGGGCCGGGACGGCTGCCTCGTGGTTCTCGGACAACGTGCGGGACTCCTTCTGGCTGGTCTTCTGACGTGCGGCAACGGCAGCCAGTCAGTCTAGCCCGGCCTCCGCGACCGGCACCCTGAGCTGGTTGAAGCCGTAGTACACGGCGAGCAGGCCGTGCGCGGCGAGGGTCAGCGGGGCCGAGACGAAGGCGAGCGCCACCGTCGCGGGGTAGGCGAGCGAGCCGATCGCGAACCTGGCACGGGTGGCGCGGGCGGCCGTGTTGTCGACCCGGTCGTCGAAGAGGTGGCCCGTACGGGTCAAGTGCCACCACAGGGCTTGGTAGTTGAGGGCCATCACGACCATCAGGCCGCTGTAGACGACGGCCGCGACGTGCGAGGCGCCGGGCTCCCGCAGGTACTCCGCCATCAGTGCGGCCGGCCAGGGAATGGCGACCACCGTCATCAGGAGCAGCAGGTTGAGGAACATCAGGGTCCGGTCGATGCGGGCCACATAGCTGAACAGGGTGTGATGGTTGACCCACATGATCCCGATGATCAGGAAACTCACCACATAGGCCGCGTACGAGGGCCACATGTGGCCCAGCTCCCGCCACAGGTGGTCGCCCGCGTGCGGCGGCACCTTGATCTCCAGGATGAGAAGGGTGATCGCGATGGCGAAGACGCCGTCGCTGAACGCCTCGACGCGGCTCGACTCGGAACGGCTGGTTTCGGTCACCCGGGAAAATGAACCCCACAACCGCCCCGGCTGCAAGGGTGGTTGAGGGGCCGTCGCGTGTCGTTCGCTCAGGGCGTCGACGGAGCCGTCGCCCAGCGACGCGAAGAGCAGCAGGTCCGCCATGGTGAGGGTGCCGGTACGACGAGATCGGGCCGGCCCGCCTCGGCGAAGAGCCGCAGAGCCACTTCAACTTCCTTGTGCCGCAGGGGTGTACGACCGCTTCACGACAATGGTAGGAAAGTTTCCTAACAGAACACCGGAGCGACGAACTTCCTCATGGAGGTCCAGGTGCACACCCCCCACCGCAAGGCCACCGCACGTCGTACCAAGATCGCCGTACGCGCCCTGCTCGGCACCGCTCTCCTCGCGGTTCCGGTCACGGCGTACGCCGCCGAGAATCCGGCCACCACCACAGCGGACAATGCGACGGTGAACAACGCCGCCGCGACCGGGCTCGACGACCCGGCGAAGAAAGACATAGCCATGCAGCTCGTCTCCAGCGCGGAGAACTCCTCGCTGAACTGGAAGGCTCAGTACAAGTACATCGAGGACATCAAGGACGGGCGGGGCTACACCGCCGGCATCATCGGATTCTGTTCCGGCACCGGCGACATGCTCGACCTGGTCAAGCTCTACACCGCCCGCAATCCCGGCAACGTCCTCGCGAAATACCTGCCGGCCCTGGAGAAGGTCAACGGGACCGACTCGCACAAGGGGCTAGACCCGAACTTCACCAAGGACTGGAAGACCGCCGCGTCCGAGACGGCCTTCAAGGACGCCCAGAACGACGAGCGCGACCGGGTGTACTTCGACCCGGCCGTAAGGCAGGGCAAGTCAGACGGGGTCGGCACGCTCGGCCAGTTCATCTACTACGACGCCATCGTGATGCACGGCGACGGCAGCGACCCGACCAGCTTCAGCTCCATCCGCAAGAAGGCACTCGCCAAGGCGAAGCCCCCGTCGCAGGGCGGCAACGAGACGACGTACCTCAACGCGTTCCTGGACGCCCGGGTCTGGGCGATGAAGCAGGAGGAGGCGCACAGCGACACCAGCCGCGTCGACACCGAGCAGCGGGTCTTCCTGAAGAAGGGCAACCTGAACCTGAACACCCCGCTCGACTGGAAGGTGTACGGCGACCCGTATCACATCGGGTAACAGCCCCCGCGGGAACGGCGGGTACGGCAGCGGAGGGCTGTCGTACCCGTCTTTTCGTGCGTTCTTTGACCGTACGGCGGCTGAATTCGGCCGAGTTGGCCGAACTTGCTTTACGTAACCTTTGCGGCCCGTACTCTCTCTTCACCAGATCATCACAAGCACCCGATCGTCCGAAAGAGCCGCCGCATGCGCATATCCAGCCCAGCCGTCCGCACTCTGCTCATTTCCGGCCTGCTCGGTGCGCTCGCGTTCACCACGACCGGCTGTCAGGACGACACCGCCAAGCCCGAGAAGATGAAGGCGCCGGTTGCCAGCGCCTCGGCTGTCACTCCTTCCGCATCCGCTTCACCTTCGCCGACGCCGTCCGCCAGCCCGAGCGCCACGCCGTCCTCGACGCCCGCCGTCCCGACGCCGCCGGCTCCCAAGGCTCCGCCCAAGCCCAAGACGAACGGCCCCAGCCTGCCGCCCCCGATGAACGACGGCGGGGGCAACGGCGGAGGGGACAGCGGCAGTGGCGGCGGAGGCAGCGTCTACTACAAGAACTGCGCCGCCGTCCGCGCCGCCGGAGCCGCTCCCCTCCACCGCGGCGACCCCGGCTATGCCGCCCACCTGGACCGGGACGGCGACGGCATCGCCTGCGAGAAGTAACAGGTCAGGGGACCTGTCGTCGGCTGAGCCGCCGGGTCGTCCCGGCAGGTGGTGCCACAGGTCCCGTGACCGGCCGGGACCTTCCGGGCCGAAGGGCTGGGCGTCAGTGCAGGGCGACGGCCGGTTCGGCCGAGGGCAGGTCGTCGTCGGCCTCCGCCTCGGCGCGCTTCTTGCCGAAGTGGTTGAAGGCCAGGTTGAGGACGATGGCGACCACGCACCCGGTGGAGATCCCGGAGTCGAGGACGACCAGCGCCTTGTCGGGGAAGGCGTGGTAGAAGTCCGGCTTGGCGATCGGGATCAGGCCGATGCCGACCGAGGCCGCCACGATCAGCGCGTTCTCGCCCTTCTCCAGGGCAGCCGTCGACAGGGTCTGGATACCGCTGGCGGCGACCGAGCCGAACAGCACGATGCCCGCGCCGCCGAGCACCGGCAGCGGTACGAGGGAGATCACCGAGGCCGCGACCGGGCAGAGCCCGATGACGATCAGGATGAGCCCGCCGGTCGCGACGACGAACCGGCTGCGCACCTTGGTCATCGCGACGAGCCCGATGTTCTGGGCGAAGGCGCTGGCCATGAAGCCGTTGAAGACGGTGCTGAGCACGGATCCGAGGGTGTCGGCGCGCAGGCCTGCCGCGATGGTCTCCTGGTCGGCCGGACGCTCGACGATCTTGCCGAGGGCCAGCATGTCGGCGGTGGACTCCGTCATGCAGACCAGCATCACGATGCACATCGAGACGATCGCGGCGATGTCGAACTGCGGGGCGCCGAAGTGGAACGGCGTCGGGAAGCCGATGACGTCCGCGTTCTTGATGGCGTCCAGGCTGGTCTTGCCCATCGGGATGGCGATGACCGAACCCGCCACCAGACCGAGCAGGATCGCGATCTGCTGCATGAAGCCGCGCAGCAGTTTGCGCAGCGCGAGCACGATGACGAGGGTGATCCCGGCGAGCGCGAGGTTGGAGAGCGAACCGTAGTCGGCGGCCTTCTCGTTGCCGCCGGAGGACCAGTTGAAGGCCACGGGGAGCAGCGAGACACCGATCAGGGTGATCACGGTGCCGGTGACGACCGGCGGGAAGAAGCGGACGAGCCTGCCGAAGTAGGGGGCGGCTATGAAGCCGAGCAGTCCGGCGACGATCACTGCGCCGAGGATGACGGGGATCGCGTCGTGGCCGTGCTCCTTGCCGATGGCGATCATCGGGGTGACCCCGGCGAACGAAACCCCGTTCACGAAGGGCAACTTGGCGCCGATCTTCCAGATCCCGAGGGTCTGCAGAAGTGTGGCGAGCCCTGCGGTGAACAGGCTCGCGGCGACCAGAAAAGCGGTTTCTTTGGTGTCGAGCCCCACAGCAGGGCCGACGATCATGGGCGGGGCCACCACACCCGCGTACATCGCGGCCACGTGCTGGAGGCCACTGGTGAACATTTTCAGCGGGGGGAGCGTCTCGTCGACCGGGTGCTTCTCGCCGGTCTGGGCGGGGCTGACTGCGAAGTTGCGAAACCTGGGCTGTGCGGCCACGGCGGTTCCTCCGGTCGGTTACACGTCGGCGGTGGACGCGGATGTCAGGGAGGTGGTGCGGTGTGGTGCGTTGAGCAGCTGGAACAGGTGGTGCGGTGTGGTGCGTTGAGCAGCTGGAACAGGTGGTGCGGGGCAGTGCGAACAGCGCGGCGGGCTGTGTGGCGCGGGTGCCACCGATCGGGTTGCGGGTGGGGCCGAACGGTGTGGGGTGGCCGGATGATGACGGGTGGCGCCGGACGGTCACGGGGTGGGACCGAACGGTGCCGGGTGGTGCCGGACGGTTGCCGGTGGTGCCGGACGGTGCGGGCAGCGCGAGGATCACGCTTCCGGTACGGCCGGCGGTCGGCGCGGCTCGCGCCAACTCACGGTAATCGTGCGGGGATTGACACGTTCACCGTTCCGGGGGGTGCGTACGTCCTTGTAGTACGCACCCCCCGGTCCAGCTGCCGTGAACCCCGCTCGGGTTCACGGCGACCGGCCGAGGGCCGTCCCCCTCGGCCGGACTCCTTGGGGTCAGGCCTGCGCGGCGATCCGGGCGAGGCGCTGGGCCTCCTCGCGGGTCGCGACCGCGATGGCGTCCTCGTCGACCGTGGTGAGACGGCTGTTCTCGACGATCTGCCTGCCGTTCACGAACGAGGCGGTGACCGGGGCCGCGGCACCGAAGACGAGCGCGGTGACCGGGTCGGCGATGGAGGCGTGGGCCAGGGTGTCCAGCTTCCACAGCACGAAGTCGGCGAGCTTGCCGGCCTCCAGCGAGCCGATCTGGTCGGCGCGGCCGAGCACCTGGGCACCGCCGTAGGTGCCGAGGCGCAGCGCCTGGCGGGCGTTGAGCGCGGCCTCGCGGTGCTGCGCGTTGAGGCGGTTGATGAGGAGCGCGTTGCGCAGCTCGGTGTGCAGCTCGCCCGACTCGTTGGACGCGGTGCCGTCGACGCCGAGGCCTACCGGGACGCCCGCCTTCAGCATGTCCGGGACACGGGCGATGCCCGCGGCCAGGCGCGCGTTGGAGGACGGGCAGTGGGCGACGCCGGTGCCGGTGCGGGCGAAGGCGGCGATGTCGGAGTCGTTCATGTGGACGCAGTGCGCCATCCACACGTCGTTGCCGAGCCAGCCGGTCGACTCGAAGTAGTCGGTCGGGCCCATGCCGAACAGCTCCTTGCAGAACTGCTCCTCCTCCACGGTCTCCGAGCCGTGGGTGTGCAGCCGTACGCCCTTGGCGCGGGCCAGCTCGGCGCCCTGCTTCATGAGTTCGGTGGAGACCGAGAACGGCGAGCAGGGGGCGACGGCGACCTGGGTCATCGAGCCGAAGGAGGCGTCGTGGAAACGGTCGACGGTCTCGGCGGTCGCGGAGAGCGCGCCTTCGAGGGTCTCGACGGCGAAGTCCGGCGGCAGGCCGCCGTCCTTCTCGCTGCGGTCCATGGAGCCGCGGGCCAGGGTGAAGCGCACGCCCATCTCGGAGGCCGCGCCGATGATCGCGCCGGACAGGTCGCCCGAGTTCCGCGGGTAGACGTAGTGGTGGTCCATCGCAGTGGTGACACCGCCGCGGGCCATCATCGCGAGCGAACCCTGGGCCGCGACGCGACCCATCTGCTCGTCGATGCGCGCCCACGTCGGGTAGAGGGCGACCAGCCAGTTGAAGAGGTTGTGGTCGGTGGCCAGACCACGCGTGATCCACTGGTAGAAGTGGTGGTGCGTGTTGATCAGGCCGGGGGTGACCAGGTGGCCGGTGCCGTCGATGCGGCGGACCACGTTTTCCAGGCCCTTCGGGGCCTGACCGGCTCCGATCGACTCGATCTTGTTGTCGGCGACGACCAGGTACCCGGAGGCGTACTCGGTGTCATTCGCGTCCACGGTGGCGATCGCACAGTTCTCGATGACGATGCGCTGGGGGGCTGCCGAAGGTGCCATGGTGCTTCCTTCTCGGGTCAGTGGCGGCTGTGATGTGACTTGGGCACGGCAGGACCCTACGAGGATTTGAGTACCGGGGCGGTGACGCTGCTCCGGGTGCCGAGATGGTGGAAGAAAAGGTTGAGCAGGACCGCGGTGAGCGCTCCCGCGCTGATGCCGGACCCGAGCACGGTCTGTGCCCAGGCGGGGAATCCGGCGTAGAAGGTGGGCGCGGCGAGCGGGATGATGCCCGCCCCGAGTGCCACGGCCACCAGGATGATGTTGGAGCTGTCGTCGAGCCCGGCCTCGGAGAGGGTACGGATACCGCTCACCGCGATGGAGCCGAACAGGACGATCCCGGCGCCGCCGAGTACGGGCATCGGGACCAGCGAGACGACCGCGCCGAGCACCGGGAAGGCGCCGAGCACGAGCAGGGCGCCGCCCGCGACGGCGACAACGTACCTGCTGCGCACGCGAGTCAGCGAGACCACGCCGACGTTCTGGGCGAACGCGCTGGTGGGGAAGCCGCCGAAGACCGGGCCGAGCAGGGTGGCGATGCCGTCGGTGCGCAGGCCGCGGGCGATGGTGCGCCCGTCGGTGCGGCGTTCGCAGATCTCGCCGATGGCCAGCATGCCGGCGCTGGACTCGGTCATCAGGACCAGCATCACGATGCACAGCGACAGGACGGCCGCGGGGTGGAACTCGGGGGCGCCGAAGGAGAACGGCGTCGGCAGGGCCGCGACGGGCGCGGACTTCAGGGCGGAGAAGTCGGCCATCCCGAAGGGGATCGCCGCGAGCGTGCCGATCAGCAGGCCCAGCAGCAGGGCGACTTGGCGCAGGAAGCCGCGGGCGAAGCGCTGGAAGAGCAGGATCACGACGAGCGTGAAGGCGGCGAGCGCCAGGTGGTTCACGGACCCGAAGTCGGCGGCGTTCTTGTCGCCGCCCTGGGCCCAGGACACGGGTACGGGCATCAGCGTGACGCCGATGAGCGTGATCACGACACCGGTCACCAGCGGCGGGAAGAAACGCAGCAGCCGCCCGAAGAAGGGCCCCACCAGGAGGCAGAAGACTCCGGCGACCATCACCGCGCCGTAGATGGCGGGGAGTTGATGGCCGTTGGCGCTGGTTTCGGCAATCGCGAGCATGGGCGCGATGCCGGCCGACGAGGCGGCGTTGACGAACGGGAGCCGGTTTCCGGCGAAGTTCGCCACGCCGAGGGTCTGCAGGACAGTGGCGAGCCCGGCGATGAGCAGACTGGCCGCGATCAGACGGGTCTGTCCCGCGGTGTCCAGGCCGACGGCCTGGCCGATGATGAGCGGAGGGGTGACGACGCCCGCGTACATGGCGGCGATGTGCTGGAGCGCCGCGGGAACGAGCCGCGCGGCAGGAAGCTTTTCGTCCACCGGGTGCACGGCACCTTCAGGTGGAGTGGTACATGGGCCGTCGGCTGCTGCCGGCCCCGTTGCGGGCTGTGCCATGGGATGTCCCTCCGGTCTGGCCGGCCCCCGCCCGACTGCGGGCGGGCGGGGGCCGGCTCAGTGCCGCGTCAGAGGTTGGTCATGTCGACCGGGATCTGCGGCTCGACACCGTCGCGCAGGACGGTCGCCTCGATCAGACCGTACGGACGGTCCGCCGCGAAGTAGACCTCGTTGTCGTTCTTGAGCCCGAACGGTTCGAGGTCCACCAGGAAGTGGTGCTTGTTCGGCAGCGAGAAGCGAACCTCGTCGATCTCGGACCGGTTGTTGATGATGCGCGAACCCATCTGGTACAGGGTCTGCTGGAGCGAGAGGGAGTACGTCTCGGCGAAGGCCTGCAGCATGTGCTTGCGCACCTGCTCGTAGGACTTCTCCCAGTTCGGCGCCTTCTGCTCGTCATCGGTCCAGCTGAAGCGCCAGCGGGCCGAGACCTGCGTCGCCAGGATGCGGTCGTAGGCCTCCTGGAGCGTCGTGTACTTGTCCTTGACGTAACCCCAGAACTCGGAGTTCGTCGAGTTCATCACCACGAGGTCCTTGAGGCCCGAGATGACCTCCCACTTCTCACCGTCGTAGGTGATCTGGGTGACCCGGGTCTCCTGGCCCTTGCGGACGAAGGAGTGCTTGACGTCGTCGGAGCCGATGAACTTCGAGTTGGCCTCGGAGGTCTCGATGCGCTCCCACGAGTACTCCTCGATGCGGATGCGCGCGACCTTGATCGGCTCCTGCGAGGTCACGAAGTGCCGCGCGAGGTGGATGCCGAACTGCTCGGCGGACTCGATGCCGTACTCCTTGGCGAACGCGTACACCGTGTTCTTGGTGGTGTCGGTCGGGAGCACGTTGGCGTTCGAGCCGGAGTAGTGCACGTCCTCCATGTCGCCGGACAGGGCGACGGAGACGTTGAGGTCCTTGATGTGGTGCGTGTCGCCGTCCCGCGTGATCTTGACGACGCGGTTCTCTGCTTTGCCGTACTGGTTCTGGCCGAGAATCGTGGGCATGTCTGCTAGCTCCCTCGGTAAACGGAGTAGCCGAACGGGTTGAGCAGCAGCGGTACGTGATAGTGCTCGCCCGGATTGACGGCGAAAGTGATCGCCACCTCCGGGAAGAACGCACCGCTGTCCCTTACGCGGGGGGCGTCCTGCTGCGCCTCGGCTTGCTTCTTGGAACTGTGCTGGTTTTTGACGAAATACGTCTCGACCTCGAAGTCGAGTCGTACGTGGGTGGTGCCTTCCGGCAGGGCCGGCAGGTCCTTGCAGCGCCCGTCCGCGTCGGTCGCGGAGCCGCCGAGCGAGATCCACTCGGCGTCGGAGCCCGAGCGGGCCGCGAGCGAGATGGCGACGCCCTCGGCGGGGCGTCCGATGCTGGTGTCCAGGATGTGCGTGGACACCGAAGCGGTGGTCGCGGTGCTCATCAGTCCTTGTCCTCTTCTACGAGACGGGTCAGCCGGATTCGGTTGATCTTCCCGAGTTCGGTGCGCACGATCTCGCGCTCCTCCTCGGCGGTGTTGCCGATCCGGGTCTTCACCGCGTCGCGCATCTGCTCACCGGTGGCACCGGTGGCGCAGATCAGGAAGACATGGCCGAACTTCTCCTGGTAGGCCAGGTTCAGTTCGAGCAGCTCGGCCTTGAGGGCCTCGGAGGCCCCGGCCATTCCGCGCTGTTCACGTGCGGAGGTGGGGTCACCGGGCTTCGGCCGGCCGATCGGCGGGTGCCCTGCCATCGCCTCTTCCAGGTCCTTCACACCCAGCTCGGCCAGAGCGGCGTCACTGGCGGTGAAGAGGTCCTCTGCGGTGGCGTACGGGCGCTGGGCGAGCAGCTTGCTCCCCCACGCCGAACTGGCGCACACCTCGTGGAGCGCGGCGAGGGCCGCGTCATCCTGTGAGGTGTTGAACCGGGCGAGGCCCGGCGTCGAAGTCGTAGTCACGGCGGCCTCCGTGGCCTTGGTGCTGAACGGGCTGCGGATAGCTAACGCCCTGCGAAACATCCCGTCAACACTTTGTTGAAAACTTCGGGTTACAAAAACCGCCGCCCGGTGTCCGGACGGCGGTTCGTTGCGCGGGGGTGCCTGAACAGGCACCGAGCGTGCTCGCTCAGTCATCCTTGGCGGTGTTTTCCCTGTTCAGGTAGTTGTACACGGTGAACCGGCTGACCCCGAGGGCCGAGGCGACCGTCTCGACGCCGTGTCGCACCGAAAAGGCGCCGCGGGCCTCCAGGGTCCGTACGGCGGACTGCTTGGCCTTGCGGTCCAGGGACGCGAGCGGCATGCCGTGGCGGCGCTCCATGGCGGCCAGGATGTGATCCAGCGAGTCCGAGAGCTGGGGCAGCCGCACGGCCACCACGTCCTCGCCCTCCCAGGCGAGCACCACGTCGTCGGGCAGGGCGTGGGCGGGCGCCAATATCTCCGCACCCATGGCGTCGACGAGCGGCTTGACCGCCTGGATCAGGGGGTGGTCCGCGGGTTCGGTCACTTCTCGCCCTCCCCGATCACGTTGACCTGGAGCGAGACGCGGGTGGCGCCCGCCGCCAGGGCCTTGCGCAGCAGCGCGTCCACCGCGGTGAGCACCTCGTCGGCACCGCCTTCCGCGGTATTGCCGAAGGGGCCGACGTCGACCGCGTCGAGCCGGGCCGCCTGGATGACGTCGCGGGCGACCACCGCATGCGGGGGTGCCTCGTCGAGATCGAAGGGCTCGGTCGTGAACTCCACTCTCAATCGCACGCGCTCAACCTACTGCGAGGTGGACGAAATCCGGGAGGCCCCCTTGACAAGCTCGCCGGTCCCCCTGCAACCTTCCATCAAGCAGAAAACAACTTCCGCAATACGGAAGGAGCGCACACCCCTCATGGGCTACTCGAACCAGCGCTTCGATGTAAACCTTTCGATCCTCTTCACGGAACTCCCGCTCCTGGAGCGCCCGGCGGCCGCGGCCGCGGCGGGCTTCACGGCGGTCGAGCTGTGGTGGCCCTGGATCGAAACCCCCACCCCCGAGCAGGCCGAGCTCGACGCCCTCAAGAAGGCGCTCGACGACGCCGGCACCCAGCTGGTGGGCCTCAACTTCTACGCCGGCGCCCTGCCGGGCCCGGACCGCGGCGCGCTGTCGATTCCCGGCGAGGAGTCCGACCGCTTCCGCGCCAACATCGAGGTGGCGGCCGACTTCGCCGCCTCGGTCGGCTGCAAGGCGCTCAACGCGCTCTACGGCAACCGCGTCGAGGGGGCGGACCCGCAGGTGCAGGACGCGCTCGCCCTGGAGAACCTGGTCCTGGCGGCCCGCGCGGCCGACCGGGTCGGCGCGATCCTCCTGGTCGAGACCCTGAACAAGCCGGAGTCGCCGCTCTACCCGCTGGTGAGCGCCCCCGCCGCCATCGAGGTCATCGACAAGGTGAACGCCGCGACGGGCCTTGGCAACGCCAAGTTCCTGCTCGACATCTACCACCTCTCGATGAACGGCGAGAACGTCTCCGAGGTCATCGAGGCGTACGCCGACAAGACCGGCCACGTGCAGATCGCCGACAACCCGGGCCGTGGCGCGCCGGGCACCGGCTCGCTGCCGCTGGAAGAGCTCCTCGACCAGCTGGGCAAGGCCGGATACGACGGCTGGGTGGGTCTGGAGTACAAGGCCGCCGACGCCGCGGCCTCCTTCGAGTGGCTCCCCGCCGAGGCCCGCGCGGCCCGCTGAGGCACGCCCCTCGGGCCTCAACTTCTTGACGTACCAAAGCTTTTAGGAAGGCAGCACCCTCATGAGCAACCTCCCCAAGATCGCATGGGTCGGCCTCGGCATCATGGGCTCTCCCATGTCCGAGAACCTGATCAAGGCCGGTTACTCGGTCACCGGCTTCACCCTGGAGCAGGACAAGCTGGACCGCCTCGCGGCGGCCGGCGGCACCGCGGCGGGCTCGATCGCCGAGGCCGTCAAGGACGCCGACGTGATCGTCACGATGGTTCCGGCGTCGCCCCAGGTGGAGGCCATCGCGTACGGTGAGGCCGGCATCCTGGCCAACGCCAAGCAGGGCGCGCTGATCGTCGACATGTCGTCGATCACCCCGCAGACCTCGGTCGACCTCGCGAAGAACGCCGCCGAGAAGGGC
The DNA here is from genome assembly GCF_014649955.1 of Streptomyces violascens. Lineage (GTDB taxonomy): Bacteria > Actinomycetota > Actinomycetes > Streptomycetales > Streptomycetaceae > Streptomyces > Streptomyces violascens. Next base: position 109,018 of record NZ_BMUA01000011.1, read on the forward strand.
ATCCGCGTCCTGGACGCCCCCGTCTCCGGCGGCGAGGCCGGCGCCATCGAGGCCGTCCTGTCGATCATGGTGGGTGGCGAGCAGGCCGACTTCGACGCGGCGCTGCCGATCCTTCAGGCCCTCGGCAAGACCATCGTCCTGTGTGGCCCGCACGGCTCCGGCCAGACGGTGAAGGCCGCCAACCAGCTCATCGTCGCGGTCAACATCCAGGCCTGCGCCGAGGCCGTCGTCTTCCTCGAGAAGTCCGGCGTGAACCTCACCGCCGCCCTGGACGTCCTCAACGGCGGTCTGGCCGGCTCGACCGTGCTGACCCGCAAGAAGGACAACTTCCTCAACCGGGACTTCAAGCCCGGCTTCCGGATCGACCTGCACCACAAGGACATGGGCATCGTCACCGACGCCGCCCGCAACGTGGGCGCGGCCCTTCCGGTCGGCGCGGTCGTGGCCCAGCTGGTCGCCTCGCTGCGCGCCCAGGGCGACGGCGGCCTGGACCACTCCGCCCTGCTGCGCGCCGTCGAGCGCCTCTCCGGCTCGCAGGTCTGACCCACTCCGCGGGTCCGACCCACCGGAAGCACCCCTTCGGGGGCCCCTGATTTCCGGGTGGCGGCGGCGCTGACACCTGTCCTGTCGCGCCCAGGCGCCGCCGCCGCCCGGAAGCTCACATCTCGTTTTCAACAAACTGTTGACGTTCCCTTCCGGGCGTATTTACGCTCCAGGAACCGCGGAACAGCTCAGCGGTGCAGCTCCAGTACGGAAGGTCACGATGTCGAAGCGCGTGCTTACGACCGAGTCCGGCGCCCCCGTCGCCGACAACCAGAACTCCGCCACCGCCGGCGTCGGTGGCCCCATCCTGCTCCAGGACCAGCACCTCCTGGAGAAGCTCGCGCGCTTCAACCGTGAGCGCATCCCGGAGCGTGTGGTGCACGCCCGCGGCTCCGGTGCGTACGGCTACTTCGAGGTGACCGACGACGTCACCGGCTTCACCAAGGCCGATTTCCTCGGCGAGGTGGGCAAGCGCACGGAGACGTTCATCCGCTTCTCCACCGTGGCCGACTCGCTCGGTGGCGCGGACGCGGTCCGCGACCCGCGCGGCTTCGCGCTGAAGTTCTACACCGAAGAGGGCAACTACGACCTCGTCGGCAACAACACCCCGGTGTTCTTCATCAAGGACCCGATCAAGTTCCCCGACTTCATCCACTCCCAGAAGCGCGACCCGTTCACGGGCAAGCAGGAGCCGGACAACGTCTGGGACTTCTGGGCGCACGCCCCCGAGGCGACCCACCAGATCACCTGGCTCATGGGCGACCGCGGCATCCCGGCCTCGTACCGTCACATGAACGGCTACGGTTCGCACACCTACCAGTGGACGAACGCGCAGGGCGAGGCCTTCTTCGTCAAGTACCACTTCAAGACGAACCAGGGCATCCGCTGCCTCTCCTCGGAGCAGGCCGCCGAGCAGGTCGGCAAGGACGCGAACAGCCACCAGACGGACCTCCTGCAGGCCATCGAGCGCGGCGTGAACCCGTCCTGGACGCTGTACGTCCAGATCATGCCCGCCGCCGAGGCCGCGGACTACCGCTTCAACCCGTTCGACCTCACCAAGGTGTGGCCGCACAGCGACTACCCGCTGCAGCGCGTGGGCCGCCTGGTCCTGGACCGCAACCCGGACAACGTGTTCCAGGAGGTCGAGCAGTCGGCCTTCTCGCCGAACAACTTCGTCCCCGGCATCGGTCCGTCCCCGGACAAGATGCTCCAGGGCCGCCTGTTCGCCTACGCCGACGCGCACCGCTACCGCCTGGGCGTCAACCACACCCAGCTGCCGGTCAACGCGCCGAAGGCGACCGAGGCCGACAACTACGGCCGCGACGGCCTGATGGCGACCCGCAACGGCCGGCGCACCGACAAGAACTACGAGCCCAACTCGTACTCGGGCCCCGCCCAGACCGACGCGGCCCTCTCGGCCCCGCTCGCCATCCACGGCTACACGGGCACGCACGCCGCCCCGGCCCACGTGAAGGACGACGACTTCTTCCAGGCCGGCGAGCTGTACCGCCTGATGTCGGACGACGAGAAGTCCCGCCTCGTCGCGAACATCGCCGGCGGCCTCTCGCAGGTCTCCCGCGACGACGTCATCGAGAAGAACCTGGCCCACTTCCACGCCGCGGACGCCGAGTACGGCAAGCGCGTGGAGGAGGCGGTCCACGCCCTGCGCGAGGACTAGCCGACCCGGTTCGACGAGGTAACTCCCAGACCGTGCAAGGGATTTGACGGGAGGTCAAACCCTTTGCACAGTCCGATCCGCCGACCCGGATGAGGGGTGGTCGGCGGATATGGACAACCCGAGGATCGCGGCGGTGTGGCGATGCCAGTGCGGTGGTGAAGGCGTGAGCGCCGCCCTTCCTGACCTGAAGGAAGGCCCCCGGCGCCCACACCAATCGCCGCCGCCGCGATCCCGGCAACCTCCCCCGAGGACCCCGCCCGGCGGTGCGAACGTCCTGTCGCGCCAGCCTCGTTCCGCCGGGCGGCAACAACTCCACAGCCAGGACGCTGGGTTCGGTTTACGGTCCCGAACCGAGCGTTCGATGATCAAGGCCCTGCCTGCACGTTCGGGTGGGGCCTTGATCTTTTCGCGGCTCACGGGAACATCACGGGAACATGGCCCTCGCCGCCTGGGCAGCAGCGCCATAATTCACGTGCCGGCATCACGTCACGCAGATACCGTGGTTCTCGTCCAGGTGCGCAGGCAGCGGTTACTTCGTTTTGGGAACGGGCGGTTGCGGGTTCGAATCCCGTCGTCGACTTCGGGTCGGCGTAGCTCAATTGGTAGAGCACCATGTACCGCGGCCGACCTTGAACTCTGGATGCACGAGGGGCCCTTGCCTTTCGCCAATTGGCGGTCGGCAGGGGTCTTTTGCTGCGCGCCGCCATCCTCTCCGCAACGTCCCCCACCGTCACACCACCACCCGTCCAGGCGCCCACACATGGAATCATCGGCATCCACTATCTGTGGTGAGTCACCCATTGGGGCCCGGGGCCCGTCCGGCGAGCCGGCCGCACCGTACTACCGAACGGAACGCCCGGCGACCTCGTGGCGTGGGTGTTCTCGATGTCCAGAACGCTGCGACGCCTTCGAGGCGGACGTACGTCGGCTGCTCAAGGAGGCCTCGCCGTCGGGGCGGTTCTCCGAGCGGCAGCCGAGCACCGAGGTTTTCGTCTGGCGGAAGGGCCTCGCCGAGGCGTGAGACGGGGCCGGCTGGGGCTGGCCAGGGAGCTGGCAGCGGCTTTCCCGGGGAGATGTCCGTTCATGCGAGCGCCTCCCCGTCGAGCTCCGTCAGGAGCTCCTCGCCCGCCGTCATCAATTCGGTGTATTCAGGCGCAAAAGAAGCAGTCTCGGTCCTCACGCGGGCCACTCTGATCCCCATGCGCAGAACCGCCGTTCTGCCTCGACCCGGATACCCCCGGAGGGGTCTTGAAGAAGAAGGCATCCACCTACCTTGCCGTACCGCTGGCGCTCGGGCTTGCGTCGGCTGCCAGTACCGGCGCCGCGCCGGCCGCCGCCCAGCCCCACCTGCCCTCGGCCCACCACGCCGCCGCGGCGAAACGCGTGGTCCTGACCAACTCGGACGACGGCCGGCCCGTCGTTCTGGCGGTCGGCGACGACGTCGAGATCCGGCTCACCGGCTCCCGTTCCCAGGGGCTCAACTACACCTGGGGCGTCCCGCAGGCCGGCGACTCCGGGGCGCTCCGCAGGACCGCCGGCGGCACCGCACCAACGGGCGGTGCCAGCGCCGTTTTCCACGCCGAGAAGCCGGGCGTCGTCATGATCGGCTCCACGCGGTCCTGCCGCCCCGACCCCGGCCGCGTATGCCCCGACGTCGTCGTGCCCTGGAACGTCACAGCGAAGGTCACATGAGAGACGGGAGCCGCCCCCCTCGCCATGAGCAGGCGGCTCCCGGTCGGCCCCGGCGACCTCCGCGCCGCAGAGCCCGGCCGATCGACCACCCGGCACCGCAACCGCCCACGGACGACTGCCACTTGGGCCATCCCAAACGGCGCACAGCACAACGCCCGGCCATGCACAATGAGGCATGACCACGATGCTTGTATCCGCCGCCGCCCGCCGCACCCTCCCGGTCGCCGCGACCGGCCCCCGTGTGGCGCTCGCCGCCCGCGCCGCCGCCCAGCACGCGGGGCTCACCCCCGTCGCCCTCGACCGCGTCACGACGGCGGGTGACACGGTGCCCTCCGCGTCCGCGTTCCAGTCGGCGTTGTAGTGGCGCCGTACGGCTCGTGATGGCGCCGTACGACTCGTAGCAGCGGTGCGGACCGGCTCGCAGGGGCGGCGCCACCCGACTCATGGTGGCGTCGTCCCACATACCTGCCCTCCTCACCACCTAGGATCGGGCTCGATGATTGAGACCATCGTGCTCGACATAGGCGAAACACTGGTACGCGACGACCGCTACTGGGCATCCTGGGCCGACTGGATCGGCGTGCCCAGACACACCCTCGCCGCGCTCGTCGGGGCCGTCGTCATCCAAGGGCGTGACCCCGCCGACGCGCTGCGCATGCTCAAACCCGGCATAGACGTCCGCCAGGCGTACCTGGCCCGCGAGACGGCGGGCCGTGGTGAGCACCTCGACGAGACCGACCTGTACGACGACGTACGGCCCGCCCTCGGCGGGCTCCGCGAGCTCGGCATCCAGGTCATCGTCGCCGGGAACCAGACGGCCCGCGCCGGCGAACTCCTGCGCGGCCTCGACCTGCCCGCCGACCTGGTGGTCACCTCCGACGAATGGGGTGTCTCCAAGCCCCAACCCGCTTTCTTCGAGCGGTTGTTGGAGGTGGCCGAGTCGGCTCCGCACGAGACCGTGTACGTCGGCGACCACCCCGTGAACGACGTGTTCCCCGCCAAGGCGGCCGGGCTGCGTGTCGCACACCTGCGGCGCGGGCCCTGGGGGCACTGGTGGGCGGACGATGCGGAGGTCGTCGCGGCGGCGGACTGGCGGATCGACTCCCTCACACAGCTCGCGTCGATCGTTGCCGACGACCCGTCAACACCTCTGTAGGCAAACGGAGTTGGCGGCACGGAGTAGAGCAGGGCAAGGCCCCACCCCCTGGCCTGGGGGGGTGGGGCCCTGTTGCTTCAGAGGGGCCGTTCCGCGGCGCTACAGGGCGCGGTTGCTGCGCCCGTTGCAGGAGGACCAGTCGCCGGACTGCGAGACAGGGATGGTGCGGTACGGGGTGCGCACCCGGTGGGGCGAGTTGCGGACCCCGTGATGGTGACCTGGCCCTTGCATCAGTAGCCGGCGCGGCCCGGGCCGTCAACCGGGGGTTGGAACCGGGGTAAACCCGGCCGGTATGCCCCCGGTTGGGGGCGGACCGCGGTCAGGGATTGTTGAACGTCACCTCGGGGTTGGCGGCGGTCGGCCCTGCGAGGACCGGCCGGTCGAGGCCCCGCAGCTGCTGGTCGAAGAAGGCACCCACGTACGTCCGGACGAGGGCGACCGAGCGCTGCGCGGGCAGCGGCGAGTGCGGGAGGCCGAAGTGGTCGGCGACGACCGGCTCGTCGGAGAACGTCATGTGCTCGGCTCCGGCGACGGTCAGCCAGCGCTTCCAGCCGTCGAGGGCGGGCCACGTGGCGTCCCACGTCTTGTCCTTGCCGCCTGGGCGGTGCATCTCGTCGTCGGTGCCCAGCATCAGGAACGGCCGCCCGCCGAGCCCCTTGGGCGGCAGCGTGTCCCAGAACGCCCCGTCCATGTTGACCCCGGCGTCGATGCGCCCGTCGCGCGCCATGGCGGCGAGCGCGGCGGCCCCGCCGATGGAGTGACCCGCCATGCCGATGTGCCGCTTGTCGATCGCGGAGGAGTACCGCCAGGCCGGGTGCTTTCCGGTGAGGTGGTCCAGGAGGTACGACGTGTCGGCCGCGCGCGTCGCGGTGACCGTGCTGCCGGGTGTGCCGTCCTGCATGGCCTTGCAGGCGACACAGGTCAGCAGGCGGTCGCCGGGGAAGCTCGTGCCGAACGACTCGTAGGCGTGGTCCACGGACGCGACGACGTAGCCGCGGCTCGCGAGGTCCTCGGCGAGGGTGGTGAGCGAATAGCGCGGGGCGCCGAACCCCGGTGAGAGCACGATCAGCGGATGGCCGCCCCGCGCGGGCCGCACGCCGAGCCGCGCGTGTGTCCTCGTACCGGTGACCTCGCCCGCCCTCGCGGGGTCGATCCCGAGCTCCTTCAGGAGGACCGGAGCCTCGGCGGAGGTGGTGTACGGGGCGGGGTCTGCGGTGCCGGGGTGGGCCGCCGGGTAGGTGAGGGTCACCATGAGCTCGCGGTCCTGGCTCGGCACCCAGGGATCGCGGCGGGAGTGGTCGACGAGGTGCAGGGTGTCGGCGCCGATCGCGTACTGGCCGGTCGGGCCAGGGAGTTCGATCCGCTGGGCTGCGTGTGTCGAGGCGGCGGGCGTAGAGGCCGCGGGAGGCTTCGGCGGGGCGGCCTGGGCCGTGGTCGCGGCGGCGAGCGGCGCCGCGAGGGCTAAGGACAGGGCGACGGCCGTGGCCGCGCGGGAGATTTTGACCATGGACGACACGCTAGGCGGACCGTTCGTCCGCACACGTCCGCCTCAGGTGCCGGAACATGTCCGACTCCGGTGTCGGGAGGGGGGCGATTTATACGCCCGGGGTTGGATGCGGGCCGTCTGGATGTCGTGGGCCCGGGCTGGATGGGGCGCGGATGGATTGCGGGCCATGGGATGCGGTCGGGGGCGCGGCGATTTCACTCGGAAGGGCAGTCCTCACCGCGCCGCAAGGACGCACCCCCGGCCCGATCCACGGTTGCGGTACGGGCCGGCGGCTCTCGCCGGGCGGCGGGATTTAGAGCTTGTCCATGCGGGTGTACGGGCTGACGATTCGGGCCTGGCGGGAGCCGAAGTCGACGAGCATCGCGACGCCGTCCTCGACCCCGATGATGGTGCCCAGGCCGAACTGGTCGTGTGTGACCCGGTCTCCCAGGATGAAGTGCTTGGCCGCCGGAGCGTCCGGGGCTTTGAAGGGGCTGGTGGGCAGGTGGCGCCGGGGCGCGGATGGCTTCGTCATCGTCACCCCAGTATGCGCCGCGAAACGGCCTGAAGGGCAGGCCCGCCGGATGACGATGGGGAATCGATCCGGTATCTGCGCCGACCGGAACGCATCCTGGTGCGAAAATCGTCACGAATTGACACGCAACCCCCGGGTTGCAAATCTGGAAACGACACCGTGAAACGAGCGTGCGTACGCACACCGCCGGAGGCCCGCGTGGACGACGTCTTCAGGGCGCTGGCCGATGCCAGCCGGCGGCGGCTGCTCGACCGGCTCCGGGCGCGGAACGGGCAGACGCTGCGGGAGCTGTGCGAGGGCCTCGCCATGTCACGTCAGGCGGTGAGCAAGCACCTCGCGGTGCTCGAAACGGCGCGCCTTGTCACGTCCGTGCGGCGCGGCCGGGAGAAGATCCATTACCTGAATCCGGTGCCGATCCAGGAGCTGTCGGAGCGCTGGATCGGCAAGTACGAGCGCGGCAGACTCGACGCGCTCGGCAGGCTGAAGTGCGGTTTGGAGGAGCAACTCGCCATGGAAAAGCCCGAGTTCGTCTACGTCATCTATATCCGGACCACCCCCGAGCGCCTCTACGAGGCCCTGACGGACGCCGAGTTCGCGCAGGAGTACTTCGGTGGCTGGGGACCCATGTCCGACTGGAAGGTGGGCTCGCCGGTGCTGTGGAAGATGGGCCCGGACGGGGCGTACGAGGATCTCGGCCAGGCGGTGATAGAGGCGGTGCCGGGGCGGAAGCTCGCGTACACCTGGCACCGGCTGCTTCCGATGCACCGTCAGCTCTTCGACACGGAAGGAGAGTTCGAGAGTGCGCGCACCGAGCAGTCGCAGGTCGCGTTCGACATCCAGCGGGCCGAGACGCCCGCGCTCGGGGTGAAGCTGACCATCACGCACGACGGCTTCGACAGCGTGGACAGCGAGATGCTCAAGGGTGTCAGCGACGGCTGGGTCATGATCCTCTCCACGCTCAAGACGCTGCTCGAACGCGAGGACAGCGCGCGTTAGCCCACCGCATGCGTCCGGCCTCCGCTCCCCAGTGCGGGGGAACGGAGGCCGGACCGTATGGGTGGCTCGGGAAGCCGTGGCTCAGGAGGCCTGGAGGGGGCGGATCGCCGTGGGGGCGTGACCCGGCTCGGTGGCCAGCTCCTCGAACTCGGAGACGTCGCTGATGTCGGCCGTCTTGCTCATCGCGATGTTGGTGATGCGCTCCAGGATCGCCTCGACGACGACCGGGACGCGGAACTCGGCGGCCAGCTTCTTGGCCTCCTCGAACGCGGGCAGCAGCTGGTCCGGCTCGGTGACGCGGATCGCCTTGCAGCCCAGGCCCTCGATGACCTTGACGTGGTCGACGCCGTAGACGCCCAGCTCCGGGGAGTTGATGTTCTCGAACTCCAGGTTGACCTGGAAGTTGATGTCCAGGCCGATCTGCGCCTGACGGATCAGGCCCAGGTAGGCGTTGTTCACGAGCACGTGGACGTACGGAATCTTGTGCTGTGCGCCGACCGCCAGCTCCTCCAGCATGAACTGGAAGTCGTAGTCGCCGGACAGGGCGACGACCGGGACCTCCGGGTCGGCGGTCGCGGCACCCAGCGCGGCCGGGATGGTCCAGCCGAGCGGTCCCGCCTGGCCACAGTTGATCCAGTTGCGCGGCTTGTAGACGTGCAGCATCTGCGCGCCGGCGATCTGGGAGAGGCCGATGGTGGTGACGTAGCGCGTCTCCGGGCCGAAGGCCTTGTTCATCTCCTCGTAGACCCGCTGCGGCTTCATCGGCACGTTGTCGAAGTGCGTGCGGCGCTGGAGGGTGGCCTTGCGCTCCAGGTGGGAGGCGACCCAGGCGGAACGGTCGGGCAGCTTGCCCGCGGCCTTCAGCTCCTTGGCGACCTCGACGAAGAGCTCCAGGGCGGCCTTGGCGTCGGAGGCGATGCCGAAGTCCGGGGCGAAGATCTTGCCGATCTGGGTGGGCTCGATGTCGACGTGGACGAACTTGCGGTCGCCGCGGTAGACGTCCAGCTTGTAGCCGGTGTGGCGGTTGGCCCAGCGGTTGCCGATGCCCAGGACGAAGTCCGACTCCAGGAACGTGGCGTTGCCGTAGCGGTGCGCGGTCTGGACGCCCACCATGCCGGCGTTCAGCTCGTGGTCGTCGGCGATGGTGCCCCAGCCCATCAGGGTGGGGATGACCGGAGTGTTGGTGATCTCGGCGAACTCGACCAGGAGGTCGGAGGCGTCCGCGTTGATGATGCCGCCACCGGCGACGATCAGCGGGCGCTCGGACTCCAGCAGGAACTGGATCGCCTTCTCGGCCTGGGCGCGGGTCGCGGCCGGCTTGTAGACGGGCAGCGGCGCGTACGTCTCGGGGTCGAACTCGATCTCGGTCAGCTGGACGTCGATCGGCAGGTCGATGAGGACCGGGCCGGGACGGCCGGAGCGCATCAGGTGGAAGGCCTGCTGGAAGACGCCGGGGACCTGCGCGGCCTCCAGGACGGTCGTGGCGGCCTTGGTCACCGGCTTGGCGATCGAGGCGATGTCGACGGCCTGGAAGTCCTCGGTGTGCAGCTTGGCGACCGGCGCCTGGCCGGTGATGCACAGGATCGGGATCGAGTCGGCGATCGCCGAGTACAGGCCGGTGATCATGTCGGTGCCCGCGGGGCCCGACGTGCCGATGCAGACACCGATGTTGCCCGGGTTGGAGCGCGTGTAGCCCTCCGCCATGTGGGAGGCGCCTTCGACGTGGCGGGCGAGCGTGTGGTTGATGCCACCGCCCTCCTTGAGTGCCTTGTAGAAGGGGTTGATCGCCGCGCCCGGCACGCCGAAGGCGTGGCTGACGCCTTCGAGCTTGAGGATCTCAACTGCCGCTCGGGCAGCGGTCATACGAGGCATGGGGTGCTCCTGCTTCGGCCGGCGGACTCGGCTCCGGCGGGCCGCTGGCCTCGCCACCTTCGAGCCTTATTCCGTAATGCGGAAGTTTCATTCTGCTATGTGGAAGCAATGTAGGACGGGTTGGCCAGCGCGTCAAGGGAGAGCCGGGATGCGCGAATCGGCCACGCCGCCGTCGCCGTTGATGGACCATGGACCGCGGAACCCCCGGCCAGGCCACTTCGGGGGACCGCGTCGGGCGCGGAGCGGAACCCGTCCGGGGTCGCGTCGTCATGGAGGTGGGGGCGGATGAACGGTGACGGCGTACCGGTGCGCTGCCCGACCTGTCGGCGCGAGCACGTCTATGTCCCGCCGGCCTACCCCTGCGTCTGCGGGGTCCCACTGGCACCGCCCATCCAGCGGGGCGCCGCTCCCTCGCCGATCACGCATCGCACCTGGACGGACGCCTGGGTCACGGTCCGGTGCCGGGCGTGCGGGCGGCAGAGCCAGTGGCCGCAGCCCGAGCTCGGCTGCTCCTGCGGCTGCGTCCTGAAGGTGCCGGTACGGCCCGTGACGGCGCCGCCCGCGCCCGTGCAGGTCCCGCGGCCGTCGGGGGCGGCGGCCCGCACGGCGTTCCGGCCGCTCACGATCCGTAATGCGAGGGACGCGGTGACCGCGGCCGGGCTCTATCTGACCTGGCTCGGCTTCAGGGACGTACTGCAGGCCGAGCCGCCCCCGGCCTCCGGCATCGACCTGCGCGGCCGGGGCCTGGTGGCCCGGGTGGACCCCACGACGCGGCCCGTCTCACTGAAGGCCGTCGAGTGCCTGTGGCTGCACGGGGTGACCACGTCGGCGCGCAGCGTCCACTTCTCGCTCGCCGGGTACGCGCAGGACGCCAGGGCGCGCGCCGACCAGCTGCGCGTCCCGCTGTTCGTCCTGGACCTGACGGGCACGCCCCAGCCGGTGAACGACGCGGCTCAGGAACTCGTCGCGACAGGCGCCTGATCAGGCGCCGTAGCCCTCCCGCAGCTCCACCTTGCGGACCTTGCCGCTCACCGTCATCGGGAACGCGTCGAGAATCCGCAGGTGGCGGGGGACCTTGTAGTGGGCGAGCCGCTCCCGGCAGTACGCGGTGACCTCGTCCAGGGTGGGCGGGTCCGCCGGGTCGCGCGGGATGACGCAGGCCAGGATCTCCTCGCCGTACTTCTGGTCGGGGACCGCGACCACCTGCACGTCGGCGATCTTGGGATGCCGGTGGAGAAACTCCTCGATCTCGCGCGGGTACACGTTCTCGCCGCCCCGGATGATCATGTCCTTGATGCGGCCGACGATCTCGACGTAGCCGTCCTCGCGCATCACCGCGAGGTCACCGGTGTGCATCCAGCGCCCCGCGTCGATGGTCTCGGCGGTCCGCTCCGGCTCGTCCCAGTAGCCGAGCATCACGCTGTAGCCCCGGGTGCGCAGCTCGCCCGGTTCGCCGCGCGGGACGGTGACGCCGCTCGCCGGGTCGACGATCTTCACCTCGACGTGCGGCATGACCCGGCCGACGGTGCCGGTGCGCCGCTCCAGGTCGTCGTCCGTGCGGGTCTGGGTGGAGACCGGGGAGGTCTCGGTCATGCCGTAGCAGATGGACACCTCGGCCATGTGCATCTCGGCGACCACCCGCTTCATGACCTCGGCGGGGCACGGCGAGCCCGCCATGATGCCGGTACGCAGCGAGGAGAGGTCGTACGCGGCGAAGCCGGGGAGGTTCAGCTCGGCGATGAACATCGTGGGCACCCCGTACAGCGAGGTGCAGCGCTCCTGCTCGACGGCCCGCAGCGTCGCCTCCGGGTCGAAGGACGCGGCCGGGATCACCATGCAGGCGCCGTGCGAGGTGGCCGCGAGATTGCCCATGACCATGCCGAAGCAGTGGTAGAAGGGCACGGGAATGCAGATGCGGTCGGTCTCGGTGTAGGCGAGCAACTCACCCACGAAGTAACCGTTGTTGAGGACGTTGTGATGGGAGAGTGTGGCCCCCTTCGGGAAGCCGGTCGTGCCCGAGGTGTACTGGATGTTGACCGGGTCGTCGCAGGACAACTCGGCCTCGCGCGCCGCCAGTTCCGCGTGTGGCCGCCCCACACCGTCGGCCATGAGGCGGCCCCATCCGGGGTCGCCGATGAACACGGTCCGCCGCAATGCCGGGCAGTTGCCGCGCACTTGCTCGACCATCGCCCGGTAGTCGCTCGACTTGTGGGACAGCGAGGCGAAGAGCACGGAGATCCCGGCCTGGCGCAGCACGTACTCAAGCTCGTGCACACGATAGGCCGGGTTGATGTTGACCATGATCGCGCCGATCCGCGCGGTGGCGTACTGGACGAGCACCCACTCGGGGCAGTTCACCGCCCAGATCCCGACCCGGTCCCCCTTGGCGACGCCGGTCGCGAGCAGCGCGCAGGCCAACTGCTCGACGTCCGCACCGAATTGGGCGTACGTCCAGCGCCGGCCGGAGGCCACGTCGACGAGGGCCTCGCGCTCCCCGTACGCCTGGACCGCGCGGTCCAGATTGCCGCCGATCGTGTCGCCGAGCAGGGCGGTACCGCTCACCCCATGGGCGTACGAGCCAGTCACCATCGCAGCGCGCCTCACTTCCTCAGCCGAGTCCCCCAGCATGCCCCGACCGGCCCTGACCTGCCTAGGCTTGCGCGGGGGGAAGATCGACTCGGCGGGCGTCCAGTTCGTCGAGCCAGCGGGTGAACAGGGCGTGGACGGGGCCGGGCTGGTCGAGGTGGACGTTGTGGCCTGCTCCGTCGAGGACGGCGTACGTCATGCGCGGGTAGCGCTCCAGGAGCGCCAACTGGTCGCGCCAGCCGACGACATGGTCCTGGCGGCCTGTCACCAGGAGGTGCGGGCCGTCGTGGGTGGCGAAGCGGGTCTCCGGGGTGGCGGTGAGCATGAGGGAGCGCGCGAGTTCGGCGGCATCGCCCTGGTGGTGGGCACGGAGGCCGGGCAGCACGTGGTCACGGAAGGCAGCCCACCCCTCGGGGGTCTGCCAAGCCGCGATGCCGGAGAAGGCGGCGAGGTCCTCGGGGTCCAGGGAGCCCAGGAGCGCCTCGTCCCGCTCCAGGACCTGGCGTTCGGGCAGGTCGCGCTGCGCAAACGGCAGGACCGGCGGGGCGAACAGGCACATCCCCAGGACCTGGTCGCCGCGTTCGGCCAGGACGTGCCGGGCCAGCTGGGCGCCGAAGGAGATGCCGGCGACGGCGAAGGGAGCGGACCCGAACTGCTTGTCCACGAAGGTCATCAGTGATTCCGCGACGGTGTCGGCGGTGACCGGGCCCGGCTGCCGCGGCGACCGGCCCGAGCCGGGCAGGTCGACGTAGACGCGGCGCCAGTCCGCCCGGTCGGCGAACGCCGGTTCCAGGGGCAGCAGGAGGCGGTGGTCGATGGTGAACCCGTGCAGCATCAGCAGAGGGGTTCCGTCGCCGAATTCGACATGGTTGAGCATCGGTGAGGTCATGACCACACCGTCCAACCCTCACATATATGTCAGGGTCAAGTCTGTGCCCTCGCCGCACAACCGCCCGGGTGCCCCATCGCGTCAACTGGGGTTCGGATTCGGACCGTTCACTCCTGGTCGCCGCGCTCCGGTCGGGGCGGCCCGGCAGCCGACGCACCGTACAGAACGATGTCCCACACCTCGGCGAGCTGACCGATGACATCCCGGGGTGCTTCGGCGCTCGGGTCGGGCCCGGTGTGGGCGCGCAGGCGGAGGTGGGCGTCCACCCCCGTGACGAGGTGCGCGGTGAGCACCGCCACCGCCTCCGGATCCACCGAGCGGCTCAACTGGCCTTCTGCCCCTGCCTGTTCGAGGAGGTCGTGCAATTCCGGCAGCCATGCGGCCGTCCAGTCGGCCGCCTCGCACGGGCGCTCCCGGGTCAGCCGGGCGGCCGCGCGGACCTCGATCTCCGCCTCCAGGAGCCGGGCGACCGCCAGAAGCAGGGCCCGCGCCAGGCGCAGCGGCGAGGCCGGGAGCGCGAGGACCTGGGCCACAGCGGCCCGGGTCATCGCGCTGCCCCGGTCCTGGAGTTCGTCGGCCAAGGTGGACTTGGCCGGGAAGTGGAACGTGAGGGCGCCCAGCGAGATCCCGGCCGTGGCACAGATCCGGACCAGCGATGTGCCGGCGTAGCCGTCCCTGTCGATCTCGACGGCGGCCGCACGGAGCACGGCGGCGCGGGTGCGGGCCGCGCGCATCTGCTTCACCACGGCCACCGGCCGGCGCGGCGCCCGGGACAGGGGTGCGCCGCGAGCGTACCCGCGGAGCAGGGGCGGGGCGGGCAGCCGGGCCGGAACCTCCTCATCGCCGCGCACCGTCGGGTGCGTATCAACCTCGAACGCCTTTCTCTGTACCGGACTGCACAAGACGGACACCTTCCCCCGCCCGAGTTCCCGGCGGCAACGCCGACTTGCCGAAGTCGCAGTGGCGATCGACCACTCTGGCCAAAAAACAGAGAAAGCGTTCGCTATATTTTGAGCGTCGTGCCGGCCGTCGACGCTCAGAGGGGGATTCACCATGGCCGTACCGCAGCGAGCAGTCCTGCAGCAGCCTCGGTTCGCGGACGACTGCATGCCCGACTTATCGGGCTTCACGGAGGACGTCTTCGGCTATCTGCCCCGTGTCGACCAACGCCGTTGGGCCGACGCCTACTTGCGCGGGCTGCTCACGACCCCGGGCAAGAAGACGGTCTCCCAGATGGCCAAGGTGGCTTGGCTGCCGCCCGGCGCGGCGCAGGCGCTGCAGCAGTTCATCAGCGCCAGCCCGTGGGACTGGAGCGCGGCGCGCGAGTCGCTGGCCCGCAAGGCGGCCGCCCGGCTGCCCGGTCACAGCCTGACGGTCGGCACGACGCTGGTGGAGAAGCGCGGCGAGCACTCGGTCGGTGTGCACAAGCGGTTCGTGCCCGAGGCCGGCCGGACCATCAACTGCCAGGTCGGGATAGGTCTTTTCCTCACCTCCGAGTCGCAGAGCATCCCCGTCGAGTGGTCCCTGCTGATGGACGAGGCGTGGTGCGGCGACGAGGTGCGCAGACGCCGGGCCCGGGTCCCCGACACCGTACGGGCCGAGCCCTCGTGGGCGCATGTCCTGGACCTGACGGACCGGCTCGCCGCGCTGAAGGTGTCCGGCCCGGCTCCGCTGGTCGTCGACCAGCACTGCGCGGTCGATGCCACTCGCCTCGCGGCCCATCTGCATCTGCGCGAGCGGGACTTCGTGCTCGAGGTCCGGCCCGACCAGCCCGTGTTGCCCGCGCTCCACGCGGCATCCGGCATCGGCACCCGGCCGAGCCCGGCGGCCCGGCCGGTCAGCGCCCAGCAGTTCATGCGCGAGGGCGGGGGGCGCCACCCGTACGTCGTCGGCGTAGAGCAGGGCGGCCGGACGCGGCGCGTACAGGTGTACTCCGCGCCGGTCCGGCTGCCCGGCAGCTCCCCGGCCGCGCCCAGCACCCAGCGCGTCCACCGGCTGATCGCCGAGCAGTTCCCGGCGGGGCGGCGCCCGGCCCGGTTCTGGATCACGAGCCTCGGGGAGCGCCGGACGGACGAGGTGCTCTCGCTGCTGCACAGGCCCTCGCTGACCCACGCCGTCGTGCAGCACCTGGAGGACGACTTCGGGCTCCTCGACTTCGAGGGGCGCTCCTTCCCCGGCTGGCACCACCACATGACGATGTCGTCCGCCGCCTACCTCTACCGCAGCTTCCGGCACGGCGCGCGACGGCCCGCCCGCCTGTGACCCGGCGGGCCCGGGGGCGCCCGGGCACCGCGTCCGCGAGCCCCCGGAGAAACGAACCCGCGCCCTCGGCGGCGCCCCCACGCAAAGGACGAACGATGACCGCGCCCCCCCGCCGCACCGACGAGGTGCGCCCGCCCGGCGACGCACAGGAACCGGCGGAGGAATCCGCCCAGGATCGCGCGCGACGCTCCGAGCACGACGCCCAGGGCTACCGGCGCCGGCTCTCCGCACAGGCGTTGCGCCTGACCCGCAGCCCCGAGGACGCGGAAGACCTCGCGTTCCCGGCGCAGGACCGCCGGCAGGTCCGCGCTCAGCGGTACGGGGGCCAGGCCGGCGCTGACGCCGGTCTGCCGGGCCATCGTTCCTATGAGCACGCGAGGTCCTCCTGCCGTCGGCGGCGAACGCCGGACACCGCGGCATCGGGCCGCGGTGTCCGGCGTCGGCGTTCCTCAGGCGGCACTGCCGCGTTTGGCGGGGAATCCGTGGGCGCGGGCGGCCAGGACCACGATGAGGACCGGCGCCAGCAGGACCAGGATGCTCCAGGGGAAGGAGGTCGAGCCGAGCAGGTTCAGCAGGATGCCGCCGACGATGCCGCCTCCGGCCATCGCCACGTTCCACAGCGTCACCAGCATGGCCTGGGCCGCGTCCGCGTGCTCGCCGCCCGCGTCGCCGACCGCGGTCTGCAGCAGGGTCGGGGCGCCGCCCCAGCCGAGGCCCCACAGGGTGACGGCGACGTACACCATGGCGGTGCTGTCAGAGAGGACGGCGAGGATGGCGGCCGCTACGGCGATCAGCAGGGTGCTCGCGATCATCAGTGCCCGCAGCCGGCGGTTGATCTGCGCGCCGACCACCCAGATGCTCACCAGCGAGGCCGCGCCGAACACCAGGAGCACCAGGTCGGTGGAGTTGCCCATGCCGAGCTCGTCGAGGAAGGTCGCGATGAACGTGTAGAGGATGGTGTGGGCCAGCACGAAGACCAGGGTCACGAACAGGACCGGGGTGACTCCGGGGACCTTCAGCGCCGCGGCCATCGGCGTCTTCTCACTCTGCCGCTGACCCGGGTAGTCCGGGACCAGCGCGCCGATCCAGGCGAGCAGGAGCACGGTGAGCCCCGTCATGACCAGGAAGGCGACCTGCCAGTTGACGGCCTTGCCCAGGAAGGTTCCGGCCGGAACGCCCAGGGAGAGTGCGACCGGGATACCGGCCATCGCGATGGCGATCGCCTTGCCCTGCAGGTGCGCCGGCGCCATGCGGCGGGCGTATCCGGCGAGCAGTGCCCAGGCCAGACCTGCGGCCACACCGGCGACGAACCGGGCCACCATCGTCACGGAGTAGTTGCCCGAGAGGGCGGTCACCGTGTTGGCCACGGCGAACCCCGCCATCGACACAAGGAGCAGCCGCTTGCGCCGCCAGGCCGCGGTCGCGGCGGTCAGGGGGATCGCGGTGAGGGCCGTACCGATGGCGTAGATCGTGACCGTCTGGCCGGTCGCGGACTCGCTGACGTGCAGGTCCGAACTCATCGCGGGCAGCAGGCCCGCGGGCAGCGTCTCGGTCAGGCTCGTGATGAAGACCGCCGTGGCCAGCGCGAGCAGCGCGAGCAGGGGCAGTTTCTGGTCACTCTGATTCTTGATCCCGGCCTTGGGATCAACTGGGGTCTGCTTCTCGCTAATTGACATGGTGTGAATGCTCGAACCATCACACCTATGTGAAGGTCAACGGGAAGAAATGTGAGGTCGATCACATGCGTATCGGAGAGCTGTCGGAACGCACCGGCACGCCCCGCCGACTCCTGCGCTACTACGAGGAACAGCGGCTGATCGTCGCCGACCGCTCCGCCAACGGATACCGCGACTACGACGAGTTCTACGTCGACCGGGTCCTGCAGATCAGAGGCCTCCTGGAGGCCGGGCTGCCGACGCGGATCATCAAGCAGATCCTGCCCTGCCTGGAAACCACCCGGACCATCCATGTCCTGGGCGCGACACCGGAGATGATCGCCACGCTGGAACGCGAGCACCAGCGCATGACCGAACGCATCCAGGGCCTGACCCGCAACCGCGACGCCGTGGCCGGCTACCTCGCCACGGTCCGGGGCGAGGGCCGGCCTGACCCCACCACCCCTTCCCCGCGGGCCGCTTGAGCGCCCGTGCCGCCCCAGGGTTGTTCGCCCCGGGGCGGCACACGCCGATGTCCCGACCGCAGGTCACCTTGCGGTCCGGGGCGGAGTGGACGGCGGGGGGATGCGCCGGGCCAAGGGGGCCGCACCGGGCTGAACAGAATGGAAATTCTGCCGCCGAGGGCGTTACGCCGCGGTCCACCCGCCGTCCACCGGCATGGCAGCGCCGGTGACGAAGGTGGCGCGGTCGCTGCACAGCCAGGCCGCGGCCTGGGCGATCTCCACCGGGTCGGCCATCCGGCGCTGGACGGAGCGGGCCACGAAGCTCTCCTCCAGTTCCGGCGTCCCGGCCAGCACCTCCTCCATCAGCTCGCTGCGGGTGCTGCCCACCACCAGTGCGTTGACCCGGATCCCCTGTCGGCCGTAGTCCGCCGCGGCCGCCCGGGTCAGGCCCAACACCGCATGTTTGGCGGCCACATACGCAGCCGATGCGCCGGTGGCCTGGAGGCCCGCGACGCTGGAGGTGTTCACGATGGAACCGCCGCCCGCTTCGAGCATGGCGGGGATCTGGTGGCGCAGACAGTTCCACACGCCGCGCACGTTCACGTCCATGGTCCGCTCGAAGATCGCGGTGTCCGTCTCGTGCAGCGGCGTTCCCGCCGTGGCCCAGCCCGCGTTGTTGAACGCCCCGTCCAGACGGCCGAACCGGCCCACCGCGACCTTGACCGCGTTGGCCACGTCCTCTTCGCTGACCACGTCACCAGGGGCGGTCTCGGCCTTGCCGCCCGCCTCGACGATGTCGTGGGCGAGCGCGTCCAGCCGGTCCGCGCGGCGCGCCATCAGGACCACGGCGGCCCCTTCCGCCGCGAACAGCCGCGCCGCGGCCTCTCCGATGCCGCTGGAGGACCCGGTGATCAGAACGGTCCTGCCCGCGAGCATGCCGTGCGCTTCAGTCATGGTTCTTCTTCCCTCCGGTGCCGGTTTCCCGGCCGGTACGTCTCTATGTGTCCGGTGTCGGTGGTGTCGGTACGTGCGTGGGGTCTGCGTGTGTGGCGTCTGTATGTGTGTGGTGTCGCCACATGTGGGCCGGGCCCGCCCTTTCGGTGCAGCCCGGTGGGCGGCCGGGCGTGCGGCCCTGATTGCGGCCGCGTGCGACCCGGCGTGCGGCAGCTCAGCGGAAGGCCTCCGCATGGCGGGTGGCCCAGGCCCTGAAGGTGCCCGGGGGTCGGCCGATGGCTTCCCGGACACCATCGGTGACCTGTTCCTTCGCGCCCGCCGCCTGTCGTTCGGCGCGCCGGCCAGCAGGGCGCGGGCCAGCGGCTCCCCCAGCCGGTTCCGCCACCCCCGCAATGCCTGATCCGGCGTCAATTCCTCGTAGCGCACGGGGAGCTGGAGTGCCTCACCGAGTTGATCCGTCTGTTCGCGCGCGCTCAGCGCCTGCTGCCCGGTCAGCGCGTGGATCCTGCCCGCCTGGCCGCGGCCCACCAGGGACCGGGCGGCGGCCAGCGCCACGTCCTGCGGGTCGACGCAGGAGTTGCGCGAGGATCCGTACAGTGCCCGCACGACTCCCTCCTTGCGCACTCCCCCGGCCCAGCCCAGGGCGTTGGACATGAACGCCCGCGGCCGCAGCAGCGTCCAGGTCATGCCGGACGCCCTCACCTGCTCCTCCGTCTCACGCTGCCAGCAGGTGATCCGGTCCCGGGCCAGCGGGTCGGACACCGCCGCCGCGGACAGTTTCACCACATGCCTGACTCCGCCCGCCCGGGCGGCAGCCAGCGCGTTCGTGTCGTGCGTGGGACTCAGCGGGTCGAAGGTCACGAGCAGGAGGGCGTCCGCTCCCTCCATCGCGTGGCGCAGTGTGGCGGGGTCCCCGAGGTCCGCGCCCACGATGTGTCCGGCTACTTTGTCCCGGGCGGCTCGCGCCGGGTCCCTGGTCAGCGAACGTACGTCATGGTTCGGCGCCAGGAGACGAGCCACCTTGCCGCCCACGGTGCCGGAGGCCCCGGTGATGACCACACGCATGTGTCGCTCGTCGCCGAAGCTGCCATCCGGCTCCAAGTCGCCCTCGCCTGCCAGGGTTTCAGGGGCGTCATCCGGCCATAGGGTGCGTTCGTTCACGAGACACGCCCCCGCTCCGCGTCCAGGCTGATGCGGCGCGCGGCGCTGGGCACGGCGATGCCGGGAAGCAGCAGTTCCCACATCCGTACCGTGCGCTCGACGAGGTCCTCGCGGCCGTTCACCAGGTTCGCGTACAGCTGGATGCCGGTACACGCGCCGACCACGAACTCGGCGATGTCCGCGGGCACCACCCCCGGCATGAGTTCCTTGTCGCTCTCGGCGTCGGCCAGGCACCCGACCATGATCTCGCGCCACTCCAGGAACGTGGACGCGTCGTGCATGCCGAAACTGCCCTGTTCCACGGCGAGTCGGACGCCGGCACGCAGCAACGGGTCGACGCGCAGCTGGTGCGCCCAGACCAGAGTGATGTCGACAAGTCGCTGCAGTCCGCGCGCGTTCAGACCTGGCTCGATCCTGTGCCTCTGCGCGTTCATCACCGCGACGGCGAGGTCCTCCTTCGACTTGAAGTGGAAGTACATCGCCCCGGCCGTCAGCCCCGCCCGCGCGAGGATCTGGTTGATCAGAGCCGCCGCGTACCCCTTCTCGTCGAACTCCTCGGCCGCCGCCCGCAGGAGCACTTCACGGGTCCTCAGCGCCCGCTCCTGTCTGATTTCCGCCATCGCTTCCGCTCCCGAATGGGTTCGACAAAAATAGAGAACGCCTTTTATATTATCGGCCATCGGCGCAGTGGTCCATGATCACACTGACGCACCGACCGTTGACGACTTATGCCCGGGGGGCCGCATGATGTCGGGAATCCAGCGCGCGCTCGCCGCGCCGCGCCGGCCGGACGCCGGCCTGCCGAACGCCACCGACTACCGCGCCTGTTGCGGCAGTTGTCCCCGATCCCGTCCCGGCTCCTGTCCCGGCTCCCGGCCGTAGCCCGCCAGTCGCTCCCGCCCGGCGCCCCCTTTCACCCCACGCATCCCCACCCCTGAGCCCGTCGGCCCCTGCTGCCGCCCGGCCGTCTGTGAGGAGTACCCCCATGCCGCCGCTACCCGCATGCCCCTCGCCCCCCGTCGCCACCGTGCCCAGAGAACTGGTCCACAAGACGAACCCCGACGAGGTGCTGCTGACCGGATGGCACCGCACCGCGCCCGACGCCTTCACGGTGCAGGCCCGCTGGCCCGACGACCACCCCTTCTACGAGGTGCGCCACGGATTGCACGACCCGCTGATCCTGAGCGAGACGATCCGTCAGATCTTTCCGCTGCTCTCCCACACCGCGTACGACGTGCCGTTCGGGCACCACCTGTTGTGGGACCACTACCGCTTCACTCTGCACCCAGCCGCCCTGGACGCCGCGTTACTTCCGCCCACCGTCGACCTGCATGTCACCTGCCTGGAAGCCGTACGCCGCGGTCGGCGCACCAGCGCTCTGACGCTGCTCGTCCGGGCTTTCCGCGGCGGCATCCCGCTGGCCACCGCCCACACCCGCTTCACCATTCAGACGCCTGCCGTCTACCGCCGCCTGCGCGCCCAGTACGCCGACGCCCATCTGTGGCCCGCACCGCAACTCGCCCTGCCTGTGCCGCCCAGACGTGTGGCTCGCACCCATGCCCGCGACGTGGTGCTGTCGCCCAGCCACACTCCTGGCCGACACCGGCTCCGCATCGACCCACAGCACCGCATCCTCTTCGACCACCCCGTCGACCATGTGCCGGGCATGCTGCTCCTGGAGGCGGCCCGCCAAGCGGCCCATCATCTGCACCACCCGGAACCCATCGTCCCCATGGCCATGGACTGCCAGTTCCACCGCTACCTCGAACTCCACGCGCCCTGCTGGATCGACACCCGGCAACTCCCTCCGGACGCGCACGGCCGACCCCGCACCACCCTGACCTTCCACCAGAACAACACCCCGCACTTCACGGCCACCCTCACCCACCAGCGCATCGACTCCTTGAGCAGCAGCTGGCACGGGTGACCGGCCGGGCCCTCCCCATCCACACACACCGAACCCGGCTGCCCCGCCCCACACGGAGCGGCCGGGTCCACAGGGAGGGGTACGCCAACTCCCTTACTGGGAAGGTCAGTTGATCTCGCGGCCAACCCCCGACCAGTACGGCTCGCGGAGTTTGAACTTCTGGATCTTGCCGGTGGCAGTGCGCGGGATGGCCTCGCGGAACTCGACCGAGGTCGGCGCCTTGTAGCGGGCGAGGCGCTCCTTGCAGTACGCGATGATGTCGGCCTCCGTCACCGTGGCGCCTTCCGCGAGGACGATCAGCGCCTTGATCGTCTCGCCCCACTTCTCGTGCGGCACGCCGATGACGGCGACCTCGGCGACCGCCGGGTGACTGAAGATGGCGTCCTCCACCTCGATCGAGGACACGTTCTCGCCGCCCGTGATGATGACGTCCTTCTTGCGGTCCGAGATCGTCAGGGAGCCGTCGCTCTCGTCGATCGTGCCGCCGTCACCGGTGTGGAACCAGCCGTCCTCCAGGGCCGCCGCGGTCTCCTCCGGCTTCTCCCAGTAGCCGTCGAGCACCACGTTGGAGCGGGCGAGCACCTCGCCGGAGTCGGACACCTTCAACTTGACGCCGAGCGCGGGCACGCCGGCCCGGGACAGGTTGCGTGCCCGCTCGGCGGACGGCAGTTCCTTCTCGGCGGGCCGGGTCCGGTTCATGGTGAGCAGCGGGGACGTCTCGGTGAGCCCGTAGATCTGGGTGAACTCCCAGCCCAGTTCCTCGTCCATCCGCTGGATCATCCGGGTCGGCGGCGGCGCACCCGCGCAGACGACCCTCACGCGATCACGGCCCGGGATCTCGCCCTGCCAGGATGCCGCCGCGTCCAGGACCATGTTCCACACCGCGGGCGCCCCGCACATCAGCGTGACCCCGTGCTCCTCCACCCGCCGCAGGATCTCGGCGCCGTCGACCTTGCGCAGCACGACCTGTTTGACGCCGAGTCCGGCCATCACGTACGGCATGCCCCAGCCGTTGCAGTGGAACATCGGCAGGGTGTGCATATAGACGTCACCCTCCCAGGCCCGGGTGTGCAGTCCGAAGGTGAGGCCGTTGACCCAGATGTTGCGGTGGGTGAGCTGAACTCCCTTGGGGAGGGCGGTAGTTCCCGAGGTGTAGTTGATCGTGGCCGTCGCGTCCTCGTCCGGGTCGGACCACGGGCGCGGCTCCACCCCGAACCGCATCAGCTCGTTCTCGGTCTGCTCGCCGAGCACGAACCGGTGGCGGGCCTTGACGGCGGACAGCGCGTCCTCGACCTCCGGGTCGACCAGCAGGACCGAGGCCCCGCTCTGGCGCACCACGTACTCGATCTCCTGCGGCTTGAGGCGGAAGTTGACCGGTACGCAGATCCGGCCGCTCATCGGCACCGCGAACAACAGCTCCAGCATGCGCGCCGAGTTGTGGCTGACGACCGCCACCCGCTCGCCCTCGCCGACGCCGAGCGCGTCGAGGCCCGCCTGCCAGGCGCGCACCCGCTCGACGACCCGCCCATAGGTGAGACCGTGCACCGGTGGGGCCGGCTGGTCCGGCTCGTCGACGACGCCGGTACTGGAGGAGAACCCCAGTTCTGCCCGGTCGAGGAAGTCCGAGACCGTCATCGGAATCCGCATCGTTCTGCTCTCCTGTATCCGCAACATCAGCAACAGCCGTTAAGTCGGGAGTCTGGTACCTACCGACGCGCGCAGCGGCCGAAACCCCGAATCGACCTGCCGGGACCGCCGGCCGGGGGCCACCTTTCAGTGTTTTGCGGTGCCTTTCAGCGCAGACGGTGCAGCGCCGCCTCGGAGGCCGGGCCGTCCGGCAAATAGGCGAGGAAGTGGTGGCCGGGTTCGTCGACAGCGGCGAGTTTGACCGAGCGAAGGCGCAGCTCGCCCGCCGCCGGGTGCCGGAAGTGCTTGACGGCCGGGCGGAAGGCGGCGGTCTCCCGCTCGTCGAGCCAGCGCGCGGCGCAGGGGTCCGCGCGGATCGCCTCGATGATCTCGGCGTACCGGGGATCGTCGGGGTGGTGGGCGGCCCGGGCCCTGAACTGGCCGAGCAGGGAACGGGCCTCGGCCTCCCAGTCGGCGAGCAGCGTCCGGCACGGCGGCCAGCGGAACACCAGCCACAGCATGTTGCGTCGCTTGGGCGGCAGCCGCGCGAGGTCGGTCAGGAGGGCCGCGTACGAGGCGTTCCACGCGAGCAGGTCCCAGTGCGGGTCGATGACCATCGCGGGATGCGGAAGCATCGCGTCGACCAGGGAGCGCAGGTTCGGCGAGACCCAGCTGGCCGGGGCGGAGCCGGTCGGCGGCGCGTCCTCGACGAACGACAGCACGTGCGCGGTCTCGGCCGCGTCGAGATGAAGCGCCCGCGCGACCGACCGCAGCACCTGCTCGGAGGTCCGCACCCGGCCCTGCTCCAGCCACGCGTACCAGGAAGGGCTGATGCCGGCGGACTCGGCGACCTCCGCGCGGCGCAGGCCGGGGGTACGGCGCCGCGGTGCGACGGGCAGCCCGAGGGCGGCCGGCGCCAGGCGTTCGCGGCGCGAGCGCAGGAACGCGCCGAGTTCGGCGCGAGGGTCCGGTGAGTGCGTCACGGTGTGAGTGATGGTAATCGGCTGAGCCCACACAGCCGTTGGCACCCCTGCTGAGCTGGGGGCATGACCACTTCACCGCCCCGAGAGGGGCTGCTGTGCGCCGCCGGGTTCGTCAGCAACTTCGACCGTTTCTCCATCGCTCCGATGCTGGTGCTCATCGGCTCCGCGTTCGGTGTACCGCTCGGCACGGCCGCGCTCGCCGCGAGCGCGTACACCCTGGGTTACGGGCTCGCGCAGCCGGCCTGGGGCATGGCGAGCGACCGGTTCGGCAGAGTGCGGGTGATGCGCCTGTCGCTCGCGGCGTCCGCCGTGGGGGCGCTCGCGTCCGCGGCGGCGCCCGGCGCCTCGTCCCTCATCGTGGCACGGGGGTTCACGGGGGCCTGTTTCGCGGCCGCCATCGCGGGCTCGCTGACGTATGTGGGCGACACGGTCGCGCCGGACGGGCGGCAGCGTGCGCTCAGCACATTGATGACGGCGTTCGCGCTCGGCACCGCGCTTGCCACCGTCGTCGCCGGGGCGCTGGCCCACTGGGTGAGCTGGCGCCTGGTGTTCGCGCTGCCCGGACTGCTCGCCGGACATCTGGCGCTCGCCCTGCGCCGCCTGCCCGAACCGGAACTCGCCCCGCGCGAGGGCGGCGCGCTGCGCACCGTCCTGCGCTCGCGCTGGCAGTGGTACGTGATGGGGGTGGCCCTCCTCGAAGGAGGCGTGCTGCTCGGCTGCTTCACCTATCTGCCGTCGGCCCTCGAGTCGCTCGGCTCGGCTCCGGCCACCGCGGGCGCGGTGGCGGCGCTGTACGGGGCGGCGGCGATGGGCGGGGCCCAGGTGGTGCGGCGGCTCGCGGGCCGGCTCGGCCCGGTCGCGCTGATCGTGGCGGGCGGCGCCCAGCTGACCCTCGCGTACGCCGTCGCCGCGCTGCACCCGTCGCTGGTGACGCTCGGGCTGAGCGCGCTGCTGCTCGGCGGCGGCTGGGCGTTCCTGCACTCCACGGTGCAGGCCTGGGCGACTCTGCTCGTGCCGACCGCCCGCGCGACCGGGGTCGCCTTCTTCGGCGTCGCCCTCTACCTGGGCAGCGCGCTGGGCACGGCCCTGGCCGCCGATTCCGCCCAACTGGGCTGCTTCCAGTGCCTGTTCGGGGTGGCTGCCCTCATCTCCGTACCGCTGACGGCACTAGCGGCGTACGGTCGGCGCCGTTACGGGGACGGCGGCCCGCCGCGCCGGGGTCCCCGGCGGGCAGGCGGCCGACGGGCGGGGGGCCGGTTGCCGTCCGACCCCCGTGCGGACGGCCCGGCCCGGCGGCGGTGAACCGGGGGTGTGCGGGGCTACTTGTCGGCGATCAGCGTGCCCGCCGCGCCCCAGCTGTCCGTGGGGACCTCGTGGATCCACACCTGAACGGTCTCGGCCGGGATCTTGTACGCGTCGACGAAGGCGTCCGTGACCCGCTTGACCAGTTCGCGCTTGAGCTCGACGTCGCGGGGACCCTGCTGAATGGTGACGATGGGCATGGCCAACTCCTGTGTGGGCGGCGGCTTCCCGGCTTTTCCGGGCCGCTCACCGGCGTGACCTCAGTCCATCGGATCCGCCGGGTCCGACCAAGAAGCGGACCGCGACCGCAGCGATCAGATTTCGTGATCGTCGCTGGTCAGCGGCTGGTCATGGGGGTCGTAGCGGAGAACTTCACGGGAGTCGGCGTGGAGGACGTCGTGGAAGTCGGCATGGAGGTTGAGCACGCCTTCAGGAGCAGCTCCACGGCGGCGGGTATGTGGTCGGCACCCACTGCCAGGCCGGTGGTCAGTGCGAGGCCGGGGGCGCGTACCGGGCGGAAGGCCACACGGGGGCTGTGCAGCACGCGGGCATGGGCCTCGTACACCACGGTCCACGACCGGCCGAGCCCAATGGTGGCCAATGTGTCCTGGAGCGAGCCGCTGACCGGGCCCGGCACCGGCTCGAAGCCCGCGGCGTGACAGGCGCCCACGACCAGGTCGACGAGCGCGGGGTTGTTGCGGCGGGCGGTGATGCACAGGGGCAGCGCGGCCAGGTCCGGGAGCGCTGTCTCGTCCTGGCTCGCGAGCGGATGGGCCGCGGGGAGGGCCACGACCAGCGGGTCCTCCCACAGGGGCAGGATGCGCAGGCCCGGCGCGGGCTGCGGGGAGCGGACGAACGCGGCGTCGAGCCGCTCGTCGGCGACCTGGGCCAGGCGGTCGCGAGTGGGCGCCGAGACCAGTTCGACGGCGATGTCCGGGGCGATCCCGGCGAACGCCGCCAGCACCCGGTCGAGGTGCTCGCCGAGCCCGGTGCTGGTGCCGAGCCGCAGGGTGGTGCGCTCGCGGACGGCGGCCCGGGCCCGCTCGGCGGCGGCCAGGACCTCGCGCGCCTCGGGCAGCAGCCGCTCCCCCGCGCCGGTGAGCCGCACGTGCCGGGGCGACCGGTCGAAGAGGTCGGTCCCCAACTCCCGCTCCAGGCGCCGCACTTGCTGACTGACCGCCGACTGGACGATGTGCAGCCGCTCGGCGGCCCGCCCGAAGTGCAGTTCCTCGGCGACGGTGACGAAGTAGCTGAGCTGCCGCAGTTCCATGCGGGGACTGTATCCAGGGGGTCCGGGGCGTCCTCGAACGGACTGGGGGACGGCAGCCGCTGGTATGGGCGCGGCCCACAGTTGTGATGTCCCTACTCTGGGCCCGCACCACACAGGTGAGGTTGAATGCCACAATGGTGTCCACCGATCGCTTCCTCGCCTTCGCCGCGATGTCCCTGCTTGTGATCGTGATCCCCGGGCCGAGCGTCCTGTTCGTGATAGGCCGCGCGCTCGCACACGGCCGCCGCACCGCACTCGCGACGGTCCTTGGCAACGTCCTGGGCTCGTACGTCCTGGTGGTCGCGGTGGCGCTGGGCATCGGCGCGCTGGTGGCGCGTTCGGCGTCGGTGTTCATGGCGGTGAAGCTGGCGGGCGCCGCGTACCTCGTGCTGCTCGGGGTGCAGGCGTACCGGCACCGCAAGGACATGCGGCTCGGGGTGGCCGCCATCGGCGAGACCGTCGCCGAGCTCCGGCCGGCCCACGGTGATCTGCGGACCGTCGCGGACGGCGTCCTGGTGGGCGTCACCAACCCGAAGGGCATCGTGTTCTTCGCCGCGGTGCTTCCGCAGTTCGTGGACCACAGCGCCGGGCACCTGCCCTCCCAGATGCTGCTGCTCGGCCTGGTCCCCATCACGATCGGCCTGATCACGGACACCCTGTGGGGCCTGGGCGCGGCGGCCGCACGCGGCTGGTTCGCCCGCTCGGAGCGCCGCCTGTCGCTGATCGGCGGCGCGGGCGGCTTCGCGATGATCGGGCTCGGCGTGACGGTCGCGGCGACGGGGCGGGCGGACTGAGGCGCCCTCGGGCGGCGTGGGCGCTCGGACTGCGCGAGCACCCGGACTGCGCTCGGGCCGCGCGAGCGCTTGAGCCTCCCAGCCGCTTGGGCCTCCTGACCGCTCGGATCCCCTGACCGGCTGGACCTCCTGACCGCTCGGACTTCCCGACCTGGTGAGCTGCCTGGGCTCTCGGGCCACCCGAGCGGTGTGCCGCCACCCGGTGGGATGAAGTTGTCGTACGGGGCCGCCGCCACCCGCTCGGCGGGCCCGCCCGCGCCGACCTGCGCCAGGAGCGCGTCAAAATCCGGGGCGTCGGGGTCAATGCCGCGTCATGGCGGGACACCGGGCCGGTGCCGGGGGCATAACTTCAGGCGTACGGGCGCATGACGCGTACGGCATCCGACTTCCACACCGGAGGACACCATGGACACCCTCGCCATCGAGGACGCCGACCCCGAAGAACGCCGCCCGGCAGGGCCGCTGTACGTGCCGGTTCGGCTCGGCTCTGCCGGAGGACATCAACTGCGCTTCCTGCGCGACGAGTTCGGCGCGCGCACTGCCGTCGGATTCACCAGCCCGGACCGGCTGAACGCCGTGCTGGGCGGCGACCAGACCTGGATCCGCCTCGCCGAACCCGCCCTGCGGGCGCTGTCGGCGCCGCTCGGAGTGACACGGGTGACGGTCGACCCGCTGCTCGCCCCGCCCGCCCCGCGCAGGCGGCACGGCCAGAGCGCGTCCGGGTGCGCGCGCCGGGACCACGCGCTGAGCCGCTAGTTCTTTCCAGTACCGGAGCCCTCTTCCGCTCCGGAGCTCTCATCCGCTCCGGAGCCCTCTTCAGTTCCGGAGCTGCCTTCAGTTCCGGTTCACGAATTCCCCGAACCGTACGTCGTACGAAGTGGCCGAGGTCATGCAGGCGAGCAGCCGCGCGCCCTCCTCGGCCACGGCGGCACGCTGGGCCCTGCCGAGCGTGCCGAACAGCTGAACCGTGAGGAGCGTGGGGCTGCCCTTGCGCTCCTCGATCCGCCAGATCCCGGCGAGGAAGCCGTCGACGAGCAGGGTGCAGTGGGCCTGGTTGCCGGTCCAGCTGCGCCCCTTGTACTCGGGCGGAACGACCCGACTGCGGTCGGCGTGCGAGAGCAGCAGGTTGTCGAACTCGGGCAGGAAGCGCGGCGGCGCCGGGGTGTCCCCGTCCGGCCGGACGGCGTCCGGGAGATCGAAGAGTTCGACGCCGTTCTCGTCCCGGAACACCGCGAGCCCGGGCCGCAGCCGCTCGAAGGCGGCGCCGAGCCGGGTGAGCCCCGACCAGGTCTGCATGTCCTTGACCGAGGCGGGCCCAAAGGCGCCGAGGTAGCGCAGCACGGTCTCGTCGGGGGCGGGCACGGGCCCGGGCGAACGGCCGAGCCAGTGCTCGACGCCGGTCAGCGCGACCGGCCCGCTGCGGCCCCACACCCCGCGCGGGGTGACCTGGACGAGCGGGACCACACAGCGGGCTGCGAGGGACAGCGCCAGGGGCTCCGCGTCCGGCCACACCTTCAGAAGCTCCTCACGCAGCTCCTTCATGCTGTGCGGCCGCTCCTCGACCAGCGTGCGGACGATCCCGCCGAGCCGCTCCAGGTCGACCCCGACGAGCCCCTTGCGGAACGCGTTCAGCTCCCGGTCCCGGGCAGCCTGCACGAGCGGGCGCAGCGTGAGCGCATCGTCCGCGGTGTGCGTGTGGATGGTGGACCGCAGGGTGACGATCCGCACCACCTCGCGCGCCTCCATCAGCTCCGAGAGCGCCTGCGGCCGGAACCCGGCGAGCCGCGACCAGAGGGCGAAGTACGGCGGCTTCACGTTCTGCGCCTGGAGCCCGAGGAGGTGAGCGACGGCGTCCTTGGCCGAGAACGCCTCGCTGCGGCGCAGCAGGAGCTGGCGGTCCAGGGTGGCGCGGTTGAGGGCGCGGCGCGAGAGGACGGGGTGGTGGTGCGCGCTGGTGCCGGTCTTGGGAGCCATGGGGAGCAGGCTACTCAGCAAGAGGACAGATTCTGTCCGCATTGCATGGCGCATCAGATTCTGTCCGCATTGAAGGGCGCATCGCGAAGGGGACGGCTCTCTCCGGGCCACCGGACCACTGCGTTTCGGACCTCCGGACAACCGGGCTGCCGAGCCACCGGGCCGGTGCCATTTGAGCCGTATATCCTGCGCAGAGGCATTCACAAGAGGTATTCGTCAGAGGTGTCAGAGGCATTCCGAGGGCGTAGAGGCGAACGTTTCGACCGCCCGCCGGGCCGGTTGCAGAGCGGGAGGTGAGATCGTGCCCGAGCGACGGGACCGCCCCGCGCGGACGCCGAAGAAGCACTCGTGGCGCAGGCAGGCCCCCGCCGGCGCCCCGGTCCCCGCCGAGCCGGTACCCCCCGCGACCGGTCACGGGAAGGCCGTGCCCGTACCGGCAGGGAACGGAACGAGCGGCAGCATCGTGCAGTCGGCCCTGTACCGCGACGGCCGGCACATCGCCTCGCCGGGCTCCCTCGCCGAGACGTTCCGCCAGTTGCGGGAGACCCCCGAGGGCATGGCATGGATCGGCCTGCAACGCCCGTCGGAGGCCGAACTCCTTTCCCTGGCTGCCGAGTTCGACCTGCACGAGCTGGCCGTGGAGGACGCACTGGAGGCCCACCAGCGCCCGAAGCTGGAGCGCTACGGCGAGACCCTGTTCGTGGTGCTGCGCGCGGCCCGCTACCTGGACGCCCCCGAGGAGGTGGACTTCGGCGAACTCCATGTCTTCGTGGGCCGGGACTTCGTGATCACGGTCCGCCACGGCGCGGCCCCCGATCTCTCGGCGGTCCGCCGCCGGATGGAGGCGAACCCCGAACTCCTGGCCCTCGGCCCGGAAGCGGTCCTGTACGCCATCCTCGACGCGGTGGTGGACGGGTACGCCCCGGTCGTGGCGGGCGTACAGAACGACATCGACGAGATCGAGACAGAAGTCTTCCGCGGCGACCCGGAAGTCTCCCGCCGCATCTACGAACTCTCCCGCGAAATGGTCGAGTTCCAGCGAGCGACCCGCCCCCTGGTCGGCATGCTGCACGCCCTGATGGCGGGCTTCGCGAAGTACGGCACGGACGAGGAACTCCAGCGCTACCACCGCGACGTCGCCGACCACGTAACCCACATCAGCGAACGAGTGGACGGCTTCCGCCAGGCCCTTACCGACATCCTCACGGTGAACGCGACGCTGGTGACGCAACAACAGAACGCGGAAATGCGAGCGTTGGCGGAGGCGGGGTTCGAGCAGAACGAGGAGATCAAGAAGATCTCGTCCTGGGCGGCGATTCTGTTTGCTCCCACGCTGGTGGGAACGATCTACGGAATGAACTTCCACGAGATGCCCGAACTCAGCTGGGGCTTCGGGTATCCGTTTGCCATTCTGCTGATGGCTGTGGTGTGCGTGAGTCTGTATTTCGTGTTCAAGCGGCGGGATTGGCTGTAGCGGCAGCCATGAGAGCGGCAGTGCACGCAGATGCTGTTGACTGAGTCCGGGGGGGTACACGCGCACTAGGGGAGGACCCATGGGAACCGAGAAGTGCCGCAGCGACGGGGGAGGATCTTCCCTGCACCGCACGTACGACGTGCTACATCGAAGTCCATGAGGACGGCACGGTCACGCACGGGAACGGCCACGCCGCGTACGAGCGGGCGGTCGCCGGCAAGTCCTGCCTGTTCGCGGTGTGGCCCGGTGATGACATGCGGCTGCGCAATCCACGACGAACCTCAGCGGCTGAGGCAGGTGAGGTCGTTCGCATACCGGGCCTACCGGCGAGAGTGTTGTGCGGCGCCAGGAGGGCGTGGGGGCGGCCCCGGCCCTCACGACAACAAGCGAATACCGCGGGGGCGGAACATGCGACGCAAAGGCCATGTCTTTGATCAGTTCGAACCGGCAGCCCGCACCACACTCGCGTTCCTGACGGATGAACTCGGCTTCGACAGGCCCCTGTTGTCGATGAACCTCCTGCGTACGCTGACCTACATCCGCGGACAGCAGAAGATCCAGGTGCACTACCACCTCGGCGGGCACGGCCTGTTCACCAACGTGACGACCGCCTTCCAAG
The DNA here is from genome assembly GCF_014649955.1 of Streptomyces violascens. Lineage (GTDB taxonomy): Bacteria > Actinomycetota > Actinomycetes > Streptomycetales > Streptomycetaceae > Streptomyces > Streptomyces violascens. The sequence continues at coordinate 140,916 of NZ_BMUA01000011.1, forward strand.
GAACCGAATACTCGGCGTCGTAGTCGCAGCTGGTCTTCGCGGCCGGTCTGGGACATCGCAATGCGGTGACCGTATCCGCCAACAACCTTCGCATGATGGATAAATCGCTGGAATCACAGGCCCATTACCTGCGCCTGCTGGCGCCCACCCTGCATGATCCGGCCGCTGCGGCTGAACTCATGTGCAGGGCAGGGGCGAAGCAGTGGGTTGTGGGAGGGGGTCTTCCGGGAGCGGGCCCGGCCCACCCGCTGTGGCAAGGTCGAGCCATGTCCTTCGATCACAACGACCACTATCACCGTCTGCTGTTGCGCCAGGTGCCGCCCTACTGCCGTACGGCATTGGACGTCGGCTGTGGGACCGGGCGGTTCGCGCGGCGGCTCGCCGGGCTCGGTATCAAGGTCGATGCGATCGATCCGTCGGAGGAGGTCATCGCGGAAGCCATCACGGAGGCGCGCAGGACGGCCACCGGGCCGACACCAGGTGTCCGCGGCCCGCGCTTCCGGCGTGCGGATGTCACCGGAGTCCAACTCCCCCGGGCGCACTACGACTTCATCTCCTGCCTCGCCAGCGTGCACCACATGCCGTTCGGCACTGTCGCCGCCTTGCGGGACGCGCTCGCGCCGGGAGGTGTCCTCGTGATCCTCGGCTGCTATCCGGAGCGGACCCCGCTCGACTGGGTCTGGAGCCTGGCGGCCGTTCCGGTCAACGCCGTTGTCAGGCTGACCGTCTTCGTGCGGGACAAGCTCGGCTCTGCCGCGGCTCATCACAAGCAGACGCAGGCACCCGTGGCCCAGCCGACCATGCCCTTGCCCCAGATCCGCCGGGAGGCCGCGGCGCTGCTGCCCGGATGCCGCATACGCAGGCTCCTCTTCTGGCGCTATCTGCTCGTCTTCCGGAAGGCGGCTGACCGTACACAAGGAGGAGGCCGCTGACCCCGGCCTCGCGTCGGGTGCCCCTCACATGTCCTCCGCCCCCGACCCCACCTGAGTCGGCACACACCCCAGCGCCGGCCGCAGCGTGAGCACCATCGTCATGCCCCCGCCCGGGGTGTCCTCCGCCGCCAGCGTGCCTCCTATCGCCTCGGCGAAGCCACGGGCCACCGCCAGGCCCAGGCCCACCCCCGCGCCCCGCGGGGCGTCCCCGTAGCGTTGGAACGGGGCGAAGATGCGGTCCTTCGCGGCATCGGGGACGCCGGGGCCCCGGTCCACCACGCGGACCTCGACCCGGTCGGCGATCGTGCTCGCCGAGACGAGGACGCGCTCACCCTCGGGGCTGTATTTCACCGCGTTCTCCACGATGTTGGCCATCGCCCGCTCCAGGAGGCCCGGGTCCGCGCTGACCATCGGGAGGTCCTCGGGGATGTCCAGTACGACACTGTCCTCGGGGACGCCGCCCAGGGCCATCGGCACGACCTCGTCGAGGTCCGTCTCACGCATTAGCGGGGTGACCGTGCCGGTCTGGAGGCGGGACATGTCGAGCAGGTTGCCCACGAGGTGGTCGAGGCGGTCGGCACCCTCCTCGATCCCTTCGAGCAGCTCGGCCTCGTCCGCCTCGGACCACTCCACGTCGTCCGAGCGGAGCGATGTGACGGATGCCTTGATCGAGGCCAAGGGGGTGCGCAGGTCGTGGCTCACCGCGGCGAGCAGTGCCGTACGGATGCGGTCGCCCTCCGCGTACAGCCTTGCCTGGTCGGCCTCTTCCTTCAGGCGGCGACGGTCAAGGACCACTGCCGCCTGCGCCGCGAACGCGCCCAGGACCCGGCGGTCCTCCGCGGGCAGTACGCGGCCCGACAGGGCCAGCGCCATGTGGTCGCCCACCGGCATGTCCACGTCCGCGTCCTCGGGGCGCTCCACCGGCCGGGGGCCCACGCTTGCCGAGCACGTCCAGGGAGCGACCTCGCTCGTACGCTCAAGGAGCGCCACCGATTCCATCGCGAACGTCTCCCGGACCCGCTCCAACAACGCGTCCAGACTCGTCTCGCCGCGCAGCACGCTGCCCGCCAGGAAGGACAGGATCTCCGACTCGGCGCGCAGCCGGGCCGCCTGCTGGGTGCGGCGGGCCGCGAGGTCCACGACGGAGGCGACCGACACCGCCACCGAGCCGAAGATGACGATGGCCACGATGTTGTGCGGGTCGCTGATGGTCAGACGGTGGACCGGCGGGGTGAAGTAGTAGTTCAGGAGGAGGGAGCCGACCGCCGCCGACGCCAGTGCCGGCAGGAGGCCGCCGAGGAGCGCCGCCGCCACCGTCAAGGAGAGGTAGAGCAGCATCTCGTTGGCCAGGCCCAGGTCCGTGTCGATGCCGGTCAGGAGCAGGGTGAGCAGGACGGGGCCGATCACCGCCGCCGCCCAGCCCCACATCGAGCGGGCCCGGCCCAGTCGGGCGCCGCGTGCCACCGGCAGGCCCCGGCCCTTGGCCGCCTCCTCGTGGGTGACGATGTGGACGTCGAGGTCGGGGCCCGAGTCGCGGGCCACGATCGCGCCCACCCCGGGGCCGAACACGTACTGCCACGTGCTGCGACGGCTCGAACCCAGCACGATCTGCGTCGCGTTGACGCCGCGCGCGAAGTCGAGCAGGGCAGAGGGGACGTCGTCTCCCACCACGTGGTGGAAGGTGCCTCCGACGTCCTCGACCAGCGTGCGCTGGACCGCCAGTTCCCTGGGGGAGGCGGAGGCCAGGCTGTCGCCCCTCGCCACGTACACCGCAAGTACCTCGCCGCCCGCGCCCTTTTCTGCGAGGCGGGCGGCGCGGCGGATGAGGGTACGGCCCTCGGGTCCGCCGGTCAGGCCGACGACGATGCGTTCGCGCGAGCCCCAGATCTTGGAGACGCTGTGCTCGCTGCGGTATTCCTGGAGGTATTCGTCGACCCGGTCCGCCACCCACAGCAGCGCCAACTCCCGCAGGGCGGTGAGGTTTCCGAGCCGGAAGAAGTTGGAGCGGGCCGCATCCACCTTGTCCGGCTTGTAGATGTTGCCGTGCGCCATGCGGCGGCGCAGCGCCTGCGGTGACATGTCGACGAGCTCGACCTGGTCGGCCCGCCGCACCACCTCGTCGGGTACGGTCTCGCGCTGGCGCACTCCCGTTATCGACTCGACGACATCGCCGAGGGATTCCAGGTGCTGGATGTTGACGGTGGAAACGACATCGATGCCCGCGTCGAGCAGTTCCTCGACGTCCTGCCAGCGCTTGACGTTGCGCGAACCCGGGATGTTGGTGTGCGCCAGCTCGTCCACGAGGGCCACGGCGGGCCGCCGCTCCAGGACCGCGTCCACGTCCATCTCGGTGAACTGCGATCCCCGGTAGGCGAGTTCACGCCGGGGAAGCTGTTCGATGCCGTGCAGCATCACCTCCGTACGCGGCCTGCCGTGGTGCTCGACCAGCGCGACCACACAGTCCGTGCCGCGCTCCACGCGCCGGTGCGCCTCGGACAGCATCGCGTAGGTCTTGCCGACACCCGGCGCCGCGCCGAGGTAGATCCGAAGCTTGCCGCGTGCCATGGTTGCGATCTCCGGGTACGAGGTGCACGGGGGTTACGACATCCGCGAAGGGGTCAGACCTCGAAGCGGTAGCCCATGCCCGGTGCCGTGATGAGGTATCGCGGATGTGAGGGGTCCGCTTCGAGTTTGCGTCTCAACTGGGCCATGTAGACCCTGAGATAGTTGCTCTGCGTACGGTAGCTGGGCCCCCACACCTCCTGCAGCAACTGGCGCTGGCTGACGAGGCGGCCACGGTTGCGGATCAGGACTTCCAGGAGGTGCCACTCGGTCGGGGTGAGCCGCACGTCGTTCCCGGCGCGCTTCGCCTTCTTCGCGAGGAGGTCGAGGGTGAACGACTTGGTGGTGACGACTCCCCCGTCGGCGCTCTTCGTGGCCGGTTCGACCCTGCGGGTCGCGACCCGCAGCCGGGCCAGGAGCTCGTCCATGCTGAACGGCTTGGTGATGTAGTCGTCCGCCCCCGAGTCGAGGGCCTCGACCTTCTCGTCGGAGGTGTTGCGCGCGGAGACCACCAGGATCGGCGCCCGGCACCAGCTCCGCAGCCGGCGCATCACCTCGATGCCGTCCATGTCGGGCAGTCCGAGATCGAGCAGGACCGCGTCCGGGGGCTGCACGGCGGCGAGCTGGAGGGCGGTGGCGCCGTCCGCCGCCGCGTCCACGTCGTATTTTCGCGCCTTCAGGTTGATCTCAAGAGCCCGTACGAGCTGTGGTTCGTCCTCCACCACCAGCACCCGGGTCATCGGCGTGCCGCCTTCCTGTTGTGCGCGGTCTTCATGACGCTGCCTGGCGGTGCGGGAGCCGGAGCCCGGAGGTCCTCCGGGGCCGGGGCTCCCGCCCGCCGTCGTAAGTGGCTCACTTCTGCGTGAGTTCCTTGAGTGCGATGTTCAGCTTGAGGACGCTGACGCCCGGCTCGCCCATGAAGCCGAGGATCCGGCCGCTGGTGTTGTCGGTGACGAGCTTCTCGACCTGCTTGACGTCGAGGTGGTTCCGCTCGGCGACCCGGTGGACCTGGATCTTGGCGTACGCCGGGGAGATCTGCGGGTCGAGGCCCGAGCCGGAGGAGGTGACCGCGTCGGCGGGCACATCGGCCGGGTTCACCTGGTAGCCGGCCGTCGAGTTGTCCTTGACGACGGCGTCCTTGGCGTCCTTGACCTGCTTGATCAGCTTCTCGTTGTCGCCGGAGAGGTTGGTCGCACCGGAGATGATCAGCTGGTACTGGGTGTTGAGGGTGTTCGTGCCGAGCCCGTTGGAGGGGCGCGGCTGGAACCACTTGAGGTCCGGCTGCGCGGCCTCGTCGGCGTTGTTCGGGTCCTTCTTCGGGAGGTTGTACGTCTGCCCGATGAGCTCGGAACCAACGACCTTCCCGCCGGACTTGATCTCGGACCCGTTGGCCTTGTCGCTGAAGGCCACCTGCGCGATGCCGGTCACCACGAGCGGGTAGATCACGCCGCAGACGATGGTCAGGACCAGGAGGGCGCGCAGGCCCGCGCCGAGCAACCGGGCTGTGTTTCCAACAGAGTTGTTCATCTTGGGTCAGCCGATTCCGGGGATGAGGGAGATGAGCAGGTCGATGATCTTGATGCCGATGAACGGGGCGACCAGACCGCCCAGGCCGTAGATGCCGAGGTTGCGGCGGAGCATCTTGTCGGCGCTGGTCGGCTTGTACTGCACGCCCTTCAGGGCCAGCGGTACGAGGGCGATGATGATGAGCGCGTTGAAGACGACCGCGGACAGGATGGCCGACTCGGGGCTGTGCAGGCTCATGATGTTGAGCTTGTCCAGGCCCGGGTAGACGACCGCGAACATCGCCGGGATGATCGCGAAGTACTTCGCGACGTCGTTGGCGATCGAGAACGTGGTCAACGCGCCCCGGGTGATGAGGAGTTGCTTGCCGATCTCGACGATCTCGATGAGCTTGGTCGGGTTCGAGTCGAGGTCGACCATGTTGCCGGCCTCCTTCGCGGCCGACGTGCCGGTGTTCATCGCGACACCGACATCGGCCTGGGCGAGCGCCGGGGCGTCGTTGGTGCCGTCACCGGTCATCGCGACCAGCTTGCCGCCGGCCTGCTCGCGCTTGATGAGCGCCATCTTGTCCTCGGGAGTGGCCTCCGCGAGGAAGTCGTCCACCCCGGCCTCTTCGGCGATCGCCTTCGCGGTCAGCGGGTTGTCACCCGTGATCATGACCGTCTTGATGCCCATCCGGCGCAGCTCGTCGAACCGCTCCCTCATGCCCTCCTTGACGACGTCCTTGAGGTGGATGACACCGAGGACACGCGCCCCGTCCGCGTCTTCCACAGCCACAAGCAGCGGCGTGCCACCAGCCTCGGAAATCCGGTCGGTGAGCGCCTGGGCGTCCTGTGCAACACTGCCGCCCTGCTCCTTGACCCATGTGACCACCGAACCGGCCGCACCCTTGCGGACCTTGCGTCCGTCCACGTCCACGCCCGACATGCGGGTCTGGGCGGTGAAGGCCACCCACTCCGCGCCGGTCAGCTCGCCCTGGTGACGCTCGCGAAGGCCGTACTTCTCCTTCGCGAGGACCACGATCGAGCGGCCCTCGGGCGTCTCGTCCGAGAGGGACGAGAGCTGGGCGGCATCGGCGACCTCGGCCTCGGTCGTGCCCTTGACCGGCACGAACTCGGAGGCCTGACGGTTGCCCAGGGTGATGGTGCCGGTCTTGTCGAGCAGCAGCGTCGACACGTCACCGGCGGCCTCGACCGCCCTGCCGGACATGGCCAGTACGTTGCGCTGGACCAGGCGGTCCATGCCCGCGATGCCGATCGCGGAGAGCAGCGCGCCGATGGTGGTCGGGATCAGACAGACCAGGAGCGCGGCAAGGACGATCATGGACTGCTCGGCCTTCGCGTACATCGCGAAGGGCTGCAACGTCACCACGGCCAGCAGGAAGACGATCGTCAGCGAGGCGAGCAGGATGTTGAGGGCGATCTCGTTCGGGGTCTTCTGCCTCGCCGCGCCCTCGACCAGGTTGATCATCCGGTCGATGAACGTCTCGCCCGGCTTCGTCGTGATCTTGATGACGACGCGGTCGGAGAGCACCTTCGTGCCGCCGGTGACCGCCGAGCGGTCACCGCCCGACTCCCGGATCACCGGGGCCGATTCACCCGTGATGGCCGACTCGTCGACGGATGCGACACCCTCGACGACGTCACCGTCGCCGGGGATGATGTCGCCCGCCTCGCAGACGACCAGGTCGCCGATCTTCAGCTCGGTGCCGGGGACCTGTTCCTCGGCACTCCCGTTCAGGCGGCGGGCGACGGTGTCGGTCTTGGCCTTGCGCAGGGTGTCGGCCTGCGCCTTGCCGCGGCCCTCGGCGACGGCCTCCGCCAGGTTGGCGAAGATCGTGGTCAGCCACAGCCACGCGGCGATCGCCCAGCCGAACCAGTCCCCCGGGCTCTTGATGGCCAGGACCGTGGTGAGTACGGATCCGATCTCGACCACGAACATGACCGGAGACTTGATCATGATGCGCGGGTCGAGCTTCCTGACCGCGTCCGGGAAGGACTTGACCAGCTGCTTCGGGTCGAACATGCCGCCCCCGACCCGTCCGGCATCGGGCTTGTGCCCGCTGGGGAGGTCGCTGTGGGGAGCGCGCGTGGGTGTTGCGGTGGACATGGAGCCGGGCTCCTCAGACTTCTTCGTGTCGGTGGTCATGACGCCAGCCCCTCGGCGAGCGGGCCGAGCGCCAGCGCCGGGAAGTAGGTCAGGCCCGCGACGATCATCACGGTGCCGACCAGCAGGCCGGTGAACAGCGGCTTCTCGGTGCGCAGGGTGCCCGCGGTCGCCGGAATCGGCTTCTGCTCGGCGAGCGAGCCGGCCAGGGCCAGGACGAACACCATCGGGACGAACCGGCCGAGCAGCATGGCCAGTCCGATGCTGGTGTTGAACCACGGCGTGTTCGCGTTCAGACCCGCGAACGCCGAGCCGTTGTTGTTGGCGCCCGAGGAGTACGCGTACAGGACCTCGGAGAAGCCGTGCGCGCCCGAGTTCGTCATCGAGGTCAGCGTCGACGGCATCGCCATCGCGATGGCCGTGAAGATCAGCACGAGGGCCGGGGTGACCAGGATGTAGCAGGCCGCGAACTTGATCTCGCGGGTGCCGATCTTCTTGCCCAGGTACTCGGGCGTACGCCCCACCATCAGGCCCGCGATGAACACCGCGATGATCGCCATGATCAGCATGCCGTAGAGACCGGAACCCGTACCACCGGGAGCGATCTCGCCGAGCTGCATGCCCAGCATCGTGATGCCGCCGCCGAAGCCGGTGAACGAGGAGTGGAAGGCGTCCACCGCACCGGTCGAGGTGAGGGTGGTGGCGACCGCGAAGATCGACGAGCCGCCGACTCCGAACCGGTTCTCCTTGCCCTCCATGGCGCCGCCCGCGATGTCGAACGCCGGGCCGCCGTGGTGGAACTCGGTCCACATCATCAGGGCGGTGAAGCCGACCCAGATCGTCACCATGGTGGCGAGGATCGCGTAGCCCTGCTTGACCGAGCCGACCATCTTGCCGAACGTGCGGGTCAGCGCGAACGGGATGACCAGGATCAGGAAGATCTCGAAGAGGTTGGTGAACCCGTTGGGGTTCTCGAAGGGATGGGCGGAGTTGGCGTTGAAGTAACCGCCGCCGTTCGTGCCCAGCTCCTTGATCGCCTCCTGCGAGGCGACCGCGCCGCCGTTCCACTGCTGCGAGCCACCCATGAACTGGCCGACCTCGTGAATGCCGGAGAAGTTCTGGATCGCACCGCACGCCACCAGGACGACCGCGCCGATCACCGAGATGGGCAGCAGGATGCGGACGGTGCCGCGCACCAGGTCCGACCAGAAGTTGCCCAGCTCACCGGTGCGCGAGCGGGCGAAGCCCCGCACCAGCGCGACGGCGACCGCGATGCCCACGGCGGCGGACACGAAGTTCTGCACCGCCAGGCCACCGGTCTGCACGACGTGGCCCATCGCCTGCTCGCCCGAGTACGACTGCCAGTTCGTGTTCGCCACGAAGGAGGCGGCCGTGTTGAAGGCCTGGTCGGCCGGGATCGAGACGAACCCGAGCGAGCCGGGCAGCGAGCCCTGCAGGCGCTGCATCAGGTAGAGGAAGAGGACGCTCACCGCGGAGAACGCGAGGACGCCGCGCAGATAGGCGGGCCAGCGCATCTCGGTGGACGGGTTGGCGCCGATGGCCTTGTAGATCCACTTCTCGACGCGCAGGTGCTTGTCGGAGGAGTAGACCCGGGCCATGTAGTCGCCGAGCGGACGGTATGCGAGGCCCAGTGCCACGGCCAGAGCCAGGAACTGGAGCACACCAGCAAGAACAGGAGACATGGCGGGGCTCAGAACCTCTCCGGGTACACGAGGGCGAGGACGAGGTAACCCAGGAGGGCGACGGCCACGATCAGGCCGACGATGTTCTCGGCAGTCACAGCTTTGCCACCCCCTTGGCGATGAGCGCCACCAGCGCGAAGACCGCGATCGTGGTGACGACGAAGGCCACGTCGGCCATCGTGAACTCCTGAAAGAGGCTCGGAGAAGAACGGACACCCTGAGGAAACCTCTTCACCGGGCGCTTTCGGCCGCCGTTGACGCCCCTCTTACGGCCCGCAGGGACTCCTTGACGGGACTCATACGCCCCTGGCCCCCGGAGACGGCCGGTCGGTCACGGGTGGCCGTTTCGGCCGTATTGTCGCGGCGTTGACACGGGTGGCATTCGCTGTCAGAGAGCCGTAAATACCCATGGAATCGGGTGAGTTGGGCCCCGGCGGTGACCTAGGTTTGCGTCCGGCCGCTCACAGGCTGTGTCCGAACCCCCGTCCGGCTGCCGGACCCTCCAGAAGGTCGTGCATGTCTCCCGCCGCCCCCCAGCAGGCCCCGACCGTCCTGGCCCCCAGTGGCCCGCCGCCCAGGAATCCGCCGGGGCCGCGGCCGCACCGGCCGAAGCGGCCCGCCGGACTCTTCGAACCCGTACAGCTCCTGACAGCGTTTCCCGATGCGCTGCGCAAGCTGCATCCGCGGGATCTGGTGCGTACGCCCGTGTTGTTCGTCGTGGCCATCGGGGCGGCCCTGACCACGCTGTCCGCGCTCGTCCACCCGTCGGTCTTCACGTGGGTCATCGGCATGTGGCTGTGGCTCACGGTGATCTTCGCCAACCTCGCGGAGGCCGTCGCCGAGGGCCGGGGCAAGGCGCAGGCCGAGTCGCTGCGCCGGGCCCGTACCGACACCGTCGCACTGCGGCTGCGGGACAACTGGCGGGTGGGCACCGATCTGGACCACGCCAGGACCGAGGCCGTCGCGGCCACCGGCCTCAAGCCGTTCGACTTCGTGCTCGTCGAAGCGGGCGAGCTGATTCCGGCGGACGGGGACGTGGTGGACGGCGTCGCGGCGGTCGACGAGTCGGCGGTGACCGGCGAGTCGGCGCCCGTGATCCGCGAGTCGGGCGGTGACCGCTCGGGCGTCACCGGCGGCACGACCGTCCTCTCGGACCGCATCGTCGTACGCGTCACCTCACGGCCCGGGCACTCCTTCCTGGACCGGATGATCGCGCTGGTGGAGGGCGCGGCCCGGCAGAAGACGCCGAACGAGATAGCGCTGAACATCCTGCTCGCGGCGCTGACCATCATCTTCGTCCTGGTGGTGGTCACGCTTCAGCCGATGGCCGAGTACGCGAACGCCGCGCAGTCCACCACCGTCCTGGTGGCGCTGCTCGTGACGCTGATCCCGACCACGATCGGGGCGCTGCTCTCCGCGATCGGCATCGCCGGCATGGACCGGCTCGTGCAGCGCAACGTCCTTGCCATGTCCGGGCGGGCGGTCGAGGCGGCGGGCGACATCAACACGCTGTTGCTCGACAAGACGGGCACGATCACGCTGGGCAACCGGGAGGCCTCGGCGTTCGTGCCGATGCCCGGAATCCAGGAGACGCATCTCGCGGACGCCGCCCAGCTGGCCTCGCTCGCGGACGAGACGCCCGAGGGCCGCTCGGTGGTGGTGCTCGCCAAGGAACGGTACGGGCTGCGCGAGCCGGCCGAGGGCGATCTGCGCGGCGCCCGCTTCGTGGAGTTCAGCGCGCAGACCCGGATGAGCGGGGTCGATCTGCGCTGGGAGAACGGCGCCGTGTCCCACATCCGCAAGGGCGCGGCCGCCCAGGTGATCGAGTGGGTGGCGATGTACGGCGGTCAAGTCCCGGACCAGGCACGGCGGTTCGCGGATTCCATCGCCGCCTCCGGTGGCACCCCACTGCTCGTCGGCGTGCACGACTGGAACGGGCCCCGCGTCCTCGGGGTGATCCACCTGAAGGACGTCGTCAAGGACGGCATCGCGGAACGCTTCTCGGAACTGCGCCGCATGGGCATCCGTACGGTCATGATCACCGGGGACAACCCGCTGACTGCCCGGGCCATCGCCCAGGAGGCCGGCGTGGACGACTTCCTCGCCGAGGCCACCCCCGAGGACAAGCTCGCCCTGATCAAGAAGGAGCAGGAGGGCGGCAAGCTGGTCGCGATGACGGGCGACGGGACCAACGACGCACCCGCGCTCGCCCAGGCCGATGTGGGCGTGGCGATGAACACCGGGACCTCGGCCGCGAAGGAGGCCGGCAACATGGTCGACCTCGACTCGAACCCGACGAAGCTGATCGAGATCGTCGAGATCGGCAAGCAACTCCTCATCACCCGGGGCGCGTTGACCACGTTCTCGATCACGAACGACGTGGCGAAGTACTTCGCGATCATCCCGGCGATGTTCGCCTCGGCCTATCCGGGGCTCGGCGCGCTGAACGTCATGGGCCTGCACAGCCCGACGTCCGCTATCACCTCGGCGATCATCTTCAACGCCCTGATCATCGTGGCCCTGATCCCGCTGGCCCTGCGCGGGGTGCGCTACACCCCGGCCTCGGCGCACGACCTGCTGCGCCGCAACCTGGCGGTGTACGGGCTCGGCGGGCTTGTTCTGCCGTTCGTCGGCATCAAGCTCATCGACCTGGTGGTGTCGACGGTGCCGGGCCTGGGGTGACCGGTTGCCGGCCGGCCACCCCGTGGGCGTCAGGCGGCGCGGCGGACCCGGGCGGCCTTGCGGGCCTCGGCCATTTCGCGGGTCTCGCCCGTGCGGCGCGAGCCGCCCGAACGGCCGCCGCCGGCCTGGCCGCGGGCGGTGCCGCGGCCGCGGAACGGGGCCTGGCCCCGCTGCTTGGGGCGCTCCGCCGGGGCCGCCGCGGGGGTGACCGGGATGCCGGAGGGGGCCTGGGCGCCGGTGATGCGGCTCAGCTCCGCCTCGCCGGAGCGGACCTGGGTGATGGTCGGGGTGATCCCGGCGGCCATCATCAGGCGGCTCATCTCGCGGCGCTGGTTGGGCAGGACGAGGGTGACGACGCTGCCGGACTCGCCCGCGCGGGCGGTGCGGCCTCCGCGGTGCAGGTAGTCCTTGTGGTCCGTCGGCGGGTCGACGTTGACCACGAGGTCGAGGTTGTCGACGTGGATGCCGCGCGCCGCGACGTTCGTCGCGACCAGGACGGACACGGCACCGGTCTTGAACTGGGCCAGGGTCCGGGTGCGCTGCGGCTGGGACTTGCCGCCGTGCAGGGCGGCCGCCCGCACACCGCTCTGGAGCAGGTGCTTGGTGAGCTGGTCGACGGCGTGCTTGGTGTCCAGGAACATGATCACCCGGCCGTCGCGGGCCGCGATCTCGGTGGTCGTGGCGTACTTGTCGGCGCTCTGCACGTGCAGTACGTGGTGCTCCATCGTGGTGACCGCACCGGCCGACGGGTCGACGGAGTGCACCACCGGGTCGTGCAGGTACTTGCGGACCAGGAGGTCGACGTTGCGGTCCAGGGTGGCCGAGAACAGCATCCGCTGGCCGTCCGGGCGCACCTGGTCGAGGAGCTCGGTGACCTGCGGCATGAAGCCCATGTCGGCCATCTGGTCGGCCTCGTCCAGGACCGTGATGTCCACCTGGTCCAGGCGGCAGTCGCGACGCTCGATGAGGTCCTTGAGCCGGCCCGGCGTAGCCACCACGACCTCCGCGCCGGAACGCAGCGCACCGGCCTGACGGCCGATCGACATGCCGCCGACGACAGTGGCCATCCGCAGCCGCAGGGCCTTGGCGTACGGGGTGAGCGCGTCGGTGACCTGCTGGGCCAGCTCGCGCGTGGGCACCAGGATCAGGGCGAGGGGCTTCTTGGAGTCGGCGCGGCGCCCGGCGGTGCGGACCAGCAGGGCGAGGCCGAAGGCGAGGGTCTTGCCGGAGCCGGTGCGGCCACGGCCCAGGACGTCGCGGCCCGCGAGCGAGTTCGGCAGGGTGGCGCCCTGGATCGGGAACGGCTCGGTCACGCCCAGGCCGGTCAGCACGTCGAGGACCTCGGTCGGCATGTCCAGGTCGCCGAAGTTCGCGACCGGCGGCAGGGCCGGGGTGATGGTGACGGGGAGGGCGAACTCGCCCTGCGGTGCGGCGGGCCTGCGGCCGCCGCCGGAGCGGTTCTGCCCCTGGGGCCGAAAGCGGGCCCCGCGGTCGGCGCCGCTCTTACGGGCGGCGGAGTAGCGGTCGTTCGTGCGAGCTGAACGGTTCAAGGAGAACCTTCCTCGATATGGCACGTATCGAGGGAGCCCGGCGAAATGGAACCGCCGGGACATCGCAAGAACGAGCCGAAAACAGAAGTTGAATTCCGATCCGGCCGCACGAGGGCGCGTAAATTCCCCGCCCGTTGTCGGAATGCCGGGCAGCCGCCGCCCGGGAGGGCGGGCGGGCCGGATCGGGACAGCGGGCAGATGCACACCCCGGCCGTGGCCGGGACGGTTCGTCCGCTGCGTGGCGGGACGGCCGGGCGGCGCCCGGCGTCCCGCGGGCCGTGAGAATGCCGTCACGCAGTGACGGCGGGCCCGGTGGAACAGCAACGGGCTGGGGCCCGCACCCCAAGGTGCGAGCCCCAGCCGCGTGCAGAAAACGCTTCAAGCGTCAGGCAGGCGTGATGTTCTCGGCCTGCGGGCCCTTCTGGCCCTGCGTGACGTCGAAGTTCACCTTCTGGCCTTCCTGAAGCTCACGGAAGCCAGAGGAGGCGATGTTCGAGTAGTGGGCGAAGACGTCCGGGCCGCCACCCTCCTGCTCGATGAAGCCGAAGCCCTTTTCCGCGTTGAACCACTTCACGGTGCCAGTAGCCATGTCATATCTCCTTCGGGGCAATGCCCGGGGGTCCGCACTGTGCTGACCCCGTCGTTACCGCGATGATTGCCCCGTCCGGAAAAAGTACCGGAAATACAAAAGTGCCTGACGGCATAAAACCATCAAGGCACTTGAAGTCTTTGGGAACCACAACTGCAACTGGGATCAACAGTAGCACGGATCCGGCAAGACGGCACGGCAAATACTACTATTTTGCGCGCGCCGCCAGGAAGCCTCGCCGGATTTTGCGTAAATTTCCGTGGCCGTGGCGACAAAAATTCAGGTTCCCCGGCCCTGACGCCCGCCTCAACAGAGTGTCCGAAGTGGCCAGTTATGGGCCCTCGCACTTGATCTTCGGCGGAGTCCGCGAACACTGGGCGGTGCGCGGACAGGTTCCGCGCGTCCCTTGCCGCCGGAGAAACGAGAGCCACCATGACCACTGTTCTGATCACCGGTGCGACCTCGGGCATCGGCGCCGCCTTCACGCACCGCTTCGCGGGCTTCGGGTGCGCGCTCGTCCTGGTCGCCCGTGACGAGGAGCGGTTGCTGAAGACGGCCGCGGAGCTGCGGTCCCGGTACGGCGTACGGGTCGAGACGCTGGCGGCGGATCTGGTCGATCCGGCGCAGTGCCGCCTGGTCGAGGAGCGGCTGGCGGCGACCGAGGATCCGGTGGACGTGCTGGTCAACAACGCGGGATCCGGCCTTCCCGCGCCGTTCCCGCACAGCCCCGTCGACGACGAGGAGCGGATGCTCGATCTCCTGGTGCGGGCCCCGCTGCGGCTCACGCACGCGGCCGTGCCGGGGATGACCGCGCGCAAGCGGGGCGTCATCCTCAACGTCTCCTCGGTGGCGGGTCTGCTGCCCACCGGCACGTACGGCGCCGCCAAGGCGTGGCTGACGGCGTTCAGCGAGTCGCTGCGGGTCGATCTCGCCCCGCACGGTGTCCGCGTCCTCGCGCTCGTGCCCGGTTTCACGCGGACGGAGTTCCAGAAGCGGGCCGGGATGGACGTGAGCTCGCTTCCCGAGTGGGCCTGGCTGGATGCCGAGAAGGTCGTGGAGCAGGCCCTGAAGGATCTGCGCCGCAGGCGTCCGGTCAGCATCACGGGGCTCCAGTACAAGGCGTATGCCTTCGCCGTACGTCATGTGCCGCGCACGGTCGCCGCGCGGATGGCCCGCTCGCGTACCCCTGCGAAGTGACGCGCGGTTGGTAGCGTCGCGGCGTGGGTCATCTGCGCGGTCCGGACGGCGGCGGCGCCCCTCCCTCGGCCCGGGCGGTCGGGGCGCTGCGGGCGGCCTCCGCCGTGCTGGTGCTCGGGGTGGCGGTGCCCACCTGCCTGACGGCCGGTGCCGCCGGGCGGCCCGCTGTCGCGCTCGCCCTCGCCGTGATGCAGGCCGTGGCCCTGTGGTGGGTGGTGGGCCGGCCCGGCGCCGTACTCGCGGTGTGCGCGCTGCTCGGGGCCGGGATGTGGCTGCTGTTCCCGGCGCTGAGCCTGACGGGCGCGCTGCTCGGGGCGCAGCTCGCCCTGTGCGTCCTTTCTGCGCTGCGGCCGGTGCGGGAGTCGCGCCGGTGGCTGCTCGGGACGCTCGCGCTTGCCCCACTCGCCTATGCGGGCGGCAGCACGCTGGTCCTCGTCAGCTACGTACTGGCCGTGACGCTGGCCTGGACGGCCGGGCAGTGGCGCAGGGCCCAGCAGGACCGGCTCGCCGCCGAGACGCGGCGGGCGGTGGCCGAGGAGCGGGCCAGGATCGCCCGCGAGGTGCACGACGTGGTGGCCCACACCGTGTCGGTGATGGTGATCCAGGCGAGCGCCGCCGAGGACGTGTTCACGGCACACCCCGAGCAGGCCAGGCAGGCCCTGCGCGCCATCGAGGGCGCGGGGCGCTCCGCGCTCGGGGAGCTGCGGGTCCTGCTGCGTACGGAATCCGGCGAGGACAGTGGCGAGGGGCGACGGCCGCCGCGCGGGCTCGGGGACCTCGCCGAGCTGGCCGCGAACGCGCGGGCCGCCGGGCTCGCCGTCGAGCTGCACGAGGAGGGCCGGGCGATCTCTCCGCCGTCCGCCGTGGACCTGGCGGGGTACCGGATCGTGCAGGAGGCGCTGACCAACACGCTGCGGCACGCGGGGGCCGGCCGGGTGCGGGTGTCGGTGTGCCGCGACGAGGAGGCGGTGCGCATCGAGGTGAGCGACAACGGCCGCCCCGGCAACCGGAGTTGGCGCTCCGCGGGTTCGGGGCGGGGCCTCGCGGGGATGCGCGAACGGGCCTCGCTGCTCGGCGGCACCCTGGAGGCGGGGCCCGGCCGGGACGGAGGTTTCGAGG
Organism: Streptomyces violascens; assembly: GCF_014649955.1. Classification (GTDB taxonomy): domain Bacteria; phylum Actinomycetota; class Actinomycetes; order Streptomycetales; family Streptomycetaceae; genus Streptomyces; species Streptomyces violascens. The sequence goes on from NZ_BMUA01000011.1 coordinate 156,880, forward strand.
TGCGGGCGGTGCTGCCGATAAGGTTCGGCCCGTGACGATCCGGGTGGTGGTGGCCGACGACCAGGCGCTGGTGCGCGGCGGGTTCCGCCTGATCATCGACGCCCGGGACGATCTCGAAGTGGTCGGCGAGGCGGCCGACGGGCAGCACGCGGTGCGCCTGGTCGAGGAGTTGAAGCCGGACGTCGTCCTGATGGACGTACGGATGCCCGTGATGGACGGCATCGACGCGACGCGGGCGATCGTCGCCTCGGGCAGCGCGGCCCGGGTCCTCGTCGTCACGACCTTCGACCTCGACGAGCACGTGGTGACCGCGCTGCGGGCCGGGGCCAGCGGCTTCCTCCTCAAGGACATCCGGCCCGCCGAGCTCGCCGAGGCGGTCCGGGTGGTGGCGCGCGGAGACGCGCTGCTCGCGCCGACCGTGACCCGCCGCATGCTCGACCGCTTCGCGCACATCGCACCCGCCCCGCTCCCGGCCCCGGCCGGGCCGGCCGGGTTGTCGCCACGGGAGCTCGAAGTGCTCACTCTGATCGGTCAGGCGCTGTCCAACGCCGAGATCGCGGCTCAGCTCCATCTGTCGGAGGCGACCGTCAAGACCCATGTGTCGGCGGTGCTGCGCAAGCTGCGGCTGCGCGACCGGGTACAGGCGGTGGTCGCCGCCTACGACCACGGGCTCGTCGAGCCGCGCCGCGCCTGACCGGCTCACTCATCCCGTGGGCCGAGCCGGCCGCGCACTCATCCCGTGGGCCCAGTGCGGACCCATCCGCCGGGTGGATCCGCGCGCGGCGCGCAATCCCTAGCGTCGGATTCATGACGCACACCCTGTACGGCCGGATGTATCTCGCGGCCTACGACACCGCCGCCGGAGCCCTGTACGACCGCACCCGGACCGGCTTTCTGCTCCGCTTCGCGGTCCTCGCCGAACTGGCCTCGCTGGGCTGCATCGCCGACTCGGCGGGCGAGGTGAGGGTCACGGACACCGGCCGCGCCGGCGATCCCGTGCTCGATCACGTCCTGGACGGCGTCGGCGCGCACCGGCGCACCTGGAAGGCGTGGGTCCGCTCCGACCGCCGGGAGACCCTGGATCACGTCGAGGACCGGCTCGCCGCCCTCGACGTGATCAGGGTGGAGGAGCGGCCCGTCTTCGCCCGCGCCGCGCGGCGCGAGGTGAGGGTGCTGGACGCGGCGGGCGTACGCGCGCTGCAGACGGGGCTCATCGAGCAGCTGCGGGGCGAGGGACCCGTCGAGCCGTACGACGCCGTCGTCCTGGCGCTCGTCTCTGCGGGCGGGGTGCGGCACCTCGTGTCGCATGCGGACGCCCGCGCCCACAAGGACCGCCTCGACGCGCTGACCGGCCGGCTCGACGCGATCGCACCCGCCCTGGGCAGGGCCGTGCGCGGTCTCGGGACCACGCTGGTCGCCGCGCAGGGCGGGATGGGCGGCGGCTGACCGGGCTGCTCGGACGCCCTCAGCCGGAGTGGAGGATCCGGAAGCGACCGGGTTCCGCCGGGTCCCGGTCGACGACCTGGACCGGCGTCCAGGCCCACTGCCACACGCTGATGCCCGGCGTCCGGGAGAACCGGATCCTCCCCCGGGTGCCCTCGACCGCGACGCGCGGCCAGGAGGCGGCGATGCGCGACCGGTCCGTGCCGTGCGAGCGAAGGACCTCGGCGAGAACGGCGACCGTGTCGTAGCCCTCGAAGGCGACGAAGGAGGGTGCCTCGGCAAGACGCTCGCGCAGCACCACCTCGACTCGTGCGCCGAGCGGGCCGAGGCGCTCGGGCAGGTAGCGCAGGAACGGGATCGCGGCGCCGTCGTCGCCGAGGAGCGCCGCCCATGAGGCGAACTCCGGCTGCCCGGCCGGAGCACCGATCAGGACCTCGGCGAGGCGCCGGTCCCGACGTACGGCCTTGACGACCGGCACGGCCGGGTCCGGGTGGCCGACCAGAAGGAGGAGGGCTGTCGCGCCGCTGTCGACGAGTGCGTCGCACACCGCCTCGGGGGTGAGCGCGCCCGTGTCGAGTTCGACGACGGTGCCGCCGCGCGGAGCGAGATGGTCCCGCAGAATGCGGGTCCCCGATGCCCAGTACACGCTCGACTGGGTCGCCACGGCTGTCCGGCGGTGACCGGCGCCGAGGAGGAAGTCCGCGTAGATCCGCCAGCCGTGGGACTGCGCCGGGGCGAGACGCGCGACCCGGTCCGTCGGGCGGTCCGTGAGCGCGTCGAGTACGGCTGACGAGCAGAGGAACGGCAGGCCGAGGGCGTCCGCCCGGGCGGCGGCGGCGCGGGCGACCACGCTGTGGTACTCCCCCGCCAAGGCGGCCACACCCAGGCGGGCCAGTTCGTCCACGGCCGCCGCGGCCTTCTCCGGATCGGCCGCGGTGTCCCGGACCACCAGTTCGAGCGGCCGTCCACCGATCCCGCCGGCGTCATTGACCTCGCATACGCCCAACTCCAGCCCGGCGAGCAGGTGTTGACCCGCCTCGGCCCAGCCGGGCCGGGTCAGCGGGACGAGGGCGCCGATCCGGACGGCCGATCCGTCGGTGCGCCGCGCTCCGGCCGGCGATGGCGTGTTCACGGAGTCTCGTCTCCCGAGGGGCGATCCGGTTGTCGGCCGGATCGCCGAGTGGACGTCAGGTCGCGGGCTACTGGGCGGGGCCCGTCAGGCGATGGTCGCCGGGGTGTCCCGCAGGGTGACGTTCGCGTGGCTCTCCTGGAAGCTCTGGTCGGAGACCAGCGTCAGCCGGGCCGTGGACTGGAATTCCGGCAGCGTCACGGAGCCGCACGAGACCATCGTGGTCTTGAGCTTGGCGATGGTGGTGGCGAGACCCTCGTTGAGGTCGCCCGCGTACGGGACGTAGCCGTCGACGCCCTCTTCGAAGATCAGCCCCTGGCCGCCCTGGCCGTAGCGCTGCCAGTTGCGGGCCCGGTTCGAGCCCTCGCCCCAGTACTCCTTCACGAAGCCGTCCCGGGTGGGGAGTTTGGCGCCGGCCGCCTGGTCGAAGCGGGCGAAGTAGCGGCCCATCATGACGAAGTCGGCTCCCATCGCGAGGGCCAGGGCCACGTGGTAGTCGTGCACCAGGCCGCCGTCGGAGCAGATCGGCACGTACTCGCCGGTGCGCTCGCAAAAGGCGTCCCTGGCCGCGGCGACGTCCAGGACGGCGCTCGCCTGGCCGCGCCCGATGCCCTTCTGATCGCGGGTGATGCAGATGGAGCCGCCGCCCACGCCGACCTTGACGAAGTCCGCGCCCGCCTCGGCGAGGAAGGTGAAGGCTTCGCCGTCGACCACGTTGCCGCCGCCGACCGGGATCTCCGGGTAGTGCTTCTTCACCCAGCTCAGCGCCTGGGCCTGCCAGTCGCTGTAGCCGTCGGAGGAGTCGAAGCACAGGGCGTCCGCGCCCGCCTCCAGGAGGGCGGGGACGCGCTCCTGGTAGTCGTGGGTGTTGACGCCCGCGCCCACGCGCAGGCGCTTCTCGGCGTCCACGGCCTGGTTCGGGAACCGCTTGTTGTCCGCGTAGTCGGAGCGGAACACCAGGTACTGCAGGTGGCCGTCGGTGCCGAGGACGGGGAGGCAGTCGAGGCGCTGGTCCCACAGCCGCGCGTTGGCCTCGGAGAGCGTGGTGTCGGCCTCCGCGTGGGGCAGCTCCGCGATGGCGGTCATCCGGCCGGCCACCGGCCCGTCGAGGTCGTGGCGCTGGGGGTGGAAGTCGCGGGAGGTCACGAGGCCGAGCAGGCGGCCGGTGGCGGTGCCGTCATGGGTGACCGCGGCGGTGCTGTGACCGGTGCGCCGCATGACGGAGACCAGGTGGCTCAGGGTGTCGTCGGGGCGGACGTTGGTGTCGCTGGTGACGAACCCGGCCTTGAAGTTCTTCACCTGGCGCACGGCCGCGGCCTGGTCCTGGACCGACTGGTTGTGGTGCAGGAAGCTCAGGCCGCCGTTGCGTGCCAGCGCGATCGCGAGGTCCGGGGTGCTGACGGCCTGCATGATCGCGGACGTGAACGGGGAGCCGAGTTCGATCGCCGACCGCTCGCCCGCGAGGTGCCGTACCAGGGGTGTGCGCAGGTCGACGGTCGCGGGCGAGCAGTCCGTCCGGGTCCGGTTCGGCAGGAGCAGAAACTCGTTGAACGTCCGTGAGACCTCGGCGATGACCTGTGCCACTGTTCCTCCTGCTGACCCCGTCGGCCGGGGCCCGACTGCCCCGCCGTGAAGATCGCCCCCGTGTTCCAGGGCCCGGGCGGGCAGGAGTCGGCACGACGGACGTGGAGGTGCCACGCACTGCGGCAGAGCCCTGACCGGCCCGTGGAATCGAACGGGATGCGGTCGTGACCAGGCACCTTATCGGCTGCCGGGCCGCCGCACGAATCGCGGTCCTCCCGGACGGAGCCGCCGCGGGTGTCCGATCCGGGCGGCCGCGCCCGGGACATGACGGGCCGTCAGTTGAAGGCGCGTCAGATGGCGGGGAAGCTGAACGTGTAGCCCTGCTGGGCCAGCCAGGGCAGCACTTCCTTCAGGGCGGCCACCGTCTGGGCGCGCTCGCCGCCACCGTCGTGGAAGAGCACGATCGGGCCGTTCTTGACCTCCTGCTTCACCGTCTTCACGATCGCCGCGGTGCCGGGCTGCTTCCAGTCCTTGGTGTCGACGTTCCAGCCGAGCGGGCGCATCCCATGACCGGCCGCGATGTGCCGGTTGTCCGGCGTGAAGGCGCCGCCGGGGGCACGGAAGTACTGCACCTTGGCGCCGCCGGCCGCGTCCTCGATCATTTTCTGGGCGTCGAGGACCTCGGAGCTCTGGTAGGCGACGGGCTTCTTGTTCATGGCCTCGTCGTGGCTGACCGTGTGGTCGCAGAGCCGGTGGCCGGCCGCGACGATCTGCTTGACCATGCCGGGGTTCGCCTTGGCCTGCGGGCCGATCATGCAGAAGGTCGCCTTGACGTCGTACTGCTTGAGGACGGCGAGGATCTTCGGCGTCCACACCGGGCTCGGTCCGTCGTCGATGGTGATCGAGACGGACTTGCCGCCGCTCTCGGTCTCGTGGTCGATCACTTCGGATATTCCGGCGGCACCGGGCGGCGCGGCGGGGCCGGTGGCGTCGCCGGAGCCGTCCGAGCCGTCCGGCGCGCTGTCGTCACCGGATGCCGAGGAGCCGGGCTTGCCGCTCGCGCGGCCGGGCTTGTCGTCGGACTTTCCGGTGGACTTGCCGGTCGAGGACGAGTGGGCGAGCGCGGGGCCCGGGCCGTCGGCGGAGGTGTCGCTGCCGAGGAACACCGCGGCGGCCACGCCGCCCGTCAGGACCACGGCCGTCGCTGCGGCCATCACGATGCGGCGTGTGTGGGCGGTCAGTCGCGCCATGTTTTCCCCATCCCCTCGGTACGTGCCGGTTCGGCAGCGGAGCTTCACCGGTTGGCCACGATCGCACGATCGCGCTCGAATCCCGAAATGTGAATTCTCCGGCCGGGCATCGAGGGAAAATACCCGATTTCCGGCAACTTCCCCGGAGGGCAAGGGGGTTGACGCGACCTCAGTGATACGAGGGGTTCGGTGCAGGTGCCGCACGCCGGGACTTTGGTCCCTAACGTGCAGGCAAAGACCCCTTCAAGGGGGCTTCCGGTTCCCGCTCCGAGCAGGCAGTTCGCCGAAGGACCTTCGCCCCGGCCCCCGCCGCCCCGGTACGAGAGCCTCGTCACTTCTGCGCGAAATCCCCCCGTATTCTCCCCCGGCTGCTCAGAACTCGTCGACGGTGTGCGGCAGTTCCGTGGTGCGCAGCGCCGCGTCCAGGGCCGCCGCCGCGCCCGCGGTGTGCTCGGTCACCAGGCCCGCGAGGACCAGGCGGCGGACCTCGGTGCCGCCGAGGTAGCAGGCGGCCAGGTCGCGCACGTCGAGGGTGAGGTCGGCCGGGGCCGGGGTCGGCTCGTACGTGCAGGCGTGCGGGGAGGTCGTCAGGCGGAAGCGGCCCGCGTTGGCCGGGATGCGGTCGTCGCGGACCTCCAGGACGAGCGCCGCCTCGGCCGCCCAGGAGCGGGCGGTGAGCGCGGCGCCGACGTCCACGAGGCGGATCCACAGCGCCGGGAACTCGGCGACGGCCTTGACCTGGTCCCGGTCGGTGGCGAACAGGAGCAGCGGGTCGTCCGGGGCCAGGCCCCAGGCGCGGACGGTGCCGGTGAGGTCGATGCCGGCGAGGTAGTTCCACAGCGCGGCCTCGGCCGCCGGGGTGTCGGCTTCCAGCTCGGCGACCTGGACGGTGCCGGGCCTTGCGGGGTCGTCCTCGCGCCGGGTGCGGTAGACGGCGTACCCGGCGAGCGGCTCGTCGGCGGCACCGAGGCCGACGATGCGGGGCGGGCCGAGCTCCTCGTCGTCCTCGTCGGTCTCGGGCAGCCACTCGCCGCGCCAGCGCCGGGTGTCGCGGGCGATGCGCCCGGCCCGGCGGGTGCGGGTCGCCTCGTAGTAGGGGCCCAGCTCGTCGGGCGCGTCGCCGGGGTCGATCAGGCGCAGGGGGCGGCGGTCGGCCTCGATGCGCAGGGCGAGCGGGCGGGTCGAGTTGATCTCGACCGAGGTGCCGTAGGTGGCCGCTCCGAAGCCGAAGCGGCCGTAGATGGCGGCTTCGGAGGCCCACAGCGCGACGATGGGCCTGCCGTGTCCGGCGCAGCGGCGGAACACCTCGGCGATCATGCCGGAGAGCACGCCGCGGCGGCGGTGCGTGGGGGCGACCGAGACGAAGGTGAGCCCGGGGCAAGGGAGTTCACCGCCCGGCACGGACAGGGTGAAGCGGTGGGCGACGAGGAAGCCGGCGAGCGCTTCGCCGTCGTACGCCCCGACGCGGTCGCAGCGCAGCACCATCGCGCGGTGGTAGGCGCGCTTCTCCTTCTCGTCGGGGCGGTCGTGGAAGACGAGCCACCAGAGCTCCAGGGCGCGGTCGACGTCGGACTCGGGCACGTCGCGGAACTGCAGCTCGCTCATGCGGCGACCCTAACCCGGCCGAAACGGGGCGTCACTCGCATACCGCCCGGTTCGGCGACGGCGCCCCGGACGCCGCACATCCGCTTGCCCTCCGGTTAAGCGACTGAGCCGATGCGTCCGACCGGCGTGTCCTTGCCGTCGTGGTGGATCGGGGTGTGTGCGCCGGTCAGCGAGATTCCGCTGCCGCCGCGCCGGTTGGCGACGATCTCCGCGGCGATGGACAGGGCGGTCTCCTCGGGCGTACGCGCGCCGAGGTCGAGGCCGATCGGGGAGCGCAGGCGGTTGAGTTCGAGCTCGGTGACGCCCACGTCGCGCAGCCGCTCGTTGCGGTCGAGGTGGGTGCGGCGCGAGCCCATCGCGCCGATGTAGGCGACCGGCAGTTTCAGCGCGGTCTCCAGGAGCGGGATGTCGAACTTGGCGTCGTGGGTCAGGACGCACAGGACCGTACGGGAGTCGGTGTTCGTCCGCTGAAGGTACTCGTGCGGCCACTCCACGACGATCTCGTCCGCCTCGGGGAAGCGGGTCTTCGTCGCGAAGACGGGCCGGGCGTCGCACACGGTGACGTGGTAGTTCAGGAACTTGCCGACCCTGACCAGGGCGGAGGCGAAGTCGATGGCGCCGAAGACGATCATCCGGGGGGCCGGGACGCTCGATTCGACGAGCACGGTGAGCGGCTGGCCGCACAGCCGGCCGTCGGCGCCCAGCGAAAGGGTGCCGGTGCGGCCCCCGTCCAGCATGGCGGCGGCCTCGTCGGCCACGGCTCGGTCGAGCTCGGGGTGTCCGCCGAGGGCGCCCTCGTAGGCGCCGTCCGGATGGACGAGGAGGGCGCGGCCCATGAGTTCGGCGGGGCCGTCGGTGATGCGGGCGACCGCGGCGGCCTCGCCGCTCGCGGCGGTGGCGAGCGCGGCCGCGAACACCTCGCGGGCGGGCGAGGTGGTGCGGACCGGGGTGACGAGTATGTCGATGATGCCGCCGCAGGTCAGGCCGACCGCGAAGGCGTCCTCGTCGCTGTAGCCGAAGCGTTCGAGGACGGTCTCGCCGTCCTCCAGGGCCTGCTGGCAGAGTTCGTAGACAGCGCCCTCCACACATCCGCCGGAAACCGAGCCGATCGCCGTGCCGTCGCTGTCGACGGCGAGGGCGGCTCCCGGCTGCCGGGGCGCACTGCCGCCGACGGCCACCACGGTGGCCACGGCGAACTCGCGTCCCTGCTCGACCCACCGGTTCAGCTCTTCGGCGATGTCCAGCATGTTCGGTCTCCTTACGGATGTGTGGAGGGCGTCAGCGGCACAGCCGCTACTTGACGCCGAGCCAGCTCTCGATGGGATGGAGGGCGAAGTAGATGGTGAAGACGGCTGTCAGGGCCCACATGAACCCGCCGATCTCGCGCCACTTGCCCTGTGCTGCCTTGATCACGGTGTAGGCGACGACGCCCGCGCCGACACCGGCCGTGATGTTGTACGTGAACGGCATCAGAGCCACGGTGAGGAACACCGGGATGGAGACCGAACGGTCGCTCCAGTCCACGTGCTTGGCGGCGCTCATCATCATCGAGCCGATGACGACGAGGGCGGCGGAGGCGACCTGGGCCGGCACCAGCTGGGTGACCGGGGTGAAGAACAGGCAGGCCGCGAAGAAGAGGCCGGTGACGACCGAGGAGAGGCCGGTACGGGCGCCCTCACCGGCGCCGGAGGCGGACTCGATGAACACGGTCTGGCCGGAGGCGCCGGTGACGCCGCCGATCGCGCCGCCCGCACCGTCGATGAACAGCGCCTTGGACAGGCCCGGCATGCGGCCCTTGTCGTCGGCGAGCTTGGCCTCCTGGCCGACGCCGATGATGGTGGCCATCGCGTCGAAGAAGCCGGCGAGCACCAGGGTGAAGACGATCATGCCGACGCTGATGGCGCCGATGGAGCCCCAGCCGCCGAACTCGACGTGGCCGAAGAGGCCGAAGTCGGGCGTGGAGACCGCGCTGCCGCTGAGGCCGGGGGCGGTGCCGCCCCAGTCCGCGTCGGTCAGTCCCGCGGCCTTGGTGACCACGAAGGCCAGGACGCTGCCGGAGACGATGCCGATCAGGATCGCGCCGGGCACCTTGCGGGCCTGCAGGGCGAAGATCAGCAGCAGGGTGATCGCGAAGAAGAAGACGGGCCAGCCGACGAGCTGTCCGGTGGCACCGAGGGTGACCGGCGGTCCGTGCTCGGGGCCCTTGCCCACGAATCCGGCCTTCACGAGGCCGAGCAGGGCGACGAACATGCCGATGCCCATGGTGATCGCGTGCTTGAGCGCCAGCGGGATGGCGTTCATGATCATCTCGCGGAGGCCGGTGACGACCAACAGCATGATCACGACGCCGTACATGACACACATGCCCATGGCCTGCGGCCACGTCATGTTCGGGACCACCTGGGTGGTCAGGGCCGCGGAGACGTTCAGTCCGGCGGCGAGTGCGAGCGGGACCTTGCCGATGAAGCCCATCAGCAGGGTGCTGGCCGCGGCGGCGAGCGCCGTGGCGGTCACCAGGCCCGCGTGGCCCAGCGTGTGCTTGTCGACATCGGGCGTCGAGAGGATCAGCGGGTTGAGCAGGAGGATGTAGCACATCGCCATGAAGGTGGTGATGCCGCCGCGCACTTCCTGCGCCAGCGTGGATCCCCGCTCGGATATGTGAAAGTACCGGTCGAGCCAAGACCTGCCGGCCTGGGGACGGGAGCCGGAGCCCGCGTCCTCAGCGGTGGTCTTCGGCTCCACAGACTGCTGGGTCATGGTGCCTACTCCCAAGGTTCACAGGGGCACCCGCATAAGACTTGAGTCCTCAGGTCAGACAAGCTGCGGGATTTGGGATGATGCGTGGGCTGCACGACCCGGGGGACGGCCCGAGACGAACGGTGTCTGCTCCTGCCGGGGTACCGGAACCGGTACCGCAGTGCAGATGGCTACGGGTGTTGCTGGTGTGACTCGGTTTTGCTGGTGGTGCTGGTACTGCGGGTGTTGCCGTTACTGCGAGGACCGCGAGCGGTGCGGTACTTGACTGCTCCGGGCGGTGCGGGCGACGGAATTGTGACGTTCCTGGGAGGCACGCACCGCCCGGAGGGATCTGGGGATCCCCGGGGTGGGATCAGGCTCCGGTACCGGTGAGGTGCTCGGGGCGGACCGGGGTCTTGTTGAGCTCCAGACCGGTCGCCGCCCGGATCGCCGCGAGGACGGCCGGGGTGGACGAGAGGGTCGGGGCCTCGCCGAGACCGCGCAGGCCGTACGGCGCGTTCGGGTCGGCGAGCTCCAGGACGTCGACCGGGATGGTCGGGGTGTCCAGGATCGTCGGGATGAGGTAGTCCGTGAAGGAGGGGTTGCGCACCTTCGCGGTCTTCGGGTCCACGATGATCTCTTCCATCACCGCGACGCCGAGGCCCTGGGTGGTACCACCCTGGATCTGGCCGACGACGGAGAGCATGTTGAGCGCCTTGCCGACGTCCTGGGCGGTGGCCAGCTCGACGACCTTGACGAGGCCGAGCTCGGTGTCCACCTCGACCACCGCGCGGTGCGCGGCGAACGTGTACTGGACGTGGCCGTTGCCCTGGCCTGTGACGAGGTCGAAGGCCTGGGTCGGGCGGTGCCGGAACTCCAGCTCGACGTCGATCTCCTCGCCCTCCAGGACGTCCGCCAGGTCGGCGAGGACCTCGCCGCCGTCGGTGACGACCTTGCCGCCTTCGAGCAGCAGCTCGGCGGTGGCCCAGGCGGGGTGGTAGGAGCCGAACTTGCGGCGGCCGATCTCCAGGACCTTGGCGCGGACGGCCTCGCAGGTGTTCTTCACCGCGCCACCGGTCATGTACGTCTGCCGGGAGGCGGACGTGGAACCGGCGGAGCCGACCTGGGTGTCGGCCGGGTGGATGGTCACCTGCGTGACACCCAGCTCCGTACGGGCGATCTGGGCGTGCACGGTGACACCGCCCTGGCCGACCTCCGCCATGGCCGTGTGGACCATCGCGACGGGCTCGCCGTTGATGACCTCCAGGCGCACCCGGGCGGTCGAGTAGTCGTCGAAGCCCTCGGAGAAGCCGACGTTCTTGATGCCGACCGCGTAACCGATGCCCCGTACGACCCCCTCGCCGTGCGTGGTGTTGGACAGGCCGCCGGGCAGGGCGCGGACGTCCGCGGCCTCTCCTGCCGCCAGCCACTGCTGCTCGGGCGGCAGCGGGCGGGCCTTGACCCGGCGCAGGAGCTCGGCGACCGGGGCCGGCGAGTCCACGACCTGGCCGGTCGGCATGATCGTGCCCTGCTCCATGGCGTTGAGCTGGCGGAACTCGACCGGGTCCATGCCCAGCTTCGCCGCCACCTTGTCCATCTGGGCCTCGTAGGCGAAGCAGGCCTGGACGGCGCCGAAGCCGCGCATCGCGCCACAGGGCGGGTTGTTCGTGTAGAGCGCGATCGCCTCGATGTCGACGTCGTCGATGACGTACGGGCCGACCGAGAGCGAGGAGGCGTTGCCGACGACCGCCGGGGAGGCCGACGCGTAGGCGCCGCCGTCCAGGACGATCTTGCACTTCATGTGCGTGAGCTTGCCGTCCTTGGTGGCGCCGTGCTCGTAGTAGAGCTTCGCCGGGTGGCGGTGCACATGGCCGAAGAAGGACTCGAACCGGTTGTAGACGATCTTGACCGGCTTGCCCGTGCGCAGCGCCAGGAGGCAGGCGTGGATCTGCATCGAGATGTCCTCGCGGCCACCGAAGGCACCGCCGACGCCGGAGAGCGTCATGCGGACCTTCTCCGGCGGCAGGCCGAGGACCGGGGCGATCTGCTGGAGGTCCGAGTGCAGCCACTGGGTGGCGACGTAGAGGTCGACGCCGCCGTCCTCGGCGGGCACGGCCAGGCCGGACTCCGGGCCGAGGAAGGCCTGGTCCTGCATGCCGAAGGTGTACTCGCCCTCGACGATCACGTCGGCGCGCTTGCGCGCCTCCTCCACGTTGCCGCGGATGATCGGCTGGCGGTGCACGATGTTCGGGTGCGGGACATGACCGGCGTGGTGGTCGTCGCGGCCCTCGTGGATCAGCGGCGCGTCGGCGGCGAGGGCGGAGGCCTCGTCGGTGACGACCGGCAGTTCCTTGTAGTCGATCTTGATCTTGGCGGCCGCGCGGCGGGCGGTCTCCGGGTGGTCGGCGGCCACGAGGGCGACCGGCTCACCGTGGTGGCGGACCCGGCCGTGGGCCAGGACGGGGGTGTCCTGGATCTCCAGGCCGTAGTTCTTCATCTTGGCCGGCAGGTCGTCGTAGGTGAGCACGGCGTAGACGCCGGGCATCGCGACGGCCTCGGAGATGTCGATGTTCTCGATCTCGGCGTGGGCCACGGTGGAGCGGAGCGTCTGGCCCCACAGCATGTCCTCGTGCCACATGTCCGAGGAGTACGCGAACTCACCGGTGACCTTGAGGGTGCCGTCCGGGCGGAGCGTCGACTCGCCGATGCCGCCCTTGGTGTGGTTCTGGGTGACGTTGGTGGGTGTACCGGCCGGAGTGGTGCGGGTGTTCTGCGCCATGATCAGACCGCCTCTTCCTGACGGGCGGCCGCGAGGCGGACCGCGTCGAGGATCTTCTCGTAACCGGTGCAGCGGCACAGGTTGCCGGAGAGCGCCTCGCGGATGTCCGCGTCGGACGGCTCGGAGTTGCGCTCCAGGAGCTCGTCGGCGGCGACCAGGAGGCCCGGGGTGCAGAAACCGCACTGCACGGCGCCTGCGTCGATGAACGCCTGCTGGATCGGCGAGAGCGCGCCGGCCTCTCCAGTCTGGCTGTCCTGGGGCTTGGCCTGCCACCGCTTGGCGGCGTCGATGGACGTACCGCAGGAGCCGGAGGCGCAGCCGCCGCCGGGGTGGGCGTCGGTGCGGTGGGCGGCGTAGTCGGCCAGTCCCTCCACGGTGACGACCTCGCGGCCCTCGACCTGCCCTGCCGCGACCAGACACGAACACACCGGAACACCGTCGAGGCGGACCGTGCAGGAACCGCACTCGCCCTGCTCACAGGCGTTCTTCGACCCCGGAAGCCCCATGCGCTCGCGCAGGACGTAGAGAAGGCTCTCGCCCTCCCACACGTCGTCGGCCTCCTGCTTACGGCCATTGACCGTGAAATTGACGCGCATGGTTATGCAGCTCCTTCAAGGGTGCGGCCGTTGCCGCCGCGGTACGTCTCCCAGGTCCACATCAGCGTGCGGCGCGCCATGACGCCGACGGCGTGACGGCGGTAGTTCGCGGTGCCGCGGACGTCGTCGATCGGGTTGCACGCGCCCGAGGCGAGCGTGGCGAACTCCTTCGCGACCGACGGGGTGATGATCTTGCCGTTGTCCCAGAAGCCGCCCTCTTCGAGCGCCGCGTTCAGGAACTCCTCCGCCGCCTTCGCCCGGATGGGGGTCGGAGCGGCCGAGCCGATGCCGGTGCGGACCGTACGGGTCTCGGGGTGCAGCGCCAGGCCGAACGCGCAGACCGCGATGACCATGGCGTTGCGGGTGCCGACCTTGGAGAACTGCTGGGGGCCGTCCGCCTTGGGGATGTGGATGGCCTTGATCAGCTCGTCCGCCTCGAGGGCGTTGCGCTTCACACCCTTGTAGAACTCGTCGATCGGGATGAGCCGCACGCCGCGCGCCTGCGACTCGACCTCCACGTCGGCGCCCGAGGACAGCAGCGAGGGGTGCGCGTCACCGGCCGGCGAGGCGCAGCCGAGGTTGCCGCCGACACCGCCGCGGTTGCGGATCTGCGGGGAGGCGACGGTGTGCGAGGCGAGCGCGAGGCCCGGCAGCTCCGTCCGCAGGTTCTCCATGATCTTGGTGTACGGGACGGAGGGTCCGAGCCGGACGCTGTCCTCCCCGACCTCCCACTGGGCCAACTCGCCGATGCGGTTCAGGTCCAGGAGGTACTCGGGCCGCCGGTGGTCGAAGTTGATCTCGACCATCACATCGGTGCCACCCGCAATGGGCACAGCGGTGGGGTGCTCTGCCTTGGCGGCGAGCGCCTCCTCCCAGCTGGCGGGGCGAAGGAAGTCCATGAGTGGCTCTCTTCCGATTCTCAAATTCGGGGTCGTTCGCGCGGGTCCCGGGGACGGCAGGCCCTCGACATCTCAGTCGTTCATGTGCTGTTAACGCGGTGTGGAATCAGTACACAAGCCCGCATCCCTCGGGTGCAGTCACCGAAACCATGAAGGAGTTGGCTGGTCTCCGCTCACGTCTTGTAGATTCGTATGAAAGGCGGTGCTCCGTTACCTCACCGCTTTCCAACGGCAACATCAAGACAGATCGGCGGCGACACGCGATGCGGCTGCGCGCACTTCTGGAAACCGACGCGCTGGGGCTGCGGCTGCTCGGCGGCGAGGACGAGCTGGACCGCACGGTGCGGGGAGTCATGACCACTGACCTGCGGGATCCGAGCCGCTACCTCACGGGTGGCGAGCTGGTTCTGACGGGTCTCGCCTGGCGCCGGGACGCCGAAGATTCCGAGCCATTCGTACGCATCCTCGCGAGTGCCGGTGTGGCGGGCCTGGCGGCCGGTGAGGCCGAGCTCGGCGCCATTCCCGACGATCTCGTTCTGGCTTGTTCTCGCCATCGGCTCCCGCTCTTCGCGGTGAACGAGTCGGTCGCGTTCGCAACCATCACCGAGCACGTCGTACGACAGGTCTCGGGCGAGCGCGCGGGCGACCTCGCGGCGGTCGTGGACCGCCACCGCAGGCTGATGACGTCGGGCCCGGCGGGCGGCGGCCCCGAGGTGGTCCTCGACCTGCTCGGCTCCGACCTGGACCTGCGGGCCTGGGTGCTTTCTCCGACCGGCCGCCAGATCGCGGGCGCCGGCGACGCACTGACCCCGGCGGTCGGCGCGGCGCTGGCCGCCGAGCACCTGGGAGCCACCCGCACCGGCCGCCGGGGCCCGCACCGGGCCACCGTCGACGGCGTGACCTACTCGCTGTTCCCGATCCGCAACAACGGGCGGGGCGCGGCGCCCGCCGCCCGCGACGTGCGCGAGACGGTGCTTTCGGACTGGCTGCTCGCCGTCGAGGCCGACGCGGGCGACTGGCCGGCCGCACGGCTCGACCTGCTCCAGGGCGTCACCCAGCTCATCGCGGTCGAGCGCGACCGGCGCGACGCGGCCCGCACGGTGCGCCGCCGGCTCGCCCAGGAGGTCCTGGAGCTGGTGCAGACCGGCGCCGCGCCCGCCGAGATCGCGGCCCGACTCAGAGTCGCGGCCCCGGTGCTGCTGCCCGGCCTCGGCTCGGCGCCGCACTGGCAGGTCGTGGTGGCCCGGGTGGACTGGGAGCGCACCTTGGGTGCGGAGATCGAGGGCGGCCCGGTCGCCCAGTCGCTCCTGGAGGAGATCCTGGTCGACCCCGCGGTGGTCGGCCCCGAGTCCTCCGACCGGATCGCGGTGGCCCACGCGGGCGACGAGGCGATCGCACTCGTGCCGCTGCCCGCGGTCACGCCCGAGGGCGCCGAGGGCGGTCTGCACGCCGACGCGCTCCTGGCCTCCGTCCGCACCCCGCTCTCTGCGGGCCTGGCGGACGACGGCCGCCTGACACTGGGTGTCAGCGCCGCGGTGCACTCCGCCGAGGGGCTGCGCGGCGCCCTGGAGGAGGCCCGGCACGCCCGCCGGGTCGCCGCCGCCCGCCCCGGCCGGGTGTGCGCGGCCGGCCACCACGAGCTGGCCTCGCACGTGCTGCTGCTTCCGTTCGTGCCGGACGACGTACGGCGCGCCTTCACGGCCCGGCTGCTCGACCCGCTGCGCGACTACGACCGGCGCCACCGGGCCGAACTCATCCCGACCCTGGAGGCCTTCCTCGACTGCGACGGATCCTGGACGCGGTGCGCCACACGACTGCACCTGCACGTCAACACGCTGCGCTACCGGGTGGGCAGGATCGAGCAGTTGACGGCCCGTGACCTGTCCCGACTCGAGGACAAGCTGGACTTCTTCCTGGCGCTTCGTATGAGCTGACAGTCGATCCCGGCCAGTGTCGGACGATTGTGAACTCATTCACGCACCCCCCTTGGCCCGGCGTGCCATTCCGTGTTGAGATGCGGATCTACTCAGCAGCTCGATGGCGCGCTCGGGGAGGGCAACGTGGCGCATACCGCCATGTCTGGTTCCGGAACGACTGCAGATGACGGGGATCCGCTCCAGACCGCGGTATGGCGGCTGCGCTCGCGCGGCTGCTGGACGGACGCCGCCGCTCTGCTCGAACCGCATGCGGGCGCGGCGGCCGGCGCGCTCCAGCGCACGGCCCTGCTGACCGAGCGCTGCGTCTACACCGAGTCCGGCTGGGCGGAGGCCGACGAGGCGCTGCGCGGCGCCGAGGCGGTCGCCCGCAGCGACGAGGAGCGCGGCGCCGCCGCCTGCGAGCGCGGCTATCTCGCCTACGCCTCAACGCTGTTCGGGGTACGGGACCGGGCGGACGAGGCGCGCTCCGCCTTCGGCCGGGCCGCCGCGCTGACCGCGCTCACGGGGCGCGGCCGGGCGCTGCTCGACTTCCGGCGGGGGCTGCTCGCCGAGAACGTCGCCGACGCGCCGCAGGCCGCCCGCGCCGCCTACCGTCGCGCCCACGAGGGCGCCGCCGCCCACGGCGACACCCTGCTGCTCTCGTTCACCTGGCGCCATCTGGCCGGACTCGCCCTGCGCGACGGCGAGTTGGCGGAGGCGCGGCACGGCTTCACCGAGTCGCTGCGCATCCGCGAGGAGCTCGGCTACCTCATCGGCACGGCCCCGGCGCTCGCCTCGCTCGCCGACACCGAGGAGGAGCCGGTCTCGACCCGGCTGCGCACGGAGGCGGCCCGCCTCGTACGCCTCCTCGGCGTCCCCACCTGGCTCGCGGCCCATCTGGGGGCCGCGCCGCCCCGGCCCGCCGCGATGTGACGGCTCGTCACCCGACAGAAGTGATCATCTCTGACAGTTCGTCAATTACCTGAACGCGCGTCGTCGATCAGCGAGTCGAGATGGCTCCAGGCGTGCTGGGCGAATCCCCACAGGGAGGCCCGCACGTCGGGGTGGCCCGCGAGGTAGACGACCGCCGCGATCAGCAGGACGAGCTGGATCAGTCCGGTGAGACGGCCCGAGGAGCCGCGCGGCACCGAACCGTGGGCGAAGCGCTGATGCGCGTCACGTCCGTAGTCGCAGGCGCGCCGGGCCGAGTCCGCGGCCTGCCGGCTCTGCCATTGCTGTTGCTGCATCTGCTGCTGTTGCATCCACGGATCCGGCATGGTGGCCCCCCGGCGCGCGATTGTTCAAGTACCCGCTGGGACGCGGCAGTTGACGGCACGGGTTCCTCGCGGTGTGAGCTGTTGCACAGCGCGGACGCGGCCGTGACCGCCCGGGGTCCAGCGGCACGGTCGTTCAGCGGCGCGACCTCAGAGCGCGGAGCCCGTGAAGTGCTCCCGTACGAGCGACTGGACGACCGGCAGGTTCTGGGCACACAGGGCGTCCAGGAGGGCCAGGTGTTCGGCCGCGTCGGCGACCAGATCTCCGCGGCGCGCGACCGGCGCCGCGGTCAGCGGCCATTGGGCGCGCCGGTGCAGGTCGTCGGCGACCTGGACGAGCTGCTGGTTGCCCGCGAGCGCGAGGAGCGCCCGGTGGAAGGCGCGGTCGCACTCGGCGTAGCCCGCGCGGTCGCCGGTCGCGGCGGCCTCGGTGGTGGCCACGGCGAGCGGGCGCAGCTCGGCCCAGCGCGCCGCCGGGGCGGTACGGGCAAGCCGCAGCATCACCGGGACCTCGATCATGGCCCGCACCTCGGCGAGCTCCGCGAGCTCGCGGGCGCTGCGCTCGGTGACCCTGAAGCCCCGGTTGGGCACGACCTCGACGGCGCCCTCGATGCTGAGCTGCTGCATCGCCTCGCGCACGGGGGTCGCGGAGACCCCGAACCGCTCACCGAGCGCCGGCGCCGAGTACACCTCACCCGGTACGAGATCGCCGTCGACCAGGGCGGTGCGCAGCGCGGCCAGGATCTGGCCGCGCACCGAGTGGCGGTGGACGGTGCGGGGGGCCGGCGGCTCGCTGTGGGTGTGTTCGCCGCGGGCGTCGCCGAGGCGCTCACCGACCCTGGCCTGACCGGGAACGCGGGGTGGCCCGTACGCGGGCACCACTGCCTCGCGCGCTCTGCCCTGTTCCACCCCGGCCTCCTACGACTCCGCCTGCCCCACACAGACCATAGGCGGACAAAGCGCGAGTTCAAACATCGGCTTCATCCGCTAAGGTAAGGCTTACCTGTCAACGATCGTGATTCGGTGGTCCCGCATGGCCGTCTCCGCCTTGCTGCCCAGCCCCGCGCCGAGCCCCGTCGCGGACTCCTACGCCCGCCTGGCCGAGGTCTTTCCCGGACTGGGAATCAGGGAGCTGACCGGGACCGAGCAGGCGCCCGGAGGCGCGGGCTGGGTCGGCGCCGCGGAGCTCGCCGCGGGCGGTGCCGCCCTCGACGCCTTCCTGGCCTGGGACAACGCCCAGGTCGTCCAGGACTACGGGCACCAGGCCCGCCCCGATGTCGTGGCCTCCTTCGGCTTCCACCGCTACGCCTGGCCCGTCTGCCTCCTCGTGACGGTGCCGTGGTTTCTGCACCGCAGGGTGCCGCGGGTGCCGGTCGCCGATGTGACGTTCCATCGCGCGCTTGGCCAACTCGCCGTACGGGTAAGGGAGTTCGCCTGCCTTCCGGGAGACCCGGCGGCCCGGCTCCCCGGCGCCCGCGTCGTACCGGACGAAGAGGCGCTGCGCGGCGAGGTGCGGGCGGCGGTGGCCGAGCACCTCGGGGCGGTGCTCGACGGATTCGGCCCGCGCATGCGGCGCGGCAGGCGGGCACTGTGGGGCATGGCGACGGACGAGATCGTCGAGGGGCTCTGGTACATCGGCTCGCTGCTCGGCGAGGAGCCGCGCGCGATGGCCGAGCTCGACGCGCTGCTCCCCGGCACCGCGAAGCCGTATGTGGGCACGCCCGGCTTCCGTGAGCTGACCGCGCCCGACGGGCGGCGCCTGCCGACCCGCGACCGGGCGAGCTGCTGCTTCTTCTACACCGTGCGCCCCGAGGACACCTGCGTGACCTGTCCGCGCACCTGCGACGCCGAGCGCGTGGAGAGGCTCAGCGCCGCCTCCTGAGAGCCCGCGTCCGGGTCCGGTCGGGGTTCGGGCAGGGGCCCGGGATCCATGCCACCCGTCCGGGTGAGCGCCAGTCGAACTCAACTCGCGCGCCGGGCACGGCAGTTCGATCGAATCCCCCCTATCCGACTGTCCTGCGCGTTCGTTGGCGCCCTCTTGCCCCGAAAGCCCCTGCCGCCCCGTACGGCAGGAGCAGTATGGCGGCCGATACGCCCTACGCGATGCAAGGGACACCGCATGCGACTGACCGACATATCGCTGGACTGGCTGCTTCCGGGCGGCGTGATGATCGTGGGGGTCGTCGTGGCTCTGGTAGTGCTCGCGCGCGGCAAGCGCGCCGGTGACAACGCCACCGGCGACGACTCCTGGGAACGCAGTGAGGAGCGCCGCAGAAGGAAGGAAGCGGTGTACGGCTCCGCTTCCTATGTGCTCCTGTTCTGCTGCGCGGCGGTGGCCGCCGCGCTCTCCTTCCACGGCTTGGTCGGCTTCGGCCGGCAGAACCTCAATCTGACGGACGGCTGGGAGTACCTGGTCCCGTTCGGCCTCGACGGCGCGGCCATGTTCTGCTCCGTACTCGCGGTGCGCGAGGCCAGCCACGGCGACGCGGCACTCGGCTCGCGCCTCCTGGTGTGGACGTTCGCGGGCGCCGCGGCGTGGTTCAACTGGGTGCACGCGCCGCGCGGCATGGCCCACGCGGGCGCCCCGCAGTTCTTCGCCGGGATGTCGCTCTCGGCGGCGGTCCTCTTCGACCGCGCCCTGAAGCAGACCCGCCGGGCGGCCCTGCGCGAGCAGGGCCTGGTGCCGCGGCCGCTGCCGCAGATCCGGATCGTACGGTGGCTGCGGGCCCCCAGGGAGACCTTCGGCGCCTGGTCGCTGATGCTCCTGGAGGGCGTACGCACCCTGGACGAGGCCGTCGAAGAGGTGCGCGAGGACAAGCGCGCCAAGGAGGAGAACAAGCTCCGCAGGCGTGACCAGGAGAAGCTGGACCGGGCGCACTTCCGGGCGCTCACCCGGCAGAACCGGGCCTGGGGGCGCGGCAGGGGCGCCCGCCAGGTCGGCGTCCCGGCGCTCGGCTCCGGCCAGGGTTCCGCGCAGCCCAAAGCTGTCGCGGAGCCGGCCATAGCCGAGCCAGGACAGCTGCCCCTGCGCACCCGGCACTCCCTCGCGGCCCTCGGAACCGCTGACGCTTCGGCGGCCCGGACCGTGGACCTCACCGCCGAGGACGACACCCAGGCGCTGCCCCGGCTCGACTCCCTGGAGCGCAAGCTCAAGGACCTTGAGCAGCAGTTCGGCTAGGCGTCGGCACCTAGAACTGCGGCGCCGCCCCGTTGCAGCCGAGTTCGAACCAGACCACCTTCCCCATCCCGTGCTCGTGCACACCCCAGGCGTCCGCCAGCGCCTGGACGAGCAGCAGGCCCCTGCCATGCGTACCGTCGTCGGCGGACGGTACGTACGGCGTGGGAAGCGCGGCCACGAAATCCCGGACCTCCACACGAAGGCCGGCCTCGCCGACCGTCGCCGTCACCACCGCACCGTGATCGGTGTGGACGAGGGCGTTGGTCACCAGCTCGCTGGTGAGCAGTTCGGCCACGTCCGCCGCCCCCGAATGCCTCGACGGGCCGAGAAGTTCCCTCAGCGCCCGGCGTATGTCCCCCACGGCACTCAGATCCGCCTGCCCCACTCTCCTGCGCAGCAGACGCTGGTCCCCCTGCTGCGCATCAGGTGTCCGGACGGGCCCGCTCCCCGCGGGGCCGAGCCCTGCCTGATGCCTTGTCATAACCCCCACCTGCACGTTGTGACGACCTTCCTCCCTCGAACATGCACACGGGATGCATGCCCCGTCGGGCGTCGGTCACGCATGGTGATTCCTCAACAACCGAACGGGAAACCCTTCAGTGAGCTGCTGGAGGAGAAGCGATGCATGATGACCGATCGCTGGTCGAGGGACGCCTGGAGCGGGCCATGCGCCAGTTCGTGCGCCCCGCGCAGTACGCCGCCCGGGTGCCGCTGACCCTGGCCGTCTGGCACGCGCCGGGCGAACCGGTGCCCGTCGCCGAGGCGTTGACGGCGGCATACGAGCCGTTCGAGGCCGGTACCCAGTGGGGCCGGCCATGGTCGACGAGCTGGTTCCGGATCGAAGGACGGGTGCCCGGGGCGTGGGCGGGACGCAGGGTCGAGGCGGTCATCGACCCCGGTTTCGCCGGAGCGGGGCCGGGCTTCCAGGCGGAGGGCCTGGTGTACGACAGCTCGGGCGTCCCGCTCAAGGGCATCCATCCGCGCAACCGGCATATCCCGGTGGCAGCGCCTGCGGCGGGCGGGGAGGAGGTCTCCCTGCTCCTGGAGGCGGCCGCGAATCCGGCGGTGCTGCACGACTTCGAACCGACCCCGCTGGGAGACGTACTGACCGCCGGGCCTGCGCCCATCTACCGATTCGCGGCTGCCGAGCTCGCCGTACTCGACGACCAGGTGTGGCACCTGGTGCTGGATGTGGAGGTGTTGTCGGAGCTGATGCCGGAGCTGCCGGCCGACCGGGCCCGCCGGCATGAGATCCTGCGGGCGCTCGAGCGCATGCTGGACGCGCTCGATCTGCACGATGTGGCGGGCACGGCGGTGGCGGCGCGTGCCGAGCTGGCCGACGTGCTGTCCCGTCCGGCGGGTCCCAGCGCCCACCGCGTCTCGGCGGCCGGTCACGCGCACATCGACTCGGCGTGGCTGTGGCCACTGCGCGAGACGGTCCGCAAGGCGGCGCGCACCTTCGCCAATGTGACCGCACTGGCCGCCGACTACCCCGAGCTGGTCTTCGCCTGCTCGCAGGCCCAGCAGTACGCCTGGGTCCGCGATCACCAGCCGCACATCTGGCAGCGCATCAAAAAGGCTGTGGAGCAGGGGAACTGGGCTCCGGTCGGATCGATGTGGGTGGAGTCGGACGCCAACATGCCGGGCGGCGAGGCGCTGGCCCGGCAGATCGTGCACGGCAAGCGCTTCTTCCTGGACGAGCTCGGCGTGGAGACCGAGGAGATCTGGCTGCCCGACTCATTCGGCTACACCGCGGCCTTTCCGCAGCTCGCGAAGCTGGCCGGGGTGAAGTGGTTCCTCACCCAGAAGCTGTCGTGGAACCAGACCAACCGGATGCCGCATCACACGTTCTGGTGGGAGGGCATCGACGGCACCCGGGTCTTCATGCACTTCCCGCCGGTGGACACCTACAACTCCCAGTTCCACGGGGCCGAACTCGCCCACGCCGAGCGGAACTTCAGCGAGAAGGGGCTCGCCACGCGCTCCCTCGTCCCGTTCGGCTGGGGCGACGGCGGGGGCGGCCCGACCAGGGAGATGATGGAGAAGGCGCGCCGGCTGCGCGATCTGGAGGGCTCGCCCCGGGTCACCGTCGAGAGGCCGTCGGCGTTCTTCGAGGCCGCGCACGCCGAGTACGGGGAGCGGGCACCGGTGTGGTCGGGCGAGCTCTATCTGGAGCTGCACCGGGCGACCTATACGACCCAGGCCAAGACCAAGCAGGGCAACCGCCGCAGTGAACACCTGCTGCGCGAGGCGGAGTTGTGGGTGACGGCCGCAGCCCTGCGCTCCCCCGATTACAGCGTCCCGTACGACGATCTCGACCGGTTGTGGAAGACGGTGCTGCTGCATCAGTTTCACGACATCCTGCCCGGCTCGTCCATCGCCTGGGTCCACCGGGAGGCGCGCGAGACGTATGAACGGGTACGCGCGGAGCTGGAGGCCGTCGTCGCGGGCGCGGTCTCGGCGCTGGGCGAGGCGCGGGGGCCCGCCGTGCTCAACCCGTCGCCGTACGCGCGGAACGCGGTGGTCGAGACCGCGGCCGAGAACGCGCCGGGCGGCCAGGCGTTGCCCGGCGGCCGGGCGCTGCTCGCCGTCCACGCGCCGCCGCTCGCGTCGACGGCCCTGGCCCGGGCGGCCCTTGCGGAGCCGCCGGTGAGCGTGGTGCGGGACGGCTCAACTCTCGTACTGGACAACGCGGTTGCGCGGATCTCGGTGGACCACGAGGGGCTGCTGACCTCGGTCCGCGACCTCGTCGCCGGCCGGGAGGTGCTCGCCCCGGGCAGCCGGGGCAACCTCCTTCAGCTGCATCCCGATCACCCCAACCAGTGGGACGCCTGGGACATCGACCGGCACTACCGGCGTCGGCACACCGATCTCACCGACGCCGACTCGGTCGAGCTCGTCGAGGAGGGGCCGCTGCGGGCCGCCGTGCGGGTGGTGCGGAGCTTCGGGAGTTCGCGGATCACCCAGGAGATCCGGCTCACCTGCGGCAGCCCGCGCGTCGACATCGTCACCGAAGTCGACTGGCGCGAGTCGGAGAAGGTGCTCAAGGCGGCGTTCCCGCTCGACGTGCACGCCGAACGGTCCACCGCCGAGATCCAGTTCGGGCATGTGCACCGCGCGACGCATGTCAACACGGGCTGGGACGCGGCCCGGTTCGAGGTCTGCGCGCACCGCTGGCTGCGGGTCGCCGAGCCCTCGTACGGGGTGGCCGTGCTCAACGACTCGACGTACGGGCACGACGTCACCCGGGTGCCGCACGAAGCCGGGCTCGGCACGACCGTACGGCTGACGCTCCTTCGGGCGCCGCACAGCCCGGATCCGGCCACCGATGTCGATGTGCACCGCTTCACCTATGCGCTGCTTGCCGGGGCCGAGGTGACCGATGCCGTCGCGGAGGGGCTCGCGCTGAATCTGCCGCTGCGGGTCGCCCCCGCCGCCGAGGCCGCCCCGCTGGTCACCGTGGACCACCCGGCGGTCACCGTCGAGGCGGTGAAGCTCGCGGAGGACCGGGGCGGTGATGTGGTGGTCCGGCTCTACGAGTCGGCGGGCAGCCGGGCACGGGCGGTGCTGCGGCCCGGATTCCCCTGTGGGCGTGCCGAGTTCACCGATCTCCTGGAACGGCCGCTGGGCGAGGCTCCCATCTCTGCGGCGGGGATCGCCCTGGAGCTGCGGCCGTTCCAGATCGTCACACTGCGACTGCGGCGCGGAGACCGGGAGCCGTCGCGTGCTTAGTACGGCACCGTGCCGCACCAGGTCTCCGCCCAGGCCGAGGCTCCGTACTTGTTGGCGGCGCGTACCGCGAAACAGATCTCGTCACCGGAGAACGGGCCCGTGACCGTGTAGTTGAGGGAGCCGGTGGAATAGGTGGTGTCGACGCTCTTCTTCGTGAAGTTGCTGCCCTTGTTGGTGTAGTGGATGTCGTACCGGGTCGCTCCGGAGACCGCCGGCCAGCTCACCGCGACCGGCATGGAACACGCGCCGACACAGGAGTTGGTGTACTCGAGCTTGTAGGCCTTCATGTCGGGCGGCGGGGACCCCTGGGATGTGCCGCCGGAGCCGGACTGCCCCGAAGACCCGGACGCCCCTGCCGACCCCGCCCCCGACGACGAGCCGGTACCGCCGCCGGCGCCGCCCCCGGCGCCTCTCGTGGAGCCGCCGCCACCGGGCTGGCTGCCGCCCCCGCCGCCCGGCGGCTGCGCCGGACTCCCGCCGTCGGACGGGGCGTTGGGTCCCCCACCGGGCTTGGCGTCCGGGCCCTTCGGGGTCGCGTTGGCCGGCGCGCTCGCCCCCGGCGAGGCGGGACTGCTCGGGGCGCCGGGCGAGTTGCTTGCCAAGGGCGTGGCGCTGGAGCCCGCGCGGTCACCGCCGCTCGCGCTCGCGCCGGCGGCCGGGGGCTTGGCCTGAGCTCCGCCGCCACCGTCGCTCGCGAAGGGCTGGAGCACGGCGATGGTGCCGCCGCCGACGGTGAGCACGGCGACAACCGGCAGCACGATGAGCTTGCGGCGGCGCCGGGGCCGCTCTTCGGGCTCCCGCTTGGTGGCACCAAGGCTCGCCACGACGGCCTCCGGAGCCCCAGGGTCCCCGGCCGGTGCCCGCAGCCCGATGGTCGCCCGGTCCACGGGCTCTTCACGCAGCGGCTCCGCCTCGGCGTCGAGCAGCCGCGCGGACTGCTGGGCCAGGCGGGCGACGACGCGGGCGGGCAGCCAGGCGCCGCGCGCGGAGCGCGGACGTGTCCGCTCCGGGTCCGCCAACAGCTCGTCCACGCCGGGACGTTCGTCGATGTCCTTCGCCAGACACCGGGATATCAGGGCCCGCAGCGCGTCGTCCTCGACGCCCGTCAGATCGGGCTCGCCCTCCACGATCTGGAACATCACCGCGTGCTGGTTGCTGGCCCCGTGCCCGAAGGGCAGCTGCCCGGTCGCCGCATACGTCAGCACGCACCCGAGGGTGAACACATCGCTCTTGACCCCGGCACTCTGCCCCCGCACCTGCTCCGGCGACATGAAACCGGGAGAGCCGACCGCCATCCCCGTACTGGTGAGGAGGGACTCCACGGACGTCTCGAGGGCGCGCGCGATCCCGAAGTCGATGACCTTCGTACCGTCCACGGTGAGCATCACGTTGGACGGCTTCAGGTCGCGGTGCACGATTCCCGCGCCGTGGATGTCCCGGAGCGCCTTCAGGAGTTCCTCGGCGAGGGCGTGCAGGGACTCGGCCGGCAGCGGCCCGTGGCGCCGCACGATCTGTTCGAGCGAGAGCCCGGGCACGTACCCCGTCGCGACCCACGGCGGCTCGTCGCCCGGGCCCGCGTCGAGCACCGGCGCCGTGTACCGCTCCCCGACCTTGCGCGCCGCCTCGATCTCCCGCCGGAACCGCGCCCTGAACTGCTCGTCGGACACGTGCTCTTCGTGCACGACCTTCACGGCGACGGTGCGCCCGCTGTCCGAACGGGCGAGGAACACCCGCCCCATGCCGCCGGCACCGAGCCGCCCGAGGAGCAGATACGGCCCGATGCGCACCGGATCGCTCGCCGCGAGCGGTTTGATGCCGCCCTCCAGGTAGTCGTCCTTCTCGCCGTTTCCGTCCCCGTTGGTACCACTCATGATGGTGTGACTCCCCCGGCCCTTCTCGCCTGGTCATCGGCGTAACCCGGTTGAGACTAGTCGTTGGTACGGACCGGGTGAAGGCGGGGACGCACGGAAGGAGCCGGCCGGTTCTGAGGAGCACGGTGAAGAAGTGGTGTTCCTTGCTGCCGCCGCCCGGCCCTTTCAAGGCCTCGGCACGTTACGGAGGTTGGAGCGGGCCATCTGGAGCATGCGGCCCACCCCGCCGTCCAGGACGATCTTGCTGGCGGACAGCGCGAAGCCCGACACCATCTCGGCGCTGATCTTCGGCGGGATGGACAGCGCGTTGGGGTCGGTGACGATGTCGACCAGGGCCGGACCCTTGTGCTTGAAGGCGTCCTTGAGCGCGCCCGCGAGCTGCTTGGGCTTCTCGACGCGCACCCCGTACGCCCCGGCCGCCCGGGCGATGGCCGCGAAGTCGGGGTTGCGGTTGGCCGTCCCGTACGAGGGCAGGCCTGCGACCAGCATCTCCAGCTCGACCATGCCGAGCGAGGAGTTGTTGAACAGCACGATTTTTACCGGCAGTTCGTACTGGATCAGGGTCAGGAAGTCCCCCATCAGCATGGAGAACCCGCCGTCGCCGGACATCGAGATCACTTGACGGTTCCGGTCGAGGAACTGGGCCCCGATGGCCTGCGGCAGCGCGTTGGCCATCGAGCCGTGGCTGAACGAACCGATGATCCGGCGCCTTCCGTTGGGCGAGATGTAGCGGGCCGCCCAGACATTGCACATGCCGGTGTCGACGGTGAACACGGCGTCGTCGTCCGCGAGTTCGTCCAGTACCGAGGCCACGTACTCGGGGTGGATCGGAACGTGCTTCTCCACCTTGCGGGTGTACGCCTTGACGACGCCCTCCAGCGCGTCCGCGTGCTTCTTCAGCATCTTGTCGAGGAACCGGCGGTCGCTCTTGGCCTGCACGCGCGGGATCAGACAGCGCAGCGTCTCCTTCACGTCGCCCCACACCGCGAGGTCCAGCTTCGAGCGGCGGCCCAGGTGTTCGGGGCGCACGTCCACCTGGACGATCTTGACGTCGTCGGGCAGGAAGGCGTTGTACGGGAAGTCGGTGCCGAGCAGGATCAGCAGATCGCACTCGTGGGTCGCCTCGTAGGCCGCGCCGTAGCCGAGCAGCCCGCTCATGCCGACGTCGTACGGGTTGTCGTACTGGATCCACTCCTTGCCGCGCAGCGCGTGCCCGACGGGCGACTTGATCCGCTCGGCGAACTCCATGACCTCCGCGTGCGCCCCGGCGGTGCCGCTGCCGCAGAACAGGGTGACGCGCTTCGCCCTGTCGATCAGGCCGGCGAGCTTGTCGATCTCGCTGTCGCCGGGCCGCACCGAGGGCAGCGAGGTGACGAGGGCGTGGTCGATCGCCTTGTCGGGAGCCTGCTCGGAAGCGATGTCGCCGGGCAGCGCGAGGACGCTGACGCCGCCGCGGCCGATCGCGTGCTGGATCGCGGTCTGGAGCACGCGGGGCATCTGCTGCGGGTTGGAGATCAGCTCGCTGTAGTGGGAGCACTCGCGGAACAGCTGGTCGGGGTGGGTCTCCTGGAAGTAGCCGAGACCGATCTCGGAGGACGGGATGTGCGAGGCCAGGGCCAGGACGGGGGCCATCGAGCGGTGCGCGTCGTACAGGCCGTTGATGAGGTGGAGGTTGCCGGGCCCGCACGAGCCGGCACACGCGGCCAGCTTGCCGGTGAGCTGGGCCTCGGCGCCGGCCGCGAACGCGGCGACCTCCTCGTGCCTGACCTGGATCCAGTCGATGGCCGCGTTGCGGCGGATGGCGTCGACGACGGGGTTCAGACTGTCGCCGACGACTCCGTACAGCCGCTTCACGCCCGCGCGGGTGAGGATGTCGACGAACTGCTCTGCAACGTTCTGCTTGGCCATGGGTCCATCAACCCATGGCCTCTGCGGTTACGCCTCCCAGACTGCGACAGCCGTACGGTCGTCGGCGTACCCCTTCACCCTCAGCGTCACGTCGGCGAGGAAAGCGGCGAGCCCCGGCGGCTCGGGGCGGGCCCAGCGTTCGGCGAGTTCCTTGGCGAGGGCGGCCTCGCCGCGCAGGGGTTCGGCCAGGCCCCCGCTGCACAGCAGGAGGGTGTCGCCCGGACGGGCCACCGAGGCCCGGAAGCGGAACGGTTCGCCGGGCGGCGCGGGCGGGTCGATGTAGGGGCGGGCGGGCTCGACGGTGTTCAGGTCCATGGTGAGGCGGTCGCCCTGCGGGGTCTCGGCGGGGGCCGAGCCGAAGCCGACCACCGGCTCGCCGTAGACGGCACCCGCGTCGGGCACGGCGGGCTCGATGTCCTGCCAGACGCCGCCGCGCAGCCGGAACAGGCCGCCGTGGCCGATGCCGAAGAACACCCGGGTGCGGCAGGCGGGGTCGGCGGAGAGCAGCAGACAGCGCAGGCTCGCGGTGTACTCCTCGGGCTCTGCGCCGAGCTCGGCGGCGCGGGCCCGCAGCATGCCGTAGCTGCGGTCGGTGAGGCGGTGAAGGCCCGACTTGAGGTCGCCGCGCCGGCCCGCCCTTATGTCCTCGGCGAGGCGGACGTGGCTGCGGCCGATGGCGCCGCCGATCCAGTGGCAGGCGTCGGCGGCCGCGAGGTGGGCCCGGTCGCTGGTCCGCGCACCGCTCGCGACGGCCACCAGGACCAGGGCGTTCTCGCCGGTGCCGAAGCGGGCGGTGAGCAGGGCGTCGCGGCGCGGCTCGCCCCGGTAGCGCGCGGAGTCCCCGCGCGAGGAGGAGGCCCGCAGGACGTAGGCGCCGTAGCGGGCCCCGTCGAGGACGGTGTCGGCGACGAGGTCGTCGAGCTCGTCGGGCCGGGCGGCGGGCAGCGCCGTGGGTTCGGCGTCGTAGGTGGGCGGCCCCTCACCCACATGGCCGGTACGGGGCCGGGGCACCGGCGCGAACTGCTCGGGCGGCGCGGTCTTCGGCGGCCCGAACTGCTCGTCGGGGGCGACGGCGGGCGGGACGGGGGTTTCCACGGTGGGGGTGTGCGGGCCCTGCGGGGCGCGCGACTCATGGGTGGCGGCACGGGGCGGATCGGGCGGCGCGGTGAGGGGCGCCGGGCGCCGGCCCTCGACGGGGTGAGCCGTCTCGGCCGGATCCGGCGGGGCACCCTCCGTCCAGCCGGGCGGCAGATCGGGCAGCGGGGCCGGGGCCGTGGGTGGCGGCGGGGCCGCGGGGACGGTCTCCCACCAGGCGGCGGGTTTGCGCGGTGCGGGCGGGGTTTCGGGCGGCTCCCAAGGCGCCCGGGGGCGCGGCGAGGCGCTGGGTGCGGCGGGCGGCGCGGCGCGTTCCACCCTGGGTAAACCGGCCGGGTTCCGGCCGGCAACGCCCGAACCCGTCGGGGTGAGACCCGCCGAGTCCGGACCCGTCACGCCCGAACCCGTCGCGTCGGGACCCACCACGTCCGAGGCCCCCGGGGGCGGACCCGCCGTCTCCGCGTCCTCCGCGCCCGAAGATCCCAGCGGCTTCGCATCCGCCGCGGCCGAACCCACCGCGGCGGAACCCGCCGAGCCCGAACTCACCGTCCCCGAGGCCGAGTTGAAGCGGTCGTCGAGGCTGTCGCGCGAACCGTCGGGACCGGCGTCCGGGACCGACTCGTCGTACAGCCGGTTCCACCAGTCGTCGTCCCGGGTCGGCCTCTCCCCCTGCTGGCTCATGCCCTTATTGTCCACCGCCTGAGGCGTACGAAAACGGGGCATCGGGAAAATGTCCGCAACGCAGGAGCGGGGCGAGGAAAGCCGAAGTCCGCCGGGCGGCCCCACCCCCCACGGGGAAGCCGCCCGGCGGACCGGCTGCGTGGCTAACGCACTGCGTATGCGTTCACCACGGTCTGGGTGACCGCATTGCCGTCGGCGTCGGTCAGTTCGGCCTTCAGGGTCACGTTCTTGGCGGCGGCGCCCGCGTGGTTCACCGTCGCCGTCCAACTGCCGCCCTGCTGTGTGGACTTGGCCTCGGTCCAGGTGGTGCCGCCGTCGTAGGAGTACGACAGCTTGGCCGAGACCAGGGCGGCCGGGGTGTAGCCCGCGTGCCCGGTGACGGTGAGGCCGATCTTCTGGCCGTCGGCCGCCGGGACCGTCTTGAGGCCGTCCTCGGGGACGCCGTAGTGCGGGAAGAGCAGCGGAATGCCCTGCGAGTAGACGTGTCCGTCGAGGTGCGAGCGGAACTTCCAGCTCGTGGTGACCTCCTGCGAGCGCTTCCACACCGCGCCGGAGGGGCCGATCTTCTGGTTGTCGCTGATCAGCTCGTACGCCGCGTCGTCCGCGGGGACGGTGAACACCCCCGACGGCCAGCCGCTGCTGTCGTAGTCCTGGCCGTTGCGGCGCAGGAGCAGCGAGCCGATGTCGCCGAACGAGCCCGGCTGGGCGCTGTGTTCGGAGTCGGCCCACATGCCGGGCGCGAAGCCGATCAGGTTGCCCTGGCGCTCGGCGGCGAGCAGCGGCCTGCCCCCGGCGTCGCGTCCGGCGTCGGGGCCGACGACCCCGTCGTACCAGCTCTCCTCGGTCTGCTTGCCCGGCTTGTAGGCCTTGGCCGGGGACAGCATGAACTCGCCGAAGGGGAAGCTGGACGAGACGAAGTGGTCCCAGGTGGTGCCGCCCGCCGTGTAGTACTCGGTGCGGGTGGAGGGGACGGCCACCAGGTCGATGCCGGAGACGCCGACCGGGCCGGCGCCGCTGGGCCGGTGGGCGGCGACGCCGTCGACGAAGTCGGCCGGTACGCCCATCGAGTGGTACGTGGACACGTTGCGGCCGAGCTGTCCGTCACGCACCCGGTAGGTGTGGTCGGAGCCGAAGCCGCCGTCCTCCTGGAAGCCCAGGTTGTAGACGTAGCCGCTCTTCGCGGTGGCCTTCCAGCGCAGCGTCACCGGCCCGTTGGAGAGCCGGCCTGCGAGCGCCTCGGCCTCGGCCGCCTCGACGGCGAGGGTCGGCAGCGAGCCCCCCGCGAAGCCGTACGTGGGCAGCCAGCGGCCGGCCGAGGGGCGGTGCACGACGAGCGCCTTGGCGCCCGCGGCCTTGGCGTCCCTGCCGAGGGTCAGGGCCGAGGCGTCGCCGTCCGGCACCGCGACGAACGCGATCCTTCCGTTCACCCCGGCCGCCTTGAGCTCGTCCGGGGTGCCGTGACCCGCGTCGACGAGCGCCGCCTCGCCAGTGCCGTCGAGGTTGTCGGAGCCGAGGCTCGCGGTGAGCGGGTGCAGCTCGGGCCCGCCGACCGCGGAGAGGCTGTCGAACTGCGGGGCGTACGCGCGCCAGTAACTGCCGAACTCGAACTCGCCGGCACGGGCGCTGCCCTGGACGTCCGCGAAGTAGTCCTTGATCAGCCGGGAGCCGGTGATCGAGCCCGAGTGCAGCCACTGGCCGCCCCAGGAGCGGGCGAAGTCGAGGGTGGTGGTGCGGACTTCGCTCGGCCGGTCGGTCCTGACGGAGAGGCGGTGCGCGTTGCGGGCGTCGAGGACGAGGGTGGTGTCCTTCTTCAGGTCGAGCTGCGGGCGGCCGAGATAGCTGACGGAGCCGATGTTCGCGCCGGTCGCGTCTCCCGGGTCGGCCGAGGCGACGAACGAGGACACGAAGTAGGCGCCGGGGCGCAGCCGGTAGACCTGATCGGCGGCGCCCTCGTTGAAGCGGCGCTCGCCGGTCGCGGTGTCGGTGCCGATGACGTCGAGGGACGAGGGACCCGCGGCGGGCTTGCCCTGGCGGTCGACGAGCTTGACGCGCAGGGTGAGCGTCTCGGGCTCGACGTACAGCGAGAAGGGGGTGGACACCGTGACGCCATGGGACGTGGCGAGCACGCGGCCGGTGATGTCGCCGTACTGGGCGGCCTTGAGGCGGGCGGTCGGGTCGACGGCGAGCGGCACCTTGACGGTGGCGCCGGCCGGAACGGTGACCGAGCCCGAACTCAACTTCACGACAAGGGAGTTGACGGCAGAGCCGTCGTTGCCGGTGACGCCCGCGACCTTGAGGTCGAGCTTCACGGGCCCGTCGCAGACGTTGGTGTAGGGCACGTCGACGGTGGTGCGGTCGCTCTTGTCCTGCGGCCAGTCGAAGGTGCCGGCCTGCACGGCGGGCGCGCCGAGGACCGTCTCGTCGATGGCGGCCTTGACGTCGAGCCGCCCGCCACCGGTCTCGCGCACGTCCCCCGGGATGTGGCTGTCGGCGGACGAGACGAGCGCCGCCTTGATCTGCTGCGCGGTCCAGTCGGGGTGGCGCTGCTTGACGATGGCGGCGGCGCCCGCGGCGTGCGGGGTGGCCATCGAAGTGCCGGACATCGTCCGGTACGCGTAGATGCCGCGGCCGCCCGCGTTGGCGGCCGAGATGCCGACGCCGGGGGCGGTGATCTCCGGCTTCGGGGTGTGCGTGAAGGGGGCCGGGCCGCGGCTGGAGAAGCTCGCGGTGGTGTCGTCGCGGTCGACGGCGCCGACGGTCAGGACGCCGGGCGCGCAGCCGGGCGAGGACACGGTGTTCAGGCTCGGCCCGGAGTTGCCGGCCGCGACGACGAACAGGGTGTGCGTGGCCTCGGTCGCGAGCTGCTGTGCCGCGGTGCTCATCGGGTCGGTGCAGTCGGTGGGGACCGGACTGCCGAGCGACATCGAGACGACGTCG
Source organism: Streptomyces violascens (assembly GCF_014649955.1). Classification (GTDB taxonomy): domain Bacteria; phylum Actinomycetota; class Actinomycetes; order Streptomycetales; family Streptomycetaceae; genus Streptomyces; species Streptomyces violascens. The sequence goes on from NZ_BMUA01000011.1 coordinate 189,433, forward strand.
GCCTTGTTGTCGACGGCCCACTGCATTCCGGCGATGATCCATGAACTGTCGCCGGAGCCCGAGTCGTTGAGGACCTTCCCCACCAGGAGGCCGGTGCCGGGCGCGATGCCCTTCTTCTTGCCGTCGTCGGCCGCGCCCGAACCGCCGACCGTGGACGTGGTGTGGGTGCCGTGGCCCTGGCGGTCCTCGGTGTCGGGCGAGTCGGTGAAGTTCTTGGAGGCGGTGATGCGGCCCTTGAGATCGGGGTGTTCGGCGTCCACACCGGTGTCGAGGACGGCGACCTTGGTGCCCTTGCCGTCGTATCCGGCGGCCCAGGCGAGGTCGGCGCGTATCTGCTTGGCCGACCGGTCCAGGGAGGCCGTCACCTTCCGGTCGAGCCACAGCTTCTTGATTCCCGAACCGGCCGATCGCGTACGGGAGTTGGAGACGTCGGCCCACAGCCGGGCGGTCTTCGCCTTGTCCGCGGTCAGCGCCATGCCATGGACCGCGGGCAGGCTCAGCCCGGCCTTGGCGCCGCGCGGCACGGGCGGAGCCGACCTCGCCACGGCGGTGTCGTACACCGCGATGAGCGGAATCGTCTTGGTGTGCGCGTCGTCGTAGCCCTGGCGGATGAGCCCGGAGACGTTGAACAGCTCGTCGTCGACCTGCCCGGCGGCGAGCGCCCGAGCCGCGTCGCCGGGGTAGACGTACAGCTCTTTGCCCGACCGCCGGGTCTGGACGAGCGGTACGGAACCGTCCTCGCGCGGCAGGGCGGTGACGCCGGTGGGCGTGCCGGAGCCGTCCCTGCTCACCACGACCTTGTCGCCGGTGACCAGGGTGACGGTGGCCGGTGTCCCCGTGCTGCTCGCGGCGCTGCCGACGAGCGGTCTCTTGGCGGTTTCTGCAGTGTCGGCGGTCCGTGGCGCTGCCACGGACGGCGCCACCGCGGTGACGGCGAGGGCGGCGGTGGTCGCCACTCCCAGAGCCGTACGCGATATCGGGCGCATCGCTCTCCCCAGGTGAATCCGGAACAAAAGACACCGCGCCCCCAAAGAACGCACATGCCCTGTATCCGGAGGCTGTTGGTGCTGCGGTGGCTCGACATTGGCAGAGCGACGGGAGATACGGGGATGATGTTGTGAGGCGGGTTTGCGCCGGGGCGGTTTCCCGCCACCGCGCAGCTGAGGGAGGCGGTCCGTGGTGCTGGGAGCGATAGGTCTCGACGAGACGCAGGAGTCGGCGTACCGCGCCCTGGTCGCGGTCGGCGCGGCCGAGGTGAGCGACCTCGCGCACCGGCTCGCGCTGCCCGAGAACGAGACCGAGCGCGCGCTGCGCCGCCTGGAGCGCCAGGGCCTGGCCGCCCAGTCCTCGGCGCGCACCGGGCGCTGGGTGGCGGCCCCGCCCGGCGTCGCGCTCGGCGCGCTGCTCACCCAGCAGCGCCACGAGCTGGACCAGGCCGAGCTGGCGGCGGCGCTGCTCGCCGCGGAGTACCGTGCCGAGGCCGCCGAGCCGGCCGTGCACGACCTCGTCGAGGTGGTGACCGGCGCGAGCGCGGTCGCCCACCGCTTCCACCAGTTGCAGCTGGGCGCGGCCGAGGAGGTGTGCGCGCTGGTGACGGGCAAGCCGGTCGCGGTCACCGGGATGGACAACGAGTCCGAGGAGCGGGCCTCGATCCGCGGGGTCGCCTACCGGGTGGTGATCGAGCGCGAGGTGCTCTCGCTGCCCGCCGGAATCGTCGAGCTGTCCGCGGCGCTCGGCCGCGACGAGCAGGTGCGGACGGTGGACCGGGTGCCGACCAAGCTCGTCGTGGCGGACCGCAGCCTCGCGATGGTGCCGCTGACCGGCCGGGGCGCCGAGCCGGCCGCGCTCGTGGTGCACGCCAGCGGGCTGCTCGAATCGCTGATGGGCCTCTTCGAGGCGGTGTGGAAGGACGCACTGCCGCTGCGGCTGGGCGGCGCGGGCCGCGGCATCGTCGAGGAGGCGCACGGCCCGGACGCGACCGACCTGGAGATCCTGTCGCTGCTGCTCGCCGGGATGACGGACGCCAGCGCCGCCAAGCAGCTGGAGCTCGGCCTGCGGACCGTGCAGCGCCGGGTCAAGGGCCTGATGGAGCTCACCGGGGTCACCACCCGCCTCCAGCTGGGCTGGCACGCGTACGAGCGGGGCTGGGTGGCCCGCTGAGCGCTGCCGCGAGGGGCCCGGGACTGCGGGAACGGGCGGTTTCCTGCACCCTTGGCAGATGGGCGTGTGGCAGCTCCTCGCGGTCGGGACGGTGATGCTGACGGGCCTGTGCGGCGTCCTCGTCCCGGGCGTCCCCGGGCAGGCGATCGTGTGGGCCGCCGCCGCATGGTGGGCGCTCGACGACACCACCGCGGCCGCCTGGGGCGTCCTGGCGGGGGCCACCGGTGTGCTCCTGCTGAACCAGGCCCTGCGGCCCTTCCTGCCCGCCCGCCGCTTCAAAGCGGCCGGAGTGGCCAGGAGGTCGGTCCTCGTCGCGGGCGCGGCCGCCGTCGCGGGGTTCTTCGTGCTGCCCGTGGTGGGCGGGATCGCCGGGTTCGTCGGCGGGCTCTACGGCGCGGAACGGGTACGCCTCGGCAGCCGCGGGGACGCCTTGGCCTCGGCCCGTACGGTCCTTCGCGCGGGCGGCTACTCGGTGATGGCCGAGCTCTTCGCCTGCCTGCTCGTGGTCGGGGCGTGGCTGGGCGCCGTGATCTGGGGCTGAGCGCCCGGCCGCAGGATCTGGGTCCACGGCCCGATGACGGGGTGGTGGCGGGCGTGTGAGGGTGGCCGCATGACGGGATTCAGCGAGGCGGAACGCACGTATCTCAAGAGCCAGCGCCTCGGGCGGCTCGCCACCGTGGACGGGAACGGCCAGCCGCAGGCCAACCCCGTCGGGTTCTTCCCGCAGGACGACGGGACGATCCTCATCGGCGGGTACGCCCTTGGCACCACCAAGAAGTGGCGCAACCTCCAGGGCAACCCGAAGGCGGCCCTGGTGGTCGACGATGTCGTGAGCGTACGGCCGTGGAAGGTGCGCGGGGTCGAGATCCGCGGAGTGGCCGAACTCCTCACCGGCGCCCACGAGTTGGGCCCGCACTTCAGTGAGGAGCTCATCCGCATCCACCCGCACAAGATCCACAGCTGGGGTCTCGGCTAGGGGGCCTTACGCCGTCTTCAGCTCCGGCTTGTACAGGTCGAGCCAGATCGCCAGGTCGAGCGTGCGCTCCAGGCCGCGGCGCGACGCCTGGTGGATCTGCGGGGCGCTCACCTCGGCGGCCCGGCGCAGGCCGTCCCGGTCGATGAGGTCGAAGACCGGGTGCGAGGGCCGGGCCAGCAGGTCCTTGGCGTGGCCCTGGAGGGCGATGGCGTACTTCGGGTCCTGCGTGGACGGGTACGGGCTCTTGACCCGGTCGTACACGGACTGCGGGATGACGTCCTTGGCCGCCTCGCGCAGCAGGCTCTTCTCGCGGCCGTCGAAGGACTTCACCGACCAGGGCGCGTTGTATACGTACTCGACGAGCCGGTGGTCGCAGAACGGCACCCGCACTTCGAGCCCGACGGCCATGCTCGCGCGGTCCTTGCGGTCGAGCAGGACGCGCACGAAGCGGGTCAGGTGGAGGTAGCAGATCTTGCGCATCCGGTACTCGAAGTCGCTCTCGCCGTCCAGGCGCTGGATGCCGGCGACGGCGGTGTCGTAGGAATCCTTGACATAGGCGGGGACGTTCAGCGCGGCCGCGAGGTCGGGGCGCAGCAGGCCGGAGTCGTCGCCGAACTGCTCGGCGAACCTGACGAGCCAGGGGAAGGTGTCGGCGCTTCGGGCCTCCTCGTCGAAGAACTGCTTGTAGCCGCCGAAGACCTCGTCCGCGGACTCGCCGGACAGGGCGACCGTGGAGTGTTCGCGGATCGACTTGAACAGCAGGTAGAGCGAGGTGTCCATGTCGCCGAAGCCCATGGGGATGTCGCGGGCCCGGATGACCTTGGCGCGCACCTCGGGGTCGGCGAGCGACTGGGCGTCCAGGACGATGTCCTGATGGATCGTGCCGGAGCCGCGGGCCACGTCGTGGACGTAGGGGGTGTCGGGGGTGGCGCGGAGTTCGTCGGCGACGAAGTTCTCGGTCTGGCCGACGAAGTCCACGGCGAAGCTGCGCACCTGCTGGCCCACTTCGCCGAGCTGGCGGGCGGCGAGCGCGGTCAGCGCGGAGGAGTCGAGACCGCCGGAGAGCAGCATGCAGCGCGGCACGTCGGCGACGAGCTGGCGCCGGACGATGTCGTCGAGCAGCTCGCGGACGTGGGCGATGCTGGTGGCGCGGTCGTCCTCGTGCGGGCGGGTTTCGAGCGACCAGTAGGTGTGGGTGCGCAGGCCGCCGCGGTCGAGAGTGACGACGGTGCCGGGCTCGACCTCCTTCATGCCGTCCCACACGGCGTGGCCGGGCGTCTTGACGAAGGTGAACAGCTCGCGCAGGCCGTCGAGCGAGACCGAGCGGCCGGCCAGCGGGTTGGCGAGGATCGCCTTGGGCTCGGAGCCGAAGAGCACGCCGTCGGCGGTCTCGTAGTAGTAGAAGGGCTTGATGCCCATCCGGTCGCGGATCATGACGAGGCGCTGGACGCGCTCGTCCCAGATCGCGAAGGCGTACATGCCGTTGAGGCGTTCGGCGACGGCCTCGCCCCATTCGAGGTAGCCGTGCAGGACGACCTCGGTGTCGGAGTCGGTGGTGAACCGGTGCCCGCGGGCGACGAGTTCGGCCCTCAGCTCGGTGAAGTTGTAGGCCTCGCCCGAGTAGACGAGGACGACGGCCTTGCCGTCCGCTTCGACGGTCATGGGCTGGCGCCCGCCCGGAAGGTCGATGATGGCGAGCCTGCGGTGGCCGAGAGCGGCCGGGCCGTCGGCCCAGACGCCGCGGTCGTCGGGACCGCGGCATTCCATCGTCTCGGTCATCGCGTTCAGGGTGTCCCGCTCGGCGCGCAGTTCACGGTCGAAGGAGATCCAGCCGGTGATGCCACACATGGTGCCTCCTGCTTGGCCTGTCCGGCCGGAGGGGGGACGTACCGCCGGCCGAATCAGATGTATTGAGCAACTACCTACCTCTCGATCGTGTTCCTCGGCAGGCGGTCCGTCAACATGGGCGTAACACCGGTGGCTTGAACGCACCGCTTAGTCGGCCGGGAACGTATGCGGAACGAGGCCTCCTTCAGGGACTGATCGCGAGCACGATGTACGCGGCGAACAGCGAGAGGTGCACCCCGCCCTGCATAAGGGTGGCGCGGCCCGGCACGACGGTGAGGATGCCGACGGCGACCGTCAGCGCGAGCAGCACCATGTGGCTCGCGCCGAGGCCGAGGACCAGCGGCCCGGACAGCCAGATCGTCGCGAGCGCGACGGCCGGAATGGTCAGGCCGATGCTGGCCATGGCCGAGCCGAGGGCCAGGTTGAGGCTGGTCTGCACGCGGTCGCGGCGGGCCGCCCGCACCGCGGCGATGGTCTCGGGGAGCAGCACGAGCAGCGCGATCACGACGCCGACGACCGAGGCGGGAAGGCCGGCCGCGGCGACCCCGCTCTCGATGGTGGGCGAGACCCCCTTGGCCAGGCCCACCACCGCGACGAGGGCGACGCCGAGCAGGGCGAGGCTGGTCCATGCGGTGCGCGCGGAGGGCGGGTTGGCGTGGGCGTCGTCCCGCATGACCTCGCCCTGCTGCGTCACCGGCAGGAAGTAGTCGCGGTGGCGCACGGTCTGGGTGGCGACGAAGAGCCCGTACAGGAAGACCGAGGCGATCGCGGCGAAGACCAGCTGGGCGGCCGAGAACTCGGGGCCCGGCTTGCTGGTGGTGAAGGTCGGCAGGGCGAGGCTGAGGCCCGCGAGGGTGGTGACCGTCGCGAAGGCGGTGACGGTGCCCTCGGCGTTGAAGACGGCGTATCGGCGGCGCAGGGCGCCGACCAGCAGGCACAGACCGACGATGCCGTTGCAGGTGATCATCACGGCGGCGAACACGGTGTCGCGGGCGAGCGAGGCACTCTTGTCGCCGCCGTCCGACATCAGAGTGACGATGAGCGCCACCTCGATGACCGTCACAGCGACCGCGAGCACCAGCGACCCGAACGGTTCACCGACCCGGTGGGCGACCACCTCCGCGTGGTGCACCGCGGCGAGCACCGCGCCCGCAAGGAAGCACGCGACCAGGGCCACGAGCCCGGCGGGCAGCGTGCGCCCCCAGGTCAGCGCGAGCAGCACGACGGCGAGCAGCGGCAGCAGCGCCGACCAGCGGTCCAGGGGCAGGCGCGCGAGACGGATCATGCCTTCGACGTTCTCAGAAGTGGCCCGCCCCCGCCCGTCGGGTTACTTCCCCCTGCCCGCCTCGACGTCGAGGTGGCGGCGGGCGTAGGAACGCCAGGGCCGCCAGGCGTCCTCCCCCGCTTCCGGCCCCACGTCCGGGTCGCCGAGCGCCCGCGCGCGGATCACCGCAACGGTCTCCTCCCCCATGCCGGGCAGCGTGCGCAGGATGCGCGCGGCCTCGTCGCGGTCGGCGCCGGCATCCAGGCGCAGGGTCGCGTCGGCGAGCGCGGTGGCCAGGGCGGCGAGGTGCGGATCGGGGTGGCCGGCGAGCACCGCGGGCTCGGGGAACAGGTGGGTGAGCGTGCCGCAGGGCACGTCGAGCCGCTTGCCGTACGTCCCGACGAGCGCCGCCGCGCCCTCCCTCCCCACCAGCGCCCGCACCGCGCACTCGTCGGGATCGGCGGCGCCCGGCGAGCGCAGACCCGGGGTGCGCGCGACGAGCGGAGCGAGCCGGGGGTCCGCGCCGAGCCTCTCGTCGACGGCGTACGGGTCGGCGTCCAGGTCGAAAAGGCGGCGCAGGCGCTGCACCGCGGTGGTGAGATCGCGCAGGTCGGTGAGGTGGATCCGGGCGTCGAGCCAGCCCTGGCGGGCCGCGGTGTGCGCGGGAGCGGCCTCGTCGACGGCCACGACGGCCGTGCCGTGGGGCAGCCGCAGAGTGCGACGGTAGATGCGGGCACCGGCCTCGCCGACGACCTCTTCGACGTGCTCGACAGCCTCGCCGGCCAGCAGATCGAAGGTCTCCGCCGTGGCGTACGGGCCCCGGTAGGCGAGCCTCAGCGGGATTCCGGCGGCCGCCGTGACGCGGGGCTCGGTGGCCCGGGTGCCGGCCTCCTCGCGCAGACCGCTGGGGGTACGGGCGTAGATCTGCCGGATCGTGTCGTTGAACTGGCGCACGCTGGCGAACCCGGAGGCGAAGGCGATCTCGGTGACCGGCAGCGAGGTGGTCTGGAGCAGCACCCGGGCCGAGTGGGCGCGCTGAGCCCGGGCCAGGGCGACCGGGCCCGCGCCCACTTCCGCGGTGAGCTGGCGCTGCACCTGCCGAGTGCTGTAGCCGAGCCGGGTCGCGAGCCCGGGCACGCCCTCGCGGTCCACCACGCCGTCCCCGATCATGCGCATGGCCCGGCCCACGACGTCGGCCCGCGCGTTCCACTCGGCGGAGCCGGGCACGGCGTCCGGGCGGCAGCGGCGACAGGCCCGGAAGCCGTGGCCCTGTGCGGCGGCGGCGCTGGGGAAGAACCGGACGTTCTTGCGTCTCGGGGTGACCGCGGGGCAGCTCGGGCGGCAGTAGATGCCGGTGGTTGCCACGGCGAAGAAGAACTCCCCGTCGAACCGGGCGTCCCTGCTGCTGACGGCTTCGTACCGCGTGTCCTCGTCCATCACGCTTCCAGTGTGCGGGGTCCCCTGCGGGGCGGCTGGCGGGTTTCGGACGGGGAGGTCTCAGTGCCCTGGGGCTCCGCCCCGGACCCCGTTCGCGCCTGAAGGGCGCTCGTCCTCGAACGCCGGACGGGCTGAAGATGCCCGCCTGCCGGCATCGACGCTGCTGGGGGCGCGGGGAACCGCGCGACGAGCCACCCACGGTCCGCAGCCGAACGACCACATGGAACGGGGTCCGGGGCAGCGCCCCGGGAATGGGCCTCGAGCCGCGGTGTGTCGCAGCGGGATGGGGCCCCGGGGCGGAGCCCCCAGGATGGTCAGCGCAGCCGGCCCCGCTTGGCCTGCATGTTGGCTCGGCCCTCCGCGCCCTTCGCCTTCCAGTCCCGCCGGATCTCCGCCCGAAGCCGCGCGTCCGTCTTCGCCACGATGCGCTGGTTCTCGCGCAGAAGCTTGCGGTAGCTGTCCAGGCGGCGTTCCGCGAGCGACCCGTCCTCGATGGCGGCCAGCACCGCGCACCCCGGCTCCGCCAGGTGCGCGCAATCGTGGAAGCGGCAGTCCGCGGCCAGTTCCTCGATCTCGGCGAAGACCTGGCCGACTCCGGACTCAGCGTCGTACAGACCGACGCCCCGCAGCCCGGGGGTGTCGATGAGCACGCCGCCGCCCGGCAGCACGAGCAGGTTGCGGGTGGTCGTGGTGTGGCGGCCCTTGCCGTCGACCTCGCGGGCCGCCTGCACCGCCATCACCTCCTCGCCGAGCAGCGCGTTGGCCAGCGTGGACTTGCCGGCGCCGGACTGCCCGAGCAGCACGCTCGTACCGCCCGCGACGACCGCCGCGAGGATCTCGACGCCCTCGCCGGTGGTCGCGCTGACCGGCAGCACCTGCACGCCGGGCGCGGTGGTCTCCACGTCCTGGACGAGGTAGGAGAGCCCGGCCGGGTCGGGGACCAGGTCGGCCTTGGTGAGCACGACGAGCGGCTGCGCGCCCGATTCCCAGGCCAGTGCCAGGAAGCGCTCGATGCGGCCGAGGTCGAGCTCGACGGCCAGCGACACCGCGATGATCGCGTGGTCGACATTGGCCGCGAGGATCTGCGCCTCGGACCGGTTGGAGGAGGTGCTGCGCACGAACGCGGTCCGGCGCGGCAGATACGTACGGACGAACCGGGGGTCGCCCACCGGCTCGACGGCGGCCCAGTCGCCGGTGCAGATGACCCGCATCGGGTCGTGCGGGGTGACGAACGCGGTGTCGGCGCGCAGGGTGCCGTCGGCGGTCACCACGTCGCACTGGCCTCGGTCGACCCGGACGACCCGCCCGGGCACCAGGCCCTGTTCGGCGTACGGGGCGAACTCGGCCGCCCAGGCGTCGTCCCAGCCGTACGCGGCGAGCGGGCGTGACGAAGCGGAGGTGTTGAGCTCGGAGCTGTTGAACTCGGCGGTGTGGAAAGCGGAGTTGTCGAGCGAAGAGTGTGAAGAGCGGAACGAGGAAGACAAGGGGAACCCTTCGAAGGGCGGCCCCGGCGCCACGCGCTCGGGCGTGGAGGAAGAGGTGGGTCAGCCGGTGGCCACGGGGATGCGTTGGATGAACTTCGGAATGCGGGCAGCGCCCTTCGCAACGACAGCCATCGTTCACACCTCCCCAACCAGGTCACTTCACCGGCGACAACCCTCGGTCGTCACTCGAACAGGCTCGACTTTAGACACGAGTGGTGCGCGGCGCCAGTCAATTGATTCACCCGCCCCGACGCGGCCCTGCGGGACTACGACGACGCGGTCCGTCCCCCGCCTGCCGCCCAGGCCCGCGGAGTAGCACGGGCCGGGCCCGGGTATCGCGTAGGCACTTCGTCGTGTGGTGAACGGGGGCACAGGGATGAGCGGGAACCCGTACTTCTTACGGGACAGGGATCGGGGCAGGGATCTGTCGCCGCGCGGTGCGCAGCGGGCGGCCAGGGGGCGCGTCCTGGCCGGTGCCGGGTGGGCCCTGCGGGTGATCGGCACGGTCGTCGGCCTGCTGAGCTTCTTCGAGTTCAAGGAGAGCGTCAAGGACGCCCATTCTTCGTCTCCGGCCTCACCCACGAAGAGGCCCTGGTCCGCCGCTTCCGGCAGTTCGGCCGGGTCGTCGCCATCGGCAGGCCCGGCGAGAACCTTCCGCTGCCCGGCGCGACCCGCGCCTACCTTCCGCTGGACGACTGGAAGGGCACGGTGAGCGAGCTGATCGCGGGCGCGCACGTGGTGCTGCTGTCGGCGGGCCCGGGGCCGGGGACGGTGTGGGAATTCACCGAGGCGCTGCGCCTCCTGCCGCCCGACCGGCTCGTCCTGCTCGCCTACTGCGACGCGGCGACGTACGACCGGTTCCGGGAGGCCGTCGCCGTGGAGTACGACCGGCGCTCGCGCACCGAGCCGGGATCGCCCGGGACGGGGCTGTGGCCGCCGCTTCCGGCGCTGCCCGGCTACCCGCCGCCCGCGCGCCCCGAGCGGCCCCACTGGCAGGTGCTCCTGAACGGCGGCCGCAAGCGACTGCGCTGGGACTTCGTCCTGAAGGGGCTCGTCGTCTTCGGCCCTCGCTGGGAGGCGACGTTCATCCGGTTCGATCCGACGACCCTGAAGCTTCCCACCGTATGGTCTCTGCACAAGCTGGTGAAGCGTGAACTTCAGCCGGTCCAGGCACAGTTGGAAGCCCTGGACTCCCGGAACTGAACCGCCCCCGCACCCCTTATTTGCGTATCAGTGCAAGAAGCGGCAGACTGCACGAGTCACTGGAAACCGCGTCACCGAAGGGGGCAGCCATGGACGCAGATCCTCCCAGTCCGCGCCGCCCCGCCGGGCGTCCCTGACCCTTCCCGTCACCCCCTCGGCACCGGGCCGGGGCGACGGCGCGGTGGGCCCGGATTCACCGGGCTTCGCACCCCCCTCCCCCCTTTTTCTTTCTCACCACGTCGGGCTCCGCCGCGCCGGGGTGCGCGGTCGCGCCCCCGGGACTCCTGTGCCCACAGTGTGGTCGGAGGTTTCTTGTGATGTCGTTCCGGACGAGCCCCGCAACGCGGGTCACCTCCGGCTTCGCCGGGCGCCTGGCCCGGCTGAGCTGGGTCGACGCGGTGGTCGCCGCGGCCGTGCTGGTGCTCTTCTACGTCGTGCTCCAGGTGGGCCACGGGACCACGGTCCGCTTCTCCACCGATCAGTCGATCAAGGTCGACACGGATCCCGGCCGGCTGCCGTACGACGCCGCGCGCTCGCTGCTCCGCATGTTCATCGCGCTCGCCGCCTCGATCGTCTTCACGTTCGGGTACGCGCTGGCCGCCGCCAAGAGCAGGCGCCTGGAACGCATTCTGATCCCGGCGCTCGACATCCTCCAGTCGGTGCCGGTGCTCGGCTTCCTGACGGTCGCCGTCACCGGCTTCATCGCCCTGTTCCCCGGCTCCATGCTCGGCCTGGAATGCGCGTCGATCTTCGCGATCTTCACCTCGCAGGCCTGGAACATGACGTTCGGCTTCTACCACTCGCTGACCTCGCTTCCCCGCGAACTCGACGAATTGTCACGGTCGTTCAGGTTCACGCGGTGGATGCGGTTCTGGAGGGTGGAGGTGCCCTCGGGGATGATCAGCCTCGTCTGGAACGGCATGCTGAGCTTCGGCGGCGGCTGGTTCTTCCTCGTGGCCTCCGAGGCGATCAGCGTCAACAACAAGGACTACGCGTTGCCCGGCGTCGGCTCGTACGCGGGCGCCGCCGTCACCGACGGCGACCTCGGCAAGGTCGGCTGGGCCATCCTGACCATGGCCGTAATGGTCATCGGCGTGAACTTCCTGTTCTGGCGGCCGCTGACCGCCTGGGCCGAGAAGTTCAAGAACGAGCAGTCCGAGGCGAGCGAGGTCCAGCGCTCGGTCGTCCTGGACTTCCTGCGCCGCTCCAACTGGCCCCGGCTGCTCGGCACGGTGCTGCGTCCGGTGGGCCGGGCGCTGAGCGGCGCGGGCCGCGTCTTCGGCACCGACGACCGGCCGCTGCACGTCGACGGGGCGCGTCGGCGCACCGGCGACATCACCTTCACCGTCGTCGCGGGCGCCCTCATCCTGTGGGGCCTGTTCGACCTCGGCCGCTACCTCCACGACGAGACCGGCCTCGGCGTCTTCGGAGAGCCGCTGCTGCTCGGTCTCGCGACGCTGGCCCGGGTGGTCGTTCTGGTGGCCGTGGCCACCGTCGTCTGGGTGCCGATCGGCGTGAAGATCGGTTTCTCGCCACGCCTTACCCGCATCGCCCAGCCCGTCGTACAGGTCCTCGCGAGCTTCCCCGCCAACTTCCTCTTCCCGCTGGCCGTCTGGTTCTTCCTCAAGACGGGCCTGTCGATCAACATCGGCGGCATCCTGCTGATGGCGCTCGGCGCCCAGTGGTACATCCTCTTCAACACCATCGCGGGCGCCATGTCGATCCCGAGCGATCTGCGCGAGGCCATGGACGACCTCGGCGTACGGGGCCTTCAGCGCTGGAAGCGGCTGATCCTGCCCGGCGTCTTCCCCTCGTACGTCACCGGCGGCATCACCGCGTCGGGCGGTGCCTGGAACGCCTCGATCGTCGCGGAGGTCGTCACCTTCGGCGGCACGACCCTGACGGCCACCGGCCTCGGCGCCTACATCGCCAAGGCCACCGCCTCCGGCGACTTCCCCCACCTGCTCGCGGGCGTGGCGGTGATGAGCCTGTACGTCGTCGGCCTCAACCGTCTGCTGTGGCGCCGCCTGTACCGGCTCGCCGACACCCGCTTTGCCCTCTGACACCCCTGAGCTTTCCTGGAGCCCCCTCATGGTTCTGAACACCCTTCGCACCCTGCGCAACGCACGGCACGCGGTCGCCGCCCCCGCGCCCCGCCCGGCCGACGGCGAGGTCCTGCTCGAAACGGTCGGCCTGACCAAGGCGTACGCCGGCGCCGACGGCGAGCTGCCCGTCCTCGGCGGGATCGACCTCCAGGTGCGGGCCGGCGAGGTCGTCGCGCTGCTCGGCAAGTCGGGCTCGGGCAAGTCGACGCTGCTGCGCTGCCTGGCCGGGCTCGTGCCGCCGAGCTCCGGCACGGTGTCCTACCGGGGCGCCCCGCTGACCGGCGCGAACCCGGGCACCGCCATGGTGTTCCAGACCTTCGCGCTGCTGCCCTGGCTGACGGTGCTCCAGAACGTCGAGCTGGGCCTGGAGGCCCGGGGCGTACCGGCGGACGCCCGCTCCGACGCGGCCCGCCAGGCCATCGACCTGATCGGCCTCGACGGTTTCGAGTCCGCCTACCCCAAGGAGCTGTCGGGCGGCATGCGCCAGCGCGTCGGCTTCGCGCGGGCGCTGGTCGTCGAGCCGGACGTCCTGATGATGGACGAGCCGTTCTCCGCGCTCGACGTGCTGACGGCGGAGAACCTGCGCGGCGAGCTGATGGAGCTGTGGGAGTCGGGTCAGTTCCCGACCCGGGCGATCGTCCTGGTCACGCACAACATCGAGGAGGCGGTCCTGATGGCGGACCGGATCGTGGTGCTCGGCTCGCGGCCGTACGGCACGATCCGCGAGACCTTCGAGGTGGGGCTCGACCGGCCCCGCGACCGCAACGCACCCGCCTTCGAGGAGCTCATCGACCGGGTCTACCGCACGATGACGGGCCGCGCGAAGGAAACCCGGCTCCCCGGCCGCCCCGAGGGCCTCGAACCCGACCGGCGCACCCCGGCGAACACCCCGCTGCCGGGGGCGAGCGTGGACGGTCTGTCCGGCCTCGCCGAGATGGTCGCGCACCGCGGCGGGAGCTGCGACCTGGCGGACCTCGCCGACGACCTCGGCCTGGAGATCGACGACGTCCTGCCGCTGGTGGACGCCCTCGAACTGCTCGGCTTCGCGGCCGTCAGCGGCGACGACCTGGTCCTGACCGACCGGGGCACGACGTTCGCGGGCGCGGACGTGCGGCGCTCGAAGGAGATCTTCGCGGCGGCCGCGCCGGACGCCCCCCTGGTCCGCCTGATCACGACCAGCCTGCGCCAGAGCCCCGACGGCACGCTGCGAGCGGGCTTCTTCCGCGATGTGCTGGCGCACCACTACACGAGCGAGCAGGTGGCCCAGCAGCTGGAGACGGCGACGGACTGGGGGCGGTATGCGGAGCTGTACGGGTACGACGCGGAGCGCGAGGAGTACCGGCTGGACGCGGGGGCCACGGCGTAGCCCCGGGCCGCCCCGTCGCCTTCCGCTCCGCGGGGACGCGGTATTCGACGGCGGGCCGGGATTGCTTCACGAACAGCGCGGGTGTTCGTCTGCGGGCCGACTGTGGCCGGTCGCGCAGTTCCCCGCGCCCCTTGACGGCATGGTTGCGCCGGGGAGTCCGCCAGCGGGCTGGATCACGATCCGCCGAGCCTCGCGGTGCTGGGGAAAATCAGCCCCTCCGGCGTTTGAGGAGCGGGGGCTTGGGGGCCGACCCCCCAAGCAGGGTGGGTACTACTCGGCGACCGGGCGCGGGGCTCTGGCCCTGCGAGTGGCTCGGACCGGGGCGGCGGCCTCGGCGGCAGGGGCCGGAGCAACGCCCTCGGCCGATGCGGCGAGGGCCACCACGGACGCCTCCTCCAGCAGGGCCCGTACGCCCGGCCCCGCCGCGCGGTAGAAGATCCGCGTGCCGTCGCGCCGCGACGTGACAAGCCCGGCGGAACGGAGCTTGGCCAGGTGCTGCGACGTCGCGGCGACATGCGCCCCGAGCAGCTCCGCCAGCGCGCTCACCGGCAGCTCGGCCCCGCTGAGCGCCCACAGCAGGCGGTACCGCGAGGGGTCCGCGACCGCCTTCAGGACGGTGACCGCCCGGTCGGCCCGCTCCGCGTCCCAGCTCTCCATTTGCGCTCCCATGCAAATAGCGTAACGGAGCCGGGATGCGGCGTCGCAGGCAAGCCGCACCCCACACGGGGGCCAACCGCTCCCCTCAGGGTGGCCAAACCTTGTCAAAGCCCGCGTTCCGCTCGTAACCGGAATCCGGCCATGGCCGGTTGTGCCGGGCATGAGTCTGCTGCGCAAGATCCGTGAGACCGGGCGGGTGGCGGAGGACGCCCCGCCGCGCCCGAAGCCCGGGGACTTCCCCGCGCTGGCCGGATCGGCGCAGGTCCGCTGCGTGGACGCCGGATCGTGCAATGGCTGCGAGATCGAGATCGCCGCGGCCTTCGGGCCGGTGTACGACGCCGAGCGGTACGGCGCCCACCTGGTGCCGTCGCCGCGGCACGCGGACGTCGTCCTGGTGACGGGCCCGGTCACGCGCAACATGAAGGTGCCGCTGCGCCGCACGGTGGCCGCGACGGCGGAGCCGAACGTGGTCGTGGCGGTCGGCGACTGCGCCCTCGACTGCGGTGAATTCAGCGGGGGTTACGGGATCGAGGGAGCCGTCGCCGATGTCGTGGACGTCGACCTCACGGTGCCCGGCTGCCCACCGCGCCCGGAACAGATCGTCGCGGCCCTGCGCACGGTGACGGGCCGGTGAGCGCGGCCGGCGGCACGCTGACCGCCGGAGTGGGGGCAGCCGGCCTCGCCGCGGGCGTGGCCGCGCTCGGCGGCGGGCACTGGAGTGCCGACCTGCCCTGGCTGCTTCCGCTCGGCGGGGTGCGCCTGGAGGTGGACGCCCTTTCGGGCCTGTTCATGGCCGTCGCGGGCGCGGTGGTGCTCGCGGTCGCCATGTACGCGGCCGGGTATGGGCGTGCGTCGCGGACCGCGAGCTGGGTCCTGCCGGGGTTCGGTGCCGTCCTCGTGCTCGTCCCGGCCGCCGGTTCCGTCTCGACGTTCCTGCTCCTGTGGGAGCTGATGGCGATCGGCTCGCTGGTCCTGGTGCTCGGCGAGCACCGGCAGAGGCGCGCGGTACGCGAGGCCGGGGTCTGGTACGCGGTACTGACCCAGCTCGGCTTCGTGGCCCTGCTCGGCGGGCTCGCGCTGTTCGCCGCATTGGCCGGCGGCCAGACCTTCCCCGAACTGCGCGCAGCGGCAGGTGAGTTGGGGCCCACCTGGCGCGGCACGGTCTTCGCGCTGCTCGCCGTGGCGTTCACCTCGAAGGCCGGGATCGCCCCGCTGCACGCCTGGCTGCCGCGCGCCTACACCGAATCGCCGGACCCCGTCTCGGCGCTGATGAGCGCGACGATGGTCAACCTCGGGGTGTACGGGATCATCCGTTTCGGGCTCGACCTGCTCGGCGGGGGCTCGCCCTGGTGGTGGCTCGTACTGATGGGCACGGGCGGAGTGTCCGCCGTGTACGGGATTCTGCACGCCGCGATGGCATCCGACCTCAAGCGGCTGCTCGCGTACTCCTCCAGCGAGAACATGGGTCTGGTGCTCGTCGGGGTCGGCGCAGGAGGCCTGTTCGCGGCCGACGGCGACAGGCGCCTGGCCGGTCTCGCCCTCGCCGCGGCGCTGCTCCACCTCGTCAACCACTCCGCGTTCAAGGGCCTGTTGTTCTGCGCGGCCGGCTCGGTGGTGCGCGCGACGGGCGTACGTGATCTGGACATGCTGGGCGGTCTGCGCGCCCGGATGCCGGTCACGGCGGCGCTGTTCGCGGTGGGCGCGCTCGGCGCGGTGGCGCTGCCGCCCGGCAACGGCTTCGCCGGGGAGTGGCTGCTGCTCCAGTCGCTGATCCACGGCCTCGCGGTGCCGGGCATGGCGACGGCCGTGGTGCTGCCGCTCGCGGTCGCGGTGATCGCGCTGAGCGCCGGGCTCTCGGCGGCCGTCTTCGTGAAGGCGTTCGGCGTCGGGTTCTTCGCCCGGCCGCGCGGCGAGGCGGCGGCCGGGGCCGAGGAGAGCCCGCCCGCGGTGCTCGCCGGAATGGGACTGCTCGCCCTCGCCTGTGCCGCTCTCGCCCTGTTTCCCGGGGAGTTGGGGCCTGCGCTCGACCGGGTGGTGATCGTCGCGGGCGCCGAGCCGGCGGTCGGCGGGGGCGCCGGGGTGCGGCTGCGGACCGTCTCCGGTGGGCTCGCGCCGCTGTGGATCGCGCTCGCCCTCACCCTCGCCGCCCTTGCCACGGCCACCCTCGTACGCCTGGTGGCGCGGCGGCCCCGGCGCACCGGCGCCAAGCTGTGGGACTGCGGGGGCGGTGCGCCGACGGCCCGTATGACGTACACGGCGACGTCGTTCGCCGAGCCGCTGCAACGCGTCTTCCAGCATGTGCTCGCGCCCGAGCAGGACGTCAGCGTCACGCCGGTACGGGAGTTCGCCTACCTGGAGGAACGGGTGCGGTTCAGACACCGGGTGCCCGACCGGATCGAGCACCGGCTCTACCGTCCGGTCCTCGCAGCCCTGGCCGCCGCCGGGCGGTCTGCTCGACGCCTGGCCACCGGGTCGATCCACCTCTATCTCGGCTACGGCTTCTTCGGCCTGGTCTCGCTGCTTCTCGTTCTGGCGGTGGGCTGGTGAGCGTCATCGGAGCGGCCGCGGTGGCCGTACAGGTGGGCGGTGTCGTGGCCGGTGCGCCGCTGCTCTGCGGGCTGATGCGGCAGGTGCGGGCGAGGCTGGAGGGGCGGGCCGGGGCCGGTGTCGGCCAGCCCTGGCGGGACCTGCGCAAGCTCCTGCGCAAGGAGGCGGTGACCTCGCTCGGCACGGGCCCGGCGTTCCGCGCGGCCCCCGTGCTCCTGGTCGCGACGACCGCCGTGGTCGCGGCGCTGGTGCCGTTGGCCTCGACCGCCACGGTGGTGAGCGGGAGTTCGGACCTTATCGTGGTGGTGGCGCTGCTCGCGCTCGGCACGGTCACGCTCGCGCTGGCCGGGCTCGACAGCGGGACGGCGTTCGGCGGGATGGGCGCGTCCCGCGAGATGACCCTGGCCGCGCTCGTCGAACCGACCATCCTGGTCTCGGTGTTCGCCCTGTCGCTGCCGACCGGCTCGACCAACCTTCCGGCGATCGTCTCGGGCGCGCTCTCGGACCCCGACCGGCTCGTCTCGCCCGCCGGGCTGCTCGCCACGGCCGCCCTCGCGGTGGCCGTACTCGCCGAGACCGGGCGCCTGCCCGTCGACAACCCCTCCACCCACCTCGAACTGACCATGGTGCACGAGGCGATGGTCCTGGAGTACGCGGGCCCCGACCTTGCGCTCGTCGAACTCGGCGCCCAGATGCGGCTCACCGTGCTGCTCGGCCTGCTCGCCTCGTTGTTCGCGCCCTGGGGCATCGCCACGACCGCCTCGGCGGGCGCGCTGGCCATCGGCCTCGCGGTGTGCGCGGGGAAGGTGGCGCTGCTCGGGGCCGTGCTCGCGGCGGCGGAGGTGTTCTGGGCGAAGCTGCGGCTCTTCCGGGTGCCCGAGCTTCTCGCCGGTTCGTTCCTGCTGTCGCTGCTCGCGGTGACGGCTTCGTACTTTCTGAGCGGGGCGTGAGCCGGTGCTGAGCGACACGCTGTTCACCAAGCTGCTCGACCTGTGCTGCGGGGCCTTCCTGCTCGCGGCGGTGCTCATGCTGTGGCGGCGCGAACTCGCCGCGGAGGTAAGAGCGTTCACCCTTCAAGGCGTGGCCCTGGCGGGCGTCGCGGCGCTCATCGGCCTGCACGAGACACGCTGGGACCTGGTCTCGGTGTCCGTCGGCATCGGACTGCTCCGGGCCGGGGCGCTCCCCTACCTGCTGCGCCGCGCCCTCGCCGGCAGCGGCACCCCCGAGGAAACACAGCCCCTGGTCAACGGGGCGGGCTCGCTCCTCACGGCCGCTGCCCTGACGCTCCTCGCGTACGTGGTCGCCCGGCCGCTCGTGGCGCTGAACCCGAACCCGGTCACCCGGGCGCTGCCGGTGGGCCTCGCGGTCGTCCTGATCGGCTTCTTCGTCCTGGCCACCCGGCGGCACGCGGCCGCCCAGGTCATCGGGTTCCTGCTGCTCGACAACGGGATCACGGCGATCGCGTTCCTCGCGGCGTCCGGGGTGCCGCTGATCGTCGAACTCGGGGTGTCCTTCGACCTGTTGCTCGCGGTGCTCGTGCTGCACATCCTCACGACGCGGATGCGGGACGCGTTCGGGTCGGCGGCACGGATCGACGACCTTCAGGGGCTGCACGATTGAGTTTCCCCCACCCCACCCCTTCCCGCTGCGACACTGTGCGGCTCCGCCGCGCGGGGGCGCCGCCCCAGACCCCGCTCCTCGATCGCCGGAGGGGCCGCATGTCGCGACTGACGAGGTTCGCATGTTCACCACCCTGCTGCTGGTAACCCCCGTGGCCGTCCCGCTCACCGTCTGCGCGGGGCACGCCCTGGCCGCCGGGCGGGCCGATACGCACGTGCGTATTCCGGCCGCCCGCAAGGCGCCGGTACGTGTTCTGGCTCGTGTCGGCTCGGGCGGCGCCGCATCTCCCGACCGCGCCTTGCCGGCCGGCCCGGAGCCGTCACCGCCCCCACCCCGGACCAGAGGCTGGGCAGGACTCGTCTCCCCCGCCTCGATGCTCGCATCCGGGGTCGCACTCGCCTCCCACGTCTCCTCCACCGGGCCCGTGTCGGCGTTCGGCGAGGTGCTGCGGGCGGACGCGCTCACCGTGTGGATGCTGCTCGTCGTCGGGGCCGTGGCGGCTCTCGCCGTCGCGGCGGGGCCCGCCCATCTGGCCGGGGAGCGGGCGGCCGGGCGGGCCGCCGACCGGACCGTGCACCGCTACCACCTCCTGGTGCACGCCTTCCTCGCCGCGATGTGCCTGGCCGTACTCGCCGGAAATCTGGGCGTGTTGTGGGTGGCGGTGGAGGCGACCACCGTCGTCACCGCGTTCCTCGTCGGTCACCGCCGCACCCGCACCTCCGTCGAGGCGGCCTGGAAGTACGTGGTGATCTGCTCGGCGGGCATCGCGCTCGCCTTCCTCGGCACCGTGCTCATCTATTACGCCGCCCGCCGGGCCGGCATCCCGGAGGCAGGCGCGCTCGACTGGCGGGTCCTGGTCGCGCACGCGGGCAGCCTCGACCCGAACGTCACCCGGCTCGGCATCGCCCTGGTCGTGCTCGGCTACGGCGCCAAGGCCGGGCTCGTACCGCTGCACGCCTGGCTTCCGGACGCGCACAGCCAGGCGCCCTCGCCCGTGTCGGCGCTGATGTCCGGGGTGCTGCTCGCGGTGTCGTTCTGCGCGGTGCTGCGGTTCAAGGTGATCGGAGACCTGGCTCTCGGCACCGGCTTCGCCCGCGGGCTGCTCGCCGCTATCGCGCTGCTCACCCTCGCGCTTGCGGCCGGGCTGCTGCTCGCGCAGCGCGACTGCAAGCGGATGCTGGCGTATTCGAGCATGGAGCACATGGGGCTCATCGCGCTCGGCGCCTCGTTCGGCGGGCCGCTCGCCCTGTCGGCGGTGCTGCTGCACATCGCCGGTCACGGGCTCGCCAAGACCGTGGCGTTCTGCGCGTCCGGGCAACTGCTCCAGCTGCGGGGGACCTCGCGGATCGGCCGGGTCCGGGGGCTGATCGCGCTCTCGCCGGGGCTCGGCGGGGCGCTCGCGCTGTCCGTCGTGGCGCTGCTCGGGCTGCCGCCGTTCGCCCTGTTCGCCTCCGAACTCGGCCTGGCACGGGCCGGTTTCGCGGCCGGGATGGGGTGGCCGCTCGCCGTCGCCCTGCTGCTCGCCCTGGTCGCGTTCGCGGCTCTCGCCGCCCGCACCGCCAAGATGGTGCTCGGCCCGGCCCCGGGTGATCTCACCGCGCCGGTACGGATCGGCGCGGCCCGCGGGCTGCCGCTCGGCGCCGGACTGCTGTGCTGTGCCGCGCTCGGCCTGACCGTACAACCGCTGCTTCCGCTGCTCACCGCGGCCGCGGACATCGCCGCGGGGGCCGCCCGATGAACCGCAGGACCGAGGAGATCGGCGCTCCCGAACTCCCTTGCCAGGTACGTAAGTTGCTCGATTCGGGGCAGCGGCTCGCGCTGGTGGCCGCGCACCACGACGAGGGCGCCGTACGGGTGGTGTACCTGTTCGTCTCGGGGCCGCCGGACACCCGTACCGAACTCCACGTACGCCTCGATCCGGACCAGCCGTCCGTGCCCACGCTGGCCCACCTCTCCTTCCCCGCCGGGCGGTTCGAGCGCGAGATGCGGGATCTGCACGGCGTGGTGCCGCGCGAGCACCCGCTCCCGCACCGGCTGGTACGCCACTACCACTGGCCGCGCGGCTGGTACCCGATGCGGCCCGACGCCGGGGCCGCGCCGCCGTTCGGCGAGCAGGAGGGGCCCTATCCGTTCCTGGCGGTCGAGGGGGACGGGGTGTACGAGATCCCGGTGGGTCCCGTGCACGCCGGGCTCATCGAGCCGGGGCACTTCCGGTTCTCGGTGGTCGGCGAGACCATCATCCGGCTCAAGGCGCGGCTCTGGTTCGTGCACAAGGGGATCGAGAAGCTCTTCGAGGGGCGGGACGCGGCGGGCGGGATGCGGCTCGCCGAGCGCGTCAGCGGGGACACCGCGGTCGGGCACGGGCTCGCGTACTGCCTCGCGGTGGAGGAGGCGTACGGCGTCGAGGTGTCCGAGGAGGCCCGCCGGGCTCGGGCGCTGGTGCTCGAACTGGAGCGGCTGCACAATCACGTCGCCGACCTCGGGGCGCTCTGCAACGACGTCGGCCACGGTGTCCTCAACTCCCATGCGCAGCGCATCCGGGAGCAGTTGCTGCGGCTGGCCGACGCGACGACGGGCCACCGGCTGCTGCGCGGCGCGGTCGTGCCCGGCGGTGCCCGCCTCGCCTCGGTGCCGGACCCGGCGCTGCTGGCGCGGGTCGCCGTGGACCTCGGGGAGATCACGGATCTCGCCCTCGGCCACGCGACGGTACGCGACCGGTTCACCGGCACGGCCGCGCTCGGCGCGCAGGCGGCGCGGGACCTGGGGTGCCTGGGCTATGTGGCGCGGGCGAGCGGTCTGAGCGCCGACGCGCGCTTCGGCCATCCCTTCACCACCGAGGGCCGCCCGCAGGTGCCCGCGACGCAGGCCTCGGGCGATGTCCTCGCCCGGTTCCTGGTGCGGGCCGAGGAAGCGCAGGCCTCGCTCGAACTCGCGGCGCGGCTCGCGGCGGAGCTGCGTCCCGGCGACATGACGGTGCCGCTGCCGAGGCGCCCCGCGGGCACCAGCGGAACCGGGATCGCCGAGGGCTGGCGCGGGGCGATCACCACGCGCGTCGAACTCACCCCCGACGGCACGCTGACCCGCGTGAAGCCGGTGGACCCGTCGTTCTTCAACTGGCCGGCGCTGCCGGTCGCCCTGGCGGACACGATCGTCCCGGACTTCCCCCTCGCCAACAAGAGCTTCAACCTGTCGTACGCGGGCAACGACCTGTGACGGCCGCCGCGTGTCCGTTTCGTACAAGACCCGCCTCGGCCTCGCTGCCTACGGTGAGGGCATGACTCCACGACTCGACGCCATCGGCCTGGTAGCGGCCGACATGGCCGCATCGCTCGCCTTCTACCGCCGCCTCGGCCTGGACGTCCCGGCCGACGCGGACACCCAGCCGCATGTGGAGTGCACGCTCCCCGGCGGCACGCGCGTCCTGTGGGACACCGAGGAAACCATCCGCTCCTTCGACCCCGACTGGACGCGCCCCGAGGGCGGCGGCCGTACGGGCCTCGCCTTCGCCTGCGACTCGCCCGCCGAGGTCGACGCCACGTACGAGGCGCTGATGGCGGCCGGGTACGACGGCCACCTCAAGCCGTGGGACGCGTTCTGGGGCCAGCGCTACGCGGTCGTCCACGACCCGGACGGCGTGGAGGTCTCGCTGTTCGCGGCGCTCGCGTAGTCGGTCAGCGTCATCCCGGCCAGCGCGCGCATCTCGCGGGCGAGGTGCGCCTGGTCGGCGCAGCCGGCGGCGAGAGCGGCCTCGGCGTACGGCACGCCCCGGCGTACGAGGTCCAGGGCGCGCTGGAGGCGCAGGATGCGGGCCAGCGTCTTCGGCCCGTAGCCGAAGGCGTCGAGGCAGCGGCGGTGCAGCTGGCGGGCGCCGAGCCCGGCCTCGGCGGCGGTGGCCCGCACGCTCCATCCGGCGGCAAGGCGGTCCGCCACCGCGCGGGTCAGCGGGTCGGGTCCTGGCGTCTTCGTCAGGGCGACGGCTTCGAGGGCGGCGGCCGGGTGGGCTGCCTCCCCGATCCGTTCGGCAAGGGCGCGCACCTCGGCGCCGGGCCAGATCCCGTCGAGCGCCACCCGGGTGTCGCGCAGCTCGTGGGCCCGGACGCCGAAGACGGCGGGGCCGGCACCGGGCGCGAACCGGATCCCCGCATACCTCGTGCCGGGGGCCGCTTCGGGCACGTACGCGTGGGTGTCGGGGCCCGCCACCAGGAGGCGGCCCTCGCACCAGAGCAGATCCATGCAGCCGTCCGGAAGGACGGGGCGCGCGTCGTCGCCGGCCACGGTCCGGGTCCACACGAAGGCGCCGCACAGCCGTGACGGCCGCTCTCGGTACATGCTTCGAGGGTAGTCCCGGGCCTGTCACGCCTGCCCGTCAGTCGTGGTCGCGCGAGGGCTTCTCCTGAGGCTTGTCCTCGGGCTTCTTCGCGGTGTGCAGGCGGGACTTCACGTCGTCCGGGGGCAGGAACCTCGACCAGCGCTCGGGGAACTCGGACGGCATCCCCGGGTCGCCCGCCTCGTCGCCGTCCTCACCGTCGTCGAAGAGCATCGGCTGGACCGGCTGGGAGCGGGCCACGAGCTGGGCGGCCTGCGCGGTGCGCACCCGGTCGCTGGCGGCGCGGGCGGCGGCCGTGGCGACCGACGGCCAGACCCGGTCGATGGCCGCGTTGACGGCCGCGCCGACCAGGACCGCGAACGCCGAGATGCCGATCCACAGCAGCACCGCGATGGGGGCCGCGAGCGAGCCGTAGATGGTGGGACCTTCGACCGTGCTGGTCAGATAGATCCGCAGCAGGAACGAGCCGAGCACCCACATCGCGAGAGCCACCAGGGCGCCCGGCACGTCCTCGATCCACGGCGAGCGGACCGGCACCGAGACGTGGAAGAGGGTGGTCAGGAACGCGATGGACAGCAGGATCATCGTCGGCCAGTACAGGAAACTGATCACGTCCGTGCCCCACGGGACCAGCTCCACCACCCGGTCCGGGCCGACCACCGCGAGCGGCAGCACGACGGCGCCGATCAGGAGCGCGACGATGTACAGGAGCAGCGAGAGCAGCCGGGTCTTGACGATGCCGCGGTGCCCGTCGAGCCCGTACATCACGGTGATGGTGTCGATGAAGACGTTGACCGCGCGCGAGCCCGACCACAGGGCAATGGCGAAGCCGATGGAGACGATTTCCGGGCGTTTGCCCTTGGTGACGTCGTCGAGGAGCGGCTGGGCGAACTCGTGCACCCCGCGGTCGGACAGGACGGTTCCGGCCGCGTTCAGGATGTTCTGCTCGATGCTGGCGACGGTGTGGGTGCTCGTCCAGCCGTCCACGTAACCGAGCAGGGCGATGACACTGAGCAGCAGCGGAGGCAGCGAGAGGAGCGTGAAGAAGGCGGCCTCGGCAGCCAGGCCCAGGATGCGGTACTCGACGCAGGAGTTGACGGTGTCCTTGAGGAGCAGCCAGCCCAATTTCCGCTTCGAGACGTTGCGGTAGAGGACGCGGGCCCGATGGAGGCGGCCGGATGTCCGCTCGGGTGTTTCATTTGCTGGCTGCACGTCCTTACCGTATCGGCATGGCAGCCACCACCCACACAGTGACCAACCAGGCTCCGCCCCTGGTGGGGTACGACGTCTTCACCGCCGACCGGGCCCTGGCCGAGGCGGTCGAGCGGCACACCGCACCGGAGCTCGTCGACGAGGTACGAGAGGAGCTCGCGGGCCTCGGAAAGACCGCGGGATCGGCCCAGGCCCAGGAGTGGGGTGTGCTGGCGAACGAGAACCCGCCGAAGCTGCGCACCCACGACCGGTACGGCAACCGCGTCGACGAGGTCGAGTTCCATCCCAGCTGGCACCGGCTGCTCGGCAAGGCCGTGTCCGCCGGGCTCACCGACGCCTGGGGGCGGCCCGCCGGGCATGTGCGGCGGGCGGCCGGGTTCCTGGTGTGGACGCAGGCCGAGGGCGGGCACGGATGCCCCGTCTCCATGACGCACGCGGCGGTGCCCGCGCTGCGCACCGACCCGGCGCTCGCCGCCGAGTGGGAGCCGCGGCTCACCTCGCACGTGTACGAGGAGGGGCTGCGGCCCGCCGCCGAGAAGGGCGGGGTGCTCTTCGGGATGGGCATGACGGAGAAGCAGGGCGGCAGCGACGTACGGGCGAACACGACGTCCGCGGTGCCGCTCTCCGCCGACGGCGAGTACGTCCTGACCGGGCACAAGTGGTTCTGTTCGGCGCCGATGAGCGACGGCTTCCTGGTGCTCGCGCAGGCGCCGGGCGGGCTCACGTGCTTCCTGGTGCCGCGCGTCCTGGCGGACGGCACGCGCAATGTGTTCGCGATCCAGCGGCTCAAGGACAAGCTGGGCAACAGGTCGAACGCGTCGAGCGAGGTCGAGTTCGACGGGACGTGGGCGCGCCGGGTCGGTGAGGAGGGGCGCGGGGTGCGCACCATCATCGAGATGGTCGCGGCGACCCGGCTCGACTGCGTGATCGGCTCGGCCGCGATCATGCGGCAGGCCGTCGCGCAGGCGGTCCACCACGCCTCGTACCGAAGTGCGTTCGGTGGGTTGCTCGTCGAGAAGCCGCTGATGCGCAACGTGCTCGCCGATCTGGCCCTGGAGTCGGAGGCGGCGACCACGCTCGCGCTGCGGCTCGCGGCCGCCTATGACGCCGACACCGAGGAGGAGCGGGCGTTTCTGCGGCTCGCGGTGCCTGCCGCGAAGTACTGGGTCACCAAGCGGTGCACGCCGGTGGCGGGCGAGGCGCTCGAATGCCTCGGCGGCAACGGGTACGTCGAGGAGTCCGGGATGCCGCGGCTGCTGCGGGAGGCTCCGCTGAACTCGATCTGGGAGGGCTCGGGCAACGTCCAGGCCCTGGACGTGCTGCGGGCGCTCCAGCGCGAGCCGCAGGCGATCAACGCGTTCCTCCAGGAGGTCGGCAAGGCGCGCGGCGCGGACCACCGCCTGGACGCGGCGATCAAGGACCTGCTGACCGAACTGTCCGACCTGGACGGCATCGAGGCGCGGGCGCGGCGCCTGGTGGAGCGGATGGCCCTTGTGCTCCAGGGTTCGCTGCTCGTGCGCTGGGCTCCGCCTCAGGTCGCGGACGCGTTCTGTGCCTCGCGGCTCGGCGGCGACTGGGGGGCGGCGTTCGGGACGCTGCCGCACTCGCTGGATCTGGCGTCCGTGGTGGAGCGGGCCCGCGCCGAGGTGTGAGAGGAAGGCCGCACCGCGGCCGGAAGGGTCCGTCGGGGGTGGTGCTGCGCCGACACGGCACCACCCCCGCGCTCTCATGCGTCCACGGGGGGAGCATGACGACCGGACTTCCGGTGCTCTCCCACTTTCGTACCCCCGCGGGGCCGTTCGCGAGAGTTGCAAAGGGTTGCAACCATGTGGGGCATATCGCCCCGCGCCAACTCCCGGACGGGCACGATGAATTCAGGACACGCGGGGCTCAGTACCTGACGGACGCCGGTGTCGACAGCAGGAGGATTCCGTGGAGACCAACACGCTCGACGTGGCCCGGCTGGCCGCGATGGACTCCCGGGAGGCGACCCGGCTCCTCAAAAGCATGCGCGCGGCCGCCCTCGAGGGGCGGCGCACCAAGGTGGTGCCGCGTACGGACATCGAGGAGTCCTGGCGGCGGGTGCTCGACAGCGGGCTCAGTCCGGACGGGGAGAACCACGCCGGGCTGCTTTCCCTGGCCGAGGTCGAACGGCGCAGGCAGCACTCGCCGTTGACCGAGGTCCTTCCGGTGCTGCGGGACGCTCTGGTGTCGGTCGCGGACGCCGCGCAGCACATCATGGTGGTCTCGGACGCCGAGGGACGGCTGCTGTGGCGCGAGGGGCACCCCTCGGTCCTGAAGCTGGCCGACACCCTGGGCTTCGAGGTGGGCGCCGACTGGAGCGAGGCGGTCGTCGGCACCAACGGGGTGGGCACCCCGCTCGTGACCGGCCGCCCGGTGCAGGTGTTCTCGGCCGAGCACTTCGTCGCCGCCCACCACGCGTGGACCTGCGCGGGCGCGCCCATCGTCGACCCGCGCGACGGTCGGCTGCTGGGGGTGGTGGACATCAGCGGGCCGCTCAGCAGCATGCATCCGGCCACACTGTCCTTCGTGACGTCGGTGACCCGGCTCGCCACGGCCGAGCTGCGCAACCGGCACTTCGCCGCCCTGGAGCGGCTGCGCACGGTGGCCGCGCCGGTCCTGTGCCGGATCGGCGGGCGTGCGCTCGCCGTCGACGACAACGGCTGGGTGGCCGCGGTCACCGGCATGCCGCCCACCGACCGGCTCACGCTGCCGAGGTCGCCGCGCTCGGGCCGGGTGTGGCTGCCCTCGCTCGGCATGTGCACCATCGAGCCGCTGCCCGGCGGCCGGCTCGTCCAGGTCGACGGGGAGGGCGGCGGCGCGGGCGCCTCGAAGGACCGGCGGGTCGTGCTCGACCTCAGCCGGGCCCGGCGCTGCTCGGTGACCGTCTCGGGCGACGCGGGCAGCTGGACGCAGGAGCTCAGCCCCCGCCACGCCGAGCTGCTGTTCGTCCTGGCCCAGAACCGGGAGGGCCGCAGCGCCGCCCAGCTCGCGCAGGACATCTTCGAGGACCCGACGCGCACGGTGACCGTACGGGCCGAGATGTCACGCCTTCGCCGCGGTCTCGCCGAGGTCCTCGCGCACCGCCCGTACCGCTTCAGCGAGGACGTACGCGTGGAGGTGATCCGGCCGGAGCGCGCGGCGGACCTGCTCCCCCACTCCTCGTCCCCGGCGGTGAAACTGGCCCGGGGCCGCCGCCCCTGACCTGCGTTGGAAGCATCGCGCGCCGCATGATTGCCTGGCCCGCATGAGTATCACCGTGACCACCTGGTCCCTCGAGCAGACCTCCGTCGACGATCTGCGGCCCGCCGCCGAGCCGTCCGGCGACCTCACGATCGTGCGCGCCGAGGTCCCCTCGCCGGAGTTCAGCCGCTTCCTCTATACAGCGGTCGGCGGCGACATCATGTGGACCGACCGCCTGGGCATGTCGTACGCCGAGTGGGAGCAGGCCCTGGCGAAACCGGGCACGGAGACCTGGGTGGCCTACGACCGGGGGACGCCCGCGGGCTACGTCGAGCTGGAGGCTCAGCCCGGCGGCTCGGTGGAGATCGTCTACTTCGGCCTGATCCCCGCCTTCCGCGGCCGGCGGATCGGCGGCCATCTCCTGTCGTACGGGATCCGCCGGGCCTGGGACCTGGCCGAGCGCTGGCCGGAACTGCCCGCCACCGAGCGGGTGTGGCTGCACACCTGCTCACTGGACGGGGAGCACGCCATGGACAACTATCTGCGGCGCGGCTTCAAGCTCTTCGAGACCAAGGAGGAGCAGGCCGAGGAGGCGGTCGCGCCGGGTCCGTGGCCGGGGGCGTTCTGAGCCGCGCGGGCACGCCCCCGGGTGACCCGGGACACACCGTCCCATCATTCGGGACACCAATGTCCACATTCTGGATAGTGGTGGACTGGGTCTAAAGTCCCGTGACACGCTTCCGTCATGTCTGGAACTGGAATTGCCTTGGTGAGTCGGCGGCACGTCGACCTCGGCCGCATGTCCAGCGCCATCTGTCCGGCACGCTGACGCCTCCAGCAACGCCGCGATCTCTTTCCCTCAGTACCTGACTGCGCACCGCCGCGCCGAAGCGCGAGTGTGCAGGTCAGAGCCGCCCACCTGCAGTCCCGAAGGACATATGCCATGGCCGCCACCCCAGAAAACCCTGCCCCCACGACGCCCCGCCGCAAGCCGGGCCGCCACCGTGGTGAAGGCCAGTGGGCCGCCGGCCATTTCACGCCCCTCAACGGGAACGAGCAGTTCAAGAAGGACGACGACGGTCTCAATGTGCGGACACGCATTGAGACGATCTACTCCAAGCGCGGCTTCGACTCGATCGACCCCAACGACCTGCGCGGCCGGATGCGCTGGTGGGGGCTCTACACCCAGCGCCGGCAGGGCATCGACGGCGGCAAGACCGCGATCCTGGAGCCGGAGGAGCTGGACGACGAGTACTTCATGCTCCGCGTCCGCGTCGACGGCGGCCGGCTGACCACCGAGCAGCTGCGGGTGATCGGCGAGATCTCGCAGGAGTTCGCGCGCGGCACCGCCGACCTCACCGACCGGCAGAACATCCAGTACCACTGGATCCGCATCGAGGACGTCCCGGAGATCTGGAACCGCCTCGAAGCGGTCGGCCTGTCCACCACCGAGGCCTGCGGCGACACCCCGCGTGTCATCCTCGGCTCGCCCGTCGCCGGGATCGCCGCGGACGAGATCATCGACGGCACCCCGGCCATCGACGAGATCCAGCGCCGCTTCATCGGCAACCCGGCCTTCTCCAACCTGCCCCGCAAGTTCAAGTCGGCCGTCTCGGGCTCCCCGCAGCTGGACGTCGCGCACGAGATCAACGACATCGCGTTCGTCGGCGTCGAACACCCCGAGCACGGGCCCGGCTTCGACCTGTGGGTCGGCGGCGGCCTGTCCACCAACCCCAAGCTCGGCGTGCGGCTCGGCGCCTGGGTGCCCCTGGACGAGGTGCCGGACGTCTTCGAGGGCGTCATCTCGATCTTCCGCGACTACGGCTACCGCCGCCTGCGCACCCGCGCCCGTCTGAAGTTCCTGGTCGCCGACTGGGGCCCGGAGAAGTTCCGCCAGGTCCTCCAGGACGAGTACCTCAAGCGCGAGCTGCTCGACGGGCCCGCGCCCGAGCAGCCGGGGGAGGTCTGGCGCGACCACCTCGGAGTGCACCGCCAGAACGACGGCCGCTTCTACGTCGGCTTCGCGCCCCGCGTCGGACGCGTCGACGGCGCCACCCTGAGCAAGATCGCCGAGCTCGCCGAGACGCACGGCTCGGGCCGCCTGCGTACCACCGCCGAGCAGAAGCTGATCGTGCTCGACGTCGCGGAGGACCGCGTCGACTCGCTCGTGGCCGGTCTGGAGGCGCTCGGCCTCAAGGTCAACGCCTCGCCGTTCCGGCGCGGCACCATGGCCTGCACCGGCATCGAGTTCTGCAAGCTGGCCATCGTCGAGACGAAGGCGCGCGGCGCCTCGCTCATCGACGAACTGGAGCGCCGCATCCCGGAGTTCGACGAGCCCATCACCATCAACATCAACGGCTGCCCCAACTCCTGCGCCCGCATCCAGGTCGCCGACATCGGTCTCAAGGGCCAGCTGGTCCTGGACAGCGAGGGCAACCAGGTCGAGGGCTTCCAGGTGCACCTGGGCGGCGCGCTCGGACTGGAGGCCGGCTTCGGCCGCAAGGTCCGCGGCCTCAAGGTCACTTCGGCCGAGCTGCCCGACTACGTCGAGCGGGTCCTCACGCGCTTCCAGGCGGAGCGCACCGAGGGCGAGCGGTTCGCCGCCTGGACCGCCCGCGCGAGCGAGGAGGCCCTGTCATGAGCGAGCGTGCGGCCCCCTTCCACTGCCCGTACTGCGGTGACGAGGACCTGCGTCCCAACGAGACCGGACACGGCGCGTGGGAATGCGCGGCGTGCAACCGGGCCTTCCAGCTGAAGTTCCTCGGGCTGCTCGCCCGTGGAGTTCAGCGCAACGAGCGTGGAGGGGAAGCGATATGACGGCCACTCGGACCGATGAGCGCACCGCCGGAGAGCTCAAGGCGCTCGCCGAGCAGGCGGGCCGGGACCTCGAAGAGGCCTCGCCCCTGGAGATCCTGCGGTGGGCGGCCGACACCTTCGGCAAGCGGTTCTGCGTCACGTCCTCGATGGAGGACGCGGTCGTGGCCCACCTCGCCTCGCGCGCGATGCCCGGCGTGGACGTGGTGTTCCTCGACACCGGCTACCACTTCCCCGAGACCATCGGCACCCGGGACGCGGTCGCCGAGGTGATGGACGTCAACGTCATCACGCTGACCCCGCGCCAGAGCGTCGCCGAGCAGGACGCCGAGTACGGCCCTGGGCTGCACGACCGCGACCCCGACCTGTGCTGCGCCCTGCGCAAGATCAAGCCCCTGGAGGAGGGCCTCGGCGCGTACGCCGCCTGGGCCACCGGGCTGCGCCGCGACGAGTCCCCGACCCGGGCGAACACCCCGGTCGTCGGCTGGGACGAGAAGCGGCAGAAGGTCAAGGTGTCGCCGATCGCCCGCTGGACGCAGGACGACGTGGACGCCTACATCGCGGAGCACGGTGTGATCACCAACCTCCTCCTCATGGACGGCTACCCGTCGATCGGCTGCGCGCCCTGCACCCGCCGGGTCGCCGAGGGCGAGGACGCCCGCGCGGGGCGCTGGGCCGGACGCAACAAGACCGAGTGCGGGCTGCACGGATGACGGACCGTCAAAAGAGTGATCAGGAGACTTCGATGAGCGTGACGGAGGCGGGAGCCACCATCTGGCTGACCGGTCTGCCGAGCGCCGGCAAGACCACCATCGCGTACGAGCTCGCGGGCAGGCTGCGCGAGGGCGGCCACCGGGTGGAGGTGCTCGACGGCGACGAGATCCGCGAGTTCCTCTCGGCGGGCCTCGGCTTCAGCCGCGAGGACCGGCACACCAATGTGCAGCGGATCGGCTTCGTCGCCGAACTGCTCGCCGCCAACGGCGTGAAGGCGCTCGTCCCGGTGATCGCCCCTTACGCCGACAGCCGCGCGGCCGTCCGCAAGCGCCACCAGAGCGAGGGCACCGCCTATCTGGAGGTGCACGTCGCGACGCCGGTGGAGGTCTGCTCCGTACGCGATGTGAAGGGCCTGTACGCCAAGCAGGCTGCGGGCGAGATCAGCGGTCTGACCGGCGTCGACGACCCGTACGAGGCGCCCGATGCGCCGGATCTGCGGATCGAGTCGCACACCCAGACCGTGCAGGAGTCCGCGGCATCGCTTCTCGCGCTGCTCACCGAGAGGGGCCTGGCATGACGTCGGCAGTCACCGTGGGCGAGGGCGTCGACAGCCCGTACGCGCTCAGCCACCTGGACGCGCTGGAGTCCGAAGCGGTGCACATCTTCCGTGAGGTGGCGGGTGAGTTCGAGCGGCCGGTGATCCTTTTCTCCGGTGGCAAGGACTCGATCGTCATGCTGCACCTGGCGCTGAAGGCGTTCACTCCGGCGGCCGTGCCCTTCACCCTGCTGCACGTGGACACCGGGCACAACTTCCCCGAGGTCCTCGCCTACCGCGACCGGGTGGTGGCCGAGCACGGTCTTCGCCTGCACGTCGCCTCGGTGCAGGAGTACATCGACGCCGGCAAGCTGCGTGAGCGGCCCGACGGCACGCGCAACCCGCTGCAGACGGTGCCGCTGACGGAGGCCATCCAGCAGCACCGCTTCGACGCGGTGTTCGGCGGCGGCCGCCGGGACGAGGAGAAGGCCCGCGCCAAGGAGCGGGTGTTCTCGCTGCGCGACGAGTTCTCGCAGTGGGACCCGCGGCGCCAGCGCCCCGAGCTGTGGCAGCTCTACAACGGCCGGCACGCCCCCGGCGAGCACGTCCGCGTGTTCCCGCTGTCCAACTGGACCGAGCTGGACGTGTGGCAGTACATCGCCCGCGAGGACATCGACCTGCCGGAGATCTACTTCGCCCACGAGCGCGAGGTGTTCCAGCGGTCCGGGATGTGGCTGACCGCCGGCGAGTGGGGCGGCCCCAAGGCCGACGAGACGGTCGAGACCCGCCTGGTGCGCTACCGCACCGTCGGCGACATGTCCTGCACCGGCGCCGTCGACTCCGACGCCACGACGCTGGACGCCGTCATCACCGAGATCGCCGCATCGAGGCTCACCGAGCGGGGCGCCACCCGCGCCGACGACAAGATGTCCGAGGCCGCGATGGAAGACCGCAAGCGCGAGGGGTACTTCTAAATGTCCAACTCCGTTGACACTGCGGTGCAGTTGGCCGATCTGTCGGCCACCACCCTGCTGCGCTTCGCGACCGCCGGGTCCGTCGACGACGGCAAGTCCACCCTGGTGGGCCGGCTCCTGCACGACTCCAAGTCGGTCCTGACCGACCAGCTCGAAGCCGTCGAGGCGGCCTCGCTCAAGCGCGGCCAGGAGGCGCCGGACCTTGCGCTGCTCACCGACGGCCTGCGGGCCGAGCGCGAGCAGGGCATCACCATCGACGTGGCCTACCGCTACTTCGCGACCCCGCGGCGCAGGTTCATCCTGGCCGACACCCCGGGGCACGTGCAGTACACCCGCAACATGGTGACCGGCGCCTCCACCGCCGACCTCGCCGTGGTCCTGGTCGACGCCCGCAACGGCGTCATCGAGCAGACCCGCCGGCACGCTGCGGTCGCCGCCCTGCTCCGCGTCCCGCACGTGGTCCTCGCCGTCAACAAGATGGACCTGGTGGCGTACGAGGAGAAGGTCTTCGCGAAGATCGCGGAGGAATTCACCGCGTACGCGAGCGAGTTGGGCGTCCCCGAGATCACGGCGATTCCGATCTCGGCCCTCGCCGGGGACAACGTGGTGGAGCCCAGCGCCAACATGGACTGGTACGGCGGCCCCACCGTTCTGGAGCACCTGGAGACGGTGCCGGTCAGCCACGACCTGACCTCCTGCCACGCGCGGCTCCCCGTGCAGTACGTGATCCGGCCGCAGACCGCCGAGCTCCCGGACTACCGGGGTTACGCGGGCCAGATCGCCGCCGGTACGTTCCGGGTCGGCGAGCCGGTGACCGTGCTCCCCTCGGGGCGCACCAGCAGGATCGCGGGCATCGACCTGCTCGGCGAGTCCGTCGACATCGCGTGGACGCCGCAGTCCGTCACCCTCCTCCTGGAGGACGACATCGACATCTCGCGCGGCGACCTGATCGTGCCGAGCGGGGACGCGCCCGCCACCACCCAGGACGTCGAGGCGACCGTCTGCCACGTGGCCGACCAGCCCCTGACGGTGGGTCAGCGGGTGCTGCTCAAGCACACCACCCGCACGGTCAAGGCGATCGTCAAGGAGATCCCGTCCCGGCTCACCCTGGACGACCTCTCCCAGCACCCCGACCCCGGCCAGCTCGTCGCCAACGACATCGGCCGGGTCAAGGTGCGCACCGCCGAGCCGCTCGCGCTCGACTCGTACGCCGACTCGCGGCGCACCGGCTCGTTCCTGCTGATCGACCCGGCCGACGGCACCACGCTCTCGGCCGGCATGGCGGGCGAGTCGTTCGCCACCCACAAGGTTCTCCACACCGTCGAGGACGAAGCGGGCTGGGACTTCTGATGCTGCGACCTCTCCTGCACAGTCACGACGTCTACTCGACCTTCGCGAAGGAGGGCGGCCGCGTGGGCAGCGGCGCCCTCGGCAGCGGTCAGGGCGGGGTTGCCCGATGTGCGCGATGACGTACGCGCACCGCTCGCGCGCCCGGATGCACCATCCACCCCTGCACCGAAGACCTGCCGACTTCCCGGCCGCGTCCCGGAGTTGAGACTCCGCCGGACGTAAGCACCGGGCCTCCGAGAGGACACCCTCCCGTGCCTGCCAGCCCCGCTTTGAGGCGCAGCCTGATAGCCGCCGCCACCCTGCCCCTGCTGTTCGGGGCGCTCGCCGCCTGCGGCTACGGCTCCGCCGCCGACAAGGACGCCGGGAAAGCCGCGCCCGCCGCGGACGGCAAGAAGCTCTCCGCCGACTCCGTGAAGATCGGCTACTTCCCTAACCTGACCCACGCCACGGCGCTGGTCGGCGTGCAGGAGGGGCTGTTCCAGAAGGAGCTGGGCGGCACCGCGGTCAAGACGTCCACCTTCAACGCGGGACCCTCCGAGATCGAGGCCCTCAACGCGGGCTCGATCGACATCGGCTGGATCGGTCCCTCGCCTGCCATCAACGGCTTCACCAAGTCGAAGGGGCAGAGCCTGCGCATCATCGGCGGCTCGGCCTCCGGCGGTGTGAAGCTGGTCGTCAACCCCAGCAGGATCAAGTCGGTGGACGAGCTCAAGGGCAAGAACATCGCGACCCCGCAGCTCGGCAACACCCAGGACGTGGCGTTCCTGAACTGGCTGGCCGACAAGGGCTGGAAGGTCGACGCGCAGAGCGGCAAGGGCGACGTCAACGTGGTCCGCACCGACAACAAGATCACCCCGGACGCCTACAAGTCCGGCTCGATCGACGGCGCCTGGGTGCCCGAGCCGACCGCGTCCAAGCTGGTCCAGGAGGGCGGCAAGGTCCTCGTGGACGAGTCCGACCTGTGGCCGGACCACCAGTTCGTGATCACCAACATCATCGTGTCGCAGAAGTTCCTCAAGGAGCACCCCGACGTCGTCGAGGCGGTCCTGCGCGGCTCGGTGAAGACCAACGAGTGGATCGCCACCCACCCCGACCAGGCGAAGGCCTCCGCGAACGCCGCGCTCAAGAAGCTCTCCGGCAAGGAGCTGCCGACGGACGTCATCGACCCGGCGTGGAAGTCCATCCAGACCCTGGACGACCCGCTGGCGGCCAGCCTCCAGGCGCAGGCCGACCACGCGGTGAAGGCCGGCCTCCTCAAGAAGCCCGACCTCAAGGGCATCTACGACCTGGATCCGCTCAACAAGGTCCTCAAGTCCCTGGGCAGGCCCGAGGTCGGCGACGCCGGTCTCGGCGTCAACTAGTCCCCGTATCAGGCCGGTTCACAGGTTTCCCAGGAGGTGACGACCATGGCCACCGCACTCGCCAAGGCCACGGACCGCACGGCGGCAGCGCACGAGTACGCCGCCCGGATCGGGCATGTCTCGAAGTCCTTCAACGGTCCCGCGGGACCGCAGCTCGTCCTCGACGACATCTCTCTCGATGTCGCGCCGGGCGAGTTCGTCACCCTCCTGGGCGCCTCCGGCTGCGGAAAGTCGACGCTCCTCAACCTGGTGGCGGGCCTGGACGCGCCGACCGCGGGCACCATCGAGACGCCCGGCGGGCGGCCCGCCCTGATGTTCCAGGAGCACGCCCTGTTCCCGTGGCTGACCGCGGGCAAGAACATCGAGCTCGCCCTCAGGCTGCGCGGGGTGCCCAAGAACGACCGGCGCGAGCGGGCCGAGGAGCTCCTCGCCCTGGTCCGCCTCCAGGGCGCGTACGGCAAGCGCGTGCACGAACTGTCCGGCGGCATGCGCCAGCGCGTCGCGATGGCCCGCGCGATCGCCCAGGACTCCCAGCTCCTCCTGATGGACGAGCCGTTCGCGGCGCTCGACGCGATCACCCGCGACGTCCTGCACGACGAGCTGACCCGCATCTGGCGCGAGACGAACCTGTCCGTTCTGTTCGTGACGCACAACGTGCGCGAGGCGGTCCGGCTCGCGCAGCGCGTGGTGCTGCTCTCCTCGCGGCCCGGCCGGGTGGCCCACGAGTGGACGGTGGACATCGACCAGCCGCGCCGCATCGAGGACGCCGAAGTGGCGGAGCTCTCCGTCGAGATCACTGAACAACTGCGTGGGGAGATCCGCCGCCATGGCCAGCACTGAGACCACTGACGTCAAGGACTCCCCCGGCCTGGGCAGCCTCGAAGCGGGGCTCGACGCGCTCGAAACCGTCCAGACCCACCGCACCCCCGTGCGCGAGGTGCTGGTCAAGAAGGTGCTGCCCCCACTGACCGCGGTCGCCCTCGTCCTGGTGGTGTGGCAGGTCCTGGTCTCGGCGAAGGTCACCGACGAGTACAAGCTGCCCGCGCCGTCCGCGGTGCTTTCGAGCCTGAAGGACATGTGGCTCCAGGGCACCCTGCTCGACATCGTGTGGACCAGCGTGTCGCGCGGCCTGCTCGGCTTCCTGCTCGCGCTCGCCATCGGCACGCCGCTCGGTCTGATCGTGGCCCGGGTCAAGTTCGTGCGGGCGGCGATCGGCCCGATCCTGTCCGGCCTCCAGTCGCTGCCGTCGGTGGCCTGGGTCCCGCCGGCCGTGCTCTGGCTCGGCCTGAACGACTCGATGATGTACGCCGTGATCCTGCTCGGTGCGGTCCCCTCGATCGCCAACGGCCTGGTCTCGGGCGTCGACCAGGTGCCGCCGCTGTATCTGCGCGCGGGCCGCACGCTTGGCGCGACCGGGGTGCGCGGGGCCTGGCACATCCTGATGCCGGCCGCACTGCCCGGCTACCTCGCCGGTCTGAAGCAGGGCTGGGCGTTCTCCTGGCGTTCGCTGATGGCCGCGGAGATCATCGCCTCGTCGCCCGATCTCGGCCTCGGGCTCGGCCAGTTGCTGGAGAACGGCCGCAACAACTCGGACATGCCCGGCATCTTCCTCGCGATCATCCTGATCCTGATCGTCGGCATCGCCATCGACCTGCTGATCTTCAGCCCGCTGGAGCGCAGGGTGCTGCGCGGCCGCGGTCTGCTCGTGAAGGGCTGAGCCGCCCGTGCACCGCCCGGTCCTCCTCGTCATAGCCCACGGCAGCCGCGATCCCCGGCACGCCGCGACGGTGCACGCCCTGGTGAGGCGGGTGCGCTTGCTGCGGCCGGGGGTGCGCGTGGAGACGGGCTTCCTGGACTTCAACGCGCCGTCGGTCCCCCAGGTCCTGGACCGGCTCGCACGGGAGGGCATACGGGACGTGGTGGCCCTCCCCCTCCTGCTGACCCGCGCCTTCCACGCCAAGGCGGACATCCCGGCGGTCCTCGACCGGGCCCCGGCCCGCCTGAACGTCAGGCTCGCCGACGTCCTCGGCCCCTCCCCCCTGCTGCTCGCCACCCTTGAGCGACGGCTGTACGAAGCGGGCCTCGACCCCGCCGACAAAAGCTCGACCGGGCTCGTCCTGGCCTCGGCGGGCTCCACCGACCCGGAGGCGATCGCAGTGATCGCTGAAATTGCGCGGGAGCTGCGGCACACCGGTTGGTGCGCCGTGCGGCCTGCGTTCGCCTCCGCGGCCCTGCCCCGTACGGAAGACGCCGTACGGGAGCTGCGGGCCCTGGGCGTACGGCGGGTGGCCGTCGCCCCGTACGTCATCGCCCCCGGCTTCCTGCCGGACCGGATCGTGCGGGGCGCGGCGGGGGCGGACGTGCTGTCCGAGGTCCTGGGCGCGGCACCGGAGTTGGCCCGCCTGCTCCTCCTCCGCTACGACGAGTCCCGAACCCGGGACGGGCTCCCGGCCCTGACGGCCTGACCCCTGGATTGTCCTGGCCGCCCCTCCCCGATACCGTCCGGGGTGCGGGTGGGCCGAGCTGGACTCGTGCGGCTCGGCCCCAGACCCCGGGGATGCCCCCTACCCGTCGGCCGAAGTCGTCGCCCGGACCGTGACCGCAGGCCCCACCCCCGCCCCCGTCACCGCAGCCACCGTGAACGCATACGCCGCCCCCGGGGCAAGCCCGCCCACCACCCGGAACATCCCCTTCCCCGACGCCTGCGTGACCAGCGCGTCCCGCCCGGCGACGTCAACGACCCGCCCGTCCGACACGGTGACCCGATAGCCGATGACCTTGGCGTCGCCCGTCGCCGCAGGCGGCGTCCACGCGAGGGTGACCGCCCGTTCGGCGGCCCGCACCTTCACCCCCGTCGGCGCCCCCGGCACCACCACGGCCCCGGTCGGCCCGAGCGGTGCCGAGGCCGGCGAGGCCGCGCTCTCACCGCGCGCGTTGTGCGCGGTGACGGTCACCCTGAACGGCCCTTCGGGCGCCTCCAGTTGACCGACCCGCACATACGCCTTCCGCTGGAACTCGGCCGCCGCGGTGTCCACTCTCGCCGCCTCACTCCCGTCCGGCCGCAGGGCCCGCACCGTGTATCCGGTCACCGCCGAACCGCCGTCCACGTAGGCCGGGTTGAAGGTCACGTACAACGCGTCCGCACCCGCCGTGCTCGTGCCCACGCGCGCGGGCGCCTCGGGCACGGACACCGCCTGGGTCGTACGGTCGAGAACGGAGTGGTACGCGGGCTCGATCCCGGCGTCGGCGAGAACGTCCGGCGGCACGTCGGCGAGGCCGGCCATGATGTGGTTGCCTGTGGTCACCAGGCCCTTGCTGCTGCCGTCGGCGGCGCCTTCCTCCCACCAGTTGCCCTCGATCAGCGTCGGATCGTTGTTGCCGAGCTTGTCGCGGTAGTCGGTGTGGCGGCTGGCGACATTGGCGTACGCGGCGCCGTACAGGACATTGCCCTGGACGGTCTCGTACGTGCAGCCGTTGTCGGTGTAGACGCTCTTGCCCAGGCCCCACTGGTCGTGGATGACGTTGCCGGTGACCTTCTCGCCGTCGGCCATGGACGTGCCGGTCAGACCCTGGGTGTAGACGCCTCCGCCGTCGTCGAGGAGCTGCATGTAGTCGAAGACCAGGTTGTCGCGCACCGCGTTGTCCTGGCTCGGGTTGGGGGTCGCAGGCGAGCCGATCTTGTCGGGCCAGCCGCCCCAGCCCATCGAGATCGCGCTGTAGCCGAGGTGGTCGAGCTGGTTGTGCGCGATGGTGTCGTGCTGGGTGTAGCCGTTGAGAATGCCTACCCCGCCGTGGAACTCCCTTGGCAGCGCGTATAGGTGATTGTTCGTCACCTCGACACCGGAGACGGTCGCTTCCCCGTCCACCCCGCCGATCTCCAGCCCATTGCCGGACACATCGGTGAACACGCTGGATTTCACCGACGAATCGGATGTTCCCGCGCCGAGTTCCAGACCGGCCGCGCCGAGATGCGCGAAGGTGCTGTCGCTGATGTCGATGCCGCTCGCGTACGAGAAGGACACGTTGCCCGGCATCTTCGTCCACGAGGCGAAGGGGCAGGTGCCGCCCGGGGTGAAGCCGCACAGGCCCTGGGTCGCCCAGCCCTTGGCGCCGGTGATGGTGTAGCCGGCCTGGATCTCGGAGAAGCCCTCGGGACCGGACGGCGTCAGCCAGGTCGCGTAGCTGAACTGGAGGCCCTGGAACGCGACATCGTGCAGCGGGTCCTTCGCGGTGCCGTGGCCGTCGAGGAGTTTCTCGGCGGAGGCCGCCTCGATGTCGGCGCTCCTCGGGTCCTCGCCCTGGCGGGGCAGGTAGTACACGGTGTGCGCGGAGCGGTCGAGGTACCACTCGCCGGGCTGGTCGAGGAGTTCGTAGGCGTTCTCGACGTAGGACGCCCTGCCGTTGTTGGTGAGCTTGCCGGGGCCGACCATGCTCACCGTGCGCCCGGGCCGGTCGGGGAACTCGACGCGCTTGTTGGAGTTGTCCCAGCACGGCTGGGTCATGGTGATCGCAGTGCCCTCGGCGGATGCGATCCTGCAGCGGGGTTCGGTCCACTGGCCGAGCCCGTTGCGCTCGACGTTCCAGAGGGCCTCGCCGCTGGTGTACACGAACTCGGCGTCGGAGGGATGGCGCCAGCGCGCGATGGCGTCGGAGGTCGCGGTGTACCCGGTGGGCGTGACCGTGAGTGCGACCGGCACCTCGCCCCTCGCGCGCTGACCGCGCACCCCGTCCACGTACAACTGCCGTGTGTCGGTGAGGCCTTGGGGCGCCGGCGCCGACCAGAGCCCGGGGCGTCCGGAGACCGGCTGCCAGCCCTCGACCTTGCGGCCGCCGCTGATGACGGTGGCCCCGGCGCCCGCGCCCTGCCAGATGATGCGGTGACCGTTCCGGCCGGAGTCGCGGGCGTCGAGTTCGAGGGGCTTGTCCGTGCGGTACGTACCGGCCGCGAGGTGGACCGTGAGGTCGGCCCTCTGGTGCGCCGCCCCGCCACGCGCCAGATCGCGGGCGCGCGACAGGCTGCGCACGGGGTACCGGGCGGTGCCGTCGGCAAGATCGCTCCCGGTCGGGGACACGTACACATCGGCAAAGGACGCGTGCGGCGAGCGCGCCGTGGCCGACGGCACGAGGCCCAAGACCCCCAGGGCCAGGGCGGCGGCGAGTGCGAGGATCTGGGCGGCTCTTCGGGGCGCCGTCCGCGGCGCGCTCCGGGATGCGGGCATGTTCCCTCCCAGGGGGAGCTCATGGGACCGGCCCCCTGAGCCACTGGAAAGGTAGGAGCATTGACGCACCACGGTCAACACATCGGCCCTGATCCTTCCAGGATTTGCCTCAACTCCCCTTAGTCATCGGACCACTTGAGCACGGTCTCGGGAGTCAGGCCGTCCAGTGCGGGTCGCGGCCGGAAGCGGCCAGGGCGCGCTCGAAGATGGTGGCCGTGGGCGGCACGCCGACCGGGTTCGCGAAGCCCTGGTACTGGCG
Organism: Streptomyces violascens; assembly: GCF_014649955.1. Lineage (GTDB taxonomy): Bacteria > Actinomycetota > Actinomycetes > Streptomycetales > Streptomycetaceae > Streptomyces > Streptomyces violascens. Next base: position 230,069 of record NZ_BMUA01000011.1, read on the forward strand.
GTAGAGCTCGGCGTTGTCCTCGACGACCTTCAGGACGAACGCGGCGGACTCCTCCGAGATCCGCACCTCCTGCCCGGTGGCGCGCGCGACGTCCCAGCCGTGCACCACCATCTCCTTGACGACCATCGAAGCGATGTGCGCGGCACCCAACGCGGTTCCGCCCAGATCGAACTCGCCCTCCCACACGGCCGGGTCGGCCCACGCGGCCACGGCCCGGTCGAGCTGGGCGGCGTACTGCTCGGCCCAGCCGGCGTCGGCGGTGAAGTCGCGCGCGGCGAGCTCGTCCGGGAGCGGCTTGCGCAGGGCCCGGTGCTCCAGGCCGTACGAGGTGTACAGGACCCAGTGGTTGACCAGCGCCCGCACGTCCCACTCCCCGCAGGGAGTGGGCCCGGCGAGCTGCCCCGGGATGACGCCGCGGGCGATGCGGGCGGCCTCAGCCGCGCATTCGGTCATGGCACGGTGTTCGTTCTTCATGCACCCAGCCTGCCCTCGCACCCCTCCCCCGGTATTGAAAAAACGCGACAGCGCTCGTGAGGTGGTCTCAGTCGAAGCGGAGGGATCCCGTCCGGGTCCGCTTGAGCTCGAAGAAGTCGGGGTACGCGGCGATCGTGCGCACGCTGTCGAAGAGCCGGGCCGCCTCCTCCTCGCGCGGAATCGAGCTGAGCACCGGGCCGAAGTAGACCTTGCCGTCGACGTGCATGGTCGGGGTGCCGACGTAGCCGTCCTCGGCCGGGTCCTTGCCCGCGTCGTGGCATCGGCGCACGGCCTCGTCGTAGGCCGGGTCGTGGGCCGCTTCGGCGAGGGCCGCGGGCAGCCCGAGCTCCGCGAGAGACTGGGCGATCACCTCGTCGAAGTCCTGGTTCTTGTCCTGGTGGATGCGGGTGCCGAACGCGGTGTACAGATCGCGCAGCACGCCGTCGCCGTGCGCCTGGGCCGCCGCGACCGCGACCCGGACGGGGCCGATCGACCGGTCGACCAAGTCCCGGTACCAGTCGGGCAGTTCATTGCCGATGTTGTGGAGGTAGAGGCTCATCGGCCGGAATCTCAGCTCGATGTCACGGTGCCGTTCCACCTCCAGCATCCAGCGGGAGGTGATCCAGGCGAAGGGGCAGGCGGGGTCGAAGTAGAAGTCGACGGTGGTGCGCTGCGCGAGGTCTGTCGTGGTGTCCGTCATGGGTCGAGCGTAACGCCGCAGTGGCCCCCGCCCCTGGTCCAATGCCACCTGCGATCACTGGGCCATTTCGGCGTCGTGCGGCTCGGCCCGTTCCTTCGTGGTTGCGCCCCTCGGCCCGTCTGCCGAAGCGTGGAGCGTGGTCGGATACGGTCGCTTGCATGATCTCTGAGACCTTCACGCTCGGCGGCGACCGGCCCCTGCGGCGGCTCGGCTTCGGTACCGCGCAGCTCACCGGGTCCGGGTACTGGGGCCCGCGCGGTGAACGGGCGGACGCGCTCGCCGTGCTGCGCCGCGCGGTCGAGCGGGGTGTCACGCTGATCGACACCGCCGACAACTACGGCCCGGACCTCGCCGAGGAACTCGTCGCGGAGGCCCTCCACCCCTACCCGGCCGATGTGGTGATCGCGACGAAGGGCGGTGTCGTACGGACCAGTGACAGCGCCTGGCACATCGCGGGGCGGCCCGAGCAGCTGCGGGCGATGTGCGAGGCGAGCCTGCGCCGCCTGCGCACGGAGACCATCGACCTGTACCAGCTGCACCGGCTCGACCCCGAGGTGCCCATGGCCGAACAGCTGGGCGCGCTCGACGAGTTGAGGCGGGCTGGCAAGATCCGCCACATCGGTCTGGACAGCGTCTCGGCCGAGCAGGTGGAGGCGGCACTCCGGTTGACCGACGTCGCCTCGGTGCAGAACCGCTTCAACCTGCTGGACCGGGAGTCGGAGGCGGTACTCGGCCTGTGCGAGGCCCACGGCCTGGCGTTTCTGCCCTGGTTCCCGCTGGCCAACGGCGCCCTGACCGGCCGGGCCGCGGCCGACCTCGACGAGATCGCCCGGCAGCACGGCGCCACCAGGGGCCAGGTCGCCCTGGCCTGGCTGCTGCACCGCTCGCCCGTCCTGTGCCCGACGCCGGGTACCGGCTCGCTGTCGCATCTGGACGAGAACCTGGAGGCCTCCCAAGTCGGCCTGTCCGAGGACGAGTTGTGCACCCTGAACGCGCTCCAGGCGTCCTGAGACGGCCCCGGCGGAGGTGACGCCGCGAGCGTGGTCGCCTGGTCCAACATCCGCGGCTCCTCCTCAAGGGCCGTCTCTGCGGGCGATCGTTCCACCTCAGGCACCGGCCGCCTCGGTCATCCGCACCAGCGCCTTGACGGTGTTCCAGTTGCGGGAGGTCGCGTCGACGCCCTTGAGCAGGCCGGGCCGGGACAGGGCGGCGCCGAGCTGCGACTTGCCCAGGCCCTCGGGCGCGTACAGATAGAGCACCTGGTCGCCGAGCCGGAACTCCTCGGGCAGGAAGGAAGCCTGGTCGATGGAGGCGAAGCGGTCGGCGGTGACGGGCGGGCCCGCGAAGAAGGTGGCGTGCAGCTGCTTTCCCTCCAGCTCGTCGGCCGGGAAGGGGCAGGCTTCGAGGACGGACCGCAGATAGGAGCCGCTGCGCACCATGCAGGCGACACGGAAGCCGAAGTGCTCCTCGATGGCGGCCTCCAGGTCGGCGGCGAGCGCGTCCTGGTCGTGGGCGGTGCTGCTGAAGACGGCGTTTCCACTGTTGAGGTACGTCTTCACATCGCCGTGGCCGAGCTCACCGAGGATCTTCCGGAGGTCGGCCATGGGAACTTTTTTGGCCCCGCCCACATTGATGCCGCGCAGCAGAGCGGCGTACGTCGTCGTCATGGGGTCACCCTAGGCGGCGGGACGTTCCCCGAAGCGGCCCCCGCGCCCCGTGGGGGACGGGCACGGGGGCCGCCGTTCGGTGCTGGCGAAGGGTGTCTACTCGACGATCTTCAGCAGCTTGTTCGGGGTGCCGGGGCTCGCGTTGGAGATCTTGTCGGCCGTGGCGCCCTTGGTGAGGGCGTCGGAGACCTGGGCCGGGGTCGCGTCCTTGTGGCCGGCCAGGTAGACGGCCGCGGCGCCGACGACGTGCGGGGTCGCCATGGACGTACCGGAGATGGTGTTGGTGGCCGTGTCGCTGGTGTTCCAGTCGGAGGTGATGTCCGAGCCGGGAGCGTAGAGGTCGACGACCGAGCCGAAGTTGGAGAAGTCGGACTGCTTGTCGTCCTTGGTGGAGGAGGCGACCGTGATGGCCTCCTTCACGTGGGCCGGCGAGCTGTTGCCCGCGTCGGTGGACTCGTTGCCGGCCGCGATGCCGAAGGTGACACCGGAGGCGATCGACTTCTGGACGGCCGCGTCGAGCGCCGGGTCGGCGGTGCCGCCGAGGCTCATGTTGGCGACCGAGGGGCCCTTGTGGTTCTTGGTGACCCAGTCGATGCCGGCGACGACCTGCTCGGTGCTGCCGGAGCCCTGGTTGTCGAGGACGCGTACGGCGACGATCTTCGCCTTCTTGGCCACGCCGTGCTCGGCGCCCGCGATGGTGCCCGCCACGTGCGTGCCGTGGCCGTTGCCGTCGTCGGCCTTGTCGTTGTTGTCGACCGCGTTGAAGCCGTACGAGGCCCGCCCGCCGAAGTCCTTGTGGGAGATGCGGACTCCGGTGTCGATCACATAGGCGGTGACGCCGTCGCCTGCGCTGTCCGGGTAGGTGTACTTGCCGTCGCCCTTGGTGTCGGCCTGGTCGATCCGGTCAAGACCCCAGGACGGTGGGCTCGCCTGCTCCGCGTTGATGTGGAACTTCTTGTTCTGTACGACCTTGCCGACGGACGGGTCGGCGGCGAGCCGCTTGGCCTCGGTCTCCGAAAGCCCGCTGGCGGAGAAGCCGTTGACGGCGGAGGAGTAGTCGCGCTGGAGGCTGCCGCCGTACTCCTCGGCGAGCTTGCGCTTGGATTCGGCCGTGGCCGACTTGTCGAGCAGGACGATGTAGCTGCCGTCGACCGCGTCCTTGGCATTGAGTCCGTAGACCGTGCCTTCGGCGGGGGCGGCTCCGGCGAACGGAGAGTTCAGTGCGGTCACTCCGGCCGCCGCCACGACGGCGGTTATGACTGCGGTGAGCTTGATCTTCTTGCTCGCTCGCTTGTGAGTTGCCATGAAGAGGGGGTCTCCTCGTCACTATTTGTGGGGGGTTTGCCTACCGGACGGAAACTTTCCGGGGCTGATTCGAAACCCTTGCCGATTGACACGCGCAGATCAAGGACTTCATCCAGCTGTGACTTAGCCAACAAGGTTTCGTAATCAGAAACCGGCCAGGAGCGGGCAACTCGGGCTTTGTGAAGGGGAGATGGACACTCTGTGTGAACCTGCCGACGTTTCGCCGGTCCCAACTCCCTTTACGTGTAAGGGGCTTCGGTACGCCTGGTCGGTGATGCCTCCACACCGCAGGGATGAGACCGGGCCGGACGGGCTCACCTGGGAGCACGACGAGACGGCCGGGATCGCACCCCTAACATCGAAGGGTGGCTGGACGGCGCCGGGCCGTCGGCCACTGCCCGGGCGGCTGCCCGGCCTCACGCACGACGAGGCCGTCGCACTGCCCTCGGCCGAGACCGCCCCGGCCCGTTCGGGGGACGGGCCGGGGCACCTCGCGGCACTCCCCTTTGAGGGCTCCCTTTCGGAGCTCACCGCTGATAGCGCGCCAGGACCCGATTCCCGTCCTGGACCAGCCGTTTCTTCAGCTCGGCCGCGCCGATCGCCCCGCTGTAGTACTCCTGCAGGGCCGGCGTGGCCACCTTGTCCTTCCATTCCGGGTAGCCGCGCACGGACTGCGCGGGGGCCGGGCGCAGATACGGGGCGAGGGCCGCGCCGGTCGCCCAGCCGTCCTGGGCGGTGTGCAGGGCCGGGTCCTTGAGCGCCTCGATTCCGGTCGGCAGCATCCAGTCGCCCTTGGCGAGGCGCACCATGTGCGGCGGGCCCAGCAGGAAGTCGACGAACTGGGCGGCCTCCTTCTTGTGCGGGCTGTCCTGGGCCACCGACAGGGTCTGCGGGCTGACGCCCTGGTCCAGACCCGCTCTGCCCGCCGGGGCCGGAAGGACCGTCCACTCGAAGCCGGGCGGCGCCTGCTGCACGATCTGCTGGCGGTAGGCGAACCCGAGCGGCACCATCGCGTACTTGCCGCCGAAGAAGCCGGGCAGGGTGTCCGAGCCGCCCATGCCGAGGGTGGTGCGCGCCGCGCTCTTGCCGGTGTTGACCTGGTCGTGGATGGTGTCGGGGACGACGGCGTCGCCCGCCGTGAACTCCACCCTCGCCTTGCCGTCGGCGCCTCGCACGAAAAGCCGGCCCCCTGCGGACAGACTCAGGTTGAGGGTGACCGAGACGGGCTCCTTGAGCGGCCAGGCCACGCCGTACTTTCCGTTGCCGCTCAGCTTCTTCGCGACCTGGCCGAACTCGGCCCAGCTCCAGGGCTGTTCCGGCGTGGGGATCCGGACCCCCGAGGACTTGAGGATCTTCGTGTTGGCGATGAGGACCCTCGGCTCCTGGAGGAACGGCACTCCGTACACCCCCTTGTCGAAGGTGGCCGTCTCCCAGCTCTGGGCCGGGATGTCACTCTTGAGCCGCTGCGGGAGCAGACCGCCCAGGTCCGCGAGGTAGCCGCCGTACGCGAAGTCGGCCAGATCGTCGGAGGCGTCGTGGATGACATCGGGCGCCTCGCCACCCTCGAAGGCGGTGAGGAGCTGATCGTGGACGGTGTCCCAACTGCCCTGTACGTACTGGACCTGGATGCCGGGGTGCGTCGCGTTCCACTCCTTGACCAGAGCCTTCGTCGCGTCGACCGACTCCTTCTGCCAGGCCAGGGACTGGAAGCGGATCCTGATGACTCCCCCGCCTCCGGATCCGCCGTCCGAGCACCCGGCGAGCAGCGGCACGAGGAGCGCCAGCACGGCAGCCAGCATCAACAGCCGTACCGGTCCGGCCTGTTCACGAGCCCGCATCAGTTTTTCACCGCCCCGGTCAGCATGCCGCCGGTGATCCGCTTCTGAATGATCGCGAAGATGACCAGGGAGGGCAGGGTGGCGAGGAAGGCGGCCGCCGCGAGCGGGCCGAGGTCGGCAACTCCCTCCGCGCCGAGGAAATAGGTGAGGACGACGGGCAGAGTCTGTTTCTCGGGGGTCTTCAGCAGAACGAGCGCGAAGAAGAATTCGTTCCACGCCGTGATGAAGGCGAAGAGCGCGGTGGCCACGATTCCGGGGGCGAGCAGGGGCGCGGTGACCGAGACGAGGGTCCGCAGCCGCCCCGCGCCGTCGACGGCCGCCGCCTCCTCCAGCTCGGGTGGCACGGCGCGTACGTAGCCGTTCAGCATCCACAGCGCGAACGGCAGCGACCAGACCACGTACACCATGACCAGTCCGCCCACCGAGTTGATCGCGTGCAGGTTCTTGAGGACCAGAAAGAGCGGAATGATCAGCAGGACGAACGGGAACGCCTGGCTGATCACGACCCAGCCCGTGGCCGCGGCCGCGAGCCGGCCCCGGTTGCGGGCCATCACGTACGCCATCGGTGTCGCGATCACCACCGCGATGAGGGCGGCGGAGAGGGCCGCGATCAGGCTGTTCAGCCCGGCGTGGAGCAGGGGCTGTTCGTCGAAGGCCTGGCGGAAGTTGGCGAGCGTGGGGTGCCGGGGGATCCAGGTGGGGTGGAGCGAGCCCAGTTCGCGCGGCGGTTTGAAGGCGGTCGAGATCAGCCAGAGGAACGGGAAGGCCAGGAAGACGAGATAGGCGAGCAGCGCGAGGTACTGTCCGGCGCGCCCCAACTTCTCTGCGTGTGCCCTCACTTGTCGCCCCCGCCCCTGAGCCGGCCCACCAGGAAGAAGGCGAGGCAGACGGCGATCACGGAGACCATGACGCAGCCCATGGCCGCCGCGTACCCGAACTGCCCGTAGCGGAAGGCCTCTTCGTACGCGAAGAGCATCGGGAGCCGGGTGCGCCCGCCCGGCCCGCCGTTGGTCAGCACATAGACCAGGGCGAACGCATTGAAGTTCCAGATGAAATTGAGCGCCGTGATGGCAAGAGCCACCGGTTTCAGGGCGGGCCAGGTGACGGTGATGAAGCGGCGCCAGGCGCCGGCACCGTCGATGGCGGCGGCCTCGTGGAGCTCCTGCGGGGTGTTCTGCAGCCCGGCGAGGAGGGCGACCGTCGTCTGCGGCATGCCGGCCCAGATGCCGACGACGATCACGGCGGGCAGGGCGGTGGCGAGGCCGGTCAGCCAGTCCCGGCCGTCGCCCAGGCCCAGGTCGCGGACGGTTTCGTTGAGGACGCCCGCGTCGGGCTGGTAGACGAGGCGCCACATGATGCCGACCACGACTTCGGGCATGGCCCACGGGATGATCGCGAGCGCCCGGGCCAGCCAGCGCAGCTGGAGCTTCTGGTTGAGGAGCAGCGCGAGCCCGAGGGCGAGCAGGAACTGGGGCACGGTGACGCCGGCCGCCCACAGCAGCCCGATCCGGAACGACTCCCAGAACAGGCCGTCGTGCGCCAGGTCCCGGAAGTTGAGCAGGCCGACCCACTGGGTGGGGGCGGTGCGGCCCGACTGGGAGTCGGTGAAGGCCAGCGCGATGCCGTAGAGCAGCGGGCCCACACTGAGCACCAGAACGGGGATGAGTGCCGGGAGTACGAGGAACCAGGCCCCGCCCCCCTCACCACCCTTGTGTCTGTTCGTCGGCTTTCGGGTGGCCGACCGTGCGTTCACGGTCGCAGATGTCACTGTTTCGACCCCTTTGCCCAGTAGTGCCGAACAGCCCCCGTCATCGTGCTGACGGTCCGTCCGCTCGTCAAGACGACCTGCGTGAATGCGAGACTTGGCCGGTTACGGAACGAGCACCGGGAGACGATCATGGACGAGGCACGGGCACGCGAACTCCTTGCCGCGGCGGCACTGAGCGACCCCGGCGGACTTGCCGGGGTCGCCGACGCCGAGCTGCTCGCCCTCGGCGAGAACGCGGTCTTCGCCCTGCCCGGCACCGCACACGCGCTGTCGGACGGCCTGGTCGTCAAGGTCGGCCGCGATGCCACGCACCACCCCGAGCTGTTCGAGCGGGCCGAGCGCGAAGTGGCCGTCGCGACCTGGCTCGCCGAGGCCGGGGTGCCCGCGGTGCGGGCCGCCGAACCGAAGCCGAGGCTCGTCGGGGGCCACCCGGTCACGGTGTGGCACCGGCTGCCGGCCGCCGAACGCCCCGCGGGGCCGGCCGATCTGGCCGAACTCCTGCGCCGCGTCCACGCCCTGCCGGTGCCCGCCTTCCCGCTGCCCCGCCGCGAACTCCTCGGCGGCGTCGAGCGCTGGCTACAGCTGGCCGGTGACGCGATCGACCCGTCCGACGCCGCATATCTGCGGGCCCGCCGGGACGGCTTCGCGGAAGCCGCCGCGGCGCTCACCCCGCATCTGCCGCTCGGTCCCATCCATGGCGACGCCCTCCCCCGCAATGTCCACGTCGGCCCCGAAGGGCCGGTCCTGGTCGACCTGGAGACGTTCTCCGCCGACTTCCGTGAGCACGACCTCGTCGTCATGGCCCTGTCCCGCGACCGGTACGGACTGCCCGCCGAGCAGTACGACGCGTTCGTCACCGCCTATGGCTGGGACGTCCGCGCATGGGAGGGCTGCGCGGTCCTGCGCGGTGCCCGCGAGACGGCCAGCTGCGCCTGGGTCGCCCAGCACGCACCGACCAACCCGAAAGCCCTCGACGAGTTCCGCCGCCGTGTCGCCTCGCTGCGCGACGACGACCCCGAGGTGCGCTGGTACCCGTTCTGACCGCCCGGTCTCAGCCCCGGGCGGGGGCGGCCGGCTCGCGCAGCGGCCAGGTGCCGTCGATGACCGCGTCCGTCGTACCCTTCTTGCGCAGGAACTGCTGGAAGTCGGCCGCCCACTCCGCGTACCAGCGGATCTGGCGGTCATGCAGTTCCGCCGGTTCGAGCCGCGCCACCTGCGGGTGGCGCTCGGCTATCGCCACGGCCACCCGGGCCGCGGCCAGCGCGTCCGCCCCCGCGTCGTGCGCCGACTCCAGGACCACTCCGTACTCGGCACACACCGCTTCGAGGGTGCGCTTGCCCTTGCGGTAGCGATCCACGGAGCGGTCGATCGTATACGGATCGACGACGGGCCCTATGGCGGCGCCGTCCAGCCTGTCGCTGAGCGAGGGCAGTTGGTGGCGCCGCAACTCGGCGGCCAGCAGCGTCAGATCGAAGGCCGCGTTGTAGGCGATCACGGGCACGCCCCGGCGCCAGTGGCCAGCCAGCGTCCCGGCGATCTCGTCGGCCACCTCGGCGGCGGGCCGGCCCTCGGCCGCGGCCCGCTCGCTGCTGATCCCGTGGACCGCGGACGCCTGGGCCGGGATCCGTATCCCCGGATCCGCCAGCCAGCTCCGCTGCCCCACCACGTCGGCGCCCCGCAGTTCGACGATCGCGGCCGTCACGATGCGCGCCTCGCGCGGCTCGGTGCCGGTCGTCTCCAGGTCGAAGCCGACCAGCGGCTCCAGGTGCCAGCTCATGCTGCCCCTCCTTCGTGGTGCTTTCCCCCAGTTGACGACCACCCTCGCACGCGGCACTGACAATCGGCCGGGCGGCCGGAATTCACCCGGCGAGGCTCACCACAATTCAGGACACAGGGCGCGAATCAACCCAGACTGACTCGAACTCCTCGCGGTACGTCTCGAAGAGCCCGTGCTCCACATCCTGGCCCGGCCGCACCACGCCCCGCCGCCCGCCGCCGCGCAGCACGAGCACCGGCGCCTCCATGCCCCGCGCGCGCCGCAGATAGGACTGGACGACCGCGACGCCGTCCGCCCCGTCGCCGTCCACCAGGTAGGCGGTGAAGCGCGGCGTCTCGTCGAAGACCTGGATCTCGAAGGCCCCCGGGTCGCGCAGCCGGGCCCGCACCCGCCGCATGTGCAGAATGTTCATCTCCACGGAGCGGCTCAACTCACCCTTCTTGAGGCCGAGTTCACGCTCGCGGCGCTTGACGGCACTGCTCGCCGGGTTCAGGAAGAGCAGCCGGACGCGGCAGCCGGACTCGGCGAGCCGCACCAGGCGCCGGCCCGAGTAGTTCTGCACCAGGAGGTTGAGACCGATGCCGATCGCGTCCAGGCGCCGGGCGCCGCCGAAGAGGTCCTCGGCGGGCAGCTGGCGTTGCAGGCGCACCCGGTCGGAGTGGACAGAGACGACATCGGCGTACCGGTCGCCGACCAGGTCCTCCACGGCGTCGATGGGCAGCCGGTGCGCGGCGGGAGCTCCTCCGGCGCCGCCGAGCACATCCAGGAGCCGCGCCGAGGCCCGCTCCGCCTGGGCGAGCACGGCCTCGTTCAGCGCCCGGTTGCGCGAGACGACATTGCGGGCCACCTCCAGCTCGTCCAGGGCGAGTTCGACATCGCGCCGGTCGTCCACGTACGGCTCGAAGCAGGGCCAGTGCTGCACCATGAGCTCGCGCAGCTGCGGGAGGGTGAGGAAGCTGAGCACGTTGTCGTCGGCGGGGTCGAGCAGATAGCCCTTGCGGCGCGAGACCTCGCGCACCGCTACGGCCCGCTGCACCCACTCCTGGCCCGCGGGGCCCGCCGCGGCGACCACCCACTCGTCGCCGTGGACCGGCTCGTAGATCGGCCGCAGCACGGCGGCGACCACGGCGCGCAGCCGCTGCTCCACCAGGTTCAGCCAGATGTAGGCGCGCCCGGCCCGCTGCGCGCGCGTACGCACCTCGCTCCAGGCGTCCGCGCCCCAGTCCAGCTCCGCCCCGATCTCCATCGGGCGTGCGAGGGAAACCGCTCCGGGCGGGATGTCGCCGGACTCCCCCTCATGACCCGTGTCACCAGGGGGCAGCTCAAGACCTCCCGAGCTCACCCACGCACCGCCTTCCGCCCCCGGCAACCCCAGCGGGTCCGGCCCGCCCTGCACGCCCTTCAACGATCAAGGAAGGGTACTCCGGGAGCAGGAGGCGCTGCAGCCCGATGGCGGGTCGAGTTTGCCAACTGGCCCGAGGATACGGCCTGTTCTGATGGGCACTATCTGTCGGGGTGAGCGGATTCATAGCGCTTGCGCCGCGTCGCCCGAGCCGGGTCACCCATTGGAGCACGCGCACGTCCTGGGTGACCGTCGTCTTTTCGGGGAGGATCTGGCCGAACAGCCCGTCAGCACCCCGAGCGGAAGTGGAAGAGTCTTGCCCATGCAGGTATGGCCGGGACAGGCTTACCCACTCGGCGCCACGTACGACGGCGCCGGGACCAATTTCGCGGTCTTCTCCGAGACCGCCCGTCGGATCGAGTTGTGTCTGCTGCACGACGACGGCTCGGAGACCGCCGTCGAGCTGCGTGAGTCCGACGCATTCGTACGCCACGCCTATCTGCCCGGCGTGCTGCCGGGCCAGCGGTACGGCTTCCGGGTGCACGGACCGTACGAGCCGCAGAAGGGGCATCGCTGCAACTCGGCGAAGCTGCTGCTCGACCCGTACGCGCGCGCCATAAGCGGGCACATCGAGTGGAACGAGGCTGTCTACGGCTACCACTTCGGGCGGCCCGACAGCCGCAACGACCTGGACTCGGCGCCGCACACGATGGCCTCCGTGGTGGTCAATCCGTTCTTCGACTGGGGCGACGACCGGCCGCCCCGCACCGAGTACCACCACACCGTGTTCTACGAGGCCCATGTCAAGGGCCTCACCATGCTCCATCCGGAGCTGCCTCCGGACCAGCGCGGCACCTATGCGGCGCTCGCGCACCCGGCCGTCATCGAACACCTCACGCAATTGGGCGTCACCGCCCTCGAATTGATGCCCGTGCACCAGTTCGTCAATGACCACCGGCTCGCGGACGCCGGAATGTCCAACTACTGGGGCTACAACACCATCGGCTTCTTCGCCCCGCACAACGCCTATGCCTCCTGGGGCGACCGCGGCCAGCAGGTTCTGGAGTTCAAGCAGGCCGTGCGGGCGCTGCACGAGGCGGGCATCGAGGTCATCCTCGACGTCGTCTACAACCACACGGCGGAGGGCAATCACCTCGGCCCCACGCTCTCCTTCCGGGGCCTGGACAACACGCAGTACTACAGGCTCGCCGACGACCTCCGTTATTACGAGGACACCACGGGCACGGGCAACAGCCTCCTCATGAGGTCGCCACACGTCCTCCAGCTGATCATGGATTCGCTGCGCTACTGGGTGACCGAGATGCATGTGGACGGCTTCCGCTTCGACCTCGCGGCGACGCTGGCCCGCCAGTTCCACGAGGTGGACCGGCTCTCGTCCTTCTTCGACCTGGTCCAGCAGGATCCGGTGGTCAGCCAGGTCAAGCTGATCGCCGAGCCGTGGGACGTGGGCGAGGGCGGCTACCAGGTGGGCAACTTCCCGCCGCTGTGGACGGAGTGGAACGGCAAGTACCGCGACACGGTACGGGACTTGTGGCGCGGAGAGCCGCAGACGCTCGCCGAGTTCGCCGGGCGCCTTACGGGCTCGTCGGACCTGTACCAGGACGACGGGAGGCGGCCGCTCGCCTCCATCAACTTCCACACCTGCCACGACGGCTTCACCCTCAACGACCTGGTCTCGTACAACGACAAGCACAACGACGCAAACGGCGAGGGCAACCGGGACGGCGAGAGCCACAACCGGTCGTGGAACTGCGGCACGGAGGGGCCCACCGACGACGGCGAGGTGGCGGAGCTGCGCGCCCGGCAGATGCGGAACTTCGTCGCCACCCTGATGCTGTCCCAGGGCGTGCCGATGCTCAGCCACGGCGACGAGTTCGCCCGCACCCAGGGCGGCAACAACAACGCGTACTGCCAGGACAACGAGCTGTCCTGGGTGCACTGGCCGGACCCCGGCGACGACCCGGACGGCACGCTCCTCGCGTTCACCCGGGCCATGGTGGGGATGCGCCGGGACCATCCGGTCTTCCGGCGCAGGCGGTTCTTCCACGGTCGTCCGGTGCAGGGCACGCACGACGAGCTGTCCGACATCGCCTGGTTCACCCCCGAGGGCGAGGAAATGGCCGACCGGGACTGGCAGTCGGCGAGCGCGAAGGCGCTGTCGGTCTTCCTCAACGGCAACGCGATCTCGGAGCCGGGGCCGCGGGGCGAGCGGATCGGCGACGACTCGTTCCTGCTGATGTTCAACGCAAGTGCGGAGGAGATCGACTTCGTGGTGCCGGTCAATCACGGCCGGCAGTGGCAGGTGGTCGTGGACACCGCGCGGCCGGAGGGGGTGCCGCCGGGCGAGGGGCCGAAGGTGTCAGCGGGCGAACGGGTCGGGCTCGTCGGCCGGAGCATGACTGTGCTGCGGCGGCCCGCGTAGAGCGCCCGCCGGGACGTCTCAACGGCCCTGACCTACACCTGAGTTCGATTGTCAGTGGCCTCGGGCACAGTGGGGACCATGAACGCGACCACCGCCCGGTCGGCTGTCGGCTCAGCTGTCGACCGGAGTCCTCGGGGCCGCCGCGACGCCGGTGACGGCATCCGCGGTGGCTGCCTTCGCCCGCCGTCCGCCGAGCCCGCGCACGGACCACGAGCACACCGCGCAGAGCGCCCCGGCCACCACCATCACGGCGAACGCGGCCACCGCGCCATGGTCCTGCGCGAGTCGTCCCGACAGCGCGAGCGCGAGCGCCTGACCGCCGACGATGCCGCTGGTCAGGAACGCCATCGACTCAGCGAGCCGGTCCGCCGGAACCAGGCGCTCCGTAAGCCCGAACACGGTGATCAGATGAGGCGCGTACGCCACCCCGAGCACGATCACCGCGGCGTACAAGCCGACCAGCGTGTGCACGAAGAGCAGCGGTACGCAGAGCACGACCAGCGCCGCGGTGGCGGTCCGCCACCGGACCGGCAGGGCGAGCCGCTCCGGCACGGCCACCATGGCGAGACCTGCGGCCGCGCTCATCACACCCATGGCCGCGTACACGAGCCCGGTCTGCGAGGGCCGGCCGAGCTGCTCGGTCAGGGCCGTGATGCCCGCCTGCGAGGCGCCGAACATGGCGCCCTGGAGGACCATCGTGGCGCGCAGCGCGTACACCGCGCCGGGCAGCCGGGTGCGGGCGGCTCCGGTGCGCTGTGCGGCGGTCACCTGACGTGCCGTCGGATGCAGCGCGAAGGCCGTGCCGCAGACGGCGAGCAGGGCCGCGGCCGTCAGGAGTGCGGCGGCCGGGTGGGCGAGGGAGGCGGCCAGGCCCACGAAGGCCGGGCCGAGTACGAACGAGATCTCGTCCAGGGTGCCTTCGAAGGAGAGCGCCCCGGCCACGGTCCGCTCGTCGGCGCCGGCCCGGTGCGCGAGGGCCACGGTCCGACTCCGGGCGAGCGGCCCGACCTGGGGGACGCTCGCCCCGGCCAGGGCGCCGAGCAGGGCAAGCCAGCCGGTAGCGAGGTGGGAGAGAGCGGCGAGCACCAGGGCGGTCACGGCGGCCGCGTTCGCGAGCGCCGCCGCGAGTACCACGGTGCGCTGTCCGTAGCGGTCGGCGGCACGCCCCAGGAGCGGGCCCGCGACGGTCTGCCCGGCGGCCAGCGCCCCTCCGGCGAGCCCGGCGGTGGCCAGGCTGCCGCTGATCTCGGCGACCAGGAGCACGCTGCCGAGCTGGCACATGGCGGTCGGCAGCCGTCCGAGGAAGGAGATCACCGGCAGTACGGGCCCCGTCAGCGCGAGCACCTTGCGGTAGGTCTGAAGCGATCTGGCCATCGGGCGAAGCTAACGCGGCCGACCGGGGCATACGCATGGGCCGAAGGCACAGAAGCCGCCCGTCGGGGTACGTACGTTCATATGACCCCGCCCATCGCGACCTACCGGCTCCAGCTGCAGCCCGGATTCCCGTTCGCCGCCGCCGAGGAGGCGCTGCCCTACCTGGCGGAGCTCGGAGTCTCGCACCTCCATCTGTCACCGGTCCTGGAGGCCGTGCCCGGCTCGACGCACGGCTACGACGTCACCGACCACGCGAAGGTACGCGAGGAGCTGGGCGGCGAGGCGGGGCTGCGCCAACTGGCCGCAAGGGCACGGGAGTCGGGGCTCGGCCTGATCCTCGACATCGTGCCGAACCACATGTCGGCGGCCGCGCGCCACAACCGGCAGCTGTGGGACGTGCTGCGCGCCGGCCCTTCGTCGCCGTACGCCTCGTGGTTCGACATCGACTGGGCGGCGGGCGACGGGCGGATCCTGCTGCCGGTGCTCGCCGGGCCGCTGGGCGCAGAGCTGGACCGCCTCACGGTGGACGGCCGAGTACTGCGGTACGGCGAAGAGTGCTTCCCCCTGCGTGAGGGGACGGCGGGCCTGCCGCTGCCGGAGCTGCTGGACGCGCAGTTCTATCGGCTCGGCTGGTGGCGCCTTGCCAGGACGGAGCTCAACTACCGTCGCTTCTTCACGATCGCGGAGCTGATCGGCCTCCGGGTGGAGGACGAGGGCGTCTTCGACGCGACGCACGCCAAGATCCTGGAGCTGGTCCACGACGGTGTGGTGGACGGGCTGCGGGTCGACCACCCGGACGGTCTGGCGGACCCCGAGGCCTATCTGCGCCGTTTGAACGAGGCGACGGACGGCCGCTGGACGGTCGTCGAGAAGATCCTCACCGGCGACGAGCGGCTGCCCGCGGGGTGGGCGGTCGCCGGGACGACCGGCTATGACGCGCTGCGCCACATCGACGGCCTGTTCACCGATCCGGCAGGTTTGGATCAACTCCTGGCCGCATACGGGGAGTTCACCGGGGCGAGCGGCGACCGAGGTGGGCACTGGGGGCCGACGGTGCGGCGTGCGGCGTACCGGGTGCTGACCCATGAGCTGGTGGCCGAGACCGAGTATCTGGTGCGCCTGGCGCAGCGGATCTGCGCGATGGGCGGCCCCGAGCTCCGCGATCACGCCCCATGGGCGCTGCGGCTCGCCCTGCGCGAGCTCCTGGTCCGCGTCCCCGTCTACCGGCCCTACCGGTTCGGGGCGGAGCTGGTGCTGCCCGCATCGGCGGCCCTGGAGGCGAAGGCGGCCTTCCCCGTCGCGGAGGAGTCCGCCGCGGTGGACCTGGTGCGCGATCTGGCACTCGGCCGGCTCGGCGACACCCCGGACCGGGACCGGTTCCGTACGCGCTTCGCGCAGACGTCATCGGCGCTGCACGCCAAGTCCGTCGAGGACACGGCCTTCTACCGGTACACGCCACTGCTCTCGGTGAACGAGGTGGGCGGGGATCCGGGGCGGCCTTCGGTGGAGCCGGACGAGTTCCACGCGTTCTGCACACGGCTCGCGCGCGACTGGCCGAGCACCGGCACCGTCCTGTCCACGCACGACACCAAGCGCAGCGCGGACGTACGGGCCCGGATCGCGGTCCTTTCCGAGTGTCCGCAGCGGTGGGCGGCGCTGCTCGACCGGGTCGCCGGGGCGCAGGCTCCCGATCCGCATCTCGCCTGGGTCGCATGGCAGACCTCGGTCGGGCTCGGCGGGCTCCCGGAGCCGGAGCGGCTGGGGGCGGCGCTACTCAAGTCGGTGCGCGAGGCCGGTCTGCACACGTGCTGGACGGAGCAGGACCCCGGCTACGAGAAGGCCGTGAGCGACTTCGTCGAGGCTGGACCGGGTGGTCAACTCGCTTCTGAGGTAAGGGAGTTCACGGCGGCGATCGACCCTTCGGCGCGGGCCAACAGCCTCGGGGCCGCGCTACTGCATCTGACGATGCCGGGCGTGCCGGACCTCTACCAGGGAACGGAGGGCGAGTACGCGGCGCTGGTGGACCCGGACAACCGGCGCCCGGTCCGGTTCGACCGGGCCGCTCTGGCCGACCCCGGCGACAAGCTCGAGGTGACCTTGGCGGCGCTGCGGCTGCGGCGCGAACTCCCCGGGGTATTCGGCGAATCCGGCACCTATACGGAGCTGGCAGCGCGAGGCCCTCGCGCCGGTCACTGCGTGGCGTTCTGCCGCTCGGGCGAGGTGGTGACGGCGGTGACCCGGCTCTCGCTGCGGCTCGCGGAGGCAGGCGGCTGGGCGGGGACGGAGCTGACGCTTCCGCAGGGCGAATGGGCCGATGTCCTCCGCCCGGGGCGGCAGTTCAGCGGGGCGGTGGCACTGGACGAGCTGTTCGCATCGTCCCCGGTGGCGCTGCTCAGGAGGGTCGTACGAGAAGGAGGCGAGGGGCCCGGGTGAGCAGTCCGCTCTCGGCCGGCGTGAAGGTGTCGGCCCTGCGCAGCCCGGGCATGGCGGCGAGCAGGGCGCTCACCGCGCACTCCGCCTGGAGCTCGGCGATCCGGGCGGCCGGGCAGTCGGCGGGCCCGAGGGCGAGGCCGCCGCTGGTGGTGCGGTGCAGGTCGAAGCGGTCGGGGTCGGCGAACCGGGCGGGGTCGCGGTTCGCCGACCCGACGAGCATCGCGACGGCGGCTCCGGCCGGGACGGTGCCGCCGGATGTCGCGCGGTCGCGGACGGCCCGGCGCAGCACCACATGGACGGGCGGATTGCGCCGCAGCGATTCGCCCCACGCCTGCCCGATCAGCGCCGGAACCGCCTTCACCAGCTCCAACTGCTCAGGATTGTCAAGGAGGTTGGCCATGAGCGAGGCGAGCGCCCGGCCGGTGAGCACGGCCTGGTCCGCACAGCGCGCCGCGAGCAGGGCGACGCCTGTGCCGCCCCGCTGACGGCCGAGGTCGGTCGCGGCGGGAGCCTCGGCCCGGCTGGGGTCCGGGACGCCGCCGGAGCGGCCCATCACCGCCCCGTAGGAGAGTCCGGTCGCGGCGGCGATCGTGCCGGTGGGCAGCCAGCGGCAGAACTCCTCGACCAGGTCGGCCTCCTCGCGCCCGGCGAGCCGGCGGGCCAGCACGTACGCGGTTCGGGCACACACCTCGCGCAGCAGCGCGAAGGCGCTCTCGGGCGCCGCGTACTCCTGGGCGCAGCGCACCGTCCCCGGTCCGCAGCAGGGCCCCCGGCGTGGCCCGACGAGTCCGGGGTCGCCGAGCGCGGGGGCGACATCCGCGTACCGGCTGACCAGCCAGGCCCCGAGCCTGCCGTCCCACAGCAGGGGGTGCTCCTCTCGGAGCGTCCGATAGAAGCCGTACGGGTCACGACGGGCGGCCCTCCCGAGCAGCGAGAGGGATTCGGGAGGGGAGGGCGGGACGGCGGGGGCCGATGCTGCGCGGGGTGGGGAGGTGAGGGGCGGAGGCAGCGCTGCCTCAGGGGAGGAGGCGAGGGCCTGGGTCTGCGCTGCCTCGGGCGAGGGGGCGAAGGGCGGAGCCGACGCTGCCTCGGGTGAAGGGACGGCAGCCGGGGCCAATGCCGCCCCGCTCGAAGAGGCGACGGCCGGGGCCAATGCCGCCTCGGGCGGGGAGACGGCGGCGGCTGGGTCCAACGCCGCCTCGCGTGAGGAGACACGGGGCGCGGCAGGCGCCGCCTCGGGCGGCTCGCCGGTTGTCATCGCGCGCCTCCCGGTCGGCGCCCTATGGGCGCGGTCGTGCGGCCTCCGGCAGTCTGGACGGCGGCCGCCGGGTCCAGGTGGCTGCTCTCGGGACCACTGCCACCGGGCAGTCGCAGGTGACTCGTCCCGGCGGACCGCCCCCGCAGGGCAGTCGCGGGCGACCGGTCTCAGTGAGCCGCCCCCCTGCGAGTCGCGGGTGACTGCTCTCAGCGGACCACTTCCGCCGGGCAGTCGCAATCGGCGTTGGGCCGTACGGGTGAGATGTCACCGGTGCCGTACGGGGCTGACCTGCGCAGCAGCTCGGTGAAGGCGGCCGCGGCGCCGGCCGGCTCGACCCGCGAGAACACGGTCAGGGCACGCTTCCAGGCGGGATCGACGGAGAGCAGCACACAGTCCTCTCCGATCCCGCCGCGTACGACGTGGGTGGGTACGGCGACCACGCCGACCCCGGCCGCGGCCATCCGTACCGCCGTCGAGGTGTGCTCGGTGCGCACCACGGTGCGCGGGGTGAAGCCGGCCCGCTCGCAGACCAGATCGAGAAAGGGCCGGCCCTCGATCACGGGCTCCATCGCGCAGCGCACCCAGGCGTGGTCGGCGAGCTCTTCGAGGCGCACCGAGGAGCGGCCCGCCAGCGGATCGTCGAAGGCGACGACGAGCGCGATCTCCTCCTCGCCGACGGGGACGACGGGCCCGTCCCAGTGCTGGGGCGGCGGGCCGACGGCCAGGTCTGCGGCGCCGCGTTCGAGCGACTCCTCAAGCGCCTCGGTGGTGGCGTACTCGTGGAGGAGCAGCCGCACGCCGGGGTGGGTGCGCCGCCAGCGGGCGAATGCCTCGGGCAGCACGCCCACGGCCACCGAGTGCACGGAGGCGATGTGCAGTTCGCCGCCCTCGGCACCGGCCGCCGCGCGGGCCGCGCGCCGGGCCTGGAGCGCACTGCGCACGGCGAGCCGGGCGTGCGGCAGGTAGGCGCGGCCCATGGGAGTGAGCCGCACCCCGCGCGGCATCCGTTCGAGGAGCTCGCCGCCGACGGACTTCTCCAGCGCCTTGATCTGATGGGACAGCGCGGGCTGGGTGACGTGCAACAGCTCGGCGGCGCGGGTGAACGACGTCTCCTCGACGACCGTGACGAAGTACTCCATCTGCCGCAGGCTCACGCCACGTCCCCCTGATCACACCGGTTGATCGCACCGGCCCCGCGCGCCCCCTGCGCGCCATAAGCATTGTGCATCGACCTCACAAGAACATTGCCTTGGACTCATGGCGGCGGCCGGGCGGAGGCTTGCCCCGTGACTGAGCCCACGACTGAGCCCCAGGCTGAGACCTTGACCGGACCCGTGACCGACGACGCCGTGGCCGATGTGATCGTGATCGGCGGCGGCACCGGCGGGTATTCCACCGCTCTGCGGGCCGCCGCCCTCGGACTGAAGGTCGTCCTCGCCGAGCGCGACAAGGTCGGCGGCACCTGTCTGCACCGCGGCTGCATCCCCAGCAAGGCGATGCTGCACGCCGCCGAGCTGGTGGACGGGATAGCCGAGGCGCGGGAGCGGTGGGGGGTGAAGGCGAGCGTGGATGCGATCGACTGGCAGGCGCTGGTGGCGACCCGCGACGACATCGTCTCCCGCAACCACAAGGGCGTCGAGGGCCATCTGTCGCATGCCGACGTCCAAGTGCTGCCGGGAAGCGCCCAGTTGACGGGGCCTCGCAGCGTATTCATCGAGGGGCACGGGAACTTTGTGGCCCGGCGCGGCATTGTGCTCGCCACGGGTTCGCGGCCCCGCATGCTGCCGGGCCTCGAAGCGGACGGACGGCGCGTGGTCACCAGTGACGACGCCCTGTTCGCCCCCGGGCTTCCTCAGTCCGTACTGGTCCTGGGCGGCGGTGCGATCGGCGTCGAGTACGCCTCGTTCCACCGGTCGATGGGCGCCGAGGTCACGCTGGTCGAGGCCGCCGACCGGCTCGTGCCGCTCGAAGACGCCGATGTCAGCCGCCACTTGACTCGCGGCCTCAAGAAGCGCGGCATCGATGTGCAGACCGGCGCGCGCTTCCTGGAAGCGAGTGTCCTGGAGGAGGGGATACGCGCCTCGGTGCGCACCGCGCGCGGCGAGATCCGCACGATCGAGGCCGAGCGGCTCCTGGTGGCGGTGGGCCGGGCGCCGGTCACCGACGGGCTCGGCCTGGCCGCGGCCGGACTCGCCGTCGACGAGCGGGGTTTCGTCGCCCCGGCCGACTGGGCCCGGCTCGAAACCGCGATCCCCGGCATCCATGTGGTGGGCGATCTGCTGCCGCCTCCCTCCCTCGGTCTGGCCCACGCCTCCTTCGCGGAGGGACTGCTGGTCGCCGAAACGCTGGCCGGGGTGGCCTCCGCGCCCGTCGACTACAGGGCGGTGCCCCGGGTCACGTACTCCTCTCCGCAGACCGCGTCGGTGGGGCTGACCGAGGCGGATGCCCGTAACCGCGGGCATGACGTCGTGGTCAACACCATGCCGCTGACGGCCGTCGCCAAGGGCATGGTGCACGGGCAGGGCGGGGTGGTGAAGGTGGTCGCCGAACGCGCGGGGCAGGTGCTCGGCGTCCATCTCGTCGGCCCGAACGTGTCCGAGATGATCGCCGAGAGCCAGCTGATCGTCGGCTGGGACGCCGAGCCCTCGGACGTGGCCCGGCACATCCACGCCCACCCCACGCTCTCGGAGGCCGTCGGCGAAACCTTCCTCACACTGGCCGGGCGGGGCCTGCACCAGCAGTGAGGGCCCCAAGTCCAGTCAAGAATCGACCAGTTACGGGAGCGGCACCGGCAGGGAGTAGCGCACCTTGTCCTTGCCGGTGGCGCCCAGGCGCTCGTAGAACCTGACCGCCCCCTTGTTCCACACCGGGGTCTGCCACTGGATCTCGGCGAGCCCGAGTGCCCGCGCCTCGGCCGCCACCGCGTCCATCAGGAGCGGTCCGAGGCGCAGCCCGCGGTGGCCCTCGCGCAGGAACAGGCAGTCCATGTGGAGGTATGCGCGGGCGTCCCAGGTCGACAACTCCGGCGCGCACGAGGCGTACCCGACGACCTCGCCGCCGGGTATCTCGGCGACCAGGCAGCGCAGCCGGGGGTGCTCGGTGCCGAAGAGCAGGGCGCCGAGCCGCTCCGCGAAACCGGGTGCCGGGCCTGCCGCCTTCTCGTACGCGGCGTGCTCCGCGGCGAGTTCGGCCAGACGCGGCAGGTCTGCGGGACGGGCGTGACGCACCCGGGGCTGATCGTTCATACCCGCCATGATGGGCCACGCCACTGACAACGCCCTTGGCCGGCGGAATTCGCCCTGGTCAGATGGTTTTCAGCAGCCCGATGGACTCAGTGGGTGGCAAGCCGGAAGGACATCCGGCCGAAGCTGACCTGGTCGCCGTCGGCCACGGCGACCGCTCCCGTCACCCGGCGCCCGTTGACGCACGTCCCGTTGGTGGAGCCGAGGTCGCGCAGCTGCCACATCCCGGAC
The DNA here is from genome assembly GCF_014649955.1 of Streptomyces violascens. Classification (GTDB taxonomy): domain Bacteria; phylum Actinomycetota; class Actinomycetes; order Streptomycetales; family Streptomycetaceae; genus Streptomyces; species Streptomyces violascens. The sequence continues at coordinate 251,921 of NZ_BMUA01000011.1, forward strand.
TGGAAGACGAGTTCGGCGTGCACCCGCGACACCGTCTCGTGGCTCAGGCGGAGCCCATTGGCCGGGTCGCGGCCGATGCGCAGGGGATACGGGCCCGGCACCGGGAAGAGGAGCTTGGGCAGCCGCTCGGCCTGCCAGGCCCTGCGCAGCGAGACGGAGAACTCCGACACCCGGCTGACCGCGCCGAACACCGCCTTCGCCCAGCGATTGCCGCCGCTGTCCAAGTCGGCGGTGAGGGCGACCAGTTCGTCCGACCTGCGGGCGGCCAGGGCCAGTTCCATCCGGCGCAGGAACGTGTCGTGCGACAGCTTGCCCTCGGCGGCGCCCTCGCGGAGCACCTCCAGCACCCGGTCGCGCTCCGCGTCGGAGAGCCGCGCGGGCGCCGAGGAGGTCTGGAATTCGAAGGAGGGCGTCACATCAGCGATTGTCCTTCCACAAGGCCGTAAGTGTCCAGCAGAAGGCCACCCTCCCAAAGAGGTCCGCGTTCACGACCGCCCCAGCTCTGACCTGCGACGTAGAGGCATCGGTCGCCGTAATTCCCTTGCCTGGCAGCTCACTCGGCCTGTTAGGGTCTGCCGACATCCCAAACCTCTGAGGAGCCCCTCTTGCAGACTTCCGCGTCGGACATAACCATTCGTCCGCTCGCCGGGCCCGAGGAACTCGGGCTCTTCCAGCAGCTTTCCTACGTCCTGGACCACGAACTCGAGGACGATCTGGCCACCGGCCGCCGCATCCCGGCCTGGATGTGGGTGGCCCTGCGCGACGGCCGCGTCCTGGCGCGCATCGCGTGGTGGGCCGTGAAGAGCGGCGAGGCGCCGCAGAGCCTCGACTTCTTCGACGTCGACGACTCCCTGCCCGCGGCCGAGCGCCACGAGATCGGTCTGCGCCTGCTCGAGACCGCGACCGCGAAGGTGGTGCCCGCGGGCGCCGAGCGTCCCGAGTACGGCCGTTTCCTGCCGGGCAACTGGCGCGAGGACCCCGCCGCCCGCGAGGTCGTCGAGACCCGGCTGGACATCATGGCCGCCTCCGGTGCGACCCCGCTCGTCGAGCGGCTGCGCCTGGAGTGGCGGCCCGGCACGCCGCTTCCCGAGGCCTCCACGAGGCTGTCGTTCCGCCCCGCCACCGACCGCGAGGAACTCATCTCGCTGATGACACTCGTCGTGGAGGGCTCCCTCGACGAGCACACCCGCGAGGAACTGCTCACCATGACGCCGCGCGAGTCCGCGGAGCTCATGTACGAGGAGGAGTTCGAGACCTTCAGGTCGCCGCGCGAGTGGTGGCGGATCGCCGAGCTCAACGACGGCGGCGAACCCGTCGGGTTCGTGATCCCGGCGCGCAACAGCTACAACCCGATCATCGCCTACCTCGGGGTTCTGCCGGCCCACCGCGGCCACGGCTACATCGACGACATCCTGGCCGAGGGAACGCGCATCCTGGCCGAACAGGACGTGCCCCGGATCCGCGCCGCCACGGACCTGCCCAACATCCCCATGGCGAACGCGTTCGCCCGTGCGGGCTATGTCGTCTTCGAGCGCGCGATCAACATGGTCTGGAAGTAGTCACGAATTGCGGGCGTGTCCCTCTCGTCTGTCGCACCATGGTCGCAACCGGCAACGACAGGGGGACACACCCGTGCTGTTCGAAGTGTGGGCGCCGCACGCCGACCGGATCGCCCTTCTCCTGGAGGGCGCGACCCATCCCATGAGCCGCCACCCCGTACGCGCGGGCTGGTGGCTGGCCGAGGCCGAGGCGCACTCCGGCGACCGCTACGGATACGTGCTGGACGACCGCCCGCCGCTGCCCGACCCTCGGTCGCGCCGGCAGCCCGAAGGACCGGACGGCCTCAGCGCGGTCGTCGTCCACGAAACGTTCGGCTGGCAGCACTCCTGGGAGGGGCGCCCCCTCCAGAGGGCCGTCCTGTACGAACTGCACATCGGCACCTTCACCCCCGAAGGCACGCTTGACGCTGCGGTCCAACAGCTGCCTCATCTAGCCGGGTTGGGAATCACGCACATCGAGCTGATGCCGGTGTGCCCGTTCCCGGGGCGGCACGGCTGGGGGTACGAGGGCGTCTCCCTCTGGGCGGTGCACGAGCCCTATGGCGGACCCGAGGCGCTGAAGCGGTTTGTCGACGCGGCGCACGCCCATGGTCTCGGTGTCGTCCTGGACGTCGTGCACAACCATCTGGGCCCCTCCGGCAACTACCTGCCCGCCTTCGGCCCGTACTTCACGGACACCCACCACACGCCCTGGGGCTCGGCCGTCAACCTGGACGCCGCCGGCTCCGACGAGGTGCGCGCCTTCCTCTTGGAGAGCGCGCTGGCCTGGCTGCGCGACTACCGCCTCGACGGGTTGCGCCTGGACGCGGTGCACACGCTGGCCGACACCCGTGCGTACACCTTCCTCGAAGAGCTCTCGACGGCCGTCGACGTGCTCGCCGCCGAGCTCGGCCGGCCGCTCTTCCTCGTCGCCGAGTCCGACACCTGCGACCCGCGCACCACCACACCGCGCGGCGAGGGCGGCCTCGGCCTGCACGCCCAGTGGAACGACGACTTCCACCACGCCCTGCACACCACCCTCACGGGTGAATCCCAGGGCTACTACGCCGACTTCGCACGCGCCCCGCTCTCCGCGCTCGCCAAGACCCTGACCCGCGTGTTCTTCCACGACGGCACGTATTCGAGCTTCCGCGGCCGCGTCCACGGCCGGCCCGTCGACCGCGCCCACACCCCCGCCCACCGCTTCCTGGGCTACGCGCAGACCCACGACCAGATCGGCAACCGGGCCAAGGGCGACCGCCTCTCCGCCGGGCTCTCCCCCGGCCTGCTCGCCTGTGCCGCGACGCTGACGCTGACAAGCCCGTACCCACCGATGCTCTTCATGGGCGAGGAGTGGGGCGCCCGCACCCCCTGGCAGTTCTTCACCGACCACACCGACCCCGAACTCGCCCAAGCCGTACGGGAGGGCAGGCGACGGGAGTTCACGTCGCACGGCTGGTCAGCCGAGGACATCCCCGACCCGCAGGACCCGGCGACGCGGCAGCGCTCGTGCCTGGACTGGACGGAGCCCGCGCGCGAACCGCACGCCAGGCTGCTCGCTTGGTACCGCGAACTCATCGCGCTGCGCCGCGACCGGCCCGACCTGACCGATCCCGACCTCGCGGCCGTCAAGGTGGCGTACGACGAGGAGGCGCGCTGGCTGACCTTCCGGCGCGGCGACCTGCGGGTGGTGGTCAACCTTTCCGAGGAGGCGGTACGGATCAAGCTCGGTGGCGGCGGCCGGGTCCTCGCGGCCTGGGAGCCGGTCGGGGCGCCGGACACGGACGGCCTGCTGGTGATGCCGCCCGAGTCGTGTGCGGTCCTCGGCCGCTGAGGCCGCCACCACTCAACGCCTGTACTACAGACGGCGGTTACTCGACGATCGCCATAGCGCGGTCGGTGTTGTTCAAACGCCGGCCGCCGTCATCCGTAACGGTGACGATGTCCTCGATGCGGACGCCGAACCGGCCGGGCAGGTAGATGCCCGGTTCGATGGAGAAACACATCCCGAGCACGAGCGGCCGCTCCTCGCCCTCGATCATGTAGGGCGGCTCGTGGGTGGTCACGCCGATGCCGTGGCCGGTGCGGTGGATGAAGTACTCGCCGTATCCGGCGTCCGCGATCACGGCGCGCGCGGCACGGTCGACGTCCTGGCAGGCGACACCGGGCTTGACCGCCTCGAACCCGGCCTGCTGCGCCTCGCGCACCACGTCGTGGACGCGCTGCTCGGCGGCGCTGGGTTCGCCGACGTGGACGGTGCGGGTGGTGTCGGAGCCGTAACCGTGCTTGAGTCCGCCGAAGTCGAGGACGACCATGTCGCCGCGCTCGATGGTGCGGTCGCCGGCCTCGTGGTGCGGGTTGGCGCCGTTGGGCCCGGAGCCGACCACGGTGAAGTCCACTTGTGAATGGCCGTACTTCATAAGGAGGGCGGCGAGATCGGCGGCGACCTCGGTCTCCTTCCGGCCCGCGAATCGCACCTTCACGATCTCGCCGTACGCCTCGTCGGCGGCCGCGCCCGCCGCCTCCAGGCGGGCCAGCTCGTGCGCGTCCTTGACGGCCCGCAGCATGGGCAGCGCCTCGGTCAGCGCGACGTAGGAGGTGCCGGGCAGCTCCTTCTGCAGCCCGAGCAGATGCATCGCCCAGGCGTTGTCGCTGACCCCGAAACGGCCGTCGACGTCGAGGAGCGGGGCCGTCACCGCATATGGGTCCTTGCCGTCGGTCCAGTCCCGCAGGGTCAGCGCGGCGGCTCCCGCGGCGTGCGCGGCATCGGGTGCCTCCAGCGTCGGCACGACCAGGACCGGGTCCTGACCGGCCGCGAGCACGAGGACGGTGAGCCGCTCGGTGATCGCGGTCGGCTGATAGCCGGTGAGGTACACCAGGTCGGGGCCGGGCGCGACGAGCACACCGGCCAGTCCGGCGTCGGCGGCGGACCGGGCGGCGCGGGCCATCCGGGCCCGGTAGTCGTCGGCGGTGAAGGGCGCGGGGGCGGGCGTCGTAGGCATGGCCTCATCCTGCCCGGACGCCCGTTGGCACGCGAGTGGGTCGAGCCGCCGTTCGCCACCTTCAAAGGCGGCTCAGCCCCTCAGAACCCGTCCGTCTCCTCATCGACGAGCCGCTCAAGAAGCTCACCGAAGTCCTCGCCGACGACGATGCGCAGCCCCTCCCCGTCCCGGTCGCTGAGCTGGGTGAGCGTGCCGCCGCGCCACCAGTAGACGTACGGGCTGATCGATCCCGGCGTGTCCTCGTACCCCGAAGCAGCGAACGAGGCCATGGCGTTGAGGGCGAGCACCATGCCGGAATCGCGGATGACATGGAAGGCAAGCTGGTGGCGGAAAGGCATCGCCACGAGCGCGCCCTCCGGCGGGACCTCGCGGCCGGTGACCTGGCGTACGACTGCCTCCAGGGCCAGCACCCGGCTCGCCGTGTAGAAGGAGTCGCCGACGACGATGTCGAAGCGCATCCCGTCGTCGCCCTTGACCGTCTCGTGCCCCTCGACGGGCAGTTCGCGCAGATTACGCAGGGCCTGTTCGCGCAGGTCAGGGACCTTGCCGAGGGGTTCGAGAGCCTCGTCTGTGAGCATCATGACGCTCTCGGGGAGGTCAAGAGCGAGGATCTCGTAGAGGCCCGGCGCCACACTGCGCGCATAGCCGAAGCTCTGCGCGTCGAGTCCGTCGCCGCTGATCACCCGGGGATACAGCTGGGCCCGGATCTGTTCGGGCGGCATGGTTTCCAGTGCGGAAGGCGCGTCCATGGTGCGCAGCACCATGGCGACGTGCTTACGGATCAGTTCCGGCCACACGCGCGGGCCGCGCGGCTCGTTGTGGCACACGGCGGCGAGGTTGCCCAGGCCGAACTGGCGGCCGCCGCTGTCCTTCACCATGTCCGCGTAGACCGTGACCTCCAGGCCCAGCTCGGCGAACGCCTCCCTGACCACCGCACGGAACCGGGCGCCCTCGTCGTTCGAGAAGAAGCCGAACTCGGGGTCCCGCGGAACGTCGCTCGCGTCCCGCCTGGGCCCTCGTCGGAATATCCCCACGTCTGCTGCCTTCCCCTCGCACGGTCGCCAGAGCTGCGAGCCTACCCAGTGAGCGCACCCGTGATGACAAGATCCGCCCGCGAGCGCCCGGCGGCCACGAGACGTGCGTTGACCTCGTCGGACTCCTCGACCCACCGCTCGGCGTACGGCCGTGCCTTCCCGTGCCGCACATGCCGCTCGACCAGTCTGCGTACCCGCTCCCCGTGGTCGACATGGAGATACCAGATCTCGTCGACGAGATCCCTGACCTGCGCCCAGGGCCCCTCGTCATGCAGCAGGTAGTTGCCCTCGGTCACAACGAGCGGCACCTGGGGCGCGACGGGAATGCTCCCGGCCAGCGCCTCCTCCAACGACCGGTCGAAGTCCGGCGCGTATACGACCGTGCCGGGATCGGGCGACCGCAGCCGGGCGAGGAGCGCGGCATATCCGGCGGCGTCGAAGGTGTCGGGCGCGCCTTTGCGTTCGGTACGCCCGAGCCGGCGCAGCTCCCCATTGGCGAGATGGAACCCGTCCATGGGCACGAGCACGGCCTGCCCGTCGAGGCGTCTCACCAACTCACCGGCCAGCGTGGACTTTCCGGCACCGGGCGGTCCCGCGATGCCAAGAATGCGGCGCCGCCCGGGAAGGACGAGGCTGCGGGCGCGGCCCACGAGCCCGTCGAGGTCGAGATCCATACCCCGCATTGTTCCACCGGCGCCTCCGGAAACACGTACTACGTATAACCTGGCTGGTATGCCGCACATTGCACTGATCACGCTCGTCGTACGCGATTACGACGAGGCCATCGACTTCTACACCCGGTCCCTGGGATTCGAACTGGCCGAGGACACCGACCGCGGGGACGGTTCGCGCTGGGTGGTCGTCCGCCCGCCCGGCACCACCGGCGACGCGGTCTCGCTGCTCCTGGCCCGCGCGAAGGACGAGGCCCAGCTGGCGAGCGTGGGTGCGCAGACCGGCGGCCGGGTCGGGTTCTTCCTCCACACCGAGGACTTCGCGGGCGACCATGCCCGCATGCTGGCGGCCGGCGTCCGGTTCCTGGAGGAACCGCGGTACGAGCCGTACGGTTCGGTGGCGGTGTTCGAGGACCTCTACGGAAATCGCTGGGATCTGTTGCAGCCGGCTTAGGGGCTTTGGTTTTGCATTCAGGGCTCAGGTGAGGCCTGAATGCAAAATGCAGGCCCGATCCGGGTATGGATCGCAACGCGAAAAAGCCCCGCACCGTGATCCGTTGATACGGACCTGGTGCGGGGCTTTCCC
>NZ_BMUA01000012.1 GCF_014649955.1 Streptomyces violascens
TGTGGGAGAGTAGGACGCCGCCGAACAAATTGTGGGGAAAGCCCCGCACCAGGTCCGTGTCAACGGATCACGGTGCGGGGCTTTTTCGCGTTGTGGCAGTATCGGTTCATGGAACATGTCATACGGCCCATCCGTGCCGACGAATGGCGCAAGTCCAAGGAACTTCGGCTGGCTGCGCTTGCTGATCCCGCTGCCCCCGTGGCCTTCCTGGACACGCTGGAGAACGCGTCCACGCAGCCCGATTCGCACTGGCAGGAGCGGGCGAAGGGGGCCTCGCAGGGTAATTCCGCCCGGCATTTCATCGCCGAGGGGCCCGATGGTGCATGGGCCGGCGGCGTTGTGGTGCTGATCGAGGCCGAGGGCAGCGACGACATCTTCGGGGATCGGATTGCTTCGGCGCAGGCGCATCTCGTGGGCGTATTCGTGCGGCCCGAGCACCGGGGGATCGGGCTGACCGAGCGGCTTTTCGCTGCCGCGATGGAATGGGCCTGGACGCTGGACGAGCCGCGCGTGAACCGGATCCGGCTCTTCGTGCACGAGAACAACCCGCGTGCCCGGGGCTTCTACCGGAAGATCGGCTTCGTACCGACCGGGGTCACCTCGCTGCTGTCCGGCGACGGCTGCCTCGACCTTGAGATGGCGGTCGAGCGGCCGTAGCCGTACGCCCTACGTCAGCGCCTCGGTCCAGCGGGCTCGCGCCTGTTCGGGGGAGCGGAGCAGGACCAGGGGCGGCATGCCCTGGTCCTGACCGGTCGACAGCAGCTCCGGAAGCCGGGGAAGCGGAGCCACGGCCGCGACGTCGTCCAGGACGATCGTCATTGGTGGGTCGAGGCGACCGTCAGATGACCGTTCGGCCATGCGGCGGCCGCGCTCGACCACGTCTGAGGCGAGTGCTGTGAGCAGGGGCATCGCGGCGGGACGGGACCGGGGGTCCTCGATCGCTTCACCCACCACATAAAGGGTGCCCCCCTCGTTCACAAATGATTCCAGGGCGAGCGAATCTGCCCGGTTTGGTGTGCAGGCGTCGCGGATGTGGATCGAAGAGAGACAGGCGAGGGCTCGGGCCGTCAACTGCTGCGCGATTTCCCGGCGTTCGGGGTAGGCGGTGAGGGCCGACTCCAGGAGTCCCGCGCCGCCGCTCTGCGCCTTGGGGTGGGTGCGGAGGATGCGTACGGCGTCCTGGATCGCTGTGCCCTGGGCCCAGCGATGCAGCTGCTTCATGGCCTTCCCGTCGCGGCTCTCCAGGGCGGCGGCGTGCAGCCAGCAGCGCAGGAGGGTTTCCGCGGTGTCTGCCATGGCGGCGTCCATGCGGGCCTGGGGGCGTACGGGGGCGAGCAGTGCGGTTGCCCTCGCGGCTGCTGTGTCCGGGTCTTCGCAGCCGGCCGTGGGGGACCAGTGGAGTCTGGCGGGGGTGTCGCAGCGGTGCGTTGGGTCGTAGATGTGTACGGGGCCGAGCTTTGCCCGGGCGTCCTTTGTTTCTGCCCACAGGGTGGGGTCTGAGGTGACGATCAGGGCTGCGCCCTCTGCGTCTTGGATTGCCTGCAGGGCTCTGGGTCTTCTTGCTTCGGGGGCGCCGTAGAGCAGGCGGGGGTTCGCTTCCACCCGGGGGGTGGGGATCTGTTCCAGCGGGGTGGGGTGAGCGGGGTGTTCGTACCCGGGTCGGCCGGCCGCACCCAACCCCGCGCCACCGACCGGCCCCGGGTGGGGGGCGATGAGCGGGGTTCCGGCGGGCTGGGTCCGTTGTGCCCACCCTTCCCCAAGGTCTCGGCTTCGCTCGACCGGGGGAGACTCCAAGCGCCCTGCGGAACGATTGTCCACAACGGGAGCGGGCGGGGTGGCGGAAGCGCTGTCCACAGCTTGGGGAGAAGGGGGCTCCGGGGCCGTGCTCACGGCCGTGCCCCGCCCAGCCGCCTCCCTCGCTCTCGCTCGTACTCCCCGCCACCGCGTGAACGTCCCCAGCGCGAAGATCGTCAGGACGAGCAGGATCATCAGCTCGCCGATCAGCAGGCCCCAGAACAGGCCATAGCCCGAGAGGGAGTTCGGCGGGGTGTCAGGCCAGGCGGCCGGCAGGTCGTGGGGGGACGTGGCCAGGGAGCGCAGGGCCATGGGGCTCTGGGTGAACGATACGGCGGGGGGCCACGCCCCGTGGGTGAAGAGGCCCCCCAGGCCCGTGGCCGTCCATACCAGGACCGTCAGGCCCAGGAGGAAGGCCAGCAGGCCCACCAGGAGTCCGTCCGGGATGCCGCGCTGGTCGCCGCGCTCGCCGCCTCTCGGGGTGCCCGTTCCGCTCACCTCACGCCACCGTGCCCTCGGCGGACAGGTGTTGTTCCATCAGTGCTGCCCGGCGTTCTGTTTCCGATTCGAGCTGGGAGTCCAGTTCCGAGGCCAGGATGTCGTCCGTTGCCGCGGATTCCGTCATCGCGCGGTCCGTGAAGACCAAGGGGCGTTCGCGTTCGGTGATCAGGTGTTTCACCACCTGGACGTTGCCGTTTACGTCCCATACCGCGATGCCTGGGGTGAGGGTCGGGATGATCTCCACCGCCCAGCGGGGCAGGCCCAGGACCCTGCCCGTTGCCCTTGCCTCGTCTGCCTTTTGCGCGTAGATGGTGCGGGTCGAGGCCATTTTGAGGATCGCTGCCGCTTCCCTCGCCGCCGCTCCGTCCACCACGTCGCTCAGGTGGTGGACCACCGCCACGAACGACAGGCCCAGGCGGCGGCCGAACTTCAGCAGGCGCTGGAAGAGCTGGGCCACGAACGGGCTGTTGATGATGTGCCACGCCTCCTCGACCAGGAAGATGCGCTTCTTCCGGTCGGGGCGGATCCAGGTGTGCTCCAGCCAGACGCCCACGATGGCCATCAGGATCGGCATCGCGATCGAATTTCGATCGATGTGGGAGAGGTCGAACACGATCAGGGGGGCGTCCAGGTCGATGCCCACCGTCGTCGGGCCGTCGAACATGCCGCGCAGGTCGCCGTCCACCAGGCGGTCGAGGACCAGCGCGACGTCCAGGCCCCAGGCCCGTACGTCATCTATGTCGACGTTCATCGCCTCGGCCGACTCGGGCTCGGGGTGGCGGAGTTGCTCGACGATGTCGGTCAGGACGGGCTGGCGGTCCGTGATCGTGGTGTTGACGTACGCGTGCGCCACCTTGAGAGCGAAACCCGATCGTTCGTCCAGGCCGTGTCCCATCGCAACTTCGATGATCGTTCGAAGGAGCGCGAGCTGGCCTGTCGTCGTGATCGCCGGGTCCAGCGGGTTGAGCCGGATGCCGCCGTCCATCGCGGTCATCGGGTCCAGCCGGATGGGAGTTATCCCCAGCTCGCGTGCGATGAGGTTCCACTCGCCCACGCCGTCCTCGCCCTGCGCGTCGAGGACCACCACCTGGCGGTCGCGGAACCTCAACTGCCGTAGCACGTACGTCTTTTCAAGGGCCGACTTGCCGTTGCCCGACTCGCCGAGCACCAGCCAGTGCGGGGCCGGGAGCTGCTGTCCGTACAGCTGGAAGGGGTCGTAGATGTAGCCCTTGCCGCTGTACACCTCGCGCCCGATGATCACGCCGGAATCGCCGAGGCCGGGGGCCGCGGTCGGCAGGTAGACGGCCTGGGCCTGGCCCGTGGAGGTGCGGACGGGCAGCCGGGTGGTCTCCACCTTGCCGAAGAGCAGGGCGGTGAAGGCGTCGGTGATGAGAGACAGCGGATCTCGCATGGCGGGTACTGCCTCTCAACTAGCGGCGGATTCCGGTCGCGAACGGCAAGGTGTTGACGAAGGCGCGGTGGTGCTCGCGGTCGCACCACTCCAGCTTCAGGTACGACTTGCCGGCGGAGGCTCTGATGGTCCGCTTGTCGCGGGCCAGCGCCTCCGGGGAACGCGAGGACACCGTGATGTAACCGACCAGGTTGACGCCCGCGGCGCCGCTCGCGAGGTCCTCGCCGCGCTGGTCGAGGCGGCCGTGGGCGGCGATGTCGCGGGGGTCGACGGTGCGGTTCATCTTGGCCGCGCGGGACGCCTCGGCCTCGTCGTTGGTCTTTTCCGTGAGCATTCGCTCAATCGCAACTTCGGTCGGTTCGAGGTCCATGCAGACGGCGACCGTACGGATCACATCCGGGGTGTGGACGAGCAGAGGGGCCAGGAAGTTGACGCCGACCGGGGTCATCGGCCATTCCTTCACCCAGGCGGTGGCGTGGCACCAGGGCGCCCGCGTCGAGGACTCGCGGGTCTTGGCCTGGAGGTACGTCGGCTCGACGGCGTCCAGCTCGGCCGGCCAGGCGTTGCGCTTGGTCATGGCCTGGATGTGGTCGATGGGGTGGTCGGGGTCGTACATGGAGTGCACGAGCGAGGCGAGCCGGCTCTGGCCGAGCGGCTGGCGTACGCGGATGTCCGCCTCGGCCAACCGGGCGCAGATGTCGGTCAGTTCGCGGGCCATGACGACGGCGAGGCCCGCGTCCCGGTCGAGCTTGCGGCCGTGCGGGTTCGCGGCTCGGGCCATCGCGTGGGCCTCGGCGGCGAGCTCGCGGCTGTACTGCATGCACGCGACGAGGTAGGCGCGGTGCTGCTCGCTGGAGGTGGACACCATCGACTGGAGCTGCTCGTAGGACTCCTGGAGCCAGTCGGGGGACTTGGTGTCGCCGCGCTGGGCGACGTCCTTGGCGTGCGCGTCGGGGTCGGCGGGCAGGGTGCGGGCCAGCATCTGAAGCCTCGTCACGAAGCCGTCGCCGTTGGCGACATGCTTGAGCAGCGTGCCGAAGCGGTCGACCAGGGCCTCCTGGTCCTCGCTGTCACGCAGGCCGACGCCGGGGCCCTCGATCTCGATCGCGGCGGTCACCGTGCGCCGGTCCGCGTGCAGCAGGACGGCGATCTCGTCCGGCCCGAAGGGAGCCGCGAGCCAGCTGATGTGACCGATGCCGGGCGGCGGCCCGACCTCGACCTCGCGCCCGTCGAGGCCCACGCCCGCCTCGGCCGCGCCCGAGCGGTAGGTGGTGCCGCGCCGGAGCGAGCGCTTGTAACTGCGGTTGATTTCGAACCACTTGTAGAACGTGCGGTGCTTGTACGGGAGGTACACCGCGGCGAGCGCCAGGAACGGGAAGCCCATCAGGAGCACGATCCGCAGGGACAGGACGGGGACGAGCAGCCCGCACATCATGCCGAGGAACGCGCCGCCGATGATCAGTACGATCTCGCCGGTCTCGCGGTTCTTGCCGACGACGGCCGACGGCCGGGCGCGGCCGATCAGATACGTACGGCGGGGCGCGACCGGCTGGGACTGGGTCGTCAACGCCCTCCACCTCCAGTGTTCTTGTTACGGGTGTGCGGCGTGCCGGACGTCGGCGCGGAGCCGCGGCGTGGTGGAGGTGCGGCGGAGGGGACAGTTCCGCCGCCGGCTCCACCGCCGGAGCCCCGGCTGCTGTGGGCGGCCACGCCACCGGACATGGGGTTGGCGGGGCGGGCCTGGGCGGCGCCGCCCCCCTGGTTGCCCCGGCCGCTGTGGGTCTTGATGCCCTGCGAGACGAGGGCGGCGGGCGAGGAGATGAGCGCGGCGGCCTGCGATCCGTCGGTGGCCTGCTTGCGGTTCGTACGGGCCGAGGCGATCTCGTCGCCGAAACCGGGCACGAAGCGGTAGATCATCGCGGAGGCGAAGATCGCAAGCAGGATGATCGCCAGGCCCGAGACGACGGCCGAGAACGAGTCGGGGCCCTTTCCGGAGGAGAGCGCTCCGGCCAGGCCGAGCACGATCACGATGACCGGTTTCACCATGATCACGGCGATCATGATGCCCGCCCAGCGGCGCACGTGGCCCCACATGTTCTTGTCGACGAGCCCCGCGTACACCACGGTGCCGAGCAGCGCGCCGACGTACAACAGGGCCGCGCGGATGACCAGTTCGAGGAACAGCACGCCCGCGGCGAGGATCGAGACCAGGGCGACGACGATCAGCATGATCGGGCCGCCCCCGATGTCCGTGCCCTTCTTGAGCGCGGCCGAGAACGAGCCGAAGAACACGTCCGACTGGTTGCCGGTCGCGTTCGCGATCGCTTCTGTCACGGCGTCCGTCGCCGATACGACGGTGTAGAGGATCAGCGGGGTGAACGCGGAGGCGAGCACGGTCAGCCACAGGAAGCCGACGGCTTCCGAGATCGCGGTGGACAGCGGCACCCCGCGGATCGCTCGCTTGGCCACGGCGAGCAGCCACAGGACGAGGGTGAGGAAGGTGGCGGCGGCGAAGACGACGGCGTACTGGGTGCGGAAGTTGCCGTTGGTGAAGTCCACGGTGGCCGTGTTCTTCACGGCGTCGGAGAGCTTGCCGACGATCCAGGCGGCGGCGTCGGCACAGCCCTTGGCCAGGGAGGTCAGGGGGTCGGCGGCCCCCGCCGTGTCCGGGGTGGTGGTCTTGGACCCGCCCTTGGCGCTGCCGTTCTCGCAGTACTCCTTGGCGAGGCCGACGATGAGGTCACAGGGGTTGTTGCTACTGCTCGGGCTGGGGCTCGGGCTGCCGCTCGGGGGCGGGGTCGGGCTGGGTGCCGCCCATGCGCCCGAGGCGAACAGCACCACCGAGGGCGGCAGGACCGCGAGCAGGGAGTATGACAGCGCACGCCGGCTACCGGGCATAGGTGAAGCCTCCGTATCCCTGAACAGCCTTGGCGATCTCGTCGGCAGTGGAGGCGCGGTTGTCACCGCTGACGGGGGTCGGGCCCTCCGTCTGCGACGAGGACTCGATCTTCCAGTCCCCGCCGACCCACTTGAGCGTCTCGGTGATGGTGAACCAGGTCTGGGTCACGGGCTTGGTGGACCCGGCGCCGGCCAGGCCGACGAGGCCGGTGCACCAGACTTCGACGTTTGTGGAGGCACCGCCCTGCTGGGTCACCTTCGTGCCGACCGGCACCGTGCGCGAGACGAAGGTGAGCCCGGAGGGCGCGGAGCCGTCGTTGTTCAGGCCGACGTTCTTGAAGAAGCTCGGGGTGTATGCCTGGTCCAGCTTGCCGAGCAGTCCGTCCACCACGGCGGGGTCATGGGTGGCCCGCACGATGTCGCCGCGGGGGCCGGACTTGAACATGCCCTCCGAACCCAGCGCCACCGCATAATTCGCCGCAGCCGACTGCGCCCCCTGCTCCGTCTGCGGGAAGCCGGATGCGATGCCAGACTGCTTGCCGTCCACCGGCTTCGTGCCCGTCGCCGCCGTCGACTGCGCGTCCGGCTTCTTCGCGTTCCCCGCGCCCGACGTCGAGCCGGAATCGCCGCCCCGGTTCGCGAAGGCGATCGCGGCGACCAGCAGGACCACGACGCCCACGACCATCACCAGGGAGCGGTTGTTGCGCGGGGGGCGGCGGGCGCCGCCGTAGCTGTCGCCGGTGCCTTCGGGCAGGCGGGTGCGGGTCTGGCGGGTGCCGCCGAGCGTGCTGAAGCGGTCGTCGGCGGGGCCGGGATCGCCCCCGCCGTGGCCCGGCTCGTCGTCGAAACTCATGCCTGCGCCCCCTCGACCGTGTGCGGTTCCGCGTAGTACGACGGTAGCCGTGCTGGTTCCCGCGCGGGCGCGGTGTGGTGACTCGACATCAGGGAGACGCAACCTCTGCCGTTGGGCACGACGGACGGGTGGTGTGAGGGGGAAGGGAAAGGGAGTTGGTCGACCGACTCGGGGTCAGACGGCCATTCCGTACACGATGGTGAAGAGCGTGCCCAGCGAGCCGATGATGAATACTCCGGTCAGGCCGGCCACGATCAGGCCCTTGCCCTGTTCGGCGCTGAAGGTGTCGCGCAGCGCCGTCGCTCCGATCCTCTGTTTGGCCGCGCCCCATACCGCGATGCCGAGGCAGAGGAGGATGGCGACCGCCATCACCACCTCCACCATGATGCGGGCCTCGTTGCCGAGTGTCCCGAACGGCCCCCAGTTGGGGGCGATTCCGCCGATGATGGTGGTGATGTCGCCTTTTCCGGCTGCCAGGTACATGTAACTCACCGCCCCTGTCGGGTAGTTCGAAGCCCCTGCCCCACGGCATGGGTCAGCCTCTATCTTCGCTGATGAAACCGCCGTAGTAGGACGCCTTGGCGCCTCTCTTTGCGCGACCCCGCACGGCAGTGCCGGTCGCACCGCCCTGACCTGCGATGAACCGATGTCCTCCACAACACGTATGGTCACTCTGTGTATCACGCACCGTGACTCCCGGCAATGGCTGTCGTTGTTGCACCTATGGGCCGCTTGTCGTGCCGGGCAGGCTTCGGCGCAGGTGCGCGGGCGACGGGGGCGGCTCGGGGCCGGTTCAAAGAAACTTCTCAGAAAAGGTTCATGGTCGTTCGCAGTCGAACCCGCCAGAGTCACAGTGTTCGCCGTCCGCAAGCAGGCCCGCCGACCACCAGGAGACGCACGTATGAAGCGCACTGGCATCTCCGGGATGAAGTTCGCTACCACCATGCGCGGAAAGTTCGGCGCGCTGACGGCCGTGGCGGTGCTCATGGTCATGCCGACGTACGGGGACCACGACGCGGCGGCGAAGAACCTGACCGAGGCGGCGCCGGCCACGGCGGCCAACGCGCGGGTGGGCGCGATATTCAAGGGGGACCTCGACGGCGGGCACTTCTGCACCGCCTCCGTCGTGCACAGCTCCGGCCGCGACCTCATCGTCACCGCCGCGCACTGCCTGCCCGCGGACGAATCGGAGGGCGGCAAGGCGGTGTTCGTGCCGGCCTACCGGGACGGGGCGGCGCCGTACGGGAGTTGGCCGGTCGAGTCGGTGTACGCGGACGACAGCTGGAACGAGGACGGCGACCAGGACAGCGACGTAGCCTTCGCGGTGCTCGGGCCCGGCACGGACGGCGGCAAGAAGGTCGAGGACGCGGTGGGTGCCGCCCAGCTGTTCGCCGGCCGGGCGACCGGGCAGGCCGTGACCATCACCGGCTACCCGGGCGACGCCGAGGAACCGCAGGTCTGCACGAACACGTCCGTCGCGTACGGCGACACCCAGCAGCGCATCGACTGCCCCGACTTCCCGGGCGGCACCAGCGGCAGCCCGTGGGTAGTCGAGGGCGGTGCGGTCGCGGGGGTGATCGGCGGGTACGAGTTCGGCGGCGACGACCCCGACGTCTCGTACAGCATCGTCTTCGGCCAGCACACCAAGTCGCTGTACAAGCTCGCGGAGGCGGCGGGCGACCCCAAGCCCGCGGCGGCGACCTCGACTGCCGTCAGCCCGCAACCTGCCGCGGCCGGCGAGTCGGTGACGCCGGATCAGCTACTTACCCAGTCCCAGTCCCAGTCCCAGTCCCAGACACCGACTCAGGCGACGAATCGGCCCATCACGTGCGCCTGCGTACTTCCTTGATCACGACCTGGTCACCCGGGATTTGACCGCGCACCGTCACATGACAGGGTTGGGCGGTGGATGCGCTCAGGCCTCGGCAGGATCCGGAACGGATCGGTACGTACGCGTTGCTCGCACGCCTCGGGGCGGGCGGGATGGGGATGGTCTACCTCGGGCGCTCGCCCGGCGGGCGACTCGTCGCGATCAAGGTGATCAAGGACGAGATCACCGACCACCCGGAGGCTCTGACCCGCTTCCGGCGCGAGGCGGAGACCGTGCGGGCGGTGCGCAGCGCGTACACCGCGAACCTGATCGACGCGTCGCTGTCCGCGCCGCCGTACTGGCTGGCGACCGAGTACGTCGCCGGGCCGACGCTCTCCCACGCGGTGCGCGAGCGGGGCGCGTTCCCCGCGGACACGTGCCGCCGACTGTTCGCGGCGCTGGCGGAGGGCCTGGCGAGCGTCCACGGGTACGGGGTCACCCACCGCGACCTCAAGCCCCAGAACGTCATCCTGTCGCCCCAGGGGCCGCAGTTGATCGACTTCGGGATTGCGAAGGGGGCGGGGGATACGGCTTTGACGCAGACCGGGTACGCCTCGGGCACCCCGGGTTTCACGGCTCCCGAAGTGCTGATGAGCAATCAGGTCGGTTCGGCGGCCGACGTGTTCGCTCTGGGGGCGACGATCGCGTTCGCGGCCACCGGGCGGGCGCCATTCGGTGCGGGCGCGATGGACGCCGTGTCGTACCGGGCCGCACATGGGGAGATCGACGTGGAAGGCGTCGAGCCCGGCCTCGCGGCGCTGATCCGAGCGTGCGTGGCCAAGGACCCGGCGGCCAGGCCCGGGGCGGCCGAGGTGATCGAGGCGTGCGGGGTGAACTCGGCTCTGGTGGAGGACCCGTTCTACCGGCCGCTGGTGAGTCTCGGGGACGCGGTACCGGCGTATGCGATGCAGGCTGCCCCCGCGCTGCTGCACGACCTCCCCACGGCGGCGGCAGGAGGGCCCGCGAACCCTGCGACGTATGTGCCGACGACGCTCGCCACCCCCGACAAGCGCCGCACCACCCCGTGGCTCGCGGCGGCCGCGGCCGGTCTGGTGCTAGGCCTGGTCGGGGCGGGCCTCGTGTGGTGGCTGCCGGGCGACAACGGGGGTGACGGCGGGGCGAAGGCCGGAGGGACGTCCTCGGCCAAGCCGGCGACGTCCGCGTCCGCCTCCCCGGGGCCCATGCCCAGCGCCGATCCGTCCGGCGGTGACGCGAAGCCGGTCGGCACGCCCGGGTACATCGAGCAGACCAACCCCTCGCGGGACTACTGGAGCGCGCAGTCGAAGACCTGCGGGTTGCCCGCCGAGGAGCGGCTGGGCCCGAACCTCTCGACGTACGAGGTGAGCGAACTCGGGAGTGCCGAGCACAAGGAGGTGCTCCACGGGAAGCTCAAGGTCGGCTTCATGCTGAAGCCGTACGCGCAGGGCGAGGTGAAGGCGCCCTACTACGTGTCCATCGTCGTGAAGCCTCCGCACGCCATCGATCCGGACACCGGCGCTCCCAGCGCGGGCGTGCTTCAGCAAAACCTCGACCTCGGCTATGCGAGCAAGCCCGTCGACATGTTCGCCAAGGGGCTCGGTCAGTGGGTGGAGTTCACGTATCCGGACGACTTCACCGAGACGGTGATGGGCAAGCCGTATCCGGCCATCGACGTGAGCAAGGACCCCGGGGACTGGACGCTGCTTGTCGAGCACGTGCAGGCTCCGAAGCAGTACGCGTCCATCGTGTGCGCGGGTTTCAGGGTGGGCTGATCCGAGCCACTCGGGCAAAACGACGGTGAATGCGCCTTGGATGGGGGAGGGTTGAGGCGTGCGCAAGGTCTTGTTGGTCGGCGGGATCGGGCTCGGGGTGTGCCTGAGCTTCGTCGCGCTGCTCGTCGTCGGCACGTATTCGGCCGCCGCCGGTCTTGCTTCGGCGGGGGGCGGAGCGGTCGGACTGGCCAAGGGGGCGGTACCGGCGCTCTACCAGCCGATCGTCCAGAAGTGGGGCAACCTCTGCCCGGCCATCAACCCGGCTCTGCTCGCGGCCCAGCTGTACCAGGAGAGCGGCTGGGACCCGAAGGTGGTCAGCCCCGCCGACGCCCGGGGAATCGCGCAGTTCATCCCCGACACGTGGGCGACCCACGGCATCGACGGCAATGGGGACGGCAAGCGGGACATCTGGGATCCGGCGGATGCCATTCCGTCAGCAGCCTCGTACGACTGCGAATTGGCCAAATACGTCAAGGACGTGCCCGGGGACACCACCGACAACATGCTCGCCGCGTACAACGCCGGGGCCTACCGGGTCATCCAGTCGAGCGGTGTCCCGAACATCAAGGAGACCCAGGGCTACGTAAAAACCATCCGCTCCCTCGAAAAGAGCTTCGCCGCCCCCGTTGGCCGGGTGCAGCCCTCGCAGCAGGCTGCTGGGGCCATCTACTACGCGCAGCAGAAGCTCGGGACTCCCTACCTCTGGGGTGGGGAGGGGACGCCCGAGCAAGGGGGGCGGTTCGACTGCTCGGGGCTTACCCAGGCCGCGTACCAGACCGTCGGGATCACACTGCCCCGCGTCGCCAACGACCAGTACAACGCCGGTCCGCACCCCGCCCGGAACGAGCTGCTCCCCGGGGACCTGGTGTTCTTCTCGACCGACCTCAGCAACTCGCGGGCCATCCATCACGTGGGGTTGTACGTCGGCGGGGGGTACATGATCAACGCGCCCTACACCGGTGCCGTCATCCGCTTCGACAAGATCGACGCGCCCGACTACTTCGGTGCGACCCGGGTCACCAAGGACGGCGCCGCGGCCCTGCCCAGCTTCAAACCGGCGGCTTGAACAAGCTCCCCCCGTGGCTGGAACTCTCCGTGAAGCCAAGGCCCTGAGCTGCGACGATGAGTCACTCTTCGATAACGTCGACGTGATCATTCAGTGGAGAGTGGAACGCGGCGGGCGAACAGGGCGTTCCCTGGACAGTGACTGATGTACGTACTGACCACGGGGGTTGGTAGCAGGACGGAACAAGGCAAGGGGCCGCAGCATGGCTGGACTCGCATTCGACGGAGCGAATCCCGATGTCAGCCTGCTCTACGACATCAACGGACTCGCCAAGGACGCCCCGTCCTGGCTCGATCGCGCGATGGCGTTCGTCGGGGAGTACGGGATTCTGCTCGGCCTCGTGCTCGTCGTGCTGTGGTGCTGGTGGAGCGTGCGGCGCGGGGAGGACCGGCAGTCGGCGGTCGTGTCCGTGGCCGGGATCGTGTGGGCGCCGTTGGCCGCCGGGATCGCCGTGCTCGTCAACATCCCCATCCGCGGCTTCGTGGAACGGCCGAGGCCCTTCCTCGACCACAAGGGCCTGGACGTGCTGGTCGACGGCAAGAGCGACTTCTCGTTCGTGAGCGACCACGCCACCCTTGCGATGGCCATCGGCGCCGGACTCTTCGTCGCCAACCGGAAGTTCGGCCTCATCGCGCTCGGCCTCGCCCTGCTCGAAGGGTTCTGCCGGGTCTACATGGGCGTGCACTACCCGACCGACGTCGTGGGCGGCTTCGCGCTCGGCACCGCCGTCGCGCTGCTGCTCGCCCCGCTCGCCCAGATGCTGCTCACCCCCGTCGTCGCGGCCGTCGCCCGCTCGCCGCGGCTCGGCCGCCTGGTCCACTCGCGCAAAGCGCTGACCGTGGTTCCGGCCGCGGCCGGCGGTGCGGTCGAGTACCCGGAGTCCGAGGAGCGCGACCTCGCCGCCTGAGCCGGCGCCCCGTCAGAGTGCTTGGGGGAAGTCGAACATCCTGGTCGGGTCGTACTGCTTCTTCAGCCGGGCCAGGCGCGGTGCGGCCGAGCCGTAGTAGGCCGTACGCCAGTCGGTGAGCTGCGGGTCCGGATAGTTCTGGTACGCCGCGCCCGATGCGTACGGGCGCATCGCGCCGTGCGTGCGGATCAGCCAGGACTGCTGGGTCGCGCCCGGAGTGCCCGCCTGCCATGAGGCGATGTACTGGGCGAGCACCCGCGAGGTGCGGTGCACGAAGGCGGTGGCGTCCGGGGCGACCCGGTTGACGGCGCCGCCGAGCGCGGTGAGCACGATGGTGCCCGCGCCCCCGTTGTCGGCGGCCGCGATTCGGGTGAACTCCTCGGAACCGCTGAGGAGTTGACGCACTCCCGCCTGCGGGAGCGCCTTCGTGTAGAAGTCGGACTTCGCGGCGTAGGTCTCGCGCTGGAGCACTCCCTGGGGATTGCGGCCCGGGGTCCCGCCGGGCAGATGGCACTGGGCCTGGCTGAAGGTGGAGCAGCCCGCGTACAGCAGCATCGCGTCCTGGAAGCCGGTGCGGCGCAGGGTCACCGAGGCCGCGGGGGCGCCGGCGCGGTCGGCGAGGCGGTCCAGGGCGTTCTGGAGATCGCCGTACGAACCGATCGAGAACGCGGCGATGTTGATGGTCGGGTTGCCGCCGCCGGCCGCGCTCGCCAGGTGCGCGGCGGACCAGATCTCGTCCGCCTGGTCCGGGCCCCACTCCTGCCACGCCTCGACCACCGCCCGCGCCTGCCGCCAGGGCCAGGTCAGATAGGCGGTCACGGCCTGCGGGGCCTGGTGCGTACGGAAGGTGAAGCCGGTGACCACGCCGAAGTTGCCGTTGCCCGCGCCGCGCAGGGCCCAGAACAGATCAGGGTTCTCCTTCGCGCTCGCCGTCAGTTTTCGGCCATCCGCGGTGACGAGGCGGACGGAGGTCAGGCTGTCGCAGGTCAGCCCGTACGCGCGGGCCGTCACGCCGTGGCCGCCGCCCAGCGTCAGGCCCGAGACGGCGACGGTGGGGCACGAGCCGCCGGGGATCGCGCGGCCGGTCCTGGCGAGGTCGGTGTAGACGTCGATCAGCCGAGCGCCCGCGCCGATCGTGCCGTCGGCGGCCACGCCGTTCAGCCGCGATACGTCGATGACCAGGCGGCCCGTGCCCGATGACCACCCGGCGTAGTCGTGGCCCCCGCTGCGGACGGAGACCGGGGTGCGGTGGGCCCGGGCGTAGGCGAGGCATTCCTGTACGTCCGCCTCGTGGGCGACGTACGCCACGGCGTCGGGCCTCTGGGGGTCGTAGCGGGTGTTGTAGAGCTGGCGGGCCGCGGCGTAGTCGGCGTCCTCGGGGCGGACGAGTTTGCCCTGCAGGGAGTGGGCGAGGGAGGTCAGGTCCGCCGGGGCGGGGGGCGTTGACGTGCTGGGTGAGGTGGTGCGGGGCGGGGTGGGCCTGGGGCGGGCGGTGCCTTCGCAGGCGGAGGCGGCGAACGCGGTGGCGGCGGTGGTGAGGAGGGTGCGGCGGCGCATTCGGGGCTCCCGGGGGCGTGTGGGGCACTCCGCTTGCTCCTTCCCCGCCCCGCCCCTTCCCTAGACCCTCCGGGAGGAATCGTTCTGCTGCGGCCCGGTGGTCGTTCCCTGGGGCTGCGCCCCAGACCCCACCGGTCCGCAGTGAAGTGATCGGGCATCCGCGGGGAGGGGCCCGGTCAGTCGGCGGATGGGGTGCAGGTCTGCGGGGTGTGGGATTCGGCGTCCGTCCTGGCTCTGTCGCGGCTTCGGCGGGCCGGGCCCGTCCAGCCGCAGGAGCAGCGGGCGATCGCGAAGCTGCCGCGTTCCGTGATGGTGGTCTGGTGGGGCACCTCACCACCGTACTGCGGGCGTGACGGGGGCCGTATCGGAGTCGTTAGGAGTACGGGCTAGGCCAGTGGGCGTTGGGGGTTTGGCGGCGATGGTGGTGCAACGGCACGGAGCCGGACGAGCGGGTGCGATCGTGGTCGCCGCGCTGGTGGGCGGGGCGATCGCGAGTACGGCCGGATGCGGCGGCGGGAACAGCGCGGAGGTCGCGAGCGGGAGCACCGCCGATCCGGCGGCCCTGGTGCGCACCGCGGCCGACCGTCTTGTGGCGGCGGGCAGTTCGAAGGCCACCACCTCCATGGAGATGGCCACCGGAGGCACCCGGGTCGCGATCCGCGGCCAAGGGACGTACGACTTCCGGCACAGAACCGGGCAGTTGACGGTCGTGCTGCCCGGAGACGTAGCGGGGGAGGACGGCCACCGGCCGATCACCGAGCTCCTCGCGCCCGGCGCGCTCTACATGAAGAACCGGGGAGCCGGGGTGCCCGCCGACAAGTGGGTGCGGGTCGAGACCGCCACGCTCGCCGACGGCAACCTCGTCACGGGTGGCGTCACCGACCCGTACGCGGCGGCCGAGCTGCTGCGCGGCGCGCAGGGAGTGACGTACGTCGGCGAAGAGGAACTCGCCGGGGTGAAGGTGCGGCACTACCGGGGAAGTGCCGAATTGCCCGCGAAGGTGGCGAAAGGGTTCTCCAGGGGGGCGGTTCCGTTCGACGCGTACCTCGACGAAGCGGGGCGGCTGTGCAAGGTGCGCCAGCAGTTCAGCTACGTCAACCAGGGCCGGCCCGTGGCGGTGGCGTCGACGACGCTGCTGTACGCGTTCGGGTCGGCCGTGAGCGTACGGCTGCCGGACGCTCGGGACATCTTCGACGGGAAGATCCAGCCGTAAGTCAGCCAGAAATGGCCCCCTCAGGTGGGCCTGTGGTGGCGGAAATGGTCCGTCCGTGCCATGCGCGGTCCGTGTCCCTCTCCCTACGCTGGGAAGCCGACGATGGCGAGAAGAGCGGGAAGAGGTCGAGGAAGAGGTGATGTGCGTGGCTGCGCTTCGCGGTGCGACTGTCCAGGACCACGTGGCCCTCGTCGAGATCGAGCTGTGCGGTGAACTGATGATCGCGGCGTCCGCCGCGGAGGGGGACCGGCTCAGCCCGGACCTCATCGACGAGGTGCTGAACGTGGGGCAGCCCGGGCCGCCCCCGGAACGTAACTAGTTCTGTTTCTCGTCGGGGTGGCAGAGGGCGCGGCCGGTCCGGTGCCGCCGCGCCTTCCTCAGCCGCCTGCGTCCCTGCGTCACGCCTGCGTCACGTGCGCATCATGCGGGCGATGGCCTTGGTGGCTTCCTCGACCTTGGCGTCGATCTCGTCGCCGCCCTTCACCGCCGCGTCCGCCACGCAGTGCCGCAGGTGCTCCTCCAGGAGCTGGAGCGCGAAGGACTGCAGGGCCTTCGTGGACGCGGAGACCTGGGTGAGTATGTCGATGCAGTAGACGTCCTCGTCGACCATCCGCTGCAGACCGCGGATCTGGCCCTCGATCCGGCGCAGCCGCTTGAGGTGCTCGTCCTTCTGCTTGTGGTAGCCGTGCACGCCGTGGTCGTGATCGGTCACAGGGGTCTCGACCGGGGGGCCGGCTGCCTCGGTGGTCGTCATCGCGTCCTCCCGTTGTCTGCCATGTGCCTGGTGGCCTGCCGTATGCGGCAAGGGGTTTCATACCCCTCATGGGTATATGGTAACGAATTTCCGGATCCCCGAAGGGGGCCCGTGCTGATCACTGTGCCTGATGGGCGACACTGAAGAACGCCGGTTAGCCGTGGCCGGATGATGCGCCTAGCATCAGCCTGACCGAATCCCAAGCACTCCGAGGACCCCACGTGCGCTTTCGTCTGACCCCCAGGGAGACGAGCTTCTACGACATGTTCTCCGCATCCGCGGACAACATCGTCACGGGCTCGAAGCTCCTCATGGAACTGCTCGGAGCGGATTCCGCGTCCCGGGCCGAGATCGCGGAGCGCATGCGGGCAGCGGAGCACGCGGGGGACGATGCCACCCACGCGATCTTCCACCAGCTGAACTCCTCCTTCATCACGCCGTTCGACCGCGAGGACATCTACAACCTCGCCTCGTGCCTCGACGACATCATGGACTTCATGGAGGAGGCCGTCGACCTGGTCGTCCTCTACAACGTCGAGGAACTGCCCAAGGGCGTCGAGCAGCAGATCGAGGTCCTCAACCGGGCGGCCGTGCTGACCGCCGAGGCCATGCCGAACCTGCGGACGATGTCCAATCTGACCGAGTACTGGATCGAGGTCAACCGTCTGGAGAACCAGGCCGACCAGATCCACCGCAAGCTGCTCGCCCACCTCTTCAACGGCAAGTACGACGCCATCGAAGTGCTGAAGCTGAAGCAGATCGTGGACGTGCTCGAAGAGGCGGCGGACGCGTTCGAGCACGTGGCGAACACGGTGGAGACCATCGCCGTCAAGGAGTCCTGACCCGGTCATGGACACCTTTGCATTGATCGTGACCATTGGGGTCGCGCTCGGATTCACGTATACGAACGGCTTTCACGACTCGGCGAACGCCATCGCCACGTCGGTGTCCACGCGGGCACTGACGCCGCGGGCGGCGCTCGCGATGGCCGCCGTCATGAACCTCGCCGGTGCCTTCCTCGGCAGCGGCGTCGCCAAGACCGTGAGCAAGGGGCTCATCTCCACGCCCGAGGGCAACAAGGGGATGGGGATCCTGTTCGCGGCGCTGGTCGGCGCGATCATCTGGAACCTGGTCACCTGGTACTTCGGGCTTCCCTCGTCCTCCTCGCACGCCCTGTTCGGCGGCATGGTCGGGGCGGCGCTCGCGGGCGGCATCACGGTGTACTGGTCCGGGGTGCTCGACAAGATCGTCATTCCGATGTTCGTCTCGCCGGTGGTCGGCCTGGTCGTCGGCTACCTCGTGATGTGCGCGATCCTGTGGATGTTCCGCAAGGCCAACCCGCACAAGGCCAAGCGCGGATTCCGCATCGCGCAGACCGTGTCGGCGGCCGGTATGGCGCTCGGCCACGGCCTCCAGGACGCGCAGAAGACCATGGGCATCGTGGTGATGGCGCTGACCATCGCCAACGTTCAGTCCGCGGGTGACGAGATCCCGATCTGGGTCAAGATCGCGTGTGCGGCGATGCTGTCGCTCGGTACGTACGCGGGTGGCTGGCGGATCATGCGGACGCTGGGGCGGAAGATCATCGAGCTGGATCCGCCGCAGGGGTTTGCCGCGGAGGCGACGGGTGCCTCGATCATGTTCGGGTCCTCGTTCCTGTTCCAGGCGCCCATCTCCACCACGCATGTGATCACCTCGGCGATCATGGGCGTGGGGGCGACCAAGCGGGTCAACGCGGTGCGGTGGGGGGTCGCGAAGAACATCATCCTGGGGTGGTTCATTACGATGCCGGCCGCGGCGGGGGTCGCTGCGCTGAGCTATCTGGTGGTGCGGCTCCTCTTCGGGTAGCCCCGGTGGGGCGGGGCGAGCTCCTTGGGGCTGCGCCCCCAGACCCCGGGGCGTTTGCCGCGCCCCAGACCCCCTGCGGGGACTTCGTCCCCTGCACCCCTCTCGGGGGCTCCGCCCCAACCCCAATGTCGGCTGCGGACCGTGCGTGGCTGGTCGCTCCCCCGAGTTCTCGGCTTCGCTCGAACAGGGGGGACCCCCATCGCGGCGGAGCCGCAAAGTGTTACAGCCCCGCGCCCCTGGCAGCGTCGTGCCGGCCCGCATCGGAGCATTTCGGCCCGTCCGGCGATTGAGGACGAGCGCCCTTCAGGCGCGAGCGGGGGCTGGGGCAGAGCCCCAGGAAACCCGGCTTCAGCTCTTCCCACCCCCGGCGGGTTTCGGGGAGGGGTGGGGTGGGGCGGCTCCGGGGTCTGGGGCGGAGCCCCAGGTGGTCGTACGTAAATGGGCCCGCCCCGGGTTTCCCGGGGCGGGCCCATCGTCTTGCGGTGGCACCGCCATGCAGCACCGCAGACGCTCTGGGGCGGGCCTAGCCGAAGCGGCCCGAGATGTAGTCCTCCGTGGCCTGCACGGACGGGTTGGAGAAGATCCGCTCCGTCTCGTCGATCTCGATCAGCTTGCCCGGCTGACCGACCGCCGCGAGGTTGAAGAACGCCGTACGGTCCGAGACCCGCGCCGCCTGCTGCATGTTGTGCGTCACGATCACGATCGTGAAGCGCCCCTTGAGCTCCCCGATCAGGTCCTCGATCGCGAGGGTGGAGATGGGGTCGAGGGCCGAGCACGGCTCGTCCATGAGCAGAACGTCCGGTTCGACCGCGATCGCGCGGGCTATGCACAGGCGCTGCTGCTGGCCGCCGGAGAGGCCCGAACCCGGCTTGTTCAGGCGGTCCTTGACCTCGTTCCAGAGGTTCGCGCCCTTGAGGGACTTCTCCACCACGTCGGCCAGTTCGCTCTTCTTGAACTTGCCGTTCAGGCGCAGGCCCGCCGCCACGTTGTCGAAGATCGACATCGTCGGGAACGGGTTCGGGCGCTGGAACACCATGCCGACCGTACGGCGGACCGCCACCGGGTCGACCGCGGAGCCGTACAGGTTCTCGTCGTCCAGGAGCACCTTGCCCTCGACGCGGCCGCCCGGGGTGACCTCGTGCATGCGGTTCAAGGTGCGCAGGAACGTGGACTTGCCGCAGCCGGACGGGCCGATGAAGGCCGTCACCGAGCGCGGCTCGACCGTCATCGAGATGTCGTCGATCGCCTTGTGGGCGCCGTAGTAGGCGGAGAGGCCCGATACGTCGATTCGCTTGGCCATAACAATCACTGCTTCTTTCGAGCGTGCGAGAGGGGTCGCTGAGGTTGGCCCCGCGCGGCGGAGCCGCACATGTCGCCTTAGCGACCGGTCTTCGGGGCCTTCCAGCGGGCGATGCCGCGAGCCACCAGATTCAGGATCATGACGAAGGCGATCAGGACCAGGGCGGCCGCCCACGCGCGGTCGTACGACGCGTCGCTGCCGACCCGGTACTGCTCCCAGATGTAGAAGGGGAGCGAGGACTGAGCACCGTCGAACGGGTTCGTGTTGATCAGCTGGTTGCCGAAGACGAGCAGCATGATCGGGGCGGTCTCGCCGGCGATGCGGGCGATCGCGAGCATGAAGCCGGTGGTGATGCCGCCGATCGCGGTCGGGATGACCACCTTCAGGATGGTGCGCCACTTCGGTACGCCGAGGGCGAGGGAGGCCTCGCGCAGCTCGTTCGGGACGAGCTTGAGCATCTCCTCCGTGGAGCGGACCACGACCGGCATCATCAGGATCGACAGGGCGAGCGAGCCCATGAAGCCCGAGGGCTGAAGGTCGAACATCAGCATCAGGGTCAGGATGAACAGGCCCGCGACGATCGACGGGATGCCCGTCATGACGTCGACGAAGAAGGTCACGGCCTTGGCGAGCGCGCCCTTGCCGTACTCCACCAGGTAGACCGCGGTCAGCAGGCCGAGCGGCGCGGAGATCAGGGTGGCGATGCCGATCTGCTCCAGGGTGCCGATCAGCGCGTGGTAGATGCCGCCGCCCTGCTCGAAGGCGGGCACGCCGGCCATCGAGTGGGTCAGGAAGTATCCGTTGAGGACCTTGGTGCCGCGGCTGATCGTCGTCCACAGGAGCGAGAGCAGCGGGATCACGGCGAGGATGAAGCAGACCCAGACCAGGGAGGTCGCCACCCGGTCCTTGGCCTGCCGCTTGTTCTCGACGGCCGTGGTGACCGCGTACGAGATGAGGACGAACAGCAGGGCCGCGATCAGGCCCCACTGGACCTTGCTCTGCAGGTCGAAGGCGAGGCCGATGCCGACGGCGAGGGCGATCGCGGCGACCGCGAAGCCGGCTCCGGCCCAGCGGGGCAGGGAGCGGTGGCTGAGGCTGCCCCTGCCGGGGGCCGGGGTGGCCGGCCGGGCGTCCTGAACGGCTACGTTGCTCATGCCGGGCTCCCTTCGGGGGCTCGTCCTGCGGGGTGGAGGTCGGGGGAGAGCACCGGGCTCATGCGTTGGCCCCCGAGTACTCCTTGCGGCGGGCGATGATCATGCGGGCGGCGCCGTTGACCAGCAGGGTGAGGACGAAGAGGACCAGGCCGGAGGCGATCAGGGCGTCGCGGCCGAGCTGGTTGGCCTCGTCGAACTTCGCGGCGATGTTCTGCGCGAAGGTGCCGCCGCCCGGGTTGAGCAGGTGCAGCGACAGGACGTAGCTCGGGGAGAGGACCGTGGCGACGGCCATCGTCTCGCCGAGCGCGCGGCCCAGGCCCAGCATCGAGGCGGAGATCACGCCCGAGCGGCCGAAGGGCAGCACCGAGAGGCGGATGACTTCCCAGCGGGTCGCGCCGAGGGCCAGGGCGGCCTCCTCGTTCATGCGCGGGACCTGGAGGAAGACCTCGCGGCTGACGCTGGTCACGATCGGCAGGATCATGATCGCGAGCAGGATGCCGACGGTGAAGATGGAGCGGGCGACGCCGACCTCGGTCTTCTCGAAGAGGACGGTCCAGCCCAGGTACGAGTCGAGCCACTCGTTGAGGCCGCCGAGGTAGGGCACCAGGAACAGGGCGCCCCAGATGCCGTAGACGATCGACGGCACGGCGGCGAGCAGATCGACGACGTACGCCAGCGGTGCGGCCAGCTTGCGCGGCGCGTAGTGCGAGATGAACAGGGCGATGCCGACGGCGATCGGAACCGCGATGGCCATCGCGATGACCGAGCTGACGACGGTGCCGAAGAGCAGGACCGCGATGCCGAACGCGGGCGGGCTGCCGGCCGGGTTCCAGTCGAAGGTGGTCAGGAAGTTGCCCTGATCCTCGGAGATCGCGATGCCGGCCCGGATGCTCAGGAAGATGGCGATGGCCGCCATGACGACGAGCAGGAAGATGCCCGAGCCCCGGGAGAGCCCGAGGAAGATCTTGTCGCCCGCGCGGCCGGTGGACTGGTTGCGGCGCGCTGCCGGGGCGGGAGCGGGTGGCGGAGGTGTGTCCGTTGCTATGGAAGAAGCCATGATCTTTCCGGTCTGTGGGCGGGGACCGGACGGGTCCCCTGGCGGCGGTGCACCGGATGGTGTGCGGCGGGGACCGGATAGGGGTCCCGCCCCACGCGAGCCGCCGGGTCTTCGGCCCGGCGGCTCAACTGTCGTTCTACTGGAGCGAGTTGATGGTCTCGACGACCTTGGCGTTGATCTCGGACGGGATCGGCGCGTAGCTGGCGTCGGTGAGCAGCTTCTGCCCGTCGGCGCTCGCGGCGTAGGAGAGGAAGGACTTGACCGCGGGGAGGGTGGCGGCCTTGTTGCCCTTGTCGCAGGCGACCTCGTAGGTCACGAGGACGATCGGGTAGGCGTTGTCGGCCTTGGTCGCGTAGTCCAGCTTCAGCGACAGGTCCTTGCCGGTGCCGGCGATCTTCGCGGCGGCGATGGCGGTGGAGGCGTTCGCGGAGCTGGCCTTGACCGGGGCGGAGGCGCCGGTGTTGATGTCCACGGTCTTGATCGACTGGGACGAGGCGTAGGAGAGCTCGAAGTAGCCGATGGCGCCGTTGGTCTGCTTGACCTGGGCGGCGACGCCGGCGGAGCCGGAGGCGGCCTGGCCGCCGGGGGCGGCCCACTTCTTGGCGGGCGCGTACGTCCAGTCGGCCTTCGCCGTGGCGCTGAGGTACTTGGTGAGGTTCTCGGTGGTGCCGGAGTCCTCGGAGCGGTGGAAGGCCTGGATCGCCAGGTCCGGGAGCTTGGCGCCCGGGTTCAGCTTGGCGATGGCCTCGTCGTTCCACTTGGTGATCTTGCCGCTGAAGATCTTGGCGAGGGACGGGGCGTCCAGGACGAGGCTGTCGACGCCCTCGACGTGGAAGCCGATCGCGATCGGGCCGCCGACCATCGGCAGGTTGATGCCCTGGCCGCCGGTGCAGACCTTCTTGGAGTCCGCGACCTGCTCGGGCTTGAGCGGCGAGTCGGAGCCCGCGAAGGCGACCGTGCCCTGGGTGAAGGCGACGATGCCCTCGCCCGAGGAGGAGGACTTGTAGTTGATCTGCGCGTCCTTGCAGGCCGCCATGTAGTTCTTGACCCAGAGGTCCATGGCGTTCTTCTGCGCCGAGGAGCCGGAGGCCAGGACCTGGCCCTTGGCACCGTCGCACTTCACGTTGGAGGGGGCCCCGGAGGTCGTGCCGCCGGTCCCGCCCGTGGTCCCGCCGCTGTTGTTGTCGCTGCCGCACGCCGTGAGGGCCAGGGCGCTGGACACGGCGATGACGCCGAGGGCGGTGGCGCGGAGCCGGTTCTTGCGCTGAAGCTTCACTTTCGGGTGTTCCTTCCGGGAGCCGCCGGTTTCCGTCCGTTGTACGGCGGCGTGCGTGGTTGGGCGGTGAGGGCGGGGTGCCGTGCACCGTGTAACGCCGAAATTAGGCAGAACAGGTGAAGTGGTCGGCGGGGGAGAGTTAACGGAAGGTGAACCGTGGCAGGCAGTGCGGTGCCGACCGTTACCGGTTCGTGTTCAGCAGGCATACGGAACCGGTTCTGCGCCCCGGGCGCGCCTCCCTTCAGGCGCGCTTCGGGCGGAATCCCGGGTTCGGGCCGCAGCATCAGGCGGAGTGCAGCGCGTCGAGCAGCGCCAGGAGCAGCTGGCGGTCGCGGGGCTGGGTGAGGCGGTGGTGGGCGGCCGCAGGGGGCAGCCAGAGCAGCCGGTCGACCTCGGAGTTCGCGGTGAACCGGCCCTCGCCCGCCTCGGCGGCCCAGTACTCGACCCGCTTGGGCCGGCCCAGGTGGTCCGTGTACTGCACGGTGGGCAGCGCGGCACCGGGCGTGCACCGGTACCCGGTCTCCTCCAGTACCTCGCGCAGCGCACCCGCGAGAGCCGCTTCGCCCCGCTTCAGCTTGCCCTTGGGGTGCGACCAGTCGTCGTACTTCGGGCGGTGGACGAGGCAGACCTCTGTCCCGTCGTCCCCCCACGGGGAGCGGCGCCACAGCACGCACCCCGCGGCGAGGACGGTCCCGTCGGGGGCGGTGCTCATGGCGCGGCCGTGGCCGCCGGCGGTGCCGCTGTCACCGCCACCGGCTGCCAGACCCGCTGGAAGGCGAAGCGGGCCGCCTCCACGTCGTGCCGCTGGTCGGCATGGAGCACGCCGAGCGCGTACGCCGTGGCCGGCGCGATCCGGGGCGTGCGGGCCGCGGCCGACGCGGCCGACGCGGCCTCGGCCGCGTCCCGGTGCCGGTCGAGGGCCCGCCCCGCGGCAATCAGGCGCTCGGGGGAATCCTGCTCGCCGAGCCCGTGGTGCAGCACTTCCTGGGCGTACCGGTGCAGCCGGAGCAGCAGGCGCACCTGGTGCCACGGGCTGTCCTGGGACTCGCTCTCCTGGACCAGGGCCTCCGCGTTGTACGGATGGGCGGCCCGGGCGAGCGGCAGCGCGGCCACCGCCCGGTCGAGCCGTCCCTCGGCCTCCAGGGCCGCGGGCGTGAGCACCTCGCAGGCGTGGGCGGCGGCCGCCGACGCCAGCGGCACCTCACTGGCCAGCAGCGCGACCGCGTCCGCCACCGCGTGGAAGCGGGACGAGCCGAGCGCCTGGAGCGCCGCCGAGTGGGCCCGCGTGCGGGCCAGGGTCAGCTGCCGCTCCAGGAGCGCGCCGGCCCGGGCGGCGCCCACCGTGAGGGTGCCCGCGTCGCCGCGCGGCGCCGGAACCCCGGGACCGGACAGCCGGTGCAGCGCGTCCAGGAGCCGGGTGAGCCGGGCCGAGCAGGAGTGCTCGCCCGCCAACGTGCCCGACAGCCAGGCCAGTTCGGCCCGCAGCCGGTCGGCCCACTCCGGGTCGAGCAGCGGGCGGAAGGTGTGCAGGGTGCCGCTGATGCGGCGGGCCGCCGCGCGCAGGGCGCGGGCCGCCTCCTCGCTGGAGTGGTTGTCGGGCCCCGCC
This sequence comes from Streptomyces violascens, assembly GCF_014649955.1. Classification (GTDB taxonomy): domain Bacteria; phylum Actinomycetota; class Actinomycetes; order Streptomycetales; family Streptomycetaceae; genus Streptomyces; species Streptomyces violascens. The sequence goes on from NZ_BMUA01000012.1 coordinate 24,817, forward strand.
TCGCGGTGGAGGCGGAGGCTGCGCAGGAATTCCCCCGCCTGCGCGTGGAGATAGGGGGCAAGGACCTCGCCCGCCAGCTCCTGTCCGGCGATGTTCTCAGGGCGTTGCACGCCGGCGCCTCCGGGCGTCTATCAGCATCTCCTGTACGTTCCGCAGCGGCTGTCCCTCGGCATCGGTCGCGTGCCGGTTCCAGTTCCCGTCGGCGCCCAGGTGCCAGGACGACGTGGTGTCCGACATCCCGGTCTCCAGGAGCCGGCTCAGGGCCGCGCGGTGGGCCGGGTCGGCGACCCGGACCAGTGCCTCGATACGTCGGTCGAGGTTGCGGTGCATCATGTCGGCGCTGCCGAACCAGACTTCGGGCTCGCCGCCGTTCCCGAAGGCGAAGACCCGCGAGTGCTCAAGGAAGCGGCCGAGGATCGAGCGGACCCGGATGTTCTCCGAGAGCCCGGCCACGCCCGGCCGTATCGCGCAGATGCCGCGCACCCAGATGTCGACGGGCACGCCGGCCTGGGAGGCCCGGTAGCAGGCGTCGATCACGGCCTCGTCGACCATCGAGTTGACCTTGATGCGGACGTAGGCGGGGCGCCCGGCGTGCTGGTGGGCGATCTCCTTGTTGATCCGCGAAATCAGGCCGTCCCGAAGGGACTTGGGGGCGACGAGCAGACGCCGGTAGGTCTCGCGGCGCGAATATCCGGACAGCCGGTTGAAGAGGTCCGAGAGGTCCGCGCCGACCTGCGGGTCGGCGGTGAGCAGCCCCAGGTCCTCGTACAGGCGGGCCGTCTTCGGGTGGTAGTTGCCGGTCCCGACGTGGCTGTAGCGGCGCAGCGTCTCGCCCTCCTGGCGCACCACGAGGGAGAGCTTGCAGTGCGTCTTGAGGCCGACGAGCCCGTACACCACGTGGCAGCCGGACTCCTCCAGCTTGCGCGCCCACTTGATGTTGGCCTGCTCGTCGAAGCGCGCCTTGATCTCGACCAGGACGAGGACCTGCTTGCCCGACTCGGCCGCGTCTATCAAAGCGTCCACGATCGGCGAGTCGCCCGAAGTCCGGTACAGCGTCTGCTTGATGGCCAGCACGTCCGGGTCGGAGGCGGCCTGTTCCAGGAAGGCCTGCACCGAGGTGGAGAACGAGTCGTACGGGTGGTGCAGGAGTACGTCGCGTTCGCGCAGCGCCGCGAAGATGTCGGGCGCGGAGGCGGATTCGACCTCGGCGAGGTCGCGGTGGGTGCCCGCGACGAACTTGGGGAACTTCAGCTCCGGCCGGTCGAGCGCGGAGATCCCGAACAGGCCGGTCAGGTCGAGCGGGCCCGGCAGCGGGTAGACCTCGGCGTCCGAGATCTTCAACTCCCGTACCAGCAGGTCGAGTACGTACGGATCGATGGACTCCTCGACCTCCAGGCGCACCGGCGGGCCGAAGCGGCGCCGCATGAGCTCCTTCTCCAAGGCCTGGAGCAGGTTCTCGGCGTCGTCCTCCTCGACTTCGAGGTCCTCGTTGCGCGTCACCCGGAACATGTGGTGCGCGAGCACCTCCATGCCGGGGAACAGCTCCTCCAGGTGCGCCGCGATGACGTCCTCAAGGGGCACGTAGCGCTGCGGCGAGGCCTCCAGGAAGCGCGAGAGCAGCGGCGGCACCTTCACGCGCGCGAAGTGGCGGTGGCCCGAGACCGGGTTGCGCACCACCACGGCGAGGTTGAGCGAGAGCCCCGAGATGTACGGGAAGGGGTGCGCGGGGTCGACGGCCAGCGGGGTGAGGACCGGGAAGATCTGCTGGCGGAACAGGGTGAAGAGGCGGGCCTGCTCCTTCTCCGTGAGCTCCGGCCATCGGATCAGGTGGATGCCCTCGTCGGCCAGGGCCGGGGCGACGTCCTGCTGGTAGCAGGCGGCGTGCCGGGCCATGAGCTCGCGCGAGCGGGTCCAGATCAGGTCGAGGACCTCGCGCGGCTGGAGGCCGGAGGCGGAGCGGGTGGCGACGCCGGTGGCGATGCGGCGCTTGAGTCCGGCGACCCGGACCATGAAGAACTCGTCCAGGTTCGAGGCGAAGATCGCCAGGAAGTTCGCCCGTTCGAGGAGCGGGGTCGCCGGGTCCTCGGCGAGCTCCAGGACGCGCTCGTTGAACGCGAGCCAGCTGCGTTCGCGGTCCAGGAAGCGGCCCGAGGGGAGCTCGTCGCCCTCGCTGTCGTCCTCGTAGCCGTCCAGGTCGGCATCGATGTCCGGCTCAAGATCGGAGACGGCGGCCGCGAGCGTGTGCGGCCGGTGCGCGGCTATGGAGCCGACGGACGGCTGGGCGGGCTGGAGCGGGACCTCGGCGCTGGGCTGCTGGCTCATGTCCCCATTGTTCCGCGCGTCGGGGGTGTCCAGCGCGTCGGAGAGGGCGGGAGTGAGTGCCCGGGGGGATCTCGTGGGGGGAACTGTTCCGTTCCGGGTGGCGGGCGCCGGCGGCTTCATTACGCGAGCGTCGCAAGCGTGTCTGAATGGCTGGTTACGAGGACATGACGTGCGGGCCACCGAACCCCGGCCCCCGGGCGTCGCCCAGGGGGCCGGTCCGCGGGGCGCGGCCACCAGAATGCGGCGGCCGGCCCGTCCGGGCAAGGGGGGCGGGAGGTCAGGACTCCGCGCGGTACATCAGGTCCACCTCGTGGGTGGTGAAGCCGAGGCGCTCGTAGACCGTGACCGCCGCGGTGTTGTCGGCGTCGACGTACAGCATCGCGGTGGGCAGGCCCTCGGCCGCCAGGTGGCGCAGACCCGTCGCGGTGAGCGCCTTGCCGAGGCCGCCGCCCTGGGCGTCCGGCCGGATCCCGACGACGTACACCTCGCCGAGCCGCTCCTCGGCGTGCACCTTCGTCCAGTGGAACCCGACGATCTCGCCGGCGCGCTCCGCGAGGAAGAAGCCCTTGGGGTCGAACCAGGGCTCGGCCTTGCGGTCGTCGAGGTCGCGCTGGGTGAGCGAGCCCTGCTCGGGGTGGTGCGCGAAGGCCGCCGCGTTCACCGCGAGCCAGGCCGCGTCGTCCTCGCCGGGCGTGAAGGTGCGCACGGTGACGCCCTCGGGCCAGACCGGCTCGGCGATGTCGAGCGGGCTCAACGGGCGCCGCAGCTGGCGCAGTTCGCGGAACAGGGTCAGGCCGAGGACCTGGGCGAGGTGGCGGGCCGCCGAGTGGCCGCCGTGCGCCCACACCCGCAGCCGCTTGCCGGTCGCGCCGAGCAGCGCGCTGCCCAGCGCCCGGCCGTGCCCGTGGCCGCGGTGCGCGGGGTGCACGACGAGCTCGGCGGCGGGCGCCTCGACCGGGTCGGTGTCCTCCAGCTGGGCGTACCCGGTGAGCACATCGCCCACGGTCAGCAGAAAATGCCGCACGCCCTCGCGCCGGCCCCCGCGCAGCTGGAGCCGCCCCTGCTCGGAGACGGCCTGCTGCCCGTCGCTGCGGGCGGCGTCGGCGATGAGGTCGAGGACGGCCTGCGCCTGCGAGTGACCGAGCTCGTCGAGCGTCTGGATCTCGCGGGAGGACGGGGTGGGGACGGCTGCGTCTGTCATGTCTACGAGGGTACGGCGGAGGGCCTCGCGGACGGGGCCGGGTGAGGGAGGCGGGTCGTCCACGCGCCGTATGCGAATCCGCCCGCACGGGATCGGTCTCCGGCGCGCAGTCAATCGGTCTTCGGCCCGTACGTGATCAACGGCAACCAGCTCGTAACCCGCCACCCCCTGTTGCGCTACGCGCGTTGACCTTAGGCTGCGCCGGGACTTCACCGGAAACTCACAGGGGACCAACAGAACACATGCCAGCGAAACCCCACATGAAGCGTGCCGCCACACGAATGTGGGCGGGGGCCGCCGGACTTGCCACCGTCGGGGCGCTCGTCGCCGCGATGCCCGCCGACGCGCACGACCACGGGCGCCACCCGAAGCCGGACCGCACCGTCGACGTACAGCTGCTCTCCTTCAACGACCTGCACGGCAACCTGGAGCCCCCGGCCGGCTCCGCGGGCGCGGTGACGGAGCGTCAGTCGGACGGGACCACCAAGTCCGTGCCGGCTGGCGGCATGGAGTACCTCGCCACCTCGCTGCGCACCGCGCGCCAGGGCCACCCGTACTCGATCACCGCGGCCGGCGGCGACATGATCGGCGCGAGCCCGCTGCTCTCCGGGCTCTTCCACGACGAGCCGACCATCGAGGCGCTCAACAAGCTCAAGCTGGACGTCACGGCCGTCGGCAACCACGAGTTCGACGAGGGTGCCACCGAGCTCGCCCGCATGCAGAACGGCGGCTGCCACCCCACCGAGGGCTGCTACGAGAAGGGCAAGAAGTTCCGCGGCGCGGACTTCCCCTACCTCGCGGCCAATGTGACCAGCGAGAAGACCGGCAAGCCGATCCTCAAGCCGTACACGGTCTGGCAGAAGAACGGCGTCAAGATCGGCTTCATCGGCGTGACGCTCGAAGGCACCCCGAACGTCGTCACCGCGGCCGGAGTCAAGGGCCTCAAGTTCGCCGACGAGATCGAGACGATCAACAAGTACGCCAAGGAACTGGACCGGCAGGGCGTCAAGTCCATCGTCGCGCTGATCCACGAGGGCGGCATGCCGTCCAGCAACGCGTACAACGACAGCTGCGACAGCCAGGGCCCCGGCAGCGGGATCTCGGGCCCCATCGTCGACATAGCCAAGGGCATCACGCCCAAGGTCGACGCGCTGATCACCGGCCACACCCACCAGGCGTACGTCTGCACCATCCCGGACCCGGCGGGCAACCCGCGCATGGTCACCTCGGCGGCGTCGTTCGGCAAGCTGTACACGGACACGACGCTGACGTACGACCGGCGTACGAATGACATCATCCGTACGGCGGTGAAGCCGCAGCAGTCGCCGAAGTCGGCGAACCACATCGTCAGCCGCAACCAGCCGAAGGCCGCGGACATGTCCCAACTGATCGCCCGCTGGGGCAAGTTGGCGGCCCCGATCGCGAGCCGTCCGCAGGGGTACATCTCGGCGGACATCAACGGCCGCGGCTCGGAGGATCCGGAGAAGCCCCTGGGCGACCTGATCGCGGACGCGCAATTGGCAGGTCTCTCCGCCCCCGACAAGGGCGGCGCGCAGATAGCCCTGATGAACCCGGGCGGCATCCGCTCGGACCTGGTGTACAAGGCGTCCGGCAGTGAGGGCGACGGCGTGGTGACCTACGGCGAGGCGTTCACGGTCCAGCCGTTCACCAACATGATGAACGTGGTCGACCTGACCGGGGCGCAGCTGATCACCGCGCTCCAGCAGCAGGTCAGCGGGCCGAACGCGGCCGACCCGAAGATCCTCCAGGTGTCGAAGGGCCTGACGTACACGCTGGACATGACGAAGTCGGGGGCGGCGCGGGTGCTCGTGGACACGGTGAAGCTGAACGGGGCCGCGATCGACCCCGCGAAGACGTACCGGGTCGCGATGAACGAGTTCCTGGCGGGCGGGGGTGACGGGTTCCCGGCGCTGGTGGGCAAGAACAAGCTGGTCGGGGCGTCCGACCTCGACGTCTTCGACGCGTACCTGGCGGCGAACTCCTCGGCGTCCGCGCCGATGGCTCCGCCGGTGCGGGGTCGGATCACGGTCGTCAAGTAGCGCTTGCCCGCGGGCGGTTGAGGGGCGGCGGGGCTTTGCGGGCCCACCGCCCCTCGTGTCTTTCCGGCGCTCCGTGCCGGGGGCTTCGTCCGCGGGCCCGGTGGGGGCTTGTCGCGCAGTTCCCCGCGCCCCTTCGCAGGATGCGGCGAGGGCCCCCGGGGCTGCGCCCCGAACCCACGACAGCCGTCAGCCTGCGGGCCGTGCGTGGCTGGTCGCGCAGTTCCCCGCGCCCCTAGCGGGGTTGTCCCTAGCAGCGTCGATCCTGACCGGCATCGGCATCTTCAGCCCGTCCGGCGTTTGAGGACGAGCGCCCTTAAGGCGCGAACGGGGTCTGGGGCGGAGCCCCAGGAAAACCGGCTTCACTTCTCCCCAACCCCCGGAGGGTTTCGGGAAGGGGTGGGGTGGGGCCTTCCGGGGTCTGGGGCGGAGCCTCAGGGTGCTATGGGGTCTCCGGGGGTGGGGTCGGGGCGCCCGGCAGGGTGATGGTTGCCAGGGTGCCGCCCGACGGAGGGGCGGTCAGGGTCACCTCGCCGCCGGCGTGTTGCACCGTACGGGCCACGATGGACAGGCCGAGACCCGAGCCGGGCAGCGCCCGCGCGGAAGGGGAGCGCCAGAAGCGTTCGAAGACGTGCGGGAGGTCCTCGGCGGGAATGCCGGGGCCCTGGTCGCGGACCGTCAGGACGCCCCGGTCGAGGGCCACCGTGACCGTCCCCCGCGGCGGACTGAACTTCACCGCGTTGTCCAGTACGTTCACCACCGCCCGCTGCAACGCCGCCGGCTCGGCCCGCACGTACCAGGGCGCCAGCTGCGCCGTGATCGTCAGCTCCGGCCCGCGCAGCCGCGCCCGGTCGAGGGCGACCCGCGTGATGTCGTGCAGGCCGACCACCTCCAGCGGGCCCTCCCGGACCGCGTCCGGACGCGACAGCTCCTGCAGGTCCCCGATGAGGGAGGCAAGTTCGGACATCTGCGCCGTCACCGACGCCATCAGAGCCTTGCGGTCGGCGGGCGGAATGGCCCGCCCGGTCTCATCGCTCCGGGCGAGCAGCTCGATGTTCGTACGCAGCGAGGTGAGTGGCGTACGCAGCTCGTGCCCGGCGTCCGCGATGAGCTGCGCCTGCCGGTCCCGGGAGGAGGCGAGAGCGGCGGTCATCGCGTTGAAGGAGAGGGAGAGGCGGGCGATCTCGTCCTCGCCCTCGACCGGGATGCGTACGGTCAGGTCCTCGGTGCGGGCGACGTGTTCGACCGCGCCGGTCAGCTTGTCCACGGGCTTCAGGCCGGTCCGCGCGACCCAGAGGCCGGCGGCTCCCGCGCCCACTACGCCGATCCCGGCGAGGCCGAGAAGGATGAGGGCCAGCTGGTTGAGCGGTTTGGTCACCTCTGCCATCGGCACGGCGATGGAGATGGCGACGCGTTCCCGCGCGAGACCGGCCCGGATGTCGGCGGACTGGGTGAACACCCGGCGCTCCACGCCGGAGCTGTCGGTCGTGGTGTGCATGGCCTTGCTTCGGAGGCCATCGGCCACCTGAACGTCCGAGTGCTGTACGGGCAGTTGGGCGGACTTGGGATTGGCGCACACCGAACCGTCGGAGTACACGACCTGGGTGAGAGGGGTGTTGCCGGGGAGCGGGATGGGCCGGGGGTTCGGAGCGCTGCAGTTCTGGATCAGGCTGATGGCGTAGTCGTTGCTGGCACTGCTCAGGCTTTCGGCGCTCAGCCGGTTGTCCAGCTGGCTGGTCAGCACTCCTCGCGTGAGGAACCAGCACGCCACCGCCAGCGCCGCCACCGCCACCGCCACCGCCGTGGCCACCAGCATCGCCAGGCGGGACCGCAGCGGCATCGCGCGGTAGCGGCCGAGCAGACGGTTCACTCCGCGCCGCCAGGCCGGAGCGCGTACCCCACGCCCCGCACCGTGTGCACGAGGCGCGGCTCGCCGCCCGCCTCCGTCTTGCGGCGCAGGTACATGACGTACACGTCGAGGGAGTTGGACGACGGCTCGAAGTCGAAGCCCCAGACCGCCTTGAGGATCTGCTCGCGGGTCAGCACCTGCCGGGGGTGGGCCAGGAACATCTCCAGGAGGGTGAACTCGGTGCGGGTCAGCTCCACGACCCGGGTGCCTCGGGTGACCTCGCGGGTGGAAAGGTCCATCCTCAGGTCCGCGAAGGTGAGGACGTTCCCGGCGTCCTGGTCGGCCGCGCCCGCGTCGGCCGCGTACGAGCTGCGGCGCAGCAACGCCCGGATGCGGGCGAAGAGTTCGTCGAGCTCGAAGGGCTTGACCAGGTAGTCGTCGGCGCCCGCGTCGAGCCCGGTGACGCGGTCGCCGACCGTGTCGCGCGCGGTCAGCATCAGGATGGGCGTGGTGGAGCCGGCCGCGCGAAGGCGGCGGGCCGCGGTGAGCCCGTCCATCCTCGGCATCTGGATGTCCAGGACGATCAGCTCGGGCCGGTACGCCTCCGCCTTCGCGAGGGCGTCGAGGCCGTCGACGGCGACCTCTGTGCCGTATCCCTCGAAGGCGAGACTGCGCTGCAGCGCTTCGCGGACGGCGGGCTCGTCGTCGACGATCAGGATGCGCTGCGGGTCGTCCTCGGCGGGGCTCATGAGCGGGTTCCTTCTTCTGCGTCGTGCGGCTCGGTGAACATCAGCCTCGCATGCGGACGGTGCTGCGCGGGGCGGCTAGGGTCTGTCCGGCGGATGGGCGTGCCGGGGCCGCGCGTCCCGGACGAGATCCGCCGGACAGGCCCTGACTGCCCCGGCGCGGATCAGTAGCTGCCGCCGAAGCCGCCGGAGTTGCTGCCGCCCTGGCTGTTGCCGCCGCCGGTGTCGGCGCCGCCGCTGCCACCGCCGCGCAGGCTCGCGAGGTCGGACTTGACGGTGTTGATCGGGATGGCGAAGCCGAGCCCGACACTGCCGGCCGACGAACCGCTCGCGGCGCTCGAACTCGGTGAGTACATCGCGGAGTTGATGCCGATGATGTTGCCGTTCATGTCGATGAGCGCGCCGCCGGAGTTGCCCGGGTTGAGCGAGGCGTCGGTCTGGAGCGCCTTGTACGTGGTCTTCGAGGAGCCGGTGTCGCCGTTGAACTGCTGCCCGCCGAACTCGAACGGCCAGCCGCCGTTCCCGCGCCCCTGACCCTGCCCTTGGCCCTGGTTGCCCTGCTCCTTGGCGACGGTGACGTCGCGGTCGAGGGCGGAGACGATGCCGGAGGTGACGGTGCCGGTGAGGCCCTCGGGGGAGCCGATGGCGACGACCTGGTCGCCGACCGCGATCTTGCTGGAGTCGCCGAGGACGGCGGGCTTGAGGCCGCTCGCCTCATTCAGCTTGATCAGCGCGAGGTCCTTGTCGGGGTCGGTGCCGACGACCTTCGCGGTGTACGTCTTGCCGTTGCTGAGCTTCACCTTGATCGAGGTCGAGCCCGCGATGACGTGGTTGTTGGTGATGATCTGGCCGTCGGCCGTGATGATCACGCCCGCGCCGGTCGACTCGCCCGAGCCGGACGTCGCGTTGATCTCGACGATGCTCGGCATGACGGCCTTGGCGACGCCCGAGACCGTGCCGTTGGTGTTGTTGGAGGCGTTGGTGCCGCTGACCCCGGAGCTGACGGTGGAGCTGTCGTTGCCGACGTAGTGCTCGACGAGGCTCGCGGTGCCGCCGCCTATGGCCGCCGCGATGATGGCCACGGCCGCGAGGAGCCCGACCGGACGCTTGGCCCGCCGGGGCCGGGGGGCGCCCGCCTCGCCGCCGGCGAGGTGCGCGCCGCCGTCGTCGCCCCCGCCGCCGTGGAACCCGGCCTCGGGGTGGGCGGCCGCGCTGCCCGGCCACACCGTGGTGCCGGGGCCGGTGGTCACCGGGGTGGCCGGCTGGTACGGGGGCGGCGGGGGGTAGGCGGCCGCGTAGGCCTCGGCCTCTCGCCGCGCGTCGTCCTTGGCTCGCTGCCAGGACTCATCAGAGTGATTCGGCTGCTGCTCGGGGTACTCGCCGCTGTGGCGGGGGCTCTCGGTCATGTCTATGACCATCGCGAGCATTCATGAGAGCAGTCTGAGGACCGCGTAAGAAGCCCGGCAGAACCGTGTTTGCCCGAAATAAAGGCGCCTCGGCGCCCGGCAGTTGCGCGGCTATCCGCAGCCGCAGGAGCGGCGTACGACGAGCCGCGAGGGGAACTGCTTCAGGCGCTCCCGGCGCGAGCCCGCCACCCGCAGCCCGTCGTCCAGGACCAGATCGACGGCGGCCCGCGCCATCGCGGGCCGGTCGGAGGCGATCGTGGTCAGCGGCGGATCGGTGAGGGCCGCCTCCTTGACGTCGTCGAAGCCCGCCACGGCGAGCTCGCCCGGCACGTCGATGCGCAGCTCGCGGGCGGCCCGCAGCACGCCGATCGCCTGGTCGTCGGTCGCGCAGAAGATGGCCGGCGGCCGCTGGGGCCCGGCGAGGATCTCCAGGGCCACCTTGTAGGCGTCGTACCGGTTGTACGGGGCCTGGAAGAGGCGGCCTTCGAGGGAGCGGCCGGACTCCAGCATGGCCCGGCGCCAGCCCTCGACGTGGTCGGCCACCGGGTCGCCGACGGCCGGGGTCGACTCGATCCCGCCGAGGCAGGCGACGTACTCATGACCGTGTTCGAGCAGGTGGCGGGTGGCGAGCTGGGCGCCGCCGATGTCGTCGGTGACGACCGCGACGTCGTCGATCGCCTCGGGCCGCTCGTGAAGGAGCACCACGCGGGCGTCCCAGGCGTCGATCTCGGCCGCGGCCCGCTCGCTCGGGCCCTGGCTGACCAGGATGAGCCCGGCGACCCGCATGCCGAGGAAGGCCCGCAGGTAGTGCACCTCGCGGTCGTCGATGTAGTCGGAGTTGCCGACCAGGACCATTTTTCCGCGCTCGGAGGCGGCCTGTTCGACGGCGTGCGCCATCTCCGCGAAGAACGGCTGGCGCGCGTCCGGGACGATCATTCCTATGAGGTCGGTGCGCCGCGACGCCATTGCCTGGGCGACCCGGTCCGGCCGGTACCCCAGCTCCTTGATCGCGGCGAGGACACGCTCGCGCGTGGCCGGGGCGACCGGCCGGGGTCCGTTGTTGATGACGTAACTGACGACGGCGGTCGAAGTACCCGCAAGTCGTGCCACGTCGTCCCGCGTCACCTTGGCCACGCGCGGCAGTCTACGCGGGGTGACCCGCCTCTGGGCAGGGCATATCGCAGGTCGTACCCCATGCGTGATCTGCCGTTCGGGTTACCCCGCCGGGGAACGCGATCTACCGCCTCTGGGAGCGGGCCGCCGCTTCCTTCGTCTCGGCGGTGGCCGCGTCGACGACCGCCTTCGCCTTGGCGTCCTCGGCGGAGCGCTCGGGCTTCTCGGGCGTCACGAAGCGGTAGCCGACGTTGCGGACGGTTCCGATCAGCGACTCGTGCTCGGGGCCGAGCTTGGCCCGCAGCCGCCGTACGTGGACGTCGACCGTGCGGGTGCCTCCGAAGTAGTCGTAGCCCCAGACCTCCTGGAGCAGCTGGGCGCGGGTGAACACCCGGCCCGGGTGCTGGGCGAGGTACTTGAGCAGTTCGAACTCCTTGAAGGTGAGGTCGAGGACCCGCCCCTTCAGCTTCGCGCTGTACGTCGCCTCGTCCACCGTGAGGTCGCCGTTGCGGATCTCCGTGGGGGAGTCGTCCGAGGTGGCCTGCGCCCGGCCGGTGGCGAGCCGCAGCCGGGCCTCGACCTCGGCGGGACCCGCGGTGTCGAGCAGGACGTCGTCGATGCCCCAGTCGGCGGTGACGGCGGCCAGACCGCCCTCGGTCACGACCAGGATCAGCGGGCAGCCGGGGCCCGTGGAGCGCAGGAGCTGGCACAGCGACCGCACGTGCGGCAGGTCGCGGCGGCCGTCGATCAGGATGACGTCGGCACCAGGGGTGTCGACGAGGGCCGGGCCCTCGGCGGGGGCCACCCGCACACTGTGCAGAAGCAGGCCGAGAGCGGGGAGCACCTCCGTCGACGGCTGAAGTGCATTGGTCAGGAGCAGCAAGGAGCTCATCGCACCTCACCTGCCCCGGTGGTCGGCTTCGTATCGTGCACGGTTCGCTCGCCCATAACGTCGGTTCCTCCTCGGTCCCTGCGGAGGGGATCCCCCCTGCTCGTCAAGAGCTCGGGGGCGTTGCGGCACTGCTTCGTACTGTGGTGCTGCTCAAGGGCCTACCCGCAGACCCTTTGTGTGAGCGTTTGTTCACCCGTCCGTAACAACGACCGGGAAACACAAAAGGACCCGGGGGCTTCGGTGCCCGGATCCTCTGCCAAGGAGAATAGCCCACATGAATGCCGGGGCAGAGGGCCGATTTCACACTTCAGCTGTTTCCTCGATCACTCCTGGACCTCGGCGCGCAACCCTGTGTACGTCCGACGGTGTCCGTATCGAGGCGGTTTACGAACCGTGGGTGAAGGGCGCCTGCGACACCGCGATCGTGGTCGCGCACGGGTTCACCGGATCGGCCGACCGGCCCGCCGTACGAAGGGCAGCGGGCGTGTTCGCGCAGTACGCGGCCGTGATCACTTTTTCGTTCCGCGGCCACGGGAAGTCCGGCGGCCGCTCGACCGTCGGCGACCGCGAGGTGCTCGATCTCGCGGCGGCCGTCGAGTGGGCGAGATCACTCGGGTACGAACGGGTGGTGACGGTCGGCTTCTCTATGGGCGGCTCCGTGGTGCTGCGGCACGCGGCGACGTACCGGGGGAGCGCGCGGGGGCGCACGGAAGCAGTGGCGGCGGTCAGCGCACCCGCCCGCTGGTACTACCGGGGCACGGCTCCGATGCGCCGGGTGCACTGGCTCATCACCCGGCCCGCCGGGCGCCTGGTGGGCCGCTTCGGCTTCGCGACGCGCATCCACTCCGAGGACTGGGACCCGGTGCCGCTCTCGCCCGTCGAGGCGGTCCCGCTGATCGCGCCGACCCCGCTGCTCGTGGTGCACGGCGACCGCGACCCGTACTTCCCGGTGGACCACCCGCGCATGCTGGCGGCCGCCGGACCTGCGCAGTTGTGGCTGGAGCCCGGCATGGGGCACGCCGAGAACGCGGCCGGCGAGGAACTGCTCGGGCGGATCGCGGGCTGGCTGACCGCCGCGCGGCCCGCCGCGTAGCCCATCATGGAGGGCGACGAAAGGAGCCTCACCATGGCAGCGGGAACCATCCGCTTCTGGGCCGCGGCCAAGTCCGCCGCCGGTGTCGGCGAGGAGCCGTACGCCGCCGGGACGCTGGCCGAAGCCCTCGACGCGGTGCGCGAACGGCACCCCGGAGAGCTCACGCGCGTACTTCAGCGGTGTTCCTTCCTGGTCGACGGTGACCCCGTCGGGAAGCGGAACCATGAGACCGTACGCCTTGCCGAGGGCGGCACGGTCGAGGTGCTCCCGCCGTTCGCAGGAGGGTGACCCACACGTCATGAGCGAGCAGTACCCGTATCAGCAGCAGCCCCAGTACGACCAGTACGGGCAGCCCGTGCAGCCGCAGCCGCCGTTCCCGTACGAGCCGTACCAGGACCAGCAGAAGTACACGCAGACCTGGGAGGGGCAGACCTGGGACACCCAGTACCAGCCCACGATCCCGCCCGGGACCGCGCAGCCCCCGGCGGAGCCCGCGCCGCACCGGGGGCGCCACGCGCAGGTCGCGCCCGGGCAGCCCTGGCAGGAGAGCGCGCCGGGGACGCCTTACGCGGCGGACACGGCGTACCTGCCGCCGCAGAACGCGGCGCACAACGGTGCGGGGACGACGTCCGTGCCGCTGCCGCCGGAAGTGCCGATGACGTCCGGGCCGGCCGCGGCGCCGGTGTACGAACCGGCCGCGGCCCCCACCCACGTTTCCGTCCCTGTACCGGGTCCCGCTCACGCTTCGGCGTCGGCTTCCGCTTCCGGTGGGGGCCCGGCGTACAACTCGCCGACGACCGTCGGCAACGCGCGGATCACCGATGCCCAGCGGGCCCGCGCGGAGGGGCGTTCGCCGATCATCGCGCCCGGGATGCAGCCCGCAGCGCTCACCGCCGTACTGGGCCTGCTCCTCGCGGTGGCGGCGCCCGTGGGCCCGTACGCGCTGGCCGTACCGCTCGTCGCGCTCCAGGCGGTGACGGCGGCGGGCTGGTTCCGGCTGAACGGGATGTGGCCGGCCCGGCAGGGCATCGCGCTCGCCTTCGCGGGCGGCCTCGCGGCCGACGTCGCCCTGCTCGCGCTCGGCCGTGAGCACGCGCCCGCCGCGATCCTGGGCACGCTCGGGGTGTGGGTGCTGCTCACGCTCGTACTCCAGCTGCGCTCGCACGCCGACCCCGACGAGCGGATGTACGGCCTGATGGCGACGGTCGCCTCGGCGGCGCTCGCGATCCTGGCCGGCGGGTACCTCGCGGCGCCGCCGCACGCGGTGTCCGTGGGTGCGGCCGCCGTGGCCGTCGCGGCCCTCGCGCGGGCGCTGCCGCTGCCGTCGGCCGCCTCCGGGGTGGTCGCGCTGCTCGCGGCGGCGGGCGTGGGGATCGCGGTGGGCGGTCTGACCGGCATCGGCGGGGGCGGCGCGCTGCTCGGCCTCGCGGCCGGGGGCTGCGCGCTGATCGGCCTGCGGGTCGCCTCGTACGACTACCCGTCCCGGTTCGTCCACATGACGGCGGGCGTGGCCCTGCCGCTCACCGCGGCCGTTCCTGTGCTGTATCTCATCGGGCGGGCCGTGGCGTAGGGAACCGCGGCTAGGCTCGCGATCGTCGTTCCGGAGGATTGATCACGAACAGGAGGATCGATCAACCGGAGTTTCTGATCAAAGGGTCGATGGCCGGCTGGTGGCCGACCGGTGGGGACGTAGGCAATGCGCGCACTGCGAATACTTTTGATCATCGCGATCGTTCTGGGCGGCATCTTCGTCGCGGTGGACCGCATCGCGGTGAACATCGCCGAGTCCAAGACGGCCGACAAGATCAAGAGCAGTCAGCGGCTCAGCTCGACCCCTGACGTCGACATCAAGGGTTTCCCCTTCCTGACCCAGGTGCTCGGCAAGGAGCTCGACGAGGTCGACGTCTCGCTGTCCGGGGTCACCGCAACGGCGGGGGGCCACTCGGTCAACGTCACCGAGGTCACGGCCGAGCTGTACGCGGTGAAGACCGACAGCTCGTTCTCGTCGGCGGTGGCGGGGAGGGCCGACGGGGCGGCGCAGATCTCGTACGCCGATCTGTCGAAGGCCGCGCCCAAGGGGGCGACGGTCGGGTACGCGGGGGCCGAGCGGGCGGCGAAGGGCCAGGTCAAGGTGACCGGCCCGCTCACGGACCTCCTGGAGGGGCAGGGTGTTGTACTGCCCGCCTCCATCAAGGCGCTGCTCCAGGGGCGGACGGTGTCGGCGTACAGCACGGTGAGCCTGAACGGGGCGGGGTCGGTGCAGCTTCGGGCGGAGTCGCTGCCGAAGCTGCCGGTGCCGGGGTTCGACCAGCGGCTGCGCAAGGCGGTCGACTACGACCTGAAGATTGACGGAATGCCGTCGAGCATCAAGCTGAACAAGGTGACGGCGACGGAGTCGGGCCTCCGCTTCTCGGGCGAGGGCACGAACGTCCGCCTGGCGGGCTGACCCCGGCCCACCCGTGCAAGGGGTTGGTGAGGTCGAGCCCTGGGGCTCCGCCCCAGACCCCGGAAGGCCCCACCCCACCCCTTCCCGAAACCCTCCGGGGGTTGGGGAGAAGTGAAGCCGGTTTTCCCGGGGCTCCGCCCCAGACCCCGTTCGCGCCTGAAGGGCGCTCGTCCTCAAACGCCGGACGGGCTGAAATGCTCCGATGCGGGCCAGCACCGACCCCGCTAGGGGTGCGGGGAACTGCGCGAGCAACCGCGCACCGTCCGCGGCACGGGGACGGAGTCCCCGCAGGGGGGGGCTGGGGCGTAGCCCCAGGGCTCAGGCCATCCGACACGCTGCGCGGGTGGGTGGGCAAACTCCCAGGGGGCCGGGGCGCAGCCCCGCGCAACCCTCAGCCCGCCCGCCCGCTCGCATCGTGAGACACCCCCGTCCGCAGGGCAGAAACCGCCCCGGGGGCCACCACCCCGAAGGGGAGCGGGGCCACCCCGCACCCCATTCCGTATCAGTATGCGGATGATCGTGTCTCAGTATGCGACACACCGGTGACACGCCCCGGTTTGCCTCCCTACGATCGGACGCATGAAGCGACAGGCGGACCTCACGAAGCGGCGGGCAGTAGACCTGTGCCGCGTCGCCGCCATGCTCTGTCGCCCCTTCTGAGCGGGACGCTCAACTCCCGCATTCCCCGGGCCCTTTGGCCGAGAGCGACCGCAATCGAGTCGCCCGGATCAGGGCCACCCCGTGCCGCCCGTCGCGCGCCCCGGACGCGTACCCGCACACCTGCACCGCCCCCCGCAGACTGCCCCGGAGGAGAAACAACATGAGCCGCAGCGACGTCCTGGTAGACGCCGACTGGGTCGAGGCCCACATCGAGGACCCGAAGGTCGCCATCGTCGAGGTCGACGAGGACACCTCGGCGTACGAGAAGAACCACATCAAGAACGCGATCCGGATCGACTGGACCAAGGACCTCCAGGACCCGGTCCGCCGCGACTTCATCGACCAGGAAGGGTTCGAGGCCCTCCTCTCCGCCAAGGGGATCGCCAACGACACCACCGTCGTCCTCTACGGCGGCAACAACAACTGGTTCGCCTCGTACGCCTTCTGGTACTTCAAGCTCTACGGCCACCAGGACGTCAAGCTCCTCGACGGCGGCCGCAAGAAGTGGGAGCTCGACTCCCGCGACCTCGTGGACGGCGACCAGATCCCCAGCCGCCCGGCCACGCAGTACAAGGCCAAGCCGCAGGACGCCTCGATCCGCGCCTTCCGTGACGACGTCGTGAACGCGATCGGCACCAAGAACCTCGTCGACGTGCGCTCGCCCGACGAGTTCTCCGGCAAGCTGCTCGCCCCGGCCCACCTCCCGCAGGAGCAGTCGCAGCGCCCGGGCCACGTCCCGTCCGCCCGCAACATCCCGTGGTCGAAGAACGCCAACGACGACGGCACCTTCAAGTCGGACGACGAGCTCAAGGCCCTCTACGAGGCCGAGCAGGTCGACCTCGCCAAGGACACCATCGCCTACTGCCGCATCGGCGAGCGCTCCGCCCTGACCTGGTTCGTGCTGCACGAGCTGCTCGGCCAGACCAACGTCAAGAACTACGACGGCTCGTGGACCGAGTACGGCTCCCTCGTCGGTGTGCCGATCGAGCTCGGCGCCAACAAGTAACCCCCCGGAACCTCCCTTCCGTAAACCCCTCAGGAGACCCACATGTGTGGAGCGAAGGCCGGCGGGCCCGATGCCTCGACGATCAAGCCCGGTGAGACCACCATCCAGGGCCAGGTGACCCGCGACGGCGAGCCCGTCACCGGTTACGTGCGCCTGCTCGACTCGACCGGCGAGTTCACGGCCGAGGTCCCGACCTCGGCCACCGGACAGTTCCGCTTCTACGCGGCCGAGGGCACGTGGACCGTGCGCGCCCTGGTGCCGGGCGGCAGCGCGGACCGTACGGTCGTCGCCCAGACCGGTGGCCTCGCCGAGGTCGCCATCGCCGTCTGACCGACGGCACACCGCAGTACCGGCCGGAGGGCCGCACCCTGGGGGTTGGACGCCTTGGAATGGGGTGCGGCCCTCCGTGCCGTTCGCCTGTACGTCCAGGGGCGCGGTCGGCCCGTGGCGTTTCGGGTCCGGCTCCGCGGTCGTACGCTGGATTCATGTTGGCCCGGCGCCGGCGCGGCTATTTCTGGATGATGGGCGGCTGCATCCTGCTCTTCGTGTCCGCCTGGGGTTTCGTGCGCCTGTGGTCGGTCCCGGTGGCGGTGGGCATGTGCGTCGTCGCCATGGTCATCCCGCCGATCGCCGCGATGGTCGCCAACCGGCGCGGCCCCGACGACCGCTGGTGGGACGACCCCTCCGGCGACCCGAAGTCGGATGAGTGGTGGGACGAGCTGGACGGCAAGAAGCCCCGCCAGTGACCCTTCGGACGCCCTTCGGACGCCCTCGATGCGGGAGCTAGTACACGAGCGCCTGCACGCCGTCCCCCATGATCTCCTGCACGAAGACCTGCGCACCCGCAATCCGCACGCCTTCCAGGACGTCCTTCTCCGTGATGTCCCGGCGCGTCGCGCACTGCGTGCACAGCGTGATCCGCCCGCCCGCGCCCTGGATCGACTCGATCAGGTCGGGCAGCGGCGCGGCATGGGGGAGTGAGAACTCCGCGGCCCGGCCCGGCAGGGCGAACCAGGACGATTCGCCCGTCAGCCAGAGCGAGACCTCCACCCCGCTGGCCGCCGCCACCGCCGCGACGGTGAAGGCCTGCGAACACCGCTCGGGCGCCTCGGCGCCGGCGGTCACCTTGATCACGAGCTTGTTGTTCGGCATATGCCGAACTGTAATCCGCGGCGCCACAACCTCCCCCCGCGGTGGTGGGTCTGCTGTGTGCCGCAGAGAAGGGAATCTGCGCTTCGAGGGCTGCCGCATCGGCGGCGAAATGCCCGCCAAGGCCCGTCGAGCCTGTTATGGACCGTCAAGTCCTGTGCAAGTCCTGTGGGGGGACACATGAGTTCAACCGAAGAGCCACCCGGTGCGAGTACCACCGAAGAGCCACTTGGTGCGGCCGGACCCGTACGGCCTCGCCGCCCCCGGGGCCGTACCGCGCTGATCGTCGCGGGCGCGGCCGCGCTCGGGGTCCTCGCGGGGACCGTCACCGGGTACGCCGTCCAGTACCAGCGCCCGCCCACCCCGCTGGGCCCGCTCGCGCAACAGGACCTCGCGGAGTCGAAGACCGCGCCCGCGGACAAGAACACGACGGCCCGCACCGTCTCGGCCAACCGCTGGGACGAGAAGTCCGACGGCGACCTGCGCCGCCTCCTCGTCGCGAAGCCGGACGCCGCGAAGTCCGAGGAGCAGCCCGCCTGGCAGGACCTGCTGCTCGCCTCGGCGGACTACGAGCCCCCCGACGAGGCGTTCCGGCAGTTCCTGCGCGACGGATTCAGGCGCAGCGCGACGACGTCCTGGTCCCTGGACGGCAAGGTGTACGTCACCGTCATGCTGACCCAGTTCCGCGACGACACCGCGGTCGTGTCCAGGGACTACGCCCGGCACCAGCAGGAGTACATGCCGGAGGAGGGCTACGCCGGCAACTACGGCAAGCCGATCCCGGGCAGCGACAACGGACACACCTACGTCTTCGACAAGCCGCACACCAAGGCCGGCTACGAGCCGCTCTACGAGGGCCGCGCCATGGCCTGGCGCAACGGCGTCTTCATGGTTATCCAGTACGAGAACAACTCGGGCCCCGTCTCGGAGCCGGCCCTCCAGACCCTGGCCAAGCAGCAGTTGGAGCGACTGTGACGACGAACGACGTCCACGATGAGCAGCCTGAGCCCGTTGCGTCCAACGCGGCCGAGGCTCCCGCTTCCACCCGCCCCCGCCCTCTCCTCCCCCTCGTGTCCGGCGCCGTCGCGCTCCTCGTGGTGGCCGGGGGCGGCGTCTGGGCCGTGGGGACGCTGGAGGACGCGCCCCGTACCGCCCCGACCGTCGTCCGGGCGGAGCCGAGCGGCGCCGCGACGGCCGCGCCCAAGGCCGGGGCCGCGCCCCGCGCCGGGCTCGGCGGCAGGCTGCTTCCGCTGCCGTCCGGCTATCAACTCGGCCCGGACATAGGCGAGTTCGGCAACGACTCGGTCCTCGGGGCCGCGCAGGCCGTCGCCATGCTGAAGGAGGGCGGCCGCGGTCTGCCGGCCGGTGAGCGGGAGAAGAACGACAAGGCCGTCGACACGCTGAAGGTCCAGGGCGTCGCCCTGCGGAGCTACACCGACAGCCACTTCGTCACCGAGATGCGGCTCTCGCAGATGCAGAACACCGCGGCGATCAAGGACCTGAACGCCTTCCAGGGCGAGTTCGCGCATGCCCTCAAGGCCCTCCGCGCGGGCCCGAAGATCGACGGCCACGCCAACGCGGTGTGCTTCCTGCTGCCCAAGGACGACAAGCTCAAGCTCGACGCGATGTTCTGCAACGGGTACGAGGGCGACGTCATGGTCAGCACGTACACCTACGCGGCCGCCCCGCTGGACACCGGCGCCGCGGCCGGGCTGCTGCGCAAGCAGCTCGACCTCATCAAGTCCCCCGGGGAGTCCGTGTGAGCGACCTGACCGACCAGAACACGGCCGAGGCCCCGCAGCAGCCCCCGGAGCCTGCGACCGCCGTGGCTCCGCCGCAGCCCGCCGAGCCCCCGGCTCCGCTGTCCGAGACCCCGCCCGCCGCGCCCAAGGACCGCCGCGTCCTGCGTGCCGCCCTCCGCTGGACCGCCGCCGTCGCCGTCTTCGGCGTGCTCGGCACCGGCATCGCGTACGGGATCACCGTGCCGGAGCGCACCGACGTGCCCGGGCTCTCCACCAAGAGCGACGGGCGCTGGGCCTACCCCAAGCTCGTGAAGCCCGCCCTGCCCGCCGGGGGCGCGCTGCCGTACGCCGCCGAGAATCCCGGGATGATCCACTACGCCGACCTGGAGCAGCTCCTGCTGCCCGCCCCGGCGGGATCGACGCCCGACCCGACGCTCAAGGGCGACAAGAGCCGGATCACCACCGACCGGT
Organism: Streptomyces violascens; assembly: GCF_014649955.1. Classification (GTDB taxonomy): domain Bacteria; phylum Actinomycetota; class Actinomycetes; order Streptomycetales; family Streptomycetaceae; genus Streptomyces; species Streptomyces violascens. The sequence continues at coordinate 44,970 of NZ_BMUA01000012.1, forward strand.
TCCTCCAGGAATTCGCCGGTGACAACCGCGTACCGAACATGCGCCAGGACCTGGCCCAGGGCGGGCTGCGTCAGATCGCGGCCCGCGGCTGGACCATGCCGGACGGCACCGCCACCCGTATCTACCTGGTGCGCTTCCACACCTCGGGGTACCAGAACGCGTTCACCACGCTGTACTTCTCCAACGCGGGCAGCGCCCCCAGAGTCCTGAAGGACATCGAGGGCGAGTCCGCGCTCGACGACGGCTACATCTCCGGCAACGGCATCCCGCACGTGCGGCACGACGTGTACGTGGAGTCCGCGCCGACCGGGCCCGTCCAGGTCCGGCACGCCTACATCGCGGCCGGTGACATCGTCGCCCTGGTCGTCCAGTCGAAAAAGGGCACGGCCGCCGCGGTCCCCTTCCACCAGACGGCCGTCCTCCAGGAGCAGCTCCTGGGCTGATCCCCCCGATCGCACGGGCGCGCCACCGGCGGCGTACCTCACAGAGAGGGCCGGCCCCCCCACCCATTAGGCTGGGGGCCGGCCCTGACCGCCCCTACACCCGCTCATGCGAGGAGCCCCCCGTGCTTGAGGCTGTTTTCTCCACCCTCCTTGTCCTGGTCTGCGTCGGCGTCCTCGCCTTCGCCGGGCTGACCGTGAAGAAGCTGTACCAGGGTCAGCGCTAACCCCGACCGCAACGAAGAGATCGCAGCCTCATGATCGAGATTCCGTCCGACCTCCACCCCGACCTGGTCCCCCTGGTCTTCCTCCTCGGTACGTGGGAGGGCGCCGGCGTCACCGACTTCCCCGGTGCCGAGAAGGCGAACTTCGGGCAGTCCGTGACCTTCTCCCACGACGGCCGTGACTTCCTGGAGTACGTCTCGCACTCCTGGATCCTGGACGGCGAGGGCAACAAGGTGAAGCCGCTGGAGTCCGAGTCGGGCTACTGGCGCATCGACAAGGACCGCAAGGTCGAGGTCGTCATGGTCCGCGACCAGGGCATCGTCGAGATCTGGTACGGCGAGCTCGCCCACCAGAAGCCGCAGATCGACCTGGTCACCGACGCCGTCGCCCGCACCGCGGCCTCCGGCCCGTACACCGGTGGCAAGCGGCTCTACGGCTACGTCAAGAGCGACCTGATGTGGGTCGGCGAGAAGGCGACCCCCGAGGTCGAGCTCCGCCCCTACATGTCGGCGCACCTGAAGAAGGTCGTCACGCCGGAGCAGGTCGCGGAGATGGCCCGTGGCCTCGGCGACCTCCCGGACGACGGAATCGCCTTCTTCAAGTAGGCCGTACTCGTCCCGTGGGTGCCGCCGGGTTCACTCCTACACTGGGAGCGTGGTGACCACCGACTGGCAGAGCGACCTCCGCAGGCGCGGGTACCGGCTGACCCCCCAGCGACAGCTCGTCCTGGAGGCCGTCGACGTACTCGAACACGCGACGCCCGACGACATCCTCACCCAGGTGCGGAAGACGGCGGGCGGCGTGAACATCTCCACCGTGTACCGGACCCTGGAGCTCCTGGAGGAGCTGGGTCTGGTCTCGCACGCCCACCTCGGCCACGGCGCCCCGACCTACCACCTGGCCGACCGCCACCACCACATCCACCTGGTGTGCCGCGACTGCACCAAGGTGATCGAGGCCGATGTGGACGTGGCAGGTGACTTCACCGCGAAGCTCAGGGACACCTTCGGCTTCGAGACGGACATGAAGCACTTCGCCATCTTCGGGCGCTGTACCGACTGTGCCGAGAAACCCGTCGGCGGAGCCGACTCAACTAACACCGCAAGTACTGCGTCGTAGGCTTGCCTACATGAAGAGCCCCCTGCTGTCCCAGCCCGGCGCCGTCCCCGCCGAAGGGCGCGACGAAGGAGTCGCGGCGCACTACGGTGACCTGTTCCGCGAGCAGCGCGCGCTCGCCGCCGGCACCGGTCTCGTCGACCTCTCGCACCGCGGTGTCGTCACCGTCACCGGCGACGACCGGCTGAGCTGGCTGCACCTGCTGCTCACCCAGCACGTCAGCGAGCTGCCCGTCGGGCAGGCCACCGAGGCGCTCGTCCTCTCCGCGAACGGGCACGTCGAGCACGCCCTGTACCTCGTCGACGACGGCACGACGGTGTGGATCCACGTCGAGCCCGGCACCGAGGGCGAGCTGATCGCCTACCTGGAGTCGATGAAGTTCTTCTACCGGGTCGAAGTCGCCGACCGCACCGAGGAGTTCGCGGTCGTCCACCTGCCGGCCGGCTCCATCGCCGAGGTGCCGGACGGCGTGGTCGTGCGCGAGACGGCGTACGGCCGTGATCTGTTCCTGCCGCGCGGCGACCTGGAGAAGTACGCCGCCGAGGCGGGCCCGCTCGTCGGCATCCTGGCGTACGAGGCGCTCCGCGTGGAGGCGCACCGGCCGCGGCTCGGCTTCGAGACCGACCACCGGACGATCCCGCACGAGGTGGGCTGGATCGGCTCGGCCGTCCATCTCCAGAAGGGCTGTTACCGGGGCCAGGAGACGGTCGCCCGTGTCCACAACCTGGGGAAGCCGCCGCGCCGCCTGGTCTTCCTGCACCTGGACGGCAGCGAGGTGCTGCTTCCCGGGTCCGGTACGCCGGTCAGGCTCGCGGCCGACGGTGCCGACGGCCGCCAGCTCGGCTTCATCACCACCTCTGCCCGCCACCACGAGCTGGGCCCGATCGCGCTGGCCCTGGTCAAGCGCAACGTCCCGGTGGACGCGGAGCTGCTCGCGGGCAACACGGCGGCGGCCCAGGAAGTCGTGGTCGAGCCGTAGGCCGGTGGACCGGAGGTCTCAGACCTCCACCAGGACCGTGAACGGGCCGTGATTGGTGAGGGACACCCGCATGTCCGCGCCGAAGCGGCCCGTCTCCACATGTGCGCCGAGGGCTCGCAGCTGGGCCACCACCTCGTCGACCAAGGGCTCGGCCACATCGCCGGGGGCGGCCGCGTTCCATGTGGGGCGGCGGCCCTTGCGGGCGTCCCCGTAGAGAGTGAACTGCGAAATCACCAGCAAGGGCGCATTCACATCCGAGCAGGACTTCTCCCCCTCAAGGATGCGAACCGACCACAGCTTGCGGGCGAGCTGCGCCGCCTTGCCCGGATTGTCCTCGTGGGTGACTCCGACCAGGACACACAGGCCCTCACCCGCGATCTCGCCGACCGTCTCGCCGGCCACGACGACCTTCGCGCCGTCGACTCTCTGCACCACCGCTCGCATGCGCCCCAACCTATGCCACGGGTCGCTCCGATTTCCGAGCGGCTGAACGGGTGCAGTGCACCTGCACGTGCCGTACCGGGAGTGGCACGATGCGTACAGGCGGTGCTTCCCCTTGGTCCTTCGGGCCCGGGGAGACCCCATGCACCGGTCGAGGGGACGGAAAGACGCATGAGCACACCAGGCGCCGGGCAGTCGCCCGGTCCCGTATCGCTGACCCGGACCAACCCGCGTACCGCCGTGCGACCGCCCGTACAGCGGGCGGGCGGCACGCTGCCGCCCCAGCGCGACCACGACCTGGCCGCGCTCCGGCTCGCCGAGCTGCGCACCCTGCGCCGGCAGTCGCAGCGCGACGAGGCCGACCTCAGCTACGTACGGCGGCTGCTGCACGGCCGGATCGACATTCTGCGGGCCGAGCTGGCCCGGCGCACCGGGCCGCAGGCGCCGGTGGTGGAGCGGCTCGCGGAGATCCTCACGGACGCGCCGTCCTCGCACCGCGCCTCCGCCCGCCACGTCACGCTGTCCGCGCCGCGCAGCGAGGAGTACCGCATCCTCGCCGCCGAGATGGACGCCGAAGTCCAGCTGTCCGACCTCGCCGCCCGTACGGACGAGGAGCTGCACACCGCGACCGGGCGCCTGATCCGCTACGAGCAGCAGGTCTCGCGGCGCCGGCAGCAGCTCCAGCGGACCGCCGACGATTGCAGTGCCGAGATCGCCCGCAGGTACCGTGATGGTGAAGCACAAGTAGACGATCTGCTCACCTGACCCGCCCGTATCGGAAGCGACCCCTCCGGGGCAGGTCACCTGCCCGGAAGGCCGCACCGCCATGACCGCCCTGACGTCCCCGATACCCCCGGTCCTCGCCGAAGTCGTACGCTCCGGATTCGTCGAGGGCCATCATCGGGGCTCGCTGGTGGTCCTTGCGGAAGACGGCAGTGTCGAGTTCTCGCTCGGCGACCCGGCGGCGCCCGTCTTCCCGCGCTCGTCCAACAAGCCGATGCAGGCCGCCGCCGTGCTGCGGGCCGGCCTCGATCTGTCGGGCGAGCGCCTGGCCATCGCGGCCGCCAGCCACTCGGGCGAGGGCTTCCACCTCGATCTCGTACGCAAGATGCTGGCGGAGCACGGGCTGACCCCGGACGACCTCCAGACGCCGCCCGACCTGCCGCTGGATGCGACCGAGGCCGAGACGTACCTGGCGGCGGGCCGTGTCCGCGAGCGGCTCACCATGAACTGCTCGGGCAAGCACGCGGCGATGCTCGCGGCCTGCAAGCAGAACGGCTGGGACCTCGGGAGCTACCTCGACCCAGCGCACCCGCTGCAGCGCCTTGTCCACGACTCCGTCGAGGCGGCCGCGGGGGAGCAGGTCGCCTCGGTCGGCACCGACGGCTGCGGGGCGCCGCTCATGGCGATCAGCCTGACCGGCCTCGCGCGCGCCTTCCGCACCTTCGCGACGGCCCAGGCGGGCACGCCCGAGGGCCGGGTCGCCGAGGCGATGCGCGCGCACCCCGAGTACGTGGCCGGCACGCGGCGGCCCGACACCTGGCTGATGCGCGAGGTGCCCGGCACCCTGTCGAAGATGGGCGCCGAGGCCGTGCAGGCGGTGGCCCTGGCCGACGGCCGCGCCCTCGCCTTCAAGGTCGACGACGGCGCGATCCGCGCGCTCGGCCCGATCCTGGCCCGCGCGCTCCAACTCCTGGGCGTGGACGGCCCGGTGGTGGACCGGATCGGCCGCGCGCCGCTGTTCGGCGGGGCCGCCGAGGTCGGCGAAATTCGGGCGACATTCTGACCGGGAGCCGCCTAGCGTGGCCGGTATGAGCACCCCGGCCACGCCCGACATCGAGGTCCGTACCGTCGCCGAAGCCGAGTACACCGACTGGCTGAAGGCGGTCAACAGGGGCTTCCTGCGCCCGCCGGTCGTGAGCGACGAGGAGGCGCGGGGCCGTCTCGCCCACACCGATGTCGGCCGGGTGCAGGGGGCCTTCGAGGCGGGCCGCTGCGTGGCGACGTTCCGGTCCTTCGCGCAGGAGCTGACCGCGGTCGGCGGCGCCGCGCTGCCCGTGACGGCGGTCAGCGGCGTCACCGTCTCGCCCACGCACCGCAGGCGCGGACTGCTCACCCGGATGATGGCGGCCGAGCTGTCGGCGGCCAGGGAGCGCGGCGAGGTCGCCTCCACGCTGATCGCCGCCGAGTACCCGATCTACGGCCGGTACGGGTTCGGCCCGGCCACCTCGCTCACCGAGTGGGAGATCGACACGGCGCGCACCGGCCTCGACCCGAACTGGTCGGGCCCCGCCGACGGCGGCCGGGTCGACCTGGTGGACCCGGCCGAGGCGGCCAAGGTGGGCCCCGAGATCTTCGAACGGTTCCGGGCGGCGCAGCCCGGCGCGGTCAGCCGCACCCGGCGCTGGTGGGACCTGGCCACCGGCGCGGCCCGCCTCGACGGCCCCTGGACCGAGCCGTTCTTCGCGGTGTACCGCACGGCCGGAGGCGAGGCGGCCGGGATCGCCGCGTACACGGCCGACGAGCGGTGGAGCGACGCCAAGCTGCCCGAGAACACGGCGACGGTGAAGAGCCTGATCGGCCTGACCGCCGACGCGGACCGCGCCCTGTGGCACTACCTGTGCTCGATCGACTGGATCCGCACGGTGCGCACCGGCTACCGCGCCCCCGACGACCTGCTGCCCCTGTTCTTCCCGAACCCGCGCGCGGCCAGGATCGTGACCAACGCCGACTTCCTGTGGCTGCGCCTGCTCGATGTCGTACGGCTGCTGGAGTCGCGCACGTACGCCGGTGAGGGAGCCCTCGTCCTGGAGGTCGAGGACGGCGCGGGCCTGGCGGCGGGCCGCTTCCTCCTGGAGGCGAGCCAGACGGGCGCACGCTGCAAGCCGACGACGCTCTCAGCCCAACTGACTCTGAACGTAAGGGAGTTGGCGTCCCTGTATCTCGGTGACGAGTCGGCGACGCGGCTGCTCGCGCTCGGCCGGGTCGCTCAGGAGCGGGCGGGGGCGGCGGCGCGCGCGGACGAGCTGTTCCGCACGGCGCGCCGCCCCTGGTGCCCCGACATGTTCTGACCCCGGGACGCCCCGGCGCCGGATGCCGCCGACCCCCACCCCCGTGGGAGGTCGGCGGCATGTCGTGACGGGCGGCGTCACGGCTTGAGCAGCACCTTCCCGACCAGGCCCCGCCCCTCGATGGCCGCATGCGCCTCGGCGGCGCGCTCCAGTGGGAACACCTCGCCGATCACGGACCTCAGCCGCCCGGCCGCCGCCTCTTCGAGCACCCGGTCGAGGAGCGCGGTGCGGCGCTCGGGCGTCAGCTGAACGTCGCCGATGCCGAGGAGGGTGATGCCGCGCCGCCGGGCCTCGTCCGGGTCGACGGCGGCGAAGCCGGTGCCCGAGGGGGCGCCGTGCGCGGAGAAGCGCCCGCCGTCGGCGGTCAACGGGAAGGCAGAGAGGCCGAGTTGGCCTCCGACGCCGTCCAGAACGAGATCGGCGCCGTGCTCGCCGAGTGCGCCGCGGGCTCCTTCCGGCCAGCCGGAGTCGGCCGCGTCGACGACCTGGTCGGCCCCCAACTCCCGTACCAGCGCGGTCTTTTCGGGCCCGCGGGCCACGCCCACCACCCGGGCGCCGAGCGCGCGGGCGAGCTGGACGAGCAGGGTGCCCATGCCGCCGGAGGCGCCGGTGATCAGTACGGTCTCGCCCGGCTTGAGCGCGGTGTTGTCGAGGAGGGCGAGGGCGGTCACCCCGTCGTGGACGAGGGAGGCCGCCTCCCGCAGGCCGACGCCGTCCGGGACGGGGGAGAGGTGGTCGGCGGGGACCGCCATGAGCTCGGCGTAGCTGTCGGCCTGACCGGCCACGGCCACCCGGCGGCCCGCCCAGGCCGGGTCCACGCCGGGGCCGGTGGCGGTGACGGTGCCCGAGGCGCCGCCGGCGGGCACGTAAGGGGGCTTGACGTCGAAGAACTCGCCGAAGGCTCCCGCGCGGATCTGGGTCTGCACGAAGAGGGTGTCGATGTGGTCGACGGCCACGAGAACCTCGCCCGCCCCGGCGACCGGATCCGGCGCCTCCGCGGGGGCCAGCACCTCGGGCCCGCCGAACTTCCCGACCTGTGCAACACGCATGACGATCACTGCTCCCACCCGTTGTCCGCGCCGGTGCGCGGTGCGTACGGCGAGTCTTCAACCTCAACTGGGCTTGAGGTCAAGGAGGTTCTGGCGGACGGTGTTAACGGTGCTGGGATTCCTTTAGGGTGGTCTGAGTCTTCGCCGGACCAGGATTCGCCGGACCAGGAAAGGAAGTCGCGATGGAGGAGGGCATGGAGCCGGGGACGGTGCGGCCGGGCGGGCGGACGGCGCGCGTGCGGGCGGCCGTACTCCAGGCGGCCGGGGACGCGCTGGCCGAGCACGGCTTCGACGGCCTCGACCTGGCCGATGTGGCGCGCCGGGCGGAGGTCGGCAAGACCACGGTCTACCGGCGCTGGGCCACGACGACGGGCCTGGTCGCCGACCTCCTGGACGACATGGCCGAGCAGTCCTCGCCCCGTACGGACACCGGCTCGCTGGACGGCGACCTGTTGGCGAACGCGCGCCTGGTCGTCAAGACGCTGACCGATCCGAGGCAGGGCGCCCTGTTCAAGGCGGTGATCGCCGCGGCCACCTGCGACCCCCGCGCGGCCCGCGCCCTGCACCGCTTCTACGCCACCCGCATCGAGGAGTGGGCCCCCTGTGTCACACAGGCCGCGGAACGAGGCGAGGTCCCGCCCGGCACGGATGCGGCGGAGGTGATCCGAGCGGTCTCGGCACCGCTGTACTACCGCTTCCTGGTGAGCGGGGACGGGCTGGACGAGGGCGCTGCGGACCGCGCGGCGGGGGCGGCGGGGGCGGCGGCGCGGGCGGGGGCGTACGGGAGTTGAGGGCCTGCTGGGGTCGGATGCGGCCGGGGTTCCGGTCCGGCCCGTGAGGCCGGCCCGGGTGCGGGCCCGGTGTCAGTGCCGGGGTCTAGGCTCGACGCCCATGACCATGCCGACGCCCATGACCATGCCGACCCCCATGACCCCGCAAGAGGCGGCCGCCGGAGGCGAGTTGCAAGCTGCCCCCCACCTGCACACGACACGCACGTTCTACGACACCATCGCGACGGACTACGCGGAGCGCTTCCGCACCGTCCTTGAGGACAGGCCGCTGGACCGGGCGATCCTGGGAGCGTTCGCGGAACTCGTCCTCGCGGCGGGTGGCGGACCGGTCGTGGACCTGGGCAGCGGCCCCGGCCGGGTGACGGCCCATCTGCACGGCCTCGGCCTGGCGGTGCACGGGATCGACCTGTCGCCCCGGATGGTGGAGATGGCCCGCGCGGACCATCCCGGGGTGCGTTTCGAGGTGGGCTCGCTGACGGACGTCGACGCGGCGGACGGGACGCTGGCGGGCGTGCTGGCCTGGTACTCGATCATCCATACCCCGAGGGAGCGGCTGCCGCAGGTGATGGCGGAGTTCCACCGCGTACTGGCCCCCGGAGGCCACCTGCTGCTCGCCTTCCAGGTGGGCGAGGAACCACTGCGCGTGGCGAACCCGTTCGGCACGGACGTCTCCCTGGACTTCAACCGCCTGTCCCCGGACCACATCGCGACCCTCCTGAAGGAGGCGGGCTTCACGGTGACGACGCGGGCGCGTCGGGAGGCGGAGGGCACGGAGGCGGTGCCGCAGGCCTACCTCTTCGCGCGCAAGGAGCGCGAAGAGGCGTAACGGGCCGCTCATCCCCGTTGGTCCGCGGGCGCCGCCCGGCCTCCCCGCCCCCGACGCCACTTCCCGCCCGGCAGCCGCCTGTGCGCAAAGGGCTTCCCGGACGGGGAGAGCGTGGGGCTGCGGTGTGTGGCGATCACGACCTGACGGGTCAGTGGGGCTCGCCGAACCAGTGGGCGAGCACCGGTTCCGGGTCGCCCGAGCCCGCCCAGCACACGTAGCCGTCCGGGCGGATGAGCATCGGTTCGGTGCCGGCGCCCCGGCCCGCTCGGTCCACCCGGTCCGACCAGGGGGCGGCGATGCGGGCGAACGTGTCGGACGGGTCCAGCAGGACGCCGTGGCCGGACCGCAGCAGTTCGTGGACCCGGGCCGGGCCGAGGTCCAGGTCCGGGGCGGGCAGGCCGACGAGCGGGTGGGTTGCGTTGCCCGGCATCGGGTAGCGGACGGCCATCCCGGACATCAGGTCGGCGAGATGGCGCTGGACGTCCGGGAGCTGGGCCATCGCCGTGAAGATCTCCCGGGCGGCCAGCACCTCCGGATCGCGGGTGCCTGCCCAGTCCATCAGCAGGCTCTGCGCCCGGACGTTGCGCAGCACGGCGGCCCCGGCCGGGTGCCGTTCCGCGTGATACGTGTCGAGCAGGTCCTTCGGTGCCCAGCCGTGCACGGCGGCGGCGAGCTTCCAGCCGAGGTTGAACGCGTCCTGCATCCCGGTGTTCATGCCCTGCGCGCCCAGCGGAAGGTGGACGTGGGCGGCATCGCCCGCCAGGAACACCCGACCGTGCCGGTACTGCGCGACCTGCCGCGACGCGTTGGTGATGCGGCGGGCGTAGCGCAGTTCGACCAGGTGCACCCGCGTTCCGAACACGGTGCTCAGGCCGTCCCGGATCTCGTCCTCGGTGACCGGGGTCTCCCTCGGCAGTGACCGGCCCGGCCCGCCGAGGACCAGCCGACGCAGCGGTCTGCCCTGCGGATCGGTGCCGAGCGGGAACAGTGCCGCCCAGTGCCCGTCCTCGCCCCAGGTGTGCGACGTGGCCGGATCGGCGCCGCCCAGCCGCACGTCTGCGGCGACGATCGTCAACGTGCCGGGCGGGCCGGGGAAACCGGCCCGCAGCAGCGACCGTACGGTGCTGTGCGCCCCGTCGGCCGCGACGAGGTACCGGGAGCGGACGGCGGCGCCGTTGGCGAAGGTCGCGGTGACGCCGTCGGGATCCTGGGCGAGGCCGACCAGTTCGTGGTCCCTGCGGACATGGAGGCCGTGCGCGGCGAGGTGCTGCTCGAAGAACCCCTCGATGACCACCTGCGGCACGGACCGCCAGGGCAGGTGGTGCCGGTTGGAGTCGAACGGGAGGGGGATGCCGGCGAAGTGGCCCGTGGCGACGGGGTGGTCTCCGGTGGCCAACAGGGGTGCGAGCAGACCTCGTTGGTCGAGCACCTCCAGGGTGCGGGACTGCACGCCGCCCGCCCTGGACAGCTCGCTGCGCCGCGACAGCTTGTCGACGAGGACGGTCGACACCCCCGCCGTGAGCAGCTCGTTGGCCAGCGTCATTCCGGTCGGGCCGGCGCCGGTGATGAGTACATCGGTGTCCACGGACTCTCCTCTGGCTGTGTCGATCGGGACAGGAGCAACGCTCCGTCGGCCGAGCGGTCCTCGCCAGTAACAGCCCGAATTCCGTTGATAGTTGACACCCCCTACCCTCAACACGGTGAAATCCGACTCTGCCTACGCCTATGACTCCGACTCCGCCTACGACGACCTGGACCGTCGGCTCGTGCACGCCCTGCAGATCGACGGCCGTGCTCCGTTCAACGCCATCGCCGAGGTTCTCGGCGTGTCGGACCGCACCGTCGCCCGCCGGTACGCCCGGTTGCGATCGGCCGGGGCGGTACGGGTGCTGGGCGGGGTCGACTCCACCGTGCTGGGCGCCGTCATGTGGTTCCTGCGGGTGCGATGTGCGCCCGCCGCGTCGCTGCCGGTCGCCGAGGCGCTGGCCCGACGCCCCGACACGTCCTGGGTGAGCCTCCACTCGGGCGGCACCGAGATCACCTGCGTGGTCCGTACGGAGAGCGAGGCGGACAGCGAGGCGCTGCTGCTGGCCAAGCTCCCGCGCACCCCGCGGGTGGAGGGCGTGACCGCGCACTCCGTGCTGCACGCCTTCTACGGCGGCCCGGACAACCCGGCCGGGAAATTCGGGGCGCTGGACGCGGAGGAGGTCGAGAGGCTGCGCCCGCCTCCGGTACCGCACCGACCCGGACCGGTGCGGCTCGACGACGGAGACCGCAAGCTCCTCGCCCTGCTCGCCACCGACGGCCGTGCCGGGTTCGAGCAGCTGGCCGCGGCGACCGGCTGGTCGGCGACGACGGTCCGGCGCCGGATGGCGGAGCTGCGCGCACACGGTCTGCTCTACCTGGACGTCGACGTCGACCTGCGCATGTTCGGCGTGCACGCCCGGACCCTGCTCTGGCTCTCGGTCGCCCCCGCCCACCTGGAGGAGACCGGCCGGGCGCTGGCCGGCCATCCGGAGATCGCGTTCGCCGCCGCCACGACCGGCCCGACCAACCTGTACGCGAGCGTGGTGTGCGCGAACCAGCGGGAGCTGTACCGCTACCTGACCACCCGGATCGCCGCACTCCCGGCCATCACCCACCTGGAGACGGCCCCAGTGATCAAGACCGTGAAGCAGGCGGGGAACCGTGCGTAGCGACGGCCGACGGGCATCGCTGATGTTCCGGCACCCCCTGATGTCCGATCGCGCGCCGTCCCCGACGTGGCGCAGCGCACTTTTGCAAGCGTCTGCTTGCAATAGTTAGCAGGGCTGGTGCACCATCGGGGTATGGCATCGCTCAACGTCGGCAATCTCGGGGAGTACCTGCGCGAGCAGCGGCGCAATGCGCAGCTCTCGTTGCGGCAGCTCGCCGATGCCGCCGGGGTGTCCAATCCGTATCTGAGTCAGATCGAGCGCGGGCTGCGCAAGCCGAGCGCGGACATTCTGCAGCAGCTCGCGAAAGCGCTGCGGATCTCCGCCGAGACGCTGTACGTGCAGGCCGGGATTCTCGACGAGCGGTCTCCCGAGGCCGCTGGGACGCGCAGCGTCATTCTCGCCGACCCCTCGCTCAACGAGCGTCAGAAGCAGGTTCTGCTCCAGATCTACGAGTCCTTCCGCAAGGAGAACGGGCTCGACGCCGACCCGGACACCGACAGCGCCGCCGACCATCCTCACACCCCTCAAGACCCTCAAGCGAGCAACTGAGCACTGATCCGGGAGGACAGTCATGGCCATCACCGATGACCTGCGCAAGACCCTCACCGACCCCACACCCCTCTACTTCCTCGCCGGTACGGCGGACATCGCAGGGCAGCAGGCCAAGAAGGTCCCGGCCCTGATCGAGAAGATCCAGGCCGAGGCGCCCGAGCGCATCGAGGCCGTGCGCCGCACCGACCCGAAGGCCGTGCAGGAGAAGGCCGCCACCCGGGTCAAGGAGGTCCAGGCCGCCGTCACCACCCGCGCGGGCGAGATCCTCGGCGCCCTCGACGGCGACCTCAAGAAGCTGGGCGAGAACGCCCAGGACCTCGCCCTGCGCGGCGTCGGCGTCCTCGCCGAGTACGCCGTCAAGGCGCGCGAGGGCTATGACTCGGTCGCCGAGCACGGCCAGGAGGTCGTCAAGCAGTGGCGCGGCGAGGCCGCCGACGAGATCGTCGAGATCGCCACCGCTGTCGAGCCCAAGGGCGACGAGGCCAAGGACGAGCCCAAGGGCGAGGTTCCGGCTCAGGGCGAGGCCGCCGAGGCCGACTCCGACGCCGCCGACAAGCCCGTCGCCAAGAAGGCCGCCCCGCGCAGGGCCGCGGCCAAGAAGACCGCCGCCAAGTCCGCCGAGTAGTCGGCTCACGCGGTTCGCGGGGCGGGCACCTTCGGGGGGCCCGCCCCGTTGTCCTAGTACCTTGGCCGCGAGGCGCTCTCCATCCTCATCGGGGCGCCATACGTATCAGGACGCAGTACTCATCGGGACTCACTAGGCGGTGCACGACATGTTGCTCACGGGATTCAGCCTTCTCACATCGCTGCTCTATCTCGCGATGCTCGTCATCGCCGTGGTGGCGCTGGGTTTCGCCGTCGTGGCCCGCGAGGACGCGTACCGCGCGGCGGACAAGCAGACGAAGCCGTTCTGGCTGATCATCCTGGGCATCACGGTCGTGGTGAACCTGGTCGTGCCGGTGCTGTTCCTGCAGCTCGCCGGGCTCGTCGCCTCGATCGTGTTCATGGTGGACGTACGGCCCGCGATCCGGCAGGTCTCCGGCGGTGGCCGGGGCGGCCGGCGCGGCGGCGGCTCCAGCAGTGACGGTCCGTACGGGCCCTACAACGGCGGCCGGTAGCCCCGAAGGAGCCCCGGCGTCAGTCCTCCGTGCGCTTGCGTTCCAGGAGGACCACCGCCACGTCGTCCGTCAGCTCGCCGCCGTTGAGCTCGCGGGCCCGGGTCACCGCCGCTTCGAGCAGTGACTCGCCGCGCAGCCCGGACGCCAGCTGGCTGTTGATCATTTCCAGCATGCCGTCCTGGCCGAGCCGCTGGCTGCCCTCGCCCGTGCGGCCTTCGATCAAGCCGTCGGTGTACATCAACAGGCCCCATTCCCGGCCGAGTTCGACCTGCCGGCGCGGCCAGCGGGCGCGCGGCAGCAGGCCGAGGGCCGGGCCGCCGTTCTCGTACGGGAGCAGCTGCGCCCGGCCGCCGAGCGCGATCAGCGGTGAGGGGTGGCCGGCCAGGCAGAGGCCCGCGCTGCGGCCGTCCGGCGCGATGTCGACGGTGCACAGCGTCGCGAAGATCTCCTCGCTGTCGCGCTCGTGTTCCAGGACCTCCTGAAGGGTCGAGAGCAGCTGGTCCCCGCACAGGCCGGCCAGCGTCAACGCCCGCCAGGCGATGCGGAGTTCGACCCCGAGGGCCGCCTCGTCGGGGCCGTGGCCGCAGACGTCGCCGATCATCGCGTGCACGGTTCCGTCCGGCGTACGCACCGTGTCGTAGAAGTCGCCGCCGAGCAGCGCCCGGGAGCGGCCGGGGCGGTAGCGGGCCGCGAAGCGCAGGTCGGAACCGTCGAGCAGCGGGGTCGGGAGCAGCCCGCGCTCCAGGCGGGCGTTCTCCTGGGCGTGCAGCCGCGACTTGGCCAGCTTGTGCTGGGCGGTGTCCGCGCGCTTGCGCTCCACCGCGTACCGGATGGCGCGGCTGAGCAGCCTGCCGTCCAGCTCGTCGCGGAACAGGTAGTCCTGTGCGCCGACCCGGACCGCCTCCGCCGCCCGCTCGGCGTGGGTGGACGGGGTGAGGGCCAGCACGGCATGGCGCGGGGCCAGCCGGAGCAGATGGCGCAGAGCCGCGAGCTCGTCGTCCGGGTCGCGGCCGGGCAGCGCCAGGTCCAGGAGTATGCAGTGGACGTCGTCGGTGAGCAGCCGCTCGGCCTCGGTGAGATTGCGGGCGGTGCGGATCCGGACCCGGGTGCCCGCCGCGTCGAGGAGTTCGTGCACAGTGAAGGTGCCCGCCGGGTCGTCCTCGATGACCAGCAGGTTGAGCGGGCCGTCGACGGCGCTGCCCGTCTGGGGCTCCGGGGCGGCTCGCTGGTGCGGTACGGGTACGTGCTGGGATGCGGGCATCGTCGGTTCCGGAATCCTTCCCTCCCCCCGAGGGCACGGGGGTGCGCCGGTCGGCGCCCCACCAGCCGGGACCCTAGCGTCATCCACGGGCGTGGCGGAATGGCGTTCGGCGGTTGATCGCCCGGGGCCGGTTGGCATATGCCGCATGCCCTATTTGTCCGGGCCTCAGGAAGTTGCGGACTGCCCGTACCGCCAGTAAGCGATTGCCCGCCGGGTCTCCCCGGAGCTGCCCGGCCGGACGGCCCGGGGGTGTCCGGGCCGTCCGGCCGGAAGAGAAGGGCGAGCCGTACGGTGCCGCTACATGTCAGGGCGTACGGCGCCCTTGCTCGTCGGTGCGTACGGTGCCGCTACTTGTCGGGACGCACGACGCCCAGGATCGGCATGGAGCCGGCCCCCGTGATCGTCACGGTCCGGCCGGGCCGGGGGGCGTGCACGATCGCGCCGTCGCCGATGTACATCCCGACATGGGTGGCGTCGGCGAAGTAGATGATGAGGTCGCCGGGGCGCATGTCCTTGATCGCGACGTGCGGCAGCCGGGCCCACTGCTCCTGCGAGGTCCGCGGTATCCCGCGCCCGGCCGCGATCCAGGCCTGGGAGGTGAGCCCCGAGCAGTCGAAGGTGTCGGGCCCGGCGGCACCCCAGACGTACCGCTTGCCGATCTGGTCGGTCGCGAACTTCACGGCCTTCTTGCCCTGCTCGCTCGCGCTGCTGTTGATCTCTTTCAGTATGCCGGTGCTCAGCCAGGCCGTCTGGGAGTCGAACTCCCTCTTCCGCTCCAGCTCGGCCAGGCGCTGCTTCTCCTGCTCCTTGAGCTGGTCCTGGAGCTTCTCGGCCGCCGTGATCTTCTCGGTGATGTCCTTCTTCGCGGCTTCCTTCTTGACCCGGTTGGCCTCCAGGTTCTTCCACTGGGCGGTGGCGTCCTTGCTGTACGCCGCCAAGTCGGCCTGCGTACGGTTCAGTTCGCCGAGCACGCCCTGGGCGGCCTGCTGGCCCTGGCGCAGCGCGTCGGCGCCGGTCAGGAACGTCTCCGGGTCACCGCTGAGCATCAGCTGTGCGCCGGGCGGCAGGCCGCCGTTGCGGTACTGCATCCGCGCGGTGGCGCCCGCCTGGTCCTTCAGGCGCTTGATCTTCTCCTGGCCCTTCACGATCTCCTGGGCCAGCTGCACGATCTGCGCGGACTGCTGCTTGGTCTGCTCCTCGGCGAGGTTGTACGCGTCGGTGGCCGCGGCCGCCTGCCGGTACAGGTCGTCGATCTGCTTGCCCACTTCTTCGAGCGTCCTGGGCTGGGCCGGCGCGGTGGCCGACGGCGTAGGCGCCGGGTCGGCGAACGCCGTGCCCGGCACCGTCAACGCGGTCAAGGCGCACACCAAGGCGATCGCGGCCGCCAAACGGTGCTGCTTCGGCACTATGAACTCCCCCTCCAGCCGGCCCCGGCCCCACACCGGAACACCGGATACTCCATATGTGATTTACCGTCAGTAACATCACACTGCCGCGATGCTGCCACGGCCTCCGCCAAAACGACAGAGGCGCAAGGGCACCGAACGAGGCACATCCCCCTGCGCGTTCTTCCGCGCGTTCCGCTGTGTAGTGCTCTGTGTGGTGCTCTGCGCGGTCCTCTCCGCATTCCCTTTCGTCTGACGAACACCGGGCTCCACGCGTTCCGCCAGCCCCAGGGTTCACCCGTACGACGACGCGAACAACGCCCGAATTGGCCCGGACGTCACCTCGGCCGGATCGCGGGGCGCCCGCACCGGATCAGGAGGCCGGGCTCAACTGGGCGCAAGGGCGGCCCAGTTGACCGTCACCTCGCCCTGCCGCCAGCGCCGTACGCCGTCCACGACCGGCCAGTCGGCCGACAGATCCCGTACGGACTTGATCCACCGCTGCCGCGCGCCGAGGGAGGCGTACGGGGCGGCCGCCGCCCACGCCCGGTCGAAGTCGCGCAGGAAGGCGTGCACCGGCTCGCCCGGCACATTGCGGTGGATCAGCGCCTTCGGCAGCCGTTCGGCCAGGTCGGAGGGGCGCTCCAGGGAGCCGAGCCGGGTCGCGAAGGTCACCGTGCGGGGGCCGGAACGGTCGAGCGCGACCCAGACGTGGCGGCGGCCGATCTCGTCGCAGGTGCCCTCGACGAGCAGCCCGTCCGGCGCGAGCCGCGCGCACAGCCGGGCCCAGACGGCGGCCACCTCGCCCTCGTCGTACTGGCGCAGCACGTTCGCCGCGCGGATCAGCATCGGCGGCTCGGCCAGCGGCACCTCGAAGCCGCCGTGGCGGAAGGTGAGGCCCTCGCGCTCGTACGGCTTGGCGGCGGCGACCCGGGCCGGCTCGATCTCGATGCCGACCACCGAGACGGCGGGGGCGGCGGTGCGCAGGCGCTGGAGCAGCTCCACGGCGGTCCAGGGGGCGGCCCCGTACCCGAGGTCGACGGCGACCGGAGCGGGCGCGCGGCGCAGCGCGGCCCCGTGCGCGTCGGCGATCCAGCGGTCCATGCGGCGCAGCCGGTTCGGGTTGGTGGTGCCGCGCGTGACGGTGCCGACGGGGCGCTTCGCGGACGGAGGTGGAGCCATAGGACGAGGGTAGGCGGCGGTTCGGCCCGGGTGGTCCGACGGTTCGGCGCGGACGCCACGACGGTTCCGTCCGAGCGTTTCCGCAGGCCCGTGCCGATGCCGAAGGCTCCGCCCGACGGGTCCGCCCCGGCGTATCCGGCAACATTTTGGCAAAGTGGAAATGAAAGGGCGGATTCCGGTGTTCGGGGCTTTGGAGGGGCGTGCCCGCATGCCCGCTCCGCGTCCGAAGGCAGTGCCCCGAGCCGAGGAGGGCCTCGACGTGAGCCAGTACGTGTCCCGGTTCGCCGGCACCCTGGCGGGCCCGCCCAGGCTCCGGCTGCCCGGCGGCCACCGCAAGCCGCGCCGGGTCGCCATGCTCAGCGTCCACACCTCCCCGCTGCACCAGCCGGGGACGGGCGACGCGGGCGGCATGAACGTGTACATCGTCGAGCTCGCCAAGCGCCTGGCCGCGATCAACATCGAGGTCGAGATCTTCACCCGGGCCACCGCCGGCGGCCTCGCGCCGACCGTCGAGATGTCGCCCGGGGTGCTGGTGCGGCACATCGACGCGGGGCCGTACGAGGGCCTCGCCAAGGAGGAGTTGCCGGCCCAGCTCTGTGCCTTCACGCACGGGGTCATGCAGGCGTGGGCCCACCACCGGCCCGGCTACTACGACCTGGTCCACTCCCACTACTGGCTCTCCGGGCACGTCGGCTGGCTCGCCGCCGAACGCTGGGGGGTGCCCCTCGTCCACGCCATGCACACCATGGCCAAGGTCAAGAACGCGGCGCTCGCCGAGGGCGACACCCCCGAGCCGGCCGCGCGGGTCATCGGCGAGACCCAGATCGTGAACGCGGCGGACCGGCTGATCGCCAACACCGCCGAGGAGGCCGACGAACTCGTCCGCTTCTACGAGGCCGACCCCGGCAAGGTCGCCGTCGTCCACCCCGGTGTGAACCTCGACCGCTTCCGCCCGGCGGACGGCAGGACCGCGGCGCGGGACCGGCTCGGGCTGCCCCGGGACGCGTTCATCCCGGTCTTCGCGGGCCGCATCCAGCCGCTGAAGGCGCCGGACATCCTCCTGCGGGCGACGGCGGAGCTCCTGGAGCGCGACCCCTCCTTGCGCTCGCGGATGATCGTGCCGATCGTCGGCGGGCCTTCGGGCAGCGGCCTGGCCAAGCCGGAAGGCCTGCAGAAGCTGGCGGCCAAGCTCGGCATCTGTGACGTCGTACGGTTCAGACCACCGGTCGGCCAGGACCGGCTCGCGGACTGGTTCCGGGCGGCGTCCGTGCTGGTCATGCCCTCGTACAGCGAATCGTTCGGACTGGTCGCCATAGAGGCGCAGGCGGTCGGCACGCCGGTGGTCGCGGCGTCGGTCGGCGGGCTTCCGGTGGCGGTACGGGACGGGGTGACGGGGTTCCTGGTCCAGGGCCACGACCCCAAGGACTACGCGACCGCCCTGCGCCGCTTCGTCCAGGACCCCGCGCTGGTGCAGCGCATGGGCGGCGCGGCCGCCCGGCACGCGCAGTCCTTCGGCTGGGGGACGGCGGCGTCGGCCACGGCGGACGTGTACACGGCGGCGATGGCCGAACACCGGCGGCGGGTCCGGTCGCATCACGGGTGAGGCGTCCGCCCCGGGTCGGGTGCGGGGGCTTCGCGTAGGCTCGCGGCATGGCTGACGTGCGGCAGGTCATCGAAACGGCCCTCAAGGACGCGGAGCTCTCGTGGGAGTCCCCTGAGCCCGGTACGTATGTCGTGACCCTGCCGGGTACGCGCAAGCTCTCCACCACCTGCTCGCTGCGGGTCGGCGCGCACGCCCTCTCCGTGAACGCGTTCGTCGTGCGGCACCCCGACGAGAACGAGCCGGCCGTCCATCGCTGGCTCCTCGAACGCAACCTCCGCCTGTACGGGGTGAGTTACGCGGTCGACAGGCTCGGCGACGTCTACCTGGCGGGCAAGCTCCCGCTCTCCTCGGTCACCCCGGAGGAGCTCGACCGGCTGCTCGGGGTCGTCCTGGAGGAAGCGGACGGCGCCTTCAACACGCTGCTGGAGCTGGGCTTCGCGTCGGCCATCCGGCGGGAGTACGCGTGGAGGGTGTCGCGGGGTGAGTCCACGCGGAACCTCGACGCGTTTACGCATCTGACGGGTGGGGCGGGTTGAGCTTGCCGGTGCGGCGGGGCTGAACCCGGGGGCTGCCCGGAGGCAGCCCCCACAACCCCTTACACCCCCGACGCCTCCCGAACCTCAACCCGAGCCTCGTCCCCGGCCGGTGCCCCCGGCACCCCTTCCCCCGCCAGCCCCCGCATCAGCACCCAGTACCCCAGCGCCGCCACACTCCCCAGCACCGCGCACGCCGCCCACAGCCACGTCGCGCCGAAGTGGTCGATCACGTAGCCCGACATCAGCGGGGCCACCAGCGCCGCCACCGACCAGGACATCGTGTAGATGCCCTGGTAGCGGCCCCGGCCGTGGACGGGGGAGAGGCGGACCACCAGGCCCGTCTGCGTCGGCGCGTTCACGATCTCGGCCAGGGTCCAGACGCAGATCGTCAGGGCGTACACCGCCACCGAGCCCGCGAACGCCGTCAGGCCGAAGCCGTAACCCGCAAGGAGCGCCGAGATGACCAGGAGGCGGCGCGGGTCGCGGTGCTGGATGTAGCGGGTGACAGGGATCTGAACCGCCACGATGAGGATGCCGTTCACCGCGATCGCCAGGCCGAAGTCCGCACTGGAGAAGCCGTCCGTGCCCATCGCCACCGGCAGGCCCACGTAACCCTGTTGGAAGATCAGGGAGATGAGGAAGGACAGGCCCACCACTCCCATGAAGCGGCCGTCCTTCAGGACCGTCCCCATGCCTATCTGAGGTTCGGATTCCTTTTCCACCGCCGTCTGCTCGGGGCGGGACTCCGGCAGCTTGAGGAACACCACGACCGCGCACACCAGCGTCAGGCTCGCCTCGCCCAGGAAGCCCGCGAGGTAGCTGTACTGCGCGATGAAGCCCGCCGTCATCGACGAGACGGCGAAACCCAGGTTGATCGCCCAGTAGTTGAGGGAGAACGCGCGCACGCGGTCCTCCGGCTTCACGATGTCCGCCATCATCGCCTGCACCGCCGGCCGCGACGCGTTGCTCGCCATCCCGACGAGGAAGGCGACCCCCGCGATCGCCACCGGCTCCGTCATGAAGCCGAGCAGCGCGACCGACAGGGCCGTGGAAGTCTGAGCGATCACGAGGGTGGGGCGGCGCCCGAGCCGGTCGGTCATGATGCCCGCGCCGATCGACGAGACGACCCCGCCGAGCCCGTGCAGGGAGGCCACGAGTCCCGCGTACGAGGCCGAATAGCCCCGGTCCAGGGTGAGGTAGAGCGCCATGAACGTGGCGACGAAGGCCCCGAGCCGGTTGATCAGGGTGCTGGTCCACAGCCACCAGAACTCCCGGGGAAGCCCCGATACGGATTCTCGTGCGGCGCGTCTGAGACTGGCGACGGACATGCGGCTTCCCCCGGAACTGTGGCACTCGTGTAAGTGGTGCGGATGATGTCCGCAAGTTACAAGTGGCCGGTTCCCGGAGGCCAGTGAATTGACGGCGTCCGTCAATCGAGACGGCCCCGGGACCTTGGTCCCTGGGCGCGCGAGGGCCCCGAAACGTCGATTAGGCTCGGACGCATGGCCGACGCACCGTACAAGCTGATCCTGCTCCGCCACGGCGAGAGCGAGTGGAACGAGAAGAACCTGTTCACCGGGTGGGTGGACGTCAACCTCACGCCGAAGGGCGAGAAGGAGGCGGCGCGCGGCGGTGAGCTGCTCAAGGACGCCGGCCTGCTCCCCGACGTGCTGCACACCTCCCTCCAGAAGCGCGCCATCCGCACCGCCCAGCTCGCGCTGGAGTCCGCGGACCGCCACTGGATCCCGGTGCACCGCAGCTGGCGCCTGAACGAGCGCCACTACGGCGCGCTCCAGGGCAAGGACAAGGCGCAGACGCTCGCCGAGTTCGGCGAGGAGCAGTTCATGCTGTGGCGCCGCTCGTACGACACCCCGCCGCCGCCGCTCGCGGACGGCACCGAGTTCTCCCAGTCGGACGACGCCCGTTACGCGACGATCCCGCCGGAGCTGCGCCCGCAGACCGAGTGCCTCAAGGACGTCGTGACGCGCATGCTGCCGTACTGGTACGACGGCATCGTCCCGGACCTCCTGGACGGCAAGACCGTCCTGATCGCCGCCCACGGCAACTCGCTGCGCGCGCTGGTCAAGCACCTCGACGGCATCTCCGACGCCGACATCGCGGGCCTGAACATCCCGACCGGCATCCCGCTGGTGTACGAGCTCGACGCCGACTTCAAGCCGGTCAAGCCGGGCGGCACCTACCTCGACCCGGACGCGGCCGCCGCCGCGATCGAGGCCGTGAAGAACCAGGGCAAGAAGTAGGACGTAACCCCTGTAGTTGGACCCAAGAGGTAACCCCAGAACCCCCTGCCTGCGGATTTCCGCCGCGCAGGGGGTTCTGCGTTACGCCCCGTACCCGACCGCTCGCGCTCCGGTCGCCGACCCGGCACCCTGTGGATAGCCTCGAAACGCGCATTTCGCCCGGAATGTGAGCCGAGTGTGACACCTCGCGACGCCCCGTTCCATCTCGTCACGCTCGTACGGCGAACCGCGCATCACCCGGGGGAGTCCGCCAAGACAGGAGTCCGATGTGAAAGCCACCCTGCGCAGCCGCTGCGTCCGGACGTTCGCGGCCGGCGCGCTGTCCGCTGCCCTGCTGACCGCCGGATCGGTCGGTACCTTCGCGCATGCCGCCGCAAGTCCCAAGCCCAAGCCCAGCCCGTCCACCTCCGCGTCCAAGTCGACCGCGTCCATCACCGTGAAGGCGTCGTCGGCCTCGGTGAAGGCCGGCGACAAGGTGACGTTCACGGGCCGCACCAAGGGCATGCCCATAGGCAGCAAGCTGGTGCTCCAGCACAAGAAGGGCAGCAAGTGGACGACCCTGCAGGCCAGTACCACGGTCAAGCAGGGCAGCAGCTACTCCCTTGACGCCAAGCTCAACGACAAGGGCAAGCAGGAACTGCGGATCAAGTACGACGAGGTCACCTCGCCGTCGGTCACCGTCACCGTGAAGTGAGTCTGTCTGCGCAGATGGAGCCGCAGTCGTGAATGAAGTCGCGGCAATGAAGCCGCGGCAATCAAGGAGGGCCCCGCCCGACCCGGGCGGGGCCCTCCTCGTGCTGGGAATTCACGCTGGGAACAACACCGTCGGCGGGATCAGCCGCCGCACTGGCAGGGCGCGCCCGACTGGCAGCCGCAGCCGCAGCCCGAGCCGCAGCCGCACGCGCCGATCAAGGGGAGCCGGACCACTTCGACAGGGGTGACAGGTGCTTCCTGGCGTGGTTCGGACGTGGGCGAATCGGCCATGGGTCCCTCCCGGGGTAGGCAGACGCAGTGAGCCTCTACCCATTGCATGCCCAATCCGGCGGGCGCATCAACGGCGCACGCGCGCAAGCCTGCTGGGCTCCCTCCGGTGTCAGGCTCCCTCGACCGGCGCCGCGGCCTGGAGGTCGTCGGCGTGTTCGCCGGTGACCAGGTAGACCACACGCTTGGCGACCGACACGGCGTGGTCCGCGAAGCGCTCGTAGTAGCGGCCGAGCAGGGTCACGTCCACCGCGGTCTCGATGCCGTGCTTCCAGCGGTCGTCCATGAGGTGCTGGAACAGCGTGCGGTGCAGCAGGTCCATCTCGTCGTCGTCCTGCTCCAGCTGGAGGGCCAGGTCGACGTCCTTGGTGATGATGACCTCGGCGGCCTTCGCCATCAGGCGCTGGGCGAGCTGGCCCATCTCCAGGATGGTGGCGTGCAGGTCGTGCGGAACGGCGCGCTCCGGGTAGCGGAGGCGGGTCAGCTTGGCCACGTGCTGGGCGAGGTCGCCCGAGCGCTCCAGGTCGGCGCTCATGCGCAGGGAGGTCACGACGATCCGCAGATCGGTGGCGACCGGCTGCTGGCGGGCCAGCAGTGCTATCGCCCGGGCCTCCAGGTCGTGCTGGAGATCGTCGACCTTCTGGTCGGCCGCGATCACGCTCTCGGCGAGCTTCAGATCGGCGTCGAGCATGGCCGTGGTGGCGCGCCCGATCGCCGACCCGACAAGGCGGGCCATTTCGACCAGACCCTCGCCGATCGAGTCAAGTTCCTCGTGGTACGCGTCCCGCATGGGTGTCCCTCTCTACAACGTCTCCGGGGGGCCGGGGGTGCCTGTGAACCCCACGCTCCCACGTTCCGTCCGTTACGCGTCCGATTCGGCCATAGGAAGTGAACCGTCCCTATCACCTCGGTGAACTCTGGGCGACGAACGTTCGAGCGGCCACCCATTTGGCTGGGTCAGTGTCGGTGGTGCCGCATAACCTGGATGCATGGACGTGAACGCGGCGGTCGCCGCATTGGCAGCGATCGCCGGGGTGTGCACCGGCGTGATCGCCATGCTGGCGTTCCGCTGGAGCGAGCGCGACCAGGCGCGGCCCACCCGGACGTCCCTGCACACCGACGCCGTACTTCCCCCGGGCGTGGACACGGTCCTTTCCGTACTGCGCTCCTCCGCCGTCGTCCTCGACGAGAGCGACTCGGTGGTCAAGGCCAGCTCCGCGGCGTACGCGCTCGGCCTGGTCAGGGGCGGCAAGCTGGCCGTCGAGCCGATGCTGCACATGGCCCGCGACACCCGCCGTGACGGCGAGATACGCCAGGTCGAGCTCGACCTGCCCCGGCGCGGTACGGGCCGCGGCGAGGCCCTCGCGGTCTCGGCCCGGGTCGCCCCGCTCGGCTCCCGGCTCGTGCTGCTCCTGGTGGAGGACCTCACCGAGGCCCGCCGCATCGAGGCCGTACGGCGCGACTTCGTGGCCAACGTCAGCCATGAGCTCAAGACCCCGACCGGGGCGCTCTCCCTGCTGTCCGAGGCCGTCATGGACGCCTCGGACGACCCGGAGGCGGTCACCCGCTTCGCCGGCCGGATGCAGATCGAGGCGACCCGGCTCACCAACCTGGTGCAGGAGCTCATCGACCTCTCCCGCGTCCAGAACGACGACCCGCTGGAGGACGCCGAGCCGGTCCGCGTCGACGAACTCGTCGCCGAGGCCATAGACCGCTCCCGGCACCCCGCGTCCACCAAGCAGATCACCATGGCCGCGGGCGGCACCGCCGACCTGTACGTCTGGGGCAACCGCGGCCAGCTCGCCGCCGCCCTGGGCAACCTGGTCGAGAACGCCGTGAACTACTCGCCGGCCAGGACCCGGGTCGGCATCGCCGGGCGCCGCATCGCCGCGCCCGGCGGCGACCTGATCGAGATCGCCGTGACCGACCAGGGCATCGGCATCTCCGAGAAGGACCGCGAGCGCGTCTTCGAGCGCTTCTACCGGGTGGACCCGGCCCGCTCCCGCGCCACTGGCGGCACGGGCCTGGGCCTGGCCATCGTCAAGCACGTGGCCGCCTCGCACGGCGGGGAGGTCACGGTGTGGAGCTCCGAGGGACAGGGCTCCACCTTCACCCTGCGGCTGCCGGAAGCCGGCGCCGTCCGGGACCGCGCCTCCGCCGGGCGCGGGCCTGTCACGGTCGACGAGGACGAGGATGTCCCGTACGAGACCTTCAGTTCCGCTGTGCCTGAATCACAAGCCATAGTTCCTGCCCCGGAGGTCCTTCCGTGACCCGAGTGCTCGTCGTCGAGGATGAGGAATCCTTCAGCGACGCCCTGTCCTACATGCTCCGCAAGGAGGGCTTCGAGGTCGCGGTGGCGGCCACCGGGCCCGACGGCCTGGACGAGTTCGAGCGCAACGGCGCCGACCTCGTCCTGCTCGACCTGATGCTGCCCGGCCTGCCGGGCACCGAGGTCTGCCGTCAGCTCCGCGGCCGCTCCAACGTCCCGGTCATCATGGTGACCGCCAAGGACAGCGAGATCGACAAGGTCGTGGGCCTGGAAATAGGAGCCGACGACTACGTCACCAAGCCGTTCTCGTCGCGCGAGCTGGTGGCCCGCATCCGGGCCGTCCTGCGCCGCCGCGGCGAGCCGGAGGAGGTCACCCCGGCCGCCCTGGAGGCGGGCCCGGTCCGCATGGACGTCGACCGCCACGTGGTCACCGTCTCCGGCGGCAAGGTCGACCTCCCGCTGAAGGAGTTCGACCTCCTGGAGATGCTCCTGCGCAACGCGGGCCGCGTCCTGACCCGGATGCAGCTCATCGACCGGGTCTGGGGCGCGGACTACGTCGGCGACACCAAGACCCTGGACGTCCACGTCAAGCGCCTGCGCGCCAAGATCGAGCCGGACCCGGGCGCGCCGCGCTACCTGGTGACGGTCCGCGGCCTGGGCTACAAGTTCGAGCCGTAAGCCGATACCCCCGGACATACGAGGAGGGCGGGCCCGGATCAGATCCGGGCCCGCCCTCCTCGTATGTCCTGCACGGGTTGCGTCAGTGACCCGCCGCGCTGTGCGACGCCGAGCCGGCGCCCGCGGGCTTGCCGCTGCCGCCCGGCGTGTTCGGCGTGGCCGAGCCGGACGGGCCGCCCGAGGCGGGGGCCGACGGCTCGCCCGAGGCCCCGGGGGTCTCCTTCGGCTTCGGGAGCTCGCTGGGGCCGACGCCCTCGAAGTAACTGGTGGCCGGGACCACGAAGGCGTCCAGGCTCACGTTGCCGGTCCTGCTGAACTGGAAGGTGACCTTCTGCGCGTCGCCGTTCTTGGCGGCCTCGCGGCCGTTGGCGACGACCGCGGAGGCGTTGCCCTTGCCGCCGAGCACGATGGAGCCGTGCGCCGGGACGGTGATCGGGCCGGCGCCCTGGGCCGGGGAGAGCTTGACGGCGGCGCTGCCGACCTGGATCGAGTCCAGCGTCTGCGGGTCGGTGCCGTTGTTGAACAGCGTCGCGGCGACGACGGCCGGGCCCTCGGCGTCGGCCTTCGGCTGGGTGACGACCGTCGCGTTCTGGACCTTGATGTCGCCGACGGTGACGTAGGCGTTGTCCGCCTTGACCCCGAGCGTCTGGGCCCCGTTGCCCGCGGCGCAGGCGGAGAGGGAGGCGAGCGAGAACGCGATGGCAGAAGCGGCGAGGGCGCCGCGTCGAAGGCTGCGGCTCACGGCGGCGGCAACTCCTTGGACGTACGAGACGGACTGCTTCGGACGGGCTACGGGTCAGCCGGCCGCGTACCTAAGGGCCAGCTAAGGGTGTGTCAGCGGGCCTAGATTACCGAGCCGTCCGACGCGCCCCGCACCCGACCCGCCCCTTGGGCCGACGGGCCCGCCGAACTCGGGTGGATCACGCGTCGATCTTGGTCTTTCGTACGCCGTTCACATATGCCGGGTGATCAATTTCCCGGGCCGCCACACATTCCTTACCGAAAATCCCCGGGAGTGGTCCGACCGGGCCGTTCGTTGATCAATTCCGGAAAGAATCCCGCACGGCCGAACGGGTGAACGAGCGCCGAACGGAGTAGATGAAGTTCACCGTCCGGAATCCGGCAAACCGGGACGTTCGGCCTCCACGGGTGCCGATCGGGGGCGCGTAACGTACGCGTTTCGCAGCCCCTTCGCAGCTGCTCCGACCTGCGAATACCGCCTTCCGGAAGCCCTCCGCAGCACGTTCCTGTTGCTGTTGTCAAGCCCCGAGATATGCCCTGACCTGCGAAAACGCCATTCAGAAGAAGCCGTATCCGTGTTACCCTGGATAGCCACGGAAGGGGTACCTGTCACATGACGTTCAAGGTTGGCGACACCGTGGTCTATCCCCATCACGGGGCCGCGCTGATCGAGGCCATCGAAACTCGCCAGATCAAAGGCGTGGACAAGACCTACTTGGTGCTCAAGGTCGCCCAGGGCGACCTGACTGTGCGCGTGCCCGCGGACAATGCGGAGTTCGTCGGCGTTCGCGATGTAGTTGGTCAGGACGGGCTGGACCGGGTCTTCGAGGTGCTACGCGCGCCGTACGCGGAGGAGCCCACGAACTGGTCCCGTCGCTACAAGGCAAATCTCGAGAAGCTCGCCTCCGGCGATGTCATCAAGGTCGCCGAAGTGGTACGTGACCTGTGGCGTCGTGAGCGCGAGCGCGGACTGTCCGCAGGTGAGAAGCGCATGCTCGCCAAGGCGCGCCAGATCCTGGTGAGCGAGCTGGCCCTCGCGGAGAACACCAACGAAGACAAGGCCGAGGCTCTTCTCGACGAGGTCCTCGCGTCCTGACGCCGTCAATTCCGGGGCTCGCCCCCGGAATGCCCGGCATTGCCGCGGTGCCCGCTGACCAGCAGTGAAAATTGCTGTGTCGCCGGGCGCTGCGGCATGTTCGTATCCCCTCGCCGCCAGCGCCCGCACTCTGTGTGCCGGGCCCGGGCGGCCTGCCTGACCGGTCGTCACGGAAGGGCCGGTCAGGGCGTCGCGCCCGGCACTCCCCATGCTCCAGGAGCAGGGGGTACCCCCAGGCCATACCCATGTCGTTTGAGGACACAAACCTTGTCAGACGAATCGCGCCCTTTCCGCACCGCCGCGGTGATTCCAGCGGCCGGACGCGGCGTGCGGCTCGGCCCGGGCGCCCCCAAGGCGCTCCGCGCGCTGAACGGCACCCCCATGCTCATCCACGCCGTCCGGGCGATGGCCGCCTCCCGCGCCGTCTCGCTCGTCGTCGTGGTGGCCCCGCCCGACGGCGCCACCGAGGTGAAGCACCTCCTGGCCGAGCACGCTCTGCCCGACCGCACCGACTTCCTCGTGGTGCCCGGCGGCGAGAGCCGCCAGGAGTCGGTGAAGCTCGGCCTCGACGCGCTGCCGCCCGGCTTCGACGTCGTACTCGTCCATGACGCGGCCCGCCCGCTCGTTCCCGTCGACACCGTCGACGCGGTCATCGAGGCGGTACGCGAGGGAGCGCCCGCCGTCGTGCCCGCGCTCCCGCTCGCCGACACCGTCAAGCAGGTCGAGCCGCGCGCCGACGGCTCGCCCGAGCCCGTCGTCGCCACCCCCGAGCGCGCCCGGCTCCGCGCGGTGCAGACACCGCAGGGCTTCGACCACGACACGCTCGTACGCGCCCACGAGAGCGTCACCGAGAACGTCACGGACGACGCCGGCATGATCGAGCAGCTCGGCCTGCCCGTCGTCGTGGTGCCCGGCCACGAAGAGGCGTTCAAGGTGACCCGGCCGCTCGACCTCGTACTCGCCGAGGCCGTACTCGCACGACGGAGGGCCAACGATGGCTTCTGAGGCACCTGTCATTCCCCTGGTCGGGATCGGCACCGACGTCCACGCCTTCGAGCGCGGGCGCGAGCTGTGGTGCGCCGGGCTGCTGTGGGACGGCCCCGAAGACGCCGAGTACGGCCTCGCCGGGCACTCCGACGGCGATGTCGCCGCCCACGCCGCGTGCGACGCGCTCTTCTCGGCGGCCGGCGTCGGTGACCTCGGCGCGCACTTCGGCACCGACCGCCCCGAGTGGTCCGGCGCCGCGGGCGTGACCCTGCTCGCCGAGGCCGCCCGGATCGTGCGCGCCGAGGGGTACGAGATCGGCAACATCGCGGTGCAGGTCATCGGCGTACGCCCGAAGATCGGCAAGCGGCGCGAAGAGGCCCAGAAGGCGCTCGCGGCCGCCGCGGGGGCGCCCGTCTCGGTGTCCGGCACCACCACGGACGGGCTCGGTCTGACCGGCCGGGCCGAGGGGCTCGCGGCGATCGCCACGGCGCTGGTGTACCGGGCGCGGTAAGAAGTCGATCACCCCGCGGGAGACCGGTCGATCACCCCGCAGAAGATCGTCGGGCGGGGCCGAGACCCAACAGTCGCCAAATTGTGTGCCCCGAGGCCCACAAGGGTCGCGGGGCACTGGTATTGGGCCACTACCCTTGTGGGGTGACCATTCGCCTGTACGACACCAGCGCCCGGCAGATTCGTGATTTCGTCCCGCTCTCGCAGGGCTGTGTCTCGATCTACCTGTGTGGTGCCACGGTTCAGGCGGCCCCGCACATCGGACACATCCGGTCGGGGCTGAACTTCGACATCATGCGCCGCTGGTTCGAGTACCGCGGCTACGACGTCACGTTCATCCGCAACGTCACCGACATCGACGACAAGATCATCAGGAAGTCGGGCGAGCAGGGCCGCCCGTGGTGGTCGATCGGGTACGAGAACGAGCGCGCGTTCAACGACGGCTACACCGCGCTCGGCTGCCTGCCGCCCACCTACGAGCCGCGCGCCACCGGCCACGTCACCGAGATGGTCGAGATGATGCGCGGCCTGATCGAGCGCGGCCACGCGTACGAGGCCGACGGCAGCGTCTACTTCGACGTGCGCTCCTTCCCGGAGTACCTCCAGCTGTCCAACCAGGACATCGACGACCTGCGCCAGCCCGACGAGGGTGTGTCGGGCAAGCGGGATGCGCGGGACTTCGCGATGTGGAAGGCGACCAAGCCGGGCGAGCCCGACTGGGAGACGCCGTGGGGACGCGGCCGTCCCGGCTGGCACCTGGAGTGCTCGGCGATGGCCCACAAGTACCTGGGCAGCGCCTTCGACATCCACGGCGGCGGCCTCGACCTGATCTTCCCGCACCACGAGAACGAGATCGCGCAGGCCAAGGCCTTCGGTGACGACTTCGCCGCCTACTGGGTGCACAACGCCTGGGTGACGATGTCCGGCGAGAAGATGTCGAAGTCGCTCGGCAACTCGGTCCTGGTCTCAGAGATGGTCAAGCAGTGGCGCCCGATCGTGCTGCGCTACTACCTGGGCACCCCGCACTACCGGTCGATGATCGAGTACAGCGAGGAGGCGCTGCGCGAGGCCGAGTCGGCGTTCGCGCGGATCGAGGGCTTCATCCAGCGCGTGGTGGAGAAGGCCGGGGGCGTCGTCGAGCCCGCCGCCCAGGTGCCGCCGGCGTTCGCCGAGGCCATGGACGACGACCTGGGCGTGCCGCAGGCCCTCGCGATCGTCCACACCACGGTGAGGCAGGGCAACAGCGCACTTGCCGCAGACGACAAGGAAGCCGCCACCGCCCGCCTGGCCGAGGTCCGCGCCATGCTCGGCGTGCTCGGCCTGGACCCGCTGGACGAGCACTGGGCCGGCGAGGGCGACCGCGGCGAGGACCTCCACGGCGCCGTCGACACCCTGGTGCGCCTGGTCCTGGAACAGCGCGAGGCCGCCCGCTCCCGCAAGGACTGGGCGACCGCGGACGCGATCCGCGACCAGCTCACCCAGTCCGGACTCGTCATCGAGGACGGCCCCAGCGGCCCCCGCTGGACGCTCGGCGCACGCTGAGCCCATGCGCGATGTGCCGCCCGGGCGATCGGGCGGCACACTTCATATACGTACGTACACGATCTGCATCCGCATGTGGATCGCCGATTCACTGAGGAAACAGGTAGGTCATGGCCGGGAACAGCCAGCGCAGGAACCGCCGCACGTCCAACAAGAAGGGCGCTACGGTCGGCAGCGGTGGCCAGCGGCGCAGGGGACTGGAGGGCAAGGGCCCCACGCCCAAGGCCGAGGACCGCAAGAAGCACAAGAAGAACCGCATCGCGACCGCCAAGGCCAAGCAGGCGGCGACCCGCCGCCCGGCTCCCCGGCGCGGCGGCGCCAAGGGCACGTCCGAGATGGTCGTGGGCCGCAACCCCGTCTTCGAGGCGCTGCGCGACGGCGTTCCGGCGACCACGCTCTATGTCCAGCAGTACATCGACAACGACGAGCGCGTCCGCGAGGCCCTCCAGCTCGCCGGCGAGCGCGGCAACATCAACCTGATGGAGGCCCCGCGCGCCGAGCTCGACCGGATGACGAACGGCCTCAACCACCAGGGCCTCGTCCTCCAGGTCCCGCCCTACGAGTACGCGGATCCGCAGGACCTCACCGCGCTCGCGTACGACAACGGCGAGGACCCGCTGATCGTCGCCCTCGACGGCGTGACCGACCCGCGCAACCTCGGCGCCATCGTCCGCTCCACCTCCGCCTTCGGCGGCCACGGCGTGGTCGTGCCCGAGCGGCGCGCGGCCGGCATGACGGCGGGCGCCTGGAAGTCGTCGGCGGGCACCGCGGCGCGCACCCCGGTCTCCCGCGTCACCAACCTGACGCGCGCCCTTGAGGCGTACAAGAAGGAAGGCCTCACGATCGTCGGCCTGGCCGCCGACGGCGAGCACACGGTCGAGGACCTGGAGCAGATCGGCGGCCCCGTCGTCATCGTGATCGGCAGCGAGGGCAAGGGACTTGGCCGGCTCGTCGGCGAGACCTGCGACTACCGCGTGCGGATCTCGATGCCGGGCGGCGCCGAGTCCCTCAACGCCGGTGTGGCGGCGGGCATCGTGCTCTACGAGGCGGCCCGCCGACGCGCCTGACCTGGGTGATCTTGACGGGTCTCGGACAGATTCGGGCCCGTCAAGCAGTGTCCTAAACCCCCATCACTCGGTTAGATGAGTGTGGACACCAGAACGCCCCGGCCCGGGCTCGACGACCAGCCTGCCCTGAGCATGGTCAAGGTGGACTGCGACCCCGCGCAGGTCATCGTCAACCACGCGAGCTTCCGGGTGCAGCTTGCACCCAAGTCGCTGCCGAAGCCCCTCCTTTCGAGCACCGCGGTGCGCCGCAGGGCGCCCGTGGTGTGGAGCGGGAAGTCGGCGCCGGGGGCGAGCGGACTGCTGCAGGCGGTCCGCGCCACCTCCGTCGCCGTCGCCGGCGGCGCGGGCGAGCGCTACGACTCCGGCTCGACGCAGGTCATCCCGCGCATCACCGTCGACGACGCGATGCCGAAGCCGCTGATCCCCAGACCCGGCGCCGGCCCCGAGACCGCACTGCTTCCGCAGATGCGCACTCCCTACAGTCAGCAACAGCCGTACGCTCACGGTGAGTTCGAGGATTTCGACGAGCTCGACCGCGACGGGGACGACAGCTCGGCCGGCAAGCGGCGCGGTGCCGAACCGGTCCGGCACGCCTATTACCCGGGCCGCCGGATGAACCTCGGCGTCGTGCTGCTCCCGCTGCGCGTCTTCCTCGGTTTCATCTCCGTGTACGCAGGCATGGGCAAGCTGTGCGACCCCGTGTACTTCGACGGCGGCGAACGCGGCTCGATGGTCAAGTGGCTGAATTCGCTGCACCCTTGGGCGCTCGCCGAGCCCCTGCGCGACTTCGCACTCCAGCACCCCGTGGGGGCGGGCCTGACCGTCGCCTTCCTCCAGGTCGTCGTCGGCGTACTGACGATGCTCGGCCTGTGGCAGCGGGTGGCGGCCGTGTTCGGCGCGATGCTGTCGGCGGCCCTCCTGGTGACGGTGAGCTGGCAGACCGTACGCGCCTACGACGCGCCCGACATCATCTACCTCGCCGCCTGGTCCCCGCTGATCATCGCGGGCGCCCCCGTGTACTCCCTCGATGCCCGGCTCGCGGGCGAGGCCTGGCGCAAGCTCGGGCCGCGCTCCGAACTGTGGGAGCTGCGGCGGCGGGTGCTGCGGCGCGGCCTGGTCATGACGACCGTCGTGGTCGGCCTCACGCTGATGACCGGCGCGCTGCTCGGCGGCGCGGTCCGCTCCACCACCGTGGTGACCGTGCCGGGCCCCGACGACGACCCGACCAACTACCTGCCCGGCACCCCGCTGCCGAGCGAGACCGGTCCCGCGCTCGCGCCCCGTACGCCCTCCAGGAGCGCCAAGCCGTCGGCCAAGGCCACTACTTCGGCGAGCCCGTCGGCGAAGCCGTCCAAGAAGCCGAAGGCCCACCAGACCGTCACGGCGGGCACCACCGGCTCGCCGAGCCACTCCGCCGGCACCGGAGGCCAGCCCTCGTCCCGTCACCGCACCACCCCGCAGGCGCCCCCGTCCACGAGTGCGGGCCCGACGTCGTCGGGCAGCACGGGCACCACGGGCTCAAGGGGCGGCAACCACAACCCCATTGGGGGGTTGCTGGGCTAGGGCCGAATCGGCAGACGAAGGGGGGCCGGAAAGATCCGGCCCCCCTTCGGCGTGCAGTGCGCCGAGCCTCAACTCCGTCGAGTCGCAAGCTCCTTGGCCGCCTCCGTGAGGTCCTTCGCCGTGTCGATGGCCCGCCAGTACGCCCCGTGGGGCAGCGGGAACCCGGCCAGGCGGCGCTCCCGGGCGAGCCGGGGAAACGTGGTGCGCTCGTGGTCGCCGATGTCCGGCAGCATCGCGGTGAAGGCCGCGGAGAAGACGTACACGCCCGCGTTGATGAGGTACGGCGAGGGCGGCGACTCGATGAAGTCGGTGATGTGGCCGAAGGCGTCGGTCTCGACGGCGCCCCACGGGATGCGGGGGCGGGCCAGGGCCAGCGTGGCGGTCGCATCGCGCTCGCCGTGGAAGGAGGCCATCTCGCGGAGCGAGAAGCGCGTCCAGATGTCGCCGTTGGTGGCGTACCAGGGCTGGTCGGGGTGTGGCAGCGAGGCCGCCGCGTACTTGAGGCCGCCGCCCCGGCCCAGCGGCTCGTCCTCGACGACCGTGGTGACACGCAGCGGAAGATCGGCCTTCGCCAGCCAGTCCTTCAGGACGTCGGCGAGGTGGCCGCAGGATACGACGGCGTCAGTGACGCCCTCGGCGGCCAGCCAGGCGAGCTGATGGCCGATGATCGGGATCCCGGTGCCCGGGATCTCGACCATCGGCTTGGGGCGGTCGTCGGTGTACGGACGAAGTCGTGAGCCCTGGCCGCCCGCCAGGACCACGGCCTGCGTCGGAAACGTCGCAGTTGTGCTCGCAGTCATGCGGTGAACGATAGGCGTCCCCGCAGCGGGGCGTCACCGCTCCTGGGCCACGCCGGAGGCGAAGGAGGTGTCGCAGACGGGGCGGGAGTACGACTGGGCCTTCACGGGGCCGTAGTGCTCGACGGCGGCCCTGCCGAGCGCGCGGGCGATCGACATGCAGTGCTGGGCGAGCGAGGGGCGGTGCTCCACCTCGCGCTGGAGGTGGGTCAGCGCGGTGCCGGGGTCCTTCTCCTGGAGCTCGGTCAGGAGTGCGTCGCGCAGGACGTCCTGCGGCGCACGGGACTTGGCGCGTACGGAGACGTTCTCGGAAGAGGCGGTCAGGATCTGCGATTCGTTGCCGGCCCAGTTCACCCGGGTGACCGCGAGTGTCCCGGAGAGCACGAGGACGACGGGCAGGACAAGGGCGAGAGTTCGGCCGATTCGGCGGGCTGTGTGCGTCACGGAGGCGAGCGTAGCGGGGGGTGATGATTTGGCGACATTTAGTCACCCTGTCGGGGGATGGTTCGACGCCGCTTTTCGAATTATGCGTTGACGAACGGGATTCGAAATGGCCGGTGTGCCGGGGTATTTGTCGACAACGGGCCGCGGCCCCGCACTCGCATGCGGGGCCGCCGAAATCGTAGACCCCCTGGTGGGGCCTTCGTAGCGTACTCAGTCGGTGAGGCGCTCGCCCGTAGAAGTGGAGAAGACGTGGGTCTCACCCGGACGCGGGACGACGTGCAGCTGCGTGCCCTTGTCCGGGACGGCGCGGCCGTTCACGCGGACCACGAGGTCCTTCACTTCGCCGCCGACCTCGGCGGAACCGTACACATAACCGTCGGCGCCGAGCTCCTCGACGACGTTGACGGTGACGGCGAGACCGGCCGGGGCGTCCGCGGACTCCTTGGTGAGGGTCTTCGCGGCGCCGCCGTTCTGCTCGACGATGTCGAAGTGCTCGGGGCGGACGCCGACGGTGACCGTGCGGTCGCCCTTGTCGGCGGCGGCGGACAGCGCCTCGCGGCTGACCGGAACCACACTGTTGCCGAACTTCACACCGCCGTCCGTGATCGGTACCTCGACCAGGTTCATGGCGGGCGAGCCGATGAAGCCGGCGACGAAGAGGTTGGCCGGGCGGTCGTACATGTTGCGCGGCGAGTCGATCTGCTGGAGCAGACCGTCCTTGAGGACGGCGACGCGGTCTCCCATCGTCATGGCCTCGACCTGGTCGTGCGTGACGTACACGGTGGTGATGCCGAGCCGGCGCTGGAGCGAGGCGATCTGCGTACGGGTGGAGACGCGGAGCTTGGCGTCGAGGTTCGACAGCGGCTCGTCCATGAGGAAGACCTGCGGCTCGCGGACGATGGCGCGGCCCATGGCGACGCGCTGGCGCTGACCGCCGGAGAGCGCCTTCGGCTTGCGGTCCAGGTACTCCGTGAGGTCGAGGATCTTGGCAGCCTCCTCCACCTTCTTCCGGATCTCCGCCTTGTTGACGCCGGCGATCTTGAGGGCGAAGCCCATGTTGTCGGCGACGGTCATGTGCGGGTACAGCGCGTAGTTCTGGAACACCATCGCGATGTCCCGGTCCTTGGGCGGCAGGTGCGTGACGTCACGCTCGCCGATGCGGATCGCTCCGCCGTTGACGTCCTCCAGGCCCGCGAGCATGCGCAGCGAGGTGGACTTTCCGCAGCCGGAGGGGCCGACGAGTACGAGGAACTCGCCGTCCTCGATCTCGATCTCTAGCCCGTCGACCGCGGGCTTGGTGGAGCCCGGGTAGATCCGGGTCGCCTTGTCGAACGTGACAGTGGCCATGACTGATGTGTCCCTTCACCGGCAGGAACGTGCCGGACGATCCGAGTAGAGGGAGAAGTGGTTTAGTCCACCCGAGTGGACTGGGTCAGGACGCTACCCGGCGATCCGCCCCCTGTCAGCAGCTGAGCCCCCGCAAAATTTCCGGCCGCACCGGGGCGAGCGTTGGTTACACTTCACGGGTTGCCTCCTTAGCTCAGCTGGCCAGAGCACCGCTCTTGTAAAGCGGGGGTCGTCGGTTCGAACCCGACAGGGGGCTCGTAGCGCGAAGGGCCCCGGCCGATCATGGCCGGGGCCCTTCGGGGGTCCGTCAAAGACTCCGCCGGACTAAGCCCACCGCTTGATGACGGTCGCTGGAGATTCCGGGGCCGCCCACACCTGGATACGGATCTTCTCGGTGGTCTCGGGGCTCTTGGAGGAGTCGATGTCGGCCTCGGCTGCCCGAGCCAGGTTGTGCCGGGACGCCCGGACGCGGTTCCAGCCCGGCGAGACCTCGAACGTAGCCGCATCGGGGCCGTAGTCCGTGCAGCCGAGAACCGTCATGCGGCCCAACGACACATCGAGGCTGGCCTCGACGACGTGATCGAATTCCGAGCTGTCATCGCTCGGCTCCTCGGGCAGGAGGACAACAGTGACGGATACATTGACATTGACCACCGTGCCGATGCCCAGCGCATCCTGTGCGACCGCAAGGTGATCGGCAACGGCCCGGTCCGTCCATGCGTCGCTCAGATCGCCGTCCGAATCCGCGTCGGATACGTGTATCTGAAAGTAGTCGGCGAAGAGAGTGAGCTCTGTCGTTGTCGTCATGGCGGCACAGTGCCATGCGGCACTGACAGCCGGAGATGCGATGGCCGTCCACGGTGCGGATCGGTCAGCGCCCGTGTTGCGCGACTTCGGTCCATGGGCAGTAGATGCCCGCGCCGAAGAAGTCTTTAGCGCCAGCTGTGCGCCAACGGCCGATGGAGTAGCCCCGATCGCCAGGTGAGTCGTCACCGGCGGCCACCGCAGATGGGGTGCGGCGTGCGGGGGTTCGGGCAGGTCCGGGACACTTGGGGGGTCGGGGTGTGGGGAGAGAGGCAGTCAGCGGATGAGCCGGCGTTCCAGTGGGCTGGTCGGGGTCTGGGCGGAGGCGCAGCGGCAGCAGCAGCGCCAGCGGGAGGCGCAGCAGCGGGCGGTGGTCCAGCAGCAGCGGCAGCAGCGGGCGTACGAGCGTGATCTCGCGCGGATGCAGCGGGAGCAGCAGGCGGCGTACCGGCAGGGGCGGGACGCGGACGCCCGGCAGCGTACGCAGGAGTTGGAGGAGCAAGTCGCCGCCCTGAGCCGGCTGTTGGCGGACGGGTGCCGCGCGGCTCCCTTTCGGGTCGCGTCGCTGACTCGGGCGGAGGAGGTCGCGCCGTTCGAGCCGGGGCAGCTCGCTCGGCCCGTGGCCATGCCCGATCCGGCGCGGTACCAGGCGCAGGGCGGCTGGACGG
This sequence comes from Streptomyces violascens, assembly GCF_014649955.1. Lineage (GTDB taxonomy): Bacteria > Actinomycetota > Actinomycetes > Streptomycetales > Streptomycetaceae > Streptomyces > Streptomyces violascens. The sequence goes on from NZ_BMUA01000012.1 coordinate 81,996, forward strand.
CCGGGCGGCGGGCGCAGGCGCAGCAGGAGGCGCAGGCCAGGTATCAGCACGACTGGCAGGCCGCGCAGGCCGCCGAGGCTCACCGCGTGCAGCAGCTCACCGCGTACCGGGCGCAGTACGACGCGTGGGCCGCCGAGCAGCTCGCCGAGGTGCGCACGCACAATGCGGGGCTGGCCCGGCTCGTGGACGCGCTGCGGGCCGGGGAGCCGGGCGCGGCGGTCGACTACTTCTCCGCCGCGCTGTACGCGTCGGGTGCCTGGCCGGAGGGGTTCCCCCGGCAGGTGTCGGCCGCCTTCGACCGGGGTGCCCGGCAGCTCGTCCTCGACTGGGAGCTGCCCGGGGTCGAGGTGGTGCCCGAGGTCAAGTCCGTTCGCTATGTGGCCAGTTCGGACCAGGAGAAGGAGTCGGCGCGGCCCGTCACCCAGCGGCGGGCGCTGTACCGGGACGCGCTCGCGCAGTGCATGCTGCTCGTGCTGCGCGAGGTGTTCGCGGCCGATGAGTACGGTTGCCTCGAGTCGGTTGTCCTGAACGGATTCGTCGATGACGTGGACCCCGCCACCGGGCGCCGGGCCGAGATTTTTCTGGCGACCGTGAGCGTGCCGCGTGCCGCGTTCGGGCAGCTGAACCTCGGGCAGGTCAGCGCGGTCGACTGTCTGGTGGAGGCGCTGCGCGGGCAGTTGTCCGCGCGCCCGGACCAGCGCACCGCCGTACGGCCCGGGCGGCGGCCCGCCGATGTCGGTACGGGGGTGGTGTCGCACGGGGGCGGCGAGGAGCCCGACCTGTTCACGATGGACCCCATCGAATTCGAGGGCCTGGTCGCCGAGCTGTTCCGGGCGCGGGGCATGCAGGCGCTCACCACCCAGCGTTCCAACGACGGCGGCGTCGACGTCGAGGCGCTCGATCCGGACCCGATCAGCGGTGGCCGGATCATCGTCCAGGTCAAGCGCTACCGCAACACCGTCCCGCCGACGGCGGTGCGCGATCTGTACGGGACGGTGCAGGGGGCCGGCGCCAACAAGGGTGTACTGGTGACGACTTCGGGCTTCGGGCCCGGGTCGTACGGCTTCGCGGAGGGGAAGCCGTTGACGCTGGTGTCGGGGGCGGAGCTGGTGGATCTGCTGCATCAGCACGGGTTGCGGGGGAGGCTCGGTTCCGGCTCGGCCGAGCCGCCTGCTTCCGGGGAGGCGGCCGTCCCCGCCGGGCGTCCGGCGGCGGAGCCGTCTTCCGAGGATTTCAACATCCTCGGCATGACGTGGACCGGGGCGGTCTCGCTCGACGTGTGCGCGCTGGTGTGCCGGGGGTCTCGGGTGCTCGCCGAGGACCACTTCGTGTTCTTCAACAACCCGGAGAATCCCGGGAGTTCGGTACGGATGGTGCCGGGTGTGGGGGGTGACCGGGCGGCGGTGCGGGTGGTCTTCGACGCGCTGCCGCCGGGGGCGGACCGGCTGGTGCTGGTCGCTGCCGTGGACCCGGAGGTCAATCCCGCCGGGGATCTGGGCGGGTTCACCTCGGCGGCGGTCTGCTTGCGGGACGCGGCGGGGCGGGAGCTGGACCGGCTGCCCGTCTCGGACGGCCGGCCGGGCGAGACGGCCCTGGTGCTCGGGTCGTTCCGGCGCCGGGCGGGGGGTGACTGGGACTTCGTCCCGGGTGGGAAGGGTTATCGGGGCGGGTTGGGGGAGTTGGTGGGGGAGTACGGGGTGGAGGTGGCTTGAGGGGTTGCCCCCCACCCCGCCCCTTCCCGCTGTGACACTCTGCGGCTCCGCCGCGTGGCCTCCGGGGGTGTGGAGGGCTGTGCTGGACTCCTGGGGCTCCGCCCCAGACCCCGTTCGCGCCTGAAGGGCGCTCGTCCTCAAACTCCCCCAAGGCCTCAAGGGCCAGGGGGGGACCCCATGACGGGCTGAAATACCTCAGTGCGGGCCAGCGTCGGCTCTGCCCGGGCGCGGAGGTGTGACATCGTGCGGCGCCGCCGCGGTGGGTGCGGCCGACAGTGCTGGGTGCCCTACAGGGGCGCGGGGGAACTGCGCGACCAGCCGTCCACGGTCCGCAGGCCGAAGGCGGGTTCAGGGGCGCGCGGGGAACTACGCAAACAGACCCTGGCCGGGCCCCACCAGCCCCGCAGAGCCACAACATCCAGGGGTGGGGTCAGTGGCGGCCCGCTATTCGGTCGGCCAGGGTCGCGATCCGGTCCGTCGCAGCACCGTGGCGCGACAGCTCCCTCCGGTCCGCCCCCCGGTACGCCGCGTACATCCCCCGCACCCCCACCCACCGCAACGGCTCCGGCTCCCAGCGTCGTACCTCGTGGTTCACCCACGGCAGAGCCGTCAGCGCGGTACCCCCCGCCTGCCCCGAGTCCTGGCGCACCAGATCCCGCAGCGTCCGCGCCGCCAGGTTCGCCGTGGCCACGCCCGAGCCGACGTAACCGCCCGCCCAGCCGAGGCCCGTCGTCCGGTCCAGGGTGACCGAGGCGCACCAGTCGCGCGGCACGCCGAGGACCCCCGACCAGGCGTGGCTCACGCGCACCCCGGCGAGTTGGGGGAAGAAGCGCACGAGCAGTTCCCGCAGCGCCTCCACCGTCGAGGCCTGGGTGCGGCCGTCGTTGTCCGTCCGCGAGCCGAACCGGTACGGCACGCCCCGGCCGCCCAGCGCGATGCGGTCGTCCGCCGTGCGCTGCGCGTACATGTACGCATGCGCCATGTCCCCCAGCGTCTCGCGCCCCGCCCAGCCGATCGCCTCCCACACCTCAGGACCGAGCGGCTCCGTCGCGATCATGGAGGAGTTCATGGGCAGCCAGGACCGCCGCTGCCCCTTGAGCGAGGCCGTGAACCCCTCGGTGCAGCGCAGGATGTAGGGCGCGCGGACCGTTCCGTACGGGGTGACGGCGTGCCGGGGCCGGATCTCGGTGACCGGCGTCGACTCGTACACCGTGACCCCCAGCGCCTCGACCGCCGTCGCGAGCCCCTTGAGCAGCTTCACCGGGTGGATGCGCGCCCCGTGCGGAGTCCAGGTGGACCCGACCGCCCCGCTGACCCGGACGCGGTCCGCGGTTTCGCGCGCCCCGAGCAGTACGCGGTCCTTCTCGCCGAAGGCGATCTCGGCGGCGTGGAAAGCCTTCAGACGCCCCAACTGGGCCGGTGTGTAGGCGACTTCGAGTACGCCGCCCTGGTGGATGTCCGCGTCGATCGCCTCCTCGGCCGCGACCCGCACCACCTCGTCCACCGTGTCGTTCATCGCCTGTTGCAGCCGCACCGCGCTCTCCTTGCCGTGCAGCTTCGCGTACCGGTCACGGCCCGCGATGCCGTTGTACAGCCAGCCGCCGTTGCGGCCGGAGGCGCCGTAGCCGCAGAAGCGGGACTCCAGGACGGTGATGTTGAGGAAGGGTGCCGCCTTCTTCAGGTAGTACGCCGTCCACAGGCCGGTGTATCCGCCGCCGACGATCACCACGTCGGCGGTCGCGTCGCCGGGCAGCGGCTCGCGGGGCGTGGGGATGCCGTCAGTCGCGTACCAGAAGGAGATTCCGCCGTTGATCGTGCTCATGGGCATGTTCGTACACCTGGGTCACCGGGCTGTCCACCCTCGGACGGCTCTCGGACAGCCCCGGGACAGCTACGAAATCCGCAGGTGACAGGGCCGTTGCGGAATCCGTGGGACCAATGGCGGCGTGGGGCGGGACCTTTGGCGGCCGGGGCGGTGCGGTCGGGTGTTTAGTGTCGAAGGTTAGGATTTTTGCTCTGTTTTGTGCCGAAAGGTTGAATCTTCATGGGTGTTCGCAGTTTCCGTCGTGCCGCCGTCGCGGCGGTGGCGGCCACGGCGCTTGGCCTGTCGGCGGCGGCCTGTTCCTCGGGCTCCGGCTCAGGCGCGTCCTCGCAGGCCGAGCTGACCGCGAAGACGTCCCCGGACGCCGCCACGCTCGCGAAGCTGCCCGCGAAGGTCGAGGGTGCGGAAATCGTCGTCGGTGACCCGGACGCGCCCCACACCGTGACGGTGTACGAAGACCCGCGCTGCCCGTTCTGCATGCACTACGAGGGCGGGGGAGCGGCGGCGGTCGCCAAGCTCGCCGCCGAGAAGAAGGTCAAGATCCGCTACACGATCGCCTCGTTCCTCGACGCCAACTTCGGCGGGGACAGCTCGAAGCGGGCCGTGAACGCGATGCGGGCCTCGGTCGAGCAGGGCAAGTTCCCCGAGTTCCACGCGGCCGTCTTCGCGAGCCAGCCGGCGAAGGAGACGGACGACGCCTTCACCGCCGACAACCTCCTGAAGATCGCCGACAAGGTGCCGGGCCTGCGGAGCCCCGCCTTCGACAAGGCCGTACGAGAGAACACGTACAAGGACTTCGTGAAGGCGGCGGAGGGGGCGTTCGAGAGCTCGGGCGTCAACAGCAGCCCCGTGATCCTGATCGACGGGAAGAAGCCGGCGGGCGACGGACGGGCGATCTTCAACGAGGAGGCGTTCAAGAAGGTGCTCGCGGACGCGGGCATCTCCTAGCGCGGCCACCCCAGGCGCGGGCATCTCCAAGGGCGGGCATCTCCTAGGGCGTGCGGTCCTTGGCGCGCGCCCCCGAGAACCCCATCTTCAGGCCGGCCGTACGCAGCGTGTCGGCCGGATTCCAGGGGGCGCCGCCCAGCCCGCGCGTGAGCGGATAGCAGGCGAGGCCGATCAGCACGGACGCGAAGTGCCCGAGATCGGTGAAGGTGCGCCCGCTGAGGAGAGGCGCGCCGTAGATGACGAGGATCGCGGCGAGGTACAGGTGGCGGTAGGGCCGCGCGATCCGGTACGTGAGCACGGCGACGACTCCCGCGAGGGCGTAACTCACGCCCACATCAAGGGTGTTGACGGCGGAGTGGGGTGCGTAGTCGTGCCGGATCGCCCACAGCAGGGCGCCCTCGCTGATGAAGGTGGCGGCCACGTGCGTGCCGAAGGCGACGATCAGCCAGCGCAGGGTGCCGAGCCGGCGTTCGGCCTGGGCGTGGAAGACGGAGTAGAGCACGGCGTAAGCGAGCCAGCCCCCGCCGTCGATCCAGAAGGCGCTCGCGATCAGGACCCGGCGGGGGTTGGTCGACAGCTCGTGGATGTTGGTGGACCGCTGCCGCAGGAACTCCGTCTCGAACTCGGGTGACATGTGGTGCATGGCGATGGTGGTGACGAAGAGCGCCGCCAGCCAGAGGTAGGTGCCGGGGGCGCTGCGGATGTAGCCCCGGATGGCGCGTACGCCGGTCGGAAATCGCCTCATGCCCCGATTCACGCACGGGGGAGGGGCGGGCGGGAGGACCGACATTCGGATCGTGCGGGCTCCGGCTCGATGCGTGGCGGTCCGGTGCGGACGACAGTCTTGTACGCGAACGAGTCAACTGGCGGAAATATCCCTAGAGTTGAGGGTGTTGGGCTGTATCGGGGGGTGGGCCATGGTCGTGGGGACGGGGATGGCGGTCGCACTGGGACTTCTGGCCACACGTACCGCCGTGGCCCAGCTGATCCAGGGCCAGAGCATGGACAACGCGGCCTGGGCCGGGGTGGCGACCCAGGTGGTGGACATCCTGGTCAGCACGTCGACCCGGCAGGAGTCGGGATTCCGGCAACTTGACCAGAAATTCGATGCGTTGGGGCGGAGGATCGACCTCGTCGGCCAGCAGGTGCGCGACATCCCGGGGCGCGAGTTCGAGGAGTACATGGCCGCCGGGCGCAGATACGTACGGGACCTGCCCGACGTGTGGCGCAGCGACGGGGACCGCCGCGAACTGATCCGGGACGCCCGCCGCGAGTTCGTGCATGCCTTCGGGATCGCCGAGCACATGAGGTCCCCGGAGCGCCAGGCGGTGGCCGACGTGGCCATCGCCGGCTGCTGGCTGTGGGTGCCCTCGCTGCCCGACGTGAAGAAGACGATCGGGGCGGCCCGGCAGATCCTGGAGAAGGAGATGCTGTACGGGACGACGCTGCCGACCAAGTCGTACGCCGATGTGCTGTACCTCTGCCAGAGGTACGGCGAGCAGCCCGTCACGGCGGGGAAGCCGATTCTGCCGGCGACGCCGGGCGGGGCGCCTACCGACGGGGCACGCCTCGCCGTCCATGTGACGTACGGCCATCCGGTCGTGTGCGCGGGGGTGGAGGTACGGGTGGAGGAACTCCCGCCCGCCGCCGACGATCCCCCGAGGGCGGCGCGCCCCGGCACGCCGAATCCCGGCCCTCCGCCGCTGGGGAGGTTCTCGAGGAACCCGCAGGCGTCGCCGTTGTTCCCGCGCAACCCCCAGGCGTCGCCGTTGTTCCCGCGCAACCCTCAGCCACGTGCGGGGTTCCCGGGCAACCGGCAGCGATTCACGGGCTTCCCGCTGAACCCTCAGGCGCCCGCATGGAACCCGTACCCCCCTCGGGCCCCGGTGCCGCCGCCACCGCGGAAAAGGGTCAGGGTCCACGTGCGGAACAACCGGGCCGAGTGGATCGCGGTCTCCATGACCGCCGACGCCGTCATCGTCCGGCTCCCCGGCGCGGGGAACACCCTGCCGACCGAGAACCGGGTGAAGCCCCGGAGGGCGAAGACCTTCGACCTGACGCGTCCGCGAGCCGCGCTCAACCCCCCGGCCCCGGCATTTTCCCGCATCCGGTCCGCCGTCCCAGGGCTCCCGGCGATCGGTTTCGTCCTGCCGTAGGCCTGGGCCATGGGGCTGTTCCATGGGGTCGGGGTCCGCAGAGCGAAATGACCGAGCGGGCGGCGGGGAGGCGACCTACCCTGCGCCCATGACAACACCCATGATCCGCAAGGCCGTGCCTTCCGACATTCCGGTGATCCACGAGATGGTGCGGGAGCTGGCCGAGTACGAGAAGTGCCTGGACGAGGCGCGCGCCACGCAGGAGCAGCTCCGCGAGGCCCTGTTCGGCGAGCACCCGGCCGCGTTCGCGCACATCGCGCAGGACGAGTCGGGCGAGCCGGTTGGCTTCTCGCTCTGGTTCCTGAACTTCTCGACGTGGCGCGGGGTGCACGGCATCTACCTGGAGGACCTGTACGTACGCCCAGAGGCCCGGGGCGGCGGCCACGGCAAGGCCCTCCTTGCCGAACTGGCCCGCATCTGCGTGGCGCGGGGGTACGAGCGCCTGGAGTGGTCGGTCCTGAACTGGAACACCCCGTCGATCGCGTTCTACGAGTCGCTGGGGGCGCGGCCGCAGGACGAGTGGACGGTGCACCGGCTCACGGACGAGGCGCTGGGGCGGCTGGGGGCGTAGCCGAGGGGCCGGTTCGGAGTGCCGGGGACGCCCGTGGTGCTTCTCCGGCTCATGAGGTGTGGGCGAGTACGACGATGCCGCGGACGCGGGCTGGGAGCCCAGCTTGAGGGGGCTCGTCCCGAGGGTGGCGGCGAACGGTCCGGCCCATGCCGACCTCCGCCATCTTCGACGCTCGCCGGGGGCATGCGGACACGCTGGACGCCGCCGCCACACCTACCCGGCCCAGCCAGGTCGAGCTGTACGAGCGGGCGTTCGCGAGGCTTTCGGCGGAGGCTGTACGGGGTGCCGCCGCGCGCACCCTTGTGACGGATGCACTGGCCACCCTCGACCGGTCCGTATCACTGACCAACTGGCCCTATTGCCAGGCATGTTGGCTGTCCGGCCGGGTCAGCCTGAGATCCTTCAGTGCCAGCGCCGCCGCCTCCAGCCCGCTGTTGAAGGCCACCTCCGAGAGGATTCCCGGGGCCGCCACCTGGTCGCCTGCCAGGTACACGCCCTGGCCCCGGGCGATCGCGGGGCGGTCCCGCCAGGTTGTGCCGGGTGGGTCGACCGCGCCCGTGCGGCCTGTCGCGACGGACTCGCGGCGCCAGGTCGTGCGGGCGCGCCAGCCCGGGAAGCCCGCGTCCAGCAGGCGTTCCGCGTGCTCTATTCCGGTTGCCTTCGAGGCGTCCGGGGCGATGGGGAAGTGGCCCTGGTACAGGTGCTCGCCGGGCGGAGCGAGGCCCGGGTCGTTGCCGGTGAAGCGTTCCAGCCAGCCGGGGGTGTCCAGGTCGGAGACCACGAACGGGTCGGCCCGGCGGGTGGCGAGCGCCAGGTCGAGCAGGACGGAGCGGCCGCTGGGCCAGGTGAGGCCGGAGCCGCCGAGGAGGCGGCGGGCCGCGTCCAGGGAGGTCGCCACCACGACGGGGCCCTCGGTGGTGCCGGGGAGTTCGGCGACCCGGGCGTCCGTTTCGATGCGTACGCCCAGGTCCCAGGCGCGCGACGCCATCCGCTCGATGAGCGCGCCCCAGCCGCCGACCGGGTAGTGCGCCTCGGGCGGCAGGGCTGCCGCGCGGTGCAGGCGCTCCTGTACGAAGCGGGCGGACAGCGAACCGGGGTCGTGGTGGAAGAGGGCGACGGCTATGTAGTGCGCGGTCGCGCGGGCGCCCTGAGTGCCTATGTGCTCGGTGGCCCAGGCCGTGAAGTCGGCGTCCACCGGGGCCAGTTCGGGGCGCTTGCGGGCCAGGCGGAGCAGGGAGAGCGGCGGGGTGCGATGCAGGGTTCCGCGCCGGTGGAAGCGGAACCGTACCGCCTCCGCAAGGCGTACGGACGCGACCGGCCCGAGCAGTCCGCGCTGCTTGAGCCAGGCCCAGTGCGGGCCGCCGCTGTAGAGGGCGTGCGGGCCCTCGTTCGTCCGGTACGGGGCCGCGGCCGTACGGGCCCGGCCGCCCAGGGCTCCGTGTGCCTCGTACAGCGTGACCGCCGCGCCGGACTCCGCGGCGGTGATCGCGGCGGTCAGTCCGGCGAAGCCGCCGCCAACGACGGTGATCCGCCCGGTGGGGCCGCGGTTCGCCCCTGCTGCCCTTGCCGACAGTGCTGACATTGCTGTCTCCCTTCGCCGATGCGCACGGCCTACGGAGACTGGACGGAGCGCGGGGCCGGAATGTGACATGTCCGGGCTGCGAATTTACGGAGCTGGGGGTTCCTCCCTGTGCGAGCAGGGGTGATTGTCAGTGCCATGGTCCAGCATGGGGACATGGCAGCGGCACGGAGTGCGAAGAAGACGGCGGCTACGGCGGGTGCCCGCAGGGCGGAGGTGCGACTGCCACCACTGGCGCCGTTCGGCGCGGGTGAGCTGGAGCCGGAGGGTGATTATGACGGGCTGGAGTTCAGGGACCTCGACCTGGCACGGCAGCAGGCGCACAGCGCGCGCTTCCTCGACTGCGGGATCTACGGATGCGGTCTGGACGATACGCGCCTGACCGGGGCCCGCTTCATCGACTCGGTGCTTTCGGGAATCCGCGGTGTCGGTACGGATCTGGCGCGGGCCAGCCTGCGTGACGTGGAGGTGCACGACGTCCGGATGGGCGGGGTGCAACTGCACGGCTCGGTGCTCGAACGCGTGCTGATCAAGGGTGGAAAGATCGACTACCTGAACCTGCGCGAGGCCGAGCTGCGCGACGTCGTCTTCGACGGCTGCGTCCTGTCCGAGCCGGACTTCGGCGGAGCCACGCTGGTGCGCGTCGAGTTCCGCGGGTGCGAACTGCGCCGGGCCGACTTCACGGGCGCCCGCATGAAGGACGTCGACCTGCGCGGCGCGACCCTGCTCGACATCGCACGCGGGGTGGAACGACTCGCGGGCGCGGTCATCAGCCCGACCCAACTCCTCGACCTGGCACCGGCGTTCGCGGCGCAGGTGGGGGTACGGGTGGAGGCGTGAGGGTGCGCTGAGGGCGGGGCTCGGGCGGCGGGCGGGGCTCGGGCGGCGGGCGGGGGACTACGCCGCTCGGCCCGGTTCGCTGCCGGCTCTGCTGGGCCCCTCAGGTCATTCCTCCCGTCAGGCCATTCTGGGGAAGCGGGCCTGGAGGTCCCAGACGATCGGGTTGTCGCCGAGGCCCTCGTGCATGTCGGTCAGGTCGGCGATCAGGTCGTGCAGGAAGTCCCTTGTCTCGCGGCGGAGTTCGGCGTGCGAGAAGGTGAGGGGCTCCTCGTCGGCGGGCATCCAGTCGGCCTCCACGTCCACCCAGCCGAAGCGGCGCTCGAAGAGCATCCGGTCCGTCGACTCGGTGAAGTCGATCTCGGCGTACTGGGGCTTCGCGGCGCGCGAGCCGAGCGGGTCGCGGTCCAGGCGCTCCACGGTGTCGCACAGCGCCCACGCGAAGTCCAGCACCGGCACCCATCCCCAGGCTGTGGACACCTCGCGGTCCGCCTTGGTGTCGGCGAGGTAGACGTCTCCGCAGAACAGGTCGTGGCGCAGGGTGTGGACATCCGCGCGGCTGTAGTCGATGTGGGTGGGGTCGGGGAAGCGGCGGGATAGGGAGTAGCCGATGTCGAGCACGGCTCGATGGTGTCATGCCTGGGGTGGGCACCCCTTCCGCAGCCCCCTCACGGGGCTCCGCCCCGAACCCCGGGGGTATTCGTGCTGGGCTGCGCCTTGAACCCGGGGGTATCTGCCCGGGGCTCCGCCCTGCCCCCCCCCGGGGGTGTCCGTGCTTGGCTGCGCCTCGGCTCCGGGGGGCCTGCCTTGGGCTGTGCCCTTGAACCCCCGGGGCTCTGCGCTGGGGCGTGCCCCTTGAACCCGGGGAGTGTCTGCCCCGAGCTGCGCCCTGACCGCCGGGGCTTCGTCGCCGCCCCTTCTCGGGGGCTCCGCCCCCGGGCCCCTGCTCCTCAAACGCCGGAGGGGCTTGATTGCGTGATCCGTCGGCCTCGGGCGGTGCGTGGCTGGTCGCGCAGTTCCCCGCGCCCCTGGCAGGGTGCGGTGCGGGCACCTCGCGCCTTCGGGCCCGACCGCGGACCCCTTTCGGCCTCGGGCTGTGTGTGGTTGCTCGCGCAGTTCCCCGCGCCCCTGTAGGGCACCCGGCTCGCACAACGTCACAGGCCCCCGCCTCCAGCGGGGTCGGTACTGGCCCGCACCGGGCATTTCAGCCCGTCCGGCGTTTGAGGACGAGCGCCCTTCAGGCGCGAACGGGGTCTGGGGCGGAGCCCCAGGAAAACCGGCGGGAACGGGCCGGGTGGGGTGGGGCCTCCCGGGGTCTGGGGCGGAGCCCCAGGGCATCCTGCCGGGCCGCACCGCTGCCCCCGGCGCCGCGCGGCGGAGCCGTACGTTCCGCTCGGGGAGCCACCCCGGGCGCCGGCGGGGCCACCCGCACTCCGCCCCGCCTTACGGCAGGAGTCGCCGCTCCTTGGCCACGGACACCGCCCCCGCCCGCGTATCAACGCCCAGCTTGTCGTAGATCCGCCCCAGATGCGTCTTCACCGTCGCCTCGCTGATGAACAGCGCACGGGCGATCTCCCGGTTGCCCAGACCGTTCGCCAACTGCGCCAGGATGTCGAGTTCGCGAGGAGTGAGGGTGGGGCCGGAGGCGCCGCGGAGCTGGTTCATGACGCGGCTGGCCACCGGCGGGGACAGCGTGGTGCGCCCCTCGGAGGCCGCCCGGATCGCGGCGAAGAGTTCCTCCGGGCGTTCGGCCTTGAGGAGGTAGCCCGTCGCCCCCGCCGCGATCGCCCGCGTGATGTCCGCGTCCGTGTCGTACGTGGTGAGAACCAGGACGCGCACCCCGGTCGCCGCGATGCGCCGGGTCGCCTCCACGCCGTCGATGCCGGGGCCGAGCTGGAGGTCCATCAGCACCACGTCCGGCTTCAGCTTGGCCGCCGCGGCCACCGCCTCCTCGCCGCTGCCGGCCTCCCCGGCCACCTCGATGTCCGGCTCGCTGCCGATGAGCGCGAGCAGCCCCGCGCGTACCACCGCGTGGTCGTCGCAGAGCAGAATCCGTACGGGGTCGGTCATGGCCGGGGCTCCAGGGGGATCGAGGCGGACAGGACGGTGCCTTCGCCGGGGGCCGACTCCACGGTCAGGCTCCCGCCGAGCTGCCGCACCCGCGCGTACATGGCGGGCAGGCCGTGGCCCCGTACGCCGGGGGGCCGCGAAGACGGAGGGCTGTCGTCCGCCGAGGCACCTGGGGCGGGCCCCTGGGCGGACCCGCCCCCCGAGTCCCCCCGCGCATCAAGAGCCCCCGGGATGAAACCCCGCCCGTCGTCCGCGATGTCAAGGACCACCTGGTCGCCCAGATAGGTGAGAGTCAGCGCCGCCGTGGTCGCCCCCGCGTGCTCGCGGACGTTCGCCAGGGCGCCCTGGGCGATGCGCAGCAGGGCGGAGCCGACCCGGTCGGGCAGCGGGGCGTTCGGCGCGCCGTCGATGTGGCAGCGCACCTCGACCGGCCCCGATCCCGGCCCCGCTCCCGATCCCGACTCCGCCGACTCCCGCGCCGCCAGCGTGCGCAGCGCCTCGTCCAGGCCGCCGCCCTCCGCCAGGTCCGCCGGAGCCAGGTCGTGGACGAAGCGGCGTGCCTCCGCGAGGTTGCGCTCCGCGATGGACTCCGCCGTACGGACATGGCGGCGCGCCGCGTCGGGGTCGGCGGCCCACACCCGGTCCGCCGCCTGGAGCAGCATCTGCTGGCTGGACAGGCCCTGCGCGAGGGTGTCGTGGATCTCCATGGAGAGCCGCTGGCGCTCGGCGAGCGTGCCCTCGCGGCGTTCGGTGGCGGCGAGTTCGCGCCGGGTGCGCAGGAGGTCGTCGATCAACTTCCGCTGTTGGTAGGCCAGTTGGTCCTGCCGGTCGGCCTGGCGCTGCATCTGGACGAACACGGCCGTCGCGATCGCCGCGACGGCGGGCGGCGCGAGGACGAGGTTCGGGTCGAAGCCCTCGGAGGACAGCTCGACCTGGGCCGTGACGACGAACGCCGTCAGCACCCCGACGAGCACCAGCGCCGCGCGCGGCCGCAGCGTGCGCAGGCCCGTGTAGAACAGCGGCACCGCGCACCACGCGAAGCTCGGCGCGAGCACGACCAGGACCATCCAGGTGGCCACCACACCGCCCAGCCACGCGAGCCGCCGCGGGGTCGGCCGCGAACCCAGCGCCGGTCCGAGCACGTACAGCACGGCCAGCGCGGCCGACAGCGCGATGATCCAGGGCGTACGAGGCTCCCCGGGGTGCCGAATCAGAAATCGCGCGAGCGAGGCCCCGAGCAGCAGAAAGAACGCGGCATGCATGACCACGGGCAGCCACCGCTCGGTGTCGGCGGGGTCGACGCCCTCCAGGGTCCTGAGGGAGTCGCTGCCCACCCGCGCATGAGCGCCTGCCGCCCGGCCGCCGGTGCCGGCCGTCCCGACAAGCTCCCGCGCCTCGTCGTCGCTGCTGTGGGCCCGGGCGTCAATGTGCCCCGCCCCGCCCCCGGTGTCAGCCGGATCGACGCTCATCCGCCCTCCTCACCTGCGCATACGTACTCATCCGCACTCATCGTGACCCGATCCGGCCACCCCCGCATCAACCGATCGGCCGACGGGAAGGTCAGCCGTTCCGGGCCCCGCGGGCAGCCGGAACGTCGACCGAGTACGGGCCCCGCCGCCCCCAGGATCGAAGCATGAACCTCAACAGCACGCAGAACGCCAAGACCGAGAACCTCAACAGCACGCAGCACACCAAGACCAAGCGGCTCGCCCTCGGTGCCACCGCCCTCGCCATCGCCGCCGCCGGAACCTTCGGCGCCGTCTCCGCCAGTGCCGCAGGCCCGGCTGCACAAAGCACCACCACCGCCACCAGCAGCGCCGGCGCCCACAACCTCACCACCTCCACCCACCTCACCGTCGCCGCCGCCACCAAGGCCGCTCAGGCCGCGCTCGATGCCGCCGGCAAGGAGAACCAGAAGGTGTCCGTCGCCGTCGTCGACCGCAACGGCAACACCCTCGTCACCCTGCGCGGCGACGGCGCCGGGCCGCAGTCGCCCGAGTCGGCCGAGCGCAAGGCGTACACCGCCGTCTCCTGGAACGCGCCCACCTCCGAGCTGGCCAAGCGCCTCACCCAGGCCCCGAACCTCAAGGACATCCCCGGCACCCTGTTCCTGGCGGGCGGCGCCCCCGTCCAGGCGAAGGGCGCCCCCGTCGCGGGTGTCGGCGTGGCCGGTGCCCCGAGCGGTGACCTCGACGAGAAGTTCGCCAGGGCGGGCGTCGCCGCCCTCGACAAGTGAGCCGCGGCCGCCGCCCTTAGGATCACAGGCGTGGACAAACGACCGGAGAGGCGGACGGCATCGCACCCGTGCGGGGCGCGCCGCACCCGCCTTGCCGTCGTCCCGCTGCTCACCGTCCTCGTCATCACCTCCTGCACCGGCGGCGTGAACGGCACCCCCGGCTCCTCCGGCACGCGCGACCCGCTCTTCCCCAAGCTCGGCAGCGACGGCTACGACGTCCAGCACTACAGCCTGGAGCTCGACTACGACCCGGCGAGCGGGCACCTCAAGGGCGGGGCCACGATCGTCGCGCGGGCCACCAAGAACCTCAGCGCCTTCGCCCTCGACTTCGCCGGGATGGACGTCGAGGGCGCCACCGTCGACGACGAGCCCGCCGCCGTCAACCGGGCCGGCGACGAGCTGACGCTGCGCCCCCACAGAGACCTCGCCCGGGGCGAGACGTTCACCGCGTACGTGCGCTACTCGGGCAGCCCGAAGACCATCACGGACCTCGACGGCTCCGAGGAGGGCTGGCTGAAGTCGCCGAACGGGAGCGTGCTCGCGCTCGGCGAACCGACCGGCTCGATGGCCTGGTTCCCGTCCAACAACCACCCGAGCGACAAGGCCACGTACGACATCAAGGTGACGGTGCCGAACGGTCAACAGGTGGTTTCCAACGGCGAGTTGGTGTCGAAGCTCAGCAAGGGGGGGCGCAGCACCTTCAGCTGGCGGGTCAAGGAGCCCATGGCCACCTACCTCGCCACCGTCGCCATCGGGCCGTACGAGATCGACGACAAGGGGACGACCAAGTCCGGCATCCCGATCTACAACGCCGTCGACCCGGGTGTGAAGAAGCAGACCGCCGGCGTCGTCGCCCGGCTCCCGGAGATCATCGCCTGGGAGGAACTCAACTTCGGGCCCTATCCGTTCTCGTCCACCGGCGTGGTCGTGGCGCCGGAAAAGGCCTCGGGCTACGCGCTCGAGACGCAGAACCGGCCGGTGATACCGCTGGACCACTTCGATCTGAGCACCCTCGTGCACGAGCTCGCCCACCAGTGGTTCGGCGATTCCGTCACCCCGGCGGTGTGGCGCGACATGTGGCTGAACGAGGGCTTCGCGCAGTACTCGGAGTGGCTGTGGGCCGAGGACCACGGCGGGTTGAGCGCTCAGCAGCAGTTCGAGGAGGAGTACGCCAAGGGCGACGGCGACGAGATCTGGGCCTTCCCGCCGGCCGAGCCGCCGACCGCCGCCGAGGTGTCCGCGCGGCCGGTGTACGTGCGCGGCGCCATGGTCGTCCACAAGATCCGGGAGGCCGTCGGCGACGAGAAGTTCTACACGCTCGTCCAGGACTGGGTGCGCACCCACCGGCACGCCAACGCCTCGACCGAGGATTTCACCCGCTTCGTGGACGAGAAGGCGGGGCACAAGCTCTCGGCGGTGTGGGACACCTGGCTCTACGGGGACGGGAAGCCCGACTCCCCGTAGAACCAGGTGGGTTTATCCGCTACTTCACACCGGTTACTTCACACCGACCGGTCACTTCACGTTGACGGCGGTCCAGGCGGCCGCCACCGTCTTGTACTCGGTGCTGGTCGTGCCGTACAGGTCGCCCGCCGCCTTGAGGGTCGCGGCGCGCGCGGCCTTGTAGTTGGTGGTCGACGTCATGTACGTGGAGAGCGCCTTGTACCAGATCTTGTACGCCTTCACCCGGCCGATCCCGGTGACCTTGGAGCCGTCGGAGGTCGGCGAGTTGTAGTTCACACCGTTGATCGTCTTCGCACCGCTGCCCTCGGACAGCAGGTAGAAGAAGTGGTTGGCGACGCCGGACGAGTAGTGCACGTCCTTGTTGCCGACCCCGCTCGACCAGTAGTCGGCCGATCCGCCGTCCTTGCTGGGCTTGTCCATGTAGCGCAGCGGCGTGCCGTTGCCGTTGATGTCGATCTTCTCGCCGATGAGGTAGTCGCCCTTGTCGGAGGCGTTGTTGGCGTAGAACTCGACCGACGTGCCGAATATGTCGCTGGTCGCCTCGTTGAGGCCGCCGGACTCCCCGCTGTAGTTCAGCTTGGCGGTGGCGGCGGTCAGACCGTGGCTCATCTCGTGCCCGGCCACGTCCAGCGCGGTGAGCGGCTTCTTGTTGCCCTCGCCGTCGCCGTACGTCATGCAGAAGCAGCTGTCGTCCCAGAACGCGTTGACGTACGCGTTGCCGTAGTGGACCCGCGAGTAGGCGGCCTTGCCGTTGCCCGCGATGCCGTTGCGGCCGAGCTCGGTCTTGTAGAAGTCCCACGTCTCGGCCGCACCGTAGTGGGCGTCGACGGCGGCGGTCTCGCGGTTGGACGGCGAGCCGTTGCCCCACGTGTCGGTGGACTTCGTGAAGAGCGTGCCGGTGCCGGAGCTGCCGCCCTTCAGGTCGTACGTCTTGTGACCGCCGCGCGAGGCGTCGGTGAGGCTGTAGGTCGAGCCGCTCTTGGTGGTGCCGAGCGTGACCGTGCCGGAGTACTCGCTGGTGCCGATGCCCGTCTCGATCTCCTCGTGGGAGTAGAGCTGGGCGCCGGTGGTGGCGTCCGTGACGATGTCGCGGCGGCTCGGCGTGCCGTCCGGCTGGGTGCCGGTGACGGTGCGCTCGAAGGCGAGGACGGGCTTGCCGTCCGCGGCCCAGACGACCTTGTGCGAGCCGGTGGGGGCGGCCTTGAGCGCGGTGGTGGTGGCAACGGCTATCTTCGCGTCGGTCGCCTTGTCGACGCCCTTGAGGGCGCCGTTCTTCGCGGTGTGCACCACGAGGTCGCCGCCGAGGACGGGCAGGCCGTCCAGGGTGCGCTCGTAGCGGGTGTGGACCGTACCGTCGGCGTCCTTGATCACATCGCGGACGACGAGCTTTTCCTTGGCGCCGAGCCCGATTTGCTGGGCAGTGGCGGGCGCGGCGTCCTGGGCCGTGCGCAGGGCGTCGGCACGCTGAGCGGTGCTGAGGTCCAGGGCGGTGGCACCGGCGGCGCGGTCGGTGGCGCCGGCGGTCGAGCCGGCCTGGACGCCGACGACGACCATGGCGGCGGATGCTGCAAGAGCGGCGGCACGCAGAGTGGTTCGCACTCGGTGGTCTCCTTCACTCGTTCCGTGGGGGCGAGTTGGAGACTGCCAGCTAATGACTACTTCTTGACAGAGACCCGACAAATATTTGGCTTGATCGTGTCCGAAACTGGGTCGTTGGTGTCCGCTGACCGACTAATTCAAGCCGCGCGAGGGGGAGTTGAGACACCGGATGCACATGAGGTGGCTCCGCGGTGAACGAGGAGGTGCCCCCGGCGTGAACGCCGGGGGCACCTCACATGCGTCAGCGGGGTCGTCAGACGTTCACGCCGAAGTCCTGCGCGATGCCGACCAGGCCCGAGGCGTAGCCCTGGCCCACGGCGCGGAACTTCCACTCGGCACCGTTGCGGTACAGCTCGCCGAAGACCATCGCGGTCTCGGTCGCGGCGTCCTCGCTCAGGTCGTAGCGGGCGATCTCGGCGCCGCCGGCCTGGTTGACGATGCGGATGTAGGCGTTGCGCACCTGGCCGAAGTTCTGCGAGCGGGTCTCGGCGTCGTAGATGGAGACCGGGAAGACGATCTTGTCGACGTCGGCGGGCAGGCCCGCCAGGTTGACGTTGATCGACTCGTCGTCGCCCTCGCCCTGGCCGGTGGTGTTGTCACCGGTGTGGACGATGGTCTGGTCCGGCGTCGACTTGTTGTTGAAGAAGACGAAGTGACCGTCCGAGTACACCTTGCCCGTCGCGTTCACCGCGATGGCCGAGGCGTCGAGGTCGAAGTCGGTGCCGGTGGTGGTACGGACGTCCCAGCCGAGGCCGACCGTGACGGCGGTCAGGCCCGGGGCCTCCTTGGTGAGCGAGATGTTGCCGCCCTTGGACAGGCTTACAGCCATGGGATGTCCCCTTCTTCGTGATGTGCGGGCTTCGAGCCGTCCCGAAGCTACCGTCATTCCCCATAACGTCGGCGGGGGACCGTGAGGTTCCAATCCGCTTTGCTTTCTTTGCCAAGGGGCCGACAAGAGATCGGCGCGGGCGAAGGTGAGGGGAAAAGCGGGTGACGCCGTGCCGCGCACCCGTCACCATGGATGTCATGTCCGGGCCCTATCTCATCCGCGGCTCCGTCTCCCTCCCGGAGGCCGAGCTGATCTGGCGTTTCTCCAGGTCGTCAGGGCCCGGCGGCCAGCACGTCAACACCAGCGACTCCCAGGTGGAGCTCCGCTTCGACCTGGCGAGGACCGAGGCACTGCCGGAGGTCTGGAAGTCCCGGGCGCTGGACCGGCTCGCGAGCCGTCTGGTGGGCGGCGTCATCTCCGTACGCGCCTCCGAGCACCGCTCGCAGTGGCGCAACCGCGAGACCGCGGCGGTGCGGCTCGCGTCCCTGCTGGCCGAGGCCACCGCCCCGCCGCCCAAGCCGCGCCGCGCCACGAAGATCCCGCGCGGCATCAACGAACGGCGCCTGCGCGAGAAGAAGCAGCGCGCCCAGACGAAGAAGGGGCGGTCGGGGCGGGACTGGTAGGCCCAGTCCTCCCGTCCGCCCCTTCGTCATCGCTGCCGGGTCAGAACAGCTCGTTGTAGATGTTCCAGCCGCCGCCGAGCGGGGCGCGCGGCTTGAACTTGCCGCCGTAGGCACCCTGTCCGTCGTACCGGTAGGCCTGGCCGGACGCGTCCGTCGCGATCACGTCGGTGGTCCCGTTGCCGGTGGCGTCGGCCACGGCGGCCAGCCCGGTGTAGCCGTTCCACCCTCCGCCGAGGTCCTGGCGCGCGCGGAACGGGGCGGCGCTGTTGCCGGTACCCGGGTACAGGTACAGGTGACCGTCCGTGCCACGCGCCAGGAGGTCGGCGCGGCCGTCCCCGTCGACGTCGCCCGAGCCGAGGATCTTGTTGTACGTGTTCCAGCCGCCGCCGAGCCGAACCGGTGCGGCGAACTTTTGGGCGGAGCCGTCGCCCTGGAACAGCCAGAGCGTGCCCGCCTTGTCGCGGGCGACCAGGTCCCCGAGCCCGTCGCCGCTGAGGTCCCCCGGGCCGACGATGGAGTCGTAGGCGCTCCAGTCACCGTCCGCGACATCGCTCCCGCCCACGTGGTCGCCGTCGACGTGGAGCTTGCCGTCGACCACCTGAAGGCGGGTGCAGGTGCCGTTCCGGGAGAGGGCGTTGGCGACGGCCACCGTGTACCGCGCGTAGGGATCGGGGTTGTTGGTGTTGCCCGGGCCCCAGAGGGAGGCGTCTGTGAACTGTCCGTTGTTCAGCGCCATGCGGCGCCAGTTCGCGTCCTTGGCGTCGCGGGCGAAGAACTGGTCCTTGCCGTACCCACGCGGGGCGCCGGAGTTCCCGAGCAGCGTGGCCGCCTGCCAGCCCGACCGCCACTTCACCGGGTCGGCGAAGCCGCCGTCGCCCTTCGCCCGGTACATGTACAGGTCGCCGTCCTGGGTGCGGGCGAGCAGGTCGGAGAGGCCGTCGCCGTCCAGGTCGTCGGCGCTCAGGAGCTGGTTGTACGCATGCCAGCCCGCACCGAGCCGGACGGGTGACTTGAACGGCTTGTCGGCGTTTCCGGTGCCGCCGATGAAGAGGAGATCGTCGGTCCTGTTGCGGACGTAGAGGTCGCCTATACCGTCGCCGTCCGCGTCGGCCACGCCGACGATCTGGTCGAAGTCGCTCCAGCCTTCGGCGACCTTGACGCCCGCACCGAACGGCGCCTTCAGGTCGCCGGTCCCCGCGAACAGGTACACGTCGCCGTCGTAGGTGCGGGCGATGAGGTCGTTCTTGCCGTCGCCCGTCAGGTCACCGGCGGCGACGATCCGGTCGTACTTGTTCCACCCGGTGCTCTTCCAGTCGTAGCCGTACTGGGCGTTGTCGAAGTTCGCCTTCATGTAGAGCGAGCCTTCGGCGTCGGTCCACATCAGCTCGGGCCGGCCGTTGCCGTCCAGGTCACCAGGGGTGATCACATCCTTGATGTCCTGGCGGCGCTCGTCCATGAAGAACGGGATGTTCCGGGTTGCCGAGCCGTCGATGCTGACCCGCATGGAGCCGGCGATGCTCAGGACGATGTCGCCCTTTCCGTCACCGTTGTAGTCGAACCGGGGCTTCGCCTTGGTGGTGGCCGCCGCCTTCGGCGCCCCCGGGCCCTTGTCCTCGGCCAGCGCCGGAGTGCTGAGCATCGTCCCCGCCGCGACGGCGATCGCCGTGCAGGCCGCGATACGGCGAGCGCGGCTGGACATACGGGTGTTGCGCATGGTCCCCCCCAGGACATGGGCGTACGTGGATGGCGTACGCGGAATGTGTCCGGACAGCGAAGTGTGTGTGCCCGGCGTGTAAACGGAGCTTATGCAGGGTGACTTGGGGGAAAGAAGAGGTTTGTGTGACAGCTGAGTCACAGGGGGGAACGGACCCATGACGTCCGTTTCGCCCCGCAGAGGGAGGGGCCGGTCCGACTGCCGGGACCAGCCCGAAGCGGAGGGGTCACCCCAACTGCCGGTACCGCCCCCGGAAGTACGTGAGCGGCCCGCCCTCCGCGCTCGGCAGGTTCGCCGTCAGGACGCGGCCGATGGCGAGCGTGTGGTCGCCTGCCACCACGCGCTGTTCGGTCCGGCATTCCAGGGTCGCCAGCGCGCCGCCGACCAGGGGGGCGCCGCTCGCCTCGCCCCTGGTGTACGGGATGTCCTCGAACAGCAGACGGTCGCTGATCCGGCCCTTCATCGCGAACCGGCCCGCGATGTGCCGCTGGCTCTCGGAGAGCAGGGACACCGCCCACAGGGGCTGTTCCGCGAGGAGGTCGTCCATCCGCGAGCCGTTGCGCAGCGAGACCAGGACGAGGGGCGGGTCGAGGGAGACCGACATGAAGGCCGTAGCGGTCATGCCGACGTCCTCGCCGCGCGGGCCGTCGTCGCTGTCGTGCGCGGTCACCAGGACCACGCCCGCGGCCAGCCGGGACATCGCGGCGCGGAACTCGTCATTGCTCACCCCCACAGGATGAGGGGTTCCCGGGGCAAGTGTGGAAAGGGCGGCGGTAAGGGGTGTCTGCAACACAACCGGAACGCTAGTCTCCTGCCACCGCGGACCACATCGGGCCCGGGGACCAGCCGGGACCTAGGTCTCGTGGCCGAGGCGCACTCTCTTGTCAACGGGCTCGGCGAAGTTCCCAGCCCGTTCTCAGTTTGCGTTCAGGAAAGGTAGGGGGCAAAGACGGAAAGAACGGCCAACCCCCCATCATCTGCTGTGACTTGAGTCACAGAAGGCACTATTTGTTGACCCTGTGTACCGGCTAGACAGCTCGCTGTGATTCAGTGGCGGGACAGTGCAAAAGGAATGTCGATCTGAAGCCAGGAGTTGCTGTCGAGGTCTCGGGGAGAGCGAGCAATGGAGACCGAGTCGGAGCCCTACGTCCGTCTTGCGACCCTGCGGCAGCTGCACCAGGTGGTCGGGGAGCTCAATACGGCCCGCAGCCTCGCGGACACGCTGCAGACCGTTGCGGACGGCGTCATCGCGGGACTCGGCTACGAGCTGGCCTGCGTCAATCTCGTACGCCCCGACGGTGACCTGGTCGTCGCCGCCTTCGCCGGCAACGCCGCCGCAGAAGCCCTGATCACCGGCCGGGTCGGATCCCGCAGCTCCTGGGAGCGCCGCCTCTCGATGGGCGAGGACTGGGACGGCCTGCGCTTCATCCCGCACACCGAGGGCTGGGTGCTCCTGGAGGACGACGTACCCCAGTGGTACACGGAGGGCCCCGACCCGCGGTTCGAGGACGAGTGGCATCCGCAGGACCGGCTCTACGCCCCGATGTACTCCGCGGGCGGCACACAGGAACTCCTGGGCGTCATCTCCGTCGACAAACCCCGCAACGGCCGCAAGCCCGGAGCCTGGGGGCGGGAAGCGCTCCAGATGTATGCATCGCAGTCCGCGATTGCGATCAGCAACGCCCGGCTCCGCGCAAACATGCAGCGCGCGCTGGTCCGCCTGGAGCGCGAGCAGCAGGCGCTGCGCGCCAGCGAGGAAAGCTTCCGCCAGGCCTTCGAGTACGCGCCCTCCGGCATGGCCATCGCCGAGATGGGCGGCGACCAGCACGGGCGGCTGCTCCGCACGAACGACGCGCTGTGCCGGTTGCTCGGGCGGCCCGCCTCCGTCATGCGGCGCTACTCCTTCGCCGACCTCGTGCACCCCGAGGACATAGGGACACTGCTGCGCACCTCCGCCGAGGGCGGCCGGGCCGAACTGCGGCTCGGCCGGCGCGACGGCACGTATGTGTGGGTGTCGCTGCGCAACTCCGTGGTCGCCGACACCGCCGACGGGCCGCGCTTCCTGCTCACCCACGTCGAGGACATCGAGGACCGCAAGCGGCACGAGCTCCAGCTCGCCCACCGCGCCTCCCACGACGCCCTCACCGGCCTGCCCAACAGCGCCGAGCTGCGCGCGAGGCTGTCGGCGCGGCTCTGTCCCCGGCCGCACTCGGTCGGCCCGGCGAGTGCGGCCGAGACCCTGGACGCGGCCTACGGGCAGCTCCCGGCGGCCACGGGCGAGTCCGAGGCGCACGGGCACGCGTTCCGCGCCGACGGCTTCGACTTCGACGCGCTGCCGGGCGGCGGACCGTACGACCACCACGTCCACACCGTGGCGCCCGACAGTGAGATCGACGACGGCACGAAGGGGCTCGCGGTGCTCTTCTGCGACCTCGACGGCTTCAAGTCGATCAACGACAGATTCGGCCACCACACCGGTGACGCGGTCCTCATCGAGGTCGCCCGCCGGCTCACCACGGGGGTGCGCGACGGCGACACCGTGGCCCGGCTCGGGGGTGACGAATTCGTCGTCCTCGCGGACGGACTCGGCGCCGCGGACGCCGCCGACCTGGCCGTACGGCTCCGCAACGCGATCATCCCGCCCATCCGGGTGGACGGCCGGGCGGTCCGCGTCGGGGCCAGTTTCGGCATCGGCTGGGCCAGCTGCGGAATGTCCGTCGAAGAGGTCCTGCGCTCCGCCGACCAGCGGATGTACATCGAGAAGCGCTCCCGCTCCAAGGTCCACCGCCGCGCCGGGTGACCAAATCCGGACAACGATCACGTGTGGTCGGCGCCAGACCGGGCAGTGGTCCGTTCGGGGTAGGCTCGGCCGGTCGGCGACGGCTGGCGGACAGTGAGGAGTGACCCCGGATGACGACGCCCGGCAACAACGGCGCGAACACCCCCGAGGACGACGATCCGTTCGGCTACCTCTACGAGGACGGGCAGGCCGCAGGCGCCAACCCGCCCCGCACGGGTGGCGGCTACGGCTACCCGGGTCCGACGGTGGGGCAGCAGCAGCCCGGAGTCCCCAGGACGTCGTACAACCAGGTGCGCACGGTCGGTCAGCGCCAGTACGGCCAGATCCCGCAGCAGCAGTACCAGGGGCCTCCGCAGCAGCAGGGCCCCTCGCCGCAGCAGCAGTACGGGCAGCCGACCGCCCAGTACGCGGCGCCCGAGACCTACCCCGGCGGCGCCCCGCTCCGGCAGGGGCCGCCCCCGCAGCAGACCGGCGGCGGCGGTCGCGGACCCAACACCAAGGGCCTTTTGATCGGCGCGGTCGCCGTGGTCGCGGCCGTCGTCATAGGCATCGCCGTGGCGCTGGCCAGCAACAGCGGCGACAAGGACAAGAAGGACGACACCGCCAACCCTGGCAAGTCGTCTTCCAGCCAGCCTTCGCAGCAGCCGAGCACCGACCCGTCGGCCTCGGCCTCCGCCCCGGTGAACCTGCCCAAGGACGACGCGGCGACGCTGACCCTCGGCGGCTCCGCGCAGGTCGGCACCAACGTGCCGGGCGCCAAGGGCACGGGTGGCGCGTTCGTCGGCAACTTCAACAGCGTGGGCGCCTCCGTCACCTGGAAGCCCAACGTCCCGAAGGCCGGCCAGTACAGGCTGTACCTGCAGTACGGCATCCCCGGCGTGGACGCGAACGCGACGATAACGCTCAACGGCAAGGCCGAGTCCCGCCCGATGAACATGAAGAACTTCGCGCACTCCCCGGCGGGCGACTGGGCCAAGGGCTGGCAGAACACGTACGCCCTGGTGCAGCTCGACAAGGGCGTCAACGAGATCAAGCTGTCCTGCGAGCAGGGCAACCAGTGCAACGCCAACCTCGACCAGCTCTGGCTGGCCGCCCCGTAAAACGTATGGCCTCGTAAACGTCCGCGGACGTTGTGCTCGGCTCAGCGCGCGTGCTCGGTCACGCGCACCGAGCCGAGCATTTTCTCGTACGCCCCGGAGTCGAACTCGCCCGCCGCGGGCGCCAGTACGGTCGCCGCGGACAGGGCCACCGCGCGCGTCAGGCGGCCGGGCCAGTCCAGGCCCTCGACCAGGCCCGACAGGAGACCGGCCACCGCCGAGTCGCCCGCGCCCGTCGGATTGCCGCGCACCGCGGCCGGCGGGGCCGCCTGCCACAGGCCGTCGGGGGAGGCGGCGAGCATGCCCTGTGCGCCGAGCGAGGCGACCACCGTGTGGGCCCCGCGGCGGCGCGCGTCCCGGGCCGCCCGCAGCGGCTCGCGCGAGCCGGTGAGCTGGGCCAGCTCGTCGGCGTTGGGCTTGACCAGGTCGGGCCGGGCCGCGATGCCGCGCCGCAGCGGCTCGCCGCTGGTGTCCAGGAGCACGGGCACCTTCGCGGTGCGGGCCTGGCGCACCAGCTGCGCGTACGCCCCGACCGGCAGCCCCGGCGGCAGGCTCCCGCACAGCGCCACCGCTTCGGCGCCGTCCAGCAGTCGCCCGTACGTGGCCACGAACGCGTCCCACTCGGCGGGCGAGACGAGCGGGCCCGGTTCGTTGAGCTGGGTGGTGTCGCCGGACACCGCGTCCACCACGGCGATCGTGCGACGGGTGGCGCCCGCGATGGGGACGAGTTCGTCGACGGGCGCGAGCGCGGCGAGCCGCGCGCGCAGCACCTCGCCGCTCGGGCCGCCCGCGAATCCCGTCACCACCGTTTCGTGCCCGAGCGCGGCGAGCACCCGGGCGACGTTGAGGCCCTTGCCGCCGGGGCGCTCCGCGACCTCGTCGACGCGATGGCTCGCGTGCGGTACGAGGGCGGGGACGCGGTAGGTGATGTCGAGTGCGGTGTTCAGCGTGACGGTCAGAATCACGGGGTGATCATGTCAAAAGGACGGCGGCAGGCCCAGACCCCGGACCGGCCGCCGTACCGGACATCACCGCCGGCGGAACTCAGCCGAGCTGCGGCTCGACCACCCAATCGCCCTTGCGCAGAACGCCCTTGACGGTGAACCCGGCGTCCAGGACCACCAGGTCGGCGTCCTTGCCGGGCTCCAGCGAGCCCACCTTGTCGTCGAGGCCGAGCAGCCGCGCCGGGTTGGCCGAAAGCGCCCGTACGGTGTCTTCGACCGAGATGCCGTCGACCGTCACCGAGCGCTGGAACGCGCGGTCCAGGGTGAGCGTGGAGCCCGCGATCGAACCGCCCTCGACGAGCCGGGCCACGCCCTCCTTGACCTCGACCTCCAGGGGGCCCAGGTGGTAGAGGCCGTCGCCGAACCCGGCCGCGTCCATGGCGTCGGTGATGAACGCGACCCGGTCCGCGCCCTTGTGGCGGAAGGCGAGTTCGAGGGCCGCGGGGTGCAGATGCGTACCGTCGTTGATGAGCTCGACGGTGATCCGCTCGTCCTCCAGGAGGGCCGCGATCGGGCCCGGCTCGCGGTGGCCGAGCGGGGGCATCGCGTTGAAGAGGTGGGTCGCGACGGTGGCGCCCGCGTCGATCGCCTCGACGGTCTGCTCGTACGAGGCGTCGGTGTGGCCGATCGCCGCGATCACGCCGTGCTCGGCGAGCAGCCGCACCGAGTCGAGGCCGCCGGGCAGCTCCGTGGCCAGGGTGAACATCTTCGCGGTGCCGCGCGCCGCGTCCATCAGCTTGCGGACCTCGGCCGGGTCCGGGTGGCGCAGCAGGCCCTCGCTGTGCGCGCCCTTGCGGCACGGGGAGATGAACGGGCCCTCGAAGTGGATGCCGGCCAGGTCGCCCTGCTCGACCAGCTCGGAGAGGAGCCCCGCGCGCTGGGCGAGGACGTCCATCTCTCCGGTCACCGTGGAGGCGACGACGGTGGTGCTGCCGTGCAGCCGGTGGGTGTGGACGCCCTTGAGGACGTCCTCGACCGTGCCGTTGGTGAACGATGCGCCACCGCCGCCGTGGTTGTGCATGTCGACGAAGCCGGGCACGACCCAGTGGCCCGCGAGGTCGAGCGAGGGCGAGCCGGCGGGGGCGGCCCCGGCGATCGTGGTGCCGTCGACGATCACGCGTCCGTTCTCGACGACCCCGGTCGGGAGGACGACGCGGGCGCCGGAGAGAACAAGCGATGCGGCCATCAGGCGGTTACCTCACTGGAGTCGGAGTCGGAGTCGGAGTCGGGGTCTGGGTCGGGGTCGGGAGCGGTGGTGGGGGCGGCGGCCCCGGCGACGAGGTCCCAGGCGAGCAGGCCCGCACCGAGACAGCCGGCGGTGTCCCCGAGGGCCGCGGGGA
This sequence comes from Streptomyces violascens, assembly GCF_014649955.1. Lineage (GTDB taxonomy): Bacteria > Actinomycetota > Actinomycetes > Streptomycetales > Streptomycetaceae > Streptomyces > Streptomyces violascens. The sequence goes on from NZ_BMUA01000012.1 coordinate 108,397, forward strand.
CGATCTCGGGCAGCTTCTGGAACGTCACGCGCTCCTCGACGGCGGCCCTCAGCGGTACGAACAAGGTTTCCCCGGCTTCGGCGAGTCCGCCACCGATGATCAGCACCCGGGGGTCGAGCAGGGTGAGCGCCGTGACCAGGCCGTCCGCGAGCGCGTCGACCGCGTTCTGCCAGACGGCGAGCGCGCGGGGGTCGCCGGACTCGACGGCCTTGGCGCAGTCGGCGGCGTCCGCGTCCGGATCGCCGCTCGCCCCGGCCCAGGCCAGCGTCACCGCGGAAGCCGAGGCGAGGCGCTCCAGGCAGCCGCGCTGGCCGCACGGGCATGCGATGCCGCCGGGTCGTACGACGATGTGGCCGATCTCCCCGGCGAAGCCGTGCGCGCCCGGCTCGACCCGGCCGTCGATGCCGATCGCGCCCGCGATGCCGGTGCCGAGCGGGATGAACAGGAAGCGGTCGGCGCCCTTGCCCGCGCCGATCCGGCCCTCGGCGAGGCCGCCGGTGCGCACGTCGTGGCCGAGCGCGACCGGCACCCCGCGCAGGCGCTCGCTGAGCAGCCGCCGCATGGGTACGTCGCGCCAGCCCAGGTTGGCGGCGTACGCGGCGATCCCGTTCTCGGCATCCACGATGCCCGGCACGGCGACGCCGGCCGCGACCGCGCTCTCGCCGAAGTGCTCCTCGCCGTACGCCCGCAGATCCGCGGCGAACGCGAGGATCGACTCGACGACCGCGTCGGGGCCGCGCTCTCTGCCGGTGGGCCTGCGCGCCTCGTGGAGGAGGGTGCCGTGCGCCCCCACGAGGGCGGCCTTCATCCCGGTGCCGCCCACATCCAGGGCGATGACGTGTCTCACGGGAACAGTCTCGCGCCAACACCCATGAAAGGTCTAGTCCACTCGCCGAATGAAGGGGAAAGCGCTTTCTGCTCGCAAAGTTTCCCAATGTACTCTTGCACCGGGCGTTGCGGAAGCGATATGCGACTGGTGTAGACCTCATTCCCCCGTGTGAGGGAAAATCGCAGCTCACATACAGGACGTCACGGGGACCGACTGGATCCGCCAGGATCACGACGAGGGTGGGATAGCGCGTGCGCAGGCGCTTCTTGGGCTTCACCGCGGCGGTGGCCGCATTCGGCATGACGGCAGTGCTCTCGGGATGCGGCGGGCAGAGCGGTTCCGGCGACGTCACCCTCAAGCTGGTGGCGGCCGACTACGACATATCCGGCGGCGGCAGTACGAAGACGTACTGGCACAACGTTGTCGACGCGTTCGAGAAGAAGAACCCCGGCATCAAGGTCGACGTCCAGATCTTCTCCTGGGACGTCGTCGACGCCAAGGTCGCCGAGATGGTCAAGGCGGGCAACGCCCCCGACATCGCACAGATCGGCGCGTACTCCGACTACGCGGCGAGCGGCAAGCTCTACAGCGTCGACCAGCTCCTCTCCATCCCCACCGAGGCCAACTTCCTGGCGCCGCTGGCGGACGCGGGCAACGTCAAGCGCGTCCAGTACGGCATGCCGTTCGTGGCCTCCACGCGACTGCTCTTCTACAACCAGACGCTGTTCGACCAGGCCCACATCCGGCCGCCGAACACCTGGGCCGAGCTCGCCACCGACGCCAAGGTGCTCAAGTCCAAGGGTGTGAAGACCCCCTTCGCGCTGCCGCTCGGCAGCGAGGAGGCGCAGGCCGAGACCATGATGTGGATGCTCAGCGGCAACGGCGGCTACACCAACACCGTCGACGGCTACGACATCGACTCGCCCGAGAACATCCAGACCTTCGACTGGCTGAAGACCAACCTGGTCGAGCCCGACCTGACCGGCCCGGTCGCACCCGCCAAGCTCAACCGGCAGGACGCGTTCGACGCGTTCGCCAAGGGCGAGGTCGGCATGCTCAACGGCCACCCCTCGCTGATGGAGCAGGCGAAGAAGAAGGGCATCAAGTTCGGCATGGTGCCGCTGCCCGGGCCGGGCGGCAAGGCCAAGGCGGCGATGGGCGTCGCCGACTGGATCATGGGCTTCAAGCAGGGCGGCCACCGGGCGCAGATCGGCAAGTTCCTGGACTTCACGTTCTCCGACCAGAACGTGCTGCAGTTCGCCGACCAGTACGACCTGTTGCCGTCCACCGTGTCGGCGTCCTCGGCGATGGCGGCGGACGCCAAGCACAAGGACCTGAAGCCGTTCCTGGACGCCCTGCCGACGTCCGAGCTGCCCCCGGTCGGCAAGACGTCGTGGCCGAAGGTGAGCGAGACGGTGAAGAAGAAGATCGGTACGGCTGTGGGGCCGGGGGGTTCGCCGAAGGCGGTCCTCCAGGACATCGCGAAGGTGGCGCTGGACGCGGAGAACGCGGAATAACCCCGGGTTCCTCGGGGCTCCGCCCCAGACCCCGGGGGGGGTGCCGCGACACCCTGCCAAGTCCCGCGCTGCCAGGGGCGCGGGCAACCGCGCGACCAGCCGCCCACGGTCCGCGGACGGATGGGGGTCTGGGGCGGAGCCCCGGCGCACCCCGCCGAATCCTGCACCCCGTCCCGGCACCCTGCACTCCTGCCAGGTCTACCGTGGACGACATGGCAGAAGAGCTGGACGACCGCGCAAGCGCCGTGCTCCGGATGGAGGGCCGGGCCTGGCCCACCCCCGGGGCCAAGGAACGGGCCATCCGGGAGGAGCTCGGGGTCTCTCCCACGCGCTACTACCAGCTCCTCAACGCCCTCCTGGACGACACCCGCGCCCTCGCCCACGCCCCCGTCACCGTCAACCGCCTGCGCCGGGCCAGGGACGAACAGCGCGACCGCCGCTGACGCACGCGCCGTTGCGCCATACGTGCACCCACCCCCACCCGCCCGGACCCCGATAGGGTCGGCCGCATGGGAAGCCAACCGCAGCCCCTGCCGACCCCCGCCACCCAGCTCGGCCGCGACGGCCTCGCCGCGATCCTGGCGCGCCCGGAGCGGGCCGTCGTCGCGATCGACTTCGACGGCACGCTCGCCGAGATCGTCGCCGACCCCGAGCAGGCCCGGGCCCACCCCGACGCCGTACCCGCACTGGCCGCGCTGACCCCGCACGTCGCATCCGTCGCCGTCGTCACCGGCCGGCCGGCCGGAGTCGCGGTCCGGTACGGGGGCTTCGCGGGCGTAGCCGGCCTGGAGCACCTCGTGGTCCTGGGCCACTACGGCGCCGAGCGCTGGGACGCGGTCACCGGCACCGTCCATACCCCCGCCCCCCACCCCGGCGTGGCCGCCGCCCGCGCGGAACTCCCCGGGGTCCTCGACGCGCACGGTGCCTGGCGCGGCACCTGGATCGAGGAGAAGGGCCAGGCCGTCGCGGTCCACACCCGCCGGGCCCAGGACCCCCAGGCCGCCTTCGACGCCCTCCGCACCCCCCTCGCCGACCTGGCCGCCCATCACGGGCTGGTCCTCGAACCCGGCCGTCTGGTACTGGAGTTGAGGCCCCCGGGCATGGACAAGGGGGTGGCGCTCGCCGCGTACATACGCGAGGTGGGCGCCGAGTCGGTCCTGTACGTGGGCGACGACCTGGGCGACCTCCCCGCGTTCGCCGCCGTGGAAAAACTCCGCTCGGACGGCGTGCCGGGGCTGCTGGTGGCGGCGGACACGGTGATCGCGGAACTGGCGGAGAGAGCGGACCTGCTGCTGACCGGTCCCGCGTCGGTGACGACGTTCCTGCGAACGCTGGCCGCCCACATGTAGCCCCGGCAGGGGCGGGTTGCGATTCGGCGAGGTGCCCTGGGGCTCCGCCCCAGGGGGCCCGCGCCCCCGACTCCGGGGCGCGGGCAGGTGGGTGGGAAACGCCCCTGGCCCCCTAGCCCCCCAACCCCTCCAACTGCCCCAAAAACCACCGCCGAGGCGGCACCGCAGTCCCCGCCACAGCCAACCGCTTGGTCCGCTCGGCCCGTTCCTCCTCCGCCATGCTCAGCCCCGCGTGCAACGCGGCAGCCGTCCCCGTGATGTCGTACGGGTTCACGACAATCGCGTCATCGCCGAGCTCCGCGACCGCCCCCGCCTCCCGCGACAGCACCAGCGCGCACCCCGAGTCGGACACCACCGGAACCTCCTTGGCGACGAGGTTCATGCCGTCCCGGACGGGGTTGACGAGGGCGACGTCCGCGAGCCGGTAAGCGGCGAGCGACCGGGCGAAGTCGTCCTGGACGTGAAGGACGACAGGAGTCCAACCCGGCACGCCGTAAACGGAGTTGATCTCGGCCGCCACCCGTCCCACCTCCTCCGTGTACTCCCGGTACACGGCCAGATCCTGCCGGGAGGGATACGCGAAAGCCACGTGCACGACCCGCTCCCGCCACTCCGGGTGCGTGTCCAGCAAATGCCGGTAAGCCAGCAGGCCCCGCACGATGTTCTTCGACAGCTCGGTGCGGTCGACCCGCACGATGGTCCGCCGGCCCTCCCCGATCTGCTCGCGCAGGGCGGCCATGCGCTCCTCGACGTCGGCCTCGTGCGCACGCCGCCGCAGGAAGTCGCCGTCCGCGCCGAGCGGGTGCACGGCGAGGTCGGTCTCGCGAGCGGCACGCTCCCCACTCACCCCGTGCCGGAAGAAAACCCGCCCCTCCCCGCCGGGCGAGCCGACCCACTCGCCCTCGTCCGCCCCCAGCACCCCCGCAACCGACTCCGCGAACGCGGAGGCCCACCGCCAGGTGAGGAACCCCAGCCGGTCCGCTCCCAGCATCCCCCGCAGCAGCTGCCGCGCGATGTCGTCCGGGAGCATCCGGAAGTAGTCCACCGGCGCCCACGGAGTGTGCGAGAAGTGGGCGATGCGCAGATCGGGGCGGAGCGAGCGGAGCATCCCCGGCACCAGGGCCAGGTGGTAGTCCTGCACCAGGACGCGCGCCGCGTCCCCCGCCTCCGCCGCCAGCGCCTCCGCGAAGGCGCGGTTGTACGCCTCGTACGACGCCCACTGCCGCCGGAACTCCGCGTCGAAGACCGGCTCGAGGGGCGTCTGGTACAGCATGTGCTGGACGAACCACAGCACCGAGTTCGCGACGCCGTTGTACGCGTCGGAGAAGACGGCCGGGTCGATGTCCAGCATCCGGACGCCCGTCTCGCCCACGCCGCGCCGCACCGCCTCGCGGTCTCCCTCGCCGAGCGCCGCGCACACCCACACCGACTCCACGTCGGAGCCGATCGCGCTCAGCCCGGACACGAGCCCGCCCCCGCCCCGCTTGGATTCGAGGGACCCGTCCTCCTTCAGCGCGTACGAGACGGGGCCGCGATTCGATGCGACGAGTACCTGGGCCCTGGGGGCGGCGTGCGCGGTGACCATGTTGCGGAACCTAGCCCGCCCCGCAACCCCTCAAACACGCGTACGCCCGCCCCCGGGAGCGGGATCCGGCCGTCCTACGCCGCCCGGTGCACCGCGTACTCCTCGACGTCCCGCATGGGCGGCCGCTCCTCGGTGTCCACGGCGTACGTATGCGGTACGAAGCCGTGCTCGCCGCGTTCGAACTGGGTCAGCTCCGGCCGTACGAGATGGCCCCGGGACAGCCTCAGCTGCGCGGTGCGGTAGATCGCGGCGGCCATCCGGCCGAGCGCCTGCCCGTCCTGGTGGCGGTGCTTGCGTACGCCCACGTCGACCTGCGCCAGCGCGTCGAGCCCCACCGTGTGCAGCGCGTCGACGAGCAGCGCGAGCTCCACCCCGTACCCGACGGGGAACGGCAGCCGCTCCAGGAGCGAGCGCCTGGCCGCGTACTCGCCCCCCAACGGCTGGACGATTCCGGCCAGTTGGGGCCAGTGGAGATTGAGCAGCGGCCGCGCCACGAGCTCGGTGACCCGACCCCCCTGGCCCGGCGTCCTGCCGGAGGCGAGCGAATCGGACTCGGCGCCGAAGGGGCGGTCGTACATCGCCTTGACGAAGTCCACGTCCGGGTCGGTCAGGAGCGGCCCGACGATCCCGGAGACGAACCCCGCGTCGAAGTCCTTCAGGTCCGCGTCGATGAAGCACACGACGTCGCCGCTGGTCACGAGGAGCGAGCGCCACAGCACCTCGCCCTTGCCGGGCAGCGCGGGTATGCGGGGCAGGATCGCGTCCCGGTGGACGACCCGGGCGCCGGCCTTCGCCGCGACCTCGGCCGTGCGGTCGCCGGACCCGGAGTCGATCACCACGAGCTCGTCGACCAGGGGCACCGAATCGGTCATCAGCTCGCGCCGGATCGCGGCCACGATCTCACCGACGGTGGCCTCCTCGTCGAGGGCGGGCAACACGACACTGACGGTCGTACCCGTGCGCTGTTTCGCGGCCAGGATCCGCTCGACCGGCCGCTCACTCGCGGACCAGGAACGCCTGCTCAGCCAGCGCTCCACCTCTTCCAGCACGGTTCCTGGCCTCCTCATGTGATCCATCTCGCGGTTCGGACGACTATCTCAACCGTCCGGGCCTTCGGTTACAGTCTTGAACAACGCGGATGACCGTCGCATGTCGGGGGTCGTCGTCACGCTGACAATCGAATACCGCTCATCCAGAGGGGCAGAGGGAAACGGCCCGTTGAAGCCCCGGCAACCCTCCAGTCGGTTCTCGTCGATCTCTACGATCAAGACACGAGGCCACCGGCTAGGGAAGGTGCCAAATCCGTCTCATGGCGATGTTCGCCATGAGGAAGATGAGGAGAAAGGGCCTCCCCTCCATGTCTGCACAGACTGTCGAAAACCGTACCTCTGCCGACCACGCCGTTGATCTCGGTCCGGCGTCGGGGCTTTCCTGCCGCGAGTGCGGCCAGCGTTTCGAACTTGGCCCGATCTTCGCCTGCGAACTGTGTTTCGGACCGCTCGAAGTGGCTTATGACCTGCCGCTCGGCGACCCCGAGGCGCTGCGCAAGCAGATCGAGGCGGGCCCGGAGAACATCTGGCGTTACGCGCCGCTGCTGCCCGTCCCCGCCGACGTCGCCGACAAGCCGAACCTGAACCCGGGCTTCACCAAGCTCGTCAAGGCCGAGAACCTGGCGCGCGAGCTGGGCGTCGAGCCCGGCAAGCTGTTCGTCAAGGACGACTCCGGCAACCCGACGCACTCCTTCAAGGACCGCGTCGTAGCCCAGGCCCTGGAGGCCGCGCGCGCCTTCGGCTTCACCACGCTCTCCTGCTCCTCCACCGGAAACCTCGCGGGCGCGGTCGGCGCCGCCGCCGCGCGGGCCGGCTTCCGCTCGTGCGTGTTCATCCCGCACGACCTGGAGCAGGGCAAGGTCGTCATGGCCGCGGTGTACGGCGGCGAGCTCGTCGGCATCGAGGGCAACTACGACGACGTGAACCGCTTCTGCTCCGAGCTCATCGGCGACCCGCTGGGCGAGGGCTGGGGCTTCGTCAACGTCAACCTGCGGCCGTACTACGGCGAGGGTTCCAAGACGCTGGCGTACGAGATCTGTGAGCAGCTCGGCTGGCAGCTGCCCGACCAGCTGGTCATCCCGATCGCCTCGGGCTCCCAGCTCACCAAGATCGACAAGGGCCTCCAGGAGCTGATCAAGCTCGGCCTCGTCGAGGACAGGCCGTACAAGATCTTCGGCGCGCAGGCCGAGGGCTGCTCCCCGGTGTCGACCGCCTTCAAGGCCGGTCACGACGTCGTACGCCCCCAGAAGCCGGACACCATCGCCAAGTCGCTCGCGATCGGCAACCCGGCGGACGGTCCGTACGTCCTGGACATCGCGCGCCGTACGGGCGGTGCGGTGGAGGACGTGAACGACGAGCAGATCGTCGACGCGATCAAGCTCCTCGCCCGGACCGAGGGCATCTTCGCGGAGACCGCGGGCGGCGTGACGGTCGGCGTCACCAAGAAGCTCATCGAGGCCGGCCTGATCGACCCGTCGCTCACCACGGTCGTGCTCAACACCGGCGACGGGCTCAAGACGCTGGACGCGGTGGCCGCCACGTCCCAGGCGACCGCGACCATCCGCCCGAGCCTGGACGCCTTCCGCGAAGCCGGCCTCGCCCACTGAGGCGCTGCCCGACGGGGGCCTCGTCCACTGAGCCACTGCCGACCTGAACGACTAGGAGCACCGAACCATGAGCGTGAACGTCCGCATCCCCACGATTCTCCGCACCTACACCGGCGGCCAGGCCGAGGTCGCCGCCGAGGGCGCCACCCTCGCCGAGGTCATCGCCGACCTGGAGAAGAACCACACCGGCATCGCCGCGCGCGTCCTGGACGACCAGGGCAAGCTGCGCCGCTTCGTCAACGTGTACGTCAACGACGACGACGTGCGCTTCGAGCAGGGCCTCCAGACGGCCACCCCCGAGGGCGCGGGCGTCTCGATCATCCCGGCTGTGGCAGGCGGCTGACCGACCGCGCGTTCAACTTCATCCATACCCAGAGTTGAACCCAGAGTTGCCCTCTCCGCACGAGAAGCGGAGGGGGCAATTCAGCATGGTTGAGCGGGGTACAGTTGGGGAAGCGCCTTCGCTTCGAGTGCCAAGTGCATATGAGAACGCGACAACATGAGGTCAAAGTGTGTGTGTCCTTTGTGCCTTAAGTGCGCTTTGCCCGGCCCGACTTGCCCCGGAATGTTGAATTCACGGCATTCCGCTCCCGGTGTGTGCCCGGAATTCTCGTCCGATTGACCTGTTGCAGAGGGCAGTTGGGCAGATACATTCAGCCGCGGTCGACGCGTTCCGGCGCACACCCTCTCCTGTCGGAGGGTGGAGGTCTGACCCGGGTCCGCGAAGTGTGGTCCCGTGCAAGGGCCAGTAATAGGGGAGTTAGGCATGGCTCAGGGCACCGTCAAGTGGTTCAACGCGGAGAAGGGGTACGGCTTCATCGCGGTCGACGGTGGTGCGGATGTTTTCGTCCACTACAGCGCGATCCAGATGGACGGTTACCGCACCCTTGAAGAAGGTCAGCGAGTCGAGTTCGAGATCTCGCAGGGCCAGAAGGGTCCGCAGGCGGACATGGTCAAGCTCGCCGTCTGATCTCGGCGCGATCGGCCACCGACGCACGCACGCATGAAGGGGGCTGCCCAAAAGGGTGGCCCCCTTCACGCGTCCCTGCGTCCTCCGCGGCGCAGCCCGGTGGGTCCCTGCCAGGGCCTTCGCCCCGAACCCCGTTCGCGCCCCTGTCAGAGGCGCGGCGAACGGTGCGACCAGCCAGGTACGACCCGAGGTGGAGATCGGGTTTTTTGGGGTGCGGGGAGCGGCGCGAGCACGACGCACGGCCCGCAGTCGAAAGCGGTCCCAGGGGCGCGGGGAACTGCGCCACCAGGCACGCACGGCCCGCGGCCGGGGGCGGGTTTTTGGGGTGCGGGGAGCGGCGCGGGCACGACGCACGGCCCGCAGTCGAAAGCGGTCCTAGGGGCGCGGGGAACTGCGCGACAAGCTACGCACGGCCCGCGGACGAAACGGACAGCCCTCCGCAGGAGCCGGGGTGTGGGGGCGGAGCCCCCGCCGCCCCGGGAGAACCGGACAGCACCGGTAAGTGGAGGCGCCCGGTTCAAGAGACTCGCTTGCACTCGCAGGTGCCGAGTGCTAATCATTGGGCTTAGCACTCTCCCAGTGAGAGTGACAGAACTTGGATCGGGTCAGTGAGGCCCGCAGCCCGCGTGGGGCAAGGAACCACAAGGGCCGCAGGCCGTCCGTCGCGGGCGCCGGCGCGATCCACGAAGAACGCCACCCCTGTCCGGGAGGACCACTTCACATGGCCAAGATCATCGCGTTCGACGAGGAGGCACGGCGCGGTCTCGAGCGCGGGATGAACCAGCTCGCCGACGCCGTCAAGGTCACCCTCGGCCCCAAGGGCCGCAACGTCGTCCTCGAGAAGAAGTGGGGCGCCCCCACGATCACCAACGATGGTGTTTCCATCGCCAAGGAGATCGAGCTCGAGGACCCGTACGAGAAGATCGGCGCCGAGCTGGTCAAGGAAGTCGCCAAGAAGACGGACGACGTCGCCGGTGACGGTACGACCACCGCGACCGTCCTGGCCCAGGCCCTGGTGCGCGAGGGTCTGCGCAACGTGGCCGCCGGCGCCAACCCGATGGCCCTGAAGCGTGGCATCGAGAAGGCCGTCGAGGCCGTCTCCGCCGCCCTCCTGGAGCAGGCGAAGGATGTCGAGACCAAGGAGCAGATCGCTTCGACGGCCTCCATCTCCGCCGCCGACACCCAGATCGGCGAGCTCATCGCCGAGGCCATGGACAAGGTCGGCAAGGAAGGCGTCATCACCGTCGAGGAGTCGCAGACCTTCGGTCTGGAGCTTGAGCTCACCGAGGGCATGCGCTTCGACAAGGGCTACATCTCGGCGTACTTCGCCACCGACATGGAGCGTATGGAGGCGTCGCTCGACGACCCGTACATCCTGATCGTCAACTCGAAGATCAGCTCGGTCAAGGACCTGCTGCCGCTCCTCGAGAAGGTCATGCAGTCCGGCAAGCCGCTGCTGATCATCGCCGAGGACGTCGAGGGCGAGGCCCTGTCGACCCTGGTCGTCAACAAGATCCGTGGCACCTTCAAGTCCGTCGCCGTCAAGGCCCCGGGCTTCGGTGACCGCCGCAAGGCCATGCTCGGTGACATCGCCATCCTCACGGGCGGCACGGTCATCTCCGAGGAGGTCGGCCTCAAGCTGGAGAACGCCGGTCTCGACCTGCTCGGCCGCGCCCGCAAGGTCGTCATCACCAAGGACGAGACGACGATCGTCGACGGTGCCGGTGACAGCGACCAGGTCCAGGGCCGCGTCAACCAGATCCGTGCCGAGATCGAGAACAGCGACTCGGACTACGACCGCGAGAAGCTCCAGGAGCGCCTCGCCAAGCTCGCCGGCGGCGTGGCCGTCATCAAGGCGGGCGCGGCCACCGAGGTCGAGCTCAAGGAGCGCAAGCACCGCATCGAGGACGCCGTTCGCAACGCGAAGGCGGCCGTCGAGGAGGGCATCGTCGCCGGTGGTGGCGTGGCGCTGCTCCAGGCCTCCGCGGTGTTCGAGAAGCTGGAGCTCGAGGGTGACGAGGCGACCGGCGCCAAGGCCGTGAAGCTGGCCCTGGAGGCCCCGCTCAAGCAGATCGCCGTCAACGGTGGTCTCGAGGGTGGCGTCATCGTCGAGAAGGTGCGCAACCTGCCCGTCGGCCACGGCCTGAACGCCGCGACCGGTGAGTACGTCGACATGATCGCCGAAGGCATCATCGACCCGGCGAAGGTGACGCGCTCTGCCCTGCAGAACGCCGCCTCCATCGCCGCGCTGTTCCTGACCACCGAGGCCGTCATCGCCGACAAGCCGGAGAAGGCCGCTGCGGCCGCTCCGGGCGGCATGCCGGGCGGTGACATGGACTTCTGAGCCCCGGCTCAGTAGCTCCTGGCTGTACGCCGAGGGCGGCACCCCCATAGCGGGGGTGCCGCCCTCGGTCGTTTTTCCAACCCCGTACAGAACCTGTTCCGAACCCTTGGGGTACGGAAAATACGAAGGCCGAAGGTGGTGCTGGCTCCATGGTGCGGGGCCTGCGGGCCGGGCAGAATTTGTGATCAGAGGGGGCGGGACCGGCCCGACTCGCAAGGAAATGACGCACATTCGGGGGAGTTTCATGAGCACCACACGTCTGCGGATCCGAGCCATCGCGGCCGTGAGCCTCACCGCCCTTGCGGCCGGCGCGCTGGGTGCGTGCGGCCCGCTGGACGACAAGACGTTCAAGGACGACGCGACCGTGAAGGACAGGATCACCGCGGTCCGCATAGACGGGAATGCGGACGGCTTCCGGATCCGCGGCAGAAAGGGCCTGGACAAGGCAGCTGTGCACCGGGAGGTCAACTACCGGGGCAAGTCCAAGCCGGACGACACGACGTACCACGTGGAGAACGGCGTTCTGGTCCTTGAGGGCTGCTCGGGCCACTGCTCGGTGGACTACACGGTGGACGTGCCCGCGGGCATCCCGGTCACGGGCTCGACCGAAGCGGGCGGGCTGAACCTGTCGTCGGTGGGCGAGGTGAAGGTGTCCACGACCGACGGCGGGGTGAAGGTGCACGACGCGACGGGCCCGGTCGACATCCGCACGACGAACGGCTCGATCGACGCGGACGCCCTGAAGGGCACGGACATCACGGCCCGGGCGTCCAACGGCTCGATCTCCCTGACCCCGGCCACGGTGCAGAACGTCACGGCCCAGACCACCAACGGCAGCATCACGCTGACCGCCCCGTCCGCCCCGTACGAGGTCTCGGCCCAGACCCAGAGCGGCGGCAGGAAGCTGTCGATACCCAACACGGCGTCGGCCCCCCACCACCTGAACCTGACGACGAGCAACGGTGACATATCGCTGAGGTCCGCCAAGTAGGCACTGGGGTACGGGACTTGAGCCTGGCCTACCGGAACCGCTCGGTGGGCATGACGCGGCTCACAGGGAAACGGTGACAGGGGGCTGTCGCGAAGGGCTGCGATTGTCGACCGCATGACGATCACAGATGAGGACTGCCTCCCCGAGACCTTGGCGTTCAACGAGCAGTTCGAGGCGGCGGCCGCGAGCCGCCCACCTCGCGGGCAGGCACCGAGCGCGGCCACGCTGGCGCTCCTGCGGCGCAACCGGCTCGGCGGCGACGCGCCACCGGTAAGACTGCCGCAGGGCCAGGACCGCGTGGTCGAGGGCGGAGTGAAGGTACGGGTCTTCGTCCCGGACCAGGTCGACGGTGTGTATCTGCACATCCACGGAGGGGGCTGGGCGTTCGGGTCCGCGGACGGACAGGACGAGCGGCTCTGGCGCCTCGCCGAGCAGGCGCGGCTGGCCGTGGTGAGTGTGGAGTACCGCCTCGCGCCGGAGCACCCGTTCCCTGCCGGGCCCGACGACTGCGAAGCCGCTGCCCGGTGGCTGGTGAAACACGCCGCGGCCGAGTTCGGTACGGAACGACTGATGATCGGCGGTGAATCGGCCGGTGCCCACCTCGCCGTCGTGACGCTGCTGCGCCTGCGCGACCGGCACGCCACAGCGGGTGCGTTCCGGGCGGCGCATCTGCTCTTCGGCCCCTACGACCTGTCGATGACCCCGAGCCAGCGATCATTCGGCCCCCGGCAACTGTTGAGCAATACCGACGCGATCCGGGGCAGCTACGAGCTGTTCACACCAGGGATGGGAGAGGAACAGCGCCGCAGTCCGGAGGTCTCGCCCCTGTTCGGGGACTTGACGGGACTGCCGCCCGCCCGGATTGTCGTCGGCACCGAGGACCCGCTGCTGGACGACTCACTGTTCCTGGCCGCACGGTGGCAGGCGGCGGGGGCACCGGTGCAACTGGGCGTCGTCGCGGGCGCGATGCATGGCTTCACTCTGTTCCCCCTGACCATCACCGAGCGGGAACTGCGCCGCGAGCGGGACTTTCTGGCCTCGGCGTGACGGGGGGTCGTGGGCGTTCGCGACTCACATTGGCCTGTTTCTGTCGCTCTTTGCGATGGGCGAACTGTGTTCTGTAACTACCGATAGTTAGAGTTGCACGTGAGAACAGGGCTGTACGGGGGAGGGTGTTTTGGCACCGAGCGAGGACAAGGGTGCGTCGCAGTCGCCGCCGTGGGTGTTCGACGTGCTCGACGTGGCGAGGGCGGCCGCGGGCGATGTGGTCACCGAGCTGTCGTCGTTCACGAAGTTCCAGCAGCGGGTCGATGAACTGATCCGAAACCTCAAGGGCTCGCCGGCCGGCCCGGGCGAGGTGGGCCAGGAACGCCTGGCGCGCGACCAGTTCGGGGGAGGGGCCGGCGCGTTCACCGAGGCATCGGGTCTGTTCACCTCGTACGAGACGGTGATCACCGAACTGGAAACGCTGTCGGGGCTGTTGTCGGACTCCATCGAAGGCATGGGCATCGCGGTCCTCGCCTCGCACAAGGGCTACCAGAACATCGACGCGGAGATCCGTGAGCGTATGGCGGCGATCAGCGTGGAAACGGAGAAGCACTACGGGGGCACCTACGACCCCGCCCAGGCGAAGCCGAAGAGCGACCTGGGCAACACCGATAGCAAGCCCAGTCCGAAGCCGTCGGGCGGCGACGCCGGAGGGACGATCTGATGGGCGGCAGCACGCCGTTTGAGGGCATGAGCCACGAAGCCATGCTGGCCTGGCTGGACCAGGCGAACAGTGGCACGGTGCAGGGGGCTGCCGACCGGCTGGCGGCGGCGGCCAAGGAGATCCGCAAGATCGCGGAAGACCTGAAGGTCCGCCCCCAGTGGGTGGAGTGGAAGGGCGCGGGCGCGGACGCGTTCCGCACCTGGAGCGCAGACCTGGCCAACGCCACGCTGAGACTGGGCGACTTCAGCGAGGGCTCCTCCACCTGGCTGGGCCACGCCTCCGACGCGATCGCCTCGGCCCAGGCCACCATCCCCCGCGACAAGCCGGGCGCCCAGGCAAACCTGGACGCGGCACGAGCAGCCCACAACGACCCGGACGCGGCAGCGATCAGCAAGAAATCCGCGGGCGAACTGGCGGCCCTGGAGGCGGACAAGGAAAAGGTGCGGCAGGAGGCTGTCGCACAGATGCGGAAGCTGGGACAGGCGTATCAGCAGTCTGCGACGCAGATGAACGGCTTGGAGCGGCCTAAGTTTCCTCCGCCGCCGCAGGCGATTGCGCCGCCGACACGTGATTCGTACGACGCTCAGCAAACCAGGACGAGCTCCGGTGGCACGGCTGAGGGTGCCTACTTGGCCGGCCGCGGCTCTGAGCATTCGGTACAAGCCCCCGATTCTGCTTCTGGCGGCTCCAGCCCGAGGACCCATTCGGAGCTCACCTCACCAGTGCACCCCACGTTGGGGGACGCTCACCAGCCCGCGCGGGTGGACATCGACTCGGTGGCCACGCTGCCTCAGACGTCGCCGCCGCCGAGCCCCACTGGGAGTGGCCCGGGCCCGGGCCACGGCGGTGAGACGTCGGCAGTGCGGATGCCGCCGTCGGCTTTCGGCGCAGGACTAAGTGTGCCTCCGGGCCCCTTCGGTACGGGGCGGGCTACCGCCGGGGAGGGCCCCTTGGCGCGGACTGGGCAAGCCGCATCCGGGCGCAGCCCCGTGCGCATGCCGGGCGGCAGCCCCGGCATCGTCGGCGGTCGCCCCGTTCCAGCAGGGCCGGATCGGCCAAACGGTAGTGTCCCGAAGGGAACCGTCGTCGGGGCGGAAGACGCGGGCAGTCACGGAGTGGCCCGGCCCGTCGCGGGAGCTGGCCCTGCTGGGCAGGCAGTGGGGCGTCCGGGAGCGATGCCTGGCCGTGGTGCGCTGACTCCGCGCAACGGGGTGAGCGGCGGAAGCGCACAGCAGTCGGGGCGAGCTGGCGGTCCCCGTTCCGTATCGTCCGGTGCAGGTGCGGAACGAGGAGGCATCTCTGGCGGGCGGCCGGTCGTTGGGAGTCCCGGCGGCGGAGCCCATGGCAGTGGGCGACCGCCCCGAGACTCTCAAAAGGGACGTTCACGGCGTGAGACGGGCGGGAGAGGTCCCGGCTACCTAGTCGAGGACGATGAGACGTGGCTGCGGGACGACCCGCGCGTTGTGCCGCCAGTCATCGACTGATGATGCGTTCAAGAAAGGCGCGAGGGAAGCTCATGCCATCGAGCAGTGTTCGGCGCAGGCGAGGGTCCGCTGCGGTATCGGCGTTGTGTGGCTTGGTACTCGTGGGTGCCACCGCTGCGCCGGCCTTGGCGAGGCCGGCGCGCGAGGATCAGTGGTTCCTCGACTCCATGAAGGCTGAGGAGATGTGGCGGACCAGCACGGGCAAAGGCGTCGTCGTCGCAGTAATCGACACAGGCGTTGACCCGAACAACCGGGACCTCTCGGGACAAGTTCTACCGGGCAAGGATTTCGCGCAGAACCAACCGGGAGATGCACACGTCGACTACGACGGCCATGGCACTGGCATGGCGGGGCTGATCGCTGGCACCGGGGCTTCCGACGGAGGAAGGGGTGCTTTCGGCCTTGCCCCAGGTGCAAAGATCCTCCCGATCCGCATGCCTAACTCGACTGATGGTGCCAACCAGGCCGAGAGCGACAAGCAATTCCACACGATTGCTCCTCAGGCGATCCGATATGCGGCTGACCAGAACGCGAAAGTCATCAACCTCTCCCTGGGGAGGAGTGAGGGCTCGCCGCAGCTGACCGCAGCAGTGAAATACGCCTTGGACAAGGGCTCGTTGGTCTTCGCTGCCGTGGGGAACTCCGGCAACGAGGACAACGGAGTCAAATACCCGGCGGCCACACCAGGCGTGGTGGGCGTAGCGGCGGTGGGCAAGGACCTTCGCAAAACTGCTGAGTCTGAATACGGCCCTCAGGTGGACCTGGCAGCGCCTGGCGACGACATGGTGCACGCCTGCAAGAGCGAGACCGGCGTGTGCACATCACACGGCACCAGCGACGCCACCGCCATCGCCTCCGCCTCCGCCGCCCTGATCTGGTCCAAGCATCCGGAATGGACCAACAACCAAGTCCTGCGGGTCATGCTCAACACGATCGGCGCCCCTACCAACGGAGCCAAGCGCAACGACTCGATCGGCTACGGGATCGTCCGCCCCCGAGTCGCCCTGGAAAACCCCGGTGACCCCGGCCCCGCCGACGTATACCCCCTGACCGACCTCACTCTGCCAGCCGCGCCCCCCGCGCCGAAGCCCAAGGGGAGCTCCATCGAGAGCCCCGCCGGGGATGATGTGCCCCCGACGGCAGAAGCTGGTGAAAGCAAAGCAACAACTTACGCAGTCCCCCTGGGTGTTGGCGCCCTAGGGCTCACAGGCGTGCTCGTCGGCCTCTGGTTTCTTCGCTCTCGCCGCCGCCGAGTTGCAGCCGCCCAGGCTTCAAGTGAGCTCCCCAAGCAGGGGATTGGGGCGGCCAGGGAATAAAGGCAGCAGGCGCACGTGGAGCTTCTGCGATGGCGTGGGACGAGTGGGCGCGGTTAAAGGTCGACGCGGTGGTGCGGCGTCAGAATCAAATGCGGCTGGATGGGTGCGGGCGGTGGCGCAGGGGCAGCGCGGATGCTCTGAGTACGAATGGCTCAGGGAATAGAGCGGTGGTCAAGGCGTTACGGGTGGATATACGGCCCAGGACGGACAAATCTGGCCGTCAAACCGAAGAGCGCTTGGCATCGGTCGCCCGAGCGTCCTCGGGCTGGGCAAATCCGGTTCTGCCCTGGGGGCACGCAGTTTCAAACAGACAGGTACGGTGCAAGCTGAGCACCCGTGTTGCGCCCGCACGGTGCTGGATCACGGGGAGGCGCGTGCATGAGGGGACGGCTTGTGGGGCACGGGGGGCTGGAAGACCAGCAGTTGATACCCAGTCAGGCAAAAGAAGGCGCACTGAGCGGCGGTGACGAGACGTTCGCGAGTTCCGTGAGCGACAAGGCGCGTGCCGCGACGTTTATGGAGAAGCATCTGCTACTGGATACACAGGCTGCCGGTCGCATGGGAGAAGGCGGTGGCCAGGTGCATCCGCCGATGACAGGTCCGGGCGGCGGGCCGCAGTCGATATTTCTTAAGCCAGACACTGGGTTGAAGGGTCTGTCCGCCTGGGCTGCAGAGTCTGGGCTGTCGGAAGCGATGACCGTCTGGCAGGGACAGGTGGACCGCCTGATGGGCCGACTGCATCAGGAACTGAACGCACTGCACGGCACGAAGACCCTCTTCCAGGACCAAGACCACGCCGCAGGAGCACAGTTCGGCCCACCGTATGGCGCGCCCCGTCCGGCCAGCAGTTTCGACCAGTGGTGACCAGGGGACTGCTGTGACACTTAGTTTTCACGACGTGATGACCGCCGACTTGTCGCCGCTGTCAGACGTGTCCGAGGCGTGGCAGAAGATGGGCGAGCGCTTCGGTGAACTGGCAGTCGACTACGGCAAGCACATACAGCGCGCGCTGGCCAACGGCAACTGGCAGGGGCAGGCCTTCGGAGCGCAGCAAGGCAAGTCCACCGCCACGGCGTCTGAATACGAGGCAGCCAAGAAAGAAGCGCTGGCTGTCGCCAGCCTCTTGAAGGAGGCGCATACCCAGCTGACCCGTCTGCAGAAGGCGGTGAAGGACCTGGTCACTGACGCCGAGGCGAAGAACTACAGAGTCGATGGCTCGGGCAAGGCCACTTACACCGGCTTCGACGACCTCTCCGCTCAGGAGCAATACGCCCTCCATCATGATCCGGACTACCCCGCGCTGATGGCAGATGCCCGCCAGAAGGAGCAGGGTTGGACCGAAGACATCGCCAAGGCAGTGCAGGCGGTCGACGAAACCGATCAAAGCGTGAGGCGGGCGTTGACCCGCGCGGCAAGCACCATCTCGCTGGACGGCCGTGGTGGCCTCAGCGGGTTCAATGCGCATGCTGAAGGCGACTTGTCGAAAGCTGGGAAGCCAGACGAGCCCGTGACCACCATGAAGACCGACGGCTTGGATACCGGCGTCTCCGTAGGCGGCCCCAAGTATGGCAAGGAAGCCTCAGTCAAGGCGTATGCGGACCTCCTCCATGGAACCGCGAAGGGGTCGCTTACCGACGGGCCAATGAAGCTCTCGGGCATCGCCGATGCCTACGTGGGATATAGGGCATCGGCGAATTTCGGCATCACCGACAAGGGCGTCACCGGTAAGGCCGAGGCGTCTGAGGGAGTACGGGCCCTTGCTGAAGGGCGTGCCGAATACGGGCATGTCGGCATTTATGGACGGGGTGAGGGTTTCGCTGGCGCTGAGGCCCAAGTCAGCGCCGGGGTCGGTCCGGAGGGTGTCAACGCAGGTGCTAAGGCGTTCGCTGGGGCGAAAGGCACGGTCGCCGGTGGCGCGGAGGTCGCCGGCATCGGAGCCGGCGGGACGGCTGAAGGGTGGGCTGGCGTGGGGGCTGAGGCCAAGGTGACCTTTGGAAAGGGGGACGATGGCAAGTTTCATATCGGCGGCAAGGCAGGCGTTGCTGTCGGTCTCGGAGGCTCTGTGGGCGGGGAGTTTACAGTCGACCCAGGGAAGGTGAGCGACGCAATCAGCGATGCGGCCGAAGCAGTGGGTGACGCAGCCGATGAAGTCGGAGATGTCGCTGGCTCAATCCTCAAGCACACCGTCACCAGCTGGCTCTGATGTACTTTCGCGTGGAAGGAGGGCGTGAGATGCCCACGACGCTGCCAGTCCCGATTCAATTCCGCCTACCCCAAGGTTGGCAGGCGGCGCCTCCGGAGGAGGTCGGCGCTTCGGACGTCGCTTTCATCGCGTTGCATCCGCATCCTGATGCCGGATTCACCGCCAACATCACCATCGATGGCGACTACCGGCCGGACAATGCAACGCTGGTCGACATCGCTGATGCGTCGGTGGAACGCTTGCGTGAAGTAGCAGACTCTGTGGTGGTGACTAGCCGTCGCGAGATCGGCTCCGCAGATGCGCCCGGTCTGACACAGCGGTTGGCTCTCTCTGCCGTCTCCGGCGATGTCCTCCGCGATCTAGTTCAGTCCCATGTCTATCTGTCCATGCTGGACGTCGGAGACCCGCGCAGACGGGCAGTGATCCGGATGGTTCTGACTGCCACCGCGACACAGCACGACAGCATCGTGGGAGACTTCCAAGACTTCCTGCGCACGGTTCGCCCAGACACAGGTACTGGGCCATAGTTCGTCACACCAACGTCGGAGACCTTGTGTTGAACAACTAGATATTCATAGGTTTACCTGATGCGTCTCTTCGACAAGCTGACCGGTACAAAACGCCCGAACAGCGGTGTCGCACCGTTTTCCGCCGAGGACGTCCGAGCCGCACTGCTCGCGCTCAACGGGCCCAATGTGCCCTACCTTGTGCGCAGCGGCACCTCGTCGGAACGCGCCGACCTGGTAGCGGAGTGGCGGATCCGCGAACCCGCTTGGCACACCTTCTTCGCCCGGACCCAGATAAGCCGAGTGCTTCAGGTCCGGCTGCGCATCGTACCGGCGCGCCATGAAGTTCGCGCTCTCGACCGGCAGTGGGACGTCACATGGGTAGGTGGCACCCCCACACTAGCCGTGTCGACTGAGTACACGCGTGGACAGGTACACACGGTTTCCCGACGCTGGACACCCGGACGAGGGCCTGACGGCGGGTTCGAGGCGACTAAGACATTTCACCTAGACAGCTCCGAGATAAAAAAGCCCCTGCAACACACAGTCCTCCAGTCGGGGTGGACATGGCGCGGCGTAGTGGTCGGACGGCTATGACCAACCAGTGAGCCCCGGCTCGGTAGCTCCTGGTTGTAAGCCGAGGTCGGTATCCCCATCAGAGGGGGTGCCGCCTTCGGCGTTTCTCCGACCCTGCTCCGAGCCCGCTCTGCTCTGTCGCTGGGTGCGTGCGGGCTGAACCTGTCGTCGGTAGGTGAGGTGGAGGTGTCCACGACCGACGGCGGGGTGAAGGTGCGCGACGCGACGGGCTTGGTCGACATCCGAGCAGGAACTGCGCCATGAGCGGGACTTTTGGCCTCGGCGTGACGGTGGCGTTCCGCGGCATGAACCTCTACAGCGCGTAGTCCTTGAGCTTCTCGGTTTCCAGGGTGATGCCTACCGGGTCGGGTAGTTGGACAGTCGCGCCGTAGGGGTGGGGGACGGTCTGCGTGTAAGTGCCGTCGTGCGGGTCGCTGTGGACGACGAAGGTGTTGGCGTCGCGGTCGATGAGGAGGTAGACGGGGATGCCGGCCTGGGCGTAGCCGTCGCGTTTTTCGACGCGGTCGCGGCGGTCGGTGCCGGAGTCGTGGGAGGTGACTTCCACGGCCATGAGGACGCCGGCGGGATCTGCCCATTCGCCCAGGCCGGCGAAGTGGCCCACCGGTCCGAGCGAGCCGTCCGCCTGGCCCGGCCGTTGCGGTACGCCCCTACCTTCAGGCCCTGCTCGGGATGCAGGTCCAGGTCGGGCCGATGCCGTATGCATTGGCGGAGCAGCCACATGAAGATCGTTACCTGGTCGCCGTCGGGGAGGGGCTTGTCCGCTGGCTTTCCGTTGATGAACTCAAGAGTCACCGTCTCGGGAGCGTGGCGAGCGAGCTCCTCGAAGTCCTCGACGGACATCTGGGGTGCTCGGCGGTGCTGGGGGTCATCGGATCGCCTCCTCCCCTACGCCGTGCCCCGCCACGCGCGCGGATGGGCTGCATCGTCATGCGGGAGCCCTATCGGGGCGGGACCGGGTTGCTGCCGCGCGGGCCTCGGCGGCGTGGGCGTGGACTTTTTCGCTGGGGAGGGTGGAGACGGTCGGGCGGGGTTCGGGTTCGCCTCGGCAGGGGCCGCATTCGCCGCCCGGCAGGGCCTCCGGGCGGCCCGGGGTGCCGCACTTCGCGCACTCCAGGATGCGCAAGGCCGGGCGTACCGGCGCGGCACGCTCCGGGGGCAGCTTGCCGATGAGGCGGGTCCGGGTGATGGCGGCGGCGCTGTACACCGGGGTCGGGAGGCCGGTCGTCAGGGCGCGCAGTACGTCCTGGTCCGTTGCGCCGCGCTCGAACCACGGCACCACCAGCGGCTCCAGATCCGAGCAGTCCCGTGCGGAGAGGGAGAGCGCTGGGGCGGTACGTCCCAGGGCGGCAAGGAGTATGAACGCCCGGCTCCGGGTGGGGGGTTGAGTCGCTGAGGGGGAGACCGTGGATGCCGGTGCGGGCGGCGCCGGTTCGTCGGCGACACACCCCCGGGTGAATTCGGCCCACCACGTGTCGTCCCTCGCCGTACGCGAGAACCACGTACGGGTCACCCAGCGTGCACTGTCCGAGCCGATCAGATGTTCCCGTCCTCGGCGCAAGTGACCTGCTCCTACGAGGCGTTGGAGCGCGGTGCGCAAGGCGCACTGGCCGTACGGCAGCACCTTGGCCAGCGTTTTCACGGAGATGTCCGCGCCTTCCGGCAGCCGGTCGACGTACGCGGCGACGGCGGCTTCACGGGGCGGAAGGTGCGAGAAGTCGTCGTTCGTGCGGGCTCGTTGGCCGGGTACGCACCGTTTTCCGTAGCCCGGATTGGCCATGGGATGCGGGTCCGCGTGCGCGGCGGGGGGTGCGCTACTAAAGTGGCTGTCAGCCATCGGATCGGTCCTGACGATCTAGGTGGTCATGCCGCCGGATCGTTGCTAGCGATCGCGGCGGTGGCCCCCGGAGGCGTTTCTGCGCCCCGGGGGCTGTTTGTCGTCTTGGACGCTAAAGGGTCGTCACCCTCCGTCGCAAGTCGAACGCGGAAAGTGCGAATTCTCTGTACGGCTCGCTCAACTGGCCGGGAGGGAGGGCGGGTTGAGGCCCTCCGCCCATTCGATTTCAAGCACGGCTCGGGGCTCACCGCTTGAGCTTCGAGCCGTATGCGATGTCCTGGCCATGCCGCGAAATTGGCAAGGTCGGCAACGTAAAAGGGCCCGGGGTTTGAGCCCCGAGCCCATTACGCATTCAGTGCGACGACCCCATCACGACGAGGCCGACGATCACCCCGATGACCGTGACCACGATCAGTACGCGGCCCACCGGGTTCGCTGGGTTGTACTCGTACCTGTTGGTGCCGAACCTGCACTTGCGGAAGACGGGTTCGTCGTCCCCGTCCCTCACGCCCGTACGTCTTCGATGAACGCCGACCAGGCGGCTGCCGGGAAGACGAGCACCGGTCCGTTCGGGTTCTTCGAGTCCCGGACCGGCACGATGTGGCGGAAGTCG
Organism: Streptomyces violascens; assembly: GCF_014649955.1. Classification (GTDB taxonomy): domain Bacteria; phylum Actinomycetota; class Actinomycetes; order Streptomycetales; family Streptomycetaceae; genus Streptomyces; species Streptomyces violascens. The sequence goes on from NZ_BMUA01000012.1 coordinate 130,902, forward strand.
TCCGAGACTTCGAGGCAGTCGCCGCCGCTGCCGCCGCTGTGGGTGGACTTGCGCCACTCGCCCACCTCCAGGCAGTCGCCGCCATCGCCGCCGCTGTAGCTGGACTTCTGCCAGCGGGCGATCTCCAGGCAGTTGCCGCCTTCGCCGCCGCTGTAGCTGGACTTGTGCCAACTCGCCTTGCTCAGGTCGTACTCAGGGCTGATCTCCATGGGCGTAATCCTCTGCCACTGATTCGATCAGGGCCAGGGATTCGGACGGTGACAGTGCGCTGGCCCCAACCAAATCGTAGGTCAGTTCGTGCCGGGCGACGGTGGCCGGATCGTCTTCCAGTCGTCCAGTGCCCAGGCCGTCGATGAAAGCCAGTGGGGGAGCGTCGTTGAACGCCATCAGCTTGAGGGCGCCGCTCATTGCTGCATGCGCTCCCGCATTGAATCGAAGTACCTGCACGATGATGCGGTGGCGGAGGCCAAGGGTGGCGACATGGGTCAGGGCCTCTGCCATCACCGTGTCCCCTCCCACCCTCCGACGCAGTACGGATTCATCAAGTACCGCCCACAACAGGGGGATTGTTGGATCATCGAGGAGCCGGGCGCGCTCCAGTCGCGCGGACACTAGGTCGTCGATGACGGCCTCCGTTGCGGTGGGCCGATGGGCGCGGAAGACGGCTCGCGCGTATGCCTCGGTTTGAAGGAGGCCCGGGATGAGAGAGGGGGCGTACTCGCGGATCGTCGTCGCTACCGCTTCCGCCTCTGCCGCCTCGGCGAAGTGGTCCGGGTACTTGGACTTCGCGGCGGCGACGCAGTTGCGGGTGAAGAAACCCTCCGTGCCCAGGATTTGGTCGATCTGGCGGGCGTATTCGAGGTGCATGCGGCGAGTGCCCGATTCGAGCTGGCCGATGAAGGAGCCGGAGACGAAGAGGGGCTGGCCGAGTTCGTCCTGGGTGAGGCCGGATTTTTCTCGGGCGAAGCGGAGTTCGGCGCCGAGGAAGGCGCGAGGGGAGGCGGACGGGTCGAGGTCCTTGGGGCCTGGAATGGGCAACTCCCTGGACATGCGGGGTTGTTGGGTCGCCGTCTGTAGTCAGGCTAGCTGGATTCGGCCACGCTGGGTAAGGAAAGTAGGACACTCGGTTCGCAGGAGGGCAAGGCAGATGGCGCTGACGGCTGTGGAGAGGGTGCGGGCGACGGAAGAGGCGGTGGAGCAGTTGCGGGAGGAGCTGGCGCGGGCCGGGGTGGTGCTGCCGTCGCTGCGGATCGACCCGTTGACCTGCGCGGGGCACGTGCTGTTCCCGCTGGTGGACCTGGGGCGCTGCAACCTGGACATGGCGCTGCGGCTGGTGGCCGTGCTGTCCGGGGCGTACGGCCCTGACGGGGCGCGGGTGGGTGAGGGTGCCCCTTCGAGGCTCAGCAACTGATGGCCCGTCACGCCGAGTTCGCCTCCTGGGGCTCCGCCCCAGACCCCGTTCGCGCCTCAAGGGCGCTCGTCCTCAACTCCCCCAAGGCCTTGAGGGCCAGGGGGACCCCCATGACGGGCTGGGAGTGCCTGCGTGGGCACTCTGCCAAGGACGGCCCCGACAGGGGCCCGGGGCTGTGGCATTGTGCGGCTCCGCCGCGATGGGGGTCCCCCCCTGTTCGAGCGAAGCCGAGAACTTGGGGGAGCGACCAGCCACGACGTACCCGCAGCCGAACACTCAGCCCCCGCACCCCCAGGATTAAGCCCCGCCAGGGCTACGCCCCCGGGGGCCCAGGGGCACGCCCCCGCAGGGGCTAGCCCCCAGGGCCCCAGGTTTACGCAGGATCACGCCCCCCAGGGGCCCCAGGTATACGCAGGGTCAGGCCCCGCCCGAGGCCCTGCGGCGGTGGCGGAGCCACACCAGGCCCGCGCCCGCTGCGAGCAGTGCGACCGCCGCGCCGGCCACCGTGGCGATCTGGGTGCCGGTGTTGGCCAGGCCCCCGCTCGCGTGGTGGTCGTTGGACGGCACCCCGGTGGGGCCGGGGTTCGGGCTGTGTGTGGTCGGCGGAGTCGAGGGCCGGCCGGGGTGGGTCGGTGTGGGGGTCGGGGTCGGGTTCGTGCCGCCTCCCGTGCCGGTGTGGGCGGCGGTGTTGCCGCCGAGCGCGAGCAGCGCCTTGTTCTCGGCGTCGTCGGTCATCGCCTTGACGGAGATGTCGGTCGTACGCGGCAGATTCTTGTGTTCGGCGGTGAACTTGGCCTGGGTGACGTTCTGCTTGGGCGACTTGGAGAAGTCGACGCCGCCCATGACGCAGGTGCCGGGGCGGCCGGCTTTCTCGCAGGGGTAGCTGTAGTCGCCCTGGGTGAAGGACTTCACGTAGTCCTTGTACGTCTGCTCAGGCGTCCAGGAGGCGTTCTTGCCGCGCAGCGGCCAGTCGGCGACCTTGTTGCTGTTGATGGTCGCGTGGTAGTCCGTCGGCGACTTGGCGTCCTGCTGGCGGATCCACTCGGCCGCGACCCGCGCGTTGTAGACGGCACGCAGGTCGGCGTACTTGCCGTCCGTGTTCACCTTCTTCTCGATGTCCGGCACGATCATCGCGTCCATGAGCTCCTGAACGCGCTTGTGCTGGGCCTCGGTGAGGTTGCAACTCCCGTTGGGGCTGGGGGTCTTGAAGTCCTGCGGGACGGAGTTGACCTTGAGCGGGGCGTCGAGGATGTAGAGCCCGCCGTTCTGCTCGCGGACCTCGGCGGGCTTGGGGACGATCCAGTTCCGTACGCCGTGGGTGCAGGGGATGTTCTCGGCGGTGAGCTTGTCCCAGAGCTGCTTGCCGACGCCCGTGCGCGGGTCCATGTCCTTGGCGTAGTCGTGCTTCATCTCCAGGTCGGCCTGGAGCAGGACACGTCCGGCGTCGGTCTTGCCGAACGTCTTGTCCATGATCTTGTCGGGCTGGTCCGGGTTGAGGTTGACCCAGAACTTCTCGGGCGTCAGGGCGAGCCAGGTGAAGAAGGAGTCCGAGATCAGCTCGGCCTTCTGCTGCCCGCCGTAGCCGAGGCCGGACGACTCGTCGACCTTGTTCGCGGAGAACGAGTAGTTGAGGCCCTGGCCCTTGACGGGCTTGCCGACGTAGCGGAGTTCCAGAGTGGAGAAGTCGACGCCACCGGGGCCGCGCACGCGCATGCCCTCGGGGTCGGCGGCCCGGATGCGGTCCATCTGCCGCTTCATGTCGGCCGGGTTGGGCGGCGACTGCCGGACGACGTCGGCGCCGCGGCCGATGCTCTTCGCGGTGTCCTGGGCGGTGTACTTGCCCGGCTGGAACTCGGGCTGCGGCGTGGAGACGTGCTCGTACGTCGTGACCCGGCCCTGCCCGCCGAGCTTCTTGAGCCCGTTGGTGAACTTGAGGGTGTCCTCGGACTGCGGCTGCCCGAAGGCGTACCGGAGTTTGTAGTCCTTGTACTTCGGGTCCTTCAGGAACGCGCGGTCCTTGGGCGCCTGCTCAGTGTCGTGGTTGCCGCCGGACTTGATCTCGACGACTTCCTTGGTCTTGTGGTTGACCGCGTCGAAGCGCCGCTTGTAGGGCTTGCCGGTATCCGGGTCGGTGACGTCGAACGTCTCCTCGCAGATCCAGTCCGGCCCGAGGAGCCCGAGGTCCTTGACGACCTTGCCGTGGAAGGTCTCGCCGCGCGGCTGGCGCCCGTACACCTCGATGTAGGCCTCGTACAGCCAGTTGCCGAAGCCGCCGTACTTGGTGTCGGTGTTGCCGTTGCGCGACAGGTAGTCCTTGTACGTCGCGTAGACCCGGTCGGGGGTGCCCTCCGGGTACTTCTTGTAGGGCAGGGTGAGCTTGTCGAGGATCTTGTCCCGCTCGGCGGGGTCGTCGGGCAGGGTGAGGCCGTCCATGGCCTGGCGCTGGTTCGGGAACCCGTAGGAGTCCCAGTCGGTCTCGGGCCGCACCGCGTCGCCGTTGGCCCACGGCAGCTTGCCCGGGTCCGTGGGCTTGCCCTTGAGCTTGAACATCTGCTCGCAGGGCTGTGCCTTGACGGCTGCGTCGGCCGTGCCCTGGAGCTGCGGCAGGCCGCTGACGGAGAGGATGCCGACGGTGGCGAGAGCGACCGCGGCGCGCGCCCAGAGGTGGTGCCGGCGCGTGGATATCGAAGACGTCGGAGGGGACTTCGGACGGGACATCGGATGGTTCACGCGAGCGTGTCTTTCCCCGGGAGCCCAAAGAGGTGGGCGTGAAGCGTGCAGCGACACCAGGGGCCCCCGTGCTCAATGGCGTCGCGCAGCACCACACGCTAGCCCTCGCGTGCCACAGGAGCCTCACAGTTTTCCGGCCCCCCAAACTCCCAACTCCCCTTCTCCACAAGCCCCTTACGCCACTCCCGTACCCTCGTTGCCCATGAGCGAGCAGCAGTGGACGGACCATCCCCGGCTGAGGACGTGGCTGTCGGACCAGGAGGCGGCGTTCGCGGAGTGGGCGAAGTCGCACCCGGGCACCTGGGACTTCTCGGCCGACTCGGTCGACGGCCTGGAGCGCGCGGTGCAGGCGGACTTCTCGTCGTCCGAGTCGTCCGAGTCGTCCGGATGGGAGGACGTGCGGGCCGCGCAGCACACCCCGAGGGTGACCGCGCCGGCGTGGTACCTGGGCGAGGTGTGCGTACGGGCGGGCGCGGTGTGGAAGGTGAACCCGGCGGCGCCGATGGACTCGGAAACGTGGGAGGGCCCGTTCGTGGGCGTCCCGGACGACCCGATGGAGGACCCGGACCACGAGGACCTGTACGAGGACGAGGACTACCGCCCGGCAGCGGTCCCGGTGGCGGAGCTGCGCGGCATGTTCCTGAAATCCCCGCCGTGGCGGCTGCGGGATGTGGTGGGGGAGTTCGAGGAGTGGGGGCGGCAGAACCCCGAGGGGGATTAACCGCTCTCGTGTGGCGCCGGGTTTGGGTGAAATGGTGCAGTTAGGGACGCCGCAATGGTTGCGCCGGATCTGTCCTGCGGGTGATGGGGATGCGGGGGCGAGCCCGGGAACTAGGGGGCCGGGGTGCTGGGGGGGGGCGGGGTGGTGGCGGACCAGAAGGGGTCGTGGATGTCGGGGGGTTCGCCAGTCCCGCCCGAACTAGGCGGGATCGTCAGGCGGCAGGGTGGGCAGTGAACGTGATCCGTTCTGTCTCCGCGTCCATCGCGACGTACAGCGACGCGTTCAGGCCCACCGCCAGGCGGCGCAGCAGGGGGAGGGTCGGGAACGAGGCCGCGCTTTCGATGCGGGCTATCTTCGCCTGGGAGAGGCCCGCGCGTTCGGCCAGCTCTGCCTGCGACAGGCCCAGTTCGGTGCGGCGGTCCAGGACGGCCTTCGCGAACGACACGGACAGGCGGAACCTGGCCACCTTCGCGGCGCCCTTGGGGGCGGGGGCGTACCCCTTGGTGGGTGAGGTCTCCCCGGTCGGATTCCCTCGGGCGTGGTCCATGACGCGTCCCCCTCTTTGCCTTCGCCGCACGTCAGTTGGTCTGCGCCTACCTTATGAGTGGGCCGGTTCCATCGGCTTCGGGGCGGCGGGCTCCGTCGGGGACGGCGACGCGTTCAGGTCCGTCAACGACTGGCGCGTGAAGCCGAAGTAGTACGTGGCCAGGAAGCCGACCACGTAACCCGTCAGCAGGCCGCCCGCGTAGATCGCGACCGTCGTGCCCAGGCCGTGGTTGCCCTGGAGCAGGGGGAACAATGCCCAGCCGGACGGGCCGATCGCCGTCGAGCCCACCTTGTCGCCCAGCATCGAGAACAGGCCCACGAACGCCCCGCCCGCCGCCCCGCCCACACACGCCGTGACGAACGGGCGGCCCAAGGGGAGTGAAACTCCGTAGATCAGCGGTTCGCCCACGCCCAGCAAGCCTGCTGGGAGGGCTGATTTGATCGTGTTGCGGAGGGATCCATTACGCCTCGCGCGGAGGTATACCGCTACCGCGCAGCCCACCTGGCCCGCTCCCGCCATCGCCAGGATGGGGAGCAGCACCGTGTAACCCTGCTGCTCGATCAGCGTCGTGTGGATCGGGATCAGGGCCTGGTGCAGGCCCAGCATCACCAGTGGCAGGAACAGGCCGCCCAGGACCAGGCCCGCGAACGCGCCCGTGTTGTCCAGGAGCCAGTTCGCACCGTGGCCGATGCCCGTCGAGACCTCACCCGCCAGGAACATCAGGCCGTAGAGAGTCACCAGGCCCGAGAGCAGGACGGTGAGGGTCGGGGTGATCAGGACGTCCAGCGCCTCGGGGACCCAGTGCCTGCACCACCTCTCCACGTACACCGCCAGGAGCGCCGCTCCGAGTGCGCCCAGCACGCCGCCCTGGCCCGGTGCCAGCGTCTGGCCGAAGACCGTGATCTTCGCCACCCCCGCGAACACGATGATCGACGCCACCGCCCCGCCCAGGATCGGCGTACCCCCGAACTCCTTCGCCGTGTTGAAGCCCACGAACACCGCGATCAGCGCCATGAAGCCCGACGCGATGGCGGCGAGCGCGGGGGTCACGCCCGTCAGCCGGCCCAGGTTCACCAGGAGGCCGTTGAGCCCCGCGATGATGCCGCAGCCGATCAGTGCCGGGATCAGCGGGACGAAGATGTTCGCGATCCGGCGGAGGAAGAGTTTGAACGGCGTGGCGTTCCGTTGCTTACGGGCTGCCTTCAGTTCGGCGCCGCGGTGCGCCAACTCGGCTGCGGTGAGCGGGGGTTGGGATGTCTCCTCCGCCATCAGCGCCTCGAACTCCGGGGCCACCCTCGCCACCGTTCCCGGGCCCAGCACGATCTGGTACGTGTCGTCCTCGACCACGCCAAGGACCGCCGGCAGGGCCTTCAGCGCCTCGTCCTGGACCAGAGTGCGGTCCTTCAGGCCGAGCCTGAGGCGGGTCATGCAGTGGGCGATCGAGTCGATGTTCCGGGCACCGCCGACGAGCGGGAGGATCGCGGCGGCTGTGGCGCGGTTCTTGTTCTCTGGTGCCATGGTGCTGGTGCCTTGCTGTGCGGAGCTGTGAGCGGGGTCAGGGGGCCGCGTGCAGGGCCGTGCGCAGGTGGCCCCGGCTCTCCGACAGGAGGCGGGCCGCCGTGCCGCCCTCCACGCCGCCGAGGATGACCAGGATCGCGTTCTTCACCTCGCCGTCCGTCGCGGCGAGCGCGGCCTCGATCTCGGCGTCGTCCGCGCCGGTCGCGAGCGCCACGATGCGGCGCGAGCGGGCGCGGAGCTTCTCGTTGGAGGCCCGTACGTCGACCATCAGGTTCCCGTAGGTCTTGCCGAGCCGGATCATGGTGATCGTCGAGATCATGTTGAGGACCAGCTTCTGGGCCGTGCCCGACTTCAGGCGGGTCGAGCCGGTCAGTAGCTCCGGGCCCACCACGACCTCGATGCCGTGCTCGGCCACCGCCGCGAGCGCGCTGCCCGCGTTGCAGGACAGGCCGATCGTGAGGGCGCCCACGCGCCGGGCGTGCTCGACCGCGCCGATCGCGTACGGGGTGCGGCCCGAGGCCGAGATGCCGACGACGGTGTCGAGGTGGGTCAGGTGAAGGGCGTCCAGGTCCTCCGCCGCAAGGAGCTTGGAGTCCTCGGCGCCTTCGACCGCCTTGACCATCGCGGACGGGCCGCCCGCGATGAGCCCGACCACCTCGGACGGGTCGGTGTTGAACGTCGGCGGGCACTCGCTCGCGTCCAGGACGCCGAGCCGCCCGGCCGTGCCGGCGCCCGCGTAGATCAGCCGGCCGCCCTGCGACATCCGTGCGGCCGTGGCGTCGATCGCCGCCGCGATGTCGGGCAGTTGCTCGGCCACGGCCGCGGGAACCGTGGCGTCCTCGCTGTTCATGATCCGGGCGATCTCGGCGGTCGGCAGCCGGTCGATCTCCGCGAGATCGGGCCGGAACGCCTCGGTGGTGAGAGTGGCGAGCTCGGCGCGGAGTTCGGCGTAGTCCTGGGTGGTCATGGCGTGGGCGGCTCTTTCTCTGCGTACGGCGGCTAGCGGGTGCGGGGGTTGTGGCGGTGGGCGAGTGCCTCGTACGAGGCGGACAGGGCCGGGGCCGCCGTCTCGTACGTGCGCTGGGCGATGCCGATGAACAGGCAGTCCACGACGAGGAGTTGACTCGTGCGGGACGACATGGCGGCCGGGCGCAGTTCGCTCTCGCGGGCCGTGGAGGTGGTCAGCACGTGGTCGGCGTACTGCGAGATCGGGCCGTCCGGCCGGCCGGTGATCGCGATCGTGGTGGCGCCGTGGTCGAAGGCGACCCGCAGCGGCTCGATGACGTCGCCGGTCGAGCCGGAGTGGGTGATCGCGACCGCCGCGTCGCCGGAGCGCAGCTGCACGGCGTTGGTGACGGCGAGGTGCGGGTCGGTGTGGGCGTGCGCGATGAGGCCGATGCGCAGGAGCTTCTGCGCGAGGTCCTGGCCGACCAGGGATGAGGCGCCGACGCCGTAGATGTCGATCCGCCGGGCACCCGCCAACGCGCCCACGGCGGCGCCCAGCTGGACGGTGTCGAGGGCGGCCGCGGTGTCGGCGAGGGTCTGCTGCTCGTCGTAGGCCAGCTTCGCGACGACGTCCGCGATCGGGTCGTCGACGGCTATGTCGGCGGTGACGGCCGGGGCCCGCCCCGACTGCTGCTGGGCGGCGAGCCCGGCGAGCGCGAGGCGCAGGTCGCGGTAGCCGGGGTAGCCGAGCAGGCGGGCGGTGCGCACCACGGTGGCCTCGCTGGTGCCGGTGAGCTCGGCGAGGCCGGTGACCGTGAGGGCCGCGCAGCCGGCCGGGTCCCCGGCGACGGCTTCGGCGACCCGCTGCATGGAGCGGGTCATGGACGGCGCGAGCGTGCGCACCTTGGCCGCGAGGGCCGCCGGTGCGGGCGGGGCGCCGCCGTTGAAACTTTCCTTCACGTCATTGGTCACTCTTGAAAGATATTTTCGGCTTCTTCTCCGGTCAACCCCCCTTTGGTCCCGTCACCGCCCGGCCCCAGGTCCCTCCGCCCGGGCTCCGGGCGCGGCCGGGGTGACAATGGAGGGCATGGACGACGTACAACCTCTGGAGCAAGCCCTGCACGCCGCCCGCGCCCTGGTCCTGGCGGATCTGGCGGCGCGCGACGTGGCGCACGCGGACGTCGTCTCGCTGGTCGAGGACGCGGTCACCCACCGGCGCTGGTGGGTCGAGCAGTGGCCCGAGGGCACGGAGTACGTCGCGGGGCTCGTCGCCCAGGACGTACAGGACGCGCTCCTGGAGCGGTACGGGCGCTGGCCGCTGTGCCCGGTGTGCGACGCGGGCGATCCGCACGCCCTGGACGTGGAGCCGGAGCTCGGGCCCGACCCGCACTGGGTGTGCGGCAAGGCGGGCGTCGTGGTGGCCCCGGTCGGCGGTCTCGGCGGATGACGCTGTACATCGACCCGCCGACGTGGCCGGGTCACGGCCGTATGTGGTCGCACCTGGTCAGCGACGTCTCGTACGAGGAACTGCACGCGTTCGCGGCGTCCATCGGCTGCCCGCCGCGAGCCTTCGAACGTGATCACTACGACGTGCCCGCGCACCGGTACGACGACGCGGTGCGGGCGGGCGCGGTGGAGATCGGCTCGAAGGAGCTCGTACGCCGCCTCACGGAGGCGGGTCTGCGGCGGCCGAAGGGGCGCCCGGCCTGAGGCCGGGCGCCGGGTCGTGGGGCGTCCGGAGGGCGTCCGGGACCCCGCCGGAGGAACACTCTCTGGCGGGATCTTGTCGCCGGTTCGGCTGCGGCCCGTAGCCAGACGACTGCGGATCGGCTAACTTCCTTGCCAGTAGTCGTGGTTCCGAAGTCTCAACGCCCGCGGTTTACGCCGTGGGCGTTTGCTGTGCAGCAATGTCCGAGGACCAGGGCGATCACCTCACCCAGGGGTACTGACAAGCCAGTACCCCGCGATCCTCGACAGGGGAAACACATGGCAACCGGCACCGTGAAGTGGTTCAACGCGGAAAAGGGCTTCGGCTTCATCGCGCAGGACGGCGGCGGCCCGGACGTTTTCGTCCACTACTCCGCGATCAACTCCACCGGCTTCCGTGAGCTGCAGGAGAACCAGCAGGTCAACTTCGACGTCACCCAGGGCCCGAAGGGCCCGCAGGCGGAGAACGTCACCCCCGCCTAAGCAGTGACCTCGTGACCCCGGCTCCGGCCGGGGGAACACCGAAGCGCCCCGCACCCGAGCAATGGGTGCGGGGCGCTTCCGCGTATGCGCTTTTCGCGCGTTCGCTTTCCGTGTACGGGTCAGACCTCCGCGTGGGCCGCCGCGACGGGCCGGTCCGTCGAGCGGGCCACCACGCGGGAGCGGGACTTGTGCAGGCGCAGGGAGGCGGCGACCAGGGCGAGGGCGAGAACCGTCATCGCGGCGCCCGCCCAGGCAGTGGCGGCGAAGCCCAGGTTCGCGCTGATCACGATGCCGCCGAGCCAGGGGCCGGCGGTGTTGCCCAGGTTGAACGAGGACGTCGTGGTCGCGCCGGCCAGCGTCGGGGCGGCGCCGCCCACGTTGAACATGCGGGCGTTGAGCGCGGGGGCCGTGTAGAAGGCCGAGAGGCCGAGCAGGAACGACAGGGTGATCGCGACGGCGGGCGTCGAGGCGAACAGCGCGAGCGCGACCAGGAACACCGTCGAGGCGGTGATGCCGCTGAGCAGCACCCCGAAGAGGTGCGCGTCGGCGACCCGGCCGCCGATCGTCGTACCGATCAGCGCGCCCACGCCGAACAGGCCGAGCACGGCCGGGACCCAGCCCGCGTCCACGTGCGCGACGTCCGTGAGGAGCGGCTTGAGGTAGCTGAACGCGCAGAACACACCACCCGCGGCGAGCGCGGTGATCGCGACGGAGAGCAGCACCTGCGGGTCGCGGTAGATCCGCAGCTCGCGGCTGAGCCGGGGCTTCTCGGTGGGGAGAGGGATGCGCGGGATACGGGTCACGACGCCGACCAGCGCGATCGCGGAGGCGGCGCCGACCGCCCAGAACGCCGCCCGCCAGCCGAGGCCGTCGCCGAGCAGTGCGCCAAGCGGCACACCCAGGACGTTCGCGATCGACAGACCGCCGATCATGACGGCCATCGCACGGGCCCGCGCGGTCACCGGGACCATCGCGATGGCGACCGCCGCGCCGACCGCCCAGAACCCGGCGCAGGCCAGCGCGGACACGACGCGCGAGGCGAAGAGCAGCGCGTAGTTCGGGGCCAGCGCGCCCGCGACCTGGCCCAGGCCGAAGACGGTGATCAGCGCGATCAGGGTGGTGCGGCGCGGCAGCCGCAGGGTCGCCACCGCGAGCAGCGGGGCGCCCACCACCATGCCGATGGCGAACGCCGAGATCAGCAGACCCGCCTGCGGAATCGACACGCTCATGTCGTCCGCGATGGCCGGGAGCAGTCCCGTGAGCATGAACTCGCTCGTGCCGAGCGCGAAGACGGACAGGCCCAGGATGTAGACGGCGAGCGGCATGCGTTTCGCCGCGGAGTTCGCCGCGGAGGCGGAGCCGGAGGAGTTCGCCGGAACGGAGCCGGAGACGCTTTCTGCGGAGGGAGTGGGGGCGGGCACGGGCGTGGGTATGGGCTCGGCGGGCATATCGGGTGCCAACGAGGGTGGCCGGTTCCGTATTCCCCGGGGTATTCCCTCGGGTAGTTCCCCGGGCTGTTCCTCGCCCGCGGAATTCCCTGCCGGGTGCCGGGTGCCGGGCCGGGTCGGCCCGGACGGGCCCGCCGATCCCGGTTCCGGTCAGTCCCGGTTCTGACCGAAGGGGTTCGGTTCGCAGCGGTTCCGCTCGAAGAGGTGCTGGGCCTCGCGGCCGCCTATCGGGCGCGGGGTGTCGCCGATGCGGCGGAAGCCCGCCCGTTCCAGGACGCGCTGCGAGGCGGTGTTGTCCTCGTCGGTCGTGGCGTACACCGTCTCGACGTCGGGCTGCGCCAGCGCCCAGGCGGTCAGCGCCCTGACGGACTCGGTCGCGTACCCCTGGCCCCGTGCGGACTCCGCCAGGTCGTAGCCGATCTCGACGCGGCCGTCCTCCGGCGGGCCGTGGAAGCCGATGCCGCCGATGGCGCGGTCGTCCTCGGTCCGGACCATGACGTACGCGCCCCAGCCGTCACGGTGCCGGCCGGTCTCCATGCCCGCCAGCATCTTCCCGGCGGCGAAGCGGCTGCCCTCGTGGGGGCCGCCGGGGGCCCACTCCCAGCCGCCGTCACCGCCGTCCTGGAGCTCTGCGGCCGACGCGCGGGTCAGCTCGTGAAGGGCGAGGCGGTCGGCCTGGACTGTCACGGGGAGCACGCGGGTTACCTGCTTTCCGGAGGGAGTTGCGGGGTGAGCGGTGGGCTCTGGCTGATTATGCGGCCGGTCATGTGGTGAGCAGGGTCAGTTCCGCCTCGATGTTCTCCCGGGCCGGAGCCTCCCATGCGCGTTCTCCGTGCGGGGTGCGGAACAGCTTTGGCAGGGCGAGCAGTTGGGTCAGCACCTCGGCGCGGCCGGACCGGAACGCCTCGTCCGGTACGAAGGCGTACTCCTCGCGTACGGCGGCGGCGTACGCGGCGTAGGCCTCCGGGGCGGCGGCGAGGATCGCGAGGTCGGCGTCGCACAGGACCGCGCCGTTGCCGTCGCCGTCCTCGGGGGCGTGGGTGACGGTCAGGCGCACGAGGCGGGCCACCTCGGCGGTGTCCTCCTGGCTCAACCCGGCCTCGGGTAGGGCGCGTTCGGCCAGGCGGGCGGAGCGTTCCTCGTTCTCGGAGCGGTCCGGAAGGTACACGGCGTCGTGGAACCACGCGGCCAGGCGCACCAGTTCGGGGCTTTCCGCGTACTGCTCCAGTACGTCGATGTGGTCCAGGACCGCTTGGAGGTGGGCGGTGTTGTGGTATCGGCGGTGGGGCTCCGCCCAGCGGGCCAGGAGGGCGTCGGCGTACGGCTCCGGCCGGGCGGCGGGGGCGGCCGCGAGCAGGGCGCTGTGCAAGCGGGCGCGGAGGGCGTCGGTTTCGGGCATGCGGCCGAGGGTATCGGGGGCCGGTTCTCCCACCCTTCGGTTCATCAGGTGCCGGTAAGCGCCCCGGCACAGACGACGATCCGCCGAATGGTGATCACACAGATGCCGCATCCAAGTGGCGCGAAGGAGCCGACCACCAGGTAATGGCAACAACTGGTAACTCAGTGCACAGGTGGGCCAAAGGTAAACGCACCCGTCCCCATGGAGCCGAGCATGACGACCCCTTCTTCGTCACCCCTACCCGAACCGCCGGGCATACCGCCTCTCCCCTCGGCCGACCCGTACCCGCAGGCCGGGTACGAGGGACGCGTCGCGGAACCGCCCCCGTCCCCGCCCCCGCCGGCCGATGACGTGCCGCCGCCCCTGCCGACCGAGGACACGCCCCCGTCCCCGCCGGCCGAGGTCGCCCGGCCCGTCGCCGGCAAGCGCGGGTCCGCGTACTCCAGCCCGGTCGACAGCCTGGTGCACGCCGCCGTCGCCGACCGGCCGTTGGAAGAGGTCGTCCAGCTCATCACGCTCCTGGAGCAGTCGCCGGAGTACGCGCGGGCCACGGTCGACGCGCTCCACGCGGTCGGCATGGACCGCTCGGTGGAGGACATCTCCCGGCTGGTGGCGCTCCTGACGCGGCCGCCGCGCAGCCCCGACAGCGCCGACGAGGCGATCCGCGCCGCGGCCGAATACCGGCCCGTCGAGGAAGTCACCCGGCTGATGTCGCTGCTGCACCGGTCTCCGCTGGAGCGGCACTGCGGAGAGGAGGCGATCCGGACGGCCGCGACCAACAGGCCCGTCGAGGACCTCGTGCAGCTGATCGGCCACCTGGCCCAGGAGAAGCACGTGGAGGTGCCGCAGCCCGCACCGGAGGCACCGGCATCGGGCCATGTGTCGGACGAACCGGATGCCGCCCTGTTGTTCGTGGACCCCCCTGCGGGCCTCCCCATGGTCGCCCAGGGCGCACCCGCCGACGCCTTCGTCCCGGCCGCCGAACGGCGCGGCCCTGCGCAGGCGCAGGGCAGCAGCACTCCTCGCGCGTGGCCGAGGTGGCTGACGTCCGCGGCGCTCATCGTGTGCAGCCTGGCCTATCTCCCGCTGCACCGGGGCGGCGCGTCGTTCGGCGCCTCCGCCCTCGACCTCGGCGTGTCGGCTGTGTGCTTCCTGCTGGGGGTGGCGCTGGCCTTCACCGGATCGCCGGTGGTTCTCGCCCTCGGCGTGCTGGTGCCCTCCGCACTGGCCTCCGTGCAGCTGCTGCAGGGCCAGTTCCATTCGCGGACCCTCTCCAGTGCTCTGGAGGTCACCGCCGCGCCGTCCTGGGCCGCCGGTGTCGCGGCCGCGATCGCCGTGCTGCCGGCCCTGATGGCCGTGCTCGCCTACATCGCGTCCGTACAGCCGGAGCGGCACCCCGGGACCGAACCCCGGCCCGTGGTGGAGGCGAAACAGCCGGTCGGATGACAGCACCCCCCGTACAAGCGACTCGGGCGGCCGCCTCACCGTGAGGCGGCCGCCGGCGTCGTGTCCCGCCGGATCCGTGTCACATCCGCCGACGCCGGAGCGTCAGCGGTGTGACGGATCGATCGGGTTGCGGCGAGGGGATGCGGGCCATGGACGGGCAGGAATATCTGGCGGAGCGGTTCGAGTCGCACCGGGGGCAGCTGAGGTCGGTGGCCTACCGGATGCTCGGGTCGCTCCACGAGGCCGATGACGCCGTGCAGGAAGCCTGGTTGCGGCTCAGCCGGTCGGACACCCAAGGGGTGGCCAATCTGGGGGGCTGGCTCACCACCGTCGTCGGGCGGGTCTGCCTCGACATGCTGCGCGGCCGGGCCTCCCGCCGCGAGGAACCGCTCGGGCTGCGCATGCCCGACCCCATCGTCGGCGGCGCGGACGGTCCCGGCCCCGAAGGCGATGTACTGCTCGCCGATTCGGTGGGTCTGGCCCTGCTCGTCGTGCTGGAGACGCTGGGCCCGGCCGAGCGGCTCGCCTTCGTCCTGCACGACCTCTTCGCCGTTCCCTTCGACGAGATCGCTCCCGTCATCGGGCGTACTCCGGCCGCGGCCCGCCAGCTGGCCTCCCGCGCCCGGCGCCGGGTCCAGGGCGGCGCCCCGGCCTCCGACACCGACCTGGCGGGCCGCCGCGCGGTGGTCGAGGCGTTCATGGCGGCGGCCCGCGACGGTGACTTCGAGGCTCTGGTCGCCGTGCTCGACCCGGACGTGGTGGCCCGTTCCGACGGCGGCGAGCTCCGGCCCGGCGGCATCCTGCGCGGCGCCGAGGCCGTAGCGAACGGGGCGCTGTTCGGGGCCCGGCTCGCCGAGTTCACCGTCCTCGCGCTGGTCAACGGCAGCCCGGGGCTCGTCTCGCTCACCGAGGGCCGACCCCTGTCGGTCATGGCCTTCACCATCGCCGAAGGCCGGATCGCCACCATCGACATCCTGGCCGACCCCGACCGCCTCAGCCGGATCGATCTGACCGTCCTGACGGCCTGAGCGCCGGTGCCGGTGATCACCTGAATACCGGTGATCAGTGGTTGAGTACCGGTGCTCAGTGGTCCGCCGCCTTGAAGCGCCTCAGGCGCAGCGAGTTGCCCACCACGAACACCGATGAGAAGGCCATGGCCGCGCCCGCAATCATCGGGTTCAGCAGGCCGGCCGCTGCCAGCGGCAGGGCGGCCACGTTGTAGGCGAAGGCCCAGAACAGGTTCGACTTGATCGTGCCGAGGGTCTTGCGGGAGAGCCGGATCGCGTCCGCCGCCGCCCGCAGGTCGCCCCGTACGAGGGTGAGGTCACCGGCCTCGATGGCGGCGTCCGTGCCCGTGCCCATCGCGAGGCCGAGGTCGGCCTGGGCGAGGGCGGCCGCGTCGTTGACGCCGTCGCCGACCATGGCCACCGAGCGGCCCTCCGCCTGAAGGGACTTGACGACGTCGACCTTGTCCTCGGGCATGACCTCCGCGTACACGGTCTCGATGCCGACCTCCGCCGCGACGGCCTCGGCGACCGCCCGGTTGTCGCCGGTCAGCAGGATCGGGGTCAGGCCGAGGGCGCGCAGACGGCGGATCGCCTCGGGGCTGGTCTCCTTGACCGCGTCGGCGACTTCGAGGACCGCGCGGGCCTCGCCGTCCCAGGCGACCGCGATGGCGGTACGTCCCGCGGCCTCGGCCTCCTCCTTGGCCCGCTTCAGGGCCGGGGTCAGCTCCATGGCCCACTCGCCCAGCAGCCTCTCGCGGCCCACGAGCACCGCGTGCCCGTCGACCACGCCCTGGACGCCGAGGCCGGCGATGTTCGCGAAGTCCTCGGGGACCGGCAGCGTGCCGACCTCGGAAGCCGCTCCGTCGGCGACCGCGCGGGCGACGGGGTGCTCGGAGGAGTGCTCCAACGCGCCTGCCAGGCGCAGGACTTCGGCCTTGTCGGTGTTGTCGGCGGTGTGGACGGCGAGGAGAGTCATGCGGCCCGTGGTCACGGTGCCGGTCTTGTCCAGGACGATCGTGTCGACCTTGCGCGTGGTCTCCAGGACCTCCGGGCCCTTGATCAGGATGCCTAGCTGGGCGCCCCGTCCCGTACCGACCATGAGGGCGGTCGGGGTGGCGAGGCCGAGGGCGCACGGGCAGGCGATGATCAGTACGGCCACGGCGGCCGTGAACGCGGCGGTGACGCCGGAGCCGGTGGCGAGCCAGAAGCCGAGGGTGGCGAGCGCGAGGCCGATGACGACGGGGACGAAGACGCCGGAGATCCGGTCGGCGAGGCGCTGGGCGGCGGCCTTGCCGTTCTGGGCGTCCTCGACGAGCTTGGCCATCCGGGCGAGCTGGGTGTCCGCGCCGACGCGCGAGGCATCGACGACGAGGCGGCCGCCCGCGTTGAGAGTGGCGCCGGTGACGGTGTCGCCGGGGGCGACCTCGACCGGGACGGACTCGCCGGTGAGCATGGAGGCGTCGACCGCGGAGGTCCCCTCGACGACCACACCATCGGTGGCGATCTTCTCGCCGGGCCGGACCAGGAAGCGGTCGCCGACCTTCAACTCGTCGGTGGGGACGGTCTCTTCACGGCCGTCGGCGCGCAGGACGGTCACGTCCTTGGCGCCCAGTTCCAGCAGTGCCTTCAGGGCGGCGCCCGCCTTGCGCTTGGAGCGGGCCTCGAAGTAGCGCCCGGCGAGGATGAAGGCGGTGACCCCGGCGGCGGCCTCCAGATAGATGTTGCCCGCGCCGTCCGAGCGGCCGATGGTCAGCTCGAAGGGGTGGGTCATGCCCGGCATGCCGGCCGTGCCGAAGAACAGCGCCCACACGGACCAGAGGAACGCGGCCGAGGTGCCGAGCGAGATCAGCGTGTCCATGGTCGCCGCGCCGTGCCTGGCGTTGGTCCAGGCGGCCCGGTGGAAGGGCCAGGCGGCGTACGTCACGACCGGCGCGGCCAGGGTGAGGGACAGCCACTGCCAGTACTGGAACTGGAGGGCCGGGACCATCGACATCGCGATCACCGGCACGGCGAGGACGACCGCGGTGAGCAGCCGCTGCCGCAGGGGCCGCAGCTCGTCGTCCGGGTCGGTGGTGTCCTGGGCCTGCGCTTCAGCCCTGGGCCGTACGGGCGGGGGTTCCTGGGCGGTGTAGCCGGTGGCCTCGACGGTGGCGATGAGATCGGCGACGGCCACGTCTTCGCGGAAGGTGACCTTGGCCTTCTCGGTGGCGTAGTTGACGGTGGCCTCGACCCCGTCCATGCGGTTGAGCTTCTTCTCGATCCGGGCGGCGCAGGAGGCGCAGGTCATGCCGCCGATGGCGAGCTCGACGGCGGTGGTGGTGGGGGTGGTGGTGGGCATTGCGGCTCCTCGGGGCGGGCGGGCGGGTGCTGGGCGTCGGTGCGCGGTGCCGGGTGCGCGGTGTCGGGTCGGGGTGATACCCCCAGGGGGTATCTCGCTCACCTATATATACCCCCAGGGTGTATGCGACGCAAGAGGTTGCCCCGGGGTTGGGGTGGGGTCAGCGCGGGGTCGGCGCGATACCCCCTATGGGTAGGGCGAACTCCGTCGGCCGCGGCGGAAAGGTCCGTACGGCCGCGTTTACCGTCCACGTGGGTGGGCATTTCGCGGCGTAGGCTGGTCAATGGACTAGACCTATTTGGGCCGAGCCGGGCCCGGGTTACGGAGGAATGGGGTCAGATGAGCAACCGTGCACTGCTTGAGGTGATCGCGCTCGACGCGGAGGACGCCGTCGCGGCCCAGGCCGGCGGGGCGGACCGCCTGGAGCTGGTCACCGACATGGCGGCCGACGGACTGACCCCGACCGTGGAGACCTTCGCGGCGATCCGCGCGGCCGTCGACATCCCGCTGCGGGTGATGCTGCGGGCGGCGGACGGGTTCGCGGCGGGGGACGTCTCCGCGCTCGTGCGGTCCGCGGAGGCGCTGCGGGCGGAGGGGGCGGAGGAGTTCGTCCTCGGCTTCCTCGACGAGACCGGGGGGCCGGACATGGCGGCCGTACGGGCCCTGGCCTCCGCGCTGTCCGGATGCCGCTGGACCTTCCACCGGGCCATCGACCGGGCCGCCTCGCGGGATGCCCTCCGCAAGGAACTCTCGGGCTTGCCGGGCCTCGACACGTACCTGACCGCGGGGTCGGCGCTGGGGGTGGATGACGGGCTGCCCGTCCTCCTGGCGGAGGCGGCGCGTCGGGATGAGCCGGGGTACGAGCCCCGGATCCTCGTGGGGGGCGGGCTGCGGCTGTCCCACCTGCCGGTGCTGCGGGCGGCGGGGATCGACGCGGTGCACATCGGCGGGGCGTCGCGTCCCGGCGGGTGGGGTTCGCCGGTGTCCGCGGCGGCCGTTGCGGAGTGGCGGGCGGCGCTGGACGCGTAGCGGGGGCGGGGTGGGCTGCACCTTCCGGTGCGGGGTGGTGGGGCTCGGGCGGCTCGGGGTTGACCCCGGCCCCCCCTCTCCCACCCACTCGCCCGTGCGCCGGGGTTGGTGTCCCGGGGCTCCGCCCCGGCCCCCGGGGGGTTTGCCCGCCCTCCCGCCCGTGCAGGGGGTGGAGAGGTTGAGCCCTGGGGGCTGTGCCCCCAGACCCCCTGCGGGGACTTCGTCCCCTGCGCCCCTTTCCGGGGCTCTGCCCCGGACCCCGTTCGCGCCTGAAGGGCGCTCGTCCTCAATCGCCGGACGGGCTGGGGATGCCCGCACGGCCCGTACGCAAGAGGCCAGGCGGGCTGAGGATGCCGGTGCCGCCCAGGATCGACCCTGCCAGGGGCGCGGGGAACTGCGCGAGCAACTACCCACGGTCCGCAGTCGAAAGCGTCCATCGTTGGATGGGCTGAGCATGCCGCCCCGGCCGGGATCGGCCCTGCCAGGGGCGCGGGGAACTGCGCGAGCAACTACCCACGGCCCGCAGCCGAAAGCGTCCACCGTTGGATGGGCTGAGGATGCCGCCCCGGCCGGGATCGCCCCTGCCAGGGGCGCGGGGAACTGCGCGAGCAACTACCCACGGCCCGCAGCCGAAAGCGTCCACCGTTGGATGGGCTGAGCATGCCGCCCCGGCCGGGAGCAGCCCTGCCAGGGGCGCGGGGAACTGCGCGACCGGCCACCCACGGCCCGCGGCCGAAAGCCCATCCACAGCGGGCCCCCGGCCGTCCCGCCGTCTCGCCACGAAGAGATCGACGGGGGTGGGCTCTTCATGGCCGGCGCCGCGACGTGTGCCGTAGGTGCTGTTCACCCGGGAGCTCGTACGAAGTGGCTTTCGCCGATTGCCAGTTGGGCCCATACCGTCTTCAGCGGGGGTGGGCCCTCGGCCGTGCCCCAGTGATCGGCGACCCCCTGGACGATGAGCAGGCCGCGTCCCGACTCGGAGTCGGCGGGCGCGCCGACGGCCACCACCGGCAGCGCCTTGTCCGCCCGGGTGTCGGTCACCTCGATGCGCAGTACGCCGTCCTCGCGCAGCAGCAGCCCCAGCTCGAAGCCCCGTCCGGACACGTACGCGTGCAGCACCGCGTTCGCGGCCAGCTCCGCCACGATCAGCGCCGCCGTGTCGGAGGCCTCGCTGCCGTGCGGGACGCCCCACGCGTCCAGCTGCCCCTGCGCCAGCCTCCGGGCCAGGACGGTTGCCCTCCGCGTCGACGCGAACCGCTTTCTGAACACGCGCACGGTAGCGGTGAGTTGACGCGCTCTTGCTTCTGTATCGAGGTGCATACGACCACGTTGGCGGGGCCGGAACACCCGCGACCAGGCATCCGCCGCGTACGCTCCGCGAGCGTACGCGCACGTGGTGTAGACGGTACGAGCCGTGTGCCGTAACTCTGGGTGAGTTGCGAACGCGGGGCGATCCGTTCACCGGGAGGTGGCCGCCGATGGCATGGGACCACGAAGCACACGATGGGGAACCCGACTCCTCCGACAGTCTGCGGACGTTCGGCGCGGTCGTCCAGGCCCTGCGCGAACACGCCGGCCTCAGCCGCGAGGACCTCGCGGCGCTGGTCGGCTACTCCAAACACACGGTCGCCTCGGTGGAGTTGGGCCGCCGCATGCCCTACCCCGACTTCATCGAGGGCACGGAGGCGGCCACGGGCAACACGGGCGCACTGAAGAGGGCGGCCCGCTATCTGAGCAGGCAGCCGGGCCTCGCATCCTGGTTTCGCAAGTGGGCCCTCCTTGAGCGGGAGGCAATCAGCCTGTACACGTACGAGTCCCGGCTGGTGCCGGGGCTGCTTCAGACGGAGGCTTACGCCCGGGTGCTGTTCGGCGAGCGCCTTCCGCCCCTGACTGACGAGCAGCTGGAGTCGCAGATTTCGGCTCGCCTGGAACGGCAGAAGCTCCTGACCGAGCGGCCCAACACCTCGTACAGCTTCATCGTCGAGGAGCACGTCTTCCTGCGGCGTACGGGTGGGCCGGAGGTGACCCGCGAGCTCATCGATCACGTGCTGGCCTGCGTCAAGCCGCGCAACGTCCAGTTGCAAATCATGCCGCTGGAGAGGGGAGTACATGCCGGTCTCAACGGGCCGATCCAGCTGCTGGAGACACCGACCAACAGGTGGTTCGGGTACTGCGAGGGGCAGGAGAGCGGCCAGTTCATCTCCGATCCCCAAGTGATCAGCACGCTCCATATGCGGTATGCGAAACTGCGCTCACAGGCCATGACCTACGAGGAATCCGTAGGCCTGTTGGAGCAACTGCGAGGAGCGCTATGAGCAGCACCGCACTGGCTTGGTTCAAGAGCAGCTACAGCGGCGACTCCAGCGGAGACTGCGTCGAAGTCGCCCTCGACTGGCGGAAGGCCACGTACAGCAGTGGGTCGGACGGCGACTGCGTCGAGGTCGCCGAATGCTGGGCCAAGTCCAGTTACAGCAGTGGTGACGGCGACAGCTGCATCGAAGTAGCCGCCACCCCCGCCACCATCCACATCCGCGACTCCAAGAACAAATCCGGCCCTCAGCTCACCCTCTCTCCCGCCGCCTGGGGCGACTTCGTTGCCTTCGCCGGGCGGGGGTGACGGTCGCGGGTTGTCGCGTAGCCCACCCCAAGTGACAGCAGGGTCAAGGCAGTTGAGGCGAAGGGGAACCATCTGTCTCCCAGGGTCGCTATCGCCGCGCTGCCCGTGACGCCCGCTGCCGCTATGCCCAGGTACAGGGCGGTGGAGTTGAGGGACAGGAGCAGTGGGGCATTCGGCGGGTCGATGGAGACCAGGCGGGCGGGGAGAGCTATCGCTACCGCCCAGCCTGCCAGCGGGTTGAGTACCGAGGCGATGAGGGCGGTCGTCATGGACTGCATGAGCCAGGGCAGGGCGAAGCTGACGGCCGCCTGCACCGTGCCGCCGACCAGCATCACGCCCCTCGGGCCCCCCTTGTCGACGAGGCGGCCGCCCAGGTTGCTGCCCGCCACCGAGAAGATGCCGGACACGAGCAGGAGCAGGGTGAGGCGGGACTGGTCGCCGCCGGTCGCGGGGGCGGCCGCGACCGTGAAGTAGATGAAGACCGTCTGGAAGGCGAGCAGGACCAGGAAGGTCGTGGCGGTCCCGCCGAGTACGTCGCGGTTGGTGAGCGGCGCGAGCCGGGTGCGCAGGGAGACGGCGGGCGCGGGCGCCGGGAGGTCGCGCAGCAACAGGGCGAGGCCCGCGAACGCGGCCGCGCCGAGCACGGTGACCAGCCACATCGTGAGCCGCCAGTCGGAGCGGCCGATCCAGGTGCCCAGCGGTACGCCGAGCGCGGTGGCCACCGTCATGCCGCCCATGACCGTGGCGATGGCCCGCCCCCGGCGTTCCGGCGGTACCAGCGCCGTGGCGGCGGCGCTCGCGGTCGGGGTGTAGAGCGCGGCACCGACGGCGGCCAGGACTCTGGTCAGGAGCAGCGCCCCGAAGGTGGGAGCGAGCGCGGACAGGGCGTTGGCCAGGGTGAAGACGGTGAGCGCGATCAGCAGGGTGCGGCGCCGCGGCCACTTCGCCGTCAGCGTTGCGAGGACGGGCGCGAGCACCGCGTACGAGAGCGCGAAGACGGTGATCATCTGGCCCGCGGCCGCTACGGATACCTCCAGGTCATGGGCGACCAGACCGAGAATTCCGGCGATCACCATGCCGTCCGTTCCGACGGCGAAGGTGCCGAGGGCGAGCAGGATCAGGCGTAAGCGCATGGGTGGTCCCCTTCCACGGGCAGCGCGGTGCGAGAATGGTTTGACGATCATCAAACGAAACGGGCGCCTCGAATCCTAGGTGCTGTTTGATGGTTGTCAAACAGTTTCGGGGGGAGGGAGAGTGCGGGCATGGAGACGGAGAAGGGGTCGCGGAACGACCCGCTGGTCGACGGCGACCCCGGCGGGGAGCAGCTTCCGCAGCCCGAGGTGGCCGACATCGAGCTGGTCAAGGTGCTGCAGGCGCTGGGTGACCCGGTACGGCTGTGGCTGCTCAAGGTGTACGCGGACGGCGACCAGTACAGCTGCCGGCCGGGTGCGCTGGGGCTTGACCACCTGCACAAGTCGACCGTCTCGCACCACATGCGGATTCTGCGTGAGTCCGGGGTTACCTCTACGCGGGTGGTTGGGCGCAACCGGTACGTTCGGCTTCGGCGGGAGGATCTGGATGCGCGGTTTCCTGGGCTGCTTGATGCGCTGATCGGGGCGTTGCCTTACTGAGCGCGCGGGGGGCGGGGGGTTTTGCGCAGTTCCCCGCGCCCCTTAAATGCGCTTTCGGCCGCGGGTCGTTGGTGGCTGGTCGCGCAGTTCCCCGCGCCCCTGAAAAACCCGATGTCCGCTGCGGGCTGTGCGTGGCTGGGCGCGCAGTTCCCCGCGGCTCTTGAAACCCGATGTCTGCTGCGGGTCGTGCGTGGTTGCTCGCGCAGTTCCCCGCGCCACTAAAAGGCCGATGTCTGCTGCGGGGCTCCCCGTGTCGACCGCTGGGCACCCGGGTGGGCCGCACCGGTCGCCGGGTTGTGGTGGGGCGCGTACCGTTCGAAGGCATGGAGACGCGTTTGGACGAGGTCGCCGATGGGATCTATCGGATCTCCACGTTCATCCCCGAGGTGGCCCCACCTGCCGGGTTCACGTTCAACCAGTTCCTCGTGGACGCCGAGGAGCCGCTGCTCTTCCATACGGGGATGCGGCAGCTCTTCCCGCTCGTTTCGGAGGCGGTCGCTCGGGTCGTGCCTGTCGAGTCCCTGCGGTGGATCACGTTCGGGCATGTGGAGTCGGACGAGTGCGGGGCCATGAATGAATTCCTCGCGGCGGCCCCGCACGCCCAGGTCGCCCACGGGCTGCTCGGCTGCCTCGTCTCGCTCAACGACCTCGCCGACCGCCCGCCCCGGCCGATGGCGCACGGCGAGACGCTCGACCTGGGCGGCAAGCAGGTGCGCCGACGACTGCGCCACCTCAACACGCCCCATGTGCCGCACAATTGGGAGGCCCGGGTGCTCTTCGAGGAGACCACCCGCACGCTGTTCTGCGGCGACCTCCTCACCCAGGTCGGCAACGGCCCCGCCGTCACCGGCGACGACCTGACCGACCAGGCCCTGAACGCGGAGGCCGCCTTCCGGCAGACCTCCTGCCTAACCGCCGCCGCGCAGACGCTCCGCTCCCTGGCCGACCTGGAGCCGACGACGCTGGCCGTGATGCACGGCTCCTCGTTCCACGGCGACGGCGGCGCCGCACTGCGCGCCCTGGCCGACGGGCTTGAGGAACGCTTCAGTCCCGAGTCCGAGTTCGCCTCGCAGCCCAGCATGCTGGAGGGGCCGCCCGCCTGATGCGGCCGCCCCGCGTCATCCGGTCAGCTGCCGCGGCAGCGGGGCCGTGTGGACGATGGTCAGGCCCGAGACCGCTCGGGTCAGGGCCACGTACAGGCGGCGCAGGCCCGTGCGCTCGTCCGGTTCGCCGTCCACGACCGCCGCCGGCTCGTCCAGTACCACGTAGTCGTACTCCAGGCCCTTCGCCAGCGAGGCCGGGACCAGGGTCAGGCGGGACTCGGCCGTCGTCTCCTCGCCCGGGGCCAGGCAAGGGAGGTTCGCGGCCGCAAGTGCCGCCGCCAGTGCGGGAATTCGGGCATCCGCCGCGATCAGGCCGATCGAGCCCTCGTGGGCCAGGGACTCCACGCAGGCCGCCACCACATCCGCGTCCAGGCCGGCCGCATCGCGCGATTCCCGCACGTCGAGCGAGCCCGGCGTCTCACGTACCGACTCCACCGCCGCCAGGCCGGGGGAGATCGACGGCAGCAGCTTCGAGGCGTACGCGATGACCTCGCGCGGCACGCGGAAACCGGCCGTCAGCTCCTCGATCACCGCCTCGCCCTTGCCGAGGTGGCGCAGCGCCTCGGCCCAACTCGCCGTCGCCCAGGGCGTGGTGCCCTGCGCGAGGTCGCCGAGCACGGTTGCCGAACCGGTCGTGCAGCGGCGGCCCACCGCGCGGTACTGCATGGGGGAGAGGTCCTGCGCCTCGTCGAGTACGACATGGCCCAGCGAGTGGGTGCGGGCCACCAGATCGCTCGCCTCGTCGATGAGGACCGCGTCCGCCGCCGTCCACTTCGCCGACTTCACGCTCCGGGCGGGCCTGGGGGAGAGGATCGTTTTCTGTTCCTCGGCCGTCAGGATGCCTTCGGCGTGTTCCGCCAGGAAATCCGGGTCGTTGAGGAGGCGCAGGACCAGCTTCGCCGGGTCCACCGGGGGCCAGATCTCCTTCACGGCCGCCTTCACCGCCGTGTTCCGAGCCACCGCGTCCTGGACCCGGTCGTCGGGGGCCTCGCCCGCCTGCTCCATCCGTACGAGAACCGTGTGCGCGATCCGCTGCGGCAGGGCCTCGCGGGCGGCGCCGTAGCGGATGTCCCGATCCCTCAACTCATCGACGATTTCCGTGAGTTCGTACGCCGGGACTCGCCAGCGGCGCGAGCCCCGTACGACTACGAGCGGCTCGGTGGGGGGCGTGACGTGTGACCACACGGCCCTGCGGAGCACCTCGGCCATGCGGGCGTCGCCCTTGACGACGGCCGACTCGGCCTCGTCGGTGCCGCGCACCTCGACGCCCGCCGTCACGAGGTCGTCGACCGTCGCCTGCTTCACCTCCAACTCACCAAGGGCCGGGAGGACTTGCTCGATGTAGTGCAGGAACGACTTGTTCGGGCCGATGACCAGGGTGCCGGTGCGGGCGAGGCGGTCGCGGTGGGCGTAGAGCAGGTACGCGACCCGGTGCAGGCCGACGGCGGTCTTTCCCGTGCCGGGGCCGCCCTGCACGCACACGCTGCCGCTCAGGCCGGACCGTACGATCTCGTCCTGCTCGGGCTGGATCGTGGCCACGATGTCGCGCATCGGGCCGACTCGGGGGCGCTCGATTTCCGCCTGGAGGAGTTTGCTGGTGGTGGCGGCCTCGGTGGGGTCGGTGAGGTGCTCGTCCTCGTACGCCGTCAGCTCGCCGCCCGTGTAGCCGAAGCGGCGGCGCAGCCCGATGTCCATCGGGTCCTTCTTCGAGGCGCGGTAGAACGGCTGCGAGACGGGGGCGCGCCAGTCGATGACCATCGGGTCGCCGTCGGCGTCGTGGACGTGCCGGCGTCCGATGTAGAACTGCTCTCCCTCGGCTCCTTCGGCCAGGTCCGCGCCGGGGGCGTGCAGGTAGTTCAGGCGGCCGAAGAAGAGGGGGGTGTGGGAGAGGTCCGCGAGGGCCTTGATGCGGTCGTCGATCTGGCGCTGGAGGACGGCGGCGTTGACCCAGTTCGCGGTGACGTCCTTGATGTCGAGGTTCTCGACGTCCTCGCGCATCGCGCGGAGGGCTGCGCGGGAGTTGGCGAGGTGGGTGCGTTCGTGGTGCAGGGGGTTCTGGGGGTCCTGCGGTTTTTGGGGGGCGGGGGGTTCTGGGTCGTGCGTCTGCACGGGGTGCCTCCGGCGGTTTGGCGGAGGGGGGATTTTAGGTGGGGGGTGGGGCGGGGGGCCAATGGTTTTCCCCCGCCCCACCCTGCCCCTTCCCGTAGAGGGTCACAGCGGGAAGGGGCGGGGCGGGGGCTGATCACCCCTTCAAGAACGACACGTCCAGGTCCGCCATCCGCTTCGGGTCCGCCAGAATGTTCAGCTCCGTGATCCGGCCGTCCGCACCCAGCGTGAAGGACAGGAGCGAGAACGCACGGCCGTCCTTCGCCGCCACGATGCCCGGCATTCCATTGACAAGCACCGGCTGGTTGAGCGCCGCGAACTTGCGGAAGGTGTAGGCCTGTTCGGCCACCGCCCTCGCCCCCCGCACCAGCTTCGTCGCCGGCAGCGAACCCGCGTCCGCCCGCAGCAACACGTCCGGGTCCAGGAGCGCGAGGAGGGCCTCGAAGTCGCCTCCCCGGGCTGCCGAGATGAAGGCGTCGACCACCTCGCGCTGGCGGGCCCGGTCCGTCGAAGGCGAGGGGGACTGGCCCTGGACCCTCCGCCGCGCCCGGCTCGCCAGCTGGCGCGTCGCCGCCGGTGTCTTGTCCACGATCGGCGCGATGTCCTCGAACGGCACCGCGAACATGTCGTGGAGGACGAAGGAGAGGCGTTCGGCGGGGGACAAGGTCTCCAGGACCACCATCAGCGCCAGGCCCACCGAGTCCGCGAGCAGCACCTCCTGCTCCGGGTCGACCACGTCCACCGAGCCCACGATCGGGTCCGGTACGTGGACGTACTCGTACTCCTCCACGTCCAGCGCCGCCTCCCGCCGGGTGCTTCGCGAGCGCAGCATGTTCAGGCAGATCCGGCCCACGATCGTGGTCAGCCAGCCGCCCAGGTTGTCGACCGCGCTGCTGTCCGCGCGGCTGGCCCGCAGCCAGCCCTCCTGGACGGCGTCCTCGGCCTCGCTCAGCGAACCGAGCATCCGGTACGCCACCGCACGCAGATGCCCCCGGTGCTCCTCGAAGCGCTGCGCGAGGTATTCGTCGTCGTCCATGTCCCGTCGTTCCTCCGTCGTGTGGTGGCACTGCTCTGACAAGGGGGAGAGTGCGGATGTGACAGCTGGGTGGAGATCGCTGCTCATACCCGTAGGGGACGAGGTCGGACCAGAGGACTACGCGGGAGGTGGGGAGGCTCAGCCCCGGGAGCGATGTGCCTGGGTTGTCCGGAATCCATCATGGATACATGAGTGCAGCGACCTTCACCCCAGCCCCCTCCGCCCGCCCCGGCACCCCCAAGGGCGCCACGGCCTCCGGCGCCGCCCCTCACCGTACCCACATGATCGGCAACGCGGTCCGGGCCGCCAAGGTCCTCGCCGGTGCCGCGTTCAGCGTCGTCGTCATGGGGGAGTACGCGGAGGAGGCCGGCGTTCACCGCCGCCACCACTGACGACCCCCCCCCGACGGGTACGGCTTCCCGACAGGTACGGCTTCCGTACGCTGATCACCGCTGCTGCCCGCCACCTGCCCCGCCCCGTCCGCGGCCCCGCGCTCCGGGCAGACCAACCTCGCGCCCGCCTGCCTCGTACTCTGGGACCTCTCCCGGCCGGCGGGCGCGACCGTGGTCGGTCAGGCATCTTGGTGCCGGGTCAGTTGCCCGCCAGGAGTTCGTCCGCGTCCATGATCCGGTAGGCGTAGCCCTGCTCGGCCAGGAAGCGCTGGCGGTGGGCCGCGAAATCCTGGTCGATGGTGTCGCGGGCGACCACCGAGTAGAAGTGGGCCTGGTGACCGTCCGCCTTCGGGCGCAGGACCCGGCCGAGGCGCTGAGCCTCCTCCTGGCGGGAGCCGAACGTGCCCGACACCTGGATGGCGACGGTCGCCTCCGGCAGGTCGATCGAGAAGTTCGCGACCTTGGACACCACCAGGACGCTGATCTCGCCCTCGCGGAACGCGCCGAACAGCTTCTCGCGCTGGGCGTTGGTGGTCTCGCCCTTGATGACCGGCGCGTTCAAGTGCTCGCCCAGCTCGTCGAGCTGGTCGATGTACTGGCCGATGACGAGGATCTGCTGGCCCGCGAACTTCCGTACCAGCGCCTCCGTGACCTTCCGCTTCGTCGCGGTCGTCGCGCAGAAGCGGTACTTCTCCTCGGTCTCGGCGGTCGCGTACGCGAGGCGCTCGGAGTCCGTGAGATTGACGCGGACCTCGACGCAGTCGGCGGGCGCGATGTAGCCCTGCGCCTCGATCTCCTTCCACGGGGCGTCGAAACGCTTCGGCCCGATCAGCGAGAATACGTCCGACTCGCGGCCGTCCTCGCGGACCAGCGTCGCGGTCAGGCCGAGGCGGCGGCGGGCCTGGAGGTCGGCGGTGAACTTGAAGACCGGCGCGGGCAGCAGGTGCACCTCGTCGTAGACGATCAGACCCCAGTCCCGCGAGTCGAACAGCTCCAGGTGCGCGTACACGCCCTTACGGCGGGTGGTGAGCACCTGGTACGTCGCGATCGTGACCGGGCGGATCTCCTTCTTCGTGCCGCTGTACTCGCCGATCTCGTCCTCGGTCAGGCTGGTCCGCTTCACCAGCTCGTGCTTCCACTGGCGGGCCGAGACGGTGTTGGTGACCAGGATCAGCGTGGTCGCCTTCGCCTCGGCCATCGCACCGGCCCCGACCAGCGTCTTTCCCGCTCCGCAGGGCAGCACGACGACACCGCTGCCGCCGTGCCAGAAGCCCTCGACGGCCTGCTTCTGGTACGGGCGCAGCGCCCAGCCGTCCTCGGCGAGCTCGATGGGGTGCGCCTCGCCGTCGACGTACCCGGCGAGGTCCTCGGCCGGCCAGCCCAGCTTCAGGAGGGTCTGCTTGATCTGGCCGCGCTCGGAGGGGTGCACGGCGACCGTGTCCGCGTCGATGCGGGCGCCGACCAGCGGGGTGACCTTCTTCGAGCGCAGGATCTCTTCGAGTACGGGCCGGTCGGTCGAGGTCAGGACGAGGCCGTGAGTGGGGTGCTTGCTCAGGGTGAGGCGGCCGTAGCGGGCCATCGTCTCGGCGATGTCGACGAGCAGCGCGTGCGGGACGGGGTAGCGCGAGTACTCGACCAGCGCGTCGACGACCTGCTCCGCGTCGTGCCCGGCGGCCCGCGCGTTCCACAGACCCAGCGGGGTCACGCGGTAGGTGTGGATGTGCTCGGGGGCCCGCTCCAGCTCCGCGAAGGGCGCGATGGCGCGACGGCAGGCGTCGGCCTGCTCGTGGTCGACCTCCAGGAGCAGGGTCTTGTCGCTCTGGACGATGAGTGGTCCGGTCACCTGGGGCATGTCCCTTCCGACGGATGGCCCGCCGGGCAGGGCGGGCAAACTTCCAGTCTGCCGCATCGGCGGCCCCGGTGGGCTCGCGTACGCGGGGGTGCCCGGTGCCGGCGGTGAGTACGGGGGCTCGTGGATGAGTACGGGGTGAGTATGCGGACGGTGCCGGTGGGGCGGGGGTGGAAGGTGGGATGGGGGCATGACGACGCAGTGGAACCCCTTCGCCTACCGGCCGGACCTGACCCGGCAGGACCTGACCCGGCGCTGGGCCCCGGCCGACGGGCCGGACGCCCGGTGGTGGGTGGCGCCCTCCGTGTGCACGCCGGCGCTGATGCTGTCCGTGTGGCTGGACCTCTCGGTGCTGTCCGGGATCGGGTCCACGCCGGAGGTGGCCGCGCTGATCTACACGCTGCCGGTCGTGCTGGTCGGCGTGAGCTGGCTGCTTCCGCACCGGCGGAGTCTGCGGGGGGCGCGGATCGCTCTGTCGGCCTCGGGCGTGGGCGTGGCCCTCATGGCCTCGAAGGTCCTGGCCATGGGCCTGATGTTCCTGTTCCTGTTCGTCGCCCTGCTCTGTGGGTGGAATTACGAGGGGTAGGTCCCACACAAGGCGGCCCGAGGATAGTCGGCTGATCCCGGCAGGTCTAAGGTCTGGAATCCAGGACCAGAACGATGGGGGGCGCCAGGCCGTGGATCAGGACGATGCCGTCATCGGCTGCCCCGGAGTGCTGCTCGTCGCCACCCGTGGAACCGCCGGACCCGGCGAGGTCGTGGTGAGCGTACGAGGAGGTACCGAGGCCTTCCTCGCCTGGTCGGAGGAACCCCTGCCGAAGGGGGCGACCGTGCTCGTGATCGGGTCCCGTGGCACCCGCCAGGTGGACGTCATCGAGTGGGCCGATCCGTTGGACGCGTTGGGCGGCTTCTCCGCCGACGCCGGCTAAGAGTCGTTTCTAAGGAGACAAAGGATGTTCGGTTACCGGGTGCCCGCCCCCGACGAGGCGATGCTGATCTCGGGTGGCAGGCGCGGTCTCGGGGGTGCCCCCTTCCGCGTAGTGACCGGCCACGGCAAGTTCGTCCTGCCGATTTTCCGCAAGACCCGCTTCCTCACGCTGTCGATGTGCGAGGCCGAGGTCACCGAGACGTGTGTGACCAAGCAGGGCATCGCGCTGCACGTGCGCGCGGTGATCGCGTTCAAGGTCGGCAACGACACCGAGTCCATCGTGAACGCGGGTCAGCGCTTCCTGTCCGACCAGGACCAGATGTCCGTCCTGACCGGCCGGATCTTCGCCGGTCACCTGCGGTCCATCATCGGCTCGATGACCGTCGAGGAGATCGTCACCGAGCGGCAGAAGCTCGCGGCGGAGGTCCTGGAGACCTCGAAGAGCGAGATGGCGAAGATCGGCCTGATCGTCGACTCGCTGCAGATCCAGTCCATCGACGACGGCGACGTCGGCTACATCGACGCGATGTCCGCGCCGCACAAGGCCGCCATTCAGCGGGCCGCGCAGGTCGCCCAGGCGCAGGCCACCCAGGCCTCCGTCGAGGCCGAGCAGGTCGCGGCGCGCAACCAGGCGGAGTACGCGCGGCAGACCGCGGTCGTGAAGGCGGAGTACTCGGCGGAGGTCGACCGGGCGCAGGCCCACGCCGCCCAGGCCGGGCCGCTCGCGCAGGCCCACGCCCAGCAGGAGGTGCTCCTCGCGCAGACCGAACTGGCCCAGCGGGCCGCCGAGCTCCGCCAGCAGCAGCTGGTCGCCGAGATCGTCAAGCCGGCCCAGGCCGAGGCCGAGCGCATCAAGGTACTCGCGATCGCCGAGGCCGAGCGCATGAAGATCCAGGCGGAGGCCGCGGCGTCGTACGACCGGGTCGCGCTCGACCGGATGCTGATCGACCAGCTGCCGCAGATCGTGAAGGAGGCGGCGGGGGGTCTCGCGGGGGCGAACGTCAACGTGCTGAACGGGGCGGACGGGCTCGGCGAGATCGCGGCGGGTCTGGTGGGCCAGGGTCTGACGATCCTGGACTCCGTCCGGCAGAACCTGAGCGGGTCCGGCGACCCGCGCCCGGACTCCAAGACCGGGGCCCAGCTGTCCCTGCCGGGCCTGCTGTCCGGCAAGGCCGAGCGGGGTGGCCCGGAGGGCAGGGGGGACGGGCCGGTCGACATCGACTAGTCGCTTCGCGGGGGGTGCGGTTGGTTCGACTGCGGGTCGGCGGGGGCTGGCCGCGCGGTCCCCGCGCCCCCCAGCAGGGTTGTCCCCAGCGGGATCGATCCTGGCCAGGACCGGCGTCACGCCGGGTCGTCGGCCAGTTCTGATACTCCTGTGATGCGGTGGAGCGGATACGTGCGCACCTCGTCCGCCGTGTGGTCGTACGCGGTGACGAACCCGCCCTCCACCCGCACCGGCGCGATCACCCGCTGGCTCGCCGCCCCCTCCGCGTTCACGTACCCGATCCACAGCGCCGAGCCCGTCATCGCCGCCGCCTGCACCGTCGCCAGGGTCTCGGCCGCCGACGTACGCGGCAGGGAGCCGTCCGTCCGCGCCGCCGCCTCCGGCGACTTGTGTACGACCGTCGCCGCCGTGTCCCCCGCCCGGATCGCCCGTACCGCAGCGTCGAGCAGCGTCTCGTCCGGCAGGGGCGGGCCGTCCGGGACCGGGACGGGCGCCGCGCGGCGCGGGGTGCGGCGGGAGTCGGCGCGGGTGATCAGGACATCGCCCTCGGCGGACTCGGCGGCCGGCGCGTACCCCATCGAGCGAAGCCCGTCGAGCAGCGCGGCCGGCTCGGCGGTGGTGGCCAGGACGGTCGGGGCGAGGCGGCGGAGCCGGAGGGGCTGGCTGCGCTTGTCGGCGAGGATCTCGCCCAGCATCGCCTCGTCGTCGCAGCGTACGTACGCCGAGGCGGCGCCCACCCGGAGGTGGCCGTGTCGGCGGGCCACGTCGTCGATGAGGTAGCTCAGCGGCTGCGGCACCGGCGTACGGCTGTGGTCGGTGAGGAAAGCCTGCAGGTCGGAGGCGGTCTGGCCGGCGTCCAGGGCGCGGCGCACCGAGCCCGCGGTGAAGCGGTAGACGGTGGCGCCGCCCTTGGACTCGACGTCCGCGAGCACCCCGAGCATCGCCGCGAGCGGGCGCCTGAGCGGGCCGGGCGCGACCGCCGTCAGGTCCGCCTGGAGCAGGACGTGGTCGACGGGCTCGGGCAGGTGCGGCGCCAGCGCCTTGGCGGCGAGCAGGCCGAGCGCCTCGCGTTCGACGGGGCCGGAGGCGGGGGCGAGGAGGGCGCGGCCGTGCGTGGTCAGCGCGCCCCGGCCGGTCACGCCCAGCAACTCGGCCTCGGACAGCGTCCACCCGGCAAGCCGCGAGCGCAGGTCCTCGGGGCCGCTGCGGGCCGGGCGCTCCCAGCGCAGGCGGGCGAGCAGCGATTCGGGGTCCGGCGAGGTGGCCTCGGGCAGGGTGGTGAGCAGGGTCAGGACGCGGTGGCGGACCTCGGGCGCGGGCGAGCGGTCGAGGTCGGGGCCGAGCGCCGAGAGGGTGCGGCCCTTGGCGTCCTGCTCGCCGACGAGCCCGGCGGTACGGGTCGCGGCCAGCCAGGCCACCGCGAGCCGGGCCCACCGTTCGGCGGGCGGCAGCTCCAGCCAGTCGTCGTACTCGGGGGTCGGCGCATAGTGCTCGTCCGCCTCGCCGTCGGACGCCAACAGGCCTGCCGCATAAGCGAGTTCGAGCCAGAACGCGGCGACCGGCTCGGGTGCGTCCAGGGCGGTCGCGGTGCGCTTGAGGTCCCGTACGGACAGGCCTCCGGCACGCAGCACGGCGGGGCCGCCCTCGTTCCACTCGGCGAGCAGGTCCTCGACGGTGGTCAGTGCCATGAACGCCTGGCCCGCGGCGGTCGCGTCCACAACCTGTGGACGGTATTCGCGCAGCGGCGCGACGGCGGGCGGCACCGGCTCGGTGGTGCGGTGCGCGCGCCCGGCGCGCAGGTGCAGCGCGACCTCGCGCGGCAGCACCAGGGTGCGGGCGGACGCCGGAAGGAGCAGCCCGTGGTCGCGCAGCCAGCGCACCGGGGGCGGCGGATCGGCGGAGACCTCGCCGTACGGCGGGCCCCACACCAGGCGGTCGAGGACCGTGAGCGCCTCGGACGGCGCGGAGTCGAGCAGTGCCGCCATCCTCGCGCGGTCGGTGAACAGCGAGGTCAGCGCGGCGACCGCGGACACCGGGTCGTGCGTGGCCGGCAGCCCGGCGGCCTGGAGGATCTCCTGGACGCGGCCCGGCGACATCCCCGCGGTCGCCTCGGCGACGGTCGGGCCGAGGCCGGTCGGGGAGGGGTGTGTGGGGGAGGGGGCGAGCAGTTCGCGGGCGGTGCGCACCAGACGAAGACGGTCGTCGCCGCCCCAGACCAGGGCCTGTTCGCGCAGCGCGGCGAGCGCGCCGGGCAGCGCGACCTCGATCTCCGGATCGCCATCGTCTCCGGCGAGCAGGCTGCGTACGGACTCGTACGGGGCCGGGTCCGGGGCCACGGCCAGGACCTGGGCGGTCTGCAGCGTGAACTTGTCCAGCCGTTCGAGGGCCCGTACGACGGAGGCGCGGGTGCCGGCGCGGGTGGCCAGCTGGGTGAGGTCGCCCGGTACGGGGCTGAGCAGGTCGGGGCGGGTGCGCAGCAGCGCGGCGAGGGACTCGTCGGGGCGGGAGCGCAGGGCCTCGGCGAGGGTGCGGGGTGCCGTGGCGGCGGCTCGGGGCGCCGCGGCAGCCCTGTTCGTCGCGCCGGTCGTTCCTTCGGGCACGTGCGCCTCCTGATTGCGCTCGCCGGTCCCCATCCGCCCCACGGTAGCCCGTGCGCGCTACCGTCAGGACCCAGAGCCGGTGTCCGAAACGCGACCGGACCG
Source organism: Streptomyces violascens (assembly GCF_014649955.1). Taxonomy (GTDB): domain Bacteria; phylum Actinomycetota; class Actinomycetes; order Streptomycetales; family Streptomycetaceae; genus Streptomyces; species Streptomyces violascens. Next base: position 165,220 of record NZ_BMUA01000012.1, read on the forward strand.
GCGGACGCGGCCGTCGGTCCGGTCGCGGGTGGGGTCCGCGGAGGGGAAACGGGCGTGGGGATCGAGAGCGACCAGCTGGTCTACGACTACCTGAGCCGGGTCGGCGACCTGGCCCAGCAGCGGCAACTGCCCTCCGGGGACCGGATGCGCCTGGTGTCGTCGCTGCGCAACGAGATCGACAAGCAGCGGGCGAAGTACGGGAGCGAGACGCCGGCGACGGTACGGCGTGTTCTCGGGCGGTTCGGAACGCCGGAGGAGGTCGTGGAGCGGGCTGCCTCCGGGTCGGGGTCGGGTTCCGGTTTTGGTGCGCCGTACGTTGCGGAGTCCGCGCCGGATGTGGCCGTGCCGGTTCAGCGGGACCGGCTGTTCCCGGGGCGGGGCAAACGCGTACCCCGTCCCCGCCCGCGCGAGGCGGACGAGGCGCCGCCCGCGCTGCCGGCGCCGCCGCACCTCGCGGGCATGGACGAGCTCGGCGTGCAGGGCGACGAACCCGACTGGTGGCGGGTCGAGCCCGGCCCTCTCGGGGGCGGCGCGGGCGACTCCGTGGCGGGGTTCGTGGGCGGGGTGGAGATCCCGGAGCTTCTGAAGCCGCCGGAGGAGGGGGAGCAGGAGCCGGGCGATCCGGTCGGGTCGGCCGAGGCGGTGGATGAGGACGTCGAGGCCGACGACCTGGTCGAAGAGGCTCCGGCGCGGCGGCGGGGACTGCGCCTGCGCCGCCGTGCCGCGGAGGTGCGTCCCGGCCTGACGAACCCCCTCCTGCTCCTCGCGGCGGCGCTGCTCGTGGCGGGCGCGCTGTTCGGCCTGTGGCTGGCGCTGGGGGCGGGCTGGCTCCTGGCGTACGCGTCCCGCAGGCTGAGCCGGGCGGAGTCGAAGTGGGCGGTCCTGGGCATGCCGGGCCTGACCCTGCTCGGCGGCCTGATCTGGCTCTGGGGCCGCCAGGACGGACGCTGGGGCGACCCGATCGCGCAGGGTGAGATGGGGGCGGCCCTGACGGGCATGTGGCCGTGGCTGATCAGGGTGGCGGCGGTGTCGTCGGCGGGGTTCTTGGTGTGGAGGTCCCAGCGGGGTGGGAGGTGAGGCTGGGTAAAAACCCCCGGCCCCCTACCGCGGCAGCATCCTCCCCAGCTCCCCCAGGACGGCCATTGCCGCCCCGTACCCGATCCCCTGGATCCACAGCTGGTCGTCCACCGCGTGGGCCCGTCCCGCGCGCACCGCGGGCAGGCCCTTCCACAGCGCGCTGCCCAGCGTCTGCGTCGCCTTCGCCTTCGCCGGGTCGCCGTACGTCGTGTGGAAGATGACGTCCGCGTCCGCGAGGTCGATCCGCTCGGGGCTCACGTCGTACGAGAAGCCGTCCTTCGCCTTGTCGACGACGGCGGGCCGCCCGAGGCCGACGTCGGCGAGGATGGTCGCGATGTAGTTCTTGCGGCCGTAGATGCGGATGTCCGCGCCCTCGACGAAGCGGACGACGTTGACCTTCAGCGCCGCCGCCTTGGCCGGACCGCCGAGCCGCGCCGTCAACTCCCGTACATGCGCGCCGTATTCGTCCGTGATCGTTTTCGCCTCGGCCGCCTTGCCCAGTGCCAGCGCGTGCAGCTGGAAGTTCTGCTTCCAGGGGTAGCCCGTGGTCTCCGACATCACCGTCGGCGCGATCTTCGACAGCTCCGCGTACTTGTCGCCGTGCCGCACCTTGCTGGTCAGGATCAGATCGGGCCCGAGCGCCGCGACGGACTCCAGGCCGGGGCTCATCACCGCGCCGACGTCCTTGATCCCGGCCACCTTGTCCTTGGGCAGGTAGTCGAGGAACCCGGAGGCCGCGTCGGCGTGCGTCGCGCCCACCGGCTTCACGCCCAGCGTGATCGCCGAGTCGAGTTCCGCCGTGTCCAGGACGACGACCCGCTGAGGGTGCTCCTTGACCCGTACGTCCCCCATCGCTGTCTTGACGAGGTGTGAACTGCCGCCCTTGGAAGGAGAGTCGGGCTTCCCCGAGGAGCATGCCGTCGCCGTCAGGGCCAGCGCGCCCGCCAGTGCGGTGCGGCGGGGGATCGTCATCGGGGAATCCTCTCCGAAGGGGGCGAGTAGGGGGCGCCGGGCACCACCAGCGGCGAGCCCGTCACCGGGTCCGGGACCACCACCGAGTCCAGGCCGAACACCTCGCGTACGAGATCCGCCGTCACCACGTCCTCGGGGCGGCCCTCGGCGACGATCCGCCCCGCCTTCATCGCCACGAGGTGGTCGGCGTACCGCGCGGCCTGGTTGAGATCGTGCAGCACCATCACCACCGTACGGCCCCGCTCATGGTTCAACTGCCGTACCAGGTCCATTACTTCGACCTGGTGGGAGATGTCCAGATAGGTGGTCGGCTCGTCGAGGAGGAGTACGTCGGTCTCCTGGGCGAGTGCCATCGCGATCCACACGCGCTGGCGCTGGCCGCCGGAGAGCTCATCGACCGGGCGGTCGGCGAGCGCCGCCACATCCGTACGCTCCATCGCGTCCGTGACCGCCCGCTCGTCCGCCTGTGACCACTGCTGCCACCAGTGCTGATGCGGCTGGCGCCCGCGCGAGACCAGGTCGGCCACCGTGATCGCCTCGGGCGCGACCGGCGACTGCGGGAGCAGCCCGATCGACTGGGCGATCTTCCTGGTGGGGATGCGCGCCAGCTCCGTACCGTCGAGCAGCACCGCACCGCCGCGCGGCTTCAGCAGGCGCCCGAGCGCCCGCAGCGTCGTGGACTTGCCGCACGCGTTCGGGCCGACGATGACGCTCACCCGCCCGTCCGGCACGGCGAGGTCGAGGCCGTGCACGACGGTGCGGTCCTCGTAGGCGAGGGTCAGCTCGCGGGCCGTCAGCCGGCTGGTCATCTACTTTCCTCCAGTCGTACGGCTGCGCACGATCAGCCAGATCAGGTACGGGGCGCCGATCACCGCGGTGAGCAAGCCCACCGGCAGCTCGGTCGGCGAGAAGAGCTTGCGGGCCAGCAGATCGGCGAGAACGACGATGACCGCACCAGTCAACGCCGAGCAGAACAAGGGTATTTGGGCCGTCCGCGTCATCCGGCGGGCGATCTGCGGGGCGAGCAGCGCGACGAAGTCGACCGGCCCCGCCGCGCCCGTCGCGACCGAGGCGAGGACCACGCCGATGACGACCAGGCCGAGCCGCACCCGGCCGAGCCGCACGCCGAGCGCGGTCGCGGTGTCGTCGTCGAGGGAGACCGTGCGCTGCGCGCGGGCCGCCCACAGCACGGCGGGCACGAGCGCGAGCAGCACCCAGGAGAGCGGAGCCGCCTCCTCCCAGCCGCGCCCGTTGAGCGAGCCCGTCATCCAGATCTGCGCCTGCTGGGCGACCAGATAGTCGCCCTTGGTCATGAACAGCGTGGTGACCGAGCGGAGCGCGATCGCGAAGCCGATGCCGATCAGCACGAAGCGCGTCGCGTGCAGCCCGCCCCGCCACGCGAAGACGTACACGAGGGCGGCCGCCAGGACCCCGCCGACGACGGACAGGTACGGCAGCACGGTGTACGAGGTGACGCCGAACGTCATCGCGCCGACCGTGAGAGCCGAGGCGCCCTGGCTGATGCCGATGATGTCGGGGCTGGCGAGCGGGTTGCGCGCGACGGTCTGGATCAGCCCGCCCGCGATGCCGAACGCGGCGCCGACCATCAGGCCGACCACCATGCGGGGGAGCCGCAGCGTGCCGACGACGAGCTCGGCGTACGAGTCCTGGCCGGTCAGCACCTTGAGCACGTCACCGGGCGCCACGAAGCTCTCGCCCACGCAGAGGTAGGCGACGCAGATCGCGGCGAGGAGGACGAGGAGCGAGGCCGCGACCACAGCCGCCCTGCAGTGCAGGAGGAAGGCCGCGCGTCCTGCCCGTACGACGGTGTAGCCCGCGGGGCGGACAGGCGTGGTGACGGTGCTCATGCGGCGACCGCCTTTCCGGAGAACCGCATGCCGCTCATGCCGGCACCGCCTTCCTGCGGACCAGCGCCACCAGGAACGGCACGCCGATCAGGGCGGTCATCACGCCCGCCGGGATCTCGCTCGGCGGGAACACGATCCGGCCGACGGTGTCGGCGACCAGGAGCATCACCGGGCCCACCAGGGCCGCCATCGGCAGCACCCAGCGGTGGTCGCTGCCCACGATCGCGCGGGCGATGTGCGGGATTGCGAGACCGATGAAGGCGATCGGCCCGGCCGCCGCCACCCCGACGCCGGTCAGCACGGTCGCGCCGATGCCGCCCAGGACGCGTACCGCCGCGACGTTCTGGCCGAGGCCCTTCGCCACGTCCTCGCCGAGCGCCAGCGCGTCCAGGCCGCGCGCGACCCAGGCGACAAGGACGACGCCGACGAGCAGGAACGGCCAGATCTGGTGGGCTACTTGGGCGTCCCGTCCGGCCAGGGAGCCGACCTGCCAGAAACGGAACTCGTCCAGCGCCGCGGCCTTCGTGGTGAGCACGCCCATCGTGACCGACACGAGCAGCGCGTTGATCGCGGCGCCGCTCAGCGCGAGCTTCACCGGTGTCGCACCGCCGCGCCCGCTGGAGGCGATCGCGTACACGACGACGGAGGCGACGGCCGCGCCCGCGAACGCGAACCACACGTACCCGGTCAGCGTGTGCACGCCGAGGAACGCGATCGCCAGGACCACCCCGACCGAGGCGCCCTGGCTGATGCCGAGGATGCCGGGGTCGGCGATGGGGTTGCGGGTGATGCCCTGAAGCACCGTGCCCGCGACGGCGAGTGCGGCGCCGACCATCAGGCCGATCAGGGTGCGCGGCACGCGCAGTTCGCGGACGACCTCGGCGTCGGGGGTGTGCGCGCCGCCGAACAGCGCGTCCAGGACCTGTGACGGCGGGATCTGGCGCGCGCCGACGGCGAGCGAGAGCAGGACGGCGACCAGGAGCGCCGCGACGGCCGCCGCCGTCGCGAGCACGCGTCTGGTCCGGCGGGGTGCGGCTGGCATAGGGCCCATCACAGGTCGGTGTTCGGCGGGGAAGACGGTCGGGTTTTGGTAAGGCTTGGCTAACTGCGGCCGTCAGTCTAAGGGCCCGGCCGCCCCGCCCACCTGGGCACAATGGCCTTCATGCCCCTAGACGCGCCCACGGTCGGCTTCGACCTCGACATGACCCTGATCGACTCCCGGCCCGGCATCCACGCCGTCTACCAGGAGCTTTCCGCCACGACGGGGACGTACATCGACGCCGACCAGTGCGTCAGCAGGCTCGGGCCGCCGCTCGACTGGGAGCTGCGGCACTGGTTCCCCGAGGAGCTCATCGCCGAGATGGTGCTCAAATACCGTGAGATCTACCCCACACGCGCGATCCTGCCCACGCCCGCGATGCCGGGAGCCGCCGACGCGATCCGCGCGGTGCGGGAGCTCGGCGGCCGGGCCGTCGTCGTCACCGCCAAGAACGCGCCCCAGGCGCGGCTGCACCTCGACCACCTCGGCATCGCCCCGGACGAGGTCGTCGGCGGGCTGTGGGCCGAGGGCAAGGCGACCGCGCTGCGCGAGCACGGTGCCGCGGTGTACGTCGGCGACCACCTCGGGGACGTCCTCGGGGCTCGCGCCGCGGGCGCCCTCTCCGTCGCGGTGCCGACCGGGCCGATCGGCGCGGACGAGCTGCGCGAGGCCGGCGCCGATGTCGTCCTCGACGATCTGACGTCATTTCCGGCCTGGTTGAAGGGTTACGCCGCCGAACGCGCTTGACAGCGGGGCCTCGTACTTGCGTACGGGACCGGCCGGTTCAGGTGAGCGGCGGGCGGGTCAGGCGCGGGCCTGGCGGCGCTGCTCCGCGATGGTGCGCAGCACGCCCGCCCCCGCGATCAGGAAGCCGACGCCCATCAGCATGCACACGAGATAGGCGAACGACGGGAACCGCGCGGTGTGCAGGAACAGCGGCGCCACCGTGACCAGCGTGGCGAGCGCGCCGACGAAGAACACGACGACGCCGATGCGAACCAGCCGATCACCGGTGGTGGGGGCGTCGCGGTCGGTCTTGGCCTGGGTTTCGGTACTCACCCCGCCAGGGTAGTTCCCTGCTCGTAAGGACAGGCCGGGACGTCTTGTCAGCTGCCCCTGGACCATTAGCCTTGGTGTCGGCGGGTCGGAAGGCGACCCGCTGTAGTGCTATCCAGAGCCGTTTTCGGCGCCCCGCACACAACGACGAGTACGAGGACGAGGACAGACGTGCCTACCGGCAAGGTCAAGTGGTTCAACAGCGAGAAGGGCTTCGGCTTTCTCTCCCGGGACGACGGCGGCGACGTCTTCGTCCACTCCTCCGTGCTCCCCGCCGGGGTCGACGCACTCAAGCCCGGACAGCGCGTCGAGTTCGGCGTCGTCGCCGGGCAGCGCGGTGACCAGGCCCTCTCCGTCACGGTCCTCGACCCGGCCCCCTCGGTGGCGGCCGCGCAGCGCCGCAAGCCCGACGAACTGGCCTCCATCGTGCAGGACCTGACGACGCTCCTCGAGAACATCACGCCGATGCTGGAGAAGGGCCGCTACCCCGACAAGGCGGCCGGCAAGAAGATCGGCGGCCTGCTGCGCGCGGTGGCCGACCAGCTCGACGTCTAACTCCGTACGAAATTCAGCGCATCGCGGCCGAGGGGCGGTACGAGCCCCTCGGCCGCGGCGCGTGTCAGGAGGCCGCGCACCGCGGCGTAGCCGTCCTCGCCGAGGTCGGCGGTGAACTCGTTGACGTAGAGCCCGATGTGCCGGTCGGCCACGGCCGGATCCATCTCCTGGGCGTGCTCCAGTACGTAGGGCCTCGATGCCTCGGGGTCGTCCCAGGCGAGCCGCACGGAGGTGCGGGCCGACTCGGCGAGCAGCCGCAGCGTGTCCTCGCCGAGGGAGCGCTTGGCGATGATCGCGCCGAGCGGGATGGGCAGTCCGGTGGTCGACTCCCAGTGCTGGCCCATGTCGGCGAGGCAGTGCAGGCCGTAGTTCTGGTACGTGAAGCGGGCCTCGTGGATGACGAGTCCTGCGTCCACCTTGCCGTCGCGCACCGCGGGCATGATCTCGTGGAACGGCATGACGACGACCTCGCCGACCCCGCCCGGCACGACGTCGGCGGCCCACAGCCGGAACAGCAGGTACGCCGTCGACTTCTCGCTCGGCACGGCGACGGTTTTGCCCGTGAGTCCCCCATTCCCGGCTTCCCGGGTGAGGACCAGCGGACCACAGCCGCGTCCCAGCGCGCCGCCGCACGGCAGCAGCGCGTACTCCTCAAGCACCCACGGCAGCACCGCGTACGACACCTTGAGCACGTCGAACTCGCCGCGCTCGGCCATGCCGTTGGTGATGTCGATGTCGGCGAACGTCACGTCGAGTCCGGGCGCGCCGGGCACCCGGCCGTGCGCCCACGCGTCGAAGACGAAGGTGTCGTTCGGGCAGGGAGAGTAGGCGATCTTCAGCGCCGGTTCAGTGCTCATGTGACGTCCAACTCTCCAGTACGGGCGGGAGCTTCCCGAATGCGTCGGTGAGGGCGGCGAGCGCGTCGCCGATCCGCCAGGCCGAACGGTCGCGCGGGCCGACCTCGTTGGAGATCGCGCGGATTTCGAGGGCGGGCAGGCCGTACTGGTCGGCGGCCTCGGCGACACCGAAGCCCTCCATCGCCTCGGCGGCGGCCGAGGGGTGGCGAGCCAGGAGTTCGGCGGCGCGCCCGGCGGTGCCGGTGGCGGTGGTGACGGTGAGGACGGGGCCGTACAAGGCGCCCAGCGCCCGCATCGCGCGGCGGCCGAGCGAGCCGAGTACGTAGACTTCGTGGCGGCCGAAGCCGAGTTCGGTGACGGGGATGAAGCCCTCGGCGGAGCCCGCGCCCAAGTCGGCCGCGATGATGCGCGAGGACACGACGACGGAGCCGATCGGGGCGACGGCGGGGAAGCCGCCGCCGATGCCGGCCGAGATCACCAGGTCGTAGCGGGAACCCCGGCCGAGGGCGTGGGCGGTGCCCGCGGCGGCCGCGGCGGGGCCGACGCCCGCCGGGTAGACATCGATCTCGTGCCCCGCGCGTCCGTGCCGGGTCAGCGGTGCGGGGCTGTCCGGCCCGGCGACCAGGGCGCGCCGGACGAACTCCTCGCCGAGGCGCGCGTATCCGGCGGCGCCGAGACCGGCGGCGACGGCGTCCGCCTCCGCCGCCACCGCGGTCACGACCAGCACACGCATCAGGCGGGGCCCGGCCGTCAGGAGTTGGTGCGCTTGAGCGTGAAGCTCCAGACCGACTCGGGCTTGTTGTCCTTGTCGACCTGAATGATGCTGACCTTCTTCTCCTTCGGCGCGGCACCCTGCCCGCCGGTCGAGAAGACGTCGGCGCCGGGGAAGCTCCGGTAGGTCTGGGCGGACGGCTCGGTGATCGGGCTGCCGTCGAGCAGTGCGATCCACTTGCTGCCGTCCTCGACGACCTTGGGGTCGACGCCGAGGCGCAGGGTCGAGCCGGGCGCGTAGTCGATCGACTTGGCGTCCTTGACGCCGCTGAGGCAGCTGGTGAGCTTGGCCTCGGCGAGCGGCTTGCCGTCGCCGCGGCAGGACGCCTCGGTGCTGACGGAGTGCGTGCCGACCGTCACGGTCGCGAGAGGCGTCGGCTTGTCGCAGGCGGAGAGGACGAGGAGTCCGGCGGAGGCAGCGGCGAGTGCGAGGCCGGCCCGGCGGGTCCTACCGGAAGTGAACGCAACGGTCATGAAGCGAAGGCTATCGGTCGCCCCTGGCCAAGCCGCGCGGGGGTGCGGCGTGCCGTGTCGTCCGTCGTCGGACATCCGTCGTCCGTCGCTCACGCCACCCGGGGATGCGGGGTGCCGCGCCGGGCCGCGCCCAGCAGGCCCCGTACCGAGGCGGCCGCTCCAAGGGCCAGCAGGGCCGCGGCCACCGACATGCCGAGGATGCCGTTCAGCGGAAGCGCTATGCCGATCGCGCCGCCGAGGACCCAGGACACCTGGAGCAGCGTCTCCGAGCGGGCGAACGCGGACGTACGGACCTCTTCCGGTACGTCGCGCTGGATCATCGCGTCCAGGGACAGCTTGGCGAGCGCCTGGGTGAACCCGGCCGTCGCGCCGAGCACGGCGACCATCAGGCCGCTGAAGAACGCCGCCGACAGGACGGCCGCTCCCAGCGCGATGGACAGCATGGTCACGATCAGCACCTCGGGCCCGCGCGCCTTCAGCAGCGAGCCGACCGCCGTACCCAGCGCGTTGCCGACGCCCGCCGAGACGCCGACGATGCCGAGCGAGACGGCCGCGCTCTGGCCGGACAGGGGGTGTTCGCGCAGCAGGAACGCCAGGAAGAAGATCAGGAACCCGGAGAGCGCGCGCAGCGCGGCATTGGCGTACAGACCGTTCAGGACGGACACGCCGACCGTACGCAGGCTGGGCTTGCGGCCGCTGCGGTCGGAGAGCTGCGCCCTGGCCTCGCCCTTCGCCGAGTCGACCTTGTGGGGCAGCGTGAACGCCAGGAACGTACCGCCGACGAAGACGCAGAACGCCCCGTAGAGCGGCCATTGGGGCCCGATACGGGAGAGCCCGGCGCCGATCGGGGCGGCGATGCCCGTGGCGAGCAGGCCGGCCAGGGTGACCCGCGAATTGGCCTTCACCAGGGAGAAGCGGGGTGGCAGCAGGCGCGGCACCACGGCGCTCCTGACCACGCCGTACGCCTTGGACGCGACCAGTACGCCCAGCGCCGCGGGATAGAGCTCCAGGCCGCCGGTGGCGACCGCGCCGGACATCGTCAGGGCGAGCAGCGCGCGGGCCAGCATCGCGCCGGCCATCGCGGCGCGCCGGCCGTGCGGCATCCGGTCGAGCAACGGGCCGATCACGGGCGCCAGGAGAGTGAACGGCGCCATCGTGATCGCGAGGTAGAGGGCGACCCTGCCGCGTGCCTGGTCGGTCGGCACGGAGAAGAACACGGTCGAGGCGAGCGCCACGGTGATCATCACGTCGCCGGCGCCGTTCACCGCGTGCAGCTCGATCAGTTTGCCGAGCCCCGACTCACCGGCGCCGTGCGCGTGGGTCGCTTTTCTGATCGAACGGACCGTCCCGGTGAACGGCAGATGCAGGGCGCGGCCCACCGTCCGGCCTGCCTTGCGCAGGCGGCCGGCGGTGTCCGAGGACCCTGACGACCTTGCGGTTGCCACCCCGCCATAGTGCCCCAAGCCCGTCCGACCCGAACCAGGATTCGGACGCGCAGGTGGGCCGGGGGCCACGAAGGGGGTAGCGTGACAGGCGCGCCGCCCGCGGCTGCCCAAGGCCGCGCGCCTCTCCGCGATCCCGCAGAATGGATCGTAGAAGGTGCGCCTCCACGCTCATACGGAGCAAGGGGGACTCCCTTGGTCAGTGAAACTGGACAGCCGCTGGGCAGTTGATCGCCCGGGCGCGGACGTTGACGCGGCCCCCTGGTCCGCTCCGCCCGCCACCCGTACGCATTCGGCTCCCCGGCGCACCCGTGAGACGGCGTAGGAGAGAAGCGAGACCTGTGAGTGCTGCGACGACGCGAAGCCGTACCCCTGACCGCCTGTGCGCCGAGGCGGTCGACCTAGCCCGCGAGGCGGCGGAGGAAGCCGCCGCACCCGGTGTGGTCGGCGAGCATGTGGCCCTGGTTTCGGAGGGCGACCGGGTCGTCACGCACTTCTTCGAGTGCAAGGAGTTCGGCTACCGGGGCTGGCGCTGGGCGGTGACCGTCGCCCGGGCGTCGCGCGCCAAGCTGGTCACCCTGGACGAGACGGTCCTGCTGCCCGGCCCGGACGCGCTGCAGGCACCGGAGTGGGTGCCGTGGAGCGAGCGCCTTCGCCCGGGCGACATGGGCCCCGGCGACCTGCTGCCCACCGAGGCCGACGACCTGCGCCTGGAGCCGGGGTACTCCGGCGAGGACGCGCCGCCGCCCAACTCCGTGGTCTCCGAGGAGATGGCCGAGCGGGTCGACGCGGAGGACGCCGAGCTGTCCGACCTGGAGGCCCCTGCGGCCACCGCGCGCGGCTCCGTCGCGGCCGTCGCCGAGGAACTCGGCATGCGGCGGGCGCGGGTCCTTTCCCGGTACGGGCTGCACACGGCGGCCGACCGGTGGGAGGAGTCCTTCGGCGGCAAGACCGCGATGGCTCAGGCGGCGCCGGCCTCGTGCGTGTCCTGCGCGTTCCTCGTCCCGATCGCGGGATCGCTCTCCCAGGCGTTCGGGATCTGCGCCAACGAATTCGGTCCTGCGGACGGGCGTGTCGTGGCGCTGGACTACGGCTGCGGGGGCCACTCCGAGGCGGCGGTCATGCCGAAGCCGCCCCGTCCGGCGCCGCCGGTCCTGGACACGGTGGCCCCCGACGTCCTGGCCCTGCGGCCCCCGCGCGAGGGCTCCGTCCCGGACACCGCGCCGGACGCGACGGAGGATCTGGGCCACTCGTAGGGGCCTTTGCGGCGCCGGGCTCCCCGACCTCCTGGGGGGTTTGCGCGCCCTCCCGCCCGTGCAGGGGGTTGAGAGGTTGAGCCCTGGGGGCTGTGCCCCCAGACCCCTTGCGGGGACTTCGTCCCCTGCGCCCCTTTCCGGGGCTCCGCCCCGGACCCCGTTCGCGCCTGAAGGGCGCTCGTCCTCAATCGCCGGACGGGCTGGGTATGCCCGCATGGCCCGTACGCAAGAGACCGGCCGGGATCGACCCTGCCAGGGGCGCGGGGAACTGCGCGAGCAACCACCCACGGTCCGCAGTCGAAAGCGTCCACCGTTGGACGGGCTGAGGATGCCGCCCCGGCCGGGATCGACCCTGCCAGGGGCGTGGGGAACTGCGCGAGCAACCACCCACGGTCCGCAGCTGAAAGCGTCCACCGTTGGACGGGCTGAGGATGCCGCCCCGGCCGGGATCGACCCTGCCAGGGGCGTGGGGAACTGCGCGAGCAACCACGCACGGTCCGCAGCCGAATGACCCCATCACATCCCGCATCCCCCGGAGGGTTTAGGGAAGGGGCGGGGAGGGGCCTTCCGGGGTCTGGGGCGGAGCCCCAGCGCAGCCCCCGCAGAGGCGACCCCCGCCCCGGAGGGGCACACCGGGCACGGGCGGGGTGGGGGAAATTGAAGGACCGCGGCCGACGCGCGGTACCTTCGGCCCGCAGCCCCGGCACCCGCGGGGGCAGGACAGAGCGGAGTACGGCGTGATCGTCAAGGCGATGGCGGCCGAAGGGGCCGACCCCTTCGGGACGGCGCGGCTGCGGCGCGGAGTCCTGAACGCCTGGGGCGCGGGCCCGGCCAGATTCCGCGAGGACGCCAACGCCGAGGAGGACCTCGCACTGGGCGGCTACCGCGACCGCCTCGTCGTGGAGCTCGCCCAGAACGCCGCCGACGCAGCCGCCCGGGCGCGCACCACCGGCCGGCTCCGGCTGACCCTGCACCCCGCCACCCACGACACCCCCGCCCTGCTGGCCGCCGCCAACACCGGCGCCCCCCTGGACGCGCTCGGCGTCGAGTCGCTGTCCACCCTGCGCGCCAGCGCCAAGCGCGCCGACACCGAGGTGGCCGTGGGCCGGTTCGGCGTCGGGTTCGCCGCGGTGCTCGCCGTCAGCGACGAGCCCGCCGTGGTGGGACGTACCGGCGGCGTGCGCTGGTCGCTCGCCGAGGCCCGCGAACTGGCCGCCGACGCCGCCCGCGTCAGCCCCGGCCTGGGCGACGAGCTGCGCCGCCGCGACGGACACGTACCGCTGCTCAGGCTGCCGCTGCCCGCCGAGGGCGCCGCCCCCGAGGGGTACGACACCGTCGTGCTGCTCCCGCTGCGCGACGGCACCGCCGAGGATCTCGTACGCCGCCTCCTCGACGGCATCGACGACGCCCTCCTCCTCACCCTCCCCGGCCTGACCGAGATCGTCGTCGAAACGCCGGACGGGACAAGGGTGTTGAGGCGCGCCGTGCCCGCCGACGGCGGCGACGCCTACGTGCACATCGACGACAGCCGGGACGGAGTCGCTCATCGCTGGCGGGTCGTCAGCCATCACGGGCCGATCACCCCGGACCTGCTCGCCGACCGGCCCGTCGAGGAGCGGCTGCGGCCGCACTGGACGGTGACCTGGGCGGTCCCGGTGGACGAGGACGGCGCGCCCGCGCGGCCCCGTACCGCCGCCGTCGTGCACGCGCCCACCCCCACCGACGAGCCGCTCGGCATCCCCGCGCTGCTCATCGCCTCGTTCCCGCTGGACACCGCGCGCCGCCACCCCGCACCCGGCCCGCTCACCGACTTCCTGGTGCAGCGCGCGGCCGACGCGTACGCCGAACTGCTCGGTGCCTGGCGGCCGGTGTCGGCCGGCACCGTCGACCTGGTGCCCGGCCCGCTCGGCCGGGGCGAGCTGGACGGCGCCCTGCGCGCGGCGGTCCTGGAGCGGCTGCCCCGCGTCGCGTTCCTGGCGCCCGCCGCGCCCACCGAGGAACTCGTCGCGCTGCGCCCGTTCGAGGCGGAGGTCGTCGAGGGCGCGGGCGCCGACACGGTGCGCGTCCTCGCCGAAGTCCTGCCCACCCTGCTGCCCGCCGGGCTCGAACGCCGCCCGGAACTGCGCACGTTGGAGGTCGGGCGGCTGCCGCTCGGCGACGCCATCGAGCGGATCGCCGGGGCGGAGCGGGCCCCCGAGTGGTGGTACCGGCTGTACGACACGCTCGCCGGGGTCGACCCCGACCGGCTCTCCGGGCTCCCCGTGCCGCTCGCGGGCGGCCGCACCGTGATCGGCCCCCGCCAGATCCTGCTGCCGCTCTCCGACACCCCGGCCGACCTGGGCCGCCTCGGCCTGAAGGTCGCCCACCCGGACGCGGCCCACCCCCTGCTCGAAAAGCTCGGCGCGCTGCCCGCGACCCCGCGCGCCGTTCTGACGACCCCTCAGGTGCGGGCGGCCGTCGCCGGCTCGCTCGACAGCGGCGAGATCTGGGACGAGGACGCCCTCGACGCGGACGAACTCGCCGACACCGTACTGATGTTGGTGCGCGAGGCGAACCTCTCGCCCGGCGACGAACCCTGGCTCGGCGCGCTCGCCCTGCCCGACGAGGACGGAGAGCTCGCCCCCGCCGGCGAACTCGTCCTGCCGGGATCGCCCTTCGCCTCCGTCATCCGTGAGGGTGAACTCGCCGAGGTCGACCGCGAGTTGGCGGACCGCTGGGGAGAGCAGCCGCTCACGGCGTGCGGGGTGTTGGCGACCTTCGCCCTCGTGCGCGCCACCGATGTCGTCCTGGACCCGGACGAACTGGAGCCCCGTGACGGCGACTTCGCCGAACCGGACGACGCGGGTCTCCTGGACGCGGTGGACGTCTGGTGCGAAGACGCCCTGGACCGCCTCCCGGACTCGCCCGTGCCCCCGGTCGCCACGGAGATCATCGCGGTCCGGGACCTGGACCTGGTGGACGACGACTGCTGGCCGCAGGCCCTCGCCCTGCTCGCCCGGCCGCCGCTGCGGGACGCCTTGATCCAGCCGGTGCGCGTCCTGCTGCCCGACGGCACGACCGAATCCGTACGCCCCTACACGGCCTGGTGGCTGCGCGACCACCCGGTCCTCGGCGGCCGCCGCCCCGCCGGCCTGCGCGCGGCGGGCTCCGACCCGCTGCTCGCCGGCCTGTACGAGCCCGCGGACGCGACGGGCTTCGACGACGCGCAGGTCCTGCGGGCGCTGGGGGTACGCACGTCGGTGCCGGCGCTGCTCGACGAGCCGGGGGGCGCGGCGGAGCTGCTCGGCCGCCTGGCGGACGGGACGCGCCCGGTGACCGGGTCCCAACTCCACGCCCTGTACACGGCGTTGGCGGACCTGGACCCCGAACAGGTGACGCTGCCGGACGAACTGCGGGTGGTGGTGGACGGGGAGGTGCGGGTGGTCGACGCGTCGGAGGCCGTGGTCGCGGACGCACCGGACTTGTTGCCGCTCGCTGCCGGCCGCGCCCTGCTCCCGGTGGCCCCGGCCCGCGCGGCCGAACTCGCGGAACTGCTCCAGGTGGGGCGGCTGAGCGAGCTGGGGTCGGCGGAGGTGACGTCGACGGGCGTCGAGCACGAGGTGCCGGAGGCGGTACGCGCTCTGCTGGGCCCGTCCACGCCTGCGACGTACGTCGAGCACGAGGAACTCCTGGCAGGCGGCGTGGAACTGGACTGGCGCCGCCCGGCCGACGGGGTGGTCCACGCGGCGACTCTGGAGGGCGTGGCAGCGGGCCTCGCCTGGGCGGCGGGCCAGTGGCCTCGCCGCTTCGAGGTGGCAGCGCTTTTGGAGGA
Source organism: Streptomyces violascens (assembly GCF_014649955.1). Classification (GTDB taxonomy): domain Bacteria; phylum Actinomycetota; class Actinomycetes; order Streptomycetales; family Streptomycetaceae; genus Streptomyces; species Streptomyces violascens. The sequence goes on from NZ_BMUA01000012.1 coordinate 180,398, forward strand.
CCCCTCCAGGACGGATGAACTGGCCCGGGACCGCTGGTTCGACTAGACGCGCTGGTCCGGCCCCTCTCCCCTTGCAGGGGAGGGGGGCGGCTGATCCCCTAGTCGGGCCAGCGGCGTACGACCCAGCGCCATGCCAGCTCCAGCACCCCCGACGCCACCACCGCAATGCCGACGGCGGTCCACGGCATCACCGCCCCCACCAGCTTCAGCGCGAAGAAGTGCTGAAGCCACGGCACCGCCAGCACCAGCAGGAACGCCGCCCCCATGGCCACCACCAGCGCGATCCGCCACCACGTGTACGGGCGGGCGATGATCGCCAGGACCCACATCGAGACCAGGAACAGCGTCAGGGTCGTGACGCTGGTTTCCGCGTCCAGTTCGCCCGGTCCCGAGTAGTACGCCCGCGCGATCATGTACGTCACGAACGTGGCCACCGCCGCGATGACCCCGCTGGGGATCGCGTACCGCATCACCCTCCGCACGAAGTGCGGTTTGGCGCGCTCCTTGTTGGGGGCCAGGGCCAGGAAGAACGCCGGGATGCCGATCGTGAACGTCGAGAGGAGGGTCAGGTGGCGCGGCAGGAACGGGTACTCCACCTGCGAGCACACCACGAACACCGCAAGCAGGACCGAGTACACCGTCTTCGTCAGGAACAGCGTCGCCACCCGCGTGATGTTGCCGATCACCCGCCGGCCCTCCGCCACCACCGACGGCAGGGTGGAGAAGCTGTTGTTGAGCAGGACGATCTGAGCCACCGCTCGCGTCGCCTCCGAGCCCGAGCCCATGCTCACACCGATGTCCGCGTCCTTGAGGGCCAGGACGTCGTTCACGCCGTCACCGGTCATCGCCACCGTGTGGCCGCGGGACTGGAGGGCCGCCACCATGTCGCGCTTCTGCTGCGGGGTGACCCGGCCGAAGACCGCGTTGGAGTCGAGGACGTCGGCCATCTCGGCCTGGTCGGCGGGGAGTTGGCGGGCGTCGACCGTGTTGGCCGCGCCGGGCAGGCCGAGCTTTCCGGCCACCGCGCCCACCGACACCGCGTTGTCGCCGGAGATGACCTTGGCCTTGACGTTCTGTTCCTCGAAGTAGCGCAGGGTGTCGGACGCGTCGGGCCGCAGCCTCTGTTCGAGGACGACGAGCGCGCTGGCCTTGGCGTCGGAGGCGATGTCGGGGTCGTCGAGCTCGCGGGAGGCACGGGCGAGCAGCAGGACGCGCAGGCCCTTCTCGTTGAGCGTGTCGATCTCCGTCAGCGCCGGGTCGCCCGGCTTCAGGAGCACGTCGGGCGCGCCGAGGAGCCAGGTGCTGTTCTCGCCGTCGCCCTCGCTGAACGCGGCGCCGCTGTACTTGCGGGCGGAGGAGAACGGCAGCGACTCGGTGCACCGCCACACCTCGCTGTCCGGATAGGCGTCGATGATCGCCTGGAGGGAGGCGTTCGGGCGCGGGTCGGACTCGCCGAGCGCGCCGAGCACTTTGCGTACGTAGGCCTCGTCCGAGCCGTTGAGGGGGCGCAGCTCCGTGACGTCCATGCCGCCCTCGGTGAGCGTGCCCGTCTTGTCGAGGCACACCACGTCGACGCGGGCCAGGCCCTCGATCGCGGGCAGTTCCTGCACCAGGCACTGCTGGCGGCCGAGCCGGATGACGCCGATCGCGAAGGCGACCGAGGTCAGCAGCACGAGGCCTTCCGGGATCATCGGGACGATGCCGCCGACGGTGCGGGCGATGGAGTCCTTGAAGTTGTTGTCCTTGACCACGAGCTGGCTGATGACCAGGCCGAGCGCGGTCGGGATCATCATCCACGTGACGTACTTGAGGATGGTGGAGATGCCGCTGCGCAGCTCGGAGTGGACGAGGGTGAACCGGCTCGCCTCCTCGGCGAGTTGAGCCGCGTACGCCTCGCGGCCGACCTTGGTGGCGGTGAACGCGCCGCCGCCCGCGACCACGAAGGCGCCCGACATCATCTTGTCGCCGGGCTTCTTCAGGACCGGGTCGGCCTCGCCGGTCAGGAGGGATTCGTCGACCTCCAGGCCGTCGGCCTCGACGGCCTCGCCGTCCACCACGATCTTGTCGCCGGGCCCGAGTTCGATGACGTCGCCGAGCACGATCTCGGAGGTGGAGATCTCGGCGGCCCGCCCGTCGCGCCGCACCGTGGGCTTCGCCTCGCCGATGACCGCGAGCCCGTCCAGGGTCTTCTTGGCGCGCATCTCCTGGATGATGCCGATGCCGGTGTTGGCGATGATCACGAAGCCGAAGAGGCTGTCCTGGATGGGCGCGACGACCAGCATGATCGCCCAGAGCACGCCGATGATCGCGTTGAACCGGGTGAAGACGTTGCCGCGGACGATCTCCGCGGTGGACCGGCTGCTGCGGACCGGAACGTCGTTGACCTCGCCGCGCGCCACCCGTTCGGCGACCTCGGCCGTCGTCAGCCCGCCGGCCCGCCCCGCCGGAGCGGGCGGCTTCATGGGATGGACGGGGTCGAGCTCCGCCCCGGCGTCGATCTTGGCACGCTGCGTCATGATTTCGACGGTACGGCGGGAACGGCCGCTTCACCTGCCGGGACGGCCGAACATCCGACCCTGGTAGGAGGCGAATGGTCCTCTGGCGGTACGCAGGGCCCGGGAGTTACTGACTTTCGGCTCTTGCGCCCCGCTCGGCGTCGGCCGCCTGCTGTGCGGCATGCCGCTTGATCGCCGCGTCGCGGCCGCGGACGTACCAGATGCCGATGAGGCCGAGGCCGCCGCCGGCCAGGCAGGTCCACACCCACCACAGGTGGCCGTGGTCGTCGAACCAGCCGTAGAAGGGGAGCTGGACGAGGAAGAGGACGAACCAGAGGATCGTGCCGCCGGTGATGGTGGCGACCACGGGGCCCTCAAGGGGCTCCGGCGCCTCGTGCTTCGGTGTCCACTTCGCCATGCGATCAGTGTAGGGCGCGGCTATTCACGGGAATCCGGTCTGCGGCTCGCCCAGTCGGCCCTTGGGTCTACGCGCGGAGATGGTGATCTTCGCCTTATGTATTCATACTGAAACGGCTTACGGCTGACTCATTCTGTTCGTTAAAACGTCCAAAGAAGTTCGGGTACGTGCCGTTTTCCTGCCCCTTCACGACTGAGGTTCCGCATGCCCTCCTCGGCCCCCGACAAGGTCGACGCCGCAGCTCAGCCGCCGGTACCCGCCCAGCCGACCAACGGCCTGGACCGCTACTTCAAGATCTCCGAGCGGGGCTCCACCATCGCCCGTGAGATCCGTGGCGGATTCGCGACCTTCTTCGCGATGGCGTACATCATCGTGCTGAACCCGATCATTCTCGGCAGCGCGAAGGACATGTACGGTCACCAGCTCAACAGCGGGCAGCTGGTCACCGCGACCGTGCTCACGGCGGCCTTCACCACGCTGCTCATGGGCGTCATCGGCAATGTGCCGATCGCGCTCGCGGCGGGGCTCGGCGTCAACACCGTGGTCGCGCTCCAGCTGGCGCCCCGGATGAGCTGGCCCGACGCCATGGGCATGGTCGTCCTGGCCGGCTTCGTGGTGATGATCCTGGTCGCCACCGGGCTGCGCGAGCGCGTCATGAACGCGGTGCCGCTCGGCCTGCGCAAGGGCATCGCGATCGGCATCGGCCTGTTCATCATGCTGATCGGCCTGGTCGACTCCGGCTTCGTCTCGCGCATCCCGGACGCCGCGCACACCACCGTGCCGCTGCAGCTCGGCGGCAACGGGCACCTGCTCGGCTGGCCGGTCCTGGTCTTCGTCCTCGGCGTGCTGCTCACGCTCGCGCTGATGGTCCGCAAGGTGCCCGGCGCGATCCTGATCTCCATCGTGACGATGACGGTCCTCGCGATGATCATCAACGCGGTGGCCACCGTGCCGTCCTGGGGTCTGACCACCCCGAAGTGGCCGGGCAACCCCGTCGACACCCCGGACTTCGGGCTCGTCGGCCAGGTCAGCCTCTTCGGCGGGTTCTCCAGGGTCGGCATCCTGACCGGCGTCCTCTTCGTCTTCACCGTGCTGCTCTCGTGCTTCTTCGACGCGATGGGCACGATCATGGGCGTCAGCGACGAGGCGGGCCTGACCGACTCCGAGGGCAACATGCCCGGCATGAACCGGGTCCTGTTCGTCGACGGCATCGCGGTCGCGGCGGGCGGCGCGTCGTCCTCGTCCGCCACCACCTGCTTCGTGGAGTCCACGGCGGGCGTCGGCGAGGGGGCGCGGACCGGGTTCGCGAACGTGGTCACCGGCGGGCTCTTCACCGTCTCCCTCTTCCTGACCCCGCTCGCCACGATGGTGCCCTCCCAGGCCGCCACCCCCGCGCTGCTCGCGGTCGGCTTCCTGATCCTGTCCGCCTCGATCAAGGAGATCGACTGGGCGGACTGGACGATTGCCATCCCGGCGTTCGTGACGATGCTGATGATGCCGTTCACGTACTCGATCACCAACGGCATCGGCATGGGCTTCATCACGTTCACGATGCTGCGGCTGGTGGCCGGACGTGCCCGCGAGATTCCGGTCGCGATGTACATCGTCTCGGCGGTGTTCGCCTTCTACTACCTGATGCCGGCGCTCGGACTCACGTAGCCCGGCCCACCGCGCGGATCACGCCGCCCCGTAAAACCGCTCCGTCTCGTCCACCGCCGCGTTGAAGCGTTCGTCGAAGTCGTCGCGTATGAGCGTCCGGACCACATAGTCCTGGACGCTCATACCGCGTTTCGCGGCATGGTGCCTGAGCCGTTCGAGCAGCTCACCGTCAATCCGCAGGCTGAGCACGCTGGTCCCCATGGAGCGAGGGTCGCCGCCCGCAGGGGCCGCGCGCGTCACTTTTCGCAGGCGTCTCACTCGTTCGGGTGAAGTGTGGCGCGATGGTGCCGGTGTGGCGCTGGACACCTGGGCTTAACCCGGTGGTATTTAGCCAGAGTAATGAGTTATGCTAACGAACATGTCTGACCTGTCCCACGGCAGTGGCGAGGACGCCGCCGCCGTGAACTCCCTGCGCTCAGCCGTCATGCGGCTGGGCCGGCGCCTCAAGCACCAGCGCGTCGACGAATCGCTCAGCCCGACCGAGATGTCGGTGCTCGGCACCCTGGCCCGTTGCGGCTCGGCCACCCCCGGTGAGCTGGCCCGCAAAGAACACGTACAGCCGCCGTCGATGACCCGAATCGTCGCCCTGCTTGAGGCGAAGGGCCTGGTCAGGCTGGAGCCGCATCCCGACGACCGCCGCCAGAAGGTGGTCAGCCAGACCGAAGAGGCCGAGGCGATGCTCGAAGAGAGCCGCCGAAAGCGCAACGCCTGGCTGGCTTCCCTCGCGGAAGGTCTGGACGAGGACGAATGGGCGAAGCTGCGCGCGGCCGCCCCGGTCCTGGAGAAGCTCGCACACCTGTAAGGCGCATAGCTAGGAGGCGAACCCTTTTTGAGTACGGGAACCGGATCACCATCCGCCCCCGCACCTACTCCCACCTACAACAAGCGCGGCGGGGGGACGTTCTCCTCGCTTGCGGTACGCAATTACCGGCTGTTCTTCTCCGGCGCCATCGTGTCCAACATCGGCACCTGGATGGCCCGGATCACCCAGGACTGGCTGGTCCTGACGATCACCGGCTCCTCCGTGGCGGTGGGCATCACCACGGCCATGCAGTTCCTGCCGATGCTCCTGTTCGGCCTGTACGGCGGCGTCATAGCCGACCGGTTCGCCAAGCGGAACATCCTGTTCGTGACGCAGGCGGCGATGGGCCTCGGCGGCCTGTTCCTCGCCGTGATGACCCTGTCCGGTCACGTCCAGGTGTGGCACGTCTACCTGACGGCCTTCTTCACCGGCCTGGTCACCGTCGTCGACAACCCGACCCGGCAGTCGTTCGTCTCCGAGATGGTCGGGCCCGACCGGGTGCGCAACGCGGTCAGCCTCAACTCGGCGAACTTCCAGTCCGCCCGGCTCGTCGGCCCCGCCGTCGCGGGTGCCGTCATGGCGGCCGTCGGACCCGGCTGGGCCTTCCTCGCCAACGGCCTGTCCTTCACCGCCCCGCTGATCATGCTGACGCTGATGCGGACCAAGGAGCTCCAGCCGACCCGCCTCGCCCCGCGCGGCAAGGGCCAGCTGAAGGAAGGCCTCGCGTACGTCTCCGAGCGGCCGGAGCTGATCTGGCCGATCGTGCTGGTCGGCTTCGTGGGCACCTTCGGGTTCAACTTCCCGATCTGGCTGAGCGCGTTCGCCTCCGACGTCTTCCACGGCGACTCCGGCATGTACGGCCTGTTCAACAGCCTGATGGCGATCGGCTCGCTGATCGGCGCGCTGCTCGCGGCCCGGAGGTCCTCGACCCGGCTGCGGATGCTGGCGCTCGCGGCGTTCCTTTTCGCGGTGCTCGAACTCGTCGCCTCCGGGGCCCCCGACCTCGGCGTGTTCATGGCGCTGCTCATCCCGGTCGGCATCCTCGGCCTGACGGTGAACGTGACCGCCAACGCCTCGGTGCAGATGGCCACCGACCCCGAGATGCGGGGCCGCGTGATGAGCCTGTTCATGATGGTCTTCACCGGCGGCACCCCGCTGGGCGGCCCGCTCTTCGGCTGGCTGACCGACGTCTACGGCGTCCGCGTCAGCCTCGCGCTCGGCGGTCTCATCTGCGGCGCGGCGGCGATCGGCGTGGGCCTGATGCTGGCCCGCGCGGCCAACCTGCGCCTGAAGGTCGACGTACGGCCCGGCCACCGGCACCTCGCGTTCGTCCCGAGGAATCCCGCTCTGGTGACGGCCGCCTGACGGCACCCGGTACGGGAAACGGCCCGGCCCCCGCATGCGGGGGCCGGGCCGTTTCCCGTACCGGGTTCAGAAGATGTCGCTCCTCGCCCAGTTCCAGTCCTCGCGCCCCTCGCCCAGGGTGCCCGTGCCCGTGCCCGGGTACGTCGTGAGCTCGCGGTCCGACTTGGCGAGGAGGTCGGGCGCGTTCCAGGCGAGGTCGTCCAGTACGTCGCCGACGCACAGCAGCGTCGGGTACTTCTGCCAGCCCCCGCTGCCGATCAGGACCCGCGGGCCGAACCCGCCGTGCCCGTTGCCGGGGTAGCGCCACAGCCTGCCCGCCGTGTCGCTGGCGACGACGTCAGCGTGCCCGTCGCCGTCGAGGTCGCCCGTGCCGGTGAACGTCAGGACCGAGCCCCAGCCGGCGCCGAGGCTCTTGCGGTGGCCGAAGCCGCCGTGGCCGTTGCCCGGGTAGAGCCAGGCGTGCCCGGACGCGTCGAGGGCCATGAGGTCGCCGCGGCCGTCGCCGTCGAGGTCGCCCACCGGCGCGAAGCGGCGCATGCCGGACCAGCCGGCGCCCACGCGCGAGCGCTTGCCGAGGCGCCCGTCGCCCTTGCCCGGGTACAGCCACAGCACGCCGGCCTTGTCCCGGGCGAGCAGGTCCTCCTTGCCGTCGCCGGTGAGGTCGCCGTGCCGGGCCAGCGTCATGCCGTTCCAGCCGCGGCCGAGGAAGGTGCCGTTCCCGTCGCCGTCGAGGAAGTACAGGCTGCCGTTCCAGTTGCGCTGGAGGAGGTCGGCCTGGCCGTCGCCGTTGAGGTCGCCGAAGGGCAGCGCCTTCGCGTCCTCGCCGTCGCCGGAGTTCCAGTCGGAGTACTCCTTGCCCGACTGGCACTCGCGCAGCGTCCGCCCCCAGCGGAACGAGCTGTTCTCGTCCTTACGGGGCTTCGCGCCGTGCGGCGGGGCGGGCTTGGGCGCGGTGCCCATGCCCGGGGCGCGCACGTACATGTCGCGGCCCGGGTCCAGGTACTGGAACTCCGCCGGGCTCCACATGCACGAGAAGTCGCCGCCCGAGCGGTTGTAGACGGCCGGCGCCTCGTCGTCCCACGGCTCGGCGGAGGCCTGCGGGCCGGCGTACGCGTCCATCGAGGCCTGGCTGTCGGCCCGGTCGAAGACGCAGAACTTGCCCACCGGACAGTGGTCGAGGCCGACGGAGGCGTCGGCCGGGGCGACCGCGGTCGCGGTGAACCCCACGACGGCGGCAGCCGTCGCCAAAGCGGTGCGGATGGTCGGCCGCATGGATGATTTCCCCCCAGGGAAGCCGGGGCCGGGGCCCCGCAGAAACGAGCGACGGGATCTTACGCCTGCCCCTTCGGCGGCTTCGCACAGGGGGCCGGTCTTGATTGACTGTCCCCATGCGCCTCTTCGCCGCCGTGCTGCCCCCAGCGTCGGCCATCGACGAACTCGGCCGGACCGTACGGCAGTTGGAGCACCTGCCCGGCGCGCAGGGGCTGCGCTGGACCGGGCGCGAGGGCTGGCACCTGACCCTCGCGTTCATGGGCGAGACCGACGAGGCGGTCCTGGCCGAGCTGCACGAGCGGCTGCGCAGGGCGGCCCGCCGCACCGACCCGTTCACGCTGCGGCTGCACGGCGGCGGCCGCTTCGACGGGCGCGCCCTGTGGGCCGGCGTCGCGGGCGGCCTCGACCAGCTGCGGCTGCTCGCCGAACGCGCGGACGCCGCCGCCCGCCGCTCCGGCATCCCGATGGACCAGCACCGCCGCTATGTGCCGCACCTCACCCTGGCGCGGTCCCGGGCGCCGATGGACCTGAAGACGTACGTCGAAGTCCTCGCCGCGTTCGAGGGCAGCCCGTGGCAGGTCGGCGAGTTGGCGCTGATCCGCAGCACCCTCCCGGGCGGCGGCACCCCCGGCGAGCGCCCCCGCTACGAGGCGGTCGCCCGCTGGCCTCTCGGCCAAGGCGGTTAGGCTCAAGGGGTGGACCCGAAGACCAGGAACCGGATCATGGCCGGTGTGCTCGTGCTGATGTTCGTCGTCGTGGCGGTGGCGGCCGCCGTCGGCTGACCGCCCCCGCCCCCACGCGTACGCACTCGCGGGCGCGTACCGCCTGCGAGGTCCTGCGGACCTACCAGGCGAAGGCCTCCGGGGACGGCCCGGGGCCCGGGAAGATGTCGTCGAGCGCGGTCAGGAACTCCTGCGGCAGGTCGAGTTCGACCGCCCGCAGCGGCGCGTCCAGCTGGTCCGCCGTGCGCGGCCCGACGATCGGACCCGCCACGCCCGGCCGGGTGAGCAGCCAGGCCAGCGCCACCTCGGCGGGGTCGAGGTCGTGCTTGGCGACGAGCTCCTCGTACGCCTGGACCTGCTCCCGCACGCCCGGCTTCGCGAGGGTCTGGACCGCGATGCCGCCCTGGGAACGCGAGCCCGAGCCCTCGCGCTCCTTGCGCAGGATGCCGCCGAGCATGCCGCCGTGCAGCGGCGACCAGGGGATGACCCCGAGCCCGTACTCCACCGCCGCCGGGATGATCTCCATTTCGGCGCGGCGTTCGGCGAGGTTGTAGAGGCACTGCTCGCTGACCAGGCCGAGGCGTCCGGTGCGGGCGGCGATTTCGTTGGCCTGGGCGATCTTGTAGCCGGGGAAGTTGGACGAGCCGGCGTACAGGATCTTGCCCTGGGTGATCAGGACGTCGATGGCCTGCCAGATCTCCTCGAACGGGGTGTCCCGGTCGATGTGGTGGAACTGGTAGACGTCGATGTGGTCGGTGCCGAGCCGCTTGAGCGAAGCCTCCACCGAGCGGCGGATGTTGACCGCGGACAGCTTGTGGTGGTTGGGCCAGGGCTCGTCGACGCCCATGTTGGCGTAGAGCTTGGTGGCCAGGACGGTCTTGTCGCGCCGGCCGCCGCCCTTCGCGAACCAGCTGCCGATGATCTCCTCGGTGCGGCCCTTGTTCTCGCCCCAGCCGTAGGCGTTGGCGGTGTCGAAGAAGTTGATGCCCGCGCCGAGGGCGGCATCCATGATCGCGTGGCTTGCGCCTTCGTCGGTCTGCGGTCCGAAGTTCATCGTCCCCAGGACGATCCTGCTCACCTGGAGACCCGTGCGTCCGAGCTGCGTGTACTTCATGGGAATCAAGCCAACGTCTTCGAGCGCGCTCAAGGCAAGGGGCCGGGCCGGGACTTCCCGGCCCGGCCCGGCCCCTTGGCGTACGTGACTACCAGGCGAAGGCCTCCGGAGAGGGACCGGGGCCCGGGAAGATCTCGTCGAGCGCGCCGAGCAGCTCCTCGCTCAGCTCCAACTCCACGGCGCGCAGCGCCGATTCGAGGTGGGCGGGCGTGCGCGGGCCGACAATGGGGCCGGTCACGCCGGGCCGGGTGAGCAGCCAGGCGAGCGCCACCTCGCCGGGGTCGAGGTCGTGCTTGGCGAGCAGGTCCTCGTACGCCTGGATCTGCGCCCGCACGGCCGGGTCGGCAAGGCCCGCCGCCGAGCGGCCGCCCTTGGTGCGCGAGCCGGCGCCCTCGCGCTCCTTGCGCAGCGCGCCGCCGAGCAGGCCCTGGTGCAGCGGCGACCAGGGGATGACGCCGAGCCCGTACTCCTGGGCGGCCGGGATGATCTCCATTTCGGCGCGGCGTTCGGCGAGGTTGTAGAGGCATTGCTCGCTGACCAGGCCGAGGCGTCCGGTGCGGGCGGCGGTCTCGTTGGCCTGGGCGATCTTGTAGCCGGGGAAGTTGGACGTTCCCGCGTAAAGGATCTTGCCCTGGGTGATCAGGACGTCGATGGCCTGCCAGATCTCCTCGAACGGGGTGTCCCGGTCGACGTGGTGGAACTGGTAGATGTCGATGTGGTCGGTGCCGAGCCGCTTGAGCGAAGCCTCCACCGAGCGGCGGATGTTGACCGCCGAGAGCTTGCTGTGGTTGGGCCAGGAGGGGGTGTTCCAGGCCTTGCCCTGCGTCATGTCGCCGTACATCTTGGTGGCGAGGACGACCTTGTCGCGCCGGTCGCCGCCCTTCGCGAACCAGGAGCCGAGGATCTTCTCGGTGAGCCCCTTCTCCTCGTCCACGCCGTAGATGTCGGCGGTGTCGAAGAAGTTGATGCCCGCGTCCAGGGCGGCGTCCATGAGGGCGTGGCTGCCGGCTTCGTCGGTCAGCGGTCCGAAGTTCATCGTGCCGAGGACGAGACGGCTGACCTGGAGTCCGGTGCGTCCGAGCTGTGTGTACTTCATGGGGCCATCAAAGCGTGTTCGAGTGTGCTCAAGGCAAGGGTTTCGTTCAACTGCCCAGCCAGCTGGACGCGTCGAGGCGGAAGGCCTCCGGGGGCACGGCGGCGCGCAGCGAGGCTTCGAGCTCGCGCAGCCGGTCATGGCCCAGGGTGTCGGCCCAGCTCGCCCGCAGCTCGTCGAAGACGGCCGCCGACCGGGCGAGCGCGTCCAGGCCGTGCGGGGTGAGCCGGACCAGTTTGCGGCGGGCGTCGTCGGGGTCGTCGGCGCGCTCCGCGTAGCCAAGGGCGATGAGACGGTCGACGGTCTTGCCGGCCGCCTGCTTGGAGACGCCGAGCCGCCGCCCGATCTCGCTGGCGGTCGACCCGGGCAGGCCGATGGCCTGAAGGGCGAAGCCGTGCGCGGGCCGGATGTCCGGGTGCCCCTGGCGCGCGAGCTCGGCGTGCAGCCGGTCGATGAGCGAGCGGAACCCGGCGAACAGGAGCAGCGGGAGCTCGTATCCGGGCGCGTCGGGGTGGCCCGCAGGCCCGGGGGCGGCGTTGTGCGCACCGCGATCCGAACGCGGGCCGTTGCGCGAATCGACAACCTGGTTTACCTTTTTTTCGTCAACCACGTTGTCCATTCTAGGGCCCGGGTCCGATCCGGGCCGTACGGAAAGTGGAGTCGCGTCATGTCCCTGTTCACCGAGCACACCCTGGAATCGGCCCCGGCCGCCTCGCGCAAGTCGATGGAGGCGACCGTCCGCCACCTGGGCCGGCTCGCCCCGCCGGTCGCCCGGCTCGCCACCTCCCCGCACCTCCTGGACGGCTTCCTCAAGCTGACCGGGATCTTCGAGCAGACCACCCTGGGGCCGGTGGCGCGCGAGGTCGTCGTCATGACGGTGGCCGTCCGCAACGAGTGCCACGTGTGCGTGGCCATGCACACCGGCAAGCTGCGCGAACTGGGCGCCGACGAGGACCTGGTGACCGCCCTGCACGAGCGGCGCCCCCTCGCCGACCCGAAGCTCGATGCCGTACGCCGCTTCACGCTCGCGGTCCTGGCGACCGCGGGCGGCGTCGAGGACGAGGCCGTCAAGGACTTCCTGTCGTACGGATACACCGAGCAGAACGCCCTCGAGGTCGTCCTCGGCATCGGCACCTACACGCTGTCCACCTACGCCAACCGCCTCACGGGCGCGGGCCTGTGAGGCGCCAACTCGTCGTGTTCGTACGCTACTTGGAGCCCACCGGACTGATGTAGGTGCCCGGGTGGGTGGCCCCGTCCTGGAGCAGGACCGAGGAGAACTCCCACGGCAGGGTGTGGGAGTGGGTCTCGTTCGGCGGGGTGATCACGATGCTCTTGGGCTTGAACTCCTGCCCGTCGCCCTTGTTGAACGGCAGATAGAAGATGTTGAAGGTGGTCGTGGCATTCGGCCGTACCGTGACCGTCTTCGGGGTCTCGGCGGTCCCGCGGGTGAGCGACCACCTGGTCGAGCCGCCGACCAGGTCGACCCCCGGATAGCCCTTCATCGTGCAGGACTTGGCGCCCTTGTTGGTCAGCGTGATGGTCACGGCGCCCTGCGAACCCTGCGACTGGGCGCCGCTGCCCGGGGCGACGGCGAAGGCGAGCTGGGAGGTCAGGCAGTGGTCGCCGCCGGTTCCGGTCCCCGCGTCCGTACCGCCGCCGACGCTGCCGCCGGAGGGGGCCATGGTGCGGCCGCCGTCCGCGCCGGGGGAGCTCGATCCGGTGCCGGTGCCGTTCGGGGCGGTGGTGCTCGGGGTGTCGGTGGCGACCTTGTCCGAGCCGCCGTTGTCGCTGCCGCAGGCGGTCAGGGTCAGGCCGGCGGCGATGACGGCGATCGCGGCCAGGGGGGCGGTACGCAGGCGCAACACGGCGGTCCTTTCGGTCGTTGTCCGTTCGGATGCCCAGCGGGCCCGGTCCCAAGCGGAACTCGGGACGCGTTGTGGACGTTCCGCACCGCCCGACGGTTTCATCGCGCACCCGTGATCATGGAGGCGGCGCGCCGAAACTTGTCCACAGGCTGTGGGCGGCCGGGCCTATTCCTGCTCGCGCACGGCCGCCGCGTACACCTCGATCGCGGGCTTCGGGGCGCGGCCGAGCAGGTGGCGCAGCTCGCCGGTGTCGGTCGCGCCGAGGAAGCCGTGCGCGATGGCGGAGTACGTGCCGACCAGCATCGGCACCTGGAAGGGCTCGGCGCCGGACGCGGCGAGGGCCGCCCGTGCCCCGGCGAGCGTGCCGGGCTCGTACGCGGTGGAGGTGGCGGCGGCCAACTCGGCGCCACCCAGGGCGTGTTCGCCCACCAGCTCGTAGGTCCGGCCGGCGTGGGCCGCCGGATCCAGGGCCACCCGGGCCGCGATGTCGGCGAGGTCCTCGCGGGCGACCGCCGCGAGCCGGCCGGTGCCGAGCGGTGCGGTGATGCGGCCGTCCGCGCCGGGTGCGGCGAGGTGGGCGAGCAGCTCGGCGTACAGGCCGTTGCGCAGCACCGTCCAGCTCAGCGCGGACGCGCGCAGCCGGCGCTCGGTCCAGCGGTGGGCCAGCGCGTAGGGGAGGTGGTCGCCGGGGGCGGCCAGGCTGGTGTAGACGACATGGCGCACGCCCGCCTTCTCGGCGGCCGAGACCGCGGCCTCGTGGCGGGCGACGACCGTGTCGTCCTCGCCGTACCCGGCCGACACGAGCAGCAGGGTGTCGACGCCGGCGAAGGCCTCCGGGAGGGAGGCGGGGTCGTCGAAGTCGGTGCGGCGGGCGCCGGGCAGGGCCGCGCGGGTGCCGGTGAGTACGTCGTCGCGGCCGGCGAGGCGTTCGGCGATCAGCCCGCCGAGCCCGCCGGAGGCCCCCGTGATGAGCAGCATGGAAGCTCCCCCCGTTTCGTTGTCGCGTTCGTTTGCTGGGACGATCGTGATCGACAGCGGGCGGATCGGTAAGGAGGCACTTTCATGTCAGTGGGGCACATCGCGGTAACCACCCCGGCCCCGGCCGAGCCGGTCATCAGCTGCGAGACGCCGCAGGAGGAGTGCGGGGTGCGCGACGTGCTCGACCGGCTCGGCGACAAGTGGTCGGTGTACGTGGTCGTCGAACTCGCGGCGGGCGTGCACCGCTTCCGCCAGTTGCAACGGGCCGTGCCCGGCATCTCCCAGCGCATGCTGACCCTCACCGTACGGCGCCTGGAGCGCGACGGGCTGGTGAAGCGGACCGTGTATGCGACGGTGCCGGCCCAGGTCGAGTACGAGCTGACCGCGATGGGCCACAGCATGACGCACCTGATCAAGGCGCTCGCGGACTGGTCGATCGACCACCGCGGCGCGATCGCGGACGCCCGGCGGTCCTGGGACGCGGAACACGAGGCGCCCTGATGGAGGCCGTCGACCGCGCGTTCGCCGCGGCGCTGTACACCGAGGGCGACGCGGCCCTCGACACCGGCGCCTCACTGCTCGCCGCCGCACCGGACACCGATGCCGAACTTGCCCTGCGGGGGCGGGAGTTCGTGCGCCGCGCCTGGGACCGTGGCTGGCAGCCCGCCGATGTCGTACGGATCGTACGGCGTGATCTGGACGAGCCGCACGTACGCATCCTGAGCGGGCTGATCCGCGACGAGCTCGGGCGCTACGAGCGGCTGCCCGCGCGGTGGCAGGGCCAGCTGGACGAGCTGCCCGACGAGGCGTGGCGGGCCGACCGGTTCTCGTACGCCACCGCCGTCCTGGAGCTCTACCGGCTGCTGCTCGCGCTGCCCGCGATCGAGCCGGCCGGGCCCGCGCCGGGGGCCGGCGTGCTCGGGCCGCCGGTGCACGGCGAGCCCAAGATGCTGGGCCGCATCCGGGCGCTGCTCGCCAAGGCCGAGGCGACCGGGTTCCCCGAGGAGGCGGAGGCGCTCTCCGCCAAGGCGCAGGAGCTGATGGCGCGGCACAGCGTGGACGAGGCGCTGCTCGCGGGGCGCGGGCCGGGCGACGAGGTGCCGGGGGCCTGCCGGATCGGGGTGGACGCCCCGTACGAGACGGCCAAGGCGATCCTGCTCGACGCGGTCGCGTCCGCGAACCACTGCCGGGCGGTGTGGAACGCGGAGCTCGGCTTCTCGACGGTGGTGGGCTTCGAGGCGGACCTGGAGGCGGTGGAGCTGCTGTACACCTCGCTCCTGGTCCAGGGCACGGCGGCGATGACGAAGGCGGAGGCCGCGCAGCGGGCGGGCGGCCGCAAGCGCACGAAGACGTTCCGCCAGTCCTTCCTGCTCGCGTACGCGGGCCGGCTGGGCGACCTGCTCGCGGCGACCGCCCGCGACGTGGAGGCGGAGTTCGGCAGCTCGCTCCTACCGGTCCTGGCGACGCGGGCGGTGGCGGTCGCGGGGCGGGCGGAGGAGATGTTCCCGCGGACGGTGTCGACGCGGGTGCGGGGCGTCTTTGACGAGTCGGGCTGGCGGGACGGCCGCGCGGCGGCGGACCGAGCGCATCGGGCTTCGCCCCAGCCCCGAGAACTTCGCCCACCCGCCCACCCGTAGCCCCAGGGTTGGTTGGGCTGGCCTCCCTGGGGCTGCGCCCCAGACCCCGGGGGGTTTGCCCACCCGCCCGCCCGTGCAGGGGGCGGAGAGGTTGAGCCCTGGGGCTGCGCCCCAGACCCCGGCGGGGGCTCTGCCCCCTGCGCCCCCGGGGGGTTTGCCCGCCCTCCCGTCCGTGCAGGGGATTGGATGGCCCGGCTCCTGGGGGCTGTGCCCCCAGACCCCCTGCGGGGACTTCGTCCCCTGCACCCCTTTCGGGGCTCCGCCCCGGACCCCGTTCGCGCCTGAAGGGCGCTCGTCCTCAAACGCCGGACGGGCTGGGTATGCCCGCACGGCCCGTACCCAAGAGACCGGCCAGGATCAACCCTGTCAGGGGCGCGGGGAACTGCGCGAGCAACCACGCACGGTCCGCAGTCGAGTCCACTGTTTGGACGGGCTAGGGATCAGCCCTGCCAGGGGCGCGGGGAACTGCGCGAGCAACCACCCACGGTCCGCAGCCGAATGACCCCATCACACCCCGCATCCCCCGGAGGGTTTAGGGAAGGGGCGGGGAGGGGCCTCCCGGGGTCTGGGGCGGAGCCCCAGCGCAGCCCCCCGGGACGGTTCGTCGGGGCGCACCCCGGTGGCCCGGAATGCCGGGATCGTCCAGGTTCCCGATACCCTCGGGGCATGAGCTGGCTTCGGGCGCTGAGGGAGACCGCCCGCTCGGGGCTGACGGTCGAGCGGCGGCGGCTCGAACCGCTCGTCGCGCTGCGCGGAGCCGCGGGACTCGCCATCGTCGTCGGCATCAGCCTCACCCTCTTCGGCCCCTCCGTCGCCGCAAGCTCCGCGTTCGGCGCGTTCCAGGGCGCCATCGCCACGTACCAGCGCAGCTGGCGCCCGAGGCCCGTGCTCGCCCTCGCCTCGGGCCTCTCGCTCGCGATCTCCACCTTCCTCGGCTATCTCGTCGGCACCCACTCCCCGTTCTTTCTCGTGCTGCTCGCGCTGTGGACGTTCCTGGCCGGGCTCGCCTGGGCCGTCGGCCCGACCGTCGGGGTCATCGCCTCGTCCAACGTCGCGATCATGCTGGTCACCGTCACCCTGCCGAGCTCGCTCGTCGACGCCGCCGGGCACGCCGGGATGATCGCGTTCGGCGGGGTCGTCCAGGCCGCCCTCGTCGTCCTGTTCCCGATCCGCAGATGGGGCGCCCAGCGTGACGCGCTCGCCGACGCCCTGGCCGCGGAGGCCGACTACGCGCGCCGGCTGCGGCACGACCCCGTCGCCCCCTTCGACCCCCAGCCCCTGATGACCGCCCGCCTCGCCGCCGCCGTCACCCCGCGCGAGGCCCGCCGCCGCCCGGCCGAACTGCACGGAGCCCGCGGCGTCGCCGAGCGGATCCGGCCGGTGCTCGCCTCGCTCGCCGACCCCGCGCTCGGCGTCCCCGCGGAGGGCGAGGAACGCCACCGGGTACGGGAGTTGCTGGCCGCCGCGGGCACCGTCCTCGACGCCGCCGCCCGAGCCGTCCGGCACGGCGAGGCCCCCGTCATCCCGCCCGCCGCCGAGGCCGCCCTCGCCACCCCCGACACCGGCGCCATCCTCACCGGCCCCGCCCGCCGCGCCGCCGCCCGGCTCACCGCACTGCTCGCGGACGTCGTCGAAACCGCCCAGGGCAGCGGCACCGGCGCAGGAGCGGAACCCCTGCTGCGGCCCACCCTGCCCCGCCTGGTCCCGCTCGCCCTGCGCACCATGCGCGACGAACTGGGCCACCGCCGCTCCCCGGTGTTCCGGCACGCGGTACGGGTCTGCGCGGTGGCGACCGCGGGCTATCTGCTCGGCCACGTCCTGCCGTTCGGCCACGGCTACTGGGCCCCGATGGCCTCCGTAATGGTGATGCGGCCGGACTTCTCGCTCACCTACGCCCGCGCGGTCGCCCGCTTCGGCGGCACCCTCGTCGGCGTCGCGCTCGCCACCGGCATCGTCCAGCTCACCCACCCGGACACCGGCCTGTCCGCCGCCATCGCGGTGACCTGCGCGTTCCTGGCGTACCTGCTGATGCGTACGGGCTATGCGGTGCTGAGCGGCTGCGTCTCCGCGTACGTCGTGTTCCTGCTCGGCATGGGCGGCCTCCAGTGGACGCAGACCGTGCCCGACCGGGTGTTCCTGACGCTGATCGGCGGCGCCCTCGCGATGATCTCGTACGCCGTCTACCCGGCCTGGGAGACACCGCGCCTGCGCACCCGACTCGCCGACTGGCTTGCCGCGAACGGCCGTTACGCCTCCGCCGTCGTCGCCCACTACGCCGACCCGGGGCGCGCCTCCGACGAGATCCGCCAGGCGCTCCTCGACACGCGCGCGGCCCGCATCGCCTGGCAAGAGGCGCTCGACAAGGCCACCCACGAGCCGGTGCGGCACCGGGGACTGTCGCGTTCGGCGGCCGAGGAAGCCGCCCACGCGCTCAGCCAGTTGGGGCGTACGGCCATGCTGATGGAGGCGCACCTGCCGGACCGGGACGCGGTGCCGGTACCGGCCGCCGCGAAGTTCGCCGAGGCGCTGCGGGAGGCCACCGAGCAGGGCGCGAAGGCGGTGCGCGAGCGGCGCGTGCCGCGGTGGGAGGGGGTCGAGCAGGCCCTGGCCGCCTGGGACGGCGAGGGCGTGCCCGACCGCGTGGTGCGCAGGGGCGCCGGCCTGGTCGTGCACTGCCTCGACGACCTGACCGACGCCCTGACGGTACCCAGCTCTCCCAAGCCGTAAGGGAGTCGGGTTCACCTGTAGTTCTCAGGTTTTCCCGGCGTCACGGGGTCGGGAGGCCGGCCGTCGGGAGACCTGCCGTGGGGAGGTCGGTCGGGAGCGAGCCCGCCTTGCCGCGGGTGAAGGATTCCGTCCCGCCACCCTCCCACTTGACCTCGAGGTTGCCGCCCTTGATCGTGGCCATGCCCTGGGTGCGATCGGTGTTCCCGTCGGCGCACTTCATGGTCAGCATCGTCATGCCGGAGGTCTCGGCGACGGTGCCGGAGCACACGTGCGGGGAGAGCAGGGCCACGCCCTTGTCCGCGATGGCCATGGTGACGGCCTTGGTACCGACCTTCGCGGTCCAACTTCCCTGCAGGTCACTGGACTTGGCCGGAGTGCCGTTGCCGCCCCTCGCCGGCGAGGAGCTGTCCGAGCCGGACGGTGACTTGGTGGCCGGCTTGTCATCGCTCTTGCTGCTGCCGCAGCCGGTCAGGACGAGTGCGACCGAGAGCCCGGCCGCGGCGAGTCCGGCGGTGCGTATGTGCCTGTGCACGGTGTGTCTTCCCCCTGTGAACGGTGTCTGGGACCGCGACAAGCTACCAGCCGTGCCGCGCCGCACAGGTCTGAACCAGCGGGCCCTCCTGTGCGTCTCTTGCTGAGGGACGTGCAGGTACGCGTCGGGCACGTGTCGGCGGCCGCGCCCCGGCGGGCCCGCACGAGCGGTCCGGCCCGGGAGCGGGTGTAATTGCCCGGGCACCCCCCGTGCACGTGCATCTTCCCATGCATGCGCACATGAACACAGATATGATCCGGGGCAGTTGACCATTCACAGTTGCACGTCTGCACATCCCGGGAGCGACCTTGCACCACGCGTACAACGGCATGGCGGCAGCGGAGCTTCAGGGTGCCGCGTGGCAGAAGAGCAGGCACAGCAACTCGCAGGGATCCTGCGTCGAATTCGCCAAACTGCCCGGTGGAGGGGTGGCGGTACGCAACTCACGCCATCCGGACGGGCCTGCCCTGGTCTACACCAGGGCGGAGATAGAGGCGATGCTGCTCGGCATCAAGGACGGCGAGTTCGACCATCTGATAGTCGACTGAGGGCCGCGGCCGACAGGCGGCGACCCGCCGGTGACCACTTACGCATGACCACTCACCCATGACCACTCGCCCACGACCACTCGACCAGGACGACTCAGGGATGGCGACTCACGGCCGTCGGCTGACAGACGACCACTGACAGACGACCACTGACAGGTGGCCGCTGACAGGCGGCAGACTCTGAAATCTGTCAGCTCACTCCGCCGGTGCCAGCCGGAACAGCGCCCATACGACCTTGCCGCTGATCGCGCCCGACAGCGGGTGCCAGCCCCAGCTGTCGGCGAAGGACTCGACCAGGAACAGGCCGCGGCCGGACTCCGCCCCGAAGTCGTCGCTCTCGCGCTCGATCGGGCTCTCGTTGCTGGGGTCGCGTACCGCGCACACCAGCCGGCTCGTCCAGCGCATGAGATGGAGCCGCACCGGCACCTCGGTCTCGCGCGGGGTGTCGGCGGGCAGGGCGTGCCGCAGTGCGTTGGTGACGAGTTCCGAGACGACCAGGGCGACGTCGTCGAAGCGCTCGCCGAGGCCCCACTGCGTGAGCGTCGACCTGGTGAACTTCCGGGCCCCGCGCACCGCTTCGTAACGGGCGGGCAGCGCACAGGACGCGGAACCGGCCACGGTCGAGGGGTCGATGGGGGGAAGCGCCTGCCTTAAGGGCTCAAAAGGCTCCAGCATGGTCGATCCATTCGTCCCCATGCGAGGCACTCCCGTGGTTCGCGGCCGTGGCGGTACAGGACGCAAGCGACTAGACGCAGTTGAGCACGCAGGTGCGCGGGGACCATGGTTCCGAATGCTTCGGCACGATGCAAGGGCAGATGCACGTGCACGCGACCGACCTGTCCCCGCCCGTGCCGTTTCTTGCTCATTTCTTCCTCGGAAGTTCCTCAGGCCGATTTCACTCCTTGACCATTTCCGTAATCACGCGGGTACGGGGTGAAGCGTTTTGATGGCAGACTGCCCACCACCATTGGATGGGGAGGACGGCGAAGTGACCGCAGGGGAGGCATGGGGATCCCCCCGGCCGAGCGCAGTCGAGGCCGGCGGAGGTTCGGTGGTCCGGCGCATTCTGCTGGGCTCTCAGCTCAGGCGCCTGCGTGAATCGCGCGGCATCACGCGGGAAGCAGCCGGCTATTCGATCCGGGCGTCCGAGTCCAAGATCAGTCGTATGGAGTTGGGGCGGGTGAGCTTCAAGGCCAGGGATGTCGAGGACCTGCTCACGCTCTACGGTGTCGGCGACGAGTCGGAGCGCATGTCGCTGCTCGGCCTCGCCAAGGAAGCCAACATCGCGGGCTGGTGGCACAGTTTCGGCGATGTGCTGCCCGGCTGGTTCCAGACGTACATCGGCCTGGAGGGCGCGGCCTCGCTGATCCGCGTCTACGAAGTTCAGTTCGTACACGGTCTGTTGCAGACCGAGGCGTATGCCCACGCTGTGGTCTCGCGGGGCATGCGGGGCGCGCCCGCGGCCGAGATCGACAAGCGCGTCGCGCTGCGGCTCGAGCGGCAGAAGGCCCTGGTGTCCGAGCGGGCCCCGCAGTTCCACGCGGTGCTCGACGAGGCCGCGCTGCGTCGGCCCTACGGCGAACGGGATGTGATGCGGGGGCAGTTGAAGCATCTCATCGAGATGTCGGAGCAGCCCAACATCAACCTTCAGGTCATGCCGTTCAGCTTCGGCGGGCACGCGGGGGAGAGCGGCGCCTTCACGATGCTGCGGTTCCCGGAGTCGGACCTGTCGGACATCGTGTATCTCGAACAGCTCACCTCCGCACTGTATTTGGACAAGGCGGAAGAGGTCGCGCAGTACGAACGGGCGATGGCCCGGCTCCAGCAGGACAGCCCAGGCCCGGAGGAAAGCCGCGATCTTCTGCGCGGACTCCTCCAACTCAGCTGACTCATCAGTAGGATGACGTCACATCAGGCCAGTAACGCGGTTGACCGCGCGGAGCCGGCGGACACAGCAGTAGGGGATGGCATGTCCTTCTTCACCGACCTCGCCCACCAGTTCATAGACGGCCAGTGGCGCACCGGCAGCGGGTCGTGGGACATCATCGACTTCGATCCGTACAACGGGGAGAAGCTCGCCGCCATCACCGTCGCCACCGTCGAAGAGGTCGACGAGGCCTACCGTGCGGCCGAGCGCGCCCAGCGCGAATGGGCCGAGACCAATCCGTACACCCGCAGACTCGTCTTCGAGCGCGCCCTGCGCATCACTGAGGAGCGCGAGGCGGAGATCATCGAGGCGATCACCACCGAGCTCGGCGGCACGCGGCTGAAAGCGGTGTACGAGGTCCATCTCGCCAAGGAATTCCTGCGCGAGGCGATCCAGCTGGCGCTGCGCCCCGAGGGCCGGATCCTGCCGTCGCCGGTCGACGGCAAGGAGAACCGCGTCTACCGCCTCCCGGTCGGCGTGATCGGGGTGATCAGCCCGTTCAACTTCCCGTTTCTGGTCACCCTCAAGTCCATAGCCCCCGCACTGGCGTTGGGCAACGCGGTCGTCATCAAGCCGAACCAGAACGCGCCGGTCGTCGGCGGCGGGCTCATAGCGAAGATATTCAAGGACGCGGGACTGCCCGCCGGGCTCCTGAACGTCCTGGTCACCGACATCGCCGAGATAGGCGACGCGCTCATAGAGCACCCCGTCCCCAAGGTCATCTCGTTCGCGGGCTCGGACCGCACCGGCCGCCACGTCGCCTCGGTCGCCGGCAGCCATTTCAAGCGCGTCATCCTGGAGCTGAGCGGCAACAGCGCCCTGGTCGTCCTCGACGACGCCGACCTCGACTACGCGGTGGACGCGGCGGTTTTCAGCCGCTTCGTGTATCAGGGCCAGGTCTGCATGGCCGCCAACCGGATCCTGGTCGACCGCTCGATCCTGGAGGAGTTCACCGGCAAGTTCCTCGCCAAGGTGACCTCGCTCAGAACCGGCGACCCGGCCGACCCCGCCACCGACATCGGCCCCGTCATCAACAACTTCCAGGCAGAGGCGCTGACTTCACTGGTCGACCAGGCCCTCGCCGAGGGTGCGACCGCGCTCGTACGGGGCCGCACGCGCGGCAACCTGGTGGAGCCCACCGTGCTCACCGGACTGCCCGCCGACTCTCCCGTACTGCGCCAGGAGATCTTCGGCCCGGTCGCCCTGCTCATCCCGTTCGACGGGGAGGAGGAGGCCGTACGCATGGCGAACGACAGCCCGTACGGACTCAGCGGCGCCGTGCACACCGCCAACGTGGAGCGCGGGGTGCGGTTCGCCAAGCGGATCGACACCGGGATGATGCACGTCAACGACTCGACGATCCAGGACGAGCCGCTGGTCGCCTTCGGCGGCGAGAAGTACTCGGGGCTCGGGCGGCTGAACGGCGACTCGACGGTCGAGGCCTTCACCACCCAGAAGTGGATCTCGGTCCAGCACGAGCGCAGCCCGTTCCCGTTCTGACGGATATCGGCGGGCGGCTGACACTGGACAGAGAGGGCAGCGGCTGACAGCTGAAGGAGGACAGCTGACAGCTGACAGAGGACAGAATCTGACCTCTTTCCTTCGTACCGTGTTTCTTGTCAGCAGGCCGGTACACCGGATGCAGCACTCGAACGAAGGCGGTCGGATCATGCCCACTCACGTTCCCGCAGAGGCGCACGGCGACGAGCGCGGCGCTCTCCTCAACTTCGTGGAAGCCCAGCGCGGCGGGCTGCGCCGCGCCGTCCTCGGCCTCACCGAGGAGCAGGCCACCAGCCGCCCGAGCACCAGCGAGCTCTCCCTCGGCGGACTGATCAAGCACGTCGCCGAGACCGAACTGAACTGGCTGAGGATGGCTCAGCAGCGCCCCAACGAGAAGCAGCGGGACCAGTCGAACTGGCACGAGAGCTTCCAGCTCATGGGCGACGAGACCACTGCGGGCATGCTGGCCTTCTGGGACGAAGTGGCCGCCGAGACCGAGGAGTTCATCCGCAAGGTCCCCTCGCTCGACGACACCTTCCCGCTGCCGCCGGCCCCGTGGTTCCCGAAGGAGGGCCGGGTCTCGATGCGCTGGCTGATGATGCACCTCGTGGAGGAGACGGCCCGGCACGCCGGGCACGCGGACATCATCCGCGAGTCGATCGACGGCAAGACGGCGTTCGAGCTGGTGGATCTCGCGAACGGCTGAGCCGGGGTGCGGCGGGCCGTCACGGCGGAGGTCACGAGCCGTCGTGACGGCCGAGGCCGCAGGCAGTCGCGACAGGTGAAGCCATAGGCTTGCGGCCATGTCAAGCATCCGTCTCCTCGTCCTCGGCGCGGTACGTCAGCACGGCCGGGCGCACGGCTATCAGGTGCGCAACGACCTGGAGTACTGGGGCGCCCATGAGTGGTCCAACGCCAAGCCGGGTTCGATCTACCACGCGCTCAAGCAGATGGCGAAGCAGGGCGTCCTCCTCGCCCATGAGGTGGCGCCCAGCACGGTCGGCGGCCCGCCGCGCACGGAATACGAGCTGACGGATGCGGGCCGCGAGGAGTTCTTCCGGCTGCTGCGCGAGGCGCTCGCCTCGTACGACCAGAAGATGGACGTCCTGTCGGCGGCGCTCGGCTTCATGGTGGACCTGCCGCGCGCGGAGGCGGTCGCCCTGCTGCGCGACCGGCTGGACAAGCTCGCGGGCTGGCGCGCCTCGGCGACGGAGTACTACACGCCGGAGGAGGGCCCGGGCCAGCTCGGCCACATCGGCGAAATCATGAACATGTGGGTCCACTCCGCGGATGCCGAGGCGGAGTGGACCCGCGGCCTGATCGCCCGGATCGAGGGCGGGGCGTACGTCTTCGCGGGCGAGGGCGAGCCGTTCGTGGGCGTCCTGGCTGACGGTGAGGAGAACCCGTTCGCGACGGGTGAGCGGGACCCCGGAGACGATCTCTAATCAAGTTTGACGAGTGGAGGGAGGTCGGTTACCTTCGATGAGGTAATCAAGTTTGATTACCTCGCGAGAGTCGCTGAATGCGCGACATCTGCTGCCTCGCGAGAGCTGGTGAAGGAGAAGAGATTGCCGGACGCGGACGTGAACGGAAACTCGATCCTCGTGGAGGACGTGGGCAAGCGGTACGGGGCGAAGCGGGTGCTCGACGGGCTCGACCTGGCCGTGCGGCGCGGCACGGTGCACGCGGTGCTGGGGCCCAACGGGGCCGGCAAGACCACGGCCGTACGGATCATGACCACGCTGTTGCGCCCCGACGCGGGCCGGGTGCTGGTCGCGGGCCACGACGTACAGCGGGAGGCGGGCGAGGTGCGGCGGCGGATCGGGCTGCTCGGGCAGCACGCGGCCGTCGACGAGGAGCTGGGCGGGCGGCAGAACCTGGAGATGTTCGGCCGGCTCCACCATCTCGGGGCGCGCCGGGCGGGGGAGCGGGCCGATGAGCTCCTCGCCCGTTTCGGCCTGGCGGACACCGGGCGCAAGGCGGTCGGGAAGTACAGCGGGGGCATGCGCAGGCGGCTCGACCTGGCGGCGTCGCTCATCACCGACCCGGAGGTGCTGTTCCTGGACGAGCCCACGACGGGCCTCGATCCGCGCGGCCGTGCGGAGGTGTGGGGGGCGGTTCGCTCGCTGGTGGGCGGCGGCACGACGGTCCTGCTGACCACGCAGTACCTGGAAGAGGCCGACCAGCTGGCCGACCGGATCTCCCTGATCGACGGCGGCAGAGTGGCCGCCGAGGGCACGGCGGACGGGCTGAAGGCGACGGTGGGCTCGGACCGCATCGAGGTGGTGGTGCGAGACCCCTCTCAACTGGCGGACACCGTACGGGTGTTGGGACTGCCCGGGGTCACCGTGGACCGGGACCGGCGCTTGCTGAGCGCGCCGGTCACGGACCGGATGGGGGTGCTGGTCGATGTCGTACGGGAACTGTCGGCGGCGGGTATCGAGGCGGAGGACATCGCGGTGCGCAGGCCGACGCTGGACGAGGTGTTCCTGTCCCTGACGGAGGGCGGGCCTGTGGGGGACGGAGAGTCTCTGGCGGAGAGCGACCGGGGCGAGCGGGGGGTGGCGGTGTGAGCGCGGTCGGCTGGGTGGTCGCGGACTCCTGGACCATGACGCGGCGCGAGCTGGCGCACTGGGCGCGGCAGCCGGTGCAGGTGGTGGTCGGGCTGGTCTTCCCCGTGATGCTGCTGCTGGTGTTCGGCTACCTGATCGGCGGCGGACGGGGCGTGTCCGGCCCGTACGTCGACTTCCTGGTCCCGGGGATGCTGGCGCTGACCATGGCGTTCGGGCTCGAAGGCACGATGCTGGCGGTGACGCAGGACCTCAACAAGGGGGTGGTCGACCGGTTCCGCTCGATGCCGATGGTGTCGGGGACGGTGCTGGTCGGGCGGGCGGTGGCGGACATGCTGCAGTCGGCGGTGGGACTGGTCGTGCTGATCGGCGTGGGGTACGCGATGGGGTGGCGGCCGGGAGGGGGCGCTGGGTTCCTCGCGGCTGTGGGCCTCCTGCTGCTGTTCCGCTTCGCCATGCTCTGGGTCGGGATTCACCTGGCGATGGTGGCGGGGCGGCCGGAGCTGGTGCAGGCGGTGCAGATCCTGGTGTGGCCGGTCGGCTTCCTGTCCAACGCGTTTGCCGTGCCGGCGTCGATGCCGGGGTGGTTGGGGGCGGTCGTGGAATGGAACCCGCTGTCCGCGACGGCCACGGCGGTGCGGGAGTTGTGGGGCGCGGGGGCGGGGGGTTCGTCCTGGGCGGCCGAGCATGCGGGGGTGTTGGCGGTGGGGTGGCCGGTGGTGCTGGTGGGGTTGTTTCTGCCCCTGGCGGTGGGGCGATTCGGGAGGCTGAGGGGGTAGGGGACGGCCCGGCGGGGTGCGCTGGGGCTCCGCCCCAGGCCCCGGGAGGCCCCTCCCCGCCCCTTCCCTAAACCCTCCGGGGGATGCGGGATGTGATGGGGTCATTCGGCTGCGGACCGTGGGTGGTTGCTCGCGCGGTTCCCCGCGCCCCTGGCAGGGTCGATCCTGGCCGGTCTCTTGGGTACGGGCCGTGCGGGCATACCCAGCCTGTCCGGCGTTTGAGGACGAGCGCCCTTCAGGCGCGAACGGGGTCCGGGGTGGAGCCCCGGAAAGGGGTGCGGGGGCGCAGCCCCCAGGGGCCCAGGGGCTAGTGGTGGAACGCTGTTGCTACCGATTCGTCCCGGCCCAGTGGGCCGGCCTGGCGGCGGAGTTCCGGCAGCAACCGCCCCAGGTCCTCAAGGAGCAGCGCCCCCAGGTCCGAGGAGAACCCGTTGCGGCACACCACCCTCAGCACCGACAGGTCCTCCCGGTTCGCCGGGAAGGTGTAGGCCGGCACCAGCCAGCCCCGCTCGCGAAGGCGCCGCGACACGTCGAACACGTCGTACCGGTGCACCTCCGGCGCCGTAGTGAAGGCGAACACGGGCAACTCGTTGCCCCGCGTCAGGAGCTGGAAGTCCCCGAGCGCCTCGATCCGTTCCGCGAGCCCCCGCGCGACGTCCCGCGTGGTCTGCTGCACCGCCCGGTAGCCCTCGCGCCCGAGCCGCAGGAACGTGTAGTACTGCGCCACCACCTGCGCCCCCGGCCGCGAGAAGTTCAGCGCGAAGGTCGGCATGTCGCCGCCGAGGTAGTTCACCCGGAAGACCAGTTCCTCGGGCAGCTCCGCCGCCGAGCGCCACAGCGCCCAGCCCACCCCCGGGTACACGAGCCCGTACTTGTGCCCGGAGGTGTTGATCGAGGACACCCGGGGCAGCCGGAAGTCCCACACCAGGTCCTCGTCGACGAAGGGCGCGACCATCGCCCCGGACGCCCCGTCGACGTGCACCGGGATGTCCAGACCCGTACGCTCCTGCAAATCGTCGAGCGCCGCGCACAGCGCGCCGATCGGCTCGTACGAACCGTCGAAGGTCGAGCCGAGCACCCCGACGACGCCGATCGTGTTCTCGTCGCAGAGCGCGGCCGCGGCTGCGGGGTCTAGGTGGAAGCGGTCGCCCTCCATGGGCACCTGCCGCGCCTCGACCTCCCAGAAGTTGCAGAACTTCTCCCAGCACACCTGCACGTTCACGCCCATGACGAGGTTCGGGCGGGCCTCGCGCGAGGGGTAGCGGTCGGCGTTCTTCTGCGCCCAGCGCCGCTTGAGCGCCATCCCCGCCAGCATGCACGCCTCGCTCGACCCGGTCGTCGAGCAGCCGACCGCGGTGTTCGGGTCCGGCGCGTGCCACAGGTCCGCGAGCATGGCCACGCACCGCCGCTCCAGCTCGGCGGTGCGCGGGTACTCGTCCTTGTCGATCATGTTCTTGTCCCGGCACTCCGCCATGAGCACCGTGGCCTGCGGCTCCATCCAGGTGGTGACGAACGTCGCCAGGTTGAGCCGGGCGTTCCCGTCGAGCATCAGCTCGTCGTGGACCAGCTGGTACGCGGTCGACGGGGCCAGCGGCCGGTCGGGGAGCCGGTGCCGCGGTGGCGCGGAGGTCATCGAGCCGACCGGGTCGGCCTCCCCGTAGAAGGGGTTCAGCGCGAGCCGCCCGTACTCCTTCTCGTCGCCGTGCTCCTTCTCGCTGCCGCCGCGGTGCAATGCCATGAACTGTCAACTGCCTTTCCAGAGAGGAGAGTTGATGCAGTGGAGCGTGTGCTCAGTTCCGGGTCAGGACCACCGCGGTTCCGTACGCGCAGACCTCCGTACCCACGTCCGCCGCCTCGGTCACGTCGAACCGCATCATCAGGACCGCGTTCGCGCCGCGCGCCTTCGCCTGCTCCACGAGCCGCTCCATCGCCTGGTTCCGCGTCTCGACCAGCGTCTTGGTCAGGCCCTTCAGCTCGCCGCCGATCATGGACTTGAGGCCGGCGCCGATCTGGCTGCCCAGGTGCCGGGAGCGTACGGTGAGGCCGAAGACCTCCCCGATGACCTGTTGCACGGTGTAACCGGGTACGTCGTTGGTGGTCACCACCAGTACGTCCGACTGCGGGCCCTGTCCGCCGCCGTACTCCTCGATGCCCATGTGGTTTCCCCTTCGGTAGCCCTTGTCGGCCCTACCCAGCCTGCCCCTGGAACCACGAGTTCGCGCGTTACGTTGATAACTTTGGCTGCCGACGGCAGACAGCCCGCCCGATACCCACACCCAGGAGCCCGGTACCCGTGACTTCCCTTGCCCTCGGGCCGAGCTGGCTGGACCCCGACTATCTGCTGGGGACCTTCGGCCTGGCCGGTCTGCTGATCATCGTGTTCGCCGAGTCCGGGCTGCTCGTCGGCTTCTTCCTGCCGGGCGACTCGCTCCTGTTCACCACCGGTCTCCTGGTCACCACCGGCAAGCTGGACACCCCGCTGTGGCTGGTGTGCGTGCTCGTCGTGCTTGCCGCGGTTCTCGGTGACCAGGTGGGTTACCTCTTCGGCAAGAAGGTGGGGCCGTCCCTCTTCAGCCGGCCCGACTCGAAGCTCTTCAAGCAGGAGAACGTCGAGAAGGCCCACGAATTCTTCGAGAAGTACGGCCCGAAGTCGCTGGTCCTGGCCCGCTTCGTGCCGATCGTGCGCACCTTCACGCCGATCGTCGCGGGCGTCAGCGGCATGAACTACCGCCCGTTCGTCACCTTCAACGTCATCGGCGGCACCCTGTGGGGGGCGGGCGTCACGCTGCTCGGCGCGGCCCTGGGCAACGTCGACTTCGTGCACAAGAACATCGAGCTGATCCTGGTCGCGATCGTGCTGGTCTCGGTCGTCCCGATCGCCATCGAGTTCCTGCGGGCCCGCTCCAAGGCCAAGAAGAACCCGCAGGTGGCAGACGGGCAGGCGCCTCAGCGTGGCGGCCGCCACGCCAAGCGCTGACCCCACCGGAGGCCTAGGGGGTGTCCCCCTAGAACCCGCGCGTCCGCTTCGCTGCCGCGCGGCCCGCGCCCGGGGCCCGCAGGAACATGCGGGCGATCTCGTTGCCGAGGTTCACGCCGATCGCGATGGCCAGGGCGAGCGCCGACGCCTTGGCGAGCGAGGCGAAGCCCCGGTCCAGATGGTTCTGGGCGATCAGGAGCACCCCGAAGTACGTGGCGCTACCGGGCAGCAGCGGGCCGATCGCGGCGGTGACGTACAGCAGCGCCGAGGTGTTCCAGTACCGCGAGAGCAGCTGGCCGAAGAGGCCGACCACGCCGGCCGCGACCGCCGTCGCCATGATCGGCGAGCCCCCCGCGGTGACCGCGATCGCGGCGTAGATCACCCAGGCGACCGCGCCGTTCGCGGCCGCGATCAGCACGGTGGAACGATCCTGCTGGAGCAGGACCGCGAAGGTCAGACAGAGCACGAACGACGCCAGGATCTGGACGACCGGGCGGTCGATGGGCTTGAACGTGCCCTCCGGATTGAGCTCGGCGTGGATCTGGAGCCCGCCGTACAGGACGCTCAGGACGCCGACGACGATCGCGACGAAGAAGTACCCGACTTCGAGCAGCCGCGCGGACGCGGTGACGTAGAAGCCGGTCAGGCCGTCCTGGACGGCCGCCACCAGGGCCCGCCCGGGGATCAGCGCGAACAGGCCACCGGTGATCACCGCGGATGGACTGAGGTTCCAGGAGAGCAGGCTGAGCGCCACGCCCATCGCGGCGGGCGGCATCGCGGCCACCACGAACTGGTAGAACTCCGGCAGCCCGCGCGCCGCGCACAGCCAGGCGAGCCGGTCGCCGAGAACCGCGCCGACCGCCGCCACCAGGAACACCGCGACGCCGCCGCCGAGCAGCACGGAGGCCGCTCCGGCAAGAAGGCCGCAGGCGGTGGTCAGGACCCAGCCGGGGTAGGGGTGGCGGTTTCGCCGTATCTCCGCGAGGCGCCGGTAGGCCTCCTCCAGGGAGACCTCGTGCTCCTCGGTGGTCATGTCCGTGACGAGCCGGTGCACGGCCGCCAGGCGCGTGTAGTCGGTGCCGCGGCGGCGCACCGTGCGGTTGGCGGTCACGGGGTCGTCCACCAGGGACGGCTGGTGCGTGATGGCCAGCATGGTGAAGGTGACGGTCGGCTCGCAGCGGTCCAGGCCGTAGCTGCGGCAGATCGCGAACATCGCGGCCTCGACGTCCTCGGCGCCCTCGCCGCCGGAGAGCAGCAGCTCGCCGATACGCAGCGTCAGGTCGAGCACGCGGGGCACGGCGGGGCCGGTGTCGTCGTGCTTCTGGATCGGCTCGGCCACCGGCCGGTCGCCCACCGGCATCCGCAGCATGGTGCGCATCCGGTCCTGCCAGGGCGCGTCCTTGGACAGCCGCACCAGCGGCAGGCCCGCCGTGGTGATCAGGGCGTTCGGGGTGTCACGGGCGCTGTAGGTGCTCGGCGTGGCGAACGCGGAGGCCGACTGGTCGGCGGGCGCCTCCACGACCGGAGCGGCGAGCCCCGCGGGCAGCGCGAACTCGGAGGTGGGCGATTCCTCTTCGGGCACCTGCGGCTGCTCCACGCCCTCGGGGGGTGCGAAGGCGCTGCGTGCCTCGTCGGACTGCGGCTTGCGGTCTTCCACCGCATCGTGCTGCTCGGCCACCACTGGTCCCGTGCCTCCCTCCGGCCGCTTGGGTGCGTGTGCCCAGTATGTGGTCGGTCATGAGCCGACACGACAGCGGGCGGCGCACCGTGAAGGTGCACCGCCCGCTGTTCACGGAAGATCGCGCGTCAGTGCGCGCCGCCCTGCGCCTCGAGGCGCTTGTAGGAGGCCTCGACCTCGGCCTCGGCCTCGACGCGGCCGACCCAGTTGGCGCCCTCGACGGACTTGCCGGGCTCCAGGTCCTTGTAGACCTCGAAGAAGTGCTGGATCTCCAGGCGGTCGAACTCGGAGACGTGGTGGATGTCGCGCAGGTGCTCCACGCGCGGGTCGGACGCCGGGACGCACAGCAGCTTGTCGTCGCCGCCGGCCTCGTCGGTCATCCGGAACATGCCGATGGCGCGGCACTTGATGACGCAGCCGGGGAACGTCGGCTCGTCCAGCAGGACCAGCGCGTCCAGCGGGTCGCCGTCCTCGCCGAGGGTGTCCTCGACGAAGCCGTAGTCGGCCGGGTAGCTGGTCGAGGTGAAGAGTCGACGGTCCAGGCGGATCCGGCCGGTCTCGTGGTCGACCTCGTACTTGTTCCGCGACCCCTTCGGGATCTCGATGGTGACGTCGAACTCCACGGGTGGCTCTCCTCCATGATCAGCACATGCATCGGACGGGTGCTGCGTCGATGCCGTGTTCGCGGCAGGACGCAGTTCTGGTGATTAAGTGTCCCTCACGCAGGTGTGTGATCGCGAAAGGGGCTGGTCCTCGGTGCCGGGACCCAAGACATGGCAGCTCACAGCGGGTGCGGCGGCGGTCGGCCTGGCACTTTCGGCCGGGGCCGTGGCCCTCGCCGGACCGTGGGACTCAGGCCAGCGTAAGGCCGAGCGTGACCGGGCCGCATCGTGGGCCGGCAGGGGTGGCGCACATCACGGGCCCCCCAAGGATCCGGAAGCCCCGGCTCCGGCGCCGAGCGCGCCCGGCGTGCTCGCGGCCCTCGGCGCCCCGGTCGCGGCCCCCGTCCCGGCGGCCCTTCCCTCCGACCTGGGCCGGCTGCTCGCCGACCCCGCGCTCGGCCCGAACCCGGCGGCCTCGGTCCTGGACACCGCCACCGGGCGGGTGCTGTATGCCGTCCGGGCGGACGCGGCCATGACGCCGGCCTCCACCGTGAAGATCGCCACCGCGACCGCTGTGCTCAGCGCGCTGCCGCCCGACCACCGCTTCGCGACCAGGGTGGTGGCCCCGCCCGGCTCCGCCGCGCTCACCCTGGTCGGCGGCGGCGACCCCACCCTGGACAAGGCTCGCCTGGCCGCCCTGGCCGACGACACGGCCCGCGCGCTGGGGGCGCGCTCGCTCGGCAACGTACAACTGGCCTACGACACCGCGCTGTTCAGCGGCCCTGCGGTGCATCCGATCGGGGCGAACGAGAACCTCGCGCCGGTCGTCGCGCTGATGACCGACGAGGGGCGTACGGACAGCTCCGACAGCGGGCCCGCGGCGCGCACCTCCGACCCCGCGGGCGACACCGCACGGGCCTTCGCCGAGCTGCTGCGCGCCCGCGGGGTGCGGGTGGACGGGCCGGTGTCCGCCGCCGCGCCCGCCGGTGCCAAGCCGGTGGCGAGCACGCTGTCCGCGCCGCTGCCCGAGATCGTCGAGCGGATGCTGACCAACAGTGACAACGACATCGCCGAGGCCCTGAACCGCGCGACCGCGATCGCCACCGGCAGGCCCGCGAGCTTCGACGGCGGCGCGGCGGCCGTGCCCGCGCAGCTCGCCAAACTCCAACTCCCTTTGAACGGAGTCGTGTTCGCGGACGGCAGCGGCCTGAACCGAGTCGACAAGGTCACCCCGGACCTCCTCACCCGGCTGCTCGCCAAGGCCGCCGACCCGGCCCGGCCCGAGCTGCGCCCGATCCTGACCGGCCTGCCCGTCGCCGGCTTCACCGGCACCCTCAGCGGGCGCTACGACACGGCCTCCGCGGCCACCGGCCTGGTTCGCGCGAAGACCGGCACGCTCAGCGGCGCGGGGGTCAACACCCTGGCCGGGACGGTCGTGGACGCGAGCGGCCACCTCCTCGCGTTCGCGTTCCTGTCGACGGGCACTCCGGGCGCCGACCCGGCCCCCGTACAGAAGGCGCTCGACCGGCTCGCCACCCGGCTCACGGCGCACTGAGCGGCGCCAACCGGGTTCCCTTCAGGGGCCGACAACGTACGGTTGACGCATGACTGGCATCGGCGGTGCAGGTACCTCTGGGATGGTCGACTGGAACCTCGCGGTCGCGACCGCGACCCGACTGGTGCGGCCGGGCCCCGACGTGAGCCGCGACGAGGCGCGCGAGATCGTCGCCGAGCTCCGCCGGCACGCCAAGGCCGCCGAGGAGCACGTACGGGCGTTCACCCGGATGATCCCGGAGGGCGCCGAGCCCGAGGACACCCCGGTCCTGGTCGTCGACCGGGCCGGCTGGGTGCGGGCGAACGTCGCGGGCTTCCGCGAGGTCCTGCGGCCGCTCCTCGACAAGATGCAGGAACGCCGCGGGAACATCCCCGGCGGGGCCGTGCTCGGCGCGGTCGGCGGCAAGGTCACCGGCGTCGAGCTGGGCATGCTCCTGAGCTTCCTCTCCTCGCGGGTCCTCGGCCAGTACGAGACGTTCGCGCCCGCGACCCGCGAGCTCCCGGCGGCGCCCGGCGGCGGGGGCCGGCTGCTCCTGGTGGCGCCCAACATCGTCCACGTCGAGCGCGAACTCGACGTCGCCCCGCACGACTTCCGGCTCTGGGTGTGCCTCCACGAGGAGACCCATCGCACCCAGTTCACGGCCGTGCCCTGGCTGCGCGACCACCTGGAGGGCGAGATCCAGTCATTCCTCGGCGAGACCGAGGTCGACCCGATGACGGTCCTGGAGCGGCTGCGCGAGGCCGCCCAGTCGCTGGCCGGGGGCCGTCCCGAGGGCGAGGAGGGCGAGGAGGGACGCTCGCTCGTGGAACTGGTGCAGACGCCGGCCCAGCGCGAGATCCTCGGCCGGCTCACCGCCGTCATGTCGCTGCTCGAAGGCCACGCGGACTACGTGATGGACGGGGTCGGGCCGCAGGTCGTGCCCTCGGTGGCCGAGATCCGCGAGAAGTTCAAGGAGCGCAGGGCCAAGGGGGCCTCCCGGCTCGACATGGCGCTGCGCAAGCTGCTCGGCCTCGACGCCAAGCTGCGTCAGTACCGCGACGGCGAGCGCTTCGTGCGGGCCGTGGTGGACGAGGTCGGCATGGACGGCTTCAATCGGGTGTGGACATCGCCGAACACGCTCCCCACCAAGGCCGAGATCGCCAAGCCGGCGGACTGGGTCGCGCGCGTGCACCGCAAGGCGGAGTCCTGAGCGAAAAGCCGCCGGTAGGCGGGTGTCAACGCGGGAATCACCCATCCGAGGGACCGTGAGGCATGGGTAGGCGTGCAATGCTCGGGTAACGGCTCTGTTCTGTCACCATCTACGCACTCTGTGTGACTGAACTTCCCTCCTGCTCCCTCTGATTCCCCCCGCTTCCTCTCCGCACCAGAGGCACCCCCAACACCGAAGGGCACCGGACATGGGTCCCCATCCTGCGGTCGCAGCGATACGCCTGGCGGTTCGCCGCGTACTCCACGACGTACTGAACGAACACTCCCGCGACCATGAGAGCGCCGCTGCCGCCGTGAGCGCGGGAGCCTGTGCCGGTCCCGGGGCCGGCCTGCTCACCGCGCCGCCCGCGCCCCTCGTGCTCGTGGCCTGCTCCGGCGGCGCCGACTCCATGGCGCTCGCCTCCGCCCTCGCCTTCGAATCCCGCAAACTCTCGCTGCGCGCCGGCGGCATCACCGTCGACCACGGCCTGCAGCACGGCTCCGACCTGCGGGCCGCCGAGGTCGTGTCCCGCATGACGGGCCTCGGCCTGGAGCCCGCCGAGGCCATCGCCGTCCACGTGGGCCGTGAGGGAGGCCCCGAGGCCGCCGCCCGGGACGCCCGCTACGCCGCCCTGGACGCCGCAGCCGAGCGCCACGGCGCCGCCGCGATCCTGCTCGGCCACACCCGCGACGACCAGGCCGAGACCGTGCTGCTCGGCCTCGCCCGCGGCTCCGGCACCCGCTCCCTGTCCGGCATGGCCGCCGTCTCGGGGGCGGCGGGCCGCTACCGGCGCCCCTTCCTGGAGATCGACCGCCAGACCGCCCGCAAGGCCTGCATGGTGCAGGCGCTGCCCGTCTGGGACGACCCGCACAATGCCGACCCCGCCTACACCCGCTCCCGGCTGCGCCAGGAGGGCCTGCCCGCGCTTGAGAAGGCGCTCGGCAAGGGCGTCGTCGAGGCGCTGGCCCGCACCGCCCAGCTCTCCCGCGACGACGCCGACGCCCTGGACGCCTGGGCCCTCCAGGCGGACGCGACCGTACGGGACGACGCGGGGCTGCTCGAATGCGCGAAGCTCTACGCGCTGCCGCCCGCCGTGCGCCGCCGCATCGTGCGCCGGGAGGTCATCGGGGCGGGCGCGCCCGCCGGTTCGCTCTTCGCCCGCCATGTGGAGGAGGTCGACAAGCTGATCACCAGCTGGCGCGGCCAGCGGGCCATCAATCTCCCCGGCCGCGTCGTCGCTCGTCGCCAGGGTGGCAGACTGGTCATTCGGCAGAGCTGAGACCACGCACGTCACTCGGCTCGCGTACGGACAACAGAACCCCCCAAGAAAGCGGCCCGGGTGAACGAGAAGGACATGGGCACCGACCTCCAGTCGGTGCTCATCACCAAGGAAGAGATCGACGCGAAGCTGGCGGAGCTGGCCGGGAAGATCGACGCGGAGTACGCGGGCAAGGACCTGCTCATCGTCGGAGTCCTCAAGGGCGCCGTCATGGTCATGGCGGATCTGGCCCGCGCGCTGTCCACCCCGGTCACCATGGACTGGATGGCCGTCTCCTCGTACGGTGCGGGCACCCAGTCCTCCGGCGTCGTGCGGATCCTCAAGGACCTCGACACCGACATCAAGGGCAAGCACGTCCTGATCGTCGAGGACATCATCGACTCGGGCCTGACCCTGTCGTGGCTTCTTTCCAACCTCGGATCGCGCGAGCCCGCCTCCCTCGAGGTCTGCACGCTGCTCCGTAAGCCGGATGCCGCAAAGGTTGCGATCGACGTGAAGTGGATCGGCTTCGACATTCCCAATGAATTCGTCGTGGGTTACGGCCTCGACTATGCCGAGAAGTACCGCAATCTCCCCTTTGTCGGGACACTTGCGCCGCACGTGTACGGCGGCTGACGCAACCCGGCCCGTTCGGGGAACCACAGGCCTCCTCCCGCCGTTGGAGCAGGGGAAGGGCCCTTTGTCAGCCGTACCGTGCGACCACGGGTGACAATGCTGGGGTACCGTCCGAAGAACAGTCTTTACACACAGTCTTAGTCATACTCACAGCAGCATTTACCTACGGGCAGGAGGGACGGGGCGTTCTCGCTCCGTATGGATGGACGTGAAGCGATACTTCCGTGGGCCGGTCATGTGGATCGTGCTGGCCGTCCTCGCCGTGGTCGTGTTGATGCAGGTCGTCGGCTCGTCGGGCGGCTACAAGACGGTCGACACATCCGATGTCGTTCAGGCGATCAACAACAAGCAGGTCGAACAGGCCAAGATCACCACTGGTGACAGCCAGGTCATCAAGATCGACCTGAAGGACGGCCAGAAGGTCAAGGGCAGCAGCAAGGTTCAGGCCAACTACATCGGTGACGCCCAGGCGACCTCGATGGCCGACTCGCTGCAGACCGGCGTGAAGGGCGGTGACATCCCGAAGGGATACACCGTCTCGCCCGACAAGCAGAACCCGTTCCTCGGGATCCTGCTGTCCCTGCTCCCCTTCGTCCTCATCGTCGTGGTCTTCCTGTTCCTGATGAACCAGATGCAGGGCGGCGGCTCCCGAGTCATGAACTTCGGGAAGTCCAAGGCCAAGCTCATCACCAAGGACACCCCGAAGACGACCTTCGCCGATGTGGCGGGGTCCGACGAGGCCGTCGAGGAGCTCCACGAGATCAAGGAGTTCCTCCAGGAGCCGGCGAAGTTCCAGGCCGTCGGCGCCAAGATCCCCAAGGGCGTGCTGCTGTACGGCCCGCCCGGTACGGGCAAGACGCTGCTCGCCCGTGCTGTCGCGGGTGAGGCCGGTGTCCCGTTCTACTCGATCTCCGGCTCCGACTTCGTCGAGATGTTCGTCGGTGTCGGCGCCTCGCGTGTCCGCGACCTCTTCGAGCAGGCCAAGGCGAACGCCCCGGCCATCGTCTTCGTCGACGAGATCGACGCCGTGGGCCGGCACCGTGGCGCAGGCCTCGGCGGCGGTCACGACGAGCGCGAGCAGACCCTCAACCAGCTGCTCGTCGAGATGGACGGCTTCGACGTGAAGGGCGGCGTCATCCTGATCGCCGCCACGAACCGGCCCGACATCCTCGACCCTGCGCTGCTGCGGCCCGGCCGTTTCGACCGCCAGATCGCGGTCGACCGCCCGGACATGCAGGGCCGTCTGGAGATCCTCAAGGTCCACCAGAAGGGCAAGCCGGTCGCTCCGGACGTCGACCTGTCGGCCGTCGCGCGGCGCACCCCGGGCTTCACCGGCGCCGACCTTGCGAACGTGCTGAACGAAGCGGCGCTCCTGACGGCGCGCAGCGACCGGAAGCTGGTCGACAACAACGCGCTCGACGAGGCGATCGACCGCGTCGTGGCGGGTCCGCAGAAGCGGACGCGGATCATGTCCGAGAAGGAAAAGAAGATCACCGCGTACCACGAGGGCGGTCACGCCCTGGTCGCCGCGGCTTCCCCCAACTCGGACCCGGTCCACAAGATCACGATCCTGTCGCGCGGCCGGGCCCTGGGTTACACCATGGTCCTGCCGGACGAGGACAAGTACTCGACCACGCGCAACGAGATGCTCGACCAGCTGGCGTACATGCTGGGCGGTCGCGCGGCCGAGGAGCTCGTCTTCCACGACCCGACGACGGGCGCGGCCAACGACATCGAGAAGGCCACGGCCACCGCCCGCGCGATGGTCACGCAGTACGGCATGACCGAGCGTCTGGGCGCGATCAAGTTCGGTGGCGACAACACCGAGCCGTTCCTCGGCCGTGAGATGGCGCACCAGCGCGACTACTCGGAAGAGGTCGCGGCGCTCGTCGACGAAGAGGTCAAGAAGCTCATCGAGACGGCGCACAACGAGGCCTGGGAGATCCTGGTCGAGAACCGCGACATCCTCGACAACCTGGTCCTGCAGCTCCTGGAGAAGGAGACGCTGGGCAAGGAGCAGATCGCCGAGGTCTTCTCGGGCATCGTCAAGCGCCCGGCCCGCCCGGCCTGGACCGGCTCCTCACGGCGTACGCCGTCGACGAGGCCGCCGGTGCTCTCGCCCAAGGAGCTGGCGCTCACCAACGGTGCTGCCACCAACAACGGCTCCGTGCAGATGGACAAGACGACGGAGGCGATCCCCGCCCCCGAGGACCGTCCCGAGAGCTGAGCACCGGGGCCGCACCGGCCCCGGAATGCATGCCGCGCCCCCCAGGTTTTAGCCTGTGGGGGCGCGGCTGTTTTCCGGCCACGCGCATGAACGACTGTCGAGGAACGAGGCACAGATGACCGACCCGGTGACGCTGGACGGCGAGGCGCAGATCGGCGAGTTCGACGAGAAGCGGGCCGAGAACGCCGTGCGCGAGCTCCTCATAGCAGTCGGCGAGAACCCGGACCGCGAGGGCCTCCTGGAGACGCCGGCGCGCGTGGCGCGGGCCTACCGGGAGATATTCGCGGGGCTGTGGCTGAGGCCGGAGGACGTGCTGACGACGACGTTCGACCTCGGGCACGACGAGATGGTCCTGGTGAAGGACATCGAGGTGCAATCGAGCTGTGAACATCACCTTGTCCCGTTTCACGGCGTCGCCCACGTCGGCTACATCCCGTCCACGGACGGCAAGATCACCGGCCTGTCGAAGCTGGCCCGGTTGGTGGACGTCTACGCCCGCAGGCCGCAGGTGCAGGAGCGCCTGACCACGCAGATCGCGGACTCGCTGATGGAGATCCTGGAGCCGCGGGGCGTGATCGTGGTCGTCGAGTGCGAGCACATGTGCATGACCATGCGGGGTGTCCGCAAGCCCGGCGCCAAGACGATCACCTCGGCGGTGCGCGGCCAACTGCGCGACCCGGCGACCCGTAATGAGGCAATGAGCCTGATTATCGCGCGATAGGTCGATTGTCAGTGGTGCCCGGTACGGTCCCGGATCAGCAGAGTTGGTCGCTGGTCAAAGGGGATCGCGATGGGGCTTCCGAGTAAGCAGATCGTCAACATGGTCGGGGGGCATGCGCAGGCCAGGAACGTATGTGTCGGCCATAGTTTGTGGAGCCTGGATGGTGAGCGCACCGTCGCGACGGAGGTCACTGAGGTCTCGGTGGCCAAAGCGCGGGACGTCGTCGATGTAGTGACTGATCGGGCGACGTTCACTGTTGCTCGCGATCAGGAACTGGGCACCCCAATGGCTGGTCGCCTGTGCTGGACGCGACAGGCGCCATGGTGGCGTGGACGCCTGCGCGGAAGCTATGCCGAGTTCGGCCGACGCTTCGACCCGGTTATGACTTCGGTTACTTCGTGGGAGCCACGTGCGCCGACGGAACCGTCGGCAAGAACTATGTGTCGTTGGTGGTTAACGACGAGGGCTTCGCGGAGCGGTACGCGGCCAGCCTGATGGCTGCTACTGGGCTGGCCGCGCGTTTGGAAGCCGTGACGCGGCCCTCCGGCTTCCTGCAGCGGGATGTGCCTGGCTTCAGGGTGCGGGTGGTTTCGTCGTACTTGGCAGATCTCATGCGGCAGTTCGTGGGCGGCGATGCCCATCACATGCGGCAACGCTTCCCGCGAGTGGTGCTGAGTAACACTGATGCCTTCGAAGGGTTCCTGGATGGCTATGTTGATGGCGACGGGTTCCGGGCCAAGACCTGGCGCGGTCGGATCGTCATCAGTGCGAACGTGCCGTTCCTTGCCGAGCTGGCGGAGATCATAGGTGCCAGCTTCACCCCGGTGGTCAACGGGCGGGCGTCCAAGCTGGTCATAGCGGATAGCTGGCCCAGACGAGGCACCTTCCAGCCGGAGGAACATTCATGGGAGTTGGCTGAGTCGGAGTGGATCCGGGTGCACGAAGTGCGTCCGCGCAGGGCAGAGGGAACGAAGCGCTTCACGCTGTATGGCTTCCGGCTTTCTCCCCATCCAGGGTTCCTGGTGAACGGCCATCTCGTGCGTGCGTCACGGTGACCGGGGTCAGGTTCTACGTCAGGTAACCGGGGCCTTGTTGTCGTCCTCGTCCTCGGGGAGTTTGCAGATGCGTTCCAGGAACAGGGCGGCCGCCACGACTCCGATGCCGGCCAGGACCGAGAAGCCGGCGTAGATCGCCTGGTCGCGGCGGGCCGGCACATCGAGATAGCTGAGCAGATAGACGCCGGTGCCGCCGTACATCCCGCACACCAGGGCCGCGACCAGCGCGCTGGCCTGGCCGAAGACCACCGCGCGGGCGGCCATCAGCGGCTCGACGCCCTTGGCCTCCGGGCGGCGCTCGCGCTGGGCGCGCAGCCGGGAGCGGATGGACAGGGCGGTGGCGAGCAGGATGACCGCGATCACCCCGAGCACGATGGGCGCCGCGATCGGCACGCTCGGCAGCGTGGACACGGAGTCCCACAGCCGGGCGGCCGCCCAGGAGAGCACCCCGGCGACGACGAACAGACCGGCCAGCACGCCCAGGCGCAGTTGCTTCACGGAGTAGTGCCCTTCGGGTCTCGGGAGATCGACCTCAGAAGCGTAACGACTACTCGGGCAGCCGGAGTTCCAGATCGGCGCGCGGCAGCACACCGTCGCGGCCGACGGCGCTCAGCAGGTCGGCGACCGAGCCGTGTCCGGGCAGCTGGGCCTCGGGGTCCACGTCGTGCCAGGGGGCGAGCACGAAGGCTCGCTGGTGGGCGCGCGGATGGGGGAGGGTCAGGACCGGGTCGTCGGAGACGACGTCGGCGTAGGCGACGATGTCCACGTCGATGGTGCGCGGGCCCCAGCGCTCGTCGCGGACCCGGTCGAAGGCCTCCTCGATGGCGTGGCCGCGCTCCAGGAGCGAAGCCGGCGGCAGGGTGGTCTTCACGACGACGACCGCGTTGAAGTACGAGGGCTGCGAGCCCGCCTCGACGCCCCACGGCTCGGTCTCGTACACCGGCGAGACGGCTTTGACGCGCAGGCCGGGGGTGTCCTCCAGGGCGTCGATGGCGCCCTGGAGCGTCTCCAGGCGGTTGCCCAGGTTGGAGCCGAGGGCGATGACCGCGCGGCGCGGGTTGGAGAGCGTCACGTCGGCCGCGTCCACCTGCTCGACCACGGAGGCGGGCACCGGCTGTACGGTCGGGTCGCTCTGGGCGGCCCCGTGCGAAGACACGCTCATACTCGGCTCCGGGTGATCGTGATGGTCACGTCGTCGAACGGGACGGTGATCGGCGCGTCGGGCTTGTGGACGACCACCTCCACCTCCTGGACGCCTTCGTGCTTGAGGCACTGCTGGGCGATGCGCTCGGCGAGCGTCTCGATCAGGTCGACGGGCTCGCCCTGGACGACGTCCACGACTTCTTCCGCCACCACGCCGTAGTGCACGGTCTTCGCCAGGTCGTCGTCCGCCGCCGCGAGGCGGGTGTCGAGGCCGAGCACCAGGTCCACGATGAAGGTCTGGCCCTCCTCGCGTTCCCGGGGGAAGACGCCATGGTGCCCACGGGCCTTGAGGCCGCGCAGCGCGACACGATCCACGCGAATCACTCCTGCTGTCGTTGGTCAGACGGACATGCGGCCGCGTGCGGGCGGCACGGTGCCCACAATCGAATCTACCTGCGGGCACTGACAGTGCTCGCCCACGGGGGCTATGGACAGAACCGGACAGGCCTGGTAGCCGCCCCTACCCGATGGCTCCGGATTCAATCCTGCAAAGCCCGCAATCGTGCCCGGATTCAGCCCTGCGAGGCCCGCAACCGGGCCCGGATTCAGTCCTCTTCCGGCTCTTCGTCTCCCGATTCGGCGAGCACCGGCGAGCCGTGGTGGGACCAGAGCCGCCAGCCCTGGGATGTGCGGCGGAACACATTGGTGGCGACCACGAGCTGGCCGACGAGCGGGCCCAGCTCGCCGCTCTCCTCGGCGGGGCCGCCGCTGAGGATGTTCTCGGTGCAGGTGACGAGCGCGGTCTCGCCGAGGATGACGACCTTCACATCGGTCAGGAAGAACTGGATGTACTCGGTGTTCGCCATGATCAGCGCGTACGAGCGGAGCACCTCGCCGCGCCCGGAGAGCACCGGCCAGCCCGGGTGGACGCAGGAGATCCCGGTGTCGCCGGCCTCGGTGGCGTCCAGCCAGAGCTCGGACAGCTCGTCGAAGTCGCCGCGCTCCAGCGTCTCGTAGAACGCGGTGTTGGCGCGCTCGACCGCCTCGCTCTCGGTGCGCCGGCTCACCGGGCTCCCTCGACGGCGCGCGCCACGCGGACGGCGTCGGCGGTGGCCCGCACCTCGTGGACACGGACCGCCCAGGCGCCCTCGTGGGCGGCGATGGCGGAGACGGCGGCGGTGGCCGCGTCGCGCTCGCGGGCGGGTGGCGGGGAGCCCTCGTCGCCGGCCAGGACGTGGCCCAGGAACCGCTTGCGGGAGGCGGCGACCAGGACGGGGCGCCCGAGCGCGCGCAGCTCGGCGAGGTGGGCGACCAGGGCGAGGTCGTGCCCGGCCTGCTTGGCGAAGCCGAGGCCGGGGTCGATGACGAGGCGCTCGGGGGCGATGCCGCCCTCGATGACGGCCTCCATGCGCAGGCGGAGCTCGGCGACGACCTCGCCGACCACGTCGTCGTACACCGCGCGGCTGTTCATGTCCTGGCTGAAGCCGCGCCAGTGCATGACGACGAAGGGGGCGCCGGTGGCGGCGACGGCGGGGATCATCGCGGGGTCGGCGAGCCCGCCGCTGACGTCGTTGACCAGGACCGCGCCGGCGGCGATCGCCTCTTCGGCGACGCGGGCGCGCATGGTGTCGACGGAGACGGTGACGCCCTCGGCGGTCAGGCCCCGGACGACGGGGATGACGCGGCGGAGCTCTTCGGTCTCGTCCACGCGGGAGGCGCCGGGTCGGGTCGACTCGCCGCCGACGTCGACGAGGTCGGCGCCCTCGGCCACCAGGTCGAGGCCGTGCTTGACGGCGTTGGAGGTGTCGAACCACCGGCCGCCGTCGGAGAAGGAGTCGGGCGTCACATTGACCACGCCCATGACCGCGCAGCGGTCCCATTCGGGCAGGCCTTCGACGGACCCCCGCCCGTTCAACGTACTCATACGTCAAGCGTAGGCGTCAGCCCGGCGTTCCCGGACCACGCTCGGGGGTGGCGAAAAGGCGCTGGAGGAGATCGTGCAGGGCGACGCGGTCGGCGTCGGGCAGCGCGTCGAGGGCGCCGTGGGTGGCGAGCATGCCGGTGCGGATGGTCTCCACGGTGCGGATGCCCTCGTCGGTCAGGACGACGTTCTTGACGCGGCGGTCGGTGGCGCTGGGCTCGCGGCGCACCAGGGCGCGGGCCTCCAGGCGGTCGATGATCCCGGTCACGTTGGAGGCGTCGCAGTGCAGCGTGGTGGCGAGCGAGCGCATGGAGGCGGGGCCGCGGCGCAGCACGGTCAGGGTCTTGGCCTGGCTTGAGGTGAGGCCCTCGTCGGCGGCGGCCGACGTGAAGTCGCCGTAGAAGCCGGCCAGGGAGTCCCAGATGGCGTCCATGAGCGTGGCGTTGCTGACGGCGGTCGGGCGGCTGGTTCCAGGCATGCCGTCCACTGTACCCGCGATTCGAGCGAAACTTGACTACCTCAACCTTTGATGTTTACCTTCATTAAGTTGCTTGAGGTAATCAAGCTCCATCTGCTCAAGTACCTACTCCTGCCGTACGGAAGAAAAAGTGACCACTAACCAACGCCCCAGCGGCGGTACAGGGCTCGTCCTGGTGCTCGGCCTCGCCGCCATGGTCGTCTCGATGATGCAGACCCTGGTCGTGCCGATCCTCGGGATCATCCAGAACGACCTCGGCACCACCACCTCGGGCGTCAGCTGGGTCACCACCGCGACCCTGCTCTCGGCGGCCGTCTTCACCCCGCTGCTCGGCCGCTTCGGCGACATGCACGGTAAGAAGCCGACGCTGATCGGCGTGCTCGTCGTCATGGTCGCGGGCTCCGTGCTCGCCGCCACCACGAGCTCGCTGGTGCTGCTCATCGTCGGACGGGTGCTCCAGGGCGCGGCCACCGCGATCTTCCCGCTGGCCCTTTCCGTACTGCGCGAGGAGATCCCGCCGCAGAAGCTGCACGGCGCGATGGCGCTGGTCAGCGGCACGCTCGCATTCGGCAGCGGGCTCGCGCTCGTCGGCGCCGGCCTGCTCACGCAGGGCTCGCACCCCGATTACCACCGGGTGTTCTGGCTCGCCGTGATCCTCGCGGTCGTCGCCCTGATCGCGGTCATCGCGGTCGTGCCGGCCTCCCGTACGAAGACGGGCGGGCGCACCGACTGGTTCGGCGCAGCCACCCTGGCCGTCTTCCTGGTGCTGCTCCTGCTGCCCATCTCGCAGGGCCACGAGTGGGGCTGGTCCTCCGGCCGTACGATCGGGCTCTTCGTCGGCGCCGTCGTGATGGCCGGGGTCTGGGTCCTGGTCGAGCGCAAGGTCGCCGAGCCCATGGTGGACATGCGGATGTTCGCGCACCGGCCGGTGCTCTTCACCAACCTGGCCGGGCTGCTCCTCGGCTTCGCGATGTTCTCGCAGTTCATCGGCGTCTCGTACCTGGTGCAGATGCCGGACAAACTGACCGGTTACGGCTTCTCCGCCTCGGTGCTCCGCGCCTCCGTCGAGTACCTGCTGCCGACCACGCTCGTCTCGCTGATCGCCGCGCCGCTGGGCGGGCAGCTGGTCGGACGGATCGGCGCGCGCTTCACGCTCGCGGCGGGTGCGGCCTTCGGCGTGCTCGGCTTCGCCTGGCTGACCGGCGCGCACGACTCGACGGCGTCCGTGATCCTCGCGGGCATGCTGATCGGTGCCGCTATCAGCTTCGGGTACGCGGCGATGCCGGCGCTCATCGTGGCGAGCGTCCCGCACCACCAGACCGGGATCGCGAACGGGATCAACTCGATCTCGCGCTCGGTGGGCTCCGCGATCGCCAGCGCAGTGATCACCTCTCTCCTTGCTTCAAAGGTGATCTCCGGCCTGCCGGCCGGGGTGCCGCCGCTGCCGGCCGAATCGCAGTTCACGCTGAGCTTCGCGCTCGCCGGGATCGCGTTTGTGCTGGTCGTGGGGG
Source organism: Streptomyces violascens (assembly GCF_014649955.1). GTDB lineage: Bacteria > Actinomycetota > Actinomycetes > Streptomycetales > Streptomycetaceae > Streptomyces > Streptomyces violascens. Next base: position 225,355 of record NZ_BMUA01000012.1, read on the forward strand.
TGGCTCTGGTGGGCCTGTCGTCCGACGGGGCTCGGTCGCGGCGCGTGACGGCCTCGTCGACGGACGCGGCGGGCACGGCGGAGCCGGAGCTGGAGCGCGCCTGAGGTTTCGGGGTGGGCGCACCGGGGTGCGCTGGGGCTCTGCCCCAGACCCCGGATGCCCCCGCCCCGCCCCTTCCCTAGACCCTCCGGGGGTGGGAAGGGAGGAAGCCGGTTTTTCCTGGGGCTCTGCCCCAGGCCCCGTTCGCGCCTGAAGGGCGCACGTCCTCAAACTCCCCCAAGGCCTCAAGGGCCAGGGGGACCCCCATGACGGGCTGAAGATTCTGCTGCGGGCCAGCACCGACCCTGCTGGGGGCGCGGGGCTGTCACATGTGCGGCTCCGCCGCGTGGGCGCGAGCAGCCACCCACGGTCCGCACCCGAAGGCTGTCCTCCCCGCCCCCACCCCCGGAGGCCACGCGGCGGAGCCGCAGAGTGTTGCAGCAGGAAGAGGAGGGGAGGGACCCTCGGGGTCTGGGGCGGAGCCCCAGCGGCTCTCGCCCCACGCCCGGGGCACCCACGCCCGAGGCCCGTGGGAGGAAACGCAGAACCCCGGTCCCTGGCCCCGCGGGGGGCTCAGAACCGGGGTTCGGGAGGGGAGCGGGGCTACGCCGCGCTGACCTCTCGCTCTGCCGGGGACACGTGCGCGCACGCCCGCTCCCGCCGCGCCGCCCGCGTGAGGCGGGCCAGCGGGCCCGGAAGGCCCAGGTTCACGAAGCCCTCCGCCTGCATCACGGCGAAGCCGATGCGAGGCAGGTCGGCGTGGGCGCGGTAGACCATGAAGCGCGGCTCCCAGCGCGGCTGGAACTTCGCGTTGAACTTGTACAGCGACTCGATCTGGAACCAGCGGGACAGGAAGACCAGCAGGCCGCGCCACATCCGCAGGACCGGGCCCGCGCCGATCTTCTCGCCGCGCGCCAGCGCCGAGCGGAACATCGCGAAGTTCAGCGAGACCTGCTTGACGCCGATCTTGTCGCACGCCTGGAGCGAGGCCACGATCAGCAACTCGTTCATGCCGGGGTCGGCCGAGCGGTCGCGGCGCATCATCTCCAGCGACATTCCGTCCTTGCCCCAGGGCACGAAGTGCAGGATGGCCTTCAGGTCGCCGTACGGGCCGGGCACGGCCCCCTCGTCGTCCGCCTTGTGGGCCGTGGCGATCACGCAGTCGCCGTCGTTCGGGTCGCCGATCCGGCCCAGTGCCATCGAGAAGCCGCGCTCGGTGTCGGTGCCGCGCCAGTCCTCGGCGGCCCGGCGGATGCGTTCCAGCTCCCCGTCGGACAGGTCACGAACGCGCCGTACGCGGGTTTCGTAGCCATTGCGCTCGATGCGCTTGACCATCTGGCGTACGTTCCGCATGGCGCGTCCGGCGAGGGAGAAATCCGCGACGTCCACCACCGCCTCGTCGCCCAGCTCCAGGGCGTCGAGCCCGGTCTCGCGGGTCCAGACCTCGCCGCCGGTCTCCGAGCAGCCGACGACCGCCGGCGTCCAGGAGTGCGCCTTGGCCTCGTCCATGAAGCGCTCGATGGCGCCGGGCCAGGCCTCGACGTCGCCGATCGGGTCGCCCGAGGCGAGCATCACACCGGAGACCACACGGTAGGTGACGGCCGCCTTGCCGCTGGGCGAGAAGACGACGGCCTTGTCGCGGCGCAGCGCGAAGTGGCCGAGCGAGTCGCGGGCGCCGTGCCTGGCGAGCAGCTCGCGGAGCTTGTGCTCGTCGTCCTGGGTGAGGCGGGCGGCCGGGTGCTCGGGCCGGAACGCCAGATAGATCGTGGTGACCGCGGTGAGCAGGCCGAGCGCGCCGAGCGAGTAGCCGACCGTCCAGCTGGTCCTGCCCTGGTACTCGACCGGGCCCTCGAAGCCGAAGAGGCCGAACATCACGTGCTGGATGCGGTCCACGATGCTCGGGTTGCCCAGCGTGCGGTCGGGGTGGACGCTCACGATGACCAGGCCCAGGCCCAGCGAGCCCGCTCCCATCAGGAAGAAGTTCGCCACCGCCTTCCAGCGGCTGCGCGGGTCGGGCAGCGCGGTGAACTCGCTCCGGTGGCGGATGAGCAGCGTGAGAAGTACCAATGAGATCAGCACCCCGACAATGGAGTGCCGGTACCAGAACTGGGCCACCGCCCCGATGGGCAGCAGCACCACGGCGGCCCGCCAGGCTCGCCGCTTGCGGCGCTTCAGGCCGTGCGCGAGGAGCAGCAGCAGGATGCCGGCGCAGAGCGCCACGGCCGCCGCGAAGGGGCCGAAGGTACCCGGCAGCACCTCGCTGACGCTGTGGAACCGACTGTGCCGGACGCGATCGAAGACTCCGGCCGCGACGTCCAGGAGGCCCACGATCGTGCAGGCCGTACCGACCAGCTTGGGTGCCGACTCGGGGCGCGGCCCGCGGAGGACCTTTCGTACACGAGTCGGAACCGATCCGTTTTTGTCCCCATCTATCCTGACAGACATCGCTTCCCGTGACTCCGCGAGAGATTCAGTTGGCCGGGGGACGGCGTCCGCACCGTCCAGCCGGACAATTTGCGCCCTCTAGGACGGGACTTCAGGGGGGCGGGTTCCCTCGGTCTCAGGAAAATCTCAGCCAGAAAGTTTCATCGACTCATGGGTCTCACGAGCAACAAGGTCCTGGCACTCGCCGTGTTCCTGGCGGTGGTGCTGTTCGCGGTCACCATCTGGTTGTGGCCGCGCCTGGCGCGTCGCAGCTGGAAGGCCGTGATGGGCCGGATCGGGCTGCTGCTCGCGACCCAGCTGGCGATCTTCGCCTCGGTCGGTCTGGCCGCCAACAACTCGTTCCTGTTCTACGGGTCCTGGGCGGACCTGTTCGGCCAGGAGCAGGACATGGGCAAGGTCGTCGACCACTCGGCGGGCGGCAAGAACATCCAGGTCGTCGCCAAGCAGAAGCCGGACACCCCGGGCGCCGGCAAGCCGCAGCTGGGCGGCGAGATCCAGAAGATCGTGCTGGCCGGGGAGAAGTCGAAGATAACGAGCCCGGCCTACGTCTATCTGCCCCCCGAGTACTTCCAGAAGGCGTACGAGAACAAGACCTTCCCGGCCTCGATCGTGCTGACCGGCTACCCGGGCACCGCCGAGAACCTGCTCAAGGGCCTCAGGTACCCGAAGACGGCCTGGGCGCAGGCCAAGCAGAAGAAGATGCAGCCGATGATCCTGATCATGATGCGGCCGACGGTGGCGGGCCAGCGCGACACCGAGTGCGTCGACATACCGGGCGGCCCGCAGACCGAGACGTTCTTCGCGAAGGACGTGCCGGGCGCGATCTCCGCGAACTACCGGGTCGGCACCAAGCCGCAGAACTGGGGCTTCATCGGCAACTCGACGGGCGGCTACTGCGCCCTGAAGATCGGCATGCACCACCCCGAGCAGTTCGCGGCGAGCGCCGGCCTCTCGGCGTACTACAAGGCGGCGGACGACCCGACGACCGGTGACCTCTTCCACGGCAACAAGCACGAGGAGAACCGCGCCAACCTGCTGTGGAGCCTCGACCACCTCAAGCCCGGCAAGTCGTCCTTCCTGGTCACGAGCTCGCTGTCGGGCGAGGAGAACTTCAAGCCGACCCAGGCCTTCATAAAGAAGGTCAAGGCGCCCGGCCGCGTCTCCTCGATCACCCTCGACAGCGGCGGCCACAACTTCAACACCTGGCGCCGCGAGATCCCGCCGGCCCTGGAGTGGATCAGCGGCCGGCTCAGCGCGAGCTGACCGACTCGACCTTCACCTCGGTCCGGGGCACCGCCTGGGCGTCCGCGTCGATGGAGCGGCGCAGGGCCTCGTGGAGCCGGGCCGGCGTGAGCACGCCGAGGAAGCGGCCCCGTTGCTCGCGGTCGATCACCGCGATCCAGCCCGCGTCGTGCTGGAGCATCGTGGCGAAGGCCTGCTTGAGGGACGCGCCCACCGGAAGCCAGGCCTCCATGCGCCGGGCGTGCTCGCGGACCGTGCCCTTGCCGGCCCGGGCCTGCTCGGCGGAGATCCAGCCGTGCAGGTTGTCCTCGCCGTCCAGGACGACCGCCCAGCGCGCGATGTCGGCGGGCAGCGCGTCGTCGAGGTGCACCACGGGCGGCTGCTCCAGGTCGCCCTCCTCGATGGGGGTGACCGAAAGGCGCTTGAGGCCCCGGTCGGCGCCGACGAAGTCAGCGACGTACTCGGTGGCGGGGGCGCCGAGCACGGCGGCGGGGGCGTCGAACTGCTCGATGGCGCCCTGCCCGTAGACGGCGATGCGGTCGCCGAGGCGGACCGCCTCCTCGATGTCGTGGGTGACGAACAGGACCGTCTTGCGCACCTGCGACTGGAGCCTGAGGAACTCGTTCTGCAGCCGCTCGCGCACCACCGGGTCGACCGCGCCGAACGGCTCGTCCATGAGCAGCACCGGCGGGTCGGCCGCCAGTGCCCTTGCCACGCCCACCCGCTGGCGCTGGCCGCCGGACAGCTGGTCCGGGTAGCGCGAGCCGTACGTCGTCGGATCGAGCCCGACCAGGTCGAGCAGCTCGGCCGCGCGCTTGTGGGCCGCGGCCTTCTTCACGCCGAGCAGATGCGGGACGGTCGCGGTGTTCTCCAGGACCGTCTTGTGCGGGAAGAGCCCGACCTGCTGGATCACATATCCGATACGGCGCCGCAGTTGTACGGGATCGACCGTCGATATGTCCTCGCCGTCCAGGAAGATCCGCCCGCTGGTCGGCTCGATGAGCCGGTTGACCATTTTCATCGTCGTGGTCTTGCCGCACCCCGACGGGCCGACCAGGGTGACCAGTTCACCTTCGGCCACCTCGAAGGAAAGATCGTCCACCGCGGTGGTCCCGTCGGCGTACCGCTTGGTGACGTGCTCGAACCGGATCATGGTTCCCCATTGTGAAGGCTGGCTGGCGCGCTTGTGTGAAGCCCATGTTGCTGTACTGCGAAGGCCCGAGGCGATTGTCAGTGGTCGGGGATAGGGTCGTCGGGAACGAATCGAACACCGGGGGGAGGTGGGGGAGTGGCGCAGAACTGTCTGGCGGCGAACGACTGGATCTGCTGGGAGTACGTCAGCTCCCGGAGCCAGGAGCTGACCGACGCGACGGTCCAGCACGTGTGGATCACCGCGGTGTCGGTCCTGATCGGCCTGCTCATCGCCTTCCCCCTCGCGCTGCTCGCGCGCGGGCGCAAGGGCGTCGCGGCCACCGTCCTCGGCTTCACGACCGTGCTCTACACCGTGCCGTCGCTCGCGATGTTCGCCCTGCTGCTCCCGGTGTTCGGCCTCTCGGCCGGCCTGGTGATCACGGGATTGGTGCTGTACTCGCTGACGATTCTCGTACGGAACATCCTGGCCGGGCTCGAATCGGTGCCCTCCGACGCCCTGGAGGCGGCCCGCGGCATGGGGTACGGGCGGATACGGCTGCTCTTCGAGGTCGAGCTGCCGCTCGCGCTGCCCGCGCTGATGGCCGGGCTCAGGATCGCCACGGTGGCCACCGTCGCGCTGACCACGATCGGCTCGCTCGTCGACCACGGCGGCCTCGGCAACCTCATCGAGCAGGGCCTGCCCACCTTCTTCAAGGCGCAGATCCTCACCGCCTCCGTGCTGTGCGTGGCGCTCGCGATCGCCGCCGACCTGCTGCTCCTAGGCGTCCAGTGGCTGCTCACGCCGTGGACCCGGATCCGTACGGCGAAGGCGGTCTGAGCGATGGGAGTCTTCACACAGGCCTGGACGTGGCTGACCACGGGGGCCAACTGGTCGGGGGACGACGGCGCCTGGCACCGGCTCGGTGAGCACGTGTACGTCAGCGCGCTCGCCCTCGTCGTGTCCTGCCTGGTCGCCCTGCCGCTCGCGCTGTGGCTCGGACACATCGGCAAGGGCGGCGCGCTCGCCGTCAACATCTCCAACGTCGGCCGGGCGATACCCGTCTTCGCGGTGCTCGCCCTGTTCATGGTGACGCCGCTGCGCAACGCGGGCTATCTGCCCACCGTGATCGCCCTGGTGCTCTTCGCGGTGCCGCCGCTGCTCACCAACGCCTATGTCGGCATGCGCGAGGTGGACCGGGCGGCGGTGGAGGCGGCGCGCGGCATGGGGATGTCGGGGCGTCAGCTCTTCCTCCGGGTGGAACTGCCGCTCGCCTACCCGCTGATCATGACCGGGCTCCGCTCGGCGGCGGTCCAGATCATCGCCACCGCGACGATCGCCGCGATGGCCGGACTGGGCGGGCTCGGCCGGATAGTCACCGAGGGATTCGCGGTGTACAACACCCCGCAGGTGGTGGCGGGGGCGATGCTCGTGGCCGCGCTCGCCCTGCTGGTGGAGGGCGTCCTGGTGGCGGTCGACCGCCTCTTCAGCCCGCTGCGCAAGCGTTCGTGACCCTGTTCGTGCCCCTGTGTTCCGGCAACCCCCCCGATCCCGCAGTACCTGTGATCCCTCAGTACCTGTGATCCCGTGACGTCTCCTGAATGGTGAACCCTCAATGAGCAAGATCCTGCGTACGACCGGTCTGGCCCTCGGCACGCTGGCCCTGGCCGGCACGCTCGCCGCGTGCGGCGGCGACAGCCTGGAGAAGAGCAAGGACAAGAGCGGTTCCGGGGGGTCCAGCAGTACGGGCGGCGGAAAGAAGGGCTCGCTGGTGATCGGCGCGGCCGGCTTCACCGAGTCCGCGGTCCTGGCCGAGCTGTACGCGCAGGTCCTGGCCGACGCCGGGTACTCGACCTCGGTCACCACCGTGAAGAACCGCGAACTGTACGAACCCGCCCTGGAGAAGGGCGAGATCGACGTCGTACCGGAATACGCGGCCACGCTCACCGAATTCCTCAATGCCAAGGCGAACGGCGCCAACGCCAAGCCGCTGGCCTCCAGCGACGTCGCCGCGACCGTGGGCGAACTGACCAAGCTCGCCGGGCCGCGCGGACTGAAGGTTCTGCCCGCCGGTGAGGCGGTGGATCAGAACGCGTTCGCGGTGACCAAGGAATTCGCCGCCAAGAACAACCTCAAGACCCTTTCGGACCTGGGCACTTCCAAGGCCAAGGTGAAGGTCGCAGCCGGTGACGAGTGCAAGATCCGGCCATTCTGCGCGCCGGGTCTGAGCTCCAAGTACGGCATCGACGTCACGGGCATCGACCCCAAGGGCGTCGGCACCCCGCAGGCCAAGCAGGCCGTCAAGGACGGGGTGGACCAGCTGGTTCTGACCACCACGACCGACGCGACCCTGGACACCTACGGGCTCGTGCTGCTCCAGGACGACAAGAAGCTGCAGAACGCGGACAACGTGCTGCCGGTCGTCAATGCCAAGGACGCAGGCGGCCAGGAGATAGCCGATGCGCTCGGCAAGCTGACCAAGGCTCTGACGACCGCCGATCTGGTCGATCTCAACCGCAAGGTCGATGCCGAGCGGGCCAAGCCGGCCGATGTCGCGAAGGCCTATCTCCAGTCGAAGGGACTGATCAAGAAGTAGCCGAATTTGGCGATTCGAGTAACTACAGGGGAACAGATTGACGGGCGGGGGTCCATATGAGGTCTACGCACGGTAAATTTCAGGCCATGCCACGTGGACGCCACCGTCATTCCCCTCCGCTGCACCGGCTCCTCCAGCCGTCGGCCGTCGCCGGCGTCTCCGTCATATGCGCCGGTGGCGCCTGGCTCTTCGATCAACCCACGGTGCTGCGGGCGTTGGCCGCCGCGGCCGCGGCGGCCTGCGTCACCGGCTCGGTGCTCATGCGCGCCTGGGACCGCGCCGCGGGCCGCCGCGTCGCCGAGCTGACCCGCTCGCGCGCCGCCGACCAGTGGCGCACCGAGGAGCGGATCGCCGAGCTGGAGACCGAGTTGGAGGAGTCGCGCGAGCTGCGCGGCCGCCTCGACGCCAAGCTGCGCACCAAGCGCATGGAGCTGGCCGGTCTGCGCGGCGAGCACGCGGCCCTGCTGCGGCGCTACGCCAACGCCGAGACCGAGCGGGCCAGCGCCCTGGAAGGCCGGCGTCAGCTCGCTCTGGAGGCAGGGCCCAAGGCGCTGATTCCGTCGGGCAGCGCGCCGACGCCGGCCTCCTACCTCGCGGCCGCCCGCGCACTGGAGTCCCTCTCGCTCAGCGCCGAACGCCAGGCGAAGGCGCGGGCCTCCGCGTCCCGGGAGGCGGAGGAGCCGCAGGGGAAGCCCGAGGCGGCCCTCGGCAGCGGGGAACACACCCGCCCGGCGGCCGCCCTCACCGCCAAGCCGCGACAGGCCGAACTGCCCGCGGCCCCCGCGCCGGTGGCCTCCGCCGTGGTGCCCTACCTCGCCCCCCGCGCGGCCCGTCCCGAGGGCCGCTTCGACTTCTTCGGTACGGGGGACGGCGGCGAGCGGAAGGCCGCCGCGGCGATCGAGGCGGTCCAGAACGAGGACCTGGCCGACGTCGTCGGCGCCGAGGCCCTGGCGGACCGCGCCCAGCAGGGGGGCCCGGACAAAACGGTGGGCGAGGTCATCGACCTGACGGTCCATGACGAGACGGAGCAGCTGGACGTGGCGGAGCTGCGCACGGCCATCTCGTAGGCCGGGCAGGGTGCCCTGGGGCTCCGCCCCAGACCCCGTTCGCGCCTTAAGGGCGCTCGTCCTCAAACTCCCCCAAGGCCTCAAGGGCCAGGGGGGACCCCCATGACGGGCTGAAGATGCCGGTGCTGGCAGGACCGATACTGCTAGGGGCGCGGGGCTGTCACATGTGCGGCTCCGCCGCGATGGGGGTCCCCCCTGTTCGAGCGAAGCCGAGAACTTGGGGGAGCGAGCAACCACGCACGGCCCGCGGTGACCCGAAGACATCCGGAAGGGGTCGGGGCGGTAGGCCCCGGGATTGGGGGCTGGGGGCGAAGCCCCCAGGGTTTTGCGGGGCCGGGGGCGCAACAGCCCCCGGAACGAGGTCTGCGGCCGGTACCGAGGCCGCGCGTCGTGGCGAGTGTCGGTACCGTCCGCAGAGTCCGGATGCGCGGGGCAGCCGGCATCCGGGCGGGCTCCTCCCCCGAGTGGGCCCGCGGAAATGATTGTTGTCGGGAGCCCGCCCTCTTTCCAGGGGGCACGGATGCAGATAATTGCCCCGGCGCCCGCACCGCGCCCCGCGACCGCCCCCACCGACCGCCCCCTCTACGGAAGGCGCTCCCCTTGCACCTCGCCGCCCCCGACCGCGATGCCCTGCGGGCGCTGCTGCGGGAGCGGCGCGCGGCCGTCAGCCCCGGCTCCGTCGGCTTCCCGCCGCGGCGTCCCGGCCCGGGCCGGCGCGCGGCCGGGCTCAGTCAGGAGCAGATGGACCTGCTGCTCGACCGCACGCCGGGCACGTACAACCGGTTCGAGAACGGTCAACTGGTCACCCCCTCGGCCGAGTTGCTGACCGCCGTCGCCACCCTGCTCCGGTTCGACGAGCAGGAGTGGACGTTCCTGTGGCGGCTCACCCGGCGCGAGGCGCCGCCGAACCCGCTGCACCGCGACTCCGGCCTGTCCGTGCCCGGCGAGTGGCGGCGGGCCGTCGACGGCATCAGCGGGGCGCTGGCGTACATCAACGACGCCGAGTGGAACCTGCTCGCCCACAACCAGGAGTTCGCCGCGCTCTTCCCGGGCGGCGAGCCCCCGGCCAAGTCCATGCGATGGATGCTCCTCGACCCCGAGGCGCGCGATGTGGTCCTCGGGGACTGGGCCAACTCCTGGGCGCCGGTGGTGATGCCGCAGCTGCGGCACGCCGTGGAGCTGCATCCGCAGAACACGGCGCTGGCCCGCCTGGAGGACGACGTACGCCGTGATCCGGTGGCCGGCCCTCTGTACGCGGTGGCCTCGGCGGCGCCCATCGCCTATCCCGACGGAACGGAACGTCCGATCAACCACGCGCTGTACGGCCCGGGTTGGGTGACGACGTGCGTGGCCGAGCCGGTCACCTCGCCGGGCGCCCGGGTCATGCTCCTGCTCTACACGGCGGGCGACTCCCTCGCGAGCCGCAGCCCGCTCGGCCCGACACCGCTGACGAGTTGACCAAGTTTTTGGATTTACAGGGTTGATTCAAGACACGTGACGTATGGTGATGATCCGCCCGGTTTCGATTGGTGAGGGAGATCGTCCGTGCCCGCTCACATAGCTCCTCCCTGCGTCGTTCTGCCGGGAAACGTTGTGACGACCGACGAGATCTGCGCCGATATCCGCCGGGCGCATCCGGAACTGCCGCGTCTGGAGGCCGTGTTGCGGGTTGCCCGGGCCACGACCGTACGGACCCGGCACTTCACCCGCCCGCTGGGCGCACCCACTGTGGCCGGAAACGCTCTGGTCGAGGAGCGCAACAGGGCGGCATACGAGGACGCGTTGAGCCTGGCGGCCGAGGCGGGGCGGCGGGCGCTGGCAGCGGCGCGGCTGCGGCCCGCCGACATCGACGCGATCGTCACCAGCCACACCACGTCCTGGACCGTGCCCTCGCTCGACGTCCACTTGGTCGCCGAGCTCGGCCTGCGGCCCGACGTCCGGCGCCACCCCATGGGCACGGTCGGCTGCGCGGGCGGCGCCCAGGGCCTGGTCCGCGCCCACGAGGACATCGCCGCCCACCCCGGCGCGAACGTCCTCGTCGTCACCTCCGAGTGCCTGTCGGCGGCGACGTACAACCACGAGGACACCAGCCTCGAATCCATGGTCTACAAGGTGCTTTTCGGGGACGGCGCCGCCGCCGCGGTCGTCTGCGAGCGCCCGGGCTGGGACGGGCCGAGCTTCGTCGTCGAGGACACCTTCGAGTACGTGCTGCCCGACAGCGCCGACCGCTACCGGGGCCGGCTGAGCGGCGCCGGGCTGCACTTCGACTCCACCCGGGCCGCGACCGACGCCTTCAACGACTGCCTGCCGGCGCTGCTGGAATGGCTCGGGAAGGACGCGCTCGACTTCGCGGTGGTGCACCCCGGCGGCCCGCGCATCCTGGACGACACGGCGGCGGGCCTCGGACTCGACGTCGGGGGCGGCGCCCTGCGGCACGCCTGGGAGAGCCTGGCCGCCAACGGAAACCTGGGCGGCTCGGCGGTTCTGGACGTCCTGTCCCGTACGTCCGTCCAGGCCCCGCCCGCCGACGCCGCGGGCCTGATCATCGCGTTCGGCCCGGGCTTCGTCCTGGCGGCGGCGAGAGGGTACTGGTCCGGCTAGCCCGACGGGACGGCTACTTGTCGATGTCCCCGACGACGAAGAACAGCGACCCCAGGATCGCCACCATGTCGGCGACGAGCGTCCCCGGCAGCAGCACGGCGAGCGCCTGGATGTTGTTGTACGAGGCCGAGCGCAGCTTCAGCCGGTACGGCGTCTTCTCGCCCTTGCTGACGAGGTAGTAGCCGTTGATGCCGAGCGGGTTCTCGGTCCAGGCGTACGTGTGGCCCTCGGGCGCCTTGAGGACCTTGGGCAGGCGCTGGTTGATCGGGCCGGGGGCGAGGCCGTCCATCCTGTCGAGGCAGGCGTCGGCGAGGTCGAGCGCGTTGTGGGTCTGCTCCAAGAGGCACTCGAACCGGGCCAGGCAGTCGCCCTCGGTGCGGGTGACGACCTTCAGGGTGTCCCGCAGCTCCCCGTACGCGAGGTAGGGCTCGTCGCGGCGCAGGTCGAAGTCGACGCCGGAGGCGCGGGCGATGGGCCCGCTGACTCCGTACGCGTGCACGGCCTCGGCGGGCAGGACACCGACGCCCCTGGTACGGGCCCGGAAGATCTCGTTCCCGAGCACGAGCCGGTCGTAGACGTCCATGCGTGAACGCACCGAGGCGACGGCGTGCCGGACCCGGCCGAGCCAGCCCAGCGGCAGGTCCTCCTTGAGGCCGCCGACCCGGTTGAACATGTAGTGCATGCGGCCGCCGGAGACCTCCTCCATGACGGCCTGGAGCTCCTCGCGCTCGCGGAAGGCGTGGAAGACGGGGGTGATGCCGCCGAGCTCCAGCGGGTACGAGCCGAGGAACATCAGGTGGTTGAGCACCCGGTTCAGCTCGGCGAGCAGGGTGCGGGTCCACACGGCGCGCTCGGGCACCTCCATGCCGAGCATCCGCTCCACGGCCATGACCACGCCGAGCTCGTTGGAGAACGCGGAGAGCCAGTCGTGGCGGTTGGCCAGCATCACGATCTGGCGGTAGTCGCGGGCCTCGAAGAGTTTCTCGGCGCCGCGGTGCATGTAGCCGATGACCGGCTCCGCGTGCTGGATTCGCTCCCCGTCCAGCACGAGCTTGAGCCGCAGCACTCCGTGGGTGGACGGATGCTGGGGCCCGATGTTGAGCACCATGTCGGTGCTCTCCGCCCCGCCCCCGATCCCGACCGTCGTCTCCGTCATGCGGGCCAGTATCCCCTGCGGCGGAACGGCCGGGGTGCGCCGGGGCTCCGCCCCGGACCCCGTTGGCCCCTCCCCGCCCCTTCCCGCTGCAGCACTCTGCGGCTGCGCCGCGTGGCCTCCGGGGTGGGGCCGTGGCCCGGCAGGGAGCGTCGGGGCTCTGCCCCCAGACCCCGGTTGGCCCCTCCCCGCCCTTTCCCAGACCCTCCGGGGGTGGGTGGTGTTCGGCTCCGGCCGATGGTGGTGGTGCTTTCGGCTGCGGGCCGTGGGTGGTTGCTCGCGCAGTTCCCCGCGCCCCTGGCAGTATCGGTTCTGCCAGCACCGGCATCTTCAGCCCGTCATGGGGGTCCCCCCTGGCCCTTGAGGCCTTGGGGGAGATTGAGGACGAGCGCCCTTCAGGCGCGAACCGGGTCTGGGGCGGAGCCCCAGGGGCCCCCGCTCAGGCCGGGCCCCCGCCAGGTCAAACCCTCTGGATCAGCCACCCGAAGTCCCCCAGCCCGCCCCGCGAGGTGAGTTCGGCCGCCTCCCCCGCCCCGGCCAGCGCCCGCACGTACTCGGCCGGATCGGAGGACGCCAGGGACAGCGGGGGCCGGGCCCCCGAGACCCCGAGGCGGGCCAGCGCCGAGCGCTGCGGAACCAGCTCCGCCCCCGGCAGCGCGCACGCGTCGAGGGCGACATGCGCCGTGATGTCGCAGGACCCGTCCGGCACGGGCGAAACCTCCCGCCCATCCCGAAACCCGCTCAGCGTCCCGAAGAGCGGCCGGGACCCCGACGTATGCGCATAGTCGACGGCCACGGCGACCCCCGCGTCCAGCGAGCCCACCGCCCCCGCCCACGCCTCGTCCCGCGGCCACCCGATCTCGGCCCGGGAGCCCGGCTCGCTCAGCGGCCACCAGCGCGCGAGCCACTCCGCGTCCGCCCCCGACACCGGCGCCCCCAGCGTCTGGGTGCCGTCCGGCCGGACGAGGACGAGCCTGGCCACCCCGTCCGGGTCGGCCTCCGCCACGTCCACCGGCACGTTGTCCAGCCACTCGTTGGCGAAGAGCAGTCCCCGGATGCCCGAGGGGAGGGAGGCGCGCCAGGAGATCCGGCCGTCGAGACCGGCCGGGCGGGCCGCGCGTTCCACGGCGTACGCCCGGACCGGGAACCCGGCCGGCAGCGCGGCCAGCACCCCGGTCAGCAGCTCCCCGCGTCCCGCGCCGACATCCACGAGGTCGACCGGCCCGGGCCCGAGCCCGGCCGCGACCTCCGTAAGGAGGCGCGCGACAGCCCCCGCGAAGAGCGGCGAGGCGTGCACCGACGTGCGGAAATGCCCGGCGGGACCCTCGGGCCGCAGATAGAACCCGCCCTCGCCGTACAGCGCCCGCTCGGTGGCGACCCGCCATCCACAAGGGTCCCCGGGGCCGCTCGGACCAGGGGACTGCTGACACGTCTCATCCGTCACGGGGCCAAGTCTCCACCTTGCGGAGTACGCCGACGGGGTCAGGATCGCCCCGGCGGTTGACCCCTGCACCTATCTGCTTTCCCTACGCTGGGTTACGTGCAGCGCCTCTACGACTTCATCCGCAGACACCCGACCGGGGTCGACACCTTCTGGGCCGTCATCCTGTTCGGGTTCTCCGGCCTGCAGATCACGGCGGCCGCGCACGACCCGAAGCAGGCCTCCTGGGGCATCCACGTCCTGGTGGCGCTCGGGATGAGTACGGCCGTGGCGCTGCGCCGCAAGGTTCCCGAGAAGATGCTGCTGCTCGTGATCGCCATGGGCCTGGTCCAGCTCGCGCTGAACGTCAATCCGCAGATCCATGACTTCGCGATGCTGGTCATCGTCTACACGGTGGCCTCCGCGGGCGAGCGCTGGGCCTCTCGGGTCGCACTGATCGGCGGGCTGTGCGCGGCGCCGCTCGCGCATTTCCGGTGGATGGACACCGGCGGCATCAACACCGCGACGGAGAAGGTCTTCTTCGTCATCATCATGACCGTCCCGTTCGTCCTCGCCTGGGTGCTCGGCGACTCGATGCGCACCCGCAAGGCCTACTTCGCCCAGCTGGAGGAGCGGGCCTCGCGCCTGGAGCGCGAGCGCGAGGCCCAGGCCAAGGTGGCCGTCGCGGCCGAGCGGGCCCGGATCGCCCGCGAGCTGCACGACGTGGTCGCGCACAACGTGTCGGTGATGGTCGTGCAGGCCGACGGCGCGGCGTACGTGATGGACACCTCGCCGGAGCAGGCGAAGACGGCCCTGGAGACGATCTCGATGACCGGGCGCCAGGCGCTCGCCGAGATGCGCCGGCTGCTCGGCGTGCTGCGCACGGGAGAGCACCAGGAGGCGGGGGAGTACGTGCCGCAGCCGGACGTCCAGCAGATCGAGGACCTGGTCGAGACGGTCCGCGGGGCAGGCCTCACCGTCGACTTCAAGATCGAGGGCACCCCGCGCCCGCTGCCCAGCGGCGTCGAGCTCACGGCGTACCGCATCGTGCAGGAGGCGCTCACCAACACCCGCAAGCACGGCGGCCCGGACGCGGGGGCGAGCGTGCGGCTCGTGTACTTCGACGACGGGCTCGGCCTGCTCGTCGAGGACGACGGCCGCGGCGCCGCCCACGAGATGTACGAGGACGGCGGCGCGGACGGCCAGGGCCACGGCCTGATCGGCATGCGCGAGCGGATCGGCATGGTCGGGGGCACCCTTGACGCGGGGCCGCGCCCCGGCGGCGGCTTCCGCATCAGCGCCCTGCTGCCGCTGAAACCGGCCCACTGACACGGGCCCCCGCTGATACCGGGCCACTGATTTCCTGTACGTACTCGACTACGCAATCGACTACGTACTCGACTCGACCGCTGTACGCCGTGATGGAGAGGGAACGATGACAATCCGCGTGATGCTCGTCGAGGACGAGGTGACCCATACACTTCGGGGCTGACCTGCGACTTTAGGAC
>NZ_BMUA01000013.1 GCF_014649955.1 Streptomyces violascens
AGGTGCGGTATCTGATCTCGATGCTGCCGTCGAACAACCGGGAGAACCCGCCGGTCCACACCTGTGACGACCCGGCCGACCGCCGCTCCGAGGCTCTCCTGGACCTGGTGCCCGCCGACGGGAACCGCCCGTATGACATGCACAAGGTGATCGAGGAGCTCGTCGACGACGGGGACTTCCTGGAGGTCCATGAGCGGTGGGCGCGGAACATCATCTGCGCGCTGGCCCGGCTGGACGGCCAGGTCGTGGGCATCGTCGCCAACCAGCCGCAGTCCCTGGCCGGTGTCCTGGACATCGAGGCCTCGGAGAAGGCGGCCCGGTTTGTGCAGATGTGCGACGCGTTCAACATCCCGATCGTGACGCTGCTCGATGTTCCCGGGTTCCTGCCGGGTGTCTCGCAGGAGCACGGCGGCATCATCCGCCACGGCGCGAAGCTCCTGTACGCGTACTGCAATGCCACGGTGCCGCGGATTTCGCTGATCCTGCGCAAGGCGTACGGCGGTGCGTACATCGTCATGGACTCGCAGTCCATCGGTGCCGACCTGACCTACGCGTGGCCGACGAACGAGATCGCGGTGATGGGTGCGGAGGGTGCGGCGAATGTGATCTTCCGTCGTCAGATTGCGGATGCCGATGATTCGGAGGCGATGCGGGCGCGGATGGTCAAGGAGTACAAGGCCGAGCTGATGCATCCGTATTACGCGGCCGAGCGGGGTCTGGTCGATGACGTCATCGATCCGACCGAGACCCGGGCCGTTCTGATCGCCTCGCTGGCGATGCTCAAGACCAAGCACGCCGACCTGCCGTCCCGCAAACACGGCAACCCCCCTCAGTAGAAAGGGAGTTCAAGCTGTGAGTGCCAATTCTGTCGCACCGGATGGCGTCGTGCGCGATGAGGCCGTACGCGATGAGGTAGTACGCGGTGGAGCCGTACGCGGTGAAGTCGTGCGCAACACCGTCGTACGCATAGAACGGGGTGAGGCCGGTCCCGAGGAACTCGCCGCCATCACTGCGGTGCTCCTGGCCCGCGCCGCCGCCCAGGCCAACTCCCCGGCCGCCAGGCGCGTCCGCTCCAGGGCGGGATGGCGGACCCCGGGTCACTGCGCGCCCCACTCCTGGCAGGGCTGAACTCGGCCTGCGGCAGCGGTGGTTGGGCCGCCCGCTTGGGGTCGCGCCATTTGTATGACCAGCGCCTTCGCCCTGTGGACAAGGTTATCCACAGGGGTGGTGGGAGATCCGCGATCGCGAAACCCTCAAGTCATGCGAGACACAAGCGAATCCCACGAATCCGAATCACATGACCCCGACTCCCGCGCGGCTGAATCCTGCGGGTGCGAGTCCTGGGGGCCCGAGCCCTCCGAGCCCCAGGAGCCGTACGCCGCCGGCGCCCGCGCTTCCGAATCCCGCGGCTCGTCGGGGGAGCCGCGGATCACCCTGCGCGGACCGGCCGAACTGGCCGACGCGCTGCCGTACTTGATGGGCTTCCATCCGACCGACTCGGCCGTGCTGGTCGCGCTGCACGGCGAGAGCGGGCGGTTCGGCGGCCGGGTCAGGGTGGGGCTGCCCGCTTCGCCGCAGGAGTGGTCCGACATCGCCGGCCAGCTCGCCGACTGCCTGATCACGGGGAGCGAGCGGCGCGGACCCCGGCCCGACGGAATCGTCGTCTTCCTCTGCCAGGACCCGTCGTCGGGCGGCAGCGGACGCGAAGTGATGGAAAGGCTGCGGCCGTTGGCCCAACGCCTCCGCATCGCGTGCGGGGGCCTCGACGTCCCCGTACTCGAAGCGCTCTGCATTTCCGACGGCCGTTACTGGTCGTACTGCTGCCCGGACGCCCGGTGCTGCCCACCGGAGGGCACTGTGCTCGCTCTGCCGGGCACCTCCGTCATGGCGGCCGCGGCCACCTACGCGGGCATCCAAGTGCGGGGATCCCTGAGGGAGATGGAGGAGCGGCTCGCGCCGTGGCGGACCGGGGCGGCAGCCGACCAGGAACGGGCGCTGGACGCCGCGGCCGCCGAGATGTTCCCCCGCATCCTGAGCGAGGGCGACCGGCGCACCGTGGCCGACGAGACGCTCGACCTCGCGGCCCGGCTCATGCGACGGATCGCGGAGGCACCCGCCCCGGCCCGCGGCACGGACGTCCTCCCGGCAGGCGGCAGGGGAGCGGGCACCCTGCTCCTCGGCAAGAACGCGTCGGACGACCTGGACGACGGGCTCATCGCCCACGACGAGGCGGCGGCGGTGATCCTCGGCCTCCAGGACCGCACGACGCGGGACTGGGCCGCGGAGTGGATGGAGGGGGCGGAAGCCGGGCCCGCCCTGCGCCTGTGGCGGGCGCTGGCCCGCCGCTGCGTCGGCCCGTACGGCGACCATGCCGCCGCGCTGCTCGCCCTGGCGGGCTGGGTCTCCTGGTCGACCGGCGACGACCCGAACGCCCGGGTGGCGTTCAGCCTCGCCCTGAAGGCCGACCCCGACTACCGCTTCGCCCAACTGCTCCACCGGGCCTGCAACGGGGGCCTTGACCCGGAAGAGCTGCGCGTCTGTCTGCGCGAGGAACGCGCCGCGAGGCTGGCGGAGCCGGATGCCGCCGTGGAGATGAACGCTGCCGACCCGGCCGAGCGCGCTGCGGAGCCGACCGGGCCGGAGGACTCGGTCGCGCCCACCCCCAAAGGCGCCGGGGAATCCGCGGACCCGCTCGCGCGCCGGACGCCCCGCCCCAAGGCGCGGCGCAAGTCCGCACCGGCCGCGCGAAGGAGCGCCAACTCACCACGCCAGACGGGTAGTTCGGGGCATCCGGAGCCTGCCCGCCCATATCCGGAGAAGACGCGTGACCGGGTGCGCCGCCGGGGCGGGGAGCGGGTGAATCGGGAGGGGTGAAAGGCGGCGTCGGCCGCTCGGTCCGCAGGTGCGGGGCCGGGGCGATCGAAGGAGGCCGGGCGACGGGGGAGGCGCGGGGCATCCGGACCCGGGTTGCGCGGCGGAGCGATCCGTCCGTGACCCGGTCGAGGCTCGCGGCGTTCACCCGAGTGGCGGCGTGGCACCGGGCACCGCGCCGCACGGGTGGCAGCTTCCGCCCCCCTCCACCGTCGGCGCCCGGAGCGCTCAGAAAAGGGTACGTATGGTGTTCACCGCCCCTCCCCGTACCGGCACCGGGAGCACGCCGGGGCCGGTCCTGCCGAGAGCCGCCGGGCCGCTCGGCGAGCTGCCCGCCGTGCACGCGGCCGTGATCTGTGTGGCCCTGCCCGGCCTCGCGGTGTCGCCGGAGCACGGACAGCTGACCGGGCAGGGCCTCGAAGGCTTCTACCAGCACGGCCGACGGCTCCTCTCCCGCTGCCAGTTGAGGGTGGCGGGCCGGGACCCGATCGCCGTGCAGGGCAGGGCGATATCGGCCGACCGCGCCCGTTTCCTCGCGGTGGTCCGCACCGCGGCGGACGGCGGGCCCGACCCGGAGATCACCGTCGAACGCCTCCGCCACGCGGACGGAACCGAGCGCATCACCCTGAGCAGCTCGGCGGCCCGGCCGCTGCGGCTGCCGGTGGAGATCGCGCTCGGCACCGATCTGGCGGAGCTGGGCGTGGTCGCCGCGGGCCGCGCCGGCCCCGAACTGCCCGCAAGCGTCCACGACTCGGGCATGCGCTGGACCTCCGGCGGCGCCCACTCGGCGGTGACCGCCCAGCCTCCGCCGACCGACGCGCTCGCCTCCGCCGGGGTGCTGCGCTGGGCCGTGGAACTGCCTCCGGGCGGCTCGTGCACGATCCGGCTGAACATCAGGACCGGCCGGCCGGTGCGCCCGCCCGGTCATGCCGCGAGCCCGCTGCCCTCGCCCCAGGACGCCAGGGCCGAGGGCGACGACCCGCGCGTCGCGGCGCTGCTCCACCACAGCATCGACGATCTGCGGGCCCTCCTGATCCGAGACCCGGCCCGCCCGGCCGACCTGTACGCGGCGGCCGGAGTCCCCTGGCGGTGCGGGGCCGCGCCGGCGGAGGCGCTCTGGGCGGCCCGGATGGCGCTGCCGCTGTCCACCCGGCTCGCGGCAGCCACCCTCCGCACGCTCGCCAGGACTCAACTCGGCGGGGGTGGAACGGAGTTGGGCCGCATTCCGGGCCCGTTCAGGGACGCGGGCCCCTACCTTCCGCCCGGCTGTACGGGGGTGGAAGCCACCCTGGCCTTCCCGGTGGTGCTCGCGGAGGCGCGGCGCTGGGGACTGCCCGAGCCGGAGGTGACCGAGCTGCTGCCCGCCGCCGAGCGCTGCCTGCACTGGCTGGCCGCCGCCCTGGACGACAACGGCTACCTCGCCGAGACCGGCCCCGGGGCCGCCGGATTCGTACGCGCCGAGACCCAGGCCCACGTCCACCGGGCCGCGCTGCTAGGCGCGGAACTGCTGACGGAGTGCGGCCGTCCCGGCGCCGATGCCTGGCTCGCGCGGGCCGGGGCGCTCAGGGACAGGTTCCGGGCGGAGTTCTGGCTGGACGACCTCGGCGGCGGCCGTCCCGCCGCCGCCCGCACCGCCGACGGGCGACCGGTCCCGCTGCTCGGCGCGGGCGCCGCCCACCTGCTGGACACCGGACTGCTGGGCGGCGGCCGCCCCGCCCCCGGGCTGCTCGACAAGGTGCAGACCGAACAGCTGGCCCGGCTGCTCGGCGGCCCCGCGATGGACTCGGGGTGGGGGCTGCGCGGGCTCGCTGCCAAGGAGCCCGGGTACAACCCGTTCGGGCACCGGGCCGGGGCGGTGCGCGTCCACGAGAGCGCCGTCGCCGTCGCGGGCCTGGCGGCCGCCGGCTACGAGAAGGAGGCCGCCGCCCTGCTGCGGGGCGTCCTGGCCGCCTCGGAATCCTTCGGCCACCGGCTGCCCGAGATGTACGCGGGGGAGCAGCGCACCGCCGGCAGCGTGCCCGTGCCGCATCCGGCGGCCTGTCGTCCGGCGGCGGTGGCGGCCGCGGCAGGCATCCAGCTGCTCACCACCCTGGCCGGGATCCGCCCGGACGCCCCGGCCGGATCGGTCGCGCTCGACCCGATGCGGTCGGCCCCGCTGGGGGCGGTCCGGCTCGCGGGCCTGAGCGTCGCGGGGGAGCGGTTCACCGTACGGATCAGCAGGCTCGGGGTCGGCATGGTCGAGCAGGCCGCCGAATGGCTCCAGTTGGGAGGCTGAGCGGGATGAGCGCCGCGGGAGGCGCGCGGGGAGAAGAAGTGCAGGAGGGTGTCGAGGGGAGTGTTTATCGTCAGGCAGACGACTATGATCGCGGCATGTCGCCCTACGACCCGTCGGCCTTTCCGCCCTTCGCCGTGACCGTCGACCTGGTCGTGCTGACCGTGCGCCGTCACGCGCTCTGCGCGCTCGTGGTGCGCCGCGGGGAGCCACCGTTCCAGGGGCGCTGGGCGCTGCCCGGCGGATTCGTCCGCGACGACGAGGACCTCTCCACCGCGGCGGCCAGGGAACTCGGCGAGGAAACGGGGCTGTGTGCCTCCGACCCGTCGGCCCCGGCCCTCGCCAATGGCGCCCACCTCGAACAGCTCGCCACCTACGGCGACCCCCGGCGCGACCCCCGCATGCGGGTGGTCAGCGTGGCCCATCTCGCCCTCGCGCCCGACCTGCCCGCACCGCGCGCGGGCGGCGACGCGCACAGCGCGCGCTGGGCCCCTGTGGAGGACCTGCTGGGTCAGGAAGGCGGCTTCGGCCGTGACGGAGAGCAGCCCGCGCCGCTCGCCTTCGACCACGCCCAGATCCTGGCGGACGGGGTGGAGCGGGCCCGGTCGAAGATCGAGTACTCCTCGCTGGCCACCGCCTTCTGCCCGGCCGAGTTCACCGTCGGCGAGCTGCGCCGGGTGTACGAGGCGGTGTGGGGCGTGGCTCTGGACCCGCGCAACTTCCATCGCAAGGTGACCGGCACCCCGGGCTTCCTGGTCCCGGCCGGCGGCACCACGACCCGGCAGGGCGGCCGCCCCGCCCAGCTCTTCCGGGCCGGCGGCGCGACGCTGCTCAACCCGCCGATGCTGCGTCCCGAGGTCTGAGGCCGACCCGCGGGGACACAAGGACCGGGAGATCCGGCATGGTCCGCGCCGGCCCCGGTGCCGAGCCGGCTCCCAGGAGCAGAGGCGCCCCGAGGCCGTCCCCGGCATCCGGTGCGGGGGGCCGGTCCGGGTCGGCAGGCGTTCGCTCGTCCCGCCGTGGCCTCCAAAGGCCTGACATCCGGGGCCACATCGCCCCGACCCTGCGCAAAAAGTCCGAAATGTCGCGTTATCTTGCTGCGGTACCCCGGCCTGCCGCCGAGCGGTCTCATCTACCGCGGGAGAAACGATGCTCCAGGCAATCGGACTCACCAGTGCCCCCCGCCGAGACCTTCCGCCCGCCGTCGACGACCTCACCTTCGAAGCGAGACCCGGGCAGCTCACGGCCCTCCTCGGCGCCCCGGGTTCGGGGCGGACCACGGCGTTGCGTCTGATGCTCGAACTCGAACCGGGCCGGGGCGTGACCTACTTCCGCGGCCGCCCCCTGCACGAAATCGCCCACCCCGCCCGCGAAGTGGGCACCCTCCTCGGCGATGTGCCCGGCCACCCCGTACGCACCACCAGGGGGCAGCTCAAGCTTATGTGCACCGTCGCGGGTGTCCCGGTGTCGCGCGCCGACGAGATGCTCGAAGTCGTCGGCCTCTCCGGTCTCGCCGACCAGCGCCTGGGCACCCTCTCGCTCGGCATGGACCGCCGTCTCGGCCTCGCCGCCGCCCTCCTCGGCGACCCGCACACCCTCATCCTCGACGAACCCGCCGAGGGGCTCTCCCCCCGCGAGAACGCCTGGCTCTACGGACTCCTGCGCGGCCACGCCGACCACGGCGGCACCGTCCTGTGCACCTTCGCCGACCCCAAGGAGGCGGCCCGGGTCGCCGACCGGGTCGTCACCATCGACGGCGGCCGCCTCGTCGCCGACCAGTGCGCCACCGAGTTCGCCCGCACCCGGCTGCGGCCCCGCGTCGCCGTCGCCACCCCGCACGCCGCCCGCCTCGGCGCCCTGGTCAGCCGGGAGGCGCGCGCCGCTCAGCGCTCCGTCGAGGTGGTCGCCGAGGACGGCAACCGCCTGTCCGTGTACGGCAGCAGTTGCGCGGAGGTCGGGGAGACGGCCTTCCGCAACGGCGTGCTGCTCCACCGGCTCGCCGACGAGGTCGGTGACGCCGGCCCGAGCGTCACCGTCCCACCCCAGGAACGCCCCGGACCGCCCCGGGGTTCCCACCCCCTGCCCATCACCCGCAGGCCCGCCCGCACCCCGCTGCGCCCCCTGCGCTACGAACTGCGCAGGCTCCTCGGCGTGAGGACAACGTTCCTGCTGGCGGCGGGCGTTCTGGCGCTGTCGGCCGTCCTGTCCGTGCTGCTCGCCAGGGCCGGGCACGCCCCGCTGCCGCGGCTCCTCGCGGCCTGGCCCGGCCTGCTTCCGCTGCCGCCCGCCGCGCTCGGCGCGGGCCTGTTCGGCGCGCTCGCCTTCGGCGACGAGTACCGCTACCCGGCGCTCGCCGCCGACCGGGGCACCGTCCCGCGCCGGCTCGGCCTGCTCGGCGCCAAACTCGCCGTGACCGCCGCGGTGGCCCTCCTGCTCGCCGCACTCGCGGCCGCGGTCGACTACCAGATGCTGCGCCTGGTGTACGGCGGCGCCATGGCAGGGCCGCCGCACGCGTGGCACGAATGGGTTGCGCCGGGCGCCAGTTGGGCCGCTCTCACGGTCGGCTGCGCCTGGGCCGGGCTGCTGGCCGCCGGGATCTTCCGGGCCACCGTCGCGGGTCTCGCCGCGGTCCTCGCCGTGCCCGTCGTCGTCGTACCGCTCCTGAAGAAGGCTGTCGACGGGCACACGGTGCGTTCCGCCGCCGGGCTTCCCGACCGGCTGCGCGACCTGGCCTGGGTGCGGTGGCCGCATGCCCTCGACCACTGGCTCATCGTCGTCCTGCACCTGGTCGCCGAGCCGGTCGGAGCCGCGCTCGCGTTGTCGCTCACCGTCCTGATCTGCGCATATCTGGTCACCGGCCTGCGTGCCAGGGCCCGTTGGTGAGGGGCCGGGGACCAGAGAGCGAGCATCTGCCCAGAACTCCCTTGGGAATGCCCGCTTCTTTCCGATAAAGCGTCAATTGCGGGGCGGGCGGTGATCACCCTTTCGTGTGCTTTTCACCAAAGACCTCAAGGGGCGCCGCGGTCCCGCCGACAAAGGGTGCATGAGCACCCTTGCGCACACCATGATGACCGCCCGCACCGCCGACGCCGGCCTCTCGGCCCCGGGCGAACTCGACCGCTACCCCTACGGGGAGGCGCGCCCCTCCGACCGGATCGGCACCCCCTCCTGGGACAGCGGCGACGCGGAACTCGGCCGGGTCGGCCGACGCGCGGCGGGCAGCCGCGGCCGCGGCCTGCACGGTCAACTCGTCCAGCAGCTCGGCCAGATGATCGTCTCAGGCGACCTCGGCGCGGACCGCCCGCTCGTTCCCGAGGAGATCGGCCAGCGGTTCGAGGTCTCCCGCACGGTCGTCCGCGAGTCCCTGCGCGTGCTCGAGGCCAAGGGCCTGGTCAGCGCCCGGCCCAACGTCGGCACCCGGGTCCGGCCGGTCAGCGACTGGAACCTGCTGGACCCCGACATCATCGAGTGGCGCGCCTTCGGCCCCCAGCGCGACGACCAGCGCCGCGAGCTCGCCGAGCTGCGCTGGACCATCGAGCCGCTCGCTGCCCGCCTGGCCGCGGGCCACGGCCGCGAGGACATCCAGCAGCGCCTCGGCGACATGGTGGAGATCATGGGCCACGCGCTCGCCCAGGGGGACGCGATCACCTTCTCGCGGGCCGACGCCGAGTTCCATTCCCTACTGATCCAGCTCGCCGGTAACCGGATGCTGGAGCATCTCTCCGGCATCGTCTCGGCCGCGCTCCAGGTCTCCGGCTCCCCGGTCACCGGCTGTGACCGCCCCTCGGACGGCTCCCTCGCGCACCATGGGCGGATCGTGGACGCCCTCGCCAACGGCGACCCGCTGGCGGCCGAGACGGCCGTACGTCAACTGCTCACCGTCCACCCGGAGGTGGAGCGGGTCGTCCCCGCACCGCGCGAGCACTGACCGGAACCCCGCCGGACCTGCTGTGCCGCCGGATCCTGGAGGGGGTCCGGCGCACTCAATTACGGGGTATATGCCCCTTGTGACCCCTTGGTCGCCTTTGGAGTGTGACTCGGGCCACGAAGATTGCGCGTAACACTCCTCGGAACCATGCGATGACTTAAGAGGTAACAGCCGAGGAGGGAATACAGCGGCCATGCGTGGCGCTGTGCAGCTCCGAGGTTCAGCCCGCGCCCCCGGCACATTCCCAGCCGGTGGTCGTCGGCTCCGGCCCGATCCTGGGCGGGGCCGGAAGCCGTTTTCCATCGTTTCGAGAGGTTGTTCGTGTCGGCCAGCACATCCCGTACGCTCCCGCCGGAGATCGCCGAGTCCGAGTCTGTGATGGCGCTCATCGAGCGAGGAAAGGCTGATGGACAGATCGCCGGCGATGACGTGCGTCGGGCCTTCGAAGCCGACCAGATTCCGCCGACCCAGTGGAAGAATGTTCTGCGCAGCCTCAACCAGATCCTCGAGGAAGAGGGTGTGACGCTGATGGTCAGTGCCGCGGAATCACCGAAGCGCACACGCAAGAGCGTCGCAGCGAAGAGCCCGGCGAAGCGCACCGCCACCAAGACGGTCGCGGCCAAGACGACCGTGACCACCACCAGGACCGTCGCCGCCTCCGCGGCCCCGGCCGAGACCGTGGACGTGTCGGCCGACGAGGCCGAGGACGCCCCCAAGAAGGCTGTCGCCAAGAAGGCGGCCGTCAAGAAGACCGTCGCGAAGAAGGCGGTGGCCAAGAAGACCGCGGCGAAGAAGACCGCCGCCAAGAAGGGCGACGACGAAGAGGCCGTCGAGGGCGACGAGCTCCTCGAGGACGCCGCGCCCGGCAAGGGTGACGACGAGGAGCCCGAGGGCGAGAGCAAGGGCTTCGTCCTGTCCGACGAGGACGAGGACGACGCTCCCGCCCAGCAGGTCGCGGTCGCCGGAGCCACCGCCGACCCGGTCAAGGACTACCTGAAGCAGATCGGCAAGGTCCCGCTCCTCAACGCAGAGCAGGAGGTCGAGCTCGCCAAGCGCATCGAGGCCGGCCTGTTCGCCGAGGACAAGCTGGCGAACGCCGACAAGCTGGCGCCGAAGCTCAAGCGCGAGCTGGAGATCATCGCCGAGGACGGCCGCCGCGCCAAGAACCACCTCCTGGAGGCCAACCTCCGCCTGGTGGTCTCGCTGGCCAAGCGCTACACCGGCCGCGGCATGCTCTTCCTGGACCTCATCCAGGAGGGCAACCTCGGTCTGATCCGCGCGGTCGAGAAGTTCGACTACACCAAGGGCTACAAGTTCTCCACGTACGCCACCTGGTGGATTCGTCAGGCGATCACCCGCGCCATGGCAGACCAGGCCCGCACCATCCGTATCCCGGTGCACATGGTCGAGGTCATCAACAAGCTCGCGCGCGTCCAGCGCCAGATGCTCCAGGACCTGGGCCGCGAGCCCACCCCGGAGGAGCTGGCCAAGGAGCTCGACATGACCCCTGAGAAGGTCATCGAGGTCCAGAAGTACGGCCGCGAGCCCATCTCGCTGCACACCCCCCTCGGTGAGGACGGCGACAGCGAGTTCGGTGACCTCATCGAGGACTCCGAAGCGGTCGTCCCGGCCGACGCGGTCAGCTTCACGCTCCTCCAGGAGCAGCTGCACTCGGTGCTCGACACGCTCTCCGAGCGTGAGGCGGGCGTGGTCTCCATGCGCTTCGGCCTCACCGACGGCCAGCCGAAGACGCTGGACGAGATCGGCAAGGTCTACGGCGTGACCCGTGAGCGGATCCGCCAGATCGAGTCCAAGACCATGTCGAAGCTGCGCCACCCGTCGCGTTCGCAGGTCCTGCGCGACTACCTCGACTAGGTCGCGGTCGTACGTCGTCGAGGGCCCGGTCTCCTTGGGGAGGCCGGGCCCTCGGGCGTATCCGCGGGTGCGGTGCACGGCTCTCTGAATGACGCTGAGTGTGCCTGTGTCACCGAGAGTCAGGAGACCCCATGCGCCGCTGCATCACCCGAGCCGTGACAGGGGCAGCCGCCCTTGTGGTCACCGCACTGGGAGCGCCGCCGCCCGCGGCCGCCGACGAGGTCGTCATCGGTGGGCAGAAGGTCCAGATCTCGGACAGCCCCTGGGTGGTGGCGCTGTCCAGCCGTGACCGGTTCGGAGGTACGAGGGCGGGCCAGTTCTGCGGGGGAGCGGTGATCTCGCCCACCACGGTCCTGACGGCCGCGCACTGCCTGCGCCACGACGTCCTGGGCGTGGACGTGTCCCAGGTGCGGGACCTCAAAGTGATCGCCGGCCGCACCGAGCTGCGTTCGAGCGTCGGCCAGGAGATCCCGGTGAGCGCCACGTGGGTCAACCCGGGCTACGACGCGGGGACCAACGCGGGCGACATGGCGGTGCTGACTCTGGCCACCCCGCTGCCCGCCTCATATGTGATCGCCACGGCCCCGGCGGGCGACGCGGGGTACACGGCGGGCACGCGGGCCACGGTCTACGGCTGGGGCGACACGACGGGCGGCGGCAGGTACCCGACGGCGCTGCGCGCGGCGGCCGTCACGGTGCTGCCGGACGCGGCCTGTGAGCGCGCCTACCCGCCGAACTCCGACGGGACGTACGAGGCGTCCACCATGCTGTGCGCAGGCGATCCCAGGGGTGGCCACGACGCCTGCCAGGGCGACAGCGGTGGGCCGCTGGTGGCCCAGGGCCGGCTCATCGGCCTGGTCTCCTGGGGCAACGGCTGCGGGCGGGCCGACAGCCCCGGGGTGTACACGCGGGTGTCGGCCGTGACGAGGCCCGGCACGGCCTGAGTGGACGGGAGAGCCATCCGGACATGAGAACGGGCGGTCGCTCCCCCTGCACGGGGAGCGACCGCCCGTCGCCGGTCCTGGACCGGCCCTGGCTCGTCGTGATGCGAGGTCTCAGCGATCCTCGTCGCCTGCGGACTCGGGCACCGCCGTGAGGCGGTCCGTCTCGTCCTGTATGTCAGCGGCGATCTTCTTCAGTTCCGGCTCGAACTTACGTCCGTGATGAGCGCAGAAGAGCAGCTCGCCGCCGCTGGTCAGGACTACGCGAAGGTAGGCCTGTGCGCCGCAGCGGTCGCAACGGTCGGCGGCCGTCAGGGGGCTCGCGGGGGTCAGAACAGTAGTCACGTCGCCTCTTCTCTAGCTCGACGAGCTGTCGTACCAGGGTCAACATCCAACCAGGCCGAAAACGTTCCCGCTCGTGGCTTTTCCTCGAAAGTTCTTGGTCAAGGTGGCTGTCTGCTGCCGGTTGGCGGCGAATGAGCCGTATTGCGGAGCTTTACGGGTTTCGCGTTGCTTGTCTCGTTTGGCCCTCCCGGCGGGGTTGCCGGTTGTTCATGAGGACGTGCCCGGAGCCTAAATGGTTCATGCCTGAATGGGAACGTGATATCCGCGTCACCCCCACGAGGGATCGAACATGTTTGCGACACTGGACTAGCATGAGGATTCGCGAGGGTGGCGTTACAACGGCTCTACCAGGCCTCGGTACCCTCTGACCGGCGACCGACGCCGACCCCTTACCCACCAGGGGCGCGATTGAAATTCAGCGAGGAGCGAACTGCGTGACCGCCGAGACGTCCGTTCCGTCCACTGCGCTGCTGAGCGGGGCAGACCGCGACGGCTCCAACTACACCGCTCGGCATCTGCTCGTACTCGAAGGCCTCGAAGCGGTCCGCAAGCGACCCGGCATGTACATCGGGTCCACGGACAGCCGCGGTCTGATGCACTGCCTCTGGGAAATCATCGACAACTCCGTCGACGAGGCCCTGGGCGGCTACTGCGACCACATCGAAGTGATCCTGCACGACGACGCCTCCGTGGAGGTGCGTGACAACGGGCGGGGCATCCCTGTCGACGTCGAGCCCAAGACCGGGCTCTCGGGCGTCGAGGTCGTCATGACCAAGCTGCACGCCGGTGGAAAGTTCGGCGGCGGCTCCTACGCCGCGTCCGGCGGCCTGCACGGCGTGGGCGCCTCCGTGGTGAACGCGCTCTCGGCCCGCCTCGACGTCGAGGTCGACCGCAACAGCGCCACGCACGCGATCAGCTTCCGGCGCGGAGTGCCCGGCATCTTCACCGAGCAGGGCCCGGACTCCCCCTTCGACCCGGGCAACGGGCTGCTCAAGGGCAAGCGCGTGCCCAAGAACCGCACGGGCACGCGGGTGCGCTACTGGGCGGACCGCCAGATCTTCCTCAAGGACGCCAAGCTCTCCCTGGACACGCTCTACCAGCGGGCCCGCCAGACGGCGTTCCTGGTGCCGGGCCTGACCATCGTCGTACGCGATGAGCGCGGTCTGGACGGCGAGGGCAAGACCGAGGAGACGTTCCGCTTCGACGGCGGGATCAGCGAGTTCTGCGAGTACCTGGCCCAGGACAAGGGCGTCAACGACGTGCTGCGCCTCACCGGCCAGGGCACCTTCAAGGAGACCGTGCCGGTCCTCGACGACCGCGGCCACATGACGCCCACCGAGGTCACCCGGGAACTGGGCGTGGACATCGCGCTGCGCTGGGGCACCGGGTACGACACCAACCTCAAGTCGTTCGTGAACATCATCGCCACCCCCAAGGGCGGCACTCACGTCACCGGCTTCGAGCGCTCCGTCACCAAGACCGTCAACGAGGTGCTCCGCTCAGCCAAGATGCTGCGGGTCGCCGAGGACGACGTCGTCAAGGACGACGCCCTGGAGGGGCTCACCGCGGTCGTCACCGTCCGGCTCGCGGAGCCGCAGTTCGAGGGCCAGACCAAGGAGGTCCTGGGTACGTCCGCGGCCAACCGGATCGTCGCCAATGTGGTCGCCAAGGAGCTCAAGGAGTTCCTCACCTCGACCAAGCGCGACGCGAAGGCGCAGGCCAGGGCCGTCCTCGACAAGATCGTCGCGGCCGCCCGCACCCGCATCGCGGCCCGCCAGCACAAGGAGGCGCAGCGCCGCAAGACGGCTCTCGAGTCGTCCTCGCTGCCGGCCAAGCTGGCCGACTGCCGCAGCGACGACGTGGAGCGCAGCGAGCTGTTCATCGTCGAGGGGGACTCGGCTCTCGGCACCGCCAAGCTCGCGCGGAACTCCGAGTTCCAGGCGCTGCTGCCGATCCGCGGCAAGATCCTCAACGTTCAGAAGGCGTCGGTCTCCGACATGCTGAAGAACGCGGAGTGCGGCGCGATCATCCAGGTCATAGGGGCGGGCTCGGGCCGGACCTTCGACATCGACGCGGCGCGGTACGGCAAGATCGTGCTGCTCGTCGACGCCGATGTCGACGGCGCGCACATCCGGATCCTGCTGCTGACCCTCTTCCAGCGCTACATGCGCCCGATGGTCGAGGCGGGCCGGGTCTTCGCCGCGGTGCCGCCGCTGCACCGGATCGAGCTGGTCCAGCCCAAGAAGGGCCAGGACAAGTACGTCTACACGTACTCGGACAACGAGCTGCGCACCACGCTGCTCGAGTTCCAGCGCAAGGGCGTCCGCTACAAGGACACCATCCAGCGCTACAAGGGCCTCGGCGAGATGGATGCCGACCAGCTGGCGGAGACCACGATGGACCCGCGGTTCCGCACCCTGCGCCGGATCAACATCGGCGACCTGGAGGCCTCCGAGCAGGTCTTCGACCTGCTGATGGGTAACGAGGTGGCGCCGCGCAAGGAGTTCATCACCAGCTCCGCGGCCACGCTGGACCGCTCGCGCATCGACGCGTGATCCCGGCCCGACGAACGCCGGTCCGGGGTTTTCCCGGGCCGGCGTTCGCCGTCTCCACCCGTGGGTGGAGACGGAACATCCACCTGCGGTCCACCCCTGATCCGATGCCTCTGACCAGGCCGTTTCCGTAACTTCGTAGACGTACGGAGACTCCGGCTCCCGGCGTCTCGTCTTCTCGTAGTCCGGAGGCTCCGATGTCCGCGCTCTTCAACGTGCTCGTGGCGGTCGCGGTGGTGGCGCTGATCCTCGTCCGCCAGTTCAAGCCGCAGCAGCTGGGCGGCGACGGGAGGAAGTGGTGGATCATTCCCGCCGTCCTGGTGTTCTTCGCGGTGAAGAACGGCGGGCTCGTCGACCAGCACCACCGAGCCGGCTCGATCGCCCTGCTCGGGGCCGAGCTCGTGACCGGCGTGCTCATGGGCGTCGGCTGGGCCTGGACCTCGAAGATATGGACCGAGCCGGACGGCACGGTGTGGTCCCGCGGCACCAAGGCCACCGCCGGGATCTGGGTCCTGGGCATCGCCCTGCGCGTGGGGCTCGCGGGGCTCGGCGCGCTGGCCGGGATCCACATGGGCACCGGTGCCCTCCTGGCCGCGCTGGCCGCCTCCCTGCTCGTCCGCGGCGCCCTCCTGATGTGGCGGGCCCGCCCGGCCCTCGCGTCGTACGGTGTTGCTGCCGCAAGCCCCGCCCAGCAGGTGTGGAAGGACCGCGTGTGACCCTGGAGACCTGGCTCAGCTGGCCTTCGCGGGAAGCGCTCTCCCGTGAGGGCCTGCCCCGTGCCAGACGCAATCTCGCCCGGGGCATCAGGGCCGTGGTGTTCGGCGGGCTGCTCTGGTCCACGTTCAGCAGCAAGGAGGGCCCAGGGAACGGGGCGTGGGCCTGGGTGGCGGGCGTGGCCCTCGTCCTTGGCTCCGTGCTGCTGGCCCGCGTGTTCTTCCGGTTCACCCTGGAGCACCGGCTCTGGCCCTCGCTGGCCACGCTCCTGCTGGTGATGGGAGCCGCGGCCGGTGCCAGGGCGGCGGGCTGGCCGGTGCTCGCGCTGGTTCTGTGGTGCGGCTGCGCGGTGACCGCCCTTGAACGACTGCCCCTGGGCGCCGCCGTGCCGTGCACCGTGGTGGCACTGGCCGCGTACTGCCTGGTCAACAACGACAACTGGCTGACCACGGCGGTGACCGCGGCCGGGCTCGGGCTCGCCGGATATGTGCTGCGCCTCGATGCCGAGGCCCGGGGCAACGCCCAGCGGCTGCTCGCCCAGGAGCGGGCCGCGCGGGCCGCCGAGGCGCGGTCCGCCGCGCTGGGCGAGCGGGCCAGGATCGCCCGCGAGATCCACGACGTACTGGCGCACAGCCTCTCCGCGCAGCTGGTGCACCTGGAGGCGGCGCGGCTGCTGATCGAGCGGGAGCCGCCCGGGGAGTTCCGGGAGAAGATCCTCGAACGGGTGGTGGCCGCCCGGGGCATGGCGAGGGAGGGCCTGGCCGAGACCCGCCAGGCACTTTCCGCGCTGCGCGGCGAGATGACCCCCGTGGAGGACTTTCTGCAGACCCTGATCGAGGGATCGGGAGCCGGGACCGGGCTCGCCCCGGGGGCCGGGGTGCAGGTGAAGGGGGAGCGCAGGCCGCTGCCGGCGGAGGCCTCGCAGGCCGTGCGCAGAGTGGCACAGGAGGCCCTGACGAATGTGCGCAAGCACGCGCCGGGCGCGGTCGTCGCCGTACGGCTGGAATATCTGCGGGACGAAGTGGCCCTGGAAGTACGGGACTCGGGCGGGCGCAAGCGGGCGGAGGAGCTCGCTGTCAGTGGTTCCGGATACGGTCTGCTGGGGATGAGGGAACGCGCCGAACTGCTCGGCGGGACCTTGGAGGCCGGGCCGGAGGAGGAGGGCTTCGTGGTGAGACTGAGGGTGCCCGCATGACCGGGAGCGGGCCCGGGGCACGGGGGACGATCAGGGTGGTCGTGGCCGACGACCAGTCCGTGGTGCGTGAGGGCATCGTGATGCTGCTCGGTCTGCTGCCGGGCATCGAGGTCGTCGGATCGGCGCGGGACGGAGAGGAGGCGGTCGCCCTCACGGCCGAACTGGCTCCGGACATCGTCCTGATGGACCTGCGCATGCCGCGCTGCGACGGGGTCGAGGCGACCCGCCGCATCCGGGCCGGGCATCCCGGCACCGAGGTGGTGATCCTGACGACGTACGCGGACGACGACTCGCTCTTCCCGGCCCTGCAGGCGGGAGCGCGGGGCTATCTCACCAAGGACGCCGGGGGCGAGGAGATCGTCAAGTCGATAGAGGACGTGCTGGCCGGGCAGGCCGGGCTCGCCCCCGCCGTGCAGCGCCGCCTCCTGGAACGGGTGACCGCGCCGCCGCCGGTCCCCGCCGCACCGGCCGAGCTGCCCGACGGGCTCACCGTGCGTGAGGGCGAAGTGCTGGGGCTGGTCGCCGAGGGGATGTCGAACCCCGAGATCTCGCGGGCCCTGCACATCTCGACGGCCACCGTGAAGACGCACATCAACAACATCTTCGGCAAGACCGGGGTGCGCGACCGGGTGCAGGCCATGCGGTACGCCTACCTGCACGGCCTCGCCCAGCCGCCGCGCGGCTAGTGGGTTGCCCCGAGGTGGCTCCCTCACCAAGCTCCATCACCTAATGGAGTGAAGCGGGGGCATAGGAGAGCTCAGGGCCCGCCCCCTCTGCCCATCCTTGGGCCACGCGGCCGAACGGGGCCGTGGGCAAGGAGAGTTGTGCGGTGGACGAGCAGGAAGGGCGTGATCCCGCGGCGGCGCGGATCGACGACCCCTGGTATGACGCCCTCGCCTCCGGGTGGGGCGAACTGGACGGCGAGACGGTCCCCGCGACCGTGCCCGCACAGCACGACGGCGACGGCGAGGAACGGCTCAGCCCGGCCGAGATCTATCTCGAAGTGCACCGCAGCGCAGCCTTCCAGGAGGTGCGCCGCCGCTATCGCCGCTTCGTCGTCCCGGCCGTCCTTGCCTTCTTCGCCTGGTACCTCGCCTATGTGATCGCCGCGGTCGGCGCCCCCGGCCTCATGGCCCGCCCGGTGGCCGGCGCGGTGAATGTGGCGATGGTCGCGGGGCTTGCCCAGTTCCTCACCACCTTCCTGCTGACCTGGGCGTACGCGCGCCATGCGCGGCTGCGCCGGGACCGGGCCGCGCTGGAGCTGCGCTGGGTCGTGTTCGAGCAGAACCAGCAGAACAACCCACCGCGCGACGGGCCGAACCCGCAGGCAGAACAGGGCCGCGGGTCCCGGTGGATCGGCGGACAGGGAACGACACGGGAGACCAACAGGTGATCGTCGGCGGGGACCATCAGATTCTGGCACTGCTGCTCTTCAGCGCGTTCGTGGCGGCGACGCTCGCCATCACCACCTGGGTGAGCCGCAACCGGCGTGGCTCGGCCGAGGAGTTCTACACCGGCGGGCGCCTCTTCTCGCCCATGGAGAATGGTTTTGCCATCGCGGGCGACTACATGTCGGCCGCCTCCTTCCTCGGCATCTCCGGACTCATCGCGCTCTTCGGCTACGACGGAATGCTGTACTCCGTGGGCTTCCTCGTCGCCTGGCTCGTGGTGCTGCTCCTGGTCGCCGAACTGGTCCGCAACTGCGGCCGGTTCACCCTGGCCGACGTGGTCGCGGCCCGGATGAGCGAGCGCCCGGTGAGGATCGCGGCGGGAACTTCTTCGGTCACCGTGTCCGTTCTCTATCTGGTGGCGCAGATGGTCGGCGCGGGGAGCCTGGTCGCCCTGCTGCTCGGCGGCACCGGCGATGCCGCGCGGAGCTGGACGGTCATCGGGGTCGGCGCCCTGATGGTGGTCTATGTGTCGCTCGGCGGGATGCGGGCCACCACCTGGATCCAGATCGTGAAGGCCGTCCTGCTCATGGCCGGCACGATCACCCTCACCGTGCTGGTGCTGCTGCGCTTCCACGGCGACATCAATCTGCTGCTGAACTCGGCGGCCGAACACAGCGGCCACGGAAAGGAGTTCCTCTCACCCGGCCTGAAGTACGGCGGTGACTGGACGGCGCGATGCGACTTCATCAGCCTGGGGCTCGCCCTGGTCCTCGGCACGGCCGGGCTGCCGCACATCCTCGCGCGCTTCTACACCGTGCCGACCGCTCGGGCCGCGCGCCGTTCGGTCGTCTGGTCCATCGGCCTCATCGGCGGCTTCTACCTGATGACGATCGTGCTCGGCTTCGGCGCGGCCGCGCTGGTCGGCTCGGCCGAGGTCAAGGCGTCGAATCCCGCCGGGAACACGGCCGTTGCGCTGCTCGCCTACAATCTGGGCGGTGGTGCCGGTTCCACAGGCGGAACGGTTCTCTTCGCCGTGGTCGCCGCCGTCGCCTTCGCCACCATCCTCGCCGTGGTCGCGGGCATCACCCTCGCCTCCTCGGCGTCCGTCGCCCACGACCTGTACGCCTCGCTCCGGCGCCGGCATGCCAAGCAGCGCAGCGAGGTGGCGGTCGCCCGGGTCGCGGCGGTGGGGATCGGGGCGGTGGCCATCGCCCTCGGCCTCCTCGCCCGGGACCTCAACGTGGCCTTCCTGGTCGGCCTGGCCTTCGCGGTGGCCGCCTCAGCGAACCTTCCCGTGCTGCTGTATTCCCTGTTCTGGCGGAACTTCACGACGCGGGGGGCCGTGTGGTCGGTGTACGGGGGCCTGATCCCGGCGCTGGTCCTGGTGATGGTCTCGCCCGTGGTCTCCGGCAGCCCCGAATCCCTCTTCCCCGGCGTGGACTTCCAGTTCTTCCCGCTGCAGAACCCGGGGCTCGTCTCCATCCCGCTGGGATTCCTCGCGGGCTGGCTCGGCACGGTGACCTCCGGCGACATGCCGGACGAGGCGAAGAACGCGGAGACGGAGGTACGAGCTCTGACGGGGGCGGGCGCCGTGTAGCACTCGCCCCCGCTCGGGTTCCGAACCGAGTCAACTCCGTTCAGATCCCTGGCGGTTGAGTCTCACACGGCCCATGCGTACCGATGTTCCGGGCGGCCCGTCTCTCCGTACCGCAGGGTCAGGCGGAGGCGGCCGGACTGTTCCAGGAGGCGGAGATAGCGCTGGGCCGTGGAGCGGCTCAGGCCGGTCCGGTCGGCGACCTCGTGGGCGGAGAGCGGGTGGTCCGCGGTGTGCAGGACGTCGCGGATGAGCTCCGCGGTCGGTACCGAGTGGCGGGTGGGCAGCCCGGTGCGCAGGGCCGCGAAGATCCGGTCGACCTGCTCCTGGTCCTGGGCCGCGGGACCGTCGCCGGCTGTCCCCGCCGCCCGCTCCACCGTGCGCCGCAAGGTCGCGTACGAGTCGAGCTTGGCCCGGAGCCCGGCGAACGTGAACGGCTTGACCAGATAGTGCAGCGCGCCGTGGCGCATCGCGGCCTGGACGGTGGCCACGTCGCTCGCCGACGTCACCATGATCACGTCGGTGTGGTGGCCCTGCTGACGCATCCGGCGGACCAGGCTGAGCCCGGTCTCGTCGGGCAGGAAGTGGTCGAGCAGGACGAGATCGATCCGGCGGCGTTCCAGCGTGGCGAGGGCCTGGGCGGCGCTGTGCGCACGCGCCGCGACCCGGAACCCGGGAACCTTCCCGACGTAGGCCGCGTTGATCTCAGCGACACGGAAGTCGTCGTCCACGACCAGGACGTCGATCAAGACGCTCTCCTCCTCCATGCCCGTGCTTCGAACCCCGCAGTTGTATCGCGCGCAAAACGAGCACAACAGGGGTTTGCGAGCAGAAGTGTGTCTTGAGACCACAAGGCTGACGCCGTGGCTCGGGCCGCATCTACGGTCCCGCTCCATGAACACAGACACCAGCCCCGCCATCGAGCTGAGGGGCGCCGGCAAGGCGTTCCGTACGCCGTCGGGGACGCTGCACACCGCCGTGCGGGAGCTCGATCTGACCGTGGGGCAGGGCGAGTTCGTGGCCGTCGTCGGCCCCACCGGCTGCGGGAAGTCGACCACGCTGACCCTGGTCAGCGGTCTGGAGGAGCCCACCGATGGAGAGGTCCTGGTGGCCGGGGAGCCGGTGGAGGGCATCGGCGACAAGGTCGGCTTCGTCTTCCAGCAGGACGCCGTCTTCCCCTGGCGCACCGTGCTCTCCAACGTCATGGCGGGCCCGCGCTTTCGCGGCGTAGCGAAGGCCGAGGCGAAGGAGATGGCGCGGGCCTGGCTGGCCAGGGTCGGCCTCTCGGCGTTCGAGGACCGCTATCCGCACCAGCTCTCGGGCGGCCAGCGCAAGCGCGTCGCGCTGGCCGCGACCTTCGTCAACGACCCCCGGATCCTGCTGATGGACGAGCCGTTCTCGGCCCTCGACGTGCAGACCAGGGCCCTGATGTCGGACGAACTCCTCGACCTGTGGTCCGGCACCGGAGCCTCCGTCGTGTTCGTCACGCACGACCTGGAGGAGTCCATCGCGCTCGCCGACCGGGTCGTCGTGATGACAGCGGGCCCGGCCACCGTGAAGCGGATCTTCGACATAGACCTGCCGCGCCCGCGCAAGGTCGAGTCGGTGCGCCTGGAACCCCGGTTCATCGAGATCTACCGGGAGATCTGGGAATCGCTCGGCGAAGAGGTCCGCATCACCCGCGAGCGGGGTGCCGCCGATGTCGCCTGACACCGTCGCCGCCCCCGGGGTCAAGCCCGGCACCCGCGCCCGGGCCCGCGCCCGGGCCGCCCGCAACCGCCGGCTCCTCGTGCACGGCAGCCGCGTCCTGCTCCTGGTGGTGGTCGTCGCGCTCTGGGAGATCCTGGCCCGCGCCGAGGTCATCGACCCGTTCAACTTCTCGATGCCGTCGGCGATTTGGGACCAGATCCGCGAGTGGGCCGTGCACGGCACCGCACAGGGATCGCTGTGGGAACAGATCTGGTACACCCTCTACGAGGCGCTGCTCGGCTGGGTCCTCGGGGTCACGGCGGGTGTCGTGCTCGGCATCACGCTGGGCCGGATCCGCTTCCTCGCCGATGTCCTCGGCCCGTACATCAAGGTGCTCAACGCCATCCCGCGCATCGTGCTCGCGCCGGTCTTCCTGATCTGGTTCGGCCTCGGACCGGCCTCGAAGGTGGCGTCCGCCGTCGTGCTCGTCTTCTTCCCGGTGTTCTTCAACGCCTTCCAGGGGGCGCGCGAGGTCGACCGGAACCTGGTGAACAACGCCCGCATCCTCGGCGCGAGCAACCGCCGGGTCACCCTCCAGGTGGTGATTCCCTCCGCCACCTCCTGGATCTTCACCAGCCTCCACGTCAGTTTCGGCTTCGCGCTGATCGGCGCGATCGTCGGCGAGTACATCGGCGCGACCAAGGGGCTCGGCCTCCTCGTAGCCGCCTCGCAGGGGACGTTCAACGCCGCGGGGGTGTACGCGGCGATGGCCATCCTCGCCGTCGTGGCGCTGCTCACCGAGGGGCTGCTCACCTTCGCCGAACGACGGCTGTTCCGCTGGCGCCCGGCCGAGGCGGGCACCGAGCGCTGACCGGCCCGAGCGCCAACAGGCCCGAGGGCCGACCGGCGCCGGGCGCCGACGGGCCTCCGCGCGCTCGCCCCATTCCCGTACGTACGCGAACATTGATCACAGGGACGTGATGATCATGCCGAGCAATCCCAACACCTTTATGGACGCTGCCAGTTCAAACACGCCTCTTTCCCGGCGGCCCGCCACCCACGACCCGCGCAGGGCCCCCTCGGCCGTCCTGGCCGGAGGGCTGTGTGTCGCTCTGCTGATGACGCTCTCCGGGTGCGGTGGCGACTCCGCCTCGGATGACAGGAGTGCGTCGGGCCAGGCCAAGGTCAAGGTGATGGTCGGCGGACTCGACAAGGTCATCTATCTGCCGGCGATGCTGACCCAGCAGCTCGGCTACTTCAAGGCCGAGGGCCTGAACGTGGAGCTGCTGACCGAGCCCGCCGGGGTGCAGGCCGAGACCGCGCTGATCTCCGGCGACGTCCAGGGGGCCGTCGGCTTCTACGACCACACGCTGGATCTCCAGGTCAAGGGCAAGAAGGTGGAGTCCGTGGTGCAGTTCTCGCATGCGCCCGGCGAGGTGGAGGTGGTCTCCAACCAGGCCGCGGGCAGCATCGGTTCGCCCAAGGACTTCAAGGGGAAGAAGCTCGGCGTTACTGGGCTCGGTTCCTCGACGGACTTCCTCACCAAGTACCTCGCCGTGCGGGACGGAGTGAAGACGAGCGAGTTCACGCCCGTCGCGGTGGGCGCGGGGCAGACGTTCATCGCCGCCCTGAAGCAGGGTTCCATCCAGGGCGGCATGACCACCGACCCGACGGTCGCCACCCTCGTCGACCAGAAGCTGGGCAAGGTCCTGATCGACATGCGCACGCCCGAAGGCTCCCAGCAGGCGCTCGGCGGCCCCTACCCGTCGTCCAGTCTGTACATGAACACTCAGTGGGTGAACGGGCACAAGCAGACGGTGCAGAAGCTGGTCAACGCGCTGGTGAGGACGCTGCGCTGGATGTCCGCGCACAGCGCCGACGAGATCGCGGCGAAGATGCCCGCGGACTACGCGCAGGGCGGCAAGGCCCTTTACGCGCAGTCGATCAAGAGCACGCTGCCGATGTTCACCAAGGACGGCGTCATGCCCGAGAACGGGCCGGAAACGGTCGAGAGGGTGCTCAAGGCGTTCAATCCCAACCTCAAGTCCGCCAAGGTCGATCTGTCCCAGACCTTCACGACGGAGTTCGTGAAGAAGGCCCCGCAGAGCTGAACCCGCAACAGCCAAGCCCGCAACAACCAACCCCGTAGGGCGGAAACCCCCTCTCCGGGGTGCCTTACAGCGACGCCGCCCACTCGTAGCGGTGCTCGGGGCGGCCGGTCTCGCCGTAGCGCAGACCGAGTCGCACCCGGCCCGCCCGCTCCAGGAGTTTCAGATAGCGCTGGGCCGTCTGGCGGCTCACCCCGGCCCGCTCCGCGATCTCCTGCGCAGAGAGCGGGCCCTCGGCTTCCTTCAGCACCCTGCGCAACAGGTCGGCGGTGGTGGGGGAGTGTCCCTTGGGGAGGTCGGGCTCGGCGGGGACGGACAGCGCGCCGAAGATCCGGTCCACCTCCGCCTGTTCGGCCTCGCCGCCGCCGTCGAGGGTGCGGCGCAGCACGGCGTATGCCTCCAGTTTGGTGCGGAGCCCCGCGAAGTTGAACGGCTTGACCAGGTACTGGAGGGCGCCCTGGCGCATCGCCGCCTGCACCGTGGCGACGTCGCGGGCCGCCGTCACCATGATCACATCCGTGTGGTGGCCGAGCCGGCGCAGCTC
This sequence comes from Streptomyces violascens, assembly GCF_014649955.1. Classification (GTDB taxonomy): domain Bacteria; phylum Actinomycetota; class Actinomycetes; order Streptomycetales; family Streptomycetaceae; genus Streptomyces; species Streptomyces violascens. Next base: position 24,020 of record NZ_BMUA01000013.1, read on the forward strand.
TCGTACGAACGCGAGCCCGTTCTCGTCCGGCAGATAGTGGTCGAGCAGCACCAGGTCGACCGGTTGCTCGACGATCCGGGCGAGCGCCTCGGCGGCCGAATGCGCCTGGCCGACCACCCGGAATCCGGGAACTTTCGCGGTGTACGCGGCATTGATGTCGGCGACCCGGGGATCGTCGTCCACGACCAGTACGTCGATCATCGCGCCTCCTCCGCGGCCTCGCGCCGATGCCGGTCATCGGTGAGCTCCTGCTCCAGGGCCTCGCTGAGCGCGTCCGGCAGCACGACGGTGAACTCGGCCCCGCCGTCCGGGCCCGCGCCGACCCGGGCGCTGCCGCCCATCCGTTCCGCGAACCGGCCGACCAGCGCGAGACCGAGCCCCCGCTTGCCGTGGGCGGGCGGCTCCTTGGTCGTCCAGCCCTCGGTGAAGACCAGCTCGCGGTGCTCGGCGGGGATGCCGGGCCCGTTGTCGCGGACCCGCAGGACGACGGTGCGGCCCTCGGCGCGCAGCTCCACCTCGACCGCGGCACCGGGCGACCCGGCCGTCGCGTCCAGCGCGTTGTCGAGCAGGTTGCCGGTGACCGTGACCAGGCCGCGCGGATCGACGAGCCGGTCCGGCAGCGAGGTGGCGGGGGACAGGCTCAGGGCCACCGCGCGTTCGGCGGCGACCGTCGCCTTGCCGACCAGGACCGCGGCGAGCAGCGGGTCCCTGACCTTCTCGGTGACCTGCTCCGCGGTGGCCCGGTGCACTCCGACGACCTCGGTGATGAACTCGACGGCCTCCTCGTACAGCTCCAGTTCGAGCAGGCCGAGCAGGGTGTGCAGCCGGTTGGCGTGCTCGTGGTCCTGGGCGCGCAGGGCGTCGATCAGGCCACGCGTCGAGTCGAGCTCGCGGCCCAGGCGCTCCAGCTCGGTGCGGTCGCGGAGGGTGGCGACGGCGCCCCCGTCGTCGGTCGGCATCCGGTTGGCGACGAGAACGCGGTGACCGCGCACGGTCAGCAGGTCGGTGCCCTCGACCCGGCCGGTCAGCACATCGGTCGTACGCCCGGCACCGAGCACCTCGTCCAGGGCCCGGCCCCCGGCCTCGGGACCGACGCCGAGGAGGCGCTGTGCCTCGTCGTTGAGCAGCCGGATCCGGCCGTCGCCATCGAGCGCGACCACGCCTTCGCGGATGGAGTGCAGCATGGCCTCGCGCTCCGCAAGCAGCCCCGAAATATCGGAGAAGGCCAGGTCACGGGTCTGCTTGTGGATGCGTCGGGCGATCAGATACGCGGCGAGTGCGCCCACGGCGAGCGCGCCGCCCGCGTAGGCGAGCAGGCCCGGGATCGCATTGAGGAGCCGCGCCCGGACGCTGTCGTACTCGATGCCGACCGAGACGGCGCCGACGATCCGGCCGCCGGCGTCCCGCAGTGGCACCTTGCCCCGGGCCGAGCGGCCCAGGGTGCCGCTGTCGATCTCCATGACGTCGCGGCCCGCGAGGGCGTCGGTCGGGTCGGTGGAGACGACCCGGCCGATCTCACCGGGGTCGGTGTGCGACCAGCGCACCCCGCGGGTGTCCATGATCACCACGTATTCGGCCCCGGTCGCCCGCCTGATGCGCTCCGCGTCCGCCTGTACCGGTCCCTGGGCGGACGGCCGCGAGGCGAGCAGGTCGTCGGCGACCTGCGGCTGGGCGGCCGTGGTCGCGGCGATGGCGAGCGCGCGCCGCATGGCCTGGTCGTCGAGCTGGGCGCTGAGCGGGGCCAGGAAGAGCCCGGTCGCGAGCACGGCGACCCCGGCGGCGATGGCCAGCTGCATGAGCAGCACCTGGGAGAACACGCGCCGCGGCCAGCCGAGCCGCCGTCGGCGCGGGGTGGTCCTGGTGGGCGGGGCGGTCATGCACAGGCACGTTAGACGGCCCGGGGCACATCCCGAAATCCCCGTGTGATCACGCGGCGTCCGCCCGCCCCGCTGCCCGCCCGTTGACCCCGGCCCCGCCGAGGGCCGCCCGGTCCAGAGGTCGCACACTCCGGCCCGCGCCGCGGCCGGAGCCGCCGACGAGTCGGCCGCCCGCCCGGTTCAGCGAAAGCGAGGCGTACGGCTCCTGATCACCCGGGGGCTCAGATGGCGCTGTCGTACAGCTCCAGGGTCAGCTGGGCCACCCGGTCCGGCTCCCGCAGCGACGGGAAGTGGTCGCTCCCGGAAAGGCGGACCAGGCGGCAGCCCGGGATGCGGGCGGCCATCTCCTCGTTGCACCGGACCACCTCGGTCTGGTCGAGCTCGCCGAGGGCCAGCAGGCACGGCGCCGTGATCTCGCCGAGCCGGTCGAAGGCGCCCGCGTCCGGGACCTGGCGGCCCAGATTGCTGAACCACCCCGGGATCGCCGCACGCGCCTGCGCGGCGACCTCGGGGTCGTCGCCCGTTCCGGCCGCTCCCCAGGTGCGCAGGGTGAGGGCCACCAGGCCCTCCATGTCGCCCTTCTGCGCCAACTCGCCGATCTCCGCGAGAAGTTCGGGGGATTCGAGGTCGGGGGCGCCGGTGACGCCGGGGCAGAACAGGGCGAGCCCGGCCACCCGCGTGGGGGCGTCAAGGGCGAGGCTCAGCGCGGTCGCGCCGCCCATGCTGGACCCGACGAGCACGGCCCGCTCCACCTCGAAGTGGTCGAGCACCGCGAGGAGATCGGCGGACAGGGAGTACTGCGCGGTGGGTGCGGGGGAGCGCCCGAATCCCCGTGCGTCGTACCGGATCACGCGGCGGCGCCCGGTGAGCCCCGGCATGACCGGGTCCCAGACGCCGGAGGCCGCGACCCCCGGGTGCAGCAGCACCAGCGGCGGACCCTCGCCGCCGGTGTCCTCGGCCCAGACCTCGCCGTCCTTGACCGGCACTGTGAGTTCCATGGGGCGAGTCTGACGGTACGTTCCGGCCGGGCCAAGTAGGCCTGGAGACAGGCGAGTTCAGGCCGTGCGGAATCCGGTCAGGCGGGCAGCGGGCGGGGCGGGCGGGGCCCGGTGTAATAGCCGCTCGGGCGCATCCGGAGCGGGCGTTCCGCGTACTCCTCCAGGGCGTGGGCGATCCAGCCGGCCGTGCGGGCCACCGCGAACACCGTCTCGCCGGCCTCGGCGGGCATGCCGAACGCCACGCTCATGACGGCCAGCGCCAGATCGACATTGGCGTGCAGCGCGGTGTGCCGGGCCGTCGTGTCGACCACGTCGCGCGCCGCGGCCAGGGCGTCGGAGGCCTGCGGGATCGCTTCGAGGAGCGCGAACAGGGCCCGGGCGCGCGGGTCCTCGCCCGGATAGAGCCGGTGGCCGAGCCCGGGCACGCGCCGCCCCGAGCGCAGATGGTCGGCGACGACCGGGGCCGCGCTCCCGCGTTCGAGCACCTCGGTCAGGGTGCGGTGCGCGAGCCCGCTCGCGGCGCCGTGCAGCGGCCCCTCCAGGGCGCCGAGCCCCGCCGAGACGACGGCGTACGGATGCGCACGGGCCGAGGCGGCGACCCGGGCGGCGAGCGTGGAGGCGGCCAGGTCGTGGTCGATGAGCAGCGCAAGGGCCGTGTCCAGCAGGCGGATTGACTGCTCGTCAGGGAGCTGAGGGGTGAGGCGCTGCCACAGCTGCCAGGCCGTCCGGCCCTCGCCGCGATGCCGCTCGCCAGCCGTCGGCAGCGCGCCGACCAGGGTGGGGATCAGCATGCGGCCGCAGCCGAGCACCGCCGTGGGGTCGAGGTCGAAGCGCAGCGGGTCGGCCGCCGAGACCGCGACCGCCGCACCGCGCAGCCGGTCCATGGTGCTGCTGTGCACGGGCAGCGCGCCGACCGCGAGCCGGGCCGCGTCCAGGAACGGCTGCGGCGCGGTGAACCGGGGGCCGTGCGTCAGCTCCCCGGTCCACACCCACTCCGCGACCTCCTCGAAGCCGTACGTGGTGGCGAGCTCGACGGCGTCGACGCCGCGGAAGTAGTAGCGGTCCTTGTCGATCAGAGTGATGCCGGTGCGGAACGTGAAGTCGCCGCCCGGAGCGCCCGTGCCCGGCTCGCGGCGGCCGCTGCGCCGGGCCAGCGCGTCGACCTCCTTCGCGTCGAAGGTCGAGCCCCGGCCACCCGGGGCGCGCTCACTGCTCAGCTGCCCGCGGCTGACGTACGCGTAGACCGTCTCGGGCTTCACGCCGAGCCGCTCCGCCGCCTCGCGGGTGGTGAGCCGTGCCTGATCACTCATGGGGTCACCGTATCCATATTGATTCAATCAACATTGACAGCTTCAGAGTCAATCATAGACAGTCAAGTCAAGATGAAGAACTGAAGGAGGCAGCCACATGGCCAGCACCATCACCGCCCCCGCCGCGGTACCCCGCGGGCTCGCGGGCGTCGTCGTCACGGACACCGAACTCGGGGACGTCCGCGGTCGCGAGGGCTTCTACCACTACCGCCAGTACTCGGCTGTCGAGCTCGCCCAGAGCCGCAGCTTCGAGGACGTCTGGCACCTGATGTTCCACGGCGAGCTGCCCGATGCCGCGGCCCGCGCCGCCTTCACCGCCCGCACCGCCGCGCTGCGCCACCTGCCCGACGGCGTACGCGAGGCGCTGCCCGGCATCGCCCGCACCGGAGCCCTGTCGGGACCGCTCGCCGGGCTGCGCACCGCGCTCTCCCTGCTCGGCGCGGCCAAGGGCTTCCGGCCGGTGTACGACCTGGACGCGGCGCAGCGCGCCGAGGACGCACTCGCCGCCTGCGCCGCCGTGCCCACCCTGCTGACCGCCCTGCACCGGCTCGGCCAGGGACTCGAACCGGTCGAGCCCCGCGACGACCTGCCGTACGCCGCCAACTACCTCTACATGCTGACCGGTTCGCAGGCCGAGCCCGAGCGGGTGCGCGCCGTCGAGCAGTACCTCATCTCCACCATCGACCACGGCTTCAACGCCTCCACCTTCACCGCCCGCGTCGTCGCCTCCACCGGGGCCGACGTCGCGGCGAGCCTGGTCGCCGCGGTCGGCGCGCTCTCCGGGCCGCTGCACGGCGGCGCCCCCAGCCGCGCCCTCGACACCCTGGACGCGATCGGCACCCCCGACCGCATCGACGGCTGGATCCGCGAACGCGTCCTGGCCGGCGACCGGATCATGGGCTTCGGGCACCCCGTCTACCGCACCGAGGACCCCCGCTCGCGCATGCTGCGCGGGATCGCGGAGGGCTTCGGCGGGCCGCTCGTCGCATTCGCCGTCGAGGTGGAGCGCCAGGTCGAGGCGATCCTGGCCGAGCTCAAGCCGGGCCGCGAGCTGCACACCAACGTGGAGTTCTACGCCGGGGTGGTCATGGAGCTGTGCGGGCTGCCGCGCGAGATGTTCACGCCCACCTTCTGTGCGGCCCGGGTGGTCGGCTGGAGCGCCAATATCCTGGAGCAGTCGGCGGACTCGAAGATCATTCGCCCGGCGGCCCGCTACGTGGGCCCGCCCCCGCCGCAGCCCGTACCCGCAGTCTGAAAGGCCCCAGGTGAACAGCCCGAGCAAGCAGATCCCCGTCATCGTCCTCGCGGGCTTCCTCGGCTCGGGCAAGACCACCCTGCTCAACCATCTGCTCAGGGCCTGCCGCGGCACCCGCATCGGAGCCATCGTCAACGACTTCGGCTCCATCGAGATCGACGCCATGACGGTGGCGGGCCAGCTCGGCGACTCCACCGTCTCGCTCGGCAACGGCTGCCTGTGCTGCGCCGTGGACGCGAGCGAGCTCGACCTCTACCTGGACAAGCTGACCCGGCCCGCCGCCCGTCTCGACGTCATCGTCATCGAGGCGAGCGGTCTCGCCGAACCCCAGGAACTCGTCAAGATGCTGCTCGCCAGCGAGAACCCGCGGATCGTGTACGGGGGCCTGGTCGAGGTCGTCGACGCGGCGGAGTACGACGCCACGCGTGAGAAGCACCCCGAGATCGAGCGGCATCTGAGCGTCGCCGACCTGGTGGTGCTCAACAAGACGGACCGGGTCGGCGAGGCGGACCTGGCCCGGCTGCGCACCGCGCTCGCGGGGGCGGCCGCGGTGGTCGAGTCCGCGTACGGCCGGGTGGACCCGGAGCTCTTCTTCGACCGCAGGCCCCTGACCGAGCGCGTCGGCCAGCTCGCCTTCGACGACCTCCTCGACGACGTGTCCGGGGAGGGGAGCTGCGGCGAGGACGGCCACGACCACAGCGCCTGCACCGGCGGCCACGCGCATCCCCATCTGCACGCCGGATACGAATCCGTGGCCTTCACCTCGGAGGTGCCGATCGACCCGCGCCGCCTGATGGCCTTCCTCGACACCCGGCCCGAGGGCCTCTACCGCATCAAGGGATTCGTCGACTTCGGCGCCGCCGACACCCGCAACCGGTACAGCCTGCACGCGGTCGGGCGGTTCCTGCGGTTCTACCCCGAGCCGTGGGAGCGCGAGCAGGAGCGCCGTACCGAGCTCGTCCTCATCGGCGCCGGCATCGACGCGGCCGCCCTGGACAAGCAGCTCGCCGGGTGCGTGGTGGCGGACCCGGGGGAGACCCCGCCCGAGCATGCGATGTGGGGCGTTCTGCGGTACGTGCCGGAGCCTGAGCCGGAGCCCCGGGAACCGGAAGGAGCTGGGGAGTTCGATTGACTCCCCAGCCCCTTGCGGCTGAGCACTCCGCCGGAAGCAGGAGGTGGAGCGCTTTGCCTGCGGGCCGGTGGTGGCTGGTCGCGCCCCTCCCGGGGCGCTCGCCCCGCGTTACGACGCCGGGCCCGCCAGGACCGTCACCGGGGAGGGCAGCGGCGTGCCCGAGCCGTCGCGGCGCGGGTCCAGCTCCGGGAGCTGTGCCGGAGCGCCGTTGGCCTGGGCCGCGCGGGCCGGGGCCGGGCCCGCCCAGGCGAGCACCAGCTTGTCCTCGCCCTTCAGGAACCGCTGACAGCGCACCCCGCCGGTGGCCCGGCCCTTGCGCGGGTACTGGTCGAACGGCGTCAGCTTCGCGGACACCGCCGTGTCGCCGAGCAGGGTGGCTCCCGAGCCCGCCACCGAGAACACCACCGCGTCCTCGGCCGGGTCGACCGCCGTGAACGAGATGACCTTGGCGCCGTCGGTCAGCTTGATGCCGGCCATGCCGCCCGCGGGCCGCCCCTGGGGACGCACCTGACTCGCCTGGTAGCGCAGCAGCTGGGCGTCGTCGGTGATGAAGACCAGGTCCTCCTCGCCGGTGCGCAGCTCGGCCGCGCCCACGATCCGGTCACCGTCCTTGAGGGTGATGACCTCCAACTCGTCCTTGTTCGCCGGGTAGTCGGGCACCACCCGCTTGACGACGCCCTGCTCGGTGCCGATCGCGAGACCGGGCGAGGACTCGTCGAGCGTGGTGAGGCACACCACCGTCTCGTCCGGCTCCAAGGAGGACAGGAACTCCGAGATCGGGGCGCCGCCCGACAGGTTCGGCGCGGACGCCGTGTCCGGGAGCTGCGGCAGGTCGATGACCGCGAGCCGCAACAGCCGCCCGCTGGACGTCACCACGCCCACATCGCCCCGCTGGGTGGCGGGCACCGCCGAGACGATCACGTCGTGCTTGACGCGCTTGTCGTCCTCACCGGCCACGAACCGGTCGCCGGTGGCAGTGCGGGCCAGCAGGCCCGTGGAGGAGAGCAGCACCCGGCACGGGTCGTCCGCGACCTCGAGGGCGACGGCCGCGACCGGGGCGCCCGCCGACTCCAGGAGCACGGTGCGCCGGTCGGTGCTGAACTTCTTGGCCACCGCGGCCAGTTCGGCCGAGACCAGCTTGCGCAGCTCGTTGTCCGAGTCCAGGATCCCGGTCAGCTCGTCGATCTCGCCGGTCAGCCGGTCGCGCTCGCTCTCCAGCTCGATCCGGTCGAACCTGGTGAGCCGGCGCAGCGGCGTGTCCAGGATGTACTGCGTCTGGATCTCGCTCAGCGAGAAGCGCTCGATGAGGCGCTCCTTGGCCTGCGCCGAGTTGTCACTCGACCGGATGATCCTGATGACCTCGTCGATGTCGACCAGGGCCACAAGGAGCCCCTCGACCAGGTGCAGCCGGTCGCGCCGCTTGGTGCGGCGGAACTCGCTGCGGCGCCGTACGACATCGAAGCGGTGGTCGAGGTAGACCTCCAGGAGCTCCTTGAGACCCAGGGTGAGCGGCTGGCCGTCGACCAGCGCCACGTTGTTGATGCCGAAGGACTCCTCCATCGGCGTCAGCTTGTAGAGCTGCTCCAGGACGGCCTCCGGGACGAAGCCGTTCTTGATCTCGATGACCAGACGCAGGCCGTGCGAACGGTCCGTGAGGTCCTTCACATCGGCGATGCCCTGGAGCTTCTTCGAGCCGACCAGGTCCTTGATCTTGGAGATCACCTTCTCCGGGCCGACCGTGAACGGCAGCTCGGTGACGACCAGGCCCTTGCGGCGCGCCGTGACGTTCTCCACCGACGCCGTCGCGCGGATCTTGAAAGTGCCGCGGCCCGACTCGTACGCGTCCTTGATGCCGCCCAGGCCCACGATCCGCCCGCCGGTCGGCAGGTCGGGACCCGGCACGAAGCGCATCAGCGCCTCCAGGTCCGCGTCCGGGTGCCGGATCAGATGGCGGGCGGCGGCGATGACCTCGCCCAGGTTGTGCGGCGGCATGTTGGTCGCCATGCCGACCGCGATCCCGGACGAGCCGTTGACCAGCAGGTTCGGATACGCGGCCGGCAGAGCGACCGGCTCCTGCTCCTGGCCGTCGTAGTTCGACGCGAAGTCGACGGTGTCCTCGTCGATGGACTCCGTCATCAGCGACGTGGCGTCCGCCATCTTGCACTCGGTGTAGCGCATGGCGGCCGGCGGGTCGTCGTTGCCGAGCGAGCCGAAGTTGCCGTGCCCGTTCACCAGCGGAAGGCGCATCGAGAACGGCTGCGCCATGCGCACCAGGGCGTCGTAGATCGAGGCGTCGCCGTGCGGGTGCAGCTTGCCCATCACCTCGCCGACGACGCGGGCGCACTTCACATAGCCCCGGTCGGGGCGCAGGCCCATCTCGTTCATCTGGTAGACGATGCGGCGCTGGACGGGCTTCATGCCGTCCCGGGCGTCCGGCAGGGCCCGCGAGTAGATCACGGAGTACGCGTACTCGAGGAAGGAGCCCTGCATCTCGTCGACGACGTCGATGTCGAGGATCCGCTCCTCGAAGTCGTCGGGCGGCGGCGGGGTCTTCGTGCTGCGGCGGGCCATCGCGGCTGCTGCTCCTTCACGTACCGGATTCGGGTCTGATGCCGACCATTGTGGACCGTCCCACTGACAACGCCGACCGCGACCCGGGAACTTCGCCAGGTGCCCGCGCGCTTGCATACAGTGGCAGGACTTCTTCACTTGAGGACTTTCCCCGCCAGTACTTCACCTCGCGGTACTGCACATCGGATTCGAAGGGACGTACATGCCCATGGGTCATACGGCCACAGCGCAGGCCGGCTCCGGCGGTCTGACAGCTACTGAGCACCGACTGGCCAACGGCCTGCGCGTGGTGCTCTCCGAGGACCACCTGACCCCGGTCGCCGCGGTGTGCCTCTGGTACGACGTGGGCTCGCGTCACGAGGTCAAGGGCCGCACCGGCCTAGCCCACCTCTTCGAGCACCTCATGTTCCAGGGCTCCCACCAGGTCCACGGCAACGGCCACTTCGAGCTGGTGCAGGGGGCCGGCGGCTCGCTCAACGGCACCACCAGTTTCGAGCGCACCAACTATTTCGAGACCATGCCCGCCCACCAGGTGGAGCTCGCGCTCTGGCTGGAGGCCGACCGCATGGGCTCGCTGCTCGCAGCCCTCGACGAGCAGTCGATGGAGAACCAGCGCGACGTCGTCAAGAACGAGCGCCGCCAGCGCTACGACAACGTGCCCTACGGCACCGCCTTCGAGAAGCTGACCGCCCTCGCCTACCCGGAGGGCCACCCCTACCACCACACGCCGATCGGCTCGATGGCCGACCTGGACGCGGCGACCCTCGAAGACGCCCGGAACTTCTTCCGTACGTACTACGCGCCCAACAACGCGGTGATCGCGGTGGTCGGCGACATCGACCCCGAGCAGACGCTGGCCTGGATCGAGAAGTACTTCGGCTCCATCCCCACCCACGACGGCAAGCAGCCGCCGCGCGACGGCGCGCTGCCCGACACCATGGGCGGGCAGCTGCGCGAGGTCGTCGAGGAGGACGTCCCGGCGCGCGCCCTGATGGCCGCCTACCGGCTGCCCCACGACGGCACCCGCGAGTCGGACGCCGCGGACCTCGCGCTGACCGTCCTCGGCGGCGGCGAGTCCTCCCGGCTGCACAACCGCCTGGTCCGCCGGGACCAGACCGCCGTCGCGGCCGGGTTCGGCCTGCTGCGGCTCGCCGGCGCCCCCTCGCTCGGCTGGCTGGACGTCAAGACGTCGGCCGGCGTCGAGGTCCCCGACATCGAGGCCGCGGTCGACGAGGAGCTCGCCCGGTTCGCCGAGGAGGGCCCGACCGAGGAGGAGATGGAGCGCGCCCAGGCCCAGTTGGAGCGCGAGTGGCTCGACCGGCTGGGCACCGTGGCCGGCCGCGCCGACGAACTGTGCCGGTACGCCGTGCTGTTCGGCGACCCGCAGCTCGCCCTGACCGCCGTCGACCGCGTTCTGGACATCACCGCGGAAGAGGTCAAGGCGGTCGCCGCCGCGACGCTGCGCCCCGACAACCGGGCCGTCCTGGTGTACGAGCCCACCGGGGCACCCGAGGCAGGCAACGAAGAGGAAGAGGCGGGCCAGTGACGGACGCTGTCGTGACCATGGAGTTCCACCCGCAGCCGGCCGCCGGCACCGCCACGCCGTGGGCCTTCCCGGCCCCCGAGCGCGGCACGCTCGCCAACGGCCTGACCGTGCTGCGCTGCCACCGCCCGGGCCAGCAGGTCGTCGCCGTGGAGATCTTCCTCGCGGCCCCGCTGGACGCCGAGCCCGAGGGCCTCGACGGCGTCGCCACGATCATGGCGCGCGCCCTGACCGAGGGCACCGACAAGCACTCGGCCGAGGAGTTCGCCGCCGAGCTGGAGCGGTGCGGCGCCACCATCGACGCGCACGCCGACCACCCCGGCGTCCGGGTCTCCCTCGAAGTGCCCGTCTCCCGGCTGCCCAAGGCGCTCTCCCTGCTCGCCGAGGCGCTGAGGGCCCCCGCGTTCGCCGACTCCGAGGTCGAGCGGCTCGTACGCAACCGGCTGGACGAGATCCCGCACGAGCAGGCCAACCCGTCCCGGCGGGCCGCCAAGCAGCTCTCCAAGGAGCTGTTCCCGGCCTCCGCGCGCATGTCCCGGCCCCGCCAGGGCACCGAGGAGACCGTCGCCGCCATCGACGCGGCGGCGGTGCGCGCCTTCTACGAGGCGTACGTGCGCCCCGCGACGACCGTCACCGTCGTCGTCGGCGACCTGTCGGGCACCGACCTCGACGCGATCCTCGCGGACACCCTGGGCGACTGGACGGGCAACACGGCCGAGCCGCGCCCCATGCCGCCGATCACCGCCGACGACACCGGCCGGGTCGTCATCGTGGACCGCCCCGGCGCCGTCCAGACCCAGCTGCTCATCGGCCGCATCGGCGCCGACCGGCACGACCGGGTCTGGCCGGCCCAGGTCCTCGGCACGTACTGCCTGGGCGGCACCCTCACCTCGCGCCTGGACCGCGTGCTGCGCGAGGAGAAGGGCTACACCTACGGGGTTCGCGCGTTCGGCCAGGTGCTGCGCTCGGGGCCGGACGGCGGCGCGGCCATGCTCGCCATCAGCGGCTCGGTCGACACCCCGCACACCGGCCCGGCCCTCGACGACCTGTGGAAGGTGCTGCGCACGCTGGCCGCCGAAGGCCTCACGGACGCCGAGCGCGAGACGGCCGTGCAGAACCTGGTGGGCGTCGCACCGCTCAAGTACGAGACCGCGGCGGCCGTCGCGGGGACGCTGGCCGACCAGGTCGAGCAGCACCTCCCGGACGACTACCAGGCGCAGTTGTACGCGCAGCTCGCCGAGACCGGCACTGTGGAGGCGACGGCGGCCGTCGTCAACGCCTTCCCGGCCGACCGGCTCGTCACGGTCCTCGTGGGCGACGCGGCACAGATCGAGGAGCCCGTCAGGGCGCTCGGAATCGGTGAAGTCACCGTCGTACCAAGCTGATTGAGACACCGTCCGGGCCGGCCGAGGCAGGCGGACGACGGAGGGGCACGGGACCCCGGTGGCGGATGTGCCACCGGGGTCCTCCCATGTCGGCTCAATGTCCGATTTGTAAGGGAGGTTGCCTGTCTGTCATGTGGCGTGCGCTACAAAAACCGGTGTCTGTTTGGTGATTGAAAGATCAGCCGTCTAGCGTCGGTCCGGCTGTCCGTCACCACCCGTCGCAGCCGCGGCACCGGACAGTGATCGCCGAGTCCCCGAAGGCGCGAGCCTGGGGAGCCGGGGACCCACTCAGTCCCTGGGGTGAATCGGACGCCTCCGCCCGCGGAGGAGCCCGTAGGAGACCTTCCTGCTCCGAACCCGTCAGCTAACCCGGTAGGCGAGATGGAAGGAAAGGACACCGCCACTCCATGGCGTTCACCCGTGCCACCGGGAAGCATCGCGCGCCCAGCCGTATGACGCGCCGCAGCGCGAACATCGCGGGCATCGCAACCCTCGCCACCGCCGGAGTCGTAGGCACCCTCGCCTCCCCGGCCATGGCGGCCCCCAGCACCACCACGGTCGACACCGGCCTCACCCAGGCCATCGTCATCGGCGACAGCATCGCCGACCAGGTGGGCGCCCAGGCCGACGCGCAGAAGCAGGCCGCCGCGAAGGCCAAGGCGCAGGCCGAGGCCGAGGCCGCCGCCAAGGCGAAGGCCGAGCAGCGGGCCAAGGAGGCACGCGAGGCCAAGGAGCGCGCCGCGCGCGAGGCCGAGCGCAAGCGCCTCAACACCTTCGTGGCCCCCATATCCGACAGTTATGTGTCCACCGGCTACAAGACCGGCGGATCGCTGTGGTCCTCCGGCAGCCACACCGGCATCGACTTCCATGCGGGGATCGGCACTCCGGTGCACGCCGTCGGTCTGGGCACCGTCGTCGAGGCCGGCAACGGCGGCGCGTACGGCAACAACGTCGTGATCAAGATGCACGACGGCACGTACACCCAGTACGGCCACCTCTCGGAGATCCAGGTCTCCGTCGGCCAGTCCGTCGAGCCGGGCCAGCAGATCGCCCTGTCGGGCAACACCGGCAACACCACCGGCCCGCACCTCCACTTCGAGGCCCGCACCGGCCCGGACTACGGCTCGGACATCGACCCGATCGCCTACCTGCGCTCGCACGGCGTCACCGTCTGAGACATCCGAGGCGTACGAGACGTCCAAGGCGTCCGAAGCGCCCGCGCGCACTCCGAAGGCCCCCGGCATGCTGCCGGGGGCCTTCGCCCTTGGCCAAAAGATATCCATTGGTTCCGGCCCGTCACGGGGAATTAACAAGACCTGCCATAGAGTCGCCGAACAGGCGTTGCGCGATCGCGTTTCGCAGGGATTGAGGCGGAGGTTCGGCCATGCGTATTCCGGCGCATTCGGTATGCACGGCAATCCGCGACGACATCGTGTCGGGTGTTTTCGAGCGGGGCAGCCGGCTCACCGAGGAAGTCCTCGCACGCCGTTACGGAGTCTCGCGCGTCCCGGTCCGAGAGGCGCTGCGCACCCTGGAGTCCGAGGGGTTCGTCACCACTCGAAGGCATGCCGGCGCCTGCGTGGCCGAGCCCACCGAGATCGAGGCCGCCGACCTCCTCGAACTGCGGCTGCTCCTTGAGCCGTTGGCCGCGGCCCGCGCCGCCGGGCGCCGCAGCGAGGCCCATCTCAAGGTGCTGCGTGGCCTGGTGAGGCTGGGGCAGGACCGGGCCAGGCGCGGCCAGGGCGAGGACCTGCGCTCGCTGGGGGGCTGGTTCCACGAGACGCTCGCCCAGGCCTCCGCGAGCCCCGGACTGATCGCGCTGCTCACGCAGTTGAGGCACAAGGTCGCCTGGATGTACGCGGTCGAGGTGCCGGCCCGCCCGGCCGAGGCCTGGGCCGAACTCGGCGCGATCACCGACGCGGTGGCCCGCGGCGACGCCGAACGCGCCCGCTCGCTCACCGCCCTGCACGCCGAGCGATCATTTTCCGCCCATCGGCTGCGCGGGCCCGCACCCGTGAGAACTTCGCAACATCCCGTAAACACCGCGAGCGCCCGCACTTAACAGCGCGGCCGTATACAAAGAAAGGTCATAAGGGCCGCCGCATTGCGCTGCCCGGAATTGGTTTTCCCGCGCATCGCATTCCCCTGGGTATCCGATTCTCCGCGCACGCCCGTGGCGAGGGAAAACAAAAGGACCGCCGGGCCCGAATTCGGGATCAGCGGTCCTTCGGTGTGACGCGGTGTCGCGCCGACCGGGTCAGACGGTCTCGGGGAGCTCCTCGAGACCCTCGGCGACCAGCTTGGCCAGCCGGTCGAGAGCGACGTCCGCGCCCTCGGCGTCGGAGGACAGGACGATCTCCTCGCCGCCCTGCGCACCCAGACCGAGCACCGCGAGCATGGACGCGGCGTTGACCGGGTTGCCGTCGGCCTTGGCGATCGTCATGGGGACTCCGGCAGCCGTGGCGGCACGGACGAAGATGGACGCGGGGCGGGCGTGCAGGCCCTCGGCCCAGCCGACGTTGACGCGGCGCTCAGCCATGGTGTTGCCCTTCGAAATCTCTGACGGTTGTCTAGACCAGTCTCTCATGTGGTGCGCGGTGCTCGTACCGACCTTAGGCCCCAGTGTGGCGCCGATCGGCCCTTGCCGCCCTGCCCCGCCCCGTACGGCCCCGCGACCCGTACGCTTTCGGTATGACGACGGCGTCCGACCCCGCGTACCCGGCCCACTGGGAGGCCGACGTGGTGCTCCGTGACGGCGGCACCGCGCGCATCAGGCCCATCACCACCGAGGACGCCGAGCGGCTCGTCTCCTTCTACGAGCTGGTCTCGGACGAGTCGAAGTACTACCGCTTCTTCGCCCCCTACCCCCGGCTCTCCGCGAAGGACGTCCACCGCTTCACCCATCACGACTACGTCGACCGGGTCGGCCTGGCCGCAACCGTCGGCGGCGAGTTCATCGCGACCGTCCGCTACGACCGCATCAATGCCCAGGGCCGCCCTGCCTCCGCCCCCGCCGACGAGGCCGAGGTCGCCTTCCTCGTCCAGGACGCGCACCAGGGCCGGGGCGTCGCCTCCACGCTGCTCGAACACATCGCGGCGGTCGCCCGTGAGCGGGGCATCCGGCGGTTCGCGGCCGAGGTGCTGCCCGCCAACAACAAGATGATCAAGGTGTTCACGGACGCCGGCTATCAGCAGAAGCGGTCCTTCGAGGACGGTTCGGTCCACCTCACCCTCGATCTGGAACCCACCGCCGAGTCGCTCGCCGTGCAGCGCGCCCGCGAACACCGCGCCGAGTCGAGATCCGTGCAGCGCCTCCTCGCGCCCGGCTCTGTCGCGGTCGTCGGCACCGGCCGCGCGCCCGGCGGCGTCGGCCGCACGGTCCTGCGCAACCTCCTGGGCGCCGGATTCACCGGACGTACGTACGCCGTGAACGGGGCGCTCGGCCCGGAGCAGCGCGAGCTCGACGGCGTCCCCGCCTTTCCCTCCGTCGCCGCGATCGGCGAGCCGGTCGACCTGGCGATCGTCGCGGTGCCCGCCGAACGCGTGCCGGAAGCGGTCGCCGACTGCGGGGAGCACGGCGTCCAGAGCCTCGTCGTCCTCGCCGCCGACTACGCGGAGAGCGGCCCGGACGGAAGGGAGCGCCAGCGCGCCCTGGTCCGCCAGGCCCGCTCGTACGGGATGCGGCTGATCGGCCCCAACGCGTTCGGGATCATCAACACCGCGGCCGGGGTGCGGCTGAACGCCTCGCTGGCCCCCGAGCCGCCGGCCGCGGGCCGGATCGGCCTGTTCACCCAGTCCGGCGCGATCGGCATCGCCCTCCTGTCGGGCCTCTACCGGCGCGGCGCGGGCCTGTCCACGTTCATCTCCTCCGGCAACCGCGCGGACCTCTCCGGCAACGACTTCCTCCAGTACTGGTACGAGGACCCCGCCACCGATGTGGTGCTGCTCTACCTCGAATCCATCGGGAACCCGAGGAAGTTCACCCGGCTCGCCCGCCGCACGGCCGCCGCGAAGCCCGTCGTCGTGGTCAAGGGCGCCCGGCACAGCGGTACGACCCCGCCGGGCCACGCCGTGCCGGTGACCCGGGTGCCGGACGCCACGGTCTCGGCGCTGCTGCGCCAGGCGGGCGTCATCCTGGTCGGCACGGTCACCGAACTCGTGGACGCGGGCCTGCTGCTCGCGGGCCAGCCGCTGCCCGCCGGCCCGCGCGTCGCGATCCTCGGCAACTCCGAATCGCTCGGCCTGTTGACGTACGACGCCTGCCTGACCGAGGGCCTGCGCCCGCTGAGGCCCCTCGACCTGACGACGGGGGCGACCCCGGCCGACTTCCGCGCGGCCCTGGCGGCGGCCCTCGCCGACGATGCCTGCGACGCGGTCGTGGTGACGGCGATCCCGTGGGTCGGCGAGAACGGAGCGATGGAATCCGGCGACGGCCAGGTCCTGGCCGACGCCCTGCGCGAGGCGGCCGCGGCGGCGCCGGCGAAGCCGGTGGCGGTGGTCCATGTGGAGATCGGCGGCCTGGCGGAGGCGCTGTCGGCGGCGGCCCGCACGGTGAACAGGGGCACACCCCGGACTCCGGGCAGCTCGCCGACCCCGGACCGCTCCCCGGCAGATCCCGTGCTGCCCGGCACCGGTCTAGCCCCGGCGGATCCAGTTCCGCCCGGCACGAATTCAGCCCCTGGAGGTCCCCCCTGGACGAAGTCCTCGGGGGAGTTCGAGGAGCGGGGGTCCGGGGGCAGCGCCCCCAGCACTCCCACCGGCGCAAAGCCGAACAACGACCTCCCCGCCCGGGGCGAGGCGGCCCGGATCCCCGCCTACCCCGCCGCGGAGCGAGCCGTCCGGGCACTGGCCGAGGCCGTCCGCTACGCCCGCTGGCGGCGCGAGGCGGCGGACCCCGGCAAGGTGGGGGAGTACGACGACATCGACGAACCGGGCGCGGCCGCGCTGATCGACCGCCTCCTGGGCCCCGCCCCGGACCCCCGCGGCACGACCCTGGCCGCGCCGGACGCCGAGGAGCTGCTCGGCCGGTACGGCATCCCCGTGCGCCCGACGCTGCCCGCACCCGACCCGGACCGTGCGGTCGAGGCCGCCCGCCGCCTCGGCTACCCCGTGGCCCTGAAGACCACCGCCCCGCATCTGCGCCACCGCCCCGACCTCGGCGGCGTACGCCTGGATCTGGCGGACGAGCACCAACTCGCGCGCGCATACGCCGAGTTGACGGCCGCCCTCGGCAAGCCGGAGGAGCTGGGGCCCGTCGTGCAGGCCATGGTCCCGCGCGGGGTGGACACCGTCGTGCGCGCCTCGATCGACTCGGCGGTCGGCGCGGTGCTGTCCTTCGGACTCGCGGGCGCCGCCTCCGAGCTGCTCGGTGACACCGCTCACCGGCTGATTCCGGCCACCGACCGCGACGCCGCCGAGCTGCTGCGGTCCATCCGGACGGCGCCGCTCCTGTTCGGCTGGCGGGGTTCGGCGCCCGTCGACACCGCGGCGCTCGAAGAGCTGCTGCTGCGGGTGTCGCGGCTGGTCGACGACCATCCCGAGGTGGTCGCGGTGGGTCTGGAGCCCGTCATCGTCGCCCAGCACGGCCTGTCGGTGCTCGGCGCGACGGTCCGCCTCGCGCCCGCCCCGCCCCGCACGGACCTCGGTCCCAGGCGCCTGCCCAGCTACTGAGAGCTCTGAGGGGCCGTCCGCCCCGTGCGGCAGCTTAAGATGGACCCCATGGCGAAGACCGGTACGACGACCCAGGGGCTCCGCGCGGCGATCGAGCGCAGCGGCTACTACCCGGCCCTCGTGGCCGAGGCGGTGGAGGCCGCGGTCGGCGGGGAGCCGATCGCGTCGTACCTGGTGCACCAGGAGACCACGTTCGACGCCAACGAGGTACGCCGCCATGTGACGGTCCTCGTGCTCACGGACAACCGTTTCATCGTCAGCCACACCGACGAGCAGAACGCCGACACCAGCTCCCCGACGCCGTACGCGACCACCTCCACGGAGTCCGTGAAGCTCGGCCGGATCTCGTCGGTCGTGGTGAGCCGCGTCGTGGCCAACCCCGAGTCGTACACGCCCGGCACCCTGCCCCGCGAGGTCGTCCTGACCATCGGCTGGGGCGCGGTCGCCCGGATCGACCTGGAGCCCGCCGCCTGCGGCGACCCCAACTGCGACGCCGACCACGGCTACACCGGCAACTCCACCGCCGACGACCTGAGCCTCAGGGTCAGCGAGGCCGGTGACGGCCCGGACACGGTGCGCCAGACGCTGGCCTTCGCCCAGGCGCTGTCCGAGGCGACCGCGGCGACCGGCCGCTGATGGCGCAGCCCGCCTGGCAGGACGTCGAACCCCTCGCCCTCGACACCGCACCCGTCCCCGAGTACGGCACCGGATCGCTCGCCGATCTGCTGCCCACCCTCGTGGCGGGCCAGGGCGTACCCGGATTCGAGCAGCGGATCGCGGAGCTCACCCCCGCCGACCGCAACTGCGTCTTCCTGATCGACGGCCTCGGCTGGGAGCAGATCAAGGCCCACCCGGACGAGGCCCCGTATCTGCACTCCCTGCTCGGCACCTCGCGCGGCGGCACCGGCCGGCCCATAACCGCCGGGTTCCCCGCCACCACCGCGACCTCGCTCGCCTCGGTCGGCACGGGCCTGGCCCCCGGCGAGCACGGCCTGCCCGGCTACACCGCGCGCAACCCCGACAGCGGCGAGCTGATGAACCAGCTCCGCTGGAAGCCGTGGACCGACCCGCACGCCTGGCAGCCGTACCCCACCGTCTTCCAGCTCGCCGACCAGGAGGGCGTGCACACCGCACAGGTGTCCTCGCCGGACTTCGAGCACACTCCGCTCACCAAGATCGCGCTCAGCGGCGGCAGCTTCCGCGGCCGGCTCTCCGGCGAGGAGCGCATGGACCTCGCGGCGGACCAACTCGCCGCCGGGGACCGGTCGTTGGTCTACACGTACTACTCCGAGGTCGACGGCAAGGGCCACCGCTTCGGCGTCGACTCGGACGCCTGGCGCGGCCAGCTGATGTACGTCGACCGGCTGGCCCAGCGCCTGGCCGAACAGCTTCCGCCGCGCGCGGCCCTGTACATCACCGCCGACCACGGCATGATCGACATCCCCTTCGACGAGCAGTCCCGCATCGACTTCGACGAGGACTGGGAGCTGCGCGCGGGCGTCGCCCTGCTCGGCGGCGAGGGCCGGGCCCGCCATGTGTACGCCGTGCCGGGCGCCGCCTCGGACGTGCTGACCTGCTGGCGCGAGGTGCTCGGGGAGCAGTTCTGGGTCGCGAGCCGCGACGAGGCGATCGCGGCGGGCTGGTTCGGCCCGCACATCGACGAGCGGGTCTACGGGCGGATCGGCGACGTGGTCGCCGCGGCCCACGACGACGTCGTCATCACCGCCTCGCGGCGAGAGCCCCACGAGTCCCTCATGGTCGGCAACCACGGCTCGATGACCCCGGTGGAACAGCTCGTACCGCTCCTCGAAGTACGCTCGTAACCACCCTCCCCCACCGATCTGAAAGGCCGTCACCTTCCCATGCCCGAGCTGGTGTTCTTCTCCGGAACGATGGACTGCGGAAAGAGCACCCTCGCTCTTCAGATCGAGCACAACCGCTCCGCTCGCGGCCTCCAGGGCATGATCTTCACCCGCGACGACCGGGCGGGCGCGGGCAAGCTGTCGTCCCGGCTCGGCCTGGTGACCGACGCGGTCGAGGCCGCCGACGGCTTCGACTTCTACGCCTACCTCGTCGCCCACCTCTCCAAGGGCGGCCGCTGCGACTACGTCATCGCGGACGAGGCCCAGTTCCTCGCGCCCGAGCAGATCGACCAGCTCGCCCGGGTCGTCGACGACCTCGAACTCGACGTCTTCGCCTTCGGCATCACCACCGACTTCCGCTCCAAGCTGTTCCCCGGCTCGCAGCGCCTCGTCGAACTCGCCGACCGGGTCGAGGTGCTCCAGGTCGAGGCGCTGTGCTGGTGCGGCGCCCGCGCCACCCACAACGCCCGCACGATCGGCGGCCAGATGGTCGTCGAGGGCGCCCAGGTGGTCGTCGGCGACGTCAACCAGTCGCAGGACGAGATCGGCTACGAGGTCCTGTGCCGACGCCACCACCGCCGCCGCATGACAAGCGCCTCGGCCCGAGCGGCGGCCCTGTCCCCGGACGTGCTGCCTGTCGCGGCGCCCTGAACGGGCGTCGACGTCGCCCGCGGTTTCAGAGACGTCCCGACGAGGGGGCCCTGCCGAGTGCCGTCACCGCTAGGGCCGCGACGGCGAGTCCGCCGCCCAGCCACATTACCGCGGTGACCCCGGCGCCGTCCGCGGCCGGCCCTCCGGCCGGCGCGCCCAGGGCGATCGCCCCGTTGAAGACGCCGACGAACAGCGAGGACGCGGCTTCGCGCTTCTCGGGAGCCGAAGCCAGCAGTCAGGTCTGAGTGCTGGCCTGACACCCCAGGGCCTTCCCGTGCCGGCCGGATCCGGCGTCAACACGCTCCAGGAAGGGCTGAGTCTGGTGGCGGCCGACCGCGGCGCCATGCTGCTGTGCCGGTCCACGGCCGACTGCCACGGGCGCCGCGACTCCCTCACGTTCGTCCCGGTGCAGGGCCTGCCCGACTCCGAGCTGGGCCTCGTCCGCCGTCGCCTGCGGCCCTCCGCGCAGGCGGAAGCCCCTTCGCGCTGGCGGTCGGTGAGGCGACGGGAACGGCTGCCTGGCGACGGGTGCCGCGCGGCTCTTCCCGCAGCGGGATCTACCGGCCGAGCGGCCGGGAGCCGTCGCCCGTCGTGCCGGGGGCGCCGTTGTAGAAGATGACGTGGTTGTCCGGCGAGGCTCCCGAGAGTTCCAGCAGGCCGATGGTGCACACGGCGCCGACGATCAGGAACACCAGCAGGGCGACGACGCATCTGCGGCGGTATTCGCGGCGGCGCCAACGGGCCTGCTCCTTGCGGTAGGACTGGCGGGATTCGTCGGGCACGGCGGAGGCGACGTTGTCGAGTGTGTCCCGCAGCAGCTCCTCCATGCGCGCACTCACCGGACACTCCCCGTCATCGTTTCCGTCAGCTTGGCCATTCCGCGAGCGGTGTGTGACTTCACCGCACCGACGGATATCTTCATCGTGTCGGCGACCTCGGTCTCCTTGAGGTCGAGCCAGTACTTCAGGACGATCGTCTGGCGCTGGCGCGCGGTGAGACCGCGCAGCGCTTCTATCAGGGCCCGCTGGTCGTCGTTGAGCAGTACCTGTTGTTCCGCCGAGCGGACCTGTTCGTCGAGTTCCTGGTAGCTGTGCCGGCGGGCGACGCGAATGCGGCGAATGCGCATGCGGGTCAGATTGCAGACAATGGACCGGAGATATCCGATCGCGGCGCCGGGTGTCTTCAATTTCGCCCAGCGGCAGTGGAGTTGGTAGAAGGCCTCGGACACGACGTCCTCGGCCTCCTGGTCCGCGCCGAGCAGCACCGCCAGCCTGAGCAGCTGGGCGTAGTACTGGTCGAAGAGGTGGGCGATGGCCACTTCACGGTCGGCGTCGCGCAGGTCGAGGGTGATTCCCGGGCCGGCTCCCGGTGGCACTCCCGTCGCCTCGGGGCCGGGTGCGGCGGAGGGGCCGGGCGGGCGTACGGGGGCGGGGCGGGACGGTCCGGGGTGTCTCGGCAGGAACGGTTTCACGACGGGGTCCTCACTCACTCGACGACGAAGGCGTACTTGGAGCCGCGCCGTTCCCAGGCGGCTCCGCCGGCGATGCTGTCGTGACCCCGTGGGACGCCGAGCGGGCCGAGGAGGGGGGTCAGCACCGCGGCGGTGACGAGGTTGACCGCGAGGGCGGCCATCGCCACATAGACCGGGGCGTGGAAGGGGCCGATTCCGAGGTCGACGACGGAGGAGAATCCGTGCAGCCCCGCCAGGGCGGTTCCCAGGACCATGCCCGCCGCCCAGCCGATGAACAGGGCGCGCTGGTGGAACCACTGGGTGAAGAGGGACAGCGCGACGGCGGGCAGGGTCTGCAGGATCCAGATGCCGCCGAGCAGATGGAGGTTGATGGTGTCCTGGGGCTGCAGCAGCAGCGCGAAGGCGACCGCCCCGGCCATGATGGCCAGCGACGCCCCGCGCGCGACGCGGACTTCGTGCTTGGGCGTGGCCGTGGGGTTCAGGTACTCGCTGTAGACGTTGCGGACGAGCAGCATCGCCATGCTCATCGCCATGACGACCGCCGGGAGCAGGCCGCCCACGGCGAGAGCCCCGAACAGCACTCCGGCCAGCCAGTCCGGAGCCAGCGTGCGGACCAGCATCGGTACCGCCAACTCGGCGTGGCCGGAGGGGGTGTGGCCCCCCGATGCGAGGGCGGCGACGCCCAGAAAGGCGGAGAGGCCCAGGGACAGGCTCCAGGCGGGGAGGAAGTTCGTGGCGGCGCGCAGGGTGTTCCCACTCCGGCTGGCCAGGGACACCAGCAGGACCTGTGGATACATCAGCTGGGCGAGGGCGGAACCGAGGGCGAGCGTGGCGTACGCGGTGAAGCCCTGCGGCGGCACGCCGATGGTCAGGCCGTCGGTCGCGATGCGATGGTCGGCCAGCGCGAAGACCCGTCCGGGCGGGCCGAGTTCGGTGACGGCCAGGGTGACGAGGACGGCCACCATGGCGCCGATGAGCAGTGCTTTGACCACCGACATCCGTGCGCACGCACGCAGCCCCCCGGGGTGGGTCACCAGGGCGAACAGGGCGAAGAGCAGAGCGAGTGCCGCGCCGCCCGCCAGGCTGGTGGGGGCGATGCCCATGGAGCGCAACACCGCTGTCATGCCCACCACTTGAAGGGCCAGGTAGGGCATGGTCGCCAGGATGCCGGTCAGGGCGACGGCCAGGGCCAGCGGCTGCGATCCGTGCCGCGCGCGGACGTAGTCGGCCCCGGTGATCAGGCCGTGGCGCGCGGCGATGTCCCGCAGCCGGGGGAGCAGCACCATGATGAGCGGCGAGAGCAGCATGGTGTACACGAGGGAGTAGAGCGCCAGGCCGCCGGTGCCGAACATCAGCCCCGGTACCGCGATGTAGGTGTAGGCCGTGTAGACGGTGCCGCCCAGGAGCAGGCTCGTGGACGCGGTGCCGAGCCCTCGGCCGGCGAGGGCCCAGCGGGCCGGGTGCGGAAGTTCGTCGCGCGGTGCCCCGCGCGCTCCGGCGAGGGCCGCACCACCTGTGATGAGTGCGAACCCGACCGCGATGGCCCCGTTGATGATGCCCCCCAAGCTCCGGGAGCGCGTGCCCGTCCGCGGCTGCCGGACCGGCTCGGCCGCTGGAACGGGATGATGACGCCCTACCCTGAATTCCACAATGCGGAAAGTGAATTCCACTTGGTGGTACCCTACGGATCACGTCGCGGGGGCGTCAAGGCCCTTTCCCATGCGGACGGGTTGGCTCGGAACATCCCGCTTGTCCCCGCTTTCGACCTGTGGAGGTATTCGTGAACGAGGCTCGTGTCGCGCTGATAACCGGCTCGTCATCGGGAATTGGTGCCGCGGTGGCCCGCCGTATGGCCGAGGCCGGAATGTGCGTGGTCATCAACTCGACGACCTCCGTCAAGGCCGGCGAAGAGCTGGCCGCCGAACTGCCCCGGGCCATCTATGTGCAGGGCGATGTCTCCGACCCGGCGGATGCGCGGCGCCTGGTCGGGGCGACCGTCGAGGAGTTCGGCCGGCTCGACGTCCTGGTGAACAACGCCGGGCTCACCCGGTTCATCCCGCTCGACGACGTCGAGGCGGTCGACGATTCGGTCTGGCGGGAGATCTTCGACGTCAACGTCATCGGAACCTGGCACATGATGAAGGCGGCCCAGCCGCACCTCAAGGCCACCGGATCCGGCTCGATCGTCAACATCTCGTCCGTCTCGGGCGGCCGGGCCATGGGCAGCTCGATCCCGTACGCCGTGAGCAAGGCGGCCGTCGACCACCTCACCCGGCTGTGCGGCGCGACGTTCGGTCCCGAGATCCGGGTGAACGCGGTGGCGCCCGGGCTCGTGGACACGCCGTGGTACGACGAGGCTCCCGAGGTGTGGGAGGGCTCGCGGGACTGGATCACCGCCAACACCCCGCTGCGCAGGGTCGGCTCGCCCGAGGACGTCGCCGAGGCGGTCTTCGGCCTCGCGCATGCCGCGTACACCACCGGGTCCGTGCTGACGGTGGACGGCGGACGGCATCTGGTCTGAGGCCAATTCGCGACAAAGGGCCGGTCCTTGGCGGGGACCGGCCCTTTTGTCTGCCCGGCGACGGGCGACGTGACGCACGCCACTTCGAAAAGCCGGCCGGTGACGTAAACCCAACCGGGAACTCGCGCAACTAACACTCGGAAGCTTCGGCGGGAGTGCAAGGGGGCAATCCCGCCGCGGTGTTTCGGGGGAATCCGCGGGCCCGTCGTGGCATCGCGACACCCCCTTTCACCGTACTGGCCGCCGACGGCCCGATTTCCGCCATCTGGAAAGCGAACCTCCGCACGGAAGAGACAGAACTCTTTCGCTGCCGCGAGGTCGCTTTGGGCAGCCAGAAACTTCACCGGCACTCCGGAAAGGAGAACACGACATGACCCTTCGCCTTCCGGGACGCCGTCCGTTTTCCCCGGGCGCCGGATCAATCCACTGGGAGAAGCAGTTGTGGTGGCGAGGCGAAGATCCGGAGAGAGACGACGCAAGTCCTTGGGGCCCCGGGCCTGGGGCCTCCTGCTCGTCGTGCCGATCGCGGCTCCCGCTCTGGTTATCGTCGTCCGCCCCGACCGGCCGCGGCTGTGCGGAATCCCGTTGTTCTACTGGCTCCACCTGGCCTGCTGCCTGCTGAGCGTCGCCGTCACCACGGTGGTCAACCACCGGATCAGAAAAGCCCGTTGAGCCGCGCTCCCGGGACCCGCGCCGCGCTCACCGCGCCCCCGGACACCACGAACAGACTTCGAGCAGAGGAATTCATCCATGGGTACGTATCCGCGAGCCGGCTCGCCGAAGGGCGAGCGGCACGGTGTCCACCGCATCGTCGCCGAGCGGGTGGCGCAGTGTCCCGAGGCCTGCGCGGTCCGGGATCCGGCCGGGGCCTCGCTCACTTACCGAGAACTGTGGCTGCGCGCCGGGTGGATGGCTTCCGCGCTGGCGGCGCGCGGGGTGCGCCCGGGGGACCCCGTCGCGGTCGACCTCGACCGCGGAGTGGACCTCGTGGTGGCCCTGCTCGGCATCGCGCGGGCCGGAGCCGCGTATCTGCCGCTCGACGCGCACGCCCCGGCGGAACGGGTGACGGGGATCCTCCAGGGAGCCGGCGTCCGCGTCGCGGTCGTCGCCGAGGGGGACGACCGGCGGCAGCGGCGCCTTCAGAACGCTCCGGCGGTGACGCGCCTCGCAGTGCCGGGCGGCGACCCGGGCCACGAGCCGGTGCCGGACGTCGCGGTGGACGAGGAGGCGCCGCTGTACATCGGCTACACCTCGGGATCCACCGGCGTGCCCAAGGGCGTCGTCGTGCCGCACCGGGGTGTACGCCGCCTCGTCACCGGGGCCACCTACTGCACCATCGAGCCGGGCGACCGGGTCGGCCACATCGCCAACCCGGCGTTCGACGCGACCACCTTCGAGGTCTGGGGCGCGCTGACCGCCGGGGCCACCCTTGTCGTCCTGCCCTCCGTGGCCGATCTCGCCCTTGAGCGCTGGACCGCCCTCGTGCGTGACGAGGGCATCACCACCCTGCTGCTGACCACCTCGCTGTTCCATCTGGTGGCCCGGGCGCGGCCGGACGCGCTCGGCACGCTGCGCACCCTGCTCGTCGGGGGCGAGCAGTTGGAGATCTCCGCGGTCCGCCGGGTGCTGGCCGCGGCCCCGCCCGAGCGGCTCGTCAACGCCTACGGTCCGACCGAGGCGACGGTGATCGCCGCCTCCTTCGACTGCACCGAGGAGTCGCTGGCGGGGCGGGAGCGCATGCCGGTCGGCCGGGCGATCCAGGAGACACGGATTCACGTCCTGGACGAGGACCTGCGGCCCGTGGAGCCCGGCGCGACCGGTGAACTCTGCGTCGCAGGCCCGGGCGTGGCCATCGGCTACCTGGGGCTGCCGGAGCGGACCGCGCGGTCCTTCGTGCCGGAGCCCGGCACCGGCGAGCCCATGTACCGCACGGGAGACCTGGCCAGGCTGCTGCCGGACGGTGAACTGGAGATCGTGGGCCGCGCCGACCGGCAGGTGAAACTGCGCGGTTTCCGGATCGAGCTGGAGGAGATCGAGCGCGCGGCGGTCGCGACCGGCCACACCGAGGCGGCTTTCGTCGCGAAGACCGGCGAAGGCCCCGACGCGCGGCTCGTCGCCGCCTGCCTCGCCTCGTCCGCCCCGCCGAAGGAGACGGCCCGCCGGCTCGGCTCGGACCTGGCGTCGGCGCTGCCCGCCTACATGCTCCCCAGCCGCTGGACGGTCCTCGGCACGCTGCCGCTCACCAGCACGGGCAAGGCGGACCGGCGGCGGATCGAGGAACTGCTCGACCTTGGCCCGGAGCCGGCCGGCGCGGGCGGGGCGGAAGCGGGCCCGGACCTCGGCGACCCGCTCCTGAACGTACTCGCCGGCGTCTGGGCCGAACTCCTCGGCACGCGCGCGATCGGGCCCGGCGACGACTTCATCTCGCTCGGCGGCAACTCGATCCTGGCGACCCAGGCGGCCTCCCGGATCGGCGAACTGCTCTCGGTCGACATCGAGCCCGCAGATCTTCTGCTCGCCCCCGACCTCGGCGAACTCGCCCGGCAGCTGGGCCGGTCGGAGGTGGCGCTGCCGTGACGCGCCGCCATCTCCGACACCTCGACCTCCCCGGAAGGAAAGCATGATGGCGAAGCCGCCGACGCCGCCCCTGAGCCGCCGGGCAGCCTCCGTCGCGCCGCTGTCGTACGCCCAGGAACGCCTCTGGTTCATCGACGCCGCCGCGCCCGGTTCGGCCGTCTACAACGTCCCCCTGCTGACCCGGTGGAACGAACCGGTCGACATCGAGGCGCTCACCCGGGCGCTGACCGCCGTCGTCGCCCGCCACGAGGTCCTGCGCACCACCTACGGGCTGCGCGACGGCCGCCCCGTCCAGTACGTCGGCGAACCCGTACCGGTGCCGCTGGAGGTGATCCCCGGCGCGCTGCGCGACGACGAGGAGCTCGCCCCGCACGCCCGCGCGCCCTTCGACCTGACGACGGCCCCGCCGCTGCGCTGCGTGGTGTGGCAGGGCGGCGCGGACGGCGACGCCATGCTCCTGGTGGTGCACCACATCGCGGTCGACGGATGGTCGCTGACCGCGCTGTACGAGGACCTGGCGGAGGCCTACGAACAGGCGCTGTCCGGCGCCGTGCCCCGCCTCGCGGAACTGGACGTGCAGTACGCGGACTTCGCCGCATGGGACCGCGAGGTGGGCGGGCATCCGGACATGGCCGAACGGCTCGACGCCCGGCTCGCGGAGATCCTGTCGGTGCCCGGCGACCTCGCGCTCGGGCCCTGCCCGCCGCGCCGCGCCCTCCCCGAGGGGGAGCGGCGCGGCAGGCAGCACACGTTCCGACTCCCGCCCCAACTGGTCGCAGCGACAAAGGAGTTGGCGGCACAACTGCGGGCCACCGACTTCGTCGTGCTGTTCGCGGCGTTCCAGGCCGTGGTGCAGCGCTGGACCGGTCACGAGGAGTTCCTGCTCGGCACGGTCGCCGCCAATCGCCCGCACCCCTGCGTCGAGCAGCTCGTCGGCTTCTTCGTGAACACCGTTCCGCTGCGCTGCCGGCTCGACGCGCGGTGGTCCTTCGAGCGGCTGTGCCACGAGGTCAGGGGCGAGTCGTTCCGTGCCCTGTCCCATCAGCGGCTGCCCTTCGACCAGTTGACGGCACGGGCGGCCGCCGACCGCTCCCGCCCGCAGGGACCGCTGGTCGGCGTCGGGTTCGTCCTGCAGAACATGCCCGCGCCGCGGCTCGGGGACCGCCCCCGGTGGACCGCGCCGCGACTGCTGCCCACCGGGACCGCCAAACAGGACCTGACGCTGGTCCTGGAGTACGACGGCGACGGGATCCTCGCCACCGTCGAATACGACATCGACCGGTACACCGAGGAGCGGGCCCGCGCGGTGTCCGGGCACTTCCAGGTCCTGCTCGCCGCGGCCGTCGCGGACCCTCGGGCACCGCTGTACCGCCTCCCCCTCACCCGGCCCGCCGAGGGGTGGCCGCGGCCCGGAGTCCTCTTCGGCGAGGAGCGGGACCTCGTGGGGGAGTACCGAGAACGTCTGGCCACAGCCGAACAGGGGGGACCGGGCATGACCGATCTGACGGTTCATCAGGGAGCGCGGTCCGTGCTCGACCTGCTGGACGCGCGCATCGCCTCGATGGAGGGCGCCGCCACCGCGGTGACCTGCGCGGGCACCGAGCTGTCCTGGCGCGGACTCGACCGCTGGGCGTGGGCGGTGGCCCACCGGCTGCGCACGCACGGAGCCGGGACGGGCACGCTCGTACCCGTCCTGTGCGCACGCGGCGGAGCACTGGTGGCCGGCTGGCTGGGCACGCTGCGCTCCGGCGCCGCCTATGTGCCGCTGGCGATGGACACCCCGGCCGCCCGCATCGAGTTCATCCTCCGGGAGACGGGCGCGTCCGTGGCCCTCGTCGACGAGGCGGGCGCGGAACTGCTGCGCGGACTCGACACCCCGGTCAAGCCGGTCCGCCTGGAGGAGGTCCGCGCGTTCGGCGACGACGCCCCGGCGGTCCCGGTCCGTCCGGCGGGCGACGACGTCGCCGTGGTGATCTACACCTCGGGAACCACGGGCCGGCCCAAGGGCGTGCTGGTCCCGCACCGGGGGCTGCTCAACACCGGGCTGTGGTGGGCGGACGACGCGCGCCTCACCACCGGGGACCGGCTGTTGCTGACCGCGGGCACCGCGTTCGACCCGGCGGCCTTCAACGTCTTCGAGGCGCTCCTGGCGGGAGCCCGGCTGATCGTCGCCGACGACGTCGAGCGGCGCGACCCCGCAGCCCTCCTGCGCCTCACCCGCGGACCGCACGGGGCGACGGTCGCGGGCTCGCTCACGCCGAGCCTGCTGCACGCCATGCTGGAGGCCGATCCCGGCGGCGCGTCAAGCCTGCGGGTGGTCTACTGCGGCGGCGAGGCGCTGCCGCGCCGGCTGGCCGCCGAGTGCGCGCGCCGCTGGGACACCGAGGTGCGCAATGTGTACGGCCCCACCGAGGCCTCCTGCAACAGCACCTTCGCCGCGGTCGCCCCCGACGACGAGCGCGCCCCCGCCATCGGCCGCCCGCTCCCCAACACCCGTGCCTACGTGCTCGGTCCGCACGGCGAGGAACTCCCGGCCCAGGTTCCCGGCGAGCTGTACGTCGCCGGAGCGGGCGTCGCACTCGGGTACCTCGACCAGCCGGAGCGCACCGCGGCGGCCTTCCTCCCCGACCCGTACCCGCACGAGCCGGGCGCCCTGATGTACCGCACCGGTGACCGGGTGTCGCTCCGGCCGGACGGGCAGCTGGAGTACCTCGGCCGGGCCGACGACCAGGTGAAGATCCTGGGCAACCGGATCGAGCCGAACGAGGTGCGCAGGCTCCTGGAGGAGAACCCCGCCATCGCCGCGGCGGCCGTCCACGCCACCGGTACTCCTCAACGCCTCGTCGCCTACGTGGAGGCGGCGGCCGGCGCGGAGCCGGGCACCCACGACGACGTCGTCCGCCCGCTGCTGCGCTGGCTGCCCGCCGCCGTGCTGCCCTCCGAGGTGTACGCGGTCCCGGCCATGCCGCGCACCAGCAACGACAAGGTCGACTTCGCGGCACTGGCGGACCTGCGGGCGACGCCCCTCGCCCGCGGTGAGCGGCGCAGGA
Organism: Streptomyces violascens; assembly: GCF_014649955.1. GTDB lineage: Bacteria > Actinomycetota > Actinomycetes > Streptomycetales > Streptomycetaceae > Streptomyces > Streptomyces violascens. Next base: position 53,893 of record NZ_BMUA01000013.1, read on the forward strand.
CGTCGCTGACCGCGGAGCAGCGACGAGCGGCCCGCCTCATGGCGGACACCCTGGCCGAGGCCGACCGGGGGGCCGGGGCACTGGACCCCGAGGAGATCGGACCGGACGCCGACTTCTTCACGCTGGGCGGCCATTCGCTGCTCGCCGTCCGCATGCTGGCGGCCGCGGAGCGCGAGTGGGGCAGGACCGTTCCGCTGCGCGGCTTCCTCGCCGATCCCACGGTGTCGGGCCTGGCCCGCTTCCTGGCCGCCGACGACGGGGCTCGGACGGCCCCGGGCGCGGCCCGTGCCCCGGAATCCCCCGACGGGCGCTACCCGGCCACGCCGGTGCAGCAGCGGCTCTGGTTCCTCGACCGGCTTGCGGCGCTGCGCGCCGCTTACCTCGCGCCGAGCCTGGTCGAGATCGAGGGCCCGGTGGACCACGCGCTGCTGCGCGAGGCCTTCGCCACGGTCCTGGCCCGCCATCCGGGTCTGCGCTCCCGATTCGCGCTCGACGCCCGGGCCCGCAAGGTCTTCTACCGGACCGACGGCCCCGCGCCCGAGGTCGCTCTCGTCGACGGTTCGCGCTGGACCGGGCAGCGCCTGGAGGAACATCTCGCCGAGGTGTGCTGGGCGCCCTTCGACCTCGCCGCCCAGGCCCCCGCCCGGGGCGAGGTGATCGCCCTGGCGGACGACCGGACGCTGCTGTTCTACGGGGTGCACCACATCGTCACCGACGGCTGGTCGCTCGGCATCGTCATGGACCAACTCGCCGAGCAGTACCGGGCGTCGGCCGACGGCCGCCCACGGGCTGCGGCACCCGCCCCGCACCCCGCGGACCTGGTGACCGGGCCCCCGTCCGACGGGGCGGTTGCGGGACTGCTGGCCGGGCTGCGCGGTGCGCCGACCGACGTCGGCCTTCCCTACGACCGTCCCCGGCCGGCGATCCAGTCCATCGACGCGGACACCCGCGAGACCCGGCTGCCCGCCGAACTCGGCGACAGGGTGCGGGAGATCGGCGCCGAGCTGGGCTGCACGACCTTCATGACCGCGACCGCCCTGCTCGCCGTGGTCCTGGCCCGGCGGGGGAGCCAGCGGGACTTCCTGTTCACCTTCCCGTGGGCGGGCCGTGACGGCGCCGGAGCCGCGGACACGGTCGGCATGTTCGTGAACACGCTGCTCGTGCGCGCCGACCTGACCGACGACCCTGACTGGCGCACCCTCCTGAACCGGATCCGGCGCTCCGCCATGGCGGCCTACCGCCACGCGGACGCCCCGTTCGACGCGGTCGCCGCCGAACTGCACCCCGGCCGCGACCTCAGCCGCCCGGCGGTGACCCCGGTGTACGTCAACGCGACGGACGAGCCCGCGCGGGCGCCGCACCTCGGAGCCGGCCTCACCACGCGGTACCGGGTGCCGCCGGCGCTCAAGCTCAAGTACGAACTGGAGCTGACCGCCACCGGCGGACCCGACGGCCTGGTTCTCTCCCTCGCCTACTCCACCGCGCTCTTCGACGCCACCACCGTCGAGGCGCTGCTCGACGAACTGACCTCTGCCGCCACCGATCTCGCCACCGATCTGGAGTCCCCTGTGCTCACCGACACCCAGCCCCACTCGCCCGCAGCGACCCCCGCCCCGGCCCTCGACCGCACCGCCATGACCGACCGGGTCGCCGCGGCCTGGCGCGAAGTGCTGGACGTGGACACCGTCCCGTACGACGCCAACTTCTTCGACGTGGGCGGGGATTCGCTGCTGCTCATCGTGCTGCTCGACACGCTGTCCGGGCTGACCGACCGCGAGCTGGAGGCGGCCGACCTCTTCCAGCACAGCACCGTCGAGGCACAGGCCGACCTGCTCGCCGCGGGCGGTCCCGGGGCCCCGGCGGCCGCGCCCGCCGAGGAGCAGGGCCCGGGCCGCGGCCACGGCCGGCTGCTCGGGCGGTCCCGGCGCGGCGCGAGCGCCCCGGAGAGCACCGCGTGAACAACGACACCGCGATAGCCGTCATCGGCATCGGATGCCGCTTCCCGGACGCCCGGGGCCCCCAGGAGTTCTGGCGCAACATCACCGAAGGCAGGGTCTCCTTCCGCGACCTCGACCCGGAACGGCTGCGCGCCGCCGGGCTGAGCGACGAGGTCCTCGACGACCCGGCCTATGTGAAGACCGCGGCGACCCTGCCGGGCGCCGAGGACTTCGCCGCCGAGTTCTTCGGCTACTCCCCGGCCGAGGCCGAGGCCACCGACCCGCAGCAGCGCCTCTTCCTGGAGGTGTGCTGGGAAGCCCTGGAGTCGGCGGGCCACCTGCCCACCGGCGACCCGCTGATCACCGGCGTGTTCGCCGGTGCCAGCGCCAGCACCTACATGACGGCGCTCACGGTGGCCCGCGCGCGCAGCGAAGGCGTCCTCGCCGCGGCGGACGACGTGGCGCTGCACCTGGGCGGCCTGTCGGACTTCCTGTCGTCCCGCGTGGCGTACAAGCTCGGCCTGCGCGGCCCGTCCATCGGGGTCCAGACGGCCTGCTCCTCGTCGCTCACCGCGGTCCACTACGCCGTGCTCAGCCTGCTGTCCGGCGAGTGCGACCTGGCTCTCGCGGGCGGCGCGGCCGTCAACGAACCGATGCTCGGCTACCGCCACCACGCGGGCGCCCTCGCCTCCCAGGACGGCTACTGCCGCCCCTTCGACGCCCGCTCCACGGGTACGTCCTTCAGCTCGGGCGTCGGCGCGGTCGTGCTGCGCCGCCTGTCCGACGCGCTCGCCGACGGCGACCCGGTGCTCGCCGTCGTGCACGGCTCGGCGGTCGGCAACGACGGCTCAAGCCGCTCGGGGTTCACCGCCCCGAGCCCCTCGGGCCTCGCCGACGTGGTGGCCGCCGCACTCGACGTCGCCGGGATCAGCGGCGACCGGCTGCGGTACGTCGAGGCACACGGATCGGGCACCCCGCTCGGTGACCAGATCGAACTGCGCGGTCTGACCGAGGGCACGCGGTCCGCCGACGGCCGCACCGGCTACTGCGGCCTCGGGTCGGTCAAGGCCAACATCGGGCACTGCGGACCGGCGGCCGGAGTCGCCGGACTCATCAAGGCCGTGCACGTGGCCCGCACCGGTGAGCTGCCGCCGCACCCCCTCTTCGAGCGCCCGCGCAGCCCCGGTGTGCTCGCCGACAGCCCGTTCCGCATCTCCGCCGAGCCCGGGCACATCGCGGAGGACGGCCGCTACGTCCTGGTCAACTCGATGGGCCTGGGCGGGACCAACGCGACGGTGGTGGTCGGGCCGCCGCCGGAGCCCACCCGGCCCGGCGCCGCGCACCGCGAGACCGTGCGCCTCGTGCTCTCGGCCCGCACCGACGACGAGCTGGAGAAGCTGTCGGCGGACCTGGCCGAGGAACTGGAGCGGGGCGCGCCGGCCGTCGGCGACGTCGCCCACACGCTGCGGGTCGGCCGCCGCTCCTTCGCCCGGCGCCGCGTGGTGTCCGCGCCGGCCGGCGAGCTCGCCGAGGCACTGCGCCGGCCCGCGCCCGCGACGCCCGCGGCCGTGCGGGGAGTTCGCCTGGTGCTGCCGGAGGGCGGCCGGGTGTCCGAGGCCCTGATGACCCGGCTCGGCGCGGCCTTCCGCGGGCGCGCCGAGGTCGTGACGGGCCCGGCGCACGAGGCGTCCGCCGACCGCTTCCCGATCCTGCTCGGCGAGGGCGAGGCAGGCGAGGGCCGGTTCGTGCTCCCGCTGGACGGGCTCGACGAGAACGGTGGCCAGGCACTCGCGGACCGTCTGGACGAGGCCGTCACCGCTGCCTGGCTGCACGGAGTCGACGTGGACTGGCCCGAGCGGACGGCGAGCAGCGGGCGCCGGGTGGTACTGCCCGCCTACCCGTTCAGCCGCAAGCGCTACTGGGCATTGGACCGGCTGCCGCCCATCGCCCGCCCGGACACCCCGGCGCACGAGGGCCCCGCCACCGCGGCGCCGGAACCCGCCCCGGTACAGGACGTGGACGCCCAACTCCTCTCGATGTGGCGGGAGTCGACCGGCGTCGAAACCCTGGGAGCCGACGACGAGTTCGGCGCGCTCGGTGGGGACTCGCTCACCGCCATGCGCATCGAGGCCGCGGTCCAGCGCCGCTACGGCGTGTCCGTCAACGTCTACCGGGCCGGCGGCGGCCAGGCCACCGTCCGCAGAATGGCCGAGATCGTCCGGGGGCTGACGCAGTCCCCGGGCCCCGCGGCGGCCCCCGGCCCCGAGCGCGGCGCCACGGCGGCTGAGGCGAGCGAAGCGGACCTGATCGACGCCGATCTGGTCCTCCCGCTCACGCCGCCCGGCGCGGCAACCCGCGCCCGGGGCACCGACACGCTGTTCACCGGCGGCGCCGGACCCCTCGACGCCTGCCTCCTCGGCGCGCTGCTGAGGACGACCGAGGGCCGCGTGTACGTCGTCCTCGACGAGCCGGACGAGGAGAGCGGCCGCCGCCACCTTCGTACGGCCGCCGCGGCCCTCGGCCTCCCCGAACCGGACGCCGACCGGGTCCCGCTCGTCCTCGGTTCCCCGGCCGACCTCGGCAAGCTGTGCGCGCAGTACCGCGACGGCGAACTGGCCGCCAGGGTCGGCCGGGTGGTGCACGCCACGCCGCGGCCCGGCGGCACGGCCTCCTACCAGGAGCTGCGGGCGACGACCGTGCTGCCGCTCGCCGATCTCCTCGGCTGGATGCGCGAGCACGGGATCGACGACTTCACCTGCCTCTCCACGCTGGCCGCCTGCGGCTCCGCGCTCGGCGGGGACGACACCGTTCCCGAGGACCGCGCCCAGCCGCTCGACCCCGAGCGCGCCGGATCCGCCGTGGCCGCCTGGGTGATCGAGCGGCTCCTTGAGCGCGCCGAAGCGGACGGCATGCGGGTGCGGGTCTTCCGCACCGGCCTGCTGCTCGGCGCCGCCACCGGAGCCTGCGACCCGGACGACCCGCTGTGGCACCTGCTCGCCAGCGGCCTGGCCGTGGGCCGGCACCCCCTGGACGAGCAGGCCTTCGCGGTGTCGCCGGTGGACCTGGTGGCCCGCTCGGTCGCCGAACTCATGGACGCACCGGGATCGGTGGGCCGCGCCTACCACCTGGTGAGCCCGGACCCGGTGACCGTGCGCGAACTCTTCGCCCTGCTCGGCGAGGCCGGCTGGCCGACCGAGGGCGTGCCCGTACGGCAGTGGCAGCGCGCGGTGGCACTGCGCGCGCTGGACCGGGAGAACCCCGTCCTGTCGCCGCTGGCCCCGCGCCTGCTCGCCGCCGCCGGCGCGGGCCACGGCCGTCCGGAGGCCAAGGCCTGGCAGCCCTGGCTCGACCGCAACGGCGCCGACCCCGCGCCGACCGGGCCGCTGCTGCGCGCCGCGCTCACCTCCGCCGCGGCACGCCACCCGGAATTCGCCGAACTCCTCGACCCGCTCCTGCGCAAGGACCACGATGACTGACCGCACCCTCCACGAATGGTTCGCCCGTTCCGCCGCCCGCTTCCCCGACGCGACAGCGCTGGAGCTCCACGACCGCAGCCTCACCTACGGGGAACTCGACGCCTGCGCGACAGCGCTGGCCGAGCGGATCCTGCTGGCCCGCGGCAGCGCGCCGCGCCGGGTCGCGCTGCTCGCGTCACGGAGCCTGACGGCCTTCGCCGGCTATCTGGCCGCGCAGCGCCTGGGGGCGACGGTGACACCGCTCAACCCGGGCTATCCGGCGGAGCGCAACCGTTCCGTGTACGACCTGGCCGACGCCGAGACGCTGATCGTGGACGAGGCGGGAGCGCCCCAACTCCCGCATTTCGAGCTCGGACCGGAGCACACGCGGCTCCTGCTCACCGATGCCGAGGTCGCCGGTGGGGACGCCGGCGCACCGGCCGCGCTGCCGGAGTACCGCACCACGCCGGGCGACATCGCCTATGTGCTGTTCACCTCCGGCTCCACGGGCCGCCCCAAGGGCGTGCCGGTCAGGCACAAAAACCTGTCCGCCTACATCGCCCACAACATCGCCCGGTTCGAGGTCGGCCCGGGGTGCCGGGTGTCCCACACCTTCGACCTCACCTTCGACCCCTCGGTCTTCGACCTCTTCGTGACCTGGGGCGGCGGCGGCACGCTCGTGGTGCCGCGGCGCAGCGACCTGCTCACGCCGGTGGACTACCTGGTCGAGCGCGGCATCACCCACTGGTTCTCGGTGCCCTCCCTCGTGTCGGTGGCGGCGGGACTCGGCAACCTGCCGGCCGGGCTCGTCACCGCACTGCGGTACGGAATCTTCATCGGCGAGCAGTTGACGTACCGTCAGGCCGAGGCCTGGCAGGCGGTGGCTCCCGGCGCGGTGATCGAGAACGTCTACGGACCCACCGAACTCACCGTCGCCTGCACCGAGTTCAGGCTCCCGCGGGACCCCGGACAGTGGCCCGCGACGTCGAACGGCACCGTTCCGATCGGCCCCGTCTACGGCTTCCTGGACCACCTGATCCTCGACGAGGAAGGCCGCCCGGCGGCCGAGGGCGAGCTGTGCGTGCGCGGTTCGCAGCGCTTCGACGGATACCTGGACCCGGCCGACGACCGGGGCCGCTTCCTCTCCTTCGACGGCGAGCGGGCCACGGCGTACGACGGCACGGGCGGGGTGCGCGCCGAGCACTACTACCGCACCGGCGACCGGGTCCGGCACGAGAAGGGCGACCTGGTCCACCTGGGCCGGCTCGACAACCAGGTCAAGGTGCGCGGCTACCGCATCGAACTCGGCGAGATCGAGGCGGCGATGCGCCGGCACCCGGCGATGACCGAGGCGGTCGTGCTCGCGGTGCCGCGCGCCGAGGAGACCGAACTCATCGCCTTCTACACGGGTGAGAAGCTCACGGCCACCGACGCGATGCTCTGGCTGCGCAAGCGCATCCCGGTCCACATGGTGCCGCGCCGCTTCACGTATCTGACGGAGCTGCCGCTCAACCCCAACGGAAAGATCGACCGCCCCGCGCTGCGGCGCCGGTTCACCGAGGCAGCTTCCGTTTCCTGACCCGCGCGGTCCCCGGCCGCCGGCCGGACACCAAGGAGAAGTGCACCACCGATGTCGATACTTCACGACCTCAAGCCACCGCCGGGCATCGTCAGGATCCTGGCGGTCAGCAACCTGGGCCGGACCGTGGCCAACGGCTTCCTGCTCTCCGTCAGCGTCCTGTACTTCATCCGGTCCGTCGGCGTTCCGGCGGACCGGGTGGGCATCGGGCTGACCGTCTCGGCGGTCCTCGCGATGCTGGTCAGCATTCCGGCCGGCCAGGTGTCGGACCGGCTCGGCGCCCGCCGGACCTCCATCGTCTCGGGCGTCGCGCAGGGCGTGCTGGTCTGCGGATACGCCCTCGTCGGCGGGTTCGCCGGCTTCCTGGTGATCGTGAGCCTGGCCGCGATGGCCGACTCGGCGAGCGCGGTCGCGCGCGGCGCCCTGATCGCGGAGGCGCTGCCGTCGAACGAGCGGGTCAAGGCCCGGGCCTACCTGCAGTCGGTCAACAACGTCGGCCTGTCCGGCGGCACCCTGCTCGGCGGCGTCGCCCTGGCCGCCGACTCCCGCGCCCTCTACGCCGGCATGCTGCTCGGCGCAGGCGTGCTGTTCCTCGGCGCCGGACTGACCTGCCTGGCCCTGCCCGCCGCGGACTTGGGCCGGGCACCCGAGGACCACCGGGCCCGGCACGTCCTGCGGGACGTCCCGTATCTGACGGTCTCCGTACTCAACGCCGTCCTGGTGCTCGGCACCGACGCGCTCCTCACCGCCGCGCTGCCCATCTGGATCGCCGACCGGACAAACGCCCCGGTCTCCGTCTACGCGGCGATCATGTTCCTCAACACCGCGATGTGCGTGCTGTTCCAGGTGCGGCTGAGCCGGGGCGCGGAGGACGTGGCGGGCGGCGCCCGAGCCATGCGCAGGTCGGGCGGGGTGCTCGCGGTCAGCTGCGGGATCTTCGCGCTCTCGGCCGGCCAGCCCGCGTGGGTGGCGGTCGTCTGCCTGCTCTTCGGGGCGCTGGTCCAGGTGATCGGCGAGATGCTGCACTCCGCGGGCTCCTGGGCGCTCAGCTACGAACTCGCCCCCGCGCACGCCCACGGCCAGTACCAGGGCCTGTTCGGGCTCACCCAGCGGGTGGGCTCGGCGATCACGCCGATGCTGACCACCGCGGTGCTCATCGGCTGGGGCCGGCCGGGCTGGCTGCTCTTCGCGGGCATCCTGCTGGCCGGCGGTCTCACGACGCCGTCCGTCGCGCGCTGGGCGGAGCGCACCCGCGCGTCGGCCACGCCGCCCCGGGCCGCGGACGAGCCCGTCGCCGCCTGACGCGCTCGCCCCCTTTCATCCCAACCACCCGGCAGAGAGACTCAGATGGACTTCAGCCTGTTCTACTTCGGGGACGACGGCGGTGACGCGGCCTCCGGCAGCGCGTACGACCTCGTCCTCAAGGGCGCCCGCTTCGCGGACGAGAACGACTTCACCGCGGTCTGGACCCCGGAACGCCACTTCCACCCCTTCGGCGGGCTCTACCCGAACCCGGCGGTCACCGGAGCCGCGATCGCCGCGGCGACCAGCCGCGTGAGCATCCGCGCGGGCAGCGTCGTCGCGCCGCTGCACCATCCGCTGCGGATCGCCGAGGAGTGGTCCGTCGTCGACAACATCTCCGGCGGCCGGGTCGGCCTCGCCTTCGCCTCCGGCTGGCACGCCGTCGACTTCGCGCTCCGCCCCGAGTCGTACGCGGACCGCCGCCAGGTCATGTTCGACACCGTGGAGCAGGTGCGCGCACTGTGGCGCGGCGAACAGCTGACCGTGCGGGACGGCATCGGCGAGGAGCAGCGGGTACGGATCTACCCGGAGCCGGTGCAGCGCCGGCTGCCGCTGTGGATCACCAGCGCGGGCGGAGTGGAGACCTTCCGCAACGCCGGGGCGGCCGGCGCCGGAATCCTCACCCACCTCCTCGGCCAGGACCTCGACGAACTCGCCACCAAGATCGCCGCCTACCGCGAGGCGGTCGCCGCACGCCCGGACGCCGACGGCTGGCCCGGACACGTCGTCCTCATGGTGCACACGTTCCTGGGCGAGGACGACGACGCCGTCAGGGAGCTGGTCCGGGCGCCGCTGTGCGGATACCTGCGCGGCTCCCTCGGCCTGCTCCTCGGCTCCCAGACCGGCGGCGCCCGGCGGATCGACCCGGCCAAGCTCCGCGAGAAGGACGTGGACTTCCTGGTCGACCGGGCCTTCGACCGCTATTACGACGACGGCGGGCTCCTTGGCACGGTGCCCAAGGCCGCGCGCATCGTCGAGCGGCTGGCGGGCCTCGGCGTGGACGAGACCGCCTGCCTCATCGACTTCGGCCTGCCCGTCAAGACGGTGCTCGACGGTCTGGAACACCTCAACGAGCTGCGGAAGCTGAGTGCCCGATGAGTACTGGCCTGGACACGGCACCGAGGGCGGCCGCCCCGTCGGACGAGGCGGCACGGCGGAGCTTCAGGCGGGCGGCCGGCCGGTTCCCCACCGGGGTCACGGTGATCACCACCGTGCTCGACGGCGAACCGCACGGGACGACCGTCAACGCCTTCGCCACCGCCTCGATGGACCCCTTGATGATCCTGGTGGCGCTGGGGCGCCGCTCGCGGCTGCGCGAGCAGATCCTGCGCAGCGGACGCTTCGCGGCCACGGTCCTGGCCGCCCACCAGGAGCGGGACGCCCGCTGGTTCGCGGACTCCGCACGGCCTGCCGGGGCCGAAGGCTTCTCCGGCCGGCCGTGGCGCCCGGCCGCGCACTCGGGCGCGCCCGTGCTCCTCGACGGAGTCGCCTCCTTCGACTGCTCGCTGGCCGCGACCTGTCCGGCGGGCGACCACACCGTGCTGATCGGCCGGGTCGAGGCCTTCGAGGAGCTCTCGCAGGAGCCGGCGCTGCTCTTCAGCGACAGCCGCCTGGTGGCCTGTCCCGCGCAGACACCGGACCGTACGGAAACGGCCTAGCAGGCCCCGAGCGAGCAAGGATCACCCTTCACATGACACGCGTCCTGATGTTCCCCGGCCAGGGGTCCCAATTCGTCGGAATGGGACGGGAGTTGTTCGCCCGCTTCCCCGAGCTGGAGCAGGAGGCGGACGACGTCCTCGGCTACTCCGTGCGGGAGCTGTGCCTCACGGACCCGGAGGGCCGGCTGGGCCGGACCGAGTACACCCAGCCGGCCGTGTACACCGTCAACGCCCTCGGTCACCGGGCGGCGCTGGCCGAACACGGCCTGCCCGACGTGGCGATCGGGCACAGCCTGGGGGAGTACAACGCGCTGGAGGCGGCGGGGGTGTTCGGGTTCGGCGACGGTCTGCGGCTGGTCGCCGCGCGGGCCCGCGCCATGGCGCGCGTCGCCGACGGCGGCATGGCCGCCGTGGTGGGCCTGGGCGACGCCGTGCTCCGCCTGGTGCTGCGCAGGGAGGGCTTCGCCGACGTCGCGGCGGCCAACTTCAACACCTGGGACCAGACGGTGATCGCGGGACCGGTGGCCGATCTGGACCGGGCCGCCCCGGTGCTGCTCGCGGCGGGTGCCCGGACGGTGCGGCGCCTGGATGTCAGCGGGCCCTTCCACACCCGCCACATGGCCCCCGCGGTCGCGGAGTTCGCCCCGGTGCTGCGGGCGGTGGCCCTGGGGGCACCCCGGTTCCCGGTGATCTCCAACCGGCACGCGCGGCCCTACCCGGACGCCGGCATCGACGGCGTACTGCTCGAACAGATCGACCACCCGGTGCTGTGGCGGCAGACCGTCGAGGGGCTCCTCGGTGAGGGCGCCGCATTCCGCGAGGCCGGGGACAGCACGGTCCTGACCCGCATGCTGCGCGCCACCCGGCGGGAGCTCGCCGCGGCCTGAGCCGGGCCGGCAACCGCAGCGGACGTCCCCCTACCCATCCAGACGAGGAACCGCCATGACACAGCCCACCCCCACCGACACCGCGGCGCGCAGCAGCGCCGTCGTCCGGCCCAGGCCGGTGGCCGACCCCGCACTGCGGGTCTTCCTGCTGCACCACGCGGCGGGTTCGCATCTCGTGTTCAACGACTGGACCGAGCACTTCCCGGCGGACTGGGAGGTCTGCCTGCTGGAGGCGCCGGGCCGGGGGCAGCTCGGCCATGTGCCCCCGTACCGCGATGCCCGGGGGCTCGCCGGCCATCTCCTGGAAGCGGTCACGGACCTCCTGGACCGCCCGTTCGTGCTGTTCGGGCACAGCATGGGGGCGCTGATCGCCTACGAGATGGCCGCCCAACTGGCCGACCGCGGACTGCCGGAGCCGGTCTGGCTGGGTGTCTCGGCGTGCGAGGCCCCCTACGACGCCGGTCCCGGTGACGGCCGGCCGCTGCACCTGCTGCCCGACGCCCAACTGCGCGCGGCGCTGGGGCGGATGGGCGGCATGCTGCCTGCGGTCCTGGCCGACGACGACCTCTGGGCGCTGTTCGAGAGCCGGGTGCGCGCCGACTTCAGCGTCGTCGAGACGTGGGAGCCGCGCGCCGGGCGGCCGGACGTACGGGTCCCGCTCTCGCTCTTCGGCGGCGACCGGGACCAAGTGGTCCCCCTGGACCAGCTGGAGGCCTGGGCGGACGGGGCCGAGCAGTTCGCCGGTCAACACCTCTACCCCGGGGGGCACTTCTACTTCGAGGGCCGGGCGGACGCGGTCGTCGCGCAGGTGGTCGAGGACGTCCGTACGGCGCTGGGGTGGCCGGTGTCCCGCTGAGAACACCGCTCACAGAGCTCCATGAACCACACGGGTGCGTGTGGTTCATGGAGCTTTTGTATTTCCTGTCCGGTATCTCTGGCGAGAGCGCGGAGCGGTTACGTCAACTCGGTAAAAAGCAGGGAAAGTTCGGCGAATGTGCCTTGCGTTGCACGGGTGGAACAGGGTTGACGGTCGCGTTGGCGTAATGCCATGATCGTCATACGCGAAAGGAAAGTTCCGCATTGCGGAACCGGCCGGAGCGGATACTGGGGAAGGCGACCTTCCTTTCAGGGTGCTCCGTGGCTGCGCGACGATCTGTCCAAACCCTCTTCATCTGTGGGCGATTGGTGTAGGAAATTGCAATTCATGGCCTCTGTGGAGGACTGCGTCGGCGCCGGTGACCTGCCCATGCTTGATCGCTGGGCACTCCCGGAAATCTTCCTCACCGGTGTGCGGAAGATGGACGAACAGGAATATCTGGCAACGGCCGGGGCGCCGAAGGCGCATGCGTACTTCACGGATCATCAGACCGAAACAATCGATCCGCTTTTCCTTCTCGAATGCTGCCGTCAGGCCGGCCCCTACGGTGGCCGTGAATTCATCGGAATCGACCCGGACGGCAAGTTCCTGCTGCATTCGTGCTCGTTCCGGCTGCCCGGTCTCGCGTCCTCGGCCGTGGCACCGGGAGAACTCCCGGGCGAACTCCCGGCCGAAATCACCCTCGCCGTCGACGCCGGAGGCCGCCCGCATTCCCGGGCCCGCGCGCGCAAGGTCTCGTACGCCTTCGACCTGACAATTCCGGGCGGGCATCTGGGCACGGCGCGCATGGAGGTGCGCCATGTCTCGCACGAGCTCTACGACACCCTGCGCGGGCGGCGGGGCGCGGCCGCGGCACGTCCCCTCGCGGCCGCGGCACCCGTCGCGCCGCACCTCGTCGGCCGCACGCGGGCCTCGAACGTCGTCCTGGCGGACGTCGTGGTCGACGCGGGGCGGGACGAGGCGCGGGCCGCACTGCGGCTGCCGACGGACAACTCCAGCCTGTTCGGCCCGAGTTACGACCATGTGCCCGCCATGGTCCTGATCGAGGCGGCCCGTCAGCTCTGCCTCGGTGCCTCCGCCCGGATCTCCGGCGCCGCCGCCGCGGAGCGCACCATGCTCGTCGCGGCCGACTTCTCCTTCCACCGTTTCGTCGAACTCGACGCCCCGGTCGCGGTGCGACTCGCCGCCGACACCCGCGCCGATGGCCACGGCATGACCGCGGCGCTGCCCGAACTCCACTCCTACCGGGTCGAGTTCGAACAGGGCGGAGAGATCGCCGCGGCGGGGCGCACCTGGACCACATCCGTCAGAACGGCCGCACTGGCCGGGGGAAGGGAGATGCCGTGAGCCGCGCCGCGGTCCTGTGCGGACTCGGTGGCTGGGTACCCGCCAAGGCGGTCGCCAACAGCACCCTGGCCGAGCAGCTCGACACCACCGACGAATGGATCCGCACCCGCACGGGCATCCGGCAGCGGTTCGTGATCGACCCGGGGCAGGCCACCTCGGACCTGGCGGTCGAAGCCGGCCGCAGGGCACTGGAGTCGGCCCGCCGCACCCGTGAACACGGCGGTGCGGACGGCGGGCCCGCGCCGGATGTGGATCTGGTCGTCCTCGCGACCAGCACCCCCGACCACCCCTGCCCGGCCACCGCGCCCGTGGTGGCGCACCGGCTCGGTCTCGCCCCGGTCGCGGCCTTCGACGTGGGCGCGGTCTGCACGGGCTTCGTCTACGCCCTGGCCACCGCGGCCTCGATGGTCACCGCGGGCCTCGCACGGCGCGCACTCGTCATCGGCGCGGACACCTTCTCCACCATCCTCGACCCGGCCGACCGCACCACGCGCGCCATCTTCGGTGACGGCGCCGGAGCGGTGGTGCTCCGCGCCGGCCGCCCGGACGAGCCGGGCGCACTGCTCGGCTTCGACCTCGGCAGCGACGGCGGCGGCGAGGAGCTGATCACCGTACGTGCCGGAGGCTCCCGGCAGCGTTCCACCGGGGCACCGGCCCCCGAGGGCGACGAGTGGTTCTCCATGCGGGGGCGAGAGGTGTTCACCCAGGCCGTCCTCTGCATGAGCAGGTCCGCCGAGGCGCTGCTCGACGGCATCGGCTGGCGCGGTGAGGAGCTGGACCGGATGGTGGCCCATCAGGCCAACGTCCGCATTCTGCGGGCGGTCGGCGAGCAACTGGGCCTCGCCGAGGACCGGCTCGTGGTCAACCTGGACCGGGTGGGCAACACCGTGGCGGGATCCATCCCGCTCGCCCTCGCGGACGCGGCGGCCTCCGGCGGTCTGCGGCCGGGCCAGCGCGTGCTGCTCACGGGCTTCGGCGGCGGCCTCACCTGGGGATCGGCGGCCCTTCGCTGGCCCGAGCTCCACGTCGAACCGGTGCCGGGACTGGAGGGCGACGAGCCCGCCGCCGCGCCGGACACCCACCCGTGAGGACGACTGCGCGCACCACGGGGCCCGCCACAGGGCCCACCCCTGCGCGCACCACTGGGCGCGCGACCTCACCCACGACCTCACCCATGACCAAGACCGACAGCAGCCGGGCCGTGACCCGGCGGACAAGGACGACGACATGACCAGCCCCACCTCCTTCGACCTCAAGGCCCGCCTGGTCGCGATCCTGGGCGAGAAGTTCGGGCTCCCCGAGGACGAGGTCCTCTCCGGCGCCACCTTCGACGAGCTCGACATCGACTCGCTCGTCCTCGTCGAACTGAGCCTGATCCTGCGCAAGGAACTCGGGGTCGATCTGGCCGAAGGCGACCTGGACTCCTCCTTCCGTATCGACGACGCCGTGGCGGCCGTGGAAGCGAAGCGGGCGATGGTGTGATGCCCGGGTCCAGTGCGCGGGCCGAGCGGACCGTCACGATCAGCGGCATCGGTCTGGTCACCCCGGCGGGCATCGGGGTCGAGGCCAACTGGGAGCGCATCCGCTCCGGCGTCTCCGCCGCGGCCACCGACCCCGAACTCGCGGGCCTGGCCGTCGACTTCTCGTGCCGGGTGCCGGGCTTCGACGCCAACGCCCTGCTGGGCCGGCGCACCGCCTGGCGGCTCGACCGGTTCGTCCAGCTGGCCATCGTGGCCGCGCGGCAGGCCGTCGCCGACGCGGGCCTGGACCGGGAGACCTGGGACAGCACGCGCGTCGGCGTGGTCATCGGCAACTCCCTGGGCGGCACCGCCACGGTCGAGGCGCAACACCGCACGTACTACGGCGGAGCGCCCGACGAGGTGTCCGCGCTCATGATCCCCATGGCCATGGTCAACATGGTCGCCGGATACGTCGCCATGGACCTTCGCGTCCACGGCCCCAGCCTCGTCACGGCGACGGCCTGCGCCTCGGGTGCCTCCGCCCTCGGTGTCGCGCGGGACTGGCTGGCCGGCGGGGTGTGCGACATCGTCGTCGCGGGCGGTACGGAGTCCGCCATCAGCCCGGCGACGCTCACCGGCCTCTCCCGGATGGGCGCCCTGTCCGCCCGCCGGGACGACCCCGCCGCCGCGTCGCGTCCGTTCGCCGCCGACCGGGACGGATTCGTCGCCGCCGAGGGCGCCGGAGTGCTGGTGCTCGAACGGGCCCGCGACGCGGCTGCCCGAGGGGCCCGCGGCTATGCGCACCTCGTCGGGTTCGGCGCCTCCTCCGACGCCCACCACGCCACCGCCCCGGACCCGGACGGAACCGGGGTGACCCGCGCGCTGCGCACGGCCCTCGCCGACGCGGGCGTGGCCCCCGACGAGGTCGACCACGTCAACGCCCACGGCACGTCGACGCCGATGAACGACCTGACCGAGGCCCGCGCCCTGCACCGGGTCTTCGGCTCCCGGCCGGCCGTGACCTCGACGAAGGGCGTCACCGGACACACCCTCGCCGCGGCCGGCGCCGTGGAGGCGGCCTATACGGCACTGGCCCTGCGCCACGGCGTGGTCCCGCCGACCGCGAACGTGCGGACGCTGGACCCCGAGATCGCGGTGGACGTCGTCACAGGCGAGGCGCGCACCAAGCCGCTCCGGGTCGCGGTCAGCACCTCGCTCGGCTTCGGCGGCCACAACGCGGCGCTGGTCCTCACGGCCGCCTGACAGAAGGGAAGAACCACATGACAACGGGGGACATCGCCACGGCCGCGGTCGTCGGACTCGGCGGCGCCGGAGCGGAGTTGGCCCGCCGGCTGTCCGCGGCGGGCGTGCCCACCGTCGGCGTCGAGGCGGACGCGGCGGCCGCCGAGCGCAGCCGCGGACGGCTCGCCGGGACGGACGTGCGGGTCACGCACGACCTCCGGGAGGCCGGCGCCGTGGACGTGGTCATCGAGGCGGTGCCCGAGACCGGGTCCGCCAAGCGGGCCGTGCTCGCCGGCATCGCCCGGCACGCCCGGCCCGATGCCCTGGTCGTCACGACGGCGCTCACCGCCACGGCCGCCGAACTCGCGGGCGCGGGACGGCCGGACCTCCTCGCGCTGCGCTTCCTGGACGCCGAGCGCCTCACCGCCGTCGAGCTGGCAGCGGCACCGGGCGCCACGAACCGGAGCGCGACGGCATTGGGCGACCTGCTCCAGCGGACCGGGCTGAAGGTCCACCAGGTCCCCGACCGGCCCGGATCCATCGCGCCGGCCCTGGTGTTCGGCATCCTCAACCAGGCCGCCTGGATGCACCACGAAGGCCGTGCCGGCACCGAGGAACTGGAGACGGCGCTGCGGCTCGGCTGCGGCTGGCGCCAAGGACCGCTGCGGATCCTGGACGGCATCGGCCTGGACACCGCGAAGGACGTCCTCGACGGGCTGCACCGTCGCCTCGGCCCGCGCTTCGAGCCCGCCCCGGTGCTCGGCCGGCTGATCGGGCGCGGCGACCTCGGCAGGAAGTCGGGGCGCGGATTCCACGACTACCGGACGGGAGCGGTCGCCCAGCAGCCGGTCCGGCCCGGGCCCTCCTCGCCGCCGGCCGCCCCGGGCACGGTCGCCGTCGTCGGATCCGGCACCATGGCCACCGGCATCGCCGAGGTGTTCCTGCGGGCCGGCTACCGCACCGTGCTGGTGGCCCGTACGGAAACGAAAGCCGCAGCGGCGGCCGAGGCGGTCGAACTCGCCCTGCTGGGCACAGCGCCGGCGCCCGGGGAGACGCGCGGCACTCTGACCGGCACCGCGGACCGCTCCGTGCTCGCCCGGGCCGACCTCGTGGTCGAAGCGGTGATCGAGGACCGCGACGTCAAACGCGGACTCTTCGCCGAACTGGGCGCGGTGTGCAAGCCTCAGGCGGTCCTCGCGACCACCACCTCCAGCCTACCGGTGCGCGACTGCGCCGAGGCGTCCGGCCGTCCCGGCGACGTCGTGGGCCTGCACTTCTTCAACCCGGCCCCGATGATGCCGCTGGTGGAGGTGGTACGGAGCGAGCGCACCGGCGAACGGGCGCTGGCCACGGCCCACGACGTCGTGCGGCGGCTCGGAAAGACCGGCGTGGAATGCGCCGACCGCACCGGCTTCCTCGTCAACTACCTGCTCTTCCCCTATCTGAACGACGCGCTCGCGCTGCTGCACCACGACGTGGTTGGCCCACAGCTCCTCGACGGGGTGGCGAAGTCCGTCGGCGGCCAGCCGATCGGCCCCACACGTCTCCTCGACACCGTCGGCGCGGATGTCGCGCTCGCCGTGCAGCGCCGCCTCCACGAGGACTACGGGCGGGCGGAGTTCGCGCCGCCGCCCCTGCTGGAAGAGCTGGTCACCACCGGCCACCTCGGCCGCAAGTGCGGGTGGAAGGGAGTACGGGCCTACCTCGCCGCCCGAGAACTCGACGCCGTCGCATGATCCGCGGGACAACGCCGAAAGAGACGGAGCCCATG
The DNA here is from genome assembly GCF_014649955.1 of Streptomyces violascens. Lineage (GTDB taxonomy): Bacteria > Actinomycetota > Actinomycetes > Streptomycetales > Streptomycetaceae > Streptomyces > Streptomyces violascens. The sequence continues at coordinate 71,408 of NZ_BMUA01000013.1, forward strand.
ACCACCGACCATGTCCGCCCCGCGGCCGAAGCCGCCGCCCCGCCGCCCCGGCCCGCCGCGGCCTGGACCGTCACCTATCTGCTGTTCGTCGTGATGCTCAACGGCACCCTTCCCACCCCGGTCTACTCCCTCTACGCGCAGAAACTGGGTCTGACGCCCCTCGTCATCGCCCTGGTCTTCGCCGCGTACGCGGGAGGAATCCTCGTCGTGCTGCTCCTCTTCGGAGGGCTGTCGGACCAGATAGGGCGCCGCGCGGCCATCGCTCCGGCGCTGGCCCTGACCGTACTGAGCTGCCTGACGTTCGCGGTCCTTCCCACCCTGCCGGGGATCGTGGCGGGGCGGGTCCTCTCGGGCCTGTCGGTCGGGCTGACCATGGGCGCGGCGACCGCTTATCTGGGCGAGCTGCACCTGAACCGGGCGAAGGCCGCCCTGATCTCCTCGGTGACCGGCATGGTCGGACTGGGCTGCGGCCCGCTGCTCTCCGGGGCCCTCGTCCAGTACGTTCCCCACCCGCTGGTCACGCCCTACCTGGTGCTCGCGGCGATGGCGCTGCCCGGTCTGCTGCTCGTCCGGCTGCCGGAGACGGTGTCCCGGGGACGGCTGAGCATCCGGCCGCAACGCCTGGGCATCCCGGCGGACATGCGCTCGCTGTTCACCGCCGCGGCCGCCGCCGCCTTCTGCTCGCTCGCCGTGCTCGGTCTGCTCTCCGCGCTCACGAGCCGCTTCCTGGCCGAGGGGCTGCGCGTCACCAGTCCGGTGACCGTCGGGGTCGTGGTCCTCTGCGCCTTCGGTTCGGCCGGCCTCGCCCAGCTCGCCACGGTCCGCCTCGCCCCGCACACCAGCGCCGTCGCGGGCATGGTGGCCGTGCCCCTCGGGCTCGTTCTCATCGTGGCGGCCCTGCCCGCCTCCTCGCTGGGCATGTTCCTGCTGGGCTCCGCGCTGAGCGGCGCCGGCGGCGGCGCGGCCTTCAAGGCGGGGCTCGCGCTGGTGACCCGGCACGCGCCGCCCGGCCGGACGAGCGAGGTCGTGTCCGCCTACTTCGTGGGCGCCTATCTGGGGATGGCGGTACCGGCGATCGGCGTCGGACTCCTGGTGACCGTCACGTCGCTGACCACCTCGGCGGCCGTCTTCGCCGCGGTCGTCACCGTGCTGGCCGCGGTGAGCATCACCGCCACCGCCTCCACCCGGCCCGGGCGGAACCCGCTGTAGCTCGTGTTCGGCGGGCGTCCGGCGCTCGGCACGGAAGTGTTCGGCAACGGTTCGCCCGAACACCACGACCACCGAAGCCCAGGTACTCCCTGGGTTGTCGCCGCCACCGCGGACGGCTCCCTTCAAGGAGGACACCATGAAGAAGATCGTCGTGCGCAAGACCGGTTCCATCCGCCCGACCGCGCCGGACGCACTACAACATCGTCGCCTTCCGACCGACACGCTCCAGCGACGTGTGCGCAGCGGGGCCCGCGCCTTCACCAAGGGGCGCGGGCCCCGTCCCAGTCCCGTACACCTACCGGGAGGCGTCCCGTGCTCCTCGACAGTCCGGTCTCCTTCGACTTCCTGCTCGCCCACGCCCGCCGCTCACCCTCGCGTTCGACCGAAGCAAACGCGGCCTCCGCCACCGAGCAGGAGTTCCTGGCACTGCTCGTGCGGCGCGCCGACCCGAGCGTTCCGAGGGTCGCGGTCGCGGGAGACGACCGACCACTGACCACCGAACTGGCCGATGCCGTAAGGAAGTTCACCGATACCGTCCCGGTGACACCAGCCCTCGGCGCCCTCCGCTCGATGCCCGCGGCTACGTCTGGTCGGACTGCACCAGCGACGAGCCCGAGGCGTACGCGGATTGTCGCGCGCTCTCCGACGCGGTACGGGCCGCGCTGCACGACGAGCGCGCCGCCGAACTGGAGGCCCGCCCCGACCGCGGCCTGCTGCTCGGCGCGATACCGGGCCACCGCGAGCGGGGCGCCGACCCGTACGGCGTGGGCCGTCGGGCCCTGCGCGCCGCCCTCGAACTCTGCATGGCGATCGGCTACTCGGAGGCGACCGCCGACCTCGGCATGCGCGGCCGCGCCCTCTGCGACCCGGACGCCGACGCCCAGGACTGCTGCCACTTCACAGCCAAGGCCGCGAGCGCCCTGGTGCCGCTGGGCCGCCTGGAGGAGGCGTCGCCCTCTACCGGGAACTGCGCCGCCGAGCCGGAACATCCTCGGGCCCATCCGGTACTGGCCCTGCTGTTGTCGCTCCACCGCGCCGAGATCCGCCAGCTGCTGGAGCAGCCGGTGGGCGGTGGCCTTCGGCGGTCCGCTCTCCGCGGCGAGCCGGGTCACGCCAGCCTGGCCGAGCCGTTCCACAGCGGCGAGGGGCGCGAAGGTGCCTTCCAGCACGCTGCGGGCCCCCGAGTGTCCTGCATCCCCCGTCTGGTGTACGCCACGGTGGACCGCGTGCGTGCCCCGGCTCGGTCAGCCGCAACTCACGTACGGGACAAGGGAGTTGGGGTTCATCCGTTCGATCGTACGAGGGTGAACACCGCCCCCTCGGGGTCGGCGACCGTGGACAGGCGTCCGCTCGCGCCCTCGTGCGGTTGCTGAAGGACGTGCCCGCCCAGATCGGTGACCCGCACGGAGGCCTCGTCGACGTCGGCGACCTCGAAGTACGTCATCCAGTGCGCGCCCTTGTCGCGCGGCAGGGCGTTGCCCACGCCGTGCAGCGAGGCGACCGGGCAGCCCTCCAGATGGAGCGTCACATAGTCGAAGTCGGCCGACACGACGGCCTCCACGTCGTAGCCGAACAGCGCCTGGTAGAACTTGCCGACCGTCGAGGTCTCGCGCGTGACCAGCTCGTTCCAGGCGGGGGTGCCGGGCGCGCCCGCGACGGCGGAGCCGACGTGCGCACCGGCCTGCCAGACGCCGAACACCGCGCCCGCCGGGTCCGAGGCGATCGCCATCCGGCCCGCGTCCCCCGCGTCCAGCGGGCCGACGCCGACGGTGCCGCCGCAGTGCCGGATCGTCTCGGCCGTCGCGTCCGCGTCGTTGGTCGCCAGATAGGTGGTCCAGGCGATCGGCAGATGTCGGTCGGGCGGCAGCTGGCCGATTCCTGCGACCTCCTTGCCGTCGAGCAGCGCGCGGACGTACGGGCCGAGCTGGTTCGGCCCCGGCCGGAACTCCCAGCCGAACAGTGCCCCGTAGAACTCCTGGGTCTCGGCCAGACCGTGCACCATGAGACTTACCCAGCAAGGCGTGCCAGGTGTGCGCCGGGTCTCCGACTGGGTCATCGTCACTCTCTCCTCGACCGTCGCCAAACTGCTGCTCGGTGGTGCGGTTCGGGAACCCGCGCACCCGGGCCGATGCTTCCACCACCAGCGCCGCAGCGCGCCCCGGCCGCGCCGCTTTTGGCGCGTTCCCGCAGGAGGATGCCCGTTTTGGGGCTGCTCATCCTTTTCCTGAGCGTTACGTTCCCGGTGGACTCTGCGCAAGGATGAGTCCATGAATGCCATCATCTCCGCACCCGAACTCGCGGCCGAGACGGCCGGGCCGCGACCGCCGGTACTGCTCGACATCCGCTGGCAGCTGAGTCTGGCGAAGGCGGCCGGCGCACCCGCGTTCGACGGCCGGGCCGAGTACGAGGCAGGACACCTGCCCGGCGCGGTGTTCGTCGACCTCGACGCGGAACTGGCGGGTCCGCCGGGACCGGGAGGCCGCCACCCGCTGCCGGACGTGGCCGAATTCGGTCGGGTCATGCGCCGGGCGGGCGTGTCGGCCGGGACGCCTGTCGTCGTGTACGACGGAGGACAGGGCTGGGCCGCCGCCCGCGCCTGGTGGCTGCTGCGCTGGACGGGCCACCAGAACGTCCGCGTCCTGGACGGCGGCCTGGCCGCCTGGACGGGCGAGCTCTCCACCGAGATCCCCGCCCCCGCCGAGGGCGACTTCAGGCCGGAGCCGGGCGCCGTCAAGCTCCTGGACGCGGACGCGGCGGCGGCCCTTGCCCGCTCCGGACTGCTGCTCGACGCCCGTGCGGGGGAGCGGTACCGCGGCGAGGTGGAGCCCATCGACCGGGTCGGCGGACACATCCCGGGCGCCCACTCGGCGCCCACCACCGAGAACGTGGGCCCGGACGGCCGCTTCCTGCCCGCCGACGAACTGGCCGCCCGCTTCAAGTCCCTGGGCGCCTCGGGCACCGAGGTGGGCGTGTACTGCGGCTCCGGAGTCTCGGGCGCCCACGAGGTCCTGGCCCTGGCGGTGGCGGGCATCCCGGCGGCGCTGTACGCGGGTTCATGGTCGGAGTGGTCGTCGGACGAGTCCCGCCCGGTAGCAACGGGCCCGGACCCGCAGTAGGGGGCAGGCAGGGCAAGGGCCCGCACACAGGGTGCGGGCCCGCGCGTTCAGGGCCGCGGGGAACTGCGCGACCAGCCCACGACGGCCCGCAGTCGAACAACCGGCGTCCGAGGCCGCGCCCAGCAGAACGCCCAGTTCGGCTAGTCCTGCTTCTTCCTGCGCGTCCCGAACACGATCTCGTCCCAGCTGGGGACAGCCGCCCGCCGCCCGGGCCGCACCCCGTCCGCCTCGGCCTGCCGATCGGTGGTCCCGGTGAGCCGGTCCCGATGACCGGCCACCGTGCGCGGCATCAGCACATCCGCGTAGGCGGAACCCGCACCCGCCGAAGCGGCCGGCGCGGGCGGCTCCTCGACCTCCGGCTCGGCGGCCGGCTCGGTCTCGGGCGGCTCGGGCGGAGCCGTCGGACGCTCGGGCACGACCATGTCGCCGCGGAAGCTCGGCACGGCTTCGAGCAGACTGGTCAGCGAGTCGCTCTCGTCCGCCACCGGCTCGGGCGGCGGCGTCGGACGCTCCAACTGGCGGTCCAGGGCGCGGTCCAGAGGCCGGTCCCGGGGCAGCCGGGCGATCCGGGGCACGAACGGGAAGCTCGGTTCGGGAACCGCGGTGATGGTGTCGTCGGACTCGCCGATGAGTGAGCGGGCCTCGTCGTCGACGGCCTGCACGAGCCGGCGCGGCGGGTCGTAGGTCCAGCTCGCGGAGTGCGGCTCGCCCGCGACCAGGTACACGAGCAGGACTTCCCAGGTGCCGTCGTCGCGGCGCCAGGAGTCCCACTGGACGCTGTCCTTGTCGGCGCCGCGAAGCAGCAGCCGCTCCTGGACGGCCTCGCCGAGCTGGGGACCGGTGTTCTCGCCCGGACGCCGCACGGGAGTCTTCCGCGCCCGCTCCGCCATGAAGGCGCGCTCGGCGAGGACGGGGCCCTCGAAACGGCGTACGCGGTCGACCGGAATGCCGGCGAGCTGGGCGACCTCCTCGGCGGAGGCACCGGCTCGTATACGCGCCTGGATGTCGCGCGGGCGGAGATGGCTCTCCACCTCGATCTCGATCTGTCCGAGGCGGGCTCGGTCGTTGCGCACAGCGGCCCGGAGCCGCTCGTCGATCGGAAGCGTGTACTCCGTGCTGTCCGCAGCCTTGAGCACCAGTCGTGTGCCGTCGTTGGAGACGGCCACGACACGCAGTTCGGGCATGGGGACCTCCCGGGTGGTGCCTGCCGACGTCACGTGCGTCGCTGCTTCCGCTAGTCGAGTGTGGCCTGCCCGGGTGCAGCCTGCCACAACATTGCCGAGTTGCCCGGCGTGTCGGGCATGGGCCCTGGAACGCCGTTATGGCACGGTTACCTTTTCGCAACGCAGAGTGACCGGGCTGGTCACTCTGTGCAGCAGGCGTCCGTGCGGTGCCGCGGCGCCGCCGGTTCGAGTGCCGCGTTCGGCCCCCTCCCGTAAGTCCCGGATACCCGTGTGGGACCCGGGGCCCAGGGCTCGCCACAGTACTCCATTCGGGCCACCGGGGTGGACCGGCGCGCCGCCGAAGTTCTCGCGGGGTACGGGAGTTGGACCCGTTGTAAAGCCTTGGCGAGTGATCCGTACGTGTCCTGCTTCACACAATCCTCGGAAACGGAACTATTCCTTTCGCTCAAATGTCCTTTCTCTGTGCAAGACGGACCAGAAGGGCGAACAGAGGCTGGCAATGGGTGACAAGCCGGACACCGGAACCGAAGAGAAGAAGCGCATCGACCTGAGCGTGCCTCAAGTCGCGGGCAGCGCGCTCGCCGCGGTCACCGCCGCGGTGCTCGCCTCGCAAATGGGCGTGTACGGCACGTTCGTCGGCGCCGGTGTCGTGAGCGTGGTCGCCACCTGCGGGGGTACCGTCTTCCAGCACTTCTTCAAGCGGACCGGCGAACAGCTGCGCGAGGTCACCGTTCAGGCCAAGGCCGGCTCGCGCCAGGTGCCCGTGGTCTCCCCGTACAAGGGGGCGCAGGACGAGACCACGGTCCTGCCGCAGGCCGACGTGGACCGCACCCAGCTGCTGAAGTCGCTCGACGGGACGACGATGCTGCCGCAGGCCGACGCCGACCGCACCCAGCTGCTCAAGTCCGTCGACGAGACCCGGCTGTTGTCGTCCGCGGCCCGCCCCGCCAAGCAGTTCAACGAGGCGACTGTCCACGGCACCCGGCTGCGCGGATGGAAGCGGCCGTTGCTCGCGGCGGCCGTGGTCTTCGGCGTGTCGATGGGCGGCATCACCGTGTACGAAGTGATCTCCGGCGGTGAGGTCGGCGGCAACGGCACCGGGACCACGCTCTCGTCCGTGCTCACCGGCGGCTCCAAGAAGCGGGAGAAGCCGTCCGCGCCTTCGGACACCGGCGACGACCACAAGCACGCGCCCGGCACCGGCGGTTCACCGACGCCGGGCACCGGCGGCAGCGGCACGACCGGAGAAGGCTCGTCGACGACCGGTCCCTCGCCGGTGCCTTCCCCCTCCAAGTCCACGGATGCGGGCTCGGGTTCGGGGTCCGGATCCGGTTCCGGCTCGGGCGGTACGACGCCGACCCCGACGCCCACGCCGTCCACGTCCCAGAGCTCCGGATCGGGGAGCGGCCCCGACAGCCGGGCCACCCCGGACACGAAGTCCGGCGGCAGCCCCACCCCGTAGCACCTCACTCGCCGAGCACGCGCCGCAGATAGGCGTTGCCGAAGCGGCGCTCCGGGTCGAGCCGGTCGCGCAGCGCGGTGAACTCGGCGAAGCGTGGGTAGACCTCCGCGAAGTAGGCCGCGTCGCGCGTGTGCACCTTGCCCCAGTGCGGCCGGCCCGCGTGCGCGGTCATGATCCGCTCGACCGCGGTGAAGTACGTCTGGTACGGGGTGCCCTTGTACATGTGCACGGCTATGTAGGCGGTCTCGCGCCCCGACGCCGTGGAGAGCGCGATGTCGTCGGCGGGTGCGGTGCGGACCTCCACCGGGAAGCTGATCCGCAGCGGCGAGCGCTCCACCAGGGCCTTCACTTCACGCAGCGCCCCGACCACGGCCTCGCGCGGCAGGGCGTACTCCATCTCCACGAACCGCACCCGGCGCGGGCTTGTGAAGACCTTGTACGGAATGTCGGTGTACGTGCGGGCGGACAGCGCCCGGCTGGAGACCTTGGCGATCGACGGGATCGTCGCGGGCACGGCCCTGCCGAGTGAACACACCACCTGGAAGAGCCCGTTGGACATGAACTCGTCCTCGATCCAGCCGCTGAGCTTTCCGGGCGGGGCGGCGGGGCCCACGCTGCGGTTGTTGCGCTTGGTGTTGCAGTTGCCGGTGTGCGGGAACCAGTAGAACTCGAAGTGCTCGTTCTCCGCGAAGAGCGCGTCGAACTCGCCGGTGACCTTGTCGAAGGGCATCGGCTCCTCGCGGGCCGTGAGCAGGAAGACCGGCTCCACGGCGAAGGTGATCGCGGTGACGACGCCGAGCGCGCCGAGCCCGATCCTGGCTGCCGCGAAGATCTCGGGATTCTCCTTCTCGGAGCAGGTCAGGAGCGAGCCGTCCGCCGTGACCAGCTCAACTGCCTTGATCTGGGCGGCGATTGAGGCCGAGTCCCGCCCGGTGCCGTGCGTTCCGGTGCTCGTCGCACCCGCCACCGTCTGCTCCATGATGTCGCCCATGTTCGTGAGCGACAGGCCCTCCCTGGCGAGCGCCGCGTTCAGCCGCCTCAAGGGGGTGCCGGCCTCCACCGTGACGGTCATCGCGGCGCGGTCGATCTCGCGGATGCCGGTCAGCAGGTCGGGACGTATCAGCACGCCGTCGGTGGCGGCGGCCGCGGTGAAGGAGTGGCCGGTGCCGACCGCCTTCACCGTCAGACCGTCCTCGGCGGCCCGGCGCACGGCCTCGGCGAGTTCGGCCGCGGAGGCCGGGGAGACTTCCCTCGCCGGGCGCGCGGTGATGTTCCCCGCCCAGTTACGCCAGGTGCTGCTGCCGTTCGCTCCGCTCATCTGCTTCGAGCCCCTCCCGATGCGTCACCGGCCTGCGAAGCCGGCGGTACCCCAGGAACGCCACCACCGCCGCGAGCGTTCCCGACACGCCGGACACCAGGTACCCCGCCTGCGCTCCCGCCGCGTCCACCACCCAACCTGCGGCGGAGGAGCCGAGGGCCACACCGACCGCGAGCCCGGTACTGGTCCAGGTCATGCCCTCGGTGAGCTTGCTGCGCGGTACGTGCTGTTCGACGAGGGCCATCGTCGTCACCATCGTCGGTGCGATGGACAGGCCCGCGACAAAGAGCGCCACGGCAAGGAACGGCAGGTTCCCGGCCAGTTGGAGCGGGATCATACTCACCGCCATCGCACAGACACCCACCAGCCATCTGCTCGACGCCGCACCCTTGAGGCGCAGCAGCCCGAACACGGCTCCCGCGAGGCAGGATCCGAGCGCGTACACGGCGAGCACCACACTCGCCAGCGCCTTGTGGCCCTGCTCGTCGGCGAAGGCCACGGTGACCACGTCGACCGAGCCGAAGACGGCGCCGGTGGCGACGAACGTGGCGACCAGGACCCGGAGTCCGCGCGAGCCGAGCGCGGAGCGGCCGCCGTGTTGCTCGTGCGGATGCGGTACGGGTTCGGTGGCGCGCTGGGCGGTCAGCGTGAAGACGCCGGCCACCAGGAAGCAGGCGGCGATCAGCGGGCCCGCCTCGGCGAACCAGGCGGTGGAGAGCCCGATGGACAGGATCGGCCCGAGGATGAAGCACAGCTCGTCGACGATCGACTCCCACGAGTACGCCGTGTGCAGGTTCTGGGCGTCGCCGCGGTAGATCGCGGCCCAGCGGGCCCGCACCATCGAGCCGACGCTCGGCACGCAGCCGGCGCCCGCCGCGAAGACGAACAGCGTCCAGTCCGGGGCGCCCTGCTGGGCGCAGAGCAGGAGCCCGGCGACGGCGGCCACCGCGACCAGGGTGGCCGGGCGCAGCACCCGCCGCTGGCCGTGCCGGTCCACGAGCCGGGATATCTGGGGGCCGACCACGGCGGCCGACATGGCGAGCGTCGCCGAGAGCGCCCCCGCCAGGCCGTAGCGGCCGGTCAGCTGGGACACCATGGTCACGATGCCGATGCCCATCATCGACAGCGGCATCCGCCCGAGGAGGCCGGCGGCGGAGAACCCCTTGGTGCCGGGGGCGGCGAATATCGCGCGGTAGGGACTGGGCAACGGGGGCTCCGGGATCCGGCGTGACGCGTGTAATTAATTCCTAAAGCTTACGACGCTGAAGTCGACGCGCGCACCGTCTTTTCCGACCGGCGCCCTCCGGAATTCGCCGCCTCGCGTTCCCTCGAAGGTCCCCGGCACTCCCGGCATTCTCCGGCTCGGTTCAGCCGCTGTCAGAGGCGGATGGCAGGATCGAGTCATGTCCGAACTGCGCGATCCAGCTCCCGGAGCGGCCGCGGCCGCCGCCCCGTACGACGCCCTGCTGCTGCTCTCCTTCGGCGGCCCCGAAGGCCCCGACGACGTGGTCCCGTTCCTGGAGAACGTGACGCGCGGCCGCGGCATCCCCAAGGAGCGGCTCAAGGAGGTGGGGCAGCACTACTTCCTGTTCGGCGGGGTGAGCCCCATCAACGAGCAGAACCGCGCGCTGCTCGACGCGCTGCGCAAGGACTTCGCCGAGAACAGCCTGCACCTGCCGGTGTACTGGGGCAACCGGAACTGGGCGCCCTACCTCACCGACACCCTGCGCGAGATGGTCGCCGACGGCCGCCGCCGCATCGCGGTCCTCACCACCAGCGCGTACGCCTCGTACTCGGGCTGCCGGCAGTACCGCGAGAACCTCGCGGAGGCGCTCGCGACGCTGGAGGCCGAGGGGCTCGCCGTGCCGCGGGTGGACAAGCTGCGGCACTACTTCAACCACCCCGGCTTCGTCCGCCCCATGATCGACGGCGTCCTGAAGTCGCTCGCCGAGCTGCCCGAGGACGTCCGCGCGGGCGCCCACCTCGCCTTCACCACGCACTCCATCCCCACGGCCGCCGCCGACACCTCGGGGCCCGTCGAGGAGCACGGCGACGGCGGCGCCTACGTCCGCGAGCACCTCGACGTGGCGGGGATCATCGCCGACGCGGTGCAGGTCGAGACCGGCGTCGAGCGGCCCTGGCAGCTCGTCTACCAGTCCCGCTCCGGCGCCCCGCACATCCCCTGGCTCGAACCCGACATCTGCGACCACCTGGAGAGTCTGCACGGCGAGGGCGCCCCGGCCGTCGTCATGGTCCCCATCGGCTTCGTCTCCGACCACATGGAGGTCCTGTACGACCTCGACACGGAGGCCACCGCCAAGGCCGCCGAGCTCGGCCTGCCCGTGGCCCGCTCCGCGACCGTCGGCGCCGATCCGCGCTTCGCCGCGGCCGTGCGCGAGCTCGTCGTCGAGCGGGCCGTCACCGAGCGCGGGCTGCCCGCCGAGCGCTGTGCCCTCGGCGCACTCGGCCCCTCGCACGACCTCTGCGCGGTCGGCTGCTGCCCGGCCGCCCGCGGTGGCGCCAAGCCCGCGGCCGCCGGCGCCGACAGTCCGTACGCGTAAGGAGCACCGATGACCGACCCTCTGCACCGCGAACTGCTCGGCCTCGCCCTGGAAGCCGCCCGGCGGGCCGGCGAGCTGCTGCGCGACGGCCGCCCGGCCGACCTCGCCGTCGCCGCCACCAAGTCCAGCCCCATCGACGTGGTGACCGAGATGGACATCGCCGCCGAGAAGCTGATCACCGGCTACCTCTCCGAGCACCGCCCGCACGACGGCTTCCTCGGCGAGGAGGGTGCCTCCAGCGAGGGCACCAGCGGCATCCGCTGGGTCATCGACCCGCTCGACGGAACCGTCAACTACCTTTATGGGCTGCCCACTTGGGCCGTCTCCATCGCCGCCGAACAGGACGGTGAGCGGGTCGCGGGCGTGGTCGCCGCCCCGATGCGCGGCGAGACCTACCACGCCGTGCTCGGCGGCGGGGCCTTCGAGGGCGATCGCCCGCTGCGCTGCCGCCCGCCGGCCCCGCTGTCCCAGTCCCTGGTGGGGACGGGCTTCGCCTACGTCCAGTCCGTACGCGCCCACCAGGCCGAGGTGGCCCAGCAGCTGATCCCGCGGTTCCGCGACATCCGCCGCGGCGGTTCGGCGGCGATCGACCTGTGCGACGTGGCGGCCGGCCGGCTCGACGCGTACTACGAGCGCGGCCTCAACCCCTGGGACCTGGCGGCCGGCGACCTGATCGCCCGCGAGGCGGGCGCGCTCACCGGCGGCCGCCCCGGCACACCCCCGTCCCGCGAGCTGGCGATCGCCGCGTCCCCGGACCTCTTCGGCCCGCTCCAGTCGCTCCTGGAGGAGTACGGGGCCTGGCACGACTGAGCGCCCCGTCGCGGCCCCCGGGCATGACGAAACCCCGGCGCCGTCCCGTGGCGCCGGGGTTTCCTGGTGGGTGGGGTCAGAGCGCTGCGGCTACCTCGACGCCGTGCTCGGCGGCCAGACGACGCAGGTCGTCCAGCTCGGCCTGCTCGACGTCGGCGAGGAAGTCGTCGCCGGTTTCGCGTGCCCGTGTGAGGTCGGTTTCCGTGGTCCTGATGCGCTGCAGAAGTCCTGCGGTGAAAGCGTCCATGGTGCGCCCCCTCGTCGTGGGTCGGTGGCACGGGGGTGTGCCGACGGTGGGTCGCGACCACGACATGAGGATGTGGCATGCCACATACAGGGCGTGATCGCGGGGTGTGCAGTCGTCCTCCCCAAGCCCACTCTCAAAGAAACCTCAACTGCCGCGCCAATCCTGTCCATTCCCGCGGCACTCACCCCGTCCGGCCGAAAGCCGCAGGTGGCGGGCGGGCTCCGGTCCGGCACCGTCTTACCGCCGGTTTATGGGCGTAAGGGGCAGGATGGAAGCGCACAGTCACTGGTTCAGTGCAGAGATTTGCCCGCGAACGACGCGGGTCCCTAGGGAAGGAAATGCGCCGTGCGCGTACTCGTCGTCGAGGACGAGCAGCTGCTCGCCGATGCGGTGGCCACCGGACTGCGCCGGGAGGCCATGGCCGTCGACGTCGTGTACGACGGCGCCGCGGCCCTGGAGCGCATCGGTGTGAACGATTACGACGTGGTCGTGCTCGACCGGGACCTCCCGCTCGTCCACGGCGACGACGTCTGCCGCAAGATCGTCGAGCTGGGCATGCCCACGCGTGTCCTGATGCTGACGGCCGCCGGAGACGTCAGCGACCGCGTCGAGGGCCTGGAGATCGGCGCGGACGACTATCTGCCCAAGCCCTTCGCCTTCACCGAGCTGACCGCCCGCGTGCGCGCCCTTGGCCGGCGCACCACCGTGCCGCTGCCGCCCATCCTGGAGCGGGCAGGCATCAAGCTGGACCCCAACCGCCGCGAGGTCTTCCGCGAGGGCCGGGAGATCCAGCTCGCGCCCAAGGAATTCGCGGTCCTGGAGGTCCTCATGCGCAGCGAAGGCGCGGTCGTCTCGGCCGAGCAGCTCCTGGAGAAGGCCTGGGACGAGAACACCGACCCGTTCACCAACGTCGTGCGGGTCACCGTCATGACGCTGCGCCGCAAGCTCGGCGAGCCCCCGGTGATCGTCACCGTGCCGGGCTCGGGTTACCGGATCTGACGACGATGGCCGCCACTCCCGCGCCGCCGACGGCGCCTCCGAAGCCCACCTGGGCCCCGAAGTCCGCCGAGCCGCCCTTCCCGTGGCTCAGGCCCACCATCCGCATACGCCTCACGCTGCTCTACGGCGGCATGTTCATGATCGCGGGGATACTGCTCCTCTCGATCATCTACCTGCTGGCCGCCCAGGCCCTGCACGCGGGAAGCACCCCGTTCAAGATCGTGGACGGCCAGAACATCGTGGTCTCCAGCGGCAGCTGCCAGCTCCCGGAGCGGGGCACCCCCGGGGCCTTCAACGACGCCATCAGCGCCTGCATGGCCGCCCAGCGCCAGCACGCCCTCGACAACCTCCTGAGCCGCTCCCTGCTCGCCCTCGTGGGCCTCAGCGTCATCGCGTTCGCCTTCGGGTACGCGATGGCCGGCCGCGTCCTGTCACCGCTCGGCCGGATCACCCGGACCGCCCGCAGGGTGGCGGGTACGGACCTGAGCCGGCGGATCGAGCTGGACGGCCCCGACGACGAGCTCAAGGAGCTCTCCGACACCTTCGACGAGATGCTGGACCGCCTGGAGCGGGCCTTCACCGCGCAGCAGCGGTTCGTCGCGAACGCCTCGCACGAGCTGCGCACCCCGCTCGCGATCAACCGCACGCTGCTCGAAGTGCACCTCTCCGACCCCGGCGCCCCGGTGGAGCTCCAGCAGCTCGGCAAGACGCTGCTCGCCACCAACGAGCGCAGCGAGCAGCTGGTGGAGGGCCTGCTGCTGCTCGCCCGCAGTGACAACGAGATCATCGACCGCAAGCCGGTCGACCTCGCCGAGGTCGCCTCCCGCGCCATCGACCAGGCCAGGGCCGAGGCCGATGCCAAGGGCGTGGAGGTCCGCGGCGAGCGCGGCCTCGCGGTCGTCCAGGGCAACGGCGTCCTCCTGGAGCGCATCGCCCTGAACCTGGTGCAGAACGCCGTCCGGTACAACATCCCCGAAGGCGGCTGGGTCGAGGTGGTCACCGAGCTCAAGGACGGTCACGCGACGCTCCTTGTGACCAACACCGGGCCGGTGGTTCCGGCGTACGAGATCGACAACATCTTCGAGCCGTTCAGGCGGCTGCGCACCGAGCGCACCGGCAGCGACAAGGGCGTCGGCCTCGGCCTGTCCATCGCCCGGTCGGTCGCGAGGGCTCACGGAGGCCGTATCATCGCGGAGCCCCGCGAAGGCGGCGGCCTCGTGATGCGTGTCACCCTGCCGGTCTGAGACGCTGCTCGAAGCCGTTTTGACAGTTCGCTTTGCGCGGAATTTTCGGGACCTGTTCCTGTGAGTTTCGTGTGTGATCAGTCACAAAGGTAAACATCCGGCCACCTACTCTCCGTGATCGTCGAATCCGCTGGAATCCCGGGAAAAGTCCGGGTTTCCAGGGGGTGAGATCACGGGAAGTACACGGGGTGGCGCTGGTGAAGTGCGACATTAGGACCGTGTACGGTCCCGATCGCCATCCAAGACGATCACTCTTGAGGAGTGCGGTTGGGTGTCGATTGAGTAACAGACCTTGATGTGAGGCAAAATCTCCGCCTCAGGTCGGGCACAAGTCCGGCCTCTCACGCGTTACGTGCGCTGAGACACCGCAACCACCCAGAGGGGGAGAGCGACATGGCAACGGACTACGACACCCCACGCAAGACCGACGACGACGTCGATTCCGACAGCCTTGAAGAGCTGAAGGCCCGGCGCAACGACAAGTCCACCTCGACTGTCGACGTCGACGAGTACGAGGCCGCCGAAGGCATGGAACTGCCGGGCGCGGACCTGTCCAACGAAGAGCTCGCCGTGCGCGTCCTGCCCAAGCAGGCCGACGAGTTCACCTGCATGAGCTGCTTCCTCGTGCACCACCGCAGCCAGCTGGCCCGGGAGAAGAACGGCCAGCCGATCTGCCGCGACTGCGACTGAGCAGGCCGGCTGTGGCAGGCGCGAAACCGCCCCGGAAGCGACCGTTCCGGAGGAAGGGTGCCCCGGGTTCCACCGAGGCACCACAGGGCGGCACAGGCCCGGCAGGAGGCGTGGAAGACCCCGCCGAGCCGGTCCGCCTCCCTGCGGGGAGCGCTGCCGACGGTGCACGTGACGCCGAGCGGGGCCACCAGGCCTCGCTCGAAGCAGCCGTCACGGCACCGGACACGGAGCACAAGGCGGGGCCCGCGGCCGGGGCCCGACGCCTGGACGCCCTGCGCAAGGGCGCTCTCGACAAGGGCGTTCCCGCCCTGAGGAAGAGCGTTCCGGTGCTCAAGAAGGGCGTACGCAAGGGCGGCGAGGGCGTAAAGGCCTCGCTCGGCCACCTTGCCGACCGGATTATCGAAGTCGCCCCCCGCATTCCCGTGCGGGACCTGGCGACCCTGCGCGCCCATTTCCCGGGTCTCGGCCCGGAGCAGATCGCCGACAAACTGATCGCGGGCGCCGCCAACGGCACCTCCACGGTCGGCGCGGGAATCGGCGCGGCCGCGATGCTGCCCGTACCGCCCGCGATGCCCGCCGAGCTGGCCGCGGAGATCACCGGCGTCGCCGCCATCGAGCTGAAGCTCATCGCCGAGCTGCACGAGGTCTACGGAATGCGGCCGCCCGGCACGCTCAAGGAGCGTTCCATGGCCTATCTGACGTCGTGGACCGAGGAGCGCGGCATCGACGTCACCAAGCCGACGTCGCTCAATTTCGCGCTCGGCGGCCAGATGAAGCGCGAGCTGCGCCAGCAGATCATGAAGCGCATGGTCCGCAATCTGCCGAACCTGACGCCGTTCATGGTCGGCGCGGCCGTCGGCGCCGTGATGAACCGGCGGGACACCAAGAAGCTCGCCGGGCACATCCGCAAGGACCTGCGCGAGCGCCAGGTGCCCTGGGACGCGCTGCCCGAGCTGCCCGCCCTGGAGCAGCCGGACAACCCGCTGCCGCAGGGGAAGACCCCCAGGGAGCTCGGCCGCTGAAGGGCGGGCCTCAGGCGGTGCGGACCGCGTCGATCGCCGCCTTCAGGGCCTCGGGGTCCCGGGTCGAGAGATAGGCGTACGGAGTCGGGTCCGCCGGGTCCGTGATCTCCACCTTCACCGCAGTCGGGATGTAGGCCCGCAGCAGCATGAACGCGCGCGGATCGGCCTTGTGCAGCCGCCAGGCCCGCGCCTCCTCGGCGTCCAGGATCTCGGGCTCGCCCAGCGCCTTCGTCGGGATCCGGGCCTCGCCGGCGACCAGGGTGTCCGGGAGCACCCGGATCCGCACCGACCCGTACGAACTCACCACGACCCAGGACGCCGCGGTGCCGCCGACGAAGCCGGCCAGCATCGGCAGGGTGCCCACCGGCAGCAGCATCAGCGCGCACGCGACGCCGACGAGGACGGAGATGAACCACCACGAACGGGGCGCGGTGAGGCGTTCTGCGTACTGCGGGGCATTGGGCTGCATGAAAGCTAGCTTGGCACGGCGCGACCTGCGCCTTGACCGCGGGTAAGGTCTGCGGCTGTGACTGCTACATCTGCGTCCCTGACGCCCCCGGCCGACGCCATAGCGCCGGTGCGGCACCCCGAGGCGCCCGCGCCGGGCGAGCTCCTCGGTGCGCACTACGGGCACTGCTTCGGCTGCGGAGACGGACAGCCCCACGGACTGCACCTGGCCGCCCGCGCCGAAGAGGGCGTGCGGGTCACCGCCGAGTTCACCGTGCGCGAAGCCCACCAGGGCGCCCCGGGCCTCGCCCACGGCGGGGTGCTCGCCACGGCGCTCGACGAGACGCTCGGCTCGCTGAACTGGCTGCTGCGGGTGATCGCGGTGACCGGCCGCCTGGAGACGGACTTCGCCCGCCCCGTGCCGGTCGGCACGGTGCTGCACCTCGAGGCCGAGGTCACCGCCGTGGCCGGCCGCAAGATCTACTCCCGGGCCACCGGCCGCATCGGCGGCCCCGGGGGGCCCGTGGCGGTCCGTGCCCAGGCCCTCTTCATCGAGGTGAAGGTGGACCACTTCATCGACAACGGACGCCCGGCCGAGATCCAGGCCGCCATGTCCGACCCCGACCAGGTCAGGCGCGCCCGCGCCTTCGAGGTGAACCCGTGACCCGTGAACCCGTAGATGTCCTCATCCGCCGTGTCGACCCGGAGGTGCCGATCCCGGCGTACGGGCACCCGGGCGACGCCGGAGCCGATCTGGTGACCACCGAGGCCGCCGAACTCGCCCCCGGCGAGCGGGCGGTCCTGGCGACCGGCGTCTCGATCGCGCTGCCCGACGGGTACGCGGCCTTCGTGCACCCCCGCTCGGGGCTAGCCGCCCGCTGCGGTGTCGCCCTGGTGAATGCCCCGGGGACGGTGGATGCCGGGTACCGTGGGGAGATCAAGGTGATCGTGGTCAACCTCGACCCTCGCGAGAGCGTTCGGTTCGAGCGTTTCGACCGCATTGCCCAACTGGTCGTCCAGCAGGTCGAGAAGGTGCGCTTCCACGAGGTGGCGGAGCTTCCCGGCTCGGCGCGGGCCGAGGGGGGCTTCGGGTCCACCGGCGGTCATTCCGCCGTGGACGGTTCGGCCGCCAGTGGCGGCACTACGGGTGGGAATCGATACGCTTCGGTCGTATCCGACCGGGAAGGACAGTGACGTGTTCGGACGTCGCAAGAAGAGCGGTAACGCCGAGGACTCGGCGGGCGAGGCCGAGCAGGCTGTCGAGGGCACCGCGTCCGACGGGACCGACGCCGACGGAGCAGGCGAGGTGCGCAGGGTGAACCTGCCGCCCGCGCCCCGTCCGGACGGGCCGTGGGACCTCGCCGAGGTCACCGAGCCCGGCGAGGGCCGGGTGGACCTCGGCGGACTCTTCGTCCCCGGGGTCGAGGGCATGGAGCTGCGGGTCGAGGTCGCGGGCGACGCGATCGTGGCGGCCACGGTCGTGCTGAACGACAGCGCGGTCCAGCTGCAGGCCTTCGCGGCCCCGAAGAAGGAAGGCATCTGGGGCGAGGTCCGCGAGGAGATCGCCTCCGGCATCACCCAGCAGGGCGGCATCATCGACGAGGTCGAGGGCCCGCTGGGCTGGGAGCTGCGCGCGCAGGTCCCCGTGCAGCTGCCCGACGGCACGGGCGGTGTCCAGCTGGTCCGCTTCGTGGGCGTGGACGGCCCCCGCTGGTTCCTGCGCGGTGTCATCTCCGGCCAGGGCGCGGTGCAGCCGCAGGCCGCCGGGCTGCTCGAGACGATCTTCCGGGACACCGTGGTGGTGCGCGGCGAGGGCCCGATGGCGCCCCGCGACCCGATCGTCCTGAAGCTCCCCAACGACGCGCAGATGGTGCCCGACGGCGTGCAGCAGGAGGACCAGGAGGGCTCGCGCTTCTCCGGCGGCATGGGCCAGCTCCAGCGCGGCCCGGAGATCAGCGAGATCCGCTGACCCCGCAGCCGTACCGCACACAGAGGTGCCCGATGGGCCGCACTCCCGGACAGGGGGCGCGGCCCACCGGCGTGTCCGGGAGCGGCGCCTTGACCGTCAACGCGGGGTCCGCGGGCGGCACTTGAGGGACCGGCCGGCTCCGGCCGCCGCCCGGTTGCCCGCGAGACCCCCGTTCGCCCAGGCAATCCGGGCAGATCACCTGCGATCCATTGCCCGGCCGGGTGCAACCTGCACATACTGGCGCCCGGTCGCGCACACGTACGTACGGGGGAGTCGGGCATGACGCAGAGCACCAGCGCACAGGGCGGCGGGACGGCCGTCGCGGGGGAGCGGCCCACCGGGCCGATGGTCCGGGTCGACAACCTCCACCGCTCGTACGGGAGCGGCGCCGCCGCCGTGCACGCGCTGCGCGGGATCTCCTTCGAGGTGCCGCGCGGCGAGCTCGTCGCCCTCAAGGGGCGCTCCGGCTCCGGCAAGACCACCCTGCTCAACCTCCTCGGCGGCCTCGACCAGCCCGACGAGGGCGCCATCACGGTCGACGGCACCGACGTCGTGGGCCTGGGCGAACAGGACCTTCTGGAGCTGCGCCGCGACCGGATCGGCTTCATCTTCCAGTCCTTCGGTCTCATCCCCATCCTCAGCGCCGCCGAGAACGTGGGCGTCCCGATGCGGCTCAAGAAGGCCGACCCGCGCGAGCGCGAGGAACGCGTCGCCCTGCTGCTCTCCCTCGTCGGCCTCGGCGACCATGCCAAGCAGCGCCCCGGCGAGCTCTCCGGAGGCCAGCAGCAGCGCGTCGCCATCGCCCGCGCGCTCGCCAACCGTCCGGCCCTGCTGATCGCCGACGAGCCCACCGGGCAGCTCGACGCCGACACCGGCCTCGCGGTGATGGAGCTGATCCGCGCCGTGGTCCGCAGCGAGGGCGTCACCGCCCTGGTCGCCACCCACGACAGCCAGCTCCTCGGCCTCGCCGACCGGGTGCTGGAACTGAACGACGGGGAGCTCGTCGACCACGGCCCCCAGCCGAACCGCAGGTGAGCACCGGGGTGGGGCATCAGAATCGCGTCAATACGCGGCCCCCGCCCTACCCCCACCCCATTTGCCGGAATTGTTGGCCGTAAGGTCGACGCAGCGTACGCAGCTGAATTCTGAAAGACAATGGGGCCATGGCACGCGGCAAGCTTCGGATCTACCTCGGCGCGGCACCGGGC
The DNA here is from genome assembly GCF_014649955.1 of Streptomyces violascens. Taxonomy (GTDB): domain Bacteria; phylum Actinomycetota; class Actinomycetes; order Streptomycetales; family Streptomycetaceae; genus Streptomyces; species Streptomyces violascens. Next base: position 90,894 of record NZ_BMUA01000013.1, read on the forward strand.
GTCGGCAAGACCTACGCGATGCTGTCCGAGGCCCACCGCCGGGTGGAGCGCGGCACGGACTGCGTCGTCGCGTTCGTCGAGCACCACGGCCGGCCGCGCACCGAGGTGATGCTCCACGGCCTGGAGCAGATCCAGCGGCGCGAGATCGAGTACCGCGGAGGCGCCTTCACGGAGATGGACGTCGACGCCGTCCTGGAGCGCGGGCCCGCCGTCGCCCTGGTGGACGAACTGGCCCACACCAATGTGCCGGGCGCCCGCAACACCAAGCGCTGGCAGGACGTCGAGGAACTGCTCGCGGCCGGGATCGACGTCGTGTCCACCGTCAACATCCAGCACCTGGAATCCCTCGGCGACGTCGTCGAGTCGATCACCGGCGTTCGCCAACGCGAGACCGTGCCGGACGAGGTGGTGCGCCGGGCCGACCAGATCGAGCTCGTCGACATGTCGCCCCAGGCGCTGCGCCGCCGCATGGCGCACGGCAACATCTACCAGTCCGACAAGGTCGACGCGGCCCTGTCCAACTACTTCCGGCCCGGCAACCTCACCGCACTGCGCGAACTCGCGCTGCTGTGGGTCGCCGACCGGGTCGACGAATACCTCCAGCAGTACCGCGGCGAACACGACATCAAGTCCACCTGGCAGGCCCGCGAGCGCATCGTCGTCGGCCTCACCGGCGGACCCGAGGGCCGCACCCTCATCCGCCGCGCCGCCCGGATGGCCGCCAAGGGCTCCGGCAGCGAGATCCTCGCGGTGTACGTGGCCAGGAGCGACGGCCTCACCTCGGCCTCGCCCAAGGAACTCGCCGTCCAGCGCACCCTCGTCGAGGACCTCGGCGGCAGCTTCCACCACGTCATAGGCGACGACATCCCGGCCTCGCTGCTCGCCTTCGCGCGCGGCGTCAACGCCACCCAGATCGTCCTCGGCTCCAGCCGCCGCAAGGCCTGGCAGTACATCCTCGGCCCCGGCGTCGGGCAGACCGTGGCCCGCGACTCGGGGCCCGACCTCGACGTCCACATCGTCACCCACGAAGAGGTCGCCAAGGGCCGCGGCCTGCCCGTGGCGCGCGGCGCCCGGCTCGGGCGGGCCCGCATCGTGTGGGGCTGGGCGGCCGGCGTGATCGGCCCCGCCCTGCTGACCGTCCTGCTCACCAATGTCGACGCGGACCTCGGGCTCGCCAACGACATGCTGATGTTCCTCACGCTGACGGTGGCCGCGGCCCTGCTCGGCGGGCTCCTCCCGGCGCTCGCCTCGGCCGCGTTCGGCTCGTTCCTCCTGAACTACTACTTCACGCCGCCCATCCACAAGATCACGATCGCCGATCCCAAGAACATCGTCGCCATCGTGATCTTCGTCCTGGTGGCCGTGTCGGTGGCCTCCGTCGTCGACGTCGCCGCCCGCCGCACCCATCAGGCCGCCCGCCTGCGCGCCGAGTCCGAGATCCTCTCGTTCCTGGCGGGCAGCGTGCTGCGCGGCGAGACCAGCCTGGACGCCCTGCTTGAGCGGGTCCGCGAGACCTTCGCCATGGAGTCGGTCGCCCTCCTGGAGCGCGTGAGCGACGTCGAGCCCTGGACGCGCGCGGGCAGCGTCGGACCGCACCCGGTGGCCCGGCCCGAGGACGCCGATGTCGACATGCCGGTCGGCGACCACATGGCGCTCGCCCTGTCCGGACGGGTGCTGCCCGCCGAGGACCGCCGTGTGCTCGGCGCGTTCGCCGCGCAGGCCGCCGTGGTCCTGGACCGTCAGCGCCTGGTGGGGGAGGCCGAGGAGGCGCGCAAGCTCGCCGAGGGCAACCGCATCCGCACCGCGCTGCTCGCCGCCGTCAGCCACGATCTGCGCACTCCGCTCGCCTCCATCAAGGCAGCAGTGACGTCCCTGCGCTCCGACGACGTCGAATGGTCCGAACAGGACCGCGCCGAGCTCCTCGAAGGCATCGAGGACGGCGCAGACCGCCTCGACCACCTCGTCGGCAACCTCCTCGACATGTCCCGGCTCCAGACCGGCACCGTCACCCCGCTCATCCGCGAGATCGACCTCGACGAGGTGGTGCCCATGGCGCTCGGCGGCGTCCCCGAGGACAGCGTCGTCCTCGACATCCCCGAAACCCTGCCCATGGTCGAGGTCGACCCCGGCCTCCTGGAGCGGGCCGTCGCCAACATCGTCGAGAACGCCGTCAAGTACAGCCCACTCGACAGCCCCGTCACCGTCGCCGCCAGCGGCCTGGCCGAGCGCGTCGAGATACGGGTCACCGACCGCGGGCCCGGCGTCCCCGATGCCGCCAAGGACCGCATCTTCGCGCCCTTCCAGCGCTACGGCGACGCCCCGCGCGGCGCCGGGGTCGGACTCGGCCTCGCCGTCGCCCGGGGCTTCGCCGAAGCCATGGGCGGCACCCTCGCCGCCGAGGACACCCCCGGCGGCGGCCTCACCATGGTCCTCACCGTGCGTGCCGCCCCCGGCCCGGGCCGCGCCCCCGCCGACCTCTCCGCCCGGGTCACCTCGTGAACCGAACCGCTCAGCCAGTACACGCAGAAGGCAGGTATCCCAGATGACCCGGGTGCTCGTGGTCGAGGACGAGCCGCAGATCGTGCGCGCGCTTGTGATCAACCTCAAGGCACGGAAGTACGAGGTGGACGCGGCCCCCGACGGCGCGAGTGCCCTCCAGCTCGCCGCCGCCCGCCACCCCGACGTGGTCGTGCTCGACCTCGGCCTGCCCGACATGGACGGCGTCGAGGTCATCCGGGGCCTGCGCGGCTGGACCCGGGTCCCGATCCTGGTGCTGTCCGCCCGCCACACCTCCGACGAGAAGGTCGAGGCGCTCGACGCGGGCGCCGACGACTACGTCACCAAGCCCTTCGGCATGGACGAACTGCTGGCCCGCCTGCGCGCCGCCGTACGCCGCGCCGAGCCGGTCGGCGGCGCGGACGGCGCCGACGACGTGGTGGTCGTCGAGACCGAGGGCTTCACCGTCGACCTGGCCGCCAAGAAGGTCAACCGGGACGGCCGCGACGTACGCCTGACGCCGACCGAGTGGCATCTGCTCGAAGTCCTCGTGCGCAACACCGGCCGCCTGGTCAGCCAGAAGCAGCTGCTCCAGGAGGTCTGGGGGCCCTCCTACGGCACCGAGACCAACTATCTGCGGGTCTACATGGCGCAGCTGCGCCGCAAGCTGGAGCTCGACCCCTCGCACCCCCGCCACTTCATCACCGAGCCGGGCATGGGCTACCGCTTCGAACGCTGACCGCCCGGGCGGTGCCGAATCGATGCTGACCACACGCTTTGATCCCGTGGGGGTGTCCCCCCGGTACGCTTTCTGTATGAGTGCTGACCTTCGTACCGAGAAGCCCGCGGGGCGCTTCCGCCGGATGCTCGACCGGCTGTCCACCTCGCAGGAGGACCTGCACTCCGCGGAACTGCAGGAGGACACGCAGGCCACGGGGTGCACCCGCATCTCCGAGTGCAGTGACCGCCAGATAGTGAAGGTGACTGGTACCTTGCGGACCGTCACCCTGCGTCCGCGGGCGGGCGTGCCGGCGCTGGAGGCCGAGCTCTTCGACGGCACCGCCCCACTGGACGTGGTGTGGCTGGGACGGCGCTCGATCGTGGGCATCGAGCCGGGCCGCAAGCTCATCGCTTCGGGCCGGATCTCCATGAGCCACGGCCGGCGGGTCCTGTTCAACCCCAAATACGAACTCCGACCGCTCGGACAGGAGTAGCCGGTGACGTCAGTCGACAAGCCGACCACCGCCCCCACGCCCACTCAGCCCGCCGACGACGCGAAAGCAGTGACCGAGGCCGCGCTCTTCGAGGCCTTCGGCGGCGTGCGCGGCATGGTGGAGACGGTCCTGCCGGGACTGCTCTTCGTCACGATCTTCACGGTCAACAAGGACCTGCACACCTCGGCGATCGCCGCCCTCGCGGTGTCGCTGCTGCTCGTCGTGGTCCGCCTGGTCCGCAAGGACACCATGAAGCACGCCTTCAGCGGCGTCTTCGGCGTGGCCTTCGGCGTGGTCTTCGCGATGATGACGGGCAACGCCAAGGACTTCTACCTGCCGGGCATGCTCTACACGCTCGGCCTGGCGCTCGCGTACATCGTGACCACCCTGTGCGGAGTGCCGCTGATCGGGCTGATCCTCGGCCCGGTCTTCAAGGAGAACCTGTCCTGGCGCACCCGCAACCCGGGCCGCAAGACGGCGTACGCGAAGGCGAGCTGGGCCTGGGGGCTCATCCTGCTCGCCAAGTGCGCGATCCTCTTCCCGCTGTACTGGTGGGCCAACACCTCGCAGCTCGGCTGGGTCCTGATCGCCCTGAAGATCCCGCCGTTCCTGCTCGCGGTCTGGCTCACCTGGGTCTTCCTCGCGAAGGCCCCGGCGCCGATCGACGTCTTCGCCGAGATGGAGGCGGAGGAAGCGGCCGAGAAGGCCCGCAAGGCCGCGGCCGGCGAGGCGTAACCCTTTTCGGCAAAGGAAGGGCCCGGAACCGATACGGTTCCGGGCCCTTCCCCTACGTACTCGAAGCGGGGAATCAGTCCTCGCGGCGGACCGACAGCAGGTCCTCCAACTGCTCCTCGCGGGCCTGGGCGGCCACGAACAACAGCTCGTCGCCCGCCTCCAGGGTCTCCTCTTGGCTCGGCGTGAGCACCCTCGTACCCCGGATGATCGTGACGAGCGAGGTGTCCTCCGGCCAGGCCACGTCCCCGACCTGTGTGCCGGCGATCGCCGACTCCGGCGGCAGCGTCAGCTCGACCAGGTTGGCGTCGCCGTGGCTGAAGCGCAGCAGGCGTACGAGATCGCCGACGCTCACCGCCTCCTCGACCAGCGCCGACATCAGACGCGGCGTCGAGACGGCGACGTCCACGCCCCACGACTCGTTGAACAGCCACTCGTTCTTCGGGTTGTTAACCCGGGCCACCACCCGCGGCACCCCGTACTCGGTCTTCGCGAGCAGCGAGACGACCAGGTTCACCTTGTCGTCACCGGTGGCCGCGATGACCACGTTGCAGCGCTGCAGCGCCGCCTCGTCGAGCGAGGTGATCTCGCAGGCGTCCGCGAGCAGCCACTCCGCCAGCGGCACCCGCTCCACCGAGATGGCGGTGGGCGCCTTGTCGACGAGGAGCACCTCGTGCCCGTTCTCCAGGAGCTCGCCCGCGATGGAACGGCCCACCGCGCCGGCCCCGGCAATCGCAACCCGCATCAGTGACCGCCCTCCTCGGGACCCTGGGCGAACGCCGCCTCGACCTTTTCGACCTCGTCGGTACGCATCATGACGTGCACCAGGTCGCCTTCCTGCAGCACCGTCTGGGACGTCGGAAGCACCGCTTCGCCCAGCCGGGTGAGGAACGCGACACGGACGCCGGTCTCCTCCTGCAGCTTGCTGATCTTGTGACCGATCCAGGCCGTCGAGGTGTGCACCTCGGCCAGCTGCACGCCACCGCTCGGGTCGCGCCACAACGGCTCCGCGCCGGACGGCAGCAGCCGCCGCAGCATCTGGTCGGCGGTCCAGCTGACCGTCGCGACCGTCGGAATGCCGAGCCGCTGGTAGACCTCGGCACGGCGCGGGTCGTAGATCCGCGCCGCCACGTTCTCGATGCCGAACATCTCGCGCGCCACCCGGGCCGCGATGATGTTGGAGTTGTCACCGCTGGACACCGCGGCGAACGCCCCGGCCTCCTCGATGCCCGCCTCGCGCAGGGTGTCCTGGTCGAAGCCGACGCCGGTGACCCGGCGCCCGCCGAAGCCCGAACCCAGCCGACGGAAGGCCGTGGGGTCCTGATCGATCACCGCGACCGTGTGCCCCTGCTGTTCCAGGGTCTGCGCGAGAGCGGCTCCCACTCGCCCGCAGCCCATGATGACGATGTGCACGTCCCCTTACCCCGCACTCCTGGTCGCCCCGATGACCTGCGCAAACACCCTGCTCACTACTTCCTTCTCGGCTAGCCGGGCAACAGCGTGGCAACAAAAATCCACGTTGCCGCCTGATGAGCTTATGCGGCCCGCCCGGCGATGCACTCACTCAGTGCCCCCATCACGCAAACCCGTCGACGGGAGCCGGGTGGGCCTTATTAAGACAGAGCGCTTACGATCCTCTGCGTGTCCAAACTGACCGACGTGCCCAAACGGATCCTGATCGGCCGGGCGCTGCGCAGCGACAAGCTGGGAGAAACGCTCCTCCCCAAGCGCATCGCACTCCCCGTCTTTGCCTCCGACCCGCTCTCGTCCGTTGCGTACGCCCCCGGAGAAGTACTCCTGGTGCTTTCCGTGGCGGGTGTGTCGGCGTACCACTTCAGCCCCTGGATCGCGGTCGCGGTCGTGGTGCTGATGTTCACCGTGGTCGCCTCCTACCGGCAGAACGTGCACGCCTACCCGAGCGGCGGCGGCGACTACGAGGTCGCCACCACCAACCTCGGTCCCAAGGCCGGACTCACCGTCGCCTCAGCCCTGCTGGTCGACTACGTGCTGACGGTGGCCGTCTCGATCGCCTCCGGCATCGAGAACCTCGGCTCCGCGATCCCCTTCGTCGTCGAGCACAAGGTGCTGTGCGCCGTCGCCGTGATCGTGCTGCTCACCCTGATGAACCTGCGCGGCGTGAAGGAGTCGGGCAAGCTCTTCGCGATCCCGACGTACGTCTTCGTCGCCGGCGTCTTCATCATGATCGCCTGGGGGGCGTACCGGGGCCTGGTCATGGGCGACACCATGAAGGCACCGACCGCCGACTACACGGTCCGGGCCGAGCACCAGGGCCTGGCCGGCTTCGCCCTCGTCTTCCTGCTCCTGCGCGCCTTCTCCTCCGGCTGCGCAGCCCTCACCGGCGTCGAGGCCATCAGCAACGGCGTGCCCGCCTTCCGCAAGCCCAAGTCGAAGAACGCCGCCAGCACCCTGGCCCTGATGGGCGCCCTGGCCGTCACCATGTTCTGCGGCATCATCGCGCTGGCCATGAGCACCCACGTACGGATGGCCGAGAAGCCCGGCGAGGACCTGCTGCACAACGGCACCCCGCTCGGCTCCGGATACGTCCAGAACCCGGTGATCTCCCAGGTGGCCGAGGCCGTCTTCGGCAACGGCAGCTTCCTGTTCATCGTGCTCGCCGCGGCCACCGCCCTCGTCCTGTTCCTCGCCGCGAACACCGCCTACAACGGCTTCCCGCTGCTCGGCTCGATCCTCGCCCAGGACCGCTACCTGCCCCGCCAGCTGCACACCCGCGGCGACCGCCTCGCGTTCTCCAACGGCATCGTGCTGCTCGCCGGCGCGGCCGTCCTGCTCGTGGTGATCTACGGGGCGGACTCGACCCGGCTGATCCAGCTGTACATCGTCGGCGTCTTCGTGTCGTTCACGCTCAGCCAGACCGGCATGGTCCGGCACTGGAACCGCCACCTGGCCACCGAGCGGGACCCGGCCAAGCGCCGCCGCATGATCCGCTCGCGCGCGATCAACGCGTTCGGCGCGTTCTTCACCGGCCTGGTGCTCGTGGTCGTCCTCGCGACGAAGTTCACCCACGGCGCCTGGGTCGCGCTGCTCGGCATGGTGATCTTCTACGGAACGATGACCGCGATCCGCAAGCACTACGACCGGGTCTCCGAGGAGATCGCGGCCCCCGACGAGCCCAGCGACGACAGCGTGCGGCCCTCGCGCGTGCACTCGATCGTCCTGGTCTCCAAGGTCCACCGCCCCACCCTGCGCGCCCTCGCCTACGCCAAGCTGATGCGCTCCGACCAGCTGGAAGCGCTGTCGATCTCGGTCGACCCGGCCGAGACGAAGGCCCTCAAGGAGGAGTGGGAGCGGCGCGGCATCAACGTACCGCTCAAGATCCTCGACTCGCCCTACCGCGAGATCACCCGGCCGATCATCGAGTACGTCCGGGGCCTGCGCCGCGAGAGCCCGCGCGACGCGATCAGCGTGTTCATCCCCGAGTACGTGGTGGGCCACTGGTACGAGCACCTGCTGCACAACCAGAGCGCGCTGCGGCTCAAGGGCCGCCTCCTGTTCACCCCCGGCGTCATGGTGACCTCCGTCCCCTACCAGCTGGAGTCCTCCGAGGCCGCCAAGAAGCGCGCCCGCAGGCGGGCGGACTGGAACGCGCCGGGTTCGGTGCGACGGGGCCCGGTGTCCCGGCCCAAGGAGCCGAGCAACAAGAGCTGAGCCGAGCGGCGCCGGGCTCGACCCGAGCCGGGCGTGAGCCGAGCCGTGCCTGTGGCGGGCGGCCGGGCGACACCCACGTAGACTGGTGGGCTGTCCGCCCGGCCGCCCGCCGCTTTCCCCTCTTCCCCCTGGAGTCACCCACCCATGCAGCAGAACGCACCCGAGCCGTCGCTGTCGTCGCTGGTCGGGGAGGAGTACGAGGTCGAGGTCGGCCCCGTCGCACACGGCGGCCACTGCATCGCCCGCACTGCCGAGGGCCGCGTCCTGTTCGTACGCCACGCCCTGCCCGGCGAGAAGATCGTCGCCCGGGTCACCGAGGGCGAGGAGGATTCGCGCTTCCTGCGGGCGGACGCCGTCCAGATCCTGGAACCCTCCAAGGACCGGGTCGAGGCCCCCTGCCCCTTCGCCGGCCCCGGCAAGTGCGGCGGCTGCGACTGGCAGCACGCCAAGCCCGGTGCCCAGCGCCGCCTCAAGGGCGAGGTCATCGCCGAGCAGCTCCGCCGGCTCGCGGGCCTGACTCCCGAGGAGGCCGGCTGGGACGGCACGGTCGTTCCCGCCGAGGGCGACAAGCTGCCCGCGGGCCAGGTTCCGGCGTGGCGCACCCGCGTCCAGTACGCGATCGACGACGAGGGCCGCGCGGGCCTGCGCAAGCACCGCTCGCACGACGTGGAGCCGGTCGACCACTGCATGATCGCGGCGCCGGGCGTGACGGAGCTGGGCATCGAGAAGCGGGAGTGGCCGCAGCTGGCGTCGGTCGAGGCGATCGCGTCCTCGGGCTCGCACGACCGCCAGGTGGTCCTCACCCCGAACCCGGGCGGCCGCCTCCCCCTGGTCGAACTCGACAAGCCCGTCTCGGTCCTCCGCGTCGAGGAGAAGGACGGCGGAGTCCACCGGGTCCACGGCCGGGCCTTCGTCCGCGAGCGTGCGGACGGCCGCACCTACCGCGTCGGCATGGGCGGTTTCTGGCAGGTCCACCCGCAGGCCCCGGACACCCTGGTGAAGGCTGTGATGCAGGGCCTGATGCCGCGCAAGGGCGAGATGGCGCTCGACCTGTACTGCGGCGTCGGCCTGTTCGCGGGCGCGATCGCCGAGCGCGTCGGCGAGACCGGGGCGGTCCTCGGCATCGAGTCCTCCAAGCGAGCCGTCGAGGACGCCCGCCACAACCTGGCCGACCTGCCCCGGGTCCGCATCGAGCAGGGCAAGGTCGAGCAGGTCCTGCCCCGCACCAAGATCACCGAAGCGGACCTGATCGTCCTGGACCCGCCCCGCGCGGGCGCCGGCAAGCAGACGGTCAAGCACCTGGCAGCCCTGGGCGCCCGCCGCATCGCCTACGTGGCCTGCGACCCGGCAGCCCTGGCCCGCGACCTGGCGTACTTCGCGGAGGCGGGGTACAGGCCGCGGACGCTGCGGGCGTTCGATCTGTTTCCCATGACGCATCATGTGGAGTGTGTGGCGATTTTGGAGCCTGCCGAAAAGGGCATCTGACCTGCGGGTTCTCTGGTGTACATTATGCGCGTTGTGGGCGTTACGGGCGATATCTTGACGCTGAAATGACGCTCGTGACGCGTATTTGACGCTCGTTCTGATGGAGTGTCAGGTGGGTGTTCCTGCAGGTGGCGATGCGTTGGCTGTGTCTTGCGGGAGGCCCCGCTTTGCCATCTCTTGGTGAAAATCCGTGGGGCTTGGGTGGTGTTGGGACTCAGCAGGAGTGCGGTCCGTACGGGCTCCAGTGGCCGAGGAAGGGCTTGAGGTCGGCGCTGCTGGGCTTCGGCGGTGTGGGCAGCTTCGGTACCTATGCGGACTCGGTGAGGCGTTGGATGTGTGCGTCTGCGAAGGCGATCCACACCTCGATCTCGGTCTTTTCCTGGCCGGGTGACAGAGAGGCGGCATGGTCTCGTACGGCTGTGACGTACTCGGCCAGGCGCTTGGCTTGGTGCCAGGCTTCTGCCTGTTCTTCGAGGTGTCTGACGCGGTAGGCGTGGGTGTAGGCGGCGCCGGCTTCTTGCATGGCGGCTTGCCAGTGCTGCTCTCTTTGTTCGGCAGCCTCCTGGTCTGCACGGCGTTCGCGTTCTGCTGCATCGCCGCGGAGGGTGACTTCCTGGGCGATCTCGGCGAGTTGGTCTTCCAGCGGGCGGTTGGGGGCGTCGGCCCATTCCTCGGCGCGGTGCGGGGAGCCGCCGCTGAGGATGAAGCGCAGCCGGGATGCGCCTCCACGAGTATTTCTTGGCGTCGGCGAGTTCCTTGTCGGTGGGGATGTGCCCGCCGCGGTCCTGTTCCTGAAGGACGAGGAACCCAACTCTTTCGCCGTGAGCAGTGATGGTGAAATGCGGCGGTGCGCTCCGGCGCCGATGGGCTGGGGGAGCGCCTTGCGTCGGCCCGAGCGTCGCGACATGCCCCTGCGCTTCGACGGCGGTGATGAGTGCCTGGATGATGCGCAGGGCTCGCCCTTGGACAGATTTGGTAAGTCCCATGGGTTGGGGGCGCTTTTGGAGAGCGGCCACCAGGGTGTGGGGTCGGGTGAGTTTGGTCGGCAGGGGGAGCGGGGCGAGTACGGCGAGGCGCCAGGCTGGAATTTCGACGAGCTTGATCTCGTAGCCGCGGTGAGTTCTATATCCGTACAGCTCGTGTGTGCGGGGGGTCTTTCCGGACTTGCGGGCGGCGTTGACCCGTGATGCCCAATTCACTGCGTGCGGACCGGAGACGGTGGGCTTGGTGAGGCATCCGTTGTTGGTGGCCAATTCCTTGAGGAGTTCGTCCGTGTAGTCTGCCTGGGCCTTCGGCTTGGTCTTGGTGTGCGGTCGTGTTGGGATTCCGCCGGGCTCTGCAGGTGTTTTGTCGCTCTGTCCCACGGGGCAGGCGTCGCGCTCGACCAGGTACTGTCGCCCTTTGTCGGTCAGTCGCGCGCCCCAATAGTCACGGTGCTTGATGAATTTGATGAGCCCTCGGCTTTGCAGGGCTTGAGCGCTGATCTTGTAGGCGCTGTCTGTCCAGACTCCAATCGGGGCATCCCTTGTCTACCCAGTCGAGCACGGCCTGTTGACGTTCGTTGAGGTCCAGCTGCACTTGATGCCTCCAGTGGCTCCCCGTGAGTGCCGCCTACGAGACAATGCCCGCCGCATTCGCAGGTATCCCGGGGCCACACAAGGACGGAGTCCTGGGCGAGAGAGATCTGCTGCGCCGCATGGCCTGTCAACGGGCGAAGCGGCCGCAGCTGCGAGAGGCCACGGGAGGTGCGACGGCCATCGGCGCGGGGTTCGTGGTCGCCGCATAGGATCGAGCGGTCATGCGAAACTCTGTGCGGAGGCGTGAGCGTGGCAAACCTGGTGCGACAGCAGGCCATTGATGTTGAGGTCGCGTACCGCGGTTTCTGCTTTCAGGAGTCCGACGACGGTGCGGCGCCTGACCGATTTCCGACGGCTCTACGAGGGGGGAGCCTCAATCTGACGATGCGGCTCACGGACCCCTCCACGTGTAAGCGGGCAGGCCGCGTGATCGAGCGGGCACGCAAGGAGCGGCGTCAGTGGTACGTGGATGCCGACCGGATCAGTCGTGAGCAGGCGGCGCTACGGCTGCCACCACTCTCTTGAAGTGTTCCCTCATCGGTCTAACTCAGTTGGGGAATAGATCAGATGTAGTCGCGCTGCGAGTTAAGCGGGCAAGAATGGGAAAGTTCGGTCACTCATGTCCCTAATGGGCGGATAGGGCGGTCTTATGTAGTGGGGGTGATCACTGGGGGCGCCAGCCGCCCGGTGCCGTGAGGGAATCCGTAGGGAGTTGGGCGATGCCGCCTGCCGCGAACCGTTCACTGCTGGACACAGTCGAATCCGTCTTTCAAGCACTCGCTGCCGACCCGAATCCACTCACCCTTGACGGCGACCTATTCGGGCAAGACGTTCTGTCCAGGCCGGTTCCGGTAGACGAAGCGAGGTCACTGCTGCTCGAGTGCCCGGAAACGGACATGCGGGACGCCGTCTGGAGAGCGCTCGTCCACCGAGCTCGCAGTGGCACGGACCGGGACGCGTGGTTGCTCGCCGCAGTCGGAGTCATGCTGCCGGGGCTGCGCAGTATCAGCAGGAAGCAGGCAGGCGGGCCGCAGGTGGACCGCGGAGATCTGGACTCGGAGGCGGTCGCCGAGTTCTTGTCCGAGATGCACAAGGCCGACCCCATGGCCGACGGCCTGTCGAAGCGGCTGTGGTGGGCGGCTTTCCGAGGCGCATACCGTGCCCGTCGGCACGACCTGGACGCCGTTCGGCATCTCGCGTCGGATCTCGGCGAGAGTATCCCCTCGGTACTGCGTTCCCCCAGTCACCCAGATCTCGCGCTGGCCAGGCTGTGTGAGGAGAAGGTCATCAGCCAAGCGGAAGGGGACCTCATCGGCCGAACCCGAATCGAAGGCGAACCGCTTGCAGCCGCTGCGCGGCGACTCGGCATCAGTTACGAGGCGTGCAGTAAGCGGCGCGGCCGCGCGGAACGCCGAGTCCTGGAGTACCTGACCCGACGTGAATCGGATCCGGTTCCGCCCGGCGCAACCGACTCCACTCGATCCTTCGCGCTGCGGAGCATCCGGCAGGGGGATCCGAGTATGAGAAGGAACGGGAACGGAACCGAAGCCTTCGGCGCAAGCTCTGTCGCAGCGTAAGGGAGAGGGGCCCCTATGCCATGGGCAGGTGAATGGGCACCGCTGGATTCGGTCGAGGCAGCGTTCCGAGCCATTGAATCCAGGTCGACAGCCTTCTCGCTTGATGTAGGCGGCATGAACATCGAGCACGAATTCCCGGGAGGAAAGGCCCCGTTGAGGGACCTCCGGAAGCGGCTTCTGGACAGAGGGACGTCCTACGCGGTCAGGGAAGACGTGTGGAAGGAGCTTGTCTTCCGGGCGCAGAGCCAGGGAGGGGACTGGCCCCTCGCTGCGGTGTGGATGATGGCGCCGGGACTGCGCGGAGCGGCGGCCCGAGTGGTGAGAGGAGGCGGGCTGCCCTTTCCGGACGTGGAGGCCGAAGTGATCGAGGGCTTCCTCAAGGAACTCAAGTCGATCGATGTCGATGCGCGCGGGGTGGCATCGCGGTTGTGGTGGGCCGGCTACCGGGCCGGCTTGCGTGCCCGGGCGACGTACACCGGCATGCTGCGAGCGGTTCCGCTTCCCGAGCCCTGGGCGTTGCACGCCCAGCGCCCGACTTCGGGGCACCCGGACTTCGTACTGGACCGGGCAGTGCGTGCCGGAGCTGTCACCGCCGACGAAGCCGAGCTGATCGGCCGTACCCGGATGGAGAACGAGGGGCTGGCGGACGCCGCGCGTCGCCTCGGCATCGGATATACCGCGTGCCGCATCCGGCGCGCGGTCGCCGAAGAACGCCTTGCTCGCTACCTGGTGGTCCCAGGAGCCGATGCCGGTTCGAATCGCCCTTCAAGCCCGACGCTCGCGGAATTGGCAGAGGCGGCCTGACATGAAACACAAGAACGAAGCCCCGCGGACCATGCTGTCCGAACCTGCGCAGGGAGGCATCGATGCGTCATCAGAGCACGTGGCTCAGAAAGAAACCACCACACAGGGAATCACCGTGCGGGAACTGCTTGCTCTGCCGGCCGTGGTGGATCTGCGCATGGCCGCCAAGGTGCTGCACATGGGCAGGAGCAAGGCGTACGAACTGGCCCAGCATGGCAGGTTCCCGTGCCCGCTGCTGAGGATCGGCACCACCTACCGCGTTCCCACCGCGCACCTGATCAGACTGGTGGGGCTGTCTGACCCCGAGGGTCTTTGAGGTGAGCATCCTTGACCAATTCCGGGGCGTCAGATGGGCGCCCCGGCATGGCTGGAGGTCCGACCGCGAGGTCGTCCTCGCCGTCAGAGCGGTCATCACCGAATACCTGGGCGGCGAAGCAGAGGACATTCTCCCTTCGGACGGCTTTGTCCCGGACGCTCTCGGAGCGGTGGTGGCGGCTCCCAGCAGGAACGGAACACCCAGGCCCTTCGTGGCAGTCAGGGCGGAACTACCGGTCGGCCTGCGAGCCGATCTCTGGGCATTCGGCACAGCTCTGGCAGTCGGGCTGGTCGGCAGTCGTGCTGAGTCCGGTGCTGGAGGGCTGCTGCTGGTCGGCCGTGAGCGCCATCTCGTCAGCGGACCGGGATGGGGACTTGCAGCCGCACTGATCGTCCAGCGGTTGGGCAGGCGGCCGGGAGACTGTGACTTTCGTGTGTACAGGAACATGGCCGATCTGGCGGACCCGCTACGGCGGGCAGCATGAGCGACCCTCCGCAGCCTGTCCTGAACATACCCCCAGAGGGTATTCTGCGTGAAATGCCGAAGAGGCCGGGCCGGGCCGACGGCCTTTGCGGAAAGGGAGCTGGCATGTCGCGGAAGGAAACGGGACTGCATGGCTCACGCCGATGTCCACCCTGGTGCGTCGAGGACTGTGGCCCGGTCCGTAGCGGCGCGCACTCGGGCGCTCCGGTGGGCTTGGAGGTGCCAGGGGAGCAGGACGGACGGTCCTCCCCGCCGATGCTCACGGCGCACATCGCCTGGCTGCATGAGGATGAGGACGGTGCTGAAGGCCGGAAACCGGAAGTCTGGGTGTTCTCCGACAGCGGCAGCGCCGAGCTGAGCCTTGAGCAGTTTGACGACCATATCCGGGATGTGGAGAGCCACGCGCTGCGGCTGCGTGCGCTGCGGACCCGGTACGCCACGGCCCTTGCGGGAGTGGAGGTGGCGATGGTGACAGACAAATCCAGGGTGAGTTCAACCGGTCGTTGCAACACTGGGCTGTTGTAGCGAGCGTAGCTGTTCCTCGAAGACTTCGGCCGGTGTCCGCCAACAGAGGACCTTGCGGGGCCGGTTGTTGATCGCCGTGGCGACCACTTCGAGGTCCTCGGCGGACCATCGGGACGGTCGGTCCCCTTCGGGAAGTACTGGCGCAGCAGCCCGTTGGTGTTCTCATTTGTCGGTCGTTGCCAGGGCGAGTGCGGATCGGCGAAGAACACCTTGGTCCTGGTATCGAAAGCGAACTGGGCATGGCCGGAGAGTTCCTTTCCCCGGTCCCAGGTGAGGGTCTTGCGTAGCTGCTCGGGCAGCTGCGTCATCGATGTGGTGAGCGCCGCGTTCATCGCGATCGCGCCATAGCCCCCGAGCGAGGTGCCGTTTTTCACCGGCGGGTTCTCGCTCGAGCCTTCGAGCCGAGGCAGGTGCACCAGGAGCGTGGAGCGGCTGCTGCGCTCGACCAGCGTGCCGATCGCGGAGCGGCCCGTCCCGATGATCAAGTCACCTTCCCAGTGTCCGGGGACCGCGCGGTCCCCAGCCTCGGCGGGGCGTTCGCTGAGGACGACGTCCGCGGTGACATGCCCTTGCGGCTTGTTCTGCGACCGCGCACGGGGAGTCCGTAGTGCCCGGCCGGTGCGCAGACACGTGACCAGCTCCCGCTTGAGCGCACCACGGCCCTCGATGAACAGCGCCTGGTAGATCGCTTCGTGGCTGATGCGCATGGACTCATCATCGGGGAAATCGACATGAAGCCGGCGCGAGATCTGCTCCGGGCTCCATGCCGTCGCCCATCTTCGGTCCTGCCGGTGCAGTTTGTTCAGCCCCTTCCACGCGGGCGTCTTGGGCCCGGTGACGATCGTGCCGTCGGGGCGGCGGACACTGCCGGCGAGCCGCTCCTGTACGTATTCACGCAACCTGTCGTTGCCTGCGAGCTTGGCCGCCTTCGGGCGCTTCGCGGCCTGCTGTGCCTTCCACTGAGCGACCGTGGCCCGGTATTCCTGCTTCCCGCTGCGGGTAGCGGCGTCGCGGCGCAACTCGCGCGAGACCGTCCCCGGGGCACGTCCGATCGCGCGGGCGATCTCTCGCACGCCCTTGTCCTGGGCGCGCAGAATCGCGATCTCCTCGCGCTCCTCAAAGGCCAGGTAGCGGCCGGTGGGCTCGTCCAGAGAGATCGGCGGCATGCCGCCAGCGTGACGGAACCACCGAGAACCGACCGGCCACGACACACCGACCGCCAGCGACGCCTCAGCCGTCGTCACACCCGTGGCGATCAGCCGCCAGAACTGCCGCTGAACCACCCGCGACGGATCAGGCCGGCCAGGCGAGCGCATCGCCGGCCTCAGCGCCCGGTCAGCACGCCACTGCCGCCGTAGTCCCTCGGGCGCATCGCCGGTCTTCCTGCCCCAGTCCCGCGTAGCGATCTTGAACACCTCCGAAATCAAGGTGTTGCGACGACCGATTGAATCCACCCCTGCAGGGTGCCGGCCGTGAGGGAGACGGAGATGCCGCTGCTGGGCCCGTCGCCGGGGAGGAAGTCGGTGTCATCGTCATCCATAACACGAGTATGGCATTTCAAATGCCATATGGCGACACCCTTGCTGCGCCTCTGCCCGCGCCCCTGCGATGGCCGACCGGAGAGTGTGACGTCTGCGCCGGATGAGCCATGCGTCAAGAGACCGCACGTAGCGCCCATAACGCACATCGACCCTGGCTCGAATTGCTCCCGGCGTGCGCCTGAACTGCCGATTCCTTTCACGCGTTTTCGTTTCACATGTTTTTGGTGACCCGCCATGTGGAGTGCGTGGCGATCCTGGAGCCTGCGTGACCTGCTGTTTCGTCGAGTGTGTGTTACGTGCGTAGTGGGCGTTACGGGCGATATCTTGACGCATATTCGACGCATGTGAGGCCCTTCTGACGCACGTTTGACGCGCGTTCTGATGGAGCACCAGGCGGCCGTTCACGCAGGTGACGATGCGTCGGGCGTGGTCTGCCGGGGTTCCTTCTTTGCTGTCGCTTGATGAAATCCCGTGGGTTGTGGCCCACTTTGGGGCTCAGTAGGCGTGGGAGCCGTAGGGGCTCCAGTAGCCAAGGAAGGGCTCGAGGTCGCCGCCGCGGGGCTTCGGTGGGGCGGGCGGCTGGCAGACTTGGTGAGACTTTGAGGCGGGCGTCTGCGAACGCGAGCCACGCCTCGATCTCGGTCCTTTCTTGCCGGGCGGCAGTGATGTGGCGTGGTCGCGTACTGCTGTGAGGTATTCGGTCAGGCGCTTGGCCTGGTGCCAGGCGCCTGCCTGTTCGTCGAGGTGTTGGACGCGATAGGCGTGGGCGTATGCGGTACGGGCTTCGTGCATGGCGGCTTCCCAACGCCGCTGCTCCTCGCGGGCTTGCCGGTCTGCGCGGCGTTTGCATTCGGCGGCTTCACCACGCAGGCCGACTTCCTGCGCGATTTCGGCGAGATGGTCTTCCCCAACGCCGAAGCCCTCGAACTCCTCACCACCCGGGCCTGCCCTTGGAGGCGCTCAATCGCCCGCGGACACGAACCTCGAGGTTTCTTTGAGTGCAGCCGATGCGCCATCCAGATCCGCGAGACGGGCGGCGAGTGTGGCCTCTGCAAGCCGTTGAGGGAGCGCGGCGCTGAACTTGAGCCCATGGATAGCGCGAGAGTCGACGGCGGGGAGGCAGAGCTGACCTATTGCCGCGGCCTTGGCTCGATTCCACTCGTCCAGAGTCAAGTCTTCGCGGAGCCGGATGTACGTGTCTGTAGGGCGCTGGAGAGGATCGGCAATGCTCGAGAGTGTGGCAGCCAGGGTGACGTTGGCCCGATAGCCGGCCCAGGTCCACCAGCGCACGTTCGTGTCCCGACCGCCACGGGTAACAACTGTCCCGGCCGGGTGTACCGTCTCCGCACCGTTGTCGCGAGCCTGAGCGAGGGCGGCTTCAGCACGACGGGTCAGAATGACTGGTGGATCGGTGCCGAGCAGGATCTCCCGGGCGGAGCGGGTCAGCTCGTACGAGGCGGAACGGCCGGAGCCGACCCCGCCCCACCGTGCCTTGCCGCCGCCCTCGACCAGTTCGACGAAGCACCGCCGCCGGGACCAGTCGATGTACGTCACCTTCCAGCTCCGTCCGGCGAGGAGTAGCCGCCTAGGTCCGGCAACTTCCTCCGTCAGCAGTGCCGGGTTGGTGGTGCCGATCTCGTTGCGGCCCGCCAGCACAGTGAACTCCGGCGGGGCAGTGAAGACCGCGGTGAGATCCATGAAGTGCCGGTACCCGAAGCGGCGTTCGGCCTCAGGGCCGATGAACAGCATTCCGCTGTCCCGCTCCAGGAACCCCTCGTCGATCAGATGGCGCACGATGGGTTCGGCGGAGGGACCGAAGGGGCCGAGCCCGCCCCACCACTCCTGCCAGAGTCGGTCTCCGACCCGATGTTCCTGCAGGCAGAGAGCCAGCACTTGCTGGGCAACGATGTGCCGGGGTTCCGGTGGGGCCGCTACCGGCTCGACCCAGCCACGTGACCACAGCAAAAGCAGGGCTGCTGCGCCGAGCAAACCGCCCTCGCTGGTCGCAAGGAAAAGGCAATTACGAGTGGAACCCGAGCGCCGGCCGGTACGACCGAGCCGCTGGAGGAAGGAGGCCACGGTGCCGGGTGCGTCAATCTGGACGACGCGATCCAAGTCACCCACGTCGATGCCGAGTTCCAATGTGCTGGTGGAGACGATCACACAGTCTCGCGCGTCGGCGAACGCCTCTTCCGCCCGCCTCCGCTCATCCATTGAAAGAGACGCATGCGAGAGGAATGTGGTCACACCCTTGGCGCGCAGGCTCTCGCCGAGCATTTCGACCTGCCGACGCGATTCGCAGAACACCAGCCGCTTCTCCCCGTGATGCAGGGAGGTGATCACTGTCGCCGCATTCTCCAGGGACCCCACGTAATCGAGCTGGATATCGCCGGGTGGCGGCAGGGCTGGATTCTCCTCGCGCAGATGCGGGGCAACAACGCAAGCCGCGCGTTTATCGCGCCCTGAGCCCTGCAACCAGGCGAGCAACTGGTCAGGATTGCCCACCGTCGCGGAGAGCCCGACCCGCTGTACTGACCGACCGACGACTCGTTCGAGTCGCTCGAGCACGGCCAGCAGATGCCAGCCCCGGTCATCACCGGCGAAGGCATGCACCTCGTCGACGACGATGGTCCGCAGCCCAGAGAAGAAGGCGCGATGGTCGACATTGGCGCTGACCAGCATCGCCTCCAGCGATTCTGGCGTAGTCAGCAGGATGTCCGGCCGATCCCGCAGGATCCGCTTGCGTCGTGGCTGCGAGACATCCCCGTGCCACAGCGCCGTGGTCCGGCCCAGCCATGAGGTGTAAGTCTCCAGACGGGGCAGGAGGTTATTGAGCAGTGCTTTGAGTGGGCATACGTAGAGGACTGACGTCCCTGTCCAGTTCTCCGCAGCCATCCTGGACAACAGAGGGAAGGACGCCGCCTCGGTCTTGCCGCCCGCCGTCGGTGCCAGAAGTACTGCATCCGCACCGTCCAGCAGCGGTTCGATTGCCTCTTCTTGGAGCGGGCGAAGACCAGGCCAGCCAAGGGTGTTGACGATGTGGTGTACGACCCCGGGGTGCAGCCGGTCCAGCGGTTCGGGTGCACCTGTCATGGCAGCTCCAGCTCGATCTCGTCGGCGCTGTCCGCCGCGGCGTTGCGCTCGATTTCGCTCAGCTCGTCGCTGCTGACGGTCAGCGCATAGTGCTTGCGCGGGTCGAAGTCGTCAAACTCGTCCACCCGGTCCAATACGTCTGCGACGAGTTTGCGCAGAAAGAGCCTCGGTGCGATGCCGGCCCGCCCGCCGAGCCTTCCCGTCATGGCAGTGGCCAACTCCGCCACGTACGTGTCGTCGACAAGGGCGGCGATACGCTCAGGATTCCGGGCCGATCCCACATACAAGTCGCGTACAGCACGGCCCAGTTCGCCCAGCCGCTGGAGATCGAAACCGGTAAGTCGAAGCTGGACCGCCCGCGGTGAGTCGAAGCGCGGATCGGTGGAGAAGTCGGTTGCCAGCCGCTGGGCCAGCGGAGGCAGGCGTTGAACCCCCTGCTGTCCGTCGTAAAAGGCGGGTGTGCCGGTGATGACCAGAAAGAGCCCGGGAAAGCGGCCCGCGTCGATTTCATCAAGGAGCTGTCGTAGGGCGTTGAGACCCTTCTCTCGCACGTCTCCCCGCACTCGTTGCAAGGTCTCGATCTCATCTAGGACCAGCAGGAGACCGGGATGCCCACAGTCCTTCAGGACGGTGAGCAGCCCCTGAAGGAAGCCCAGTGCCGCGAAGTGGTCGAGATCTCCGCGCACCCCTGCAGTACGGCGCGCGGAGGCGGCGACCGACTTCTGGCCGCCTAACCAGGCGATGACGGCTTCGGCGGTGGCCGCGTCCCCGCCCAGCGTGGCTTTGCGGTAGCCGCGCAGGGCGGCGGAGAAAGCGGGAGTGGTCTGGGCGACGCCACGGAGTCGCTCCTCCAGCAGCGCTTCGACTGCAGACTCCAACGCCTCGCTTTCCTCAGCGAGTTCGGGTTGAGTCTCGGTCACTTCCTCTTCGAGGGTGTAGAACCAGCCATCGACCACCGAGCGCAGGGCGCTGGCAGGCTCGGTCGCTGTGGTCAGCCGCTCGGTGAGCCGTCGGTAGACAGTTTCCAGCTTGTGCAGGGGTGTCTCTGTCTCCGAGATCTGAATCTCCGCGGTGGCGAGCCCAGCGCGCTTCGCCCGTTCGGCGAGCCAGCGGGCGAAGAAGGTCTTGCCGGATCCGTACTCGCCGCGAATGGCATGGAACGCCGCACTGCCCGTCGCGATCGTGGCGATCCGCTCGTCCAACGCAGGCGCGAAACGGTCCAACCCGACAGCGAAGAGGTCGAGACCCGACTGCGGCACGGTCCCGCGCCGCAGCGCGTCGATGACCTCGCGGCGGCGGGTCGCGCTGACGGATGCGCCGCTCATGCGTTCTCCCTGGGCAGTTCGAACTGCTCGCGCAGTGTGTCGCGGTTGAGCCGGACCCGGGTCCGGGAGTCGATCAGGCTGATGACTTCGTAGCCCTCGATGTTCAGCAGCCGGGTCAGCACAGTGACGAAGCCCTCCGGGCGGGTGTTGGTGCGGCCCCCCGAAGCGACGGCGGCTCCAGCGACTGCTGCGAGTGAGAGCGTGCCGCCTGATGCGTCGAGCGCATCGATGACAGCGGCCACCACCTTGCGATCGGGGACCTTGCGCACGAACTTCCCCTGATGCTCGTAGAGCTTGGTTTCCACGACCTGACGGCCGAGCGTGACCGGGGGCAGCGGCTCGACGGGTGCGGGCCTGGTCGGGGGCGTTTCGACTGCGTCGTCGGCGAGGCGCTCACCCTCCTGGGGCCGTGCCTTCGGCTTTGCGGGCGGCGCCTTCCGCGCGGGCTTCGTGGTGGTTCGGGTCTTCAGCGATGCCGGGGCGACCTGCGCTTCCCACCATGGTGGCTGGACTGACTCTCGCGGTAGTTCGGCCCATCCGTCGGGTGCGAGGTCGATCGACGGAGTCAGGACCAGTACCGGCACCGTCATCTCGGCGAGTGCGGCGCCGCCGCGATAGCCGGCCTTGCGTGGGGTGTAGCGGATCTCTTCCGACCAGGGGGCAATTACCCGCCCGCTGTTTTCCAGCACGCGGGGGCCTGACAGCGCGACCTCTCCCTCACCGGCAGCCGTCCCCGTACGCCAGCGGGCCGACTCCACCCCTTCGGCGGTCACTGGTCCTGCGTCGGGCCTCGTCCGGTCCAGTACGTGTCCGTGATCGGACACCAGTACCACTGGACGCCCTTGACCTCGCGCGGAGTTGAGCAGTTCGGTGAGGTACTTCACGCGGTTCACCGACCAGTCGGTCAGCGAGCCCTGCTGCCCGTGGTCGAGGCTGTCGTCGATGGTGTTGAGCACGACACCGACCACGGCATCGGATGCGATGGCCTCGACCAGCCGCTGGTCGAGCAACTGTCCCGCGGGACCGGCGATCTCGCTCTTGTGGAACAGAGCAGCCGCACGCCGGTGCTGCTTCCAGAAATCGACGAATCCCTCCTTCTCCACACTCTGCCCGCCCGATACCGGGCGTCCGCATAGCAAGGTGGCCCGGTTGACGACAGTCACCGACGGGATCATGGCGACCGCAGCAGCCCGCCGCCCGTCGCCGGACAGCTCGCTCCACCGGCCCGCACCGGTCAACTCTTCACCGAGTTGCGCCGCGACCGCACTGCTCATCCCGTCCAGTACAAGGACCAGCGGCGGCCGCTTCGCCGCCAGCTTCACTGCGATCTTCTCCAGAACGTCCTCGATGAGCAGCGTCCCACTGGGCTGCGCCGTACTGGCGTGCTGCGCCCATGGCTCGAGCTCGGCCGCGAAGGCTTCGTCGAGCGTCGCCCGTCGCTGCCGCGCCGCGTCGTGCACAGTACGGTATGCATGAACCAGAACGGGCTCGGCGTCGGCGTCTCCCACCCACAGCTGTGCCAGTGCCCGGTCCACCCACCCCCAGTCGGCTACATGTGCGTGCACAGCCTGGTCGACCGAGGACACCACCGGCTTCGGCGCGTCCAGCCAGTGCTTCAGCCGTACGGCCATGCGCGCCAGCTCGATCCGCTTCGCATAGAGAACAGCGGCAAGGTGATGTTCTCGTACGTGTTCCCAGGCAGTCTGAGCTGCTTGAGGCTCCTGGGCCAACGTCTCGGCCAGCCGACGCAGCCGTGCCTGGAAACCTGAGGGGAGGAAAGGATTGTCGGCGAGCGCAGCAGACAGATGGGCCTCCGCGGCCAGCTGATCGGCCTGGCGCAGTACGTCGAGAACCCGCTGCCGTGCCTCCTCGCTCTGCGCCCCCCGTCCCGTCGCCTCACCGATCCATCGGATGAGTGTGCCCTCCACTGCCCTCGCATAGGCGCGCAGTTCGGACGGGCGTGAACCCATGCCGAAGACGGAGCCCAGAGCGACGGCCGCCTCGGCCGACGCAGCACCCCCGTTCATGACCGAGGCAAGCACACCCAACGCAGTGGCCTCGGTGCCGCGGCCGTTGAGCGCGAGCCGCAGGAGCACTGGCGCGGCCTCGCCTGCGTTCTGCGCCAGCCACTCGGCGATGCCCTGCTGTTCGGCTTCCGGCAACGCCGCGAAACGCTGTGGCCCGCCGGGCGTGCGGGACCAGGCCAGCAGAGCATCGACATCCACCGACGCCTCGCCCTCGAAGACGCCCTCGAGCCCGAGCCGTACTCCGACGAGGGCACGCATCGCCGCGTCCAGGGTGAGCACGGCCCCACGCTGGGGCCAGCCGCCGTCCGGCTCGGCAGCGATCAGTGCACTGGGCAACCAGAGCCATGGATCGCGCCGCATACGAGGGTCGAGGTCGGCGGCGCCGAAAAGCTGCTTGACGATGTCGGCCTCGTCGACAGCGATGATCTGCGAGCGCACCATCTCGCCCACCAGATCGAGACTGATCCGATCACCGGACACATCGGTGGTGACCACCAGCAGGTCCGAACCCTCGGTACTCAGATGAGCCTGCCAGGCATCGGTGATGCCGAGCACCGAAGTGGTGTGTGCGACCCGGACCTTGCGGCGTTCACCTTCGCCGGCCGGCACGGTGAACTCCTGTGGCCCGCCCACCACGTACTTACCGTGCACCAGTACCAGCCGTCGACCCTTGGTATGGGCCAGCCGTGTGGTCAGAAGTCCGGTGATGACCCGCTGGTCGAGCTCGGGCACCGTGGCTCCCATCAGCACTCGCCGCCCTGCGCTTGCATGTCCTCGCCCTGGTCGGCGTGGGGTACCCGCCAGTGGATTTCGATCTCGACCCCAGGGTGTGCGGCCGCGTAGTCTCGGATCTCGTCCTGTATCGCGCTGAGGGCCTGACCGAGCGCGGTCTCCAGCGCAGTCGTGGGCCCAGCCGAGACCCGATGCGTACGGCGAGGGGCAACCGGAGCGACCGGGATACTGGGCGTCGGCTTCGGCTGTTCGAACGATTCGACGTCTTTGTTGTCTGTCTCGGCAGGTGGCGAAACCACCACCGGCTCCACAGGCGAGGGCGGCGTGGGCGCGACGGGCGCCACTACGCTGCGGCGCGCTGCCTCGTTGATCATCGACACGGCCTGACTGCGCGCACTGCGCAGCACCGGGGCGAGCTCGGTGTCGAACTCGTCGGCTGCCGCCGTCTCCGAGATTTCGTCGAGCAACAACTTGGACCGATCAGCGAGATCATCCCCGCGCTCGGTGTACTGCCGAAGACTCTCGATGAGGTCCCAGTCGGTGCTCTCCAGAGCGTCCAGCACGCGCTGTGCCGAGGACATGGTCTTGGCCAACACGACATCAGTGCTCGCATACGTTGCCGCGGCAAGGTCACGGGCAAGCGGAGTCGGCTCGGGGTTCTGCTTGATCCGAGCCAGCAGGTCGGCCGCGTCGCGTACCGACTGCTCGCGTGTGCTGAGGGCCTCGCCACTGATGCCGAGGGCGGTTCTGAACCGGGTCAGCGCCCGCCGCAACCCGTTGACAGCGGGCTCTCGCTCCGCCGCTTTCGCGTGAACGTCTGCGGCGAGTGCGTTGACGTTCCGGGCGAACAGCATCTGCGGGACACTCGTGCCGAACAGTGCCGCGGCCCGGGTGTGTGCCGCCGTGAACTCGTCCTCGCTGGGTCGCTCCTGGGCCCGCAGTACCCAGCCGGGGCCGATCTGGTCCAGCGCAGGGGCCTCTTCCGCCTGCCCGTTGTAGATCCAGGAGCGGTCCGAGAGCAGTGCGTATGTGGCGATCACCAGGTTTGAGACCAGCTTATCGAGGCCCGTCCAGCCGAGCTCGGCGATCCAGACGCGGATGTCCTCGACCGAGAAGTCGCCCTTGGCCCCGCGCTTGCCGGCCTGCTGGTCGATGTGACGGCGCCAGTCCGTGGATACGTTCAGTGGTCCGTCATGCACCTCACCCAGCTCCAGCGCGTGCACGATCCGCGCCACGTCTGCGATGTCACCGCTGTCGACCACGACCCGGCGTGAGCCATCGTCCATGGCCTTGACGATCCAGCCGTATGCCTTCTTGAACTTTGCGGCAGTGACCGGCTTGCGACTCTCCTGACGGTCGAAGTTCGGGTGCTTGGGATACAGCGTGTCCAGCAACCCGTCGGCGAGCTTCAGAAGGTTGTACTCGAAGACGCCGCCCCCCTGGAGCTGCGGAGTGTGCCCGGCGTACAACGAGTGGACGTGCTTACCCTCGGTCACCTGGGCGCCGAGGTCGGACTCGTTGGCCTTGGCGATTCCGTACGCCTGGTGCAATACCTGGCCCAGCTGCGAGACGAGCGTCTCGCGCTGCGCCTCCAACTGATGCCTGACCCGCACCTGGTCGTCGGACGACAGGTGGGTTGCGAAGTCCTTCAACCGGTCCCTGCCGAGCAGGTAATTGATCTTCAGGAGCCGGCCGAGCTGGGTGCCTCGTTGGGCGGAGAGGAAAGACGGCAGCCAGACGATGGTTGCCGCATCGGGCTTCTCCCGCTGCAGGCGGAAGACCCGGTTCTCGTCCGCGCTGGGCCGGCCGTCTTCATTTTCGTCGAAGGGGTAGTCGATGATGAACCGTATCCGGTCCTGCGAGGACGGCTCGAACTGCGCGTCGGGCAGGATCTGGGGATCGCTCACGTTCTCGAAGACGAATTCGACCATGCGCCGCGTACCGTGCCAGACGATCTCGCGATCGGCAACGAAGCCACCGTTGTCGACGACGCCCAGCTCTCGCCACAGCCATTCCTGCACCCACCGCTTGCGGGCGCCGTGCGTGTCCTTCTCGCCGACACTGTCCAGGATCGGCTCAACGTCCAGATCGGACAGATGCAGCGTGAAGACCGGGTCCGCGTCGTTGCCGTTACTGCGCAGTTCACCGGGGAACTCCGCCTGGAGCTCCTGCATCCGCTTGACCACGATCCGGTCCTCCTGCCCGGTGCGGGAGCGGATCGATCCGTGGTTCAGGGCGGCGAGGCGCGGCCCGGTGAGGCGAGTGAGAGCAGGCACCTCGGGCGCGAGGTAGGCGAGCAGCATTGTCTTGATGAAGCGGTCGTCGGCCTTGTACTTGGCGTCGTCCGCCGAACCGTACTTCTGGAGGAGGTGGTCCTTGACCTTGCCATGGAAGCGAGTTGCAGCGTCGGCCTCGCTGCGCAGCCGGTCAGTGAACGCCTCGCCCATTCCCTCGGCCAGCACGTCCCACAGGTCACCCAGCGGGATCAGCTCACCGACCTTCATGTCCTCGCGCCGCTTGTAGAGCATCTGCTGGAGCAGCTTGAGACCGGTGCGCTCGCGCTGGAGCGCACCGGAGAGCGCGACCAGGACATTGAGGAGGACGGGCGAGACCGGGTACAACGCCTTGAAGTCGGCCCAGTCCGCGTGGGTGGCGCCGTTGGCGTCGAGCAGCACGTCCCGCACCGACTGGTTGGACGTCTCGACCCGGGCGAAGGCGGCTTCGAGCGCAGCCTTGGCGGCGTCGTCCTTCGGCTTGAGGACCCGCTCCTTGATGATCTCCGGGAGGTTGCGGTCCTCCAGGCTGATCGGGTCGATGCGGCCCGCCAGGTACTTGACCTGCTGTTCCAGGTTCTTGGCGTCAGCGCCGACCGCGTCCGAGCCGATCAGCTCGGAGAGGTCGCGCTGGCGGGAGATGAACGAGATGACCGGCAGGGCGCGACCACCCGTACCTGACTCGATCAGTTTGACGAGCTTGTTCACCTCGTCATTGACGAAGGTCCGCTCACGCAGATGTGCCTGGAGCCAGAGGATCAGCTCGTCGAGGAAGAGGATCAGCCCGTCGTAGCCGAGTGACTTGGCGTGCTGGCTGATGATGTCGAGACCGTTTTCGAGCGGCAGAAAGGCGTTTTTCGCACCGATTGCACTGAGCGAGTACGAGGAGTACGGGCCGGAAATCAGCGCGGAAGCCAGCCAGTTGCGAACCTTCTCGCCGGGGGCAGCGGCGAAGGCATGGTCGAGGAGCGCTGACGTCCAGACCTCCGGTACCTCCTTGATGTCCAGGTCCATCAGGTCGTCTTCGTCATCGGCGACCTCCTGTGGAGTGGTGCTCGTCTCCTTCGGCAGCGAGGGGTTGCCGAGCCAGCGGATGAACTCGGTGTCATCGGAGAAGAACTCCCGCTGCCGGCGGGCATCGTCGAACATCGCATCCGCCCGATAGACCGGCGGTACGGGCGCGTCCGCGTGCAAGCGCTGAACTGTGCGGACATATCCACCGAGGATCGCCGAATCGAGATCGGTCGCACCGACCAGGTGGAACGGGACCATCAGGAACTTCCGGTCCCGCAGCCACGCGTCATGGTCCGCGATGATCGGCTGGAGTGTTGGCTTGGTGCGAGCGGCTGGGTCGTTGGAGAGGATCGCGTGCAGCACGGTCATGAAGTGGCTCTTACCGGAGCCGAACGAACCGTGCAGATACGCGGCGTCGGAAGAACCCGCGCGTACGGAAGCCTCGACGATCTTGAGCGCCTTGCGGAGCGACTGCTCCAGCTGCGGGGTGACCACGTACTCACGTACGCGCTCGGCGGTCGCATCGAAGCCGCCGGACAGCTCGACCTTGAAGGACCCGGCAAGCACGGACTCCGGCAGGTCGAGTACGTCCCGGAGGTAGAGGTCGCCGTTGCCGCTACTCATCGTCTTCCGCCGCCTTCTTCTTGGCCGTCTTTGTCGTTGTCGTCGCCTTGCGCGACCGGGTCTTCTTCGTCGGACGCCATGCTGTGAGTGCTGCAGGGATGAGCTGTTCGCGCGCCAACTCGCCGTCCAGGAAGCTCTGGAACTCCTCTGCAGCGGACTCCTCGCCCCACTCGTCGTCCACCTCGCCGAACCACTGCCGCAGCCACGGCATCAGCTCGTTGATCCCGGCGAGCAGCGGTACGAGTTGTTCGCCGGACCAGTCCTGCTGCTTGCGGCGTTCGGTGACGATGTTCAGCAGGGCTGTGGCCTGATCACGCTGGTCCCAGCCGGCCCAGCCGAGGAGAAGCGTCGGGTCGGAGCCGGGACTCGCGTCCGGGTAGGAGATGAACCGCTCCTTGGGCACGTCCAACTTCCCGCGATTCGACCAGTAGGACTGCTTCAGGAAGTCCGCGGAGGTGTACTTCGGGGGGACGGGGATGTCGAGGCGTTCGCCAGTCCGGTCCTCCTCGCGCTGCTGCTCCCAGACGTCCTCCCACTGCGCGCGCTTGCGCAGGCCGGTGTCCTTGTAGCGGTACGCGGCGAGGTACGGGACGTGCTCGGCGTCGACCACGTCCTGGAGGACTTGGGTGAGGGAGAGGTTCGGCTTGCCGAGGTGGGCGGCGTAGAGGGAGGCGGTGTTGAGGATTGCCTTGGCGTCGGCCCGCTTCTCGAGCTCGTCGGCGAGCTGCCCGACGGTGAGGGTGCGGGGCTGCTCGAAGTCGTTCAGAACGTGGAACCAGAGGGACTTGTCCTCGCACTTGTCGAGCAACCAAGTACGAAGGGCGGCCTTCTCCCGCTTCTCCCAGGGTTCGGTCGCCCAACGCCGCTTGCACTCGGGGCGCTCGATGAGGGCGATGTCGCGACGGGAGGCGATGGTGTCGATGCGGGCCTGGACGATGTCCCGGTACCACTCGGGCCAGTGGGCGGGGACCTCGGTGACGGGGGTGGAGCCGTGGCGGTCGAACCAGGCGGTCTCGATCTCCCCGGCGGCCTGCTTGCGGGCAAGAACGATCTCGAACGCTCGCTCGCCGAGCTTCACTTCGGGGATGATCGTGGGCTCGGGAGAGGGGGCGGTGAGACGGCCCTTCTCGGCGTCGGTGAGCAGCCCGTAGGAGTGGTAGACCTCCCAGTCAAGCTCCTCTTGGAGCGCGATCATGCGCTGGCGAGTCCGCGCCCTCTTCGCGGGCGGCGTCGAGGCGGGCGCGGGTGGGGGGTTCGTCTGCGGCGCAGACGGCGTAGGGCTCGTGGGTGGCGAGTTTCTGGGCGAGGGTGTCAAGGGCGCGGCCGAGGGAAAGTGGGAGCTGAACGGGGAGGGGGAATTCCTGGAGCTTGGTCCCGGTGAACTCGTAAAAGCGCTCCCACATCTCAGTTTTGATACCGGACTGGTAGCCTTCGTTGCCCTTGTTGTGGCATACCTGCTTGAGCCAGAAGCATGCGGCGGATGAGTTGAGTACCGCCATCAATTCCAAGTGTTCGCTCTCGCTACTGCCTTCTGGCAGCTTGATCACTGGCGCGTGACGGTTGTGTAGCCGGTGATCTTTGCTGAGAACAAAGTGGTTGTGTGTGGACACGCAGGCGAAGGTGATGAGCAGGGGGGAAGCGGTTCGGGGCCAAGAGAGCATTGTGTGCTCGTGCCAAGACATGCCGCGTTGCTCTCGGGTTTTCCCGAAAGCTAAGCCATTTCTGAGACCCGTTCTGTAAGGCCAGAATAACTGATTGTCCTGAAGTGAGTTGTCCGCTGCCTTATCCTTGTACGGCCACAAGGCCACTGATGAGGATGCGCGCCAATCGCGCACGCCATCACCAGTTGTGAACGACTTATATGGAGCATTAAGTTGCTTCCAGGTCGGTGGTACTTCGTTGGCCACGTATACATCATCGTCGCCCAGCACAACGTGGAAGCCGATAGTTCCACCGATCCTGCGGCCCAGTGTTGCGGGCATCTTTTCGAGAGCCGCCACGACACCTCCAGCGCCACCGCCGGAGAGACTCCAAGGGTAGGAAGAGAAGTTATCTCTTCCGGCCTCAGTGACACTGATCCACTCGGACTCGCTTCCGGGCCTGTGTAGCTGGCCCACGATTGCTTTCCACACGAGTCCTTCTGCGGCATCCTTCGGTTGAGATGGCTCGCCCCGTACCCCTAGCGCTGCTCGAATCCGCTCGTCAGGCCGTGGTACGTAATTCCGCCCCACCAGAATCACAGCCGGTGTCCCGTGGCCAGGAATATAAGCCCCCGACGTATCGATAATGTGTGTCAGGTGAACCTTCAGTCGGAAGAATTCCTCGATCAGCTTCTTGCCGAACTCCCGTTTCATGAAGGAGTTCGCAGTGATCTGCCCGACGAATCCCGCGTCTCGATCCGACCCCGACGTCCGCACCGCAAGCTGAAACAGCCGCTCAGCGAACGGCACCGACAACGCGTACTTACCTGAGCATGACTCGTACACCCGGTAATTAAGGTTCTCCTGCTTATCCTTGACCGTGATGTACGGCGGATTTCCCACGACCACGTGATACGTGTCGCGCGTCATAAGGTCGCAACGCTCCGCGTACTCGCCGATGTCCTCGGGCCGATAGAAGAAGGTTTCGAGGGTCTCCCCCGACAGGGAGAACATGGCCTCCGACTCCCGCCTTGGTGCACCGCGGCCATGGATCAGGGAATCGCCCACCGCCACGTTGATCGGGAATCCGGGCGCGGTATCAAGCCGCCTAGCCCCCGCAGCCTTCAGTGCAGCGATCAACAGCCGGAACCGAGCGATCGACACCGCAAAGGGGTTCTTGTCGCAGCCGTGCACCGCGTTCAGGGCCCGCCGGATCAGCGTCCAGTCGTCTGCACTCTTGTCCTCATCCCGCCACTTCGCCAACAGCCGCTCGAAGAGCCCCAGCAGGAAGTGCCCCGATCCGCACGCCGGGTCGATGGTACGCAGCCCCGCCGGGAGTTCCCGGTCGACGCCGTGCCCGTCGCGGATTTTGACGACCGGCTCCAGGCCGAACTCCTCCACCGCCGGCTCCAGCGTCAAGTCGAGGATGAACTCCTCCACGAACACCGGGGTCTGGAGCAGCGCGTACGTCTTCCGGGCGTGCTCGCTCAGGTCCTGGTACAGGTCACCCAGGAAGCGCGTGTCCAAGTCGTCGTCCACGAACGAGTGGATGAGCTCACCGTCGGAATCAACCCGCCGCCAGAACTTCAGAAGCGCTGTCGCCGCCTCGTACGAAGGAGCGATCTCCCACAAAGGGTTGTGCCTGCGGTCGAACAGACCCGCCACCGTCGGGTTGGTCCCCGCCAAGTGCTCGAACGCCGCAACGATCCAGTCGCGGTCGTTCTTCTCCGGTTTCGCCGCGAAGAACGCTGCATCGTGGTCCTCCGCGTCCTTCAGGCGCTCCCCGACACCCGCCAACCACGCACGCTCGATCAGTCCGTTGTCCTCGCAGAACCGCACGAAGACGCAACCGAGCACCCACGCCGCCGCGACCTGCGTAACCCGCTCATCGCGCCACGACTCGTACGTCGCCGCCGTACGGTCCGCCGCATACGCCCGTGTGTACTCGCCCGTGAGTCGGTCCCGGTACTCCTCCACAGACTCGCTCCGTGCCCGCAGGTCGTCCTCCAGGAGCGTGACCTGCTTGCGGAGGTCCTTCAGCAGGCCGTCCTGACCACCATTGCGCGCGCTCACAGCCCAAAACCCTCTCGATGTGCAGCTAAGTTCTTGAGGAAGTCCTCGGTCAGTACAACGCGTTCTGCGTCGCCACCGGTTACCTCCACTGTGCGCCCGTCCAACTGCGGTGCCCCCTGCGGGTTGTGCGACGGCGTGAGCAGCCACAACCCGTGCGGTCGCCCACCAGGCTTGCGGGCCTCGTGCTGCAGCTTCACCAGCAGCTCGTGCCCGCCCGCCTCGTAGTAGTGGGCGAGGAGCCCTGCAGTGTGAATGAACAACACAGCCCCGGACTCCTGAGAGGCTGCGCCCGCCAGTCGGGCGGCGACCCTCGGCCACACCCGGACCACGAACGATCGCAACCCACCTGGAAGGTCACTGTTCCTCGTGTACCGGGTGTCCGCACCCAGCACCTTCGACCAGTCCGTGCCGTGCTCGCCCGCCAGTGCCCGGAACTCCTCCAGGAAGACTCGCGCCAAGTTCACCGGAACTACCGGGAACGCCTCCGCGATCGCGTCCGCAACCGAGCCGGCCTCACCCCGCAACCGCTTGACGTGCACGTTCAGAGCGAGAAACCCGCCCTCCCGTACCGCGGAGTCCAGCTTCGCGGCGAGCAACGCCGACGGCTCACGCCCCCCGGCGGCACCGGCCACCAGTGCGCGAGAGGCCCTCGTCACCGTTCCCGTCGAGGTGGGCCAGCTGCTGCTGCCCACCGCTGACACCGGCACCGGGGGTTTGAAGCGCGCCTCCGCCGTCTCGTACGTCAGCGGGAACCCGGCCTTCTTCAGCGCGTCCTCGACCTCGACGTATGTGGGCTTGCCCATCGCCATCTCGGGGAAGCGGGAACGCAATCGGGAGAGCAGCCCCTCCAAGCTGATGCCTACCTCGCGCCGCACACCCGCCGCAGCCTGCGAGATCTGCAGCGCACGCCACAGCTCCAGCGCCCGCGGATACAGCTCAAGCCGGGGCGAGGCAGCCGCGTCCACAGAAGTTGCTGCGGCCAGCGTGACCAGTCGGGCGTCCGGCAGCGGGTTCATGCCTTCGGGTATGCGCACCGCCCGTAGGTCGCGGAGTGCACCGGACCGGTCCGGCAGGGGATCGGCGGTGGCGATCTTCTCCGCTGCTTCGCCCAGCTCTATGGCGTAAGCAGCGAGCTCATCGGACGTCGGGTCGTCGGAGCCGTCCAGCGATTCCAAGGCCACGATCAGCCGCCCCCGTCGCCGCATCTGTGCGAGCCGGGGCTCGTGATCCTCATCGCGCCCGGTGAGGAGTGTCTCGGCAGCTACGGCTGCCCGTACGACGGCGAGCGCGGCGGCCTCCGCGCCCTCCGATGTTTCGCTCTCGGAGCCATGGCGCGCGGCCAGCACCCGGGCCAGCTCGCGGGCGATCATCACGCGGCCCGCGTCCCGGACGGCGTCCACCAACTCACCGCGCAGGATGTTCATCCAACCCGCGTCGGCCCACTCCGTAATTGCAGAGCTGAGGTGCTTCGAGACAGTGAACTCGGAGACCTTCACGGTCTCTGCGACCTGACGGTTGGTGGGCCAGGAGCCTAACTCCGCCTTGCCGTCGAGTCCGAGCCAGGCCGCGACGACCTGCGGCCGCTTGTTGTCCTTGCGGCCCGGTGGCACCGGGTTGAGGAGCGCGGCCAAGTGCTCCACGTCCTGCCGGGCCTCGTGCTCGGCACCGAGCTTGTCGTCCGCCGCCAGAGGCACCACGGGCCGCACTGGAGCAGCCGCGGCCTTGGGCTTCTTGGGGCGCAGCGCAGCCGTCCACTGGCGGTGCCGGCGATTGAGCTCCTTCTTGACCACCGCGCCGATACCGCGTTTGCCGCGGAAGCGAGCCGAGGGGACGTCCAGCAACTCGCCGACCGTCACCGCGCCGAGTTCCTCGGCCACCGCGGCCGCCCGCTCGGTCAGCCCCGCGTCCCTCAGTGTCGTGCCGAGCTTTGCCTTCTGCGCGTACAGGTCCCGGATGTCGTCGTCGGAGAGGCCCTCATGCCGGCCTGCGCCGCCCAGCAGCGAGACCGGATCCGATGCGGGTGGCGGTTGGGTGCGATCGGCCTCGGTGAAGATGGCACGCCAGGCGTCCCGCATCTGCCGCAGCGACTCGAACCGGCGGTTCGCTTCACGGTGCAGCGCCCGCTCGAAGAACTTCTCGAGTCCTGGCGCCAGGACGGCCACGAAGGCGTCCGTGGCGAGGGCGGGGAGGTCGTCCTTGAGGGCCGTTTGCGGGTCGTCTGTGCCGTTGCCCCACATGGGGCGCTCGGCGGCGGCCATTTCATGCAGAACGACCGCGGCGGCGTACCGCTCCGCGTCGTCGTCGTAGACAGGGCGCCGGGCATCCCCGAGGAAGGGATCGAGATAGCCGCGCGTGCCGGCCTTGATGTCGCGGTCGGAAACATTGGCCAGGGAGAAGTCGAAGAGCATCAACTGCTGCTGACCGTCGTCCCGGACCTTGATCCCGAGGTTGTCGGGCTTGAGGTCGCGGTGGCGCAGGCCCCTGGCCGCGAGGTCGTCGAGGGCGGTGAACAGGTCCTCGCCGAAGGACGCCAATTCCTCGTAACCCAGCTGCCCGTAACTGGCCAGCCGTTGGCCGAGGGTTTCAGGGCCGGCGTACTCCAAGGCGAGGACGGTCCGGCCGCCGATCGTGCGTGGGCCTTCGTGCAGCTTGACGATGCGGCCGCTGCTGATTTGCTGGAGGGCTGCCGCCTCCGAGACCAGGCGCTCGTTCTTCTCCGCGTCCAGCGCAACCTTGAGTACCCGCTCCTCCTCCACGCGGCGACCGCGCTCGTCCTCGGTGACGCGCGTCACGTACAGCGCCCGGGCTGTTGCACCCGAGCCGAGCACCCGCTCGACGGTCCAGTCCCCGTCGACAGCCTGGCCGGGGGTGGCGGTGAGCGGGTCTGCCTCAACGGCGACTGCTTGTGCGGCGCTGGCCTGCTCAACATCGTCGAGCTGTCTGAGAAAGGCGTCCGCAGAGTCGAGGCGATCGTCCACGGACGCGCGGGTCGCGGCGTACACCAGCTCGTCGAGACCGGCGTCCATGGCGTCGCTGACCGCGTACAGGTGAAGTCCGCCGTCGGCAGTGAGGCGCGCCTTCAGGGCGGTACGGGTTTCGGCAGGCGGCATACCGGTCAGGATGTGGTGTGCCACGGCTCCGAGACCGAAGACATCGAGATCCACCGGGTCCGGATAGTCGGCGTCGGTCTCGGGCGCGAGGTAGCACTGGGCGGCGTCCTCGATGTGCTCCCCAGTGAAGGAGCTCTCGCCGAGCGAGCGCAGTGAAGTGGTGTCGAAATCGCGGGCTGATGCCTGCCAGTCGATGATCCGCAGGACGGGATCGCTTCCGTTCTCGCGGGCGCTGACGTACACCGAACGGGCTGCGAGCGCACGGTGGTAGAGCGAGCGGCGATGGGCGTAGCGGACGGCCTCGGCGAGCTGGCGCACCATGTCGCGGCGTACGGCTTCGGACAACTTCGGGCCGTGCACAGCAAGGTAGTTGTCCAACCGTAGATCGCTCTCCCGGTGGCGGAAGAGGATCGCCGGGCCTCCCTGGTGCTGGCGGAACGCGACAGCCTGGGAGATGCCGCGGTGCGCGATGCCCTGGAGCACCTGGTACTCGCGCTCGGCAGCGCGGGTGGCGGAGCGCCGCTTCTCCTCGCTCGCCTGCTGCTCCACGAGATAGACCCGGACCCGACCCTCCTCGTGGATCATCTCCTTGCGCTTGGCGAGCCGGTCCTCCCAGGTGGGCCCTGCGTCCAGAGGGCGGGAGGAGAGCCTCCAGCCGTCGCCGAAGTCGAGGTGGGAGGTGGATGCCCGCACGCCGATCTTCTTCATCAGCTCGGGCAGATGCCGTGCGAAGGCGTCTTCCTTGATCCGCCAGCTCTCTCGCTCCGGCGGCAGGTTGAGGAAGTCGTCCCAGATGCCCGGAAGGCCGCTCTGGGCGCCGTCACGTCCGTACACGTGAGTGCGCTGCACCGTGTCCAACTCGCTCTGCAGCAGAGGGTCGGACAGGAACACGATCGGGTCGATCCGGGGAACGCGGATGCTCGGGTAGAGATCGTTGGCCGCCTGCTGGAGGCGCGATTTCAGTTCTTTGGACTTGAGATCGGTGAGGTGCAGGGGGTTGCGTACCGTACGGACCTGGTCGTCGGGGGTGTGGAAGCTCCAGGTATCCCCGCTGTTGACGACGCGGCCGGGATGCCCCTTCAACTCGACCAGATAGAGGCCACGGGGTGTGGCGATGAACAGGTCGCACTCGTTGATGCGGCCGCTCATGGCGGTGAAGGAGAACGTTGCCCAGGCGTAGTGCGGAGCCGTGGCCGGCATCCGCTGCTTGATGTAGTCGAGAGCAGCCTGCTCCCAGGGGAAGGGGGACGGCCGGGTCTGGTACCAGCGCTTCGGCTGATGCTGGCCGGGCTTGGGTGTCGCCTGACCTCCTGCTGCCGCCACCGCCGTTCACCGCACCTTTCCGCTAGCGGACTCGCCTGACGCCGACGCGGTCCGCGTCGGTGGTCATGGTATGGGGCGAATCCCAACTTCCTAAGATCGTCAGACTGCTGACATCTTGCCAGGTGAGAGGCGGTACCGCAGGAGCCAGGGAGAAACCCGGCGAGGGTGTGGGGAGGAGGTGAGCGCGGATGGTGTTATCAGGCCATTCTGTGGATGCTGTGCCGTATGCCACAGCGAGTTCACTTACGATCATGTAAGAACGCGGGAGCCTGAGAGCGGGGGAGGCGGGCGTGGCCCGGACGGTGCGCAAGCGAACGGTCTTCTTTTTCGAAGTCGTGGAGGCTAAGCGTGGTCAGCCGCGCATGGAGCACCAGGACTGGCGGAGCTTCCTCGACCGGGTTGCGGCCTCGGAGTCGTCCGAGCGCGTGGTTCGCAGTGCGGACGATCAGCTGGTCGGGGTGATCGACTCGGCAGTCCCTGTTGATCATCTGCAACTCGCCAAGATCACTGGCGAGGTGCCGCACCAGCTTGACCGGAGCAACGGAACGATCGAGGCGCTTCAGGTTGCGGCAGGCAAGGATGTCGTCCATGTGACGACGATCTGCTTCCTTCCGTACGCCAACATCATCGGGGTCCTGCCCGGTGGCTTCTCGGCGCCGCGGGTGAGTGCCATCACCAAGTGGCTGAACGGAGTTGGCCTGCCCTGGGGTGAGGTGGTGCTCAAGCCGGTCATCCACGCACGAGCTCGAGAGAAGCTCAACCGCATCGAGGCGGTCACCGAGTTCACCGTGCAGTTGGAAGGGGCTCCGGCGGATACTGTCAGTGCCCTGAGTGCCAATGGCGGCCTTGCTGATTCGCTGCGGAGCTTCGGGCAGCGCCATCCCGACACCTCCGTCACGCTCTCGCTGAAGGTTCCTCAGCGTGGCAGCAGGCTCTCCGCTATGCGCAGGAACCGGGCCGCGACCGAACTGCGCACCGACGTACTCCAGTTCATGCCAGATCTGGATGAATGGGTGGACGAGTCTGGAGTGATCCGGTCCGTGACCGGCAGGGTCGCAGTCCGGGACCCGCACCGTCAGTCTCTTGAGTACGAGCCGCTCGACTTCCTCGCCCACCGCATCACGGCCCAGTGCGATGTCCCGCTCGCTTTCACCGACGGACGGTCAGTCGATCTGCGGTACGCCGTCGACGAGATCTTTGCGGCCGCTCGTACACATGAGCAGGCGCTCCAGGAAGCATGTCAGTATCGGCCGCTAGCTTGAGCAGCAGTTCAGAGCTGAGGTTGGGGGCGACGTGCTGAATTGGCTGTTGCGGCGCTGGGTGGGTCGACCAGCGGTGGATCTGATGCTCGCAGGCGTGGTGGTCGGCCTGCACATGGCGGCTGTACGGATCACGGGCGCGGGCGATGTGCTGGGCTGGCCCGGCAGGGAGCAGAGGATCGCGGTCTATACGACGACGGCGACCGTCGTCGCGATCATCGGCAGCTTCATCACTGCGGCCGTGACCCTGTATGCCGCGGCCACAGGTCCCCGCATGCGGGAGTTGCGCACGCACCCTCGACAGGGGCCGGAATTCCGGCGGAATTGGATGAGCATTCTCAGTGCGACACTGGTGATCTCCGGGCTGTGCCTGCTTGCTGTAGTCCTCGACACTACGGGGCGTGATCCGGGCGGAGTGCACTGGCTGGCCGAGGGCGCGGCAGCCCTGGGTGTGGCGCGTGCGGTGCGGTTGGTGTGGCTATTCGGCAAGGTGATCATCGGCAATGACCTCGACCTCGGCGACAGCCGGGATTCGGCGTTGCCGCCCCCGGAACCGGTGCGGCAGCCGGAGATGTGAGCGGGACTCGGGGGTCAGCTTGCGGGCTGGTGCCGCCGGGGGGCTTGGAGGCGTTGGCAGTGTCGGCCCCGAACTTGGGCTGATTGGCATTGGGTGGCGGGCTCTCCGGGCCCGCCACCAGCCTGCTTCAGAACAGCAGGTGCGCTACCGCCGCCAGCGTTGCCAGCACAAGACTGGAGATGACCCCGGCGGAGATGTCGATCAGAACCTTGCGGAACCAGATGCGACGCGTGGACTTGCACTCGACAGGGTTCATGCGAAACCACTCCACAGCTGTGAGTCGGAATGGTAGGGACGTCCTACCGGGCATCCGCTGCTCGCTGCACGCGATGAGTGTCAGCGACCACCACGGCTCATGGCTGGTGCGTGGGTTACATGAACTTGTGTGTGCTCTCCGGGAAGGCCCGCAGCGCAGCTGCACTTTAGCGGAGTGAAGCGGTGCGTAGCCACTGGATTCGCCATGCGCTCCGTCATGTTGCTCTTCGGCGGCTTCCGGAGCCTGATGGCCATCGCTCGTTGGTGCCGTTGACTGTCGAAATGATCGCGCACCCCTTCGGTATCGCCAGGCGCATGTCAAGGTACGGTGACTGCTGGATCAAGCAGTCGAGGGCGGGGTGGGCAGGCGGTCATGGCGGGTGGGGGCAAGTGGTCGGACCTGGAGGCGTTTTGGCCAGCCGAGGAGATGGTGCGGAACCCGGATCGCGTGGTTCCTGAGATCACTAAGTGCTACGAACTTGCTCATCCCAAGGGGAAGCAACCCTCGATCGGGGAGGTTGAATCGTGGAGGGAAAGCGTCTACGAGGTTGCTACGGCCCTGACCAACCTTGGGCTCGGGCAGGTCTACATCTTCGTGGAGTACCGAGTCCACGAGAAGATGAGCCCCATCGATGTAGTCCTCGCCGGCACCCACCCCGAAGGTGGGCACAGCTACGCCGCAATCGAGCTGAAGCAATGGCGCACGGTCCTGCATCCCGATCCGTCCAAAGCGACGGACGGTCTCTGTATCTCGTGCCGGAACGCCGCTGGGACTCTCTGTGATGAGTGCGCCCTCGGTTGTGTCTATATGCCTGACTACGGTCGTCACAAGAAGCATCCTGCGGTGCAAGTGAAGGAAAACCTGAACTCGCTGCGGATTCACCACAGCATGTTCGACGATCGCTACGTGCACCTCGCAGGCGCCGCGTATCTGCACAACCTCAAGGACCCCAAGTCGCAGTGGATCAGCAGGATCAAGCCGGCGCCAGGCGTCCCGACGTTTACTGCCCGCCAGCCCGCGGATCTCCGCGCATTCTTGCAGGCCCACTTCCTGCCGGTCGCGGACGCATCGGCAGCCCAGGCGCTGCTCGATCGGCGCCGCTCGGCTGCGCTCCTGACATCGGAAGTTGGAGCGATCGTCAACGGCCACACGCAGTTCAGCCTGGTTGAGAAGCAGCTTGAAGCCGTGAATAGCGTGATGGACGCCCTCCGCTCGCCGTCGCCTGGCGCGAAGAAGGTGTTCGTGGTCAGTGGCCGAGCGGGCACCGGGAAGTCCCTTATTGCGCTGACCCTGCTGGGGCAGGCGCTCCAGGAGGAGTATGGCGCAAAGTTCGTTTCGGGAGGTATCGCGTCCCGGGAGAACTTCAAGCGTGGTGCCAGGGGAAAGGGAAAGGCGTTTCCGACGCTGAACAAGGTCGCCGACGATGTGGCAGCCAACGAGCTCGATCTGTTGTTGTGCGACGAAGCGCACCGGCTTACCGAGCGCCCGCAGACCGGTTCTTTTGCCATGCGACGCGGTGAGACCTCTGTCTCGGTGATCGTGACCCGCGCCAGGGTGCCTGTCTTCTTTGTCGACGGTGACCAACGTCTGTTCGCCGAGGAGA
This sequence comes from Streptomyces violascens, assembly GCF_014649955.1. Lineage (GTDB taxonomy): Bacteria > Actinomycetota > Actinomycetes > Streptomycetales > Streptomycetaceae > Streptomyces > Streptomyces violascens. The sequence goes on from NZ_BMUA01000013.1 coordinate 130,260, forward strand.
TCTGGTCTGAGCAGGAACTCATTGATGCGATCTATGAGTTGAGGGCAGAGGTCGTACCGATCAGGCTCGACAGGGCTTATCGAGCCGTAGGGAGTTCGACCTATGACGTATGGGTGAAACGTTTCCTCGCTGGTGATCCTGTGCCGTGGCATGCCGATGACGACCAAGAGCCGGAACCCTTCGAGCTGTACTACACGGACAGCGCCGCCCGTATGGAGAAGTTCCTGCAGTCCAAGCTGGATGCCGAATTGAGTGCCCGGATGAGCGCAGGAATATGCTGGGACTGGACCGACGACACAGGCACGGCACCGGACGTTGCGCCGGAGAAGGGTTGGGCCCGGCCGTGGAATGCCGGCGATAACCACCGCACTCCCGGAGTGCCGAAGCGCCGATTCTGGGCTACGGACCCCGGAGGCTTCGGTCAGATCGGCTGTGTCCACACCGCACAGGGCCTGGAGTACGAGTGGGGCGGAGTGATCATGGGGGCCGATTTCACCTGGGCTGGGGACGCATGGGTGGTGGATCGTGAGCATGTGCGCAGCAAGGCTCGTCGGGTCTCCTCTGACAAGGACTTGCTAGAGCGGATTCGTAATGCTTACGGAGTTCTGATGACTCGCTCGATTCGTGGCACGGTGCTGTACTCCGTGGACCCGAACACCAGGCAACTCTTCGCCGACCTCGGGGTTCCGAAGCTGTGACCGAAGTATCCAGCCACCGGGGGACACTTCGACCATGCCTGACCGGCGAGCTCTGTACCAAGGTCACGCTGACGAGACCTACGTGCCTACCTACCTGTCATGAATGCTTCGGACCTGCTCAGTAGGACGAGGCCGTCGCCGGAGCGGCGCCGGGGGGCAGGGTGGCGGTGAAGCTGCCCTGGGGGATGGGGAGCCGATGTTGACGTAGGCGCGGTCAGCCGGTAGGTGGTACAGACGCCCACGTAGATGGGTTCGTCGGTGTCGGTGAGGGAGTGGATCCAGCCGCGTACCGTGATGTCCGTCCAGGTCGGGGAAGTTCGTGTCGATTCGGCCGCGTCTGCGCTTTCCCTCGCGCTGGTTCATCGGCTCATTGGCCTGGCTGAGCGAGTGGGCCACGATCGTGCGGTAGAGCAGATAGCCGGGGCGTACCTGCAGCCGCCAGCATGGTTCGTTGTCGAGGGTGATGCGTGCCGTGTACTCGTAGAACTCCCTTATTGGGGGTCGACTCGGGCCGGGCCGAAGTCGGGCTCGGCCAGTTCGTCGAGGGAGGTGACGATGCCGATGTCCGGGGCGTCGGGTGTGTAGTGGCCGCCGAGCGCGCCTGCCATGTCCCGGATGGCTCTGACTTGTCAGACCTTCTCGGTCGCGACCCGGGCATGGCCGGTGGTGAGCATGGAGATGTCCTCGACGTCCGAGGTCAGGATGGTGACCCGGCCATGCTGGGTGAGGGCTGTGGCACAGAGCATGGCGTCGATGGCGTACATGTGGCCGTGCAGTCCTGCCGTACGTAACAGGGTGGCGGCCGACTGGGCGATGGACTGGGTGACTGGTTCGACTCGCAGCCGGGACAGGGTCCATCTCAATGCGGCGTCATTGATCCTGGGGTGAATCACCTCGACGAGTACAGCGGCCGAAGTGATGACCGGCAGGTCGGCGTCTCGGGCGGCGGTGAGCCACTCGTGGACCTCGCGGTCGCGCTGAACGGCCTTGGCCAGGCCCTCGCTGTCGAGGACGAGGGCGCCGCTCATGCGGCCGCCCCGGCACCGGAAGAGGAGACAGTCCCGGTGAGCCTGGCCCGCTTGGCAGCCACGACCTCCGGATCGGGGGGGCCGTTGACCTTGTCGAAGTCGGCGATCAACTCGTCCAAGTTGTCCCGCTCGATCTGCCGCTGCGCGGCCTTCTCCAGATAGGCGGATACACCGCGCTTGCCGACCCGCTCGCGAATAGCCTGCAGGGTGCCGGCGGTGAGTGAGACGGAGATCCCACTACTCGGTCCGTCGCCGGGCAAGAAGTCGGTGTCGTCGTCAGCCATGATACGAGTATGGCATTTATAATGCCATAAGGCGACCCCTTGGGGTGGGGAGTGCGTCAAGAGATCGCACGTAGTGCCCATGGAGCACGCAGTGCACATCGACTCCGGGTGTCGAGCCGTCCCTGACCTGCGTTTTCTTCCGCATGTTTTGATTCGCGTCATTCCGATGACCCATCATGTGGAGTGTGTGGCGACCTTGGAGCCGATCGCCAAGGACGCCTGACCTGCGGCTTCGTTGCGTGCGCGTTGGTGCGCACAGTGGGTGTTGCGGCCGAAATCCTGTTGCTGGAATGAGGCCGTGACGCACATCTGGCGCTCCTCCTGACAGCCGCCCAACGCAGTCGCGACGTGTCCCCAACTCTCCTGAGCCGCAGGCGAGTTGGGCCTATACGGCATTCAGGGCGACCGGTCAAGATTGACGCGCGTTCGGGTCGAGCACACTTTCGGGGGACTGTCGGCTCTGCTGCTCGGCGCTAGCCTTTTTCGCACGCCGCCCTTCGCTGTTCTTGCATCTGGGAATTGGTGTGCTCTGAATGTGGGAGGGGTGCAGGGCTTCGGTGTGCGGGCGGTGGGTCCGAACGTAGAGCGAAAGAGGTGCTCGGATGCAGGTGGCAAACGGTGTGGCCGCGAACGAGATTCCCGGTGCGGTGTGGGTGAAGAGTCATGCCAGCGCGGCTGGGAACTGCGTTGAGATCGCCCGCTTGCAAGACGGTGCGGCGGTGCGCAACTCACGGTTTCCCGACGGGCCGGCTCTGATTTTCACGGAGGCCGAGATGAGGGCGTTCGTGGCGGGGGCCCGGGCCGGGGACTTCGGGTTCTGATTCCGCGAGTGAACAGGGGCTAGGCCAAGGCTGGTTCTGGCGGACGTGCGGACCTCGGGCTGGGATACTGCGGATCGTGGACCAGAGATGGGGAGGGCGTATGTCCGCCAGTCGCCGGGCGCGGGCGTCGGACGCCGCACGGTCCGGCTCGTGGGGGGACACTGACGTGAGTCGTGATGCCGCCGCGAGACTCCTGGGTACGTTCCTCAGGGATCTGCGGACGCAGCGAGGGCTGTCGCTGGCGGTGGTGGCGCCGGAGATCCGGGGCTCCGTCTCGAAGCTGAGCCGGGTGGAGCGAGGCGAGAGCCCGCCCAAGGAACAGGACGTGTGGGAGCTGGCCCGCTACTACGGGGCGTCGGCGGCCGACGAGGAGGAGATCCACGCTCTGCTGCGCCAGGTCCGCCAGAACTCGCGGGGCAAGCAATTCTCCGATGTGACGCCCCAGTTCCTGCGGCGACTCATCGAGCTGGAGAAGTCGGCGTTCCGGATCAAGACGTACGAGAACCATGTGGTGCCCGGGCTCCTGCAGACCCCGGAGTATGCCGCCGCGGTCATCGAGCAGGCGCTGCCGGAGGCGGACGACTTGATGATCAGGCGTCTGGTCCAGGCACGCAAGGACCGGTGGTCGCTGTTCGACGCACCGCAGCGCCCCGAGGTGGTGGCGATCCTGGACGAAGGGGTGTTGCGCCGTGCTGTCGGCGGGGCGCAGGTGATGCTGGGCCAGTTGCGCAGCCTGCGTAAGAGGGCCGACGAGGCCACGGAGCACACCAGCATCCGGATCATCCCGTTCGACCAGGGCATCAGCAGTGCGGTGAGTTTCCCGCTGACCCACCTGACGTTCAAGGACAACGGGCCGTCCGAGATGGTGTACCTGGAGCTGCTCGACTCGGCGAACTATGTGACCGAGACCAACCGGCTTGCCCAGTACCGGTCGGTCATGGACCGCCTGGAGCAGACGGCGCTGTACCGGCGGGAAAGCATCGCGTTGTTGGACCGGATGATCGGCAAGTTCGAGCAGCGCCTGTCCGCGTCCGGGGAGTAGCAGCGGAGCACGGACAGCGGCTTGGGTGTCTCAGGCGTTGCCGAGTCGGCCGACGCCACCCCACTCGACCCAGTCCTCGCCCGAGCGGGGCACGACCTGGCTGTCCGGACGCCAGGTGGTGACGTCGCACAGGCCCGGCGTGAGGATGGTCAAGCCGTCGAAGTAGCCGCGCACATCCTTCTTCTCTCGGACGCGGCCCCAGTTGTCGTGCGTGACCTTGCTCATGAGGGCGGTGACGCGATTGCGGACGTCGGCCCGGTCGCTGACGAGCTGACAGATCACCAGGAAGCTCCCTGGCGCGAGCTTCGCCTTGACGCGGTCCAGCATCGGCTGGACGTCGTCGTCCTTGAGACAGTGGGCCACGGAGACGAAGAGCGCCGCTGTGGGCTTGTCCTGCTGAAAGCCCGCCGCGTGGGCGGCGTCGAAGATCGCGTCGGTGTCGCGCATGTCCATGTCGAGCACGGTGACCCGGTCGTTCTGGTCGAGCCGGGAGCGGCCGTGTGCCAGGACCAAGGGGTCGTTGTCCACGTACACGATCTTGGAGCTGTCGTCCACGCGCTGAGCGACTTCATGGACGTTGTCCTGGGTGGGCAGGCCGGACCCGTGGTCGATGAACTGCCGGATGCCCTCTTCCTGCGCCAGGATGCGTACCACTCGACGCAGGAAAGCCCGGTTGTTGAGCGCGAGGGCCTTGCTGCTCGGCGCGATGGCGAGGAGGTCGTCGCAGGCGGCGCGGTCACTGGCGTAGTTGTCGACGCCCCCGAGCAGCCAGTCGTACATGCGGGCCACACTGGGGGTTTCGGTGTCGATGACGTCAGAAATGGGGTTTCTCCTCACGTCTCAGCTGCCCCTGAGGCGTCCTGTCCGGAGCGCTGCGGGATGGAAATTCCCATGGTAGAGGCCGTGTTGACGGCCCATAAGCTCTGAACCGGCCCCCCTCGCCCCAGGGGAGTGACGGAGGGAAAGGTGTGCGAATTTGTGCGCGGCGCGGGGGAAACACCGGAACGTCAGTCGGCGCACCACGAGCACGGGGGCATCATTGCCGCGCGGCTCTCCCGGCCGAGGCGGCGTCGGCCAGGCTGATGCCTCCCGCGGGGAAATGGCCGGGGGCAGTGCTGAAGGACATCCGAAGGGTGTCCCGGGCGGGCCTGAGGCGCAACGGGGCCGCGCCGAGCGCGGTGGCCAGAGCGGCCACGCCCGGCCAGTCCGGGACGTGGACTCCGTCGAGGACCGCCTGAACCGTTTCTGCGGACAGGCCCGTACGGCTCTCCAGGACAGCGGGCGAGGGCCGGCCGCAGCCGGTTGAAGACCGCGCAGAGCGGCAGCCGGCCGACCAGCGGCTGCGGCCACCGATTCCCAGGGGCACGGGCCTGCCTGGACGGCCTCTTCCCAGAGCAGCCTGACATCCTGCGGCCGCCCGCCCAGAAGCGACACCCAGTCGCTCACCGTCGCCCAGTTCGGCGCCCCTTGCGTGTCGGCGGCTTCGCGGAGCACGGCGTCCGCGAGAGCCGGCTCGGCTGCTGCGGCCAGGGCATGAAGTGCCTTTTCCAGGGCGGAAGCTGGGGGATAGGGGTCGGTGTCTGGCCTCGGCTCGGCTCGTGTCGGTACGGGGCAGAGGCATCCGCTCGCTGGACTGTCCTTCGTCGTGAGCCAGGGGCAGCCCGATCCGCGCCCGGCTCCACCTGCGCGGCCGGCGCGTCCCGGCTTTCTCCAGACGCCGACCGCTGGCGCAGCACGTACCGACAAACCCCTCCGCCGCCCCATCCAGTCGGCCGACCAGTGCCAGGAGGTGGTCCAGAGGCAGTCCCTGCTCGGCTCCGTCCACCAGCTCGGCGACGCGCTGGTGCAGCCGTTCGCCCGCCACGGCAGGCGTGGTCGGCGCAGCCTCGCGCAGGGCCGCCACCCTGCGGTCTCGGCGCTGTTGCGCCTTCCGGCGGCACCGCGTGCCGCAGTACAGACGCCTGCGGCCCGGACCGGTGCGCTGCGCAAAGGGCCGCTCGCAGAAGAGGCGGCATGCCAACTCGCCAATGTCCGCCGCTCGTTCTCCACTCCGAGCCCTGTCCGATGCCAACTGGCCATTCGATGGCATGTGTTGGGGGCGTACCGACGGCGGCACGCCCCCAACACGGGCCGATCAGACGCCGCGAACGAAGACGCGCCGCACGGGGAGGCGACGCGCGGAGTAGCAGTGCACGGTGACACCACCGGACAGTGCCGCGCTCACCAACTGCTGCAACGCAGAAGCCGAGTCATGCATGCTCCCCGTGCAGAGACAGGTGGTGATCACGACGATGATCACCACCACTCCGGCACGCGGTGACAGTGAAGAGGTTTGCCGTAAGCCCGACTGCGGGATACTGAGCCGGGATGCCGCGCAGTTCTCCAACGCGCCGCGGTTTCCTCGGTTGATCACGAGGGGTACTTCCCTTCTGGTTCATCGGTGGTCCCGGGCGTTCCAGCGCCCGGGACCTCTTCCGTGTCGCCGGCGGACCGGCGGCAGCTGAATGTAACCGTCCCGGGCCCCTCCCTTGCGGGCGTTCGCAGAAGACACCTCGCACGTCTCCCTCATGCAAAAGAAGAGGGCGCCATCGGCGTCAAGGCGGCGCGCCTGATGTCACACCATTGGTCACATGAAATGTGAATCACATTGGCGTGAAAGAAGGCTGCGAATGGCTCGATCCATCCAGTTTTCGCGATGAAGTGTTCCCTGAACGGTCAAGCGGGAAAGGGAAGATCACTCTCCGGTCTCCTCCTGTCCCTGCATCCTGCTTCGAAAATCACCCGCAGGGGTGTACACGCAATCTTTGAACAGGCCTGGGGGCGTGGTTTCCCACGGGTGTATGCAACAAAATGCACCGCCGTGCTGTTACCCGGATGCAAAGACACCGCCTCATCCGCGGCACCCCGCGCTCTAAGCGTCCGCCGAAGCCCTCCGGTTCCGGCCCCGTACGAAGGCGGACCGCTCGGCCGGCCGGTCCTCGCGCAGGGCGCGGCCGAACGTCGCGGCGTAGGGGTGCGGGTTGGTGCGCGGGTAGGCGTAGGTGAGGACCGCGGGCGGGGCGCCCGTGAGCGGCAGGTACAGGATGTCCGGGTCCGGGTGCTGTGCGGCCACCGACACCGGGAGCACGCCGACCCCGCGCCGGGCGGCGACGGCGTGCAGGTACTCCTCGATGTTGGAGGTTTCCGCGCCGATCTCGGGAGTGGCGTCGGCCGGCCAGTCCTGCGCGGTGAGCGTGCCGCTGACGGTGTTGACGATGATGCAACGGCGCCCCAGATCACGCCAGGTGACCCGGTCGCGCACCGCAAGGGTGGAGGTCCGGGCGACCGCCGCGATGTTCGGCTCCCGCAGGATTTCGGTGGTGACCAGGCGCGGATCGCGGACGGCGCCCCACACCAGGGCCGCATCGACGCAGCCCTCGCGCAGTCCGGCCGTACGGTCGTCGCGGCGTACGGGCTGCACGAGGACGAGGTGCCGCTCCTCCAGCGTGGCCTGCGCCCGGCGGCCGCGCTGGAGGGGGTAGCCCCACGCGTAGCCCAGTCGCAGCGAGGACGGCGGCTCGGCAGGCCGGAGGGCCGTTTCCAGCTGGGGCAGCAGGACTTGGAGATCGGCCCGCAGGCGCTGCCCCTCCGCGGTGAGCCGGGGGTGGCGGGTGCTGCGGTCCACCAAGGCCCGGCCCAGTACCGCCTCCAGGCGCTGGATGTGCCGGCTCAGCGTGGGCTGGGAGATACCGAGACGGTCTGCGGCCCAGGTGAAGTGCTGCTCCTCGGCCAGGGCCAGAAAGCATTGCAGGTGACGCAGCCCGATATCCATGCACACGATGCTAGCCAACTCCGGTCATTTTCCCAGGTCAGGGTGTTGCGATGGCGTTCTCTCCGCGCCGCGGGGCACCACGTACCACGGTCAGGTGCAGCACGAGGGCGAGCACGGTGAGCGCGCCCGTGTAGTACGGGAGTGTGGCCGCGGCGGTGCCGAGGCCCAGTACGAGGCCGCCCAGTGCCGACCCGATGGCGCTGCCGAGGTAGACGGCGGAACCGTTCAGGGAGACGGCGACCGTGGCCTGTTCGGGCTGGACCGCGATGAGCTGGTGCTGCTGAGGCACTTGCAGGGCCCAGCCGGCCGCGCCCCAGACAACGAGCGGGACGACCGTCAGGGCCGCTGCGGCATGAGCGGCGGCGGGCAGCGCGAACTGACCGGCCACGACGAGGACCAGGATCCAACTGACCGCGGCGAAGGGACGCTTGGTCCGGTCCACGACGCGGCCGATGAGGAGGCTGCCGACGATGCCGCCCGCGCCCCACGCCCACATGGCCCAGACCGTCTGGTCGGTGTGCGCGGCGTCGAGCAGGAACTCGGCGAGGTAGGTGTACAGACCGAGGCTTGCGATACCGCCGAGCAGAGAGACGGACACGATGCCCGCCACCCGGCCGCTCGCGAGGGCGCCGAGCCGCCGGCCCAGCGGCGGTGGAGGACTCACCTCGATCCTCGGCAGCCGCACGATGCCGATCAGCGCGATCACGCCCAGCGCGGTGATCAGCCACAGCGTGCCGCGCCACCCGATGTGCGAGGCGAGGAGCATGCCGACGGGGACGCCGATGACGGTGCCGATGCTCAGCCCGCCCATGACCGTGGCGAGCGCGCGGCCACGCCGTTCCGGGGTGGTCAGGCCCGCTGCCGTGGCGGCGGCTATCGGCGAGTACACGCCGGCGCCGATGCCCGCCACCGCGCGGGCGAACAGGAGGACCGGCAGCGTGGTCGCGAGCGCGGTCAGCGCGTTGCCGATCGTGAAGACCCCCAGCGCCACGCCGAGCAGCACTTTCACCGACCGCTTGGCGAGCAGGGTGGCGAACACCGGACCGCCCAGCGCGTAGCAGAGCGTGAAGACGGTGACCATCTGCCCGGCCGACGACGCCGAGATGTCCAGATCCTTGGACACGCGAGGCAGCAGTCCGGCCATCACATAGGCGTCCACGCCCAGCGCGAACGTGCCCAGCGCGAGGAGCGGGATGAATCTGCCGCGACCGTCGTGCGCCTTCGCAGTCGTTGTCGTTGTTGTCGTTGTTGTCTGTGTGGCGCTCATCCGAGGCGCTCCAAGTCCGTTTTGGTGCCGACCTGCCGGCCTTCGGGGGGTCGGCCCGGCCGACAGGGCCGGTCAACTGGGCTTCCCTTCCACCTGGTTGAGCGGCCACCGAAGCCGTACGGACCCCCGATCGCCCGATTACACAAAGCCGGTATCCCTCCCGCAAACCGGTCTCGTGCATCTCTGATGCAGGCTCTGCATGCCCGCAGGTCATCGCAGCGAGAGGCGCCCCTGAGATGCCGGTCACACGCGCCCGCCCGGCCCGTTGCGGGGCGCCTGACCTGCGGCTCTTCGGACGGGCATCAGGCGCGGCGCGCCGCCCAGACCGTACGTTCCGTGCGTACCGCGAGGTCGGCGCGGCGCAGGATGCTGTGCGGGCCGTCGGCGGCGAGCAGCCGGTCGAGCGCGGTGAGGTCCTCGGCCGGCAGGGCCTGTGCGACGGTGCCGCGCATGCGCTGAAGGCCGCGGAGGGCGTAGCGGCCGATCGCCTCGTGGCGGGAGCCGTCGAGGTGCACCGTGATCGTGCGTGTCTCTTCGACGGTGAACCCGGCGTCGGTCAGCCCGGGGCCCCAGTCGGCGCCGCAGTGCGGCACGTGCTCAGCGTGGTGCTGGTCGCTCGCGGCGTGGATGCGCTCCTCAAGGCCGGGCCGCTCCTCGGGACCCCCCTCGGGCAGGAAGCGAGGGAAGCCGACCGGCTCGACGACGGCGAAAAGACCACCGGGCGCGAGCAGTTCATGGACCTTGCGCAGCGTGCGGGCCGGGTCGGCCATGTGGTGCATCGAGGCCGACGCCCAGACGAGTTCGGGCGTGCCGAGGTCGGGCCAGGCCGCGTCGAGATCGGCCTGCACCGTACGCACCCGGTCGTCCACGCCGCTCGCCTCGGCCTTCTCGCGCAGGCGCCGCAGGTGGTCGGCCGAGGAGTCCACGGCGGCCACCTCGGCTTCGGGGAAGCGGGCGAGGAGTGCGAAGGTGCCGGCCCCCGTGCCGCAGCCCAGGTCCACGATGTGAAGCGGGCCGGACTTCAGGGGCAACGATGCCGTGATGGACGCGGTGTGCTCGGCGAGCACCTCCGCGTCCAGGTCGAGAATCTCCGCCTGGCCGGTGCTGTCCGTTTCGTGCTGGTGGTCAGTGCTGGATGCGGGGATGCGTGGGTCATGTCGTCGACGCTGGGGCCCTCTTGCGCGTACGGCACGACATCTCCCGGGATGCGCAAGGTGATGCCCTGCCGGGTTGCCGAATGCGCAAATACCGCAGAGGGCCGGTCGTCGGCGGCCTCAGGCCCGGCCTTTGTCGCCACCGCCGTCCGGACGCTGGTGGCTGCGGCGGGCGTCGCGGTCGAAGATGCCCAGGACTTCGCACGGCCCGCCCTCGGCACCGATGGCGTGCGGCAGCATCGTGGGGAACTCGGCGGCCTGGTGGGTCTCGATACGGAAGCGGCGGTTGCCCAGGAGAAGCAGCGCGGTGCCGGACAGGACGACGAGCCATTCGCGGCCGGGGTGGGCGCGCATGCGCGAGGGGCTGGCCGGGGGCGGCTCGGTCAGGCGCTGGCGGATGACGGTCATGCCGGGGTCCGCCTTGACGGGCCAGCGCATCTGGCCGCGGGCGGAGTCGATCACCGGGCTGGAGACGACGTCGTCGGCGGCGGTCTCGACCAGCTGATCGAGCGTCGTGTCCAGAGCGCGGGCCAGCGTGACGAGACTGTCGAGCGCGAGCCGGCGCTGCCCGTTCTCGATCCGGCTGAGCGTGGACTGACTGAGCCCGGCCCGCCCGGCCAACTCCTCCAGCGACCAGCCCCGCGCCAGGCGCAGAGCACGGATCCGCTTGCGTACGAGGCTGTCGAGATCGCCGTCACTTTGCGTCATGGGCAGCACGGTATGCCGTGGCCGCATGAGGTGCTCGCTGCCGATCCCCGCAAGCCCTCACCCGAATGCCCCCCCCGGCATCACCCACATCCCCCGCCACCCAGGCGCGAGCCCGCAGGCAGCCATAGCCTCGCGGCACAAGGCTCAAGGCGACGGCTCGGGGCGCCCGCGAAGCCCGCCACCGTGCTTCCTCGTCGGCTCCGCGCGCCCCCGTACCCCCACGGAAGGCCCGCTCATGTCCGACAGACGGCTCGCGCTCATGGCCGCCGTAGGCCTCGTTCTGGCTGCCGCCGCGCTTCCCCCGGCGGCCACGGCCGACACCCCCGGCCCGCATGCCGACACCCTCGTCACCTACCGCGTACCGATCCGGCACACCCAGGACGCGCATACTCTCGCCGCCGCCGGGTTCGACCTCCTGGAGCGGCGGGAGGGCAACGACCTGTTCGTCCTCGGTGATCCAACGACCGCCGCCTCCCTGCAGCAGATCGGGTTCAGCGCGACCGCCGTCGGGACTCAGCCGCGGCCGACCCCCAACACCGTCCGGCCCGCCGTGGGCGACACCTACCACGGCGGTTACCGCACCGTCGACGGGAGCTACGCCCACCTCGACCAAGTGGCCGTCCAGCACCCGGATTTGGCCACCGTCGTCACGTACGGGCAGTCCTGGCGGAAGAAGCAGGACAGCGCCAAAGGCCGCGATCTCAAGGCCGTCTGCGTCACCAAGATGCAGCCGGGGGACTGCGCACTCGTCCCGAACTCCACGAAGCCCCGCTTCTTCCTCATGGGGCAGATCCACGCCCGCGAGATCACCACCGGCGAGGTCGCCCTGCGGTGGATCGACGAGCTGACGACCCGGTACGGCAAGGACGCCGACATCACCAAGCTGATGGACACCACCGAGATGTGGGTCGTGCCCCTCGCCAACCCGGACGGCGTCGACATCGTCGCCTCCGGCGGCGACAACCCCGTACTCCACCGCAAGAACGCCAACGACTCGCACGGCAAGACCTGCGGCCACAGCGGCCAGATCGGCATCGACCTCAACCGCAACGCCGGCACCCACTGGGGCGGCCTGGGCACCTCGCAGAAGCCCTGCGGCCAGGAGTACCTCGGCCCGGCCGCAGACTCAGAGCCGGAGAACGCCGCCCTGGAGGGCCTGTTCCGGCAGCTGTACCCGGCCGTGCGCACCGGCACCGAGAACGACGCCCCCGCGCCGGCCGAGGCCCGGGGCATGATGATCAGCCTTCACGGCGACGCGAACATGGTGCTGCTGCCCTGGGGGTTCGACCACACCGCGCACACCGGCAGCGACTCCGCCCTGCGCGCCCTGGCCACCGAGATGGGCTCGCTCACTGGGTACAAGTCCGGGCAGGCCGGCGAGATCCTGTACGACGCGTCCGGCGGCACCGACGACTGGACCTTCGACAAGCTCGGCCTCGCCAGCTTCACCATCGAGGTCGGCGACAGCGACGGCCGCGGCTGCGACGGATTCACCCCGCCCTACTCCTGCCAGGACACCTACTTCTGGCCAAAAATGAAACCCGTCCTCCTCTACGCCGCCCAGCACGCGGCGGCGCCGTACCGGACCACCGCCGCCGTCAGTGAGGCCGATGCGCCGGAGGCCGCCGCACCCGCGCCGGCCGGGGAGATCTGACCCGCGGAAACGGTCCAGGCCGGCTCGATCGGGCCGGCCTGGACCCAGGGATCAGACGAGGTCGAACCGGTCCAGGTTCATGACCTTGGTCCACGCCGCGACGAAGTCCTTCACGAACTTCTCCTTCGCGTCGTCGCTCGCGTACACCTCCGCGATCGCGCGCAGCTCCGAGTTGGAGCCGAAGACCAGGTCGGCGCGGGTGCCCGTCCACCGGACGCGACCCGTGGCGCTGTCACTGCCCTCGAAGGTGTTCTGGTCCGCGGACGTCGCCTTCCACGTCGTCCCCAGGTCGAGCAGGTTGACGAAGAAGTCGTTGGTGAGCGTCCCCGGCCTGTCCGTGAACACACCGTGCGAGGACTGCTGGTGGTTGGCGCCGAGCACGCGCAGACCGCCCACGAGGACGGTGAGCTCGGGGGCGCTCAGGGTCAGCAGGTTCGCCTTGTCGAGCAGCAGGTACTCGGCCGGCAGGCGGTTGCCCTTGCCCAGGTAGTTGCGGAACCCGTCGGCCGTCGGCTCAAGGGCCGAGAACGACTCCACGTCCGTCTGCTCCTGCGAGGCGTCCACCCGGCCCGCCGCGAACGGGACCTCGACGGCGACGCCGCCGTCCCTGGCAGCCTTCTCCACACCCGCGGCGCCTGCCAGCACGATCAGGTCGGCGAGCGAGATCTGCTTGCCGCCGGACTGCGCCGCATTGAAGGACGTACGGACTCCTTCGAGGGTGCGCAGAACCGTCGCCAGCTCGTCGGGCTCGTTCACCTCCCAGCCGCTCTGCGGCTGCAGGCGGATGCGCGCGCCGTTGGCGCCGCCGCGCTTGTCACTGCCGCGGAAGGACGAGGCGGCCGCCCACGCCGTCGACACGAGCTGCGACACCGTAAGGCCCGAGGCGAGGACCTTCTCCTTGAGGGAGGCGATGTCCGCCGCGTCGACGAGCTCGTACGAGCGCGCCGGCAGCGGGTCCTGCCACAGCAGCTCCTCGGAGGGGACCTCCGGGCCGAGGTAGCGCACGACGGGGCCCATGTCGCGGTGGGTCAGCTTGAACCAGGCGCGGGCGAAGGCGTCCGCGAACGCCGCCGGGTCCGCCAGGAAGCGCCGCGAGATCTGCTCGTACGCCGGGTCGAAGCGGAGCGACAGGTCGGTCGTCAGCATCGTCGGGGCGTGCTTCTTCGACGCGTCGAAGGCGTCCGGCACGGTGTCCGCGCCGGCGCCGTCCTTCGGCCGCCACTGGTGGGCGCCCGCGGGGCTCTTGAACAGCTCCCACTCGTAGCCGAAGAGGATCTCGAAGAAGCTGTTGTCCCAGGCGGTCGGCGTGTTCGTCCAGATGCCCTCGAGACCACTGGTGATCGCGTCGGCGCCCACGCCGGTGCCGTGGCTGCTCTTCCAGCCGAGGCCCTGCTGCTCCATGGGAGCGGCCTCGGGGTCGTTGCCGACGGCGTCCGCCGGGCCCGCGCCGTGGGTCTTGCCGAAGGTGTGGCCGCCCGCGATCAGGGCGACGGTCTCCTCGTCGTTCATCGCCATCCGGCGGAACGTCTCGCGGATGTCCCGCGCCGCGGAGATGGGGTCCGGGTTGCCGTTGGGGCCCTCCGGGTTGACGTAGATGAGGCCCATCTGGACCGCGCCGAGCGGGTTCTCCAGCTCACGGTCGCCGGTGTAGCGCTCGTCGTCGAGCCAGTTGGTCTCGGGGCCCCAGTACACGTCCTCGTCCGGCTCCCAGACATCTGCGCGGCCGCCGCCGAAGCCGAAGGTCTTGAAGCCCATCGTCTCCAGGGCCACATTGCCGGTCAGGACCATGAGGTCGGCCCAGGACAGGCTCTTGCCGTACTTCTTCTTCACCGGCCACAGCAGGCGGCGGGCCTTGTCGAGGCTCGCGTTGTCCGGCCAGCTGTTGAGCGGAGCGAACCGCTGCTGGCCGGCTCCCGCGCCGCCGCGGCCGTCGCTGATGCGGTACGTGCCCGCGCTGTGCCACGCCATACGGATCATGAGCGGGCCGTAGTTGCCGAAGTCGGCCGGCCACCAGTCCTGCGAGGTCGTGAGCAGCTCCGCGATGTCCCGCTTCACGGCCGGGAGGTCGAGGGCGTTGAACGCCGCCGCGTAGTCGAACTCCTCGCCGAGGGGGTTCGCCACGGCCGGGTTCTTCGCGAGGATCTTCAGGTTCAGCCGTTCCGGCCACCACTGGCGGTTTCCGCCGCCCTGCGTCGGGTGCGGTGCGCGCTCGTGCGCGACCGGGCAGCCGCCTGTGCCCTCCGTCTTGGCGTCGGTGACGATTGCATCGGGGTTCTCGGACATGGCAATCCTTCTTCACTCGGTGGATCACAGTGCTCAGGAACTGCGGGCGGTGAAACGACCGGGGCACGGGCACCGGCTTGACGGCCTCGGCCTTGTTGCGTTGTGAAGCCGGGGCCTGCGGACGGGGACCGGGTCGGGGCCCTCGCCGCGAGGGTCTGGGGGACACGGCCGTTGCGGGTGGGACGGAAGTCTTCCTGTCCCTAGGCTATCGGCGGCATCGATCCTACGATGGACCAAATCCAAGTCAAGAAGTACACCAAACCCATATTCCATCGGAACGCGGCCGCTCCCTGGCTGGCACACTGCGCGTGTTCCACCGAATCCCGACCCCTGACGTGGACAGGTGAAACGGTATGAGTGACCTGCTCGAACGGCTCCGAGGGCGCGGCTGGCGGATGACGTCCCAGCGGCGCGTCGTCGCGGAGATCCTGGACGCTGGCGACCACGTCCATCTGACGGCCGACGAAGTGCACGTCCAGGCCGCCGAGCGACTGCCCGAGATCTCCCGCGCGACCGTCTACAACACCCTGGGCGAGCTGGTCTCCCTCGGCGAGGTCCTGGAGGTCTCCACCGACGGCCGCGCCAAGCGCTACGACCCCAACGCCCACCACCCCCACCAGCACCTCGTGTGCTCCAACTGCGGCACCATCCGCGACGTCCACCCCACCGGCGACCCACTGGCCGACCTCCCGGACGACGAACGCTTCGGCTTCACCCTGTCCCGCGCCGAAATCACCTACCGCGGACTGTGCCCGTCCTGCTCCTAGACACGATCCCGCTCGGCCGCTCATAGGGACGCGCGTACGCGTGCCACCCCATGAGACGAGTCGTAGCCCATGAGATGAGTCATAGCCGACACCTCTTGGGCCGTGTCGAAGTTGGGCTGAACGGGTGAGCGGCGTCATCATGGCCGGATGCAGATACAGCACGTGGGCGAGGTGGTCCGGTGAGCAGGTACGACGTCACCGACGAACAGTGGGAGGGGCTCGCCCAGGTCGTTCCGCTGCGCGGCCGCAACGAATGGCCGTCCAGAGTCGACCACCAGACCATCCCCGGCGACTACGCGACCGTCGAACAACGGCGCTTCGTCGTCCTCAGGGTGCAGATCTTCGCGGACGCCCGCGAAGTCGCCGAATACCTCATCGCACAGATCCCCGTCCTCCTCGACCTGACGGGCGCCGACCCCGAAGTCGCCAAGCGGATCCTCGACTTCAGCACCGGCGTCGTCTTCGGCCTGGGCAGCGGAATGCACCGCGTCGACCGCAACGTCTTCCTGCTCGCCCCGGCCGGCACCGAAGTGGAAGGCATCGCCGCGGCGGCCGTCCCGCACCCCTGACCCACCCCCACGCCCCACCGCCCCGCCCCAGGACCGTCCCGCAGCGCTGTGCCGTCCCTCATTAGTAGGAAGGTCACCGAGGCGGAACGGTTCGTCAGTTTTACGGCTGCGTACGGTCCCAGCCATGACCACGACGAACACCAACAGTGACCGGACCGGCCGCCCCGATCGACCCACCGTCACCGAACTCAGGCTGTCCTCCTTCCGGGCACACCGAGGTGCGGCCATCCCGCTCGGCCCGCTCACCCTGGTCACCGGGCCGAGCGGCAGCGGCAAGACCAGCGTCCTCGAAGCATTCGAAGCCCTCGCCAGACTCGGCTCGGGCGCATCGCTGGGATCCGTGTTCCGCGACCCCGCGGGATGCGTGCCCGAACGCGCCGACGCCGACGCCCAGGGCCGCCGCGGCTTCCGCATCGGCTGCACCGTGGACGGACCCGCCGGACCCGTCCGCCTCGACCTCGCGATCCAGGCCGAACCGGAACTCCGCGTCGTCGGCGAACGTTTGACCAGCGAAGGACAGATCCTCCTCAGCACCGCACTGCGCGACCCGAGCCGCTCCACCGTCCAGGCGGCCTGGCACACCGCGGGCGC
The DNA here is from genome assembly GCF_014649955.1 of Streptomyces violascens. Taxonomy (GTDB): domain Bacteria; phylum Actinomycetota; class Actinomycetes; order Streptomycetales; family Streptomycetaceae; genus Streptomyces; species Streptomyces violascens. The sequence continues at coordinate 146,937 of NZ_BMUA01000013.1, forward strand.
GGTCCCCGTCACCCGCGCACCGCTTCCCGACGACCGGCTCGGCACCGCGCTGCTGCCGCTGCGCGTCGCGGGCAAGACAGAAGGACAACTGCGCGTCCTGGCCGCCGCCGAACAAGTCGTCGTCGCCCTGCGCTCGGTGTTCGCCTGCGACCCCCAGCCCCAGCGCATGCGCGAACCCGTCGTCCCCGCCCAGGGAAGCGGTGCGGGACGATTGAGGCGCGGCTGCGACAACCTCGCCGAAGTCCTCTTCCGCACCCGCACCGAATGCGGCATCCGCCACGGCCGCCTCGTCACCGCGGCCCGTGCGGGCTGCGCCGGCCCCGTCACAGGCCTCACCACCGAGCAGCTCGCCGACGGCACGTTACGAGCCGTCCTCGCCCGCGGCGCGACCCGGCACGCCACCCCCGTCGGCCGGCTCGGCGAAGGCGAACTCCGCTACCTGGCCCTCGCCCTCGTCCTGCTCACCGGACCCGGCGTCCTCGCCGTCGACCCCGTCGCCGAAGTACCCCCGGCCATGCAGACGCTCGCCGTCCTCGCCGACGGACTCGACCGCGCACTCGACCCCCGCCAGAGCCGCGAACTCATCGCGCTGGCCGCCGAGATGTGCGCCCGCGGCCACATTCGGCTGCTCGCCGCCGTCGGGGACGGAGCGGGGGCCCGCGAGGCCCACGGGGCGACGGTGGTAGACCTGGAACCGTGAACCAACTCGACGTACCGGCCCTGCAGCGCAGGCTCGCCGCCTTCGCCGCCGCCCGCGACTGGCAGCCGTACCACACCCCGAAAAACCTCGCCGCGGCCCTCAGCGTCGAGGCCTCCGAACTGCTCGAAATCTTCCAGTGGCTCACCCCCGAGCAGTCGGACCGGGTGATGACCGACCCGGACAGGGCCCACCGCGTCACCGACGAGGTCGCCGACGTCCTCGCCTACCTCCTCCAGCTCTGCGAGGTGCTCGGCATCGACGCGTTGGCCGCCCTCTCCGCCAAGATCGACCGCAATGAACTCCGCTTCCCCGTACCGGAAACACCGAAGCACCCGAACAACTCGCCGACAGACACGGAGAGTCACTCATCCGAGTGACCGAGATACTCACAATCGGCTTGCTGTGCACAGATTTCCGATTTCCTCTGGCTTTCCGAGCCACTCACGCTCACGCTAGGTAGTGGACGCGAAGCTCGGGTCCATCGCACGAACGGGGAAATCGGATGGATGCGGTACGGCTCGTCAAACTCAGCCAACACACCCTGGCCCAGAGCAGGGCAGTGCTCGACATCGTCGGCGAGGCCTGGCAGGCACAAGCCCTCGCCCAGGCGATCGGCGGCCACCTCGCGGCCACCGGCCCGCCGGAACTGAGGGGCGAAGCCCGCGGCCTCAGCGAAGCCGGCGGCCGGGGCTGCGCCGTCCTCGACCACCCCGGCATGCGCCGCGGCGGCATCCGGGCCGCCCAACTGACCGAAGTGGCCGATGCCGCAGGCGCGTTGACATCCCTGGGCGCCCTGCTCGGCGACGTCTCGATGGCCCTCGTCTCCGTGGCCTGCGCCACCGACGAGGAGGGCCTGTACTGGCAGTGCATAGAGGCCATTGACGCCGCCGACGAATCGAGCGACCGCATCCGCGGAATGCTGCGCCGGCTCGCCTTGCGAGAGCAGGAGAGATCGGGCGAAGTGCTGAGAGACACGGCCACGGGGCCGCCGTGAGGGGGGCGGGGGACGGGGAGCGGGGCTCTGCGCGCTCTGGCACGTTCTGCCGCTGCCGCTGCCGCTGCCGCTGCCACCGTTGCCGTGGCCGTGGCCGGACGACCGCCCCCCAGGGTTTACCCGGCCCCGACTGTCAGCGGTTCTCGCGGTCCTCGTGCTGTTCGCGCTCCTCGTTCCCGTACGCCTGCTGCGCCTCGCCCGGGCCGTCGGCGGGCGGCGTGCGGTCGGTGGTGGACTGGAGGTCCGCGTCGAGCTGCGTCAGATCGGCATTCAGCGCCGCCATCAGCTCTTCCATCTGCTGGAGCAGCCCCTTCGGCGCACCCTTCCGTTCGGCGGCGGGCTGCGGCCCGGTCTCTTCGGGCACGGCTTCCTCGGACATGGCGGCCTCCTCGGCCCAAGCCCTCCCGCAGGGCGGACAGGGCGGAGAATCGCTCGACGCACCACAGGGCCGCCGACACGCGGGCCGGGCGGTCCGGCTCCCCCCGAGCCAACGACTGGTTGACGCCAACGTCACTGGTCAGAAGGGGCGCGAGCGGGCGGCTCGACGAATGTTCACCCGACCGAGCTGCCGTGGGGCGAGTGGCGGAGGCGAGGTTGACGGCGGCCCAACGGTGCAGGATGGAGGTATGGATCTTCGCATCTTCACCGAGCCCCAGCAGGGCGCCGGCTACGACACTCTCCTGACCGTCGCCAAGGCCACCGAAGACCTCGGCTTCGACGCCTTCTTCCGCTCCGACCACTACCTCCGGATGGGGTCCGCCGACGGACTCCCGGGCCCGACCGACGCCTGGATCACCCTGGCCGGACTCGCCCGCGAGACCAAGCGGATCCGGCTCGGCACCCTGATGACCGCCGGCACCTTCCGGCTGCCGGGCGTCCTCGCCATCCAGGTCGCCCAGGTCGACCAGATGTCGGGCGGCCGGGTCGAACTCGGCCTGGGCGCCGGATGGTTCGAGGACGAGCACAAGGCGTACGGCATCCCGTTCCCGAAGGAGAAATTCGCCAGGCTGGAGGAACAGCTGGCCATCGTCACCGGACTCTGGTCCACCGAAGTGGGCCACACCTTCGACTACCACGGCACCTACTACCAGCTCAGTGACTCGCCCGCGCTGCCCAAGCCCGCGCAGGCCAAGGTGCCCGTCCTGATCGGCGGGCACGGGGCGACCCGCACGCCGCGGCTCGCCGCCCAGTACGCCGACGAATTCAACATCCCGTTCGCCTCCATCGAGGACAGCGAGCGGCAGTTCACCAGGGTGAAGGCGGCCGCCGAGGCCGCCGGACGCAGGGCGGACGACCTCGTGTACTCCAACGCGCTGGTCGTCTGCGTGGGCAAGGACGACGCAGAGGTGGCCCGCCGGGCCGCCGCGATCGGACGGGAGGTGGAGGAACTCAAGGCCAACGGACTCGCGGGCTCGCCCGCCGAAGTCGTCGAGAAGATCGGCAAGTACGAGGCGACCGGCTCGTCCCGCATCTACCTCCAGCTGCTCGATCTCGACGACCTCGATCAGCTCGAACTGATCTCCTCGCGGGTGCTGCCGCAGCTGACCGGAGCCTGACCGTGCGGCCCGCCCGGACACTCGCCGCGGCCCTCGCGCAGGGACCGGTCGTCCTCGACGGCGGCCTCTCCAACCAACTGGAGGCCCAGGGCTGCGACTTGAGCGACGAGCTGTGGTCGGCCCGGCTGCTCGCCGACGACCCGCGGCAGATCCAGGCCGCGCACACGGCGTACGTACGGGCGGGCGCCCAGGTCGTGACCACCGCCAGCTACCAGGCCACGTTCGAAGGCTTCGCCCGCCGAGGGCTGAGCCGTAGCGAGGCCGGGCGACTGCTGGCGGAGAGTGTGCAACTGGCGCGTGGAGCTGGGGAGTTGGACGGGGGCGGGGAGGGGTGGGTGGGGAGGGGGAGGGGGGAGGCCCCCCGAAGCCCTGCCCAGCCCCCCGAATTCTGGGTAGCCGCCTCCATCGGACCCTACGGCGCGTTCCTCGCCGACGGCAGCGAGTACCGCGGGCGTTACGGGCTGAGCGTGCGCGAGCTGGAGCGGTTCCACCGGCCGCGGATCGAGACGCTGGCGGCGGCGGAGCCCGATGTCCTCGCGCTGGAGACGGTCCCGGATGCGGACGAGGCGGAGGCGCTGCTGAGGGCGGTCGACAGGTGCGGCGTGCCGGTGTGGCTTTCGTACAGCATCGCGGGCGGGCGCACTCGGGCCGGTCAGGATCTGGCCGCGGCGTTCGGTCTTGCGGCGGGCCATGACCAGGTGATCGCGGTCGGGGTGAACTGCTGCACCCCTGCCGATGCCGACCGGGCGGTGCCGCTCGCGGCGTCGGTCACGGGCAAGCCGGTGGTGGTCTATCCGAACAGCGGCGAGCGCTGGGACGCGGAGCGGCGCGGCTGGGCGGGCGGCACGACGTTCGACGCGGGGCGGGTGGGGGACTGGGTGGCGTCCGGGGCGCGGCTCGTCGGCGGCTGCTGCCGGGTCGGGCCGACGGAGATCGCGGAGCTGGCGGCCCGGGTGCGGGGTTGGTCGGCGTGAGGAACGGGCAGTCCCGCCGCTGTAGGCGTGGTGGGTGCAGGTGCGGTACCGGCTCCCGCTGGGGACGTCGTGGGAGGCGTCCGGCCGGAGCACGCCGAGCGGGCTGATGACGAGCCCGCCTCGTCATCAAGCCTTCCGCGAGCCGCCCGAGCCGACCCCCTTACCCCGCCCCGGCCCGGCGCCTGGCGCTTCGCCGGGTGAGTGGCCCCGCCGCGGGACAGGATGGGGGCATGGGATTTCATGTCGATTCCGAGACCGGGCGGCTGCGCCGCGTCATACTCCACCGGCCAGACCTCGAGCTGAAGCGCCTTACGCCCAGCAACAAGGACGCGCTGCTCTTCGACGACGTTCTGTGGGTGCGCCGGGCCAGACAGGAGCACGACGGTTTCGCGGACGTGCTCCGCGACCGGGGCGTCCAGGTGCATCTCTTCGGTGATCTGCTGCGCGAGTCGCTGGAGATCCCGGCGGCCCGCGCGCTCGTCCTGGACCGGGTCTTCGACGAGAAGGAGTACGGGCCGCTCGCGACCGGGCATCTGCGGGCGGCCTTCGGTGAACTGCCCGCCGCCGACCTCGCGGAGGCGCTGGTCGGCGGGATGACCAAGCGGGAGTTCCTGGAGGGGCATCCGGAGCCGACGTCGGTGCGTTTCCACGCGATGGATCTGGACGACTTCCTGCTCGGCCCGCTGCCGAACCACCTCTTCACGCGCGACACCTCGGCCTGGATCTACGACGGCGTCTCGATCAACGCGATGCGCTGGCCGGCCCGGCAGCGCGAGACCGTCCACTTCGAGGTGATCTACCGCCATCACCCGCTGTTCACGGGCCCCGAGGCGGGCCCGTTCAACATCTGGTCGCGGGGCCAGAGCGACTACCCGTCCACCATCGAGGGCGGTGACGTCCTGGTGATCGGAAACGGCGCCGTGCTGATCGGAATGAGCGAGCGGACCACCCCGCAGGCCGTGGAGATGCTGGCCCGCGGCCTGTTCGCGGCGGGCTCGGCCCGGACCATCGTGGCGCTCGACATGCCGAAGCGGCGGGCGTTCATGCACCTCGACACGGTGATGACGATGGTCGACGGAGAAACCTTCACTCAGTACGCGGGCCTGGGCATGCTCCGCTCGTACACGATCGAGCCGGGCGCGGGCGAGCAGGAACTCAAGGTCACCGACCATCCTCCGGAGCACATGCACCGCGCGATCGCGGCGGCGCTCGGCCTCGACCGGATCCGGGTGCTCACCGCCACCCAGGACGTGCACTCCGCGGAGCGCGAGCAGTGGGACGACGGCTGCAATGTGCTCGCGGTCGAGCCGGGCGTGGTCGTGGCGTACGAGCGCAATGTCACCACCAACACGCATCTGCGCAAGGAGGGAATCGAGGTGATCGAGATCCGGGGCAGTGAGCTGGGGCGGGGGAGGGGAGGCCCGCGCTGCATGAGCTGTCCCGTCGAACGCGATGCCGTATAGTGATGCGCTCTTACGTATATACTTCCAGTGTTGCATCCCGTTCATGGCCCAGCCGTCCCCCTACCCGCCCCAGGAGCAGCCACCATGGCGACAGATCTCGCAGGCCGCCACTTCCTCAAGGAGCTGGACTTCACGGCCGAGGAGTTCCTCGGGCTCGTCGCGCTCGCCGCCGAACTCAAGGCCGCCAAGAGGGCGGGCACCGAGGTCCAGCGGCTGCGCGGCCGCAATGTCGCGCTGATCTTCGAGAAGTCCTCGACCCGCACCCGCTGCGCCTTCGAGGTGGCTGCCGCCGACCAGGGTGCGTCGACGACGTACATCGACCCGGCCGGTTCGCACATCGGCAAGAAGGAGTCCGCGCGCGACACCGCCCGCGTCCTTGGCCGGATGTTCGACGCGATCGAGTTCCGGGGCGATGCGCAGGAGACCGTCGAGACCCTCGCCGCGAATGCCGGCGTGCCTGTCTACAACGGTCTGACCGACGACTGGCACCCGACCCAGATGCTCGCCGACGTCCTCACCGTCACCGAGCACAGCGACAAGCCGCTGGGCGAGGTCGCTTTCGCCTATCTGGGTGACGCCCGCTTCAACATGGGCAATTCCTACCTGGTCACCGGCGCGCTGCTCGGCATGGACGTCCGCATCGTGGCGCCCAGGGCGTACTGGCCGGCCGAGGAGATCGTCGCGCAGGCCCGCGAGGCGGCCGGGGCGAGCGGCGCCCGGATCACCCTCACGGAGTCCGTCGAGGAGGGCGTCGCCGGTGCGGACTTCGTGGCCACCGACGTGTGGGTGTCGATGGGCGAGCCCAAGGAGATCTGGGCCGAGCGCATCAAGGCCCTCGCGCCGTACGCCGTGACCATGGACGTGCTGCGCGCCACCGGCAATCCGCGCGTCAAGTTCCTGCACTGTCTGCCCGCCTTCCACGACCTCGGCACCCAGGTCGGCCGCGACATCCACGAGCAGTACGGCCTGACCGAACTCGAAGTCACCGACGAGGTCTTCGAGTCGCCCCACTCGGTCGTCTTCGACGAGGCCGAGAACCGGATGCACACCATCAAGGCGGTCATGGTCGCCACGCTGGGGGACCGGCAGGGAATCAAGGGCGCCGAATAGGAATGCGCCCGATTGGGTGAACATGCGCCGGGGTGGCTACTATGTCGCTTCTTGGTGGGGTCCGAGCTCGCACGCTCGGGCCCCGCTTTCTTTTGTGCGGCCCCTGCCAGGCCGTTGTGCAGACCTGAAATGAGAACCACCCCATGCGGCGCCCCCACCTCGCCCCCCGCCCTTCCCCCGCACTGCGCATCAAACCGCCGCGCCGGCTGATCGCCGAATCCGGCGCCGACCTCGAAGGACACGGCCTGCGCCGCACCATGGGGCTCTTCCAGCTCGTGTGCTTCGGCGTCGGCGCCGTCGTGGGCACCGGCATCTTCGTCGGGCTCTCCGACAGCGTCGCCAAGGCGGGCCCCGCCGTGGTCCTCTCCTTCGTGCTCGCCGCGGTGACCTGCGTCTTCACCGCGTTCTCCTTCGCCGAGCTCGGCGGCGCGATCCCGGTTTCCGGCTCGTCGTACTCCTTCGCGTACGCGACGCTCGGCGAGCGCACCGCGTTCCTGGTCGGCTGGTGCCTGCTGCTCGAGTACGGCGTCTCGGTGTCCGCGGTCGCCGTCGGCTGGAGCCAGTACCTCAACGAGCTCCTCAGCAGCCTCGTCGGGTGGCAGCTGCCGGCCGCGCTCTCCGCGGGGCCCGGCGACGGCGGGGTGATCAACCTGCCGGCCATCGTGGTCATCCTGCTCGCCGCGACACTCCTGGTGCGCGGCGTCAGGGAGAGCGCGCGGGCCACCGCCGCAATGGCCGTGCTCAAGATCGGGATCCTGCTGCTGTTCCTCGCGATCGCGTTCACCGCGTTCAAGGCGGGCAACCTCTCGCCGTTCGCGACGCACGGCGCCGGCGGGGTCACCGCGGGCGCCTCGCTGGCCTTCTTCTCGTACATCGGGTTCGACGCGATCACCACGGCCGGTGAGGAAGTGAGGAATCCGCGCAAGAACGTGCCGATAGCAATCATGATCTGCATCGGTCTGGTCACGCTGCTCTACTGTGCGGTCGCCGTGGCCGCGATCGGCGGGCTCGGCGCGGATGCGGTCGGCGACAAGCCCGCCGCGCTCTCGCTGATCGTCAACCACGTCACCCACTCGACGTTCGGCGGCGGCGTCATCGCGTTCGGCGCGGTCGTCGCCATCGCGTCCGTCGTGCTCGCCGTGATGTACGGGCAGACCCGCATCCTGATGTCGATGTCCCGCGACGGCCTCGTCCCGCGGGTCTTCGAGCGGGTCTCGGCGAAGACCGCGACGCCGGTGGCCAACACCTGGATCGTCGCGCTGGTCTTCGCGGTCCCGGCGGCGTTCGCCTCCCTGGACGCGGTGGTCAACCTGACCACGATCGGCACCCTCGCCGTCATGGCCGTCGTCAACATCGCCGTCATCGCGCTGCGCCGCAGCGAGCCGGACCTGAAGCGCTCGTTCCGGGTGCCGCTGTACCCGGTCAGCCCGATCCTGGGCGTCGGCTTCTGCCTCTATCTGATGTACGGGACCGGCTGGGCGACCTGGGTGCAGTTCGCCGTGTTCCTGCTGGCCGGCGCGCTGGTGTACGCCTTCTACGGGCGCAGCCGCTCGCGCCTGGTCAGCTCCGACGACCCGGCAGCGTGAACCAGACCGCCTTGCCGTGCGCGGTGGGGCGGTGTCCGCAGGCCGAACTCAGCGTGCGGATGAGCAGCAGGCCGCGGCCGTGCTCCTGCCACGGGTCCGGGTGGCCGTCCGTCCCCGGCGCACAGAGATCGCCGGGCGGCAGCGGCGAGCCGTCGTGCACCTCGACCTGACAGCCGGATGCGAGCAGCTCCACCACCAGCTCGATCGGCGCCTCGCCCACGGTGTGCTCGACGGCGTTGGCGACGAGCTCCGCGGTGAGCAGCTCGGCCGTGTCGCTGTCGGCGGGCGCGTCGATGTCCGCGAGCGCGGTACGCACCAGGGCGCGGGCGATCGGCACGGCGGCCGTGGTGCGGGGGAGCGCTATGCGCCACGCGGACGGCGTGGCGTCGCGGTCGGGGCCGGAGGGCTCGGGCACGGCGGAATGTTCCGTTCGGGGTGCGGGGCGTTGTCGGGTCTGCAGGAGGGCGTTGCGCCGCCTGGCGACGCCGGGGCGCGAGGGGTCGTCCTGCTTTCAACCTTACGAAGCCGAGGTGCGGCCCGGTAGGGGACCCCGGCCGGTGCGGCCGGGCCGTGGGGCATCGGCGCGAAGGACCTTGGCCTCTGGCCCCGCTCGCAGGCGTATCGCGTAGTCGTGACGACAGTCACACATGAGTGATACCTTCGTCGGGCAGGCAGAAGAGGTGGCGGCACCTGCCGTCCCGCCGAAGGAGGCCGCCCGGATGAGCCCCTTTCCCAGCTCCGCATCGCCCACCGAAAACTGGCGCCATCTGCGGCTCACGGTGGCCGACGGGGTCGCGACCGTCACCCTGGCCCGGCCGGAGAAACTCAACGCGCTGACCTTCGGCGCCTACGCGGACCTGCGCGACCTGCTCGCCGAGCTGTCCAGGGAGCGCTCCGTGCGCGCCCTGGTCCTGGCCGGCGAAGGGCGCGGCTTCTGCTCGGGCGGCGACGTCGACGACATCATCGGCGCCACCCTGTCGATGAACACCGCCGAGCTCCTCGACTTCAACCGCATGACCGGCCAGGTCGTCCGGGCGATCCGCGAATGCCCCTTCCCGGTGATCGCCGCGCTGCACGGCGTCGCGGCCGGCGCGGGCGCGGTACTCGCACTGGCCGCCGACTTCCGCATCGCCGACCCCTCCGCGCGGTTCGCCTTCCTCTTCACCAAGGTGGGCCTGTCGGGCGGCGACATGGGCGCGGCCTATCTGCTGCCCCGCGTCGTCGGCCTCGGCCACGCCACCCGGCTGCTCATGCTGGGCGATCCCGTACGCGCCACGGAGGCCGAACGGATCGGCCTGATCAGCGAGTTGACCGACGAGGGCCGCGCGGACGAACGTGCCGCGGAGCTCGCCCGCCGCCTTGCCGACGGCCCCGCCCTCGCCTACGCACAGACCAAGGCGCTGCTCACCGCGGAGCTCGACATGCCGCTCGCGGCCGCCGTGGAAATGGACGCGGCGACCCAGGCCCTGCTGATGAACGGCGAGGACTACGCCGAATTCCACGCGGCCTTCAGCGAGAAGCGGGCCCCGAAGTGGCAGGGACGTTAGCGATGCCCGCCGCGCACACCGAGGGCTCCCCCCTGCGGATCGCCGTCATCGGCGGCGGCCCCGGCGGGCTCTACGCCGCGGCCCTGCTCAAACGCCTCGGCCCCGACCGCGAGATCACCCTGTGGGAGCGCAACGCCCCCGACGACACCTTCGGCTTCGGCGTCGTGCTCTCGGACGAGACCCTCGGCGGGATCGAGCACGCCGACCCGGCCGTCTACCGGGCGCTGCGCGCCGAGTTCGTCCGGTGGGACGACATCGACATCGTGCACCGGGGGCGCACCCTCACCTCCGGCGGGCACGGCTTCGCAGCCCTTGGACGGCGCAGGCTCCTGGAGATCCTGCACGAGCGCTGCAAAGCCCTCGGCGTCGAGCTGCGCTTCCGCACCGAGGCGCCGCCCGCCGCCGAACTCGCCACCGCCTACGACCTGGTGGTCGCCGCGGACGGGGTGCACAGCCTCACCCGCGAGGCGCACGCCGACCACTTCGCGCCGCGCATCACGACACACCGCTGCCGCTATATCTGGCTCGCCGCCGACTTCGCCTTCGACGCCTTCCGCTTCGAGATCGCCGAGGCCGAACACGGCGTGATGCAGTTGCACGGCTACCCCTACTCCGCCGGCTCCTCCACCGTCATCGTCGAAATGCGCGAAGAGGTGTGGGCGGCCGCCGGATTCGACACGCTAGACGAAGGCGCCTCGGCCGACTACTGCGCCAAGATCTTCACCGACGCCCTCGGCGGACGGCCGCTGCGCGGCAACAACTCCTCATGGACCGCCTTCCGGACCGTCGTCAACAAGCGCTGGTCGCACGGCAACACGGTGCTCCTGGGTGATGCCGCGCACACCGCCCACTTCTCCATCGGCTCCGGCACCAAGCTCGCCGTCGAGGACGCCCTGGCCCTTGCCGCGTGCATCGAGGAGCAGCCCGACCTGCCCGCGGCCCTCGGCGCGTACGAGAGCGAGCGCCGGCCCGTCGTCGAGTCGACGCAGCGTGCGGCCGCCGCCAGCCTGCGCTGGTTCGAGGAGGTCGAGCGCTATCTCGACCAGCCCGCCCGGCAGTTCGCCTTCAACCTCCTCACCCGCAGCCGCCGCGTCACCCACGACAACCTGCGGCTGCGCGACCCCGGTTTCACCGACACCGTCGAGCGGGAATTCGGCTGCCCGCCGGGCACCCCGCCCATGTTCACCCCCTTCCGGCTGCGCGGCCTCCAACTGAAGAACCGTGTGGTCGTCTCGCCCATGGACATGTACTCCGCCGTGGACGGCGTCCCCGGCGACTTCCACCTCGTCCACCTCGGCGCCCGCGCGCTCGGCGGCGCGGGCCTGGTCATGACCGAGATGGTGTGCGTCAGCCCCGAAGGCCGCATCACCCCCGGCTGCGCCGGCCTCTACACCCCCGAACAGGCCGCGGCCTGGCGGCGGATCGCCGACTTCGTCCACCAGCAGGCGCCCGGTACCGCCTTCGGCGTCCAGCTCGGCCACTCCGGGCGCAAGGGCTCGACCAAGCTGATGTGGGACGGCATGGACGAGCCGCTCGACACCGGCAACTGGCCGGTCGCCGCCGCCTCCCCGCTCCCGTACCGGCCGGGCGTCAACCAGGTCCCGCACGCGCTGGGCCGCGCGGGGCTCACCGAGATCCGCGAACAGTTCTCGGCCGCTGCCCGGCGGGCCGCCACCTGCGGATTCGACCTCCTCGAACTGCACTGCGCACACGGCTACCTGCTCTCCGGATTCCTCTCCCCTCTCACCAACCAACGGACCGACGGCTACGGCGGTTCCCTCGCCGGCCGGCTCCGCTTCCCCCTCGAAGTGTTCGACGCGGTGCGCGCCGGCTGGCCCGCCGACAAGCCCATGACGGTCCGCATCTCCGCCACCGACTGGGCCGAGGGCGGCACCACCGCCGACGACGCGGTCGAGATCGCGCGGGCCTTCGCCGCGCACGGCGCCGACGCCATCGACGTCTCCACCGGCCAGGTCGTCCCCGATGAACGCCCCGAATACGGGCGCTCCTACCAGACCCCGTACGCCGACCGGATCCGCAACGCACTCGGCATCCCGGTCGTCGCGGTCGGCGCCATCTCGTCCTGGGACGACGTCAACTCCCTGCTGCTGGCGGGCCGCGCCGACCTGTGCGCACTGGCCCGCCCGCACCTGTACGACCCCCACTGGACGCTGCACGCCGCGGCCGAGCAGGGCTATGCGGGCCCCGGAGCGAGCTGGCCGCCGCCCTATCGCGCGGGCAGCCGCAAGCCGCCGACCGGCCGTACGGACGCCCCGAGGCCACGGCTCAGCCTGAACTGACGCACCCGCAGGTACGGGCCGGAACTGACGCACCCGCAGGTACGGGCCCGGGCGGGGCCCCTGCGGGAACGCCCGGCCCGGCCGCCGCACGCCCGCGCCGAAAACACTCAGGAACCCCGGGAACCATTCACGAAGCCCGTCAGTTTCTACATTGCTGTAGAAGTTTGACGACATGCATGGAGAAGCACCATGGCCCTCTGGGACCGCCTCAAGGAATCCGCCACGACGATGCAGACGCAGCTCGTGGCCAAGAAGAACGACCTGAAGAGCGGCGCCTTCCGCGACGCGAGCATGGCGATGTGCGCCCTGGTCGCCGCAGCCGACGGCTCCATCGACGCGTCCGAGCGGCGCCGGGTGGCCCAGCTCATCGCATCCAACGAGGTGTTGCAGAACTTCCCGGCCGCCGATCTGCAGCGCCGATTCGACGACGGGCTCGACAAGCTGGCCGCCGACTTCGACTTCGGCAAGGTGGGCCTGCTGCAGGAGGTCGCCAAGGCGAAGAAGAAGCCCGCCGAGGCGCGCGCCGTCATCCAGATAGGCATCGTCATCGGCGGTGCGGACGGCGACTTCGACAAGACCGAGCAGGCCGTCGTCCGCGAGGCCTGCTATGCGCTCGGGTTGTCGCCGGTCGAGTTCGACCTGTAGCCGTCGCCGCGGGCGGGGAGCCGCTCGCGAGCCGGGGCGCGGGGCCGTGGTTACGCCCTCGGGATGGCTCGTCAGCGGTACCGCGCCCGCGCCTTCTCCGGGCGGCCCGGCTACAACGCCGAAGTCGCGCCCCGCAGAACCGTGACCAGAACCAGCGTCGCGTTCGCCGAGGACAGGGCCGAGGCCGCCGCGCCCGCCGTGGCGGTCCACAGGGCGAGCCCCGCTGCCGTGCCCGCGGGCGGCCAGGCGCGAGCCGGCGGCACCGGCCGCAGCAGCGCTGCCACCCTGCGCGGCACGGGCCCCGGCGCCGGCCCGGCCGCGAAGGCGGGCAGCGGCGGCACCCCGCGCAGGCCGCGGCCCGGGCCGGAGGCCAGCGCCGCCTTGCCGATGGCGCGCGCCACCACCCTGCGGTCGCCCACCGCACGGGCCGCGTCCTCGTCCGCCCAGCGTTCCGCCGTGAAGGCCACAGCCGAGCGCAGCGGGCGCAGGAACGGATTGGCGCGCGCGGCAAGACCGGCCACCAGGAGGAACCGATGGTGACGGCCCGTCAGATGGGCTTCCTCGTGGGCGATCAGGGCCTCGCGCTCGCGGGCGTCGAGGAGGTCCAGCATCCCGCTGGACACCACGACGCGCCCACGCCCGCGAGGCCCGCCGGGCAGTGCGTACGCATAAGGCCGCTCGTCCGGCAGTACGGCCCGCCGGGACGGCGGCAGTCCGGTCAGCGCACGGGCGGCCCCGGCCCGCACCCGACCATGGCGCCACAGGAGGTGACCGCAGGCCAGGGCAACGGCGGCCAGCACCAGGAGCGCGGCCTGCCCGACCGCCTCGTCGTACGGCACCACCGCCCGGACCTCCGGATCGGCCCAGGCGTCCGGCAGCGGATTGCCGGGCAACTGCGCGGTTCCGGCCACCATGAGAAGGAGGAGGCACAGCGTGCTGCACACCGCGAGCACCCCGCCCACCAGAGACAGGACCCGCGTCGCCGTGCGCGGATGCAGCCGTGGACCCGCGAGCCGGGCGATCGGCCAGGCGGTCAGCGGCAGCACGAGCGGCAGGACGACGAACACACCCACCGGATCAGTCCCCGGCCCCGCCGAGCAGTTCGCGCAGCAGCTGTTCGTCGTCCGGCGAGAGGTCGGTGACGAAGCTGGCGAGCACCGCTCCCCGGTCCCGCTCGGCGTCGAGCACCTTGCGCATCCGGCGGGCCGCGAGCCCCGCCTCGTCGGCCGGAATCCACACGAAGGAGCGGCCCGCGCGCTCGCGGGCCACCGCCTGCTTGGTGTGCAGCCGGGTCAGGATCGTCACGACGGTCGTATAGGCGAGCGGCTCGCCGAGCCACTCCTGCACCCAGCCCGCGGTCACCGGACCCGGCGCCTCCCGCAGCGCCGCGAGCACCCGCGCCTCCAGCTCCCCCTGCCCCCGGCGGGGGCGCCTCATCTGCTCCGTCACGTCGTCATCGTACGAGGCGGCCGCGGCCCCCGGCCCGGCAGCGCACCCCGTACGAACGCGGCGCCCGGCTCTCGGAGCAGCTCATGAAGTCGGCCGAACACCTCGGCGGAGCGCCCGCCCGGCCAGCCGCCGGGCAGGAGTTCGGCGGGCAGCCCCGGGTCGGCGTACGGCAGCCGGCGCCAGGAGTCGAGCGCGAGGAGGTAGTCGCGGTAGGCGGCCTCGGCGCCGGAGCCGGCATCGGTGGGGGCGCCGGGCCGGGTGTGGGCCCGCGACTCCCAGGTGCGCAGGACCGGTTCGTGCCGGTCGAGGAAGTCCTCGTGCTGCTTGGCGATGGCCGGCAGGTCCCACCAGCGGGCGACGGCCTCCGCGGTGGGCGCGAAACCGAGGTGCTCGCCCCTGAACAGGTCGACGTACGGGGCGAGCTGGAGGCGTTCCAGGGTGTGCCGGGTCTCGTCGTACAGCCGGGCCGGAGCGAGCCACACGCCCGGCGCGGCCGTGCCGAAGCCGAGGCCTGCCAGGCGCGAGCGCAGTACGTGCCGCTTGCTGCGCTCCGACTCGGGGACGGAGAACACCGCGAGCACCCAGCCGTCCGAGGCCTGCGGAGAGGGGTGGGCGTAGATGCGCCGGTCGCCGTCGTCCAGGAGCTGGCGTGCGCCGGCCGACAGGGCGTAGCCGGCCGTGCCCGCGGCGGTGGGCTGCGCCACGAGCAGCCCGCGCCGTTTGAGCCGGGACACCGACGAGCGCACGGAGGGCGCGTCGACACCGACCGCCGCGAGCAGCCGGATCAGTTCGGCGACCGCGAGGGAGCCGGAGGTTTCGCGCCCGTAGGCGCCGTACAGAGTCACGATCAACGATCGGGGAGTGTGCAGCTCGGCCACGTGATCACTCTAGTTCCCGCAGCCGGAAGCGCTGGAGCTTGCCGGTGGGCGTGCGCGGGAGCGCGTCCAGGAAGACGATCTCGCGCGGGCACTTGTACGGGACGAGCTCGGCCTTCACGAAGTCGCGCAGCAGGGCGACCGTGCCCTCGTCGCGGGCCGCCCCCGGCCGCAGCACGCAGTATGCGACGACGACATGGCCGCGCCGTTCGTCGGGGCGTCCCACCACCGCGGCCTCCGTGACGTCGGGGTGGCGCAGGAGCGCGTCCTCGACCTCGGGGCCCGCGATGTTGAACCCGGCCGAGATGATCATGTCGTCGGCGCGGGCCACATACCGGAACCAGCCGTCGCTCTCGCGCACATAGGTGTCGCCGGTGACGTTCCAGCCGTCTCGTACGTACTCGCGCTGCCTCTCGTCCGCGAGGTAGCGGCAGCCGACCGGGCCGCGCACGGAGAGCAGCCCGGGCTCGCCGTCGGGGACGGGCTGCCCCTGCCCGTCGACGATGCGGGCCTGCCAGCCGGGCACGGGCCGGCCGGTGGTGCCGGGCCGGATGTCCTCGTCCGCAGCGGAGATGAAGATGTGGAGGAGTTCGGTGGCGCCGATGCCGTTGATGATGCGCAGCCCGGTGCGCTGCTCCCAGGCCCGCCAGGTCGCCGCCGGAAGGTTCTCGCCGGCCGAGACGCAGCGCCGCAGTGCGCCGAGGTCGTGGGCGTCGAGTTCCTCCAGCATGGTCCGGTACGCGGTCGGCGCGGTGAACAGGACCGAGACGCGGTGCTCGGCGAGGGCGGGCAACAGTTGGCGCGGGCCCGCCTGTTCGAGCAGCAGGGCCGAGGCGCCGGCCCGCAGCGGGAAGATCACCAGGCCGCCGAGCCCGAAGGTGAAGCCGAGCGGCGGGCTGCCCGCGAACACGTCGTCGGGGGTCGGCTTCAGGATGTGCCGGGCGAACGTGTCGGCTATGGCGAGCACATCGCGGTGGAAGTGCATACAGCCCTTGGGGCGTCCGGTCGTGCCCGAGGTGAAGGCGATCAGGGCGACATCGTCCGCCGAGGTGTCCACCGCGGTGAACCGCCCGGTCGGCGCCCGCTTGACCAGGTTCAGCAGATCGCCGGGCCCGTCACCCCCGTACGCCGTGATGCGCAGGCCCGGCACCTCGGCCTGCTCCAGATCGGCCAGGACGCGGGCGTCGCACAGTGCGTGGCTGATCCGCGCGATGGAGCACATCACGCCCAGTTCGTGGGCGCGCTGCTGGGCCAGTACGGTGACGGCGACCGCGCCCGCCTTCATCACCGCGAGCCAGCACGCGGCCAGCCACGGTGTGGTCGGCCCGCGAAGCAGCACCCGGTTCCCGGGCACCACGCCGAGCTCGCCGGTCAGGACGTGGGCGATCCGGTCGACGCGGTCGCGCAGCTCCCGGTACGTCCAGACCTCGCCGTGGCCGGTGCGGAAGACGGGGCGGTCCGGGCCGAAGCGCTCGATGGTGGCGTCGAGGAGTTCGGCACCACAGTTGAGCCGCTCGGGGTAGTGCGGCCCCGGCGGGCCGAGGACCAGGTCCGGCCACTGGTCGGTGGGCGGCAGATGGTCGCGGGGAAAGGTGTCGGCGTGCGCTGAGTTCTTCAGCTCCATACGGGATCGCCCCCTTGTCGCCTCTGGAGCGTATCGTTTGGATGACGACAGTCAACAGTTCGCGATAGGGCGTTCCCTGTCGTGGTCGGAGCCGAGTGGGACAGTCGGAACCCGAGTGGGAAAGGGGTGGCCATGCCCGGATTCGCGCTGGAGCCGGACCAGCTGGAATGGTGCGGGGAACTGCGGGTGCTCGCCGGGGCGCGGCTGCGCCCCCTTGCGGACAAGGGTGAGCCAGGCCGGGTCAACCGGCCACTCGTCGAGGCGCTCGGCGAGCACGGGCTGCTCGCCCGGCTCTTCGGATCCGGCGCGCTCGATCTGTGCCTGATGCGCGAATCGCTGGCGTACGCGTGCACCGAGGCGGAGACCGCGCTCGCCCTCCAGGGCCTCGGCGCGCACCCGGTCGCCGCGTACGGGACGGCCGCGCAGCGGGGGCGCTGGCTGCCCGAGGTGACGGCGGGCCGCGCGGTCGCGGCCTTCGCGCTGAGCGAGCCGGGCGCGGGCTCGGACGCGGCCGCGCTCAGCCTCAACGCCGCCGAGAGCAACGGGAGTTGGCGCCTCACCGGTGAGAAGTGCTGGATCTCCAACGCCCCCGAGGCCGACTTCTACACCGTCTTCGCCCGTACGACCGCCGGCGCCGGGGCGCGCGGAGTGACGGCCTTCCTGGTGCCCGCCGACCGGCCGGGGCTGACCGGTGCCGCGCTCGACATGCTCTCCCCGCATGCCATCGGCAGCCTCGACTTCGACGGCGTACCCGTGAGTGCCGACGATGTCCTGGGCGAGGTGGACCAGGGCTTCCGGGTCGCGATGAACACGCTCAATCTGTTCCGGCCGAGCGTCGGGGCGTTCGCCGTCGGCATGGCGCAGGCGGCGCTCGATGCGACGCTCGCGCACACCGCCCGGCGCACCGCGTTCGGCGGCCCGCTGGGGGACCTCCAGGCCGTCGCCCACCGGGTCGCCGACATGGCGACGCGGACCGAGGCGGCCCGGCTCCTGGTGTACGCGGCGGCCGCCGCCCACGACCGGGGCGACGCGGGCATCGCGCGCGGCTCCGCCATGGCGAAGCTGTTCGCCACCGAGACCGCGCAGTACGTCGTCGACGCGGCGGTCCAGCTCCACGGCGCCCGCGCGCTGCAACGCGGGCACCTGCTCGAACACCTCTACCGTGAGGTCCGCGCACCCCGCATCTACGAGGGGGCGAGCGAAGTGCAGCGCACGATCATCGCGAAGGAGCTGTACCGGTGAGCCTCGACCGAGTGAACCCCGGCGCGCTGTCTCCGGCGACGGGGTTCAGCCACGCCGTCGTCGCGACGGGGTCGCGCGTTGTCTTCCTCGCCGGGCAGACCGCGCTCGACGCCGACGGCAAGGTGGTGGGGGCCACCCTGCCCGAGCAGTTCCGCACCGCGCTGACCAACCTCCTCGCGGCGCTGGCTGCGGCGGGGGGTTCGCCGGGGGACCTTGCGCGGGTCACCGTGTACGCGACCGATGTCGCGGCCTACCGGGAGCAGGCGCGCGAACTGGGGTCCATCTGGCGGGAGTTGGCGGGGCGTGACTATCCGGCGATGGCGGTGATCGGGGCCGTTCGGCTGTGGGACGCGGAGGCCCTGGTCGAGCTGGACGGGTTCGCGGTCCTGGAGTAACCCCACCCGGAGTCACCCCTCAAGCAGCTCACCCATCCACTCCTCCACCCCCGCCACCGACCTCGGCAGGGCGTTCGACATCAAGTGCGCGCCATGCTCGGTGACGACCAGGTCGTCCTCGATGCGGACGCCTATGCCGCGCAGTTCGGGCGGCAGGGTCTCGTCGTCCGGCTGGAGGTAGAGGCCGGGCTCCACCGTGAGGACCTGGCCCGCCTCCAGAACGCCGTCCAGGTAGGTCTCGCCGCGGGCCTTCGCGCAGTCGTGGACGTCCAGGCCCAGCATGTGCCCGCTGCCGCACAGCGTGTAGCGGCGGTGCAGCTCGCCCGAGGCGCTCTTCAGGACGCCCCACTCCGCGAGGCCCTCCGCGATCACCCCCATCGCGGCCCGGTGGAAGTCGCGGAAGGCGGCGCCCGGCCGCAGCGCCGCGATGCCCGCGTCCTGCGCGGCCAGGACGAGTTCGTACACCTGGCGCTGGACGGGGGAGAAGCGGCCCGACAGCGGCAGGGTGCGGGTGATGTCGGCGGTGTACAGCGTGTCGGTCTCCACGCCCGCGTCGAGCAGCAGCAGCTCCTGGGCGTCGAGGCGTCCGTCGTTGCGGATCCAGTGCAGTACGCAGGCGTGCGCCCCGGACGCGGCGATCGTCTCGTACCCCGTGCCGTTGCCCTCGGCGCGGGCCCGCGTGCCGAAGACGCCTTCGAGCAGCCGCTCGCCGCGCGGGTGGGCCAGCGCTCGCGGCAGGGAGCGTACGACGTCCTCGAAGCCGGCGGTGGTGTGGTCGACGGCGAGCTGGAGCTGGGCCACCTCCCAGGCATCCTTGACCAGCCTCAACTCGGAGAGCGCGGTGGCCAGTTCCGGGTCCGTGGCGGCGTTGCGGCCGGGGGCCGCGGCGTCCAGCTCGTCCACGTGGACGCAGCGGATGCCCGTCAGGCGTTCGGTCTCGGCGAGGTCGGGGCGGCGGCCCACCCAGAACTCGCCGTACCTGCGGTCGCGGTAGAACTCGTCGTCGCCGTCGGCGCGCGGCGAGCGGGGCCGCAGGTAGAGCACCGCCTCGTGCCGGGACCCGGACGGCTCCAGGACCAGGACGTGTCCGGGCTGGTCCTCGCCGGTGAGGCCGGTCAGCCAGGCGTACGCGCTGTGCGGGCGGAAGCGGTGGTCGCAGTCGTTGGTGCGGACCTTCAACTCCCCGGCGGGCACGATCAGCCGCTCGCCCGGGAAGCGGGCCGCAAGCCGCGCCCGGCGGCCCGGCATGACGTCGAATCCGGGCACCCGGGCGTCCCGGGGCAGCGGAGTCGGGGCCCAGCCGCCGCTCATGAACGCGGCGAGTTCAGGGCCGATGGGAAGGTCGTGGCTGCCGGTGTTGAGGCGTGCGGGGCGCTCGGCCATCGGGTCTCCCGGGGTGAGGGGACGGGCAGGGGTGAGTGCGCCGGAGTGCATGAACGAAGGGGTGCATGGGCGCACAGTGCAATTTCACATTACTATGTCACAGCTCACAAGCCATCCCGTGGGCTTCCTGGAGCGCATTCAAGGGCGTGCGCACGTGCCGTGCGGGGGCGATTGGGTCCGGCCGGATCGGGACTTGGTCCGGACCCTTGTGGGCGCCCGCCATCCATCAGTAAAATGTCACACACCACACTAGGGAGTTCGACCATGACGTCTGCAGCACCCCAGCGCATCCGGCCCTGGCACGGAATCCTCGTCGCGACCGCGCTTCCCCTGCGCTCCGACCTTTCCGTCGACTTCACCTCCTATGCCCAGCACGTGCGCTGGCTCATCGACAGCGGCAGCGACGGTGTCGTGCCGAACGGCTCGCTCGGCGAATACCAGACCCTCTCCGACGAGGAGCGCTCGCGCGTCGTGCACACCGCCGTCGAGGCGGCGGGCGACGGCGACCGCGTCATGGTGGGCGTCGCCGCGTACGGCAGCACCGAATCCCGCCGCTGGGCGGAGCAGGCCGCCGAGGCCGGCGCGGGCTCCGTGCTGCTGCTCCCGCCCAACGCCTACCGCGCCGACGAGCGCTCGGTGCGCGCCCACTACGCCGAGGTCGCCAAGGCGGGCCTGCCCGTCGTCGCCTACAACAACCCGTACGACACCAAGGTCGACCTGACGCCCGCGCTGCTCGCCCAGCTGTACGCCGACGGCAGCATCGTCGCCGTCAAGGAGTTCAGCGGCGATGTGCGCAGGGCCTACGAGATCGCCGAACTCGCCCCGGAACTCGACCTGTTGGCGGGCGCCGACGACGTCCTGCTCGAACTCGCCCTGGCCGGAGCGGTCGGCTGGATCGCCGGCTACCCCAACGCGCTGCCCGCCGCCTGCGCCGAGCTCTACCACGCGGCCGTCGCGGGCGACCTCGCCACCGCCCGTCCCCTCTACCGTGCGCTGCACCCCCTGCTGCGCTGGGACTCCAAGACCGAGTTCATCCAGGCCATCAAGCTCTCCATGGACCTGGCAGGGCGTCCCGGCGGACCCGTTCGGCCGCCCCGCCAGCCGCTCACCGCCGAACAGGACGCCATGGTGCGCGCCGCCACCGAGAAGGCGCTCGCCGAAGGCCACAAGTAGCCCTGAAGGGAGGCGAATCCATGCGGACCCGACACGTCTACCACGCCGTCGACTCGCACACCGAAGGCATGCCGACCCGCGTCATCACCGGCGGGCTCGGCGTCATTCCCGGCGCCACCATGGCCGAGCGGCGCCTGCACTTCATGGAGCACCTCGACCACATCCGTACGCTTCTGATGTACGAGCCGCGCGGCCACGCGTCGATGAGCGGAGCGATCCTCCAGCCGCCGACCCGGCCCGACGCGGACTACGGCGTCCTCTACATCGAGGTCTCCGGCCTGCTTCCGATGTGCGGACACGGCACGATCGGCGTGGCCACGGTGCTGGTGGAGACCGGAATGGTCCCGGTCACCGAGCCCGTCACCACGGTGCGCCTGGACACCCCGGCCGGCCTGGTGAGCGTGGACGTGCGGGTCGAGGACGGCGAGGCCCGCTCCGTCACGCTGACCAACGTCCCCGCGTTCTGCCTCGCGCTCGACCGCAAGGTGCAGGTCCCGGGCCTCGGCACGGTCACCTACGACCTGGCGTACGGCGGCAACTTCTACGCCTTCGTCGAACTCGAAGAGCTCGGCCTGCCCTTCGCGCGGGACCACAAGGACGCGCTGCTCGCCGCCGGGCTCGACATCATGGCCGCCATCAACACCTCGGACCGGCCGGTGCACCCCGAGAACCCGGAAATCGCCGGAGTGAAGCACGTCTACCTGGCCGCCCCCGGCTCCGACGCGACGCGCTCACGCCACGCCATGGCGATCCACCCCGGCTGGTTCGACCGCTCGCCGTGCGGCACCGGGACGTCCGCGCGGATGGCCCAACTGCACGCGCGCGGCGAACTCCCGCTCCACCGCGACTTCACCAACGAGTCTTTCATCGGTACGGAGTTCACCGGCCGTCTGGTCGGCGAGACCAGTGTGGGAGGGCTCCCCGCGGTCGTGCCGACGGTCACCGGCCGGGCCTGGATCACCGGCACCGCCCAGTACTTCCTCGACCCGTCCGACCCGTTCCCGGAGGGCTTCCTGCTGTGATCCACCTCGGCGCGGACGACCTCGCGGCGCTGCTCACCCCGGCAGCGGCGACCGAAGCCCTGGCCACGGCCCTGCGCGAGGGCCTCGACCCGGAGCGGTGCCCGGCCCGGTCCAACGTCCCCGTTCCGGCGGGGGAGTTGCTCATCATGCCGGCCGCTTCCGCCACGTACGCCGGCGTGAAGATCGCGGGGGTCGCGCCCGCCAACCCGGGTCGCGGCCTGCCCCGCATCACCGGCAGCTTCCTCCTCCTCGACGGGCCGACGCTGCTGCCCCTCGCCCTGCTCGACGCGGCCGCGCTGACCACGGTGCGCACCGCGGCCGTCTCGGCCCTCGCGATCGACGCGCTCGCCGAACCGGACGCGGCCCGCCTGGTCCTGTTCGGCGCGGGCCCCCAGGCGTACGCCCATCTCGAATCAGCCCTGAACACAAGGGAGTTGACCCATGTGACGGTTGTGTCGCGGACGGGCGAGGCGGCCGAACGACTGGTGACGTACGCCCGCGAACTCGGTCTGGAGGCCCGCCCCGGCGACCCCTCGGACGTATCGGTCGCCGATCTCGTCATCTGCTGCACCACCGCCCACGAGCCGCTCTTCGACGGCAGCCGCATCCCCGCCCACGCCACGGTCGTCGCGGTCGGCTCGCACCAGCCCGCGGTACGCGAGACGGACTCGGAGCTGGTGCGCCGCTCCTCGGTCTGGGTGGAGGCCCGCACGGTCGCCCTGCGCGAGGCGGGCGATCTGCTGATCCCGCTGTCCGAGGGCGTGATCGGCGAGGGCCACATCGCGGGGACTTTGGCTGATCTGGTGCGGGGCAAAACCAAGCCGCCCGGGGACCGCCCGCGCTTCTTCAAGAGCGTGGGCATGGCCTGGGAGGATTTGGCGGTGGCGGCGGCCGTGCACCGGGCGTCAACTCCCGTGCGGGCAGTGCCGGTTGGGGCGGAAGTGCGCGGGCTCGAACCGCCCGACGGGGGAAGGTGAGATTGTACGCTGAGCCTCCGCGGATCACGGAGGACGCGCCATGGGCGACCTGAAACAGCGCCATCTCATCGTCGCCCAGGAACGCCTGCGCGACCAGGTCGCCCACGCCCTGCGCGCGGCCCTGGTCGCGGGCGAGCTGCGTCCCGGCACCATCTACTCCGCCCCCGGCCTCGCCGCCGACTTCGGGATCTCCGCGACGCCGGTGCGCGAGGCCATGCTCGACCTGGCCCGCGAAGGCCTGGTCGAGCCGGTACGCAACAAGGGCTTCCGGATCACCGAGGTCAGCGAGCGCGACCTGGACCAGTACACCGAACTGCGCGCGCTCATCGAGGTGCCGACCGTCGGGCGCGTCACCGACACCGCGAGTACGGAGCAGCTGGAGGCGCTGCGGCCGGTGGCCGAGGAGATAGTGGACCGAGCCCGCGCCCACGACCTGATCGGCTACCTCGACGCCGACCGGCGCTTCCATCTTCGGCTGCTCGGCCTCGCGGGCAACGAACGCCTCGTCGAAACAGTCGGCGACCTGCGCAAACGATCCCGCCTCTACGGGCTCACCCGGCTCGACGAGCGCGGCGAACTCGTCTCCTCCGCCCAGGAACACGTAGAGCTCCTGGACCTCGTGCTGTCCGGCGACCGCCCGGCCGCCGAGGCCTGCATGGCCCGCCATCTGGGCCACGTACGGTCGTTGTGGGCCCGGGACGAGAACGGGTAGGAGCGAGACAGAGGGCGGGCCCGTGAACATGGCCCGCCCCCGATCCCCGACTCCCTAGATGTCCCGGAAGATCTCGATCTGCGCGCCCACCGAGTTGAGCCGCTCGGCCAAGTCCTCGTAGCCGCGGTTGATGACGTACACGTTGCGCAGTACGGACGTGCCTTCCGCCGCCATCATGGCGAGCAGCACGACCACGGCCGGGCGCAGTGCCGGGGGGCACATCATTTCTGCGGCGCGCCAGCGGGTGGGGCCCTCCACCAGGACCCGGTGCGGGTCGAGGAGCTGGAGGCGGCCGCCGAGCCGGTTGAGGTCCGTGAGGTAGATCGCGCGGTTGTCGTAGACCCAGTCGTGGATGAGCGTCTGGCCCTGGGCCACCGCCGCGATCGCCGCGAAGAACGGCACGTTGTCGATGTTGAGGCCGGGGAACGGCATCGGGTGGATCTTGTCGATCGGCGCCTCCAGCTTGGAGGGGCGCACGGTGAGGTCGATCAGCCGGGTGCGCCCGTTGTCGGCGGCGTACTCGGCGGTGCGGTCGTGGTCGAGGCCCATCTCTTCGAGAACGGCGAGCTCGATCTCCAGGAACTCGACCGGGACCCGACGGATCGTCAGCTCGGACTCGGTGACGACGGCCGCGGCCAGCAGGCTCATCGCCTCGACCGGGTCCTCGGAGGGCGAGTAGTCGACGTCGACGTCGATGTCGGCCATGCCGTGCACGGTCAGCGTGGTGGTGCCGATGCCCTCGACCCGTACGCCGAGCGCCTCCAGGAAGAAGCACAGGTCCTGGACCATGTAGTTGGAGGAGGCGTTGCGGATGACGGTGACGCCGTCGTTGCGGGCGGCCGCGAGCAGCGCGTTCTCGGTGACGGTGTCGCCGCGCTCCGTCAGCACGATCGGGCGGTCGGGCGCGGTGCGTTCCACCACGGCGTGGTAGATCCCCTCGGTGGCCGTGATGTCCAGGCCGAACCGGCGCAGCGCGATCATGTGCGGCTCGATGGTGCGGGTGCCGAGGTCGCAGCCGCCGGCGTACGGAAGGCGGAAGTGGTCCATGCGGTGCAGCAGCGGGCCGAGGAACATGATGATGGAGCGGGTCCGGCGGGCGGCGTCCGCGTCCATCGCGTCGAGGTCGAGCGAGGCCGGCGGCACGATCTCCAGGTCGGTTCCGTCGTTGATCCAACGGGTGCGCACACCGATGGAGTTGAGGACTTCGAGGAGCCGGTAGACCTCTTCGATGCGGGCCACCCGGCGCAGCACGGTGCGGCCCTTGTTGAGCAGGGAGCCGCAGAGCAGCGCGACACAGGCGTTCTTGCTCGTCTTGACGTCGATCGAGCCGGAGAGGCGGCGGCCGCCGACGACGCGGAGGTGCATGGGGCCCGAGTACCCGAGCGAGACGATTTCACTGTCGAGCGCTTCACCGATGCGCGCGATCATCTCAAGGCTGATGTTCTGGTTCCCGCGCTCGATGCGGTTCACGGCGCTCTGGCTGGTGCCCAGAGCCTCGGCCAACTGCGTCTGCGTCCAACCCCGGTGCTGCCGGGCGTCACGGATGAGCTTGCCGATGCGTACGAGGTAGTCGTCTGCCATAGGGGCAGGTTATCTCAGATATGAGATGCCGCTCGCGCTGGGGTGGGCCAACGGGGTGAGGAACCGTCAATTCCGATACTGCAATCCCTGCGCGTGGGCGGCAAGCGGAAGGGGTCTGTCCGGGGTGGGGTGTTTGTGTGCGGGTCGGCCGTGTCGTACGCCATGCGTGTGGAACCCGAAGTCGCGTGTCCGTGTATCGCGAGGTCGAGGGTGTGACGGGGTCGGGTGCCGACACCTCGGCGCCTGAATGGCCTCGCCCGCGCATGACCTACCGGCGGCCATGTACTAGAGTTATCTCGACATCGAGATATCTACCGAGGCGCACCGCAGCCGACGCTCGGTAAGGGTTACCTAACTTAGCCTTACCTTAGCGGATCGACAACACGTCGTGGCGGCAGGATTGTGGTGGAACGCGCACATATATGAAGGAGACTGTCGTGTCGGCGAACAGCTTCGACGCCCGCAGCACGCTGCGCGTGGGCGACGAGTCGTACGAGATCTTCAAGCTGGACAAGGTCGAGGGCTCCGCGCGCCTCCCTTACAGCCTGAAGGTTCTCCTGGAGAACCTGCTCCGCACCGAGGACGGCGCGAACATCACCGCCGACCACATCCGGTCGCTCGGCAACTGGGACTCCCAGGCCCAGCCCAGCGAGGAGATCCAGTTCACGCCGGCCCGCGTGATCATGCAGGACTTCACCGGTGTGCCCTGTGTCGTGGACCTCGCCACCATGCGTGAGGCCGTCAAGGAGCTCGGCGGCGACCCGGCGAAGGTCAACCCGCTCTCCCCGGCCGAGCTGGTCATCGACCACTCCGTCATCGCCGACAAGTTCGGCACCAAGGACGCGTTCTCGCAGAACGTGGAGCTGGAGTACGGCCGCAACAAGGAGCGCTACCAGTTCCTGCGCTGGGGCCAGACGGCCTTCGACGACTTCAAGGTCGTCCCGCCGGGCACCGGCATCGTCCACCAGGTCAACATCGAGCACCTGGCTCGCACGGTCATGGTCCGTAACGGCCAGGCCTACCCCGACACTCTGGTCGGCACCGACTCGCACACCACGATGGTCAACGGCCTCGGCGTGCTCGGCTGGGGCGTCGGCGGCATCGAGGCCGAGGCCGCGATGCTGGGCCAGCCGGTCTCGATGCTCATCCCGCGCGTCGTCGGCTTCAAGCTGACCGGCGAGCTGAACCCGGGCACCACCGCCACCGACCTGGTGCTGACCATCACCGAGATGCTGCGCAAGCACGGCGTGGTCGGCAAGTTCGTCGAGTTCTACGGCGAGGGTGTGGCCGCCACGTCGCTGGCCAACCGCGCCACCATCGGCAACATGTCGCCGGAGTTCGGCTCCACCGCCGCGATCTTCCCGATCGACGACGAGACGCTGAAGTACCTGCGCCTGACCGGCCGCGACGCCCAGCAGGTCGCCCTCGTCGAGGCGTACGCCAAGGAGCAGGGCCTCTGGCTGGACCCGGCCGCCGAGCCCGACTTCTCCGAGAAGCTGGAGCTCGACCTCGCCACGGTCGTCCCCTCCATCGCCGGCCCGAAGCGTCCCCAGGACCGCATCGTGCTCGCGAACGCCGCCCAGCAGTTCGCCCTCGACGTGCGCAACTACGTCGAGGACGACGACGAGGCGGGCAAGGAGTCCTTCCCGGCCTCCGACGCCCCGGCCTCCGCCAACGGCGTGCCGAGCCGCCCGACGCTGGTCACCCTGGCCGACGGCTCCTCGTTCGAGATCGACCACGGCGCCGTCACCGTCGCCGCGATCACCTCGTGCACCAACACCTCGAACCCGTACGTCATGGTCGCCGCGGCCCTCGTCGCGAAGAAGGCCGTCGACAAGGGCCTGACCCGCAAGCCGTGGGTCAAGACCACCCTTGCCCCGGGCTCGAAGGTCGTCACCGACTACTTCGACAAGGCCGGCCTCACCCCGTACCTCGACAAGATGGGCTTCAACCTCGTCGGGTACGGCTGCACCACCTGCATCGGCAACTCCGGTCCGCTGGACGAGGAGATCTCGAAGGCGATCAACGAGCACGACCTCGCGGTCACCTCGGTGCTCTCCGGCAACCGCAACTTCGAGGGCCGGATCAACCCCGACGTCAAGATGAACTACCTGGCGTCCCCGCCGCTGGTCGTCGCGTACGCCATCGCCGGTTCGATGAAGGTCGACATCACCACCGAGGCGATCGGCACCGACACCGAGGGCAACCCGGTCTTCCTCAAGGACATCTGGCCCACCGAGGCCGAGGTCAACGACGTCGTGGCCAACGCCATCGGCGAGGACATGTTCAACAAGTCCTACCAGGACGTCTTCGCGGGTGACGCGCAGTGGCAGTCGCTGCCGATCCCGACCGGCAACACCTTCGAGTGGGACGCCGAGTCGACCTACGTCCGTAAGCCCCCCTACTTCGAGGGCATGACGATGGAGACCACCCCGGTCTCCGACATCGCCGGCGCCCGCGTCCTGGCGAAGCTGGGCGACTCGGTCACCACCGACCACATCTCCCCGGCCGGTGCGATCAAGGCCGACACCCCGGCCGGCAAGTACCTCACGGAGCACGGCGTCGAGCGCCGCGACTTCAACTCCTACGGCTCGCGCCGAGGCAACCACGAGGTCATGATTCGCGGCACCTTCGCGAACATCCGCCTGCGCAACCAGATCGCGCCGGGCACCGAGGGCGGCTTCACCCGCGACTTCACCGTCGACGGCGCCCCGGTCTCCTTCATCTACGACGCCTCGCAGAACTACCAGGCCGCCGGCATCCCGCTGGTCATCCTGGCGGGCAAGGAGTACGGCTCGGGCTCGTCCCGCGACTGGGCCGCCAAGGGCACCGCGCTGCTCGGCGTCAAGGCCGTCATCGCCGAGTCGTACGAGCGCATCCACCGCTCGAACCTCATCGGCATGGGCGTCCTGCCGCTCCAGTTCCCGGAGGGCGCGACCGCCGCCTCGCTCGGCCTGACCGGCGAGGAGACCTTCTCCTTCACCGGCGTGACCGTCCTGAACGACGGCAGCACCCCGCGCACGGTCAAGGTCACCACCGACACGGGCGTCGAGTTCGACGCGGTCGTCCGCATCGACACCCCCGGTGAGGCGGACTACTACCGCAACGGCGGCATCATGCAGTACGTGCTGCGGAACCTGATCCGCAACTAAGCACCCAACGAGCAAGGCCCGCACCCCGGTTGGGGGTGCGGGCCTTACTTGTGCGCTGGGTTCTGGACCAGATGGGTCAGAACATCAGGCGCATGCCGTTCCAGCCGGTGCCGACCTTGACGCGGTCCTTGAAGGGGGCGCCGTTGGTGGTGCCGGTGCCGGAGTAGAACCACAGACCGCCGGAGGCGTCGCGGCCCACGAGGTCGGCCTGACCGTCGTTGTCGAGGTCGCCGATGCCGACGAGGGTGTTGTAGGTGTTCCAGCCGCCGCCGAGCTTGACGCGGTTGCCGAAGGGGGCGGCCCAGTTGCCGGTGCCCGGGTAGAGCCAGCCGGTGCCGGCGTTGTCGACGGCGATGATGTCGGCCTTGCCGTCACCGTTCATGTCGCCACGACCGGCGATCTTGGTCATCGCGCCCCAGCCGGCACCGAGCTTGACGGGGTTGGTGAACGAGCCGTCGCCCTTGGCCGTGTAGAGCCACAGCACGCCGCCCTTGTCACGGGCGAGCAGGTCGTCGTTCGGGGCGCCGCCGAGGTCGCCCGGCGTGAAGACGCGGTCGTAGGTGTTCCAGCCCGCGCCGAGGTCCCGGGTGCCGGTGTCGTAGTTCTTGTAGATGAGGTGACCGTCGGTCGACTTCACGTAGAAGCCGTCGGCCCGGCCGTCCTTGTCGTTGTCGTACTGGGTGGCCTCGGAAATGCTTGTCCAGCCGTACGTGTTGAACCAGCGCTCGCCGAAGCCCCCCTGGCCGTTCGACGGGTAGTTGTACAGGAAGCCGTCGCCGTCGACCGCCATGAGCTCGAAGCTCTCGTTGGTCGCCCCGAACCCGGAGGCGTACGGCGCGGACCGCTGCTGGTCCTTGGCCTTCGGCTTGACGTGCTGGCGGGCCTCGGCGGCCGCGTCCTTGGCGGAGGCGGCACCGTCGGCGACGGCGGTGCCCGCGGTGGTGGCGACGAGCGCTGCGGCGATGGCGGCGACGACTGCGCGAGAAGCGGTCCGCCCGTGCTTACGGCCAGTGAAAAGGGCCACGTGTTACTCCAACATGCAAAAAGCGAAAGACACACATCTGGTCAAGATGCGGCGAGTGCCCTTTAGGCTCTCTTTACTGGATCTTCGCATAGGGCATACCTGGTCCTCGCATCCGGGGGTGACTTGTCCGCACATACGGGACAAGGCCCGTACTCCGCGGGGGAGTACGGGCCTTGTCCGGGTACTGCCGGTGGATCAGAACATCAGGCGCATGCCGTTCCAGCCGGTGCCGACCTTGACGCGGTCCTTGAAGGGCGAGCCGGCGGTGGTGCCGGTGCCCGGGTAGAACCACAGGTCGCCGGAGGCGTCGCGGCCGACGAGGTCGACCTTGCCGTCGAAGTCCAGGTCACCGAGGCCGACGAGCTTGTTGTACGTGTTCCAGCCCGCGCCGAGCTTGACGCGGTTGCCGAACGGGGCGGCCCAGTTGCCCGTGCCCGGGTACAGCCAGGCGACGCCCGAGTTGTCGACGGCGACGATGTCGGCCTTGCCGTCACCGTTCATGTCGCCACGACCGGCGATCTTGGTCATGGCGCCCCAGCCGGCACCCAGCTTGACGCGGGGGGCGAAGGAGCCGTCGGCGTTGGCGGTGTAGAGCCACAGAACGCCGGCCTTGTCGCGGGCGATCAGGTCGTCGGCCGGAGCCCCGCCCAGGTCGCCCGCGGAGAAGACGAGGTTGTAGGCGTCCCAGCCCGCGCCCAGGTCCTTCGGGGTGCCGTCCACGCTGTCGTAGACCAGGTGGCCGTTGGTGTACAGCTCGTAGAAGGCGTCGAAGGCGCCGTCCTTGTTGTTGTCCACCTTGGTGACCTGGCTGAACTTGCTGTAGTCGCCCAGGGCGACGCGCTCGCCGAAGCCGCCCGTACCGTTCGGCGGGTAGAGGTAGGCCTGGCCCGAGCCGTCCGCCGCGATCAGCGGGAACGTTTCGGCAGTCGGGGTCTCGCCCGCCGCGAAGGAGCTGTTGGCCGACGAGCCGGACTGCTTGGCCTTGGCGGTCTTCTGCGCCGACTGGGCCGTCTTCGCCGCGCTGGACGGCGTGCTGTCCGCGGAAGCCGCGCCCGCGGTCGTGCCGACGAGGGCGGCGGCGATCGCCGCGACGGCGATGCGGGACAGGGCGCGACCGCCCTTACGGCCGGAAAGTATGGCCACGTATTTCTCCATGTCGAGGAAGAGACGCGCTGCGCCTGATCGAGGTGCAACGCGAGATCTTCTGGATCCTTTCACGCGATCTTTGCGTGTCAACTAGTTTGCGGACGCTGTGAGTAGCTCTATTTCGGCTAGCGAAGCGGGCGTTGTAGGGACGATTCGGTAATGGGCGTAGGAACCGGGTGAATGGATGGAGAACGCCCGGGTCTGCCGGTCCCAGGTGAAGGATTCTCCGGACCGCCTATCCAACTCTGTCCATTTCGTTCCGTCTTGTGATCCTTCGAGAACCCAAGCGGACGGTGCCTTTCCGGCTGTGGCCGAGGTCAGCGTGTACTGAGTGGCCTTCGTGGCCTTGCTCACGGGGAGGTCCGTCGGCCCGATTTCGGCCGATGTCGCCGAGGAGTTGTCGAACAGCGGACCGGAGCCGGTGATCACGTCGGTCGGCGGGGCCGGCACCTTGTCGTCCTTGGTGATGGAGACCGGCGCCGCGTTCTTGCCGGTGCCCCACGACGAGGGGTGCGCGCCCATGGTGAAGTCGAGAGTGCCGCCGCGCGCGAGCAGGTCGTGCGGGAGCGCCGTCGAGTTCCACGGCTTCCCGTCGACCTTCAGGGACTGCACGTACACGTTCCGCTCGCTGTTCCTCGGCGCCTTCACGACCAGGTCGCGGCCGTTCTCCAGATGGACGGTCGCCTTCGTGAACAGGGGCGAGCCGATCGCGTACTCGCCGCTGCCCATCACCAGCGGGTAGAAGCCGAGCGCCGAGAACACGTACCAGGCCGACTGCTCGCCATTGTCCTCGTCGCCGTGGTAGCCCTGCCCGATCTCGCTGCCGTTGTACAGGCGCCGCAGCACCTCTCGGATCTTCTTCTGCGCCTTGGAGGGCTGACCGGCTGCGTCGTACATGTACGTCACGTGGTGCGCGACCTGGTTGGAGTGGCCGTACTGGCCCATCCGCACGTCCCGCGCCTCGGTCATCTCGTGGATGACGCTGCCGTACGAACCGGCGAACTCGGGAGCGGCGGTCTCCGGCGTCGAGAAGTAGGCGTCCAGCTTCTTCGCGAGGCCCGCCTGGCCGCCGTACAGGTTGGCCAGGCCCCGCGAGTCCTGCGGGGCGGTGAAGGCATAGCCCCAGCCGTTGGTCTCGGTGTAGTCGTAGCCCCACACGCGCGGGTCGAACTTGGCGCTGTCCACGCGCCACTGCCCGTTCGCGTCCTTGCCCTGGAAGAAGCCGGCCTTGGTGTCGAAGAGCTTCACGTAGTTCTGGGCGCGGCCCATGAAGTACGCCGACTCCTCCTGGTAGCGGGGCTTCTTCGTCTTCGCGTACAGCGCCTGGCCCATCTTCGCGAGGCCGTAGTCGTTCACATAGCCCTCCATCGACCAGGACAGGCCCTCGGGCGTGGAGGTCGGGGCGTAGCCGAGGAAGGGGGAGGTGTCCATGCCCTTGCGGCCCACCCCGGAGGAGGGCGGTGCGACGGTGGCGTTCTTCAGGGCTGCCTCGTACGCCGCCTCGGCGTCGAACTTCACGCCCTTCACATAGGCGTCCGCGAAGGCCACGTCCGAACTCGTGCCGGTCATCAGGTCCGCGTAGCCGGGCGAGGACCAGCGCGAGATCCAGCCGCCGTCCTTGTACTGCTGCACGAAGCCGTCGACCATCGCGCCGGCCTTCTTCGGGGTGAGGAGGGAGTAGGCGGGCCAGGTCGTCCGGTAGGTGTCCCAGAATCCGTTGTTGACGTACACCGTGCCGTCGACGACCTTCGAGCCGGTGTGCGTGGGGGTGTCCTCGCCGGTCTTCGGCGAGAAGGGGCTGGCGTACCGGTTCTCCGAACCGACCTTCTCGAAGCCGGAGTTGGGGTACAGGTAGAGGCGGTAGAGCGAGGAGTACAGGGTGGTCAGCTGGTCTTGCGAGGCGCCCTCGACCTCGATGCGGCCCAGAATGTCGTCCCAGGCCTGCCGCGCCCGGTCCTTGATCTTGTCGAAGCCGGCTTTCGCGGGGATCTCGGCGGCCAGGTTGGCCTTCGCCTGGTCCACACTGATGAGTGACGTCGCCAGGCGCAGGGTCACCGTGCGGTTCTTGCCGGGGTTGAAGCGCGCGTAGCCGGTGACGTCGGCGCCCCCGCCGCCCGGCAGCTTGCCGCTCGCGGTCACGGGCGTGTCGAAGACGCCGTACACGAAGAGCCGTCCGGCGCCCGTGGACAGGCCGCTCTTCACGTCCGAGTAGCCGGTGAAGGAACGCGTCGCCGGGTCGAGGGTGAGGCCGCCCTGGTTGGTGACGTTGTCCAGGATCAGGCTCGCGTCGCCACCGGGATAGGTGAACCGCATCATCGCCGCGTGGTCGGTCGGCGTGATCTCGGTCCTGAGGCCGTTCTCGAAGGTCACGCCGTAGTAGTACGGCTTCGCCGTCTCGTTCTCGTGCTTGAACGGCAGCGCGCGGGCGGTCCGGGAGGCGTCGGGGGTGCCTGCCGCTGCCGACGGCATCACCTGGAAGGTCTGCCGGTCGCCCATCCACGGGCTCGGCTCGTGGCTGGCGCTGAAGGCCTGCAAGGTGGGCAGGTTGTCGGCGTTGTTGCGCCGCGCGTAGTCGTACAGCCAGTCCTGCGATCCGGCGTTGGTGACCGGGGTCCAGAAGTTGAAGCCATTGGGTACCGCGGTCGCGGGGAGGTTGTTGCCGCGCGAGAACGAGCCGCTCGAATTGGTGCCGCGGGTGGTCAGCGCGTAGTCCGAGAGGTGCGCGAGCGGCTTCTCGGGCTGCTTCGGCGCGATCGAGAGGTCGTCGATCCAGCCCTGGAACTTGGCGGGCCCCTTGGGGGAGTCGTACGCCACCAGGATCCGGTCCACCGTCCGGCCGGCGGCGACCGTGCCGATCACCGAGGACACCTGGTTCCACTGGTTGACGTAGAGCGTCTTGGCGGCGCCCTGGCCCTGCGGGCTGAGCAGCCCGCCGTGCGAGTCGAGTGCCTTGAGGTCACTCAGATAGGTGCCGTCGGTGAAGGCGAGGTCCACGGACACGTTGGTGGCCGGGTAGTTGAGGTCGGTCTCCGTCATCGACGGGAAGATCTTGTAGTCGAGCTCGGTGTCCCGCCCGACGGGGAGGTCGACGTCGAAGACCTTGTTGTAGGAGTAGGCCCGGCCGTCCGCCTTGTGGGTGCCCGCGTAGCGCAGCGCCCGCTTCCCGGTGAAGCCCGCGTTGGCCTTGGCGGTGGGGGACCCGCCGGGGCCCCGGTCCGGCATGGTGCGCATGTCCGGCGGGATCGGCGTGCTGGTGTCGCCGTCGGAGAACTGGACGTCGGCGAGCTGGGTGATGGGGGCGCCGCCGTTGGCCGTGATCTCCAGGCGGTAGTGCGCGTACGCCGTGGTGTTCGCGACGTCGTACGTCCTGGTCTGGAAGCGGTCCTTGAAGCTCTCGCCGGTGCGGCTGTCCAGGGTCTTCCAGTCCTTGCCGTCCGCCGAGCCCTTCAGGGTCCAGTCCTTGGGATCCCGCTCGGGGGCGTCGTTGGCGGACGTCAACGCGTAGGTGACCGTCTTCACCGGTTCGGACAGATCGAATTCGAGCCAAGCCGTGGGCTGGAAGGCCAGCCATTTCGTGCTGGGCTGTCCGTCGACCAGGTTCTCCTTCACCTCGCCGCCGTCGCTGTTCTCGGCGCTGGCCCGGACGTCGGTGACCTTGTCCGTCACATTGCCCGGTATGCCGCTGGTGAAGCCGCCGTCGACGCCCGAGGCCCGCGGGTGCCCCGCGCGGTCCGTATCGACGCTGTTGGTCCAGTCCGGCTGGGGCTGTCCCGTTTCGAACGAGGTGCTGAACCGGCCGCCGTTCTGCGGCGGTTGGGCGGTCGCGGACGGCGCCCCGACGGCGGACTGCGCCGTCACTACGAGCAGGAACGAGGCCGCCACCAGGGCGGCCGCCGGTCCTCGTCGGTACCGGGATCTGGGCAGCATGCGGGCCCTTTCCTTCGGCGCAAGCCGGTCTCGTCCGGCATGTGCGAGGTGGACAACGTTGTCAGAGTGGAAACGCAGGATCCAGTAGCGCGGCAAGTGCAGGTTGGTGTCAAGGGCGTTGGGAAGGAATGGATGGCCTGAATCATCAGGAGCAATGCGGACGTCAAGGTGTGTAATGCGCGTCAAAAGGAGCAGCCTCATCCACATTGGTACGGACCAATGGATATATCCGCGAGGTCTCAACTCGGGAAAGACTGTCGGCCAACCCTGCTTTCGATCTTGCTCAGTTGACGGGAAGTGGACTATACCTGTCGGCGTCCGGGCAACCCGCTGAACGCGGGCGGGGGAACCGCGTGCGGGCCGGTCGGCCCGGG
This sequence comes from Streptomyces violascens, assembly GCF_014649955.1. GTDB lineage: Bacteria > Actinomycetota > Actinomycetes > Streptomycetales > Streptomycetaceae > Streptomyces > Streptomyces violascens. The sequence goes on from NZ_BMUA01000013.1 coordinate 181,868, forward strand.
ACCGGGCAGCCTCCGCGATGGATGTACGGCATCACTCACGCTTCAACTGTTCGCGGGCGTCGGCGGATTCCGCTGCACCGCATGAGTCCTGGAGAAGGCGAGGACTTGAGCATGGGATCCGAGATCAACCGCCGTGACGCACTCAAGCGAGCCATGGCAATCGGCCTGCTGGCCGTGCCGGCGACGTCACTGCTGAGCGCGTGTGCCAGTTCCGACGGCGGTGACAGCACCAAGAAGCCGAGCTCCCAGGGCACCAAGTCGGCGGACAATCCGCTCGGCGTCAACAAGGGCACCGCCCTTGAGGCGTTCGTCTTCAAGGGCGGATTCGGCGACGACTACATCAAGTCAGCCGAGGCCGACTACAACGCCAAGTACGGCATCACCATCAAGCACACCGGAACGCAGGCCATCGGCCCCAAGCTCCAGCCGCGTTTCGCGAGCAGCACCCCGCCGGACTTCATGGACAACTCCGGCGCCGACAGCCTCGACACCGCAGCCCTCGCCAAGACCGGCAAACTCCAGGACCTCACCCCGCTCCTGGACGCGCCGACCATCGACGACCCGTCGAAGAAGGTCCGCGACGTATTGATCGCCGGCACCGTCGAGCAGGGCCAGTTCGGGACCAAGGAGATGTACGCGTTCAACTACGCGTTCACCGTCTACGGCACCTTCTACTCCAACAAGCTGTTCAAGGAGAAGGGCTGGACGTATCCGCAGACCTTCTCGGACATGCTGGCGCTCTGCAAGAAGATCAAGGCCGCGGGCATCGCCCCCTTCACGTACCCGGGCAAGTACCCCTACTACGTGCACTTCGATCTGCTGCACCAGATCGGCAAGGTCGGCGGCAAGGAAGCGCTCAACGCGATCGACAACCTCGACGACGGCGCCTTCAAGACCGACGCGGTCAAGGAAGTCGTCACGTACTACGAGGAGCTGGCCGGCCAGGGCTACTTCCTGCAGGGCTCCGAGGGCATGACCCACATCCAGATGCAGACCGCCTGGACGCAGGGCCGCGCCGCGATGGTGGCCGACGGCTCCTGGGTGGAGAACGAGGCGGCGCCCACCATGCCGAAGGACTTCGACCTCGCGGTCGGCTCCCTCATCGGCTCGGGCCCCGGCGACAAGCTGCCCTTCGGCGCCCTGTACGCGGCGGCCGGCGAGCCGTTCATCGTCGCCAAGGACGGCAAGAACCCGACCGGCGGCATGGAACTCCTGCGCATCATGCTCAGCAAGAAGCAGACCACCAATTTCACCAACGCCATCAAGTCGCTGACCTGCGTCCAGGGCGCCGCCGACGGGATGACCCTCACCCCGGGCCTGACCTCGGCGAACGCCGCTCTGAAGGCGGCCGGGTCGAATGTGCTCAACTCCCGGCTGCAGGACTGGTACAAGAAGCTCAACAACGAGACCCTCGGCAACCTGACGCTCGACCTGCTCAGCGGCAAGATCAAGGCGGCCGAGTGGATGGACAAGGCCCAGAAGGCGTCGGACGACACCAAGAAGGACTCCTCCGTCCCGAAGTTCAAGCACCTCTGACGAGGCCGCTTACCACTACTGGCTGAGACGAGAGCGACCGGCGACATGCGACACGGCAAGTACCGGTTCATCATCGGATTCCTGGCAATTCCCCTGGCGCTCTACGGGGTCCTCGTGATCTCGCCGTTCCTCCAGGACTTCCAGATTTCGATGACGAGCTGGAGCGGACTGACCCCCGAGAAGAACTTCATCGGTCTGGACAACTATCAGAAGCTGATCCACAACGACCTCTTCTGGAAGGCGTTGTGGCACAACGTCCTTCTGCTCCTCTTCGTGCCGGTCGTCACGTTGGCTTTCGGTCTCTTCTTCGCCTTCATGCTGAATGTCGGCGGCCGTCGCAGAGGTTCTGCGGGGGTCGCCGGCGTGCGGGGCTCAGGCCTCTACAAGGTGATCTTCTTCTTCCCGCAGGTTCTCTCGATCACGATCATCGCGATCCTGTGGCAGCAGATCTACAACCCCGATCCCCAGAACGGGATGCTCAACTCCCTTTTGGCGGACATCGGTCTGAGTTCGCTCCAGCAGTCCTGGCTCGGCGATTCCAATATCGCGCTGATCTGCATCATGGTCGTGATGGTGTGGGCGAACGTCGGCTTCTACGTCGTCCTGTTCTCCGCCGGAATGGCCTCCATTCCGGGCGAGATCTACGAGGCGGCCCTCCTGGACGGCGCCTCCCGGGTCAAGACGTTCTTCCGGATCACCCTGCCGCTGCTGCGGGACACCGTCGCCACCGCCTGGGTCTACATGGGCATCATCGCCATGGACGCCTTCATCTACGTACAGCTGATGTCCGTGAATGTCGGCGGTCCCGACGAATCCACCGACGTGGTCCCGCTGCTCCTCTACAAGACGGCGTTCCGGGACAACAGCCAGTACGGAATGGCCGCGGCCATGGGTGTCGCGATGCTCATCGTGACCCTGGTGTTCGCCGTTCTCAGCATGCGTCTTTCGCGCCGCGAGCGCATCGAATTCTAGGGATGGCGCGATGACGACCGAAACGATGAAGACGGCCGGCGAGCAGTCGTCCGCGCCCGCCGCCAGCGCCGCCCGCTGGAAGTGGCGCAGCAGCGAGGGAGGCGTGCTCAACGCCTTCTCCCACGTGTTCCTCCTGGTCTGGGCGCTCATGGTGGGCGTGCCCCTGCTGTGGGCGCTGTGGAGCTCGTTCAAGACCTCCGGCGACATCCTGACCCACCCCTGGTCGCTGCCCAGCGAGTTCCACTTCGACAACTGGTCGCGGGCCTGGAGCAAGGCCAACATCGGGCAGTACTTCCTCAACACCGCGTTCGTGGTGGGCCTTTCGACCTTCGGGACGATGCTGCTCGGCTCCATGGCGGCCTATGTGCTGGCCCGGTTCGAGTTCCCCGGCAACAGGTTCATCTACTTCCTGTTCGTCGGGGGCATGGCCTTCCCCGTGGTGATGGTGCTCGTACCGCTCTTCTTCGTCACGAAGAACCTGGGCATCCTGAACACGCTGCCCGGGCTCGTCCTGATCTACATCGCGTACTCGCTGCCGTTCACGGTGTTCTTCATGACGGCGTTCTTCCGGACGCTGCCGACCACGGTCGCCGAGGCCGCGTTGATCGACGGGGCCTCGCACACCCGCACGTTCTTCCAGATCATGCTGCCGATGGCCAAGCCCGGCATCATCAGCATCGGCATCTTCAACGTGCTCGGCCAGTGGAACCAGTACCTGCTGCCCCTGGTGCTCAACCAGGGCGACACCAAGAACTGGGTGCTCACCCAGGGCCTCGCGGACCTGGCCGTGCAGCAGGGCTACCAGGGCGACTGGGGAGCGCTCTTCGCGGGGCTCTCGATCGCGATGCTGCCCGTGCTCGCCGTCTACATCGTCTTCCAGAAGCAGGTCCAGGCGGGCCTGACGGCGGGAGCGCTCAAGTAGGCGAACCGTAGCTCCACCCTCTTTCCCCGACCGCCCGTGGGCCCCGTGCCCGCGGGCGGTCGCGCGTTTCCCCGCCCCGCTCCGCATCTGCTCAGGTCTTGACGGGAGACCACCCAGAAGGCTGAGCTTAGAGTTCACATGTTGGAGAAAAGACGGGGCCTCATTGCTGCGGCTCCGTGCGGGGACGGCCGTCGTGCCGTCCGCCTACGGCGGGAGTGGATGAGTCGATGGAGACTCCGGGGTCGCAGACGTCACTGCACCGGGCCAACCTTGAGCGGGTCGTACGCGCCGTGCGGATGGCGGGCTCGCTCACCCAGGCCGAGATCGCCAGGACGACCGGCCTCTCCGCGGCCACGGTCTCCAACATCGTCCGCGAGCTGAAGGACGGCGGGACCGTCGAGGTCACCCCCACCTCGGCCGGCGGCCGCCGGGCCCGCAGCGTCTCGCTCAGCGGCTCGGCCGGCATCGTCATCGGCGTCGATTTCGGCCATACGCACCTGAGGGTGGCGGTCGGCAACCTGGCCCACCAGGTGCTCGCCGAGGAGTCCGAGCCGCTGGACGTCGACGCCTCCTCGGCGCAGGGCTTCGGCCGGGCGGAAGAGCTGGTCAAGCGGCTGATCGCGGCCACCGGCATCGGCCAGGACAAGGTCATCGGCGTCGGCCTCGGCGTGCCCGGCCCCATCGACGTGGAGTCCGGCACGCTCGGCTCCACCTCGATCCTGCCGGGCTGGACCGGCATCAACCCCAGCGAGGAGCTCTCGGGGCGCCTCGGCGTGCCGGTGTACGTCGACAACGACGCCAACCTGGGCGCGCTCGGCGAGCTGGTCTGGGGCGGCGGGCGCGGGGTGCGCGACCTGGCGTACATCAAGGTCGCGAGCGGTGTCGGCGCCGGTCTGGTGATAGACGGGCAGATCTACCGGGGCCCCGGCGGCACCGCGGGCGAGATCGGGCACATCACCCTGGACGAGTCGGGCCCGGTCTGCCGCTGCGGCAACCGGGGCTGCCTGGAGACCTTCACCGCGGCCCGCTATGTGCTCCCCCTGCTGCAATCCAGCCACGGGGCGGACCTGACCATGGAGCGTGTGGTCCAGTTGGCCCGCGAGGGCGACCCGGGCTGCCGCCGTGTCATCGCCGACGTCGGACGCCACATCGGCAGCGGCGTCGCCAACCTCTGCAACCTCCTGAACCCCAGCCGGGTCGTCCTCGGCGGCGACCTCGCGGAGGCCGGGGAGCTCGTTCTCGGGCCCATCAGGGACTCCGTGTCGCGGTACGCGATCCCCAGCGCCGCACGGCAGTTGTCGGTTCTTCCGGGGGCCCTCGGCGGCCGCGCGGAAGTCCTCGGCGCGCTCGCCCTCGTACTCAGCGAAATGGGGGATTCGACCCTGTTGGACAGTGCACTCCCCGCCTCGGCGCCTGCCTTCACTTAGATAACGGATGGCACCGTTGTCATCTCGTTAAGGATTTACTCCTTGACGGTGGGCTTAACGCCGAGTTGACTTCCAGCCACCTCGGCCGCAACGTCGCGGCCTCGTCAGGGAGGTTTCTGAAGTGAACACGAACATGCGTCGTGCCGCTGTAGCCGTTGCCGCCACCGCGATGGCCGTCTCGCTCGCCGCCTGTGGCAGTGCCAAGGAGTCCGGCGGCGGCACCAAGTCGTCCGGCGGCTCCAAGAAGGGCGACGACCTCAAGATCGGCCTGCTGCTCCCCGAGAACCAGACCGCGCGCTACGAGAAGTTCGACAAGCCGCTGATCGAGGCCAAGGTCAAGGAGCTGACCAACGGCAAGGGCCAGATCGTCTACGCGAACGCCAAGCAGGACGCGACGACCCAGAACCAGCAGGCCGACACGATGATCACCAACAAGGTGGACGCGCTCATCGTGGACGCGGTCGACTCCAAGGCCATCGCGGGCTCGGTCAAGAAGGCCAAGGAGGCCGGCATCCCGGTCGTCGCCTTCGACCGCCTCGCCGAGGGCCCCATCGACTCCTACGTGTCCTTCGACAACGAGGAAGTCGGCCACGTGCAGGGCAAGGCCCTCCTCCAGGCCCTGGGCGACAAGGCCAAGTCCGGCGACATCGTCATGATGAACGGCGCCGTCACCGACCCGAACGCCGCGCTCTTCAAGAAGGGCGCCCACGCCGAGCTCGACGGCAAGGTGAACATCGGGAAGGAGTACGACACCAAGGAGTGGAAGCCCGAGAACGCCAACTCCAACATGGAGGCCGCGCTCTCCGCCCTCGGCAAGGACAAGGTCATCGGCGTCTACTCCGCCAACGACGGCATGGCCGGCGGCATCATCACCGCCCTCAAGGCGGCCGGCCTCGCCAAGCTCCCGCCGGTCACCGGCCAGGACGCCGAGCTCGCGGGTGTGCAGCGGATCATCTCGGGCGAGCAGTACATGAGCGTCTACAAGTCCTACCCGCAGGAGGACGCCATCGCCGCCGAGATGGCGGTCAAGCTCGCCAAGGGCCAGGACCTCGGCTCCCTGGGCGCGAAGAAGGTCGACTCGCCGACCACCAAGGCCGTCCCGTCCACGATCGTCCCGGTCGTCTCGCTGACCAAGGACAACATCAACGACACCGTCATCAAGGACAAGATCTACACGATCGCCGACATCTGCACGGCCAACTACAAGGCCGCCTGCGACGCGCTCGGCCTCAAGTAGGTCCCCCGCCAAGTCCCTTTCCGTCCCTTTCGCACAAGGGACTTGAGCACTCCGAAGCTCCTCCGGCGCCCCGTGCCCGCCTTTCAGCCCCCGCTGCGGCGCGGGCGCCGGACGGAACGTTTCCCCCTCTCTGTGTCTCTTCTGTTCTCTTCTGCTCGACCTCCGCGCCCCCACCCCTTGGGGCGCGGCATCCCCGCCGGTCAGGCGGCGAAGGAGATGGTTCACGTGTCCGCTACGCCCGTGTTGGCGTTGCGCGGGGTCTCCAAGCGGTTCGGTGCCGTTCAGGCGCTCACCGACGTAGAGCTTGAGGTCCACGCCGGTGAAGTGGTCGCCCTGGTGGGCGACAACGGCGCCGGAAAGTCCACGCTGGTCAAGACGATCGCCGGCGTGCACCCCATCGATGACGGCGTCATCGAGTGGGAGGGCAAGGCCGTCCAGATCGGCAAGCCGCACGACGCCCAGAGCCTCGGCATCGCGACCGTCTACCAGGACCTCGCGCTGTGCGACAACATCGACGTCGTCGGCAACCTCTACCTCGGACGCGAGCTGAAGAAGCGCGGCGTCCTCGACGAGGTCGAGATGGAGCGCCGCTCGCGCGAGCTGCTCACCACGCTGTCGATCCGCATCCCGAGCGTGCGCATCCCGATCGCCTCGCTCTCCGGCGGTCAGCGCCAGACCGTGGCCATCGCCCGCTCGATGCTCGGCGAGCCCAAGCTCGTCATCCTCGACGAGCCGACCGCGGCGCTCGGCGTCGAGCAGACCGCGCAGGTCCTCGACCTCGTGGAGCGGCTGCGCGAGCGCGGCCACGCGGTCGTCCTCATCAGCCACAACATGGCCGATGTGAAGGCCGTCGCCGACAAGGTCGCGGTGCTCCGGCTCGGCCGGAACAACGGTGTCTTCGATGTGAAGACCACCTCGCAGGAAGAGATCATCTCCGCCATCACCGGAGCCACGGACAACGCCGTGACCCGCCGTGCGGCGCGCAACGCGGAGGCTCAGAAGTGAACACCGACAAGACCTCCCCGACCGACCTCGGCAAGCCGCACGCGGCTCCCGTGGACGCGCCGCCCGCGGCGGATGCGGCGTCCACCGTCGTCGACCCCCGACTCCTCGTGCGCGAGCAGGGCCTCACCGGCTACATCGGCGAGTTCAAGCGCAAGGTGCGGGCCGGTGACCTGGGCGCGCTGCCCGTCATCGTCGGCCTGGTCATCATCTGCATCGTCTTCCAGAGCCTGAACTCGAACTTCCTCACCGCGGGCAACCTCTCGGACATCTCCGTCGCCATGGTCGGCACGGGCATGATCGCGGTGGGGATCGTCTTCGTGCTGCTGCTCGGCGAGATCGACCTGTCGGTCGGCTCGGTCAGCGGTGTGGCGGGCGCGTCCTTCGCGGTGCTGAGCATCCTGCACGGCGTGCCCGAGTGGCTGGCGCTGCTGCTGGCCATCCTCTCGGGTACGGTCGCGGGCGCCATCCACGGCTTCATCTTCGCGAGGATCGGCGTCCCCGCCTTCGCCGTCACGCTGGCCGGTCTGCTGTTCTGGAACGGCTTCATGCTGAAGATCCTGGGCGAGAACGGCACGATCAACACCAACGGCTCCGGTGTCTTCTACAACCTGTCGAACTACTTCTTCAGCGATGTCGCGGTGGCCTACGGCGCCGCAGTGGTGGCCGTCGCCGTGTACTTCCTGTCCGCGTTCTTCGACAGCCGCCGCCGTGAGGCCGCGGGCGTCCCGTCGCGGCCGCTCAACGAGATCGTGCTCCGCACGGCGCTGCTCGCCGTGGTGGCCTTCGCGGCGGCCTACATGTTCAACCAGTACAAGGGCCTGCCGCTGGCCGTGGTGATCTTCCTCGCGGTGCTGATCGTCACCGACTTCGTGCTCCGCCGCACCTCGTACGGCCGAAAGATCTTCGCGCTCGGCGGCAGCGTCGAGGCCTCCCGCCGGGCCGGCATCAACATCGTCCTGGTCCGCACCTCGGTCTTCGCGATCTCCGGCACCTTCGCGGCCGTCGGCGGCCTCTTCATCGCGTCCAAGATCAGCGCGGCCAACCAGGGCGCGGGCAGCGGCGAGCTCCTGATGAACGCCATCGCGGCGGCCGTCATCGGCGGCACCAGCCTGTTCGGCGGCCGCGGCCGCACCTGGAACGCGCTCCTCGGTGTGCTGGTGATCGTCTCGATCCAGTACGGCCTCGCCCTCGAAGGCGTCGCTGCGGCCGTCCAGCAGATGATCACCGGCGGTGTGCTCCTGATCACCGTGATCATCGACGCCGTCACCCGCAAGACCCAGAAGTCCGCGGGCCGCGCCTGACCTGCCCGCTTGCCGATGTGCCCGGTGCCCCTGAGGTGCCGGGCACGTCTGCGCGCGGCGGAGCCCGTCAGCCGCACGGGTGACACAGAACGCACCGCCCCGCGACCGCGGCCCCGGGCGGAACATTAGACTCAACGGATCGGCATGCTCGACCAGCACGGATGCAAGGAGGCACGGGTGCCGCTGCTTACCCGTATCAGGGGACCGCGCGATCTTGACCGGCTCAGCCCGGAGCAGCTCGACCAGCTGGCGGCAGAGATCCGGACCTTCCTGGTGGACGCGGTCTCCAAGACCGGCGGACACCTCGGTCCGAACCTCGGTGTGGTGGAACTGACCATCGCACTGCACCGCGTTTTCGAATCCCCCAGGGACAAGGTCCTCTGGGACACCGGACACCAGAGTTACGTCCACAAGCTGCTCACCGGGCGGCAGGACTTCTCGAAGCTGAAGATGAAGGGCGGCCTGTCCGGATACCCGGCGCGCGCCGAGTCGGAGCACGACTTCATCGAGAACAGCCACGCCTCCACGGTCCTCGGCTGGGCCGACGGCCTCGCCAAGGCGAACGAGGTGCTGAAGAAGGACGACCACGTGGTGGCCGTCATCGGCGACGGTGCCCTGACCGGCGGCATGGCCTGGGAGGCGCTGAACAACATCGCCGCCGCCAAGGACCGCCCCCTGGTGATCGTGGTCAACGACAACGAGCGCTCGTACGCGCCGACCATCGGCGGCCTCGCCAACCACCTGGCGACCCTGCGCACCACCGACGGCTACGAGCGCTTCCTGGCCAAGGGCAAGGACCTCCTGGAGCGCACCCCGGTCGTCGGCAAGCCGCTGTACGAGACGCTGCACGGCGCCAAGAAGGGCCTCAAGGACTTCATCGCCCCGCAGGGCATGTTCGAGGACCTGGGCCTCAAGTACGTCGGCCCCATCGACGGGCACGACATCGACGCCCTGGAGTCGGCCCTGCAGCGCGCCAAGCGCTTCGGCGGCCCGGTCATCGTGCACTGCCTCACCGAGAAGGGCCGCGGCTACCAGCCGGCGCTCGCCGACGAGGCCGACCGCTTCCACGCCGTCGGCAAGATCCACCCCGACACCGGCCTGCCCGTGTCGACCTCCGGCCTCGACTGGACCTCCGTGTTCGGCGAGGAGATGGTCAAGCTCGGCAAGGAGCGCGAGGACATCGTCGCGATCACCGCGGCCATGCTCCAGCCGGTCGGCCTCGACAAGTTCGCCAAGGCCTTCCCGGAGCGCGTCTACGACGTCGGCATCGCCGAGCAGCACGCCGCGGTCTCTGCCGCGGGCCTGGCCACCGGCGGCCTGCACCCGGTCTTCGCGGTGTACGCCACGTTCCTCAACCGCGCCTTCGACCAGGTCCTCATGGACGTCGCCCTGCACAAGTGCGGCGTGACCTTCGTGCTCGACCGGGCCGGTGTCACCGGCACCGACGGCGCCTCGCACAACGGCATGTGGGACATGTCGATCCTCCAGGTCGTGCCCGACCTCAGGATCGCGGCCCCGCGCGACGCCGACCAGGTACGGGCCCAGCTGCGCGAGGCCGTCGAGGTCGAGGACGCCCCGACCGTGGTGCGCTTCTCCAAGGGCGCGGTCGGCCCCGCCGTCAAGGCCGTCGGCCGCATCGGCGGCATGGACGTACTGCGTCGGCCCGCCGACACCGTCGTGCGCCCGGACGTGCTCCTGGTCTCCGTCGGCGCGCTCGCGCCGATGTGCCTGGAGATCGCCGACCTGCTCGATGCCCAGGGCATCTCGACGACCGTGGTCGACCCGCGCTGGGTCAAGCCGGTCGACGAGGCCATGGCGCCGCTCGCCGAGCAGCACCGCGTCGTCGTCACCGTCGAGGACAACAGCCGCGCGGGCGGCGTCGGTTCGGCGGTCAGCCAGGCGCTGCGCGACGCCGGCGTGGACGTGCCGCTGCGGGACTTCGGCATTCCGCCCCGCTTCCTCGACCACGCCTCGCGCGGCGAGGTCATGGCGGAGATCGGCCTGACCGCACCGGACATCGCACGTCAGGTCACCGGTCTCGTCTCGAAGCTGGACGGCCGGTTCGAGGAGAGCCGGGCCGCCGCGGAGCCCGCCCGCGACTGATGATGTGACCGTTCGGTCAACGGGCCGGACCGATCTCCCTGTACGGGTGATCGGTCCGGCCCGTTCGCGTGAATAAAGCGCTCAGCCCGGTACCCGTACCGCCACTCCTCCCGATCATGGCGAGGACGTTGAGCTAGCGGAGGTGCACGGGTGGCCAGTACCGGTCTGTTCCGGACCAAATCGATCGAGCAGTCCATGCAGGACACAGAGGAGCCAGAACACGCACTCAAAAAGTCCCTGTCCGCTCTCGACCTCACCGTTTTCGGGGTCGGAGTCATCATCGGCACCGGCATCTTCGTCCTCACGGGCAAGGTCGCCAAGGAGAACGCCGGGCCCGCGGTCTCGCTCGCGTTCGTGGTGGCGGGCGTCGTCTGCGCGCTGGCCGCCCTGTGCTACGCCGAGTTCGCCTCGACGGTGCCGGTGGCCGGATCCGCGTACACCTTCTCCTACGCCTCGCTCGGCGAGCTGCCCGCGTGGATCATCGGCTGGGACCTGGTGCTCGAATTCGCCCTCGGGACCGCGGTGGTGGCGGTCGGCTGGTCCGGCTACGTCCGCTCGCTGCTCGACAACGCGGGCTGGCACCTGCCCGCGTCGCTCGGCGGCCGTGACGGCGCCCACGGGTTCGGCTTCGACATCCTGGCGGCCGCCCTCGTCCTGGTGCTCACCGCCATCCTCGTGCTCGGCATGAAGCTGTCGGCCCGGGTCACCTCGGTCGTCGTCGCCGTCAAGGTGACGGTCGTCCTCATCGTGATCGTCGCGGGCGCGTTCTTCATCAAGTCCGGCAACTACTCGCCGTTCATCCCCACCGCGCAGCCGCAGACCGCGGGCGGCAACCTCAAGGCCCCGCTCATCGAGCTGATGTCCGGCTACGCCCCCACCAACTTCGGCGTGATGGGCATCTTCACCGCCGCCTCGGTCGTGTTCTTCGCCTTCATCGGCTTCGACGTCGTGGCGACCGCCGCCGAGGAGACCAGGAACCCGCAGCGGGACATGCCCCGAGGCATCCTCGGCTCCCTCCTGATCTGCACGATCCTGTACGTGGCCGTCTCCATCGTCGTCACCGGCATGCAGCACTACAGCCAGCTCTCGGTGGACGCGCCGCTCGCCGACGCCTTCAAGGCCACCGGCCATCCGTTCTTCGCGGGCGTCATCAGCTTCGGCGCCGCGGTCGGTCTGACCACGGTGTGCATGATCCTGCTGCTCGGCCAGACCCGGGTGTTCTTCGCGATGAGCCGGGACGGGCTGCTGCCGCGGTTCTTCTCCCACGTCCACCCGCGCTTCCGCACCCCGCACCGGCCGACCATCCTGCTCGGCGTGATCATCGCGATCGTCGCGGGCTTCACCAGCCTCAGCGAGCTCGCCGAACTGGTCAACATCGGCACCCTGTTCGCCTTCGTCGTCGTCGCGATCGGCGTCGTCATCCTGCGCCACACCCGCCCCGACCTGCCCCGCGCCTTCCGCACCCCGCTGGTGCCCTGGGTGCCCGCGGCCGCGGTGGCCGCCTCGCTGTGGCTGATGCTCAACCTGCCCGCCGAGACCTGGATCCGGTTCGGCGTCTGGATGGCGATCGGCGTCGTCATCTACTTCGGCTACGGCCGCAGGCACAGCCGGATCGAAGCCCGTGTCGGACGCGACGCCCAGTAGCCCGCTTCGCACGCAACTCCCGTTGAGCGGAGCCCGATTCCGCCGCGGCCCCGTATGTCCCTCCTGAACAGGGCATACGGGGCCGCACAGGGTGGCACGCCGTTCATGCTGCCCTTCACGGCGGCGGCCCTGCGGTGCGCGGACCGCGGCCGGCGGACCCGGGCCGGCCCGGCGGGCATCCGCAGACGTACTGTTCGCCCGCCGCGGCCCGGCTGAACTTCACCCGACCGGGTGAACGACAGCGAGCGGAACCCCGCCCGCCACCCCCGAGTCGGGTGTCGAAAAGCCGCACGTCGGGACGGAAATACCGGGGGAAAACCGGGGCCCATACCAGTGTTATGGTCGGCAGAAAGTCGCTGTTTTGCTGGACCCGGACGCGTCGCGCGGATCCGGTGGGGAAAGGTGGTCGTGGACCATGGCACTGAGGTCTCGACAGACATCGGGCGGGGAGCCCGCCAGGTCCGGCGGCATCGTCACCGCGCCGACCCGCGCCACCCCGGTCGTGGAGACCGAGGACGGCCGCCCCACCGTCACCGGCTGGCTCCGGCTCGGCAAGGACGGCCGGCTCTCCGCGTACGCGCCCGCCACCGGCGGCGTGGCCCGCTGGACCGAGTCGCGGCCGGGCGGCGCCTGGACGGGCCCCGACCTGGTCGCCCCGGGCAAAGGCCTCCAGTCGCACCTCTCGATCGCGCAGGGCGCCGACGGCTATGTGCACATGACGGCGCTGCGGCACACCCCCATGGAGGACGGCGGCACCTGGGCCGAGCTCGTCCACGCCATCCAGTACCAGACGGGCCGCCCGGTCAAGAACTGGGCCGTGGTCGGCTCCCCGTATCCGCGCCGGGACTGGGAGAAGGGCCTCAAGATGGGCCACCCCTCGGTGGGCGTGGACTCGGCGGGCAACGCCCAGATCGTGGTGCGCAACGCCTTCGGCGGGGTCTCCGCGCGCGGCCAGGAGCCGTCGGGCAAGTGGGCGGGCTGGGCCGACCTCAACGGAAACGGGGCCGACCGCTCGATATCGGTCGTGGCGGGCGAGGCTGGCCGGATGGTCATCCACGCGCCGTCCAACACCGGCATCATGCGCTTCGAACGGGCCGACGCGAAGGCCTCCTTCGTGGAGATCGACAAGCTGGCCGCCGACCCCGAGACCGGCACCATCACCGGCCTGGTCACCTCGGAGGGCGGCCGCATCACCTTCTTCCTGCGCGACGCCAAGTCCGGCGAGCTGCGCGCCTGGCGCGGTGACGGCCCCGCCACGCCGCTCGGCGGCCGGGGTTCGGGCCCGGTCGCGCTGCTCCGCAAGGAGATCGACGGTGTCGACTGCACGGTGCTGGCCCAGCGCGACCGCGACGGCCGTCCCGCGATAGCGGCCTACCCCAGCGAGCAGGAGGACGCTGGGGTCACCTGGACGCCGACCGGCGAAGTCTGCGCGGGCGCCCCGGCGTTGGCGCTGGACGCCGACGGCCGGATCGTCCTCGGCGTGTTCACCCCGGACGGCGGCCTGCGCATCACCCGCCAGCGCACGGACGAGCCGGGCCTGGCCCTGGAGGCCTGGCAGCAGGTCTGACGCACACCGCACCGCACGGAGAGGCCCGGGACCGGATCACCGGTCCCGGGCCTTTCATGCAGGGATGACATACCGTCAACAGCCTTGCCCGGGCCGGGACTTGGGAACGGCAGAGGCCCCGCACCGAAGTGCGGGGCCTCTGCTGTGGGGCCGTGTTACGCGGGGACGCTCGCGATGCCCTGCGCCAGGAACTTCTTGCCGTTGACGCGCTCAGAGACGCCTTCGCGGTCCAGGTACGGCGTGATGCCGCCCAGGTGGAAGGGCCAGCCGGCGCCCGTGATCAGGCAGAGGTCGATGTCCTGGGCCTCGGCGACGACGCCCTCGTCCAGCATCAGACCGATCTCCTGCGCCACCGCGTCCAGGACGCGGTCCCGGGTCTGCTCCTCGGTCAGGGCGACATCGCCCTGCTTGAGGAGCGCGGCGACCTCCGGGTCCAGCTCCGGCTTGCCGGAGTCGTACACGTAGAAGCCGCGCTTGCCGGCCTTCACGACCGCGGCCAGGTTCTCCGAGACCGTGAAGCGGTCCGGGAAGGCGCGGTTGAGGGTCTCGGACACGTGCAGACCGATGGCCGGGCCGACCAGCTCCAGGAGGACCAGCGGCGACATCGGCAGACCGAGCGGCTCGACGGCCTTCTCGGCGACGGCGACCGGGGTGCCCTCGTCGATGACGTTCTGGATCTCGCCCATGAAGCGGGTCAGGATGCGGTTGACGACGAACGCCGGGGCGTCCTTCACCAGGACCGCGGTCTTCTTCAGCTTGCGCGCGACGCCGAAGGCCGTGGCCAGCGAGACGTCGTCGGTCTGCTCGCCGCGGACGATCTCCAGGAGCGGCAGGATCGCGACCGGGTTGAAGAAGTGGAAGCCGACGACCCGCTCGGGGTGCTTCAGCTTCGACGCCATCTCGGTGACCGAGAGCGAGGAGGTGTTGGTGGCGAGGATCGCGTGCGCCGGGGCGACCGCCTCGACCTCCGCGAACACCTGCTGCTTGACGCCGATCTCCTCGAAGACGGCCTCGATGATGAAGTCGGCGTCCGAGAAGCCCTCGGCCTTGTCGAGGACACCGGAGACCAGGCCCTTGAGACGGTTGGCCTTGTCCTGGTTGATCCGGGACTTCGAGAGCAGCTTGTCGATCTCGGCGTGGACGTAGCCCACGCCCTTGTCGACGCGCTCCTGGTCGATGTCGGTCAGGACGACCGGCACCTCCAGGCGGCGCAGGAACAGCAGGGCGAGCTGCGAGGCCATCAGGCCCGCACCCACGACGCCGACCTTGGTGACCGGGCGCGCCAGGTTCTTGTCCGGGGCGCCGGCCGGGCGCTTGGCGCGCTTCTGGACCAGGTTGAACGCGTAGATGCCGGACCGCAGTTCGCCACCCATGATCAGGTCGGCGAGCGCGGTGTCCTCGGCGTCGAAGCCGGCCTGGAGGTCGCCGTCCTTGGACGCCGCGATGATGTCGAGGGCGCGGTAGGCGGCCGGGGCGGCGCCGTGCACCTTCGAGTCGGCGATGAAGCGGCCCTTGGCGACGGCCTGGTCCCAGGCCTCGCCGCGGTCGACCTCGGGGCGCTCGACCGTGACGTCGCCCTTCAGGACGTTCGCGGTCCAGATGAGGGACTGCTCCAGGAAGTCGGCACCCTCGAAGAGGGCGTCGGCGATGCCGAGTTCGAAGACCTGCTTGCCCTTGAGCTGGCGGTTCTGGTTCAGCGAGTTCTCGATGATGACCGAGACGGCCTTGTCGGCGCCGATCAGGTTGGGGAGCAGCGTGCAGCCGCCCCAGCCCGGGACGAGGCCGAGGAAGACCTCGGGCAGCGAGAACGCGGGCAGCGCCTTGGAGACGGTGCGGTAGGTGCAGTGCAGACCGACCTCGACACCGCCGCCCATCGCGGCACCGTTGTAGTAGGCGAAGGTCGGCACGGCCAGCGCGGCCAGGCGCTTGAAGACCTCGTGGCCGCTCTTGCCGATGGCCAGGGCGTCCTCGTGGCGCTTAAGGATCTCGACGCCCTTGAGGTCGGCGCCGACCGCGAAGATGAACGGCTTGCCCGTGACACCGGCGCCGACGATGGCGCCCTCGGCGGCCTCCTTCTCGACCTGGTCGATGGCGGCGTTGAGGTTCGCCAGCGAGCCCGGTCCGAAGGTGGTCGGCTTGGTGTGGTCGAAGCCGTTGTCGAGCGTGATGAGGGCGAACCTGCCCGCCCCGTACGGCAGTTCCAGGTGACGGACGTGCGCGGACGTCACGACCTCGTCGGGGAACAGCTCGGCCGCGCCCTTGAGAAGCTCAGCGGTGGTGGTGCTCACTTGCTGCCTCCGGCGTCCTTGTGGTGCGGGTTCTCCCAGATGACCGTGGCGCCCATGCCGAAGCCGACGCACATGGTGGTGAGGCCGTAGCGGACCTCCGGCTGCTCCTCGAACTGCCGGGCCAGCTGCGTCATCAGGCGTACGCCGGAGGAGGCGAGCGGGTGACCGTAGGCGATGGCGCCGCCGTACTGGTTGACGCGCGCGTCGTCGTCGGCGATGCCGTAGTGGTCCAGGAACGCGAGGACCTGGACGGCGAACGCCTCGTTGATCTCGAAGAGGTTGATGTCCTCGATCGACAGCCCCGCCTTGGCGAGGGCCTTCTCGGTCGCCGGGATCGGGCCGTAGCCCATGACCTCCGGCTCGACGCCGGCGAAGGCGTACGAGACGAGGCGCATCTTCACGGGGAGGTTGTTCTCCCGCGCGAACTCCTCGGACGCGATGATCGACGCGGTGGCGCCGTCGTTGAGGCCGGCCGCGTTGCCCGCGGTGACGTTGCCGTGCACACGGAACGGCGTCTTGAGGCCCGCGAGGCTCTCCAGGGTGGTGCCCGGACGCATCGGCTCGTCGGCGGTGACGAGACCCCAGCCGGTCTCGCCCACCTCGGCGTTGGTGTTGCGCACCGAGATCGGCACGAGGTCCTGCTGGATCTTGCCGTCGGCGTACGCCTTGGCGGCCTTCTCCTGCGAGCGGACCGCGTACTCGTCGGCGCGCAGCTTGGTGATCTGCGGGTAGCGGTCGTGCAGGTTCTCGGCGGTCATGCCCATGAAGAGGGCGGACTCGTCGACCAGCTTCTCGCTGACGAACCGCGGGTTCGGGTCGACGCCCTCGCCCATGGGGTGGCGGCCCATGTGCTCGACGCCACCGGCGATCACGGCGTCGTACGCGCCGAACGCGATCGAGCCGGCGACCGAGGTCACGGCGGTCAGGGCGCCCGCGCACATGCGGTCGATGGAGTAGCCGGGCACGGACTGCGGGAGGCCCGCGAGGATGCCGGCGGTACGGCCCAGGGTCAGGCCCTGGTCGCCGATCTGCGTGGTCGCGGCGATGGCGACCTCGTCGATCTTCGCGGGGTCGAGGGCCGGGTTGCGGCGCAGCAGCTCCCGGATCGCCTTGACGACCAGATCGTCGGCCCGGGTCTCGTGGTAGATGCCCTTCGGGCCCGCCTTGCCGAACGGGGTGCGGACGCCGTCGACGAAGACGACGTCCCTGACGGTACGAGGCACGATGGCTCTCCTCCAGGGTGCGGGGTGGCACTGCACTGCTGCGCACGCGACTGAGCGCGCGCTCACCCCGCCCATGCTACTTACGAGTAACCCCGCTGCCCACCCTTGGGGGCGGGAGCGGCGAACGTCACACCCCGGGTGGCCCCCGGGGGCCCGTGCGGCTGCGGGCCCCCGGCCCTTCCTGGGGCTGCGCCCCAGACTCCGTATCGCGCCTGAAGGGCGCTCGTCCTCAAACGCCGGACGGGCTGGGGATGCATCCCGACGGGGTGGACCCTCCCCCCGGAGGGTCCACCCCGGCAGGGGCGGGGTGGGGCTACTACCCGCAGGTCAGCGTCGCCCCCGCCCAGTCCCCGTGGTCCAGCCCGTTCCCGTCACCCCCGTCGGTCACGACCAGGTCGACCACCTGCGCGCCCGACACGTCCGCGGCCAGCGGGACCGCGGCCCCCCGCCCCCGCAGCACCCCCGTCGCAGCCACCGCACGCCCGTCCGCCAGGACGGAGAAGGCCACCGAACCGCCCCCGCCCGTCTCGTCGTCCACCCCCACCGACGCCGTGAACCGCGAGCACGCCCCGCCGAGGAACACCCTCACGTCCCCGGCCGCGTGCACCCCGAGCCCCTTCGCGTACGGCACGCCCGCGATGGACATCGGGCGTCCGTCGCCCGCCGCGTCCTCCCCGTTGGAGGTGTTGCGCTCCACCGGCCCCCATCCGTTCGTCGCGGTGAAGTCGAGATCCGCGACGTCGTGCGCCCCGGCCCCCGGCGAAGGGGGCGGCGAGGCCACGCCCGCCGCCGCGGAGGCCGTGCCGCCCCGGTACCGCGCCGCCGCCGAGAGCACCGCCGACCAGGGCCCCGAACCACTCGCCGCCGTCACCTTCCAGGCGCGCGTCACCGTGCGCCCGGCCGGCACGTCCCCCAGCGCCTGGGTGAGCGGCGCGGAGGCCGTCCATCCGTCGGGCAGCCGCACGGTGAGCGAGGCGTCCCGCGCCGCCGTCCGGCGCGGCGTGAAGGACGCCGTCACCTCGCCCGCCGCACCCCGCCCGATCGTGTCCGGCGCCGAGATCCGTACATCCGCGCCTGCCCGGGGATCGCGGTTCGTCGCTGCCGACCAGCCCGGCGAGGCGATGTCCCCGTACCGCAGCGGCGTCGTGTGGTTCCCGTACGCGTCCAGGGTCACCTTCCCGAGCCCGTCGCCGCCCGCGTCCTCGCCGATCACCGCGATGGCGACCGTGTTGTGGCCGTGGGTGCGCAGCATGCCGGGCTGCACCGGGAACGACTTCTGCGGCCCGAGGGCGTTCACGTACAGGCCGGTCATCCAGCCGTTGACGTACACGAGCGCCCGGTAGTGCTTCGCCTTGTCGTCCGAGATCGTCAGGCCGAGCGGTACGTCCTGGCCCTGTGGCAGGTCCAGGTCGAAGGCGGCGCGGTACCAGGAGACCCCGGCGGCGCCGGAGCGCGTGTCAGGCAGGGAGGTGGAAGGCCAGCCGCCGTCCGGGTAGCCGGGCAGGTGCATGCCCTGGCGTTCGCCGTACAGGCCACCGGTGTTGAGCCCGCCGCGCACCGGATCGACGAGGT
Source organism: Streptomyces violascens (assembly GCF_014649955.1). Classification (GTDB taxonomy): domain Bacteria; phylum Actinomycetota; class Actinomycetes; order Streptomycetales; family Streptomycetaceae; genus Streptomyces; species Streptomyces violascens. Next base: position 200,665 of record NZ_BMUA01000013.1, read on the forward strand.
CCTCGCCGCCGAGCGCGCCCTGCAGGCGCCACCCGATCTGCTTCGCCGAGCCCACGAGCCGCACCGACGTCAGCCCGCGCGGCTGCTTGTGGCTGTCGTCGGCCGACCAGTCCTGCTCGTGCGCCATGTCGGCCGCGAGCACCGCGAGGACGTTGTCCTTGCCCGCCTTCAGGACCCCGCCCGGCACCGCGAACAGATGCGTCGCATCCGCGGAGCTGCCCAGATAGGTGCCGTTGAGCCACGCCAGGTACGCGCCGCCCTTGCCCGTGGTGGCGTCGACCTGGATGCCCGACTCCGTGCCGGCGGCCGCGAAGTGGCCCCGGTACCAGATCGACCCGGCGTGGAAGCCGTAGTCGTCCGCCGAGAGCACCGGCTTGTCGGCGGCCCGCCACGCCGCGTCGTCGAACCCGGGCTCCGCCTCCGGAGTCTCGCGCTGGACCTTCCAGCTGCCCAGCGCCGGAAGGGAGGCCGGCTTCGGCCCGGCGAGCGCGCTCCCCGTCGTGTCGAGCGCGCCCGGCGCGGGTCGCCCGTTCCAGCTCACCGACGTCGCGGGCGCACCGGTCAGGACGTGCAGCGAGGCCGCCTTGTCGGTGTCCCCGGTGAGCTTCAGTACGCCCCTGTCGTACGAGGCGGTCCTCAGGAGCTCCGGACCGCTCGCCAGGACCGGCCCCTGCGGGGTGTCGAGCCGCCAGTACGTGTCGGCTGTCGCGTCGTCAGCAAGCAGTAGGAGCAAGGGAGTTGAACCGTTCGACGGGGTGATGAGGACCTGCGCCAGGCCGTCGTGTCTGTAGTTGAGGCGCAGGTCGCCGGTCGCCGCGTCCCACGTCTGCCCGACCTGCCCGCTCAGCACCTTCACGCCGGGCCGCGCCGCATACCGCAGCACGCTCTCGCCGTCCTGACCGTGCCGTCCGTACAGCAGCGCGACGTCCCGCGCGCCGAACGTCCCGTGCGTCATGAGCTCGGACGTCGAGTACGTCAGTCGCTGGTGGTCCATCGCGTAGTCGGAGACGAGGAGCTTCGAGTCGCGGCCGTCGACCGTCAGCGCCGTGCCGGGCTCCTGCGGCACCGACGCGTACCCGCCGAGCGCCAGATGCGTGGTGTCCTTCGCCTTGTTGTTGACGTCCTTGTGCCGCACGACGGTGATCGTGGTGCCGTCGTCGGGGTTGCGCCGGTCGCGGCGCAGCACCGAGGCGTTGTCGGGCGCGCTCGCCGTCGCGCTCTGCGTCTTAGTCAGCGGCGCCACCGACTGCACCAGGTACCCGAGCCGCTTGTCGACCAGGTACTTCTCGCTGAGCTGGCGGTCCTCGCGGATCGGCGCGCCGTAGTCGTACGAGCTGTAGACCGCGCCGGGTGAGGGCAGCCAGCCCCAGGAGGTGCCGCCGTAGGCCATGTAGAAGTTCTGCATCGTGGCGCCCGAGGCGATGTTGTTCTCGTAGGCGGCCTTCTCGAAGTCGCCGTCGGTGAGGCGGCGGCACTTGTCGAAGCCGGGGCCGCCCCACGGGTCGAAGGAGCCGCCCTGGAATTCGGCCAGAAACAGCGGTTCGTCACTCGATTTCGCACCGGACAGATCGGGCAGCCCGTGCCAGGTGTCGGGGCTGGAGCAGTTGAAGCCCTGCGGGTAGGAGTCGTGCCCGTCGATGTCGAGTTCCTTGGCGAACACGCCGTTGTGGTTGCCCGTCAGCGGCACGGTGATGCCGTCCGCGTGCGCCTTGTCGACCAGGTGCCGGATGTAGGCGTGGCCGTCGGGGGTGTCCTGGTAGTACTCGTTCTCCACCTGGTAGGCGATGACCGTGCCGGTGCCGTTGGTCAGCTGGTGGCGGGCCAGGACCGGGTCGATCCTGGAGAGCCATTCGTCGGCGGCGGCCAGATAGTCGGGCGCCGTGGTGCGGGCCTTGCCCTTCTGGGTGACCAGCCAGCCGGGGAAGCCGCCGCCGTCGGTCTCGGCGTTGATGTACGGGCCGGGGCGGGCGATGACGTAGATCCCCACCTCGCGCGCGATGTCGAGCAGCTTGTCGACGTCCCGGACGCCCGTGAAGTCGTAGACGCCGGGCTTCGGGGAGTGGAAGTCCCAGTCGAAGTAGATGGAGGCCGCGTTGAAGCCGCCCGCCTTCATCTTCTGCAGGACGTCGCGCCACGCGTCGGGGCTGGGCAGCCGCCAGTAGTGGAACTCGCCGGACCAGATGGAGAGCGGCTTGCCGTCGATGGTGAGGGCGTGGTCGTCGTGGCCGACGGTGTGGGCGGCGGCGGGCGCCGTCGGGCGGGCCTGTGCGGCGGGCGCGGTGGCGGTGAGGCCGGCGGCGCCCAGGGCGAGCACGGTGGTGACCGCGAGAGCCGCCGCGCGTAATGGCGTGCGCATGTCATTCCTTCCGTGGTGCGGTGCACTGAAAGAATCTGATGCGGCGCACAGCCTAAAGCTGTTCGAGGCTGTTGGATACGGTCCGGTCTTGGGGAATTCTGGGCCCGCAGCGCCATGGAGGTGCCGCGGGCCCGACCCGTTCAGCCGGTCAGGACTTGGCCGGGGTGTCCGTCAGCGCCGCCGAGAGCAGCGGCGTGACCTGCTCGATCTGCCAGCGCCTGGCACCGTAGGAGGCCAGCGCCTCGGCGACGGCGGCCTCGGAGCGGTCACCCGGCGGCTCCCAGCAGACCCTGCGCACGGTGTCCGGGGTGATCAGGTTCTCCTGCGGCATGTTCAGCCGCTCGGCGAGCTCCGAGACGGCGGTGCGGGCCGCCGAGAGCCGGGCCGCCGCGGCCGGGTCCTTGTCCGCCCAGGAACGTGGCGGGGGCGGGCCCTGCAACGGCTGGCCGGGCTGTGGAAGTTCGGCCTCCGTCAGCGCCTTCGCCCGGTCGACGGCGGCCTGCCACTGCTCCAGCTGACGCCGGCCCATCCGGTGCCCGAAGCCGGGCAGAGCGGTCAGCGCGTTCACGTGTGCGGGCAGCGCGAGCGAGGCCTCGATGATCGCGGAGTCGCTCAGCACCTTGCCCGGCGAGACGTCACGGCGCTGCGCCACCTTGTCCCGGGCGTTCCACAGCTCGCGCACGGCGGCCATCTGCCGGCGCCTGCGCACCTTGTGCATGCCGGAGGTGCGGCGCCAGGGGTCCTTGCGGGGCGGCGCGGGCGGTGCGGAGGCGATCGCGTCGAACTCCTCGCGGGCCCACTCCAGCTTGCCCTGCCGGTCGAGCTCCTTCTCCAGCGCGTCGCGCAGATCGACCAGGAGCTCCACGTCCAGGGCGGCGTAGCGCAGCCAGGGCTCGGGGAGCGGACGGGTCGACCAGTCGACCGCCGAGTGGCCCTTCTCCAGGGCGTACCCGAGCACGCTCTCGACCATCGCCCCGAGGCCCACACGCGGGAAGCCCGCGAGCCGCCCGGCGAGCTCGGTGTCGAAGATCCGGGAGGGCACCATGCCTATTTCGCGCAGGCACGGCAGGTCCTGGGTCGCGGCGTGCAGGATCCACTCGGTGTCCGAAAGTGCCTCCCCGAGGGCGGAGAGATCCGGACATCCGACGGGGTCGACGAGCGCGGTGCCCGCGCCCTCCCGGCGGATCTGCACGAGGTAGGCGCGCTGCCCGTAGCGGTAGCCGGACGCGCGCTCGGCGTCCACGGCGACGGGGCCGGTGCCCGCCGCGAAGGCGGCGACCACTTCGGCCAGTGCTTCATCGGTGGCAACGACAGGCGGAATGCCCTCTCGGGGCTCCAGCAAGGGAATCGGCGCCTTGTCGACGTCGTCCGGGGGAGCGCCCCCGGTGGTTCGCAGTGCTGTCTCTGCTGCGGTCTTATGGGCGTCGGTCACCTGTCAAGGGTATCTGTGTATGCACGGCGCCCGTCGACGGAACGTTCCGTCGACGGGCGCGCGAGGGTCGTAAACCAGTCAGTGGATGATTCCGGTACGCAGCGCGACGGCCACCATGCCGGCGCGGTCACCCGTGCCGAGCTTGCGTGCGATCCGGGCGAGATGGGACTTGACGGTCAGAGCGGACAGCCCCATGGAGACGCCGATCGCCTTGTTCGACTGGCCCTCCGCAACCAGCCGGAGCACCTCGACCTCGCGGCCGGAGAGCTCGCGGTAGCCGCCCGGGTGACTCGGGGCACCCGGGGGGCGGCGGTGCATGCGGGCGGCCGCGGCGCCGATGGGGGCGGCGCCGGGGCGGCCGGGGTGTCCGACGTTGGTACGGGTGCCGGTGACGACGTAGCCCTTCACACCGCCCGCGAGGGCATTGCGTACGGCACCGATGTCGTCGGCAGCGGACAGGGCCAGGCCGTTGGGCCAGCCCGCGGCTCGGGTCTCGGACAGCAGGGTCAGCCCGGAACCGTCGGGCAGGTGGACGTCGGCAACGCAGATGTCGCGCGGGTTGCCGACGCGGGGACGGGCCTCCGCGATGGACGACGCCTCGATGACGTCACGTACTCCGAGCGCCCACAGGTGTCGGGTGACGGTGGAGCGGACTCGGGGGTCGGCAACGACGACCATGGCCGTCGGCTTGTTCGGGCGGTAGGCGACCAGGCTTGCGGGCTGCTCAAGAAGAACGGACACCAGGCCTCCTGGAAAGGTGCGGGACGTAGCCGGCTCGGGGATGAAGCCGGGGCGAACCGTGCAGTTAGGGTCACAAACCTCTTCGGCACCAAACCCCTCGGCCTTTAGAGAATGATCACGATTTGGTGAGAAACATTTAGGGCAATTCGGACACGTGCTCGATCGTCGAGTAATCGGCGGGGCGCGCGGACCCGCACGGGGGGCCGCGGAAACGGCCTGTGCCCCACCAGAGGCGGGGCGCAGGCCGTCACGAAGGAAGAAAGGGATACCTGGGGTGCGCGTCAGCGCGGGTCGCGGCGCTGCGGCAGGGTGACGACACCGCTGCCCGCCTCGGTCGGACCCGACACCGGCGGCAGGCCCGCGATCTGGCACAGCAGATCGCACCAGGCCGCGAGGTGGCCCGCCGTGTCCGGCACCCCGCCCAGGCCCTCGCGCGGCGTCCACGACGCCCGGATCTCGATCTGGGTGGCCGGAAGGCGCTCCGCGAGCCCGCCGAAGTAGTGCGAGCCGGCCCGTGTGACCGTGCCGCTCGCCTCCCCGTACGAGAGTCCGCGCGCCTCCAGGGCGCCGGTCAGCCACGACCAGCAGACCTCGGGCAGCAGCGGATCGGCCGCCATCTCCGGCTCCAGTTCGGCCCGTACGAGCGTGACCAGGCGGAAGGTGCCCTGCCAGGCATCGTGCCCGGTGGGGTCGTGCAGCAGGACGAGCCGGCCGTCGGCCAGGTCGTCCTCGCCCTCGACGACCGCCGCCTCCAGGGCGTAGGCGTACGGGGCCAGGCGCTGTGGCGGGCGGGTCTCGTCCACCTCGATCTCGGGGCGCAGTCGCGCCGTCCGCAGTGCGTCGACGGCCTGACGGAAGGAGATCGGAACGGTGGTCCCGTCCGCGGCTTCCCTGCCGTCAGCGCCATCCGAAGTTCGTCCCTGAGCGGCAGCCATGCGGGGAAGACTAGGCGGAACGGGCGCCCGGCGCCGGTAGGGACACCCGGCCCGGGGCAGCGGCTTGCCGCCACATGCGAAGATTCTGGGCGTGAGCGCCAACGACCGCCCTGTGGGCCAGCCGAACAGCAAGACGCACGACTCCGCGTTCCTCAAGGCGTGCAGGCGGGAAGCCGTCCCGCACACGCCGGTCTGGTTCATGCGCCAGGCGGGCCGGTCGCTGCCGGAGTACCTGAAGGTGCGCGAGGGCATTCCCATGCTGGAGTCGTGCATGCGGCCCGACCTGGTCACCGAGATCACGCTCCAGCCGGTGCGCCGTCACAAGGTCGACGCGGCCATCTACTTCAGCGACATCGTGGTCCCGCTCAAGGCCATCGGCATCGACCTGGACATCAAGCCGGGCGTCGGCCCCGTCGTCGCCGACCCGATCCGCACCCGGGCCGACCTGGCGCGGCTGCGCGACCTGACGCCCGAGGACGTCCACTACGTCACCGAGGCCATCGGCATGCTGACCGGCGAGCTCGGCGCCACGCCGCTCATCGGCTTCGCGGGCGCCCCGTTCACACTGGCCAGCTACCTCGTGGAGGGCGGCCCGTCCCGCAACCACGAGAACACCAAGGCCATGATGTACGGCGACCCGGAGCTCTGGGCCGACCTGCTCGACCGCCTCGCCGAGATCACCGCAGCCTTCCTCAAGGTGCAGATCGAGGCGGGCGCCTCCGCGGTCCAGCTCTTCGACTCCTGGGTGGGCGCGCTCGCCCCCGCCGACTACCGGCGCTCGATCCTGCCCGCCTCGGCGAAGGTCTTCGACGCGGTCGCCCCCTACAACGTCCCCCGCATCCACTTCGGCGTCGGCACGGGCGAACTGCTCGGCCTCATGGGCGAGGCCGGCGCGGACGTCGTCGGCGTCGACTGGCGCGTCCCGCTCGACGAGGCGGCCCGCCGGGTCGGCCCCGGCAAGGCGCTCCAGGGCAATCTCGACCCGGCGGTCCTGTTCGCCCCGACCGCGGCCGTCGAGGCGAAGACCCGCGAGGTCCTGGACGCGGCCGCGGGCCTGGAGGGCCACGTCTTCAACCTCGGCCACGGCGTGCTCCCGTCGATGGACCCGGACGCGCTGACCCGCCTGGTCGCCCACGTCCACGAGCAGACGGCGCGCTAAGCGCTACCCGGCGGCGCGCACGGCCGACACCGCCTTGCGTGCCGCCACCAGGACCGGGTCCCACACCGACGAGAACGGCGGGGCGTACCCGAGGTCCAGGGCCGTCATCTGATCCACCGTCATGCGGGCGGTCAGGGCGACCGCCGCGATGTCGATCCGCTTGGCCGCACCCGCGCCGCCCACGATCTGGGCGCCGAGCAGCCGCCCCGTGCGCCGCTCGGCCAGCAGCTTCACCGTCATCGGGGCCGCGCCCGGGTAGTACCCGGCGGTGTTGGTCGACTCGATGGTGGCCGTGACGTACTGGAGGCCCTCCTCCCGCGCCTCCCTCTCCAGGAGCCCGGTGCGGGCGATCTCCGTCTCGCAGACCTTGGTGACGGCCGTGCCGACCACCCCCGGGAACGTGCCGTACCCGCCGCCCACGTTGGAGCCGATGACCTGGCCCTGCTTGTTGGCGTGCGTGCCGAGCGCGATGTGGCGGTGCCGGCCCGACACCAGGTCGAGCACCTCGACGCAGTCGCCGCCCGCCCAGATGTTCTCGTGCCCGCGCACCCGCATCGACGTGTCCGTACGCAGCGCGCCGGCGACGCCGAGCGGGAGACCGGCCGCACGGGCGAGCTCGGTGCGGGGCGTGACGCCCAGGCCCAGCACCACCACGTCCGCCGGATGCTCGGCGGACTCCGTCGCCACCGCGCGCACCCGCCCCGACCCGGCGGTGAGCACCTTGGTGACCTCGGCGTTCGTGACCACCCGGATCCCGGAGCGCTCCATCGCCCGGGTGACGCGCCGGCCCATGTCCGGGTCGAGCGAGTGCATGGGCTCGGGGCCGCGGGTGAGCAGCGCCACCTCGAAGCCCCGGGCGAGCATCGCCTCCGCCATCTCGATGCCGATGTAGCCGCCGCCGACCACCACCGCGCGCCGCTCCCCGGCCGCCTCCAGGCTGTCGAGCAGGGCCCGCCCGTCGTCGATGGTGTGCACCCCGTGCACCCCCGGAGCGTCGATCCCCGGCAGCGCGGGCCGCACCGGCCGCGCCCCCGTCGCGATGACGAGCTTGTCGTACGAGGTCCACTCCTCGGCCCCGGACGTGAGCTCGCGGGACCGCACCCGGCGGCCCTCCACATCGAGCTCCGTCACCTCCGTACGCATCCGCAGATCGATCCCGCGGGCCCGGTGCTCCTCGGGCGTGCGGGCGATCAGGTCGTCGTGCTCCGGCACGTCGCCGCCCACCCAGTACGGGATCCCGCACGCGGAGTACGAGGTGAAGCCCGAGCGCTCGAAGGCGACGATCTCCAGCTCCTCGGGGCCCTTCAGCCTGCGGGCCTGCGAGGCGGCTGACATGCCCGCCGCGTCACCGCCGATGACCACCAGTCGCTCCGCCGCCATGGGGGTTGCCTCCGCTCGTGAGCCGCTCCGGATCCGCCTTCTCCTGGTCAAGATACGTACCGGGGGAGCGCGGAATTCCCCGCCCGGCCGGTGGCCTCCCGTGCGTTGGTCCCGCGGACCGGTCAACTCGCCTCTGCGGGAAGGGAGTTGATCAAGGAGCCGGGACTCGTTTCGGGTCGTCGTTCGCGGTCTGAGACAGTGGAGGCATGGACAACGCCGCCACCCGTGCCCCGCACATCGTCGTCGTCGGAGGCGGGATCTCCGGACTCGCCGCCGCCCACCGGCTGCTCGGGGCCGGTGCCCGGGTGACCGTGCTCGAAGGCAGCGCGGTCCTCGGCGGCAAGCTGCTGGCCGGGGAGATCGCGGGCGCGCCCGTCGACCTCGGCGCCGAGTCGATGCTGGCCCGCCGCCCCGAAGGCGTCGACCTGGCCCGCGCGGTCGGCCTCGGCGACCGGCTCCAGGCGCCCGCCACCGCGGCCGCCTCCATCTGGACCCGGGGCGCGCTGCGGCCGATGCCCAAGGGGCATGTCATGGGCGTCCCCGCGCAGCCCGGCACCCTGCACGACATCCTCTCCGCCGAGGGCCTGGCCCGCGTCGAGCAGGACCGTGAACTCGCCCCGACCGAGGTCGGCGAGGACATCGGCGTCGGCGAGTTCGTCGCCAAGCGGGTCGGCCGCGAGGTCGTCGACCGCCTGGTGGAGCCGCTGCTCGGCGGCGTGTACGCGGGCGACGCCTACAAGATCTCCCTGCGGGCCGCGGTCCCCCAGCTCTTCGAGGCGGCCCGCACCCACGACTCGCTGCTCGACGGCGTCCGGGACATCCAGGCGAAGGCCGCCGCACAGCAGCAGACCGGCCCGGTCTTCGCGGGCCTCGACGGCGGCCTCGGCACCCTGCCCGGCGCGGTCGCCGACGCCGTGCGCGCCCAGGGCGGCGAGATCCGTACCGAGACCCCCGTCCTGGGCCTCGCCCGGACCGCCGACGGCTGGCAGATCCGTACCGACACGGAACTCCTCGCGGCCGACGGAGTGATCCTTTCCACTCCCGCCTGGTCCGCCTCCGCGCTGCTCGCCGCCGAGTCGCCGGTCGCGGCCGCCGAGCTCTCCGAGGTCGAGTACGCCTCGATGGTCCTGGTCACGCTCGCCTTCCGGCGCGCCGATCTGGCCGGGTTGGAGGAGCGCTCCGGGTTCCTGGTGCCGCCGGTGGACGGCCGCACCATCAAGGCCTCCACCTTCTCCTCGTACAAGTGGCAGTGGGTGAAGGAGCGCGGCTCGGACCTGTTCGTGCTGCGTACCTCGATCGGGCGCTACGGCGAGGAGCAGCACCTGGACTGGGACGACCCCGATCTCGTGGACGTCTCGCTCGGCGACCTCGGCGAGGCCGTCGGCCTGTCCGCCCGGCCCGTCGCGACCGAGGTGACCCGCTGGATCGGCGGGCTTCCGCAGTACCCGGTGGGCCATCTCGCCAAGGTCGCCCGCATCCGGGCCGAGGTCGCCAAGCTGCCCGGACTGCGGGTCTGCGGCGCCGCGTACGACGGTGTCGGCATCCCGGCGTGCGTCGCGAGCGCCCGGCGCGCCGCGGACGAGATCATCGCCACGTCGACCCTGGCGTAGAACACCCAGAGTGACGCGGGACAATAGCCACATGAGTGCTGCTCCGGAAAAGATTCCCAACGCGGGGAAGAAGGCGAAGGACCTCAATGAGGTCATCCGCTACACCCTGTGGTCTGTCTTCAAGCTGCGCGACGTACTCCCCGAGGACCGGTCGGGTTACGCCGACGAGGTCCAGGAGCTGTTCGACCAGCTCGCCGCCAAGGACATCACCGTCCGCGGCACCTACGACCTGTCGGGTCTGCGCGCGGACGCCGACATCATGATCTGGTGGCACGCGGAGACCTCCGACGAGCTCCAGAGCGCCTACAACCTGTTCCGCCGCACCAAGCTGGGCCGTGCGCTGGAGCCGGTGTGGTCGAACATGGCGCTGCACCGGCCCGCCGAGTTCAACAAGGCGCACATCCCGGCGTTCCTCGCCGACGAGCACGCCCGCGACTACGTGTCGGTCTACCCCTTCGTGCGCAGCTACGACTGGTACCTGCTGCCCGACGAGGACCGCCGCCGCATGCTCGCCGACCACGGCAAGATGGCGCGGGGCTTCCCCGACGTGCGGGCCAACACGGTCGCCTCGTTCTCGCTCGGCGACTACGAGTGGCTGCTCGCCTTCGAGGCCGACGAACTGCACCGCATCGTCGACCTGATGCGCCACCTGCGCGCCTCCGAGGCCCGCATGCACGTCCGCGAGGAAGTCCCGTTCTACACGGGCCGGCGCAAGAGCGTCGCCGACCTGGTGGCGGGCCTCGCCTAGCAAGACCAGGTGAGCCGGGTCCGCGCCACGCGAGCGGACCCGGCTCACCCCTGACCCGGAAGATCAGAGAGTGGGCATCACATGCCCCGGCCTGCCGGCTGCCCGCTCGTCCAGCGACACCGGGTTCGGCTCCGGGTGCGGCGCGCACGATGCGCGCCGCACCGGCGTCCGACCGTTCAGCAGATAGTCCTCCACATAGCCGTTGATGCAGGAGTTCGCGCCGCCCGCGATGCCGTGCGTACCGGCGTCCTTCTCCGTGACGAGTACGGAGCCCGGCAGCCGCCGCTGGAGTTCCAGCGCCCCGTGGTACGGCGTCGCCGCGTCCCGCTCGGCCGCCAGGATCAGCGTCGACGGCAGCTCCCCCTCCTTGGCCCCCACCTCCATCGGCGTCTGCTGCGGGGTCGTCCAGAAGGCGCACGGCAGGTTCATCCACGCGTTGTCCCACGTCTCGAACGGCGCGACCGTCGCGAGCTTGCTGTTGTCGCGGTCCCACGTCTCGAAGTCCTTCGGCCACGCCGCGTCGTTGCACAGGACGGCCGTGTACACGGCGTTGCCGTTCTCGTCGTCGCGCGCCGTCTCCGGCTTGGGCGCGGCCTGTTCGATCAGTGGCTTCGGATCGCCCTTGAGGTACTCCGACAGGGCGGTGGCCCGGCTCGACCAGTAGTCGTCGTAGTACCCGGCCTTGAGGATCGCGGCCTGCAACTGCGCGGGTCCCACGATGCCGCCGGCCGGCTCGCGGGTCAGCTTGGCCCGCACCTTCTCGTAGCTCTCAAGGACCTCGTCGGCCGTGACACCCAGGTGGTAGACCGCGTCGTGCTTGGCGACCCAGGTGCGGAAGTCCTTCCAGCGGCTCTCGAAGGCCAGCGACTGGTCGAGGTTGTTGCGGTACCAGATCTGCTGGGGATCCGGGTCGACCACCGAGTCGAAGACCATCCGGCGGATGTGGCTGGGGAACAGTGTCGCGTACAACGCCCCGAAGTAGGTGCCGTACGAGGCGCCCATGAAGGTCAGCTTCTTCTCGCCGAGCGCGGCCCGCAGCACGTCCAGGTCACGCGCGTTGTTGATGCTGGTGTAGTACGGCAGCGCCGCCCCGGCGTTGCGCGCACAGCCCTGGGCGTACGCCTGGGCCTGCGCGATCCGTTCCTTCTTGTACGACTCCGAGGGGTGCGAGGGCGACTCGGTCGGGGCCTTGGTGAAGTCGGCCGGGTCCTGGCAGGACAGCGGCGCCGAGCGGGCCACCCCGCGCGGGGCGTAGCCGACGAGGTCGTACGCCGCGGCGATCCGCTTCCAGCCGGCGAGCTGGGCGACCATCGGGAAGTACATGCTGGAGGCGCCCGGCCCGCCCGGGTTGAACACCAGGGCGCCCTGTCGCTGGTCGCGTTTGCCCCTGGCCCTGACCCGGCTGACGGTGAGCTTGATCTGACGGCCCGTCGGCTGGGCGTAGTCGAGCGGGACCTCGACGGTGCCGCACTGCACCGAGCCGGGCAGCGACTCGACCTGCGGGCAGCGGCCGAAGGTGATCGGCGCCGCGGCCGCGCGCTGGGCGGCCGCGGCCACGCCCCGGGCCTCGGCGGTCAGCCGGTCGGCGCTGCCCGCGGGCGCGGCGACGAGGGAGGAAAGAACGAGGGAACCCAGGGTTCCGTACAGCGCTACAGCTCTCATCGCCGGTGCATTCCCTTTCGTGCTGCGGTACTACAGAAGTACATATGGTTCGAAAGGGAATACTTCGCCGGGGGTGAAGTAAAGCAGCGGGGCCGCTGAGGGGTCCGTCATTGACCCCGATGCGCGAAGCGACCGCTCGTCAGGGCGCTGCGCAGTCGGGGATCGTCGACCGCGCGCAGACCGTGCACCGCGACCGCCGTGAGCGGATCGCCCGCCGGGTCGAGCCCGCCGAGCAGGCGCCGACCGTCGGGCGAGGCCCAGCGGGTGTACGGATGGATCTCGACGCGGGCGATGACGAGGCAGCCGAGCGTCAGAACGAGGGGGAGCGCGAACCAGGCGGCGATCTCGCCCCGCCCGGTGTCCCCTTCGCCCGGCATGAGCAGCGCACTGACGGCGAGCACGGTGATCAGCAGGGTGGCGCTGCGCACCGCGCGCACCGAGGAGCTGACCCCGCGGCGCACGGCGTCGGGGACGGCGAGCCCGGCTCCGGCGAGCCGGTCGGCGAGCGAGCGCACCGCGTCGGCCGCGGCCGCGCCGGACCGTATCGCCGCTATCCGCTCCTGGCCGCCCGGGCCGATCGCGGTGAGGACGGACCGCTCCAGGTCGTCGCGTGCCTCGGGGTCGACGACGGTGGCCCAGCCGGTGTGCGCGAGCAGCAGCCGGCGGGCGCGGTGCATGGAGACCAGGGTCAGGTCGGCGACCCGGTAGGGGCCGCCCGCCAGGAACGCGGCCTCGTAACAGGACAGGCCCTGGTCCCCGTCCGGCCGCGGTTGGGGTCGGGCCGCGGCCACGGCCGCGAGACACAGGCGGCCGCAGGACAACCCGGCCGCGACGATCGCCGGCAGAAGGAAAAGGACCCAGAACATGGCCGAGTTGTATGCGAAGTTGACGCCTCACCGCCACACCCTGTCCACAATTTGGGCGTCGGTTCTCGCTCAATCGCTTCGTCACGGAGTGTGGGAGGCGGGCTCGGGGGACGCCTCGTCCTTGGGGCGGGAGGCGGCCGGCGGCAGCGGGAAGGACGGTGACGCGCTGTCGGACGGCGGGGGCGTGAGGGGGACCGGGCTCGTCGGGGTGGCCCCGGGCGTGGGCGGCGGCGGACCGGTGGGGCTCGCGGTCGCGGCGCCCCGCGCGAGCGCGTCGAAGTCGACGAACCCGGTGGCCTCCAGCATCTTGATGTGGTCGAGGACGGTCGTGTTCGCATCGTCGGCGAGCGAGCGCACCAGCGTGTTGCGGGTGTTGGCCCGGATCTGCGCGACCAGGGCGAACACCTTGCCGTGGGCGGCGCGCAGGAGGTTGGCGAAGTCCCGCTCGTAGGCGATGCCGGTGTCCGCCGTCAACTGGCGCAGCCAGCCCTGCTGCTGGGCGTTGGGCTGGTCGGGCAGTTCCATGCCCAGGTCGGCCGCGACCTCGCGGACCCGGGCGTCCAGGAAGGCGTGCCCGTCGACGAGGTGCTGCCCCGCCGCCTTGACCGCGGCGCTGGGATCCCGCTCGATGGCCTGCTGGCCGGCCGGTCCCTCCCAGAGCCCGGCGAGCCGCACCCGCACCACGAAGTCGCGGTCGGCGGCGGACAGCGGACCCCAGCGGGTCCCCACCGTACCGGCGTTGAGATCGGCGAGCGGCGTGCCGGAGCGGTCGGCGTACGACCAGAGGGGGAAGAGCAGCGCGAGCAGGGTCGCCGCGAGGGCGATGACGACGAGCCCGGTACCGGACAACAAGCGACGCATGGGTGCCTCCTGGTGCGGTGCCGCACGGTAGTGCGGGTGCCGCTGATCCCGGAGGCGGTTTCGTGAAATAGGTGGCCGGATGGTGTGGGGGTCGTCACGTGGTACGGGAGTTCCGGTCGGCTTCCTTGCGTGCGGGGTACGTTAACGGGTTGGGCTCCCCGGATCAGGCCGCCCGGGTCAGCGTGCGAAGGAGCCGGGCCGCCCGGCCCGGCGGCCTGGCGCCGGCCCGCTCCTTCCACCAGCGGGCGAGCGCGCGGCGGGCCTCCGCGTCGGCGGGCGGCCGGGCGTCGAGCAGGAAGCGCGCGAAGTTCAGGGCGTCCTGTCGGTAACCGCCCCGCATCGGCCGGGCTTTGGCGTACGCGGCGAACGCCTCCCGGTAACCGTCCCCGAGGATCTCCGGCAGCTCGGGCGCCACCTTGGCCACCACATCGGCCCGCTTGGCCGCGAGCGCCCGGGCCTGCACCCGAAGGCGCGGCCCGTCGAACCCGGCGGGCGCGGGCGTACCCGCCGTGAGCGAGGAGAGCAGGGCGGTCTGGGCGAGGGCGAGCCGCTCGCGCGACCGGCCGACGTCTTCGGGGGCGCTGGGGGTCCCCGGTTCCGCGGGGGAGGGGACGGGAGGCTTCGCGGCCCGCAGGGTGACCCGGATCGCGTCGAGCTCACCGGCCAGCTCCTCCGCGGGCGGAAACGCCTCGTCCCGCTCCAGGAGCACGCCGGGCGGGGTCACCCGCGAGGCCAGTTCGGCCAGGACGTCGAGGACCTCCCGGGGCACGGGGTGGGCGTGGGTGTCGTGCCACACGCCGTCGCGCTCGACGCCGCCCGCGACATGGACGTAGGCGATCGCCTCCAGGGGCAGCTCGTCGAGGACCTTCGCGGGGTCCTCGCCGCGGTTCACCCGGTTCGTGTGGAGGTTGGCGACGTCGATGAGCAGCCCGACGCCAGTGCGCTCGACGAGCTCCGACAGGAACTGACCCTCCGTCAACTCCTCGCCGGGCCAGTCGATCAGGGCCGCGATGTTCTCCAGGGCGAGCGGCACGGGCAGTGCGTCCTGGGCGATGCGGACGTTCTCGCACAGGACGCGCAGGGCGTCCCGGGTGCGCGGTACCGGCAGGAGGTGGCCCGCCTCCAGCGACGGCGAGGCGGTCAGGGCGCCGCCCGCGCGCACGAACGCGATGTGCTCGCTGACGAGCGGAGAGCCGAGCGCCTCGGCCCGGGCCGCCAGATCGGCGAGGCGGCCCGCGTCCGGCGGCTCGGCGCCGCCGAGACCGAGCGAGACCCCGTGCGGCACGACGGTGACGCCGCGCTCGCGCAGGCGCAGCAGCGAGTCGGGGAGGTGGCCGGGGCAGAGGTTCTCCGCGACCGCCTCGACCCAGTCGATGCCGTCGAGCCCCTCCACCGCCCGAGCGATCTCAGGCCGCCAGCCGATGCCGATGCCCAAATGCTTCATGGACAGGTCATGGCCCGGTGCCCCGCCGCCGAATCCCGCGCGGGGCACGTTCAGAGCTTGATTTGAGGTTGCCGGCCTCGGTGATCAGCTGGGGGTGGCCAGCGCGTCGAAGTCCACCAGGCCGGTGGCCTCCAGCATCGTCATGTGGTCGAGCACGGTGTTGTTGGCGTCGGTGGCCAGGTCCCGTACGAGGGAGTTCCGGGTGGTCGTGCGGACCTGGGCGACCAGGGCGAACACCTTGCCGTGGGCGGCGCGCAGGAGGTTGGCGAAGTCCCGCTCGTAGGCGGTGCCGGTGTCCGCCGTCAGCTGGCGCAGCCAGCCCTGCTGCTGCGCGTTGGGCTGACTGGGCAGCTCGATGCCGAGCTTGGACGCGACGTCGAGATCGTGCTGGTTCAGCGCCGCGTGCCCCATGACGAGATGGTCCCCGGCCGCCTTGATCGCCGCGCTGGGCGCCCGCTGCTGCGCCTGCTGCCCGGCCGGCCCCTCCCAGAGCCCGGCGAGCCGCACCTTGATGACGAACTCCCGGTCGGTCGCGGACAGCGGACCCCAAGGGGTCGGCGTGGACGCGGAGTCGAGGCTGGCCTGCGGGGTTCCGCCCCGGTCCGCGTACGACCAGACAGGAAAGGCGAGCGCGCCGAGCGTGGCCACGAGCACCGCGATGAGCAGCCCTGTGCCGTTGACGCGACGCAGGGCAAAACGACCCGAACGAACTATTCCACGCGACAAGGTGCCTCCCGGGGACGGCCAGTTGAGAGCGCGAGCGCTGCTCGGCGGTACCGGGGGATACGGATGGGGCGGATGTTGCGTTCAGGGGGCGGAAGGAGCAATTCAGCGACCGGTATGCGGCGGGAGGGAGGTTCCCGGCGGGGGACGGCCCCCATGGGGCATCGGGGGACTGCACCAGTGCATGGACCGCGGTGACCCACGAGTCTGAACAGGCCTTGTTTCGGACCCAGTTGGAGGACTCCCGTGGGAATCTGCGCTTCACCCTCACCATCCCCGTCGTCGCGCACCGCCCGCCGCTACCGGGCGGCTCGCCGGGCAGGCGTGTCCGTCCTGTGCTGCGGTCTGCTGCTCGGCGGACCGGTCGTGGCCGGGGCTGCCGCGGCGCCGTCCGCCCACACCCGGACGGGACAGGAGTCGCACGGCCGGGGCACGCCGGTCTCCGCCGAGAAGCTGTACACGCTCGACTCCGCGCAGGCGGTGGCCGCCGAACTGCGAGGCGCCGGGTTCGACGACGGGGCGGTCCGGCACGGAGTGGTCGCCTACCGCCTCGTCTACCGGACGGTCGATCCGGAGGGGCGGCCCACCACCGCGAGCGGACTGCTCGTGCTGCCGTTGCACAGCGAACGCCGGCTGCGGGCGGTCTCCTTCACGCACGGCACCGGCGTCCACAAGAACGACTCCCCGTCCATGAGCCGGGGGAGTTTCGTGTCCGCGCCGGTGATCGCACACGCGTCGGCGGGGGCCGCGGGCGTGGCGCCCGACTATCTCGGGATGGGCAAGGGCCCCGGCCCGCATCCCTGGATGGACATCGACTCCGAGACCACGGCCTCCCTGGACATGCTGAGAGCGGCCCGCACCTTCGCGCCGCGTACCGGGCACGTACTGGAGCGCCCGGTCCAGGTCACGGGATTCTCCCAGGGCGCCTCGGCGGCCCTGGCGCTCGGCCGGGCCCTTCGGGCGGGAGAGGACCGGTGGTTCCGGCTGGGCGCGCTGGCACCCGTCAGCGGCGCCTACGACTTCGGCGGCACCGAGCTGTCCGCGCTGCTCGCGGGCCGCCTCGATGCCAAGTCCGGTGTGCTGTACGCGGCTTACACCCTGGTGGCCTTCAACCGGCTCCACCACGTCTACGAACAACCCGGGGAGGTCTTCCGTGCCCCGTACGACGGCACCGTAGAGGCACTCTTCGACGGCGCGCACACCGGGGAGCAGCTGATGCGCGGCACCCCCGCCACGCTGGGCGAGCTGCTGACCCCGCGCGGCCGGGAGCTGCTCGCGCATCCGACGGGACCCCTGGCGGCGGCGCTGCGCACGACCGACGCCGTCTGCACCGACTGGACGCCCCGCACGCCGGCCAGGCTCTACCTGGCGACCGGGGACGAACAGGCCGCCACCGCCAACACCACGCGATGCCGCAAGGCGCTGCTCAGGAACGGCGCGGACGTCCCGGTCGTCGATGTCGGCCCGGTCGACTACCACGGTTCCCGTCACCTGGGATCGAATGTCGCGGCCACGGCGGACATCGTCCGCTGGTTCCGGCAGTTGCGCGAGAAGTGACCGACAGGAGGGCGAACGTCAGCCGGCGCGCAGGGCCGGGTGGTCCGCGACGACCGTGCACGAGCCGGGGGCGATCTCCGTGAACCCCGCGTCGCGGACCACCGGGAGGCCGCTGAGCGTCAGTTCGCGCCATGCGGCCGGGTCCGCGGTGCGTACCGAGAGGGGGAAGCCGGCCTCGCGCCAGGCCTTGCGGTCCGCGTCCGACAGCTCCCACCAGGCGAGTTGGGCGCCGTGCCCGGCCTGCGCCATGGCCTTGCCCGCGGACATGCCGAGGTCCGGGTTGAGCCAGAGGACCGGTGCGAGCGGATCGGGGGCGTCCGGATCCGCCGGGTCGTCCAGGTCCGTCCCCGACACCTGGAGCTTGGCCAGCTCCTTGGGCCAGCCGTCCAGCGGCACAGGCGGGAAGACGCGTACCTCCGCCGCCTTCCCGGTCACCGTGATGCCCGGCAGCGCCGAGGCCTTGCGCCACTCCGCGCCGCGGGCCCGCCGCACCACCTTGCGGATCCGCGCGTCCTGCCAGTCGCGCATGAGCTGCGCCCACTCGCCCTCGTCGTCGCCCTCGCCCAGCGACCGCTCGTCGGAGAGCATCACGAGCACCGCGCGGGCCGCCGTCTCCAGCGCGTCGGTACGCGCCGGGGGCCCGGCCTTCTCGATGCGTACGACCAGCGGCAGCACGAACTGCGGCGCCTCGTCGCGCGGGGACTCGTGGTGAAAGGGGCTGTCGGAAGGGGTGTCCTGAGTGCTCACTCCACCAGTCTGCCAGCCGCCGAACCGGTGATTCTTGGCGGAATGAATTGTTCCGGGACAGGATGCGCGCATGAAGAGCGACCTTTTTGCCAAAGAGAACATGGCCCAGCCGGCGACCGTCGCCGGAATGACGCTGGAGAACGCCAAGTCGATCAAGTACGCCGTCAACGGCGAGATGCTCGCGCGCCAGGGCGCGATGATCGCCTACCGCGGCACCCTCCAGTTCGAGCGGCGCGGCCAGGGCATCGGCGGCATGCTCAAGCGCGCGGTGACCGGCGAGGGCCTGCCCCTGATGTCGGTCAGCGGCCAGGGCGAGGCCTGGTTCGCGCACGAGGCGCAGAACTGTTTCATCGTCGACATAGAGCAGGGCGACGCCCTCACGATCAACGGCCGCAACGTGCTGTGCTTCGACGCCTCGCTCAGCTACGAGATCAAGACGGTCAAGGGCTCCGGCATCGCCGGCGGCGGCCTCTTCAACAGCGTCTTCAGCGGCCACGGCCGGCTCGGCCTGGTCTGCGAGGGCAACCCGCTGGTCATCCCGGTCTCCCCGCAGTTGCCGGTCTACGTCGACACGGACGCGGTGGTCGGCTGGAGCGCCAACCTCCAGACCTCCCTGCACCGTTCGCAGTCCATCGGCTCGATGCTGCGCGGCGGCTCCGGCGAAGCCGTCCAGCTGATGCTCCAGGGCGAGGGCTACGTCATCGTCCGGCCGAGCGAGGCGACTCCGCAGAAGGCGCAGCAGCACTGAGCACCGCACGCGCACTGCGGGGCGTGGGCCGTCGGTACTCCATCGGCGGCCCCTGGGTCCTGCGCGGCATCGACCTGGACCTGCCCGGGGGAGCGCTGGTCCGGGTGGAAGGCGTCAACGGCACCGGAAAATCAACCCTGTTGAGGCTCCTCGCTGGCATCGACGCGCCGACCGAGGGCCGCGTCACCGGCCGACCGCGCACCGCGTACGTCCCCGAACGCTTCCCGGCGGCGCTGCCCTTCACGGCCCTCGGCTATCTCACGCACCTCGGCCGCATCCACGGTCTGCCGCGCCGGACGGCGAAGGAGCGGGCGGGACAGTGGCTGGAGCGGTTCGGCGCGGCCGCGCACGCGGGCACCCCGCTCGCCGAACTCTCCAAGGGCACCAGCCAGAAGGTCGCCGTGGCCCAGGCACTGCTCGCCGAACCCGCACTCCTCGTCCTGGACGAGGCATGGACCGGCCTCGACACCGAGGCCCGCACCGAACTCGACCGCGCGGTGCACGAACGCGTGGCGGCGGGCGCGACGGTCGTCTTCGTCGACCACGACCCGAAACGACTGTCCGGCGGGGAGGACGCGCGGTACGCGGTGGTGGGGGCGGGCCTGAAGCGCGTGCCGCTGAATGATGTGGGCCTGAGCAGTGTGGGCCCGGACCGTGTGGCGCCGGGCCGTGTGGGCCCGAGCCATGTGGGACCGGACCATGTCGTGCCGAGCTGTATGGCCCCCATCCATGTGGCCCCCATCCATGTGGCCCCGACCCATGGGGCCGAGACCCTCCTCGTCGACATAGTCGGAAGCGCCCCGCTCCCGGCCCGACTACCCGGTGCCCCCGAGGAGTTGGAGGCTCCCGACGGCATCCGCACCCTGCGTGTGGCCGCCGCCCACTCCGACGACCTGCTGCGGGCATTGCTCGCGGCCCGTCCGCCCTGGCACATCCAAGGAGTGCGTAGCCAGTGATCCCGCTCGTCCGCTACCAGAGTGCGCTGCTCCTGCGTTCCCAGCGCTGGCTGGGTCCGGTCCTGCTGTACGCGGCCTTCATGGGTATCGGCGTGCGGGCGGGGGAGCCGGTGCTCGACTCCCTGGGGTACGCGGCGGCCGGGCTGCTCCCGGTCGCGGCCTGGCTCGTGCGGATCTGCGTCACCCAGGAGCCGGAGGCCGCCCGCACCTGCGCCGCCGCGGCGGCGGGCCCGGCCCGGGTCCACCTCGCGACCCTGCTTGCGGCGACGGGCTCGGCGGCTCTGCTCGGCCTCGCGAGCACGGCGTACGTCGCCGCCGTGAGCGACCCCATGAGCGGGGACCACAAGGTCGCGGTGCCGCTGGGTTCCGCGACCCTGGCGGGGCTGATCGCCACCGGGGTCTGTGTGCTGACCGGCGTCGTGGTCGGCGCGCTCGGCAGCCGTCCGGTGCTGCACGGGAGAGGCTGGTCCCTCTCGCTCACCGCACTGGCCGCACTGCTCGCCCTGGTGCTCTCGCCATCGCCCGCGCAGTACGCGGTGTTCGGCCTGGTCAGCGGCTCGCGGACCGGCGTCGTACACCTCGCGGTGCTGCCGCTCGCCGCCGCGATCGTCCTCGCGGGAGCGGCCGCCGCCGGGGTCTGCGCGCTCAGCTCGCGACGCCGCTGAGCCCGCCCCCGTACCCGATTAGGCTCGACGGCATGGACGAGACGCAGGATCCCGAGACGTACTGCCAGGGCGGGCCCGTCGCTGCGGCCGCCACGCCCGGCCCGGTGGACGGCCCCTTCGCCGAGTGCGTGCTGTGCCGCCGGCCGACCGAGTACCCGGAGTCGACCAGGGGCAGCACGCTGTGCCCGGTCTGCGAGTGGCAGGAGGCCCAGCGCACGGCCTGCTCCGGCTGACCCGTGGCCGAGACTCAGTGGTGCGTGGCGCTGCGGATCAGGTCGGAGACCTTCACGAAGCGGTAGCCCCGCTTGCGCAGCTCCGGCACGATGCGCTGGATCGCCGCGTCGGTGACCGGCGCCGCGCTGCGCGTGCAGTGCATGACCACGAGCGAACCCGGCTGCACCCCGGCCAGCACCTGCTCGGCCACCGCGTTCGCGTCCTTGGCGAAGGCGTCCCCGCTCACCACGTCCCACTGGACGGCGGTCATCTTCAGCGGGGCCAGCGTGCGCAGCACCTCGTCGTCGTAGCAGCCACCGGGGAAGCGGAAGTACGGTACGGCGTTCTGCACTCCGGCCTTCTTGAACTGGGCCGCCGCCTTCTCCACGTCGGCCCGCCTGCGGTTCTTCTCGACCACGGGCAGCCCGTAGCAGTCGGCCTTGAACGCGTAGTGGCTGTAGGAGTGGTTGCCGATCTCGAAGTTGGGGTCGGTTCCGATGGCGCGGGCCTCGGCCGGATACTCCTTGGCCCACCGCCCGGTCATGAACACCGTGGCCGGCACCTTCAGCCGCTTCAGGTCGGCGATGAGCTCGGGGTTGTCGAAGTGCTCGCCGCCCGCCGCGCGCGGACCCTGGTCGGACGTCATGTCCGCGTCGAAGGTCAGCGCGACGACCTTCTCGCCCTGGGGGTTCTTGGGCGCCCGCTCGAAGACCGGGGTGATCCCGCCGGGGCCGGGCGCCAGGGTGGGAGGACTCTTGGGCGCGCCCGCGGCCGCCGAGGCCGAGGGAGCCGCCTCGTGCGGGGCCGGCGCGGGGTCGGAGCCGCAGCCCGCGAGCGAGGCACCGAGCAGGGCAATCGCGAGCAGCTTTCGTACAGTAATGGTCACAAACGGAAAGTATCCGATCGTATCGACCCATTTGTTCGCGCCGCTCCCGCAGCCCCGGAGATTCCGGCCAATGCCGTACAGCGGTACTTCTGAAGGCCCGCCGCCCCCGTCCGCCGCAGGGCCCCGGCCCCCACCCCGCAACGCGACCGATCCGCCCCGGCGGACTACGCTCGTTGCATACGGATCACACGCCCGAACAGGCCCCTTCGCAGGCAAGGCGCGGTTCAAGGCCCCAGGGAGGCGACGTGTCCGGATACCGTACGGCCGCATGCTCGGCGGCTCTCTGCGCGGCGGCCCTGCTCCCCCTCGCGGGCGCGGCCACCGCTCACGCCGACGACACCGGTTCCCTCACCGCCGACCAGATCTTCCAGCGCTCCCACGAAGCCCTGCGCGGCGCGAAATCCCTGCACATCACGGCCAGGGGCGACCTGCGCGCACCCGGCTCCCCGACCTCCTTCGACCTCACGCTCGACCGGTCCGGGAACTGCCGCGGTTCGGTGAGCCTCGGCCCGCAGGGCTCGGTCGAGATCGTGAAACGGGGCGCGGACGTGTGGATGAAGCCGGACGCGGCGTTCTGGAGCAACGAGGTGCCGGGTGGCGGCAGCGCGCTGGCCTCGCTCGTCGGCAACCGGTATCTGAAGGGCACCACCAACGACCCGGTCCTGCGGGACACGACCGGCGTGTGCGACCTCGACACCTTCCAGAAGTACCTCGACGCCTCCGCCAAGATGCCGGCCACCGGCCTCACCAAGGGCAGGCCGGCCACGGTCGACGGCACCGCGGTCATCCCCGTCACGGCCACCGAGCAGGGCCGCACCTACACGCTCGACGTCGCGGCGACCGGCAAGCCCTACCCCGTGCGGATCACCGTCGCCCAGGGCAGCGCCGCGCCCGATGCGACCGTACGCTTCGACGGATTCGACCAGCCGGTACCGGCCGCGACCCCGTCCCCCGCCGAGACCGTCGACATCTCGGGCCTGATGAGCCGCACGTCCTGAACTCCGGCGGGACATTCACCCATCCGTGCGGGGACGCGCGGCGGCTCGCGGAGCCCGTGCCCCGTCCCGGCCACCGCGCGTCCCCTCCGGTCCGGGTACGTTCCCTCGATCGAGGGAGGGAACGTACGGCCGGCGGCAGCCTCAGGCGAGCTCGGCGGTGAGCGTGATGGTGGTCCCCGAAAGGGCCTGGCTCACCGGGCAGTTCTTCTTGGCGTCCTCGGCGGCCGCCTGGAAGCCCTCCTCGTCGAGGCCGGGGACCTCGCCGCGCACGGTGAGGTGGATGCCGGTGATGCCCTCGCCGGGCTGGAAGGTGACGTCGGCCTTGGTCTCCAGGCGGGTGGGCGGGGTGCCCGCGCCGGTCAGACCGTGCGAAAGCGCCATCGAGAAGCAGCTGGAGTGGGCGCCCGCGATGAGCTCCTCCGGGCTGGTCTTGCCGTTGGCCTGCTCGGCGCGGGACGGCCAGGAGACAGCCTGGGACGCGATGCCCGAGGAGTCGAACGTGACGGTGCCGGAGCCCTTGATGAGCTCGCCTTCCCAGACCGTGTGCGCCGTGCGCGTGGTGGCCATGGTGATTCCCTTCTGTGGCCGAGGGGACCACGGACGGATGCAGCTTCGGCCCCCTCGGCCCCAAACCTACTGCGCCACAAGGCCCTTCGCGTCGCGGGCGAGCGCGGTCAGGCGGGAGATCGCCCGGAAGTACTTCTTGCGGTAGCCGCCGTTCAGCATCTCGTCACTGAACAGCCGGTCGAAGGGCTCGCCCGAGGCGAGCACCGGCACCTCGCGGTCGTACAGCCGGTCGGCGAGCACCACAAGGCGCAGCGCGGTCGACTGGTCGGGCACCGGCCGCACGTCGGTCAGGCACACCGCGCGCACCCCGTCCGTCAGCGCGCCGTACCGGCTGGGGTGGACGCGCGAGAGGTGGTCGAGCAGCTGCGGGAAGTCGTCGAGTGCCGCGCCCTCGGTGGCGTACGCCGCCTTGGTGACCTGCTCGTCGGAGTACGGGGCAGGGGCCTCGGGCAGCCCCCGGTGGCGGTAGTCCTCGCCGTCGATCCTCAGCGGGCGGAAGTGCGCCGAGAGGCCCTGGATCTCGCGCAGGAAGTCCACGGCCGCGAACCGGCCCTCGCCGAGCTTGCCGGGCAGCGTGTTGGACGTCGCGGCGAGCGCCACACCGTTGTCGACGAGCTTGCGGAGCAGTGAGGACACGAGCACGGTGTCGCCCGGGTCGTCGAGCTCGAACTCGTCGATGCAGAGCAGCCGGTGGCCGCTCAGCGTCTGCACCGTCTGCTGGAAGCCGAGGGCGCCCACCAGGTTCGTCAGCTCGACGAACGTGCCGAAGGCCTTGAGCGCGGGCTCGGCCGGAGTGGCGTGCCACAGCGAGGCGAGCAGATGGGTCTTGCCGACGCCGTATCCGCCGTCGAGATACACCCCGCGCGGCCCGGTCACGGCGGCCGGCTTCTTCGCGAACCAGCGGCGCCTGGCGCCGACGGCGTGCGCCCCGCCGAGCCCCGCGGCGAAGGACGACAGGACCGTGACCGCCTCGCTCTGGCTCGGCTGGTTCGGGTCCGGTACGTACGTCTCGAAGCGGACCGAGTCGAACCGCGGCGGCGGCACCATCTCGGCGACCAGACGATCGGCGGGGACATGCGGCGCGCGGGCGCAGAGCGACACCGGGGCCGCTTCGGTTATGGGGCTGGTCGACACAGTCCCTAACTGTAAGGGCCGTGCCAGACTGCACGGCATGCGACAACTGTTCCCTGTGACCGACCAGACACCGGACGCCGAGCAGGCAGAAAGCGCACAGTGGTCGCTCGACCGGCTGGCCGACGCCTACGCCTATCCCCGTACGGACGGCCCCTGGCTGCGGGCCAACATGGTGTCCTCGCTGGACGGCGCGGGCCAGCACGAAGGCCGCTCACAGCCGCTGTCCTCCGACACCGACATGCGCATCTTCGGCACCCTGAGGGCGCTCGCGGACGCGGTGGTGGTGGGTGCGGAAACGGTACGCCTGGAGGGGTACCGGCCGGCCCGGGCGCGCGCCGAGTTCGCCGAGCGCCGCAAGGCGGCCGGGCAGGGCCCCGCACCCGTGATCGCCGTGGTCACCGCCAGCCTCGACCTCGACTTCTCGCTGCCCCTGTTCACCGCGCCGCTCGTCCCGACCCTGATCCTGACCGGGGCGGCCGCCGACCCCGACCGGGTCCGGGCGGCCGAGCGGGCGGGCGCCGAGGTGGTGGTCGCGGGCGACGGCCCCGGCGTCGAGCCCGAGTGGGCCGTGCAGGCCCTGGCCGACCGCGGCCTGCTGCGGCTGCTCACCGAGGGCGGACCGCGGCTGCTCGGCCAGTTCGTGGCCGCCGGGGTGCTCGACGAGCTGTGCCTGACGGTGTCCCCGACGCTGACCGCCGGCGACGCGCAGCGCATCGCCGGAGGGCCCGCGGTGAAGGTCCCCCAGCGGTTCACGCCGACGTCCGTCCTGGAGGACGCCGGGTTCCTCTACACGCGTTACCGTCGAATCTGACAATCGGTGGAATTCGCCGTTCCGGTTAGCTCACGCTGGGCACACTTACTCACGCAGACCCCGTGCGGGCACGGGGAAGGATGGTTTCCGCAGGGGCCGTACCCGCCAGTCAGCGGTGGCGGCGGCCATGGAGAAAATAGAAGGGCGCCTGTCGTGTTCACGAGCGTATTGATGATCGAGAAGCCCCTGACCTCCGTCGACGTGGAATTCGTCACCACCCTGCACGGGGACGAGCCGGTTTCCTTCGTCGTGCTCATGCAGCCGAGGGGTGACCAGGACCGGCTCCTGCGCGCCATCGACGACGTGGCCCTCGGCGAACTCGACGAAGCCGTCCACGAGGGGGACGAACCGGAGGGCTCCGCCGCGCAGGGCCCCGCCGAACTGGCGCTCCAGCGCTCGGTGCAGTCGCTGCGGGACGCCGGAAGCAAGGCCGTGGGGCATGTGGTCGACGACCATCCCCTGGACAAGCTGAAGGGCGTGGTCGACGAGGTCAACGCCGACGAGGTCATCGTCCTGACGGCGCCGCACTACGTGGAGGAGTTCTTCCACCGGGACTGGGCATCGCGGGCCCGCCACAAGGTCGGCGTCCCCGTCCTGAAGCTTTTCGCCCACAGCGAGTAGCCCCGCGCGGCCCCCGTCCGGAGCCGTGTCGCGGCCGGAGCCCCCACAGGAATTAGGGTGGGGGCTCCTTCTGTACGTCGCACCCCGGGAGAGAATCGCATGGCATCCGCCATTCCCACCGCCATGGAACGGCCGCACTTCATCGGCATCGGCGGTGCCGGCATGTCGGGCATCGCGAAGATCCTGGCCCAGCGCGGGGCCGAGGTCGCGGGCAGCGACGCGAAGGAGTCCGCCACCGCCGAAGCGCTGCGGGCGCTCGGCGCGACCGTGCACATCGGCCACGCGGCCGAGCACCTCGCCGCCGACGCCACCTGCGTGGTCGTCTCCAGCGCGATTCGCGCCGACAACCCCGAGCTGGCCCGAGCCGCCGAGCTGTCCGTGCCCGTCGTGCACCGCTCCGACGCGCTCGCCTCGCTCATGGGCGGCCTGCGCGCCATCGCCGTGGCGGGCACCCACGGCAAGACGACCACCACCTCGATGCTGGCCGTCGCCCTGACCGAGCTGGGCCTGGACCCCTCGTACGCGATCGGCGGCGACCTCGAAGGGCCCGGCACCAACGCCCGGCACGGCGAGGGCGACATCTTCGTGGCCGAGGCGGACGAGAGCGACCGCAGCTTCCAGAAGTACGACCCCGAGGTCGCCATCGTCCTCAACGTCGAGCTCGACCACCACGCCAACTACGCCTCGATGGACGAGATCTACGACTCCTTCGAGACCTTCGTCGGCAAGGTCAGGCCCGGCGGCACCCTGGTCATCGCCGCCGACCAGCCCGGCGCGGTGGAACTCACGAAGCGCGTCCGCGACCTGTCCTCGCTCAACGTCGTCACGTACGGGGAGTCGGAGACGGCGGACGTACGCGTCCACAAGGTCACCCCGCGCGGCCTCACCTCCGAGGTGACCGTCCTCCTGAACGGCAAGTTCCTGACCTTCACGGTCTCGGTCCCCGGCCGCCACTACGCCCACAACGCGGTGGCCGCGCTCGCCGCGGGCGTCGCGCTCGGCATCCCGGCGCACAACCTGGCCTCCGCGCTCGGCAAGTACACCGGCGTCAAGCGCCGCCTCCAGCTCAAGGGCGAGGCCAAGGGCGTCCAGGTCATCGACTCCTACGCACACCACCCGACCGAGATGACCGCCGACCTGGAGGCGATGCGGGGCGCGGCATCCGACGCGCGCCTCCTGGTGGTCTTCCAGCCCCACCTGTTCTCGCGCACCCAGGAGCTCGGCAAGGAGATGGGCGAGGCCCTGGCGCTGGCCGACCTCTCCGTCGTCCTCGACATCTACCCGGCCCGCGAGGACCCGGTCCCCGGCGTCACCAGCGCGCTGATCATCGAGGCGGCCGAGGCGGCGGGTGCCACGGTGACCGCCGTGCACGACAAGTCGACCGTCCCGGACGTCGTCGCGGGAATGGCAGCCCCCGGAGATCTCGTTCTCACCATGGGCGCGGGCGACGTGACGGACCTCGGCCCGGCCATCCTGGCCCGCCTGTCGAACTGATCCGACGAGGAGCACCCCCATGTCGTACGACGTCGAGAAGCCGGACGAGCAGTGGCGCGCGGAGCTGACGCCCGCCGAATACCAGGTGCTGCGCCAGGCCGGCACGGAGCCCGCCTTCGTCGGTGAGTACACCGACACCAAGACGGAGGGCGTGTACTCCTGCCGTGCCTGCGGGGCCGAGCTCTTCACCTCCGGAGAGAAGTTCGAGTCGCACTGCGGCTGGCCGAGCTTCTTCGACCCGAAGGACACCGACGCGGTCGAGCTCATCGAGGACCGCACCCACGGCATGGTCCGCACCGAGGTCCGCTGCGCCCGCTGTGGCTCCCACCTGGGCCACGTCTTCGAGGGCGAGGGCTACCCGACCCCGACGGACCAGCGGTACTGCATCAACAGCATCTCGCTGCGGCTGACCGAGAAGTAGGGCTGGAGCAGGTAAGGGGCCGGGACGGACACAGAGTCTGTCCCGGCCCCTTCGCTTTCTACCCGCTCACCTTGACGGTGCCCCGGCAGATTTCGAGGATCTTCATCGCGATGGCGCTTCCGGGGCGCCCGAACCGGTCGGCGTACCGCTTGATGATGACGTTCTCGCGGCTGAACTCGGTACGCCGCCCGCCCGCGGCGATCCGGACCTCCTGGACGGCCTCGGACAGTTCGCGGCGGCGCTCCAGGAGGCCGAGGATCTCGGCGTCGAGCACGTCGATGGAGCTTCTGAGCTCCGCGATGGCGGCTTCCGTGGTGGCCTTGTCACCGGTCGGCAGTGTCTGCAGGGTCATGGTGCTCTCCTCGTGGGGCAGGGCAGTTGACGTGCTGGACGGTCGGCCTGGCGCGGATCCCGGTACGGGAAGGTCAGTCATGGACGGCGGCGGACGAGGGGTCGTTTTCCATGCCCCAACACCTATCAAGTGATGGCGTGCTGGTCGGATGAACTCGCCGGAAAAACAGGACAGTTCAGCACCTGAACCCCTGTGCCAGGAGGTCCTCCTGAGGCGGCGGGGCTGCTGGTGGCGCCGCTCAGGCGTGCTCGTGGAGGCGGACGTCGAGGTGACCGCCGTCGGCTTCCGCGGGTACGGATATGGCTGCGGCCCAGGTGCCGGGCACGGCGAGGTCCATCACCGTCCAGGATTCGGGCGTGCCCGGCACCCCGGCGGCCACGACGGCCGGGCCGGAGCTCTCCGGCCGGGTTTCGACGGCGGACAGATCGGTGGTGATCCCTACGCCCACCGCCTTGAGCACGGCCTCCTTACGCGTCCAGCAACGCAGGAAGGCCTGCGTGCGGGCATCTCCTCCGGGAGCGCCGAGCACGACCCGGCGCTCGGACTCGGTCAGCGTGGTCGGCGCGAGCTCCTCGATCGGGAATTCCCGTACGACCTCGACGTCCACCCCCACCGGGACGCGGGCCACGGCGAGCATGCCGCAGCCGTCGGTGTGCGAAATGCTGATCCATAGAGGGGAGTCCGGGTGCAGCACGGCGGGCGGCCCGTGCAGCGGATCACCGCACCCCGGGCACGGCCTGCGGCCGAGGCCTATCTCTGCGGGCGGCACATCGAGGAGCTCCGAGAGGATCCGCCGGCTCGCGGCGCGCCCGGCGACGTATCCCACCGCCGTCCTTACGTGCACGAACCGTGCGGCGCGGTCGCGCTCGTCCTTGCTGAGCAGGGCCAGGTCGGCCGGGGCGATGGGGCCGTCTCCGGTACGCCACCACCAGGCGTGCGCGACGGCGGTGTCGGGTTCGAGGATCAAGGTCACGGAGGAACGCTACAGCCCCCGGGTTGCGCCGTGTTGACCCCCGAAGTTGACGCGGGCCCGGCAGGGCCGTAAGGTCCTTCGAGTTGCCACGGAGCCGGAACGGTTCCGCAGCAACCGTCCGCCGCAGATTCTGCGGCACCCAACTCAGCACGATCTCCCGCCCGGGGTGAATTCGGCATGCCGAATTCTATTTCCGGTCGGACCGGAAGGCTCGATTATGAATCGGCCGGGGAAATCAGCTAGAGTTCGGGACGTCGGAACGGCCCAAAAGCCGGGAAGGCAAACCCCAGTCTCGACGGGGAATCGGACACGAAAGAGTCTGATAGAGTCGGGAACACGAAATACCGAAGGGAAGCGCCCGGAGGAAAGCCCGAGAGGGTGAGTACGAAGGAAGCGTCCGTTCCTTGAGAACTCAACAGCGTGCCAAAAGTCAACGCCAGATTGACAACCCTGTCTCCACTTCGGTGGGACGAGGTTCCTTTGAAAAGTCCTGCCGGTCCTTGTGGCGGGTAGGCAACAACACAGCGAGGACGCTGTGGACGGGCCGCCTTATTCCGGTGGTTC
>NZ_BMUA01000014.1 GCF_014649955.1 Streptomyces violascens
TCACAAAGCGAGCATCTTCACTCGTACGCAGCTGAGCACGATCACGTGTACGGCGACACCGACTCCCGCGAAAAGCGGTCGACTGGACGCGGGTGCGCGGCTAGACCTTGCCCCATGACCTCATCGAGTTCACCCGCATCGCCGTCCCCCTTCGAAGGGCTGCTCCCCGCCACGCGGCGCGCCCTGCTGCACCGCATCGCGGTCGAGCAGGCCGAAAGGAGGGCGCCCTCGCTCGTCGCCGCCGTAGTGCGGGACGGCCGGATGCTCTGGTCCGGATCGCGCACCTCTGTCGACGGCCACGGCCCGGATGCCGACGTCCAGTACCGCATCGGCTCCATCACGAAGACCTTCACCGCCGTACTGGTCCTGAGGCTGCGCGACGAAGGGCTGCTCGACCTCGGCGACCCCCTGGAGAAGCACCTCCCGGGCACTGCTGCGGGCGGGGCGACCATCGCTCAACTCCTTTCCCACGCCGCTGGGTTGGCTGCCGAGTCGCCCGCGCCATGGTGGGAGCGGACGCCTGGCGATCTGCGCCCGGAGCTTGCCGATGTGCTGGGGGATCAGCCGCAACTGCATCCCGCGGGCCGACTGCACCACTACTCCAACCCGGGCTACACGCTGCTCGGTTCCCTGGTGGAGGCAGTGCGCGGAGTGCCTTGGGAGGAGGCGCTGCGCACCGAGATCCTCGAACCACTCGGACTCGACCGCACGACCACGCAGCCGGTCCACCCCCATGCCGGGGGCTGGGCCGTGCACCCGTGGGCCGATGTGCTGCTGCCCGAACCGTCCGAGGACCTCGGCCTGATGGCCCCCGCAGGACAGCTCTGGTCGACCGCTGCGGACCTCTGCCGTTTCGCCGTCTTCCTCGCCGAGGGCGACGAGCGGGTGCTGAGTGCCGAATCGGTGGCGGAGATGCGCACCCCCGCCGTGGCGCCGGAGCCCGGCGGCTGGGACGGCGGATACGGGCTCGGCCTGCAGCTCGCTCGCTCCGACGACCGTGAACTCGCCGGGCACACCGGCTCGCTGCCCGGATTCGTGGCGGGCCTGTGGGTGAGCGTGGCGGACGGGGTGGCCGCCGTCGCACTCGCCAATGCGACCTCAGGTCCGATGTGCGGCACGCTGGCGGCCGATCTCGTACGGATCGTGGCGGAGGCCGAACCGCGCTTCCCGGAGCCCTGGTGCCCGCTTCCCGAGGCGAATGAGCAACTTCTGGCACTCACCGGACCTTGGTACTGGGGCACGGCCGCCTATGGACTGCGCCTGACCGCCGACCGCGGGGTGGCTCTGGAGCCGCTCCGCGGCACCGGCCGGGCTTCCCGGTTCAAGGCCGCCGCCGATGGCACCTGGGTCGGCCTCGATGGCTATTACCGGGGCGAGACGCTCCGTGCGGTTCGGCGGCCGGACGGCTCGGTGAGCCACCTCGACCTCGGGTCGTTCGTGTTCACACGTGAGCCGTACGGGCCCGAGGCCACGGCAGTGCCGGGTGGTGTGGACCCCGAGGGCTGGCGCGGGATCTGACGTTTCACGTGAAACGGCCCGCTGGGGCCCTGTGAGTCTCTCTAAAGCGTGTTGCAGAAGGCGTGGATTCGGGCATTTCCCTTGTATGCGTGGGGTGTTGAGAGTTGAGCCGTTGTGGGTGGAGACGTTCACGGGCCTGCGGATGTGGCAGTTCGAGCGGCTGCTGAAGGCGGTGCGGGAACGGGGCGGGAACGGGCCTGGTGGCGGTCGGCCGTGGTGCCTGCCGCTGGCCGACCGGGTGCTGCTGGTGGCCGTCTACTACCGTACGAACGTCACCATGCGGCAGCTCGCCCCGCTCTTCGGCGTCTCGCCCGCGACGGTATGCCGGGTGATCCAGCGGTTGCGGCCGCTCCTGGCCATCGAGCCGGCAACCCGTCCGGTCGACGCAGTGGAACGGCTGTGGATCGTGGACGGCACCCTCATCCCGGTCCGCGACCGGAGGACCGGGGCGTCCTCCCGCAACTACCGGTTCTCAGCGAACGTGCAGGTCATCATCGATGCCGACACCAAGCTGGTGGTTGCCGCGGCCTGGCCGGTGCCCGGCAACACCGCTGATGCGAGGGCATGGCGGGACTCCGGCCTGGCCGCAATATGCGAGGGCGTCACCATGCTTGCCGACGGCGCGTACATCAACACCGGACTCGTCGTCCCGCACCGAAAACGTCAAGGACGTGCCCTCCTGCCTGGCGAGGAAGACGACAACGCCGAGCACCGCCGAGTCCGAGCCCGCGTCGAGCACGCCTTCGCCCGCATGAAGCACTTCAAGATCCTCCGCGACTGCCGACAGCGCGGCGACGGTCTGCACCACGCGGTCCAGGCCGTCGCCCACATGCACAACCTCGCCCTGGCCACATGAACCGACCAGGCACCATTTCGGCTCTGACCTGCCCGGACACAACCTTCTGCAACACGCTTTAGGCCGTGTTTCACGTGAAACACGGCCTACAGCGGCTTCTTGAATCCCACATGTGAGGCCTCGAACCCCAGCCGCTCATAGAAGCGGTGAGCGTCGGTGCGGGTGACGTCCGATGTCAGCTGGACCAACTGGCAGCCCTGGCACGCCGATTCGTCGACGGCCCATTCGATGAGCCTGGTGCCGAGCCCGCTGCCGCGCTCGGCGCTGTGAACGCGTACGCCCTCGATGATCGAGCGGGTCGATCCGCGCCGGGAGAGTCCGGGGACGACGGTCAGCTGGAGGGTGCCGACGACCTTGCCACCGCGGGCGGCGACCACCAGATGCTGGTTCGGGTCGCCCGCGAGCCGGTCGTAGGCCATGCGGTAGGGAGTGAGGTCGTCCGGCGACTCCCGCTGGGCGCCCAGCGAGTCGTCCGCGAGCATGGCCACGATCGCCGGGATGTCCTCGGGTGCGGCAGGCCTGATCTCAAGATCGCTCATGGCCCGGAGCGTACGCCCGGCTGCCCTGTGTGTGGAGTGCCCTAGGCAGGGACGTGGAGTTCCTCGACCGTGCGGACCAGGGGCGCCAGTTCAGGGTTCTTCGCCGCTTCGTCCAGCGCCTCGCGTAGAGCCCTGTCGTTGGTGGGCCGGGCTTCGGCGAGCAGGGCCAGTCCGGATTCGGTGACGTCGGTGTAGATGCCGCGCCGGTCGGTGTCGCAGAGGTACCGGGTCAGCAGGCCGCGGTCCTCGAGCCGGGTGACCAGGCGGGTGGTGGCCGACTGGCTGAGGACCACGGCGTCGGCGACCTGCTTCATCTGGAGATGACCGCCGGGGCCACTGTGCTGGCGGCTGAGGACATCGAGCAGGGAGTACTCGCGCACGCTGAGGTCGTGTCCCGACTGCAGGGCGCGCTCGATATGGGCGTCGATCTTGCCGTGCAGCAGGGAGAGTGCGCACCAGCCCTGGGAGAGGGCGGTGAGTGCGGGGTCCGTCGCGGTCATGCGTCTGTCCTCCGTCCGGAGCGGCTTGTCCTCAGGATAGTCCACGACTGCAATAGCCCGCGCTTGAAATTAGTCCGCGTCTGCAATTATTGTGGACGCCCGTAAGGGGCTCACGCAATCTCCTGGAAGGTCATCCCATGCCACTCGCGCTCCTAGCCCTCGCCATCGGGGCGTTCGGTATCGGCACCACAGAATTTGTGATCATGGGGCTGCTCCCCGAGGTCGCCGGAACCTTCGATGTCTCCATCCCCACCGCCGGATACCTCGTCAGCGGCTATGCCCTCGGCGTGATGCTCGGCGCTCCGCTGATGACCATCCTGGGCACCAAGATCAGTCGCAAGCGGATGCTGATGCTGCTGATGGGCCTCTTCATCGTCGGCAACGTGCTCTCCGCGGTCGCGCCCGTCTTCGGGCTGATGCTGGCCGGGCGGGTCGTCGCGTCCCTCGCGCACGGCGCGTTCTTCGGAATCGGCTCGGTCGTCGCGGCCGATCTGGTCGCGCCCGAGAAGAAGGCCGGAGCGATCGCGATGATGTTCACCGGCCTGACCGTCGCCAACGTGGTGGGAGTGCCCTTCGGGACGCTCATCGGTCAGCAGGTCAGCTGGCGCGCGACGTTCTTCGTCGTCGCGGCACTCGGGGTGCTTGGCCTGCTCGGCGTCGCCAAGCTCGTCCCGGACATGCCGAAGGCCGAGGGCGTACGGCTGCGGCACGAGATCGCCGCGTTCCGCAATGTCCAGGTGCTGCTCGCCATGGCGATGACCGTGCTCGGCTTCGGCGGAGTGTTCGCCGCGATCACCTACATCACCCCGATGATGACGAACGTCGCCGGCTACGCCGACACCTCCGTCACCTGGCTGCTCGTCCTCTTCGGCCTCGGCATGGTCACCGGAAACCTCATCGGAGGCCGGTTCGCCGACCGCGCGCTCATGCCGCTGCTCTATGTGTCCCTGTCCGGGCTCGCCCTGGTCCTGGCGCTGTTCACGATGGCCGCCCATGACAAGACCGCGTCCGCCGTCATGATCTTCCTCATCGGCGCACTGGGCT
Organism: Streptomyces violascens; assembly: GCF_014649955.1. Classification (GTDB taxonomy): domain Bacteria; phylum Actinomycetota; class Actinomycetes; order Streptomycetales; family Streptomycetaceae; genus Streptomyces; species Streptomyces violascens. Next base: position 4,458 of record NZ_BMUA01000014.1, read on the forward strand.
TCGCGACCGTGCCCCCGCTGCAGAAGCGCGTCCTCGACCAGGCAGCAGGCGCACCCACCCTGGCCTCGGCCGTCAACATCGGTGCCTTCAACCTCGGCAACGCACTCTCCGCCTGGCTCGGCGGCATCGTCATCGCGGCCGGTCTCGGCTACACCGCCCCCAACTGGGTCGGAGCCGTACTCGCCGCCGCCGCCGTCGTGCTCGCCATCGTCTCCAGTGCGCTGGAGCGGCGTACGAACGCGGGCAGCCGGATCGTCGCGGGCGGCGTTCCCGAGCCGGTTCGGGCCTCCGCCGTGCACCACTGAATCAACTACCAAGCACTACCAAGGAGTTACCCCTCATGAGCACCACCACCGTCGCCGTAGCCCCGCTCACCACCCACGATGCGGAAGCCCTCGTCGAGGCGGCCCGTTCCGCCGCGGAGGCGGCCGGAGTCACTGTCGCGGTCACCGTCCTCGACGCGGGCGGCCATCTGCTCGCCTTCCGCCGGGACGACCGGGCCGTTCTGATCGCCGGGGAGACCAGCACCCGCAAGGCGTACACGGCGCTCCAGCTGAACGCCCCGACCGCCGACCTGGTGGACGCGGTCCAGCCGGGAGGCCTGTTCCACACCCTGCCGACGGCCCTGGACCGGCCGCTCCTGTTCATCGCGGGCGGTGTTCCCGTCCACCGTGACGGCCGCCTGATCGGCGCGATCGGCGTGGGCGGCGGTGCCCCCGACCAGGACCACGGGTTCGCGAACGCGGCCGTGGAGGCCCTGGCCCGGCGTTGATCGCCGCACGTCCGCCCTCAAGTGCCCGTGGAATCACGGCGCATAGGGGCGGACTCCCATCTGCGGGCGGCTAGCCCGCGGCCACCGTCAGGGGCGCGAAGCGCCGGGTCCAGTCGCCCGGGAGAGCCGGGATGCCGTAGGTCATCACCGCGTTGAAGGCGACCGTCTCCATGCCGGAGACCTTCAGCCAGGTCAGCAGCTCTTCATGGCGTACGTCGACATCCGTGCGCAGCGGGCGGTCCGTGCCGGCCGCGAGCGAGGCGACCAGCGCCTTCGCGGTCTCCGTGTCGCGGGCGATCAGCGGGCCCACCACATGGGTGTTCATGTTGGGCCAGGCAGCCGCGAATCCGATCAGCCCGGCCGAGTCCTCCGCGACCCGCAACTGGTCGCAGAAGGCCGGCAGGCGAGTGATCATGTGCGTGCGGTCCTGCCCGAAGACCTCGGCGTCGAGCCGCAGGATCCTGGGCAGATCGTCGGCGGTCGCGGGGCGGGTCGCCACCGTCGGGGCCGGGCCGGACGGCCGGAAGTGGCCGCTGACCATCTCGGCGCGGCCGGTCGTCTCGAAGCCGAGCTCCTCATACAGCGGTCGCCCGTTAGGTGTGGCATGCAGGGTGAGCGGAGTGCCCTCCAGCTCCCGCATCACGTGCTTCATCAGACGGCGTCCGACGCCCTGCCGGGCGAAGCGCTCGGCCACCAGGACCATGCCGATCGCCGCGAGACCCGGGCCGTACGAGGTGACGACACAGGCGGTGACCAGGCCCTTGCCGTCGGGGGCGTCGATCCCGTACCCGGTGCCCGCCGCGAGCAGGAGTCCCCACTTGTGCTCCTCGCGCGGCCAGCCCCGGTCCTCGGAGAGGTCGGCACAGGCGATCAGGTCTTCGGTGGTCAGGCGGCGCAGGGGGAGCTCGGTGAGCGGTGAGGGCATGAGGGTCAGGTTGTCTGACGCACCGGCGCGGCGTCCACCACTTTCCGGCTCTCGGCACGGTACTTCCGGCCACGCTTCGTCAGCCCCCACGGCTTGAGTACGGAGATCGCCGTCATGAAGAAGTACGCGCTGGAGGAGACGACCGGGGCGGCCACCAGGCTGGTGTCGGGGACTCCGGCCGCGACAGCACGGTTGATCTCGGGCCGCAGCAGGAAGGCCGACAGACAGAGCGTGATGAGGGTCAGCCAGAACTTGATCCAGACCCAGCGATGCCGGGCGAGCCCCCACCGGGTGCCCAGCGAGAGCACAACGCCGGTGCCCAGGGTCACCAGGGCGATGGGCACCAGCAGCCAGTCACCGAAGACCTTCATGGCACGGTACGCGGCCTCGGTCATGGCGGCGGAGTCCGTTGTGTAGGCGGTGATGCCGAGAGCGAGCAGCCCGATCGTCAGCCCCAGCCAGCTCACCGAGACGGCGACATGAGCCACGAGCCAGCGGCGGCGGACGGGCCGCCGTAGATGTTTCACGTGAAACGGCGTGCGGCTCGTACGACCGGATGCGGGGCGAGAGGGATGTTTCACGTGAAACAGCGTGCCGGTGAGGGCCCGGGTGAGGCGTCCCACAGGGGGAGTAACCCCACCTACTAACCTCGGCGTACATGGCGAGACTTCACCTCTTCGACCTCGACGGAACGCTCATGCGGGGCTCCGCCGCACCGGTCGAGATATCCCGGCAGCTTGGAGTGCTCAGCGAAATAGGCGAGCTGGAGCGGGAGCTGTCCGCAGGCCGGATCGGGCCGCCCGAGTACGCGGTGCGCGTGCATGCCCTGTGGTCCGGGCTCACCGAGGTGCATGTGGCGAATGCCTTCGCGACCGCTCCCTGGCTCACCGGGATCCAGGACGTCTGGCGGGAGATCCGCGAGCGGGGCGACTACTGCGCCGTCATCTCGCTCTCCCCTTCCTTCTTCGTGGAACGGCTGCTCGCCTGGGGCGCCCACGCCGCCCACGGCTCTGTCTTCCCGGACGTTCCCTTCACGCGGCCCGTGGACCCCGCCGGGATTCTCAGCCCGGCGGCCAAGGTGGGCGTCATGAACCGCCTGTGCGCCGAGTTCGGCGTCGGCCCCCGGAGCTGTGTGGCGTACGGGGACTCGATGTCCGACGTGGACCTCTTCGCGGCGGTGCCCGTGTCGGTCGCGGTGAACGCGGACCACCATCTCGCGGGCCTCGCCACCCACACGTACACGGGCGGCGACCTGCGTGAGGCCTACGCGCTGGTGCGCGGCGCGGGGTGAGCGGCCCGGCTAGCCCAGGTCGGGTGCGTGCATGGCCCGCACGCCCTCGATGTTGCCGTCCAGGTAGTGCCTGAGGGACAGCGGGACGAGGTGCACCGAGGCGATGCCGACGCGGGTGAACGGGATGCGGACGATCTCGTACTCCCCGCAGGGCTCCTCGATCTCGGGGCCGTGCCGCAGCGAGGGATCCATGGAATCGAGGCGGCAGACGAAGAAGTGCTGCACCTTCACGCCGGTCGCGCCGCCGTCGGCCCCGATGTGCTCGACGGTGTCGACGAAGCACGGCACCACGTCGGTGATCTTCGCGCCGAGCTCCTCGTGCACCTCGCGGTGCAGGGCCTCGACGACGGTGGAGTCCTCGGGTTCGACGCCGCCACCTGGGGTGAGCCAGTACGGATCCATGCCGGGCTTGGTGCGCTTGATCAGAATCAGGTCGTCGCCGTCGAGCAGAACGGCTCGTGCGGTGCGCTTGACCACTGGACGTACGGTCATGGGAGAAATGTGGCCCGATGGGACCCCTGCGAAACTCCCCGGGCCTCCCCCGCAGCTCCTCAACCCCAGTCGACCGCAGCGCGCAGCAGCCATTCCTGCGCCCGCGCGATGTGCGCGAGGCCCAGTGTGCCGGTGCGCACCGCCAGGAAATACGTGCGCAGCGGCGGCACCGGAGGGTCGAGCAGCGCCACCACCTGGCCCTCCTCCAGGGCTGTCTCGCACAGATAGCGCGGCAGCACGGCCAGGCCCGCTCCGGCCGCCACCGCGGCGAGGACCGCCCGCAGGTCGGGGGCGACGACCGCGCCCGCGGCGGCGGGTTTGGCGTCGAACACCGACGCCCAGTAGCGCGTCACCAGCGGCAGCGACTCGTGGACCTCGACCACGGGTATGGGCTCCAGGACCTCGGGCCCGCCGTGGCGCAGCACCCCGGGACCGAGCCGTGCCGCCCAGCGAACCCCGGCGACCAGCACGTGTTCCTCGTCGCACAGCGGAGTCGAGGACAGCAGCCGGCCGCGCGGACGGGCGGTGGCGATGGCGAGATCGTGGTGTCCGGCGGCCAGGCCCTCCAGGGTCTCCTCGGCATTGCCGAAGGAGGCCCGCAGCGCGAGGCCGTGCGGGAGGAGCCGGGTGAGCGCGGGCAGGGCGCGCAGCGAGGTGAACTCCGGCGGCCCGGCCAGGTGCAGGGTCCGCAGGCCCGGCTCCTCGCTGAGGCCGGCCTCGGTGATCTCGACGAGCGCGTCCAGGTGCGGCGCGGCCCGCTGGGCCAGTTCGTCGCCGATGGTCGTCGGGGTCACCCCGCGCGCCTGGCGCAGGAAGAGGGGGCGGCCCAACTGCCGCTCCAGGGTGCGTATCTGGCTGGTCACCGCGGGCTGTGAGAGCCCGAGCAACGCCGCGGCCCGGGTGAAGGAGCCGGCCCGGTGCACGGTGACGAACGTACGCAGCAGGGCAAGATCCATGCTGTGCCCTCCCGTCCTGAACTGCCTCACGACGTCCCCGGCCGGACACAACTATAAATATGTCGATAGGTCTCTGTCGCTACCGTGATTGGACACTGACGCAGAGTCAACTAGCCTTGTCCGAGCGGTTCTTGGCGCGCGAGAACCGGGGCGGTCCGAGCCATGAGGGGGGAGGCTCGGACCGTCCGTCTTACGTATCGCTTCTGGCTTGATCCGCTCTGTGGGCACCGCCGCGGGCAGGAAAGCGGACGCCTCGGACGCCCCTGCTCAGCCCGCCGCGCCCGCCTCGTCCAGTGCGCGTTCCACGTCCGCGATCAGGTCCGGGGCGTCCTCCGCGCCGACCGAGAAGCGGATGAAGCCCTCCGACACCGCGTCGCCGCCCCAGCGGCCGCGGCGTTCAGCGGTGGAACGCACACTGCCGAAGCTCGTGGCGTCGTCGACCAGGCTCAGCGCTTCCAGGAACCGTTCGGCGAAGGCACGGTCGGGCAGGTCGAAGGAGACCACACAGCCGAAGCGCCGCATCTGAGCCGAGGCCAGGCGGTAGGAGGGGTCCGAGGGCAGGCCCGGGTAGCGCAGGCCCGTCACCTCGGCGCGCTTGGTCAGCGCCTCGGCCAGGGCCAGGGCGTTCGCGGCCTGCCGGTCGGCGCGCAGATGCAGTGTCGCGAGGGAGCGGTGGGCCAGCCATGCCTCCATCGGGCCCGGGATCGCCCCGACGACCTTGCGCCACTTGCGTACCCGTGCGGCGAGGTTTGGATCGCGGCACACCACATAGCCGAGCAGAAGGTCGCCGTGCCCGGTCAGGCCCTTGGTGCCGCTGGCGACCGCGAAGTCCGCGCCGAGTTCGAGGGGACGCTGCCCGAGCGGCGTGGCCAGCGTGTTGTCGACCGCCACCAGCGCGCCCGCGTCGTGTGCGGCCCGGGCGAGGCGCCGTACGTCGCACACATCGAGCCCCGGATTGGAGGGGGTCTCGATCCACAGCAGCTTCACGCCGTCCAGGTGGGCCAGTTGGGCATCGGCGGCGGTCGGCGCGGTGCGCACCTCGATGCCGTACGCCTCCAACTGCTCGCGGACCAGCGGCAGGGCCTGATAGCCGTCGTCCGGCAGGACCACAGTGTCGCCGGAGCGCGCCTGGGAGAGCAGCACGGCCGAGATCGCCGCCATCCCGGAGGCGAAGACGATCGCCTCGGCGCTCTCGTCGGGGGACTCCAGCTCGACTATGGCCCGCTCCAGATGGGTCCATGTCGGGTTGGTGTCGCGGCCGTAGGTGTACGGTCCGGCCGCCTCGCCGGGCAGATGGAAGTGGGCGGCGAACACCGGCCCGGGCAGGGTGGGCTCGAAGGCCACCGGCTCGGGAAGCCCGGCGCGTACGGATCGAGTGCCGTCACCTGTCATGCCACACGCTCCATTTCCGTCGCGGGGATCGAGCTGGGAGAACCAGCGGAACGGGGGGTCGCCAACCTTCAGTCCTTGTCGTCGGGCAGGACGACGTGCATCGCCCAGGACACGATCGAGATGATCAGGGCGCCGACCACGGCGGTCCAGAAGCCCTCGACGTGGAAGCTGAGGTTCAGCTTGTCGGCGAGCCACGAGGTGAGGAGCAGCATCAACGCGTTGATCACCAGGGTGATCAGGCCGAGCGTGAGGATGAAGAGGGGGAACGACAGAAACTTCACGACGGGCTTCACGACGAAATTCACCACGCCGAAGATCAGCGCGACCAGAACCAGCGTCAACGCCTTCTTGCCGGTGTTGTCGCCGGTCAGGGTGATGTTCTTCACGAGCCAGATGGCCACCGCGAGAGCGGCCGCGTTGGCGATCGTCTTGACTACAAAATTCTTCATGGGTCTGATCGTGGCAGACCTGATCGGCACAAGCGCAGGGGCAGAGGACGATGAAAGATTTCCGGCTCGACGAGTTGGAGGCGGAGCGGGCCGCCAACGACGGTGCGTACCTGCAGTTTCTGCGCGAGCGGAACATGTCGGCGGGCCTTTACGCCCTCGACGCGGGCGCGCACGACCCTCAGTCTCCGCACGCCCAGGACGAGATCTACTTCGTGGTCAGCGGCCGCGCCTCGATCACCGTGGGTCTGGAGACGACGCAGGTCGCGCGGGGCAGCGTGGTCTACGTGCCGGCCGGGGTGGCGCACAAGTTCCACCACATCACCGAGGACCTGAGGGTTCTGGTCGTCTTCTCTCCGCCTGAGAGCTGAGGGCAGCCCCCGATTCTCCCTAGGGGTTCGGTCAGGGGAGTCCAAGGGCTGCGAGGGCCCCGCTCGGTACCCTCTCGCCCCTAGCATCGAGAGTGTCGAAAGCACAGAACTCGTGAACTGACAGAAATACCGACAGAAAGAGGTAGGGACGATGGCGGCACGGGAGATATTCGCGGGGATGCCCTGGTGGGTGAAGTGGGTCGCCGTGCCCGTCATCGCCCTGGTCGTGTTCGGCGGCCTGATCGCGAGCGTGGTCGGCTTCCTGTTCGGGCTGCTCTTCAAGGTCCTGGTCTTCGTGGCCCTGGTCGGCGGAGTGATCTACCTGGTGCGCAGGTTCATGTCCTCCTCGTCCTCCTCGCACAGCGACTGGTAGCCGGGTCCGGGCGGACCACAAACTCCGCCCGGCGCCCGCACCGCGCCGGCCCAGGGCCCGGACGGACGCGGCGAGCCGCGTCCGGGGCACACGGGGATTAGCCCGGCCGGGGGAACGGACCGGGCCGAACCCCCTTCCTCCATGAGGTCGGCCATTAGAGTGGCAAGGCTCTGCCGCCCCTTGGGAATTACGGGTCCTGACCGCATCCGACACCGGTCCGACCGGCCCGTTCCGCCGACCCCGGGATCACGGCGGGCGCGCGGGGGCGGCCCCCGCGGGCGGGCGTGTTGCCCGTCAGCACGCCTGGGGGTGACCTGTGGCCACGGCTTCGAATGCCGCCGTCCCTACCCTGATCGGCTCGGTCCAGCGGGCCCTGCGCCTGCTGGAAGCAGTGGGCACCCACCTGGACGGCGCCCCCGCCAAGCAGCTGGCGCGCGAGGCCGGACTGCCGCTGCCCACCGCGTACCACCTGCTGCGGACCCTGACCCACGAGGGCTATCTGCGCCGCGAGAACGGGGTGTTCGTCTTCGGACCGGCGGCCGAGCGGCTGGCGGACGGCGGAGCCCGGCAGAGCCGACGCAACAAGATCACCAACTCGCTGGGCCGCTGGCGGGACTCCATCGGGGTGCCCGTCTACTTCGCTGTCTACCGCGAGGGTGAGATCGAGATCGCCGGGGTTGCCGACACCCCTTCCGCGCCCGCCGTCGAGGAATGGGCCGACTTCCGCGAGACCGGGCACGCCCACGCGATCGGCCAGTGCCTGCTCGGCCAGCTCGACGACCGCGCCCGCGAGGACTACCTGGACCGGCATCCGGTCGAGGCGATCACCCCCTACACCGTGCGGGACCGGCGCGCCCTGTCCGAACGGCTGGCGGCTACGGAGCGTACGCAACCCGTCATCGAACGGCAGGAGTACGCGCTGGGTACCGTCTGTGCCGCCATCCCCGTCACGGCCGGCTCCAGCGTCGCGACCATGGCCATTTCCGTACCCCTTGACCAGCAAGAACGCCTGCTGCCGGCCATTGAGCGGCTACGCGGCGAGGTGGGGGGCCTGCTTGGTTCGCTCGCATTCTCTATCAGTATCTGAAAACTCACTCCTTGTGATCTGCTACCGCTTCCAGCACGATTGCGTCAAGAGGGCCACGGTGGATCATTCCTGGCCAGTTTCAGCTAAAGCGGGGTTCGTGAGATGCGTGAATCGGTTCAGGCAGAAGTCATGATGAGCTTCCTCGTCTCCGAGGAGCTTTCCTTCCGGATCCCGGTGGAGCTGACGTACGACGCGATGGATCCTTACGCGGTGCGCATGACCTTCCACCTTCCCGGCGACGCGCCGGTCACCTGGGCATTTGGCCGTGAACTGCTGCTCGACGGCATCAACGGGCCTGCCGGGGACGGTGATGTGCGGGTCGAGCCGAGCGGGCCCGAGGAGCTTTCCGATGTGCACATCCGCCTTCAGGTGGGCGGCGACCACGCCCTCTTCCGGGCCGGCGCGGCGCCCCTGGTGGCCTTCCTGGACCGCACCGACAAGCTCGTACCGCTGGGCCAGGAATGGACGCTCGGCGAGTTCGACGAGCATCTGGAGGACGCGCTCGGGCGCATCCTCGCCGAAGAGAACGCCGGCTGAGCGGCTACTTCTTGCGGCGGTGGCCGCCTCCGCTGCGTACCGCACTCGAGCGCGACGGTCTGCGGGCCTCGGCGGCCGGGCGGTCGGCGGAGACCACCAGAGCGGCGAGCGCCGTGGTCAGCGGCACCGAGGCGACCAGGCCGATCGATCCGACCAGGGTGCGGACGATCTCCTCGGCGACCAGCTCGCTGTTGGCCACCGTGCCCACGCTGCTCTGCGCGATCGAGAACAGCAGCAGCAGGGGCAGCGCCGCGCCCGCGTAGGCGAGCACCAGCGTGTTGACCACCGAGGCGATGTGGTCGCGGCCGATCCGGATGCCCGCCCGGTACAGGCCGCGCGGGCCCATCGTCGGGTTCGCCTCGTGCAGCTCCCACACCGCCGATGTCTGAGTGACCGTCACGTCGTCGAGGACGCCGAGCGAGCCGATGATGACGCCGGCGAGCAGCAGGCCGGACATGTCGATGTTCGGATAGAGGCCGTGGATCAGGCCGGTGTTGTCGTCGGTGTTCCCGGTGAGCGAGGCCCAGCCGATGAAGAGCGAGCCGAGCAGCCCGATCAGCATCAGTGAGACGAGGGTGCCGAGGACGGCGACGGAGGTGCGTGCGGACAGGCCGTGGCACATGTAGAGCGCGATCAGCATGATGGCGCTGGCCCCGACCACCGCCACGAGCAGCGGATTGGAGCCCTGCAGCACCGCCGGGAGGATGAACAGCGTCAGCACGGCGAACGAGACCACCAGGGCGACGAGCGCCATCACCCCGCGCAGCCGACCGACGACCACGACGGCGAGCGCGAAGATCCCGGCGAGCAGCGCCATGGGGAGCCTGCGGTTCACGTCCGTCACCGAATACTGCAGGTCATGGGGTGCGTCGGGGGCGTACGCGACGATCACGCCCTGGCCCGCGTGCAACTGGCGGGGCGAGTCGGGCTGGACGATCTCGGTGAAGGTGCGGCCCTTCTCCTTGCCCGAGGTGACCTCGACGGTGGCCTTGCCGCACAGACCCTGCTGAGCGTTTCTGGCCTGCTGGCCCTCGGCGGTGGAGGTGTCGCCGTTCGACGGGGTCTGACCGGCGTTGACCGACTTGCAGTCCACCTTGTCCACTTTGATGACCTTGGCCTGCTGGGTCTGGCGGTCGAAGCCGACGCCGGTGCGCTGGTGCGCCGGGGCACCACCCGGCCAGAGCACCACGAGGCCCACAAGTACCGCTGTGGAAAAAGGAATCAGCACAGCGGCGATGACTTTGCGCAGGTGCTTGGAGACGGGGGCCGCGGGTCCGTGGCTGTGCGCGTGGCCGTGCCCGTGGCCGTGTCCGCCGTGCTGGCGCGGAAGGTGCGGTTCTGGTGAGGTCACCGACCGATCATCGCAAGAACCGAGGGGGCCCTCTGTTCAGCGCGCCCGTGATGACGCTAGCGTGGTGACACCTTTGCACACGCGGGAGCTCGGAGCACCGGGCTGAGAGGGCGCTGAAATCCGTACGAACCGTACGGGAACGGCTGCGCCGACCGCCGAACCTGTTACCGGGTAATGCCGGCGTAGGGAGTAGGTCTCATGACCATTCAGGACGCACGCACGCCTGCCTCCAGCACTGAGGAGAGCGGGAAGTCCATCGGCTGGCACAAGGGGTACGTGGAGGGTTCGCGCCCCGACCTCCGGGTGCCGGTCCGCCAGGTGCACCTCACCAACGGCAAGGACGTGACGCTGTACGACACGTCGGGGCCGTACACCGACCCGAACGTCGAGACCGACGTCCGCCGAGGCCTCGCCCCGCTCCGGGAGAACTGGATCATCGGGCGCGGCGACACCGAGGAGTACGCGGGCCGGCCGGTCCGCCCCGAGGACGACGGCATCAAGCACACCTCGCCGCGCGGGGGCCTCAAGAACCTCGACGCGGTCTTCCCGGGCCGCCCGCGCCAGCCCCGCCGGGGCCGCGGCGGCCAGGCCGTCACCCAGCTCGCGTACGCGCGCCGCGGCGAGATCACCCCGGAGATGGAGTACGTCGCGATCCGCGAGAACGTCTCCCCCGAGGTCGTCCGCGAGGAGATCGCGGCGGGCCGTGCCGTGCTGCCCGCCAACATCAACCACCCCGAGATCGAGCCGATGATCATCGGCAAGCGGTTCCTGGTGAAGGTCAACGCCAACATCGGGAACTCCGCGGTCACCTCCTCCATCGAGGAGGAGGTCGACAAGATGACCTGGGCCACCCAGTGGGGCGCGGACACGGTCATGGACCTCTCCACGGGCCGCAACATCCACACCACCCGTGAGTGGGTCCTGCGCAACTCCCCCGTCCCCATCGGCACGGTGCCGCTGTACCAGGCCCTGGAGAAGGTCGACGGCCGCGCCGAGGAACTGACCTGGGACATCTACAAGGACACGGTCATCGAGCAGGCCGAGCAGGGCGTCGACTACATGACGGTCCACGCCGGCGTGCTGCTGCGGTACGTGCCGCTGACCGCCCGCCGCAAGACCGGCATCGTCTCGCGCGGCGGATCGATCATGGCCGCCTGGTGCCTGGCGCACCACAAGGAATCGTTCCTGTACGAGAACTTCGAGGAGCTCTGCGAGATCCTCGCGGCGTACGACGTGACGTACTCGCTGGGCGACGGCCTGCGGCCCGGTTCCATCGCGGACGCCAACGACGAGGCCCAGTTCGCGGAGCTGCGCACGCTCGGGGAACTCAACACGATCGCCAAGCGTCACAACGTACAGACGATGATCGAGGGCCCGGGACACGTCCCGATGCACAAGATCAAGGAGAACATCGACCTCCAGCAGGAGATCTGCGAGGAGGCCCCGTTCTACACCCTGGGGCCGCTGACCACCGATGTGGCGCCCGCCTACGACCACATCACCTCCGGCATCGGTGCGGCGATGATCGCCTGGTGGGGCACCGCGATGCTCTGCTACGTCACGCCCAAGGAGCACCTCGGCCTGCCCAACCGGGACGACGTGAAGACCGGCGTCATCACGTACAAGATCGCCGCACACGCGGCGGACCTGGCCAAGGGGCACCCGGGCGCGCAGGAGTGGGACGACGCACTCTCGGACGCCCGGTTCGAGTTCCGCTGGGAGGACCAGTTCAACCTGGCCCTCGACCCGGACACCGCCCGGGAGTTCCACGACGAGACGCTGCCCGCGGAGCCGGCCAAGACCGCGCACTTCTGCTCGATGTGCGGTCCGAAGTTCTGCTCGATGAAGATCTCCCAGGACATTCGCCGCGAGCACGGCGGCGACCTGAAGTCCGACGAGATCGAGGCCGGAATGGCGGAGAAGTCCAAGGAGTTCGCGGACGCGGGCAACCGGGTCTATCTGCCGATCGCCGACTGAGGTCGTGCGGTCCTCGCGCTGCCCCGGGAGCAGTCCGCTCCCGGGTGCGGCGCCGCACCCGCCGGTTCAGTCCGGCTGGTGCTCCGGCCCCCCGAAGTCGGGGCTGGTGAAGTCCGGGCTGGTGAAGCTGGGGTGGTTGGTGGGGGAGCGGCCCTCGTCGGGGCTGTCGAAGCCCGGGCGGTCGTAGCCGAGAGTGGGGATGCGGCCGATCGGGCGGCGCGGGGCCGGGGCGCCGGGATCGACGCTCGGGTCGGCAAGGGCGTCGCGCAGGAACGGGTAGATGCCGCGTTCGAGCAGGGCGTGGCGCCAGGCCTCGCGGGCCCGGGCGAACTCCTGGGTGCGCTCGTCGGGGGCGTCCGCCTCACTGTCCTCGTCGATGGCCACGACCTGGGTGGCGCCGTTGCGTACCGCGGTGATCAGCAGTCCGACGGCGGCGGCGAGTATCGCGGCGGCGGTCAGCGCGCCGAAGAACCAGCCCGCCGTCAGCATGGTGTCGGCGAAGGCCGGCACCGGGTTGAGCATCTTCAGGATGTAGCCGACCAGGAGGAAGATCGCGGCGGCGGTCCCCGCGAGCACCGGGGCGAGCACGGCCACGACCGCGCCGATGCCCGCGCCCGAGGGCTCCAGGCTCACCTCCTCGGCGGCGGCGAGGACGGAATCGCGCGCGACGGTTGTGGAGGGTGAGCGCAGCTCTTCGCGCGCCCGGACGTAGTTCTCGTACTCGGCGGCGGCCCGCTCGGTGACGAACGTACCGGCGGCGAGCACCATGGTGCGCAGTTGCACGGCGTTGAGGCGGTCGCCGATACCGGACAGCTCGGGCCGTTCATGCGCGGTGCGCAGTGCCTCGTCGAGAATCCGCTCGAACTCCGGGCGGTCCTCGGCGAGCAGGTGCGGAGCGCTGTTCATGTGCATCCCCCGATGCTCCGTAGGGCCGGGAAGCCCGCCTGGTGAACGGGCAGTTGGGCGGAAACGGAGGAGAGCCTGCTACGGATAACCCGATGGTAGAGCCGCTACGGCACGGGGTGACAGGGTGTTTCCGGAAATGGCATACCCGGCGCTTTGCAGAACGCCTTCCCGGTCAACCGTCAGTCATGCAACGGAAGCTGCTGGACCAGCAGTTTTCCGGCCATGGTCACACCGCCGTCCATGGCGATGGCAAGACCGTCGGCGTACACGTGCGGACCTTCGACCACGGGGCGCGAATCCTCCTCGCCGTCCTCCGTCCCGACCTCGCCGAGCAGATACGGAATCGGGCTGTGGCCGTGCACGATCCGCTGCCCGCCGTACGCCGAGAGCAGCTCGCGGGCGGCCTGCGGGCCCGATTCGTCGCGGAAGGCGAAGCGCTTGGTGAACTTGCGGAACAGGTCCCAGCACTCGTCGGCGTCGTTGCGGTTGAGGATGGCGTGGACGGTGTCGTTGACCGCCTCGATCGAGTCGCCGTAATCCAGATAGGCGGTCGTGTCGGAGTGCATGAGGAGGTGGTCGTCCTCGTGCTCGATGGCATCGAGTCGGGACATCCACTGCAGGTGTACGTCCTGGAGCCGGTCCATGTCGGCCTTCTGGCCGCCGTTGAGCAGCCAGGCGGCCTGGAAGGTGGCGGTGCCCGCGCCGGAGTTGACCGGGGTGTCCGCGAACCGCTTGGCGCCGATGAGGAGCAGCTCGTGGTTGCCCATGAGGGCCTTGCAGTAGCCGCCGGCGGCCGCGGCCTCGGCGGAGAGCCGCATGACCAGGTCGATGACGCCGATGCCGTCGGGGCCCCGGTCGGTGAAGTCGCCGAGGAACCAGAGGCGGGCGGTGCCCGCGGCCCAGTTGCCGGACTCGTCGATGAGGCGCTGCTCGCGCAGGGCGGCCAGCAGTTCGTCGAGGTAGCCGTGGACGTCGCCGACGACGTACAGCGGGCCGGGGCCCTCGGGCACCTCGGGGGCGACGGGTTCGACCGTCGGCAGCTTCACGGTGTCCCCCCGGTGGATCACCGGGAGGTCGCGTGCGGTCGGCGTGTAGCCCTCGGGGGGCTCGTCGTCCGAATAGGTGGTCGCGCCAGGCTCCGGAGCGGACGCGAAGGGCGCAGGTGCTTCCGGGTGGCCGACGGGCGACTCCGGGCGGAAGACCTGCACCACCGGCTCCGGACGCGCGGGAGGTTCCTCGGGCGGTGGCACGGGGGTCTGTTGCGCGTACGGCGGCACCCGGAAGTCACGCAACGTCTCCGTCCGCACGGGTCCCTGACCGGCCCCCTGAGTCATCGACCCCTCCACCACCGTCGCACCGCCGTACACCGTGGGAGCCGCCAGGTCGGGCGGGGATCCGTGGTGTCGTGCGCCCATCATAGGAATGCGCCTCATGCTGTGTGACGCACCAGGGGTGGTCAATCCGGGTGCGAGCGGTGTTCGCGGGGGTTTATGTCCCCAATGTGGTGATCAGGGGCAGGCTGATTCTGCCGCTTGGACGATCTTGAGTCCAACGTGAACCGGCCGGGAAGTTTCGCCCGGCCGGGAGTTCACTCCTTGTTGGGGCCGGTCTGGTCCTTGGCCGGTGAGCGGGGCGGGCTGACCGTGGTGCGCGGCGGGCGCCGCTGGGACGAGGTCCGCACGATCAGTTCGGTCGGTATCACCTGCTCGATCGGGTGACCGTTGTCGATTCCTTCGATCGCGTCGATGAGGAGCTGGACGACGGCCGTGCCGATGCGCCGCGGTTTGAGCGAGAGGGTGGTGATGGGCGGTTCGGTGGTGGCGTACACGGTGGACTCGCTGCAGCACACGAGGAGCAGGTCCTCGGGTACTCGCAGTCCGTAGCGCCGCGCGGCCGCGAGCAGGTCGGTGCCGTTGGGGTCGAAGAGTCCGTACACGGCGTCGGGCCGGTCCGGGCGGGCGAGCAGCCGGTCGGCTGCGACGGCGCCCGCACACGGGTCGTGCGCCGGGTAGGACTCGTACACCGGGTCCTGGCCGACGCGTTGGCACCAGGTCAGATAGGCCTCGGTGGACAGCCGGGTGTAGGTGTCGGTGGTGGTTCCGGTGAGCAGGCCGATCCGGCGGGCGCCGGCGGCGGCGAGATGGTCGAGCAGGCTGAGTACGGCGGCCTCGTGGTCGTTGTCCACCCAGGCCGTGACGGGCAGGGAGCCCGCCGGGCGGCCGTCGGAGACGACCGGAAGGCCCTGGCGTACGAGTTCGGTGACGACGGGGTCCTGGTCGGAGGGGTCGATGACGACGGTGCCGTCGAGGGCGACGTTCGACCAGACGTCCGCCGGACTGCGGCGTGAGGTGGCGGGCAGGATGACGAGGGCGTACCCGCGGGCCAGCGCGGCCGAAGTCGCGGCTCTGGCCATCTCGGCGAAATACGCGAATTCGGTGAAGGTGAAAGGTTCATCCCCGTAGGTCGTGACGGTCAGGCCGATGAGGCCCGACTTTCCGGTACGGAGCGTGCGGGCCGCTGCGGATGGGCGGTAGCCCAGCCGGTCTGCGACCTCGCGGACGTGGCGGCGGGTGGCGTCGGGGAGCCGGCCCTTGCCGTTGAGCGCGTCGGAGACGGTCGTGATGGAGACACCGGCGGCGGCGGCCACGTCCCGAATGCCCGCCCGCCCCAGCCGGCGACCGGTCGACCGGCTCACCTGGTGCTTCCCTGCTGCTGTCATGGCGAGCCGATAGTAGGGCGATGACGGGCGGTTGGCCCGGGTGCATATGCACGCGTTGACAGGCACGTTTCTGCATGATCGAAAAGCGTCAGTGGCCTTGCTATGCAAGGGAGTTGGGCGATCAGGCGTTGTGGTGGCGCTTGTCGACCCGTGAGCGGCTGACAACTGTCCGATGTCTCGAAGAGGTCTCAACTCACCTTCACGGGTGATGCGCGCCACGGCGCGGGCCACCGGCGCGCGGACGGAACGGGAGCGCTCCCCCCTTCCCGTACGCCCGCCGGGAACCGCTCCCCGTCCGCTATTCGCAGGGGAGCCGAATCCTCATAAGGTGAGGAGTATTGGATGTGTACGGAGCTGTCCGCCGCGGCGGGCACCACACCGGCACGGAACGGTCGAGGAGGACCTGCGGTGAGCGAGACGAGCCCCAAGCTGCGCGCCGAGCTGGACGGCATCCCCACCTACAAGCCCGGCAAGCCCGCGGCGTCCGACGGCCCGGTCGCCTACAAGCTCTCCTCGAACGAGAACCCGTACCCGCCGCTCCCCGGCGTGATGGAGAGCGCGATGGCGGCCGCGGGGAACATCAACCGCTATCCGGACATGGCGTGCACCGGATTGATGAACGAGCTGGCCGAGCGCTTCGGGGTTCCCCTGACGCACCTGGCCACCGGCACGGGCTCGGTGGGCGTGGCCCAGTCGCTGATCCAGTCCACCTCCGGCCCCGGTGACGAGGTCATGTATGCCTGGCGCTCCTTCGAGGCGTACCCGATCATCACCCAGATCAGTGGAGCCACGTCCGTCCGAGTGCCGCTGACCCCCGGCGACGTGCACGACCTTGACGCGATGGCCGAGGCGATCACCGAACGGACCCGGCTGATCTTCGTCTGCAACCCGAACAACCCGACCGGCACCGTGGTGCGCCGGGCCGAGCTGGAGCGGTTCCTGGACCGGGTGCCCTCCGATGTCCTGGTGGTGCTCGACGAGGCGTACCGGGAGTTCATCCGCGACACCGAGGTGCCGGACGGGATCGAGATCTACCGCGACCGGCCGAACGTGGCCGTGCTGCGCACCTTCTCCAAGGCGTACGGGCTCGCCGGGCTGCGGGTCGGCTTCGCGGTGGCCCATGAGCCGGTCGCGGCGGCGCTGCGCAAGACGGCCGTGCCGTTCGGCGTCAGCCAACTGGCCCAGGACGCGGCGGTCGCCTCGCTGCGCGCCGAGGACGAACTGATGGGCCGCGTGGGCTCGTTGGTCTGCGAGCGGCAGCGCGTGTACGAGGGCCTGGTGCAGCAGGGCTGGACCGTGCCCGAGACGCAGGCGAACTTCGTCTGGCTGCGTCTTGGGGAGCGCACGGTGGACTTCGCCGCGGCGTGCGAGGCGGCGGGCGTGGTGGTCCGGCCGTTCGCGGGCGAGGGCGTGCGCGTCACGATCGGCGAGAGCGAGGCCAACGACCTGTTCCTCAAGGTCGCGGAGGGCTTCCGCAAGCAGGCCTGAGGCGTCTCCCCTCAGGACGGCTCGGAGGGGTGCCGGGGAAGGCGCCCCGAAGGGCCTCCCGGCAAGCGTTTAGACGGCGTCGACCCGGATCGGGTCGCCGGAGCGGACCGTGGCGAGCAGCCGGGGGTCGCCGTCGATGCGGCCGAGGACGTTGCACGGGCTCGCGAGCCGGCATTCGTCGCCGCGCGAGATCGGCGTGGGGCCGTAGGGGAGCGCGAGCGCGTCGCCGTCGGTCCAGAACGCCACCGTCCCCGGCTCCACCACCTGGCGGGCATCCGCCTCCCGGGCGGGGGAGACGGGGGTGTCGAAGTAGACCTCCTCCCCCCAGGTGTGGGCGGTGGAGACGATCGGGAGTGCCCCCGCGAGCGCCTTGCTCGTGGGGGTTTCTTCGAGCGTCGCGGTGAGGCTGCCCGCGGGCCATGAGATGCGAATGCGCAGCTGGTTCTCCATGGCGCCGAATTCAACAATATGTTGAAAGCCTTGGGAAGGGGGTGTCCATGTCCGCTCGGCAGAACCCGCCCCGCCTTAAGGGGACCCCCCTGAAGGGTGTCGACAGCCCGTGCGACATAATGCTTGTGAATGTGAACGCGTTCACAAGCTCGCCCGCTTCATCCTGGAATCGGTGGGATTAAACGGGCAGGCTGAGGCTGTGACCACGGCGATGTAAGGAGAGTGCCGACGTGGACCTGGCTCTGGCGCCGGAAACCCTGGCGCGATGGCAGTTCGGTATCACCACCGTCTACCACTTCCTCTTCGTCCCCCTGACGATCTCGCTCGCGGCGCTTGTCGCGGGCCTGGAGACCGCCTGGGTGCGAACGGGGAAGGAGAAGTACCTCAAGGCGACCAAGTTCTGGGGCAAGCTCTTCCTGATCAACATCGCGATGGGTGTGGTCACGGGCATCGTCCAGGAATTCCAGTTCGGCATGAACTGGTCCGACTACTCAAGGTTCGTCGGCGACGTCTTCGGTGCCCCGCTGGCCTTCGAAGCGCTCATCGCCTTCTTCTTCGAGTCGACCTTCATCGGGCTGTGGATCTTCGGCTGGGACAAGCTGCCGAAGAAGATCCACTGCGCCTGCATCTGGATGGTCTCCATCGGCACCATGTTGTCCGCCTACTTCATCCTGGCGGCCAACTCCTGGATGCAGCACCCGGTCGGCTACAAGCTCAACAAGGCCACCGGGCGCGCCGAGCTCACCGACTTCTGGCACGTCCTGACGCAGGACACCACGCTCGTCGTCGTCTTCCACACGCTGACCGCGGCCTTCCTCACCGGTGGCGCGTTCATGGTCGGCGTCGCCGCCATCCACCTGCGCCGCAAGAAGCACATCCCGGTGATGCGTACGTCGCTGCGGCTCGGCCTGGTCACGCTGGTGATAGGAGGGCTGCTCACGGCCGTCAGCGGAGACTCGCTCGGCAAGGTCATGTTCAAGCAGCAGCCGATGAAGATGGCTGCCGCCGAGGCCCTGTGGGACGGCCAGAACTCCGCACCGTTCTCGATCTTCGCCGTCGGCGACGTGGCCAAGGGCCACAACGACGTCGAGATCTCGGTGCCCGGAATACTGTCCTTCCTCGCCGACAACAACTTCTCCTCGTACGTCCCCGGCATCAACGACGTGAACAAGTCGGAGCAGGAGAAGTTCGGGCCCGGCGACTACCGGCCCAACATCCCGGTCACCTTCTGGGGCTTCCGCTGGATGATCGGCTTCGGCATGACGTCCTTCGCCATCGGCTTGGCCGGACTCTGGCTCACCCGCAAGAAGTTCATGCTGGCGCCGGCGATGCGGACCGGTGAGGACGAAGTGCCGAACCTGGTGCTCTTCAAGAGCAGGGCACTCGGCACCCGACTGACCAAGTGGTACTGGTTCGCCGCCGTCTGGACGCTCGGCTTCCCGTTGATCGCCAACTCGTGGGGCTGGATTTTCACCGAGATGGGCCGCCAGCCCTGGGTCGTGTACGGCGTGCTGCGCACCAAGGACGCGGTCTCCCCCAGCGTCTCGCAGGGCGAGGTCCTCACCTCGATGATCGTCTTCACGCTGCTGTACGCCGTACTCGCGGTGGTCGAGGTCAAGCTGCTCGTCAAGTACGTCAAGGCCGGGCCGCCCGAGCTCACCGAGGCCGACCTCAACCCGCCCACCAAGATCGGCGGGGACGACCGCGACCCCGACCGGCCGATGGCCTTCTCGTACTGAGGCTGAGGAGATCGAGGCATGGAACTCCACGACGTCTGGTTCGTACTCATCGCCGTCCTGTGGATCGGCTACTTCTTCCTGGAGGGATTCGACTTCGGGATCGGCATTCTGACCAAGCTGCTGGCCAGGGACCGCACCGAGAAGCGCGTCCTGATCAACACCATCGGACCCGTCTGGGACGGCAACGAGGTGTGGCTGCTCACGGCCGGCGGCGCGACCTTCGCCGCCTTCCCCGAGTGGTACGCGACGCTCTTCTCGGGCTTCTATCTGCCGCTGCTGATCATCCTGGTCTGCCTGATCGTCCGCGGTGTCGCCTTCGAATACCGGGCGAAGAGGCCGGAGGAGAAGTGGCAGCGCAACTGGGAGCAGGCCATCTTCTGGACCTCGCTTATCCCGGCGTTCCTCTGGGGCGTGGCCTTCGCCAACATCGTGCGCGGGGTGAAGATCGACGCGCACATGGAGTACGTGGGCACCTTCTGGGACCTGCTCAACCCGTACGCGATCCTGGGCGGCCTGGTCACGCTCTTCCTCTTCACCTTCCACGGCGCGGTGTTCGCCTCGCTCAAGACGCTCGGTGACATCCGCGAGCGGTCGAGGGCGCTGGCGCTCAAGCTGGGTCTGGCGACAGCCGTGCTCGCGCTCGGCTTCCTGATCTGGACCCAGGCCTCGCGCGGTGACACGAAGAGCCTGGTCGCGATGGCCGTCGCCGTACTCGCGCTGGTCGGGGCGGTCGTGGCCATCAAGGTCGGGCGCGAAGGATGGTCGTTCGCGCTGTCGGGCATCACGATCGCGGCCGCGGTGGCGATGCTCTTCCTGACGCTCTTCCCGAACGTCATGCCGTCGTCGCTGAACGACGCCTGGAACCTCACGGTCACCAACGCCTCGTCCAGCCCGTACACGCTGAAGATCATGACCTGGTGTGCGGGGGTCGCGACCCCGATCGTGATGCTCTACCAGGGCTGGACGTACTGGGTGTTCCGCAAGCGGATCGGCACCAAGAACATCGCCGACGCGCACTGACCCTGAGGTCCTCATGGTTCAACGGGGGTGTGTTTCACGTGAAACACACCCCTCCGGCCCCGCTCTGATCCTTCCGGTTGGGGGATGTTTCACGTGAAACCGATCGATCCGCGTCTGCTCCGGTACGCCCGCGCCACCCGCTTCTTCCTGGCGGCGGTGGTGGCCCTCGGCCTGGTCGGGGCGGGGCTGATCGTCGCCCAGGCGATGCTCATCGCCGACGTCGTCGTAGGGGCGTTCCAGCACGGCCAGGACGCGGCCGGGCTGAGGACACCGCTGCTGTTCCTCGCGGCGGTCGCGGTCGGGCGGGCTCTGGTCTCCTGGCTCACCGAACTCGCCGCCAACAGGGCGAGCGCGGCGGTCAAGTCGGAGCTGCGGGGCCGGCTCCTGGAGCGGGCCGCCGGGCTCGGCCCCGAGTGGCTCAGCGGTCAGCGCACGGGGTCGCTCGTCGCGCTCGCCACCCGTGGGGTCGACGCCCTCGACGACTACTTCGCGCGTTACCTGCCACAACTCGGTCTCGCCATCGTGGTGCCGGTGGCGGTGCTCGCGCGGATCGTCACGGAGGACTGGGTGTCGGCGGCGACCATCGTCGTCACCCTGCCCCTCATCCCGCTGTTCATGGTGCTCATCGGCTGGGCCACCCAGTCGCAGATGGACCGTCAGTGGCGGCTGCTGTCCCGGCTTTCGGGGCACTTCCTCGACGTGGTCGCCGGGCTGCCGACGCTGAAGGTGTTCGGCCGGGCCAAGGCACAGGCCGAGTCGATCAGGACGATCACCTCGGACTACCGCAGGGCGACGCTGAAGACCCTGCGGATCGCCTTCATCTCGTCCTTCGCCCTCGAACTGCTCGCGACGATCTCGGTGGCGCTGGTCGCGGTCGGCATCGGCATGCGTCTGGTCCACGGCGACCTCGATCTCTACACGGGTCTGGTCATCCTGGTCCTGGCCCCCGAGGCCTATCTGCCGCTGCGCCAGGTCGGCGCGCAGTACCACGCGGCGGCGGAGGGACTCTCGGCCGCGGAGGAGATCTTCGAGGTCCTGGAGACCCCGCTGCCCGAGGACGGCAAGGACAAGGTGCCCGCGGGTCCGGTCCGCATCGAACTCGACGGCGTGACGGTGCGCCACCCCGGGCGCACGGAACCCTCCTTGGCGCCCACCTCCCTGGTGGTGGAGCCGGGCGAGACCGTGGCGCTGACCGGGCCGAGCGGCGTCGGGAAGTCCACGCTCCTCAACGCGGTGCTCGGCTTCGTGAATCCGCGGGACGGCGGCCGGGTCCTGGTCTCCGGCGCCGATCTCGCCACGCTGTCCCTGGCCGACTGGCGCGAGCGGATCGCCTGGGTGCCGCAGCGGCCGCACCTCTTCGCCGGGACGATCGCGGAGAACGTCCGCCTCGCCCGCCCGGACGCAGATGACGCGGACGTGCTCGACGCGCTGCGGGATGCGGGGGCGCACGACTTCGTGGCCGCGCTGCCGAACGGCATGGCCACGGTTCTGGGCGAGGGCGGCGCGGGCCTCTCGGCCGGACAGCGCCAACGCCTCGCGCTGGCCCGTGCCTTCCTGGCCGACCGGCCGGTGCTGCTGCTCGACGAGCCGACGGCCGCGCTCGACGGCGAGACCGAGGCCGGCATCGTGGATGCGGTGCGTCGGCTGGCGGTGGGCCGCACGGTCCTGCTCGTCGTGCACCGCCCGGCGCTGCTCGCCGTCGCGGACCGGGTGGTGGAGCTGCGGCCCGCCGAAACGCCGTCCCCCGTCCCGGTCCGGCGAGAGACGGCTGCGGCCCCAACCGGCAAGGTGGCGGCGCCTGTCGATGGCTTGGAGGCGGCCACGCCAGGAACCCCGGCCGCTGCCCGGAATCCGCTCGCCCGGGTCCGTTCCGCCGCCCGTGGGCTGCGCGGCCGCATCACGCTCGCGCTGCTGCTCGGCGCGCTGGCGCTCGGCTCGGCCGTGGGCCTCATGGCCACCTCCGGCTGGCTCATTTCGCGAGCCTCGCAACAGCCGCCCGTGCTCTATCTGATGGTGGCCGTCACCGCGACCCGCGCCTTCGGCATCGGCCGCGCCGTGTTCCGCTACGCCGAGCGCCTCGTCTCGCACGACGCCGTGCTGCGGATGCTCGCCGAACTGCGGGTCGCCGTGTACCGGCAGCTGGAGCGGATCGCCCCCGCCGGACTGCGCGAGACCCGGCGCGGCGACCTGCTGTCCCGCCTCGTCGCCGATGTGGACGAACTCCAGGACTACTGGCTGCGCTGGGCTCTGCCGGCCGGAGTCGCCGTTGTCGTGTCCGTGCTGAGCGCCGGGTTCACCGCGTGGCTGCTTCCCGAAGCGGGTGCCGTGCTCGCCGCCGGACTCCTCGTCGCCGGGGTCGTGGTCCCGGTCGTCAGCGGGGCCCTGGCGGGGCGGGCCGAGCGCCGGCTCGCCCCGGCCCGCGGGGTGCTCGCCACCCGGGTGGCCGATCTGCTCACCGGAACCGGCGAACTGACCGTGGCGGGAGCCCTCGGCCGCCGCACCGGCGATGTGAAGGACGCCGACTCGGTACTGACCAGGATCTCCGCGCGAGGCGCCGCCGCCACCGCGCTCGGGGGCGGGCTCTCGGCGCTGACCTGCGGACTCACCGTGGCCGCCGCCGCGCTGGTCGGCGTGCAGGCGGTCGTCGCCGGGCGCCTCGACGGGGTCGAGCTCGCGGTGGTCGTGCTGGTTCCGCTCGCCGCCTTCGAGGCCGTGACCGGGCTGCCGCTCGCCGTGCAGTCCCGCCAGCGGGTCCGGCGCAGCGCCGAGCGCGTCTACGAGGTGCTCGACGCGCCCGCCCCCGTACAGGAGCCGGAGGCGCCCGCCGCCGCGCCACGCTCGCCGTTCCCGCTGGAGCTGCGCGGGATCGGCGCCCGGTACGCCGGGCAGGAGCGGGACGCGTTGCACGACTTCGGGCTGCGCCTCACCCAGGGCATGCGGGTCGCCGTCGTCGGCACCTCCGGATCCGGCAAGACCACCCTCGCGCAGGTGCTGCTCCGGTTCCTGGACGCCAAGGAGGGCGCGTACGAGATCGCCGGGAGCGATGCGATCCGGCACAGCGGCGACGACGTGCGCAGGCTCGTGGGCCTCTGCGCCCAGGACGCGCACCTCTTCGACAGCTCGGTGCGGGAGAACCTGCGGCTCGCCCGCACCGACGCCACCGACGACGATCTGCGCGCCGCCCTGGAGCGGGCCCGGCTGCTGGACTGGGTCGACGGGCTGCCCGACGGCCTCGACACCCTCGTGGGTGAGCACGGCGCCCGGCTGTCCGGCGGACAGCGCCAACGGCTCGCCCTGGCCCGGGCCCTGCTCGCCGACTTCCCGGTCCTCGTCCTTGACGAACCGGCCGAGCACCTGGACCTGGCGACCGCCGACGCGCTCACCGCGGACCTGCTCGATGCCACCGAAGGCCGTACGACCGTGCTGATCACGCACCGGTTGCGGGGCCTCGAAGCCGTCGACGAAGTGGTCGTGCTCGACGAGGGACGGACCGTGCAGCGCGGCGCATACGAGGATCTGGCGCTGGTGGACGGCCCCCTGCGGCGCATGCTGGAGAGGGAGCGCGAGACCGAGGCCACGCAGTACCCGACTTTCCCCGCCAAATAGGACTAACTAGTCTCAAGGCATGCCAGTGCCGCCAGTGCCGAAGAGACCCACGGGTCACCAGGACGTCAAGGACCTGGACCACCAGGGCCAGGATCCGCTCGAAGCGGCGACCCGGGCCACGCGCAGCCTGCAGGGCCTGTCCACCGAGCTGACCGCGCGGGTGCCGCAGCTCCTGGAGGCGATGCGCTCGGTGGGGACGGGCCTTGAGCTGCACTCCACGCTGGACCGGATCTGCGAGACGGCGGCCGAGCTCGCCGGCGCCCGGTACGCGGCCATCGGCGTCGTCAACGAGGAGGGCCGAGGGCTCTCGGATTTCGTGACGTACGGCGTCAGCGACGAAGTGGCCCGCGCGATCGGGCGCCGGCCCGACGGCCACCGCGGGCTGCTCGGCTGGCTGATCCACCACCCCGAGCCGCTGCGGCTCGCCGAGATCTCGGCCGATCCGCGCTCGGCCGGACTCCCCCCGAACCATCCGCCGATGCGCACCTTCCTCGGCGTCCCCATCCGCGTCCAGGGCGAGATCTTCGGCAATCTCTACCTGACCGAGAAGCACAACGGGGGCGAGTTCAACGACTACGACCTGCACATGGTGCGGGTCCTCGCCACGGAGGCCGGGATCGCCATCGGCAACGCGCGGCTCTACGAGGCGGCGCGCCAGCGTGAGCGCTGGATCGACGGTTCGGTCGCCGTCACCACGGCCCTCCTCTCGGGCGGCGACGCGGACGACGCCCTGGAGGTCGTCGCCGAACAGGCCCGCCACCTCGCCATCTCCGACGCCGGCATAGTGCTGCTGCCCGCCGACGAGGGCGGCCTGGAGATCGTCGCGGTCTCCGCCGACAACCCGCGCGTCTCGCTCGGCGTGGTGATCCCGCCCGAGAGCCCGGTCGTCTCGACGCTGCTCGAAGGCGAGGCGGTCTTCGTGGACGACGCGGCCACCGACCCCCGGATGATCACCAAGCTGTCGGAGCTGTACGGGCCGAGCATGCTGCTTCCGTTGCAGAGCGGCGGCCGGGTCCTCGGCGCTCTCGCCACCCCCCGGGTGCGCGGCGGGCGCGCCTTTACCGAGGCGGAACGGACGCTGGCCAGCCAGTTCGCCTCGCAGGCCGCGCTCGCCCTGATGATGGCCGAGGCCCAGCGGGACCGGGAGCGGCTCGCGGTGTACGAGGACCGCGACCGGATCGCCCGCGACCTGCACGACCTGGTCATCCAGCGCCTCTTCGCCACCGGGATGATGCTGGAGGGTGCCCAGCGCAAGTCCGTCGTGCCTGAGGTGCAGGGCGGCATCGGCAAGGCGGTCGACGAACTCGACGTCACCATCCAGGAGATCCGCACCGCGATCTTCGCGCTCCAGCAGGGCCCGGCCGAGGCGCCCTCCGGGCTGCGCACGCGCGTCCTGCGGGAGATCAACATGGCCGCCGTGCCGCTCGGCTTCAAGCCGGCCCACCGCTTCCTCGGCGCCGTCGACACCCTGGTCGGCGAGCTGACCGGCAAGAACCTGATCGCGGCGCTGCGCGAGGCGCTCTCGAACGCCTTCCGGCACGCCGAGGCGTCCCGGATCGAGGTCGTCGTCGACGCCACGGCGCAACTGCCGGACGGCAGCGCGGGGGTGCGCCTGACCGTCGCGGACAACGGGGTCGGGATCCCCCCGGGCGGCCGCCGCAGCGGACTGCGCAACCTTCAGCGGCGTGCGGAGGCGCTGGGCGGATCGAGCTCGTACGGCCCGGGGCTCGGCGACGGCGGGGGCGGCACCACCGTCGTCTGGGAAGCGCCGCTCTGATCAGCCGGGGCCGGCCGGGCAGGGCCGGATCGTCGGGCAGCCGGTGGGTGTTTCACGTGAAACCACACCTTCCGTGCCGGTCCGGCTCGTACCCGGAGTCCCTCAGAGCGTCTTGAGGATCTGCTCGATCACGACCGCCACGCCGTCCTCGTTGTTGGCGACCGTACGTCCGGAGGCGGTGGCCAGGACGTCGGGGTGGGCGTTGCCCATGGCGTACGACGTGCCGGCCCAGCTCAGCATCTCCATGTCGTTCGGCATGTCCCCGAAAGCCACCACCTCGGCGGGCGAGATGCCGCGCTCGGCGCAGCACAGGGCCAGCGTGGAGGCCTTCGAGACGCCCGCGCCGCTGATCTCCAGGAGTGCGGTCGGGCTGGACCGGGTGATCTCGGCGCGCGCCCCGACCGCCGTGCGGGCCAGCGCGAGGAAGTCGTCCGGGGCCAGTTCGGGATGGAACGCGAGCACCTTGAGCACCGGCTGACCCGCCGCGTCGGAGTCCTCGGCCAGCAGCTTCTCGGCGGGTGCGATGCTCGCCGCCGGGTCCAGGTGCATCGGCGGATAGGCGAGTTCGTGGTGGAAGCCGCGGGTGCGCTCGACCGCGAAGGACGTGCCGGGCACGGCCGCCCTCAGCAGGGTGACGACGTCGAGGGCGGCCCCCCGCTCCAGCGGCCGCACCTTCACGAAGCGGTGGCCGTCGCTGTCGCCGTGCAGATCGACGACGGCCGCGCCGTTGCCGCAGATGGCCAGGCCGTGGCCGTGCACATGGGCGCTGACGACGTCCATCCAGCGGGCCGGGCGCCCGGTGACGAAGAAGACCTCGATGCCCGCCTCCTCGGTGGCGGCCAGGGCCGCGATCGTACGGTCCGACACGGACTTGTCGTCACGCAGCAGGGTGCCGTCCAGGTCGGTCGCGATGAGCCGCGGCGCGGTCGGTACGGGGCGGGTGGCCGGAGCGGGATCCGTAGCAGAGGTCACCGGCCCATTGTCCCGTATACAGGCGCACGGGCGTGCGAGTAGGCGCACATCTGAGAGGACGGTCAGCGGAGCTGGGCGAGTGCCTCGGTGGCGATCTTCTCGAAGACGGCCTGGTCGGTGGCGAAGTCCGAGTCGGGGATCGGGAAGTGGAGGACGATCTCGGTGATGCCGAGTTCCGCGTGCCTGCCCGCGAAGTCCACGAAGGCGTCGAGGGAGTCCAGGGGCTGGTTGCGGTCCGGCGTGAAGCCGGTGAGGAGGATCTTGTCCAGGTCGGCCACCTCACGGCCCAGCTCCGCGCAGGCCTTGCCGAGCTTTTCGATCTGGTCCCGGATCGCCGCGCGCGATTCGGCGGGCGTGCCGTTCTCGAAAATCCTGGGGTCACCCGTGGTCACCCACGCCTGCCCGTGGCGGGCGGCCAGCTTCATGCCGCGCGGTCCGGTTGCGGCCACCGCGAACGGCAGCCTCGGCCGCTGCACACAGCCGGGGATGTTGCGGGCCTCGTTCGCGGAGTAGAACGTTCCCTCGTGCGAGACCGAGTCCTCGGTGAGCAGGAGGTCGAGCAGCGACACGAACTCCCCGAACCGGTCCGCCCGTTCGCGCGGCGTCCAGGGCTCCTCGTCGCCCCTGAGCAGCGTCGAGGCGTCGAAGCCGTTGCCGCCCGCGCCGATGCCCAGGGTGATCCGTCCGCCGGAGATGTCGTCGAGCGAGATGAGGTCCTTGGCCAGGGTCACCGGGTGCCGGAAGTTCGGGGAGGTGACGAGCGTGCCCAGACGCAGCTTCTCGGTGGCGGCGGCAGCCGCGGTCAGCGTGGGGACCGCGCCGAACCAGGGGCCGTCGCGGAAGGTGCGCCAGGAGAGGTGGTCGTATGTGTACGCCGTGTGGAAGCCCAGTGTCTCCGCGTGGCGCCACCGTTCGCGGCCCCCTTCGGACCAACGGCGTTCCGGCAGGATCACGGTGCTCAGGCGCAGACTCATGTCTCAGAGCTTACGGCGGGCGGGTGCGGCCGGCAGCCGTGGGCAGCTGAGGCCCGGCCCGGAGTGAGGGGTGGCCGGGACCGCGGTCAGGCGGGGATGTCCTCCAGGATTCCCGACTGGGCGAGCAGGTAGGCGAGCTGGGCCCGGCTGTGGCTGTTGAACAGCTCGGAGGGCTTCTTGATGTGGGTCGAGACCGTACGGGTGCTCATTCCGAGCCGCTTGGCTATCGCGGCGTCTGTGTGGCCCGCGACCATCAGGCCCAGCACCGCGTGGCGCGTCTCCTCGGTGAGCAGGGGCGGACGGGCCTGGTACTCGGTGATGCCCCGGCCCGCCCGCCCCGGTGAGAGCCTTGTTTCCGGAGCTGCGTCGAATCCCCGGTCCGCGTGCGCCGTCGGCCGCGGCGCAGGAAGGCCGGTACGTGCATGTCCGTTTCTCTGCACATTTGCTCCCCCTTCAAGTTTCAGCATTGCGTGATCACCAGGTGTGGCTGTGCACCAGATCCGTTCCGGCCGTTCGGGCCGCCATCTCCACGTTGACGCCGAGCGTGCGCAGCGCCGCGTTGGCCCCCGCCGCGAGCCCCGGCTCCCGGTACGCCGTCACTCCTGACTCGTTCCGCGGCTCCCCGAAGCAGCGCACCCGCAGATCGACCAGGGCCCGCAGCGCCTTGGCGAGCTCCCCGGCGTGCACTCCCGCGCCGCCGTACACCTCGGGCGGGAACTCCTTGGTGAGGAGGTCGACACCCAGCCTGTTCCCCTCCGTCGCGGCGTTCTGAGAAGCGAGCGAACTCATCCGTACTCCCTGATGTCGAGCGGTTGTCACGACCGCAGTCCGGCACCTCACGGGCTCCGCCGGGCACCCCTGCAGGGGCGTTCCCGGCGCCTGTGGCGGGCCCGGACGGCACGGGGAGAGGGCTCCCACGGGCGACGCTAGGACAGGAGGGGGCGCGGTGGGGCGGGTGTACGGGTGTGGGCGGGGTGGATGCGCTGCCCGGGAGTGCCGTTGCCGCCGCTTGGCGCGCGGGCTCCCGCGGGAGCGGACCCGGCTGCTGTCGTCGGCGCCCGGCGGTACCGCTCAGCCCGGCAGCCGCAGATACTCCGGCGGTACGGAATCCGTGAGCCAGACGCCGTTGGCGCTGACGTGGAAGACGTGGCCGGCCCGGTGCATGGCGCCGGCGTCCACGCTCAGGACCACCGGTCGGCCGCGGCGGGCGCCGACCCGGGTGGCGGTCTCGCGGTCGGGCGAGAGGTGCACGTGCTGCCGGTCCATGGGGCGCAGACCCTCGGCGCGGATCGCGTCCAGGTTGCGGGCCACGGTGCCGTGGTAGAGGTACGCGGGCGGTTCGGCGGGCGGCAGGCCGAGGTCCACGGCCACGGTGTGGCCCTGGCTGGCCCGGATCCGGCCGCCCTCCACGGCGAAACGCCGCTTGTCGTTGGTGGCGACGACGTGGTCGAGCTCGGCACGGGTGATGGGGAAGCGGTGCGCGGCGGCGGCCCGCAGCAGCACGTCGATCTCCACCCAGCCGTTCGGGTCGAGGACGAGACCGATCCGCTCGGGCTGATGGCGCAGGTGCTTCGAGAGGTATTTGGACACCTTGACGGTGCGTCTGTCGTCGGGGAGCGGCCGCTGGCTGTCGCGCGGCGGCTCCGGCGGGGTTTCCGTCATGGCGCCAGGGTGCCGGGCCGGAGGGGGTCCCGGCATCCCCATTCCCTTGGTGGCGGGCCCCGTCGGGAGACAGGGAGTCAGGGAGCCAGCTGCTCCGCCGCCCACCGGGCCCACTCCTCGTGCATCGCGCTGAGCCGCTTGCCGTACTCCAGGGCGAGCCTGCCGTGCACCGAGATCGGGTCGTCGCCCCAGTCGATGGCCGACTCCGCCTCCTTGAGGCCCGCGAGCTGCTGGGCCGAACGCTCGGCCTCGGTAAGGAGGTAGGCCTTCGCCTCGACGCGGGTGAGTTCGCCGAGGAAGAAGACGCGGAGCAGGGAGTCGCTGCGGCGGGTGCGGACCGGCTCAACCTCCGTGAGCCAGCGGTGCAGTTCGGATCTTCCCGACTCGGTGATCGCGTACTCCTTGCGACCGCGCGGCCCCTCTGCGGACACCTCGACCAGGCCGCCGTCGGCGAGCTTGCCCAGCTCTCCGTAGACCTGGCTCTGGGTCGCCGACCAGACGTGGGCGAGCGACGTCTCGAACAGCTTCATCAGGTCGTACCCGCTGGCCGGACGGTTGGTGAGGAGGCCCAGGACTGCATGGCGGAGGCTCATGCGTTCCACTCTACATTCCACTCTTGACACGTCAAAGTAGCAACCTCTATATTCGACATGTCGAAGTTGGAATGTGGAGCCGGGCCGCAGAGCTCGGAACAGAGGGGACTCCCATGAACTACCTGCGCGGATTCATCCCGTGGATCGTCTTCGCCGCCGTCGGCAGCGCGCACTGGCAGTGGGGCGCGCTCGCCGCCCTCGCCGCCGGCGCCTATCTCTTCGCGATGGACCGCAAGCGCGGGGTGTCCGCCGATTCCCTGATCCTGGAGCAGTCCACGATCGCCTTCTTCGCCGTGCTGAGCGTCATCGCCTTCGCCGCTCCCGACAGCGGGCTGCGTGACTACGGCGGCGCGCTGGCCACCGGCTGGCTGGCGCTGACGGCCTGGGCCACGCTGGCCGTCCGCAGGCCCTTCACCACCGGGATAGCCAAGCGCCAGGCGCCGCGCGAGGTGTGGACCCACCCGGTGTTCGTCCGGATCAACGTGGTGCTCACCTCGGTGTGGGCCCTCGCCTTCACCCTGACCGCAACCGCCCTCGCCGTCATCGACGCCGAGTCGCTGGGCAGCGCCGCTTCGATAGCCGTGCAGGTCGCCGGCTTCGCCGTCCCGGCCGTGATCACGGCCCAGTACCCGGAGCGCGCCCGCCGCGCCGCCGTCCAGAAGGGCGCCTGACGATGACCGCCACGCCCACCGCCGCAGCGACCCCGCCGGCCCCGCACCTCGCGGGCAACTTCGCCCCGGTCGCCGAGGAGCTGACCACGCACGAGCTGGAAGTGACCGGCTCCATACCGCCCGAGCTGACCGGCTGGTACGTCCGCAACGGGCCCAACCCGCAGGACGCCGCCTCCGCCCACTGGTTCTTCGGCGACGGAATGGTGCACGGCGTCCGGCTCGAAGGCGGCAGGGCTCGCGCCTACCGCAACCGCTGGGTGCGTACGTCGACCTTCACCGACGGGGCCCGGGTGCACGACCGGCAGGGCAACACCGACTTCACCGCCGGGTCCGCCAACACCCATGTGGTCCGCCACGCCGGCCGCACCCTGGCCCTGGTTGAGTCGTCCTTCCCGTACGAACTGGACTGCCGGCCCGGGCACGAGCTGGAGACGCTGGGCGCGTACGACTTCGGCGGCCGCCTCAGCACCGCGATGACCGCCCACCCCAAGACCTGCCCGGCCACCGGAGAGCTGCATTTCTTCGGATACGGGACGGCCGAGCCGCCCCATCTCACCTACCACCGGGCCGACGCCAAGGGTGCGTTGGTGGTGAGCCGGCCGGTGGAGGTGCCGGGGGCGACGATGATGCACGATTTCCACCTCACCGCCTCCCATGTGGTGTTCATGGATCTGCCCGCCGTCTTCGACCCGGAGACGGCGATGCGGCCCGGCGGCGGGCTGCCCTACCGCTGGGACGCGGAGTACGGGGCGCGGCTCGGCGTGCTGCGCAGGGACGACCCGTACGGAGAGGTGCGGTGGCTGACGGTCGACCCCTGCTACGTCTTCCACGCGCTGAACGCGTACGACGAGCCGGGTGACGGCGCCGGGCGCGGGGAGCGGATCGTGCTGCACGTCGTGCGGTACGAGCGGCTGGGGGCGCGCGGGGCCACCCTGTGGAAGTGGACGCTGGACCTGGCGACGGGCGTGGCCGGGGAGGAGCAGCTCGACGACCAGGCGTGCGAGTTCCCCCGGATCGACGACCGGCTGGCCGGGCTCGATGCCGGGTTCGGGCACGTCACGGTGGCGCGGACGCCGTCCTCGGGGCCGGTATCGGGGGCACTGCTCCGGTACGACCTGAGGACGGGGGCGGTGGCACGGCACGACTTCGGGGCGGGGCGGGCTCCGGCGGAGGCGGCGTTCGCCCCGGCGGACGACCGGCCGGGCGGGCCGGGGTGGCTGCTCAGCTATGTGTACGACGCCGCCAGGGACGCCAGTGATCTCGTCGTCCTGGACGCGGACGACCTCGCGGCACCGCCGGTCGCGACGGTCCATCTTCCGCAGCGCGTGCCGTTCGGCTTCCACGGCAACTGGCTCGCCGATCGGTGACCGGAATCGAGCAAGGAGTGACCGCAATCACCTTATTGAGGACCCCAGTTGGGTTTGTTCCACAGCGAAGTCGCGTTATCCACAGGCAATTTGACAGCGCTGTGGACAAGTCAAGCCCTATAAAGGAGCTTTGAGTAAATAAGTTCCCCTATGGGCTATTTGGTGGTGTGGATGGTCGGTCCCTATGCCGTGTTGAGAGGGACAGGGCATCCATGGCGCGAGCCTGTACCTCTCGTTCGGTGGCAGCTGTGATGAACGCGGCGACATTGTCGGGGCCCACCAGGTCCTGAACCGCCCTGACCGTCTCGGCGGGGAGAGGCACCGGGCCGGGGTCCGGGGTGACGGGAGTGGCGGCCGGGGTGCCCAGGTGCTTCTGGAGGTGGCGGGTCGCGAACAGGCGCATCGCGCGGGCCAGTTCGGCATCCACGGTCTGCTGGGCCAGCGGGCGCAGGCGGCGCACCAGATCGGCCGCCTCGGCTGCCTCGGTGTCGGTCGGGGGGTGGTGGCCCAGGTAGCGGGCGAAGACGTGTTCCGTGGTGAAGTCGAGGAAGCGGGCCGCGATGTGTTCGACCTGACCGCGCAGCTCGCGCAGATGCCCCGAGATGGCGTCGAGCGGCACCCCGGCGGCATGCAACTCGGCGGCCACCGCCAGCTCTTGGGGGCTGGGAACGAGGAACTCGGCGTCGTTGTCCGGGATACGCACCAGGATGCCGAGCTCCACCGCTTCGGCGACGGCCTTGTCGTCGGGGTTGCCGCCGAACGTCTCGTCGAGATCGGCGCGGGAGATCCGGGCGGCCTCCTCGTCCGTCCAGGGCCCGCTGACCTCGGCGACCAGGCCGAGCACGCC
This sequence comes from Streptomyces violascens, assembly GCF_014649955.1. Taxonomy (GTDB): domain Bacteria; phylum Actinomycetota; class Actinomycetes; order Streptomycetales; family Streptomycetaceae; genus Streptomyces; species Streptomyces violascens. Next base: position 37,219 of record NZ_BMUA01000014.1, read on the forward strand.
GCCGAGCCCCCGCCCGGCGTCCCAGGCCTCCAGGAGTTCCTTGATGGAGGCCAGGGTGTAGCCGCGGTCGAGGAGGTCGGCGATCTGGTGCAGCCGGGCCAGGTGGGTGTCGCCGTACACATTGGACCGGCCGCGCCGCTCGGGCCGGGGGAGCAGGCCCCGGTCCTGGTAGGCGCGGATGGTGCGGACCGTGGCGCCGCTGGCGTGCGCCAGGTCCTCGATCCGGTACTCGGCCGGCGTCGCCGCCGGCGCCACCTGCTGAAGTGCTGACTGCCCGGACAAACCCACTCCCTCTACCCCAGGGCGGCGCGGCCCGCCGCGCCCGCCGCCGCTCGGGCCGCCGGCGAGGTCGCGAGGTATTCGACGGCCTTGCGCAGGGAGCCCTCCTGCGAGGGATGGTACGACCGGCGGAAGTAGCGGGGTATGGCCGAGCCCAGCTCCTTCCAGGTGGGCAGCAGACCGCGGCGTACGGCCCGGTTGTGCTCACGCAGCGAGTAGCGCATCCGGCCCGCGAGCCGGGGGTCGTGCCGCATCAGATAGGAGGCGCCCCACACCCACAGCCACAGCAGCACCGGGGCGACGACCGCCATGCCCTCGACGCGGCGGGCGTAGCGGGGCAGGCCCGTGCCGCCGCAGTGCTGGTACATGTCGAAGGCCACCGCCCGGTGCTCGACCTCCTCCGCGCCGTGCCAGCGCAGCAGATCGAGCATGACCGGGTCCGCGCCGGCCCGGTCCAGGCCCTCGGCGTGCAGCACCCAGTTGCCGAGGACCGCCGTGAACTGCTCGATCGCGGCGATCAGCGAGAGCCGGAAGCGCAGCCACTCCTGGGTCGGTATCGGCGCCCCGAACGGCGGCGCCTCGCCGAGCAGCTTCTCGAAGAGGAAGTCGACGTGCCGGGTGTAGGCCTCGGTGCCGAGCCGCTGATGCGCCAAGTGGTCCAGTACATACGCGTGTTGGACGCTGTGGGTGGCCTCCTGGCCCATGAACCCCTTGACGTCCTTGAGTAGCACCGGGTCGTCGACCAGCGGCAGGGCTTCCTTGAACACCTTCACGAACCAGCGCTCGCCCGCCGGGAGCAGCAGGTGCAGCACATTGATGACGTGGGTGGCGGTGGGCTCGTCCGGTATCCAGTGCAGCGGTGTCCCGTCCCAGTCGAACGAGACCCGGCGCGGGGCTATCCGGTAGTGCTCCTCGCTCTTCGTGCCTTCTCGGCGCTCCGTACTCACAGCGGCGGCTCCAATCGGGCGATCGCGCGCAGCATCCTCGGTGTGAAGCGGGACATGAGGTGCGCGCCCCGTGCCTCGGGCGTCACCGGCACCACGGCCTGGTTCTTCACCACGGCGCGCAGGATCGCCGAAGCGACCTTCTCCGGCGGGAAGTTGCGCAGCCCGTACAGGCGGGAGGTCTTCTTCTGGAGGCGCTTCTCCTCCTTGGCGTCCGTCCCGGCGAAGTGCGTGGTCGAGGTGATGTTGGTGTTGATGAGGCCCGGGCAGATCGCCGAGACTCCGATTCCCTGACCCGCCAGTTCGGCACGCAGGCACTCGCTGAGCATCAGCACCGCGGCCTTCGACGTGCTGTACGCGGGCAGCGCCCGGGACGGCTGATAGGCGGCGGCGGACGCGGTGTTGACGATGTGGCCGCCCTGGCCGCGCTCGGCCATCTGCTTGCCGAAGATGCGGCAGCCGTGGATGACGCCCCACAGATTGACGTCGAGGACCTTCTTCCAGTCCTCTGCCGTGGTGTCGAAGAATGAGCCCGAGAGCCCGATCCCGGCGTTGTTGACCAGGACGTCGACGACGCCGTACTCGGTGGCGACCTTCTCGGCGAGCTTCTCCATCGCCTGCTCGTCGCTGACGTCGACGGCCTCGCCCCAGGCCTCGGGCGCGCCGATCAGCCGGGACATCTCCGCGGTCCGCGCCGCCCCCTCGGCATCCCGGTCCACGGCGACGATCCGCGCCCCGGCCTCGGCGAACGCGAAGGCCGTGGCCCGGCCGATACCGCTCGCCGCCCCCGTGACCAGCACCAGCTGGCCGCCGAACCGGTCGGCGTACGGGCCGGTCGCGACGGTGTCCCTGGCCGGTGTGCCGTCCTCGTTGGCGCGCACGAACTCGCTGATCCAGGCGGCCAGTTGGTCCGGCCGGGTGCGCGGAATCCAGTGCTTGGCGGGGAGGGTGCGGCGGATCAGCCGGGGTGCCCAGTGCTCCAGTTCGGCGTACAGCTTCGGCGACAGGAACGCGTCGTCGAGCGGCGTGATCAGCTGGACGGGCACATGGGCGTACGCGTCGGGGCGCGGGCGGCGCAGCCGGGCGCGGACGTTGTCCCGGTAGAGCCAGGCGCCGTGCGCCGCGTCCTGCGCGAGGGAGGCCGTGGGGTAGCCGTCGGCGGGCACGTTCTCCAGGCGCTGGAGCATCTTGGGCCAGCGCTTGCCGAGCGGCCCGCGCCAGGCCAGCTCGGGCAGGACAGGGGTGTGCAGCATGTACACGTACCAGGACTTGGCGCCCTGGCCGAGCAGCTGGCCCACCTTGCGCGGGGTGGGGCGGCTCATCCGGTTCTTGATCCAGTGCCCGAAGTGGTCGAGCGAGGGACCGGACATCGAGGTGAAGGACGCTATGCGGCCCTCGGTGCGCTCGACGGTCGCGAATTCCCAGCCCTGCACCGAACCCCAGTCGTGGCCGACCAGATGGACCGGCCGGTCCGGGCTCACCGCGTCCGCGACCGCCAGGAAGTCGTCCGTAAGCTTCTCCAGCGTGAACCCGCCGCGCAGCGGGGCCGGCGCCGTGGAGCGGCCGTGCCCGCGGACGTCGTACAGCACCACGTGGAAGCGCTCGGCCAGCCGCTCGGCGACCTCGGACCACACCTCCTTGCTGTCCGGGTAGCCGTGCACCAGGAGCACGGTCGGCTGGGACTCGTCGCCCAGTTCCGCCACGCACAGCTCCACGCCGCCGGTCCGCACCCAGCGCTCGCGCGCTCCCTCGATGTCCACGCTCGTCACGCTCACGCCGCCTTCTCCTCGGCCCAGCGCCGCACATGCGGCAGGTCGTCGTCCAGCCAGAACGCGCTCTGCTCCGGGTCCCTGGAGTCGGTGACGACCAGGATCTCCTCGAACTTCGCGCCCGTACCCCGGAAGCCGAGGTGCGGCTCGACCGCCCACAGCCCCGGCCGCGGCGGGTGGTCGGAGAACTTGTAGGGGGACCACAGCGGTGACCAGCCGTCCCGGTGGCCGTGCACCGCGTCGCTCGCCAGGCCCTTCAGCGCCTGGGTGCCGAACCCGAACACGTTCGGCGACCAGCGGCGCTCCTTCACCCGGTCGATCTTGTGAGCGATCACGCCGAACGGATAGGCGCGGTGCCGGTTGGCGTAGCCCTGGCGGACCATGAGCCGGTCCACGTCCTCGTAGATCTCGCGCAGCGGCCGTTTCTCGCGCACCTCGCGCAGGATCAGCTCGCGATGCGCCTCCAGGTCGGCGAGCAGCCGGTTGTGCACCGGGTTCAGCCCGAGGCAGCCCGAGTAGCCGATGTCCGCGGTGAAGCCCTTGTAGACCGGGGCCATGTCGAGGATGAAGGGCATCCCCGCCTCCAGGCGCCGGTTGGTGGGGAAGAACTGCAGCGGGATGCGGAAGTGCACGAACGCCGTGCGGTCGCCGAACCAGGCGAAGGGCAGGTGGAACCAGTCCCGCACGCCCCGCTCGCGCAGCCAGTCCCGCTGCATCCGCGCGGCCTCCCGCTCGGTCACCCCCGGCTTGAGCTGCGCGGCCACCGCTTCCGCGCACTCGTACGCGAGGCTCTGTACTTCCCTGAACCCGCGCAGCCGCGTGTCGGGTTCAGCCTTCAGTGCCGATGGCATCCGTCCACCCCTGTCGCCCTACGCGTGCGTAACTTGACACTGATGAATGTGACAATGCCCGGCGGCTGCGTCAAGGGTCCTGCGCAAGGCTGTGGACAACGGGCCGGTTGTGGACAACTCCGTCCCTCGCGGCAGCGACCCCATCAGCCTCACGTACGGGTTCCCCTACGGGCCCGTACCTCTGGAGTCGGACATGGATCCAGCCGTCTGGGCTGACGATTCGTGTGGCCTGCGCCACTACCGTCGATGACGTGACTGTGATCGCGACCGAAAGCCTGAGCAAGCGGTTCCCCAGGGTGACCGCGCTTGACCGGCTCTCGTTGGACATCGGCCCCGGCGTGACCGGGCTGGTGGGCGCCAACGGAGCCGGCAAGTCCACGTTGATCAAGATCCTTCTGGGTCTCTCGCCCGCCACGGAGGGGACCGCCGCCGTGCTCGGCCTGGACGTTGCCACCAGCGGCAGCGCCATCCGGGAGCGGGTGGGCTACATGCCGGAGCACGACTGCCTGCCCCCCGACGTCTCGGCCACCGAGTTCGTCGTGCACATGGCGCGCATGTCGGGCCTGCCGGCCACCGCGGCCCGCGAGCGAACCGCCGACACGCTGCGCCACGTGGGCCTCTACGAGGAGCGCTACCGGCCGATCGGCGGCTACTCGACCGGCATGAAGCAGCGGGTCAAGCTCGCCCAGGCGCTCGTCCACGACCCCCAGCTGGTCCTCCTCGACGAGCCGACCAACGGCCTGGACCCGGTCGGCCGCGACGAGATGCTCGGCCTGATCCGCCGCATCCACACCGACTTCGGCATCTCGGTCCTGGTCACCTCGCACCTCCTGGGCGAGCTGGAGCGCACCTGCGACCACGTGGTCGTCATCGACGGCGGCCAGCTGCTCCGCTCCAGTTCCACCAGCGACTTCACGCAGACCACCACCACCCTCGCGGTCGAGGTCACCGACTCCGACAGCCACCCCGACGGCACGGAGGCGGTCCGCAAGGCGCTCGCCGCGGCCGGGCTCACGCTGCACGCGGGCGTCGAGGACGGACTGCCCGGCGCCGGCCACATCCTCCTCGTCGAGGCCACCGGCGAGGACACCTACGACACGGTCCGCGACACCGTGGCCCACCTCGGCCTCGGTCTCGTACGGATGGAACAGCGCCGTCACCACATCGCCGAGGTATTCCAGACCCCGGCGCAGGAGCCGGTCTCCGAACGCGCCGCCGCATGGGCAGCCACCGCGGCCGGCGCCGAGCAGAAGGGAGCCGGCCGCGATGGCAACTGACAGCGCCCAGACCCAGATCCACAACATCGGCTACCGCAACTACGACGGGCCGCGCCTGGGCCGGGCCTACGCCCGCCGCTCGCTCTTCTCGCAGTCCCTGCGCGGGGCGTACGGCCTGGGCCGCAGCGCCAAGTCCAAGGTTCTGCCGATGCTGCTGTTCGCGGTGATGTGCGTGCCCGCGGCCATCATGGTCGCGGTCGCCGTCGCCACCAAGGCCAACGACCTGCCGGTGCAGTACACGCGGTACGCGATCTTCCTTCAGGCCGTCATCGGCCTGTTCATCGCGGCCCAGGCACCCCAGACCGTCTCGCGCGACCTGCGCTTCAAGACGGTGCCGCTGTACTTCTCGCGGCCGATCGAGCGCCTCGACTACGTCCTGGCCAAGTTCGCCGCCATGGCCTCGGCCCTGTTCATCATCACCGGCGCGCCCCTGGTGGTGCTGTACATCGGCTCCCTGCTCGCCAAACTCGACTTCGCGGACCAGACCAAGGGGTTCGCCCAGGGGCTGGTCTCAGTGGCACTGCTCTCCCTCCTCTTCGCCGGACTCGGCCTGGTCATCGCCGCGTTGACGCCGCGCCGCGGCTTCGGAGTGGCCGCCGTCATCGCCGTCCTGACGGTCTCCTACGGTGCCGTCTCCGCCGTCCAGGCCATCGCCTTCAACCAGGGCTCCCCCGGGGCGGTCCAGTGGCTCGGCCTGTTCTCCCCCATCACGCTCATCGACGGCGTACAGACCGCGTTCCTCGGAGCGAGCTCCAACTTCCCCGGTGGCCACGGCCCGGGATCCGGAACCGGAGCGGTCTACCTGCTCGTCGTCCTCGCGCTCATCTACGGCTCGTACGCCGTCCTGATGCGCCGCTACCGGAAGGTCGGGCTGTGACCACCATCGACATCGACCACACCTCACGCTGGTTCGGCAACGTGGTGGCGGTCAACGACGTCACCATGACGATCGGCCCCGGTGTGACCGGACTGCTCGGCCCCAACGGCGCCGGAAAGTCCACCCTCATCAACATGATGGGCGGTTTCCTCGCCCCGTCCACGGGAACGGTCACGCTCGACGGCGAGCAGATCTGGCGCAACGAGTCCGTCTACAAGAAGATCGGCATCGTCCCCGAGCGGGAAGCCATGTACGACTTCCTCACGGGCCGCGAATTCGTCGTCGCCAACGCCGAGTTGCACGGCCTGGGCGCCCGCGAGGCCGGCCAGGCGCTCGCCACGGTCGAGATGGAGTACGCACAGGACCGCAAGATCCAGACGTACAGCAAGGGCATGCGCCAGCGCGTCAAGATGGCCTCCGCCCTCGTCCACAACCCGTCGGTGCTGCTGCTCGACGAGCCGTTCAACGGCATGGACCCGCGCCAGCGCATGCAGCTGATGAACCTGCTGCGCCGGATGGGAGCCGAGGGCCGCACGGTCCTGTTCTCCTCCCACATCCTCGAAGAGGTCGAGCAACTCGCCTCGCACATCGAGGTCATCGTGGCCGGACGGCACGCGGCCAGCGGCGACTTCCGCAAGATCCGCCGCCTGATGACGGACCGCCCGCACCGCTATCTGATCCGCTCCAGCGACGACCGCGCGCTGGCCGCGGCGCTGATCGCCGACCCGTCGACCGCCGGGATCGAGGTGGACCTCAAGGAGGGCGCGCTGCGCATCCAGGCCGTCGACTTCGGCCGGTTCACCACGCTGCTCCCGCAGGTCGCCCAGGCCAACGGCATCCGCCTGCTGACGGTCTCGCCCTCCGACGAGTCCCTCGAATCCGTCTTCTCCTACCTCGTAGCGGCCTGAGCGCCTCCAGAAAGGAGCGGTGACGTTCCCATGTACAACCCGACCGTCGCCCGGCTCACCTACCGGGCTCTGCTCGGCCGCCGCCGGGCCGCCATTCTCTTCGTCCTGCCCGCCCTGCTGATCGTGATCTCGGTGGCCGTACGGTCCTTCAGCGGGGCCGACGACCAGGTCGCCGCCGACCTCCTCGGCAGTTTCGCGCTGGCCACGATGGTGCCGCTGATCGGTGTCATCGCCGGCACCGGAGCGATCGGCCCCGAGATCGACGACGGCTCGATCGTCTACTTGCTGGCCAAGCCGGTGAAGCGCTCGACGATCATCTTCACCAAGCTGATCGTCGCGATCGCCGTGACGATGGCGTTCTCCGCGATCCCCACACTGATCGCAGGGTTCATCCTGAACGGCAACGGCCAGCAGATCGCGATCGCCTACACCGTGGCCGCCCTGGTCGCCTCCATCGCGTACGCCGCGGTGTTCCTGCTGCTCGGCACCGTCACCCGGCACGCCGTGGTCTTCGGCCTGGTGTACGCGCTGGTCTGGGAGTCGCTGTTCGGCAACCTGGTACCGGGCGCGCGCACCCTGAGCGTCCAGCAGTGGTCGCTCGCCCTGGCCCAGAAGATCGGCGAGAACGACGTGATCTCCTCCGACGTGGGCCTGCCGCTCGCGGTAGTCCTCCTGGTCGGCGTGACCGTGGCAGCCACCTGGTACGCGGGCCAGAAGCTGCGCACCCTGAAACTGGCCGGGGAGGAGTGACGGGGGTTTCCCGGACGGGGGCCGTGCCCGGCGACATCAACTCGTCGCCGGGCACGGCCTGTTGTGCGGAGGGGGCGGATACTTCCGGCCCGGCTACCTCCGGCGCTTGCGCCCCGGGTGCGGGGGATGCGGGAGCCGCCGCCGGATGTCGGCGACGTCCTCGGAGAGATCCGTGAGCCGGACGCTCATGGCGCCGACCACGCGGTTGGTGGTGTCGAGCCGACGGTCTACGGATTCCAGCCGCCGGTCCATGGATTCGCCCCGATGGTCCATGGCTTCCAGCCGCCGGTCCATCGTGTCCATCCGGTGATCCATCGTCTCCAGGCGGTGATCCATCGCCGCCATCCGATGGTCCATCGATTCCAGCCGAACCGACATCCGCCTCAGTACCGGCCCGAGCTCCTGGAGCGCGGGCCCGATCTGAGCCATGGAGCCCTCCAGGTTGGTGACCCGCCGGTCCAGACCGTCGTAGCGGGGGTCGCTCGCGACGGCGGCCCGATGGAGCTCCTCGGTGTCGAGGAGATAGGTACGCACACACCGCGCCACTTCGCTGTCGCGAAGAAGCATGGCTATGTTGAGGACGGCTCGGCGGGTGAAAACCCGGAGGTGCGAGCGGCCCTGTGGATAACTTTCGGGGGTGTCATTGGGGGCCTCGGATGACGTGGTCATCTTGACCACGTCATCGATGCGCAGTTCATCGCCGCCAAGAGTGATCATTCCGTTGCTGGTGAGCTCTTCGCGGTGTCGCCTGACGAGGCTATGCACAGCCTCCTTGTGGACAACGAAGTACTGGGCGACCCCCTCGGTGGTCACGTGCAGCCCATCAGGTAGCAGCTGCAACGCCTTGACCTTCTCCAGGACGTCGACACGTCCCAGGTGGTCGGTGCGCAGGGTGCGCGATTCGAGCAGGGCGACTTCGGATGGCATGGTCCGGCCTTCCGTTCATGGTCGGTGGTGCATGACTTGGACGCCCTGTCCCCGGGCTACAGGGGTGGAGGTCCGCTCATCTACGCCACTGACTCAATGACCGGTTCTCGTACAGCGACCGGCAATCCTCAAATTCACGAGAGCTACGACGCCACTACTCCAGTTGCCTCCACGCACGTTGGACAACGAGCGGACTTTCGTACAGGTCACGCATCCAGGGAACACGTGTTGGGAACAAACGTTTCGGCGCGCTGTTCGGGCTGAGCCGAACCCGGTCAGGCACCCCATCCTGCCGGCCCGCCCAGACCGCCGGGCCCGCCCGGCCTCGCCTAAACCGTCCGGTCCCGCGCCGCGAACAGCCCCACCGCCAGCGCCGCCGCGCACACGCCGAGGACCAGGGCGATCGGTACGGTCCAGCCGCCCGTCGCCTGGTGGACCGCGCCCGCTGCGATGGGACCGGCCGCGGCCAGCAGGTAGCCGATCGTCTGGGCCATGCCGGACAGCTGGGCCGCCGTCCGCGCGTCGCCCGAGCGCAGCACGATCAGGGTGAGTGCCAGGCCCACCGCGCCGCCCTGCCCGATGCCGAGGACCGCCGCCCACAGCCAGGCGCCGCTCACGGGGGCGACCATCAGGCCCGCGTAACCGGCCGCGACCAGCGAGGTGACCAGGACGATCAGCGGGCGCTGGCTGCGCATGCGGCCGGCCAGGAGCGGCACGCCGAACGCGCCGGCCACCTGGATCAGGTTGTTGAACGCGAAGATCACGCCCGCTGTGGAGCGGCTCATCCCGTGGTCCGTGAAGATCGTCGGCATCCAGGCGATCAGCACGTACGACCACAGCGACTGGAGCCCCATGAAGAGGGTGACCTGCCAGGCCAGCGGCGAGCGCCACACGCTCTTCCCGGCGGCAGAGGAGGCCGAGGACGTCGCTGTCCGTACCTCATGGCCCGTACGGCCGCGGGCGATCAGGACCTGCGGCAGCCAGGCCACCGCCGCGAGGACCGCGAGCAGCGACCACACCGCCAAGGAGGCTTCCCAGCTGCCGCCGAACGCCTTCTCCAGCGGCACCGACGAAGCCGCAACCAGCGTCGCGCCCGCGATCATCGCGCCGGTGTAGACCGACGTCATGGACGCCGCCTTGTCCGGGAAGTCCCGCTTGATCAGGCCCGGCATCAGCACGTTGAGCAGGGCTATCGCCGTGCCGACGAGTACGCCTCCGCCGTACAGCGCCACCGTCGACGGGGCGACGCGCACCAGGATGCCGACGGCCAGGAGCAGCAGGGCGGACAGCAGCACCGGCTCGCTCCCGAAGCGGCGGGCCAGCCAGGGCGCCACCAGCGCGCCGAGCCCCAGGAAGAGCACCGGCACCGAGGTCACCAGGCTGCTCGCCGTCGAGGACAGGCCGAACGACTGGCTGATCTCGCTCACCAGCGGCGACACGCTGGCCAGCGCGGCCCGCATGTTCAGCGACGCCAGCACGATCCCGACCAGCAGCACCACCGGATGCGCGAGCAGCGCCCGTCGCGCGGCGGCGCCCTGTGGCGACGGCCGTACGTCGGCCTCGGCATCGGGCAACAGCAGGCGATCAACATCCGGGCGTGACAAAACAGGCACCTTTCTCAACGAGTTCAGATTTCGGCTGGTTCAGATTTCGGGCGTCGGCCCGCCGTCCGGACGAACCTCACCCACTCCGCCGGGCCGCCACCGCCCGTACCGCCTCCAGCGGCTTGCGCAGCAGTTCGCGTACCGCCCGCTCGGCCGCCCCGGGGTCCCCGCTCTCGATCGCGTCGACCAGCGCCTCGTGCGTGTCGAGGTCGATCGGCGGCATCTCCTCGTCGCGCAGCGAGGTGATCAGGCTTTCGTGCACCTGCACCGAGAAGAACCGGTAGACCTCGATGAACGCGGGGTTGTGCGTGGCCTGTACGACGCCCATGTGGAACGCCATGTCGGCGTCGGCGGCGCGGTCGCCGTGTTCGCGCAGGGTCTGGAGTGCGCCGCGCAGGGCCACCATGTCGGCGGTGTCCCGGCGTTCGGCGGCGAGCCGGGCGGCCTCGGCCTCCAATGCGACGCGGAGTTCGAGTACGTCAAGGGCGTCGGCGGCCCGGATTCCCTGGAGGACCGCGGAGGGGTCGGCCGTGGAGCGGACGAATGTGCCGTTGCCCTGGCGGGATTCGAGCAGCCCGGCGTGCACCAGGACGCGTACTGCCTCGCGGACCGTGTTGCGGCCGACGGCCAGCTGCTCGGCGAGCTCGTGCTCGGTCGGAATCCGGTCGTCGACCGCCCACTCGCCGTTGGTCAGCTGGGCCTTCAGCTGATCGACCACGGCGTCCACCAGGGACTGCCGCCCTGCCGTACGAAGAGCCACGTCGCCCACTCCATTCACCCGGTTGCCCAGTCATCCTACAACTGACTTCACCCAGCCAACCCGCAGTCGTCCTACAACCGCCTCTCACTTGCTCCTCAGAGTTTCGCGGCATCATCTAGGGATGACGACGCTGCTCCACCGCGGCACCGAGCGCTCGCGGCCGGTCCGGTCCTGGCTGCGCTCCACCCCCGGGACGCACATCTGGCTGCTGATCATCGCCATCACCAGCCTCGTCATCCAGCTGTCCACCCAGGGCCTGGAGCGCTTCCTGCTGCACCGCAACAGCAGCAACATCCACGAGCTGACCCGGCACCCCGCGCAGTCCCTCTTCACCAGCGCGTTCTGGATCGAGAATCCGTCCTCGCTCCTGCTCTACCTGGTGCTCTTCGAGGTCGTCCACGGCACGGTGGAGCGCTGGCTCGGCACGCTGCGCTGGCTGTGCACGGTCGTCGTCGGGCATGTGGTGGCGACCTTGATCAGCCAGGAGTACGTGCTGTGGTCGATCCAGAACCAGCACCTGCCCAAGAGGCTCGCGCACGCCATGTCGCACGTCGTGGACATCGGCGTCAGCTACGGGCTCGCCGCGGCGGCGGGCATCCTCGTCTACAGGCTGCCGTACCCCTGGCGCTGGCTATACCTCGTAGGGGTGGTCGCGTTCTTCGGCATCCCGCTCGCCACCGGCGGTACGTTCACCGACCTCGGCCATGTGACCGCGCTCTCCATCGGCTTCGCCTGCTATCCGCTGACCCGGGGCGTGCCCACGCGAAAACCAGTGGCGGCCAACGACGGTGCCGGGCACAGTGGTTGAGGCAGCCGCACGCGGCAGACGCGGGCCCGCCGGACGGGGGAAAGAGCGAGACGAAGACGGTTCGTACAGGTCCGAAGAGGACCGTACGGACGAGTCCGTCGCGCTCCCGGCAGGGCCACGCGGGGCATCGGAGCAGCACCGACGACTCCGACGGGCCGACCGCGCGCGGCTGCCGGGGCGGCCGCTTCGAGCGCGCATCAGCGCGAGGCCGCCCCTCCTACATGGGTAAGGGGCGCCCGCAATGGCGGACGCCCCTTACCCATGCCCAACTCGTTCCCCAGGGGCGGCGTTTACTGCGTTTGCCCAGGACCGGACTTCAAAGCCTCGATTCCTCGAAGCTCCGCACCCTCGAAAACCCTCAACGCCTCAACGCCTCAAGGTCGCAACGCCTCTAACCCTCAGCGCTGAAGCAGCTGCTCCAGGACGACCGCGATGCCGTCGTCCTCGTTCGACGCGGTGATCTCGTGGGCCACGGCCTTCAGTTCGTCGTGGGCGTTGGCCATCGCCACGCCGTGCTGGGCCCAGCCGAACATCGGGATGTCGTTCGGCATGTCGCCGAACGCGATCGTGTCCGCGGCCTTGCAGCCGAGCCGGCGTGCGGCCAGCGAGAGCCCGGTGGCCTTGCTCAGGCCCAGCGGCAGCAGCTCCACGACACCCGCGCCCGCCATGACCACGTCCACCAGGCTGCCGACGACCTGCCGCGTGATCTTCGCCAGCGCGTCGTCGTCGTACCCGGGGTGCTGGATGTAGACCTTGTTCAGCGGCGCCGACCACAGCTCGGTGAGGTCCTCGAAGGACCGGACCGGCAGCGGGCCCTCCTGGACCTGGTAGCCGGGGCCGACCAGGACCTCCCCGTCGATGCCGTCACGGCTCGCGGCGAGCGCCAGCGGGCCGATCTCCGCCTCGACCTTGGACAGGGCGAGCCCGGCGAGCTGGCGGTCGAGCGTCACCGACGTAAGCAGCCGGTGCTCACCCGCGTGGTAGACCTGCGCGCCCTGGCCGCACACCGCGAGGCCCTCGTAGCCGAGGTCGTCGAGGATGTGCCGGGTCCAGGGCACGGACCGGCCGGTCACCACGATGTGCGCGGCGCCCGCCTCGGTGGCCGCGGCCAGCGCGTCACGGGTGCGCTGCGAGACCGACTCGTCGGAGCGCAGCAGCGTCCCGTCCAGGTCGGTCGCGATCAGCTTGTACGGGAACGCGCGCCCCACGGTGGTGCTCACTTGGAGATCGGCTCCAAGACCTCTCGGCCGCCGAGGTAGGGACGGAGCACGGCCGGGACCCGCACCGAGCCGTCGGCCTGCTGGTGGTTCTCCAGGATCGCCACGATGGTGCGCGGGACCGCGCACAGCGTGCCGTTCAGGGTGGCCAGCGGGGCGACCTTGCTCTTGCCGTCGGTGGTGTCCCGCATGCGGACCGACAGGCGCCGGGCCTGGAAGCCGTCGCAGTTGGACGCCGAGGTCAGCTCGCGGTACTTGCCCTGGGTCGGGATCCACGCCTCGCAGTCGAACTTGCGCGAGGCCGAGGCGCCGAGGTCACCGGTGGCGACGTCGATCACCTGGAAGGGCAGTTCCAGGGCGGTCAGCCACTGCTTCTCCCAGTCCAGGAGGCGCTTGTGCTCGCTCTCGGCGTCGTCCGGGTGGACGTAGGAGAACATCTCGACCTTGTCGAACTGGTGCACCCGGAAGATGCCCCGGGTGTCCTTGCCGTACGTACCGGCCTCGCGGCGGAAGCACGGCGAGAAGCCCGCGTAGCGCAGCGGCAGCTTGTCCGCGTCGATGATCTCGTCCATGTGGTACGCCGCGAGCGGGACCTCGGAGGTGCCGACCAGGTAGTAGTCGTCCTTCTCCAGGTGGTACACGTTCTCGGCGGCCTGGCCGAGGAAGCCGGTGCCCTCCATGGCGCGCGGGCGGACCAGCGCCGGCGTCAGCATGGGGATGAACCCGGCCTCGGTGGCCTGCGCGATCGCCGCGTTGACCAGGGCGAGCTCCAGGAGCGCGCCGACACCGGTCAGGTAGTAGAAGCGGGAGCCCGACACCTTGGCGCCGCGCTCGACGTCGATGGCGCCCAGCGCCTCACCGAGCTCCAGGTGGTCCTTGGGCTCGAAGCCCTCGGCGCCGAAGTCGCGGATGGTGCCGTGCGTCTCCAGGACGACGAAGTCCTCCTCGCCGCCGACGGGCACGTCCGTGTGGACGATGTTGCCGAGCTGGAGGAGCAGCTGCTTGGCCTGTTCGTCGGCCTCGTTCTGCGCGGCCTCCGCGGCCTTGACGTCGGTCTTGAGCTGCTCGGCCTTCTTCAGGAGCTCGGCGCGCTCGTCCGGCGTGGCCTTGGGGATGAGCTTGCCGAGCGACTTCTGCTCGGAGCGCAGCTCGTCGAAGCGGAGGCCCGAGGACCTGCGCAGCTCGTCGGCGGAGAGCAGGGCGTCGACGAGGGCGACGTCCTCTCCACGGGCGCGCTGGGAGGCGCGAACACGGTCGGGGTCCTCACGGAGCAGGCGAAGGTCAATCACCCCTCCAGGCTACCGGTGCGGACTCCCGGCACCCCACCGGATATCCCTCGCGCCGCCATCAGCGCGGCATTTTGTCCCAATTGACCGAATTGGGCAATCCGGTCCGGGAATTTCCGCGGCGGGCTCCCGGTGGCTGTCAATGAAATTGCCACTATCCCCCGAAAAGAGGCGCTTTCCGGACCGCCGTTGACCGACTCCCTTGTGATGCACAGGAGTTGTCCACAGAAGCGCACACCCCCGGAAACTTATCCACAGGCTGTGCGGTGGGTCTGTGGACTGCGGAAGGGATCGTTCCGAAAGCCGCATGCAGGACCGAGGTTTCCCCTCTCAAACCCGTTCCACACACTCATTCGGGTGGGAATTGCTCGCTCTAAAGAGTTGATCAATGGAATTGAGGTGACAGAGGATGTCCTGGCGGCCTGTGGACTGATGTGTCGTCACTACAGGGATTTGTCGACTGTGTCCGGTTGTGTTGTCGACTTACCCACAGGTCGAGAAGCAGGCCTGTGGATAACTTTGTGGACAACGAAAATCAGCAGGTAGGACCAGCCGCCGGGCCGGGTGGGGGCTGGGGACAGTGCCGCCGCAGGCCCCTGTGGTCCTGGCTTACGCGCGGCCGTCCTGGCAGCGGGCCAGCCACTCCGCCGCCTCGACGAACTCCGCGTCCGAGGTCCCCGCCCGCAGCGCCCGTACGTCGTCGAGCGTCACCTCGGCGCGCGGGTACGAGCCGAGGAAGCGCACCTCGGGGCAGATCCGCCGCAGGCCCATCAGCGCCTCCCCCACCCGGCGCTCCGAGATGTGGCCCTCGGCGTCGATGGCGAAGCAGTAGTTGCCGATGCCCTGCCCGGTCGGCCGGGACTGGAGCAGCATCAGGTTGACCCCGCGCACCGAGAACTCCTGGAGCAGTTCGAGGAGGGCGCCCGGGTGGTCCTCGCGCTGCCACAGCACCACCGAGGTCTTGTCCGCGCCGGTCGGCGCCGCCGGGCGGGCCGGGCGGCCGACGAGCACGAAGCGGGTCTGCGCGTTGACCGCGTCGTGGATGTCGGTGATCAGCGGTTCCAGGCCGTACGTCGCCGCCGCGAACTCGCCCGCGAACGCCGCGTCGTAGCGGCCCTCCTGGACGAGGCGGGCGCCGTCGGCGTTGGAGGCGGACGACTCCCAGAGCGCCTCCGGCAGATTGGCCTTCAGCCAGTTGCGGACCTGGGGCTGGGCGGCCGGGTGGGCGGTCACCGTCTTGATGTCCGCCAGCGTCGTCCCCGGGCGTACGAGCAGCGCGAACTTGATGGAGAGCAGCACCTCGCGGTAGATCATCAGCGGCTCGCCCGAGACCAGCTCGTCCAGGGTGGTGGTGATGCCGCCCTCCACCGAGTTCTCGATCGGGACCAGGGCCGCGGCCGCCTCCCCGCTGCGTACCGCGTCCAGGGCGGCCGGCACGGACACCATCGGGACCAGTTCGCGGGTCGCGGCCTCGGGGAGCGTGCGCAGGGCGGCCTCGGTGAACGTGCCCTCGGGACCCAGATAGGTGTATCGCGTGGCGGACATGCACGTCACACTAATGGCCCGAAGTCACCGGCACCCACCGCTCGGGGCGACCGGGCCCACCCCGCGGCCCGCTCACGGCGAACCGTTCCGCCGGGCGTCCCGGCCCACCTCTGCCGGGCCCCGCTCACGACTCCAGCAGCTGCTGCCCCACGTACTCGCCGGCCCGCGGTCCGCCCGGTACCGCGAACAGGCCGCTCGCCTCGTGCCGCAGGAACGGCGACAGCGCGTCCCCCCGGTCGAGCTTGCGCTGCACCGGTACGAAGCCCTTGACCGGGTCGGCCTGCCAGGCGACGAAGAGCAGGCCCGCGTCCGGGGTCCCGTCCGCCGCGATGCCGTCGTGGTACGAGAACGCGCGCCGCAGCATGGCCGCGCCGCCGTTCTGCTCGGGGGCGGCGATGCGGGCGTGGGCGTTCTCCGGGATGACCAGCTTGCCGTCCGGGCCGAACTTGTCGAGCTGCATCTTCGTCGTCTCCGTACCCCCCGAAAGAGGGGCGCCGTTCGACTTCTTGCGGCCGATCACCTGCTCCTGCTCGGTGAGCGGCAGCTTCTCCCAGGTGTCCAGGAGCATCCGGATCCGGCGCACGACCGCGTACGAGCCGCCCGCCATCCATGCGGGCTGCGCGGTGTCCGGCACGAAGATGCGCTGATCGAAGTCGGCGTCGGAGGGCTTGGGGTTGCCGGTGCCGTCGATCTGGCCCATCAGATTGCGGGCGGTCATCGGCTTCTGGGTGGCGCCCGGGGTGCGGTTGAAGCCGTTCATCTGCCAGCGCACCTTCGCCGCGGAGCCCGCGTCCTGCTGGATCGCGCGCAGCGCGTGGAAGGCGACCAGGGCGTCGTCCGAGCCGATCTGCACCCACAGGTCGCCGTTCGAGCGCTTGGGGTCGAGCTGATCGGAGGAGAAGTCGGGCAGCGGGTCCAGCTGTGCGGGGCGCCGGTCGGCCAGCTGCGTGCGGTCGAAGAAGCTGGCGCCGAAGCCGAAGGTGACTGTCAGCGAGGAGGGGCCCGCGTCCAGGGCCACGCCGGTGTCGCCGCTGCTCGCGGGCTCGCCCGCCATCAGGGACTTGGCCGTCGCCGACCAGCGCCGCATCAGCGCGGCCGCCTCCTTGCGCCCGGCGCCGGGGGCCAGGTCGAAGGCGATCAGATGGCCGGTGGACTGAAGCGGAGTGGCGATCCCCGCTTGATGTTTCCCGTGAAACATCACCTCCGTGGAACCCACCGACGTCAACGGGCTTGTGCCGTCCGGCGATTCGACGGCCGCGTACACCCCGGCCCCGCCCGCCGCGCCAAGGGCCAGGCCCGCCACGCCGACTCCGCCGACGGTGCCGAGCAGCTTGCGGCGGGAGATGTCGAGGGTCGCCCCGGTGGCGGCGGCCGGAGCCCGATCGGAGTTCTTGGTCTCGCTCATGTCAGTTCTACTCAGCCGATCTTGACGTTCTTGTCCACGGTGGTCTCGTCGATCTCCGAGGTGCGTACGGTCACCGAGATCTGCCAGTCGCCCGCCATGGGGATCTGGACGCCGCTCGCCTTCCACTGTCCGGCGGCGACGCGGTCGGGCACGACGGGCAGCGGTCCCACCGACTTGGCGGCCAGCGTGAAGGAGACCTTCACCTCGGGGGCGTCCTTCGGCTTGCCCGCCGGGTCCTCCAGGGACACTCGCAGGTCGTTGGAGCCGGTGCGGCCCGGGTCGAGGGCGAGCTCGACGGTGCCCTTGCCGTTCTGGCCGCCGGTGTCGAACGGCAGCCGGATGTCGACGGGCCGGTCCGCGACGGCGACCTGGGACCCGGCCTTCGCCTTGTCCACCGCCTCCTGGGTGCGGGCCGGCTCGGTCGAGGTCAGCACGGTCGTCACGGCGAGCAGCACCACGGCGACGCCGGCCTCGGCGAGGACGGTGCGGCGCAGCCCGGTCCGCTCGGGGTCGGCATCCCGGATCCGCTTCTCGCGGGCGGTGCTCAGGGCGGCCTGCTGGCGGGCGAGTTGAGCGGCCCGCTTGGCGTCCTTGCCGTCGTCGGGGACGGTGACGGGCTCGGGCTCGCTCGCGCGCTCCTCGACGACCAGGGCGGCGTCGGCCTCCGGCGCGGTGTGCTCGGACAGGCGCGCGGTCCAGCGCCGCGAGACCGAGGCGGTCCCTACCAGCACCGCGACCAGGCCGACCTTCACGAGCAGCAGCTGCCCATAGGCCGTGTCGACCAGGGCCGACCAGGTGCCGACCTGCCGCCAGGACTGGTAGACGCCGGTCGCGGCGAGCACCGCCACGCTCCAGAACGCGATCCGCGAGAACCGCAGGACGGCCGCGCGCTCGATGCCGGGGGAGCGGTACAGGACGACGAGGAGGGTGACGAGCCCGCCGAGCCAGGCCGCCACGGCCAGCAGGTGCAGCACGTCGACGGGCATGGCGATGCCGGGCTGGAGGCCGGTCGAGGCGTGCTCGGCGAGTGCCCAGGTCGCGGCGAGACCGGCGGCGACCACGGCCCCGCCGATGGCCAGGCCGAAGGTGAGGTCCTTCTTCTCGGCCTCGTCCTCCCGCTTGGCGTACGCGCCGAACAGGACCGACACGAACAGGGCGGCGGCGCCGAGCAGCAGCAGCCGGGAGATCAGCGCCGCGCCCGGCTTGGTCTCCAGGACCGCCCGCAGGCCGTTCAGGTCGAAGGCGTCCGAGAGCTTCCCGGAGCCGGTGTAGGGCGTGCGAAGCAGCAGCATCGCGAGCGTTGCCGCGGTCATGGTGAGCCAGCCACCGACGACGACCCGCTGCACCGGTCCCACGGTCGCCCCGCGCCGCCAGCACGCCAGCACGAAGGCCGCGCCGCCGGTGAGCAGCACGAATCCGCCGTACGCCGCGTACCGCGCGATGCCGTAGAGGGCGCCGACGAGGCCGCCGCCGACCGCCTGGGTGGGCACGACCGCGGTGGTCGCCGAGGGCGCGCCGATCGAGAAGGTGAAGGCGCCGGAGACGGGGTGGCTGTCGGCGGAGATCGCCTGCCAGGCCACCGTGTAGGTGCCGTTCGGGATGCCGGTGCGCAGCCGGACGCCGTACTTGACGACGTCGCCGCTGCACAGGTTGACGAGTTCGGCGGTGTCGGAGCGCTTGCCCGTCGGGTCCAGGACCCGGATGGAGTTGGCGTCCAGGGCGACGCCCTCGGAGAAGGTGAGGGCGACCTGGGCCGGGGCGGTGGCGACCACCGCCCCCTCCTTCGGGTCGCTGCCGGTCAGTGCGGCGTGCGCCGACGCGGGCTCGGCGCCCGCGAAGAGCGCGCCGAGCAGCGCCACCGTGACGAGCAGCAGCCGGGTCAGGCTTCGGCTCGCGGTGGTTCGAAGGCGGGGGGCGGTGGCCGTCATGTCAGTCCCTCAAGTCCCTCTGGTTACCTCAGTGGTGCTTCGGGTTGTAGGTGGCTTCCTTCACCTGGAGGTCGACCTTGATGGGGTCGGCCTTCTCGAAGTGCAGCTCGACGGTGACCTTCCCGCCCTGCTTCGGCTTCTGCTTCAGACCCATGAACATGATGTGGCTGCCGCCGCGTTCGAGGTCCAGCTCGCCATTGGCGGGGATGTCGAAGGAAGCCACCTCCTGCATCTTCTGGTTCTTCGTCTCGTGGATCGTGACGTTGTCCGACAGGTCGCTGGTGACCTTGGTGAGTTTGTCGGCGGTCTTGCTGTCGTTCTTGACGGTGAGGAAGCCGCCGGCCATGTCACTGGTCGGCACCGGCATGAACGCGTCGCTCACCTGGAGCTTCGGCTTGGCGTCGGCGCTGCCGGAACAGCCCGCGAGGGCGAGCCCCGCGGACAGGGCTATGACGGCGGCAATCGAAGGCCGCGCGAAGCTCCTTGAGGGGCGGAGGTCGGGCGACGGGTGGGCGTAGCGGGCGGCGTGGGTGGTGCGGCGGTTCACGGGTTCTCCCCCTTGATGATCTTCGGCAGGTCCTTGGTGTAGTCGGCCACGGTCGCGTCCTCGCCATAGAGGACGTAGCCCTGATCCGTCTTCGGGGAGAAGGCGATGACCTGCGCCCCGTGCATCGAGACGACCTTGCCGTCCTTGTCCTTGGCGGCCGGGTCGATGCCGATGCCCAGCTGGCGGGCGCCTGCCTGAATGGTGGGGAAGTCGCCGGTCAGGCCGATGAACGACGGGTCCTGGCCCTTGAGCCACTTGCCGAGCGAGGCGGGGGTGTCGCGCTCGGGGTCGGTGGTCACGAAGACGACCTGGAGCTTGTCCTGGTCGGCCTTGGGCAGCGCCTTCTTGGCGACGGCGATGTTGCCCATGGTCAGCGGGCAGACGTCCGGGCAGTTGGTGTAGCCGAAGTAGATGAGCGTCGGCTTGCCCTTGGTCTCGGCGCGGAAGTCGAACTTCTTGCCGCTGGTGTCCGTCAGGACGAAGTCGGGCTTGGTGAACGGCCGGTCGAGCAGCGTCGCGGCCTGGGTCTTCGCCGAGGCGGAGACATCGGCGACAGGGCTCTTGGAGCCGCTGTCACCGCTGCTTCCGCACGCGGTCAGGGTGAGCGCCGCTGCCGCCGCCAGAGCGGCGGCAGTCAGCGCGGTCTTGTTGCGCATGGGGTGATTTTCCGGTCTTTTCCGGTTGAAGGTGTGCAGGAGGCGGGTTACGCGGAGCGGCGGCGTCCGGCGAACACGCCGAAGGCCACTCCGGCGATGCCGACGACGATGCCCACGACGCCCAGGATGCGCGCGGTGGTGTCGGTGTCCGACGAGGACGCGGCCTCGGTCTTCTTGCCGGTCGCGCTCGCGTCGGCGGCGGGCGCCGCGTCATCGTCGTCCCCGCCGGCCGCGGCGGCGGTCAGCTTGAGGGTCGGCGCCGGGTTCGCGGGCTCGGGCTGGCCCTTCTGCGGCTCCTGGATCCAGCGCACGACCTCGTTGTTGTCGTACGTCTGGAGCGCCTTGAAGACGAGCTGGTCGGTGTCGGAGGGCAGCGAGCCGATGGACAGCGGGAACTTCTGGAACTGGCCCGCCTCGATCGTCCCGCCGCTCCAGGTCACCTTGGTGACGGCCTCGTTGATCTGCTTGCCGTGCACGGTCAGCGGCTTGTCCAGCTTGGACTTGGTGACTTCGACGTTCCAGCCCGGCACCGGCTGCGGCATGACGGACGCCAGCGGGTGGTCGGTCGGGAAGTTGACCTCCAGCTTGACCGTCTTGGCGTTGTCGCGCTCGTTGGGGACCTTGAAGTCGACGACGGCGTAACCGCCCTTGGCGGCCGCGCCCTCCGGCTGCACGGTGACGTGGGCGAAGGCCGTACCCGAGAGCAGCAGGACGGATCCGGCGGCAACCGAGCCGACGACGGCGAGACGGGTGCGCGAACGGGCAGCGTTCATGGCAGAGACACTCCAGTGAGCAGGAAGGGTGGGGATGTCCACCGCGCCACGGGTGCGCGGGGACCCGCGACACCACCCCTGCGGTACGTGTGGGGAGTGGGCCGCGTTCAGGCTGCGAGGGCGTACGCCGCGGGTGGCCCGCGCCTGATCACCGAGTGCTGAAGTGCCGCCCCGGGCAGGGGAGGAGTCTCGCGGCGGTCCGCGACGGGGACGCTTGGGCCGGCGGCCGTCAGGAGCCCGGCGCACAGGGCCGCCACGAACGCCAGGGCGCGGCGCAGCGAGCGTACGGTCGTGGCCTCGGCCGCTGCCGTGACGGACTCGGCGGCCAGGCGCACCACGCGGAACAGGGCGATCTCGCCGCGCCGCAGCAGCCATCCGGTGGCGAGCGCCGCGAGGAGGTGGCAGAGCAGCATGGGGAGCGTGGGCAGCAGGGATGCGGCCAGCGATGCCGAGCCCGGGCCGCTGCCCGCCATGCCGGACATCATGTCGGTCATCCCGGGCATGCCGGCCATGGCGGCGTGGCCCGCGCCGGTGACCCTGGACGGGTCGATGCCCGCGTCGGTCACGATCCGCTGGGCGTCGGCCGCGCTGAGCGGGGCGGTGGCGCTGCCGCAGATCAGCTTCGCGGCGAACTGGACCAGCGGGACGTCCCCGGTGGATCCGTTGCCGGAGGCGGCCGCCGTGTGCTGGCCGAGGCCGAAGAGCGTGTGCAGGCCGAGCTGTCCGGCCGCGAGGGCGCCCGCGATGGACGGCAGCGTGCGCTCGCGTCCGGCGAGCGGTGCCACGACCGCGAACACCCCGAGGAAGCCGGCGAGCAGCGTCCACCAGGGGACGGTCGCACAGGCCGCCATGACGTGCCCCATCGCGGACAGCACGACGCAGACCGCGGCGAACACCGCGGCCCGGAGCAGCCGGAGACCGGCGCCTGCTGGGGCGTGGGGGGTAGACATGGCGGGGCCATCATCGCACTGCCCTTACCCGCTCCATACGGCAGGTCCGGAAGGTCGCCTTTGGATACGGGGCGGGGGTTCCGACGAAGCGGATGGGAGGGTTCCGGGGTGCTTTACACCGGCGTGAGGGTCGCGCGCATCCGCCGAATGGGCGCCATCACGTCAAGAGCGCGCTTACGGAGCGGGACTTGCGGCAATACTGCGCCCGTAGGGAGAAGGAACAATGTCGAGCCGCAGCGCCGCAGCCAGGAGGCTGGAGCATGAGCATCTGGTGGTCTCTCCACTTGCGGCGCGAGGCTGCGAGCGTTCCGCTCGCCCGTCGTCTTCTGCTCGGTGCCATGGAGACCGCCGGGGTCGACCCGGACATCTCCTACGACCTGTCGGTCGCGCTGAGCGAGGCCTGCGCGAACGCGGTCGAGCACGGCGGGGACGCCGTGTCGGGCAGCGCGTCGGCGGCCTACCGGGTGACCGCCTACCTCGACGGCGAGAAGTGCCGCATCGAGGTGGCGGACTCGGGGCCGGGCTTTCCGGTACGACGCGGCCGGCGCGCCGCGGTCCCGGTCAGAACCGGCGCCCTGGCCGAACACGGCAGGGGCCTCGGCCTGATCGAACAGCTCGCCGACCACGTGCACTTCGGGAACCGGCCCGGCCGGGGCGCGGTGATCAGCTTCGACAAAATCCTGAAATGGCGCGAGGGCGCGCTGCTCAAGGTGTCCTGAGCGGCGCGCCCCCGGGCGCGTGAGCGGTGCTGGATCAGGCCTGCTTGACCTGGGCCATCCACGCCTCGACCTCGTCCGCGCGGCGCGGCAGCGCGGCGGAGAGGTTCTTGTTGCCGTCCTCGGTGACCAGGATGTCGTCCTCGATCCGGACGCCGATGCCGCGGTACTCCTCGGGCACCGTCAGGTCGTCGGCCTGGAAGTACAGACCGGGCTCGACGGTCAGGCACATGCCCGGCTCCAGGTCGCCGCCGACGTACGTCTCGGTGCGCGCGGCGGCGCAGTCGTGGACGTCCATGCCGAGCATGTGGCCGGTGCCGTGCAGGGTCCAGCGGCGCTGGAGGCCGAGCTCCAGGACCTTGTCGACGTCCAGGTCGCCGAGCAGACCCCACTCGACGAGCTTCTCGGCGAGCACACGCTGGGCGGCGTCGTGGAAGTCGCGGTAGGGGGCACCGGGCTTGACCGCTGCGATGCCGGCCTCCTGGGCCTCGTACACCGCGTCGTAGATCTTGCGCTGGAGCGGCGAGAACGTGCCGTTGATCGGCAGGGTGCGGGTGATGTCGGCGGTGTAGAGCTCGTTGGTCTCGACGCCGGCGTCCAGGAGCAGCAGGTCGCCGGAGCGGACCTCGCCGTTGTTGCGCACCCAGTGCAGGGTGGTGGCGTGCGGGCCCGCGGCGCAGATCGAGCCGTAGCCGATGTCGTTGCCCTCGACGCGGGCGCGCAGGAAGAACGTGCCCTCGATGTAGCGCTCGCTGGTCGCCTCGGCCTTGTCGAGCACCTTGACGACGTCCTCGAAGCCGCGGGCGGTCGAGTCGCACGCCTTCTGCAGCTCCGCGATTTCAAACGCGTCCTTCACCAGGCGCGCCTCGGAGAGGTACACGCGCAGCTCTTCGTCGCGCTCGGCGGTGACCTTGTCGGTCAGCGCGGCCTCGATGGAGGCGTCGTGGCCGCGTACGCCCCGCACCGGACCGGTCGCCTCGGCGAGGGCGGCGGCCAGCTCGCGGACGTCCTTGACGGGCAGCCCGAGCAGCTGCTCGGCCTCGGCCAGGGAGTGGCGGCGGCCCACCCACAGCTCGCCCGTGCCGGACAGCCAGAATTCCCCGTTCTCCCGGTTCGACCGCGGAAGCAGGTAGAGCGTCGCCTCGTGCCCGTCGCCCTTGGGCTCCAGGACGAGCACGCCGTCCTCGGTCTGGTCGCCGGTCAGGTACGCGTACTCGGTGGACGCGCGGAAGCTGTACTCGGTGTCGTTGGAGCGGGTCTTCAGGTTGCCCGCGGGGATCACCAGACGCTCGCCGGGGAAGCGCCGGGAGAGCGCGGCGCGGCGGTCGGCGGTGTGGCCGGCCTGCGCGATCGGCTCCAGGTCACGCAGCTCGGTGTCGGCCCAGCCGGACTTCATGTTCTCGGCCAGCTCGTCGGAGACGCCCGGGTACAGGCCGTTCTTCCGCTGCTGGATCGGCTTCTCGTCGGTGGTCTCTTCCGGGCCCGCTGCGGCAGCAGCAAAATTGGACTCCGTCGGGCTGAGCTCCTCAGACACGTCTGCTCCTTGGTACGACACTGGGCGCCTTCCATCGTACGGGCGTGCGGAAGGGGGTCCAGGGTCCAAGTGCCTCTTACCGCGGCTAGGCGAAGCGGGCCGCGAGAATCACCACGTCCTCGGTGCTGTCCGCCTCGTCGAGACCGTCGGGCAGCACGGTGCGCAGGACGTGGTCGACCACGGCGTCCGGGTCGTCGCGCACCGCGTTGGGGACGCTCGCCGCGGCGGCGTGCAGCCGGGCGAAGGCCCGGTCCATGGGATCGCCGGTGCGGTGCAGCAGACCGTCCGTGTACAGCAGCACCGTTTCGCCGGGCTCGGGCGAGATGTCCACGCTGGGCGCCTCCCAGCAGGCCAGCATGCCGAGCGGCGCCGAGAGCGAGGTCTCCACGAACTCGGTGCGCCGGTCCCCGACGATCAACGGCGGGGCGTGTCCGGCCCCGGCGAGCACGATCTTGCGCCGGGCAGGCTCGCAGTAGGCGAACAGCGCGGTCGCCGAGCGAGCGGGCTCGGTCAGGCGCAGCAGCAGTTCGAGGTCGGAGAGCACGGCGACGGGATCCTCGCCCTCCATGACGGCGTACGCCCTCAGGCTCGCGCGCAGCCGTCCCATCGCGGCCACCGCACTCGGTCCGGACCCGGTCACGGAGCCGACCGCGAGCCCGAGCGCGCCCTCGGGCAGCGGCAGCGCGTCGTACCAGTCGCCGCCGCCACGCGGCCCGGTGCGGTGGCGGGCGGCCAGCTGGACGTGGGCGACCCGGGGCAGTCGGCTGGGCAGCAGCTCCTCGGCGACGGTCGCCACATGGGCGCGGGCCCGCTCCAGTTCGACGAGCCGGGCCAGGTGCTCGGCCGCGTACCGGATGTAGAGCCCGGCCAGGTGCTGCTGGCGCTCGACGGGCTCCGCGCTCTCGTCGTAGAACCAGACGGCGGCGCCGAGCCGGCCCGCGGCGTCGGTGGTGAGGGGGAGCGCGTAGCTGGCGGCGTAGCCGAGGCGGGCCGCCACCTCGCGGTGGCGCGGGTCGATGCCGTCCGGGTCCGCCATGAGGTCGGGGCCGCCGTCGGCGTCCGGAAGGCCGTCCAGGATCCGGCCGTACGCGGTGGCGCTGCGCGGCACGGTCTCGATGTGGCCGAGGTCGGCGTGGGCGAGCCCGAGGCCGGTGGTGACGGCCGGGCCCAGGCCGTCACAGGGCTCCAGGACGACCAGGCCGCGCCGGGCGCCGACCAGCGCGGCACCGGCCTTGAGGAGCTCGTCCAGGGCGTCGTCGAGAGCGGTGGTGCGGGCGAGCCGCTCGGTGAGTTCGTGCAGCGTGGTGAGATCGGAGACCCAGCCGGCGAGGCGGTCCTGGAGTACCGCACCGGGCGGGGTGTGGGCGGCGGGTGAGGGCAGAGGCGCACGAGTGTGCGCGGGGGGCGGAACGGCTGGATCGATTCCAGCCACTTTCGGCAGGTGAGGGGCGCTCATGGCAGCCGGCTTTCCGACTGGTTGATTCTGCTCAATAGCATCGCAAACCCCCATGTCATTCTGCGCCGCTATCAATGCATCCACATGTACACGCACAAGTGAGGGGATGTCCAGCATTGTCATAGCGGGACTATTGGTGTCCGTGGGGCGTTGAACTTGGCCAAAAAATGACCCTGGTGGCCCAGCTCTGGGGTCGACTGAAGCCGTTCAACTGTGCGTCGTTTCAACCGCGTTGGGTACGTAATCGGTGTGGTCCGGGGCAGTTGAGGATGCCTCGGAACCTTGCGGCCGGCCTGAGCGTCTTAAGAGCCGACCGGCCACGCCTCATCCCCGAGCGGCCGGGTTTTTGCACACAGGACGGCAAGCGCCACGTACGCGCCACCCTTCGCCATGCTTTAAATGGTTACGGGCAGTGGCCGTCGCAGCCAGTGGTGACCGCCCATGATCGGTCCTGGCGGGCTCCCCGTACCGCAGGCTCAAGCTCACAGAGCAAGTACGCGCAGTGAAGAGAAGCACACATGGTGTGATGTGGACTCGGCGTTCAACGGAAAGGAACGAGCGCCCATGCGCGAGATCCTCGGAAGGCGACGCAGGTTCCGGTTCCGGCGCAGTGAAAGGGCTGCTCAGCTCGGCGCCGCGCTGACCTGTGCGACCCGATGGAAATGGCCCGTGCTCCCCGGTGTGGGACTGGCCGCGGGCGGGCGCGGCTGTGCCTGTCCCGACGCCGAATGTGTGGTGCCCGGGGCGCACCCCTTCGACCCCGTACTGCTCGCGGCGACCACCGACGAGCGCATGATCCGCTGGTGGTGGACGAACCGGCCGGCCGCGCCGGTCCTGCTCGCCACCGGCGCAGGCGCGCCCTGCGCGATCAGTCTCCCCGCCCTCGCCGGAGCCCGGGCGCTCGCCGCCCTCGACTCCATGGGCGTACGGCTCGGCCCGGTCGTGGCGACCCCCACCCGGTGGTCGCTCCTGGTCGCTCCGTATTCGATGGAGCGCCTGGGCGAGCTGCTCTACTCCAAGGACTGGGTGCCCAGTTCGCTCCGCTTCCACAGCGCGGGCGGATATCTGGTGCTGCCCCCGTCGCAGACCGGCAAGGGCCAGATCCGCTGGGAGCGTCCCCCGCTGGGAGCGGCGGGGCCCTGGCTGCCGGACGTGGAGACGGTGGTGGACGCGCTGGTCGAGGCGAGCACCAGCGCACCGGACGGCGGGAGCCGGCTGGCGTACTGAGAACGGGCGGCCCCGGAAGCACGCGGGAGCCGGGATGCCCAATGAGCGAGAAGGCGGTTCGGTTCCCGAGCCGCCTTCACTCTTTCGTGTGTGAGCGGGCCCTGGTTGTAGGGGAATTGGGGGAGCGCACCAGGGGGCGCGCGGTTTCCGTGGATACCTTCGGCCCACCATCAGGAATTCCAGAGCAGGTGGGTCCCTCCATGAATCTCCAGCACCTCCGCATGGCCGGACTCACGGCCGTAGTGGTGGGTACCGTGCTGCTCCCGCTGGCAGCCTCCGCCGGGCCCGCCGGAGGGCCCGAGAGCGGGGGCGCGTCGGATGACGCAAAAAGCCCCCTGAGCCACGCCCTCGCGCGGGTGAACAAGCCACTGCTGCCGGCTCCCGAGGACGCCGCCGCGCACTGCGGACCCGAACTGGTCTCTCCCGAAGGGGTCGAGGCGCAGACCTGCGTACTGAACCAGGGGCGCGACATCTGGGCGCGCGCCTACTACCGCAACGCCACCGGCCAGGAGCTGCGCGCGGTCCTCACGCTGATGGGCCCGGACGGCCGGACCGTCGAGACGAACTGCCAGGTGGCGGCCGACGACCAGCCGGATTCCTGTGAAACCCCGCACCAGAACGAGCGGGGGCGGTTCGCCGGAGCGGAGGCGTATTCGGCGGTGTCGGAGTTCTCCGGGGCGCGAGAGGACTCACCGCTGCTCCTGCGTTCCGGTAGCAACTCCACGGAACCCACGGCTCGTTGACCCGAACCGGTAAATGGAAGGGCCCGATCGCTGGCGACGGGGGATGCACCAGCGACCGGGCTCTTAGAACGGTAACAAGAGATCTGTCGTTCGCAAATTCGATCTCGGTAATTCGGACACCGATTTACCTGTGCGTACGGTGAGTTGTGACAGGAGTCACCTGTCGGTCGACCGAAACCGTCCCCGCCGTCACTCTCAGCTGAGGGTCACTTGGCGGTTGGTGAGCCCGCCACGGGCCCGGCGCTCGTCCGCGGTGAGCGGCTCCTCGTTGGCGAGCGCCCCGGCGAGCCGCTCGGCGAACTCGGCGGCCGGCTTCTCGCACTCCTCGGCGCCCATGTCGCTCGGCAGGTCCCAGACCGGCACGGTCAGGCCGTGTGCCCGGAAGGAGCCGACGAGCCGGGTGCCCTCGCCGAGCGAGGACGTCCCCGCCGCGTGCAGCCGAGCGAGCGCGTCCAGGAGCTTCTCCTCGGGGTAGGGCATGACCCATCGCAGGTGGTTCTTCTCGGGGGTCTCGCACCAGTACGAGGAGTCGACCGACTTCAGTCGTACGGTCGGGATCGCGGCGGCGTTGGCGCGCTCCAGGGAGGCGGCCACCTCGGTCGCGGCGCTGTCGGCGTCCGGCACCCAGAACTCGAAGCCGGTGTGCACCTCCGGCTCGAACGCGGCGGCCGGGTCGAGCAGGTCCTGCAGGCGTACGCCGTCGGACTCGGCGCGCCGGGCGGCGACCGGCGAGCCGGGCTCGGCGACCAGCGCGCGCTTCAGCGTGTCGGCGAGGTCGCGGCTGATGTCGCCGGAGGGGGTTTCGTTCTGCAGGCCGATCAGCACGGACCCGTCCTCGCGGCGCAGTGCGGGCCACGCCATCGGCAGCACGGTCGCCAGCGTCACGGACGGCACGCCCTCGGGCAGCCCGTCCTTCAGGGTCAGCGGGACGGTCGCGGCCGGGACCAGTTCGCGCAGCGCGACCCAGTCGCACTCGCCGGCCAGGCCCTCGAAGGGGCGCTGGACCAGCTCGGTCACGGCATGCGAGGCGGCCCGCCCGTGACAGGCCTTGTAACGGCGGCCGGAGCCGCAGGGGCAGGGCTCACGAGCCCCGACGACCGGGATTTCCCCGTCGCTGATCTGCGGCTTGACGGCCTTCGCCTGGGGACGCTTCTTGGCCATGGTGTGGCTCTCTCCCGACTGCGGTGGTGCGGTGTCGCTGTGTCGGGCGCGAGCCTAGCCGTAGGGAACGGCCAGGGGCGGCAGCGCCGGTTGCCCGGCCCGGCCCGGAGGCGGTCGGCATGCCTCCGGGTGCCGTAACGCGCGCTGCCCCGGTCGTACGCGCCTGCCAGACCCCTGGCCCGGGGTTGTTCAGTCCAGGTCGTCGAACGCGTCCGCGAACTCCAGGCCCGCCACCGCAGCTCCCGGCCCTGTGACGCGCGTAGCGAAATCGTCGTGACGATGCCCCGTGGTGAGGATCACCCACACGGTGACCTCGCCGGACGCGCTGTCCCGGACGCCCCAGTCCTGGGCGAGGGCGCTGATGATGTTCAGCCCCCGGCCGCCGCGCGCGGTCACCGACGGCGTCGACGGGACGGGCCGTGTCGGTCCGCCCCCGTCCGTCACCTCGACCGTCAGCCGCCCTGTCTTGTCGATTCGCCAAGCTGCCTCGATGTCGCCGTCGCCTATGTCCGACCGCCCCAGCGGCCTGCCGTGCCGGCAGGCATTGCTGAGCAGTTCGGAAAGGATCAGAACGGCATCGTCCACGACCGGCTCGGACACCCCGCTGCCGAGCAGTTGCTCACGCATCCGGTGTCTCGCCTTGCCCACGCCCGCAGGGCCATGGGGTACGGCCATGCTCGACGACGTGGGCACCTCCTGTGCCACCACCAACGCCACCCCCGAGACCTCCTTCGCCCCACGCCACGGTGTGGATGCCCCAATGGACTGGACCGGAAACCGGCCAACCGACGACGGGCGACGCATTCGTCACGATCGGATACGGAGCGAACGCGCCGGTGCACTCCCTGTAAGGGGCGTTACATGCGGCCCAGTTGGGACAGGACCTGTTTCGGGCGGTTGGTAATGATTGCCTCCACTCCGAGGCTTACGCACAGATCCACGTCCTCGGGCTCGTTCACCGTCCAGACGTGCACGCGGTGCCCGGCGCGGTGCAGCCGCTCGATGTAAGCCGGGTGGTTGCGCACGATCCGCATGCCGGGGCCCGCGATCCGCGCCCCGGCCGGCAGCCGCCCGTCGCGCAGCCGCGGGGAGAGGAACTGCATCAGGTAGACGGTCGGGATGTCGGGGGCCGCGGCCGCGACCCGGTGCAGGGAGCGCGCCGAGAAGCTCATGATGCGGACCGGGGAGGTTTCACCGGCCGGCGGCGGCTCAGTGAGGCCGAACCTCTTGAGGAGGTCGAGGAGACGCTCCTCGACCTGCCCGGCCCAGCGGGTGGGGTGCTTGGTCTCGATGGCGAGCTCCACCCGGCGCCCGGCGTCCGCGACGAGTTCGAGCAGCCGCTCCAGGGTCAGTACGGAGGTGAACTCGCGGTCCCCCCAGTCCGGGCTCTCCTCGCTGTCCTTCCAGGAGCCGAAGTCGAGCGCCGCGAGCTCGGAGAGCTCCAGGGTGGACACGGCGCCGCGGCCGTTGGAGGTGCGGTTGACGCGCCGGTCGTGGACGCAGACGAGATGCCCGTCGGCCGTGAGGCGGACATCGCATTCCAGGGCGTCGGCCCCGTCCTCGATCGCCTTCATGTACGCGGCGAGAGTGTGCTCGGGGGCGTCCTCGGAGGCTCCTCGATGGGCTACCACCTGGACGCGGGCGGGGTCTGGGGTGTGCGGGCTGTGCTGCCGTGCATGGGTCACCGCGTCATCGTGCCACCGACGGGTCACAGGTTGGCGCACGAATACACAGCTCCTGCTTACAGTGGCCTGACGTGCGGTGGGAAAAGCTGAGCGCGGTCATCCGCACAGTGCAGGATCCGATGTCGGACCCCTGGCGCACCATGGTTGTCGCCGAGGCTCCACGCCGGCGCCCGGCACGACCACCGAGCACCACCCGCACACCGAGCACCACCCGTACCACCGACATCAGCCAGCCCGACGATCCGCCCCCAGGGCCGAGTGGAAACCGAGGAGAGCAAGCTGTGAGCACCGAGAACGAGGGCACCGCGGTCCCGGCCGTCCCGCCTGCCCCGTCGTCTGCACCTGCTGCACCTCCCGCTGCCCCCGCTCACTCGGATGCCGCAGCCGGCGAGGCGGAGAGCACGCCGGTCCACGAGGCCGTACCGCAGGCGTCCGCGCCGGCCCCGCAGCCGGGCCCGGACCCGGTCACCGAGCCGATGCCGGCGACGCCGGGAGCCCCGGCCCAGCCGGCGTACGCGGCGCACGAGTCGGCGCCCCCGCAGAGCGGCGGAGCGGGCTGGCCGCCGCCCCCGCCCACGCTGCCCTCCTACGGAGGCGGCGGCGCGGGCCATGGAGGCGAGCCCTGGGGCGCCCCGCAGCCCCCGGCCCCGCGCAGGCGCGGCGGCGGGCTGATCGCCGCGGTGGTCGCGGCCGCCCTGGTGGCCGGCGGCATCGGCGGAGCCATCGGCTACTTCGCCGCGGACCGGGACGGCAACGGCTCGGGCTCCACCACGGTCGCGTCCTCGGACACCCCCAAGGACTTCAAGCGCGACCCGGGCACGGTCGCGGGCGTGGCCGCCAGGTCGCTGCCCAGCGTGGTGACGATAGACGCCCAGGGCACCGACGGTGAGGGCGGCACGGGCACCGGCTTCATCTACGACAAGGAAGGCCACATCCTCACCAACAACCACGTGGTGGCCTCCGCGGCGAGCGGCGGCGGCAAGCTGACCGCGACCTTCTCCAACGGCAAGAAGTACGACGCCGAAGTGGTGGGCCGGGCGCAGGGCTACGACGTGGCCGTCGTGAAGCTGAAGAACGCCCCGGGGGATCTGAAGCCGCTGGCCCTGGGCGACTCCGACAAGGTGGCCGTCGGCGACTCGACGATCGCGATCGGCGCTCCCTTCGGCCTCTCCAACACCGTCACCACCGGCATCATCAGCGCCAAGAACCGTCCGGTGGCCTCCAGCGACGGCCAGAACTCCAAGGCCTCGTACATGAGCGCCCTGCAGACCGACGCCTCCATCAACCCGGGCAACTCGGGCGGCCCGCTGATCAATTCGGCAGGCGCGGTCATCGGCATCAACTCGGCGATCCAGTCGGCGGGCACCGGCGGCATGGGCCAGTCCCAGGCGGGTTCGATCGGTCTCGGCTTCGCCATCCCGATCAACCAGGCGAAGAACGTCGCGGAGCAGCTCATCAAGACCGGCCAGCCGGTCTACCCGGTGATCGGCGCCTCGGTCGGCATCCAGCAGGGCAACGGCGCGGCCCCGGGCGGCGGCGCGGACGGCGCCCAGATCTCCACGCAGGGCAATGCGAGCCAGCAGCCCATCACCCCGGGCGGCCCGGCGGACAAGGCGGGTCTGAAGCCCGGCGACGTCATCACCAAGTTCGGCGACATGCCCATCGACAGCGGTCCGACGCTGATCAGCGAGATCTGGACGCACAAGCCGGGCGACCAGGTCCCCCTCACGTACCAGCGCAACGGCAAGGAGACCACGGTCACGATCACCCTCGGCGAACGCAAGGGCGACAGCAACTGACCCGTTGCCGGTAGGCTGTAGCCGCTTCCGCCGCTGGTCGGCGGGGCGTGGGTGGGTTGCCCGAGCGGCCTAAGGGAACGGTCTTGAAAACCGTCGTGGCGCGAGTCACCGTGGGTTCAAATCCCACACCCACCGCGTGTGCCGGCCCAAGGGCCTGCGGAGAAGGGGCGTTCCGGATGTCCGGGGCGCCCCTTTCGCATGCCCGCCACGTTCCTCGGCGCCCCGGCCCGTCACCGGGCCGTGGTCATCCTGGCCGCCGACGCGATCGTGGCGAGGGCCTCGCGTTCGGTGAGGCCCGTACGTGTCGCGGCCGATACCAGCGCGCCGGTCAGCTCCTCGCCGATGCCGTTCTCGTACGCGCGGCACGCCGCCCAGAACAGCCGGGTGTTGCGCTGGCCCTCGTGGGCGGCCAGCACGAACTGGACCAGGCCCTGCCCCTGGTGATCACCATGCTGCTGCGGATGGTGAGGGCGCGCGGCGGGCGTGAGCAGGTCCAGGAGGGCGCCGGGGCAGGGGGCCGGGCCGAGGTGGGCGGTGCCGGGGGCGAGGCGGTAGACGCCCCGGGTGCTCAGCGAGCCGGGGCCGACCAGATAGCCGCCGGCGCCCCGGATGTCGATGCCGGGGGCGAGGCGGCTCGCGGAGTTCGGCACGACAGCGCCGGACGGCCCGGTCAGCCAGATGTGCCGGCCCCCGCTCGGAGTGATCACGACCACGGTCTCGGGGATCGTGAACAGGTGCCGCAGCGCCAGGTGCTGGAGCGCGGCCGTCGCATCGGCCGCCGGGGGTTTGGTGTCGAGATCGATGCCTATGAGGTGGTGCGGCGGGCGCCCGCAGGCGATGCCGTAGCCGGTGGCCCAGGGTGCGGCCGCGAACAGCGCGCGCACCGCGGTCGGGTCGGTGGTGGCGTCGTGCACCCCGTGCCCTGTGAGCCCGCACTCGCCCCGGCAGAGCACCGGCCGGGGCTCCTCCCGGTGCGGCGAGGGGAGCGCGGGGAGCTTGGTGCGGGACAGCGGGATGACGGGCAGGCCGCGCTCGGCGGCGGACAGGGCGTGGGCGAGGGCCAGGGTGGCGGCCTGCCGGTCGATGGTGGCCATGGCTCCATGTTCGTACGAATGTTCGAGAAAGGGAATCCCTTCCAGGGGTGACCGGCGCGATTCCGGAGCTGTCCGGGACGGCCTGCACGGCGATCCGGTGCCGTATCGGTGTCCTCCGGGCGAGTTTTCGATGGCGGTCGAAGATTGGCCGAATCCGAGCTGAAACGGTTCTTCGCTTGCGTGGGGGCGGCTCCGGCGCCCGCGATCGAGCCGTGGCCGGAGCTTTGGGAGCGCATTGAGGGTTTATCGACATGTCCTCACGCTTGCGGGCGAAAGATGCTGCGGTGACTGGTTCGCCGGGGATTCGGTGGGCAACTCTGATCTCGCGACGTCGTCACAGCGTCCGGGGCGGTCGGCCAACTGCCTTGGACCAGGCCGTACTTACAGCCAGTAGGCCCGACCTGGAACGAGCCGAACTACCCGTACTTCTGGTTCCTGGAGGAATTGACATGGCAAGCATCCGTACCGCCCGCGTCCTCGCCGCCGTTGCCTCGCTGCCTCTGGCCGCTGCCCTCTTCTCGGGTGTGGCCACCGCCGACAACGGCGCCCTCGCGGGCCACGGATCGAACGCGGCGGTAGCCACCGTCAGCGGCAGCGGGGTCGGCCACGACAACAGTGGCAACTCGTCCACCACGCAGCAGCAGGCCGTCGGAGCAGGTGCCACCAACCAGAGCAACACGGCCCAGGTGAACGACTCGGCCTTCACGTCGATCAACCAGGGCAACGGGAACGTCGCCGTGAACTTCTCCCGCCTGTGGTGAGCCTCCTCCCCCGTCGCGGGGTCCGGTCCATGGGGTGATCGGCGGCCCGGGTGACAGTGCTTCGGCACCGTCACCCGGGCCGCTCGCATGCGGGCGGCGACGCCGGCCGTTGCCCGGGGCATTGACAGTGGGGCTGAATCTGACGGACAGTCAGAAACCCTGGTCCGTGGATCTGTCCGTGCCGTGTGCGGACGGACCCACGGAGTCGCCGTACGCACGGAAAGGCCGCCGTCGTGCACCTCGCCCCGACCGAGCGACAGGAGCGGCTGCGCGCCGAACTCCGCACGTACTTCGCCCGCTTGCTGCCCGAAGGTCCCCCGCTCGGGGCGGGACCGGACGAGCAGCGGGCGCTGCTGCGCCGGATCGGCGCCGATGGGCTGCTCGGGCTCGGCTGGCCCGTCGAGTACGGCGGCCAGGGGCGCGGCCCCGACGAGCAGTTCGTCTTCTTCGACGAGGCCTACCGGGCGGGGGCACCCGTCTCGATGGTCACCCTGAACACGGTCGGCCCGACCCTGATGAAGTACGGGACCGCCGAGCAGAAGGCGTACTTCCTGCCCAGGATCCTGAGCGGCGACCTCGTGTTCGCCATCGGCTACAGCGAACCGGAGGCAGGCACCGACCTCGCCTCGCTGCGTACCAAGGCGGTACGGGACGAGGAGTCCTGGGTGGTCGACGGGCAGAAGGTCTTCACCTCCAACGCGCAGAACGCCGACTGGATCTGGCTCGCCTGCCGCACCGATCCCAACGCACCCAAGCACAAGGGGATTTCGATCATCCTGGTGCCGACGGACGCGCCCGGATTCTCCTGGACCCCGATCGAGACGGTCGGCGGCCTGACCACCACGGCGACGTACTACGACGGCATCCGGGTGCCGCTGGGAAACCTGGTCGGCGAGCAGAACGCGGGCTGGGGGCTTGTCACCAACCAGCTCAACCACGAGCGGGTCGCGCTCGCCGCGATCGGCATGCAGGCCGAGGACTTCTACGAGGCCGCGCTGGCGTATGCGTGTACGCCCGATCCGGTGACTTCTCGGCGCCCGGTTGACCATGAATGGGTGAGGGCGAAGGTGGCCGCCACGCATGCCCGGCTGGCGGTGAATCGCCTGCTCAGCTGGCGTTTGGTGGGCGATGTGGGGGCCGGGAATCTCGCGCCCGGAGACGCCAGCGGCGTGAAGTTCACGGGAACGGAGTCCGCGGTCGAAACGTATCGAATGTGTCGGGAAATCGTGGGGGACGCGGGCCTGATCAGGGGCGGTTCGCCCGGCGCCTTCGGGGACGGGGAGCTGGAGCGGATGAACAGGGCGGCACAGATCAACACGTTCGGGGGCGGGGTGAGCGAGGTGCAGCGGGAGATCGTCGCGACGATGCGGCTCGGGATGAAACGGGGGAAGAGGTGAGCGGGGTGAACGAGGCGGATTTCCTTGGCCGGTTGAAGAAGTTCGAGGGACAGCCGGCGGCGACCGCGGGGGTCGGCAAGGACCTCGTCAACGAGCCGATGATCAGGCACTGGTGCGAGGCCATGGGCGACACGCATCCCGCGTATACGGGGCCGGACGCCATAGCGCCGCCCACGATGCTCCAGGCGTGGACGATGGGCGGCCTCTCCGGACACGGCGACGGCACGGGCCGCACCTCCGGCTACGAAGAGCTGTTCGAGCTGCTCGACGGCGCCGGGTTCACCTCGGTGGTGGCGACGGACTGCGAGCAGGAGTACGTCCGTGACCTGAGGCCGGGCGACCGCGTCTCCTACGACGCGGTGATCGAGACGGTGTCCGAGCGCAAGACCACCAAGCTGGGGACCGGGCACTTCGTCACCACACGGATGGATGTCTCGGTGGACGGCGAGCTCGCGGGCACGCACCGCTTCCGCATTCTCAAGTACGCGCCCGCGCAACGGAGTTCGCCTGGAAAGGGGCCCGGCCGGGCCGAGGGGAGGGAGGCGGAACAGGCGCCTTTGCGAGCTCTGCGGCCCCGGCCGGTCATCAACCGGGACAACGCCGGGTTCTGGGCGGGCATCGCCGAGCACCGGCTGCTGATCCAGCGCTGCGAGGAGTGCGCCGAGCTGCGTTTCCCCTGGCTGCCGGGGTGCAACGCCTGCGGTTCGGGGCGGTGGGACACGGTCGGGGCGAGCGGCAGCGGCACGGTCTTCTCGTACGTCGTGATGCACCACCCCCCGTTCCCTGCCTTCGACCCGCCGTATGCGGTGGGCCTGATCGAGCTCGCGGAGGGCGTGCGGATCATCAGCAATGTGGTCGGGGTGGCGGCGGACGAGGTGCGGATCGGGATGCCGGTGCGGCTCGAATTCCGGCGAGTGGACGATGAGCTGGAGCTCCCGGTGTTCCGGGCGGAGGTGGCCTGATGGACTTCACGCCCACCGAGGAGCAGTCGGCGGTCCGCGAGCTCGCCGGGCAGATCTTCGGCGACCTTTCGACGCACGAGCGGCTGGCCGCGGCCGGTACGGGGACCGATGCCGAGCTGTGGAAGGCATTGTGCGGGGCGGGCCTCGTGGCGGCCGTCGAGGAGGTCGGGCTGCTCGGCCTGGTCCTCGCCCTGGAGGAGCAGGGCAGGACCACGGCCCAGGTCCCGTTCGCGGCGAGCTGCGTCTACGGAGTGCTCGCGCTCACGGCACACGGCACGGCAGAACAGCGCGAACGGCTGCTGCCCACCCTGCGCGAGGGCAGCGCCGTGGCGACCGGGGCGTTCCCCGCGTCCGGAGGGCGCGTACGGGCGACGGCGGAGGGCGAGTTGACCGGGGTCGTGCCGCTCGTGCCGTGGCTGCGGGACGCCACGCATGTGCTGGTCCCGGACGAGGAGCGCCGCCTGTGGCTGGTGCGGGTCGCCGATGCGGGGGCCGAGGCCGTGGAGACGACCGCGCCCTGGTCGGCCGGGCGGCTCACGCTCGACGGCACCCCGGCCGAGCGGGTGGGCGGAGCGGAGGCGTACGAGGACGTGCTGGCCACCGCCCGGACGGCGTTCGCGGGGCTCCAGGCCGGGGTGTGTGCGGGCTCGCTGGCCAGGGCGGTCCGGCACACCACGACCCGGGAGCAGTTCGGCCGGCCGCTCTCCACCAACCAGGGCGTGCTGCTGCGCGCCGCCGACGCGTACATGGACACCGAGGCGATACGGGTGACCTCCTACGAGGCGGCCTGGCGGCGGGACGAGGGGCTGCGGTACGGGACGCACGCGCTGACGGCGGCGTGGTGGGCGTCCGAGGCGGGCACCCGCGTCGTGCACGCGGGCCAGCATCTGCACGGCGGCCTCGGCGCGGACCTGGAACACCCTGTCCACCGGCACTTCCTGTGGGGGCGGCAGCTCGACGCGTATCTGGGGTGCGGGGGTGAACTCCTCGCGGAACTGGGTGAGTTGATTGTGACGGAGAAGCTGGCGGAGGCGGCTGAGGCGCGGCCTTCGGCCGAGGGGGCCGACAGGGGAGAGGGGGTGGGGGCGTGAAGGCCGGAGACGAGCTGGCGCCGCTGGAGATCCCGATCACCAGGACGCTGATCGTGGCCGGGGCGGTGGCCTCCCGCGACTACCAGGACGTGCACCACGACGCGGAGATCGCGCGCGAGAAGGGGTCTCCGGACATCTTCATGAACATCCTGACCACCAACGGCCTGGTCGGCCGGTACATCACGGACCACTTCGGTCCGACGGCCCGGCTGCGGTCCGTGCGGATACGGCTCGGCGCACCCAACTACCCGGGGGACATCATGACGTTGACCGGCACGGTGACGGCCGTGGAGGGGGAGGTCGCGGAGGTGCGGGTGACGGGGGCGAACGGGCTGGGGAATCACGTCACGGGCACGGTGCGGGTGGCTGTCCCCGGGCGCGCCGGGGGTGAGTCATGAGCGTGCGCAAGGCCGATTCGCTCGGCGGGCGGGCGGCCGTCGCCGGGATCGGGGCGACCGAGTTCTCCAAGGACTCGGGGCGCAGTGAGCTGAAGCTGGCGGTCGAGTCGGTTCACGCGGCGCTCGACGACGCGGGTCTTGCGCCCTCGGACGTGGACGGCCTGGTCACGTTCACCATGGACACCAGCCCGGAGATCACCGTCGCGCAGGCGGCCGGCATGGGCGAGCTGTCGTTCTTCTCGAGGATCCACTACGGGGGCGGCGCGGCCTGCGCCACCGTGCAGCAGGCGGCCCTCGCGGTGGCGACCGGTGTGGCCGAAGTGGTGGTCTGCTACCGGGCGTTCAACGAGCGTTCGGGTCGACGCTTCGGCTCGGGTGTGCAGCAGCGTGAGCCGTCGGCGGAGGGGGCGGCGCTCGGCTGGTCGCTGCCGTTCGGGCTGCTCACACCCGCGTCCTGGGTGGCCATGGCCGCCCAGCGCTATCTGCACACCTACAACCTGACGCCCGAGGCGTTCGGCCACGTCGCGGTCACCGACCGCCGCCATGCCGCGAACAACCCGGCGGCCTACTTCCACGGCAAGCCGATCACCCTGGCCGACCATGCGGCATCGCGCTGGATCGTCGAGCCGCTGCGGCTCCTGGACTGCTGCCAGGAGACCGACGGCGGCCAGGCCCTCGTCGTCACCACCACGGAGCGGGCCAGGGACCTGCGGCAGCGGCCCGCCGTGATCACCGCCGCCGCGCAGGGGGCCGGCCGCCGACAGGAGGCGATGACCAGCTTCTACCGGGACGAGCTTGCCGGGCTGCCGGAGATGGGGGTGGTCGCGCGACAGCTGTGGCGGACGTCCGGGCTCACCCCCGCCGAGATGGACGTGGCGATCCTGTACGACCACTTCACGCCATTCGTGCTGATGCAGCTGGAGGAGTTCGGTTTCTGCACACCGGGTGAGGCGGCCGACTTCGTGGCGGCGGACGGGGTTCCGCTCAACACGCACGGGGGGCAGCTGGGGGAGGCATACCTGCACGGGATGAACGGGATTGCGGAGGCGGTCCGCCAGATCCGGGGCACGTCCGT
Organism: Streptomyces violascens; assembly: GCF_014649955.1. Classification (GTDB taxonomy): domain Bacteria; phylum Actinomycetota; class Actinomycetes; order Streptomycetales; family Streptomycetaceae; genus Streptomyces; species Streptomyces violascens. Next base: position 76,379 of record NZ_BMUA01000014.1, read on the forward strand.
GAACCAGATATCCGACGCGGCCCACGTCCTGGTCACGGCGGGTACGGGCGTCCCGACGTCGGGGCTCGTCTTGGGAAGGGACGGCTGAGGATCCGTCAGGACACGATCAGCGGGGACTGAGGGAGCATCAGGGGCTCATGACCCCCGGCTGGTTGGCCCGGATCGGCCGGCCGGTCACCGGGCCGAAACTGGCCCGGCCGACTGATCCTGTGCTCGGACGGCGGAGGCGGTGGGCCGAGCGGTGGCCGGTCCGGGCAGGCGGTCGTTCACTCGGGCCATGCGCCGTCTCAAGCTGACCCTCGCCACCTTCGCCGCCACTCTGCTCACCCTCGCCGCTTTGCCGGCCCCCGCCGCGGTCGCGGACGAGTGGCAGGACGAAAGGCAGGAGGAACAGGCGGCGGCGCTGGCCGCCCCGCCCTTCAAGGGCGCGGCCTTCGACATCTGCAACGCGCCCTCGTCGGCCGCGATGCGGGCCTGGCGGAGTTCGCCGTACCGCGCCGTCGGGGTCTATTACGCGGGCCGCGGCCGGCACTGCCCGGTGCAGCGGAACCTGAACAAGAGCTGGGTGACCCAGGTGCACCGGATGGGCTGGCAGGTGCTGCCCGTGTTCGTGGGCTCGCAGTCTCCGTGTGTGTACGCGCAGAACAAGAAGGGAGTGCGGATCGGCAAGCAGCCGGTGAAGCAGGGCAGGTCCGAAGGGGGCCAGGCCGTCCAGGCGGCGCGGGCGCTCGGCATCCTGTCCGGCAGCCCGCTCTACCTCGACCTGGAGGCGTACAACGTGGGCAATGCCTCCTGCGCCCGGACCACGCTCGACTTCGTGCGGGCCTGGAACCGGGAGGTGCGCGCGCGGGGCTACCTGCCGGGGTTCTACAGCAGCGCGGGTTCCGGCGTACGGCAGATGGAGCAGGCCAGGCTGGCGGGGGTGAAGGACCTTCCGGCGGCGATCTGGTTCGCCCGCTGGCACACCGGCCCCGCCATCTACCAGGAGGCGTCGCTGCACAAGAACGCCTGGCAGCACATGCGGATCCACCAGTACGCGGGGGATGCCGCCGAGTCGCACGGCGGATACCGGCTGGTCGTGGACCGCAACCAGGTCGACGCACCCGTCGCCCGCATCGGCTGAGTAGCTCGGATCGGCTGAGTCGTCCGGAGTCGTCCGGATCGGCTGACCGGATGGGCCGAGGGAGGCCCGTCGGTCTGCACCTCGGCCGGACCGGGGGCCGGGGTGCCTCCACCTCGCCCGGACCGGCTGAACCGGTGGTCGGGAGCCCGCCGCACCGGCTGTGCCGGAGGGCGTTCCGGCCGCTCGCGCGCGGGCCGGCGCGGCGTCCGACCGGGAGGGTGAACCCTGAGGGCCGGGGATGCGTCCTCCACCTTCAGGAGGTGTGGCCACCCCCACCCCTACAACCTGAGGCGGACACCGCTTCGGGACCTGGGGCCGATCCCGGCGGGCCTCGGCGCTCATAGCGTGGAGACATGACAACGCCCGTCTGCACCAGCGCCTCCCGAGCGGCGACGCCCTACCACGCGTACTCGTCGTTCTCGTCGTACGTCCGCGCCAGGGGCCCCGTGCTGCTGCGCACCGCTCGCTCGCTGACCGCGAACCCGAGCGATGCGGAGGACCTGCTGCAGACGGCGCTCACCAAGACGTACGTCGCCTGGGACCGGATCGAGGACCACCGGGCGCTCGACGGCTATGTGCGCCGCGCGCTGCTCAACACCCGCACCTCCCAGTGGCGCAAGCGCAAGGTCGACGAGTTCTGCTGCGACGAGCTGCCCGAGCCGGAGGCCGTGCCCGGCCCCGACCCGGCCGACCGGCAGGTGCTGCACGACGCGATGTGGCGGGCGGTCATGAAGCTCCCCGACCGCCAGCGGGCCATGGTCGTCCTCAGGTATTACGAGGACCTGAGCGAGGCGCAGACCGCCGAGGTGCTCGGGGTCTCGGTCGGCACGGTCAAGAGCGCGGTGTCGCGCGCGCTCGGCAAGCTCCGCGAGGACCCGGAGCTGGAGCCCATACGCTGACGCCCGCCCGGCGTCGGTGGGACGCGTTCACGGTGACGCGGTGTGACGGGCTTGGCCACGGACCGGGCGCCCGGCCAAGGTTTCTGCAGGTAACTTCGCGGATCCGCGGCTGAAACTACTCCCGGGTAGTGACATACCGCGCGGTACGTGAGCAGAATTCGGCACACCCCTATCGCCGCAGAGCGCACCGTAGCGCTCACCGGGAGGACGCCGTGCTGAGCACCATGCAGGACGTACCGCTGCTGATCTCGCGGATCCTGACCCACGGGTCGACGATCCACGGCACGTCCCAGGTCACGACCTGGACCGGCGAGGCCGAGCCGCACCGCCGCAGCTTCGCCGAGATCGGTGCCCGGGCCGCTCAGCTGGCCCACGCCCTGCGCGAGCTCGGCGTCGAGGACGGCCAGGCGGCGGGGACGCTGATGTGGAACAACGCGGAGCACGTCGAGGCGTACCTGGCGATCCCGTCCATGGGCGCCGTGCTGCACACCCTCAACCTGCGGCTGCCCGCCGAGCAGTTGATCTGGATCGTCAACCACGCCGCCGACCGCGTGGTGATCGTCAACGGTTCGCTGCTGCCGCTGCTCGCCCCGCTGCTCCCGCACCTGCCGACGCTGGAGCACCTCGTCGTGTCCGGGCCCGGCGACCGTTCGCTGCTCGACGACATCGACGGCGCGGGCCCGCAGGTGCACGAGTACGAGGAACTGCTCGCCGGCCGGCCGACGACGTACGACTGGCCGCAGCTGGACGAGCGCAGCGCCGCCGCCATGTGCTACACCTCCGGCACGACCGGCGACCCCAAGGGCGTGGTCTACTCCCACCGTTCGATCTACCTGCACTCCATGCAGGTCAACATGGCCGAGTCGATGGGGCTCACCGACGCGGACACGACGCTGGTCGTGGTGCCGCAGTTCCATGTGAACGCCTGGGGTCTGCCGCACGCCACCTTCATGGCCGGCGTGAGCATGCTCATGCCCGACCGCTTCCTGCAGCCCGCGCCGCTCGCCGACATGATCGAGCGCGAGAAGCCGACGCACGCGGCCGCCGTGCCCACCATCTGGCAGGGCCTGCTCGCCGAGGTCACCGCCCGTCCGCGCGACCTCACCTCGATGCGGCGGGTCACGATCGGCGGCGCGGCCTGTCCGCCGTCGCTGATGGAGGCGTACGACAAGCTCGGCGTACGGCTCTGCCACGCCTGGGGCATGACCGAGACCTCGCCGCTCGGCACGATGTCCAACCCGCCGGCCGGGCTGAGCGCCGAGGAGCAGTGGCCGTACCGCATCACGCAGGGCCGCTTCCCCGCCGGGGTCGAGGCGCGCCTTGCCGGGCCCGGCGGCGAATTCCTGCCCTGGGACGGGGAGTCGGCGGGCGAGCTGGAGGTGCGCGGCCCCTGGATCGCGGGCGCGTACTTCGGCGGTGTGGGCGGCGAGGACTTCCGCCCGGACGACAAGTTCAGCCCGGACGGCTGGCTGCGGACCGGCGACGTCGGCGTGATCAGCCCCGACGGCTACCTGACCCTCACCGACCGCGCCAAGGACGTCATCAAGTCCGGCGGAGAATGGATCTCCAGCCAGGAGCTGGAGAACGCGCTGATGGCACACCCCGAGGTCGCCGAGGCGGCGGTCGTCGCCGTCCCGGACGACAAATGGGGCGAACGCCCGCTCGCCACGGTCGTGTTGAAGCCGGGCGCCACCGCGGACTACGCGGTCCTGAAGGCCTTCCTCGCCGAAAAGATCGCCAAGTGGCAGCTCCCTGAGCGCTGGGCGCTCATCGAGGCGGTGCCGAAGACGAGCGTGGGCAAGTTCGACAAGAAGGTGATCCGGCGGCAGTACGCGGATGGGGAGCTGGATGTGACCCTGCTCCGCTAGGCGCTCCGCTGGGTGCGGGATGTTCGGGTGCGGGCCGCCCGCGGCTGGTCGCGCGGTCCCGCGCCCCTGAAGCGCACCTGATGTCCGTCGGCCTGCCGACATGGGCTGCTGGCTGAGCGGCTGACCGGGACTGGCAGAACCCCTGGGGGCGCGGGGAACTGCGCGAGCAGCCGCGGCCGACCCGCGGCCGACTGTCCGGCCTCAGCCAGCCCCCCGACCGCGAGGCTAGTTCGTTCCGATCTTCGCCAGAAGGTCCACGATGCGGCCCTGGACCTCGCTGCTCGTGGAGCGTTCTGCCAGGAACAGGACCGTCTCGCCCGACGAGAGCTTCGGGAGTTCCGCCTGGTTGATGCCGGCCGAGGTGTAGACGACCAGCGGGGTGTGGTTCAACTGGCCGTTGGCGCGCAGCCAGTCGACGATTCCGGCACGTCGGCGGCGTACCTGCATGAGGTCCATCACCACGAGGTTCGGCCGCATCTGGGCCGCCAGGGTGACGGCCTCGGAGTCGGTGCCGGCGCGGGCGACCTGCATGCCGCGCCGCTCAAGGGTCGCGGTGAGCGCGAGCGCGATCTCCTCGTGCTCCTCGATCAGCAGGACGCGCGACGGGTGCTGCTCGCTGTCGCGCGGCGCGAGGGCCTTGAGCAGGACGGCGGGATCGGCGCCGTACGCCGCCTCCCGCGTCGCCTGCCCGAGCCCCGCCGTGACCAGGACGGGAACCTCGGCCGCGACCGCCGCCTGCCGCAGGGACTGGAGCGCGGTACGGGTGATCGGGCCGGTCAGCGGGTCGACGAACAGGGCGGCGGGGAACGCGGCGATCTGCGCGTCGACCTCTTCGCGGGAGTGCACGACCACGGGCCGGTAGCCGCGCTCGCTCAGCGCCTGCTGGGTGGAGACGTCGGGCGCGGGCCACACGAGCAGCCGGCGCGGGTTGTCGAGCGGCTCGGGGGGCAGCTCGTCGTCGATGGGCTGCGGCTGCGGCCGGTTGGCCACCTCGACGGCGCCGCCGGGCCCGTCCAGCGGCTCGGGACCCTCGGCACCCTCGTCGGGCGCCCCGATGGCGTACGCGCGGCCCCGGCCCTCCGAGGGGGGCGAGGGGAGTACGGGGTGCGGCCGGGCGGCCGGTTCGGTTGGGCGCTCGACGCCCTCGGGGGGCGTGCCGAGCTTGCGCCGGCGCCCGGAGCCGAGCGAGCCGCCGGAGGTCTGGGCCGATGCCTGGGCCTGCGCCTGGCTGAACGGCGCGTTCTGCCCGAGCGCCCGCACACTGAACGCCCGTCCCTGTGTGTCCCCGCCGGCGACCGGGATGCCCCCGGGCGGAGTCTCGGCGGGCAGCGGCTGTCGAGCGGGCTTGGCGGGAGAGGGCTGGGGTACGGGCTGGGGCTGGTTGCCCTGAGCCTGGCTGGGCTGAGCCTGGTTCTGGTTGTGCGGCGGTACGGGACCGGCCGCACCCGGCGCCGGAACCGCGCGGGCCGCCCACTCGGGCTGCTCGGCGGGGTGCGGCTGAGGCGGGGTCTGATCGGCCAGCGGGTCGCCGGGGGCGGGGTTGGTGCGGCCGGGGAGGTTCGGGCCCGGCCCGGCCGGGGTGGGGTTGGCCCCCGTGGACCCGGCGGGGCCAGTGGGGTCGGCCCCCATGTGCCCGGCACCGGTGGGCTCAGCCCCCATGTGGCCGCCACCCATAGGGCCAGCACCCATAGGGCCAGCACCCATGGAGTCGGCGCCATCCACATGGCCGGCACCCACAGCCTGAGCACCCGTGGGCTCAACACCCATGGCCCCAGCGCCTACAGGCCCGGCACCCATAGCCCGGCCACCCATGGCCTCCGCACCCACAGCCCCAGCACCCACATGCTCAGCAGCATCCATGTGCCCCGCACCCGCATGCCCAGCACCGACCTGCCCAGCCTCCTCCGCAGAACGTGCCGAACCGGTGGAACGTACGGAGTCACGACGCCCCGGCGCGGCAGCGCCGGCCGCACCACCCGGGGCCGGAGCCGGAGCCGGAGCTGGAGTCGGGGTCGAGGGAACGGGAGCCGGATGTGGCGCCCGGTCGGCATCGGCGGGCGGCAGCGCGAACGCGGTCCGCACCGAGCCCTCCTGCCCGCTCGCAGAACCACTCGCGGAACCGCTCGCAGCGCTGCCCCCGCCCGGCGCGGCACCCAGCGCGCGCCGGGCCCGGCGCCCGGTCGGCTCGGCAGCGTTCTCGGGGGAGCCGGAGGAAGAGCCGGCCGGTGTCTCGGCGGAGGAAGTAGCGGGCAGCGCACGGCGCGCCCGGCGTCCCGTGGCCTCGGTGGGCACACCCTGCGGCGGCACGGTCTCGCCCAGCGCGGCCCGGCCCATGCCGGACGACTCGCGGGCGCTCTCCGCACCGGTGACGACGGAACCCTCGGCGGCCTGCCCCAAGACCTGTTCGGTGGCCCGCTCGACGGCCTGCTCGGCAGGACTGGGCCGCCCACGCCGCCGCCCGGACCCGGACGGGGCCCCGGACGCGTCCCCGGAACCGGAAGCACCCCCGCGTCCGCCCGCACCCTCGATGTTCTGCTGACCCGGAGTCCGGGCCAGTTCCCCGCCGGGACCGTCACTCTCCCCGGCACCACCGGAGCCAGAACCAGAAGGCACCCCGGAACCGGAACCGACAGGCGAACCGACACCGGCGCCACCAGGACCGGAACCGCCACCAGCCCCAGCCTCAGAACCAGCCCCCGACCCAGCACCAGCCCCGTCCCCAGCCCCGCCCTCGGCCCGGGCCCGCCGACGACCGGTCGGGGACTTCTCCTCGCTGACCGGGCTCTCCAGGAACGCGTCCGTGGACGACCGCCGGGCCCGCCGCCGCCCGCCGCCGTCCTGCTGGGCGGGCAGCAGCGCCTCGTCGGGCTGCGGTTGCGCGGGGGGCGCCTCGACGGTTCCCGCGCCCGCGCCGAGCGGTACTTCGAGCACGTATGCCGAACCGCTCATGCCCGGCACGTCCACGGTCTGCAGGACGCCGCCGTGCGCCTTCACGATGCCGCGCACGATGGGCCCGTGCACCGGGTCGCCGCCCGCGTAGGGTCCGCGCACCTCGATGCGTACGACCTCGCCGCGCACCGCGGCCGCGACGACCACGGTGGAGTCCATGTAGCCACCGGCGGCGACCGGCGCCTTGCCGGTCGCGTCCACCCCGGCGACGTCCGCGATCAGGTGGGCAAGGGCGGTCGCCAGGCGGGGCGCGTCGATCTCGGCCTCGATGGGCGGGGTGTGCACGGCGAACTGGGCGCGCCCGGGCCCGATCAGCTCGACGGCGCCGTCGACACCGGCGCCGACCACCGAATCGACAAGCACCTTCGTCTTCTTGAGCTCCTCGCTGCCGGCGTCGAGCCGCTGGTAGCCGAGGACGTTGTCGACGAGCGTGGTGATGCGGGAGTAGCCGGCGGCGAGGTGGTGCAGGACCTGGTTGGCCTCGGGCCACAGCTGGCCCGCGTCGTCGGCGGCGAGGGCCGCGAGTTCGGCGCGCAGCTCGTCGAGCGGCCCGCGCAGGGAGCCCGCGAGCACCGAGAGCAGCTGCTGGTGCCGGGCGGCGAGCGCGTCGTAGCGCGCGGTCTCGCGCTCCAGGACCTCCGCGTGCTTGGCGGCCTGCTCCTCGAACGGGCGCCGGTCGGTGAAGGTCATGACGGCGCCGACGAGCAGGTCGCCGTCGCGCACCGGCGCGGTGGTGAGGTCGACCGGCACCTGGGCGCCGCTCTTGGTCCAGATGACCTGCCCGCGCACCCGGTGCTTGCGCCCGGACTTGAGGGTGTCGGCGAGCGGACTCCCCTCGTACGGGAACGGCTCGCCGTCCTCGCGCGAGTGCAGCACCAGCGGGTGGAGCTCCTGCCCGCCGAGGTCGCTGGCCCGGTAGCCGAGGATCTGCGCGGCCGCCGGGTTGACCAGGACGACCCGCCCGTCGGTGTCGGTGCCGACGACGCCCTCGGCCGCCGCGCGCAGGATCATCTCGGTCTGCCGCTGCGAACGGGCGAGCTCCGCCTCGGTGTCGACGGTGCCGGAGAGGTCGCGCAGGACGAGCATGAGGAGTTCGTCGCCGGAGTACGAGCCGGGCCCGCCGCCGCTTCCGTAGGAGGCGTACGCGTCCCGCCCGTCCTCCAGGTTGGCGCTGGTCACCTCGACCGGGAACTCGGTGCCGTCGGTGCGGCGCGCGATCATTCGGGTGGGCTTGGTGCGGCCCTGGTCGTCCTCGCTCTCGGGCCGGCGCATGGAGCCGGGGATGAGCTTGGAGTCGAAGGTGGGCAGCAGATCGAGAACTCCCCGCCCCACGAGCCCGGTACCGGGCGCCTCCAGCATTTCCAGCGCGACGGTGTTGGCGTTGACGACCGTGCCGTTGCAGTTGACGAGCAGGAGCCCGTCCGGAAGGGCGTCAAGTATGGCTGCGAGGCGAGCAGCGCCTCGGGATGGCCTGCTGCTCACGACGACGCTTCCTCCCTGAACCACTGCACCTTGCGGCCTGTCACTGGGAGGGAGTCTAAAGGCTGGGGATGCGCGAGCGACGGCGGATGAGGGGGAGCTCTCACCAAGGTTGTGTGACCAAGAGGTACGCGCGGTGGGCGTACGGGGTCTCCTACCTGGCGCTCGGCAGCACCGGCACCAGGTCGTCCCACCGCGAAACCTCGCACCCATTGGCACGGCTGTACGTAGCGTCGACGGGCCGCCCGGCCCAGCTGCCGGTGATGTGGGCGGTGGCGGGACCGCCGTAGATCATCGTGCAGATCCGGTCCCTGGGCACCGGAGCGAAGGGATCCTTGCCCCAGGTCGTCACGGAGTCGAGCTTGTCGCAGGCCTGCTGGCGGCGCGGATGACTCCCGCCCGCGGGGTGGCACTCCAGCGTGTACTTCCCCTCGACACCGGGGTTGTGCTCGACGGTGACGGTGAGGCGGTCCTCGGTGTGGCCTTCGCCGAGCAGGGACAGCGGGACGGGCAGGGGGCCCGCCGAGGCGGCGGGCGCGGCGGCGAGCGCGGTGAGGGAGGCGGCGGCGGTGACGGCGAGGCGACGCAGCATGGGTCTCGTATCTCCAGTCGTACGGGCGGACTTTCTGCGGACGGGTCCGGGCCCCGGGGGCTCCTGAGGCCCCCTGAAGGCTTCAGCGGTCTAACGCGCGTCAACGCCCGGCGTTGCGCCGCAGAACGGCTTTGCTCTGGTGGCCACCTGCCTAGTACCGTGGGGTGCGATTGGTGACGGCCCGCAAGGCTGTGTCATCATCTGCACGCACCACTCGCGCACGCGACGGTGTGCTGGAGGCGTCGCCTAGTCCGGTCTATGGCGCCGCACTGCTAATGCGGTTTGGGTCTTAAAGCCCATCGAGGGTTCAAATCCCTCCGCCTCCGCCAGCAAGACCCGAAGCCCCGGCCCCACGGCCGGGGCTTCGGCCGTTCCCCGGGCCGTTCTCCCTGCGCCTTCGCCGAGCCCTCGCCGAGTCTCCGTCGGCCTCCGCCGGGCCGTTTCAGCCCCGCCCGTGACTCGTTCCGGGGCCGTCCTCGCCCTGTGCCCGACCCCGCCCGGCGTCCCCGTGGTTGCTCACGCAGAGACATTTCCGCAGGTCAGAGGCGGTGGGGTTAACGGATTTCGCGTCACGGCGCAGGTCATGTAATGTTGTTCTCGCAACGCCGACGGGGCAGAAAAAACCCCGGAAGCACAAGCACTCGTAGCTTAACGGATAGAGCATCTGACTACGGATCAGAAGGTTGCAGGTTCGAATCCTGCCGAGTGCACATAGGCAAGAGGCCCCGGACGAGAGTCCGGGGCCTCTTGCGTTGGGTGTACGACGCCGAAGCGGATCAGCGCCCGCGGCCTTCGGCGGCGAACGGAATCGGGCGCCCGCCGGCCCGCCCGGCATGGCTACGGCCGACCGGCCGATCGTGGCCGATCACGGCCCGCACAGAGCAGGGGCCCGGCGCCGGGCTTGTGTCCCGGGCGCCGAGCCCCATTTCGGTGAATTGCGTGACGCGATTCCCTGGTGCCCAGTAACGGCGGTGTCAGCAGCTGGAGCCGACGCCGTCGAACTGTGCGCCTGGATTCCCCTCGCCGTTGAGCGCGTTGCCCAGCAGTCCGTTGAGAATCCCGACCTGGCCAAGGATGTCGATGTTCAGGTCATGGGTCTTGCACCAGTGGCCATGGCCACCGCCGCCCCCACGCCCGCCCGCTTCCTGAGCGGTGGCTGTGCCGGTGGCTATGAGGCTCAGGGTCCCCAGCATGGCGGCCGCGACAGCGGCCTTGTGAAGCTTGCGCATTTTTCCTCCTGGGGTCAGTGGAGCGCACCATCAAAAGATCCACTTTGCGCTCATTTCGGAGGCTAATCCGATATCTCCCACACCGCTCACCGAGGCTGCCATATGGGTCTCCGAGGCCCAATTGGGCCCCTCGTCCGGCGGACTGAGAAGGCATCAGCCATGGCGCGGGGACTGGCCAAACCGATTGGCCGGCCAGGTCGGCCGCCTTTCAACGCTGACGTCCCAGCCGTTCCGAGACTCCCGTCACCCGTCTGCGTCGTCCCGCATTCGTCGGGGAAGCGACTGCCAGTCCTGCATCGCGCCCTGCAGCAGCTGGCGTAAACGTTCCTCGCCCTCAACCCTGAGCACATCACGCAGGCAGGCACAGTCGGCGAGGTCCCGACCGCCGACGACGCACACGTATATGCCGGCGATCTGCAAGCCCCGTGCGGCTGTGGAGAGTTGTGCGTCGACAGGTAGCGGGATGCTGCGAGCCAGTTCCTGTGCGAAGACCCGCTCGATCTTGGGGCGCCCCAACCACGCAAGGAGGCCGCCTGCGGTGCGGGCAACGACGTCGTGCAATCGTTCCTTGCCCTCGAGGATGCTGCGAGCCAGTCGGGCGAGATCGTCGCAGTCCCTCCTGCGATGCTGCCTCACGAGCTTCTTCCACGTCTCGTCCGAGACGTATGCGGACGCGCGGTCGGCGATGACTGCGGTGCCACCGCGTTCCATGACGTCCAGGCACACCTTTGCGGCCTCCTCCGCCATCAGGCGCTCCCGGGCACCTTGTATGGGGCGCGGGGGGCGTTGTCGAGGCGGATTCGTAGCCCTGGATGTGGTCGACCGCCGAGCTTGACGGGGGATCTGGGGCCGCTTTGCGGGCTGCTTGCGGGGCGTTGGCACACGGCCCGCAGGCCTGCCCCGGTGGAGGTGGCACCGTACGTCCGGGCCGGTCACTCGGTTCTTGCACAACGTCCGATCGGCTGTCTGTGCACGGCACCGGTACACCATGCCGAAATTGTGAGGAGGCGCGCGGAAGACGGACAAGCAGGCCTTTTGGCCAACTCGCACATGGCCGGCGACGGCACACCGCATGACCGGGGCGATGCCTGCCCCAGCGGCCGCATCGCGAGGGTTGCTCTTCCGGCTGGTTCTGCCACGTCGGCGACCGCTGTGTCCTACCGTGGCCGACACGGACAGCGAGCAGGGGGGCACCATGGGTACGTCGCACCAGCCGCAGAGGCCGCCGCGTCCGGATGAAGTGCTCGCCTTCCACAACGGCGACACGCTGGGGAACATCCCCGTCATACGGGAGGCTCCGCCTCAGCGCTTCCCCTGGAAGGCCACGATGGCCATGGGAGCCGTCGCGATCGTCGTAGGCTTTTGCGCCGCGCTGCTCCTGGACCACCCAGCGCCGAACGGGCAGGTGGCCGACGCCGAAGCCCATGCCCGGAGCACGCCTGGCGCCGTACCGACCGAGCGGGTGAAGGCCGCGGTCGCCTCCCCTTCCGCGACGAGGTCCTCTTCAGTGAGGGCGGCCCCGTCCCCCTCGGTCAGCAGAACTGCGTCCTGCCTTCCTGTGAGGTTCAAGATGCCCGGCGGCCCTGCCGACTGCCGGTCGAAGGCGGACATCTGCGCCCCAGGGGCGCCCTGGTACTTGGCCGACATCGAGGCGTTGTGCGGGGGACCCGCGCCTCTCCAGGCCGTTCACATCATCTCGGAGCCGCCCACCGGGGGAGATCCCGGCTCCAGCTTCTGCCTCGCCTGGACAGGCAGCGGCGAGGGCGTGGGGAAGGACGCCGTTCTCCTGATGAACGCACCCGGATACCAGTGCGGTGCTGCTCTGGTCGGTGCGGACGGGCAGGCGGTTCACCCGGACGGCACGTCCGTCTTCTCTGCCATCCCCTCGGACTGCACAGAGTCCTACCCGGACACCAGGATGACCTACCCGGCCGTCCTGGACTTCCCGAACGATGGCGGTGCGCAACCCCCTCAGTACGTCTGTGTGTTGGCCAACGTGGGTGCCTGAGCCACGGGCTCAGATTTTGCGAACAGTGAGCCCTGAGCGATCCCGGGGTCTTCCTGCCTTCCCTGTGCTGCCCGTTGTCAGTGCCGGGAGGTAGCTTCGGGGCGTGGCTGGGTTGTGGCGGTGTGTTGGGGTTCGGTGGGGCGAAGAGGGGCCCCGGCTGCTTTGGGAGGAGGGGCGGAGCAGTCCGCTCGGGTATGGGCGGGATCTGACGTTTCGGGTGGTGGGGGAGCGGAGCTGTGTGGGGGCTCGGGGGAATCGGTGTCCGGTGGCGGCGGGCGTGCCGGCGCGGAGTACTCAGGCGCGGTGTGCCGAGTGTGCGCGGCTCGACCGGGCGCACTCCGTCGCCGCCGATACGTACCTCGACGATCCCCGGACCTATCGCGTCTACCTCGCCTGGTTCGGGAGCGGCATGGTCAAGGTCGGGATCACCGCCGAGGAGCGGGGTTCGGCCCGGCTGCTCGAACAGGGGGCGGTGGCCTTCGGCTGGCTCGGGCGGGGGCCGTTGATGGCGGCCCGGCGCTGCGAGGAGCTGCTCAGGGCCGCGCTCGGGGTGCCGGACCGGATCCCGTACGCCGAGAAGCGGGCCGTACGGGCAGGGCTTCCCGGGGTGGACGAGCGGGCCGCGGAGGTCGCCCGGCTGCACGCGCGGGCCCTCGCGCTCACCGGCTGGCCCGAGTCACTGGAGCGGATCGAGTGCCAAGTGGTCGACCATGCGCGGGAGTTCGGACTCGCCGGGCTCGCGCCGGCCTCCGGGGTGGTCACCGAGCTGGTGGACGGCGGGGTCGTGGGCGGGCGGCTCGTCGCTGCCGCCGGGCCCGACCTCCACCTGGAGGTGTCGGGCGCCGTTCTCGTACTGGACACGCGGCTCATGAGCGGGTGGGATCTTGCCGCGGTCGGTGCGGGCGAGGGCGGTGGTGTCAGTGTGCCGGTGCGGGAGGTGCCCAAGGAGGAGGGGGTGCAGGATCAGTTGTTCTGAGTCTGAGTCTGAGTCTGAGGGGGCGGGCGCGGACGGGGGTGATGCGTGCCCTGGCGGGGCGCGTCGGGCAGCAGCGGGCGCGGCGGCGCGGGCGGGCCGAGTGGTACGGCGGCTCCAGCGTCCAGGTCGCCAAGGTCGAGCGGAGTGGTGGATGTGAGCGGAAGCAGTGGCGGGGGTGCCGTTCGGGCCTTCTGGGGGCGGCTCGGGCTGCCGGGACTCGTCGACGTCCACACCCATTTCATGCCCGAGCGCGTGCTCGACAAGGTGTGGGAGTACTTCGACTCCGCCGGGGAGCTCGTCGGCGGGGTCGAGTGGCCCATCACCTACCGGGAGGAGGAGGCCGAGCGGGTGCGGCTGCTCCGGGAGGAGTTCGGGGTGCTCGCCTTCACCTCGATGATCTATCCCCACAAGGCTCGGATGGCCGAGTGGCTCAATGGGTGGAGTACGGGGTTCGCCGGACGGACTCCCGGCTGTCTTCACACCTCTACCTTTTTTGCCGAGCCCGGGGCCGCCGGATACGTTCGGGACGCCCTCGACTCCGGTGCTCGTGTCTTCAAGTCCCATGTGCAGGTGGGGAGTTACGACCCTGGGGACCCGCTGCTCGATCCCGTCTGGGGACTGCTCGCCGAGGCCGGCGTGCCGGTCGTCATCCACTGCGGGTCCGGGCCCGCGGCCGGGAAGTACACCGGGCCCGGCCCCGTCGGGCGGGTGCTCGCGCGGCACCCCCGGCTGCGGCTGATCGTCGCGCACATGGGGATGCCGGAGTACGCCGACTTCCTCGGCCTCGCCGACACGTACGGCTCGGTCATGCTCGACACGACCATGGCTTTCACCGACTTCAGCGAGCGCACCGCGCCCTTCCCCGTGAGCGAGCGGGGGCGGCTGATGGATCTGGGGGAGCGGATTCTCTTCGGGTCCGACTTCCCCAACATTCCGTACCCCTATCTCCATCAGCTGGAGGCCCTTGAGCGGCTCGGGCTCGGGGACGAGTGGCTTCGGGCCGTCTGTTACGGGAACGGGGCCCGCCTCTTCGGGCTGGCGGGCCGCACCCTGCCGGGCCCGGACCCGCTGCCCGGCTGAGCACCCTGGGTTCTGGCCCCCGCCCACTTTCTCAGGCAAATCACAGGATCGGGCAAGGATGTTCTCACCGCCCGCTCACAGGGTGGGGCCATGACCGTTACCTCCTCGCCCCAGGGGCGGACCGAAATGCTGCGGCCGGACGGCAGCCCCGTCCGAGTGCTCGTCGTGGACGACGAGGCACCGCTCAGCGAGCTGCTCTCCATGGCGCTGCGCTACGAGGGCTGGGACGTGCGCAGCGCCGGCGACGGGGCCGGGGCGGTGCGCGACGCCCGGGACTTCCGGCCCGACGCGGTGGTACTCGACATCATGCTGCCCGACATGGACGGCCTCGCCGTCCTCGGGCGGCTGCGTCGCGAGCTCCCCGACGTGCCGGTGCTCTTCCTCACCGCCAAGGACTCCGTGGAGGACCGGATCGCCGGGCTCACGGCGGGCGGCGACGACTACGTGACCAAGCCGTTCAGCCTGGAGGAAGTCGTGGCCCGGCTCCGCGGGCTCATCCGCCGCTCGGGCACGGCCGCCCTGCGCAGCGAGTCCGTGCTGGCCGTCGGAGACCTCACGCTCGACGAGGACAGCCACGACGTGACCCGGGGCGGGGTCAACATCCACCTCACCGCGACCGAGTTCGAGCTGCTCCGCTTCCTCATGCGCAACCCGCGCCGGGTGCTCAGCAAGGCGCAGATCCTCGACCGGGTCTGGTCGTACGACTTCGGCGGCCAGGCCAACGTCGTCGAGCTGTACATCTCCTACCTGCGGCGGAAGATCGACGCCGGGCGCTCCCCGATGATCCACACGCGGCGCGGCGCGGGGTATCTGATCAAGCCCGGCGAGTAGCGGCGCGTGGGCAGGATCCGGGGCGGGTTCCGGCGGCCGTGGTCGCTCCGTACCCGGCTGGTCGTGTCGGCCGTGGCCCTGCTCGCGGTGGTCGGCGCGGTCATCGGCACGGTGACCGTGCTCGCCATGGGCGCCAACCTCCAGCGTCAGCTGGACGACCAGCTGCGGGCCGGGCTGCCCGTGCGGGGGCTCGGGTACGGCGGCCCGGGGCAGGTCAAGCCCGACGGCGACCGGCTCGACTTCATCGTGTCCAGGCCGGGGCAGCCGCTGCACACGGTCGGCGCGGGCGTGCTGCCCGGCGGGACGCGGCTGTCGGGGCTGCGGAGCACCCAGCCGGAACACGAGGGCGAGAGCCGCACCGGGCCGCTGTCCGACGGGCAGATCCGGGCCCTGGCCGCCGTCCCCAAGGACGGCCACGTGCACTCCGTCACGATCCCCGGCCTCGGTGACTACCGGGCCGTGTGGGATCCGGACCGCGCCTTCGTGCTCGGCTTCCCCACCGACCGGCTCGACGCCACCGTCAACACCCTTGTCCTGGTGGTCATTTGCGTGACCGCCGCCGGGCTCGTCGCCGCCGCGATAGCGGGCGCGGCCATCGTCGGGGTGGCCCTGCGGCCGCTGCGGCGGGTCGCCGCCACCGCGACCCGGGTGTCCGAACTCCCCCTGCACAGCGGGGAAGTCGCGCTGCACGAACGTGTGCCGGGGGCCGAGGCGGATGCCCGCACGGAGGTCGGCCAGGTGGGCGCCGCGCTCAACCGGATGCTCGATCACGTCCACGAGGCGCTCAGCGCGCGGCAGGAGAGCGAGACGCGGGTGCGGCAGTTCGTCGCGGACGCCAGCCACGAGCTCAGGACCCCGCTCGCCTCCATCCGCGGTTACGCCGAGCTCACCCGGCGCGGCCGCGAGGACGTCGGGCCCGACACCAGGCACTCGCTCGGCCGCATCGAGTCGGAGGCGGCCCGGATGACCGGGCTCGTCGAGGACCTGCTGCTGCTCGCCCGCCTCGATGCCGGACGCCCGCTCTCGTACGAGAGCACCGATCTCTCCGCGCTGGTCGTCGACGTGGTCGGGGACGCGCATGCCGCGGGCCAGGGCCACAAGTGGCTGCTCGAACTGCCCGGCGAGCCCGTCGCCGTACGCGGGGACCGGGAGCGGTTGCAGCAGGTCCTGGTCAATCTGCTCGCCAACGCCCGTACGCACACCCCGCCCGGCACCACCGTCACCGCCCGGGTCGAGGTGCGCGGGCCCCGGGTCGTCGTCGAGATCGAGGACACCGGGCCCGGCATCCCGCCCGAGCTGCTCCCGCACGTCTTCGAACGGTTCGCCCGTGGTGACGCGTCCCGCTCCCGCAACGCCGGGTCCACCGGCCTCGGCCTCGCCATCGTGCAGGCCGTCGTCGCCGCGCACGGCGGGCGGGTGACGGTGCGAAGCGGTCCTGGGCGGACGGTGTTCGGGGTGGAGCTGCCGGGCGCGCCCGATGCCCAAAGCCCGCCGATCCACCCCGTGAAGGCCGAATCCCGCCTCTCACAGCCGGGCCACAGCCCGGCCACACAGGTGTGACAGCGGCCCTCGCGAGGGTCGCGGCATGCGAACCGAACCCTCTGCCACGAGCGCCGCCGGTACGGCCCGTGCCGTGTGCTCCCCGAGCGCCGCGCCCGCGCCGCACGCGGCGAACCCGGCGCATCCGGTGGCCCTGCCGGCCCGCCGGCACCTGCCCGTCCAGCCGGCCGGCGCCCCCGTACTCGACGTGACGATCCCCGTCCACAACGAGGAGCAGGACCTGGAGCGGTGCGTGCGGCGGCTGCACGACCACCTCGCGCGGACCTTCCCGTACGGCTTCCGGATCACGGTCGCCGACAATGCGAGCACCGACTCGACTCCCTTGATTTCGGCGGGACTTGAGCGCGAGCTTCCCGAGGTGAGGGCCTTCCGCCTGGAGGAGAAGGGGCGCGGGCGGGCGCTGCGTACCGTGTGGTCGGCCTCGGACGCGCCCGTGCTCGCGTACATGGACGTGGACCTGTCCACCGATCTCAACGCGCTGCTTCCGCTGGTCGCGCCGCTGATCTCCGGGCATTCGGACCTCGCCATCGGCTCGCGGCTCGCCCGGTCCTCGCGAGTGGTGCGCGGCGCCAAGCGGGAGTTCATCTCGCGTACGTACAACCTGATCCTGCGCGGCTCGCTCGCGGCGCGGTTCTCCGACGCGCAGTGCGGGTTCAAGGCGATCCGGCGCGATGTGGCGCAGCGGCTGCTGCCGATGGTCGAGGACACCGGGTGGTTCTTCGACACCGAGATGCTGGTGCTCGCCGAGCGGGCCGGGCTCAGGATCCACGAGGTGCCGGTGGACTGGGTCGACGACCCTGCCAGCACCGTGCACATCGCCAGGACGGCGATGGACGACCTCAAGGGGGTGTGGCGCGTCGGGCGGGCGCTGGCCGTCGGGGCGCTGCCGCTCGACCGGCTCTCGCGGCCGTTCGGCGACGACCCGAGGGACCGGCAGCTCAGCGGGGTGCCGGGCGGGCTCGCCCGTCAGCTCGTCGGTTTCTGCGTGATCGGCGCGCTCTCCACGCTCTTCTACCTTCTCCTGTACGCGCTCTCGCGCACCGCGATGGGTCCCCAACTCGCCAACGGGGCAGCCCTGTTGGTGTCGGCGGTCGCGAACACCTCGGCCAACCGGAGGCTCACCTTCGGGGTGCGCGGCCGGGACCGGGCGGTGCGCCACCAGGCGCAGGGCCTCGCGGTGTTCGCCATCGGCCTCGCGCTCACCAGCGGCTCGCTCGCGGCGCTGGATGCGGCCAACCCGGACGCCGCGCACTCCACCGAGGTGGCCGTCCTGCTGGCCGCGAACCTCGCGGCGACGGTCCTGCGCTTCCTGCTGTTCCGCGCCTGGGTCTTCCCGGACCGCACCACTTCTCCCGATGAATCGAAGGGCGACGCGCGATGACCACGACCTCCTCTCGGACCGATCCGCGCGAGGGGGTCGCGGCGGTCGGGCACCGGGCCGCCCGCAGCCGACTGTGGCGCGGCCGCCCCGACGACCCCGCCTGGGTGCGGCCCGCGCTCCTCGCGCTGCTCGCCGCCACCTTCGCCGCGTACCTGTGGAACCTCAGCGCCTCCGGGTACGCGAACTCCTTCTACTCGGCGGCCGTCCAGGCCGGCAGCCAGAGCTGGAAGGCCTTCTTCTTCGGCTCGCTCGACGCGGCGAACGCGATCACCGTCGACAAGCCCCCGGCCTCGCTGTGGCCGATGGCCCTGTCCGTACGCCTCTTCGGCCTCGGCTCCTGGCAGATCCTGCTGCCCGAGGTGCTGATGGGGGTGGGCACGGTCGCCGTCCTGTACGCGGCGGTGCGGCGCCGGTTCAGCCCGGCGGCGGGCCTCATCTCGGGCGCGGTACTGGCTCTGACCCCGGTCGCGGCGCTGATGTTCCGCTTCAACAACCCGGACGCGCTGCTCGCGCTCCTGATGACGGTCACGGTGTGCTGCGTGCTGCGTGCCCTTGAGGACGCCCGTACGAAGTGGCTGGTGTGGGCCGGGGTCGCGATCGGTTTCGCGTTCCTGACCAAGACCCTGCAGGCCTTCCTGGTCCTGCCGCCGCTGGCCGTCCTGTACGCGGTGTGCGCGCCCACGTCCATGCGCCGCCGGATCGGCCAACTCGCCCTGTCCGCCGGTGTGTTGGCGGTGTCGGGCGGCTGGTGGGTGGCCGCCGTGGAGCTGTGGCCCAAGTCGTCGCGCCCGTACATCGGCGGCTCGCAGCACAACTCCTTCCTTGAGCTCACCTTCGGCTACAACGGGCTCGGCCGCATCAACGGCGACGAGACGGGCAGCGTCGGCGGCGGCGCCGCGCGGGCGGGCGGCTTGGAACTTCCGGGCGCCATGCGTGCGGGGGGCGGTGTCGGAGGAGGCGGTGGCGGCTGGGGCGAGACGGGCCTCGGGCGCATGTTCAACTCCGAGATCGGCAGCCAGATCTCGTGGCTGCTTCCCGCGGCCCTGCTCCTGCTGATCGCGGGCCTCGTCGTCACCTGGAAGACCAGGGCCTGTCCGGCGGATCTGGTCGCCCGCAGTGCGGCTCAGTACTTCAGTGCTGGTGAGCGGGGGCCTGGTGCGTCCAGCTGCGAGGCGGAGGAGGGCGGCGACGCGATGGGGGTCCCCCCTGGTCGAGCGGAGTCGAGACCTTGGGGGAGTGGGCAACCGACGACAACGCCGTGGGGGTCCCCCCTGGCCCATTGGGCCTTGGGGGAGGGCGTGCCAGGGCCGCGCGTCCCAGGCAAGATCCGCCGGACAGGCCCTGGGCGCACCGACACCGCGCGCGCCGCGTTCCTCGCCTGGGGCGGGGCGCTCCTGATGACCGCCGTGATCTTCAGCTTCATGGCGGGGATCTTCCACCAGTACTACACGGTGGCCCTGGCCCCCTACATCGCGGCGCTCGTCGGCATGGGCGTCACGGTCCTGTGGGAGGAGCGCTGGCGTCTCTGGGCGGCTCTCGTGCTCGGGGTGACGATGGCGGCCACGGCCGTCTGGTCCTACGTACTGCTCGGACGCACCCCGGACTATCTGCCGTGGCTGCGCTGGGCGGTACTGACCGGTGGCCTGGCGGCGGCGCTGGGCCTCGCGCTCGCGGGCCGCCTGGACCGGAGGGCGGCGCTGGGGGCGGCCGGGCTCGGCCTCGCGGCCGCGCTGGCCGGCCCGGCGGCGTACGCGGTGAGCACGCTCGGCACCGGCCACACCGGCTCGATCGTGACGGCGGGTCCCGCCGGGGCGAGCGTGGGCGGGCCCGGGGGAGGCGGCGGGCGGATGCGGTTCGGCGGGGGCGCGGGTGCTGGGCAGACCGGTGGGCAGAACGGCGGCCGGCCGGGCCCGGGCCAGGGCCCGGTTCAGGGCATGCCGGGTGGCGGCATGGGGCAGCAGCCCGGCGGTGCGCAGGGGGAGCGAGGCGGCATGGGCGGCGACATGGGCGGTCTGCTCGACGGCGCGAAGGTGAGCGCGGAGGCGGAGGCGCTCGTGGCGAAGGACGCGGACCGGTACACCTGGGCCGCGGCCGCGATCGGCTCGCAGAACGCCGCGAGCTACCAACTTGCCACGGGGAAGCCGGTGATGGCGATCGGCGGGTTCAACGGCAGCGACCCGTCGCCGACGCTGGAGCAGTTCAAGAGGTACGTGGCCGAGGGGAAGGTCCACTACTTCATCGCCAGTGGCGGGGGAATGATGGGTGGCGGAGGGAGCGGGATCAGCAGCTGGGTGGAGTCGTCCTTCAAGAAGGTGACGGTGGGGACGGGGACGTTCTACGACCTGACGGCGCGGGTGAGTTAGGCGCTTCCGCGGGTGGTGGGGTTCGGTGCGGGCCGTCTGTGGCTGGTCGCACCCACGCGGCGGAGCCGCACGTGTCACAACCCCGCGCCCCTTGGCGGGTTGCGGTGCGGGCTTCCCCGGGGTGTGCCCCGTACCCCCGACTGCCGTCAGCCTGCGGACCGTGCGTGGCTGGTCGCGCCCACGCGGCGGAGCCGCACGTGTCACAACCCCGCGCCCCTGCCAGGGTTGCTGCTAGCACGATCGACCCTGGCAGGGGGCATTTCTAGCCTGTCATGGGGTCCCCCCTGGCCCTTACGGCCTTGGGGGAGTTTGAGGGCGAGCGGCCTCAAGGCGCGATACGGGGTCTGGGGCGGAGCCCCAGCGCAGCCTGGGGGGCTTCCCGGCGGACCGGGGTCGCATGCGCTGCGGGCGCGAGCGCAGGCTTCAGCGAGCCTGTTGCGGAGGGCAGTTGACGCGTTCGAGGGTTTGGACCGGCGCGCCTCGGCGCGGTGGTCTCCTCGCTCGGACACCCACCCGGTCCGCGTCGCCCATAAATCGCTTTACAGCGTAGAAGAAACTCCCTTACGGTGTACATCGCTCGCCCACTTACACCGTATAAGGAGCCAGGGAGCCGCAATGACGGCAACGACAGCCGAGAATCCGACCACCCCCACCGGGCACCCGCAGCGCTGGCTGATCCTCGGCGTCATCTGCGTGGCCCAGCTGACGGTGCTGCTCGACAACACCGTCCTCAACGTAGCCATCCCCTCGCTCACCACCTCACTCGGCGCGTCCACCGCCGACATCCAGTGGATGATCAACGCGTACTCGCTGGTCCAGTCGGGCCTGCTGCTCACCGCGGGCAGCGCGTCCGACCGCTACGGACGCAAGAAGATGCTCGCGGCGGGCCTCGCCCTCTTCGGCATCGGCTCGCTGGCCGCGGGCCTCGCGCAGAACTCCGGACAGCTCATCGCCGCCCGCGCGGGCATGGGCGTCGGCGGGGCGCTGCTCATGACCACCACCCTCGCCGTCGTCGTCCAGATCTTCGACAACGAGTCCCGGGTCAAGGCCATCGGCATCTGGGCCACCGTCAACTCGCTCGGCTTCGCCGCCGGGCCGCTGATCGGCGGGGTCATGCTCGACCACTTCTGGTGGGGCGCGATCTTCCTGGTCAACATCCCGGTCGCGGTGCTCGGCCTGGTCGCCGTCGTAGCCCTCGTACCGGAGTCGAAGAACCCTCAGGGCGACCGGCCCGACCTGCTCGGGGCGCTGCTCTCCACCATCGGGATGACCGGTGTCGTGTACGCGATCATCTCCGGGCCCGGCCACGGCTGGCTCTCCGGCCATGTGCTGGCCTCGGCGGCCGTCGGCCTCGTGTTCCTCGCGGCGTTCGTACGCTGGGAGCTGTCCATCGAGCACCCGATGCTGGACATGCACTTCTTCCGGAACCAGAAGTTCATCGGCGCGGTCGCGGGCTCGATCCTGGTCGCGTTCGGCATGGGCGGCTCGCTGTTCCTGCTGACCCAGCACCTCCAGTTCGTGCTCGGATACGGCCCGTTGGAGGCGGGCGTGCGCACCGCGCCGCTCGCGCTCAGCGTCGTCGTGCTCAACATGTCGGGGGTCGGCGCGAAGCTGGTCACCAAGGTCGGCACGCCGCGTTCCATAGCCATCGGCATGACCGCGAACGCGGCGGGGCTCGCCTCGATCGCGTTGCTCGGCGGGCACAGCTACGGGGGCACGCTGCTCGGCCTGGTCGTGATGGGCGCGGGCATCGCGCTCTCCATGCCGGCCATGGCCAACGCCATCATGAGCGCGATCCCGCCGGAGAAGGCGGGCGTGGGCGCGGGCGTGAACGGCACCCTTGGCGAGTTCGGCAACGGGCTCGGCGTGGCGGTGCTCGGCGCGGTGCTGAACTCGCGGTTCGCGGCGCTGGTGCCGGTCGCGGCGGCTTCTCTGCCCGCCGCGCTCGCCGCCGCCCGCGACGACGCGGAACGGGGCCGGATCGCGGACGCGTTCGCCTCCGGCCTGGAGACCAGCCAGCTGGTCGGCGCGGTCGCGGTGCTCGCGGGCGGCCTGCTCGCGGCGGTCCTGCTGCACCGCGCGGAACGAACCGCTCCCGCTCCCGCCGGGGCGGCTCCCGCCGCATAGCATCGAGGGGGGTGAGATCCCCGAATTCCGGACATACCCCCCTGCGGGGCGTGGCCCTTACGGACAGGACCCTCAGGGGTCGGCAGGACCGAGGCCCGAGGAGGGCGGCGATGGTGTCGGCGGCGGACCGTACGAAGGATGCGGCGCGTACCAGCGTGTGGCTCGGCAGCAAGGCGGGGAACCGGGTGCGGCGGGCGGACCCCGAGGCCGGTCAGCCCGCCCTCGACCGGGACCGGATCACCGCCGAGGCCGTACGGCTCCTCGACGCCGAGGGCGCCGTGAAGTTCTCCATGCGGCGCCTGGCAGGCGAGCTCGGGGTCACCGCGATGTCCCTTTACTGGTACGTCGACACCAAGGACGACCTCCTCGAACTCGCCCTCGACTCGGTGTTCTCGGAGGTCGAGCTGCCCGACATGCAGGACGAGGCGGCCGACTGGCGCGACCAGCTCCGCTCGATCGCCGTCGGCTACCGCGCGGTCTTCGTCCGGCACCCCTGGGCGTCCGCGCTGATCGGCCGCTACCTCAACATCGGGCCGCACGCGATGGCCTTCTCGCGCGCGGCCCTGCGCATCCTGGCCCGTACGGGGCTTCCGCCGCACGGGCAGATGGGCGGGCTCTCCGCGGTCTTCCAGTTCGTGTACGGGTTCGGCACGATCGAGGGCACGTTCGTGCAGCGGTGTGCGGATGCGGGGATCACGCAGGACGAGTACTTCGCCCAGGCGATGGGGGCGCTGACCGAACGGCCGGAGTACCGGGCGCAGTTCGAGGAGGCGGAGGAGCTCATGGCCGCGCGGGGCGGGGAGACGGTGGCGGAGATGCGACAGCGCGACTTCGACTTCGCGCTGTCGCTCCTGGTGGCGGGTATCGAGGCCCTGGCCACCCAGGATCCCGCCTGACCCCTGGGGCTCCGCCCCGGACCCCCCTGAAATGCTCGGTGCGGGCCGGCATGCACGCTGCTAGGGGCGCGGGGAACTGCGCGAGCACCACGTACGGCCCGCGGCCGAAGGCGGGTTCAGGGGCGCGGGGAACTGCGCGACCAGCCCCCACCGGCCCGCAGCCGAAAGGCACCCCCCACCCGCCAGGGTGAGACGCGCGGCAGGGTCAGACGCTCGGCAGGGTCGCACCCTGTACGGTCTGGATGTCCAGTTCGACCCGCAGCGTCGTGCCGATCGCCGAGATCCCCGCCTGCACAACCTGGTTGTAATTCATCGCGAAGTCCTCGCGCCGAAGCTCCGCCGTCGCCCGGTAGGCGGCCCGCACCCCGCCCCACGGGTCCGGCCCCGTACCCAGGTACGTGAGGTCGAGGTCGACCTCGCGGAGCACTCCGTGCAGGGACAGAGAACCCCGTACCGTCCAGCGGTCCGGCCCCGCCGGGACCAGGTCCGTGCTGCGGTACGTGATCTCCGGGAAGCGCTCGACGTCCAGGAAGTCGGGGGATTTCAGGTGCCCGTCGCGCATCGCGTTGCCCGTGTCGATGGACGCCGCCCCGATGACCGCCTCGACCCGGGACTTCTCCAGGTCCTCCGCGATCTCGATCCGCCCGCCGAACTCCCCGAACCGCCCGTGCACACTGGAGATCCCCAGGTGCTGGGCGACCGCGCCGACCGACGAGTGCGCCGGGTCGATCGTCCAGGGGCCCGGCGGCGGAAGCTCCACGCCGCCCTGGCGGGCCAGCACCACCGTGCCGACCGCGGCCCGGCCGCTCGCCGTGACCAGCGCGGTCGAGGCGGCGGGCGCGTACCCGACGGCCGTCACGATCACCGTGTACGGGCCCGGCGCGAGCGCCACGTCCGCCGCGACCGAGCCGTCCTCCGCCGCCGAGGCGCGCAGCACCTGCGTGCCGGTCATGTCGGTCATCGTCACCACGGCGTGCGAAACCGCCCAGCCGTCGCGCGTCCGTACCTGTGCCCGCAGTCCCATCCCGTTTTCTCTCCTCAAGTACAAAAGGCCAAGTGCAAAAGGCCGGGCCCCGGGGGCGGGGCGGCCGGCCGTCCCCTGCCCGCCGCCCCTTCCCCGGGGCCCATTTCCGCGCCGGGTACGAACGCCGCCTCCGCTCGAAGCGACACACCGCACCCGGGGGTCTGTGAACTACTCGCCCGGGTGGGCGAGTTCGATGTCGTGACCGTCCACGCCGCGGCCGGTCACGGTCAGCGAGCCGGCCACCGGCGGGTAGCCGGTCGCGATCAGCGTGTACTCGCCGGAGTTCAGGTCGGCGAAGGCGTACGCGCCGTCGTCGCCCGTCGTCGCGCCGGCGACCACGTTGCCCGCCGCGTCCAGCAGCGTGACCCGAGCATCCGCCAGCGGACGCCGGTCGCCGCCGCCCCGGATCGTGCCCTGGACCAGCGCGCCGGCCTGGAGCGCGGCCTCGATACGGGTCACGCCGTACCCCGCGATCTCCACCGGCAGCGCCAGCGGGCGAAACCCGTCCGCGTTGACCGCCACCGTGACCTGGCCCGGAACCAGCTCACCGAAGGTGAACTCGCCCGCCGCGCCCGACTTGCCGGTGGCAAGCAGATCCCCGCGCACATCGGTCACGATCACCATCGCGCCCTCGACGGGCGCCCCGGTCTCGGCCGCCTTCACCGCACCCGTGAGGCCACTCGTGCCGGACAGGAGGATGTCGTACGCCAGCGCCTCGGTGCCCACGACCACGGTCGAGGCCTGCGGCTGGAAGCCGTCGGCGGCCGCGATCAGGACGTACGAACCGGCGCCCGGCGCGGCGAGCAGGTACCCGCCGTCGGGCCCCGCCACCGCGCGGCCGAGCTGGCTGCCGCCGAGCGAGATCAGCGTGACGGCGGCGGAGGCGACGGGCGCCCCCTCGGCCGCCCGGACCGTACCGCGCACGGGAATGCCGTCGAGCGGGCGTTCCGTAACAGGAGCCTCAACTGACGTCGTCTGGGCGGGAATTGACGCCGCAGCCGGGGCGGCGGCGGGCGCCTGCCCGGACTCGGACCCGGACTCGGCCTCGGACTTGGCCGCGCCGACCGCCGTACGCAGCGGAATCTCCTTGATGAACAGGGTGATCAGGAACGCGAGCAGCGCGCACGGCGCCGCGTACAGGAACACATCGCCGACGCCGTGCCCGTACGCGCTCTCGATGACGGTGCGGATCGGCGCGGGCAGCGTGGCCAGGTCCGGGATGGTGCCGGAGCCGCCGCCGCTCTTCGCCGCCGCGGCGCCCTGGGGGCCGAGCGCGGTGAGGCCGTCGGTGACGTAGTGGGTGACCCGGTTGGCCATGACCGCGCCGAGTGCCGAGACGCCGACCGCACCGCCGAGGGAGCGGAAGAAGACGACGACGGAGGAGGCCGAGCCGAGGTCGGCGGGGGAGACCTGGTTCTGGGTGCAGAGCACCAGGTTCTGCATCATCATGCCGATGCCGAGGCCCATCAGCGCCATGTAGATCGCAAGGTGCCAGTACGGGGTGTCGTAGCGCATCGTGCCGAGCAGACCGAGGCCCGCGGTCACCAGCACACCGCCGCTGACCAGCCAGGCCTTCCACTTGCCGGTCTTGGTGATGACCTGTCCGGAGACGGTGGACGCGATGAAGAGTCCGCCGATCATCGGGATCGTCATGACGCCGGACATCGTCGGCGTCTTGCCGCGCGCCAGCTGGAAGTACTGGGAGAAGAAGACCGTGCCGGCGAACATCGCGACACCCACGAAGAGCGAGGCGAGCGAGGCGAGGGTGATGGTGCGGTTGCGGAAGAGGCGCAGCGGGATGATCGGCTCGCTGGCCCTCGACTCGGCGAACACGAACAGCGCGCCAAGGACGATCGAGCCGCCGACCATGGCGTACGTCTGCCACGAGATCCAGTCGTACTTGTTGCCCGCGAAGGTCACCCAGACCAGGAGCAGCGAGACCGCGGCACTGATCAGGAAGGCGCCGGTCCAGTCGACCTTGACGTCCCGCTTCACGACGGGGAGCTTCAGGGTCTTCTGCAGGACGATGAGCGCGATGATCGCGAACGGCACACCGACGTAGAAGCACCAGCGCCAGCCGAGCCAGTCGGTGTCGGTGATCAGGCCGCCGAGCAGCGGTCCGCCGACCGTCGCAACCGCGAACGTGGCGCCGAGGTAGCCGCTGTAACGGCCGCGCTCCCGCGGCGAGATCATGGCGGCCATGATGATCTGGGCGAGCGCGGAGAGCCCGCCGACGCCGATGCCCTGGACGACCCGGCAGGCGATGAGCATGCCCGAGCTCTGGGACAGACCGGCCACGATCGAGCCGGACACGTAGATGACCAGGGCTATCTGAACCAGCAGCTTCTTGCTGAACAGGTCGGACAGCTTGCCCCAGAGCGGGGTGGTCGCGGTCATCGCAAGGAGCGAGGCCGTCACGACCCAGGTGTACGCGGACTGGCCGCCGCCCAGGTCGCTGATGATGTGCGGCAGGGCGTTGGAGACGATCGTCGAGGACAGAATGGCGACGAACATGCCGAGCAGCAGCCCGGACAGCGCCTCCATGATCTGCCGGTGAGTCATCGGCGCGCCGTCACCGGCGGGTGCGTGCCCGCCGTGCCTGGCGTGGCCGCCCCGCACACCGGCTGGTGTGGTCGTAGCCATGAAGTTCCTTGTCTTGTACGTCTGTTGGGCAGGTGTACGGGTGTGGTGCTGATGGTTCTGGTGGTGCTAAGCGGGTGTGCGGGACTCTGGGGCCCGAAGCGGCTCAGGTGCCCGGACGTGGGGCGCCCGGCAGTCCCCGAAGGAGTCGCGCAGGCGGGCCAGCATCGTGTTGAGCTGCCCGACCTCGTCGTCGGTCCAGTCCTTGAGGGTGTGCGCGAACATCTCCGTGGTGCGCAGCCCGAGATCGTCGATCATGACCTGGCCGGCGGGGGTGAGCCGCAGGATCCGCGAGCGCTTGTCGGCGGGGTCGGCGGACCGCTCGATCCAGCCGCGCTGCGCGACGTGCGCGACATGACGGCTCGTCACCGACATGTCCACAGCGAGGAGTTCGGCGAGTCGGCTGATCCGCATCTCGCCGTGCCGCTCCAGGAGGGTGAGTACGGCGGCGGACCCGCCCGGGCACTCGGGCGGCAGGATCCGCGCGAGCCCGCGCTTGACGGCCCCGATGGCGCTGAGCTGCCGGGCCAGCTCCTCGTAAAGGCTCTGTGCGGCCATGGACGACACCTCCCGACATCTTGTTGCTTCGGGCAACCATAAGATTGTTGGTTGCCGAAGGCAAACGAAATCCCCTCCAGGTCGGCAAAGGGTGAGCAAAGCCTTTGCATGCGGAAAGTTAAGTTGCAGGTGGGGGGTGGTGCGGGGTGCTCGGGCGCGGCTCGCATGCGGCTTGGTCGCGCGGTTCCTGCGCCCCTCAACCTGCCTTCGGCCGCGGGCCGTGCGTGGTGCTCGCGCAGTTCCCCGCGCCCCTGGCTGCGTCCATGCCGGCCCGCACCGAGCACCTTCAGCCCGTCATGGGGGTCCCCCTGGCCTCAAGGCCTTGGGGGAATTTGAGGACGAGCATCCTCATAGGTGCGAACGGGGCCGGGGCGGGGCCCCGGGAAACCCGGCTTCCTATCCCAATTCCAGCCCCCGGAGGGGTTCGCGCGGGGGCGGGGGTTGGGCCGGACCCCCATCTTCGCTAGGGTCCTGCCCCATGGCACACAACCCCCACGCGCCCCAGGGTCCCGAGGGCAACTACGACCCGGCGGGCTCCACGCAGATGTTCCGCGCCTTCGTCGACGAGGGCGCCCCGCAGGGCCGCCAGGCGGCGGCAACCCCGGCGGCGGCTCCGGCAGGCCCGCGCGTCGGCCTGATCGTCGGAGTGGTCGCGGTGATCGTCGTCCTCGCGGCGGTGGCCTGGCTGGCGCTGGGCTAGACAAGCCCAGCCCCTTGCGGCGCCTTGGCCGGGGCGGGCCAAATCCAGCCTATCCGGCCTGCGCGAGGCGGGTGGGGAATCCGAACCCCCTACCCCCAACTGGCCGTAACCGACCGCGTCTCCACATGCATCCCCAGCGGCACCCGCCACGCCTCCACACATACCCCGTACGTATGTGAGACCACCCCACCCGCCGGGATCGGCAGCGGCAGAGCCTGGCTGGAGGTAATGGTCGCCCAGTCCACCCCGAGCATCCCGATAACGTGCGTCGCAAATACGACGCTGCCCGACTTCACCGCCGTACCCCCGCTGTTGCGGAACGGGACGGTGACCTTCTCGCACCACCGGTGATCCCCCGCCGAACGGCTGGGCGCCCCGAGGCTGAGCACCGCGGGCCCGGCGGGCTCGGCGGAGCCGGAGGGCGTACCGGACGGGGAGGCAGGAGTACCCGGGGCTGTGGGCGTGCCCGATGAGCCGCCCGAGCCCGAACGCCCGGGTGTTGACGGCGACTTGGCGGGATCCGGAACCACCGGTGTCGCAGGCGTCCGCCCGGCCGGGGCACCGGACCGCGGCGGCGTCGAAGGCGTACCAGTGCCGGGATCACTACCGGGGCTCGCACCAGGACCCGAACCCGCCGGCCCGGACGGTCCCGGCGCGGACGAACCGTCCAGCGGGACCAGCTGGACCCCGTCCCGCGGCGGCACCGCGTGATCCGGGGCCGAGGAGCCGGGACCCGCGGCCCCGACCGCCACGTACCCGGCCCGCTCCCCGCCGCCGGCGCAGGCGGCGAGGGTGCCGCCCAGGCCCAGTACCACCACCGCCGAGACACCGATCAGCGCAGCACGTCGTCGCATCGCGCCAGTGTGTCTGACGGAGCGTCAATTAACCAGGGGGGAACGGGAGTCGGGGAGGGTCAGTCGGAGATGAGGCCCTCGCGGAGCTGGGCCAGGGTGCGGGTGAGCAGGCGTGAGACGTGCATCTGGGAGATGCCGACCTCCTCGCCGATCTGCGACTGCGTCATGTTCGCGAAGAAGCGGAGCATGATGATCTGCCGTTCCCTGGGCGGGAGTTTGGCGAGCAGCGGCTTCAGCGACTCGCGGTACTCGACGCCTTCGAGCGCCGTGTCCTCGTAGCCGAGCCGGTCCGCGAGCGAGCCCTCGCCGCCGTCGTCCTCGGTGGCGGGCGAGTCGAGCGAGGAGGCGGTGTAGGCGTTGCCGACCGCGAGCCCGTCGACCACGTCCTCCTCGGACACGCCGAGAACGGCGGCCAGTTCGGGGACGGTCGGCGAGCGGTCGAGCTTCTGGGCGAGCTCGTCGCTGGCCTTGGTGAGGGCGAGCCGCAGTTCCTGGAGGCGGCGCGGCACCCGTACCGACCACGAGGTGTCGCGGAAGAACCGCTTGATCTCACCGACGACGGTGGGCATCGCGAACGTCGGGAATTCCACGCCGCGTTCGCAGTCGAAACGGTCGATCGCCTTGATCAGGCCGATCGTGCCGACCTGGACGATGTCCTCCATCGGCTCGTTGCGGCTGCGGAAACGAGCCGCCGCGTACCGCACGAGCGGCAGGTTGAGCTCGATGAGTGTGTCGCGCACATACGTACGCTCCGGGCTGTCGGTGTCCAGCGTGGCGAGGCGCAGGAACAGGGAGCGGGACAGCGTGCGGGTGTCGATGGCTGCGGTGTTTGCGGCGTGTCGGCGCACGGTCGGTGCGGGTGCGCTCTTGGTGAGCGTGAGCACCTTCGAGCTGCCCTGTTCTGCGGACATGCCACCCCCTTGAGGTCGCGGACGGTCGCGTTGGGCCACGACCATCGGAGGAAGCAGCCTCCACCTGAATACCGGAGGCGGGGCTGCGGCAAACGCGGTTTCCGCAGAATGTCACATGTCGGCAACACGCTGTAGTGACATGTCGACAAGATGGGCCGGAGTACGTGCAGGAAACAGGGGGTGTGGGGTTTTTCGGTCAGAAATTTTTTACCGGCCCGAGACGGGAACCCGGCTCACTCGAACCGGTTATGCCTCGATTCGATTTGCGGATCGAAGTCGGGCGAAGCTCCTGGCGAGGAGCCTTGACACATGCATCTGCGACACTCCCAATTCCTGACTGATCTGGGACTGCGTCAGATTGCTGTAATAGCGGAGCATCAGGATCCGCTGTTCGCGTTCGGGCAGTTGTACGAGAAGGTGGCGGACCAGATCGCGGTGTTCGACACCGGCGAGCGCGGGGTCCTCGTAACCGAGCCGGTCGAGCAGACCGGGCAGCCCGTCGCCCTCCTGGGCGGCCTCCAGCGAGGTCGCGTGGTACGAGCGGCCCGCCTCGATGCAGGCGAGCACCTCGTCCTCGCCGATCCTGAGCCGCTCGGCGATCTCGGCGGTGGTGGGGGAGCGTCCGTGCAGGGTCGTGAGGTCCTCGGTGGCGCCGTTCACCTGCACCCAGAGCTCGTGCAGGCGGCGCGGGACGTGCACGGTGCGGACGTTGTCGCGGAAATACCGCTTGATCTCGCCGACGACGGTGGGCATCGCGAAGGTCGGGAACTGGACGCCGCGGTCCGGGTCGAACCGGTCGATCGCGTTGATCAGTCCGATCGTGCCGACCTGGACGACGTCCTCCATGGGCTCGTTGCGGGAGCGGAAGCGGGAGGCCGCGTACCGAACCAGCGGCAGATTGGCCTCGATCAGCGCCCCGCGCACCCGGCTGTGCTCCTCGGTGCCCGGCGTGAGCTCCTTGAGCTGGCCGAAAAGCACCTGGGTGAGGGCGCGGGTGTCGGCGCCCCTGGTGGACGTTCTGGCAGGGCCCCTGGGGCCCTCCGAGGAGTCCTGGGCGGGCACTTCGGGGGCGTCCTGGGGCTCGTTCTGGGGCGGCACTTGAGGCGTAGTACTGGCCGGCACGGTCACGCCACCCCTTAGTCCTCGGTCAACTCATCCGTCAAAAGCGGTCATAGCATCACAAGACATGTCCACTGTGTGCAAGCACCGTATAACCACGTGTTGAGGGCAAGTTGGGGCAGATGGCCCCCGCCTGAGGGTGACGCGAGCACGAAGAAGCCCCGCACCTCTCAGGCGCGGGGCCGGGCTGCGTACCGGACCCGTCAGAGGACGGGGTGCCCGCTCAGAACGGGTAGTCGGCGATCACCCAGGTGGCGAACTCGCGCCACTGGCCGGCCGCGGCCTGGTGGGCGGGGTGCTCGAGGTACCGCTTCAGCGCGTCCGCGTCCGCCACGGCGCAGTTGATGGCGAAGTCGTACGCGATCGGCCGGTCGGTGATGTTCCAGGCGCACTCCCAGAACTCGATCTCGGGCACGATCCCGTCGAGCTCCTGGAAGGCCTTCACGCCGGCGACCACACGCTCGTCGTCGCGCTCGACGCCCTCGTTGAGCTTGAACAGGACCAGGTGGCGGATCATGAGTTCTCCTACGGCTGCGTCTGTAGCGACAGGTTGGACGGGCTCAACGGACCAGGTTGGTCATGAACTCTCCGACGCCCTTGGCCGCGCTGGATATGCCCTCGAACCCGGTCTGGACCATCCCTGCGGCCTGCACCGGCGACGTGATGATCGTGTACAGCACGAACACCACGGCGATATAGAGCAGGACCTTCTTGACGTCCACTGTGCCTTGCCCCTCCCCGGCGACGGCGTACCCCTGTTCGGTCGGGTGAGTCTAACCGCCACCTGGCCGGTACTCACCCGGCCTTTAAGGACCAAGGGCCTGGTGATCGGGGCCCTTTGCCCGACGGTAAGGACGTGACGGGAGAGCAGGATGGTTCTTGAGCCCGCCCCATCTGGCAGGAATGCGGCGGGCGAGGAACAGGACCTCACTGCGGGGTCCGCGCCGCGCGCTTCCCCCTGACTGCGGCGCAGGACTTGCAGGTTCTGTTCTCGTCGGGGGGAGCGGCTTGTCCCCCCGATGCCGCTTCCCCCGTCCCAACGTCGAAGCCCCGGTCACTTCCCCCGACCGGGGCTTCTTCGCGTCCGTATGCCGGGGGGGCGGGGGCGCGGGACCGGGCACGCAAGAAGGGCCCCGACACTGTCGGGGCCCTTCAGAAGCGGTAGCGGAGGGATTTGAACCCTCGGTGAGTTTCCCCACACTCGCTTTCGAGGCGAGCTCCTTCGGCCGCTCGGACACGCTACCGAGAGAGAGCTTAGCCCAAGGTGGGCCGTGGTTTGAAATCGGTTCTGCGAGACCTGGGTCACCGCTGCCGGAAGAAGGCCGTCAGCTGCGCCGAGCACTCCTCCTCGAGGACGCCCGCGATCACCTCGGGACGGTGGTTGAGGCGCTGGTCGCGTATGAGGTCCCACAGCGAACCGGCCGCGCCCGCCTTCTCGTCGCGGGCCCCGTAGACGACCCTCTCGATCCGGGACTGCACGATGGCGCCCGCGCACATCACGCACGGCTCCAGGGTGACGACGAGCGTGCAGCCGGTCAGCCGCCACTCGCCGGTCTTCTGCGCCGCGCGCCGGATCGCGAGGACCTCCGCGTGCGCGGTCGGATCGCCGGTCGCCTCGCGCTCGTTGTGCCCGGCCGCGAGAAAGGCGCCGTCCGGGGCGAGCAGGACCGCGCCGACCGGCACATCGCCGGCCGACTCGGCCTGCGCGGCCCCGGCCAGGGCGGAGCGCATCGGCTCCGCCCACCGTTCGCGTACGGGATCGTGCGGGCGGAGCACTAGCGGACGGCCTCCAGGACCTCGGCCGCGCCCAGCGCGTCCGCGATCGTCACGAGGGCGTCGCCGTCGAGTGCCAGGAGGCGGCGCTCGCTCACCCCGAGGTCGGCGAGGATCGCGCTTTCGCCGAGCGGCCCGGCCGGTGCGGCGCCGTCCGACGGGTCGTCGCCGTCCGCCTCGTCCGCGGCCCCGGACGCGTCGTCCTCGTAGCCGTCCTCCGTGCCGTCGAGGTCAAGGGTGTCCAGCTCGTCCTCCTCGTCGTCCTGGTCGTGGCCGAGCAGTTCGTCGGTGAGCATGGCCCCGTACGAGGAGCGGGCGGCGACGGCGGCGTTCGAGACGAAGACGCGCGGGTCCTCCTCGCCGTCGACGCGGACGACGCCGAACCAGGCGTCCTCCTGCTCGATGAAGACGAGCACCGTGTCGTCGGCCCCGTCGGCTGCTGCTTCCCGGGCCAGGTCGGCCAGATCGGACAGCGTCTCCACATCGTCGAGCTCTGTGTCGCTCGCTTCCCACCCGTCTTCGGTGCGCGCGAGCAGTGCGGCGAAGTACACCGTGACTCTCCCACTGGTCATAGGCGTGCCGGTTGGGGGTCCCCCCGGCTGTGGCTTCATTCGGAATCGTGGCAGAAAACACCGCGGTTGCGAGAGTTCTTCCGCGGTTGCGTTTTTCCGGTCGTCGCGAACGCGGGGTTCGACCCCTCGTGATCACGGGGTCTGACGCACCGTGATCACGAGGCGCGACGCGCCGGGATCACGGCCTGCGGGCCGCCACGGCCAAGGGGTCCCGATCGCCGCGATCACGGGCCCGGGGCGCCGTTTCGGGCGTCACCAGCGGAAGGTCCGCATGCGCATGGCCTGGCGCATCCGGGCGGCGCGGGCGCGCCGGGGCTGGACCCGGTCGCGCAGCGCTTTCGCCTCGTGCAGTTCGCGCAGGAACTGGGCGCGCCGCCGCCGGCGATCCGCGTCGCTCTCCGGTTGCCGCTCGTCGTCGTGCTCGTCCGGCATTGGCTCACACCGCCCCGGGGTCGTTTCCTGCCTCCCACCTTCCCCCCGTTCGGGTGCTTGACGCCAGCGCCGAAGAGCAGCAGGTGGGACGCGGGGCCGCTGTGCCCCGGTTACTGTGGACGTCATGCGGATCCATGTTGTCGACCACCCTCTCGTGGCGCACAAGCTCACCACGCTGCGCGACAAGCGCACCGACTCCCCGACCTTCCGGCGGCTCGCCGACGAGCTGGTCACCCTGCTCGCCTACGAAGCCACCCGGGACGTGCGCACCGAGCAGGTGGACATCGAGACCCCGGTGACGCCGACGACGGGCGTGAAGCTCTCGTACCCGCGTCCCCTGGTGGTCCCGATCCTGCGGGCCGGCCTCGGCATGCTCGACGGCATGGTGCGCCTGCTGCCGACCGCCGAGGTGGGCTTCCTCGGCATGATCCGCAACGAGGAGACCCTGGAGGCCTCCACGTACGCGACCCGCATGCCCGAGGACCTCTCGGGCCGCCAGGTGTACGTCCTGGACCCGATGCTGGCGACCGGCGGCACGCTGGTGGCGGCCATCCGTGAACTGATCAAGCGGGGCGCCGACGACGTCACCGCCGTGGTGCTGCTCGCCGCCCCCGAGGGCGTCGAGGTCATGGAGCGCGAGCTGGCGGGCACGCCGGTGACCGTGGTGACCGCCTCGGTCGACGAGCGCCTGAACGAGCACGGCTACATCGTGCCGGGCCTGGGCGACGCGGGCGACCGCATGTACGGGACCGCCGACTAGGTCCCTCCCAAGGGCCCTTGCAGGGTTCTCAGCACTTCCCCGAGGGCGCGGGTGCGGGCTTGGCCAGGGCGGCCAGGGCCGTGTCCGCGTCCTTCGGCGTGTTCAGGTCGGCAAACGTCGTCCCCAGAATCAGATCGACGTCCGGCGTGTCGCGCGTGTCGGTCTTCTGCGCGGCGCCCTTGAGCTGGGTGCCGAGTACGGAGAAGGGGCCGCGGGTGGCCGCGGGGGCGCCGAGCAGTATTCCGTTGCCCGGGACCTTCTTGTCGTACTCCCCGGGCGCGTTGCCGACCTTGCCGATCGCGAAGCCGCGCTTCTTCAGCTCGTCGGCGACCGTCTTGGCCAGGCCCGCGCGCGGGGTCGCGTTGTAGACGTTGACGGTGATCTGAGCGGGCTTCGGCAGCGCCTGGGGGGCGCCCGAGGTGCCGGGCGACGGGCAGTCCTTCTTGTGGTCAGCGGCAGCATGCGACTTCCCGCCGCCACCGAACACGTCGATGAGCTGGAGCGTTCCCCAGCCGATCAGGCCGAGGGCCACGATCGCGCCCACCAGCGCGAGGATCAGCCGGCCGCGCTTTCGGGGACGTCGCATCCGCGGGTAAGCGTCACCCTTGATGCGGTACTTTCCGCCCATGCCGGGGGGAGTGAGCATGCTCATAGGCGCAGGGTAGTGCCGACCCGTGATGATGCCTACTAAATGATCAACGGTTGACGCGCGTGTGCGCCCGTATGCGCCTCAAAGGGTCCGAAAGGCTCACCCGGCTGTCGGACTCAGTCCATTTCGAGTACGCGGGCGTGCAGAACCTGGCGCTGCTGGAGCGCCGCCCGAACCGCCCGGTGAAGCCCGTCCTCCAGGTAGAGGTCGCCCTGCCACTTCACGACGTGCGCGAAGAGGTCGCCGTAGAACGTGGAGTCCTCCGCGAGGAGGGTCTCCAGGTCGAGCTGCCCCTTGGTGGTCACGAGCTGATCGAGCCGGACCGGGCGCGGCGCGACGTCCGCCCACTGCCGGGTGCTTTCCCGGCCGTGGTCGGGGTAGGGCCGCCCGCTTCCGATGCGCTTGAAGATCACACGGAAAGCCTACCGGGCCAGCGGCTCCGGGCGCAGCCATGGAGCGCGAGTGCAATCCTGGGCAAGACCTGGCAAATCAGATGCAACCCGACGCGGGGGGCCGTCATGACCGACAGCGACCGGACGGCGGCCGCGCCCGAGCCCGTGGGCGCCGACGGGCCGGATGAAACCGGAGCGCGGGATCGGAACCCGGCGCCCGCCGACTCGTCCGCGCCCCCTCAGGACTCCCTCTCGGTGCCGCCGGCCCCGGCCTCGTTGCCGCAGCCCGCCGCCGACATCGCCGCCGGATACGCCTTCAGCGGCCCCGCAATGGAGCTGGGCGCGTTGCTCTGGGACGGCCAGTGCCTCCCGGACGCGCCGATCCGCATCCCCCTCTCCATGCTCAACCGGCACGGCCTGGTCGCCGGGGCCACCGGCACCGGCAAGACCAAGACCCTCCAGCTCATCGCCGAGCAGCTCTCCGCCAACGGCGTGCCCGTCTTCCTCGCCGACGTGAAGGGTGACGTATCGGGCATCTCGGCCCCCGGCAAGCCCGGCGACAAGGTGGCCGAACGGTCCGCGCAGGTCGGCCAGGACTGGGAGGCGGCCGGCTTCCCCTGCGAGTTCTACGGCCTCGGCGGCATCGGCCCCGGCATCCCGCTGCGCGCGACGGTCACGAGCTTCGGCCCGGTTCTCCTGTCGAAAGTGCTGCAGCTCAATCAGACCCAGGAGCAGTCGCTGGGCCTGATCTTTCATTACGCGGACAGCAAGGGCCTGGAGCTGTACGACCTGAAAGACCTGAAGGCGGTGGCCGGCTTCCTGGTCTCGGACACGGGAAAGGCGGAACTGAAAGGAATCGGCGGCCTGTCATCCGCCACCACCGGGGTGATCCTCCGTTCGATCACGGCGTTCGAGCAGCAGGGGGCGGAATCGTTCTTCGGAGAGCCGGAATTCGACACGAGCGAGCTGCTGCGGTCGGCCCCGGACGGGAGGGGCCTGGTATCGGTACTGGAGCTGCCGGCCGTCCAGGACAAACCCCAGCTCTTCTCCACGTTCCTGATGTGGCTGCTCGCCGACCTCTTCCAGAAGCTGCCCGAGGTCGGGGACGTGGACCGGCCCAAGCTCGTCTTCTTCTTCGACGAGGCGCATCTGCTCTTCAGCGGCGCGTCGAAGGCGTTCCTGGAGTCGATCACGCAGACGGTACGGCTGATCCGCTCCAAGGGGGTGGGCATCTTCTTCGTGACCCAGACCCCCAAAGACGTCCCCGGCGACGTCCTCGCCCAGCTCGGCAACCGCATCCAGCACGCGCTGAGGGCCTTCACGCCGGACGACGCGAAGGCCCTGAAGGCGACGGTGCGGACCTTTCCGAACTCTCCGTACGACCTGGAGGACCTCCTGACCGGGCTCGGCACGGGCGAGGCGGTCGTCACCGTACTGAGCGAGAACGGCGCGCCGACCCCGGTCGCGGCGACGCGCCTGAGGGCCCCGCAGTCCTTGATGGCCCCCCTTGATGCGGCCGCTCTGGAGGCGGCCGTCAACTCCTCCCTCCTGTACGCCCGTTACGCGGAACCGGTGGACCGGGAATCGGCCTTCGAGAAGCTCTCGGAGGCGGAACGGGCGAGGGAGGCGGCATCGGTGGAGGCCGCACTGGACGCCCCGTCCGCAAAGGGTTCGGCGCGCCCCGGGAAGCGCGATGCGTCGCTGGCGGAGCAGGTGGTGGGGAGCGGGATCTTTCGCTCGCTCGCGAGGTCGGTGGGGACGCAGCTGGGCCGGGAGATTTCGCGGTCGCTCTTCGGGACACGGCGGAGGTAGGGGGGATGGAGGGGAGCGGGTTCTGCGGAGACAGCCCCCCGCCCCTGCCCCGCTTATTTCCCCCGCGCCGCCGCCTTCGCCTCCTGCTTGTACGCCCGTACCTTCGTCAGCGACTCCGGCCCGGTGATGTCGGCCACCGAGCGGAAGCAATTCGCCTCGCCGTAGGGCCCGGCCGCCTCGCGCCACCCCTTGGGCCGGACCCCGAGCTGCTTGCCCAGGAGCGCGAGGAAGATCTTCGCCTTCTGCTCGCCGAACCCCGGCAGCGCCTTGAGGCGGGCCAGGAGCTCGGCGCCGGTCCCGACCCCCGTCCACACCCCCGCCGCGTCACCCCCGTACTCCTCGACGAGGAACTGGCAGAGCTGCTGGATGCGCTTGGCCATGGATCCCGGATAGCGGTGTACGGCCGGCTTCTCCTTGAGGAACTCCGCGAAGGCCTCGGGGTCGTACGCCGCGATGGCTCCGGCGTCGAGATCGTCCGCCCCCATGCGCCGGGCGATCGTGTACGGGCCGGAGAACGCCCATTCCATGGGGACCTGCTGGTCGAGCAGCATGCCGACCAGCGCGGCCAGCGGGCTGCGGCCGAGCAGCTCGTCGGCCTCGGGCTGCTGGGCGAGCCGAAGGGTTGTGTTCATGCCTCGATGATCGACGGCCGGGGACGCCGCCGCACGCGGACACCCCCACCCGGCGCCAGGGCCCGTTCGAATCGGGTCCCGCTTCGCATCACGCTTTCGTATGACAGACCTACGGGCCCCGAATGCCCTCGCTCCGGCCGGGTAGTTCGGCTCGGACCATCACGTGCGTACCAAGCATGTGCGCACCAGCCATGTGCGCACCGGCCACGTGCGCAACAGCCATGTGCGGACCACCCATGTGCGTCTCGGGCACGTGTGTATCCAGGAGGGGCCACCGCAGTGAGCCAGCCTTTTGTCCTGCCGGATTTCTATCTGCCGTATCCGGCCCGGCTCAATCCCCATCTGGAGTCCGCCAGGGCGCATTCCCGCACCTGGGCCCGGCAGATGGGCATGCTGGAGG
Organism: Streptomyces violascens; assembly: GCF_014649955.1. Classification (GTDB taxonomy): domain Bacteria; phylum Actinomycetota; class Actinomycetes; order Streptomycetales; family Streptomycetaceae; genus Streptomyces; species Streptomyces violascens. Next base: position 114,968 of record NZ_BMUA01000014.1, read on the forward strand.
GCTCCGGGATCTGGGAGCCGAAGGACCTCGACGCGCACGACTACGCGCTGCTCTGCTCGTACACCCACCCCGACTGCGACGCGGAACAGCTCGCCCTGGTCACCGACTGGTACGTGTGGGTGTTCTTCTTCGACGACCACTTCCTGGAGATGTTCAAACGGACCCTGGACCGCAAGGGCGGCAAGGAGTACCTCGACCGCCTGCCCGCGTTCATGCCGATGGACCTCGCCGACGGGTTCCCCGAGGCGACCAACCCGGTCGAGGCGGGCCTCGCCGACCTGTGGGAGCGCACCGTCCCGTCGATGACGCAGGCCTGGCGCGAGCGCTTCGCCATCAGCACCCGCAACCTGCTCAACGAGTCGCTGTGGGAGCTCGCCAACATCAACGCCGGGCGGATCGCCAACCCCGTCGAGTACATCGAGATGCGCCGCAAGGTGGGCGGAGCGCCCTGGTCGGCCGGTCTCATCGAGTACGCCGCGAACGCCGAGCTCCCTGCCTGTGTGGCCGGGTCGAGGCCGCTCAGGGTCCTCACCGACGCCTTCGCCGACGCCGTCCACCTGCGCAACGACCTCTTCTCCTACCAGCGCGAGGTGGAGGACGAGGGCGAACTCAGCAATGGCGTGCTGGTACTTGAGACCTTCCTCGGATGCACGACCCAGGAGGCCGCCGAGGCCGTCAATGATCTGCTGACCTCGCGGCTCCAGCAGTTCGAGAACACCGCGCTCACCGAAGTCCCCGCCCTGTGCCTGGAGAAGGGCCTCACGCCGGACCAGTGCGCGGGCCTCGCCGGGTACGTCAAGGGGCTCCAGGACTGGCAGTCCGGCGGCCACGAGTGGCACATGCGCTCCAGCCGCTACATGAACGAGGACGCCGTCACCGGCCCCTCCCTCTTCAGCGGCGTGCTCGGCACCTCGGCGCTCGACGTCACCACGCTGTTCGGGCGCCCGGCCGCGGCCCGGCAGCGCAGCTTCACGCACGTACCGATGCAGAAGGTCGGCCCGTCGCTGCTGCCCGAGTTCGATGTGCCGTACCCACTGTCGCTCAGCCCACATGTGGCCCGCGCACGTGTGGCGTCCCTCGACTGGGCGGAGCGTATGGGGCTGCTCCACGACCTCTGGGACAGGGAGAAGCTGGCGGGCTACGACTTCGCGCTCTGCTCCGCCGGCCTCGACCCCGACGCGACGCCGGAGGAGCTGGAACTCAGCGCCCAGTGGCTGACCTGGGGCACGTACGGCGACGACTACTACCCGCTGATCTACGGGCGCCCGCGCAACCTGGCCGGGGCGCGGGCGAACAACGAGCGGCTCTCCGCGTGCATGCCGGTCGACGAGCCCGGGGCCGGGCTCGCGCTGGCCCGGACCCCCATGGAGTGCGCCCTCGCCGACCTGTGGGCGCGCACCGCGGGCCCGATGTCCCCCGAGGCCCGCGTGGCCCTCCGCCGGTCCGTCGACACAATGCTGGAGAGCTGGCTGTGGGAGCTGCACAACCAGGCCCAGCACCGCATCCCCGACCCCGTCGACTACATCGAGATGCGCCGGAGCACCTTCGGCTCCGACCTCACCATGAGCCTCTCGCGGCTCCGCCACGCGGGCCAACTGCCGCCCGGGATCTACGAGAGCGGCCCCGTCCGCAGCATGGAGAACGCGGCGGCCGACTACTGCTGCCTCCTCAACGACGTCTTCTCGTACCAGAAGGAGATCGAGTACGAGGGCGAGCTGCACAACGGCATCCTCGTCGTGCAGAACTTCTTCGACTGCGACTACCCGACGGGCCTGCGCATCATCGACGACCTGATGCGCTCGCGGCTGCGCCAGTTCCAGCACGTCATCGAGAACGAACTGCCGGTTCTTTACGAGGACTTCGAGCTGGACGAGCACGGGCGGGCGACGCTCGACACCTATGTGGCCGAACTCCAGGACTGGATCGCGGGCATCCTGAACTGGCACGTCTCGGCACGCCGCTACAGGGACGAGGACCTGCCGGACGCCCTGCCGCATGGCAGCCACCCCCAAAGCGCGGCCCAGACGGGGGCGGCCCCGGGGTGGATGCGGCCCACCGGGACGGGGACCTCGGCGGACCGGGTGCGGCTGCCCGAGGTGCCGACGGCCGTCGTCGTGCCTTGAGAGGCGTGCCGTCAGCGGCGGTCGTGCCGTCGGCCGTCGTCGTGCCACCAGTGGCCGTCGTGCCATCAGTGGCGGGAGCCCACACCTCGTGATCCTCTAATGTGCGGGGGCCACACCCACACGAGGAGGCGCGCATGGGACACGACCACGGCGCGCCCTCCGCCGCATCCGGCACGCTCAGTGGCACATACCGCAAACGGCTCCTGTGGACCATCGGCATCAGCGCGTCGATCACCCTCATCCAGGTGGTCGGCGCGCTGCTTTCCGGCAGCCTCGCGCTGCTCGCCGACGCCGCGCACAGCCTCACCGACGCGATCGGGGTGTCGCTCGCGCTGGGCGCGATCACGCTCGCCCAGCGCGCCCCGACACCGCGCCGGACCTTCGGCTTCTACCGGGTGGAGATCTTCTCGGCGGTCCTGAACGCCCTGCTCCTCGCCGCGATCTTCGTCTGGGTCCTGTGGTCGGCGATCCGCCGCTTCAGCGAGCCGGTCGAGGTCAAGGGCGGGCTGATGTTCGCCGTCGCGGTGGGCGGGCTCGCCGCGAACCTGGTGGGTCTGTGGCTCCTCAAGGACGCCAAGGACAAGAGCCTCAACCTGCGCGGCGCCTATCTGGAGGTGCTCGGCGACGCACTGGGCTCGGTCGCGGTGATCGTCGGCGGCCTGATCATCCTGTTCACCGGCTGGCAGGCCGCCGACCCGATCGCCTCCATCGTCATCGGGCTGCTGATCGTGCCGAGGACGTACAAACTGCTGCGCGACGCCCTGCACGTCCTGATGGAGGCGGCCCCGAACGACGTCGACCTCGCCGAGGTGCGCCGCCACCTCCTCGACGAGCCGAGTGTGGTCGACGTACATGATCTGCACGGTTGGACGGTGACTTCCGGGATGCCTGTGCTCACCGCACATGTGGTGGTGAAGGAGGCCGCCCTGGAAGGTGGGTACGGGGCACTGCTCACCCGGCTCCAGAGCTGTGTGGGGGACCACTTCGACGTGGCCCACTCCACGATCCAGCTGGAACCCGAAGGCCACAGTGAGGCCGCGGAATCCCTCCACACCTGATCGTCAGCGGTGTGGGTGACGGGTGATTGCCACAGATGGGCGTCACCGAGGGCGGGTGCCAGAGATGGCGGGTGCCAGAGATGGCGGGTGTCACAGATGGCGGGGCTGTCCCGTCCCCTGGGCATGGACCACATAGAGACCCACCACATAGACGCGAACCACACTCATGACGCCGACGGCACCGACGCCCTGCACATCGCCGTCGCCGGAGGCACCGGCACGCTGGGCCGCCATGTCGTCGACGAGCTGCGGGCGCGCGGGCACAACGTGCGGGTGCTGAGCCGGAGTTCGGCCGAGTATCCGGTCGACCTGTCCACGGGCGAGGGCCTGGAGGCCGCGCTCGCGGGCTGCGACGTGGTGGTCGACGCCGCGAACTCCGTCTCGCCGCGCACCATGCGCGCCACTCTCGTGGACGGCACGAAACACCTGGTCGCGGCGGAGCGCGCGGCCGGTGTGGGCCACCACGTGTGCGTGTCGATCGTGGGCTGCGACCGGGTTCCGATGCCGTACTACAAGGTCAAGGTGGCCCAGGAGGACGCCGTCATGGCGGGCCCGGTGCCGTGGACGATTGTGCGGGCCACGCAGTTCCATGAGCTGATCGCGGGAGTGTTCACGGCCACGGTCCGGGCCCGCGTCCTGCTCGCATCGAGGAACGTGATCATGCAGCCGATGGCCGCCGTGGAGGCCGCACGGGCCGTCGCGGACGCGGCCGAGGCAGCCCCGCGCCACGGCCGTATCGAGGCGGCGGGCCCCGAGCGGACCGACCTGCACACCCTGGCCGCGACCTGGCGCGCCACCACCGCGCGCCGGGCCGCCCTCCTGCCCGCCCCCATCCCCGGCCGCATGGGCCGAGCCCTCCGCGCCGGGCACCTCGCCTCCACCCACCCCGACGCCCAGGGGGTCGTGGGCTTCGCGGAGTGGCTGGGAGAACGGTCACAAGGTGGCCACGGATCGTGAGCACGGGCTCGGCGCGCGGGTTCCGGCGGTGGTGCCTAGCCTGAACGAGGGACTCGGCCTCCTGGAAGGGAGAGAGCCCATGCTCGCGAGACGTGCAATCGCGGCCGGGGCCGGCGCAGCGGCCCTCGCGCTCATCGGCCCCGCGGCCGAACCCCGCGCCGCCCGGCCGGAGCCGGATCTGAGCCGGTTCTACCAGCAGAAGATCGGCTGGGAGCCGTGCAAGCCCACCGAGGGCCAGACCGGTGAACTCCTCGATTCCGTACGGGAGATGGAGTGCAGCACCCTCAGCGTGCCGGTCGACTACGGGGACCTCGGCAAGGGAGCCATATCCCTGGCGCTGGCCCGTTTCAGGACCGCGGCACACGGTAAGGACCGCAAGGGCTCGGTCGTCTTCAACTTCGGCGGGCCCGGCGCCTCCGGGGTCGACGGCCTGGCCGCGTTCCGGCCCCAGGCCGCCAAGATCGGCAAGCACTACGACCTGGTGAGCTTCGACCCGCGCGGCGTCGCGCGCAGCTCCCCCGTCCGCTGCGGCGGCGAGGACGGGCCGGCGCAACTGGAGGGCGAGCGCCAGGACGCGCCGGACACGGGGGCCGCCGCGGTCGCCGAGGCGGAGCGGATCGCCGAGGCCTGCCGCCAGAAGACCGGCCCGGTCCTCGACCACGTCGGCACCGTCAACGCCTCCCGCGACATGGACGTACTGCGCCAGGTGCTCGGCGACAAGAAGCTCAACTACCTGGGGATTTCGTACGGGACGCGGCTCGGCGCGGTCTATGCGAGCCAGTTCCCGAAGAAGACCGGCCGGATGGCCCTCGACGCCGTCGACACCCTGCAGGGAAGCGCCGAGCAGGACGCGCTGGTGCAGACGAAGGGGTTCCAGAAGGCGCTCGACGCGTTCTTCGTGGGCTGCGCCCAGCAGAACTGCGAGCTCGGCACCAGCCCGGCGGAGGTCAGGGCGACGTTCGAGACGGCGGTCGAGAAGCTCGCCGACGGCAACGTGGTGACGGGCGCCGACAATCAGGACTTCACCGGCGACGACCTCCAGAGCGCGGTCCAGGCCGCCCTCTACAGCCAGGCCGCCTGGCCCACACTGTCCGCGGGGATCGCCGCCCTCCTTCAGGAGGACGACCCCACGGTCCTCGCCTCGCTCAACGAGGGCATGGACTACGCGCCCGCCGACAACTCCGACGAGGCGATGCTCGCGATCAACTGCGCGGACGACCCGGTACGGCCGGCCGACCCGGCAAAGGAGTTCGCCGCCGTACAGAAGCAACTCATCGAGGAATCCCCGTACTTCGGGCCCGGCTCGGCCGCGCGGGCCGTCGCCTGCGCGGGCTGGCCGGCGGGCACCGACTACATCCGCCGGATAGACCACCCCGGCGCGCCCAAGATCCTGGTCGTGGGCGGCAAGGGCGACCCGGCGACGCCGTACCCATGGGCCCAGGACACAGCGAAACGGCTCGGTTCCGGTGTTCTGATGACATACGAGGGTGAGGGGCACGGGGCGTACTCGGCCTCCCGGTGCATCCGCGCCAAGGTGGACGCCTTCTTCACGGGCGGCACGGTGCCGGAGGAGGGAACGAGCTGCCCGGCGGAGGTCCCGGACGAGTAGGGTGCCCGGCGATAATTCAGTGGTCCGCGCCTGGGACAAATGGAACGATCGGCGGCATATGGATACCCCACACATGCCTCCCGACCACGTGCCTCCCGACCACGTGCCTGACCACATGCCTCCCGGTCACACGTCTCCCGCCGACACGGCGGACCTGGCCGCCATGGCCTCTGACGCCACATCGTCCCCGCACATGGATTCCGGCTCGCACATGGCTTCAGGCCCGCACGTGGCTTCCATCCACACCTGGAGGACGCGACCCGAGGCGCCCGCGGGCATGGCCGACGCGGCGGACAGGGCAGCCGTACGGGCCGTGAATCTGGCCGCGTTCCCCACCGCGCACGAGGCGGACCTCGTGGACGGGCTGCGGGACGACCCGGCGTGGATCCCCGGCCTTTCGATGCTGGCCGAGGCGCCGGACGGAACGATTGTGGGCCACGCCCTGCTGACCCGGTGCCGGGTCGGCGATGCCCCGGCGCTGGCCCTCGCGCCGGTCGCGGTGGCGCCCGAGTACCAGCGCACGGGCGCCGGTTCCGCCGCGGTGCGGGCCGCGCTCGATGCCGCGCGGGAACTGGGCGAGGACCTGGTCCTGGTGCTCGGCCACCCGGACTACTACCCCCGCTTCGGCTTCACCCCGGCCTCCGGCCTCGGCATCCGGGCCCCCTTCGACGTACCGGACGAGGCGATGATGGCGCTCCGGCTGCGGCCGGACGGGGCGCCCGCGCCGACGGGAGTGATCAGCTACCCGGCACCGTTCGGGGTGTAGGCCTGGCCCCCATGGGCTGTGTCCCCATGGGCCGCGCCGCCGTGGGCCGCCCCGCCCCGCGGGCGCCGACCGCGCGTGCCCCGCCGTGGGCGCTACGCCCACAGAGCGGTGCAGCTCGCCCGCATCGGCGCCTCCGCAGGACGCCTGAGCGCGCCCAACACCAAAGCGGTGTAACGCTGTTCGGTCACCACATACACCGGTGTCGTCCCGTCCCGGCACTCCACCACCTGCGCGCCGGGGGCGGGCCGGGGGCCCGGGTCGGTCCAGTACGGCGGGCGGACCCGGATGGCCGTGAGGGTGCGGGGCACGGAGCGGCGGGCGATGCGGCCGGCCGGATCGGGGGTGGCGGCGAGCAGCCCCGGGGCGGCCACCAGGTAGCCGAACTCCTCGTGGCCGTACGGGACGTCGCCGAAGATGGTGCCCGGGAAGCACTGCTCACCGAGCGGGATCAGAGGGGTCACCTTGATCGTGTCGGTGGTGCGCCGCTGGTGACGGCGCGCCAGCCAGACGGCCCCGGCCAGCACCGGCACGGCCCCGACCGCCGTGAGCAGCAGGGCGGTCGGCACCCCGCCGGTGACCCACGGCGTACCGAAGGCGAAGCACGAGATGAGCAGCACCGACGCCAGCGGCATGGTGATCCGCCAGGGCTCGTGCGCGGGCGGCTCGGAGCGCCGGATCCAGCAGTACGCGCTGCGCAGGCACGCTCCTCCTACGGAGAGCAGCACGAGCGCCGCGGCCAGCGGCAGCCGGTAGCCGCCGCGCGGATCCGCCGCCGTGTACTGGCGCAGGCCGCGGAACTCGACGTACCTGATCTCGCCGTGCCAGTAGGTGAGTTGGAGCGTAGCGCCGGGCCGCACGGCGGAGAACACCGGCGTGCGGCCCTCCATCTTGACGCGCCGCAGCGCCCCCGCGGCGGGCCGCGCCGACGAACCGGCCCTCAGCGGACCGGACTTGAGCCGCCCCGGCAGCGCACCCGGCCCGTCCTGTACGTGTCCGATGCCCAGCCAGTAGTCCGTCGAGTGGTGTTTGTGATCGGCCGCGGCGGAGGTCACCGTGGCCGCGACGGTGTGTCTGCACTCCGTGGAGACCTCGGCTACCGGGCAGCCGGGCGCCGACGCGAACGCCCGCTCCTCGTCGAGCGTGCGAGGCACGGAGGCGAGGAGCAGCCAGCCGGCGACGAGCACGAGTACGGCGCCGATCACCGCGGGGGTGAGCGCGGCCGAGTGGTCTCGGCCCGACGGGGGTCCCCCTTGCTCGAACGAAGTGAAGAGCGTGGGGGAGGCGGGTGTGTTCATCGCTCGCCGTTCCTGGCCGCGTACCGTACGAAAGGGGATGACGGGATCATCATCCGGTCATTCTGGAGGCTGATCGGTATCAAGTTCCGCACGGTGGACGGTGGTTCAGACCATAGGAAGGAGAGCTTCCGCGTCCCCGGCAAGCGGATCTTGGGGTTTTCGCAGCTCCGACGGGCCCCGGAGCCGGGTCCCAGGGGTTCACCCATAGGTGTGAGCAAGGCGGGACATGAGCCAGTGGCACGTGCGTGTCGGCACCCCGTGTCGCCAAGCGAGGCGGAACCGGCATTGTCGACACCCTGATGTTCCGGGGCGCCCGGTGCGAGAATTCGGTCCACACGAGCCAGCCGAAGACTATGTGCGGACAGACCCGGCACATGCATGCCACATGTGCATCCCCCACATGCACACCACAGTGGTGCTCCCCGACTGCGTACGAGCGGCCGCGAACGGGCATATGCCTATCCGGCGCTCCCGAGTGAAGGTGATGGGGCCATGTCCGCGGACATGAAGGTGCTACTGGTCGACGACCATGAGGACAACCTGTTCGCCATGGAGAGCATCCTCGCGCCGCTCGGATATCCGCTCGAGCTCGCGACCAGCGGGGACGCCGCCCTCAAGGCCGCGCTGCACGGGGGAATAGCGGTCGCGGTCCTCGATGTCGTGATGCCGGGCGTGAGCGGTCTGGACGTGGCCCGCTATCTGAGCCGCCTGACCCAGACCCAGCTGATCCCCGTCATCCTGGTGACCGGCATGGGCCAGGACAGCGAAATGGCGGCCCAGGCCCTGCATTTGGGTGTAGCCGACTACCTGATCAAGCCCCTCGATCCCTGGGCCCTGCGCATCAAGGTCCAGTACCTGTACCGCACGAGCACCCTCCTGGCCGGCCCCGCGCCCCGCGCCCGCGGCCCCCGCAACCACCCGGCGGAACCGGTTCAACTCCCCACCAGAAGGCGCCAGTTACGCCCCACAGAAACGATCCGCGTCCCCCGCCAGTCGGAGGAGCCGCCGCTGTGAGGCGAGGCGTGATGAAGCGGGTACGTACAGGTACGTAAGGGGCTGGCCAGGTCTGGTCAACTCCGGTCGGAAGCGGGTCGGATGGGTGGCAAACGGGCATGATGAAAGGACGCCACGAGCAGTGCGGCCCCGGGCCCCGGGGGCTCTGCTCCGCTCCGGCGCCGGGGTGTGGCCGGCCGGTCCGTGTGCTATCTGTCCGTCCCGAGGGGATCGTTGACCCGAGGGGATCGTTGGGGGGTTCCTCATGCGTGCCGATGTGTCCGGGTTCGGCCTGTGGGACCGGGAGGTGGAAGCGACCACCGTCCTGGAGTTGTTCGGGGAGATCGACATCGAGGCGCGGCTCGTCCTCGGTCCCGCGGTGGAGCGAATGATCGACCGGGAAGCGCCGGAAGTGGTGGTCGATCTGCGGCCGGTCACGTTCCTGGACGCCGGCGGCCTGGGACTCCTCGACGAGGTTCAGGACGGCGTGACCGCACGAGGCGGCACCCTGCGGTTGGTCCGCGGGAGGCGCGGCGTCATGCGGCTGTTCCGGCTCACCGGCCTGGACTCCGCCTTCACCGTCCTCGACCGGCTCCCACCGCCCCTGACGGACGGCGACCAGGAACTCGCCCTGCCGGGCGGACCCTGAGGCTTGGCCGGCCACGGGGGTGCGTCCGGTGAGCTGCCCACCGCCCGCGGCGCTGACCTCGGCGGGACGCTGTACCACCCATGATCAGCGGGGCCCCGATGGGCCCGTCGTCATCACGCCGGCCACAAACGTCGAAGGGCCCCGCAGCGAACTGCGGGGCCCTTCGACATCGTGCCCGGTGAGGCACTGGCGGAGGATACGAGATTCGAACTCGTGAGGGGTTGCCCCCAACACGCTTTCCAACTCTGCGCGGGCGGCTCCGTGGCTGTTCGGGGGCGTTCAGCAACTGGAGTCAGGGTGTCGTTGATCCGGTTCTGAACGCCCCCGAACGGGCACGGATGAGACTGCGGTTGAGACTGCGCGGCTGGGGTGATCAGGCAGACCGAAGCGGCTTTGGGGCGGCCGTGTCATCTACGAATCCGTGCTTCATGGGCTGGGTCGGACGCTGAGCCAGCCAGCCTGAGACGCGTGGCCCCCCGTTCACGGCGCCCCCCTCGGTGACCGTACGGATGTGCTCGAATCCGTGGCGGAGGTAGTAGCGCTGGAGCGGCTCGTTCGTAGTCCAGGCGTCCAGGCGGAGCCATGCGGCGCCGGAACGGTACGCCCGATCCCCTGCCCAATCGAGCAGACGTCCGCCGAGATCCTTACCGGCGTGCGTCCGTGCCACCGTTAGCTTGTTCACGAACATCGACGGCTCGGAGAGTTCCGCCCCCGACCAGAGTCCGTCTTCTGCCTCCGGAGTCAGCGTTATGGTCGCGGCCGTCGTCTCCCCGTCTCGGACCATGAAGACCACGCCGTCGTCGATAGTGGCGAGCAGCTTGTCTGCCGGATACGGCCGTTTCCACTGGTCCGTGCCTAGCGCGCCCAACCAAGCTGCTGCCTCCTCACGGAAGGCGAGCAGCTTGGACAGGTCGGCCGGCGTGGCGGTGCAGATTCTCACTGGGGTTCGTTCTCACTCCGGGCTGACAGGTCGCCGATCTCGTAGTTCATCCGGTTTAGGTCTCCCCGGAAGGTCGTGACGGTGCACCGGATCGGGCGGTCGTTGGAGAACCCAGTACGTGTCCACAGGAGCACGGGGACACCGGCGCCGATCTCCAGTAGCCGAGCCTCTTCGGGTGTCGGCATGCGGGCAGAGATCTCGTCGAAGTACCCGACCTGCTCGATACCGAGGCTGGCCAAGTAGCGCGTAGTCCCCTCGGCGATGTCCCCGGGCTCGGTCAACCGGGGGCCCTGCTCCACTAGCCACTCCGGATAGTGGGTGGCCTGCGTCGACCACGGCACGTCATCCACGAACCGATGACAGAACCGGAGCACGGCCCTGGAGCCTTCTTCGACCTTCAAGCGCTCCGCCACGTACGCGGGGGCGGGGGTCAGCTCTACTCGGAAGGTCTGATGCGGTCGACGCCCGGCGTTCGTGACGTCCGTGCTGTACGCGTCGCCGTTCTGCGGGAACTCCAGATTCTCGAAGCGTGAGGCGTTCAGCTCGAACACCTCGTGCTTGGTCACCTCGTAGCCCAGTCCTTGGCTGGATGAGACAAGCCCTTGAGTGACCAGGAGATTCAGGCCATTGCGGATGGTGTTGCGAGACGCGTCGAAGCGGGCGGAAAGCTCGCTCTCGGAGGGCAGCCGAGACCCCGGCGGGTAGGTGCCGTTGTCGATCTCTCGGCGGAGCGCGTCGGCCACTTGCCGGTACTTCGGCTGCTTGTTCATGCCTTCATCATGACGCACTCGCGCAACTTGTTGGTACATGTGGGCCCCAATCCCTTGACGACTCACTGTCTGTGGGTGCAGCATCACTGCATCAGCTTGTACCAACAAGCTGAGCAAGCGGTTCAATTCCTTCGAGTTGCTCCGATTGCGCTGAACCTGCATGACCAGGAGCCCCGCGTTGGTCGGGGGGAGGTTTCCCGGCGCCTTGTCAGCCGGAGGGCTTGAGACCGAAAGGTCACGTCCCCATACGCCTCAAACGGGAGCTCTGCTCTCAAAGGGGACTTGTACAGCTCAGCCATTCGCCGGTTCCTGCGGCGACCGGTTGCCTCCTCTGCCCGTCCGGCGCTTCTGCGCTGTACGGGCGGGGTGGCAGGGAGCCGGAACGCTCCACCCCAACTCGGTTGAGGAGTGGATCAACTGTGAACCAGAGCGCCGCTGTTTTCGCTGCTGTGTTCGTCGCCCTGTACGTCTCGCACAGCGTGGGCGACCACTGGGTGCAGTCCTCGCACCAGTCCCTGAACAAGGGCCGTCCCGGCTGGGTCGGCCGTCTCGCGGACACCCGGCACGTCGCCACCCTGACGCTCACCAAGGTCGCGTTGCTCCTGCCCGTCGCGCTGCTGCTGGACCTGCGCCTGTCCGTGCCCGGCATCGTGGTCGGGCTCGGTGTGGATGCGGTCTCGCACTGGTGGGCCGACCGCCGCAGCACGCTCGCGTGGCTGGCCAAGGTCACCGGCAAGGGCGAGTTCTACCGGCTCGGTGCCCCGCGCCCCGGCATGGGCGACAACCCGCACATCGGGACCGGTGCCTACGCGCTGGACCAGTCCTTCCACCACCTGTGGCTCCTGATCGCAGCTCTGATCATCGCCACCGTCTGACCCGACCATCCCAACGGCGCGCGGCCCCGGAGGTGCAACTCCGGGGCCGCTTTCGAGCCGTTTCACCTGCTAGGGAGACCGCGACTCATGAAGAACATCGCTGCACTTCAGACGGCCGTTACCGCCGCGCTGCCGGACGTTGAGCCGTCGGCGGCCGAGCTGGACGCGATCGACGTCGAGATGCCGCTGATCCTGGCGGAAGTCGAATTGCTGGATGCGCAGATCATCACGCTCGACCGCGTCCCGAACGAGCTGGACACCCGCCGTATCCGGCGGGCCCGCCGCAAGGTCCTCGCGGCCCGCCGGGCGCTGGGCAACCAGCACGCGCGCACTGCGGGCGGTGCGGCATGAACGCATCCCAGAAGGCGGAAGACGGGCTTTGGGTGGACGCCTGGCCGGAGGGTGTTCTTGCCCGCTTCCTGACCGTGGCGGGCGCCACGGTTGACCTCACATACGAGACAGCTACCGGCACGATCGTCGCCTCCTGCACCGGTGAGCTGTGCGGCTGGAGCGAGCGCACCGACACCCAGGGCCTGTGCACGGACACCCCGGAACAGGAGCGGGAGCGGTTCGAATACTGGCTGCCGGTCACCAAGAAGCGCGCGCGGACACACGCCGAACGCTGTCGTCTCCTGCCCCGTCCGGGCGGTGCGGCATGAAACGCACCCCCAAGACGCTGCTCGTGCTCGCGCTGGTGGTCGTGGTCGGTATGGCGTTCCGGGTGTCGTGGAACGCGCTCAGGGACGTGGCCCGTGCGATCGGTGCGGACCACACGGCCGCGACGCTCTACCCGTTCGTGGTCGACGGTCTGATGGCGCTGGCGCTGGTCGCCACGCTCGTCCTGACCGCCGACGCCCGGCGCTTCGCCCTGCGGGTGCTGGGCACCTACACCGGCGCGTCGCTGGTCCTCAACTACGTCCACGGTCTGGTCCCCGCCCTGCACGGTGCGTCGGTCGACTGGGGACGGTTGGCCGACTGGAACCCGGCGAACTGGGCGCTCGTGCTGCTGGCGACGTCGCTTCCGGTCGGGTCGATCTACTTCGGGTCCGATCTCGTCGCCAAGGTTCTCCACCATCAGCCGACACCTGCCGCGAATGCGGAGAAAACGGTTGAGAGCGTGAGTAATCGGTCGATGGCTGACCAGGGCGAACCCACTCCGGAGCCCCGCGTGGTGAACGCCGTACCGATCCCGCGTCCGGTGCAGGTCGGCTTCCTCAAGCCGACTCTTCCGCTCAAGCCAATGCCCGCGATCGAGCCGGTACCGGCGCGTCCCGCGTCCACGGTCGCGGCCGACTCAGTCCGGACCCGTCGGGCGACCGGTCGGGTTCCCGACGTCGCACGGTCGACCCGACCCAAGCGCACCCCGGGCGAACTGCTGCAAGAGGCGCGAGCCGCGTCGGCCGACTGGCCCGACGCGCACCTGACGGCCGACCGCATCCGCAAGACGGTCCACACGTCGGCGGAGAAGGCGCGCGGTCTGCGGGACGCGCTGATTGCTGAGCGGGCCGCCTGATGGCCGCCGCATACGCGCAGTGCTTCGACCCGTCCGGCGTCCGCTACGGGATACCGACCTTCCCGTGGAAGTTCGCCCCGGACGGCTACGCCACCCGCCGCCAACTGCGGGCCCAGGGGCTCCGGCCCGGCGGTCAGCCGGTGGCGGCCCAGGTCATGCGCCGCTCGCGCCGCCGCACGTCCGGCGTGAGTCTCGCGTACCTGTACCGGGTCGACCTGGCCCTGCCGGTCCGCCCGATGACGTCGCGCAAGTGGGGCGCGCTCGCGTTGGCGATGCTCGCCCGCCGCACCTGCCCCAAGTGCCGCGTGGTCTACAGCTACTGCATTCCGCGCTCGCTCGGCATGTGCGTGCTCTGCGCCTTTCCGGAGGAACAGCGCGTCGCCTGAGCGGTCAGAAGAGTTCCAGCACAACGGCCAACGGCCACATCAAGTAGGCCTTGAGCCGGTGCCAGCCGTTGCAGTAGCGCTTCACGCCCCACCGGCCGCGCCGGGTGACTGGCTGCTGGCACCAACGGCACGGCCGACTGTCGTTCGTCCCCTCCATGGCCGCGACTCTAACGGCCCCTCTTCGCGCCGAAGGCGCCTACCCCGCTGATGCCGCCGCCTGAGATGCGGCGATGAACGGAGATGCTGTGAAGCTCACCGTCACCACCCACAAAGTGTCCGGCTACCGCGCCACCCTGCGCACCGCCCAGCAACTGGCCGACCAGGCCGGACGGCTGGTGGAACGGTCCGTGCCGGGCCGCATGCCCAACGTCCAGATCACGTTGACCACCGCCCGGGGCCTGGCCGAGCTGGCCACGACCGCCGACGCGGAACTGGCCGGGCAGACCGATCGCCGCGTCCTCGCCCGGGCGGAGCGAGATGCCCGCAAGGTTGCCCGCGATGTGGCCGGCCGCGCGATCCCGATCGCGGACGGCTCGGTGCTGGTGCTGGTCAACATCGACCAGCACCGCACCCCGGACGACTTCGCCACCACGCTCGTGCACGAGCTCGTCCACGCCATGCAGTTCAGCCGCAGGGGCGTGCGTGAACGCATCGTGCGCGATCTGCGGGACGCCTTCGGCGTCGAGCCCCAGTCCCGCCGCCAGTCCCGCGAGCACATGCGCCTGCTGGGCGCGGAAGAGAACGAGGCCTACGGCCGCGAGTACCTCGCCCAGCAGCTCATCACCGCCGCTGCCTGAACCACTTCCCCGCTCGCATCCCTGCCTGGAGGCATCACGTGTTTGGCAAGAGCAAGACGCAGAAGTTCGGTTTCCGGCACACCTCCCGCGTCGGCCGCGACCTGCGGGGCAAGTTCGTCGCCTCCTGCTCGTGCGGTTTCACGGTGACCAGTTCGGACTACACCACCGCGTTCAACAAGGTCGGCACGCACGTCCGCACCGCCACCCGGCGCTGACGTTCTCGACCCCGGGGCGGCCCTCCCGGCCAAGGAAACCGGCCGCCCCGGAACCCCTCTCCCACTCGCGAGCCAGACAGGAGTACCCCCAGCATGTCCGAGAATGTCATTCGCCTCACCAAGGATCTCGCCCCCGGCCCCGCGGTAACCCCCGAAGCCGACACGGGCACCGCCAAGCCGCACCTGCCGCTGTGGGTGCGTTCCGGGCGTGCCGTGCGCGGTGCGGTCACCCACGAGCACACCCGCACTGCCGCCCGGTTGGCCGTGCGGCACAGCATGTACGTGGTCGGCGGCACCAGGATCGTGGCCCGCCGCACCTGGGAGGGCCGCACCGCCACCCGCTACGAACGCATGCTCCGGGCTGCGGAAGCGGCCGGGAACTACGAGGTCGCAGCCGAGTGGGAAGAGCGCGGACAGCGCTTCCGCGACGCCCGCCACCGCCGCCGCATGGACCTGCTCACCGCCCCCGTCGACGCCGCCAAAAGCGTCCTGGTCGGCACCGGCATGGGCATCGGCTCCCTGGTCGCGCTCGGGGTGGTGCTGGCCATCGCCAACAAGGACGCCGCCGACGTCGTCACCCCCCTCATGGCCGTCGTCGAACTGGTCCGGCTCCTCGTCGTCATCGTCACCGTGGTGTGGGGCCCGGCCGTCACCATCGGCCCGTTCCTCGCGCTGCTTGCCCTGTGGGCCGTCGGCCGCCACCAGCAAGCCGCCCCGAACTGGGCGCTCCCCGCAGCGGTCCGCAACGGGGAGGGCGAGCCCATCACCCCGTCCATCGTCGTCAAGGCCCTTCGCGACCTAGGCGTGCCCGCCCTGGGCAGGGCCATCAAGGAGATGGGCGACGCGGGAGCGTCGATGCTCGGTCCGATCCGCATCGCCGGATGCGGCGTCGAAGTCGACGTCACCCTCCCGTCCGGGGTGTCGACGAACGAGGTGCAGAACAAGCGCCGCAAGCTCGCCGAGAACCTCACCCGCCACGAGCACGAAGTGTTCATCACCATCCCGCAAGCCGCCCGCACGGTCCGCCTGTGGATCGCCGACAGTGGCGCGCTGGATGAGCCGATCGGCCCGTCCCCGCTGGTCACCGACGAGACGATGACCGCCGACTACGCCAAGGGCCGCGCCCCCTGGGGCCAGGACCTGCGCGGCGACGCGGCAGCGCTCAGCCTCTACCAGCGCCACCTGTTGATCACGGGTCTGTCGAACCAGGGCAAGACCGTGGCGCTGCGCTCGCTGGCGCTGTGGCTGGCGTTGGACAAGTCGGTGCAGTTCCTCATGGGTGACCTCAAGGGCATTGGGGACTGGGCCATGTTCGACGGTCTGGCCACCACGCTGATCCAGGGTCCGACGGACGACCACGTCATCCAGGTCACGGAGATGGTCGAGGGCGCGGTGGACGAGATGAACCGCCGTCTCCAGGCCCCGCCCGGCACCGTCTTCCCCGCCCTGATCGTGCTGGTCGACGAAGCGCAGGTGGCGTTCATGTGCCCGGTGAAGGACGACGAGAAGCGGCCCTATGGCGGCTCGAAAGCCAACTCCCGCTATTTCATGGCCGTCCGGAAGATCCACAACCAGGGGCGGGCGGTCAACGTCCTGATGTGGCAGGGCACCCAGGACCCCACCGACCAGAACCTCCCCAAGCTGGTCCGCGAAGGCGCCCACACCCGGGCATCGCTCGCGCTCGGCACCGAGTCCCAGGCCCGCATGGCCCTGGGGGACAAGGCCGTCGACGGCGGCGCCGCCCCGAACCTGCTCCGCCCGGGGCTCGACAGGGGAACGCTGGTGGTTGCGTCCGACGGCATCGACATCCCCGCCGGGCAGGCCTCGATCACGGTGCGCACGCACTACATCGACGACGACGCGGCCGAAGCCATCACCGACCGCGCCAAGGCGCTGCGCGACGGGGTCACCACGCTGACCGTGATTGAGCGGGGCGAGGAGCGTGACCCGCTCGCCGACATCGCCGCCGTGATCGGCACGGCCGACCGTGTGCGGACCAAGGACGTTCTCGCTCGGCTCGGCGCCCTCAACGCGGACACCTACGGCGGCTGGTCGTTCACTGACCTCAAGGCAGTGCTCGACGGCGCCGGAGCCGAGCCGTGGAAGTCCGACGGTGTCATGGTCGTGGGCCGTGACCGCGTCGCCCGGGCTCTCGCCAACCGCGACGACGACGGTTCCGCTTCCGCCGCATAACGCAGGGAGCCGAGCCCCGGTGGGTCAGGGAGACAGGGAGAACTCCCTGACCCCCTCCCTGACCCGCCTCCCTGGCCCTGAGCTGCACAAATGATCTGCCAGGGAGGCAGGGAGGCCCGCAGGTCAGCACCCCAGAAACCCCCTCCACACGCCACCTGGCAGGGGGTGTCTCTGCCTCCCTGGCTCACTCCGGAAGGGATTCCGCATGTACCCCGAACACCCCGGCCACGCGCCCGCTGAGCGGGGCGTGGAAGTCCACCACCCCACCCCGATCCCGCCCGCCACGGTCACCGTTGCGGCGCCGCTCGTGCCGATGCAGCCAGGCACCATCCCGGCCGTGGCGAGCATCGTCCTGCCCGACGGGCGCATCGTCACCGGCTACGCCATCGAGCCCGCCAAGCCCGAACCCGCCACCGCCAAACCCGCCGTGTCCCGCACCGCCGTGAACGTCGCGCTCGGCGGGATCGGCTTCGCTGCCGTGTGCGGTGGACTGCTCCTGCTCACCACGTTCATCGCCGCACTCGCCGCGCTGATCCAGCAACTCATCATCCTGGCGGCCGTCATCTTCGGCGGCTTCATCGCCGTGCAGATCCTCGGACCCCAGCACGGCGACGGCGGCACGGTCGTCAACATCCGCAAAGCGATCTTCAAGCGCAACCACTTCCACGGCTGACCAGGAAGGACAACCTGTGATGCGACTCCGCTTGCAGCTCATCGGCTGGTCCCGCCGGACGCTGATCCTGACCGACACCCCCCGCCCGGACTGCCCTGACTGTGCGGGTGACGGCGCTATCGGATGCGACTACGGCGACTACGACGGGGAGTACGCGGGCACCGACTGGGAGCCCTGCGGCTGCTGGACCGAATGGCGCAGGACCCTTCTGCCCCTCCCGCGCCTGCCCCGCCTCCTGCGCCGACGTGGCGACCACCGCGACCCGTGGAGCGACGAACCCCCGTTCTAGCTACGCCAAGGGCGGCCCCCGTCTCGCCAAAGTCCGGGGCCGCCCTTGCCTGCCAGTGCTTCTCACAGAACTGGAGACACCCAGCATGACGCAACCCACCGACAACGGGCGAGTAGGCGTTCAGTGCCCGTCTCACGCTGCCGTGAGTGACCTGCTGACCACCGCGCTCGACCTGGCCCGTACCGGCCTGCCGGTGCTGCCCCTGCGCCGGGGCAAGGTCCCGTTCGGCAACTGCCCCACCTGCGCCCGCAACGCGTGCGGCGGGCGGTCGAACATGAAGTACGCGGGCCCCTGCCAGTGCCTCGACGTGTGCCACGCGTGGGCCGCTGCCACCACCGACCCGGACGTCATCAACTCCCCGGCCTGGGCGCGGGCATGGCGCCGGGCGATCGGGATCGGCTACCACCCCGGCGGCGCGGGGCTCACGGTGGTGGACCTCGATACGCCGGCCGCCGTGGTGTGGGCCCGCCAGAGCTTGCCAGCCACCAGGACGGTAGCCACCACGCGCGGGGAGCACTGGGTCTACCAGGGCGCCATGCGGTCGGTGAACGGCGTCCGGGACGGTGTCGACATCAAGTCGACGATGGCCTACGCCCGTTGGCGCGGCCACGGCACCGGCATCCTCACTGCCCTGCCGGACGTGGTGCGTGCGCTGGTCGTGAAGCCGTCCACGGTCCGGCGTCCGTCCGTGGTCACCGTGGCCGCGTTGGACGGGGGCGGGGAGTGCCGTCACCGCACACCCGCCTACCTGGAGCGCGGTATCGCCATGGCGGAGCAGCGCATCGCCGACGCCCGCAGCGCGGTGCACGCGACTGTGTACCGCACGTTCCTCGCGGTGCTGTCCACGCATGGCCGGTGCGGCTGCCTCACCGACGCCCACACGGCCCGGCTGTTCACGGCCGCTCAGGCCAGGGGCGAATCCGCCCGGCACTGCGCGGATGCGTGGGCCAACGCCCGTACTGCCCTGGGGATGTGAGCGCGATGTCCGAGGAGGACAAGAACCCCGCCCGGCAGATCATCACCGACTACGCGCAGTCCCACTTCCGGTACTTCCGCACCACGGAAGGGACCGTGTACGCGCAGCGCAACGGCCACCCCGTCGCGCGGCCGATCCGCTCGCAGGGCACGACCGGGAGCCACCGGCAGGAACTCATGGTCGATCTGTTCCGGGACGGTCTTGGCGTGTTCAACGGCACCGCCATGAAGGAGGCGTTGGACTTGATCGAAGCACTCGCACTCGCCCAGGACGTTCAACCCACGCACATCCGGGTCGCCCCAGGGTTCGACGGGGCGACCTGGCTGGACCTGGGCCGCGACGACGGGCAGTCCGTCCGTATCCACCCCACCGGGTGGGAGATCGCCGTTCCCGACCCGCGTGAGGTGTGCTGGCGGCGCACCCAGCTCACCGGCGAACTGCCCCTGCCCGCGACGGACACCGACGGCAAGGGCATCGACCTGCTCTTGGGTCTGTGCAACTTCGCGGGCCCGGCAACCGAGTGCCTGGCTATCGCCTGGCTGCTCGGTTGTCTGGAGCCGTCCGTGCCCGTCCCGGCCCCGTTCCTGACCGGTCCGCAGGGCGCGGGGAAGTCGACCGGCGGCCGGATGCTGGTGCGCATCCTCGAAGGGATGACCGGCGACCTGCGGCGGGCTCCGAAGGATGAGGAGAACCTGATCACGGCCGTGGCCGCCGGATGGGTCACCGCTCTCGACAACCTCTCCCACCTGCCCCCGGACCTGTCGGACCTGATGTGCTGCATCGTGACCGGCGCTGAGTCGATCAAGCGCGCGCTGTTCAGCGACGGGGACGTCTACCGCTCCCGCTACCGGCGCCCCCTGCTGCTGACCGGTATCGACGTCGGCGTCATCCGGCCCGACCTGGCTGAGCGACTGCTGCCGCTGCGGCTGGAGCGGCCCCGGATCCGGCGCACCGAAGCCGAGCTGTGGGCCGACTACGCCGAAGCGCTGCCCGTCGTGCTCGGGTCGCTGCTGGACCTGGCGGTGAAGGTGCGGGCCGCCGAGGCGGTCACGCCGACCGACCTGCGGATGGCCGACTTCGCGCACCTGTGCGCCCAGTTCGATGCGGTCTGCGGGCTCGGTGCGCTGGACGCCTACCGGGCCAGCCTGGACGACCTGAACGATGACGTCATCGAGGGCGACCTGTTGGCGCAGACCGTTCTCAAGCACGCCGCCACCCTCGATCCGGGTGCCGATGTGCGGATGACGTCGGCGGAGTGGCTGCACGCCCTCACCGGCCTCTACAGCGGGGAGGAATGCCGCCCCCTACCCAAGGGCTGGCCGACCACCGGCAAGGTGCTGTCCGACCGCCTCAAGCGCCTACAGCCGACCCTGGCCGCCCGGGGCGTCCTGGTCGACTGAGGCCGCAACAAGACCGCCCGGTACATCGAGATGAGCCGTACGGCCGCCCGAGCCCTGTCGCACGAGCAACAGACCGCCTTCTAACCGGCCGTACGGGCGGACAAGCAAGAGGAGCACGCCCGCACGGGTGCTCCTCTTGCTGTTCCGGCGGCTTGCCGCTGCTGCAAAGGTCGTGCCGCGAACGCGGCTCCGCATTCACGCTCTGAGCGACGGCCGCACCACCACAGAAACCAGCCCCTTCTTTTCCTAAGAAGGGAAGACCTGCGTCACCCGCGTCACCACGGCCCGCCAGACGGCCCCTGACCTGCGATAACGCCGGTGACGCAGACCGCCGAATCCTGCGTCATCGTGCGTCACCTGCGTCACCCGATGACGGACGGCCTGTGTCACCGGTGACGCAGACCCCGCGCCTCTGCGTCACCCGAAACCGCAGGTCAAAGACCCGGGTGACGCGGATGACGCGATGACGCAGAAATCCCCGCTTCGGACAGCACTGCCCATGAATCCCCCGCCATTCCGGAACTCTGCCCAGGAGGTTGCTCCGTGACGACCACCGCCGCGTTCGTATCGGACGCCGAAGTCGAGTTCGACCCCACACTCCTCGCGCTCACGGTCGAGGAGGCGGCCCGCCGCCTCAGCGTCGGACGCACCACCATGTACGCCCTCATCCGCGAGGGAGAGGTGGAGACCGTGCCTATCGGTCGGCTCCGCCGCGTTCCCGTTAAGGCCATCAGTGCCTACCTGGACGCCCACATGCAGTCCCGCCCCAAGTCCGTTGCCGCGTAAGGAGAATCATGGAGAAGCGCGCCAAACGCCCTGATGGGGCATCGTCCATCTACTTTGGAAAGGACGGGTATTGGCACGGCCGGGTGACGGTCGGCGTCCGTGACGACGGACGGCCGGACCGGCGCCACGTCATGAGCAAGGTCAGCGAAGCGGAAGTCATCAAGAAGGTCCGTGAGCTGGAGAAGCAGCGGGACGCGGGGAAGGTCCGGAAGCCTGGACGGCCGTGGACCGTGAAGGCTTGGCTCCTGCACTGGGTGGAGGAGATCGCGAAACCGTCGGTCCGCGAGAACACGTACGCCGGGTATGAGGTGGCTGTCAGGGTGCACCTGGTCCCCGGGGTCGGTGCTCACCGGCTGGACAAGCTGGAGCCGGAACACCTGGAGCGCTTCTACACGAAGATGCTGGCCAACGGCAGCAAGCCCGCCACCGCGCATCAGGCCCACCGCACGATCCGCACGGCGCTCAACCACGCCATGCGGCGCGGCCACGTCACTCGGAACGTGGCCTCGCTCGCCGTGCCGCCCCGGATCGAGGACGAAGAGGTCGAGCCGTACGACATCGAAGAGGTGCAGCGCCTCCTCTCCGAAGCGGCCAAGCTCCGGAACAGCGCTCGCTGGTCCATCGCGCTCGCCCTTGGGCTACGGCAGGGGGAAGCCCTGGGGCTGCGCTGGTCTGACGTCGACCTGGAGGCGGGCGTCCTGCGCGTGCGGAAGAACCGGCTTCGCCCGAAGTACCTGCACGGTTGCGGTGGCGAGTGTGGCCGTAAGTCGGGGTACTGCAAGCAGCGCGTCCGGAAGAACGAGGACACGGCGAACACGAAGTCGCGTGCCGGCCGCCGGGTGATCGGGGTGCCTGACGAACTGGTCCGGCTCTTGGAGCTGCACAAGCAGGAGCAGGAGCGTGAACGGGTGCGGGCCGCTCAGGAGTGGCAGGAGACGGGATTCGTCTTCGCCTCCCCTGTGGGTACGCCGCTGGTGCCCAGTACCGACTACGACGCGTGGAAGCAGTTGCTCACGGATGCGAAGGTTCGCGACGGGCGGTTGCATGATGCCCGGCACACGGCCGCCACGGTGCTGCTCATCCTCGGAGTCCCGGAACGGGTCGTCATGCAGATCATGGGTTGGTCGTCCACGGCGATGGCTGCCCGCTATCAGCACGTGACGGGAGGAATCCTGGCCGACGTGGCGCAGCGGGTCGGCGGTCTCATCTGGGAGGTGGCAAAGACCGCCGACAACGACGGTTCGGACGGCTCCGCCGGAGCGCGTTGAGACTGTAGATGAGACTACGAACGTCGAAGGGCCCCACCGCGAACGGTGGGGCCCTTCGACATCGTGCCCGGTGAGGCACTGGCGGAGGATACGAGATTCGAACTCGTGAGGGGTTGCCCCCAACACGCTTTCCAAGCGTGCGCCCTAGGCCACTAGGCGAATCCTCCGCGGCAAACAATACAAGACGTTGAGGGGTGCTCGCGAACTCGTTCCCACGTCAGGGATCGGGTACCCTGTGCGGAGCCCCTCACGTGGCGCTATCTGACTGAACTCCCCCAGGGCCGGAAGGCAGCAAGGGTAGGTCGGCTCTGGCGGGTGCGTGGGGGGCGCTTGATTTTGTGGGGCGGGGGGCTTCGTTTCCCCTGGGTGGGGCGCTGTTTCGGCGGGCGCACGGCGGGTGGGCCGCCGTCGGCGGAGCCGGTTGTCGGTGGGCCCCGATAACCTCGTATGTGTGTCGTCCCTTGCGCTGTACCGCCGCTACCGCCCCGAGTCGTTCGCCGAGGTCATCGGGCAGGAGCATGTCACCGACCCGCTGCAGCAGGCGCTGCGGAACAACCGGGTCAATCACGCGTACCTGTTCAGCGGGCCGCGTGGCTGTGGCAAGACGACCAGTGCCCGAATCCTTGCCAGATGTCTGAACTGCGAGCAGGGCCCGACGCCCACGCCCTGCGGGGAGTGCCAGTCCTGCCAGGACCTCGCGCGCAACGGGCCGGGTTCCATCGATGTGATCGAGATCGACGCCGCTTCGCACGGTGGTGTCGACGACGCCCGTGAGCTGCGCGAGAAGGCCTTCTTCGGGCCCGCGTCCAGCCGGTACAAGATCTACATCATCGACGAGGCGCACATGGTGACCTCGGCCGGTTTCAACGCCCTCCTGAAGGTCGTCGAGGAGCCGCCGGAGCACCTCAAGTTCATCTTCGCCACCACCGAGCCCGAGAAGGTCATCGGGACCATTCGGTCGCGTACGCATCACTATCCGTTCCGGCTGGTTCCGCCGGGCACCTTGAGGGAGTACCTCGGGGACGTCTGCGGGCGCGAGGGCATTCCGGTCGAGGACGGCGTGCTGCCGCTCGTCGTGCGGGCCGGGGCCGGGTCCGTGCGTGACTCCATGTCCGTCATGGACCAGCTGCTCGCCGGTGCCGCCGAGGACGGTGTGACGTACGCCATGGCCACCGCCCTGCTCGGGTACACCGACGGGTCTCTGCTCGATTCCGTTGTCGACGCCTTCGCGGCGGGCGACGGTGCTGCTGCCTTTGAGGTGGTCGACCGGGTTGTCGAGGGCGGGAATGACCCTCGGCGGTTTGTTGCCGATCTTCTTGAGCGGCTGCGTGATCTTGTCATCCTCGCCGCCGTTCCCGACGCCGGGGAGAAGGGGCTCATCGACGCCCCCGCCGATGTCGTCGAGCGGATGCAGGCCCAGGCCTCGGTGTTCGGGGCCGCCGAGCTGAGCCGGGCCGCCGATCTCGTCAACGCCGGGCTCACCGAGATGCGCGGGGCCACCTCGCCGCGGCTCCAGCTCGAATTGATCTGCGCGCGGGTGCTGCTGCCTGCCGCGTACGACGACGAGCGCTCGCTCCAGGCCCGTATCGACCGCCTTGAGCGCGGGGCCAACTTCCAGGCGGCGCCCGCCGGTGGGCCCGCCATGGGGTACGTGCCCGGGCCCGAGGCGCATGCGCCGATGCAGGGCGGACCCGGCGGGCCCGAGGCTGCTCGGGCTGCTGTGCGGGGTGCGGGAGCCGGGGGGCCCGCGCCCGTGGGCGGGCCCGCCCACGCGGGGGCCGGTGCGCCTCCCGTTCCGCCGGTGCAGCAGGCGCCCGTGCAGCAACCCCCTGTCCAGCAGCAGCCCGTTCAGCAGGCGCCGGCGGCCCAGGGCCGGCCCGCCCAGGCCCAGCCCGCTCAGCCCGCGGAGCAGAGTCCCGCCGGGGCCTGGCCGTCGGCTGCCGCGCCCGGGCAGGGGGGCGGCCGCCCCGGGGCGTGGCCCGGCGCATCGGCCCCCGCGTCGCCCGCCCCCGCGCCCTCCGCCGGCGCCTGGCCCTCGGCCACGCCTGCTCCCGAGCCCGCCCCGGCTCCCCAGGCTTCCCCCGCCCCCGCTCCCGCCGAGCAGGCGCCCGCCCCCGTCGCCCAGGGCAACGCCATGCAGGTGCGCAACATGTGGCCGGACATTCTGGAGGCGGTCAAGAACAAGCGGCGCTTCACCTGGATCCTGCTCAGTCAGAACGCGCAGGTGGCCGGGTTCGACGGCACCACCGTCCAGCTCGGTTTCATCAACGCGGGCGCCCGCGACAACTTCGCGAGCAGCGGCAGCGAGGACGTGCTGCGCAGCGTGCTCTCCGAGCGGTTCGGGGTGCAGTGGAAGGTCGAGGCGATCATCGACCCGTCGGGCGGCGCCCAGCCCCCGCCCGCCGCGGGCAACTTCGGCGGCGGCCCGTCCCGGCCCCCGTCCCCGCCCGCCCAGCAGTACCAGCCGCCGCAGGCCTCCCCGCAGGCTCCCCGGCCCGCGACCCCGGCCGCGCCCGCTCCCGTACAGCCCACACAGCAGCCGCCGCAGGCCGCCGCTCCCGTACGGCACGACGTACGCCACGAGGAGCCTCCGCCCGTGCGGCTTGAGGACGACACTCCGGAGGACGACGACCCGGATCTCGTGGACAACGCGCTGTCCGGGCACGACCTGATCGTGCGCGAGCTCGGGGCGACCGTGGTGGAGGAATATACGAACGAGGGGTAGGGGTCCACCTGGTGGCCCGCACAAAGATCACGCCATCGCGGCGGCTAGGCTGGCTGCCGTGAAGGTCCTTGTCATCGGCGGCGGTGCCCGCGAGCACGCCCTGTGCCGTTCCCTGTCCCTCGACCCCGACGTGACGGCGCTGTACTGCGCCCCCGGCAACGCCGGGATCGCGGAGGTCGCCGAGCTCCACCCCGTGGACCCGATGGACGGGGACGCGGTCGCCCGCCTCGCCGTCCAGCTGAAGAGCGACCTGGTCGTCGTCGGGCCCGAGGCGCCCCTCGTCGCCGGAGTCGCCGACGCCGTACGCGCCGCGGGCATCCCCTGCTTCGGCCCCTCGAAGGCGGCCGCCCAGCTGGAGGGCTCCAAGGCCTTCGCCAAGGACGTGATGGCGGCGGCGAACGTGCCGACCGCCCGCTCCTACGTCTGCACCACCCCCGAGGAGATCGACGAGGCGCTCGACGCCTTCGGTGCTCCGTACGTGGTGAAGGACGACGGTCTCGCGGCCGGCAAGGGCGTCGTCGTGACGGCCGACCTCGCCGTCGCCCGGGACCACGCGCTGGCCTGCGAACGCGTCGTCATCGAGGAGTTCCTCGACGGCCCCGAGGTCTCGCTCTTCGCGATCACCGACGGCGTCACCGTCCTGCCGCTCCAGCCCGCACAGGACTTCAAGCGCGCGCTCGACGGCGACGAAGGCCCCAATACCGGTGGCATGGGCGCCTATTCGCCGCTTCCGTGGGCCGACCCGAAGCTCGTCGACGAGGTCATGGCGAGCGTGCTCCAGCCGACCGTCGACGAGCTGCGCCGCCGTGGAACGCCGTTTTCCGGCCTTCTGTACGCGGGCCTCGCGATCACCTCGCGCGGGGTGCGGGTCATCGAGTTCAACGCCCGGTTCGGCGACCCCGAGACGCAGGTCGTGCTGGCCCGCCTCAAGACTCCGCTCGCGAGCGTGCTGCTCCACGCGGCCAACGGCACCCTGGACGCCGAACCGCCGCTGACCTGGCGCGACGACGCGGCTGTGACCGTGGTCATCGCCTCCCACAACTACCCCGCGACGCCCCGCACCGGCGACCCCATCGAGGGCCTGGCCGAGGTCGCGGCCCAGGACGAGCCCACCGCGTACGTCCTGCACGCCGGGACCAGGCGGGACGGCGACACGGTCGTCAGCGCGGGCGGCCGGGTCCTCTCGGTCACCGCGACCGGCAAGGACCTCGCCCAGGCCCGGGAGCGGGCGTACACGGCGGTGGGCCGGATCCGGCTCGACGGCTCGCAGCACCGCACCGACATCGCCCGCAAGGCGGCCGGGGCACAGGGCTGAACTGCGCCAGAATTCCGCGGGGCCCCGGTGTGCGCACCGGGGCCCCGCTGTTGTGCCCGCCGGGGCGCGGCGGGCGCTTGGCCCATGCCGTAGAAGCCCCTTGGAGGCCCCGTCGAAGCCCCGCACCAGCCCAGTAGCAGCCGCGCGGGAGCCCTGGAGAAGCTGCGCATCAGCCCGTACCGGCCTCGGAGAGCCCCGGCGGAAGACCCGAAGAACCCCGGCGGAAGCCCCGCGGTAGCCCGGCCCGGAACAACCGCACCTTTGCCCAAAGCCATTCCATCGGGTGACGAGTGGCCCATCCGGATGACTCCTGCCGACGCCCCAACTAGGGTGCGGCGAAGGCGTTCCGGCACTTGGCCCACCGGCATTGCGATGTCAGTGGCGGGTGCCACAGTGGGGGAGTGAGCAACGACGCCGCAGGGCAGAGGGGGTGAAGTCCGGCCGTGTCCGGTACAGGAATGGGTGGAGAGGCGGGTGCGCAGCATGCGCGCTCGCGGGCTCTCGCCGTGCTGCGCATCCGTAGCAGGGCGCTGGCCGTGGCCCTGCTGCCGGCGGCCGTCGCCGTCGTGCTGATCGTCGCGGCCGCGCAGGGGCGCATCGAGGGCAGCGGCTGGGACAGCGCTCGCTGGGCGGTCATCGCCACCGCGCTGCTCGTGCTGCTGCTCGCGGCCGCCGTGGCGGCGGTGATCGTCCGGGCAAGACCGGCCCTGTCCCCCACGGTGGACCTCGCCGAATCGGCCGCCCCCGACCTGTACCGCCTGGTCAGGGACCTGGCCGAGCGGCTCGATGTGCCTCCGCCCTCCGCGATAGCCCTGACCCCGGACTGCGACAGCTGGCTGGAGGACCGTACGCATCCGGCGCACACCGGTGCCGGGCAGGGGGCGATGCCCGCTCGCTTCATACGCGGAGCCGATGTGCGCTCCGGCCGTGCCCGGCGGGTGCCGGCCGCGCCGGTCCTGGTCATCGGCTCGCCCTTCATGTGGTGGATGCGCGTCGGCGAGCTGCGCGCGATCCTCGCCCCCGTTGTCGCCGGTACGGGTCCCTCGGCGCACCCGGACATAGCCGCCGCCCGCCGGTTCGTACGGGGCCTCGACGCGGCCGTCGGCGTGGCCGCCAGGCCCGGGCTCGGCCTGCTGCGGCGCATACCGCTCGGCTTCGTCGGATCGATCGCCCGGCTGCTCCTGCGCGGCTGCCGGGTGCACGCCGCCGAAATGGAGCGCGGGGTCGCCGCCGCCGCGTCCGAGCGAGCGCAGGCGGTGGACTACGGGGTGCGCATCGTCGCCCAGGAGCAGGTCGGGCTCGCCTACGCGGGCTGGGACCGGCTGCTGACCCGGGTCGCGCTGCCCGCCTGGCGGATGGGGCGCTGGCCCTCCCGGCTCGATGCGGGAGTGGTTTCCGCGCTCACCGAGCTGTCCCGGCGCGACCGGCTGGCCGAGGGCTTCGCCTCCCGGCTCGGCGAGCGGCCGGCCTGCGACCTCCTGGAGGAGCCCGGCGCGGCCGACGAGGCGACCTCGCTGCTCGCCGCCCGGCTGTTCCACGGCGGCCCCGCCGAGCCCGGCCCCGCCTGGGCGCCGGTCGACTGGGCGGCGTACCCGGAGGAGGTCGTCGACCGCAAGTGGCGCACCGAGGCGGCCCGGCTGCACCGGGTCCTCGACGCGCTGGGCGAGCGCCGCGACACGGAGCCCGCCGCCCCGACGCTGGCCCGCGTCATCGACCACCTCACCGCCTCCGACGGCGAGGCCGGGGAGCGCCTGGCCGCCGGGATCGCGGCGGAAGTGGCCGGCGAGGAGGCCGCGTCCGCGCCGCCCGCACCGGGCCCGGAGTCCTGGGGGGCCGACGCGGTGCCGCTCTTCCCGCTCCAGCCGCCCCGCACCGGCCGCGAGCTGCTCGCCGACCATGTGACGGCGATGGTGTGCTGCGCGGCGGTCGACACGGCGGGCGCTCTGCCCGGGCTCGACTGGCTGGACGGCCCCTCGCTGCTCGTCGACGACGTACGCCGCTCGGACCTCGCCTCGCCCGTGCTGACCCTGGTCGAGGACGGCGACGCTGATGCGCTGCGCACCTGGCTGTCCTCCGTCGGCATCCGCCCGGAGAAGCCGGTACGGCTGGTCTGAGCGAGCCCCCGCCCGGCATCGGCACCTCGGCCCGCCCCCAACAGGGCCCCCACCGCGCCGAGTTGGCCCCGCGTATCCGCAATGCATCCGCACCGCAGCCGGAACACATCCGGAATGAACCCTTCCCCTTAACGTCAATTCGCGACGAACGGTGACGGAGTGCGTGCGTTATGTGATGTGCTGGGGACCGGTAGCTGTCAGACGGCGCACCACAGTCGCATCAACTGTTGTCTCGGGGGATCGAGGGAGGGGAGTGACATGGGGGTGGAACGGTCGGACCACATCCGGCGCTGGGAGTCGGGTGCCCTCGCGCACGCCGTCTCGGACCCCTTCGGGCAGGGCCCGCTGCCCTGGCTGCGCGGCAGCGAGACCTACTTCGACGACACCGGGCACGTGGTGCCCTGGTACGTCGACCACGTCCCGGCCCAGCGCGGCACTCCGCGCAGCACCGCCCGGGCCACCGGCCCGCGCACCGCCGACGACGTACACCAGCAGATCAAGGGGTTCGCCTCCAGCGGGGCCGTCGCTCCGGGCGAGGCCATCGACTTCCACATCACCGTGGACCCCCCGCAGCAGTTCACCGTGGACGTCTACCGGATCGGACACTACGGCGGCGACGGGGCCGCGAAGATCGCCACCAGCCCCCGGCTCTCCGGGATCGTCCAGCCGCCCCCGCTGGCGGCCGACCGCACCGTCTCCTGTCACCACTGGTGGCAGTCCTGGCGCTACCAGGTGCCCTCGCACGCCTCGATCGGCGCGCACGTCGCCGTGCTGACCACCGCGGACGGCTACCGCTCGCACATCCCGTTCACCGTCCGCGACAGCCACCCCGCCGATCTGCTCCTGCTGCTGCCCGACATCACCTGGCAGGCGTACAACCTCTTCCCGGAGGACGGCCGCACCGGCGCCAGCCTCTACCACGCCTGGGACGAGGAGGGCCGGCTGCTCGGCGAGGTGGACGCGGCGATCACGGTCTCCTTCGACCGGCCGTTCGCGGGCGCGGGCCTGCCCCTGCACGTCGGCCACGCCTACGACTTCATCCGCTGGGCCGAGCGCTACGGCTACGACCTCGCCTACGCGGACGCCCGCGACCTGCACGCGGGCCGTGTGGACCCGTCCCGCTACCGGGGCCTCGTCTTCCCCGGCCACGACGAGTACTGGTCGGCCCCGATGCGCCGCACCGTGGAGCTCGCTCGCGACGGCGGCACCTCGCTCGTCTTCCTTTCCGCGAACTCCCTCTACTGGCAAGTGGAGTTGGGGCCGTCCCCGTCCGGCGTGCCCGACCGCCTCCTCACCTGCCGCAAGCGGCGCGGCCCCGGCCGCCCCGCCCTGTGGCGCGAGGTCGCCCGGCCCGAGCAGCAACTCCTGGGCATCCAGTACGCGGGCCGCGTGCCCGAGCCGTACCCCATGGTCGTACGCAACGCGGACCACTGGTTGTGGGAGGCGACCGGGGCCGGTGACGGCGACGAGATCGACGGCCTGGTCGCGGGCGAGGCCGACCGCTACTACCCGCGCACCGCGCTCCCCGAGCACCAGGACCGCATCCTGCTCGCCCACTCCCCGTACCGGGACGGCGAGCAGCACGTCCGCCACCAGGAGACGTCGCTGTACCGGGCCCCCTCCGGCGCGCTCGTCTTCGCCTCGGGCACTTTCGCCTGGTCACCGGCGCTCGACCGGCCCGGCCACGTGGACAGCCGCATCCAGCGCGCCACGGCCAACCTCCTGGACCGCATCTGCAAGCGGGACTGACTCCGACGTACGCCCCCGCGCAAGACCCGCGATCTGGGTACCCGGCCGCATGCGAGAGAATCGGAATCGCTCCTGGATCAACCTACGCGGAGGAACCGTGTCCGGATTCGTAGAAAAGCCCGAGCCCCAGCAGGTGCCGGGCCTGACCCACCTCCACACGGGCAAGGTGCGTGACCTCTATCAGAACGAGGCCGGCGACCTGCTGATGGTCGCCAGCGACCGGATGTCCGCGTACGACTGGGTGCTGCCCACCGAGATCCCCGACAAGGGCCGGGTGCTCACCCAGCTCTCGTTGTGGTGGTTCGAGCTGCTCGCCGACCTGGTGCCCAACCACGTCATCTCCGAGGAGCTCCCCGAGGGTGCCCCGGCCGACTGGGCGGGCCGCACCCTTGTGTGCAGGTCGCTCGCGATGGTCCCGGTGGAGTGCGTCGCCCGCGGCTACCTCGCGGGCTCCGGCCTGGTCGAGTACAACGCGTCCCGTACGGTGTGCGGCCTCGCGCTGCCCGAGGGCCTGTCCAACGGCTCCGAGCTGCCCGCCCCGATCTTCACGCCCGCCACCAAGGCCGCCGTGGGCGACCACGACGAGAACGTGAGCTACGAGGAGGTGGCCCGCCGGATCGGCGCGGAGACCGCCGCCCAGCTGCGCCAGGCCACCCTCGCCGTGTACGGCCGGGCCCGCGACATCGCGCGCGAGCGGGGCATCATCCTCGCGGACACCAAGTTCGAGTTCGGCTTCGCGGGCGACGAGCTCGTCATCGCCGACGAGGTCCTCACCCCGGACTCCTCGCGCTTCTGGCCGGCCGCGACCTGGGAGCCGGGCCGCGCCCAGCCCTCGTACGACAAGCAGTACGTGCGTGACTGGCTGACCTCGCCGGCCTCCGGCTGGGACCGCACGAGCGAGCGCCCGCCGCCCGCGCTGCCGCAGGAGGTCGTGGACGCGACCCGGGGCAAGTACATCGAGGCTTACGAGCAGCTCACCGGCAACAGCTGGTCGTAAGCGAAGAAGCCCCCGGCCGGGTGGCCGGGGGCTTCTTCTTCTGAGCGAACGACGAGGTTCGAACTCGCGACATCCACCTTGGCAAGGTGGTGCTCTACCAGCTGAGCTACGTTCGCATGCGCCGTGGCGCGGAGACCACTATACCCAACCGCGCTCGCGGGCGAGACGCACCGCCGTGTGACGGTTCTCCGCGCCCAGCTTGGCGGCGGCCGACGAGAGGTAGTTCCGCACCGTCCCCTGCGACAGCGCGGCCCGCTCGGCGATCTCCGCGACGGGCGCCCCGTCGGCCGCGAACCCGAGCACCTCGGCCTCGCGCACGGTCAGCGGGGAGTCCCCTGCGGAGATCGCGTCGGCGGCCAACTCCGGGTCCACATAACGGTTTCCGGCATGTACGGAGCGGATGATCTCGGCGAGCCGCTGGGCGCTCACCGTCTTCGGGACGAAGCCCCGCACCCCCGCCGAGAGCGCCCGCTTGAGGTGGCCGGGACGCCCGTGACTGGTCACGATCATGGTCCGGCAGGACGGCAGTTCGGCCCGCAGCTTTGTGGCCACTGTCACACCGTCCGCCCCCGGCATCTCCAGATCGAGGACCGCCACATCGGGCCGGTGGGCCCGCGCCATCGCGAGCGCCTCGGGCCCGGACGCGGCCTCCGCGACCACCTCCAGGTCGTCCTCCAGGCCGAGCAGGGCGGCGAGTGCGCCCCGGATCAGATGCTCGTCGTCCGCGAGCAGCACGCGTACGCGGCTCATCTGGGCACCTCCGCGGTCAGCCGGAAAAGACCCTCGCCCGCGGGGCCCGCCTCCAGGGTGCCGCCGAGCGCGGACAGCCGTTCGCGCAGGCCGGCGAGGCCGGAACCGGGGGTGGTGTGGGGCCGCTCGGGTACGCCGTCGTTCTCGACGACCAGCGTCGCGGTGCGCCCGCCGACGGCGAGCCTGATCGCGACGCTGCGGGCGTCCCCGTGCCGCAGCACGTTGGTGGTGGCCTCGCGCACCACCCAGCCGAGCGCCGACTGCACCTCGACGGTCAGCTCCTCGGAAGGCCCGCTGTAGTCGCAGCCGATCCCGGCCGCCTCCAGGACGCCCCGGGCGCCCTCGATCTCCACGCCGAGGTCCGCCTCGCGATAGCCGCGCACCACTTCCCGTACCTCTTTCTGCGATTCCTGGGCGATGCGCTGCACCTCCACCATCTGTGCCACCGCCTCGGGCCGGCCGCGCTGGGCGAGCTGGACGGCGAGCTCGGCCTTCAGCGCGATGACGGCGAGGTTGCGGCCGAGCACGTCGTGCATGTCCCGCCCGAAGCGCAGCCGTTCCTCGGCGACGGCGAGCCGGGCCTCGGTCTGTCGGGCCCGGTCCGACTCCCACATCACCGACAGCGTCCAGGCCCCGCAGCGCGAGACCAGCAGGGCGTACAGGCCGGACAGGGCCACCCCGATCGCGAGGCCGAACAGCTGGGCGCCCGCCACTTCGGCGGGCGCCAGCACCGCCACGACCGGGATGCCGAGCAGCGCGAACCGCCAGAGGAAGGTGCGGGGCGGGACGAGCAGGCAGTACGTCATTCCGAACGGCATCATGATGTACAGCACGACGAGCAGGAGCGTCGGATCACCGATGCCGTGCGCGGCCCGGAGCCCCGCGAGCAGGGCGAGCGAGAGCGCGCAGAGGCCCCCGGCCACCAGCAGCCCGCGCCGCGGCTCCTCGATGCGCCCGAGGTAGTGGTCGCAGGCCAGCCGGTGGACCTTGTTGCCCTGGAAGGCCTGCGCTGCGCCGACCACGACCGTCGCTACGCCGAGGGCCAGCTGCAACGGGCCGTGCCGCATGCCCGGTGCGACGAACGGCACATCCCAGCTGAGGAAGAGGAACCAGGTCGAGCACCGCCACAACAGCCGGCTCTGGACCTCGACCTTCTCGACCCTGCTGCGGTCGTGCCAGTGCCGTCGATGCCACGCTCGTATCCGGCCGAACACCCTGCCGTCCCCCCTGTCTCAGCACTGTCTCAACGCCGCGGCTCCCAGCGGAAGCGCTTGCGCACGACCAGTACCGCGATGAACGTCCAGACAACCATGACGAGCAGTTCCCGCAGCACCTCGCCCGTACCGGCGCCGGTCCAGCCGTCCCGGATCATGCCCACCACCGGGCTCAGCGGCAGCAGTTCGCAGAACGAGGCCAGCTTGCCGGGCAGCACGTCCAGCGGTACGACCATGCCCGAGCCGGCGATCGACAGCATCATCATGGGCATGACCGCGATCTGGGCGCCCTCCGCGGACTTGGTGACGGCGGCGGTCGCTGCGGCGAGCGCGCCCATCACGACCATGCCGAGCAGCAGCCCGACGACCGCGAGCCACAGGGTCCCCGGAACCGGCACGTCCATCAGGACCGAGCCGCCCACCGCGAGCAGCACGGCCTGCGCGAGCCCGATGAGCACCGCGGGCAGCGCCGCCCCCGCCAGGATCTCCAGGTCGCGCAACTCCCCGGTGCGCAGCCGTTTCAGAACGAGTTCCTCACGGCGTACGACGTAGACGCCCGTCAGCGTCGAATACACCGCGAACAGCAGCACGTAGCCGAGCGCGCCGGGCAGCAGCACCGTGCCGACGGTGAGCCCGGTCTGCTTCAGGTCCATGCTGCTGACGGCCGAGTGCATCGAGACGGTGAGCACGGTCGGGAGCGCGAGGACGGTGAACATCGCGGACTTGTTGCGGGCGAGCAGGGTGAGTTCGGCGCGCCCCAGCGCCTTCATGCGGTCCGCCGCGGTGTTGGGGGTCCGCTCCCTCGCCCGCACCGGGCTCCGTACCGCGTCCGAAGTGGTCGTCATCGGAGGGTCTCCTCTTCCTGGCGCTGGTCCTGCGCGATCTTCATGAACGCCTCTTCGAGCGAGGCCGAGCGCACGTCGAGCCCCCGCAGCTCGACCCCGCTGTCCCTGGCCCACAACAGCAGCCCGGTGGCGGCCTGTTGGAGCGCGTTCGTCTTCAGCCGTACGGTGCGGCCGCTCGTCTCGTGGCTGCTGACGCCGAGCCGGTCGAGCGGCGGCAGATCGCCGAGGTGGTAGCCGTCGGGCAGCTCGAAGGCGATGTGCGAGGGCTGGGCGGCGACGACTTCGTCGACCCGGCCGCTCGCCGCTATGCGCCCGTTGTGGAGGATCGCGAGCCGCTCGGCGAGCGCCTCGGCCTCCTCCAGGTAGTGGGTGGTCAGGAGCACGGTGGTGCCGCCGTCGCGCAGCGCCCGCACCAACTCCCAGGTGTCGCGCCGCCCTTCGGCGTCCAGGCCCGTCGTCGGCTCGTCGAGGAAGAGCACCTCGGGCCGCGAGAGCAGCGCGAGCGCCAGGTCGAGCCGCCGCTTCTCGCCCCCCGAGAGCTGCTTGACCCGTACATCGGAGCGCCGTCCCAGGTCGACGAGCTCCAGCGCCTCGTCCACGGCCCCGCCCGTCGCCCGACCACCGCCCCTCACCGAGCGGCTCCGCCGCGCACC
The DNA here is from genome assembly GCF_014649955.1 of Streptomyces violascens. Lineage (GTDB taxonomy): Bacteria > Actinomycetota > Actinomycetes > Streptomycetales > Streptomycetaceae > Streptomyces > Streptomyces violascens. Next base: position 149,861 of record NZ_BMUA01000014.1, read on the forward strand.
TTCTGGTCGACCACTGGTACAGCCCGCCCACATCCGTACGGTCTCGGCGACGGTGAGCTCGGCGGGGAAGCCGCCTTCCTGGAGCATCACGCCGGTACGGGGGCGCACGGCGGCCCGTTCGGTGTACGGGTCGTGCCCGAGCACCCGGACGCTGCCGCCGCTGGGCGGGGCGAGGCCTTCGAGGAGTTCGACGGTGGAGGTCTTGCCCGCGCCGTTGGTGCCGAGCAGCGCGAAGAGTTCGCCGCGCGCCACCGAGAAGGAGATTCCGGAAACGGCCTCGAAGCCCCCGGCGTAGGTCCGCCGCAGCTCCTCGGCCTCGATCACATTCGCTGTGCCTGCCATGCCTTCAGCGTTCCGCGGGAAACAGGGCGCGGGCAGTGCGCGGTGTCATCACCGGCCATGACAAATGTCAGGAGAGGACCGGGACATGACTGAAGGCCCCAGTTCGATGAACTGGGGCCTTCAGTGCTTCCTGAGCGGACGACGAGATTCGAACTCGCGACCCTCACCTTGGCAAGGTGATGCTCTACCAACTGAGCCACGTCCGCATGCCGCCACACAGCTTTCACTGCGTGGTGCGAGCACTACTCTACCTGATCCACAAGAGGGATCGGTACGCAATGCAGAGCGGGTGACAGGAATTGCACACTGCGCCTTCCCCCTGGAAGGGGGATGTTCTGCTACTGAACTACACCCGCACGCTCCGGTGGACCGGGCCTTTCGGCCTTGCCCCTCGGCGTGCTCCAGACTCTAGCTGATCAGCAGGGGGGGTTTGCAACTCCGGTGTCCGGGGCGGGTGCAGGGCCGCCCCGGACGGGACCCGGGCGGGAGGTCAGCTCGCCTCGGCGAAGGCCTCGTAGACCTTCTTCGGGATCCGGCCGCGGGCCGGCACGTCCATCTTGTTGGAGCGCGCCCAGGCGCGGACGGCCGCCGGGTCGGGCGCGACGGCGGTGTGCCGATACGTCTTCCCGGACTTCGAGTGCTTCCGGCCCGCCGTCACGTAAGGCGCGAGCGCCTTGCGCAGTTTCTTTGCATTGGCGGGATTGAGGTCGATCTCGTAGACCTTTCCGTCCAGGCCGAACGTGACCGTTTCCGCCGCTTCTCCGCCGTCGATGTCATCGGAGAGTGTGACCACTACGCGCTGAGCCACGGATATCGGTTCCTTCCTACGGTCTCGCCACTCCCACGTGCCTGACGTGCGGCGATACCGGCCTTCCGGCTGTTATGGAGCAATGTTGCTTTCGCTGGGATTCCTTTGTACAGCGGCACCCATTGCAATGTGAAGCCCAGCCAATTGCATCAGCGTGTCCCGACGCAATGACTTCGGCGACTTTTTCTCGGGATTTTTCCCACGTGTTGTCGCGGCCGAAACCGGAACGTGATCGGGGGTCAGCTATATCTACCCGCGTAGATTTTTTGGGCGGGTACTCTGAGGGAACCGCCTTCGCACCACACCACACCGGGAGTGCCAGTGGCACGCGTCGTAGTCGACGTCATGCTCAAGCCGGAAATCCTCGACCCGCAGGGACAGGCGGTGCAGCGCGCACTGCCCCGTCTCGGCTTCGAGGGGATCGGCGACGTACGTCAGGGAAAGCGTTTCGAGCTGGAGGTCGAGGGGCCGGTCGACGAGGCCGCCCTCGCCCGCATCCACGAGATGGCCGAGACCTTCCTCGCCAACACCGTCATCGAAGACTTCACCGTCAAGGTCGAGGAGCAGTCCAAGTGACTGCACGCATCGGCGTTGTCACCTTCCCCGGCACCCTTGACGACCGGGACAGTCTGCGGGCCGTGCGCATCGCCGGCGCCGAGCCGGTTTCGCTCTGGCACCGCGACAAGGACCTCAAGCAGGTCGACGCGGTCGTCCTCGCCGGTGGGTTCTCCTACGGCGACTACCTGCGGGCCGGGGCCATCTCCCGGTTCTCGCCGGTGATGGAGACGATCATCGAGCAGGCGAAGGCCGGTCTTCCGGTCCTCGGCATCTGCAACGGCTTCCAGATCCTCACCGAGTCGCACCTGCTGCCGGGCGCCATGCTCCGCAACAACCACCTGCACTTCATCTGCCGCGAGCAGAAGCTGCGGGTGGAGAACGCGGAGACCGCCTGGACCGCCGACTACGAGGCCGGCCAGGAGATCCAGGTTCCGCTCAAGAACATGGACGGCCGGTACGTCGCCGACGAGCGCACGCTGGACGAGCTGGAGGCCGAGGGCCGGGTCGCGTTCCGCTACCTGGACATGAACCCCAACGGCTCGCTCCGCGACATCGCGGGCATCACCAACGCCGCCGGCAACGTCGTCGGCCTGATGCCGCACCCCGAGCACGCCGTGGAGCCGCTGATCGGTACGGGCCGTACCGACGGCCTCGGATTCTTCACTTCGATCCTGAAGAAGCTGGTCAACGCCTCATGACTCTCGACACTGTCAAGCACGCCGCCGAGACCCCGGACGTCGAGCAGCCCTGGAAGGAGCTCGGCCTCAAGGAGGACGAGTACGCGCGCATCCGGGAGATCCTCGGCCGCCGCCCGACCGGCGCCGAGCTCGCCATGTACTCGGTCATGTGGTCCGAGCACTGCTCGTACAAGAGCAGCAAGGTCCACTTGAAGCAGTTCGGAGACAAGGTCCCCGAGAACGACGCGATGCTGGTGGGCATCGGCGAGAACGCCGGCGTCGTCGACGTCGGCCAGGGGTACGCGGTCACCTTCAAGGTCGAGTCGCACAACCACCCCAGCTACATCGAGCCCTACCAGGGCGCGGCCACCGGCGTCGGCGGCATCGTCCGCGACATCCTCGCCATGGGCGCCCGCCCGGTCGCGGTCGTCGACCCGCTGCGCTTCGGCGCGGCCGACCACCCCGACACCAAGCGCGTACTGCCCGGCGTCGTCGCGGGCATCGGCGGCTACGGCAACTGCCTGGGCCTGCCGAACATCGGCGGCGAGGTCGTCTTCGACGAGTGCTACCAGGGCAACCCGCTGGTCAACGCCGGCTGCATCGGCGTGATGAAGCACGAGGACATCCACCTCGCGAAGGCGTCGGGCCCCGGCAACAAGGTCATTCTGTACGGCGCCCGCACGGGCGGCGACGGCATCGGTGGCGTCTCGGTCCTGGCGAGCGAGACGTTCGAGTCGACCGGCCCGGCCAAGCGCCCGGCCGTCCAGGTCGGCGACCCGTTCCAGGAGAAGCTCCTCATCGAGTGCACCCTGGAGATCTTCAAGGAGAAGCTCGTCGCGGGCATCCAGGACCTGGGTGGCGCGGGCCTGTCGTGCGCGACCTCGGAGCTGGCGAGTGCCGGTTCGGGCGGCATGCGCGTCGAACTGGACACCGTCCACCTGCGCGACTCCTCCCTCTCGCCCGAGGAAATCCTCATGAGCGAGTCGCAGGAGCGCATGTGTGCGGTCGTCGAGCCGCAGCACGTCGACCGCTTCATGGAGATCTGCGAGAAGTGGGACGTCATCGCCACCGTCATCGGTGAGGTGACCGAGGGCTCCCAGCTGGAGATCTTCTGGCACGGCGAGCAGATCGTGGACGTGCCGCCGCGCACCGTCGCCCACGAGGGCCCGGTCTACCACCGGCCGTTCGCGCGCCCCTCCTGGCAGGACGCGCTCCAGGCCGACGACGCGGGCAAGCTGCCGCGTCCGCAGTCCGGCGCGGAGCTGAAGGACCAGGTCCTCAAGCTCGTGAGCTCCCCGAACCAGGCCTCCAAGTCCTGGATCACCGACCAGTACGACCGTTTCGTCCAGGGCAACACGGTGCTCGCGATGCCCGAGGACGCGGGCATGGTCCGGATCGACGAGGAGTCGAACCTGGGCGTGGCCATGGCGACCGACGGCAACGGCCGGTACGCCAAGCTCGACCCGTACACCGGCGCCCAGCTCGCGCTCGCCGAGGCCTACCGCAATGTCGCGGCCTCCGGCGCGAAGCCGCTCGCCATCTCGGACTGCCTGAACTTCGGCTCCCCCGAGGACCCGGACGTGATGTGGCAGTTCGCCGAGGCCACCCGTGGTCTCGCGGACGGCTGCCTCCAGCTGGGCACTCCGGTGACCGGCGGCAACGTCTCGCTCTACAACCAGACCGGTGAGACCGCCATCCACCCGACCCCGGTGGTCGCGGTGCTCGGCGTGATCGACGACGTGAACCGGCGCACCCCGATCGCGTTCGCCGAGGAGGGGCAGCTGCTCTACCTCCTCGGTGACACGCGCGAGGAGTTCGGCGGCTCGGCCTGGTCCCAGGTCGTCCACGACCACCTGGGCGGGCTGCCGCCCCAGGTCGACCTGGACCGCGAGAAGCTGCTCGGCGAGATCCTGATCTCGGGCTCGCGCGACGGCATGATCGACGCCGCGCACGACCTGTCGGACGGCGGTCTGATCCAGGCCGTGGCCGAGTCCTGCCTGAAGGGCGGGAAGGGAGCGCGGCTCGTCGTGCCCGACGGCCTCGACGCCTTCACGTTCCTGTTCTCCGAGTCGGCCGGGCGCGCGATCGTGTCCGTGCCGCGCTCCGAGGAGCTGCGCTTCACCGACATGTGCGGGGCGCGCGGTCTTCCGGCGACCCGGATCGGTGTCGTGGACGGTGAATCCATCGACGTCCAGGGCGAGTTCACCCTGGAGCTGACCGAACTGCGCACGGCCCACGAGGCGACCATCCCCGCCCTGCTGGCCTAGTACGCGCCAACTCCTCGGCCCCGTACCTCAGTTGATGAGGTACGGGGCCGAAGTGCGTTCAGGCGTCGACGAGCTGCTTGCTCTCCACCGGGGTGGAGGGCACGGGCCGGGTCTCGGCGGGGAGGCGGGCGGCCAGGACCGCGGCGACCGCCATGACTCCGGCCGCCACCAGGAAGACCACGTCCATCGCGGAGACGAAGCCGTGCACCGCGGTGTCGCGGGCGGCGCCGGTCAGGTGGGCGATGGTGCTGGTCGAGCCGCCCGGCACCTTCGCCTCGTACACCCGGCTGAGCAGCGTGCCGAAGACGGCGGCGCCCAGCGCGTTCCCCAGCGTCTGGAAGAACCGGATGCTGGTGGTCGCGATGCCGAGCTGGTGGGCGGGGGCGGCGTTCTGGACGTACGGGATGAGCTGGCCTATCAGCAGGCCGAACCCGCAGCCCATGAGCAGGAGCGCGCCCCGGACCTGCCACAGCGAGGTGCCGGCGTCGAGGGTGGCGAGCACGGCGAGCGCGAGGGCGGAGGCGACGGTGCCGGTCAGCACGAAGGTCTTCATGCGCCAGCCGCGGTCGGTGAGCCTGCCCGCGGCGAGGCCGACGGCGGTCATGCCGAGCGCCATGGGGACGAGGTAGAGGCCGGAGGCCGCCGGGGCCAGGCCGCGCACCGCCTGGAGGTAGATCATGACGTAGACCAGCGCGCCCATCATCGCGGCGCCGAGCAGCCCCTGGATGGCGAAGCCGTACCGCAGTTGGGGCACCTTGAACATCGACAGCGGCAGGACCGGCTCGGCGGCGGTCGTCTGGCGGCGCAGGAACAGGGCGAGGGTCAGGACGCAGGCCACGAGCAGGCCGACGATCTCGGGCGAGCCCCATGCGTACTGCTTGCCGCCCCAGCTGGTCGCCAGGAGCAGGCTGCTGGTGAACGCGGCGGCGAGCGCCGCGCCGAGGTAGTCGATGCGGTGGCGGGCCGGGGAGACCGGGAGCTTCAGTACGAGGACGGCGCCGATCAGCGCGGCGATGCCGAGCGGCAGGTTGATGTAGAAGATCCAGCGCCAGTTGGCGTGGTCCGCGAGGGTGCCGCCGATCCAGGGGCCGATCGCCATGCCGGTGCCCGCGACGATCCCGCCGACGCCGCTCCCCTTGTTGCCGCTCTTGCCGCTCTTGCCGCTCTTGCCGCCCTTGCCGTCCGCGGTCCCGAGCTGGGCGAGTACGACCATGGTGACGCTCATCAGCCCGCCGCCGCCCAGGCCCTGGAGGGCGCGGGCCGCGATCAGTTCGGTCATCGACTGGGCGGCACCGCACAGCGCCGAGCCGAGCAGGAAGGCGGCGACGGCGCCGACGAAGACCTTCTTCGCGCCGAGGGTGTCGCAGAGCTTTCCGTACAGGGGCAGCGCCGCGGCCGAGGCGAGCGCGAAGGCGCTGATCAGCCAGGGGATCTTGTCGACTCCATGTGCCGGGTCGAGATCGCGGGCGATCGGCACGGTGGCCGCCGACACGATGTTCATGTCGAGCACGGCCAGCAGGATCGTGGCGATGCAGACGGCCATGGCGATGAGGGTCTGGGTCTTGGTCATGAGGGGCCGAGCGGTGTTCGTGGTCTTCGTCATGGGCACCACCATGGACCAGAAAGATAGACCGAGTCAATCTTTCATCCTGGATTAAATTTCATCCTGGTACAGTGATGCGCATGACTGCTGGTGAGGGGCTGCGCGAGCGCAAGAAGCGGGAGACCGCGATGCGGATCTGGCGCACCGCGCTCGACCTGTTCACCGAGCGCGGCTTCGACCATGTATCGGTGGCGGAGATCGCCGCCGCCGCCGACGTCTCGAAGATGACCGTCTTCAATTACTTCGGCACGAAGGAAGACCTGGTCACCGCGCCGATGATGAACGACGTCGGCGATGTCGTACGGGCGGTGCGCGAGCGAGAGGCCGGCGAGTCGGCGGTGGCCGCGGTACGCCGCCAGTTCCTGGAGATGATCGAGCTGCGCGACCCGTCGGTCGGCCTCAACGACGACCCGCGCTCCCTCCAGGCCCGCCAGCTCATCATGAACACACCGGTGTTGCTCCAGCGCGCCTCCGTCGCCTTCCGCGAAGCACAGCAGGAGCTGGCCGAGCTGCTCACCGAGGAGGGCGGTGACCCGATGCTCGCCGCGGTCGCGGCCGCCCAGTTGACCGGCGCCCGCAACGCGCTGATCGCCGAGCACCACCGCCGCATCCTCGGCGGAGAGTCCGTGCAGTGGGTCGTGACCGACGCCGCGGAGCGCGCCGAGCGGGCGTTCGCGCAGGTCGAAAATGGCCTAGGGAGCTATCCCGGCCCGGCGTAGGCTCGGTTTCATGCCCCCGGCCAAGAAGCGCGCCCGCAAGTACGACCCGGTGAAGATCCGGGCCGCCGTCCTCGCCCAGTTCGGTCACGTACGCCAGGCCGTCGGCACGCTCACGCCCGAGCAGCTCGCCCGGCCCACCCGGCTCGGCGACTGGACGGTGCGCGAGCTCGCCGTGCACCACACGATGGCGCTCGGCATGCTGGATCGCTACCTCGCCGAGGAGGAGCCGCTCAAGCAAGAGGTCGGGCTGCTCGACTGGCCGTTCCGCACGGCGGCGGTGGGTGACCAAGTGGCCGACGGAACAAGGGAGTTGGCGGCCTCGACCGCCGACCTCGACGCCCTCTTCGAGCAGCGGGCGGCCCGCACCGAGGAGCTCTTCGCGGCCACCGCCGACACCCGGCTCATGCCGACCCGGTTCGGCGCGATGACCTTCGCCGACGTCCTGGTGACCCGGACCGTCGAACTCGTCGTCCACACCGACGACTTGAACGACGCCCTGCCCGAACTCGGCGTCCCCTACGACCGGCAGGCGCTCGCCGCCTGCACCCGGCTGCTCGCCGACGCGCTCGCCGTGAAGGCGCCGGGCGGCTCGGTCGAGGTGCGGATCCCGCCGTACGCGGTGGTCCAGTGCGTGGCCGGCCCGAAGCACACCCGGGGCACCCCGCCGAACGTCGTCGAGACCGACCCGCTCACGTGGATCCGGCTCGCGACGGGGCGTACGGGGTGGGCCGAGGCGCGGGACTCGGCGAAGGTCGCGGCGAGCGGGGAGCGGGCGGACCTGTCGGCGGTCCTGCCGGTGATGGCGTAGCCGGACGGGCTGAAGATGCCCGGTGCGGACCGGCACGGACGCTGCTGGGGGCGCGGGGAACTGTGCGAGCAACCACGACGGCCCGCGGACGAAATCGGGTTCAGGGCGCGTGAGCTGCGCGACCAGCCACGCACGGCCAGCGGGCCGAAGGTCGTCGAGGTCCGGGGCGCAGCCCGGGGGAGCCCGCACCGACCCTGCTGGGGGCGCGGGGAACTGCGCAATCAGGGGGTGTCCTCACGCAGCGCACATGCCCCCGCACCCGGCCCCGGCCCGACCCCGTCCCGCGAAGCGAACTCCGTCACACTCGGCGCGGGCTCGCGACGCAGTCGCAAACACCGCGAGTGGCCGACGCGTACCCCGGCCCACCTGCGGGGACGCGGCCGAAGGGCAAAAGGGGACCCCTGCGAGGGGGCGAGGCGCGAAAGCTACAAAAGCGGGCAGGGTGTCCGCCTGTCCGTATCCCCAATTCGGACCAGTGGTCGATCTCGCCTACACTCGGTGGCGTGCCACGTGGTGACGGACGACTCAACCACGACCTGCTCCCCGGTGAGAAGGGCCCCCAGGACGCTTGCGGCGTCTTCGGTGTCTGGGCTCCGGGTGAAGAGGTCGCGAAGCTCACTTACTTCGGGCTCTACGCCCTCCAACATCGGGGCCAGGAATCCGCGGGCATCGCGGTCAGCAACGGCTCCCAGATCCTCGTCTTCAAGGACATGGGACTTGTCTCCCAGGTCTTCGACGAGACCTCGCTCGGTTCCCTCCAGGGGCATATCGCGGTCGGTCACGCCCGCTACTCGACCACGGGTGCCTCCGTGTGGGAGAACGCTCAGCCGACCTTCAGGGCGACCGCCCACGGCTCGATCGCGCTCGGCCACAACGGCAACCTGGTGAACACCGCGCAGCTCGCGGAGATGGTCGCCGAGCTGCCCAAGGAGAACGGCCGGGCCACCCAGCTCGCCGCCACCAACGACACCGACCTGGTCACCGCGCTGCTCGCGGGCCAGACGGACGACGACGGCAAGCCGCTGACCGTCGAGGAAGCGGCCGCCAAGGTCCTTCCCCAGGTCCAGGGCGCCTTCTCGCTGGTCTTCATGGACGAGCAGACGCTGTACTGCGCCCGTGACCCGCAGGGCATCCGCCCGCTGGTGCTCGGCCGCCTGGAGCGCGGCTGGGTCGTCGCATCGGAGAGCGCCGCGCTCGACATCTGCGGCGCCAGCTTCGTCCGCGAGATCGAGCCGGGCGAGCTCGTCGCCATCGACGAGAACGGTCTGCGCACCTCGCGATTCGCAGAAGCGAAGCCCAAGGGCTGTGTCTTCGAGTACGTCTACCTGGCGCGCCCGGACACCGACATCGCCGGCCGGAATGTCTACCTCTCGCGAGTGGAGATGGGTCGGAAACTCGCCAAGGAAGCCCCGGTCGAGGCCGACCTGGTGATAGCGACTCCGGAGTCCGGCACCCCCGCCGCGATCGGATACGCCGAGGCAAGCGGTATCCCGTACGGCTCGGGCCTGGTGAAGAACGCCTACGTCGGCCGTACGTTCATCCAGCCCTCGCAGACCATCCGCCAGCTCGGTATCCGGCTCAAGCTGAATCCGCTGAAGGAAGTCATCCGCGGCAAGCGCCTGGTGGTCGTCGACGACTCGATCGTCCGCGGCAACACCCAGCGCGCGCTCGTGAAGATGCTCCGCGAGGCGGGCGCCGCCGAGGTCCACATCCGGATCTCGTCGCCGCCGGTGAAGTGGCCCTGTTTCTTCGGCATCGACTTCGCGACCCGCGCGGAGCTGATCGCCAACGGCATGACCATCGAGGAGATCGGCACGTCCCTGGGCGCCGATTCGCTCTCGTACATCTCGACCGACGCGATGATCGAAGCGACGACGATCCCCAAGGACAACCTCTGCCGCGCCTGCTTCGACGGCGTGTACCCGATGGAGCTCCCCGACCCCGAGCTGCTCGGCAAGCAGCTCCTGGAGTCCGAGCTGGCTTCCGGCCCCGCCGCGACCGCGGCCGCCGACGCCCTGCGCCGCCCGTAAAACCCTGCAGTACGACACGAAAGTTCTCCAGAGACATGTCTGAGACCACTGGTGCCAGCTACGCAGCCGCGGGCGTCGACATCGAGGCGGGCGACCGCGCCGTCGAGTTGATGAAGGAGTGGGTGAAGAAGACGAAGCGTCCCGAGGTCCTGGGCGGCCTCGGCGGATTCGCCGGCCTCTTCGACGCCTCGGCCCTCAAGCGCTACGAGCGCCCGCTGCTCGCCTCCGCCACCGACGGCGTCGGCACGAAGGTCGACCTCGCCCGCAAGATGGGCGTGTACGACACCATCGGCCACGACCTCGTCGGCATGGTCGTCGACGACCTGGTCGTGTGTGGCGCCGAGCCGCTGTTCATGACCGACTACATCTGTGTCGGCAAGGTCCACCCCGAGCGCGTCGCGGCCATCGTGAAGGGCATCGCCGAAGGCTGTGTCCTGGCGGGCTGCGCGCTGGTCGGCGGCGAGACCGCCGAGCACCCGGGCCTCCTCGGCCCCGACGACTTCGACGTCGCGGGCGCCGGCACCGGTGTCGTCGAGTACGACCAGCTCCTGGGCGCCGACCGCATTCGTGAAGGGGACGCGGTCATCGCCATGGCTTCGTCCGGTCTTCACTCGAACGGGTACTCACTCGTCCGGCACGTGGTGTTCGACCGGGCCAGGATGACCTTGGACCAGCACGTCGAGGAGTTCGGCCGCACGCTCGGCGAGGAGCTCCTGGAACCCACCAAGATCTACTCCCTCGACTGCCTGGCCCTGACCCGCACTGCCGAGGTGCACGGTTTCAGCCACATCACCGGCGGCGGTCTTGCCAACAACCTGGCCCGGGTCATCCCCGACCACCTGCACGCCACGGTCGACCGCTCGACCTGGACGCCGGGCGCGGTCTTCGACCTCGTCGGCACGGCGGGCAACGTCGAGCGGCTCGAACTGGAGAAGACGCTCAACATGGGCGTCGGCATGATGGCGATCGTCCCCGAGGCCTCGGTCGACGTCGCGCTCCAGACCCTCGCGGACCGGGGCGTGGATGCCTGGGTCGCCGGCGAGATCCTTGAGCGCGGCGATCACCGCGACGGCGCCGAGCTGACCGGTGACTACTCGAAGTAGGCCGCTACAGGCAGCACGAAACCCGGTCTGGGGCGAAGGCCCCGGACCGGGTCGGTGTGCTCAGAGCAGCGAACAGACGCGTTGCTGCGAAAGCGGGATCAGCGTAGTCAAGCGCCGCGGCGCTGCGACGACGGGCCGGACTCTTCGTCCTCGTCCTCGTCGTCATTCCCGTACAGATCCGCATAGCGGGCGTACGGGTCGTCGTCCTCGTCGTCCTCCAGTGGCTCCGCGTTCGGCGGTTGGCTCACTGTCGGGCTCGGAGTAGATGCGCCCAGCTCGTTGGCCAGACGCGACAGGTCAGTCCCGCCGCTGCTGTACTTCAGCTGGCGGGCGACCTTCGTCTGCTTGGCCTTTGCCCGGCCGCGCCCCATGGCTCGACCCCCTCGGTGACGGGGCTCGACGGCCCCAGAGTCTTGACACGCGTTCATGATCCGGAACGGACTCTCCGTGGAGAGACCGCGTCCGTAGGGCTTCAACGGTACCTGCTTCCGCGGCCATACGGTACGCCGCCCGCATGACGCGCCACTTGGCAGAACCAACAAAGAGCCCTGTCCTCGCTGGTCAACCGCGATTTTAACCTCTTCTTGGCGCCCGACCCGCCGACCGGCGTGAGTCATGTCTCTCAGCCCGGTCGGCGGGCGCCCGGGAGGCTCAGTGTTGACGTGCCTCCGCCATGCGCTGTTCGGCGATCCGGTCGGCCGCGGCGGCCGGCGGAATGCCGTCTTCCTTCGCACGAGCGAATATGGCCAGCGTGGTGTCGAAGATCTTCGAGGCCTTCGCCTTGCAGCGGTCGAAGTCGAAGCCGTGGAGCTCGTCGGCCACCTGGATCACGCCACCCGCGTTCACGACGTAGTCGGGTGCGTACAGGATCGCGCGGTCCGCGAGGTCCTTCTCCACACCCGGGTGCGCGAGCTGGTTGTTGGCCGCGCCGCACACCACCTTCGCGGTGAGCACGGGCACGCTCTCGTCGTTCAGGGCGCCGCCCAGCGCGCACGGGGCGTAGATGTCGAGCCCCTCGGTGCGGATCAGCGCCTCGGTGTCGGCGGCGACGGTGACCTGGGGGTGCAGGTCGGTGATGGTGCGTACCGACTCCTCGCGCACGTCCGTGATCACGACCTCGGCGCCGTCCGAGAGCAGGTGCCCGACGAGGTGGCGGCCGACCTTGCCGACGCCCGCGACGCCGACCTTGCGGCCGCGCAGCGTCGGGTCGCCCCACAGGTGCTGGGCCGAGGCCCGCATGCCCTGGAACACGCCGAACGCGGTCAGCACGGACGAGTCGCCCGCGCCGCCGTTCTCGGGGGAGCGGCCGGTCGTCCACTGGCAGGTGCGCGCCACGACGTCCATGTCGGCGACGTAGGTGCCGACGTCGCAGGCCGTGACGTAGCGCCCGCCGAGCGAGGCCACGAACCGGCCGTAGGCGAGCAGGAGTTCTTCGGTCTTGATCGTCTCGGGATCACCGATGATCACGGCCTTGCCGCCGCCGTGGTCAAGGCCGGCCATGGCGTTCTTGTACGACATTCCGCGCGACAGGTTGAGGGCGTCGGCGACGGCCTCCGCCTCGGTCGCGTACGGGTAGAAGCGCGTACCGCCCAGGGCCGGGCCCAGGGCGGTGGAGTGGATGGCGATGACGGCTCTGAGCCCGGTGGCTCGGTCCTGGCACAGCACGACCTGCTCGTGTCCGCCCTGGTCGGAGCGGAAGAGGGTGTGCAGTACGTCATCGGCTCCGGTCACATCGGTCACGGTGGTGACTCCCAAGTACGAAGCGGCGGTTGACGGCCCGCCTGTGGGTGGGGCGGGCCCGGTTGGGGAGCAGGTTAAGTCCTACGCGCCCGTAGATCAGGCGCAGTGCTCAGGATCACCCCCGTCAGGAGCACAGGGGGGCGTGCCCGTGGGACGATGCGGGACATGGCGGTGGTGTCCTCGGTGCTCGTTCCGTATGCGTCCTACCTGCGGGTGTACGAGCCCCTTGCCGCCTTCCCCGAACCCGAGCGTGGCCACTGGCAGCGCTACGCCGAGCGCGGGCGCACCCCAGGTGCCCAGGACGAACTCCGGCGCGCGCTGGCCGACTTGGTGCCCACCCCGCCCGTCCCGGTGCCGGTGCACGAGAGCGGGGACGCGTTCGTGGCCGAGGTCGACGGGGTGGTGTGCGTGTGCCCCTGGCGGACCCGGCTGCGCGGCTGGCAGGCCCTGGAAGGGCTCGCGGGCCAGTTCCCCGAGCCGGTCCTGGACGCGCTGCTGCCTCCGGTGGTGCGCAGGCAGGCCGAGGCGGACTACGAGCACTGGCGGGAGCGGAATCCGGACGCCCGGCCGTGGATCCTGACGAGTGTCTGGCACATCCCTGTGAGCTGGTTCACAGTCTTTTCGGACGAAGAGCGGGAGTATGCACCGGGTGAGGGTGCGACCGCACCCGTGCTGCGCTACCGCACCCCGATGGTCCAGGCCCGCCGTCGTCTCGCGAGGGCGCTGCGGACGCTGCGGGACCACATCGACGAGGGGCCGCTGACCGAGGGCCTGGTGGACGTCGGGCGCTGGCTGGAGGAATTCCATCCGCGCTCGCTGGTCGAGCTGGACTACGGCGGCCTCGTGCACGCGCTCTCGCGGGACAGCCTGGAGGCGGACCGTTCGGCGGCCGACGTGGCCGAGGGGATCGCCGCGCTGCGGGCCGGCGACGACACCGGCGCGGAGGAGGCGTACGGCCGCTTCACGGAGCGCTGGCGGGCCGTCAAGGAACGCCGGATGGCCAACTGAGGTCGCCCGGCCGGTTCTGAGGAGCCGTCGGGGGGCCGTAGGAGGGTCTTCATGAGGCCATCCGTGGGATCTTCGTGCGGCCTTCGGGGGGTCTTGGAGCGGCCTTCGGAGGGTCTTCGGGGGGTTGCCGCAGGACGTAGGTCCTGATCCGGGCCTTTGCCCTAAGCGTGACGGACCGCACTTATCTCACCCTTGCGCCCAGACCCCACCCTCGTGCCAAAATAGGACAAGGGGTCCGGGGAGGATCCCTTCCGCCCAACTAAGGGCGGATTGCTCGGTATTGCTTGCTATGGGGGGTCTGACGACTCCTGATCGCTCTGTGACTGATCGTCACTGTGGCGTGACTGTCCGCTATGGCATGGTCCATCGGCTTCCGTCGCTGATGAACACCTGGGAGGGCAATTCCATCGGTTTGGCCGACGTGGCTGGACGGATGGTGTAGTTGTAGTGCCGAGGACAAGCCGTTCGTCCTATAACCGACTCGGCTCGCGTCCGCCATTTCGGGCAACGCGGGTCAAGGTGCAGAATTTAGAGGAAAGAACCGAGAAGGTTCGGTTCTCCCGAGGAGGCCGCTCATGACCGCTCGCACCCCTGATGCCGAGCCGCTGCTGACCCCGGCTGAGGTTGCCACGATGTTCCGCGTGGACCCGAAGACGGTGACCCGCTGGGCCAAGGCCGGCAAGCTCACGTCCATCCGCACGTTGGGTGGGCATCGCCGGTACCGCGAGGCAGAGGTCCGCGCACTGCTGGCGGGTATTCCGCAGCAGCGCAGCGAGGCCTGAACAACACCCCAATAATCCGGACCATCCGGGGCCCCCACCCCGACCCGGTCCGCCTATAGCTCCGCATGACGCCCAGCCCGCCCCAACGGGCTGCGTCATTGATCGCGCTGGACTCCGCCGGGTCCAGCGCGATTTTTTTATGTCCGGCCTTGTCCGGCACTTCCGGCAGCTCCCCGGGGCCTCGTGCGGCCGCTCCGGAGGGGGGCCTTCCGCCGGCTCCGTGGCACCACCATCCGGGGTGGTGCAATTGTACATATTAAATCGGGGCGTTGTATGGGGTGCGTAAGTTCAGTCGTTCCGGAAACTCATTCCGTGACTCCCGTCACACCGTCAAGAGTCCCGCAGTCAGAGCCTCCCACCCCGGCGGCGGCCACCGGCCCGCCATAGGTCACCGGTTGGGGGGACTTTCGTCCTCGGGTCGCGCGGGCTCGGCGACCTCCATGGCGAGCCTCAGGAGCCGGTGGCAGACCGCGCAGTGACGGGTGAGGTGGCGGTAGCCCAGAGCGGCCGACAGATGGGCACGCAGCAGCGCACGCGTCTCGTGCCTCGACGACGCCGCCATGCGCCACCTCCTCGGGGAGCGCCCCCGTTCCCCTCCCTTGCAGGGGTACCGGCGGCAGGTGCCCCCGTCAAGACGGCGAGAAGGCCCGGATCCTGGGGGATCCGGGCCACAAGGAACGCCTGAGCTCGCATGGGGGGGGCATCCGGGCCCGGGGCGCTGGGGACGAGCGGGGAGCCCCGGCGCGGGGCTCGGGCCCGGAAAACGCCGGAGCCCGCATCCGGTGAAGGGTGCGAGCTCGGAAGTGGCGGCGGTCCTGAGGGGATTTGCTGTGTCCGTTCGCGGCTCCGCCGCGGGGCGCGGCCTCCCGGGGGGCCGCACCCGACAAACGCCGGAGCCCGCATCCGGTGAGGGATGCGGGCTCCGATTTGCTGCGGTCCTGACGGGATTTGAACCCGCGGCCTCCACCTTGACAGGGTGGCGAGCACTCCAAACTGCTCCACAGGACCTTGTTTCGCAGCCCGTTGGCGCTTGGCTGCGAAACAGACTGTACAGCAGGTCAGCGGGTCAGGTCGAACTCACTCACAGCGATACCCGCGCTACGGCGCCGCCGCGTCGATGGCCTTCACGATGCGCTTGTCGGAGACCGGGAACGCCGTGCCGAGCGCGTGCGCGAAGTAGCTCACCCGGAGCTCCTCGATCATCCAGCGGATGTCCAGGACCTGCTGCGGAACGGGCCGCCCCTGCGGCAGCTGTTCGAGCAGCCACGCGTATTCGTCCTGCATCTCGTGGACCTTCTCCATGCGCGTGGTGTCGCGCTGGACGGCCGTCGGCATCTGCTGGAGCCGACGGTCCACCGCGACCAGGTAGCGCATCAGGTCGGGCAGCCGCTTGAGGCCGGTCTTCGTGACGAAGCCGGGCGGCACGAGGGCCGCCAGCTGGTTCCGTACGTCCGTGACGTTGTTGACCAGGGTCAGGCTGTTCGTGGCCTTCAGGCGGCGCTCACAGGCCTGCCAGGCGGCCAGGATCTGCTGCACCTGGCCGACCGTGCGCACCGTCGCGTCCACCAGGTCCGCCCGCACCTTGTCGTACAGCTTGCGGAACGATTCCTCGTCCCACGCCGGGCCGCCGTGGTCCGCGATCAGTTTGTCCGCGGCCGCCATGGCGCAGTCGTCGAAGAGCGCCTGGATCGAGCCGTGCGGATTGCGGGACAGGGCGAGCTTCTGCTGGTTGGTCAGCTTGTCCGAGGCGAACTTGGCCGGGTTCACCGGAATGTTCAGCAGGATCAGCTTCCGGGTGCCGCGCCACATCGCCTGCTGCTGCTCGGCCTCGGTGTCGAAGAGCCGTACGGAGACGGAATCGCCCGCGTCCACGAGCGCCGGGAACGCCTTCACCGGCTGGCCGGCTCTGCGCGTCTCGAAGACCTTCGTCAGGGTGCCGATCGTCCAGTCCGTGAGGCCCGAGCGCTCGATGGACTCGCCCGAGGGGCCCGCGGTGGCCGCGGCGGCCTTGGAGAGGGCCTGACGGGCCTTCGGGCGCAGCTTGAGCTTGAGCGCCTCCAGGTCCTTGTCCTCGGCGAGGTTGCGGCGCCGCTCGTCGACGATCCGGAACGTGATCTTGAGGTGGTCCGGCACCCGGGACAGGTCGAAGTCGTCGGCCGTGACCGGAACACCCACCATCCGCTGGAGCTCGCGGGCCAGCGTCACCGGCAGCGGCTCCTGCAGCGGCACCGCGCGCTCCAGGAACTTCGAGGCGTAGTTCGGCGCCGGTACGTAATGGCGGCGGATCGGCTTGGGCAGGGAGCGGATCAGCTCCGTGACGACCTCTTCGCGCAGGCCCGGGATCTGCCAGTCGAAGCCCTCGTCGGTGACCTGGTTCAGGACCTGGAGCGGCACGTGCACGGTCACGCCGTCCGCGTCCGCGCCCGGCTCGAACTGGTAGGTCACCCGGAACTTCAGCGGGCCCTGGCGCCAGGAGTCCGGATAGTCGTCCTTGGTGACGGCCCCGGCCTTCTCGTTGATGAGCATCTCGCGCTCGAAATCGAGGAGTTCGGGCTCGTCGCGCCGCTTGTGCTTCCACCAGGAGTCGAAGTGCGCGCCGGACACGACGTGTTCGGGCACCCGCTGGTCGTAGAAGTCGTACAGCGTCTCGTCGTCCACGAGGATGTCGCGGCGGCGGGCGCGGTGCTCCAACTCCTCGACCTCGGTGAGGAGTTTGCGGTTGTCCGAGAAGAACTTGTGGTGCGTGCGCCAGTCGCCCTCGACCAGCGCGTTGCGGATGAACAGCTCGCGCGAGGCCTCGGGATCGATGCGGCCGTAGTTGACCTTGCGGTTGGCCACGATCGGCACGCCGTACAGCGTCACGCGCTCGTACGCCATGACCGCGGCCTGGTCCTTCTCCCAGTGCGGCTCGCTGTAGGTGCGCTTGACCAGGTGCTGGGCGAGCGGCTCGATCCACTCGGGCTCGACCTTGGCGTTGACCCGGGCCCACAGCCGGGACGTCTCCACCAGCTCCGCCGACATCACGAGCTTGGGCTGCTTCTTGAACAGCGCCGAGCCCGGGAAGATCGCGAACTTGGCGCTGCGGGCGCCGAGGTACTCGTTCTTGTCGGTGTCCTTGAGCCCGATGTGCGAGAGCAGGCCGGCCAGGAGGGAGGTGTGGACGGACTGCTCCGGCGCGTCCTCCTCGTTGAGGTGGATGCCCATGGTCTTGGCGACCGTACGCAGCTGCGAGTAGATGTCCTGCCACTCGCGGATGCGCAGGAAGTTCAGGTACTCCTGCTTGCACATCCGGCGGAAGGAGCTGGAGCCGCGCTCCTTCTGCTGCTCGCGTACGTACCGCCACAGGTTGAGGTAGGCGAGGAAGTCGGACGTCTCGTCCTTGAAGCGGGCGTGCTGCTGGTCGGCCTGGGCCTGCTTCTCGCTCGGGCGCTCGCGCGGATCCTGGATGGAGAGCGCGGCCGCGATGACCATGACCTCGCGTACGCAGCCGTTGCGGTCGGCCTCCAGGACCATGCGGGCCAGGCGCGGGTCCACGGGAAGCTGGCTCAGCTTGCGGCCCTGCTGGGTGAGGCGCTTCTTCGGATCCTTCTCCGTGGGGTCCAACGCCCCCAATTCCTGGAGGAGTTGGACGCCGTCGCGGATGTTGCGGTGGTCCGGCGGGTCGATGAACGGGAACTTCTCGATGTCGCCGAGGCCGGCCGCGGTCATCTGGAGGATGACGGAGGCGAGGTTCGTACGGAGGATCTCCGCGTCGGTGAACTCGGGCCGCGTGACGAAGTCGTCCTCGCTGTACAAGCGGATGCAGATGCCGTCGCTCGTACGGCCGCAGCGGCCCTTGCGCTGGTTGGCGCTGGCCTGGCTGACCGGCTCGATCGGCAGGCGCTGCACCTTGGTGCGGTGGCTGTAGCGCGAGATGCGGGCGGTGCCCGGGTCGATGACGTACTTGATGCCGGGGACGGTCAGCGAGGTCTCGGCGACGTTGGTCGCGAGCACGATCCGGCGGCCGCTGTGCTGCTGGAAGACGCGGTGCTGCTCGGCGTGCGAGAGGCGCGCGTAGAGGGGGAGCACCTCGGTGAACCGGAGGTTCTTCTTGATCAGCGCGTCCGCCGTGTCGCGGATCTCGCGTTCGCCGGACAGGAAGACCAGGATGTCGCCGGGGCCCTCGGACTGGAGCTCGTCCACGGCGTCGCAGATCGCGGTGATCTGGTCGCGGTCGGAATCCTCGGAGTCCTCTTCGAGCAGCGGGCGGTAACGCACCTCGACCGGATACGTACGGCCGCTGACCTCGACGATCGGGGCGTCCCCGAAGTGCCGCGAGAAGCGCTCGGGGTCGATGGTCGCCGAGGTGATGACGACCTTCAGGTCGGGGCGCTTCGGCAGCAGCTGGGCCAGATAGCCGAGCAGGAAGTCGATGTTGAGGGACCGCTCGTGGGCCTCGTCGATGATGATCGTGTCGTAGCCGCGCAGCTCGCGGTCCGTCTGGATCTCGGCGAGCAGGATGCCGTCCGTCATCAGCTTCACGAACGTGGCGTCCTGGTCGACCTGGTCGGTGAACCGGACCTTCCAGCCGACGGCCTCGCCCAGCGGAACGTTCAGTTCCTCCGCGATGCGGTCAGCGACCGTGCGGGCCGCGATCCGGCGGGGCTGGGTGTGCCCGATCATGCCGCGCAGGCCCCGGCCCAGCTCCATGCAGATCTTGGGGATCTGGGTGGTCTTGCCCGAGCCGGTCTCACCCGCGACGATCACGACCTGGTGGTCGCGTATCGCCTGAAGGATCTCGTCCTTCTTCTGGCTGACCGGGAGCTGCTCGGGGTAACTGACCTCGGGCATGCGGGCGGACCGCCGGGCGATGCGGTCGGCGGACTTCTGGGCCTCGGCGGCGATCTCGTCGAGCACGGCCTGCCGGGCCTCGGGCTTACGGATGCGGCGGGCGCCTTCGAGACGGCGGCCGAGCCGGTGGGCGTCGCGCAGCGAGGCCCCGTCGAGCAGCGTCTGGAGATCGGCGAAGGAAGTAGACATACCTGATTCAGGATCTCACCCGCCGAGGACGAGTGGCGAACGCATTTAGGCGCGCTCCCGGACCCACCCCGTACCATTTCGGGCATGCCCCGCTCCCGTGCCCCGCGCCGCCGCCTCACCGCGGTGCTGCTCATGGTGCTCGGGGTGCTCGCGGTGGCGCTGTGCGGGCCGACCCCGGCGGCTTCGGCCGCGCCCGCGGGCGCCGTGGCGAAGAAGGCATCGGCGCCCGCCTTCACGGACGGCTCGGCCGCGCCCGGCTGCAAGCAGGGTGGTCAGCACCAGGATTCCGATCCGGCGGCTCCGGTCCGGGCCCGCTCCGCCCACGACCAGGCCCCGGTCCTGGAGGACCGCGTCGCCCCCGCCGCGCTGTGCGGCCTGTACGCGGCCCACCGCAACCCGCCGGTGCGCGGCCCCACGCTCAGCGCGCCCACCCCCGTCGAACTCTCGGTGCTCAGGGTCTAGACGCCGGTCCCGCCTTCTCGCGACCGCCGTCCCCTTATCCGTACGCATTTTTCGTACGCACCGGAGTTCCGCATGCCCAAGAACACGAAGTCCAGCAAGAACAGCAAGCCGAGCAAGAGCGCCGCGAAGCCCGCCGCCACGTCCCGCAAGCCGATCCTGATCGGCATCGCCGCGGTGGCCGCCGCAGCCGTCCTCGGGATCGCCTCCTACCAGGCGACCTCCCCGGACGCGAAGCCCACCGTCAACGACTCCGCGTCCACCGCCGACCCGGCCGCCGGCGCCCACCCCGAGCTGGAGAAGCTGGCCCGCCGCGACGCCAAGGACCCGCTCGCCCAGGGCCGCGCGGACGCGCCCGTCGTCATGATCGAGTACGCCGACTTCAAGTGCTCGTACTGCGGCAAGTTCGCCCGCGACACGGAGCCCGAACTCGTGAAGAACTACGTCGACAACGGCACCCTGCGCATCGAGTGGCGCAACTTCCCGATCTTCGGTGCCGAGTCGGAGGCCGCCGCGCGCGGGGCCTGGGCGGCCGGGCAGCAGGGGAAGTTCTGGCAGTTCCACGCGGCGGCGTACGCGGAGGGCTCCAAGGAGAAGGGGTTCGGCGCGGACCGCCTGAAGGAGCTCGCCAAGGAGGCCGGCGTGCCGGACGCGGCCCGCTTCGCGACGGACCTGGACAGTGCCGCGGCCAAGGCGGCCGTGAAGAAGGACCAGGACGAGGCGTACGGCCTCGGCGCCAGCTCCACCCCCTCCTTCCTCATCAACGGCACCCCCATCGCGGGCGCCCAGCCGATGGACGCGTTCGCGCAGGCCGTCGAGGCGGCGGCGAAGGCGAAGAAGTGACCCCGAACATCGGTTACCTCGCCGCGTTCCTGGGCGGTCTGCTCGCGCTGCTCAGCCCGTGCAGCGCGCTGCTCCTGCCCGCGTTCTTCGCGTACTCGATCTCCAGCCGCACCAAGCTGCTCGCCCGCACCGGCATCTTCTACGCGGGCCTGGCCACCACCCTCGTCCCGCTGGGCGCGGCGGGCTCGTACGCGGGCCGGATCTTCTACGGCCACCGGGATCAGCTGGTGCTCTTCGGCGGCTGGCTGATCATCGCGCTCGGCGTCGCGCAGATCGTCGGCATGGGCTTCGCGAGCCGCCGCATGACGGAGCTGTCCGGGAAGATCCGCCCCACGACCGCGCTGTCCGTGTACGCCCTGGGCGCGGTCTACGGCCTCGCCGGGTTCTGCGCGGGCCCCATCCTGGGGAGTGTCCTGACGGTGGCGGCGGTGAGCGGCAGCCCGGTCTACGGCGGTCTGCTCCTCGCGGTGTACGCCCTGGGCATGGCCGTCCCGCTCTTCCTCCTGGCCCTGCTCTGGGAGCGCTTCGAACTGGGCGGCCGCAAATGGCTGCGCGGCAGGGTGCTGAAGGTGGGTCGCTTCGAACTCCACACGACGTCCTTGCTGTCGGGCTTGTTCTTCATCGCCCTGGGCGCGCTGTTCCTGGCGTACGACGGGGCGACGGCGTTGCCGGGGCTGCTGGATGTGGACGACTCGTACGCGGTGGAGGAGTGGACGAAGGGGATCGCGGACGCGGTGCCGGACTGGGCCCTGTTGACCGTGGTGGCCGCGCTGGTGGCGGTCGTCCTGGGCGTACGGGGCTGGCGGGCGCGCTCCCGGGAGCCGGAGGAAACCTGAGTCGAGGGGAGGGGCCCGCTGAGGGGCGGGCCCCGGCCGGGCACGTCCTGGACACGACGAAGGCCCCGTTCGATGAACGGGGCCTTCGGGTGGTGGCTGGGGCCGGGGTCGAACCGGCGACCTATCGCTTTTCAGGCGATCGCTCGTACCAACTGAGCTACCCAGCCACGTAGTCCACCGAAGTGAACTACAGCGGTCCTGACGGGATTTGAACCCGCGGCCTCCACCTTGACAGGGTGGCGAGCACTCCAAACTGCTCCACAGGACCAAGCTTGCGCGAGAACAAGTCTCGCACAGGATTGTGCGTGCCCCCAACGGGATTCGAACCCGTGCTACCGCCTTGAAAGGGCGGCGTCCTGGGCCACTAGACGATGAGGGCTAATTGGCCCGCCTGGGCGCTTCGCAGCGCGTCGGGGACGTGAGAAGCATATGGGATGCGGGGAGGTATCGCCAAAACGGTTTCCCGGGAGGTCACCGGGGCGTGGGCAGATGGCGGCTCACCTCGGCCGTGGTCAGGCCCAGGCCGCCCAGGGTCACCTCGTCCCAGGCCTGGAGGTGGTGGGTGCCGCTGTCCAGGTAGAGGACCGAGGCGCGGACCTGCTCCGGTTCCTTGTTCTGCAGCGCGCGCAGGCCTCCGCCGCCCGTGGAGCCCTCCACCTTCAGGCGGGTGCCCAGCTTCATGACCTCCGTCTCGCGGCGGTGGAGGTGGCCGGCGAGGGCCAGCGGGACCGTGCCGTCGGTCTCGCGCGCGGCGGCCGGCTCGTGGGTGACGGCGATGTCGGCCGGGGTGCCCGCGCGGGCCTGGGCGCGGAGGGCGGCGGCGAGCCGGCTCCCTGCCGTGCGTTCGGCACCGTCGGGATCGGTGTCCGCCGTCGAGCGGTCCGGGGTGAACTCGGGGTCGCCCATCCCCGCGATGCGTACGCCCGCGATCGTGACGGTCCGCCCGTCGTCCAGGACGTGCGCGTTCTTCAGCCCGGCGACGTAGCGCTGGGTCTCCGCCGAGTCGTGGTTGCCGCGCACCCAGACGTACGGGGCGCCGAGGTCGGGGATCGCGTCCAGGAAGCGGTTCTCGGCGGTGCTGCCGTGGTCCATGGTGTCGCCGGAGTCGATGATCACGTCGATCCGGTACTGGGTGACGAGCGAGGCGATGATGTGCCACGCGGCCGGGTTGAGGTGGATGTCGGAGACGTGCAGGACGCGCAGGGTGGCCGGGTCCGGCTGGTAGGCGGGGAGGGTGGAGGCGGCGTCGTACAGCTTGGTGACGTTGGTGACGAGCTTCGCCAACTCCTGCTGGTAGACGCCGAATTCGGTCACGATCGAGCGTGCGTTGCCGACGACCTGCGGGGCCGAGGTGAGCAGCCCCGAGTACTTCGGCTCCATCACCGACTCCGGGTTCCAGGTCGCGTACGCGGACAGGCCGCACGCGGCGAGCAGGGCGAGGGAGAGGCCGCCGGCGGCCAGGGCGCGGCGGGGGCGGCGGTACACGGCCAGGCCGAGCGCCGTCGCGCCGGAGACGACCGCGACGCAGGAGCGCAGCGCCACGTCCCGGGTGCCGTGGCCGACGTCGCGGGTGATCTCCTGCTGGAGGCCGGAGATCCGCTCGGGGTGGCTGACCAGGGCCTGGGCGCGGTCGGGGTCGAGCCGGTCGACGTCGACGTCCAGGCGGAGCGGCGCCAGGTGGGAGCGCAGTTCGAGGGCGCCGAGCGGCGACACGTTGATCTTGGTGCCGCCGGTCAGGGAGGGCCGCAGGGTCATGGTGGTGTCCATGGGACCCACCGGGGTGCGTACGTTGCCGACGACGAGGAGCCCGAGCCAGGCGCCGATCAGTACGACGCAGCACAGGCCCGCCGCCCGTGCCAGGGCCTGACGGCTCGCGGACATGGCTCGCATTGGGGCCATATGCCCCCGCGGGCAGGTCGGTATGCCGATGCGTGACCGACAATGGCCGGGTGCTGGAGATGACGCGCGAGGAGTTCGAGGAACTGGTCGGCGAGGCGCTGGACCGGATCCCGCCGGAGCTGACGCGGCTGATGGACAACGTCGCGGTGTTCGTCGAGGACGAGCCGGCCGCCGACGACCCCGAGCTGCTCGGCCTCTACGAGGGAACCCCGCTCACCGACCGCGGCGAGTGGTACGCCGGAGTGCTCCCGGACCGGATCACCATCTACCGGGGCCCCACGCTGCGGATGTGCGCGACGCGCGAGGAGGTCGTCGCCGAGACGGAAGTGACGGTGGTTCACGAGATCGCCCATCACTTCGGCATCGACGACGAGCGGCTGCACGCCCTCGGCTACGGGTGAGACGCGAAGAGCTGCTTGTGCTCGGGTGAGGGCGAGTCCGTGCGCGGCGGTGCGGCCGCCCGGCCCCCTCGGGGCGCGCTCGGACGGATGTCGGGCGCAAGCCGGGTGCGGCCCGGGCGTGTCCCCGGCGGGGGGCCGGGAGTTGGAATCTACGTCCCCATCGCTCCTGTGTTCCGGAGGTGCCCCTGTGCGCCAGTTGACCACCCCTGTCCGCCTGGCCGAGCTGGCGGTGACCGTCCTGGTGCTCACGGCGTCGGCCGGCTGCATGAGCGTGAGCGACAACCGGGGCGGGCCGAAGCCGTCGGTGTCCGCCGGGCGGCACGGGGACGCGGCCGGGACCGAGGAGGGCAAGGGCGGGCAGGGCGCGGCCAGGGGGCGTACCGGCAAGCACGACCCGAAGGCGCCGGGCGGTCCTTCCGGGGCGCCGAGCCCGAGCGGGTCGTCGTCCGGGTCGTCCGGGGCGCCGGGGGCGGCGGCCACGCCCTCGCCGGGCGTCCCGAAGCCGGGCGGCGGTCCGGGCCCGGCCAAGCCTCCGCAGGGCGGCCCCCCGCGGCCCTCCCCGTCGCCGAGCCGTCCGGTGCCGCCGGAGCCGCCCGCCTCGCCGTCGCCGACCCCGGTGCCGCCGACCCCGCCGGCCTCGCCGTCGACGACTCCGGGAGCCGACACGCACACCACCGCGCTGCGCGGCATTCAGGCTCCGTTCCAGCAGGAGCCGACCGCATCACCGCAGGTGGGACCGGTTTAGGGGGACTCGGTTTGCCTTAGGGGGGTGAGGGTGCGTATGGTAGTAGATCGTTTGATCCCATTGCCCGGCGCCGACACAGAAGAGCGCCGTGTGGCGCGTACTCTCCCTAGCCGTGGCTGACCGCATTGAGGCGGTCGAATTGCGAATTCACGGAGTTGACGGGCGCGTGCCGAGACTCCGGAAGGTTTCGCATTTCGCATGTCCATTTCCAGCACTGATCACTCCGTCCTGCCCGAGAACGAGAACAACGACTCCATCGCGACCCGTGAGAACGACGTCGTCGAGGCCGTAGCGGCCACCGACGTCATCGAGGTCGTGGAGATCGTCGAGTCCGAGGCGGACGAGAACACCGAGCCCACCGTCACCTTCGCGGACCTCGGTCTGCCCGAGGGCGTCGTGCGCAAGCTCGCCCAGAACGGGGTGACCACCCCCTTCCCGATCCAGGCCGCGACCATCCCGGACGCCCTGGCCGGCAAGGACATCCTCGGCCGTGGCCGTACCGGCTCCGGCAAGACCCTCTCCTTCGGTCTGCCCACCCTGGCCGCGCTGGCCGGCGGGCACACCGAGAAGAAGAAGCCCCGCGCGATCATCCTCACGCCGACGCGTGAGCTCGCGATGCAGGTCGCGGACGCCCTCCAGCCGTACGGCGACGTGCTCGGCCTGAAGATGAAGGTCGTCTGCGGCGGTACGTCGATGAGCAACCAGATCTACGCCCTGGAGCGCGGCGTCGACGTCCTCGTCGCCACCCCGGGCCGTCTGCGCGACCTCATCAACCGCGGCGCCTGCTCGCTCGCCAACGTCCAGGTCGCCGTCCTCGACGAGGCCGACCAGATGTCCGACCTGGGCTTCCTGCCCGAGGTCACCGAGCTGCTCGACCAGATCCCCGGCGGCGGCCAGCGCATGCTCTTCTCCGCCACCATGGAGAACGAGATCTCCACCCTGGTCAAGCGCTACCTGACGAACCCCGTCACGCACGAGGTCGACAGCGCGCAGGGCAACGTCTCGACGATGACCCACCACGTCCTGGTCGTGAAGCCGAAGGACAAGGCGCCGGTCACGGCCGCCATCGCCGCCCGCAAGGGCCGCACGATCATCTTCGTCCGCACCCAGCTGGGCGCGGACCGCATCGCCGAGCAGCTCTGCGAGTCGGGCGTGAAGGCCGACGCGCTGCACGGCGGCATGACCCAGGGCGCCCGCACCCGCGTCCTGGAGGACTTCAAGAAGGGCTACGTCAACGCGCTCGTCGCGACCGACGTCGCCGCGCGTGGCATCCACGTCGACGGCATCGACCTGGTCCTCAACGTGGACCCGGCCGGTGACCACAAGGACTACCTGCACCGCTCGGGCCGTACCGCCCGCGCCGGCAAGTCCGGTGTCGTCGTCTCCCTGTCGCTGCCGCACCAGCGCCGCCAGATCTTCCGGCTGATGGAGGACGCGGGCGTCGACGCCTCGCGCCACATCATCCAGAGCGCCGGCGCGTTCGACCCGGAGGTCGCCGAGATCACCGGCGCCCGTTCGCTGACCGAGGTCCAGGCCGACTCCGCGAACAACGCGGCCAAGCAGGCCGAGCGCGAGGTCGCCGACCTCACCAAGCAGTTGGAGCGGCTGACGCGCCGGGCCGGTGAGCTCCGCGAGGAGGCCGACCGCCTGGTCGCCCGTGCCGCCCGCGAGCGCGGCGAGGACCCGGAGGCCGCGGTCGCCGAGGTCGCGGCCGAAGCCGAGGCCGAGGTCGCGGCTGCTGCCGCCGCCGCTGCCGTGCCGGTCCAGCAGGAGTCCCGCGAGGACCGCGGTGGCTTCCAGCGCCGTGACGACCGGGGCAACTTCGACCGCCGTGACAACCGTGGCGGCGACCGCGGCGGCGACCGTGGCGGCTTCCGCCGTGACGACCGCCCCTCGGGTGGTTTCCAGCGCCGTGACGACCGTCCCTCCGGCGGCTTCCGTCGCGACGACCGTCCCTCGGGTGGTTTCCGTCGCGATGACCGCCCGTCGGGTGGCTTCAACCGTGACGACCGCGGTGGTGACCGTGGCGGCTTCCGCCGTGACGACCGTCCCTCGGGTGGTTTCCGTCGCGATGACCGCCCGTCGGGTGGCTTCAACCGCGATGACCGCGGTGGTGACCGTGGCGGCTTCCGCCGTGACGACCGTCCCTCGGGTGGTTTCCGTCGCGATGACCGCCCGTCGGGTGGCTTCAACCGCGATGACCGCGGTGGCGACCGTGGCGGCTTCAACCGCGGCGGCAGCGACCGTCCGTTCAACCGCGACCGTCGGGACGACCGTCCCTCCGGTGGCGGCTTCCGCTCCGGCGGCCACGACCGCCCGCAGGGCCGCCGTGACGACCACCGCGGTACCGGCACCAACACCGGTTCCTTCGGCGGCCGCCGCGACGACAAGCCCCGCTGGAAGCGCAACGGCTGACGCCTCTGCCTGACGGCCCATCAGGGCCCGTACGACACCTTTCCGGTGTGGTGCGGGCCCTGTTTGCGTATGGCCTGCCTCCGGCGGAGCAAGGGTGGTTGAACGGGTTCGAATCCGGTTGCCGGTTCCTGTGAGTCCCCTGTTAGGGTCGTGGTGTTCTGGGGGGTTTGGGAAGCCGGGGGGCTTTTCTCCGCGTACCGACGGTGCCGGACGCACGCAGCGTTCTCCCCTGCCTCGAAGGGTTCTGGGGAGTACCGACGTGAGACGTCAGACCTTGTTCCGTGTCGCGGTCGCGGCGGCCGCCACGATCGGCCTGACCGCGGCCGTCACGCCGCTGACCGCCGGAGCGGCCTTCGCCGCCGACACTCCGACCGAGGTGACGATCCCCGCCGAGCAGCGGCCGGACCACAACGCGGCGGTCCTGAACGGCGCGGGCGAGACCGGATACCTGTCCGGCTGGAAGCAGGACGGCTTCAACTGGACTACGTACGCCGACGGCGTCACCAGGCCGCTCGCGATGCCGAACGGCATGACGGTGGCGTACGGCACCGGCTCCGACTGGCTCGCGTTCACCGGTGACGACGGGCGCACCGTGGTCCAGCGGAACATGAAGAACGGCGCGACGCGGAGCCTGACCGTCCCGCCGGACCAGAACTTCCTCGCCGTCGTCGGCGAGACCGTCATGACCGAGCAGATCGGCATGTCCGGCCATTCCGTGCACCGGCTGTCCTTTCGCGACGGGATCCGGGACGAGTACGTCGGCGGAGCCCAGTCCGAGGACGTCCTGCCGCTCGACTCCGACCAGGACGGCCTCCTCTTCACCGCCAAGTACGGCGACTTCGGCTGGGTGGAGTGGGCGCCCGCCAACGGCTACGGAGGCAGCACCCGCCTCGACGACGTCCCCTACGGCACCGTCCTCAGCGGCTCGCACATCGCCCAGTGGCACGACGACGGCCGGATGACCGTCTGGAACAAGGCGGACATCACCAAGACGGCCCAGAAGGGCGACCCCGGCCTCAAGCCGGCCTTCGACTTCAAGGTCCCGCGCACCGACGGGGCGCGGGTGCTCGGCACGGTCGGTGACAACGTCGTGCTGGCCCGCCGGATCGCGGCGGACGGCGGCACCACGTACTCCTCGCTCAACTACCGCCTCGTAGCAGTGCCGTTCGGCGGCGGTCCGGAGCGGGAGATCTTCGCCAGGTCCACGGCGATGCCGCAGTTCAAGACGGACGGGACGATGCTGATCGCCCGGGTCGCGGACGGCAGGCAGGCCGTCGTGGCGGTCGGGGCGCCGGGCGCCGACGGCACGTTCGCGGTGACCGAGGTCGCGCCCGCGCCGCTGGTGCGGACCGCCACCCGGGGAATGTCCCTCGCGCAGGGCCGGCTGAGCACCCTCGACCACGTGCCGGCCGACGACGGACGCCCCGTCCGGCTGCGCGGAACCGACCTCACGGTCTCCGGCACGCCGAAGGCAGGCGAGCGCGTCGAACGCGGCACGGATGCGAAGACCTTCGCGAAGGACTGCGCCGACGACAGCTGCCCCGCGATCAAGCCCACGGGCGACGGACGCCTCGTGTACCGGGCGGACGACGGCCTGCGGGTGCTCGACGAGGGCGCGTCGCTGCCCGGCAGGACCGTGGCCGACCGGAGCTGGTTCGGCTCGCTGGGCCCGCTCGAGGTCTCGGGGCGGTACACGGCCACGATCGGCAACCTCGCCCTGCGGGTGCTCGACCTCGACACCGGCAAGACGGTCTACAGCGGCCACAGCTCCAACGACGCCTACGCCCTGAACGGCTCCACCCTCTGGGCGGAGACCGCGACCGGCTCCGCCGAAGCCCTCGACGTGCGGACCGGCAAGACCCTCGCCACCGCCAAGGTGAGCGACTGCGACATCACCTCCCTCCAGGCCAACGGCACCAACCTCCTGTGGGAGTGCGGGAGTTCGGCCTCCGGCGTGTACGACACCGCCGCCAAGCGGAACGTCGCGCTGCCCGCGCACCAGAGCGCCCGGCTCGGCGACGGGTACGTGGCGTGGCAGCAGGGCGGCGTGCTGAGCGTCACCGATGTGCGGGGCGCCTCGGGCACGCGCGCGCTGGGCACGCCCAAGCCGGGCGAGCCGGGCAAGGGCTGGGCCGTGGACCGGTTCGGCGGGCCGGTCGCGTACACCGATGCCGAGGAGGCCGTCCACGTCGTCCCGACCGGCATCCCCACCTCCGCCCTGAGCGTGCTCGACACGGACACGCCCGCTCGCGCGAACGCCAACTCCGGCCCCTGGGCGCCCCGTTGGTGGCTCAACAAGCCCGCGGCCTCCTGGCAGCTCACGCTCAAGAACGGCGCGGGCGCGACCGTCCGCACCCTCACCGGCGGCGAGGCGCGCGGGCTCGTGAAGCCCACCTGGGACGGGAAGGCGGACGGCGGGCAGTACGCCACCAACGGCGCCTACGCCTGGACGCTGACCGTGACCCCGGCCGACGGGCAGGGCGCGGCCCTCACCCGGACCGGGACGGTCGGCCTGACCGGCGGCGCCCCCGTCGCGCGGGACTTCGTCGGCGCGGGCGGCCCCGACGGCCGCGCCGACCTCCTCGCGCTCACCCCGTCCGGCCGCTTCGACCTGCGCACCGGACCCGGCGTCACGGGCGAGGCGCAGGCGCAGGGCGAGGGCTGGACCGGGGCGAACGCGCTGACCGCCGCGATCCCGTACCGGGACGTGAACGGCGACCGGTGCAACGACGTCCTGGTGCGGATGGCGAGCGGCGAGCTGCGCGCGTACACCCCCGCCTGCGGGGCCCCGCTGACGCCGTCGACGGCGTACCAGAGCCTCGGGCGCGGCTGGAACGCGTACGACACCCTGGTCTCGCCCGGTGACGTGGACGGCGACGGCCGCGCGGACCTGGTGGCCCGCACGTCCGGTGGCGACCTCTACGTCTACTCCGACAACGGCGCCCTCGGCTTCAAGGAGCCGGTCAAGGCGGGCTGGGGCTGGGGCGGGCTCCTGGTCGTCGGCGCGGGCGACCTGACCGGCGACGGCAAGGGCGACCTGCTTGCCCGGGATGCCTCCGGTGTCCTGTGGACGTACCCGGGCAACGGCAGGGGCGGCTTCGCCGACCGGATCCGGCTCGGCGCCGGCTGGGGCGGCTTCGACGCCCTGGTGGGCGCGGGCGACCTCGACGGCGACGGCAGGCCCGATCTGCTGGCCCGCGAGCAGGGCGGCACGCTCTGGCTGTACCCGGGCGCGGGCAACGGCGCGTTCGGCGAGCGGAAGCTGCTCGGCGGCGGCTGGAACATGTACAAGTCGCTGTATTAACAGACAGGTTGAGCCACCGGCCGTCCGGATCCGGTCAATCCACGACCGACTGATGGCATGTCGGGCCCCCGGTGCGGGCATCACCGGGGGCATGACAAGTGACGTCGGCACCACCAGCGAGGGCGCGCCCGAGGGAGCGCCGGGGTCGGACGAGGAACGCCTGGCGCAGCTGGGCTACAAGCAGGTCCTCGCCCGCCGCATGTCGGCCTTCTCCAACTACGCCGTCTCGTTCACGATCATCTCGGTGCTCTCCGGCTGCCTGACGATGTACGCGTACGGCATGAAGACCGGCGGCCCGGCCCTCATCACGTGGAGCTGGGTCGCGGTGGGCCTGATGACGCTGGTCGTGGGCCTGGCGATGGCCGAGATCTGCTCGGCCTACCCGACCTCGGCGGGCCTCTACTTCTGGGCCCACCGTCTGGCCCCGCCCCGCCAGGCCGCCGCGTGGGCGTGGTTCACGGGCTGGTTCAACGTGCTGGGCCAGATCGCGGTGACGGCCGGCGTCGACTTCGGCGCGGCGTCGTTCCTCGGGGCGTACCTGAACCTCCAGTT
This sequence comes from Streptomyces violascens, assembly GCF_014649955.1. Lineage (GTDB taxonomy): Bacteria > Actinomycetota > Actinomycetes > Streptomycetales > Streptomycetaceae > Streptomyces > Streptomyces violascens. The sequence goes on from NZ_BMUA01000014.1 coordinate 180,779, forward strand.
CGGCTTCGAGGTGACCCCGGCCCGCACGATCCTGCTCTTCGCGGCGATCCTGCTGCTGCACGGCCTCCTGAACACGTTCGGCGTGCGCATCGTCGCCATCCTGAACAGCGTGAGCGTGTGGTGGCACGTCCTTGGCGTGGTGGCGATCGTGACGGCACTGGCGTTCGTCCCCGGCAAGCACCAGTCCACATCCTTCGTCTTCACCCGCTTCGTGAACGAGACGGGCTTCACGAACAGCGTGTACGTGGTCCTGATCGGCCTGCTGATGGCGCAGTACACCTTCACCGGGTACGACGCCTCCGCGCACATGACGGAGGAGACCCACGACGCCTCGACGGCGGGCCCGCGCGGCATCGTCCGTTCGATCTGGACGTCCTGGATAGCGGGCTTCGTCCTCCTGCTCGGCTTCACGTACGCGATCGGCTCGTACGACACCCAGCTGAACTCGGACACGGGCGCGCCCCCGGCCCAGATCCTCCTGGACTCGCTGGGAGCGACCGGCGGCAAACTCCTCCTGCTCGTGGTGATCGGCGCCCAGCTCTTCTGCGGAATGGCCTCGGTGACCGCCAACTCCCGCATGATCTACGCCTTTTCACGGGACGGCGCGCTGCCGTTCTCGCGCCTGTGGCACACGGTGAGCCCGCGTACGCGCACGCCGGTGGCAGCGGTGTGGCTGGCGGCGGGAGCGGCGCTGGCGCTGGGCCTCCCGTACCTGATCAACGTGACGGCGTACGCGGCCGTGACCTCGATCGCGGTGATCGGCCTGTACATCGCGTACGTGATCCCGACCCTGCTGCGCCTGTTCCACGGCGACGCCTTCGCGAGGGGTCCCTGGCACCTGGGCCGCTGGTCGCGCCCGATCGGCATCGCGGCGGTGGCCTGGGTGGCGGTCATCACAGTCCTGTTCATGCTGCCCCAGGTCTCCCCGGTGACCTGGGAAACCTTCAACTACGCCCCGATGGCGGTCCTGGCGGTCCTGGGCTTCGCGACGGTGTGGTGGCTGGTCTCGGCCCGTCGGTGGTTCCTGCGGCCGGTGGACGCGGGGGAGTTGCGGGAATGAGAGGTACTGGGTGATTCGACCCGCTGTGTCCCGGCCGGGAGGGGTTTCGCGGGCAGGGTGTTCGACCCGCGACGGGCCCGGCAGCCGATACCCGATCGGCTGCCGGGCGCCGTCCGGCTATGCTCGGGGGTGACTCGCCAAGGGCCATTAGCTCAATTGGCAGAGCAGCGGACTTTTAATCCGTTGGTTGTCGGTTCGAGTCCGACATGGCCTACCTTCAGCGGGGGAGGGGTTAGCCCCCTCTGACCTGCAGTCGAGCGCCCCGACCGGGATTCCGGCCGGGGCGCTCGGCCGTTGTGGGGCTGCCGGTGTCCGGCTACGGCAGGATCTCCAGCTGGACCGTGCTGTGGGTGTCCTGCGCAGGTCGAGCCGCATCGGGCCACGGCGCCGAGTTCCTCGGCAAGTTCGGTCCCCGGCGCGAGTGGCCGGTCGTTGGATTCCCGTATGGCAGAGAGCGGGCGGGCGGCGCTGCCTGTCCCGGCCGGGGTCAGGCCGAAAACCCCTGCCCCGCGGTCCGCAACCACTCCTCGAGCGCCGTGAAGTCGGCATCCGTGAGCCCTAGGCGCGGGTCAACGCGGTGGAGCAGGGTCCGGCTGCGAGCGTGCGCGGCCACCCACTCCCGGTCGACGGCGGTGATCTCGTCGTCGACCCAGGCGAAGGGCCGCCCGGCCGCGTAGTCGACGACGGCACGGGTCTTCCAGTGCAGCCCGCCCTGCTCATCGTCGTCGTACGCGTCCGGCAGGCTCAGCACCGGCAGCTGTGGCAGGCCGAGCCGTGGGGCGATGCACTCGTTCGCATCGGCCATCCACGTCGTGGCCCACACCAGCTCGCAGAAGAGCGCCGCCAGCCGGGGCCCGTACCCCGGATTCAGCCTGGCCAGGAGCGGGTTGGAGACGACCCCCCGCGGTTCGGGTGCCTGCTCGTACGTCGGATACCCGCCCGGGTGCCCGAACGGGATGAGCGGTCCGTCGACGTCGAGGAAGAGCAGCGGGCGCTGTACAGGTGCGGTCACGGCTGCACGGTAGCGGCGATGGCGGCGATCGGTTCGAGCAGGGCGAGGCAGGGGCCGGGACGGTCGATAGCGTGGGTGGGACCAGCGCGCGGTCCCGCCGTGCCCGCATCGAGGGGAAACCGTGACCGACACCGACCGCTCCTGGCGGCACCTGCTGGCCGTACTGCTGCGTGGCGAGGACCTCCGCGCGGACGATGCCCGCTGGGCCATGCGGCAGGTCATGGACGATGCCGCCGAGCCGGCCCGGTTCGCCGGGTTCCTGGTGGCGCTGCGTGCCAAGGGCGAGAGTGCCGAGGAGATCCACGGGCTGCTCGACGCACTGATGGAACGGGTTGTTCCGCTGGCCGTGGACGGGTCCGGCGTCGTCGACATCGTCGGTACCGGGGGCGACGGGGCGCACACCGTCAACGTGTCCACCATGGCCGCCGTCGTCGTCGCCGGGGCCGGGGTGCCCGTCGTCAAGCACGGTGGGCGGTCCGTCTCCAGCAAGGCCGGAGCCGCCGACGTACTGGAAGCGCTCGGGCTGCCGCTCGACCTCACCCCGGACGCCGTCGCCCGCTGCGTCCACGAGGCCGGCATCGGCTTCACCTTCGCGCCCCGCTTCCACCACGGGCTGCGCCACGCGGGGCCGGTCCGCAAGAGCCTCGGCGTGCCCACCGTCATCAACTACCTCGCCCCGCTGACCAACCCGGCACGGCCCCGTACCGCCGTGGTCGGCTGCTCCAACACGGCGCTGGCCCCCGTCCTCGCGGACGTGCTCGCGGCCCGCGGGGCCAGTGCGCTGGTCGTGCGCGGTGACGACGGTCTTGACGAGATCACCACCGCCGCTCCCACCCAGGTGTGGGTCGCCGCGGGGAAGTCCGTGCGTCAACTGCGCCTGGACACCGCCGAGTTCGGTCTTTCCCGCTGTGTGCCCGACGCGCTGCGCGGTGGCGATGCCGCCTACAACGCGCTCGCCGTCCGCCGTGTCATGGACGGCGAGACCGGGCCGGTACGCGATGCCGTCCTCGCCAACGCCGCGGGGGCGCTCGCCGCGTACCGGGGGCTGGAGGAGCGGAGCCTGGACGATGCCTTCGAGGCCGGGCTGCGCGAGGCCCGGCACTCGATCGATTCCGGGGCGGCCGCACGCACCCTCACCCGCTGGCTGGACCTCGCCCGTTCCCTGGCCCCGGACCCCCGCTGACGAGGCCGAACCTCTGTTGCCTACCGGTGACAGAGTGGAGATTGTTCCGGGTCAGGCTCTGGCAGAAGATGAGCACATCGCAGCAGCCGGGGGGAATGCAAGACCGGCGAAGCGGCGACACACCTTCGCACCACCCTTTGCACCACCCTTCGCATCACCCGAATCGTGCCGTCGCTCCGGCGCCCTGCCGCAGTCGGCCGGTCTTTCGCTGCATCTCTGCATCTCTCTGTCTTCTTCGCCGACTGCCGCTGCGCAGAACGCCCTTGTGTCTCCTTGGGGGGAGTCCACCATGTCCGCTCGCATCGCCCACCGCCTCTTCCGTCCCGCCGCCACCGCCGTTGTCGCCGCCGCCGTCGCCGGCACCGTGCTGCTGCCGATGTCGGCGCAGGCCGCCACGTCCGACGACGCCCGGCGTCCGCTGGTGATGACCATGGGGACCCCGGCGCCCAACGGGCCGCTGACCCGGGGCGGGGCGGCCGAGACGTTCGAGCTGACGGTGAGCAACCCGACGGCGAAGACGCAGGCCTTCCACCCCTGGATGCTCGGGGACGCGGCCGGCGCCAGCCCGCTGCAGAACGACGACGTCACCTTCAAGGTCGAGGCCGTGGACGCGCCCGCGACCAAGTCCTTCGTCGGGCACCAGGACGGCGGCTGGCAGGGCATGTTCTACCCGTCGGGCAAGGACCTGAGCGCCGGCTTCGACGTCCCGGCGAACGGCAGGCTGACCTGGAAGGTCACCATCGGCCTCGGCGCCGGCTACCCCACCAACGACGGCGACTTCAAGCTCACGGCGACCAGCCTCAACGGCGAGGTCGCGCAGAACCACCAGGCCTCGCACACCTTCAAGGCCGACCCGCAGATCAAGGCCGGCCGGCTGAAGACCTGGTTCGAGAAGAAGCCGGCCGACATGGGCGGTCCGACGGCGCGCCAGTACCTGGACCTGCACTACCAGGCCACCGGCGACGGCGCGTTCGCCAGCGCGCTCACCACCCGGCTCCAGCTCTCGTACGCTGGCCCCCGGGTGAAGACCCCGGCCTTCTTCGTGCAGGCGCTGATCGACGGCCGCTGGCAGGACCTGAAGGTCGACTACGACAGCGTCGTCCTGCCCGCCATCCCGAAGGGCTTCGGCTCGGACTCCGGCGTGCGCACCCTGCCGCTGCGGATCAACCTGGGAGTCAAGACCCAGATCAAGAAGGTCACCCCGATCACCGCGGAGGCCGACGTCTCGCTGGCCTCGGGCAACACCTACCCGTTCGGCGGGGCCACCGCGCAGTTCTCCCTCGGCCCGATCGACGAGGGCACCGCCCCCACCACCAAGCCGTCCACGAAGCCCACCGGCACGCCCTCCACGAAGCCCGCCGCGTCCGCCGCCGGCTCCGCGGCGCCGGTGGCGGCGGCCGGCAACGCCGACCTCACCACCACCTCCGCCACGGGCAGCCTGGCCCACACCGGGGCCGACTCCCGCACCGGCCTGTACGCGGGTGCCGCCGCGGCCCTGGTCGCGCTCGGCGGAGCGGTCGCTTGGCTGGGTGCGCGGCGCCGGCGCGGCACCTCGGCCATGTGATCAGTGCGTGTACGTCGACTGCGGGCCGTCGGTGGCCGGCCGCGCAGTTCCCCGCGCCTCTTGAGGGGCGCGGGGTAAATGGTTCGGAGCACCCCTCCGAATGGCGTACAGTTGTGTTTACCGACGCGGGGTGGAGCAGCTCGGTAGCTCGCTGGGCTCATAACCCAGAGGTCGCAGGTTCAAATCCTGTCCCCGCTACTGAACGAAGAGGCCCGGCACTTGTCATCAAGTGCCGGGCCTCTTCGCGTTCCCTCCGTCCATCGAAACGCGCCTTGACCTTTACGCATCGTCAAGATCTAGCTTGGTCGATGTGAACGGCAAGGAGTGGTCGATCCAGGAGATCGCCAAGAAGGCCGGGACGACGAGCCGCACTCTCCGCCACTACGGAGACCTCGGCCTGCTCGCCCCGAGCCGCATCGGAAGCAACGGATACCGCTACTACGACCAGAACGCCCTGGTCAGACTCCAGCGGATCCTGCTCCTGCGGGAGCTCGGGCTCTCGCTGCCGGTGATCGGCGAGCTCCTGGAGGGCGAGCGCGATCCGGCGGCCGCCCTGCGGACCCATCTGCGCCTCCTTGAACAGGAGCGCGAGCGCATCGCGCGGCAGATCGCGTCCGTGCGGACCACCCTGCACAAGACCGAGAAGGGAGAGGAGCTCATGGCGGAGGAAGTGTTCGACGGCTTCGACCACACCCGGTACGAGGAGGAGGTGAGCCGGCGCTGGGGGCGGGATGCCTACGAGAAGGGCGACCGCTGGTGGCGCTCGCTCACCGACCAGCAGAAGAAGGGGTTCCTGAAGGAGCACGAGGACATCGCCCGGGACTGGGGGCGGGCGCACGCGGCCGGTCTCGCCGTCGACGGCGACGAGGCGCAGGACATCGCGCGGCGCCATGTCGCCTGGCTGTCCACCACGGCGAGCGTCGGCAGGTCGTACGTCATCGGGCTCGGCCGGATGTACGTCGACGACCCGCGCTTCGGCGTCAACTACGACAAGCACGGCGAGGGCACCGCGGCCTTCGTGCGGGACGGCCTGACGGTGTACGCCGAGCGGCACCTCACGGACGGGCCGGACGCCGGGGGTGCGTGCGAGGAGTAGTCTCGCGTGCGCCATGAGTGAGCGTACGAGGACCGGGACACGGGTGGGGACACGGCGGAAGGTGCCTGTCGTGTTGCTGCTCGCCGTGAGCGTGCTGCTGAGCGGCTGCGAGGAGCTGGGGGAGCCCCTCCCCGTCAAGGGGGTGTCGGCCGCCGGATCCGCGGGCCCGGCGCACGGCTGCCGCCTGAATCGCGGCGGCTGGGCCGAGCTGCCGTGCGTGCCCGATCAGGGTGCCAACCATCGCCACACCAGGGGAAGCTGTGCCCGGGGACGCCCGGGGCCCCACCGCTGCCGCCGCCACTGACTGCCCCGGTTGGGCGCGCCGAGTCGCCGGGGGAGCCGGGAAGCGCCAGGCTGGACGGGTGCGGCAGCGAGCAGAGGGCGACAGGCGCCTGGTACGGGCGCTACCCGTACTGCTGATCGTCGTCGGCTTCGTCTTCGACGCCTCGACGCCGCCCGACCTGACGGCCGCCGCGCTGTTCGCGGGCGCGCCGGTCGTCGCCGCCCCGTTCTACTCGAGCCGCGGCACCGCCTTCGTCGGCCTCGGCTCGTTGGCCGCCGTCGTGGCGCTCTGGTTCATACACGATCTGCCCAACCTCGGCGAAGGGTCCAGCGAGCTGTTCACCGTGCTCACGGTGGGCGCGCTCGCCCTCGTCATCAACCGCATCCTGCGCCGCAGCGGCGAACAGCTCGCCTCCCAGCGCGTCATCGCGGAGACCGCCCAGCGCGCCGTGCTGCCCACACCGGCGGCCCGCATCGGCGGGCTCGATGTCGCCGCGCGGTACGAGGCCGCGCAGGCGGACGCCTTCATCGGCGGGGACCTCTTCGCCGTGCAGGACACCCCGTACGGGGTCCGGCTCATCGTCGGCGACGTACGCGGCAAGGGGCTCCAGGCGGTGGAGGCCGTCGCCGTGGTGATCGGCGCCTTCCGGGAGGCCGCCGAGCAGGAGTCCTCCCTGGAGGCGGTCACCCAGCGCCTGGAGCGGGCGCTGGCCCGCGAGGGCACCCGGCGCGACCGGCTCGACGCGGTCGAGGGGTTCACCACCGCGCTGCTCGCCGAGATCCCGCGCGGAGACGGCACCGTACGCCTGGTGAACCGGGGGCACCCCGAGCCGTTCATGCTGCGGGCGGACGGCTCGCTCGACATGCTCGTGCCGTCCGAGCCCGCACTGCCGCTCGGCATGGCGGACCTCGGGGTGTGGCCGGACCGGGCGGACGTGCGCCCCTTCCCGCCCGGGGCGACGCTGCTGCTCTACACCGACGGCCTGTCCGAGGCGCGCGACGGCTCCGGCGTCTTCTACGACCCCGGCACCCGGCTGCGCGGCGCGATCTTCCCCGGCCCGGAGGAGCTCCTGGACGCGCTCGTCGACGACGTGCGCCGCTACACGGGCGGCGGCTCCAACGACGACATGGCGCTGCTCGCGGTGGCCCGCCCGGCCGAGGGCCAGCCGCAGCGGCGCCGCACGGTCAAGATCGTGAAGTGAAGGGCGTGACGGTGTGTGCCCGAAGGGTGTCGCTGCGCATAACAATTGACACACCGTCAGAATGCGGGTGTGGCGAGGGTGACCCTGAGGGGCTGTCAACTCGCCCGATTTGAACCGACTATGGGGTACTAAGTCCCGGCCAGGACCGTTAACGATCAATGGGAACGGCTTGGAATCCGCCCCCGCTGTCTATTAACGTTCGATAACGCAGCGCGGTCGTCCCAGCCGCCGCCAAGGCGGCACCGTGCGCATGCGCCGAATCCCGCGAGGGAACCGGGGAACCACCAAACTTGGGGTGAATCGGACGTCCGTCATGGGCGCTCGTAGGAGACCTTCCTGCTCCGAACCCGTCAGCTAACCCGGTAGGCGGTAAGGAAGGAAAGGAGCACGCCTTCGTGGCGTCCAACGAGCCTGCCCTCGACACCCCCATGCCTCCTGTTTCGCTTTACGGGGATGTACCCGGCGAGACCGAGAGCTGGGAGGAGTGGGACCCGACCGAGGAGTCCGTGCGTCCGGTACGCGGCCGGCACCGGGTGGCCAAGCAGCGCGGCGGGCTCGCCCGCAGCTCAACGGTTCTGGGCGTCGGCGTCATCGCCGCGGTCGGCGCGGGTGGCATGGCCACCGCGCAGACCAAGCCGCTGGTCTCCATATCGCTGCCCGACTCCATATCCGAGAACCTGCCCGACCTCGGGTCGCTGCCCGGCGTCGGCGAGCTGGTCTCGCACGACAGCCCGGACGCTCCGAAGACCGCCGCTGCCAGGGCCGATCAGAAGATCGCCGCCTCGCCGCTCACCATGACGGGGCTGTCCACCAGCGAGGCCGAGCAGGGCGTCACCGACGCGGGCGAGGCGCTTCGCGCCCGCATCCTCGAGCAGGCCGAGCAGCAGAAGGCCGGTGCGATCGCCGAGGCGAAGGCGGCCGCGCAGAAGGCCGCAGCGGAGAAGGCGGCCGCCGAGGCCAAGGCCAAGCAGGACGCGGCTGCCGCCAAGGCCGCCGCGGAGAAGAAGGCGGCCGAGGAGGCCGCGGCCAAGAAGGCGGAGGAGGAGCGGCTCGCCAAGCTGGCCGCGAGCTACTCGCTGCCGGTCGGCTCGTACACGATCACCTCCACCTTCGGCGAGGCCGGCTCGATGTGGTCCTCCGGCCACCACACCGGCCTCGACTTCGCCGCCCCCACGGGCACGCCGCTCAAGGCGATCCACTCCGGGACGATCAAGTCGGCGGGCTGGGCCGGGGCGTACGGCTACCGCACGGTGATCACGCTGGATGACGGCAGTGAGCTCTGGTACTGCCACCAGTCGTCGCTTGCGGTGAGTGTGGGGCAGAAGGTGTCGACGGGTGACGTCATCGGTCGCGTGGGCGCGACCGGGAACGTGACGGGCCCGCACCTCCACCTGGAGGTCCACACCCCGTCCGGCACGGGCATCGACCCGATGACCTGGCTCCAGTCGAAGGGGCTGAATCCCTGAGGCGGGCTGGGGGCGCGGTCGTCCGGGTGCGGACCGTGGGTGGCTGGGGCCTCCCCTGCTGGAGCGGACCAGGGGGTGTTGGTGGGGGTGGCCCGGAATAGCCACCCCCGTAAGGGAGTTGATCAACCCATGACCTCTCTCCGTACGCTCGGCAGCTCCGACCTCTCCGTCTTCCCCCTCTCCCTCGGCGGCAACGTCTTCGGCTGGACGGCCGACCAGGACCAGTCCTTCGCCGTCCTGGACGCCTACACCCACGGCGGCGGCAACTTCGTCGACACCGCCGACCTGTACTCCGCCTGGAGCGAAGGAAACTCCGGTGGCGAGTCCGAGGCCATCATCGGGAAGTGGCTGGCCGCCCGCGGCAACCGGGACGACGTGGTCGTGGCCACCAAGGTCGGCGCGCACCCCGGGTACAAGGGCCTGGCCCCGACCAACATCAAGGCCGCCGTCGAGGAGTCGCTGCGCCGCCTCGGCACCGACTACATCGACCTGTACTACACGCACTTCGACGACCCCTCCGTCCCCGTCGAGGAGATCGTCACCGCCCTGGACCAGCTGGTCCGGGACGGCAAGGTCCGCGCGCTCGGCGCCTCCAACATCAGCCCGGAGCGGCTCCAGGAGTCCCTGGACTTCGCCGACCGCGAGGGCCTCGCCAAGTACGCGGTGCTCCAGCCGCACTACAACCTGGTCTCGCGCGGCACATACGAGGGCGCGCTCCAGGAGACCGCGTCCCGCGCGGGCCTGGCCGCCGTCCCCTACTTCGCGCTCGCCTCGGGCTTCCTCACCGGCAAGTACCGGCCGGGCCAGTCGGTGAACAGCCAGCGGGCCGAGGGCGCGGGCGAGCACCTGGAGACCGAGCGGGGCCGCAAGGTGCTCGCCGCGCTCGACAAGGTCGCCCAGGAGACCGGCGCCGAGATCGCCACGGTGGCGCTGGCCTGGCTGGCCGCCCGGCCGACCGTCGCGGCGCCCATCGCCTCGGCCCGTACCGTCGAGCAGCTCCCGGCGCTGCTCGCGGTCGCCGACCTGGAGCTGACCGACGCGCAGGTCTCGGAGCTGACGGCCGCCTCAGCGTAGGTAGGGGTTGTACGGCGCCGGGCCCGCGGCCGGGCCCGGCTGCCCGTGGGGAACCTGCGGAACGTAGGGAACGTACGGCGCGAACTGCGCGTGCTGGGTGTAGGGGTGCGGCGGGCCCGGCTGCGGGGGCAGCCAGATGCGGCCCGTGGCCCCTGCCGCGTACAGCAGCGCCGGGCCCGCGACCGGTTTGCGCTCCCACAGATGGTGGAGCAGCTCCTGCTCGCGGGCCGCGAAGTCGGGGCCGGGGCCTACCGCGCCCGCGCTGCGGTAGGCACGGTGCCGCAGGAAGGCGAGCGCGGTCGCGAACGCCTCGTACTCGGCGACCGACCGAGCCGCCGGCTTCCCCCCGAAGGTGCGGTGCGCGAAGTCGCGGGCCGCCGCGCGGGCCGCCATCGAGGACAGTGCGAGCGGCTCCGCGGGCCCGAGCCAGCCGGCCGCGGCGTAGGCAGGCAGCTCGGCGGCGACCGTACGCAGCTCGCGCTGTCGGCTCCAGATCGCGAGCCAGGTGAGCAGCCCGAACACCGGCACCATGAACGCCCCGTACACGATGTAGAAGCCGTACACCCCGAACAGCGTCGAGCTGTTCCACAGGGCGTGCATGCCCATCGCACACACCAGGCCGCCCAGCGGGAACACCACGCGGCGCAGCCGCTTGCCGGGCGGCGCGAGCGCGGCCGCGCCGAACCCGATGCCGGTGAGCACCGTGAACAGCGGGTGCGCGAACGGTGACATGACGACCCGTACGAAGAAGGTCGCGGCCGTCGTCGAGGCGAGGCCCGCGCTGTGGCTTGCCTGGTCCTCGCCGAACGCGTTGCCCAGATAGAGGATGTTCTCGGTGAAGGCGAAGCCGGTCGCGGTGAAACCGGCGAAGACCACGCCGTCGACGATCCCCTGGAAGTCGCGTCTGCGGAAGAGGAAGAGCAGCAGGACGGCCGCCGCCTTCGCGCTCTCCTCGACTATCGGGGCTATGACGCTGGCGCCCAGATGGTCGGCCGAGGAAGGGTCGGCGGTGGCCGTGGCTATCCAGCGCGTCGCGAACGAGTTGGCGATGATCGCCACCAGGGCGGCGGCGCAGGCGCCCCACGCCAGGGCGAACAGGAGGTTGCGCCACGGCCCGGGGTCGACCCGGTCCAGCCAGCGGAACGCGGCGCCGAGCAGCGGCACCGGAAGCACCGCGAGCCCCAGGCCCACCAGGAACCCCTCGGTGCCGGTCTGTTCCCGTACGAGCGCGAGGATGACCAGGCCGCACAGGGCGAGCAGGGTGATCAGCGCGCCCGCGCGGACCGCCTTGGAACGCCAGAAATCGCGGCGCGGCCGGTAGCGCCACTTCGACCGGTCCGGCGGGACCGCGTCGAACCGGGGCTCGTCCGCGCACGCCGGAACCGGCCGGGCGGGAAGGGCCGGCCCGGCCTGCTGGGGCGCCTGCCCGGGATGCGGGCGATGCGGAAGCGACTCGAAGGACACCAGACGACCCTAACGAGGGTCACTGACAATCCGCGACGGTGCCTGCACTACCCGCTGTGCCCGACGCGTCGGAACAGCAGGTCGTGCACCACGTGGCCCTTGTCGAGTCCCTGCCCCTCGAACCGCGTCAGCGGCCGGAACGCGGGCCGCGGCGCGTAGCCGCCGCCCTCCACCGTGTTCTCGAAGTCGGGGTGCGCGTCGAGGACTTCGAGCATCTGCTCGGCGTAGTCCTCCCAGTCCGTCGCACAGTGCAGTACGGCGCCGGGCTTCATCCGCGTCGCGGCCAGCGAGAGGAACTCGGGCTGGATCAGGCGGCGCTTGTGGTGGCGCGCCTTGGGCCAAGGGTCCGGGAAGTACACCCGGAGCCCGTCCAGGACCTCCGGCTCCAGCATTTCGCGCAGCAGGATGATCGCGTCGCCGTTGGCCACGCGGATGTTGCTCATGCCGCCGCGTTCTGCCAGGCCGAGGAGGTTGCCCTGGCCGGGGGTGTGCACGTCCACGGCGAGGATGCCGGTGGCGGGGTCGTCCGCGGCCATCTGCGCGGTGGCCTCGCCCATGCCGAAGCCGATCTCCAGGACGACGGGAAGGCCGTCGAACATCTCGCCCAGGTCGATCTTGCGCAGCCCGTCGATGTCGAAGCCCCACACCGGCCACAGCCGCTCCAGATACTCGCCCTGGCCGGTGGTGACGCGGCTGCGGCGGGGCTGGAAGCTGCGGATCCTGCGTTCGTGGTGGGATCCGGCGGGGTCGGCCGCCGGGCCGCCGGGGAAGCGGGGCGCTTTGTCGCGCGGAAGGACCCGGGGGGTTGCCGGGGTGGGTTCTTCGGGGGTGCGGAGTGGCTCAGACACAATGCGCCCAATTCTACGACCCTGGCGTCGGAGGGTGTGCGGCTTCGCTTCGCGGTGCTGGCGTCGGAGGGTGTGCGGCTTCGCTTCGCGGTGCTGGTGGTGGCGCGGTCGTCCAGCGGGGCTCGGCCCCACGGCCCCGAGTCGCCCCTTCGGGGCGGACCGCTTCCGCGTCTTTGCGGTCGGGCGCGGGTTGTGGGCGGTCCGGTCGCGCCCATGCGGCGGAGCCGCACATTGTCACAGCCCCGCGCCCCTGAGCAGCACGCCCGGAGCCCGCACCCCAGAGGCAGGCCCCCGTCAGCCTCGGGCGCCTGAAACCCTCAGGGGCGCGGGGAACTGCGCGAGGACCACGCACGGTCTGCGGGTGAAGGCGGGTTTAGGGGCGCGGGGAACTGCGCGAGGACCACGCACAGCCCGCGGGCGACGGCCGGTTCAGGGGTGCGGGGAACCGCGCGAGCGTGCCGTGGGGTCACGGGTGCGGCAGGGACGCCAGCACCCTTCCTGCCACCTCTCTGCCGATCGGGAGGGACGCCGTCGCCGCCGGGCTCGGGGCGTTCAGGACGTGCACCACTCTCGGGGTTTCCCGGATCAGGAAGTCGTCCACCAGGGTGCCGTCCCGCAGGACGGCCTGGGCCCGCACCCCGGCCGGGGCCGTGCGCAGATCCGATTCCTCCACCACCGGGAGCAGGCGGCGGACCGCCTCCGTGAAGGCCCGCTTCGACCAGGAGCGGTGCAGTTCGCCCGCGCCGTAGCGCCAATGGCGGCGGGCTATCCGCCAGGTGCCGGGCCAGCCCAGGGTGCCGGCGAGCTCGGCTGGGCGGACCGTACGCCAGTCGTAGCCCTCGCGGGCCGCGGCCGGCACCGCGTTGGGGCCGACGTGGACCGAGCCGTCCACACCCCGGGTGAGGTGGACACCGAGGAAGGGGAACGCGGGGTCGGGCACCGGGTAGACCAGGCCCTTGACCAGACCGGGCCGGGCCAGCTCGTAGTACTCGCCGCGGAAGGGCACGATCCGCACCCCGGGATCGTCGCCCGCGAGCCGGGCCACCCGGTCGCAGTGCAGGCCCGCGCAGTTCACCAGGGCCCGGGCGCGCAGCACCGTACCGTCGGCCGTGCGTACGGCGACGCCGAGCGAGGGGCGCCGGTCGATGCGGACGACCTCCGCGCCGTACCGCACCTGCGCGCCGGACAGCTCGGCGAGGCGGGCCGCCACCGCCCCGTAGTCGCACACCCCCGTCGTGCCGACGTGGATCGCGGCGAGCCCGCGTACCTCCGGCTCGTACGCCGCTATCTGGGCCGGGCCCAGCTCGCGCACCGGGATGCCGTTCTCGCGGCCGCGCTGGACCAGCGCGTGCAGCCGGGGCAGCTCGGCGCGCTCGGTGGCCACGATCAGCTTGCCGGTGACCTCGTGCGCGATGCCGTGCCGGGCGCAGAACTCGACCATCTCGGCCGCGCCCCGCACCGCGAAGCGTGCCTTGAGCGAGCCCGGCTTGTAGTAGATGCCGCTGTGGATGACCCCGCTGTTGCGCCCCGTCTGGTGCCGGGCGGGGCCGCTCTCCTTCTCCAGGACCACCACGCGCGTGCCCGGCGCGGCCCGCGTGAGGGCGTACGCCGTCGACAGACCCACGATCCCGCCGCCGACCACCAGGACATCGCAGTCGTACGTCGTCACCCACACACCTCCCACCCCGGTCGTGTCTTTCCCGGAGGACGGCCCCGGACCCCCTCACCACATACTGCACTGACCCACTGACAATCCCGGTAAACGTCCGGTAGAGGGGTCTACGCCGGGGTCACCAGGAGCGGCCTGGCGCGCTCGCGCAGTTCGGCGACCCTCGGCTCGTCCCCGTACGGCTCCAGGCGGTGCAGCAGATCGCGGACGTACTCGGTCGTACGGGCCGAGGAGATGCGGCCCGCGACCTCGACGGCGCGGGTGCCCGCCGCGCATGCCGCGTCCAGGTTGCCCGACTCCAGCTCGGCCACCGCGCTCACCACGAGCCGCAGCCCGTGCGAGCGGACGAACTCCTCGGTCGGCCGCGAAAGCGCCTGCTCGGTGAAGCGGCGCACCTGCCGGGGCGCCTTCAGGTCCCGGTAGCACTCCGCCGCGTCCGCCGCGAAGCGGTCGTAGGAGTAGAAGCCGAGCCAGGACGGGTCGCAGTCGCCGTCGCGCGAGCGCTCCAGCCAGGCCTCGGCGGCCTTCAGGGCGGCCTCGGCGGGGTGCCCGTCGCCGGCCTTGGCGTGGGCGCGCGCCTCCACGAGGCGGAAGAAGGACATGGTGCGGGCGGTGGCGAGGCCGCGGTTGCGTTCGACGGCGGCCTGCGCGAGGTCGACGCCCTCGTCGGCGAAGCCGCGGTAAGTGGCCTGGAGCGACATGGACGCGAGGACGTAGCCGCCGAGCGGCACGTCGGCCGCGGCGCGGGCGAGCCGCAGCGCCTGGATGTAGTAGCGCTGGGCGGCCTCCTGCTGGCCGGTGTCGAAGGCCATCCACCCGGCGAGCCTGGTCAGTTCGGCGGTCGCGCCGAACAGCGCGCGGCCCACCTCGTCGCTGTACGAACCGAGCAGCAGCGGGGCCGCGTCGACCCGTAAGCACTCGGGGACCATCGACGAACGCCAGTCGCCGCCGCCGTACTTGGAGTCCCACCGGCGGGCGTCCTCGGCCGCCTCGCGCAGCTTGGCGACATCGCTGTGGCCCACCTTCAGCGGTGGCAGGTCGGTCAGGTCGATGCTGCGGGCGACCGAGGAGTCGGCGGGCGTTATGAGCCAGCGGGACGCGGGCGTGGCGTACGCGCTGACCGCGAACGAGCCCGCGAGCGACTGCCAGATGCCGCCGCCGGCCCGCCGCCCGGCCAGATCCAGCCGGTACAGATCGGTCGCCGAGCGCACGGCCTCCGAAACGTCGCGCGGGAAGGCGAGCCCGACCTCGGGGGCCGGATCCGCGTCCGCGAGGCCGATTTCGTGCAGCGGGACGGGCCGGCCCAGCTTGGCGCCGATCGCCGCCGCTATGAGATGGGGCGCGGCGCCCTGGGGCACCATGCCCTTGGAGACCCATCGGGCCACGGAGGTCTTGTCGTAGCGAAGGGTCAGGCCCCGCTGCGCGCCGAGGTCGTTGACCCGTCGCGCCAGGCCCGCATTGCTTATTCCCGCGAGGGCGAGAACGGTGCCGAGCTTCTCGTTCGGCCCGCGTTGCTCCCTGGACATGCGCCACCCCTCGACACAGACGGCGTCCCCCCGGGCGGTGTGGTGTCCGGATCGTCGGCCGCAAAAGCACGTGGCCGAACCCCCGGGAATATGCCGCTCGCGGGGAACAGCAGTAAACACAGCGTAGTTCGCCGCATCCCGACCGTTAAGAGGCGGTCTTCCGTATGGCGAGATTGTTTTCCGTACGAACAGTTGCTGACACCCACGGGCGCGCGGCGATCGCCGGACCGCTGCGCCGGGGGTGAGGCGGGACCGGCCGCCGCCGCGCTCCCGCCGTGTGGCCGTGCGCCCGGCCGTGCGCTCTCGCGGGCCCACCAGGGGAGCGCTTCCATGTGTGGTGCGTGGGTCGGCCCGCTGCATGGATCCAGTGGGCTGGGGGACACCGCCGCCTCAATCCCCGCGGGCGGCGGACCGGTCCGGGAGGCGAACAGCGCCTCCCGGACTGTGTGTTGAGGGCCTCCGGAGGCGGGTGTGACGAGCCCGCCGCGCCCCGAGAATGGCTGGATATCGCCCCTCGATCGAAAGCCCCGGAGTCGGTTGCCGATCACCGATGGCGGGTCCCGCACGCCCCGGGAGCGGTGCCAATCGGCCACCCGTGGGGGCGCATTCACTTTTTGCGCCCGCTACCCGTAGCCCCTCCGGGGCGCCGTTGTCGTGGCAGCATGGGGTCCCGGCCTCCTTCGGCCCGTACGCGAGCCCGGTGCTGAGCCCCAGCGCCGAGCATTCTGACGGGTCGTCATATCGAGGCCGGCCCGAGGTTGTCCACGAGTTGTCCACAGCCTGTGGAGGCGCGATGCGGTGGTTGGTGGGGTGGAGCAGCGTCGCCGCAAGCTTCCGCGCGGGCAGCTACGGTCCGGGCGGATACGGCACGGCCGGCACGGCCGGCGCGGTCGGCGAGCCCGACGAGGGACGCACGGTCCACCCCGTCGGCGCCCAGCTCCTGTGGGGCGACCCGGATCCACTGTGGGCGGTGGGGGACTGGCGCCCCGACGAGATCCGCATCGTCAGCGTCGGCGCCGACACCCGCCTCGCCGTACTGGGCTGCTGCGCCGCCACCGACGAGGAACTCAGGGTCGGCCTGTTCGCCGCGCGCGGCGGCGCGCTGCGCCACCTCTCCGCGTGGCCCGGCAGCTACACGGCCGTCGCCCAAGTGGCCCGCCGCGTCACGGTCGTCGGCGACCTGGCCGGCGCCCGGCCCGTCTTCTACACCCCCTGGGCAGGCGGAACGGCCTATGGAACGGCGGCACTTCCGCTCGCCGACCTCATCGAGGCCCAGCTCGACATCGGCCACCTCGCCGCCCTCCTCGCCTGCCCCGACGTGCCCGAGGCGCTCGGCGACTCCACCCCGTACGCGGGCGTGCGCCGCATCCCGCCCGGCCACGCGCTCGTCCTGCGCGAGGGTTCACGTGAGATCACCGGGTACGAGCCGGTCGCCTCGCTCGCGGTGGCCGCGCCCCAACTGGCGCCCGCCGCCGCGGTGGAGGGCGTCCGCGACGCCCTGGTCTCGGCGGTACGGGCCAGGCTCACCGCGCCCCGGCACGCGCCCGAGACCCTGCCGCCCGACCCCGGCCCGGTCCCCGGCATGGGCCCGGCCGAGCGGCGCGCCGCCCGCGGGGGCCCGGCCCCCGGCATAGGAGCCGACCTGTCCGGAGGCCCCGCCTCCGCGACCCTCGCCCTGCTCGCGGCCGGGCTGCCCGGAGTGCCGGGCACGGTGCTCGGCCACGGCACGGGCGCGGGCGAACGCCTCCTGGCCGTCACCTTCAACGACCTCACGGTCCCGGGCGCGGGCCGCCAGGCCGAACTGGAACGGGCCGGAGCGATGGCGGCCAACCCCCGCCTGCACCACGTGGTGGTGACGGGAGGCGAGGAGTGCCTGCCGTACGCGGACCTGGAGGGCCCCCTGACGGACGAGCCGGGGCCCTCCCTGATCGCGGCCCCGCGCCACCGCCGCCGCCTGCTGTCGGGCAGTGCGGACCACTTCACGGGAAGCGGCGCCCGCCAGGTCCTGGACGCCCATCCGGCACGCCTGGCAGACCTGCTGATGGACCGTCAGCGCCGTCACCTGCTCCGCCCGGCAACGGCCCTGGCAAAGGCGGGAGGCCCGACAGCGCATTCGTTGTTCGTCCCCCTGACCGTCTACAGGGCGGCCCGCCGACTGGCCCGGACCCCCTACCGAACCGGGATCGAATCGGCGGCGGACGCGCTGCGGGCGTCGGCGGCGGACGGCAGGGGGGCGCCCCGCCTCGACGAGGTGGCGAGCCCGCTGTCGATCTCGCTCGCCGCACTGTCATGGACGCGTCCCGGCCCGGCGGCCCGCTGGCTGACCGGGGAGGCACTCGCCGAAGTATCGGTTCGCCTGATGGCCTCGGCGACGCGCCCGGCGCCGTCGCAGCGCCCGGGCGAGGCCCGCGCGTCGGCCGCGCTCGCCCGTTACGCGGCGGACCACCGCATCCTGGAACAGGCCGCGGAGGTACGCAGCCAGCGCCTGCACGCACCGTTCCTGGACAACCAGGTGGTACGGGCGTGCCGGGCCCTGCCGGAATCCCTGCGGGTCCAGCCGGGCGCCCGCGCGACGATCCTGCGTACGGTCCTTTCGGCATCCGGGGTCCGCGACCTGCCCCCCGGCTGGGGCGCCCCCTCCCACGCCCCCTCGACGGCCGCCGCGAGAGCGGGCCTGCGCCAGTCGGCCGACCCGCTGATCTCCCTCTTCGAAGCCCCACTGCTCGCGGACGCGGGCCTGGTGGAGGCCCGGACGGTCCGCAAGGCGCTGCGCGCGGCGGCCGCGGGCGAACCCCTCCCCCTGGACGGCCTGGCAGACCTGATCTCGACGGAACTGTGGCTACGGCGCCTGCTGTCCCGCCGAGGCACCTGCTGGACGGGCACGGCAGCGCCGAGGCAGCGGGCGGTGGCGGGGGGAGTGACTCCGCCGAAGCGGCCTACCCTGCGGTCCTGAGGGGCCCCGCCTCCTGGCAGGTGGCTGTCGATGGCGGGCGGGCTTCCGCGCCACTGCCCGGCGGCGGCCGATGGCGAAGCCAACTGCACAGGGGCGCCCCATCAGCGGTCGGCCGCCGACGGCGAGGCGGCCCCGGCGCAGGCGGGCGTCGTGCCACCGGCCCGCGGATGCCGGTGAACGCGGCACCACCCACCGGTCCCCCGTCTTGGCAGCGGGCGGAACGGGCGGGTGGGAAGCCCCCCTCCGCCGCCCCCCGAATCGCCCCGCCGAGGAAAACGATTCCCCCCGCAGCCGCAAAGCCCGCCAGAATGGCAACCGTGCGGTACCTGATCCTGGGCGCCACCGAGGCGCGCGACGACAATGGCACCGCCATACCCCTCGGCGGGCCGAGGCTGCGCACCCTGCTGACCGCGCTGGCGCTGCGCACCCCCCGCCCCGTACCCGTACCCACCCTGATCGACGACGTATGGGCGGGCGATCCCCCACAGGACGCTCCCGCGGCCCTCCAGGCCCTGGTGGGAAGGCTCCGCCGCAACCTCGGCAGAGAAGCCGTGGAGTCCGGCCCCGCCGGCTACCGGCTGACGGCCCCGCGCGAGGCGATCGACCTGTACGAGTTCGAGAGCTGCGCGGCACAGGGCGCGGCCCAGCTGGACGGGGGCGACCCGGAGTCCGCCGCCCGGACCCTGCGCGCCGCCCTTGCCCTGTGGCGGGGCCCAGCCCTCACCGACCTCCCCGAACGCGACGCGGCCGTACGCCCGGAAGCCCAGCGCCTGGCCGCACAGCGCAACCGCATCGAGGCCGACCTGAGGCTAGGCGCCACGAGCGCACTGCTCCCCGAACTGACGGAACTGCTCACGTCACACCCGTACGACGAGACGCTGCACGCCCAGCTGATCCGTACGTTGAGGAACGAGGGCCGCCGGGCCGACGCCCTGGCCGCGTACGAGAAGGCCCGCCGCACCCTGGCGGAGTCCCTGGGAGCGGACCCGGGCCCCGAACTGACGGCTCTGCACGCCGAGTTGCTGGAGGCCGCCCCCGCGCGCCCCGCCACCGGCACCCCCGGCCCTGCCCACCCTCCCGAAGCCTCCCGCCCCGCCGAAGGCAACCTCCGCCCCCGCCTGACCTCCTTCGTCGGCCGCGAGCCGGAACTCGCCCTGATCCGGGACGACTTGGGGGCATCGCGGCTCGTCACGCTCACCGGACCCGGCGGCACCGGCAAGACCCGGCTCGCGGAACGGGCCGCGGCGGGGTCGGAAGCGGCCGCCTGGCTCGTCGAGCTCGCGCCGCTCGACCACCCCGAGGCCGTCCCCGGCGCCGTGGTCTCCGCGCTCGGCCTGCGCGAGACGATCCTGCTGCCGCAGGCCGGTCAGGCACCCGGTCACGACGACCCGACCGCCCGCCTGGTCGACGACCTCTCCCGCCGCCCGGACACGCTGCTCGTCCTCGACAACTGCGAGCACGTCATCGACGGCGCCGCACACCTCGCCGAGACGCTCCTCACCCGCTGCCCCCGGCTCCGTATCCTCGCCACCAGCCGAGAACCGCTCGGCGTGCCCGGCGAGGCGGTCCGCCCGGTCGAGCCGCTGCCGCCCGTCCCGGCCCACCGCCTGTCCGCCGAACGCGCCCGCACCGTACGCCCCGACTTCGACCCGGACGCCGACCCCGAGGCCGTCGCCGAGATCTGCCGCCGCCTGGACGGACTCCCGCTCGCCATCGAACTGGCCGCGGCGCGACTCCGTGTACTGACGCCACGTCAGATCGCGGACCGGCTCGACGACCGCTTCCGCCTGCTCACCAGCGGCAGCCGTACCGTACTGCCGAGGCAGCAGACCCTGCGGGCCGTCGTCGACTGGTCCTGGGACCTCCTGGACGAAACCGAACGCGCCGTCCTGCGCCGCGCCTCCGTCTTCGCCGGCGGCTGGGACCTCGCCGCCGCCCAGGCGGTGTGCGGCGCCACCGACGACCTGGCCGCCCTGGTCGACAAGTCACTGGTCATCGCGGTCCCGGCGCCCGACGGCAGCGGCATGCGCTACCGCATGCTGGAGACCATCCACGAATACGCCGCCGAGCGCGCCGCCGAGACCCCCGAGGTGCTGCGCGAGGCCGCCGACGCCCACACCGCGTACTACCGCGAGCTCGCCCGCCGTGCCGAACCCAGGGTCCGCTCGCGCGAGCAGCTCCCCTGGATCGGCCGCCTGGAGACCGAGCTCGACAACATCCGGGCCGTACTGCGCCGCACGACGACCCCGCCCACCGCCGACGAGGTCGCCGCCACCGAACTCGCCCTGGCCATGGGCTGGTTCTGGTGGCTGCGCAACTACCGGACCGAGGGCGCCGCCTGGGGTCTCGCCGTCGCCGAACTGTCACCCGCGGCCACCGACGAGTCCGACCCGCGCTACTGGCCGAGGCTCCACCTCGATCTGCTCCGGTTCTTCCTGCTCTCCGACGCCCACCCCCGCGAGGGACTCGACACCCCGGTCGTGCAGGACCGCCTAGTCCAGCTCCGGAAGGCCTTCGAGGCCGGCGGGCCCGAGGCGGCCCGCTTCCCGGGGCTGCTCTGGCCGTTCACCACGTTCTTCACCGACACCCCGGCCCTGGTGCGCGAGTCGATCGACGCGGTCGTCGCCAACTGCCGCCTCCACGGCGACGCATGGGCGACCGGAGTGGCCCTGATGTTCCGTACGCACATGGCCATCGACACGCCCGGCGGCTTCGCTGGCATCGACGACGACCTCGCCGAACTGCGCGAGCTCGGACGCCGCGTGGGCGACCGCTGGATGCGCGCCCAGGTGGCCAGCGCCGCCGCCGAGGCCGCGATGATGCGCGGCCGCCCCGAGCAGGCCCGGCCCGCCTACGAGGAGGCGCTGCAACTGGCCCGCGAGGTGGGCGCCCACCACGAGGCGCCGTTCCTCATCACCCGGGTCGCCGAACTCGCCTACCGCAGCGGCGACTTGGACTCCGCCGAGAAGTTCCTGGCCGAGGCCTCGGCGGAGGCGGACCGCTACCGGGTCGGCGACGCCACTGCGTACATCGACGTGCTGCTCGCCACCATCGCCCTCGACCGGGATGAGCCCGCCACCGCCCGCGCCCTGCGCGAAGAGGCCGTTGCACTCGCCATGACGGGCCCGCTTCCCCCGCACTTCGCCGCGCTGCTCGACGCGCTGGGCGCCCGGATCGCCGCCGCAGAGTCGGGCCCGCTCGCAGGCCTGCGGGCCATGGCGGACGCCCTGCGCACGGCGGCCGCCACCGAGTGCACCGAGATCGTCCTGGCCCATCTCGCCGGGCGCGCGGCCCAGTTCCTCGGCAACCTCGACGAGCACGCGCTCGCGGTACGGGTCCTGGCGGCGGCCACGGCCTGGCGCGCCGGAATCCCGCGGTCCGTGCCGGAGCAGGCGATGGAGGATTCCATCACGGCACGGGCCCGCGACGCGCTCACACCGAAGGCGTACGAGGCCGAGAGCTCGGCCGGCTCGGCGCTTGCCCCCGCCGAGGTCCCGCCGCTCCTGGACGCGGTCACCGGGGGCTGAGCCCCGAGCTACCCGCAGCTGATCGCTGACTGCGCCCAGTCCGCCAGCGTCGACCCGCCGAACGGGCCCGCCGGTTCGACGACGAGGCGGATCGTCCTGCGGCCCGAGATGTCGGCGTGCACCGGCACCGCCGGGTCGCCGCCGTGCACCACCGGGGACTGCCAGAGCCTCGCCCCATCCCCGTACAGGGAGAACCGCACCGCCCCGAGCCCCATCGTCAGGTCGTCCACGCCCGCGTACGCGTCGTACGAACGGCACTGGCGGTTGAGGTCGATGGTCACCGAGGACCGGCCGTGCACGGTCACCCCGTGCGGATACCGGTGCTCGCCGATGCGCATGCCCGAGCGCTGCCACAGCCAGCTGGATTCGCCGAGCCGCACCTCGGGCTCGGTGCCGTCGCCGAGGACGCCGTACCGCAGACGGTTCACCTGGAACACGGTCGGCGCGGGCGGCGGCGGGGGAGGAGGCGTCGGCTTCGGCGGGGTGGGCTTGGGCGGCGGCACCGGCCGGGGCGGCGTGGGCCGGGGATGCGTGGGCGGGGGCGGCTTCGGCCGGGCGGCCGGCTGCTTCGGCGCGGGCGGAGCCGGAGGCGCGGGCTTCGGCGCGGGCGCCTCGGGCGGCGAGGGCGGCGGCTGCTTCTGCGGTACGACGGGCGCCACCGCGGGCGGCTTCGCGTCGGGCTTGGGCGCCGGCGCGTCGTGGCCGGTCAGCGCGAACACGACACCCGCCGCCACCGCGACGGCCACCGCCGCGGCGATGCCGGCCTTGGCCGGGGCGCCGAGCCCCTCGGAGGCCGCGGCACCCCCCGCCGTTCCGCCCGACGAACTGCCGCCCGTCGCCGCGGCGGCGGCACCCGCGCCCGCGGCCCCGGCGGCGCCGCCCGCCACCGCTCCGGCGGCCTTGAGCGAGAACCCCGTGGCGAACCAGCCGATGACCGCGACCGGAAGCAGCGCGGGAATCCCGGCGTTGACGTCCTGGAGCTCGACGACCGCGAGCCGGCACTTCGCGCACTCGTCCAGATGCTTGTTGAGCCCGCGCTCGGCCCGCATCCGCAGACCGCCCCGCGCGTACGCGCCGAGCCGGTCGGCATAGCGGGCGCAGTCGCCGCCGGAGGTCAGCGCGCTGGAGACATGGGCCTGGAGGTAGGCCTGCTTGAGTCCCTCGCGGGCCCGGCTCGCCAGCACGGCGGTCGCGTTGGCGGTGAGCCCGAACAGCGGCGCGATCTCGCTGGGCGACTCCTCCTCGACGGTGGTGTGCCAGAGCACCGCCTGCCAGCGCTCGGGCAGCGAGCGGAACGCCTGCATGGCCAGGGTCTGCTCGGCCTCGTGCATGGCCCGCACGTCGGCGCCGAGGTCGATGGTGTCGTCGTCGGACACCTCGGCCGCGCGCGCGGACTGCTGGGCGAAGACCGCGAAGTCGTCGACCAGCTGCTCCCGCTTGGCGGTCCGCGTCCAGGACGCCGCGACCCTGCGCACGGTGGTCATCAGGTAGGCGCGCACGGCGTGTTCGGGGCCGGCCCCGCCGCGTACGGCCTGAAGCGTCCGCGCGAAGACCTCCGCCGTCAGATCGTCGGCGGTGTGCGCGTCGCGGCAGCAGCTGCGGGCGTAGCGCCGCACCGCGTCCGAGTGGCGCCTGAACAGCTCCTCGTACGCGCTGTCGTCGCCGGTCCGCATCGCGTGGATGAGGTCGGCGTCGGACTGCCCGGCCCCGGCGATCCCCAGGGCCGCGCCGTCGCGCAGGCCGCCCTCGCGCTGCGGCGGCACGGTCGCGCCCGGCTCCCCGACGCCGTCCATGGGCCCCCACGGCCCGGGCAGCACGGTCCCGCCGAGCTCCGTGGCGGACTCGGAACCGGAATCCCCGCGGGGCTGTCCCGGAACGGGTGCGGGCCCGGCCGGCGAACCGCCTCCCGGGCCGCCCTGGCTCGGCACCTGGCGCGGCGGAAGACCGCCGTCAGGGCCGCCGGATTCCGGGCCGCCGCCCGAGCGCGACTCGTCCCGCTCTTCAACGCCCATCGCGGAAGCTCCCGTAAGCACGCTCAGACCCGGACACCGGGCAAGCGTGCCACAGAGCACAAGCGGAGCCGAGTCTCAAACCCGGCAACCACTCATCCGGGGCGACTTGCCGCACCCGAGCACTACCCGTCACCCGTTCGGGGAAGACTCGGAGGCTCGGGAGCGGTCATCACAGGCCCCAACTGGCGCTCAGCAGAGGCGAGTTGATCCTCAGGACGGTCGCGAACGCAGCCCTTCGAGGAGGATGTCGAGCAGCCGTGACGAGGCCGCTGCCTGCTGTGTGGCGTCCGGCAGCGAGGGCGCCGCGGTGGCTATCACCAGGAGCACATCGGCGACGGTCACATCACCGCGCAGCTCACCGGCCGCCCGCGCCCGGTCCACCAACTGCCCGACCACGTCGAGCAGCTCGGCCGCTCCCGCGTCGTCCAGCTCCGCCTCGGGCGCCGTGCGCTGCTCGATGACCCGGCCCCAGCCGGAGCCCTGCTCGGACAGGCCCACCTGACGCTGCTGCGGCACCCGCGCCTCGTCGAGCCCGTCCCGCACGCCGTCGGACCGCGGGCCCTCGGGACGTACGCCGTCGGTCTCCTCG
Source organism: Streptomyces violascens (assembly GCF_014649955.1). GTDB lineage: Bacteria > Actinomycetota > Actinomycetes > Streptomycetales > Streptomycetaceae > Streptomyces > Streptomyces violascens. Next base: position 205,306 of record NZ_BMUA01000014.1, read on the forward strand.
GCGCCGACGCCGACCCGCAGCACCTGCGGCGGAAGCAGCCGCCCGGCGCCCGAGGCGACCGAGGTGCGCAGGAAGCGGGAGAGCGCCGACCAGGGCTCCTCCTCCTGGCCGAGCGCCGTGCGGGCCTGGTCGGTCAGGCGCGAGGTCTCCTCCTCGGCTATCCGCCGCACCAGGACGTCCTTGCTCGGGAACCGCCGGTAGACGGTGCCCACACCCACCCTGGCGCGGCGCGCCACGTCCTCCATCGGCGCCCCGTAGCCGAGCTCGCCGAACACTTCACGTGCCGCGCGCAGCACGTGCTCAAGGTTGCGCTGGGCATCCACCCGCAGCGGCGCGGAACGCGATCCGCCCGCGCCCGGACCCGTACCCACGCGACCGTTTCCGTCGGAAGCCGCGACGGCGGTCTGCCAATGAGAGTCCTGAATGTGCATTTATCCCCCGGTAATAACGTCTCCCCCCGGAGACTCCCCGCCCTGACAGCCGGGGACCGGTCCCTAACCCGACACCCCGACGGGATACGAACATAGTTGAGCCGGAGTCAATTCAGAAGAGGTTCTTCCGCACGGTGTGCCCCCCGATCGGACCAAGGAACGAAACCTGACCGAATCGGACCCGGGCCGTCACGTGTCACTCACCCTCTGACCTGCGCATCTGTCATCGCCGCGCGAAGAATGCGCCACCCGCCACAGCAGTTCCCTCCAGTCACACAATTTGTCGGGCCTGTGGACAAAGCCCGGGGCCCGTTGCGTCATGGGGTGGTGACAGAACCTGTGCGCATTCTCGTGGTCGGCGGCGGATACGTCGGGATGTACACGGCGCTGCGCCTGCAACGGAAGCTCAAGGCAGAGCTGAAGAGCGGCGCCGTCCGGATCACCGTGGTCACCCCCGACCCTTACATGACGTACCAGCCGTTCCTGCCCGAGGCGGCGGCCGGAAGCATCTCCCCGCGCCATGTCGTGGTCCCGCTGCGCCGGGTCCTGGACCAGTGCCACATCGTCATCGGCGAGGCCGACCGCATCGACCACACCAAGCGCACCGCCACCGTCACCACCCTCGCCTCTCCCGAAGACGGCACCGGAGCCATTCAGCTGGCGTACGACGAACTCGTCATCGCGCCGGGTTCGATCTCGCGCACCCTGCCCGTCCCCGGCCTCGCCGACTACGCCATCGGCTTCAAGACCGTCGAGGAGGCCATCGGCCTGCGCAACCACGTCATCGAGCAGATGGACATCGCCTCCTCGACGCGCGACCCCGCGATCCGCGACGCGGCCCTCACCTTCGTCTTCGTCGGCGGCGGCTACGCAGGCGTCGAGGCGCTCGCCGAGCTGGAGGACATGGCCCGCTACACCGCGCGGTACTACCACAACATCCGGCCCGAGGACCTGAAGTGGATCCTCGTCGAGGCCAGCGGCCGGATCCTGCCCGAGGTCGGCGAGGACATGGGCCGGTACGCGATCCGCGAGCTGCGCGCCCGCAACATCGACGTACGCCTTCAGACGCGGCTCGACAGCTGCGAGAACCGGGTCGCCGTCCTCAGCGACGGCGCCCGCTTCCCCACCCGCACCGTCGTGTGGACCGCCGGCGTCAAGCCCGCCCCGATCCTCGCCGCCAGCGATCTGCCCCTGAACGAGCGCGGCCGCCTCACGTGCACGGCGGAGCTGCGCGTGGCGGGCACCGAGCACGCGTGGGCGGCCGGCGACGCGGCCGCCGTACCCGACGTGACCTCGGAGGAGAAGGGCAAGGAGTGCGCGCCCAACGCCCAGCACGCCGTCCGCCAGGCGAAGGTCCTCGCCGAGAACGTCGCGGCGTCCGTACGGGGCGGAGAGCTCAAGGAGTACCGGCACAAGTACGCCGGCTCGGTCGCATCGCTGGGCCTGCACAAGGGCGTCGCCCACGTCTACGGCCGCAAACTCAAGGGCTACCCGGCCTGGTTCATGCACCGCGCCTACCACCTGAGCCGCGTCCCGACGTTCAACCGCAAGGCCCGCGTGCTCGCCGAATGGACCCTCGCCGGGCTCTTCAAACGCGAGATCGTCTCGCTCGGCTCGCTGGAACACCCGCGCGCCGAGTTCGAGATCGCGGCCGGCGGCGGTCCGCCCGCCAGGGGGCCCGCCCCGCAGGAGAACTGACGGTTGTCAGTGCGGTCCGTCACACTGGGCGTGTGACCATAGGTGGGCCCACACCTGCACAGAGTGATCCAGCGACCCAGCACCGCACCAGGACCGGCAGCACAGCACCCGCAGCAACACACGAGGCTTGGAACACCGTGAACTTCACGCGTTGGAGCGCCCGGCTCCCCGGTACGCCGCGCCGCGCCGCAGCACGGACCGACCGCGCCGACCGGGGCTCCGTGCCCGCGGCCCGCGGTGAATCCGGGCCGCAGCCCTGGCCGGACGATGCGGCCGAGGCCCTGGCCCTCGACGACCTCTCCGTGCGCGATATCCTCGGCCAGCTCCCCGCCCTGGTCGCGCTCCTGCACGGCCCAGAGCACCGCGTCGCGTACGTCAACGACGCCTACGCCGCGGCCTTCGGACCCCGCCCGCTTGGCGCCCCGGCCGCCAAGGCGCTCCCCGAGCTGGAGGAGCTCGGCCTGCTCCCGCTGATGGACCAGGTGCTGCGCAGCGGCAAGCCCCGTACGGTCAAGTCCCGCAAGACCCAGGCCGCCGGCTCGTACACGGTGACGTGCAGCCCGGTCGAGATCCCCGGCCACGACGAGGGCGGCGTGCTCGTCTTCGCCGCCGACGTCACCGACCACGCCGAGGCCGCCGAGCGGCTGCGCGCGAGCGAGCGCCGCCACCGCGAGACCGCCGTCACCCTCCAGCGCTCCCTGCTCCCGCAGGAGCTGGAGCAGCCGGACGACCTGCGGGTGGCCGCCACCTATCAGCCCGGCGGCAAGGACGCGGCGGTCGGCGGCGACTGGTACGACGTGATCACGCTCGGCGCAGGCCGCACCGCTCTGGTCATCGGCGACGTGATGGGCCGCGGGGTGCGCGCCGCCGCAGTGATGGGCCAGCTCCGCACGGCGGTCAGGGCGTACGCGCGCCTCGACCTGCCCCCGCACGAGGTGCTCCAGCTCCTGGACGGCCTGGCCGCCGAGATCGACGCGAGCCAGATCGCCACCTGCGTCTATGCCGTGCACGACCCCAACGAGGGCCGCCTGGTGTACGCGTCGGCGGGCCACCTGCCCGTTCTCGTACGCCATGAGGACGGCACCGTCCACCGCGCCGCGGACCCGACGGGCCCCCCGCTCGGCACCGGCGGCTGGCTCCACACCTCGGGCACGATCGCCCTGCCGCCCGGCTCGACCGCCGTCCTCTATACGGACGGCCTGGTCGAGCGCAGGGAAGAGGACATCGACGAGGGCGTGGCCGCCCTGGAGCGGGCGCTGTCCGGCGCGGTCGGCACGCCGCAGGTGGTGTGCGACCGCCTGATCCGCTCGCTCGGTGTCACCGCCGAACACGACGACGACGTCGCGGTCCTGGTCTGCCAGCACCCGGCCCGTACGGGACCTGCTGCCGAGCTCTTCCACAACGCGGCGCTCGACCTGCTGGGCGGCATCGAAGCGGCCCCGCGCGCCCGGGCGTTCGCCTCCGGCGTCCTCGCCTCGTGGCGCTTCCCGGTGGAGCTGCGCGACCTGGGCGTTCTCGCGGCGAGCGAGCTGGTGGCCAACTCGCTCCAGCACGGCTCCCCTCCGATGCGCCTCAGACTCCGCCGCACCGACCGCCGCCTGATCATCGAGGTGACCGACGGCGACGACCACCTGCCGCGCCGCCGCCGCGCCGACCCCGCAGACGAAGCAGGACGAGGCATCTCGATCGTCGCGACGATCGCCTCGTCCTGGGGTTCGCGCCGCACACCGGGCGGCGGCAAAGCGGTGTGGTGCGAGTTCGCGCTGCCTTCTTAGGCGTTGGCGGGCGCCTGCTCGGGCTTGTGCACCGCGACCACGCGCGACTTGGCCGCGAGCATCGGATGGTCCTGCGCGAGCGTCAGCTTCTTGCCGAGCCGCAGCGCGAGGAAGGTGATCCCGAGCGAGAAGAGCACGAACGTCACGATGTACGGGCCGTGCAGCGCGGCACCCATCGGCCCGCCGACCGCCGGGCCGACAGCCAGCGCGAGCTGCTTGACCAGCGCGAACGCCGAGTTGTACTGCCCGACCATCGACTCCGGCGCCAGATCGGCGACCAGCGGCGCCACGGTCGGCGACAGCATCGCCTCACCGAGCCCGAAGAGCGCGTACGTCGAGATGAACGCGGCGGTCGCCATCGCCTGGCTGCCGTGCCCGAGCCCGGCGTAACCGGCCGCGATCCACGCCACGGCCCAGATCAGGCCGACCGACGCGATGACGCGGCTGCGGCGCCGGCGCTCGACGAACTTCAGCACCAGGAACTGCGCGACCACGATGACGGCCGTGTTGGCGGCCAGCGCGATCCCGAGCGTCGAGGGCTGGATCCCGGCGGCCTCGGTGCCGTACGCGGCAAGACCCGACTCGAACTGCCCGTAGCAGGCGAAGAACAACACGAAGCCCAGGACGCACAGCTGCACCATGGCCCGGTGCCCGAGGATCGTGCGGATCCCGCCGCCGGCGCCCTGCTCACCCTTGGGACGCGCGTCCGAGAGGACCGCCGAACGCGGCATCCTCACGGAGCCCGCGATCCCGGCGAGGACCAGGAACATCACCGCTTCGATGGAGAAGAGGAGGGTGAAGCTGGAGGGGTGGCTCTCGTCGACGATCTGGCCGCCGATGAGCCCGCCGATGCCGAGCCCGAGGTTCTGCAGGAAGAACTGCATGGCGAAGGCGCGGGTGCGGGTGGCCGGGCCGGAGCACCAGACGATCATCGTCGCGAGCGCCGGCTGCATGACGGCGGTCCCGGCACCGAGCAGCGCGGCCGAAGCGACGGCGGCGGGCACGCTGGAGGCGAACCCCATGCTCAGCGCGCCGGCCGAGGCCAGCACCGCGGCGCCGACCAGCACCGGCAGCGGCCCGCGCCGGTCGATGACACGGCCGGTGAACGGCAGCACCACGAGCGCGGCCATGGCGAAGACGGCGAGCACGACACCGGCCGTGGTCGCACCCAGATCCCGCACCTGAGCCACGTACACATAGAGGTACGGAACGGTGAACCCGAGTCCAAACGCGCTCAGCGCGTTACCTGCCTGGATCCGGCGCATCGCTGCACCCATCGCCTTGGTCACACTTCACCACCTTGGGGTCTGGAAGCTTGGAGGACTTGAACCTGAAGGGCTCAGCTCTGAAGACTTCAACGCTAAAATTAGATCCTTAACAATACACACTCAAGGACTTAGACGCCAACGGACCCCGTGCCATACTCGCGACATGGCTGAGACCACCGAGCCCGCCGAGCCCGACGGCCCCCAGGAGCCGACCCTCGACGAGCAGATCGCCGCGTACCAGCGGGAGTACCGCGACCTCGACCCCCAGGTGGAAAAGGTCGTCTCGGCGCTGGGCCGTCTGAACCGCCGGATGAACGTGGCGTACGGCCGCCAGGTCGCCGCCCTCGGCATCAGCAACGCGGAGTGGGAGGTCCTCAAGACCCTGCTCCTGGCGGGCGAGCCCTATCGCCTGGGCCCCGGTGAACTCGCCAAGCGCCTCGGCCTGACCCCGGCCGCGATGACGCACCGCATCGACCGCATGGCAGGCGAAGGCCTGGTCACGCGGGACCGCGACGAGAACAACCGGGTACGCGTCATCGTCGAGCTGACGGACGAGGGCCGTACGAAGTGGCTGGAGGCCATGCGCATGGCCTCCGACTTCGAGGAGGACCTCCTCCAGGACCTGTCCGCCGAGGAGCGCGGCCTCCTCGGCGAAATGCTGATCCGCCTGCTCCGCCGGGTGGAGCACGCCCAACCGGACGCGGGCGGACGCCTCACCGACCTCGACTGACCTCGACCGGCCGGCTTCGCCCGGCAGACGTGCACTGAAAAACCAGTGGACAGGAGCAGGGGCCTGGGTTGACACGCCCCTCCTCGATCCGTAAGGTTCTTCGAGTTGTCGCGGAGCCGATACGGTTCTGCAACAACCATCCGCCGCAGATTCTGCGGCCACCCAACTCAGCACGATCTCCCGACCGGGAGTGTTTTCGGCATGCCGAATTCATTTCGATCGGGCCCGGAAGACCCGATTACGGGTTGCCGGGAAAATCCGCTAGAGTTCGGGAGTCGGAACGGCCGAACAACCGGGAAGACAAGCCGACTTGGCTCCGGGAGACCGGAAATCGGGACCGAAAGGATCTGATAGAGTCGGAACCGCCGGAAAGGGAAACCCGAGAGGGAGAACCGGAAAGGCGCCGAGGAAATCGGACACGAAAGAGTCTGATAGAGTCGGGAACAC
>NZ_BMUA01000015.1 GCF_014649955.1 Streptomyces violascens
GCCCCGCACCAGGTCCGTATCAACGGATCACGGTGCGGGGCTTTTTCGCGTTTCAGGGAGGGTTGGAAGAAGGCTCCTTTCTACCGCCCCTCCCTTTCTCCGCCCCTTCCTTACAGGCGGCCCGTCGCCTTCAGGTCGAGGTATGCGTCGGCCAAGGCGGGGGCCAGCTCGTCCGGGGTGGCGTCGACGACTGTGACGCCGTGGCGCATCAGTTTGTCGGCCGTGCGGCGGCGCTGATGCTGGGTCTGGGTGGCGGCGGCCGCCTCGTAGACCGACTCGACGTCGCCTCGTGCGGCTGCCATCTGCTGGATGTGAGGGTCGGCCACCGATGCCACCAGCACCGTGTGCCGCTGGGTGAGCTGTGGGAGTGCGGGGAGCAGGCCCTCCTCCGCTGCCGCCGTGTCCAGGCTGGTCAGCAGGACGATCAGAGAGCGGCGGGGCGCGTGGGTCAGGGCTGCTGCGACGAGGCCGCGGGCGTCGGTCTCCACGAGGGACGGTTCGAGCGGGGCCATCGCGTTGACCAGCGCAGGCAGGAGCTCGCCCGCGGCTCGGCCCAGTACCTGGGCGCGTACCCGACGGTCGTAGGCGAGGAGGTCGACTCGGTCGCCGGCTCGTGAAGCGAGAGTGGCGAGCAGCAGCCCGGCGTCCATGGCGGCATCCAGCCGGGGTATGTCGCCGACGCGGCCGGCCGATGTGCGGCCCGTGTCGAGGACGACCAGTACGTGGCGGTCGCGCTCCGGGCGCCAGGTGCGTACGGCGACGTTTCCCTGACGGGCGGTCGCGCGCCAGTCGATGGAGCGGGTGTCGTCGCCGGGGACGTACTCGCGGAGGCTGTCGAATTCGGTGCCCTCGCCGCGGGTCAACACGCTGGTGCGGCCGTCGAGTTCGCGGAGCCGGGCAAGGCGGGACGGCAGGTGCTTGCGGCTTGTGAAGGGTGGCAGGACGCGGACCGTCCAGGGGACGCGGTGGCTGCCCTGGCGGGCGGCCAGGCCGAGCGGGCCGTACGAGCGGATCGTGACGCGGTCCGCGTGGCGGTCGCCGCGGCGGGTCGGCCGCAGGGTCGTGGACAGGCGGCTTCGTTCGCCGGCCGGGATCGTCAACGGATGCCGGGATGCTGCCTGTTCGGTGCCGGAAGGCCAACTGCTGGGCGGCCAGGCATCCCTGAGCTGGGCGCGGAGGCGGCGGCTGGACGGGTTGGTGACGGTGAGGCCGACCTCGGCCGCGTCACCCAGTCGAACTGACGTATCACCGCTTCGAGTGAACTGGAGCTTCTGCACTGGCGCTGCGCAGGCGTAGTCGCACAGAATTGCGAGTGCAAGGGGAGCGTTGACCGCCAGCATGCCGGTCCAGCCCGGGGCGAAGACACCGACCGGGATGGAGCCGAGGGCGGCAAGGAGTGCGGAGCGTCCGGTGAGGGCCATGGGGGCGCCTCAGCGGGGCACGGGGACGTGGGCGAGGACCGAGGTGATGACGGAGTCGGCGGTGACGCCCTCCATCTCGGCTTCGGGGCGCAGTTGGATGCGGTGGCGAAGTGTGGGGAGTGCCAGGGCTTTCACATCGTCCGGGATGACGTAGTCCCGGCCGGTGAGCCAGGCCCAGGCCCGGGCCGTGGAGAGCAGGGCGGTGGCGCCGCGGGGGGAGACCCCGAGGCTGAGCGAGGGGGATTCGCGCGTGGCACGACAGATATCGACGACATAGCCGGTGATCTCGGCCGAGACCGAGGTCTTGGCGACGGCGGCTCGGGCGGCTTCGAGGTCGGCGGGGCCGGCCACCGGGCGTACGCCTGCTGCCTTGAGGTCGCGGGGGTTGAAGCCGTTCGCGTGGCGGGCCAGCACGTCTATCTCGTCCTGGCGGGATGGCAGCGGGACCGTCAACTTCAGCAGGAATCGGTCCAGTTGGGCCTCGGGCAGGGGGTACGTGCCCTCGTACTCGACCGGGTTCTGGGTGGCGGCCACCAGGAACGGGTCGGGCAGGAGGCGCGGGCTCCCGTCGACCGTGACCTGACGCTCCTCCATGGCTTCGAGGAGGGACGACTGGGTCTTGGGCGGGGTCCGGTTGATCTCGTCCGCGAGCAGCAGGTTGGTGAAGACCGGACCGGGCTGGAAGGAGAACTCCGCGGTACGGGCGTCGTAGATGAGGGAGCCGGTGACGTCGCTCGGCATCAGATCGGGGGTGAACTGGACGCGCTTGGTGTCGAGTTCGAGGGAGGCTGCCAGCGCACGCACCAGGAGGGTCTTGGCGACGCCCGGTACACCTTCGAGCAGCACATGGCCGCGGCACAGGAGGGCGACGACGAGGCCGGTGACGGCGGAGTCCTGGCCGACCACGGCCTTGGCGATCTCGGCGCGCAGGGCTTCCAGGGAAGCGCGGGCGCTGTCCGGGTTCGCTGCGGTCTCCGGGGTGCGGTCGCTCATGAAGTGCGTACCTCTCTTTCGAGGGCGTCCAGTTCGTCCGCGAGGCGGACCAGTGCGGCGTCGTCGGCGGGTGTCGGGCCGAAGAGCAGGGAAAGGGGGTCACGGCCGGCCGCGGGGAGCCGGGCGGAGACGGCCGGGACGAGGACCTCGGGGGAGTGTGCCGCCGAGGCGGTCACGCCGACGAGGGGGGCCAGGCGGCTGCGGGCGGCCGAACGGAGGGTCGCGGCCGCGCGGTCGCGGGCGTTGGCCTTGCGGTAGAGGCGGGCGCGGCCCTCGGTCGCCTCGGACGCGCGGATGGCGACCGGGAGTTGCTCGGTGACGAGGGGGCCGAGCCGGCGAGCCCGCCAGATGGCGGCGAGCACGGCGGCGAGGGCGAGTTGAAGGGCGGCCCAGCGCCATCCGGAAGGGATCAGGTCGAAGAAGGAGCGTTGGCCGCCGTCGGTGGCCGACACGTCACCCAGCGAGGGGAGGTACCAGACCACATGGGGGCGAGTGCCGAGCAGTTGCAGGGCGAGGGAGGCGTTGCCCTCCTTGTCGAGGCGGTGGTTGAGGAGGATGTCGGGGGCGCCGAGCAGGACGGTGTCGCCCTGGCCCTGGCCCCGGGGTGCGGTGCGGAGCAGGGTGGGCAGGCCGTCGGCCGGGTAGCAGCCGTCGCTGCTCTCGTCGGGGGCCGCGTAGCGGATGCCGCCGGTGTCGGCGCGGCCCGCTCGCGTCGCGGCGGGCTGGGCGCAGTCGGGGTCGCGGGGCTTGACGGAGACGGGGCTCTCGGCGCGTACTCCGGGGGCGAGGATGCCCAGGGAGGGCGACCCGGGGGCGATGAGGACCGTACGGCCGCCGGAGTCGATAGTGGCGGCGCGGAGTTGGCGTTGCTGAGCCCCGGTCAGGAGGTCGGGGACCGTGATCAGGAGCGTGGTGTCGGGGCCGGTGGCCACTGTCGCCTCGTCGAGGGTGGTCACCACGCGGGTGGAGACTCCCTGGGCCTTGAGGAGTTGGGCGACGGCTCGGCTGCCGTACCGGTCGGCGGAGCGCGGGTCGAGGCTGCCGTGCTGGGAGTTGGAATGCAGCGCGGCGAGTGCGATGCCGGCCGCGGCCAGGACGGCGAGGGCGAGCAGCAGACCCCGGGTACGGGCCCACAGCCGGTGGGCCGTGGCCGAGGTGGAGGTCGGGGCGGCTATGGGGGTGGTCATTCGGCCCCTCCGCTGACCGCGTCGCTCAACGCGGGCCTCGTGCGTTCGAGGTCGCGGTCGAGGTCGCGCAGGCGTCCGTACGCTGCTTCGTCGGCGGTGCGGCCGCCGTATGTGACGTCGTCGAACGACCGGGCGGCGGCGCGCAGTCGGTCCGCGTGGCCGGGCAGGGGGCGGCCCGCTTCGGCGGCGGCCTCGTCGGCGGTGCGGCCGGGGCGGGGGTCGAGGAGGGCGCGTTCTTCCAGCGAGCGGACGATGGCGCGCATCCGTTCCTGGACGGCTTCGTTCCAGCGGCGGGCGGCGGCGTGCGTCTCGGCCGCGGTGCGGTGTTCGGCGGCGCTGCGCGGGCGGTCGTCGAAGACCGTGCCGCCCGGGGTGACGGTCCGCTGCGGGGTGCCGAGCCGCCACCACAGCGCGGCGATCAGGGCGAGGACGGCGACCGCGATCACGACCAGGCCGAGCGGGCCGCCGGGGGTGGCTCCCGATGCCGAGTCGAAGAGCGAGCCGACCCAGTCCCAGAATGCGTCGAGGGCGCGCTGGAGGAGGCTCGGGTCGTTCTGGTGGTACGCCGGGTCGGACAGTTCGCGCCGTGCCGCCTCGCGGGCGGCGTCGCGCCCGATGTCCACCGGAGGTGTGCCGGATGCGCCGCTCTGCAGTCGTGCCGTGATGAAGCCCCCCGCTCCTGACACTGCATCAGCTCCCGGGTGTCTGGTAGCCGGGAACGCCTGCGGCGCGGGCGAGTTCGAGGTCGAGGGCCTCGCGGCGGATGCGCTGGTCGATGTAGAGCAGCACGCTGACTCCGGCGGCGATGGGGTAGGTGATCGCCGAGCCGATCACGGCCCCGATCCCCGAGATGATCAGGTAGGACCAGCCGAACTCCGGGGTGGTGCCGCTCAGGATGCCGTGGAAGTCGCTGCTGTCCACGGCCATCGCGATCGCGGCGAACGGGATCATGATGATCATCGAGACGATGGCCATCAGGATCGACGTCAGCAGGCTGATGCCGAAGATGCGCCACCAGGAGCCGTTGACCAGCTTGGCGGAGCGGCGCATGGACTGGACGATGCTCTGCCGTTCCAGCATCAGCGCCGGGGAGGCGAGGCTGAACCGGACGTACAGCCACAGGGTGACCACGGACGCGGCGAGACCGCCGAGCACGACAAGCGCGGCGCCGCCGCCTCCCCCGAGGAGCACGCCGGGAAGGATGCCGACGGCGAAGATCGCGCAGAACATGCCGAACAGGAGGGTCAGCAGGCCGAACAGGCTCAGCAGACGTGGGCGGGCCTCGGTCCAGGCATCGCCGAGGCTCACCGGGCGGCCGAGCACGGAACGGCTGACGACGATGGTGAGGACGGCCGTCGTGAACAGCGTGGCGAACTGACCGATGATCAGGGACGGCGTGAAGTCGAGCAGGCTGGACTGCAGGGCGTCGAAGGCCTGGTTGACGGCCTCGGTGCCGGTCGCGTTCGGATCGATCGAGGCCGGGGGCGGCAGGATGAACCGGACGGCGAGGATCTGCGCGATCTGGGAGATCACCGCGACGGCCAGCGTCAGGCCGAGGACCGTGCGCCAGTGGGCGCGCGTGGTGGAGACGGCGCCGTCGAGGATCTCGCCGACGCCCAGCGGGCGCAGCGGGATGACGCCTGGCTTGGCGGCGGGCGGACGGCCGTAGTTCTGGTTCCAGTTGCCGCCCGGAGGCTGCCCCGGGACCTGGCCCCAGCCGCCTGGACCATGCTGCGGGCCGCCCCGGCCGGGCTGCGGCGCAGGCGGTGTCGGGCCGGCGCCCGGCGGGGACCACTGGGCGGCCGGTGGCTGGTCCTGCGACCACTTCGAGGAGGCACGGGCCCGGTCGGAGGGCTCGGGCGTCGGGGGTGTGCCGGAGTTTTCGCCGTCGGAGGGGGCCGATCCGGGCGAGGCCCAGCCCGGAGAGTCGTTCACGGTCGTCCACCTCGTGGATTGGTCGCGGGACCGGCTGCGCGTGCCGGCTCCTTCGGGTTGGCTGCCATCGTGCCACGTGGATCCTGGCCGCGGACCTGCCCCCGTATCTCGTTCGCACCTTCAATTGTCGGTGGCTCACGGGGCAGACTGGGCGGATGGCTGATCAGGACGTGCGAACCACCATGGGCCCCGGCCCTTCGGGGATTCCCTCGCTGCGCTGGGACGAGCCGCCGGAGGGCCCGGTGCTGGTCCTCCTGGACCAGACACGGCTGCCGGCCGAGGAGGTGGAACTCGTCTGCACGGATGTGCCGGGGCTGGTGCTCGCCATCCAGACGCTGGCGGTACGCGGGGCTCCGCTGCTCGGCCTCGCCGGGGCCTACGGGGTGGCGCTCGCCGCGGCACGCGGCTACGACGTGGACGAGGCGGCGGCGCTGCTCGCGGGTGCGCGGCCCACCGCGGTCAACCTCGGGTACGGGGTGCGGCTGGCGGCCGGGGCGTACCGCGCGGCCGTCGAGAAGGGCGTGAGCCGGGCGGAGGCCGGGGCGGTGGCGCTGGCCGCGGCCAAGGAGCTGCACCGGGCCGACGCCGAGGCCAGCGCGCGGATGGCCCGGCACGGGCTCGCGCTGCTCGACGAGCTGCTGCCCGGCGGCAGCCACCGCATCCTCACCCACTGCAACACCGGCCGCCTGGTCTCGGGCGGCGAGGGCACCGCCTTCGCGGTCGCGCTGGCCGCGCACCGGGCGGGCCGGCTGCGGCGGCTGTGGGTGGACGAGACGCGGCCGCTGCTGCAGGGGGCGCGGCTGACGGCGTACGAGGCGGCGGGCAGTGGAATGGCGTACAGCCTGCTGAGCGACAATGCGGCCGGCTCGCTGTTCGCGGCCGGTGAGGTGGACGCCGTGCTCATCGGTGCCGACCGCATCGCGGCCGACGGCTCGGTGGCGAACAAGGTGGGGAGCTATCCGCTCGCCGTGCTCGCCAAGTACCACCACGTGCCGTTCGTCGTGGTCGCGCCGGTCACCACGCTGGATCTGGAGACTCCCGACGGAGCTTCGATCGAGGTGGAGCAGCGGCCCGGCCAGGAGGTGACAGAGTTCACTGCGCCGCAGGTCCCGGGGGGCGGCTGGGGGTCGGGTTCCGGACAGCCGGTGGCACCTCTTGGGACGCAGGCGTACAACCCCGCCTTCGATGTGACGCCGCCGGAACTGGTCACGGCGATCGTCACGGAGGAAGGGGTGCTCTCCCCGGTGACAGGGGGCGGGCTGAGGGAGCTGTGTGCCAGGTCACGCCAGGTAACGATTAGCTAATGGGATGATGACGTTTATGAAGGGACGCGTCCTTGTCGTCGACGACGACACCGCACTGGCCGAGATGCTCGGCATTGTGTTGCGTGGAGAAGGTTTTGAGCCGTCGTTCGTAGCGGATGGCGACAAGGCACTGGCGGCATTCCGTGACGCCAAGCCCGACCTGGTGCTGCTCGATCTCATGCTGCCCGGACGGGACGGCATCGAGGTCTGCAGGCTGATCAGGGCCGAGTCGGGTGTGCCGATCGTCATGCTCACCGCAAAGAGCGACACCGTGGACGTGGTGGTCGGCCTGGAGTCCGGGGCCGACGACTACATCGTGAAGCCGTTCAAGCCGAAGGAGCTGGTCGCCCGGATCCGGGCCAGGCTGCGCAGGTCCGAGGAGCCTGCGCCGGAGCAGCTCGCCATCGGCGATCTGGTCATCGACGTGGCGGGGCACTCGGTGAAGCGGGACGGGCAGTCGATCGCGCTGACCCCACTGGAGTTCGACCTGCTGGTCGCGCTCGCCCGCAAGCCGTGGCAGGTGTTCACTCGAGAAGTACTCCTCGAACAGGTCTGGGGCTACCGCCACGCGGCGGACACCCGCCTGGTCAACGTCCATGTCCAGCGGCTGCGCTCGAAGGTCGAGAAGGACCCCGAGCGGCCGGAGATCGTGGTGACCGTCCGTGGGGTCGGTTACAAGGCAGGACCGAGCTGAGATGACCCAAGAAGCTGGGCGCAAGACGTCCTGGGGCGGCCGGCTGCTCCAGGACGGAGCGCCCGGCGGTCCGGTGTTGCGCCTCGTCGTGCGCTGGCTGCGGCGCCCGCTGCTGCCCGCCGCGCGGCTGTGGCGGCGCAACATCCAGCTGCGGGTGGTCGCGGCCACCCTGCTGATGTCGCTGGGCGTGGTCGTGCTGCTCGGCTTCGTGGTCATCGGGGCGGTGCGCAACGGCCTGCTCGAAACCAAGGAGAAGGCGGCCGTGAGCCAGTCCGCCGGCGGTTTCGCGGTCGCGAAGGACAAGGCGGGCACGCCCGTCTCGTCCGGTGACGACTCCACCTCGGGCCGCGGCTCCGGCTCCTCGGTGAGCTGGCGCAACGACCTGGTGACCCAGCTCGCGAGCAGCGGCCAGGGTGCGTTCTACGTCGTCGCCCTGGGCTCGGCCTCGTCGGACTCCGACTCGGCGTCCAGCAACCGCGGGCCGCGCGCCTCCGGCTTCGTGGACCCCCGCGCGAGCGTTCCGCAGAGCCTGCGCGACAGCGTCGACGAGGGCGTCGGCGCGTTCAAGACCTACACCTCGATCAAGTTCACCGACGGCCAGGAAGCCGAGCCGGGGCTCGTGGTGGGCACCCGGCTCAAGGACGTCGACGGGCAGTCCTACCAGCTCTACTACCTCTTCCCGCTGGTGCAGGAGGAGAGGTCGCTCACCCTGGTCAAGACGACCCTTGCGACGGCCGGGCTCTTCGTCGTGGTGCTGCTCGGGGCGATCGCCTGGCTCGTGGTGCGGCAGGTGGTCACGCCGGTGCGGATGGCGGCCGGAGTCGCCGAACGGCTCTCCACCGGCGTCCTCAGAGAGCGCATGAAGGTCACCGGCGAGGACGACATCGCCCGGCTCGGCGAGGCCTTCAACAAGATGGCGCAGAATCTCCAGGGCAAGATCAACCAGCTGGAGGAGCTGTCACGGATGCAGCGGCGGTTCGTGTCCGACGTCTCGCACGAACTGCGCACACCCCTGACGACCGTACGGATGGCGGCCGATGTCATCCATGAGGCGCGGGTCGACTTCGACCCGGTGACGGCGCGTTCGGCCGAGCTGCTCGCCGGGCAGCTGGACCGGTTCGAGTCGCTGCTCGCCGACCTCCTGGAGATCAGCCGGTTCGACGCGGGTGCGGCGGCGCTCGAAGCCGAGCCGATAGATCTGCGCGAGGTCGTGCGCCGGGTGATCGAGGGCGCCGAGCCGCTGGCCGAGCGCAAGGGCACCCGGATACGGGTGGCCGGTGACGAACAGCCCGTGGTCGCCGAGGCCGATGCCCGCCGGGTCGAGCGGGTGCTGCGCAACCTGGTCGTCAACGCCGTCGAGCACGGCGAGGGGCGGGACGTTGTGGTGCGCCTCGCGGCGGCCGGCGGGGCCGTGGCCGTCGCGGTGCGGGACTACGGCGTCGGGCTCAAGCCCGGCGAGGCGACGCGGGTGTTCAACCGGTTCTGGCGGGCCGACCCGGCGCGCGCCCGCACCACCGGTGGTACCGGGCTCGGCCTGTCGATCGCCGTCGAGGACGCGCGGCTGCACGGCGGCTGGCTGCAGGCCTGGGGCGAGCCGGGCGGCGGTTCCCAGTTCCGCCTGACCCTGCCGCGTACCGCCGACGAGCCGCTGCGCGGATCGCCGATACCGCTGGAGCCGGAGGACTCACGGGCCGCCCGTGAGCGGGCCAAGGCCGAGGCGGGGGCCGCGCAGGCGCAGGGCAACCGGCTCTCCTCCGTACCGACACCGCGCCTGGACCGTTCCGCGCTGCCCGTGCCGCCCGCGGCGCCGGTGCGCCCGCGCACCTCGGGTCCGGCGGCCAGTCCGGCGGGGCTGCCCGCAGGCGGCGCAGGCGGCGGGGGCCGCGTGGTGGCCCGGCTGGCCGACGCGGAACCGGGCACGCGGGCCGCAGCCGAGCGCGGGGAAGGCACGGCGAGTCCCGAGCGGCTCACCGACATGACTGACCAGGAGGGATCGGCCCGTGGGCGCTGACCGGGGGAGGGCCCGCGGCACGCTGCCCCGGGCGGTGGTCGTGCTGGGCTGCGGCTCGCTGCTGGTGTCGGGCTGTGCGTCCATGCCGAGCAGTGGTGACGTGCACTCGGTATCGGCGTCCCAGCGAGCCGATTCGCAGGTGCAGGTGTACGCGGTGCCGCCGCGGCCCGGCGCCCAGCCCAACGAGATCGTCTCGGGCTTCCTCGAGGCCATGACCAGCGACGATCCCCAGTTCGCGATGGCCCGCCAGTATCTGACCGTGAAGGCCGCGAAGGACTGGCAGGCGAATCAGGTCACCGTCCTCGCCGACGGTCCCGACCCGCAGCCGAACCGGTCCGGAGACCGGGGCGCGGATTCGAGCGGCTTCACCTTCACGGTGTCGGGCAAGCCCGTCGCCGTCGTCGACAAGCAGCGCGCCTACCAGCCCGCCAAGCCGCAGGACACCTACAGCCAGACCATTCACCTGGTGCGGCAGAGCGGTCCGGACGGGACGGGCAAGGAGTGGCGCATCGACGCGCTGCCGGAGGGGCTGCTGCTCGGGCAGTCCGACTTCCAGCGCATCTACCGCTCGGTCAACAAGTACTACTTCGCGGCGGGTCAGAACCAGCTGGTCGCCGACCCGGTGTACGTGCGCCAGCGCACCGATCCCGAGACGCAGATGAACCTGATCACGCAGACGGTGCAGTCGGTCCTGGACGGCCCGACCAACTGGCTGAAACCGGTGGTCGCTTCGAAGTTTCCGTCGGGAACGGCACTGAAGAGCGACACCAAGTCGCTCGCCCTGGACGACCGCAATGCGCTGAAGGTCCCGCTGAACGAGCGGGCCTCCCACGCCGAGGATCAGCAGTGCAAGCGGATGGCGGCCCAGCTCCTGTTCACCCTGCGGGATCTGACGACCACTCGGATCGGCCAGGTGGAGCTCGACCGGGCCAACGGCTCCCAGATGTGCGTGCTCAGCGGCAACCAGGCCGAGACGTACGCGCCGGAGCGCATGTCGACGACCCCGGGGCAGTACTTCGTGGACACCACGGGCCATGTGGAGCGGATGAGGGCCGACACGAGCGGTTCGGACGGCTCGGGCGGCGGCACGGACAGTTCCGACGGTTCGGACGCCTCGGTGGTGACCGAGCCGGTGCAGGGCCCGTTCGGCAAGGGCGAGCAGCAGGTGCGTACGGTCGCCGTCTCGCGGGACGAGAAGCGCGCTGCCGGGGTCTCGGCGGACGGCAAGGCCCTGCTCGTGGCTCGGCTCGCGGTCGGCGGCGAGCTGGTGCACACGTCGGTGACCAGCGACGACAGGGATGCCAAGAACGGCGGCCTGTCGGCGCCGAGCTGGGACGGGCGCGGCGACCTGTGGGTGGCCGACCGCAACCCGGCCAAGCCGCGGCTGCTGCGCCTCGCGCAGGGCACGGGCGAGCCCGAGGCGGTCGACGTGACGGGACTCAACGGCGCGCAGATCCAGCAGGTGCGCATGTCGGCGGACGGCGTGCGCATCGCTCTGCTCGTCTCCGAGGGCGGGCACACGACGCTGCGCATCGGGCGGGTCGAGCGGACCGAAGACGGCGACAAGAAGGTGGTCTCGGTGCGCGAACTGCGCCCCGGGGCCCCGCAGATGGAGGACGTGACCGCCGTGTCCTGGGCCGGGCGCAGCCGTCTGGTCGTGGTCGGCAAGGAGATCGGCGGGGTCTCCCAGCAGCTGCGCTATGTGCAGACGGACGGGTCGACCTCGGCGGCCGGCACCCTGCCGAGCGTCAACAAGCTCACGGACATCGCGGCCACCGATGACGACCGGATGCCCCTCGTGGCGCACTCGCAGGAGGACGGCATCGTCCGGCTGCCGCCCGGGGCGAACTGGAAGACGGCCGTCAAGAAGGGCTCGGCGCCCGCGTATCCGGGGTAGCCGCCGGGCTGTGGACAGGTTGTCCACAGGGGTGGCCGGGCCCCGCTCCGATTGGCACAGTGGAGCCATGCGGGGGTGGTGGCGGGAGTTCTCCGGCCTTGTGCTGCCGACCGCCTGCGGCGGCTGCGGCAGGCCGTGTACGGCGCTGTGCGAGGGGTGCCGGGCGGCGCTGCTGGGGGCGCCCGCATGCCGGGTCCGCCCGGCACCGGAGCCCGCCGGGCTGCCCGCGGTGTACGCCGCCGCGCCCTACGAGGACGCGGTGCGCGCGGTGCTGCTCGGGCACAAGGAGCGGGGCGCGCTCGGTATGGCCGCGGCGCTCGGGCAGGCCCTGGCGGGCGCGGCGCGGGCGGCCGCGGGGCCGTGCGGCCAGGGGCCGTTGCTGCTTGTCCCGGTGCCGTCCTCGCGGCGTGCGGTGCGGGCCCGCGGGCACGACGCGACCCGGCGCATCGCGCTGGCCGCGGCCGGGGAGCTGCGCCGGACGGGGACGGACGCCCGGGTGGCCGCGGTCCTGCGCCAGCGCCGTACGGTGGCCGACCAGGCGGGCCTGAGCGCCCCGCAGCGGCTCGCGAATCTGTCCGGGGCCCTGGTGGTGGCAGGTGGTGGTGCGCGGCTCCTGGAGGGCGGCCGGGTGGTCCTGGTGGACGATCTGATGACCACGGGCGCATCGCTGGTGGATGCGGCGCGTGCGGTGCGGGCGGCGGGGGTAGGCGAACCCGGCAACGGTCCTCTGCGCGGAGACCGATACCCCGGACAGGGAAATGCAGGATTTACCCGTTCGGCGGCTTCGCATCAGTGGCCGGGAGGCGGGGCAGCGGTGCGGAACGCCGGTGTTCCGCACCCGGTGGCCGCGGTTGTCGCGGCCACTCCGGAAACGTTCGCAATAAACCGGAACTGACCGCGAACGTGCATCGTTGCAGGTAGTGAGAGGGCAGAAGCACCTGAGTGGAGGTACGTGCGAGTAGCGGGTGCCGACTTCGGGCCGATGGAGCTATGTTCGGTTGTGAGGAATGGCGAAAGACCGTTCACTTGATGCACGGCTGAACTTCGGCGCGTTGTCACTTACCCCCGGGTTCGTGGGGTGGGGATCTTCTCGACGGGGGAGGAGGAGGTGATACGTCACCGAGTCCGACGCCCCGGCACTCACCGGGGTCTGGTGCAAAAGGGAGCAGCTCCGCACTGAGGCGGAGTGATCCGGGAACGGAGTTCTGCGTGGACATCGTCGTCAAGGGCCGCAAGACCGAGGTGCCCGAGCGGTTCCGCAAGCACGTGGCCGAGAAGCTGAAGCTGGAGAAGATCCAGAAGCTCGACGGCAAGGTAATCAGCCTCGACGTCGAGGTGTCCAAGGAACACAACCCGCGGCAGGCGGACCGTTCGGACCGGGTGGAGATCACCCTCCACTCGCGCGGCCCGGTGATCCGTGCGGAAGCGGCGGCAGCAGACCCGTACGCGGCGCTCGACCTGGCGACCGGCAAGCTTGAGGCGCGGCTGCGCAAGCAGCACGACAAGCGCTACACGCGCCGGGGCAACGGCCGGCTCTCGGCCGCGGAGGTCGTGGATGTCGTACCGGGTGTGGCGGAGTTGAACGGAAACGGCAAGCCTGTGGACGCTTCGGAGGAAGACCGCATTCCCACCACCAGGATCGGCTCGCTCGAAGTACAGGGCGAAGGACCGCTGGTGGTCCGCGAGAAGAACCATGTCGCAGCCCCGATGACGCTCGACCAGGCGCTCTACGAGATGGAGCTGGTCGGGCACGACTTCTACCTCTTCGTCGACTCGGAGACGAAGAACCCCAGTGTCGTCTACCGGCGGCACGCCTACGACTACGGCGTCATCCACCTGGAGACCGACCCGCTCGCCGGTGAGGACGCGAGCGGCGCGGGCGGTGCGCTGGGCGGCTGACCCCGGCCGGGAAGGACCACGGAGAACCTGCTGGCCGGCGCGTTGAACGTCCGCGGACGGCGCGCCGTACCCATGGGTGTAGGTGCCCCTGGAGCCTTTGTGCGCCCCCGGGGGCACCACCGTGCGACCACTGGATCACCCTTCTGTCGGCCGGGCATGAAATCATGGCGTCGCACGCCAACCGCAGCTCCCTGGAGCGTGGTTGGTGCCGCACACCAACTCGGGCCACGGCCTTCAGGGGGAGGAACGATGGCGGACAGCTTCGGGCCGGTGCACGACGGTTCCCATGCCGACAGCCCGAACGGTGGGGACCGCGAGGCCGGCATGGACGCGGGCGCTTCCCGCAAGGAGCCGATCCGGGTCCTGGTGGTGGACGACCACGCCCTGTTCCGCCGGGGCCTGGAGATCGTCCTGGCCGCCGAGGAGGACATCCAGGTCGTCGGCGAGGCGGGGGACGGCGCGGAGGCGGTGGACAAGGCAGCCGACCTGCTGCCGGACATCGTGCTGATGGACGTGCGCATGCCCCGGCGCGGCGGCATCGAGGCCTGCACCTCCATCAAGGAGGTGGCCCCCAGCGCGAAGATCATCATGCTGACGATCAGCGACGAGGAGGCCGACCTCTACGACGCGATCAAGGCCGGCGCGACCGGCTATCTCCTCAAGGAGATCTCCACCGACGAGGTCGCGACCGCGATCCGGGCGGTGGCCGACGGCCAGTCGCAGATCAGCCCGTCGATGGCGTCCAAGCTGCTCACCGAGTTCAAGTCGATGATCCAGCGCACCGACGAGCGCCGTCTGGTGCCCGCGCCCCGGCTCACCGACCGTGAGCTGGAGGTCCTCAAGCTGGTCGCCACGGGGATGAACAACCGCGACATCGCCAAGGAGTTGTTCATCTCCGAGAACACCGTGAAGAACCACGTGCGCAACATCCTGGAGAAGCTGCAGCTGCACTCCAGGATGGAAGCGGTGGTCTACGCGATGCGCGAGAAGATCCTGGAGATCAGGTAGCCAGCGCCGAGGTGAGCGCCGCCGCTTCCTGCGGGCTCCCGGCCCGTTCGACGCGTACGGCGTCGCAGCCCACCCACTCGGCAGCCTCCAGCAGGGCCTGGGCCATGGGCTGGACGGCCTTCGGCGAGTCCAGCGAGACCTGCTTGGCGACCAGGGTGCGGCCCTCGCGCGCCGGGTCGACGCGGCCGATCAGCCTGCCGCCGGAGAGCAGCGGCATCGCGAAGTACCCGTGTATCCGCTTGGGCTTGGGGACGTAGGCCTCCAGGCGGTGGGTGAAGCCGAAGATCCGCTCGGTGCGGGCGCGCTCCCAGACCAGTGAGTCGAACGGCGAAAGCAGCGTGGTGCGGTGGCGGCCGCGCGGCTCGGTGGCCAGCGCCGCGGGGTCGGCCCAGGCGGGCTTGGACCAGCCCTGCACGGTGACCGGCACCAGACCCGAGTCGGCGACCACCGCGTCGAACTGCTCGCCCTTGAGGCGGTGGTAGTCCGCAATGTCCGCCCGGGTGCCCACGCCGAGGGACTGCCCGGCGAGCCGCACCAGCCGGCGCAGGCACTCGACGTCGTCCAGGTCGTCGTGCAGGAGCGCGTTCGGAATGGCGCGCTCGGCGAGGTCGTACACCCGCTTCCAGCCGCGCCGCTCGGTGCAGACCACCTCGCCGTACATCAGCGCCCGCTCGACGGCGACCTTGGACGCCGACCAGTCCCACCACTCGCCCTTGTTCTTGGCGCCGCCCAAGTCCGTTGCCGTGAGCGGGCCTTCGGCGCGCAGCTGCTTGATCACCTGCTCGTACGCGCCGTCCGGCAGCTCGTGGTTCCAGTGCGGCCGGGAGCGGTAGGCGCGGCGGCGGAAGGCGAAGTGCGGCCACTCCTCGACGGGCAGGATGCAGGCCGCGTGCGACCAGTACTCGAAGGATTGGCCGCCGCTCCAGTACGCGTCCTCGACGGTTTTGCGGCCGACCGCGCCGAGGCGGGCGTACGGGATGAGCTCGTGCGAGCGGGCGAGCACGGAGATGGTGTCGAGCTGGACCGCGCCCAGGTGGCGCAGCACCCCGCGCACCCCGGCCCGGCGGTCGGCCGCGCCGAGGAAGCCCTGGGCGCGCAGGGCGATCCGGCGGGCCTCGTCCGCGGACAGTTCGGCGGCGGGAGGCGGCAGGCTCGTCATGCTCCGCACGATAGTGTCCGCCACTGACAACGCCCGGGCGGAGGTCAGCTCTGCGCGGGCAGGTAGGGAAGGGCGCCCGGCAGCCCCAGGTCCGAGGGGAGCAGGGCGCCGACCCAGCTGTCGCGGCGGGTGCCCTTGTTGAGCATGGCGCCGCGCAGGGTGCCCTCGACGGTGAAGCCGGCCTTCTCGGCCACCTTGCGCGAGCCCGTGTTGCCGACCTCGGCCCGCCACTCCAGGCGGTCGATCCCGAGTTCCGTGAACGCCCAGCGGGCCAGGCGCCCCAACGCCTCCGTGGTGTAGCCGTGGCCGCGGTGCTCGGCCACCGCCCAGAAGCCGATCTCGGCGGCGCCCGTCCCGCGCGCCATCACGCCCATGAGGGCGAGCAGCGGCCCGCCGTCCTTGGGGAAGATCGCGAAGCAGTACTCCGTGCCGGTCGTCCAGGACTCCGGCGCGATCTTGCCGGCGAAGGCCTCGGCGTCCTCGCGGGTATAGGGGGACGGGACGGTGGTCCAGCGCTGGACGGCCGGGTCCTGGGCGCCCTCGTACACGGCGTCGATGTCCTGGGGGCCGAGCGGGCGCAGCAGCAGCCGTTTTGAGGTGAGTGTCACGGGTTCCATCGCCCGATTCTCCGGAAGCCCGGCAGCCGGGGCCACCTCATTTCCCCGTCAGCCCGGCACCTTCGGACAGTCCCGTCCGTTGTCGTAACGGCAGACCTCCCGGCGCGGCCGGGTCCTCGCATACGATGACCGTTGCTGTACCCATACCCATAGCCACTCGACCGCGCCAGGCCCGACCGGCAAGGAGACCAACCCCCGTGTCCGTCCTCTCAAAGATCATGCGTGCAGGCGAAGGCAAGATCCTGCGCAAGCTGCACCGCATCGCGGACCAGGTCAACTCCATCGAAGAGGACTTCGTCAACCTCTCCGACGCCGAGCTGCGTGCCCTCACCGACGAGTACAAGCAGCGGTACGCGGACGGCGAGAGCCTGGACGACCTGCTCCCCGAGGCCTTCGCGACCGTGCGGGAGGCCGCCAAGCGCGTCCTCGGCCAGCGTCACTACGACGTCCAGATGATGGGTGGCGCCGCCCTGCACCTCGGCTACGTCGCCGAGATGAAGACCGGTGAGGGCAAGACCCTCGTCGGCACGCTGCCGGCTTACCTCAACGCCCTGTCCGGCAAGGGCGTGCACCTGATCACGGTCAACGACTACCTGGCCGAGCGCGACTCCGAGATGATGGGCCGGGTGCACAAGTTCCTCGGTCTCGAGGTCGGCTGCATCCTCGCCAACATGTCGCCCGCCGAGCGTCGCGCCATGTACAACTGCGACATCACGTACGGCACGAACAACGAGTTCGGCTTCGACTACCTGCGTGACAACATGGCGTGGTCCCAGGACGAGCTCGTCCAGCGCGGCCACAACTTCGCGATCGTCGACGAGGTCGACTCGATCCTGGTCGACGAGGCCCGTACGCCGCTGATCATCTCCGGCCCGGCCGACCAGGCCACCAAGTGGTACGGCGACTTCGCCAAGCTGGTGACGCGCCTGACCAAGGGTGAGGCGGGCAACCCGCTCAAGGGCATCGAGGAGACCGGCGACTACGAGGTCGACGAGAAGAAGCGCACCGTCGCCATCCACGAGCCGGGCGTCGCCAAGGTCGAGGACTGGCTGGGCATCGACAACCTCTACGAGTCGGTGAACACCCCGCTCGTCGGTTACCTGAACAACGCCATCAAGGCGAAGGAACTGTTCAAGAAGGACAAGGACTACGTCGTCATGGACGGCGAAGTCATGATCGTCGACGAGCACACCGGCCGTATCCTCGCCGGCCGCCGCTACAACGAGGGCATGCACCAGGCGATCGAGGCGAAGGAAGGGGTGGACATCAAGGACGAGAACCAGACGCTCGCCACGATCACCCTGCAGAACTTCTTCCGCCTCTACAAGCGCCACGACCAGCAGGGCAAGGAAATCCCGGGCCTGTCGGGCATGACCGGTACGGCGATGACCGAGGCCGCCGAGTTCCACCAGATCTACAAGCTGGGCGTCGTCCCGATCCCGACCAACCGGCCGATGGTCCGCAAGGACCAGTCCGACCTGATCTACCGCACCGAGGTCGCGAAGTTCGAGGCGGTCGTCGACGACATCGCCGAGAAGCACGAGAAGGGCCAGCCGATCCTGGTCGGCACCACCTCGGTCGAGAAGTCCGAGTACCTCTCGCAGCAGCTCTCCAAGCGCGGCATCCAGCACGAGGTGCTCAACGCCAAGCAGCACGACCGGGAGGCGACGATCGTCGCCCAGGCCGGCCGCAAGGGCGCCGTCACCGTCGCCACCAACATGGCTGGACGAGGCACCGACATCAAGCTCGGCGGCAACCCGGACGACCTCGCCGAGGCCGAGCTGCGCCAGGCGGGCCTCGACCCGGTCGAGCACGTCGAGGAGTGGGCGGCGGCGCTCCCCGCCGCCCTGGAGAAGGCCGAGCAGGCCGTCAAGGCCGAGTTCGAAGAGGTCAAGGAGCTCGGCGGCCTGTACGTGCTCGGCACCGAGCGGCATGAGTCGCGGCGCATCGACAACCAGCTGCGCGGCCGCTCCGGCCGCCAGGGCGACCCGGGCGAGTCCCGCTTTTACCTGTCGCTCGGCGACGACCTGATGCGCCTGTTCAAGGCCCAGATGGTCGAGCGCGTCATGTCGATGGCCAACGTCCCGGACGACGTCCCGATCGAGAACAAGATGGTGACGCGCGCGATCGCGTCCGCCCAGTCGCAGGTCGAGCAGCAGAACTTCGAGACGCGCAAGAACGTCCTGAAGTACGACGAGGTGCTCAACCGCCAGCGCGAGGTCATCTACGGCGAGCGCCGCCGCGTCCTGGAGGGCGAGGACCTGCACGAGCAGGTCAGGCACTTCATGGACGACACGATCGACGCCTACATCCAGGCCGAGACCGTCGAGGGCTTCGCCGAGGAGTGGGACCTGGACCGGCTGTGGGGCGCCTTCAAGCAGCTCTACCCGGTGAAGGTCACCGTGGAGGAGCTGGAGGACGCGGCGGGTGACCGGGCGGGCATCACCGCCGAGTTCATCGCCGAGTCCGTCAAGGACGACATCTACGAGCAGTACGCCTCCCGTGAGGAGCAGCTCGGCTCCGACATCATGCGCGAGCTGGAGCGCCGCGTGGTCCTGTCGGTCCTGGACCGCAAGTGGCGCGAGCACCTCTACGAGATGGACTACCTCCAGGAGGGCATCGGCCTGCGGGCCATGGCGCAGAAGGACCCGCTGGTCGAGTACCAGCGCGAGGGCTTCGACATGTTCAACGCCATGATGGAGGGCATCAAGGAGGAGTCGGTCGGCTACCTGTTCAACCTGGAGGTCCAGGTCGAGCAGCAGGTCGAGGAGGTCCTGGTCGAGGACGCTCCGGCCGACGCGCCCTCGCTCAGCAAGGAGGACGCCATCCCGGCCGCCCGTCCGGAGATCCGGGCCAAGGGCCTGGACGCCCCGCAGCGCCCGGACCGGCTGCACTTCTCGGCGCCGACGGTGGACGGCGAGGGCGGCGTCGTCGAGGGCGACTTCGACAACGGTGACGACGAGCCGGCCCGCTCGGAGTCGGACGGTCTGACGCGCGCCGAGCGCCGCAAGGCCCAGAAGACCGCGGGCGGCCGCCGCCGCAAGAAGTAAGCCGCGCGAAGCAGCCGGCGGCTGTACGTCGTGAAGGGGCCCGGTACCGGAAAGGTGCCGGGCCCCTCCGGTTGTCGGGCCCCCTCCGCCGTCGTCCCCGCGCTATGCCGGGACGCGTTCGCCGCCCAGTTCGACCGCGGCGCACCGCCAGCGCAGATCGGCGCCCTGCTCCAGGCGGAAGGCCATGGCGCGCACCTGCTCGCCCGCCGCGATGCAGGCGGCCGCCTCGACGATCCCGTGGGCCGGCGGGGCCGCGCGGCAGGACCGTACGACGGGACGGGTGCCGCGGGTGCGGAACGGGGCGCGCGGGGCGAGCCGCACCAGCTGCTCGTAGGCGTCCCCGACGGTCAGGCCCAGCATCCAGTGCACCGGGCGCTCGCCGCTGAGCACCGCGAGGAGCTTCTGCGCGAACAGCGCGTGCGGAGTCAGTCGCTCCGGGCGCCGGGTTCCGGTGCTGCCGGGCCTGCGCTGGTCGCCGCGTCCCGTCGGCCCGGTCGTGGTCCTGCTCATGGCTGCCGCCCCCTTCGATACCAGTGGGTAACTTCTGTTGGGGATCTTGTACGGGGGCGGCGCGAGCGGCCGCAAGGACCGACCCGGGGTGCGGCGGGGCTCCACAGATTCACCTATCCGGGTGAGTGGGTTAGCTGTCTTCCCAGGTGGGGGCTGGTGCGGCAGGCTCCGGCGGTCAGCGGAGCCGAGGCGGTACCGGCAGCTCGAAGGGGGACTCCCGCGCGTATCCTGAACCCGTCTCACGACCGGATGGGACGACGAGAAGAGAGCGGTCTGTCATGCGCGTCTACGTACCCCTGACCATCTCCGGTCTCGCGACGGCACACGGCGCGGGGGAGCTCGGCCCCGGCCCGCTCACCGCCTACGCCGTCACCCCCGGCCTGCGCGAGTGGTACGTCTCCGACGACATCGAGGAGCTGGAGTACGCGGCGCTCAGCCGGGCCGCGGCCGCCTCGCTGCGGCTGCTCGCCGGAGCGCCCGGCACGGCCAGGCGCCGCGTCGTGATCGCTGTGGACGTGCCGGACAACACGGTGTCCGCCGACCCCGACAGCGCCCTGGACGCCGGCTCGCTCGGCGAGGTCCGGATCGCCTCACCCGTGGCGCTCGCCAAGGCGGCCGCCGTACACGTGGACGCCGAGGACGCGGTGGCCGATGTGGCGGCCGCGGCGGACGCGCTCGGCGCCGCCGACCACGGCGACGACGACGCCCAGTTCACCGTGGACGGCGCCGAGGACCACGAACTGCTCTGGTTCGGGGTGCAGGAGATCCCCAACCTGATCGCCTGATCTCCCGCCCAACGTGCCCTGATCTGCGGATACGGCCGCTCGTGGTCGATTGTCAGCGGGGGTGGGTACCGTTTTGGCATGGGGAACGGCAGGCAGGACACGGGGAAGCGACCGGCCCATCTCGTCTGGGACTGGAACGGCACGCTGCTCGACGACAACGTGGCGATCATCGAGGCGACCAACGCCGCGTTCGCGGAGCTCGGCCTCGAGCCGATCACACTGGAGCGCTACCGCGACCTGTACTGCGTGCCGATACCCCGGTTCTACCAGCGCCTGATCGGGCGGCTGCCCACGGACGCCGAGTGGCTGGTCATGGACGCGGCCTTCCACCAGCAGTACTGGGCGAGGGCGGATGCCTGCGGGCTCACCGAGGGCGCGGCCGAGCTCCTCGCGGCACGCCGGGCGGCCGGGCTCAGCCAGTCGCTGCTCTCCATGGCGCCGCACGAACACCTGGTGCCGATCGTGCGGCGGCACGGGATCACCGGCCATTTCGTACGGGTCGACGGGCGCACCGGGCCCTCGCACGGCAGCAAGGCGGAGCACATGGTGCGCCACCTGACCGCGCTGCGGGCGGCGGACCCCGAGATATCCGGCGAGCGCACCGTGGTGATCGGGGACGCGGTCGACGACGCGGTGGCCGCGGCGGCCGTGGGCGCGAAGGCGGTGCTCTACACCGGCGGCTCCCACAGCCGGGCCAGCCTCGCCGCGGCGGGGGTGCCGGTCGTCGACTCCCTCGCCGAGGCGGTGACCGTCGCGGAGGAACTGGTCGGCTGAGCGGGGTTACGTCACCGGAGCCTTCGCCCGCAGCACCGTCAGGAACTCCCGCATCCAGCGGGAGTGGTCCGGCCAGGCGCGGGCGGAGACCAGGGTGCCGTCCACCACGGTCTCGGCGTCCTGGAACGTCGCGCCCGCCGTCTGCATGTCCAGCTCAAGGGCGGGATAGGCGGTGACCCGGCGCCCGCTCAGGCCGCCGATCGCGGCCGTCAGGAGCGGGCCGTGGCAGATCTGGGCGACCGGCTTGTCGGTGTCGAAGAAGGCCTTCAGGATCTTCCTCAGCTCCGGGTCGTTGCGGAGGTACTCGGGGGCCCGGCCGCCCGGGACCACCAATGCGACGTACTGGCCGGGGTCGACTTCCGAGAAGGCCAGGTCGGCGGGCCAGGTGTAGCCGGGCTTCTCCGTGTACGTGTCGAAGCCGGGCTCGAAGTCGTGGATCACGAACCGCAGCTTCTTGCGGGCCGGGGCCGCGATGTGGACGTCGTACCCCTCCTCGCGCAGACGCTGGTACGGGTAGAGGACTTCCAGGGATTCGGCGGCGTCACCGGTCACGATGAGGATCTTGGCTGCCATGAGTGGCCTCCCTCTCAGGGGCTGGAGCTCAGGTGGCTGGAGGTCGATCGCACCTGCGGATTCCGTACCGTCAACCTGCCCGCGCGGCGCCGGTTTGCCAAGAGGGCTCGTTCTCGCCGCCACGTCGCTGTCCAGAGTGTCAAACTTCGGGCCCATCTTTTGTACACATAAGGCTCATGACGGTTCGGGGGGAAGGGGCGATAGCCTTGACCCGTGATCAGCGCGATATGCCGCGGAGGCACTGACGCCTCTGCCCTGCGCCCGGAGCACCACCGTGCCCGGGCAGTCGCTGATTCCCTCCACCCGGAATCAAGGCGCCAAGCCACAAAATTGGCCGGTAAGCGCCCGGGTATCTCTCATCGCGGCATAGCGTCGACACCGACCGGACACCCCGCGTCGTGGCGTTGCGTCGCTTCTTCCCCCTACGTCACGCAACGGCGCGCGACAGGAGCCAGAGGACATGCAGACCAAGCTGGACGAAGCCAAGGCCGAGCTGCTCGCACGGGCGGCCCGGGTAGCTGAGAACAGCCCGGCCGGGGGGCCCGGAGGCCTGGGGGACACCCCCCGGACCGACCGGGCAGCCACGACCGGGGCCACGAGCGAGGAAGGTCCCGACCAGGGCGTCCTTCTTGGGTACCTCCAGCGCTACTACCTGCACACCGCTCCCGAGGACCTGGCCGACCGCGACCCGGTCGACGTCTTCGGCGCAGCGCTCTCCCACTACCGTCTCGCGGAGAACCGGCCGCAGGGTACGGCGAACGTCCGGGTGCACACCCCGACGGTCGAGGAGAACGGCTGGACCTGCAGCCACTCCGTGGTCGAGGTCGTCACCGACGACATGCCCTTCCTCGTCGACTCGGTCACCAACGAGCTGTCCCGGCAGAGCCGCGGCATCCACGTCGTGATCCACCCGCAGGTCGTCGTCCGCCGCGACCTCACCGGCAAGCTCATCGAGGTCCTCGACACCGGCGCCCAGACCGCCGAGCTGCCGCACGACGCCCTCACCGAGTCGTGGATCCACGTCGAGATCGACCGCGAGACCGACCGCGCCGACCTGAAGCAGATCACCGCCGACCTGCTGCGCGTCCTGTCCGACGTACGGGAAGCCGTCGAGGACTGGGAGAAGATGCGCGACGCCGCGCTGCGCATCGCCGACGAGCTGCCCAAGGAGCCGAAGGCCGGCGACCTGCGCGAGCAGGACGTCGACGAGGCCCGCGAGCTCCTGCGCTGGCTCTCCGACGACCACTTCACCTTCCTCGGCTACCGCGAGTACCAGCTCACCGACGACGACTCGCTGTCCGCCGTCCCCGGCACCGGCCTCGGCATCCTGCGCTCCGACCCGCAGCACGGCGAGGACGACGGCCACCCCGTCTCGCCGTCCTTCAGCCGGCTGCCCGCCGATGCCCGCGCCAAGGCCCGCGAGCACAAGCTCCTCGTGCTGACCAAGGCCAACAGCCGGGCCACCGTGCACCGGCCCTCCTACCTCGACTACGTCGGCGTGAAGAAGTTCGACGAGCAGGGCAACGTCGTCGGCGAGCGCCGCTTCCTCGGCCTGTTCTCCTCGGCCGCCTACACCGAGTCCGTGCGCCGGGTGCCGGTCGTGCGCCGCAAGGTCGAAGAGGTCCTCAAGGGCGCCGGCTTCTCGCCCAACAGCCACGACGGCCGCGACCTGCTCCAGATCATGGAGACCTACCCGCGCGACGAGCTGTTCCAGACCCCCGCCGACCAGCTGCGCTCCATCGTGACCTCCGTCCTGTACCTCCAGGAGCGGCGCCGGCTGCGCCTGTACCTGCGCCAGGACGAATACGGCCGCTACTACTCGGCGCTGATCTACCTGCCGCGCGACCGCTACACCACGGGCGTACGGCTGCGGCTCATCGAGATCCTCAAGGAAGAGCTCGGCGGCACCAGCGTCGACTTCACCGCCTGGAACACCGAGTCGATCCTGTCCCGGCTGCACTTCGTGGTGCGAGTCCCGGCCGGCACCGAGCTGACCGAGCTCACCGACGCCGACTCCGACCGCATCGAGGCCCGCCTCGTCGACGCCGCCCGCTCCTGGGCCGACGGCTTCTCCGACGCCCTGAACGCCGAGTGCGGCGAGGAGCGCGCCGCCGAGCTGCTCCGCCGCTACGGCCACGCGTTCCCCGAGGGATACAAGGCCGACCACTCGCCGCGCGCGGCGGTCGCCGACCTCGTCCACCTGGAACAACTCACCCACGGGCGCAAGGACTTCGCGCTCTCCCTGTACGAGCCGGTCGGCGCGGCCCCCGGCGAGCGCCGCTTCAAGATCTACCGGATCGGTGAGCAGGTCTCGCTGTCCGCGGTCCTTCCGGTGCTCCAGCGCCTGGGCGTCGAGGTCACCGACGAGCGGCCCTACGAGCTGCGCTGCGCGGACCGTACGCACGCCTGGATCTACGACTTCGGCCTGCGCATGCCGAAGAAGATCAACGGCAACGGCGACTACCTCGCGGACGACGCCCGCGAGCGCTTCCAGGAGGCCTTCGCCGCCACCTGGACGGGCGCCGCCGAGAACGACGGCTTCAACTCCCTCGTGCTGCGCGCCGGTCTCAACTGGCGCCAGGCGATGGTGCTGCGCGCCTACGCCAAGTACCTGCGCCAGGCCGGCTCCACGTTCAGCCAGGACTACATGGAGGACACCCTCCGCGACAACGTCCACACCACCCGGCTGCTCGTCTCGCTCTTCGAGGCCCGGCTCTCGCCGGACCGCCAGCGGGCCGGCACCGAGCTCATCGACGGGCTCCTCGAAGAGCTCGACGGCGCGCTCGACCAGGTGGCGAGCCTGGACGAGGACCGCATCCTGCGCTCCTTCCTCACCGTCATCAAGGCCACCCTGCGCACCAACTTCTTCCAGAGCGCAAGCGATGGAAGCGGCAAGAAGGGTCAGGAGACGGCGGACGGTTCGCCACACGCGTACGTCTCGATGAAGTTCGACCCGCAGGCCATCCCCGACCTCCCGGCGCCCCGCCCGGCGTTCGAGATCTGGGTGTACTCGCCGCGCGTCGAGGGCGTCCACCTGCGCTTCGGCAAGGTCGCCCGAGGCGGGCTCCGCTGGTCCGACCGGCGTGAGGACTTCCGCACCGAGATCCTCGGCCTGGTCAAGGCGCAGATGGTGAAGAACACCGTCATCGTGCCGGTCGGCGCCAAGGGCGGATTCGTCGCCAAGCAGCTCCCCGACCCGTCGGTGGACCGCGACGCCTGGCTCGCCGAGGGCATCGCCAGCTACAAGACGTTCATCTCGGCGCTGCTCGACATCACCGACAACCTGGTCGCGGGCGAGGTAGTCCCGCCGGCCGACGTGGTCCGCCACGACGAGGACGACACCTACCTGGTGGTCGCCGCCGACAAGGGCACCGCGACGTTCTCGGACATCGCCAACGACGTGGCGATCAGCTACAACTTCTGGCTCGGCGACGCCTTCGCCTCCGGCGGCTCCGCCGGATACGACCACAAGGGCATGGGCATCACCGCCCGCGGCGCCTGGGAGTCCGTCAAGCGGCACTTCCGCGAGCTCGGCCACGACACCCAGACCGAGGACTTCACGGTCGTCGGCGTCGGCGACATGTCGGGCGACGTGTTCGGCAACGGCATGCTGCTCTCCGAGCACATCCGCCTGGTCGCGGCCTTCGACCACCGGCACATCTTCATCGACCCGAAGCCGGACGCGGCCGTCTCCTACGCCGAGCGCCGCCGCCTGTTCGACCTGCCGCGCTCCAGCTGGGCCGACTACAACAAGGAACTGCTCTCGGCGGGCGGCGGCATCCACCCCCGCACCGCCAAGTCGATCCCGCTGAACGCGCACATCCGCGAGGCCCTCGGCATCGCCCCCGGCGTCACCAAGCTGACGCCGGCCGACCTGATGCAGGCCATCCTCAAGGCCCCGGTCGACCTGCTGTGGAACGGCGGCATCGGTACGTATGTGAAGTCGTCGGCGGAGTCCAACGCGGACGTCGGCGACAAGGCCAACGACGCGATCCGCGTCAACGGCGAGGACCTGCGCGTCAAGGTCGTCGGCGAGGGCGGCAACCTGGGCCTGACCCAGCTCGGCCGGATCGAGTTCGACCGCAAGGGCGGCCCCGAGGGCGAGGGCGGCAAGATCAACACCGACGCCATCGACAACAGCGCGGGCGTGGACACCTCCGACCACGAGGTGAACATCAAGATCCTGCTCAACGCCCTGGTGGCGGACGGCGACATGACCGTCAAGCAGCGCAACAAGATCCTCGCGGCGATGACCGACGAGGTCGGCCAGCTGGTGCTGCGCAACAACTACGCGCAGAACGTGGCGCTGGCCAACGCGGTCGCGCAGTCGCCCTCGCTGCTCCACGCCCACCAGCGCTTCATGCGCCGCCTGGGCCGCGACGGCCACCTGGACCGGGCCCTGGAGTTCCTGCCCAACGACCGCCAGATCCGTGAACTGCTGAACAGCGGCAGGGGGCTCAGCCAGCCCGAGCTCGCCGTGCTGCTCGCGTACACGAAGATCACGGTGGCCGACGAGCTGATCCACACCGGTCTGCCGGACGACCCGCACCTGGCCGGGCTGCTGCACGCCTACTTCCCGCAGCAGCTCCGCGAGAAGTTCACCGAGGCCGTCGACGGGCACGCGCTGCGCCGCGAGATCATCACGACCGTCCTGGTCAACGACACCGTCAACATCGGTGGTTCGACCTTCCTGCACCGGCTCCGCGAGGAGACCGGGGCCTCGCTCGAAGAGATCGTGCGCGCGCACGCCGCGGCCCGCGAGATCTTCGGCGTGAACGGGGTGTGGGACGCCGTCGAGGCGCTCGACAACAAGGTCGCCGCCGGCGTCCAGACCCGCATCCGGCTGCACTCGCGCCGCCTGGTGGAGCGCGGCACCCGCTGGCTGCTCAACAACCGGCCGCAGCCGCTCCAGATCGCCGAGACGATCGAGGACTTCTCGGCCGGCGTGGCCCAGGTCTGGGACTCGCTCGCGAACCTGCTGCGGGGCGCCGACCTGGAGTGGTACCAGGGCATCCTGGACGAGCTGACCGGCGTGGGCGTGCCCGAGGAACTCGCGCGGCGCGTCGCCGGGTTCTCCTCGGTCTTCCCGGCGCTCGACATCGTGGCCATCGCGGCCCGCACCGACAAGGAGCCGCTCCAGGTCGCCGAGGTCTACTACGACCTCGCGGACCGGCTGCGGATCACCCAGCTCCTGGACCGGATCATCGAGCTGCCGCGGGCCGACCGCTGGCAGTCGATGGCGCGCGCGGCCATCCGCGAGGACCTGTTCGCGGCGCACGCCGGGCTGACCCAGGACGTCCTGTCGGCCGGCAACGGCACGACGTCGCCGGAGCAGCGGTTCAAGGCGTGGGAGGAGAAGAACGCGGCGATCCTGGGCCGTGCCCGCACGACCCTGGAGGAGATCCAGTCCTCCGACGCGTTCGACCTGGCGAACCTGTCCGTTGCGATGCGGACCATGCGGACGCTGCTGCGCACGCACAGCTGATTGCTCGGCGGCCCCCCAAAGGGCCGGGGAAGGGGCGTCCACCCTTGTGGTGGGCGCCCCTTCAGCGTTGGGTGGTCGTCGAGGAGGTCACCGTGGACGTCCACAGCCTTCGGCACGAGAGCAGGGCTGCCGCCAGGAGCAAGGTGTTGCGGGCGGCCATGATGCCGG
The DNA here is from genome assembly GCF_014649955.1 of Streptomyces violascens. GTDB lineage: Bacteria > Actinomycetota > Actinomycetes > Streptomycetales > Streptomycetaceae > Streptomyces > Streptomyces violascens. The sequence goes on from NZ_BMUA01000015.1 coordinate 27,471, forward strand.
TGCCCAGGGCGGATCCGGCCATGACCTCGTCGTACAGGCAGGGGAAGGCCAGTGCGCTCAACGCGGCTGTGGGGAGCAGGAGTCGGGCCACCGGGCGCTGGGCGGTCTGGCGTGAGGTGAGGCAGGCGGCGGCCAGGCCGAGCAGCCAGATCAGGTACTGGGGGCTGATCACCCGGCTGGTCACGGTGAACAGGAGCACCGCGCACAGCGCCGCGTCGAGCGGCACCGCCACCGTCCAGCGCCGGGCGCGCACCCGCCAGAACAGCAGCCAGCAGAGCGCGAGTCCGGTCAGGGCCAGGCTGAGGGTGGCGAGCGCCGAGACGTACGGGCCGGTGAACTCCATGGCGCCGTACCGGTAGACGACCCGGCCGGGGTGGCCCGTGAGCAGGTGGGCGAGCTGGAGCGCGGTGCCGCCGAGGGACTCGATCTGGAGGCCCCGGCCGCCCTGCTGGCGGGCGAAGTCCAGGGTGTGGTCGAAGGCGAGGGCGAGCACGGCGAGCAGGGCGGCAGCCGAGCCGAGCGCGCCGAGCAGCGCGCGGCGGGCGCCGCGGCCGGGCGGGGCGCCGATCAGGGTGAGCAGCGGCCACACCTTGACCAGGGTGCCGATGCCCGCGAGCGCGCCGCCGAGGCCGGGCCGGCGGCGCAGCGCGAGCAGGGCGCCGACGGCGACCGCGGTGACCTGTACGTCGTAGCGGGCGTACGGGATGTGCAGGAGCAGTGGGAGACCGGCCACCCACAGCCAGGCTCCCGCCACGCTGCCGCCGGGGCGGGCGCCGGCCCGGACCAGTGCGCGGGCGATCAGCGCGTCGCAGCCGACGGTGACGGCGGTGAAGGCCTGGAAGAAGGTGAGGAAGGGGAGGAGAGCGGGGGCGAGCATGATCACCCCCGCACCCGGCGGGTACTGCCAGGTGGGGTCCCCGAACGGGAAGGCGCCCGTGCCGAGCTGCTCGTACCAGCGCCGGTAGAGGACGTACACCTCGCCGGTCACGCCGCCGACGCCGAGCCGGTCGGCGACCAGGAGGTGGAGCATCAGCGCGCGGGTGGCGAGCCAGCTCGCGACGAGGGCCGCGGACCGGGTGCGGCGGCCGAAGGCGCCGGGGTCGGGTGCGGGCGCCGGGGCCGGGATGCGGACCCGGGCGGGCGGCGGGGGCATCTGAGAGGGCGTCATCGCGCGAAGTTTATGCGCGCTTTGTCATGATTCTGCGAGGCGCCGCGAGGGGCAGGGCGTGGAGCGTCGCGACGGCGGAGGACGGCGCCCGGCGGAGTGCGGGGTGCGGAGGCGATGTCGCGCCGGGCGCCGCGCAAAGAGCTGTGCGGGGCGCCCCGGCGGCGCCCCGCACACGTGCCGTGGACCGGCTACTTCTTCTTCGTGAACTGCTCGTACGCCGCGATCACCTCGGCCGTCGGGCCGTCCATCCGCAGCGTGCCCGACTCCAGCCAGAGCGTCCGCTCGCAGGTCTCCCTGATCGAGGCGTTGCTGTGGCTGACCAGGAAGACGGTGCCCGCCTCCTGGCGCAGCTCGTTGATGCGCTCCTGGCTGCGGCGCTGGAACCGGGCGTCACCGGTGGCCAGGGCCTCGTCGATGAGGAGCACGTCGTGGTTCTTGGCGGCCGCGATGGAGAAGCGCAGCCGCGCGCTCATGCCGGAGGAGTACGTGCGCATCGGGAGCGAGATGAAGTCGTCCTTCTCGTTGATCCCGGAGAAGTCGACGATGTCGTCGTAGCGCTCGCGCACCTCCTCGCGCGACATGCCCATGGCGAGTCCGCCGAGGGTGACGTTGCGCTCGCCGGTCAGATCGTTCATCAGCGCCGCGTTCACGCCGAGCAGCGAGGGCTGGCCCTGGGTGTAGATCTTGCCTCGGGCGGTCGGAAGGAGCCCCGCGACCGCCTTGAGCAGGGTCGACTTGCCCGAGCCGTTGGAGCCGATGAGGCCGATCGCCTCGCCGCGCCGGGCTACGAAGGTGACGCCCTTGACGGCGTGCACCTCGCGCATGCCCGGGGTCTCCTTGCGCGAGACGATCCGGTTGAGCGCGGCGGTGGCCCCGCCCCTGCCCTTGGACCCGGTCCCGTTGACCTTGTAGACGACGTGCACGTCGTCGGCGATCACGGTCGGCTCGCCGAGCTCTGCCGGCGCCGCGTCTTCCACGGCCCTGTCCGGCGTCTGGGTCTCAGCCACGTCCGTACTGCTCCTCTGCCTTCCAGAAGTACATGAAGCCCAGGGCCAGCGCGACGACCGCCCAGCCGCCGGCCACCGCCCACACGTGCGGGGGCAGCTTGCTCGCGTGGAAGCTCCGGATCATCGAGAACCGCACCAGGTCGATGTAGACCGCCGCCGGGTTGAGCCCGAGCAGCTGGCCCACCAGGGGGTTCATCTTCTTGAGCTGCGGGCCCAGGTTCCACATCACGCCGGACATGTACATCCAGGTACGCAGGATGAACGGCATCACCTGGGCGATGTCCGGGGTCTTGGCGGTGATCCGGGCCATCACGAGCGACAGGCCCGTGTTGAACATCGACTGCAGGACCAGCGCCGGGACGAGCAGGAGCCACGAGATCCCGGGCAGCTGGCCGAAGCACATGATGATGATCGCGAGCGCGGCCAGCGAGAACAGCAGCTGCTGGAGCTGCTGGAGGGCGAGCGAGACGGGCAGCGAGGCGCGCGGGAAGTGCAGCGCCCGCACCAGGCCGATGTTGCCGGTGATCGCGCGGGTGCCCGCCATGATCGAGTTGGCCGTGAAGGTCCAGATGAACACGCCCGTGACCAGCCACGGGATGTAGTCCGGCGTGCTGCCCTTGTTGCCCATCAGGACGCCGAAGATGAAGTAGTACACCGCCGCGTTCAGGAGCGGCGTCATCAGCTGCCAGATCTGGCCCAGCTTCGCCTCGCTGTACTGCGCGGTCAGCTTGGCGGTGGCGAACGCGGTGATGAAGTGGCGCCGGGCCCACAGCTGCCGCACGTACTCGGGCAGCGAGGGGCGGGCGCCGCTCACCTTCAGGCCGTACTTCTCGGCCAGCTCGGCCGGGCTGAGGGCCTGGTCGCCGGGGTACCGGGCGGACTGCGTCGGGATGAAGGCCGACGCGTCCGATGGTGCTGCGGTCTCGCGCGCAGCTGCGGTCTGGCTCACTACGGTCGCTTTCGCCGGGGGATCCCGGGAGGCTTCCCGGGGCTGGGGATCACTTGCGACGGGACGGACCCGTATCGTCGCTACGGCGAGAGTAGGGCGGGTTTGCGTCGCAACGCAACCGTGTCGTCGCAACGCTATGCTCAAGGCATGACCAAGACGGACCCGGAGACCGCCGCGAACCGCCCGCCGTCACGCCGCGCCCCCGCGGGCGCCGCCGTGCTGCGCGAGGACGTGACGGAGGCCATCCGGGCGGCCGTCTTCGAGGAGCTCGCCGCGGTCGGCTTCGCCCGGATGTCCATCGAGGGCATCGCGCGCCGCGCGGGGGTCGGCAAGACCGCGGTCTACCGCCGGTGGAGGTCGAAGCTGAGCCTGGTCCTCGACCTGGTGTCGGCCTTCGCGGAACAGGGCCTTCCGGTGCCGCACACGGGCTCCCTCTACGGGGACATCCGGGCCCTGCTGGCGGTCGCCTCGCTGGCCCTGCGCCACCCCGTCGCCTCGCAGGTCATCCCCGACCTGCTCGTCGAGTCCGTACGCCACCCGGAGATCGCCGACGCGATCAAGGCTGCGCTGCTCGACGGTCAGCAGGGTGTCGCCGCGGTCGTCGTCCGCGAGGCCGTCGAACGCGGCGAGCTGCCCCCGGGGGCGGACCCCGACCGAGCCCTCGACCTGATCGTGGGCCCTCTGTACTGGCGCCTGGTAGTGGTCAAGGGAGCCCTGCCGAAGGGCTACCTGGACGACCTGGCCAAGTCGGCGGTAGCCGCCCTGAAGGCAACGGGCTAGCGCCTCACGGCCGCAGGCGGTGCGGCCCGCGGCCCGGCCGAACGGGTTCGAGGGGCGCGGGGCTGTGACAGCGTGCGGCTCCGCCGTGTGGGCGCGGAAGCCTCCCACGGCCCGCACCCGAAAGCGAAGTCGCGGAAGCCCCCCGCGCCCCTCACCTCAGCGACTCGCCCCCGCAGGGGCGAACTCCGCCCCCCTGACGCGCTGCGCGGGCAGATTCCGGCCCGTGGGGGCGGGGGCGGACCCGGAGTCCCCCAGGAACACCCGCCGCACGACCCGCTCCGCCGCATGCCCGTCGTCGTACGGGCAGAACCGCGTGCGGAAGGCGGACCGCAGCTGGGCCGAGCGCGAGCCGCGCCAGTGGCCGGTGGTGAAGATGTCGATCAGCTCGTCCTCGTTGCGGGCGACCGCGCCCGGCGGGCAGCTCCGCAGGTCGAAGTAGGTGCCCCGGGCCGCCTCGTACGCCTCGCGGTCGTCGTCGAGGATGACGATCGGCCGGTCGAGAGTGACGAAGTCGAACATCAGGGACGAGTAGTCCGTGACGAGCGCGTCCGAGACCAGGAAGAGCTCCTCGACCGACGGATACCCGGTGACGTCCAGGACGCGCGGCAGCGGGGTCCGGTTCAGCGGCGCCCGGTAGGCGAAGTGGGCGCGGGTCAGCAGGAAGAACTCCGGGCCGAGCGCGCGGCCGAGCCGCTCCAGGTCGAGCGGGAGGTGCTGGCTGCGGCTGTAGTCGCGGTACGTCGGCGCGTACAGGACGACCGTCGACTGCTGCGGAACGCCGAGCAGTTCGCGCAGTGCGGCCACGCCGGCCGGGGTGGCGCGGTGCAGCACGTCGTTGCGCGGGCTGCCGTATTCGAGCGTGGTGTACGAGGCCGGGAAGGCACGCTCGCCGACCAGCGTGGCGTGCCGGTTGGCGGACAGGGCGTAGTCCCACTTGTCGGCGTCGGCGAGCAGGCGGGCGGCGTCGGTGTCGCGCGAGGCCGCCGGACGGTCCGTCAGATCCAGGCCCACCGTCTTGAGCGGGGTGCCGTGGTGGGTCTGGAGCAGGATCTGGCCGCGCCGCTTGACCAGGCGGTGGTCGAACTCGACGTTGCTCACCAGGTACTTGGCCCGCGCGAGGGCCTCGAAGTAGCCGAAGCTCTCGGGGCGCAGGCGCGGGGTGGCCGACGGCACCGTCGCGTCCTGCTCGGGCGCCGTGATCCAGGCGGTCCGCATGCCGGGGACGAGTTCTCGGACCTTCGCCTCGATCGCCGCCGGGTTGCACGCGTAGCCGCGGTTCCCGTACGCGCTGAACACCGCCAGGTCCTCGCGTACGGGCCGACATCGCTGGACCCGGTAGTGCAGCCCCAGCGCGGCCGAGCGCACCGGGCGCACCACCTTCGCGGCGAGCGCCCGGGTGCGGGCACGCAGCGCGCGGATCCCGCGCAGCACGCGGTAGATGCGGTACGTACCGAAGCGGACGCCGGCGTACCGCAGCCCGGCGGCGCCCGGCACGCGGTGGCGGCCGTAGTGGGCGCGGGCCAGGCGGAAGAACTCGGTGCGGGTGCGCGCGGACAGGCCGGGCGCGGTGAGGACCGTGGCGGAGGCGGCCACGAGGTGCTCGGCCATCCGGCGCGCGAGCACCGGGCGCCACCTGTTCAGCTCGGGACGGGAGTCGATGAAGTCGAAGGTGCGGTCGTACTGGGGGAAGAGGTCGAAATAGCGGCCGGACGTGGCGGCCGCGCCGCGCCGCCTGCGGTGGTGCACGCAGACCCGCTCCAGGGTGCTGAGCGAACCCGCCGCGAGGAGCGTCGCGTACGACCAGAAGGTGTCCGTGTGCCGGCCGGGCGCGAAGGTGAGCCCCTCGCGCTCGGTGAACTCCCGCTTGTACGCCTTGTTCCAGGACGGCGACGGCTGCCTCAACAGGTCCGGGCGCTCGTCCAGTGGGAAGGAGACGGGGCCCGACTCGGTGAGGTGTGGCGGCAGGACGTACTCCCTCTCGCCCGACCAGTGCGTATGGGCGTGGCCGAAGACCAGGACGTCGGGGTCGCCGGACGCCTTGAGCCGGTCGGCGATGTCGCGCAGGGCGTGCGGGGCCAGGGTGTCGTCGCCGTCGAGGAACAGCACGTACTCGCCGGTGGCGCGGGCGAGCCCGGCGTTGCGGGCGGGGCCCGGGCCCTGACCGGGGTCGGCCGGGTCCGCGGGCAGGTGCACCGCGACGACCCGGGGATCGCGGGCGGCGACCTCGTCGATGATCTCGCCGCAGGAGTCGGGCGAGCCGGCGTCGACCGCGATCACTTCCAGGTCGAACGCCGGGCTCTCGTCACTCTCGTACGTCTGACTCAGTACCGATTCCAGACAGGCGTGAAGATGGGCCTGGAGCTTGTACGCGGGCACGATGACGCTGAACCGGGGCAACGGAACATCCTGGGGGCGTGAGAGGACACGGGCGGATGGCCCGTGAACGTCCGAAGGAGTGATCCGGTTACGCCGCCGGTGCCGTCCGGCGTAGTCGCGTGATCATGCGCTTGACGTGGTGTCATGCGAGCGCCTGGCCATGATCGTTCGATCGGGTGATCAAGTTCGCTGCACGTACGCTTACTTGACCGCGCCGGCCATCACCCCCGACACGAACTGCCGCTGGAAGGCGAAGAAGACGGCGAGCGGGATGACCATCGAGACGAAGGCGCCCGGCGCGAGCACGTCGATGTTGTTGCCGAACTGGCGGACCTGCTGCTGCAGGGCCACCGTGATCGGCGGGTGCTTGGAGTCCGCGAAGATCAGCGCGACCAGCATGTCGTTCCAGACCCACAGGAACTGGAAGATGCCGAGCGAGGCGATCGCCGGGCCGCCGAGCGGCATCACCACGCGGGTGAAGAGCCGGATCTCGCCCGCGCCGTCGAGGCGGGCCGCCTCGAGGAGCTCCCTCGGGATCTCCGCGAAGAAGTTGCGGAGCAGGAAGATCGCGAAGGGCAGGCCGAAGGCGACGTGGAAGATGATCACGCCGACCGTCGTCTCGAAGATCCCGATCTGCCCGAAGAGCTTGGCGACCGGCACGAGGGCGACCTGCACCGGCACGACGAGCAGGCTCACCACCACCATGAACCACCAGTCGCGGCCCGGGAAGTCCATCCAGGCGAACGCGTAACCGGCGAGCGAGCCGATGACGACGACCAGGACGGTGGCGGGGACGGTGATCGCGACCGTGGAGAGCAGGGAGTTGGTGATCGTGCTGTTGTCCAGCAGGCTCGCGTAGTTGTGGAAGGTGAACCGGGACGGGTCGGTGAATGTCTTCCACCAGCCCGTCGAGGCGATGTCGGAAGGGCTGCGCACCGAGGAGAGCAGCAGTCCGACGGTCGGCATCAGCCAGAAGAGGCCGACCAGGACGAGGAACACGCGCAGCACGCCGCCGCCCGTACGCGACGCGATGCGCGCGGGCAGAGACTGCCGGGCCTTGACGATCCCTTCGACAGCGGTCATCGCCTGGCCTCCTCGCGCACACACCGGACAATGCCGTGCCGTCCCGGGCGACGACCGCCTCTGCGGGCCCTCATCGCTTGGCCTCCCGTCGCATGCGGCGAATATTGAAGAGCATCACCGGGATCACGAGGAGCAGCAGCAGGACCGCGATCGCGCTGCCTATGCCCAGGTCCGCCTCGGTGCCGAAGGAGGAGCGGTAGAGCTGGAGGGCGAGCACGTTCGCGTCGGCCTGGCTGGAGCCGGGCGCGATGATGAAGACCAGGTCGAAGATCTTCAGGACGTTGATCATCAGCGTGACCAGGACGACCGCGAGCACCGGCGCGAGCAGGGGGACGGTCACCCGGCGGAACACCTGCCACTCGTTCGCGCCGTCCACGCGGGCCGCTTCCAGGAGTTCGCGCGGCAGCCCGGCGAGCCCCGCCGCGATGAGCACCATCGCGAACCCGGCCCACATCCAGATGTACGAGCCGATGATGGCCGGGGTGACCAGCGTCGGGCCGAGCCATTCGACGCCGTTGTAGGGCTCGTGGAAGTTGCTTTCGGGCAGCCGGAGTTGGGCTCCGTCGGCCGAGGCGGGCAGGGTGAACGTGCCGTCCGCGCCGGCGGTGGCCGAGGTGACGATCTTGCCGTCCTTGACGGCCTCGACCTTGATGCCCTTGAGGCCGAGCTCCTTGGCGTCGATGACGCCCGGACGGCCGCCGCCGCCCTTGGTGAAGTCGAGCCAGACCGTGCCGGTGACCTTGCCCGGGTCGGCCTTGGCGGCCTTCGCGGTCCCGGCCGACGCCGGCATCTTGTCGGCGGCGACGCCCACGAGGGGCAGCAGGGCGGGGTGCCCGGCGTGCACCGCGTCCCGGGTGATGAAGGTCCCGCCGCCCCCGTCCTTCAGCGGCGCGCTGGGCAGCGGATGCGCCTTGGGATAGCCGGCCGACTCGGTGAACGTGTCGTGCACGCCCACCACCACCGCGTTGGCGACCCCGCGCGCCGGGTCCTGCTCGTACACCAGGCGGAAGATGATGCCCGCGGCGAGCATCGAGATTGCCATCGGCATGAACACGATGAGCTTGAACGCCGCTCCCCAGCGCACCCGTTCGGTCAGTACGGCGAAGATCAGGCCGAGGGCGGTGGCGATCGTCGGGGCGCAGACGACCCAGATCGCGTTGTTCTTCACCGCGGTGCGGATGGTGTGGTCGGTGAACAGCGTCTTGTAGTTGTCGATTCCGGCGAATGAATGACCGGACTGATCGAAGAACGATCGATAGATCGAGAATCCGATCGGATAGACCACGAGCGCACCGAGCAGCACGAGCGCGGGCAGCAGGAAGGCCGCCGCGATCCACTTGCGGGTACCGGTGACGCTCTTGACGGCCTGGGGCGCGGGCGGTGTGGCGGGAGGCGGCGCGCCTCCCGCCGTGGCGGTCGTCATCGCCGGATCAGCTCTTGAACGCCGCGGCCGCGTCGGCCTCCAGCTTGGACTGGGTGCCCACGATGTCGGACGGGTTCTTCAGGAAGTCCTGGAGGTCCTTCCACTCGCCCTTGCCGGGCGTGCCGCCGAAGGACTGCGGAGCCTGGTCCGACATGTCGAAGCGCACGTTGTCACCGGCCGCGACCAGCGACTTGGCGATGTTGCGCTGTACGTCATTGGGGTACGCGCCGGCGTCCAGGGCCTTGTTGGGCGAGATGAAGCCGCCGGCCTTCGCCCAGATCTGCGCGGCGTCGGTGGACGCGAGCCAGGTGAGCAGCGCCTGGGCGCCCTTGGTGTCCTTCAGTGCCACGGCCGCGTCGCCGCCGGTCACGACCGGAGCCTTGTCGCCCACGGCAGGGAACGGGAACGCCTTGGCGTCGGTGCCGATCTTGGCGGAGGTCTCCGCGATGTTGACGGAGGCGAAGTCGCCCTCGAAGACCATGCCCGCCTTGGGCTGGTCGCCACCCGTGAAGGTCTGGGTGACGGAGGCCGGGAACTCGGTCTGGAGCGCGCCGTTGGTGCCGCCCGCGATGAGGTTCGGCTTGCCGAAGAGCTGGGCGAGGGTGGTGAGCGCGTCCTTCACGGACGGGTCGGTCCACTTGATGGCGTGCTTGGCCAGCTGGTCGTACTTCTCGGGCCCGGCCTGGGAGAGATAGACGTTCTCGAACCAGTCGGTGAGCGTCCAGCCGTCCGCGCCGCCGATGGACACCGGGGTCACGCCGGAGGCGGAGATGGTGTCGGCGGCGCTCAGGAAGTCCTTCCACTTCGCGGGCACGCTGACGCCCGCGTTCTGGAAGACCTTGGTGTTGTACCAGACCAGGGACTTGTTGGCGGCCTTGAAGTAGACCCCGTACTGGGTGCCGTCGACCGAGCCGAGGTCCTGCCACACCTTGGAGTAGTTCGCGGCGAGCTGCGCCTTGGCCTCGGGCCCGGCGGGCTTGGCCCACTTCTTCGCCACGGCCTGCTGGATCGCGCCGACCTGCGGGAGCATCGCCACATCGGGCGGGCTGCCTCCGGCGATCTTCGTGCCGAGGAAGTTGACGATGGGGTCCTGGGCGGGCACGAAGGTGACGGTGGCCCCGGTCCGCGCCTCGAACTCTTTGAGCACCTTCACGAAGTTGGCCTGCTCGGGCCCCGTCCACACGGCGGCGACCTCGATCTTCTCCCCGCTGAGCTTGGGGAGTTGGACCCCACCGCCCGTGGAGGCGGAGGCCGAGGCGCTGGCGGACGGCCCGCTCTTCTTCCCGTCGTCGCTGCTGCACGCGGCCGCACCGAGCGCGAGGGCGCCGATGGCGAGGGCGGACATGAGGGTGCGACCTGTTGTCGTGGTGCGTGTGGTGGTGCGGCCTGTACGAGTGCTGCGCATGCGTGCCCCGTCTCTCCCGTGCGCGTACGAACCGCCGCGCCCGGTGACGCAGGCGCCGCCGCTCTCGTCCCGTGCGACAGTCCTACGCCGGGTGTGGGGGCGCCGCAATACCGCCTTCGCTGTCCAGTTGATGATCGTGATGGGCTTGTGACGTTGGGTGCTGCGGGATGCCCCAACTGCCTCCCTTTGCAGCCGGGTTGATCCGCCGGGGGCCGCGCGCGGCGGCCCCCGGCGTCACGGCAGAGGCGGCACCGAGGGCGCGTTGACCAAGGACGCCGCGCGGTCGAGGGCGCTCGCCAGCAGGGCCAGGTCGGTGGGCCCGTTGCCGAGCTCGCGGACGGGCCGGCGGGCCGGCGGGTCGCCCATCCGCTCCCACTCCAGGACCACGACGGTGGGCCGCTGTGTCGCGGTGCGCGGTATGCGCCCGGTGACCCGGCCGCCCTGGAACGGCACGGACACCCCGTCCGCCTGGTGCAGCCGGCCCCTTCCCGGGGACGGTTCCTCCGGCGAGGGTGATGCGGGCGGCGGATCGAGGACGACGCGGTGCCGGACGCCGCGCGCGAGCTCCGTGTCGGCCGTGCGGTCCGGCCGGGCCGAGGCCGCCACGAGGTGCACCCCGAGCCGCTCGCCCTCGCGGGCCACCGCCTCCAGGGCCCGTACGACCGAACCCGCGGCGGGCCGCCCGGGGCTGCCGAGCGCGGGCGCCACCAGCGCGTCCAGATCGTCGACCAGGACGACCAGGCGGGGCAGCGCGGGCCCCTCCTCGGTGCGGCTGCGGGCCACCGGGCGCAGCCTCAGCGTGCTGCTGCCCGGCGGATCGAGGTCGCCCCGGCTCTCCGCGGCGGGGGCCTGCCGCTGCCCCACCATGCGCCCGGCGACCTCGCGCTGGGTCTGCCACTCCGCGAAGCCGAGCCCGCCGAGCACCTCGGCCCGGCGCTTCAGCTCGGCACCCAGGGCCTGTGCGAACTCCCGCATCCGTACGGGGTCGGAGGCGATCAAGTGCGTTGACACATGCGGGAGTTCGGTGCAGGGCCGCAGTCCCTCGCCGCGCTCGCCGCCCGCTCCGTCGACCAGGATCAGGGCAAGCCGGTCGGGCCGGGCGCCCGCCGCGAGGGAGGCGGCGACGGCCCGCAGCAGCTCGGTGCGGCCGCTGCCGGGCGGCCCTTCGACCAGCAGGTGGGGGCCGTCGGACGCGAGATCCACGCCGACCGGGCCGCGCGGCCCGGTGCCGAGCACGACCGCCCCGTCCGGCGCCGACTCCCAACGCGCCATCAGGGACGCCGGGGTGGCCCGGGCAAGCCCCAACTCGTCAAGCAGACGCGAGGACTGGGGCAGCGAGGAGGCGAGGCGCCCGGCCGAGGCCGCCGTGCCGTCGCCGGTGCGCAACGGGGCGAGGGCGCGGGCGAACCGCTCGGCCCAGGCGCGCGAGACCGCGTCCATCGTGGCCACCGTGCCGTGCCCGGCGGGCCGGCCGCCCGCGATGCGCAGCAGCCGCAGCGCCGTGGCCACATCCCCGCTGAGCAGCGCGACCGCCCCGCATTCACGGAAGGCGAGCGAGGCCGCGCACGCCGTCTCGTACGTCGCCGCGACGGGGGACGCGGCCGATGCGGGCGGGGCGTCCGCGAGGCACAGCAGATGGATGCCGGCCGCGGCGCCGGCCGCGGCGAGGCGTGCGGTGGTCTCGCGCAGCGGGGCCGAACCCGGGTCGCCGTCCACGACGACCACCGTGAGCGGGCCCTCGTAGCGGGCGGCGGCCTCGGCCACCGCACTCCGCTCGGCCGAGGCCCAGCCCGGGCCGAGCGGGCCCGCGTCGAGCCGTCTGACCAGCTCCGCCGTGCGTGCCGTCGCCTGGTCGCGGTCGTAGGCGAGGAGCAGCCGGCAGTCCTGGCCGTGCGCCGGGCGGACCTGGGGGAGCCAGCCCAGCCAGTCCCACTCGGCGGTGCGCGCCTGGAGGGGGCGCGACCGGTCCGTGCTGATGAGGACGATCTCCAAGGTGGTCGGCGCGTGCAGCGCGGCCAGCTGGGCGATCGCCGAGCGGGCCAGCCCCGCGAGCCGCTCGCGGGGCCCGGCGAGCCCGAGCGAGCCCGCCTCGCGCAGCCCCACCGTGACCGGCACGGCCGCCAGCTCGCCCCGGTCCGCGGTGCCGACCCGGATCGCGAGTGCCTCCGGATGACCGGGCTCGCGCTCCCACAGCCGGGGTCCGGGGCCGAGCGCGGTCAGGAGCAGCGCGGCCGGGTCGGGCCAGCTCTCGGGCGCGGGCTCGGCCGGGGGGCGGTGCGGCTCGGCGGGCGACTGCTCGGGTGCCATCTCGCCGCGCCCGCCGGCCAGCCGCCGGGCCCATGCCCCTATCCCGCGCCGTCGGCCGCCGTCGGCCGCATCCGCGCGGGCGTGCTCGGTCTCGTCAGGGCCGGGCAGGCCTTCGGGGAGCCGGGTGCCGCGCAGCGGCGTGCCCTGCCGCCTGCTCGGCGGCGCCGCCTCCCGATGGTCGTCCCGCCCGTCGTGCCCGTACCCGGACGGCGCTCCCAGCGCGTCGAACCCGCCGCCGTACGCCCCCTCGTGCCCGCCCGGCGTGCGGGGGGACGTACCGAAGGAGTGGCTCGTCTCGCCCGACGGGCCCGGCGGAGGGGTCAACTCCGTTACAGGATCGGCCGGTTGGGCCGCTGCCGTACGAGGAGTCACCCGAAGGTGTCCATCGCCGTCCGGTGTGGTGACGAGGGAGGGCTCCGCCTCGGGGCCGCCGGGGGAGAGCCGCAGGGCGGACTCGCCGATCCGCAGCAGCGCGCCGGGGGCGAGCCGGACCGGCCGGGCGCCGATCTCGCGGCCGTCCAGGCGGGTGCCGTTCGTGGAGTTCAGGTCGGCGACGCTCACCCGGCCGTCCTCGCCGACCGTCACCTCGCAGTGCCGGCGCGAGACGTCCGGATCGTCCAGCGCCACGTCCGACTCCGTGGAGCGGCCGATGCCGATGCGGCCGCCGTGCAGCAGGTGGACGCCGCCCGCGTCGGGCCCCGCCACCACGTGGAGGCGGGCCGGGGCCGGGCCGTCGTGGGCCGGCTCGCCCTCGGCGGGGGAGGCGAGCGAAAGCACCGCGCCGTCCACCAGCGGTGGCTCACCCAGGATGCGGCGCTGCGCGTCGAGCCGCTCGCGGCCCGCGTACAGCACCACGGAAGCGCCCGAGACCTCCGCGCCGGAGGCGGCCGAGGCCAGGCCCGACGCGACGGCCGCGAGTGCCGTCCCCGCCGGGGCGGTGACGAGCACGTCGCAGGCGCGCGCCGCAGCGTGGCCGCTGCGCGGCGCGAGGACGGTCAGCCGGATCTGCATCGCCTCGGCGGTCCCTTCTGCGCGGGGGTGCCAAGAAGGGGGAGCAGCCCTGTGATTCCCCCCACCCGGCACACAATTCGTGCTGAGGGCATCCTCGCACCTGTCACTGACAACGCGCCCGTCGCCCACCTTTAATTGATCTTGATTGGTCGGCTCGGGACGCAATTGTGGACGGAAAAGTGGCTGGTTACGACCGAGTGGGGCATTTCGAAGAGGTGCCGGGCACGGCCGTTCGGCAACCTTCCGTGCGAAGACCGCGTCTTTCCCGAGAAGCATGAGAAGACGGTGAACAACCTGGTGGCACCGACCGCACGACCCGTCGGCGCGGTCGGGGGCGGCACTAGAGTGGGCCGGAAACCCACACAGCAATGGACGCGAGCAGCAGGGAGCGCATGACGTGCGGCCGGTAGGCAGCAAGTACCTGCTCGAGGAGCCGCTCGGACGCGGCGCCACGGGCACCGTCTGGCGAGCCCGCCAGAGGGAGACCGCGGGCTCGGAAGCGTCCGTGGCGGGCCAGCCGGGCGAGACCGTGGCGATCAAGGTCCTCAAGGAGGAGCTCGCCAACGACGCGGACGTGGTGATGCGCTTCCTGCGCGAACGCTCCGTGCTCCTGCGGCTGCGCCACGACAACATCGTGCGCACCCGCGACCTGGTCGTCGAGGGCGATCTGCTCGCCCTGGTCATGGACCTGATCGACGGCCCGGACCTGCACCGCTACATCCGCGAGAACGGCCCGCTCACCCCGGTCGCCGCCTCCCTGCTCACCGCGCAGATCGCGGACGCGCTCGCCGCGAGCCACGCCGACGGCGTCGTGCACCGCGACCTGAAGCCCGCCAACGTCCTCCTGGACGAGCGCGACGGCGCGATGCACCCGATGCTCACCGACTTCGGCATCGCGCGCCTGGCGGACTCCCCGGGCCTGACCCGAACGCACGAGTTCGTGGGCACGCCCGCGTACGTCGCGCCGGAGTCCGCCGAGGGCCGCCCGCAGACCTCCGCCGTGGACATCTACGGCGCCGGAATCCTGCTGTACGAGCTGGTCACGGGCCGTCCGCCGTTCGCGGGCGGCACCGCGCTCGAAGTCCTGCACCGCCACCTCAGCGAGGAACCGCGCCGGCCCACCACCGTCCCCGCGCCGCTGTGGACGGTCATCGAGCGCTGCCTCAGCAAGGACCCGGACCGCCGGCCCAGCGCCGAGAACCTGGCGCGCGGGCTGCGCGTCGTCGCCTCCGGCATCGGCGTCCACTCCACCTCGGCCCAGGTCGAGGCGGCCGACGGGGTGGGCGCCCTGCTCGCGCCCGACCCGGCGCCGGCCCCGGTCCCCGAGGCCCCGGGCGCGGCGGACCCGACGCAGGTCCTGCCGAGCAACGCGGCCTCGTACGACCCGGCCGCGCGCACCTCGGTGCTGCCGCAGACGGGCCAGGCCCAGCACGCCGACCCGACCGCCGTCATGCCGCCGGTGCCGCAGGGCCAGCCGCAGCCGCAGGAGCCGCACCCCTGGCAGTCCCAGCTCCAGGCCGCGCGCGACCGCAACGAACAGACCCAGGTCGGCTACCTGCCCCCCGAGCAGGACCCGCTGCGCCGCCGCCCGCACCGCCAGCAGCAGCCCCCGCAGGGCTACGGCCAGCAGGGCCGGCAGCCTCCTCAGGGCTACGCCCAGCAGGGCCCGCCGCAGGGCCGCCCGCCCCAGCACCAGCAGTACGCGCCGCCGCCGCAGCCCTACCAGCAGCAGCAACCGCAGCAGTACGCGCCGCAGCGCCAGCAGTACGCGCCTGCGCAGCCCCCGCCGCAGCAGCCGCAGGCTCCCGCCCGTGAGCCGCGGGAGCCCCGCGAGCCGCGCCGGCGCAGCCCGAACCGGATGCGGATTCCGGGTCTGGGCTGCCTCAAGGGCTGCCTGTTCACGTTCCTGCTGCTCTTCGTCGCGGGCTGGCTGATCTGGGAGCTCACCCCGCTCCAGGACTGGGTCGCCCAGGGCAAGAGCTACTGGCAGGCCATCGGTGACGGGATTTCGACGGTATCCGGCTGGATCAAGAGCATCGGCGACGCCGGAAAGTAGCGGGCACAGGGCTCTCACAGGGCTCCGCCCTGCCGGTCCGGGACGCGACTTCGTGGATTTGTCGACTTCCAGAGGGTGATTTCGGCGCCAGAAGTGAAGGTTGGCGTCCCGGCCGCGTAGCCTCAGCGTGCACAGCCAGCCGCTGAGGGAGCAGTCTTGGCACGGAATATCGGCAGCCGGTACACCGCCCACCAGATCCTGGGCCGCGGCAGCGCCGGCACGGTGTGGCTCGGCGAGGGGCCCGAGGGCCCCGTCGCCATCAAGCTGCTGCGCGAGGACCTCGCCGCCGATCAGGAGCTGGTCGGCCGCTTCGTGCAGGAGCGCACCGCTCTGCTCGGCCTCGACCACCCCAACGTGGTGGGCGTGCGCGACCTGGTGGTGGACGGCAACGACCTCGCTCTGGTCATGGACCTGATCCGGGGCACCGATGTGCGCACCCGCCTGGACCGCGAGCGCCGGCTCGCCCCCGAGGCGGCCGTGGCCATCGCGGCCGACGTCGCCGACGGGCTCGCCGCCGCCCACGCGGCCGGCGTGGTGCACCGGGACGTCAAGCCCGAGAACATCCTCCTGGACATGCAGGGCCCGCTCGGCCCCGGCGGCGCCCACCCCGCCCTGCTCACCGACTTCGGCGTCGCCAAGCTCATCGACACCCCCCGCCGCACCAAGGCGACCAGGATCATCGGCACCCCGGACTACCTGGCACCCGAGATCGTCGAGGGCCTCCCGCCGCGCGCCGCCGTCGACATCTACGCGCTCGCGACGGTTCTTTACGAGCTGCTCGCGGGCTTCACCCCGTTCGGCGGCGGCCACCCCGGCGCCGTGCTGCGCCGCCATGTGACCGAGACGGTCGTCCCGCTCCCGGGCATCCCCGACGAGCTGTGGCAGCTGATCGTCCAGTGCCTGGCCAAGGCCCCGGCCTCCCGCCTGCGCGCCTCCGAACTCTCGGTCCGGCTGCGCGAACTGCTGCCCCTCGTCGCGGGCATGCCCCCGCTCGACGTGGACGAGCCGGACGCCGAAGGCACCGAGGACGAGGAGGCGTACGAGGACCCGTACCCGACCGTCCCCACCACCCCGCGCCGCGGCGCGGTCCCGCTCGTGCCCGGGGCGCAGCACGACTCCGCCAACCGTGACACCCACACCAGCATGCGCGTCCCCGGCCCCGACGAGCTGGCCGGCGGCCCGCTCGGCACCGCCCGCGCGCCCCGCCCCTCCGGCGCCCCGCGCCCCGGCTCGGCCCGCCACCGCGCCGACCAGGTCCGCAAGCGCCGCCTCGTCCTGACGGCGGCGGCGGTCGCCCTCGCGGCGGCGGTCGGCGTCGGCGGCTGGCTGGCCCTGAGCGACGACTCCGGCAAGCAGTCCCCGCCCCAGGACACCAAGAACTCGGCGCCGGTCGTCCCCTAAGGGGTGCCCGATGGGTCATGGCCGGGGTCGCGGCGTCTGGCACGGCACCTCGCGGCGTTGCCGAAACGTCCCGAGAGCTCCGCTATCGGGACGCTCCGGCGCCTTGCGATGCACCGCACCAGACGCCACGCCCTACCCGACCCTGACCCATCGGACACCCCCTAGGACATGGATGATCAAGCCGCCCGGGGAACGCCGGAGCGCGCAGCCGTTACGCTGGACCCGTGGCAGTCGTCGATGTATCCGAAGAGCTGAAGTCCCTCTCCTCGACCATGGGGTCGATCGAGGCCGTCCTGGACCTCGACACGATGAGGGCAGATATTGCTGCGCTCGAAGAGCAGGCGGCCGCCCCGTCCCTCTGGGACGACCCGGAGGCGGCGCAGAAGATCACCAGCAAGCTTTCGCACCTCCAGGCCGAGCTGCGCAAGACCGAGGCCCTGCGCGGCCGGATCGACGACCTCGGGGTGCTCTTCGAGCTCGCCGAGGAGATGGACGACCCGGACACCCGCACCGAGGCCGAGGCCGAGCTGGAGTCCGTGCGCAAGGCGCTGGACGAGATGGAGGTCCGTACCCTCCTGTCCGGCGAGTACGACTCCCGCGAGGCGCTGGTCAACATCCGCGCCGAGGCCGGCGGCGTCGACGCCTCCGACTTCGCCGAGCGCCTCCAGCGCATGTACCTGCGCTGGGCCGAGCGCCACGGCTACAAGACCGAGGTGTACGAGACCTCGTACGCGGAAGAGGCCGGCATCAAGTCGACCACCTTCGTCGTCAGCGCGCCCTACGCCTACGGCACGCTCTCCGTGGAGCAGGGCACGCACCGCCTGGTCCGCATCTCGCCCTTCGACAACCAGGGCCGCCGCCAGACGTCCTTCGCCGGCGTCGAGGTGCTGCCGGTCGTCGAGCAGTCCGACCACGTCGAGATCGACGAGTCCGAGCTGCGCATCGACGTGTACCGCGCATCGGGCCCGGGCGGCCAGGGCGTCAACACCACGGACTCCGCGGTCCGCATCACGCACATCCCGACCGGCATCGTGGTCTCCTGCCAGAACGAGCGCTCGCAGATCCAGAACAAGGCGAGCGCCATGAATGTCCTCCAGGCCAAGCTCCTCGAGCGCCGCCGCCAGGAGGAGCAGGCGCTGATGGACTCGCTCAAGGGCGACGGCGGCAACTCCTGGGGCAACCAGATGCGTTCGTACGTCCTGCACCCGTACCAGATGGTCAAGGACCTGCGCACCGAGTTCGAGGTCGGCAACCCGCAGGCGGTTCTCGACGGCGAGATCGACGGCTTCCTCGAAGCGGGCATCCGCTGGCGCAAGCAGCAGGAGAAGTAGGCCTGTTGCGCGCACGCTGTGAGCGCACCAAGACGCCGGGTCCCGAAAAGGGGACCCGGCGTTTCCCGTTGTGGTGGTTGCGTGTGCCCGAGGTGGCGGTTCGGTAGCGGGGCGGGGCGAGAACATGTCCTGCGGCCGAATTCGCTGGCGCAAGCGGGAATTGAGCGACTCGGCGCTTTGTCGACATCCGAACTCCCCTGCGGAAGGCGTCAGTTCCGGTCTTCTGTCACAGTCGTATTCCCGTACGCCCGGCAAGTAGGGCGATTTCGGGCATTGCGTACGCAACGACCTTGACGCGATCTTTAAAACTGGCAAAGCTAACGCGCGGCATGCGTATCTCTGGGGCGCGTGTGACGGGGGAGGGGCTCAATCGCTCTCCCCGGCGTTGCCGCCCCGGGCGCTGCTCCACGACGAGACAGCTACTGGGGGTAGCAGGCAGATGACCAAGAACACGCGGGTCCGCGTCGCGCGGATAGCAGCCGGTGCGGTGATTGCCGCCGGCGCGTCCCTGACCGCCGCGGGGGCGGCCCAGGCCGTCGGCTTCGACTCCAATGACGGCAAGGCCAAGAGCACCTTCGACGAGCCCTGCATCCCGGGTACGCCGCTGTGCGACACCACGGGCGGCCAGACGACCGGTTCGACCACCGACGGTACGACCGGTTCCACCACCTCGGCAGGCACCACGGGCTCGACCACCTCTTCGGGCACGACCGGCTCGACCACCTCTTCGGGCACGACCGGTTCGACCACCTCCGAGGGCACCACGGGCTCGACCACGTCGGGCACCACCGGCTCCACGACCTCCGGTACCTCGGGCGCCACGGGCTCCACGACCTCTGGTACCTCGGGCACCACGGGGTCGACGACCTCGGGCACCTCCGGCACCACGGGGTCCACCACGTCCGGTACCTCGGGCACCTCGGGCACCACCGGATCCACCACCTCCGGTACCTCGGGCAGCACCGGGTCCACCGGTTCCACCGGTTCGACGGGCTCCACGGGCAGCACCGGTTCCACGGGCTCGACCGGTTCCACCGGCAGCACGGGTTCGACGGGGTCGACCGGTTCCACCGGCAGCACCGGCTCCACGGGCAGCACCGGCTCGACCGGGTCCACCGGTTCGACGGGCTCCACGGGCAGCACCGGTTCCACGGGCTCGACCGGTTCCACGGGCACCACCGGCAACACCGGCACCAACCCCGACACCGTCGGGTCGCAGCCGGTCGAGCAGGGCAAGCAGAAGGAGGAGCTCGCCGCCACCGGTGCGGGCGGGACCACCTTCCTGCTGATCGGCGCCGCGACCATGATCGCGGGTGGCATCGGCTTCCGCTTCATGCCGCGCCTCGCGGGCGGTCGTAACGTCGCGTAAGCAGTAGCTGACGCAGAAGAGGGCCCCGGGTGCGTTCTGCACCCGGGGCCCTCTTCGTGTACGGACCGACGGATCAGACGGTCTGGTGGGCCAGCAGGGCGAAGGCCGCTATCAGGACGATCAGGAGCGTCACCAGTGCCGCCGGGCTCAGGGCTCCCCACTGGCTCTCCTGCTGCAGGCGCTCCCGGTTCGCCCGGCAGACACGGCAGCGGCCCTCGCTCACGGGCGCCGCGCAGTTGGCGCACACCAATCGGTCATAGGTCATGCGCTCTCCTCCTCCCGCGCGGCGGAGCCGGCGCATACAGCGTTCAACCCGCTATCTCTCCGCTCAACGCTCAGGGAAACGCAACCGTTCCCCCTACCACTGTGCCAGCTCCCGCGCGTTTCGGCGCGCCCCGCCTGATTCATCCCGGTCCGGGCCCCCGACTCAAGGGACATAAGGTGCATCCCCAGACGTGGCCTGCGCGGGCTCGTCCCGTTCGCGTAAGGTCACGCACACCTATACTCCCGGCCGACCCGTGGTGCACCCGTGATCCGATTCGACAATGTCTCCAAGACCTATCCCAAGCAGAACCGACCAGCCCTGCGGGAAGTCTCCCTCGACATCGAGAAGGGGGAGTTCGTCTTCCTTGTCGGCTCGTCCGGTTCCGGGAAGTCGACCTTCCTGAGACTCGTCCTGCGTGAAGAGCGTGCCAGCCATGGGCAGGTGCACGTGCTCGGCAAGGACCTGGCCAGGCTCTCCAACTGGAAGGTGCCGCACATGCGGCGCCAACTGGGCACCGTCTTCCAGGACTTCCGGCTGCTCCCCAACAAGACCGTCGCGGAGAACGTCGCGTTCGCCCAGGAGGTCATCGGCAAGCCGCGCGGCGAGATCCGCAAGGCCGTGCCGCAGGTGCTCGACCTCGTCGGGCTCGGCGGCAAGGAGGACCGCAGGCCGGGCGAGCTCTCGGGTGGTGAGCAGCAGCGCGTGGCGATCGCCCGCGCCTTCGTCAACCGGCCCATGCTGCTCATCGCGGACGAGCCGACCGGCAACCTCGACCCGCAGACCTCCGTCGGCATCATGAAGCTGCTCGACCGGATCAACCGGACCGGCACCACCGTAATCATGGCGACCCACGACCAGAACATCGTCGACCAGATGCGCAAGCGCGTCATCGAGCTGGAGTCCGGCCGTCTCGTACGAGACCAGGCGCGCGGCGTCTACGGCTACCAGCACTGAGCGCCGTAGAGCACTCGTCGAGCACTGAAAGGCTGAAATCGTCGCCATGCGCGCTCAGTTCGTACTCTCGGAGATCGGGGTCGGTCTCCGCCGCAACCTGACCATGACGATCGCCGTCGTCGTCTCCGTCGCCCTCTCGCTGGCCCTGTTCGGCGGTTCGCTGCTGATGCGGGACCAGGTCAACAACATGAAGGGCTACTGGTACGACAAGGTCAACGTCTCGATCTTCCTCTGCAACAAGGCGGACGCCGAGAGCGTCGCCAAGTGCGCCAAGGGGGCGGTGACCGCCCAGCAGAAGAAGGACATCGAGGCCGACCTCAAGAAGCTGGACGTCGTCCAGACGGTGTCGTACGAGTCGGCCGACGAGGCGTTCAAGCACTACAAGGAGCAGTTCGGCAGCTCCCCGATGGGCGGGTCGATCACGCCGGACCAGATGCAGGAGTCCTTCCGGGTCAAGCTCAAGGACCCGGAGAAGTTCGCCGTGGTCGCCACCGCCTTCGCGGGCCGCGACGGCGTCCAGTCCGTCCAGGACCAGAAGGGCATTCTGGAGAACCTGTTCGGGCTGCTCAACGGCATGAACATGGCGGCGATCCTGGTCATGTTCGTGATGCTGATCGTCGCGCTGATGCTGATCGTGAACACCGTGCGCGTCTCCGCCTTCAGCAGGCGGCGCGAAACCGGGATCATGCGTCTGGTGGGCGCCTCCGGCTTCTACATCCAGGCGCCGTTCATCATGGAGGCCGCCTTCGCCGGGCTGATGGGCGGTGTGGCCGCCGCGGGCTTCCTGGTCGTCGGCCGCTACTTCATGATCGACCACGGGCTCGACCTGGCGCACAAGCTGAACCTCATCAACTTCATCGGCTGGGACGCGGTGTTGGCCAAGCTGCCGCTCGTGCTCGCGGCCAGTGTCCTGATGCCCGCGCTCGCGGCCTTCTTCGCTCTGCGCAAGTACCTCAAGGTCTGACCCCGCCTGTGACACACGCCCCGGGCGCCGTGGGAGCAACAACCCCTGCGGCGCCCGACGTTTGTCCTAGACTCGGCGCCATGTCTGGCCCGGAGCTCTGTCCCAGGCCCCGCGGCGTGCGCCGCGGGGCGGCTCTGGCATTGGTCTTCGCGAGCGTCCTGGTGACGGCGGCAGCCACCAACTGCCTTCCGCAGGAGCAGAGACCCGCCGCTTTACCGGCCGGGAGCGCGGCGGCCGCCCTCGACCCGCGCGAGGGACACACCGCCCGCGGCGGCGACCGCACCGCCGAGGACGTGACCCGCGCGGCCGCCGAGGCGCAGGCCGACGGCAAGTCCGCCACCCGCGCCGCCGAGGAGGCCGTGGACCGCAGCGGGGACCGCTGGGGCGCGGTGTACGACAAGGGCCAGTACGAGCAGTACACGGACGCCCTCGACGGCCGCTACACCGGTGTCGGCCTCTGGGTCGCCCGCACCGCCGACGGCCGCACCCAGGTGACCCGGGTCCAGTCCGGCGGCCCCGCCGCCCGCGCCGGCGTCGAGGCCGGCGACTTCCTGCGCAGCATCGACCACTGGTCCGCCGACGGCCGGCCCGTCACCGAGGCCGTGTCCCGCCTCAGGGGCGACGCGGCGGGCAGCAAGGTCGTCGTCGGCCTTCAGCGCGGCTCCCGCAGCTGGCAGCAGACGCTCGGCCGGGCGGTCCTCGACACGGAGGACGTGGCCGTCCAAGAGCTCTCCGCCGAGGTCGTGATGATCAAGGTGACGGCCTTCACCAAGGGCTCCGGCGAGCGGGTGCGCGCCGCCGTGCGCCGGGCCCCCAAGGACGCCGGGATCCTCCTTGACCTGCGCGGCAACAGCGGCGGCCTGGTCGGCGAGGCCGTCACCGCCGCCTCCGCCTTCCTCGACGGCGGCCTGGTCGCCACGTACGACGTGCACGGCAAGCAGCAGGCGCTGTACGCGGCCGACGACGGGGACGGCGCGAGACCCCTGGTCGTGCTGATCGACGGCGGCACCATGAGCGCGGCGGAACTCCTCACCGGCGCACTCCAGGACCGTGGCCGCGCGGTCACCGTCGGCTCGCGCACCTTCGGCAAGGGGTCGGTCCAGATGCCCACCGGCCTCGCGGGCGGCTCGGTCGCCGAGCTGACCGTCGGCCACTACCGCACCCCCTCGGGCCGCGGCCTCGACGGCAAGGGCATCACCCCCGACCTTCCCGTCACCGACCGCCCCCTCGAACACGCGAAGACCGTCCTGAGCGGTCTGGGCGGCACGTCTTAAACCTGTTGCGCCGGGGTGAGAAAATGGCCGCACTATGGCTAAGAACACGGGCAAGGACAAAGAGAAGGACAGCAAGCGCAAGCTGGTCGCGCAGAACAAGAAGGCACGGCACGACTACCTCATCATCGACACCTACGAGTGCGGTCTCGTACTCACCGGTACCGAGGTGAAGTCGCTGCGCCAGGGCCGCGCCTCGCTGGTCGACGGCTTCGTCCAGATCGACGGCGGCGAGGCCTGGCTGCACAACGTGCACGTGCCGGAGTACGCGCAGGGCACCTGGACCAACCACAGCGCGCGGCGCAAGCGGAAGCTGCTGCTTCACCGGGTCGAGATCGACAAGCTGGAGTCGAAGTCGGGGGAGTCGGGCCACACGATCGTGCCCCTTGCGCTGTACTTCAAGGACGGCCGGGCCAAGATCGAGATCGCGCTGGCCAAGGGCAAGAAGGAGTACGACAAGCGGCAGACGCTGCGTGAGAAGCAGGACCGACGCGAGACGGACCGCGCCATCTCGGCGGTCAAGCGCAAGGAGCGGGCGAGCCTGCGCTAGGCAGGCAGCGGCCCGCGCGGAATAGGCTGGCACCCTCGGGCGTTGGTCACGTACGATGGCATCAGCCCCTCACCGCAGGGGCGCCTTTTGAAAACACCACATGGGGATGATCGGTTTCGACAGCGGATGTCGAAGCAGGGGAAGCGTGTCGAGGAAGCGGCAATGATCTCGTAAACCATATGTCGCAAACAATAATCGCCAACACCAAGCGCGATTCCTTCGCCCTCGCTGCCTAAGTAGCGACTTGCGAAGTGTCAGCCCGGGGCTGTTCCCGACCCGGATCCTGGCATCAGCTAGGGAACTAAACTTCTAGACCCGGTCACGGGGTCTAGAAGGAAATCAAACAGTGGCTGGGCCCGTCGGCGACTTGTTCGCGTGATTGCCGGGGCCGAGAAAATCGCAGCGAACTGCACACGGAGAAGCCCTGTTTTTGCACCGTTGGACGCGGGTTCGATTCCCGCCATCTCCACAATTCCCATGTAGGCGAAGGCCCCGCTGTTCCGACAGCGGGGCCTTTGTCGTGCCCGGGGCCGGGGTCAGGCGACCGGCTGGCCGGTCAGCATGCCGAGGAGCTGGTCCATCTCGTTGCGCCACAGGCGGTGGACGTTCATGCGGGTCGGCTTCGGCTGTCCTGGCAGCTGGCAGCGGAACGAGCTCCACAGTGTGTTCCGCCGTACGTCACTGATCATCCGCATCGCCTCGGCCGGCGGGATAGCCGTGACGATCTCCTGCGGGCGGTTGTTCCAGCGGCTGGCCCGGTGCAGCAGCACGGCCTGCTGGGTCACGGTGATGAAGTAGTACGACAGGAAGCACTGGCCTATGACGCCGAGCATGCTCATCAGCCAGACGCTGGGGCCCGCCACCGCCTGGATCATGACGATCGGACGGTCCTGCGGATTGGCCTGCGCGATCGCCTCGGCGACCTGTTGCTGGATGGTCGACTTCTTCATGGCCATGGGGATGGGCCTTCCTGATACGTGGTCATGCTCAAGCGGAGGGGGACGTCCCGCTTATCGGCGGGGCGGTGCAGCGTACCGCCCGGATCCGGCCGCGCTCACCACCAGGGCGACGGCCGCCGCGCAGACCGGGATCAAGTACCCCATCTCCGCGCCCGCTTGGTCGATGACCTGGCCGCCGATGGCCGAGCCGGCCGCGATGCCGCCCAGGATCGCGGTCACGGCGAGGGTCATGCCCTCGTTCAACCGGCCCTCGGGGGTGAGGCGCTGGATCAGGGTCATGCCGGTGACCATGGTGGGTGCGGTGGCGGCGCCCGCGCACAGCAGGGCCGCGGCCGGCGCGAGCAGTGAGCCGCCGGCCCGTGCCGCGAGCAGTGGCAGGCACATCAGCACGGTCATGGCCCCGACGCAGCCGACGAGCCGCCGGGGCACGCTGCGGGCCGGGCGGACCGCCCCGTACAGGAGCCCCGCGACGCACGATCCGGCCGCCTGGAGCGCGAGCACGCCGCCCGCCGCGGACCGGTGGCCGAGCCCGTCGGCGTACGCGATGGTGACGACCTCCAGGGAGCCGAACACCGCGCCGGTGGCGAGGAAGACCGCGAGCAGCGGGGCGAACCCCCTTGTGCGCAAAGGGGACTTGGCGGCGGGAGTGCGAGGTGCGGCGGGCGGTTCGGTCGTGCGCTGGGCGGCGAAGAGCAGGATGCCTGTCATCAGCAGGACCGCGCCGACCAGGGTGCCGGCCTCGGGGAACAGGGCCGAGCAGAGGAAGGCGGCGGCGACCGGGCCGAGCATGAAGCAGAGCTCGTCGGCGGCCTGCTCGAAGGAGTTGGCGGTGTGCAGGGCGGCCGCGGCTTCCGGGGAGGAGCCGCGGTGCAGGTGGGCCCAGCGGGCGCGGGACATGCCGCCGGTGTTGGGCGTGGTGGCGGTCGCGGCGTAGGCGGCGAACAGGGTCCAGTCGGGGGCGCCGAAGTGCACGCACAGGACCAGGGCCAGCGAGCCACAGACCGCAACTGTCGTTGCAGGTACGGCAATTCGGGCCTGGCCGTGCCGGTCGACGAGCCGGGCCGTCCACGGGGCGACGAGCGCGGTCGCGGCGAGACCGGTGGCGGTGACGGCGCCCGCGAGGGCGTATGAGCCGCGCGCGCCCGCGATCATGATCACGGCGCTGACGCCGAACATGCCCATGGGGAGCCGGGCGACGAGATTGCCCAGCGTGAAGGCGCGGGCGCCAGGGGTGCGGAAGAGGCGTATGTACGGGTTCTGGCGTCGGTCGAGCGGGGTCGTTTGCGGCATGCCCACGATCCTTGTGGCGGCCGGTGGTTGGGGTCCAACACCTGATCAGGGCCCATTCACGCACTCTTGTTGTCAACGCCCGTGATGTTGTTGACTTCACCCTCGTGCCCCACGACCTGGACCCGCGCCTCCTCCGCTCGTTCGCCGCCGTCGCCGAGGAGCTGCACTTCACCCGCGCGGCCGCTCGTCTGTTCGTCGCCCAGCAGGCGCTGAGCCGCGATGTCCGGCGCCTGGAACGGGAGTTGGGTGCCGATCTCTTCGTGCGCACCACCCGGGCCGTCGCGCTCACGGCGGACGGGGCACGGCTGCTGCCGTACGCCCGCAAGGTGCTCGCCGCCTACGACGAACTGCGTACCGCATGGGCGGGCGGCGGCTCCGCGCGGCCGCTGCTCGTGGACATCTCGGCGCCCGTCGGCACCGGGGCGCGGGTGCTCGCCGAGGCCCGCGAACAGGCGCCCGGCGTCGAGTTCGTGGCCCGGTTCATCAGCGGGCTCACCGGGGCGGCGGCCGAGATCCTGGCCGGGCGGCTCGACGTCTCCTTCGGCCGGGTGGCCGGACTCGACCCGGCGGTGCTCGCGGGGCTCGGCCACCAGCCGGTGCGCTACGAGCGGATGGCCGTGCTGCTCGACGAAGGGCACCGGCTCGCGGGCCTGGCCGAGGTGCCGTTGGCCGCGCTGGCCGGCGAGACGCTGTACGCGGCGGCGGGGAATCCGGCCACCGCCGAGTGGACCGACCTGGCGGAGCGGCTCTTCGCGGGGCGCGGCATCGAGATGGCCGCGCCGTTCCCGGAGATCGCGGGGGAGGAGGAGTTCGTCCGGGTGGTGCGCAAGCAGGGCTGGTCGGTGCTTGCCAGCACCGAGTTCATGGACGTGCCCGGCATGGTCGTACGCCCGCTGACCGGACCCGTACCGCTCGCGCCGGTGTCGTTGGTGTGGCGCAAGGGGCTCTCGCATCCCGGCGTGGACGTCCTGCGGCGGGTCGCCGACGAAGCCTCGGGGGCGCACGGCTGGCTGGAGAAGCCCTCCGCAAGCTGGCTGCCCGAGCCCGACATGTCCCTGATGGTGGCCGATGCCCCGCATGTGGCCCGCCGAAGGCGAACATCGCGCGATACGTGAACACATGTCCACAGCCACGTGCGCTACATTCATCGCCCGGGTGCGGCGGGATAGTGGGGGCGCTCGGAACGGGTGGGGTTTCCCCGTTCCGGATGGTGGTGCCCGGGAGTCGTGCGCGCAACCCGCGAAACACATTCAGGGAGTGCGTACGAAAATGGACAGTCGGATATCCAACGGGCCGGGCGGACAGCCCCGTCCCGGCCACCCGGTGGATCAACAGCAGCCACGCGACGCGACGATGCAACTCGGTGTGTTCGCGGAGGAATTGACCACGCCCACGCGGCGTCTGACCAAGCCCGAGCCGCAGCTGACGAAGCCGGAGCCGCAGGCCGTCAGGTCCGATCCGCGTCTGACGAAGCCCGATCCGCGGGTGGCCGGGGCCGTGCCGCAGGCGAGCGTGCCCACGCAGCAGTTCACCAAGCCCGCACCGCAGGCCGTCAGGCCCGACCCCGAGCCCCTTTCGCGGTCCATGACCGAGAAGATTCCCACCTTCAAGCCGCTGCGGGCGGCCTCGGCCGAGCAGGCCGTGTTCGTCGACGCCAGCGGAAAGCGCGGCAAGAAGCTGCGCTGGCTGGGCTGGCTCTTCGGGCTCGCGGCCACCGGCTTCGCCGTGGCGCTCGTCGGCTCGCTGCTCGGCGGCAGCGCCCGCGCCCCCGGTCTCAACCTCCCCGACAAGGCCGACGCCGTGACGGCGCCGCCCCAGGCGACCGCCTCGCAGGCCCCGCAGCCGAAGGCGTCGCCCTCGAAGAAGGCCGTGGTCCCCGCGCACAGCGCCTCCAAGGCGCCCTCGCCCAAGGCCTCCAAGTCCGTGCCGCACAGCGCCACCCCGGTGACGGGGCACAGCCCGGTGAACACCAAGGTCTCCCCACGCCCCGGCACCTCGCACAAGCCGGCCGCGCGGGCGGCCATCCCCTCCGCCGGCAAGACCGGCGCCTGACCCCGCCGTCCCGGCCCGCCCGCAGTGGTCCGGACGACAGCGGCCCCAGCACCAACCCCGTACGGCGCCCCCAACGTCGTACCGCCCGAAGGCGTAACGACACCTGCCATGAGAACCACCAAGGCGAAGCCGCGGCCAACGCGGCGCAAGCGGCTGCCCATGCGCTATCTGCTGCCGCTGCTCCTGCTCGTCGCGCTCGTCGCGATGCTGATGCTGCGCGGCTATGTGCACAGCGAGATCCAGGCGGACCACCGCGTACGCGACCCCGCGCCCACCGACAAGGTGCCCGACAAGATCATCGACGGCGGGCCGGTCATCGACGCGCGCAACGCCGCCAAGCCGGTCAGCCTGCGGATACCGGACCACAAGATCGTCATCACCTTCGACGACGGCCCGGACCCCACCTGGACGCCGAAGGTCCTGGACGAGCTGAAGAAGTACCACGCGCATGCCGTCTTCTTCGTGACCGGAACCAACGCCTCGCGCTACCCGGACCTCATCAAGCGCATGGTCGCCGAGGGCCACGAGGTGGGCCTGCACACCTTCAACCACCCCGACCTCTCCTACCAGTCGAAGTCGCGCATCGACCGCGAGCTCTCCGAGAACCAGCTCGCGCTCGCGGGCGCCGCGGGCGTGCACAGCTCGCTCTTCCGGCCGCCGTACTCCTCGTTCGCCGACGCCATGGACAACGACACCTGGCCGGTGGTCCAGTACGTCGGCAGCAAGGGCTACATCGTCGCGCTCGACTCCACCGACAGTGAGGACTGGCAGCGGCCCGGCGTCAAGAAGATCATCCACAACGCCACCCCGGAGGACGACAAGGGCGCCATCGTCCTGATGCACGACTTCGGCGGCGACCGCTCGCAGACCGTGGCCGCGCTCGACAAGTTCCTGCCGGACATGCAGGAGTCGGGCTACAGCTTCGTCAACCTCACCACCGCGCTCGGCGCACCGAGCGCGCTGACGCCGGTCACGGGCATGGACCTGTGGAAGGGCGAGGCCTTCGTCGGCGCCGTCCAGGTCGCCGAGCACACCACCGACTTCCTGGTCGTGGGCCTCGCCATTGTCGGCGTGCTGGTCTTCGCCCGCTTCGGGCTGATGCTGATCCTGTCCTTCGTGCACGCCCGCAAGGTGCGCAAGAAGGACTTCCAGTGGGGGCCGCCGGTCACCGAACCGGTCTCGGTCCTGGTGCCCGCGTACAACGAACGCGAATGCATCGCCAACACTGTTCGTTCGCTCATGGCGAGCGATCATCCGATCGAAGTGATCGTCATCGACGACGGTTCGAGCGACGGCACCGCCGACATCGTCGAGGCGCTGGGCCATCCCAACGTGCGCGTGGTGCGCCAGGAGAACGCCGGCAAGCCCGCCGCCCTCAACAACGGGATCGCGCACGCCCGTTACGAGCTCGTCGTGATGATGGACGGCGACACCGTCTTCGAGCCGTCCACCGTCCGCGAACTGGTCCAGCCCTTCGGCAACCTGCGGGTCGGCGCCGTCGCGGGCAACGCCAAGGTCGGCAACCGCGACTCGCTCATCGGCGCGTGGCAGCACATCGAGTACGTGATGGGCTTCAACCTCGACCGCCGCATGTACGACCTGCTGGGCATCATGCCCACCATCCCCGGCGCGGTCGGCGCGTTCCGCCGCCAAGCCCTGGAGCGGGTCGGCGGCATGAGCGAGGACACCCTCGCCGAGGACACCGACATCACCATGGCCATCCACCGCGACGGCTGGAAGGTGGTCTACAGCGAGAACGCCCGCGCCTGGACCGAGGCCCCCGAGTCCGTCCAGCAGCTCTGGTCGCAGCGCTACCGCTGGTCGTACGGCACCATGCAGGCGATCTGGAAGCACCGCGGCGCCATCAAGGACCGCGGTCCCTCCGGCCGCTTCGGCCGCTTCGGACTGCCGCTGGTCGCCGCGTTCATGGTGCTGGCCCCGCTGCTCGCCCCGCTGATCGACATCTTCCTGCTGTACGGGATCGTCTTCGGCAAGACCGAGCAGACCATCGTGGCCTGGCTCGTCGTGCTGATGATCCAGGGGATCTGCGCGGCGTACGCCTTCAGGCTCGACAAGGAAAAGCTGACGCATCTGCTCTCGCTGCCCCTCCAGCAGGTCCTGTACCGGCAGCTGATGTACGTCGTGCTGCTCCAGTCCTGGATCACCGCGGTGACCGGCGGTCGCCTGCGCTGGCAGAAGCTGCGCCGCACCGGCGTGGTCGAGGCGCCGGGCAACCCGGCTGAACGGAAGGCCGCGGGATGACCTCGTACGTGGAAGTTCCGGGAGCGGCGGCCACCCCCGCCGCCCCGGTGCCCCGGGCGCCCGTGCGCGACCGGTACTTCGACTTCCTGCGCGCCCTCGCCCTGTTCCGGGTGGTGCTCTACCACCTGATGGGCTGGGCCTGGCTGCCGCTGGCCTTCCCCTCCATGGGCGTGATGTTCGCGCTCGCCGGAAACCTGATGGCCCGCTCCCTGAAGCGCCCCGCCGTCCAGGTCGTACGGGGCCGCCTGCGCCGGCTCCTTCCGCCGATGTGGCTGCTCGGCGCGGTCGGCATCACCGGCATGCTCGCCCAGGGCTGGGGCCCCGACTCCGACGGACACCCCGCCTGGTGGTGGGGGCACCTGCTGTTCTGGGTGGTCCCGCTCAGCGACCCGCCGTACGGGGCAGGCCTGCCCGGCATCCACCACGTACTGGGCGACAACTGGGGCGCGAACCTGGCCGAACCGCTCTGGTACCTGCGGGCCTACCTGTGGTTCGTGCTGCTCTCACCGCTGTTCCGGATGCTCCTGCGGCGCCTGCCGTGGCTGACGATCCTCGCTCCGGTCGCGATCGCCGCGCTCGTGGACTTCGTGGACCTCGGTCTTCCCCAGCGCATCGACTCCGCGCTCACCGACTTCGCCACCTTCGGCGCCTGCTGGATCCTCGGCATGGCCCACCAGGCGGGCGTCACACGGAAGTTGCCGAACTATCTGATCCCCTCGCTCGCCCCCCTCGTGATGGCCCTCGGCTACTGGTGGGCCGTGCGCGGCGGGTACTCGATCACCGGCGACACGGAGCTCGACTCGATCCCGCTCGCGCAGACCCTGTGGTCGCTCGGCGCGGTGCTCCTGCTGCTCCACATCAGCCCCTCCTGGGAACAGTGGCCGGCCCCGCTGCGCCGCTGGGACCGCCTGATCACCCTGCTCAACTCGCGGGCCGTGACGGTCTACCTCTGGCACAACCTGTGCATCCTGGTCGCCGCCACCGTCTGGGACGACCTGTGGAGCATCGACGCGCTCGCCGGAGCGGGCAAGTTCCTCAACAGCTCGTGGCCGGTACTCGCCGTGACCTGGGTCCTCATCGGCCTGTGCGTGCTGTGCTTCGGCTGGGTCGAGGACGTCGCCGCCAAGCGCCGGCCCCGGCTCTGGCCCGCCTGACCGACCCGGGCGGCGGCGGTCTCACCGCCGCCGCCCGGGCCCCGTGAAGACACGGTTGCACCCCGGTCACCCGGCGGCACGCGGCCGAAACGCTCCCTCCCTACGGTCGCTGTCACGTGAAGCGAACCGACCGTGGAGGCATGATGGCTGGCCGTTGGATCGAGCGGTGGGACCCGGAGGACGACACCTTCTGGCGGGAGACCGGCGAGCGCGTCGCCCGGCGCAACCTCTTCCTGTCCGTGTTCTGCGAACATGTCGGGTTCTCCGTGTGGAGCCTGTGGTCGGTGATGGTGCTCTTCATGGGCCCCGGCTACGGAGTGGACCCCGCGGGCAAGTTCTTCCTGATCTCGGTGGCGACCCTGGTCGGCGCCCTCGTCCGCATCCCGTACACCTTCGCCGTCGCCCGCTTCGGCGGCCGCAACTGGAGCGTCTTCAGCTGCCTGCTGCTCCTGGTCCCGGCCGTCGCCGCCTGGCTCGCCATGGAGCCCGGCACCTCGTACACCACGTTCCTGCTTGTCGCGGCCATCGCCGGGGTCGGCGGGGGCAATTTCGCCTCCTCGATGACCAACATCAACGCCTTCTTCCCGCTGCGCAAGAAGGGCTGGGCGCTCGGCCTGAACGCGGGCGGCGGCAACATCGGCGTACCGGTGGTGCAGCTCGTCGGGCTGCTCGTCATCGCGACCGCCGGGGCCACCCAGCCGCGCATCGTGCTCGCCGTCTACATCCCGCTGATCGTGATCGCCGGGCTGTGCGCGGCCCTTGGCATGGACAATCTGGCGCCGGTACGCAACGACACCGGCGCTGCCAAGGAGGCGCTGCGCGACGCGCACACCTGGATCATGGCGTTCCTGTACGTCGGCACGTTCGGCTCCTTCATCGGCTACAGCTTCGCCTTCGGCCTCGTGCTCCAGACCCAGTTCGGCCGCACCCCGCTCCAGGCCGCCTCGCTCACCTTCATCGGACCGCTGCTCGGCTCCGTGATCAGGCCCGTCGGCGGCCGCCTCGCCGACGTGTACGGCGGCGCCCGCATCACCCTGGGGAACTTCGCCGCGATGGCCGCCGCCACCGGCGTCGTCCTGTACGCCTCGGTCCAGAAGTCGCTGCCCGTCTTCCTCACCGGGTTCATCGCCCTGTTCGTGCTCAGCGGGCTCGGCAACGGCTCCACGTACAAGATGATCCCCGGCATCTTCCAGGCCAAGGCCCTCGCCCGCGGGCTCTCCGGCGAGGACGCGGCGGCCTACGGGCGACGGCTCTCGGGGGCCGCCATGGGATTCGTCGGGGCGATCGGCGCGCTCGGCGGGCTCGCCATCAACCTCGCCTTCCGTCAGTCCTTCCAGACGGTGGGAAGCGGCACCGCCGCCTTCGCCGCCTTCCTGGCCTGCTACGCCGCGTGTTTCACGGTGACGTGGGCGGTATACGTCCGCCGGCCTGCCCGGACACCGGTCTCCGCCGCACCGGCGCCCGCGTACGCCGAGGTGTGATCCTTGACGGTGGGAGGTGACGTAACACCCGGGAAACCATGGTGAACCCCGGGCGTCACGCTCCGTTGGCAGGCTCGGACGTCCCCGCACCACCTGGAGAGTCATGTCCGCAGAAGCAGAAGCGGCCGCACCGCACGGGCCTCTGGCCGGCTTCACCGTCGGGGTCACCGCCGCCCGCCGTGCCGACGAGCTCGCGGCGCTGCTCACCCGCCGCGGGGCCGCCGTGCTGCACGCCCCCGCGCTGCGGATCGTGCCGCTCGCCGACGACAGCGAACTCCTCGCCGCCACCCAGGAGTTGATCGCCAGAGTGCCGGACACCGTGGTGGCCACCACCGCCATCGGGTTCCGCGGCTGGGTCGAGGCCGCCGACGGCTGGGGGGTGGGGGACGCGCTCCTGAAGACCCTCAAGGGCGTCGAACTCCTCGCCCGCGGCCCCAAGGTCAAGGGCGCGGTACGGGCCGCCGGGCTCACCGAGCAGTGGTCGCCCTCGTCCGAGTCGATGGCCGAGGTCCTCGACCGGCTGCTCGCCGAGGGCGTCGCGGGCCGGCGCATCGCCATTCAGCTGCACGGCGAACCGCTGCCGGGCTTCGTGGAGTCGCTGCGCGCGGGCGGCGCCGAGGTCGTCGGGGTGCCGGTCTACCGCTGGCTGCCGCCGCAGGACCCGGCGCCGCTCGACCGGCTCCTGGACGCCACCGTCTCGCACGGCCTGGACGCGCTCACCTTCACCAGCGCCCCGGCCGCGGCCTCCCTCCTGGACCGGGCCGAGGAGCGCGGCATGCTCGCCGAGCTGCTGCTGGCCCTGCACGACGACGTCCTGCCCGCCTGCGTCGGCCCCGTCACCGCGCTGCAGCTCCAGGCCCGCGGCGTGACCACGCTGGCCCCCGAACGCTTCCGCCTGGGCCCGCTCGTCCAGCTCCTGTGCACCGAACTCCCGGCCCGCTCAAGGGTGTTGCCCCTGGCCGGCCGCCGCGTCGAGATCCGCGGTCACGCGGTCCTGGTGGACGGCGAGCTGAAATCCGTCCCCCCGGCCGGCATGGCCCTGCTTCGCGCCCTCGCCCGCCGCCCCGGCTGGGTGGTGGCCCGCGCCGAACTGCTGCGCGCGCTACCCGGGTCGGGCACGGACGAACACGCGGTGGAAACGGCAATGGCTCGCCTGCGCACGGCGCTCGGCACCCCCCGGGTCATCCAGACCGTGGTGAAACGTGGCTACCGGCTCGCCCTGGATCCGGCGGCGGACGCCAAGTACGCGGAGGACTGAGCGGCCCCCGGCGCACCGTCCGCCGCAACCGGCTACGGCCT
Organism: Streptomyces violascens; assembly: GCF_014649955.1. Classification (GTDB taxonomy): domain Bacteria; phylum Actinomycetota; class Actinomycetes; order Streptomycetales; family Streptomycetaceae; genus Streptomyces; species Streptomyces violascens. The sequence continues at coordinate 61,638 of NZ_BMUA01000015.1, forward strand.
CTTCTTCAGCCCGTTCACGACGTCGAAGGCGTGCCGGGGGCCGGGCCGGGGCGAGAACTGGCCGACGAGTTCACGGAAACAGACCAGGGCGGTGATCGGCGGGATTCCGACGACTACCATCGCGAAAAGCGAATGCGGCGCTTGACCGATGCACATGGTCACCGCGGTGCCGGAAGAGATCAGCATCACCGCCCAGGACCGCCGGGCGGTCCGGTGCTGAACGGATGCCCGCAGGATGGAAAGCCCCGCGAGGAGCCACGGCCCGTACACCGTCAGCGGCCACCATTGTGCCAACTGCGGCGTCGCGCCGAGGAGCGCAATGGTGCGCAGCTGATTGTACGAATAGGAGATGGACCAGGTCAGTATCGTCACCGCGCAGATGGTGATCATTACGATGAGGACCGAGACGGCGATGATCCTCCGTTTTCCGGCAAGGACGTGGAATCCCGACCGGGGCCGCCGTCGGCTGACCTGGCGGTGCGAGTGCCGGTCGCCGTCCAGAGGGGGAGGCGCCGGATCCACGCTGTGCGTCGGCTGCAGGATGCGGGCCAGCTCCTCGTCCGGATCCCAGCTGTCCGCCGGGACTTCGGGATCGGGCGTGCGCCACATGTGCTGCACATCGATGGGCTGGGTGTAATCGGGGTATTGGTCTACCGCGTCGTAGTCGGTTCTCATTCCGCATCCTTTCGGTTTTCGGCTGCTCCCTGATCGGCCGTGCGGATGTTTCAGTCGGAGTGGGCACTCTGGGCCGGCCAATCCGCCATCGCGGCCTGCAGATATTCACTCTCCATCCGGCTGATGGTCGCGAAGAAGTCCTCGAGCAGATCCGAGCAGTGCATGAGGCCTGCCGGATCCCTGGAGTCCTCCTGGTGCGAGAGGAGAAGGTGGGTCTTTTCTGCGGTCTTTTCCTTCAAAGTCACGCTCGCCTAACGAGCATCACGCGGCGTGCGGCGTCGTACATTCGGGGGAATATTCGCAGTGGACCTTCCTGTATATCGGATTACAGTCCCTGGCCGATGAAATTCCGAGACGTATTACATGGCGTCGCCGAGGGCGTTTTCAGCCAAGATCTTCCGTGCGGGCATGCCGGTCCGGTGCTCGCCGGCTCCACTGCATGATCGTTTCTGCTGGCTCCGGAGGGACCGGCGCTGCGCGATGCGGCGGCTCCGGGCCCGATGACACCACCCCGGGCCATCCGCTCGCCAGGGGTGGGAGTCATACCGGGCCCGGAGGCCAGTGGCCCTCGTGCGGGACCGCGAAGTGCGGTACGAGGGCAGGTACTTGGCGGGAAGGCGTGCAGCGCGGCTGCTCAGCCGACCTTGCTGTTGCAGCCCATGTCCGAGCCGAGGTGGGCGGGCTGCGCGCCCGGGGCGCCCTCGCCGTTGAGCCCGTTGCCCAGCAGGGCGTTGAGGGCGCCGACGCTGCCGAGGACGTCGATGTTCATGTCGTGCGAGCGGCACTCGGAGTTCTGCATGATGTCCGTGTCGTGCGCGCCCTCCTCGCCGTGCGCGAAGGCGGTGCCGCCGCCGAAGGCGCCGATGCCGCCGAGGACGGCGACGCCGACGAGGGCGACCTTCTGGATCTTGCGCATTTCTTCTCCGTTGGTCGAGCTGATGTGGTGTGCGACAGATGGAGTTGAGCGGTGGAGATTCGCGGAGAGGCGATCAGCCCAGTCGGGGCAGACCCAGCTGGCCGACGGGAGGCGCCGCGAGCTGGCCGAGGCCGAGTCCGGGTACCTGCGGGGCGCTGGCCGGCGCGATCAGCGGGTTGATGAGCGGGTTCACCGTGGGGTTCACCTGCGGGTTCACCTGCGGGGCGACACGAGGCGCGGGCTCCGGGTTGAAGACCTGGGGCATGGCGACCTGGGGGGCGACCTGCGGAGTGACCTGCGGAGCCGCCTGCGGCATGATCTGCGGCTGCGGCCCGGCCTGCGCGACACCCGTCGACTGGGCGTAGGCGGCCGCCTGCGGCGGCGCCGCCGGGGGACCCATCAGCGGCTGGGCGTACGGCTGCTGGTTGGAGGACTGCGTCGTGCTCGACGCGCTGGACACCGACGTGGCCTGCGCCTGGGGGCGGGGCGGCGCGTACTGCGGGGGTGCGTACTGCGGCGGCGGGCCGTACTGCGGGGGGCCGTACTGCGGCGGCGGACCGTACTGCGGGGGCCCGTACTGCGGCGGCGCGTACTGCGGGGGCGGCCCGTACTGCGGGTACTGCGGCGGTGCGTACTGCGGGGGCGGCCCGTACTGCATGGGCGCGTAGTCGGGTGCCGAGTACTGGGGACCAGGCGCCGGACCGGGACCTCCGTACCCGTACCCGGGTGAGTCGGCATGGCTGACGCCGACGCCGACGGCGGACAGACCGCCGGCCGCTGCTACTACGAGCGCGGCCTTGTGAAGCTTTCGCATGGAACCCTCGGCCCTTCAATACCTGTACAGGGGAAATCCGTTGCATTCAGTGCAGTCTTGCGTGCGTTCAGTCCGATATTCACACCGCGCCCAAGCAGGGGAAATGGGGGCTGCCTTGTGGACTTCACGCCGGAGTCGACAGCGGATCCCGTTGCCCCTCTCTCCGGTTCGCGGTCGCCGCCTTACTCCCTGCTGGCAACGATGTTTCCTCCGGGCCGGTCACGGGATCCAAAATTCCGTCACCCATTTGCCATGACTCGTAGCACCACGGACGAGTGAGGACGTGCCGCTGCTGTCACGAACAAGTGCGATGCGGACCCTTGCGAGTTGACGATTCAGATGATGATTCGCACCCTTCGGCAAATGGGTGACCACGCCTCGGATCCCGTGACGGGACCCCCGCTCATCTCGTTCCGCACAGGGCCAGGACGATGGCCCATCGCAGCCGCACAGGACAGCGGGAACAGTCAAGGCTGCACTGGCTCATCCGCATTCCATACGTTTCACGCACAGGTCAACGAAGGGCCGAGGGTTCCATGCGCAAGTTCCAACAGGTCGCGCTCGTCTTCGCAGCAGCCGGCGGGCTGTCCGCCATCGGCGTCGGCTCCAGCTCCGCCGTCGCTCCCGTTGCGTACAACGGCGCTGCTCCGCCCCCGATCGGGCAGCCGGACACCGCCCACGCCTCCTCGTCCTCGCAGGCCGTCGCGCGCAGTTACACGACCCAGCCGCAGGGAATGTCCCTGCCGCAGCCCTCCGAGGTCAGCCCGCAGATCAACCCGCAGCTGAACCCGCTGATCTCCCCCCAGATCTCCCCGCAGACGGCTCCGGCGCCGGGCGGCCCGGTGGAGCAGAGCAACCTCTTCCGCCCGTCCCAGGAGTGCAGCCCGCAGAACCTGCTCAACGCGAACCTCCCCATCGCCGTTCTCGCCGGCGCCGAGACCCGTGGCGTCAGCTGCACCCAGGCCAACAACCAGGCGAACGCCCTCGCTCACGCCAGCAATTAGCGCTTCGCCCGCCGTGCGGTCGCCGAGATGAGACCGCACGCGAGGGTGGCCGATGACGCCGAGGGACCCGCTCGTCGGCATTACGACTTCAGAGTGCTTCCACAACAACCTCGTGGCATCCGGCGCGTCATCGGGATGTTTGGGGGTATTTCGTATTAATTTCCGTGACCGTAAGGAATCGATCTGCCACGGATCGTATCCACTTCACTCCAACGGAGATGACATGAACAAGCTTCGCAAGGCCGCCGTTCTGGTCGCTGCTCTCGGCAGCCTCGGAATGCTGGCCGCTGGCACGGCCCAGGCGCACGACGGCGGGAAGGGCGGCGACCAGTTCAAGATCGGGCAGAGCAGCAACTGCAAGTCGCACGACCTGAACCTCGACGTCCTCGGCCAGGTCGGCCTGCTCAACGGCCTGCTGGGCAACGGCCTCAACGGCGAGGGCAACCCGGGTGCGCAGAACACCCACATCGGCTCGAGCATGGGCTGCAACAACAGCGCGTTCTAATCACGGGTCCGGTCGTATAAGCGGCCGAAAGCGGCAAGCAGGTCCCGGCACCGAGCTCCAGGCTCGGTGCCGGGACCTTTTGTGCTGAAGGAGCCGTGAGGGCGGCTCCGTGCGCGTCTGCCGGGGTTGCAGGGGTGAGGCGAAGGCTTTCACCGGCCGGGCTGCCGGGGCGCGTTGTGGCGCGTATGCAACTGCATGACGGGGCGTGGAAGTCCATCGGGAATCGACCGGGTTCAATCCCGGTACTCACGGGGCCAGTTATTTCGCGGAATCGACCAAGATGGTGAGGGATTTTCTGAATTCGGCGCGCCGCCGGGTGCTTTGGGGATAGGTCCTATTACCTCTGTAACTACACGAAGTCGATCTGCCACAGATCGCGTCCACTTCACTCCATCGGAGATGACATGCAGAAGCTTCGCAAGGCCGCAGTCCTGGTCGCTGCCCTCGGCAGCATCGGGCTCCTCGCCGCTGGCACGGCCCAGGCGCACGACGGCGGGAAGGGCGGCCGGGGCGGCGATTTCTTCGACATCAAGCAGAGCACCACCTGCACGTCGCATGACGGCAACGTCGACGTCCTCGGTCAGGTCGGCATCCTCAACGGCCTGGGCGGCAACCTCCTGAACGGCGAGGGCAACGCCGGCTCGCAGCAGACCTCCATGGGCTCCAGCATGGGCTGCAGCAACAGCGCGTTCAGCAAGTAAGAGTCACCACCTTCCTCGGCGCCCCGGCCACCGGCAGGGGCGCCGAGGCATGTGTGCCGTAGCCCTCCGGCCGGTCAAGTCGCCTTCTTGTACGGGGAGTTGCAGCACGGCGCCCCCGACGGTGTGGTCGGGGGCGGGTCGGGAAGAGCCCTGTCCCCCGTGTCGGCGGCGGCCGGCACGAGGGGGTGTCGTGGACCGGTCACCCGGCGAGATCGTGCGGTGCGAGTTCGCGGGCGCGTTGCTCGCGGGCCACTTCGAGGATGACGTCCCCCAACCGCTCCGTGTACAGCCGCATGTTCTTGTACGCGATGTCGGTGTCGGGGTAGCGGCAGGTGAACCACAGGCCCTCGTGGAGCCGGTTCAGCCAGATGCAGACCTGGTCGCCGTAGGACACGCGCACCAGCCCGTAGGCCGCAAGCTCGTCCCAGCGCTCCGCACCGGAGATGCCCCGTGCGTCGACGAACGAGACGATCGAGTAGAGGTCGGGCGAGGTCGGGCGGAAGTCCGAGCCCAGCAGACGCAGCACCCGGGCCAGCGGCATCTGCGCCAGCGGCCTGTTGGCCTGCAGCTCCGCGCGTACGACCTTCAGGGCGCCGAGGAAGTCGGGCGCCTCGTCGATGGGGACCTCGATGGGCGCGCCGCCCACGTACCAGCCCACGGAGTCGGACCACTTGGACTTGACCCGGGTGTGGAAGGGGACGACGGCGCGGTAGACGGGCTGTCCGCCGATCTCGTTGACGATGAGGCTGGTGGCGGCCAGCATGCCGACGAGGCTGCCGCCGAAGGGCCGGCAGTACGCCTCGAACGCCGCGACGGAGTCCGCGTCGACGAGCATCTCGCTCATGAGCTTCTGCGTGGGCAGAGGGCCGCCGGGCTCCAGGCCGAGCGGGACGGGGAAGTTGGGCAGTTTCCCGTTGCACCGCTTGATGAACTCCCGCCAGCGGCCCACGATCGCGTGCTTGCCGTCGATCCGGTCCGCGTCCGCCCGCTCGATCTCGCAGAAGTCGACGTAACTGCTGACCGGCGACTGCTTGGCCGGGCGGCCCTCGACGGCGGCGGCGTAGAGCTCGCTCATTTCGGCGGGGATGCGCTGGATGGAGTAGGAGTCGACGTTGCTGTGGTCGAAGGCGATGTACACGCTGGTGCAGTCGTCCCTGATGACCGCCGCATAGAGGAAGTTGGGCCAGCGCAGCGCGTTCGCGACGGTGTCGAAACGGTTCTGGAGATGCTCGACGAGCTGTTCCGCGTCGGGGAAGTCGCCGATGTCCTCGCGCTGGAGCGACACGGCCTCCGTGTCGAGCGTGAACCGGTGCATCTCGTCGCCGTCCCAGCGGAAGCCGCTGCGCAGCGTCTCGTGCCTCAGTGTCCAGCCGCGCAGCGCTTCCTGCAGCGCGTCGAGGTCGACCGTGCCCGGGATGTCGAAAGCCGTACCGATCCAGGTCGGCACGAACAGGCCGTCCTCGTGCACCGATTGGGCGGTCCTGATGTGCGACTCCTGGAGGTACGCGGGCGGCCGGGGGTCCTCCGGAAGGTCCGCCGCCGCGGCGACGGTCGCCGGACTGAGCGCCCACTCGACGAGCCGTCCGGGCCGGACCTCGCAACGCTGGATGTCGGTGATTCGCACGGGCGTCTCCGTTCGCAGTTGGAGCCCGGATCGGGCGGACCCGTTCAAGGGAAAGCCGCGAGCGCGAACGGAGACACCCGGAACATGACGTGTTACCACTTTTGAGTGGATTGAGTGATCGGCGGATGTGAGCCAATCGGTCCACCGGGCATTCGGCGGCACCGGCCGACACATCTCGGCCCATGGGCGGTTCGAGGTCGACGGCGCCGTGTTGTTCGAGTGCACGCAGAGTCATTGTCGGCGAGAGGGCGCACCCTCTGGGGAGGTGCATCGTTACTGTTTGTGTTCACCCGGTAACGGTGGGCATTCAACCTCGATGTACAGGCAATGGAGGACCGAGGTTCCATGCGTAAGTTTCAGCAGGCCATGATCGCAGCAGTGGCGGCGGCTGGCGGTCTGGCCGCGGTCGGCGCCGGCGCCGGTACCGCCTCCGCCAATGAAGGCGTGCACCAGAACGACCACTACCGCCCCTACCAGGAGTGCAGCCCGCAGGCGGGGGCCGAGGCCAACACCCCGCTCAGCGTGCTCGGTCTCTCCGACACCTTGGGCACCACCTGCGGCCAGTTCAACAACGCATTCACCAGGTGAGGTCGGCGGCGTAAGCGAGCCCGACGCTTTCAGCGGGCCCCTTCGGGGTCACCCCCGAGGGGGCCCGTTCCTGTGCGGCCACCCGGAGCGTGAGGCCGCCGACTGCAGTAACCGTGCCTGCGATAGGCAAGCCCTTCACTTCGTAAGCGAAACGGACCCGAACGTCCCGGACATGGGTCGGACGCTGGAGCCCGGTTCTCCGGCCTGCCCAGGGCCCGGCGCGGACGGTTCGCGGCGCCCCGGCGCCCCTCACAAAGGAAAACGCATCACATGTTCAGTGCGAAGAAGATCGCGGCCGTCTCGGGGCTTCTCGGCGGCCTCGTCGTGACCTGCGCCGGTGCCACCCAGGCGTACGCCGCGGAAGGGGCGGGCGTGTGCAGCCACGACTCCCAGGGCAGCACCACCTGCATCCAGCGGTTCGTCGGCAGTGCGCCCGACGGCGGCGGGTACATCCTCCGTCAGGCGCAGGGCTGTGTGCCGACGGAGCCCCTGTCGCTGCCCGTCATGGGCCTGCTGAACCGCGGGAACATGAAGATCGGCCCCGAGGTGACCTGTTCCCCCACCAACCCGGGGCCCGAAAGGGGCGAGGAGCCGGGTGTCAATCCCCTTGGCCTGCTGAACTGAGTACGGGGTCGGAATCCTCCGACGCCTTTCCTCACCTTTTTGACGGCGGATGGCCGGACCGGGCGACCGGGTCCGGCCATCCGCCGTTTCCGGTCCGGCGCGCAAACGAGTGACCGTCCCCCGCTGCCCGTGACTCACCCCCGGGGAAATGTCGTTTCCCGGGAGAGCGGTGAGCGCGACCGAGCTCCCTCAATTCCCTTCGTCCACGGTGGACGAAGGGCGTCTTGCCATGGCCGACACGGAGCACGGAAAGGAGCCAAAGATCCCAGATGAACACACTCCGTGTGTATATGCTCACATTAAGTAGTCCGGTCAGGGCTTCACACCTAGTCAAGGAAGAGTCGAATTATGCGCAAGTTTCAGCGGGCTGCGGCCGTAGCCGCAGCGATCGCCGGGCTGTCCATCCTCGGTGCCGGCGTCAGCTTCGCCCACGACGGCGGGGTCACCGCGGTGGCTTCCTCGCAGGCCAACGCCGTTGCCAACAACGGTGGCGGTGGCTGGGACGGCGGCGACGAGCACCATGGCCGCGGTGGCGCGCCGGTGTTCGCCCCGGAGAACGGTGCCGGTGTCAGCTATGGCCAGGACCACGGCCAGGACCACGGTGGGGACCACGACGGCGGCGACCACGGCCAGGACGGCGAAGGTCAGTAAAGAAATTCCCCGAGCTCGGTGCGCACATTTCGGGGAGCTGCGGCCGTAGTCGCAGCGGTGGCGGGTCGGGAAATTCCCTGCCTCGCGCCGCACTGAGCCCCATAAGGCGTATCGATATCCGGCAGAACACCGCAATGCGGGTCGCGCTATTCGAATGTCCGTCTCCTGGACCGGCTCGAATTGCTCGACGGTGTGCCGGACAACACCCTCAACGGCAAGGGCAGCCCGGACGCGCAAAAAACCCACCAGGGTGCGCGCCCGGGCTGCATCGCTGCCATCGCCGTATTTCGAATTCCCCCAAGGGTCGAGTGCACGCCACAGCCCTGGCGCAGGCGCCCGAGCCTCGATTGCAAAGGAACGCAGCACATGTTCAGTCGGCAGAAGATCGCAACCGTCTCGGGGCTCATCGGAAGTCTCGCCGTGATCTGCGTCGGCGCCACGCAGGCGCACGCCGAGCCGCCCAAGCCCAAGGGCGAGTGCAAGACCTCCGCCGCGGGTGAGACCACCTGCATCCACAAGAGCGAGACCGTTCACATCGACAAGAAGAACGGCAGCTACAGCATCAAGCAGACGCAGGAATGCTCGACGACCGACCGGCCGAACCTGCTGATGCCCGGGGACACCCAGGTGAACCAGGAGACCATGCAGGTCGGGCCGACCGTGGGCTGCTCCAACAACGCCAAGTTGCCCAAGGGCGTCAAGGTGCCGCACTTCGAGTTCTGAGGCGCGACCGGCGAAGGGTGTGGTCCGCTGCGGGGGAGCGGACGCGGGCGTCGGTTCCCCTCGTGCCGGTAACCGCCCGGTAGGAGGGGTTCCGGGGGAAGCTCCGGGCGGGCACTCTGGGGGGTGGCACTCACCGGTAACCCCCTAGGCGGTGACAGGCGCATGGTGCGGTTCGACCCGGGGCGGATCTGTCTGGATCTGCTGGCGACCGGGGCGTACGAGAGGGAACAGCTCGACAGCACCGCACAGTTGGGCCAGTGGCTGCTCCGCGCCGGTCTGGTCCCGCGCGGCACCCCGCTCACCGGGCTCGGGCGCGACTGGCCGGTCCGGTTCATCGAACTGCGGTGCTGCATCGGCCAGTTGATCCACGCAGAACTCGGCGGCCCCGCCGACGGCGCGCCCGCCGCCCTCGACCGTGTCAACGCGCTCGCGGCCGCCCCGCCCCCGGGCGTCCGCGCGATCCGGGGCGCCGACGGCGGACTCGTACGCGCCCTGAGCCGCGCCCCCGAATGCGGCGCGCTGCTCGCCGCGGTCGCCCGGGACGCCGTCGACCTGCTCACCGACCCCGAGGCCCGGGCCCGGCTCCGCCAGTGCGAGGGCGACAACTGCCGGCTGCTCTACCTCGACACCTCGCGCGGACGCAGGCGCCGCTGGTGCTCCAGCGAGGCGTGCGGAAACCGCGAGCGGGTGGCCCGGCACCGGCGCCGCGTCGCCGCACCCTGAGAGACCCGTACGAAGAAAGTCGTCCCGCGTTTGAATGGATCCCGACAACCGCCCGTATGGAGAGATGAACCGGCTCGCAGCCGCGCGCCGGGATGGTCTCGACCTGGAGGTGCCGGTTGCGCAAGGATGCCGCCGTGGCCGATGACCGTCCGCGCGGGGCCAAGCACCGCTCCGTGCCCGACGAAGAGCTGATGCGGGCGCTGTACCGCGAGCACGCGGGGCCGCTGCTCGGGTACGTCATGCGCCTCGTCGCCGGCGACCGGCAGCGGGCCGAGGACGTCGTGCAGGAGACGCTCATCCGTGCCTGGAAGAACGCCGGTCAGCTCAATCGGGCCACCGGTTCGGTCCGCCCCTGGCTGGTGACGGTCGCGCGCCGCATCGTCATCGACGGCCACCGCAGCCGGCAGGCCCGGCCGCAGGAGGTCGATCCGTCGCCGCTGGAGGTCATGCCCGCGGAGGACGAGATCGACAAGGCGTTGTGGCTGATGACCCTCTCCGATGCGCTCGACGACCTCACCCCGGCCCACCGGGAGGCCCTCGTCGAGACGTACTTCAAGGGACGTACGGTCAATGAGGCGGCCCAGGCGCTCGGCGTACCCAGCGGGACCGTGCGGTCCCGCGTCTTCTACGCCCTGCGCTCCATGAAACTCGCACTGGAGGAACGGGGGGTGACGACATGACGACCGGGGACCACGCGGAAGGCTCGCTGCACGAGGCTGTCGGCGCGTACGCGCTCGGCATCCTGGACGACGCCGAGGCCACCGCCTTCGAAGCGCACCTCGCGGGCTGCGACCTGTGCGCCGCCGAACTCGACGGCCTGGCCGGCATGGAGCCGATGCTGGCCACCCTCAAGGAGTTCCCGGGCCCCGCCGCCCAGCCGCTGCGCCCGGCGCCGCCCAGCATGACCACGACCCTGATCAACGAGGTCGCGGCCCAGCGCGCCAAGCGCCGCCGGCGCACCACGTACCTGGTGGCGGCCGCGGCCGCACTGATCGTCGGCGGCCCGGCGATCGCGGTGGTGGCGACCTCCGGAGACACCGGCACCCACCAGAGCGCCGAGGCGCATCCGACCAGCCCGGCCGAGGACGCCTTCTTCAACCACATGACCCAGAAGGTCTCCGCGACCGACCCGAAGACCGACGTCACCGCGACCGTCGGCACCGAGGCGAAGGCGTGGGGCACCCACACCGTCCTGGAGCTCAAGAACGTCAAGGGCCCCCTCAAGTGCAGCCTGATCGCGGTCGGCAAGAACGGCGACCAGGAGACCGTCACGTCCTGGGCGGTGCCCAACTGGGGCTACGGGATCAAGGACAGCCCGCACGAGTCGGCGAAGTATCCGCTGTACGTGCACGGCGGCACCGCGATGAACCGCGACCAGATCGACCACTTCGAGGTCCGTACGTTCGACGGGAAGGCTCTCGTGGACGTACCGGCCTGAGCCGCGCGGCGGGACAACCGTCCCGACATGCGGTTCGGCATCAAATTGTGGCCTGACATCGGGTCCCCCTTCGCGTACGGTTGACGGCTGCCCAATGCACGTCAGAAGGGGGCCTCGGTGGCCGCGCAGGATGCCGCTGTCGATACCGCTTCCGGTACCGCCGAATCCGCTGTGGATTCGGTCCGGGAACGCGAGATCGCTGGGGAACAGGTACATCTCGACCAGGTGTACCGCCGCCTGGAGGAGAAGATCCACGAGGCGGAGTTCCTGATGAACGACGCCGCCAAGCGCGGGCAGGTCGGCACGCCCGGCGCGCTCGCCGAGCGCGACGCCCAGGTCTTCCGGGCGGGGGTCCATCTCAACCGGCTCAACAACGAGTTCGAGGACTTCCTCTTCGGCCGGATCGACCTGCTGCTCGGCAAGGACGGCAAGAAGGGCCCGGACGGCGCGTACACCTCGGTCGACCCGGCCGAGGACGCCGTGCGCCCCGACGGCACGGCCGACATCGCCGAGACCCTGCACATCGGCCGGATCGGCGTCCTGGACTCCGACTACTCGCCGCTGGTGATCGACTGGCGGGCGCCGGCCGCGGCGCCCTTCTACCGCTCGACGCCGGTCGACCCGGGCCGTGTCGTACGCCGCCGGGTCATCCGCTCCAAGGGCCGCAGGGTGCTCGGCGTCGAGGACGACCTGATGCGCCCGGAGCTCAAGGCGACCCTGAACGGCGCCGAGCTGCCCGTGATCGGCGACGGCGCCCTGATGGCCGCGCTCGGCCAGGCCCGCAGCCACACCATGCGGGACATCGTCGCCTCCATCCAGGCCGAGCAGGACCTGGTCATCCGGGCGCCCGCCGCCTCGGTGACGTACGTCGAGGGCGGCCCCGGCACCGGCAAGACGGCGGTCGCGCTGCACCGCGCGGCCTACCTCCTCTACCAGGACCGGCGCCGCTACGCCGGCGGCATCCTGATCGTCTCGCCGACCCCGCTGCTCGTCGCCTACACCGAGGGCGTGCTGCCCTCGCTCGGCGAGGAGGGCCAGGTCGCGATCCGCGCGGTCGGCAACCTCGTGGACGGCGCGGAGGCCACCGAGTACGACGACCCGGCCATCGCCCGGATCAAGGGCTCGTCCCGCATGCTCCACGTCCTGCGCAGGGCTGCCAGGGGCGCCCTGGAAGGGCCGGGGGAGCAGCCCAGGCGCTCCCGCCGGCGCGGCGGGGAGCAGCTCGCTCTCGGTGGTGACGAGGCGCCCGCCCAGCGGCTGCGCGTCGTCGCCTTCGGCGCGCGCATCGAGCTGGAGGGCGAGGAGCTGCGGCGCATCCGCCAGAACGTGCTCGGCGGCACCGCGCCCGTGAACCTGCTGCGCCCGCGCGCCCGCAGGCTGCTGCTCGACGCCCTGTGGTCGAAGTCGGGCGCGAACGGCCGTCACACCGACCCCGAGCTCGCCGCCGAACTGCGCTCCTCCTTCGACGACGACATCGCCTCCGAGGACTCCTTCATCACCTTCCTCGACGCGTGGTGGCCCGAGCTCACTCCGCGCGGGGTGCTCGCCGCGATGGCGGACGAGAAGCGCCTGTCGCGCTGGGCCCGCCGGGTCCTCAACCAGGGCGAGGTGCGGCGCCTGGCCCGCTCGCTCGCGCGCACCGCCGACGGCGCCTTCTCGGTGCACGACGTGGCCCTGCTCGACGAGCTGGAGACGCTGCTCGGCGCCCCGGCCCGGCCGAAGAAGAAGCGCGAGTACGACCCGCTCGACGCGCTCACCGGCCTCGAAGAGCTGATGCCGCACCGCGAGGAGACCCAGCGCGAGCGCGCCGAGCGGCTCGCCCAGGAACGCACCGAGTACGCGCACGTCATCGTCGACGAGGCGCAGGACCTGACCCCCATGCAGTGGCGGATGGTCGGCCGGCGCGGGCGCACCGCCACCTGGACGGTCGTGGGCGACCCGGCGCAGTCCTCGTGGTCCGACCCGGACGAGGCCGCCGAGGCCCGCGACGAGGCGCTGGGCAGCCGCCCGCGCCGCCGTTTCGAGCTGACCGTCAACTACCGCAACCCGGCCGAGATCGCCGAACTGGCCGCCAAAGTGCTGGCGTTGGCCATGCCGGGCATGAAGTCCCCGGCCGCCGTCCGCTCGACGGGAGTCCAGCCCCGGTTCGCGGTCGTACGCGAAGGGGACCTCGCCCGCTGCGTACGGGAGGAGGCGGCGCGGCTGCTCGACCGGGTCGACGGAACGGTCGGCGTGGTCGTCGCGATGCGGCGCCGCGAACAGGCCGCGCGCTGGCTCGCCGGGCTCGGCGACCGGGTGGTGGCGCTCGGCAGCCTGGAGGCCAAGGGACTGGAGTACGACGCCACGGTGGTCGTATCGCCGGCCGAGATCGCGGACGAGTCCCCGGCCGGACTGCGGGTGCTGTATGTGGCGTTGACCCGGGCGACGCAGCAGCTCACGGTCGTCTCCGGCGAGCGGGACGAGCCCGACACGGACGGGGTGCCCGACCTGCTCCGCGATTAAATTCGGGGTCAACTCGCGATGCGGGGATCACTTGCCGGGGTGGTTTGTTAGCCTGGGTGTGGCACCGGCTCGATCCAAGCCCCCGGGCCCAACCTTAGTCGCTCAGAGCGACCACTTGCCGCGAGGCGAGCATGGCGGGTCGGTGTCATTAACGTGAGCGACAGGCCCACGTCATCTTCGGATGACGTGGGCCTGTTGTCGTTGGTGCGGGTGCCGTTGGCGGGTGTCGGCAGTCTCCGGAAGGGTCTTCCGCCGGACCATCACTTTCTCGTATGGTGGAAACAACTTTCCGAAAAGAGTCGCCCATTATCGGCTACCAGCCAGTAGGTGCGACCATCGGATGGCACCGCCGCGCCACAGCCGGGGCGGCGCCAGCAACGAAGCCAGGGAAAGCAGAGGAACACGGTCATGGCAACGGCGCCCAGCGTCTCGTACTCGATGACGGTCCGTCTTGAGGTGCCCGCCAGCGGCACGGCGGTCTCTCAGCTCACCACCGCCGTGGAGTCCTCCGGCGGGTCGGTGACCGGCCTCGACGTGACCGCCTCCGGCCACGAGAAGCTGCGGATCGACGTCACCATCGCGGCCACCTCCACCGCGCACGCCGACGAGATCGTCGAGAAGCTGCGCGGCATCGAGGGCGTCACCCTCGGCAAGGTCTCCGACCGTACGTTCCTGATGCACCTCGGCGGCAAGATCGAGATGGCGTCGAAGCACCCCATCCGCAACCGTGACGACCTCTCCATGGTCTACACCCCGGGCGTGGCCCGCGTGTGCATGGCGATCGCCGAGAACCCCGAGGACGCCCGCCGCCTCACCATCAAGCGCAACTCCGTCGCAGTCGTGACGGACGGCTCCGCGGTGCTCGGCCTCGGCAACATCGGCCCGATGGCCGCGCTGCCCGTCATGGAGGGCAAGGCGGCCCTCTTCAAGCGCTTCGCCGGCATCGACGCCTGGCCGATCTGCCTGGACACCCAGGACTCCGACGCCATCGTCGAGATCGTCAAGGCGATCGCCCCCGGCTTCGCGGGCATCAACCTCGAAGACATCTCCGCGCCCCGCTGCTTCGAGATCGAGGCCCGCCTGCGCGAGGCCCTCGACATCCCCGTCTTCCACGACGACCAGCACGGCACCGCGATCGTGGTGCTCGCCTCGCTGACCAACGCACTTCGCGTGGTGGGCAAGGGAATTGGCGACGTACGCGTCGTCATGTCCGGCGCCGGCGCGGCCGGTACCGCCATCCTCAAGCTGCTGCTCGCGGCCGGTGTCAAGAACGCCGTCGTCGCCGACATCCACGGCGTGGTGCACGCCGGGCGCGACGATCTGATCAGCGCGAGCCCCGAGTCCGCGCTGCGCTGGATCGCCGACAACACCAACCCCGAGGGCCTGACCGGCACGCTCAAGGAGGCCGTGGTCGGCGCCGACGTCTTCATCGGCGTCTCCGCCCCCAACGTGCTCAACGGGGACGACGTCGCGGCGATGGCCGACGGCGCGATCGTGTTCGCGCTCGCGAACCCGGACCCCGAGGTCGACCCCGCGATCGCCCGCCAGAGCGCGGCAGTTGTGGCCACCGGCCGCTCGGACTTCCCCAACCAGATCAACAACGTGCTGGTCTTCCCGGGCGTCTTCCGGGGCCTCCTGGACGCCCAGTCCCGCACGGTCAACACCGAGATGATGCTGGCCGCGGCCGGCGCGCTCGCGGACGTCGTCGCCGAGGACGAGCTCAACGCGAACTACATCATCCCGTCGGTCTTCAACGACAAGGTCGCCGGAGCGGTCGCGGGAGCCGTCCGCAACGCCGCCAAGGCCGCCGGGGGCGCTGTGACGGCGCCCACGTCGGCCTGAGCTCCGGCGCGTCGCGGGATGCGGGCCCAGTAACGCCCCCTTAGGGTGACGGACCATGACCCGCATCCGCACCGGCCCCGGCCCGGGAGTTCTCACCCTGTCGACGGAGCGTCACCTCGATGAGGCAGTGGCGCTTTTCGTGTGACTCAGGGTGACTCGGGAGGGTGCCGGATTGGCTTTCCCGCCGTAGGTGGGGGCAGGATGCTTCCCCAAGGACTTCGTCCAGGGGGGACCCCCCATGGACGCGAGGGTCGTGACCCGGGTGCGGGGACTGTCCGAGGGCCCTGGCAGCATCGGCTTCGCTGTACCCAACATGCGGCTTCCGCCGCGTGGCACGCCTCACAGGCAAGAAGAACACGGGAGTAAGAACATGAACCGCAGTGAGCTGGTGGCCGCGCTGGCCGACCGCGCCGAGGTGACCCGCAAGGACGCCGACGCCGTGCTGGCCGCTCTCGCCGAGACCGTCGGCGAGATCGTCGCCAAGGGCGACGAGAAGGTCACCATCCCCGGCTTCCTGACCTTCGAGCGCACCCACCGTGCCGCTCGTACCGCTCGTAACCCGCAGACCGGCGACCCGATCAACATCCCGGCCGGCTACAGCGTGAAGGTCTCCGCGGGCTCGAAGCTCAAGGAAGCCGCCAAGGGCAAGTAAGCGTTCCTTGCTCTGCAAGGCCGCTTGGCAGCAACACTGAGGGCGGCCACCCTGGAAACAGGGTGGCCGCCCTTTTGCGTCGGCCCGCGGGCCGTGCTTGCTTCTTGTGCAGTTCCCGCGTCCCTGACAGCACTGGTGCCGGCCCGCGCGGGGGTGCAGGGGGCGGAGCCCCCTGCACGGTCAGACCAGCGAACCGTTGGGGAGCTCGACCTTCGCGCCCAGGCTCTCCAGCTTCTCCATGAAGTTTTCGTAGCCGCGGTTGATCAGGTCGATGCCGTGGACCCGGGACGTGCCCTGGGCCGCCAGGGCGGCGATCAGGTACGAGAAGCCGCCCCGGAGGTCCGGGATGATCAGGTCGGCGCCCTGGAGCTTCGTGGGGCCGCTCACGACCGCGGAGTGCAGGAAGTTGCGCTGGCCGAAGCGGCAGTCCGAGCCGCCCAGGCACTCGCGGTACAGCTGGATGTGCGCGCCCATCTGGTTCAGCGCCGAGGTGAAGCCGAGCCGCGACTCGTACACCGTCTCGTGGACGATGGACAGGCCGGTGGCCTGGGTGAGGGCGACGACCAGCGGCTGCTGCCAGTCGGTCTGGAAGCCGGGGTGCACGTCCGTTTCGAGGGCGATGGACTTGAGCGAGCCGCCGGGGTGCCAGAAGCGGATGCCCTCGTCGTCGATCTCGAAGGCGCCGCCGACCTTCCGGTAGGTGTTCAGGAACGTCATCATCGAGCGCTGCTGGGCGCCGCGGACGTAGATGTTGCCCTCGGTCGCCAGCGCGGCGGAGGCCCACGAGGCGGCCTCCAGGCGGTCCGAGAGGGCGCGGTGGGTGTAGCCGCCGAGCTTGTCGACACCGGTGACGCGGATGGTCCGGTCGGTGTCCATGGCGATGATCGCGCCCATCTTCTGCAGGACGCAGATGAGGTCCTCGATCTCCGGCTCGACCGCGGCGTTGGAGAGCTCGGTCACACCCTCCGCGAGCACCGCGGTGAGCAGCACCTGCTCGGTCGCGCCGACCGAGGGGTAGGGCAGCCGGATCTTGCAGCCGCGAAGGCGCTGCGGGGCCTCCAGGTACTGGCCGTCCGCACGCTTCTCGATGGTCGCGCCGAACTGGCGCAGCACCTCGAAGTGGAAGTCGATGGGCCGGCCGCCGATGTCGCAGCCGCCGAGGCCCGGGATGAAGGCGTGGCCCAGCCGGTGCAGGAGCGGGCCGCACAGCAGGATCGGGATCCGCGAGGAACCCGCGTGCGCGTCGATGTCGGCGACGTTGGCGGACTCGACGTGGGACGGGTCGAGGATCAGCTCGCCCGGCTCGTCGCCGGGGCGGACGGTGACGCCGTGCAGCTGCAGCAGGCCCCGTACGACGCGCACGTCGCGGATGTCGGGCACATTGCGCAGTCTGCTCGGGCCGCTGCCGAGAAGGGCGGCGACCATCGCCTTCGGCACGAGGTTCTTCGCGCCGCGGACGCGGATCTCGCCCTCGAGCGGGGTTCCGCCGTGGACAAGCAGTACATCGTCTGTGCCGGTCATGAATCTCGCGTTCCGGAGTGGTCGGGCAAGGGGCAGGGATAAAGGGTAAGGGGCTTTCACCCCTGCCCCGTAAGGCCGAGGAGGGTTCACGAAGGTAATGAATTCGCTACAGCACGCTCCGCGCAGGAAATTCAGCGCAGCGTCACGTACCCCGGTACTCGTCCGGGGGCGCACGAGGGAAGACGCCCTCTTGCTGCCGTGCGCCCGCCCGTCACCCGACCGCCACCCCTCAACGTCGCGCTTCGCGCGGCACCTTCCTATCCTCATCGCCCACTTATGCGGGATCATGTCCGCATGACCGAGGTGTCCTCGCTCACAGGGCGGCTGCTCGTCGCGACCCCCGCGCTCGCGGATCCGAACTTCGACCGCGCGGTGGTGCTGCTCCTCGACCACGACGAGGAGGGCACGCTCGGCGTGGTCCTGAACCGGCCGACCCCGGTCGGGGTCGGCGACATCCTGGAGTCCTGGGCGGGGCTGGCCGGCGAGCCCGGTGTGGTCTTCCAGGGCGGCCCGGTCTCGCTCGACTCGGCCCTCGGCGTCGCCGTCATCCCCGGCGACGAGGGCCCGCTCGGCTGGCGGCGGGTGTACGGGGCGATCGGCCTGGTCGACCTGGAGGCGCCGCCCGAACTGCTCGCCGCCGCCCTCGGCTCGCTGCGGATCTTCGCCGGGTACGCGGGCTGGGGCCCCGGCCAGCTGGAGGACGAGCTCACCGACGGCGCCTGGTACGTGGTCGAGTCGGAACCCGGTGACGTCTCGTCCCCGGAACCCGAGAGCCTGTGGCGGGCGGTGCTGCGCCGCCAGCGCAGCGAGCTCGCGATGGTCGCCACCTATCCGGACGATCCCTCGCTCAATTGACGCCCCGGCGACGCGCCTCCACCCAATCCGTTTGCCTTCAGTACCCTTGGTGGTTATGAGCACTCTTGAGCCCGAGCGCGGGGCAGGTACGGGGACCCTCGTAGAGCCGACACCCCAGGTGTCGAACGGCGACGGCGACCACGAGCGCTTCGCCCACTACGTCCAGAAGGACAAGATCATGGCGAGCGCGCTGGACGGCACGCCCGTCGTCGCGCTCTGCGGCAAGGTCTGGGTGCCGGGGCGCGACCCGAAGAAGTACCCGGTCTGCCCGATGTGCAAGGAGATCTACGAGTCCATGGGCGCCGGTGGCGACAAGGACAAGGGCGGCAAGGACAAGAAGTAGCCCCCGGACCGGATGGCCTGCGCGGCCCCCTGAGTGTGCGTGACGCACACCCGGGGGGCCGTTTTGCGTGTGCGGGTTGTCCAGACCTCTTGCCGGGGGCTTTGCCTCCGCCATAACCTCCTCCCTGTTGTGCAGTATGCGAAACGCTCGTTGCGTAGGTTGCAACGACCATGGGGAGGATCTCTGCCGTGAAGCTCACTGCCCGAACCGCCCGAGCTGCTCTGACTGCCCTGCCGCTGGCGGCACTTGCCCTCGCCGGCCTGGCCGCCTGCGCCCCGCAGACGTCCGACAACAGCGCCAAGAGCGACGACAGGAGCGGCACCCTGCGGGTCTGGCTCTTCCAGGAGGTGAGCAACGGCCCCAAACAGCAGGTGGTGGACAAGGCCGTGGCCGCCTTCGAAAAGGCCCACAAGGGCGCCGACGTGCAGGTCGAGTACATACCCGTCGACACCCGCGCCCAGAAGATCAAGGCCGCCTTCAACGACCCCGCCTCCGCGCCCGACCTGATCGAGTACGGCAACACCGACACGGCCGGCTATGTGAAGGACGGCGGACTCGCCGATGTGAGCGCCGAGTTCGCCGCCTGGCCCGAGGCGAAGGACACCGACCCGACGGCGAAGCAGTCCGTCACCGTGGGCGGAAAGGTCTACGGGGCCCCGCTGTTCGTGGGCGTACGCGCCCTCTACTACCGCACCGACGTCCTCAAGGGCCTCGGCCTCGCCGTGCCCAGGACCCAGGACGAGCTGATCGCGACCGCGAAGAAGGTCCACCGGGCGAAGCCGGACCTGTACGGGCTCGCGGTGGGCGGCGCCTACACCTACGGCGCGCTGCCCTTCCTGTGGGCCAACGGTGGTGAACTGGCCACCGAGAACGGCGGGAAATACACCTCGGCGATCGACAGCGAAGCCTCCCGCAAGGGCGTCGCCGCCTACACCTCGCTCTTCGGCGACACCAACTGTCCCGCCGCCAAGTGCGCGCAGATGGGCGGCAACGCCACCGTCACCGCCTTCGCGAACGGCAAGGCGGCCATGGCGATCGGCGGCGACTTCAACCACGCGGCCGTCGAGGCGGGGACCGTCAAGGGCAAGTACGCGGTCGTGCCGCTGCCGGGCATCGCGCCGGGCTCGGTCGCCCCGGCCTTCGCGGGCGGCAACAACATCGGCGTGCTGAAGAGCAGTTCGCACCGCACGCTCGCGGTCGGGCTCATGGAACAGCTCGCCGGCAAGGCCACCCAGCGCGAGCTGTTCGACGCGATGGGCTTCCTGCCGACGTACACCGACGTGCGCGCGGAGGTCGCGAGGAAGCAGCCGTTCGTCGAGCCGTTCGTGCGCAGCCTGGCGGCGGGTGCCAAGTCCGTTCCCGTGTCGCCTGGTTGGGGCCAGATCGACTCCTCGCTCGTGCTGCCGACGATGTTCCAGGAGATCGTCAGCGGCAAGAAGGACGTCGCCAAGGCGTCGGCGGACGCGGCGAAGAAGATGAACGACGTGTTCGGGGCGGCGGGTTGAGCCCCGCGACCGCCACACGGGACGCCGTACGGGTGCCGGTGGCGAAGCCGGCGCCGGGCCGCCGCTCGCACCGGCAGGGGGGCTGGACCCCGTGGCTCTACCTGGCCCCCGCACTCGCCGTCCTCGGCGCGCTCCTCGTCTACCCGATCTACCAACTCGGCCTGATCTCGTTCCTGGAATACACCCAGGCCCAGGTCAGCGGCGGTGAGCCGACCAGCTTCCAGGGCCTTGGCAACTACTCCGCGCTCTTCTCGGACAGTCAGTTCTGGTCGGTGCTGCTCGCCACGGTCGTCTTCGCGGCCGCCTGCGTGCTGAGCACTCTCGCCGTGGGCTGCGCGCTCGCGGTGCTGCTCACGCGCGTACGGGCACTGCCCCGGCTCGCGCTGATGCTGGCCGCGCTCGGCGCGTGGGCGACTCCCGCGATCACCGGCTCGACGGTGTGGATGTTCCTCTTCGACCCGGACTTCGGCCCGGTCAACCGGGTCCTGGGCCTCGGCGACCACTCGTGGACGTACGGCCGCTACAGCGCGTTCCTGCTCGTCCTGCTCGAAGTGGTGTGGTGCTCCTTCCCGTTCGTGATGGTCACGGTGTACGCCGGGATCCGGGCGATCCCGGGCGAGGTCCTGGAGGCGGCCGCGCTCGACGGAGCCTCGCAGTGGCGGATCTGGCGGTCCGTCATGGTCCCGATGCTGCGGCCGATCCTCACGGTCGTCACGATCCAGTCCGTCATCTGGGACTTCAAGGTCTTCACGCAGATCTACGTCATGACGAACGGGGGCGGGATCGCGGGCCAGAACCTGGTCCTGAACGTGTACGCGTACCAGAAGGCGTTCGCGTCCTCGCAGTACAGCCTCGGCTCGGCGATCGGCGTCGTGATGCTGCTGATCCTGCTGGCGGCGACGCTGGTGTATCTGAGGGTGCTGCGGGGGCGGGGGGAGGAGCTGTGAGTTCCGTACGTGTTCTTGTGGGTTTCGTACGTGTTCGCCGCCCGGGGCGGTTGGCTGCCGAGGCGGGCGCGCTGGTGGCGGCCGTGGTGGTCGCCTTCCCGCTGTACTGGATGGTGCTGTCCGCCTTCAAACCGGCGGGGGAGGTGCAGTCGGCGCACCCCCGGCCCTGGACGCTGTCCCCCTCCCTCGACTCCTTCCGCCGGGTCTTCACGCAGCAGGACTTCGGGCGGTACTTCCTCAACAGCCTGGTGGTGGCGGGCTCGGTGGTGCTGCTCTCGGCGCTGATCGCCTTCCTGGCGGCGACGGCGGTGACGCGCTTCCGGTTCAGGTTCCGCACCACGCTGCTGATCATGTTCCTGGTGGCGCAGATGGTGCCGGTCGAGGCGCTGACGATCCCGCTGTTCTTCCTGATGCGGGATCTGGGCCAGCTGAACACCCTGGGCTCGCTGATCCTGCCGCACCTGGCCTTCTCGCTGCCCTTCGCGATCTGGATGCTGCGGGGCTTCGTGAAGGGGGTGCCGGTGGCGCTGGAGGAGGCGGCGGCGCTGGACGGGGCGAGCCGGACGCGGTTCCTCTGGCAGATCCTGTTCCCGCTGGTGTTTCCGGGGCTGGTGGCGACAAGCGTCTTCTCCTTCATCGCTGCCTGGAACGACTTCCTGTTCGCGAAGTCGTTCATCATCAGCGACACGTCGCAGTCCACGCTGCCGATGGCACTGCTCGTCTTCTTCAAGCCGGACGAGAACGACTGGGGCGGGATCATGGCGGCGTCGACGGTGATGACGCTGCCGGTGCTGGTGTTCTTCGTGCTGGTGCAGCGGAGGCTGGTCTCGGGGGTGGGGGGTGCGGTCAAATGACGCCTGGCTCCGCCGGTTCCGAGGGTGCGGCGGGGTTGGCCCTGGGCCGGGCGGGGGCGCTTGCGCTCTGCCCTGGAGCCCCGGGGGCGTTGTCCCCACCCGCCCGCCCGTTGCCCGGCGTTGGCCGGGCTGTGCTCCTGGGGCTGTGCGCCAGGCCCTGGGGAGCTTGCCCATCCGCCCGCCCGTTGCCCGGCGTTGGCTGGGCTGGGCCCCTGGGGCTCCGCCCCGGACCCGCCGGGGGCTGCGCCCCTCGCCCCGCTTCGGGGCTCCGCCCCGGACCCCGGAGGCGCTGGCCCGCCCTCCCCGCGGGGGACTTCGCCCCGCAACGCCCCAGCGGCACGCGCAGCGGCAGATCCAGCCCCTCCGGCGCTTGAGGAGCGGGGGCCTGGGGGCCGCGCCCCCGATGCCGTCCGCCGTCCGCATCCGACCCGGATCCCCCGGAGGGTCTCGGGAAGGGGCGGGGCGGGGAAAGAAAGAGCCGCACCCGACACACCGCATCTCAACGAAAGGACCCCATGGACATCGCCCCGGACACCCACACCCCCAACAGCTCCCGCGACCCTCACAGCCTCATCCCCGCCCCCACCAGCACCAGCACCCTCCACACGGCCCAAGAACCCCCCACCCGGCACGCCCTGCACCCCCACACCACCCTCCACACCGCCCCCGGCACCGAACCCCTCGCCGCCCTCCTGCGAGGGACCGTCGGGGCCGCCACCGGGCTGGCGCTCCCCGACGGTGCCACCGGCCAGGACCGCATCGTGCTGCGGATCAGCCCGGAGGTCGCGGGGCGGCACGGCCCGGAGGGATACCGGCTGTCCACGGACCGCTCCGTCGAGGACGTCGCCGTACTCATCGAGGGCGGCAGCGCGGCCGGCGTGTTCCGGGGGATGCAGACGTTCCGTCAGCTGCTCGGGCCGGATGCCTTTCGCCGGGCCCCGCTGGAGAGCGGGCGCGACTGGGACCTCCCCGGGGTCACCGTCGAAGACGGGCCCCGCTTCGCCTGGCGCGGCCTCATGCTCGACGTCTCACGGCACTTCATGCCGAAGGACGGCGTGCTGCGCTACCTCGATCTGATCGCCGCCCACAAGCTCAATGTCTTTCATTTCCACCTCACCGACGATCAGGGGTGGCGCGTCGAAATCAAGCGGTACCCGCGGCTCACCGAGGTCGGAGCCTGGCGCAGTCGTACCAAGTGGGGGCATCGCGCATCACCCCTGTGGGACGAGAAGCCGCACGGGGGCTACTACACCCAGGAGGACATCCGCGAGATCGTCGCGTACGCCGCCGAGCGGCATATCCGGGTCGTCCCCGAGATCGACATCCCGGGGCATTCGCAGGCCGCCATCGCCGCGTACCCCGAACTCGGCAACACCGACGTCATCGACACCGCCTCCCTCTCCGTCTGGGACACCTGGGGCGTCAATCCGAACGTACTCGCCCCCACTGACAACACCCTCCGCTTCTACGAAGGGGTGTTGGAGGAGGTGCTCGAGATGTTCCCCGAGGAGACCTCGCCGTTCATTCACATCGGCGGGGACGAGTGCCCCAAGGAGCAGTGGCAGAAGTCCGACCTCGTACAGGAGCGGATCCGTGAGCTCGGGCTCGCCGGTGAGAACGAGCTCCAGTCCTGGCTCATCCGGCACTTCGACAGCTGGCTGAGCGCGCGCGGGCGTCGGCTCATCGGGTGGGACGAGATCCTGGAGGGCGGCCTCGCACCCGGCGCCGCCGTCTCGTCCTGGCGCGGCTACGGCGCCGGGATCGCGGCCGCCGAGGCCGGCCACGACGTCGTGATGTGCCCCGAGCAGCACGTCTACCTCGACCACCGCCAGGCCGGCGGCGAGGACGAGCCGATGCCCATCGGATACGTACGCACCCTGGAGGACGTCTACCGGTTCGAGCCCGTGCCGCCGCAGCTCGGTCCCGAGGCAGCCGCCCACATCCTCGGCACCCAGGCCAACGTGTGGACCGAGGTGATGGAGAACCAGTCCCGCGTCGACTACCAGGTGTTCCCCCGGCTCGCAGCCTTCGCCGAGGTGGCCTGGAGCGCCCTGCCCGCCCCCGCCGACCGCGATTTCGCCGATTTCGAGCGGCGAATGACCGCCCACTACAAGCGACTTGACGCGCTCGGCGTCGACTACCGTCCGCCGACCGGCCCGTTGCCGTGGCAACAGCGCCCAGGTGTGCTCGGACGCCCGATCGAGGGGGCGCCCCCAAACAGGTGAGCCCTGGCTCAAGAGGGTGCTCGGAGGCCGTGTCCCTGGGAGCGTGACCCCAGGTCACGGCCGCCCCGGCCGTGTCCGGCTGCGAGGAAGACCGCTGTGACGAACACCCGGCGTGCGGAACAAGGCGTACCGCATAAGTCGTACAAGGCTTTCCAAACCGGAACATTCCCCAGGTCGGGGACGGAAGCATGCTTCGCGGACCCTCCCGTCGGCCGGTCCGGAAGATGTGCCAGAGTTGCCACGTCCGGGCTGTGAGCACGTACGGTACGGCCATCAGCAGGTGGCTACAGACGGCACAGCCGGTACGGCCGGGACACCGGGAAGGGGCAGCTGGGTTGACCACGCACGCACCGCAGGCGGCGCAGTCCGTGACGCTGCCTGCCTCACTGGACGAGGCCGTGGCGGCGCTCGCGGCCATGCCTGCCGCCGTGCCCGTCGCGGGCGGCACCGATCTGATGGCGGCCGTGAACCGGGGCCTTCTGCGCCCCGCGGGCCTGGTCGGGCTCGGCCGGATCAACGAGATCCGCGGCTGGCAGTACCAGGACGGCCACGCCCTGCTCGGCGCCGGTCTCACCCACGCCCGTATGGGGCGCCCGGACTTCGCGGCGCTCATTCCGGCGCTCGCCGCGGCCGCTCGCGCCGCAGGTCCCCCGCAGATCCGCAACGCGGGCACCCTGGGCGGCAACATCGCCTCCGCCGCCCCGACCGGTGACGCGCTGCCCGTGCTCGCCGCGCTCGAAGCCACCCTCGTCATCGCGGGCCCGGACGGCGCACGGCGGGAAATCCCCGTGTCGCACCTGCTGGCCGGCCGGGACATGCTCGCCCCGGCCGAGTTGATCGGATATGTCCGGGTGCCGCTGTTGCACGCTCCCCAAGTTTTCCTCAAGGCGACCGGCCGCACCGGCCCCGGCCGCGCCACCGCCTCGGTCGCCGTCGTCCTGGACCCGGCCCGGCGCGGGGTGCGCTGCGCGGTCGGCGCCATCGCGCCGATGCCGCTGCGGCCCCTGGAGGCCGAGCGCTGGATCGCCTCGCTCATCGACTGGGACGGCGAGCGCGCGGCGCTGGCCCCGGAGGCACTCGGCGCGTTCGGCGAGTACGTGGCCGCCGCCTGCATCCCGGACCCGGCGCCATCCGTGGACGGTGCACCGCCACCGCCCCTCTCGCCGGCCGTACTGCATCTGCGGCGCACCGTCGCCGCGTTGGCCCGACGAGCACTGGGGAGGGCGCTGTCGTGACCGACCGGAACAACGAGCACGAGCCCGAGCGCGGACACGAGCACGGCTACGGCCAGGTGCCCCGGCACGGCGGCTGGGAGCCCGTTCCGCACGGCGGCGAGTACGAGCCCGACGCCACGGCCTTCGTCCAGCTGCCCCCGGACATGGACATGATGGGCGCCCCGCTGGCCGCCCCCGGCCACGGCTACGTACCGCCGATGATCGTGCCGCTCACGCCGGCCGCCGCGACGGACCCGGGCGCGACCGGCGTCTGGCGCATCCCGACCGAGCTCACCGGGCAGCCCACCCCCGACGCCGACCCGGCGCCGGGTGCGCAGACCGTGGTGTGGCCGGAGCCCGCCGCGCCCGCCCCCGTGCCCGCGACCCCGACGGAGCCCGCCCACGACCCGGCCGCCACGGCCCAGTGGAACTTCGCCGACGAGCCCTCCCTCGCGGGCACCGGCCAGTGGACCATCCCGGTCGCCGAGGGTGAACTCCCGGAAGAATCGGGCGAGTTCACGACCTCCTCGCTGATCGAGCAGTGGGGCTCGACCCCGCCCGCCACCCTCCCCGGCGGCGCGCCCGCCCCCTGGGCGAACCAGCTGCCCGAGGCCCGGCAGCCCGAGCCCCGGCCCGAGAACCACCCCGAGATCCAGGAGTCCGCGGCCCAGGAGTCCGCGCCGCCCGCCGCCGGCATTCCGGATGTACGGGACGTATCGGATGTCGCCGGGCCGACGGACGGCGCCGCCCGGCAGCCGCACCCGCAGTCACCTCCCCAGTCGCATCCGCAGCCGGAACCGGAAGCCGTGCGCGGGCCCGAGCCCCTGCAGGAAGCGCCCGCCGCCGAACCCGTACCCGAAACGGCCGAAGCACCCGAAGCGGCCAAGTCGCTCGAAGTGCCCGAAGCGTCTGAAGCGCCCGAATCGGTCGAACTTCCCGTGTCCCAGACCGAAGCCGAGCCCGAGCCGGATTCCGGGCCCGCGCCCGAGGTCGCCGACGACCCCGGGACCGACCCCGACCCCGCACCCGAGCCCGTCGTGGAAGCGGCGCCCGCCCCCGACCTCGAACACCCCCGCGCCTCCTACGTGCTGCGCGTCAACGGCGCCGACCGGCCCGTCACCGAGGCCTGGGTCGGGGAGTCGCTGCTGTACGTGCTGCGCGAGCGGCTCGGGCTCGCCGGGGCCAAGGACGGGTGCTCGCAGGGCGAGTGCGGAGCCTGCAACGTCCAGGTGGACGGGCGGCTCGTCGCCTCCTGCCTGGTGCCCGCGGCCACCACCGCCGGCAGCGAGGTCCGTACCGTCGAGGGGCTCGCCACCAACGGCGAACCCTCCGACGTCCAGCGGGCCCTCGCCGAGAGCTGCGCCGTGCAGTGCGGATTCTGCATCCCCGGCATGGCCATGACCGTGCACGACCTGCTCGAAGGCAACCACGCCCCCACCGAGCTCGAAACCCGCCAGGCGCTCTGCGGCAACCTGTGCCGCTGTTCCGGCTACCGTGGCGTCCTCGACGCGGTGAAGGACGTCGTGGCGGGCCGCGAGGCGGCCGGGGCGGTCCCCGCCGAAGAGGCCCGCATCCCGCACCAGGCACCCCCCGGGGCCGGCAGCGCCAAGCCCCCGCACACGCACGACGGAGGCATGGCGTGAGCAACGACGCAGCCACCGCGACGGTCGACGGCGCCTCCCCGGCGGCGGCGCCGGAGCAGCAGGCGCCCGCGCACGGGATCGGCGCGTCGCTCGCGCCGGTCGACGCGCGCGCCAAGACCGAGGGCACCTTCCCCTACGCGGCCGACCTGTGGGCCGAGGGCCTGCTGTGGGCGGCCGTGCTGCGCGCCCCGCACGCCTGCGCCCGCATCGTCTCGATCGACACCTCGGCCGCGGTCGCCATGCCGGGCGTACGGTCCGTGGTGACCCACGCCGACGTTCCGGGCGACCCGGCGTTCGGCCGCCGCATCGCCGACCGGCCGGTCTTCGCCGCCGAGTTCGTACGCCACCACGGCGAGCCCATCGCGGCCGTGGCCGCCGACCACCCGGACACCGCGCGCCTCGCGGCCGCCGCGATCGCCGTCGAGTACGAGGTGCTCGAACCGGTCACCGACCCGGAGAAGGCGTTCGCGGCCGAACCGCTGCACCCCGACGGCAACCTGATCCGGCACATCCCGCTCCAGTACGGCGACCCCGAGGTCACCGGCGAGGTCGTCGTCGAGGGCCTGTACCGGATCGGCCGCCAGGACCCGGCCCCGATCGGCGCCGAGGCGGGCCTCGCGGTGCCCCGGCCCGACGGCGGCGTCGAGCTGTACGCCGCCTCCACCGACCCGCACAGCGACCGCGATCTGGCCGCCGCCTGCTTCGGCCTGGAGCCGGACCGCGTCAAGGTCGTGGTCACCGGCGTGCCCGGCGCGACCGGCGACCGCGAGGACCTCGGCTTCCAACTCCCGCTGGGACTGCTGGCGTTGAAGACGGGCTGCCCGGTCAAGCTGACCGCGACCCGCGAGGAGTCCTTCCTCGGCCACGCCCACCGCCACCCCACCCTCCTCCGCTACCGCCACCACGCGGACACCGAGGGCCGCCTCGTCAAGGTCGAGGCGCAGATCCTGCTCGACGCGGGGGCGTACGCCGAGGCCTCCTCCGAATCCCTGGCCGCCGCCGTCGCGTTCGCGTGCGGCCCGTACGTCGTGCCGCACGCCTTCGTCGAGGGCTGGGCGGTGCGCACCAACAACCCGCCGTCCGGGCACGTCCGGGGCGAGGGCGCCATGCAGGTGTGCGCGGCGTACGAGGGCCAAATGGACAAGCTGGCGGCGAAGCTGGGCCTCGACCCGGCCGAGCTGCGCATGCGCAACGCGCTTGCGACCGGGGATCTGCTGCCCACCGGCCAGACGGTGACCTGCCCGGCCCCGGTGGCCGAACTCCTCGCCGCCGTAAGGGACTTCCCGCTTCCGACCCTCCCCAAGGACGCCCCCGAGGACGACTGGCTGCTGCCGGGCGGCCCCGAGGGCGCGGGCGAGCCGGACGCGGTCCGGCGCGGCGTCGGCTACGCGCTCGGCATGGTCCACATGCTCGGCGCGGAGGGCACCGACGAGGTCTCCACGGCCACCGTCAAGGTCCAGGACGGCGTCGCCACGGTCATCTGCGCGGCCGTCGAGACCGGCCAGGGCTTCACCACGCTGGCCCGCCAGATCGTCCAGGAGACCCTGGGCATCGACGAGGTCCACGTCGCCCCCGTCGACACCGACCAGCCCCCGGCGGGCCCCGCGACCCACGGCCGCCACACCTGGGTGTCCGGCGGCGCGGTCGAGCGCGCGGCCAAGATGGTCCGCACCCAGCTGCTCCAGCCCCTGGCGCACAAGTTCGGCATGTCCACGGAGCTGCTCCAGATCGCCGACGGCAAGATCACCTCGTACGACGGCGTGCTGTCCACGACGGTGACCGAGGCGATGGACGGCAAGGAACTCTGGGCCACCGCCCAGTGCCGCCCCCACCCCACCGAGCCGCTGGACGAGACGGGGCAGGGCGACGCGTTCGTGGGCCTGGCGTTCTGCGCGATCCGCGCGGTGGTCGACGTCGACATCGAGCTCGGCTCGGTCCGCGTCGTCGAACTCGCCGTGGCTCAGGACGTCGGCCGCATCCTCAACCCCCGCCAGCTCGCGGCCCGGATCGAGGCCGGCGTGACCCAGGGCGTGGGCGCGGCCCTCACCGAGAACCTGCGTACGGTACGCGGCCGGATCCGCCACCCCGACCTCACGGGCTACGCCCTGCCGACCGCGCTCGACGCCCCCGACATCCGCATCGTGAAACTGGTCGAGGAACGCGACGTGGTGGCCCCCTTCGGCGCCAAGGCGGCGAGCGCCGTCCCGGTGGTCACCTCGCCGGCCGCGATCGCCTCCGCGGTCCGCGCCGCGACCGGCCGCCCGGTCAACCGCCTCCCGATCCGCCCCCAGGCGGCGGTGGTCCAGCAGGGCTAGTGGTTCGGCCGGCGCCGGAGCAGGTCGACCACGCCCGTCAGGCTCTCCTCGGCACTGCTCTCGGCCAGGCGCCGCCGCATCAACGCGAAGTACGGAACGAGCAGTTCGGGGCTGACGCCCTGCTGCTCGGCCGTGTCGAGGAAAGTCGGGGTTCCGGCCACCTGCATGCCGAGGTTGGAGACGACCCCCTTGGTGTAGTCGCCGCTCTTCAGGTGGTCGGCCGTCTGGTGCACCGACGGCGCCATCGCGACGAGCCAGTCGGCGAGCAGCGGGGCGAGCGAGGCGGGGTCGATGTCCTCCTCGCGGATCAGGGCGAAGGCGTGCGCGGCTCCCGCGAACATCCCGTACATGGCGCTGAGCAGCGCCACGTCGTGCAGCGCCGCGAAGCCCGCGTCCTCGCCGACGTAGGTGGTGCCGACCGGAACGGCCAGTGTCTCCCGATGCCGCTCGAACAGCTCGCGCGAGCCGCTGTAGAAGACGTAACCGCCCGCTTCGGGTACGCCGATCATCGGCGGTACGGCCATGATCCCGCCGTCCAGGTAGCGGGCGCCCCGCTCGCGCGCCCACGCGCCGCGGGCCCTGGCCTGGGCCGGAGTGCTGGTGGTCAGATTGACGAGGTCCTTGCCGGCCAGGTCCGCCCCCGCAAGGGCGTCACCGACAGACTCGTCGTCCAACAGGCACGTGATGACAAGGGAGTTGGCCGCCACGGCCTCGGCGGCACTGCCGGCGGCCCGCGCGCCTTCGGCGGCGATCGTGGCAGCGCGGGCGGGGCTGCGGTTCCAGACGGTGAGCGGGTGCCCGGCGGCCAGCCAGGTACGGGCGAGGGCGGAGCCCATGGCGCCGAGGCCGAGGAGAGTGAGCGAGGGCTTCTCGGGGTGATCAGGGTGCTGTGTCATGCGGTTCAGGCTCGCCGCGACCCGATGCATGATCAAGTACGCACTTGGGAGTGGGTGGTTACCCTGGGGTGAGTGAGCAGGTCAGAGCGTTCTGGAGGGGGTGGGGCATGACGACGCTGAACCGGCCGGGCGCGCCGGACGGGCACATCTGCGGGATCGACACCGCGATGGAGGTGATCGGCGGCAAGTGGAAGGTGCTGATCCTCTGGGCCCTCCACGAACACCCCTGTCGCCGCTTCGGTGAACTGCGCCGATTGCTGCCGGGAATCACCGAGAAGGTTCTCGCCTCGCACCTGCGCGAGATGGAGGCGGACGGCGTGGTGAGCCGCGTCTCGTACGACCAGGTGCCGCCCCGCGTCGAGTACGCGCTGACCGAGGACGGGGCGCTCCTCAACGAGGCGCTCGAACCGCTGGCGGCGTGAGGCCGCGCGCGGGCGACGGGCCCGGCCGAGGTGAATCCCGGGACATGAGTACGGCCGCCGATTCACCCCTGAGTGCCCTCTGACGCAGAACCCGTGGGATCTCCCTCCCGTACGCTGACGGCAAAGATTCCGTAATGCACGCGTACAGAACGGGAGTTGGGGATGGCGTCAGGGGCGGCGGCGCAGGGTTCGGGCGGCGGGGATCTCGTCGCGCACGCCGATGATCTCGGGGTGATCGGCTCGGACGCGCACAAGCTGTACGACGGATTCCGGCGCGACGGCGATCACGCGAGAGCGGCCACCTTCGAAGCGGCGCGGGCGCTCAGCGCGGACAACTTCACCAGTGGCGCCGCCCTGATGAAGGTCCACGACACCTGGCAGAGCCAGTACACGACGCTCCGCGACGCCTGCGCGCAGATCTCGAACCACCTCGACTACTCGACCGCCCAGCACGGGAAGGACGACGCGCGCGTACAGGGCGCCCTGGCGGCCGTCTCGGTGATCAGCGGCTACATCAACTAGCGGACGGATAGCGGCAGTTGCTGAAGTACGCGGATGTGGTGAACGCGCCGGTCGACAAGCTCAAAACGGCGGTGGACGACTGGTCCGACATGGCGCGCAGCCTGAAGAGGCTGTCCGACGAGGCGCACGACGGCATGCGGGTGCACGCCGAGACGGCCAGGTGGGCCGGGGTGAACGCGGGGGTTACCCGCGAGTTCGTCCGCAAGACGGTGAAGGAGTTCGCGGACGCCGAGCAGGAGGCCGAGGGTGTGCACCGGCTCCTGCTCGATGCGTACACGGAGTTCAAGAAGGCGAAGGACGGGCTGCAGGCCGTTCTCGACGGCGCGGAGCAGAACGGCATCGCGGTCGACGGGAAGGGCCGGGTCGTGGCCCGCCACCCGGTCGCGGACGACGCTGCGAGGCGACACGACCCCGAGTACGACGGGCTGGCGAAGGACATGAAGGCCGAGCGGGAGCATGTCGCGGCCTGGCAGCGCAAGGTGGACGCGCTGATCGCCGGGTGCGACGCGGCGGACGAGTCGCTGCGCCTCGCCCTGACGGCGAACCTCCCGAACGAACACGACTTCAGCGCACCACGGTTCGCCTCCCTGGACGACGAGGAGGCCGCGCGGGCGGTCGACCTGGCGAAGCGCGTCACGGGCGAGGGCGGCACGGCCCGCAACGTGGAGGAGCTCAAGCAGCTCCAGACCCTGCTGGACGCGAACGCCCAGGACCCCGAGTTCTCGACGTCCTTCTACCGGCGGCTCGGCGCGCAGGGAACGCTGGGGTTCTACACCCGGCTCTCCCTCGACGCGACGGGCCTCGGCCCGGCGGGCCTGGACCGGGCGGCGATGGTCCGCCACGTCCAGGACGACCTGGGCCCGATGCTGGGCCTCGCCACGAACCCGCACACCCCCGGCCACCTCGACGGCCCCTGGACGACCGACCTGATGCGGGCGGGCCGCCGCCCGGTCGACGTCAGCGGTTTCGCGGGCGCGGGGACGAAGGTGTACGGGTACCAGGCACTGGGGGCGCTGCTGCGGCACGGCACGTACGACAGGGAGTTCCTGCTGCCGGTCGCCCGCGACATGGTGGGGTTCGAGCACCAGAACCCGAAGGTCTTCGAGCAGGGTGTACCGCAGGTCCCGGGCATGGCCCTGAACCTCGACCCGTCGGGCGGCCGGGGCTTCGACCCGCTGACCGGCCTGATGTCGGCGATGTCCAACAACCCGGAGTCGTCCGCGGAGTTCTTCAACGAGCCGGTCCGTTCGGACAGCGACGGCAACGGCCTGGTGACGGCGGACGACGCGGCGGTCCGGGCGCCCGGTGGCGGCCGGCTCAGCATGGTCGACCACCTCCTGGACAAGCCCCCCACGGACGACCGCTACGACGCCCTCCCCGACGCCCGCACCCCGTACCAGTCCGCCCTGGGCAACGCCCTGGAGGCAGCGGTCACGGGCCGCATCCCGGGCGACGAGACGGCGAAGCCGGTGGAGCACACGGCGGCGATGGCGAACGTGATGGAAAAGGTGGTCGCGAAGATCGGCGCGGATCCGTCCTTGATCCTGGGCGAGGACGATGCGCCGGGGAAGCTGGAGGGGCTTTCGGGGAACTTTGGGAATATGGCTGCGGAGTATATGGCTGATATTCAGGCGAGGGTCGAGAACGGGGCGGATCAGGCCAAGCCCTTCGGGGTGCTGGCGAAGTTCGCCGACACCGGACAGCTGGCCCATTTTCTGGGAGCCGTGGCCCAGGACCCCGATGCGTATGGCGCGATCACGAATGCTCAACAGGCGTATACGACACTGCTGGTGCGTGACGTGTTCGCCCACCCGGAGAACCATGGCTCCGATGTGGGGGAGGCTATTCGCAATGCGGTCTACCCGGGGGGTGAGATCTCGGGAATCATGACCCAAGCCCGCGTCGAGGCGATTTACGAGAAGCATTCAGCGGCGGATGCCCAGTTCAACACCGCTGTCGAGGACAACGTCGAGTGGACGAACCGCATCATCGACGCGGTGGGCGCGAAATATGTGGAGATGATTCCGGTTGGGGGCGACGCCGTGGAGTGGCTGAAGGAGGAAATCTCCAAGTCCTCCCTCGAGAACGCCCAGCAGGACTCCTCGGGGTTGGCGGCTCAGGAGGCTGCGACCGCGTACTCGCAGGCTGAGGAGAAGGTCAAGCGATCCGCGGCGGACGCCGTGTCGACCGCAGGCAGGAGCGCGGGTGCCGCGGGACATGACGTCCAGGAGTACCGGGGCACGGCTTCCACCGGTGCCGCGGCGGGCCATGTCGCAGGCCGGAGCTTCCTGGCCAGCTCGACCGCCCCCGGCGGAGGGAAGTGACCCGCCGCCAGTGGGGCTCGCGTTCGGCGGGCCGCACCCGCGGGGGCAGGAGCAGCAGGACGGCGACGATATCGCTCGCCGTCGCACTGATGGCGATACCGGCAGTCGGTGGATGCTCGGGCGGTTCGGAGGCGGACGACCATGTCGTACCCGCGCTGCCGCCGAAGGTCTGCTGGCGAGCGTTCGACGGGACCGCGGTTGCCGCTCTGCTGCCGAAGGCCACGGACCCGAACGCGGAGATCAAGGGCGACCCGGTCTTCGATCTCTACGGGCGCTTCAAGTCTGCGGGCTGCCAGATCCATGTCGACGGGGAATCTCGGTTCACCGCTTGGGGAGACCGCTCGTGGTCAGCGGGAAGCGATCTGGAGAAGCACGTCTGGAACTCGCTGACACAGTTCGGGCCCACGCCCATAGCGGCGGGAGACAAGGGCATTGTCTTCCGCGGCGGCGCCAGGGCCTACTTCCGTTGTGAGCGCCCCGGCCTGCCACCGTCACCGAGCAATGTCTCCCCGGCGGAGGTCGAGGTCGTCGAGCTGGGCTTGACCGCGAACAGTGCACCCAGCACGCAGCATGTGACGGACGTACTGACCACCCTGATGAAGCAGTACGTCCAGTTCGCCAAGCAGAAGCTCAAGTGCCGGAATTGATCCGGCTGTTGGAGGCCGTGACCGGAATCGAACCGGCGTAACTCGCTTTGCAGGCGAGCCCCTCAACCACTCGGGCACACGGCCGTGTGCTGGTGCGTTGGAATGACCGTAGGGGGCGGGTGCGGGGGAGGGGAAGGGTGTCCCGCTGGGTGCAACGGGACTGCCATGCGGCGTTCATGTTCGGGCGTGGGACTACGACTATTCGGGTAGTCGGGATCCCACCTTTTGACAGGGGCCAGTACGCAGTACGCCTCTTACTCTGGCCGGATGAGTGCCCTTGAATCCTCCGGACCCCGTACGGATGCCCCGACCGCTGACCTCCCCGGAGGGGGTGTCGCCGGGGGGATTCTGGGGCGGGAGTACCGCGCGCTGAGCTTCGGGATCGTCACCGTCGTGCTGCTCATCGCCTTCGAGGCGACCGCCGTGGGTACGGCCATGCCCGTCGCGGCGCGGGAGCTCGACGGGGTGTCGCTGTACGCCTTCGCCTTCTCCGCGTACTTCACGACGAGTTTGTTCGGGATGGTCGTCGCGGGGCAGTGGGCCGACCGGCGCGGGCCGCTCGGGGCGCTCGGGGTCGGGATGTCGGGGTTCGCGGCGGGGCTGCTGCTGTCCGGGACCGCGCTGAACATGTGGACGTTCATCGCGGGGCGGGCCGTGCAGGGGCTCGGCGGCGGCCTTGTGATCGTCGCGCTGTACGTCGTCATCGGGCGGGCCTATCCCGCGCGGCTCCAGCCGACGATCATGGCGGCGTTCGCGGCGGGCTGGGTGGTGCCCTCGGTGGTGGGGCCGCTCGTGGCGGGGACGGCCACCGAACAGCTGGGCTGGCGCTGGGTGTTCATCGGGATTCCGGCGCTCGTGGTGTTCCCGCTGGCGCTCGCGCTGCCCGCGACGCGGCGGATGGCGTCGGGGCCGGCCGATCCGTCGGCGCCCGTCGAACCCTTCGACCGGCGCCGGATCAAGCTGGCGCTGGGGATCTCGGTCGGGGCCGGGCTGCTGCAGTACGCGGGGCAGGAGCTGAGGTGGCTGTCCGTGCTGCCGTTCGTGGCGGGCGTGGCCCTGCTCGCCCCGGCGGTCGCGGGACGGCGCGCCCTGCTGCCGCACGGCACCTGGCGGGCGGCACGCGGACTGCCCGCGGTGGTGCTGTTGCGCGGGGTGGCGGCGGGGTCGTTCATCGCGGCGGAGTCGTTCGTGCCGCTGATGCTCGTCACCCAGCGCGGGCTCACGCCGACGATGGCCGGGCTGTCGCTGGCCGTGGGCGGGGCGACCTGGGCGCTGGGCTCGTACGTGCAGGCCCGGCCCCGGATGGAGGCGTACCGGGAGCGGCTGATGGTGGCCGGGATGGTGCTTGTGGCCCTCGCGATAGTGGCCGCGCCGAGCGTGCTCGTCGCGGCGGTGCCGGTGTGGGTGGTCGGCGTCGCGTGGGGCGTGGGCTGTTTCGGCATGGGCATGGTGATCGCCTCGACGAGCGTGCTGCTCCTGAAGCTGTCGGCCCCGCAGGAGGCCGGCGCGAATTCCGCCGCCCTCCAGATCTCGGACGGCCTGTCCAACGTGCTGCTGCTCGCGGCGGGCGGGGCGGGGTTCGCGGCGCTGGGCGGCGGCGCGGTCTCGGGTCCGGCCGCCTCGCATCCGGGGGCGTTCCTGGTGGTGTTTCTGCCGATGGGGGTGGTGGCGCTGAGCGGGGCGTTCGTGGCGGGGCGGGTGGGGGAGCGGGGCTGAGCGGGGGAGCCCCACCCCTGTGAGGCCGGTCTCAACCCCGGCCCGCCGGGAGGCGTTCCGCCGGGGTCGGCCGGCCCGCGCCGGTAAGGTGGCCCGGTTGTCGTACGTAAGCGCCGGCGCCCGAACCCGCCCCGGCCCGC
The DNA here is from genome assembly GCF_014649955.1 of Streptomyces violascens. Classification (GTDB taxonomy): domain Bacteria; phylum Actinomycetota; class Actinomycetes; order Streptomycetales; family Streptomycetaceae; genus Streptomyces; species Streptomyces violascens. The sequence goes on from NZ_BMUA01000015.1 coordinate 97,709, forward strand.
CGAACCGGACGGAGTTCAGCCCCAGCCCCAAGCCAGCCGGTGCCGATCCGGACGAAGCCCAGCCCCGCCTCAATGCCGCAGGTGCCGACCCGGAAACAGAGCCCCGCCCAGCCTCGGCGCAGCCCCCGGCCCCAACCCCGACGCCCCTGACCCCGTACAACCGAGAGCCCCGAACCGGAGACCGTGACTACTACCGCCTCCCACCACCTCTCACCCGCCTTCCCCGGCCGCGCCCCCTGGGGCACCGCCAACAAGCTGCGTGCCTGGCAGCAGGGTGCCCTGGAGAGGTACGTCCAGGAGCAGCCGCGCGACTTCCTCGCCGTCGCGACGCCCGGCGCCGGCAAGACGACCTTCGCGCTGACGCTCGCGTCGTGGCTGCTGCACCACCACGTGGTCCAGCAGATCACCGTCGTCGCGCCGACCGAGCACCTCAAGAAGCAGTGGGCGGACGCGGCGGCCCGCGTCGGCATCAAGCTCGACCCGGACTACAGCGCCGGGCCGCTGAGCCGCGAGTACCACGGCGTCGCCGTCACCTACGCCGGTGTCGGCGTGCGCCCCATGCTGCACCGCAACCGCTGCGAGCAGCGCAAGACCCTGGTGATCCTGGACGAGATCCACCACGCCGGCGACAGCAAGTCGTGGGGCGAGGCCTGCCTCGAAGCCTTCGACCCGGCCACCCGGCGGCTCGCGCTCACCGGTACGCCCTTCCGGTCCGACACCAACCCCATCCCCTTCGTCACGTACGAGGAGGGGAACGACGGCATCCGGCGGTCCTCCGCCGACTACACGTACGGATACGGCAACGCGCTCGCCGACGGGGTCGTGCGGCCCGTCATATTCATGAGCTACAGCGGCAACATGCGCTGGCGCACCAAGGCCGGTGACGAGATCGCCGCCCGGCTCGGCGAGCCCATGACCAAGGACGCCATCTCGCAGGCCTGGCGCACCGCGCTCGACCCGCGCGGCGACTGGATGCCCAATGTGCTGCGGGCCGCCGACCAGCGGCTCACCGAAGTCAGGAAGGCCATTCCGGACGCCGGGGCGCTCGTCATCGCCTCCGACCAGGACTCCGCCCGCGCCTACGCCAAGCTGATCCGCGAGATCACCGGCACGAAGGCCACCGTCGTCCTCTCCGACGACACCGGCGCCTCCAAGCGGATCGACGAGTTCAGCGAGGGCGACTCCCGGTGGATGGTCGCCGTCCGCATGGTGTCCGAGGGCGTCGACGTGCCGCGCCTGGCCGTCGGCGTGTACGCCACCACCATTTCCACCCCCCTCTTCTTCGCCCAGGCCGTCGGCCGTTTCGTGCGTTCGCGGCGGCGCGGCGAGACCGCTTCCGTTTTCCTCCCCACCATTCCGATGCTGCTCGGCTTCGCCAATGAGATGGAGGTCGAGCGCGACCACGTGCTCGACAAGCCGAAGAAGGACGGCGAGGAAGAAGACCCGTACGCCGAGTCCGAACAGGAAATGGACGACGCGAACAAGCAGCAGGACGAGGACACCGGGGACGACATGCTCCCCTTCGAGGCCCTCGAATCCGATGCCGTCTTCGACCGGGTCATGTACAACGGCGCCGAATTCGGCATGCAGGCCCACCCGGGAAGCGAGGAGGAGCAGGACTATCTCGGGATTCCCGGGCTCCTCGAACCGGACCAGGTGCAGATGCTGCTGCAGAAGCGGCAGGCCCGGCAGATCGCGCACAGCCGCCAGAAGCCGGCCGAGCAGGCCGATCTGCTCGAAATGCCCGCCGAGCGGCGCCCCGTCGTCTCGCACAAGGAACTGCTCGAACTGCGCAAGTCGCTGAACACGATGGTCGGCGCGTACGTCCACCAGAGCGGCAAGCCGCACGGCGTCATCCACACCGAGCTGCGCCGGGTGTGCGGCGGGCCGCCGAGCGCGGAGGCCACGGCCGGCCAGCTCCGCGAGCGGATCAAGAAGGTCCAGGAGTGGGCGACCCGCATGAAGTAGCGGGTGCACACTGCGAACGGGGCCCGGCGTGCGTTGCCGGGCCCCGTTCGATCCCTTGGGTACGGGATGCGTACGAGGACCGGCCCCCACGGACGCCCCTCGGACGACTGCCACAGTAATGTCCCGGTAAATCCATTCCGGTCGCCCAAGGTCCTCACCAAGACGGACTTAGGTCCTGAACGTGATCGAACAGGGATCAAATTCGTCGCCCACGGACATTATTTGTCCATCCGTTGGGGCTGGTTCGCCCATTCCATGGGGCCCGGAATTCTGATCGCGCCCGGATTCTGGACGAGGTCTTCCGCTGAGCGGTGTCCGCTCGCTACTGTCCCGGCCATGCAAACGCCCCGTGGCAGCGTCGCCGCGGAGCGCAGCCGGTGCCTTGGCCTCGCCGGCGGGCTCTGCGCGCGATGCCGATGGGACCGGCGCCGCGAACCACGTGAGAGTGCCGCCGCGACTCACCACTTAAGGAGTGGGTGTCGTGACCGCGGAGACCTCCCAGACGCTCGACCGGGGACTACGCGTCCTCAAGCTGCTCGCCGACACCGACCACGGTCTGACGGTCACCGAGTTGTCCAACAAACTCGGCGTCAACCGCACGGTCGTCTACCGCCTGCTCGCGACCCTGGAGCAGCACGCCCTCGTACGACGTGACCTGGGCGGCCGCGCCCGGGTCGGGCTCGGCGTGCTGCGCCTGGGCCGCCAGGTGCATCCGCTGGTCCGCGAGGCCGCGCTGCCCGCGCTGCGCTCGCTCGCCGAGGACATAGGCGCCACCGCCCACCTCACCCTCGTCGACGGTTCGGACGCGCTCGCGGTCGCCGTGGTCGAGCCGACCTGGACCGACTACCACGTCGCCTACCGGGCCGGGTTCCGCCACGCCCTGGACAAGGGCGCCGCCGGCCGGGCGATCCTCGCGGCCCGCCAGGCCGGGGGCCTCGCCGAGCCCGGGTTCACCCTCACCCACGGCGAGCTGGAGGCAGGCGCGAGCGGGGCCGCGGCGCCGCTGGTCGGGGTCACCGGGATAGAGGGGAGCGTCGGCGTGGTGATGCTCGCCGACGCCGTGCCCGAACGGGTCGGGCCCCGTGTCGTGGACGCGGCGAGGGAAGTGGCCGACGCCCTGCGCTGAGCCGACGCCCTGCGCCGAGCCGGATCCCCGCGCCGAACCGACGCCCCGGCCCTTTGTCCGGACCCGGCCGCCCGGGCCCGTGCCCGGGGCGGCCGGGTGCGTACGGATAGATTGGGGCCGTGCTCACTCGTCACCCCCGCCTCCGCAACCTCGCCATCGGCGCCGCTCCGGTCGTGGCGCTGCTCGCCGTCGCCTGCTTCGCGCCGCTGCCGTTCGCGGTGGCGCAGCCGGGGCCGACCGCGAACGTACTCGGCGACGACGAGGGCAAACCGGTGATCACCATCTCCGGCGCGCCCACCCGCCCCACCAGCGGGCAGCTGCGGATGACCACCATCGTGGCGACCGGGCCCCACACGGACGTCGGCATCTCCGACGTCGTCGACGGCTGGTTCCGTACCGACCGGGCCGTGATGCCGCGCGACTCGGTCTATCCGGGCGGCGGCAGCGAGAAGGAGATCTCCGAGCACAACCAGGCCCAGATGAAGCAGTCGCAGGACGCCGCGTCCGTCGCGGCCCTCGGCTACCTCGGCCTCAGCCCCGACAAGGTCAAGGTCGACCTCCACCTCGCCGACGTCGGCGGCCCGAGCGCGGGCCTGCTCTTCACCCTCGGCATCATCGACAAGCTGAACGGCAACGGCTCCGGCGGCGACCTCACCGGCGGCCGCAATATCGCCGGTACGGGGACGATCACGGAGAACGGGGACGTCGGCGCGGTCGGCGGGGTCGCGCTCAAGACGCAGGCCGCGGCCCGGGACGGGGCGACCGTCTTCCTCGTACCGAAGGCGGAGTGCTCGGACGCGCAGTCCGAGCTGCCCAAGGGGCTGCGCCTGATCCCCGTGACTACGCTGAAGGGTGCGGTGTCCGCGCTCCAGGCGCTGCAGAAGGGCGCCCCGGTTCCGTCCTGCTGACGGCGCCCGCGTCCATGTCCTTCCAGGCCGGGAAGACCAGCGGGCTCAGCGTCGCCAGGAGATAGACCCCGCCGACCGCGAGCAGTGCGCCGCGCACCCCGGCCGCCTCCACGAGGAAGCCCGCGGCGAGCCCGCCGAGCGGCATCGCCAGTTCGCAGCCCGCCGTGAGCACCCCGGCGACCCGGCTGCGCAGCTCGTCCGGCACCTTTTCGTAGATCACCGTGGTCAGGATCGGGTTGAGCGCGCCGCTCGCGAGCCCCGCGACCAGCATCGTGACGGCCAGCGGCAGGGTGGTGCCGGTCAGCGCGGCGACCGCGTACCGGGGCGCCCCGCACAGCAGCACGCAGACCGTGAAGACCGTACGGCGCGAGAAACGATGGCCGATCAGGCCGTACAGGAGCGCGCCGGACAGGCCGCCCGCCCCGAACAGGGCGGCGAGCAGGCCGAGTTGGGTCGCGCCGCCCAGCTCCTGCTCGGCGTGCACCGGGAGCAGTACGGCGGTCCAGCCCTGGTCGGTGCCGTTCATCAGCATCACCATCGTGACCACCGCGAGCAACAGCCGGGTGCGCGCCAAGTAGCCGTATCCCTCGCGGAGTTCGGCCTTGTAGGTGCGCAGGGAGACCGGTGGCTCCTCGCGCCGGGGGCGTGCCGCGCGGACGTCGCGCAGGCCGGTCGCGACCAGCACCGCCGAGACGGCGAAGGTCGCGCCGTCGATGAGGAGGACGTCGCCGGCGCCGGTCAGCGCGATGAGCACGCCGGCCAGGGCCGCGCCGGTCATCCGGGAGCCGCGCGCGACGGCGTCGTACACGCTGGCCGCACGCGCCAGGGTCGTACCGGCCTGGCGGGCGAGGTCCGGAAGCAGGACGTAGCGGGCGGTGACGCCCGGGGTGTGGGCGAGGCCGCCGAGCGCCATCAGGGCGCACAGCATCCAGAATTCGAGGAGTCCGGTGTGGTGCAGGAGCGGGATCGCGGCGACCGCGAGCCCGCAGACGGCATCGGAGCCGACCGAGACCCGGCGGCGGCCGATGCGGTCGATGACCGGGCCGCCGATCAGGGCCGAGACCACGATCGGCAGCGTCGCACAGAAGGCGACGACCCCGGCCCGGCCCGCGCTTCCGGTGGTCTGCAGCACGAACCACGGCACCCCGATCAGGGTGAGTGAACTGCCGGTCGCCGAAACGGCGTTGGCGGTCAGTACGGCCGCGAGCGGCCTTCTGTCGCGGTGTCCCCCCGGCCCGCTCATGCGAGGCGGGCTTGCCGGTGCGGGGCCTGCTGGGTCAGACGGAGTCCCAACTCGACCAGTATCCAGCCCAGTCGGGCCCGCAGGGCGCGGGGCTCGCGGGGGAGCGCGGTGCGGGTCTCGGCCGCCAGCTCGGCGGCGCGCAGGTGGTGAAGGAGGAGGTGGGTGTCGCTGTGCATGGCGGCGGTCCTTTCAGCGGGACGGGTGGGAGCGCGGGAAGGAGTGCAGATGGACGCGGACCTGGGCGGCGTCGCCGGTCTCGTCGGGGGCGATCGTGCGGTACGTCTCGACGACCGCGTGCAGCTTCTCGTTGAGCTCGTGCAGCTGGGCCGCCGTGAGGCTGAGCGTGAAGTCGCTCAGGTCGCCGCTGGTGGACCAGGGCTCGGGCCAGTCGTGCATGGTGGCGAGCCAGGTCGAGAGCTCCTGGGTGTGGATGCCGGCGATCTCGTGCAGGAACAGGTTGGCCGCGCCCCGCACCTCCGGGTCGGTGCTGGTGTGCAGGTCGTCGGCGAACGAGGTGCCGTTGTGCACGGCCTTCCACCAGCGCTCGCGGCCCTTGCCGCGGCCGGGGTCGTCCTCGACGAAGCCGTGCGCGGCGAGCTGGCGCAGGTGATAGCTGGTCGCGCCGCTCGACTCGCCGAGCCGCTCGCCGAGTTGGGATGCGGTGGCCGGGCCGTCGTGGCGCAGCGACTTCAGGATCCGGATGCGCAGGGGGTGGGCGAGGCCGCGCAGGGAGCGGGCGTCGAGGATGCGCTCGCCGGCCGCGTTCAGGGCGGGGCCGGCGCCGGGGTCGGGCTCAGGGGCGGGCTGCTTGTTCTCGGGCATGTTCCAAAGGTAGCTATGCAAAGAGAATGTTGCAACGCTTCCTTTGCATCAACTTCTTTGCACTGGGTTCTTTGCAGGCCGTACCCGACAGGACCGGGCGAAGGTCACCCCTTCTTGACGAACCCCTGCGACACCAGCCAGTCCAGCGCCACGTCGTGCGGGTCCCTGCCCTCCACGTCGACCTTGGCGTTGAGATCCCGGGCGACCTGCGTGGTGAGCCTGGCGCTGAGCGGGTCGAGGAGGCCGGCGATCGCCGGGTACTTCTCGTACGTCCTGCTGTGCAGCTCGGGTGCCGCGTTGTAGTTGGGGAAGAAGTGCTTGTCGTCCTGGAGGGTCGCCAGGTTCATCGCCTTGATGCGGCCGTCGGTGGTGAACACCTCGCCGAGCAGGCAGGAGCTGGACTTGGAGACCTGGGTGTAGATGATCCCGGCGTCCATCTTCTGGATGTGGGAGGCGGGGATCGCCATCCCGTACGCCTTCTGCATCCCGGGCAGCCCGTCCTCGCGCGAGGCGAACTCGTTCTCCACGCAGAGCGTCACCGCCGAGGGGTCCTTCTTCGACAGCGCGGCCACGTCCGAGAGCGTCCTGAGGTGGTACTTGGCGTTGTTGGCCTGGCTGATGCCGAGCGAATAGGTGTTGTTGAGGGTCGACTGGGAGAGCCACGTCACGCCGTTCTTCAGGTCGGCCCCGCGGACCGCCGCCCACTGCGCCTGCGGGTTCGTGATCGGCTTGGCGTTGCCCTGATAGGTGATCCACGCCGTGCCCGTGTACTCGTACATCGCGTCCGCGTCGCCCTTCACGATCGCCTCGCGGGCGCTGATCGACCCGGGCAGGTTCGTACGGTCGAGGACCTCGGCGCCGGCCGCCTTGAAGACCAGGCCGACCATCTGGCCGAGGACGATGTTCTCGCTGAAGTTCTTCGACGTGACCGTCAGGGATGCCCCCTTGAGGGGCAGGCCCCTGCCGACCGAGCCGGGCACCACGTCGTCCACCATCGGCGAGCCGGACTTGAGCCCGCAGCCGGACACCGCGGCGAGCAGCGCCAGAGCGCCCGAGGCCGCTGCCAGCGCCGTACGGAGCCGCCGCATCACGCCACCTCCAGTCCGCGCGGGGTCAGCGCCACCTCGGCCAGCGAGGCCAGCCAGTCCACGAGCAGGGCGAGCGCCACCGTCAGGATCGAGCCGAGGACCAGGACCGGCATGCGCTGGGTCTGGATGCCGGAGGTGATCAGGTCGCCGAGGCCGCCTCCGCCGCCGAAGGTGGCGAGCGTCGCGGTGCCGACGTTCAGGACGAGCGCGGTGCGCACCCCGGCGAGGATCAGTGGTACCGCGAGCGGCAGTTCGACCCTGCCCAGGGTGCCGAGCGCCGACATGCCGATGCCGCGCGAGGCCTCCACCAGCTGCGGGTCGATCGCCTTGAGCCCGGCCACCGTGTTGGAGAGCACCGGAAGCACCGCGTAGATCACCATGCCGATGACGGCGGTGCCGGGCCCGATGCCGAGCCAGATCACCAGCAGCGCAAGGAGGCCGATGGCCGGGGTGGCCTGGCCGGTGTTGGCGATCGCGGTGACCAGCGGGGCCGCCCGGCTCACCCCGCGCCGGGTCAGCGCGATGCCCAGCGGGATCGCGATGACCAGCACCCAGAACGTGGAGATCGCGGTCAGCTTCACGTGCTGCCACAGCCGCAGCTGGACGTTGCCGTGGTCGAGGGAGTTCTTCGCGATCGAGTCCAGCTGGACGCTGGTGATCCAGAAGTACGTGATCACGAGGACCACCGCGATGAAGAGCGGCAGGAACACCAGCTTCTGCCAGGTGATCCGCCGGGCCGGCTTCCCGGGCGCCGGGCTCTCCTCCTCGGGTTCGGCGAGGGGGCCGGCGAGCGCGTCGGTCAGCTCGTCGCGGAAGGCATGGCCCTTGACCTCGTGCTCGCCCGGCGGGCGCTCGGCCGGGGCGGGGCTCCTGGGCGTCATGACTCCTCCGCACCGCCCTCCAGCTCCTGTTCGGTCTGGTGGTGGCGGAGTTCTTCCAGGTCGTGCTGGTGCTCGATGGCGGCGAGCCGGTCGGCCTCCAGGAGCTCGTGCACGGAGTTCATCAGCGTCTCCATGTCGACGACGCCGATGTACTCGCCGCGCCGCCCGGTCACCGCGACCCGGCCGCCCGAGTCGATGAGCACGGCCTCCAGGGCGTCGTGCAGCGTCGCGTCCCGGGTCACCGTGTCGTGCACCAGCTGCCCGGCCCGCGCGAGCGAGCCCTTGGCGCGCATCAGGTCGCCGCGCCGCAGCCACTTGTAGGGCCGGTTCCTGCGGTCCAGCATGAGCAGCTCGTTGTGCGGGCCGCTGCGGAGCTTGTTGAAGATCGACTGAAGCGGGTCGTCGACCGTGACCGTGGGGAACTCGGCCATCTCCACATCCCGTACGCGGGTGAGGTTGAGCCGCTTGAGGGCGGCACCCGCGCCCACGAACCCGGACACGAAGTCGTCGGCCGGGTTGGTCAGGATGGCCTCGGGCGTATCGAATTGAGCGATGTGCGATCGTTCGCGCAGAACGGCGATCCGATCGCCCAGTTTGATCGCTTCGTCGAAGTCGTGGGTGACGAACACGATCGTCTTGTGCAGCTCGTGCTGGAGGCGGATCAGCTCGTCCTGGAGGTGGTCGCGGGTGATCGGGTCGACCGCACCGAACGGCTCGTCCATCAAAAGGACCGGTGGATCGGCCGCCAACGCCCTTGCCACGCCCACCCGTTGCTGCTGTCCGCCGGAGAGCTGACGCGGATAGCGGCCGTGGAACTCGCGCGGGTCGAGCCCGACCAGGTCGAGCATCTCCTCCACCCGGTCCTTCACCTTCGCCTTGGACCAGCCGACCATCTTCGGTACGAGCGCGATGTTCTCGGCCACCGTCATGTGCGGGAAGAGCCCGGACGACTGGATCGCGTACCCGACCTTGCGGCGCAGCTTCACCGGGTCGATGTCGGTGACGTCCTCGTCGTTGATCCGGATGCGGCCGGAGGTCGGCTCGATCAGGCGGTTGATCATCTTGAGGGTGGTCGACTTCCCGCAGCCGGACGGGCCCACGAAGATCACGGTCTCGCCCGCCTTGATCTCCATGGAGACGCTGTCCACCGACGGGCTGGGGTTGCCCGGGTACCGCTTGGTGAGGTTCTCCAGCTGGATGGAGGCGCCCGAGGCGGCGGCACTGCCCGGCTCGGACTCGGTTCGCTCAGACACGGATCCCCCTCGGGATGGTGAGTCGGCCGATCAGTACGTACACCGCGTCGAAGAGCAGGGCGAGCACCACGATGCCGAGGGTGCCCGCGAGCACCTGGTTGATGGCGTTGGCGCTGCCGAGCGAGGCGATCCCGCGGAAGATCTCGTTGCCGAGCCCGGGGCCCGAGGCGTAGGCGGCGATCGCCGCGATGCCCATCAGCATCTGCGTGGAGACCCGGATGCCGGTGAGGATCGGCGGCCAGGCCAGCGGGAGTTCGACCCGCAGCAGGCGGGCGATGCGCGACATCCCGATGCCCTTGGCCGCGTCCACGAGCGAGGGGTCCACCCCGCGCAGCCCCACGATCGAGTTCCGCACGATCGGGAGCAGCCCGTACAGCGTCAGGGTCACGACGGTGGGCGCCACGCCCAGACCCACCAGCGGGATCAGCAGACCGATCATGGCGAGCGAGGGGATCGTGAGGATCGAGGAGGTCGAGGTGATGGCCAGGCCCGCCGCCCAGCCGCTGGGGTACGTCACCACGCCGATCACGACGCCGAGCACGGTCGCGATCACCATGCACTGGACCACCGCGCTCGCGTGCTGGAGGGCGTCGGTGAGCAGCTGCTGGTGCCGGTTGGACACGTAGTCCCAGAAACCCACGCGCGCTCACCCCTGTCGGTCCGGGGTCAGGCACCCCCGGGGACGGAGTCCTGAGCCGCCTGCTCCACCAGCGGGATGATCCGCAGCGGGACCGGGTTCTCCATGACGATCGCCGTGGAGGCCCGGACGATGCCATCAAAACCGACAACCCGGTCGATCACCCGCTGGAGATCGGCGTTGGAGCGGGCCACCAGACGGCACAGCATGTCGCCGTGCCCGGTGGTCGTGTGCAGCTCCAGGACCTCGGGCACGGTCGCCAAATGGGCCCGTACGTCCGCCCCCTGGCCCTGTTTGATCTCCAGGGTGGCGAAGGCGGTGACCGGGTAGCCGAGCGCGGCCGGATCGACGTCCGGGCCGAAGCCCCGGATGACTCCATTCGACTGAAGCCGGTCGAGCCGCGCCTGGACCGTGCCGCGCGCGACCCCGAGCCGCCGGGACGCCTCCAGGACCCCGATCCGGGGCTCGCGTGCGAGCAGCACGATCAGCCGCCCGTCCAGATGATCGATCGACATCGTGGCCTCCGGATGGTCATCATGTACAGAACGCCCTCCAATACTGGCCATTCGCTGCACACATTGACCAGTAAAAACGCGAACTATTGCGCAGCTTGCGGTACGGAGGGACTCTCCTCGCATGACTGAGACCATCCATCACACCCCCGAATCCGCGCGGCAGGCCGACCCCTTCCCGGTGAAGGGCATGGACGCGGTCGTCTTCGCCGTGGGCAACGCCAAGCAGGCCGCGCACTACTACTCGACGGCCTTCGGCATGAAGCTCGTTGCCTACTCCGGACCGGAGAACGGCAGCCGCGAGACCGCCAGCTACGTGCTGACCAGCGGCGCCGCCCGCTTCGTGTTCACCTCCGTCATCAAGACCTCCACCGAGCGCGGCCGCTTCCTGGCCGAGCACGTCGCCGAGCACGGCGACGGTGTGGTGGACCTCGCCATCGAGGTGCCGGACGCCCGCGCCGCGTACAAGTACGCCACCGAGCACGGCGCCACCGGCCTCGAGGAGCCGCACGAGGTCTCCGACGAGCACGGCACCGTGGTCCTGGCCGCGATCGCCACGTACGGCAAGACCCGGCACACCCTGGTCGAGCGCACCGACTACACCGGCCCCTACCTGCCGGGCTTCGCCGCGGCCGAGCCGATGGTCGAGACGCCCAAGAGGTTCTTCCAGGCCATCGACCACTGCGTCGGCAACGTCGAGCTCGGCAAGATGGACGAGTGGGTGGCGTTCTACAACAACGTCATGGGCTTCACCAACATGAAGGAGTTCGTGGGCGACGACATCGCCACCGAGTACTCCGCGCTCATGTCGAAGGTCGTCGCGGACGGCACCCTCAAGGTGAAGTTCCCGCTCAACGAGCCGGCCATCGCCAAGAAGAAGTCGCAGATCGACGAGTACCTGGAGTTCTACGGCGGCCCCGGCGTCCAGCACATCGCGCTCGCCACCAACGACATCGTCGCCTCGGTGAAGGCCATGCGGGCCGCGGGCGTGCAGTTCCTGGACACCCCCGACTCGTACTACGACACCCTCGGCGAGTGGGCCGGCGAGACCCGGGTGCCGGTCGAGACGCTGCGCGAGCTGAAGATCCTGGTCGACCGCGACGAGGACGGCTACCTGCTGCAGATCTTCACCAAGCCGGTCCAGGACCGCCCCACCGTCTTCTTCGAGATGATCGAGCGGCACGGTTCGATGGGCTTCGGCAAGGGCAACTTCAAGGCGCTCTTCGAGGCGATCGAGCGCGAGCAGGAGAAGCGCGGAAACCTCTGACCTGCAACTGGTCACGTTCGTACGGTAATTGAGTTACCGTCATCAGTCTGCGGCCCCACGGACCTGACCCGTGGGGCCGCGACTCTTTTCCGTGCTCCTCCGCGCAGCTCAGTGGCGCCGCTTCGAGGGCTTGTGCGGCTTGACCGGCCGCTTCGGCCCGGAGTTCGAACTCGTCCCCGAACCGGACGACGAGGAGGAGCCCGCGCTGGAAGAACCGGAGCCGGATCCCGAGCCGGACCCCGACCCCGAGTCGGATCCCGAACCCGCCTGGGCCGCGGCCGCCACATAGCCGTACATGTCCCTCGGGCCGCCCTCCGGCGGCTCGCCGAGCGCCGCGAGCGCCTCCGTCGCCTTCGGCGCGAGCACCGGCGAGAAATACGGGTTGGTGCGCAGCGCGTCCTGGAGGTGGCGGCGGGCCGCGCCCAACTGGCCGAGCTCCCGCTCGATGATGGCCTGGTGGTAGGAGAACAGGGCATCGCGCACCCCGGAGTCGGTCGCCTTGCGGGCGTGGACCAGCGCCTCCTCCGACTCGCCCGACCGGTACATCGCCCAGCCGAGCGCGTCCTCGGCCGCCGCGCTCGGATGCGCCCGCCACTCGGCTTCGAGCCGGTCGAGCGCGACGTGCGCGGAACCGTGGTCGGTCTCGAACCGGCCGAGCACCAGGGCGTCGTCCACCCCGTTGGCGCTGTCCCGCGCGGCGAGCTCGCGCAGCTTGTCGAACCAGGTCCGCGCGTCACCGTCCAGACCCTGCGACTCGTACAACTCGCCCAGTTCCAGGAGGTATTCGGGGCGCGGCAGGACGGCGATCGCCGCCTGGTAGTCGCGCTGGGCGTCCTCCTGCTGGCCGAGCGCGGCCTTGGCGCGGGCCCGGCGCGCGAGCGCCGCATGCGTGCCCGGGTCGGTGCGCAGCGCCGCGTCGTAGTGGGTGATCGCCGCCTGCGGCTCCCCCCGCTCCCACGCGAGATCGCCCACCGCCACCAGCGCGGCCGCCTTCTGCGCGGGCGTCGTGGCGTGCCCGACCGCCTCGTCGAGGGCGGCCGAGGCGTCCTCGCGCCAGCCGTGCTCGCGATAGACCTCGGCCGCCTGGGTCAACGCGGCGAAACCGCCCCGGAGTTCGAGCAGCTGCTCCACCGCCTTGGCCGCGGACTTCGCGTCACCGAGCCCGTTGTACGCCTCGATCAGCGCGGGGTAGAGCGTCCACCGGTTCGCCTTGCGGGCGCGTACGCCCTCGGCCAGGGTGCGCGCCGCGGCGTAGTCGTGCCGGGCGTTGGCGAGCGCCGCGAGACCGGTCTCCGCGTCCAGGTTGTCCTTCGGCCGCACCTGGAGCGAGCGCTTCAGCGCCGACTCGGCGCGCGGATAGAACGAGGAGTCGGCGGCCTGCACGCCCCGCTCCAGATAGGCGGAGCCGAGCACCGCCCACGAGGCGTCGTCCGTGGGGTGGGTGCGCACCCAGTCGGTCCGGTCGGTGATGAGCGCCGTCAGATCGCCCAGCGAGGCGGGCGCCCCGGCCGCGACCGCCGACAGGGCCCGCGCGGCCGGGCCCAGGGCGGGCGGCGGCGCCTTCGCCACCTTGTCCTCGGGCCTGATCAGCAGCACGCCCCCGATCAGCACGGTCGTGGCCATCGCCACCAGGCCGGCCCGCTTCAGGGCACGCGGCGTCCTGGACGGCGGCGAGGTCCGCTGGGCCGCGGCCGAGGCGGCAATCCAGGCCGCCCGGCGTGCCGCTTCCGCATCCTGTTCGGTCTTCGCGATCTCCATGGCGCTCACTGTGCGTCAATAGGAAGAGCGCACCGGTCCCGCCCGCCCGACCGGGGAAAGGGTTCACACCGATGGCCCCCGGGTGCCAGGCTGAAGGCATGGACGATCTTCTCGAACGGCTGCGCGAGGAACTCCCGGCGGACGCCGTCATCACCGACCCCGACATCACCGCCTCGTACGCCCACGACATGGCGAGCTTCTGCGCCGCGGGCAGCCCGGCGGTGGTCGTGCTGCCCCGCACCGTCGAGCAGGTCCAGCACGTGATGCGCACGGCGACGGCGCTGCGCGTGCCCGTGGTGCCGCAGGGCGCCCGCACCGGCCTGTCCGGCGCGGCCAACGCGAGCGAGGGCTGCATCGTCCTGTCCCTGGTCAAGATGGACCGCATCCTGGAGATCAACCCGGTCGACCGGGTCGCGGTCGTCGAACCCGGCGTCGTCAACGCCGTACTGTCGCGCCAAGTCCACGAACTCGGGCTCTACTACCCGCCGGACCCTTCGAGTTGGGAGATGTGCACCATCGGCGGGAACATCGGCACCGCGTCCGGCGGCCTGTGCTGCGTGAAATACGGGGTGACCGCGGAATACGTCCTCGGTCTGGAGGTCGTGCTCGCCGACGGGCGGCTCATGAACACCGGGCGGCGCACCGCCAAGGGCGTCGCCGGATACGACCTGACCCGGCTGTTCGTCGGCTCCGAGGGCAGCCTCGGCATCGTCGTGAAGGCGGTCCTCGCCCTGCGCCCCGCGCCGCCGCCGCAGCTCGCGCTCGCCGCCGAGTTCGCCTCGGCCGCGGCCGCCTGCGACGCCGTCGTACGGATCATGGAGCGCGGCCACACGCCGTCGCTCCTCGAACTCATGGACCGCACCACCATCCGGGCCGTCAACCGCATGGCCAACATGGGTCTGCCCGACAGCACCGAGGCCTTGCTGCTCGCCGCCTTCGACACCCCGGGCGCGGCCGCCGATCTCGCGGCCGTCGGCGAGCTGTGCACCGCCGCGGGCGCCACCCAGGTCGTCCCGGCGGAGGACGTCGCCGAGTCCGAACTCCTCCTCCAGGCCCGGCGGTTGTCGCTCACCGCACTGGAGACGATCAAGTCGGCCACGATGATCGACGACGTGTGCGTGCCGCGCTCCCGGCTCGCCGCGATGCTCGACGGCACCTCCGCGATCGCCGCCAAGTACGGCCTGACCATCGGCGTCTGCGCGCACGCCGGAGACGGCAACACCCACCCCGTGGTCTGCTTCGACGCCGCCGACGAGGACGAGTCGCGGCGCGCCCGCGAGTCGTTCGACGAGATCATGGCGCTCGGTCTGGAACTGGGCGGCACCATCACCGGCGAACACGGCGTCGGCGTACTCAAGAAGGAATGGCTGGCCCGCGAGCTCGGTCCGGTGGGTATCGAGATGCAGCGCGCGGTGAAGCACGCCTTCGACCCGCTCGGCCTGCTGAACCCGGGCAAGCTGTTCTGAACGCGGGCCCTCACGCACCCTCCTCCGGCCGGGACTCGTCGGAGGGCCACGGGTCGCTCAGCCACAGCTCGTCCGCGCGGCCGGTGGCCGGTGCGAGCAGCTCGGCCAGGCCGTCGTCGATGCCGAGCTGTTCGGTCTCGGAGCCGGGCGGCACCACCCGCAGCGTCCGCTCCAGCCACGCCGAGACCTGCGCGGACGGCGCTTCGAGCAGCGCGTCGCCGTCCGGCGAACTGAGCGCCATCAGGACGAGGCCGCGGCCCCCGACCTTGGTCGGCCAGATCCGCACGTCGCCGTGCCCGCACGCCCGGAACACCCCCTCGACCAGGAGCTCGCGCGCGAACGTCCAGTTGACGGGCGTCTGTGAGCCGATGTGGAAGGTGATGTGCACGGCGTACGGGTCGTTGGTCCGGTAGGTCAGCCGGGCCGGCACGGGGATGCTGCGCTCGGGCGACAGCACCAGTTTGAGCTCCAGTTCGCGTTCCACCACGGTGTGCATGAGGGGTCTCTCTTCCCTTTCCCCGTACGGGTTCGCAGGACGAGCCCGTACGTGCGGTACGGCGCGCGGGGGCGGGCCGTACCGGGTGAGAGCGTGTTGCCCCGCGGGCATTACGCGACTTCGGGAAGTTTTTCCGAAGAACTTTTCTGAGTGTCGCGGCGCCTTCGAGTCCGACCCCACGAGGATCCCCGGCACGTACTCGGGCCGCGCGACGAGACGGCCCTGAACACCCGCACAGCGGCGGGCCGGTGCTGCTCCCCCGGCACCGGCCCGCCGCACGGCGGATGTCACGGCGGGCCCGAGCCGCCCAGCCAGCTCGCGCCGTACACCGCCGAGCCGAGCGCGAGGACGGCGACCACCGGCACCGCCCGCGCCGCCCGCACCCGGGACAGCGCCAGCGCCACCGGGAGCAGCAGCGGGAAGGCGGGCAGGAGCAGGCGGGGCTTGGAGCCGAAGTAGCCCGATGAGCAGAGCGCCAACGCCATCACGATGCCGGTGTAGACGAGCAGCGCGAGCGGCTGGCGCTGCCGCACACACGCCCAGTACGCCCAGAGCGCGAGCGCCGTGCCCGCGATCAGGCCGATCCCGGCGAGCACGACGGGCCAGCCGCCGAGGTGGGCCACGATGAACTTCCCGTACGCCAGGCCCCCGTCGAAGCCGTTGCCCCATTCGGCCTGGACGTCGAGATAGGCCAGCGGGCTGCCCCGGCGCAGGCCCACCCACAGGATGTAGCCCGCCGCGCCCAGCGGGGCGATCACCGCGCCGGCCAGCATCCGGGCCCCGATGTGCCGGGTGCGCCGCGCCTCGACCGCGGCCCCCGCCCACAGCGCGGCCGCGACCGCGAGCCCCACCGGGCGGGTGAGCCCCGCGAGCGACGCGAGGAGTCCGGCCTCGATCCAGCGGTGCCCAAGGACGGCGTACAGCGCCCACGCGGCGAGCGCGACGAAGAGGGCCTCGCTGTACGCCATCGACTCGACGATCCCGACCGGCATCGCCGCCCACAGCGTCACCAGGAGGAGCCCCGCCCGATGACCGTAGAGCCGATGGCCCATCAGGTACATGCCCCAGGCGCCGGCGATCCCCGCGAGGCCGCTGATCAGCAGACCCGCGTCGCCCGGGCCGAGCGGGCTCACCGCGGCGACCGCCTGCTCCAGCCAGGGGAGCAGCGGGAAGAACGCCATGTCGGACAGGACCCGCCCGTCCGGCGCGGTCAGCGTGAAGTCGTACCCCGACTCGGCGACCCGCACGTACCAGAGCGAGTCCCAGCGCGCGGAGAGCAGCTCGTGGGCGTCGGTGTCGTTGGCGCGGGACCAGAGGGCGAGGACCACCAGGCCGAGCGCGCGGACCGCCGCGAAGGCCGCGACCGCCGCCCAGGCCCGCCGTAACGCGGGTGCCTGTGCCAGGGAACCGTCGGCCGGTTCGTCGTGACCGGTTCGGCCGGGCCCCACGCGCATTGCTCACTCACTTTCCTGACCGGCCGGGCCGGGTGCACCAGTTCGATCCGCCACGACTCTACGCACTGGTAGGACCCGCGGCGCGGCCCGCTCCCTGGCCGCCCGCGCCGCGCCGCCGTCGCCCGTACGCAGGCTTCCTCCGCGGCTTCTTCCTACGGGCCGGGGGTTCTTCGTTAATGTCCTCCTGGGACAAGCGGAAGCGGCCGGTCGGCGTCAGGGCCGGGCGGCGCACCGCGGCAGAGATCAAGTGTGCTGGATCGGAACGGAGTTGGGGACATGGCGACGGTTCCTCCTGACGGCGGCGGGAGCGTAGCCCGGGAAGGGTATTACCCGGACCCCTCCATTCCCGGATATGTCCGGTACTGGAACGGGGTCTCCTGGGTGCCCGGCACGAGCCGGCCCGCCCCCGCCGCGGGTGAGGCGCAGCCCACCCCGCCGCCGGGCGCCGCCCCCGCGCCGGCCCCCTCCCTCGCGTCCGCGCCGCCGGTCGGTCCGGCGCCCGCCGAGGAGACGGGCCCGGTCTTCCTCGACGAGCCCGAGGCCTCGCCCCCGCCCGCCGCGCAGGGCCAGGGCGCCCGGCCGCAGCCCGCCTGGCACGCGGACGCCACCCACCAGTCCGGCTTCGGCGGCGAACAGGACCGCCGGGTCTCCTGGGGCCGACCGGTCGATCCGCGCGGCCTGCCCGAGGCGGCCGACCCGCGCCGCCTCCCCGACCCCCGGCGGCCCGAACCCGTACAGCCGACGCCGCCACCGGCACCCGCGCGGCCCGGCGGCTCGGTGCCGCAGCAGCAGTCCGGGCGGCTCGAGGGGGCGATGCCGCCCGCCGCCGTCGAACCGCCGCCCGCGCGGCCCCAACTGCCCGCCCCGGCCGACCCGGTCCGCCCGGCGACGCCGCCCGGCCGCGCGGACGGCGCCTACGCCGCGCCCGCCCAGGCGCAGCCGCCGCAGCTGCCGCCCGCCCGGCTCATGCAGCCGGGCGCCGCGCAGCCCGCTCCCGTACCGCCGCACCCCGCGCAGCCGCACTCCGCCGTGCCCGGGTCGCCCATGACGGCGGGGCCCGGGGGAGGCGCCGCGTCCTGGGCGCAGCAGGTGCACCAGCTCGCCCAGCCCGAACCGCAGGCAAACCAACCGGTCGTGCCGTGGAAGCCCCCGGTCGCCGACCCGTTCCTCCAGGCCGCCCAGGCCCAGGCCTCGGCCAGGCCCGCCGGGCTCGGCAGGCGCCTGACCGCGCGGCTCGTCGACACCGTGCTGCTCGGCGGCGCCGTCGCGGGTCTCGCCGTGCCGCTGCTCCCGGGCGTCACCGACCACATCCAGAACAAGATCGATGCGGCGAAGCTGTCGGGCAAGACGGTCACCGTCTACCTCCTCGACGGCACGACCGCGGGCTTCCTCGGCATCGTGCTCGGCGCCTTCCTCGCCCTCGGCCTGCTGTACGAGGCGTTGCCCACGGCCAAGTGGGGCCGCACGCTCGGCAAGAAGCTGTGCGGGGTGCAGGTGCGTGGCATCGAGTCGTACGAGCCGCCGACGTTCGGTCAGGCCGCGCGCCGCTGGCTGGTCTACGGGGTGCTCGGGCTGCTCGCGGTGGGCGTGGTCAACGTGGCGTGGTGCCTGTTCGACCGTCCGTGGCGCCAGTGCTGGCACGACAAGGCGGCCCGTACGTTCGTCGCGCAGGGCTGAGAGCCTGTGTCTGAACCCCGCCCGGGCCTGCGGCCGGAGTTCAGACACAGGCTCTGAGGTCCGGCGCATTCCGCCCGCCCCGTCCCCCGAACGGCGTCCGTACCGTTGCGGGGGTCTCGCGCGCGCGGTGCACTACCGGCATGAGCACCGATCAGCCGCCGCCCGGTCAGCCGCCCGAGGACGATCCGTTCCTCAAGAAGCCGTCAGAGCCTCCGCAGAGCGGTTCTCCCTACGGCGGTTCGGGGCCGCCCCCCGGGGATTCGCCGTACGGCACGGGCCCGCCGCCCGGCGGCGCGGGCCCCTACGGCGCGCCGCCGCCCCCGGCCGGCTCGGGCGCGGGCGGTCCGTACGGCGGGCCGCCTCCCCCCGGTGGCGGATCGCCGTACGGCAGCGCCCCGCCACCGCCCTCCGACCCCTACGGGGGCGGGTACGGCGGTGTCGACCCGCTGGCCGGAATGCCGCCGCTCGCCGACTACGGCAAGCGGTTCCTGGCCCGGTTCATCGACTTCCTCATCATCGCGATCCCGCTCGGCCTGATCGAGTGGGGGACCAGCAACCGGTTCGTCATCTCCACGGACAACAGCGACTCCGGCACCGACGTGGTCAGCAAGGCGTACTCCGGCAGCGGGCTGCTGTGGCTGCTGATCTCGCTCGTCGCCTACATCGGCTACGACACCCTGATGGTGTCCAAGTCCGGCCAGACGCTGGGCAAGAAGCTGCTGGGGCTGCGGGTCGCGATGCTCAACGACGGCAGTGTGCCCACCACCAACGCGGCGCTCGCCCGGGCCGCCGTGCTGTGGGCGCCGTTCGTGATCTGCTGCTACTGCCTGTGGGACATCATCCTGATCATCACGATCGTGGCGGACAAGCCGTACCGGCAGGGCTGGCACGACAAGGCCGGCAAGACGGTGGTGGTCTCAACCACGCAGTGAGTGCTCGCGCTCGGGAACCCGCAGCGCGGCGGACGTCTCGACGACGGCCGCACGGTTCACCGGTGCCGCACCAGCGGCCAGGACCGTGCGGTCGTCGGCGTTGGCGCGCGTCCGGCGGGGCAGCGGCATGGGGACGGTGACGGCGACGAGCAGGCCGAGCAGGAGCGCCGCGAGCACGATGACGGCCACGCCGACCCCGGACTCGGTGCGCGAGAGCAGCAGCATGGCGACGGTCGAGAAGACGACGGTGGCCGAACCGTAGGAGAGCTGTGCGGCAGTGGGACGCGGCATGGCGTTATCCGTCCTCATGGTTCGGATAGGGGTGGGCCTCTCAACCGTTCTCAACCGGCGGACCTGGCAGCCGGATCGCACTGTCAAGCGACTCTACGACGGTCCATGCCCGAGCGGAACTGTTGGTAAGCGTGACCTAACCCACGGTGCCGGTGCACAGGGGGCGCACGGAGTCATTCGGCGAGCTGGCGCCGTCCGAATGGCGAGACGTGCGCACCGGTTGTCCCGGTCTGTTAGCACAACTGTCATGTTCGGATAGCGGAACTGGCCTTCTGCATAATGTACTTGGCACGAACAAGTCAAGATCTGTCTTTTCTTTGGTAACTCCGGTCCAATGTGGTCACTTGAGACGCGTGTCGCGCACCGGAACCAGCCCCTCACCCCCCGGTTCCTGCCGGCCGCGGGGGAGGAAAACATCAAGTGACCAGCAGCAGGAAGGCGGCAAGAGCCGCTGCCGTGCTCGTGGCTCTCGCCACGGCCGGCGCCACGGGCTCGGCATACGCCACGGCCCAGGCGGACTCGAAGGCTCCGGCACCCGTCGTCCGCCAAGACCCGTCCACGGCCAAGGGTCAGGAGCACAACCTCAAGGGCCCGTTCAGCGACCAGCAGGCCCAGCAGCGCCAGGCGGCGCTGGAGCAGGTCATCTCCGGCAAGAAGAAGGTCGAGAAGAAGGACGGCTCCGACGTCGTCAAGCTCGACGACAACAAGTACGTCGAGCTCGGCCGGCAGAAGACCGACAAGATCTTCACGATCCTGGTGGACTTCGGCGACCAGGTCGACAACACCACGATGTACGACCCCGACGGCCCGACAGGCCCCAAGCCGCCGCAGCCGAAGTACGGGGGCACCCCCGGCCCGGCGCACAACCAGATAGCCAAGCCCGACCGGGCGAAGGACAACTCCACGGCCTGGCAGGCCGACTACAACCAGAAGCACTACCAGGACCTGTACTTCGGTACGGGCAAGGGCGTCAACTCGCTGAAGACGTACTACGAGAAGACCTCCTCGGGGCGCTACTCGGTCGACGGCCAGGTCACCGACTGGGTCAAGATCCCGTACAACGAGGCCCGTTACGGCTCCAACTACTGCGGCCAGACCAACTGCGCCAACGTGTGGGACGCCGTGCGCGACGGCGTGAACGCCTGGGTCGCCGACCAGAAGGCCAAGGGCCAGACGGACGCGCAGATCAAGGAGACCCTGGCTCAGTACGACCAGTGGGACCGCAACGACTACAACAACAACGGCAACTTCAACGAGCCCGACGGCTACATCGACCACTTCCAGATCGTGCACGCCGGCGAGGACGAGTCGGCGGGCGGCGGCGCCCAGGGCACCAACGCCCTGTGGGCCCACCGCTGGTACGCGTACGGCACGGACGCGGGCAAGACCGGCCCGGCGAACAACAAGGCCGGCGGCACGCAGATCGGTGACACCGGGATGTGGGTCGGCGACTACACGATGCAGCCGGAGAACGGCGGCCTCGGTGTCTTCGCCCACGAGTACGGCCACGACCTCGGTCTGCCGGACCTCTACGACACCACCAACACCGCCGAGAACTCGGTCGGTTTCTGGTCGCTGATGTCGGCGGGCTCCTGGCTCGGCACCGGCAAGGACTCCATCGGGGACATGCCCGGCGACATGACCGCCTGGGACAAGCTCCAGCTCGGCTGGCTCAACGCCGAGACGGTGAAGGCCGGTACGGACAAGACGGTCAAGCTGGGTGTCTCCGAGTACAACACCAACGACAAGCAGGCGCTTGTCGTGGAGCTGCCCAAGAAGGAAGTCACCACCACCGTCGTGAAGCCCGCCGAGGGCTCCAAGCAGTGGTGGAGCGGCATGGGTGACAACCTCAACAACACCCTGACCCGCAGCCTCGACCTGACCGGCAAGTCCAAGGCGTCCCTGGACCTCTCGGGCTGGTGGGACATCGAGAAGGACTACGACTTCCTGTACACCGAGGTCTCCACGGACAACGGCGCCAGCTGGAACGCGATCGACGGCACCGCCGACGGCAAGGCCATCACCCGCGACTCCAGCGACAAGCCGGCCCTGACCGACGCCTCGGGCGCGTACAAGAAGCTGTCGTTCCCGCTCGACAAGTACGCGGGCCAGAAGATCCAGCTCCGCTTCCGCTACCAGACGGACGGCGGCGCGGGCGGCAAGGGCTTCACGGCCGACGCGATCACCGTCACCGCTGACGGCGCGGCCGTCGTGACCGACGGCGCCGAGGGCGACGACAACGGCTGGACGGCGAAGAACTTCACCCGCATCGGCGAGTCGTTCACCAACGACTACCCGCAGTACTACATCGCGGAGAACCGCCAGTACGTCTCGTTCGACCAGACCCTCAAGACCGGCCCGTACAACTTCGGCTTCTCGGGCACCCGTCCCAGCTGGGTCGAGCACTACCCGTACCAGAAGGGCCTGCTCATCTGGCTCTGGGACACCTCGCAGAAGGACAACAACGTCTCGGCCCACCCGGGCCAGGGTCTGATCCTGCCGGTCGACGCGCACGCCAAGCCCCTCAAGTGGGCCGACGGCACGATGCTCCGCAACAAGGTCCAGCCCTTCGACGCGCCCTTCAGCTGGTACCCGACGGACAGCTTCACGCTGCACAAGGCGGACGTCGCCACGAAGATCAACTCCCAGATGGGCGTGCCGATCTTCGACGACCACCACGGCACCTACTGGTACGCCGAGAACCCGACCGGGAGCGTCAAGGTTCCTGACACCAAGACCCGGATCTCGATCGTCAACCAGCCGCTGGACGGCTCGACGGTCACCGTGAAGGTCGGCTCCTCGATCAAGTAATTCTAAAAACCGCAGGTCAATCCATGATCGGCCGTCGCCCTCTAGCGGGGCGGCGGCCGATCGTGTTTAGGTGCGTCCTACGAGTCCTTATTGACAGCGGGTCCAACGCGTCGTCTTACAGGGGGAGTGGTCCGGCATGCCCGGCGGAGGTTATTGCAAGCTGCCAGGGGGCAGCGTGGTCGTCGCGCTCACGCTGCCGAACCCGGCAGCACCCGGCACGAACGTGCGCGTCCTGGTGCACGCCGTCAACCGAGCCCGCGCCCTGACCAGGCTGCGGAACCTCGGTCTGCGGGCGGTCTATCTGCGCGGCCAGACCGAGCCGCCGACGCTGGACGAGATCACCGCCGTCCTGCACCATCCGGACGGCCTGCTGTGGCGCACGGCCCCGGAGACGACGGAAGAGCTCTGGCACCCGATACGCGCCCTGCTCAGGTAGCCGGCCCCCGCTAGACGACCGGCTTGCCCGACAGCTCGACCCCGGCCGCCCGCATCTCGTCGAGCGCCGACGAGGTGGTGTGCTCCGCCACCCCGGCCGTCAGGTCGAGCAGCACATGCGTGGCGAACCCGGCCCGCACCGCGTCGAGCGCGGTCGCCCGTACGCAGTGGTCGGTGGCGATGCCCACCACGTCCACCTCGGTGACCTGGTGGACCCGCAGCCAGTCGGCCAGCGAGACGCCGTTCTCGTCGAGCCCCTCGAAGCCGCTGTACGCGGCCGCGTACGCGCCCTTGTCGAAGACCGCGTCGATCGCCCCGCAGGCGACCGCCGGCGCGAAGTTCGGGTGGAAGCCCACGCCCTCCGTACCGGCGACGCAGTGCGGCGGCCAGGAGTGCTCGAAGTCGGGGGCGTCCGAGAAGTGCGCGCCCGGGTCGATGTGGTGGTCACGGGTCGCCACCACATGGCGGT
The DNA here is from genome assembly GCF_014649955.1 of Streptomyces violascens. Classification (GTDB taxonomy): domain Bacteria; phylum Actinomycetota; class Actinomycetes; order Streptomycetales; family Streptomycetaceae; genus Streptomyces; species Streptomyces violascens. Next base: position 121,203 of record NZ_BMUA01000015.1, read on the forward strand.
AGGCGGACCCGGCCGCCTGGCCCACCAGGTCGGTGATCGCGGCGGCGACGTCCGAGCCGCCCGCGACCGCGAGGGAGCCGCCCTCGCAGAAGTCGTTCTGGACGTCCACGACGATCAAGGCGCGGTGCATGTCGGCTGTCCTTCGGTCTGCGGGCCCAGGGGGCTGTTCTTCGAGCGTAGAGACTTCGGTCGGCGCACGGCAGGGGGCAAACGGGGGCGGAAGCCCTGCCGCACGCGGGAGCCGTACGGCTCGGATGTCCTCAGACGTACTCGGTCGGGATGACCGGCTCGCCGCGCGAGAGCTGGCTCGCGGACATCGGCAGCGCGGCCAGCGCGTCTATGTGCCGCTCGCGGGCGCTCTCCAGCGGCTCGCGGGCCACCACCGATCCGCCCTTGACCAGCTCGACCAGGAGCTGGCGGTCGGCGAGCGAGGTCGGTACCACACCGGTGCCGATGACCTCGGCCTCGGCGATCCCGTACGCGTCCGAGCGGCGCGCGGCCCACTTGCGGCCGCCGATCGAGGTCTTCGCGCCGAGCGACTTCTTGGCGACGGGGATCAGCGGGGCCTTCGGGTCGGCGGACTGGGCGCGGGCGACCAGCTTGTAGACCATCGAGCAGGTCGGGTGCCCGGAGCCGGTGACCAGCTGCGTGCCGACCCCGTACGCGTCGACGGGGGCCGCCGCCAGCGAGGCGATGGCGTACTCGTCGAGGTCGGAGGTGACCACGATCTTGGTGTTGGTCGCGCCCAGCTCGTCGAGCTGCTGGCGCACCCGGTGGGCGACCAGGAGCAGGTCGCCGGAGTCGATGCGGACCGCGCCGAGCTCGGGCCCGGCGATCTCGACGGCGGTGCGCACGGCCTCGGCGACGTCGTACGTGTCGACCAGGAGGGTCGTGCCGCGCCCCAGCGAGTCGACCTGGGCCTGGAAGGCGTCCCGCTCGCTGTCGTGGAGCAGGGTGAAGGCGTGCGCGCTGGTGCCGACGGTCGGGATGCCGTAGCGGAAGCCCGCCGCCAGGTCCGAGGTGGAGCTGAAGCCGCCCACGTAGGCGGCCCGCGAGGAGGCGACCGCGGACAGCTCGTGGGTGCGGCGCGCGCCCATCTCGATGAGCGGGCGCCCGCCGGCCGCGGCCGACATCCGCGAGGCCGCCGCCGCGATCGCCGAGTCGTGGTTGAGGATCGAAAGGATCACGGTTTCGAGCAGCACGCACTCGGCGAAGGAGCCCTCGACGCGCAGGACCGGCGAGCCCGGGAAGTAGACCTCGCCCTCGGGGTAGCCCCAGATGTCGCCGCTGAAGCGGTAGGAGGAGAGCCAGTGCAGGGTGGGCTCGTCCACGATCTTGTTCTCGCGCAGGAAGCCGAGCACGCCCGCGTCGAAGCGGAAGTTCTCGACGGCGTCCAGGACGCGCCCGGTACCGCCGACCACGCCGTACCGGCGGCCCTCGGGCAGACGGCGGGTGAAGACCTCGAAGACCGAGCGCCGCCCGGCCGTGCCGGCCTTCAGAGCGGCCTGGAGCATCGTGAACTCGTACTGGTCGGTGAAGAGCGCGGTCGACGGCACGTCCACCGGCAGCCCGAGGTCCGGGGCATTCACAGCGAGCCACCTCGCACTTTCGTCCGGGCCGGGCACACCCCGGCCGGGGTTTTGGGGACCGCCCCCGAAAGGGGGGGCATGTGGGGGATGCTACCCCGAATACTCGTCACTTTGACGATTTCTAGGGGCCCGTTTGTGCGATGAGCCGTCCCGGGTGGCAGCATGGAGGCCGTGGCTGTGATTTCCGGGGGTGCCCCCGGATCCCCGGCAGGCTGTGATTTCCGGGGGTCGACCCCCGGACCCCCGGCAGGAAAGACAAGGTCGCCCAGAGCCGTGAGTGTTGCCCCCGTAGAGATCGAACGCCCCGAGTCGGCGGAGCAGAGCCGGCCCGTCGCCGAACCCGACGTGCCCTGGGTGACGCTCGTGCACAACGACCCCGTCAACCTGATGAGTTATGTGCAGTACGTCTTCCAGTCCTACTTCGGCTACTCGAAGGACAAGGCCCACAAGCTGATGCTCGACGTGCACCACAAGGGACGGGCCGTGGTTTCCAGCGGCAGCCGCGAGGAGATGGAGCGCGACGTGCAGGCGATGCACGGCTACGGGCTCTGGGCGACGCTCACCCAGGACCGCGGCTGATGGCCGGTCACTTCGAGGCCCTGCCCCGCGGCGGCGCCGCGGTCGCGCTCGACGAGGTCGAGATCGCCATCCTGCGCTCGCTCGCCGTCCAGCTGCTCGAACTCATCGGGCCCGGCGACGAACCGGCCGAGGACGCGGACCCGCTGGCCGCCCTGTTCGCCGAGGGCCCGAGCGAGCCGCCCGCCGACCCGGCGCTCGCCCGCCTCTTCCCCGAGGCGTACGCGAGCGAGGAGAGCGACGAACTGCGGGCCAAGTCGGCCGAGTTCAGGCGCTTCACCGAGAACGACCTGCGCGCCCGCAAGCGCACCGACGCCCTCGCGGTCGTGCGCGGCCTCGACGCGCTGAGCCCCAAGGGCGACGGCGGAGCGGTCCTCGAGCTGACCGCCGAGGATTCGCAGCACTGGCTGGGCGCGCTCAACGACCTGCGCCTGACCATCGGCACCCGCCTCGACGTCACCGACGAGGAGGAGAGCGAAGAGCTCTACCGGCTGCCGGACGACGATCCGCGCAAGCCGATGGTTATGGCTTATTTGTGGCTGGGTGTGCTGCAGGAAACACTCATCGAAACGCTCATGCCCTGACCGGTCGGCCGGGAGATGGCCGTTCGCTCAGCGGACGCTCAAATCCGTATAACGATCCCGTCACCACATCGACCTCCTTTGTCATGGCGAGGGCCTTTTGTCCGCTTCTTCCTGTGGTGTGCGTCACAGTGGCCAATATGGATCACCCATAAGGCCGTGATAAATCTTCACGACCACCCGGGGACGCCACCCATGTCCCCGGGGGCGCTTTGACCGGCTGACCGCCGGTGGCACTCCATCCACATCCGGGGGGATCAGGACCTGATCCGTCGCTTCGTGACCGAGGCGGGCGGGTCAGCATGGAGAAAGGCGCACCACCATGACCTCAGCGCAGGTCGACAAGCACGACGACCGTCCTGCCGGCAATGAGGCCGCGGGGACCGCCCAGGCTCCGGGCGAAGGCTCGGGCGAGGGATATCAGCGGGGCCTCGGGGCCCGGCAGATCCAGATGATCGCGATCGGCGGTGCCATCGGCACCGGCCTCTTCCTCGGCGCGGGCAAGGCCATCTCGAAGGCCGGCCCCAGCCTCATCCTGGCCTACGCCATCGCCGGCCTGGTCATCTTCTTCATCATGCGCGCCCTCGGCGAGCTGCTCATGTACCGCCCGGTGTCGGGCTCCTTCTCGGAGTACGCCCGGGAGTTCGTCGGCCCGTTCTGGGGCTTCGTCACCGGCTGGACGTACTGGCTCTTCTGGGTCGTCACCGGCATCACCGAAGTCACCGCGGCCGCCCAGTACATGTCCTTCTGGACCCACAACAGCGTCCCGCAATGGCTGTACGCGCTGGTCTTCACGCTCATCCTGTACGCCGTGAACCTCATCTCCGTGAAGCTCTTCGGCGAGCTGGAGTTCTGGTTCTCCATGGTCAAGGTGACCGCCATCGTCGGCATGATCCTGATCTGCGCCGGCATCCTGACCGTCGGCTTCTCCGACGCCGCGGACACCGCCACCGTCGCCAACCTGTGGAACGACCGCGGGTTCTTCCCCAAGGGCATCGGCGGCACGCTGATGACCCTGCAGATCGTCATGTTCGCCTTCCTCGCCGTCGAGCTGGTCGGTGTGACCGCGGGCGAGTCCAAGGACCCCGAGAAGACCCTGCCCAAGGCCATCAACACCGTGCCGTGGCGTATCGCCGTCTTCTACATCGGCGCCCTGATCATGATCCTGTCGGTCGTCCCGTGGCACGAGTTCCAGCCGGGTGTGAGCCCCTTCGTCGCGGCCTTCGAGAAGATGGGCCTCGGCGTCGGCGCCGCCATCGTCAACTTCGTCGTGCTGACCGCTGCGCTCTCCTCCTGCAACTCGGGCATGTACTCCACCGGCCGCATGCTGCGCGACCTCGCGCTCAACGGCCAGGGCCCGAAGGTCTTCACCAAGCTCACCAAGAGCGGCACCCCGCTGGTCGGCACCACGGTCTCCGCCGCCCTCATGCTGGTCGGCGTGTGGATCAACTACGTGGCGCCCGGCAAGGCCTTCGACTACGTGGTCTCCTTCGCCACCATCTCCGGCATGTGGGCCTGGATCATGATCCTGGTCTGCCAGATCCGCTACCGCCGCCAGGCGGACGCCGGCGCCCTGCCGCAGTCCAGCTTCCGCGCCCCCGGCGCCCCGTACACCAGCTGGTTCGCGCTGATCTTCATCTTCATGGTCATCGTGATGATGGGCATCGACAAGGACTCCCGCGTCTCGCTGTACTGCGCGCCGCTGTGGGGCCTGATCCTGGGCGTCTCCTACCTGGTCCTGAAGGCCAAGAACCCCGGGAACAAGGCGTTCGAGAAGCGCAACTAATGCTCTGATCTGGGCGTTCTCACCATTCGGGCCGGTACGTATCGACTGTCGATACGGACCGGCCCGTCTGCTTATCCTTGCCGACATGCTGACCATCACCCAGGCCCTGTACGACCAGCTCGTGGCGCACGCCCGCGCCGACCACCCCGACGAGGCGTGCGGTGTGGTCGCGGGCCCGGCGGGCACCGGCCGCGCCGAGCGCTTCATCCCCATGCTGAACGCGGCCCGCTCGCCCACGTTCTACGAGTTCGACTCGCAGGACCTGCTGAAGCTGTACCGCGAGATGGACGACCGCGACGAGGAGCCGGTGATCGTCTACCACTCCCACACCGCGACCGAGGCGTACCCCTCCCGCACGGACGTGACGTACGCGAACGAACCCGGCGCGCACTACGTCCTGGTGTCGACGGCGGACACGGACGGGGCGGGGGAGTTCCAGTTCCGCTCGTACCGGATCGTGGACGGCGTGATCACAGAGGAAGACGTGAAGGTGGTGGAGGCGTACTGACCCTCAGGGGTCGACCCGTACCATCGATACACAATCTCGAACATTTGGGCGGCAGGACCCAGGAAGCCGGTGTGAATCCGGCACGGTCCCGCCACTGTGACCGGCCCCGTGGAAACCCCGCGGGGCCGGAAGCCAGGAACTGACCTGCCGCCTTCTCCCGACGACAGGGGACGTGGAAATCCCCTTGGAGGAGCTCAGCCATGCTCTGGCGCCGCGCGGCCCTGGCCGCCGCCCTGCTGTTCCCGCTGGCCGCCTGCACGACACAGGCCCGGCCCGAGGCCCAGGGCAGCCCGGCCCCCGGCTTCCCGTACCAGGTCACCAACTGCGGCGTGACGACGACCTTCACCGCACCGCCGAAGCGGGCGGTGACGATGAACCAGCACGCCACGGAGGTGATGCTGGAGCTGGGCCTCGCCAAGTCCCTGGTGGGGACGGCCTACCTGGACGACAAGGTCCTCCCGAAGTACGAGTCGGCGTACGGCTCTGTCCCGGTGCTGGCCAAGGAATACCCCTCGTACGAAAGGCTCCTGTCGGCGAATCCGGATTACGTCTACGGCGGCTACGCGTCCGCCTTCGCGGCGAACGAGGGGCGCGGCCGCGAGGCCCTGGCCAAGAGCGGCATCAAGTCCCGCCTGAACGTGGAGAACTGCCCCAAGGGCCCCGCGACGACGATGAACGAGGTGTACGAGGAGGTCCGCGAGGTGGGCCGGACGTTCGGCGTGCCGGAGCGGGCGGAGTCGTGGGTGAAGGCGGCCGAGGCCACGAACGCGAGGACGCGGGCGGCCCGGAAGGGTGCGGCCCCCGTCCCGGTCTTCGTCTACGACAGCGGAGACAAGACGGCGTTCACGGTGGGCGGCAAAGGCATCGGCAACGACATCGTGACGCGGGCGGGCGGCCGCAACGTCTTCGCGGCCGACCTCAAGGACAAGTCGTTCGGCGACGCGAGCTGGGAAAACGTGGTGGCCCGCGCGCCAGAGACGATCCTGATCCTGGACTACGGCGGCACGAGCGTGGAAGCGAAGAAGCAACGCCTGCGCGACGACCCGGCACTGGCATCCGTCCCGGCCGTCAAGAACAACCGCTTTGCGGTCCTGCCGCTGTCGGACATGGTGACGGGAGTCAGAGCCCCGGACGCGGTGACGAAGCTCGCGGGACAGCTGCGGGCGGGGGCGGGGGAGTGAGGGCCTTCGCGCAGACCCTGCCGGAGGCCGTCGAGGGGGTCCGCTCGTGACCCCGCGTCGGCGGTACCCCCTTGTGCTCGGGGTGCTCGCAACAGTGCTGGTCGCTGCCGCCGGAGCCGGGCTCGCGCTCGGTTCGGTGCGGATACCCGCAGGGGACGTGCTGGGGATCGTCACCGGTTCGGCGGAGCCGGGCCCGTACCGGACCATCGTGCTCGACGTGCGGCTGCCCCGCGTCGTGCTCGGGGCCGTCACCGGAGCCGGGCTCGCCGTCATCGGGACCGTGCTCCAGGCCCTCGTGCGCAACCCCCTCGCCGACCCCTTTCTGCTCGGCGTGTCCAGCGGGGCCTCCGCCGGGGCCGTCGCCGTGATCGTGCTCGGGGTGGGGGCCGGGGTGGCCACCACCGTCGCGCTGCCCGCCGCCGCCTTCGCGGGGGCGCTCGCCGCCCTGGTCCTCGTGTACGGACTGGCCAGACGCGGCGGCTCCATGACGGGCGGCCGTCTGGTCCTGGCCGGCGTCGCCGTCTCCTACGTCCTGTCCGCACTGACCAGCCTGATCCTGGTGACCTCGGCCGGCGCCGAACACGTACAGGAAGTCCTGCACTGGACGCTCGGCGGACTCGGCGGCGCCCGCTGGGACATGCTCGCCCTGCCCACCACGGCCCTCACCCTCGGCACCCTCGTCCTGATCGCCCTGGCCCGCCCCCTGGACCTGCTGCTCGTCGGCGAGGAGGGCGCCACCGTGCTCGGCCTCGACACCGGCCGGTTCCGGGCGGGAGTGTTCGTGCTCGCCTCCCTGCTCACCGGCATCCTCGTCGCGTACAGCGGAGCCATCGGCTTCGTCGGCCTGATGGTTCCGCACGCCGCCCGCATGGCCGTAGGCGCCGCCCACCGCACCCTGCTCCCCGTCGCGGCCCTCGGCGGCGCCGCCTTCCTCGTCCTCGCCGACCTCGCCGCCCGCACCGTCGCCGCCCCGCAGGACATCCCCGTCGGCGTGCTCACCGCCCTCACCGGCGGCCCGTTCTTCCTCTGGATGCTGCGCGGCCGCCGGGCCGGCGCGGAAGGCAGCCCCGCATGACGACCCTGCGCGCCGAGTCGCTCTCGTACACCACACCCCAGGGCCGCACCCTGCTCTCCGACATCACCCTGCACGCCGCCGACGGCGAGACCGTCGCCCTGGTCGGCCCCAACGGCAGCGGCAAGACGACTCTGCTGCGCTGCGTCTACGCCGCCCTGCGCCCCACCGGCGGCCGCGTCCTGCTCGACGGCGCCGATCTGCACGCCCTGCCGGTCAAGGCCCGCGCCCGCCGCATCGCGACCGTCCCGCAGGACGCCGACGCGGGAGGCATCGAGCTGACCGTCCGCGAGATCGTCGCCATGGGCCGCTCCCCGCACCACCGCTTCTGGGAGGCCGACACCGCCGCCGACGACACCCTCGTACGCGAGGCGCTGGCCCGCGTGGGCATCGCGGACCTCGCTGCCCGTCCCTTCCCCTCCCTCTCCGGCGGCGAACGCCAGCGCGCGCTGGTCGCCCGCGCCCTCGTGCAGCAGCCGGACGTCGTCGTCCTGGACGAGCCGACCAACCACCTGGACATCCGCTACCAGCTCGAAATCCTTTCCCTGGTAAGGGAGTTGGGCACGGTCAACCTGCTCGCCCTGCACGATCTGAACCTCGCCGCGTACTACTGCGACCGCATCTGCGTCCTGGCCGGCGGCCGCATCGTCGCCGCGGGCCCGCCCGCCGACGTCCTCACCGCGGAACTCCTGAGGGAGGTGTACGCAGTGAACGCCGAGGTCGGCGTTCACCCGGTCACCGGCGCACCCACCGTCGTCTACCTGCCGCCCGCACGGGTCACGGCAACATCCTGACCGCACCTCGCTCGCATCCTGACCGCATCCTGAGCGGAATCCGTCCAGGATGCGAGATCACATTCCGGGAAGCGGACCGGGAATCTATACGATGACCCCATGGTTTCGAACGACGTGAGCGACAAGACGCCGAGCAGCGGCCCCGCCCTGCTGCTCGTGGCGCGGCTGCACGTCGACCTGTGCCGTCTCGCCAGCGCGATCTGTACGGCCCGCGCAGCCGCCGTCTGACGCCGCGCGCCCCCGCAGCAACGCACCACCGCACGCCCGACGGCGTGCGGCGCGCGGACCCGAGCCCGACCCGCGCCCACCTGCCTCTCCCTTTAGATCAGGAGCCCACGCCATGGCCATCGAGGTCCGCATCCCGACCATCCTCCGCACCTACACCGACGGCGCCAAGGCCGTCGAAGGCAGCGGCGCCACCCTCGCCGACCTGTTCAACGACCTCGACGCCCGGCACACCGGCATCCGCGAGCGCATCGTCGACGGCGACAACCTGCGCCGCTTCGTGAACGTGTACCTCAACGACGAGGACGTCCGCTTCCTCGACGGCATCAACACCAAGCTGGCCGACGGCGACAACGTCACGATCCTGCCCGCCGTCGCGGGCGGCTCGCTCTGACATGCGCTACGACTCCGCTCTCGCCGCGGTCGGCAACACCCCGCTGGTCCGCCTCCCGCGCCTGTCCCCCTCGGACGACGTACGGATCTGGGCCAAGCTGGAGGACCGCAACCCGACCGGTTCGATCAAGGACCGGCCGGCCCTCCACATGGTCGAACAGGCCGAGAAGGACGGCCGGTTGACGCCGGGCTGCACCATTCTCGAACCCACCAGCGGCAACACCGGCATCTCGCTCGCGATGGCCGCGAAGCTCAAGGGCTACCGCATCGTGTGCGTGATGCCGGAGAACACCTCCCAGGAGCGCCGCGACCTGCTCGCGATGTGGGGCGCGGAGATCGTCTCGTCCCCGGCGGCGGGCGGCTCCAACACGGCGGTGCGGGTCGCCAAGGAGCTGGCCGGGCAGAACCCGTCCTGGGTGATGCTCTACCAGTACGGAAACCCGGACAACGCGGGCGCCCACTACGCCACGACCGGCCCGGAGATCCTCACCGACCTGCCCTCCATCACCCACTTCGTGGCAGGCCTCGGCACCACCGGAACGCTGATGGGCGTCGGCCGCTACCTGCGCGAGAACGTCCCCGGCATCCAGATCGTCGCCGCCGAACCCCGCTACGACGACCTGGTCTACGGCCTGCGCAACCTCGACGAGGGCTTCGTACCCGAGCTGTACGACGCCTCCGTCCTGACCACCCGCTTCTCGGTCGGCTCGGCCGACGCGGTGACCCGCACCCGCGAGCTCCTCCAGCAGGAGGGCATCTTCGCGGGCGTCTCCACGGGCGCCGCGCTGCACGCCGCGATCGGCGTCGGCAAGAAGGCCGTCAAGGCGGGCACCCCCGCCGACATCGTCTTCGTCGTCGCCGACGGAGGCTGGAAGTACCTGTCGACCGGCGTCTACACCGCCCCGACGACCGAGGCCGCGATCGAGACCCTCCAAGGCCAGCTCTGGGCCTGAGGCCCTCCCCGCACGGGACCGGGCCGCGTCACCCCGCCAGGTGGCGGACCTGGTCCCACAGGGCCGGGTCCACCACGCCCACCCGGCGGCGGAACGCCCACACCCCGACCTCACGCAGTTCGTCGGTCTCCAGAAAGCTGGGCCGCCCGTGCGCGTCGGCCACCGTGCCGGGCGCCAGCGGAATGACCCCGGCCCGCTCGTCGTGGTACTTGCTGGTGATCTTCGCGACGGTCACCGCGTCACCCCGCACCCGCAGCACCAGACACGGACGGTCCTTGCCGCCCGGAACATCCTCGTAGGGCACCTCGGCCCACCAGATCTCCCCGGCCTTCGGGAGCCGCCCCGCACCCCGGCCCGTCCCCGCCGGGCGGCCCGGCGGCCGGGTGCGCCCACCGGGCCTGCGCGCCGAACGCCCGCGCCCGTCCATGGCGGCCGCGACCAACGCGAGAGCCACCACGGCCCCCAGTGCCAGCCACCACGACGTGTCCATATCCCAGACGTTACCGGCGCACCACCCACCGCGCGCGCTCCGTGCCGACACCATCCGAACCGGTGACAGCGCAGGTGAGTTCCCCCACAACGGCCCGCTCCAAAGGAGCGAGGGGCCTTGTGGCGCCTTACGCTCGACGCACCGCAGCCCTTCCCCGCGGCCGCCCCGCCCCCTTCAACGACAGGCTTCGCCTGGCCCCTCTTTGTTTCCGGAGGTTCACGCTCCATGAAGCTCACCGTCGTCGGCTGTTCCGGGTCGTTCCCGTCCGCGGAATCGGCCTGCTCCAGCTACCTCGTCGAGGCAGACGGCTTCCGGCTGCTCCTCGACATGGGCAACGGAGCCCTCGGTGAGCTGCAGCGCCACATCGGCCTGTACGACCTCGACGCGATCTTCCTGTCGCATCTGCACGCCGACCACTGCATCGACATGTGCGGCTACTTCGTCGCCCGCTACTACCGCCACGAGGGCGGCCGCTGCGCGCCGATGCCGGTGTACGCGCCGGAGGGCGCCGAACAGCGCCTGACCACGGCGTACGCGGACACGCCCTCCGCGTCCTCGATGAGCGAGGTCTTCGACTTCCACACCCTGAAGCCGGGCACCTTCGACATCGGCCCCTTCTCGGTGCGTACGGAGCGGGTGTGCCACCCCGTCGAGGCCTACGGCATCCGCATCGAGCACGGCGGCAGCACGCTGGTCTACTCCGGCGACACCGGCGTCTGCGCCGCCGTCGACGAACTGGCCGAGGGCGCCGACCTGTTCCTGTGCGAGGCCTCCTTCACCTACGGCAAGGAGGACATCCCGGCGCTGCACCTCAACGGCCGCGAGGCGGGCCAGATCGCGGCCCGCGCCGGGGCGGGCCGCCTGGTCCTCACCCACATCCCGCCGTGGACGGACGGCGAGGTCAACCTGGCGGACGCCCGAGCCGTCTACTCGGGCCCGACAGAACTGGCGGCGCCGGGCGCGGTGTACGAGCTCTGAATCCGTACGACGAAGGCCCCCGGAACCGTGTGGTTCCGGGGGCCTTCGTACGGCGTCGAACGGGTTACTTCGCCTCGGCCTTGAGCAGCTCCGCCAGCTCTTCGTCGGACTCGCGGCCCGGCGTCGGCAGGTTGAACTTGGTGATCGCGAACCGGAAGATCACGTAGTAGACCACCGCGAAGCAGAGGCCGACGAGCGCCAGGCCCAGCGGGTTGGTGGCCTTGCCGAGGTTCAGCACGTAGTCGATCGCGCCGGCGGAGAAGCCGAAGCCGTCCTTCATGCCGAGCGCCCAGGTCAGCGCCATGGAGACGCCGGTCAGGACCGCGTGGATCGCGTACAGGACCGGGGCGATGAACATGAACGTGAACTCGATCGGCTCGGTGACACCGGTGACGAAGGAGGTCAGCGCGAGCGAGAACATCATGCCGCCGACGACCTTGCGGCGCTCGGGGCGGGCGCAGTGGACGATGGCCAGGCACGCGGCCGGAAGGGCGAACATCATGATCGGGAAGAAGCCGGTCATGAACTGTCCGGCGGTCGGGTCACCGGCCAGGAATCGGGCGATGTCGCCGCTCTTGCCCTGGTACTCGCCGGCCTGGAACCACGGGAAGGAGTTCAGCAGGTGGTGCATGCCGACGGCGATCAGGCCGCGGTTCGCGACACCGAAGATGCCCGCACCGACCGCGCCCGAACCGACCAGCCACTCACCGAAGTTGTGCAGACCCGTGCCGAGGACCGGCCAGATCAGGCCGAAGACGATGCCGATGAGCAGGCCCGCGAAGGCCGACAGGATCGGGACGAGGCGGCGGCCGCCGAAGAAGCCCGCCCACTCGGGCAGCTTGGTCCGGTAGAACTTCTGGTAGATCAGGGCCACGACCAGGCCCATGACCACGCCGCCGAGGACCTTCGCGTCGACCGGGGCGTCGACCATGACCACCTTGCCGTCGACCGCCTTGGCGATCTTGGGGAGGTTGGAGTCGGTGAACGTGCCGAGCACGTTCTTGAAGACCAGGTACCCGGTGACCGCGGCCAGCGCGGTGGAGCCGTCGGACTTCTTGGCGTAGCCGATCGCGATACCGACGGCGAACAGCAGCGCCATGTTGTCCAGGAGCGCGCCACCGCCGGCGGACATGTAGGTGGCGATCTTGTTGATGAACTCCGGCATCGAGGCGGAGCCCAGCATGTCCTTGTCGCCGAGGCGCACCAACAGCGCGGCAGCGGGCAGCACGGCGACCGGCAGCATCAGGCTGCGGCCGATGCGCTGCATGACAGCCATCACGCCGGCGCCCTTTTTCTTGGCAGCCGCGGGGGCGGCGCTAGCCGTACTCACAACATCCTCCAGTGGGCAAGGCGCCGCCCGGGGGCATGGGAAACTACGGGGGGACGGCGGCGTCTCGGGGGAACGCGGTAAAGCCCGCGTGGTCTACACCAGTGAGTGGTGTAGACCAGTTGTAGCACGGTGAGGGATAGATAAGGAACCTTCGTTTTTGTGGTCTGGGCCATACCCGGCAATACGGGCAAGGCCGACTCCGGGCCGTGACCTTTCCGTTGCCGCGTCGAGCCTCAACGGCCCCCGAAAGACCCGCCGGACGGCGTGCGAAGGCCCCCGGGTCAAGGGGGTCCGGGGGCCTTGCGGAACCGGGCCGAAAGGCCCGGCGTGCAGAGGTGGGCGGGGGATCGCGGAGAACGGCTACGCCTTGATGTTCTCCCTCTCCAGCTCGTCCTCCTCCGGCTCCCGCCCCGGCGTCGGCAGGTTGAACTTGGTGATCGCGAAGCGGAACACCGCGTAATAGACGACGGCGAAGCACAGGCCCACCGGAATGATCAGCCACGGTTTGGTCGCCAGGCTCCAGTTGATGACGTAGTCGATCAACCCCGCCGAGAAGCTGAAGCCGTCCTTGATGCCGAGCCCCCAACTCACCGCCATGGAAACGCCGGTGAGAATCGCGTGGATCACGTACAGCAGCGGCGCGATGAAGACGAAGGAGTACTCGATCGGCTCGGTGATGCCGGTGACGAGCGAGGTCAGGCCGACCGACAGCATCATGCCGCTCACCTCCTTGCGGCGGTGCGGCCTGGCGCAGTGCGCGATCGCCAGGGCCGCCGCGGGCAGCGCGAACATCATGATCGGGAAGAACCCGGTCTGGAACTGGCCGGCCGTCGGGTCGCCCGCCAGGAAGCGCGGGATGTCGCCGTGCACGACCGCGCCGTCCGGCTTGGTGAAGTCGCCGAACTGGAACCAGATGAAGGTGTTCAGGAACTGGTGCAGACCGATCACCAGCAACGCACGGTTGGCGACGCCGAAGATGCCCGAACCGGCCGCACCCAGGTCGACGAGCCACTTGCTGAAGCTGGTCAGCGCGTCACCGACCGGCGGCCAGATCCACAGGCACAGCACCGAGAACACGATCGCGACCCCGGCCATGATGATCGGCACGAGCCGGCGCCCGTTGAAGAACCCGAGCCAGTCCACCAGCTTCGTACGGTGGAAGCGCTGCCAGAAGTACGCGGTGAGCAGGCCCATCACGATGCCGCCGAAGACGCCCGGATTCTGGTACGTGGCCAGCACGGCCGAGCCGTCCTTGGCGACACAGGCGCCCGCCGCGAGCTTCGCACCGGCGGCGCAGTCCTTCGGGAACTGCTGGAGCACCCCGAAGTAGACGAGGAATCCGGCCACCGCCGCGAGCGCGGTCGAGCCGTCGGCCTTCTTCGCCATGCCGATCGCGACGCCCACGCAGAACAGCAGGGGCAGCCCGAGCGCGCCGTTGAGCAGGGCGCCGCCCGCGCCGTTGAACACCTTGGCGACGTCGTTCCAGCCGAGCCCGGTCTTGCCGAACACGTCGTCCTGGCCGAGCCGGTTGAGAATGCCCGCCGCGGGCAGCACGGCGATCGGCAGCTGGAGGCTGCGGCCCATCTTCTGCAGCCCCTGGAACAGCCCGTTCCACCACTTGGGCTGCGGAACCGCGGCCGCATTGCTCGCACTCATCGGCAACCTCCAGGCATGGGGAAACAAGCCCGCTCGGACGGTCGTTGCACACTGGTGTAGACCAGTTGCGGTATCGTCCGGAGAGGCCCCTCGCGGGACATGGCTCCGGTGATCGCCATCCTTGGCCAGGCACAATGTGCTCGCGCGCATAGCTGGGCCAAACGTGGGTTAACGTGACAAAGCGGACCTACCGTGGGCCGACACAGCGTTCTTCAAGAACCAGGAGAGACACATGGCCAGCAAGGCTGAGAAGATCGTCGCCGGCCTCGGCGGTATCGAGAACATCGAGGAAGTCGAAGGCTGCATCACCCGCCTGCGCACCGAGGTCATCGACCCGAGCAAGGTCGACGAGGCCGCCCTCAAGGCCGCCGGCGCCCACGGCGTCGTCAAGATGGGCACGGCCGTCCAGGTCGTCATCGGCACGGACGCGGACCCCATCGCCGCGGACATCGAAGACATGATGTGAGCAACCCGCTCCCGCAAAGGCCCCTCCCGCTCCGGGAGGGGCCTTTCGCGTACGCACGCAACGCACGTCGGCGGGATCCGGCGGGCGCGCCCCGCTCCCCAGCCTCTCGCGTACGCACGGAACGCACCCCCAGCACCATCACCTAGGCTCATAGCCATGTCTCGTATCGACGGCCGCACCCCCGAACAGCTCCGCCCCGTCACCATCGAACGCGGATGGAGCAAGCACGCCGAGGGCTCCGTCCTCATCTCCTTCGGTGACACCAAGGTCTTCTGCACCGCCTCCGTAACCGAAGGCGTACCGCGCTGGCGCAAGGGCAGCGGCGAAGGCTGGGTCACCGCCGAATACTCCATGCTGCCCCGCTCCACCAACACCCGCGGCGACCGCGAATCCGTCCGCGGCAAGATCGGCGGCCGCACCCACGAGATCTCCCGCCTCATCGGCCGCTCCCTGCGCGCCGTCATCGACTACAAGGCCCTCGGCGAGAACACCATCGTCCTGGACTGCGACGTCCTCCAGGCCGACGGCGGCACCCGCACCGCCGCCATCACCGGCGCCTACGTCGCCCTCGCCGACGCCATCACCTGGGCCCAGGGCAAGAAGCTCGTCAAGCACGGCCGCCGGCCGCTCACCGGCACCGTCAGCGCCGTCTCCGTCGGCATCGTCGACGGCACCCCCCTCCTCGACCTCTGCTACGAAGAGGACGTACGCGCCGACACCGACATGAACGTCGTCTGCACCGGCGACGGCCGCTTCGTCGAGGTCCAGGGCACCGCCGAGGCCGAGCCCTTCGACCGCAAGGAACTCAACGCGCTCCTCGACCTGGCCACCGGCGGCTGCGCCGACCTCACCGCCCTCCAACTCCGCGCCCTGGCCGCGGTGTCCGGAGAGTAAAGAAGCAACCAAGGGGAACGCTTCCCGCGTCATGACGAGTACGGGCGTACGGGCCGACCGTGCGCCCGTCCGTCACTTCCGGAAGCCCTTCCGGAACTCTTGGGGGAGGACCCGACCGATGCGCCGAACCGTGCTCGCCGTCGCCACCGCGGCCCTGGCCGTCACCGTCACCGCCGGATGCGGCGCGGTCGACAAGGCGATCGACTGCGTCAAGACGGCGGACGCCATCGGCAACAGCGTCGACAACCTCGGCAAGGCCGTGGGCAACGCCACCGACAACCCGACCCAGGCCGACCAGGCGCTGAACGACATCGACAAAGAGCTGTCGTCCCTGAAGAACAAGACGGACAACGCCGACCTGTCCAAGGCCGTCGACGACCTCAACAAGGCCGTCGGCAACGTCCGTACGGCGATCAAGAACGGCGACAACACCCCCGACATCAGCGGCGTCACGAGCGCGGCCAAGGAAATCGGCAAGGTCTGCACGCCGTAAGCCCGGGGGAGCGGTGCGCGTCGCTCCCCTGATACTGGGGTCATGACGCGCCTGATCCTCGCCACCCGCAACGCCGGCAAAATCACCGAACTCCACGCCATCCTCGCCGAGGCGGGGCTGCCCCACGAACTCGTGGGCGCCGACGCCTACCCCGAGATCCCCGACGTCAAGGAGACCGGGGTCACCTTCGCCGAGAACGCTCTCCTCAAGGCGCACGCCCTGGCCCGGGCCACCGGCCTGCCCGCGGTCGCCGACGACTCGGGCCTGTGCGTCGACGTCCTGAACGGCGCCCCCGGCATCTTCTCGGCCCGCTGGTCCGGCACCCACGGCGACGACCAGGCCAACCTGGACCTCCTCCTGGCCCAGCTCTCCGACATCGCCGACGAACACCGCGGAGCCCACTTCGCCTGCGCGGCAGCCCTGGCCCTCCCGGACGGCACGGAGCGCGTCGTCGAAGGCCGCCTCCTGGGCACCCTGCGCCACGCCCCCGCCGGAACGGGCGGCTTCGGCTACGACCCGATCCTCCAGCCGGAGGGCGAGACGCGTACGTGCGCGGAGCTGTCGGCGGACGAGAAGAACGCGATCAGCCACCGCGGGCAGGCGTTCCGGGCGCTGGTGCCGGTGGTGCGGGAGCTGTTGGGCTGAGGCCCACATGAAAAACGGCCTGCGCATCGATCTCCGATGCGCAGGCCGTTTGCTGTGCGGCGGAAGGGATTCGAACCCTCAAGCCGTTTCACGGGCCACAGATCCTAAGTCTGCTGTGTCGCCAGTTGCACCACCGCCGCCAGTCGCCCGCCATAGTACCGGGGCGGACAACCGCTGGCAGGTCCGGTCGGAGCGGGATCAGGTGCGGCGTCTACCTCCGCGGCACCATGTGTCGGTGATCGCATGGCAGTTGGGACACAGGAGCCGGAGGTTCTCCGCCCGATCGTCGCTCCAGTCGCCGTTGATGTGATCGACCTCCAGCGTCATCGGCCTGCCCCGCCACTCGGGACCCGTGCCACACCCCGCGCATGCCTCGACCACACCGATCTCGTACAGCGCGCGACGTAGAGTCGCCGCTTGGCTGCGGCGACCTCGGTCGTGCTTCACCAATACCTCTTGGGGAGCTCTGGCCGGCCTCGGCCCGGGCCTGCCGAGTTGATGGGCCTGCCCCAGGAAGTGTGAGGTGTCGACGCCGTCCTCGGCGATCCATTGCCGCAGCAGCGTCCGCTGTCGGGCGTTCTCCGGGCGGTCCAGTCGTCGAAGCGTCGCCGCGAGGGAGATCGAGGCGCGCACTGCCTGACGAAGTTCCGATTGTGTGGGCCGGAGGCGTCGCCCGAGTGGTGGGAAGTGGGAGATGTCGATGCCGAAGTGCTCGAAGCGCTGCCAGAGATAGCGGGGCAGCCGCTCGTAGGACTTGGTGCCGAAGAACGCGATGACCTCGTTGATGTCGCCACAGGACGCCGCCGCTTCAGTGAGCCGCTCACGTGTGTAGCCCGAGGGCCCGCTCATGGCCCAAGCACCCGCCTGCCTTTGCCGCGACCCCGATAAGTATCCGTGGTGGAGTGGCAGTTGGGGCAGAGCAGCCGGAGGTTCTCCGCGCGGTTGTTGCGCCAGTCGCCGTCGATGTGGTCGACCTCGAGTGGTAGTGGATGCCCCTGCCAGGTGGCCTCGTTGCCGCACAGGGCGCAACGCTCACGGGTGCCGAGTTCGAGGAGTGCTCTCTTGAGGAGGGCGTTGGGCGTTCGCTGAGCATGCGCTGCGCGGTCCTCACGCAGGATGTCCTCGGGGGTTCGGCGGAGACGGTTGTTCCGCATCCTCTCCGTGCGCGGGGGCGGCCCGAAGTGCGACGTATCGATGCCGTACGCCTTGATACGGCGGCTGATGTTCGTGTGATGACCGCCGACCACGTCGATCCCCAGCCTCCGCAGGACCTCACACACGCTGCTCGAGACCGCGACCACCGGCTCTAGAGCTTCCCGCGTCCAGCGGGTCCCTTCGCGCTCGAAGTGGGCCATGGGTATGCCCAGTTTTCGCATGCGCTCGCGTATGTACCGCCGTGATCCGCCCTTCGGGTCGACCCCGAGTTTTGTCAGTGCCTCCGACAGGGTCCGGGACGAGGCGGCCGCTTCGGCCAGCCTCTCCCGGGTGTACGGGCTCGTGCCCATGAATTCCTCCGCCCCGGCCACGCATTCGCAGCCTCGTACGGAGTAACGAACCGGATTCCGGACAGTCACACCCGGAATCCGGAACGGCCTGCCCCGCTTAAGGGGGCGGGGGTGTTCCCGGCGTGGGCGGGGTCAGATGCCGAGGTCCTTGATGATCTTGGCGACATGGCCCGTCGCCTTCACGTTGTACAGGGCCCGCTCCACCTTCCCCGCCTCGTCCACGACCACCGTCGAGCGGATGACGCCCGTCACCGTCTTGCCGTACAGCTTCTTCTCGCCGTACGCGCCGTACGCCTCCAGGACCTCCTTCGAGGGGTCGCCGACCAGCGTGACCTTCAGGGACTCCTTCTCGCGGAACTTCGCCAGCTTCTCCGGCTTGTCGGGGGAGACGCCGATGACGTCGTACCCGGCGCCCGCGAGCAGCTCCAGGTTGTCCGTGAAGTCGCAAGCCTGCTTGGTGCAGCCGGGCGTCAGGGCGGCCGGGTAGAAGTAGACGATGACCTTGCGGCCCTTGTGTGCGGCGAGCGAGACCTCGTTGCCGTCGGCGTCGGGCAGGGTGAAGGCGGGGGCGGTGTCGCCGGGCTGAAGTCGCTCGCTCATGGGTTTCCTCCGGGAAAGGCCGAGGGTGTGGCGTACAACGTCAGAGCCTAATGGGGGCCTGTGACAGTGCATCGGCGGCGGAGCTGACAGACTGTGGAGGACGGATGACCCCATACGACCACCGGAGGCGGCGCAGTGTCGGATGCCAGGACCCCTGCGCAGATCGAGGCGGACATCAGGAGCCGGCGGGACCAGCTCGCGGTGACCCTCGACGAGATCGGGGTGCGGCTGCACCCGTCCACGATCGTCGGCGATGCGAAGGCCAGGTTCGCCTCGGCCGTGGACCACACGGCGGGCCGGGCGTACGTCGCGGTGAACCGTACGGTGAACGACGTGAAGGCGCAGTTCGTGTCCGAGGACGGGGCGCCCCGGATGGAGCGGATCGTGCCGGTCGCGCTGGTCGCGGTGGGCCTGGTCGGGCTGCTCGCGCTGTCGGCGAAGAAGCGGCGGGCCTGACCCTTCGGCGTACGCCCGGCGCCGGGGCGGGTAGGTTCGACCCGTGAGCGAGAACACCCACGACAAGCTGCCCATCCGGATGCTGCACGACCGTGTGCTGGTCCGGTCAGACTCCCCCGAGGGCGAGCGGCGTTCGGGCGGCGGCATCCTGATTCCGGCGACCGCCGCCGTAGGCAAACGGCTCGCCTGGGCCGAGGTGGTGGCGGTCGGCCAGAACGTGCGCACCGTCGAGCCGGGCGACCGCGTCCTGTACGACCCCGAGGACCGTGCCGAGGTCGAGGTGCGGGGCGTGGCGTATGTGCTGATGCGTGAGCGCGATCTGCACGCCGTCGCCTCGGAGCGGGTGTCGGTGGATGCCACCGGGCTGTATCTGTAACCCCTGAGCCAAGGGCTGGTGACCGGTGTCACCAGCCCTTTTGCATGCCCTTTGCTATCGTGGTGGGACCCCGACGAGACGCGTCGTACCGGGTCAGGACAAGACGACGCACCCCGTATGTGTTCGCGTCTTTCGGAGGTGCCGTCATGGCATGGGTCCTGCTCGTCGTCGCCGGTCTGCTCGAGGTGGGCTGGTCGATCGGGATGAAGTACACCGACGGATTCACCCGGCTCGTGCCCAGTGTGCTGACCGGCGCGGGGATCGTCGCTTCGATGCTGTTGCTCTCGCAGGCCGCCAAGACGCTGCCCATCGGTACGGCGTACGGCGTGTGGGTCGGCATCGGCGCGGCCGGTGCGGCGGTGCTCGGCATGGTGGTGCTCGGTGAGCCGGCCACCGCCGCCCGGATCTTCTTCGTGTGCCTGCTGCTCGTCGCCGTGGTGGGGCTGAAGGCGACGAGCGGCCACTAGGCGCTCCCGGTCAGGCGCTCCGGTCCCGCGGCCCCGAAAGCCGTGTGGGCCTCACGGGCTTCTCGACCCCCGCGGCCGGTCGGCGGCGCCCGTGGTGGTGCCGGCCGTTCCCGTGGTCGTGCCGCCGTTGTCGGTGCCTGCCGTGTTGGTGCCTCCGTCGGTGGCGCCGCCCTGAGTCTGGCCCTGCGTCTGCCCCTGGGTCTGGCCTTGGGTCTGCCCCTGGGTCTGGCCTTGGGTCTGCCCCTGGGTCTGGCCCTGGGTCTGCCCCTGGGTCGAACCCTGGGTCTGGCCCGGTGTCTGGCCCTGCGTCGATCCTTGGGTCTGGCCCTGGTTGCGGCCGCCGGTCTGGCCCTGGTTCTGCCCCTGCGTCTGGCCTTGGTCCTGACCTTGGGTCTGGCCCTGGTCGCGGCCGGGGGTCTGGGGCGGGGACGGGTTCGGGGGCGGCGGTTCGACCGGGACGGTGGCGCCGTCCTGGAGTTCCAGGTCGAAGTCCTTGACCTCGCTGCCCTGGAGGGCGCCCTTGGTGTACTGGGCCCAGATCTGCGCGGGCGGCCCGCCGCCGTTCATGCGGGTGTAGCCGAGCGCGCCG
The DNA here is from genome assembly GCF_014649955.1 of Streptomyces violascens. Lineage (GTDB taxonomy): Bacteria > Actinomycetota > Actinomycetes > Streptomycetales > Streptomycetaceae > Streptomyces > Streptomyces violascens. The sequence goes on from NZ_BMUA01000015.1 coordinate 141,806, forward strand.
TACAGCGGCTGCTGGACGGCCGTTTCGGGGTCGGCGCCCATCACGGCGACGACGGTGGCCAGGTCCGGGGTGTAGCCCGCGAACCAGGCGGCCTTGTCCTTTTCGGCGGTTCCGGTCTTGCCGGCGGCGGGCCGGCCCGAGGCCTGGGCTTCCGTGCCCGTGCCGCCTTCGACGACGCTCTGCAGCATCGACGTCGTGGTGTCGGCGGCCTCGCGGCTGACGGCCTGCTTGGTGTCCTGCGAGGGCAGGTCGGTCTTCTCGCCGTCCTTGGTGACGGATTCGACCATGGTGTACGTGCCGTGGCGGCCGTGGTCGGCGAGCGTGGCGTACGCCTCGGTCATGTCGAGGACGCTGGCGGTCGCGGTGCCGAGTGCGATGGAGGGGCCGTTGGGCATGTCCGGGGTGTCGGCGGGGATGCCGAGGTCGATGGCGGTCTGCCTGACCTTGGAGGGGCCGACGTCGGCGGCCATCTGCGCGTACACCGCGTTGACGGACTTGTCGGTGGCGGTGCGCACGGTGATCTGTCCGTACGAGGTGTCGTCCTCGTTGGCGGGGTTGTACGGGGTGCCCTTCCAGCCCTGCACATAGCGCTTGTTGGTGCCGTCGTAGACGGTGTTCGGGGTGATGGGGCGCCCGTCCTGGGTGGTCGAGTCGTTGACGACGGCCGAGGTGAAGACGAACGGCTTGAAGGTGGAGCCGACCTGGAAGTCGTGCCGGGTCGCGTTGTTGACGTACTGCTTGGTGTAGTCGATGCCTCCGTACATCGCGAGGACCTTGCCGGTCGACGGGTCGATGGAGGCGCCGCCGACTCGGACGTTGCGGTCGGCCTTGCGGTCGGGGCTCAGCTTGGAGTTGACCTTGTCGTCGACGGCTTTGACGAAGGCGTCCTGCTTGTCCTTCTCGATGGTGGTGGTGATGCGGTAGCCGCCGGTCGCGAGGGTGTTCTCCTCGATGATCTTGTTGCTGGTGAGGTAGTCCTTGACGGCTTCGACGAGGTAGCCGCGCTGGCCCGCGAGACCGGCGCGCGGCTTGACCTTTCCGGGGACGGGGAAGGTGGTCGCGGCCCGCTCGGGGGCGCTGAGCCACTTCTTCTTGACCATGCCGTCGAGCACGTAGTTCCAGCGGGCCAGCGCGCGCGGTTTGTTCTCGGGGTGGGCGATCACGTCGTACGCGCTGGGGGAGTTGAGCAGGGAGGCGAGGTAGGCGCCCTCGGCGGTGGTGAGCTTCTCGACGTCCTTGCTGTAGTACGCCTGCGATGCCGCCTGGATGCCGTAGGCGTTGCGGCCGAAGTAGCTGGTGTTCAGATACCCGGCAAGGATGTCCTCTTTGGTCTCCTCGCGATTGAGTTTGATCGCGATGAAGAACTCCTTCACCTTGCGGGTGACCGTCTGCTCCTGGCCCAGGTAGTAGTTCTTGACGTACTGCTGGGTGATGGTGGAGCCGCCCTGGGTGCCCTTGCCGGTGAGGGTGTTCCAGGCGGCGCGCACCATCGCCTTGGGGTCGACGGCCCGCTCGGAGTAGAAGTCCCGGTCCTCGGCGGCCAGTACGGCGCGCTGCACGGTGAGCGGGACCTGGGAGAGCTGTACGTTCTCGCGGTTGATCTCGCCGTCCGAGGCGAGCTGGGTGCCGTCGGCGTACAGGAAGACGTTGGACTGGGCGGTGGCCCCGGCGTTGGCGGCCGGGATCGACACGAGCGTGTAGCCGGTGATGAAGCCGCCGATGAGCAGCAGGGCGAAGAGCAGGACGATGCCGAGCACGATGCGCCAGCGGGGGACGAAGCGGCGCCATCCGGTCCGCTTGGGGCGCTTGTCCTTGCCGTTGTCCTTGCCGCCGCCGCTGCTGCCGCTGCCGCCCGCCGCGGCGGTGGGCACCGGCCCGGGCCCCTCGGCGCCTGGGCCCCGGGGCTTCCACTTCTGCGGCGCCTCGTGTCCGGGCTTCGGGGGCTCCGGCTGCTCGTCGTCGCTCATGTCTCTCCGGCCGTCGCATCTCGGGTCGTTTGCGAAATGTATGGGGTGATATGCGGTGTAAGGACATCTTGCATGCCGCACCGCGGAAATTCCGTCGCGAAGGGCCGTGGGGCTGGGCTAGGCTCTCGCGCTTTGGTGTCCATGGCGGTGGGGGGGGCGGTCGTGCGGCTGTACGGAGTCGTGGCCGCGGGTGGGTTCCGGCGCTATACGACGTACCGGGTCGCCACCGCGGCCGGGGTGTTCACCAACACTGTCTTCGGCGTGATCGTGGCCTACACCTATATAGCCCTGTGGGACCAGCGTCCCAACCTCGGCGGCTACGACCAGTCCCAGGCGCTCACCTATGTGTGGATCAGCCAGGCCATGCTGATGACGGTCAACCTGTTCGGCGGCGGCTTCGCGGACGAACTCGTGGAACGCATCCGTACGGGTGACATCGCGATCGACCTGTACCGTCCGGCCGACCTCCAGCTGTGGTGGCTGTCCGCCGATCTGGGCCGGGCGCTGTTCCACTTCCTGGGGCGCGGGGTGGTCCCGCTGACCTTCGGTGCGCTGTTCTTCGACCTCGCGCTGCCCACGGACCCGCTGACCTGGCTGGCCTTTCTCCTCGCGGTGCTGCTCGGTGTGGTGGTGAGCTTCGCGCTGCGGTTCCTGGTGGCGCTCTCGGCGTTCTGGCTGCTCGACGGGGCCGGCGTCGCCTCCCTCGTCTCGATCGCGGGCCTGTTCTTCTCCGGGATGCTGCTGCCGCTCAACGCCTTCCCCGGCCTGCTCGGCGAGGTGGCCCGCGCGCTGCCGTGGTCCTCGCTGCTCCAGATCCCGGCGGACGTCCTGATGGGCCGGCACCGCGGCTGGGGCCTGCTCGGTGCGTTCGGTTTCCAGCTCGGCTGGGCGGCTGCGCTGCTCGGCGTGGGCCGGCTGCTCCAGTCCGCGGCGGTACGGAGGGTGGTGGTGCAGGGTGGCTGAGACGGTGACCGAGCGGCGGCCAGCGCCGGGTGTGTGGGCCACGTACAGGATGATCGCCGGAATGTGGATCCGCTCCACACTCGCCTACCGGGCATCGTTCGTGATGATGCTGGTCGGGAACTTCCTGGTGACAGCGTTCGACTTCGTCGTGATCGCCCTGATGTTCTCGCAGGTCCGCTCGCTCGGCGGGTACTCCTTCGCCGAAGTGGCGTTCCTGTACGGGACGTCGACGACGGCGTTCGGGCTTGCGAACGCGGTGCTCGGCTCGATCGACAAGCTGGGCGCGCGCATCCGCGACGGCACGCTCGACACGCTGCTTGTGCGCCCGGCGCCGGTGCTCGCGCAAGTCGCCGCCGACCGCTTCGGCCTCCAGCGCCTGGGCCGGCTGCTCCAGGGCGTGCTGGTCCTGGCGGGTTCGCTGCTGTCCCTGCACGTCCACTGGACGGTGCTGAAGGTGCTCCTGGTGCCGGTGATGCTGCTCAGCGGCACCGCGATCTTCTGCGCGGTGTTCGTGGCGGGCGCTGCCTTCCAGTTCTGGGCGCAGGACGCGGCCGAGGTGCAGAGCGCGTTCACGTACGGCGGCCAGACGCTGCTCCAGTACCCGCCGACGGTGTTCGCCAAGGACATGGTGCGCGGCGTCACCTTCGTCCTGCCCCTGGCCTTCGTGAACTGGCTGCCCGCGCTGTACGTCCTGGGCCGCCCCTACCCCCTGGCCCTGCCGGCCTGGCTCGCCTTCACGCCCCCGCTTGTGGCGGCCGCCTGCCTGACGCTGGCGGGCCAGGCGTGGCGGGTGGGAATCCGTTCGTACCGCAGCACGGGGAGTTGAAGTGAGCGACTTGATCGAACTCGACGGCGTGGAGAAGGTCTTCGAAGTACGCCGCAAGACGGGCCGCCTGCGTCGCGAGAAGCGAGAGGTCAGGGCGGTGGACGGGATCAGCTTCCGGGTGCCGCGGGGCGAGATGGTCGGCTACATCGGCCCGAACGGCGCCGGAAAGTCCACCACGATCAAGATGCTGACGGGCATCCTCACCCCGAGCGCGGGCCGCCTCAGGGTGGCGGGCCTGGACCCGTCCCGGGAACGTACGAAACTGGCGCAGCGCATCGGCGTGGTCTTCGGCCAACGCACAACTCTCTGGTGGGACTTGCCGCTGTACGACTCGTACAAGCTGGCTCACCGCATGTACCGCATCCCGGATGCCCGCTTCCGCGAAAACCTGGACAGATGCGTCGAACTCCTGGATCTGGCAAGCCTGTTGGACGTACCGGTTCGCCAACTCTCCCTGGGTCAGCGAATGCGCGGCGACATCGCGGCAGCACTCCTCCACGACCCGGACGTCCTGTACCTGGACGAGCCGACGATCGGCCTGGACGTCATCAGCAAGGCAAAAGTCCGGCAATTTCTGCGCGACCTGAACGCGGAACGCGCCACCACGATCCTGCTCACCACGCACGACCTGACCGACATCGAGCAGCTCTGCAAGCGGGTGATGGTCATCGACCACGGGCGCCTGATGTACGACGGCGCGCTGGCCGGGCTGCACGAGGCGGGCGAGAGCGAACGCACCCTGGTGGTCGACCTGGAGCGCGAACTCCCGCCGGTACAGGCGGAAGGCGCCCGTGTGGTGAAGGTCGAGGGCCCCCGCCAGTGGCTCGCCTTCCCGGCCTCCGCGTCGGCGGCGCCGCTGGTTGCGCACATCGCGCAGGCGTACCCGTTGGTGGACCTGTCGGTACGCGAACCGGACATCGAGGCAGTGATCGCGAGAATGTACGACGGTCGGCCCCTTTACTAGTCTTCGCACCATGACGAGTGAACCAACGGGTGGGCTGCCACAGATGCGGGCTTCGGACGCCGAGCGGGAGCGGATCGCGGAGACGCTGAGGGACGCGGTGGCCGAGGGCCGGCTCGACATGGAGGAGTTCGAGCAGCGCCTGGAGGCGGCCTACAAGGCGCGTACGCACGGGGAGTTGGAGCCGCTCGTCCGCGACCTGCCCGCGCCGGGCACGGCGGGCCCGGCGGCCCCGGTGGCCCGCCGCACGGAGGACGAGACCGAGGTCCACTGGCCCTCCCGCATCGGCCACCCGCCGACCTCCAAAGGAGGCTTCGCCCTGTGGGGCGGCTTCCAGCGCAAGGGCAACTGGACGGTGGCGAAGAAGTTCACCGCGTTCGCGATGTGGGGCGGCGGCGACATCGACCTGCGCGAGGCCCGCTTCGAGGACCGCGAGACGGTGATCCGCCTCTTCACGATCATGGGCGGCATCGGCGTGACGGTCCCGCCCGAGCTGAACGTCCAGGTGAAGGGCTTCGGAATCATGGGCGGGGTGGGCGGCAGCAAGGCCAACGGCGAGGGCACACCGGGCTCGCCCCACGTCACGATCGTGGCGTTCGCCCTGATGGGCGGGATCGGGGTGGACCGGAAGCTGCGGAAGGTACACAAGGAGCGGTTGCGGCTGGAGAAGAGGGAGGGGAAGGAGCGGAAGGAGCTGGGGTGAGGGGTGGGGGTCGAGGCGCTGGGTTGCCTCAACCCCCTTGGATGCGTGGTCAGTTCGTGGTGAGCGCGGCCTATCCGCCCAGCGCGTGCGACACCGTGTAGATCAGCAGGCCCGCCAGCGCGCCCACCACCGTGCCGTTGATGCGGATGAACTGCAGATCGCGGCCGATGTTCGCCTCGATCTTGCGGGACGTGTCGTTCGCGTCCCACGACGCCACCGTGTCTGTGATGAGGGATGTGATCTCGGCCCGGTAGGTCGAGACCACGTACGCCGCCGCGTCCTCCAGCCAGCCGTCCACCTTGGACTGGAGGCGGTCGTCCGTGGACAGGCGGGTGCCCAGGGAGAGCAGGGACGCCCTCGCGCGCAGGCGCAGTTCGCTGTGGTCGTCCTCCGCCGCCGCGATGATCATCGACCGTACGGAGGACCACGCCGAGGCGATGATGTCCTGGACCTCGGCGCGGGCCAGTATCTCCGACTTGAAGCGCTCCACCCTGGTCCGCGTCTCGGAGTCCGACTGGAGGTCGGCCGCGAAGTCCGCCAGGAAGCGGTCCAGGGCGCCGCGCGCCGGGTGGGCCGGCATGTCACGCATCTCGGTTATGAAGCGCAGCAGCTCCTTGTAGACGCGCTCGCCCACCTTGCGGTCCACGAAGCGCGGCGTCCAGCCGGGGGCGCCGCCCTGTACCGCGTCCATCACCGAGTCCCCGTGCAGCACCAGCCAGTCGTGGGCCCGTACGCACACCAGGTCCACGGCCTTGCGGTGGCTGCCGTCCGCGACGATCTTCTCCAGCGCCTTGCCGAGGCCCGGCGCGATCTCCGCCGCGTCCGCCCGGCGTGTGATCGCCTCGCCCACCACCGCCTGGACGTCGGAGTCCCTGAGCACCGTCAGCGCGCCGCGCAGGGCTGTGGCCAGCTCCGACGTGACCCGCTCCGCGTGCTCGGGCTCCGCGAGCCAGGTACCGAGGCGGCGGCCGATGCCGAGGGCCTGGAGGCGGGTGCGTACGACGGCCGTCGACAGGAAGTTCTCGCCCACGAACGAGCCCAGTGTGGCGCCGAACTGGTCCTTCTTGTTCTGGATGATCGCCGTGTGCGGAATGGGCAGGCCCAGCGGGCGGCGGAACAGCGCCGTCACCGCGAACCAGTCCGCAAGCGCACCCACCATGCCCGCCTCGGCCGCCGCCGCGACGTATCCCGCCCACGCGCCCGCTCCCGAGCGGTCCGCCCAGGTCGCGAGGCCGAAGATCACCGCGACCAGGAGCAGCAGGCCGGTCGCCGTCGCCTTCATGCGGCGCACGCCCCGGCGCTTCTCCTCGTCCGCCGCCGTGTAGGCGAAGGGCGACGAGCGGGGCGTGCGCGCGGCCGTGTCCGCCCCGGCCGCCGCCTCTGCGTCGGGCCCCGATCTCGTACGTTCCATTCGCTCCACCCGTCCGTGCCTGTGCACGACCCCGATCGGTCTCGTACGGCACGATCCGTTCCGTACGACCTCTTACATGAAGTACTTACGGCGCGCACGTTCAGTTCCCGTGCGCCCGTACGACCACTCGTTCGCGTGGCCCCGCGGGCCTTCGCTCCGTACATTCAGATCATGTCCATGCGGACGCTTCGGTCGCATGCCGGGCGGCTCGCCCTGCTCGCGGTGGTGGTGCTGCTCGCCGCCACCGTCTACGCCGTGGTTGTGCCCGGCCGGGCCGGGGCGGGCTCCGACGACGGTGACTGGGCCGGGACCTGGTACGCCGCTCCCGTCGGCGTCGAGCCCGGGGGCGATGCGGCGCGGACCGTACGCAATGTCGTGCACACCTCGCTCGGCGGCAGCTGGGCCCGCGTCACCGTCTCCAATCTGTTCGGGCACGCCCCGCTCGACCTGCGCCACACCACGCTGGCCACCGCGGCCGACCCCGCGCGGACCATGCGGACGCTGACCTTCCGCGGGCTCGCGCGGGTCTCCGTGCCGGCCGGCACGGAGGTCGTCAGCGACCCGCTCGCCTTCGAGGTGCCCACTTCTGGTGATGTGTACGTGTCTGTGTACGCGGCCGGGCCCGTGACCTGGCATCCCGGGGCCCAGCAGACCTCGTTCATGGCCCGGGGCGCTGTCGACCGTGCTGCCGACGCCGAGGGGTTTGCACAGGTCACGGGGGCTTGGCGGTACGTCACCGCCCTCGATGTCCAGGGGGCGGAGGCGGCGGCCGGCAGCGTCGTCGTGTTCGGGGACTCCATAACCGAGGGGGTCGGATCCACGCCGGGGGCCGATCGGCGCTGGACGGATGTGCTGGCGGGGCGGCTGCGGGGGCCGCACGCCGCGCTCTCCGCGGACAGCGGTTCCGCGCCGCAGGCCGTGCTCAACGCCGGGATCGGCGGGAACGCGCTGCTCGCGCGGTTCGCCGGGCCCAGCGGGGTCGAGCGCTTTCAGCGGGACGCGCTTGCGCGGGCCGGGGTGCGTACGGTCGTCGTCGAGCTCGGGATCAACGATCTGCTGGGTGGGGAGAGGGATTCCGCCGCGCTGCTTGCGGGGATGCGGGAGTTGGTGCGGGTGGGGCATGCGCGGGGGGTGCGGGTCCTGGGCACGACGCTTTCGCCTTGCGGCGGGGTCCGGGGGTGTACGGGTTTGGTTCAGCGGGTGCGGGGATTCGTGAACTCCGCGATTCGTGGGGGCGGGGTTTATGACGGGGTCGTCGATATAGACCGGGTGCTTCGGGATCCGTATGCGCCGATGGCGTTGTGGGGGCCGTACGACTCCGGGGATCGGCTGCACCCGTCTGATGCGGGGTATCTGGCGATGGGGCAGGGGGTGGATCTGGGGGCGTTGTGAGGGGGCACCTGTCGGACGCCGCCCGCCCTCGCTCCGCCGCCGGGCGCGCGACCGGTGAGTCCGAGCGTGCTGCGAGGGGGCTCGCCGTCGGATGCAGCTACTCCCGCCCCGCCGGGCGCACGTCCGGACGGCTCCTGTCCGTCCCTGCCGTACGGCCATGCGCCCGACCACTATGGGGAGTTGCCCCTCTGTACGAGCCGGGGGCGGACTTCGTTCAGAGAGGCGGGAAATCTCTTTCCGGCTTTCCCCTCTCCGCTACTCGGCGGAGTTACGAGTAACAGCCCAAGAGGCGACGGCAACGGCCCCGGCCACGCCGAAAACGGAGGGCCAGGCGCCGACCTTCTTGGCCAGCGGGTGAGACCCGGCGAAGGCGGCGACGTAGGCGGCGGTGAGCCCGACGGCAGCCTTGGTCCCGGCCGCCTGCTGCCACTGCCGAGCCGCGACCGCCCCAGCCGCGGCAAGCGCCACCCCACCGAGCTGCCGCTTCTTGGTCCACCGGGCAACCCCATACCCCCCGATGAGCCCGCCGGCCGCGATTGCAGTTGCGGGAACCTTTGCCATGGTTTGCCTCCTGGAGTGCGGTTTCTTTGAGGCTAACGCGGGGGTGCGGCAGGGTTTGCGGGGGGTCGGGCGTTCCGAGGTTGTCGATGGTTGGGCGCCTGACGTGGATCAGCCCGCCGTCAGGCGCCGTTCGCCTCAGTGATTCGAGCCGACTTACCGGCGGTGCTGATTCCAGGTACCGCAGACCATGACCGCGATAGAGAGGACAACCAACGCCCACAAGTGGTGCGGGTCCTCAGGTGCCCGCCCTGCGACGATGGCGTAGCTGAGCGCGCTGCCGCCGGCCATCGGGAGGTACTTCGGGCAACCGCTGCGCAGGAAGTCCGGTACCGGAACCCGCAGTGGCGGAACGATCATGTACCGGCGGGTCTGGCGGGCAGGCGGCGGCACAGCCGGCTCCCGCTCGTCGGAGGCACCGTCTCCCGTCGACATGTCATTGTTGTTCATAGCGTCCTTCCCTCTGTGCACTCGGATGGAAATAGGGGCGCGGTGCCCGCTGCTCCGTGCGTCTGGAAACCTCGGAGCAGCGGGTCACTCTTCTTGGGGAGCACCCCCGCTGTCGGCGCCGGTGAGGCGCCTGCTTGCGTCAGTTGGTGAGCCGGCGCAGCGGCTGGATCACCCGATGCGCTGAAGGGCAGCTTCAACCAGGGCCGCAGCATCGTGATGACGCTGAGCCTCCAGGAGCGAGGCTGTGATCCTGAGGATGTCCTCTGCTCCCCGCTCTGAGGCGCTAGCGAGAACGGCATCGGCCGCCTCCGCCTCGCGGGCGATGGTGTAGCTGGCCACCACATCTCGGATCTCCGTCGGCGTGTGGGTCTGACCGATGTGCCAGAACAACGAGAAGGCGTCGGTCTCCCGCCCGGCCCTCAGATGTCGGATGGCGTCATCGGCCGCAGGGGTGGGCGGTACGGCGCCGTCACTCGGCGAGGAGGGGACCGGCGCACTCATCTGGCGCTGTCGGGCTGTCTGGAGGCGGGCCAGCTGAGTACGCACGGCATCGCTTCCCAGACCCTGCTTCGATGCAGCCGCGTTCCTGCGGACCTCCAACAGGTCCTCAAGTGACGGCAGGGCGTCAGTGTTATTGCCACTGCAGCAGCCGACCGCGATCTCATGAAGGCGCGCGACCACCTCCGGCGACGGCACGACTCGGCCCTGGGTGTAGCTAGTCAGGGCAGAGGGAGCTATCGGCACCTCTTTGGCGATTGCCCGTTGACTGCGGAAGGCCTGCTCAAGCGCTCGCTCGCATAAGCCCCGCACCATGACAGCGCATTCCCGCATCTCCGGAGTTGCGGTATCGCTGAACTCGGGAGTTATTTTCCCTCGGGGTGGCACCGAACCTCTATTTCGTATGTGAGGGACGATGGAGAGAACCGTCGTCCGGTTTGGCTGGAATTGGGAAGGTTTGTGTTCCCTTCAGATAGAGCCTTCCGTCTCGTAGCGGGATCTTCACGTTGTACTGCTTGATCAGGAAAGTCAACCCGTCTTCTGTTCTCGTGACTGAGATCAGAGTTCGGGCGTGCCGACGCTGTGAAATTTTCTTCCGGCGTGGTAGGCGGCTGCTGTCCGAAACCGGAATCCTGCCCTCCGATATTTCGGTGTCAACGTGCATAGTTCCAGCCTGATGATGTCGCGGAGAGGAGCCTGGTTGATTTGTGCAGTTTCCTGCCGAATCGCATGTGCCGACTCTGCGCTGTCGTTGCCCGAGGTGCAGTTGCCGGTCCCTTGCAAGGTTCCCGCCGGTGAGTTTTCTGGGGTGCTCCTTCGGTGAACTGCCAGCTCGCACGGGTGCTGCACTGTTCGCCGGGCCGCGGTCAACTCCAGCGTTGCCGGTCAGCTTGGCGACCGATGAGGGCGACGTGAAGTGATGGTCGAGATGTGTTGATCTGTCGCAATTTTACGGCAGGGAGATAGGGGCATCTTCCCCGCTACCGTGTGAATCCGACGCGGTCAATGGCTCCGTGTTCGCGGATTGGTGAACAAGGTTCGGTGATATGGGGTTGCTTCGGGGGGCTCGAATGGTGATAGATAGAGAGAACCTGCGACGCTCGCGATCTGTGTTTCTGATGCCGATTTGGTTGGGAAGGTGGCCGTCATGGTGTTGCCGTCATGGACAGACGAGAAGTTTGGCACCATGAAGAGGGCGGGACTCTGGCTCGTCACCGTGGTTGGTGAAGGAAGCGTCTTCACCAAGGATGAATTGCGTCAGGCCTTTCCAGGCGTATCGCAGATTGATCGCCGAATGCGTGATCTGCGGGACCATGGGTGGAAAATTGATACAAATCGCGAGGACGCTAGTTTGGCGTCCTCTGAGCAGCGTTTTGTTCGCCAGGGAGAGCCGGTCTGGGAACCGGGTAAGGGCCGCGTGAAGTCAACCGCTCCGGTCACGGCAACGCAGCGCCGCGAAATCATGGCCAGGGACGGTAACTTCTGCCGGTCGTGCGGAATCTCCGGCGGTCAGACCTTTGCCGGCACATACGAAGCTGCCCAGCTCGATATCGCACGCCGGCAGGTTCGCCAAGCCGATGGCGAACTCCGGGTAGAGCTGGTAACGGAGTGCAATAGGTGCCGGGTCGGGGGGCGGCAGCTCGTTGCCGATCCGGCGGACCTTCTCGCTCAAGTCCGCCAGCTCGGCACGCTTGAGCGGCGGGTTCTGGCCGGCTGGGTGACGGAGGACCGTCGTCCGTTCAGCACGGTGGAGCGTCTCTGGGCTGACTACCGGGCGCTTCCTGAGGAGTCCAGGGTCAAGATCCGGCAGGTGCTGGAAGCGGAGGGCACTGACTGAACGGGCCGGCGGGGGAAGCAGCGGTTTGGATTGCCACGCGCCCGTTCATCGCTTCTAGCTGAGAAAGAGAGACATGAGCAAGGACTTCGGAAGGCCGCCGCAGGCGGAGGGAAATCAGGAGCTTGTCCGCCTGCGGCTCGCCGAGGCCAACGCCACGGCCGGCCCGCGTGAAACGCTGACAGTCGAGTGGCGGGGTGCGCCTCTGCATGTAGAAGTCATCGACATGCCAGTCGCTTCCCTCTACTACAACCCGGGCACTCACCGGATCAGAGCCCAGCGCAGCTATGACCCGGCGCAGAACAGCCAGCTCGAGGCCGATCCCTGGAGTTCTGCCAGCCAGGATTACCTTCAGCAGCTGCTCCGGGCTCTGCCAGCTGACCCGGCAAGGGAAGACCCCGACTATCACGTCCTCCGGGACAGCCTCCAGTCGTTCAAGCAGACCGACCCGGGTCTCATCACTCGCGACGGCGTCCTGGTCAACGGCAATACCCGCAGGGCAGCCCTCGCAGAGCTGGGCGTGGCGAACATCCGCGTTGGTGTGCTGCCTGAGTCCTGTACCTGGGCTGACGTCGATGCGGTCGAGCTGTCACTGCAGCTGCGCAGGGATCATCGCCGTGAGTATTCGTACGTCAACAGGCTCCTTGCCATCGAGGAGCAGTTCAGCCTCGGACGCCAGCCGGCAGACATCGCGCGAGAGTTCCGCATCCGGACGGCGACGTGCGAGCAGGACCTGTGGATCTTGACGTGCCTTCGCGATTTGATCGAGCGGAGCCGGGACGGGGATGCGGTGCTGCGGCTCCTCGACTTCGAAGACCACCAAGAGAAGCTGAAGGAGCTGCACCGGCGCTACGTCAAGGAATCAGCTGTCAGCAAGGAGAGCGCCGACCTCCTCAAGGAAACCCGGCTGACGGCGATCCTCCTTGGCTTCTCCAAGACGGACGTGCGTCTCATCGAGCCGGACTTCAAAGCGAGGTACCTCGACAAGCGCCTTCCTCAAGAACTGAAGTCAGCTGAGACACCCGCAGCGGTGGCCATCCCCGGACTCGGCCGGACGGTACGCGCGGCAGACCCCAAGGTGGGTGCCGCGCAGGCACTGACTGACTCGATCCTCAAGGCCAAGGCAGTGGAAGGGGCGGCCGAGGTGGTCGCTGTTCACCGGCTGACAGCTGCCTCTTCCACGTTCCAGTCGGCCCGCGCAGCAGTCGAGAGCGCCCTGGAACCCGCCGGCAAGGACGCCCGTGTCCGTAAGCGGAAGCAGGCAGCGCCGGACCGGATCAGCGACGCGTGCCAGGACCTTGAGCAGGGCATCACGGATTTGGTGATGTCACGCGCGTCGCGCAGTCTGGACGAGGAAGTACTCGATGAGGCAGTGGTGAAACTGCGGGACACCCTTGGCAGGCTCGCCGCGGAGTGCGCGCGTAGCGTCTCCGAGCCGGGCGAAGGTGTCGCGTGGCTGCTCGACGCGATGCGTCAGAAGGACTGAAGGCTGATGACTGCCGGGGGGGAACCGTCTCTGCGCGTCGGTCTCGATATGACGCGGACCAAGGCAGTCCTCCGGGCTGGCTCTCACTACCAGAAGGATCTCGCCCAGCTGGCCGCCCGCTTTCCGGCGAGCGGTCGGCGTGAACTGCTCGCAGTCGAGATCGCGCTGGACGATTTCCTGGTCGGGCTTGAGGCACTGGGGACGTGGCCGTCGCCGCAGGACGTGGAGTGGGAGGAAGCCCTCGCGGAACTAGTGGGGGGCGTGCTCGATGATGCGGAAAGCGCCGAGAGGTCTCTTCACGAGGGAGGTCCCGACAGGCGCGGTATGGTCACGGAGGATGAGGTCAGCGCCCTTGTAGGGGCGGGGTGGAGAGCCGATCTCACTGCATTCCAGCGACGTGATGTCGCGTATCTGCTGTCGATGCGGCACGGTGCGAACTTCAGCGTGCCAGGTGCGGGAAAGACCCGTGTCGCGCTTGCCGTCTACGCGGCCCTGCGCGAGCGGGGGGAAGTCAGCCGACTCCTGGTGGTCAGCCCGAAGGCGGCCTACGAGGCCTGGAACTTCGAGACGGCAGAGTGCTTCGGGAAACCGCTGGTCAGTGAGGTGATGGGCAAGCGGCCCACTGTGGGCACCGAGGTGCTGATCGTTAACTACGAGCGCTTGGACCGGTCGCTGCCTGCACTCGCAGCTTGGCTGAGGTCCGCACCGTCCATGATCATCCTGGATGAAGCCCACAGGATGAAGCTCGGAGTGCAGGGGACGTACGGCAGCGCCTGTATGGCGCTCGGGCCTCTGGCCCGCAGGCGGCTGATCCTGACCGGTACCCCGGCGCCCAATGGCGCCCGCGACCTGGAGAATCTGCTGTCGTTCGTCTGGCCGGGCCATGGCCGCCGCGTGGTGACAAGCGCGGTCGGGGGCGGCGATCTGAGCCATGCGAGCAAGGTACTCCGGCCGTTGTTCACCCGGACGACGAAGCAGGAGCTGGGACTGCCACCGGTCGAAACCAAGATTAGATACGTCAAGCTGCCGCCGCTTCACCGCGAGATCTACGACGCATTGGTCGGACGCTTCACTGCGCGCGCGGAAGCCGCGCGCGACGACTTCGATGCGCTCGGGAAAGCGCTGCTGCGTTTGCTTATGGCTGCGACCAGCCCTGCTCTGCTCAGCCTGGGTGCTAGCCGCTACGAGCCCCTCTCTTATCAGCTGCCACCCCTGGACGTGCCGGCGGAGGACTCGCTCTTCGCGCTTCTGCGCGATCTGCCCAGCTATGAGGTTTCGCCAAAGTACGCGGAGACGCTGAGTCTGGTCGCGGCCAATGCCGCGCTGGGCCGCAAGACGCTGGTGTGGACCACATTCGTACGAAGCCTGACCACGATGCAACGGATGTTCGCTGACTATCAGCCGGCCGTGGTGCACGGCGGTACCCCTGACCGGGAGCAGCAGCTGAGGCGTTTCCGGGATGACCCCGACTGCCTCGTGCTGCTTTCCAATCCAGCCACGCTGGGCGAAGGCATCAGCCTGCACCAGGACTGCCATGACGCTGTCTATGTGGACCGTGACTTCATGGCCGGCAGGTTCCTTCAGAGCCTGGACCGCATTCACCGGTTGGGCCTGGCCCCTGGGACGCAGACGCGTGTGACCGTCTTGGCGGCGAGCGACACGATCGATGAGGCTGTCGCGAAGCGACTGGAGGAGAAGGTCGGCTTCATGGGGAGGATCCTGGACGACCCGTCCGTGCAACAGCTGGCCGACCTGCAAGAAGAGTCCTCTGTTGCCGGGGGCATGGATGCGCTCGATATCCAGGCGCTTCTCGAGCACATGACGGCTCGCGGCCACGGGTGAGGCAGAGCCGTCCGCCGTCACCGCGCATGGCTGGTGCCGGAGAGAGACCCCGGTATAGAGGGGTGTTCGAGGAACGGCGCGGCGTGCGGCAAACTAGACCGGTCTCGTTGTCAGTGGGGTCTGTCACCCTTTGTGATGGTGGATTCGCTCGCAGTGTCCACTGTTGTCGACCGGAAAGTGAGGGGACATGGCCCGCACGAATGAGCTCAAGTACTCATCAGTGGAAATCTGCGCAGGAGCTGGGGGGCAGGCCGTTGGGCTGCACCAGGCGGGCTTCAGGCATGTGGCTCTGATCGAGATCGACAAGGACGCTTGCGAGACGCTGAGGACCAACACGAGGGCGGATGCGGAGTGGTCGGGCTGCCGGGTGATCCAGGCCGACCTTCGGGATTTCGACTCGAAGGGACTGGGGCTGCGGCCCGGCGAACTGGACTTGCTGGCGGGCGGCGTTCCCTGTCCGCCCTTCTCCTCTGCTGGCAAGCAACTGGGCCGAGACGATGAGCGAGACCTGTTCCCGACGATGCTTGACCTCGTCGACGAGCTGGAGCCCAAGGCTGTGATGATCGAGAACGTCCGTGGCCTGGTGGACCCGAAGTTCGCTGACTATCGGGCCGAAATCGTTAAGCGGCTGGAATCGCTGGGCTATGAGCAGTGCTATTGGGAGGTGCTAGAGGCGAAGAGGTATGGCGTTCCTCAGCTCCGCCCGCGAGCCATCCTCGTTGCGATGAAGCCCGAGTACGCCAAGCACTTTGAGCACTCAAAGCCGGAGCCGGTCCCGGAGCTCAGTGTCGGTGAAGCGTTGCACGACACCATGCGCGACAGGTTCGATGCCGTTGCCGATGACCCTCGGGCTGAGAAGGCGTTCAAGGCCTGGTACGGGAAGGCGCTCGACGGCGTCGCCCCGACCCTGGTCGGTGGTTCGAAAAAGCATGGAGGGGCAGACCTTGGGCCTACGCGAGCGAAGCGGGCATGGGCTGACCTGGGCGTGTGTGGTCTCGGGGTGGCGAATTCTCCAGAGGAGCTCAAGGACAAGGAGCGCGACCTCTTCGCCGCGGCCGGCCCCAAGCTGACGGTCCAGCAGGCTGGCATCATTCAAGGTTTCCCCGACGGTTGGGCCTTTACCGGGAAGAAGACGGCCGCATATCGGCAGGTCGGAAACGCTTTCCCTCCTCCTGTTGCAAAGGCTGTGGGCGAGCAGATTTATGCGGCATTCGAGGCGGCCGCACGATCTGGCGAAAAGTAGATTTCTCAGGAATCTCTCTTAGGCCTTAGTCGGCTTACCGCTGCCGCAATCTGCAATGCACATTGTTCGGGTGGCTCGTGCTCCCAGAACCGGAGCACAGTCCACCCCGCAGCAGATAGCTGCTCATCGGTATCGCGGTCGCGTCCCATATTCCTGGCTACCTTTTCTGACCAATAACCAGAATTTGTCTTCGGGGGGACATAGTGTTCCGGGCATCCGTGCCAGTAGCAGCCATCGATGAAGACGGCCACCTTTGCTGGGCGGAAGACCATATCGGCGGTCCGTCGGAGGTCGGGCAGGGGCTTCGCTGAGACGCGATAGCGCAGCCCTTGTGCATGCACCAATTGACGGATAAGCCGCTCAGGTTTGGTGTCCCGGCTGCGGATCGCCTGCATGTTGCGTCGCCTGCCGGCGGAGGATGCCCAGGAGCCGGGGGGCGGGTTCCAGTCGTCTGTCATGTTTGGCACGGATCACCTCAGGGTTCTTCTGCGTGGGGGCAGGAGTTCTTGCTGCTGGGAGGGGCCTCCAGGCATGCGCGGCCTGCGATCGCCTTGTTCACGGCTGTGCCCGATCTGGCACTCCGTGACTCGTGCCTGATCTGGCGGCTGTCCCACCGTAGTCGTTGGGCTCCTGCCGGTCCCGTCAGATGCTCACGGGGACACCTCCTCGCCCTCGGTCCTTGGGGCTTTGTTAGCACCACCAACTAGGCTGCTGTGGACGGAAGTTGCTGGCTGAGGCGGAGGTGACGGCGAAGTGGTGCACGAGACGTCGGCGGAGGATGTGCTGCGGCATTTCTGCCGTTCGCCCGGGACGCGGGACATCTTCGAAGCCTGGAAGTCGGACGAGCGCCGTCGGCTGGTGATACCTGTCGTGCTGGGGCACCGTGTGCGAACGGTCTACCGGCTCGGAAGGGAAGACGTCATTGATGTGTGCAGGCGGACCGAGCACGCGCTCGGGCGTGTCGCTCGACGTGACGGCGAGGCTGTGCGCCCGATAGTGGACTGGCACCCGGATTTTGCGTTCACTCACATGTTTCATGTGTGTATGGAGCGTTTAGGTGCCTTACCAACCTACCAGGATTTTCGAAACTTCTCAGAGAGCGAGAGCCTTGGGCGCTATATGCTCGCAAATCCGGCGCGAGCTAAAGTTCATGAGACTGTTGCTGCTGGCGTGCCTGAGGCCTTAGCAAGGGATGCTATGCGATGGCGGGTGGGAAATGCGTACTATAGCTTCCTGCGTGAGGTCTATACGATTACGGAGCTGCGAATCAGGGGCGTCGATCTTCAGGTGCATCCGTTAGCCGATGCGCTCTTCCGCGTAGACTGCTGGACTGATCGGACTGCCATGAGCCTTCGTGTGGGAAACTCGAAATTCCGCAAAGGGGCAACCCAAGGGCGAAAGGCCTCCGCCGCACGTATTTTAGCCGATCTGCGGCCGCCTGTTGAATTTCTGGATATCGAGCTGCGGCCTGCATCGAAATTTGGCTCTGTTCACCTTCCTGCGCACGAGAAGCTGGATGCCACGGCCGCGACACTGCTGGGGCGCCGATGAGGCCGGTCCCTTCACTGCTCCGTCAGGTGCGTGGCGCTGGGGGCGTCCGTACCTATCTCGTATGGGTAGGAAGGGAGGGGGCTGGTTGAACGGCATCTGCTGCGGAAGCCACAACCCAGCGTCGGCCTTCGAGGACCACGCTGGGGAGCGAAGCCTCTTTGAGGTCCGCTTCGGCTACACGGACGCTGACGAACTCCCCCTCCCCGGGCACAGGGATGTGCAGCTGGGCAGCTACCTGCTTATGGCTGTCGTAGTCCCCCATGATGAGGATGCCTTCTCGCTGGAGGGCTGACCTGGAGCCTCCGTTGCCGCGCACGCGCTTCATGTAGTCCTTCTGCTGGGCGACAGTACGCACCACATTGCGCCCGATGCGCCGTTGCTGGGCCCGTCGGAACAGTTCGTTGAGGCGTGCCTGGCCGGATGAGTAGCCGAAGACAGCCTTCCGGTCGGCCTCGGTCATGTGCAGCAGGACGTTCTCTGGAAGCTCAGCCTCGTGCCAGAGCCAGAGAATCTTGTTCCGGTGCGCAGCCTTGATGGTCAACTTCAGGTCGCGATTATTTCCGCTGTTAAGCCACTCCGGAACTATCCGAAGAAGCCCGGCGCTCCAGCGGCTCGTATAGTCGTCTGCCCACACGAGCAGGCACAGGTGCCCAACGGCCTCAGGCGGGATCATCCAGCCGCCGAACTGCTGCGAATACTTGCAGTCGACGTCGAACCCCGCGATCTTGTAGTCCATGTCCGTGCCGTCGTTGAACTTGAACTCGCGCTGGAGGTTGATTTCGACGACTGTTCCGGCATGGGTCTTCTCAGTTTTGAAGAGCGTCTTCCAGTCGAACCGGCCTGTTTTTTCGCCGTTGAGAAGCTGGTCGATGGTGTCGCGGAGCACTGTCGCGAAGCGTTGCCCCGTGGGGTCGAGGTCGCGGATCTGACTGTAGACAGCCGCCAGTTCAGGGTCTTCCCGCAATAAGGACTGAGAATGCATGTTGGCTGCTGCGGAGACGTCGATCGGGAGCAACGGGTGATCCTTCTACTAGGCGGGGAGGGCTCCAGGGCCAGTGCGGGGCAACGAACCGCCCGTCATGTCTGGGCGACCCCATGGCAATCCCCATAAGCCACCCCCGACCCGCACCAGCAATCCGCCCCCCTCCCCGGTGGCCACGCCACCGCTCGGCCGCGGGCGGCCAGGGTTGTGGCGTACTGGGGGAGGAGGTCCGCGTTGGCCGGGGAGGAGGACTCCGAGGCGGCGAAGGCCTCGTAGGAGGGGACCGTGGCTGTCACGATGCCCAGGTTCGGGGTGCCGGCTGCCGCCAGTTCGCGCAGGGACGCCTCGATGTCCAGCAAGTGGGCCGCATGGGTGGGGTATTCCGACTGGAGCTCGGGGTACGCCGTCAGGAGTTCGTCCAGTTCCGGTTCCGGCCAGTGCAGGACCGCTACCGGGAACGGGCGGGACAGGGCTGCCCGGTAGCTTCCCAACTCCGCTCTCAGGCGGGCCAGTTCCGCCTGGAGCTCGGCCGGGTCCTCGGAGCCCAGCGACCACAGGCGCTTCGGATCGTGGAGTTCGTCCAGGGTGATCGGCGCCGTGTGCAGCTCGTCCGCCAGGGTGTCCCAGGTGTCGTGCGGGAGCGCGAGCAGGCGGCGTACCCGGTGGCGGGTCGTCAGCAATGATTGCGTGCTGTAGGGGATGCCGGTTACATCCACCACCTCCTCGCCGACTCCCAGCATGGTGAGTGCCGTCGTCAACGACGCGTGGGCCAGGTCCAGTTCGTCGTGGGCCTCCAGCGTCTCGGCGACGATCTCCCACGCCGCCGGGTCCAGCGGGGCCGCCGCCCGGATGCCCTCGATGATGGCGCGGGCCTCCGGCTCGTGGCCGTACTCCCACAGGTTCGCGGCCTTGAACGCCTTCACCAGGTGGGGATGGTCCACCTTCGAGGCCAGTAGGCGGTCGTAGAGCGTGGTCGCCTTCGGGCGGTCGCCGGCGAGTTCCAGGTGGGCAGCGGCCTGTAGAAGCAGGGGCTCGTGGTCCTCCGGGTACTGCGCCGCGGTGCGCAGCAGACGCTCGGCTTCGGCAGTGTGATCGGCAGGCGTGTCGGGGCGCATGAGGGACACCGTACTGCTGTACGGGGGCCCGGCGGAGGGCGCTTTTGACCCTGGTGGGTCGAGTCCGTCACGTTGCGGGCCTGGTGAGTTGTGGCGTCGGCACCTACCCTGCGCCCGTGCGCACAGGGATACCGGTGATGGTGCAGGGCGGACGCGCCCGGCGGGCCTGGGCGGCCCGGGGGCTGTGGGCCGGGGCCGAGATCGCCGTGACGTTCGGGCTGCTCGTGCTTCTGCTGGTCGCGCACCAGCTCTGGTGGACCAATCGGGAGGCCCGAGCCGAGGCCGGGCGCACGGTCCATTCCCTGGAGCGGGAGTGGGGCGCATCCCCGGCAGCCCCTCTTCCGCCCCCTTCGGGCTCAGCGCCCGGCGAGGAGGTCGTCGTCGGGGACGACCCCGGCTCCCCTCACCCCTCCGGGGGTAGGACCGTCTCCGGTGCGAAGATCACCCCGCACGGGGACCAGGCGTACGCCGTCATCCGGATTCCCCGGATCGGGGTCACCGCGCCCATCGCCCAGGGGATCAGCAAGGCCGGCGTGCTCGACAAGGGGTACGTCGGGCACTACGTGCAGAGCGCCCAGCCGGGGGAGGCCGGCAACTTCGCGCTCGCCGGGCATCGAAACACCCACGGGGAGCCTTTTCGCTACATCAACAAGCTGAGGGCCGGTGACCTGGTGGTGGTCGAGACTCGGGACACCGTTTTCACGTACGTCGTCGATTCTGTGCTGCCCCAGACCTCCGCTCGCGACAGTGGGACCATCGCTGCCGTTCCCCGTAGTGACGTCAAGCCCTCGTACGGGTACTCCATGCCCGGGCACTACATCACGCTCACCACCTGCACGCCCGAGTTCACCTCCACCTACCGGCTGGTTGTGTGGGGCAAGTTGCGGGCCAGCCGTCCGCGCTAGCGTTCGGACATGCGTCGACGTCGATCTCATGTGCTCTGGCTGGGGGTGCCCTACCTGCTGTATCTCGGGGCGCTGCCCTTCGTGAACAAGGTGCGGCCCGTGGTCTTCGGGCTGCCCTTCCTCTTCCTCTGGCTGCTGATCGCGACGCTGGTCACTCCACTCGCCATCTGGTTCACCTGGAGGGGCGACAAGAGGGGGAGCGCCCGATGAGCAACGCCGGTGTCGCCACGTCCATCTTCGGTGTCTTCATGGTGGCCACCGTCGCGCTCGGGCTCTTCGCCGTACGTGGGCGCGGGGGCGGCGGGGGCGGGCTCGCCGAGTGGTCCGTCGGTGGGCGGAGCCTTGGGACCGGGTTCATCTGGCTGCTCATGGCGGGCGAGAGCTACACCAGTTTCAGCTATCTGGGTGCCGCGGGCTGGGGCTACAACTACGGCGCCCCGGTCCTCTATGTGGTCGCCTACCTGTCGTGCGGCTACGCCGTGGGATATGTGGTCGGGCCCATGTTGTGGGACTACGCGAGAAGGCACGGGCTTGTGGGGATCACCGACATGGTGGCCCACCGGTACGGGCGGCCCTGGGTCGGGGCGCTCGTCGCACTGCTCGCCACCGTCTTTCTCCTGCCGTACATCCAGTTGCAGATCACCGGCATGGGCGTGGTCGTCTCGACCATCTCGTACGGTGCCGTCTCGCTCAACTGGGCTTATTTCATTGCCTTTGCCGTGACCACCGGGTTCGTGGTCGTCAGCGGGCTGCGCGGCAGCGCCTGGGTGTCCGTGCTCAAGGACGTGCTCGTCATCGCGACCCTGGCCTTCCTCGCGATCTATGTGCCGCTGCACTACTTCGGCGGGTACGGAGATTTCCTCGACCGGGTCGTGAGCGAGAAGAGCGACTGGCTTACGTTGCCGGGACACGGCGGGGCGTTCGGGGAGGCGTGGTTCGCCACCACGTCTGTTCTCAACTCCCTCACCGTTGTTATTTTTCCGACCACTGTCGCTGGTTACCTCGGGGCGCGCAGTGCCGATGCCCTGCGGCGCAACGCCATGCTGCTGCCCGCCTACAACGTGCTGCTCTTCGTTCCCATGCTGCTCGGCATGGCGGCGGTCTTCGTCGTGCCGGGGCTTGCCGGGGCCGACTCCAACCTGGCGCTGTTCAAGCTCGTCGTCGACTCGCTGCCCGCCTGGGTCGTCGGGGTCGTCGGGGTGGCCGCGGCGCTCTCCTCGATCGTGCCGATGGCGGTGTTCATGCTGGTCATCGGCACGATGTGGGGGCGCAGTGTGCTCGCGCTCGTGCCCCGGCTCCGGGAGCGGCAGAAGGGCGCGTCGCAGGTCGTGGTGGTCGTCGCGGGCGCGCTCGCCCTGCTCATGACGTACACCGTGCCCAACACTCTCGTACGGCTCTCGCTCATCTCGTACGAGGGGATGGCGCAGCTTCTGCCGCTGCTGCTTCTGGGGCTTGTGTGGCGGAAGTTGACCCTGGTGGGCGGGCTCGCGGGGCTTGCCGTCGGGGTCGGGGTGGTGTGCGGGTTCGTGTTCACCGATCACGATCCGGTGTGGGGGGTCAACGCCGGGATCATCGCGCTCGGTCTCAACCTCCTTGTCACGTTCGCCCTTTCGTACCTCGGGCCCAAGGAGGCGCCGGTCGAGGGCGACGTCCTGGCTCGCGATCCGATCCACGACGAGGAACCCGCGACCGTACGGGCGTGAAGCCCGCGAGCCACGGGTCTGGAGCCCGCCTCCCTGCGGGCGCGAGCGACCTCAGCGGCGTGAGCGCAGGGCCATCGTGAGTGCGGCCGCAGCCACGGCCAGGGCCGCCGACACCGCGATCACCGTGTCCGGGCCCGCCGGCGCCACCGCGATCGTGAGGGCGACACCCGCCGACGAACCGATGTAGCGGGCCGTGTTGTTGGCGCCCGAGCCCATGGCCGCGCGCTCGGCCGGGACCGATTCGACGGCGAGGCGAGGGAGCGCGGCGTTCAGGAGGCCGCTGCCGATGCCCGCGACCAGGAGGCCGGGGAGCAGGCGGAGCAGCGGGCCGGAGGTGAGGGCGCCGAGCATCGCGAGGACTCCGGCCGCGTGCAGGACGAAGCCGATGGCGAGCTGGTGGCGGGCGGCGACGCGGCCCGCCAGGCGCCTGGCCTGGAGCGCCACCACGAACGCGGTGCCGGACCACAGGACGAACAGCCAGGCGGTATTCATCGGCGAGGTGCCGAGCAACTGGCTGAGCAGGGCGGGCAGATAGCTGAAGAAGCCGATCACCGACAGGCCGGTGAACAGGGCGCCCGCCGAGGAGGCGAGGAAGTCGGCGCGGCGGAACAGCGCCAGGTCGATCATGGGGGTGGCGGCCCGGCGCTCCACGTACACGAAGGCGGCCGTCAGGGCGGCGGAGGCGAGCAGCAGCGCGAGCACGGCCGGGCGCAGCCAGCCGTCGCGGCCCAGGGTCAGGGCGCCGATCAGGGTGGTGAACGCGAGGCCCAGCGTGAGCGCGGCCGGGACGTCCGGGCGGCCGCCGCGCGGGGCCCGCGACTCGGTCAGGGCGCGCAGCGCGAACCCGGCGGTGACCAGTGCCGGGACGGCCAGAACTCCATACACCAGGCGCCAGTTGAGGGTGGCCAGGCTGCCCGCGAGGAGGGGGCCGAGGGCTATGCCGCCGCTGACGAAGGCGCCCCACACTCCGGTGGCGCGGATACGTGCGGGGCCCACAGGGAAGGCCGCGACCAGCAGGCCCAGGCTGCTCGCGAGGATGGCGGCGGACGCCATGCCCTGGGCGACGCGGGCGAGGGTGAAGGTCAGGGTGGTGGGAGCGAGTGCGCCGAGCGCCATGGTGAGACCGAGGGCGAGGGTGCCGGCCAGGAAGACGCGGCGGCGGCCGTGGTCGTCGGCGAGGCTGCCCGCGATCAGGAGGAGCGCGGCGAGGCCGAGCGGGGCGCCGTTGAGCAGCCAGGCCTGGGCGGAGAGCGCGGTGTGGAAGGACGCGGTCATGCCGGGCAGCGTGAGCATCGGGGCGGTGTAGTTCATCAGCGCGACGGCGGTGGCGGCGCTGGTCACGGCGAGCGTGGCGCCGGGCCGGCCGCCGGTCCCGGGGACCTGGGCGGGCGTCGTGGTGGTGCGTACTGCCTGCGTCATGGCTTCCCTCGGAGGCGCGCGTCGGAGACCTTGTCCAGCTCTGGTTCAGTGAATGAACCTTCCCTGTGTCCGACCTTAGCATCGAAGGTTCGTTCAGTGAACCTACCCGGTAGACTCGGACGCATGGCTCTCGGCAAGGACTACGACTACGCCGCGCAGGAGTGCTCCATCGCCCGCGCGCTGGAGATCGTCGGCGAGCGCTGGACGCTGCTCGTCGTGCGGGACGCGCTCTACGGGGTGCGCCGCTACAACGACTTCCTGGTCCATCTCAAGATCCCCCGGGCCGTGCTCGCCGCCCGCCTCCAGTCCCTCACCGAGGCCGGGGTCCTGGAGAAGCGCCGCTATCAGGAGTCGCCGCCGCGCGACGAGTACGTGCCGACGGAGCTGGGGCGGGCGCTGTGGCCGGCGCTGCGGGCGCTCGGGCTCTGGGGGCGGGCCTTCAACCCGAACGCGCGGCCGATGCGGACCTTCCACCACGCCGATTGCGGGACCGAGCTCGGGTCGTACGGGGAGTGCCGGGCGTGCGGGCGGGCGATCGACCCCGAGGACGTCGAGATGCGGCCCGGCCCCGGGCTCGGCCCGGCCGAGGACCCGGTGAGCCGCGCGCTGCGAGCACCCCGGCGACTCCTTCAGCCCCTCGAAAATCAGCCGCAGTGACGTGATTCGCTCTGATGGAGACCCCCGCCAAAGGGTCGTGTATAACGGCTGGAGGGAAATCCGCGGCACAGGAGTGCCTGCGACCGAGCGACTGCGATCGAGCGAGGGAGGGCAGCATGGGCGGCGTACTGACGCGTTCCGCACGGGTTGCCCGGCCGCTGCTCGGCCTCTTCCTCTTCCTGCTGGCCCAGGCCGTCCTCATCGAGGGCGGCATGCTCTCGGCCGCCGTCGCGCTCGCCGCGACCGCGGCCGCCGGCTCCGCGCTCGCCGTGTGCGCGACGCTCGCCTCGCGCGCGGTGCCGCAGGTGGCCCGCACCAGGGTGCGTACCGCGATCCGCGACCGGGAACGGCGCACCGCCTTCCTGCCGCAGCGCGACCCCGACGCCTCCGGGCGGCCCCGGCCCCGAGCGCCCGGGGCCCTCGTCCCGACGGCCGCGTAGGGGCACCCTCGTAACGCTCTGCTCCTCCCGGCTCGTCACGCCGACATGCACGTCACGCACGTGCGCTCCCATGTCATTGCTGTGTCGCAGCATTCCTGACGAGACGCCCCGGAGGGCTTCCTCATGTTCACGTCGCTTTTCAGTGCTTTCGCGAGCCTCGCCGAGCACCTCGCGAGCCTGCTCGAACCGGTCTTCCACGGTGCTTCGACGGCTGCCGCGATCGTGCTTTTCACCGCTCTTGTACGTCTCGCCGTGCACCCGCTGTCGCGGCAGGCGGCGC
Organism: Streptomyces violascens; assembly: GCF_014649955.1. Classification (GTDB taxonomy): domain Bacteria; phylum Actinomycetota; class Actinomycetes; order Streptomycetales; family Streptomycetaceae; genus Streptomyces; species Streptomyces violascens. The sequence goes on from NZ_BMUA01000015.1 coordinate 166,992, forward strand.
GGGGTCAGAAGGCGCAGGCCAAGTTGCGGCCGCAGATGGCGGCGCTGCGCGAGAAGCACGGCAAGGACAGCAAGGCACTCCAGAAAGCGGTCATGGAGCTGCATGCCGCCGAGAAGGTGTCGCCGCTGTCGGGCTGCCTGCCCAGCCTGCTCCAGATGCCCGCGTTCTTCCTGCTCTACCACCTGTTCTCCAGCACGGAGATCGGCGGCGAGGCGAACGCCCTGCTCGACCACACGCTCTTCGCCGCCCCGCTCGGCGGGAACTGGACGGCCGCGCTCGCGCACGGCGGGATGTTCGGGGCGCGGGGCCTGGTCTACCTCGTGCTGTTCGCGATCGTCGCGGCCGTGGCCACCTTCAACTACCGGCGGACGAAGCGGCAGATGGCGGCCACGCCGATGCCCGTCGCCGCGCCGGGCGGGCAGGACGCGGTGCCGGGCATGGCGGCCATGAGCAAGTTCATGCCGCTGCTGTCCTTCGCCACGCTGTTCACGGTCGCGGTGGTGCCGCTCGCCGCCGCGCTGTACGTCGTGACCAGCACCACCTGGACCGCCGTCGAGCGGGCCTTCCTCTACAAGGACATGCTGCCCGCGCCGGCCGCCCTGGCGACCGCCGCATAGCACCCCGGACCTTGGTTACGGTCCAGTTTGTGAACGGGGTCTTGCGGAGTGGACGTCTTCCTTGGAGGATCGGACGATCCTCCGATGGCCGCTACCCATCGGCCGGGCCCGGCTCGACCAAGGGAGACTGACCATGAAGCTGCTGCGTGCAGGCAACGCCGGCGAAGAGCGTCCGGCGCTGCTCGATGCCGACGGGACCCTGCGGGACCTGTCCGGCCTGGTGGCGGACATCGACGGCGAGCTGCTCGCCGACGAGTTCGCCCTGGACCGGATCCGGGCCGCGGCCGACACCGGTGTGCTGCCCGCACTCGACGACGCCGGGGTTCGCATCGGGCCGCCGGTGGCGCGGATCGGCAAGGTCGTGTGCATCGGGCTGAACTACCACGACCACGCCGAGGAGACCGGGGCCGCGATTCCGGCCGAGCCGGTCGTCTTCTTCAAGGCGGCGGACACGGTGACCGGGCCGAACGACACGGTGCTCGTACCGCGCAAGTCGGTCAAGACCGACTGGGAGGTCGAGCTCGCCGTCGTCATCGGGCGCACCGCGCGCTACATCGGCGACGACGAGGACCCGCTGGCGTACGTCGCCGGGTACGCGGTCTCGCACGACGTGTCCGAGCGGGAGTTCCAGATCGAGCGCGGCGGCACGTGGGACAAGGGCAAGAACTGCGAGACGTTCAACCCGCTCGGCCCGTGGCTGGTCACCCGGGACGAGATCCCCGACCCGCAGGCCCTCTCGCTCAAGCTCTGGGTCAACGGGGAGCTCAAGCAGGACGGCTCGACGGCGCAGCAGATCTTCCCCGTGACGGAGGTCGTCCGCTACGTCAGCCAGTTCATGACGCTGTACCCGGGGGACGTCATCAACACGGGAACACCGGCGGGGGTGGCGATGGGCCAGCCCGAACCGAAGCCGTATCTGCGGGCGGGGGATGTCGTAGAACTGGAGATCGAGGGAGTGGGACGGCAACGGCAGGCCCTGAAAGACGCTTAGGCTGGAACCCTTAAGGAGGGCACGATGACCGTTGCGCAGTCCGAATGACGCTTGAGGAGTTCGAAGCGTTCGATGCCGCGGCGCCGGAGGGCTACCACGTTGAGCTGATCAACGGGAGGCTGCTGGTGACGTCGGCGCCGGACGGTGACCATGACGAGAACGTCATGTTCATCGGGGACCAGGTACGGGCACGCCGTCCCGAGCTGCACATGTACCAGGAGCGAGGCCTGGCTGTGCCCGCCTATCGCGCCGGGCGAGCGCGCGTCGACGGCGTGGTCGCCCCGCTCGGGTACTTCCGAGGACAGCCGTCCTGGTCGGACCCTGCGGGCGTCCTCATGGTCGTCGAGGTGACGTCCGGGCGCGAGCAGGACGCCGAGGTCGACCGGGTCGACAAGCGCGACGCCTACGCTCAGGCCGGGCTCCCGGTCTACCTGCTCGTCGACCGCCATCGCGGCGAGGCCGTCGTCCGCTGGGACCCGGAGGGCGGCGCCTACCGGCTCTCGGCGACGGCCGCCTTCGGCGCCAAATTGGCCCTCCCCGAGCCGTTCGGTTTCGACCTCGACACCTCCGAGCTCGCCTGACGGCTCAGTCGGCCGGTGCGGCTCCGCGTCCCCGCACCGGCCTCAGCCCTGCTTGAGCCTCCACAGCGCCTCCACCACCAGCGCGTGATCCTCCGCCTGGGGCAGCCCCGACACCGTGACCGTGCCCACGACTCCGACGCCCTCCACCGTCACCGGGTACGAACCCCCGTGCGCGGCAAAGGAGTCGGCATCCAGGCGGGACGACTCCTCGAACGTCGTGCCCTTGGCGCGGAAGCGGGCGCCGACCAGGAACGACGGGGCCGCGTAGCGTTCGGCGACGCGGCGCTTGCGGTCGATCCAGGCGTCGTTGTCGGCGCTGGAACCCGGCAGCGCGCAGCGGAACACCTGCCGTGCCCCGTGCCGTACATCGATCGCGACCGGGGCTTCGCGCTCCACGGCCAGGGTGCGCAGCAGCACGCCCAGCTCCCAGGCGTCCTCGTACGTGAAGTGCCGTAGTACCAGGCGTCGTTGTTCCGATTCCAGGGCGGCCACACTGTCCGCCGCCGGGGCGCCCTCCCCCGCCTCGCGGTGTGCCGCGGTGTCCCGGGCCCTCACAGTGCCAGCTCCACCGTCACGCCCTCGCGGGCCGAGCGGCGGGCCGCTTCCAGGACATCCAGGGCCGCCGCCGCCTCGTGCGCGGTGACCGGGGGTTCGCCGCCCTCACGAAGGGCCTTCGCGATCGCCGCGTAGTACGCCGGGTAGTCGCCCGGGATCGTCTGGAGGGGGCGGCCGCCGCCCGTCTGAGGGGATTCGCCCGAGCCGACCCGGCCCCACATCGACTCCGGTTCCACGCCCCAGGGCTCGTCCGCCGAAGGACGCCTGCCCTCGCGCAGGGCCGCCTCCTGCGGGTCGAGGCCGTACTTCACGAAGCCCGCCGACGAGCCCAACACCCGCAGGCGCGGGCCGAGTTGGGCGGTCGTCGCGCTGACGTAGAGGTGGGAGCGGACGCCGCTCGCGTGCGTGATCGCGATGAAGGTGTCGTCGTCGGCCTGGGCGCCGGGGCGGCGCACGTCGGCCTCCGCGTAGACGCGCAGCGCCGGGCCGAACAGGACGAGCGCCTGGTCGACGACATGGCTGCCCAGGTCGTAAAGGAGCCCGCCGATCTCGTTCGGGTCGCCCGACTCGCGCCAGCCGCCCTTGGGCTGCGGCCGCCACCGCTCGAAGCGGGACTCGAAGCGCTGGATCTCGCCGAGCTCGCCGTCCGCGAGCAGTGCCTGGAGGGTCAGGAAGTCGTTGTCCCAGCGGCGGTTGTGGAAGACCGAGAGCAGCAGGCCGCGCTCCTCGGCGAGGGACGCCAGGTCGCGGGCCTCGGCCGCGGTGCCGGCGAGCGGCTTGTCCACGACGACCGGCAGGCCCGCCTTGAGCGCGTCGGTCGCGATCGGGACGTGCGTCTTGTTCGGCGAGGCGATCACGACCAGGTCGAGGCCGGCGTCGTACAACTCCTCGGGGGAGTTCGCGACGCGCAGGTTCTCGCCGTGTTCGGCGCGGGCCTGCGCCTGGCGCTCGGGGTTGGAGGTGACGACCGTGTCGAGGACGAGGCCGTCGGTCGCGGCGATCAGCGGGGCGTGGAAGACGGAGCCCGCCAGGCCGTAGCCCACGAGTCCCACGCGGAGGCCGTCGGTCTGGGGAGCGTTCATGGGATCCTTCATGCCATCCACTTAAGCAACGCTGTTGCCAAAGTGCAAGCAAGAGGGACAATGGGTCGGTGAACAGGAGCAATACGGGTGCGAATCTGCCGGCGCTGCGCAACCACAACGCCGCGCTGGTCCTCGACCTGCTGCGGGCCGCGGGCGAGGCCGGCATCAGCAGGCTGGAGCTCGCCGAGCGCACCGGGCTCACCCCGCAGGCCGTCAGCAAGATCACCGCGCGGCTGCGGGACGAGGGCACGGCCACCGAGGCGGGCCGCCGCGCCTCCACCGGGGGCAAGCCGCGCACCGTGCTCAAGCTGGTGCCGTCCGCCGCGCACGCCATCGGCCTGCACCTGGACCGCGACGAGCTGACCGCGGTCCTCGTCGACCTCGCGGGCACCCTGGTCGGCGCCAGGACCGTACCGCTGGACCTCGGCGCCGAGCCGTCGTGCGTGGTGGAGGCGGCGGCCGCCGAGGCGGAGGCGCTGACCGGCGGGCGGCGCGTGCTCGGCGTCGGCGTCGCCATGCCGGGCCCGCTCGACCACGACAGCGGGGTGCTGCACCGCGTCACCGGCTTCCCGCACTGGAACGGCTTCCCGCTGCGCGACGCGCTCGCCGAGCGGCTCGGCCGGAAGGTCTTCCTGGACAAGGACACCAACGCCGCCGCCCTCGGCCTCGCCCTGCGCGCCGGCACCCGGGCGGGCTCGTTCGCCTACCTCCACCTCGGTACGGGACTCGGCGCGGGGCTCGTGCTCGGCGGGGCGCTGCACCGCGGCGCCCGTACGGGAGCGGGCGAGTTCGGGCACCAGACGATCCTGCTCGGCGGGCCGGCGTGCGGCTGCGGCGGGCGTGGCTGCATCGAGGCGCTGTGCCTGGCTTCGGTCGCCCGCGGGGACATCGCGGCCGCGGCCCGCTTCCTCGGGGTGGGCGCGGCCAACCTCGTCGGGCTGCTCGACATCGACGAGATCCTGCTCGGCGGCCGCACGGTGACCGCCGACCAGGACACGTTCGTACGGGGTGTGGCCGCGGTCGTCGAGGAACGCGCCCGGCGCGGCGGCGCCCCCGAGGTCCCGGTCCGCCCGGCCGCGGGCGGCCCGCACGCGGTGGCGGAGGGCGCGGCCCAGCTGGTCCTGGTGCCGGTCTTCGGCCGGGCGAACGTGGCGTACCCGCAGGCATAGGGCCGATGCGCCCCGCGAGAACACACCCGTCCGGAACGCCCATAGGAAGGCCCGATATTGGGCTGATAGGGCGGTCTTCCCCGGCGTGTCCCGGCGTGCCCGGGCGGGGTGCGTGAGGCGGGGAGCGGACGCGTGGCAGGCTCGCGGGCCACGGCCGGGTCCGACCGACCGGGAGGCGCCGACTCCGGACGGGCGGCGGCCCCGAGCCCCGAACGCCCCGAGCAGCAAAGGCCCCTCATGCGACTGCGCACTGCCCTCGTCACCGCAGTGGCCGCCGCCACCATCGCCCCGCTCGCGGGGGTGGCCGCGGCCGACGACGGCGGCGGGCTCCCGTCGGGCCGGCACAATGTCGCGCCGCTCAAGCCGGTCGTCACCGCGATGCCCGTCGACCCGCCGCTCAACGTGAAACTGCCCTTCTGCGCGGGCCGGACCGGCTCCGCGTTCCCGCTGGACACGAAGATCCACGGCGGGCCCGCCGAGTACCACCCCGGCGGCGCGAGCCAGTCCTGGTCCCTCGACCTCACCAACACCTCGCACGAGGACTGCGACAGCATCCACCCCGTCCTCGTCCTGGTCGACCGGGACCGCACCCTCAAGAACGACCGGATCCGGATGGAGTTCGACGACCCGGCCACCGGCCGCAAGCACTCCGTGGCGTTCCTCAAGACCGACGAGGACGAGCACATCGGCGTCTTCGACGACGGCTTCCCCGGCTTCGTCATCGGCGCGGGCAAGACGCTCACCGTGCCGGTGCGGCTCGGCTTCACCGACGACGCCGTGCCCGACCGGATCACCGCCAACGCCGCGATCGTGCAGCGCCGCGGCACCAACGGCCAGTGGGTGGGGGAGTCCGCCGACTACCGCTTCGACATCGTCGCCGAGGGCGACCTGCTGCACCAGATCGACACCGAGCTCGCCGAGACCGGCCGGGGCAGCGCGCTCGCCCGCCTCGGCCTGGTCTCCGCCGTACTCCTCCTCGCGGGCGGCGCCCTGGTGACCGCGCCGCGGCGGTTCCGCATCCGGCGCCGCCACTGAGCAGGGCGGCGACCCCGGCTGTTCACGTGCTCATGCGAGCATCGCCCCTGTGGAAAACCCGAACGACGCCCTCGACGACTCCTTGAGCTCGCTGAGCGACACCCCGTACGACTCCCTGACCGGCTATCCCGAGAATCAGGCTCCCGGCGCCCCCATCCGCTCCGGCATCCCGGAGCACGGGCGCATCCCGAAGTACTACGCCGTCAAGGCCCAAGTCGCCCTGCTGATCGACGAGTTGGGGGAGGGGGACCTGCTGCCGACCGAGCGCGACCTGGCGCTGCGCTACGAAGTCGCCCGGGAAACCGTACGCCAGGCGCTGCGCGAGCTGCTCCTCGAAGGGAGGCTGCGCCGCCAGGGCCGGGGCACGGTGGTGGCCGGCGCCAAGCTGGAACAGCCCCTCTCGCTGGCCAGCTACACCGAGGGCGTGCGCCGCCAGGGCCGTACGCCCGGACGTCACCTCATCACCCTCGAACGTTTCCCCTGCCCGCCCGCGCTCGCCGCCGAGACCGGGCTCGAACGGGGTGAGCCGGTCTGGCACATGGAGCGCGTGCTGCTCGCCGACGACGAGCGGATGGGTCTGGAGAGCACGTACGCGGCGGTGGCCCGGATGCCCGACCTGGACAGGGAGTTCACGCCGGACTCCTCCTTCTACGCCTACCTGCGCGATCGGCTCGGCGTCACGCTCGGGGACGTCGACGAGCGCATCGAAACGGTGTTGGCCACGCCTCGGGAGGCCCTGCTGATCGGCACCCCGCCGGCGCTGCCGATGCTGCTGATCCACCGGGTCTCGCGGGACGCGGAGGGCCGCCCCCTGGAGCGGGTTCGCACCTTGTACCGGGGTGACCGGTTCTCCTTCACGACCCACCTGGGTCGGTAGCGCGCGGCTGGGGGCAGGGGCGTTTTGCGCAGTTCCCCGCGCCCCTGGCGGGGTTGCTCCTGGCGGGGCGCACCCCCAGAAAGGTTGGGGGGCTGCGGGCGAATGATTACGAGAGCATAACGGGTCTAGGCCAAGCTTGGGGGGTCGTTCACCGTCCCGTTGCCGGATGGACCGGCGCGGGACACCCTCCCCGAGCACCGTTGCCGCCGTGAGAGTCATCGTCGTTGGAGCCGGCGTGGTGGGAACCATGCACGCCTGGCACGCAGTGGAACGCGGCCACGAGGTCGTACACATCGAGCGCGAGAGCGAGGCGCGCGGAGCCTCGCTCCGCAACTTCGGCCAGATATGGGTCAGCGGCCGCGCGGGCGGCGAGGAGCTGGACACCGCGCTCCGCGCCCGCGAACTCTGGGAGGGGATCGGCGAGCGCATCCCCGGCCTCGGGTTCCGGCCGAACGGCTCGCTGACCCCGCTGCGCACCGACCTCGAACTCGCCGTCGCCGAGGCCGCGTTGGGGCGCGAGGACGCCGCCGCCCGCGGTTACAAGCTCCTCGGCGCCGACGAGGCCCGCGCTCTCAACCCCGCCCTGCGCGGCGCGTTCTCCACCGCCCTGTGGTGCGAGCGCGACGCCGCCGTCGAACCCCGTACCGCTCAACTCGCGCTGAAGGCAGCCCTGTTGGCGTCCGGACGGTATACGTACCTCGGGGGGCGGGAAGTCCGCGAGGTCCTCGGCGACAACGCCGTCCGGGACGATCACGGTGACGTGCACCGCGGTGACGTCGTCGTCCTCTGTACGGGGGCCTGGCTCGGCGGCCTCGTGCGGGAGCTCGTGCCCGACCTGCCCGTGCGCCGCGTACGGCTCCAGATGATGCAGACCGCCCCGCTCGGCGAGCCGCTCACCACCTCCGTCGCCGACGCCGACAGCTTCCGCTACTACCCCGCCTACGCGAGCGAGGCCCTCGACGCGCTCAACGCCGGGCAGGCGCAGGACCCCACCGCCGCCGCGCACAAGATGCAGCTCCTCATGGTGCAGCGCAAGGACGGCGGGCTGACCATCGGCGACACCCACGAGTACGAGCACCCCTTCGCCTTCGACGTCCTGGAGGAGCCGTACGAGCACCTCGTCCGGGTCGTCGAGTCCTTCCTGGGCCGGCCGCTCCCCAAGATCCAGCGCCGCTGGGCCGGGGTCTACGCCCAGTGCACCGACACCTCGCGCGTCGTGCACCGCCAGCAGGTGCGGGACGGGGTGTGGCTGGTGGCCGGACCCGGCGGACGCGGCATGACGTGCTCCCCGGCCATCGCCGAGAAGACCGCGAACGAGCTGGGCTGGTAAGGGAGTTGACCGCCATGAAGGCGTCCACCACGAAGGTGACCACAGTGAACGCGTACAACCTGGTCGTGCTCGACATGGCTGGCACCACCGTCGCCGACGGCGGACTCGTCGAGCGGGCTTTCGCGAGCGCCGCCGGGCGGCTCGGCGTCGAGCAGGGCTCGGCCGAGCACGCCACCATGCTCGACTACGTCCGCGCCACCATGGGCGAGTCCAAGATCTCCGTCTTCCGCCACCTCTTCGGCGACGAGGCCAAGGCCCAGACCGCGAACACCGCCTTCGAGGAGGCGTACGCGACGCTCGTCGACGGCGGGCTCATCGAGCCGGTCCCGGGCGCCCGCGAGGCCATCGAGCAGCTCAAGGCGCAGGGCCGCACCGTGGTCCTCTCCACCGGTTTCGCCCGCGTCACCCAGGACGCGATCCTCAAGGCCCTCGGCTGGCAGGACCTCGTCCCGCTCACGCTGTGCCCGGCCGACGCCGGGGGCCGCGGCCGCCCGTACCCCGACATGGTGCTCAGCGCGTTCCTGCGTACCGGCGCGGTCGACTCGGTCCGCGACATCGCGGTGGCCGGCGACACCTCGTACGACATGCTCAGCGGCGTACGGTCCGGAGCGGGCGTCGTCGCGGGTGTGCTGACCGGCGCCCACGGGAACGAGGCCCTTGCCGGGGCGGGCGCCACTCATGTCCTCGGCTCGATCGCCGAACTCCCGGATCTGATGGGCGAGTTGGAGGCAGGGAAGTGAGCGGCGCGGCCCCGCCCGGAGCCGTGCGCAGCGGCATCCGCTTCGACGGCGTCACCGTCGCCTACCACGGCAACGTCGTCCTCGACTCGCTCGACCTCACCGTCGAACCCGGCGAGGTCATGGCCCTGCTCGGGCCCTCCGGCTCCGGCAAGACCACCGCGCTGCGCGCCGTCGCCGGGTTCGTCCAGCCGGTGCGGGGGCGGGTGTTCATCGGCGAGCGCGACGTGACCCACCTGCCGCCCCACCGGCGCGGCATCGGCATGGTCGTCCAGCAGTACGCGCTCTTCCCGCACATGCGGGTCGAGGACAACGTGGCGTTCGGGCTCAAGGCGCAGAAGGCGGCCAAGGGGCAGATCCCCGGGCGGGTCGCCGAGGCGCTGGCCATGACCGGGATGGACGCCTACGCCAAGCGCTATCCGCGCGAGCTCTCCGGAGGGCAGCAGCAGCGCGTCGCCATCGCCCGCGCGCTCGCCATCCGTCCCGACGTGCTCCTGCTCGACGAGCCGCTCTCCGCGCTCGACGCACAGCTGCGCTCGGGGATGCTGACCGAACTGGCCCGGCTGCACCGGGAGTTGCCCGACGTCTCCATCCTGTACGTCACCCACGACCAGGTCGAGGCGCTCACCCTGGCCGACCGCATCGCCGTCATGGACCGGGCGCGGCTCCAGGACTGCGGGAGCCCGCAGGACCTGTACCGGCGGCCGCGTACGGAGTTCACGGCGTCGTTCGTGGGCAACGCGAACCTGCTTCCGGTGCGGGTGGGGGCGGGGTCGGTGCTGTTCGGGGACACCGAGCTCTCCGTCGCCACGGAGGAGGCGGCCTGGGGGGCGATGGCCACGCTGTGCGTGCGGCCGCACCTGGTCGGGCTCGGGCCGGGGCCCAATGCGCTGCGCGGGAAGATCGCGGAGGTGCAGTGGCGGGGGTCGACGCATCGGCTGTACGTCGATGTGGCCGGCCATCGCGTGAAGGCCGACGTCCGCGAACTCCGGGTCACCCCGGCGCTGGGGGACGAGGTCACCCTGCACTTCGCCCGCGAGGACGCGGTGCTGCTCTCCGCAGGGGTGTCGGATGGCTAGCGCGGGGCGGGGGAAGCCGGCCGGGGACCCGGCACCGGGGGCTGTGCCCACCCTCCCCCGGGGCCTTGAGGGCCAGGGAGGGACCCCCAACGCCCTGCGGAACGACTGCCCACAGCGGGGCAAGGGGAAGCAAGTGCCCACCTGGGTATGGGCATTGCCCCCGGTGGCCGTACTGGCCGCCGTCTTTCTCTACCCCCTCGCTCTCGTCGTCCGGCAGTCCGTCTCTCCCGACTCAGGTGGCACCTCCCTTCAGCCCTACGCCGACGTATTCGCCTCCTCCGCGTTTCGGGAGGCGCTCACCACCACCGTCTGGCTCTCGGCCGGGGCGACCGTCGGGTGCCTCGTGCTCGGGTTCGTGCTCGCGCTCGTCATCGCGTTCGTGCCGTTTCCCGGAGGGAAGGCCGTCGCCAGGTTCATCGACGTGTTCCTCTCCTTCCCCTCCTTCCTGATCACCCTCGCGCTGCTGTTCATCTACGGCACCGTCGGCATGGCCAACGGGCTGTGGACGGATGCCACCGGCGCGCACAGCGGGCCCTTCCAGTTTCTGACCACGCCCTGGGGAGTGCTGCTCGCGGAGATCACGTACTTCACGCCCTTCGTGATGCGCCCGCTGCTCGCCGCGTTCTCCCAACTGGACACCGCCCAGCTGGAAGTGGCGTCCTCGCTGGGCGCGCGGCCGGCCAGGATCGTACGGCGGGTGATCCTGCCCGAGGCGCTGCCCGCGCTCGCGGCGGGCGGCTCGCTGGTTCTGGTGATGTGCCTGAACGAGTTCGGGATCGTGCTGTTCACCGGCGCCAAGGGCGTCACCACGCTCCCCATGCTCGTCTACAGCAAGGCGATCCTGGAGTCCGACTACCCGGCCGCCTGTGTCGTCGCCGTCGTCAACATCGCTATTTCCGTGGGCCTTTACGGCCTCTACCGGGTGGTGAGCCGTCGTGTTGGTGCATAGCCGGGGTGGCCGCTGGGCCACGTGCATCGTCTTCTTCGTCCTGTTCCTGCCGGTCTTCGCGCTGCCGCTGCTCGTCATTGTCGCCGCGTCGTTCGCGACGAACTGGTCGAGCGCCCTTCCGTCCGGGTTCACCACCGGCAACTACGGTGCGGCGACCACCGGGGACTCCCTCCAGGCGCTCACGACCAGCCTGATCACCGCGCTTGCGGCCAGCGTCCTCGCGCTGACCGTCGGCTCGTGGGCAGCCCTCGCCGCGGCCGCCCTGAAGAAGGGCGGACGGCGGTTCATGGACGCCCTGTTCGTGCTGCCGGTCGCCGTGCCGTCGGTGGTCGTCGGGCTCGCGATCCTCGTCGCGTTCTCCAAGCCGCCGGTGCTGCTCAACGGAACGCGCTGGATCGTGATCCTCGCGCACACCGTTCTTGTCATGGCGTTTGCCTACCAGTCGGTTTCGGCTGCCATCCTGCGTCTGGACCCGATGTACGAACAGGCCGCCGCCAGTCTGGGCGCGCGGCCGCACCTGGTCCTGTGGCGGGTGAAGCTGCCGCTTCTGCTGCCGTCCCTGACGGCCGCCGCAGGCCTCTGCTTCGCCCTGTCGATGGGCGAGTTGAGCGCCACCATGATGCTCTACCCGCCGGACTGGACCCCGCTGCCGGTGCAGATCTTCGCGGCCACCGACCGCGGCTCCCTCTTCACCGGCGCGGCCGTCGCCGTGGTGCTCATGGGGACCACGCTGCTCGTCCTGCTCGCCGTCTCCCGCATCCGTACCAAAGCCTCCTTCCGCTGACCAGGAACCTCAGGAGTTCGAAGCGCCATGCACAGAAACAGCCCCCGGGCCCTCAAGCCGATCGCCGCCGTCGCCGGCAGCCTCGTCCTCGCCGCCACCCTGTCCGCCTGCGGCGGCGACTCCTCCGCCGACTCCGGCGCGAAGACCGTCACCGTCTACAGCGCCGACGGCCTCAAGGGGGAGAAGGGCGACGGCTGGTACGACAAGGTCTTCAAGGACTTCGAGGCGAAGACCGGCATCAAGGTCAAGTACGTCGAGGGCGGCTCCGGCGAGATGGTGCAGCGCGCCGTCCGCGAGAAGTCCAACACCCAGGCCGACGTGCTCGTCACCCTGCCGCCGTTCATCCAGCAGGCCCAGGACAAGGGGCTGCTCCAGAAGTACGTACCGGCCGGCGCAGAGAAGGTCGACGGCGGCGCCAAGTCGCCCGACGGCATGTGGACCTCGGTCGTCAACAACTACTTCGGGTTCATCTACAACAAGAAGGACCTGAAGGAGGCCCCCAAGAACTGGGAGGACCTCCTCGACGCCAAGTACAAGAACAAGATCCAGTACTCCACGCCGGGCGTCGCGGGCGACGGCACCGCCCTCGTCATCAAGGCCATGCACGACTTCGGCGGCAAGGAGGCCGCGATGGAGTACCTGCGCAAGCTCCAGGCCAACAACGTCGGCCCGTCCGCCTCCACCGGCAAGCTCGCGCCCAAGGTCGACAAGGGCGAGCTCCTCGCCGCCAACGGCGACGTGCAGATGAATTACGCCCAGGCCAAGACCATGCCCAACCTCGGCATCTGGTTCCCGGGCACCGCGAGCGGCACCAAGCCGTCCTCCTTCGGACTGCCGTACGCGGCCGGCCTGGTCAGCAAGGCCCCGCACAGCGCCAACGGCAAGAAGCTCCTCGACTACCTGCTCAGCGAGGAGGCGCAGAAGGAGGTCAGCGAGATCGGCGGCGGCTTCTCGGCCCGCACCGACATCAAGGCCACCGACGCCAACGCGGTCGCGCTCGGCAAGCTGATGCAGGGCGTCGACGTCTTCCAGCCCGACTGGATGGACATCTCCAAGAACCTGCCGGCGTACGTGGACGCGTGGAAGTCCGCCACCGGAAGCTGAACGGTCCCGGATCCGGACGGTCCCGGAATCCCAACGGACCCGGAAACCGAACGGTCCGGACGGTGATCGACCAGGTCGGGATCGGCGGATCCTGACTAGGCTGGGGGCGTCGGCAACGCACAGCGCGGTGCGCCGGCGTCCCCAGCTCATCGCTCAGCAGCGCGCGAAGACCGCGCAGAACGCAGGAGTCCGCACCCATGGCAGAGCGCAAGCCGATCGAATCCTGGCTCACCGACATGGACGGTGTCCTCATCCACGAGGGCACTCCCATCCCTGGTGCGGACGCCTTCCTCAAGACGCTCAAGGAGTCGGGCCGCCCCTTCCTCGTCCTCACCAACAACTCGATCTACACCCCGCGCGACCTGCACGCCCGCCTGATGCGCATGGGCCTGGACGTGCCGGTGGAGAACATCTGGACCTCGGCGCTCGCCACCGCGAAGTTCCTCGACGACCAGCGCCCCGGCGGCACCGCGTACGTCATCGGCGAGGCCGGCCTGACCACCGCGCTGCACGACATCGGGTACGTCCTGACCGACCACGAGCCGGACTACGTCGTCCTGGGCGAGACCCGTACGTACAGCTTCGAGGCGCTCACCAAGGCGATCCGGCTGATCAACGCCGGGGCCCGGTTCATCTGCACCAACCCGGACGAGACCGGACCGAGCCAGGAGGGCCCGCTGCCCGCCACCGGAGCGGTCGCGGCCCTGATCACGAAGGCGACCGGCAAGAAGCCGTACTTCGCGGGCAAGCCCAACCCGCTGATGATGCGCACCGGCCTGAACGCGATCGGCGCGCACTCCGAGACCAGCGCCATGATCGGCGACCGGATGGACACCGACGTGCTGGCCGGCCTCGAAGCGGGCATGCAGACGTTCCTGGTCCTGACCGGGCTGACCCGGCCTCAGGACGTCGAGTCGTACCCCTTCCGCCCTTCGAAGATCGTCGACTCGATCGCGGACCTGGTGAAACTGATCTGACCCGTCCGGGCGGATGGTGCCGCCGTCCGGCTCAGCCGCCACGCCCTCGGGGTGCGGAATGCGGGCTCGCACGAGAATCTCGGTTGCAAGGAGGTTCACGATGCGCATCCGTACCATCACATTCTGTGCGGCCATGGCGGCCGCCGCCCTGACCGTGCTGCCCGCGTCCCCCGCGGTGGCCGAGTCCGAGCCGCACGGATCGGTGCGGGTGAGCCCGGGCACCATCGCTCCCGGCGGGGAGGTGGATCTGCGGGTCGGCGTGTGCAGCGGCCGGGAGGCGATCGGCACCTCCGAGGCCTTCGTGTCGGAGGTCCGCTTCCACCCCGCAAGCGACGGTGGTCTGTTCGCCCGGGGCCGGATCCGTATGGACGCGCAGGACCGCGACTACGACATCTGGGTCCACTGCAACGACAGCTCCGGCAGGGCGAGCGGCCGCCTCACCGTGGTCCGCGGAGACCGCGACCGGGACCGGGACCGGGACCGGGATCACGACCGCGACCACTCCCACGCCACCCCGTTCCGGCCCGTGCACGCGGGCGGCGGCGGTGCGGCGACGCAGGTCGCGGCCGAGGCCAAGGAGCAGGGCCCCGGCACCCGGCACGCGGTGATCGGCCTCGCGCTCGCGGCCGTCGCGGCGGTCGCCGTGGCGTCCCGCAGCGTGCGGCGCCGGCGCGGCGGCGGCGACTGAGATGTCCTCGGCACGGGGCAGCGGGCGGTCGGTCACCGGCCTCGCCTGGGCCGTGCTGCTGCTCGGCCTGTGGCTGTGGGGCCGCGACGCCTCCGGCGGCTCCGGCAGTACGTCGGCGCCCACCACGGGAGACATCGCGGCGGTGGGCCGCCCGCTCGGCGTGCCGCTGCCGCCCGCGCACGAACCGCTGGGGGGCGCACCGCCGCAGCGCGTGGAGATCCCTTCCATAGGCGTCGCCGCGCCGGTCGTGCCGCGCGGCCTGGACGCCGACGGCGCGGTCGACCCGCCGCCGTACGACCGGCCCGGTACCGTCGGGTGGTTCGGCAGCGGGTTCCGGCCCGGCGAGGCGGGCGCGGCTCTCCTGGTCGGGCACGTGGACACCAAGAGCAAGCCGGCCGTCTTCTACGGCCTGAGCGCGGTCCGCGCGGGCCAGCACATCGAGGTGACCCGTGCCGACGGCTCGGTCGCCGAGTTCACCATCGACGACATCCAGGTCTTCCCGCGCAGCCACTTCGACGCGGCGAAGGCGTACGGACCCCGGCAGCGCGGGCGCGCCGAGCTGCGCCTGATCACCTGCGGCGGAACGTACGACCAGCGGACGAAGGCCTACACCGCGAACGTGGTGGTCTCGGCCTATCTGACCGACGCGAGGGACGCGGCCCCTTCGAAGCCGCCGAAGCACTGAGCGCCCCGCGCGGGAGGCCGGGCCCCGGCCCCGCACGGCCGCCGGGCACCTGGCCCGGCCGACGGCCCGCTCCCCCCGGAGCCGCCGGCCGGGCTGGTCCTCGACCGCCGGTGCACGGGCTGCGGGAGAAGCCCGGCACCGCCGCGGGAGGTTCGGGGCCTGTGTCCGAACGCAGGCTGCCAGAGCGGTCGGGAGCTTGTGAGGTGACCGGGGCGGGGGTCGACGCCCCCACTCTAGAGCCGACGTCCGCCCCCGGCCTAGGTCCAGTTAACGCCAAGTCCCTCTGCCGACACGCTGAGTTGGGAGTCAGTGGGGGTGACAGGCCCGAGATGCGTTCCAGCTACAACTGGCCCTGGGCGCACGGCAGTTGGGGACGTGTCGGCCTGAGGGCCTGTGTGCTGGTCGCCGCGGTGACTCTCCTGGCCGCGGGCTGCGGCGGCTCCCGCAAGGTGCCGATCCCGAGCGCGACTCCTTCCCGGGTGCCCAAACTCCCGTCTGCCACAGGGGGATTCTGGGTGAACCCGGACACCGGCGCGGCCCGCCAGCTGGCCGCGTACGCGAAGGCCGGTGACGCCGCGAAGGCCGCGCTGATCAGGAAGATCGCCGAGCAGCCGGTGGGCGAGTGGATCGCCGGGAGCGATCCGCAGGCCAGGGTGCGCGGATACACCGAGGCCGCCGCCAAGGCCGGCCGCACGGCGCTGCTCGTCCTCTACAACATCCCGCACCGCGACTGCGGCCAGTTCTCCAAGGGCGGCGCCCCCGACGACGAGACCTATCGCGCCTGGGTCGACGAGGTGGCCCGAGGCATCGCGGACCGGCCCGCCACGGTCGTCCTCGAACCGGACGCGGTCGTGCACCTCGTCGACGGCTGCACCCCGAACGCGCTCCACGAGGCGCGGTACGCGCTCCTGAAGGGCGCCGTCGAGCGGCTCAAGCGGCAGCCGGCCACCAAGGTGTACGTGGACGCGGGCAACGCGGGGTGGCGATCGCCCGACGCCCTGGACGAGCCGCTGCGGCGCGCGGGCATCGAGAGCGCCGACGGGTTCGCGGTGAACGTCTCCAACTTCCAGACCACACGGGCGAGCCGGGAGTTCGGGGAGCGTCTGTCGGCGAAGGTCGGCGGCAAGCACTTCGTGATCGACACGAGCCGCAACGGCAACGGCCCCTATACACAGGGCGACCCCGCCGAGAACTGGTGCAACCCGCCGGGCCGGGCGCTCGGCGAGCGCCCTACGACGGACACGGGGGGCGGCCCGGTCGACGCCTACGTCTGGGTGAAGCGCCCCGGAGAGTCGGACGGCCCGTGCCGGGGCGGCCCCCGGGCGGGCGAGTGGTGGCCGGAATACGCCCTGGGCCTGGCGAGCAACTCGCGCTGAGCGATCCGGCGGGCGGCGGGAGCGGGGCGCGGGCAGCCGCACCGGGCTCCGGGAACGACCGAGGCCCCCTCGCGCTGGGCGAGGGGGCCTCGGTGGTGCGTGCGCCGCCAGGGACTCGAACCCCGGACCCGCTGATTAAGAGTCAGCTGCTCTAACCAACTGAGCTAGCGGCGCCTGCTGACTCGGAAAACTTTACCGGACTCCAGAGGGTGGTTTTGACCAGCGCCACGCTGTCAGATGTTCGTTTTATCCCTTTCGTTCCGTCAAACTGCCACTCATTATGACAATCGCGACACAGCTGTCCGTGCGGAAGTGCGGAAAAAATCTTCGAAGTCTTCGAGAGCGGAACGAGCGGGAGGGGGAGCGGATGAAGGCCAGTGCACCGGGGCCGGTGTTCGAGGACTACGAGCCCGCGGGGGAGTGCGGGTGCCCCGGCTGCGCGGACCGGCGGCGACTGCGGCTGCTCCCGGTGCGCGACGGCGGCCACCCCGCGGCGAGCGGCGGCGCCCGGCGCGCGCTGGTCGCGGCCACCGCGGCCTCGGTGGTGATCGGCGGCTCGGGAGTGGCCGCCGCCGTCCCCGTCCCGCTGCCCGGCGGAACCGGCACCAACATGGCCGCCGACCCCGGGCCGCCCACCGAGCAGGGCGGCCCGAGCGGGCTGCACGGCGCGCCCGGCCAGCCCGCGCACGGGCCCGTCAAGCTGCGCCCGATCTCCCGGGCCGAGATCATCAACCGGGCCAAGACCTGGGTCGCCGCATCGGTCCCGTACAACATGGAGGCTTACTGGACGGACGGCTACCGGCAGGACTGTTCCGGCTATGTGTCGATGGCCTGGAACCTCGGCACCAACGAGTGGACGGGGAGCCTGGACGAGTTCGCCGTGCGGACCACGCGCAACGCGCTCCAGCCCGGCGACATCCTGCTCTTCCACAACCCGAGCAACCCCAGCAAGGGGTCGCACGTCGTGATCTTCGGTGGCTGGACGGACCACACGCACAACTACTACATGGCCTACGAACAGACACCGCCCGGCACCCGCAAGCAGGCCACCCCATACGCGTACTGGAAGAACTCGGCCAAGTACGTGCCCTTCAGGTACAAGTCGCTGGCCGCCGGCGGTGGTGGCGGGGCGGCCGTCGCGGAGACCGGCACGCAGACCGGTACGGAGCTGCAGAGCCTGGCGTTCCCGGGCGCCGCGAAGTTCGGGCCCGGGGCCGACAACAGCTATGTCACACGGCTCGGCCAGATGCTGGTGCTGCGCGGCGGAAGCCGTTTCTACAGCGAGGGGCCGGGGCCGCGCTGGACCTCGTCCGACCTGAACGCGACCCGCGCCTTCCAGGAGGCCCAGGGCTGGTCCGGCGCCGAAGCCGACGGGATCCCGGGGCCACAGACCTGGGCGCTGCTCGTGCAGGGCGGCGGCAAGGACATCGCTCCCGCGGAGGGCCAGGCCCCCGCCAAGCCTCAGGCCCCGGCGAAGCCCCCGGCCTCGGTTCCGGCTCCGGTCCCGGTTCCGGCCAAGCCCGAAGTCCCGGCCAAGCCCGAAGTCCCGGCCAAGCCCCAGGCTCCGGCCCAGGACTCGGTGTCGGTTCCGGCGCAGGCGCAGGCCCCGGTTCCGGCTCCTGTTGCCGTTCCAGTTCCAGTTTCAGTTCCAGTTCCGGCGCAGGCGTCGACCCCGGCTCCGGCGCAGGCCTCGAACACGGCCCCGGCAGAGGCTTCGGCCCTGGTCCCGGCACCGGTTACGGCCTCGGCTCCGGGCGGTTCGCAGGCGATGCGGCCCGCGTACCCCGGCAGGCGCTACTTCCGGCGGGGCCAGGACAGTCCGTACGTCACCCAGCTCGGCCGGCAGCTCGTGAAGAAGGGGTTCGGCAAGTACTACACCGAGGGGCCCGGGCCGCGGTGGAGCGAGGAGGACCGGCGCAACGTCGAGGCGTTCCAGCGGGCCCAGGGCTGGTCCGGCGCGGAGGCCGACGGCTACCCCGGCCCCGAGACCTGGCGGCGGCTCTTCGCATGACGGCGGCACGGCACGACGTAGTGACGACAGCACGGCGGGACGGCTCGAAGGAATGACGGCAGCACCGCACGACGGCAAGCACGGCACGACGTAATGACAGCAGCACCGCACGACGGCAAGCACGGCACGACGTAATGACAGCAGCAACGCACGACGGAATGACCGCATCACCGCAGCACGGCATGACGGAGGGAACGACGAGCATGCAGACCCCTACCCCGACCCCGCCCGACGGCGCCGAACCGCCCCGGACGCCCGCCATCGCGATGCCGGGTGCCGGGCGCCGGGTGACCGTGATCAGCGGTGAGAACGCCGCCGCGATCCCGCTCCACCTGCTGTTCCGCGACGGCACCCGGTCCAACCCGGTCGTCCCCGCAGCGGATGGGGCCGTACCCCGCCCGGTCGCGAGGCCGCCGAGGCAGGCGGGCCCGCGCACCATCGTCGAGGCCCCGGCCAGGCCCGCGCCCCCGGTCGATCCGGGCATCGCGGAGCGGCCGGGCCCGACGCTGCCCGGCGGGGCGGCCGTCGCCGCCGGGACCCTCGCGCTCGCGGGCTGCGCGGCGCTGATCTGGCGGACCGGCGCCCTGCCCCCGTCGTCGGCCGCGCTGCTGCGGCTGCCCTCGTACCCGTACCACGGGATCGGCCTCGGACAGTGGATGCTGCTTGCCCTCGGGGTGGCCGTGGCGGTGCTCGCCTTCGGCGGGCTCGGGCGGGGGCGCGTCGGGTACGCCTGGGTGCTCTCGCTGTTCGGCGACTACCGGGGGACCGTGCGGCGCACCGGCCTGGTGTGGATGAGCCCGCTGCTCCTGCGCCGCCGGGTCGACCTGCGGCTGCGGCACTGGCGCAGCGAGCCGATGGCCGCCGTCGACGCGAACGGGACCGCGCTGCGGGTGGTGGTGCTGGTGGTGTGGCGCGTCCGGGACACAGCGCGGGCCGCGCTCGCCGTCGCCGACCACGAGAGGTATCTGCGCCAGCAGGTGGAGGCGGCGCTGGCCCGGGTCCTCTCGCAGCTCCCGGCCGACGCCTTCCACGAGGACGCGCCCACCCTGCGCAACGCGGAGGCCGTCGGCGACGCGCTGACCCGCCTGCTGAAGTCGGAGGTGGAGCCGGTCGGCATCGAGCTGTACTCGGCGCAGCCGACCCACATCGAGTACGCGCCCGAGGTCGCGGCGGCCATGCGCAGGCAGCGGGTCGCGGCGATCGACGCCCGTCACCGGGACGCGGTGCTGACCTCGGTGGTGGACGCGGTCGAGGACACCGTGCACCGGCTGACCTCGCGGGGTCTTGTGGAGCTCGACGACTACGAGCGCAAGGCCCTGGTGAAGGACCTGACGGTGGCGTTCTACACGGGGCGGGGGACGGGGGAGGGCGCCTGAGGGCACACCGGGGACACCGGGCCGGGCGCACCGGGGGCGCCGGGACCACCTGGGGGTGCCGGGGATGACAAGGGGGTGATTCTGATGCGGCGCTTGGCCTGGACACGTCCAACTCCCGTCAATAGTCTGGGAGTTGGTCTAGACCGGAACATGAGATACCGCACGCGTGCAGCTCCATCCAAGGAACTCCCCCACGTTCTCCAGGAGTGGTCAGCATGCGAAAGAAGCAGCGGCTCGGTGCCGCTGTGGTGGGGCTCGCCGTCGTCGGCGCGTCCCTGCTCGCGACCGGCAGTGCGAGCAGCCACGGCTACACCGACCAGCCGATCAGCCGGCAGAAGCTCTGCGCCAACGGCACGGTCACCAACTGCGGTGACATCCAGTGGGAGCCGCAGTCCGTCGAGGGCCCCAAGGGCTTCCCGGCGGCGGGCCCCGCCGACGGAACGATCTGCGCGGGCGGCAACAGCAGATTCGCCCAGCTGGACGACCCGCGCGGCGGCACGGGCTGGCCCACCACCAGACTGACAGGTGGTCAGACCTACACGTTCCGGTGGCAGTTCACCGCCCGGCACGCCACGACCGACTTCCGCTACTACCTCACCAAGCAGGGCTGGGACCCGACCCGGAAACTCACCCGGGCCGCGCTCGACGCCCAGCCGTTCCTCATCGTCCCGTACGGCGGGAAGCAGCCCCCGGCCACGCTCTCGCACGAGGGCACCATCCCCACCGGGCGGACCGGCCACCACGTCATCCTGGCCGTGTGGACGATCGCGGACACCGGAAACGCCTTCTACGCGTGCTCGGACGTTCAGTTCTGACGGTACGTCAACTACGGTGCGGCGCCATGACCGCCATCAAGAAGAGTGCGTCAACCGTGTCGACCGTACCGACCGTGTCGGAGTACGTGCAGCGTCAGTGGGGCGACCGGCGGACCGGGTTGCGGTACGGCGATCTGGCACTCACCCACCACCAGATCGCCGCGGGCGCCGCCGCCCGCGCCGCGCTCCTGACCGAGCTGCTGCCCCGAGGTGTCGAGCCGCACCTCGGGGTCCTGCTCGACAACACCCCCGAATTCCCGTTCTGGCTCGCCGCGGCGGCGCTGGCCGGGGCCGCGGTGGCGGGCATCAACCCCACCCGGCGCGGCCCCGAGCTGGCTCGCGACATCCTGCACACCGAATGCCGGGTCCTGGTCACCGGACGCGTACACCTTCCCCTGCTCGACGGTCTCGAACTGCCGGGCGTACGCGTCCTGGTGACGGACACGGAGGAGTACGAGCGCCTGCTCGCGCCGTACGAGGGGGCCAGGCCCGGCGAGGCGACGCTGGGGCCGGTGCGCCCGGACAGCCGCTTCCTCCTGTACTTCACCTCGGGCTCGACGGGCGCCCCCAAGGCCGCGATCTGCAGCCAGGGCAGGCTCGCCGCGGCGGGTGAGGCGCTGGTGAGCCAGTTCGGGACCGGCCGGGACGACGTCCACTACATCTGCATGCCGATGTTCCACGGCAACGCGGTGATCGCGAACTGGGCCCCGGCGCTGACGGCGGGCGCGACGGTGGCACTCAGGGACCGCTTCTCGGCGTCGGGGTTCCTGGACGACGTGCGGGCGTACGGGGCGACGTACTTCACGTACGTGGGCCGGGCGATCCAGTACGTGCTGGCAACTCCTGAGCGTGCGGACGACCGGAAGCATGCCCTCCGGATCGGGTTCGGGACCGAGGCGGGGGCGGTGGACGCGGACCGGTTCGCGCGGCGGTTCGGGGTGAGGCTGGTCGAGGGGTACGGGTCCTCCGAGGGCGGGGCCGCGATCCAGCGCACACCGGGCACGCCACCGGGGGCGATCGGCAGGCCCGCGCCGGGCGGGGACCTGGCGGTGGTCGACCCGTCGACGGGCCGCGAGTGCCAGCGGGCCCGCTTCGACGAGGCGGGCCGACTCCTCAACGGAGCTGACGCGATAGGGGAGTTGGTGAACAGAGGGCCCAACCCCTTCGAGGGCTACTGGCGCAACGCATCCGCGGACGCGGAACGCCGCCGGGGCGGGTGGTACTGGACGGGCGACCTCTTCTTCCGCGACACGGAAGGCTTCCTGTACTTCGCGGCCCGGGCGGACGACCGCCTCCGGGTGGACAGCGAGAACCTGGCCGCGGCGATGATCGAGAACATCCTGGCGCGGTGGGAGCGGGTGACGGGGGTGGCGGTGTACGCGGTGCCCGACCCGGTGACGGGCGACCAGGTGATGGCGGCGCTGTCCCTGCGATCCGTCTTCGACCCGTCGGCCTTCGCTGAATTCCTGTCCTGCCAACCGGACTTGGGTACGAAGATGGCGCCGCGGTTCGTGAGGGTGCTGGGGCGGCTTCCGGTGACGGCGACGAACAAGGTGCACCGGGCCGGGCTGCGGCGGGAGGGGTTCTGGGAGGGGGAGGGGGAGGTGTGGTGGCGTCCGCCGGGGGCGGAGTCCTACCGGAGGCTGTCGGAAGCGGACGCAACGAGCCAGCTGCCCGGGCCCCCGGGGGGTCCGCCCGCCCGCCCCGCTCGTGACAGGGGTGGGATGGGCTGAACCCTGGGGCTGTGCCCCAGACCCCTGCGGGGACTTCGTCCCCTGCGCCCCTTTCGGGGGCACCGCCCCCGGTCCCCCGCTCCTCAAGCGCCGGAGGGGCTTGACTGCGTGGTCCCTCGGCTGCGGGCCGTGCGTGGCTGGTCGCGCAGTTCCCCGAGCCCCTGGCAGGGCTGGTCGCGGCCGGCACCGGATCCTTCGGCCCGTCCGGCGTTTGAGGACGAGCATCCTTGAGGCCCTCGCCGCATGCCCCGAAGGGCCGGCCATCGGGTAGATGGCCGGCCATTCGGATATCTGTGGGGACAGGTGCGTACGGGGTTCACATCGCCGGTTCCGCGACCCTGGCCGGGGCCGCCTCGACGCCGTCGCCCTCCGCGCCCTGCGCGCCCTGCGCCCGGGCCGCGACCTTCGCCGCCGCGGCCGGGCCACGCAGCATCCCCGCCGCGAGCACCGCCGCGATCACCAGGATCAGCGTGCCGCCGACCGCCGCGTACTGCATGCCGTGCACAAAGGCCTCCTGGGCGATGCCCGCCAGGGCCCGGTCGGCGCCTGCGACCGCCGCGCCGAGGGTCTCGCGGGCGGTGGCCGGAGCCGAGGCCGGCATGTCGGAGCGGTAGACCGCGGTGCCGATCGAACCGAGCACCGCCATGCCGAGTGCCCCGCCGAACTCCTGCCCTGTCTCAAGGAGCGAGGCCGCCGAGCCCGCCTTCTCGGCGGGGGCCGAGGCCAGCGCCATGTCCGAGACCAGGGCCATCACCGTCACGATGCCCATGCCGATGACGGCCGCACCGGCCAGCACGGTCCAGAGGGAGTCGGTCCCGGCGAGCGCCAGGAGTGCGTAGCCGGCGGCGCCGATCGCGAAGCCCGCGGCGATGACGTAGGCCCGGTTCACCTTCTGTGCCACGGCGGTCGCGGTGGGGGCGGCAGCACCGACCGCGAGCGAGGGGGCGACGCTCCACAGCGCGGCCCGCATCGTGCTCATGTCGAGCACCGACTGGAGGTACTGGGTGGTGAAGTAGGCCGAGCCCATCATGGCGAACGCGGCGATCGTGTTGAGCGAGATCGCGGCGCCGAAACCCCGGCCGGGGCGGAACAGTTCACGGCTGATCATCGCGTCGCGCCGGGTGAGCTGACGGCGTACGAAGACCGTGCCGAGGACGAGACCCACCGCGACGCAGACCGTGCTCTTCACCGAGAAGCCGTCCGCCGCGAACTCCTTGAGGCCGTACACCACCGGCAGCACCGCGCCCATCGACAGCGGCACGCTCAGCAGGTCGAACTTGCCGGGCGCCGGGTCCTTGAACTCCGGGACGAGCAGCGGCGTCAGGGTCAGGAGCAGCACCATCGCGGGCACGTTGATCAGGAAGACCGAGCCCCACCACAGGTGCTCCAGCATGATCCCGCTCAGCACCGAGCCGAGCGCGATGCCGCCCGCCATGGCGCCGGACCAGATGCCGATCGCCTGACCACGCTGCTTGTCGTCGCGGAACATGTTGCGGACCAGGCCCATCGTGGACGGCATCAGGGTGGCCCCGCCGATCCCGAGCAGCGCCCTGGAGGCGATGAGCATCTCGGCGCTGGTGGCGTACGCGGCGGTCACCGAGGCGATCCCGAACGCGGCGGCGCCGAACATGAGCAGCTTGCGCCGGCCGATCCGGTCGCCGAGCGAGCCCATCGTGATCAGCAGCCCGGCGAGCGCGAAGGCGTACACGTCGATGATCCACAGCTGCTGGGTGGCGGAGGGGTCGAGCTCGCGGCTGATGGAGGGGAGCGCGAAGTAGAGGACGGAGACGTCCATCGAGACGAGGAGAAGGGGCAGCAGGAGGACCACGAAGGCGGTCCATTCCCTGCGCCCGGCGCGGAGACCCGCCCCGCCGGTGGTGCTCGCTGTGGTGCTCGTCGAGTTCGTCATGGCATCAATGTACGAGCGTCTTAAACGCTTGTCTAGTACTCGCGTTTAAGACGTCCGTATAAATTTCTGGGCGAGCGCCTGAGCGCCGGATCCTCGACGAGCCGTGCTGTGCTGTCGCGGACCGGGTCAGCTTCCCGGCTCCCACGGCGGGGTCTGGTTCCACCCCCACTTCGGTACGGGGACGTCGGCGGAGGGAGCGGGCGGGTTCGGGCCGGAGTAGAGCAGCGCCATCCGCGTGCCCCACTCGATGTAGTACGCGAAGACCGCGCGGAACTCCGGGTCGTTCGGCAGCTCCGCCTCGTCGGCCGCGTCCATGAGGAGGGCGATCCAGCGGCGGCGCTGTTCCTCGGTGATGCCGCGGCCCAGGTGCATCGTCGCCATGTGGGCGTGCCCGCCGTGGTGCGCGCTGTACTCGGCGGGGCCGCCGAACACCTCGGCGAGCCAGATCGCCACGTGGTGGGGATGGTCGGGCCCCGCGTTCGCGAAGACCTCGGCCAGCACGGGATCCTTGTGCACCTGCCGGTAGAACACCTCGGTCAGCCGGTCCAGGGCGGCCTGACCGCCCATCCATGCGTACGGGGTCTGGGTCATGCGGGGTCCCTCCGGGAAAGCGGCGGCATCCAACGCCTCCCAGCCTCACACGGCACCCGTCGGCGCGTAGGGAAAGTGCGTACGAGGGGCGCATGCGGAACGCGCATACGAAAAAGCCCCCCGCTTGCGCGAGGGGCTTTTTCCGTCTGTGCGCCGCCAGGGACTCGAACCCCGGACCCGCTGATTAAGAGTCAGCTGCTCTAACCAACTGAGCTAGCGGCGCCTGCTGACAGAGAAAATACTACCTGGTCCCTCGGGGTGCTCCTGACCACCCCGGGACCGGGCTGCGCCGGGACGGTCAGATGGCCAGGGAGAGCACCACCGGGGCGGCCCTGCGGTTGAGGGTGTCGGCTGCGGCGCGCAGCCGGTGGGCGTGCTCGATCGGCATCGACAGGGCCAGGCAGCCCACGGCCGAGCCCGCGGTCAGCGGGACGGCCGCGCAGACCGTGCCCACCGCGTACTCCTGGAGGTCGAGCACCGGCACGGTGGCCGGCTGGCTGTCGAGCTTGGAGAAGAGCACCTTCTCGCTGGTGATCGTCCGCGAGGTGAGCCGGGCGATCTTGTGGCGCGAGAGGTGGTCGCGGCGGCCGTTCTGGTCGAGCTGGGTCAGCAGGCACTTGCCGACGGCGCTCGCGTGCGCCGCCGACTTGAAGTCGACCCACTCGTTCACCTTCGGCGCGGTCGGCCCGTCCGCGTACTGGGTGATCTTGACCTCGCCGTCGATGTAGCGGCTGATGTAGACGGCCGCGCCCACCGAGTCGCGCAGGGCCATGAGGGTGTCCTGGAGTTTGGTCTCCAGGGCCTGCTGGCGGGCGGCGCCCGAGCCGAGCAGCACCATCGAGTCGCCGATCACATAGGCACCGTCGGCCACCTGCTCGACGTACCCCTCGCGCCGCAGCATGAGCAGCATCGAGGTCAGATGGGCGGTGGGCAGGCCCGTCTCGCGTGCGATCTGGACATCGGTCACACCTCCGCCGTGCCTGGAGATCGCCTCCAGGACCCGGAGGACGTATTGCACCGAATGGAACGGCGCGGTCGGCTCTGGCTTCAGCGCCACGGTTTCCCCCTAGCAGGTCGAACTGCGAAGGTGGCAGGTCTGCCGTTCCACGATAGCCGCCAAGACCCGTTTCCGGTGGGGGTGTTGACAAGATTCGTGGCGCGTTCCAGGGCCATACGCTGGGACGCGCCACGGTGGCATATGCCAGAGTCATGGTCGGGGGCGCTCAGGTGGCCGGAACGTGAGGTCAGCGTCGTGCACGGCGCGTGCTCAGGCAATTGCGCCCAGGAACTCACGCGTACGCTCGTGTTCCGGATCGCCGAAGATCTTCTCGGGCGGGCCGGACTCGATGACCTTGCCCGCGTCGAACATCATCACCTCGTCCGAGATGTCCCGCGCGAAGCTCATCTCGTGCGTGACGCAGAGCATCGTGATGTCGGTCGTACGGGCGATGTCGCGCAGCAGATCCAGCACGCCGGCGACGAGTTCCGGGTCGAGCGCGGACGTCACCTCGTCCAGCAGAAGCACCTGCGGACGCATCGCCAGCGCCCGCGCGATCGCGACGCGCTGCTGCTGCCCGCCGGACAGTTGGGCGGGCTTCGCGTCGCGCTTCTCGCCCAGGCCCACCAGGTCGAGCAGCTCGCGCGCCCGCGCCTCGGCCTCGTCGGGGGACAGGCCGAGCACCCGCACCGGAGCCTCGGTGATGTTGCGCAGCACGCTCATGTTGGGGAACAGGTTGAACTGCTGGAAGACCATGCCGATCTTCTTGCGGGCCTCCCGGCGCTCCTTCTCGCCGGCCGGGTGCAGCCGCGTCCCGTTGACCTGGATGATCCCCGAGTCGGGGGTCTCCAAGGTCATGAGCAGCCGCAGGATCGTGGTCTTGCCGGAGCCCGACGGGCCGACCAGGGTGACGTGCTTGCCCTTGCGGGCAGTGAAGCAGAGGTCGTCGAGGACGGTGTTGTCGCCGAAGCGTTTGGTGACGTTCTCGAAGCGGATCAGCTCGGTGCCGCTCTGCTTCTTCATGGGCAGGTCGATCTGGGTGTCAGCGGACAAGGCGGCGCTCCAGGGCTCGTACGAACAGCGAAGCCGGATAGGCGATGAGGATGAAGGCGACGCCGACGACGGTCAGCGGCTCGGTGTACTGGAAGGTGCTCGCCCCCGCCAGGCGGGACTGCTGGAGCATCTCCAGGACGCTGATCCCGGCGAGCAGCGGGGTGTCCTTCAGCATGGAGATGACGTAATTGCCGAGCGCGGGCGCGATGCGGCGCACCGCCTGCGGCAGGATCACCGCGAACCAGGTGCGGTGCGCGGGCAGGCTCAGCGCGGTCGCCGCTTCCCACTGGCCCTTGGGCACGGCGTCGATGCCGGCCCGGTAGACCTGCGCGGTGTACGTCGAGTAGTGCAGGCCGATCGCGATGATGCCGGTGGTCAGCGCGGAGAACTTCACGCCCCATTCCGGCAGCACGAAGAACAGGAAGAACAGCTGCACCAGTAGGGGGGTGGTGCGGATGAACTCCGTGATCAGGTTGACCGGCCAGCGCACGAAGCGGGTCGGCGCCCGGAAGGCAAGCGCCCACACCAGGCCCAGGCTGAACGAGATGAGCGAGCCGAGCGCGAGGATCTGCAGCGTGGTGAGCACGCCGTCCCCGAAGCGCGGCATGAAGTCCCAGACCGCGGACCAGTCCCAGTTCACTTTGCGGTCACCCCCAGGTTCGCCTTGGTGCGGCGTTCAAGTGCCTTCATTCCACGGGTGATTCCGAAGGCGAGGACGAAGTAGATGACCAGCGTGACGGAGTAGATCTGCGCGCTGTCCTGGGTGGCGAGCCGCACCAGGTACGCCGCGAACGACACGTCGCCCACCCCGAGCAGCGAGACCAGGGCGGTCCCCTTCAGCAGCTCGATCAGCAGGTTGCAGAACGGCGGGATCATCTCCGGCACCGCCTGCGGCAGCAGCACGAGCCGCATCCGCTGCCAGGGCGTGAAGCTCAGCGCGATGCCGGCCTCGCGCTGGGCGGGCGCCACCGAGTTCAGCGCTCCGCGCACGATCTCGGCGCCGTACGCACCGTAGGAGAGGCCGAGCGCGAGGACGGCCGCCCACATCGGGACGAGCTGCCAGCCGGCGAGCGGCGGCAGCACGAAGAACAGCCAGAACATCAGGACGAGCGCCGAGGTGCCGCGGAAGATCTCCGTGTACGCGGCCGCAAGGAAGCGCACCAGGCGCGAGCGGTGGGTGCGGGCGATGCCGATGCCGAAGGCGACCGCTGCCGCAAGCGCGGCGCTGTACACGGTCAGTTGGACCGTGATCCAGATTCCCGGCAGCACCCAGTGCTGCCACAGTCCCGCCGTCATCGGCACAGCTCCTTGGCGGTCAGGGTGGTCATCTCGGCCTGCGTGAAGCCGAACGGCTTGAGGATCCGGAAGAGCTCGCCGCTCTGCTTCATGCGGTGGATCTCGGTGTTGAAGGCGTCGCGCAGGGCGCCGTCGGTGGGCCGGAAGGCGAAGCCGCCGCCGTCGATCTTCTTCTTGCCGTCGACGACCGCCGCGAACGGCTGGGTGGCCTCGGCCTTGGAGCTCTTCTTCACCACCTCGCGCACGGTGAGCGAGGTGCCCGCGAAGACGTCGACGCGCCCCGACTCGACCGCGTTCAGGCCCGCGACCTGGTCCTGGAGGATGACGATGCTGCTCTCGGGGTAGCCGGCGGCGGTGGCGTAGCCGATCTCGGCGTAACCGGTGCCGGTCGCGAAGCGCGCCTTGCTGCGGACCACGTCCTCGTAGGTGTGCAGGTTCTTCGGGTTGCCCTTGCGGACGATGAACGCGTCCAGCATCTGGTACTCGGGGTCCGCGAACAGGACCTGCGCGCAGCGGTCCTTGTTGATGTACATGCCGGCGGAAACGACATCGAACTGCTGGGAGTTGAGCCCCGGTATCAGCGAGGAGAAGTCGGTCGCCACGGGCTGTACGTGGCCGATGCCGAGCCGCTTGAAGATCACCTTGGCGAGTTCGGGGGCCTCGCCGGTGAACTCGCCCTGGTCGTTCACATACCCGTACGGGACTTCGCCGGCGATACCGAGGCGTACCGCGCCCTGCGACCTCAGGCGGGCGAGGGCACCTCCCTCGGGGACGCGGGAGCAGGAGGTGGCGGCGCCGGTGAGGGCGACGGCGGCGGCGCCGGTGAGCAGGGTCCGCCTGGGTATCGCGGGTCTGGGGCGTGAGGTAGCTCGGGCCATGGCGGCGCGGCTACCCCCCTTTACCCGGCCCATGCCCCCCATTTTTCGGGGCGCCGCCCGGGCCCGCCTGCCGGGCTCACCTCAATGGGCGCTCCGGGAAGGCCGCGGCCGCTCGCAGCACCACGCCGTCCTGGTGGCGCGCCGCGATCAGCTGGAGGCCGATCGGGAGGCCGTCCGCGTCCGTGCCGACCGGGACGGTGGCGGCCGGCTGCTGGGTCAGATTGAACGGGTATGTGAACGGGGTCCATCCCGTCCACCGGTGCGCGGCGGAGCCCGCCGGCGCCTCCCGGCCCGCCTCGAACGCGGTGATCGGCAGCGTCGGGGTGACCAGGACGTCGAAGCGCTGATGGAAGCGGGCCATCCGGCGGCCGAGCTCCAGCCGGGCGGTCTGCGCGGCGAGCAGCTCCAGGGCGGAGAGCCGGGCGCCCCGGACGGCCATCCGGCGCAGGCCGGGGTCCAGCAACTCTCGTTGCTGTGGGTTCAGTTGGTCGACGATGCGGGCGGCTCCGGCGCTCCACAGGGTGTGAAAGGTGTCGACCGGATCCGCGAAATCGGGGTCGGCCTCCTCCACGTGGGCGCCGAGTTCGGCGAGCCGGGTCACCGCGGCCCGCACCGCCGCCGCGACCGCGGGGCGCACGGCCACCTGCCCGCCGAAGGAGGGCGAGTAGGCGATGCGCAGCCCCTTGATGCCGGTCGCCGCATCTTCTGCGAGGGCGGCCGCGTACGAGTGGGCCGGGGGCTCCAGGGCGGTGGGGTCGCGCCAGTCCGCGCCGCTGATCACGTCGAGGAGCAGCGCCGCGTCCGCCGCGTCCCGGGCGATGGGGCCCACGTGCGAGAGCGCGCCGAACGCGCTCGCGGGGTGCAGCGGGACCCGGCCGTACGTCGGCTTGAGGCCGAACACCCCGCAGAACGAGGCCGGAATGCGGATCGAGCCCCCGCCGTCCGTGCCGAGCGACAGCGGCGCCGCCCCGGCCGCGACAGCCGCCGCGCTGCCCCCGCTGGAGCCGCCCGCCGTGCGCGCGGGGTCGTGCGGGTTGCGGGTGATGCCGGTGCGGGGCGAATCGGTGACGCCCTTCCACCCGAACTCGGGGGTGGTCGTCTTGCCGACAAGCACGGCCCCGTGCTCGCGAAGCCGGGCGACAGCGGGGGCGTCCTCACTCCAACTCCCTTTGTCCGAAGTGGTGTTGGAGCCTCTGAGTGTGGGTCCGCCCGCTTGCAGGAGCAGATCCTTGACCGACACCGGCACCCCGTCGAGAAGCCCCTTCGGCTCCCCGGCGTGCCACCGCTCGGTGGCGGCGCGGGCCTGGGTGAGGGCGGGTTCGGCGTCGATCCGTACGAACGCGTTGAGGCGGGGCTGGACGGCCTCGATCCTGGCGAGTACGGCGCGGGTGGCGTCGAGGGGGGAGAAGGCGCGGGTCCGGTAGCCGGTGAGGAGTTGACGTGCCGTCAGAGTGGTGAGGTCGCTCGGCTCAGTCATGCATGGTGTCGTACCCATGTTTGCGGCCCGGCAGCCGCCGACCCTGTCGGGGGGTGCCCCTATGACTTTGGTCAAGGGGTCGGGGCGGGTTGGGGGTCGTAGAAGGTGCCGTCGCGGAGCATGGCGAACAGGACGTCGGCTCGGCGGCGGGCGAGGCAGAGCAGGGCCTGGGTGTGGTGCTTGCCCTGCGCGATTTTCTTGTCGTAGTAGGTGCGCGATGCCGGGTCGCCCAGGGCGGCGAACGCGGAGAGGAAGAAAGCCCGCTTGAGCTGCTTGTTTCCTCTGCGGGAAGGTTGTTCGCCGCGGATCGAGGAGCCTGAGTTTCTGGTTGCGGGGGCGAGTCCGGCGTAGGCGGCGAGGTGGGCGGCGGTGGGGAAACTGGTGCCGTCGCCGACCTCGATGAGGATGCGGGCTCCGGTCCTGACGCCGATGCCGGGCATGGACGTCAGGACCTTCGAAAGAGGGTGGAGTTCCAGGAGTTCCTCGATCCGGGCAGCGAGGAGTTTGCGCTGGTCGAGGACGGCTTTGAGGGAGCCGGCCAGGCTGGGGACGATCAGTGCGGCCGCCTCGGTGCCCGGAACGACGACGGTCTGTTCGTCGAGCGCGGTGAAGACGTCGTCGATGAGACGCTCGGCCATCCTGGGTGCTTTCGGGCGGATCAGGCTGACCAGGCGCCGCCTGCCGGCCTTCCTCAACTGGGCTGGTGAGCCGTGCTGTTCGAGCATCAGCAGCACGGCCGGGTGCTGGATGCGCGGGCCCAGAACGCGTTCCAGCGAGGGGTGGATCTGGGTGAGGAGACCGTGGAGCCGGTTGGCGATGCGGGTGGCTTCGCCGGTCAGGTCGTCGTCGAAGCCGACGATCATCTCCAGCTCGGCGACGGTCTCGTCTTCGAGGTCGATGGAGCGCAGGGTGTGGGGCATCGAGCGGGCGGCGTCCGCGATGATGAACGCGTCGCGGGCGTCGGTTTTGGCCTCGCCGGGATAGAGGTCGGCGATCCGCCGCATGGTTAATCCGGGCAGGTAGGCGACCTGGCAGCCCATGTCGCGGGCGACGGCGAGCGGCAGGGCGCCGATGGATGCGGGCTGGTCGACGACCACCAGCACGGTGCCGTGCCTGGCCTGCAACTTGTCGAAGAGCTCGCGGAGTTTGGGCTCGGTGTTGGGCAGCCGTTTGTCGAAGACCTTCTTCCCGACCGGTGACAGTGCGGTGGCGTGGTGTTCGCCCTTGCCGACGTCCAGGCCGAGATAGACGTCGATGTCGCTGGTGTCGATCACGTGCGTCCTCCGGTCGTACCCATCCGGCCTCAAAGCCACGGCACCGATCGCCACATCCACATTACGAAGAGCCTCCCGACCTGCAAAGAAGCCGGTGGTCATGCCCCTAATCAGCGGTCAGTCAGTGCCTCCGGGACCGGTGACACCACCCCCCGAATCATGGTTAACAAGGGGGGGA
>NZ_BMUA01000016.1 GCF_014649955.1 Streptomyces violascens
GCCGGCTCCCGCGCCGCCGCCCTGGCCATGGTCTTCAAGCTCGTCGAGTCCGCCCAGAACCGCTGGCGAGCCGTGAACGCACCCCACCTCGTCGCCCTCGTCCGAGCCGGAGCCCGTTTCGAACGCGGCCACCTCATCGAACGCCCCGAGATCCTCGCGGCCTAGGGTGACCCCACGCTGACCATTTACGACACCTACGGCACCAAGTCCCACAAGGCCAAGGAGCTGGCCGGGCTGCTCGCCCCACTCCTCGATCTGGCCTTCGCCGAGCATGACAGCTACTTCCGAGGCGAATACCTCAAGGCCGAGGCAGGGGGCACCACCATCGAGATCCAGTCCAACGCAATCCCTGGAGATGGCGAAGAAGACGACCTCTACGCGTCGGAGCACGCCGCATTTCAGACCCTCGTGCTGGTCACCGCCCCGGCACCGGACAGCGCGCTCAACTCCACCCTGACCTCCGTCGAAGGGCTCGAAGCACTGTCCCACGAGGCACTCTGACCTGCTGATCCACAACTATTGACAATTACTCGTTTAGAAGGGATACGACTGGTGGTTGCGAGGTCCTGGTTGCGGGTGGAGGCGGAGCCGTAGAGGTAGCAGAGGTGATTGGCTGCTCGTGTGAGGTCCGGGGAGTGCTCGTCTCTGCCAGACGTTTCGGTCGTGATATTCGCGGCTGCGGAGAGTTCGTACGCTTCGGCAGCCGTGCGTAACTGACGCTCGCCGGCAAGACCGGTACGCAGCAGCATCAGGGCAGCGAACTGATCGGCCGCATCCTCTTCTTGGCGGCTGGTGAGGGACACGTCGAGCAGGTCGATCAGTGCGTGGCCGGCTTCGTGATAGACGGTCTCGGCTGCGACGGCGGCTGCTTCGTCGTCGGCGGGGTGGTGTCCGGCATTCTGGAAAAGCACGCGGTCTTCGACTGTGCCGTCATAGCAGAGCTCGATATGACGGGTCTGCGCATCGTAGGCGGATCCCTCACCGTCGCAGGAGCGGCTGACCAGCACTATCTGTCGGTCGAGGGCGACCAGCGTATTGAGGGCTTCCGCGGCTGCCTCAGGCAGTTTCCGGCTGCGCAGGAAGGTGCCTGGTACCTGATCGGCTGCTGAGGGTTTCTCGTAGCGGGTGGTGAAGCCGCTGGAGCTGCCTCTATCGGGACCACGCACGTCGCCGCCGGTCGTGGTGCAGGAGAGCAGCAGTATCGCGCCCAGACCCGCGCCCACTACGTGCCGTAAGTCCCGTGCTCCCATAGGCGCATTGTGAACCATTCGAACTGACACTGCCCTGAAGTCTCCGTACGCTGCCAGGTTGTTGTGGGTGCGGCTGAGCGGTGCAGTCGGTGAACGCGTCTCGCAGGCACAAGCAGCAGGCTGCGTCTGACTGGTCAGCCGATGACCTTTTCTCCAGGGTCGCCGTGTTGGCACTCGTACGATCCAAGTAGGCGCGGGGATCGCCGGGAGTGATCGCGCTGTCTGTGCCGCCGAGCAGCGAGCCCACGCTGTGGGAGCTGCACCGAGCCGTGTCGCAGCTACGCGAGGATCTTCGCGGAGACCTCGCTCAGTTGGCTGCTCGGCTCGATCAGGTGGTCACGCAGGATGTGTACCGGGCGGATCAGCGGGCGACGGAGCAGCGCATCGGGCAGGTCGAGGCTGGGCTGGCCGGGCTTCGTGGTGAGCATGACCAGATCGTTGAGCGAGCGGAGCAGCAGCGCCGGGAGGATCAGGCGCAGGCTGCGGCCACACGGCGGCTTGTTCTGTCATCGTTCGTGTCTCCACTGCTTCTGATGGCTGTGCAGTTGTGGCTGATGTCCCGCGGGACGGCGCCGTAACGCTCTGGGTGAAGTGAGCAAGTTCAGTTCGGGCGCGGGGAGATTTGAGCACCGATCTTGGCAACACCTCTGAGTGCCGATCAGCTGGTTGCGGCACTGCGCGCGGAAGGCGTGCGCGTCGTTGAGCGTTCCGGCTGGCGCACGCACAACAGGAATCGCAAGGGCCCGTGGGGTCCGGTCAACGGAATCATGATCCATCACACGGTGACCAGCGGCACGAGCAGCACCGTCAGCATTTGCGAGAACGGGTACGAGGGCCTTCCGGGCCCGCTGTGTCATGGCGTGATCGCGAAGGACGGCACCGTCCACCTCATCGGCAACGGCCGGGCGAACCATGCGGGCAAGGGAGACGGTGACGTCCTCCAGGCCGTGATCGCCGAGCGTTCGCTGCCAGCCGCGAACGAGGCCGACACGGACGGCAACACGCGCTTCTACGGTTGGGAGTGCGAGAACCTCGGCGACGGCAGGGACCCGTGGCCGGCCGCGCAGCTCGATGCGATCGAACGCGTCTCGGCGGCCCTGTGCCGGGCCCACGGCTGGAGTTCGGCGAGCGTGATTGGCCACCTGGAGTGGCAGCCCGGAAAGGTCGACCCCAAGGGGTTCACCATGGGCAGCCTTCGTGGCCGTGTCGCGAGTCGGCTGGCGGGCAAGCCCACCGGCGGTCAGACCGGTGGCGGCACCGCCTACGTACCGCCGCCGTTCCCGGCTGGTCTCGCACCGAACCGGAACTCGCCGTCCGCGAAGGGGCTTCAGCAGGCGCTCAAGGACACCAGCTGGCTTGACCGTTCCGTACCCCTGTCCGACAACTACGGCCCTCTGACTCAGGAAGCCGTCGCAGGCTTCAACCGGAAGCACAACCTGTTCTCCACCGGCCAGCCCAATGACCCGGCCATCGGCCGACGCGGCTGGGACCTTCTCCACCAACTCGCCTACGGAAGCTGATCTTGAGCAACTTCATCCACGACCACAGCACTCGCCTCTACGCCGTCGTCGCGGCGGCTCTTCCCCTGGTCGCCTTCTATGTTGACGGGCTTCCAACGGGGCTGATCCTGGCGCTTGCCGCAGCCACCCTCGGTACCGGTGAGGTCGTCCAGCGCATCGAGGACAACAAGACCGTCAAGGCCCTCCTTCAGGAGCCCCCGGGAATCACCGAGGGCTAGCGAACGAGTACCGCCGTCTCCTTCCGATGATGCGGGAGGAGACGGTTTCCTCATGGAGTGACCACTTGGCAGGTCGCAGTGGGACGGCGTTGCTCGGCTGAGCAATTCAGACCCTCAACAAGTGCTTATGGGGATGCTGGTGGTGGCTCGGTCTGCATTGTTCGTGTCGAGGTGTCGGGTGAACTGGTAGCACTGTGCGGCTGTTGCAGACACGTCCCGTTGGGCGCGAATGAGGATGGTGATAGTGGCGGTCTGCCCGTGGCGAGCGGTGTCTTTCACCACGTATGTGTCTTGTTGGTGGGCGGGGTCCAGTGCCTGGGTCACGTCTGCGCGGGTGAGTTGGGTTGCGGCCATGTTCTTGACGCGGTCTTTCGCCAGGGTCGCTCGATGGTCGATCGTCTGGCCTGGGCGACACGCCTGCTCGTCCTGTTCCGTCATGGTCGTCGTCCAGCTTGCGCTGGTGTCGCGGGTGGAGGTGAACGTGAAGCAGCGGTTCACCGTGACGGGACCGCCGCCGGGGAGGAGTACTTCCTCGTTGTAGGTGGCGGACTGGGACGCGGTGGCGGTGAATGTGTGGCGGGAGGCGTCGTAGGTGATCAACGGCGCGTGCGTGTGCTGCCAAATAACACCTGTCAGGGTGTCGGTGTCCGTGTTGCTGCTGGTGTTGAGAGCGTGGGTGGTTTCGGTTGTCGCGTGGCGGGCTTGGTCGAGGACCGAGGAGAGGCCGGCTTGCTTACGCTGATGATTGACGTGGCTGGTGTGCCAGGCCGAGTACCAGAAGTAGGCGAGCAGACCGGCTGGGATGATCAGCAGGATGAGGCAGCCGGTGGCCGCGCGGTGGGTGAACCGCCGTGTGGCTAAGGGGCTGTTGGGCGTGAGTGTCATCAGCCGCCCGTGTAGCCAATGCCAGCCAGTGTCTGGTTCATAACCTGAGCGTACGTGGAGGTGTCTGAAGTCCTCCGGTGACAGTTCAGGGTTGCGAGTCATGAGATACCTGTCCGGAGGGCTCGACCTGACGCGCTACCAGCCGCATCCCCACGCCAGTCCTGGCGGGTGATCAGGCGCCAACTGGACGAAAGAGTAGCCCTCTTGAAGGGCATCGCCTCGCTTTCGGGACGTTCGCGTAGCCCGGGGGCCGCGCCAGCTTCGTCGACCCAGCCGAGACGGGAGGACGGGATCTGGGCGAGCGCCGGGGTCAGGATCTGGATGTGACCGGTCGCGGTGTTCACCTGGCGGCGTCCTTTCCGCAGCCCCGTAGGTGACGACCGCCTCTTTGGGCGACTAGGGCTTGGAAATGGACAGGGGCTTGCCTGTGGCCTCGTCCATGATCGTGCGATTGTCCAGCGAGGTCCGGAGCTTGTAACTCACGTGATCGAGTTTGATGTAGGCCGCGCAGACCTCGCCGGATTTCTGATGCGCCGCCAGCGACAACCTCAGCTGTACGGTCGTACCGGTCTCGGCTCCGGTGAGTTGTCCCTTCTGGCACCCTCCGACCGGGATCACAGTGGTGACGGTCTGGCCGTCCGAAGCAAGGACCACCACTCTGGTGATTGGCTGAATGGCTGCGGACGGAGGGGACTCAGGGGTGGCGGCCCTGTCCACACTCCCGCATGCGGTGAGCGCAAGGCTAGTGACGACGATGACGGCGAGGGCGGCCGCAGGACGTGGGCATCGGTTCACGCCGGTGGGACGCATGGGGGGGACTCCCGGTTCCGGTGGGGATGGCGCGGTGGCCGGGCTGGCGGCACGCACGTAACTGCATGAGTGCCACCAGCTTTCTCTTGAGCCTCGTCGGCAGCGGAGAGGGAGAGGTCACAGCTTCCGGTGTCGGGAAGTGAGGCGTTGACCATGGACTGCGTCCCGTGACCCGAGGGGGACCGCCCGGCGACGCCGCATGGGGCAGATCGGCGTCTCCTGGACATCACGAAGACCCCCGGGGCATCGGCAATTTTCGCGGATGTCCGGGGGCCTCGCTACACCTCTTGGAAAGTGTGCCCTCAGCCTAACAGTGCGCAGGTCAGGGGCCCCCGGAGGCGTTATCCCCAGCCTGTGGAAGTATTCTGCTAACTCGCATGTCGCAGAGATGAGAGGAGGCCGTCGTGTCGAAGCCGCTGGTCGTTGGCCGTCATGAGTTCGCAAAGCTGTACGGGGTGGGTGTCACGACGGTGAGCAACGGCTGGGTGCACCGCGGGGACCTTTCGTACGAGGACGCCGTGATCGTGTCGGGGAAGCCGTTCTGGCCGGGCGGCCTGGCGATCCGTGGCCGGCAGAGGGACGAGGCCGTTCTGGTCGAGCTGATGCGGGCGCAGGGTGCGACCTTCAAGCCGGCGTCCAAAGGAGAGCTGCCGACGCTGGTGGGGTTGCAGGAGTACGCGGCGCTGTTCGGGGTCACGCAGCAGGTGGTGGCGCTGGCGCGGCGGCGGATGTTGGCGGGCGAAGGGGCGATGCTGCCGCCGTCGGACTACCTGCTGTCGAGTTCTCCCTTGTGGCTGCTGGACACCGTGCTGGAGGGGGCTGAGGAGACGATGGCGCACTCCCGCAAGGGGACGTGGATGCTCCGCAAGGATGTGGTGGAGGCGTTGCGTTCGGGTCTGTACGAAGGCCCTGGCTCGTCGATCGCCAAGCGCGGCAACTACGGTACGGCCAGCGACTGAAAGCTCTCGGTGGTCTTTCGTTCTTGAGGGCGGTCTGCGGCGATGGTGTGGGGTCGTTTGGCACGGCAGGGCGACGGCCCCGCGGTGGAAAGGCTTGGCGCCGCCGCGTTGGGCCTCTCGGAAGTCACGGGTGAGGGGACGTTCGGTTCAGCGGTTGAACGGCACGGTGGGAGGAGCACCGACGGAACCATGCTGACCAGCAGCGGAAGACTGATTCGGTCAAGTCGATCCCGCGCTGCGCAAATGCGTTCACCTCAGGGGTTCACGCTGGCGGCCCTTCGCGCCTCTTAACTGTGTAAGGCCGTGAATCTCCAGGAAGAAGGATGCTGCCATGCCCGATCGACAGGGGTCCGACTATCGCGACGAAGCCGGTCACGATCAGCTCACCCAGCTCCGCAACGACCTCGTGGTTGGTCTTGGCGCTGTCCTCGACACCGAGCGTGGCCTGCTGGAGATCTTGACGTGCACGGGATCTGACGGCGTTGCGTGCAGTCCCCATCGGCAATCGCTTGATTAGACGGCAATCCGGCGTCGAACAGAGGGCCGCCGGAGTTTCATCGGTGAGGTGGCTCGGCTTTCGTCGGTGACCCTGGGATGGTGCCGGTCCCGTTCGGCTCGGCGGTGGCGTTGATGGCCGGACGCGATGTGGATTCTGAGGCTTCGGGGCTGGTCTATGCGGGTCCGCCGGTGAGGCTGCTTTCTGGCTGCGGCAGGTTCGGGGCGCGGGTGCAAGAGTGTCTGGGCCATGCGCTCACCGAGATCGAGCTCCTGTCGGTTGCACCCGAGGCGCAAAGGGGCGGTTTGGGGGTGGCGCCCCTGACTGCGCTGGAGGAGCATCTCGCGCGGCGCAGTGGGGTTGTGTTGCTGGCCAAGGTCCGTGTGGGCGAGTTCTCTGTGATGCGCTGGTATCGGCGGCGTGGGTTCGTCATCGCGGCGCAGGGCGGAGCCGGTCATCATCTCTGTTGGCGGGTTCTCTGTGCCGTGCGATGACGGTGGCGATGGGTATCACCTGGCGGTCCGATCCCTAACAGGTACCCCTGTCCGCCGAGTGTCACCAACCTGGGTACGCACCTGACTGCCATGGGGCGAGTTGACCCCCACCCTTAGGTAAGTAGAATAACTCTATAGAGCGAGGGTGATCGCGGAGCCCTTGGGTGCGTAGCGCAGAATAGGCCGAGATACATCTCGTCGAGGAGGAATAGTGGCTTGCATGCAGCTAGAGCTGCCGATCGTGCCTATTCGACACCCAGACGCCCCTGGCGACGGGTTGAGCATCCAGGAACGCTTCGAGGTGTTCCACCAGCTCAACCCGTGGATCCTTGAGCAGCTGGAGGCACTGACTGTCGACTGCGTCGACCGAGGGCTCAAGCGCGTCGGGATCGGGATGCTGTTTGAGGTTCTGCGCTGGCAGTACGGACAGGCCACGCGCGGCGAGCCTTGGAGGCTCAACAACGACTTCCGCTCCCGCTACGTCCGGGAGCTCCTCGACCTTCACCCCGAATGGTCACCCCTGTTCGAGACCAGGAAGATC
Source organism: Streptomyces violascens (assembly GCF_014649955.1). Classification (GTDB taxonomy): domain Bacteria; phylum Actinomycetota; class Actinomycetes; order Streptomycetales; family Streptomycetaceae; genus Streptomyces; species Streptomyces violascens. The sequence goes on from NZ_BMUA01000016.1 coordinate 7,174, forward strand.
CGCACCAGTTGACATAGGCCGGTGCCTATCTCGAAACCTACCTCTTGGAGATGTACATGTCCGATCAGGCTGTCGCGCGACTGCGCACCCGCAAGCCCACCGGCGTCGTCCCGTGGCCGAAGATCCTCATCGAAGGAGAGGAAAAGGCGGGGAAAGCTCAGCCTCTCGACGCTTTGGTGGCAACTCCACAGGGCTGGACGCCCATGGGAAAGCTCCAGCCCGGCAGTGAAGTTATCGGCGCAGACGGACGGGCAACTAGCGTCACAGCAGTGCACGACCGAGGCGTACTGCCGATCTACCGGCTCGCTACCTCCGATGGCGCATCGGTCGAAGTCGCCGGAGATCACCTGTGGCGCGTCTGGACGACCCGCGACAAGCACCGCCAGAAGAATGGGCGGCGCGTAACTCACCCCGGCCGAGTCCTGACCACAGACCAGCTCAGGGAACGCCTTGCCCGAGGCGACGTGATACATCTGCCACTTGTCGCCCCTGTTCACTACGAGCACGTCGCAGGGGGTCCGCCGATGGATCCCTACCTGCTGGGCCTCCTCCTTGGTGACGGCGGGATGACCCTGGCCAGCGCGCTGTCGTTCACCAGCGGCGACGAACAGCTCCACAAGGCGGTGGAGGCTGCCCTTCCCTCCGGGGATCAGTTAAGGCGGCATACCGACGGCGTCAACGCCCGGATCATCGGCGGCGGGGTGCTCGCCACCCTCCGCGATCTCGGACTCCACGGCAAGCGCAGTGAGCGGAAGTTCATCCCGAGCCAGTTTCTGCGCGGCGATCACGGCTTGCGTTTGGCGCTGCTTCGGGGCCTCATGGACAGCGACGGCGGCATGGAACGCGCAGCCTCCACGTACTCGACGTCCTCTCCTGAGCTCGCCGCCGATGTACGCGAGTTGGTGGAGTCGTTGGGTGGAACAGCTTCGACGACCACGAAGGTCACGTCGTATCGCGGGCGGGACGGAGCTCGCCGTGCGGGGCTGACCTCGTACAGGCTGCGGGTTCGGTTGCCCAGTGACGTGTGCCCCTTCAGGCTTCAGCGGAAGGTGGATCTGTGGCGACAGTCCAGGCCCGCGTTCATCACTGGTCCGATCCGTACGGTGACCGAAGTGACCTTCATCGGGCATAAGGAGGCCCGCTGTATCGAGGTCGCTGCTGCGGATCACCTGTATGTGACCGAGCACTTCCTGGTGACGCATAACTCTCATATTGCTGCCCAGTTCACCGGCTCGGAGCTGACTGGCCAGGCCTACTGGCTGGAGCTGGGCGAGGACACCGCCGACGAGTACGCCAACGTGCCTGGCGCCGACTACCTGCTGATCGACCACAATGGCACCTACCGCGACATCCTCGGCCAGCTCGAAGCAGTGCACGCCGAAGCGAAGCGGGCGGCGGCCGCGAAAGAGCCGCCGGTCGTGCTCGTGATCGACTCCGTGTCCCTGCTGTGGCGGATGCTCGTGAACTGGACCAACGACCGCGCCCGCCGCTCCAACAGCGGCCAGGCCAAGCTCCGCAGGGACCCGGACACCGAGGTCAAGCCGTCGATGAACCTGTGGAACGACGCCGGTGAGCGGTGGTCGAAGGTCATGTACCTGGTGCGGACGATGCCCGCCATCGTGCTTCTCCTCGCGCGCGGGAAGGAGACGGCCGCTGTCGATGGGAACGGCGATCCGATACCGAAGACGAAGGACTGGCGGGTGGAGGGCCACAAGTCCCTGGCTTACGACGCCACAGTGTGGGTGCGGCTGCGCCGCGAGGAGGACCCTCAGATCGTCGGGGCGCGCTCGCTGAAGTTCCAGGTGCCGCGCGACGGGAAGCCCAAGTCCGTGCCGGACTTCTCCGTCGAGAAGCTCGTGTTCGGCCTGATGGGCTGCACGATCCACAACCAGCCCAAGCCCACCCCCGAGTTGACCGGGGACTTGGCGCAGGTGTGGCTGCCGAAGGTCTTGGAGGCCGCGAAGGGCGGCGTGGACAGCCTCAAGAAGCTGTGGCGGGACATCGAGGCGTCCGAGGACCTGTCCCGCGATGAGGTGCGGGTGGTGCGGGCCGACATTGAGCGGAAGGCCGCCGAGCTGAAGAAGCCCGAGCAGCTGTCAGATCCCACCAGCGATGCCGCGAAGCTGCGGGCGGCCGCAGCCGAGCAGGACAGCGATGCCGAGGACTCGACGGAAGAGCCACCAGTCGACGAGTTCGCCGCCGTCTAGTCCTTCAGTCCTCTTGTTGCCGGGGCCCGCTGTGACGGGCCGGGCCCCGGCATGCCCTCTTGGAGATCAGTGTGACCACTCATGCCGTTACCCCGGCGTCCCCAGTGTCGATCTGGGATGCCGCTCATACCGCCGATGCCCGGCGGCCTCGCTCCGTTCAGCGGCAGCTCGGCGCGTCGGACACGATCTGCTCGCGCCGCTCCGGGTACATCCTGGCCGGCGCCGAGCGGACGAACGCCGGGGACAAACGGGCGGCGATCCTCGGCACCTACATTCACCACGGACTGTTGGAGGACGTGCGCCGTGAGTACAACTGGCTCGTTGAGCGCACTGTGTCGGACGACGTGTTGCGCGGGCATGTCGATGTCGTTCAGCTCGATGCCGCGACCGCTGCCCGGCTGCCCAAGCGGCACCGGCCGGTGCAACCGGCTGAGTTCGTGACGGTGGAGGACGTGAAGACCAAGTCCAGCCGTGTCTGGGACCGTGTTGTGCGGTTCGGCCCGACGGCTGCCGAGATGAGGCAAGTCCTCCTCTACGCGGACTTGTTGCGGACGGTCGGGTTCGCGGACATGCCGGGGCAGCGGTACCTGCATCGGCTCGGGCCGGTCGATGTGCAGCGCATCCGCTTTCGCTTCGTGTGCCGCGATACCGGCGAGGAGCACATTGAGGAGTTCCCCGTCGATGAGTGGCTTGTCTTCCAGGCGCGTTGGTGGGTGGACCGCGTCCTGGAGGCCGACAGCCCTGAGGAGCTGCGCCGCGATCACGACGGGCCGGGGTTGTCGCGGATCTGCGACAACTGCCCGTTCATGGACGCCTGCTGGCCCGGGGCCGCGCCGGGCAGGCCAGCGCAGACGATCCTCGTTCATGACGATGCAGAGCGGGCCAAGGCGCTGGACGACTATGTGCGGGCCCATGAGCGGTACCGCGAGAGCAAGCGTGTGAAGGCGCTGGTCCGGGCCATGCTGGACGACTCCCCCGAGGGTAACTACGGGGCCAACCACCTGGGCTGGGGCGGGCAGAACGACCGGGAGGAGACCGACGTCCAGGCCATGGTCGAGGTGTTCGAGGACGCCGACCTGGTGGTGCCGTTGGTCCCGGACCAGAAGGCCATGATCGAGGTCATGCGCCGTGCCGGCATGGTCGTGCCCCGGCGTAAGGCGGCCGGTCAAAAGACCGCCCGCACGATCAAGGTCACCCGGGCCCGCAAGACCCCCTGACCTTGCTTGGCAGCCCCGCACGCCCGTTGCGGGGCTGCCCGTTCTTCTTGCTCTTTCTCCTGCTTGTACCGCCCTTGGAGGCTTGCCCCGTGACCATCCTGCGCCGCCGTCTCAGCACCGGGTTCACGGTGATGCCCACGGCTGCTCTTGAGGACTCTCGCCTGTCGTTTCGGGCGCGGGGCATTCTCGCCTTCCTGATCGCGAAGCCGGACTCGTGGAGGGTGCGGGCAGAGTCGATCGCGGCTGCAGGCAAGGAGGGGCGCGAGGCGGTGCGTACGGCGCTGCGGGAGCTGCGGGACGCCGGGTACTACCGGGTGGTGACCGGCCGTCTGGATGACGGCACGATCGCGACGATCACCGAGGTGTACGACACCGCGCAGGACTGGGCGGCCGAGGAGTACGCCCGGCAGGTCGGGCGGCGTGTGAAGCGCAGGCTGGAGCACGAGGCAGCTAAGGTCGCGGCCCCGGACGCGAGCGGGGAGATGGAGACCGGAGACGGGTTTTCGGACGTCGGTTTCCCGGACGCCGGATCCTCGGGCCTTCTAGTTAGTAACCAGAGCCAATACTCAGAGGAGAAGAACCCCCCTACCCCCACGGCTGGCGCCGCAGGGGAGCCAGCTCCCGCCAACGATGGGCACCTGGACGACGTGGCGGCTGCGGCTGTCCCGGGGTGTGCTGCGCACCCCGACGAGCCGGGGCGTTCCTGTCGTGGCTGCGGGACTACTCCTCGGCAGATCCGTGCGGAGCAGCAACGGGCAGAGAAGGAAAGGTTCAAAGCGGCGCAGGACGCGGCGAACGAGCGGGTCTTGGCGGAGGTGCGCCGCAAACCGGGGGGCGAGGAGTTGTCGGACGTGGCGCAGCGTCGGATTGCAGAGATGCGATTGGCGACGGTCCGCTCGGCAGCGCCGACTGGGCGCGGCAAAGATGCCACCTAACCAAAACTAGGCTGATACCTATCTCTTGCCGTAGCATCAGCTCCGCGATTACTTCCTCACGAAAAGCGGAAGTAGAATACTTCTAACGAAGTCCATCGCCGCCAGCGTCGCGCAATGCCCATCCGCCTGGAGGGCGACCAGCCGCCTGGAGTCGCACGAAACACCTCAGCTAGGGCTGCGAGGCGCAATAGGCCGATGTACATACTCATTCAAGGATCGGAGTTTGATGTTCGAACCAGCCGCTGAAGCAGCCAAGATCCGTGCCTCCTACGGCCCGGAAGAGCTCCAAGCCCTGGAGGCGTACACCGACGTCACCGTCACCCTTGGGACAGCCGGGCTGCATCCGTACATCGAGACCCGCGGTGGCCTCGCCGTCTGCGCATACGCCTCGGACGGGACGCTCGTGGTCGTGGCCAGCCATGACGCGCTGCCGCTTCGGCGCAGCGGGCTCTCGGGGTGGCACATCACGCACGTCCCGGAGGACACCAACTGCCCGCCGTGGCGGTGCGTTGTACACGACACGACACCCGATGACCCCGAGCGCGACCGCCCCGGCGACCTGGACCTGGACGCGGCCGTTGAAGCGATCACCCGGCATCTGTCGGACTGCTTTCACGTCACCGAGGAGGCCGGGGCGTGATCCTCAGCGACGGCGACATGCGCTTGGCGGCACGCGACTTCTTCTCCCCCGCTCTGCTGCTGGAGTTCATCGGCCTGGCTGACAGCGAGGCCCGGGCAGCGTGGGGCGAGCGGGTGATGAAGGAGCGCGGCCTGCGTTTCACGCAGCGCCGTCAGCCCGGTGATCCGGATGCGGGAGCACTGACGATCTGGACACCAGCGCCGGGCGGGTTCCGCTACGCCGTCGAGGCCAAGGCGGCGCAGCGCACCGGGTACGCCACGTGGAACGAGGTTCACGCCGTCATCGTCGAACGGCTGACTGCAGCGCGGCATGTGGCACTGCGCGAAGCCGTGGAGAACTTCCAGGCGCACGACGCGGGATACGTGCCGGGCCCGGTCCCGTTCGCCACCTCCGAGATGTGGCGTGCCCAATTCTACGAGCCGTGGTCCTCCCGCTCCTGCGCACTTCAGCTCGATGCCGCCTCGGCGCTGCTCTCGATTCTGCCGGGCGCCAACGAGAACCCCACCCTGTTCTGATCCCCCACCCAGGAAGCACCGCCGCCGTGATCACCCCCACTACTTCCGCCGCATGGACTGAAAATGCGCCCTGCGCCGGTCTGGACGGCTACATCCCCGACGAGTCCCTTGTACGGTCAGATGGCAAACTGCTGGCCGCCTGCGGGTCGTTGATGCAGGACTGCGCGAACCGGTGCCCATTCGCCGTGCGCTGCTATGACTTGGTCCGACCGAAGGAAAGTCGGTTCGACGGGGTCTGTGCGGCCCGGATATGGGTCAACGGCAAGCAGGTTGCGGCTGCGGAAGGGGCGCCACCGCTGCCGAGGCTCCGCACGAGGGCGGGTTCGTGCGGTACGAGCAGCGGGGTGGCCGGCCATCGTCGGCTCGATGAGCCGCTGTGCGGTGAGTGCCGGGTGACGGCGCAGCGGGCTGAGGTTCGCCGGGCGGGTGCGGCCAGCATCCGCAAGCGGTCCACCCGTAAGCGGCTGCCCGCCGTACCGGCAGGCCTGGTAGCAGCGGGCTCTTGATGAGTGTGAGGCGTTTTCAGGGACTGGGCGAGGGCTTCCCGTTGGCGGGGCACGAGGCCTTGTGCGGCCCTGACCTGCGGAGATGAGTTGACACCCCCTTGGGGGAGAGTAGAATAATTCTTAGTTGAGGGAGGGGGTCATCCACTCCCCGGACCACGCAAAGGAACGTCCGTTGAACGACCTGCCACACGACCCGCTCACCGTTCTCCAGGTGTCAGCCGAGCACGGCATTTCCGAGAAGGAGGCGGAGACGGCCATGACCTGGGCCGCACAGATCCTCGTTCACGCCTGGGACACGTACGCCGATTTCTGGGGCCTTGACAGCGAGGACGGTGCAGCCATGGAGAAATGGGGAGCCCAACTCGGCACGGCCGACCGAAGGGCGGTCCTCGAAACTGCGGTGGCCGCCGTGAAGTCCGCCGACGGGGTACTGGCCGACGTCTACAAGAAACGAGACGCAGGGCGAACAGAGATCCGGCCCGCGCGCGTGATGCGCACCAACCACCCTCGCCTGCACATCCACTGACCGCCACGCATTCCCACCCACCCCGTCAGGGCGGGTCTCGCCATGCCGCAGCCCCGACCAGCAGCAAGGAGCAAAGGCCATGGGCGCCGTCGACTTCTACGCCGTCGCCACGGGCGACGACCTTCAGGACGCCTTCGAGCGGGCGCGCGAGGAAGCGGCCCGGGAGCACGGCCGCGTCGGCTATTCGGGCACCATCGACGAAAAGGACGCCGTGACGCCGATCGAGGAACCGCGGCGCCTGACAGCGGAAGCCATGGAGCGCGCGAGCATGCTTCTGAGTGATGGAGACCGGCACGTGGACAACAAGTGGGGTCCAGCCGGCGCCTTGCCGGTCACGACGGACGGCGGCCGGGATGGCTGGCTGATCTTCGGCGTCGCCTCTTATTAAGCCGCCACCACAGGCAGTACACACAGCAGCCCGATGACCTCCGGGAAATGGGTTGAGACCCCCTGGAAAGTTAGTAGAATAATAGCTACAGGGAGGGGTTGGCCCGCCCTGTAATCCCTCTAGGAACAGGAGCACGACATGGGCGCCACGGACTTCTTCGAGCCCGCCAACGGACGCAATCTCAGCCGGGCCTTTTTCAACGCGAAATGCAAGGCGGCCTGGGAGCACGGCCACCGCGAATACTCCGGGACGGTCTACGACAAGGACGACGTCATCTTGATCGACGAGCCCCAGCGCAGCCTCCCGGAAGCTACCAGGCTCGCCAAGGAACTCCTGGACGCGAGGGACCCGCGGGTCTTCCCCAAGGTGGGGCCTGCTGGCGCTCTGCCGATTGAAACAGACGGAAACCAGCCCGGATGGCTGTTCTTTGGACTGGCCGCCTGCTGAACCCCTTGGGCCGCGCGCCAAAGAAATGGGGCGCGGCCCTCAACACAGCTGTCAGAACGGCCACTTGTCCCGGAAGGAATCCATGCTCGACAAGCACTTGCCGCTGGAAGCGGCCGCCGACGTCATCAACGCCCTCGGCCTCAACCGCGGCCAGACCAAGCAGGCCAACCGCAGCATGCAGCGGATCGTCCAGCGCGCCTGGCTCCGGCGCAGCCCCGGAAAACGCGCCGTCACCTTCCCGGAGTTCGCCGACTCGGTGGCCCCATGCCACTGGGCGCTGATGTTCGAGGTCTGCGCGCTCGTACACCTCGGACGTGACAGCGAGGCCTGCACCCTGATCGCCGCGGCCCGACATCTTGAAGCCGCCCGCACAGCGCAGGGCGCGCTGTAATGCTCCGCCCGCGCGAGGTCGGGCGCCTCGGGCTACGCGACCGCTTCCGCGATGAGGACTACCGCACCAGTGGTGACCGGAGGCGGGCTCGTCGCACCTACCGGAGCCGGGGCAAGCAGCGCGCCCGTGCCGAGATTGCCCGCCTGATCGCCGACATGCCCAACGAGGAGAACTGACTATGACCACTGACCGGCCACCGCGACACCGCACTATGCCCGTCGCTCAGGAAGCCCGCACCATCGTCCTGCTGATGGAGGGAACCCTCGCACAGCACGGATGGGACATAGCCCGCGCCCGCGACAAGAACCGCCTGCGAGACCTGTGGGCCGTCATCGAACCCGAAGTGCGCCGACACATCCTGCTGTTGGCGACCTGGCCGGCACGCAACACCACTGGGAGCGGCACCGACAGCGTGGCAGAGAAGTACGCACTCGAACTCGCGGCGTACGCCGCCCAATGGGCGGCCGAGCACCCTAACGCGGACGGGGCATCGTTCCATCTGATCTGGCATCCCGCGCACAGCCTGGCGTCCTCGCTGGCGTTCGACCGCGATGACCCCGACGTGTCCTGGGCGACGGCATTGACCTTGCTCGCCTACGGCAGCGACCCGGCGAAGGACGCCCGGTGAAGCCCGGCGACACGGTGTGGCTGCACACGCTCGCCGGCCCGCCGCTGGCCGACGCCGACGGGCACCGCATCGCCTTCCGTGTCACCGCCGTGCAGACCCTCAGCCGCTCCGGGACCTGGTACCTGCTTCACACCGAGCACCCGGTCGCCGAGGAGATCTTCGGCGGCTGGCACCCCGCCCGTCCGCTGGCCCGAATCCACCCCGCCGAACAGACAGAAGGACGCACCCTGTGACCGCCAACCTGATCCGCATTGTCCATACCCGTCGCGACGGGACCTTGCTGGAGGGGAGTCGTAAACACGATGGCGCGTCCGAGCTGGTCCGTCCGCACGGCTTCCGCTACTTCCCGTCCCTGGGCTGCCTGGGTATTACTCGCTCGCGGGACCGGCAGGCCCAGAAGTGGAGGATCGACTCCGCGGCCGAGGCTCTCCGAGCGGCTGGCTGGCACGTCGAGGTCGAGATCGACGAAGACGTTCGCCGCAGTTTCGCCGAGGCCGAGCGCACCGAGCAGGCGGAAGCGCGAGCCGAGCGGTTCGCCGGGTACGCGGATAACGCCGCATCCCGCTCCCAGTCCTTGAGCGATCAGGCTCACGGCATGGCGAGCCGTATCCCCTTCGGTCAGCCCGTGCTGGTCGGGCACCACAGTGAGCGGGCCGACCGCAGGTCCCGCGAACGGATCAGCAGCGCGCAGGACAAGTCCTTCGCCGAAGCCGGCAAGGCATCCCACTGGGCAGATCGCGAAAGGGCAACCGCCAGCTACGAGACGTTCCGCAAGAGCCCTCGGCTGACCCTGCGCCGGATCGAGAGGCTCGAAGCGGATCTGCGACGGGTGAAGAAGTGGCGCAAGGGAAAGTCCGCCGGCAGGTTCGAGCGCGACATCGCGAACCCGGAGACGGTCACCGAACTCGACCGCCGATACCTGGAGTTGACGGAGGAGATCTCCTTCTGGCGGGACATCGTGAAGAAGGCTGAGGCGAACGGGCACAAGTTCTGGGGGCAGTGCGACTTCCAGAAGGGTGATTTCGCCAGGGTTCGCGGGCGCTGGTACGAAGTTCTGCGCTCCAACCCGAAGACGCTCACGGTGCCGCGGACGCTCGACCCTCACAACAGGGTGATTACGCGAGCCAACTGCGGTGAGCGGCTGGTGACGCACACCATTCCGTACGACGAGGTCTTCGGCCACAGGTCTGCCGAAGAGCAGGAAGCGCAAATGGCGGCCGGTGACGACCAACCCCCCGCCTGATCTGGGTTGTTCGCAGTTGACCCACCCCCCATTGTTAGTAGAATAAATATAGAAGGGGAGGGTGAACCCCTCCTTTCCCGGGTGCTCCAACGGCCCGTTGGAGCACCCGGCCCAAGCACCTGGCCCCCGGAAGGACCAGCCGCATGACCACGCCGCACCTGTCCACGCTCCTCAAACCCACGCCCCGCAACCTGGACGGACTGAACACCGCCTGGGCGCGCATGCGCGAACTTGCCTATCAAGCAAGGCGCGTTGATGAGCCGGACGGCTGCACCCGCACTCGGTGCGCCGGTGCCCACAACGGCTTCCCCGGCAGTGAGCATCTGTGGGCGCTCACCTGCCTCCTGTGCGGCACAGACGTCGAGGTCTACTACTCCCACATGCGCGGCCGCGGGGGCACGAGCCCCAGACCCCCCTCCCGCCACAAGGGATGCCGCTTCGCGGGCAAGAGCAACGCCGCCCAACGCGCAGCGCGCTACAGCGAACTCGGCATTCCGCTCCCCGCCTGGGACGCCGAGGCTGGTTCGGCGGCCAAGGAGGCGGCTCCCGGCGCCGGAGCAGCCGCAGAGTCGGCCGAGATCGCCACAACGACCCGCACCGCCGCCGCACGAGAACGCGCCGAGAAGCAGACAGCAGCACCCAAGCCACAGCCCCGACCTCCTCATGCCCGCAAGACCCCCACCGCACGGAACGGCGCCCCGAAGCCCAGCCCGCCGGAGCCAAGCGGCCTGGAACTCCTTCGCGAACTCCTCAGCTTCGACTAGCCCATCCGCCCCGGCTTGAACACCAGACAGGCCGCCGTTCAAGCCGGGCCCGGACGCGCCCAGCTCCGGCTAACCCAGCACACCAAGGAGTGACGCCCGCTCATGAGCAGCCCCCACAACCACGTCCCCGAGACGGACAACCTCGACACCACCACGCACCCGACCGAAGCTCGCTACCTGGACCGCGCCCGCCGGGGTGAAGTAGCCGCGGAAATCTACACCTCGCCCCCACTTCGGCAGCACCGTGCTCCGCCTGATCACAAAGGAAGGCGGCGTCGCCTCCCAGAGGCACATGATCCGGCTGGACATCGAGAGGTGGCCCCGGGCAAGGAGCCATGACCAGTGGCGTCCTGAACGCGGCCGGTGAGATGTTGGCGGGCGCGGCTTCCATTACGCACACGGCGCCCCAGTGGGCCCCCTATGCCCGCACGGGCACTCCACACCCCAACCCCCCGGACACGTCGCACGTCGAGATCGTCCCGACGGCCGCCCTATCTCGCCTACATAGAACGGCGGTTCGGCCCCGAGCCGGAATTCACCGCACCGGACGGCATGGACTTCAAGCGAATCCAGCGCGGCATGTGGCTCCACATCGACGCGCGCAGAGGTGCGCTTCGCCTGACGTGGTCGCTGGCTCTCGACGGTGACATGTGGCTCCTGTGGGAGGAGAGGAGCACCAACGCGGTTCGGATCGCTGACCGAGGCCGGGGCGAGTCCGGACCCAAGGAAGCGTTCGCCGAATACCTCACCTCCGACGGCCAGTAGTACCTCCGCCCGAGCCTTGGCCGACGGCTCGCCTGAGCCAGGCCAGAGAGCACCGCGACAGAATGAGTCTCGCCATGACCAACTGCACCATCACCGAGGCCACCCTCATCGACACCATCCAGGTGCAGTTCGCCACCTGGACCGGCGGGGCACTGCGGGTGAGTGTCCCCGACCGGATCAACTCCCTTGCCGACCTAGCCGGGCTCGTAAGACCGCGCGTACGAGTGGGGCGACTACGACGACGAAGCCAGCATTCGGGGGCTGACGGACCTGTTCAACGCGAAGACCTGCTGCACCCCTGCCGCCCGCGGAAGCAGCACGACGCCGCTGCTGGGACGAGGGCTGCACCGGCGCCCACGTCCTGTATGCCGAACTCGCCGCCCGCGGGGTCCATGTCAGTGGGTCCGTTCGCGTCACTCCCTCTGCACGAGACCTGTGTATCCGACCACAGCGAGGGTCGTCAGCGCCCAGCCAAGGCCGGTGGCAATCCACGCGCTGCCGGTGTACAGCCATCCGTACGAGGTGGCTCCGTTGGGACGCCAGTTCTCGACTTGACGCACATTGACGACGGGAATGACCACATCGACGGCGTATGCCGCCGGGTAGAAGCACGGGTAGTCCTCAATGCACTTGGTCGCGGTAGGAGCAGACGCCAGGCTCTTGGTGTCCTTTGCCGGGACGATTGCGGTGTCGTGGTGCTGCGCCACTAGCGAGCCCAGAAACACGAGGAGGTAGACCGTAGCAAGGCCAGCCACCGCCCGCCACGTCTGGTAGCCGTACTTGATGGTCTTGTCCATCAGCCAATTGAAGACTTTGCGGAGTGGCGTGAGGTCGCCGTAACTTCGAAGATCTTGGCGACGGGCGATGGCGATTTCGCGGGCGTCGTTGTCCTGCCCGGCCTGCCGGTAAACACGGGCAAGCTGCTCGTAGGGCTGGGAGGCAAAGCTCGCCGGGTTCCGCGGGGTGGCCGTCGTGTGGTTGCAACGGATCCATCCCAGGCGCTGCTGCCAGGTTGCAAGAGCTGTGCCGCCGAAGGTCTCGTAAGTGAAAGCGACCAGTCGCAATTTTCCATCTGGCGGCCAATGGGCTTTGGGGTGATCACCGTCCCAGCAGTCCACCAGCCGGTGCACCGAGGCCCGTTCCAGATTGACCAGACCGTTCACCTGTGTAGCCGGATTCCACCGAAGCTCGTGGCTAACGTGCATTCCGGCCGCCAGCAGCGCATTCTCAGCTGGTAGCTCAGAAGGCCCCAGCAGAAGGGAGCCATCAATCTGTGCCCCCGCGAGCTTCACGGTGCCCCGGGCTCTGAAACCTTCGTCGAGTAGCACGTGCCCGCCAACCTTGATTCCGTCGGCGACGAGGGCGTAGCTCTCAGAGTTCATGCCCATGAGCTGGGCGCTGGAGCAGATAAGTTGTCCAGCGATGTCAGCGTCCTGAAGTCGCACGGCGCCGGCTGCTCGGAAGTCTTTGTGGAGGAAGACGTCACCCCCGACCTTGATCCCGTCCGCGATGAGTGCGTTGCCGTCGGTGTTGGCTACTGTGAGCTGGGCACTGGAGCAGCTCAATTGACCACCGACGTTTGCGCCATTCACCCGGACGGCACCGGCCGCTGTGAACTTTTTGTTGAGCAGTAGGTGACCGTCCACGTGGATTAGGTCGGCGACAAGCGCGCAATGGTCGCTATCCCTACCGGCGAGCTGGGCGCTAGAGCAGTCCAACTGGCCTGCGATGTGGGCACCAGCGAACCGGACGGCACCGCCGGCTTTGAAGTTCTCGTGCAGGAAGGCGCCACCTCCGACCTTCATGCCGTCGGCGACCAGAGCATTCCATACCTTCCTTGATGTGGGTCTGAACTGATCATTCGTAGGATCGGTGGACCCAGGGATCCCGGGTGTGGCTGTCAGGCATATGCCGCTGAGGTGGCTCAAGGGGATTGGCCGCCCAGGATCCCGCGACGACCCGGCCACTCATTGGGATACGCGAACTGAATCGCTCGTATGGACACGTCGGCGAGGTCGTCTGCAGGGACTGGAACGGAACGACTTCGGAGGTGGCTGTGCCCGAACTCTGGGCCGGTACGGATGCTGGCAAGGGCGAACATCACTGCACGGTGATCGACGCGGACGCGACGGTGGTGCTCTCGCGACGGGTGCCCAACAGCGAGACCGAGCTGCTGGAACTGATCGCGGATGTTCTCGATATCAGCGGGGAGGTCACCTGGGCGATCGATCTGAACGCCGGTGGTGCCGCGCTGCTGATCGCTCTGCTCGTCAATCATGGGCAGAGGCTGGTCTACATCCCTGGCCGCACGGTCCACCACGCCTCCGGCTCCTACCGGGGCAGTGGCAAGACGGACGCGAAGGATGCCTTCGTCATCGCCGATACGGCCCGCATGCGTCGTGACCTTCAGCCCCTGGTGGCAGGCGACGAAGTGGCCGTGGATCTGAAGACCCTCACTGCCCGCCGCTATGACCTGGCCGCAGACCGGACTCGGGCGGTCAACCGGTTGCGGGCCCAGATAGTGGAGTACTTTCCCGCCCTGGAGCGGGCCTTCGACTACAGCAAGTCCAAGGCCGCGCTGATCCTGCTGACCAAGTACCAGACTCCGGCCGCCCTGCGTCGCGTCGGCAAGAGTCGGCTCGCCGCCTGGTTGAAGAACCACGGCGTCCGCACCATCAACGTCGCCACCAGCACCGCGGACGCGGCGATCGCTGCGGCTGAGGCCCAGATCACCGCAATCCCTGGCGAGACGATGGCGGCCGCGATGGCGGCTCGCCTCGCGCAGGAGGTGATAGCCCTCGAAGAGGAGATAGCGGAGACCGATGCCCTGATCGAGGGCCGGTTTCGCGAACACCGCCATGCCGAATCGATCCTGAGCATGCCCGGCATTGGAACCCTGCTCGGTGCGGAGTTCGTTGCCCTGACCGGCGGTGACATGAACGTCTTCGGCAGCGTGGACCGGCTGGCTGGCGTCGCCGGCCTGGCTCCCGTGCCCAGGGACTCCGGCAAGGTCAGCGGCAACATGCGCCGACCACGCCGCTACAGTCGGCGACTCTTGCGCGTGTGCTACCTCGCGGCCCAGGTCGCGGCCGTCCACTGCCCGGTCTCCAAGACGTTCTACGAGCGCAAGAGAGGCGAGGGGAAGACCCATAAGCAGGCCGTCCTCGCCCTTGCCCGGCGCCGCCTGAACGTGCTGTGGGCCCTCATCCGCGACAACCGAATCTTCAACGCCACCCCACCCGCAGGTGCCTCCGCCCCGGCGTGATCGACTCACAGCGCGTCACCGAACCGGCTTGACAACGTCATTGGGAATCCCCTTGACGTCTACGCCCACTTGGGCGCCAGAGCAAATCAGCTGCCCCCCGATATCGACACCTCGTAGCTGCACAGCGCCGGTCGCCTCGAAGTCTCTGAGGAGAACGTCGCCGCCTACCTTTAACCGTTCGGCGGTAAGCGAGCTTCCGACGTCGTCGGAAGTCCGAACTACGGCCGAAGAGCAGTTGAATTGATCGACAATGTTCGCCCCGTCGAGCCGCACTGTCCCTGTGGAGAACCAAGAGCCCGAGAGGTCGAGTGACGTGGTGACGATGAGATTGTTGCCCGTAAAGCCCGCCAGGTTGCACTGGATAAAGCTGAGTTGAGGGGTGGTGGCGAACCTGAAGTTGACCGGTTCGGAGCAACCCAGGTAGCAGTCTTCCAGGATCAGGGGGCAGCGAAGGTACACGGACTCGAGGTCGAGAGCGCCGTCGATACGTGCCGCACGTAGCCGCACACCCTTGGCGTCTACGGGCACTGTCTGCGGGTTGGCTAGGAGGTCTCGCAGCACCGATGCGTGTACGGTTCGCTCCGGTCCCCAGTTATGCATCTCTTCCCGGTCGACCGCTTTCCCGGGCTCAAGGTCGAGCTTCGTTCCGGATACTGCATGCCCGCGTAGCTTCTCCTCCAGGGACAGCTCAGGGGCTTGTGATTCATCGTCGGATGTCTTTTGTTCCATCTATCGACGGTATGTCCGGGTTACCTGATCGGCGAGTGGAATCCTGCGCGAGCAGGATCGCTCTGGCTCACGGCCTGCCGAAACGGCAGAGGCGAGCGGCAGCCTGCACGGCCTGTGGGAGCCCGGCTTCAGCACTCCGACGACGACAGCGGAAAAGTGGAGTACCTCATTTCGGGACGACTGGCCCGCACCGGTTGCACGGCGCTTGTGATGGGCAGGAGCAGCACGCCGAGAGGTTGTCGTGGGCGGAGGACCCAGATCGGTGGGGCACCTTCGGGCTCGTCTAGCTAACGCTTCTGCCCGCGGCCCGATCCCAGGAGAGGGCCGTGACCTGGGTTGCCCTGCAGAAGAGTGGTGCGATCACCGAGCATGGCTGGCCATTCGCCGCCGAGCGTAGGGGGCAACTGCGGGATGAGTCGTGGCGGATCGAGGTGGGCGATCTCCACAGTCGGCTCCGCGAGCGGATCGCTGGATTCGGCGAGTCGCTCGCCGACATCGTTACCACCCTCCCTCGGGAGGTGACGCTCTGGGCGGTCGAGCCTCACACGGACCGCTTCGGTCGCGTCGACTGGATCCTGGTCCGGGACAGCATCAACCGGGGCGGCATGTCGTGGGTGTGGCAGACGCCGTACGGCATGGCATGGATCGACCAGGGCTGAGCACCCCCATTTGAGCTGGGGAAACGGAGTTGACCTCCCCCATGATGTTAGTAGAATAACTCTTAGGGATTGGGGGAGAGACACCCACCACGGCCCGCCCCCGGACGGGGGCGGACCTTCGCATGCCGACACCCTCCACGCCGAAAGACCTCACATGACCGAGCAGCTCGACTTGTTCGCCGCCTTCCAGCCCGACGAGACCCCCGCCCCCGCGCCCGTACCGGCACCCACGCCAGCCACCTTCACCGCGTCTGGCACACCGTCGGCGCACGCCCCGTCCACCGTCCGGCAGCTCCCGGCCAGGGGGCTGATGAAGCACGCCTCCGGCCACGCCTTCGCGCTCGGTGAAGCCGTTGCGAGCACCTGGAACAGGGAGCACGGCGGGCCGCACATCGAAGTGCCGATCGGCCTCGTCGCCGCCCTCTGCTTCATCCGCCAGAAGGACCCCGCGGGCCCGGACCTGAAGGCGCAGATCCTCAGCCAGGACGACCGCCAGCTGATCGACATGTACCGAGACATCTGGTCGGTGCAGTGGATTCACCGGCCAGACCTCATCGACCGCGCCCGCATCCTGCACGAGTGGCTCAACGACGAGGAGCCGGACAAGCACCGCATGTACGTCGTGCGCGCGGTCACGAAGACCATCCTCGATCGGGGCCTTTTCGACATTACCGGCCACGCGGACCCCTACCTGCGCGCCCAGGCGGACGTTCTCTCGCCGACGCTGACCACGCTGCGGTCATTGGGCGCACAACAAGGTCTCGGCGAGTACCACACACCGCCGGCACTCACGGACTCGATCGCGGAGGTGACTTTGGCCAACCTCACCTCCGACCTGATTACCGACCACCTGGCCCTCAAGCGGCGCCAGCACATTCACGATCCGGCGGGTGGCAGCGGGGGGATGCTGCGTTCGGCAGCCCAGTTGTTGCACCGCAACGGCCGGGACCCGGCCGACTACGAGTGGTCGATGGTCGACATCGATCCGATAGCCGCAGCCTGCGGAGCGGTGAATGCACTGACGTGGGGCCTGGGGTCGCACGTCACGGTTGCCTGCGACAACTCACTGGCGAACCCGAGGGCCGTCGAGGACGCGAAGGTACACGCCCGTTCCGTGATCGAGCACCGCAACAGGATGCTCGGGCAGGCACGCATGACCGCCGCGGTCCGTCACGCGCAGGACATGCTGGACCGGGCCATGACTGCGGCCGCTTAACTCCCCCACCCGACCTGACCTGGGAAAACAAACTTGACCCCCCTCCCACGGTTAGTAGAATAAATGCAAGAGGTGAGGGGGAAACCTTCACACCGAACGACAGGAACTCCCATGTCCAGCACCATCCACGCCCTGCTCATCGACGCCACGGGCACCCTCACCGACCTGTACCTCGACGCCGACGAACACCGGCAGTACACACAGGTCCACGACGCACTTGGCGGCCGCTTCGAGGTCATCCGCAACGTGCACACCACCTACGGTCCGGCCACCACCGTGCTCGTCAACGACGAATTCGACAAGCAGCCGCTGAACGCCGTCGCCGCCCGCGTCCTCGGCGCGCTGCTGAAAGAGGACCTCGCCGCGATCACACAGGGCCCTGTGCTCTTCGTCGCCAGGAAGAACACCGGCACCCTCACCTCGGTCCCTGAGGCCATGGCCGACCGGATCCGTGCCCTCTGCTCGGCCACGACCGCCACCCCCACGGCCGTCTGACCACTCGGCCAGCCGACAGCGGGACGGCCCCCATGCCGCCCCGCAGCCTCGCCTCCTGAAGTTGCCGCTCCCGCCGACCACGAACGGACACCGCCATGCCCCGCGTCCGCTACAGCCCCGAAAGTGCCCTCATCACCAGGGACCCCATCGCGATCCTCCAATGGGCCGCATGCCACATCGAGG
Organism: Streptomyces violascens; assembly: GCF_014649955.1. Classification (GTDB taxonomy): domain Bacteria; phylum Actinomycetota; class Actinomycetes; order Streptomycetales; family Streptomycetaceae; genus Streptomyces; species Streptomyces violascens. Next base: position 24,893 of record NZ_BMUA01000016.1, read on the forward strand.
AGGTCGGCCTCCACCAGGGCCGTGAGGTCTTCGCCGGCGCCGGACGCACCGTCACCCTCGCGTGCTCGCCCCGCGGAGCCATCGACGTCGCCGCCGGGGACGGACGCCGCAGCGGCGACCGCTACTACGACACGGACGCCATCCGACGAGGACGCGCCCGCGCCCTCCGCATCTTCGCCGAGCATCTCGCGGGACACCCGCTCGAAGGCGGCGACCCTCGCGACGCCGAGGACCTCCACTGCGGCGTGATCGACCAGTGGAGCAACGCTCCTGGCCGCACCGCAGCGGAAGCCGCCCAAGCTCTCCGCACCGCCGCCGACCCCACCGAACCGATCTTCTGACCCGGGCCGCTGGAGGCGAGGCACAGCCTCGCCTCCAGCCAAGCCCCGGACCCGCAAGGCCAGCACCACCCAGGCAGAGACGGCCAAGCCCACCCGCCGCGCTACGCCAGGAAAGAAGCCAGCGGCCGCCGCTTCCGCCTGACCCAGCACTCCACCAACCCCTAGGTGCGGTCAGCGCCCTGCCCGCACCCCTGAACTTGAGAGATCGCCATGACCTCCCCCCTGACCGAAACCGCCCCGCCCACCGCCGAAGCCACCGCCGTGATCGACGAACCGCCCGCCGGTATCGAGGGCTTCGAGGGAACCTTCACCTGGGTCGACCCGCGCACCCTGGTCGTCGACCCCTACAACCATCGCAAGCCGCCAGCTCCCGGAACAGAAGACAGCGACGAGCCCCAGCAGGAGGACACCACTGAGCCGGACCCAGAACTCATCGCCTCCGTCCGCGAGATCGGCGTACAGACACCTCTCCTGCTGCGCCCCCAGTCCGACGGCAAAACCCTCGGCATCATCTTCGGGCAGCGCCGCTTCAAGGCCGCGACCATCGCGGTCGAGGAGGCCATAGCCGAAGGCCGGACCTTCCGCCTGGTCCCCGCGATCGTCCGCACCGACCTGCGTGGTGTCGATGATGCCGCCCTGACCATCAGCCTGGTCGAAAACGCCCATCGCAAAGACGCGTCTACCCGGGACAACATCGCGGCGGTGCAGCAGCTGTCGTTGATGAAGATCAGTAAGACCCGGAAGGCGAAGTACGCCCGCTCACTGGGCCTGACCACCGACCAGGTGAAGGCCTCCGAGACCGCTATTAAGCTCAGCGACAAGAGCCTCGCCAATGTGATGAAGTCCGACTTCGACTTCGTCGAGATGGCCGACTTCCACGAGGTCGAAGACGTTGGTGATTCCCTGTGGCAGCTGAAGCGCGCCAAGCGCCGCGACCTGGAGGCCGGGAACGGCGAGCGCGGCAACTGGGCGCACGCCATGCAGGGGTTGCGGGACGAGAAGAAGGACCGGGATGAACGCGTCCGGCTCACCGCTGAACTCACCGACGCCGGCATCCCCGTCGTTGAGCGGCGGTGGAGCTGGGTGACCTCGGATGCCCGGCCGCTCACCGACCTCACGACGGCGGACGGGGAGGCGATTACCCCGGAGGATCACCGCAGTTGCCCCGGGCACGCCGCCTTCCTCGACCGGGACGAGCCGGTCGCGGTGTGGCTATGCCAGGACTGGACGACGCATGAGCACCACCTTGCTCCGGACGCCCCGAAGGACGAGCGGGAGCAGGAGTCGAAGGAGGAGGCTAAGGAGGCTCGGCGGAAGGTCATCCTCAACAACAAGGCCTGGCGGGCAGCCCGCATTGTTCGTCAGGAGTTCCTGGCCACGCTGTGCAGCCGCAAGGGCGACGCGTCCCCCGCGGCTTGGGCGCTGATCATGTCGACGATGACCGGCACGAGCTATCTCTACAGCCACTTCGTCGACAGCTTCAGGACCGACCTGGTGGCCGTTTTCCTCCGCGTTCCCGACCCCAACGAGGGTCGCACCAAATGGCATCGGGTCAGTGACCCGTTCGGCGAACTGATCACCAAGACCCCGCCCGGCCGTCGCTGGCGCATCTTCCTTGCGCACGTCGCTGCCGCGTACGAGCAGCAGGCCATGGGCGACAGTGCGTGGCGCGGACACGTCGACTCCACCACCACGGCCTGGCTGCGCTTCCTGAAGGGCGAGGGATATCCGCTCTCCGAGTTCGAAGCGGAGACCTTGGCCACCGCTGAAGCACAGGCGCAGGAGAGGGCCGCCGAAGAGGCAAGCAAGCGCACCGTGGAGGAAGCCGAAGCGGCGAAGGGGTCCGTCGAGGACGAGAGCGAGACCGAGCCGACCGCAGCCTGACCCGGACCCACCCCAGGGGAGGCCCGCCTGGGCCTCCCCGAAGCCTCGCTTCACTTCACACAGCTGACCTGCGGAAACAAGATTGACCCACTCCCTGAGGTTAGTAGAATAGTTCTAGTAATTGGAGGTAAAAGCACCTCCCCACAGCCCCGAACGGATCACCACCATGCCCACCGCCCTCGAATCCGCAGCCGTCCTCAACGCCCTCGAAAACGCAGGCCGCCCCCTCCAGCGATACGACATCGTCATGGAAGTCTTCTGGGCCGCCGGATACGACCGCACCACCTACCGCACCGTCTACGACCTCAAAGGCGGCAGCGTCGAATGCAGCGCCCTGATCGACACCCTGCGCGCCGACGGCCAACTCATCCTGCTGCCCTCCACCCAGTGGCGACGGATCCTCGGCGACTTCAACACCACACGAGTCCACAAGCAGCGCGGCCACTACTGGTACGCCACCCGCGACCAGCACACCCGATGGACCCAAAGTGACCGCGACCGCGACAACCGCATCGCCACCATCGGCGCCCGCCTCAAAGCCGCAGCCCTCCCGCCTCTCCACGTCCGCAACACCACCTGGACCGACGGCGGCTCCCTCGTACACGACACCCACCCCGACGCACAGCACTGCGCCCTGGAACTCTGCACGCCCGACGAAGACCGCGTCGCCGAAGTCACCTGCAACTACAGCCCCACCGACACCGACAGCCCTACCTCGGCCCTCGCAGGCGCGAAGGCCTCCGCCGAACTCTTCGCCCACGCTCCCACCGATATCGCCTACCTCCTCAGCCTCCTCACCACCGAAGGCCACACGTGACACTGCTCCACGGCGTCCGTCTCCGGGGCATGCCACACCTCGTCCGCTTGGCCGCCTGGCCCGCCGCCCCCCATCAGATCGCCCTCACTCGCTGCGAACACCTCGCCCCGAGCAAGACAGCACGAGCTCCGCCGTCGAGATCCCCCTGCCCGCCTCCGAGCCACCGCCAACACAGAAGAAAGACACGTGATGAGCACCGCCCCCGATCCACCCAAGCCCAACCCCCGCCAGTCTTCGGGCTTCCTCGTCACCACATCGCTCCCCGACCGACTGCCTGCTTCCCGTCTGCAGCAGGGCGACACTTTCGCCCTCCCCGAACACCCCGACGAACCTTTGATCATCGACCTCATCACCCCCAACCCAGAACGGAACGCCAGCCTGCTCATCTCCACCCGGGATAGGACCGCGCCGATCACGCTGCACATGGAAGAGCCCATACAGCCGCTGCGCATGCCGCGAACCTTCAACGTCACCTGCCAGCTGTGTGAGGCGACCACCACCACAGACCTCGAACTCGTCGCCCACGGACAGCCAAAGACCTGGGTCTGCAACCGGCACTAACGCACCACCCTCCGGTGCAGGTCGACACCCCGACCTGCCCCGCCACCACCAAGGACCCAACACCATGAGCGACACCACCAGCCACGCGATGTCCGTCGGCAGCACCCCCGTCACCCTGCGCACCAGCAACCGCACCACCACGGACATCGCCGACAACCTCAGCACCTCTGGCCCCCACAACACCGAAGCCAGCGACATCGTCGAACGGCGCCGCGCATGGCTCTGCCGCCGCCTCACCAAGATCGCAGACAGCACCCCCACCAACCCCGTGAAGACGCTCGTCGACGGTGAAGTCTTCGCCGTCCATGGCCGACCCACCACACTCCAACTAACCGACGAAAGCAACACAAAAGCGGTTCTGGACGGCGCCGCCCTCAAGCTGCCGCGCACCACTGCGGCTAATCCAGACATAGCGCACCGAAACCTCATCAACTTCTACAGCAATATCACCCAAATTTGGCTTGAACAGAACCTCGAACAAATCAGTCGACTCATAGCCGAACCGGACTTACCTGCCTACGCCTCCACCCGCCTCCGCACCAACTGGATCACCCGCCATCCCGCACGAGGCCTCGCCATCCACTGGGCACTCGGTCAACTCCCCTCCCTCCAACTCGGCGAACTCATCCATCGCACCCTCGGCTTGCACACCATCGCCGACCCTCACCAGCTCGACGCCAGCCTCCGCAACCTCTGGCTCGGACGCCTCGCACTCCCCACTCCACCCCACAACGACACTTGCCCCGACTGCTTAGCCTTCATCAACACCTTCCACGCAGAAAGCTGCGACATCGCCCGCTGCGCCAAGACCGGCTACCAACGCGCCCACTGCCACAACGACTGCAACACCATCTGGAGCGGCCGCCTCCCCGGTGAAGCAGAGTGCGAGGAGTACGGCTTCTACTGCCGCACAGGCCCTCACGGCTACGAGCCCTGCAACAGCGACGACCCCCACGCCGACCACGACTTCAATCGCCTCTACCTCGAATGCACCTGGGACATCGCCGCCCAGCGCATGACCCTCCGCATCTAGGGACAGGGAGGTCCATCGGCTGCCGTGCCGTCGGCCGGCCTACCAATCGCTGGGGTGCGGGCTGATTTCCTGATCACCCATGCACTGTCGGAGGGTGCGCCTACGCTGCTCCTCACCAGTTGAGGACAGGGGGAATCGTGAGTGGTGAGGGTCTGCCGACGGGGCTGCACCCAGCGCGCTGGTTACACAACCGCCACGTCGAGAAGCGTGTCAGCCTTGCGGAGAAGGCAGCAGCCGATCTGGGTGTCACTTTCGATGCTCACAGCGTCCGCAGGGCACTCGCCTTTCGATGGAGCCCGTACTTTCGCAGACTGCGACGGGTACTGATCGCGTTCGCCGTGATCGTGATCGCGGCAGCCGTAACCTACCGCCCGGCTTGCCGCCCAGGCGGAATTCTCTACGTTAGCCCCGCGTCCTGTACCTCGTATTCTGCCTACGTTCTTGGGCCTAATGCGGTCCCGTGGGCTTCAGCAACCTTTGTGGCCACAGGAATTGTGCTCACCTGGGTATGGTCTGCGTGGCGCGGAGAACACGTCGCGAGTTGTTATGACCCGCTGTACCCACTACTCGCCTTGCTGGCAGCCAGTGGGAAGTTGGTCACGATGGACGGCAACCGCTACACGCATGCAGTAAAGCTCAACAAAAAGGTCGCCAGGCTCAGCCAGCCACTCTGGCAACTGGCCCGCGATGCCACTTCCGAGTTCCGGAGCAGCCGAACGGTCCGCAGAGAACTCCGTCAGCACGTAAGGCGAGTGACGCTCGCGTTCACGCAGGCCGCCGACGGGCTCATGAGGGATCGCGAGGTTGCTGCTCGGAAGCTCGGTTCGCTGGCCGCGACTGCTGCCAGCAGCATTGCTGTTGACCGCTTCCCAGAGATACTTCCAGAGTCCCTGCTCCCAAGTACGGACTCTGGAGGCTCCCCACTGGAGCCCGACCGGCTGGACGGCCGCCGTCTGGCGAACGCGTGCGGATGGTCACTCATCATCGACACCGCATTCTCACTGTTTCTGGCGTGGCTCGGCGGGCCTGCGGAGGTCCTTGTATCGCTGGCTGTACTGGGCTTCCCTGTTGCGGTCTACGTGATCTTGGCTGCCAAGTACGGGCTTAGTGAGGCAACCCGCCTAACTCGCAGTATCAGTTCGTTCTTCTCCTCCGGGTCTCCGCTTTGACGGTCCAGGTATCGAAGATGAGCTCGCTTCGCGGTTGGGGTGAAGTCCCGCCTGGCCGGGCAGCAACTGACCCCATCCGCCGCGCGCCACGTCGGTAGCGCGGCTCACGCCCCGTTACGGCCACGGCCCGCGCCAATACGGCGCTTACGCGAGGTCACGCTTAGGAGGCATAACGAGCCCCAGCCCACATCGGTGGCCAGCCGTGGGCTTCCCTCCAGCGCCGGGAACTCAGTGAGGCGGCCATCCCAACTACTTTCCCACCCAACCTGCATCGTTCGGACCCGAGCAAGCCTGCTGTCCCCGCCCACGACACCCCCGGGGGACATCAGGGGGACAGAAGGCCGGGGAAAGGCAGGGAAGGGTGAGGAAGGAACTCTGGGGATTACGGCTAGAGACCCTCGGGCTAACCGGACCCCACATGTGGAGTCCGACGGGCCTTATCCGCCTGGCAACCTGCAAAGAGCCTCTGACCAGGCGCTATGCTGCTGATCACCCTGAGCGGGTACACCTCGAACGGCCGCCAGGAGGTCCGGGCAACGAACAGGGGACGGTAGCGAAATCAGCCAAGATCCTGGGTGCCTTTCGAGGAGAACGACGGCCGCGGCAAGGACCGCCCGGTGCTCGTCGTGGCCCGTGAGGCGGCCGGCACGCTGCTCGCGGTGCAGCTGTCCAGCAAGCGGCACGACCACGACCGCGAATGGGTGCCGATCGGTGTGGGTCCCTGGGACCGGGAGGGCCGCGAGTCCTGGGTGGACCTCGACCGCGTGCTGCGCCTGCACGAGCGGGGCATGCGCCGCGAGGCATGCGCCCTGGACCTCCCCCGCTTCACCCTGGTCGCGAACCGGCTGCGCGAACGGTACGGCTGGCGCTGAGGCCGTCCGGGGTGACCCCGACGCGCGGCTGTCGCTCGAACGCCGCCTCGAAGGCCCCCAGGGTGGCCTGATCCTTCGTCCGGTCCAGGACCGCGAAGGCGACCTCGTCGAAGTGGCCCGCGAACCGGCCGTCCCCGGTGAGGTGGTCGCGGAACGCCGCGGCCACCCGCCCCGGGTCGTTGCGGAACACCCCGCACCCCCAGGCCCCGAGCACCAGGCGCCGGTAGCCGTGCAGGGCCGCCGTCTCCAGGACGCGCCCGGCGCGCGCGTCGAGCGCGGGGCCGATGCGATGCGCCTCTTCGGGTGTGCGGGTCCTGATCACCCCGGCGTTCGGGGCGGGCGAGGTCAGGAATCCGGCGAGGTAGGGGTCGTCCAGGAGGCGGCCGCGGTCGTCACGGAACACCGGCACGCCGGGCGAGTGGATGACCCGGTCGGTGTAGAAGACGTCGCGGTCGCCACGGTGGTGGGCGTAGAAGTCCGGGGCGCGCAACAGTGTCGCGTACAGCGCCGACGAGCGGCAGAGCGCCTCCTCCTGGGCCTGGGCGCCGTTGAGGAATCCGCCGCCGGGGTTGCGCGCGGAGGCGAAGGTCAGGACCGCCACCGCCCCGGTGTCGCCCGTGGTCACCATCCGTCGCGCCGCGTCCAGGCTGCTCTCCCCCGTCACCTCGATGCGCGTCACGCGGTCCCGGTCGGGCGTGACGGCGAGCGGTTCCGGGCCGTGCAGGGTCGTACCCGCGAGGGCGGCGGCCAGCGGCTGGGCGATCGACACGGTACGGCCGTTCTCGCTCGCGTATCGGCCGGTGTCCGTGATCTCCACCGTGTGGCGCGCGATCCCGCGCAGTCGTGCACTCATGGCACGCATCGTGAACGTCCGCGGAAGTTTGCCGCAATCGAATATCCGGCCCCGCAGGCGCCCTTGTGCGATGCGGCCGCGCAGACTTAGGTAGGACGGCATGTGTGTCCAATCTCCGGAAGGGGGGCAAGCGTCCATGAACACCAGTGAGTTGACCGAGACAGAGGCCGACGACCTGCTGCGATGTATCTGCTTCAAGACGGGTCCGCCACGCACCGTCGGCGTGGAGCTGGAATGGCTCGTCCACGATCTGCACCACCCCCGGCTTCCCGTTCCGCACGACCGTCTGGAAGCCGCCTACGCCGCCTTGCGCAATCTGTCGCTGCGGTCGCCGCTCACCGTCGAACCCGGCGGCCAGCTTGAGCTCAGCTCGCTGCCCGCCGCCTCCCTCATGGAGTGCATCTCCACCGTCTCCGCCGATCTGGCGGCGGTCCGCGCCGCCCTGAAAGAGCGCGGCCTCGCGCTCGTCGGTCTCGGCCAGGACCCCTGGCATCCCCCGCGCCGCATGCTGCGCCAGGCGCGGTACGACGCGATGGAGGCTCATCTCGACCGTACGGGGCCGGCCGGGCGGGCCATGATGTGCTCCTCGGCCTCCGTCCAGGTCTGCATCGACGCCGGGTACGAGGAGCCCGGCCCGCTCGGCTTCGGGCGGCGCTGGCTGATGGCTCATCTGCTCGGCGCCGTGCTGGTTGCCGCGTTCGCCAACTCCCCCGTCAGGGAAGACAAGTTGACGGGGTGGCGGTCCACTCGGCAGGCCAACTGGAGCGACATCGATCCGGTGTGCGCCCTCGCCCCGCCGCTCGACGAGCCACCCCGCCAATCCTGGGCCGCGCATGTTCTGGACGCCCCGGTCATGTGCGTACGGGCCGAGGAGGGGCCGTGGTCGGCTCCGCCGGGGCTCACCTTCCGGCAGTGGCTGCGCACCGGCCTGCCGCGGCCGCCGACCCGCACCGATCTCGACTACCACCTGACCACCCTGTTCCCGCCGGTGCGGCCGCGCGGCCATCTGGAGCTGCGCATGATCGACGCGCAGCCCGGCGACGACGGGTGGACCGTGCCGCTCGCCGTGACCAGCGCGTTGTTCGACGACCCGGAGGCGGCGGAATTCGCCTACCGGACCGTCAAACCCCTTGCCGAGCGCGCCGGTTCACTGCCCGCCCCGCGCAACCCGCTCTGGCGGGCGGCCGCCCACGACGGGCTCGCCGACCCCGAGCTGCGCGAGGCCGCCACCGCGTGCTTCACCGCGGCGCTCGGCGCGCTCCCCCGCCTCGGCGCCTCCCCGGAGCTCCAGGACCGGGTGGCCGCCTTCAGCGACCGCTATGTCGTACGGGGCCGATGTCCGGCCGACGACACCCCCTCGCCCGTCCCACCGAAGGACATCCGCATATGACCGACCCGGAGCTGCTCAGGGCCCGCGCCCTGACAGCGCTCACCGCTGCGCGCGCCCGCACCGGCGTGCTCACCTCCAGTGTCGACGACCGTGAACTGACCGCGCAGCACTCGCCGTTGATGTCACCCCTCGTCTGGGACCTTGCGCACATCGGCAACCAGGAGGAGCAGTGGCTGCTGCGCGCCGTCGCCGGGCAGGACGCGATCCGGCCCGAGATCGACTCGCTGTACGACGCCTTCGAGCACCCGCGCGCCGCCCGCCCCGCCCTTCCGCTGCTCGCCCCCGCCGAGGCGCGCCGGTACGCCGCCGATGTGCGGGGCCGGGCGATCGACGTCCTGGAGCGCACCCCGTTGCGCGGCGAGCCGCTGACCGACGCCGCGTTCGCCTTCGGGATGATCGCGCAGCATGAACAGCAGCACGACGAGACCATGCTGATCACCCATCAGCTCCGCAGGGGTCCGGCCGCGCTCACCGCTCCCGAGCCGCCGTCCGGCACCACCGAGGGCCTGCCCACCGAAGTCCTGGTCCCCGGCGGCCCGTTCACCATGGGCACCTCCACGGAGCCGTGGGCGCTGGACAACGAGCGCCCCGCGCACCATCGCATCGTGCCCGCCTTCCACCTGGACACGACCCCGGTGACGTGCGGGGCGTACCTGCGCTTCATCGAGGACGGCGGCTACCGCGAGGAGCGCTGGTGGGAACCGGCCGGCTGGGCGATGGTCCGCGAACACGAGCTGAGCGCGCCGCTGTTCTGGCGGCACGAGGGCGGCGAGTGGCTGCGCAGGCGGTTCGGGGTGACCGAGCCGGTGCCGGTCGACGAGCCTGTCCTGCACGTCAGTTGGTACGAGGCGGACGCCTATGCGCGCTGGGCCGGGCGGCGGCTTCCGACCGAGGAGGAGTGGGAGAAGGCGGCTCGCCACGACCCGGTCTCGGGCCGCTCGCTCCGCTACCCCTGGGGGGACGGCGATCCCACCCCGGCGCACGCCAACCTCGGCCAGCGACACCTGCGCCCCGCACCCGTCGGCGCCTACCCGGAAGGCCAATCACCGCTCGGCATACGCCAGTTGATCGGCGACGTGTGGGAGTGGACGTCGAGCGACTTCCTGCCCTACCCGGGCTTCGTGGCCTTCCCCTACCGCGAGTACTCGGAGGTCTTCTTCGGGCCCGGACACAAGGTGCTGCGCGGCGGGGCGTTCTCCGTGGACGAGGTGGCCTGCCGGGGCACCTTCCGCAACTGGGACCTTCCGGTGCGGCGCCAGATCTTCGCGGGCTTCCGCACGGCACGGGATGCCGACTGATGTGCCGTCATATCGCTTACACCGGGCCCATGTTGGGCCTCGTTGAGCTTCTCGTGCGGCCGCCGCACGGGCTCTACCGGCAGTCGTGGGCGCCGCGCCGCCAGCGTCACGGCACGGTCAACGCCGACGGTTTCGGCGTCGGCTGGTACGCGGACGGCGATCCGGTACCGGCCCGCTACCGGCGCACCGGTCCGATCTGGGCCGACCCGAACTTCGCGGACCTGGCCCGGGTGGTGCGTAGCGGAGCCGTGCTCGCGGCGATCCGGGACGCCACCGAGGCGGGTGCGGACGGTGAGGCGGCGGCCGCGCCGTTCGCCGACGGGCGATGGCTGTTCAGCCACAACGGCGCCGTCAAGGGCTGGCCGCTCAGTGCGGCCCCGCTCGCCGACGCGCTGCCCGCACAGGCTCTGCTGCGCCTGGAGGCCCGCTGCGACGCGGCGTTCGTCTGGGCGCTGGTGCTGAGCCGGCTGACCAACGGCGACGAGGCCGGCCAGGCGATGGCCGACACCGTCACCGAGCTGGCCGCCGCGGCCCCGGGCTCACGTCTGAACCTGCTGCTCACCGACGGTGAGACGATCACCGCCACCGCCTGGGGCGACACCCTGTGGTATCTGCACTCCCCCGGCCGCTCCACCGTCGTCGCCTCCGAGCCGTACGACGACGACCCGTACTGGCGCGAGGTGCCCGACCGCACCCTGCTCGCCGCCACCCGCACCGATGTCCTGCTCACCCCCCTCAAGGAGCCCCAGTAGTGCGCCCGTTCCAGTTGACCCGCACCCTGCCCGAGGACGCCACCGGGGCCGCACTGCGCGCCGATGTGCTGCACGGGCTCACGGCGACACCCAAATCCCTTCCGCCCAAGTGGTTCTACGACGCGCGCGGCAGCGAGCTGTTCGAGGAGATCACCCGGATTCCCGACTACTACCCGACGCGGGCCGAGCGCGAGATCCTCGACCACCGCGCCGCCGAGATAGCGGCCGCGACCGGCGCGCACACCCTGGTCGAACTCGGCTCGGGATCCTCCGAGAAGACCCGGCTGCTCCTGGACACGCTGCCCGCGCCCCTGACGTACATACCGGTCGACGTGAGCGAGAGCGCGCTCGCCGGGGCGGCCGAGGGGCTGCTCGCCGACCACCCGGGCCTGCGGGTCCACGCGCTGATCGCGGACTTCACCCAGGTCCTCGAACTGCCCGAGGCTCCCGGCCCCCGCCTGGTGGCGTTCCTCGGCGGCACGATCGGCAATCTGCTGCCCGCCGAGCGCGCCGAATTCCTCACCTCCGTACGGAAGTTGATGACCCCCGGCGACTCGCTCCTCATCGGGACGGACCTGGTGAAGGAGGAGTCGGTCCTGGTCCGCGCGTACGACGATCCGACGGGGGTGACGGCGGCGTTCAACAAGAACGTGCTCAGCGTCATCGACCGGGAACTCGGCGCGGACTTCGATCCGGACGACTTCGACCATGTCGCGCTGTGGAACCGCGAGGAGGAGTGGATCGAGATGCGGCTGCGGGCCCGCCGCGACGTGACCGTGAAGATCCCCGAGCTGGACCTGGTGGTCTCCTTCGCGGCCGGCGAGGAGCTGCGCACCGAGGTGTCCGCGAAGTTCCGTGAGGCGGGCGTACGGGCCGAGCTGAGCGCCGCCGGGTTCGTGCCGTCTCGCTGGTGGACGGATGCGGCCGGACGCTTCGCGCTCTCGCTGGCGACCGCGGGCTGAGCAGCCGTGCGCGCCCCGTGGCGCTCATGCCACGGGGCCCGCACGCGGGCCCGGTCAGTGGCCGCCCGGTACAGGCTCCAGGACGAAGACGGGGATATCGCGGTCCGTCTTCTTCTGGTACTCCGCGTAGTCGGGGAACGCCGCGACGGCCCGCTTCCACCACTCGGCCTTCTCCTCGCCCGTCACCTCACGGGCCGTCATGTCCGTATGTACGGTGCCGTCCTGGAGCTCCACCCTGGGGTCGGCGACAACGTTGTAGTACCAGAGCGGATTGTTGGGAGCGCCGCCCAGCGAGGCGACCACCGCGTACCGGCCCTCGTGCTCGACCCGCATCAGGGGGGACTTGCGCAGCTTGCCGCTCTTGGCGCCCCGCGTCGTCAGCAAAATCACGGGCATGCCGTGCATCGTCATGCCCTCGGTGCCGCCGGACCGGTCGATGAGCTCGACCTGCTCGCGTACCCACTGGGCGGTGCTCGGCTCGTACTCGCCGTCGAGAGGCATGCTGGGGTCCCTTCGTCAGTCAACCTGCGGACCGGCCCGGCTTCGGCCGTCACCCGTACAACACCGGTGGCTCCCTGTGTCTTCCCTGCCGGGCAAGAACGGCCGGATCGGGACGTACGGGGCAGGAAGGCTGGATCCGGACGCTTGTTCGTGCCGGGGGCGGGCAGCGGGACCGGGTGTGCTTGTTCCGTATCGCACGATCTTCCGCAGACTCCCATCGAGGACGTGTGGCCGATGACGACCCCATCCGTTTCCCGGACCACCCCGCAGCAGCCCCGAAGCCGTCCGCTGCCCGCCCGTTCGGCCTGGTCCGGCGTGCTCATCGGCGTGGGCATCGCCGCCTTCGTCGATGAGACGGTCTTCCACCAGCTCCTGCACTGGCACCACTTCTACGACCGCTCGACGCCGGGCGTCGGCCTGGTGTCGGACGGGCTCTTCCACGCCTTCGGCTGGTTCGCCGTGGTCATCGGCCTGTTCATGGTCGCCGATCTGCGCCACCGGGCGGGCCTGGTCGGGCGGGCGCAGGCCGGGGGCATCCTGACCGGCACGGGGGCGTTCCAGCTGTACGACGGCACCGTCCAGCACAAGCTGATGAAGCTGCACCAGATCAGGTACCACGTCGATCTCGTCCCGTACGACCTGACGTGGAACATCCTCGCCGTGGTGTTCCTCGCGATCGGAGTCACGCTGCTCCGTGCTGCCCGGCACATCAACAGCCGGTAATGGTACGAGAGCTGATGGTCCATCAGCACGGCGGCGGGCAGCCGGGCGGGGCCGCTCTGCTCGCTGCCGCGTTCGCGCTGGGGGGTGGGGTCGCCTATCTGCTCGCGGCGGCGCGGCTGCGGCGGCGCGGGGACCGCTGGCCGTTCGTGCGGGACCTCTGTTTCGCGGCGGGCACGGCGGTCCTCGTGGCGGCGGTCCTCGTCACGCCGCCAGGCGGCCCGTTCACGGCCCATATGACCCAGCACGTGGCCACGGGGATGGTGGCACCGCTGCTGCTCGTGCTCGCCCGGCCCATCACGCTGGCGCTGCGGTTTCTGCCGTCGGGCGGGCGGCGCCGTCTTCTGGCCGTTCTTCGCTCCCGGCCGGTCGGGGTGCTCGCGAACCCGCCGGTGGCCGCGCTGCTCGACGTGGGCGGGCTGTGGCTGCTCTACCGCACCCCGCTGTTCACCGCCGCACACGAACGGCCGTGGCTCATGGCCCTGGTCCACCTCCACGTCTTCGCGGCCGGGCTGCTGTTCTCGGCCGTCGTCTGCTCGCTCGATCCGCTGCCGCGCCGCCCCGGGGTGGTCCTCCGGTCGGCCGCGCTGATCGGCGCGGGCGGCGCGCACGCCGTCCTCGCCAAGACGCTGTACGCGACGCCGCCGCCCGGCACCGGCCTGGCGCCGGGCGACCTCTCGGCCGCCGCCGAGCTCATGTACTACGGCGGCGACCTCGTCGAAATCGCCCTCGCGGCCGTCATCGGGCTCCAGTGGTACGCGGCCGGCGGCCGGCGCCTCGCGCGCGAGGGCCGCCGCACGGCGGGGACCGGGGAACCGCCCGCATCAGCCTCGTACGGTCAGTGAAGCGGTGTGTGCGCGGACCTGGTCCGGGGTCATATAGGCGTCGGTGTACTCGAAGTCCTTGAGCGTGGCGGGCTTCTGGGCCTGGAAGCCGGTGCGGACGAAGTCGTCGCCGGCGAGCGCGTTCAGCATCCAGTTGGTCAGGACCCTGGTCTTGGCGACATTGGTGCGCAGCGCCGACCAGTGATAGCCGCGCGCCACCGCCTGGGCGGGCAGGCCGCGCAATTCGATGCCGAGCGGCTTGGAGACGGCGTCGTGGCCGCCGAGGTCGACCACGAGCCCGAGGTCCTTGTGGACGTACGGCTTCAGCGGCTGGTTGCGCAGCGCGGCGACGATGTTGTCGGCGAGCTTGGGGCCCTGGCGCATGGCGTGCTGCGCGGTGGGCGGGCAGAAGGCGCCTTCACCCTTGGCGAGGTCGGGCACGGCGGCTGCGTCGCCGAGCGCGAACACGCCGTCGAGGTCCGGCACGGTCATCTCGGGGGTGACCAGGAGCCGCCCGCGCTCCGTCTCCGCGTCCAGCGTGCCCACCAGCGGGCTCGCGGCCACGCCCGCCGTCCAGATGAGGGTGCGACACGGCAGGACACGGCCGTCGGTGAAGGTGACCTTGTCCACACCGGCCTCGGCGACGGACACCCCGAGCGACACCTCGATGCCACGCTTCTGCAGGACCTCCAGGGCTGCCTTGCCGAGCTTGTCGCCGAGTTCAGGCATGAGCTTGGGGGCGATGTCGATGAGATGCCACTTGATCTGGCGCGGGTCCAGACGCGGGTAGCGCTTGAGTGCGGTCTGGGTGATCCGCTGGAGGCAGGCCGCGGTCTCGGTGCCCGCGTAGCCGCCGCCGACCACGACGAAGCACAGCCGGGAGGCCCGCTCGTCCTCGTCGTCGCTCGCGTCGGCCAGGTCGAGCTGGGAGATGACGTGGTCGCGGATGTAGGCGGCCTCCGCGAGGGTCTTCATGCCGCGGGCGTGGTCGAGCAGCCCGGGGATGTCGAAGGTGCGGGTCACGCTGCCGGGGGCCAGAACGATGTAGTCGTACGGCTGGTCGAGTGTCTCGCCGGTGATCTTGCGGATGACGCAGATCTTCGCCTTGGGGTCCACGCCGATGGCGCCGCCCGGGATGATCCGCGTGCGGTGCTTGGCGCTGCGCCGCAGCGACACCGCCACCGACTGCGGGGTCAGGACCCCGGCCGCGACCTGTGGAAGCAGGGGCAGATACAGCTGGTAGGAGAACGGGGTGACCAGGGAGATCTCCGCTTCTCCCGGTTGGAGGCGGCGTTCCAGGCGGCGTACGCATTCGACTCCTGCGAAGCCGGCGCCTACGACGAGAATCCTCGGTCGTGCCACGGTGTGCGTCCTTTCCCTGGGACCTGCGAACGGGGACGAGAACTGGGCCGTCCACTGCCCGAGTGCCCCTGACCGGCGTTCGCCAACACCCCCATAGTGATCAACCGAGGGCGGCCGCACCACCGAATGCCGCAACCCGGCGACAAGAAAAGGCGCCGCCCGCCCGGGGTGGACCCGGGCGGGCGGCGCCGTTCACGTGTGGGGCGGACGTCAGGCGACGGTGCCGCTCTTGCTGATGACGACCTTGGCGCTCAGGGCGCCGCTGCGGCTGCCGAGCGACTCGATCTGCTTGACGAGGTCCTCGCCCTCGACGACCTCGCCGAAGACGACGTGCTTGCCGTCGAGCCACGGGGTGACGACGGTCGTCACGAAGAACTGGGAGCCGTTGCTGTTCGGGCCCGCGTTGGCCATCGACAGCAGGAACGGCCGGTCGTGCTTGAGGACGAAGTTCTCGTCCTTGAACTTGGCACCGTAGATGCTCTTGCCGCCGGTGCCGTTGCCGTGCGTGAAGTCGCCGCCCTGGAGCATGAACTCGGGGATGACGCGGTGGAAGGCGGAACCCTCGTAGCCGTAACCGTTCTGGCCGGTGGCGAGCTCGCGGAAGTTGCGGGCCGTCTCCGGAACGACGTCGTCGAAGAGCCGGAAGACGATGCGGCCGGCGTCCTTGCCGTCAATGGTGATGTCGAAAAATACGTTCTGCATGGGTCCCATCCTGACATCAGCTGTCCCATGACCCAATCCCGGCTCGCCCCTTCGGCCCTGCCGAGACGCAGAACCGGGCCCCGATCAGGGGAACAGCAGGGTCGTGATCCGGTCGGAAGCGGTCTTGGCGGCCTGCTTCGGGTCGGCTCCTTCGAGGACGGCCGTCATGTACGGCTTGATGGGGTTCTCGGCCTCGACGGCGGCCCATTGCGGCGAGTTGGGCGTGGCCCGCCCCTGCGCCGCGCCCCTGGCCATGGCGGCCGTGCCCGCCTGGCCCTCGACCGTGTGGGCGAGCGTGGACTTGTTGGGTACGTAGTTCATCGTGGTGGCCAGATCGGTCTGCCACTTCTCGCCCGTCAGCGCCGCGACGACTTGGACGGCCTCGGCCCGGTGCGCGGTCTTGCGCGGGATGATCAGGTCCGAGCCGCCGGTGAAGACCGCGCCCGGTCTGGCGTCGGTGGGCCCCGGGATCGGGAAGTAGCCCAGCTTGTCGGCGAGCCGCGGGTTGGCCTTCTGGATGGCTTTGGCGGCGCCGGGCACCGCGATCATCTGGGCGACCTTGCCCTTGGCGAAGACGTCGGCCTGCGGCGGGGTCGCCTCGTCCGCGTTCCTGGGGCCCCGGCCGAGCGCCTGGAGCTGCTTGTAGAACTGCATGCCGCGCAGCGCGGCCGGGCTGTCGAGCGTGCCCTTCCAGTCGCCGGTGTCCTCCTGCGCGAGCTCCCCGCCCTCGTCCCAGACGAATCCTGCCAGCGTGTACCAGTCCTGGCCCGCGAGGTAGATCCCTTGCGCGGAACCGGAGTTGAGCTTCGCGGTGTCGGCGAGCCACTCCGCGCGGTTCTTCGGCGGCCTGGTGATTCCGGCGGCCCCGAAGAGGTCCTTGTTGTAGATGACGACGCGGTTGGCGGCGTACCACGGGATGCCGTACTGCATGCCGTCCACGTTGCCCGGCTGGGCGAGACCCGGCAGCCAGGCGTCGCTGCCCCAGTCGCGCAGCGACTCCAGCGTCATGTCGAGCAGACCTCCGCTCGCCGCGTACTGGGGCACCTGGGTGTTGCCGACCTCGATGACGTCCGGCGCGTCGCCGCTCTTCAGCGCGGCGGTGATCTTCTCGCCGATGCCGGTCCACTCCTGGATCCGGACATCGAGCTCGACGTCCTTGTGCTCCTTCTCGAAGCCCTGCACGAAGCGCTTCACGAAGTCGTCGGAGGCGCTGTCCTTCATCAGCCAGACGGTCACCTTGTCGGCGCCGTCGCCGAATCCGGGTATCGCGCCGCAACCGCTGAGGGCACATACCGAGACAAAGGCTACGGAGCAGGCAAGAGCGCGATGGATCCTCACGAAAGGTCACCTTCTGCGTGTGGGCAAGCAGTCATGACCCGACGTGGGGCAAGCGCGATGCGGCTTGTTCGGGTGTGGCTCGTGAGTTTGGTATGGACCAATGAAGCGGTCAAGCCCCGGAGGGGAGCGAACTTTTCCGGCCACCGCCGGACCGGCCCGCCTCGGCGCGGGCCGCTGTCTCGCGGAGTGCGGCCGGGTGGGGCACGGTGGAGTAATGCGACGAGAGGAGAGCACCTCCATGTCCCACCACACCTACCGCGTCAGCGAGATCGTCGGCACCTCTCACGAGGGCGTGGACCAGGCCATCCGTAACGGGGTCGCCCGCGCGGCACAGACCCTCCGCAACCTGGACTGGTTCGAGGTGACGCAGGTCCGCGGCCACATCGAGAACGGCGTGATCGAGCACTACCAAGTCGGCCTCAAGGTCGGCTTCCGGCTGGACGACGACGCGGAGGTCTGAACGCCGGGCCGGGCATTCCGGCTCGGCAATTCGGGCTCTGGAATCCGGGCCCTGCGATTCCGGCCCCGCGATTCCGGCATGCGCTTCGACTGAAGTCTGACCCTGGACCTCAGCTTCAGGCTTGGCTGCGGCGTACCCGGCCTCCGGTCCACCGCAGCCCATCGGCCGGGCCCCGCAGAGCCGCCCTCAGGTGCGCCCCTCGCGCTCCTGGGCGTCTTTGAGCGCCTCGCTGGGCGCGGTCCAGCGGGCCCGTACGACCCGGAAGCCGGCCTGCTCGGCGGCGTCGCACACGAGCTCGTCGTCGTCGACCAGCATGCGGACCTCGCGGCCCCGGCCGAGCCCGCGCAGGACCTGCAGCTTGGTGACGCGGGCGGGGCGCCGGTCGTCGTTGCGCCGCATGTGCAGGGCGCCGTCCGGAAGCCCCTGCTCGGCGAGCCAGGCCAGGGTGTCCTCGCGGCAGCGTTCGGGCCGCCCGGTGAGATAGACGACCTCGCAGTCCCGGGCCGCCTCCCGGCACAGCGCGACGCCCTCGGCGAGCGGCGGGTCGGCGGGCGCCGCGGCGAAGAACGCGTCCCAGTCGCGGGGCGCCCGGTCGAGGAAGCGCTGGCGGTGGGAGCTGTCCGCGAGCGTGCCGTCCAGGTCGAAGACGGCCAGGGGCCGGGTGTTGTCGATCACGCCCCCAGGCTAGAACCGGCCGAGGGGGCACCCTTCGGCGGGGCGCGGGAATCATGGCGCGCCCCAGACGTTGAACCCTGTGTGACCTCAGTGATCGCGACGACCCGCTTCTCCGTGCTCGACCGCTCGCGCATCCGCGCCGGCCACGACGGGCCGCAGGCCCTGCGGGACACCGTGGCACTGGCCCGCGAGGCCGAGCGGCTCGGGTACCACCGCTTCTGGGTCTCCGAGCACCATTCCGTGCCCGGCGTCGCGGGCTCCGCACCCGCCGTGCTGGCCGCGGCCGTCGCGTCGGCCACGTCCACGATCCGGGTCGGCACCGGCGGTGTGATGCTGCCGAATCATCAACCCCTCGTCGTGGCCGAGGAGTTCGGGGTTCTGGAGTCGCTCTTCCCCGGGCGGATCGACATGGGGCTCGGCCGCTCGGTGGGGTTCACCGACGGGATCCGCAAGGCGCTGGGCCGCGACAAGAAGGACGCCGACGACTTCGGCGCCCAGCTCGCCGAACTGCTCGGCTACTTCGACGGGACCCAGACCGCCCACCCCCAGGTCCACGCCCGCCCCGCCGAAGGCCTCGCCGTCCCCGCGTTCGTCCTTGCCACCGGGCAGGGCGCCCTCGTCGCCGCCGGGGCCGGGCTCCCGCTGGTCATCGCGAACGTACGCGGCGAGGACGCGATGCTGCGGGCCATCGACGCCTACCGCGAGGCCTTCCGCCCCTCCGCGCACGCCGAGCGCCCGTACGTCGTGGTGTCCGGCACGGTCGCCGTCGCGGACACCACGGAGGCCGCCCACCGGATCCTGGTCCCGGAGGCCTGGTCGACGGCCTACTCCCGCACCCGCGGCGAGTTCCCGGCACTGTCCCCGGCCGAGGACATCCTCGCGCGGGACATGACCGACGGCGAGCGGACCCTGTTCGCGGACGCGCTGCGCAGGCAGGTGTACGGGACCGAGGAGGAGGTGGCCGACGCCCTGGAGAAGCTGATCGAGCACAGCGGCGCGGACGAATTCCTCGTCACGACCAGCACGTACGACCGCGAGGCGCTGCTCGACTCCTACCGGCGGCTGGCCCGGATCGCGGACCTGGCGGCCCGTCCGGGCGCCTGACCGCAGGCTCCCGGCCGAAGATCGCGCGCCGTCACCCGAACCGTAGAATTCCGGTATGCAAACCCCCTCTGACCCGTACGTCCGTGTCCGCGGCGCCCGCGAGCACAATCTGCGCGGGGTGGACGTCGACATTCCGCGTGACTGCATCGCCGTGTTCACCGGCGTCTCCGGGTCGGGGAAGTCCTCGCTCGCGTTCGGCACGATCTATGCCGAGGCGCAGCGCCGCTACTTCGAGTCGGTCGCGCCGTACGCGCGCCGGCTGATCCATCAGGTGGGTGCGCCGAAGGTCGGCGAGATCTCGGGCCTTCCGCCCGCCGTCTCCCTGGAGCAGCGCCGCTCGGCGCCCTCGTCGCGTTCGTCGGTGGGCACGGTGACCACGCTCTCCAACTCGCTACGGATGCTGTTCTCACGGGCCGGCGACTATCCGGCGGGCGCCGAGCGCCTCGACTCGGACGCCTTCTCGCCCAACACGGCCGCCGGTGCCTGCCTCGAGTGCCAGGGCCTCGGCCGCATCCACCGCACCTCCGAAGAACTGCTCGTCCCCGACCCCTCGCTGTCGATCCGCGAGGGTGCGATCGCCGCCTGGCCGGGTGCCTGGCAGGGCAAGAACCTCCGCGACGTGCTCGACACGCTCGGCTACGACGTGGACCGGCCGTGGCGCGAGCTCGACCGCAAGGACCGGGACTGGATCCTGTTCACCGACGAGCAGCCGGTGGTCACGGTGCACCCGGTGCGCGAGGCGGGGCGCATCCAACGCCCTTACCAGGGAACGTACTTCAGCGCCCGGCGCTATGTGATGAAGACGTTCGCGGAGAGCAAGAGCCAGACCTTGCGGACGAAGGCCGAGCGCTTCCTGACGGCGGCCGACTGCCCGGTGTGCGGCGGCAGCCGGCTGCGCCCCGAGGCGCTCGCCGTCACCTTCGCGGGCCGTACGATCGCCGAGCTCGTCGCCCTTCCGCTGACTTCGCTTGCCGAGCTGTTGCGCACCGCGGACGGCGGCCCGACGGCCAAGGCCCTCACCGCCGACCTGCTCTCCCGCATCGGCCCGGTGAGGGAACTGGGCCTCGGCTACCTGAGCCTGGACCGGACCGCGCCCACGCTCTCGGCGGGCGAGCTGCAGCGCCTGCGGCTCGCCACCCAGCTGCGCTCCGGTCTCTTCGGCGTGGTGTACGTCCTGGACGAGCCGTCGGCGGGGCTGCACCCGGCCGACACCGAGGCGCTGCTCACGGTCCTCGACCGGCTGAAGGCGGCGGGCAACTCGGTGTTCGTCGTCGAGCACCATCTGGATGTGGTGCGGCACGCGGACTGGCTGGTCGAAGTGGGTCCGCTGGCCGGTGAGCACGGAGGCCGGGTGCTGCACAGCGGGCCGTCGGCGGAGCTCGCCCGCGTCGAGGAGTCGGCGACCCGCCGCTTCCTCTTCGACCGCTCCCCCGCGCCGCGCCGCACGGTCCGCGAGCCGCGCGGCCACCTTGAGCTGACCGGGGTCACCCGGCACAATCTGCGCGGCGTCGACGCGGTGTTCCCGCTCGGCGTGTTCACGGCGGTGACCGGCGTCTCGGGCTCCGGAAAGTCCACCTTGGTCGACGAGCTGACCGAGCAACTCCCGGGCGTGGGACGCCTGGTGAGGGTGGATCAGAAACCGATCGGCCGCACCCCCCGCTCCAATCTGGCCACGTACACCGGACTCTTCGACGTCGTACGGAAACTCTTCACCGAGACCGACGAGGCGAAGGCGCGCGGCTACAAGGCGGGCCGGTTCTCCTTCAATGTGCCGGGCGGCCGGTGCGAGACCTGCCAGGGCGAGGGGTTCGTGTCGGTGGAGCTGCTCTTCCTGCCGAGCACGTACGCGCCCTGCCCGGACTGTCACGGGGCGCGCTACAACCCCGAGACGCTCGAAGTCACCCATCGGGGCCGCACCATCGCCGAGGTGCTCGACCTGACGGTGGAGGCGGCGGCCGAGGTCTTCGCCGACAACCCGTCGGCCGCCCGCAGCCTGGCCGCCCTGCTCGACGTCGGCCTCGGCTATCTACGCCTGGGCCAGCCGGCCACCGAGCTGTCGGGCGGCGAGGCCCAACGCATCAAACTGGCCACGGAGTTGCAGCGGGTCCGCCGCGACCACACCCTGTACGTCCTCGACGAACCGACGACGGGCCTGCACCCGGCCGATGTCGAAATCCTGCTGCGCCAACTGCACGGCCTGGTCGACGCGGGCCACACGGTGGTCGTCGTAGAGCACGACATGAGCGTGGTGGCCGGCGCCGACTGGATGCTCGACCTCGGCCCGGGCGGCGGCGACGAGGGCGGCCGCGTGGTGGCAGCGGGGCCGCCGGCGGAGGTCGCCGACGCGGGCGAGGGGCGTACAGCGCCGTATCTGGCGAAGGCGCTGGCGGAGATCCAACCGGCCGAAGCAGCACCGAACTCGCCTTCACCGCACGTTGGTTGAGCCACAAGGCAAAGCGCACGGAATGAATTGGCCTAGACCCTTGACCGAGTGTTGGTCCAGACCAATCATGGGGCGTCCGCACCCTTCTCTCACCCCGTCGGAGAGCCCCGATGAGACGTCCGAGATCCGTTCGCGCCCTGCTCGCCACGCTCAGCACCGTCGCCGCGTCCGCCGGCCTCGTCATCGGGGCCGGCGGTGCCGCGCACGCCGCGACTCCGCTTCCCGCGCACGTCTTCGCGCCGTACTTCGAGGCGTACTCCTCCGACAGCCCGGCCGATCTGGCACAGAAGTCGGGTGCCAAGTATCTGACGATGGCGTTCGTGCAGGCCGACGCCAAGGGCTCCTGCACCCCGTACTGGAACGGCTCGACGAGCCAGCCGATCTCGACGTCCGTGTTCGGTGCCGACATCTCCACCATCC
Source organism: Streptomyces violascens (assembly GCF_014649955.1). Lineage (GTDB taxonomy): Bacteria > Actinomycetota > Actinomycetes > Streptomycetales > Streptomycetaceae > Streptomyces > Streptomyces violascens. Next base: position 47,374 of record NZ_BMUA01000016.1, read on the forward strand.
GCTCGCGCGGCGGTGACGTGATCCCGTCCTTCGGCGGGTACGCGGCCGACAACGGCGGCACCGAGATCGCCGACAGCTGCACCGACGTGGACTCGATCGCGGCCGCGTACGAGAAGGTCATCACGACCTACGACCTCTCCCGGCTCGACATGGACATCGAGGACAACTCGCTGACCAACAAGGCGGGCATCGACCGGCGCAACCAGGCGATCAAGAAGGTTCAGGACTGGGCGGCCGCGGCCGGGCGCTCGGTGCAGATCTCGTACACGCTGCCCACCACCACGGGCGGACTCGCCGACAGCGGGCTCGCGGTGCTCAACAGCGCGGTCAGGTACGGCGCGAAGGTCGACGTCGTGAACATCATGACCTTCGACTACTACGACGGCGCCACGCACAACATGGCGAACGACACCCAGACCGCCGCCACCGGCCTCTACAACCAGCTGGCCTCCCTCTACCCCGGCAAGTCGTCCGCCCAGCTGTGGGGCACGATCGGCGTCACCGAGATGCCGGGCATCGACGACTACGGGCCGGCCGAGACGTTCACCGCGGCGGACGCGACCGCCGTCTACAACTGGGCCACCGCCAAGGGCATCAACACCCTCTCGTTCTGGGCCCTCCAGCGCGACAACGGCGGCTGCCCCGGCACCGGCGGCCAGGACACCTGCTCCGGCATCGCCCAGGACCCGTGGTACTTCAGCCACACCTTCGAGCCGTTCACCGGGGGCGGCGGGCCCGTCCAGGACGACTTCTCGGTGGCCGTTACGCCCGGCTCGGCCTCGGTCGCACCCGGCGGATCCACCACGGCCACGGTGAGTACGGCGGTGACCTCGGGCAACGCCAAGTCCCTCGCGCTGACCGCCACCGGCGCCCCCGCCGGAGTCACGGCGACGCTCAGCCCGGGCTCCGTCACCGCGGGCGCCTCGGCCCAGCTCACGGTCACCGCGACCGCTTCGGCAGCGCCCGGAACGTACCCGATCACCCTCACGGCCACGGCGGGCACGCTCGCCCACTCGACCACCTTCACGCTCACCGTGACGGGGTCCGGCGGCAACCCGGGCGCGCTCGTCAACGGCGGTTTCGAGAGCGGCTCGCTCGCGCCCTGGACCTGCGACAGCGGCGCCGGTGTGGTGTCGAGCCCGGTGCACGGCGGCTCGTACGCGCTGAAGACCGCGCCCACCTCGTCGCAGACAGGCGAGTGCGCGCAGACGCTCACGCTGACCCCCAACACCAAGTACACGCTGAGCGGTTGGGTGCAGGGCAGCTACGCCTACCTCGGGGTGCGCGGCGGCGCCACCGGCAGCACCTGGACCAGCTCCAGCGGCTGGTCCAAGCTGGCCGTGCCGTTCACGACCGGCGCCTCGGGCACGGTCACCGTGTACCTGCACGGCTGGTACGGCCAGGGCGCGGTGTACGGGGACGACCTCTCGGTAGCCTGATCCTTTACACCAACTCTCCACCTGCCGGGGCTTGTTGACGATCTGTAGCACCGGGGCGGCACACAGCAAAGCTGAGCACCCGTCAAATTACTGGCGGGGAGCCGACTTTCGGCCCTTCCGCCCCGGTCCTACTCTCGAGTCACCTGAGTTCCTCCTCGCACCCCCACTCATCGAATCCGTTCGACCGAGGAGTCCCCCCATGGCACTACGCAGCTCACGTGCGCTCTTCCTGCTCGCTCCGGCCGCCGCGGCCACCCTCGTACTCGGCGGCACGGCGGGCGCGAGCGCCCGGCCGGACGCCGGGCCGACCACCATTTCACCGGCCGGCCACTCCTTCGCGGCCCAGCTGACCGGTCAGGCCACCTTCAAGGCCGGGTCCACCACCATGACCTGTACGGTCTCGGCGTCCGTCCCCACCACGGGCGCCAACAACCAGGTGCCGGCCGCACCCGGCAACCACAACGACGCGGGCGTGGTGTCCGTACCCATCAATCCGCCCACGTTCAGCGGGTGTTCGACCAGCATCGGCGGGGTGAGCGTCACCGCCTCCACCCAGGGGGCGTGGAGCGTCTCGGCCCAGAACGGCTCGCCCGTCGCGGCCGGTCTGACCATGCCCAAGGGTGGTTTCGTCCTCAAGACCAGCGGCCTGGCGGCCTGCACGATCACCGCGTCGCCGACCGGCCCCACCACCGTGGCGGGCACCTGGACGAACGGCGCGCCCTCCTCGCTCGCCATCACCGACGCGCCCGTACCGGCGACGGTGACCGGCGGCTTCCTGTGCCCGACGGGCAACCAGACGGCCACCTTCTCGGCCACGTACCACGTCACCGACACGACCGATGCGGCGCAGCGGATCACCGTAACCGGCTGATGGCGAAATGCAGATGAGCGCGCTCCCGGACGACCGGGGGCGCGCTCGTCGCGTACTTCAGCGGCCCACCTTCTTCGCCTTCCTCGTCGCCCGCAGCCACTCCTTGTTCATGGCCGCGATCGACGGGAGCGGGATGCCCTTGGGGCAGGCCGTGGCGCACTCGCCGGTCAGGGTGCAGCCGCCGAAGCCCTCGTCGTCCATCTGGCCGACCATGTCCAGGACCCGGGTCTCGCGTTCGGGAGCGCCCTGCGGCAGTACGTTCAGGTGGTTGATCTTGGCTGAGGTGAACAGCATCGCCGAGCCGTTGGGGCAGGCCGCCACGCAGGCGCCGCAGCCGATGCACTCGGCGTGCTCGAAGGCGAAGTCGGCGTCCGGCTTGGGCACCGGGGTCGCGTGCGCCTCGGGCGCGGCACCCGTCGGGACGCTGATGTAGCCGCCGGCCTGGATGATCCGGTCGAACGCCGAGCGGTCCACCACCAGGTCCTTGACCACCGGGAACGCCGAGGCGCGCCACGGCTCGACGTCGATGGTGTCGCCGTCGCTGAACGACCGCATGTGGAGCTGGCAGGTGGTGGTCCGCTCGGGGCCGTGGGCATCGCCGTTGATGACGAGGGAACAGGCGCCGCAGATGCCCTCGCGGCAGTCGTGGTCGAAGGCGACCGGCTCCTCGCCCTTGAGGATGAGCTCCTCGTTGAGCGTGTCGAGCATTTCGAGGAACGACATGTCCGTCGAGATGCCGTCGACGTCGTAAGTGGCCATGGCGCCGGGCGAGTTGGCGTTCTTCTGTCGCCAGACGCGCAGGGTGAGCTTCATGCGTAGCTCCGCTGGGTGGGGTGGACGTACTCGAAGACGAGGTCTTCCTTGTGCAGGACGGGAGCCTCTCCGATGGCGGCGCTGCGTTCTCCCGGGGGACGCCCCCCGAACCCCCGGAACTCCCAGGCGGCGACGTACGAGAACTCCTCGTCGCGGCGTTCGGCCTCGCCGTCCGGGGTCTGGGACTCCTCGCGGAAGTGGCCGCCGCAGGATTCGGCGCGGTGCAGGGCGTCGAGGCACATGAGCTCGGCGAGCTCCAGGTAGTCGACGACGCGGTTGGCCTTCTCCAGGGACTGGTTGAACTCCTCGCCGCTGCCCGGCACCTTGATGCGGCGCCAGAACTCCTCGCGGATCTGCGGGATCCGGTCGAGCGCCTTGCGCAGGCCCGACTCGGTGCGGGCCATCCCGCAGTACTCCCACATGAGTTCGCCGATCTCGCGGTGGAAGGAGTCGGGGGTGCGGTCGCCGTTCACCGCGAGGAGCAGGTTGATGCGGTCCTCGGTCTCGGCGACGGCTTCGGCGACCGCCGGGTGCTCGTCGGTGACGGGCTCCTGGTGCGGGTTGCGGGCGAGGTAGTCGTTGATGGTCGAGGGAAGCACGAAGTAGCCGTCGGCGAGGCCCTGCATGAGTGCGGAGGCGCCGAGTCGGTTCGCGCCGTGGTCGGAGAAGTTGGCCTCGCCGATCGCGAACAGGCCCGGCACCGTGGTCTGGAGGTCGTAGTCGACCCAGAGTCCGCCCATCGTGTAGTGCACGGCGGGGTAGATCCGCATCGGTGTCTCGTACGGGTCCTCCGCGGTGATCCTCGCGTACATGTCGAAGAGGTTGCCGTACTTCGCCTCGACGGCCGCCCGGCCCATCCGCCCGATGGCGTCGGCGAAGTCGAGGTAGACGCCCTGCCCTCCGGGGCCGACGCCGCGCCCCTCGTCGCAGACGTTCTTGGCGGCGCGCGAGGCGATGTCGCGCGGGACCAGGTTGCCGAACGACGGGTAGATGCGCTCCAGGTAGTAGTCGCGCTCGTCCTCGGGGATCTCGGCCGCCGGGCGGGTGTCGCCCTTGGCCTTCGGCACCCAGATGCGGCCGTCGTTGCGCAGCGATTCACTCATCAGCGTGAGCTTGGACTGGTGCTCGCCGGTGCGCGGGATGCACGTCGGGTGGATCTGGGTGAAGCAAGGGTTGGCGAAGTACGCGCCTCGCCGGTGCGCCCGCCAGATCGCCGTGGCGTTGGAGTTCATGGCGTTGGTGGAGAGGTAGAACACGTTGCCGTAGCCGCCGCTGGCGAGGACCACGGCATCCGCGAAGTACGTGTCGATCTTCCCCGTGACGAGGTCGCGGGCCACGATGCCGCGCGCCTTTCCGTCCACCACGATCAGGTCGAGCATCTCGGTGCGGGCGTGCAACTCCACGTTCCCGGCGGCGATTTGGCGCGAGAGGGCCTGGTAGGCGCCGAGAAGGAGTTGCTGGCCCGTCTGGCCCCGGGCGTAGAACGTGCGCGAGACCTGGACGCCGCCGAAGGAGCGGGTGTCGAGCAGTCCGCCGTACTCGCGGGCGAAGGGCACGCCCTGGGCCACGCACTGGTCGATGATCTCGACGGAGATCTGGGCGAGCCGGTGGACGTTGGACTCGCGGGCGCGGAAGTCGCCGCCCTTGACGGTGTCGTAGAAGAGCCGGTGGATGGAGTCGCCGTCGTTGCGGTAGTTCTTCGCGGCGTTGATGCCGCCCTGGGCGGCGATGGAGTGGGCGCGGCGGGGCGAGTCCTGGAAGCAGAACTGGACGACGTGGTAGCCCTGTTCGGCGAGCGTGGCCCCCGCCGAGCCGCCCGCGAGCCCGGTGCCGACCACGATGACGGTGTGCTTGCGGCGGTTGGCCGGGTTGACCAGCTTGGCCTCGAAGCGGCGGGTGTCCCAGCGCTCGGCGATCGGCCCCCGGGGCGCACGGCCGTCGGATACCGGGTCGCCGAGCGTGTAGTTGGTGTACGAGGTCATGTCAGCTCACCACTTCGGTCATGACGGCGACGGGTACGGAGACGAATCCGGCGAACAGCACCACGGCGAGGACGTTGGCGAGCGTCTTGAGCACCCGGTCCCGGGTGGCGTTGCCCACGCCGAGGGTCTGCGCGGCGCTCCAGAACCCGTGCTGGATGTGCAGCGCGAGGGCGGCCATGGCCACGATGTAGATGACGTTGCCGTACCAGGTGGAGAAGGTGTCCACGACGTTCTGGTAGGGGTGGCCCGGCCGGAAGCCGGAGTGCACGGTGCCGGTCGTCAGGTCGAGGATGTGCCAGACGATGAACAGGGCGAGGATGATGCCGCCCCAGCGCATCGTGCGGGTCGCGTAACTGGCGCGGGCCCGCTTGTGGACGTATCCGCTCGGCCGGGCCTTGATGTCGCGGCGGCTGAGCTGATACGCGGACACGGCGTGGCCCACGACGGCGGCGACGAGGACGACGCGGATGAGCCACAGCGCCCACTCGTAGTGCAGGAAGGGCTCGCCGATGGTGCGCAGCCAGTGCGCGTACGCGTTGAACTGGCCCGCCCCGAAGAAGATCTTCAGGTTGCCCATCATGTGGACGACCAGGTAGGACAGCATGATCAGACCGCTCACGGCCATGACCGTCTTCTTGCCGACGGTCGAGTCCCAGAGTGTGCGCGTCATGGACGGCCGTTTGTCCGTCCGCGTTGCCAGAGCCATGTCATCGACGCTAGAGGCCAAGGACCCAAGAGGTCCAAGACATGGTTCGGCTCATCTCCATAGAGATGACCTATCGTAGGGGTCATGCAGTTCCAGCAGCTCACCTACTTCGTGGCGGTCGCCGAGACCCGGCACTTCACCCGGGCCGCCGAGCGCGTCCACGTCTCGCAGCCCTCGCTCTCCCAGCAGATCAAGGCGCTGGAGAACGAGCTGGGCGCCGAGCTGTTCAGCCGTGCCCGGGGCAACATCGCACTCACCGACGCGGGCGAGGCGCTGCTTCCGCTGGCCCGGCGCATCCTGGCGGACGCGGACACCGCCCGCATCGAAGTCCAGGAGCTGGCCCAGCTGCGGCGCGGCCGGGTGCGCCTGGGCGCGACACCGAGCCTGTGCACGGGCCTGTTGCCGGATGTGCTGCGCGCCTTCCACGACCGCCACCGGGGCATCCAGCTCCTCATCGAGGAGGGCGGCTCCCACGATCTCGTACGTGAACTGGCGCGCGGCGCACTGGACTTGGCGCTCATCGTGCTGCCGCTCCCGGCCGCCTCCCCCGCCCTCACCACGATCGAGCTGCTCCAGGAGGACCTGGTGGTGGTCTCCTCGGCGGCCGAGGCGCCGCCCGGCTCGGGCTCCTCGGTGCGCATCGCCGATCTGCGCGACGCTCCCCTGGTGATGTTCCGGCACGGCTACGACCTGCGGGAGCTGACGGTGGCCGCCTGCCGTGCCGAGGGCTTCGAGCCCGCGTTCACGGTGGAGGGCGGCGAGATGGACGCCGTGCTCGGCTTCGTACGGGCCGGGCTCGGGGTGGCCGTGGTGCCGAGCATGGTGGCGGCGCGGGCCAGGGACCTGCGGGTGACCCCGCTGGCCCGCCCCGGCCTGCGCCGCACGATCGCTCTGGCCCACCGGAGCGACGTGGACCCGCCGCGCGCGGCACGGGAGTTGCAGCGGGTCCTGCTCGGCATCGGGACGGGGCAGCGGGGCCCGGCCTAGGCCCCTCGGCGCCGGGTCACACCGCGTCGACCAGCGCCAGGGAGTGGATCCGGTCCGGCGCCCCGGGGCGCGCGTAGTACCAGCCCTGGGCCGTGTCGCAGCCGAGCTCCTTCAGCTGCTCGGCCTGGGCGCCCGTCTCCACTCCCTCCACGGTGACCGCGAGGGAGAGGCTGTGCGCGAGCGACACGATGCCTTCGACGATCTTGATGTCGACGGGGTCGGCGGGCAGCTGCTGCATGGACTGGGTGAAGGACCGGTCCAGCTTGAGCACGCTCACCGGGAGCCGGCGCAGGTTGGCGAGGTTGGAGTAGCCCGTGCCGAAGTCGTCGAGGGCTATGTCGACGCCCATCTCGGCGAGCTGGCGCAGCGGCTTGAGGAGGTCGTCGTCGGCGCCGATGAGCGCGGACTCGGTGACCTCCAGGCACAGCGCGCCCGGGGCGAGCCCGGTGCGCTCCAGCATCTCGACGGTGTCGGCGACCAGGCCCGGGTGGTAGAGCTGGGTCGGCGACAGGTTGACGTTGATGCGCAGCGGGCCGCCGTCGGTGGCGCTCGGGTGGGCCTCCTGCCAGGCCCGGGCCTGGCGCACCGACTCCTGCATCACCCAGCGGCCGAGCGGGACGATGAGCCCGGTGTGCTCGGCGAGCGGGATGAACCGGTCGGGCCCGAGCACGCCGTGCTGCGGGTGCGACCAGCGGACCAGGGCCTCGGCGCCGTGCACGCTGCCGTCTCCGAGGTGCACAAGGGGCTGGTACTCGATGAAGAACTCGCCGCGCTCCAGGGCCGCGGGCAGCGCGTTGGTGAGCCCGTGCCGGGTGATCGCGCGGGCGTCGGCCTCGGCGTCGGCGAACTCGAAGCGGTTGCCGCCGGCCGACTTGGCCCGGTACATCGTGATGTCGGCGCTGCGCAGCACCTCGGCGGGGCTGCGCTCGCCCGCCGGGCCCTCGACGACGCCGATCGAGCCGCGCACGGTCAGCTCGCGGCCCTCGATGCGGATCGGGGTGGCGAGGGTGTGCAGGATCCGCGAGGCGAGCTCGTCGGCCTCGTACTCGCTGTCGGGACCGGTGGTCAGGGCCACGAACTCGTCGCCGCCGAGCCGCGCCACCATCTCGCCGGGCCCGGTCGCGCAGCTCTGCAGCCGGTCGGCGACCTCGACCAGGAGGCGGTCGCCCGCCGAGTGGCCGAGGCTGTCGTTGACCGCCTTGAACCCGTCGAGGTCGAGGTAGCAGAGCCCGAAGCGTTTGCCGTCGCCCGGGGCGAGCGCCTTCTCCAGGCGCTCGAAGAACAGGGTGCGGTTGGGCAGCCCGGTGAGCGCGTCGTGCGTGGCCTCGTAGCGCAGCCGCAGGTTGAGCAGCCGGCGCTCGGTGGTGTCCTCCATGAGGGCTAGCTGGTACTGCGGCCGGCCCTCGGCGTCGCGAAGGAGCGAGACGGTGAGGTTGGTCCACAGAACGGTGCCGTCGCCGCGGTAGTAGGGCTTCTCGACCCGGTAGTGGTCGCGTTCGCCCCGCACGAGCTCCTCGTACAGCTTCCAGACCTGAGGGGCGTCCTCGGGGTGCACCCACTCGCTGACGTTGCGGCTGCGGATCTGGCCCTCCATGCCGCCGAACATCCGGGTGAGGGTCTCGTTGACCTCCAGGACGCGGCCTTCGAGGTCGGCGATGCCGATGCCGATGGCGGCGCCTTCGAAGACCGCGCGGAACCGCGCCTCGGTGGCGTGCAGGGCCTCCAGGGCATCGCTGCGCGCCGACATCGCGGAGCGCGCGATGGCCTCCTGCTCGGAGCGGGTGCGTTCGCGCAGCGCCGCCGCGAAGCCGGCCGCGAGAGCGTGCTGGAGCCGGGCGCAGCGGGCCCGCGCCTCTTCGGCGGCCAGTTCGTCGCCCGCGCCGCAGTACAGGACGAGATAGGACTCGACCACGCCGAGGGTACGGCTCAGCGCGTCCGGGTCGGTGCAGTGCACGGCGACCAGGGCGGCGCCGATCTCCTGGGCGGGCGACGGGTCGAAGTGCCGGCCGTGCAGGGCGTCGATGAGGCGGCGGGCGAGCGGCACCAGGTGCTGCTCGAACTCGGGCCGGGTCAGCGAGGTCGCCGTCACCGGGAAGATGGCCCGGCTCCAGATCGTGGCGAACCGTCTGAGCCGGTCCTCGGGGCTGTCCGGCGCCAGGTCCGGAGCCTGCGCCTGGGGCGGGATGCTCACGCTTTGCGCCCCACACCGGCGAAGCCAGAGAAGGCGTACGGATCTTCCTGGTCGGCATCGTTCTCCGGCCGCCACAGCGGCATCGGGACAAGGCCGGGCTCCAGCATCGTGTACCCGTCGAAGAATCCGGTGATCTCCTCGCGCGAGCGCATGACCAGCGGGTTCTTGATGCTGCGGTAGACGCCCACGGTGCCGCCGGCCTCCTCCTCGCTGAGCGGGATGCCTTCGTAGGAGGCGTGGGTGAGGACGAGGAGGCTGCCGGGGGCGAGTGCGTCGCGCAGCTCGGCGACCGCCTTGTACGGATCGTCCTGGTTCTCGACGAAGTGCAGTACGGCGACCAGGAGCAGCGCCACCGGCTTGGACAGGTCGAGGAGTTGGGCGGTCTCGGGGGCGTTCAGGATGTCGTGCGGCTTGCGCAGGTCGGCCGCGGCTATCCCGGCCAGTTCGTTGCCCTCCAGGACGGCGCGGCTGTGGGCGACGGCGACCGAGTCGTGGTCGACGTACAGGACGCGGGCCTCGGGGCTTGCCGCCTGGGCGACTTCGTGAACATTTCCGAAAGTCGGGATTCCGGATCCGATGTCCAGGAATTGCGTGATGCCCTCGGAGACCGCGAAGCGCACGGCGCGGCGCATGAACGCCCGGTTGGCCTGCATGACCTTGGGAAGTCCCGGCATGAACCGCATGGCCTCGCGGGCCGCTTCCCGGTCGACCTCGAAATTGTGCGAACCGCCCAGGTAGTAGTCGTAGATGCGGGACACGCTCGGCACCGAGATGTCGATGCCCTGAGGGGCCCAGGCGGGACGCTCCATCAATGTCTCCAACAAGTCGCCGCAGGACGGCCATGACCATGACCATTGTTTGGGCCTGAGGCTACTGATCGTCCGCCGGGAGAGCGAGTAAAAACGGAAAATGCTCGTCCGTTATTGGTCACACGCCGAGGGCATGTGCGCCGGATCGTACGGGCGGAAGCGGGAGCGTGCGCCATCGTATCGGGGGTTGGACACGAGCATCGGCCCGCCGCCGCGCGGGGGGACGCGGTGACGGGCCGACAGGGTTGGGCCCTGGGTTACTTGGGTGCGCCGATGAGCTTGCCCTCGGGGGACACGGCGTACCACGTGCCGCCCACGCCCTGGCCATTGGTGTCGCCGGGTTTGGTGTCGCCGGAGAACGTGTAGACCGGCCAGCAGGTGATGGACTGCTGCTTCACGCCGTCGGGCCGGTCGAAGGTGACGAAGCCCTTGAGGGCGATGCCCTTGGTGTTGGCCTTGTCGACGGGCGCCACCACCGGCCACTTCTCCAGACAGGCGCCGGTGCAGGCGGACTTCATGGGCCAGGCCGAGTCCTTCTTGAACCGGTAGACGGTCATGCCGCGCGCGTCCACGATGACGTCGCCGAGCTTGGGGTCCTTGCGGACGGACAGGCCCGGCATCGCCGCGGCGGGCGCGGGCGCGGCGGCCGCGGCCGCCGCCTTCTTTCCGTCGGGGGCCGCGGCGTGCCAAGTTCCGCCCACGTTCTGCCCGTTGGTGTCGCCGGGGTTGGTGTCCTTGGCGTAGCGGTACATCGGCCAGCCGCCGATGGTGAGCTGCTTGGTGCCGTCGGCGCGGGTGACCGAGCCGAGCGCCGACTGGTCGGTGCCGGCGGCCGCGGTGACGCCGTCGGCGGGCACCGCGGGCCAGGCCTTCGCGCAGTCGCCCTCGCAATTCGACTTGGGCGGACTCGCGGTGTCCTTGTCGAAGCGGTAGAGCGTGAAGCCCGCGTTGTCGGTGACGACCTTGCCGAGCTCCTTGCTGTCGCTGACCACCAGTTGCCCGGCCTGCTTGGCGGACGATTCGGCACCGCCCGCCTGCCCGTAGCCGCCGCTCGACCCGTAGGCGTTGTCGCCGGGCTGCTGGGCGGTGCTCGCGTTGCCCACCGGCTGGCCGTTTCCGCTGCTGTAGCCGCTGCTCTTGTCCTGGCCGCAGCCCGTCGCGGTCACTGCCAGTACTGCCGCCGCCGCTGCCGCGAGCGATGCGCTGCGCCAGGTGACCATGTCAACTCCCGTTGTCCGTAAGGCTGTTGCGGCGCCGGATGCGCCGGGTGATGGCCCTAAGTACGGGTGGCGGGAGGCGGTGCGTTCAACGCGGGCCGAGAATTTTTCCGAACGGCCCCGAACAGCCGGTCAACGTGCCGAACGCAAATCGCCGGGATCTCCCCCGTTCAGGCGAATCGCTTCAGCACCCGACAACACAGGAGCCCGGCGGCCCGATGATCACCCCGTGCACCGACGACACCTAGCCGGGCGGCTGTTCGCCGCCACGGCCTTCACCGCGCTGCTCGCCGTACCGGCACCGGCCGCGCAGGCGGACGCCTGTGCGTACGCCTCCGTCACGCAGGGCAGCAGCGGCTCGCCCTGGGCGATCGCGCAGGCCGGCCATGCCCGGTGCCCCTGGCCGCCCCGGCCGAGCCCGACGCCCACGCCCACGCCCACCCGGGAGCCCCCGGCCCCGCCGTCGCACGCGCCGGCGCCGCCGCCACCCGGGAAGCCCGCGCCCCGGCCCACGCCGCCGCCCCGCCCGGCGCCGCACCCGACTCCGCCGCCACCCGCGCCACCCGCGCCTCCCGCGGCGCACCGGCCCGCCGAGCCGCCGGTGCCGGAGGCGCCGCCCGTCGCACCGCCCGTGGTCCCACCCGCGCCCTCGCCGGGCGCCTCGGCGCACCCCGCGCCGCCGGCGGCGCACCGGATCGCCCTGCACAACTACCGGATGCCGCCGCGCAAGAAGCCCGCGCCCCGGCTATCCCCGGTCACGCTCACCCTGCTCGTCACCGCGCCCGCCGTGCTCGGCGCGGCGCTCCTCCGCTCGCGCTCCGGCTCCCGCTCGCGCTGAGCCCCATCGACCTGAGAGGTCCCCTTGTCCGACTGGCTCGTCCTGCTCATCGCGATGGCCGCCGCCTGCGCGGTCGTCCTGACCATCACCCTGTTCAGCAACCGCCGCCTCGACCCCGACGACGACCCATCCGGAACCCCTGACGTCATCGAATACATGACGATGATGATCGGCGTGGTGTACGCCATCGTGCTCGGCCTCGCCATCGCGGGCGTCTGGGAGGGCCGCGGGGCCGCCCAGGCGGACGTGCAGCAGGAGGCCCAGGCGCTGCACGAGATCGACCAGCGGGTCCAGGTGTACCCGGCCGAGGTGCGCGACCGTACCCGGGCCGACGTCCAGGCGTACGCCTCCTACGTGGTGCACACAGAGTGGAGCTACATGGCCGACCACGGCGACCTCACCGACGAGGGCACCCAGAAGCTGGAGAAGATCCGCCGCGACGTGACCGACTACCACCCGGCGAACGACTACGAGACGCAGGCCTACCAGCCGCTGATCGACCAGGTGGGCGCGGTCGACGAAGCCCGGACCGCCCGCGGGCAGGGGGCGGGCGCCACCATGCCCGGGGTCGTCTGGTTCGGCCTGATCAGCGGGGCGCTCGTCACGATCGGGCTGATCTTCACACTGCAGATCAGGCGCACCTGGCGGGAGCTGCTGCTCGCCGGGCTCTTCAGCGCCCTGATCGCCTTCCTGCTGTTCCTGATCTGGGACTTCGACGCCCCCTTCGGCCGGGGGATCTCGGCGACGGCGGGGCCGTTCCTCGACCTGTTCCCCGGCATCCACTGACAACTGCGTCACCCGTATGGCCCCGTCGGACCGGCGGGGCCTTTTGCTAGGCCGGGCGGGGGATCGCGATGCCCCGTTCGCCGTACAGGGGTCGCGACACGCCGGGCCACCTCCTAGCGTTTCGGGCATCGAGGTGCATCTCCCCCCATATGTGGAATTGGTTCCGCAGCTGCTCCTCGGGGACCGGAGGATCGACCATGGGCGCGATACGCATCGCATCCACCGCTCTGCTCGGCGCCGCCGCCCTCTCGCTCAGCATGCCGGCCGCCGCCACGGCGGCCGATGGAAGCTCCAACGCGACCAACATCCCGCCGTTCGGCTTCAGCGTGACGCCCTCGGTGATCGTGCCCGGGGGCCAGGTCACGCTGAACGTCACGAACTGCCCGGCCAATGCCACGGTGTCCTCCGGGATCTTCGACACGATCACGGTCCCCCCGGAGAGTTCGCGCAACGCGACGGTCGACTCGACCGCCAAACGCGGCGCCTCCTACACCGTGACGTTCGCTTGCAACAACTCACGAGGCACCGCGCAGTTGACGATCGCCGGCGCCACCCCGACCACCAGCTCCACCGTGCGCCCCACCGTCCGGCCCAGCGCCACCGCCCCGCTCGGCGTCCGCGGCGGCCTCGGCGGCAGCGTGAAGGACGGCCTGAGCCCCGCGGAGATGACGGTCGGCACCACGCTGATCGCGACTTCGGCAGCCGGCACCGTCTACTTCCTGCGCCGACGCTGGGTCGACCGCCGGCACTAGGGGTGTCCGATGGCACCCGTCGCCCCCGAGCCCTGGCCGGGACTCGGGGGTGACCGGCCGTTGGGGTCGTTCCGGGGAGGTTCGTCCGGTCAGACCCGCACGTCCTGGCGCCGGCGGCGGGCGACGAACAGCGCGCCGCCGATCGCGGCCGTACCGACGAGGGCGCCGCCCACCGCCATCTCGGTGTCGCTCGGGCCCGCCGCGCCGCCGAGCCCGCCGTCGGCGCCCCGGCCTTCGAGGACCCGGAAGCTGCGCGTCGCCACCCGGTCGTTGTCCCTGCACTTGACCGCCAGTTGGTACTCTCCCGGCGTCGTGTGGTCGTGGATCCTCGCGGTCGCGAAGTTGATGTCGCCCGAGGACAGGTGAACCTCGTCGAAGGCGTTCGAACTGACTCTGCCGCCGTTCTGACAGCCCCTGGCGGTGATCCTCAGGGTGGCGCCCTGGTGGACCACGGAGGGGTCGACCTCGACATTGGTCGGACCGCTGGTCGACGGGCCGCCCGCGACGGCCGTCGGGGCGGCGAGCCCGACCGCGGCGCCGACCGCGAGCGCCACCGTGAGAGCGCGTGAAGCACGCATCGTTGAACCTCCAAGGGAGGACGCCCCAAAGCGGTGCTCCGGGATGATCGACGAGTACGCCTCCCATGACGAACCCTCACCGCCACTCATACAAGCCGCATGTCGGCACTGATCCACCCTGGTGAACCGCCGCGACCCCGGATGGACGCGGAATCTGACGGACCCGCAGGTCACAGACCGTCAGATCGGTTTTGCCACCGCGTTACCCGGATGGGTCAGGCGCACTCGGCCGCCACCCGTTCGCCCTCGTCCGATCGCCGAGTGGGTGCGGCACCTTTACGGTGCTCGGAAGGCGCTCTGAGGGTGGACGGCGAAAGGGATGCGGAGAGACATGGCGCAGGATGAGAGCGGCATGGAGCGTCGCAGGCGCTCCCCGTGGGGAGCCCTGGCCCTGGTGATGCTCACCGGCCTGGCACTGATGCGCAACGGTGCCGACATCACGATGGGCCCGCCGCAGCCGGCCGCGGCGGCGGCGTTGAACAGCCGGTCGGGGAACGCTTCCTCGTCGCGTCCGGTGGCCCCCGTCGAACCGCTCGTCTACGCCCCTGCCTCCCGGATCCGGATCGACGCGATCAAGGTGGACGCGCCCATCATGGATGTGGGCACGGACGCCCAGGGCTGGGTGCAGGCTCCCCCGCCGCAGGACCCGAACCTGGCGGGCTGGTACCAGAACGGCGTGGCCCCCGGCATGCGCGGAACGGCCGTGGTGGTGGGGCACGTCGACAACACGACGGGCCCGGCCGTCTTCTACGGCCTCGGCTCGCTGGAGAAGGGCAACCACATCGAGGTGGAGCGCCTCGACGGGCGCACCGCGGTCTTCGAGGTGTACGGCATCGAGGTGTACGACAAGAACGCCTTCCCGGGCACCCGGGTGTACAGCGACACCGGGCACCCGGAGCTGAGGGTGATCACCTGCGGGGGCGGCTTCTCCAAGAGCCGGGGCTACAACTCGAACGTCGTCGTCTTCGCCCGGCTGATCGCCACGAAGTAACGTTCCAGCAGCTCATCTGCGGCGTGGCGGAACCTTCAACTCATAGCCGCGCGCCAGGAGTTCGGGCAGATAGGTGCGCAGGGCGGCGACGCTCTGCGAGCGGTCGCCGCCCGCGTCGTGCGAGAGGACCACGACGCCCGGTGCCGCTCCGTCCAGGACGCGGCGGATGATGGTGGCGGTGCCGGGCGTGGTCCAGTCGAGGGAGTCGACGGTCCAGGCGAGCGGCTCCATGCCCATCTCGGCCTGGATCTCGAACACGTTGCGGTTCCAGGCACCGTACGGCGCTCGGAACCACTGGGGCGGCTCGCCCAGGGTCTGCTCGATGACTTCGCTGGTGCGGCCGATCTCGGAGCGGATCAGGGCGGGGGCCGTCTTGTTGAGCTGGGGGTGGGTCCAGGTGTGGTTGCCGACGACGTGCCCGTCGTCCCGCATCTCGCGCAGCAGGTCGCGGTTGTCGGTGGCCATCTCGCCGCAGAGGAAGAACACGGCGCGCACGTCGTGTTCGCGCAGGGTCTTGAGGATGCCCGGGGTGTAGCGCGGGTCCGGCCCGTCGTCGAAGGTCAGCACCATCGAGTGCTCCCCCAGCTCGGGCATGCTGAGGAACGGCCTGGTCCGCACCGGCGGCAGCGCCGTGTGGTAGCGCGGCGGGGTGTCGCCGGTCATGGGTTCCAGGCGGTGCCCGCTGGAACCCAGCCGCGGTACGGCGGCCTGGGGTCCCGCGGCCGGCGCCGGCCGGGGCGCGGGCGCGGGGCCGCCGGTGTCCTCGGCGATCAGCATGCGTACCGCGGCGGCGGCCCCCAGGCAGGCGGTGACGCGCAGCAGTGTCCGCCGACCGGGGAGCATCCGATCCCTTTTCATGACATATGGCTTTTGTTCGTCATGGCGGAAGATTAGGGCGTGCGGGTCGCCGCGAGGCCGACGAAACGTCAACACCGGGATGACACCAGCACGAATGGAGTCACCCGGCGCCATCGGCCGCCGGCGCTCTCAGGTGCGGCGGACCAGTGGGAAGGGCAGGGTCTCGCGGATGGTGAGGCCGGTGAGGAACATGACGAGCCGGTCCACGCCGATGCCGAGCCCGCCGGTGGGCGGCATGGCGTATTCGAGGGCGTCGAGGAAGTCCTCGTCGATCTCCATCGCCTCCGGATCGCCGCCCGCCGCGAGCAGCGACTGCGCGGTGAGCCTGCGGCGCTGCTCGATGGGATCGGTCAACTCCGAGTAGGCGGTGCCCAGTTCGGTTCCGAAGGCGACCAGGTCCCAGCGTTCGGCGAGCCTCGCATCGGCGCGGTGCTGGCGGGTCAGCGGGGAGACCTCGGTCGGGAAGTCCTTGTAGAAGGTGGGCAGCTGTGTCTTCTCCTCGACGAGCCGCTCGTACATTTCGAGGACGACGTCGCCGCGCGTGCTGTCCGGGGCGTGCGGGACACCGGCGCGGTCGCAGAGCCGGCGCAGCCTCCCCTCCTCCGTGTCCGCGCCGATCTCCTCGCCGAGCGCCTCGGACACCGCCCCGTACAGCGTCTTGACCGGCCAGGGCCCGGAGATGTCGTACTCGACGACGGTGCCGTCCGGGCCTGTCTTGCGGGCGATCGGGGAGCCGAAGGCGGCGGTGGCGGCGCCCTGTATGAGTTCGCGGGTGAGGTCGAGCATGACGTCGTAGTCGGCGTACGCCTGGTAGGCCTCCAGCATCGTGAACTCGGGGTTGTGCTTGTAGGAGACGCCCTCGTTGCGGAAGGTGCGGCCCATCTCGAAGACCTTCTCGACGCCGCCGACGCAGAGCCGCTTCAGGTACAGCTCGGGGGCGATGCGCAGATACAGGTCGAGGTCGTAGGCGTTGATGTGGGTGGTGAAGGGGCGGGCGTTGGCGCCGCCGTGGATCTGCTGGAGCATCGGCGTCTCGACCTCCAGGTAGCCGCGGTCCAGGAGGCCCTGGCGCAGCGCCTGGACGGCGGTGGAGCGGGCCCGTACGACCTCGCGGGCCTCGGGGCTTGCCACGAGGTCCAGATAGCGGCGGCGCACGCGGGCCTCGGGGTCGGCGAGGCCGCGCCGTTTGTCGGGCAGCGGGCGCAGGCACTTGGCGGTCATCTGCCAGGCGGTGGCGAACAGCGAGAACTCGCCCTTGTCGCTGGCGGCGGTCGTGCCGGAGGCGGTGATGTGGTCGCCGAGGTCGACGTCGTGGGTGAACCGGCCGAGGACGGCCTCGCCCGCGCCTTCGCGGGTGAGGACCAGCTGGAGGTCGCCCGACCAGTCGCGCAGGACGGCGAAGACGACGCCGCCGAAGTCGCGTACGGCCATGACACGGCCGGCCACGGTGGCGCTCGTGCCCTCGCCCGCGGCCCTGAGCCGGGCCAGGCTGTGGGTGCGCGCCGCGATGACGACGGGGTAGGGCTCGGTGCCGTCCGCGCGCAGCCGGTCCAGCTTGCGGTGGCGAACCCGTACCTGCTCCGGAAGTTGACGCTCCGTCACATTGCTGGCACCGGGCCCGGCGAGGCCCAGCGCCTCGATGGAGGGCAGCCCCGCGGTGGTCACGGGTTTGGTGACGCCCTTGGGCTTCCGGCCCTTGCCCCAGAGCTTGCGCAGGCTCGGCACGGAGACGAAGCCCTCGGCGATGCCGGACGCGAGGCCGACCCGGGCGAGCGAGCCGGCGTCGCCGTAGCAGAGGAAGCGGGGGTACCACTGCGGCTGGTACTTCACGTTGGAGCGGTAGAGGGCCTCCAGCTGCCACCACTTGGAGAAGAACAGCAGCAGTCTGCGCCACAGCCGCAGCACCGGACCGGCGCCGATGCGGGCGCCCTCCTCGAAGGCCGAGCGGAACACCGCGAAGTTCAGCGAGATCCTGCGGACCCCCAACTTCGGTACGGCGGCGCACAGTTCGGCCACCATGAACTCCATCACGCCGTTGGGCGCGCTGCGGTCGCGGCGCATCAGGTCGAGCGAGATGCCGTCCGGACCCCATGGCACGAAGGAGAGCAGCGCGATCAGTGTGCCGTCGGCGTCGAAGGCCTCGACCAGGAGGCAGTCGCCGTCGGCCGGGTCGCCGAGCCGGTCGAGCGCCATCGAGAAGCCGCGCTCGGTCTCGGTGTCGCGCCAGGCGTCGGCGCGGTCGATGATCTGCTGCATCTCCTCGTCGGTGAGTGCCGAGTGGCGGCGGATCCGGGTGGTGGCCCCGGTCCGCGCGACGCGGTGGACGGCTTGGCGGGTGACCCGCATGTCACGGCCGTCGAGGTCGAACTTGGCGACGTTCAGGATCGCCTCGTCGCCGAGCTGGATGGCGCCGAGCCCGTGCCGGGCGTAGACGGTGGCGCCCTCTTCGGAGGCGCCCATCACGGCGGGCGCCCAGGCGTACTGCCGCGCGATGTCGAGCCAGGCGTCGATGGCGGGGCCCCAGGCGCCGCTGTCGCCGACCGGATCACCGCTGGCCAGGGCCACGCCCGCCTCGACGCGGTAGGTGACGGCGGCCTTGCCGTTGGGCGAGAAGACCACGGCCTTGTCGCGGCGGGTGGCGAAGTAGCCGAGCGAGTCCTGGCGGCCGTACGCGCCGAGCAGCGCCCGGATGCGGGGCTCCTCGTCGCCGTGCAGAGCGGCCTCCATCCGCTGCGAGCGGAAGAGCGTGGAGGCGGCGGCCAACAGGGCGATGGCGCCGAACAGGCCGAGGAAGAAGTACAGGGGCCGCGGCGGCCGCCCGTCGAACTGGCCGTTGGAGACGAGGCCGCCGAAGACGCGGTTGGTGGCCCACAGCAGGCGCTGGCCGCGCGGCAGGGTGTTGGGGAACAGCTCGACCAGGCCCCAGCCGACGAGGACGCCCGCCGCGAGCCCGAGGCAGAGCACCCCCACCGCCCGGCGGAAGGCGCCGCGCCTGGTCTCCGCGTAGAACTGCTTGCGGGCCAGGATCAGCACCACGAGCGCCGCGGCGCAGAACACCCCGTTGGGGATCCACATCCATTCGGCGACCACGATCAGCAGGACGTCGAGCAGGAACAGCAGTCCCAGGTAGATGACGACCAGCCACCAGGCGACCTTCTTGCGGGCGCCGATCGCGGCCGCGAGCAGCAGCAGGAAGACGGCGTACGCGAGGTTGGCGCTGACCGGCACGGTGACCCGGTCGAGGAACCAGACGATCGGGTAGAGCAGCCGGCGCAGGGGCGGTATGAGGGAGATGAGGCCGCAGAAGAGACCGAGCACGCCGAAGAACATCGCGAACGCTTCGGGCACCCGCCCCAGAAAGCCGGTCCGGGACGGTATCGGCGCCGCCTCGCTGACAGTCATGCTCAGCACTCTAGGGAGACCGGGGCCGGGCCGCCTGTCGGAAGCCCCACCCGGCCGGATAGCCTCGAACAGTGACAGAGCAGCAGCCCCAGTCCCACCCTGAGTCCCAGCGATTCGAACGCGGTACCGACGGTCCGAAGGTGATCGTCGCCGGCGTCGACGGCTCGGACTCCTCGCTCCGGGCCGCGGCCTACGCCAGCGGCCTGGCTCGGCGGCAGAACGCGCTGCTCGCCCTCGTGTACGTCCAGCCCGTGATGTCGGCGGGCGCCGCCCTCGGCGCGCCCGTGGCCGACACCACCGGGGAGATCGCCGAGAGCCTGGTCGCGGAGATCAGGGCGGCGGCCGAACGGGTCCGGGGCATCTGGGACGTCCGCTGGGAGTTCCACACCTTCCGTGGCGACCCGTACTCCGGACTGGTGACCGCGGCCGACGAGCTCAAGGCGGACGCGGTCGTCGTGGGCGCGTCCGAGTCGGCGGGCCACCGCATCATCGGATCGGTGGCCGTCCGCCTGGTGAAGGCGGGCCGCTGGCCGGTCACGGTGGTTCCGTAGGCGTCCCGCCCTCTCGGCTAGCGAGCCATCGTCAGGCCGTCCTTCGCGGCGCCGCGGCCGAGGACGGCCTCGCGGATGTGGTCCTGGGCCTCGGTGTAGTCCTCGCGCCCGGGTGACTTCGCGAGCGCTTCGGGCAGGCTCATCACGCGGCCGCGCTCCACGTCGATCCACTGCGGAATGAACTCCGCCTTGGTGACCCGCCAGCGGTCCCCCCGCCGGAGCGGCGGCGCGAAGGTGAAGCGGGCGATCGAGCTCATGTTGCCGCGGTGGTCGCGCGCACCGGTCTCGTTGAACATCTCGCCCGCGATCTGGTCGCCCTCGCCGTAGACGATCCAGGTTCCGTTGACCTTCTCGTACGCCTGCGGGATGTGGGCGTGGGTGCCGAGGATCAGGTCGATGTCGGGGCGCCCGCTCGTCTGGGACGCGGTGAGCGCCTTGCCGAGGCCGAGCTGCTGTTCGTCGGGCTCGGTCTGCCACTCGGTGCCCCAGTGGAGGCTGACGACGACGATGTCGGCGCCGGATGCCCGGGCCGCCCGGGCATCCGCGATGATCTTCTTCTGGTCGATGAGGTGGACCGCCCACGGCTGGCCGTCCGGCATGGGATAGCCGTTGGTGTCGTAGGTGTAGGCGAGCTGCGCGACCCTGGCGCCGCCCGCCGACAGCCGCGCGGGCGTCGCCGACTCCCTCGCCGTGCGGCCGGAGCCGGTGTGCTTGAGTCCCACCTTGTCGAAGGCCTTCAAGGTGCGGGCGATGCCGTCGGAGTCGTCGTCCAGGGTGTGGTTCGAGGCCGTCGAGCAGGAGTCGTACCCGGTGTCCTTCAGCGCGGCGGCCACCTGCGGCGGCGACGTGAAGGCCGGGTATCCGGAGAAGGGGCCCTCGTCGGCGCCGTACACGGTCTCCATGTGACAGATCGCCAGATCTGCCTGGGAGATGATCCGCTTGACCCCGGCGAGCATGGGCCTGAAGTCGTAACCCCGGCCGCCCGCATCGGAGTTGGCCCGCTCGATGGTCGAGTCGTGCGGCAGTACGTCGCCGGTGGCGACCAGCGTGAAGGGGCGCTGCGCACTGGCAGTTCCGGAGGCCGGGGCGCGCGGGGTGTCCTGAAGGTGCGGCGGCCGGTGCCCGCTGCTGCATCCTGCTGTGGCCGCGAGAAGGAGGGCCGCGGCGGCCGCCGCCCTCACTCGCGCGCGCTGGGTCGGCTGGTGCATCGGGCTCCGTTGATCGGGTGCGGTGGTCTGTCCGAAATCCACCTCCCGAGAACGGGCCAGTCAAGGATAAAAGCCGTTTATAAGACCGAAGACCGCTGAATCGGACGCACCGGGACCGGCCCTCTCCGGGTCGCGGACCGCTCGCCGCACCATTCACCGCTCGGTTCGACCGCTTGTCGCACGGCGCGGCGCGACGGCTGTCCAGGCCCGCCCGGATGCGCTCCGATACGGCTGCGGTCGACGGAATCCGGAGGAACCCGGAGGAACCCAGGGAAGGAGAGTGCACGGTGACGACGGCACTCGCGGGCAGCCGGCGGTACGCCCATGAGCGGGATCTGGCCGAACTGCAGCGTGCGCACGGCCCCGCACTGCTGCACTTCCTGCTCGGCCTGACCTACGGCGACCGCCAGCGCGCCGAGGACCTCCTCCAGGAGACGCTGGTACGCGCCTGGCAGCACCCCGAGGCCTTCGAGGCGCCGTACTGCTCGATGCGGCCCTGGCTGTTCACCGTCGCGCGGCGTCTCGCGATCGACGCGCGGCGCAGCCGGCTCGCCCGCCCCACCGAAGTCGGCGACGAGGCGCTGCTCGCGACGGCGGAGCCCGGCGACCCCACCGAGCGCTGCACGGCCGCGCTCGACGTCCGCGCGGCCGTGAAGTCGCTCACACCCCAACACCGCGCGGTCCTGGTGCAGTTGTACTTCCGCGGACTGAGCGTGACCGAAGCGGCCGAAGTGCTGGGTGTTCCGCCCGGGACCGTCAAGTCCCGTTCGTACTATGCCCTGCGTGCGCTGGCCCGGGTGCTGCCCGGCTATTCTGCGTCAGGCCCCGAAGGGCTCTCCTCGGCGGGTTCCAGGTCCGCCTCGGTGAGCAGGGCGAGCAGCGAAGGCGCCTCGGCGACCTCACAGTAGGCGGTGCGGCACGGCGCGCACCGGCGCAGATGCGCGGCGACGGCGCGGTCCTCGCCGGGCGCGAGGGCGCCGAGTACGTACGCGCCGAGCAGCTGCCGCACATGCATGAGCACCTCGTGTCTTGTGACGGATCCTGCCCTTCTGGCCACGGCGGGCACGCGCCCCCGGTTCAATGCTCCCTGGAGCTCCCCGGGAGCGCCGGGACGGTCGATGAAAGAGGCGAGACAGGATGCGTCCGGAGGGAAGTAGCGGGACCAGTGGTGGCGAGCTGGTGGTGCCGATGGCGTGGATGTACGCCGAGTACATCGCTGATGAATTACTGCGTACCGGCGATCTGATGCCGCCGACGACACTGGAGTTCCGGGCCGGGCGCAACGCCCTCGCCCTGACGATCTTCCTGTCCGACGGGGCGGTCGGCGGCGCCCGGGTGGTGGCCCGGCTGGATGAGTGGAGCTCGCTCACCGCGGCCGGGCGGCCGTGGCGGCGCTGGGTCTGTTCGCGGCTGCGCCGGCTGGCCGGCGACCAGGAGCAGGGGCCCGATCTGGAAATGGCGCGGACCGCCTGGCGGTGGCTGGAGGAGACCGAGCTCCTGGCGACGGATCTGGACGCGGTGGTGCCGGGCGGGGTCGACCCGCACGCGGACGAGGAGGACGAGCCCCGGGTGTGGACACCGGCCTGGGAACTCGGCCTGCCGCTCGGCCACTTGGCGATCCATCTGTTCTGAAGCGGGTTCCTGTTACTGACGCTACGTCAACCATGCACTCCGGCGCGGTACTTGGGGATACGGGCGGTCACCTTCATGCCCGCGCCGATGCCGGTCTCGATGACCAGTCCGTACGTGTCGCCGTACACCTGCCGCAGTCGCTCGTCGACGTTGAGCAGGCCGATGCCGCCCGACGGGTCGCCGTCGCCGCGCAGGATGCGGCGCAGCTCCTCGGGGTCCATGCCGGCGCCGTCGTCCTCGATGACGACCTCGGCCTCGCTGCCCGCGTCCAGAGCGCTGATGGTGATGCGGCCTGCTGTGACGGCGCCCTCGATGCCGTGCTTGACGGCGTTCTCGACGAGCGGCTGGAGGCAGAGGAAGGGCAGGGCGACCGGGAGGACCTCGGGTGCGACCTGGAGGGTGACGGAGAGCCGGTCGCCGAAGCGGGCCCGCACCAGGGCCAAGTACTGGTCGATGGAGTGGAGTTCGTCGGCGAGCGTGGTGAAGTCGCCGTGCCGGCGGAACGAGTAGCGCGTGAAGTCGGCGAATTCCAGGAGCAGTTCGCGGGCCCGCTCCGGGTCGGTCCGTACGAACGAGGCGATCGCGGCGAGGGAGTTGAAGATGAAGTGCGGGGAGATCTGGGCACGCAGGGCCTTGATCTCGGCTTCGATCAGCCGGGTGCGGGAGCGGTCGAGTTCGGCGAGTTCGAGCTGTACGGAGACCCATCGGCCGACCTCTCCCGCCGCGCGTGCGAGCACCGCCGACTCCCGGGGCGCGTACGCGACGAGCGTGCCGAGGACCCGGTGGTCCACGGTCAGTGGGACGGCGACCGCCCAGCGCAGCGGGCAGTCCAGGTCGTCGCAGGACAGCGCGAACGCCGTGTCGCGCCCGGTGTCGAGCAACGCCCTTACCTGGTCCATGACGTATCCGCCGTGGTGCTGCTCCCCCGCCCCGTCCCAGGTCAGGATGGTGTCGCGGTCGGTGAGGCAGAGCGCGTCGGTGCCGAGCAGGGAGCGCAGTCCGCGGGCCGACTTGCGGGCCGCCTCGCTGGTGAGCCCGGCGCGCAGCGGGGGCGCGGCGAGCGAGGCGGTGTGCAGGGTCTCGAAGGTGGCGTGTTCGACGGGGGTTCCGACATCGCTGGTACGCCCCTGCCGGGCGGTGCGCCGGCCGAGCAGGAACCCGGCGGCGGCGAGCAGCGGGCCGAGGAAGAGCAGGGCGGCCAGGGTCATCGGCGTGCGCCTCCCTCGCGGGCCAGGGCCTCGGGCAGATGGAAGCGGGTCATCGCGGCGTTGGTGCCCGCCGGAATGCGGCCCGGGGTGGCCAGCGAAACGCCGATCATGGCGAGGAAACCGACCGGCACGGACCACACGGCGGGCCACGCGAGCAGCGCGTGGAGCAGGCCCGGCGGGGCCACCCCGAGGACGGTGGCGGCGACGGCGAGCAGCGCCGAGCCACCCCCGAGCAGCAGCCCGGCGGCCGCGCCCGGCGGGGTCAGTCCCCGCCACCAGATGCCGAGGACGAGCAGCGGGCAGAACGAGGACGCCGACACCGCGAACGCCATCCCCACCGCGTCGGCCACCGGCACCCCGCTGACGAGCAGCGCGCCGATCAGCGGCACGCAGATCGCGAGCGGCGTCGCGAGGCGGAAGTGGCGTACGCCGCGCGAGGGCAGCACGTCCTGGGTGAGGACTCCGGCGACCGCCATGGTGAGCCCGGAGGCCGTGGACAGGAACGCGGCGAACGCGCCGCCCGCCACCAGCGCGCCCAGGAGATCGCCGCCGGTGCCGCCGACGAGCCGCTCGGGCAGGAGCAGCACGGCCGCGTCCGCGTCGCCGGTGAGGGCGAGTTCGGGGGCGTACAGGCGGCCCAGCGCTCCGTAGACGGGCGGCAGCAGGTAGAACGCGCCGATCAGGGCGAGGACGACCACGGTCGCACGGCGGGCTTCGCGGCCGCCCGGGCTGGTGTAGAAGCGCACGACGACGTGGGGCAGGCCCATGGTGCCGAGGAAGGTCGCCACGATCAGCCCGTAGGTGGCGTACAGCGGGTGTTCGGTGCGGGCGGCGCTGCCGGGGACGCGGGTCGCCTCGGCGAGCGCGAGCCGGGTGCCTGCCTCGACGCGGTGCGCGCCCGGCGGGAGCGTCAGCGCCTCGCCGTTGTGACGGCGGCCGTCGACGGTGCCGTCCGCCCGGACCGGGAGAGGGCCCGTCAGACGCAGGGTCAGGGTGTCGGCGAAGCGGACGGTCTGCTGGTGGCGCAGCGCGGCCGGTTCGTCGTAGACGGGACGTGGCGCGCCGTCGCCCTGCCAGGCGAGGACCAGGAAGAACACGGGTATGAGCAGCGCGGTCAGCTTCAGCCAGTACTGGAAGGCCTGCACGAAGGTGATGGAGCGCATGCCTCCGGCGGCGACCGCGAGCACCACGACGGCCGCGACGAGGACCGGCCCGAGCCAGCCCGGCGCACCGGTCAGGATCTTCAACGTCAGCCCCGCTCCCTGGAGTTGGGGCACCAGGTACAGCCAGCCCGCGCCGACCACGAACACGCTCACCAGGCGCCGCACGGCCCGCGATTCGAGCCGCCCCTCGGCGAAGTCGGGCAGCGTGTACGCGCCCGAGCGGCGCAGCGGAGCCGCGACGAAAAGGAGCAGCACGAGGTATCCGGCGGTGTAGCCGACCGGGTACCAGAGCATGTCGGGGCCCTGGACCAGGACGAGTCCCGCGATGCCGAGGAAGGAGGCGGCGGAGAGGTATTCGCCGCTGATGGCGGCCGCGTTGAGACCGGGACCGACCGTGCGCGAGGCGACGTAGAAGTCGGAGGTGGTGCGCGAGATGCGCAGGCCGAACCCGCCCACGAGGACGGTGGCGAGCACGACGGCGGTGACGGCGACCACGGCATACGTCTGGCTCACGGGGCGGGGCGGCGTTCTGTCGGGCGGCCTTCTGGCGGGTCGACTCGCGCCGGGTACGGGCCTGTTGGGCGGCTCTCTGTCGGCCGGTCGGCGACCAGACGGGCGAAGTCGCCTTCATTGCGCTCGGCGGTGCGCACGTACCAGCAGGCGATGAGGCCGAGCGGCGCGTAGACGGCGAAGCCGAGCACCCACCAGGTGACGGCGTCGTCGTCCAGGGCGCGGAAGGCGAGCGGCAAGGTCGCGACGGTGAGGGCGAGCACCGCGAACCCGGTGAGGGCGGCACGGAGTTGGCCGCGCATCAGGGAGCGCACATAGGCGCCGCCGAGCGCGGTCTGCTCGTCGATCTCGGACTGGGCGCGGTGGCGCGGCAGCGGGCGGACCCTCCTCGGCTCCCCCGTGACCGTCTCGCGCCGCGCGGCCTGCTCCGGTGACATGGCGCGGAGTGTACGCAGCCGATCACCGCTCGGGGAAGGCCAGGTCAGCGGCTGGTGCGGCGCAGGAGGCGGTCCCGTACCGTGCGGGCGTGGCGCCGGCTGACGGGGAGCTCGGCGGCGCCGACCCGCACGGTCATGCTGCCCGCGTCCAGGCGGAGTTCGTCGATCCGGTCGAGCGCGACGAGGTGGCTGCGGTGGATCCGGACGAAGCCACGGCTGCGCCAGCGTTCCTCCAGGGTGGACAGCGGGATCCGTACGAGGTGGCTGCCGCGGGCGGTGTGCAGCCGGGCGTAGTCGCCCTGGGCCTCGGCGTACGCGATGTCGGCGACGGGCAGGAAGCGGGTGATACCGCCCAGTTCGACGGGGATCTGGTCGGGCTCCTGGACGCTTGCGCCGCGGTCGCCGATCAGCTCGGCGACCCGGCGGACCGCTTCGGCGAGCCGCTCTGCGCGCACCGGCTTGAGGACGTAGTCGACGGCCTTCAGGTCGAAGGCCCGGACGGCGAAGCCCTCGTGGGCGGTGACGAAGACGATCAGCGGCGGGCGGGCGAACCCGGCGAGCAGGCGGGCGATGTCGAGCCCGGTGAGCCCGGCCATGTGGATGTCGAGGAAGACCACGTCGACGCCCTGCTCGCCGTCCTCCCCCGCTTCGAGCGCGGCCCCGATCAGCCGCAGCGCCTCGGTGGCGCCGGTGGCGCCTTCGGCCGAGCCGATCCGGGAGTCGGAGCGCAGCAGGTAGAGGAGTTCTTCGAGGGCCGGGGCTTCGTCGTCGACCGCCAGTACGCGCAGCATGAGGCCGGAGTTTAGGTGGTGTCCGCCGGGCCGTGACCGGGGCCGCGGCCCGCCGGACGCCCCTTGGGCGTGGGATGCCGGTGTGTCTTGAGTGTTCCGGACTGATTCTGCGTACCTGACGGCATGAGTTCGCCGCAGATCCACGAGGACGTCGGGGCCTATGCCCTCGGCGTGCTCAGTGTCGCCGACACTTTCCGCTTCGAGGAGCATCTCGCCGGATGCGCCCCGTGCAGACGGGCGTTGACCGAGTTCGGGAGTGTGACGGCGCTGCTCGCCGCGTATGCCGAGGACGGGGCGATGCCGGCGGGCCCGGTCTCGCCCGCGGTGCTGCACCGGATGCTGGGCGCGGTGGCGAAGCGGCGCCGGCGCGGGCGCACGCTGCGGATCGGCCTGGTGGCCGCGGCCGGGGTCCTCGTGGTGGGCGGGATCGGCGTCGTCCTGGCACCGGTGGCGCCGCGCTGGCAGGTGGCCTCGCACGCACCCGGCGTGACGGCGTCGCTGGTGACCGCGCCCAAGGAGTGGGGCACCGATGTGGAGCTCGGCCTCG
This sequence comes from Streptomyces violascens, assembly GCF_014649955.1. Taxonomy (GTDB): domain Bacteria; phylum Actinomycetota; class Actinomycetes; order Streptomycetales; family Streptomycetaceae; genus Streptomyces; species Streptomyces violascens. The sequence continues at coordinate 74,641 of NZ_BMUA01000016.1, forward strand.
CGGGCGCGGCGCCCGTCTCGTGCACGCTGGTCGCGGTGGGCCGGGACGGCTCGGAACAGACGGTGTCGACTTGGGCGGACCGCGGCGGGCAGCCCGTGCGCATGCGGGGCGCGGCCGCGCTGGCTCAGGACGCCATCGCCCGGTTCGAGGTACGGGCCGCCGACGGGACCCGGCTTGCGACGATCACCCCCCGGTGAGCCGGTATCACTTGAGGAGCTTGGACAGGCGCCGGTCGGCGAGGATCTTGCCGCCCGTCTGGCAGGTCGCGCAGTACTGGAGGGAGGAGTCGGCGAACGACACCTCGCGGACGGTGTCGCCGCAGACCGGGCAGGGCTGTCCGGTCCGGCCGTGCACGCGGAGCCCGCTCTTCTTCTCCGCCTTGAGACGGCCCGCCGCGAGCCCGTGCGAGCGCTCGACGGCTTCCGTCAGGGTGGCGCGCATCGCCTCGTACAGCGCGGTGATCTCGTCCTCGGTGAGGTGGGCGACCGGCTTGAAGGGCGACATCTTCGCCACGTGCAGGATTTCGTCGCTGTACGCGTTCCCGATGCCCGCGATGAGGGACTGGTCGCGCAGCGCGCCCTTCAGCCGGCGCCGCTCGCCCGCGAGCAGGGCCGCGAGGTCGTCGCGGCCGAAGCCGGGAGCCAGCGGGTCGGGGCCGAGCCGGGCGATGCCCGGGACATCCGAGGGATCGTGGACGAGGTAGGCGGCGAGGCTCTTGCGGGTGCCCGCCTCGGTGAGGTCGAAGCCCGCCCCGCCGGCCAGCGTCACCCGCAGCGCGAGAGGGCCCTTTCCGGGTTTCGGCGGGGCCGTAGGCAGCGTGTCGTACCAGCGCAGCCAGCCCGCGCGGGCGAGGTGGACGCACAGGTGCAGCCCGTCGGCGTCGATGTCGAGGAACTTGCCGTGCCGGGCGACACCGGTGACGGTGCGCCCGGCCAGGGCGGTGTACGGCGGGTCGTACGTCTTCAGGACGCTGATCGCGACGGGCAGAGCGCCCGCGATCTCCTTGCCGACCAGGTGGTCGGAGAGGAAGTCCCGCAGGGCCTCGACTTCGGGCAGTTCCGGCATACGTACCAGGGTGCACCGGCCGCGCGGGCTCAGCGAGCCGCGCTCGCCCCGAGGAGGTCCGCGAGCTCCTGCCCGAAGGATTCGGCGAGCCGGTCCAGGTCGGGCACGGCCTTGCCGTCGGCGACCAGGCCGATGTGCACCCGGCCGCCGTACGTGGACATGGCGATCGCCAGGGACTGGCCGCGGGCGAGCGGCGCCATCGGGTGGATCGCGCGCAGCGGGCAGCCGCCGAGCGAGAGCCGGGAGCGGGGCAGCGGCACGCTGGTGACGAGCAGGTCGAAGAGGATGCGGGCCGCGTTCCCGGCGAGCGGCGCCCCGAACCGGTGCGCAAGCGGCGGCAGTTGATCGGCGAGCAGGGCGACGGCTCCGGCGCCGCGCCCGGGCCCGGCGGCCTTGTTGCGGTCCATGGCGGCGCGCACCGCGGCGAGCCGGGCCAGCGGGTCGGGCTCGGCGACCGGCAGGCCGAGGAGATACGCGGAGAGCTTGTTGCCGGAGCCGGGCGGAGCTCCTGGGCGGCGGCGCGAGACGGGGACCAGGGCGCGTGGTTCGGCACCGGGGATGCGCGAGTCGCGCTCCAGGAGCCAGCGGCGCAGCCCGCCCGCGACGACCGCGAGGAGTACGTCGTTGGCGGTGCCGCCCTCGGCCCTGCGTATCCGCTGGACGTCCTCGTGGTCGAGCACGGCCGTGGCGAGGCGGCGGGTGCCGCTGGAGTCGGCGGCGAGCGCGGAGCCGGCGCCGAGTTCGAGGCGGCTGGCCCGCATCACGGAGGCGCCGATGCCCACGGCGCGGGTGAGCTCACCGACCCGGTCGCGGGCGAATCCGGCGACCTGGCGCGGGCCCGGCAGCCAGGAGCGGGGCGGCACGGGGCGCCGGCGCCGGGCGCTCGGGGCTGCGAGCTGGTCGAGGATGCCCGCGCCGATGGCGACGGCGCGCATGCCGTCGGCGAGCGCGTGGTGCAGTTTGACCAGGACCGCGAAGGCACCGTCGTCCTCGCCGGTCAGAACGTACATCCGCCAGGGCGGCAGGCCGCGCTCCAGGGGCCGTTCCATCAGCTCCCCTGCCACCCGGACGGCTTCGGTGTCGAAGTCGCCTGCGGGCAGGCGGACCCTGCGGACGTGGCGGCGTACGTCGAAGTCCTTGTCGGCGACCCAGGCCGCGCCGCCGATGGGCAGCCACACGCCGCGTACGCACATCCGCAGGCGCCCGATGGCCGCGGCGCGCTCGGCGAGGAGTTCGAGGATCTGCCCGCCGTCGGTGCCGGGACGCGGGTCGAAGTGTGCGAGCGCACCCAGGTGCATGGGGTGCTCCGCCGATTCGAGGTGCCAGAACGCCAGATCAAGAGGTGCAAGCAGCTCACTGCTCAAGAGGGTCCTCGTGTCGGTCGGAAGCCGGTCGGGCGGCAACGGTGCCGCCCGTACAGAGTGAGCAGTCAAACCCCGACGAACGGTTACGGTCAAGTAATGAGTTGTTACGTATAGTTACCGCCAAGTATTGATCAGTTCTTGATCGGGCGTTGTTCCCCCGCCGGACACGGAGCATCGGTACACGCCCCTCAGCGGCCCCTCGTCGCGCTTCTCATGCCTCTCAGTGGCCGGTGCCTCGTTCCGGGACGACGAACTCGCACCACACGCATTTGCCGCTGCCGCGCGACTCCACGCCCCAGACGTCCGCGAGCCGGTCCACCAGCATCAGGCCGCGCCCGGAGACCCCGGAGGAGCCTGCCTCCCTGCGGCGCGGCAGGGCGCTGGAGCGGTCCTCCACCTCGACGCGCAGGCGGCGCTCGAGGCCGGAGAGGACCCGGATGGTGACGATCGCCCCGCCGTCGGTGTGCATCAGGGCATTGGTGATGAGCTCGTCGGCGGCGAGTTCGATCTCGTCGGACCGCTCGCGGGCGCCCCAGGCCCGGACCGCCGCGCGGATCATGTGGCGGGAGGAGCTGAGCGCCTCCGGGTCGTTCTGCGCGACGTGCTGGCGCAGCCGGCCGCCGCCCTGCGGCACCTCCATGGCGCTCCGGCGCAGGAGCAGCAGCGCCACGTCGTCGTCGCCGGCCCGCTCGTCGACCACGTCGCAGAGCCGGTCGGCGAGCGCTTCGAGGTCCTCCGGGCCCGTCCTGACGAGGGAGGCGAGGACCTGCATGCCGTCGTCGAGGTCGGTGCCCGGCTGCTCCACGAGGCCGTCGGTGTAGAGCAACAGGGTCTGGCCCGGATCGAGTTCGACCGTCGACACCGGGTATTCGAGGCGCCCGAATTCGGCCGAGAGCCCGAGCGGTAGGCCCCCCTCCACCGGCAGTCTGCGGCAGCTGCCGTCCTGGAGGCGGATCAGCGGGTCGACGTGCCCGGCGCGCACGACCTGCACCACGCCGGTGCTCAGGTCGGCCTCCGCGTAGGTGCAGGTCGCGAACCGGTCGGTGTCCAGCTCGTACAGGAAGACCGACGCCCGCGCGATCACGGTGGCCGGGGTGTGCCCCTCGGCGGCGTACGCGCGCAGCACGATGCGCAGCTGCCCCATCACGGCGGCGGCGTGCGTGTCGTGTCCCTGTACGTCGCCGATGGCCACGCCGACGCGTCCACCGGGCAGCGGGATCACGTCGTACCAGTCGCCGCCGATGTCCCGGCCGAACCGTGCCGAGCGGTAACGGACCGCGAGCTGGGCGCCGGGCACCTCGGGGATGCGGCGCGGCAGCATCGCCTGCTGGAGGCCTTCGGCGAGGTCGTGCTCCTGCTCGTACAGCATGGCGCGCTGGAGGGACTGGGCGATCGAACTGCCCAGCGCGACAAGGAGGTTGCGCTCGTCGCTGGTGAATCCCCACTTGTCGCTGTAGAGCAGGCCGATCGCGCCGATGGGGCGGGCCTGGGCGATCAGCGGGAGGTAGGCGGCGGAGGTGATGCCGAGGCCGCTGATGTTCGGCCACAGGCCCGGATAGGAGTCGGCGAAGTCCTGCGGCGACTCGATGAAGCGGGGTGCGAGGGTGCGGACGACCTCGCTCATCGGGTACTGCTCGTCGACCCGGGTCCACCGGGTGCCCGGCACGAAGCTGCCCTCGGGGCCCTCCGCGATCAAGTGGATGCGGCCCGCCTCCAGGAGACCCATCACGAGGCTGGTGGCGCCGAGGTATTCGGGGCCCTGCGAGTCCTTCATGACGTCGATGACGTCCTTGACGGTCCTGGCGTGCGCGAGGGCGGCGGTGGTGGCCTCGACGACGCTGGTCGTGCGGCGCCGTTCGTCGTCGAGGCCGACCCGCGCGGTGGACTCGGCGAGCTCCTGGGTGGCATCGCGGACGATCCCGATGATGCGCAGCGGGCGGCCGGTCTCGTCACGGCGTACGAAGCCCTGGGTGTGGGTCCAGCGCAGGCTCCGGTCGCGGCAGCGGATGCGGAAGTAGACGCCGTAGTTGACGCTGCCGTTCTTGAGCGCCTGCGAGACGAGCGCGTCGAGCCTGTTGGCCTCGGCGCGCGGCACCCGGGCGGCCAGCGACTCGGGGCGGTTGTCGTACTCGTCGGGGCGCAGGTCGAACACGTCGAGCGCGGGCTCGTCCATGTGCATCAGACCGGTGCCGAGGTCCCAGTCGAAACTGCCCATTCGCAGGTCTCGGCCGTACGAGTGAAGGAAGCGGCAGTCCTCGCCGCCGGCCGGCTCGCCGCAGTGGCACAGTTCGGCCGCCCCTCCGCCCCCTGTACCCGCGTCCATGGGGCCACGCTAGGCGCAGCCCGGATCACGCGCATCAGGGAGGCGGCGGGAAGGGGCGGGGTGGGGTGGGCGAGAAGTGAAACGTCCGTTTCCTGGGGCTCCGCCCCAGACCCCGTTCGCGCCTCAAGGGCGCTCGTCCTGAAATGCCGGACGGGCTCGAATGCCCCGGTGCGGGCCGGCGCCACCCTGCTGGGGGCGCGGGGTGGAGGAGCCCCGGTCACCGGCGCGGCACGCCGGTGACCGGGGTCCTACGCACTCCGTCAGACGTTCTCCGACTCCGGCGAGGGGGACCCGAACATGTCGGAGTTCGGTCCGCTCGGCAGGTTCGTCGGGATGCCGGTCGGGAGCGAGGGCAGGTCGCTGGGCGCGCTCGTGTCGGGAGGCAGCACCGGCGTCGAGGGCGCCCGGGGCGAAGGCGTCGGCAGGGACGGCGTCGCGGTGACCGTCGTCGTGGCCGTCGGGCAGCTCGGGGTCGGCGTGGGCGAGCCCGGCAGCCGGGCCGGCGGTTGCTGCGGCGTCAGCTTGGGGGTCTGGGTGACCGTCACGGTGGGCGTCGGCGTCTGGCAGTTCGGGCTGGGCCGCGGCGAGCTGCCCGAGGGAGAGCTGCTGGACGAGGGCGACTTGCTGGTCGGTGGTGAGGTGCTCGGACTCGCCGAAGGTGACGGCGGCACGGTGACCGGCGGCTTGGTCGGGTCGATGTGGATGTCGGGCCGCTTGCGGTCGTGCTGCCCGTCGTCGCCGCGCGGCCGCTCGATCCAGGTGTTGTTGGTGATGTTGACGATGATGAAGTTGTTGATGACGGCCGTCGTGGGCCGCACCACGACGACGCGGTCGGCGCGGAACCCGGGCCAGGGCTCGCCCTTGTCGCGCCAGGCGCCCTGGTGGCCGTTGGCCGGCTTCAGCGGGTTCCCGCAGGCACACCGCACGCGCGGCGCACCGTGGTCGTCGACCAGGACGGCGGTGCCCGCCTGGAGCACCGACTGGAAGCTGGTGGCCGAGCCGTCGCGGAAGCCGTGGTTGGTGACCCGGGTGTCCACGCGCAGCACGACGGGCGTGAGCCCGCGCAGGAAGCCCGCCACGGAGCCCGGGTCGACCCCAGCGGCATCGGCGAACGCCCGGGTCTTGGCCTGGTCGCCGCCGAGGAAGCGGATCTGCTTCTCCACGTCGCAGCTGGCCACCGACTGCGTGCCGCCGTACAGGCCCGGTGTGGCGCCCGAGACGGTGCTCGGCGACAGCGTGCCCGGCGCCGGGGTGCGGTTCCCGGTGCCGGGCGGCGCTGCCGGCGTGGGGGTCGCCGTCGACTCGGCGGTGGACTTGGTGAACGGGTCCGGACCGGCGGCGGCGATCGGCTGGAGGTTGAGGTCCTGCTCGCTGTCGGCGCCGATGGCGCCGCCGCCGCATCCGGCGGCGAAGGCGCCGACGGACAGCACGGCGGCGGCAGCGGCTATTCTGCGCAGGGTCGAGGGCACGTGGATCTCCCACCTGTACGCCCCGAGTTGCCCCTACATTGTGTGCCGCAGGCTCGCGTCTCGCGCAAACGGACGGGGTCCGCCCGGGTCACCCGAGCCATTCCACCTTGAACACCCAGGCGTGGCTGCCCGCGGCCCGCGCCGCGGCCGGCACGTCGATGACGAGCCCGCTGCCGCTGGTCCGCCAGGTGAGCGGCCGCCCGTACCCGAGCATCGTGACCCGGTCCCCGGCCCGGATCGGCACGGGCGCCTCGACGGTGAGGGTGGCCCCCGGCCTGGCGAGCGAGTGGATGTAGAAGGCGCGGCCCGGCCGGACGGTGAACCTGAGGTCGGCGCCGAGCTGCGGCATCCGCGCCCAGTACGTGGACCCGTAGATCGCCTCGCCGTTGGTCTTGAGCCACTGCCCCGTCTCGCGCAGCCTCAGCCGCATGATCTCGGGGATGGTGCCGTCCGCCCGCGGTCCGATGTCGAGCAGGAAGTTGCCGTTCTTGCTGACGATGTCGACGAGGGTGTGCACGACCTCCTCGGTGGTCATGTACTTGTCGTCCGGGGTGGCCCGGTTGTAGCCGTAGCTGAACGGGTCCAGGCCCCGGCTCGCCTCCCACTTCGCGGTAACCACCGTGTCGTACGTGGCGTACTCGGGCGTGGTGAAGTCGTGCGGCCCGATGCCGGAGCGGTTGTTGACGGTGACCTCGATGGGACGGCTCCGGTTCTTCGCGTGGTTGAAGTACTCCGCGAGCACCCGGTGGCTGTCATTGGCGCCGCCGATGTCGCACCACAGGATCTCCGGGTCGTACCCCTCGACCAGCTCCAGCATCTGCGGGGCCTGAAGGTCCTTGATGTAGTCCTTGCCGGGCGTGTACCCCGTGTACGGGAGCGGCTGGAGGGTGTACGGGTTGCGCGGGCCGTGCCCCTGCCAGGGGCTGTCGGGGTTGAACCACTCCGGCATCGAGAAGTAGAGCCCGCGGTGCAGCTGCGGCGCGTACTGTCTGGACGCCTCGAACAGGGCGCGGACCAGGTCCTTCTTCGGGCCCATCCGGACCGCGTTGCGGTCGGACACCTTGGTGTCCCACAGCGCGAAGCCTTCGTGGTGCTTGGAGGTGAGGACGTGGTACTGGGCTCCGGCGTCGCGGAACAGCTCGACCCAGGAACGGGGATCGAAGCGTTCGGCGGTGAAGCGCGGGATGAAGTCGTCGTAGTTGAACGACTCGCCGTAGGTGGTGCGGTGGTAGGCGTACGTGGCGTTGTTCGGGTCCTGCATCTGGGCCCAGTACCACTCGGCGTACTGCAGGCCGACGGGCGCCCAGGCGGGCACCGAGTAGACACCCCAGTGGATGAAGATGCCGAACTTGGCGTCCTGGAACCAGTACGGCGCCCGGTGCGAGGCGAGCGAGGCGTCGGTCGGAGTGAAGTCCGGTACACCCAGGGTGAGTTGACGGGCAACGGAGGCGGCCTCCTGGCCCCGGCCGCGCGCGACCACGCGTCCGGGCCGCACCGTGCCCGGGGCGGTGCCGGTCCCCGGCCGGATGCCGATGCGGACCCTGGCCTGCTCGCCGGGTGCGAGCCGGGGTATCCGGGCGGCTTCGACCGTACGGGCTCCGTCGACGTCGACCTGGACGCTCAGCGCGTCGGAGGCGAGCAGGGTGACGGTGCCCGCGTTGATGACGGTGGCCTCGACACTCTGGGCGCCCGAGGCCAGCGTCGTGGTGGTCGAGTGCGCGTCCCGCAGGGTGACCGCGCGCCCGTTCGCGGCCGGTTGCAGCGAGAGCGCGAAGACGTGCAGGGAGGGCTTGTCCGGCTGGGCGGGATTGGTGACCGGGAGGGTGAGGGCGACGGCCTCGCGGGTGGGGTCCATCGCCAGCTCCGCGCTCGCGACGACGACCTGGTGCGGGTCCTTCACGCCGCCCGGGCCATAGCGGTACGCGGCGGTCAACTGCCCGCTGCCGCTGTACCAGTCGGGGCCGCCGAGCGCGGCGGCGGAGGTGCTGCCGTCGGCGTAGTGCACGGTCGCCCGGCCCGATGCGTCCCCGTAGCTGGACGCGACGAGGAACAGCCCGGACAGATAGCGCCCTCGGGGCAGGTCGATGCGCTGCCCGAGGGCGACGACGTTGTTCTTCGCCCCGGCGGCGGCGCCGGGAAAAACATACGTGACACCGTCCAACTGGACGTTTCCTGACGGGAGTTCATCCCCGGGGAAGGTATAACCGGATCCGTCGAAGTCGCCGCCGCGGGCGCTCGCGGTGTCGATGCCGTCGTTGTCGAACCAGCGGTCGAGCGCGACGGGAACGGCCGCGGGAACCGTGCCCCATTCACCGCCCTTCGCGGCAGCGCCGGTCGAGGTGGTGAGGGGGTTCGCATCGGCCGTGGCCGGGGAGAGAAGGGCGGCGCCGACTGCCGCCCCCGCCGTCATTCCGAGTACATGGCGTCTGGGAAGTTCGGTCATGACATCCGATGATTGAGGCGAGCCGAGGGCGTGTCAATGCGCTCCACCCAACAGAAATACGCCACATGCTCGAACTCATCCGACCTATTGCCGCCCGGCCGTCGGCCCGGCATGCTGTGGGCATACCGGACCGCGAACTCCCCAGCCGCGCATGGCATCAACTCACCTACAGATCACACCAGTTCTGGCCGCTGCCACTCCTCGCCGAGCACATGGTGGTCGAGGAAGTTGAGCAGGGTCGCGTACCAGAGGCGGGCGGCGTTCGGGGCCAGGATCCAGTGGGCCTCGTCGGGGAAGTACAGGAATTTCGTGGGGACTTCGCAGCGCTGGAGTTCCTGGAACAGGGCCATGCCCTGGCCGACGGGGACCCGGTAGTCCTTCGCGCCGTGGACCACCAGCATGGGCGTGCGGATGCGGTCGACCCGAAGGGACGGCGAGTTCTCCTCGTAGCGTTCCGGCCGGGCCAGGGGGTCGCCGAAGATCCGCCGGAAGTAGGCCGAGGCGTCCGTGTCCGACTGGAACGACCGCAGGTCCCAGATCGAGGCGTGCGAGACGATCGCTCTGAACCGGTCGGTCAGGGTGGCGATCCGGTTCGCCATGTAGCCGCCGTACGAGGCGCCCGCGAGGCCGGTGCGGGTGGCGTCGATGTCGGGGCGGGCCTCGGTCGCGTCGGTCATCGCCATCAGGTCCCGGTAGGGCCGGCCGCCCCACTGCCCCCAGCCGCGCTCGTGCATCCGCGGGCCGTAGCCGGCCGAGAGCGCGGGGTCGGGCAGCAGCACCGCGTAGCCGCGGGCCGCGAAGGGCCACGGGTTCCAGCGCCAGGTCCAGGCGTTCCAGGACGTCTCGGGGCCGCCGTGCGGGAAGACGAGCAGCGGCGCGGGCCGCTCGGCGGACGCGCCCCCGGGCAGCACGAGCCAGGACCGCAGCGGGAATCCGTCGTCGGCCACCGTGTGCACCTCGGTCAGGGTGCCCGGCAGCCGGCCCGCCCCGCCGGGAGCCTTCAGGACAGCGGGTTCCTGGTCGGCCGCGGCGGCATCGAGGCGGACCGGGGTGGGCGGGGCATCGACGGAGCTGCGCAGCGCGTACAGGGCGCGTCCGTCGGGCGCGACGCAGAGCGAGGTGTACGTGCCGGAGGCGGTGAGCCGGGTGACGGTGCCGTCCGCGTCGCGCCGGAAGACGGGTGAGTGGCCGAGCTCGTCGGCGGCGAACCAGACGGTCGCGTCGTCGGCGCGCGGCGAGACCACCGCCCCGATGGGCCAGTTCTCGAAGTCCGGCACGAGCTCGCTCTCCGCGCCGCTCGCGAGGTCGATGCGTACGAGGGTGTAGACGAAGGGCTTCTCGTACGTCTCGATCAGCTGGCGGGTGCAGATCAGGCCGGTGCCGTCGGAGGTGAACTGCGGGGTGGAGTACAGGAATCCGTCCTGGTCGACCACGCGCAGCTCTTCGCCGGTCGCGGCGTCGGCGACCACGACGACGGTGCGGTTGCGGTCCGGCACCCCGCCGTCGACGAAGCGGGTGTGGGCGACGCGGGTGCCGTCGGGCGAGAGCGCGGGCGCGTCCTCGCTGACGAATCCCTGGCCGCCCGCGTCGACCGGTGAGCCGTGCTCGTCGCGGGTGCGGCGGACGAAGGTGTGCGGCTCGTCCGGGCCGAGGTCGCTGTCCCAGAACCGGGTGAGCCCGGCCTCGTACAGGATCGCGGTGACCTTGGCGTCGGCGCGGTCCTTGAGCAGCTTGCCGTGCGCCTCGGCATCGGCCGCGCCGGGCAGCAGCCCCGCGGTGTAGGCGAGGGTGCCGGCGTCACGGGCGAGGGAGAACCCGGCGATTCCGCCGGGGTGGCGGGCTATGAGCGAGGCTTCGCCCCTCTCGGGCAGTGCCCACACGCCGGAGCCCTCTTCGCTGTCCTTGGCCGCGGCGGGGTCGGTGTCCTCGCGCCCGGAGAGGAAGCACGGGGTTCCGTCCGCGGCGAACGCGGGCGCGGACTCGCCCTTGCGGGAGCGGGTCAGGCGGTGGGGCTCGCGCACCCCGGCCGGGTCGATGTCCCACAGCCCGGACACATAACCGTTGCCCTCGGCGTTGAGGCTCTGCACCGCGGCCACAAGCCGCTTCCCGTCGGGTGAGAGCGCGAGGGCGTTGACGCGCGGGATGGCGAGGAAGGCGGACAGGTCGTGGAAGGCGGTGGTGTCACCGGGTGTCTCGGACATCCGGTCATCCTGCCTTGCCCGACTCCCGGACAACAGGGCGCCAAGGGGCACACCGGCTGCCTGACACACCGTCACATTTCTGGTCGGGCGCCGCGGTTCCGGCCCCTTTGACGGGCGATGGCCACCACAAAGTCCGTGCCCCCGGCGAGCAAGGGGCACGGACTCGTGGTTCCGCCGTGGTTCAGTCGACCCCGGGCAGGATGTGCGGCTCCGCGAGGTCCTCCTCGTAACCCGCGAGACGGATCGGGGCCGAGCGGGCCCAGACCTCGATGTTGCGGAGCTTCTCGGGCCGTGCGGCCCGTTCGCCGCCGCGTTCCGGCGTCCGACGTTCGCGCTCTGTGGTTTCTGGTGTCACCGCGCACTCCTTTGTGTCGCAATAACCCTGGGCGTCCCGGCACGCGTCGTTCTCCGACCCGGTCGTCCGCCCGCAGGGCAGGGGCAAGGGCAGTTCTGACGCGGTGGCGCCGGCACTCTGTCCGCATCACGGCCACAGGTTGTGGGACGGATCCGGAACGGGCCTCGAGGGTTGGTGGACCCGCTGTGGCTACCGTTCGCACTAGAGTAACCAAATGAGCGCGGTCGCGCTCGATAGGGCCACTTCCTTTGCGTCAACTTTCCTTCGCCGGGCGTTCAGCCCGATGTTCATCCCACCGTGATCTGCTGGCGGTGTCGGCTGCCGCGCGCGGGGAGGGGACCACATGGAGCTGTCGAGCAGGCCCGGTCACGACCGGCCGGTGCGTTCGGTCGACGAGCTGATGGAACTGCTTCACACCTGCCGGGGCGCCTGGGACACCCCCGACCGCAGCGGCGATCCGGTCGATCTGCACGACCATGCGCTCCAGACCGCCCATCTGCTGCGCCGGTCCCACCCGGCCGACAAGGAGCTCCAGTTGGCGGGCCTCGTGCACGATCTCGGGCATCTGCTCCGCCCCGGTGACGATGCGGGGCACGCCGACACGGCGGCGCGGGCGGTGCGGCCGCTGCTCGGCGCGCGGGTATCCCGCCTCGTACGGCTGCACGTGCCCGCGAAGCGCTATCTGGCGGCGGTCGAGCCGGACCGTACGCTCTCGCCGCAGAGCGCGCTGACGCTGCGGGCGCAGGGCGGGGTGATGGGGCCCGCGGAGGCCGCGGCCTTCGCGCGGGACCCGCTGGCCGAGGACGCGGTGATCCTGCGGCAGGCCGACGACGCGGGGAAGGTCGTGGGGCTCGACGTGGGTGTCATGGAGGACTGGCGTCCGGTCCTGGAACTCGTCGCGGAGTACGTCGAGTAGCCCTCGGGAAGCGTCTGTTGACGCCGAGGGGCGGCACGCGCGATGCGTGCCGCCCCTCGCTGTGAAACCGAGGCCTACCAGTTGGCGGGCGCGTAGTCCTTGAGGAAGACGCTGTGCAGGTCCTCGCCCAGCTCGCCACGCACGATCGGGTCGTAGACGCGGGCGGCGCCGTCGACGAGGTCGAGGGGGGCGTGGAAGCCCTCTTCGGCGAGCCGCAGCTTGTCGTGGTGCGGGCGCTCGTCGGTGATCCAGCCGGTGTCGACCGAGGTCATCAGGATCTTGTCGGTCTCGAACATCTCCCGGCCGCTGGTCCGGGTGACCATGTTCATGGCGGCCTTGGCCGCGTTGGTGTTGGGGTGGCCCGCGCCCTTGTAGCCGCGGCTGAAGACGCCTTCCATCGCCGAGACGTTCACGACGTACGCGCGGCCGTTCGGCGCCTTGCGGGCGGCCTCGGCCATCACCGGGCGCAGCCGGCTGATCAGGATGAACGGCGCGGTGTAGTTGCACAGCTGGGTTTCGAGCAGCTCGACCGGGGAGATCTGGTCGATGGACTGCACCCAGGTGTTGGTGTCGACGACGTCGGGGAGCAGGCCGCCCGCGTCCAGGGCGGTGCCGTCCTGGTACTTGGCGATGCTGGCGTTGCCCGCGACCAGGGCGAGGTCGGCGACCCGCTGGGCGTCGAGGCCCGAGGTGCCGACGGGCAGCGCGGTCAGGCCGTCGACCGCGCCGGAGTTGAAGGCTCCGATGACCGCGTGGGCGGGCAGCTCACCGGCCGGCAGCGGGGCGCTCTCGCCGTCCACCAGGGCGGCGTAGGCGGAGGGCAGCCGGCGCACGGTCTGCGTGGCGTTGTTGATCAGGATGTCCAGCGGGCCCGCTTCGGTCGTCCGCTCGACGAGGGCGACCACCTGGGCCGGGTCGCGCAGGTCGATGCCGACGACTTCGAGGCGGTGCATCCAGTCCGCGGAGTCCTCCATCGCCTTGAAGCGGCGGATGGCGTCCTTGGGGAAACGGGTGGTGACGGTGGTGTGCGCGCCGTCGCGAAGCAGCCGCAGCGCGATGTACATGCCGATCTTGGCGCGGCCGCCGGTGAGCAGGGCGCGCTTGCCGGTGAGGTCGGTGCGCGCGTCGCGGCGGGCCCGGTTCTCGGCGGCGCACTTCTGGCACAGCTGGTGGTAGAACGCGTCGACCTCGACGTACCGGGTCTTGCAGATGTAGCAGGACCGGGGGCGCTGGAGTATGCCCGCGATCTCGCCGGTGACGGACGAGCTGGGCAGCAGGCCCTCGGTCTCGTCGTCGATGCGCTCGGCGGAGCCGGTGGCGGTCGCCTCGGTGACGGCCCGGTCGTGGGCGGTCTTGGCGGCGCGGCGCTCCTGGCGGCGGCGCTGCTTCACGGTCCGGTAGATGCCGGCGGTGGCGCGGCGCACGGCGATCGCGTCGGGGTGGTCGACGTCGATCCGGTCGAGTTCCGCCAGCACGCTCAGGCAGAGCGCGAGCCGCTCGGGGTCGATGCCGGGGCCGAAGTCCTGGCCGACGCCCTGCTCGGGCCGCTCGTCGACACCGGGACCGTGCTCCTGGTCCTGGAAGTCCTCTGTCACCGTCATCGCCGCTGCGTTCCTCGATCAGTCGTGAATATCAAGTTCCCAAAAGCGCCATGGTACGGACCGATCCCCCCTCATACCAAACCGCCCGCCCCCGGGGGAAGAGGGGGCGGGCGGTGGTCAGGGGGCCGTGCCCTTCAGGGGCGCGGGGAACCGCGCGACCAGCCACGACGGACCCGCAGCCGAAAACCGGGACGCGCTCAGCGCACAACGGGCGGTGCAGCCGAGGGCGCCGTGCCCCACCCGGAGGGGGCGGCACCCACCGTGAAGGCCAGGTTCCGCCCAGCCCTGAGATCCGCCCCGGTGAGGTACGTGCGGGCCAGATCACGGCCATCGACCCGGGCCGACCGAACGTACCGGTCGGCAAAAGACGTGCCCGGAGCCGTCACAGTGAACCCACCCCGCGGGTAGTACCGCCGGTCGAGAGAGAGGTCGACCCGGTCGAAAACGGGCGTGGACAGCCCCCACGTGTCCGTTCCGGGCTGGACGGGAAAGATCCCGATCGAGGACAGCACCATCCACGCCGACATCGTCCCGAGGTCGTCGTTGCCGGTCATCCCGGTCGGGGTGTCGGTGAACAGGGTCAGCGCCGCATGCACCACATCCGTCGTCTTCCACGGCTGCCCCGTCGAGAGATAGGTGTACGGAGCGATGAGGTCCGGCTCGTTCTGCGGGTTGTACTTGTCCGCGTTGTAGTACGAGTACGGCCCGTTCACCCACACCTCGCGGGCGGTCCTCGCGGGGTCACCGAGGAGCTGGTCGTAGGCGAAGAACGAGTCGAGCCGCTGGTTGGCCGCGTCCTGGCCGCCGATGAGCGAGACCATCCCGGGCAGGTCCTGCGGGACGAGCCACTGGTACTGCCAGGACGTGCCCTCGTGGAAGCCCTCGCTCTTCGCCGGGTCGGCGGGTCCGGTGAAGGCGCCCTGCGCGTCGCGGGCGCGGAAGAACCCGGTCGAGGGGTCGAAGATCTTCCGGTAGTTCTGGGCGCGGGCGGTGTAGCGCGCGGCGTCCTCGGGGTGCCCGAGCTCGCGGGCCATCCTGCCCAGCATGGCGTCGGCGAGTGCGTACTCCAGGGTCGCGGACGCGCCGTGGTCGAAGTCGGAGTCGCCGGGCTTGGCGTGCGGGCGGTCCTTGATGTACGGGGCGTAACCATCCCTGATGTACGGGGAGTTGGCCTCACGGCCGACGGCCGGGGAGCCGGCGGGCGGCACCCCGTCCGCGTTCTTCTTCAGTGCCCGGTACGCCTCGTCCTCGTACCCCTTGAGTAGCCCCTGCGCATAGGCGTTGGTGAGGAACGGGGTGACCGGGTCGCCCGTCATGATGTTCGTCTCGACGGTGCCGTAGCCCCACTTGGGCAGCCAGCCGCTCTCCTCGTCGATCTTCAGCACGGAGATCGCCATGTCGCGGGCCTCGCGCGGGGCGAGCAGCGAGAGGAGCTGGGTCTGGGTGCGGTAGGTGTCCCAGAGCGACCAGTTCTGGTAGTAGTCGAAGCCGCTCGCTCGGTGGATCTTCTGGTCCCAGCCGGTGTAGCGGCCGTCGGCGTCACTGCCGATGTCGGGGGCGAGGAACGAGCGGTAGAGCGAGGAGTAGAAGGTGCGGCGCAGGGTGCCGCTGCCGCCCCGGGCCCGTACGGTTTCGAGCCTGCGCTCCCAGGCGCCCCGGGCCGCGCGGGCGACCCGGTCGAAGCTCTTGCCGCCCTCGGCGCGCAGGTTGCCGGCCGCGCCCGCCGCATCCACGTAGCTGAGCGCGGTGGTCGCCTCGACGGTGTGGTCCTTGGTGGTGTCGAAGCGCAGCCAGGCACCGTTGCCCCCGCTGCCGCTGGACTTCTTCGTACCCTCGCTGACCTCGCCGTCCTTCCAGGTGCCGGACGCGGTGAAGGGGCGGTCGAAGCGGGTGACCGTGTAGAGGGTGTACGGCTTGGTGTCCTGGCAGAAGCCGCTGCCGGTGATGGCGGTACGGACGGTGCGCGCGTCCAGGATCTCGACGGCGGTGGAGATCGTCCTGTGCAGCGACTGGCCCGCGTTGAGCAGGACGTTGGCCTTGTCGGTGGCGGGGAAGGTGTAGCGCTGGACGCCGGTGCGGGTGGTGGCGGTGAGCTCCGCGGTGATCCCGGAATCGAGGCCGACCCGGTAGTAGCCGGGGCTCGCCTTCTCCGTGTCGTGGCTGAACCTGGCGGCGTAGCGGGCGTAGTCGGTCTCGGTGATGTCTCCCGTCGTGGGCAGGGTGGGCAGATCGCCGCCGAGCCCGCAGCCGACCCCGGACAGATGCACGCTGGAGAAGCCCCGGATGTGGTCCTGGGCGTGGTCGTAGCCGGTGTTGTGGCCGGTGTCCGGGGAGAGCTGGACCATGCCGAACGGCACGGCGGCGCCCGGATAGGTGTTGCCCTCGTTCTCCGTGCCGATGAACGGGTCGACCAGATCGGTCAGTTGACCGCCACCGGCCGGTGGTACGGCTCGGGCGGCGGGTGCGGCGAGCACCCCGGCAAGCAGCGCGAGAGCGGCGAGCGCGATGCCCGTCCCCCGTGTTCTCCGGTTCGGACGCATGAGTGGGACCGCCTCCCTGGACACCGCGGACGAAGTGAACTCCATGGACCACGTGGACACCATGGACAACGTTGTCAGAGCGCGATCATTCTTCGGCCTCGCGCGTGTACGCGTCAAGGGTCCGGGCGGGGGCTGGAGCACGGGTTGGTGGCTCGGCGGATATTTCACGCCGAGCCACCAACTCCCTTGCCGTTCCTGCCCCTTACCCGTGGACCGGCATTTACACGTGGTCCGGAGCGACCCGCGAGAGGACCTCCGCGCGCAGCCCCGCCGGGTCCGTGCCGAGGGCCGCGAGGACCTCCAGCCCCCGGCCCCCGTCACCCGCCGCGAGCAGCCCGAGCAGCATGTGCTCCGTACCGAAGCGGTCGTGCCCGAGGGCCTTCGCCTCGCGGAGGGTGGCCTCCAGGACCTTCTTGGCGCGCGGCGTGTACGCGGGCCGGGGGTACTGGAAGGCGCCGGGGCCGAAGGTGCTGTCGGCCTGGCGCTTGATCTCCTCGACGTCGATGCCGATCGAGGCGAGCGCGTCCTTCGCGGGCTGCCCGCCGGTGCTCGGCACCCCGGCCGCTTCGAGGATCCGTACGGTCTCCCGGCGGGCCCGGTCCACCTCGACACCCCGCGCGGTCAGCGCGTCCCAGGCAGTGCTGTCGTCGGTGCCGGCGAGGCCCAGCAGGATGTGCTCCGTGCCGATGAAGTCGTGGCCCAGCGCGAGCGCCTCGTCCTGCGAGGCCACGATCGCCCGCTTGGCACGCTCAGTGAAAAACTCGAACACCTTCAGTCCTCCTTGCCCGTGGCTTTGCGCCTGCTCGCATGCTTCTCGTGCACCGACTGCCTGCTGACGTTCAGCGAGGTGGCGATGGACTGCCAGGACCAGCCCTGGTCCCGGGCGTTGTCGACGTGGACGCGCTCCAGCTCCTCCAGGAGGCGGCGCAGCGCGACGACCGCCGCGAGTCCGACGGCGGGGTCCTTGTTGGTGACTTGTCCGGCCAGCGAGGCCGGTGTGTCCTCAGCTCCCATGCCTGTCAGGGTGCCCTGACAGAGAGTTCATTGTCAAGGAATCCTGACAACCTCCGAGCGGCGTCCCGGTACTGCCCAGTAGGTGGCAGTTCGCGCCACCGTGGCACGTACTTGTCGGTGGCCGGTTTCCACCCCACGGGCAGCGGCGTTCGCCGAACGGCACCAAGAGGCGGACCAATCCACGGAAGGTGATCTTCCGATCTCCTTGACGCCTATTTTGAGCTGCGGTTTTACTGAAAGTCCGATATCTGGGACGACTTTGGTCGTACGTCCCTACTCCTTCTGGAGTACTGAGCAATCGGTGCTCAGGGACGACGACACGGGGTCCGCAACGAGACATCGTGGAGCCATGAGCGCCCTTGTCCTGGCCGTGCTGCTGTCCCTGGTCTCCGCCGTCGCGTACGCGGCGGCGGCGATCGTGCAGGAGCGCGTCGCCGCGTCCGGGCCGAGCAGCACGTACGCCCCCGTGCGCCGCCCGGCCTGGTGGGGCTCGGTCACGCTCAACGGGCTCGGCGCGGCGCTGCACGTGGCGGCCCTGGCGTACGGCCCGCTCACGCTGGTGCAGCCGATGGGCGCGCTCACCATCGTGTTCGCGCTGCCGATGTCGGCCGTGTTCATCAGACGCAGGGCCGGGGCGGCGGCCTGGCGCGGCGCGGTCATGGCCACCGCGGGCCTGGCCGGGCTGCTCGCGCTGACCAACGGGGCGGACGCGGACGACCTCGCCATGGGGTCGCGCCTGGTGCTCGCCGCGGCCGGGTTCGGCGCGGTTGCGGCGCTGTTCGTGGCGTCCAGGGCCCTGCGCCGGGCGGCCACCCGCAGCGTCCTGCTCGCCACCGCGGCGGGCGGCGCCTTCGGACTCGCCTCGGTGTTCACCAAGTCCGTCGCCGAGGACTGGCAGTCGGGGCTTCCGCTCGGCGAACTGCCCCTCCTGTGCGCGATAGCCGGCTTCGCGATCTCGGGGCTGCTGCTCTCGCAGGCCTCCTACCGAGGCGCGGGGCTCGCGGCACCTCTGGCGACGGTCACCGTCGTCAACCCCGTGGTCGCCGCGGCCATCGGCCTGACCCTGTTCGGCGAGTCGTTCCGGTACGGGACGGCGGGCACCGCGATCGCCCTCGGCTTCGGTGTCGTGGCGGCGGGCGGCCTGATCCTGCTCACCACGGAACGGCTGAGCGCCGCCCACCACGCCAAGCCGGTGCCGCCCCCGGGCCCACCCCCTGCGCCCGGTGGACGCCAGGGGGACACCCCGGATCAGACGGCGACGCCACCCGCTCTCAGGTAGGCCAGCGGGTCGACATCGGATCCGTAGGCCGGTCCGGTGCGTATCTCGAAGTGCAGATGCGGCCCGGTCGCGTTGCCGGTCGCGCCCGAACGCCCTATCCGCTGGCCGGTGTTGACCGTCTGGCCGGCCTTCACATTGACCGCCGACAGGTGGGCGTACTGGCTGTATCTGCCGTCGGGGTGGTGGATCACCACCTGGTATCCGTACGAGCCGCCCCAGCCCGCCTCGACCACCGTGCCCGCCGTGACCGCCTTCACCGAGGTGCCAGTGGCCACGGGGAAGTCGACGCCGGTGTGGTAGCCGCTCGCCCAGGACGAACCGGCCTGGTGGTACGGGGTGCTGGGGTGCGCGTCGACGGGCGCGGTGAACCCGGCCGACTTGGTGGCCACCTTCGCCGCGGGCGGCTTGGCGGCGGGCGGCTTGGGGGTGGACTTCGGCGGGGTCGTCGGCTTCGCGGGGGCGGCGCCGGGCAGGGTCAGGTGCTGGCCGGGCCGGATGAGGTCGGGATTGGCCCCGACGACCGTGCGGTTCTCCGCGTACAGCTTGGGCCAGCCGCCCTGGACGCGCTCGCGCTCGGCGATCGTGGACAGCGAGTCGCCGTGCACGACGGTGTACGACTCCCGTTGGCCGGGGACCTTGGTGGGGCTCGGCGGCTCGGCCTTCTTCGCGGGGGGCGCCGGGGACTTCGGCGCGGCGGGGGCCGCCTTCGGCTTGATCTCGGTCCGGCCCTTGCTCGCCGTGGTCAGCTGCGGGGCCGCGCCGCCCCGGGTGAGACCGGCCTCGCCGGAGCAGACCGGCCAGGCACCGGGCCCCTGCCCCTTGAGCACCTTCTCGGCGACCGCGATCTGCTGGTCGCGGGAGGCCAGGTCCGCGCGCGCCGCGTACTGGCGGCCGCCGTACGCCGCCCAGGTGGACTGGCTGAACTGGAGCCCGCCGTAATAGCCGTTGCCCGTGTTGATGTGCCAGTTGTTGGTCGACTCGCAGGCCGCGACCTTGTTCCACACGTCCACGGAGGCGGCGTCCGCGGTGCCCGCGCCGATCAGCGGCAGAGCGATGCCCGCCCCGCCGGCCGTGACCGTCAACGACGCCCGGTTGATCCGGCTCGGCTGATACCGGCGGTGCCGGCCGCGTAAGGCCATGAGTCCCCCTCGAAGGCATCAAGAGCCGCCAAAATAGGGGCTGCGAACTGGTCATGACAAGGGGTCGGACAAGCGGAGGGCGGCCCTCTACGGCGTCGGGGCCTTCGGACCCTCGTGTCGGGAATCCCGACCGTGCCGGATGACGTGGCACCTTCCGTAGGGTGGGCGGCAACCGTGCGCCGTGACGGTCGCTCGTGGCGCCGCGAACCCCGAGGATCCAGGAGCACACGCATGAGTGGAACAGCCCAGATCGGCGTCACCGGACTCGCGGTCATGGGCCGCAACCTCGCCCGCAACTTCGCGCGCAACGGGTTCACGGTCGCCGTGCACAACCGGACGGCCGCCAAGACCCGCGCGCTGGTCGAGGAGTTCGGCACCGAGGGCAGCTTCGTCGCGGCCGAGTCGCCCGAGGAGTTCGTGGCCGCCCTGGAGCGGCCGCGCCGGCTCGTCGTCATGGTCAAGGCGGGCGAGCCGACGGACGCGGTGATCAAGGAGTTCGCGCCGCTCCTCGAAGAGGGCGACGTCATCATCGACGGCGGCAACGCGCACTTCGAGGACACCCGCAGGCGCGAGCGTGAGCTGCGCGAGCGCGGTATCCACTTCGTGGGCGTCGGCATCTCGGGCGGCGAGGAGGGCGCGCTGCACGGGCCGAGCATCATGCCGGGCGGCTCGGCCGAGTCGTACGACTCTCTCGGGCCGCTCCTGGAACGCATCGCGGCGAAGGCTCCCGACGGCACCTCGTGCGTCACCCACGTGGGCCCGGACGGCGCGGGCCACTTCGTGAAGATGGTGCACAACGGCATCGAGTACGCCGACATGCAGCTCATCGCGGAGGCCTACCACCTGCTGCGTACGGTCGCGGGCTACTCCCCCGCGAAGATCGCCGAGACGTTCCGGGGCTGGAACACCGGCCGCCTCGACTCCTACCTGATCGAGATCACGGCCGAAGTCCTGGCCCATGTCGACGCATCGACGGGGAAGCCCTTCGTCGACGTGGTCGAGGACCAAGCGGAGCAGAAGGGCACCGGCCGCTGGACGGTGCAGATCGCGCTCGACCTGGGAGTCCCGGTGTCGGGCATCGCCGAGGCCGTGTTCGCCCGCTCCCTGTCGGGCCACGCCGAACTGCGCGAGGCGGCCCGCTCCCTTGCCGGGCCGGCCGCGGCGCCGCTGGGCGAGGCCGAGGCGGCGGCCTTCGCCGCGCAGGTGGAGCAGGCGCTGTACGCGTCGAAGATCGTGTCGTACACGCAGGGCTTCCACCAGATCCAGGCGGGCAGCGAGAACTACGACTGGGGCGTCGATCCGGGTGCGGTCGCGGCGATCTGGCGGGCGGGCTGCATCATCCGGGCCGCGTTCCTCGACCGGATCCGCGGCGCCTACGACGCACAGCCCGACCTGCCGAGCCTGCTCTCGGACAAGCGGTTCGGCGACGAGATCGGGGCGGCACAGGACGACTGGCGCGCGGTGATCGTGGCGGCGGCCCGGCAGGGCGTGCCGGTGCCCGGGTTCTCGGCGGCACTCGCGTACTACGACGCGCTGCGCGCCGAGCGGCTCCCGGCGGCGCTCACCCAGGGCCAGCGCGACTTCTTCGGCGCGCACACCTACCGGCGCACCGACCGCGAGGGCTCGTTCCACACGCTGTGGGGCGGCGACCGGTCCGAGGTCAGCACAGGCTGACCAGCGGCTTTGCCGGACCCGGCGCCGTCAGCCGGCCGGCTCGGGCTCCGGCGGACCCGGTACGGGGTCGGGGCCCGGGGGCTGCGGCACGGGGTCCGGCAGACCGGGGTCGGGGTCCGGCTCGGGCGGCTTGGGATCGGGCCCGGGGCTCGGCGGCCGGGGGTCGGGTCCCGGAGCGGGCCTCGGCGGCACCGGGTCGGGGCCCGGTCCCGGCGGGTTGGGGATGGGGCCCGGTTCCGGGTCGGGCAGCGGTGTGGGCCACGGCGGGACGGGATCCGGGTGCGGGACGGTCATGGTCGGCCTCCTCAGAGTCTGAGTTCAGCTTCACCCGCGCGCCTTCCCGGCGCCCGCCGGTTCAACCCGTCCGGGTCAGAGCCCGTGCCCGCACGGCGGCCGGCTCGGACCGCGGCATCCCGAGCCGCGCGTGTGCCGGGCGTCGCATGCTCGGACGGAGCTCCGGAGCAGGCTCTCAGCCCACCACGGCCGCCGCCGCGCGCAGCCCGGGCCGGGGGCTGGACAGCACGGGGACCTCGATCGTGGTCCGTGCGGCGGCGGGAGCCATGGAGGCCTGCGCCAGGACGACGGCATCCACCTCCGTCAGGGCATCCACCACGCGGGCGATCTCCGCGAAGTACGCGTCCGGGTCACCGGATGCGAAGTGCTGCCAGGCGTCCTCGGCGAGCACCGTACGCAGGGCGAGGGGCCGGTCGCCGGCCTCTTCGCGGATCAGCTCGGCGGTCGGCTCCAGGGTGGAGGCGAGCGTGGCCACGACGGCGATCCGGTGGCCGTGCACCAGGGCGGCCGCGGCCATCGGCCGGTCGACCCGGAGCACCGGGACGCCGAGCAAGGCCGCTGCCGCCTCGGCGATTCCACCGATCGTGGAGCAGGTGCACAGGACCGCGTCCGCGCCCTGGGCCACCGCCTCGGCGAGGGCGGCGTGGACGTCTCCCGTCACGGCTTCCAGGCCCAACTCCCCTGCCCGGCTGAGCAGTTGCTCGCGCACGAGGTGGCGCAGTTCGAGGTCCGGGGCGTCCTCGTCGCGCAGGGCGTCGAAGACCGGGACATGGGCGGGCGAGGTGTGCAGGAGCACGAGCATGGTCACCAGAGTTCCGGGTTGGCGGCGAGCTGGGCCCGGGCGGCCTCGACGAGGCCGCCCGGGGCGGCGGGCGCCTCGTCCGGGTGGCGTTCGGCCCACTTCGCGGCGTACGGACAGAGCGGCACGACCGGCACACCCTCGCGCGCGGCCAGGGCGTAGAACTCCCGCACCAGGGCGCCCGCGATGCCCTTGCCCTCGTACGCGGGCTCCACGACGGTGTGCACCGCGACCAGCGCGGCCGGCTCGGCGTCGAGGGTGAAGTAGGCGATGCGGCCCGCCACTTCACCGCCCTCGAAGGCCGCGAGCAGCCCCCGGGAGCGGTCGTCTCGGATCTCTGCCATGGTGCGGGTCCTCTTCGGTGGTGGCCGGTTCAGCTCTGGGCGGGAATCCGGGCGTGCGGGCTGCGCCGCTGGTCGCTGCCGGGGACCGGCGCCGAGGCGTCGGTGCCGAGCTCGACGATCCGGTTGTCCGCGTCCACGTGCACCACGCTGGGCTTCAGCGCGCGGGCCTCGGCGTCGTCGACCTGGGCGTAGCTGATGAGGATCACCAGGTCGCCGGGGTGCACGAGGTGGGCGGCGGCACCGTTGATGCCGATGACGCCGGAGCCCCGCTCGCCCTCGATGACGTACGTCTCCAGGCGGTTGCCGTTGTCGATGTCGACGATGTGGACCAGCTCACCGGGCAGCAGGTCGGCCGCCTCCATGAGCTCGGCGTCCACGGTGACCGAGCCCACGTAGTGGAGGTCGGCCTGGGTCACGGTGGCACGGTGGATCTTGGACTTGAACATGGTGCGCAGCATCGCGTCACACTCCTGCCGGACAGAGGGTCGCGGCCCCGGGCGGGGTACGCGCCAATGTCTGACAGGGTACGACTCCGGATCATCGGGCGTGGAGGCGCCCGGCTGTTGGACGGGTGGCTCAGCAAGGACGACGGCGCGCTTGGGCGGTCGACCGCCTCAGTCGAACGTCTCGACCTCGGCCTGTTCCCTGGCCCGGCGGCCGACCACGGCGGCGGCCGCGACCGCGCTGGCGAGGAAGGCGAGCGCGACGGTCCAGGGCTGGTCGAGTACGTGGTCCGTGGCGTGGTCGAGAGAGTAGCGGCCCGCGCCCGCGAGGCCGATCGCGGCGGCGGTGAAGCCGAGGAACGCCGGGTATTCGAAGCCGCCGCCCGCGGCGAAGAATCCGGCCGGGGCGTGCACGGAGACCGCGCCCGCCATGGCTCCGGCCGCCGCGGCCCCGGCGGCCGGGGTGGCGAGGCCGACGGCCAGCAGGGCGCCGCCGCCCATCTCGCCGAGCCCGGCGGCGATGGCGCTCTGCTTGCCGGGCCGGAACCCCATCTTTTCCATGGAGGCGGCCGTGCCTTCGAGTCCGGCGCCGCCGAAGCAGCCGAAGAGCTTCTGGGCACCGTGCGCCACGAGTACCGCGCCGGTACCGGCCCGCAGCACGAGCAGTCCGAGGTCGCGTCGGTTGAGGCAGGTCATGGCTTCTCCCGGAGCGTGGGGCGATGGGCTCGGGATCCACTCTCCGGGGCGCGGGGTGCCGACCCGCAGCGTTGCTGGGCCGTACGGGTCACGGGGGCGGCAGGCGCGCCCTCAGCGGCCCGCTTCGCCCTGCGCTATCTCGATCCCGCCGTGCAGGTCCGCCGCCGCCTCGATCGCCGAGGCCGCCGAGACGCACAGGCAGCCCAACAGGACGGCCGCTATCAGGCGGGCTCCGTGCGAGCGGGGCAGCCGGGGCGCGGGGCGGCGGTCGAGCAGGGCCGCGACCCTGCGCGGCACCGGCCCCGCCGTCGCGGCGAGCACCGCGCGAGGCCGGGCCCGGCCGGGTGCGGCGGCGCGGGAGGCGAGGGCGGCGCGGCCGATCGCGCGCGCGGCGAGCCTGCGGTCGCCAACGGCCCCGGCGGCGTACTCGTCGGCCGTCCGCTCCAGGGCGAAGGCGAGGGGCGCGCGCAGCGAACGCAGTGCCGGGTGACAGTGCCCCGCGAGTTCGGCGGCGGCCAGGAACAGGTGGTGGCGGCCGACGAGGTGGGCCCGCTCGTGGGCGAACAGGGCCTCGCGCTCGGCCGGTTCCAGGGCGCGCAGCATTCCGGTGGTGACGACGATCCGCCCGGGGCGGCCGGGCAGCGCGTAGGCGTCGGGGCTGGCGTCGCGCAGCACGGCGAGCTCACCGGCATCGGGCCCCAACTGGCCGCGGGCGGCGCGCAGTTCGGCGAGATGGCGCCGCGCGGTGCGCACCAGGGCGACCCCGGAGGCGGCGACGAGACCGGCCGCGACGGCAGCGGCGGGTATGGCGAGCCAGGCCGGGAGCGCGTCCAGCGGGGCCGTCAGGTTTTCGAGGGAGGCGAAGAAGGGCAGCCGGAGCGCCCCGGCCAGCGCGATCAGCCCCAGCGCGGCGGTCGAGCAGGCGGCGAGGCCGGTGGCCGCGGCGGCAAGGAGCCAGGCGGCCGGGCGGGGCGGCAGCGCCTCGGCGAGCCGGCGCGCGGCGGGCACCGCGAGGAACGGCACGAGCAGCGGGATCCACACCGAGAAGATCATCGTCCGTCGCTCCCGGAGTCTTCCAGGAGGGAGCGAAGCAGCTGCTCGTCCTCGTCGCTGAGCTGGGAGACGAACCGGGCGAGCACCGTCGAGCGGTCTTCCTCCTTCGCCAGCTCGGTGTGCATGCGGCGGGCGGTCAGCCCCGGCGCGTCCTCCGTCGGGGTGTACGCGTAGCCGCGCCCCGCCCGCTGGCGGGTGACCGCGCCCTTGTCGTGCAGGCGGGTCAGGATCGTGGTCACGGTGGTGCGGGCCAGCCTGCCGCCGAGGGCGGCCTGGACCTCGCCCGGGGTGAGCGGTGCCTCGGCGGCCCAGAGCGCGGCGAGGACTCCGGCCTCCAGTTCACCCGCGGGGCGTCGTGCGTCCCCGTGCCCGACGTCTCCCGTGGCTGTCATGGAACACTCCTCCCGCTTCATTCGTCTACAGTGCCGTAGACCGTCTACATCACTGTAGTCAGCCGGGCCGTGCGCATCCGCAGGACGAGCGGCCCGACCACCATTATGGGAGGGCCCACTGACATGGCAGTCGCACCCCTGTTCGCAGCCTCGGCCCCACAGGCCGTGAACGTCCTCGACGCGGGCTCGCTGCTGTCCGCGTTCGGCGCGCTCGGCATCGCCGTGGTGCTCTTCGCCGAGACCGGCCTCCTCGTCGGCTTCCTCCTTCCCGGCGACTCCCTGCTCTTCACCGCGGGCCTGCTGTGCGTGCCCGGCGGCAACGGACCGGTGTCGCTCTCGCTGCCGCAGGTCCTGATCTGCTCGGTGGCGGGCGCTCTGGTGGGCGCGCAGGTGGGCTACTGGATCGGCCGCCGCGGCGGCCGCACCCTGCTGGCCCGCAGCAAGTCCCGCAAGCTGCACGAGGGGGCGGCCCGCGCCGAGGAGCTGCTCGCCAAGTACGGGCACGCGAAGGCGATCGTCCTCGCACGCTTCGTGCCGATCGTCCGCACGGTGCTCAACCCGCTCGCGGGCGTACTCGGCGTGCCGGCCCGGGTCTTCGCCCTCTGGCAGATCGTCGGCGGCCTCGTGTGGACCTGCGCGCTGGTGCTCGGCGGCTACGCGCTCGGCTCGTCCGTGCCGAACATCGACCGCTATCTGCTGCCGCTCGTCGCACTGGTCGTGGCCGTCTCGCTCACGCCCGTCGCCCTGGAGATCCTGCGCGCCCGCCGCGCCCGTACGGCCACCGAGGATCCGCGCTGATGTCTGCCGACGACAACCGGCCGCGGCCACCGGTGACCGCTCGATGAGTCCGGCGCGGCGCACGGGCGCGGCGGCCTGCGTGCTGCTTCTCCTGTTCGTGCTGCTCACGGTGCTCGTCGCCGTACGCCACGGGGCGCCGCTGCCGGGCGACGAGGCCCTGCACCGCTGGCCGATCGATCACCGCCCGCCGGTCGCCGTGGCCACCGCCCGCGCTGTCACGGCGACCGGCTCCGGCGCGCTCCCCTACGCCCTGGCCGTCGTCGCGGGTCTGATCGCGGGCCGCGACAAACGACAGCGCCTGTACGCGGCGGCCGGCGCGCTCGCGGTGCTCCTCCTCGGCCAGGCCGTGCGGTACGGCCTGATGTCGGCCGTCGCCCGCCCTCGCCCGTCCGCCCTCGACTGGGCGACCACGGCCTCGGGCCACTCCTTCCCCTCGGGTCACGCCACCACCAGCGCGCTCACGGCCGGACTGCTCGTGTGGGCGCTGGCGACCCGCACCGCGGCCGCCCGCCCCGCGGCTGCCCTGCTGCTGCTCTGGGCGGCCGCCGTCGGGCTCTCCCGGATCTACCTCGGAGTGCACTGGGCGAGCGACGTCCTGGGCGGCTGGCTCCTCGCCTCCCTCTGGCTGTGCCTCGCGGTCCTGGCCACGGCCCCTCTCGTACGCGCGCATGGAGCAGACCCCGCCCCCGATCCCGACCGGCCGGCGGACCAACTCCCTTGATCCGCGATCCACTTGAGGGGTGACCACGAAACCCCGCACCAACGGCCCCCCGTTCACGGGCATCCGGACCTCAGCAGGCGGCCATGCAGATCCCGCAGTAGCGGTCGGCGTTGGTCAGGTCCGGCTTCTGCGGAGTCGCCGCCTCCTGGCGGGCGAGACTGCGACCGCACAGGGTGGTGGGGTCGTCGGTGCTCATCACGTGCCACAGGAGAGCGCCGCGGTCCTCCGCGCCCGCCCGGTCGAGAACCGCTTCCGCTCGCAGTTCGCGCATGGTGTGCTCCCTCCGCCCCGGAACCGCGCCGGGGCCGCTTTCCGCTCCGAGTGCCGCGGCCGCCGTTGTTCGCGGCCGGGCGGAGCCGGCGCACCCTCGCACCGGCCGACCCGGCCGGGGCCCGCTTCCCTGTTCCGAGCAGACCCCGGGGGCCGTGCGCCCGCCTCCCGACGCCGCCCGAACCGCCCCGCCGCATCCGGCGTGTTGCACTTGACGGCATACATCACCGCAGGATGCGACGGTCAGGCCGGTTCCGGGCAAAATGCGGAACCCGGCGCCCGATCGAGTGATCACGACAGGGGCGCCGTCAACTGCGCACCCCTTATGCGGTCTTGACACGCCTCGTATCAGGCCGCCTTGAAGTAGGCGTTCCAGCCGCCCGGGGGCGCCTGCCCCACCTGGAGGGCGCGGAGCCGGTCGAGCACCTTCGGGTCCTGCACATCGAGCCAGTCCGCGAACTGGCGGAACGACACGAGTCGTACGTCCTCCTTGCCTGCCATCCCCTTCAGCGCTTCCTCGACGGCGTCCATGTAGATGCCGCCGTTCCACTCCTCGAAGTGGTTGCCGATGTAGAAGGGCGCGCGGTTCGTCTCGTACGCGCGCCTGAAGCCCGCCAGATACGAAGCGGTGGCCTGGGCCCGCCAGCCGGGATAGCGCGAAGGCATGCCTTTGGTGGTGTTCTTCGACTGGTTGGCGAGCATGTTGTAGTCCATCGACAGGACCTCGAAGGAATGCCCGGGGAACGGGATGCCCTGGAGCGGGAAGTCCCATACGCCCTCGCGCTTGTCCGGCCACCTCTGACGGCCGCCGGGCGACGAGGCGTCGTAGCGCCAGCCCCGCTCCTTGGCGGTGGGCAGCAGGTTCTCCTGGCCGAGCAGACACGGGGTGCGGCCGCCGACGAGTTCCTTGTGGTAGTCGAACGGCAGCGGGGCCTCGTCGGTCCAGCCGGTGTTGGTGCGCCATTCGGTGACGAAGGAGACCGCCTGGTCGATCTCGTTGTGCCACTGGGCGGCCGTCCAGTTGGCGACCGATCCCGAGCCGGCGCAGAAGTGGCCGTTGAAGTGCGTGCCGATCTCATGCCCCTCCGACCAGGCCTGCCGGGTGTACTTCAGCGTCTCCTTGACGTGCTCGTCGGTGAGGTAGCCGATGTCGGAGGCGCCGACGGGGTTGTTCGGCGGCTTGTAGAGGCTCTTCTTCGACTCGGGGAGCAGATAGAGGCCGGACAGGAAGAACGTCATGCCCGCGCCGTGGTTTCTGGCCAGTTCGAGGAAGCGCGGGAAGAGCCCGTTGCCGACCTCGCCCGCACCGTCCCAGGAGAAGATCACGAACTGCGGCGGAGTCTGGCCGGGTTCGAGCGGAACGGGCCCGTCGGGCTGGTTCGGCTGCTTGCCCGTGTCCGCCGTCGAACCGTCACCGATCAGCCTGGCCTGCGGCTTTGCTGGTTTCGCCGGGCCCGGTCCACGCACCGGCTCACCCCCTGACGAGCCACACCCGGCGAGCCCCGCCGCGGTGACCGCCCCAAGCCCCGCGCCCAGCAATCCCCTTCGACTGATGCCTGGCATGCCTGCTCCCGTCACTCGTCGCACGGACCCCTGATGTGTAGACCGAATGGTCCAGAATTAACCAGATATCCATACAAATTGAGCCGCCCGCCGCTCCACACAGCCCCCGGCATCACCACGCGTAACCACCTGGCAACTCAGCGTTCCCAGCCCACTCGAAAACGGCTTGAACGGCACCCCTCCCGCCTCGGCCGCATGCCCACTGCGCCTTACGTCAGACAAGTCGATCCCCTACCCATTCATGTCACCTTGACGATAACGAGAGGGGGTCCTATCGTCGATCTGACGAAAAGAAAGGGGTCCGGCATGGCCGACATCTCCAGGCGCTTCGGCTGGCGCCATCTGCGTTCCGCGCCCACCTCGCACATCCGGCACCACAAGAACGGCCGTCCCGCCCACGACGGGGTCGGCCTGAGCTTCTGGTTCCAGCCGCTCAGCGCCGCGCTGTCCGAAGTGCCGGTCAACGACCGGGAACTGGCCATGGCCTTCCACGCCCGTACCGCCGACTTCCAGGACGTCACGGTGCAGGCGACCGTGACGTACCGGATCAGCGAGCCGGGCAGCGCCGCCGACCGGCTCGACTTCTCGATCGACCCGGACACCGGGATCTGGCGCGGCGACCCCCTGGAGCAGTTGTCGACGCTGCTCACCGAGACGGCTCAGCAGCACGCCCTCGACGTGCTCGCGCGCACCGAACTCGCGGCCGCCCTGGCCGACGGTGTCGCCGCGGTACGGGAGCGGATCGCGGCCGGGCTCGCGGCGGAGTCCCGGCTGCCCGCGACCGGCATCGAGGTGGTGGCGGTACGGGTCGTCGCGATCCGCCCCGAGCCCGAGGTGGAGCGCGCGCTGCGCACCCCGGCGCGCGAGCGGATCCAGCAGGAGGCGGACCGGGCTACGTACGAGCGGCGGGCGGTGGCGGTCGAGCGGGAGCGGACCATCGCCGAGAACGAGCTCGCCAGCCGCATCGAACTGGCCCGCCGCGAGGAGCAGTTGGTGGAGCAGCGCGGCACCAACACCCGGCGCGAGGCGGAGGAGGAAGCCGCGGCGGACGCGGTACGCACGGAGGCGGAGGCCGCCCGCACGGTACGGCTGGCCCAGGCCGAGGCCGAGGCGGCGCGCGTGTCGGGCGAGGCGAAGGCCGGGGCCCAGGCGGCCTGGCTCCAGGTGCACGGCGAGGCGGACGCGGCGACTCTGCACGCCCTGGCCGCGACGCGGCTGGCCGAGAACCTGCCCAGGATCGACAGCCTCACCCTCTCCCCCGACATGCTCACCACGCTGCTCGACCGGCTCGGCCGGGGTGAGCGGCCGTGAGCCTGGCGCCGCGGGCGGTCCTTGTCCACCGCACCTCGGAGTACGAGGAGTTGCTGGCCCGGCACGGCACGCACGGCCAGGCCGACTTCTTCCTGTCCTCGCGGGACCGGAGCATCCGCGAGGTGGCCGAGCGGCACCATCGGGCACTGCGGGCGCTGGCCGACGTGGCGGCGGCGATTCCCTCGCAGTGGCGCCAGGCCCGGGTCGAGCGGGCCGACCTCGACCGCTTCCTGTTCGCCCCCGAGGACGTGATCGTGGTGGTCGGCCAGGGGCCTGGTCGCCAACGCCGCCAAGTACCTGTCGGGGCAGCCGGTGCTCGGCATCGATCCCGAGCCGGGGCGCAATCCGGGTGTTCTGGTGCGCCACCGGCCGTCGGCCGCCGCGGCACTGCTGCCCGCGGCGGCCTCGCGGGGCTGCGCGGTCGAGGAACTCACCATGGTGGAGGCGCTCACCGACGACAGCCAGCGCCTGCTCGCGCTCAACGAGATCTACCTCGGCGCGCCCGGCCACCAGAGCGCGCGCTACCGCATCGGCCCCGACGACCCGGCCGCCTCCGCCGAGGCGCAGGCCTCCTCCGGCGTCCTGGTCGGCACGGGCACGGGGGCCACCGGCTGGCTGCGCTCGCTGTGGCAGCAGCGCGCGAACGCCCCGGCGCTACCGGCTCGCGCGGATGCCCGCCTGGTGTGGTTCGTACGCGAGGCCTGGCCGTCGCCCGTGACCGGCACCTCGCTCGTGGACGGGGAGTTGTCCCGGACCGAGCGGCTCCGGATCACCGTCGAGTCGGACCGCCTGGTCGCGTTCGGGGACGGCATGGAGTGCGATGCGCTGGACCTGACGTGGGGCCAGTCGGTGAGCCTCGGCGTCTCGGACACGGCGCTGCGGCTGGTGGGCTGAGAGCCTGTGTCGGCATTCCGTGCGGATCGGGCAAGGGCAGGGCTCTGAGCAGCGATCGGCCGCGCGTCAGCGGGCCGTGACGGTCGATTGTCAGTGGCGTACGGCATCGTGATGGATGAGCCCGTACTGCCGAGGGAAGGCTGCCGATGACCGCCACCACCCTGATGACGTCCCATGAACGCTCCGCCGCCCAGGCCTATCTGCGCCTGTTGAACACGGTGCGCGCCGCCCTCGACTCGCCTACGGACCGCCCGCTGGGGCCGCTCGCCCTGGAAGGGGTCATCGCCGAGGCGGACGACGCGCTGGCGCGGGCCGGGCTCGCGGGCAACGAGGCCGAGTTGTTCGCGCTCGTCGGCAGCCTGCACACCGGCGGGGCGCCCACGCAGGGGAAGCCCCGCCCGTGAACGCGGCGGCAGGGGGGCGCCGCGTCAGCGCTTGTGGCCGACGCCGCCGTACATCGCCACCTCGTCGGGGAGTGTGTCGCCCGCCTCCGGACGCCAGCGCGAGCACGACACGACGCCGGGTTCGAGCAGGTCGAGTCCGTCGAAGAACCGGGCCACCTGCTCCGGGGTGCGCTGCGTCAGCTTCGGCGTGCCGTGCTCGTTCCAGAACGCCACCGCGGCGTCGACGTCGGGCATGGCCGGGCTGGTGATGGTGTGCGAGAGCACGAGGTAGCTGCCCGGGGCGAGTTCCTTCATCAGCTCGCGTACGAGGCGCAGCGCCTCGCCTTCGTCGGGGATGAAGATGACGACGCCGAGCAGCATGAGCGCGACCGGCTTGCTCAGGTCGAGGGTCTTCGCCGCGTGTTCCAGGATGGTGGCGGTGTCCCGCAGGTCGGCGTCGAGGTAGTCGGTACGGCCTTCGGGGGTGCTGGTCAGCAGGGCGCGGGCATGCGCGAGGACCAGCGGGTCGTTGTCGACGTAGACGATGCGGGCGTCGGGCGCGATCCGCTGGGCGACCTCGTGGGTGTTGTCGGCGGTCGGCAGCCCGGTGCCGACGTCGAGGAACTGGCGCACCCCCCGGTCGGCCACCAGATGGCGCACGGCCCGCCCGAGGAACAGCCGGTCGGCCAGGGCGTAGTCGCCGATGCCCGGGTGCAGCGATCTGATCTGGTCGCCGACCCCCCGGTCGACGGGGTAGTTGTCCTTGCCGCCGAGCCAGTAGTTCCAGATCCGGGCGGTGTGCGGCTGCGCGGTGTTGATGCGGTCGCGCACATGGTCGGGCGTCGACGAGGGGGTGGGGTTCTCGGTCACGGGTGTGGTCTCCTGAAGGTGCGGCGCTGCGGCGTCAACGGCCAATCTAGATACTCGTGTTGCGAACTGTCACAGAGAACGTGCCGCGGCGCACGGGCATCTCGGACAGGCCCGCACCGGCGGCTTTCACCCCTTCCCCATCTCCCCCCGTCCGAACGGCAGTTGAAGGGTCGACCGCAGCACTGGTAGGAAACTTTCCTGTCCTATACGATTCCCGCGGCGGCTTGGCGCGGTGCCCGAACTCCCCCGTGGGCATGACGCGCTCAGCGAGAGCTCTGATTTGGCCGTCGCGACGCTGCCCCCTGCCCCTCCACAGGGACAGGGGTGCGGCGCCGCGAGCTCCGGTGTCCAGCTCTCGCCGCCCCCAAGGCAGGGAGTCCAGGTATGCGCCTGAACGCCTCCGTTCCCCCCTTCTCGCCACCGCGCCGCCCCACCGTGGGCCTCGCGCTGGCCGCCGTCCTCGTCCTCGTCGCCGGTCTGCTGCTCGCCTGGCCCGACCGGGCCGGGGCCGCCTCCGACCCCCTCATCTCCCGTGACAGGCCCGCGACCGCATCGTCCTCCGAGAGTTCCTCGCTCGGCCCGCAGAACGCGGTCGACGGCTCGGCCACCACCCGCTGGGCCAGCGCCGAGGGCAAGGACCCGCAGTGGATCCAGGTCGACCTCGGCGCCACCGCCGACGTCACCGGAGTCGCCCTCACCTGGGAGGCCGCGTACGCCAGGGCGTACCGCGTGGAGATATCCGCCGACGGCGCCACCTGGACCCGTCTGGCCGCCGAGACCGCCGGGAACGGAGGCGCGGACGACTGGACCGGCCTGTCCGGCAAGGGCCGTTACGTCCGGGTGTACGCCACGGCCCGCGGCACTTCCTACGGCTACTCGCTGTACGACTTCGCGGTGTACGGCACCCTCGGCGGCACCACACCGCCGACCGGCGCGTTCACCGTGGTCGCGGCCGGCGACATCGCCGCCCGGTGCACCGCGTCCGACAGCGCCTGCGCCCACCCCAAGACGGCGGCTCTGGCCCAGAAGATCAACCCGCGCTTCTATCTGACGATGGGCGACAACCAGTACGACGACGCCCGCATAGCCGACTTCCGCGCCTACTACGACAAGACATGGGGCGCCTTCAAGGCGAAGACCCATCCGGTGCCCGGCAACCACGAGACGTACGACCCCGCGGGCACCCTGTCCGGCTACAAGGCGTACTTCGGCGCGATCGCCTATCCGCAGGGCAAGAGCTACTACAGCTACGACGAGGGCAACTGGCACTTCATCGCCCTGGACTCCAACTCCTTCGACCAGACGGCCCAGATCGACTGGCTGAAGTCCGATCTGGCCCGCAACAGCAAGGGCTGCATCGCCGCGTACTGGCACCACCCGCTGTACTCGTCGGGCGGGCACGGCAACGACCCGGTCAGCAAGCCGGTCTGGAAGATCCTCTACGACGCCAAGGCCGACCTCGTCCTCAACGGCCACGACCACCACTACGAGCGGTTCGCCCCGCAGAACCCGGACGGGAAGGCAACTGCCGACGGCATCGTGGAGATCGTCGGCGGCATGGGCGGCGCCGAGCCGTACCCCATCGAGCAGGTCCAGCCCAACAGCCAGAAGCGGATCAGCGGCCAGTACGGCGTCCTGAAGCTCGACCTCAACGACTCCGGCTACACCTGGAGTTACGTCGGCACCGACGGCCAGGTCAAGGACTCCGCACCGAACTACACCTGCCACTGATGTACCTGGCGACCACCGGTCGCCGGGACGCGCCGCCCCCGTCCGCCGCCGGCGGGCCCGGGCGGCGCGTCCCCGCCACCGTCCTCGCGCTCGGCACGGTCAGCCTCGTCACCGATGTGTCATCGGAGATGGTGACGGCGGTCCTGCCGCTCTACCTCGTGGTCGGCCTCGGCCTCTCCCCCCTCCAATTCGGCTTCCTGGACGGCCTGTTCAACGGCGCGGCCGCCGTCGTGCGTCTGCTCGGCGGGCACGCCGCCGACCGCGGCGGGCGCCACAAACGCGTCGCCGGGCTCGGCTACGCCCTCTCCGCCTGCTCCCGCCTCGGCCTGCTCCTCGCGGGCGGCGCCACCGGCCAGATCGTCGCGGCGCTCGCCGTCGACCGCGTGGGCAAGGGCATCCGCACCGCGCCCCGCGACGCGCTGATCACCCTGAGCAG
This sequence comes from Streptomyces violascens, assembly GCF_014649955.1. Taxonomy (GTDB): domain Bacteria; phylum Actinomycetota; class Actinomycetes; order Streptomycetales; family Streptomycetaceae; genus Streptomyces; species Streptomyces violascens. The sequence goes on from NZ_BMUA01000016.1 coordinate 109,022, forward strand.
CCCGCCGCACCTGCTCGGCCGTGCCTTCGGCGTGCACCGCGCGATGGACACGACGGGCGCCCTGCTCGGCCCGCTCGCCGCGTTCGCCCTGCTGTGGGCGACGGCGGACGCCTACGACGCGGTGTTCGTCGTCAGCTTCTGCACGGGCCTGCTCGGCGTCCTCCTGCTCGTCCTGTACGTCCCGGCCACACCGGCAGAACCATCAACTGGCCGACGGATCAACCCATTTGGAGCCCTGCGCAGCACGGCCTTCCGGCGGATCCTGTGCGCCGCGGCTCTGCTGGGCGCGGCGACCGTCGGGGACTCCTTCGTCTATCTGCTGCTGCAGCGCGGGCTCGACATCCCGGTCGGGTGGTTCCCGCTGCTTGCGCTCGGGTCCGCGGCGGCGTATCTGCTGCTCGCGATCCCGGCGGGTCGCATCGCGGACCGCGTCGGCCGCCGGCTGCCGTTCCTGTACGGCCATGTCGCGCTGCTCGGCGTGTACGCGCTGCTGCTCTTCCCGGCCCGCGGACCCGCCCTCGCGCTCGTCGCGCCCGTGCTGATCCTGCTCGGGGCCTTCTACGCGGCGACGGACGGCGTGCTCATGGCGCTGGCCGCCCCGGAGCTTCCGGAGGGCGGGCGGGCCGGCGGGCTCGCCCTGCTCCAGACCGCCCAGGCGCTGACCCGGCTCCTCGGCACGGCGGGGTTCGGCGCCGCCTGGACGGTGTGGGGTCCTGGCCAGGCGCTGTGGGCGGCGACCGCCGCGCTGCTCGTGTCCCTCGCGGGCGGCTGGGCGCTGCTGCCCGGCACACCGACCGCCGATCCGGAAAGGCCCACCGCATGAGCCCCCGCGTGAAACTCGCCGTCGTGGTCGTCGCCGTCCTGCTGCTCGCGACCGGCTCGCTCGGCTACGTACTGCACTCGGCACACCGAGGACCCCAACAGGCCGCCGCAGACGGCTCGTTCACCTTGGAAGGCCCTGGCTTCTACTTCCGGGACACGGCCACCGGGCGCATCGCCCGACTGCCGCTCGGCGCGCCACGCGGTGCCCGCACCGGCGGCGGTCCCGTGTGCGAGCGGTTCTACGCCGCTGGGGACACCGTGGTGTGTCTGCGGCGGGACCCCGGGGTGCCGCCCCGCGCGTACGCCGTCATTCTCGACCGCCGCCTGCACGAGGTACGCCGGATCGCCGTGCCCGGCATCCCGAACCGGGCCCGGGTCTCCGCCTCGGGACGGATGCTCTCGTGGACCGTGTTCGCCGTGGGCGACTCGTACGCCACCACCGCCTTTTCCACCCGCACCTCGATCCTGGACCTGCGCACCGGCTATCTCATCAAGTCGATGGAGGAGATCCCGCTCACCCTCGGCGGCACCCGCTATCACGCCCCCGACGTCAACTACTGGGGTGTGACGTTCGCTCGCGACGACAACCGGTTCTACGCGACCGTCTCGACGAAGGGGCGGACGTATCTCGTGGAGGGGAACATGGCGGACTGGTCCGCCAAGTCCCTGCGGGAGAACGCAGAATGTCCCTCGCTCTCCCCCGACAACACGCGCATCGCCTTCAAGAAGAAGGTCTCGGACGACCCCGCCGCGCCGTGGCGGCTGTACGTCCTCGATCTCACGACGCTCGGCGAACACCCCCTGGCCGAGCGCCACAGCGTCGACGACCAGGCGGCCTGGCTGGATGACCGTACGGTGGCGTACGCACTGCCCGGCCGGGCAGGCCGCGCGAGCGATGTGTGGACCGTGCCGGCCGACGGCAGCGGCGCCCCCGAACTCGCCGCGGAGGGCGCCTCGTCTCCCGTCGTGGTGCGCTGAACTACTGCCCGATGCGCGCCGGTATCTCCTGCCAGCCGAAGGCGATGAAGGACGGAATCTGCTTCAACTCATCCGCCTTTACGGCCAGTTCGAGATCGGGGAAGCGGTCGAAGAGGGCCGGAAGGGCGGTGAGGGCTTCCATCCGGGCGAGCGGGGCGCCGATGCAGCGGTGCACACCGATGCCGAAGGCGAGGTGGTCGTCGGCGCCGCGGGCGGCATCGAAGGTGTGCGCGTCGGCTCCGAAGTGCGCCGGGTCGAGGCCCGCGGCCGCGTACGTGGTGATGATCGCGTCGCCCGCCGGAATGGTGACGCCGTCGACCGTGATGTCGCCGATCGCGAACCGCAGCGGGAGATTGGCGATCGAGGGATGGGCGCGGAGGGTCTCGTCGACGACGGCGTCCCAGCTGACCGCGCCCGAGCGGACGGCCGCCAGCTGCGCCGGGTCGTCCAGGAGCGCGACGATGGCATTGCCGATGAGGTTGACGGTGGTCTCGAACCCGGCACCGATGACCAGGAGCAGCGTGTGGACGAGCTCCTCGGCACTCAGCCGGTCGCCGTCCTCGTTGCGCACCTTGATGAGCTCGGTGGTCATGTCGTCGCCGGGCCGCTCGGTCTTGTACGCGACGAGGGCGGGGAGCACGGTGGCGATCTGCTCCTGCACGAACGCGGCGTGCTGCGGGCTCGGGTCGGAGGTGTCCATGATGGCGGCGATCAACGCCCCGGTGGACTCGGTCAAGTGGTCCGGCACGCCGAAGAGCTCGCAGATGAGACGCATCGGCAGCGGGTGGGCGTAGCCCGACTTGAGGTCGACGGGCCCGCCCGACGCCGCGGCTTCGCCGAGCCCGTCGAGGAGTTCGGCCGTGATCGCCTCGACTCGGCCGCGCATCGCCTCGGTACGCCGCGCCGTGAAGCTGGGCGCGACGAGCCTGCGCAGCCGGGTGTGGTCGGGGCCGTAGGTGGACAGCATGTTGATCACGCCGACCCAGCCCAGGATCCAGCCCCACTCGGGGTGCCGGCCCAGCTCCGGGAAGAGCGCCCAGTGCCGGCGCGGGTCCTTGCTGACCCGGGGGTCGAGGATCAGCGTCTTGAGGGTGTCGTAGCCGGTGGGCGCCCAGGCGGGGATGCCGCCCGGCAAGGTGACCGGAACGATCGGCCCGAGTGCGCGCAGGCGGGCGCTCTCGGCGGCTATGTCCGCCCCGAACGGGTCGAGGGGCACACGGGTGGGCACGGTCGTCATCCTCGGTCACTCCTGACTATGCGTGTGATGAACCTGCCAAGTACACACTGCTGTTGACCGTTCCAGCGCGCTTCCTGGGCGAGTCGTGATCAAGTCGGCGAATCTTCCTGGCTTTTTCCCCGCGTCTTCACCTGCTCCTCCAGCGCGCCCGCGACCTGGCCGAACCAGGCCGCGTGGGCGCGGGCGCTGCACGGGGATTCGGGGTTCCAGGCCAGGATGCGCGCCCCGGCCTCCAGAGCGCGCCAGGCGGCGACGGACCGCAGCTCGCCGAGCGGGGCCGCGTTCGACCGGACATCGACGAGAGCTATGCCGGGCCGCAGTTCGGCCGCCGCCGGCCACCCGGTCGTGCGCCAGTTGGCACCCGCCCCCTCCCCCGGTTCGATGAGATCCACGCCGTACTCCGCGAGGGCCCTCAGCTCGGGCCAGGCCTGCGGGCGCGCCAGGTGGACCTCGTCCGGACTCGCCGGGGAGAGCGCGAGGACGCGCGGCCGGGGGGTGCGCGCGGCGGCCGCACGCAGGCGGCTCTCGGCGGCGAGCAGAGCGGCGGCATCCTCCCGCGGAGCCCCCAACGACCGTGCCAGATCGGCGAATCGGCCCCGTATTCGAGCCGGCGTGTGCGCCTGGCCCACGTCCAGGACGACCACCGGAACCCGCTCCTCCAGGTGCTTGGCCGTCTCGGGGTCGAGCCCGTAGACCTGGCCGCCGCCGTAGCTGACGGCGACGACGAGGTCCGGCTCCGGGGCGAGCAGCGCCTCCACGTCGAGGTCCGCTCCCGCTCCCAGACAGCCGACCTCGTCCAGCGGCAGCGCGCCGGACTTGGCCGGGTCGGGCTCCGGGCCGTCGTGGAAGGAGCCGAACACCGCGAGGGGGCGTATCCCCAGGTCCTCCAGTGTCGCGCCGGCCTGGATGTAGGCCACCACGCGGGACGGAGGTGCTGCCGCCGCCGACATCTGTCCACGGTCGTCCGAGAATCGCCAGGCCGTCTGCTCCATGACGCCATCCGCCCCCAATGCGGTCGCGTTGCCGGCTCGTGCGAAGCCGGTTCCCCGCCTGACTGCCCAACGCTCGGGATCGCCACGCCAGTTCCCGCTCCGGGCCGCCAACTGCCGTTCGGGTCCAGGTTTCTGTGCCGAGGGCCATGAGTGCGGAGTACGCCGTTTCCGCCGCGCCCCGCTCGCTCCGTCATGTCGGCGCCCGGTGCGGCGTGGGCCGCCGCCATCCCCGCGCTGTGCTGCGAGAACCCGCCCGGGCGGAACCCGCCGGGACGGACCGCCCGGCACGGCCGTTTCGAGCCGTACGGCGAGGATGTGGGCGACGTCGGGCCCGGCGGCTTCTAGTCTGCGGGGCCATGAACACGACACGCCTCGTGGGTCTCGGCCTCGCCGCGGCCCTTACATGCGCCGGCGCCCTGTTGTTCAGCGTGGACACTCCGGCGAACGCCGACACGGCCGACCTGACGTTCAGCACCGACCGGGACACGGTCACCCCCGGCTCCACCGTGGACCTGACGATGACGCTCACCAACACGCAGTCGACGGAGCTGCGGTTCGTCTACCAGTCGATCCAGCCGACCTGGGACACCAGCAGCCAGGCGGGCCTCAAGTACGCCCTCGTCTCGTGCGAAACGGCGGGCGCCGACTGCAAGGACACCGCCAAACTGGGCCTCAACTACGAGGTCCCGCTCGCCCCCGGGGCCAGCCGCACGGTGACCCTGACGTACCGCGTCGCCGCGGATTCCGCGTGCGGGCTCAGCCTGGGCTTCTCCTCGTACCTCTACTACGAGTACGGCAGCGGCCTGTTCTCCACGAGCGACACCTACAACACCCCGGACATCCGCGTCGACTGCCCGCCCGCGCACTCCTGAGCCGTGCCCTCGCACAGCCGTGGCCCCGGCATCGGCACCGGGGCCACGAGCTCTTTCCGTGCGCTAGCGCGTGGCGCCGCGGAAGCGTCGGTAGAGGACGCCGCCGCCAAGGAGCAGTGCGGCCGACGCGGGGATCGCGAGCCCGATGCCGTCGGCGCCGGTGTGGGCCAGCGTGGCCCCCTGCGGCACGGGGAGCGCGCGGGAGGCCGGGACGGGGGCGGGCGCCGGGTGCACGGGAGGCGCGACCGGGTGATGGCGAACCGGCGTGGAGTGGTTCACCGAAGTGTTGCCCACGGCCGGGTTGAGCGCGCCGACGACGCTGACCGAGTTCCCGGAGATGTTGACAGGGAGATCAACGGGGAGCTGGAGACCGTTGCCCGAGAGCACCCCGGGCGAATCCTTTCCTCGACCTGACGCGGAGGCTCCGCCGGTGTGGCCGGAGTGCTCGGAACCCGCCTTGGCGCCGTGGTGGGCGCCCGAGGCGTTGACGCACGTGTTGCCCGAACTGGGGTTGAGCAGCCCGAGTACGTCGACGGTGTTCCCGCATACGTTGACCGGGACGTTGACCGGAAGCTGCACGGAATTGCCCGCCAGCACGCCCGGGGAGGAGTCAGCGCTGCCGCCCGCGTGGGAGTCCGCGTAGGCGTAGCCGGTCGCGGCCAGCACACCGCCCGTGGCCACCACCGTGACCAGGCCTTTCATGGCGACCCGTCTCATTGGTTTCCTGCCTTCCGGAGGTTGTCGCGGGCCACTCGCCCGCACCGCCATCAACTCCGGAGAAGCCTGATGGGTTATGCCTAATACGCCTTTCACCCCATCGAGTGGCCTGATTATCGATTTGAGTCAACTACATGATGTTTGCTGCTTTATGTACCTGTATGTACGCCAGCGACAAGGCGTCCCACACCTGGTCGAATGGGTCCAGGGGCGGCCCCTGCCCCATGTCCGGCTCATGGCAGGATCGACGACCGGAGGTCGGTGGGGAGTCCCTGGCCGGAGCGGGTCTGGGGGATGTCGGTGAGCGGGGACACGAAAGCCCGGGTGCGGGCCGCGGGGCCGGAACCGGCCCCCGCCGGAGTTCGGCGGCCCTTCGCCACGCCGGCGCTCCGATCGCCCGGCCGAGCCGAACGCAGCCTCAAGCGCTTCGTACGTTTCCTCGGACGAAACCTGCTCCGCGAGTTCCGCTCCATCGTCGCCGAGCCCGTACGCGAGCTCGTGCGGCGCGGCCTGTCCGGCATTCTCATCGCGGTGCTGGCGTCCGCCGCGGTGCTCTCGCTGCACGCGGTGGACCAGCACCGCACCGGCGCGGTACTGGTGCGGCTCGTCTCGCACGTGCGGGGCGACATCCCGCTCCCGCTCGTGCTGCTGCGTACGCCGCTCTCGCTGTTCGTCCCGGCCCGTGACATGCCCGCCCTGCCGGGCATCCCCGTGCTGTTCCTCGGCTTCGCGCTGGCCCAGCTGGTGCTGGGGCGCAGGCGGACCCTGCTGGTGGCGTACGCCGTGTCGCTCGCGGGCACGCTCAGCGCGCGCGTCATGATCGCGGTGGGGCCCAGGTGGTGGGGGCTGCCGCCCGAGGCCGCCCATGTCGTCGACACCGGGGCCTCCGCCGCCGTGGTGGGCCTCTTCGCCCACATCGCCACGGTGAAGCGGGCGCCCGTCCTGTTCTTCTTCGCGGTCACCCCGACCGTGATCAGATCCTTCGAGAAGCCGAACCTGGCCGGCCGGGAACACATCGTCGCCATCACGTTCGCCGTGGTCCTCGGCTTCCTCGCCACCCGGAAGTCCAGGAAGCCGGCACCCGTCGGCATGACTCGTCCGGCCTGAGGCCGGGGCCGCGGCTCACTCGTCCTCGTTGCCGCCACGCGTGCAGGCCACCACACCGGCCACATCGGCGAACCGGGCGGTGAGGACGGCCGGGTCGCCGCGGCCGACCGCCGAGATCTGCACCTCCGCCGGGTCCCCGGTGCCTCCCGCCCTCAGCATCTGGAGCCCCCCGACGGTGAACCCGGCCCGCTCGCACTGCTCCATGAGCTCCTGAAGCAGCCCGGGGCGCTGCTCGTACGCGATCCGGAAGGACGAGGCCACCGACCGCATGGCGGGCAGCCGGTGGGCTATCGGGCGGACCACGTAGGCGGCGACGAAGTACGCGGCGGTCGCCAGGACCGAGAGCAACGGCAGGCCCGCGGCCGCGGCAGCGCCCACGGCCGCCGTCAGCCAGATCGTGGCGGCCGTGGTGAGGCCCTGGACAGAGCCCCGGTGCACGAAGATCACCCCGGCGCCGATGAAGCCGACCCCCGACACGATCTGCGCCGTCACACGGGACGGGTCGAGCTCGATGGTCCCGACGTGCAGGACATCGGCGAACCCGTACTTGCTGACCAGCGTGAACAGCGCCGCGCCGACGCCGACCGTGGTGTACGTCCGCAGCCCCGCGGCCTTCTGGCGGATCTCCCGCTCCAGGCCGATGGCCGCGGAGAGCAGGAACGCCAGGCCGAACTCGCCCGCCTGGAGCCACCCCTGCCCACTCGGCTCCAGCGCCCCGGCCGCCAGCAGCACCATCCCGTGCCCCTTCCCACGCCTACCGCACGAACAGGCTCCGCCTACCCGTACAGCCACATTCCATGAGGCCCCGCCGCTTGGCTCAGCGGCAGCGGAGCGCGGCGTACAGGTCGAGCTTGTGCTCCAGGCGGGAGAGGTCGCGGCCGGTGAGGACCTCGATGCGCTGGATGCGGTAGTGGACGGTGTTGACATGCAGGTGCAGGGCCTCGGCGGTGCGCGCCCAGGATCCGTTGTGCGCGAGGAAGGACTCCAGGGTCTCCCGGAGCATCCGCGAGGACGTGTTGTCGTCGGCCAGGGGGCCCAGGACGCGGTCGTGGTAGGCGGCCCGGACATCGGCGGGGATGCCGGCGAGCAGCCCCTCCAGCGTGGTCAGGTCCTCCACGGAGTCCAGCCTCGCCCCGTCGGGTGCCTTCGAGCGGGCCGTGGCCAGGGCGTATCGGGCGCCGGTCAGGCTGGAGTTGAGCCGGTCCGGCGAGGTGACCTCGGCGCCGATGCCGCCATGCAGCGGGACCAGCGGTGCACAGGCGTGCGCCACGGGCCACAACTCGCCCAGTTTCACGGCCGGTCCGGGCCCACCCTGGACCACGGCCACCACCTCGCCGTGCGGGAGCCGGCCGAGGGCGAACGGCCGGTCGGGGGTGTGGCGCAGGGCCTCGGCGAGGGCGTCGGCCGCCGCGCCGTGGTCGGCGTCGGCCTTCGCGGCGGCGGTCAGGACGTGGAACGGGCCGTCGTGGGACAGCCCGCAGGCGGTGAGCGCGCCGCGCAGCGCGGAGAGGTCGGGGATCGGCGCGTCGATGAGCCGGACCAGGTCACCGGCCCGCCGCCGGGCCTCCTTCCTCGCCCGGTCCCGGCCGTACCGGTGGTCGGCGAACACGTCCGCCGTCTCGTGCAGGAGCCGCGGCGGGGCGGTGGCCGCGTCGGCGAGGTGCAGGTACCAGCTGTCGTACGGCGAACTGTCGGTGTCGATGCGCAGGGTGAGGCCGTCGGGCGCGCGGCGCAGCAGCTCCCGGGCTCGCTGCGCGGGGATCGCGGGGGCCTTGGGGGTGCGCGCGACGGTGCGCCCGGTCGGTGTCAGTACGTAGCAGTCCGGGGCGCCGAGGTGGGCGAGCGCGCGGTCGAGCAGAACGTCGGGCTCCGCGCCCGCCCGGACGAGGTCGCTGAGCTCGCTGCGGACGTTCTCGGGCAGGGCGTAGCGGTGCGAGGTGGGCCGCCTGCTGAGGTCGCCCCACTGGCGCAGTTAGACGGCCTCGGTGATGGCCCGGAAGTTGGTGCGCGAGGGCACGGCGAGCAGCGCGATGCCGTTCTCGCGGCACGACCGGGTCAGCTCGTCGGGTACGGCGCCGTGCGTCTCCTCGCCGGCCAGGAGCGCCGCCGCGCCCGCGGTCGCCAGCGCCGAGACGAAACGGCTGATTTTCTCCGTCCCGTTCCCGGGGCTCCACCACACCAGACCGCTGAGCACGACCTCGCCCGGCCGCAGGAAGCGGGTCGGGTCCTGCAGGTCGGTGGCGGTCACCCCGGTGATCTCCCGGACGAGCTGCTGCTCGTCGCCCCAGAGCAGTTCCAGGTCGAGCGATTCGAGACGCAGGAGGTCTTCGACGTGCATGAGTGGCTCCTTGGTGCGGGTGCCGGGCCGCTGGCACCGGTTCTCGCATTCACCAGGTGAATATGAGTTTCTGCATCGTAGATACAAGGCTAGCTGGCCGATACACCTCTTGTTTGATCATCCAGAGACGGCTCGGCCCTCTGGTGGTTTTCCGTGTGACGCACCAGTCGCGCCGGACCGGGACACGTTGCTTCACTCCCCCCGGCGAACAGGCGGCGGAGGGCCCGGGTCGAGGGCGCCGGTGCCCCAGGGCCGAGGGTGCGGATGCCCCGAGACCCTCAACTCCACTCCGCGCGGCGGAAGTTCCCCGATGAGCGCGGCGTCAGAACGCCCCGAAAACGCCGAAAGCCGCATCGGAATGATTCCGATGCGGCTTCGACCTACGACTCTTACGAGTCGGGACGACAGGATTTGAACCTGCGACCCCTTGACCCCCAGTCAAGTGCGCTACCAAGCTGCGCCACGTCCCGGTGCCCGTCTGACCTGGGGTTTCCCCCGGCCGTTCGTGCATGAGAACCATACCGCACTCTGGGACCCCGACAGGAACGGGGGACAATCGGCACATGGAGAGTTCGACGCACCGCGATCGTGATACCGAGGGTCGGGCGCGCAACGCGCGGCCCAGGGACGGGCTCGGCCGGCCGCTGCCCTATGGCGCCGACGGGGTGGCCCGCCAGCCGGAGGGCGTGGCCAGGTCCCCCGAGGAGACGGTGCGGGAGGCGCAGCGGCTGCTCGACGCGGGGATGCCGTTCCACGCCCACGAGGTGTTCGAGGACGCGTGGAAGTCGGGCCCGGCCCAGGAGGAGCCGCTCTGGCGGGGGTTGGCGCAGCTCGCGGTGGGACTGACGCATGCCGCGCGCGGCAACGCGAAGGGCGGGGCCTCGCTCCTCGATCGCGGCACGGGCTCGCTCGCCACGTACGCGGCGCGCGACGGCGCACCGACCTACGGGATCGATCTGGCCGGGCTAGCCGTATGGGCACGCGAGCTGGCGGACCGGCTGCCGGGCCCGGTGGACGCGGCGGCCGAGGCACCCCGGATCACCCGCTGAGCAGAACCACTTCGAGGGTGCGGGGGCCGTGCACGCCCTCCACCCGGTCGAGTTCGATGTCGCTGGTGGCGGAGGGACCCGAGATCCAGGTCAGCGGGCGGCGCGGGTCGAGCCGGGACATGGCCTGCGGGACGGAGGCGACGACCTGGTCCGGCACCCGTACGACGCAGATGTGATGGTCCGGTACGAGGGAGATGCGGCGGCGGCCCTGGCCCGGGCCCGCGTCCAGGACGATGGTGCCGGTTTCGGCGATGGCCAGGGCACAGCCGGTGACGACGCTGTCGACGGCGTCCAGTTCGGCCGCCGTCGAGTCCGGGGTGTCGTCGATGCGTACGGCCGTGGCGCCCGACAGCCATTCCCGGGGCAGCCCGTCCGGCACAAGGACGCTCCCGGAGCCGCGTGCGGCGAGCAACTCCGTGATGAGAGGCCCGGCCGCGTCCGTGCGGTGCACGACCGCGCGGTAGTCGGCGAGGTTCTCGTGCAGGAGGTCGAGCACGGCCACCGGGTCGTCGGGGGTGTGGCTCGTCAGGTAGTCGCGGGTGATGGCGGGGGCCGCCGGGGCGTCGGCCACGGCGGTCCGGACGCGGGCCAGGATGCGGTCGCGTGAGCTCATGTGCGGTTCTTCTTCCACCAGTCACGGAAGGGTGCTTCGGGGAGTTCCGGCAGGTCGCGGCTGTCGGTCCAGGCCTGCGCGCCGGGCGGTCGCTTCGGATGCAGCGCCCGGGTCCTCGCCATCGCCCGCTCCCCCGCCGCCATGACGGCGGGACGGTCCATGGCCCAGCCGACCGCCTTCATCGCCGCCTTCTCCAGGCGGTGTCCCCGCCCGCCCTGGCCTGCGACCTTCTCGCGGAGGTGGACCAGGACTTCCGGGATGTCGATCGCCACCGGGCACACCTCGTAGCAGGCGCCGCACAGCGAGGAGGCGTACGGCAGCGAGGCGTCGATCCCGCTCGTCGTGCCGCGGAGTTGAGGGGTGAGGATGGCGCCGATGGGGCCCGGGTAGACCGAGCCGTACGCGTGGCCGCCGGCGCGTTCGTACACCGGGCACACGTTGAGGCAGGCCGAGCAGCGGATGCAGCGCAGCGCCTGGCGGCCGATGTCGTCGGCAAGCGCGTCGGTGCGGCCGTTGTCGAGCAGGACGAGGTGGAAGGTCTGGGGGCCGTCACCGTCGGCGGTACCGGTCCACATGCTCGTGTACGGGTTCATCCGCTCGGCCGTCGAGGAGCGCGGCAGGGTCTGGAGGAACACTTCCAGGTCCTGCCAGGTGGGGACCACCTTTTCGATGCCGACGACCGAGATCAGGGTCTCGGGCAGGGTCAGGCACATGCGCCCGTTGCCCTCGGACTCGAAGACGACCAGGGTGCCGGTCTCGGCGACCATGAAGTTGGCGCCCGAGATTCCCACCTTGGCGCGCAGGAATTTCTCGCGCAGATGCAGTCGGGCCGCCTCGGCGAGGTCGGCGGGCGTGTCGGTGAGCCCGTCGGGGGCGGGCCTGCCCCAACTGCCCATCTTTTCGAGGAAGATGTCGCGGATCTCGCCGCGGTTGCGGTGAATGGCCGGGACGAGGATGTGCGAGGGCCGGTCGTCGCCGAGCTGGACGATGAGCTCGGCGAGGTCGGTCTCGTAGGCGTGGATGCCTTCGGCGGCGAGCGCCTCGTTGAGGCCGATCTCCTGGGTGGCCATGGACTTCACCTTGACCACCTCCGTCTCACCGGTGGCCTTGATCAGGTCGGCGACGATCCGGTTGGCCTCGTCCGCGTCGGCGGCCCAGTGGACGGTGCCCCCGGCCGCGGTGACCGACTCCTCCAACTGCACCAGATAGCGGTCGAGGTGGCGGAGGGTGTCGTCCTTGATGCGCTTGCCGGCCTCGCGCAGCTGCTGCCAGTCGGCGAGTTCGGCGACCGCCTTGGCTCGCTTGTCGCGGATGGTGTGCGTGGCGTGACGCAGATTGCCGCGCAGGGTGGTGTCGCGTACGGCGTCGTGGGCCGCCCGGGGGAACGGAGGGAACGCCGGCATGCCGACGAAGGTGCCGCTCATACGTGGGGCTCCGCTTCCGTGCTGCCCAGGATCTCGGCGATGTGCAGGGCCCGCAGCGGGGCGTCCTGGCGGTGGAGGATGCCGCCGAGGTGCATCAGGCAGGAGTTGTCGGCGCCGCACAGCACCTCGGCTCCGGTGGCGGCGGCGTTGCGTACCTTGTCGGTGCCCATCGCCGCCGAGACGTCCGGGTTCTTGACGGCGAAGGTGCCGCCGAAGCCGCAGCACTCCTCGGCGCCGGGCAGTTCGCGCAGCTCCAGGCCCTTGACCGCTTCGAGGAGCCGGCGCGGCCGGTCGCCGAGGCCGAGCAGGCGCAGGCCGTGGCAGGAAGGGTGGTAGGTGACCGTGTGCGGGAAGTACGCGCCGACGTCGGTCGTGCCGAGTACGTCGACGAGGAACTCGGTCAGCTCGTACATGCGCGGCACGAGAAACTCCGCGGCCTCGGCCAGGTCGGCGCCCCGCCGCTGCGCTGCGGCTCTGCGCGCGATGCGGGGATAGTTGTCGCGGACCATCGCCGCACAGGAGCCGGAGGGGGTGACGATGTGGTCGTAGCCCTCGAAGACCCGGCCCATCCGGCGCACCAGTGGCTCGGTCTCGTGCCGGTAGCCCGTATTGAACTGCGGCTGCCCGCAGCACGTCTGCCCGGCCGGGAAGTCGACCTCGACCCCGAGCCGTTCGAGCAGCTTCACCGTCGCGATGCCGGTGGCCGGGTACACCGCGTCATTGACGCAGGTGACGAAGAGTGCGACTCGCATGGTCGGAGGATATGCCGCGCGAGTGGTTCAGGGTAGGACCGTGATCAGCGGAGATTACGGCCGAATCGGGGCATGCGTTCCGGAAGCCAGTGCATAGACATCGGACAACTCCCTTGCGTGAACGGGTAGTTGACGCAAGGACTCACCACACCAGCGGAAGTTCCTCCGGCGAGCGGTGGATCATCGTGGGGCGCATGACGACGGGTCTCTCCTCGGCCAGGCGCAGTCCCGGCAGCCGAGTCGTCAGGAGTTCCAGGGTGATCCGGAGCTGTTCGCGGGCCAGGGCGGAGCCCGGGCAGCCGTGCACGCCGTACCCGAAGGCGAGGTGGCGCGCGGGCGGGCGGGTGATGTCGAAGACGTCGGGGCGTTCATGGCGGCTCGGGTCGCGGTTGGCGGATCCGAACGCGACGAACACCACGGCCCCGACGGGGAGTTCGGTGCCGGACAGGACGACCGGGCGGGTCGTGATGCGGCGGAAGCCCTGGATCGGGCTGTCGTAGCGGGCGGCCTCCTCGACGGCGGCCGGGATCAACTCGGTCTTCCGGCAGAGGAGTTCCCACTGTGTGGGGTGGTGCATCAGGTGCAGCAGCGTCGAGCCGATCAGCGCGCTCGTGGTGAGGTGCCCGGCGAGCAGGAAGTTCTGCAGATGGGCCACCATCTCGTGGCGCTCGTCCAGGGTGAGCTCGGTGGTGGGCGACTCGCCGCCCGGAGCGAGTGCGCTGATCAGCGAGGTGCACAGGTCGTCCCGGGGGTGGGCGTGCCGTGCTCGTACGTAGGTGTCGAGGAGGTGCTGCATCTCGACGACGTCGCGGGCCGCCGCGAGCTGGTCCCTCTCGGACATCGGCCGGAACAGGAGCTGCTCGGCGCGGTAGCCGCCGTGCACGACGAGCGGGACGTCCGCCTCGTCGAGGCCCACCAGGCGGCCGATGACCTGGCCGGGCAGTTTGAGCGCGAACTCCGCCATGAGGTCGGCCGAGCCACGGTCCGCGAAGGCGTCGATCAGCTCGGTGGCACGCTCCACCGCGTACGGCACGACCGCGGCGACGTGTGCGGGCGAGAGGCCGTGCACAATCGGGGCGCGCAGCCGCTGGTGCAGGGCCCCGTCGGAGCTGACCACGACGGGGCGGCCGCCGAATCCGCGGCCCATCTCGGCGAGCACCGTGGGCCCCGGCAGAACGTCGGGACGCAGCACATTGGCGGAGGAGAACGCCTCGGGGCGGCGCAGGACTTCGCGTACGTCCGCGTCCCGGGCCACCAGCCAGGCGTCGAGCTCCGGCACGAAGGTCAGTCCTTCGGCGTGCCGGGCCCGCGCATAGTGCGGATAGGGGTCGCGCTGCAGCGCGTCGAGCCGAGCGTGCTCATGCCTGTCCACAGGCCCATCGTCTACGACGTCCGGCCACATCGGAAGAGCGCCGTACGGGCGGAACGTGGCGCTTTCGCCGCCGGAACCCTGCCGGGGGCCCGGCGGCGGGCGCGTACACCTCAGGCGGTCCGGTCGAGCACCCCGATGAGGCGGGTGACGGTCGCGGCCATCGCCTGGCGGCCGACCGTCAGATAGGTGCGGGCGTCCACCGCTTCGGGGTGGGCGGCGAGATAGGCGCGGATCGCGTCGGTCATGGCGATGTTCAGCGCGGTGCCGATGTTGACCTTGGCGATGCCGCCGGCCACCGCGGCCGACAGTGCGTCGTCCGGGACGCCGGACGAGCCGTGCAGGACCAGCGGAACCCGCAGCGCGTCGTCGAGCCCGGCGAGGAGGGCGTGGTCCAGTTCGGCGGTGCGCGAGGTCATGGCGTGGACGCTGCCGATGGCGACGGCGAGCGCGTCGACGCCCGACTCGGCGACGAACTGCCGCGCCTCGTCGGGGTCGGTGCGCGCACCGGGCGCGTGCGCGTCAAGGGGCGCCTTGCCGTCCTTGCCGCCGACCTCCCCCAACTCGGCCTCGATCCACAGCCCTTGGGTGTGCGCCCAATCGGCGGCGGCCCTCGTCGCGGCCAGGTTCTCCTCGTACGGCAGATGGGCCGCGTCGTACATCGCGGAACTGAATCCGGCGTCGGCGGCCTGGCGCAGGAGTTCGTCCTGCTTGACGTGGTCGAGGTGGAGCGCGACCGGTACGGCGGCGGCTTCGGCGGCCGCGGCGGCGGCGCGGGCGAGCGGCAGGACCCGGCCGTAGCGGAACTTGACCACGTTCTCGCTCACCTGGAGGACGACCGGCGACTTGGCTGCCTCGGCGCCCGCGATGACGGCCTCGGCGTGTTCCAGCGTGATGATGTTGAAGGCCGCGACGGCGCGGCGTTTGGCGGCGGCATCGGCGACGAGTGTGCCGGTCCGGGCGAGTGGCATCAGTGCTTCCCCTTCACCTGTGTCACGTAGGTCGGTGTCACGCGTTCGTCTGCGTCAGGAGCCGTCGAGGATGACCGAGCGGGTGAGGTGGCGCGGCCGGTCCGGGTCGAGTCCGCGGGCGGCCGCGACGGCGACGGCGAGGCGCTGCGCGCGGACGAGTTCGGCGAGCGGGTCGAGGCGGCCCTCGATCCACAGGGCGCCGGTGGCGGCCACCTGTTCGGCCAGGCCCTCGGGGGCCTGGCCGAACATCCAGGTGGCGGTCGTGGTGGTGGAGATGCTGATGGGGCCGTGGCGGTACTCCATCGCCGGGTAGGCCTCGGTCCAGGACAGGGACGCCTCGCGCATCTTGAGGGCGGCTTCCTGGGCGAGCCCGTTGGTCCAGCCGCGGCCGAGGAAGCTGAACTGGGTCGATTCCACGAGGCCTTCGGGCAGCGGCTCGGCGAGCGCGGTGCGGGCGTCGGCGACGGCCTGCTCGGTGTGCAGCCCGAGGTGGGCGCGGAGCAGCGTGAACGCGGTGGTGGCGAAGCGGGTCTGGACGACCGACTCCTCGTCCGCGAAGTCGAGCAGCACGATGTCGTCGGCGGCCCGCATCACCGGGGTCGCGGGGTCGGCCGTGACGGCGGTGGTACGGGTCCGGCCGCGCACCAGCGCGAGGAGGTCGAGCACCTCGGTGGTGGTACCGGAACGGGTCAGGGCGACGACCCGGTCGTAGCTGCGCGAGGCGGGGAATTCGGAGGCGGCGAAGGCGTCGGTCTCACCCAGGCCCGCGCTCTCGCGGAGCGCGGCGACGGCCTGCGCCATGAAGAAGGAAGTGCCGCAGCCGACGACGGCGACCCGCTCGCCGGGGGCCGGCAGGGCGTCCTTGTGCTGGACGGCCAGTTCGGCCGCCCGCTTCCAGCATTCGGGCTGACTGCTCAGTTCGTTCGCGACATGGCTCATGCCGGGCTCCCACCCTCCGAAATCTGACACTCTCTGGACCTGACGCGCACATGCTTGTTTCTGCAAAATATAGCTCGCTTTCGAGCACAATCAAGCATCCAGCCGTGCGCTAAGGTCATTACGGACGGTTACCGGTACGAAGAATGGAGGGCGCGGATGTCTCGCGATGCCCGCTGGCAGACGCTCCTCGAACTGCTCGTGGAGCAGGGCCGCCTGGACGTCGACGAGGCGGCGACCGCCCTCGGGGTCTCCGCCGCGACGATCCGCCGCGACTTCGACCAGCTCGCCGAGCAGCAGATGCTGGTGCGCACCCGGGGCGGCGCGCTCGTCCACGGCGTCTCCTACGAGCTCCCGCTGCGCTACAAGACCGCGCGCCAGGCCTCAGAGAAGCAGCGCATCGCGAAGGCGGTGGCGGACCTGGTCGCCCCGGGCGAGGCGGTCGGCCTCACCGGCGGCACCACCACGACGGAGGTCGCCCGCGCCCTGGCCGTACGGCCCGAACTGGCCGCCGGATCACCGGCGTTGACGATTGTCACCAACGCGCTCAACATCGCGAACGAACTCGCGGTGCGGCCGCAGTTCAAGATCGTGGTGACGGGAGGGGTGGCCCGCCCCCAGTCGTACGAGCTCACGGGGCCGCTCGCGGGCGGGGTGCTGAATCAGATCACGATGGACGTGGCGGTGCTCGGCGTCGGCGCCTTCGACGTGACGCACGGAGCCTCGGCCCACGACGAGGACGAGGCCGGCATCAACCGTCTGCTGTGCGAGCGCGCCGAACGGGTCGTGGTGGCCGCCGACTCCACGAAACTGGGCAAGCGGACGTTCGCCCGAATCTGCGCGACGAGCCAGGTGGGCACGCTGGTGACGGACACGGCAGTCTCGCAGGAGACGGTGACCGCGTTCACGGAGGCGGGCGTGAGAGTGCTGACGGTCTGAGCACCCATCGGCATGACGCCCCGTCAACCAGGGTGCGGGCCAGCCGAGTCGGCCTGTCGGGGGCGGGTGCGCGTCAGCGGATCCGCAGCGCCGGAAAGACGACTGCCTCAAGCAGCCCGAGCAGCGCGTCCTCCCCATGGAAGCGGTCCTCGAAGAGCCGCTCGACGCGCAGCATGCCCATGATCATGGGTGCGACGTACCCGATCGCCGGGTTGTCCGCGGCCACCTCGCCCCGCTCGACCCCGCGCCGCAGCATCGCGTCCAGCGCGGCGATCTCCGGGTTCAGAACGGTCTCGCGCAGGGCTTCGCGCAGGTCGGGGTGCTTGATGTAGGCCTGGCCGACGGCCTCCATCAGCGCCGTGTCGGGGCCCTCGCGCCGGCCGACCACGCGGGCCGCCTCACGCAGATCCCCGACGAGGGTGCCCGTGTCGATGCCGGTGAAGAACGAGCAGCGCTTCGCACCCAGCGCCGCCGTCACGAGCACCGGCTTGCTCTTCCACTGCCGATACAGGGTGGCCTTGCCGCACTTGGTGCGCGCGGCCACGCCCTCCATGGTCACGGAGTCGTAGCCGCCCTCTCTGAGCATGTCGAGCACCGCGTCGTACAGCTCCAGCTCACGCTCGGGGCTGATCTTGCTGCGGCGGGCAGCGGCCGTGGCGGCCTGCGTCGACATCGTTCCCTCCGGAGAAAAACAAGGGGTGCTCCTGCACGTACGAGAGTAGGCTCCGCTCAATCGAGACGCAAACGTATCGAGACGTTTGCGTCTCGATGAGTTTCGATCTAGCCTTCCTACGTTTGCTTGTCTTTTTTCCATGTATCGATCCAGGTTCAAAGGGGCCGGAGAATGTTTGCCGGTATAACCACGGGGACGCGTCGCCAGACCCGTCCCGCCGGACCGGAGACGACCGCTTCCCGGCCGCCCCTGGTACGCGAGCTGCTGCTCGTGACCGCGCTCTTCCTCGTCTACAAGTTCGGCCGTCAGCTGGCGAACGGGCACGAGGCGAGGGCCTTCGACAACGCCGACCGCGTATGGAGCTGGGAGCGCGCCCTGCACCTGCCCGGCGAGGGCTCCGTGCAGCATCTGCTGCTGCACGGCGACACGCTCGTCAAGGCGGCCAACACCTTCTACGCGACGGTGCACTTCCCGGCCACGGTGGCCTTCCTGGTCTATCTGTACCTGCGCCGCCCGGGCCACTACCTGTGGTCGCGCCGGGTGCTCGCGGGGCTCACCGCCGCCGCCCTCGTGCTGCACATCACGGTCCCGCTCGCCCCGCCGCGCATGCTCACCACGGCCGGACTCGTCGACACCGCACAGGTCTACGGGCCCTCCGTGTACGCCGCGACGCCGGACAACGACGCCATGGCGAACCAGTTCGCCGCGATGCCCTCGCTGCACTTCGGCTGGGCACTGATGGTCGCGATCGGTCTGATCATGGCGACCCGGAGCCGCTGGCGGTGGCTGTGGCTGCTGCACCCCGCACTCACCCTGCTCGTGGTCGTCGGCACCGCGAACCACTACTGGCTGGACGCGATCGTGGCCACCGCGCTCCTGGGGGCGGTCCTCTACTTCGTACCGGCGCCGAAGCGGCCCACAAGGTTGCCTACGGCATCCAAGGCGGGCCGGCAGGCATCCGTTCCGCAGCAGACGCCCGTCCCCGAACCCGCGCTCGCCTCCCAGCAGGCACCCGCGCCCCAGCTTTCCGAGGCCGTGCGATGAACGAATCCGCGCTGCTCGCCATCCTGCTCTCGCTCGCCTCCGCCGCCGCCTACGCGCTGGCCGCCGTCGGCCAGTCCCGGCTCGCCGCTCAGGGGGGCGGCGGTATCGGCCAGTTGCTCACCCGCCCGCTGTGGTGGTGGGCCGTCGGCCTCAACGCGGCCGGCGCCCTCATGCACGTGGCCGCGCTCCACTACGGCCCGCTCACCCTGGTCCAGCCGCTCGGCGCGCTCACCCTGGTCGCCGCGCTGCCGCTCTCCGCGTACTACGAGCGGCGCCGCGTCACCCGGCGCGAATGGCGCGGCGCGGCCTGGACGCTGGCCGGGCTCACCGGTCTGATCGCGGTCACCGGCCCCGCGAGCCCCGGTGACGCGCTCAGCCTGCGCGAGGCACTCGCGATCGCCGCGGCCACCGCGCTGCTGCTCGCCTTCCTCGTACGGGCCGGGGCGCACTCCGCACGCGGCGGCGGCCTCGGCCATGCCACCGCGTCCGGCGTCGCCTCGGGGGTGGCGTCCGCGCTGACCCAGACCGTCACCGCGTCGCTGGCCCGCGAACTGCCCGGGGGCCCGCTGAACTGGTGGCAGACCGCCCTGCTCGCGGTGCTCGTCGCGACGTTCGCGGTCGGCGGGCTCCTGCTCTCGCAGGCGGCCTATCGCGGTGGCCTCGCCGCCCCGCTCGCCGTGGTGAACCTCGCCAACCCGGCGGCGGCCGCGGTGATCGGGGTCGCGCTGCTCGGCGAGAGCTTCCACGGCGGGCCGTTCGGCTGGCTGGTCGCCGCCGCGTCGGCGGGCCTCGCGGCCCGCGGCGTGATCATGCTGACCGGCGCCACGCCCGCGGACCTCCCCGCGCCTGTGCCCGCGGCCCTGCCCACCGACCTGTCGGCCCCCGAGCCGGCCGTCCGCATCACCGCCTGAGGCACGCGCCTCAGACATCCAAAGTGATCGCGTTCTTGGCGCGCTCGACGGATTCCTCGGCGGCCGGGCCTCCCGGGTTCTCCGTCGCCAGCGCCTGGTTGGCCTCGACGAAGGGCCGCAGGCGTGCCTCGTACTCCGCGAAGGCGGCACGGTGCTCACCGCCCGCGCGGCCGAGCGCATCCGCTAGGACGTACGCGCCGACCAACGCGAGGCCGGTGCCCTGGCCGGAGAGCGGCGAGGCGCAGTACCCGGCGTCGCCGAGCAGCACGGCCCGCCCGCGCGACCAGCGGTCGAGCCGGATCTGGGCCATGGCGTCGGAGTAGAAGTCCGGCGCCTCCCAGAGCGCCTTCAGGAGCCGCGGCGTCTCCCAGCGCAGTGCGCCCATCCGCTCGGCGACCTCCCGCTTCAGCGCTTCGGGGTTCCGGTTCGCGGGGTCGAACGGGCCGGACGCGAAGCCGAAGGTGACCCTCAGCTCGCTGTTGTCGCGCACCGGGTAGATCCCGTACCCGGCGTCGCCGTCGCGCTGCCAGAGCTGCCAGTTGTCCAGGCCGAGGAAGTTCTCCGCGCTGAAGATCGCGAGATGCGTGCCGAGGTGGTGCAGGAAGTCCGCCTCGGGCCCGAAGTCGAGCCCGCGCACGGCCGAGTGCAGGCCGTCGGCCCCCACGACGAGGTCGAACCTGCGGGACGCGCCGTGCTCGAAGTCGACGCGGACGCCGTGCTCGTCCTGGTCCAGCGCGGTGATGCGATCACCGTAGATGAACTCGGCCTGCCCCTGGGCGAGTTGATCCAGCATGCCGATGAGGTCCTCGCGCAGCAGCTCGACGTCGCCGCTGTCGAGTCGGCCGCTGCTGAAGGTGGCCTCGGTGGACCGGTGGAGCTCATTGCCGTCGGCGTCGAGCACGGACATGCCCCGCATGCGAGTGGCCGCCGCACGCACCGGGCCGAGCAGCCCCATCCGCTCCACTACGTCGAGCGCCACTCCCCTGATGTCGACGGCCTGGCCGCCCGGCCGCGGCCCCGGGGCGCGCTCGACGACGGTCGGCTCGAAGCCGCCCCGCCGCAGCCAGTGGGCGAGCGCACAGCCGGCGACTCCGGCGCCGGAGATGAGGACGGTCTTCATGGCGGACTCCTTGATGGCGCGATGAGCGCGATGAGTGGAATGAGCGATCCGAATACGGTGTACGCAATCTGAATGTACGGCGTACTCATATGCCTGCCAACTGGCCTTAAACTTCAACTGAGCTAGGACAGAGGCAGCACAGACCGCCTCTCTGCTGCTAGCCTCTGCACTAGTACAGGAAGCACGGCGGCCCAAAAACTTTCGCGGCCGCCGACGGGAAGGACGTACCGGCATGGCCGTGCAGAGCGAACCGCCCTACCTGCGGATCGTCGCCGAGATCCGGCGGCGCATCACGAGCGGCGAGCTCGCGCCGGGCGACCGGGTGCCCTCGACCCGGGGGATCGTCAAGGAGTGGGGCGTCGCGCTCGCGACGGCCACCAAGGCGCTCACCACCCTGCGCCTCGAAGGGTTCGTGGAGACGCTCCCCCGGGTCGGCACCGTGGTGAGCGACCGCGCCCCGGCAGCGCCGGTGAAGGCGCGCACGCAGCCCGAGCACGATCTGACGCGCGAGCGGATCGTGCGAGCCGCCATGGACATCGCCGACACCGAGGGCCTGGCCGCGCTGTCCATGCGCGGGGTGGCGGCCCGGCTCGGGGTCGCCGCGATGTCGCCGTACCGGCATGTCGGCAGCAAGGACGACCTGGTGCTTCTGATGGCCGACGCGGCGTTCGGCGAGGCCCGCTATCCGGCCGTGCCGCCGGCCGGCTGGAGGGCCCGGCTCGAACTCGGCGGACGGACGCTCTGGTCACTGTTCCGCAAACACCCGTGGCTCACCCAACTCGCCCCGCTCACACGCCCGTTGCTGCTTCCCCAGCTCATGACGCACGCGGAGTGGGCGCTGGCCGCGCTCGACGGTCACGGGCTCGACCCGGTCACCATGATGGACGTGCACGTGCTCCTGTACGGCTATGTGCAGGGGCTCGCGGTCGGCCTGGAGCAAGAGGCGCAGGCTGCGGCCACCACCGGGGTGAGCGAGGACGGGTGGATGGAGCAGCAGGCCGCCGCCCTCAACTCCCTTGTGGCGTCCGGGAGGTACCCGGTCTTCAGCCGGGTCACGGCGTCGCTGGCGGACGGGTACGAGCTGCGCTTCGACGAACTCTTCGAGTTCGGGCTCGGCCCGCTCCTCGACGGCTTCGCAAGCGTGATCGAGGGCGGCGGGCCAGGACCGGTCGCCCCCGCGCGCCCTGTCAGGCGTTGACGTCCACGACCGTGCGGCCGCGCACCTGACCGGCCAGGATGCGCTCCGCGACGGAGGGCACCTCGTCGAGACCGACGACCGTGGTCATCCTCTCCAGGCTCGCCAGATCCAGATCGCGGGCAAGGCGATCGTACGCCCTGATCCGGCGCTCCATCGGTGCCTGTACGGAGTCGATGCCGGCCAGCGTCACCCCGCGCAGGATGAACGGCATGACGGTGCCCGGCAGGTCGAGGCCCTGAGCGAGGCCGCAACTGGTGACGGTGCCGCCGTAGCGGGTGCCCGCGAGGACGTTGACCAGGGTGTGGCTGCCCACCGAGTCGACGGCCCCGGCCCAGCGCTCCTTGCCTAGCGGGCGGCCGGGTTCGGAGAGTTCGGCGCGGTCGATGATCTCGGCGGCGCCGAGTTCACGCAGGTAGCCCGCCTCGGCGGGCCGCCCGGTGGAGGCGAGCACCCGGTAGCCGAGCCTGGCCAGGAGTGCCACCGCGACCGAGCCGACACCGCCCGCGGCGCCGGTGACGAGCACGTCGCCGCTCGCCGGGGTGAGGCCCGCGTCTTCGAGGGCGAGCACGCTGAGCATCGCGGTGTATCCGGCGGTGCCGATCGCCGCCGCCTGCCGAGTGGTGAGCCCTTCCGGCAGCGGGACCAGCCAGTCGCCGCTGACCCGGGCCTTCTGCGCGAAGCCGCCGTCGTGCCGCTCACCGACGCCGTAGCCGTTGAGCACCACCTTGTCGCCGGGCGCGAACGAGGCGTGGGTGGACGACTCGACGGTGCCCGCGAAGTCGATGCCGGGCACCAGCGGATACGTCCGCACGATGCCCTTGTCGGCGAGCGCGAGGCCGTCCTTGTAGTTCACGGTCGAGTAGTCCACGGCGACGGTCACATCGCCCTCGTGGAGTTCGCTCTCCTCCAGGGTGACGGTCTCGACCCGGTGGCCCTGGTCGTCCTTGGTCACACGGATGGCGCGGAATGACATCGAATCGATCTCCTGGCAGTCGGGGGCCGGTGAAGCCGTACGTCGATCTTGCCCCAGCCTCCGCCGCGCACGTGCGGAGGGGCCGCACCGGACGGCTCACGGCACGGCCCCCGACCCGGTGGCGACGGTCAGGTCAGGCGATCTCGACGGAGAAGCCGTGCCCGGTCGACTGCGACGGCGTCTTCACCTCCGTCACTCCGGTCGCGGCATCGGCGTACCAGCCCGAGCCCGCCGCGGCGAGCTCCGCCGCGGAGCCGTACCGGTGCAGCCGGTTACCGCCGAGGGCGACGAGCGAGGGAGCCGCCTTGGTGTGGACGGTGAAGCGGTACGAGCGGGTGGCCGGCTTGCCCTGGTAACTGCCCACGCTGGCACCGACGTTGACGACCGAGGCACGTCCGGCCGAGGTGACCTGCACCCGCTGGGTGGCCGAGGCCCCCTTGGCGAACTGCCGGGTTACGCCGTCGTCCTCGTACAGGGTGTACGAGGAGGTGCCGAGCTGCGGATAGATGTCGTAGTCGAGCTCGCCCTTGTCCCGGGTCCCCCAGGACGTGGTGCCCTTGGGCCACATCGGCACGATCGAGCCGCCCTTCACGAACAGCGGGAGCGTGTCGAGCGGAGCCGCGTAATGGTCGACGGTCGTCGGGCCCTGATAGGTCTTGCCCGTCCAGTAGTCGGTCCAGGTGCCCTTGGGCAGATAGATGCCATTGCGGACGCTGGTGTCGCTGTACACCGGGGCGACCAGGAAGTCGGGCCCGGCCAGGAACTCGTACTTGGCGTTCGCGCCCAGAGTGTTCGGATCGTCCGGGTACTCCAGGGAGAGCGGGCGGACTGCGCCTACACCGGTCTTGGTGGCGTCCTTGGAGAGCCCGTACATGTACGGGATCAGCCGCTCCTTCAGCTGAAGGTACTTGCGGTTGATGGAGGCGTACGGCTCGCCGTCGAGCCAGGGCTGCTGGTCGGCGGCCTTGCCGGTGGTGAGGTCCTTGGCCCAGCCGTCCATCGTCATGATGGCGGGCAGGAACGCCTTCCACTGGAGGTCGCGGGTGTACATCTTCGGGTCGTGGCCGAAGATGCTGCCGACGTCACCCGTGTTGTACGCGATGCCGGAGAGCGTGGCGCCCGCGTAGGTGGGGATCTGCCAGCGGAGATAGTCCCAGCTGAGCTTCTGGTCGCCGCTCCACAGGACGCCGCAGCGCTGCGCACCGGACCAGGAGACGGGCAGCCACACGAAGCCGCGCGCGTCGCTGTTGTCCTCGATGCCGGCCTTCGCCTGGTCGCAGGCGTTCAGGGCGAAGCCGTAGCCGTTGCCGACCCAGGCGACGTCCAGTTTCGCGACGCGCTGGCCCGCCTTGACCTGATCGGCGAGCTTGTCGAGGCCGTCCTGGGTCCACAGGCCGAGCTGGGCGCCCTGTGCCTGGAGGCCCTTGCCGGTCTCGGCGAGGTTCTCGTAGCCGCAGCCGTACCCGTCGTTGACGAGCATCCAGCCGAGCGGCATCTGGTTCTGCGTGTAGCCGTCGGCGACCTTGAGCGCGTCCAGGGTGTGCCGCTCGCCCCGGTTGGCGTTGTGCAGATAGCAGTCGGAGTCGCCGGGTTCGAGTCCGTAGACCGGCGGCATGAACGGCTTGCCGACCAGCGAGGTGTACTTGCCGATCACGGATTTCACGTCACCGGTGAAGTAGTAGGCGTCCAGGCGCCGTTCCTGCTGCCCGGTGCGCACCCGCGGCCCGAAGTCGTACACGCCGGGGCTGAAGGTGTTGCGGAAGACGCCGTATCCGGCGGAGGAGATGTAGAAGGGCTGGGAGTTGTTCCAGCCGCCCTCGTTCCAGTTGGTGTTGTTGCCCACGTTCATGGCCTGGTCGCGGTGCGAGAAACTGCCGTTCTGCTCGCCGCCACCGAAGAACTGCTCGTCGGCGCCGCGCGTCAGGCTCTGCCGCATACCGCCGGAGGTCCAGCGCAGCGGGTCGGCCTCCGACCAGATCACGGTCTTGTCGTCGCCCTTGTAGAGGGCGAAGCGGAGCGGCTTCTTGTAGACGCGCAGGACGACGTCCTTGCTGCGGATCCCGTAATAGGCGCCCGCGTCGAAGGACTTGGTGTCCTTCCGCGGCTTCGGCTGGGTCTGGATCATGTGGCTGCCGGGCGGGTCGGTGAACGTCCCGTCCGGGGCGGCGCGCAGCCTCAGCGTGTCGTCGGCGAAGAAGTCGGCGCGGGCCTTGAGCGACCCCGCGGCGATGTCGTAGGTGCCGTCCCTGCCGCCGAAGGACGTGAGGTTCCCGGCGTCGGTCGGCTCGGGCAGATAGGCCTTGCCCGTGAACGAGTTGTGGTGCACGTCGTACGGGACGACGACCACGTGGTACGTGCCCGACGCCTTCGGGATGACGGTCGCCTCGGGGTCGGCGGTGCCCGCGCTGGAGGCGACCTGCTTGCCGGCGTCGTCGTAGATGTACATGTCGAAGTCGTCGGTGGGGGTGGCCCATTGGACGGAGACGGGCACACCGCCCTCCGGGTTGTCGTCCCAATGGCCGGCCGGCGGCTTCACGGTGAGGTCGAAGCGGGCGCAGACGGCGCCGTCCGGGTCCTGCGCGGGCGGCGGACACTTGTCGGGCGAGTCGACCGTGCCCTTCTCATAGACCGGGCTCTGCCAGGTCAGGGATTTCGTGCCGCTGTCCAGGACACCGCCGGGCGGCGTCGCGGCCTCGGCGTGGGCGGCGGGGACGGCCAGGGCGGTGAGGCCGAGCGCGAGCGCCGAGAACACGGCGACGGCGGGCCTTCGGGGCGGGTGGGAGCGATGCCAGGGGGTCCGCAAGAGTTCGTTCTCCGTTCGTACCGAGCAACAGCCGGGCGCGGCGTGCGCGTTCATGCTTGGAACAGTGGAGTTTCGAGCATCAAGATTCACCGTGAGCCGGGTACATGTCAACGTCTGTGGCGCCTGAGGTGCTGAACCCCTCGACAGAAATGGCAGTTTCGCGACACGGGCGACGCGATGATGGCGCAGAATCGGCCGATCACAACCGGCCCCCGACCCGGCGCCCGCGGCTCGCCACACTCCGGCTCACGGACTTCCGCTTCAGCCGCCCCGCACGCGGGGGCCGTTGCGGCGATCACGCGCTGTCCGGATTCCGGTTGTGGCGTTCCGGGTGATCGAAAGCGTTCAGAAAGAGACGGATCCGGGCGGCTTGAATAGCGATGCGTCAATCAAACCGCCATTGCGGTTTGTTAGCTTGATCGGGTCAATGTGCGCAACCGCCCCATCCCGCGCACCCATCAACCGACGGGGGTTGACTCGCCATGTCCGTTTCCCTCTCCAGACCTCTCCCATCCACCAACTACCGCGCGAACGAAGCGAGTTCGCGACCGAAGCCAGGACCGACGAACGGCCGGCGCCGCGCGCACGAACCCGCGATGGACGGCCTGCGCGCGCTCGCCATGCTGATGGTGGTCTGCCTGCACCTGGGGCAGTGGACCGGAAGCCTGATCGACGACAAGGGGCGGCCCGGGCCACTCGCCCGGGTGCTCAACGGCTTCGACGTATCGGTTCCGCTCTTCTTCGTCATCAGCGGCTATCTGCTCTACCGGCCGTGGGCCGCCGCGGCCCTGACGGGACTCAGGGCTCCGCGGACGGTGGACTACTACTGGCACCGATTAATCCGGATCATGCCCGCGTACTGGCTGCTCATCATCACCTCGCTCCTGGTCTTCGACCGCGAGCGCCTGGGCGACGGCTGGCGCATCGTGCGGCTGCTCACCGTGCAGCACGTCGAGCACTGGATGGATCTGCGGGTGGACCCGGGCAGTGTGAGCGACTGGGCGCAGACCTGGAGCCTCGCCACGGAGGTGCACTTCTATCTCGCGCTGCCGCTCATCGCGTTCGTGCTGCACCGCGCGCTGTCCTCGCGGCACGGAGTACGCCTCGCCCTCGGTCTGCTGGCCGGTGTGGTGGCGCTCGATCTGGCGTGGCTCGTCGCCAGCAGCCCCGCGAGCCTCCAGGGCCCCACGGGTCTGTGGTGGCTGTGCGGCTATGTGGGGTTCTTCGCGGTCGGCATGGCGCTGGCCGTGCTCGTCGCCCATATCGACCGCACCGGGCAACTGCCCTCGCCCGTACGCTTCGTCATCCGCCACCCGTGGGTGTGCTGGGCGGCGGCGGCCATCGCGTTCGCCTTGCTCAACACCCCGCCGGCGGGTGACCTCAGCGCCCCCGCCGGCCCATGGGAGGCCGCCTTCCGTTACGTCGCCGACCTCACCGTGGTCGTCGGCCTCGCGGCACCCCTGGTGTTCGCCCGCGCGAGCGGTCCGGCGCGGCTGCTGTCCCACCCCGTGCTCGCCTGGCTCGGGGGCATCTCGTACGGGATCTTCCTGTGGCACCTGATCGTGCTCCAGGTGACCGTGCGCAATGTGCTCGGGCTGCACTATGCCCAGGCGGGTACGGGCGCGTTCTTCGTGCTGCTGCCGTTCGTCCTGCTGCTCTCGGTCGCCGCGGGCTGGGCCTCGCACCAGCTGGTCGAGGCACCGGTCGTACGCCGGTTCCGCCGACGGCCAAGGGGGTAGCGGTCGTACGTCGCCGGCCCCTCCCCCCGCTGCGCAAGGGGCGGGGGGAGGGGCCGCCGACAGGCGCCGTCACGGCAGGACGAACCAGTCCATCCCGAGCGCCGCGGCCAGGCCCACCACGAGCAGCCAGGAACCAAGGCGGGTACGCCCGTTGCGGCTCAGCTCGATGACCACCCCGCACAGGATCAGGGCGAGCCCGTACACCCCGACGACGAGCACGGAGGACCGCGTCGCAAGCCGCACGACGAGGATCACCCCCATCGCCGCCATGAGCACCCCGGCGGCGACCATGCGGATACGGCGCGCCTGCCGCGGGGCCATGCCGCGCCGCTCAGGCTCATCGGCAGGGTCGTCGACGGGCTCGTCGACGGACTCGGGGTCGTCCAAGTCCTCGGCAGCATCGGCACGTTGAGGACCATGGGGCCGCTCGGAGGGCGTGGAGGGTCCACCCTCCCCGCCGGCCCCGGCAGCCTTCGCATCCCGAGCGGCTTCGGCGGCTTCCGCACCCCGCTCCTGCGGAGCCCGCTCGGCCGTGGGCCGGCTCGGGGCGTGGTTCGCTACCGCCGCTTCTGCCGCGCGGGACTCACCCCGCGCTTTAGGGGTCGCGTCCACCGCTTGTTCCTGATCCGAGGTGCTCATGAGCCCGGATCGTAATCGCTTCCCCGTTACGGTGTTCCATCCAGGTCACGGCCGCGCCACACCTCGACGTGAGTCCCCTCACAGGCCGTCACCTGCGGGTTGAGCGCAGGACCCCGCCACCTGCGGCGCTCCCTCCGGGCGCGGATCACCTCGCGACAGCGGACAGCGCGCTGTCAACTCACCGTTCTCTTCTGGGACGTTGACCCTAATAGCAGGGCGAAATAGTCTTCCTCCATGTTCTCTACGGGGGTAGAGCACTGCTCTTGGGAGCGATGGGCGAGAGGTCGACGGCGAAGAACGCCGATCATTCCGCCGATCCGCGGCCCGGTCGATTCGCCGGGCACACCTGATCCACTCGCCGGGCCCGCACGGCCCGTCGTCGTGGATTCCGTTTTTTGCACGCAGCACGGGGGAAGCACGTTGAAAGTTCGCCTGCTCGGGTCCCTTGAATTGACCGACGGACACATCACGTTCAAGATTCCCGGCGAAAAACTCAGGGCGATCGTGGCGGCACTCGCCCTTTCGCCCAACCGTCCGGTATCCCGAAACGACCTCATCGACGAACTGTGGGGAGAGGAACTCCCGCGCAACGCCGAGAACTCCCTGCAAGGTCATGTGGCCCGGCTCCGCCGTGTCATCGAATCCCGTACGGGCCACGACGGCCTGCGGGAACTGATCCGCACGTCCGGTTTCGGCTACGCCCTCGCACTCCCGGA
Source organism: Streptomyces violascens (assembly GCF_014649955.1). Classification (GTDB taxonomy): domain Bacteria; phylum Actinomycetota; class Actinomycetes; order Streptomycetales; family Streptomycetaceae; genus Streptomyces; species Streptomyces violascens. The sequence goes on from NZ_BMUA01000016.1 coordinate 137,954, forward strand.
GAGCGACGTGGACGCCTCGCTGTTCGAGTCACTGGTCCGCGAGGCGACCGCGCTCGGCCGGAGCGACCCGGACCGGTCGGTGCGGCTGCTCACCGAGGCGCTCTCGCTGTGGCGCGGGCCCGCGCTGCTCGACGCCGGGCAGGGCCTGATCAGCCGTATGGCGTACACCCGGCTCACCGAGATCAGGCTCACCGCGTACGAGCACCTCTTCGACGCCGAGCTCGCCCGGGGCCTGCACCGTGAAGTCATCACGGAACTCCAGCAGTTGCACGCCCAGTACCCACTGCGGGAGCGGTTCTGTGAGCAGCTGATCACGGCGCTGTACCGCTCGGGCCGCCAGGCCGAGGCCCTTGACGCCTACCACCGCACCCGGCAGCGGCTCTCGCACCACCTGGGTCTGGAGCCCGGCGAGGCGCTGCGGGCCAGGTTCCAGGGCATCCTGCGCCAGGAGCCGGTGCCCGCCGGACGCTGAACACACCGTATTTCAGAGGGAGTTGGTGACGCGAAGGAGCTGCCAGACGGCGCCCGCCCTGGCCCTTCCCTGGAAGGCCAGGTACTCGGGCAGGACCAGGTGCGGCGCCCATTTCTCCTTGTACGCCAGTTGGCTCGCGGCGGGGTACACCTTCTCGCCGTGCGCGGCGAGCTGCCGCAGGAACCAGGCCGTGGGCCGGCTGGCGGAGGGCGCCTCGCGCTCGGGCGTGAGTCCGGTGAACGGGGTGAAGCCGAAGTGCAGCCACTCGGCGCCCTCCCCGCGGAAGGCCTCCACGGCCGTCAGGTTGATCGCCTCCAGGACGCCCGGCGCGGTTCCCGGCAGCCGGCGGCTCAGGTCGTGCAGCAGTCCGGCGCGCTTGCCGAAGGCCGGCGCGTACGAGATGTAGGCCACGAGTTCGCCGTCGATCCGGCCCGCGAACAGCCGGCGGTGCACCTGCCCGGGGCCGCCGAGCTGGCCCACGAGGAACTCGATCTCCTTGACGTGGCGCCCCTTGCCGCGCAGCCACTGCCGGTCGATGCTCCGCACCTCCCCGGCGATGTTCTCGTACGGCACTTCGGCCACCTGGAGACCGCTGCGGCGTGCCCGCGACACCTTGTTGCGCAGTTTCACGAACCGCGAGCCCTTGAGCCCGAATTCGGGCAGGTGCAGGGAGTAGGAGGCACCGACCTGATTCACGGTGAATCCGCAGCGCACGTAGAGATCGACGTCCTCGCTCTGCAACTGGACGGCTGCCACCGTGCTCCGGCGCGCCCGCGCGAAATCGAGGAATCCGCGCAGGAGTTCCTCCCGCGCATGCTCCGGCGCGAACACGCCGCCGAACTGCATCAGATACTTTCCCGCCCTCCTGCAGGCGATCACACCCGCACTGCCGGGCACGGTGAAGTACTCGTTTCCCGTGTTCATCGCCAGAAACGCGCTGGGATTGTCCGCGTAGTCCCGTAGTTGATGCAGAACGCTGTCAATGGCAAGGACATGACCGGTCATCGAAGCTCCTCCGCTGGTCGTCCGGCGAATCGTGCCACCGTGCCGTGTCGAATTCGCTGAAGCCGCCGTCTCAGCGCCGTCTCAGGTGCTTCTCAGCCAGGGCTGAAAAATTTACGGCGAAACATTCAAGCAATTCCGCCGCGCAGCGCGGGGCGGACGTAAAACGGGGGCCTTGCGTGACCGGAATATCAGCGAAATCGCGTGCACTACTGCATCCCGACGACGTGCTGCTCCCCCAGGGGGCGCGCTCCTACGGCTCGTACGTGGCGGGGAAGAGCGTGCCGGGTGAGGAGTGGGTGTACGTCGTCGACTCGGCGGCTCTCCTCGACGACGCGTTCGCGAGTCTCACGCTGAAACGGAAGCTGGAGAAGGGCTGGACGCCGATCGGGCCGCTGCCCGGCTCGATCGTCGCCCGCGTGGCCAAGGCCTCCGCCGGCACGGTCGGGGAGGTCCTCGAAGCGGCCGCGGGCGCCGCCGCCGAATGGGGTGCGACGCCTTTGGACGTACGCCTCGACCAGGTCTGCTCCCTGCTGCGCGAGCGCATCGCCGAGCGCACCGACGAGATCATCGAGGTGCTCGTCCAGGAGGGCCACCCGCTGGCGCTCGCCCGCTGGGAGGTGTCCGGGATGCTGCAGTGCTGGAGCCCGGAGTCGATCGGCTTCTACCACTCGCAGATGATCCAGGAGTTCCGGCACGGGGTGCGCGAGATCTCCGTGCGGCGCAGGCCGGACGGGGTGGTGTGCCTCAACCCGCCGCAGAACGCGCCGATGGCCAGCGCCCTGCTCGGCGTGTACTCGATCTTCGCGGGCAACGCTCTGGTGGTGCGGGCACCGCGCAGCGGCCCGCTCGGCGTGATGTACGCCCTGCAGGAGCTGGTCGCCCCCGTACTCGACGAGGTGGGCGCGCCGCCCGGCACGCTCGGCGTGGTGTGCGGGGACCCGGGGCCGATGCTGAACTCCTGGCTCACCAGTGAGCATGTCGACGACATCATGTATTTCGGCAGCAGCGAGAGCGGCATCCGGTTCCAGGAGGGGTGCATCGCCGCCGGGAAGAAGCCGATCCTCGAACTCGCCGGCAATGACATCGTGACCGTCTGGAAGGACGCCGATGTCGAACTCGCCGCCGAGGCGCTCACCGAGGGTTTCTACGGTTCCGGCCAGCTCTGCATGATTCCCAATCAGGTGGTGGCCCACCCCGACGTCGCCGACCGCCTGGTGGCCGAACTGGCCCGCCAGGCCCGGCGGATCAGGCCCGGCCGAGCGAGGGACGAAGGGGTGCTGCTCACCCCGGTGCTGCGCAACGAGAAGTTCTTCGAGTGCCTCGACGACGCCCTGGCGCACGGCGCCGAGCTGGTCTGCGGCGGCCATGCCACGCAGCTCGACGGAACGCGGGACGCCAACGGCATCTTCCTGGAGCCGACCGTGGTGCGCGTGAACGGGCTCGCCCAGGCGCGGCGGGTGCAGGCGGTGCGGCACGAGACGTTCTTCCCGCTGCTCCCGGTCGTCGTGGCCGAACAGGGCGAGGACGACGAGCTGTTGGCGTCCTTCATCGACTTCGTGAACACCAACTGGTACGGCCTGCGCAACTCGCTGTGGGCGAAGGACCGCGCGGTCATCGACCGGTTCGTGGCCCGGGTCACCGAGGGCGGGCTGCTCAAGGTCAACGACTCGCACATCGGGTTCCTGCCGTATCTGCCCTCGCACGGCGGCACCGGCCTGACCGGCGGCGTGTTCGGCGAGGCCAACTATCCGATGCTGCGCACCACCCATGTGCAGGGCGTGAGCGTCGCACCCGGCGGGATCCGCCCGCGCGACGCCGTGTTCGGCACCGGCAGCAGTGCGGCCTGAGGAGGATCCGATGCGTTCGACGGAACGGGCCGCGGAGGTCTGCGAGCGTTTCCTGCCCGGGCTGCTCGGCAAGCTCGCCGACATCCCGCTGAGCGAACTGGAGGCGCCGGGCAGCCCGGCCCTCGCCCACTTCAAGGCGTGCAAGGGCCCGGGTCTGGTGATCCCGGAGGCCTACCAGGGCAGCGGCGCCACGCCGCTGGAGGCGCTCGCCGTTGTGCGGGCGATCGCGGCGGCCTCGCCGTCGCTGGCCGTGGGCACCGCCATGCACCACTTCTCGGTGGCGACCCTGTTCACGCTCGCCGACAGCATCAAGAGCAGCGGCATGGAGTGGGCGCTGCTCGAAGGCATCGCCGAACAGGGCCTCCTGGTCTCGTCGGGCTTCGCCGAGGGGCGGCCCGGACAGGGCATCCTGTCGCCGACCATGACCGCGGCGAAGGCCGAGGGCGGCTATCTCGTCAACGGCTCGAAGAAGCCGTGCAGCCTGGCGCGCTCCATGGATCTGCTCACCGCGTCCGTGGCGTTGCCCACCGATTCCGGCTCCGAGATGGCGGTGCTCCTGGTGCCGCGCGGCACCCCGGGCATCACCGTCCACCCGTTCTGGAAGAGCTGGGCGCTGGCCGGCGCGGAGAGCGACGAGGTGCGGCTCACGGACGCCTTCGTGGACGAACAGCTCGTCGTGCGGCCGGAGTTGGGGGGCGCCGGAGAGCTGGACGAGCTCCAGACGGTCGGCTTCATCTGGTTCGAGCTGCTGATCTCGGCCTCGTACCTGGGCATGGCCGGCGCGCTCGTGGAGCGGGCGCACGCCGCGGGCCGGGGCAGCGCCTCCGACCGGGCCGAGCTGTTCATGACGTACGAGAGCGCGGGCCTGCTCCTGGAGGGCGTGGCGCGGATGCTCGGGGACGGCGAGCACGGCAACGAGGCGCTCGCCAAGACACTGGTGGCCCGGTACGCGGCGCAGGACGCGCTCGGCGTGGCGGTGCGGCGAGCCGTGGAGCTGCTCGGCGGCATGGCGTTCATCGGCTCGTCCGACGTGGCCTACCTCGCCGCTGTCTCGCACGGGCTCGCCTTCCACCCGCCCTCACGGGCGAGCTTCGCGGCGCCCTTCCTCGACCACGTCGACGGCCACCCGCTGCGGCTGGCCTGAAGGGGGTGGACACCGTGACGGTCACGACAACACCGGTCAGGGAACTGCCCGACCGGGACGCCCTCGGCCGCCTGTACCGGGCCCGGCTCAGCAAGGGCCGGGCGACGCTCGGCGAGATGTTCGGCGGCCATGTGGAAGTGGAGTCCGAGGGGGCCTGGGTCACCACGGCCGAGGGGCGCAAGTTCCTCAACTGCGGGGGCTACGGCGTCTTCATCACCGGCGCGAAGCATCCCACGGTGATGCGTCACGTACGGGAGCAGCTGGAGCGGCACCCGGTGGCGACCCGACTCTTCATGGAGCCGCAGATCGCCCTCGCCGCCGACGCCCTGGTGTCCGTCGCCCCGCCCGGCCTGGAGCGGGTGCACTTCGCGGGCTCGGGCGCCGAGGCGGTCGAGGCCGCGATCAAGGTGGCCCGCACGCGCGGCAGGACCCGGCTCATCGCGATGGCGGACGGCTACCACGGCAAGACGATGGGCGCCCTCAGCCTCACCGGCAAGGACGTCTTCCAGGACCCCTTCCGCCCGCTGCTTCCTTCGGTCACCCATGTGCCGTACGGCGAGGTGGAGGCCCTGCGCAAGGAGCTCGCAACCTGTCCGGGCGAGGGCTGCGTCTTCGTCGAACCCGTACAGGGCGAGGCGGGGGTCGTCATTGCCCCGCCCGGCTATCTGGGCGCGGTCGAGAACGCGTGCCGCGAGTACGGGGCGCTGCTCGCTGTCGACGAGATCCAGACCGGTCTCGGCCGGCTCGGCACCTGGTGGGGCTGCGGGCCCGAGGGGGTGCGCCCCGATCTGCTGCTCGTCGGCAAGGGACTCAGCGGCGGCGTGGTCCCGGTGTCCGCGGTGCTCGCGACGCCGGAGGTGTTCGATGCCTTCGACCGCGACCCGTATCTGCACACCTCGACGTTCTCCGGGGCGCCGCTTGCCATGGCCGCCGCGCGCGGCGCGATCGCGGCGCTGCGCGAGGACAACCTGGTGGGGCGGGCTCGGGTTCTCGGCGAGGAGATTCTGCGGGTCGTCGGCCGGATCGTGCGCGGCCACTACGGGCCGGTCGTGCGCGAGGTGCGCGGCCGCGGACTGATGCTGGGCATCGAGTTCGCCGAACCCGGCCCGGCGGGCGACCTGCTGATCGAGCTGATCCAGCACGGTGTCATCGCCAACCACTCCCTCAACTCCCATCTGGTCCTGCGGCTCACCCCGCCCGCGGTCCTGACCCGCGGCGATCTGGACTTCCTGTACGAGGCGGTGGACCGGGCCTGCCGGGCCCAGGCCGCCCGCTACACCCCGACCCGTGAAAGTGGCTGAGACAACCATGCGCAGCACTCAACTGACCGTCCGTGTCGAGGCCGTCTGCCCCGGCACGGCCTACCACCGCATCAAGGACTACGCGCGCTACCCCGAACTCGCCCCCGTCGTACGGTCTGTGACGGTCCATGAGGTGGGTGAGGGAGAGGAGCGCAGCGACTGGGAGGTGTACTTCCGCAACGGCATCCTGCGCTGGACGGAGACCGACCGGTTCGACGAGGCGAAGCTGCGGATCGCCTTCCGTCAACTCGAAGGCGATTTCGCCGAGTTCACCGGCACGTGGTCGGTGACGCCGGACGGGGAGGGGTGCCTGGTGGACTTCGCGGCCGAGTTCGACTTCGGCATTCCGAGCCTGGCGGGCATTCTCGACCCGGTCGCGGCGCGGGTCCTGAAGGAGACCATCGGCGTGGTCGTCACCAGCCTCTTCGAGCGGGCCCATGTGGTCGGCGACGACCCGGTGGCACGCTCGGTCGCCCGGGCCGCCGCGGGCGCGCCGCACCGGGACCTCCCCGGAGCGGCCGCCTGATGGACGCGAAGAACCTCTTCGAGACACCGGTGACGTACCGCCTCGTCCGCCTTGAGTACGCGGTCGGGCTCGCGGTGGCCGCCGGGCTGCTCCTCGCCCACCTCGGCGAGGTGCGGTGGGGGGTGGCGGCCGGGCTTTTCGTGTACATCGACCTGATCGGCTACATCCCGGGGGCGATCGCCCACCACAAAAGCCCGGGCGGCCGTGTCCCGCAGGCCTATTACGTGCTCTACAACGTGATGCACAGCCTCGCCACGCAGACACTGGTGGCGCTCGCGTGGATCTGGCTCTTCGGCGCCGAGTGGGCGCTGCTCGCGCTGCCCATCCACCTGTTCGGCGACCGGGCGGTCTTCGGGAACTTCCTGAAGCCGTTCGGCGTGAGCTTCGAACCCGTGGCGCACCCCGCGTACCAGCGCTTCAGCGGCGAGTACGCGGCCGGAACCACGGACCGAAAGCGCCACATCGTACGCCTCGGCGCGAGGCCGTCATGACGGCGCCGGGAAGCGTGTCCACCCGTACGGGCTGGCGGTTCGCGTCGGGGGTGTCCGTGCTGACCTGCGGGGCGGCGGACCGGGCGCACGGGGTCACGGTCAGCACCCTGTCCGTGGCCTCGGTCCACCCGCCGATGGTCTCGGTGGCGCTGCGCCGGGGCAGCCGGGGGCTCGGCGCCCTGCTCACCGCCGGCCGCTTCGTCGTCAACGGGCTCTCGGTCCAACAGGCCCCGCTGGCACGGTACTTCGCGCGCAAGGACCGCAGCGACGGGCTGGCCCTGTTCGGCCCCGAGGCCGAGTCGGCGTGGGAGCCGTACACCGCCGACGGGGTGCCGCTGCTCGCCGGAACGGTCGGCCGTCTGGAGTGCCGGATCGAGCGGACCGTACCCGTCGGCGACCACGAACTGCTCATCGCCCGCGTGCTCGGCTCGTACCTCGGCAGCGGCACTCCCCTGCTCAACATCGACACCAGGAGCTGAATCCGATGACCGACACCGAGAGCGCTCTCAGCGCGATTCCCGCCGAGGCCGACTGGCAGCGGGCGCCGTCCCTCGTGGACGGAGCGATGCGACTGGAGCTGACGGCCGCCGACTGCGATCTGCGGTACTGGCTGCGGGCCGTCCCGCAGGGCACCCTGCGCGGCCAGGAACTGGGCCACGCCGACGACGTCCGTCCGCTGGCGGTGACCAGCGAGCCGGGCCCGCTGAACGACGCCCTCACCCAGGAGCTGGCGTTCCGCTCGATCGCGGAGGAGAAGGCGACCCGGGCGATCTCGTATCTCGTTGCGCTCGCACCCGACATCGACAGCATGGAGTTCTACGCCACCCAACTCCTCGACGAGGCGCGGCATTCGATGGTGTTCCGCTCGCATCTGACGTCGCTCGGCGTGACCGAGCCCGAGCTGTGGCCGACGGTGGAACGACTGGCCGGCGCGGACCGCGAGGCCGTTCTGGTGCCGCTGGAGGAGCTCGGCCTTCGGGTGCTGCGCGACGAAGGCGACTTCATCGGCGGTGTGGTCGTCCTGACCATCCTGGTCGAAGGGGTGCTCGCGCCCGCGGCGGAGCTCAGCGAGCGCAAGTGGCGGATCTTCGACCCGGCGGCCGCCGACATCGAGCGGGGCGCCGCCATCGACGAGATCCGGCATCTCACGGTGGGCAGCTCGATCGCCCGCGAACACCTTCTCGCGCACCCCGAGGACAAGACCCGCATCCTGGAACTGATCGCTCGGGGACGGGAGTTGTGGGGTTCGCTGCCCGCCACGGACATGATTTTCCGCCGCGAGTCCCTGTTCCAGGAGGGGCTGCGCAAGCACGCCGAGCTGGCCGGTGACTACGAGATCTGGCCGGGCCGACGTCTGGTGGACACCGATGTCGAGGAGCGCATGACGACCGCACTGGGCTGGGCGGACGCCATGCAGCGCCGCCGCCTGGAGTACATGGGCCTGGAGGAGGCACTGTGACGACCACCGCCCCCACCCCGTCCGGCACGCTGGACGAGGTCACCCGAATCGTACGCAACGCCGGCCTGATGGACACCCGCCGCGGCTACTACGCATGGAAGATTCCGCTCAACTTCCTTCTCCTGTCGGCTGGTTGGGTGCCCTTCGCGGTCCTGGGCGACACCTGGTGGCAGCTCGCGGTCGCCGCGTATCTGGCCTTCTGCTTCGGGCAGACGGGCCTGATCGGACACGACGCGGGCCACCGGCAGATCGTACGCACCCGCCGCGGCACCGATCTGCTCGGCCACTTCCACGGCAACCTGCTGACCGGGGTCAGCTTCGGCTGGTGGGTGGGCCACCACACCGCCCACCACAACTACCCGAACCATCTGAAACTGGATCCCGACATCCTGCGCCGCCAGGTCATCTTCGACGCGGGCCAGCGCGAGCAGCGGACGAGCCGGGCGGCCCGCTTCATCGTCCGCCACCAGTCGTGGATGTTCTTCGTCCTGATCACACTTGAGGGCGTACGGCTGCACATGTCCGGCTATGTGGCCGCGCGGCGGGGCGCCCTCAAGAAGTACCGCAGGACCGAACTGACCGTGCTCACCCTGCATTTGGCGGCCTACTTCGCCGCCGTCTTCTCCGTCCTGTCGCCCGCGAAGGCGGTCGCGTTCATCCTGGTGCACCAGCTCCTGTTCGGCTTCTACATGGGGCTGCTCTTCGCGCCGAACCACAAGGGTCTGCCGGTGCGCGACGGCGAGACCGAGGAGCTGGACTGGCTCACCCGCCAGGTGATCACCTCGCGGAACCTGCGCCCGGGCCGGGTCACCGACTTCTTCTACGGCGGCCTGAACTATCAGATCGAGCACCATCTGTTCCCGTCGATGCCGCGTACGAGCCTGCGCCGCGCCCAGCCTCTGGTGAAGGAGTTCTGTCAGCGCGGCGGCCTGCCGTACGCCGAGGTGTCCCTCATCGCGTCGTACCGGGAGGTCTCCGGATACCTGGGCGGCATCAGCGCGGAGGTCGCCGAGCTGGAGGGGACGGCGACCTCCGCCACACGGTAGGCATCCGGACTTCATCGAGTTCGGGCCTGTTCGGCCAGGGCGCGCACGACCGCCGCGGCGGCCACGGCGTGCCCTCGGCCGCTGAGCCGGCCGGGCTGCGAACTCCACAGCAGCTTCGAGTCGAGGCCCTTCTCATACGCCATCAGGTCGATGTGCACCGCCCCATGACGGAGTGTCACCACAGTGACGCGCTCGACGAGAAGGCGCTGCCGGGTACGGATGCGATCGCGCTGGGCTCCGGCCAGCTGGCCGGAGCCTGACCAGTCGAAGGGGCTGACCACGGCGGCGCCCCGGCAGGTCGCTCCCTTCAACGACGTCAGAATCCGGCCGAGTTCGGACTCCACGACATCGGGGTCGAAGCTACGGGCCCGCAGATCGGGGCCGCCGCAGGCCAGCACCGCCAGGTCGGCCTCGAAGGCCAGCGCCTGCGCCAGCTGCCGGGAACGCACCTCGGACAGGACCAGGTCGCGCCGGGCGCGCAGGGACAGACAGGCGAGCTCGGGCGGCCCGGCCTGCCTGAGCAGGCAGGCCACCCGCTCGGGCCAGGCTTTCGCCGGCCGGCCGCGCACCACGGCCTCCGGCACGGGGCCTGCCTCGCAGCCGCCGAACACCACGGCCCGCCGCCACGGCAGGCCCGCGAGCAGCTCCTCGGGCTCGCCCGGCCGTAAGACATACGGATCGAGGCCCTGCGCATCGAGTCCGTACGGATCGGGACCGTGCGGACCGGGGTTGTACGGATCGGGACCCGCCGGATCGTGATCCTCCATGGCGTTGCCTCGCTCATCACTCAACCAGCCTTCTCCTCAAGGGAGTTGATCCTGGCGGCGTGCCCCGGAAGGTGCTCCTCGGCCCGCATGCGAACGATCTCTCCCCACGGGACGGATCCGCTGAACAACTCCTCTCCAGCCCCGTTCACGAGCCGCACCCGCACGTCGGCGACCCGGCATCGGTCCGGGGTGCGCGCGAGCACCCCGACCAGCTCGGCCGCGTTCCGCCGGACGAGCTCGACCAGGACGGCCCGGTCCGCCGCCGCCACGAGCGCATCGATCGCCGCGGGGTCGGCGGCCGCGGAATTGTCGAGTAGCGGCGCTGCCGCCCCCGCGAGCACCTGCCGCGCGATGTCCGCCAACAGACGGTCGCTGAGGGCGAGATGAGCGAGCGTACGGTCGACATCGCCCCCATCCCCGCCACCCGCTTCGGAGCCGAGGCCGGCCCGGGAGGCCGCGGCACGGAAAAGCCCGTCGTACGCCGCCTCAAGGCCGGCCGTGTCCCACATGACCTCGGGTTCGCGGAGCGGGGTCGACCGGGCGTCCGCCGCCCCGGCATCGAACCTCGCGGGCGCGGGCCGCGCGGTCCGAACCCGCCGGCTCGTCGCCCCCTCCCCCAGATCACCCAGCGCCAGCTCGACGAGGCGTACAACCCCCGACGCATCCAACTCCGTCAGATTGCCCGTCAGTTCGACCACTTCCGGCTTGCCTCCGCAGCGCAGGAACTTGCGGCGGGCCAGTTCCTCGTGGCCCGGCCCGTCCGTGCTGCCGGCCGCGCCCAGGGCGGTGCGGCGCTCGGCCCGGAGTTCGCGGCCGTCGTTCAGCCTTACGGTGACCCGGGCACCCAGATCCTTCGTCGCCCAGCGGAAGTCGTCCGCCGGGGCCAGCCAGTCCGGCGGCAGTGCGTCGACGGCTTCCCGGCCGGCCGCCCCGGCCCAGCCCGCGGCCCGCTGCCCCGCGCGCCGCAGCGCCTGGCCCAGCGGGGCCGTGGCAAGCAGCGCCGCCCGGCTCAGCGCCGGGTCGTGGACGGTCCGTACCTTCGCGGCGAGCGCCCAGCGTTTTGGCCGGGCCACGTCGGGCGGCGCGAGGTCGGCGGGTTCCAGGGACCCGGTCAGCAGGGCGGTCGCGACGTTGTAGGGCACGGAGAAGTTCAGGGCGGCGACGCTGGAGTGGGGACCGACGGACTCGGCACGGGTGAGGCGGTCGAGGCCGCTGGTGAACAGCGAGCCCTCGACCACGATCTCGGCGATGTCGTCAGCTCCCAACTCTCGTATTTCTTCGTGCAGTTCAGCCGCGCAGTCGATGGCCGCACTGAGGTAGGCGCTGCCGGGATGGACCTTGTACGAGAGCGTCTCGGTGTACCAGAGCGTGCCGAGTCCGCCCACGGCTTCCTCGGGGAGCGGCAGCGCGGCGAACCGGTACAGGAAGCCCTGGGGGTGTTCGAGGACGTCGGCCGGCCCGCCGAGCCCCGCCTTGGCGCCGTCGCAGGCGCCGAGCCCGATGCGTACCGGAACGGCGGCCGTGTACAGCTTGGCGTCGGTGGTGAAGAAGCCGCGCGGGAGCGTCCAGGTGGGGGTGGTGAAGGCCAGGCCGAGGGCGTTCACCCAGGTGTCCGTGAGAGCGCCCTCGGCGCGCAGCCTGCCCGCGACCGCGCCGGCGAGGTGGGTGTGTCCGGCGGTCTGGCCCCGGAAGGGGCCGAGCGTGGCGGCGGCCGTGATGCGGGCCGCGCATTCGTTGGCCGCCAGGATCGCGGCGGCGAGCCGCCGCCCGTCGAGGCCGAGCGGCCGGGCATACACCAGGGGGACGTTGACGCAGGAGTGGGAGAGGTGGCCCGCGTACGCGGTGTCGTCGAAGTCCAGGCAGATGGTGGCCATGGCCAGGGAGTGCGCGCCGCGCTCGGGGTCGTCCTGGAGAGGGCTCCCGTAGGCCTGGCTGATCTTGGCGCCCAGCGGGTGGCCGTATCCGGCGCGGGCGGCGGCGAGCTGGCTGAGCAGCTGGCTCCTGAGGTGGGCGCGGACGCGTTCCGGGGCATCCTCGACGTCCAATCGACTCGCCCAGGAAGCGAGTTGGTCCAGCAGTGAAGGCTCGCTCATCCCCGCCTCCGGCCCATGGCGGCCTCGGGCTGCGCCGACTCGGCCCGCTGCGGTGCGGCGTCGCCGCCTCGACGGCGCAGGAAGACCAGGGCGCACAGGCCACCCACGAGGGTGCCTGCGGCGGCGACCTCCATCACCAGGTGCATGCCGTCGATGAAGACGGGGCCGACCGCGTCCATGACGGTGCTGCGCGTGCCGGGCGGCAGCGTCCCGGCCTGCGACAGGTCGCCGCCGCTGAGCTGGGCGTAGGCGCGGTCGCGGACCTGCTGCGGGAGCGGGGCCGCCGAGAGCGCTCCCGGCAGCGCGTCCCGCAGGTGGCGGAGCAGCAGGGCGCCGGCGAGTGCGACCCCGAACACCGCGCCGACCTGCCGGAAGGTGTTGGAGATGCCGGAGGCCGTACCCGCCTGCTCGGGCGGGACCGAGCCGAGCAGGGCGACCGTGGCCGGGGCGCCGGTGAAGGAGACGCCGACGCCGAGCAGCGCCAGGGCCCACCAGTAGCCGCCGAAGCCGGTGTTCACGTCAAGGGCGGTCAGGCCGTAGAGGCCGGCCGCGGACAGGACGGATCCGACGACGATGGGCCAGCGTGAGCCCGCCTTCGCGGCTACCACGCTCGCCGCGAACGAGGCGATCATGATGGGTACGGTCAGCGCGAGGAAGCGGACGCCGGTCTCGACACTGCTCAGCCCCTGGAGGCTCTGCAGCACGAGGGTCAGCAGGAAGATCGCGGCGAACAGGCCGAAGAGGCTGAGGAAGTTGACGGCTCCGGCGACCGCGACGACCGGGCTGCGGAAGAGCTTCAGCGGAAGCATCGGGTCGGGTTGGCGCAGTTCCCAGAACACGAACAGCACGAGGGTCACCACGGAGAGCGCGAACGATCCGACGATGAGCGCCGAGGCCCAGCCCCTGCTGTTGCCCTCGATGAGCGCGTAGGCGAGCGCGGCGATCGCGACGATGAACAACGCCTGTCCCGCAAGGTCGAGTCGGCGGGCGCGCGGGGAGCGGTTCTCGGTGAGCAGCCGGGCGAGGACGAGCGCGGCGAGCACGCCGATGGGCACGTTGATCCAGAAGATGCTCTGCCAGCCGACGTGGTCGACGAGCACTCCGCCGGCCACGGGGCCGGCGGAGAGCGCGACCCCGCCGATGCCCGCCCAGATGCCGATGGCCTTGGCCCGGGCGGCCGGTTCGGTGTAGGCGGCGGAGACCAGGGCGAGCGACACCGGGATCATGACGGAGCCGCAGATGCCCTGGAGGGCCCGGCCCACCAGCAGCATGCCGATGGATCCGGCGAGCGCGCACATCACCGAGCTGAGGGTGAAGCCGATGAGACCGCCGAGGAAGAGCTTCTTGCGGCCGAGGATGTCCCCGAGGGTGCCCGAGGTGAGCAGCAGGCAGGCGAACGCGAGCGCGTAGGCGTCCACGATCCACTGCAACTGGGTTATTCCGGCGGTGAGTTCGTGCTGGATGTTCGGCAGCGCCACGTTCACGATCGTGGCGTCGAGGTACACCATGAACACGCCGAAGCAGAGGAAGGCCAGCAGCAGCCCCTTCCTGGGGGCAGGTGCTGAGCCGGCGCCGATGGTCTCGCTCATTGCGGATCCTCACGTGAGGGGGTCCGGGGACGGTCTGGCTCTCGCAACATAATGACCGGCGGTCAGTCAGTCAATGCGCAATGACTGGCGGTCAGTCACCAGGAGGGTAGATTGGGCCATGACCAACTCCCCGCAACCGGAGGCGAGTTCATGGCCACCACCAGTCCCCCGAGCCGTCCGCGCCGCAAGCGGGTCACCAGGAGCCCCGAGGACCGCCGCGCCGCGCTGCTGAGCGGCGCCGCCGAGGTGTTCCGCGAGAAGGGCTTCGCGGACTCCACCGTCGCCGAGCTCGCCGAGGCGGGCGAGGTCGCGAAGGGCACGTTCTACCTGTACTTCGACTCCAAGGACCATCTGCTCGGCGCGATGTGGGAGGAGTACGTCGACCGGTTCCTGGTGACCACCCGGGCGCTCCTCGACGAGGGCGGGGCCTGGTGGCCGACGCTCGACCGGCTGGTGCGCGCCCTGGTGGCGCACGCCGTGGAGAACGCCGAGCTGCACCGCATCGTCTACCGCTCGGCGAACGCCAAGGCCCTTGATCTGTGCCGGAGTTCGAACCAGCGGGTCATCGACCTGATGGCGGAGTTCATCGGCCGCGGGGCGCTGGCGGGCGCCTTCCGGGCCGGGGACGTCAAGCTCGCCTGCCGCATGCTGTTCCACGGCGCGCACGGCCTGCTCGACGACCTGATCAGCAGCGCGGAGCCCATCGACGTCGAGGCGGTTGCGGCCGCCGTCCTCGAACTGGCCCACCGCGGCCTGGGGGCGCCGGAGCCGACCGCCTGAGACCACCCCGCCCACGGTCTCAGTGCCGTCTCAGCGAAATCTCAGCCCACCCCCGCAGGATCGGAACGTACGCGGAACGAGGCGTACGGGGAGAGGTACCCGAAGCGGCCCAACGGGGTTCCGGTGCTTTCCGGTCCGGGTGTGAAAGCCCTCGCAGGTTCGAATCCTGCCCTCTCCGCCACAGCCGAAGAGCCGCCTGTCGCGACGAGGTGCCCGCCGATGACTCCATCTCTCACGTCCGTTCTGGTAGTGGCCAATCCGGCCGCGGGAACGTACACACCGGAGATGTCGGAGGCAGTCGTCCGGCGGATCGCGGGGGTCGGCGCGGCAGTCGAGCTGGCTGTGACCGAGCGGCCGGGCCATGCCCACAAGCTCGCCTCTGCGGTGGGCGAGCGGGGCGGCCCGGCCCTCGTGGTGTCCGTCGGCGGCGACGGCACCGCCCATGACGTCATGACCGGCCTGTACGAGGGAGCACCGGCGGAGCGGCGCGTCCCGCTCCTCGTGCTCCCCTTCGGCACGGGCAATTCCTTCTACCGCGAGATCTGGTCCGACCGCCCCTGGCACGAGGCCCTGGTATGCGCGCTCTCGCGACCGCGTGTGCGCCGGGTCGACCTGGCCCACGTCGCCGAGACGGACGGCCTGGCGCTGCTCGGCGCCTCGTCCGGCCTCGCCGCCCAGACCCTGGTCACCGCGCGCTCCGTCGCCGACACGGGCCGGGCTCGCTACGAGGAGGCCCTGGCCCGCACCGTCGAGGCGTTCCGCCCGTACCCGGGCCGGGTCACCGTCGACGGCGAAGTCGTCCACGCGGGCCCGACGGTCTCGGTCGGCGTGGGAGGCGGCCGCCATCGCGGCGGCCGGTTCATGCTGCTTCCGCGGTCCGTCATGGACGACGGACTGCTCGACGTCTGCGTCGCGGGCACGGCCCTGCCTCTCCCCGAGCTCCTGCGGCTGTGCCGCGACGGCAGCCATGTGGGCGGCCCCGGAGTCGTGTACGCGCGGGGCCGCCGCGTGGTGGTGGAGCGCACCGACGGGGAGCCGCTCGTCTTCGAGTACGACGGCGATCTGCTCCCGGGCGCTGCCGCCCGCTACACCCTGGACGTGGACCCACACGCACTCCCCGTGCTCGCCCCGTAACGGTTCCGACCGCGCTGGGCCGTGCCGGCCGACTCTCGGCTTCTCCGGCCCAAAAAACACGGAAAGCCGCCTCCGCATTGCTGCGAAAACGGCTTCCGACCTGCGAAAACGCTGGTCGGGACGACAGGATTTGAACCTGCGACCCCTTGACCCCCAGTCAAGTGCGCTACCAAGCTGCGCCACGTCCCGATGCCCGTCTGACCTGGGGTTTCCCCCGGCCGTTCGTGCATGAGAACAATACCGCACTTCCCCGGGTGGTCACGAACCCCTTTCCCGGGATGCCGCACGGCGGCCCTGAGCGACGCCCGTCAGCCGCCCGGCGCCGGACGCGCCTCCTGGATCTCGCGCGGGGCGACCTGGCGCCAGGAGTCGGCCAGGAGCGCGATGCGGCGTACGTCGTCGGCGGTGGCCATGGGACGACATACGCCGCACCGCTGACAGCGGCCCTGCACGGCCGCTCGGCGCTCCGGCTCGGCCGTCCGGCTCAGTCGGCCACGTGCCTCTGCCCCCGCTCGAAGTACGCCACGAGGTCGGGGTCGAGCCGCGGCACCTCGCGCGGGGTGCCGCCGGCCCGCAGCGAGGCCGTGGCCTGGTAGCCCGCCGCGACCGCCATCCGCGCCGCGACCGGCGAGGTGTCGGTGACGCCCCCGTCGCGCACGAAGCGCAGGAACTCGTCGATGATCAACGGGTCCGCGCCGGCGTGGCCCTGGTCGTCCTCGGGCTTGGGGATGTCGTACGTCTCGTCGGGCTCGGCGCGGTACTCGGAGCGCCGGGAGTTCCAGACCTTCACCTGGCCGCCGGGGCCGTCGCCGAAGTTCTCCAGGCGGCCCGCGTCGCCGATGACCGTGTAGTTGCGCCAGTAGTCGGGCGTGAAATGACACTGCTGGTAGGAGGCGAGGACACCGTTGTCGAGGCGCATGTTGAGCAGCGAGACGTCCTCGATGTCGATGACCGGGTTGAGCGCGCGCTGGGTGTGCGGCGGCCAGTGGCCGTCCTCGGTGTACCAGTCCTCGGTCTTGGGCTCGCCGGGAGCTCGGCGGTGCGGGTTGTCGCCGTACACCATCAGATCGCCCATGGCCTGGACGTCGCGCGTGTAGCCGCCGGACAGCCAGTGCAGTACGTCGATGTCATGCGCGGCCTTCTGCAGGAGCAGGCCGGTGGTGTACTGGCGCTCGGCGTGCCAGTCCTTGAAGTACCAGTCGCCGCCGTAGCCCACGAAGTGGCGCACCCACACCGTCTTGACGGTGCCGATGGCGCCCCGGCCGATGAGGTCGCGCATCATCCGGACGACGGGCATGTGGCGCATGTTGTGGCCCACGTACAGCCGGGTGCCGGTCTCGCGCGCGGTCTGCAGGATCTCGTCGCAGCGCTCGACCGTGATGTCCAGGGGCTTCTCGACGAAGGCCGGCTTCCCGGCGAGCAGAGCGGCGCAGGCGAGGTCGGCGTGCGTGTGGTCGGGGGTGAGGACGAGCACGGCGTCGAGGTCGGGGGCCTCGATCACCTTGCGGTGGTCGGCCGAGACGAGCGCGCCGGGGAAGGCCGCGGCGGCCGCCTCGCGGGCCCGGGGGTCGGGGTCCGCGACGGCGGCGACCACGGCGCCGCGACCGGGCCGGTGTGCGGTGCGCGCGATGGTGCCGCGCATGCCGTATCCAATGACGCCGATACGGAGGTCGGTCATGTCAACTTCCTTCACGTCGGGCGGTGTTGCGGTGGGACGGGCGGGGGCGCCGCGGGGCGGCCGGGCCGCGCCGGTGCGCGGGACGTACCGACCGGCGGGCACCATCGTCCAGGGGCATGCTGCGCATTGTTCTCGATGTCGGTGCCCACGGCAGGTACATCGCGGCAGCGGGCCGCAGGCGTCGGCCGGACGGGGCCCGCCCGGCCCATGGAGTGGCCGGAATCCTCACCACTTCCCCACACCTCAGGGACCGCGAGCGCCCATGCGGCAGCGGGGGCCGCTCGGTCACCCACCGTTTCGCGTCGGCGTCCGGTGTCCGGATGAGGGCACTCACTGGCCGGACCGTGCCGGTGCCGCACGACGCCGACCAGCGCGGCCCCCGATTCCGCATCGGACGCTCCGACACGCACCCCGGACCACTTCCGCGCACTGTGCGCGCCGGACCGCACCCCAACGCGCCACCCCCGAGCGCAACCGTGAGGGTGACGGAGAGGTATCGGTGCCTCTTTCACAACCGATCAACTCGCGTTCAAGGAAGGGGGGTTACGGATCAAGTGAGTCGCCCGGAGACTCCCTCGCGGATTCGTGCCGGGCGGTCGGCGTGACGCGCCGCGTGGCAGAGCGAGATCCCCACCCCTTTTCGCTGCCACCGGCCGGAGATCCGCCATGCCGTACGTCGCACGGCAGACAACCAGGTCAGCGCTGCCGCTGGGCGAATCGCGCAGCCTTCTCGACAGGCCGCCCGACCCGGCTCTGCCGGGAGCAACTCCCGTACATCACCCAGTGGTTCGCCACCCGACGCCACCCCAGCAAAGCGACGGAGCAGGCCGGTGCGGCACTGCGGGTCTCCCCCGTTCACCCACATGCATCAAGGGAAGGTCGATTTCGTCGATGTCGAAGCCGAATCGGTTCTGCACTTGTCCTCGGATGTCACGACCGTGCCCATCTGATTCCGCTTCCTGACCCTCAGTGCCACATGCCCACGAAACCTTTGCCGTTGGCATGTGGCAGAAACTTGTGTGAAGGGGATGCAATCGACTGGGACCGAACAGGCCGGCCCGCACACAACACATCGCCATTCAAACGTCAACACACCTGATTCTGGCCAAAGTTGACGGCGAATGTTGTACGAACCGAAGGTGATCCACAGCATTGAGGAGGTCGGCCTCTTCGGGACGGGACCACTGCCGATGCACCACCTGCCGGGGCCTTGCCCGGCAGGCGTTTCGCGGAGGAGGGCTCGCGGATGGACGGATACTTCAACAGCCGACTGCACCAACAACTCAGGGAAGACGTACGGCACTTCGCGGAACGCGAGGTCCGGCCGCGGATCGCCGAGATGGAGACGGCCCGCACCGTCCAGCACGAGCTGTCGCGGCTCATCGCCCGGCAGGGCTGGATCGGAGCCACCGTGAGCCCCGCATACGGCGGTATGGGGGTGGGGCACCTCGGCAAGACCATCATCATCGAGGAGCTGTCACGGGTGAGCGGCGCGATGGGCGCCATGGTGCAGGCCTCCCAGCTCGGTGTCGCCAAGATCGTGCATTTCGGCAGCGAGGAGCAGAAGAAGTGCTGGCTCCCGGCCGTTTCGGCGGGTGAGTGTCTGCCGACGATCGCGGTCACCGAGCCGGAGTCGGGCGGTCATGTCCTGGGAATGGCGGCGAGCGCGGTCCGCGACGGCGACGACTATGTACTCAATGGCCGAAAAGTGTACGTCGGCAACAGTCACGTCGGCGATCTTCACGGGGTGATCCTGCGTACCGGACCCGGTTCGAAGGGGTTATCGGCCTTCCTCGTGGAGTCGGACCGGCCGGGCTTCTCCCTGGGCGAGCACCGCGAGGCGATGGGCCTGCACGGTTTCAGCTTCGGCGAGGTCCACTTCCACAACTGCCGTGTCCCCGTGGCCAACCGGCTCGGCGAGGAGGGCGACGGGCTCGCCGTCGCGTACTCCTCCAGCGTGCTCTACGGGCGGGCCAACCTCACCGCCGTGTCGCTCGGCATCCATCAGGCGATCCTGGAGGAGACCACCCGGTTCTGCACGGAGCGGATCCGCTACGGCAAGCCGCTGCATGAACTCCCCAACATCAAAATCAAGTTGGGGCAGTTGAAGTCCCGCCTGATGACGGCCCGGCTCGTCGCCTACCACGCGGTCCATCTGCTCGACCAGGGGCTGCCCTGCGACGCGGAGCTCATGAACGCGAAGGTCGTCAACGTCGAGTCGACACTGGACTCCGCGCGCAACGCCATGGAGATCCACGCGGCGGCCGGCCTGTTCACCGACCGCCCCATCGAGCGCTATCTGCGCGACGCCCACCACATCTTCGCCCCGGCCGGCACCTCGGACGTCCAGCTGCTGAGGCTGGCCGAGGTGGCGCTCGGCACGGCGAAGGGCCAGTGGTCACAGCGGCTCTCCGAGCTGGTGCGCATGGAGGAACTGGCGGCGGCCCACTGACCGTACGTGCGCCGCGAGGGCGGCTCAGATACGGCCGTCCTCGCGCCGGTGGATCTGCTCGACGAGCTCCGCCGCCATGGACTTGATGGTCTCCAGACCGGCCCGGCCCCAGGGCCTCGGCTCGGTGTCCACCACGCAGATCGTGCCGAGCGCGATGCCCGTACGGTCGATGAGCGGCGCCCCGAGGTAGGAGCGGATGCCGATCTCGTCCACGACGGGGTTGCCCGCGAAGCGCGGGTAGTCGCACACGTCCTCCAGGACCAGCGCCTTGCGCCGGACGACGACGTGCGGGCAGTACCCGTGGTCGCGGGCCATGATCCGGCTCACCCCGCCGGAGGCGGCCGCCAGGTCCGAGCCGGTGTGCGCGCCGTTCGGGGTGTGCAGACCGGCGAAGAACTGCTGGTTCTCGTCGATGAAGTTGACCATCGAGAAGGGCGCTTCGGTCACCTCGGCGAGCTTGCGCGCGAATTCGTCGAAGGCCGGGTCGGGCCACTCCCCCATGCCCAGCTGCCGCAGCCGCTGGACGCGGACCGGCGCCTCCCGGTCGACGGGAGTGAGCAGGAGGTGTCCGGTCGGGTCGTACGTCATGTCAAGCTCCATGGCTGGTGGCTGCCGGGATGGTGGCGAGCAGATGCTGGACCAGGGTGACCAGCGTCCGGATGCCGGAGCTGCCGATGCGGGCGTCGCACAGGACGACGGGGACCTCGGGCTTGAGGTCTATGGCTGCCCGCACCTCCTCCGGCTCGTAGCGGTACGAACCGTCGAACTCGTTGACGGCGACGAGGAATCCGATGCCCCGCCGCTCGAAGAAGTCGACGGCGGAGAAGCATTCGTCGAGCCGCCGGGTGTCGGCGATGATCACCGCCCCCAGGGCCCCTTCGGACAGCTCGTCCCACATGAACCAGAAGCGCTCCTGCCCCGGTGTGCCGAACAGGTACAGCACGTGGTGGTCGTCCAGGGTGATGCGCCCGAAGTCCATGGCGACCGTGGTGGTGGTCTTGGTCTCGACCCCTTCGAGGCTGTCGTGAGCCACGCTGACCGTGGTGAGGAGCTCTTCCGTGGAGAGCGGTTCGATCTCGCTGACCGCGCCGACGAAGGTCGTCTTGCCGACCCCGAACCCGCCCGCGACGAGGATCTTCAGCGCGGTCGGGAACTGGTCGACGGCGTCCCCGTCGGACAGGGCGTCAAAGCCGTCGTCGTAGGCCATCGAGCACTGCCTCCAGCAGAGATCGGTCGGTGGGTGTGTGGTGGAAGCGGGGGGCTCGCGCGGTCACCGCCCCGCAGTCCACCAGGTCGGAAAGGAGCACCTTGGTGACGACGGCCGGCAGCCGTAAGTGCGCCGAGATCTCCGCCACCGAGGTGGGCCCCTTGCACAGGCCGAGGGCCTGCGAGTGCTCGGGGCCCAGGAGCGTCTGGGGGATCGTGCCGGTGGCCATCACCTGCGAGAGCAGGTCCAGGGTCGCGGTCGGCCGGGTGCGGCCGTTGCTCACCGTGTAGGGGCGGATCAGCCGCCCGGCCGCGTCGTCGAGCCACGGCCCGTCCTGAGGGGCCGCCACGGTCAATTCCTCAGGCCGCTCGGTGTCCCGGCTCCTTGCCTGGCCGGCGTCACGAGATAGGGCCGTACGCTCTTGACGAGCATGGCCATCTCGTAGCCGAGGACCGCGGCGTCCGCCTCCCGGCCGGCGAGCACGGCGAGACAGGTGCCCGATCCGGCCGTGGACACGAACAGCAGGGTGGAGTCGAGCTCCACCACGACCTGCCTGACCTCGCCTCCGTCGCCGAAGCGGGCCCCCGCGCTCCGGCCGAGCGAGTAGAGGCCGGAGGCGAGGGCCGCCATGTGGTCGGCGCTGTCGGTGTCCAGGCCGTGAACGGATTTCACCAGGCCGTCCGAGGAGAGCAGAACCGCATTGCGGGTGTAGGGCACCCGCTGGACCAGTCCGCTCAGCAGCCAGTCGAGGTCCGAGACGTGTCCGGTCGGCGCATCGCTCGCCATGGTGCATCTACTCCTTGGAGTGTTCGGCGTCAGTTTCCGACTGGAGCGCCTGGGGGGACTGGTGGGTCGGCTGTGCGGGGTGGTTCTGCTGTGCCTCTGCGAGGCCGATGCCGCGCTGGAAGGCGGCCATCAAGCCCGGGTCGTGCAGGGCGTGTTCGTCGTCCTTGCGGGGTGCGGGTGCGTCCCGCAGCTGGGGTACGAGGTGTTCCTGGCTGCGGCGCCGGGGCAGATCGGGGCGGCCCATGGTGCCGCGTACGGCTCCGTTCTGGGCTCTCGGGGTGACGGGCACCCGGGTTTCGACGGGCTCGGGGGCCGCGCCGTGGTGGATGCCGGGGGGTGCGGCGGCCGGGTTGGGCCGGTCGTCGTACGCCCCGCGAACGGGCAGCGGGCCGCTGCCCTGGCCGGCCGTGGTGGGCTCCGACAGATGCTGGCGGGGCGGGGGCAGCAGGTCGATGGCGGGCCGGGCCTGATGTGCGGGTTCCGGCTGTACGGGGGCGATGGCGGGCGCGGGAACAGCGGGCGGGAGAGGCGGGCTCACCTCGGCGGGCTTGGCCATCTGAGGGGGCGACGGCACGACGGGGATCTGGCCGGTGCCGTCCCGCTCCGGGTTCTGCGCCGCCTGCGGCTGAGGGCGCCCCTGCTGGTTGAGGCCCTCGGGCTCGGCACCCAGCAGGCCCTGCGGCAGCACCAGTACGGCCTGGACTCCGCCGTAGATGTTGGTCTGGAGGCGGACGGCGATGCCGTGCCTGCGGGCCAGCGCGGAGACCACGAACAGACCGATGCGGCCGTCCTGGAGGAGGTGGGCGACGTTGACCTGGTCGGGGTCGGAGAGCAGCGCGTTCATCTTGTTCTGCTCGGTGACCGGCATGCCCAGACCCCGGTCCTCGACCTCGACGGCCAGACCGGCCGTCACGAACTGGGCCCGCAGCAGGACTTGGGTGTGCGGGGCCGAGAACACCGTGGCGTTCTCGACGAGTTCGGCGAGGAGGTGGATGACGTCGGCGACGGCGTGACCGCGCAGTGTCCCGTCGATCGGCGGCACCAGCTTGACCCGGGGGTACTGCTCGACCTCGGCGATCGAGGAACGCAGGACCTCGGTCATGGTGACGGGGTGGGACCACTGGCGCCGCGAGATGGCACCGCCGAGCACGGCGAGGTTCTCGGCGTGGCGGCGGATGCGGGTGGCCAGGTGGTCGACGTGGAAGAGGCCCTTCAGCAGCTCAGGGTCCTCGACCTCGTTCTCCAGCTCGTCCAGGAGCTGGATCTCGCGGTGCACGAGGGACTGGAGCCTGCGGGCGAGGTTGACGAAGACCTCGACCTTCTGTTCGTTGCCGACGCTGCTGGAGAGCTGGGAGGCCTGCACGACGGCAACCACGGCCGCGTCGTGCGAGCGGGTCAGCTCGTGTGCGAGCAGCTCGAACTCATCTGCACCCGCAGGCAGTTGGGCTGGTGCGTGATGCGCCGGCGGCCCTTCGCCGCGGCGCAGCGCCTCGACGACCGTACGGAGGTCGGCGGCCGAGCGGGCGCTGCTCCGGCGCAGTGCGTTGGCTCGGCCGAGCACGGTCTTGGCCGCCCGGTCGGCGCCGATCCCGGCCGCGATCAGCGCGGCGATCGCGAGCACGGCGAGGCCCGCGAGCACGGCCCAGAGCCCCACGGTCGGGTGCCGGCCGGTGGAGTGCAGGGTGAAGGCGACGGCGGCCGCGCCGCACAGCACTGCCACGGTGGCGGGCAGCACGGCGGCACGCAGCAGCTGCGGGCGTATGCGGGACTCGGGTGACGGGCGCGGCCCGGGGGGCATCGGCGCCCGGCCCGCCGGGGCCGGATGCCCGGCGTCGGCGGTGGGCTGCTGCGGCCGGGTGGCGTTGCGGCCGTGCCGCCCGCCCTCGCGGCGGTCCGGCCGCGCGGCGGGTGCGCGGAGATGAGACATCGGTGTCCTCGGTGCGTGGGGTCCCATGGATCATTCTGGCAGGCCCAACTCGGCTGATGTAAGGCCCACTTTGATCGTCGACCACTCACCGTAGTCGTCAATACATCACCCTCGGTGCGCAGTTGGCAAAGTTCCACGCACGTCGTCCCGCTCTGGTATGACGCATCGTACGACAGACCGATAACGTGCGGGATCTTCAACTCACCTTCGCGGAACGGCCGATGTCATTTACCGCTCCTCCGGGTTCCGCTTCCCGGCAACGGGTGGGTGGGTGGCCGGGAGACTTCCGACATGGGTTCGAGGGGCGGCTCCGGGAACGGTCGGGCGACGGGCATGGCACCGCTATCCGGCCACACTGCCCAGCCAGAGCACATCGCGTGCGCGGGTCATCGCGACGAACAGCCGGCTGCGGACCAGCTCATCGCGCTCCCGTGCCGTTTCGGCCACGTCCGCCCCCTCGCTGTTGCCTCCCGGCAGGAGGGTGTCGTACTGCGGCAGATACACGTGCTTGAACTCCAGCCCCTTGGCCCTGCGGTACGAGCCGAGCTTGACCGCGTCCACCGGGTTGCCGTCGTAGTGCTCAAGGAGACACACCGGGATCTTGGCTTGGGTGAGCAGGCGCTGGTAGCGGTCGATGGTCCGCGCGGACGGGCACAGGACCGCGGCGTCGGCGAGCGCACCGGAGGGCAGGGCTGCCAGGGCGTCCAAGAGGGCTTGGTCGTGTTCGGCGAGGCTCGGCTCGGTGACTCGCACCACCTGGCCGTCGTGGTAGGTCAGGTCGACTTCACGGCGGCCCGGTGTGCGCAGGCCGTCGATGTCCTCGAAGGCGTCGTCGGCGACGACTTCGAGCGCCGCCTCCAGGATCTGCTTGCTGTTGCGGTAGTTGGTACGCAGCACCTGCCCCCGGTCGCCGCGGATGTCGATGCCGGCGTCGGACAGCCGGAACCCGCCCGGATAGACGGCCTGTTGTCCGTCACCGACCAGGAGGAGTCCGTTGGGCGCGTCGCCGACCAGGGTGTGCAGCAGACGCACCCCGACGAGGGTGAGATCCTGCACCTCGTCCACGACGACGGCCGCGTACGGCGGGTTCGGCGCGCACCGCCGGGCCTCCGCCAGGGCGAGCGTGAGCACATCGTTGAAGTCGTGCACCCCGCTGTTGATGCGCAAGGACTCGTACGCCTCGTACAGAGCCCACACCGCTCGCCGGTGGGTCTCGCGCAGATTCGCCCGACGACGCCGCCGACGCACGGCCTCGTACTCCTCGAAGGTCGTGATGCCGCGCCCTTTGATGACGTAGTCGATCTCCTCCTGCCAGTAGTTCGACACCGGATCGATCTCGGTCAGGCGGCTGTCGCGGCCGACGCGCATCCAGGCGCGGCTGAAGGCGGTGGTCGCCTTCTCCTTGTGCAGCCGGACCGGGACACCACGCCCGCGCAGGAACTCCTGGGCCCACGCGTGCAGGCTGCTGAAGTCCACCCGGTCCGCGACGGCGGGAGCCATGGCCTTCAGGAAGGTGCTCTGCACCCTGGGCAGGTTCTTGGCGAAGGTCACGTACAGGATCCTGCCGGTGGTGCGCCGGGCGAGGTGGGCGGTGCGGTGCAGGGCGACGACGGTCTTGCCCGTGCCGGCGGGGCCGCTGATGCGCGCGGGGCCCGCCCAGTTGCGGCGCACCAGTGCGAGCTGCTCGGGGTCGAGGAAGGTCATCCACCGCTCGATGGGCGCCCGCAATGCCTCGTCCAGGGCCGCGTCCCGCAGGCCTTCGAGGTCGAACAGGCCGTCGGATGCGGGCTGTTGGGGCTGGGCCGGAACCTCGGTGCGCCGGACCGTCGATCCCTCGTAGTCGGGGAAGACCCGCTCCAGGTGGTCGGCGATCGCCCGGACCGATTCGGGGCGCATCCGGCGGCGCTCGGCCATCAGCGCCGGCCCCACCTCCCGCTCCCCCAGCACCCGGATCCTGCCCAGCTCGGCGTCGGCCTGCCGCCCCGCGAAGACCATGAGCGGCTGGACCGCCACCGGCGAAAGACCCAGGGAGGCGACCGCGCCCTCGGCCACCCTGGTCACGGCCAGCAGCTTGGCCGCGTGACCGTCGCGCGGCTCGCCTCCGGCACTGAGCCGGCCGCCCGAAGTCTCGGGCGGGGAGCGCCAGTTCTTGACGTCGACGACGAAGACACCACCCGGTCCGACGAGGACCATGTCCACATTGGCGGCCCGCGTACCCGGCCAGCGGCGGTCCACCAGTAATCGCCACCCGTACTCGGTGAGCATCAACAGCTGGGCGTGGACCCGCTGTTCACCCTCGCTGGCCGCCTCCCACCGGTGTGCCTCCCGGCGGGCCGCCTGCCACTGCTCCCGCAGCAGCCGCTCCTGCCGCCGCGCCTCCTGCGCCCGCCGCCCCGCCGATCCACCTGCTGCCATGCCCCGGCCCCCCTCGTACGCGGAGCAGTGATCATAAAACCGTGTGCGACTCCTACGGCAGGGGGCATCGCCGTCATGTGCGGGCCGGGTTCATGTGCGGGCCCGAAGGTTGCGCGTCAACGCTGCTTGGGGAACGCGGCTCGCACATCGGACCCGTTGACCACGAAAGCCGTCGCCCCGATGGTGAGCGCGCACACGACCTGCATCGCGACGAACCACCCCGGCAGGCCGCCGATGATGTCGACGGCGACGATCGCGATCGGCACCACGACCGAGATGACTCGCACGCGCACATAGGCCCATCGCTTTCCCTGTGCGGCGACGGCGGTCAGCCAGTACGTCACCGCGGCGCTCGCCAGCACTCCGCCCGACCGGCCCCACATGAACGAGCTCACTGTGTGGCCGGTGAGGGCGCGGACGACGACGGTGAGCAGAACCACGGCGCTCAGCGCGCCATAGGCGGCGACGATCAACCTGGCCCTACGGAAGGTGAGTTGATTGCGGGGATGGGCGATGTGGGCGGCGGCGGATGTGGTGTGGGTGCTGGTTTCCATGGTCTCGGCTTCCTTCGTGGTGTCGGTTTCCGGCTTCGTGTCGACGTTAGGAAGCGCGTCGGTCCGCCGGTATGGGCCTGGGCGCCGGGGTGGGTGGGTCCAGCCCCACTCCTGGGCCGACCTGGGGCGTTGCGGGCTGCGGGCGGTGCAGAGTGGGGGTCACGAAGCCATGCCCGACCGGTGGGCGGCACTGGAACTGCCGTGCCGCGGTCGGGGTTGTGAGGGAGAAGGATGGTCATGCGTCAGCTGGGGGCGTGGGTGGCAGATGTCTGTGTGGGTTTCTGGCGATCCTGCCTGGTGGTGGCGGCCACCATGGTGATCCCGGCTGTGTGGGCCGGCGCCATAGCGTTGGGCATCTGGTGGGGAGCGGCGAACCCCTGGTCGTGGGTCGCGCCCGTCGTGCTGGTGTGTGTGGGCACGCTCGGCCTGTCGCGCCCGGTGTGCCGGGTGGTCCGCCATCTCGTCGCGCGGTGGACCGGCACGGTCATCCCCTCCGGATACCGGCGGCCGGGGCCGGTGACGCGGCTGTCCACCGGGTACTGGTGGAACGGCTTCAGCTACGAGCGCACCAGCCGCGATGCCGTCATGGACCAGAAGATGCGGCTGCGGTGGAGCGACCCGGCCAACTGGCGCGACCTGCGGTTCACGGCGATCGTGGCGGTCGGCGCGGGCGTGGTGGCGGCCGTTCCCCTGGCCGGGGTGGCCGCGGCGGCCCTCGGATTCAGCGGGTCGGGGCTCGCCCCGCACTTCGTCGGGGTGCTCGGCGTGGTCGTCGCCGTCGCTGCCTCCCCGTACGCCTGGCGGCCCGTCGAGCCCGTGGGCGTACGGTTCCTGCGGGCCTCGGCGGCGATGGCCCTTGCCGACCGGGTGGACGAGCTGACCGCTCAGCGGGCGGACACCACGGTCGCGCAGGCCGCCGAGATCCGGCGGATCGAGCGTGACCTGCACGACGGGGCGCAGGCGCGCCTGGTCGCGCTGGGCCTTTCGCTGGCGACCGCCGATAAGCTGATGGACACCAATCCCGAGCAGGCGAGGGCGCTGATGCGGGAGGCCCGGGTCGGCGCCGCCACCTCCCTGACCGAGCTGCGCGAGCTCGTCCAGGGCATCAACCCGCCCGTCCTGAACGAACGCGGGCTCATCGATGCCGTACGCGCCTTCGCCCTGGACAGCCCGCTGGAAGTGACGGTCGACGCCGATGTGGAGCTGCGCCTCGACCCGCCCATCGAGTCCGCCCTGTACTTCGGCATCGCCGAGCTGGTGACCAACGCGGTCAAGCACGCCCGGGCGAGCCGGGGCAGGATCACCATCGACGTGGACGGCACCGACATCGTCGTGGAGGTCGAGGACGACGGCCGGGGCGGGGCCGACGTGCGCGCGGGCGGCGGACTCGCGGGGCTGCGCCGCCGCCTCACGGTCTTCGACGGCACCCTGGAGATCACCAGCCCGGCGGGCGGTCCGACGCGGGTGAGGATGATGGTGCCATGCGAATCGTTGTAGCCGAAGATCTCTACCTGCTGCGGGACGGGATGGTCCGTCTCATCGAGGCGTACGGACATGAGGTGGTGGCGACGGCCGCCACGGGTCCCGAAACGCTCGACGCGCTGCTTGAGTGGCGGCCGGACGTGGCCGTCGTCGATGTGCGCATGCCACCGGGCCAGTCGGACGAGGGCCTGCGCGCCGCTCTCGCCGCCCGCCGCGAAGTACCCGCTCTGCCGGTCCTGATCCTCTCCCAGCATGTGGAACAGCTCTATGCCCGCGAGCTGTTGGCCGACGGCACCGGCGGCATCGGCTACTTCCTCAAGGAGAGCGTGTTCGACGCGGACCAGTTCATCGACGCACTGGAACGCGTTGCTGCCGGCGGCACCGCCATGGATCCGGCCGTCATCGCCAAGCTTCTCTCCAGCGGCTCCTCGAACCGGCTGCTCGAAGGGCTCACCGAACGCGAGCACTCCGTCCTCGGCCTGATGGCCGAAGGCCTCTCCAATCAGGCCATCGGCCGGCGGCTCTTCCTCAGCGAGAGCGCGATCAGCAAGTACACGACGTCGATGTTCGGCAAGCTCGGCATCACGGACGACGACAGCAACAACCGTCGCGTCCTTGTCGTTCTCACCTATCTCAACAACCCCTGAGCTCAGCGGCCGGAGGCGCCGGAGCCTCCGGGCAGTGTGGTCGTGGTGAGCGTTCCGGCGGGCTGTCCCGCGAGGGCTCCCTCTATGGAGTCCCGCCACACAGGTCCCGCGAGAGTGCCGCCGAAGGCCTGGCCGATGGTTTCGCCGCCGATGCTCTGGCCGTCGAGATCCCGCGGGCTCCTGGTGTCGCTGACGACGGCGGCGCCGGCCAGTTCGGGGGTGTATCCGGCGAACCACACCTGCTTGCTCTCGTCCGTGGTGCCGGTCTTGCCCGCGCTGTCGCGATCGGTGAGCCCGGCGGGCTTGCCGGTGCCGTCCTGGACGACGCCCAGGAGCATGGTGGTCACGGTGTCGGCGGTCTCCGCGGACATCACCTGGTGGCAATTGGCCTGCGATACCGGGACGTTGGACCCGTCCGGCTTGGTCACCGAGGTGATGGCGACCGGGGTGCAGTACGTGCCGTGGTTGGCGAAGGTGGCGTACACATTGGCCATCTCCAGCGGGGTCAGGTCGTTGCTGCCCAGGGTGAGCGAGGGAACCACCTGCAGCTTGGTGCCGCCGGCCTGCTGCGTGATGCCGAGCGCGTTGGCCATCTTCGACACGTCGCACAGCCCGGTGTCGGCCTCCAGCTGGGCGAAGTAGGTGTTGACGGACTGCGCCATGGCGTCCGGCATGGAGAACGGTCCGGTCAGGGACGTGCTGTCGTTGTGGACCTCGCCGTTCTCCGGATAGGTGTTGCCCGAGCAGTCGGACATGGCGGGCCAGGGCATGGAGTACGGCGCCGGGTACGACTGGTCCGGGGTGGTGCCCTTCTCCAGGGCGGCGGCCGCCACGATCGGTTTGAACGTGGAGCCTGTCGGGAAGCCCAGGCCGCCGCCCATGTCCGTGCCGACGTTGAGGTTGATCTCCGTCTGGTTCGCGCCCAGGCCGTAGTCGCGGCTCTGCCCCATCGCGACGATCTTGCCGGTGCCGGGCTGGACGAGGCTCATCACGGCGGCCGCGTCGTCCGTGGTGTACGCGTGCGAGGTGACCGACTGCTGCAGGGCCTTCTGCGCCTTGGGCGACAGCGTCGTATGAATCTGCAGACCGCCCCTGCTCCACAGCGCCTGCCGCTCGGTGGCGGTCTTGCCGAACGCAGGATCGGTGACCACGACGTGGTGTACGTAGTCGCAGAAGAAGCCCTCGCCCTGCTGGGCGGTGATGCAGCCCTGGCGCGGCTTGCTGATCCGGAGCTTGATCGGCGTGCCGATCGCCTGCTGGGCCTGGGCGGCGGTGATCGAACCGTACTGGGCCATCTTGGTCAGGACCGTGTCACGGCGCTGCTTGGCCAGGCGGGCGTTGGTGACCGGGTCGTACATGGACGGCGACTGGACGATCCCGGCAAGCAGGGCCGCCTGGGGCAGCGAAAGGTCCTTGGCGTGCACACTGAAGTAGCGCTCGGCGGCGGCCTCGACCCCATACGCCTGCTCGCCGAAGAACGTGATGTTCAGGTAGTTGGTGAGGATCTGGTCCTTGGGCAGGGTCTGCTCCAGCTCGATCGCGTAGCGCAGCTCCTGGATCTTGCGGCCGAGGGTCTGGCGCTGTGCTTCGAGGACCGCCTTCTGGTCCCTGCCCGCCTGCTCGACGAATACGTTCTTCACATACTGCTGGGTGAGGGTGGAGCCGCCCTGGGCCACGCTGCCGCTGGCCGCGTTCTTGTTCAGGGCGCGCAGTACGCCCTGCAGGTCGACGGCTCCGTGCTGGTAGAAGCGGTTGTCCTCGATGTCGACCAGCGCCTCGCGCATGACCGGGGCGATCTGGTCACCGGGTATGACGGTGCGGTCCCGGTCGTAGACCGTGGCGATGAGGCCGCCGTCGGCGTCGTAGATCTGGGACGCCTGGGACAGCGGGGGCGTTTTGAACACGTCGGGCAGACTGTTGAAACTCTCCGCGGCGTTCTTCGCGCCGAGCCCCAGCAGGCCCACCGCGGGCAACGCGATCCCGGCGGCCATCGCGCCCGCCAGAACACTCACTCCTAGAAACCGAAGGGTGCGGGTGAGCAGGGAGCCGGGTGGGCGGGAGCGCGTGGTGGACATACGGCGAAACATACGCAGCCGACCTATGAATCACGTCAAATAATCGTCTATGAACGGTAATTCCGGCCGCGCGGAACCGAGGCTGACCTCAGCGGCGCTCCTCAGGGGCAGGATCTGATCATTTCGGCGGGTGGCTGAGCGGCCCCCGCCTGGTCCGGCGGGGCCGTGAACAGGGAGATCCGGCTGTCGACCGGTACCGGGGAGCGCGGGACGGAACGCCGGGTGGGGTCGGGGCTGCCGATGTAGAGCCAGCCGATGAGCCGCTCATGGGGTGCGAGCTCCAGCAGGCATCGGGTGCCGGCGGAGTCGACGGAGGAGCCGGTGCGCCACATGCTGCCGAAGCCCCTGTCGTGCAGGAGCAGCATCAACGAGTTGACCATCGCACTGCTCGCGGCGAGCTGCTCCCAGTCCGGCACGCGGTGGTTGCGCCGGGGCGCGAAGACCAGGGTCGCGAGGAGCGGGGCGCGCTGTGGTTTGCGGCCCTCGCGCCGGACGGCCTCCGCGTCGGGGGCGCCGGACGCGAAGGCCTCGCCCAGTGCCGTCCGGCTGTCACCGCGTACGAGGATCCACCGCCAGGGGCGGAGATGGCCATGATCGGGAGCGGTCGCCGCCCAGCCGACCAGCTCGGTGAACTCCTGGTCGCTGGGGGCGGGTTCGATCAGCCGGTGCGCACTGCGGCGGGTGCGGATGGCAGCCTCCAACTCCATCAGTGAACGCTCCTCTTCTTCGTAGCCTCGAACCGTGTGGGGCTGCACCATGTGGGATCGACACATAGCGCGGCACGCCATGTGCGGGCGCCCCATGGGCCCCCGCACCATGTGCTGCCGCCTCAACCACAGCGCGGCGGCAGCCAGAACGACCGGACGCCGCGTACTGCCGCCAGGCGGTCGCGGGCCATGCTGGTCGCGGCCGCGGCGGTGCTGATGTTCAGGTGCTTCGCCCTGGTGAAGATCTCGACGAGCCGTTCCGGGATGAGCTCGGCACGCTGCCGCACCCGGTTCATGTCGTGACCGGCGGGATGCAGCTCGTCGACGACCTGGATCAGACCGAGCGCGTTGATCACGAAGTCCGGCGCGTAGAGGATGCCGCGGGCCGCGAGACGTTCCGCGAGCGTGGGCGCGGCGAGCTGGTTGTTGGCGCCGCCCGCGACGACGCGGCAGCGCAGCTTGTCCACGAGGTCGCCGTCGATGACGTTGCCGATCGCGTTCGGGCTGAGGACGTCGACGTCGAGGAGGTAGAGCTTCTCGCGGCTGACGACCTCGGCCCCGCAGGCCTCGGCCACCCGCTCGGCCTTCTCCTGGTCGATGTCGGCCACGGTCAACCGAGCGCCGCCTTCGGCGAGGTGGGCAGCGAGCCGCCCGCCCACCTTCCCCACACCGTCGATGGCGATGTGGCGCCCCTCCACACTGTCGCTGCCGTCGAGGTGCCGCAGGCAGGCGCGAATGCCGAGGTTCACTCCGTACGCCGTCATCGCGCCGGATTCGCCGGAGCCGCCCTCCTCGACGTCCAGGCCGCGAATCCACCGGGACTCCTTGCTCATGATCCGCAGGTCGGCGGTGGTGATGCCCATGTCGCAGGCCGCGATGAACCGTCCCGACAGGCTCTCGACCACCTGGCCGAAAGCGCGGAGCAGCGTTTCGGACTTCTCCACACCCGGTCCGCCGAATATGACGGCTTTCCCGCCCCCGATGTCCAGTCCCGCGCAGGCCGCCTTGTACGTCATGGCGCGGGAAAGGCGTAACGCGTCGCCGACCGCCTGATCGTCATCCGCGTACGGAAGGAAACGTACCCCGCCAAGTGCGGGGCCCAGCAGAGTCGAATGGATGGCGATGACACAGCGGAGCCCGCCGGGTCCGGAGCTGAACAGAACCTGCTCGTGGCCGTCCATTTCGTTGAACACACTCATAACCCACCCCAGGATTGTGTCCGGTGACAGCCGGGCCGGCGGCCCGCATGAAGGCGCGAGCCGCCGGCCCGTCCGGCAGAGAATTATTCGGCCGGCTGCAATCCGGACGAGAGCAGCGCCGCGTCCAGGACGTCCCACAGCGCGCACAGCGAGTCGAGGAAGTCCTCGACGCCCTGCTCTATCTGTTCACTGTTCGACGCGTCCATGACGGTCGAGACGGCACGGATCACATTCGCTTCGTGCTGCTGCTCGGCACCGGCGTCACCCCAGTGCTCCGCCATGTAATGCATTTCCGGCTCGTCGAGTTCCGTCTTGTAGTGACCGGAGTCGATCAGGGCGCGCTTCTCGCCGGGGATCAGGGACTGATTGGAGATGATCTCCAGCGCGAGCGCGGTGCCGAGGTTGCGCACGGTGGTCTCGGCATCCGCGGAGAACCGGCGCCGGAACACTGCGATCGCGGCCTTCGCCTGCGCCGTCAGGCCGGTCTCGCGGTCGTAGCCGGGGAGGTTTGCGAGCAGCCGGTCCGAGGAGGTCTTCAGCCACGCCTCGACCCGCTCGGTGTCGTAGACGTCGTCGAAGACCTGGGCGCCGGTGCGGTTCACGATGTGGCCGGCCATGGTCGCGAGTTCGGGGCCGTGTCCGGACTCGCTGTCGACGATCTCTTCTATGAGGACGGCCTGCTCGTCCCAGCCGAGGTCGCGCAGCGCGGTCGGGAACTCGCCGCCGGGGCGGGTGGAGGCACAGAACGACTGCACCTGGTGGAAGAGCGCGCCCGAGACTTCGGCGGACGGGGGCCCCGCGGCCCAGTGGTCGTAGAGCGGGTGCGCGAAGACGCGGTGCGTCTTGATCCGGTCGATCAGCATGTCGGTCGTCGTCATCGATTCCTACTCCGGTGAGGTGGCTGGGGTTCCGAGGGAAGCGGATCGTTCCGGGGAGGGTGGGCCGGTGTCGCTCAGGCGAACTGGAGCTGCGAGGGGTCGACCTTGGGGACGGAGAAGCCGATCTTCTCGATGTGCTGGGCGATCGCGGTCTTGTAGAGCTCGCGCAGTTCGCCGTTGTCGTGCTTGCGCAGCCCCCACCGGACGGCGAGCCGCCCGCGCCGGGAGTCGGGCCGCCCGAACATGTCGAGCGCCATCGGATAGAACCGGTCCAGCGCCCGCTGGGCCCGGTCGCGGGACTGCCCGCCGGCGTCGTACGCCTCCTGCATGAGGCGCTTGCCGTAACCGAAGTGCCTGGCCTCCTCCTTGAGGATCGCGTCGGCCTCGACACGCAGGGGCGCGTACGTGCTCGTGGTCATTTCCTTGATCTGGAAATGCCCTTCGAGCTCGCAGAGGAAGCTGAACGCGGCACGCTCTTCCCAGACGGTGAATTGCGTCGTCATGCTCTCGGCGGGGAAGTAACGCCGGTCCGCCACGGCCTGGTTCACCATGTGCGAGGTGTCGATGCCGAGCGGCGTGAGCAGTTTCGCGAAGCGCCGGAAGTGGTCCACTTCCTCCATGCCGAACTTGAGGCACATATAGCGCTCGTCGGCGTTGGGAGCGAGCGGATAGAACGAGTCGACGTAGGTGTCACCGGCGCTCAGCTCGCCCTCGCCATTGGCGAGCATCTGGTGGGTCAGCACCTCCCGGTATTCCTCCGGGAGTTCACCGACACTCTCCAGGCTCACATTCTCCGAATAGACAGTCGCCATACGAATCTCCTCCGGTAGCCGAGGAAATTGAGCCTATCCGGCCGGTTCGCGCCGTCGGTAGTCCACGATGGACCCATCCCGTCCCCGAACGATGGGGGTAACCCGGTGGCTCTTTGGGGGTACGCCGGAGGTACCTTTTCGATCCCATGAGCCGCACGCATAGCCCCCTGCACCACACGTTGAGCTCATGCGGTGCAGGGGGCTTGGAGGAATCCTGCTAGGGGAGCGGGGCTGTGAAATTGTGCGGCTCCGCCGCGATGGGCGGTGTCCCTTGTTCGAGCGGATCCGAGCACTCGGGGAGCGACCGGCCACCGACTGCCCGCGGCCGAAAATCAAGACGCGGCAGCGTCAGCCCCCGTTCCGCTGAGGCGGCCGGATATAGGTCAGCGTGTGATGGGACACAAGCTTCCCCGCCGTATCAGTCGTCTCGGCCGTCCCGTACACGATCAACCGGCCCGGCCGGACGATCGTCGACTCGCAGACCAGATCGGTTCGGGCGGGTCCGAGGAAGCTGGTCGTCATCTGCTGGGTCACCGAGGGATCGTCCTCGCCGAACAGAGACATGATCGCGATCCAGCAGGTCACGTCGGCGAGCGTCATCGCGCACCCGCCCTGGAGTACGCCGCCCGGGCGGAAGAGTTCGGGGCGCTGCGGGAGCGAGACTCTGGCTCGCCCTTCCTTGACGGCTTCGACCCTGAATCCCCACCAGGGTCCGAAGGGACTGTTATCGAGAACGGCCTGCGCTGCATCGACATCCATCATCGAAGAAACATAGCATCGTTCGGTATGTCGCCACGCAGAACCAACGCCGAACGAACCGAGACCACCCGATCCCAACTGACCCGTGCCGCAAGGGAGTTGTTCAGCGAGCGCGGCTACGCCTCGACGACCATCGCGGAGATCGCGGAGCGTGCCGGGCTCACGACGGGTGCGC
This sequence comes from Streptomyces violascens, assembly GCF_014649955.1. GTDB lineage: Bacteria > Actinomycetota > Actinomycetes > Streptomycetales > Streptomycetaceae > Streptomyces > Streptomyces violascens. The sequence continues at coordinate 173,361 of NZ_BMUA01000016.1, forward strand.
TGTACCACCACTGGGCCGGCAAGGAGGCACTGCTCGCGGACGTCGTGCACGACCTCCACCGCCAACTCGCCGTACGCATCCGGTCCCTGGGCCGCGTCGGGGACGAACCAGTGGCACAACTCCTCTGCTCAGGACGGGAGTTCCTGGCGTTCTGTGCCGATCCGGCCGTCGCCCGGCTGCTCCTGCTGGAGGCTCCGGCGGTGCTGGGCTACGAGCGATGGCGGCAGATCGACGAGCAGTGGTGGCTGTCGACGACGATCCGGCTGGTGGAGCGGGCGCGCGCCACGACGGCCGGAACCGGCCTCGGCGTGGAGTGCACCGGCGCGGGCGCCGAGAGTTCCCGCCGGCTCGCGCTCGCCCTCCTGGGCGCGCTGACGTACCTCGGGCACGAGGTGGCGATGAAGGGCAGGCCGACGGTCGCCGGCGCGGGCCGGACCTATGAGGTGCTGCTCAACTCGCTCTTCCCCTGACCGGACGTAGGCCGATGGCACACGGCTTGGAGGTTGTCTCAGCGGCAGGTCTCGCGAGCTACTTGTAGCAGGTCAGGGCGGCGGCCATGGCCAGGCCTCGGCTCTGCCGGTCGTTGCAGAACCCGTACGGGATCTTGAGGCCAGGAGCAGCCCATGGCAGGCTCGTGCCGCATGATCGATGAATTCGCGAAGGACAACCTGCACGCGAGACTGCGGCGGGACCGCGAGGCGCTGCTCTGGAAGCTCGACGGCTTGTCCGCATACGACGCCCGCCGACCTTTGACGGCGACCGGGACCAACCTCCTCGGCCTGGTCAAACACGTGGCCACCGTCGAGGCCAGGTACTTCGGCGAGGTCTTCGGCCGCCCTTCCCCGGAACCGCTGCCCCGGTGGCAGGACCATGACGGCAGCGATCAGTGGGCGACCGAGGACGAGACCCGCGATCAGATCATCAGGTTCTACCGGCGCACATGGGAACACTCGGACGCGACGATCAACGAGCTTCCCCTCGACGCCCCCGGCCACGTGCCGTGGTGGCCGGAGCCTTTTTCCAACACGAACCTGTTCGCCATCCTGGTCCACGTCCTCGGCGAGACCAACCGGCATGCCGGGCACGCCGACATCTTGCGTGAAGCCGTCGACGGCCGAACCGGGATGCGCCCCGAACACGAGATGCAGATCGACCAGGAAGCCCGCGACGCTCACTGCGCGAAGATCGAGCAGGCCGCCAGGTCGGCGGCACCAGTCAAGGCTTAGCGGCTGTCTCACAACGGCTGTGCCTGGCGGCATCTGCCGCCGACGTGCGACACCTCGCCCGCCGCCGCGCATCGCCACTTCACGGTATGGACCGAGGCCGGCGGGCCGAACCCGGTCGATCGCGGCAAGAAGGGCAGCACACTGCGCGTGCTGTCCGATGCCCAGGGCATCCCGCTCGCCGTCGCCGTGTCCGGCGCGAACATGCACGGCAGCCTCGCCCTCCTCTGCCCGGCCGCCGCCCTGACCTGCCAAAAAGAAGCGCACACAACGTGCCACGTGAGGCACCCGCTCATGCCATCGGACCGAGCCGGGAAACCAGCAGCGCCGCTTCCACGCGACTTGAGGCCGATAACTTGATCATGACGCGGTGGACGTGCTTCTTGACGGTGTTCTCGGCGATGTGGAGAGAGGATCCGATCTGTTTGTTCGTCATGCCGTCGGCGAGCAGCCGCAGAACGTCATTCTCGCGTGAGGTGAGATTCGACATCGCCCCCGACGTCGAAGACATCGGGCACCCTTCACCGATATCGGAAAGCCGTTCTCGCGGAAGCAGATAGGCGGCACAGCCGCGGCCGACCAAGGCGATCACGCCGGCGAATTCCTCCTGCAGGATCTCCAGGTCCATGAATCCGGCGACCTTGGCCCGTAACGCGTCCTGAATCGTGACGGCGGAGTCGTGGCACCACAGGACGATGATCGAAACGTGCGCGCCGATCAGCTGGACAAGATGACGAAGGCTGTCACCCTTTAGTTTGCGGAGATTGAGCAGGACGATATCGGGCTTTCCACAGTCGACGGCGGCCAGAACACCGGCCACGTCCTGCGCCACGCCGACCACGTCGAGTCCGGGCGCCTCTCTGCTCATGGCCACAAGACCGGATCGGGTCACGACCTGGTCGTCGGCGATCAGCACCTGGATCTGAGCCATGTGCGGCGTCCCTTCCCCCGTGCGACCGCCTGCGGGCCTCTGTGGAGGCCGGGCGTCAGTGCGGCCACAAGATCGAATAAGGCCTGAATTCCGGGCCGCCATTGAGCCGTATTTGTCACGGCCCCATGGGAAAAGCGGTGTTGAGGGCGGACCTCTGTACCAGAAGGCTCAAGTACGGGTTGTCCGACTTGCCGCCCTTACTGAGGTATGGCTTTGTCCGAATCCCGTGACAGGGGGTCGCTCCAGCTCCACCGTGACCGGCGGGGAAAATCAGCCATGCACGCGAACGTCTCCTGCACAGCCAAGGCGTACCCCCCTCGGCCCGGTGTCGGGCTCACGGCGAGCGTACCTCACGGTCACTCCCCTGGCGAGATCTGAATGAAATCTTCCGGATGAGGCCATAGGCCGCGTCCCAACTCGCCCGAATCAGCCATTCTTTCCGAAATCAATCAGCCATTAGGGATCCGGAAGAACCCTCCGTCCGCGCACGGAAAATCGGCCATAAACAGAGTTCGGGGCCGCCAAGGGCCCTGGCCCGGCGGGTGATTGACTGCACCGTATGGATCTCGCATCAGGGTTCGGAGTGCCGTCGGACCCCCACCTCTCCTCGCCGGCTCGGAGCGCGCCCCCGATCGACGCCGAACTGGGCGCGGCTCTGCGGACGTTGGAGGCTGTGCCTTTCACCCCGGAGAACCTTGTGGCCCGCCAGGAGCGGGATGCGGCGGCTCGGCCCCGGCCGGCCCTGAAGGACCTGCGAGCCGACGGCCGCTTCGAGATGGAGGAGCTGCGGGTGCCGTCGGGCGGGCAGGACGTCACGCTGGTGAGCGCCCGGCCCGCCGGGGTCGGCGGCCCGCTGCCGCTGCTCTTCTACCTGCACGGCGGCGGAATGATCATGGGTAACGCCTGGTCCGTACTCCCTCGCCTGCTGCGCGAGTTGGCCCTCCCACTGGAGTTGGCCGTCATCTCGGTCGAGTACCCGCTGGCCCCGCAGACGCGGCATCCCGGCCCGATCGAGGCCTGCTACTCCGGTTTCGTGTGGGCTGCCGCGCACGCGTCGGAACTGGGCATCGACGCGGCCCGCATCGTCGTCGCGGGCAAGAGTGCCGGCGGCGGCCTCGCGGCGGCTCTCGCTCTGCTCACCCGCGACCGGGGCGGTCCGGTACCGCTCGGCCAGCTGCTCCTGTCCCCGATGCTCGACGACCGCAACAACACCTGCTCCAGCCATCAGATGGCAGGGACCGACACCTGGGACAGAACCTCCAACGCAACCGCCTGGCAAGCCCTGTTGGGCGATCAGTACGGGACCGACGACGTGTCCCCCTACGCGGCGCCCGCCCGCGCCACGGATCTGTCCGGACTGCCCCCGGCGTACATCGAGGTCGGGTCGGCGGAGACCTTCCGCGACGAGGACGTGGCTTACGCCAACGCGCTCTGGCAGGCCGGGGGCCGGGCCGAACTGCACGTCTGGCCGGGCGCCTGCCACGGCTTCGACACGTACGCACCCCAGGCGGCCCTCAGCCAGGATGCCCGGGACGCGCGTACGCGCTGGCTGCGTCGCATCCTCGGACAGTCCTCCGTGAGCAACCGCCCGGCCCGCTAAAACTCTCTTACTCAGAACGTCAGTTGAAGCAACCCGACGCCTCACATCTGCCGAATCACCACGAGCACCACCAGCAGGACGGTCGCCCCCGCGCTCATCGCATGGGCCGCGACCGCCGCGAAAGGGAAGTGGCGCTCGGCCGTCGTGCTGCCCTGGGAGTGTCGGCCGGAGCTGGGCAGCCAGCGCAGCAGCATCGTGAAGCCGAACGCGGCCACGACCAGGACGCCCGCGCACGCCGCCCAGGCCAGGCTTCTCACGTCGCCCATGAGGTATCCGCTCCAGGCGGCGAGACCGGCGACGGCGAAGGCCACATGCCCGCCGATCAGCCACAGCGGGAGGCGTGTCACGCCGGGGGCGCGTTGCCTGAGGCCGCCGTGGCGGATCCATACAGTGGCGAGGTAGCCGCCCAGCGCGGCGGTCAACAGCCATGCGCACAGCACGAAGACGCCCATGCACTCCCCCAAGGTCCCGTCGCGGCATGTCGTGCCTTCAAGGACACCGCACGGAGCGGAAGCAGCCCGGACGCCCATTCCCTGATTCACCCGTTGGCGTGAAGAGAAGCGCAAGTCCCGCACGCAGCGCCCGCCTACTGTGCATGGCGTCCGCGTGCACAGCGGCGTGAAACTCAGGTGGACTCCCGGTCGCACGCCATCCGAGCAGGCCGAGCGCCACGCGCCACGCCCTCCTCGCTCGTACGCAGCTCCACGCGGCAGGAACCCGGGCGCGGGTTGAGCAGCGCCGTTGCCGTCGTGGCGCCGATCCCGGTGAGGTAGTCCTCGACGAAGGCGTGGTTCATCCCGCAGACCGGGGGTAGAGGCGCTGGGCCAGGAGCCGGTCCGGGTCGCCCGCCTCGTACGCGAGACCCTCACCGGTGCCGTGACCCGGCACCGGCTGGTCCACGGCACGGCCGACGACACCCCCTTGTCGCGCCCCGCCGTCCCGGCCGTGACCGCCCACGCCGACGAGACCCTGCGCACCCTGGCCAACCGCATGGCCGAGCACGACATCACCCGCATCCTGATCGTCAGCCGCGATGAACTCCCCCCGCCTCTAAGGTCTGTTGACACTGCGTCATCTTCTGCACGCCACCGCGTCGACCTGCACGAGGAGCGGCACGCGGAACGCCACCTGACCCTGCGGCCCCGCGCCAGGCGGTCGCTCGTGGTGGCGTCGGGCACGAGGGCACGGCTGCCGTGCCCCGGCCCTCCGATGAGGTGGGGGAGCCCGAGCCGGTCTCCGTCACCTGACAGCCGGGGGAGGCAGAGAGCGTCAGAACCTCGTCAGGGACGCGCAAGTCCTCTTGAGCCACCGCTCGGAGGCCAGTTGGATGGAGGGCATGAACAGCGGTCTGCGGCATGACGACCGGCCACCGAATCCGGTGTAGCCCGGTACTGCGCGCTGTTCCCCTGCCGGCTCCGTGAGCCGTGCTTCCCTGACGCCGTACGCCGTCGCCGGTCCCACGCCGCGACGGCGTACGAGCGCTCTCGTTCCCGCATGTCCGGCTGCCCCGAGGGCTGCCGCGTCATGCCTTCACCCGGGATTTCATCTTGCCTTCCACATCGCTTTCCGGCCGCACCGTCCTTGTCACCGGAGCCACCGCGGGGATCGGTTTCGAGACCGCCCGCCGGCTCGCCCAACAGGGTGCGACGGTTCTCGTCCACGGCCGCACCGCCGAAGAGGCCCAGGCCGCCGTCGACGCGCTCATCGCCACCAGCGCCGGCATCGAAACGACCCAACTCCTGGCCCTGGCAGCGGACTTCACCCACCTCGACGAGGTCGAGGCGATGGCCCACCGGGTCATCGAGACCCACCCGCACCTCGACGCCCTCGTCAACAACGCGGGCATGGCCGCCCCCGAACGGCACACCATCACCGCCGACGGCAACGAGGTCGCCTTCCAGGTCAACTTCCTCGCCCACTACCTGCTGACCTGCCTCCTGGAACCGGCCCTCACCACCGACCCGGGCGGCCGCGTCGTCAACGTGTCGTCCTCGCTGCACCGCACCGGCACCATCCAGTGGAGCGACCCCAACCGGATCCGCCGCTACTCCCGCCTCGCCGCCTACGCCCAGTCGCAGCTCGCGCTGACGGTGTTCGCCGCCGACCCGCGGGTCACCGCCGTCTCTGTCCACCCCGGCGTCTGCGACACCGCCCTCCTCCCGCTGTACGCACACGAGGGCGCCACCCCCGCCGAGGGCGCCGCGTACGTGGCGCGCCTGTGCGACCCGGCCGTCGAGATCGTCAACGGCGCCTACTACGACCGCGACCAGCGCGTCGACCCGGCGCCCGCAGCCACCGAGAACCGCTCCCTGCAGCGCCTCAACAAGCTCGCCGCCCAGCTCACCGGCCACACCGCCTGAAGAACACCCCCACCAGCCGAAGGAGCACCACCGCATGTCGAAGCGCGCCCGCAAGAAGAGGGACCGCCGCAAGAAGAAGGCCAACCACGGCAGCAAGGCGTCCTGCTAGCTGCCCCGAGTACCCCGAGGGGCGGACTGCTCCGGCGGGCAGTCCGCCCCTTCGCGATGCCGAGTGAGTCTTCAGCAACTACCTGAGGCGGAGCACTGCGACGACCATGTCGCCCTGTCCATGGCGGCGAGCAACTTCAACGTCCTGAGCCTGCACGGCTGTACGGCCGTCACCGCCGGCGCTCCCGCCGACCGGCCCGAGGCGGTCGTCGGCGGCCGCAACGCGACCTTCAAGCGCTACCTCACCGAGGAGCTGAGCGGCGCGGGCTTCCAGACCATCGACGGGGCGTCCAATCCGGCGCTGGACGGCGACAGCCCCGACAACATCTGCAACCGCACCGTGCTCGGCAAGGGCGGCCAACCGGAGCTGACGACGGAGCTGCGCAGGTCCATGTTCGGGACCTTCACCCGGACCGGGTGCGCCCCCGGCACCAATCAGACACTCTGGTCGTTCACCGCGGCCTGCCGCGCGGCGATCGCCAGGCTGGAGGCCGGGCCGGACCAGGTCACCCTGTAGTGCGTCGGGCGCCCGGGGGACCGCCTCTCACCGCTCGCCCGCCAGATCCAGCTCCCCCACGGAAACCGGCGCGACAGCCGGGGACTGGGGGGTGCGCCACGGGTGGGCGAGGGGCGCGGACAGCGGCTGCCACCAAGGCGTTACGGGCAGCCGCCCCGCCGGCTCGAAAGGCTCGCCGGGGCGGGGGAACGCGGCCGGCTGCTCGGCCTCCTCGGCGGCGTCCTTCGTCCACTCGCCGGGCTCGGCCCAGGCGTGCGGCGCGAGGTTGAAGGTGCCCCAGTGGATCGGCATGATCACGCCGTGCGGACTGCCGCCCTGGAGGTCGAGGTGGGCGCGCAGGCCCTCGGCGGGGGTCATGTGGATGTCGGGCCAGAACTCGGAGTACGCCCCGATCTGGATCATCGTCGCGTCGAACGGGCCGTGCTCCGCGCCGATGTCCTTGAAGCCGCCGAAGTAGCCCGTGTCGCCGCTGTGGTAGATCCGGTGCTCGGGCCCCGTCACCGCCCAGGAAGCCCACAGGGTGTGCTGCTGATTGCGCAGGCCGCGGCCGCAGAAATGGCGGGCCGGGGTTGCGGTGAGGGTGAGCCCGTCGACCTTGACGGACTCGTTCCAGTCCAGCTCGTGGATCCGGTCGGCGGGCACGCCCCAGTGCTCCAGGTGGGCGCCGACGCCGAGCGGCACCGCGAACACCGTGCCGGTTCCGGCGAGGGAGCGAATGGTGGGCAGGTCGAGGTGGTCGTAGTGGTCGTGGGAGATGACGACGACGTCGACCGGGCCGAGCGAGGCCAGCGGCAGCGGGACGGGGTGCAGCCGCTTGGGTCCGGCGAACGCGAAGGGGGAGCAGCGCTCGCCCCACACCGGGTCGAACAGGACCCGGCGCCCGTCGATCTCGGCGAGCACGCTCGAATGCCCCATCCAGGTGAGCCGCAGCCCGGTGGCGGGCGGCTTCGCGATGTCGGCGAGGGTCGTCGGATGGACCGGGACGGTGCCGGTGGGTGCGCGGCGTACGCGCTGCTCCTTCGCGAAGAACTGCTTCGCGAACTCCAGGGTCGAGCCCGACGGCCGGGTCCGCGCGCCCTCGGGGTTCTGGAACACGCCGTCCGCGAAGTTCGGCGAGCGGCGGATACGCGCCATCCGCTCCCCCGACGGATCGGCCCCGAACGCGTCGGGCCGCAGTTCGCGGAGTCTGGAGCGGAGTGGAAGCAGAGAACCAGCGCCGGTCACGGCACCTCCTGGGGCTCGGGGTAATTACATTATGTGCGTCCGTTACGGGCGTGCCGTGCCGGGATCGTCACGTTGGCGGCAGGCCGGTCAGGCGCCCTGGCGCGGCTGGCCGTACGCCCGCTCCACGCGCAGCCGCAGCACCAGGCGCCGGTCGCGGACCATGACCTTGCGGTACTCGTCCCAGTCGGGGTGCTCACCGCGTACGTCCCGGTAGAGGGCGACCAGCTCCTCGACCGTCTCGTCGTACGGGTCGGCGGCGACCGGGGTGAGGTCGGCCATCCCCTCGGCCACCGTCCACGCCCAGCGGTCGTCGCTGGTCACGTGGTAACTGGCGCGGGGGTCGCGGCGCAGGTTCTTCGTCTTGGCCCGGTCGTCGGTGAGCGACACCTTGATGACGTGCTCGTCGGGGTAGTAGGCGTGGTTCACATTGGAGAGCTGGGGCCGCCCGTCCCGCTTCAGGGTGACCAGGACGCCGCCGTCCTGCTCGGCGACCAGTTTCAGCAGCGCTTCCTGAGGTGCCTCGAATGCCGTCATGGCTGTGCAACGCGGATCCGGGCGGCCGGATTCCCCGGAGCGCCCGAAGGCGCCTGCCATGATGCGGGCATGATCACTCCGATACCTCCCGTGGTGCCCCCCGGCCGGATGGCCCGGCAGCAGCAGCCTTCCTTCGTCCTGCCCGGCGGGCGTGAGCTGCGCCCCTGGCGGGAGTCCGACGCGAACGTCCTGGTGGCCTCCTGCCTGGATCCGGACATCGTGCGGTGGAACCGGCCCGAGGCGCTGACGCCGGACACCGCCCGCGAGAAGATCGCCCGCTGGGGGCAGCGCTGGACGGAGGAGGCCGCGGCCATCTGGGCGATCTCGCGGCGCGAGGACGACCAGGCGGTGGGTCTGATCGGGCTCGGCGATCTCGATCTGCGGGGTGGCAGCGCGGAGTTCCTGTACTGGCTGCTTCCGTCCGGCCGCGGCGGGGGCGCCGTGCTCGACGCCACTCTGCGGGTCAGCCGGTGGGCCCTTGAGGAGCTCGGGCTGCACCGGCTGCGGATCTCGCACTCGGTGGGCAACCCGGCCTCGTGCCGGGTGGCGCAGCGGGCCGGGTTCGCCCTGGAGGGCACGATGCGCAGTGCGCTGCTGCACGCCGACGGGTGGCACGACGAGCATCTGCACGCCCGGGTGGCGGGCGACCCCTGGCCGGACGGGGCCGACTTCAACGGACTCCCGTACTGACTCATCGTTCAGTTAGGGTGCGCCTCATGACCACTCCTCTCATCGCACTCACCTGGACCGATCACGTCACCGGCCGCCGCGGCCACCTCGTCATCGACCGGCTGATTCGCGGGGTGTCCAGCGGCGGGCTGCGCATGCGGCCGGGGTGCACCCAGGAGGAGGTCGCCGGGCTCGCCCGCGGCATGACGATGAAGGAGGCCCTGCACTACGACCCGCGGGCCCGCTACATCCCGCTCGGTGGCGCGAAAGGCGGCATCGACTGCGATCCGCGGGATCCGGAGGCGTACGGCGTGCTGGTCCGCTATCTGCGCGCCATGCGGCCGTACGTCGAGAGCTTCTGGACGACGGGCGAGGATCTCGGACTCAGCCAGGACCTCGTCGACCGGGCGGCCGCGGAGGCGGGCCTGATCTCCACCGTTCAGGCGGTTTATCCGCTGCTCGACGACGAAGCGGCGGCCAGGCGGCGTCTCTCCGATGCCTTCGCCGTGGAAGTCGACGGGATCGGCCTTGACGAACTGGTCGGCGGCTGCGGGGTCGCCGAGGCGGTCCTGACCGCCCTGGACCGCGCCGGCACGGTCTACGAGGGCACGCGCGTCGCGGTGCAGGGGTTCGGCACGATGGGCGGCGCCACCGCCCGCTTCCTGTCCCGGGCGGGGCTGAAGATCGTCGCAGTCGCCGACATCAAGGGCACGGTCGCCAACCCCGAGGGCCTCGACGTGGAGGCGCTGCTCGCCGCGCGCGACGCGCACGGGGCCGTCGACCGCTCGGCCCTGCGGCCCTCGGACCGCGAACTGCCGGGCGAGGACTGGCTGGCCGCCGAGGCGGAGGTCCTTGTCCCGGCCGCGGTCTCGTACGCGATCGACATGGTCAACCAGGCCCGGATCACGGCCCGTTGGATCGTCGAGGCGGCGAACATGCCGGTGCTCGCGGAGGCCGAGCGGCTGCTCGCCGGGCGTGGCGTCACCGTGCTGCCGGACGTCGTGGTCAACTCCGCCACCAACGCCTGGTGGTGGTGGACCCTGTTCGGCGATCTGGGCGCGGACGGGGACGCGGCCTTCGCGCACACCCGGCGCGCGATGCGGGGCCTCGTCGAGCGGATGCTGACGCGCGCCGAGTCCGGCGGGACGACTCCGCGCGCGGCCGCCCACGCCCTCGCGGCCGAGACGCTGCCCGTGATCACGGAGCGGTTCGGCACGTATCGCTGACCGCCCCCCCCATTACCGTTTTCGTTGGCTCCGCAACGGAGCTTCCGGCCTCCGGGGCCG
>NZ_BMUA01000017.1 GCF_014649955.1 Streptomyces violascens
TCTGCCTCGCCCGCCGCCGAGCCGACGTCCTGTTCGCCATGCTCCGCGACGGCACCTTCTACGACCCCCAACCCGCCCCGACCCCTTGACCAAAGTCATAGGGGCACCCCCCCCGCGGAGCGCTAGTCCGTGCCGAACTCCATCGCCGCACGGTCCAGGAGCTCGTCGTCGCCCGACACCTGGCCGCGCGAGGCGATGACCTCGGCGCCGCCCTCCGGCATCGCGCCGATGAGGCCGGTCGCCGCCGCCTGGGCGGCGCCGATCAGCTCCGGGTGGGCGGTGCCGACGATGCCGAGACCGGCGTACTGCTCAAGGCGGGCACGCGAGTCGGCGATGTCGAGGTTGCGCATCGTGAGCTGGCCGATCCGGTCCACGGGACCGAACGCGGAGTCCTCGGTGCGCTCCATCGAGAGCTTGTCCGGGTGGTAACTGAAGGCGGGGCCCGTGGTGTTGAGGATCGAGTAGTCCTCGCCGCGCCGCAGCCGCAGCGTCACCTCGCCGGTGACGGCCGAGCCGACCCAGCGCTGGAGCGACTCGCGGACCATCAGCGCCTGCGGGTCCAGCCAGCGGCCCTCGTACATGAGCCGGCCGAGACGCCGGCCCTCGTTGTAGTACTGCGCGAGGGTGTCCTCGTTGTGGATCGCGTTCACGAGGCGCTCGTACGCCGCGTGCAGCAGCGCCATGCCGGGGGCCTCGTAGATGCCCCGGCTCTTGGCCTCGATGATCCGGTTCTCGATCTGGTCGGACATGCCCATGCCGTGGCGGCCGCCGATCGCGTTCGCCTCCATCACCAGGTCGACCGGGGAGGCGAACTCCTTGCCGTTGATCGTCACCGGGCGGCCCTGTGCGAAGCCGATCGTCACGTCCTCGGTGAGGATCTCGACCGACGGGTCCCAGAACCGCACGCCCATGATCGGCTCGACGGTCTCGACACCCGTGTCCAGGTGCTCGAGCGTCTTGGCCTCGTGGGTGGCGCCCCAGATGTTGGCGTCGGTGGAGTACGCCTTCTCCGTGCTGTCCCGGTACGGCAGGTCGTGGGCGAGCAGCCACTCCGACATCTCCTTGCGGCCGCCGAGCTCGGTCACGAACTCCGCGTCCAGCCAGGGCTTGTAGATCCGCAGGTGCGGGTTGGCGAGCAGGCCGTACCGGTAGAACCGCTCGATGTCGTTGCCCTTGAAGGTCGAGCCGTCGCCCCAGATCTGGACGTTGTCCTCCAGCATCGCCCGCACCAGGAGCGTGCCGGTGACGGCGCGGCCCAGCGGGGTGGTGTTGAAGTAGGCGCGGCCGCCCGAGCGGATGTGGAACGCGCCGCAGGCGAGCGCGGCCAGGCCCTCCTCGACCAGCGCCGCACGGCAGTCGACCAGGCGCGCGATCTCGGCACCGTAGGCCTTCGCACGGCCGGGCACCGACGCGATGTCGGGCTCGTCGTACTGGCCGATGTCGGCGGTGTAGGTGCACGGGACGGCGCCCTTGTCGCGCATCCACGCGACCGCGACGGAGGTGTCGAGTCCGCCGGAGAAGGCGATGCCGACGCGCTCGCCGGCGGGCAGGGAGGTGAGAACCTTGGACATGGGAAGAGTATGCATCAACGCGAATGTTTATGCAACCCATCCGGAGTGCTCGCGGGAATCCCTGTCACGATCCGGTCTCGCTACCCCCTTCGGGTCTTGCCCGACGGCCGTGTAATCGATTCCAATGCCTGCGTGTAATCGATTCCATGGTCGGCTGCGGTCCCTGGAATCAGGAGTCGAGGTTCCACGAGGAGGTGGTCCGGCGATGGCGGGCATCAAGGATGTCGCGGCCGAGGCGGGGGTGTCCGTCGCCACGGTGTCGCGGGTGCTCAACAGTCATCCGTCGGTCAGCGAGGCGGCCCGCGCCCGGGTGCTCGCGGCCGTCGAGAGGCTCGGCTACCGGCCGAACGCCGTGGCCCGCTCGCTGCGCACCGACCAGACGCGCACGCTCGGCCTGGTCATCAGCGACGTACTGAATCCGTACTTCACCGAGCTCGCCCGCTCCGTCGAGGAGGCGGCCCGGGCGCTCGGCTACAGCGTGATCATCGGCAACGCCGACGAGCGGCCCGAGCTCCAGGACCACCACGTCCGCACCCTCCTGGACCGCCGCATCGACGGGCTGCTCGTCTCGCCCACCGACGGCGGCTCCCCGCTCATGCTGGAAGCCGCGCGCGGCGGCACTCCCATGGTCTTCGTCGACCGCTGGATCCCCGGCATCGACGTGCCCGTGGTGCGCGCCGACGGCCGCGACGCCATCCGCGACCTGGTCGCCCATCTGCACCGCCTCGGCCGCCGCAGGCTCGCCATCATCGCGGGCCCGGCCGCCACCACCACCGGCAGCGAGCGCGTCGAGGCGTTCCGCGCGGCGCTCGGCGAGCACGGCATCTCGCTCCCCGACGACTACGTCGGCCAGGGCGACTTCCAGGCGGCCAGCGGGCGCAGGGCCACCGAACGGTTCCTGGCCCTGCCCGAGCCGCCCGACGCCGTCTTCGCCGCCGACAACCTGATGACGCTCGGCGCGCTCGACGCCCTGCGCGCCCGCGGGCTGCGCATCGGCGACGACATCGCCCTCGCCGCGTTCGACGACATCCCGTGGTTCGTGCACACCGACCCGCCCGTCACCGCGATCGCCCAGCCGACCGGCGAGCTCGGCCGGGCCGCCGTGCGCGCGCTCGCCGACCTCATCGAGGGCCGGACCCCGCGGTCCGTCACCCTCCCGGCCTCGCTCGTCGTACGCCGCTCCTGCGGCGAGAGCGCCCCGAACCCTAGGAGCGGGCAGTGAGTTCAGCAGAGGATCGACCGGCCGTGGACTCAGATGAGTTGCTGCGTCTCGAAGGGGTGCGGAAAGCCTTTCCCGGTGTCGTCGCCCTCGACGGGGTCGACTTCGATCTGCGGCGCGGCGAGGTGCACGTGCTGCTCGGCGAGAACGGCGCCGGCAAGAGCACCCTCATCAAAATGCTCTCCGGCGCCCACCGTCCCGACGGCGGACGCATCCTCGCCGAAGGCCGCGAGGTGCGTATCCACAGTGCGCAGGACGCCGAGCGCCTCGGCATCGCCACCATCTACCAGGAGTTCAACCTGGTGCCCGAGCTGAGCGTCGCCGAGAACATCTTCCTCGGCCGCCAGCCCCGGCGCTTCGGGATGATCGACCGCCGGACGATGGAAGCCGCCGCCGCGAAGCTCCTCGAACGGGTCGGCGTGGACGTCCCGCCCCGTACCAAAGTGCGCGAACTCGGCATCGCCCGGCTCCAGATGGTCGAGATAGCCAAGGCGCTCAGCCTGGACGCCCGCGTACTGATCATGGACGAGCCGACCGCCGTGCTCACCTCCGAAGAGGTGGACAAGCTCTTCCGGATCGTGCGCACCCTGCGCGACGACGGCGTGGGCATCGTCTTCATCACCCACCACCTCGAAGAGATCGCGGCACTCGGCGACCGGGTCACCGTGCTGCGCGACGGCCGCAGCATCGGCCAGGTGCCCGCCGCGACCCCCGAGAGCGAACTCGTACGGCTGATGGTGGGCCGCAGCATCGCGCAGCAGTACCCGCGCGAACGGCCGGACCCGGGGCGGCCGTTGCTCCAGGTGAGCGGCCTGACCCGGCACGGCGCCTTCCACGACGTCAGCTTCGAGGTGCGGGCCGGGGAGGTCGTTGGCCTCGCAGGCCTCGTCGGCGCCGGGCGCACCGAAGTGGTCCGCGCGGTCTTCGGCGCCGACCCGTACGACGCGGGCACCGTCGAGGTACGCGGAGAACGGCTCGCCCGGGGTGATGTGCACGCCGCGATGGGCGCCGGGGTCGGGCTCGTGCCCGAGGACCGCAAGGGGCAGGGCCTGGTGCTCGACGCCTCCGTACAGGAGAACCTCGGCCTGGTCACGCTGCGCTCGGCCAGCCGCGCCGGGCTCGTCGACCTCAAGGGCCAGCGCACGGCCGCCGCCCGCATCGCCGGGCAGCTCGGGGTGCGCATGGCCGGGCTCGACCAGCAGGTGCGCACCCTGTCCGGCGGCAACCAGCAGAAGGTCGTCATCGGCAAGTGGCTCCTCGCGGGCGCCTTGGTGCTGATCCTCGACGAGCCGACCCGGGGCATCGACGTGGGCGCCAAGGTCGAGATCTACCAGCTCATCAACGAACTCACGGCCTCCGGGCACGCGGTCCTGATGATCTCCAGCGATCTGCCCGAGGTGCTCGGCATGAGCGACCGGGTCCTCGTCATGAACCAGGGCCGCATCGCCGGCGAACTCCCCGCACATCGAGCGACCCAGGACGCCGTGATGGCCCTGGCCGTCGCCGCACCGAACGCACAGCAGGACCAGGAAGACATGGAGGGCTCCCGTGGCCACTGACACGCTCGACAACCGCAGCGGCGCGGGCGGGGCCGCGATCGTGCGCCGCCTGCTGCTCGACAACGGCGCGCTGAGCGCCCTGGTGGTCCTGGTCGTGGCGATGGCGCTGCTCTCCGGCGACTTCCTCACCACACAGAACCTTCTGAACGTCGGCGTGCAGGCCGCGGTCACCGCGATCCTCGCGTTCGGCGTCACCTTCGTCATCGTCTCGGCGGGCATCGACCTGTCGGTCGGCTCGGTCGCCGCGCTCTCGGCGACCGTTCTCGCCTGGTCGGCGACGTCCCAGGGCGTGCCCGTGTGGCTCGCCGTCCTGATGGCCGTCGCCACCGGCATCGCCTGCGGTCTGGTCAACGGCGTGCTCGTCTCGTACGGCAAACTTCCGCCGTTCATCGCCACGCTGGCCATGCTGTCGGTCGGCCGGGGCCTCTCCCTGGTGATCTCCCAGGGCAGCCCGATCGCCTTCCCCGACTCGGTCTCGGTCCTCGGCGACACACTCGGCGGCCGGCTGCCGGTCCCGGTCCTGGTGATGATCGCGGCCGGACTGGTCACGGCACTCGTCCTCTCCCGTACGTACATCGGCCGCTCGATGTACGCGATCGGCGGCAACGAGGAGGCCGCGCGGCTCTCCGGGCTGCGCGTGAAGCGGCAGAAGCTCGTCATCTACGCGCTGTCCGGTCTGTTCGCCGCCGTCGCGGGCATCGTCCTCGCCTCCCGGCTCGTCTCCGCGCAGCCGCAGGCGGCCCAGGGCTACGAGCTCGACGCGATCGCCGCGGTCGTCATCGGCGGGGCCAGCCTGTCGGGCGGCGTCGGCAAGGCGTCGGGGACCCTGATCGGCGCGCTGATCCTCGCGGTGCTGCGCAATGGGCTCAACCTCCTTTCCGTGTCGGCGTTCTGGCAGCAGGTCGTCATCGGCGTGGTCATCGCCCTTGCGGTGCTCCTCGACACCCTGCGCCGCAAGGCGGGCGCGACGCCCGGCGCCCCTTCCGGCACGGCCGGGTCCGGCAGGAAGGGGCCCGGCGCGGTGAAACTCGCGGTCGCCGCGGTGTGCCTGGCGGCCGTCGTGGGCGCGGGGTGCCTCCTGAACCCGGGGTCGTCCGGGGGCACCACCACGAAACTGGGGATGTCCCTGTCCACCCTCAACAATCCGTTCTTCGTGCAGATGAAGGCGGGCGCGCAGGCCGAGGCGAAGGCGGAGGGCATCGACCTCACGGTCACCGACGCGCAGAACGACGCATCCCAACAGGCCAACCAGATACAGAACTTCACCGGCTCCGGCATGAAGTCGATCATCGTCAACCCGGTGGACTCGGACGCCGTCGGACCCTCCGTACGCGGCGCCAACCAGGCGGACATCCCGGTGGTCGCCGCCGACCGCGGGGTCAACAAGGCCGAGACCGCGACCCTGGTCGCCTCCGACAACGTGGCGGGCGGCAAACTCGCCGCGCAGACCCTCGCCGAGAAGCTCGGCGGCAAGGGGAAGATCGCGATCCTCCAGGGCACCGCGGGCACCTCCGCGAGCCGGGAGCGCGGCGCGGGCTTCGCCGAAGGCCTCAAGGCGTACCCGGGCATCGAGGTCGCCGCCCGTCAGCCCGCCGACTTCGACCGCACCAAGGGCCTGGACGTCATGACCAACCTCCTTCAGTCCCATCCCGACATCACGGGGGTCTTCGCCGAGAACGACGAGATGGCGCTGGGCGCGGTGAAGGCGCTGGGCAGTAAGGCTGGCAGCTCCGTCGCGGTCGTCGGCTTTGACGGAACCCCCGACGGAATCAAGGCAGTTGAGGCGGGCACGTTGTACGCCTCGGTGGCCCAGCAGCCCGCGGAACTCGGCAGGATGGCCGTGCGGAACGCGGTCGGGGCGGCCCAGGGCAAGAAGCCGGAGAGCGCGGTGAAGGTGCCGGTCAAGGTGGTGACGAAGAAGAACGCGGCGGAATTCGTCTCGTGAACGCAGCATGATGCACGCATTGCTGCCTGACGATCAATCAGCAAGAGGGACGGCGATTTCCATGCACGACTACGGTCTGCTGGTGGTGGGGTCGGCGAACGCCGATCTGGTGATCGGGGTGGAGCGCAGGCCCGCCCCCGGTGAGACGGTGCTCGGATCGGACCTCGCCGTCCACCCCGGCGGCAAGGGCGCGAACCAGGCGGTGGCCGCCGCGCGCCTGGGGGCCCGAACGGCCCTGCTGGCCAAGGTGGGCGACGACGAGCACGGACGGCTGTTGCTGACGTCGCTGCGCACGGCCGGGGTCGACACGGTGGGCGTGCTGGTGGACAAGACGCCCACCGGAGTCGCCGTGATCACCGTTGACCCGTCGGGCGACAACAGCATCGTCGTGTCCCCCGGCGCGAACGCCCGCCTGACCCCGGACGACATCCGCGCGGCCCGGACCCTGTTCGCCCTGGCCCCGGTCGTCTCCGTGCAACTGGAGATCCCCCTGGAGACGGTGACGGAGGTGGCCCGCTCCCTGGCGCCGGGCGCCCGCCTGGTCCTGAACCCGTCACCACCCGCCCCCCTCCCTCCTGAAGTCCTGGCGGCCTGCGACCCGTTGATCGTCAACGAACACGAAGCGCGGTTCATGCTGGGGGAGTCGGCGGGGGAGGACCCGCACGACTGGGCGCAGGCGCTGCTGGCCCTCGGGCCGCGCTCGGTGGTCGTCACCCTGGGCGCGGACGGCGCCCTCGTCGCCTTCTCTCACGGATGCGTTCATGTCCCGAGCCCGAAGGTCGCCCCGGTCGACACGACGGGCGCGGGCGACGCGTTCACGGCGGCGCTGGCCTGGCGGCTGGGAGTGGGCGAGGACCTGACGGCGGCGGCTGCCTTCGCGGCACGGGTGGGGGCGGCGGCGGTGACCCGGCGGGGCGCGCAGGAGTCGTACCCGACGGTGGGGGAGCTGCCGGGTGGGGGCCATTAGGGGCAGGCCGGGCTGTGGGCCGGTGTCCCCGAATGGGTGACCTGGGGAGCGCCACTCGGGGGGTCTGGGTAGCGTCGGAGCAGCTAGAACCCGACATCCTCCACAGAAAGGACATGGTCATGGGAGGTTTGGGAGATCTGCTCGGCGGACTACTCCACGCCGTGCTCGGCCTGCTCGGCCTGTAGAAGCGTCGCCATCGTCCGTGTCGCCCCGGCGACCAGCCGGGGCAACACGCAGAGTCCGATCCCGTCGGCGCGGGCCACCTCGTAACGCCGGCCACCCCCGAGTTCGGACAGCCCCCTCCGCGACTTACCGCAATATGCTTCCGCACCGCCCCGTGCCGCGGGGTGCCCGGACAGGGCCGGAGACATTTGGCGCTGCAACCAGCATTCCCGTCGGTCGAGGGGAGTAGGTGCGGCGGTGGTTCATCTCGCTGGTCAAGTACGGTCCGCGGAGCCCGGGTTCGTCGATGTGCGGGACCGGGCCACCTGGACGGAGCTCTTCTACGATCTGGTGCTCGCCTTCGGGGTGAGTCAGATCGCGCACGTCCTCGCGCAGCGGCCAGACTGGGCCACGCTGGGCAGTTGTCTGCTGGTCCTGGTGCCGCTCTGGTGGGCCTGGGTCGATGTCGTCATGGCGATGAACGCCGTGCACGAGACCACCATGCAGCGGGTGTTCCTGCTGCTCGCCGGGCTCGCCACGTACGGCATGAGCGTCGCCGCCCCGCACGCCCTGGAGACCCGCTACGAGGCGCTGCTCTACGCCGGGTGCTATCTCGCGCTGCGGCTGCTCATCGGGGAGGCCATCCGGCGCGAGTGCGCCGTCTACACCATTCACCCCTATCGGGCCGGGCTCGCCTTCGCTCTTGTTCTGTTCGCGACCGCTGTGCTGCCCTCCGGGCTGCGCACCATCGGGTGGGCCGTCGCCGTGGTCGCGGAGATTCTCGCGCCGCTCATACTCAGCGGGCATTTACGGCAGTTGGCCTTCGGGGTCAACCATCTGCCCGAGCGGTTCGGGCTCTTCATCATCATCGCGCTCGGTGAGAACGTCGTGTCCGTGGGCGCCTGGGTGGCCGGGCGGCGGCTCGGGCTGCTCGAACTGCTCTCCGTCTCCCTCGCCTTTCTCACCGGGTGCGCCCTGTGGTGGCTCTACTTCCACCTCGTCGCCTCCGCCATCGCCCACGCCCTGCGTACTCATCCCACCCCGTCCATCGTCGTACGCGACGTGCTCAGTTATGGCCATCTGGTGCTGGTTCTGGGGTTATTGCTTGTTTCGGTCGGGGCGGATCGCATCGTGGTCGAGCCCACCCATGTGCCCCACCGGTTCGCCGCCGCGCTGCTACCCGTCGGCGCCGCGCTCTTCACCCTCACCTTCTGCTACACCCGGCGGCGCATGTTCGGCGCCGCCTCCCTCACCCGGTTCGCGGGAGGCCTCGCCCTGCTCGCGCTCGGCGGGGTCGCGCCCTGGCTTCCGGGGCTCGCCACGCTCGGCTCCGCGGCCGCTCTGCTTGTCGCCGTGAACGGCATCGAGCACTGGCTGACCAGCGGCGGCCGGTCCGTCCCGCTGATCTTCCAGAAGGCCCAACAGGCCGCGTAGGACGGCCAGTTGACGTAGTACGGCCAAGGACCTCGCAGAGTGCTCCGGGGGGTGCCCGCCGAGCGTGAAACCGAGGGCCCCCGGCCCCTAACGTTCCTGCGTACTCAAGTTTTCCGGCATGGAAAAGGAGGTGGCGTGATGCCGTCCCGCAGTTCGACACCGGCCCTGCTCGCGTTGTCGCTGGGCTATTTCAGTCTGGGGACGATCTCACTTGCAGTGGTCGGTCTCAACGGCCCCATCGGAGACGACCTGCACGTCGCGCCGGCTCGTGTGGGCTTCCTGGTCACCGTCTTCGCGCTCACATTCGCGCTGTTCGCCCCGGCCGCCCCGATTCTGCTGCGCCGCTGGAACCGCAAGCGGGTGCTCCTGCTCGGCATCGGCCTGCTGACCGTGGGCGCGGCCCTCGGCGCGCTCGCCCCCAACTACGGCTTCCTCGCCGTAACCCGGGTCGTCGGCGCGATGGGCGCGGCCGTCTTCGGACCCGGCGCCTCCGCGGCGGGCTCCCTGATCGTCCCGCCCGAGCGCAGGCAGCGCGCGCTTGCCACCGTGTTCGCCGGGATGACGGCGGCCGCGGTGCTCGGTGTGCCGCTCGCCTCGTTCCTCGGCGGCAGCCTCGGCTGGCGCCCGGCGATGCTCGGAGTGGCCGCACTGTCGGCACTCGGGTGTCTGCTCGTCGCGGTGTACGTGCCGGAGATCCCGTCCGGCGAGCCGCCCACGATCAAGGCCTACCGCGATACCCTGCGCACCCCCGCCGCGCTCTCGACCGTCTCGACGACGCTGCTGTTCATGGCGGCCCAGTTCACGGTCTACGGCATCGCGGGCGCCTATCTCAAGGACCGCTTCGACGCCTCGTCCGGGCTGATCTCGGTCACCCTGCTCGCGTTCGGCGTCATCGGAGTCCTCGGCAACGCCTCGTCGCCCAGGATCGCCGAGAAGCTCGGCGGCTCGCGCACCATCACCATCGCGGTCGCCGGCCTCGCCGCCGGATTCGTGCTGCTCCTGGTGGCCCCGCACTCCGAGCCCGGCCTCGTGCTCTTCGCGATCTGGGCCTTCTTCAGCCAGATGTACCAGGCACCCCAGCAGGCCCGCCTCGTGGACCTGCTGCCCACCCAGCCCGGACTCATCCTGGCCATGAACGCCGCCGCCCTCTACCTCGGCATGAGCCTGGGCAGCTTCATCGGCAGCGCCCTGCTGCCCGGCATGGGCGCGGGCCCCATCCCGGCCGTCGCCCTCGTCATCCTCGCCGTCGCCGCCCTCGCGCACGCCTCGTCGGCGCGCAAGGTCACGGTGGCCGAGCAGCCCGCCACCACCCCGGTCCCCAGCTCGTGAGGGCCCACCCGAACCACACCTCGTAACAGGCAGAAACAACAAGGAGACACCGTGTCCAACCACCACGTGCAGCTCGTGCGCGACTACATCGAGAACATCTGGAACGAGGGGCAGACCGACCGGGCCGACGAGTACCTGGCCGAGCGGCTGATCCAGCACAACCCGAACCTGCCCGACGGCCGCAAGCCGCTCGTCGAGTTCATCGAGGGCTTCCGCAAGCAGCTGCCCGAGGCCCGGTTCGAGATCCGCCGGGCCGTCGGTGACAACGGCCTGGTCTTCACGCACTCCCACTTCCGTCCGCAGCCGGGCCACCGCGGCATGGTCGTCGTGGACGTGTTCCGCATCGACGACGGCCGCATCGTGGAGCACTGGGACGTCCGCGAGGACGTGCCGGAGACCACGGTCAGTGGTCACGACGTCTACTGAGCCACACCCGCTCCCCCCGCTGCCGCTCCCCGAGGCCCTCGCTTCGGGGAGCGGCAGCTCCCGTTTCACCCGCCCCACCCGCTTGTTGACACCTGCCCCACCCGACTGTTGAAGGAGACCACCATGGCTGGAGTGACCCGCCGGGGATTCCTCGGCACCGCCTCCGGAGTCGGCGGCGCCGCCGTGCTCGGCATCGGCGCGGCCGGCCCCGCCCGCGCCGATGCCGGCACCGCGGACACGACGAGCACCACCGTCGCCGCCCTGACCGTGACCCCCGACGACCCCCGCTATCTGGACCTCACGGCCCGCGGCTACAACGCCAGATTCGCCGCCAGGCCCGATTCCGTACGCCTCGTGCACTCCACCGACCAAGTGGTGCAGGCCGTGCAGGAGGCGGTGAGCGGCGGCAAGAGAATCGCCGTCCGCGGCGGCGGACACTGCCTCGACGGACTCGTCGACGACCCCGACGTCCGGATACTCGTCGACATGTCCGAGATGAGCGCCATCACCTACGACTCGGCGCGCCGCGCCTTCGCCGTGGAGGCCGGCGCCATGCTCGGCCATGTCTACCGCACCCTCTACCTGGAGTGGGGCGTCACCATACCCGGCGGCACCTGCCCCACCGTCGGCGTCGGCGGCCATGTCAGCGGTGGTGGATACGGGGCCATGTGCCGCCAGTACGGTGCGGTCGTGGACCACCTGTACGCGGTGGAGGTGGTGTACGTCGACGCCCTGGGCATCGCGCGCTGTGTGGTCGCGACCCGGGACACCACCGATCCCAACCGCGAGCTGTGGTGGGCCCACACAGGGGGCGGCGGCGGGAACTTCGGGATCGTGACCCGGTACTGGTTCCGCTCCCCGAACGCCACCGGCTCCGCCCCCGCGAGCCTGCTCCCCAAGCCGCCGGCCACCCTGCTCAAGGCTACCGCGAGCTGGAAGTGGACCGACCTCACCGAGGCCGACTTCGACCGGCTGGTGCGCAACCACAACGACTGGCACCACGCGAACAACACCGTCGGCACCCCGTACGACAGCCTCAACAGCGTGTTCATCCTCAACAACTACGTCCAGGGCGCCCTCGTCCTCAGCGCCCAGATCGACGGCTCGCTCTCCAACTCGGCGGATTTGATGGGCAGTTACATCGCCGCGGTCGCCGAGGGCGTGACCGCGCCGCACACCACGGCCACCTCCAGCTGGCCATGGCTGAAGGCCACCCTCAAGGACCCGTACGACACCGGCGTGTTCAACCGGGGCAAGTTCAAGGGCGCCTATCTGCGCGAGAGCTGGTCGGACGCACAGCTCGCGGTGCTCTGGCGCAACCTCTCCGACAGGACCTACGACGGCCATGCGGGCATCCTGCTCTACACCTACGGCGGCCAGGTCAACTCCGTCGCGCCGAGCGCCACCGCCCTGGCCCAGCGCGACTCGATGCTGAAGGCCAACTTCACCACGTACTGGAGCGACCCCGGCCAGGACGCCCGGCACATCGCCTGGATGCGCAACCTGTACCGCGACATGTACGCCGACACCGGCGGGGTGCCGCTGCCCGACGGGCCCGCCGACGGCAGTTACATCAACTACCCGGACGTCGACCTCGCCGACCCGGCCTGGAACACCTCGGGCGTGCCCTGGCAGACTCTGTACTGGAAGGGCAACTACCCCCGCCTCCAGAAGGTCAAGAAGACCTGGGACCCGAGGAACGTCTTCCACCACGCCTTGTCGATCACGGCCTGACCCGCCCCGTACGACGCGAAGCGCCCCGCCCCGAGACCCGGGGCGGGGCACATTCCTTGGGGAAGGGCAGTCAGGTCAGCGCGGGCAGCGCCACCCCCGTCAGGGACTCGCTCAGTTCGCGCAGGCGGGCCCGGGCGGCCGGGTCGTAGGCCTGGGCGCCGGCCCGGGAGCGGCGGTCGCGGTCGAAGTACTCGCCGGTGACCTCCGCCAGCGCGGGGTCGGTGACCAGGCGTGCCACATTGCGCATGCCCTCCGCGACCGTGCTCTGCGGGGTGAACAGGTGCACCACCATCTTGGTCGGCATGTACGAGGCCGGGTGCAGCGCGTTGACCGTGACACCCGTGCCGGCCAGCTGCTCGGCGAGGTCCACCGTCAGGCTGATCTGGGCCAGCTTCGCCTGGCAGTACGCCTGCACCCCGTCCCAGCGGCGCTCCAGCATGACGTCGCCGAAGTCGATCGGGGCCTGCCCGGCCGAGCTGACGTTGATGATGCGGGCCGGCGCGGAGCGTACGAGCAGCGGGGCGAGGCGGCAGCTGAGCATGTAGGCCGCCAAGTAGTCGACCTGGAAGGTGAGTTCGAGGCCGTCCTGGCTTTCCTGGCGGGCCAGTTCCACGCCGATGCCGGCGTTGTTCACCAGGACGTCGAGCCGGTCGTGCCGGTCGGTGATCCGGTCGGCGAGGGCGCCGATGTCCCCCAGTGAGGAGAAGTCGGCGAGCTCGTACGAGATGTTCGTGTTGCCGGTCTTCTCGCGGAGCTCCGCGAGAAGCTCCTGGCCCTTGCGGGCGCTGCGGCCGTGCAGGATCAACGAGTGGCCCTGGGCGGCCAGTTCATGGGCGAGGGCCCGGCCGAGGCCGTCGGTCGCACCGGTGATGAGGACGGTCTGCTCGGTGACAGCGGTCATGCGGTTTCACTCCGTGGGATGTCGGGTGGTGCCCATGGGGGCACGGCCGGTCGAGTGACCGGCCGTGCCCCGAGCGATCGTGCGGATTCACGCGTACGTCCGCAGTTCCTCGGCGGACTGGTCGGTGTAGCCCTGGCTCACCTCGATGACCAGGCCGTCGGGATCGGATACCCAGACGGTCTTCCAGCCAGGGATGAACTCGTCGAAGGCGAGCGGGCCGAGGGTGACGTTCAGCTCGCCGTCCGCCGCCGCGAGGAACGCGTCGACGTCGTCGACCTGGAAGGCCAGGTGCCGGGCCGCGCCCGGGTTGTCGGGCCCGTCGTTGACGGTGTCGAAGGCGGGCTCCGCCTCGGTGGGGAAGAGCTCCAGATAGACCGGGCCGCTGCGCAGGAACACCACGCGGCTGCCGTCGGCCTCGACGACGCGGGCCCGGCTGAAGCCGAACCAGCGGCTGTAGAACTCCTCCGTGGCCTTCTGGTCACGGCAGTTGAGGCCCACATGGGCCCAGCGGACGTTCACGTCGGCGGGTGCGGACACGGGCGTCACGCTCCCGTGACGGCCGCGAACGGCACGCTGTCGTGGAAGTTGGACATGTAGTGGATCAGGCCGGACGAGATCCGGAAGTAGTTGCAGACCTCGGCCTCGACGGTGTCGCCGCCGGTGGTGACAGCGGAGATGTGCGAGACCACCGCGGCCTGCTCTCCGTCCACCACGATGTGCACCGGGGTGTTGGAGAACGACGCGTACATCTCGGGGAAGCCCTTCATCATCTCCCTGAGCGTCTCGCGTCCCTCGACATGCCCGGCAAGCTGCTCGTCCATCGTCTGGTCGACGGCGAACAGGTCGCACCAGGCGTCCCACTCACCGGAGTTGGCGAGCCGGTAGTACGTGTCGACGATCTCTCGCGTGTTCATGGGTGATCCCTCCTGGGTCGGCGCGTACTTACGGGAGCGGCACGTCGAGCTGGCGCATCAGGCCGGCGGTGTCGGCCTGCACCCAGCGCTCCACCACCTTGAAGTTCTCCAGGCGGTAGACCTCCAGACTGGTCCACGACACCTCCTTGCCGCTGGCCTCCATGCCGAAGAACGGCGCGATGTGCTTGCCGTGGAAGGTGATGTGCATGATCACCTTGTCCGGCGCGGCGGCGTACAGGGCGTCGAGGGTGACCTTGAAGTCGAGGGCGTCGTGGGCGGCTTTGATGATGCCCTTGAGCTCGTCCAGGCTCTGCACGTCCCACGCCGGGTTGTTGTCCTTGAACGTGGGGCCGAACAGCTCGTCGAGGTCGTCGTAGCGGCGCTCGTTGACGGCGTCGCTGACCTTCTGCACGACCGCGACGTTCTCCTCGTCGGGCGACAGCTGGCCGCGCAGGCCGAGCAGATCGTCCTCCGCCCAGCGCTCCACGAGGCGGTCGTCCTGGATCCGCCAGATCTCGGTGGTGGTCCACTCCACCTTGCGGCCGGTCGCGGGGAAGCCGAGCACGGTGTCCTGGTGGGCGCCGGTGAGGCGCACCCGGGTGATCAGCTTGTTGCCCGACTCGATGGTCTCCAGGAGCTCGCCCTTGATGGCGAGCGTGCGGTGGGCGCCGCGCAGGGCGTCGAGGTAGGACTCCAGCCCCGAGATGTCGAACCCGGGGTGGTGGTCCTCGAAGTCGGCGCCGATCACGCGGGCGATCTCGGCGTAGTCCTCGGTGTTGAGCGCGGTGAGGAACCGCTCGTACAGCCGGAGGTGGTCAGACGTGGGCATGGGGATTCCCCTCGGTCCAAAGTGACGGGTGAAGGAAGGACTTCTTGATGAGAGCGGCCGCCTTCTCGCCGATCATCACGCTCGGTGCGTTGGTGTTCCCGGCGACGATCGTCGGCATGACGGACGCGTCGGCGACCCGCAGGCCGTCGATGCCGTGCACCCGCAGCTCGGCGTCGGTGACCGCGTCGGGCCCGGTGCCCATGCGGCAGGTGCCGACCGGGTGCCACAGGGTGGTCGCGTGGGCGGCGACGTAGCCGCGCAGTTCGCGCGGGTCCCTCACATGCTCGCCCGGGCCCAGTTCCGCGCCGCGGAACGGGCCGAACGCGGAGGTGTGCGCGAGCTCCCTGGCCAGCAGGATGCCGTGCACCAGCACATCCGTGTCGGCGGCGGACGCGAGGTAGTTGGCGCGCACGACCGCGTTGGCCGACGGGTCGGCGCTGCGCAGCCGGAGCCGGCCGCGGCTCTGCGGAAGCAGCGAGATCGGGGCGAACGTGAAGCCGGGGCCCTCTTGGTGTGCGGGCGGTGCGTCGGGCGCCAGGAACTTGATGGGCCCGAACGTGAACTGGAGGTCGGGCGGCTCACCGGGACCCGCGTCCTTGGTGTGGGTGAAGAGCCCGGCCTCGGAGAGCAGCGCGCCCTCGGGGTGCTCCTGGAGCGACTGGTAGCAGACCGGCACGAACAGATGGTCCTGGAGGTTGCCGCCGACCCCGGGCAGATTCTGTACGCAGTCGATGCCGTGCGAGCGCAGATGCGCGGCCGGGCCGATTCCCGACAGCATGAGCAGCTTCGGGGACTCGAAGGCGCCCGCCGAGACCACGACCTCCTGCTCGGCGACGGCCCGGTGCAGCTGCCCGTCCTGCTCGTACTCGACGCCCGTGACCCGGGTGCCGTCCAGGATCAGCCGGGTGGCCCGGGCCCGCACCTCGACGGTCAGGTTGGGCCGCTTCAGCGCCGGGCGCAGATAGCCGTCCGCCGTGGAGGAGCGCGCCCCGGCGTCGTCCCGGGTCGTCTGGTACAGGAAGCCGAAACCGTCCTGCCGCTCCGCGTTGTAGTCCAACTCGCTTGACTTGTATCCGAGTTCGGCGGCTCCGGCGACGAACGCCTCGGCGAGCGGGGTCGGGTCGTCGAGGTCGCGCACCCGGACCGGGCCGCCGCTGCCGCGCAGGTCCGAGCCGCCGCCCGAGTAGTCCTCGGAGCGCCGGAAGTACGGCAGGACGTCGTCGTAGGACCAGCCGGGGTTGCCGAGCGCCGCCCAGCGGTCGTAGTCGTAGCGGCTGCCGCGCACCCACATCAGGGCGTTCACCGAGCTGCAGCCGCCGGCCACCTTGCCCCGGGCGACCGGGATCCGGCGGCCGTCCAACGCGGGTTCGGGCTCGGTGGCGTACCCCCAGTCGATCTCGGGGCTCCACTCGGAGGTGAGCAGCGCGAGCACCGCGGCCGCGTCCGAGCGGTGGATCTCGGGGCGCTCGTCCCAGCCGCCCGCCTCCAGGACGAGCACGGCCGTGTTCTCGTCCTCGCTGAGCCGGCTCGCCACGGCGCAGCCGGCCGACCCGGCGCCGACCACGATGTAGTCGAAGGTGCGAGACGCTGAATTGCCCGGGGAACGGGGCGACATGGAACCTCCTGGATCGGGGTGGTCGCGGTCAGGCCGGGTTGAGGTCGCCGACGCGGTAGCCGGAGATGAGCGGCCGGCCGGTGCCGGCCTCGCGGACCAGGCGCCAGGTCTGGCCGATGCGGAACGAGCTGACGGAGCCGTCGGAGGTCTGCTTGGCCGTCCACACGACGGTCAGCGAGATGTCGACGCCCGTGCCGTCCTCGGAGACGTCCAGGCGCTCGACCACGTGGCTCTGGTCGGTGAAGGCCTCGCCGACCACCTCGTACCACTCGCGGAAGTCGGCGTGGCTGCGCAGCGTGCGCTCGGGGAAGGCCATCTCCAGACCGTCGTCGACGATGTGGGCGAGGAGTTCCTCGACGGGCTCGTGGCTGCTGAGAATGTCGAACCAGTGCTGGACGAACGCGGCGATGCCCGTGCCGGGCGCGGTCTTCTCGGCCGTCATGGCTGACTCCCTTCAGTGCGCGGGCCCGGGGCCCGCGGCACGAATCGGCGCGGCACCCGGGGCGCGGTGCCGCCCACCGATTCCGGCACAGCCCGCGACCGCCGCGCACGGCCCGGTTCGCGGCCGGTACGCACTGCGTGAAGTCGTCGTACGGGCTGCGGCAACTCGGCTCACGGCAAGCGGTGTTGAGGCCCGGCACCCCCTGTGGCCTGGGCCTGAGCACGACATGCCGTAGTCCGACCGCCCACTTGTGGATGTCTGTGCGCCGGGGCGTCCAGGGCTGGTCCCGGCCGAGCGGGCGGACCTAGACAGGACCCCGGCACCACGTGGAACCCCCAAGGAGAGGAACTCCCGTGAGCAAGCGCATCCTCGTCGTCCTGTCCGAATACGGTTACTGGGGCGAGGAGTTGATCGGCCCCCTGGAGACGTTCGACAAGGCCGGCTATCACGTCAGCTTCGCGACCCCGACCGGCAAGCGGGCCCCGGCCCTTCCGCCGAGCATGGACCCCGACTACATCGACCCGCCGCTCGGCCGCTCCGTCACCACCCCCGAGATGGCCGCCAAGGTCAAGGCCATCGACACCTCGGACCGGCTCGACGACCCGCTGGACCTCTCGTCCTGGCTGCCCGACCGTCCCTACCGCAGCAAGCCGTACTTCCTGCGCGACTGGGAGGCGTACAACACCCGCCTGGAGCAGGTCCGCGAGCAGATCGCGGGCCGGTACGACGCCCTGCTCATCGTCGGCGGCAGCGGTCCCATCGTCGACCTCGCCAACAACTGGCGGGTGCACGACCTGATCCTCGCCTTCCACGCCCTCGACCTGCCGATCGCGGCCGAGTGCTACGGCGTCGCGGCCCTCGCCTTCGCCCGCGACCAGGAGGACCGCACCAGCATCATCCGTGGCAAGCACGTCACCGGGCACTGCATCGAGTACGACTACAAGGACGGCACCGGCTTCATGGGCACCGACTTCGTGATCGGCCCGCCGCCGTACCCGCTGGAGTACATCCTGCGCGACGCGACCGCCCCCGGCGGCGCCTACCACGGCAACTTCGGCAAGGAGACCTCGGTCATCGTCGACTACCCGTTCATCACCGGGCGGTCCACCCCCGACTCCTACCTCACCGGCCAGAAGGTCGTCGAGGTCCTGGAGCAGGGCCTGCGTCAGTGGGGGTTCCTCGCCAACTGACCTGTTGAGTACGGCAGTTCCCGTTCCGCACGAGAGGTGAGCACACCATGGTCAGCAGGCCCGCGCGGGTCGCGATGCTCGAACAGCTGCAGGCCGACGGGGTCCGGTACATGTTCGGCAACCCCGGCACGGTCGAGCAGGGATTCCTCGACGAACTGCGCCACTTCCCCTCACTCGAGTACGTCCTCGCACTGCAGGAGGCCGTCGCCGTCGGCATGGCGGACGGCTACGCGCGGGCCACCCGCCGCCCCACCGTCGTCCAGCTCCACACCGGAGTGGGCCTCGGCAACGGCATAGGAATGCTCTACCAGGCCAAACGGGGCCACGCCCCGCTCGTGGTGATCGCCGGCGAGGCCGGTCTGCGCTACGACAACATGGAAGCGCAGATGGCCGCCGATCTGGTGGCCATGGCCGAGCCGGTCACCAAGTGGGCCACCCGCGTGGTGGATCCCGAGTCCACCCTGCGCACCCTGCGCCGCGCCTTCAAGGTGGCCGCCACACCTCCGTACGGCCCGGTGCTCGTGGTGCTGCCCGCCGATGTCATGGACCGGCCCACCACCGAGGAGGCCGTGCCGGTCACCTACCTCGACACCGCGAGCAGCCCCGACCCCGAGGTCGTCGGCCGGGCGGCCTCGCTGCTCGCCGGCGCCGAACGCCCGATCGTCATAGCCGGGGACGGGGTGCACTTCTCCGGCGCCCAGCAGGAGCTCGCCCGCCTCGCCCAGACCTGGGGCGCGGAGGTGTGGGGCGCCGACTGGTCGGAGGTCAACCTGTCGGTCGAACACCCGGCGTATGCGGGGCAGTTGGGGCACATGTTCGGCGAGAACAGCCGCCGGGTCACGGCCGCGGCCGACGCCGTCCTCATCGTCGGTACGTACGCGCTGCCCGAGGTCTATCCCGCCCTCGACGGCGTCTTCGCGCCGGGCGCCCCGGTCGTGCACATCGACCTGGACGCCGATGCCATCGCCAAGAACTTCCCCGTGAACCTGGGTCTCGTCGCCGATCCGAAGCGCACCCTGGCCGCGCTCGCCGACGTGCTGGAGACCCGGATGAGCCCGGTGAACCGGCGGCGGGCCGAGGAGTGGCTGGGGCGGCGGGCCGCCGAGCGGTCCTACGAACTCGCCGCGAACCAGCAGAAGAACGAGGCGGCGCTCGACCCACTGGCGCTGCCCACCACGGCCTTCGCGCAGGAGCTGGCCCGCCAGCTCCCCGAGGACGCGATCGTCTTCGACGAGGCGCTGACCGCATCGCCCGACCTCTTCCGCCATCTGCCGCCCACCCGGCCGGGACACTGGTTCCAGACCCGCGGCGGATCCCTCGGTGTCGGCATCCCGGGCGCGATCGGAGCCCAACTAGCCCATCCGGACAAGGTGGTTGTGGGGTTCACCGGCGACGGCGGGTCGATGTACACCGTCCAGGCGCTGTGGACCGCGGCCCGGTACGACATCGGCGCCAAGTTCGTCATCTGCAACAACGGCAGCTACAAGCTCCTTGAGGACAACATCGAGCAGTACTGGCGCTCGGTCGACGTTCCCGCCCACGACCACCCCGAGATCTTCGACCTGAGCCGCCCGGCCATCGACTTCACCGCGCTGGCCAAGTCCCTGGGCGTACCGGCCGTACGCGTCGACAAGCCGGGCCAGGCAGGTGCCGCCGTCGCCGAGGCGCTCGGCACACCGGGGCCGTTTCTCATCGACCTGGTCACCGGCCGGGGGAGGGAGGAGTAGCCGTGCGACTCACCGGCCACAAGATCGCCGTCCTGATGGAGAGCGACTTCTACGAACCGGAGATCCTCTACTACCAGCACCGCTTCCCCGAAGAGGGCGCCGAGGTGCACTTCCTGACCCGGCTGTGGGGCCAGGACAAGATGACCTTCACCGGTCACGAGCACCGGATGCCGTTCGAGGTGTCCCGTTCCTTCGAGGCCATCGACGAGTTCGCGCTCAAGGAGTTCTCCGCCGTGATCGTGCCCTCCGGCATGGTCTCCGACCGGCTGCGCTACACCGAGGACCCCGACCGGCTGCCGCCCGCGTCCACGTTCCTGCGCCGGGCGTTCAACGACCCGGCGATCGTCAAGGGCATCATCTGCCACGGCATGTGGCTCGCGGCCCCCGTCCCCTCGCTGGTGCGCGGACGGCGCGCGGTCGTCCACAACAACCTGCTCGGCGACCTGCGCAACATGGGCGGCGAGTACGTCGACCAGGACGTCGTCGTCCACGACGACCTGGTCACCGCGCGGACCGGCGCCCACTGCCATCTGTTCGCCCGCACCATCATCGACCTGCTCGCGGACCGGGAGCGCCCGGTGCGCAGGGCCGCCGCGAGGAGTGCGCGATGACCTCCATGACCTCCGCACGTGCCACGATGCCCGCAGCTCCCCGGGGCGCCCGCATCCCGGTCCTCGACGTCACGCCCCAGGTGCGCGGCGGCGATGTGCCGGCCAAGGCGGTGACCGGTGAGCGCGTGACCATCGGCGCCACCGTCTTCCGCGAGGGCAGCGGCCTCGTCGGCGCCAACGTGGTGCTCCGCGACCCGGCGGGACGGCCCGGCCCGTGGACGCCCATGGCACTCGTCGACGCCGACGCCGACCGCTGGGAGGCCACCGTCGTCCTGGAGGCCACCGGGCTCTGGACCTACACCGTGGAGGCCTGGGCCGACCCCGTCGGTACCTGGCGCCACGACGCACAGCTGAAGATTCCCGCCGGGGTCGACGTGGAGCTCACGCTCGCCGAGGGGGCCCTGCTGCACGAGCGGGCCGCCCTCGCGATCCCGGACCCGGACCGCCGGGAGGCGGTGACAGCGGCAGCGGGGGCGCTGCGCGACGAAGCGAGCCCCACCCCCCGTCGGCTCGCCGCGACCACCGACCCGAAGGTGATCGCCGCGCTGGACGCCCGTCCGCTGCGTGAACTGGTCACCGCCTCCCGGCCGCTGCACCTCCTCGTCGAGCGCCGGCGCGCACTCGTCGGCTCCTGGTACGAGCTGTTCCCGCGCTCGGAGGGGGCGGTGCTCACCCCGGGGCAGGCGCCGGTCAGCGGCACGTTCAAGACCGCCGCCGAGCGCCTTCCGGCCGTCGCCGCGATGGGCTTCGACGTGGTGTACCTGCCGCCGATCCACCCCGTCGGGCGCAGCCACCGCAAGGGCCCGGACAACGCGCTCACCGCGGGCCCCGACGACGTGGGCTCGCCCTGGGCGATCGGCTCGGCCGACGGCGGCCACGACGCCGTCCACCCGGCACTCGGCACCCTCGCCGATTTCCGTCAATTCGTGGCGGCAGCAGGGGAGTTGGGGATGGAGGTGGCCCTGGACTTCGCGCTCCAGTGCTCGCCGGACCACCCCTGGCTGACCGAGCACCCCGAGTGGTTCACCCACCGAGCGGACGGCACCATCGCCTCCGCCGAGAACCCGCCCAAGAAGTACGAGGACATCCACCCCCTCGACTTCGACACCGACTTCGAGGGCCTGGTCGCCGAGACCGTACGGATCCTGCGGCACTGGATCGCCCAGGGTGTCCGCATCTTCCGCGTCGACAACCCGCACACCAAACCGGTCGCCTTCTGGGAGCGGGTGATCGGCACGGTCGCCACCACCGACCCCGACGTGGTCTTCCTCGCCGAGGCGTTCACCCGCCGGGCCATGGTGCACGCACTCGCCCAGGCCGGCTTCCAGCAGTCGTACACGTACTTCACCTGGAAGAACACCAAGGAGGAACTGACCGAGTACGGCGCCGAACTCGCCGAGGACAGCGCCGACTTCCTGCGCCCCAACCTGTTCGTCAACACCCCCGACATCCTGCACGCCTACCTCCAGAACGGCGGGAGGCCCGCCTTCGAGGCGCGCGCGGTGCTCGCCGCGACCCTCGCGCCGACCTGGGGCATGTACGCGGGCTACGAGCTGTGCGAGGGCGAGGCGCTCGCGGCGGGCACCGAGGACTACGCCCGCTCCGAGAAGTACGAGCTGCGGCCCCGCGACTGGGCCGCAGCCGAGGCCGAGGGCCGCACCATCGCCCCGCTGATCACCCGCCTCAACGAGCTGCGCCGCGCCCACCCCGCCCTCCAGGAACTCAAGAACCTGCGCTTCCACCCCACCGACCACGATCAAGTCCTCGCGTATTCGAAGCAGTCGAGGCACCCGGACGGCACCAGCGACACCGTCCTCGCGGTCGTCAACCTCGACCCGCACCGCGCGAGCGAGGCCACCGTCTCCTTCGACCTCGCAGCCCTCGGCCTGCCCGAGGACGGCTCCCTGAAGGTGCGGGACGAACTCACCGGCGAGCTCCACACCTGGCACCCGCACACCTACGTACGCCTGGAGCCGTCGGGCGCCCCCGCCCACCTGCTCACCCCGCTCGCCGACGGGCCGACGCCATGAGCGTCACCGCCACCGAGCCGGGCATCCTGGCCCCGCTGCTGCCCGCCCTCGAACCGTGGCTGGCCACCCGCCGCTGGTTCGCGGGCGGCGGCGGGCCGCTCGCCGAACTGGCCCCGCTCGCCGTCACCGTCGTACGGGAACAGTCCCCGGCGCTGGTCCACGCCGTGCTGCGGGCCCGCCACGCCGGTGGCCGCGAGCGGCTCTACCAGCTCCTGCTCGGGCTGCGCCCGGATCTCCCCGCGCGCCTCGCCCCGTCCGCCATCGCCGAGGTGCCGGACGGGCCGTGGCGGGGCTGGACCCTGTACGAGGCCGTCGAGGACCCGGCGCTGCTCGGGGTGCTCCTGCGCACCCTGGCCCTGCGCGACGGCACCGGCGGGCCACGCCTGGACCGCACCTCCGCGCTGCCCGTTCCCGTCGGCCTCGTACCCCGGGCGCTGACCGCCGAGCAGAGCAACAGCACAGTGGCGTACGGCGACCGGCTGCTGCTCAAGCTGTACCGGCGGCCGGAGCCGGGTCCGCACGCCGAGATCGACGCCCTGCGCGCCCTCACCGAACAGCGCTGCACCCGCACCCCCCGCCTCCACGGCGCGTTGCACACCGACGCGCCGGGCGGCGAGGGTCTGGTGCTCGGCCTTCTCGAAGACTTCCTGCCGGCCGAGGCCGACGGGTGGGAGAGCGCGGTGCGGCACGCCGCCGACTGCATCGAGGGAAGCTGCCGCACCGTCCCCGCGACCGGCGGTTTCACCGCACACGCCCGCACCCTCGGCCAGGCGGTCGCCGAGGTCCACAGCGCGCTCGCCGAGGCGTTCCCGCGCCATCTGCTCGGGCCGGGCGCGGTGGGCGACGACGCCGCACAGATGAAACGCCGCCTGGCCGAAGCCGTCGACGAGGTGCCCGCGCTCGCCCGCTACCGCACCGCGCTCGGCGCCCTGTACGAGGACTACGCGGCCATGGCCGTACGCGGCTGCCCGATGCTCGCCCAACGCACGCACGGCGACCTGCACCTGGGGCAGGCGCTGCGCACCGCCGACGGCTGGCGGGTCATCGACTTCGAGGGCCAGCCCGCCACCCCCGCCGCCGAACGGACCCGGCCGCAGTCCGCGCTGCGCGACGTCGCCTCCATGCTGCGCTCCTTCGACTACGCCGCCCGCACCGCGCTCGCCGATGTGCAGGAACGGTCCGCCGGGGAGGGCCCCGGCCCCCGGCTGCGACGCACCCGGCGGGCGTACGCCTGGGCCGTCCGCAACCGGCGCGCCTTCTGCGACGGCTACCGCGACGCGGGCGGCGCCGACCCCTACTGCCGGCCCGTGCCGCTGCGCGCCTTCGAGGCCGACAAGGCGGTGTACGAAGCCGTCTACGAGGCGCGGCACCGCCCGGCCCTGCTACCCGTCCCGCTGGCCGCGATCCACCGGCTCGCGGGCTCCCGCTGACCCACCGGACACCCCTGGAAAGGAACCCCAACCCGTGCTCCAGACACGGCACTTGACGACCCGCATGGCCGACGCCGAGCTCGACCGGCTGCTCGCGGGGGCGCACCACGACCCGCACGGCGTGCTCGGCGCGCACCCGGTCGCGGACGGTGTCGCGGTCAGGGCGCTGCGCCCGCTCGCCCGCAGCGTGACGGCGGTCACCGCGGACGGAGTCCGGGTCGAACTCGCCCACCAGCGCGACGGGTTGTTCACCGGGCTCCTTCCGGGCGCCGCGGTGCCCGCCTACCGGCTCCACGTCACCTACGGCGAGGGCGAGGAGAGCCACGAGGACGGCTACCGCTTCCTGCCCACCCTCGGCGACCTCGACCTGCACCTCATCACGGAGGGCCGGCACTGGGAGCTGTGGCGGGCGCTCGGCGCCCGGGTCCGCACCCTCGAAGGCGTCACCGGCACCGCGTTCACGGTGTGGGCCCCCAACGCCCAAGGGGTGCGTGTCATCGGCGACTTCAACGGCTGGAACGGCGTCGCGCACCCCATGCGCTCGCTCGGCTCCAGCGGCGTATGGGAGCTGTTCGTGCCGGACGCCGGGCCCGGCACCCGCTACAAGTACGAGATCCACACGCGCGACGGCCGCATGCTCCAGAAGGCCGACCCGCTGGCCCGCGCCGCCGAATGCCCGCCCGCGACCGCCTCCGTCGTCCACGCGTCCTCGTACGTCTGGGGCGACGCCGAGTGGATGGCCCAGCGGGGCGGCGAGGACTGCCGGCAGCGCCCCATGTCGGTCTACGAGGTCCACATCCCGTCATGGCGGCCGGGCTTGACCTACCGTCAGCTCGCCGAGGAATTGCCGAAATACGTCGCCGGTCTGGGGTTCACGCATGTGGAGCTCATGCCGGTGATGGAACATCCCTTCGGCGGCTCCTGGGGCTACCAGGTGACCGGCTACTTCGCCCCGACCGCGCGCCTGGGCACCCCCGACGACTTCCGCTACCTCGTGGACGCGCTGCACGGCGCCGGGATCGGGGTCATCGCGGACTGGGTGCCGGCCCATTTCCCGAAGGACGAGTTCGCCCTTTCCCGATTCGACGGCGAACCCCTTTACGAGCCCGCCGACACCCGGCGCGCCCATCATCCGGACTGGGGCACCCTGGAATTCGACTACGGCCGCCGGGAGGTACGCAACTTCCTTGTCGCCAACGCCGTCTACTGGTGCACCGAATTCCATATCGACGCGTTACGCGTGGACGCCGTCGCCTCGATGCTCTACCTGGACTATTCCCGGGAGGAGGGCGGCTGGAGCCCCAACGAGCACGGCGGACGGGAAAACCTGGCCGC
Source organism: Streptomyces violascens (assembly GCF_014649955.1). Classification (GTDB taxonomy): domain Bacteria; phylum Actinomycetota; class Actinomycetes; order Streptomycetales; family Streptomycetaceae; genus Streptomyces; species Streptomyces violascens. The sequence continues at coordinate 25,371 of NZ_BMUA01000017.1, forward strand.
CGTCGCCTTCCTCCAGGAAATGACCGATACTGTGCGCCGCCGCGCCCCGGGTGCCCTCACCATCGCCGAGGAGTCGACCTCCTGGCCTGGCGTGACCCGGCCCACCTACGAGGTGGGCCAGGACGGATTCGGCGGGCTCGGTTTCGACCTCAAGTGGAACATGGGCTGGATGCACGATTCGCTCGGCTATGTCGCCCGCGACCCGGTCCACCGTTCCTATCACCACGACGAGTTGACCTTCTCGATGGTGTACGCCTACAGCGAGGCGTTTGTGCTGCCCCTCTCGCACGACGAGGTCGTGCACGGCAAGCGCTCACTGGTCGCGAAGATGCCGGGGGACTGGTGGCAGCAACGCGCGAATCTCCGCGCCACCCTGGGTTACATGTGGGCCCATCCGGGCAAGCAACTCCTTTTCATGGGCCAGGAGTTCGCGCAGGGTGAGGAATTCGACCACGATCGCGGGCCCCAGTGGTGGGTCCTCGACGAGGACTGGCCCGGCCATGCCGGTCACCGCGGCATCCGCTCCCTGGTCAGTGATCTGAACCAGGTCTACACCGCGACCCCTGCCCTGTGGGAGCTCGACTGCGACCCGTCGGGCTTCTCCTGGATCGACGGATCCCGGGCCGAGGACAACGTCCTGTCCTTCGTGCGGTACGACGCCGAAGGCCGCCCCCTGGTCGTCGTCTGCAACTTCTCCCCGGTGGTCCGCACGGGCTACCGCATCGGCCTCCCCGACGCCGCCGCGTGGACGGAGGTCCTCAACAGCGACGCCGAACGCTACGGCGGCAGCGGCGTGGTGAACCCCGGCGTCATCGCGCCCGAGCCGGTGCCGTGGCACGGCCGCGCGCAGAGCGCCGCCCTCACCCTGCCCCCGCTGGCCACCTTCTGGCTCCGTCCGACCCTCCAGGAGAGCGACGATGAGTGAAGTGCGCGGCACGGCCGAGCGGATCGTCGGGACGTACGGCATCCGCGGCCGGGTCCCCGACGAACTGGACCTGGGCGGCGCCTACCGGACCGGCGCCGCCTTCGCGCTGTTCACCGGGGCGCCCGTGGTCGCGGTGGCGCACGACCTGCGCGGCTCCTCACCGGCGCTCGCGGACGCCCTTGCCCAAGGGGTGCTCGACCAGGGCGCGGACGTCCTCGACGCCGGCCCCGGACCGGCCGACTGCCTGACCTATCTGTCGGGGCAGCTGGAGGTGCCCAGCGCCCTGGTCACCTCGGGCCACGGCCCCGGCGCACCCCACGGCATCCGGCTGTGCCGGGCCGGCGCGGTGACAGTCGCCGAGGGCACGGGGCTCGAAGCGATCAGGGAGCGGCTCACGGGGCCCCGCCCGCCGATGGCGGACGAGCCCGGCTCCACGGTCGCCGCGCCGGTCCTCGACGACTACGCGCGGCATCTGCGCTCCCTGGTCGACCTCACCGGCATCCGGCCGCTGAAGGTGGTGGTCGACGCGGCCCACGGCATGGCCGCGCTCACCGCGCCCCGGGTGCTGCACCCGGCGGTGGAGCTCGTACCCGTACGTTTCCTGGGCACCAACGAGCGCTCCCGGCAGGGGAGTTGGGACCTGGGGGAGTGGGTGCGGCGTACGGGAGCGGACCTGGGGCTCGCCTTCGACGCGGGGGCGGACCGCTGCCGTGCCGTGGACGAGCGGGGCGCCGCCGTCCCGCCGGCCGCGGTCATCGGCCTCGTCGCGGCGCGCGAACTCGCCCGGCGGCCCGGCGCCGCCGTGGTCCACGACCTCATCACCTCGCGCTCCGCCATCGAGGCGGTCGAAGCGGCCGGCGGCATCCCGCTGCGCTGCCGGGCCGGGCGCGCGGCCATCCGCTCCCTGATGGCCGAACAGGGCGCGGCCTTCGGCGGCTCGCACTCGGGCCGCTCCTACTTCCGCGACTTCTGGTGCGCGGACTCGGCCATGCTCGCGGCCCTGCACCTCGTCGCGGAGCTCGGCCACTCGGGCCGCAGGCTCTCCGAGCTGGCGGCGGGCCACGACCGTTACCCGCGCTCCGGCGAGATCGGCATACGGGTCGAGGATCCCGTGGCGGCCCTGCACCGCGTCACCGCGCACTTCGCGGCCACCGAGGCCGAACTCGACCACCTCGACGGCGTCACCGGGGAGTTCGGCGACGGCTCCTGGTTCAACGTACGGGCCGCGCGCACGGCCCCCCTGGTACGCATCCACGTGGAGGCCGAGACCCCGGCCGCGATGGAGACGCTGCGCGACCGGGTGCTCGGCGTGGTGACGGGGTCGGGGGCTAGCGCGACGCCTGCTCGCTGAGCGCGTCGCGCGGGTTGGGCGTCGGCTGGAGCCCGGTGGCGGACAGCGCGGCGTCGTAGGCGGCGAGGGCCTGCTTGGTGAAGCCCTCGCCCCTCCAGAGGTCGCCGATGCGACGCCAGTACTCCGCGGTCTCGTACGAGGCCGGGAAGTGCCGCAACTGACGGGTGGCGGCATCCAGGACCTGCTTGCCGAGGTCGTTCTGCTGACGCAGGAAGTGCAGTTGGGCGAGGGCGGCACGGGCGGCGACCGCGAGGACACGGGGTTCGCTGCCGAGGAGACCGATCGCGCGTTCCGCGTGTGCGGTCGCCTCCGTCCAGTTGCCCAGCGCGGTGTCGGCCTCGGCCAGATGGAACTCGCAGCGCGCGAGCTCGTCGGCGTTGCCGGTCTCCGCGAGCGACTGCTGCGCCCCTTCCAGGAGTTCCTTGGCGCGACCGAGGTCCCCGGACTCGGTCTGCAGCAGCAGCCACCCGTAGTTCATCTTGAGCATGGCGACATGGCGTACGTTGTCGTCCTCGGCCATCATCGCCAGCGCACGCTCGGTCAGAGCGAGTGCCTCGGCCAGCTGCCCGCGCGACTGGGCGACCAGACCCGCGTTCCAGTACACCGCGCCCCGTGCGGCCCGTGCGCCCTGCTTCTCGGCGAGGGGGATCAGGCGCTGGGCGAGCAGATGCGCCCGGGTGTGGTCTCCGCGCCGGCGGTAGGACCCCATGAGGGTGGATCCGAGCTGAACATGATCCACCGTCACGTCCAGGCCCAGCGAGTCCAGTTTGCTCATGGCGCGCTCGCCGATCTCGATGCTGACCGTGATGTCGCCCATGTTGCGATAGCAGCGGCACAGTGCCACCGCCGTACGGCACCACTCGTCCGACCCTGCTGCGAGTGCGCGGTCGGCGAAGATCTCCTCAAGGAGGGGGATCGCGGCCTCCAGGCGCCCGAGCTTCTCCAGCGCGGACGCCTGGCCCATGCGGGCACGCCGCTTCATCGCGGCATCCAGCGGCAGCGAGCCGCCGAGCAGTTCGCTGAAGGTCTGCAATGCCTCGCCGTCGGCCCCGTTGCGCAGGGCCATGTCGCCGAAGGCCAGCTTGAGCCGGGCCTCTTCCATCTCGTGTTGGTCACGGCCGGTGCGCAGATACTCGGTGGAGCAGCCCAGCTTCACTGCCAGCGTGCCGAGCACGGTGTCGGACGGCGCCCGCTTGCCGGACTCGATCAGCGACACGTAGCTGGTGGAAATCTCCTCGGACGCGAGGTCCTGCTGTTTGAGCCCGCGCCGGACCCGGAGCTCCCGGATGCGCTGCCCGAGGCCGATGGGAGAGGAAGGCTCAGAGTGATCCACGGCGACTCCTAGCGCAACAGCTTGACTCAGATCATTACAAGTGATGCTACCCGCAAGTCAGGCGCCCGCAAGCGTTCGCGCCTCGGTTTTTGGGGCGCGTAGGGCGCAGTTTGGCTGCTTCCGTGCCTCATATTTGGTGTGGATTCGGAATTTCCTCTTCCGTAACGACCATGATCACTCATTACCCAACCTATGCTTGACTCAAAACGTCACTCCTGATTGACTCATCGAGTCAAATTGAGTTGTCCGAGTGGGGGGCTATTTCGAATGGGATCGAAGGGGATATGGCTGATCATCGTCTCGGTGTTCTCGGTAGGGATAATTCTCAGTGGCTACCTGATATTCGCGTCGGGGCCTTCTCGGGAATCGCCCGCCGTCCGTCGCACCGAGATTGCTATGCCCGCGTCATCGGGGGAGTGCTGCTGACCAGTGCTGCGGTCCATCCCGACGGAAGGAGGAAGCATGCGGGTAGACCTGCTCACCCGTGAATATCCGCCCGAGGTCTACGGCGGAGCCGGCGTTCACGTGGCCGAGCTGACGCGGGGGCTGCGCCGGCTCGCCGACGTACGAGTGCGGTGTCTGGGAACGGCCAGAACGGAACCGGGCGTTGACGCATACGAGCCACCGGCCCATCTCGCCGCCGCGGACGCGGCGCTGGGATTTCTCGGGGCGGACGCGGCGATGGCCGCCGACTGCGCCGGAACGGACGTGGTGCACAGCCACACCTGGTACGCGAACATGGCCGGGAACCTCGCACGCCTGCTGCACGGCGTGCCGCACATCATGACGTTGCACAGCCTGGAGCCGCTGCGGCCCTGGAAGGCCGAGCAACTCGGCGGCGGGTACGCCCTGTCCTGCTGGATGGAACGCACGGCCGCACAGTCCGCCTCGGCCCTCATCGCCGTGTCGGCCGCGATGCGCGACGACGTCCTGCGCGTCTACCCCGACGTCGCCCCCGAGCGGGTGCACGTCATCCACAACGGCATCGACCCCGAGGCCTACCGGCCCGACCCGCGCCAGGACGCACTGGAGCGGTACGGCATCGACCCGGACCTGCCCATCGTGCTGTTCGTCGGCCGCGTCACCCGTCAGAAGGGGCTGCCGCACCTGCTGCGGGCCGCGTTCGGCCTGCGCTCGGACGCCCAGCTGGTGCTGTGCTGCGGACAGCCCGACACGCCCGAGATCGCCGCCGAGGTCGCGGAACTCGTCGAGGAACTGCGCGCCGTACGGGGCGGGGTCTTCCGCATCGACGGGATGCTGGACCAGGACTCCGTACGCCAACTCCTCACCCACGCGACGGTGTTCGTGTGCCCGTCGGTGTACGAGCCGATGGGCATCGTGAACCTGGAGGCGATGGCCTGCGGAACCCCGGTCGTGGCTTCCGCGGTCGGCGGGATCCCCGAGGTCGTCGACGACGGGGTGACCGGGCTGCTCGTCGGGTTCGAGGCGCGGGATGACGCCACGGGCGAACCGGTTGATCCCGACAAGTTCGCGGCGGGCCTCGCCGAAGCCGTCAACGACCTGATCGAGGACCGGGGCCGGGCCGCCGCACTCGGTGCCGCGGGCAGGGCGCGGGCGGTGGAGCACTTCTCGTGGGACAAGGTGGCCGAGCGTACCCTTGAGGTCTACCACGACGCGCTCTCGGCCCACCGGGCGTGAACTCCCCGAGCCCGTGTCCGATCCGGACGGGTACGGACGCGGGCTCTCAGCGCACCGGGGGGTGTTCCTCCGGCTCCGGGCGGAGCCGGGCGGGCACCCCCTTCGCGTCGTACGGGAAGTGACAGGCGGAGGTGTGTTCCCCCGGCGGGCCCGCCCCGTTCGTTGCCGGAGTTTCACGTTCGCACCGCCGCCGTTCCTCGCCCAGGGCGGTGTACACCGCGCAGCGGCCACGGAAGCGGCAGCCCGTCGAGCGTTCCCCGGCCCCCGGGGGTTCGCCCGGCAGCACGATCCTGGCGCGGGCCCGCTCGGCGGCCGGGTCGGGCAGCGGCACGGCGGACAGCAGGGCGCGCGTATAGGGGTGGCGGGGACTCCCGAACACGTCGGTGACCGGGCCGCTCTCCACGGTCCGGCCGCCGTACATCACCACCACCCGGTCGGCGATCTGCCGCACCACCGCCAGGTCGTGCGTGACGAACAGGCAGGCCGGGCCCCGCTCGTCGCGCAGCCGTCGCAGCAGATCGAGGATGCCCGCCTGCACGGACACGTCGAGCGCGGAGACCGGCTCGTCCAGGAGCAGCAGTTCGGGGCGTACGGCGAGGGCCCGGGCGAGCGCGATGCGCTGGCGCTGGCCGCCGGAGAACTGGTGTGGGCGGCGCTCCGCGTCCTGGACGTCGAGGCCGACCCGGCGCAGGAGTTCGGGCACCCGCGCCGCGATGGTCTCCTTCGGGACGCGCTGGGCGTGGAGTGGCTCGGCGACGATGTCGGCCACCCGCATCCTCGGGTCCAGGCTGGCCATCGGGTCCTGCACCAGGATCTGCACCGAACCCCGCAGCCGGCGGGCATCGGCGCGGCTCAGCACGGACGTGTCATACCCGGCGATCTCGACGGTCCCGGACTCGGGGGCGCCCAGCGCGATGATCTCCATCAGGGTGCTGGTCTTGCCGGAGCCCGACTCGCCGACCAGCGCCACCGTCTCGCCCCGGCGGACCTCCAGGTCCACCCCTTCCAGCGCGAGCCGGACCTCCGCCGGCTTCCTGCGCAACCGGAAGCCAGAACTCCCCGGCAGCGGAAACGACTTGGTGAGCCCCGCGACGCGCAGCAGGGGCGCGCCGCCCGGGGAAGTGCGGCGCAACGGGGCCGAGGCGGGGAAGAGGTCGGCGGCGGCCCGCCCCGCGAGGGCGTCCTGGCGGACACACGCCGCCAAGTGCCCCTCGGATCCCGCCGGTTCGGGCTCCCCGGCGCGGCAGGCTTCCGTCGCGAGTGGGCAGCGCGGTGCGAACGAACAGCCGGGCCCGGCGCTGCCCGGCGCGGGCGGGCCGCCCGGTATCGGGGTCAGCGCTACGGCGGCGTCCAGGCGCGGCACCGAGCCGAGCAGGCCCAGCGTGTACGGCATGCGGGGCCGCGCGAACAGGGCGTCCACCGGCGCCGTTTCGACGATCCGGCCCGCATACATGACGGCCACCCGGTCCGCCGCGCCCGCGATCACCCCCAGGTCGTGGCTGACCAGGAGCAGCGCCGCGCCGGTCGCCCGGCGGGCGTTCTCCAGGGCGTCCAGGACCTGTGCCTGGACGGTGGCGTCGAGCGCGCTGGTGGGCTCGTCGGCCACGATGACGTCGGGGTCGTTGGCGATCGCCATGGCGATCATGGCGCGCTGGCGCAGTCCGCCGGAGAGCTCATGGGGGTACGAGCGGGCGATACGGGACGGATCCGGGACACCCACGCCCTCCAAGAGCTCCCGAGCACGGCCGCGCGCCAACTCCCTGGCGGACTGTGGCCGTTGATGAATCCGCAAAGCCTCGGCGATCTGGTCGCCGATGTGCTGGGCCGGGTTGAACGCGGCCAGCGGATCCTGGAACACCATCGCGATCCGGCGCCCGCGCAGCCGGGCGAGATCGCGCACCGGCAGGCCGACCAGCTCGGTGCCGAGCAGCCGCACCGAGCCGCTCACCCGCGCGCCCGGCGGAAGCAGCCCGAGCAGGGCGAGCGCGGTCGCGGTCTTGCCGGCCCCGGACTCGCCGACCAGGCCGAGGACTTCGCCGCGCCGCAGCGAGAACCCCACCCCGCGCACGACCGGCAGCGGCGTACGGGACGAGCCCGCGTACGACACGTGCAGGTCTTCGACGTCGAGCACCTTGGCGGCCGTCATCGCAGGCTCCCAGCCCGGTCGGACCCGAGGTCGAGAATGTCCCGCAGCGCATCGCCCGCCAAGTGCACGGCCAGGACGAAGAGCAGCAGCAGGCCGGCCGGGAAGAAGAACATCCACGGGCAGGTCAGTGCCACATCGCTGCCGGACGCTATGAGCGTGCCCAGGGACACGTCCGGTGGCTGCACCCCGAACCCGAAGTAGGACAGACCCGTCTCGCTGATCACGGCGGCGGCGACCGCCACGGTCGCGTCCGTGATCAGGAACGAGGCCAGGTGCGGCAGGACGTGCCGCACGATGATCCGGAACGGCCCGACGCCCATGTGCTGCGCCGCGGCGACGAAGGGCCGCTCCCGCAGCGAGAGCGTCATGATCCGTACCGCCCGTGCCGTGATCATCCAGCCGAGCGCGGCCAGGAGCCCCGCGAACGCCGGCCAGCCAAGTCCGCGCAGCCTCGGCACGAGCAGCACCAGGAGCAGAAAGCCCGGAATCACCAGCATCAGGTCGACCACGAACATGAGCATTCGGTCCACCCAGCCGCCGAAGTACCCCGCGCAGGTCCCGAAGGCCGCGCCGAGGGCCGTACTGGCCAGGGCCACCAGGGCGCCGATGAGCAGCGACTTCTGCAGCCCGCGCACCGTCTGCGCGAACACGTCCTGGCCGATCCGGCTGGTGCCCATCCAGTGCCGGGCGCCCGGGGCGCTGCGCAGGGCCGTGTAGTCGATGTCGGTGTAATTCCAGTTGGTCATGTACGGGCCCGCGTACGCGAGGACGAACAGGCCCGCGATCAGTGCCAGGCCGGTCAGGGCCCCGGGGGAGCGGAGCAGCGCCCGCCCGGCCGTGGCGCCGCGCCCGCGCAGCACGACCGCTTCCGTGTTCACCGCGTCCGTACTCATCGCGTGCGCACCCTCGGGTCGAGCACCGCGTGCAGCACGTCCGCGACGAAGCCGGCGAGCAGCACGGTCACCGCCGCGAACAGATTGACCGCGACCACCGAATTGATGTCGCCCTTCTGCGCCGAGTCCATGAACCAGCTGCCCATGCCGGGCCAGCCGAAGATCTCCTCGGTGAACACGGCCCCCGTGAACAGGGTCAGGAAGCCGAACGAGAAGAACGTGGTCAGCGGGATCAGCGAGGTGCGCAGCCCGTGCCGCAGCAGCGCCCGGCCCGGTGTGAGCCCCTTGGCCTGCGCGGTCCGCAGATGGTCGGAGCCCAGCACGTCGAGCGTGGCGCCGCGCTGATACCGGCTGTACGAGGCGACCGCGCCGAGCGCGACCGTGGCCGCGGGCAGCGCGAGATGGGCGGCCCGGTCCTTGAGATGGGTGGCGAGGGAGCCGGTGAGGCCGGGGGTGCGCTCGCCGGTGTAGCGGATCACCGTGTGGCCCGCGCTCTGGTTGAACCACAGGGCGCCCTCCTTGAAGAGCAGCGCAAGCACGAACGTGGGCACCGACAGGACCAGGAACGAGAACACGGTCAGCGCCCGGTCGGGCAGGCGGTGCCGGCGGACCGCGGCCCAGAGCCCGGCGAGCACGCCAAGACCGGTGCCGACCAGCGTGCCGACGAGCAGCAGCCGGGTGGACACCCCGATGCGGCGGCCGAACTCCGCGTTCACAGAGCCCCCGTCGACCGTGCGCCCCAGATCGCCGTGGACGGCCCGCCACGACCAGTGCCCGAAGCGCTCCAGGACCGGCGTCCGGTCGTCGGTGCCGAGCAGCGCGAGCTCGTGGTCGACCGTGGCGGCCGACGGGCGCGGCTGGCGGTCCTCGAAGTAGGCGCGCGGACTGAGCGCGGCGGAGGAGATGACGTAGGAGAGGAAGACCGCGAACAGAAGCAGGAGCGCGCCGTGGGCGAGGCGCTTGGACAAGCGGCCGACCAAGAGTGTCTCCTCAAAGGGCAAGCTGCGTGGACAGTTCACCGTCCTGACATGCCGCAATGTTAAGGTCCCAGCGGTAAATCGCAGATCAGTTCGGCTAATTGACGCGTCGTCAGGACGGAGGCTGGAGTGGCTCGGTTACGGGGTGCGCGGGCATGGGCGGCACTGGTTGCGGCGGCACTGTCGCTCGCGGGCTGTACGACCTCGGCGGCGCCACAGCACGGCGCGTCCCCCCGCACCATGAAGGCCCCCGCCTACGGAACCGAGGACATCGGCCGCCAGCCTCCGCAGAACCTCCGCCAGGGCGGCACCCTCACCCTCGCCACGTCCCAGTGGATCACGCAGTACAACGTGAACCAGGCCGCCGGGACGATCGGCGAGGCTTCGGAGATCGACAGCCTGGTCGAGCCCAAGCTGTTCCGCCGCGACGCCAAGGGCGTCCCGCACGCCAACCCCGACTACCTGCTCTCCGCGTCCGTCACCGCGACCTCGCCGCAGACGGTCACCTACCGGCTCAACCCGCACGCCCGCTGGTCCGACGGAAAGCCGCTCGGCGTCGCCGACTTCGAGGCCGAGTGGAGGGCCCTCGGCCGGGGCGACGACCGCTATCTGGTGGCCGATCCGTCCGGCTACGACCAGATATCCGAGGTGCGCCGGGGCGGCGACGCGAGCGAGGTGCAGGTCGTCTTCCGCTCCCCGTACGCCGACTGGCAGCGGCTGTTCGACCCGCTCTTCCCGGCGTCCGCCACCAGCACGCCCGAGCAGTTCAACAACGGCTGGACCGGGCGGATCCCGGTCACCGCGGGCCCGTTCAGGATCGCCTCGATGGACCGTACGACCCAGTCCGTCACGGCGGTGCCCGACCCCGCCTGGTGGGGCACCAGACCCCGCCTGGACAAGGTGGTCTTCCGCGCGCTGCTGCCGCCCGCCGCGCTCCAGGCCTACCTCAACGGCGAGATCGACGCGGTGAACGCGGCCACGGCCGAGGCGTACCAGCAGCTCAAGTCGGCCCGCAACAGCACGGTGCGCACGGGTTCGGCCTGGGACGAGGTGCATGTCAGTCTCAACGGCGCGGGCGGCCCGCTGACGGACGTCGACGTACGCCACGCCCTCCAACAGGCCGTGGACCGGCAGGCGTTGGCGAACGTCGCGGCCGAGGGGCTGCCCGTCGGGGTGCCCCTGCTCGGCAACCACATCTTCATGACCAACCAGCCCGGATACGCCGACAACTCGGGCGAGTTGGGCACGTTCGACCCTCAAGCAGCGGCAGCGCTCCTCGACAAGGCGGGGTGGAAGTCGTCCGGCCAGGGCAAGCCGCGCGTGAAGGGCGGGCAGGCCCTCAAGCTGCGGTTCGTGATCGCGGAGTCCACCAACCGGCTCGGCCTGGATCTCGCCCAGCTCCTCCAGCAGATGCTGGCCCAGGTCGGCATCGGGGTGGAGATCCAGAAAGTGCCAGCCGAGGACTACGGGCCGAAATACCTCGACGTGGGCAACTTCGACCTGGCGATCTTCCGCTTCACCGACCTCACCTACCCCAGCCAGTCGCAGGCCGTCTACCGGCTGCCGCGCGGCGCCCAGAGCTTCCAGAACTACGGCCGGATCTCGGACGCCACGCTCGACAACCTCCTCAAGCAGGCCTCCGGCACCCTCGATCCGGTGCGCGCCGCCCAGCTGTACAACCAGGCCGACGCGGAGATCTGGAAGCTCGGCCACGACGTCGAGCTCTACCAGCGCCCCCAGATGATGGCGGTCCGCAAGGGCCTCGCCAACTACGGGATCCCGGGCCTCGGCGACATCGACTTCGCAGCGGTGGGCTGGACGAAATAGCCGATGGCCGTCGGACCGGCCCCAAGTGGGCGCGGCCGACGGCCAGTTGACTCACAGCTCAGAACATCAGGCGCCTTGTCCGCTCAGCCACTCCTCCTCGGTGTGCCTGCTCAGCGCGTCGAAGGCGAGCGCCGCCGACGCGAGCGTGACGTGATGGTGCCAGCCGCGGAACGAGCGGCCCTCGAAGTCACCAAGCCCGAAGTCCTCCTGCAACCGGCGTAACCCGTCCGCGGACAGGCTGCGCAACTGCGCCAGCGGAATCGCCTCGGCGAGCCGGCGGGCCGGCAGGTTGGTCAGCCAGTAGGAGCGCGGCGCGGGCCGGCCGTACGGCCAGTCGGTGACCAGGTGCCGGAGCCGCTGCCGGTGCGCCGCGTGCTGCGGCCCGTCCGAGCAGAGCAGCGCCGGAGCGGACAGGAACTGCGAGCGCCGCATCCGCTCCGTCGTACGGTCGTGCCAGGCGATCGGGGTGCGCTCGTCACGCCGCGCCACGTGCTCGGCGAGCTCGGTCACCGTGCCCCGCGTCGCGGGAGATGCGGCATGCGGGCGCGGCAGGGTCACGCCGGTGCTGGGCGACACCTCGATCAGGTAGCCGTGGCCGCGCGCCTCCAGACCCCGAAGGAGCGGTTCCACATCGCTCTCGGAGCGCCAGTCGGCGAGCACCGGCTGCGGCTCCAGGAACCACTCCTCGGTCATCTCGTCGAGGGCCTCCAGGACGTAGCTCCAGCGCGGCCGGCAGTGCTCCTCGTCCGGCAGATGGGCCTGGCCGCGCAGCCGCTCGTCCTGGTCCCAGCGCTGGGGGAGCAGCAGCCGCCAGTTCACCGGCAGGCCGCCGCCCGTCCCCACCAGCGAAGTGGCGTACGCCAGCTGGCAGTTGACGGTGCGCTGCTGCGACGGCGCGTACTGGCGGGCCACGCCCACCGAGCGGTCGCCGTTCTTCGCGAACACCACCTCGTCGACCGCCCACGCCTCGGTGCGGAACACCTCGCCCGCCCGCTCGGCGATCCGCCGGCGGACCGGCCCCGAGTCCCACGGGCTCTGGTGGACGAACTGCTGGAGCTGCTGCACGGCCCGGTGCCCGAGCACGTGCTCGGAGATCCTGGTGGGCGTCTTGCGGCCCGGCACGTCGAGCAGCCCACGCAGATACACCTCGCCCCAGCGCCGCTGGTCGGAGCGCGTCAGCGCGACGAACAGGTCCTGGCAGTAGCCGGTGAAGTCCGCCGTGGCAGGAGCCCTGCGGGCGTCGGAGAGTTGGAGGATGGAAGACACGGTGCCCCCGGGAGTGTCCGAATCGATCGGTGTGCGCTGGAGCCCAGCGGACGAGAGAGGTCATTCATGGGCGCACTCGTCACCGCCCTCGAGCAGGAAGGCATCGGTGGACAGCAGGGCGTCGGCGACGTCGGGCAGCGTGCACCCCACGATGACGAAGTCCGCGTCGAGACCGGCCTTGGTGCGCTGGAAGAGGAGCTCGTTGATGGCGGGCCGGCACATCTCGGTGACCTGGCACAGGTGGAACTCCACCCGCTGCGGCTCCGCGGCCATGACCTCGCCCAGAATGCGGCGGAACTTCTCTAGCTCGGCCGCGTCGATGACCCCGTCGCAGCGTATGTGCGCGGTGTCGCCGTCGAACTCGGTACGCATCCGCAGCCGCATCTGCGCCGGCTCCAGCTCGACGCGCACCCGCACCGGCACGTCCCCCTCGGGCAGCTTGACGGTGAGCTCCTTGTTGTCGAAGCGGTGGTACGGCTCGCCGTCCACCCACACCCGGGTCAGCTCGACCGAACCCGCCGGCAGCAGATCGGGCGCGACCCGCAGTGTGCGGTCCGGCAGATCCGACGGGCGCGGCCGGAAGTGCAGCGTGAGCGGGTCGTTGCTGATCAGGAGGCCGGTGTAGACGGCCGCGAGATAGCAGAGTTCCAGCGCGTGGTAGCCGGCCATGGCGTGGCTGCCCTTGAGCCGCTCGGTGCCTAGCAGATACGGGATGCCGTTGGCCAGAACGTTGAAGTAGACGCCGCCGTCGTCGTAGTCGAGGAAGAAGGCGTTGTAGAACGAGGCCGCCTCGCGCGCGAGGCGCAGCTGCTCGGGGTCGCCCGAGGTGCCGGCCAGGATCAGATAGGCGAGGATCGCCTGCTCCTGCTGCCACCACGCCTTGCGGTCGTGCCACACCATGCGGTGGATGCCGCTGTCCGGGTCGGGGCGCCGCTCGACCACGTCGTACCAGCCGCCGCGCAGCTGGTCGCTGCCCACCGCCGGCATGATCTCGCCGATCCGGTCGGCGGTGACGCCGTACTCCGCCTTGTCGTGCAGCGCCTTGATCCGGGTCAGGTTCCAGGCGATCTTCAGGTTGTGGCCGACCACAGCCCGGTCCTGCTGCCATCCCCAGGTGCGGTCGGGGCTCCAGTCGGCGTGGAAGCGCTCCTGCACGAACGGGCTGGTCTCCTCGTCGGGGAAGCGCTCGACGATGGTGTCCGCCGTCTCTTCGAGCAGCGCCGCGAAGTCCTCGCGGCCGGTGGCGAGATAGGCGTTGATCAGGTATGCGGGGGCGTGGTCGCCCACCGAGTTCCAGTTCTTGCGGGACCGGTTGCGCCCCAGCGAGTCCGCGTTCGGGTCGAGTGTGATCGGGTCCAGGTGCGAGAAGAACCCGCCGAGGCTCCGGTCCCTGAAGTACCGCTCGAACAGGGCCACCGTGCCGTCGATGTCGTTCAGGATCCGCGGGTCACCGGTGATGCGGTACGTCTGGGTGGGCCCGGCCAGCGCGTAGATCTGCTCGTACATCGGGATGGCGTCGAAGTCGTCGCCGAACTCCGAGGCGAACACCTTGCGCTGGCCCGTCCGGGTCACGTCGATGCCGTGGTACCAGTAGATGATCCCGTCCTGCGCGTCGGTCACCCGCATGTGCTCGCGCAGATACTCGGTGCCGCTCTCGGCGGCCTGCAGGAAGCGGTCCTCGCCGGTCAGCAGATACGCGGTGGACAGGCCGTACACGAGCCGCGAGATGGTGTCCGTCTCCTGGCGCACGTCCGCGCCGTCGAAGTCGGGGAGATGGGTGCCGCTGAGGGTCAGATGGGTGCGGAAGTTGCGCCAGTCGTACGTGCCGTCGGGGAAGTGCCCGCGCAGATAGAAGTCGGCGACGGCGGCGGCCTGCTGGACCCACCATGCCGGGTGCTCGAAGACGTAGGAACCGCGGCTCTCCTCGGGGAAGGTGATCTCCTTCGCCTCGAACCGCTCACCGCCCTCCCACTGGTAGGTGATCCCGTACGCGAACAGGTAACGGCCCTCGGCGAGCATGTCCTGGGTGCTCGCGGTGGTGTCGCGGTAGTCGTCGCCGAGGTTGCGCACGATGCGCGAGGAGACATTGCGGGGCAGATGGACGGTGAATTCCCGGTCGTCGGAGGTGCGCAGACCGAAACGGTGCTGGGTGGGGCTGTAGTACGTGACATAGCCCGCCAGGGTGTCGGAGAACGTACGGCGTTCGGCAGATCCACTCATCGAGAGGTGCCCTTCTCGTCAGGCAGGGCCGCCAGCAGCACGACGCTGCGGCCGTGGGCGTGGAAGGTGTGGTCGTCGATCAGCTCCTCTTGTCCGGCGGGGAGGATGTCGTACGGACCGGGGCGCGCGGTGTCGAGCACGCGGTGCCAGCGGCGGCCGCGGATCCGGGGCAGCTCGAAGTCCAGGCCCAGGTGGTACATGTTGAGGATCAGATGCAGGTCGGGGTCCTGGTTGAAGCCGCCGAGCGTGCAGGCCAGGACCCGGGCGTGGGTGTCCTCCCAGCCGGGCTGCTCCAGTTTGGTGCCGTGCCAGGTGACATCGGACAGCAGACGGGAGTTGAGGTGTCCGTTGTAGAAGCGGGGTTCACGGAACGTGCGGTAGCGCCTGCGCAGTTCGATCAGTCGTCGGGTGAAGTTCCAGGTCTCCTGCTCCTTCTCGGCCTGGTCCCAGTCGAGCCATGACGTCGGGTTGTCCTGGCAGTAGGCGTTGTTGTTGCCCGACTGGCTGTTGCGGAACTCATCTCCTGCGAGCAGCATCGGCACGCCCCGGCTGAGCATCAGGACGGCGAGCAGGTTCTTCATCTGCCGCACCCGCAGCCGCTCGACCTCGGGGTCGTCGGTGGGGCCCTCGACACCGCAGTTCCAGCTGAAGTTCTCGCCGGCGCCGTCGGCCCCGGCCTCGCCGTTGGCGTAGTTGTGCTTCTCGTCGTAGCTCACCAGGTCGTTGAGGGTGAACCCGTCGTGGCAGGTGATGAAGTTGATGCTGTTGGTGGGCAGTTCCTGCTGCGGGCCGAACAGGTCCTCGGAGCCGCCGAGCCGCGCGGCGATGTCCCCCACGAGCCCGGCGTCACCGCGCACGAAGCGGCGTACGTCGTCCCGGAAGGGTCCGTTCCACTGGGCCCAGCGCTTCCCGGGGAACCGGCCGACCTGGTAGAGGCCGCCGCCGTCCCACGGCTCCGCGATGATCTTCGTCTCGGCCAGCACCTGGGACAGCTCGATGGCCCACAGCACCGGCGGCACCGCCATCTCGTACCCGAGCGCGCCACGCGACAGCTCGGAGGCGAGGTCGAAGCGGAACCCGTCCACATGGTGCTCGCGCACCCAGTACTCCAGGGACTCCAGGATGAACTTGGTGACCATCGGGTGGTTGGCGTTGACCGCGTTCCCGCAGCCCGTGAAGTCCATGTAGTGACTGCGGTCCTGCGGCCACAGGTGGTAGTACGCCTCGTTGGCCTGGCCGCGGAAGCTGATCGTCGGGCCGTACTCGTTGCCCTCGCTGGTGTGGTTGAAGACCACATCGAGAATGACCTCGATGCCCGCCTTGTGGAACGCCTTGACCATGTCGCGGAACTCGGCGATGTGGCCCGCGAGATGGGGCTCGGAACAGTAGCCGGTGTGCGGGGCGAAGAAGCCGTACGGGTCGTAGCCCCAGTAATTGCGCAGCTCGCTGCCGTCGGGGCCGGTGCGCAGCACCTGCGTCTCGTCGAAGTCGAAGACGGGAAGCAGCTCCACCGCGGTGATCCCCAGGTCCTTCAGGTGCGGGATCTTCTCCGTCAGGGCGGAGAAGGTGCCGGGGTTCGCGGCATGCGAGGTCGGTGAGGCCGTCGCGCCGCGCACGTGCAGCTCGTAGATGATCGTCTCCGACATGGGGGTGCGCAGCGGCTCGTCGCCCTCCCAGTCGTAGTCGTCGAGGTCGACGACCAGGCTGCGCATGGAGTGCGCGACGTTGTCGTCGAGGCCGATGGCGTGGGTGCGCTTCCAGCGGCTGTTGATGTTGGCGCGGGCATACGGGTCCAGCAGCACCTTGCGGTGGTCGAAGCGGGCGCCCGACCTGCTGGTGTCGTGCGGCCCGTCCATCCGGTACGCGTAGACCTGCCCGGCGCCGAGCCCCCGCACATGGCAGTGCCAGAAGTGGAAGCTGCGGTGGCGGTCGGGGTGGAGCTGGATGGTCCGGGAGGGCTCGGGGTCGTCGCAGCGGTCGAAAAGCAGCAGGTCCACACGCGTGGCGTGCTCGGAGAAGACGGAGAAGTTCACCCCGTCGGCGTCGACAGTGGTCCCCAGCGGCTGCGGCCGTCCTGCGGTGATCTGCGGCGCCTCGGTCACGGGTGCCTCCCTGGTCTGATGAGTCTGATGACTCGACGTCAAGCGGACGGTCAGGCAATGGCCCGGTCGGCGACCGGATCGGATAACTGGCGAACACCGGCCTCGTAGGCCGGCTCGTCGGAGCGGAGCCGGGCGAAGAGCGGCTCCCATGCGGCGGGCGCGCTGCCCGGCTCGCTGCGCATTTCGAAGGTGACGCCGCGCGCCGAGGGGCAGTACAGGGCCTGGACGCAGGCCTCGGCTACGTCCCGGCGCGAGACGTAGCCGTCCCTGCGGTCGCCCTGTTCGAGGGTGATGCGCGAGTCGCCGTCCAGATCGGTCAGCCAGCTCGGCCGCACCACCGTGTAGGGCAGGCCCGACACCCGCACCGCGTCCTCGCCGGCGAGCCGCCAGTCCAGCATCCGGCCGTACGCGTTCATCGGGTGGTCCCTGCGCGTCACATAGCGCTGGCTGACCAGCACGAACTGCGGGAGCACCGCCCCGCCGCGGGCCGCGGCCAGGGCGTTGCGGACCCCGGTGTGCAGGGTCGACTCGGGGCTGTCGGGGCCCGCCGGATCGGTCCCCGGCTCGACGGTGTAGACGATCGCGGAGCAGCCGCGCAGCGGAATGCGCAGCGTCTCCGGTTCGCGTACGTCACCGAGGAAGAACTGGGCCTCCTCGGGCAGTTCCCGGCCGCGCTCGGTGCTGCGGCCGACGACCCGTACCGCCTCGCCGCGGTCCAGGAGCCGTTGCGTTACGAGCCGGCCTACCCGGCCGGTACCGCCTATCACTGCGATCGGACTGTTCACGGAAGTCTCCTGAAAGAGCGTCATATCCGTTGATCGGTCAGGGAGTTGTCAGCCACGCATCGGGTCAGACCCATTGCAGGATGTCGTCCGAGCTGGTGAGCTGCGTTCCCGCGGGCAGTCCCGAGACGGCGGGCACGCGCAGCCTCGGGTAGACGCTGACCCCCGACAGGCGGGTCCCGGGCCACAGATGGGCGCCGTCGCCGAGTGCCGAGTGGTCGTCCAGGCGGACCGGGCTGCGCCGCTCGGAGTGCACATGCGCCATCGGCCCGATGTAGGAGTCGCTGATCTGCGCGTACGCCCCGACCACCGCGGCGTCTCCCAGCGCGGAGCGGCTCAGGTGGACGCCCTCGTGGACATCGACGCCGTCGCCGATGTCGGTGTACTGGAGGTGGACGCCGGCCCCGATCTCGGCGTGGCGGCCGATGCGCACCCCGGGCCCGATGACGACGCTGCCGTCGGCGATCTTCTGGGCGAGGGTGGTTCCGGTGACGTTGTCCTTGGTGCGCAGGCTGGACTCGTGGATCCAGTACCGCGGTTCCGTGCTGAGCGGGCTCTCCATCGCCCGGTTCATCTGCGGGTACTGGCCGGTCAACACCTCGCCGAGGGTGGCGAGATAGTCGCCGATGCTGCCGAGGTCGCCGAGCCGGTCGATGGGCTCGACGGCGACCGGCAGGTCGTGGCCGACCAGCCAGGGCAGCAAGTCGCCGCCCCAGTCCAGGCGTTGCTGGGCCAGCCGGATCAACTCCGGGTTGCGGGCGGCGAGCCGGAGCCTTCCGCAGTCGATGAGATACATGCCCGCGCTGGTGGCGATGGTGCGGGCCTTCGGGGTGGCGAGCGCCTCGGGGAAGAGGTGCTCGATGAGTTCGATCCGGGGCTTCTCGACGAAGCCGGAGATGAGCCCCTGGTCGGTGGTGCGCATGACGCCGTACTTGTTGGCGGTCTCCTGCGGGGTGCGGGTGACGGCCGCGACCGTGACCAGGGCGTCCGTCGCGGTGTGGGTGGCGAGCAGCCGGTCGAGCGAGAAGTCGAACAGCGAGTCGAC
The DNA here is from genome assembly GCF_014649955.1 of Streptomyces violascens. Classification (GTDB taxonomy): domain Bacteria; phylum Actinomycetota; class Actinomycetes; order Streptomycetales; family Streptomycetaceae; genus Streptomyces; species Streptomyces violascens. Next base: position 43,897 of record NZ_BMUA01000017.1, read on the forward strand.
CGGCATGACGAGCGCGGGCCCGGTGAGGTCCCACTGCTCCAGGTTGTGCAAAGTGGCGGCGCCCGAGCCGACGTTGTACTGGTCGAACCGGGACCGCGAGTAGTTGATCTCGACGCCGTACCGCTCGCCGTGACCGAGTACGAGCTTGATCTGGCTCCGGTTCTCCATGCCCTGGGCCACCACGTAGAAGCGGCGGATGCCCTGTTCGCGGCAGGCCTCGACGATCCACTCGATGAGCGGCCGGCCGGCGAACGGTATGAGCGCCTTGCTGCGGATGTAGTCGGCGGACTGCAGGGTGATGGGCTTCGCCCGTTCCCCCCTGCCGCCCGCCAGGATGATTCCGGCGGTGCTGTCGTCCCCCATAGTGTCCTGCCTCCTCGGCTGACTCTGCGACCCAACAAATTCAACATTGGCAGTCATCTTGAGTCAAGTAACAAGTAAACATGGCTGGTTGGGGTGGGTTCGGCGGCTCCTTACAGCCCTCGGAAGCCGGGGCGGAGGGGACACAAGTGAGGGCTGTGACGGATGGTCACAGCCCTCGATCGGATTCGGCCCCGGTGGCTCAGCCCGGCCGGTTCCCGGCGGTGCTCGTCGCCGCGCCCGCCTTCGCGCCCGTCCCGGCGTCCGCCTCCGCACCGGACGCCGTGCCTGTTTCCGCGCCGGGCAACGCGGCCAGCGCCCGGGTCACGAACTCGGCGAGCAGATCGCGCCCTTCGCCGAGCGGCAGTCCGTCGAGCGCGGCCACGGCCGCCTGCGCGTGTCGGCCGGCCAGCGCGAGCGATCTGTCGATCGCCCCCGACGTCCGAAGGATCATGGTCAGCGCGGCCAGTGCCTCGGCCGGATCCGTACGCCCCGCAAGGCAGTCCTCGATCCGCCGGCGGCTCGACTCGCCGGCGTCGCGATGGGCGAGGATGACCGGCAGTACGGGCCGGCCGTTGCGGACGTCGCTCGTCGGCGCCTTGCCCGCGCTCCGCGCATCGCTGGTGTAGGGCAGCAGATCGTCGTGTACCTGGAAGGCCACGCCCAGATGGTTCGCGTACGAGACCAGCGAGGCGAGCGCGGCCGGACCGCCCCCGCCCAGGATCCCGCCGACCTCGCACGCCGCGCGGAACAGCGCCGCCGTCTTCAGGCGGACCATCTCCAGATACGGACCCACCTCGAACACCCGCCGCCCGGTGAGCCGCGCCTCCAGGCTCTGGCCCCGGCACAGATCCATCCCGGCCCGCGAGATCGCGGTGACCGCGGTCACCACCCGGTCGGCCGGAACACCCCGCTCGCGGCACTCCGCGAGGCACTCGAAGAGCGAGAAGAACAGCAGGTCGCCCGCGACGATGGCCTCGTCGAACCCGTACTTGCGGTGGGCAGCCGGACGGCCGCGGCGCACCGTGTCCGCGTCGATGATGTCGTCGTGGATCAGGCTGCCGACATGGCCGAACTCCGCCGCGGCCGCCGCCGGGAGCACGCTCATCGGGTCGCCGCCGACGGCCTGCGTACTCGCGAGCAGCAGACAGGGCCGGAACAGCTTCCCGGCGGGCAGAAGGGAGTGGCGGCACACCTCGTCGAGGCCGTCCGCCCCGGCCGGCCAGCGCGCGTCGAGCTCACGCACTACCGCATCGCGCAGCCGGAAACCCGCCTCGAACGCTTGCGGTGCCGTGCGAGACGCTTCGATTTCGGTCATGTGCCGAGTCCCGTCTGTCGAGCGAGCCCCTCAAAGACTGCGGTACGGCATTGTCGCGGACGGCCACCGAAATCAGCGGGAATGGCCGCCCGGACACCGTGTGCGGCGGCCGGGGCCGGGCACCGCCGCACGACCCGAACGCACCAGCCACGGTGAACGTGCCGCGCCCCATCCGATTGCGGCCATCCCCCTGACTGTCCATCACACCCCTTTACCACAGGCCCTGTTGGCTGCGGCGGTACGCCGTGTCTACCCTGGTATCCGCCTGGGGGGGGAGACGCATGAGCGGACGCATCGAAGGCACCCGGACCAACGGACGGCCGCCCGAGACCGGCAGGGGCGAGCGGCTCGCGGACTGGGCGGACGGCCGGCTCGGCATCCACACGCTGGCCAGGGCCAACATGCGCAAGATCTTTCCGGACCACTGGTCGTTCATGTTCGGCGAGATCTGCCTCTACAGCTTCATCATCCTCATCCTGACCGGCATCTGGCTGACCCTGTTCTTCGAGCCGAGCGGCGTCGAAGTCGTCTACCACGGCTCGTACGTGCCGCTGAACGGCATCCGTATGACGCGGGCCTACGAATCCGCCGTGAACATCAGCCTCGACGTGCGCGGGGGACTGCTCATCCGGCAGATCCACCACTGGGCGGCGATCGTCTTCGTAGCCGGACTCATGGTGCACATGATGCGGGTGTTCTTCACCGGCGCGTTCCGCAAGCCGCGCGAGGTGAACTGGCTGTTCGGCTGGACGATCCTGATGCTGGCCCTGCTCACCGGGCTCACCGGCTACTCGCTCCCCGACGACATGCTCTCCGGCACCGGCATCCGCTTCGCCCAGGGCGCGATCCTGTCCATCCCCGTGATCGGGACGTACATTTCGTTCTTCCTCTTCGGCGGCGAGTTCCCCGGCCACGACATCATTTCGCGGCTCTATCCGATCCACGTCCTGCTGCTGCCCGGCATCATGCTCGGCCTGGTCGTGGTCCATCTGATCCTGGTCTTCTACCACAAGCACACCCAGTTCGCCGGGCCCGGCAGGACCGAGAAGAACGTCGTGGGAGCGCCCTTCCTGCCCGTATACCTGGCCAAGGCGGGCGGCTTCTTCTTCCTGGTGTTCGGGGTGCTCGCGGTGATGGGCGCGGTCGCCACCATCAACCCGCTGTGGGCGATCGGCCCCTACCGGCCCGACCTCGTGTCCACCGGAGCCCAGCCCGACTTCTACCTCGGCTTCTCCGAAGGGCTGATCCGGGTGATGCCCGGATGGGAGATCAACGCCTGGGGCCACACCCTCCAGCTCGGCGTCTTCATCCCCTTCATGCTCTTCCCGCTGATCATGACGGCGATCGCCGTCTACCCCTTCGTGGAGGCGTGGATCACCGGCGACAGAAGCGAGCACCACATCGCCGACCGGCCCCGGAACGCACCCGTGCGCACCGGCCTCGGCGTCGCCTGGCTGACGCTCTACGGAGTGCTGCTCATCGGCGGCGGCAACGACCTGTGGGCCACCCACTTCCATGTGTCGATCAACGCGATCACCTGGTTCGTACGCATCGGTGTCTTCGTCGGCCCCGCCATCGCCTTCGTCGTCGCCAAGCGGTTCTGCCAGGGGCTCCAGCGCCGCGACCGCGAAAAGGCCCTGCACGGCCGGGAGTCGGGCATCGTCAAGCGCCTGCCGCACGGGGAGTACGTGGAGGTCCACAACCCGCTCACCCAGGCCGAGCTGTACACCCTGACCGCCCACGAACAGCCCCGGCCCTACGAGCTCGGCCCGACGGTCGACGCGAACGGAGTGGTACGCAAACCACGCCGCTCCGACCGCCTGCGCGCCCGCCTGGCCAAGGCGATGTACGGCCCCACCAGCCAGATCCCGAAACCGACGGCGGAGGAGTACCGGGCACTGCACCGCGGGGACGGGCATCACTGAGGCGTTGTCAGGCGCTCCCCCCGCGCGGTCTGCCCGTAGGCCAGCGGGTCCGCGAGGACGCGCCGTGCGACTCGGGCCGCCGCGCCCCGGGCCGCGTCCCCCGCGAGCGACGAGGCGCGCAGGCGGCCGCACTCCGGGGGCCAGAGGCCCGACACGGTTCGGCGGGTCAGCTCACGGTCGGCGGCGGGGGCGAGCCAGGGCATCAGGGTGCGGTAGATGCCACCGAGGACGACCGCGTCCGGGTCGAAGAGGTTGACCGCGCCGGACAGGACGATGCCCAGGGTGCGGCCCGCGTCGGCGAGCGCGCCGAGAGCGCTCTCATCACCGGCCCGGGCCCGGCGTTCGAGCTCGGTGACGCCCGGCATCCCGGCGTTCTCGTCGAGGCCCGCCGACCGCAGCAGCGCCAGCTGGCCCGCGTACTGTTCGAGGCAGCCCCGCGAACCGCAGCGGCATTCCGGCCCGTCCGGGTCCACCACCACATGCCCGATCTCCCCGGCGAAGCCGTGCGCGCCGCGCAGTAGTTCACCGCCGACCACCAGCGCCCCGCCGACCCCGATCTCCCCGGTCAGGTAGAGGAAGTGGTTCACGCGCCCGTCCGGACCGCCGAACCACAGCTCGGCCAGCGCCGCGAGATTGGCCTCGTTGTCCGAACCGACAGGCAGGGCAGGGGAGTTGGGGCGCAGGAGCAGCAGGGCCCTGCTGAACAGCGCCTCGGCCTCGACCTGGTTCCAGCCCAGGTTGGGAGCCTGGCGCACCGCACCCTGGGAGACCAGGCCGGGCAGCGCCAGCTCCACGCCGACCGGGTGGAGCCCCTGCTCGGCCGCCGAGTCCAGCGCGCGGGCGGCGATCCGGGCGGCCCGGGCCAGCACGCCGGCCGCCGGCTCGCCCCGATTGTCGAGGTGCTCGGTCAGGCGCACCCGGTCGGTCCCGGCGAGGTCCACCACGCACACCGATACATAGTCGACGTTGACCTCGACCCCGGCCCCGGCGGCACCGGTGCGGGCCGGGGTCAGCATGGTGCCGGGCCGCCCGGCCTGTCCGCTGAACGACTTGCCCGACTCGGTGAGGAACCCGGCCCGAATCAGCTGATCGGCAAGCGACGACACGGCCGCCCTGGTCAGGCCGGTGCGGGCGGCGGCCCCGGCCCGGCTGAGAGCGCTCTCGTCGTGCACGGCCCGCAGCACCAGGCTGAGGTTGTGCCGGCGCACCGTGTCCTTGTCCGCCTTGGGCGCGAGCGGCGGGGCCGGATGGCTGCGGGGAGTCGTCGAGTGGTCGTCCATATCGTCCATGAGCCTAATCCCAGTGCCGGAGCCCGGGACGTGGCCGTCCGTGCCGGGCGCGGAGACCTGGCCCGGCGCCCGTGTGCCCCCCGGCCGGGGCTCGTCGGTCGAACGGCTGCCGTTCTCATCGGCCGCATGCCGGCCACCTCCCCTCGGCCGGACGGCGCCCGCCTGACGAAATGCGGGGTGATCCGTTACCCGATCATGGCTCTTCCTTGCCCTCCCCTTTCTTCTTCGGCATTCACCCACCGGACAATTGCGAGCCAGTCCCCGATTTCACGGCCCCGTCAATTCCCTTGTATTGGCGAAAGGTTGACCCGTTCGGAGGAGAGTCGCAGGTGACCCGCCAGTATGGTCGGCCGCATGCCCCCCAATCGTCCGGTGCTCCCGGTTCTTCCCTATCGCAAGCCCAAACTCGGTCGGGACTACTGGGTGCTGGACGATGTGCTGCCCAACATCGACGAGGTCAGGGCGCGTTGTGTCGCCAAGGACGACTGGGTCGAGGGATATCCGCACAAGCCCGAGTCCTGGCCCGGACTGCGCACCATGCCCGGCCTCGCGCCCGCCGAGCTCGCCCGGGTGGAGCGCCTGGTCAAGCAGCACACGGGTGCCAAGGAGCTGTGGCAGGCCACCGCCCCCGGGGGTGCCACCCTCAATCACAATTGCATCCAGGTCGTCGGCGCCGGCGAGAGCGAGCCGCGCCCGCACACCGATTCGCGGGCGCTGTGCCGCTATGCCGCGGTGCTCTACCTCAATCCACAGGCGCCCAAGGACTGCGGCACCAGCTTCTTCCGGCAGAGCCTGCCCGGCGGCGTCCTGGGCGGCAACATGGTCACCGCGCCGCACAACAACCTCGTAGAAGCGCTCGGCACGCGCTTCGTGCCGCCGGACTCCTTCACCGAGGACGTGCGGGTCGCGCACCGCTACAACCGGCTGCTGCTCTACACCGCCAACACCATGCACAGCGCGACCGGCTACTGCGGCAGCACCATCGACGACAAGCGGATGACCGCGGTGTTCTTCTGGATGGCATAGGCACGGCATAGGTCGCCGGCACAGGAAAACGACATACATGTGGTGCGGCACGCCAGATGGGGCGCTTGTTCGTTTGCCGTACCGCGGAACGTCACAGTGACGACATGGGGGCTTCCGTAGCCCTGGGTGTTCTTGGTACACCCCTCTCGCCCCCCTGTCCCCTCACGCTTGCAGAGGCCCCCACTCATGGCTGAACTCAACCGGCGCCGGTTCATGCAGCTCGCGGGCGGCACGGCCGCCTTCGCCGCGCTGTCCCAGAGCATCGCGCGGGCCGCGTCCATCCCGGCCGCGGGCAGCACCGGCACCATCCAGGACGTCGAGCACGTCGTCGTCCTGATGCAGGAGAACCGTTCCTTCGACCACTACTTCGGTTCCCTGAAGGGCGTCCGAGGCTTCGGCGACCCGCGGCCCGTCACACTGCCCAGCGGCAAGTCGGTGTTCCACCAGGTCGGCGGCGGCAAGGAGGTACTGCCGTTCCGGCCCAAGGCGGACAAGCTCGGCCTGCAGTTCATCCAGGACCTGAACCACGACTGGACCGGCAGCCACAAGGCGTTCAACAACGGCAAGTACGACCAGTGGGTCCCCGCCAAGACGTCCACGACGATGGCGTACCTCACTCGCGAGGACATCCCGTTCCACTACGCGCTCGCCGACACCTTCACCATCTGCGACGCGTACCACTGCTCGTTCATCGGCTCCACCGACCCGAACCGCTACTACATGTGGACGGGCTACACAGGCAACGACAACACCGGTGGCGGTCCGGTCCTGGGCAACGACGAGAAGGGGTATGGCTGGACCACATATCCCGAGCGCCTCGAGCAGGCGGGCGTCTCCTGGAAGATCTACCAGGACGTCGGCGACGGCCTGGACGCGGCCGGCGGCTGGGGCTGGATCAGCGACGCCTACCGGGGCAACTACGGCGACAACTCGCTGCTGTACTTCAACAACTACCGCAATGCCAAGCCCGGCGACCCCCTGTACGACAAGGCGCGAACCGGCACCAACGCCAAGAACGGCGACGGCTTCTTCGACATCCTGAAGGCCGACGTCAAGGCCGGCACCCTGCCCAAGGTCTCCTGGATCGCCGCCCCCGAAGCCTTCACCGAGCACCCCAACTGGCCCGCGAACTACGGGGCCTGGTACATCTCGCAGGTCCTGGACGCGCTCACCTCGAACCCCGCGGTGTGGGCCAAGACGGCGCTGTTCATCACGTACGACGAGAACGACGGCTTCTTCGACCACGTGATCCCGCCCTTCGTGCCCTCCGGCGCCTCCCAGGGCCTGTCCACGGTCGCGACCGCCCCCGACTACTTCCCGGGCAACATCAGCTACGCGGCCGGTCCGTACGGGCTCGGCCAGCGGGTGCCGATGCTCGTCGTGTCGCCCTGGAGCACCGGCGGCTACACCTGCTCCGAGACGTTCGACCACACCTCGATCATCCGGTTCATGGAGACCCGCTTCGGCGTGCACGAGCCGAACATCTCGCCCTGGCGGCGCGCGATCTGCGGCGACCTGACCTCGGCGTTCGACTTCAGCCGCACCAACTCCTCGGCCCCGTCGCTGCCTTCGACGACCGCGTACATCCCGCCGGACCACAACAGGCACCCCGACTTCGTGCCGGTCCCGCCCGCCACCGGCACGCTCCCCAAGCAGGAGGCCGGGTCCCGGCCCACCCGCCCGCTGCCGTACGCGCCCTTCGTGGACGGGTCGGCGAACGTGAGCACCGGCAAGTACGCGCTCACCTTCGGCGGCGGCGCCTCGGCCGGCGCGCAGTTCCTCGTGACGTCCGCGAACCGTACGGACGGCCCCTGGACCTACACCACCGAGGCGGGCAAGACGATCTCCGACGCCTGGAACACGGCCTACTCCAGCGGGGCCACCAAGCTGAGCGTGTTCGGGCCCAACGGCTTCCTGCGGACGTTCCAGAGCCCCGGCAAGACCGCAGGACCCGAGGTCACCGCCCGCCACAACGCGGGCACCGGCAACCTCGACCTGACCATGACCAACGCGGGCAGTTCCACGGTCCACCTCAAGGTCGCGAACGCGAGCGTCTACGGCGGGGCGACCCAGACCTTCACCGTGGCCACGGGCGCCACCGTCAAGTTCACGGTCGACCTGCGCGGCAGCAAGAGCTGGTACGACGTGTGCGTGACGTCGGACGCCGACGCCACGTTCCTGCGCCGGTTCGCAGGACACGTCGAGACCGGCGCGACGGGCGTGAGCGACCCGGCGCTGCTCACGGTCTGACCGTACAGACGGCCGTGGGGCCCTGTCCCGACCGGACAGGGCCCCACAGCCGTATCGAAGATCAAAGATCGGATCAGACCTCGTCCGCGCCGCCGAAGCGCTCGCGGTAGGACTCCAGGTCCTCCTCCGTGATCTTCGCGAAGAGCACCGGCGGCACCGTGAAGGGCGTACCGGCCGGAACCGTGTCCAGGGCCCTGGCCTGCTCCGGCGTCACCCAGGTGGCGACATCGTCGGTCAGCGCGAACGCGGAACGCATGGCCTTCGCCGAGGACGGGATGAACGGCTCGGACACCACCGAGTACAGGTGGATCAGGTTCATCGCCGTACGCAGCGTGAGCGCGGCCGCCTCCGGGGCGGTCTTGATCTCCAGCCAGGGGGCCTTCTCCTCCAGGTAGGAGTTGCCGGCCGACCACAGGGCGCGCAGCGAAGCGGCCGCCTTGCGGAACTGGAGCGCCTCCATGTGGCCCTCGTACTCGGCGAGCAGCCCGGCGATCTCCTCGCCCAGCTTCGCCTCGGCGGCCCCGGCCTCCGCGCCCGCCGGGACGTCGTCGCCGAAGCGCTTGCGCGAGAAGGACAGGACCCGGTTCACGAAGTTGCCGAGCGTGTCAGCGAGGTCCTTGTTGACCGTCGCCGTGAAGTGCTCCCAGGTGAACGACGTGTCGTCGGACTCCGGGGCGTTCGCCATCATGAAGTAGCGCCAGTAGTCGGCGGGCAGGATCTCCAGGGCGTCGTGCGTGAAGACGCCGCGGCGCTGCGAGGTGGAGAACTTGCCGCCGTAGTAGTTGAGCCAGTTGAAGGCCTTGACGTAGTCGACCTTCTTCCACGGCTCGCGAACCCCCAGCTCGGTCGCCGGGAACATCACCGTGTGGAAGGGGACGTTGTCCTTGCCCATGAACTCGGTGTAGCGGACGTCGGCCGCGCCTTCGGGCTCGTACCACCAGGACTTCCAGTCGCGGTTCGCCGGGTCGAGGTCGGCCCACTCCTTCGTCGCGCCGATGTACTCGATCGGGGCGTCGAACCAGACGTAGAAGACCTTGCCCTCGGCGGCCAGCTCGGGCCACGTGTCGGCCGGGACCGGCACGCCCCACTCCAGGTCACGGGTGATCGAGCGGTCGTGGAGACCTTCGGTCAGCCACTTGCGGGCGATCGACGAGGCGAGCTGCGGCCACTCGCCGCCGACCTGGTCGATCCACTCCTCGACCTCGCCCTGGAGCTTGGACTGGAGCAGGAAGAGGTGCCGGGTCTCGCGGACCTCCAGGTCGCTGCTGCCGCTGATCGCGGAGCGGGCCTCCAGGAGGTCGGTCGGGTCCAGAACGCGGGTGCAGTTCTCGCACTGGTCGCCGCGCGCCTTGTCGTAGCCGCAGTGCGGGCAGGTGCCGACGATGTAGCGGTCCGGCAGGAAGCGGTCGTCGGCGATCGAGAAGACCTGGCGGATCGCCCGCTCCTCGATGAACCCGTTCTCCTTCAGCTTCCGCGCGAAGTGCTGCGTGATCTCCACGTTCTGCTGCGAGGAGCTGCGGCCGAAGTAGTCGAAGGCCAGGTGGAAGCCGTCGTAGATCGACTTCTGGGTGTCGTGCGACTGCGCGCAGAACTCGGCGACCGAGAGCCCGGCCTCCTTGGCGGCCAGCTCGGCCGGGGTGCCGTGCTCGTCGGTGGCGCAGATGTACAGGACGTCGTGGCCGCGCTGGCGCAGATAGCGGGAGTAGACGTCCGCGGGGAGCATCGACCCGACCATGTTGCCCAGGTGCTTGATTCCGTTGATGTACGGCAGCGCGCTGGTGATCAGGTGTCGAGACATCCTCGGATGCTCCTTATGTTCGTGCGTGCGGCACCGCGGCGCAGCCGCGGCGAACCCAGGTAGGGAGGCCCACCCGGAGGATCACACCAGGTGACACCCCCGCCCGATGGGCAGAGCCATGCTATCGAACCGCCCGGACGCTTCTCGCCGGAGTTTCGGGTGCCCGCGCGGGTCTCCCGCCGCACCCTCGGCCCGGCCTCGCCCTCGCCACCCACCCGCTGGACGGCGTACTGGCGCCCCGGGGGTCGCGGAGTACGGCGGTGCCGGGTCCGCCCTGGCGTGAACGTGACAGTTTCTTGGCCCAACTACTGGTGCTGCTGCGGCAGTTGATGAAAACTCTCTCCCCGGTATGCCTGCCGCGTCCCGAAGAGGGCGCGGAAGCCATTCAAAAGCCGACGGAAAGCTCTTCCACTTGACGCGCTCCGGTCCCGCCGGACGCGGAAGGAGCAGGCCATGCGTGCTGGGAGACCGGGCAGGGCGCGGATCACCGCCCTCGCCGTCCTCGCGATTGCCGCACTGCTGGTCCCGGGGGCCCACGCCGCCGGCGCCGGAATCCAGGAGGACGACGAGGACGGCGGGCCCGCGGCGCCCGCCGAGTTCAGCTACGCACAGAAGGCGATCCCCGGGCAGCCGCTGCCCCGGCACGCCTACGACACGGCGGCAGCCCAGGCGGCCGCGCTGCACGCCACGCCCGGCACCTGGCAGCCGGCCGGACCCGCCAACATCGGCGGCCGGGTCGTCTCGCTCGCCCTGGACCCGGCCCGCCCCGACACCGTGTACGCGGCCGCCGCCAGCGGCGGCCTGTGGCGCTCCGCCGATGCCGGAAAGAACTTCGAACCCCTCTGGCCCGCCCAGCAGACCCAGGCCATGGGCGCGATCGCCGCCGCCCCGGACGGCACCCTCTACGCGGGCACCGGCGAACCCAACCCGGGCGGCGGCAGCGTCACCTACGAAGGCACCGGGATCTACCGCTCGACCGACCGCGGCCGCACCTGGCAGCCGGCCGGGCTGCGCGACTCCGGAGCCGTCGGCGCCATCGACGTGGACCCGCGCAGCCCGCGCCGGGTCCTCGTGGCGGCCACCGGCTCGCTCTACAACGCGGGCGGCGACCGGGGCGTGTATTTGTCGGACGACGCCGGCTCCTCCTGGAGGCGGGTGCTCGACGTACCCAACGGCTACACCGGCGCCGTCGACGTACAGCGCGACCCCGCGAACCCGGAGCGCGTGTACGCCGTCCTGTGGGACCACCGGCGCGAACCGGACAAGCGCACGTACGGCGGCACCGGCTCCGGCGTCTACCGCTCCGACGACGGCGGCGCCCACTGGCGGCGGCTCGGCGGCGGCCTGCCCACCGTCGGCTCCGGCCGGATCGGACTCGGCGTCGCCCGCTCCGAACCCGGCCGCCTGTACGCGACGGTCGGCGCCACGGACGGCACCTTCGGCGGCTTCCTCACCTCCGCCGACGGCGGCGACACCTGGTCCCGGCTGCCCGACAACCCCTCCCTCACCGACTCGCAGTCCAGCTACTCGTGGTGGTTCGGAAAGGTCTGGGTCGACCCCGCGGACGCCCGCCACGTACACGTGGCCGGGGTCGCCCTGATGACCACCAAGGACGGCGGCACCACCTGGACGGCCGAGGAGAACGCCGTCCACGCCGACCAGCACGCCATGATCTGGGACCCACGTCACCCGGGGCGCCTCTACCTCGGAAACGACGGCGGCGTCTACCGCTCCGACGCGCGCGGCGACGGGGGCTGGACCAAGGCCGTGTACGAGCCGTGGACCCAGCTCTACACCGTGGCCGCCACCCCGCAGGACACCGGCCGGATCTCCGGCGGAGCCCAGGACAACGGCTCCATCCGCTCCTGGGGCGGCCCCCGGTTCAACGAGTACCTCGGCGGCGACGGCCTGCAGAACCTGATCGACCCGACCGACAAGAACAAGGTGTACGCCTGTTACCAGTACGGCAGCTGCTTCCGCTCGACCGACGGCGGCAACACCCTGACCGAGTACACCGACTCGACCACCGCCGACCGCCGCAACTGGCTGACACCCGTCCAGTTCGACCCGGTCAGCCCCAATGTCCTCTACTACGGCGGAAACCGGCTCAACCGCTCCACCGACGGCGGCGCCACCTGGCAGCCCATCAGCCCCGACCTCACCGGCGGACCGGGGCACGACACGTACCCGTACGGAACCATCACCACGGTGGCCGCCGCCCGCGACGGAAGGACCGTGTGGACGGGCACCGACGACGGCCGGGTGTGGATCACGAGGGACCTCGGCGCGCACTGGACCCAAGTCCTGGCGGGACAGCCCTGGGTGACCCGCATCGCGGTCGACCCGGCCGACCCGACGACGGCGTACGTCTCCCTCTCCGGCTACCGCTCGGGCTCCGCCCAGCCCCATCTGCTGCGCACCCGGAACGCGGGCACGAGCTGGACCGACCTGTCGGGCAACCTGCCGCAGGCGCCGGTGAACGACGTCGTGCTCGGCGCCGGAGGCGTGCTGTACGTCGCCACCGACCAGGGCGTCTTCGTCGGCGCGGCGTACGGGGCCGACGGGCGGGCGCGCTGGCTCCGGCTCGGCGGCGGCCTGCCGCTGGTACCGGTCTCCGACCTCGCCTACGACCCCGCGAACCACCGTCTGGTGGCAGCGACCTTCGGACGCGGCTTCTACACCTTCCGCGCGCCGTGACCCCGTCCGGGGCGGACGGTCACTGCTCGGTGCGGCCCGCGAAGTACGTCGCGACCATGTCCTCGGCGCCGTGCCCGGCCGCCTCGGCCCGGGCGAACCGCTCGGCCGACGCCTCCGTCAAGTCGAGCCGTACGCCCGCCTGTCGGGCCGCTTCCAGGATCAGCCGGGTGTCCTTGAGGGCGGTGGAGACGGCGAAGCTGGGCTTCAGGTCGCCGGTGAGGAGGGCGGCGGACTTGGTGTGCAGATAGGCGGTGTCCAGCGGGCCGCCCGCGATCGCGTCCAGGAAGAGACGGGGGTCCACCTGGAGCCCCTCGGCGAGGCCGAGGCATTCGGCGACGGCGCCGACCAGATTGATCACCCAGGTGTTGGCGACCAGTTTCAGGCGCGAGGCCCCGCCCGGCTCGTGGCTCACCCAGACGGTCCGCTGCCCGATCGCGTCGAGGACGGGCGTGAGGCGCTCGCGGGCCTCGGGCGGCCCGGAGACGAAGACGGTCAGCTTGCCTTCCTCGGCGGGCCCCCGGGTGCCCAGGACGGGGGCGTCGCAGTACAGCACCCCCAACTCCGTTGCCCGGGCGGCCAGTTCGATGGTCGCGTCCGGTCCGACGGTGGAGGTCTGGAGCCACAGCTGGCCGGGGCGCAGGCCCGGGGCCGCGGCGTCGAGGGCGGCGGACACGGAGGGGCCGTCGTTCAGCGCGGTCAGGACGACGTCGGCGCCGCGCACCGCCTCGCCGGCGTCCGCGTGCACGCCGGCCCCGTCGTCGGCCAGTGCCTCGGCCTTGGCCCGGGTCCGGTTCCAGACCCGTACGGACAGTCCGGCGCGCAGCAGGCTGCGGGCCATGCCGGACCCCATGATCCCGGTGCCGAGTACGGCGACGGTGGGCGTGCTCGAAGCTGTGCTCGAAGCTGAGGACACGGTGAACTCCTTCGCGGAGGGTGGCGCTCGGTCGCGTGCCCTCAGAGTCTCGTACGGATGGGACCGCCGACGGGTGTACGGCGCCGCCGGAAATGAGACCGGCCCGCCGGTCCCTGGGGCGGGACGGCGGGCCGGAGCCGGTGCCTCAGCGGGCGCTCACACCCCCCGCGGCACCCGCGAAGGCCGGCCGCGGCCGCGGGTCAGGTTGTAGCCGGCGACGCCCGCGAGCGCGGCGAGCAGGCCGCCCGCGCCGGTCCACAGCCAGCGGTCGGTCCACCAGCCCGACGCCCACCCGCCGTCCGGCTCGACCGCGGACTTCGCGCCGAGCGGGGTGGACAGCCTGCCGTCCACGGCGTGCGCGCCGCCGGTGTCCAGGACGGTCGGCTCGACCTCTGTCGTGAACGGCAGACCCCGGTCGGTCTCGGGCAGCGAGACCGCCGTCAGGCGGACGTAGTAGCTGCCCGGCAGTGGATCGTTCGACCACGTGTCGGCCCGGGCGACCGTCGGCCGCAGGGTGCAGGACAGCTCGACGGTGGCCGCGTCCTGCGCCGCCGAGCGGGACTGCATGCCGTACATGCAGGGCTGGCGGCGGCGCAGCCCGTCGTACACGTCGATGCGCCAGGTGGAGGCGCCGTGCCGGGAGGCCGCCTCCGGCAGCGTGACCTTGGCCGTGACGGTCGGGCGCTGCCCGGCGTCGGCGGGAAACATCCAGTACAGGTAGTCGCCGGTCGACCCGGACGCGGTCGCCTTCTGGCCCTGCTGTACGGCGACCGCGGTACGGAACGCGGTGCCGGCCTCGGTGGGCGCGGCATCGCCCTTCGACGCGGAGGGGCTCGGCGAGGGCGAGTCGGCGAGCGCCGTCCCGGCCCCGCCGAGGAGCGCCGCGCCGGCCAGTGCGGCGATCGCCAACTTCCGTACGGTACGCATCAGGTGACCCCCGGGGTGAGAGATGGTGTCGGGCATCAGTTGGTCCGCCAGACCGCGATGCGCCAGCGCGAGATCCAGCCCCACACCAGACCCGCGACGAGACCGGCCAGCGCGAGCGCGCCGAGCAGCCACCAGCCCCGGCCGAGGCCGAAGGAGGCGACGTCCGAGGCGTGGCCGGGGCCGTCCACCACGTCGATGGCGAGCTCGACCGGCAGACCCGGGTCGGTCTTGACGCCGGGAGGCGCGGAGAAGGAGCTGGAGACCTGGAGGCACACGGTCTCCGGGGTCTTGTCGTCGGAGTCGTCCGCCGGGGCCTTGGGGTAGCGAAGGCCCGTGGAGATCAGGTCCGTACGCCCGTCGCCCGCCTCCGAGCCGCGTACGATCTCGCGGCCGTGCGCGGTCACCGCCCGCAGCAGGACGCCGTAGTCGGGGTTGGTCTGGCGGTCCACGCCGATGCTGGCGGAGGCGCGCAGCTCCTGGCCGGGCTTCACGTCCACCTTGTACGAGCGGTGCTCGGCGAACTTCTCGCGGTCCGTGTACAGGCCGGGCTTCAGCTGAGGGGCGTTCTCGCAGCTCGCGGTGCCGTTGGTGGCGACGGGCACGGCGACCGGGTCGGCCGCCCGGTCCACCAACTGCTTGACCTTGCCCGAGAGTTGATCGGTGTGCTGCACCGAGGTGTAGGTGCCGCCGGTGGCCTCCGCGATGCAGGTGAGCTGCTCGCGGGTCTTGGCGTCCGGGATCAGGCCGAGCGTGTCGATGGTGAGGTGGATGCCCTGGGCGGCGATGTCGCGGGCCACCTCGCACGGGTCGAGCGGCTGGCAGGTGTCCTCGCCGTCGGTGATGAGCACGATCCGGCGGGTGGCGTCACCGCCCTTGAGGTCCTCGGCCGCGCCCTGCAGCGCCGGGCCGATGGGCGTCCAGCCGGTGGGCGCGAGGGTGGCGACGGCGGTCTTGGCCTCGGTGCGGTTCAGCGGGCCGACCGGGTAGAGCGCGCGGGTGTCCTTGCAGCCCACCTTGCGGTCCTCGCCGGGGTAGTTGGCCCCCAGGGTGCGTATCCCGAGCTGAACCTCCTGCGGGACTGCGTCGAGGACCTCGTTGAACGCCTGCTTGGCGGCGGACATCCGCGACTTGCCGTCGATGTCGGCGGTCCGCATGGACCCCGACACGTCGAGGACCAGGTCGACCTTGGGAGCGGCCTGCTCGGACTGCCCGTCGGGCGCTGCGGCCGCGGAGGCCGTGCCCGCGGCCGGGAGGATGCCGGTGGCGAAGGTGGCGACCAGCGCGCACACTCCGGCCGCCAGCCGTTTTCTGGTGATCATCGCCGGATCCTATGGAAGCATCGATACGGGTCCCAAATCGATGCCCTCCGGCGCCCCCGCCGCGGGCTTGGCCTACGGGGTCTTCTGCGGGCTTTGTGCGAGGGCGAGTTCACGCTCCGTCAGCGGAGGCTCCGTCAGCTGCGGTCGGCCGGGCCCGGCCAGCGCGGCCAGCAGCACCCTGGGCCGTACCAGCGCGGTGGCCGGTCCCGACAGGGTCATGACCTCGGTCAGAGCCGTGGCGACCATGTAGTTGCCGGTCGCGGTGCGCATGAGCCGGCCCACGTACCGCGACAGCGCGCGGTCGGCCGGGCCGGGACCGCGGGCGGCGGCGCCGGGGTAGAACGCGTCCTGCCCGGCCGAGAGGATCCACGCCATGCCCACCGGGCGGGCCACCGCCCGCTGAGTCCGGCGCGCGAGGCCGCGGGCCGTGAGACCGCGTGCGGCGACCTGTTCGCGCAGGGCGAGCGCACTCTGCGCGGCCACCGACATGCCGTGCCCGTACACGGGGTTGGAGACGGCGACCGCGTCACCGAGCGCGACGAACCCCTCGGGCCAGCGGCTCACGTTCTCGAAGTACCTGCGCCGGTTGGCGGTGTTGGCGTAGGTGCTCACCTCGCTCAACGGCTCGGCCTCGGCGATGAGTTCGCCCACCACTGGATGCCGGGCGCCCCGCGCGAAGGGTATGAAGGCCTCGTTGTCGCTGGTGGGACGACCGCCCCGGGTGCCGGAGAGCGTGATCAGCCACTGGCCGTCCTCGATGGGCAGCAGCACCGCGGTGCGGCCGGGGACCGGCGCATGGACGTCCGCCTGCAGGCTGACCACCGGGAACGGCTCGTGCCCGGCCGGCGACCGGAACAGCCGGCTCGCGTAGACGGTGCCGGCGTCGACCACTTCCTCCTTCGCGAGGGGGACGCCGAGGTCGGTGAGCCACTGCTGGGCGCGCGAACTGCGGCCGCCCGCGTCGACGACCAGGTCGGCCTCGACGAGCCGCTCGAGCCCGTCCTCGGTGCGCACCCGGACACCGGTGATCCTGTCCGGGCCGCCCGACAGGGAGAGCGCCCTGGTCCGCTGGAGGACGCTCACCGAGGGGCGGGCGGTGACCCGTTCGCGGACCGCCCAGTCCAGGAGGTCGCGGCCGCAGGAGATCAGATAGTGGGAATCACGCCAGCGCCGGTACCAGCCCTGCGGCGACAGGCCGACCATCCCGGACGTCAGGGGGACCCGGTGCGCGCCACGGGCCAGCCAGTCCTCCGTCACGCCCGGCACCAGGCGTTCCATCGCCTCGGCCCCGCCGCACCAGAGCATGTGGCCGTGCCGGGCCTGGGGCAGGCCCTTGCGCGGCCGCGGCCCGGCGGGCAGGGTGTCCTGCTCGATGACGGTGATCTCGTCGCAGTGCTCGCTGAGAGCGGCCGCCGACAGCATGCCCGCGAGGCCCCCTCCGACGACGACCACCCGGCTTCTTCGGGCCGGGGCCGACCCGGTTTCGTCCGACCTGCTCATGACTGCCCGCTCCCCGCCCGTGCCGCGGTGCGGCGGGCTGCTTCAACGATGGGTGAGTTCCGGAACGCCTGGGACACAGGCACCAGATCCCGCGCCCGCTCGATGGACGGAGGAGCGTCCAACTGCTCGGTGCGCAGGGCCGCGCCTTCGGGGTCGCGCGCCCTCGAACCGAGGGCGGCGGCGACCATGGCCGCATCCGCGATCGCTTCGGCCCGCTTCGGCCCGGCACCGGCTGTGAACGCCGCCGCTTTGGCGTCGGCGTGCAGTGCGCGGTCGAAGTAGGGGGCGAGGGAGAGGAACCCGTCGAGGATGCCGGCCTCGCGATACGTCAGCCGGAGTTCCGCCGAGGACCACCAGGCCATCCGCACGGAACCGCTCGCAACCGTCGGCACGGTGTTGAGGGCCCGCCACAGCGGACCCAGCTTCCGGTAGGTGGACCAGGACTGCCAGCTGGTGGAGAGCCGCGGTCCGACCAGCGGGACGATGAAGCCCGCCGCGACGAGCAGCGCGGACACGGATGCCACCGGCGGGGCCACGTTGGTGCTGAGCCGGTCCAGGTCGTCGCCCAGCCATCGCGCTCCGACGGCGGCGTACTTGAGGACGTCGAAGACGAGGTTGAGGAGATATCCCGCCACGATGAGGACCAGCCCCGTGCGTAGCCAGCCGTGCACCTTGACCGACCACTTCCAGCACAGCCACGTGGTGACCAGGCCGGCGACGGAGTGCGCGACCAGGTAGAGGACGATCATCTCGCGGATGAAGGGAGTGTTGGCGTAGTGCGTGTCCAGGTCCCTCAGCCGCTCCTCGGATGCGTCTCCCAGGGCGAACAGGGTGAACAGGGCGACGATCACCAGGGCATAGGCCGTGAGGCACCGCACGCTGGCCCGACGGGCCTGCGCCGGCGGACCGCCGCGCCAGTTGATGATCATCACCAAGCAGGCGGCGTTGTACGCGGTGAGGATCGAGTACACCAGCGGGGCGGAGAAGTTCGGCACCCCGGTGATGCGGTTCACTTCCGCGATCGTCGTCGGAGCGGCGAAGAAGAGCACCGAACTGGCCACGATCAGCAAGGCGTTGACGGTGCGGAGCAGCGGATCGCGCCAGGTGCGCCGCATGCCGGGAACCCGGCACGCGAACCCGATGGCGAGCAGCGCGGCCGGGACGTAGAAGTCAAGATCCTTCACGCGTCAGCCCTGGGGTCTGCGATAGCCCAGGGAGGCTTCGATGCGCCCGGCGATCGCGTCCCGGTACGCGGGCACATAGGCACCCGAACCGGGCAGCCAGGGACGGCACTTGCTGCCGAGCAGGAGTCCGAAGCTCTCGGCGTCGGTCTCCTCCGCCAGATGGGAACGGGTCCGGGCGGCCACGTTGCGCACCGCGGCGCCCAGGTCGCCGTCCTCGGTCAGCAGCCGGGCGGCGACCACTGCCCCCGCCACATGGTGGCTGCTGTGCCCGGCGTTCATGTGCCACAGCTCGTGGCCGAGGATGACCAACTGGTGATCGGGTGTCGTCCGCTCCTCCACCACCACCAGATCCCGGTCCGCCATGTCGAGCCAGAGGCCGCTCGCGGTGCCCGCCGGGAAGGCCGCCATGCGGAACTCGACGGGGCGGCCCCGGCGCTTGCTCATGCCCTCGCACAGGGCGGCGTACAGAGCGGTCGGCTCCGCCGGGGCGGGGATCGTGATTCCCGCGATCAGCTCGCCGCACAGCCGGCGCATCTCCTTGCCTATGCCCACCGTTCTCCCCGCCAGCCGTTCATGGAGCAGCACTTCGTCGAGCAGCCCGTCTCTGTGCAGCCTGCCGAGCCGTACGCGATTGATCCAGTCAACATTGAGCCGGAGTTCGTTGAACTCGGCATCACATGACGGCCTGAAATGAATGGACGGCGGTATGCGGGCAGGCCGCAGGTTACGGCAGGGTGCTGCCGCCGCGTGGTGCGGATCACGTCAGGACTCCGACCGCTTGACGCTCTCCAGGAGCATGTCGAGCCACTCGGTGACCTTGTCGCGATGCTTGTCGGTGGGCAGTTGGGCGGCCCGCCAGGCGATGCCGCGCACGCCGTGGTCCTGGAGCAGGCGCTCCAGCGCGTCCCCGCCCGGCGCCCCGGCGAGCGCGCCCTCGCGTTCGCGGCCCGCGAGTTGCTGGAGCAGCTCCTGCTCGGTGCGCAGCAGCGCGCCGCCGAGCGCGTCGGCGTCGTCGGCGGTCAGGAACCCCGCGTGGACGCCGAAGAAGCGCTGGATCGCGTCACAGTGCTCCATCGTCGGCCGCCGGTCGCCGTTGATCAGCGCGCCCGCCTGCTGGCGCGACATGCCCGCGCCGTCGGCGATCTCCTGCTGGGTGTGCGGGCGGCCGTTGGGTTTGCGCCGGGTGCTGCGCAGCAGGCTGAACCGCTGCAGGAAACGTGCCTGCAGATCGGGTTCGCCGGCCGGCCGCCCTTCGAGCAACGCGCCCACGACGTCGGCCGGAACCCCCGATGCCTCGGAGAGCCGGTGGACGTCAAACACGTCCGCCTGGCTCGTACCGAGTTTTTCGGCGAGCTCGGCCACACGGGCGACGACGGCCGCGAGGGGGCCCGTGGCCGCCGGTCCCGGAACCAAGAAGCCGTCCGTCACCAGTAGTTCTCCTAGATCATGCGAGGTCGGTGGGCACAACAGTGGATGCTCCGGAGGTTAGCGGGTCCCGGCAACAACAACCAGAACTTGCCACAGTTGTGGCGCAATCAATGCTTCGGGGGGCCGGAATGCCACGATGCTTGACATCATTGTGTCGGCGGTATCAGGATCGCCACGCGGTGTGAAGATCGCCCTCCGAGCCCCGGGCGGGCCCGAAGGCCGGCCGCCGCACTCGCGGGCCAGCAAGAGGAGTCGCGTACTCGATGGCGGAAGAATCGGTGGCGAAGGATTCGGTGACCAAGGTTGTGGCAGCGCACGCTCCGGTGGTGGGGCGCCCGTTCGCCCTGGTCCACGAGCGGCCCGGACAGCAGACGGCCGCGGGGGAGCGCGCCGCCGACAACACGACGACCGCAAGAACGGGCGCCCCTGAGGCCAGGCAGCTCCCGGACGACCCCGATTTCAGGGACTATGTCGACGACTACTTCGCGATGACGGACGCCCTGCCCTTCCCGTCCGTGGTCCTCGATCCGGGCTGGGGCGTGGCCCACGCGAACCCCGCGTACGACGCGCTCTTCGGCGGCATCGGGCAGCACCCCACCGCCATGCCCGGCCACAACTTCCTGCGCTTCGTGCTCTTCCATCCGGACGCGGCCAGCGTGCTCGCCGAGCACGAGACGGCCTGGTGCCTGCCGATGCTCGCCCAGTTCGCCGAGGCGTACGCCGATGACGAGAGCGCTCCCGGCCTGCGCGACATCCGCCAGGAGATCGCCGACGACCCGATCATGGACGCCGCCTTCCGGCTCGGCCTGCCGCACTGGGTCCGGGCGGTCGGCGACGCGGCGGTCCACCACGACGGTGCGGTACGCCACGTGCGCCACCCCGATCCGGAGCGCGGCCGCACCAGCTGCCGCCTGGTCAGCGAATCCCCGCGCACACTGCGCGAGTTCGGGTTTCGCCGGCTGACCCTGGTGCTCCGCGAGACCGGGCCCGCCGCCACCCGGCGCGGCCGCGCCCACCTCAGCGTGGTGCCGACCCGCTAGGTTTCGGCCAACCCCGGGCGAACTCGGCCTGCCGCAAAGGATGTTGCTTGCTAGCGTGACCGCGGCAGGTCAAGGCGGCAGGCGCATCGGGGGCGGGACATGCTGGAGCTCACATCGACGGCGGCGATTGCCGCCGTACTCGGCTCGGTCGCCACGGCCGTCGCGAACGAGGCGGGCAAGGCGGCCTGGGAGAGCGCCGGCGGGCTGGTCCGCCGCATCGTCGGCCGCGAGGTCAGGGCCCCGCGCGGACGCGACGAACTGGACAGCGTCGCCCAGCAGGTGCACGACGCCCTGCGTCACAACCCTGCCCTCACCCAGGCCTGGACGGCGTTCGCCCGCAGCGCCCCACGCCCGGGCGGCCCGAACCGGGTGCCCGCTCTGCACGCCTCCACCCGCTTCTTCACCGACCGCGACAGCGAGCGCAAGGCCCTGAGCGCGGAGGCCTTCCGCAAGGCGGACGGCCGGCCCCGGGTCGCCGTACTGCACGGCCCGCAGGGCATCGGCACCAGCG
This sequence comes from Streptomyces violascens, assembly GCF_014649955.1. GTDB lineage: Bacteria > Actinomycetota > Actinomycetes > Streptomycetales > Streptomycetaceae > Streptomyces > Streptomyces violascens. The sequence goes on from NZ_BMUA01000017.1 coordinate 65,382, forward strand.
CCCTCGCCATCCACTGGGCCTGCACCCAGCTGGGCCGCTTCCCCGACGGACAGCTGTACGTCGACCTGCGCGGCACCGGCTCCACGCCCGGGGCCGACCCGGCGGCCGTACTGCGCCTGCTGCTCCAGCAGTTCGGCATCCCTGCGGCCGAGATCCCGCCCCGCCCGGACGGCCGCCAGGACCTGCTGCGCGCCTGCACGGCGGGCCGCCGACTGCTGATCATCCTCGACCACGCCCGGTCCGCCGCGCAGATCCTTCCCGTACTCACCTCCGCGCCCGGCGTGTTCGTCGTCGTGGCGGCCCGCCACCCGCTGCCCGGCCTGGACGCGGTGGGTATTCCGGTCGGGCCGCTCGCCGACAAGGACGCGCGGCGGCTGCTCACCCAGGTCGCCAAGGCCGGAAACGTGCCGCTGGACCGGGCCGCCCTGCCCGCCGTCCTCGCCCGCTGCGAGGGCTCGCCCTTCGCGCTGCGCGCCGCCGCGGCCCGCCTTGTCGCGCAGCACTGGCGGCAGGACGCGGCCCCGGGCGGCGACGCGGCCCGCACGGCCGTCGCCGACGGCATCCGCGACCTGGGCCCGGACGCGGCGCGCGCCCTGCGGCTGCTCGCCCAGCGCGACTGGCCCGCCATCGGCGCGCCGATGGCCGCTGCCACGCTGGGCACGGACGAGCCGACCGCCGAGCGCGTCCTGGGCGAACTCGCCGACAGCCACCTCCTCGAGAGCGCGACCGACGGCACGTACGCGGCTCGGGGCACGTACTGGATGCGGCCGCTGATCCGGGAGTACGCCGCGCCGGAGGCGCTGCGCGAGGACGGCATCGAGGCGGCGGAAGAGGCGGTGCGGCGCGCGGTGCGCTGGTGCGTCGCCTTCGCGGAACCGGCGAGCAAAGCAGCCCTGCGCGCGGGCTGGCGCCTCGGCGATCCGGAGCCGCCGGCCCAGGACGGCGTGCGGTACGCGGATGCGGGCGAGGCGCTGGGCGCGCTACGCGACCAGCTCGGAAACCTCCTCCAAGCCGTCGTCACCGCCGAGGAGTTGGGGGATGCCGACGCCGTCTTCCGCCTGAACCAGGCCCTGTGGCCGGTGCAGCTGAAGATGGGCTGCCACGACGAACTGCTCCCCGCCCTGCGCGCCGGCGTCCGGGCCACCGAGGCCCACGACCCGGGCTCCCGCGAGGCCGCCCGCATGCACACCCTGCTCGGCCTGAACCTCACGGAACTCGATCGAGAAGCCGAAGCCGAGAGCGCTTTCACAACGGCCGCCCGCATCGAAGAAGCCGTCGGCCACCCCCGCGGCCACGCCACCGCCGTCGAATCCCTCGGACTGCTGCGGCTGCGCGAATGGCGCTATCCGGAGGCGTACGACTGCTTCGAGGAGGCGGACCGCATCCTCGACGGCGTGACGGCCGACGGCGAGGGAAGCGCGGATCTCCCGCGCGCCCGCGCCCTGTTGGAGCGCCACCGCGGCCGGGCCCTGCGCGGCCTCGGCCAATGGGCGGAGGCGGAGGCCCGCCTCGAAAGCGCTCTCACCTTCTTCCGCGGCACCGACGAGGCGTACAACACGGCCCGCACGCTCACTGACCTCGCCCAGACTTTCGAGGAGAGCGGACGTCCGGCGGACGCGCTGCCCCTGATCGACGAGGCGATCGCGGCGCTGGCGAACGAACAGGCCCACTACCCGCTGGTCCGGCTGCGGGCGGCTCGCGAGCGGTGCGAGGGCCCGGCGGGGGAGTGAAGGGGTGAAGGGGCGGACCCCTAGGGCCGGGACTGCTCAAGCCCCCGAAGGAGCAGTTCGACCAGTCGGCGGGGGTCATAGCGCGGGTCGCTGTCGCGGCCGATGCAGAGGTTGCCGATGCCGCGCATCAGCTCGTACGCATGCGTGCCCGGCCTGATCTCCCCGGAGTCGACCGCCGCGTCGAGCATCTCCGCGCAGACGGGCACCAAGCGGTCGAGGAAATACGCGTGCAAGGCGTCGAAGCCGCTGCTGTCCGACTGCATCGCCTTGGCGAGCCCGTGCTTGGTGACCAGGAAGTCGACGAAGAGGTCGACCCACTGGCGAAGGGCCACGAGCGGGGACTCGCCGTCGGCCAGGAGGCTCGGGCCGGCCTCGGCGCACGCCTCGACCTGATGGCGGTAGACGGCGACGACCAGGTCCGCCCGGGTCGGGAAGTGGCGGTAGATCGTCCCCATCCCGACGCCCGCCCTGGTCGCGATCTCACGGATCGGCGCGTCGACTCCGGAGGTGACGAACACGGCGGCGGCAGCAGTGAGGAGCGTCTGCTGATTGCGCAGCGCGTCGGCCCGTTTGCTCCGGGCCGCACCTTCCCCGGCGGGACTTGTCCTGGGCACCGCGCACTCCTTCCGACGGCCATTGACTAAACGGAACAGTGCTCCGTATATTAAACGGAACAATGTTCCGCTTGCAGCCTAGCTCAAGCCGGACGCGCCCGACTGCTTTCCCCTGCGCCGCGACCACCTATGAAGCGGCCGTCAGGCAGGGGTCGTCGAGGTATGTCGAAGCCACATTGCAGGGCGCATCGCTGGAACATTTCGGGCACATCTCAGGGTCATCTCAGGCACATCGAAGGGGCACGCACACCATGAGTGAACCGACATCGACGTACGCAGCCCACACCTTCACCCCGCCGCCCGCCCCCGTTCTCTCGGTCGCACCGGTGGTACTGCCGGCTCCCGGCCGACCCGTGGACCTGGAGGTACGGGTCTCAGTCCCGGTCACCGGAACCGGCCTGCCCGTCATCCTGTTCTCCCACGGCCAGGGCCACTCGAACCACCTCTCCTCACTGAACGGCTACGCCCCCCTCGTCAACTACTGGGCGGCACACGGCTTCGCGGTCATCCAGCCCACCCATCTGAGTTCGACGACGCTGAGCCTGGACCCCACCACTCCCGGGGCGCCGATGTACTGGCGGTCGCGGGTCGAGGACATGACGCGCATCCTCGACGAACTCGACGCGATCGAGGCCGCCGTCCCCCAGCTCGTCGGACGCCTCGACCGCGGCAGGGTCGCCGTCGCCGGCCACTCGATGGGCGGCCACACCGCCGGCCTGCTCCTCGGCGCGAGGCTCACCGATCCGGACGACGGTACGGAGGTGAGCCTGGCCGAACTCCGGATCAAGGCGGGCGTACTGCTCGCCGCGCCCGGCAGGGGAGGCGACGCCCTCACCGGCTACGTGGCCGAGAACTTCGCCTTCCTGGGGACCCCGGACTTCTCCCGGATGGCGACGCCCACGCTGGTGGTGGCCGGTGACAAGGACGCCTCCGCCCATCTGACGGTGAACGGTCCCGACTGGCACGCCGACCCGTACGCCCTCTCCCCGGCCCCCAAGTCGCTGCTCACCCTGTTCGACGCGGAGCACGGCCTGGGCGGCATCTCCGGCTACGACGTCGCCGAGACCACGGACGAGAACCCCGAGCGGGTCTCCGCGGTCCAGTACCTCACGTGGGCCTACCTCCGCTCCGAGCTCTACCCGGGGGACCCGGCTTGGGAGCTGGCGCAGGACGCGCTGGCGGCGAAGGGTGATCCACTGGGGCGGGTCGAGTCCAAGTAGGGCTCCTCGACCGTCACTTCGTGACTACGACCCGGTGCTCGGTGTGGCCCGTCCGGACGGTCAAGCCCTCCTCGATCGCCTGCTCAAGGGTGCCGCCCGCCGTCAGCCAGGCGTGCAGGGCCGAGGCCGCGGCCGCCGGGTCGAGGCCGGTGGGGGCGCCGGCGAGGCGGACGGGCGGGCCGGAACGCGTACGTACGGTGCATGCGCCCGGGGCTGTGATGTAGGCGGCCAGGGCGCTGTGCGGGTGGCGCGCGAGGATCTCGGCCGTCCACTGCTCCGGTGACCCGAAGCGGAGGTCGTCCGGTGCTCCGTTCCTGAACACCACGTCCGCCAGGGCGAGTTGGTCCGGGTCGCGGGTGTCCTCGTGGACGGCCAGGTGGGCGTGGCCCTCGCCGTCCGGCTCGTACCAGGGGTCGGCATACCTGGACAGGTGGATCTGGGGTGGGTCCGTCGTCACCCGGGTCAGGATGCGCAACGGGACGGTGGGGAACGGGAGTTGGAGCGGGGGAACGCGGAGGCGTTCGAGGAGCGCGGGGCGCGGCGGCTCGGGGATGTTGATCAGGCGGTAGAAGAGGGTGCGCAGCAGGGCCGCCGACTTGCCGGGGGAGGACGTGGTGAGGGTGGCCGGGCCCGGGAGCGGGTGGTGTTCCGCCATCAGGTCGTTCAATTGCGTGGCCAGCGGCAGATGCGGATCCAACTGGGGTGCCTGCCGGACGAATTCGGCCACGGGGGAGTGCGGGTCGAGGCCTTCCGTGGGGGCCGCTCCGAGCAGAACGGGGGTGCCGAGGGCCGCCGCGTAATAGCTCACCGAGCCCTGGTCGCCGATCACCGCATCCGCCGCGAGCAGTGCCTGGCGCCAGTCGTGCAGGGGGTCGACGAGTACGAGGCCGCCGCGCCGGGCCCGGTCGAGCCAGGCCCGGACCTGGCCGGGGCCGTGCCCGTGCCAGATGTTGGGGTGCAGCACGGCGGCGACCCGGTACTCGTCGGCGGGCAGCTCGGCGGTGAGCCGGGGCAGCAGGGAGGGGAGTATGTCGTCCCCGCCTCCGTCGCCGAACAGGGAATCGGGGTTCCATGTCGAGTTCAGCAGAACCAGACGCTGGCCCCGGCGCACCCCGAACGCCTTCTGGAAGCGCTCTCGGTAGGGGCGTTCGGCCAGCATCCGGTCGAAGCAGGGGTCGCCCGCGAGTTCAGCGGTGGGCACGGCCCCGGGACACGCGGCGCGCAGGCGCTCCAGCTGCTCGGGGTGCGAGAGGACCATGGCATCCGCGATGGGTATGCCTTCGTGCAGCAGCCACTCGGGGGAGAGGCCGAAGACGGGAGGGGGCGGGTTCTCGGGCGGCCGCACGTGGTTCGAGGCCGAGGCCGAGGCCGCGGTCGAGGCTGTGGCCTCGGGCGAAGGGTGTCCGGTGTCCGGTGTCCGGTGTCCGGTGTCCGGTGTCGCGAGCGTCTTATTGTAGCCAATGCCGTGCGAGAGGAGGGCCAACTTCCCTGGAACGCAGTGGAGTTGACCGCCCAGGCTGGCCGTGATCGCCAGGTCGACCTTGGTTTCGAGGGCCTGCTCCCACGGCAGCACCGGAAGCCCGGTCTCGGCGAGCAGGGTGGCCACGCCGTCCTCGAACGCCGAGGAACCCGTGCAGGTGGCCAGGAGCTGTATCCGGAGGTCGTCGTGGAACAGCGGCAGCACGTCCAGAAGCCGGGTTGCCGATGTCACGTTGTGCACCACGAACAGCACGCGCCGGCACCGGCCGCGGGTCGCCCAGCGGGCGGCGTCGTCCCCGACCGGCACCCGTATGCGCCGTCCGCCGGACCCGTTCACCGTGCCACCCCCCAGCTCCACGCCTGCCATCCCCTCGTTGTGGTCCGGCCACGATAGCCAAGGGGCCGGCCGCATCCGCGCGGGTAGCGGCCTGTGTGGCGCGAACTGGATGCCGGGTCGATCCGGGCCGGCCGCCGGGGAGAATGGGCGGGTGATGCTCCGCTACCGCGTACTCGGACCGACGCAGGCCCTGCGCCCTGACGGCAGTGAAGCGCGGCTCGGGGGAACCCGCCTGAGAGCGCTCCTCGCCGCCCTCGCCGTGGGCGCCGGGCGTGCGGTGCCCCAGTCCGTGCTGATCGCGCAGGTCTGGGGCGAAGGGGATGCGCCGCCCGCCGACGAGGTCGCGGCGGTGCAGGCCCTGGTGGGACGGTTGCGGCGGCTGCTCGGGCCGGACGCGGTGGAATCCGTGCCGGGCGGCTATCGGCTCGCCGCCCACACCGACGAGATCGACCTCTTTCGCTTCGAACGTCTCGCGGCGGAGGGCGCGACGGCGCTGGCTGCCGGAGACGCGGAGCACGCGGCCGGCCTCCTGGACGACGCGCTCACGCTGTGGCACGGCCCCGCGCTGGCCGACCTTCCGGGGCGGGAGGGCGACCCGCTCGTGGTACGGGTCGAACGGCACCGAGCCGATGCCCGCCGCAACCGGCTGGCGGCGGAGGTGGAGCTGGGCCGGGCCGAGAGCGCTCTCGGCGAACTGACCGCGCTCGCGGCCTCCGCCCCGCTCGACGAACCCCTCCAGGCCCTGCACATCCGCGCGCTGCGGGCTGCCGGCCGCCCGGCCGAGGCTCTGGCCGCCTACGAATCCGTACGGGCAGCGCTCTCGGAACGCCTCGGCACGAACCCGGGGCCGGAGCTGCAGTCCTTGCATGCCGAACTGCTCAACCCTGCGCGCGGTGGGGAGGGCGCTGGTACGGGTGCGCCACACACCTGGTCGTCCCACATGGCCGGGCCCCACACGGGCACGCGCGACACGGCGTCGGACCACATGGGCTCCCACGACATGGTTTCACCGCACATGGGCCCACCCGACATGGCGCCGAACCACCTGGGTTCACCGCACACGGCCTCACCCGACATGGCCCCGCCGCACATGGCTCCGTCCCACACAGGCTCGTCCCCCACGGCCTCGTCCCACATCGCTTCGAACGGCATGGGGTCCTCCCGCACGGGCTCGGCCCACCTGGCTTCACCGCAGGCCGATCCCGAACCCTCGCCACTTCGCCCACCCGGCAACCTCCGTGCCCGCCTCACTTCCTTCGTCGGGCGGGAGTCCGACGTCCGTGTCCTGCACGACGATCTGCGGCAGGCGCGCCTGATCACGCTCACCGGGGCCGGCGGCGCGGGCAAGACGCGCCTCGCGGTGGAGGCGGCCGATGCCGTGGCGGGGGAGTGGGGCGACGGGGTGTGGCTGGTCGAGCTCGCGCCCGTGCGGGACGCGGTGAGCCTGGCCGAGGCCGTGCTCACCGCGCTGGGCGCCCGGGAGACGCGGCTCGTCGGTCCGGCCGAGACGACTCCCAGGGACCCGGTCGCGCAACTGCTGGCCCACTGCGGACGCCTCCGCATGCTCATCGTGCTCGACAACTGCGAGCAAGTCGTAGAAGCGGCAGCCGCTTTGGTGCAGGAGCTGCTCACCGCATGCCCGGACGTCACCGTCCTCGCCACCAGCCGGGAGCCGCTCGGTGTGCCGGGGGAGCGGGTGATGGCCATCGGGCCGCTGCCGCACGAGAGCGCTCTCCGGCTGTTCGGGCAGCGCGGGGCCGCCGCCCGGCCTGGCTTCCGTGCCGACGACGATCCGGACGCGGTCACGGAGATCTGCCGACGCCTGGACGGGCTGCCGCTCGCCCTCGAACTCGCGGCCGCGCGACTGCGGTTGTTCACGCCGCGCCAGATCGCGGACCGGCTCGACGACCGGTTCCGGCTGCTCAATACCGGACCCCGGACCAGCAGGACACTCCAGCCGAGACAGCAGACCCTGCGCGCGGTGGTCGACTGGTCCTGGGACCTGCTCGACGCCCCGGAGCGGGCCGTCCTGCGCCGTCTCGCCGTCTTCGCGGGCGGCTTCGCCCTGCCCGAAGCGGAAGCCGTCTGCGCGGATCCGGAGGAGGCGGGGCCCGAGGCGAGGGGACCCGAGAAGCCAAGCCCGCGCAAGCAGGGCGCCGGGGTGGGCCCCGCCGACGTTCTGGACCTTCTCGGCTCCCTCATCGACAAGTCGCTCGTCACCGCCGCGCCCGGCGGTGAAGGCGCAACGATGCGGTACCGCCTGCTGGAGACCGTCGCCGAGTACGCCGCCCAGCGGCTCGACGAGGCGGGCGAGCGGGCGGAGGTCGAGCTGCGCCATCTCGTCACGTACCGCGAACTCGTCCGCAGGGGCGAGGCGGCGCTGCGCGGCCCGCGCCAGCACGAGGTCATCGAGCGCCTCGAAGCCGAGCACGACAACGTAAGAGCCGCCCTGAGTACGGCAGTTGGGTGCGGACATGAACAGGACGGGCTGTGCCTCGTCCTCGCCATGGCCTGGTTCTGGCAGCTGCGGGGGCATCAGGCGGATGCGCGGAGCTGGTCCGGGGCCGTGGCCGAGCTCGGTCCGGATCCCTTCGCCGAGTCCGTGCGGCCCGCCGTCGCCCTAGCCGATCGCTGCACGGACAGCCCGCCGCCCTGGTCCGAGGAACAGCTGTGGGAGGCGCGGCGCGGGGTGCGCCTGATGATGTTCGCGGCCAGTGGTGGCGGCGACACGGAGCTCAACAGCCCCGAGACCGTGGCATATCTGCGCCGGATCGTCCGGGCGTACGGGCCCGGCCTTCCACAGAACAGCCGTCAGCCCGGCTCGCTCTGGTACTTCGCCCGGCTCCTCACCGGCGAGTTCACCGGATTCGACCGGGTCGTCGACGAGATGGTCGCCGACGCCCGGCAGCACGGCGACCCCTGGGACCTCGCCTTCGCCCTCCTGCTCCGCGCGAAACTGCTCGACGGCAGCGACGCCGAGGACGCCCTCGCTCTCTTCGAGGGCGTCGGTGACCCGTGGGGGATCGCTGAATCCCTCTCCGCGCGCGGCGAGTCCTACGTGCGGGAAGGCCGGTACCAGGAGGCCGCCAAGGACTTCGAGCGGGCCCTGGAGAGCGTCACGCAGATGGGCGCGCATGCCCAAGTGTCCGTGTTCAAGGGCAAGTTGGCGTCGGTCCGGCTCGAGGTGGCTGGTACCCCGGCCGAGCGGGAAGCGGCCGAACGGCTGCTCTCGGAAGCCGCCGAGGAGTCACGGCAGTCCCCGGAGGAGAGCCTCGGAACCGCCCGGACGCTCCTCGCCCAGCACTTCGGCCGCACCGGCCGAACAGGCGCGGCCCGTCGGCAACTCCGGCTGATGGAAGCTGAGTTCACCCCGGTGACACCCGACCTCTTCCGCGGACTCGTCGCCGGGATGCACGGCTGGGTCGACTGTCTGGACGGCAAGTACGTCGACGCCCAGGACCGGATCCAGGAGGCGGTACGCCATCTGGAGAGCCAGGCCTATCTGGTCGCCCCCAATCTGATCCTCAGTCAATTCCTGTCCGCCGCCTGGGCGAAGGCCGGGCTGGGCGCCGCCGCGGACGGGGCCAGGCTGCTCGGTGCGTACGACCGCAACTCGAACGGACGCGACAGCTTCGGGTTCCGTCCGCTGCCCGCCGAGCCCGAGACCCGCCGCCAGGCGGAGGCCGCACTGCGCGCGGCGCTCGCCCCGGCGGCGTACGAACGCGCCTACGCGGAAGGCGCGGACCTGGATGTGCGGCGGGCCGCCGCCCTTGTCTGACCCGCGCCGAGTCGATGCGGCGCGGGTGACCTGGTCCCGCCGCCCCGGCCCCATGCGCTTCCGACCTGGTGCCGACTGCTCCATCCGGCTATTCCTCCGTGTCCCCGGCGCGGGTCTCGCGCCCGGGCCCCGGCCGTCGCGGCGGGCGCCTGCGGAAGGCCGGCATCCGGCTGCGGGACCGGTTCCAAGGTCGGTCCGACAGGGTTCCGGGTGGGGCGCGAGGGGCGCGCGTGAAGCTCGGCTGTTGGCCCGCTTAAGAAATCCTCGATGGACTCGGCGGCCCCGGCTCGGCAGATTGGTGATCAGCAAGAACGGCCGGATCGTCCGCATGTGCAGGATCATCCGGCGGATCCGCCCCTTCCTCAGCCCGTACGTCCGGCCACCGATCCGTGGCCGGCCGCCCCTCTCCGTACGCCGGGAGCTCCGCCCATGAAGGCACTTGTCAAGCAGCACGCCGAACCCGGACTGTGGCTCATGGACGTTCCCGAGCCGGAGACCGGGCCCGGCGATGTGCTGATCAAGGTCCTTCGCACCGGCATCTGCGGCACCGACCTGCACATCCGCTCCTGGGACGGCTGGGCGCAGGGTGCCGTCAAGACCCCGCTGATCCTGGGCCACGAGTTCGTCGGCGAGGTCGCCGCGGTCGGCGCGGACGTCCAGGACATCGCGGTGGGCGACCTGGTCAGCGGTGAGGGCCACCTGGTCTGCGGGAAGTGCCGCAACTGTCTGGCCGGGCGCCGCCACCTGTGCCGCTCCACCATCGGCCTCGGCGTCGGCCGCAACGGCGCGTTCGCCGAGTACGTGGCGCTGCCCGCCTCCAACGTGTGGGTGCACCGCACCCACGTCGACCTCGATGTGGCCGCGATCTTCGACCCGTTCGGCAACGCTGTGCACACCGCGCTGTCGTTCCCGCTGGTCGGCGAGGACGTGCTGATCACCGGCGCGGGCCCGATCGGCATCATGGCCGCCGCCGTCGCCAAGCACGCCGGCGCCCGCAACGTCGTCATCACCGACGTCAGCGAGTCCCGCCTGGAGATCGCCCGCAAGGCCGGTGCCACCCTCGCGCTCAACGTCGCCGAGCACGACATCGCCCACGCCCAGAAGCAGCTCGGCCTCAAGGAGGGCTTCGACATCGGCCTGGAGATGTCGGGCCGTCCCGAGGCGATGCGCGACATGGTCGCCAACATGACGCACGGCGGCCGCATCGCGATGCTCGGCCTGCCCGCGCAGGAGTTCGCCGTGGACTGGGCGAAGATCGTCACCTCGATGATCACCATCAAGGGCATCTACGGCCGCGAGATGTTCGAGACCTGGTACGCCATGACGGTGCTGCTCGAAGGCGGCCTCGACCTCAGCCCCGTGATCACCGGCAAGTACGGCTACCAGGACTTCGACGCGGCCTTCGACGAGGCGGCCACCGCCCGCAGCGGCAAGATCATCCTCGACTGGACCGTCTGAATCCCGGACCGACCGGACACCCCCTAGGAGCCCCGAGCATGTACGGATACGTCCGTGACGACCTCCAGAAGACCCTCGACGAGATCAAGGAAGCCGGTCTCTTCAAGCCCGAGCGCGTGATCTCCACCCCGCAGAGCGCCTCCGTCTCCGTGCCGTCGGGCGACGTACTCAACTTCTGCGCCAACAACTACCTCGGCCTCGCCGACCACCCCGAGGTCATCGCCGCCGCCAAGGACGCCCTGGACCGCTGGGGCTACGGCATGGCCTCGGTCCGCTTCATCTGCGGCACCCAGGACGTCCACAAGGAGCTGGAGGGCCGCCTGTCGGCGTTCCTCGGCCAGGAGGACACGATCCTCTACTCGTCCTGCTTCGACGCCAACGGCGGCGTCTTCGAGACCCTGCTCGACGCCCAGGACGCGGTCATCTCCGACGCCCTCAACCACGCGTCGATCATCGACGGCATCCGCCTGTCCAAGGCGGCCCGCTTCCGCTACGCCAACCGCGACATGGCGGACCTGGAGGCCAAGCTGAAGGAGGCGTCCGGGGCCCGGCGCCGTCTGATCGTCACCGACGGCGTGTTCTCCATGGACGGCTACATCGCCCCCCTCCAGGAGATCTGCGACCTCGCCGACCGCTACGACGCCATGGTCATGGTCGACGACTCGCACGCCGTCGGCTTCACCGGCCCCGGCGGCGCCGGCACCCCCGCTCTGCACGGGGTGAGCGACCGGGTCGACATCGTCACCGGCACCCTCGGCAAGGCGCTCGGCGGCGCCTCCGGCGGCTACGTCGCGGCCCGCGCCGAGATCGTCGCCCTGCTGCGCCAGCGTTCGCGCCCGTACCTGTTCTCGAACTCGCTCGCCCCGGTCATCGCGGCCGCATCCCTCAAGGTCCTCGACCTGCTGGAATCGGCCGGTGACCTGCGCGAGAAGCTCGCCGCCAACACCACGCTCTTCCGTACGAGGATGACCGAGGCGGGCTTCGAGATCCTGCCCGGCGAGCACCCCATCGCGCCCGTCATGATCGGCGACGCCGCCGAGGCGGCCCGCATGGCCGAGCTGCTCCTGGAGCGCGGCGTGTATGTGATCGGCTTCTCCTACCCGGTGGTCCCGATGGGCGCGGCCCGCATCCGCGTCCAGCTCTCGGCGGCGCACTCCACCGAGGACATCGAGAAGGCCGTGGCCGCATTCGTCGACGCGCGCGCGTCGATGCAGGGCTGACGCCCGCGCGACAATGGCTGGGTGATCGACCCCCGCCGGCTCCGCATCCTGCGTGCCGCGGCGGACCACCGTACGGTGACCGCCGCGGCAGCAGCGCTGTATCTGACGCCCTCCGCCGTCTCCCAGCAGCTCGCCGCCCTGGAGCAGGAGACCGGGCACACCCTGCTCACCCGCAGTGGCAAGGGCGTACGGCTCACGGCCGCCGGCGAGATCCTCCTGGAGCACGCCAACGCGGTCCTCGCCCAGCTGGAGCGGGCCGAGGCGGAGCTGGCCGCCTACGCCGGCGGCGCGGCCGGAGAGGTCACCGTGGCGGCCTTCGCGACCGGCATCGCGGAGGTCCTCGCGCCCGCGATCACGCGGCTGCGCGCGAGCCACCCCGCGATCCGGGTCCGGGTCCGGGACGCCGAGGGCGACGAGGCGCTGCCGCTCGTCCTGGACGGCGAGGCCGATCTGGCGCTCGCCGTCGAATACCGGGGCGCGCCCCGCGAGGACGACAGCCGCCTCTCGCGCGTCCCGCTGTACGCCGAGCCCTTCGACGCCGTACTGCACGCGGCGCATCCCCTGGCCCAGTCCCGGCAGGTGCCCCTGTCCGCCCTCGCCGACGACGACTGGATCGGCCCCTACCCGGGCAACCCCTGCCACGACGTGATGCTGCTCGCCTGTGAACTCGCGGGATTCCAGCCCAGGTTGGCGCACTCCTCGGACGACTTCCGGGCGGTGGTGGCGCTGGCGGGTGCGGGCGCCGGGGTGGCCCTGGTGCCGCGTTCCGCGCTGCGCGGCATGGAGCAGAAGGACACGGTGGTGCGCCCCGTGGAGGGCCCGGCGGCGACGCGCAGGGTGTTCGCGGCGGTACGCAGAGGAGCCGAGGGGCACCCGCTGTTCCGCCCGGTCCTGGAGGCACTGGCGCAGGCGGCTCGGGGCCTGCCTACGGAGTAGGGCTAGGCCCAGGCGGGCGCCGTGCCCGTCAGCTGGCAGACCACCAGGTACAGCGGGATCGGCGGGGTGTAGGGCGTCGTGCCCTCGGGGAAGTTGATCAGGCGCGGCCGGTCGGCGTCCGGGACCACGGCCCCGGGGGCGTAGCGCACCGGCCGGGGCCAGGGCAGATCATGGTCGGAGCCGGCCGGCACGATCCACCACCACCAGTCGGCGGAGGCGAAGACGCAGCCGGAGCGGGGCAGCCGGGAGAGCAGCCGGAAACCGTGCACGGCGGGCACCCCCACCGCGTCCCGTCCCAGTGTGGCGGGCCGTACCGCGGGCAGCAGCACCCCGCCGCCCCTTTGAGCGGCGGAGCCGCCGGGCCCGGGCACTCCGTGCGCACCCCCACTGCGCACGGGGCCACGGGGCCCGGCGGTTCCGGACCCATCGGGTCGCGGGCCCTGTCGCCCGGACCGGGGTCCCCAGGGAAGCATTTCTCTCAGCACGGCAGGCCCGGCCCGCCGTGCGCGAGCTCGGCCCAGACGATCCGGCCGGGCCCGTACGGGGCGTCGTGCGCGCCCCACGCGCTGCTCACCGCGTCCACGAGCAGCAGCCCGCGTCCGCGCTCCTCGTCGTCGTCCGAATAGCAGAGCCGCGGACCCGCGGAGCCACAGCCCAGGTCCCTGACCGCTATCCTCAACGCCCGCTGGAGATCGGTGAGTTCGCACAGTATGTGGTCGCCCGCTGTGTGCACGACGGCGTTGGTGACGAGCTCCGAGATCACCAGGGCGGCGGTCTCGTGAAGGTCCTCGTGGTGCCCCCAGCCGGTCAGCATGTCCGTGCTGCGCCGCCGGGCGAGAGACACCGAATCGGTGCGGGCCGGCACGTCGAAGGCGTACCGCCGCACAGCGGTCCCGGAAGGTGCGCCTGTCAGTTGCGGGATGAGCGCGTTACCAGGAGCCACGACCGGAATCCTCACAGTGGGGAAGCGGTACCCGGCACGGCCTCGCTGGAGGCTGCGCACGAACACCGCGTGTGAACTGGTTCACCGACCTACCTTGTACCCGCGGCGGACACTTGGCAAGGGGCACTCTGAAAATTGCAGAGTGCCGTTCTCCTCTCTGCAACGACATGGCACACTGCTCGCAACAGCGCGTGGGGAGGTCTGAAGTGAGTGAACCCCGGTCCGCCCCGACCGTGGGCCAGGTCGTGCTGGGCAGGCGCCTGCAGGACCTGCGCGAGCGGGCCGGCCTCAGGCGCGAGGAGGCGGCCAAGGTGCTGCGGGTGGCCCCGGCCACCGTCCGGCGCATGGAGATGGCCGAGGTTTCCCTCAAAATCCCTTACGTGGTCCTGCTGTTGAAGGCGTATGGGATCGACGACGGTGAGGCGGAAGGTTTCATCGCCCTGGCCGAGGAGGCCAACAAGCCCGGCTGGTGGCAGCGCTTCCACGACATCCTGCCCGACTGGTTCAGCATGTACGTCAGCCTGGAGGGCGCGGCCTCGCTGATCAGATCGTACGAGCCGCACTTCGTGCCCGGGCTGCTGCAGACCGAGGAGTACGCCCGCCACGTCATGCGCAGCGGGGCGCTCGGCGCGACCAGCGAGGCCGATATCGACCGGCACGTGGCGCTGCGCATGGAGCGCCAGTCGCTGCTCACCCGCAAGGACGCCCCGCGGCTGTGGGTCGTCATGGACGAGACGGTGCTGCGCCGCCCGGTCGGCTCGGCGCAGGTGATGCGGGACCAGATCGACCGCCTCCTTCAGGCGTCGACACTGCCCAACGTGACCGTGCAGCTGGCCGAGTTCGCCACCGGGCACCACCCGGGGACGTACGGGCCCTTCGTCCTCTTCCGCTTCGCCGTGCCCGAACTGCCGGACATGGTCTACAGCGAGTACCTGACCGGAGCCGTCTACCTGGACGCGCGCCCCGAGGTGGCCACCCATCTGGAGGTCATGGACCGCATGGCGGCTCAGGCCGCGACTGCACAACGCACGAAGGAGATCCTCAAGGATCTCCGCAAGGAGCTGTGAATGGATCACATATACGACGGCGAGCCGGCGGACGGGCGCATCTACAACGGCATGCCCGCCACCGAACTCGGCGCCGAGGGCTGGCACAAGCCGTGGAGCGGCGGCAACGGCGGCAACTGCTTCGAGGCGATGAAGCTGGCCGACGGCAGGGTCGCGGTGCGCCAGTCCGCCGATCCCGAGGGCCCCGCGCTGATCTACACCCCCGGCGAGATCGCCGCCTTCATCCAGGGCGCGAAGTCGGGCCAGGCCGACTTCCTGCTGACGTGATCCCCTGCTCGACCCCTCAACTGCCTTGATTCCCCCACCTGTTCACTGACCTTCATCCCCGTGGAGCGCACATGACCGGGCAAGACCGCACCGCCGTGACGATCGACACCAGCAAGCCCCATCCGGCCCGGGTGTACGACTGGTTCCTCGGCGGCAAGGACAACTACCCGGTCGACGAGGCGCTCGCCGAGCAGCTGCTCGCCCTCGACTCGCGCGGCCGCGA
Organism: Streptomyces violascens; assembly: GCF_014649955.1. GTDB lineage: Bacteria > Actinomycetota > Actinomycetes > Streptomycetales > Streptomycetaceae > Streptomyces > Streptomyces violascens. The sequence continues at coordinate 80,654 of NZ_BMUA01000017.1, forward strand.
CATCGCACGGGTCAACCGGGCCTTCATGCACCGCGCCACGCGCTGGCTCGCCGATCAGGGCGTACGCCAGTTCCTGGACATCGGCACCGGCATCCCCACCGAGCCCAACCTGCACCAGGTCGCCCAGCGCACCGCGCCGGACGCCCGCATCGTGTACGCGGACAACGACCCGATCGTGCTGCGGCACGCGGAGGCGCTGCTGCGCTCCACCCCCGAAGGCGTCACCGAGTACATCCAGGCCGACGTCCGCGAACCCGAGCGCATCCTCGAACTGGCCCAAGGAACCCTGGACTTCGAGCGTCCGGTCGCCCTCTCGCTGATCGCCCTGACCCACTTCATCGGGGACGACGACGATGTGTACGGCATCGTCGACCGCCTCCTCGGCGTGCTCGCACCGGGCAGCTATCTGGTGCTTTCGCAGATCACCGGCGACTTCGACCCGGAGAGCGCGGCCCGCGCCGTGGAGCTCTACAAGGGCGGCGGCGTCACCCTGCGCCCGCGGACCAAGGACGAGGTCACTCAGTTCTTCGACGGCCGCGAACTGACCGCCCCGGGCGTCGGCCTGGCCGCCGCCTGGCACCCGGAGCTCGGCGAGCCGGCGGCCGAGGGTGACGACACCATTCCGGTGTACTCGGGCGTCGCGCGGAAGGCGTGAGGGCGCGGGACCTGGGCCCCGCGCCCTCCCCGCTCACCCCTTGTCTCTCACCCCACGTCGAAGACGTTCGGCAGGCCGAGCCGGTGGCGCAGCCGGTCGCTGTTCTTCAGGAAGTCGAGTTCCGGCGCGCTGTACAGCGGGGTCACCGTGCAGCGTGGCGCCGACGAACCCACTCTGTCCAGAAGGGCGTTGGCGGCCAGGCGGCCCGAAGTGTTGGCGCCCTCCATCGTGGCCAGGTCGATGGGGACGGCCACGTAGTCGCCCGCGAGATAGAAGTTGGGGATCTTCGTGGCGGCCGACGGGCGGTTGTGGAAGGTGCCTGTGGGGTGGATGAGCAGCTCGTCCTCGTTCTGCGGGTTCGGTGTCCCGATGCCGGAGACGCCCGGATCCAGGAACCAGGAGTGCAGTTTGGAGTCGCTGAGGACCGTCTTGCCGGTGTCGTTGAGCGCGGCCTTCAGCTGCGCCCACACCTCGCGCGCCACCTCCTCACGGGTGCACTGCTTGGCCGTCCTGCCGTACAGGATCCCGGGCTTGTCCCATTCGGAGATGTCGACCGAGAGGCAGTCGACGACCGTCCCGTCGCCATAGTCGGCGGCGAACGCACGCTGCGGCCAGTGCTCGGCCTGCGCTATGGCCGTCAGCGACCACTGCGAGTCGATGCAGTCGACGTGCCCGTGCACGATGTCGGGCCGCTCGGTCAGATAGAACTGAATGCCCGTCATCCAGTCGGTGCGCAGCTGGTCGCAGCGCGCCAGCTGCGGGTCGGCGGCGCGCATCGCCGCACTCCAGGTGGGCCGCGCGTGCTCCACGGGAAGCGCTGAGACGTAGTGATCCGCGGTAACGGTCTGTATGCCTCCGTCGGCGTCCTCCACCTGAACGCCCGTCACCTTGCCGCCGCCGTACGTGACTTCGCGTACGGTCCAGCCCACCTTGAACTCGACACCCAGGGCGCGGAGCCGAGTGACCCACGGGTCGATCCACGCCTCGTTGGTCGGCGCGTTGAGGATGCGGTCGAGGGGGCCGTCCGCGCCCCGGCCGAGGGCGTTGAACAGGAACGCTTCGAGCAGGCTGCCCACCGTGCGGGTGCTCGCCTCCTCCGCCTTGGTCGCCACGATGTTGCGGGTGACACCGACGGCGAGGATGCGCTGGTAGTCGTAACTCATCTGCGCGGCCCGGGTGAACGTCCACCAGGGCGTGGACTCCCACTGGCTGTCGCGGCGCTCCTGGCAACTGGTGAGGAAGACCGCGAGCCGGTCCACGAAGTAGGCGACCTCGCGCGCGGGCAGCCGCTGGAAGGTGCCGAGCACCCCGGTCAGGGCGCGGCGGATGTCGTCGAGGGTGAGTGGCTGGGGCGTGCCGGCCCCCGGCATCGGCAGCCGCAGATCCTCCTGGCCGGTCCGCGCGAACATCATTTCCTTCGGCGCCACCAGGTTGTCCCAGACGCCGTGCCGGTTGCCGGGGAAGGGTATCCGCCGCATCGTGTCCGGCAGGTTGTGATAGATGCCGGGGATGAACCGGAAGCCGTGCTCGGCGGGCAGCGGCTTGCGCCCGCCCTTCGCGCTGTCCGGTACGTCCATGGAGCGGGCCTTCCCGCCGAGCGCCCGGCGCTCGAAGAGCGTCACCCGGAACCCGCGCTCGGCGAGTTCATGGGCGGCCGTGAGCCCGGCGACCCCGCCGCCGAGCACGGCGACGCTCTGGCCGCCCGCCGCCGATGTGACCGGCGCGGCAGAGGCGGCGGGCGCCTCGACCCCGAGGGCGGCCACCGCGCCCGCCGCCGCCGTACCCGCGACAAAAGTCCGTCTCGTACTGCCCGTGCGCGCCACAGTGCTCCCTATTACCGGTGGTAACGGTCACGTCCGGCGCAGGAGCATACGGTCGCCTCGTCGATCTCGGAAGGTGGATGGGGCATCCAGTCGACGGCGATTACGAGACAAACTCCTCGTCCCCGTAACGGACTTGGGCCTTCGCCCAGTCGACGCCCAGTGACGTGGTGAACTTCTGGGCCAGGGGCAGGTCGGCGAGCGGGGCGATGAGGGTGAGCCGGCCGTCGAGGGAGACCGAGCCGCCGCCGAGCTCGTCGCGAGCCTCAGGGTTCGCGACCAGCGCGTCATGGAGCCGGGTCGCGGAGACGCCGGGCGCCTGGATCTCGACCGCGTCGGTCTCCGGCGACGTGCGCGGCAGACAGCGGAAGGTCAGCACCGACTCCTGGTGGTACTGCTTGGCGATGACCCCGGCGATGTGGTGCAGGCCGTCGCGGCCGACCCTGTTGACGTCGAACTCGCGTGAGCGCTCATAGGTGGTCTGCTTCAGGTCGCCGGACCAGAAGACGCCGTCGAGCAGCTTCGAGGCGCCGGGCCGGGCCCCGTTGGAGCGGATGATGCCGCGCACTTCGTGGTCGAAGCGGGTGAGACGGTTCTTGAGCCGTGGGTCGGCCGGATCAGTGATGATCGCGGTGTTGTTCGTGGCGAAGATCTCCGCCGTGGGGCAGTCCTGCCCCGTCGTGGCGGCCTGTGCGGTGCCCGCTCCCGCCGCTCCCAGCATCAGGGCCCCGACCGCGACCAGGACGCGCAACCTCTGCTTCATGCCTCAACTCCCTGCCCCATGACTCATGTTGCTGCGCCGATGGCGCATCTGGATCACCGTAGGGCCCTGGCGCAGGGTTAACCGCGGTAACTCCACGTATGGCTGATATCGAGTGGTGGTACCGGAGGGTGAGGGGGCGGGGCGAGGGGCGATGCCCGCCCGGGGCTGGGTCACCGGCGGGTCACTGGCCTCGCCAGACGTTGTCGAAGGCCGCGTCCTCGATGCTGCGCCGCTGGCGCACCGCCGCCAGTTCCGTCACCGCGTCGTCGACCGCGGCCAGGACGGTCACGACGGCGTCGCCCGTGCGGTCCGTGAACTCCTCGGGCGGCTCGTCGCGGAGCCGGGCGGCGGCCGCGAGACCGGTGAGGACGGGTTCGCCCGAGGCCCAGCGCTCCACCGCGCGACGCCGCTCCGGCGAGTCGGCCACCGTGGTGCGGCCGGTGCTCAGCGGGATCCAGCGCCGGTGCTGCCGGGTGACGCCGCCTTCCGTCTCCAGAGCGCCGAGGTAGCGCGCGTACAGGCCGCGCCCCCGGCGCCACAGCCAGTCCTCGACGGACTCGTACGGTGTCTGCCGGGCGAGGGCCGCCGCCGCTTCCGTCAACTGCCGGTCATCCAGCTCGCGCGGCGGACCGGGGACGATGCGGTCGCCGTCCAGGGTGAGGATCTCGGCTTCGGCGAGATCGAGCAGCTCGGCTCCGGCGAGGGCCAGCGAGAGGTCGCCCTGCTCGACGGTGCGGTGGGCGGCAGTGCCATCCATGCTGACGAGCAGCAGGTCCCGTGCTGTGGTCATGCGCGGATCCTAGTGAGCCCGGGACGGCACCGGGAGCGGGGCTCACCGTCGGCAGCCGCCCCGGTGAGGCGCCCCGGCCGGTCTCCGGGCCGTCAGATGGCGTACTGCCAGCTGGTGAGCATGTACGCGCCGTACCAGGAGCCGAACAGGGAGGCCGCGGTCAGGACGATGACCGTGGTGCGCGGGCGGGCGCGGGCGAGGGCGCGGGCGAGGGGGATGAGGAAGATCAGGGCGGGCACCACCAGGCGGAGTTTGGAGTGGTAGTAGTTGCTCTGTCCGAGGGTGAGGACGAGGATCCCGGTGCCGTAGATCAGGAGCGGCGGCCAGGTGCCGCGCTGCCAGGCGAGGGCGGTGGCGACGATGAGCGCGAGGAGCAGCACGGCGGTGCTGACCGGGACCCAGCCGTCGGCCTCGGTGAACGCGTAGCCGAGGAAGTGCCAGAACGAGCTGCCGTTGTCCCAGCGGGTGTCCCAGCCGGCCCGCTGGATGGTGAACCAGGCGTCGGTCTCGTGCAGACGCCGGCCCACCCACCACAGGTAGGCCGGCGTTCCGGTGCAGGCCAGGGCGATGGCGGCGAGGGGGCGCCACGTCACGCGGCGCTCGCGTATCAGGTGCAGGACGACGGCTGCGACCAGGGCCGCGGCCACGGCTGCGGCAGCGGGCCTGGCCAGTCCCGTGAGGAAGGCGAAGGTTCCGGCGGTGAGCCATGCCTTGCGGTGGGCGGCCACGAGGGTGGCGGCGGCCAGAGCCAGGAACAGCGACTCGCTGTACGCCATGAGGAAGGCCAGTGCCATCGGCTGGGCGCAGGCCAGCAGGATGGTGGCGACGGTGGCGGTGCGGCGGTCGTGGAGCCGGCTCACGAGGAGGTGGACGGCGACGAGCGCGGCGATCATCGCGAGATGCGCGGCGACCAGCGCGGCGGTGCCGTAGCCGAGCCCGGTCAGGGCGTGGACGGTGCGGATCAGCGCCGGGTAGGCGGGGAAGAACGCCAGGTTGTTGCCGACGAGCTTGCCGGAGGCGTCATGGGTGAAGCTGTCGGGATAGCCGTTCTGCGCGATGGACCGGTAGAGGTCGCCGTCCCAGGAGAGCAGCTTGTCGTGGACGCCGGGTGCGCCGGGCGGGCTCATGGCTGCGAGCAGGACGAGGTGGAGGACGGCGGAGGTCGCGTAGATCGCCAGCGCGGGCCATGTCGCGTACCAGGCTCTGTGCGGCCAGGTGTTCTTGGCCGGTGTGCGGGGTGCGCCGTCGGGCGGATGGGTGGCGGGAGCGGAGTGCTGGGCCTGCGCCGGTATTCGGTGGGCGCCGATCGCCGTGGTGGTCGAAGTCTTCATGAGGCTTTCTCGGTAGGCGGTCAGCGTGGTCGGGCGTTCAGGGCTGCGGGCGGGCCGGCCGGCGGGTCGCTCCCGCAGTACGGCGTGGCGCACAGCCGCTGCCGTACGGCCGACGGGCCCAAGGTCTCGATGGCGGTCACGGCGAACCGCCCTCCGGCAGGCCGGGGGACCGGGGCGGTCCAGCGCCCGGTGAACTCCTCCTCGGTCAACAGCAGCCCCACTCCTCGCGTGATCGGTCCTTTGTCATGCGTACGCCTGGGAGGGGAGCTTGGTTGACGTGCGAGACGCACATCACACACCCGGCGGCCGAGCGCCTTCGTCCCGTCGGCGGCTGCGAGGAGCCGGCCCGAGACACTTGTCGCGCCAGGGCGACACCGGGGTGCCGGACCGAACCACCGTGCGGCCCCCCCAGGCGCGCCGGATGCGGCCGGCGAGACACGAGAAGACTCTTGTGCCTCCCCCCACCACGCCTAGATCATCCCATTGCCCCTTTTTGGGACTCACTCCGGCCGGGTCCATGCGGACAGTCGAGGCAGCCTCGGGCGACCCGGCGGGCGATGCCGCGGAGGCGGCCCCTGTGATCAGATAAGGGCATGTCCCGTCGCACCAAGCGCCCCGCACGCCCCGCCGTCCCCACGTCCTGCCCCTGCGGGCTGCCCGCCTCCTATGCCGAGTGCTGCGGCCGCTATCACTCGGGCGCTGCCGCCGCCCCCACCGCCGAGGCCCTGATGCGCTCGCGGTTCAGCGCCTTCGCGGTTCAGGACGAGCCGTACCTGCTGCGCACCTGGCACCCGGACACCCGGCCCGCCGGGATCGACTTCGACCCCGGCATGCACTGGACCCGCCTGGAGATCCTGGCCACCGCCGACGGCAGCGCCTTCCACACCACCGGCACGGTCACCTTCCGGGCGCACTACACCCATGGCGGCGAAGCCGGCTCCCTGCACGAGCAGAGCCGGTTCTCGCGCGTCGACGGCGCCTGGGTCTACCTCGACGCGGTCTTCACCGAGTGACCGCGAGCGGGCCGAAGACGAACCCGAACTCGGCCTTCTCCGCCCGCAGTCGATACTCGGTCAGCACACCGGGACCGCATGAGGCCGAGCCGATTCCGTGCATCCCGTGGTCCAGGTTGAGCCAGACGCGGTCGCCGGGGACGAGGTCGGGTAGATGCCGGGCCGCGGCCAGCTCCTCGCTCGTCCAGCGCCGGGCGGTGAACCAGAACTCCGGGTCTCCCTCGATCCGCAACCCCCGTTGCCCGTCGCGGAGTTCGGCCCACCGGACCTCCGCGCGAGCCCCGTTCTCCTGCGGCCGCACATATGGCGTCCGCATCGCGTCGACGGGCATGTTCCAGCGTCCGAGGCGCGCGGCCCGCCGGGTGTCCGGATAGGCCTCGCCGGGCCCCGCGCCGAACCACTCGGCCTGCCCATACGCGCCCGGGAGCCCCATCCGCACCCCGAGCCGAGGCAGCGGTAGCGTCCAGGGGCCCTCGGGGGTGACCGACATCGTGAGCCGCACCCGCTCCCCGTCGGCGCTCCAGGTGTACGTCACCCGCAGTGCCAGATCCGACGCGGCGGGCGCCACCCGCGAGCGCACCACGAGATGACTATTCGTCAACTCAACTCCGTACCGGCGGTGTTGCATGCGATCGAGGCCGAGCTCGCGCCACCGGCGGGCATACTGCTCCTCGGGCGCCCAGGATGCCCCCGCATCGTTGTCGGTCGGCGCCCGCCACACGTCGAGCCGCGGCCCGTCCACCGGGATGCCGCCGAGCTCGGTGAGCAGACCGGTTCGGCAGTCGAATGCGGCCGGGCCGAGCGTGACCCGGTGGCCCTGGCGGACCGGAACGGTTCCGGTGGCGGGGGTCAGTGCCGGGCGCGGGACCGCCGGAAACTGGCTCCAGGCGACCTCGTGCCCGCGCGGCGCCCAGGGCGTGTCGTGCGCGAGCACCGCCCGCACCGTCCAGTACGCCTCGCGCGAGGCGTCGGCGACCGGTGGCGGGTCCAGTCTCAGCTCCACGCTCCGGCCGGGTGCGAGGTCGGGAACGGCGAGCGGCCCCGAGGCCACCGCCTTGCCCTCCACCTCGTACGACCAGTCGAAGGCCAGATGCGAAAGCCCCCTGAAGTCATGGCAGTTGGTGATGTGCAGTGTGCCGGCCGTGCCGTCCCCGGCGAACCTGACCGGCTCGATCACCTTCTTGTACTCGACGAGCCCGGGGGAGGGGGTGCGGTCGGGGAACAGGAGGCCGTCGCAGACGAAGTTGCCGTCGTGCAGCTCCTCGCCGAAGTCGCCGCCGTAGGCGTGGCCCAGCTCGGGGTGGGCGAGGCCGTGGTCGATCCACTCCCAGACGAACCCGCCCTGGCAGCGCTCGTACGTCTCGAAGAGATCCTGGTACTCGGTGAGACCGCCGGGCCCGTTGCCCATGGCGTGCCCGTACTCGCAGAGAAGGAACGGGAGTCGGGCCCGCTCGCCCGGGCCGTCCGTGTCCTCGTGGCGGCCGATCAGGGCGGTCTCCTCCTGAGAGGCGTACATGCGGGAGTACACGTCGGTGTCCCGGCACGAACGGTCGCCCTCGTAGTGGATCGGGCGGCCCGGGTCGCGGTCGCGTATCCAGTCGGCCATGGCGCTCAGGCCCTGCCCGGTGCCGCACTCGTTGCCGAGTGACCAGAGCACCACCGAGGGATGGTTCTTGTCGCGCTCGACCATGCGGGCCGCGCGGTCCAGGAGGGCGGGCGTCCAGCGCGGGTCGTCGACCGGGTTGCCGCGCCAGCCCACCTCCTCGAAGCCGTGCGTCTCCAGGTCGCACTCGTCGATCACCCAAAGACCCAGCTCGTCGCAGAGCTCCAGGAACGCGGGGTGCGGCGGATAGTGGCTGGTGCGTACCGCGTTGATGTTGTGCCGCTTCATGAGGACCAGGTCCTCGCGCATGGTCGCGAGGTCGAGGGTGCGGCCCGTCTCGGGGTGGAACTCGTGGCGGTTGACCCCGCGGAACAGGATCCGGCGCCCGTTGACCTTGAGGAGCCCGTCCTCGACCACGACCGTACGGAACCCGATCCGCAGCGCAACGCGCTCTCCGGGCGTGACCAGCTCGGCCGCGTACAGCCGGGGCGTCTCGGCCGTCCACGGCTCGACGGGAATGAGAGCGCTCCCACCGGTGGCCAGGTCGAGCCCCAGCTCCGGGACGAGCACCCGCCCCGGAACCGCGCTCTCGACGCGCAATGTGCCCCGGCCCGTGCGGTGGTCGTACGGGGAGTGCACGAAGAAGTCGCCGACCGAGCCCGGGGGCCGGTGCAGCAGGGTCACCTCACGGAAGATGCCCGGCATCCACCACTGGTCCTGGTCCTCCAGGTAGCTTCCGGCCGACCACTGGTGGACCCGCACGGCCAGGACGTTGCCGCGCGGCCGGAGCAGCGCGCCGACCTCGAACTCGTGGGGCAACCGGCTGCCCATGAAGGTGCCGAGCTCGGTGCCGTTCAGCCAGAGACGGGCACAGGACTCGACCCCGTCGAACCGCAGCAGCACCTCGCCGTCGGCGCTCATCGCGTCCGGCACGTCGAAGGTGCGCAGATGATCACCGGTCGGGTTCTCGGTGGGCACGCGCGGGGGATCGACCGGGAAGGGATAGCGGACGTTGGTGTAGGCCGGGCTGCCGTGCCCCTGGAGCACCCAGTGGCCCGGCACGGCGACCTCGGCCCATCCGGAGGCGTCGTACCCGGACGCGGCGAACGAGGTGTCCTCGCTGTCGGCCCTCGGGGACAGCCGGAACCGCCATGTCCCGTCGAGCGAGAGGCGTCTCGCGTCGGAGGCGGCGAACCAGGCGCGGGGCTCCAACGAGCCGGTGCCGGGCGACGGTTCCTCGTACCAGGGTGCAGTGCTCATGAATCTCCTTCATGGGGACTTGGGGAAGATCCTCGGCCGTACCGGCGGGTCGAGGAAGCCCCTGGGGCGGGGGAGTTCCACCGGCGGTCGTGCGCGTGCTCCGGCGCAAGTGCCTACCGATCGGTTAGAGTACTGACCGATCGGTCAGAGTCGAGTCCGATCGCGTCGCGGGAGAGGGAGTGGTGAACGTGGGGGCTGCTGAGTCTGTGCAGCGCACGACCTGTTGCATCGTCGGTGGGGGACCGGCGGGGATGATGCTCGGACTGCTGCTCGCCAGAGCCGGCATCGAGGTGACGGTCCTGGAGAAACACGGGGACTTCCTGCGGGACTTCAGGGGTGACACCGTCCACCCCTCGACGCTGCGGCTCCTGGACGAACTCGGCCTCAAAGAGAGCTTCGCGGCGCTGCCCGCGCGCAGGCTGGAGGAGATGCGGATGGAGATCGGCGGCACGGCCGTCGTCATGGCCGACTTCCGCCGCATCCCCGGCCCGCACAAGTACATCGCGATGGTGCCGCAGTGGGACTTCCTCGGCCTGCTCGCCGAGGCGGCGGCCGAGGAGCCGTCGTTCACGCTGCGCATGCGCACCGCCGTGACCGGGCTGCGCACCGAAGGCGGCCGCATCACCGGAGTGCGGTACGTGGACGAGCTGGGCGGGCCCGGCGAACTGGCCGCCGATCTCACGGTGGCCTGCGACGGACGGGATTCGGTGGTGGCCCGCGAAGCCGGGCTGTTCCAGGACGAGTTCGAGGTGCCGATGGACGTGTGGCAGGCGCGGGTGCCCGCGCCCAGGGGCGGCATCAAGGAAGGCCGGGTCTTCGCGCGCTTCGGCGGCGGCCAGGCGGCCGTCACCATGGACCGCGGCGACTACTACCAGACCGCCTATCTGATCCCGAAGGGCCAGGACGCCGCTCTGCGCGGCCACGACATCCAGTGGCTGCGCGACCGCCTCGGCGAACTCTTCGGCTGGGACGCGGAAGCGACCGCCGCCATCCGGTCCTGGGATGACGTGAAACTGCTCGACGTGACGATGGGGCGGCTGCCCCGCTGGCACCGGGACGGACTGCTGTGCATCGGCGACGCCGCCCACACCATGTCCCCGGTGGGCGGCGTGGGCGTCAACTTGGCTGTCCAGGACGCGGTAGCCGCTGCCCGTATCCTCGCGGGCCCCCTGTGCCAACGGCGCGTCACCGCACGGGAGTTGGGGCGCGTCCAGCGCCGGCGTGGGCTCCCTGTGACCGTCGTGCAGAAGCAGCAGCGCGGCGAGCACGACCTGCTCCTGAAGCCCGCCCTCGACGGGACGTTGCGGAGCGACCGCCTCCCGCTGCCGCTGCGCCTGGTCCGGCGGTTTCCGGTGCTGAGTGGAGTCACCGCGTACCTGGGCGGCATCGGCGTACGGCCCGAGCACGCACCCCGATTCGCCCGCAGGAAAGGCTGATCGGGGAGTCTCAGCGCGCCACGGCGAGGAGCGTGAAGGTCACCAGCTCGGCCGCGGCCGCGTCCAGGTCGAGCTCGGGGTGGACGAGCCAGTGCGCGATCACCCCGTCGATGGCCCCGCCGATGGCCAGCGCCGCCGTACGCGTGTCGAACTCGCGGAAGCAGCCCGCCTCCTGACCCTTCGTCAGCAACTCTGCCAGGCCTTGCCAGCGGCCGGCGGTGTCGTGCGAGCCCGGTGTCTTCAGCTTGGTGCCGCCCTGGTCGTCGAGCAGCATCTCGACGATCACCCGCACATGGCGCCGGTTGGCCTGCTGGTAGCCGATCATCGCCCGCACATAGGCGACGAGGGCCGCTTTCGGGTCGTCCTCGCGCTCGACGCGTTCGGTGACGTACGCCATGAACCGACCCAGCACATGCGCCAGGGTCGCTTCGGTCAGCTTGTCCTTGGAGGCGTAGTGGTAGAGGACGGCCGCCTTGGAGACGCCGGCCTGTTCGGCGATGGCGGCGAGCGAGGTGGCCGGGTAGCCGCGGGTGGCGATCGAGTCGATGGTGGCCTCGATCAGCTGCCGGCGGCGGGCCTGTTCGGTGAAGGTGGGCCTGTCGGGATCGGCACTCCGACGAGCGGACATTCCGCCACCACCCCTTGCTCCGAACTCCCTGACCTGCCGGTTCCCGACCGTATCAGGCGCCGAGGGGGCGCGGCCCGCGAGCTCAGGAGGGGCCGGCCGCGGCCACCTTCTCGCGGACGGAGGGGAGTCCGTTCGCCAGGTCCTCGGCCATCAGGCGCTTGGCGATGGTGTCCGCGGCGGCGCGGAGTTCCGCGCTGCGCGGGCGGCCGCGGTCCTTCTCCAACTGCTCGTTCAGCCACGCCGACCACGAGTCGGTGATGGCGGCGACCTCGCGCTCACCGGCCGGCGTGAGCGAGAAGTAGTTGCCCTCGCGGCTGAGGAATCCCTCGTCGACCATCCGCTGGAACACGGGCACGAGAACCTCGGGAGGCACATGGCGGCGGGACGCGATCAGGCCGAGGCTCGCGTGCCCGACCATGCGCGTGTACTGCTCGACCTGCATGACCGCCCAGGCCCCGGCCACGTCGAGCCGCGTGTCGGAGGCCGCGACGATCCGCCGCGCGGTGTTCATGTCCGCGCCCCGCACGATCTTGCCGACGGCGAGTTCGAGCACCTTCGCGGAGTCGCCCGTCGTCGGCTGTGCGAAGCCCTCGCTCATGTCGGTGGAGGCGGACCGGGCGGTGTCGCGCAGCTCGACCTGCTTGAGGAGGAGCGCCACCAGGAAGCCCACCGCGGCGACCGGCACCGTCCACAGAAACACGGTGTGGAGGCTGTCGGAGTAGGCCTGCACGATGGGGGCGGACGTAGCCGGGGGCAGCCGGTGCAGCCCGGCCGGGGACTGCGCGGTCTGTGCGAGCTGGGCCGGATTCGCGCCGCCGATCTTCGCCGCCGCGGCCACCCCGTCCTGGAGGTTCGGCTTCAGGGTGTTGGCGTAGATGGTGCCGAAGACGGCGGTGCCGAACGAGCTGCCGAGCGTACGGAAGAAGGTGACGCCGGACGTCGCCGTGCCCAGATCCGCGTAGTCGACCGTGTTCTGCACGGCGATGGTGAGCACCTGCATGCACAGCCCGATGCCGAGGCCGAGCACGAACATGTAGAGCGATTCCAGCCACGCGCTGACGCCGGGCCCCATCAGCGAGAGCAGGTAGAGGCCCACCCCCATGACCAGGGCGCCGACGATGGGGAAGAACCGGTACCGGCCCGTCTTGCTCACCACGTTGCCGCTGAAGATCGACGCGATGAGCAGGCCGATGACCATGGGCAGGGTGCGCACGCCGGAGACGGTGGCCGAGTCGCCGTCGACGTACTGGAGATAGGTCGGCAGGAACGTCATCGCGCCGAGCATCGCGAAGCCCACGATGAAGCTGAGCACCGAGCACACCGTGAAGACGGGGTTGCGGAAGAGGCGCATCGGCAGCATCGGCTCGACGGCCCGGGTCTCCACCCGGCAGAACAGCGCCAGCGCGATCAGACCGCCCGCGAACAGGGCGATGATCGTTGGCGAGCCCCAGGCGAACTCGTTGCCGCCCCAGCTCGTTGCCAGGATCAGGGCACTGGCCCCGGCCGCGACCAGACCGATGCCGAGATAGTCGATGACGGGCTTGGCGACCGAGCGGACCGAGGGGATGTTCCGGGCCGCCGCGATCACCACGAGGATGGCGATGGGGACGTTGACGTAGAACGCCCAGCGCCAGCTCAGATGGTCGGTGAAGAGCCCGCCGAGGAGCGGCCCGATGACGGTCGAGACGCCGAACACGGCGCCGATCGCCCCCTGGTACTTGCCGCGTTCGCGCAGCGGGATCACATCGGCGATCAACGCCATCGCGGTCACCATCAGGCCGCCCGCCCCAATGCCCTGGACGGCCCGCCAGGCGATGAGGAGCGGCATGTTCGTCGCGAGGCCGCAGAGGAACGAGCCGGTGATGAAGGTGATCGCCGAGACCTGGAAGACGACCTTGCGGCCGAAGAGGTCGCCGAACTTGCCGACCAGGGCAGTCGCGACGGTCTCCGCCAGGAGGTAGGAGGTGACCACCCACGACATGTGGGCGGCGCCGCCGAGGTCCGAGACGATCGTGGGGAGCGCGGTGCCGACGATGGTCTGGTCGAGTGCGGCAAGCAGCATCCCCAGCATGATCGTCCCGAACACGATGTTCCGCTGCCGGACGTCCAGCACGGGCGGCGCGGACACGGGTGCCGTATCGCTGGCGGTGGTCACACTGGCACCCTCACACCGCCCCAGGTGACATGCATGCGGTGTAGGCCGTGTGAGTGAAGCGCCGGGGTCCCCTTTCAGGCGCCGAGCACCACGTCGGTACCGACCGGCTCGGTGAGCGGAAGGACGGCCGGGGGCCCGGTGCGGCGGAGCCTCGGCAGGGCGGGTACGGAGGCGACGAACACCAGGGTGGTGAGAACGAACGGCCAGGTGAAGGAGTGCCCGCCGGCCGGTGCGAAGAGCGCGTTCAGGGCGGGCCCGAGCACCGTGGCCGCGGCCGCCCCGACCACCGCGAAGCCGAGGCTCCAGCGGTCGGCCGCGAGCAGCACCCCGCACAGCGCCATCGCGACGAGCACGGCGTTGTAACCCATGGTGCCGTCCACGATCCTGGCGGTGGGGGCGCCGAGCGCCCAGGCGGTCACCACGCCGACGGCGCTTCCGACGCAGGCCATCGCCCCCGCCGTCCGGCTGGCCGCGAAGATGCCGACCAGGAGGATCAGGCCGACATACCACTGCGGCATGAGGAAGATCTGCGCGATGTTGGCGAAGAACGCGCGGGCCACGTCGTCGACGGCCAGGGCGACCGTCCCCTCGGCGGCCCGGCTCAGCCCGGCCGGTGCCGGACCGCCGTGCCACACGCGCTCGAAGCTTGGCGCCGCGATCGTCATGGCGCTCGCCATCAGGCAGAACGGCAGCGTCAGGGTGGGCAGCCCCCGGCCGCGCAGCAGGGTCGTGGCGGCCGCGGTCACCACGGTGACCACCGCGCAACCGCCCGCCGCGAGCACCATCGTGGACGGATACCCGGGCCCGAGGAACACCGCGAAGCCGAGCGCGACCAGACAGGCGTTGAACCCTTCGAGCCCGGCGGACACCCTGCTCCGGTCCACCCCGAGCAGCTGGGCGGTGCCGGTGCCGATCGCGGTGCCGATCAGTCCGTAGAGCCCGTACTGCCAGCCGGCGGTGAACAGCGCGACCGTGAAGATCGCCCCGGTCAGCGCGCTCGGCATGAAGTGCACCTGTGCCTGCCCGCGCAGCACGTGCACCGCGAACAGCCCTCCTTGTCGTGCCCGCGGCATCCGCACGTGACCCTCCCCCTGACCACCAGGAAATCGGCCCTTAACAGCCAAGCGCACAGTAAGGGGTGGCATAGGGGACTTAGCAAGGGACATACATCGGCAGAATGTGTCATAGATCCATCCGGAACCCGTGCGGCCGGAAAGGTTTGTATACGACGACAGCGCCGACGAGCCATTTACGGACGATGGAACGAGCGGCCCCCGCCGGACCCCCTCGCTCAAGATCCGACGGCACGCGGTGGCGGACGCGTACGCGCCGGAGACGGAGGGTCCGGAGCAGGAATGACGAACCGTCAACTCGTCATCCGTGTAGGCAGATCCGGGAGCCTCTTGTCGTAGAGCCAGGCCTGGAGCAGCGGGCGCACCGCCTCTCCCGCCGTGGTCTCGGCGTGGGCGATGAACGTGGCGGTGTCGCCGATCCTGCCGCGCCGCGCCGCGTGCCAGCCGCGCAGCACCGCGAAGAACCGCTCGTCGCCCAGCGTCAGGCGCAGCGCGTGCAGGGTGCAGGCGCCCCGGTTGTAGAGGCGGTCGTCGAAGATGCGGCGCGGGCCCGGCTCGGCGAGCCGCAGGTTCTGGGTGCGCTTGGCCAGGCCCCGCCACTCGCGCCGCGCGATCTCGTCGGCGCTGTCCTCGCCGATGTGCTCCGACCACAGCCACTCGGCGTACGTCGCGAAGCCCTCGTTGAGCCAGATGTGCCGCCACTCGCGGATGCCCACGCTGTTGCCGAACCACTGGTGCGCCAGTTCGTGGGCCACCAGCGTCTCCCAGCCCCGCTGCCCGTCGATGTGGTTGCGCCCGAACACCGCGCGGGTCTGGTTCTCGACGGGCGCGCCGAGGTCCGCGTCGACCACCACCGCGCCGTACGCCTCGAAGGGGTAGGGCCCGAACAGCTCCGAGAAGTGCCGCAGCATGTCGGGCTGGCGGCCGAGGTCGTGCCGGGCCGCCTCGGCGATGCGGGACGGATAGGCGTTGTGCACCGGGATCGGCTTGCCGCCCGGCGGCCCCGGCGCGAGCACGCTGTCGTGCTGGAAGCGGCCGGTGTAGAGCGCGGCCAGGTAGGTGGCCATGGGGCCGGGGTGGTGGTAGGTCCACACCTCGGTGGAGCCCTCGCTGCGGCACTCGGTGAGCGTGCCGTTCGCGAGTGCCTGCCGGTCGCGCGGCACCGTGACCCGGAAGGTGTAGGCGGCCTTGTCGTCGGGCCGGTCGTTGCACGGGAACCAGGACGGCGCCCCCAGCGGCTGGGAGGCGACCAGGGTGCCGTCGTGACTGTCGCCGGTACGGTCCCAGCCGATGCTGCCGAACGGCGAACGGATCGGCGCGGGCCGCCCGCCGTACCGCACCTTGGCCGTGAACAGCCCGCCCGCCGCGACAGGTCGACTGGGCGTCACATACAGCTTCCCCTGCCGTTGGCGGATGCGGGCGGCCCTGCCGTCGACGTGTGCCGCGTGCGCGCTGAGCCGGGACAGGTCGAGCTCGATCCGGTCGAGCGGCCGCAGGGCGACGGCCTGGATGAGCGCCGTGCCCGCGAGCCGGCCGCTGACCGAGTCGTACGCGATCCGCAGATCGTAGGCGAGCGTGTCGTGACCGTACGAGCCGTGCTGCGGGAAGTAGCGGTCCCGGCGGCCGGCGGCTTCCTGGTCCGCGACGGCGAGGCCGCCGAGCGCGGACAGGGCAGCGATCCGGACGAGCGACCGCCGCGTGCACCGGGTCATGCGGCGCTCCCTTCCTGCGAAGATCCCTGATGGATCGTCACCAATGGCTGCCTCATGGGCAGTTGTGCCTCGGAAGACTGCTCGCCCGCGATGGGGTTGCCCGCCCAGCGGGTGTCCGGCGGCACGCTCTCGCCGCGCATCACCAGCGAGGCGGCGCCCACCGACGCCCGGGCGCCGACGTCGGTGCCGGGCAGCGCGATGCTGTGCGGGCCGAGCGAGGCGCCCTCGGCGAGCCGTACGGTGTCCAGGCGCATGATCCGGTCGTGGAAGAGATGGGTCTGGAGCACGCACCCGCGGTTCACGCTCGCCCCGTCCCCCAGCGTGATCAGATCGGTCTCCGGCAGCCAGTACGTCTCCAGCCACACCCCGCGCCCGATGTGCGCGCCGAGGCTGCGCAGCCACCAGTTGAGGACCGGCGTGCCGGTGAACGAGCCCGCCATCCACGGCACCGCGAGGGACTCGACGAAGGTGTCGTACAGCTCGTTGCGCCACACGAAGGACGACCACAGCGGATGCTCGCCCGGCTCGAACCGGCCGACCAGGATCCACTTCGCGGCGGTCGCCGTGAGCCCCGCGACCGCGGCCGCGGCCACGAGCAGCACCGTCCCGGCCAGCGCGGCCAGCGGAAGGCCGCCGCGGTTGAGAGCGCTCTGCTCGCCGATCAGCACCGCCTCGGCGAGCAGTACCGAGCACATCAGCGGCAGCACCCGGCACAGCTCGACCGCGCCGCGGGCGAACACGAGCCCCCGCGATGGTGCGAAGGTGCGGCCGGGGTCGGCCGCGGTCGGCACCCTCGGCAGCGGAAGCGCGGGCCGGCCGAGCCACGAACTGCCCGGCTCGCTCTGCGCGGGCGCGTCGCAGAGCACGCCGATCAGGGCCCCGTCGGGCACCCGGCGGTCCGGGCCGACGATGCCCGAGTTGCCGACGAAGGCCCTGCGCCCGACGGTCGCCGTGCCCAACCGCAGCCAGCCGCCCCGGATTTCGTACGGCGCGACCAGGGTGTCGTCGGCGAGGAACGCGCCGTCCTCGACCGTCAGGAGCGAGGGCAGCGGAAGCACCGTCGAGATCTCGGCGCGCCGGCCCACCCTGGCGCCGAGCAGCCGCAGCCACACCGGGGTCGCGAGGCTCGCGTACAGCGGGAAGAAGCTGCCGCGGGCGCCGCTGAGCAGCCGGGTCACCAGCCAGGCGCGCCAGGCGACGCCGCCGGACACCGGATGGAAGCCGGGCTTCAGGCCCCGGCCGAGGATCCGGACCAGGGCGGCGAGGGTCAGCGCCGAGCACAGGGTGGTGACCACCGCGATGGGCGGCGCCGCGAACAGCAGGCGCACCGCGACCGCCGGGAGCGTGTCGCAGGACCGCACCAGGTAGTACACGCCGACCAGCGCGGGCGCCGTGGCCAGCGCCGTAAGCACCGGCAGGCCGATGAGGGAGAGCGCGTACGCGGCGGCCCAGCGGCGCGAGCGCCCGGAGCGCGGCGTG
This sequence comes from Streptomyces violascens, assembly GCF_014649955.1. Classification (GTDB taxonomy): domain Bacteria; phylum Actinomycetota; class Actinomycetes; order Streptomycetales; family Streptomycetaceae; genus Streptomyces; species Streptomyces violascens. The sequence continues at coordinate 98,372 of NZ_BMUA01000017.1, forward strand.
GGCCAGCCGGTGCCGGCGACGCGCTCGTACGATTCGGCCTGCCGCGCCGGTGAGCCGAGCCAGCGCCGGCCGGGCGGAACCTGCCCGTCCAGGCAGGCGCCCGGCTCCAGTTCGGCGTCCGCGCCGAGGACCGCGCCGGGCATCAGGGTGCTGCGGTGGCCGACCCGGGCGCCGTCGCCGATGCGGACCGCGCCGATGTGCAGGGTCGCGCCGTCCAGCCACCAGCCGCTGATGTCGGCCTCCGGCTCCACGCTCGCACCCCGGCCGATCGTGGCGAGACCGGTCACCGGAGGCATGGCGTGCAGGGCGGCGCCGGGCCCGACCCGGCAGCCGAGCGAGCGCGCGTACAGCCGGGCCCAGGGAGTGCCGAGCAGGGAGGAGACGCCGAACGCGGCCACGATGCGCTCGGCCGTCCACAGCCGCAGATGGACGCGGCCGCCCCGCGGATACGCGCCCGGCAGCACACCCCGGGTCAGCAGGCGCGCCGACGCGCCGCCGATCACGAAGCGGGCGGGCGCGCTCAGCAGGACCAGCGCGGCGATGATCACGAGCCACCAGGAGGTGTGCGGCGCCCAGGCCTGCGGGGCGAGCCACCCCAGAATGTTGTCGAGCATCGCCAGACCGACGAGCCCGCGCAGTCCCGCGATCCCGAACAGACCGGCTGTGACGAGGAGTTGGACCACTCCCGCGCCGTACGGCACCGGCTGTACGGGCCGGGCCTCGGCGGCCGGGCCTTCGAGGGATTCGAGGTGCTGGGCCATGTCGCGCAGGACGGGGCGGCGGTAGAGGTCGGCGACGGAAACGCCGGGGTAGTGTTCGCGCAGTTCGGAGGCGAGGCGTGCCGCGCTCAGGCTGGAGCCGCCGAGCGCGAAGAAGTCGCTGTCCGGCTCGGGGCACACGCCCAGCATCCGCTCCCACGCCCCGGCGAGACGGGCCACGGTGGAGTCGTCCTGTGCGGCGTCGACGGCCGGGCCACGCTGGGAGGGCAGCGGCCAGGGCAGGGCGTCCCGGTCGACCTTGCCCGAGGTGCGCGTGGGCAGTTCGGTGACCTCGACGAGCAGCGGCACCAGGGCGGCCGGCAGGCGTTCGGCGAGAAAGCCGCGGGCCTGGTCGGCGCGGAAGCCGGCCTGCTCGGGCACCACGTAGCCGACCAGGATCTGGCCGCCTGCCGGGGTGCCGCGCACCGCGCCGGCCGCCGCGCGCACGCCGGGCAGCGCCCTCAACATGGCGTCGATCTCGCCGAGTTCGATGCGCCGCCCGCCCACCTTGACCTGGTCGTCGGCCCGCCCGAGATGGATGAGCCCGGCCGCCTCCGCCCGTACGAGATCGCCGGTGCGATAGGCGCGCCGGGTGTCGAGGAGGGACAGCGGGGCGAACCGTTCGGCATCCTTGGCGGCGTCGAGGTAGCGCGCCGTGCCCACGCCCGCGATGACCAGCTCGCCCTCGCCGCCGTACGGAACGGGGTCGCCGGCCGCGTCCAGGACCGCCAACTCCCAGCCGGGCAGCGGGAGTCCGATGCGCACCGGCTCGCCAGGCAGCATGCGCGCGGCGGTCGCCACCACCGTCGTCTCGGTGGGTCCGTAGGTGTTCCACATCTCGCGGCCCTTGACCGCGAACCGGTCCGCGAGGGCGCCCGGGCAGGCCTCGCCGCCGACGATCAGGAGCCGGACCTCGTCGAGCGCCTCGTCCGGCCACAGGGCGGCGAGCGTGGGCACCGTGGAGACCACCGTGATGCCGCGTTCGATCAGCCAGGGTCCGAGCTCGTGGCCCGCCCGCACGAGCGAGCGGGGCGCCGGGACCAGACAGCCGCCGTGCCGCCAGGCCAGCCACATCTCCTCGCACGAGGCGTCGAAGGCCACCGAGAGCCCGGCGAGCACCCGGTCGCCCGGGCCCAACGGGCGTTCGCTGAGGAAGAGTTGGGCCTCGGCGTCCACGAACGCGGCCGCCGAACGATGGGTGACCGCCACGCCCTTGGGCAGTCCCGTCGAACCGGACGTGAAGATGATCCAGGCGTCGTCGTCGGGCGACGCGGGACGCCAGCGCTCGGCCAGCGGCGCCACGGGCCCCGGCAGTATGCGCTCCTCGGCCTCGATCACGGCGCACACCCCCGCCTCGCGGAAGACGGTCGCCGCGCGCTCCTCGGGGTCGTCCGCGTCGACCGGCACGTACGCCGCGCCGCACAGCAGGACCGCCAGGATGGCGAGGTACAGGTCGCAGGTGCCGGACGGGATCCGGACGCCGACCCGGTCGCCGGGGCCGATGCCGTGGCGGGTGAGCCGCACGGCGCGTTCGGTGATCCGGTCGCAGAGGTCTTGGTAGGTGAGCCTCTCGCCGCCCGCGTCGAGTGCGGGTGCGCCCGGGTGGGCGGCCGCCGTCGCGTCCAGTACGTCGAGCAGGGTGCGGGGGTGCGGGGCGGCGGCGCCGCGGAAAACGGCAGGCAGATGCGAAGACATACGGTATGCCTCTGGCGTAGTGCGGGTGGTACGGACATCCTTCGGACATCCGCCCACTCAGACGGGCATATCCAGCGGCGGGTTCGCTCCGGCCTTAGGACTTGACGATATTTATCCGTTGTTTTCGAAGTGAATCGGATGATTATGGCGCCGATCGGGGCAAGTTCAGGGCCGATCGCGGTGGCCGAGGTCCCTTGCGCGTAGCACAAGTTCGGTGGCGAACCGGTGTTCGGGATCGGTGAGCCGCTCGCCGAAGATGGACTCCAGGGTGCGCATCCGATAGCGCACGGTTTGCGGGTGCACGTCAAGCAGTTCGCCCATCCGGGCGGCCGTGCCACGCGTTGCGAGCCAGGTCCGCAGGGTTTCGACGAGCCGGTCGCGCCGCCCGGGGGTGAGCGCGTCGAGCGGCGCGAGCTCGCGGCGGCCGAGGTGTTCGAGGAGCGCCGGGTCGGAGCGCAGCCACAGCGTGACGAGGTGGTCCTCGCAATACAGCGTGCCACGGGCGCTGTCGATGACCCCCGATCGGGCGAGTTCGAGGACCTGACGGGCCCAGCGCAGGGAATCGGACGCATCGCCGATGGGGACCTCTAAACCGACCGCGGCCCCGGACCCGTGCAGGGCCGCGTCCAGCATCCGTCTTCGTACGTCGTCGACCGGGCCCGGCACCAGGAGATGGGGCAGCGGCTCGCCCGGATCGAGCAGGACATCGTTGTCCAACGCCGCCCGCGTGAGCCCCGCCCCGGAACGGAGCGCGACCAGCGTGACCCGCTCGGGCAGCGGCCAGTGGGCCCGGTCGGCGAGCTCCGCGATCGCCGCGCGCGGCACCGGGGACCCGGCCAGGATCAGATGCAGCAGCCGTCTTCGCAGCGCGTCCGAGCGCTCCCCGGAGAACGAGGTGACCTCCAGATAGCCCTCCCGTGAGAGCGCTTCCAGCTCTTCGACGTAGGTGAAGAGCGCGTCCGCGAAGCTGAGCATCAGGGCGGGGGAGAGGTTGTAGCGCCGGCCGATCTTCTTCGCCCGGCGCAGCGCCACCCGGGCGCCGAGTCGGTAGGCGCCCTGGAGGGTCTCCAGGCTCCGGCCCTCGTACGCCTCGAACCGGCCGAAGCGGCGGCACATCTCGTCGCGCAGCGTGGAGGGGGCGCTGGGGGAGGCCACCTGGTCGACGAAGACGGCGAGGTTCTGCTCGACGCCGACCCGGATGGCCTCGCCGTAGGGCCCGTCGAGCAGCCGGGCGTACTCGGGGTAGGCGCGGGTGATCTCGGCGCCGATCTCCTTGAGCAGGCCCGGCAGTTCGGGCCGCATGATCGCGGCGAACTCCTGTGGGAGCGGTCCCAACGGCTCCTGGGTGTCCGGTGAATGCGCGGCTGCGGGCATCTCACTCCCCTTGCACTACGGCGCCCGGTGGGGGGAGGGCTGATGGAGAAAGCGCTCCCATCGACCGTCAGGTGCGTACCTTTCGCGGACTGCCGAACCTAGAACAACTCCCTTGAGATGGACAACACTTGGGGCGGTGTTCGATTCATGGGGCATCGGTTGTCGGCCGATTCCGGGGCGGCCCGGCCGGGAGCGTGCACGGGCCGCCGTCGGGTGGGCCGGCGAAGGCTACTGCACCGCTGAATGCCAGTACTGGGAGAGGAGTCTGCCGTTGTTCGGGACGACCGTGCCCGGGGCGTTCAGACCGGCGAGGTAGGTCGAGGCACCGTCCAGCACGACGCTGTTGTTGCCGGCGGCCGAGGGTAGCCCGGTCTTGAGGTTCACCGCCCAGTCGAGCATCCCGGCGAGCCCGCAACCGCTTGCTCCCGGCACCGCGAACGTGGTGTCCGTCTGGCTCGCGCCGGTGAGGCTGAGCCGGTTCATGACGCCCGCGGTATTGGGCGTGCCGTTGCCGTCGAAACGCTTGATGCCGAGGGCCGGTGCGCTGACGTTCTGCGGGCGCAGCACGATCGGGTGGGCGGCGGAGCCGATGTAGCAGGAGCCGCCGAGGAGCGGGTTCTGGAGGTGGATGCGGACCGGGATGGAGAGGATCGGCCTCCCGGAGGTGGCGCCCGCGGTCAGGTCGAAGCCGGTGGGCGTGCCGGCCGATTCGACGGTCGCGGTGATCCGGTTGAGGGTGCCGTTGGTGATCTGCCGGCAGATGTCTGAGATGACGGGGATGTCGCTCGGGCACATCAGGCCGAGCAGGCCGCCCGGGATGTCGGCGGAGTCGGCGATCAGGGCGCCGCCCGCCGGTGCGACCAGGGTGGGCGTGCCGCCGGTGTGCTGCACCACGCCGGCCTGCAGATCGCTGGCGCCGGTGACGACCTCGGTGTTGCCCAGCTTGATGGAGCCGCTCGCCGCGTGCGAGGCGATGCACTGCACGATCTCGGCGCGCCCGTCGGCGGCGAGCATCGCCGGGTCGTCCACCGGGCATCGGGTGAACGGGGCCCAGTTTCCCCCGAGTTGGGTGACGGGGGCGGAATCGGCGGAGGCCGGGCCCGCGGTCACCAGCACGGTCAGGGCCGTGCACGTGGCAAGCAGCCCCGCGCGCAGACGGGTGGATACGGGTCTCATGAGGTCGTCCCCTCTCGACGTCTCGACTCACGACGTCCTGTGCGGATATGGGTGGGTGCGACAACAGCCGTGCCGCGTAAGGGAGTTGGCTTGATTCGCGCGGCGTGCGCTCAACGCAGCGGCAGCGGTACGTTCGTCGGCTGCTTGTCGGGGGTGCAGAGCTTGGCGGGGTCGTCCGGGATGCCGGACGCGCACGGCGCTCCCTGGTTCTGCTTGACCGTGTTGGCGGGCCCGGACACGGATGCGGTGAACAGCGGGCTGAGGTCCTCGCCCACCCCGCAGCCGGTGAAGGGCGGAATGGTCACCGAGCCGTCGAGCGGTCCGCCCCGGGAGAGCGAGTAGCCGCGCCAGACCGTGTCGGTGCCCTTCTTGAGCCTGCCCAGCAGGACCACGTGGTCCTTGGTGTTCTTCGCCGGGACCGGGTCGTCGGAGTAAAGGGAGCCGTTGGTACGGCAGTTGGGGCCGACGTCGAGGGGTGTCCCATTCACCTTGACGTCGGAGATGCGCAGCGTCAGCGGGATCCTGATGTACGTCTCGCCGTGCCCCGCGGTGTTGTTGAGGTCCGAGTCGATGATCATGGGCCCGGTCTCCTCCAGCGTCATCGTGGCGGTGGTGGGCATGAACCCGAAGGTGAGGAGCGTCGCCGGGCCGGGCGGGGTCTGGGCGCGGCCCTGGTGGTCGAGCCGGCCCACCGAGGTCTGGAGCAGATGGAGTTCGAAGACACCCGGCCTGACCTCGATGCGTTTGAGCTGGCTGGGCCCCTGGACGACCTTGGCGCAGAAGACGGGGATCAAGGAGGCCTCGGCCATTTTGGAGACGTTGGAGTACCCGGTGGTGTACGCCGCGAGGGCGAGCGGATTGGTGGTGTCGCCCCGGCACGCGGGCGCGGTGGCGGGCGGGGCGCCCTGGGTTTTCGGGGGGACGACGTTGGGTGCGGAGGGCGAGGGCTGTCGCGGACCGCCGGTCGGGGGGTCCGTCGCCGAGGTGCTTGGGGTCGGGGTGGGGGAGGAACCGGCCGTGGTTACGGGAACTTTGGCGAGCAGAGCCGATTCGCCGGGGGTGAGCGTGCAGGTCACCGAGAGGGTGGCGGGATCGGTCGCGGCGCCCTCGGCGGTGACCGGGCTGAAGTCGAGGGTGAGGGCCGCCGCCGTCATGGTGAGGTCGCCTGGGCTGTTCGCGGTGATGGTCGAGACCTCTCCGGTCGCCTTGAGCGTGGCGCCGCCCGTCGCGGCGAGCGGCACGGAGGGGGCGGCGCCCTGCCAGAGGGCTTGGGCCGTGGCGCCGTTCTGGGCCACCTCGGTCGTGAGGCGGGTGGTGGCGCCGGTCCTGGCCGCACGAAGTTTCGTGAGCTCGGCGACCGCGGCATCGGGCAGGGTCACCGACGTGCTGACCTCGGCGGGCCTGATGGCTGCGCCCGCGGCGGCCCGGTCGGGGAACCTGGCGCCGACCCCGACCTTCACCGTCCGAGCCCCGCCCGGAAAGGCGCAGCTGTAGGCGAGTTCGGTGCTGACCTGCTGGTCGCCAAGGGCCACGTCCGCACCCGGCACGATCCCGGCCAGGACCACGGTGGTCACCGCGACCGCGCCCCGCCCGCGCATGCTCCGCCATCGCCCGGCCGGGCTCGGGGTCCCTGTCACGTCGCGTTCAGCTCCACTCGCTCAGCTCCTCGAATCGGCCTGCGCCGCGGCTGGGGGACCGCCCGGCCATGAGCCCCGGCCGGGCGGTCCCGGGTGTACGCGCCGCGTCATTCGGCGTTACGAGCCGACGATGGTGGGGTGCGTGCCGGTACCGCTGACCACCGCGAAGAAGTCGCCGTTGAACGAGGGGTGGTCACCGGCCGACACCACACCCGAGCAGCCCGCCGTCGGGTCCGAGACCGTCAGTTCGGTGGCGTTGGTCGCGATGGCCAGGTCGCCGGTCGCATTGGTGTAGGTGCCGTGCGCGGTTCCGGTCACGGTGAAGGCACAAGTCGCCACGGAAACACGGGCGTTGATGCCCGAGATGTAGCCCTGCGAGATGCCGCTGCCCGCGTCGTAGTCGGTCACGTTCAGCGTCCAGGGAGTGTTCGCCACCGTGTCGACCGCACCGAGGAAGCTGGTGCACGGCTCACCGGATCTGCCGAAGTGCACCGGGTCGATGCTGCCGACCGCCGCAGGGTTGCCCGTGGCGCTCTGGAGGGAGCCCCCGGCGTCCGAGTAGGTGCAGGTCATGTCGATGCCGTTGACGGAGAGCACGACGTTGCTGGACGTGGCGGTGAAACTCTCGGGCGAGCCCGGGCCGATCACCCAGTTCGTGGGCGACGCGGCCATGGCGGGCGCGGTCGCCAGGGCGAATGCGGCCGTCGCGGCGCCGCATACCAGCGCAAGCTTTCCAAGGGTGCTTCGCACAGTAAATTCCTCCGATTTCACCAGCTACGGGTACGGATTCGGCCACGTACGACCGTGACGAGGCGGACGTTACTTGCGAGAAACATCGGCGCACAATCCTGGCGTTGAAGATTGTGCCGAGCAAGGCCCTTCCTTGTGCCACCGGTGAGCAACCGGCGGCGTTTTCTTGTCGGTTGGTGCGCAATCCAGCCGACGGAGTCAGGTCATTCGTGCCGAAGTTCCCGGTTCTCTCCCCATAAAGATGGGCCGGTCGGCCAGTTGCAGGTGAAACCCCTCACCTTGTGACAAGTTCCGGAGGGAAAGCGCTGCTGTGATGACAAGTTGCCGACGGCCGGGCGCGGGCTCGCGGAAACTTCCGGAACCGGTATTGCAGAGCGAGGTTACCCGGTCGTAGCGTCCGGTGTGCGGTTGGTCCGGTCCGCTCACCCGGTATCCGGTCCACCGGCGTCCACGCTCCCGGCCGCGCCCCCGAAGGCCGGGAGCCGCACGGGCGAAGCCCCAGGCCCGTCCCTGATTCCGGGCCCGGGCTCGCTGCCCGGGGCGGGGGCGCCACGGTCGGGCTCCCCTCGGCCGCGGCGCCCCCGCCCTTTCGCGGCTGCCCACAACTGCTCAATTGCTGCGCAGTCGTCCGCCAGGCCGACTTGGAAACTTGTCAACGAGTGACAAGGAAAAGGGATTTCACCGATGTGGCCGTCCGGGATCTTGTTTCGGCGCAGCCGAGCAACTTACCGTGCGCCCCTCGGTGCCCCCGCGTCACTCGGTATGTGCCTGCTGGAGGTGGTATGGGAATTGAAGTCGTGGTCGAAGGTCTGACGAAGTCCTTCGGCAAGCAGAACATCTGGCAGGACGTCACCCTCACCCTGCCCGCGGGAGAAGTCAGCGTCATGCTCGGGCCATCGGGCACGGGAAAGACGGTCTTCCTCAAGTCACTCATCGGGCTGCTCAAGCCGGAGCGCGGCCGGGTCCTCATCAATGGCGTCGACATGGTGAGCAGCCCCGAGCGGGACATCTACGAGACCCGGAAAGTCTTCGGCCTGATGTTCCAGGACGGTGCCCTGTTCGGCTCGATGTCCCTTTTCGACAACATCGCCTTTCCGCTGCGCGAGCACACCCGCAAGAAGGAGTCCGAGATCCGGCGCATCGTCATGGAGCGCGTGGACATGGTCGGCCTCCTCGGTGCCGAGGAGAAGCTGCCCGGGGAGATCTCCGGCGGGATGCGCAAGCGCGCCGGGCTCGCCCGCGCCCTGGTGCTCGACCCGCAGATCATCCTGTGCGACGAGCCGGACTCGGGGCTCGACCCGGTCCGCACGGCCTTCATCTCGCAGCTCCTGATCGATCTGAACGCGCAGATCGACGCGACGATGCTGATCGTCACCCACAACCTCGACATCGCCTCGACCGTGCCCGACAACATGGGCATGCTCTTCCGCCGGAACCTCGTCACCTTCGGCCCGCGCGAGGTGCTCCTCACCAGCGAGGAACCCGTCGTCGCCCAGTTCCTCAGCGGGCGCCGCGAGGGCCCCATCGGCATGTCCGAGGAGAAGGACGCCGCGACGCTCGCCATGGAACAGCTCAACTCTCCTCAGGAGTACGAGAGTTCACCGCGCCGCATCCCCGCACAACTGGAACCCTCGCCGGGCCTGCCCGCCCGGCAGGCGGTGCTGCGCCGCAAGCTGCGGGTGATGGCCATGCTCGACCAGCTGCCGCCCTCGGCCCGCCGCGCCATCGAGAACGGCATGGCGCCGACCCAGGAGGCGACGCCATGACAACGGAGGCCGAGAGAAACCCGCCGGCCCCGACCCCCACCCCGCCCCGGCCGCCGCGTCGCCCGCTCCCCGGGCTCGGCGCGTTCCGCCAGACCGGGCGGCTCTTCGCGCTCGCCGCCGCCGTCACCCGGGCGGTCTTCAAGCGCCCCTTCCAGCTACGGGAATTCATCGAGCAGTTCTGGTTCATCGCCAGCGTCACCATCCTGCCCGCGGCCCTCGTCTCCATCCCGTTCGGTGCCGTCATCGCGCTCCAGGTCGGCTCACTCACGCAGCAGCTCGGCGCCCAGTCCTTCACCGGCGGCGCCAGCGTCCTCGCCGTCATCCAGCAGGCGAGCCCCCTCATCGTGGCGCTGCTCATCGCGGGCGCCGGCGGCTCCGCAATCTGCGCCGACCTGGGCTCGCGCACCATCCGCGAGGAACTCGACGCCATGGAGGTCATGGGCGTCTCGCCCGTCCAGCGCCTCGTCGTACCCAGGGTGTTGGCGACCATGTTCGTCGCCGTGCTGCTCAACGGGATGGTCTCCGTCGTCGGCACCCTCGGCGGCTACTTCTTCAACGTGATCATGCAGGGCGGCACCCCGGGCGCCTACCTCTCCAGCTTCTCCGCGCTCGCCCAGCTCCCCGATCTGTACGTCAGCGAGATCAAGGCGCTGATCTTCGGGTTCATCGCCGGGATCGTCGCCGCCTACCGCGGGCTCCATCCGCGCGGCGGCCCCAAGGGCGTCGGCGACGCCGTCAACCAGTCCGTCGTCATCACGTTCCTGCTGCTGTTCTTCGTGAACATGGTCCTCACCGGGATCTACCTCCAGATCGTCCCCCCGAAGGGCGGCTGACCCGATGGCCCTCTTCGCTCTCCTCGACCGTTCAGGCGACCAACTCGCCTTCTACGTACGGGCATTGCTCTGGATCCCGCGCACGCTGCGGCGCTACACGAAGGAGGTCCAGCGACTGCTCGCCGAGGTCGCCTTCGGCAGCGGCGGGCTCGGTGTCATCGGCGGCACCATCGGCGTGATGATCGCCATGACCCTGTTCACCGGCACCGTGGTCGGCCTCCAGGGTTACGCCGCGCTGAACCAGATCGGCACCGCCGCCTTCACCGGCTTCGTCTCCGCCTACTTCAACACCCGCGAGATCGCCCCGCTCGTCGCAGGTCTCGCCCTGTCGGCCACCGTGGGCGCCGGCTTCACCGCCCAGCTCGGGGCGATGCGCATCAACGAGGAGGTCGACGCCCTCGAAGGCATGGGCGTACGCAGCCTGCCCTACCTCGTCACCACCCGGATCATCGCCGGAGTCGTCGCGATCATCCCGCTGTACGCGATCGGGCTGCTCAGCTCCTATGTCGCGTCCCGGCTGACCACGGTGGTCTTCAAGGGGCAGTCGCGCGGCACCTTCGACCACTACTTCAACCTCTTCCTCTCGCCGACCGACGTGCTGCTCTCCGTGCTCAAAGTGCTCGTCTTCAGCGTGATGGTGATCCTGGCCCACTGCTACTACGGCTTCCGCGCCACGGGCGGCCCGGCCGGGGTCGGCGTCGCGGTGGGACGATCCGTCCGCAACGCGATCGTGCTCATCGCCGTCACCGACTTCTTCCTCTCGCTGGCCATCTGGGGCGCCACCACGACCGTGAAGGTGGCCGGATGAACACGCCGACCGTCCGCCGCCGCCTCGCCGGAGTCGTCTTCCTCGTGGTCCCGGTGCTCCTCGTGTGGCTCTCGATCGCCGTGTACGACAAGGACTTCACGCGGTCGGACACCATCACCGTCGAGACGAGCAGCGTCGGCAACGAGATGCACCCGGGCGCCGAGGTGAAGCTGCGCGGCGTCGTCGTCGGCGAGGTCCGCACCATCAGCGCCGACGGCGAGGGCGCGAAGCTCACCCTCGCCCTCCAGCCCGGAAAGCGCGGCCACATCCCGTCCGACGTGCGCGCCCAGATGCTGCCGACGACGCTCTTCGGCGAACGGTTCGTCGCACTCGTACCGCCACCGAACCCGTCGACGAGAGCGCTCTCGGCCGACGCGACCATCCCGCAGGACCGGTCCCGCAACGCCATCGAGCTGGAGGAGGTCCTCGACAACGTCCTGCCGATGCTCACCGCGGTCAAGCCGGACAAGCTGTCGGCGACGCTCTCCGCCGTCGCCCAGGCGCTGCGCGGCCGCGGCTCCCAGCTCGGCGACACCTTCGTCACCCTGGACGCGCACCTGAAGAAGTTCAACCCGAACCTGCCCACCCTCAACGCCGACCTGAAGCAGCTCGTCAAGGTGTCCCAGACCTACAGCGACGCCGCCCCCGACATCCTGAAAGCGCTCACGGACGCCACGACCACCACCGGCACCCTCGTCGACCAGCAGACCCAACTCCTCGGCGTCTACGGGCAGACGACGAAGACCGCCCAGGACCTCACGGCCTTCCTCCAGCAGAACAAGGACAACATCATCCGGCTCAGCGAGGTGAGCCGCCCCACCCTGGAACTCCTCGCCACGTACTCCTCGTCCTTCCCCTGCACCCTGCGCACCCTCGCCGGGTTCGTCCCCGCGATGGACAAGGCGCTCGGAAAGGGCACGGACGAGCCCGGCCTCCACGTCACGGTCAAGGCCGTGCCCTCGCTCGGCAAGTACGTCCCCGGCCGCGACGCCCCCGCGTACACGGCGAGCGGCGGCCCGCACTGCTACCCGATGCCGTACCTCGGCGCCCCGCTGCCCGCCGAGAGAGCGCTCACGAACACCGCGGCTGCCTCCGCCGCCGGGCTCGGTCCCGCGAACTCGCCGCAGGAGAACCAGCTGGTGAACGAGCTGCTCGCACCCGGTCTGCACCAGGGCCCGCAGTCCCTGCCGGACTGGAGCAGTCTGCTCGTCGGGCCCGCCCTGAGGGGGACGGAGGTGACCATCAAGTGAAGCGCCGCAGCATCGCGGGCCCGCTCGTGAAGTCGCTCGTCTTCGTCCTGGTGACGGCGCTCGCGACCACGGTCCTCGCCCTCTCCATCGCCAACACCGGGGTCGGCGACACCCGGACGTACAAGGCGCGCTTCACCGACACCACCGGCCTCATCGAGGGCGACAGCGTCCGCATCGCCGGGGTGAAGGTGGGCCAGGTCGACAGCGTGGAGGTCGTCGACCGGCGGCTCGCCCAGGTCACGTTCTCCGTGCAGCGCAGCCGGACGCTGCCGGGCACGGCCACCGCCTCGATCAAGTACCTCAACATGGTCGGCCAGCGCTACATCGAACTCGGCCGTGGCACCGGCGCGGTCGGTGCCACGCTCGCGCCGGGGGCGACCATCCCGGTGGAGCGCACCACTCCCGCCCTCGACCTCACCCAGCTCTTCAACGGGTTCCAGCCCCTCTTCGAAGGGCTCTCGCCCAAGGACGTCAACCAGCTCGCCGGCTCCATCGTGCAGGTACTCCAGGGCGAGGGCGGCACCGTCGACAGCCTGCTGAAACACATCGGCTCGCTGACCACGACCGTCGCCGCCAAGGACAAGGTGATCGGCGAGGTCGTCACCAACCTGAACACCGTCCTGACCACCGTCAACGACCGCGAAGCCGGCGTCAACGACCTGGTGGTCACGCTCCAGAAGCTCGTCTCCGGGTTCGCGGGCGACCGCAAGCCGCTCGGCGAGGCCATCGCCGCGATGGGCGACCTCACCACCGTCACCGCCGGGCTGTTCGAGGACGGCCGGGCCCCGCTCAAGGACGACATCAAACAGCTCGGCCGGCTCTCCTCCAACCTCGCCGAGAGCGCTCCCCGGATCGAAGGCTTCCTGCGCAAGACCCCCGACAAGCTGCGGGCCGTCACGCGGATGGCGTCCTACGGATCCTGGCTCAACCTCTACCTCTGCGAGGCCAAGGTGTCCGGCGTGACCACCGAGGACGGCAGCCCGCCGCCCACCGGAATCCCGGTCAGCGATTCGAGGTGCCGGGGATGAGACTGCCCGTACCGCGCCGGACCCGGTCCCTCCGTCCGCCGCGCCCCGCGTCGAAGCGACCCGCCTCGCGGCGCCCCACCCTGAAGCGCCCCCGCCTCAAGCCCATGAAGGAGCGCAACCCCGTCGCGGTCAGCCTGGTGGGGCTGCTGCTCCTTGCGCTGATCGGCGTCGCCGCATACAACGCGGACTCGCTGCCGCTCATCGGGGGCGGCACCACCTACAGCGCCGACTTCTCCGAGTCCGCCGGTCTGCGCGACGGCGACGAGGTACGGATAGCCGGGGTCAAGGTCGGCGAGGTCAGCGGTGTCTCGCTGGACGGCGCCAAGGTGAAGGTCACCTTCAAGGTGAAGCACGCCTGGATCGGCGACGCCTCGACCGCGGCCATCGCCATCAAGACCCTGCTCGGCGAGAAGTACCTGGCCATCGACCCGCTCGGCACCGCGAAACAGGACCCCGGCAGCCGCATCCCGCTGGCCCGCACGACATCCCCGTACGACGTCACACAGGCCTTCGAGGGGCTCAGCAACACGATCGGCGACATCGACACCGCGCAGCTCGCCAAGAGCTTCGAGACGATCTCCGACACCTTCAAGGACTCGCCCCCCGAGGTGCGTACCGCTGTCACCGGACTCTCGGCCCTGTCCAAGACCGTGTCCCGGCGAGACACGCAACTGGCCCAACTCCTCAAAGGCAGCGAGGAGTTGACGAAGACACTGGCCAACAGGAAGAGCAGCTTCGAGACGCTCATCGACGACGGCGGACTGCTTCTCGGTGAACTCAAGCAGCGCCGCGACGCCATCCAGGCGCTTCTCACCGGAACCCGCGGCCTCGGCACCCAGCTCACCGGGCTCGTCAAGGACAACGCGGCCCAACTGAAGCCCACGCTCACGGCGTTGGGGCGCGTCACCGACGTTCTCATGAAGAACCGGCAGGGCCTCGACCGCACGCTGGCGCTCGCCGGTCCCTACTACCGGCTCGTCGGCAACACCCTCGGAAACGGCCGCTGGTTCGACACCTACATCTGCGGACTCGTGCCCAGGAACTATCTGCCGGCGAAGTCGCTTCCGGACCACGGCTGCATGCCGCCGAAGAACGGAGGCTACCCATGAGCCGGCGACGCGTTCTCACGATCGTCCTGGCCCTCGCCGTGATCGCCGCCACAGTGGCCGGCGGCCTCCGCGTGTTCGCCGGCTCGGACGGTAAGCGGATCACCGCCTACTTCGACCATGCCGTCGGCATCTACCCCGGGTCCGACCTGCGGATCCTCGGCGTCAAGGTCGGCGAGGTCGACTCGGTGACGCCGCAGGGCCAGCAGGTCAAGGTGGTGGTGACGCTCGACCGGGGCGTACGGGTGCCCAAGGACGCGCGGGCCGCCGTCGTCTCGCCCAGCGTCGTGGCCGACCGGTACGTCCAGCTCACCCCGGCCTACACCGGTGGCCCCGAGATCGCCGACCGGGCGGAACTCCCGGCCTCGCGCAACGCCACTCCCGTCGAGGTCGACCAGCTGTACGCCTCCATCACCGAGCTCAGCAAATCGCTCGGCCCCAGCGGGGCGAACGCCTCGGGAGCGCTCTCGGGGCTGCTCGACACCGGGGCAAAGAACCTCGACGGCAACGGCGCCGCTATCGGCGACGTTGTCGAGCAGTTCGGCAAGGCGGCCAAGACCCTGGACGGCAGCAGCGAGCACCTCTTCGCCACGCTGTCCTACCTGCAGACGTTCACCACCATGCTGAAGAACAAGGACGGCGCGGTGCGCGACGCGCAGAACCAGCTCGCCGACGTGACCTCGTTCTTCGCCGACAACAAGGACAACCTGGCAGGCGCGCTCAAGGAACTCGGCACCGCGCTCGGCAACGTCAAGACCTTCATCCAGGACAACCGGGGCGCCCTCAAGACCGAGGTCGACAAGCTCGCCCCGCTCACCCAGATCCTCGTCGACCAGCGGGCCTCGCTCGCGGAGGCCCTGGACACCGCGCCCCTGGCCGCCGGAAACGCGCTCAACGCCTACGACCCGGCGCACCGCACCCTCGACGGCCGGGGCAACATCAACGAGATCAGCATGGGCGGCGCCATCGTCCTCCCGCCCAACCCGGCGGTCGCGGGCGGCGCGGGGCTCGTGCCGGTCCCGGAAGCCCGCCTGAAAGCGCTCCCCGCACTGCCGCTGCCCCCGGTCGGCACCGTGTACGGGACGGCGGCCGACCCCGCCAAAGGCGACCCCGCGGCGAAGAAGGGGGGCCAGGGATGAAGGCCCGCATCACGCGCCGTAGCGGAGCCGCAGTGGGCGCCGGAGTCGCCGTCGTCGTCGCCCTGGCCCTCACCCTCGGCAGCTGCTCGGTGCCCTCGTTCTCCGGGATCGACCAGCTCCCGCTGCCGGGCGGCGCCGACCTGGGCAGTCATCCGTACGACATCACCGCCGACTTCGCCGACGTGCTGAGCCTGGTGCCGCAGGCGGCGGTGAAGGTCAACGACGTGGCCGTCGGCCGGGTCACCAAGGTGTCGCTCGCCCCCGACGGCTGGTCCGCCAAGGTCACCATGCGGATCAGGGGGGACGTGAAGCTGCCCGCCAACGCCTACGCCCGGCTGGAACAGTCCAGCCTCCTCGGCGAGAAGTTCGTCCAGCTCTCCGCGCCGGCGAAGGAGTCCAAGGAGACGGCCCAGGGGCGCCTCGGGCCCGGCGCCGCCATCCCGATCGCGCGGACCAACCGCAACCCCGAGGTCGAGGAGGTCCTGGGAGCGCTCTCCATGCTGCTCAACGGGGGCGGCGTCAACCAGCTCAAGACCATCACGACCGAACTCGACAAGGCGATCGGCGGCCGCGAGCCCGAGGTGCGCTCCATGCTCCAGCGCGTCAACACGTTGGTCACCGACCTCGACGGGCACCGCGGCGACATCACGGACGCGCTCGACGGGGTCAACCGGCTCTCCAGCACTCTCGCCACCCGCAAACAGCAGGTCGGCACGGTACTCACCGGACTGTCCCCGGGACTCGAAGTCCTGGAGAACCAACGGGGTTCACTCCTCACGATGCTCAAGTCGCTCGACACCCTCTCCACCGTCGCCGTGTCGACGATCAACAAGAGCAAGGACGACATGGTGGCCGATCTGTTGGCGCTCGCACCGACGCTGAAGGCGCTCGCGGACTCCGGCAAGGACCTGCCGGACTCGCTCCAGGTCCTTCTCACCTATCCGTTCACGGACGAGGTGCTGCGCGGGGTGAAGGGCGACTACCTCAACGTCTACCTCGACGTGACGGCTACCCCCGGCACCCAGGTCATCCCGCCGCTGACGACGCCGCCGACGGTCGGGAGTGCGCAGAAGGCGCCGCTCGGCCTGCCATCTGTCGGCGGCGCGGGAGGGACGCGCTGATGCTGACCCTCGCGACGAAGCTCAAGAACCTCGCGTTCCTCGTGATCGGGGTGCTGGTCCTCGGCTACACCGGATTGCGGTATGCGGACGTCGGCCACTACGTCGGCATCCGCGACTACTACACGGTGAAGGTCCATCTCGCCGAGACCGGCGGCCTGTTCACCCACTCCAACGTCACCTACCGGGGCGTGTCGGTGGGCCGGGTCGGCCCCATCGGGCTCACCGACGACGGGGTCGTCGCCGAGCTGCACATCGACAACGCGGCCCCGCCCATCCCGACCGCGCTGAAGGCGGTGGTGGCCAACCTGTCCGCCGTCGGCGAGCAGTACATCGACCTGCGGCCCACCTCCGGCGGGGCTCCGTATCTGGGCGACGGGGGCGAGATCGACCAGTACGACACCGCCACCCCGGCGCCCGTCACGACCGTGCTCGGCAGCGTCAACAGCCTTGCCGCATCGGTGCCGTTGGACTCGTTGCGCACCGTTGTCGACGAGTTCGGCAAGGCCTTCGAAGGGCGCGGCGACGACCTCCAGGTGCTCCTCGACAACGGCACCGACTTCGTGAAGGCGGCCGACAATGCCCTGCCCACCACGACGACGTTGCTCGCGGACGGCCAGACCGTACTGAGCACCCAGGCCGAGGAGGGGCAGGCCATCAAGACCTTCGCCTCGGGGGCGCAGCGGCTGGCCGCGACACTCAAGGGCTCGGACACCGATCTGCGCCGCCTCATCGCCGCCGCGCCCGACGCGGCCGGGCAGATCAGCGGTCTGCTCCGGGATCTGAACCCGCAGATCAGCGTGGTGCTCGCCAATCTCCTCACGACCGCCGACGTGGCGGTGACCCGGCAGCGCGGCATCGAGGAACTCCTGGTAAAACTACCGCCGTTGGCCGCTGCGGGAGCCACCGCCATCGACGCCAAGGGCGCCAACCTGGGCATGGCGGTCACCTTCTTCGCGCCGCTTCCCTGCACCGACGGATACGGCGGCACGGTCTACCGCAACGGCCTCGACACCCTCGACACGCCGAACCTCAACACCAGGGCGAGATGCGCCGCGCCCGCGAGCAGCGGCACCGACGTGCGCGGCTCGGCCCACGCCCCGACCGGCGGCCCGGTCCCGACTCCCGCTCAGCCAGGCGCACTTCCTCCGACGCGGCAAGTCGCGCCCGCCGTCCCTCCGTCGGCGCTCCCGGGGGCCCTGGCCCTGCCCGCGCTGCCGAGCGGCGGCCCCTTTGACCTGGCGGGGCTGCTCGGCCTGAACGCCGCCGACGGAAAGGGGGCGCGCCCGTGATCAGGCTCCCCGGCCAACCCCGGCTCCGCCGAGCCCTCGTGGCGGCCGCACTCACCTCCTCGCTCGCCTTCGCGGCCTTCGCCGGGTGGACGTACCTGGAGGCGCCGGACGACTCCACGGTCGCGTACGCCGCCTCACGCGACGCCGTCCTGAAGGCGGGCCGGACGCAGATCGCCGCGCTCTCCACGCTGGACGCGGCTCACCCCGACGCGGACCTGCGCACCTGGCTGGACGCCTCGACGGGCCCGCTGTACGACGCGCTCCGCCGGACGGGGGCAGGGAAGCCGATCACCTCGGCGCGCGGCAGCGTTACCGACGCCGCCGTCACCGAACTCGACGACCGCTCCGGCACGGCGAAGCTCATCGCCACCGTGCAGGTCCAGCTCACCCCGGCGGGCGGCGTGGCAACCACCACCGACCGCAAGCGCTTCGAGGCGGCGCTCGAACGCACCGGATCCGGCTGGAAGTTGAAGGCACTCAACGCGGTCCCGGTCGCCGCCCCCTGACCCCGGACCGATAGGGAGATGCGCGTGAGCACAGCAGAGCTGAAGGCGGCTTCGGAGCCGGACCCGGAGCGGGATGCGGAACCGGATCCCGGGCGCGATGAGGGCGGCGCGGTCGACGTGGCGGGTCCCGACAGTTGCCCCGGCGGCTCCGCCGAAGTGGGTGCGGCGAGCCCTGATCGTTGCCCCGACGGCTCCGCCGAAGCCGAGGCGGCGGCTCCCGACGCCCACCCCGACGGCCCCGTCGAGTCGACACCCCCCACCAGCCGTTTCCGCCGCGCCCTCACCCTCACCTGCGTGTTCGCGCTTCTCCTCGTCGGAGCCGGACTCCTGTTCCAGGCAAGGCAGCTGACCGACACCACCGCCACCAGCAACCACGCACTCACCGACACTTCAGCCACCACCCAGGTCATCGGCGACGTCAGCAACACCCTCGGCAAGGTCTTCTCGTACGTACCCCAGGACACCCGCGCGACCGAGGACGCGGCGAAGGAGCTGCTCGGCGGGCGGGCCGCCGGTCAATACATCGCGCTGTTCGGTGAAGTGAGGCAACGGGTCGCCGATCAGAAGCTCAGCCTCACCACCCATGTCGTGCGGGCCGGTGTCACCCGGCTGACCCACGACACGGCTGAGCTGCTCGTCTTCCTCGATCAGCGGGCCCAGCGCGACGGGAAGCCCGCCACCACCGCTGCCGCCCAGCTGTCCATCACGGCCCAACTCGCCGACGGTCACTGGCAGATCACCGACATCCGAGCCCGTTAGGACGCGCCCGCTGCCGCCGGGCCCCGCGAGAGGGATCACGAAGAACATGGCACGCATGACGATCCAGCCCCTGCTCATCGCCGCGATGGTGCTCACCCTGCTGGCAGGCGGATTCGCGGTGTGGGCGGGCTGGTCCTGGTACGGCGCGGCGCACGACGGCTCCGCCGCCTATGCCGCCTCCCGCGACAAGGTCCTCGCGGCCGGTGAACAGGCCGTGCAGAACCTCTCCACCCTGGACCACAAGGACTTGGCCCACGGCCTCGACATGTGGCAGGACTCCACCACCGGCGACCTCCACCAGCAACTGGCCAACGGGCGGAGCGAGTTCGAGAAGCAGGTACAGCAGGCGCAGACCGTCACCACCGCCAAGGTGCTCGACGGCGCGGTCACCGAGCTCGACGACCGGGCGGGCCGGGCCAGGGTGATGGTGGCGCTGCGCATCACCGTGCAGGCGCCGAAGGAGAAGCCCGCCGCCAAGGACAGCCGGATGCTCGGCGAACTCACCCGTACGCCCGCCGGCTGGAAGCTCAGCGCCCTCGGCCAGGCGCCGGTCGGCAACAGCGCGGCCAACTGACCTCCACTCGCCCCGGACAGGAGCCGCACATGTCGACGACCCGCCATCTGGTCAACCGCCAACGCCGACTCGCGCACGCGGGCGCCGCCCGTGCCGCTGCGACAGAGACACCGCCGGAGCGCGGGAAGCGTTCATCCAATGCGTCCAAGGGCGTCAACTCCCTTAAAAGTAAGGCTGGTTCGGAGGTCAGGGCTCCCTCGCTGTCGGCCGGGACGCGTTCCGCCTCCCTCCGAGCGGCCACCGAGCGGTCCCTCGGCGTCCTTCGCCGCCGGGTTTCCGTCCTGGCCCCCGTCGTCCTGTGCCTACTCGTCGTCCTGCTCGGGGCCTTCGGCGCCCTCGCCGCCACCCGGGCCGATTCGCTGCGCTCCGATCCGGCCGCGCGGAACGCCGCCCTCACCGATCCGGCCCGAACCAGCGAGGTCAAGGGGCAGACGGCCAAGGCCGTCGCCGCGCTGTTCTCGTACAACTATGCCGACACCGCACCCGCCGACAAGGCCGTCTCAACTCTCCTCACCGGCAGGGCGGTTCAGCAGCACCGCGACATGCTGGCCGCCGTGCGGGCCCAGGCCAAGGACCAGAAGCTGGTGCTTACGACCACCGTGACCGAGAGCGGCGTGGAGATGATCGACGGCTCTCGTGCCCGGGTCCTCGTCTACGCCGACCAGAGCAGCACGCGAACGGCGGGCAAGAAGCCCGAAACCACCTACGCGGCCGCCATGTTCACCGTCGACATGGTGCGGGGGAGCGGCGCCACCTGGCAGATCTCCGGCATCGACACCTTCGGGCAGGGATCGTGAAGGCCCCGGAGTTCCACCTCGCCGCGCGGCTGCCGGGCGGGAAGCGGTTACGGCGCGGGCTCGCCGGTACGGCGGTCGCGGCCGTCGCCATGGCCGCCCTCACCGCCTCGCAGGCCCCCGGCCTCCTGCACGCGGCGCCGCCCCGCCCGGACGATCCCGTGTCCGGCTCCTTGGCCGCCCTGCGCGAACAGCCCCCGGCCGACGGCTCGTACCACACCGAGCTCCCGCCGCTGGTCTCGCCACGGCCCCCGAGTGCGCCGCCCGCCGTGGGCGCGATCGACCCGGTGTGGACGCAGGAGAGCATCCCCGCCACCGTCCTCGCCGCGTACCAGCAGGCCCAGGCGCGGCTGCGGAACTCCGAACCCCGCTGTCACCTGCCCTGGCAACTCCTCGCCGCCCTCGGCAAGGTGGAGTCGGGGCACGCGGGCGGTGGCCGGGTCGACGCGCACGGGACGACGCTGACACCCATCCTCGGGCCGGTGCTCAATGGCGCGGGCTTCGCCGACATCGCCGACACCGACCACGGTGCGCTGGACGGTGACACCCGCTACGACCGCGCGGTCGGGCCGATGCAGTTCATCCCGTCCACCTGGTCGACCTGGGGCCAGGACGGCAATGGTGACGGCCAAAAGGATCCCAACAACGTCTTCGACGCGGCGCTCGCCGCCGGGGTGTACCTGTGCGCGGACTCCCGTGACCTCGCGCTCCCGGCCGACCTGGACCAAGCGGTGCTGAGCTACAACCACTCGGCCGACTATCTGCGTACGGTCCTGTCGTGGCTGGAGTTCTACCGCCGGGGCACCCATGCCGTACCGGACGGGAAGGGCGTGCTGCCGACCACGCCCGGCGCGGGCAGCGCCCAGCAGATCGACGCCGATCACGGCAAGAAGCAGGGCGGCGGCATCGTCATCGGGCCCCAGCCGGGCGGCGGGCCCTCCGCCCCGGTCCCCGCGCATCCCGGCGGAAGCCCGTCCGCGTCGCCGCCTCCGCAGTCGCCGTCCCCTTCGTCCTCACCGTCCGCCTCCGCTTCTCCGAGTCCATCGCCCTCGCCGTCAAACAGCACGAGTCCTGGGCCTTCGCCGTCGGACAGCCCCGGCCTGCCGGGTTGCCCCGCCGGATCACCCTCCGCGCCGACGACGCCGGGCTCCACCGGCACCCCCACCGCACCGGCCTGTCCCTCACCCACCCCCTGACGAGAGCACCTCCGCGAGGTCGTACCGGACCGGCTCCTCCAGCTGTGCGTAGGTGCAGCTGTCGGGGGAGCGGTCCGGGCGCCAGCGGCGGAACTGTGCGGTGTGCCGGAACCGGTCGCCCTCCATGTGGTCGTACGCCACCTCCACCACCCGCTCGGGGCGCACCGCCACCCACGACAGGTCCTTCTTGCCGGTCCAGCGGCTGGTCGCCCCAGGAAGCCGGGCGCTTTCGTGTGCGGCCTCCTCGGCCCAGGCCGCCCACGGGTGGCCTTCGGCCGCCGGGTCGGCCATGAGCAGCGGCGCGAGCTCGTCGATCAGTTCCGCGCGGCGTTTCATCGGGAAGGCCGCGCACACGCCGACGTGCTGGAGAGCGCCCTCGGCGTCGTACAGGCCGAGCAGGAGCGAGCCGACCACCGGGCCGCTCTTGTGGTGGCGGTATCCGGCCACCACCACATCCGCCGTGCGCTCGTGCTTGATCTTGTACATGAGGCGGGCGTCGGGCCGGTAGGGAAGGTCGAGCGGCTTGGCGACCACCCCGTCGAGCCCGGCACCCTCGTACTGCTCGAACCACCGCTTGGCCACCTCGATGTCGGTGGTGGCGGGGGCGAGGTGCACGGGCGGTGTCACGCCGTTCAGGGCCTCGGACAGGAGCGAGCGGCGCTCGGCCAGCGGGGTGTCGAGGAGCGAGGTGTCACCGAGGGCGAGCAGGTCGAAGGCGACGAAGCTCGCCGGGGTCTGTTCGGCGAGCAGTTTCACCCGGGACGCGGCGGGGTGGATGCGTTCGGTGAGCCGGTCGAAGTCGAGCCGGCCCTCGTGTGCGATGACGATCTCGCCGTCGACCACGCAGCGCTCGGGCAGACGCTCCGCCAGGGCGGCCGCCAGCTCGGGAAAGTAGCGGGTCAGAGGTTTGCCGTTGCGGCTGCCGATGACGACCTCGGCGCCGTCGCGGTGCACGATCGCCCGGAACCCGTCCCACTTCGCCTCGTACTGCATGCCGGGCGGAATGCTCGCCACGGACTTGGCGAGCATCGGCTTCATGGGCGGCATCACCGGAAGATCCATACAGCCGATTCTCACCGATATGCGGCATTGGTGCCCGCCGCCTACCGTGGCCTGCATGGGCAAGGGCGAGGCGATCGAGCTGGAGGCCGGCGGGCGGACCGTCCGGCTCTCCAATCCGGGCAAGGTCTACTTCCCGGAGTTCGGCTACACCAAGCTGGACGTGGCGAACTACTACCTGGCCGTCGCCGACGGCATCACGCGCGCCCTGCGCGACCGGCCCACCACCCTGGAGCGCTATCCCGACGGCGTCGACGGCGAGTCGTTCTTCCAGAAGCGGGCCCCGAAGAACCTCCCCGACTGGATCCCCACCGCCCGCATCGCCTTCCCCAGCGGGCGGCACGCCGACGAGATCTGCCCCACCGAACCGGCCGCCGTCCTGTGGGCGGCCCAGCTCGGCTGTCTGACCTTCCACCCCTGGCCGGTACGGCGCGAGGCCACCGACCACCCCGACGAACTCCGCATCGACCTCGACCCGCAACCGGGCACCGACTTCGACGACGCGGTGCCGGTGGCCCATGAACTCCGGGCGTTGCTCGGGGAGTTGGGGATCACGGGCTGGCCCAAGACGTCCGGCGGCCGGGGCATTCACGTGTTCGTCCCGATCGAGCCCCGCTGGACGTTCACCGAGGTGCGGCGCTGCGCCATCGCCATCGGCCGTGAGCTGGAGCGCCGTATGGAGGGGAAGGTCACCACCGCCTGGTGGAAGGAGGAGCGCGGCGAGCGGATCTTCGTGGACTACAACCAGACCGCCCGCGACCGCACCATCGCCTCCGCCTACTCGGTACGCCCCAAACCGCACGCCCCGGTCTCGGCGCCGCTGCGCTGGGACGAGCTCGACGACGTACACCCCGAGGACTTCGACCTCAGGACCATGCCCGCGCGCTACGCCGAACTCGGCGATCTGCACGCGGACATGGACACCCACGCCTTCGGCCTGGAGCCGCTCCTCGAACTCGCCGAGCGCGACGAACGCGACCACGAGCTCGGCGACATGCCGTACCCGCCGGACTACCCGAAGATGCCGGGGGAGCCCAAGCGGGTGCAGCCGAGCCGCGCCAAGGACAAGTAGGTCAGGCGACCGCGACCGGCGAGGCCGGCTCGAAGTCCGCCGCGTCGACGCCGCCCTCCTTGGTGTCGTCGTTGGCGAACACGAACGACTCGATGGGCACGTCGCGTTCGTCGCTGAGCGCCGCCACCAGCTCCTGCACCACGACCGTCTCCAGGACGACCCGGGCGCTGGGGGCGCACTGGGGCAGGCGTACTACACCGAGGCTGTCGGCCGCCTCGACGTCCTGGGTGGTGACCAGGAGGGTGAGATGGCCGGCCGCCGACAGGGAGCGGGCCAGTTCGACCTCGCGGCCGTCGCCGAACACGAGGTGCAGGGTGTTGCCCGCCGACTCCATCTCGCCGTGCAGGTAGTTGCGGGTGACCGAGGCCGCGGCCGGCATCCGGGGCACCTCGCGAAGGAGCAGGGCCGCCTCCTCGGCGCTGACCCGGGAGGCACCGGAGGCCACGCAGTCGGCCGCCACGCACCGGGCCGCGCGCGAGCGGAGGGCGTCCACCATCTGGCTCGCGCGGGCGCGGACGCTCTCGGCGTGCGCGGCGATGCCGTCCCACCGGTCGCCCCGGCGGCCCGCGATGGCGCCGGCGATCAGGTCGAGGGCGACGACCGTGGCGGTGAAGCCCACGGTCGAGGCGTACGAGTCGGGCTCGTTGCCCATGTCCACGGTCAGGTCGGCGAGTTCGCCGAGGGGCGAGGGGGTGACATTGAGGACGGCGAGCGTCGGCACGCCCCGTGCCGCCTTGAACGCCGCGATCGTCTCCGAGCTGCGGCCGCCCTGCGAGACCCCGATCAAGAGATCGGTGTCGAAGCCGCGCAGCCCGTCCTCGATCTCGCTGGCGAGCACCCGCTGGGTCGGCACACCGTGACCGCGCAGGACCTCGACCGGGACGGCGAGGGCCGCGTAGGAGGCGCCGATCCCGGCCAGGAGCGGACGCTCGGCCGTGCGCAGCCTGTCGAGCGTCGGGCCGTCCAGTTGCCGCCGCACCTGGGCGATCACGCGCTCAAGCGCCTGCGGCTGACCACTTTGGCCGTCGAGGAAGGTGATACGCGATCCGGACATGAAGGGATCCTTTCGTAGGTCCCGCCGCGTGCGGGCGGCGGGAGCGGACAAATGGGAGGAGCGGGCGGAGCTTCAGGCCTTGGAGGCCGGATCGTCCTCCTGGGCGGCGCCCGGGGGAATGGCGTCAAGGGAGCGCACGGGAGTGTCCGCAGGTGCGTCGGCGGATATGTCGGCGGCACCTCCCTCGCCCGACTCGCCCTCCATGGGTTCGCGGCCGGGCGTCGGCAGGGGCTCTCGGCTCCCGGCCGCGAACCGCCGCAGGGCCAGTGGTATGCAGTGGTACGCTCCGAAGATCCCGCTGGAGGTTTTCGATGAGTGCCCACGCCGCCCCCGCCCGCACCAGCGGACCCGCCCCCCTGTGGGCGCAGACCGCCGAGCTCATCCAGGACGAGATCCAGCGCCGGGGCCTGGCCGCGGGCGCCCGGCTGCCCGCCGAGCGCGAACTCTGCGAACGGCTCGACATCTCCCGCGTGACCCTGCGCAAGGCGCTGGCGCACCTCGCCGACCAGGGTCTGGCGACGGCCTCGCACGGCCGGGGCTGGTTCGTCGCGGCGCCGGTGGCACCCCGCGAGTGGCCCAACGACCTGGAGTCCTTTACGACGACGGCCCGCCGCAAGCACATGCGGCCGAGCTCCCTGGTGCTGCACCAGGAGCTGCGCCCAGCCACCCTCCACGACGGCGACCGCCTCGACGTACCGGCCGGTGCCCCGCTGCTGCGCCTGGAGCGCGTCCGGCTGCTCGACGACGTACGCATCGCCGTGGACCGCACCCTGCTGGTGGCCTCCCTCGCGCCAGGCCTCGACGAGGTGGACTTCACCGCCGCGTCGCTCTTCGAGGAACTGCACGCCCGCGGCGTCGAACTGGACCGCTCCGAGACCACCATCGAGGCGCGCGGCGCGGACGAGGCCCTCGCCCGGCACCTCGGGATCGAGCCGGGTTCGCCCGTGCTCGCCCTGGACCAGACGATCTACGCCCGGGACGAGCGCCCCGTGCTCCTGTCGACGGTCGAGTACAGCGGTGACCGCTACCGCCTGCGCACCACACTCCAGTCACGCTGACAGGCGCGGACGGGCCGGGCCGCCGCCATGGGGCGCGAACACGGGGGCCGTTCGTCACCGGCCGGCCCGAACGGCTCGCGGCTCCCGCACATCCGGCCCGGCCGACGGTCCGCGCCCGCGCGCACTGGGGCTGCTTCAGGGCGCCCCGAACGCCTCCGTCCCGAATTGTCAGTGCCCGGTGCAAGACTCAAGATGGCAGGACAACGGGACACACGAAGGGGCTCACCATGCTCACCACCCGTTACGTCACGGGCTCTCCCAGCTGGTTCGACCTCGCCACCCCCGACCTGGACGCGGCGGTCGCCTTCTACACCGGAGTCTTCGACTGGACCTTCCAGCCGGGCGGCCCGGAAGTCGGCGGGTACGGCACGTTCCAGGCCGACGGCAAGACCATCGCGGGCGGCATGGCCATCACCGCCGAGCAGGGCGATCCCGCCTGGAACGTGTACTTCCGGACGCCGGATGCCGACGAAACGGCCAAGGCCGTCGAGCGGGACGGCGGCATCGTCGTCCTCCAGCCGATGGACGTCATGGAGCTCGGCCGCAGCGCGCACTTCCGGGACCCGGCGGGCGTCGGCTTCGCCGCCTGGCAGCCGAAACAGATGAGCGGCATGGAAGCCGCCAACGAGCCGAACACGCTGTCCTGGGTCGAGCTGGCCACCCCGGACGTCAAGGCGGCCACCGGCTTCTACCACGCGGTGTTCGGCTGGGAGACCTCCGAGGTGCCCTTCCCGGGCGGCACGTACACGACGGTCAACCCCGCGGCGGTCGGCCCCGACTCGATGTTCGGCGGCGTCATCCCGCTCGACGGCGACCCACTGGAGGCCGAAGCGGGGGCGTACTGGATGCCGTACATCGAAGTGGCCGACGTCGACGCGGTCGCCACCAAGGCGCAGGAGCTGGGCGGCACGGTCCGGATGGCGCCCGTGGACATCGAGGGCGTGGGCCGCCTCGCCAAACTCGCCGACCCGCATGGTGCCCGCATCGCGATCATCAAGGGGGCGACGGGGTAGGCGGCTGCCGTGAGCAGCGCCGGGCGCCGATCGACTCCGGGCCCGTGAGGAGGGCCGGGCGCCGATCGACTCCGGCGTTCAACATTCGTTGACCGGACGTTGATCAGTGCCCGGCAGCGTGGGGCGCATGCTGAACGACACCATCACCATCGGCCCGGAACTCACCTGGCAGGAGACCGCGTTGTGCGCCCAGGCGGGGCCCGAGTTCTTCTTCCCCGCCCCGGGCAGCTCCACCCGGGAGGCCAAGCAGCTCTGCGGAGCGTGCGAGCAACGCAAGGCCTGCCTCGAGTACGCCCTGGCCAACGACGAACGATTCGGCGTGTGGGGCGGCCTCTCCGAGAAGGAGCGGCTGAACCTGCAGCGCACCCGGCAGCGCTGACTGCGCGCGGCCGGACCCTCCGGCCCTCCGGACCCTCCGTGCCCTGTCCGGGCCCACCCGTCCCGATCGCGCCGGATCGCCCCACGACCCCTGGCGCCGCGCCGCCCGGGCGGTCCATGCTGGCCCCGCATCGACAACTGCGGGAAAAGGGGGCCGAGTTGAACACTCGGGGAACAACGGGCAGCGGAACGTACGACTACATCGTGGTGGGCGCGGGATCCGCGGGGTGCGTCGTCGCGGCGCGGCTCTCCGAGGACCCGACCGTCCGGGTGGCCCTGGTCGAATCCGGCCCGCGCGACCGCAAGAGCGAGATCCGCATCCCGGCGGCCTTCCCCAAGCTCTTCAAGACCGCCTACGACTGGGACTTCACCACCGCCAAGCAGGAGGCGCTGGGCGGCCGCGAGCTGTACTGGCCGCGCGGCCACACCCTGGGCGGCTCGTCGTCGATGAACGCGATGATGTGGGTGCGGGGCCACCGCGACGACTACGACGCCTGGGGCATCGCGGCCGGGCCCGAGTGGTCCTACGACCGGCTCGTGCGCTACTTCCGGCGCGCCGAGCGCTGGACGGGCCCCACGGCCGACGGCACGGTGTACGGCACCGACGGCCCGCTCTTCATCTCCCCGCAGCGCGACCCGAACCCGACGACCGCCGCCTTCCTCACCGCCTGCAAAGGGACGGGCCTGCCCGAACTGCCCGAGCTGGGCGCCCCGGACCACTCCGGCTGTGCGATCACGCCGGTCAACCAGCGCGACGGCCGCCGCTGGAGTGCCGCCGACGGCTATCTCAAGCCCGCCGCGCGCCGTCGCAACCTGGACGTCCTCACCGACGTCCGGGTGAGCGGGCTGCGGTTCGACGGCTCCCGCGTCACCGGCATCACCGCCGAAGGCCTGCCCGATCCGCTCACCGCCCGCCGCGAGGTGATCCTCAGCGCGGGCGCCATCGGCTCGCCCCACCTGCTCATGCTGTCCGGCATCGGCGACCCCGAGCGGCTGAGCGCCGCGGGCGTCCCGGTGCGGGCCGCGTCCCCGGAGGTCGGCCGCCACCTCCAGGACCATCTGTCGTACGCGGTCACCGTGCGCTGTGCGCAGCCCGTCAGCCTCACCGGCGCCGACTCGCTCGCCAACGTGGCCCGCTTCCTGCTGCGCGGCCGGGGCCCGCTCACCTCCAACGTCGGAGAGGCGGCGGCGTTCATCCGCACCGAGCCCCAACTGCCCGCCCCCGACGTCGAGTTGGTGTACGCGCCGGGTCCGTTCATCAACCACGGCCTGACCCCGGTCACTGAACACGGGCTCACCATCGGGGTGATCCTGCTGCAACCCGCCAGTGAGGGCCGGATCGACCTGGCGGGCACGGACGTGTCCACCGCGCCCCGCATCGACCCCGGCTACCTCACCGCGGACGAGGACCTGCCCCGCCTGATGGCCGGGATCCGCAGGGCGGAGGAACTCTTCGCGCACCCGGCCCTCGCCCCGTACATTGCGGGACCGATGGCGCCCTACCCGGGCACGGTCGACGACGAGCGGCTCGCGCAGGGCGTGCGGGAGGCGGCCGAGACGCTGTACCACCCGGTCGGCACCTGCCGCATGGGCAGCGACGAGGGCTCGGTCACCGATCCGCGGCTGCGGGTCAGGGGAGTGGAGGGCCTGCGCGTCGTGGACGCCTCGGTCATGCCGCGGATCACCCGCGGCCACACCCACGCACCCACGGTCGCGATCGCCGAGCAGGCCGCGGAAATGATCCGGCAGGACGCCCGCTGAGCACGGCGACGCGGGGCGGGCGCCATCCGCGCCCGCCCCGCCGGTCAGCCCCGGGCGGCCATGCGCGCCTTGCGCGCGGCGAGCTTCTCGTCGAACTTGGCCGCCTCGCTGTCGAGCCCGCCCATGTACAGGCCGAGCTCCTCCTGGGCCTTGAGGCCCTCGGGGCCGAGCCCGTCGATCTCCAGGACCTTGAGGTAGCGCAGGACGGGCTGGAGCACGTCGTCGTGGTGGATCCGCATGTTGTAGATCTCGCCGATCGCCATCTGCGCCGCCGCCCGCTCGAAGCCGGGCATGCCGTGTCCGGGCATCCGGAAGTTCACGACGACGTCGCGCACCGACTGCATCGTCAGGTCCGGGGCGATCTCGAAGGCCGCGCCGAGCAGGTTGCGGTAGAAGACCATGTGCAGGTTCTCGTCGGTCGCGATCCGGGCCAGCATCCGGTCGCAGACCGGGTCGCCGGACTGGTGTCCGGTGTTGCGGTGCGAGACCCGGGTCGCCAGCTCCTGGAAGGCGACGTAGGCGACCGAGTGCAGCATCGAGTGCCGGTTGTCCGACTCGAAGCCCTCGCTCATGTGTGCCATCCGGAACTGCTCCAGCTTGTCCGGGTCCACCGCCCGGGAGGCGAGCAGGTAGTCGCGCATCACGATGCCGTGCCGGCCCTCCTCGGCGGTCCAGCGGTGCACCCAGGTGCCCCAGGCGCCGTCGCGGCCGAACAGCGAGGCGATCTCGTGGTGGTAGCTGGGCAGGTTGTCCTCGGTGAGCAGATTGACCACCAGGGCGATCTTCCCGAGGTCGGTGACCTTGGACTGCTGGGGGTCCCAGGCCTCGCCGTCCTCGAAGAAGCCGGGGAAGTTGCGCGCGTCCGACCACGGCACGTAGTCGTGCGGCATCCAGTCCTTGGCGACCTTGAGGTGCCGGTTGAGCTCCTTTTCGACTACCTCTTCCAGCGCGAACAGCAGCCGGGCGTCGGTCCACGCGTCCGAGCTGCCGAGGTGGGGAGAAGTGATCGTCACGGGGGTGCTCCAGGGGGACGGAAAAGGGGGACGGCAGGCGTACCTACGAGACCGTAGGTTACGAGACCGTAGGTTAAGGCGGCTGTAAGCCCAAGCCAAGCCCGCCTTCCTCTTCGTCCGGTTACGTTCTGTTATACGGGCAGGTCGCGGGGGAAGAACGAGAGGCATGTCACCTTGCTGGGGAGCAAAAGACGAGGGTGGGGACGGTCGGATCCGACCGTCCCCACCCCCTCGCGATGCGCCTATCGCGCCAGCAGCCCGCCCCTGACCTCCTCCGCCGAGGTGTCGGCGAGCTCGCCGTCCAGGAGGAGCCAGCGGGTGACCCCGATCGACTCCAGGAACGGCACGTCGTGGCTCGCCACGATCAGCGCGCCCTCGTAGGCGTCGAGCGCGGCCTTCAGGGCGCGCACACTCGCCATGTCCAGATTGTTGGTCGGCTCGTCCAGCATCAGGAGCTGGGGCGCGGGCTCCGCGAGGAGCAGCGCCGCGAGCGCGGCCCGGAACCGTTCGCCGCCCGAGAGGGTCCCGGCCGGCTGAGCGGCCCGGGCCCCCTTGAACAGGAAGCGCGCGAGCCGGGCCCGGATGGCGTTGTCCGTCGCCCCGGGTGCGTAGCGGGCCACGTTCTCCACCACGCTCAGCTCGTCGTCGAGCACGTCCAGACGCTGCGGCAGAAACCGCAGCGGCACATGGACGACCGCCTCGCCCGAGACCGGCTCCAGCTGCCCGGCCAGCGTCCTGAGCAGCGTGGTCTTGCCCGACCCGTTCCGCCCGACGAGCGCGATCCGCTCGGGCCCGCGCACATCGAGCTCGCCCTCCACCCGTGCTCCGTACGGGAGTTGGAGCTCTTGCAGGGTCAGCACCGAGCGGCCCGGATGCACCTTGGTGTACGGCAGCTCGATACGGATCTCCTCGTCGTCGCGCACCAGCTCCACGGCCTGGTCGAGCCGCTCGCGCGCCTGGTCGAGGCGCTCGGTCTGCAGGATGCGGTGCTTGCCCGCCGACACCTGCGCCTCGCGCTTGCGGTTGTTGGCCACGATCCTCGGCACGACCTTGTTGTCGTAGCTCTTCTGCCCGTAGCGCTGCCGCCGCGCCAACTTGACCTGCGCGTCGGACAGTTCGCGCTTCTGGCGCTGTACGTCCGCCTCGGCGACCCGCACCATCCGCTCGGCCGCGTCCTGCTCGGCCCGCAGCGACTCCTCGTACGCCGTGAAGTTGCCGCCGTACCAGGCGAGTTGACCCTCGCGCAGATCGGCGATGCGGTCCACCCGGTCGAGCAGCTCGCGGTCGTGGCTCACCACCAGGAGCACCCCGCTCCAGGCGTCGACCGTGCTGTAGAGGCGCTGCCGCGCGGGCAGGTCCAGGTTGTTGGTCGGCTCGTCGAGCAGCAGGACATCCGGACGCCGCAGGAGCAGCGCGGCCAGCCGGAGCAGCACCGACTCGCCGCCGGAGACCTCGCCGATCGTGCGGTCGAGGCCGATGCGGCCGAGGCCGAGCTGGTCGAGGGTGGCGCGGGCCCGCTCCTCGACGTCCCAGTCGTCGCCCACCGTCTCGAAGTGTTGCTCGTTCGCGTCGCCGCCCTCGATGGCGTGCAGCGCGGCGCGGACTGCGTCGATGCCGAGCGCCTGGTCCACCCGCAGGGCGGTGTCCAGGACCAGGTTCTGCGGCAGGTAGCCGACCTCGCCCGCGATCTTGACGTTGCCGTCGGTCGGGGTGAGTTCACCGGCGATCAGCTTCAACAGGGTTGATTTTCCCGACCCGTTGAGGCCCACGAGGCCGGTGCGGCCGGGGCCGACGGCGAGCTGGAAGTCCTCGAAGACGGAGCTGCCGTCCGGCCACGCGAAGGACAGCGCGGCCGAGCTGATCTGAGGGGGGAAAGATGACATACGGGTCTCCCGGTTGCGGGGAAGGAATGAGGCAACGGGGGTTCTGAGACACCGCTCAGGGCAGGAAAAAGGCCCTGGTCGTGGTGGAGGACATGGCTCGGAGGCAGAGGTCACACCGGCAGCGCGCGACACGGAAGGGAGCGCGCGTAACGGTGTCTCAGGGGCCTCAGACGAGCAACGTCCTACTCCGTTCGACGACAACAGGGCCAGTCACGAACGTACGCCGCTGCCGCGCGGTCCGGCAAACGAATTAAATCCGGGATGCGGGACCGGCGGCGCGCAACGGCGCGGCGCACCGCCGCGACCGGGCAGGAGCGGAGGCGGTGCGGGAGGCGATTGCCCCCTCAAGGCGGGCGGAGTCAGCAGGCGTCGCGCAGCAGCGCGGCGAGGTCCCCGTCCATGTCGAGGTACTGGTGCTCACGGCCCGTCGGCACCAGGAGCTGTGCCTTCTGGAGGAAGCGGCGCACCTCGGAGGTGCGGATGTGGACCATCGCGACGCCCTCGCGGGCGTGGAATTCGAGGACCGTACGGTCGTAACCGTACGGCCGCACCCGGACGTCGCCGACCCCGGCTGGCGCCTCGATGCCCACTTCGAGCAGCTCGCGGGCGAACTCCCAGGAGACCTCGGTGCCTTCGAGGGTGGCCGGCGCGGGGAACGCCATGTGCACGGCGAAGGGGTCCTCGGGGTCGTAGCGCAGCGTCGCGGGCACGGTCTCCATGCGGGGTGCGGACGCGATCAGGCGTACCTGGACGGGCTGCTCGATGACGGTGGACAAAGCCCTGCTCCCTCAGCCTCGGGGGTTCTCTCCTGCCGCCCTGAAGGACGTCGAAATTCAGTGTTCCGTGCACCCGAGGTTCACGTGACCTGCATCACTGCGGCCTGCCCGTGCCTCGGCGCACGACCCGTATTGCTCGCAATAGGACGGATTCCCGCTCTCACCACAGCCACACAACTTCCTGTCCGTCTCACACGGCACATCCTTTTCAGCCTGTTCTACGAGGCTGCCATCCCGCATCGGGCGGTGCCCGGCGTGTCTCGTCGTACGCCTTGGGGCCCGGCTTCTCGGGGCCGGTGACGTAGGCACCCTGGACGGGTGGGGTGGGCTGGGCTAGCTTCCGACGCCATGAGGTCCAAGGGGAAGACGAGACGCATGCTGTCGGTGGGGCTGGGCTGGGTGGCGCTGGCGGCCGCACTGACCGTGCCGGCCCAGGCGCACGGGCACGGAACTCCGGCCTGGCAACTGAAGGACACCAACACCGACGCGCGCTTTCGCGGGCTCGCCGCGGTCAGCCGCTCGACGGCGTGGGTCGCGGGGACGAAGGGCACGGTCCTGCGCACCTCCGACGGCGGCCGCAGCTGGCGGAACGTGTCGCCGGCCGGGGCGGCCGGCCTGGAATTCCGTGATGTGGAGGCCTTCGACGGGCGGCGCGCGGTGGTCCTCGCGATCGGCGAGGGCGAGGCATCCCGGGTCTACCGCACCGAGGACGGCGGAGCGAGTTGGAGCGAGTCGTTCCGCAACACCGACCCGAAGGCGTTCTACGACTGCCTGACCTTCCTGGACCCGCGGCACGGCCTGGCGGTGAGTGACCCCGTCGACGGCAAGTACCGCATCCTGTCCACCGCGGACGGCGGCCGCTCCTGGCACGTCCTGCCGAACACGGGAATGCCGGCCGCCCTGCCCGGCGAGGCAGGGTTCGCCGCGAGCGGCCAGTGCCTGGTGAGCTCCGGGCCGCGCGACGTCTGGCTCGCCACCGGCGGCGGTGCCACCGGCCGTGTGCTGCACTCCTCGGACCGGGGGCTCAGCTGGACGGCCGCCGAGTCGACCATCCCGGCCGGCGATCCGGCCCGCGGTGTCTTCGGCCTGGCCTTCCGCGACCGTACGCACGGGCTCGCGGTCGGCGGCGACTACCGGGCCGGCCAGGCGTCACCGCGGGCGGCGGCCGTCACGGGGAACGGCGGCCGGGCCTGGCGCCAGGCCGCCACCCCGGTCGCCGCCTACCGCTCCGGCGTCGCCTGGCTGCCCCGCACCCGCTCGTCCGCACTCGCCGTCGGCCCGACGGGCACGGACCTGACGCGCGACGGGGGCCGCACCTGGCGAACGGTGGACACGGGCTCGTACGACACCGTCGACTGCACGGCTGACGGTGGGTGCTGGGCGGCGGGGGAGCAGGGCAGAGTGGCCCGGCTGGCCGACTAGCCCGGCAACTTCTGCTGGAACGCGGCCAGTTCGGGAGCCACCTTGGTCGCCAGGAACTCGGTGATCCGGTAGGTGGCGAAGTCATTCACGTGAAAGGGGTCGGTCGCGACGATCTCCTCGATCGCCGCGCGATCGTCCCCGACGGCCAGGATGACGCCGCCGTCGCGCGGCTCCTTGCGTCCGGAGGCGATGAAGACGCCGGCGTCGTACTGCGCGTCGAGCCAGGTGACGTGGTCGGCGAGCAGCTCGTCGACGCGGTCGAGCGGGACGATGTAGGTCAACTCGATCATGAACATGATCGCCAGGTTACTCCCGAGCCGCTTGAGCTCCGCCGGGTCAGAACACGCGGGCCATGCCCACCGACTCGGGAGCGGTCTCGGCGAAGCCGAACTGCCCGTAGAGGCGGCGTGCTTCGCCGTCCGCGATCAGCGAGACGTACGCGGTGGAGGGTGCCCTGCGCTCCAGCTCCGCCGTCAGCGCGGTCATGATCCGCTTGCCCAGGCCGCGGCCCTGGTGGGCGGGGTGGACGCAGATGTCGGTGATCTGGAACGCGGTGCCGCCGTCGCCGATGATCCGGCCCATCCCGATCGGCTCCCCGTGCGCGTAGAGGATCACGCCGTACCAGGTGTTGGGCAGCGCCAGGGCGACCGCCTCGGCCGATCGGTCGGACAGGCCCGCGACAGTACGCAGGTGGCGGAAGGTCTCGGGGGAGGGTACGCCCTCTCGAACTTCGTAATGGTCGCATGCATCATCCATGCCTTACATGCTAAGCGCAGGGAGCCGGGATCCGCCAGCGCTGGGCCAGTTGAGGGGCGCGGCTTAGGGTGGCTCCCATGAAGATCACGGGGATTCCGGCCGCCTGGCCGGACAGCGAGGCGGAAGCCCTCGCCGTGCAGGACGAGCTGCGCGGCAAGGTCGTGCTCGACGAGCCGGGGCCGGCGCCGGGCAGCGGGCTCGTCACGGGGGTCGACGTGGCGTACGACGACGAGCGGGACCTCGTCGTCGCGGCCGCCGTCGTGCTCGACGCGGCGACCCTGGAGGTGGTCGAGGAGGCCACCGCCGTCGGCCGGGTGGCCTTCCCCTACGTTCCCGGGTTGCTCGCCTTCCGCGAGATCCCCACGGTGCTCGCCGCCCTCGAACGCCTCGACTCCGGCCCGGGGATGGTCATTTGTGACGGCTACGGGCTCGCGCACCCGCGCCGTTTCGGCCTCGCGAGCCACCTCGGCGTACTCACCGGGCTCCCCGTCATCGGCGTCGCCAAGAACCCGTTCACGTTCACCTACGAGCAGCCCGGCCCGCGCCGCGGAGACAGCTCGCCGCTGCTCGCCGATGACGGCGCCGAGGTCGGCCGCGCCCTGCGCACCCAGGACGGCACCAAGCCCGTGTTCGTCTCGGTCGGCCACCGGGTGAGCCTCGACGGCGCATGTGCCCACACCCTCGAACTCGCCCGGCGCTACCGCCTACCCGAGTCCACCCGGCACGCCGACTCCTTGTGCCGGCGCGCGCTCAAGGAAGCCCAACAGGCCACTTCCTAGGGCCAGTTGACGGGCTCAGCGCGTGTCCGCCACCCGGAAGCGCATGCCCGCCGCCCGAAGCCGCTCGGTCAGGGCCGGGCCCATCGCGGTCGCGGGCGTCAACTGGCCCGCAATCTCGGGGAGTTTGTCGAAGGCGAGGCTGAGCGCGGCCTCGGCCAGGATCTTCGCCGTCTCGTCGTACCCGGGGTCGCCGCCCGACACCTCGGTGAAGACCCTGCGGCCGCCGCCCTCGCCGACGAAGCGGACCGTGAACCAGCTGCGCCGCCGCCGTGCCTCGTCCGGGCCGTTGCCCGCTTCGTAGCGGCTCATCAACCACTCGCGCGCGGGCGGGAGTTGGGTGACGGCGGCGACGGCGCTCACCGCGGCCACCCCGCCGATCGCGACCGGGAGGTGCTTCACCGCGGCGAAGTGCCGGTAGCGGAAGTCGGGCCCGTAGCGTTCGTCGGCCGCCGCCGAGCGGGCGATGACCTGCGGGTCGATGGTGGGCATGGGCAGCGCCCAGGTGCCGGTCTCCTTGCTGAAGTGCGGGGCCCCGAGCGGGGCACGGGCCCGCCGGCCCACCAGGCGCGGCTCGTGCAGGCGCCGCTCCTTGGCCGCCCGCGCGGTCTGCGCGCCGCGCCCGAGCGCGGTCAGCGCGGAGGCCAGCGTCCCGCCGGAGAACGTCGCGTTGGTCCGGACGAAGCCGTCGATCCGCAGCGGCACCCCGGTCGGGAGCTGCTGCACGGTGAACAGGACGCCCAGGTCGTGCGGCGCCGAGTCGAAGCCGCAGGCGTGCACCAGGCGGGCGCCGCGCTCGCGGGCCCGCGCGTCATGGCGCACGTACATGGTGTCCACGAACTCCGGCTCGCCGGTCAGGTCGAGGTAGTCGGTGCCCGCCTCGGCGCACGCCTCGACCAGGCCTTCGCCGTACCAGACGTAGGGGCCCACCGTGGTGGCCACGACGCGCGCCGACTCGGCAAGGGTGCGCAGCGAGGCCGGGTCGGTGGAGTCGGCGGTGACCAGGGGCAGCGTGGCGCACGACGGGTTGAGTTCCGCGAGCCGCTCGCGCAGGCGCTCCAGCTTGGTGCGGTTGCGGCCTGCGATCGCCCAGCGGCAGTCGTCGGGGGCGTGGGTCGCGAGATATTGGGCGGTCAGTGACCCGACGAAACCCGTCGCGCCGAACAGCACGATGTCGTAATTCCGCTTCGAGGGTTCCACCGTGTGCCTCCGCACTTGAGCTGCCTGGTGACGCCGTCGGCCGATGCCGGGTTGTGAGGCTAGCGTGCGGCCGGCGATCTGGGCAGTCGGCCCCGAGCGTGCGGTGATCGGCGGCGGGAGAGGTTCCGGTCAAGCCCGGCGTATCGGGGCAACCGGCGGCGAGCGGCGGCCGCACATGCTGAGCGGTTGCTCATGGGGGCTTGTGCGGAGTGGAACGTGTTCTTAGCATCATTGATGTTACATCAGTTGTGTCACAGTGCTGGGGGCTTGATGACAGCGACAGGAACCGGCCCGCTCGCCGGGGTGCGCGTGGTCGAGCTGGCGGGCATCGGGCCGGGCCCGTTCGCCGCCATGCTCCTCGCCGACCTCGGTGCCGACGTGGTGCGCGTGGACCGTCCCGGCGGCGCCGGCCTCGGCATCGCCCCGGCGTACGACCTGACCAACCGCAACAAGCGCTCCGTGGTCGTCGACCTCAAGGAGCCCGAAGGGCCCGGCCTGGTCCTCGACCTCGTCGAGCGCGCCGACATCCTCATCGAGGGCTACCGGCCCGGGGTGGCCGAGCGCCTCGGCGTCGGGCCCGAGGACTGCCTGGCCCGCAACCCCGGGCTCGTCTACGGGCGGATGACCGGCTGGGGCCAGGACGGGCCTCTCGCCCAGCGGGCCGGGCACGACATCTCGTACATCGCCATCACCGGCACCCTCGGCATGATCGGCAGCCCGGACGGGGGCCCGACCGTCCCGGCCAACCTCGTCGGCGACTACGCGGGCGGCTCGCTCTACCTCGTCATCGGCGTGCTCGCCGCCCTCCAGCACGCGCGCGGCGGGGGAGCGGGCCAGGTCGTGGACGCGGCGATCGTCGACGGCACCGCCCACCTCGCCACGATGATCCACGGCATGCTGGCGGCCGGCGGGTGGCAGGACAGGCGCGGCGCCAACCTCCTCGACGGCGGCTGCCCCTTCTACGGCACGTACGAGACCTCGGACGGCCAGTACATGGCGGTCGGCGCCCTGGAGCAGCAGTTCTACGACGAGTTCATCCGGCTCCTGGGCATCGAGGACGCGGCACCCGCCCGCAAGGACCTCGCCCGCTGGGCCGAACTGCGCACCACCATCGCCGACCGGTTCCGCACCAGGACCCGCGAGGAGTGGACGGCCCTCTTCGAGGGCTCGGACGCCTGTGTGGCGCCCGTACTGTCCCTGAAGGAAGCGCCGCACCACCCGCACCTCGCGGCCCGCGCCACCTTCGCCGCGCACGGCGGCATCACCCAGCCCGCGCCCGCACCCCGCTTCTCCGCCACCCCCGGGTCCGTCCGGAGGCCCCCCGCGATGCCGGGCGCCGACACGGCGGACGTCGCCCGCGACTGGGACCTGCCGGGGCTCTCGGCGGGTCCGGCGTCAACTCCCGTACAGGAGGCTTGAGTTGAAACGGCAGATCTTCACCGCCGAGCACGAGGCGTTCCGCGAGACCGTCCGCACCTTCCTCGCCAAGGAGGTCCTGCCGCACTACGAGCAGTGGGAGAAGGACGGCATCGTCTCGCGGCAGGCCTGGCTCGCGGCCGGAAGGCAGGGGCTGCTCGGCCTTGCGGTGCCCGAGGAGTACGGGGGCGGCGGCAACGCCGACTTCCGCTACAGCGCGGTCCTCGCCGAGGAGTTCACCCGCGCCGGGGCGGCGGGCCTCGCGCTCGGCCTGCACAACGACATCATCGGGCCCTATCTGACCGGGCTCGCCACCGAGGAGCAGAAGCGGCGCTGGCTGCCCGGCTTCTGCGACGGCTCGCTGATCACCGCCATCGCCATGACGGAACCCGGCGCGGGCTCCGACCTCCAGGGCATCCGCACCACCGCCGAGGACAAGGGCGATCACTGGCTCCTGAACGGCTCCAAGACGTT
The DNA here is from genome assembly GCF_014649955.1 of Streptomyces violascens. Classification (GTDB taxonomy): domain Bacteria; phylum Actinomycetota; class Actinomycetes; order Streptomycetales; family Streptomycetaceae; genus Streptomyces; species Streptomyces violascens. Next base: position 137,042 of record NZ_BMUA01000017.1, read on the forward strand.
CATCTCCAACGGCATCCTCGCGGACCTGGTCGTCGTGGTCGCCAAGACCACCCCCGAGGGCGGCGCGAAGGGCCTGTCCCTGATCGTCGTCGAGCGCGGCGCCGAGGGCTTCGAGCGCGGCCGCAACCTCGACAAGATCGGACAGAAGTCGCAGGACACGGCCGAGCTGTTCTTCCACGACGTACGCGTCCCGAAGGAGAACCTCCTCGGTGAGCTGAACGGCGCCTTCATCCATCTGATGACCAATCTCGCTCAGGAGCGGATGGGCATCGCGGTCGCCGGGATCGCCGCGGCCGAGTACCTCCTGGAGATCACCACCAGTTACGTCAAGGAGCGGGAGGCCTTCGGCCGGCCGCTGTCCAAGCTCCAGCACATCCGGTTCGAGATCGCCGAGATGGCCACCGAGTGCGCCGTCACGCGCACCTTCCTCGACCGCTGCATCGTCGACCACGCAGACGGGGAGCTGGACGCCGTGCACGCCTCGATGGCCAAGTGGTGGGCCACCGAACTGCAAAAACGCGTCGCCGACCGCTGTCTCCAACTGCACGGCGGCTACGGCTACATGACCGAGTACCGGGTCGCCAGGGCCTTCACGGACGGCCGTATCCAGACGATCTACGGCGGCACGACCGAGATCATGAAGGAGATCATCGGCCGTTCCCTGCTCGGCTGACCCGCCGAGCCGGCCGCCTGGCTGCCCGGGCCACCGCGGCTCCCCAGAACCACCCTCATCCGAAAGGCTTGACGTTGAGCACCGAAGCGTACGTATACGACGCGATCCGCACCCCGCGCGGCCGCGGCAAGGCCAACGGGGCCCTGCACGGCACCAAGCCGATCGACCTCGTCGTCGGCCTGATCCACGAGATCCAGGCGCGCTTCCCGGGCCTGGACCCCGCCGCCATCGACGACATCGTGCTCGGCGTCGTCGGCCCGGTCGGCGACCAGGGCTCCGACATCGCCCGCATCGCGGCGATCGCCGCCGGACTGCCCGACACGGTCGCCGGCGTCCAGGAGAACCGCTTCTGTGCCTCCGGCCTCGAAGCGGTCAACATGGCCGCCATGAAGGTCCGTTCGGGCTGGGAGGACCTGGTCCTCGCGGGCGGCGTCGAATCCATGTCGCGCGTCCCGATGGCCTCCGACGGCGGTGCCTGGTTCGCCGACCCGATGACCAACTTCGACACCAACTTCGCCCCGCAGGGCATCGGCGCCGACCTCATCGCCACCGTCGAGGGCTACTCGCGCCGCGACGTCGACGAGTACGCGGAGCTGTCCCAGGAGCGTGCCGCCGAGGCGTGGAAGGACGGCCGGTTCGCGCGGTCCGTCGTCCCCGTCAAGGACCGCAACGGCCTCGTCGTGCTCGACCACGACGAGCACATGCGCCCCGGCACCACCGCCGACTCGCTGGCGTCCCTCAAGCCCTCGTTCGCCGGGATCGGCGAGATGGGCGGCTTCGACGCCGTCGCGCTCCAGAAGTACCACTGGGTCGAGGAGATCGACCACGTCCACCACGCGGGCAACTCCTCGGGCATCGTGGACGGTTCGGCCCTCGTCGCCATCGGCTCCAAGGCCGTGGGCGAGCGGTACGGCATGACCCCGCGGGCCCGCATCGTCTCCGCGGCCGTCTCCGGATCCGAGCCCACCATCATGCTGACCGGCCCCGCGCCCGCCAGCCGCAAGGCGCTCGCCAAGGCCGGCCTGACGATCGACGACATCGACCTCGTCGAGATCAACGAGGCCTTCGCCGCGGTCGTGCTCCGCTTCGTCAGGGACATGGGCCTCAGCCTCGACAAGGTCAACGTCAACGGCGGCGCCATCGCCATGGGCCACCCGCTCGGCGCGACCGGCGCGATGATCCTGGGCACCCTCGTCGACGAGCTGGAGCGCCGCGACCTGCGCTACGGGCTCGCCACGCTGTGCGTCGGCGGCGGCATGGGCATCGCCACCGTCGTCGAGCGTCTCTGACCGTCCTGTCCCGGCACCCCCTCATACGGAGATTTCAGCAATGACCGAGAGCACGACCATCCGCTGGGAACAGGACGAGACCGGCGTCGTCACCCTCGTACTCGACGACCCCAACCAGTCCGCCAACACCATGAACCAGGCCTTCAAGGACTCCATCGCGGCCGTCGCGGACCGCGCCGAGGCCGAGAAGGACTCCATCCGGGGCATCATCTACACCTCCGCCAAGAAGACCTTCTTCGCGGGCGGCGACCTCAAGGACATGATCCAGGTCGGTCCCGAACTCGCCCAGCAGGCCTTCGACACCGGCACCGCCATCAAGGCCTCGCTGCGCCGCATCGAGACCCTGGGCAAGCCGGTCGTCGCCGCCATCAACGGCGCGGCCCTGGGCGGCGGTTACGAGATCGCCCTTGCCTCGCACCACCGGGTCGCGCTGGATGCGCCCGGCTCCAAGATCGGCCTGCCCGAGGTCACGCTCGGCCTGCTCCCCGCGGGCGGCGGCGTGACCCGCACCGTACGCCTCATGGGCATCACGGACGCCCTGCTCAAGGTGCTGCTCCAGGGCACCCAGTACTCCCCGCGGCGCGCACTCGAAAACGGCCTCGTGCACGAGGTCGCGGCCACGCCCGAGGAGATGATCGCCAAGGCGCGTGCGTTCATCGACGCGCACCCCGAATCCCAGCAGCCCTGGGACGTCAAGGGCTACAAGATCCCCGGCGGCACCCCGTCCAACCCGCGCTTCGCGGCCAACCTGCCCGCGTTCCCGGCCAACCTGAAGAAGCAGCTCCAGGGCGCCCCCTACCCGGCGCCGCGCAACATCCTCGCGGCCGCCGTAGAGGGCTCCCAGGTCGACTTCGAGACCGCGCTCACCATCGAGGCGCGCTACTTCACCGAGCTGGTCACCGGGCAGACCTCGAAGAACATGATCCAGGCGTTCTTCTTCGACCTCCAGGCCGTCAACTCCGGTGTCAGCCGCCCCCAGGGCATCGAACCGCGCCCGGTCCGCAGGGTCGCGGTCCTCGGCGCCGGAATGATGGGCGCGGGCATCGCGTACTCGTGCGCGCGCGCCGGCATCGAGGTCGTTCTGAAGGACGTGTCGCAGGAGGCCGCCGAGAAGGGCAAGGCGTACTCCGAGAAGCTCCTGGCCAAGGCGCTCTCACGCGGGCGTACGACCGAGGCCGAGCGGGACGCGCTGCTCGCGCTGATCACCCCGACCGCGGACCCGCAGGCCCTCGCGGGCTGCGACGCCGTCATCGAGGCGGTCTTCGAGGACACCGCGCTCAAGCACAAGGTGTTCCAGGAGATCCAGGACATCGTCGAGCCCGACGCGCTCCTGTGCTCCAACACCTCGACGCTGCCGATCACCGGCCTCGCCGAGGGCGTCTCGCGCCAGGCCGACTTCATCGGTCTGCACTTCTTCTCGCCGGTCGACAAGATGCCGCTGGTCGAGATCATCAAGGGCGAGCGCACCGGCGACGAGGCGCTGGCCCGCGCCTTCGACCTGGTACGCCAGATCAAGAAGACGCCGATCGTCGTGAACGACTCGCGCGGCTTCTTCACCTCGCGCGTGATCGGCCACTTCATCAACGAAGGCGTCGCGATGGTCGGCGAGGGCATCGAGCCCGCGTCCATCGAGCAGGCGGCGGGCCAGGCCGGTTACCCGGCCAAGGTCCTCTCCCTGATGGACGAGCTGACGCTGACCCTGCCGCGCAAGATCCGCAACGAGACGAAGCGGGCCGTCGAGGAGGCGGGCGGCGTCTGGCCCGGCCACCCCTCGGACGCGGTCATCGACCGCATGGTCGACGAGTTCGGCCGCACCGGCCGCAGCGGCGGGGCCGGGTTCTACGAGTACGGCGAGGACGGCAAGCGGGGCAAGCTGTGGCCCGGGCTGCGCGAGCACTTCACCCGGCAGGGCGCCGAGATCCCGTTCGAGGACATGAAGGAGCGGATGCTCTTCTCGGAGTCCCTGGACACCGTCCGCCTCTTCGAGGAGGGCGTGCTCACCTCGGTCGCCGACGCCAACATCGGCTCGATCATGGGCATCGGCTTCCCGGCCTGGACGGGCGGCGTCATCCAGTACATCAATGGTTACGAGGGCGGCCTGCCCGGCTTCGTGGCCCGCGCCCGCGAGCTCGCCGAGCGCTACGGAGAGCGCTTCCAGCCGCCGGCCCTGCTCGTGGAGAAGGCGGAGAGGGGCGAGACGTTCAAGGACGCGTAGCCCGTGCGGGGGCGCCCCAAAGACTCACTCCCCGGGGCGCCCCCGCGCCGATCCGAACGCTGCCCTCAGCTCCTCCTTGAGCGACCGCTGGAACGCGGTGACCAGGGCTTGCAGGACCATCGGCTGCATGTGCGCGGAAAGGGACTTCATCGCCTCGACGTGATCGGGGTCCGACTCCCGCTCGCGGTACGGGTTCCAGACCTCGTCGCGGAAGAGCCGGGTCAGCTCGTGCGCGGCCGAGCGGGTGTGCTCCATGAGCACGGTTCGGGCCGCCAGGATCGTCTCGTGCGCGATCGGTACGTCCAGGAGCTGGACGCCCAGGGCGAGGAGACCGGGGTCGACGCGGAAGGTGTCGGGCGACCCCGGGATCCGCTCCAGGACGTTCATCGCGGCGAGCCGGTCGATGTCGTCGCAGGACAGCGACCGCCCGGCCCGCCGCTCCAGTTCGGCAAGGCTCGCGTCGTCCGCCGAGTCGGGTGCCCAGGAGGCGACCACGGCCCGGTGGATGGCCAGGTCATGGGCGCTCAGATCGTCCGGCAGCTGCTGGAGATAGCGCTCGATCGCGGCCAGCGTCATCCCGTGGTGCTGCAACTCCTCGATCAGCGCGAGCCGGGACAGGTGGGCGGGCCCGTAGTGCCCGACCCGGCGCGGTCCGATCACGGGAGGCGGGAGCAGCCCCCGGGTGCTGTAGAACCGGATGGTCCGCACGGTGACACCGGCCCGCGCGGCCAGCTCGTCAACCGTGAGTGTCGGCTCCTCGGTCTCCGTCGCCATGGCAGTGCCTCGCCTCCCCGGTGTCCCCGGCCGCCCCCAGGTGTGCGTCCGATCCGGTGTAACAGTATTGCTGTCTCACCGGGACGTGCATAGGGACCGTGGGGGACACCGGGAGGGTACGGGGAAGACAAGCGCCGGGCCGAGACGGATACGGCGCGCAGCAGGGGCATGCTTGCCGACTCCCGCTCTCCGCCTACGCCTGCTCCAAGTGGGCTGGCAGACTGGCCAGTTATGAGTGATCATGACATTGATCGGTGCGGCGTCGGCGTGACCTTCGGGCTGCTGGCCGCCTGGGCGCTTCACGACGCCGAGGAAGTCGTCACGGTGCCGCGCTGGACGCGTGACGGGGTGCCCGAGCTCCGCGGACGGTTTCCGCGGGTGCCGGATCGGATATGGCGGCGACTGGAGACCATCGACCGGCGCGAGTTCGCGACGGCCGTCGCGGGGATGGCCGTCGTGGTCGCCGCTGCGGCAGCCGACGGATACCGCACCGGCGGCCGGTCCGCCTTCTACCAGGGCACCCTCAACGGATTCGGGCTGCACGGCCTCGTGCACCTGGCGCAGGCCGCGGTGGTCCGCGGATACGCACCCGGCTCGGCCACCTCGCCCTTGCTGGTCATCCCCTTCACGCTCTGGGCCCGCGGCCGGCTGCGCCGGTCCGGAGTGCTGCGCCCCACGCGTCCCCGCGACGCGGTACAGGGCCTCGCGATCGCCGCGGCGGCCACGGTCGGGTCACACCTGATGGCGCGACGCGTTCTCGGCCGGAGCTGAACGCGGGAACACCCCCGGGCGGCCGGCATCCGCCGGTCGGCCGGGGTGCTGAGGGACCCGGTCGGCTACGCCGTGCGGCCGGCCTGGAGGGGGTAGTGGTCGCTCAGGTTGGTGTACGTGTAGTCCGTGCCCCAACTGCTCACCGTCCACGGCGCGGTGGACTCCTGCACCACGGTGTTGTTCCAGCCGGACGGGCGCGCGTGACCCGCGAGGTGCAGGACGTAGTCCAGGTCCTCGCTCGGGTCGGTGGGGTAGCGGTAGTGCGCGATCGAATTCTCGGCGGTGTCGAAGGAGTACGCGTGGCCCGTCCGTGAATCGGCGCCCACCAGACCGCTGTTGGCGAGCATCGAGGCGTACTCGGAGCCGTGCGAGTCCACGTTGAGGTCGCCCGCGACCATCACCTCCTCGCTCGCCGGGATGTTCTTCGCGTCGAGGAAGGACTTGATCGCCTTGAACTGGAGGGCACGGTCCTTGACCGCTTCGCCCGCGCCGCACCCGGAGTCCGTCGACTGGGTGTGGGTGCCGACGACGTGCACCTTGGTGCCGTTCACGTTCAGCACGGCATAGACGAAGCCCTTGTTGGACCACCAGTCCGAGCCGCAGGCGTCCTTGTAGACGTACTGCTCCTTGTGCAGGATCGGCCACTTGCTGAGCAGGGTGACGCCGCCGTCCTCGGGCGTGGTCGAGGAGTACGACCCCCCGGTCGCGTCCCAGCCGTCCTTGCCGCGGCCCACGACGGGCGTCTGGTACGGGTACTGGGCGGAGGCGTTCCGCTTCAGCGCGTCCGAGGCGGAGTTGTCGAACGCCTCCTGGAGTACGACGACGTCGTTGCCCTGGAAGAAGGGGGCGGCGGGTATCGCCTGGGCCCGGTGGTCCTGGCCCCAGTTCGGGTACAGGTTCTGGCTCATCAGGAACGTGTTGTACGTCAGCACCTTCAGCCGGGGCGGCTCGGCAGCGGGAGCGGGGGTGGCCGCCGCCAGCGTGACGGCTGCGAGCGCAGCGGCGAGTACCGCCCCGGGGGCTCGGCGGAGCGAGGAGTGCGGCACGTGAACTCCTGTGTCTGGAGTGGGGATTTGGACCGGCGCGCACATCAAAGCAGCTGCGGTTACCTAGAGGTAACCTCCGTGCGCCCCCTGTCTTACCCCTGCCGTACGATCAGACGTACGAACGCTCGGACAACACCAGCCACGGGCGTGTGCGCGAGAGAAGGTGCCAAGGCGTGAAGCTTCTCCCCATGAATGTGGGCCCCCTCAATCCCACGGTTCCCGATCTCCTGATCGGGTTCGTCCTCTTCCTCCTCTGCTTCTGGATGATGGCCGGCGTGCTGCTGCCCCGCATCAAGCGGACGCTGGAGCAGCGCGAGGCGCTGACGACGGGCCGCTCGCGCGAGGCCGAGGCCACCCTCGCCGAGGCGGCCGAGGTGCGAGCGCGGTACGAGGCCGAGCTCGCCGGGGCGCGGCACGAGGCGGCCCGCATCAGGCAGCAGGCCAAGGAGGAGGGCGCCGCGGCGATAGCCGCAGCCCGCGCCGAGGGCAACCGCGAGCGCGACGAGATCCTCGCCGCCGGCGCCGCGCAGATAGCCGCCGCCCGCGTGGCGGCCGAGGCCGAACTGCGGCCGTACGCGGAGGAGCTGGCCGCCGAACTGGCCGGCCGCATCCTCGGCGAGCCGCTGCCGACCCCGGCCGGCCGCTGAGCCGATCCGCAGACCGCCCCCGGTGAGTGGGCTTCGCCGGGGGTGTGGGCCGGTTGCGCGCCGGAGGCCTGTGGCCTCGGCGGGAGGGTGGTCCGCAGCGCCCCAAGTGCGGGCGTGATTTCGGCAGAGCTGCTGCCCGGAGCGACCGTGTGGGCCGCAAGAACCTCGGCGGAACTGCTCGCCGGGGCGACCCTGCACGCCGCCGCAACCTGGGCAGAGCTGCTGCCCGGAGTGACTCTGCGGGCCGTCGGAACCTCGGCGGAACCGTTCCGTCGACGGACCCTGTGTGCCGCCGTGACCTGCGGGATTGCATACTGGAATCCCTAGAGACACGGCAATGCACCACAGACCCGTCAGCCCCAGGGAGCCCAGAGCCATGAGCCGCCGCGACGCCGCCCCCGCGCCGCCTCCGCCCGGCGGCGTGCTGTGGAGCCTGGCCGGAGACATCAGGATGCTGCTCACCCTGCCCGCGGCGCTCACCATGCAGGTGGCGCACCCCGCGGTCGGGGCGGGCGTGGACGAGCACTCGGTGTTCCGCACCGATCCATGGGGCCGCGGTGAGCGCTCGCTGCGTTCGCTCCAGCTCTGGGTGTACGGAGGCGAGCAGGCGGCCGAGGAGGGGCGTCGGCTCCGGGAACTGCACAAGACCATCCAGGGCACGGACGCCACCGGCCGCCGCTACCACGCGCTCACGCCCGCCTACTACGCGTGGGTGCACGCCACCGGATACCCCGTCTACGCACACGCCCAGCAGTACATCGGCCGCCCCTTCACCGACGCCCAGCACCGCAAGCTCTACGCGGAGTGGCTCCAGGTCGGCCGGATCCTCGGGATCAACGACCGGGACATGCCGGCGACCATAGAGGAGTTCTGGCCCTACTACCGCAAGGTCCTCGCCGACGAGATCCGTACCAACGTCGTGGTCGAGGAACTGGTCGCCACAGACCGCCCGGTGCCGCCCCCCGACCGTGGCCCGCTGCTCCTGAGGCTCCTCCTGAGAGCGCTCTGGCCGGTGCTCCTTCCGCCCTTCGCACGCTTCCGCCGGTTCGTCACCATCGGCTTCATGCCGCCGGACGCACGCGAGGCGATAGGCCTCGACTGGACGGACGAGCAGGAGCGGAAGCTGCGCCGCTTCGGCCGGGTGGTGCGCGCGGTCGTGCCGGTACTGCCCGAGCGACTGCGCTATCTGCCGCTCGCCCGCAGGGCACGGGCGGAGTTCAGGCGCTCGCCGCACTCCTGAACCTGGACCGGCGGGCCCGCGTCAGAGGCCGCTTCCAGGCGGCGCCGAGTGCCGCCGCCCCGGCGGATGATCCGGATCACGCGGATTCCAAGGCGGTGCAGGAGGACCGAACGCCCATCAGGCAGTGGCGCGTCGCACCAGCACCGTCGGGGTGATCACCGAGGCGGGCGGGGGCCCTTCGGCGCCGCCCTGGTCGAGCCCGCGCAGCAGCAGGCGGGCCATCAGCCGGCCCATCTCCTCGACCTCCTGGCGTACGGTCGTCAGGGGCGGGTCGGTGGCCTCCGCGACCGAGGTCATGTCGTCGAAGCCGACCAGCGCGACATCCTCCGGCACGCGTCGCCCGCGCTCACGCAGCACCCGCAGCGCGCCCGAGGCCATCAGGTCGTTCGCGGCGAACACGGCGTCCAAGTCCGGGCGGCGCGCGAGCAGTTCGGCCATCGCGTGGGCCCCGCTCTCCGCGGTGAACGCGCCCTCCACCACCAACGCCGGATCGGCTTCCGGGAGAACGTCGCGGTACCCGCCGAGCCGGTCGGTCGAGGCGGTCTGATCCAGCGGACCCGCGATGTGGGCGATGCGCCCGCGCCCGATGGAGAGCAGATGGCGCACGGCCTCACGCGCGCCACCCCGGTTGTCGGCATCGACGTACGGAACAGCCGTCGGGAAGCCGGGCCGGCCGCCGAAGACCGTCAGCATGCCGGCGTCACGCGTGATCGCGGGCAGCGGGTCCTCGTCGTGCAGTGAGAACGCGAGCGCCCCGTCGACATGACCACCCGTCAGATAGCGGGAGATCCGCCCGTAGTCGTCCGGGCCCTCCACGAGGAGCAGCACCAACTGGGTGTCGTGCGCGGCGAGTTCCTTGCTGATGCCGCGGATCTGCCGGGAGAAGAAGGGGTCGGAGAAGAACCGCGTCTCCGGCTCGGCCACGATCACGGCGACCGCGCCGGTACGCCGGGTCACGAGCGAACGGGCCGCCTGATTGGGGATGTACCCGAGCTCCTCGACGGCCTGCCGCACCTTGTCGACCAGGGGCGGCCGCACCCCCGTGCCGCCATTGACGACGCGGGAAGCCGTCGCCCGGGACACCCCGGCCCGCGCCGCGACGGCCTCGAGCGTGGGCCGCACCCCGAAGTACTGCTCGGTCAAGGCAGGTTCTCCTCATCGGCGGATCGCTCGACGACCCCTCGGCGGAACTGCGTTGCCGGGCAGCGTATCGGGGCGGGGATCGCCGGGCGAGAGCGCTTTCGGATCCGCGGCGGAGGGCTCCCTCCGCCCCGCCCCGCACACATCGCCCGTGGTCGGCAAGTCGCCTCACCCGGGGGAGGGGGCAGGAGGAACCCGTCCCCCTGCCCCTCCCAGTCCGCTCAGTGCGCCGAGTGCGACGCCGAGATCTGCTTCCACGACTTCGGCTCGACCGGCTTCGCCGTCTCGGCCGACGGGGACGACGCGACCCCGGCACGCGGCCCGAACTTGGCCTTCGCCGCAGCCGGGGCGGACGGCTTCGACGGCTGGAAGAGCCAGGTGTCGAAGAGCTCCGCAAGCGGCTTGCCCGAGATCTTCTCGGCATACTTCACGAAGTCGCCGACCGCCGCGTTGCCGTAGGCGTGCTCGGTCGGCCAGCCCTTGAGGATCTTGAAGAAGGACGCGTCGCCGACCGTGTTGCGCAGCGCCTGGATGGCGACGGCGCCACGGTCGTAGACGGCGCCGTCGAACTGGTTGTCCGGGCCCGGGTCGCCCGGCTTCACCTTCCAGAACGGGTCGTCGGCCGGGTGCTGCGAGTACACCCAGTCCGCCAGCTGCTGCGCGGTGCCGTCGCCCTCCTTCTCCGACCAGAGCCACTGGGCGTAGGACGCGAAGCCCTCGTTGTCCCAGATGTCCTTCCAGCCCTTGACCGAGACGTCGTCGCCGTACCACTGGTGCGCCAACTCATGTACGACCACGGACACGTTGGCGCCGTTGGCGAACTGCGCCGGGCTGTAGAACGGCCGCGTCTGCGTTTCGAGGGCGAAGTGGGTCGGCACGTTCGGGACGTATCCGCCGACCGCGTTGAAGGGGTACGTCCCGAAGACGCTTTCCAGCCACTGGGTGACGTCCTTCGAGCGCTCGACGCTGGCGCGCGCGGCGTCGCCGTTGTCGCCGAGGTCCTTGCTGTAGGCGTTCAGGACCGGCAGCCCGCTCGCGGTCTTGTCGGTGGTGATGTCGAACTTGCCCACCGCGAGCGTGGCCAGGTAGGAGGCCTGGGGCTTGTTGGAGCGCCAGTTGTACGTCGTCCAGCCCAGCTTCGAACTCTGGGACTGCAGAACGCCGTTGCTGATCGCCTGGGTGCCGTCGGGAACCTTGACCGAGACGTCGTACGTTGCCTTGTCCAGCGGGTGGTCGTTGGACGGGAACCACCACACGGCCGAGTCCGGTTCCTGGGCCGCCACACCGCCGTCCGGGGTGCGCTGCCAGGCCGTCCAGCCGTCGACCTTCAGCTCGGACGGCTTGCCCGCGTACTTGACGACCACGGTGACGGACTTGCCCTTGGGCAGCGGCGTGGCCGGGGTGATCTCCAGCTCGTGGCTGCCCGACGTGGCGAACGTCGCCTTGGTGCCGTTCACCCGCACCTCGCTGACGGCGAGTCCGAAGTCCAGGTTGAAGCGGGAGAGGTCCTGCTGAGTGGTGGCGAGCAGCGTGGCCGTGCCTTCGAGGAGGTCGGTGGCGGGCTGGTACCTGAGCTTCAGGTCGTAGTGCGAGACGTCGTAGCCGCCGTTGCCGCTGGCCGGGTAGTAGGGGTCGCCGATGCCCGGGGCACCCGGAGTGAAGTCCGCGGCCGATGCCGGGATCACCAGCAGCAGAGAGGCGGCGAGCACGCTCGGGGCGATGATTTTGCGGTGCACAAAAAGCTCCAAGTCGTCATGGTCGTCATGGGGTGAACGATGGTGAACGATCTCTTCGGACCCTATTCAGCCCCTGCCGTCCCGGTCATGTCCATGGCTCCTCCTGTCACACGATCGCCATTCGGCCGACATGTTGACTTGTGCGGCTTCGTTCGCTTAAGTGCCTCGACTGCCCTCTTTTGCGCGGGAGTTGACCGGAGTAGCTTCCGCCCCATGCCGATACGCGCGCGGGGCACCCGCCACAGGTCAAGATTCCTCAGATCGCTCGTCCTCGCGGCCGTGGCCGCCCTGGCGGCGGTGCTCCTCGCCCCGGCGGGTGCCCAGGCGGCCCGCGCCAGGGAGAGCCAACCGGTCTACTCGTACGAGAACGCGATACGCGAGGCCGTCTGGGTGGACACCGGCCTGGACGGCGACGGGGACGGGAAGAGCGACCGCGTCGCGGTCGACATCGTCCGGCCGCGCGAACCCGCGCAGCAGGGCCGCAAGGTGCCCGTCATCATGGACGCCAGCCCCTACTACTCGTGCTGCGGCCGCGGCAACGAGAGCCAGCTCAAGACGTACGACGCCAAGGGCAACGTCGTCCAGATGCCGCTGTACTACGACAACTACTTCGTGCCGCGCGGCTACGCCTTCGTCGGCGTGGACCTGGCCGGAACCAATCGCTCGGACGGCTGCGTCGACGTCGGCGGACCCTCCGACGTCCTGTCCGCGAAGGCGGTCGTCGACTGGCTGAACGGCCGGGCCCGCGCCTACACGACACGTACCGGCGGCCAGCGCGCCACGGCCGGGTGGACCAACGGCCGCACCGGCATGATCGGCAAGAGCTGGGACGGCACCATCGCCAACGGGGTCGCCGCCACCGGCGTCGAGGGCCTCAAGACGATCGTTCCGATCAGCGCGATCTCGTCCTGGTACGACTACTACTTCGCCAAGGGCGCCGCGCTCTACGACGGCGGCCCGGCCGAGCTCGCCGGCTATGTCGACAGCCCGGACGCGCAGGCCCGCTGCGCCGCGGCACAGCAGAAGCTGGTCGACGGGTCTCCCCGCAACGGGGACTGGACGAAGCTCTGGACCGACCGTGACTACGCGAGCCGCGCCGACAACGTGAAGGCCAGCGTCTTCGTCGTGCACGGCATGCAGGACCTCAACGTGCGCACGAAGAACTTCGGCCAGTGGTGGGACGGGCTCGCCAGGAACGGGGTCGAGCGGAAGATCTGGCTGTCGCAGACCGGGCACGTCGACCCGTTCGACTACCGGCGCCCCGAGTGGGTGGGCACCCTCCACCAGTGGTTCGACCACTACCTCCTCGGCTACGACAACGGCATCGAGCGGCAGCCCATGGCCGACATCGAGCGCCACCCCGACCAGTGGAGCACCGACACGTCATGGCCGCCGGCCGGCACCGCAGCGACGACGGTGCACCCGGTGAGCGGCCCGGCTCCGGGCGTCGGCGGGCTCTCGCTGAAGTCCGCCCCGGCCGGAACGACCTCCACGTTCACCGACAACCCGGCCCTGGACGAGACGAGTTGGGCCGCACAGATCGACAGGTCCACACCCGACAAGGCGGGTTTCGTCACCCGGCCACTGGCCAAGGACCTGCGGGTGTCCGGCTCGTCCAAGGTGACCGTCACCGCGACGCCCACCACGAGCAGCGCCCACCTCTCGGCGGTCCTCGTCGACCTCGGGCCCGACACCATCCGCAACTACGCGGGCTCCGGCGAAGGCATCCGCACCGGCACTGACCGCACCTGCTGGGGTGCGAGCACGGCCGGTGACAGCTCCTGCTACCTGACGACCTCGGCCGACAGGACCGATGTCGGATACACCGTCTTCAGCCGCGGCTGGGCCGACCTCGCTCACTACGCCTCCGCCACCAAGGGCGTCCCGCTCACGCCCGGCAAGCCGTACACGATCACGCTCGACCTGGCGGCCGCCGACCACGTCGTACCGGCCGGGCACCGACTCGCGCTGATCGTCGCGGGCACCGACAATGGCCTCATCGAGCCTCCGACGAGCAAGCCGACGCTCACCGTGGACCTCGCGCGAACGGGCGCCACGGTGCCGTTCGTCGGTGGCGCCGGGGCGTTCATACGGGCCACGGTCGGTACGCGTCCGCAGGTCAGCGGCGGGGCGACGGCGACCGAGGGTGTTCCGGTGCCGCGCATGACGCAGCGGCTGCCCGGGGACGTCCCCCGATGAGGGCGCGGCTGCTGGTGCTCGGGGTGGCGGCGGCCGCGCTCGCCGTCCCGCTGGCCACCGCGCCCGCCACGGCCCGTCCCACCGAGCCCCCCGCCACCGAGCCCCGCACCGGCTTCGAGGCCAGTGACGGGGCGCGCTGGACCGGCCAATCGGAGGAGCAGGCCTTCCTCGCCGCCGTCGACCGGCTCAGCGAGCGGACCTCGGTGCGCCGGATCGGCACCACCCGCCAGGGTCGCCCCCTGCAGGAGGTGCGCATCGGCGGCCGGCACACGTCCAGCACCGTACTTCTCGTGTGCACCCAGCACGGTAATGAACCGGCGGGCCGGGAGGCCTGCCTCAGCACCGTCCGCGACCTCGCCCTGACCAAGGACCGGGCCACGCTCCGCTTCCTGGAGCGCACCACCGTCCTGGTCATCCCGACCGCCAACCCGGACGGCCGGGCCGCCGGCACCCGCGAGAACTCCGAAGGCGTCGACATCAACCGCGACCACATCGCGCTGAAGACGGCGGAGGCGCGGGCCACCGCGTCGGTCCTGCGCGACGAACACCCCGATGTCGTCTACGACCTGCACGAGTACGGCGCCACGCCCAAGTACTATGACAAGGACCTCTTCGACCTCTGGCCGCGCAACCTCAACACCGATCCGAAGGTGCACGAGGAGGCTCGGACACTGTCCGGCGACTACGTCCGCGATGCCGCGCGGGACGAGGGCTTCCGCACCGGCACCTACGGCATCTGGACCGACCCGGTCACCGGCGACCCCGTCAAGCAGGTCGCCGGTGACGGCCAGGAACGCATCCTGCGCAACACGGCCGGCCTCAAGCACGCCGTCGCGCTGCTCATCGAGAGCCGTGTCGATCCGATGACGGACGCGGAGAAGGCCGATCCGGCCGTCAACAACCGGCGCCGCGTCGACTCGCAACTGACCGGCCTGAGCGGCCTGTTGGACTTCGTCACGGAACGTCGCACACGCATCGAGGCGGCCACGGGAGCGGCGCGCGCCGCCGGATTCCGCGACCAGGGGCCCGTCTATCTCGGCGGCGCCGACAACACGCCGGCGACCCCGGCGGAGATCCTCCGCGACCCGCCGTGCGGCTACCGCCTGAGCCCCGCTCAGTACGGAGAGGTCAAGGATCAACTCGCCCTGCACGGCGTCCAGTCGAGGCAGCTGCCCGGCGGGGGAGCCTTCGTCCCGCTGCGTCAGTCGCTGCGCAGCCTGGCGCCCCTGCTGCTCGACGGCCGCGCCCAGTACCACCTGGCGGCCGCCGAGCCCGTCGAACGCTGCTGAATCAGCCGGAGGAGGTCGTGGCGAGCGCCGCGGCCTCCTCCGCGCAGCCCCACGCCACGGTCACCCCGGCTCCGCCGTGCCCGTAGTTGTGCACCAACTCGCCAACGTGAGGTCCGAGTTGATGCTCCACCCGTACGCCCGAATCGCGCACCGGGCGCAGTCCCACGCGATGGCCGAGCACGCGCGCGTCCGCTATCTCGGGGTGGATCAGGGCGCAGCGCGCGACGATCCGCTCGGCCGTCGCCGGGTCGGGCGCAAGGTTCCAGTCGTCCTCCTGCGCGGTGCCGCCGAGGAGCAGCCCGTACGGCTGGGGCATGAAGTACGTCGACTCCTCGCCCTCGTCCTCCACCGAGGTGTACCACTCGCGGATCCCGGGATTCTCGACCACCACCAACTGCCCCCGGACGGGCCGCACCTGGGGATCGGGTATCAGGCCGCGCGCCCCCAACCCGGTGCAGTTGACCACGAGCGGCGCGTCCGGAAGGCGCTCGGCATCCCGGACCTCCACGGTTCCGCCCGCTTCCACGAGGCGCCGTTCGAGCCAGCCCAGATGCGTCGGCATGTCGATCAGCGGAAGCCTCGCCCGCAGCCCCTCCGGGTCCTCGCGGAGCCCGGGCACCTCGGCCGCCCACGGCCCGAGGCCGCCGAGCCGGGCTCCGGCGTGCAGCCCGTCGACCAGGCGCACCCCGGTCTCCTCGGGCTTGAGCGCCAGCTCCTCGTACACCCGCAGCGAGGTGAGCGCCCAGTCGCCGACGCGTTCCTCGGGCTCGATGCGGTACGGCCACCACAGTGCGCCCGCCACGGCCGACGTCGACTCCCGCGGCCGCTGCCGGCACCACACCCGGACCCGGCGGCCCGACTCCGCCAGGACGATCGCCGTCGTCAACCCGATGACCCCGCCGCCCACCACGATCACGTCGTTGCTCATGCCCGGACGGTAACCGACCGGTGCGAGCCGCGGGGTCCGGCGTGGGTCAGCGGGCGCCGACGTCCCGCAGCGCCGCCGCCAGTGCGCGCAGCACGGGAGCCGGTTCCTCGCGCAAGTAGAAGTGCCCGCCCGGGAATTGACGTACCGTCAAATCGGCCGTGGTGTGCTGCTGCCAGGCGTCCATCTGATCCCGGGGGTGGTCGGCACTTCCGCCGAACACCGTGATCGGCACGGGCAGCGGCTCGGTCTCCCGCCAGGCGTACGTCTCCAGGACGCGGTAGTCGTCCCGCAGGGCGCCCACGACCAGCTCGCGCAGCTCCGGCGAGTCCAGGACCTCCTGCGGGATCCCGCCGTGGATCTTGGCGACCCGGTCGATGAGCTCGTCGTCGGGCAGGTGGTGCAGCGGATCGTCGACGCGCACGTGGCGCAGGTGCGGCGCAGGGTAGCCGGAGAGCACCAGCCGGGCGGGCAGCGGGCGGCCCGCGTCCCGCAGGGCACGGGTGACCTCGTACGCGATGAGGGAACCCAGGCTGTGCCCGAAGAAGGCGAACGGCGCCGGGCTCAGCGGCACCTCGTCGAGGAACGCGGCCACCAGCGCCTCCATCGAGGCGAACCCCGGCTCGCTGAACCGCGAGCCGCGTCCCGGCAGCTGCACGGCCTGGAACTCGGCGCCCGGCATGTCGCGGCCCCAGCGCAGGTACTCCGTGGCCGAACCGCCCCCGTGCGCGAAGCAGTAGAGCTTGGGGGCGCCGGGGCGCGGCTCCCCGGCGATCAGCCAGCGGGGCGATACGGCGGAGTTCATGGTGCGGAAACCTCCAGAGGGAGCGGGCCGGTGACATGCCGCAGCGCGACGAGTCTCGCATCTTGCACCGTGCCCGGAAACGTGCGCCCGGTTTCGGCCATCGGGCCATGATCCGGAAGGGATCCCGGCGTGCGGGCGCTTCGCCGGAGGCGCGGGGTGGGACCGGGACCGGGGCTGGGCCGGGGGACTGCTCACGACGGGACCGAACGATGGATCGGCACCGGACCGGGGGACGGCTCAAGACCGACCGGGGGACGGCTTAGGATCGGTCACCTCATGACTGCAACTCTCGTCGCCAAGGACCTCGCCGCCGGCCACGGCGACCGCACCCTGTTCGCCGGGCTCGACCTGGTGGTCGCCCCCGGCGACGTCATCGGCCTCGTCGGACCCAACGGCGCGGGCAAGTCCTCCTTGCTCCGTCTGCTCGCCGGGCTCGACACCCCCGAACAGGGCGAGCTGCGCCTCTCCCCGCCGGGCGCGAGCGTCGGCCACCTTCCGCAGGAGCCCGACCGGCGCCCCGGCGAGACGATCCGCGCCTTCCTCGCCCGGCGCACCGGTGTCGCCGCCGCCCAGGAGACGATGGACGCCGCGACCCAGGCCCTGGTCGACGGAGCCCCCGGCGCCGACGACGCGTACGCCGACAGCCTGGAGCGCTGGCTCGCGCTCGGCGGCGCCGACCTCGACGAGCGGGCCGAGGAGGTCGCCGCCTCGCTCGGCCTGACCACCGGTCTCGACCAGCCCATGACCGCGCTCTCCGGCGGCCAGGCCGCCCGCGCCGGACTCGCCTCGCTGCTCCTGTCCCGCTACGACGTCTTCCTGCTCGACGAGCCGACCAACGACCTCGACCTGGACGGCCTGGACCGGCTCGAAGCCTTCGTGAAGGGGCTGCGAGCCGGCACGGTCGTCGTCAGCCACGACCGCGAGTTCCTCGCCCGCACCGCCACCAAGGTGCTCGAACTCGACCTCGCCCAGCAGCAGATCAACCTGTACGGCGGCGGCTACGAGGCCTACCTCGAAGAGCGTGCCACCGCACGCCGGCACGCCCGCGAGGACTACGAGGAGTACGCCGACAAGCGCTCCGCCCTCGAAGGCCGCGCCCAGATGCAGCGCTCCTGGATGGACAAGGGCGTCAAGAACGCCCGCCGCAAGGCCACCGACAGCGACAAGCTGGGAAAGAAGTTCCGCAGCGAGTCCAGCGAGAAGCAGGCTGCCAAGGCGCGCCAGACCCAGCGCATGATCGAACGCCTCGACGTGGTGGACGAGCCCCGCAAGGAGTGGGAGCTGCGCATGGAGATCGCCGCCGCTCCCCGCTCGGGCGCGGTCGTCGCGACCCTGAACGGCGCCGAGGTGCACCGCGAGGGCTTCACCTTCGGTCCCGTCTCGCTCCAGATCGACTGGGCCGACCGCGTCGCGATCACCGGCGCCAACGGCTCCGGCAAGTCGACCCTGCTCGCGGCCCTCCTCGGCCGGCTGCCGCTGGACGCGGGCCAGGCCGCGCTCGGCTCCGGCGTCGTCGTCGGCGAGGTCGACCAGGCGCGCGGCCTGTTCCTGGGCGAGGAGTCGCTGCTCGACGCGTTCTGCGCGGCGGTCCCCGACACGGAACCCGCCGAGGTGCGCACCCTGCTCGCCAAGTTCGGCCTCAAGGCGCACCACGTCCTTCGCCCGGCCGGTTCGCTCTCGCCGGGCGAGCGCACCCGCGCCGCCCTCGCGCTGCTCCAGGGCCGGGGCGTCAACCTGCTCGTCCTCGACGAGCCGACCAACCACCTCGACCTCCCCGCCATCGAGCAGCTGGAGTCCGCACTGGACTCGTACACCGGCACCCTGCTCCTGGTCACCCACGACCGGCGGATGCTCGACGCCGTGCACACGACCCGCCGCCTGGAAGTCGCGGAAGGAAAGGTCACGGAGCACTGACATCCCGGGCCACCCGGCCACGTGGGCGTGCTCCTTCGCGACTGCGGTGCGCGATGCCGAGAACCCGCGCAACGCCGAGCCGGTCACGGCGGGACCGGTCACGGCGGGACCGGTCGCCCCGGAGGGGTGACGCTTCGTCAACCAGGGGCGGGCGTACGGCAGTTGATGCCGTACGCCCGCCCCTCGTCGATCCCTCAGCGTCCGCCGCGGCCCTTCGGGTCAAGCAGGCCCGCCTTGCGCAGGGCGTCCGCCATCGCGCTGTTCGAGGGAGCCGGTGCCGAGCCGCGGCCCTGGCCGGCCCCCTGCCGGTTGCCGCCACGGGCTTCGCCGCCACCACCGTTGCCACGGCGCTGCTGGCCCTGGCGCTGCTGCGGAGGCCGGTTGCCCTGGCCTCGACCCTGGCTCTGGCCGCCCTGCTCGCCGCGCTCCCGCTTCGGCGCGCCGCCCGGCGCGGACGCGTCGTCGTCGAGCCGCAGGGTCAGCGAGATCCGCTTGCGCGGCACATCCACGTCGAGGACCTTCACCCGGACGATGTCGCCCGGCTTCACCACGTCCCGCGGGTCCTTCACGAACGTCCTGGACAGCGCCGAGACATGCGCGAGCCCGTCCTGGTGCACGCCGATGTCGATGAACGCGCCGAACGCCGCCACGTTCGTGACCACGCCCTCCAGGAGCATCCCGGGCTCCAGGTCGCCGATCTTCTCGACGCCCTCCTTGAAGGTGGCCGTCTTGAACGCCGGACGGGGGTCACGGCCCGGCTTCTCCAGCTCGCGCAGGATGTCGGTGACCGTGGGCAGACCGAAGGTCTCGTCCACGAAGTCGTCGGGCCGCAGCGAGCGCAGCAC
Organism: Streptomyces violascens; assembly: GCF_014649955.1. Taxonomy (GTDB): domain Bacteria; phylum Actinomycetota; class Actinomycetes; order Streptomycetales; family Streptomycetaceae; genus Streptomyces; species Streptomyces violascens. Next base: position 156,550 of record NZ_BMUA01000017.1, read on the forward strand.
CCCCGTGTTGCCGATGAGGGACGCGACCTCGCTGCCCGTCGTCTTCACCATCCGCCGCACCACCGGGTACGCCTCGGGGTGCACGCTGGATGCGTCCAGCGGGTCCTCGCCGTCGCGGATCCGCAGGAAGCCCGCGCACTGCTCGTACGCCTTCGGGCCGAGCCGCGCCACGTCCTTGAGGGCCCGGCGGGAGCGGAAGGGGCCGTTGCTGTCGCGGTGCGCCACGATGTTCTCGGCGAGGGTCGAGCCGATGCCCGACACCCGGGAAAGCAGCGGCGCGGAGGCGGTGTTGACGTCCACGCCCACGCCGTTCACACAGTCCTCGACGACCGCGTCGAGCGAGCGCGACAGCTTCACCTCGGACAGGTCGTGCTGGTACTGGCCCACGCCGATGGACTTCGGGTCGATCTTCACGAGCTCGGCGAGCGGGTCCTGCAGGCGGCGGGCGATGGAGACCGCGCCGCGCAGCGACACGTCCATGTCCGGGAATTCCTGCGAGGCGAACGCCGAGGCCGAGTACACCGAAGCGCCCGCCTCGGACACCATCACCTTGGCGAGGTTCAACTCCGGGTGTTTGGCGATGAGTTCACCGGCGAGCTTGTCGGTCTCGCGGGATGCCGTGCCGTTGCCGATGGCGATCAGCTCGACCGCATGCTCCTTGCACAGCCCGGCGAGCTTGGCCAGCGCCTGGTCCCACTTGTTCGCGGGGACGTGCGGGTGGATCACGTCCGTCGCCACGACCTTGCCGGTCGCGTCGATGACGGCCACCTTCACGCCCGTACGGAAACCGGGGTCGAGGCCGAGCGTGGCCCGGGTGCCGGCCGGGGCGGCGAGCAGCAGGTCGCGCAGGTTGGAGGCGAAGACGCGGACCGCCTCGTCCTCGGCGGCCGTGCGCAGACGAAGCCGCAGGTCGATGCCGAGGTGGACGAGGATGCGGGTGCGCCAGGCCCAGCGGACCGTGTCACCGAGCCACTTGTCGCCGGGGCGCCCCCGGTCGGCGACGCCGAAGCGGCGCGCCACCATGTTCTCGTACGTCGAGGGGCCCGGCTCCGCCGACGGCTCCTCGGGCTCCAGGACGAGGTCGAGGACGTCCTCCTTCTCGCCGCGCAGCATCGCGAGCACCCGGTGCGAGGGCAGCGCGGTGAACGGCTCGGTGAAGTCGAAGTAGTCGGCGAACTTGGCGCCCTCCTCCTCCTTGCCGTCCCGTACCTTCGCCACGAGGCGGCCCTTGGTCCACATGCGCTCGCGCAGCTCGCCGATCAGGTCGGCGTCCTCGGAGAAGCGCTCGGCGAGAATGGCGCGGGCTCCCTCCAGGGCGGCCGCCGGATCGGCGACGCCCTTGTCCGCGTCGACGAACGCGGCGGCCGCGGCGAGCGGGTCCACCGACGGGTCGCCGAGCAGGCCGTCGGCGAGCGGCTCCAGGCCCGCCTCGCGCGCGATCTGCGCCTTGGTGCGCCGCTTCGGCTTGAAGGGCAGGTAGATGTCCTCCAGGCGGGCCTTGGTGTCGGCGGCCCGGATCTGCGCCTCGAGGGCCTCGGTGAGCTTGCCCTGCTCCCGTACGGACTCCAGCACCGCCGTGCGCCGCTCCTCCAGCTCCCGCAGATAGCGCAGCCGCTCCTCGAGGGTGCGCAGCTGGGCATCGTCCAGCATCTCGGTCGCTTCCTTGCGGTAGCGCGCGATGAACGGGACGGTGGACCCGCCGTCGAGCAGCTCGACGGCGGCCTTCACCTGCCGCTCCCGTACGCCGAGTTCCTCGGCGATCCTGCCTTCGATGGACGTCGTCACGTTGCCGTACCGCCTTCTCGCTGAGCCTGAGGCGCCATTGTGGCAGGCGGCACCGACAACCGACGATCAGCCCTTGCCGACGAGGTCGGCCGGGAAGCCGCCCGCCAGGGCCGCCGCCACCAGGAAGCCCTTGGCGAGTTCGGTGAGCCGGGCCACGCCCTCGGCGCCGAGGAGTTCGTAGGGGGCGAGGTCGAGGCGGTCGGTGCGGTCCTCGAGGTCCGCGCGCAGCGCCACGCCGGCCTCGGTCAACTCGCCCTCGCCGTCGAGCAGTCCGCGCTCGCGAAGGCGCCCGGCGGCCGCGTCCCAGTCCGACTGCTCCCAGCCGCGCGTGGCCATGACCCACTTGCGTGCCATGCCCTTGCCGGTCGCGGTGTGGCTGACCAGCGCCTCCAGCGGGTCGAGCTCCAGGGCGAGCAGCGCGGTGAGGTGGCCGTCGCCGCGGTGCTCGCGCAGCAGCGTCGTGGCGTGCCAGTAAGCCAGGTGCGGCTCCTCGGGCACGGGCAGGTCGGCGTGCGCGGCGTACAGGGGCCGGGCGTGCCGGGTGCAGCCCTCGGCGGCGCGCAGCGCGAGCCGGGCCGCCTCCGCCATCTCGTCGGAGGCAATGGCCTCCTCGCCGAGCAGCCGGCGCAGTGTGCTGTCGACGGCCCGCAGGCGCGCGGCGAGCACGGCCTCGGGGGAGGCGGTGCGCCACACGGCGGGCAGGTGCCGGGCGATCAGGTCGTGCCGGAAGTTGTAGAACGTGGCCGCCACCACTCCGGGACCCACGGCCCCCATCGCGGCCGCCCGCCCCGCGAAGTAGGCGGCGCGGCGGTCCTCGACTCCGAGCCCGGCGAGCTCCTCGGTGAAGTCCGGCGAGAAGTAGACCGTGGCGTGCAGCGAGTTGAGCGGGTTGTGGCAGTGGCGCCCGGCGCGCGGGGGGAGAGAACTCATACCCGGCACGTTACCGACTGGTCGGTACGTCGTGAAGGGGTGGGTCGGGCTCCGTAGCGGATGGCAGGAAAGGTGGGATTCTTGTCATTGCGGCCATCGCCGACGAGCCCAAGGATGGGAACATGACGCAACGCTCCGTCCTGGTCGTCCTCTTCGACGACGTCCAGAGTCTCGATGTGACCGGGCCGGCCGAGGTGTTCGCCGGGGTGGGCCGCGTCGTCGGGGACCCCGCCGCCTACCGGCTGCGCTTCGCCTCGCTCGACGGGGCCCCGGTCACCGCGCACAGCGGTCTTCGCCTCATGGCCGACTCCGCGCTCGCGGATGCCGCACCGGCCGAAATCCTGCTCGTCCCGGGCGGCGACGGAACCCGAAGCGCCGATCCCCGCCTGATCGACTGGCTGCGCGCGCACGGCCCGCGCGCCCCGCGCCTCGTCTCCGTGTGCTCGGGCTCGATGCTGCTCGCCGAGGCCGGGCTGCTCGACGGGCGCCGGGCCACGACGCACTGGGCCTACTGCGCCGAGATGGCCCGCCGCTACCCGGCGGTCCGGGTCGAACCGGATCCGATCTTCGTGCGGGACGGCAACATCGCCACGTCGGCCGGAGTCACCGCGGGCATCGACCTGGCGCTCGCCCTGGTGGAGGAGGACCACGGCAGGGCAGCGGCCCTGCGCCTCGCCCGCAACATGGTGGTGTTCCTGCGCCGGCCGGGCAACCAGGCCCAGTTCAGCGCCCAGCTCGCCGCGCAGACGGCCCGGCGCGAGCCGCTGCGCGAACTTCAGCAGTGGATCACCGAGCACCCGGACGGCGACCTGTCCGTCGAGGCCCTCGCACAGCGCGCCAGCCTCTCGCCGCGCCACTTCGCCCGCGCCTTCCACGCCGAGACCGGCACGACGCCCGGCCGCTATGTCGAGCGCGTCCGCCTGGAACACGCCCGCCGCCTCCTCGAAGAGACTCCGAGCGGCGTCCGGGAGGTCTCCCGCGCGGCTGGGTACGGCACCCCCGAGGCGATGCGGCGCGCCTTCGTCAAAACGCTGGGCACAGCCCCGGCCGAGTACCGCCGCCGCTTCCGCCCCATGCCCGCGTAACCCTCCGTAAGAAGGCAGCCTCATGCAGATCGCGATCCTGCTCTACGACCGCTTCACGGCCCTGGACGCCGTCGGCCCGTACGAGATCCTGGGCCGGACACCCGGCGCCGAGACCGTGTTCGTGGCCGAGCGGGCCGGGCTCGTACGCAACGACAACCAGGGCAGCCTCGGCCTCGCCGCCGACCGCGCGCTCGGCGAGGTGATGCGGCCGGACGTCGTGGTGGTCCCGGGCGGCCCCGGCCAGACCGAGCAGATGGACAACCCGGCGGTCCTCGACTGGCTCCGCGCCGTCGACGCCACGTCCACCTGGACGACCTCGGTGTGCACGGGCTCGCTGCTGCTCGGTGCGGCCGGGCTCCTCGACGGGCGGCGGGCGACCTCGCACTGGCTCGCCCTTGACCACCTCGCGACGTTCGGCGCGCGGCCCACCGGGGAGCGGGTCGTGATCGACGGCAAGTACGTCACGGCCGCCGGCGTCTCCTCCGGCATCGACCTGGGGCTCACCCTGCTCGGCCGGATCGCCGGCGACGAGCGCGCCCAGGCCGTGCAGCTCCTCACTGAGTACGACCCGCAGCCGCCCTACGACGCGGGCTCGCCGGACAAGGCCCCGGCTCATCTCGTCGAGAAGTTCCGCGCCGCGAGCCGCTTCGACTCCGCAGACCGCACATGACCGAACCCGCGATCTCCTCAGAAGGACAGCCCATGCAGATTGCCGTCGCCCTGTACCCCGGCTTCACCGCCCTCGACGCGATCGGCCCGTACGAGACCCTCAGTCCGCTGCCGGGTGCCGAGACGGTGTTCGTCGCCGAGCAGGCCGGGCCGGTACGCAACGACAGGGGGAACCTCGCCCTGGTCGCCGAGAAGTCGTTCGCGGAGGTGCCCCGGCCCGACATCGTGATCGTGCCCGGCGCCCCGCCCGTGGCCGTCGAGCCGCACCTGGGAGGCGGGCCGCTCCTGGACTGGCTGCGCACTGCCGACGTCGCCACGACGTGGACGACCTCGGTGTGCACGGGCTCCCTGCTGCTCGGCGCGGCCGGGCTGCTGAAGGGCCGACGCGCGACCTCGCACTGGCTCTCCCTCGACCACCTGGCGACCTTCGGCGTGACACCGACCGGGGACCGGGTCGTCTTCGACCACAAGTACGTCACCGCGGCCGGGGTCTCCTCCGGTATAGACATGGGCCTGACCCTGGCCGGAATGATCGCCGGAGACCGGCACGCCCAAGCCGTGCAGCTCCTCATCGAGTACGACCCGCAGCCGCCCTACGACGCGGGCTCGCCCGACAAGGCGCCGGCCGACCTGGTGGAGCACTTCAGGACGCAGGGCCTTCCTTCGAGCTCACCCGCCAGGTGAAATGCGGAGCCCGGCGCTCCAGGAAAGCGGCGACGCCCTCCGCGGTGTCGCCGCTGCCGTGCTCCTGCGCCGCCCAGTACGCGTCCCGGCCGGTTCGGCCGTCCGCGAACTCCTTCGCCGCCGCCTGGGTGAGCTGCGAGCGCGACGCCAGGACGCGGGTGAACTCCGCCACCCGCTCGGTCAGTTCGCCCTCCGGCAGCACCTCGTCCACCAGACCGGCCCGCAGCGCCCGCTCGCTGTCGATCAACTCACCCGAGAACAGCAGGTACTTCGCGGTCGACGGCCCCACCAGGGCGGCCAGGCGCCGGGTGGAGGACGCCGGGTAGACGATGCCGAGCTTCGCGGGCGTGACGCCGAAGAGCGCGCCCTCCTCGGCGAACCGCAGATCGCAGGCGGCCGCGAGCTGGCTGCCGCCGCCCACGCAGTGACCGCGCACCGCGGCAAGGGTCGGCTTGGGAAAGGCCGCCAGCGCCTCCTCGGCCCGTACCGCGAGCATCTTGGGATCGTCGCCGGGCTCCCGCAGCGTCGAGATGTCCGCCCCCGCGCAGAACGTGTCCCCGGCCCCCGTCAGCACCAGTGCCCGTACGTCCGGATCGGCGGCCAGGGCATCGAGCAGCGGCGGCAGCGCCCGCCACATCGCGGACGTCATCGCATTGCGCTTGGCGGGGTTGCTGATGACGACGGTGGCGACGCCCTCGGTGAGGCTCTGCTCCAGCTGCGGCTGCATGCGCCGGATGCTATCCGGGCACCCGAAACCTATGATCACAAGGGGGGTCGTCGCACGCGGACCGTGAGGAGACGCTGATGACCAGTCCCGCCAAGGACGTCGGCCGCGAGGGCCGGAAACTGAGCCGGAGCTTCGGTCTGCTCGCCCTGCTCGGGGCGATCCTGGTCGTAGCCGGTCTGGTGGGCCTCGGCTACACCGAGTTCGCCACCCTCACCACCATGCTGCTGTTCGGCTGGCTGCTGCTCGTCGGCGGCGTCGTGGGCCTCGCGCACGCGATCCAGTCGCGCGGCTCCAGCTTCTTCTGGCTCGGCGTCGTGGTCGCCGCGCTGAACCTCGCCGCGGGCGTCGTCATCATTCGCCGCCCCGAGGGCAGCGCCGAGGCGCTCACCATGTTCGCCGCCCTGCTGTTCCTGACCGGCGGGGTCTTCCGCCTGGCAGGCAGCGTGGTCGTGCGCGGGCCGCAGTTCGGCTGGACGCTGGTGCAGGGCGCGTTCGGGGTGCTCCTGGGAGTGCTGGTGCTCGCCAACTGGCCGAGCAACAGCCGGTACGTCATCGGCTGTTTCTTCTCGCTGGCCCTGCTGTTCGACGGCCTCGGCCTGATCGCCATCGGACTCAGCGGACGCAGAATCGTCACTCTTGTGAGTGACGCCGTGACCCCCGTGGAGGCCGGGGAAGGCACACCTCCGATGTCTCCGACATCCCCGCAAGCCATGGCAAAGCCCTCAGAGGAAGATCAGAACCCGACGGAGCGATGACCTTCTCTTGCATCGGGGAGCAAAAAAGCGGCGATAGATGCTGACTTCTGTTCAGTCGGCCGGTCCGGACCAACACACTCCACACACTCGTGAGCAGACGGGTGTGCTGTCGAGCCGCGAGGGTGGGTGCCGGAACATGGAGATCCGCGGGAGCCTTCCGCCCGAACCCGCCGCTTTGGCCAGGCAGCAGTCGTACGAGGGAGTGTGGCGCTTCACCGCGCCCGCCGTCGACGTCTCCGTGCCGCAGGCCCGGCACGCGGTGCGCGACCTGCTGCGGCGCCAGCGCGTACCGGCCCACGAGGACCTCGTACAGGGCCTGCTCCTGATCGTCTCGGAGCTGGTCACCAACGCGGTCAGACACGCGGCCCTGCTCTCGCCGCAGGTCGCCGTCGAGGTGGCGATCGGCGCCGAGTGGATCCGGGTGTCCGTCGAGGACAACCACCCCTACCGGCCCAGGGCCCTGGAGACCGACTGCGGCCGGACCGGCGGCAGGGGGCTGCTCCTGGTGCGCGAGATCACCGAGGAGGCCGGCGGGGTGTGCGACGTCGAGCAGACCGCGAACGGCGGAAAGATCGTCTGGGCCGCACTCCCGCTGGCCCCGCTGCCCGGGATCACCAGCCCGCGCCGGGCCCCGTGAGCTCCTTGACCGCGGGCCTCGCCGCATCCAGCACCGTCATGAACCACGCCGAGAACGGGGCGTGGGCGTGCCGCTCGGTCAGCTCCTCGGGCGTCACGAACGCCGTCTCACCGACCTCCTCCGGGTCCGGCCGCAGCGGCGACTGCACCAGGCCCACGAAGAGGTGGTTGTACTCCTGCTCCACCAGGCCCGAGTCGGGATCCGGGTGGTTGTAGCGCACCGTGCCCGCCTCGGCGAGCAGTGACGGCGAGATCCCCAGCTCCTCGTAGGTGCGCCGGGCGGCCGCCGCGAACGGGGACTCGCCGGGGTAGGGGTGGCCGCAGCAGGTGTTGGACCAGACGCCGGGGGAGTGGTACTTGCCGAGCGCGCGGCGCTGGAGCAGCAGCCGGCCCGCCGGGTCGAAGAGGAAGACGGAGAACGCCCGGTGCAGCTGCCCGGGCGCCTGGTGGGCGGAGAGCTTCTCCGCGGTTCCGATGGTGTTGCCGCTCTCGTCGACGAGTTCGAGCAAGATCTCCGGCGCGGCGCCCGTGGTCCCGTTCGACGAGTTGTTCGCCGTGGTGGCTGGTGTGCTCGGCATAACCATCCTTCGCTTCGGTCCTCGGCTGCCCAGTCTGCCGTACAAAAGCGGCGTGTCCGCCATTGACCGGCATCCGCATGTCCTGCCCCACGCGGCGCCCCGGGAACCGTGCGTGTCAGTGGCAGAGCTTCGCCTCGTGCTCGGCGTGGCCGCCCGGCTCCAGCTGAAAGGTGCAGTGCTCGACATCGAAGTGATCACCCAGGCACCCCTGCAACTCGTGCAGCAGCTTCTCGTGCCCCACCGAGTCGAGCACGCCCTGGCTGACCACCACGTGCGCCGAGAGCACCGGCATCCCCGAGGTGATCGTCCAGGCGTGCAGATCGTGTACGTCCTCGACGCCCGGCAGTTCCACCATGTGCGCCCGCACCTCGGCCATGTCGACGCCCTTGGGTGCCGATTCGAGCAGCACGTCGAGGGTCTCGCGCAGCAGCTTGACGGTCCTGGGCACGATCATCAGGCCGATCACGAGCGAGGCGATCGGGTCGGCCGCCTGCCAGCCGGTGGTCATGATGACCAGACCGGCGATCACCACGGCCGCCGAGCCGAGCGCGTCCGAGAGGACCTCCAGGAACGCGCCGCGCACGTTCAGGCTGTCCTGCTGCCCCTTCATGAGGAGGGACAGCGAGACCGAGTTCGCGACCAGGCCGATCAGGCCGAAGATCACGGCCGTGCCGCCCGCGGTGTCGGCCGGCTCGACGAACCGCGACACCGCCTCGAACAGGACGTAGCCGCCCACCCCGAGCAGCAGCAGACAGTTGGCGAGCGCCGCGAGTATCTCGGCGCGGGCGTACCCGAAGGTGCGGTTGCCCCCGGCCGGGCGGTTGGCGAAGTGGATGGCGAGCAGCGCCATCGCGAGCCCGAGGCCGTCCGTCGCCATGTGCGCCGCGTCCGCGACGAGCGCCAGCGAGTCCGCGAGCAGACCCCCGACGACCTCCACGACCATCACGGTCAGTGTGATGCCGAGTGCGATGCGCAGCCGTCCCCGGTAGGCGGCGGCCGCGGTGCCGGTCGGCGGCGGCCCGCCGTGCGTGTGTCCGTGGTCGTGCCCAGCCCCCATGAAGGCCCTCCCGCATCCGTTCGCGATCAATCCCGACGTCTGTGTACGAGGGGTCAGTGAACTACGGGTAGGGGGTATGTGCAACACGGGACTGAACACCGTTGTCATGTGCTCTGACCTGCGGAAATGCTTGCAGGTCAGAGCGTCGGAGAGATCGCCGGGCCCGCCCGGGGAGGCCGGCGCCGCGATCGCGCGGGCGGCGCTGTTCGAACGCGGTTTGTGGGCTGCGCCCTTGATCGACGATGATGATCGCGGCGTCCTCGCACCGGGCGCCGCCGGGCCCATCGGCGTAAGACCCGGGCTCCGAACGGCCAGTGAATTCCCGGTTCCGTGTATCCGATAGCCTCTGCCGACGTGCCGCCCGCCCCCGTGCCGGGCCGGGTCGTCGCACTTCAGCCATGTCAGTCGCAAGGAGTGAGTTCGTCTGTCGACCGCCATCCTTACCGGTCCGCCGGTGCCCGGCTCGCAGCTCGGACCCGATCTGCGCACGCTGGGTTTCGACGTGCAGCAGGCCTTGCTCCCCGATGATCTGCCCCGCCTCCTCGCCGAGGTGCCGGCCGGCCAACGCGTCGCCCTGGTCGACCCGCGCTTCCTCGGGCACGTCCACGCGCTGCGCCTCGCACTGACCGACCCCCGCTTCCCGGCCGCCTCGGTACCCGGCGCGCTCACCGTCCAGGCCGAGGCCCGCCCGGCGCTCACCCGCGCCCTGGCCGGCGGCACGCACGCGCCCGCGGCCCAGGTCGGTACGGCCTCCGTGCTCGCCGACGACATCGCCGCGGCCATCGAGGCCGACGGCGTCGCGGTGCACCACCCCGAGCTCGGCTCGCTCGTCGCGACCGTCCCCGTGGACGCCGTCGCGGCCGACGCGGCGGCCCGGGCCGTCGCGGCCGTCGACGACGAGGCCGTACGCCTGCGCAACGCCGTGAAGTCCCGCGACGGGTTCTTCACCACCCACTTCATCAGCCCGTACTCCCGCTACATCGCGCGCTGGTGCGCCCGCCGGGGGCTCACCCCCAACCAGGTCACCACCGCCTCGCTGATCACCGCGCTGATCGCGGCCGGCTGCGCGGCGACCGGGACGCGCGGCGGCTATGTCGCGGCCGGAGTGCTGCTGATCCTCTCCTTCGTCCTGGACTGCACCGACGGGCAGCTCGCCCGCTACTCGCTCCAGTACTCGACGATGGGCGCCTGGCTCGACGCCACCTTCGACCGCGCCAAGGAGTACGCCTACTACGCGGGCCTCGCCCTGGGTGCGGCCCGGGGCGGCGACGACGTATGGGCCCTCGCGCTCGGCGCGATGGTGCTCCAGACCTGCCGACACGTCGTGGACTTCTCGTTCAACGAGGCGCACGTCGTAGGCACCGACGCGACCGCCAACACCAGCCCCACCGCCGCCCTCTCCGACAAGCTCGACTCGGTCGGCTGGACGGTGTGGGTGCGGCGCATGATCGTGCTGCCGATCGGCGAGCGCTGGGCCATGATCGCCGTGCTGACCGCCGTCACCACGCCCCGCATCGTCTTCTACGCGCTGCTCATTGGCTGCGCCTTCGCCGCCTGCTACACCACCGCGGGCCGCGTCCTTCGCTCGCTGACCAGCCGCGCCAGCCGCGCCACCCGCACCGATCGCGCGGCCCTCGCGCTCGCCGAGCTCGCGGACAGCGGGCCCGTCGCGCAGCTGGTCGCGGCCAGGGCACCCCGGATCCCGGGCGCCCCCGTGGTCGCTGCCGTCGGCGCGGTCGCGCTGATCGCCGCGGCGCTGACGCAGCCGGTCGGCAGCGGCCAGATGATCGTCGCGGCCGTCTTCTACGCGGTCCTGTCGGGCCTCGCCGTCGCCCGCCCCCTCAAGGGCGCCCTCGACTGGCTCGTGCCGCCACTCTTCCGGGTGGCCGAATACTGCACGGTCCTGATCCTGGCGGCCCGCTCGGACGTGAGCGGGGCCCTTCCCGCGGCCTTCGGGCTGGTTGGCGCGGTCGCCTACCATCACTACGACACGGTCTACCGCATCAAGGGCGGCTCGGGCGCGCCGCCGAAGTGGCTGGTGCGGCTGATCGGCGGCCACGAGGGCCGCACGCTCGTGGTGGCCGTGCTCGCCGCCGTCCTCGCCACGCGAGACACAGACTTCACCCTGGCGCTCACCGCCCTCGCGGCGGCCATCGCGCTCGTGGTGCTCGTGGAGTCCATCCGCTTCTGGGTGTCCTCCGGAGCACCTGCCGTACATGACGAAGGAGAAACAGCATGATTGGCCTCGTACTGGCAGCCGGTGCCGGACGGCGTCTGCGCCCCTACACCGACACGCTCCCGAAGGCCCTCGTGCCTGTCGACGGTGACACCACCGTCCTGGACATCGCGCTGAAGAACTTCGCCGAGGTCGGCCTCACCGAGGTCGCCGTCGTCGTCGGCTACCGCAAGGAAGCCGTGTACGCGCGCAAGGAGGCCCTGGAGGCCAAGTACGGCGTCGCGATCACGCTGATCGACAACGACAAGGCCGAGGAGTGGAACAACGCCTACTCCCTGTGGTGCGCGCGTGAGGTGCTGGGGCGTGGTGTGATCCTCGCCAACGGCGACACGGTCCACCCCGTCTCCGTCGAGAAGACCCTGCTGGCCGCGCGCGGACAGGGCCAGAAGATCATCCTCGCCCTCGACACGGTGAAGAACCTCGCCGACGAGGAGATGAAGGTCATCACCGCCGAGGGCAAGGGCGTCCAGCGCATCACCAAGCTGATGGACCCGGCGACCGCCACCGGCGAGTACATCGGCGTCACGCTGATCGAGGCCGAGGCCGCCGAGGAGCTCGCCGACGCCCTGAAGACCACCTTCGAGCGCGACCCCGACCTCTACTACGAGGACGGCTACCAGGAGCTCGTGAACCGCGGCTTCACCGTCGACGTGGCCCCCATCGGCGAGGTGTCGTGGGTCGAGATCGACAACCACGACGACCTGGCGAAGGGCCGTGAGATCGCGTGCCAGTACTGACGAGGCTCATCCCGTCCCCGGTTGTCGTCGACATCCGGGCCGGGGCGCTGGATGACCTGGCCGGCGTCCTCGCCGACCAGCGCATCTCGGCGTCGGGCAAACTCGCGGTGGCCATCAGCGGCGGCTCCGGGGCGGTGCTGCGCGAGCGGCTCGCCCCGGCGCTGCCCGGCGCCGACTGGTACGAGGTCGGCGGCGGCACGCTCGACAACGCGATCAAGCTCGCCGACGCGATGAAGTCGGGTCACTACGACGCGGTCGTCGGCCTCGGCGGCGGCAAGATCATCGACTGTGCCAAGTACGCCGCGGCGCGCATCGGCCTCCCGCTGGTCGCCGTCCCGACGAACCTGGCGCACGACGGCCTGTGCTCGCCGGTCGCCACCCTCGACAACGACGCGGGCCGCGGCTCCTACGGGGTGCCCACGCCGATCGCCGTCGTCATCGACCTGGACGTCATCCGCGAGGCTCCGGTCCGCTTCGTACGGTCCGGCATCGGCGACGCAGTCTCGAACATCTCCTGCATCGCGGACTGGGAGCTGTCCAACCGCGAGACCGGCGAGTCCATCGACGGCCTCGCCGCCGCCATGGCCCGCCAGGCCGGCGAGGCCGTGCTGCGCCACCCCGGCAGCGTCGAGGACGACGGCTTCCTCCAGGTGCTCGCCGAGGGCCTGGTCCTCACCGGCATCTCCATGTCGATCTCCGGCGACTCGCGCCCCGCGTCGGGCGCCTGCCACGAGATCAACCACGCCTTCGACATCCTCTTCCCGAAGCGGGCCGCGAGCCACGGGGAACAGGTGGCCCTCGGCGCCGCCTTCGCCATGCACCTGCGCGGTGCGGTGGAGGAGTCCGCGCTGATGGCGAGCGTGCTGAGGCGGCACCGGCTGCCGGTCACCCCGGAGGAAATTGGCTTCACCGCCGAGGAGTTCGTCCGCGCCGTCGAGTTCGCGCCGCAGACCCGGCCCGGCCGCTACACCATCCTCGAGCACCTCGACCTGTCCACCGACCAGATCAGGGACGCGTACGCCGACTATGCCAAGACCATCCGTAGCTGAGCTCCGCCCGGTCGTGCACCCCGCGGGTGTCAAGGACCGGGTCAGCGGAGAACACTGGGGCGGCCGCCTGTACATGCGCGAGATCTCCCTGCGCATCACCCGCCTCCTGGTCACCACCAAGGTCACGCCGAACCAGCTGACCTATCTGATGACCCTCAGCGGTGTCCTCGCCGCCCCGGCCCTGCTCATCCCGGGCATCTGGGGCGCGGTCCTCGGCGTCGTGGCCGTCCAGGGCTATCTGCTGCTCGACTGCGTCGACGGCGAAGTCGCCCGCTGGAAGAAGCAGTTCTCGCTGTCCGGGGTGTACCTGGACCGCGTCGGCGCCTACCTGTGCGACGCGGCGGTCCTGGTCGGTTTCGGCCTGCGCGCCGCCGACCTGTGGGGCGGCGGCCGGATCGACTGGCTCTGGGCCTTCCTCGGTACGCTCGCGGCCCTCGGCGCCATCCTGATCAAGGCGGAGACCGACCTCGTCGGCGTCGCCCGGCACCAGGCCGGTCTGCCGCAGGTCAAGGACGCGGCGGCCACGCCGCGCTCCTCCGGCATGGCGCTGGCCCGCCGGGCCGCCGCCGCGCTCAAGTTCCACCGCCTGGTCCTCGGCATCGAGGCGTCCCTGCTGATCCTGGTCCTCGCGATCGTGGACCACGTCCGGGGCGACCTGTACTTCTCGCGCCTGGGCGTCGCGGTCCTTGCCGGCATCGCGCTCCTCCAGACGCTGCTCCACCTCGTGTCGATCCTCGCCTCCAGCAGGCTGAAATGAGCGCCCCCATGAAGGTCGGTGCGGTCGTCATCACGATGGGCAACCGCCCCGCCGAGCTGCGGGCCCTGCTCGACTCGGTCGCCAAGCAGGACGGCAACCCGATCGAGGTGGTCGTCGTCGGCAACGGCGCCCCGGTCCCGGACGTCCCCGAGGGCGTACGCACCGTGGAGCTGCCGGAGAACCTGGGCATCCCGGGCGGCCGCAACGTCGGCATCGAGGCGTTCGGCCCCTCGGGCGCGGAGGTCGACGTGCTGCTCTTCCTCGACGACGACGGGCTGCTCGCCAACCCGGACACCGCAGAGCTGTGCCGCAAGGCCTTCGCCGCCGACCCGGAGCTCGGCATCATCAGCTTCCGGATCGCCGACCCGGAGACCGGCGTCACCCAGCGCCGCCACGTCCCGAGGCTGCGCGCCGCCGACCCGATGCGCTCCTCGCGCGTGACGACCTTCCTCGGCGGCGCGAACGCCGTGCGGACCCGGGTGTTCGCGGAGGTCGGCGGGCTGCCCGACGAGTTCTTCTACGCGCACGAGGAGACCGACCTGGCCTGGCGGGCGCTCGACGCCGGCTGGATGATCGACTACCGCGCGGACATGGTCCTGCACCATCCGACGACCGCCCCCTCCCGGCACGCGGTCTACCACCGGATGGTGGCCCGCAACCGGGTCTGGCTGGCCCGGCGCAATCTGCCCGCCCCGCTCGTCCCGGTCTACCTGGGGGTCTGGCTGCTCCTGACCCTGGCCCGCAAGCCCTCGGGCCCGGCGCTGAAGGCCTGGTTCGGCGGTTTCAAGGAGGGCTGGGCGACGCCCTGCGGACCGCGCCGCCCCATGAAGTGGCGTACGGTCTTCAAGCTCACCCGGCTGGGCCGTCCCCCCGTCATCTGAGAGTCTCGGCTCTGAGACCATCGGGCGTACTTCTTGAACACGAAAGTTTTCACTTGTGAGTGACACAACCCTGTCCCCGGCGGACCTCGCCGCCAAGCACGGGCTGTCGGTGAGCGGAGCCCGGCCCGGGCTCTCCGCTTACATCAAGCAGCTGTGGGGCCGGCGCCACTTCATCCTGTCGTTCTCGTCGGCCAAGCTGACCGCCCAGTACAGCGAGGCGAAGCTCGGCCAGATCTGGCAGGTGGCGACGCCCCTGCTGAACGCGCTGGTCTACTACTTCATCTTCGGCGTCCTGATGAACGCGAAGCGGGGCATCGACTCGGACGCGTACATCCCGTTCCTGGTCACCGGCGTGTTCCTGTTCACCTTCACGCAGAACTCGCTGATGGCGGGCGTGCGGGCGATCTCGGGCAACCTGGGCCTGGTGCGGGCGCTGCACTTCCCGCGTGCCTCGCTGCCCATCTCCTTCGCGCTGCAGCAGCTCCAGCAGCTGCTCTTCTCGATGATCGTCCTGATGATCGTGGTCGTGTCCTCCGGCTTCATGCCGAGCATGACCTGGCCGCTGATCATCCCGGTGCTCGCGCTGCAGTTCGTGTTCAACACCGGCCTGGCGCTGATCTTCGCGCGGCTCGGCTCCAAGACGCCGGACCTCGCGCAGCTGATGCCGTTCATCATGCGTACGTGGATGTACTCGTCCGGCGTGATGTTCAGCCTCAGCACCGTGCTCAAGGGCAAACCTCACTGGCTGAAGGACATCCTTCAGTGCAACCCCGCCGCGGTCTACATGGACCTGGCGCGCTACGCCCTGATGGACGGCTACGGCGGCCACTCGCTGCCCCCGCACGTGTGGGCCCTCGCGGTCGGCTGGGCGGTCGTCGTCGGCGGGCTGGGCTTCGTGTACTTCTGGAAGGCTGAGGAGCGGTATGGCCGTGGCTGAGGACATCAAGGACCGCGTCGCAGTCGAAGACGCGCGCATTCCCACCGTCATCTGCGACGACGTGCACATCGTGTACACCGTCAACGGAGGCGGCGGCGGAAAGGGCAGCGCCACTGCCGCCCTGAGCCGCATCGTCAAAAGGGACAGGACCGGCGGCGCAGGCCGCGGCATGCGCCGGGTGCACGCGGTCAAGGGCGTGTCGTTCACCGCGTACCGCGGCGAGGCGATCGGCCTGATCGGCTCCAACGGCTCCGGCAAGTCGACGCTGCTTCGGGCGATCGCCGGCCTGCTGCCGCCCGAGAGCGGCCGGGTCTACACCGACGGCCAGCCCTCGCTGCTCGGCGTGAACGCGGCGCTCATGAACGACCTGACCGGCGAGCGCAACGTGATCCTGGGCGGTCTCGCCATGGGCATGTCGCGCGAGGAGGTCAAGGAGCGCTACGAGGAGATCGTCGACTTCTCCGGCATCAACGACAAGGGCGACTTCATCTCCCTGCCGATGCGGACGTACTCCTCCGGCATGGCGGCCCGGCTGCGGTTCTCCATCGCCGCGGCCAAGGACCATGACGTCCTCATGATCGACGAGGCGCTCGCCACCGGTGACCGCCAGTTCCAGATCCGCTCCGAGGAGCGCATCCGGGAGCTGCGCAAGCACGCCGGAACCGTCTTCCTGGTGAGCCACAGCATCGGCTCCATCCGGGACACCTGCGACCGCGTGCTCTGGCTGGAGCGCGGTGAGCTGCTCATGGACGGTCCGACGGACGAGGTCGTGAAGGCCTACCAGAAGGAGTCCGGCCGCTGACATTTGGTCATCCGGCGGACAGCGGAAACCGCGGCCCCTGTCGATCAACCCCGGCAGGGGCTTCCGCGTCCTATGGTGTGGTCGGGCAGTCAAGATCCCGTCAAGTTGCCAGTGTGCGGGGAAGGTTGGGCCGGATTGGAGTGTTCTTGTAATGCTCGCAACACCCCGACGTGTTGTCGGCCGTTGTACAACGTAAGCTGTACCGGTGCTGATTCGCGGCAAGTGGGGTAATACGCCCCGGGCTCCTCGCGAGGTGGGTCACCCCGTCCGGGGAGGTCAGGCGGCGTGTCCGAAATAGGATGTTTTGGGTCGGCGGTGTAGAACGGGAGATGTGACGGCCATGGCTACGGAAAATCTCCAGCTCCGAGGGACGGCCGCCGTTCCCGCGCCGGGCGGTACCCGGTGACCCCAGTCCGGGACGTGCGCACCGGATCCTCCTCGCGCACCACGCTCGACAAGGCCACGGAAGAGAACTTCCCGGTGGCCCCGTTCTTCCTGCCGCGCGCCTGGCGCGACGACCTGATGGCCGTCTACGGCTTCGCCCGGCTCGTCGACGACATCGGAGACGGCGACCTCGCCCTCGGCGGCGCCGACGCCCGCCACCTGGGCGTCGCCCCCACCGATGCGGACGACCGGCTGCTCATGCTCGACGCCTTCGAGACGGACCTGCGCCGGGTCTTCGACGGAACGCCGCACCACCCGCTCCTCAAGGCCCTGCAGCCCACCGTGCGGCGCTGCTCGCTGACCCCGGATCCCTTCCTCGGGCTGATCGCGGCCAACCGCCAGGACCAGCGCGTCGCACGCTACGAGACGTACGAGGAACTGCTCGCCTACTGCGAGCTTTCGGCCAACCCCGTGGGGCGGCTCGTCCTCGCCATCACCGGCACCGCGAGCCCGGAGCGCATCCGCCGCTCCGACGCGATCTGCACGGCGCTGCAGATCGTCGAACACCTCCAGGACGTGAAGGAGGACCTCGGGCGGGACCGGATCTATCTGCCTGCCGAGGACATGTCGCGGTTCCACGTCACGCGGGCCGACCTGGCCGCCCCCCGCGGGAGCGCCTCGGTGCGTGCCCTGGTCGCGTTCGAAGCGGAACGCGCCGGGTCGTTGCTGAATGAAGGCACCCCTCTGGTGGGTAGCGTCCACGGCAGACTCAAGCTGCTGCTGGCCGGATTCGTGGCCGGAGGACGCGCCGCGCTCGACGCGGTCGCTGCCGCCGGCCACGACGTACTCCCGGGACCGCCCAAGCCCACCAAGGCAAGGCTGATGCGCGAGGTGGGAGCCGTCTTGCGAAGAGCGCGTAGAGAGGGGTGAGCCGGACAGTGGAGGCACAGGCACCCGTGTCCGCACCGGTACAGGCCGCATACAGCTATTGCGAGGCCGTGACCGGGCAGCAGGCGCGCAATTTCGCGTACGGCATCAGGCTGCTGCCGGCCGACAAGCGGCAGGCGATGTCGGCGCTGTACGCGTTCTCGCGCCGGGTCGACGACATCGGCGACGGCACGCTGGCCGACGACGCCAAGGAAGTGCGCCTGGAGGAGACCCGGGCGCTGCTCGGGCGCATCCGCGACGGCCGCGTGGACGAGGACGACACCGACCCGGTCGCGGTCGCGCTCGCGGACGCGGCGCGCCGGTTCCCGATCCCGCTCGGCGGGCTCGACGAGCTCATCGACGGCGTCCTCATGGACGTGCACGGCGAGAGCTACGAGACCTGGGACGACCTGAAGGTCTACTGCCGGTGTGTCGCGGGCGCCATCGGTCGGCTCTCGTTGGGCGTGTTCGGTACGCAGCCGGGCGCGCCAGGCATCGAACGCGCCGGGGAGTACGCCGACACGCTGGGGCTCGCGCTCCAACTCACCAACATCCTCAGGGACGTTCGCGAGGACGCCGGAAACGGGCGGACCTACCTGCCCTCCGACGACCTCGCCAAGTTCGGCTGCTCGACGGGTTTCAACGGCCCCGTGCCGCCGCCCGGCTCCGACTTCGCCGGGCTCGTCCACTTCGAAGTGCGGCGCGCCCGGGCCCTGTTCGCCGAGGGCTACCGGCTCCTTCCCATGCTGGACCGGCGCAGCGGCGCCTGCGTGGCCGCCATGGCCGGCATCTACCGGCGCCTGCTCGACCGCATCGAGCGCGACCCGGAAGCGGTGCTGCGCGGACGGGTCTCGCTGCCCGGGCGGGAGAAGGCGTACGTCGCGGTACGCGGACTGTCCGGCCTCGACACGCGGCACGTCTCCCGGCAGACCGCCAGGAGGCGCGCCTGATGCACCACGCGCACCCGGACGAAGGGCTGAGGACCATTACGCAGGCCCGACGTGCAACTTCCCGGCTCCTTGAGGCGTCCCTGACTGCATCGGCCTGCCGTGCCCACCACGCCGGCGCGGCCGGAGGGGAGGGCGCATGAACGACGCGCAGCCCAAACGCGCCGTGGTGATCGGCGGCGGACTCGCCGGAATCACCGCGGCGCTCGAACTCGCCGACGCGGGCCTGGCCGTGACCCTCGTCGAGGGCCGCCCGCGGCTCGGCGGTCTCGCGTTCTCCTTCCGGCGCGGCGAGCTCACCGTGGACAACGGCCAGCACGTCTACCTGCGCTGCTGCACCGCCTACCGGTGGTTTCTCGACCGCGTCGGCGGGGCCGAACTCGCCCCGGTGCAAGCCAAGTTGGACGTTCCCGTCCTCGACGTGGCCCACCCCAGGGGCCCCCGGCTCGGGCGGCTGCGACGCGACGCGCTGCCCGTACCGCTGCACCTGGCGCGGAGCCTGGCGACCTACCCGCACCTCTCGCTCGCCGAGCGGGCCTTGGTCGGGCGCGCCGCGCTCGCGCTCAAGAAGCTCGACCCGGCCGACCCGGCCCTGGACGGCGTGGACTTCGCGACGTGGCTGAGCCGGTACGGCCAGTCGGGCCGCACCATCGAGGCCCTGTGGGACCTCGTGGGTGTCGCGACCCTGAACGCCACCGCGCCGCACGCCTCGCTCGGCCTGGCCGCCATGGTCTTCAAGACCGGGCTGCTCTCCGAGCCGGGAGCCGCCGACATCGGCTGGGCCCGCGTGCCGCTCGGTGAACTCCACGACACGCTGGCCCGCAAGGCCCTCGACGCGGCGGGGGTGCGCACCGAGACGCGCACCAAGGCCGAGGCCATCTCCCGTACGGCCAGCGGCAGTTGGCAGGTCGAGGTGGCCGGCGAGACGCTGGACGCCGAGGTCGTCGTGCTCGCCGTACCGCAGAAGGAGACGCACGACCTGCTGCCCGACGGGGCGCTGGAGGAGCCGGGCAGGCTGCTCGGCATCGGCACCGCGCCGATCCTCAACGTCCATGTCGTCTACGACCGCAAGGTGTTGCGGCAGCCCTTCTTCGCGGCGCTCGGCAGCCCGGTGCAGTGGGTCTTCGACCGGACGGACTCCTCGGGGCTGAAGGGCCAGGGGCAGTATCTGGCCATCTCCCAGTCGGCCGCCCAGGACGAGATCGAGCTGCCCGTGGCCGAACTGCGCGCGCGCTATCTCCCCGAGCTGGAAAAGCTGTTGCCCGCGGCGCGCGGCGCGGAGATCCTCGACTTCTTCGTCACCCGGGAGCGGACAGCGACGTTCGCCCCCACCCCCGGCGTCGGACGGCTGCGGCCCTCGGCGCGGACCCGCGCGGACGGCCTGTACCTGGCCGGCGCGTGGACCGCGACCGGCTGGCCCGCGACCATGGAGGGAGCCGTGCGCAGCGGATTCAGCGCCGCCGGCGCCGCTCTCTCCACCCTCGGCCGCCCCCATGTTCATCCGCTTCAGGAGGCGGCATGACTGTTAGCAGTACTGGAACAAGAGGAGAGACTGTGCCGACTGTGCCTTCGGCTTCGGCGAATCCGGCTGTGGACACCGTGGACGTCAACGCCCTGCTGGAGCGGGGGCGCGCGCTGTCGACTCCGGAGCTGCGCGCGGCCGTCGACCGGCTCGCGGCTCCCATGGACACCGTCGCCGCCTACCACTTCGGGTGGATCGACGCCCAGGGCCGCCCGGCGGCCGGCGACGGCGGCAAGGCCATCCGGCCCGCGCTCGCCCTGCTCTCCGCGGAGGCGGCCGGCGCCAGTGCCGAGGTCGGCGTGCCGGGGGCGGTCGCCGTGGAGCTCGTGCACAACTTCTCGCTCCTGCACGACGACCTCATGGACGGCGACGAGCAGCGCCGCCACCGCGACACGGTGTGGAAGGTGCACGGCCCCGCGCAGGCGATCCTCGTCGGCGACGCCCTGTTCGCCCTCGCCAACGAGGTGCTCCTGGAGCTCGGCACGGTCGAAGCGGGCCGCGCCACCCGCCGACTCACCACCGCCACGCGGAAGTTGATCGACGGTCAGGCCCAGGACATCTCCTACGAGCACCGCGAGCGGGTCACCGTCGAGGAGTGCCTGGAGATGGAGGGCAACAAGACGGGCGCGCTGCTCGCCTGCGCCGTCTCCATCGGCGCGGTCCTCGGCGGAGCCGACGACAGGACCGCCGACACCCTGGAGGCGTACGGCTACCACCTCGGGCTCGCCTTCCAGGCCGTCGACGACCTGCTCGGCATCTGGGGCGACCCGGACTCCACCGGCAAGCAGACCTGGAGCGACCTGCGCCAGCGCAAGAAGTCGCTGCCGGTCGTCGCGGCCCTCGCCGCGGGCGGCCCGGCCTCCACACGGCTCGGCGAGCTGCTCGCCGCCGACGCCAAGAGCAATGACTTCGACAGCTTCTCCGAGGCCGAGTTCGCCACTCGGGCGGCCCTGATCGAGGAGGCGGGAGGCCGCGAGTGGACCTCCCAGGAGGCCCGCAGGCAGCACACCATCGCGATCGAGGCGCTTAGCGCGGTCGACATGCCGGAAAAGGTCCGTGCGCAGCTCACCGCCCTCGCGGACTTCGTCGTCGTACGAAAGAGATGATTGCCATTTCCATATGACTCGCAGTCGACGGAAGGGCCGGTTAGCGCGGGCCCCGCCGACGGAGACCCCAGCACAGCAGAAGTAGCAACTGCACTTGCATTAAGGGGAAGCCATGACAGCGACGACCGACGGAAGCACCGGGGCCCCGCGGCCCCGGGCCGCCGCGGCCAGTGCAACAACCGGGGTCGCCCCCGGCGCGGACGCGGTACTCGGCGCCGCCCGGCAGGCCGCCGAGCGCGGCGTCGGGCATCTGCTCGCGAGGCAGGACGCCCAGGGCTGGTGGAAGGGCGACCTGGAGACCAACGTCACCATGGACGCCGAGGATCTGATGCTGCGTCAGTTCCTGGGGATCCAGGACGAGAAGACGCTCCGGGCGGCCGGTCTCTTCATCCGGGGCGAGCAGCGCGACGACGGAACCTGGGCCACCTTCTACGGCGGCCCGGGCGAGCTCTCCACCACCATCGAGGCCTACGTCGCGCTCAGGCTGGCCGGAGACCGGCCCGAGGACGCGCACATGGCCCGCGCCTCCGCCTGGATCAGGGCACAGGGAGGAATCGCCGCCGCCCGGGTCTTCACCCGCATCTGGCTGGCCCTGTTCGGCTGGTGGAAGTGGGACGACCTGCCCGAGCTGCCGCCCGAGCTGATCTTCCTGCCCAAGTGGGTCCCGCTCAACATCTACGACTTCGGCTGCTGGGCCCGGCAGACCATCGTGCCGCTCACGGTGGTCTCGGCCAAGCGGCCGGTACGGCCCGCCCCCTTCGCGCTCGACGAGCTGCACACCGACCCCCGGCGCCCCAATCCGGTCAAACCCCTTGCCCCGGTGGCGAGTTGGGACGGCGTGTTCCAGCGGCTCGACAAGGTGCTGCACGCGTACCACAAGGTGGCCCCCCGCAAACTGCGCCGGACCGCGATGCGCAGCGCCGCCCGCTGGATCGTCGAACGCCAGGAGAACGACGGCTGCTGGGGCGGCATCCAGCCCCCCGCCGTGTACTCGGTGATCGCCCTGCACCTGCTCGGCTACGACCTCCAACACCCTGTCATGCGGGCCGGGTTGGAGTCCTTGGACCGGTTCGCGGTGTGGCGCGAGGACGGTGCCCGGATGATCGAGGCCTGCCAGTCCCCGGTGTGGGACACCTGCCTGGCCGTCATCGCGCTTGCCGACGCGGGCGTACCGGCCGACCACCCCGCCCTCGTCAGGGCCGTCGACTGGATGCTGGACGAGGAGATCACCCGGCCCGGCGACTGGGCGGTGCGCAGACCCGGGCTTCCGCCGGGCGGCTGGGCGTTCGAGTTCCACAACGACAACTACCCGGACATCGACGACACCGCCGAGGTGATCCTGGCGCTGCGCCGCGTCCAGCACCCGCAGCAGGACCGGGTCGACGCCGCCATCGCCCGCGGGGTGCGCTGGAACCTCGGCATGCAGTCGAAGAACGGCGCCTGGGGCGCGTTCGACGCCGACAACACCAGCGCCTTCCCCAACCGGCTGCCCTTCTGCGACTTCGGGGAGGTCATCGACCCGCCGTCGGCCGACGTCACCGCGCACGTCGTGGAGATGCTCGCCTACGAGGGCAAGTCGCACGATCCGCGCACCCGGCGCGGCATCGAGTGGCTGCTTGCCGAACAGGAGGCCAACGGCGCCTGGTTCGGGCGCTGGGGCGTCAACTACGTATACGGCACAGGGTCGGTGGTGCCTGCCCTCACCGCCGCCGGGATCCCCGCCTCGCACCCCGCGATCCGCCGCGCGGTCGGCTGGCTGGAGTCCGTGCAGAACGACGACGGCGGCTGGGGTGAGGACCTGCGCTCCTACGGCGAGACCGAATGGGTGGGCCGCGGCCCCTCCACCGCCTCGCAGACCGCCTGGGCGCTGCTCGCGCTGCTCGCGGCGGGGGAGCGGGACGGCAAGGCCGTCGAGCGCGGCATCGCCTGGCTCGCCGAGACCCAGCGCGAGGACGGCTCCTGGGACGAGCCGTACTTCACCGGCACCGGATTTCCCCGGGACTTCTCGATCAACTACCACCTCTACCGGCAGGTCTTCCCGCTGACCGCGCTCGGCCGCTACGTCCATGGAGAACCGTTCTCTCCCAACAGCACCAAGGGGAGTTGATGGACACACCCCAGGCCCCGGAGCCCGTTCCGCTGGTGATCGCCTGTGCGCTCACCCTCGAGCGGTTCGCGCTGCGGGGCGCCCGTGGCGGCTCGGCCGGGCCCGTCACCGTGCTGCGTAGCGGCATGGGCCCCCGGGCCGCCGAACGCGCCGTCGTCCGGACCCTTTACGGGGATCGGATGCGCGACGCGGCGGTCATCGCCTCAGGCTTCTGCGCCGGCCTCGTCCCCGGGATGCACCCCGGGGACCTGGTCGTCGCCGAGGAAACCCGCGACCCGCGCGGCACCACGCTGTGCAGCGACATCGAGGTGCTCGCCAAGGCGCTCGCCGAGGCGCTGCCGGGCCGCACCGTCCACACCGGCCCCCTCACCGGGTCCGACCACGTCGTACGGGGCCCGGAGCGGGCCGATCTGCGGGCGACCGGGGCGATCGCGGTGGACATGGAGTCCGCCGCCACGCTCTGGGCCGCCCAGCAGGCCGGACCGCGCCCGGTTGCGGCCGTACGGGTGGTCGTGGACGCTCCAGAACATGAACTCGTCCGGATTGGCACGGTGCGCGGTGGAATATCAGCCTTCCGCGTTCTTCGTGCCGTCCTTCCCGCTTTCTTTGAATGGCACCGTTCTTTGCTGCTCCCCAGGAGGTGAGCCAGATGGCCATGCCGCTTCGTCAGTCCATCAGGGTCGGGACCTATCTTTTTGAACAGAAGTTGCGGAGGCGTGAGAAGTTCCCGCTGATCGTCGAGCTGGAACCGCTCTTCGCCTGCAACCTGAAGTGCGAGGGCTGCGGAAAGATCCAGCATCCGGCCGGGATTCTGAAGCAACGGATGCCGGTTGCCCAGGCCGTCGGAGCGGTCCTGGAATCCGGTGCGCCGATGGTCTCCATCGCGGGCGGCGAGCCTCTGATGCACCCTCAGATCGATGAGATCGTGCGGCAGTTGGTGGCCAGGAGGAAGTACGTCTTCCTGTGCACCAACGCGCTTTTGATGCGCAAGAAGCTGGAGAAGTTCAAGCCGTCGCCGTACTTCGCCTTCGCCGTGCACATCGACGGGCTGCGCGAGCGGCACGACGAGTCCGTGGCGAAGGAGGGGGTGTTCGACGAGGCCGTGGAGGCGATCAAGGAGGCAAAGCGGCAGGGCTTCCGGGTCACCACCAACTCGACCTTCTTCAACACCGACACCCCGCAGACCATCATCGAGGTGCTCAACTTCCTCAACGACGACCTCAAGGTCGACGAGATGATGATCTCGCCCGCGTACGCCTACGAGAAGGCCCCCGACCAGGAGCACTTCCTGGGCGTCGAGCAGACCAGGGAGCTCTTCAAGAAGGCCTTCGCCGGTGGCAACCGGGCGCGCTGGCGGCTCAACCACTCGCCGCTCTTCCTGGACTTCCTGGAGGGCAAGGCCGACTTCCCGTGCACGGCGTGGGCGATCCCCAACTACTCGCTCTTCGGCTGGCAGCGGCCCTGCTACCTGATGAGCGACGGATATGTGCCGACGTACCGGCAGCTCGTCGAGGAGACCGACTGGGACAAGTACGGCCGGGGCAAGGACGAGCGGTGCGCGAACTGCATGGCGCACTGCGGCTACGAGCCGACCGCCGTGCTCGCGACCATGGGGTCCCTGAAGGAGTCGCTGCGGGCGGTCCGCGAGACCGTCCAGGGAAACCGCGGGTGATGTCGTGAGCCTCGGAGAGCCGGTCTCCCTGGGGCTCCCCGCGCTGCCGGCCCGGCCGCCGGCGGTGCGCCGCCTCTCGCGGCGCATCCAGGTCGGGTCGGTGGCGGTCGGCGGGGACGCACCCGTCTCGGTGCAGTCCATGACCACGACGAGGACGTCGGACATCGGTGCGACGTTGCAGCAGATCGCCGAGTTGACGGCGTCGGGCTGTCAGATCGTGCGTGTCGCCTGTCCGACGCAGGACGATGCGGATGCGCTGGCGACGATCGCGCGGAAGTCGCAGA
>NZ_BMUA01000018.1 GCF_014649955.1 Streptomyces violascens
GAACAACCCGCTGGAGCGACAACCGCTCTGTATGGGCTGTTGAGAACGAATTAGGTTCACCGGCTTCGGCCTTGCCCTAGGATCCTCTGGCTATGGGGGGATCTTTTCGTGACCGGTGGTGTCTGACTCGTGCCGTTGCTGTGGCGCTGGCCGCACTGACTGTGATCGTGTTACTGGGCGTCGTGCTCCTGGTTCTTCCAGGGCTGATAGTCGACCACGACCTCGCAGGCGGCCACCTCGCTGCGGCGGACCGGCTGAACGCGGTGAACAACGTGCGCACCACGCTTCTGCAGACGGTTGGCGGTGCGGTCGTCCTGTTCGGCGCCTATGCCACGTGGCGGCAGTTGCGCGTCAGCCAGGACGGGCTGAACGCAACCCGAGAGGGGAACATCACCGATCGCTTCAGCCGGGCCGTGGATCAGCTCGGCAGTGACAAGCTGGACGTGCGGATCGGAGGTATCTACGCACTGTGGCGGATTGCGGATCATTCCGACCGCGACCGCGAGGCGGTCGTCTCCATCATGGCGGCGTATGTGCGGACACACCTTCCCTGGCCGCCGCAGGAACCCGCAGTTCCGGCGGCGGACGTGTCCATTAACTCGGTGCCCCCGTTGGAGACCCGCGCCGCGGACGCTCAGACGGCGCTGACCTGTCTAGGGGTCCTGTACCAGGAACGCCGTCCGGAGTGGCTCAACGTCAGCTTGACCGATCTGCGCCGAGCCGACTGTGACGGATTGTGGCTGCACGGAGTCAACTTCGATGGCGCATGCATGGAAGCAGCGAGCGTCTACCAGGTCAACCTGAGCAAGGCGTCACTGATCGCCGCCAACCTGCGGCATGCCGAACTCGGCACCTCCGTCCTCCACCAGGTCCGCTGTCTGCATGCCGATCTGCGCGGCGCACGTCTAGTCAAAGCCGACTTGAGGTCGGCGGACTTCTCCCGTGCGGACCTGCGGGAGGCG
This sequence comes from Streptomyces violascens, assembly GCF_014649955.1. Taxonomy (GTDB): domain Bacteria; phylum Actinomycetota; class Actinomycetes; order Streptomycetales; family Streptomycetaceae; genus Streptomyces; species Streptomyces violascens. The sequence goes on from NZ_BMUA01000018.1 coordinate 963, forward strand.
AACCTGCGCAAGACCCGTGCCCAGGGCGCCGTGTTCGCTGGCGCGGACCTGCGGTTGACCGACCTCCGGGGCTGCGACCTCACCGACGCAGATCTACGGGAGGCGAGGCTGGAAGGCGCGCTGGCGAGCGACCTTACGATCTGGCCGACCGGCTTCGACGCCCGAACAGCCGGCGTCGTTGTCACCGCGGACCCTGGCATCGAACCGGACAATCTGCTTCCGGCTGCCGCGCTCACGAGGCGAGTCCCGCTGCTGCAATCGGAGCCGATGCACGGTCCGTCAGCGTCGGCGAATTGAGCAATCAGGCAGCGCAGTCGATGGGCCGTCCGCCTCAGCGGATGCCCTTCTCGCTGCGGATGCGGGCGCGTTCCCTGCGCTGAGCGGCGAGCACGTCGGGGTGACGGGCGTTGGCGTTGCGCCAGCGCAGGTAGTGGTGCAGGGCCTGGGTCTGCGCGGGATGGCTGCGGTGGTTTGAGTTGGCCAGGGTGAACTGCCGCAGCGGGCCGAAGTGCGCCTCGATCGGGTTGGCCCAGGAGGCGTAGGTCGGGATGAAGCACAGTTCGACCTTGTTCTTCATCGCCCAGCGGCGGATGTCCGCGCCGGTGTGGGCGGAGAGGTTGTCCAGAATGATGTAGATCGGAGCGCCGTCGGGTCGGGCGGCGGTGTGGACGTTCACGTATTTGGTTTAGGCCGCGATTCCGTGAATCCCCAGGTCGTTGTCGGACTGCGGGAACGTTTCGCGCGGGCATTGCCCTGGTATGGGGGTCATGGCGGTCGAGGATGTGCTGTTTCCCGGGATCGATGTGCGAGTCACGGCGGTGCACGTCACCGCGGAGGGGATCGCTGTCGAGGCCACGTCGTGCGGGCGGCCGCCGCCGTGTCCGGACTGCGGCTGTCCGGGACGTCGCGTGCACTCGCGATACGTGCGGCGGATAGCCGAACGCCGCTCTGTCGGGCGGCCGTTGGTCATCTCGCTCAGCGTGCGCCGCTTCTTCTGCGAACGGGCCTCGTGCCGATGGCGGACGTTCGTCGAGCAGGTCTCGGACCTGAGGGAGCGGTACCGGCGTCACAGCGTCGGGCTGCGGCGATGGATGCAGGCCATTGCGACGTTCCTGGGCGGGTGTCCTGGTGAACGCCTGTGCCAGGTCCTGCAGTTACCCACCAGGCGCACTCACCTGCTGGGGTTGCTCACTGCCCCGGCGGTGCCCGAGATGGCGCCTCGGGTGCTGGGAGTTGACGAGTTCGCCTTCCGGAAGGGATGGCGTTACGGCACTGTCCTGGTCGACGTCGAGGCGGCCCGGGTCGTGGACGTCCTGCCGGACCGGGACGTGGCGACCTTTGCCACCTGGCTGCGTGAACACCCCGGCGCGGAGATCATTTGTAGAGACAGGGCCAGCGCCTACTCCAGTGCCGTCCACGAAGCGGCCCCCGGCGCTCAGGAGATCGCCGATCGATGGCACCTGCTGCACAACCTCTTCTCCGCGGTCGAGAAAACATGCCACCAGCACCGCCCCTGCCTGCGCAAACAGGCCGAAGCCGACCGCGACACTGAGCCCCGGCGGATCATCAATCCGCTGCCTCCGCCGACTCTGCCGCCCACGAAGATGGCCGTCCGTACCGTCGACCGGTACTCGGACATCCACCGGCTGCTCGCGCAGGAACAGACCATCTCAGAGATCGCCCGGCGTCTGCACCTGGACCGCAAGACCGTCCGACACTTCCGCGACACCAGCCTCGACGAACTGCTGGCCTCGTCCCGGCGCGGCCGGCCCAAGGGAGTCCTCGAGCCGTTCACCGCTTACCTCACCGAACGGTTCACCGACGGTGTGACCAGCCCGACCGACCTCTTCCGCGAGATCCGTCAACGCGGCTACCAGGGCAGCGATCTGCCCGTGCGCCGCTACGTGACCGGACTCAAGAGCGGGACCGTCGAACCCGCCCGCGGAGCCATCCCGAGCCCGCGCAAGATCACAACCTGGATCATGGTGCCCCGCGGCGCTCTGAAGCCCCGCGAGGAGGACGAACTCCTGAAAGCCCGCCTGGCGTGTCCGGACATCGCCCGGGCCTACGACCTCGCCCGGACCTTCCACGAACTGCTCCAACACCGGTGCGGCCATCGGCTCTTGGAGTGGGTCCGCCAGGCTGAGCACGACACACCCGCCCCCATCTTGTCCTTCGCGCAGAGCCTGTGCCTCGACCTCGACGCCGTCACCGCCGGCCTCACACTGCCCTGGAGTTCAGGCATCGTCGAAAGCCACGTCAATCGCATCAAGACCATCAAGCGAAGCATGTACGGCCGAGCCTCGTTCCGCCTCCTGCGCACCCGCATCTTGCTCCGAGCATGAGCCGGGGATTCACGCAATCGCGGCCTGAACCAATTCCGTGACCGTCGACACACCGCAACCCCCGGGCATTCCCCGACGGCCACGTCGTCGACATCACCACCCCGCGCGGCGTACCCCTGCTCGCGTTCGGCGGTGGTGCGCACTACTGCCCCGGCGCAGTCCTGTCCCGTACCGAACTGGCCGAAGCCCTCGCCGTACTCACCGGCCGCTTGGCCCCGCCACGCATCGCCGGACCGGAGACCCTTCCGCTGGATTTCGGCTCGCAGTGACCCATCCCCGCGTGGCGGCTGTGACCCGCCGTTGAAATCAACATCGTGACTCCGGCCGTATCCCCCGTGTTCAGCCACCGCAGCCCAGGGGGACGGGATCTTCCTCGGGCGGATCCTTGTATGACCAGCAGCCGCAGTCTTCGACCAGGCACTTGGTATCGGGGCCGTTGTGCACGTCGTACGCGTGCGCGCAACCGTGGCAGGCGGTGGTGGCGGAGCCTCCGCTATCGGTGACCATGTCGATGGTGAGTCCGATCGCGAACAGGGCCAGCGGCGTGAACGCGAAGATCGCGAGTATCCAGTCGTCCCGGGTCAACGGTCCATCCTCCGTGTCCTGTCAACGGTCCACTTCGATGGGCCGCTTGGCAAGATTGCCGTCAGTAGTGATGACCGGCCAGCAGGAGGCCGTTCCCGAACTCATGGCTTCCCCTTTCCCGGCCGGTCTGGTTCGGCAGGGGGTGTACCTCGGCATACGGAAGCACCGGCAGGCTGCTGGTGGTCACAGACGCCTGGTGGTCGAACGTCGGGTACGGGAGATTCCGCACCTGCGAAAACGCTGACTACCCGGCCTTGGGGCCAGGGCCCTTCCGTCCGTCCTTGCGCGGTCTGCCTGCAGCACGCGCTGGTGGAGTGGGGCGCTGAGAGTTCTGGGCGGCCAGTGAGCGCTGTGCTGGGCCGACGCCAACAAGTTTAGATGGCAAGGAATGCTGGTGTGTCGGGAGACAGTCGGGGAGCTCGGGCGCATACGAGCATCCGGGCCCGAGAGCATGGAGGAGGAGTGGTGATGATGCGGACGGTTCCGCTGGTGGGTGGGCCGGTGGAGTTACGCGGTGCGCTGGATTTGGAGAAGACGTCGTCGGGGGTCATGCCTCGCCGGTTGCCCGCGTGGACCAAGGAGCAGTACCAGGATCCGTCGGTCTACGGGGTGACGGTGATGCCGTCGGGGGTGCGGCTGGTGTTCCGCACCGATGCGCGTGAGCTGGAGTTTGACGTACTCACCTCGACAGGGCAGCTGGATTCCGACCCCGGTCCTCGCCCGACGGGGATGCTGGAATTGCTGGTGGACGGTGCCCATGCCGGGCGCCGGCGAGCGCCGGTGGGCAATGTGGTGCGGATGGCGGGCCCCGGGGCTGCGCAGCGAGTGATCCCGGGGAAGCCGGGGACCGTACGGTTCGGCGGGCTGGCGGCCGGCATGAAGAGTGTCGAACTGTGGCTGCCGCAGCAGACGCCTACGGAGCTGGTGGCCCTGCGTGCTGATGGTGAGGTGCTGGCACCGCTGCCGGACGGGCGGCGCCGCTGGGTGCACCACGGCAGTTCCATCAGCCACTGCCTCGAAGCCGACGGCCCCACCGGGACCTGGCCGGTGGTGGCGGCTGCGCTCGGGGGAGTGGAGGTGATCAACCTCAGCCAGGCGGGCAACGACATGCTGGACCCCTATGTCGCCCGGACGATCCGCGACATGCCCGCCGACCTGATCAGTCTCAAGGCGGGCATCAACATCGTGGGCCTGGCCACCTTCCGGGTGCGGACGTTCGGCCCGGCGGTCCACGGATTTCTCGACACGATCCGGGACGGCCACCCGGACACCCCGCTGCTGCTGATGTCCCCGGTGAGCTGTCCAGCCCTTGAGTCGACTCCCGGTCCGACCGCGATCGGCCGGGACGGGAGAATCACAGCCCTGGGCGACCCGGCCGATGTGGCGCGCGGGGCGTTGACGCTGAAGGTGGTCCGTGAGGAGCTGGCCCGGATCGTGGCGGTCCGGCGAGCCCGCGATCCCCACCTGCACTATCTCGACGGACGCGAACTGCTCGGCCCGCACGAGGTGGCCGACCTTGCCGACGGCCTGCACCCCACCGCCGCCGCATACCGCCGGATGGGCAAACGCTTCGCCGCACATGCCTTCCCCGACGACGGCCCGTTCCACCCCCACCCGCTCACCCGGCCGGCCAACTGATATGGAGAGCATCCGTGTCAAGTAGTCGTGCAGATTCCTCCCCGGAGCAGGGCATGGGGATGCGTGATCGAGGAATAAGCCGATGGGAGACGGCCTGGGTGTGGCATGTCCGTTCGACGCGCGGTCAGACTGATATGCGCGGCGGGTTGGCTACCGCAGGACCGGTTGTGCGTCGGGAGGGTGCCGCCGGTCCAGCAGCGAGCGTGGTCACGCCCTATGGCGGCGGGGCTGCTCAAGTTGGCATCGCGGGTCCTCCTCGCGCCGCCTGCCCAACGGCCGTCTCGCATCGGTGGTTTGGGGGCCGGTCAGGATTGGTGCTCGTCCATCACGGCGAGGCTCCAGCACCAGCCGGCCAGTTCGCGGGCGACGGCCACCACGGCGATGGTGGGCGGCTTGTTGCGGGCGTCGAAACGCCTCCACCGCTGGTGCAGCCTTCGGTCGCCGCGAGTGGCGCGGTCACGCACGGTCGGCGGCTGAGCGTCCTGGCGGCGGATCAGTGCCCGGTTGGGCCGGTAGGGCTTACGGTGGTGCCAGGCCCCTTCGACCAGCAGGCGCCGGGCGTGGGTGTTGCCGGTCTTCGTGATCGCTCCCTGCGTCCTGCGCTCGCCGCTGGAGTTCTCCGAGGGCACCCGCGGTATCTCTCCCGCAGTCGCCCGGTGGCACGCAAGCCATAACCGACAGGCCTCCACGGCATCCGTCACCGGGTCCTGCCTTGGAGATCTTCGACTCGCGTTCCCGGAGGGCCTCCAGGGCCGGTTTGACGGCTTCGCGGGAGGAGGGCGAGGTTTTCCGTGACGGGCTGGAGGCCCTCCAGTCGTTCAGGAGCTCCTCGCTGGACGCCGAGGCCGAGGCCGCCGGCCAGCGACATCTCCTCTCCGTTGCCGTTACCACTGACGGGGTTGAGGAACCTCCACCCTCACCTGCACTGTCCGGCCCGTGCATCGGCAACCGTGCCGAGGAACTACGCCGCGCTGAGCACGCCAGCCGCCACCGCACCGGCCTCACCCTGACCCTGTGCATCAACTACGGCGGCCGTGCTGAGCTTGTGCAGGCTGCACCTGCTGCCGCGTCGCTATGGCTTCGAGCGGGCGATAGCCAGGGCCGGCGGTGCGGTCTGCAGGAGGGCCGGGCGCCGGCCCCGCCGCGCCTCCTCCGACTCTCCGAGGGCAGGGGAGGGGTCCGTGGTCTCCAGTACGTCGATCTCGAATCCGGCGAGGATCTCGCGCTCGATCGCCTCGGCGAGCCCGAGTTCTGCGAGCCACGGCCCGTACGTGCCGTCCAGGTCGTCGGCCATGCTCGCGATCTCCAACTCCCGGCCGCCGGTGTCCTTCTGCGGCCGGGGCGTGGCCAGGGTGCGCGGGGTCGCGGTCAGGTAGAGCCGAAAGTCTGCCGGGATCCGCTGGTTGTCGTGGATCGCCGCCCACGGCCGTCCCAGATCGCCGGCGGTGCCGTGTGCCTCGTCCACGATGGCGAGGTCGAAGCCGTCCATCTGCTGCCCGTAGAGCCGCTCCCCGCCGGCGAGAGCGGCCTCCAGCGGCCCGCGAACCTTCCCCGCCCCATCGGTGCGTCGATGTCCTCGCGGTCCACCAAGGAGGCATACGTGGCGAACACGACCGGGTGCGGATCCGCACCCATCTCAACTGCGGGATTGCCCCCGGCACCTGAAACGCTCCCACCGGCCTTTGCTGCCGGGCGAGGAGGACGGCAATGCCGCGCATCGCAATGTCCGCGTGAGGGTGGAGCAGGTGATCGGCCGGATGAAGAACTACAGGATCCTCCGCGACTCCCGGCCATACGGCGACGGCCTCTATCACGCTGTCCAGGCCGTCGCTCACATGCACCACCGCTCTCGCATCATGACCAGAGAACCACGATCACTGGCTCTGACCTGCCCAAACGTGGCCTTGCCCGACACGCTTCAGTGAGGCGAATCAGCTCTCGCGGGTGCGGGCGTAGTGACGCGACGCCTTCGCGCGGTTGCCGCACGCCGCCATCGAGCACCAGCGGCGGGTGCCGTTGCGCGAGGTGTCGAAGAAGCGCAGGATGCACGCGTCGTGCGCGCAGGAGCGGATGCGGTCCGGCGCGGCCCGCAGCAGATCGAGGTAGTCACGCGTGGCCGTCCAGGCGGGCCCCCAGGCGGGATCGGCGAACTCCGTGCGCTCGCCCGGGCCTTTGTCGGTGAGTGTTACGCGAATACGGCCGTGTTCCAGGATCTCGTCGACGAGCGCTGCCGCCGCCTGATCGCCCGGGTCCGCCACGGCCCGCTCCAGCGCCTCCCGGGCCCGCAGCAGCGGCCCGAGCGTCGCCTCATCGGCGGCGAAGCGCCGATCCAGAGCGTTGGCGGCGAGCCAGACGGCGAGCCCTTCGGTGCCGGAGAGCAGGTCCTGACGCACGCCCTCGTGCATCCAGCGGGTGTTGAGCAGGTCGAGGGAGATGGGCTCTCCGGTGAGTGGACGCGGGTCGCGCGCAGACATGTCCGGCTCCTCTCGTACGACGGATGCGGCGGAGTGTGCGCCTCCGCCCATCTCTAACCACTAAAGGTTACGTGACTGGTTGCGCGATCCGCATCTAACCCTTTACTCTCATGTTAGAGGTTAGATGACCTCGCACAGACCCCGCTCGGGAGGGACCGCCATGACGGCGACCAGCACGTTCCGCACCGCCCACGTCGGCCTCAATGTGACCGACCTCGACCGCTCGCTCGGCTTCTACCGCGACCTCCTCGGCTTCGAGCTGCTGCACGAAGGCAAGGAGGAGGGCCGCCGCTTCGCGCTGCTCGGCCGGGAGGGGCGGATGACGCTCACGCTCTGGCAGCAGGCCGAGGGCGGATACGCCCCGGACCGCGCCGGGGTGCACCACCTCGCCTTCCGCGTCGACACCCTCGACGAGGTCAAGGCGTACGAGAGCGGACTGCTCGCGGCTGGTGTGGAGTTCGTGTACGAGGGCGTCGTCGCCCACGGCGAGGGCTCGGCCTCCGGGGGCATCTTCTTCCGCGACCCCGACGGCATCCGGCTGGAGATCGCCGCGCCCACCGCGGGCGAGGGTGCTGCCGCACCGGTGGCTGCCGCCCCCACCTGCGGCTTCTTCTAGACCGCCTGCCGAATCGCCCGCGGGAACACCGGCCCGACCGATGAAGGTGGCTACGCCGTGACGACACAGACCGCATTCCATGCCGGGGCCCGGGCCGTCCAGGACCGCCTCGGTGTCCGAGAGCTCGCCGACCACGTGGGCCGCTCCATAGGCCCCGGCATCCGCCCGGTCGCGGCCGCCTTCCTGGAGGTCCAGCCGATGCTGGTACTCGGGGCTGCGGACCCGGCCGGCCTGATGTGGGCCTCGCTGCTGACCGGGGCCCCCGGATTCGCCCGGGCCACCGGGGCGCATCAGATCTCGGTCGCGGGCGGGCCGCGCGGGGGTGACCCCCTGGCCGGCGCGCTCGCGGGCCAGGACGTCCCGGTCGGCACGATCGCCCTCGACCCGCGCACCCGGCGCCGGATGCGGCTCAACGGCACGGCCCGCGCGACCCCGCGCGGCTTCGCCGTTGTGGCCGAGCAGGTCTTCTCCAACTGCCCGAAGTACATCCAGCACCGTGAGATCGAGGCGTACGGCCACAATCAGCCAGGTGAAGTGCGCCACGTCAGCCAACTCACGCCCGAACAGCAGGAGTTCATCCGCAACGCCGACACCTTCTTCATCGCGACCGTCGCACCCGACGGCGTGGACGCCAGTCACCGGGGCGGCAACCCCGGCTTCGTACACGTCGCGTCGCCCGATCGGCTGGAGTGGCGCGACTTCCCGGGCAACAACATGTTCATGACCCTCGGCAACCTGGAGGCCGACCCGCGTGCCGGGCTGCTGTTCGTCGACTGGACGCACGGCACTACGCTCCAGCTCTCCGGCACGGCCCGCACCGAGTACGCGGCGGGGGAGCGGATCACGGGGTTCACTGTCGAGCAGGTGGTGCAGTCGGACGGCGCGAGCCCGCTGCGCTGGTCGGCGCCCGGGTACTCGCCCGCCAACCCGCTGAACTGACCACCGCGATCAGCCGAAACCCGCTCGACCGTCCGAGTCCCGGACCAGGCCCCAACCCTCAACAAGCGGCTGTGTGAACCGTTCCGGGTGCGGTAGAGAGCTCTACCGCACCCGGAACGGTTCAGAGTGTTCTGCGAGGTTCAGTGGTTCTCGTATGTACTTGAAGGATGGTTGTCCGGTTCGGGGGTTTCGTGGCCGACTGGTGGCGCGGGTGGGCTGTGGGTTGCCTGCCGCTGACGGGTGTGTTTTGTGCGACACCTGCGTATGTATGGCCACTCATCCCCTGGACGGGTTCCCCCGCCGCCTGTGATGATCCGTACGCTCTGCCCCGGCGGAAGCCCCGTGCATCCGGCGGGGCAGAGCCACAGACCACGCACCACATCCCAGGGGGAATCATGAAGCCGTCCCGTATGCGCACCCGCATCGGTGGTACCGCGCTCGCCGCCGTCGCCCTTACGGCAGGCGCAGTGGCCATCGCGGCTCCGGCCTCCGCCAAGACGAACGCCATCGCCATCAGTCAGGCCACCTTCGCCGCCCAGCCCAAGCCGGTCATCAAGGTCAAGGTCACCTACTCCTGCGACACCGGCACGTCCCTGCACATCGAGGGCATGGCGAGCGGAGCCGTCAGCAAGAAGACGGTCGCCACCGGCGCCGTCGCCAGCAGCAAGACGGTCTGCGACTACGGCGACCACGTCGCCGAAGTGCAGCTGACCCCGACGACGGGGGCAGTCCTTCGCAAGGGCGACAAGGTCACGCTCGTGGTGAAGACCCGCGACGCCGCCGGTCACATCTACGCCGACGCGTCGAAGTCCACGACCCTCTGAGGGCGGGCGGGGCCGCCGTCCGGCGCGGGAGTGCGGCCCCGCCTGTGGCGGGCACGATGTCGTGCTGGTCCGGCGGCTCTGCCGGCCTCCCGGAAGCGGGGCCCCCGGATCTCCCGCGGCCGGCCATGCCCCACGGAGCCAGAACCGCCGAGCACGACGGACACGCCAACAGGCCCCGGCGCAGCCGCTGTTCAACTTCAACGACATCGGTGTCGACTATCAGCACTCGCTACTTCTCCGCCCGTGCACACGGTGTCGTCGCGCACCAACAGAGATCACACTCCACACCAAGATCAACAAACATGCACACCAGGAGTGTCGCCAGACCCTTTCCCGATGCTCACGCAGAGAGTCGCCTAACAGACGTCGTCCACGACCGCGTCACCGCAGACCCGCGCGATGGCGTTCTACTCGTGGTCGTTCTCCTGGGCTTCTCCGCGTGTGGTGTGACGTCGCATTAGCTGTGTGACCTGGGGTTTTCTCTAGCATCTCTGGGGCTGTCGCGAATGTTGCGACACGTTGCACTGAGATCGGAGGAGACCCTTGAGGGTCTTTCCTGTTCAACTCCCATCCGGCGTCCGGTACTGGACCGTGGTGGACGACGACCTGGCCGTGGTCCCGGAGGCGGACGCCTTCCTGCGGCACGTGCGGTTCGGCCGGGACCAGGCCGAGTTGACGACCCGTACGTACGGCGGGCACATCGCGCTGTACGTGCGGTGGTGTCGGCGTACACCCGAGTGTGCTCAGGCGAGTACACGGCTACGTACCCGCCTTGCTGTCGTCTCTGGCTGGTGGGGAAGACCGCCTCGCCCGCTTGTGAGGGGGTCGGCCCGTGGGAGATTCGCCACCGTCAGCGGCCCCGGTTCTGCAGCTCCGCTGGTGTTGGTCAACAGGCCTCTGCGGCAAGGTCGCCCGCCTGGTGCCGGGTCAGCCGCCAGATCTGGTCCTCGCCGGTCTCGGCCGGGGCGAGGCGCTCGGCGGGGCGGCGCAGGTGTTCGGTGAAGCCGAGGCCCGGGCGTACAAGGCCCCGCCGACCGCGCTCGCGGTGTTGGTGAGGACAGTCAGGGCCCAGGAAGGAAGCCGCTGGATCACCAGATGGGCCCCGCCTGCGCGGAGTTCGAGGAAGGGTTGAGTCGTGCCGTGGGTTGAGGGGCGTGATGTCATCGCCCTCCGGTCCGGTTGGAAGACTCCGTGTATATGGAGCTCTTTCCGGGGACGGCATTGGCCCTTCTCGCAACTGTGTGGCTGTGCCATGAACAGGGCGCAGCGTGCGGCGAGAAACCCCCTGCGGGGCGCATCAGCCCTTTGTCAGGGGGTCGGGGCGGGGCGTTGTCGCGGGGCGTGGCGCACGGCGGCCCGGGTCCGCTGCGCTTCCCCGGCCCGCCTCACCGCGTGCCCGCTCGCTTCGCTCGCCCGGGCCGAGCGCTGCGCGCTCTCACGCGCTGCGGAATCAGGCAGGCGGTCACGTCGACGCGCGGCCCGTCGACGTGACCAGCCAGATCCTGATGTGGGTGGACGAGGACGCCGGGGTCATCGGTAACCGGGCCAACCGCGCGGCCTACAGCCTGACCCGCCTTTACATCCACGGAGCTCTGCCGTACTGCGGTGACGTGGTGTTCGCCGGCTCCACCACCGCGAACGGCGACCTGCGGGGCCTGAGCGCCGATCAGGCGAGCGCGCTGGTGGAGGCCTACCTCGACCACGTGGCCCCGGACCTGATTCCCCGCCAGTTCGTCCACTGATCTCCGCCCCCACCCGCACGCCGGGCCCCGCACCCAAGCCGGGGGCCGGGCGCACCGGACACCGATTGAGAGGAAAGAACCGTGACGTACACGATTGTGGGCGACTGGACCGACTTTCGCCGCCCGCCCAGCGTCAGCCCCCGTAGACAACAGTCACCCTTGGCCCGCTGATCCTTGCGCGGCACCGACGCGAACACGTCAGCGACGAACAACGCCAACTTGGCCCGGGCCCCGTTCACTTCATGTGCGTCCACACCTCTGACAGGCTCCCGTGACGGAGTACTGCTAGTCAGGGCCTCCCCTCGCGCCGAACTAGTATGAGATGGAAACTAGTATCGGTTTACACCTAACGTAGGGGGCGTCGTGACCGGCACCGGCGGCAAGAACCATGTGACCTTCGATGGCGGGCAGGAGTTCATGGCCGCCATCGCGGAGCGCTGGAACTACCTGATCCTGCGCGAAGTCTTCTTCGGCATCAGCCGATTCGGTGAGCTCAAGCGGGCGCTGGGCATCTCCGCGAACATCCTGACGGCTCGGCTCAACGGCCTGGTCGACCTGGGGCTGCTCACCAAGCACGCGTACCGCCAGGACAAGCCGTGGTACGAGTACCGGCTCTCGCACAGTGCCCAGGAGCTCGTCGTCCCTGCCATCGCGGCCATCACCCGCTGGGCCGAGGAGCATGCGAGCGACGGTGTGCGCCACCGGTTCCTGCACACGGAGTGCGACAGTCGGGCCGCCCCCTACCTCGCGTGCAGCAACTGCCACCGGCCGGTCGAGGCATCGACCCTGCGCCCCCTGCCCGCCGAGCAGGAGGGCACCGGCACGGAGGGTGCCCGCTGACAGGAATGGAACAAGGGTGGCCTGAGTCACAGGATCACCAGTAGCAAACGCTAACTAGTCTGAATACGCTACTAGTTAGCAGTGGGATTCCACCGCGCTCCGACTCCTGGGAGGACGATCATGTCGACCACCACGAACGGGCTCGAAGACACCACCGAAAAACTGATTCCCACATCGTTGGGCCTGATCAACGTGCGCATCGGTGGCCGCGACGATGGCCGGCCCATGGTGTTCTGGCCGAGCTTGATGATGGACGGCACCATGTGGGCGTTCCAGTACGAGCATTTCGCCCCGACGCACCGCGTCGTGCTCATCGACAGCCCTGGACACGGCAGGTCCGACGCCCTGCGCAAGACCATCGGCCTGGAGGACTGCTCCACCGCCCTCGTCGAGATCCTCGACGCCCTCGACATCGACAAGTGCGTACTGATCGGCAACAGTTGGGGCGGAATGCTCGCCGGCGTCTTCCCGGCCTACCATCCGGATCGGACCGTGGCCGCGATCGGCATCAACTGCACCGCCTCACTGCCCACGACGTTCGAGAGCATCTGGGCCACGGCGCTGGCCACGTACCTGTCACTGAACTCGACGATGCCCGCGCTGGCCGCCAAGGCCGCGCGCCGCGCCTTCGCCGGACCGAGCGCGGAAGCCTCGAACCCCGAGTTCGTCGAGTACACCAAGACCGTACTCCGTAACGACCCGAAATCCGTGGCATGGGCACTGCGCAGCATCCTGATCGGCCGCAAGGACGAGCATCGTCGCCTGAACACCATCAGGGACGTACCCGTCCTCGTCATCGCCGGCGAGGAGGACAGCCAGTTCCCCGTGCACGTGGTGCGAAAGATGGCCGACGCCATCCCCGGCAGCACGTTTCGCATCCTCCAACACACCGCCCATCTGGCAGCGCGCGAGAACCCCGCTGAGGTCAACGCGGAGATCAACGCCTTCCTCAAGGCCCTGCCCATCGCCGGCTGACCACGACCAAGGAGGCTCTCCCATGTCGACGAACACGGCGCATCCGGCGAACATCCCACCATGGATCCTGAAGTTCATGGACGCCATCGACACCCTGTCGTTTGACGAGGGGTTCGCGCCCCTCACCGACGATACTGAGATGTACTTCGGCACTACACACCTCCATGGCGTCGAGGCCATCAAAGCGTTCTTCGTCAAGATCGACGAACCGCTGCACATCACCCACGAGGTACTGGAGTTCTGGACCGCACCCAACGGCGTCCGACTCCTACGCGGCGAGGCCACCATGTCCAAGAAGAGCGAACCCGGCCGCGTCGTCCACGCCCCGTTCACCCATATCTTCTACCTGGCCGACGAAAACCCACCCCGCATCCGCGAACTACGCATCACCGCAGGCCCGTTGGAGACCCACGCTGTCATGTGACGGACGCCGTGCGCACGGAATTGGCTTGAGTGGGGACAGGGGAGAGGGACGCGACGTGGTGAGGGCCTGGGCTGTCGACGTGGGCGCACGGCTGGCGGCGTTGGAGCTGCCTGGCGGTGATGCGCATGCGCAGGCTGCGCAGATCCGTAGTGTGGTGGGCGGGAGCGCCGAGGCCGCCTGCTACCACCGCGGAACAGTGCTGCACGTCCCCTCGACCGGCATCACGGACGGGCTGGGCCCGAACCTGGCTGGTGCCGGCCCTGATGGCCCTCACCGTGGCGATCCTTGACGACCCGAGTGGACGCCACACCCTCGTGCCGCTCTTGTCCGCCCTGCCATCGACGAGCACCGCCCGCATCCGGCTCCGACACCACGCCCTCCACTGCTCACCCATGATGACCGCGGCGCTCCGCGGAAGCGTCCGTTCCCCCACAAAGCCGTTGGGCAGCCCGCCCCCTTTCCCCAGCCCGCCACCCACCGGGGCAGACTCGCCCCCCCCGCACCATCCCCGCTGTCCTGCCCGAGCACTGGACCACCCCGCTCGACGAGCTCGACGCAGCGAGACGGCAACTGCGGCGGGACGCGGCGATCCGCCTCGTCCAGATCGCCACCGGCCGCTCCCGCCGCTCCGCCGCCCTCTATCTCGGAATCCCCCTGGGGTCGCTGCACTCCGCCACCGTCATCATCCGCCCCTGGCATAAGGAACCAGGCAATGCCGTGGCGTACCAGAATGCCCTTCACTGCGTTGCCGAGATCGCTATCGCCGAAGGCGAAGGCGATCCGTGAGGTGCCTCGGCCAGGTGACGGGTCCCCGTGACGGGGCGGTGCTGCCGCAGCCAGCCCCGGCTGTGAGTATCGAAGTTGGCCCCAAAGCATTCCAGTTGGCCGAGACGGCGCTGCAGAGGGCCCAACCGCTGCGGACGGAGGCATGCGGCAAGATGCGGCGCATGACCCTCTCATCGCGCTTCACCCTGCCGGGCCAGGTCCGAGCTGTGGCCACGTCCGATCCCTCCGGGCCGTTGACCGTGACCGGCTACGGTGCGAATCCCCTGGTGACCGTGATCACGAGGGTCGACCTCTCCGGCAAGGTGGCGTGGCAGCGGACCTACCCCGGGACGGGCATGCCGCAATCCCGTCTGTCCACGGCGGGCACGCTGTGGCTCGCCTACCCGGATGGCGACGGCCGGCTGCTGGAAGGTGTTCTGCCGGACGGATCCACCGGGCCCACCGCCCGTCCGGAGTGCCGCCCCGACGAGGAGATCGGGGCGTTCGTCCTCCTCGACGACGGGTTCGTCATTTCCTGGGTCAGCGCTTCCCGCCTGGTCCGTGGAGAACGAAGCCGGCCCACGTCTGTTCCGGAGCCTCGCGTGGCCCGGTACACGCGCGAGGGCGAGTGCCTCTGGTCCACGCCGATCGTGCTCGGAGCGGTGTCGTTCCCGGGTGTGGTGGAGATGGGAGACCAAACCGGATGGGAGCTCCGGCCGCGTAGACCGTGGGTCCCGGAGGAGATCGGCGTAGACCACTGGGAGCCACTGCTTGTATCGGCCGACCGCATCGCGGCCAGTTTCACCGACACACGGGGCGGTATCGGGCGGACGTTCTTCCTCGACCTGGACAACGGCGAGACCGTGTCGGCCACTTCTCCCGCTCCCGCGGGCCGAAAGGCGATAGCAGGTCCTGGCCAGTTCCTGATCGGGTCCCAGGGCTACGGCGCTTTCACGACCGGACGCTTCGGCCGCGACGGCGCCGAAACCGCGCGCTGGGCCAGCCACGGGGCCATGCTCGTCGGCAAGAACGGCAGCGCAAGCGGCCCCGAGCTCGAAAATCGCCTGCCTTCGAGATCCCGCTTCCGGCGGCTCGCACCGGACAACAGCCTTGTGGACGGGCCGCCGCTGACGGGTTACTACACGTCCTACCCTGCGATGGACCGCGAGGGAACCACGGTGTTCTGGCGCGACGGCAAGCTGCTCGCCGTGGACACGGACCTCGCCGGACACGAGCTGTTCGCCATGGACGACAGCCGAGCGGTCATCGGTCGCGCGCTACTGCTGGACGAAGGCATCGTCGCCATCTCCCTGGACAATGAGGTCCTGGTTTTCCGTACGCCCCTGGGCCCCCTGGCCGAGGGCCCCTGGCCGTGCGGGGAAGCAAACCTCCAGGGCAATCCTCTGCTGAGCTGAAAATGCTGGCGTTACGTGGGCGGAGTCTGAGGCTGTGTTGGCGCTCTTTGAATTTGGCTCTGGCCGCAGTTCCGTGAATCCCCAGGTCAGGGGTCAGAACGCGGGATCGTTTCGGCAACAACGTACTTCCTGCCGTGGCGGGCAAGACGGTTGAGGATGTGCTGTTTCCCGGGATCGATATGCGGGTGGAGGGGGTGAGCGACTCCTCCGGAGTCCTAATAGCGGAGGCGGTGTCGACGGCCCGCCCAGGCCGGTGTCCGAACTGCCGCAAGCAGGCCCGTCGCATTACACAGCACGTATCAACGCGTCCTGGACGAACAGCCGTTGGGTTCGTGCCGGGTCATCGTCCGGCTGCGGGTGCGCCGGTACTTCTGCGACCGGAAGAGCTGTTCCCGCACGACCTTCGTCGAGCAGGGTTACTGAGGGCGCGCCGTTCGTCGTACCCCGCCTGGGTCGGCGGCGGCCTGGTCGCGGCACACCGCCGGCTCCAGGGTGGGCATCAGCTGTCCGGGCAGGTGTCGAGCATTTCGCCCAGTGCGTTCTTCTCCGCTTCGGTGATGTTGAGTTCGTAGGTGTGCTTCATGTCGATCCAGGCCCGCGAGTAGGTGCACCAGTACGACCTGGGCGGGGGCTTCCACTGGTCGGGGGTCTGGTCGCCCTTGGAGCGGTTGGAGGCGGCGGAGACGGTGATGAGTTGGGAGTGGGTGGGGTCGTTGGCGAAGGCCTTGCGCCTGGCGGTGTCCCACAGGTCGGCGCCGGCCCGCCAGCCGGCGGCGAGGGGCACCATGTGGTCGATGGCGACCTGGCTCGCCGCGGTGAGGGTTTTCCCGTCGTACTCGCTGTACCAGGTGCCTTGGACCGCGCGGCACTTGTCGTCTTGGACGACGTTGTGGCCGTCGCGCTGCAGGACGACCTCGCGGGTGTCGCACGGGCCGTACTGGGTGGCCCAGTGCGGGAACTTGGTCCGGCTGTAGCCGGTCATCGCATGCGGGGCCTCCACGTTCAAGTCGCCGAGCTCGTCCCGGGCGATGTCGGCGGGAGGCGGTTCGGGCAGGGCCCGGCGCAGCACAGGGGCGGGGGGCAGCGGCGGCGGATGCCGGGGCGGCGGGAGCCAGGACCGAGGAGAGACCGGCGAGGGCGATGGCGGCGCGTAGCCACCCGCGGGAAGTGATCATGCGACAAGAGATAGCGTCCCGGGCGTGCGGTGATGGCGCTCTTGGGATCTCATCACTCATCCGGGGACGCACCTCCACTGGCGCTGACGTGGGGCCGTTCGTGCGGAGTGGGTTCGTGTGGGTGCGGTCGCTGCTACCCGGTCCCAGCGCCCGGCTTCTGCTTGATGATCGCCACCGCGCTGCGCGGAATGGGCAGGCCCGCCCGCCAGAGCTACGGATGGAAAGGGCTTCCGGTGCGCCGGGTTGTGCGGCCGTGACTGGGCCGGTCCGGACCATCGGCGTTCCGGGAGGGGCGGGGAGTGAAACGTGGTGGAGTTTTGTCCACGCTCGGCTCTCGCCCCTGCCCGAAACGTCGCCACTGGCTCTGCTTCGTTCAGGGAATCGGATGATGCAGAGCACAAAGGTGCAGGAGTGACAGTTTACGATTCATTCCCGGAGGGACGGAATCGCGCAAAGAGGCCGATCGCCAATCCGGCGGCCACTGCTGCTGCGATCAGGGTGACAGGGCCCCCGTGGTTATCGAGGAAGCGCGGCAGGCTGACGCTGATGATGACCGCGAGTACTACTGGCATCGTCAGCTTTGCGGGCAGGGTGGGGGCACCCCGCCTGAGTGTATATATTCCGCCGGCTGTGGCGAGGATTGCCCCGGCTGTCGACACCGCTCCGCTCTGCATGTCGCTTTGCAGGAAAGAGGTGACGGCGGCAGTGGCAAGGAGTGCGCTCATGAGGAACGCCGCTAGGACAAACCAGGGTTTGCGCATATTCCCTCCTAAGTAGTCGTGGCGCACCGCTATTCAGTGGTGCGCCACAATTTGTCACCCGTTAAGGGGTGCCCTACTGCTTGCCTTTTCCGTTAGCAGGTGACTGCGCCGGCGACGGCTCCGCCGATGCCTCCGGCTACCCCTCCGGCGACGGCTCCGGGAGCGCAGCCAGTCACTGCGTCTCCGATGCAGCCGGCTACGGCCCCGGCCGTACCGCTGGCCGTGGTCGACTTGCTGACGCAGCTCAGCCAGTCCGAGAAGCCAAAGGTGGTGATGGCTCCGGCGGCGGCTATCTCATGGCCGTCGATGCTCGTCAGGTTCAGCGTGGCCTTGTCGCCGCCGGTGACCGCCCACTTCCCGGAAAAGACGTGGCTGCCACCCTTGATCGTGGTCCCGGCCGCGTCCAGCTCCTTTCCGTTGGCGTCCTGTACGGCAAGCTGTCCATTGGACTTGACCGCCAGATGGTCTCCCTGGGGCAGGGTGAAATCCATCTGCAGCGACGTCGGCGTCGCGTGGCTGACCTTCACGTGGAAAGCCCCCGTCGAATTTGCCTGGTCGGCCGCATTGGCGGTACCGGTCACCGTACCCAGAAGCAGCCCGGACAGGGCAATAATCGGGGCGGCGGCCCGGCTCATTCGCAACATTTCTTCTATTCCCCCTTCAATTATTTCACTACATGCCGGCGCCGATATCGGCATCACACCCTGGGGCGTGTGGTCATATGCCGAAAGCAACGCCGAAGACATGCAAACACTCCGTAAGGCGCAAGGTCAAACTCGGTCGGTAAACACAGATTCGATGAGAGATCTCTTGAAGAGGCACGCACTCCACGGGCCGGGGATCTCCATCCCGCGTTCACATCAAAGGCAAATAAGCGAATATAGGGCACGTATGTCCCATATGTTCTGCGGGGAGTGTTGATCGGCCCAGGCTGACGATCGGCGCACACGGCGTCGGTCGTGGTGGCCGGACGTGGAGCGGCGCTTGGCTGCCCTTCGCTACGGAAGCCCGCAGACCGTCGTAGCCGGCTCGCGCTGAAGAATGCGGGGGAGTCCGCCGACGGTGGCGAGGGTCTGCACCCCAGGTTCACGGCGGACAGCCGCTCTCCGGTGCGCGGTGGCGCTGCCGGCCGCTTCCGCGGGAAGGGGTGAGAACGCGTACCTGTGCGCGCTACGGCCGACACCGGCATGCTGCCAGCCCATCAGAACGCCCTGCCGAGGTTGCCGCGTTGGCACCCCTGGCCACACCCGACACCTTGGGCAGCGGACCTCGCCGTTGCCATCCCACTGCTCCTGCTGGAAGCGGCGTGGTCGTGCTGGACTGGATGTTCGGCATGGGTATGGAGGTATGGGCGGCGCAGGGAGAACAGGACCAGATCGATGCGGCGAGCCTTGCGCACATCGCACTGGTCCAGGAGTCGCTGATAGCCCTACTCGTCGTGGCGGTCCTCGCCGCCACCTTCCGTGCCCGCTGGACAATGCTCGCGCACCTGCTGGTGGCGCTGCTGGCCTGGCTGGTACTGGCGGCCTCCCAGCACCAGTGGGACCACGGCCACGAACCGCTGCCCGGGTGCGTCCGCTATGACGCGCACCGCTGAGACAGAAAGTGACACGCCTAGGGCCTCTCGTTTGGATCACTGGTGGCGGAGGCATCCTTGGGCCCTGCAAGTAGCTGCACTGTCAGCACCACCGTCTACGGTGCGACCATGTCGTTTGCCCTGCCCGATGGTCTGCCTCCCGGCCGGTTCCTGTCTTCCGGTCCCGCACGCGTGTGGGTCTCGGACGAATTCCCGCATGACATTGAGCGCCTGTGGCCTCACCTGCTGAGCGAGCAAACAGCCTGCGGCCTGGTGCCGCTCCTGTGCTGGCCCGAGGCCATGGGAACACCGATCGGCCTGGCTGACATAAACGCCGTCCGTCTGGAGGAGGTGCTGGCCACGGATTTCGCCGAGTACCGGCGCAGGACGCTGCCCTTCTGGATGGATCCGACGCCGGCTCCGACGCCTGAAGGTATAGAGCCGTGGACACACGACCCGGGGCCGCCTTTCGAGCAGTGGCCGGGCCTGGCACCGCAGGTGCCGACTGCGCCCGCAGGCCCGACGCCCGAGACGGCGGCGGCAAGCCTGCTTACCTGGTTCAGCAAGACGGGACAGTTCGGGCTGGACGAGTGCCGCCTCGTACTCGTCCCTGCCCGTCGCGGCAGCGATGCTCTGGCGTTGATCGGCTGGTCCGCGGAGGCACCGTTGCCTCTGCTGTGTGCACTGCTGCGGAGCTGGGAAGACCGCTTCGGTGCCCAGATCGTGGCGGTGTTCGGCAGCGAGCTGCACGTATCGGTCGCGAGACCTCCCGTTGAAGCAGAGCACGCGAACCTGCTCGCCTTGGAACACGTGCTTTCGACCGCGAACAACATCGTCGATGACCCGCCCACGCCGTTCCCCGAGTACGCGATGGACCTCGTGGGACGGACTTGTTGGTCGTTCTGGTGGGACTAGCCATGACGGCCGGGCTGCCACCCTCGTTGGTCCGGGCGTGCCGTTGACTGATGCGCAGTGGGCGCGGATCGGACCGTTGCTCCCAGATCGGACACCGAAACGCGGGGGGGGGGATGGAGAGACCACCGTGAAGTGATCGACGCGATCGCCTGGAAGTTCCAGACCGGCTCGCAGTGGGTCCACCTGCCGGCGAAGTACGGCAACTGGCGAGGCGCCTATAACCGGCTGCGGATGTGGGCCGTCGACGGCACGTGGGAGCGGGTCTTTACCACGCTCGTCGCGGAGGGCGATGCCGAAGAAGATTCCGACTGGGCCGTCTCGGTTGATTCCACCATCGTGCGCGCTCACCAGCATGCGGCCGGGGCTCGAAAAAGGGGGCCTTGGCTGGCGAGCCTGACGACCATGCCAGCGGCCGGTCCCGCGGCGGACTGACGACGAAGACACGCTGTACCTCACAGGTGGCGTACGACACCGCTGGCGCACCCTGGAGCCGGGCACGCGGGTGCTCGCCGTGGCGGTGTCAGATCATGCCGAGGTCGGCGGGGAGTGATGCTCTCTCGCCTCACTCCCCGCCCGTCCATGAGCCCTTTTCGTCCTCCCGTTGAGACGTGGTGAGGTACGGCGACGGCCTTGATGATGTCGGTGGTGCGGGTTCGTGCTGCCAGGAGATGGCGCTGGATCCGTGCGGTCCAGGAGCTTGTGCCAGCAGCTCTGCACCCACCGCTCCATGACCGAGTTCACCTCAGCGGCCGCCGCCGGCCGCCTGGGGAAGCAGGAGGAACCGGCATGGCGATTCGGCCGATGCATACGTGGGCATCGTCGTCGAGGGGACATGGATGCCGCCATCGCGTTCTTCGCGAAACTCAGTCGGGAGCCGGAGGGCGGGGCGGAGGGTCAGGGACTCGTCGCCGACCGGTGCACCGGATTCCACGGCGTCCGCTGTGACATCGCGATGGTCCGCGCCCCGGACGGTCACAGCCGCCTCGAACTGGCGAAGTGCCGCAGCCCCGCGGCGATCCGCGGCGGACGCGCAACCGGCCGCACATCATTGTGGGCACGCACCACGTCAGGTTCGCCGTCTACGACATCGAGGACACTGTCGCCTGGCTGTGCCCTCACCGTGCCGAACTCGTCGGCGAGATCGCCCGGTTCGAGGACAGCTGCCTGCTCTGCTACGTCCGTGGCCCGGAAGGCACCGGCGTTGGCCTGGCCGAGCAGCTGCGCTGAGGGGGAGGAATCCGAACCGGGCAGCCGGACGAGACCATCGAGGTTCCGAACCACGGTCAGCCGGGAGCCACCGGACCCCGACGTGACCCACTCGGCCTACGTTGCCAAGGGCAAAACCCCGCGCGACGTCAGGAACGCGAGACACCGGTGGTCGTCTGCCTTCTGCTGCCAGCGCGGATCCGGAACGTCGCCGGAAGCGGGCGGGGCGGACGGAGAAGTCGATGCCAAGCCGTGGCCCCGAGCATGGCCCCGGCCGTGCCGGGGGCGTCCGCCAGACCCGCTGCCCCGGGAAGCGGCGGATAGGACCGGCGCCGCCCGTACGGCGAAGCCGAGGCGGCGTGCCAGTTGTCGTACGCCGTGACAGATGCGAGACGCTCGAACTCGGCGTGGTACGGCAGGATCGGCCGCGCCTATGGCGGCCGGCGGGCAGGTCTGACAGGCCGTCAGTTCCAGGAGGTGTGTACTGTGTGTCCGGGGCTTGGACGTGCATTGACGCTCCAAGTGGTGTCCGGCTACGTTCTGCCGCATGCAGCAGCACTGTTTCCTGACAACCCGCGGTCACATCGACCACATGCGGGTGTGCTCTGCTGCCTGTCGCCCCTGTTGAGAGCCCTTGCCTTCTCCAGGGCATTTGTTTCCCGCCGCTGACCGCCTCTGCGGGTTGCGCGCGGACTTCTGTATGAGTTGAAGCGCCTGCCTGTGCGCCTCGGCGCGTTCTTGCAGGTGCGATCCCTCGCTGCGTACGCCCAGCTGGCGTGCGCCTTCCCCGCATGTCCAGAGCCGAGTGGTTCGGCTTCGGGCTGCCAGATAAGGAACCCTGATGCACAACAACAAGCTGTCCGCACGTGCCCTGGCTGTGACGGCGACTGCGGTGGCGGCGGGCCTGCTGCCCGTGCCGGGCGCTGCCGCGGCCCCCGGCAGCGCGCCGCTGCCGCCGGTCGCCGTCGTGGCAGATGAGGCCGGGACCGGCAGCGGGGACATCTTCTTGTCCCCGAACTCTGCCACCAGCCAGTACTCCAGCGGCGTGGAGATCTTGAGCCATGACGGCAAGCGCGTGGTCTGGTCGCACAAGGTGCCCGCCGGGCAGGAAGCCGCCGACTTCCGCGCCCAGACCTACCAGGGCAAGCGAGTGCTGACCTGGTGGCAGGGCACCGGCCTGGGCGGTCTCGCCACCGGCACGGACGTCGTCTACAACGAGCGCCATCAGAAGATTGCCGAGGTGAAGGCCGGGAACGGCTACACCGCCGACGGCCACGAGTTCCTGATCACCCCTCACGGTACGGCTCTGATCCTGGCCTACAAGCTGGCCACGGCCGACCTCACCTCCCTGGGCGGCTCCGCGCACCAGAAAGTCATCGACGGTGTTGCGCAGGAGATCGACATCCGTACCGGCCAGGTGCTGTTCCAGTGGAGTGCCGCCGACCACGTCCCCTACGCGCAGAGCGAGCAGCCGCTCCCGTCCTCCCCGAACAGTCCGTGGGACTGGTTCCACATCAACGCCGTCAAGCTCGACACCGACAACAACCTGCTCATCGATGCCCGCAACACCTGGACCACCTACAAGGTCGACCACCGCGCCGGCAAGGTCCTGTGGCAGCTCGGCGGGAAGGCCAGCACCTTCAAGGAGCAGACCGTGCCGGGCCAGTACCTGAACACCGCCGGGCGGATCTTCTCCTGGCAGCACGACCCCGAGCCGCTGGGCGGGGGCCTGTACCGGTGGTTCGACAACGAGTCCGCCGGTGCCGCCAACACTGGTACGGGGGCCGTGGAGGAGCTGCCGTTCAGCCGCGTCGTCACCGTCCGCCTGGACGAACACACCCACACCGCGACCCTGGTCAGTTCCATCAACCAGCCGGATTACCTCAGCGCTTCCTCGCAGGGCAACGCGCAGCTCCTCCCGGGCGGCAACACCTTCGTTGGGTGGGGCTCGCTGCCGTATGTCTCGGAGTTCAGCCCGTCCGGCAAGCCGCTGTTCAAGGCGCAGTTCCCCACCGGCGTGAACACCTACCGCGCCTACCGCTCCGCCTGGTGAAGACCGGCCTGGACCGGCTCGCCCGTCTCACCGGGGAAGTCCCGCATGCCGACCGGCGACGCGGACGGAGGCGAGGAAGACCCGGTGCACCCGCCGGTGGTCGCCTTCGATGCCGTTCGCGAACTGGCGCAGGACGTCGCGCCGTTCGCCGACAAGCTGGTCGCCGCACAGCCGGTTCGCCCACCCGGTCCGGCGGGACGTGCCGGTCGGAAACCTCGGTCCGGTGGAGCCCGGCCGCCGTCTTGGGCATTTTCTCCGCGAACGCTTCGGGTTCTTCGGCCCGCGCAGTCGGTGGATGGGGCGGACACCGTCGGGGCCGGCAGCCGTGGCTGCGACGGCGCCAAACTGCGCCCTCGCTGGCTGCCCACAGTTGGCCACCCCAACACCGAAGCCACCCGAAACCCATAGGTCATCGAGCTACAGCACGGTTCACCACCACGCTCTGACAACAATCCCGCCGGCTGTTTGATACGGCAGCTCCTGGGACTGAGCTTGTCTTTGCTCACGGCCTGGTCTGTGGCGATGTTCGCCACCGGCCGCCTCAACGTTCCTGCAGTGCGAGGGGTCTTCGCGGGCGAGAGCCCGCGAACCCTTTTGTCTGGGCCTTCTGCGGTGAGCATGCTGCTCGTCGGCACGTCACCCACGCCGACTCGTCCGACGCCGGATTCACCGCGCAGCGCATCACACAATGTCCTCGGGCGTCCTGACCCGGCCGAGGAAATGCGGTGCAGGTTCCTCACAGGAGACCGTCGCCGCGTCCCGAGGTTGCAGTGGAAAACGTGTGATGACTGTGTCGAGCGGGGCCGCCGTCCATCGGGGCGTCCGCGATGCGGGACGGCCCTCTTGACGACGATGTCGGTCGGATCGACACTCACTGAGGGAATCCTAGTGAACAGGTAGGGAAAAATGAGGCGCTTGGAGTCGGTCACCGCACGCGTGAGCCGTTCGCCTCTTCTGACCTCCCGCCGTCACATCGATCTGCTGCGTGTCTGCAGCGCGATCAACTCCCAGGGCTGAGCCGCGCCCATCCCGTGTCGGCGGCGCCCCGCGAGCAGGGCTCACGCGTCAGATGCGCACGGATGAGTCCCGATCCCTCACTCGACGTCGCTTCCGCCGCGCGTACGTCCGCGCCCGCTCCCGGGGAGAGTCATGACCGTCACACCGCTGGCCGCCCACGCCTCCGACCGACCCGCGCCCGTTTTCCGGGGCCGGATCGGCCGGGACGCGCGCAGCGGCCACTACGCCGTTCCGGGCCGATACCGCCTCCATCTGTCGACCGCCTGTCCCGGCGGCCTGCGCATCGCCGTCACCCACAGCCTGCTCGGCCTGGACACCGTCTGTCCGGCCACCTTCCTGCCCGCCGTCCCCGACTGCCCCGAAGGCGGCCACTCCGTCCTGCGGCCGCTGTACGAGGCCAGCGCCCACCGGTATGCCGGTCCGGCTGTCGCTCCGGTACTCAGCGACGACTGGTTCGGGCGGATCGTCAGCACCCATGCCCCGGACATCATGCGCGACCTCGACCGCCGGTTCGGTGGTGACCATGTCTCGCTCTACCCGTGCGGCGCGGAGTCGGAGATCGAGGCGGTCGAGCGGATGTGCGCGCAGGGCATCGAACGGGCCGCGCAGCGCGCCGGATCGGCCGGTGGCGAGCCGGTGGAACGTGACCTGGCACTGAGCACGCTGCTCGAAACACTCGGCGCGCTGGAGCGCTGGCTCGTCGGGCGCGCGTACCTGATCCGCGACGAAATCACCGCCGCCGACGTCGAGTTGTGGGTCGCCCTGGTCCAGCTCGACACCGTCCACCGCAACCACCTCGACGCCTCCGCGATCCAACGCATCGCCGACCACCCGACCCTGTGGGCCCACGCCCGCCGGCTCGCCGCCCACCCAGCCTTCGGCGGCCACCTCGACCTCGACGGCATCGAACGCCGCCACCACGCCCGCTGTCATGGCCTGGAGGCCGCCGGAGCAGCCGTCCAGATCCTGGACTGGGCAGCACACGCGGCCCGTTAGCCGTTCCACCTGCTGGACCGGCGTTGACATTCGTTCGGGCAATTGTCTTAACTACGGCCCAGAACGGTCATGAGTGTCAGCGACAAGCCCTGGCTTGCTGACCGGCAACCCTCGCGCCGCGGTGGGGTGCCCCAGGTGACGACCGGACCGAAGACGTTTCGGTAAGCGCGAGGCCCACAGGGCCGGAACAGTGATGGTGACGCCATGTACGCAGCTCCCAGGACGGCCACGCGCCGCCCCCAGGGCTGCGTACAGCCGTACCCGAACCCTCTCGTCGCCGATCGCGCCGTCGATCTGCTCCGCGTGAACAGCGCACTGTGTACCGCACCGGGCTGTGCCCGCTGTCGGGGCTGACACTTCCCCGCAGCCCCCGCAATCCCTGACGAACACCGCCCGCCGCGGTGTGCCGTTGTCCTCCCCACCCCGGTGCCTCGCTGTCGTGTGCGCCACCGCATGCCGCCGCGCTTCCGGGGTGTTCCCATCGAGCCGGAGCCCACCATGAGTGAACCCCCTGGTGCCACCGTCACCCTCCCCGAGGCGCCGACCTCCGACGAACCGTCAAAAACCCTCACCGCCCAGCACGTTCTGCCGCTTCGGCGGCCAGGACGCTGGATCGCCACGGCGGTCGTGCTGGTCCTGGTCGCCCAGTTCGTGCACGGACTGGTCTCCAACCCCTTCTACCAGTGGGACCGCTGGGGCTACTGGTTCCTGCGCCCCACCATCCTCGACGGCCTGCTCACCACCCTCCAAGTCGCTGCCTACAGTGCGGTGTTGGGCCTCCTCGGCGGCATCGTGCTCGCCCTGGCCCGGCTGTCGAAGAGCCCCGTGCTGCGCGCGGTCAGCTGGACCTATGTGTGGGCGCTGCGCTCCATCCCGCTCATCGTGGTGCTGATCTTCCTCTACAACTTCAGTGCCCTGTACAAGACGTTGAGCGTCGGCATTCCCTTCGGCCCGGCCTTCTTCTCCTTCGACGAGTCGAAACTCGCCACCGACATGGTCGTCGCCGTCATCGGCCTCAGCCTCAACGAGGCCGCCTACGCCGCGGAAGTGGTTCGCGGCGGCATCCTCTCCGTCGACCAGGGCCAGCACGAAGCGGCCGCCTCGCTCGGCCTGCCGAAGGGCTACCAGTTCCGGAAGATCGTCTTCCCGCAGGCGCTGCGCTCGATCATCCCGAACTACGTCAACCAGCTCATCGGCCTGATCAAAGGCACCTCGCTGGTCTTCTACGTCTCTCTGCTCGACCTGTTCGGTTCCGCGCAGACCATGGGCTCGACCTACCCCGGCGACATCGTGCCGCTGCTGCTGGTCGTCACCGTCTGGTACCTGATCCTGACCAGCGTCGTCTCCGTCGTCCAGTTCTACGTCGAGCGGTACTACGCCCGCGGTGCCACCCGCAGCCTGCCGCCGACGCCGTTGCAGAAGCTCCGCGCCGGTCTCACCGACCTGCGGGCCCGCATCCGCCGGGAGGCCGCCGTATGACCACCGAGACGCTCGAAGCCCCGGCGGACGCCGAGGCCGCCACCGTCGAGGTCCACGATGTGCACAAGTGGTACGGGACCCACCGGGTGCTGGACGGTGTCGACCTGACCGTCCGCCCCGGCGAGGTCACCGTCATCCTCGGCCCGTCCGGCTCCGGAAAGTCCACCCTGCTGCGGGTCATCAACCACCTGGAGAAGCCGGAGATCGGCCATGTCAGCATCAACGGCGAGCTGATCGGGGTGAAGCGGCAGGGCGAGAGGCTCAAGGAGCTGAGCGAGCGGGCGATCCTCACCCAGCGCGGGCGGATCGGCTTCGTCTTCCAGAACTTCAACCTCTTCCCGCACCTGACCGTGTTGGACAACGTGGCCGCCGCCCCCGTCGCCACCGGCCGGCTCGGCAAGACCAAGGCCCAGGAGCTGGCCCGCGAACTGCTCGGCCGGGTCGGCCTCGGCGACAAGACCGGCGCCTACCCGCGCCAGCTCTCCGGCGGCCAGCAGCAGCGCGTCGCCATCGCCCGCGCCCTCGCCCTGCGCCCCGGCGTCATCGTCTTCGACGAGCCCACCTCCGCCCTCGACCCCGAACTGGTCGGTGAAGTCCTCGCCGTCATCAAGGACCTGGCGACCAGCGGCACCACCCTTCTCATCGTCACCCACGAGATCGGCTTCGCCCGCGAGATCGCCGACCGGGTCGTCTTCATCGACGGCGGAAAGATCATCGAGCAGGGCCCGCCCTCCGAGGTCCTCGACAAGCCCCGGCACGAGCGGACCAGGGACTTCCTGAGCAAGGTCCTCTGACCCGCCACACCCCTCGACTTCCCCGCGCCACCCTCATCACCTTCAGCGACAAGGAACGGCCATGGCCACCCACTTCACCCGACGCAGCCTTATACGCGGCATCACCGCGGCGACCGCCGTCGCCTCCCTGGCCACCGGGCTCGCCGCCTGCGGTGGCAACAGCGACGCGGCCACCTCCACCGACAACGCCGCCAAGACCGGCGAGGTCGTCATCGGCCAGG
The DNA here is from genome assembly GCF_014649955.1 of Streptomyces violascens. GTDB lineage: Bacteria > Actinomycetota > Actinomycetes > Streptomycetales > Streptomycetaceae > Streptomyces > Streptomyces violascens. Next base: position 28,738 of record NZ_BMUA01000018.1, read on the forward strand.
TCTCCAACGGCGCCGCCCAGCAGACCTCCATCAAGATCTCCGAGGTCAAGTCCATCAGCGCCGAACTGCCCGCCGCCGTCAAGAAGAGCGGCAAGCTGGAGATCGGCATCGGCGCTCTGCCGGCCGGCTTCCCGCCGCTGGCCTACGTGGGCAGCGACCAGAAGACCCTCACCGGCGCGGAACCCGACTTCGGCCGCCTGGTCGCCGCGGTCCTCGGCCTCCAGCCCGAGGTGAAGAACTCCACCTGGGAGAACCTCTTCGTCGGCATCGACAGCGGCAAGGCCGACGTGGCCTTCTCCAACGTCACCGACACCGAGGAACGCAAGAAGAAGTACGAGTTCGCCTCCTACCGGCAGGACAACCTCGCCTTCGTGGTGCCGAAGAAGAGCACCTGGAACTTCGACGGCAACTACGAGAACCTCGCCGGCAAGACCGTCTCCGTCAGCTCCGGCACCAACCAGGAAAAGATCCTCCTGGAGTGGAAGGCGAAGCTGGCCAAGGAAGGCAAGAAGCTCACCGTCAAGTACTTCCAGGACAGCAACAGCGTCTACCTCGCCCTGTCCAGCGGCAAGATCGACGCGTACCTCGGCCCCAACCCCGGCATCGCCTACCACAACCGCCAGGTCGCGAACACGCCCAACGCCACCCGCACCGCGGGCACCTACTCCGGCGCCGGCGCGAGCCTGCAGGGCCTGATCGCGGCCACCGCGAAGAAGGACAGCGGCCTGGCCAAGCCGCTCGCCGAGGCCATCAACTACTTGATCAAGAACGGTCAGTACGCCGAGTGGCTCAAGGCCTACAACCTCTCCAACGAGGCCGTCGCCAAGTCCGAAGTCAACCCGCCCGGACTGTCCCTCGACAACTCCTGACCATCGCGTGAGCGGACTCCACCGCCGCCTCGCGGTGGAGTCCCCGCGCGCCGGCCCCCCGAGCGCACCCCGGAGACTGCCCCACCATGTCCGTGACCAGCATCGACGCCAGCTCCTCGCACATCCTGGACAACCCCGCCTGGGCCGCGCTCACCGGCCCCCACGCCCACTTCGCCCAACGAATCGGCCACGCCGCCCGCTACCACCGGGACGTGGCACCCTTCCACGCCCTCTGCGACGAGGGCGACCCGCGTGCGTGGGCCGACCTCGCCGCACTCGTCGGCCCCGGCGGCACCGCCGCGGTGCGGGGCGTCACCGAGGCGGCGGCGGGCTGGGAGGTCGTGCGCACCGGGCACGGCGTCCAGCTCGTGGACACCGCCCTGCGCGCCGAGCCCGACCCCGAGGCCGTACGGCTCGGCCCCGACGACGTGCCCGAGATCCTCGACCTGGTCGCCCGCACCGAGCCGGGCCCCTATCTGCCCCGCACCCTCGAACTGGGCACCTACCTCGGTATCCGCCACCAGGGCCGGCTGATCACCCTGGCCGGCGAGCGGCTGCACCCGCCGGGCTGGACGGAGATCAGCGCCGTGTGCACCGACCCCGACCACCGCGGCCGGGGCCTGGCCACCCGTTTGGTCCGCGCGGTCGCCGCCGGCATCAGGGAACGCGGCGAACGCCCTTTCCTGCACGCCGCGGCCACCAACGTGAACGCGATCCGGCTGTACGAGTCGATCGGGTTCACCCTGCGCCGCCGCACCGTCTTCTCGCTCGTCCGGCACACCGGCGCCGCCGCTCTGGAAGAAACGGCATAGCCGTGCCGTTGTCCTTGTCGAAGGTGAGTGCTTGGCCCGCTCGGACGGAGGTGCGACACGTGACACGTGTACTGCGTGCCGTCCACCTCCACTCCCGGCCCCACATCGACCTCCAGCGCGTGGCCGGCTCCCTCTGTAGTTCCTGACCCCGTTTCCCCAGCCGCCGTGTGCCCCGACTCCCGCGGGCCGGCGATCTCGTACGGACCTCCAGGAAGGCACCCTCGTGTCCGCAACTCCCGCTTCCCTTCTGCACCTTGCCGTGGCTCTGGACGGCACCGGCTGGCATCCCGCCTCCTGGCGCGAGCAGGCCGCCCGCCCCCGGGACCTGTTCACCGCCGGCTACTGGGCCGACCTGGTCGCCGAGGCCGAACGCGGCCTGCTCGACTTCGTCACCCTCGAGGACGGACTCGTCCTGCAGTCGTCGCACTACAGTGAGCCGGACGGCCGTACCGATCAGGTCCGCGGACGCCTGGACGCCGTACTGATCGCGTCCCGTATCGCACCCTTGACCCGGCACATCGGACTGGTGCCGACCGTGATCGCCACCCACACGGAGCCGTTCCACATCTCCAAGGCGATCGCCACCCTCGACTACGTCAGCACCGGCCGGGCCGGCCTGCGCGTGCAGATCTCGCCCCGGCCGCACGAGGCCGCGCACTTCGGCCGCCGCACTTTTCCACCGCTCAGCCTGGAGGGCATCCAGAGTCCGGCCGGGCAGGAACTGCTCACCGACCGCTTCGACGAGGCCGCCGACTACGTCGAGGTCGTGCGCCGGCTCTGGGACAGCTGGGAGGACGACGCGGAGATCCGGGACGTGGCCACCGGCCGCTTCATCGACCGCGACAAGCTGCACTACATCGACTTCGAGGGCAGCCACTTCAGTGTGAAGGGCCCGTCCATCACCCCGCGCCCGCCCCAGGGCCAGCCGCTCGTCACCGTCCTGGCCCACCAGACGATCCCGTACCAGCTGGTGGCCCGTCAGGCCGACGTCGGCTACGTCACCCCGCGCGACGCCGGCCAGGCCCGCGCGATCGTCGCCGAGATCCGCGCCGAACAGGAGGCGGCCGGGCGCGCCGGTGAACTCGTGCACGTCTTCGGTGACTTGGTGGTCTTCCTCGACGACGACCAAGCCGCCGCCGAGGACCGCCGAGCACGTCTCGACGCCCTCGCGGGGGAGCCGTACACCAGCGACGCCGGCATCTTCGCCGGTACGCCCGCCCAACTCGCCGACTTGCTGCAGGAGTTGGTCGAGGAGGGGCTGAGCGGCTTCCGGTTGCGGCCCGCCGTCGCCGGACACGACCTGCCCGCCATCACCCGGGGCCTGGTGCCCGAACTCCAGCGTCGCGGCGCCTTCCGCACCGCCTACGAGGCCGACACCCTGCGCGGCCTGCTGGGCCTCGCCCGCCCCGTCAACCGCTACGCCACCGCCTGAGCCGGAAGGACCGTACCGACAATGAGCAAGCCGCTGAAGCAGATCCATCTGGCCGCGCACTTCCCGGGCGTCAACAACACCACCGTGTGGAGCGATCCGAAGGCCGGCAGTCATATCGAGTTCAGCTCGTTCGTCCACTTCGCCCGGACCGCCGAACGGGCCAAGTTCGACTTCCTGTTCCTCGCCGAGGGGCTCAGGCTCCGCGAACAGGGCGGCAGGATCTACGACTTGGACGTCGTCGGCCGCCCCGACACCTTCACCGTCCTCGCCGCGCTCGCCGCCGTCACCAAACACCTCGGACTCACCGGCACCATCAACTCCACTTTCAACGAGCCCTACGAGGTGGCACGCCAGTTCGCCAGCCTCGACCACCTCTCCGGCGGCCGCTCCGCCTGGAACGTCGTCACCTCCTGGGACGCCTTCACCGGCGAGAACTTCCGCCGCGGCGGCTTCCTCCCGCAGGACGAGCGCTACTCCCGCGCCAAGGAGTTCCTGGCCACCGCGAACGAACTCTTCGACTCCTGGCACGGCGACGAGATCGTCGCCGACCAGGCGGCGGGAGTCTTCCTGCGGGACGCGAAGGCCGGCTCCTTCGTGCACACGGGGCAGCACTTCGACATCCACGGCCAGTTCAACGTCCCGCGCTCTCCGCAGGGCCGCCCGGTCATCTTCCAGGCCGGCGACTCCGAGGAGGGCCGCGAGTTCGCCGCCTCCGACGCCGACGCCATTTTCAGCCGGTACGCCACCCTCAAGGAGGGCCGGGCCTTCTATACGGACGTCAAGAACCGCCTCGCCAAGTACGGCCGCCGCCATGACCAGTTGCTGATCCTGCCCGCCGCGACCTTCGTCCTCGCCGACACCGACGCGGAGGCCGAGGAACTAGCCAAGGAGGTGCGCCGCCAGCAGGTCAGCGGGGCCACCGCCATCAAGCACCTGGAGTTCGTCTGGAACCGCGACCTGTCCTCCTACGATCCCGAGGGCCCGTTGCCCGGCGTCGACCCGGACGTCAGCGGCGACCACATCTCCAAGGGCCGCGCGCAGGTGCGCATGTACCGCGACCCGCTGGCCACCGCCCGCGAGTGGCGTGAGCTGGCCGCCGCGAACAACTGGTCCATCCGGGACCTGGTCATCAACACCGGCAACCGCCAGAACTTCGTCGGCTCCCCGGCCACCGTCGCCAGGACCATCAACGACTACGTGCAGGCCGACGCCAGTGACGGCTTCATCCTCGTCCCGCACATCACCCCGAGCGGTCTTGACGTCTTCGCCGACAAGGTCGTCCCGCTGCTCCAGGAACAGGGCGTCTTCCGCACTGAGTACGAGGGCTCGACCCTCCGCCACCACCTGGGCCTCGCCCACCCGGACGAGGCGTCGAACGAGCGGGTGGCGTCGTGAAGTTCCTCGCGATCACCCTGATCGTGCACCGGCCGGACCCGGTCACCGGGGTGCGGAAGTCGACCCACGAGCGCTTCCGGGAAGTCCTCGACAACGCGGTGCTGGCCGAGGATCTGGGCTTCGACGGCTTCGGGGTGGGGGAGCGGCACGAGCGGCCGTTCATCTCGTCCTCCCCCACCGTCGTACTGAGCCATGTGGCCGCCCTGACCAGGCGGATCAGACTGTTCACCGCCGTGACGACCCTCAGCCTCCTCGACCCGGTCCGCGCGTACGAGGACTACGCGACCCTCGACCACCTCTCCGAGGGCCGCCTCGACCTGATCATCGGCAAGGGCAACGGCGCCGCCCAGCGCGACCTCTTCCACGTCACGCCCGAGGACCAGTGGGACCGCAGTGCCGAGAGCTACGAGGTGTTCCGGCAGATCTGGCGGCAGGACAAGGTCACCGCGGCGACCCGCTTCCGCCCGCCGCTGACGGAGGCCGAGGTGTGGCCGCGGCCGTATCAGCAGCCCGTCCGGGTCTGGCACGGCAGCGCGACCAGCAAGGAGTCCGTCGATCTCGCGGCCCGCTACGGCGACCCGCTGTTCTCCGCGAACGTCACCAACCCCATAGAGCCGTATGCCGAGTTGATCCGTCACTACCGTGAGCGCTGGGAGTTCTACGGCCACGATCCGCAGCAGATCGCCGTCGGAGCGGGCACGGCGGGCATTCAGGTGGCCCCCACCACCCAGGAGGCCCTCGCCGCGTACCGGCCGATCTTCGAGTCCAACCTGGCGTTCTTGAAGAAGGCCGGTCTGCCGGTCGTATTCGAGACCCTGGAGGACTTTGTCGAACGCAGCTCCGCTCTGATCGGCAGCCCGCAGCAGGTCATCGACAAGGTGCACCGCTACTACGAGCAGTTCGGCCACACGGTGGTGCACGTGCATGCCGACGCGAGCGGGCTGACGGAGTCCCAGCACCGGGCCTCGCTCGAGCTGTTCCAGTCCGAGGTCGCCCCCATGCTGCGTCGGGAGATCCCGGATCCGCCGTTCGCCTGGGGCCCCGTGCTTCCGGCATCACCGCTCACTGAGGAGTCCGCCCGTGTCTGACATCTCCCTCGGCGTCCTCGACCTGCTCCCGATCTCCTCAGGCTCGACGGCAGCCGATGCCCTGCGCAACTCCATCGACCTCGCCCAGCAGGCCGAGCGCTTCGGGTATGCCCGCTACTGGTTCGCGGAGCATCACCTCAATCCCGGCGTGGCCGGAACCTCGCCCGCCGTCGTCCTGGCGCTGACCGCCTCCGCCACCTCCACCATCCGGCTCGGCTCCGGGGCCGTGCAGCTCGGGCACCGCACGGCGCTGTCCACCGTGGAGGAGTTCGGCCTGCTCGACACACTGCACCCGGGCCGCTTCGATCTGGGCCTGGGCCGCTCGGGCGGCCGCCCGCCGGGACAGCCGGCCGCACCCTTGCCGACGGCGACCCCGGTCGTCGATGGCCGCACCCCGAACGGCCTGCTGATCCCACCCCGCTTCTCCTTCGAGCATCTGCTCGGATCACCCCGCATCGCACTGCAACGCAGGCTGCTCCTGCTGCCGGGCGCCGAGTCACAGGACTACGCCGAGCAGATCCACGACATCCTCGCCCTGCTGGCCGGCACCTACCGCTCGCCGGAGGGCGTCGAAGCGCACGTCGTGCCGGGTGAGGGCGCCGATGTGGAGGTGTGGATCCTGGGCAGCAGCGGTGGTCAGAGCGCCGAGGTGGCGGGCGGCAACGGTCTGCGGTTCGCGGCGAACTATCACGTCAGCCCGGCCACGGTTCTGGAGGCGGTGGAGGGCTACCGGTCCCTCTTCCAGCCTTCCGAGTTCCTCGACAAGCCGTACGTCAGCGTCTCGGCGGACGTCGTCGTCGCCGAGGACGACGAGGCGGCCCGTGAACTCGCCACCGGCTACGGCCCGTGGGTGCGCAGCATCCGTACTGCGGAGGGCGCCATCGAGTTCCCGACGCCGAAGGAAGCGCGCGCCCACGCATGGACCGACGAGGACCGGGCCCTCGTCCAGGACCGCCTCGACACCCAGTTCGTCGGCTCGCCTGGCCGGGTCGCCGACCAGTTGGAACAACTGCAGGAGGCCACGGGTGCGGACGAGTTGCTCATCACGACGATCACTCACGACCACACGGACCGGGTCCGCTCGTACGAACTGCTCGCGGAAGAATGGCGCCGACGGGGGCACTCCTTCCAGCAGTGAAGGCCCGCGCCGCTGACGACTCCCTGGAGATCGGCAACCAGATCTTCACAGTGACCGGCGCCCGCGCCACCCGCCGCATCCGAGGGCCTGCCACTTCTGGCGCAACGTCCGCCCCCACACCCTCCACGACCCTGTCGCCCACAAGCGGCGAGAGGTCGGGCGGTGGGTCATCGAGGGCGAACTGCCCGAACCCATCTGGTACTCCTGCCCACCCTCAGAGCGCCTCCCCGGCGGAGGCGCCCCCTTCTCCCCGAAAGAGGACCCATGGCCACCGTCCTGTCCGTCTCCGGCAGCCCTTCCACCTCCTCCCGCACCAACCGCCTGCTGCGCCACCTGGACCGGCGACTGACCGCCCAGGGGCACGACGTCGTTGCGCTCGACGTTCGTACCATCCCCGCAGAGGCCCTGCTCGGCGCGGACTTCCGGCATCCGGCGATCGTCGAGGCCACCGAGCTCTTCGCGAGCGCCGACGGCGTCGTCGTAGGAACACCCGTCTACAAAGCGTCGTACTCCGGAGTCCTCAAGGCGCTCCTCGACCTGCTCCCGCAGTACGCACTCACCGGAAAGACGGTCCTTCCGCTCGCCACCGGCGGCTCCACCGCGCATGTCCTGGCCATCGACTACGCCCTGCGTCCGGTCCTCAACTCCATGGGTGCCGCGCACATCGTGCAGGGCTGGTTCACCCTCGACAAGGACATCACCGCCCACGACGACGGCTCGGTCACTGTCGCACCGGCCGCCGGCGAGGCCCTCACCCAGGTCGTCGACCAGTTCTCGCTGGCGCTCGGCGGCACCCCGCGCCTGGCTGCGGCGAGCTGAAGCCATGACCGCACACGTCATCACCGACGACGCCGAGGCCGTCGCTGTCGCGTCCGCCCTGGCCGACGAGTTCCGGGCGGGTGCCTCGGCGCGCGAAGCCGAACGCCGGCTTCCCCGCGAGGAGCTGGACCGGCTCTCGACCTCGGCGCCGACGAACGTCCCCTGACGCACCCCTGATCGGAGCCCCGAGTGTCCCTCACCTTCCACTGGTTCCTGCCGACCAACGGAGACAGCCGCCACGTCGGCGGCGGCCACGGCACCCCCCCGCCACCGAGTCCGGGCGCGACCGGCAACCGACGGTCGCCTACCTCAGCCAGATCGCCCGCGCCGCCGAGGACCTGGGCTTCGTCGGCGCACTCACGCCGACGGGAGCCTGGTGCGAGGACGCGTGGCTGACCACCGCGACGGTCAGCCAGAACACCGAGCGCCTGAAGTTCCTTGTCGCCTTCCGGCCCGGTTTCGCCTCACGGACACTCGCCGCGCAGATGGCTCCACCTTCCAGCGACAGAGCGGCGGACCGCTCCTGCTCAACGTCGTCACACCGGCGGCGAGAGCCACGAGCAGCGGGCCTACGGCGACTTCCTCGACAAGGACGCCCGCTACCGCCGTACCGGCGAATTCCTCGAGATCGTAAGAGGGTTGTGGGTGGGCAAGACCCGTCGACCTGCGCGGTGAGCACCTCCATGTCGAGGACACGAAGCTCGCACGGGTGCCCGACCCCGTCCCCGAGGTGTACTTCGGGGCTCCTCGCCGATCGCCGGAGAAGTCGCCGCCAAGCATGTCGACGTCTACCTCACCTGGGGAGAGCCGCCCGCCGCCGTCGTGGAGAAGATCGCCTGGATCCGTGCGTTGGCCGACAAGGAGGGTCGTCGCGTCCGCTTCGGCATCCGCCTGTGTGTCGTCACCCGCGACACGTCCGAGCAGGCGTGGGCGGAGACGAATCGGCTCCTGGACGCCTTCGATCCGGAGGCGGTCAAGACCATCCAAGCGGGCCTGGCCCGCAGCGAGTCCGAGGGTCGGCAGCGGATGCTCGCCCTGCACGGCAGTGGCAGCCTCCCCCACTCTCGACTTCGCTCGAGCGGGGGGACCCCCACCCGCCTGGAGATCCACCCCAACCTGTGGGCGGGCATCGGCCTGGTGCGCGGTGGCGCGGGCACCGCCCTGGTCGGGAGCCACGACGAGGTCGCCGATCGGATCAAGGAGCACCACGCTCTCGGCATCGACGAGTTCGTGCTCTCCGGCTATCCGCACCTGGAGGAGGCGTACTGGTTCGGCGAGGGAGTCCCGCCGAAGCTTCAGGCGCAGGGCCTGTGGCAGCACCCGTACGTACAGCAGGCCGCCCCCTCGGACCAAGTGCCCTTCGCCGGCCCCGGGGGCCCGCGATGACCACGTGAGCGCGGCGGAGGGAAGCGCCCATGTGATCGCTGATGACGCCGAGGCGGTCGTTGTCGCCGCCGAGTCGGCCGCAAGTTCGCCCGGGAGGCCGCCTGCAACGCCGAGCCACCACCCCAGGACCTTCCGCGACGTCGTCAACCTCGTCGTCCCGGAACCACGCAGCCGCAGCAGGCTTCCGGCCCCTTCCCACGGCGCCACGCTCCGCGAGCGCCTCCACGGCCCGGCCGGCAGCCCTCGGGGCCGGACGGCCACCCGGCCGCCTGCCATCGCGAACTCGCCATCCGGGAACGTGAATCAGCCGGAGCGCACTCTCATCCCTAGTATTCCTATCGAATTACTAGGGAACTGTTGACGGTGGTCGGAGAGGGGGGTGAGGATGACGAAGCCGACGCCTCACCGCGCACCGCTGCACTCCCGCGCTGCCTCGCCGGCTACCGCGCCGTCCCCGGTCCCCTGAAGGAAGACGCCATGACAACAGCACTGAGGTGCAGTGACAGCCGCAGTCGCATGAGGCGGGTCCGGACATGACGGTGACGGCGGACGAGGCGACCGACGCGGGAGCCGGTCAGGTCGACTGGCTGCACATAGCCCGTGAGGTGGCGGACGACCTGTCGACGGACGCGGTCGAGCGCGAACGGGCTGGCAAGGCACCGCTCGACGAGGTCGCACGGCTGCGCGAATCGGGGCTGCTGACATTGCTGGCACCGGTCGAGCAGGGGGGAGGGGGCGCGGACTGGCGCACGGTCTACGCGGTCATCCGGACCGTCGCCGCGGCCGACGGGGCCATCGGACACCTGCTGGGCCACCACTACTTCCTGTCCTTCAGCGCCCGCTTCTTCGCCGGCCCAGCACGTGCAGCCCGTGTCGAGCGCGAGTCGGCTGAGGGGCAGTGGTGCTGGGGAGGCGGTATTGCCTCACACGAACCGCCACTCATCCTGACTCCCACACCGAGCGGCTATCTGCTGAACGGCTACCAGAGGTACGCCACCGGCGTCGGGATCACCGACCGGCTGGTGGTCCGAGCCGCCAGGTACGGCACCGGTGAGCCGCTGGCCGTCCTCGTCGACCCCACCCACCCGGGTGTCGTAAGCGGCAGGAGCGGGGACACCTTCGGCCAGCGGCTGGCAGCCGGTGGCGCCGTGGAGTTCGACTCCGTGCCGGTCACGGCGGACGACGTGTTCGGCTCGCTCTCGCCGGACGAGGGCGTCCTGTCACCCTTCGCCTCTCTCGCTGTGCCGACCGCGCGGCTGGTCTCCGCCCAGTTCTGTCTCGGCATCGCCGAGGGACTGCTGGCCGAGGTCCACGAGCACGGAAGGGCCGTGCGGTCGGCCTGGCAGCCGTTCTCGTCCCAGCCCTGGCCGGGCAGCCCCCCGCAGGATCCGTACGTGCTGACCGTGTACGGCGAGCTTGCCGTCGTCGCACGTGCCGCGTCCGCTCTCGCCGACCAGGCGGTGTATGCCCTGCTGTGCGGCCTCGCGCAGGGCGAGGATCTCGACGACGAGGAGTGCGCGGAGACGGCCGTCCTCGCGAGCGTGGCCGAGGCCGCGGCCTCCCGCGCGGCGCAGGAGATCACCACCCGTGCCCTGGACGTCGTCGGTGTCGACGCAGCCTCCACGCGGCACGGCTTCGACCGCTTCTGGCGCAACGCCCGGACCCACGCCCTGCGCGAACCAGCCGCCCACAGACTGCGCGAGATCGGGGACTACTTCCTCAACGGTACGCACCCGTCCTTCACCCTTCCTGCCTGATGGCACAGCTGGTGACGGGCGGACACGGCAGTGAGGGATAATTCGCGGCATGCGGATCTCGGCGCGGGCTGACTATGCGGTGCGGGCGGCCGTGGAGCTGGCCGCGGCAGGCGACGAGGCCTCGCTCAAGGCTGAGGCGATCGCCGCGGCGCAGGGCATCCCGCACAAATTCCTGGAGGGCATCCTCGGCGACCTGCGCCGGGGCGGTCTCGTGGTCAGCCAGCGGGGCGGCAAGGGTGGCTACCGGCTCGCCCGCCCGGCGGACTCGATCGCCATCGCGGACGTCATCCGTGTGGCGGACGGCCCCCTGGTGTCGGTGCGGGGGGTGCGCCCACCCGAGCTCTCGTACTGCGGCCCCGCGGAGTCGCTGCTGCCGCTGTGGATCGCCGTACGCGCCAACGTTCGCAAGATTCTCGGCGAGGTCACCCTGGCCCACGTGGCCGCGGCCAAGCTGCCCGACGAGGTCCTGAGCCTCGCGGAGGACCCCGAGGCCTGGACGAATCCCTGACCGGCGTGTGAATGTGCGGGGTGATGTCAGCGGGGTGGGCGTCACCAGGGTCGTTGTTGGTCAGGGGTCTGTTGAGCTCTGCTTCTTGGGTTCGTCGTCTCGGCTTCTTGGCTGTCGTGGGGTGACCAAGTCGCTGCTACGACACCCGGACCAGATAGGCGTCCAAGAGTAGGCCGAGCCCACGCCGAAACAGCTGGAGCAGTCCCGCGCCCAGATGATCCAGCACTTCGCCGCCTGGCCGGAGCCGGTGCGCCAGCCCTTGGCCGCGCGTCACCTCGCCACCTGGCGGATCGCCTCGCGCGAGAACCAGAACCTCTACGACAAGGTCGCCAGCGAGTTCCGGCAGGCCCCGCCCACCCCCGACCTGCCGCTGATCGTGCTCACGGCCATGGGACACGATGCCACCCAGGCCCACCTGTGGCCCGCGGAACTGCTCCGCGAAATCAACGAGGGCAAGCCCGCCCTGCACGCCGAGCTTGCAGCCGAGTCCTCACACGGCGAGCAGAGGATTCTCGACGACGCGGGGCATGGATGGCTGCACGAGGAGCGGGCTGACGGGGTGATCCAGGCCATCAACGACCTCATCGCCAGGGCGCGTCGATGACAGCACCACCTGCCTGCCACACCCCTGCACCTGAGTCCGTACGCCACCCTCCGTCAGATCGAAGAGACAAGACCTGGCCGAGATCGTCGCCTCGAAGAGAACGCCTGGCCCTTTTCGGTACGTACGAAGAAGTGGACTCGGAGGAGCGCGAAGAGGGTGGCCGGGGCGGGCCCGTCGGGGAATTGTCTTCCCGCCCGGAAGATACGTTCGGCCGGTGAGCTACTGCTCGTATGCCCAGGCGTGGCTGGTGGTGGTGTTGGTCCGGCGGTATTCCTCGACGGGGATCGAGTTGACGCCGGTGCGCATCCGGGTGAGGTAGAGCAGGCCGTCGAGGTGGTCGATCTCGTGGTGGATCAGTCGGGCCAGGCCGCGTTCGTACAGCGGGGTGACGCCTGTGCCCTCAAGTGTGGTGGTCTCCACTGTGATCGTCAGCGGGCGGGGCACCAGGCCGCGGACGTCGAAGAAGCTGAGGCACCCTTCGAACTGCTCGTCGATGTCGTCCGAGTCCGTGGTGATGCGGAGGTTGAGGAGCACGATGGGCTCGGCGCCCGGTGTGGCGGGCCCTACGATCGCGGCCGCGCGGCCGATGCCGATCTGCCGGGCGGCGAGTCCCATTCCTTTTCCGAAGCTGATCGAAGCGATACGTCGTCTCTGCGGTGGCGGTGGTGGCCGTCAGGGCGAGGAATCGCAGGTGGGTGGCCATCAGATTTCCGTCCGCAAGGGCCTGTCCACCGCGTCGGGCAGGCGATCGTAGACGGGGGTCTTCAGTGCCGATCCCGACTTGCCGAAGTGCCTCTTCAACAGGGCGATCCGCTGGGCCACGACGGCCCAATCGTCGGTCTGTGTCAGCATCGACGCGGCCACGGCTCCGTCCGCGGTGACGCGGAATTCCGCGCGGTGTGACCCGCTGTAAGTGATGAGCCCACGGCCGGCCAGAGAACCGAGGACGCTGTAGTACCGCTGGTCCCACGGCCCGTACTTGGACCGGGTCATCCGGCTTTCCACAGCCAGCCGCTCGGACGACGCAGGTTCCGCTCCAGCGGGCCGGTCTTCTCCCTGCTCGACGGGCAGACGCTCCAGCATCGTTGGGTAGCGCAGGAGAAAGTCGAGCTTGGCCAGCTTCGTCAGGCCGTCCAAGGATCTCTTCGCCGTGGTGAACCGGGCGATCAACAGGAGGATGCGGGCTTCGTGGTAGCGCGCTTCCCCTGCGCCCGTCACCTTGCGCCTGACGCCGGATCTCTGCGGCTGCGGCCAGTCGCTCGACAGCGTTCGTCACGATGCTTCCTCGGCGGAGGCGTCGAAGGGAGCAGAGAAGTAGAAGTGGCACTCGTCGCAGAGCTGATGAGCCAGGCCACGAAGGTGCAGCTTATTGATCTTGAACGGCAAGGACGCGTCTACACCTCCGGGAGTGAGACGTTGCCTGATCAGCTGGTTCATCCGCTGCCCGTAAGCGGCTCCGTCAATGACCTCGCTCCGCGCGTGCGCCCGGCAGTCGAAGACGGTATTGGCGAGAGGCCCTGCGATCGGTGCGCCTTGGGGGCAGGCGTGGGATGTTCTACGAGTCGGCGCTGTGACTCCGGCCGATGGCTGGCCAGTGCTGGTCCGATCGCCACCGGTCAGGCAGTTGTGACGATTCGTAGTTGGCCACTCTGTCGACTGATAGTTGGCCGCCGAACTGAGGCGGATACCTGTCCCGGGCGAGGTTCACCTCGGGTCGTGCACCCGTCTTGTCCCAGTCAATGCCGTCGTACTTGTGAGCAGTTGCCCACAGCTCCCGGGCGTATTCAGCCGCGTCCGGGTGGGGTTCCGGGAACTCGGCGGGGTTCTGGACCGCCACGTGGACAGCGACAAGCCCGCTTGGGGCTCCGGGTTGTGCCGTGCGTGTCGTCTGCCGCGAGAACATCAGTCGTTCTGCCATGGGAAGTGTCAGTGCAGATCAGGTCCCAGCGCCTTCGGGCAGAACGATGATGCGGGTGCCATTGGGTGCGGTCCGGCCCACGAGGCGCAGCTCGTCGTTGTTGCGTACAACGATGACGAGGCCCTTGAGCTGGCTCCAGTTCACGAACGAGGGCCGGGGGCGGAGCACACCGTAGGGACGATCGACGACGTACAGCGGAGTGCCTAGGGCCCAGCGGCGGTCGCCGTCGGTGTGCCGCAGGTGGGCGACGACGTTGTACAGGACTCGGGCGGCTTCGACTTCATGTCCTTGCACCCGGATGGCGACGGGCCACGGCTGCCACGTCCGTGGTTGCAGTTCTGGTTGCATTCACGTCCGTACAGCACCGTTCAAAAACCCCACCAACAGGCGGTGGGGCTCTTCTTCGCTCGTGCTCTCAATTGTGGTCTCGGCGGCCCTGACCTCACGCTTCTCTGGCCGAACGGCTGCCCCTGTCCACGTCGACGGTCGTAAACAGGGAACACCGACTACTCGATCGCCGGCTCCTACCAGTACCGGGGCCGGAACCACGTGTATGGCTCGCCCGGCGGACAGGGCGGACAGGGGTGTAGAAAAGATTGTGTGATCAGGCGTTTCGGCCGACTGCGGGACGTGTCGGTTCGGTCACTGCTCCCCAAGCGCCCCAGAAGTGTCGCCGGGCAGGTCTTCATCCTCCAGGTGGCAGTCGTCGTCCTGCTCGTCATCGGCGCGATTCTGGCGCTCGCGCTGCAGACCCGGCGCGATCTCGACAGCGAGGCCAAGAACCGCTCGGTCGCCGTCGCGGAGACGTTCGCCCACTCGCCGGGGCTCATCGCGGCCATGAATTCACCCGATCCATCCAAGGTGCTCCAGCCGATCACCGAGAAGACCCGCAGGGCGGCGCGCGTGGACTTCATCGTGGTGATGGACACCGAGGGCATCCGCTACACGCATCCGCTGCCGGATCGGATCGGGAAGCGTTTCGTGGGCACCATCGGACCGTCCCTGGCGGGCGCGGTCCTCGTCGAGAACGTGCAGGGGCCCCTGGGCCGCGAGGTGCAGGCGGTGGTGCCGGTGACCGCACCGGGCGGCAGGGTGGTGGGCCTGGTCTCGGCCGGTCTCAAGGTCCGCAATGTGAGCAGCGAGACCAACCACCAGCTGATCGTCATCCTGGCCACGGGCGCGGTGGGCCTCGCGTTGGCCACCGGCGGCACCGCGCTGGCCACCAGACGCCTCAGGCGCCAGACCCACGGGCTCGGCCCGGAGGAGATGACCCGCATGTACGAGCACCACGACGCGGTCCTGCACGCCGTGCGGGAAGGCGTCGTCATCGTCGCGGGCGACGGGACGGTGCTGCTCGCCAACGACGAGGCCCGGCGGCTGCTGGGACTGGCCCCCGACTCCGAGGGCCGCCCGGTCGCGGAGCTGGAAGGACTCGATCCCGCCACAGCCGAGCTGCTGGCGTCCGGCCGGGAGGCCACCGACGAGGTCCATGCGACCGGGGACCGGCTGCTGGTGGTGAACCAGCGCCCCACTGACGGCCCCGGGGGCCCGATGGGGACTGTCGCTACCATCCGCGACTCCACGGAGCTGCGGGCGCTCACGGGCCGGGCCGAGGTGGCGCGCGAGCGGCTGCGGCTGCTGTACGACGCGGGGGTCGGCATCGGTACCACGCTGGACGTCAGACGCACGGCCGAGGAACTGGCCGAGGTCGCGGTGCCCGCCTTCGCCGACTTCGTGACCGTCGACCTGCCCGACTCGGTGCTGGGCGGGGAGGAGCCCAACCCCACGAGCTCGGAGATGCGCCGGACCGCCGTCAGCGGTATCCGCGACGACCACCCGCTGTACGAGTGCGGCCAGCTGATCGAGTTCCTTCCGTCGACCCCGCAGGCCCGCGGGTTCGGCAGCGGGCACGCCGAGCTGGTGCCGGACCTGTCGCGGGCGCCGGGCTGGCAGGCGCAGGACCCGGAGCGTACGGAAGACATCATCGGCTACGGCATCCACTCGCTCATCACCGTCCCCCTCCAGGCCCGCGGGGCCGTGCTGGGGGTGGCCAACTTCTGGCGCTCGGAGAAGCCCGGGCCCTTCGACGAGGACGACCTCTCCCTGGCCGAGGAACTGGTCGCCCGCGCCGCGGTGTCCGTGGACAACGCCCGCCGCTACACGCGCGAGCACGCCCTGGCCGTGACGCTCCAGCGCAGCCTGCTGCCGCGGACACTGCCCCGGCACAGCGCCGTCGAGGTGGCACACCGCTACCTGCCCGCACAGTCCGGGGTGGGCGGCGACTGGTTCGACGTGATCCCGCTGCCGGGCAGCCGCGTGGCCCTGGTCGTCGGCGACGTCGTCGGCCACGGCCTGCACGCGGCGGCGACGATGGGGCGCCTGCGCACCGCGGTGCACAACTTCTCCACGCTGGACCAGCCGCCCGACGAACTCCTCAGCCACCTCGACGAACTGGTGAGTCGTATCGACCAGGACGAGGCGGGTGCCGCAGGCGGGCTGGAGGGCTCGGCGATGACCGGGGCCACCTGCTTGTACGCGGTCTACGACCCGGTCACCCGCCGCTGCTGCTTCGCCCGCGCCGGGCATCCGCCGCCCGCCCTGGTCCGCCCCGACGGGAGCGTCGAGTTCCCCGACATCCCGGCCGGACCGCCGCTCGGGCTCGGCACCATGCCGTTCGAGACCATGGAAATGGACATCGATGAGGGCAGCCGGCTCGTCTTCTACACCGACGGGCTGATCGAGGACCGCACCCGGGACATCGACGCCGGCATGGAACTGCTGCGCCAGGCGCTCTCCCGTACCGACCGCACACCGGAGCAGACCTGCCAGGACGTGTTCGGCGCGCTGCTGCCCGGCCGCGCGAAGGACGACGTGGCGCTGCTGGTCGCCCGTACCCGGGCCCTGGGACCCGACCGGGTCGCGGAATGGGACGTGCCGCCCGTCCCCAGCGCCGTCGCCGGGATGCGGGCCGCGGCTGCCGCGAAGCTCAGGGAATGGGGTCTTGCGGACCTGGAGTTCGGTACGGAACTGATCCTGAGCGAGCTGCTCACCAACGCGATCCGCTACGGCTCCCCGCCAATCAGGGTACGGCTGCTGCACGACCAGAGCCTGACCTGCGAAGTGACCGACGGCAGCAGCACATCGCCCCATCTGCGGTACGCGGCCACGACGGACGAAGGAGGCCGCGGGCTGTTCCTGGTCGCCCGGACCTCCGAGCGCTGGGGCACCCGCTACACCGCCGAAGGAAAGATCATCTGGGCGGAGCAGCTCCTGTCCGACGAAGGGGCCACGCCACCGGACCTGGACGGCAAAGCGCTGCTCGACCTCTTCCCCGACGACGAACTCCTCTGACGTCCCCGCCTGACGCCACCGCCGGGACCCTGCGCCCGGTGCCGCCGGGGCACCCCGCCCGGGGGTGAGGCAACTTCAGCGGACCCAGGGTCCGGAAAGGTCCTTGCACACGATCTCGAGATCAGCAGTTGTGCGTCCGTGTGCATGGATCCAGGACTGGTCCTGGATCCCGTCTCTGCGTACCAGCCGGCCAGGTGCCGAGTACCAGCGCACGGGCGAGTCGTCCTTGCTGGCCCACATGGGATGGTCAGGCAGGTTCACTCGGGCATAGCGCTCGTGGAGGCTCGGCAGCAGTGAGTCGGGCAGCTCGCAGGCGTCGTAGAGACCGAGGTCGTCCGCTCCGAAGAGGGACTCACTCAGCACGAGTTCGACCCATGCCAGGTGCATCCGAGCGAGGAACGGGATCCAGCCGTCGCGTGACTCCACCATCACCGGCGGATCGTCCTGTTCGATCTCGGCCAGGGGGATTGCCCAGAAGGCGCAGTCCTGATTCTCATGGCGGAAGACCAGGATGCTGCCCAAATACTCGGTGACGTAGAGCCCCGGCGCCGGGACTAAGTACTGCAACGGTGTTTTCTGTGATGGGTGGGCAGGTGGGTCGTGGTGTGGCTATGGGTGGGGACGACCTTGCTGATGTCATGTTGTGGGCCGGGGAACTGGGCGCGGTGCACGGGCGGTTCGTGCACCGGTTCAACAGGGAGGAGCCGCGGCAGTCGGCGCTCGCTTACATGCGGCGGCTGGTCGCTCCGTTGGAGCGGAAGAACGGCTGGACGCTCGCGGAGGAGGTGGGTCACGCGGGGCCTGACCGCATCCATCGGTTGCTGAAGGCGCAGTTCCCCACCGGCGTGAACACCTACCGCGCCTACCGCTCCGCCTGGTGAAGACCGGCCTGGACCGGCTCGCCGTCTCACCGGGGAAGTCCCGGGTTCTGGCCGCAGTTCCGTGAAGGATCTTGGAGTTGGTCGAGCCGGGGCGGTTCGTCCGGAGCCACTTGGTTGGATGAACGCATGACGGATTGGTCGATGCTCACCGACGCCTGCGGTTCCGCGGAACACGTGCCTGGTCTCCTGGACCGGTTCGAGGCCGATCCGAGTGGTGTGTGGTCCGAGGTGACGGACCATCTGTGTCCGCAGCTGGACACAGCTTTCACCGCCAGCTACGCAGCTCTTTCTCGGCTGGCCGAGATCGCGACCGCATGCAGCCCGGAGGATCTTGCCTCGGTGCTACTGGCAGGCGGAGCGATAGCTGCCTGTTCACCCGGGCTGTCGGAACTGGACAGCCCTCTGACGGTCTACGCGGCGCCGATCGGGGTTCTGCACGGTCTCACCGATCGCCACCTGAGCCGGGCGGTCGAGGCCGAGGAGTACGTGAACCTGCTGCAGGTTCTGCTCTCCTTCGAGGGTGTCCAGATCTGGGATCGCTGTCTGGACGGTCTGCAGACCGGGGAGTACGAGGTCGACTGCCCGCACTGCGGCGTCAACATGTCCGTCGTGATCAGGCAAAACGGCCACTTCTGCTGCACAGAGGACTACGCGTTGCGCGAGGTGCAGAAGTCGCCCCTCCAACCGGTGGGAACGCTAGACTTGGACGGGCTGCCGCGGAGGTTGTTCACGCGAGCGATGGCGGACGGGCAGGAGAGCCTGGCTCACGGCATTCCGTACTTATTCGGACGAGCCACCTGCCCGGACTGCGGGACGGACTTCTCGGTGGCGGAGCGGGTAGTTGCGGGTTGGATTCTGTGACCGACCCGGCTATGCGTGGGCGGGGATTCGGGTCCGCAGCAGTCGGAAACCGGTTCGTCCGTACATGGCTCTCTTGATCTTCGATCGAGAAGGCCCGCATGATCGAGAAATGCCCCGAGTGAACGTTCCTCCATTCACCCCCTGACCTGGGCTTTCACGGAATCGCGGCCTGAACCGATTACGTGAACGTCGACACCCGGCGCACCGACGCCCAGGACAACGGGGGTGACGGCGGCGAGGCCCCCAGCGGGACCGCCGGCCACCCGAGCGATGACGTCCCTGTAGCGAGGCCCGCCGGGCTTTCTCCGAAAAGGGGCGCCTTCCACCCCGTTGGTCAACCGCTCCGAGCCGCTGCCCAAGCCATGTGCGAGGAGAGCCCGGTCACTGCGCGGGTGCGATCCCGGAGAAGGGGTTCGGCAGGTCCTTCAGGGAGGACTGACCGGAGTAAATAGGGCCGGGTTGCGGCCCGTTGGCGTGGGTGAGCGTGTTCTGCGGGGCCGTTCTCGACCGTGCTGCTGCGTCCTCCTTGGCGGCAGAGGGCGCCGTGGAGGGATCTTCCGCCGTCGGCCGGGGTGAGGGCGCGGTGGAGCTCGGGGTGGTGCCGTTCGCCCCGGGCCCGCCGCCGGGCGTGCGGCGCGCCCGTTCCCCTCCCGGCACCACAAGACCGGCCTCGTACGCGACGGCGACCGCCTGCGCGCGGCTGCGCAGCCTCAGTTTGGTCATCGTGCGGTGCAGGTGGGTCTTGACGGTGGCTTCGCTGACGACGAGTGCCGCGGCGATCTCGTCGTTGGTGAGCCCCTTGGCCACCAGTTGGAGCACGTCCTGCTCACGACTGGTGAGCTGGGACAGCCCGGCGTGGTCGGAGCAGGGCTCGTCGGGGCGCAGGGTGTACGCCTCGATGAGGCGCCGGGTCACAGCCGGGGCGAAGAGCATGTCGCCGGCCGCGATGGTCATGACGGCGGAGATCAGCCGATCCGGCGGGGTGTCCTTGAGGAGGAAGCCGCTCGCGCCGACGCGTAGAGCCGCGTACACGTACTCGTCGACGTCGAAAGTCGTCAGGACGATGATGCGCGGGGGCGCCACAGGGTGTGCGGCCAGGATGCGTTCGGCCGCCGTGATGCCGTCGATGCCCGGCAGCCGTATGTCCATGAGGATCACGTCGGGGCGGTGGGCCCGCGCCGCGGCCACCGCCGATTCGCCGTCCGCGGCCTCGGTGACCGCGGCGAACCCGGGTGCGGCACGCAGCAGAGCGGCAATACCCGCCCGGATGAGGTCCTGGTCGTCGACAACTAGCACATCGGTCACGGTCGTCCCCCCTCGAATACCGTCACGGACAGGCTGATGCGTCCTCCAGGGGCGCCGAGTTGGTCGGAAGGGAGAGGCGGACTTCGAATCCCCCTTCGCTCAGCGGCCCGGTGGACAGCCTGCCGCCGCAGATCCTCACGCGTTCTCTCATACCGATCAAGCCGTGTCCCGGCCCGCGTGAAGCGATGGCCGGTTTCCCTGTGCCCCCGTTGTCGCGGACCAGAATGTTCAACTGGTCCTCCCCGTAGGCGATATGTACCTCCACTCGTGCCGATTCCGCATGTTTGACCACATTGGTGAGGGCTTCCTGGAGGACCCGGTAGGCGCACACCTCCAGACCCGGATCGAGCCTGCGCGCCACCCCTGTCGTCTGGATTTCGATGGTCACTCCCACCGCCTCGATCCGCTGGGCGAGTTCCCCGACGCGGCTGAGTTCCGGCAACGGGCCCAGAGGCGCGGCCGAGTCGTCGTGCGCCTCGCTGTCGACCCGGAGCACCGTGAGCAGCCGCCGCAGGTCGTGCAGTGCCTCACGGCTGGCACCCGCGATCGTGGACAGCGCCGAACGGGCGGTGAGCGCGTCCGAGGCGAAGACGTACTCGGCGAGCCCTGCCTGCACCGAGATCACCGACATGTGGTGAGCCACCACATCGTGCAGTTCGCGCGCGATGCGCAGCCGCTCGTCGATCACCGCGCGCCGGGCCTGCTCGCGCTGCTCGTGCGCCAGCGCCTCGGTCAGCCGCCTCAATTCGCCGTTGCGCAACGCGAGTTCGCGCTGACCGCGGCCGAACAGCATGCAGACGGAGGGGACGAGCAGCGCCTGGCCGACGGTCAGCGGCAGTCCGAGGTGACCCGCGAACCCGCTCTGCAGCACGACCGCGGCCGCGAGCGCGGCTCCGGCCGCGGTCACTCGCGAGGAACGCCGGGCGGCCACGCCCACCAGGGAGATGACCACCGCCCACCAGTTCACCGACGGCTGGTAGCCGACCGCCAGGAACAGCGAGTACGCGAGGCAGCAGCCGACCAGCGTGGTCACCGGCAGGGACCGTCGCACGGCGAGGGGCAGCGCGACGAGGCAGGTGAGCAGATAGGCCCGCGCGTCGAACGCGTTCCAGCCCGCGGGTTGGTACTCCGTACCCGCCACGCAGCCGCTCACGGCGACGCCGAGGCACAGCGCACTGTCGAAGAGCGCCTGGCGCAGGCGCGGTGTCGGTCTCATCGCAGGTACGTAAGCAGGATACGGCGCGACAGTCGTCCAACCAGCGGTTGATCTGCGCGGCCGTCCGCAGGACTTGGCAGACCATGTCATCCCCTGGTTGCACCCGGCCTCAACCGTGCGGTCGAGACCGGTGCGCGGGTCAACTGCCCGGTGTACACGGGGGCGAGGAGACTTCCAACCGGCAGTGGACGTCCCGGCGGGCCGCCCCCTCCTAGTCTTCGGGCCGTTGGATCCGCGACGGAGAGGACGAACCCGTGAAACGCATAGTCGGCGCGCTCCTGGCCACAACGGCCCTCGTAGGGGGCGGAGTCGTGGCCGCAGCTCCCGCATCGGCGGCGACCAGCTGCTACGGCAGCAGCTGCAACGGCCTGGACCCCAGCAAGACCACCTGTGCCAACGACGCGAAGACCGTCGAGGTCGGCAACGGCAGCGGCAACATCCAGTTGCGGTACAGCCCGTCCTGCCGGGCCGCCTGGGCCCGCCTCCAGTCGAGCCGAGGCCCCGGCACCATCGAGGTCAACAACGACCGGGGCAACCGCTACACGGCGTCCGTCCCCAAGTCGGGCAGCGTCAACGTGTACACCCGCATGGTCAACGACAAGGACATCACGTCCAACGCGATCTACACCTACAACGGCGGGAAGAGCTGGGACGCCACCCCGCGCTACTGACCGGCCCCGGCGGCCCCGTTCGCCGCCGCCCCGGCAGTGAGCCGTACCTCACCCGAACGCGACAGGAGTTGGAAGCATGCCCCTGCCCTCAGTTCATCGCGGCCGAGCGCTGGCCGGCGCGGCCGGAGCGGGTCTCCTGCTGGCACTCGCGGCCTCCGGAAGCGCCCTCGCCGCCCCCACCAACGCGACTTACTCCTACGGAAGTTCCATCGACGCCAACAGCAGTCTGCGGGTCGGCCCCTCGACCATCCTCAAGCGGGTGGGCGTCACCACGGCGAAGGACCCCGTCCAGATCGACTGCTACTACCACGGCGCGGACGTCAACTCCGGCGGACACCACACCGACGTGTGGTACCGCATGAGCCGGGTCACGGACCCGAGACTCGGCACGCGCTACGACGTCTGGTCCTGGGGCGGCAACGTCAACACGCCGCACGACCCGCCGGCGGGCATGCCGGAGTGCCACTACGAGTGAGTTCACGACACCTCAGCAACCTGATCAGCACGGCGGTCCGGGATGTCGCCACGCCCCCCGGAACCTGCCATCCGGCTGCGCCTGAAAAATCGGGCGAAGCCACCCCTGTGCACCCATCGACATCCGTCGACATCCGTCGTCATTTTTCAAGGAGCCCTGCGTGAGAGCGATTTCCCCTGTCCGAATACCGGCCCTCGTCACCGCGGTGACCGCCGCGGCCCTGTTCGTCCCCGCCCTGGGCGCCTCGCATGCGTACGCCCTCGACCAGGTCCGCGCCGAGCAGGCCAACCTGGCAGGCCTCGGCTACCTGGCGCAGAGCAGCGTCGACGGAGCCGACGGCCCGGCCACGCACACCGCGCTCAAGGGCTTCCAGCGTGACAACGGCCTGGACGAGGACGGCACGTACGGGGAGCGCAGCGAGCTGGCCCTGCACCGCCAGGTCGAAGCCGTACAGGCCAAGGCCGGTGTGACGGCCGACGGATCCTTCGGGGCCGGGACGAAGGCGGCCGTCCAACGCTGGCAGAGCTCCCATGGGCTCAGCGCCGACGGCGTCGCCGGGGCGGCGACGATGTCCTCGATGGGCATCTCGCGCACGGTCCGGATCGTGGCGCAGAAGCAGTTCTCCGCCCACGGCTGGAGCGTCTCCGCGCAGTTCGACTGCCTGAACAGCCTGTGGGTCGGCGAGAGCAACTGGAAGGTGTACGCCACCAATCCGAGCAGCGGCGCCTACGGCATCCCCCAGGCACTGCCCGGAACCAAGATGTCGACCGCAGGCGCCGACTGGAAGACCAACCCGGCCACGCAGATCAAGTGGGGCCTGAAGTACATCGGCGACCGGTACGGGACCCCCTGCAACGCCTACAGCACGTGGAAGTCCCGCTCCCCGCACTGGTACTGAGCGTTCCACGGGGCGTGGAAGGTCCCGCCCGCGGACTCCGGGCCGGTCGCCCATTGAGGGCACATATGGTCCGACGCACTTCACCAAGCCGACCGGACCGGCCTGTGCACGCCTGCGTCCCTCGCGCCCCGCTCGTAAAACCCCCTGTGCGCCTGTTCAGGGGAAATCGCCACTCTGCTCAGCCTTGCCACGGAAGGAAGTCACCCATGCCCAGCGTACGCAGCCTTTCCCTGACCGCCGGCGCCCTCGGCGCGGCCGTCGTACTGGCCCTGCCCGGCAACGCCTTCGCCGTCACCAAGCTCTCCCAGTCGGCGGCCGCGTCCCAGTTGCGGGCCGCCGGGGTCACCTGGTCGTCCAGCGGCAACTGCACCACCCGCTCGAACTCCTCGTGCACGTCGTTCGACCAGATCAACCAGGCCACCGTGACCGGTCTCAAGACTCTCAAGAGCGCCAGCAAGTGTGCCATCAACGTCACCGGCGGCACCGAAGTGGGACACGCCTCGGGCACCTACAGCCATTACAACGGCTACAAGTCCGACATCAACCCCAACACCTGCATCAGCAACTACATAACGCATAACTTCACGCACATCGCGACTCGCAGCGACGGGGCCGCCCGTTACCGGTCCTCCGCGGGCAACGTGTACGCGCGCGAGAGCAACCACTGGGACATCGCCTGGTGCGGCGGCAGTGCGGCCTGCACCGCTGCGGCCAGCCGCTGATCCCCACACCTGGCGGGGCGCCGTGGCGCCCCGCCAGGACCGCCACGAGAGAATGAGGTACGTCATGAAGCACCGCATCGCCGTACTGCTGGGCACCGGAGCGCTCCTGGCGACCGGCCTGGTCGCCGCGCCCAGCGCCTCAGCGGCCACCAGCTGCCTGGGCGCCACCTGCAACGGCAAGAACCCCGCCGCCACGACGTGCGCCAACGACGCCCGCACCGTGGCCGGGAATCAGGCTCCGATCGATGCGATGGAACTGCGCTACAGCCCGTCGTGCCGGGCGGCGTGGGGCCGCTTCAAGATCAGCGCCCCGTCCGGCTCGAAGATCGAGATAAAGAACAGCCAGGGCAAGAAGTACACCACGTACGGAAGCGGCAAATTCTACAGCGTCATGATCAACGACAAGGACGTGAAGGCGTGGGCCTGCGGCTCCTGGTCCGGCAACACCGAGTGCACCTTCGACTACTGATGACCCTCCAGCTGCGCGGCATCGTGGCGGCCGCAGGAGTACTGGCGGCCGCAGCCACCCTCATGGCGCCCGCCTCCTCTGCCTCGGCTGCCCCGACCCCGGGTTTCGAGTGCGGCTACCCGTACGTCTGCTTCTACGACGGGGAGGACGGGGTCGGGAAGTTCAAGGACATCACCTCGGGCTGGCAGACACTGACCCGCAGCCGGGGCGCCGAGTACGTCGTCAACACACGCCATGACGACGGCGCCCTGCTGCACTTCAGCAACGGCCGAACCACCTGCGTCAAGCCCGGAGCAACCCTTTACGCCCCGTCGATCGGCGCTGTGGACAAACTCCGGATCACCGATTCCGCCCAGTGCCGGGGCTGACCACGCCCACGTGCAGAGGAGAACCCCCGGCCATCGCGGCTAAGTCACGGGGTCCTTGCCCGCACTGATTCCCGGAAGGCACGGCTTACGCGAGCGGTTCCCCCGGCCGGCTGGCCGCGGGGACCGCTCGACAAGCGGTCCTTCAGCGACGGGTTACCCCTCCGAGGGGCCTCGGGCGCGGCGAGCGCCGCGGGCAGAACGCAGGCCGCGGCGCTAGAAGTTGACGATCTGGAGGTATACGCCCGGGGCGTCGACGTAGTTGACGCCGGTGATGCAGAGCGTTTCATCTTCGGAACGGACCCCATGAGCACCGCCATCAACCTGCTGACCGCCGAGACCCACGCCTCGATCGTCGGCGCCGCCCCGGTCGGTGAGCGCGAGCGCCGTGTGTCCGTCGCCGGCCGCACCACGGTGGCGGCCGACGGAGCACACGCCCTGTGCTTCCGCCCTGCCGGTTCGCTACTGACCAGGGCCATATGGCGAGTTGCGGGATCAGGGTGCGGGATGCTCGGGACTGCACATGGTGGGTCCGGTCCTGGTTGATCTACCCTCCCGTCGCTCCGGGGACCGCGCGAATCGACGACGCCTGGGGAAGCTTGTGAGGGATCGTGCCGGTCCTCGGGTGCGGCTGTCCGTGCACGGGTCTCGCGCTCTGGGAGTTGGTCTGGCGCTGCGCCGGCACGGCGGAGCAGTTCGTTCGCGTTGAGCAGGAGGCGTGCCCGGCCGGACACAACGCGCGGCTCTGCGGCACTGTCCCCGCCACCGTACTCCGTGCCGACTCTGCAGCCGGTGGATCTCCCGCCGGGCCACCACTGTCACGGACAGCGGGCCGCCGAGGAACGCGCCTCGCAGGCCGCGATGGCGGTGAGTGCCTGGGCGGTCGTGGTCCGGTACAGCGTCGGTACGACAGAGGCAAGGGGCTGTGGGCCGACGAGGGCGGTGCGGGTTCCGGCGCGGTGACCGGCGTCGATGTCGCAGACCGAGTCGCCGACCATCCACGAGGCGGACAGGTCACAGCCGAGGTCACCGGCAGCCTGGTGGAGCATTCCCGGGGCGGGCTTGCGACACGAACAGGCGACGGAGAACTGCGGCACGACTCCGTCCGGATGGTGCGGGCAATGGTAGATCCCGTCCAGCCGGACCCGGTGGCGGGCCAGGAGTTCACGCAGCCGTCGGTGCATCGGCGCGATGGCGGCCTCGTCGACCAGGCCGCGGGCCACTCCGCTCTGGTTGGTGACCACGATCAGAGCGAAACCGTAGTGCTGGAGAGCGAGCAGTGGTGGCCCGACGCCTGCCCGGAGTACCAGTTCCTCGGGGCGGGACGGGTAGTGCCGGGGTTCTGTGAGGGTGCCATCGCGGTCGAGGAACACCGCCGGCCGCCGAAGGGCGCTGGTCTCCTGGAAGGAGACGGTGGGGCGGATGGTGGCTGGTGCCTGGGCGTGTTCCTGACGGGGCGTCATCACGGTCAACTCCCTTTTCAACTCCCCGTAGAGGCACACGAACGCGCGTCCGGGACGAGTAGCTGGCCAGGCGCGAGGGCAGGTGTCGGACAAGCCGCCACTCATGACCGCGGTGGGCTGGGACAGAGCGCGCGTTCAGACCGCTTCCTCGGGTGCGCTTAGCGGCGGGGCGTGGCGAACGGCCGGACTCATGGTCGCGCCGACCGCCGTGACGACCATGATGGCGGTGAGGGCGAGGACGGTGCCGGAAGGGCCCACGGTGGTCAGCAACAGTCCGGCGCTGAGCGAGCCGACGGGCATGACGCCCCAGGCGAGAGTCATCGCCGCACTGGTGACCCGGCCCAGGATCTCGTTGGGGACCAGCAGCGCGGCGTAGCTGAAGATCACGACGTTCCATACGGGGCTTATGAGCGAGGTGGCCGCGCCGATCACCCCGATCTGCAAGGGGTCGGTGGTGAGCAGGAAGAGCGGCAGGAGCGCGGCCCAGACCCAGTTGACCCCGATGATGACCAGTTTGGGGGTGAAGTAACGGTAGGCCTTGCCGGCGACCAGTGCGCCCACGAGCCCACCGCCGGCGTAGATGCCGAGCATCGTTCCGATGGCGCCGGGGGTGGCACCGTGGCGTTGGGCGAGAACGACGACGGTCAGGACGAGCGCCTGGAAGACCAGGTTGGTGGCGGTGATCAACACGACCGCGGTACGGATGAGCGGGTGCCGCCAGATCCAGCGCAGTCCCGTCAGGGTCGCTCGCCACAGCGGCTCGGCCGGTGCGGTGGTCTTGTTCTGCAGGTCCTTGCGGAGGAACAGCAGCGCGATTGAGGCGGCGGCGTAGGAGATCGCATCGGCCAGGAAGGGCAGGGCGCGGTCGATTCCGAACAGCAGGCCGCCGAGCGGTCCACCGGCCAGGGCGGCGCCCCGGCTGCGGGCTTCGTTCTGGGCCAGGGCCGCGGGCAGCAGGACTGCCGGCACGATTTTGGGAAGGGCGGCCGTCTCCGCCAGGCTGAAGAACACGAAGCACAGCCCTTGGACGAACGCGACCGCGATGAGCTGAGTGACCGTCAGCAGCCCTAGCCACAGGGCGAGCGGGACGGTGGCCAGCGCGAGACCGGCCACGATTTCGCTGGCCAGCAGGATCCGGTGGCGGTTGTACCGGTCCACCAGCGGTCCGGCGGGTAAGTAGGCGACGAGAAAGGGCAGAGTGCCGGCGGCTCCGACAAGGCCCGCGTCGGCGGGCGAGCCGGTCGTGGCCAGTACGAGCAGGGGCATCGCCGTCGCGCTGGTCCGGGCGCCGAGGGTGGAGACGACCTGACCGCTCCAGAGCGTGACGAAGTCGCGGTTGCGCCACAGGGACGGCTTGGTGGTCGTGGAGGTCACGAAGTCTCCGTCCGGTCGGGGGCGGGACCGGCATGGATCAACACGGAGATGTGCCATGGGCCGGGGGAGGGTTCACGGTGTTGGCGGTTGAGCAAGGCGATGCACTCCTCAGCCCAGGTGAGAGGAATCCTGCGCGTCATGGGTGGGACGGCACGTGCATTTTGATGACGTCGCGCAGGTGGTCGGCCGCCCTTGCCGTCTCGGCCAGGAGAATCGACGGCACGCAGTGTGGTTCGAGCGTGAGGTACCCGTCGTAGCCCGCGGTCGCCAAGCTTCCGATGATCGCGGGCCAGTCCAGTTCCCCGGTGCCGAGAGGCGCTGTGTCGTAGGCCCTGCCGTGATCGGTGTACCGGACCCAGCCGTCGGGCGGGGTCTCCACCGACGTTCGGCGTACGTCCTTCACGTGGGCGTAGCGCACCCACGGCAGGAGCAGGGGCAATGCGTCGCGGGCCGGGGAGACCGCCGCGCAGAGGAAGTTCGCGGCGTCGAAGTTCAAGCCGAACCACGGCGAGTCGACCCGGGCCAACAGCGCTGCCAGTGCTTTTGGCCGCCTGCTGATGTCAGACCCGAGCGGGTCCCATCCGAACGCGTCGAACTCGTTCTCCAGCACGACCACGACGTTCTCCGCGGCGGCATGGTCGAGGACCGGTGCCAGCGCGTCCGCATAGGCCGCGATCGCATGCTGATCGTCGACCAGCGGCGCGTGACCGAAGTAAGTGTTCACCCGGTGGCTGCCGGTGCGCGCCGCCAGCGTGATCGCCTCGTGGAGCAGCGAGACACCTTCCGCTTCGCCAGCACCGTAGAGCTGGCTGGGAGTCGACACGCAGACTGTCCGCAATCCGGCACGATCCAGCTTGCGGAGTGCGGTGTCGACACCGTCCCGCTGGGCGTTCTTCGGGTACCAGAACTCCACCGCGTCGCATTGGGCGGACCTGGCCATTTCGATCAGGCCGTCCACACCGTCGGCGTCCGTGAACTCGGTGCCGGACACCGCGATCGACATTTCTTGCATCGGGAATCCCTCTCTGCTTGCAGTCGTCGGTGCCGGTCACCGGGCTAGGATCGCTCCCAACCGCTTGCTGAGCGCGAGCGTCGTCATCGACGGATTCGCCGCCCCGGTCCGAGGCATCACCGACGGCCCACACGCGTACAGACCCGCCACGGCGGTGAACTGGTGCTCCTCGTCGAGGACTTCACCGAAGGCCAACGTGCCGGCCTCATGTTGCTCGGAACCGAGCGGGAAGCTGTAGGTGAGTGGCGTCGCACTGCGGACCGCTGTCAGCCGGTCGGCCAGGTCGGTCGAACCGTGCCGAGGCGAGAACTGAAGCGGGTCGGCCGGAACGCCGAGGAATGGGGCCATTTCGGCCCACAGTTCGCCGAGCAGGTGCTGCTGGGCGGTAAGCACCGCTGCGTCGGCCGCTTCGAGTGGCGCGTGCACGGTCGTCGCCCAGGGCCATTCGCCGTAGCCGTCGCACCGCACCTGACTGTGCGGGCCGCGCCTCTGCTCGCCCATGGTCCAACTGTCCAGGCTGACCGTGCCGTTCACCCCCTCCGTGAAGCGCACGAAGTGGTTGGACCGGGTGCCGGCGGTACCGGTGCGATGGTGGACATGGCCCTCGCGCGCAGCCGCCCGGACGGCATCGGGAAGCCGTTCGGCATCGGTGAAGGCGACCGAGAACCCCTGCGAGATCTTGTCCACAAGTCCCGGCAGCTCACGCGGCGCTGGGGCGTCCGAGGCGGCCAGGGCCTGGATCGCCAGCCGGCTGTTCACGACCGTACCGGCGGCCAGCACCACCCGGTTCGCCCGCAGGTCGCGCAGCTCACCGTCCTCGGTGCGCACCAGGACGCCCGTCGCCCTGCCGTGTTCGACCCGGATCCCCAGAACGTCGTGGCCGGCGAGGATCGGCAGTCGGCGCACCCTCGGGTCGCCATCGTCGCCCCACCATGCCAACGGGCTGAAAGCGCTCCACCCACCTGTGGGTTCCGTGCGGGTGGCGTGCGGCGTGCGGCCGAACTCCAGGGCTCCGATGGTCAGCCCGGGTGCTCCAGGAGGCTCGGCGCCCCAGTCGACCACATCGTCGAGGACCCTCTGGTACAGCGACGGCCCCCCGTCCCACGTCTCGGTCAGTTCGGTGACGACCGCCTGCGGCCACTGTTCGGAAAAGGCCCAGCTCTCGATGGGCAGCAGTACGCCACCCCAGTAGAGCGAGCGGCCGCCGACCCGGCGCCGCAGGCCCGCCAAGTCGCGGTAGGCCCCGTTGGTCGTCCGGTACGGGCGGCGGAAGTCGGGGTCGGTCTCCGGGCGCAGCCAGAGCTTGAGCGCTTCGGCCGAGGAATATTGGTTCTGGATGTGTGTGTGACCCCGATCGGGCCCGGCCTCCAGTACCGCCACCGAACCCCGGCCCCGTCGGCCGAGTTCCGCCGCCGTCGCGAGGCCGGCCATTCCGGCGCCGACCACGAGTGTCTCCACGTCGGCCAACGATTTCACTGACGCTCCACGGTTGTTGGTTGTCTGTGTGTTGTCATCCGGCATGGGTGACCGCGGTCGGCACACCTCCGGTCGACGAGGTGGCCTGCGAGCGAGGGGCCTCGACTGGCCGGGTCACACCCAGCACGGTTGCTCCCGGCTCACCGTCATGGTGGGCGCGCGGTTGCTGGGCAGTTCGAGCTTGTAGCCATAGGCGCCACGCGTCAGATCGAAGGTGTCCGTCCCTTGGGCGGCCAGTTCGGTGACCATCGCGGCTGTCAGCAGGTGTCCTGGAGAGTCGCGGCCGTGGCTCAGGTCGTAGGCCGCACGGTAGGCGTAGTACGTGCGATGGTGCCAGAAGCCGAACCATCCGGCGATCAGGATGTCGTCCAGCCACAACTCGTGCAATCGCGCGGCGCTGGAAGGCTCGGCCGCGACGGCCGCGTACGTCCGGTCGACCACGCCGCCGTCGAACGGGGCCACCGTGTCCGGCCGGTCACGCCACTGTTGGGTGTGCAGCTCGATGAACGCCGGCAGCCGGGTGGCGATCCGTGCCGGGGTGTCGGCGCAGGTGAGCCGGAGTGTGCCGAGCCGCTCGATCCGGCGACGTTTTCGCCGCATGTCCCGCCGCTCACTGACGCGTCGCACGACGTCGGAGTCGGTGAGATCGAGGCGGAAGACCGTGTCCGACGGCCGGGGCGCGGCGCCCAACGCGGACACGGCGCGCAGCAGCGGCCCACCGGCACGGAGGTTACTCAGCTCCAACCGGGCGCCGAACTCCCGCTGGCACCGGTCTATCGCCTCGGCCAGCCCTGCGATGTCGGGCTCGGATCCGGTGGGCGACGCGTCGCCCACCTCCGCGACCTCGTGGTAGTCGGCCCACGGCCAGGACAGCGGGCGCAGGAGCGCCGTGCCGCCGTCCTGGTGCAACTGCAGGCCCACCACCAGGGTGGGCCGGTCGGTACGCGTGATGTGGACCAGCACCGGGGTCGCCCCCTCCGCGTCTGCCGCCTCGCGAATCCACGCCCGCCACCAACCGCACGTCTGGAACGGAGTGCGCGCCGAGAGCCGGTGCGCGTCCAGGAAATCCACCGCCGCCGACGCACCGAACTCGAAGGCGACGGCATTCATCCGGCGCACCCTTTCCACCGCAACGCCTGGTCGACGCAGACCGGCAGAGCCCCGGGTTCCCCACTCATGAGGCTGCCTTGGCCACGTCCTCCACCGTGGTCCTGAACAGCCGTGCCGCTGCCTCGATGGTGTCGTCGTCGGCGGTCACGTCGATGCCCACTCCGCTGCCGAGGTAGGAGTCGACCACCCCGACGCTCAACGCGACGCTGCGGCTGAGCAGGTCGTCCGTGCGCGGCAGGCTGCCCAGCGGATAGGACCGCCGCAGGACGGTGCGATTCGGCCTGCGCGTCCCGGAATCCGTCGAGGCAAGCAGATCCGGCCGCAGCTGGGGCATGTTGGCGTAGTTGTGTTTGCCCGACCGGCTCAGGGTGATCGTGCCCAGTCGGCCCGCCACCTCATCGGCCATGGCCGCGGACGTGAACGTGTACGCGAGCACCGTGGCACAGTCGCCGTCCGGGTCGTTCAGCCGACGCCGCGCCGCTCCAGGCAGGTCCCCGATCGCGTCCGCGAACTTGTCGCGGTTGGCTCGCAACGTCCGCAGGATGTCGGGCAGTTTGCGCACCTGGGCGAGCGCGAGCGCGCCGGTCAGCTCGTGCATCCGTAGGTTCAGGCCGAACAGCGGCGGCCCGTCGGTGACGCCCAGCCGCAACGGCGCGGCGCCGTGATCGTGCAGGGCGAAAGCCGTCTCGTACAGATCGTTGTCGTCGGTGAGCAGTACGCCGCCGTCGCCCGCGGTGAAGGTCTTGAAGACATTGAGACTGAAGGCGCCGAATCCGCCGACCGTCCCCAGGTGTCGGCCGCGGTACGTGCCACCGCCGGCCTGCGCGCAGTCCTCCACGAGCAGCAGCCCGTGCTCACGTGTGACGGCCTCCAGGGCGTCGAGGTCGCACGGCGCTCCGAGCATGTGCACGGCGATCACCGCCTTCGTGCGCGACGTGATCTTCGCCGCCACGTCCGCCGGATCGAGCAGCAGGCTCTCGTCGATCTCGGCGAGCACCGGCTCGGCCCCCGTATGCGCGACCGCGGCGATCGAGGCGATGAAGGTGTAGCCCGGCACGATCACCTCGTCGCCCGGGCCGATACCCGCGGCGAGCAGCCCGGCGTACAAAGCGCTGGTGCAGCTGTTCATGCCCAGGCAGTGGCGCGCACCGGTCAGGGCGCGGAATTCGTGCTCGAACTGTGAAACCTTCGACGGCAGCGCGGATCCGTCGTGGTCGTCGAAGCGGTACCGGCTCAGCTCCCGCTCACGTATGACGCTCAGCAGCTCGGCTTCCTCTTCCGGGCCGATACGGGAAACTCCTGGTCCTGCCATGGCGATCCCTCTTCTCGTGTGACTCTGTCCTGTTATCCGTGCTCGACCGCGGTCTGTGGTGGCTTCGACGGCCTGCCGGCCAGGTCGCTCGGGATCAGATCCATCAGCAGCGCGTCCCGCCATGTGCTGTGGTGGCGTTCGTACGCCCTCATGCGGCCGACCTGCCGGAACCCCACCTTCTCCAGGCAGCGCACGGCAGCCCCGTTGTCGGCATTGGGTGCCGCGGTGATGCGGTGCCCGTCCGCGGCGAAGACGGATTCCGCGAACAGCCTCAGCGCCCGTGTCCCGATCTCCCGGCCCCGGTCGGCCGCGTCGGACACCGCAAGCGCCTCGACCTGGACGTGAGCGAACTCCGGATCAGCCTCCGTGCGGTACTCCAGGAAGCCGACCGGACGATTCCGCTCCAGCATCACCAGGCAGCGTTCGTGCTGGAACCGGCTGAGCACCCCGTCGGTCGGTTCCAGCGCTCGCCACGCCTGCACGTCGCCGTCGGCGAACGTCCGGCGGAACAGTTCGAGGTCTTCCGGTATCGCACGGCGCAACCCGATACCGCTCTCGTCCACCTGGTCGTCCTCGACGATGGCGGCACCGGGCCGCACCGACGCCTGCTCGCCGGCCGCGATCAGCGTCTCCAGGAGGTCGACCAGCTTGGCGGCGTCCTCCGGCCGTGGGTCCGGTACGACGCGACACGTGGGCGCCGCGAACGCCTCGGCGGTCAGGAACGGGTGGTTGCCCAGGACCAGCAGCGGGCGTCCCGTGTCCAGGGCGAGACCGATCTCGGTGAGCGTGCCGTACCGGCCCTCGAACGCGATCATGCCGTCGCCGCACCAGTTGAGGATGTTGCTCCGGGCCAGGTCCATCGACGTGGGCAGGGCCCAGGTGGTCCCCTCCTCGGCGTCGGCCAGACGGTTCCACTTCAACAACGCGAGTGTGTCGCCGCCGACGGACTGGCAGCCCTTGTTGGCCGCGGCCGCCACGCCACCCTCGCCGCCGCTCACCAGGCCGTAGCCACGCTGGGCGAGCTCCTTGCCGATCATCTCCGCCAGGACGAGGACGTCGGATCCGGCATTGCCGGGCCGGCCACCGAGGACCGCGATCGCGCGCCTTCGGGTCATTTGACCGCCTCCTGGTGCCTGACTTGCCGCATGCTCCACTCCAGTTGGTCCAGTTCGATCAGCACATCGGCCGGCCGCACACCGGCCGCACACGGAGCCGGACAGCCGGTGTAGTAGCGCCGGCAGGTGCCGTTCGGCTTCATGTAGGAACAAGACAGTGCGACGGCGCTCTGCACGGTCCGCGAGACCTCAGGGGCCGCCACCGGTGACCAGATGTCACCGTCGGTCGCCAGATACAGCGTGACCACCGGGCAACCCAGTGCGGCTGCCAGGTGTACGGCGAGCGTGTCGTTGCTGACCAGCACGTCCAGCCCGGCTATCCAGTCGCGGAGGGCCTCCAGCGAGTGCGGGAACACCGTGTCGGTGATGCCCGGCGACGAGGACAGCCGCCGTGCCAGTGTTTGCTCGTCCGCTCCGAGACCGACCGCCACTTCGACGTTCAGCCCTCGGTCGCCGAGCTCCGTGATCAGAGTCGACCAGTCCTCCGCGGGCCAGCGTTTGACCGCGGCACTGGCACCGACGTAGCAACCGACCACGCCGGGACGCGGTCGTCGCCAGTCGCCGAGCCAGGCCGAGCGGTTCAGGTCGACAGGGACGTTGTGCGCGCGCAGGAGACTGGCCGCCTGCTCACCGAAGGGCAGTCGCTGCGGCCGTTCGCCCAGTTCGTGCAGATCCCAGCACTCGACTCCCCTTTTCGTCGCCTCCGCCCGGAACTCGAAGTAGTTTCCGTCCTCTTCGGCGGACTCCATGCGGAGGTTGACGATCAGTTCCACACCGTTGCGATCGATGAAGTCCCACAGGTCCTCCCGATCAGTCGGCAGGAACCGTCGCCACAGCGCCGGGAAGCTCCCGGAAGCACCACGCATGCCGACCGCCGTACGTACCCATTCGGTGTCGAGTGCGATGTTCGGTGCCATGAAATAGCGCCATCCCGGATGACACCGCTCGAACGCCGCCAGGAGTGGGGCCGCAATGATGCCGTTGCCCACGCCTTCGTTGATGACGGCCATTGCCGTACGCATACTTGCCCTTCTGAGTCAGCGTTCAGGGGCCGGCCGAAGGCCGGCCCACATGGCTCGTGAGAGTGCGACCGCGAGTTGCGATGGTGTGAGCACGGTGTCTGAGCGGTCCTGGACGTCCCCGTGTACGGGGACGAGTCGGCGTCAGATCGGCAGTCCACTCGGCGTGTTGTGGTGATGGGGCGCGGACCTGGTCCCCAAGGGCCGGGCTCTGGCCTGCCGCTGGGGGACCTGATCCTGCTGGTCACCTCGTACTGACGATGACGTGCTAGCCCTCGGCCGCCGGTCGGGCACTGAGACGGCTGAGGAGCCGGGGGGTGGAGAGTTGATCCAGGTAGCCGGGCTCAGTGCGCGCCCGCTCGATGCCGGGACGGAGATCCAGGAGGTAACGCACCGAGTCGACCTCCTTGCAGCCGACTCCCAGTTTCTTTGCCAGACGGTTGTAGAGCTTCCGCGCCGGACTGTTGTCCGGCTCGGTCTCGCCCTCGGCGAACTCGTAGCCCCGCCGCATCGACTCGGCGAACCCCGCGGCCACCAGGAGTGCTCCGATGCCCCGGACGCCACGAAGGGACTCGGTCACATAGACGTCGTGGACGTACGCCACCTTGTCGGCGAACTGGAGGTTCGGGATGGGATCGACCATCACCAGGCCCACGGCGACGCCTTCTTCGACCGCCATGATCTGGAAGGTCGCCTCATGGCCGACAAGGCCCTCGAAGAAGGCGCGGGTACTGGCCAGGTCGACCTCCTTTCCGCAGTCGTGCTGCTGCTCCACGATCAGAGGCATGAGCGTGTCCAGTTCATCCTTGCTCACCACGACCGTTTCAATACTCACGTGATCTCCATCCCTGCGCTGCGTGTATCGATCGGCAAGTTCCGTACCCCGGCCGACGTGACTTCAGCTGCGGTTGTTCATGTCTTTGAAATGCAGGTACAACTCATGTGCAGCACGCCGTAGTTCGGCCGGGCCGGGCCGGGGCCGCGTTGGGAGTGATGAGTCCAGAGCGGACATGTCGGCGCAGGTCCAGTACTGATACCGGCCGATGTGGGGGTTCGGGACCAATCGCACGTTCAGCGGTGTCTCCGCGAAGTCCGAGCACCAGCGGAGCAACTCGGCGAAGCTGGTCGCGTGACCCGATCCGAGGTTGTAGATACCGGAGGGCGCGCCGGGGTCAGCCATGAGGACACATGTCTTCGCGACGGTGGCGACGGGAATGTAGTCCCGGCACGCCTCCAACGTATCGGCGAAGAGCGTGAGCGGTTCCTGCCGCGCGGTGGCAAGGAGCAACTGGCCGATGATGGAAGCCATCGACTTCTTGTGCAGCTCCCCGGTGCCGAAGACGTTGGTGAACCGCAGCCCCGCCCATCCTGGCCCGCCGTCGATGCCGAACCGCGTGGTCATGTGCGTGTCGAACAATGCCTTCGACCGGGCGTAGGCGTTCAGCGGGCCGGAGCACGCGGAAGACCCCAGCGCGGCCTCCGGCAGCGGCCGCCGGTCGGTGATCTCACCGTAGACGCTTGACGAAGACGCGTAGACGAAACGCGTGCCGCTGCGCTCACAGCACTCGGCAAGCGCCGCAGGCCCGGCGATGTTCGTCTGCTCCAACGCCTGCCAGTTCTCCTCGACCGTGCTGCTGATCGCGCCGAGGTGCACCACCGCCCCGAACTGGCCGGCGCCCACCGCGCGGAGAATCTCCGGGGCGTCGAACGAACCGGTGTGGACGGTGGTGTCCCGGCACAGGTCGAGTGGCGGCGTGGCGAGGTCCACCGTCGTCACTCGGTACCCGGCGTTCAGACAGGCCCGTGCCACGTGCCTTCCGACGAAACCGGCCGCTCCGGTGACGAGCACACGCTGTTCGCTCATGGCTGCCGCCCTCGCGGTCCGGGCCACGGGACCGGCCGTGGAGAAG
This sequence comes from Streptomyces violascens, assembly GCF_014649955.1. GTDB lineage: Bacteria > Actinomycetota > Actinomycetes > Streptomycetales > Streptomycetaceae > Streptomyces > Streptomyces violascens. The sequence goes on from NZ_BMUA01000018.1 coordinate 65,469, forward strand.
CGGTGCGGACGTGAAGGAGAGGGAGCCTCGTCATCACAGCGTCCGTGCCGACTCGATCAGCGACGAGGTCGACCAGCCCGCGACGAAAGGTACGACCACGGTCCGTCCGCCCAGGGACGTGACCAGCTTGTCCTCGGGAATGTCCATCCCCGCGTAGTCGCCGCCCTTGACCCAGATCGCGGGTCGCAGCGTGCGGATGGCCGCTTCGGGAGTGTCCTCGTCAAACACCACAACGGCGTCCACGGAAGCGAGTGCTTCGAGCACGAGAGTGCGCTGTGCCGCCGGTACGATCGGGCGCGACGGGCCTTTGAGCCGGGATATCGAGTCGTCGCTGTTCAGGCAGACGATCAGGCAGTCACCCAGTTGGCGCGCCTGTTCGAGGAGCCTGACGTGGCCCGCGTGCAACAGGTCGAAACACCCTCCGGCGGCAACCACGGTACCGCCCCTGGCACGGACCGCGTCGGCGACCTCACTTGCCCCTTGCATGCTCGCCGCGGGCCCGGCACTCGGGAGCCCCGGCCTCTGTGAGTCGTCGTCGGGCGGGTTGTTCAGAGACCTGGGTCCACCCGCCGCGACATATGCCGAGGCTGCCTCCACCGCCGATGCCACCGCTTCGCTGGGCAACTGGCCGCAGGCCAGCATGGCGGTGAGGTGACCGGCGAAGAAGTCGCCGGCACCGCAGGGGTCGGTCTTCCCGCCCGCGGCGACCTTCGTGGGTATGACCAGCGGCGGCAGATCCGCGTCGGCGAGCAGGACAGCGCCGTGCTCGTGCCGGGTGAGCGCCACCTGGACCGGCCTCCACTCGCGGGCTACCGCACGGGCCGCCTCTACGTCATCGGACAACGTGTCGCCGCCCGCGAGGGAGGCGACCAACCGGGCTTCCCGGCTGTTCGGCGTCACGACCGAGGTGTGGGGGACCGGTACCGCACCGCGTGGATGAGGGTCCCAGACCAACGGGGATCGCCGGGCCGCCTCGGCCAGTACGGTACGCAGGCCGGCGTGCGCGGCGACGCCTCGCCCGTAGTCGGACACCAGGACGCCTCCGGCCGCCATGAGCACACGCCGTGCCGTGGCCAGCGCCGCTTCGCCCTCCCGCCCGACCGGCGGGCAGACGTCGTGCTCGTCCAGCATCATCAGGGTGCGCCCGGCGGCGCGGATCCGCGTTTTCACCGCGGTCGGGCCGTCCAGCCCGAGATCGACCACCTTGATTCGCGCTGCGTCCAGGAGCGTGCGCAGCTGGTCGCCGACCGTGTCCTGGCCGAGTGCGGTGATGAGGGTGACCGGGTAGCCCTGCCTCGCGCTCAGCACAGCGGCCAGCGCAGCACCACCGGGGCGCATGTGTGTGGTGCCCCCGGTCACGACCAGGGCCGGTTCGTCGGACGCGACGCGCTCCACACGGCCGACGTAGTCGTGGTCGAGGAAGGCGTCGCCGACCACCACCAGGTTCGTGCGGTCTCCGCGTGCGGCGCTCGGCCGGCGTTCCCCCACGGGCTTCGGTGACGAGAGGGACGAGCGCGGTCGCACGGACGAGGTCGGTCGTACGGACGGGGCGCGATCCTCGGCGTCCGCGGCGCTGTCGCCCCGGGCAGCGACGGCGGCGTCCATGGCAGCACACATCAGGTGGACCACCACGAGATGGCATTCCTGGACCGTGGACAACGCCTTCGCCGTCACGGTCACTGCTTCGTCCACCAGCGTCGCCAACGGGTTGGGCGCCGGTCCCGTCAGGGCCCAGGTCACCGCGCCGACCTCATGCGCAGCCTCTGCGGCGCGCAACAGGTTGGCGCTGCGGCCGGAGCCGGACATGAGGAGCACGATGTCACCTGGACGCGCGTGCGCCCGGACCTGCCGGGCGAAGACCTGCTCGTAGCCGTAGTCGTTGCTGATCGCGGTGACCGAAGACGTCTCGGCGTGGAGCGACAGCGCGGATATCGGCGGGCGTTCCGTCTGGAATCGTCCCACCAGCTCAGCCGTCAGGTGTTGGGCCTGCGCTGCGGACCCGCCGTTGCCGGCGACCAGCAGACGCCGGCCATCGGTGCCCAACTGAGCCAGCCGTTCTCCCCAGTCGGCGACCCGGGACAGGTTGAGCCCGGGCAGGGCCGTGGTGAGCTGTTCGAGGTAGTCCGTAGCGGTCGAGGTGTCGGCCGTCATGCCGGTGCTCCTGTCGGGCGCCCCAGGAAGTCGTTGAGTTCGATGGTGTGGTGATCGGGGTCGGCCACGAACGCCACCGTCTCCTGCTCGATTTGGTGTGGCTCGGTGACCACTTGGTATCCGAGCGCGCGAATGTGTTCCACCAACGCCGGAACATCGGCGACGCGAAACGCCACATGGTGGGTGGGGTGCGGGGTAGGAACGAGGTTGCGCTCCTGCCACAGTTCCACGCCCGCCGGCCTGCCGCCCGGCGCCATTTGCAGGATGACGCGATCGGCCAACTCGTAGCGCACGACGCTGGACAGCCCGAGTGCGTCGGCATAGAACCGTTCGGCGACGTCGATGTCCGTCACATCCAGCCTGATGTGGTCGAAGGCCATGACCGAGGTGGCTGCGTGCGCACGGTCCAGAGACTCGGTGCCCAAGCTTCGGTCCTCCTCCAGAGGTGACGGAGGTTCTCCGCCTGATACGGGTGGATCCGTTGTGAGGGAGTCCAGTTCCTCAGAGTCCAAGTCACCCTCCGGTTACGGGCTGGCAGGAGTGGACGGAAAGCGGTCTGTGACGTACTGCGTTCCATGCGGCGCCGTACGAACGCACCGGGTTGCCACAGGTATTCCTGGCGGGGCACGGGTCGGCAGGCCGCATTCGGCCGTGCTCGTGCGCGGTGGAAGGGCGGGGCCTTATACGTCAGTCGCCGGACGGCGGTATTCGCGTAAACCCCTTGATCTGGCGTCGCGTTGTTGGAATCCTCCGGTGCGGCGCCATGCCTGTCAACCCCGTCCCTTGCCCTTCTGGTATTCGCCCATGCAGGAACCGACGCTGCCGCGTACGGATTGGTCGGCGAGACACTCGGGATATGCCGTCCCGGGCCAAGTGGCCGATCGTGAGAGGCGAGTTCATTAGTCGTTGTTGAGGGATAACTCTAGGGAATCAAATGGGGATCGGTTGACCGGTCTTGCGCAGTCCATGGCCGATGTTGCGAGTGATCGTATGGACCGTCCGACGACACGGGTCTGTGCGTGCGCAGTTGAGGCGGAGTGTCGAGTCAGTGGTCCAGGTTGAGGCGTGGCAGTGTCCGCGAGGCGTGCTGGGTAAGGCGATCGCCCTGGAGGACAGAACGACCCTGCGGACGTCCTCGCGGCGCAGCGGCCAGGTGTATCCCGCTTGGGTTGGCCCGTCGCGTTGCCGTAAGCGTGCACGAGGCGATCTCATGTCGCCGGGTGATCCACGCGATCACTCGCAACATTGGCCATGGACTGCGCAAGTCCGGTCAACCGGCCTCCAGTCGAGTCCCTAGAGTGGGGAGTCGGCGCCTATGCGGCTGTCGTGACCGACGGACTTCATCAGGAATTCGGGGTGAGCGCTCTGCCCAAGCCGCACCCGCCGGCGCCGGTTGGCAGAAACAGTGGAAGGCAAAGCGGAACCGCAGGAGACCGGGGATTGACAAGCGCGGCAGCGCACCGGAGGATTCCAACAACACCGCGCAGGATCAAAGGTTTTACGCAAACTCTGCCGTCCGGCGGCTGGCGTAGAAATGGCGCTCGCCCTCCGCGAAGGCCGATCTCTGTCCCGTCTCAGCGTTCCGCAGGGTTCGGGGCAGGTCGCCGATATCAGCTTGATATTCCTTGCACTTCTGCGGGTGGATAAATCGCGTCACTCCTGAGGAAGGACCACGGCTGTCTCGGTCACGGCCTTCGACATGCCCGCCTCACTCCCCAGGGCAGTGCTTGGCAGGGACAGCGTGCGTCGAGCCCCAGGACACCTTCGGCGCCGGTCGGACAGCCCTTTGTGTTCCGTTCACACCGTGACCCCGATCGGTGGGCCGCATGCACGGACCCGACGAACTCAATGGAGAACACCGTGTCGACAGCTGATCTCCTCCCAGGTCTTGCCGCATGGCAGTGGCCCGCTGCGGTTCCGGACACCAATGCCCCGCACTGCCGGGTGGTGATCGCCGGAGGCGGGCTCGCCGGCCTCGAAGTGGCCCGGCACCTGTCCGCTCTCGGTGTCGACGACGTCCTGGTCGTCGAAGCCGGTCCTGCGGAAGACCTGTTGCACATCAACTCGGCGCACCGGCCGGATCAAGCGCTGCGCACCTTCCTCGACCCCGCCGACGATCCGCACTTCCAGCGTTGCTGGACATCGCAATCCGCCCCGCACTACCTCGCCAACGCAGGCCTGCGCAGGCGCCTGGGCGGACGCTCGTTGTACTGGTACGGCGCGTCCCTGCCGGTGGAGGACTGGGCGCTGGCCGACTGGCCGGAGTCGGTCGTGCGGGACCTGCGCGGCTCGTGGCGGGGCGGCCGACCGCTCTACGAGCAGGTGGCGGCAGACCTCGGAGTGGATCCGGGCCGGCTCGACGCGCAGCAACCGGCTCTGGAACTCGGAGGATTCCGGCTCGTCCGCACCCCGCAGGCAGAAACCCGGTTCGGTGACGAGGGCCGCTGGTACGCCTACTCCCCACTGGACCACTGGCGAGACCCGGTTACGGGCGCCGCGCTGGACGGCCCGCGTGGCATCCGATTCCTGTGCGGCACCGAAGTCCTCTCGGTTGACATCGAGGACGGGCGAGCCTGCGGCCTCCACGTCCGGGAATCCTCCACAGGAGCCACCGCCCGCCGGATATCCGCGGACGCGGTGGTCCTGGCCGCCGGGACCATCGAGAGCAGCAGGCTGGCCATCCAGGCGCTGTGTGCGATCGACCCCGGCCGCTCGCCACGACTGACGGGGCTCACCGACCACCTCGTCCAGGGCTTTTTCCTGCGCGTGCGCGACGCCGACGCGCAGGGGGCGTCTCATGGCTTGCGGGGTGTCGTTCCCGGCTCGTACGTGACCGCGTGCGAGGACACCGTCCGGTCTAACCTCTTCATCACGATCGAACGGCCCGAACCCGGGGTCCTTCTCTTCGACGTGCGGCTCACCGGGGAGCAGGCGCCCGGGCCCGGAAGCCATGTCACGTGCGAGCCGACCGGTGCGTACCCGTGGCACACCACCGTCACAGCGGAGCTGGCCCCGGCCGACCGGGACGTCGTCGCTGGCCAGCGCGAAGTGCTCAACAAGGTCTGGCGTCAGTTGGCCGCCGAATTCAGTCTCGACGCCACGCCGTTGGTGTTCGACGACTTCGACCACCCGGTGCGCACCAACGCGTTCGTGCTGCCGGAGTCGATCGGCGCGCAGACGTCCCAAGGGCCCTTCACCTGGTCGAGCCTGCTGGGTACCGAGGACCACGAGGGTTGCACGTTGCCGCTGGGGGAAGTGCTCGACGACCGCCACGAGTTCGCCGCCGTCCCAGGGCTCTACGCCTGCGGGCCTGCGACGTTTCCCCGCATGGGCGCCGCCAACCCCTCGCTCACCACTCTGGCTCTCGCACGGCGGCTGGCCCACTGTCTGGCCGCCGCTCACGGCACGCAGCCGCACCGAGCGACATCGGAGGTAAACGCGTGATGCTCACGGACAAGTGTGTCCTGGTCACCGGAGCGTCGAAGGACATCGGCCGGGGCATCGCCCTTGACCTGGTCAAGCGCGGGGCAACCGTCGTCGGGACGTACAACACCGGCGCAGCCGACGCGGAGGAACTCCTTGCCCTCGGCGTCAAGGAGATGGTCCACCTCGATCACTTGGACCGGGAGGCATCCGCGGCCGCGCTCGGCCGATTGGCCGCGGCCCGCCCCTTCCACGGGCTCGTGAACAACGCCGCGGTGATCGAGTTCGCTTCCTGGGAGTCCAGTCTGGACTCCTGGGACAAGGTGTTGGACGTCAACCTGCGCGGCCCGCTGGCCACGACGATCGCGCTCGCCCCCGCCATGCCGGCCGGCAGTTCCGTCATCAACATCTCCAGCACGGCGGGGGCGACGGGCTCATTCGATTCACTCGCCTACTCGGCGAGCAAAGCCGCGCTCACCAACCTGACGAAGAGCCTCGCCAACGTCCTCGGCCCCTCCGGAATCCGTGTCAACGCCGTCTCGCCCTGCTATGTCGACGTCGACGCACCCCCGGAATCAGCCGGTCTGACTCCCTTGCGACGCAACGGTTTCCCCGATGACATCGCCTCGGTCGTCGCGTTCCTGCTCACCGACGACGCTCGCTTTGTCACGGGTACGGAGATCACCGTGGACGGCGGCTACACGGCCGCGGATGCCCTCGCGAAGCGTGCGTACGATGCGGGCTGACCGACCCGCTGCCCATGTTCCCGGGCGAACGGACGTCGTTGTCACCGGCATGGGCGTCACGACCCCACTCGGTGGCGACCTGCCGTCCACCTGGTCCGCTCTCCTGGCAGGCGAGTCAGGCATCTCCAAACTGGAGACTCCCTGGGCCGACCGGCTGCCCGTTCGGATCGCGGGAGTCCTGAGGAAGGACCCGGCCGACGTCGTCGACCGCGTCCAGAGACGGCGGCTGGATCGCAGCCAGCAAGCCGCACTCATCGCCGCCCGCGAGGCGTGGGCGGACGCGGGCGCTCCCGATGTGGATCCGGTGCGGCTGGCCGTAGTGGTGGGTACGGGCGTCGGCGGGGCGCTGACGACGCTTGAGCAGAACGATCGCCTCGAAGAGGCCGGGCCCCGGCTACTGTCGCCCTTCACCATCCCGCGCCTGATGCCCAACGGTGCGGCGGCCGTCGTGAGCCTGGAACTCGGCGCACGCGCCGGAACGCACGCGCCGACCAGCGCCTGTGCTTCAGGGGCGGAGGCCCTGGCCGTGGGGGCCCTGCTGATCCGGGCAGGACGCGCCGATGTCGTCGTGGCCGGGGGCACGGACGCCTGCCTGCATCCTCTCTCCATCGGAGGGTTCGCTCGTATGGGAGCCCTGTCCACCCGCAACGACACGCCCGAACTGGCCTCCAGGCCCTTCGACAGGGACCGCGACGGCTTCGTCATGGCCGAGGGCTCCGGCGTTGTCGTACTGGAGCGGGCCGAATTCGCGGCGGCCCGGGGCGTACGCCCTCGGGCTCTACTCGCCGGTGCGGGCGTCACGTCGGACGCATACGACATGACGACGCCCGACGTCGAAGGGCAGATCCGGGCCGTCGCGGAGGCCCTGCGGGACGCGGACCTCACTCCCGAGGACATCACCCATGTCAACGCGCACGCGACGGGCACGCCCACCGGAGACCTCACCGAAGCCGACGCCCTGCGCCGGGCTGTCGGCACTCACCCCGTGGTTACGGCGACCAAGTCCGCCCTCGGGCACCTGCTGGGCGCGGCGGGAGCGGTTGAGGCCGTCTTCACCGTCCTCAGCCTGGAGCACGGGGTGATCCCGGCCATCCGCAACCTCGTTGAGGCGGCTCCCGAGATCGATCTGGACCTCGTCACCGGCCGGCCCCGGCACACGGCTCCAACGGCCGCGCTGTCGACGTCATTCGGCTTCGGCGGGCACAACGTGGTGCTGTCCTTCACGAAGCCTTGAACCCCAGGAGACCGGTGTGAAGACCGACTTGCTGGCCGAGCTGGAACCGGTGGTCGCCAGGAACCTCGACCGGCATCTGGCCATGGCCAAGGACTGGATGCCCCACGAATACGTGCCGTGGGAAGAGGGCCGCGACTTCACGAAGGTGCCGTGGCACCCGGGCCAGTCGAGGCTCACCCCGCAGGCGCAGACTGCCCTGGAGGTCAACCTGCTCACCGAGGACAACCTGCCGAGTTACCACCGAGAGATCGCGAATGGCTTCGGACTCGAAAGCGCCTGGGGCGCCTGGGTCGGCCGTTGGACCGCAGAGGAAGGCCGGCATGCCATCTGCATACGGGACTACCTGGTGGTCACCCGGGCGCTCGACCCGGACGAGCTGGAAGCCCAGCGCATGGCCGTGGTCCAGGCCGGCTATCACAATGCCCACAGAACTCCGCTCGAATCCCTGGCATATGTGTCGCTCCAGGAGCTGGCGACGCGGATCGCGCATCGCAATACGGGCCGCTTCGTGAACGACCCCGTCGCCGACCGCATGCTGGCCCGGGTCGCTGCCGACGAGAACCTGCACATGGTCTTCTACCGGTCGCTGGTGAAGGCCGGCATGGAGATCGACCCCTCCGCCACGGTCCGGGCCATCTGTAAAGAAGTCATCGAATTCACGATGCCTGGCACCGTGATCCCGAACTTCACACGCAAGTCCATGGTGATCGCCCAGGCCGGCATCTACGACCTGCGCATCCACCATGACGAGGTGGTGCGTCCGCTGCTCAAGCACTGGCAGCTGTTCGAGCTGGAGGGTCTTGACGGTCCGGCGGAGCGGGAGCGCGAGCGCCTCGCCGTCCACTTGGACGCGCTGGATCGGCAGGCGGCGAAGCAGCGGGAGCGCTTTGCCGCCGCTGCCGCCAGAGCGGACAGGAAGAAGGCTCTTCAATGACGGACACGGTCAACCAGAAGCGGAGTCACACATGAGCCAGAACAAGACGGTCCTTGAATCGGTCGCAGACATCGTCGAGGAGATCAGCGGTGTTCCGGCGGGCCAGGTGACACCGGAGAAGCGGCTGGTGGAGGATCTCGAAATCGATTCGCTCGCCCTCATCGAGATAGCGGTGTCCGTGGCCGAGACCTTCCAGGTGGACCTTCCCGACGAGGAGCTCAAAGAACTGCAGACCGTGCAGGACGTGGTCGACCGGATCGAGACCGCCACGATCAACGCATGAGACCAGCCACGGAGAATTCGCCGATCGGCCGAGAATCCGTCAAGCGGCGAGGGACCCGACGCGGGTGGTGGTGATCGGGTGAGGCCCGGTCCTGCTGCCCTCACGAGCATGGTGAGGGCAGTGGCGCACACGGCTGGGACACCGTTCTGTTCTGTGAGGTCACTCCGGCCGGGACCGATGCCGGTACTGCAACGGCGAGCAGCCGAGGTGTTTCCTGAAGACGCGGGCGAAGCTCTCCGGATTGGGAAAGCCGCAGCGGCTGCCGACCTGAGATATGAGTTCGTCGCTCGTGGTGAGGAGACGGCAGGCGGTTTCGACACGTAACTCGGTCAGGTACTGCACGGGTGTCTTTCCGGTGGCGGCGGCGAACTGACGTATGAAGTGGTAGCGGCTGAGCAGGGCTTCCTTGGCCATGTCTTTGAGGGTGATGTGGGTCGCCAGGTGGTCGCGCATGTAGTCGACCACCGCGAGCAGCCGCTCCGGGTTCAGTCCCTGAGTGTCACGCTGAGGTTCATGGTGTGGGTGGAGCAGATGGGCGGTCAGGTAGTGCGCCGCGCTGAACGCGTAGTGCTCACTCACTCCCGCGTCCTGGGCGCGAAGCAACGCGGGAGCCATGGCCGCGGCCACGGGGTCGAAGACCCGCGGAGCCTCCAGAGCCGACAGGTCACGGACAGCGACTTCCGGATGCTCGTCCACATAGCACCGAAGCTGCTGCGTGGGCAGCGCGATGAAAGCCACCTCGACGCGCTGCATCCCTGACGGGGGCCGACAAAGCCGTACCGCACTCTTGCCGACGAGACGAGAGGTGTCTCCGGAGACGAGCGTGGTCTGATGCCAGCCCGAAGTGTCCGGGTATTCCACCTGGCACAAGCCTCTTAAAGGAGCCACGATCGTGAACCAGCCTTGGGGTGGCTGATAGGTCATCCGCCCCTGAGCCGGGATGAATCGCCTCTCTATCGTCAAAGAATTCCAAAGCGGGACACTACGGGAGTTGGCCATTTCCGTGTCGCCTTTCTGGGGGGACTGCCTGGACACCCGCCGCTTCCGGCTCTCTGTTGCCCGGGGCCACGTGCACCTGATCCGGCGGGGTGTGCGTACGACTTCGCGCTATCAGCTGGAACCCTTGGAGTTCCCGACTGCGCAGACCGGCCTGCCGTTCCTCCGGCACCGCACCGTGCCGGACGAGCCCGACGCACGGTGCCGCGGTCACATGGGTGCGGGCCGGCGAACGGCTCAAGTTTCGGAACGTAGTTGCTCTTCACCTGGCTTCTTCGAGTCGAAGATTTCCCTGACCTCGCGCAGGGCAAGGGCGCTCCTTTCGCCTTCCCCATCCATCGCTGTGGAGCTGTGGACGTCAGTGACCGGCGGAGATCCGGGTGAGGTCGTGCTGGACCAGGTTCGGTCCGGGACGGCCTGTAGGCCGAGGGCTGCGCCGTCCTCGCGGCGTGGATCGGCGCCCACGAGTGGGGCCGCGCGCATCAGCCGTTCGATGTGGCCGGAGAAGACGATGTGCGGTTTCCGCAGGACGCACTTGTCCCCCCGAGTGAAGGGGCGGCCGAGGAGCGCCGTCACCAGGACCGCGGACGTCCACTGTCAGCGGGGCGCCGCGTTCGACGGCGAGATCTTTGACCTCTAGGAATTCCCACGAGTACTTCCTAAGGACAGCCAAGGTTGATGTTCCTGTTGCGAGACCCCCGAGACCCTCTGTCAGCATCCTCCGTATCACGGGGGAGACCTCACTTTCGTGTGCACCAGGTCCGGAACTGCTCGGCTTCGTTCCTCGCCCAAAGGCTAGGGACCTGGGTGCGGACTCGCATGCACCAGAGCGACAGGGAACAGGGCAAACTTCCGGGACCTGGAGGGCAAGTGTCCGGATAGACGCGCACCAGGTGGCTCGGACTTGCCGGTCGCCTGCGGAGGGCTTCCGTGCTGGCACACCGTCCGCGCTGGGGTGAGGGCGCGCCCTGCCCGAGGACGCTTGAGGAGGGTGGATCGCAGTGCCGTGGCACACCCGCGCGCCGTTGATCGCGGCAACCAGGCTGCGCAACGGCTCTGCCAACTCTGGCGCGGGCGTGGCGAGTTCGCTACGCAAGCTCGGTGGCATTCGCCCAAACTCGCGGGCGGCGGCCGGACGCGCTGTTCCGTGCGATGGGGCTCGGTGAGCGCCTTGTCGATCAGATCTCGCCGCGCGGCGCATGCGAGAAAACCGATCGAAATGGAATCCGCCAGCCGCGATGAAGGATCCGGCGATATATCTCTCAGACAGTCACGAGACGCAGACGTTGTTTGGCAGACTCCGTCTTGACGCTGCGGCAGCAATACCGGGCGCCCACCAGGCAATATGTGTCAACTCCTGGGTCGGAAGGCGGCCTATGATTCCCGCCATGTCGGACTTCCCTGATATCGTGGTCTGGTCCATACCTGCCTTCGCGCTGCTCACCATCGTCGAAATCATCAGTGTCCGGCTCCATCCCGACGACGAGGACGCAGGATACGAGGTCAAGGACGCGGCGACCAGCGTCAGTATGGGGCTCGGCAGTCTCTTCTTCGGCTTCCTGTGGAAGTTCCAGGACGTTGCGATCTACGGCGTCGTCTACGAACTGACCCCGCTGCGCATCCCGTTACTGTGGTGGACCTTTCCGTTAATGCTGCTCGTGCAGGACTTCCTCTCGTACTGGTCCCACCGAAGTCACCATGTCATCCGGATTCTGTGGGCCTGTCACGTCGTCCACCACTCCAGTCGGAAATTCAATCTGACCACCGCGCTGCGCCAGCCCTGGATGACGTTCACCGTAGGGTTCTTCTTCCTCCCGATGGTCGCCGCCGGTGTGCACCCGGTGGTGCTCGCATTCTGTTCCTCTGTCAATCTCGTCTACCAGTTCTGGATCCATACCGAGCGCATCGACAAGATGCCGCGGTGGTTCGAATTCATCTTCAACACGCCCTCGCACCACCGTGTGCACCACGCGGCCCAGGGCAACTATCTGGACCGCAATTATGGCGGAGTCCTCATCATCTGGGACCGCCTCTTCGGAACGTTCGTCGCGGAGACCGAGCGGCCCGTTTACGGGCTGACCAAGAACATCCGGACGTACAACCCGCTGAAGGTCGCCTCACACGAATACATAGCCATCGCCAAGGACATTAAAATGGCAGACAATTGGAGCGAGCGGGTCGGTCGGGTATTCCGCGGTCCCGGCTGGCACCCGCCGGACGGGACACCCGTTCCGGCGGCTTCCGTGGCAAAGGAACCCGCCGCGTGAGACCGGAACCGTTGGAGCCGTAGTTCTGCTGGGCGTCGTTGTCGAGGTTTCGCGGATGTCCTCGCGCGAGCACTGGGGCGTGGGGGAGTCATGCCGGGTCCTTCAGCGTCCCCCTCGTCGGGGCGGTGGTGCCTGGAGATTGTTCCTTTCCGGCGCCCGCGGGGGCCTGCGGGCGCCGGCCGCATGCTGGTGGGCCTCGGCAATTTTCTGGGATCCTCGATCTTGCCGTGCTCATGCGCGAGGCTCACGGCCGAGCCGGTCGCGTGGTGAGGGAGCATCAGCGCGACCAGTACCGTGCCAGCATCCGCTGAGGGCGCGTCGGGGCTCTTGAACAGGCCGAACATCCCGTCCCGGCTGGGTGCGAGGTGGGCGCTGTACTGGACACAATCGGGGACCAGAACCGCTCGGCAGCGGCATGGTTCCGCCGGGGTTGAATGGGACACCGAACCTGCTCATCGGCTCAGCAGGTTGCTCTGTTGCCCAGCAAGGCGCGCAATTGGCCGCCTGAAGGCGGCACGGCCTGCTGGGGCATCCGCAGTACTGACGGTAGCGGGCATCACACCAGACCGGTTCACCGGCTTTCGCCCGGGCCCCATTGAGGTGGTCTTGCTGGCGAGGTGTGTTCCTCCAATGGTTCCAACAGGGCTACGACGAACGGGGGTTGCGCGGTCGGCGGTCGGGGGTGCTGAGTGTGGTGGGCGGGTGTGGTGGGGTGCGGAGCACCGGGGCGCTGTCTGGAATGGGGGCGTCCGTTGCGTGGTGGACGTGTCCCGGCTGCGTTGGGGTGGAGTCCTTGCGGAGGGCGGTCGCTGTCCAGCTCGGTGTGCGGTACGACATGCGGGCCAGCAGTGTGCACAGGGCGCCGCTGTCTCTCTCTTCGCCGTCATGAGGAGTTCACCGCCATGTACGAAACGAAGGTGCGGCTCGTCGACTCGCTGGGGGAGGCTCCTGGTAGTTACGAGTTGAAGGTCATTCCCTTGAACAGCGCTACGGTCGCCTACGTCACGTCGGGGGCCGGCTACACGGTTCTGCCCCTTGAACTGGGGCAGCGCATGCCGGAAGGGGACGTTCAGATCGTCGTCAGGGCGCGGACCGGGTCGGCCCCGGTGGTGGGTCAAGGTGTTCTCCGGCTGCGGTGGAGCAGGCAGCGCCGGTCCGTGAACATCTCCGAGAGCGATGATTTCCCGCCGCATCTCCATGTCGTCGCGGACGGCCGGGGTGCCTGACGGTCCAGTTGCGGCACGAGAGCTGACCGGACTCGGGAACGGCCGGTCCCCCCACGGTCGGCCGTTTCACGAGTGGCCGGTACGACTGAAGCGCCGCGGCGCCGTGAGTCAGGTGACGGGTGCCCTGGCCGCGCCACGGGTGGCTCATGTCCTGAGAGTTCGCCCGTGGCGCACGCCAGCGCCCCTCTGAAGCGCGCGCCGTCGGCCGGGCCGGACGGGGGTCGGTCCGGCCGACGGCCGCCGCGTCTCTCCTTTCGAACCTTTCGAAACGGGTGGGTGTTCAGCCGCGCGTGGTGCCCGGTCCGGGGCTGTGCTGTGCCGGCGCCGGCGGGGCGGTTGGCTCTGCGATGTTTTGCACGGCCAGAGCCTCCGAGGTCTGGCCGGCCAGACCGTACGCAACTTCTTCGCATTAAGCTGGACGCATGAGTGCCCGAGCTACCACACGCCCCGGCGGGCGCAGCGCCCGCGTCCAGCAGTCCGTGCATCAGGCCGTCCGTGATCTGGAGGCTGAGGTGGGGCGGGATGCGCTCACCGTGCCGCTGGTCGCCGCCCGGGCGGGAGTGACGCCGTCCACCGTCTACCGGCGCTGGGGGGACCTCCGGGAGCTGCTGTCCGACGTGGCTGTCGAGAGGTTGCGTCCCGATGGTGCGCCGGCCGACCACGGCAGCCTGCAGGCGGACCTGGAGGCGTGGGCGGTGCAGTTCGCGGAGGAGATGTCCTCGACTGCGGGCCGTACGTACATCCGGGACGCCCTGCTGGGTGACCCCGAGCAGGGCAATGCGGTTCGCTGCTCCGATTATGCCGTCGAGCAGTTGAAGGTCCTCGGTGTGCGCGCGGCCGGGCGCGGGGAGGCCGTGCCCGATGTGGAGACCTTGCTGGACGTCGTCGTCGCCCCCTTGATGTACCGCATCCTGTTCCGTCCCTCGGACCTCTCGGCGGCCTACACCGACCGGCTCGTGGCGTCGGCGCTCGGCCGGGGTCCGCTCCCTCCGGCGGCCAAAAGCTAAAGATTTGCGTTTCGGGGACGCCGCCGCCTACTGTGTCTAACGCAAAGCGTTCGCCTTTAAGTGTGAGAGGTGCTCCATGCTCGGTGTCCTGGCCCCGCCGTCCGCGCAGGCTTCCTGACCAACGTGTACGGCCTACGGACCGCCGTCCCGCTCGACGCCGTGACGGTCATCCTGCTGGACCTGATAGGCCGCGTCCGCGCCGTGCGGCAGCCGAGCACCGGCTGACCGGATCCCCCCTTCCGCCGCGCCGCCCCATCCGAAAGGACCCACCTGATGAGCACCGCCACGCCCCGTCAAGCCACTTCCTCCGCACACACGGGCTGGAACCTCGGCGACATCGCCGTACGCCGCGTCGACGAGATCGAACTGCCGCGCCAGACCGGACCGTGGCTGCTGCCGGACGCCACCAAGGAGGTGCTGGACGAAGCGTCGTGGCTGCGCCCCGACTTCGCCGACGCCGACGTCCCCCGCCTGGCGAGCCACAGCTTCGCGGTGGAGGCGGGCGGGCTGCGGATCGTCGTGGACACCGGCATCGGCAACGCCAAGCCGCGCGCCAACCCGGCCTGGAACGGCCTCGACACCGACTTCCTGCAGCGCCTGGCGGCGGCCGGCTTCCCGCCCGAGTCCGTGGACCTGGTGATCACCACGCACCTGCACACCGACCACGTCGGCTGGAACACCCGCCTCGCCGGTGAGGACTGGGTTCCCACCTTCCCCAACGCCCGCTACCTCACCAGCCGCACCGAATGGGACCACTGGGCCGCAACCGACCTTGACGAGGCCCGCCGCCAGATGTTCCGCGACTCCGTCACCCCCGTCCGCGACGCCGGACAGTACGACCTCGTGGACGTGCCCGATCAGGGGTACGAGGTGGCGCCGGGCGTCCTGCTGGTCCCTGCCCCGGGCCACACCCCGGGGCAGGTCGCCGTGGAACTGCGCGGCAGCGACCGCCGCGCGCTGATCACCGGCGACAGCATCCACCACCCCGTGCAGCTGTCCCACCCGCACGTGAACAGCTGCGTCGACATCGACCCCGCCCAGGCGATCCGCACCCGCGCCCGGCTGCTCGACGCCCTGGCGGACACCGACGCGCTGCTCATGGGCACCCACTTCCCGAAGCCCACGGCCGGCACCGTCCGCCGGGAGGACGGCCGCTACCGGCTGCTCGCCGAGCGCGGCGCCGAGACCTCGGCCACCGCGGCCTGACCGCGCGCCCGGCCGCTCTCGCACGGGCTGCCGAGCTGCCGCGGCGTCTGCGGCTGTCTAAAGCTAATCCTTGGCCTCAGGGTGTCCGGTCACTCCGCCGCTCCGCCCTCCACCGACAGGAAGAACATCCATGTCCGCCGTCGAACTCACACCGCCAGAGGCCGCCCGCTGGGCCGCCCGCGCCGGACTTGAGCTGCCCGCCGAGAGGCACGCCGCGGTCGCCGCGGTCGCCAACCACATCCACAGCGTCGTCTCGGTCCTGCGCGAGCTGGACTTCGCGGACGCGCCGCCCGCCGCCGCCTACCACGCCGGACAGGAGAAGCGCGATGCAGCCGCATGAGCTGTCCCTCGCCGCCGCGGCGGACGCGATACGGGACCGGCGACTGTCCCCCCTCGAACTGGTCGACTCCGTCCTCGACCGGATCGAGAAGACGGAGCCGCACCTCGGCGCCTACGTCACGGTCGCCGCGGAGCAGGCGCGCCGCGCGGCGGGCGAAGCCGAACACGAATTGGCTCAAGGCCGTTACCGGGGACCGCTGCACGGCATCCCGATGGGACTCAAGGACCTCATCGATGTCGGCGGGATGGCCACTACGGCCAGCTCCCGGGTCCGTGCCGACCATCGTGCGACAGCGGACAGCACAGTCGCCGCGCGTCTGAGCGCAGCCGGCGCGGTCCTGCTCGGCAAGACCCACACCCACGAGTTCGCGTTCGGCCTGACCACCCCGCAGACCCGCAATGCCTGGGACCTCGGCCGGGTCGCCGGCGGCTCCAGCGGCGGCTCAGCGGTCGCCGTCGCGTCGGGCTCGGCGACCTTCGCCCTGGGCACCGACACCGGCGGGTCGATCCGGGTGCCCGCCGCGCTCAACGGTGTCGTCGGCCTCAAGCCGACCTACGGTCTCGTGCCCCGTCACGGCGTCACCTCCCTGTCCTGGTCACTGGACCACGTCGGCCCGATCACCCGAACCGTCGAGGATGCGGCCCTGGTCCTGACCGCGCTCGCCGGACACGATCCGCGCGACCCCGCCTCGCTCTCGGTGCCCGTCGCGGATTACCGGCCCGGTGCCGGTACGGACCTGACAGGGCTGCGCATCGGCCTGCCGCGCACCTATTACTTCGACAACGTTCACCCTCAGGTGGAGGCTGCCGTCCGGCAGGCCATCGGGCAGCTGGAAGCCCTGGGCGCACAGCTCATCGAGGTCGACATCCCCATGACCCGCTACATCCAGGCCACCCAGTGGGGCCTGATGGTGCCGGAAGCCGGCGCCTACCACGAAGGCAGCCTGCGCACGGTCCCCGGGCTGTACCAGGAGGACGTACGCATCCTCCTGGAGGCAAGCGAGTTGATGAGTGCCGGTGACTACGTGCGCGCTCAACGCTCCCGCACGCTCATGCGCGCCGAGTGGGCTCGGATGCTGGAGGAGGTCGACGTGATCGCCGCCCCGAGCGTCCCGATGCCCGCGGTCGGAGCCGATCAGGAGACGGTCACCTGGCCCGACGGCACGACCGAGAGTGTCTCCGACGCCTACGTACGCCTCAACGCCCCCGCCAATATCACCGGAGTGCCCGCCCTGACCGTTCCGGTCGGCCACGACGCGGCGGGCCTGCCCATCGGCATGCAGCTGCTCGGCCGGCCCCTCGGCGAGCCCACACTCCTGCGGGTCGGCCACGCCTACGAGCAGACACAGCCCGCCCGGGCGCTCGCTACAGCGGCCTGATCTTCCGCGCATCCGGCCAACGGGTGGGACGTCGTTGGCCGGGTAGCGCGCCCGCGCTCCCGAGCCCGGCGAGCCGGGTCTCGTACCCCAACCTCGTCAGCCAGTGCCGCCCGAGCATCCCGCCCGGACGGCACGGGCGGCTTTCGCATGCCCGAACGGGTGTGAGGCTCTCCCCGCACATTAACCGGATAGGTAATCCGTATCTGCTATGTTGGCGTTAACCGGATAGGTCATCCGGATGGATGGGGTGGGGCACGATGAAGCGGACAGCAGTAGTCACGGCGGGGACGGCGGGAATCGGGGTCGAGACCGCCATGGGGCTCGCCGCACGGGGCCTGGCGGTCACCGTGGTCGGGCGCAGCGCCGAGCGCGGTGCCCGGGCGGTCGAACGGATCAACGCCACGGCGCCGGAGCATCCCGCCCGGTTCCTGGCTGCCGATCTCGCCTCGCTCGGAGCCGTGCGCGCTCTCGCCGACCGGATTGCCGCCGAGGGACCACTGACTGTGCTGGTCAACAATGTCGGGGCGATGTTCCCGGACCGTCAGGACTCGGTCGACGGCATCGAGGCGACGTTCGCTGTCAACCATCTCTCGCCTTACCTGCTGACCGAGTTGCTCCTGCCGGCACTGCAGGACGGTGCTCCGAGCCGGATCGTGAACGTCACCTCGGGCGCGATCGGGGTTGCCAAGCGCGTCTTCGACGCCGTCGAGCCACCCGGTGGCTACTACGGTTTCCACTGGTACGGCCGCGCCAAACTCGCCAACCTCACCTACACCCTTGACCTGGCCGACCGCCTCGAAGGCACGGGCGTCTCCGTTTTCGCGGCGGACCCGGGCGGCGCAGCGACCGACATGACCAACGGCACCATGACCGACCCGCGGATCGTCTCGCCGGGGCTGCGGGTGATCTGGCCTTTGGTCAGGCGGAAGTTCGAACGCGCGACGTCGGGCCCGGCGTCCGTGGCCGCCAAGTCCTCGATCTTCGCCGCGACCGATGACACACTGGCCGACCGTTCCGGCATCGTCATCGGACCCCAGGCGCGTCCGGTCCCCACCGCCCGTTCTGCAGCGGATCCCCGCATCGCCGCGGCCGTCCGGCACCTGAGCGAGCGCCTCGCGCCTCTCACGGCGACGTAAGGGCGACGGGGGGCGTAACCGCAGCACGGCTAATCAGGGCAGCGTGACGGACGTATCTGCGAAGACGCGAAGACGCGGGGAGGCAGGCGTCGGCATCTGCAACTGCAACTCACGATGCCGCGCCCCCTTCCGGGAGGTCAGGCCGGGAGCGCTCCACAGTCGAGCATCCGGCAAGAGCAGCCCAGCAATGCGGATGAGCCATCCCATTAGACTTCTCCCATGACGACCGCCCCCCTGCGCAAGGACGCCGCCCGCAACTGGGAACGGATCGTCGCGGTGGCCCGCGATCTCGTGGACGAAGGCACACCACTCCAGCTCAACGACATCGCCCGCCGCGCCGAACTGGGCGTGGGCACCGTATACCGACACTTCCCCACCGCAGAGGCGCTCCTGGAGACCGTCGCCACCCCCTGCCTGGAAGCGCTCGCCACGCACGGCGAGCAGGCCCTGGCCGACGACCACCCCGGGCGGGCCCTCGCCGATTTCCTGGCCCGCACCATCGAGGCTCAGGTCACCGACGCATCCCTGTCTCCCGTCACCGCCGCGCCCACGGACGCGCTGCCGCGTACCACCGAACTGAAGCAGGCCCTGTGGTCGGTCGGGGATGAGCTGCTCGGGCGGGCTCGCGACGCCGGAGTGGTGCGAGCCGACCTGACCTCCGACGACCTCGTCCCGCTCATGTGTGGAATCGCCTACGCCGCGAACGTCCACAGCACCCCTGCCACCCGTATCGAGACGGCGCGCCGCTACCTGACCACTCTCCTCGAAGGCGTGTACGTCCAGCACACCAGGAGCGACTCCCTGTGAGGCACGCGTAGCGCCACCGGTGAGTCACTGCACCCGCGCAATGCTGTTGCTGTCGTGGCCAGTTGGAGGGCCGGACGGTGGCGGGCATCGAGCAGAGCGACGGGCTCGACGACCCACAGCCGCGCAGAAGTCCTCCGCGGGTGGTGTGGGTCCAAGGCAGTCCAGGACCAGGGCGTTGTCAGCCGGCCTCGTGGGGGCTGGCGGACAAGGTGAGAGTGCGGGACGTCGTCGACGTGGTCAACCAGTGTGCCGAGCAGAACGACATCCTCTTCATGGGCCGCGCAGCCGGTCTCTTCGTGAAGTTCACGGATGACTGCACCTTTGAGGGACTCGCCCGGCTCGACAGAACCGCCCGGTAGTTCACGCGTTCCCCTGCGATGGAGTCCCGGGAGAACCCCGCCAGGGCCGTGAAGGATGATGCCGACCCCGAGTGCGACGTGAGGGGCTGGCGCTCGGGAGGTACGCGGTCGGCTCGTGATCCGTGCACTGCGGTCCGTGGAGGCGGGGGGAGCAGGTTTGGCCGGTCCGTGCTGAGCACGGGGGTGTTGGGTGTCGCCGTTCATACCGTCTCCGGGGACTGTGCGGGCGTCACGGCGGCCGGGAGCAGGAACTTCCCGGACTTTGAGGCCAGTTACTGGTGGAGGAAGGCGGCGGCGTCGTCGGGTCGCATGCGTGCGAGCGTGACCATGCCGGTGGTGATCACGTCAGCGACCTCGTCGTGGACGTGATGTCATCCCGTTGTGCCTTTGCGGGGATTGGTGCCCCGGGCGCCGACGACTGCCTGGGCAGCCTCGCCCATCTCCTCGGAGATCTTCAGGACTTGCAGGGTCCACTGTTCATGTGGGGACAAGCCCAGTTCGGTGTCGTATGCGGTGAAGTAGGAGGCGAGCTTGCCGATGGTGTCCCAGTTGGTGTCGGGCACGGGGGCGGCCTTTCCTACTCATGTGCGGGGTGTTGTGGAGGGAAGGGGGCTGTGATGAAGCCGAGTTCGGGGTGATGATGCCGGGGCTGGCGACGTGTCCGACGGCGGGCGATCACTGGCCGGCGGCCGGCACCCATCGCGATTGCGGGGCAGCTCAGGGCCAGTCCTGGGGGCCGTACCGGGCGGCGGCCGAGTTCGTCATCAGGGCCCAGTAGCGTTCGCCGAAGCTCCAGTGCCAGAACTCGGTTTCGTAGGGGCAGAACCCGGCTGCTGACAGGGCGGTGCCGAGGAGGTCGCGGTTGCCTCGGGCCTGCGGGCTGATCGTGTCCGCGTGTGTGTAGCAGGCTCCGTTGCTCTCCTCCGGGCTCGCGTTCACGCGGACGCCCATGTCCATCTCCAGACCATCGGGGCCCACCAAGGTCAGGTCGACGGCGGCGCCGGCGCTGTGCGGGGCGATCTCCGGGGGCGACACGTACCTGCTGGTGGCATGCCGGATCTGTTCGCCGGTCCACTTCGGGTGCGCCGTGCGCAGTTCGGCGGCATACTCCTCGAAATACTCCCGCTGCAGGCTCGGCGGCCGATAGCCCTCGATGACCAGCAAACGGATCCCATCGGGCAGGAGCGCCTGGGCGTGCAGCAGCCGCTCCAGCACGCCGTCGAGCAGATGCGCGAACGCCCCGGTGGAGTCCTGCTTTCGGTTGTCGACGAGCACGCGCTGCGTGCTGCGGGCGTCGGCCAAGGGTCGCCGCATTCCTCGACAGGGATGGCGGCGACCTGCGGGTCGGACATCAGGATGATGGTCACCTTGTCTCCCAGTCCCAGGTATCGAAGTAAGCCGTGGCGCCGGTGCGGCGCGCATCCATGACGGCTGTGAGGCGGGCGAAGTCCCGGGCCGGTACGAGGGGCTGCCACTGCGCGAGGGGGAGCGCCCGTACCTCGCTGTGCTCGTCCGGCGCGAGGACGATGGCCTCGATCTGCTGTGCGGTGAGGCGCCCACCGTCGAAGACGAAACCGGCAGTCGCGTAAGGCCACTCGGCGCCGGGGAGTCCGAAGACGGCCGCCAGAAGCCGTGGCGGGCCGGGAAGCACCATCCCGGTTTCCTCCGCGCACTCGCGGACGGCGGTTTCCCACGGCCGCTCGCCCGCCTCCGTGATTCCCCCGGGCCACTGCCAGGGGTGAACCGCTGAGTACACGGACCTCAGGTGCACGGGGTGCTCGTGCTCGTCGGTGAAGAACACGGAGCCGAAAAGGGTCGCCTTCGCCACGGTCTCGGCGTACTGCTCTGGCGGCAGCCAGGTCTGGCCGGGGCTCATGAAGCGCTCCCGCCGGCCGGGGTGGGGAATCGGGTCATCCGCATGAGCGCCGGGTCGCTCTTGAAGCCGAGCGATGCATACAGCGGCGCCGAGCCTTCGCTGGCGTAGAGCTCATAGAGCGTGACGCCTTCGCCTTCCAGGTGCTCCAGCAGCATGGTGAGGGCCGCCTTGGCGTACCCGCGCCGCTGGTAGGCAGGGACCGTGGCGACGGCATGTATGCGCGCGGCGAGCCCGCGGGGGTACTTCGGTGCGGGCAGCACCGGGTGGATCAGCGCGAGAGCGCAGGTGGCGAGCCCGCCGGTGGGGGCGTCGACGACGTAGGCGCGCGCGTCGCCGCCGGAGTCGAGCCGGTCGGCGAGCTGAGTGCGGCAGAGCGCGAGCCAGGTCGTATCGAGCGGCTCGGACAGGATCAGCTCCGATCTCAGGCGGGCGATCTCGCCGGCGTCGGCAGGTGCCGCTGCGCGGGGAACAGTCATGGTCTCGGCCTTTCTCACATCACAGGGAGCGGGTACTTGAGGCGAGGAGCATGCGCTGGCCGCCGGGGTCACGACCGGTCTCCTCCGTCAAGTACGGGGCTGTCCCCGGAGGGAGCCATCGCAGTCGAGAGGGGATCGGCAACTTCCTCGGCGGAGGTCTTGGGCATGGTCCGCAGGCGGTGCAGGGGTGACAGCACGAGGAGGACCTCGGGGACGACGAGGAGGGTGCTGCCCACGACCAGGGCAGACCACACGCCCCACAGCAGGCCGATGGCGCCGGCCACTGCTGCCGCGGCGGGCCGGGCGCTTCCGGTGAGCCAGGTACTTACGCCCTGCATGCGGGCCTGCATGTGCTGGGCGGTGACCATCTGCCCGATGGATCTCTGGGTGGTCCCGGTCGCAGCCGAGCAGGCGAGCTGGACGACCAGGGCGAGGTCGACCACACAGCGGCCCCTGCAGTTACGTTGGCTCCGCCTGAGGAAGCACCGAGCCCGGCAGCGCCAGCAGCGCAGCAGAGCGTCCCGGAACCTCGCGTCGAGGAGCCAGCCGCCGATAAGGCTGAGGCTCTGGCCGACTGGACGAACCCCGATGCCGTCATCGCTGTCATCGTGGAGCCCTGCGCGCCCGATGCAGTGCAGAAGATTGCCCAGGGACTACTCGACGTCCTCTGAAGGCCGTGCGGTTTTTACGGCGTAAAAACCTCCCCTGTGGGCGGTAGGACTCCGGGCGGCCCTGACTTTTGCGCCGTATAAAACGCCCTCAGGCCTCGGGGCGTCGTCATGGCTTCCGCGTTCCTGTGCCGCCTGCCCGAACCAACCACCCAGTGCTCACCGTTCCATGAAGATCTGCGACGTAGTTCTCCGAACCAGCAGCACGGGTGACCCGTCGTGAGAGTGTGAACAGGATGAGGCAGAGGCAGGAGGGGCGGGGCGTGGCCAAGAGCAGTTCACCAGTCGTGCTCACCCGAATGCACCGGATACTCATCGGCGTCGTCGTCGCGGGTGCCGTGGTGATCGCCGGGATCGGTTTCGCGGGTTCGTACGCGGCGGTCCGCGAGCTCGCGCTCAAGAAGGGCTTTGGGAACTTCGCCTACGTCTTCCCGATAGGAGTCGACGCGGGCATCTGTGTGCTGCTCGCCCTCGACCTGCTCCTGACCTGGATGCGCATCCCGTTCCCGCTGCTGCGGCAGAACAGCCTGGCTGCTGACGGTTGCCACGATCGCCTTCAACGGCGCGGCCGCCTGGCCGGATGCGCTGGGTGTGGGCATGCATGCCGTGATTCCCGTGCTCTTTGTGGTCTCGGTCGAGGCGGCCCGGCATGCGGTGGGCCGGATCGCGGACATCACTGCGGACCGGCATATGGAGGGTGTGCGGATTATGCGGTGGCTGTTGTCGCCGGTGCCGACGTTCCTGCTGTGGCGCAAGATGAAGCTGTGGGAGCTGCGCTCCTACGAGCAGGTCATCAAGCTCGAACAGGACCGCCTCGTCTACCGCGCCCGCCTCCAGTCCGTCTACGGCCGCGCCTGGCGCCGCAAGGCCCCCGTCGAATCCCTCACGCCGCTGCGCCTGGCGAAGTTCGGCGTCCCGCTCGCCGAGACCGCCCCCGCGGGACTGGCCGCGGCCGGCATGGAGCCGGTGCTGCTTCCGCCCGCGCCGGCGGTCACCATTGAACGAACGGATGTGCCCTCATCTCCAGCGGAGTTGGAGGACGAGTCAGGCCAGCTCCTGGAGGCAGGCGAAGCGCCCGCTTTGGTACCTGAGCGCTTGGTCCTGCCGGAGGGTGTGAGTCCCGTCGAAACGGCACCCGTGGGGGAGGGGGAGGGGCTGGAGCAGCAGGTGGACTACGCCGACGCAGTCCGTGATTTCACTGCGCGGTTCGGCTACGTGCCGGATCCGGGGCAACTCGGCTGGTTCCTCTCCGAGGCCTACGGCATCACGGACCCCGCCACCGGCGGCCCGCTTCCCGCTGCCGTGCTGACTCCCTTCCTGCCTGAGCCAGAGCAGGCCCCGGTGACGCAGGTGCCCGCAACACCCGCTGTCGACGAACACGCCCCGGCGGCCGGCACCCATCCGTTCTTCGGCACCCCGCCGAACACACCGGGCCCGGCCGACCAGGCCCCGCCTGCCCACCCTGCCGGGCCGTCCGGGATAGTGCCTGCACCGCGTCCCTCTCCCGGATCGGACCTCGAGCCGGAAGGAAGGCAGGGGCAGGGGACCGGCAATGCGACCGGTCTCGGCGGACCGTCGCCCGGGGCGGAGGAGGAGCCTGCGGGCGGCGACGGACCGGAGCAGGGGAGAGGCAGAAAGAACGGCAAGGCTGTGGACCAGACGCTGGCCGTCGTGGACCGGTACTTCCTTGCCTGGGAGGGCTACATCGCGCAGCACGGACAGGAGCCCACTGCGCAGCAGCTCTCCCAGCACCTTGCAGCGCTCGGCATCGTGAACCGGCACGGCTCACCCGTTGCGCCGGCCACGCTACGCCGCTATCTGCTGGAGTTCCGCATCTGCACCGTGTGGGCCGAACAGTACGAGACCCAAGCCGATCCCGCCGTCCCCGCTGCTGGAGGAACTCGCCCGGCGCGGAGTCACCGGCCAGTACAACCGGCCCCTGGAAGCGGCGACCGTGGAGGACTTCCTCGCCAACTTCCACCGCCGCTACCAGGTGCTCTCACTCGACATGAGCAACTCCACCCCCTGACCCGGCGATCGGGCCACTGAGCCTCCGCCAACTTGAAGTTGCAGGTCAAAGGGCTGGTGTGACTGGTTCTCGGGCTCGTCACGCCGGTCACGGGCGATTGTCTGAGCAGTAGATCGTCCGTCAGCGGTTGATTTCGAGGTTCGTCAGGACGAGCAGAGCGCGCAGAAGTCGGGTGGCGCGGGCGGGCTCGGTGCGGAGCTTGGTGAGGGTCCGCAAGTTCTTGAGGTGAGCGAAGCCGTGCTCGACCGGTGCCCGTCCGACGGCGAGGACGCGGTTGGCTTCTTTCTCGCCCGGGGTGAGCTTGCGGGTACGGCTGGCGGTGTAGCCGGCGACAATGACGGGATCGAGGATGTCGTTGTCCAGGCCGCGGAAGCCGAGGTCGGCCAACGCGCCGAGGCTGGCGGCGCGCAGGTGGGCCAGGATGTGGTCGTGGCGGGCGGCGGTGTTGTCGTGGGTGCGGCCGGGCCGGGCGGCGGATGTCCAGATCAGGCGGCCCTTCTCGTCGGTCAGGGCGAGGACGTGCAGGCCGTGGCTGCGGTGCTTGCCGGAGTAGTTGCGCTGGTCGGCTTTGCCGGTGCGGCGTTGAGTGTGGATGAGGGCGCCGTCGATCAAGACACTTCCCTGCCCTGCTTGGTGACCTTCTTCAGGGCGCGGTCCAGGCGCGGCGCCTGGGGGGCGAGCAGCCCGATCAGCTCGTCCCGCCAGCGGCGGACGGTGGATTCGGACACGTTGTTGCCACCGGCCATGTCGGCCAGGCGCTGGTCATGGCGCAGTACGGCCAGGACGATCACCGCGATCTTTCCCGGCGGCAGGATCCGCCACCTACCGGATCGCTTTGAGGTGGCGCCGCAGCAGATCGGCGAGGTGGTTGACGGTGTGCGTGGACAGTGGCAGTCGGCACTGGTAGACGAACGGGCAGGTGTCCTCGGCTCGCTCTTCGGTACTTGTCACACAATTCCAACGGCCGCCGGGCGCGCCCCGGTTACGCCCGTGTCGAGCCGCTCGGCGTGATGGTGCTCCTGGTGTCGACGTTCACGTAATTTCCCCATGGGCAAGTGCGCTGGCCTGCTGCGGCCCAAGAGGGCGCCGCAAGGCCGGCCGCCCCGCCCCTGGGGCATAGCGGCCGGTGCCGGCCGATCTCGCGGTGCACCGCGACTCGATCAACCCTGCGGGCTGATTCCCAATGTCCGTACGAGCTGGTCGAGTTCCTCGTGGAAGAGTTTGTCCGGGCTGACCGTCTGATTGCGCATGTGGCCGTAGACCTCCAGTGAGACGAGGCCGTGCAGACGCCCCCAGATGCGCAGCGCGAGCGCGATGGCCGCGGGCGGTAGCTCCGGGAAGGCAGGGCGCACCTTGTCGAGTAGCCCGGCGTCGAAGTCGGACCGCCTACAGGGACGGATCAGTGCGCACGCGGCCGAGCCCGGTGAACCGAACCCACCTGCGCACCGGACCCGAGCACGCGCACCATGCGCAGCCGCCCCCAGGGAGAACGCCGGGCCGGACCGGCTGCGTACTGCGCACGGCGGTCCGGCGGATCGGCGGCGGCCAAGACACCGCGCCGCTCACCTCATGACTGCGCACCGACCGTGTACGCCTCACAGTTCGTGGGGTGTACATGAGCGGCGAAATGGTTACCAAGGAGACCGTTCCCCGGCGGTGAGGTGATCGCTGCCCGCCCGGCGCGGCTGCTCGGCAGAATGTGGGCATGTCACCAGAGCTGGAGCGTGTACTCAGGGATGCTGGTTGGGTTCCGGGGCGGAGGGTGGACACGTCCGTATGGCGGGAGCGGCTGGAGGCGGATGGATTTCGCTTCCATGAGGTGTCGGAGTCCTTCCTCGGAGAGTTCGGCGGGTTGGTGTTCGGGCATGGCGGTCCGGGGGTTACGCGGGCGCGTGAGCCGTTCGAGTTCGACCCCGAGCTTCTGGTGGGTGAGAGCGACCGGTTCACTGAGTGGGGAGCGGAGCTCAGCCGCACGTTCGCGCCGGTCGGTGAGCTCGACCTGGGCCGGGGAGGGTTTCTCGGGCTGGACGAGTTCGGTGAGCTCTACGTGATCGAGGCGCGGGTGGCCACCTTCGGTCGTCTGCCCCAAGCCTTGGAGAACTTGGCGTTGGGGTTCATGCCGGTCACGGTCGTCGATTGACACCGCGGCGCTCTCCTAAGAGACGGGCTCAACTGGCTTGATCACTAAGCTGTCGGCCGTGACGGCGATGGTGGGGCGTCTGGTGTCGGACGGGTTGTGGGAGTTGTTCCACTCGTGGCTACCGGCTCCTGCCGGTTGAACCGGGGAGGGGCCGGGGGGATGAGCCGGGGACGCACCACAGCAGTCGTCGGCCAGAGGCGTAGCCGCAGCACAAGGCCCGGGGCTTGTACCGCAGACGCGGTTCAAGTCCCGGGCCGAGCTCTGTGGACCCGGTGAACGAGCTCACCCGGTCACGTCGCTGACGCTCAGTGCGCTGCGGCGGTCACCGGCACGGGGGCAGCGGAGCTGGCCCCTGCCACGGTGGTGCCGCCACCCTCCGCGTAAGCGACCAAGCCCGCGAATGCGCTGTTCCACACGACTCCGTAGGACGGGAAGGGGTTGACGCCGCCCTGCTGGAATCCGCCGATGCTGGCGTAGGCCGTGCCGGTGCTGTCGCTGAGCGGGCCGCCGGACCCTCCGTCGGCGAAGGTGCAGTTGAGCTCCAGCTGGCTGTTGTCGCCGTTGAACCGGGTCGCCGGCGCGTTGCACGCGCGGGGGTCCTTGTAGTCCTGCGGGTAGCCGATGGTGTAGGTGGGGGTCGAGGCCACGTTCACGCCTTGCGAGGTCTTCCACTTGTGGATCCCGACCACGTTCCCGATGTGTGCGCCGTCTGAGCGTGGCTTGATCACGTAGACCCCGAAGTCGGCATCGGGGGCGTGACCGTCGTGCCAGTGCTTGGTGACGTAGCCGATGCTCTGAACCGACCAGGCGGCGTGATTGCCGCTGGAGTTGTCGTTCGGCACGAACTTGTCGGGGGTCGGGGCGTTGAGCCAGATTCCGGGCGGCCCGCCGAAGGCGTGGTTCGTGCTGTTGTAGATGCAGTGGCCGGCGGTGGCGACGATGTCGGGGCCGATCACCGTGCCGGTGCAGTTCCAGTGCTTGGGCCCGAGGTGGTAGTAGAGCTTGCCGACGGTCGGCTCGCCCGAGACGGTCCGGGTCGTCCCGCCGTCGGAGGGGGTAAAGGTCTGCGCCATGATGCTGGGACTGGTACCAGGAGCCATGCCCAGGCCCGTGGAGACACCGCCGGCCGGCTTGTCCTGCGTGACCCACAGGGCGCCGGTGTTGGCCTGGAACGCGATCCCCGGCACCCCCGAACCGCTGACCGTGTAACTCGGGCTGGTGCCGCGCATCATGCCCAGGTGCAGATCGGTGCCGGCCGTGGTGCCCGGCGTGACCCACAGGCTGCCGGTGTTGGCCTGGAACGCGATACCGAAATGGCTCTTGTTGTTGTAGTTTCTGGTGATGCTGGGGCTGGTGCCGCGCATCATGCCCAGGTGCAGATCGGTGCCGGCCGTGGTGCCCGGCGTGACCCACAGGTCGCCGGTGTTGGCCTGGAACGCGATCTCGACGTCGGGCCCGCCGGTGGAGGCGATGCTGGGGCTGGTGCCGCGCATCATGCCCAAGTGCAGGTCGGTGCCCCGTCCGGTTTCCGAGTTGTAGCGCCACAGATCGCCGGTGTTGGCCTGGAACGCAACGTCGTACTCGATGTGGCCCGCGCTGTCGTAGTGGGCAATGACGCTGGGGCTGGTCCCGGGCATCATGCCCAGGCCCGTGTTGGTGGTGTGTCCGTTCCCGGTGATCATCCACAGGTCGGTGGTGTTGGCCTGGAACGCGGTCTGGCCACCGCTCCCGTTGCACCCTCCGAGCGCGGTGCTGGGGCTGGTGCCGCGCATCATGCCCAGGCCCGTGTTGAGGGAGCCGGGCCCCGTTCCCCCCGACTCCCACAGAGCGGTGGTGTTGGCCTGGAACGCGATGGTGAACGTGTCGGTCGGAAACGCTGCGGCAGCGCTGCTGGCGGACGCCGGCGTAGCGCTCAGGACCGGAAGCGGAAGCAGCCCGGCTGCCGCGACAGCAGAACCCATCAGGACGGGTACGAGCCGGCCTAGCACCCCGCGGCGCGGCGTTCCCATGGCGTTCTTCGGCGCCCTATGCCTTCTTAACCTCATCATTGTCCCCCGTTGCTCGTGACCGTACTTCGGCTCAGATCGACCGTGCTGACTCGGCTGGGCGTGGCCGCCGGCCGGTGAGATGCTGCGGACCTGCCGACCCCTCGGTCAGCCACAGGCCTGGGCCACTCCGGAAGTGGTGACAGCGGCGACGGCCATCGCCGCAGCCACCACCGCTGCCTTGACCGAACGTCTCATTGCTGTCCCTTTCGTAGCGCGGGAACAGCTGAGCGCCCCACGGCGACGCTATGGGCACGGGCCCTTGG
This sequence comes from Streptomyces violascens, assembly GCF_014649955.1. GTDB lineage: Bacteria > Actinomycetota > Actinomycetes > Streptomycetales > Streptomycetaceae > Streptomyces > Streptomyces violascens. The sequence goes on from NZ_BMUA01000018.1 coordinate 94,462, forward strand.
ACCGTCCTAGATTCGTCCTAGTGCCAGGTCAGCCGGGGAACGGCGCTGATCGCGGCCAGCATCTCGGCCTGGCACGGTCCGTGGAGCCGGACCGCGCGTCCGGTGACCTGTGCGAGTGCGCACGCGGCCGGGCCCGTCGAGCCGAAGCCGTCTGCGTACCGGACCAGAGCAGGCGCACCGTGCGCAGTCGTCCCTAGGGGGAGAGAACGCCGGGCCGGACCGGCTGCGCACTGCGCAATGCGGTCCGGCTGATCGGCGGCGGCCACGACACCGCCGCTCACCTCATGACTGCGCACCGCACGGCGTCTCGGCTTCGTGTCGGAAACTGCCGTCGGTGCGCATCGGCAGCGGCGGCGCTAGTTCGAACGGGCTTGGCCGGCGGGTTGCGCATCATAATGGCCGAGCCGGTGACGCCGGCGGCTGGGGGAGGTGGGGAGCATGGGTGAGGGCAGGCTCGATGGCCGACTCGTATCGGCAGTGCGGGCGGGGGATGCCGAGACGGTACGGGCGCTGCTGGAAGGAGGCGCGAGCCCCAACGCGGTGGACTCCGACGGGCTGCCGGTGTTGTGTTCGGCTGTGGCAGCCTACGACGCCCCGGTGGCAGAGGCGTTGATGCAGGGTGGTGCGGACCCCGACCGGGCTCTGCCGGACGGGACCACTGCGCTGTGGCATGCCGTTGACGGCGGCTCCCCGGCGGTCTTCTCGGCGGTGCTGGGCGACGAGCCCCGGCTGCGGCTGCCGGAAGCCGCCCGCGAACAGCTTCTCTCCCTGGCCCGCGGCTGGTACGAGACGGGCGCGGCTGAACAGTTGCGGCGCCGGACCGGGGCGTCAGGCCCCGCCGTGACAGTCCCGGTCCAGGACGGCGCATACGCCTGGGAGTCGGTCGATCAAGTCTCCTTGGGCGGCCTCGTCACGCGGTCCGGACACGGTGCCATCCTTACCTTGCTGGAATGGGCCTTCCGCATCCTCACTCCGGTGGACGAACTGATCTCCCGCGCCGTCGAGCAGCCGGATGAGGACCATGTGACGTGGTGGGAGATCTGCTCGACCCTTTGTCAGCGCCGCAGTTACGAAACCTGGTCGGCCGTGATGGCCCATCGGCACCACCCCGACCCCGCGCACCGCCGCACCGTCGCGCGCTACCTGTGGATGCGGGGAGTCACCGACTGCGCCTCGTCCTACGCGACGAAGGAGAGCGAAATACTGGCCGCCTGGGCAGCCGAAGAGAGCGACAGCACGGTCCTGGCGACCGTACTCAACGCCTTCACCGAGTACGAGCACCCCGGCCATGAGGCCCTCGGACTGCGCTACGCCGGCCATCCCGACCCCCGCGTACGCCGTGAAGTCCCCGCCGCCCTTTCCGGCAACGCCGCGCCGCTCACCCGTGCGGCCAGGGCCGCGCTCCTCTCCCTCACCCACGACCGGGACGCCACAGTAAGGATCAACGCGTGCCGGGCGGGCAGAACAGACACCGACCTCCTCCCGCAGATCACCCAGGCGCTACTGCTCCTGGCCGAAGACCCGGACGCCGATCTGCGGGGTGCGGCGGCAACAGAACTGGCCGCCTCCCCGGACCACAGCCCCGCCGTCGCCGACACCCTGTGGACGCTGCTCGACGAGGACAACCAGATCATCCGTCTGGAGGCCGCCTACGGCCTCGCCCGGCGCGACGACCCACGCACCGCCAGGGCCATTGACCGAGTCGGTCCCTTCGGTGGTCGCTTCGAGCACGATCACCGTGCCAACGCACTCTGGGATTGGACGTGGAAGAGGGCGAATCCGCCCGCAGAGTGACCACCTTGGCCCCGCCTCCTGCTGTCCTGCCGCGTTGGGCTTGTCTGAGGATCTTGGGCCGGGCTGCTGGGTTGCCAAGGTGCGATCAGAACGCCCGGCTCGGGAGTCGCAGGGCATCTGGTGTCTGCAGAAACCACGGCGGGTTCGTGATCACCAGGGGACGACGCCGTCGTCCTCGAAGAAGGAACCGGTCGGGCCGTCGTCGGGGAGGGTGGCGAGCCGGATCGGGGTGGCTGCGCCCTGTGCGGGGGTGCGGGGTCCGTGGAAGCCGGTGAAGTCGGTTGCGACCAGGCCCGGGCAGGCGGCGTTGATGAGGATGTTGGTGTCGGCGAACTGTCGGGCGTACTGCAGGGTGAGGGCGTTGAGGAAGGATTTCGACGGTGCGTAGGCCGCCATGACGGGGCCGATCTCGGTGTCCGGGTCCGCCTGTCGGGTCAGGGAGCCGACGCTGCTGGAGACGTTGACGATGCGTGGGGAGGCAGAGCGTCGCAGCAGTGGCAGCATCGCGTTGGTGACCCGGACGACGCCCATGACGTTGGTGTCCACGACGGTGCGGAGCACGTCCAGGTCGAGCGTGGTCGGCTCCTGTAGCCATCCCGGGCCCATTTCGCCCGGGATACCGGCATTGTTGACCAGGGCGTCCAGGCGTCCGGCCAGTCGTTCGATCAGTTCCGCGGCGGCGGTGACGCTATGGTCGTCGGTCACATCCAGTGGTACCCCGAACGCGTCCACGCCGGCGGCGCGCAGTTTGCCGACGGCGGTTTCACGTCGCGTCCCGTCGCGGGCTCCCACACCGACGCGGTAGCCGAGGCTGCCCAGTCCGGCCGCGATCTCGTAGCCGATGCCCTTGTTCGCGCCGGTCACCAGCGCGGTGGTTGTTTCGCTCATGCCGATGATGTTGGCCCGTGGGCGGGTGGTGCGGCCAACACCGGTACGGTGACCTGTCATACCCTGCGGGTATCACCGCGTACGGTGCGGCCGTGGACACCCTGGAGACCCGCGAGTTGGGGTACTTCGTGGCTGTGGCCGAGGAGTTGCACTTCGGGCGCGCCGCGGAGCGTCTCGGCATGGCCCAGCCGCCGCTGTCGCGGGCGATCCAGCAGCGAAGGGCGCAGCGGAGCAATGGGCAGGCGGCGGGGCTGGCCATACGGCGAGCGGCCGGACGATGCCGGGGCAACCTCACTGGTCCCCGCGGAGCGGGTGGGTTCGAGTCCCACTCGCCCCACCAAGAAAAACTTCTTGACCTGCGAAAACGCCCCGTGAGGGGTGTTTTCGCGTGTGGCGTTCGCCTCGCATCGGTGAGGCGAGGCGGGCGTCCCTGGTCTGCCTCACTGGGCTTAAACCGCATTGACCTGGGGATTTCGGTGGAACGCGGGTGCAAAGCTATGGCGAGGATCCCATGGTGATCCCACGGCCGTGGGATGTGACGTGCGACGTGCGGGTGGGATGTCTGCGGTAGCTGAGGCCGGTCGTGATGACCGGGTGGCGCTGGGCACGGGTGCCTGCCATGTGCAGAGTTTCTCGGGCGTGAGCACCTGAATGCGGAGGTCCCCCCCTGGGCCAGCCGGATGGCCTTCCGTGCCACTGGCAGCATCAGGTCCGCCGCGAAGGCGTAGCCCACGATCTGCTTCTCGTCATCCACGTCGGTCCAAGAAGCCGCCCCCGCGACGGTTGCCGGCCGATGGAGCGGAGTCAGGCATTGACGATGCTCGCCCGGCACCCGCACAGTTTGGACCGCTAGGCTCCAGGCCGGTTCCGCCGGACGGCGGCGGGCAGGTGGAGGCCGGGGGCCGTGAACGACAAGACAGTCAGCCGGGTGCGTACGACACCGGACACTCGCCCGTCCACACGGCAGGGCGTGTCCGGCGGCTTCGCGGGGCGGTTTCTGCGGGTCTGCCTTGATGTGTTCGTCGGCGTGCTCGTGCTGGCGCTCGTCGCGGGCATCGCGGTCCTGCTGGCGCCGGACCTCCTGGCGCGCCTCGAACAGCCCGCGCTCCAAGCCTGGGGCACCGTACTGGCCGCCGTGGTGATCCAGGGCGTGCCCTTCCTGCTCCTGGGCACCGCGGTGTCGGCCGCGGTCACCACCCTCGTCCCGGACCGTGTGCTCGCCCGGGTCCTTCCCCGTAACCCGGTGCTCGCGGTTCCGGTCGCGGGCGCTGCCGGGGCCCTGCTGCCGGGGTGCGAGTGCGCGTCCGTGCCGGTCGCGGGAAGCCTGATCCGGCGCGGGGTCGCGCCGGCCGCGGCGCTGACGTTCCTTCTCGCGGCACCCGCCGTGAACCCAGTCGTCCTGGTGGCCACCTCGATCGCGTTCCCGGGCCGCCCGGTCATGGTCCTGGCGAGGCTGCTCGCCTCGCTCGCCGCTTCAGTCGCGATGGGATGGCTGTGGATCCGGCTCGGCCGCACCGAATGGCTGCGGCTCGCCGATCGGCCGCCCGCCGCGGCAGACCGGGGCCGCCTCGACGCCTTCACCCGCGCCCTGCAGCACGACTTCCTCCATGCGGGCGGATTCCTCGTGCTCGGAGCGGCGGCCGCGGCGACCTTCAACGTCGCCGTACCCCCCTCGGTCCTTGAATCCTTCGCTGGATCGCCATGGCTGTCGGTGCCGTTGCTCGGACTGCTCGCGGTCGTCCTGTCCATCTGCTCGGAAGCGGACGCGTTCGTCGCGGCATCGCTGTCCGGGTTCTCCCCGAGCGCCCGGCTCGCGTTCATGGTGGTCGGACCGATGGTCGACCTCAAGCTGATCGCGCTCCAGTCCGGCACGTTCGGCCGCGCCTTCGCCCTCCGGTTCTCCGCCGCCACCTTCGCGACGGCCGTGCTCGCCGCCGCGCTGGTCGGGGGGTGGCTGCTGTGAAGAAGATGCTGCCTGCCGTGCTGCTCGGCCTCGTCGGCTGCGCCCTGCTGAGGATCAGCCTGCTGAGCGATCTGTACCTGCGGTACGTGAAGGAAGGGCTGCGGCCCCTGCTGATCGCGTCGGGTGTGGTGCTCGTCGTGCTGGGCTTCCTCGCGGCCCTACGAACCCGGGAGCCTCACGGGCACGACAAAGACGGTCACGGGCATGCGCATTCCGCAGCCGGTCCCAAGACGGCCTGGCTGCTGGCGTTGCCCGCGGTCATGCTGCTGCTGTTCGCGCCGCCCGCCCTCGGCTCGTACACCGTCGCCCGGGACGGATCCGGAGCGGTCGCCCGGCGCACCACGTTCGCTCCGCTGCCCAAGCTGAGCCCGCTTCCGCTGTCGCTGAGCGACTTCACTAGCCGGGCCGTCTGGGACGAGAAGGGATCGCTTAAGGGCCGCACGGTCCGCCTCACCGGATTCGTCGCCCCGGGCAACGCCACCGCCTGGCAGCTCAGCCGGGTCGTGGTCAGCTGCTGTGCGGCGGATGCCCGGGTGCTGAAGGTCGAGGTGCACGGGATCGTGGCCCCGCCCGCCGACAGCTGGGTCACTGTCACCGGAACCTGGCGGCCCGCCGCGAAAGCACCGGCGCTTGACGCCATCAAAATCGAGCGCATCGCGCAGCCCAGGAACCCCTATCGCGACAGCGCGCGGCCCTGAACTTCAGCCGAGCTTGAGCGTGAAGGTGTAACTGCCCTGCCCCGGACGGCAGGGCATCGCTCCGCCGCAGAGTTGCGGTGTGCGCGGACAGGTCCCCGCCCCTGGCTGCCCGAAAGGTGCTCACGACTCGCGCCCCTGACGGGCAGAGGAAAAAACAGACAGGACTTCGCGCCTTGGCTGATGACGGTCGCCCCTGCGCTGGCGCAGACCGTCCGCGCCCGGGCGCGTCACCTTGGACCGCAGGACCTGCTCAACCCCGGCAGGTCTGCCGATGAGGCCCTATTGCTAATGGCATCCATTTTCATTTAGCGTATCCTTCGCGTACCGACGATGGAGGTCTCTCCCCATGGCTGTTCCCAAGCGGAAGATGTCCCGCTCCAACACCCGCCACCGCCGTGCCCAGTGGAAGGCAACCACGCCTCAGCTGGCCCCCTTCACCGTGGACGGCTCCGTGTACCTGGTGCCGCAGCGCCTGATGAAGGCGTACGAGCGCGGGCTGCTCCATCCGGAGGGGTGAGGCGAGAGCGGGCACAGCCGCAGACCAGATGCTCCCTGCCGCGGTCTGCTGTCGACTGACCCGGCGCCGGCAGGAGGAACGCTCGGCTCTCGCCCGGCCGGTGCGCCGTGCGGCGAGCACCGGCGCTCCATCCCCTCGTGAGCCGACAGGGCCCGAGGAAGTATGCCCGTAGACGGTGGGGCCGCACGGATCCCGGCGGTACTCGGGAATTGGCGTCCATGAGTACCGGCCGAGGAGCCGTACGAGCCCGCCACCGGCCGTCGGCAGCGCCTGACGCGCTGCCGACGGCAGCCCACACCACGCTCGCCCGCTCGCTCATTGGCCACGACACCCCGCGGGTGAGGCGATGAGCTCCCGTCCGGGCGCCGCTCCCCGCAACGAAGGAGAACCGCCGTCATGCCGCTCGGATTCCGCTCCGGACGACCGGAAGGGCCCCTCCCTGGTCCGCAGTTGGACGAATTGAAGGAGACCGTGCGTCGTCTTCTCGACCTCGACGAGGACACCGCCGTCATGATCCGCCAGCTCGGCTGCACCGAGTCGGGCTGCCCGCCGCTGGAGACAGTCGTGGCCGTGTTCCCCATGGACGGCCCGGGTCGCCGCTGGACCCTCCACCGCCCAGCCGGGCAGGTCACCGAGGACGATCTGCGTGCTGCCCTGCTCGGCGCGCCGCAAGAAGGAGCCCACCACCCATGACCACCGCACCGCAGCCCCGCGATGAGAGGGTGCCCGTCACCGTCCTGACCGGATTCCTCGGCTCGGGCAAGACGACCCTGCTCAACCACGTTCTCACCGAGCAGCACGGGCTGCGGATCGCCGTCATCGAGAACGAGTTCGGCGAGGTCGGCGTCGACGACGCCCTCGTCCTCGACGCCGAAGAAGAGATCTTCGAGATGAACAACGGCTGCATCTGCTGCACCGTGCGCGGCGATCTCATCCGTATCCTCGGCGCGTTGATGCGCCGGCGGGAGAAGTTCGACCACATCTTCATCGAGACGACCGGCCTGGCCGACCCCGCGCCAGTGGCGCAGACCTTCTTCATGGACGACGAGATCGCCGCCCAGCTGCGCCTGGACGCGATCGTCACCCTGGTCGACGCCGCCCACGTGCGCCAGCACCTGGACGAGGCCAAGCCCGAGGGGGTGGGGAATGAGGCCGTCGAGCAGATCGCCTTCGCCGACCGGATCGTGCTCAACAAGACCGACCTGGCTGACGACGCGACCATCATCGACGTCGTCAGGCGCATCCGCGCCGTCAACCACCCCGTACGCATCATCCCGGCCCGGCGCGCCCGGATCGACCTCCAAGACGTCCTGGACGTGGGCGCGTTCGACCTGGAACGGGTGCTCGCCGACCACCCGTCGTTCCTCACCGACACCGAGCACCAGCACGACACCACGGTCACCTCGGTCGGCATCGATCTGCCCGGCGAGCTCGACGAGGACCGCCTCGAGCGGTGGCTGGGCGAACTGCTCCGTACCAAGGGCGTCGACATCTTCCGCTCCAAGGGCATCCTCGCCATCGCGGGCGCGCCCAAGCAGTACGTGTACCAGGGCGTGCACATGCTCCTGGACAGCGAGTTCGGGCGGGACTGGCGGGACGGCGAACCGCGCCGCAACCGCCTCGTCTTCATCGGCCGGAACCTCGACCGGGCGGCCCTGGAGCGCGGCTTCTCCGCGTGCCTGGCCATGGCGGGAGAGGCCGCGTGAGCTTCACCGTCTCCGACCATGCGCTGACCACCGCCCGGTAGGCCGTCATCGACGACGCGCCCGTCGCGCTCAGGCCCTGGTGGCCGTCGCCGGGGCCGGAGGCACGGTTCGCGTTTGTGAGGCGGGCGCCGAGGCCGGCGCCCTGGAGCTTCCTGGCGGCGCGTGGACGGGCGTTCGGCGCTGTACGAGACCGGCGCCTGGTCGTCGACGGCCGTCTGGGCGAACCACAAGCGGGTCGCCGTCGCCTCCGGCCGCCGCGCTCTCGTACTCGCCGCGGACGGTGAGGAGTTGTGGGCCACGGGGCCCGCTGCCTCCACCGTCACCGACCTCGCCTGGATGCGTGAGGGGCGGCGCCTGGCCGTCGCCGCGTACGGTGCTGTGCGCTGCCACGAGCGGCACACCGCGCGGCCGGTCGTCACCCACCCCTATCTCGGCTCGCACCTGGTACTCGCCGTCGCGCCCACCGGCCGGTGGGTATCCGGCGTGGCTCGCCTCCGGTCACGGAGCTCGCCGCCGCGGTCGGGATGGAACAGTCGCGGTCTCCCACCAGCTGCGCCTGCTGCGGGCCCGCGGCTCGCCGTCTGCCGGCCATTGAGGCTGGCCGCCGGGGCGTGTACAGCCAGCTCGACACCCACGTTGCCCAGCTCCGGGACGAGGCCGTCCGTCACATCGATCACCTACGGATGGGGCGCGAGGGCATGGTGTGATTCCGGCCGACTCGCCAGGCCAGGCGTGCATCCGTGCCCCGCCGAGAGGAGACTCGGACTCACGGGGGAAGCCGGAGAAGAACACACGCGAGGGAGTCCACATGGCGACCGCCATTCACGTCCCGCACACCGGGCACACCCATGAGCACGGCAGTGGTTGCGGCCATGTTGCCGTGCCTCATGCCGACCACGTCGACTATGCGCACGACGGTCATCTGCACCGCGTTCACGACGGGCATGCCGACGAGTGCGAACCCGCCGGTCACACCGTGCACCAGCACCACGACCACCAGCACCGGCCGGGCTGTGGACACGTCGCAGTGCCGCATGCCGACCACGTCGACTACATCCACGACGGCCACCGCCATGCTGATCACGAGGGCCACTGGGACGATCACTGAGCGCCGTCGTCGGGTGCTGACTGCCCCCGACGGGTGGCCGGTGCGGCTACGGAGGAGCCGGGCAGTTATCGGATCGCGACGATGATGTAATCGCTGCCGAACTGCCAGACCGGTGCCACGTCCTGGAACCCCGCATCCCGGAGCAGGCCGACATGGTCGGCCAGGGTGAGAGCGTTGTCAGGGATACGGGACGGGTGACGCATGGAGCGGGGGCTGAGGAGATCAGCCAGTTCGGGCTCGTCTTCCGCCGCCGTCCACCAGGACTCCCAGTCCTCATCCGTGGACAGTCGGCACCGTTCATCCCGGCGGCGACCCACGTGCAGGGTGATCTCCGAGATTCTGCCGCCGACCGCACGAAGCCGGTCACTGTTGACGAGTACTCCGCCTGGACGCATTACCGCGGCGATGTCGGTGTACGTGCGGTTCAGCGCGTCCGTGCCGAGGCAGTGCAGCGCGGTGGTGGAGACCACCGCGTCCAGTGGGCCGCCCAGCTCCAGTTCCTCGATCCAGCCGTCCGTGCCCATCGCTGTGCGGACGAAGCGGGCGGCGGTCGCGTAGTGGGTCCTGCCTAGTTCCAGGAGCAGCGGGTCGATGTCCACGGCCACGATGTCCGCGTGCGGGAGTCGCCGGGCCAGCCGCGCGGCCAGTGATCCTGGGCCGCACCCGAGGTCGGCGACAAGGGGCCGGGGCTGGCCTGTTGTGACGTGCTCGACCACATCGGCGATCACGGTGAACCGGTCCTCACGGTCGAGTGCGTACCGCTGCTGCTGGACCTCCCAGCGCCGTACCCACTGCTCGGCCGTCGCCATGCTCAGCCCCATCCGGCCGCGCCACCTCTGCCGTCTCGCACTCAGTCTTCCGGATCGCTCCGACCCTACAGGTGGAAACAGTTTCCATTCGCGTATTTCACTCCAACGTGGCGAGGACAGCGAGGAGTTGGTCGATCTCCTGAGGGGTTTTGTAGACGTGCAGACTCACGCGCACCGACTCCTGCCTCTCGCCGGCACTGCCCTGGCAGTGGCTGTCGGAGCGGACCATGAATCCGTGGCTGAAGAGGATGAAGCCGAGGTCGCCGGAGTCGATGGCGCGGTGGCGGAAGGTGACGATGCCGTGGCGCTGTTGCACCTCTGTGTCCGCGGCCAGGCTGCGCTGGCAGCCCAGGACTTCGTAGGCGGGCAAGCTGCGCAGTCCGTCGGTGAGGCGGGCGGCCAGAGCGCGGGCCCATCGGTCGATCCTGTCCGTCCCCGCGGCGTCCAGCCAGTCGAGCGCCGCCCGCAGGCTGGCGATGCCCGTGGTGTTGGGGCTGCCGCCCCAACCGGCGGGTGCGAACTGCGGTCCGCGGGCGTTGCGGGCCCAGACGGCGCCGGAGCCGGGCAGGGCCAGGGTCTTGTGGCCGGAGAAGACGGCGAAGTCCACGTCGAGTTCGGTCGTGGACACCGGCAGGTGACCGACGCTCTGGGCGGCGTCCAGGCAGATCGCCACGTGGGGGCTGACGATGCGGCGGATCCGGTGGATGTTCATGTTGCCGCCGTAGACATGGTGGACATGAGAGGCCGCGACGAAACGAGTCCGCTCAGTGACCAGTCGGTCCAGTGCCGCCAGGTCGTAGTCTCCTGAGCCCGGTTGGTAGGGCATGGGGCGGACCAGGACGCGGATCCCTTGCCGGGCCAGCAGGTCACGTGCTTCGAGCCACGGCAGGATGTTGGCCTGGTGGTCGGCGAACGGGACGATGATTTCGTCCCCGTCGTCGAGGAAGGGGACGAGCCAGTCGCGTGCGATGGTCCGCAGCCCTTCGGTGGTCCCGCTCACGAAGTGCACACCGGAGTGCTGCGGGTCCGGGTCGTGCAGGAACTCCTTGATCCGCTGCCCGGTCTCCCGCACGAGTGCGGTCGTCTGGTTGGCCCAGGTGTAAGTGCCCCGACCCGCATTGGCGTTGGTGGTGGTGAGGTAGGTGTGGACAGCGTCGAGGACGGCCTGCGGCTTCTGCGTCGTCGCCGCGCTGTCCAGGTACGTCAGGTCCGGATGGCCGGTGATGATCGGGAACTGGGCGCGGAGGGCCAGGTGCCACTCGTGCAGCTCGGCCAGCACAGCATCGGCAGGGGCTTGTGTGCTGCGCACGGCGGCCTCATTCCCTCACCAGCGGGGCGCCCGCGTCTCGCCAGGCGATGATGCCGCCCCGCAGGCTGCGCACGTCGCGATGACCCATGCGGGAGAGCAGGGCGGCATACCGGGCGGACTGCTCGCCCACCGGGCAGGCCAGCAGCACCGGCCGGCTCTTGCTGAACGGCAGTCCGCCGCGGACGAGTTCGCCGAACAGCTCGTCGACGATGTTCAGCGAGCCCTCGATGTGCAGGGCGGCGTAGGCGAAAGGGCTGCGCAGGTCGACGACGAGCGGGCGGTCCCGGTTGATCCACGGCAGGGCGTCCTCGACGCCGATGTCAGTGGCGGAGGCGAGATCGGCGTCGGAGAGGCGGGTGAGAGAGTTCTGCTGCTGTGGGAGACCCAGCAGCTCGGGGCGCCGTTCGCGCACATAGCCGAGGTAGCCCTCGATCCGGTCGCACACGATGAACACCGCGCTCCTGCGGTCCTGTTCACCGCCTTGATCCCGCTGCATCAGTTCGGCATCGGCGGCACGCAGATGGCGTACGGCTCCGAAGTAGGCGGCTCCGCCCGTCGGGCCGGCCAGCACGCCGCATCGCCGGGCCAGCGTCAGCATGCCGTCGATGGCCTCGTCGGAGGTGACGGGGGCGATCGTGTCGTAGACGGCCGGATCGAACAGGCCGACCTCCTGCACCTCGTCGATGGTTCGGATCCCGGGTACGAAGTCCGACTTGTGTGCCACGAGTCCCACCACCGTCACATCCGGGGTGTGCTCCCGCAACACCGTGGCGACGCCCGCGGACGAACCGGCGGTGCCCACGCAGGCGATGAAATAGTCCGGGGCCCGGCCGTCCAGATCCTTGATGATCTCCGGCCCGGTGCCCGCCACATGCGCCTGGAAGTTGAGGGCGTTGTAGTACTGGTCGGTGTAGAGGTACGAGCTGCCGGGCTCGGTCAGTGTCTGGTGGAACAGGGTCAGCGGATCCTCGGCGTTGGTCGGATCGAGGCACTCGGTCTGTCCGGGCAGTTCCTCGACCTCCGCCCCCAGCAACAGCAGCAGGTCCTTGGTCCCCGGGATCCGCATCCGGTTGGTGACGGTCTTGAACGGCACCCCGTGCATGCCCGCCAGCACGGCCAGGGCCTTGGCCGTGTTCCCGCTGGACAGCTCCACCACCGTACGGCCATGCTCCGCCGCCTCGCTCAGCCCCGGCCGCACCATGTTCCACGCGGCCCGGTCCTTGACCGAACCGAACGGATTCAGCAGCTCCAGCTTCGCGTACAGGTCGATGCGGCGCAGGCCGTGCACGGCCGGATCGATACGCAGGAGCGGAGTGTTGCCGATCGCGTCGGTGATGCTGTCAAGCCTCATGAATGCCCTCCCCTTGTATGACCGGCCAGTACTGCTCGTCCAGACTCCACCGCCAGGCGCCCTCCTCCTGCCAGGCGGCGACCTTGCGCGCGACAGGCTGGTGCTGCGCCTGGTCGGCGCTGAAGTCCATGCAGTAGCCCGCGGTGTTCGGGAAGCCCAACAGGTCACCCGGCTGTGGCAGGCACGGCAGGAACACCATCCGCCGCGTGATCAAGTCGGTTTCCAGGCACAGGTTGCCGGCGAGATAGACCCCCACCGGCTCGCCGTGCGCTGCTGGGTCACGCATGCCGGCCCGCGGCACGACGACCGGGTCCATCAGGACTCCGTGCTCCTCCAGGCCGATGTCATCGGCATTCGCCTCCAGCCGCACCATGCGGTCCCCGGCCGCGGTGCGGCGCACCTCCAGGACCCGCGCCAGGGTGAGCCCACACTGGTCGACCAGGGCCCGCCCGGGCTCCGTGTAGAGGTCGTAGAGGCTCTCCAGGAGCGAGGCCGCAAGTGTGCGGCCCAGCAACGGAGCGGGGTGGGACAGCAGTGCATCGAGATACCGCTCCCCGGCCACGGGCCGGTGTGCCGGATACAGCGCGAGCCCGCCGCGCAGCGTGCCCGCCTCGCACCGCAGCCCGTACCCGTGCCGATGCCAGGTCAGGGCCTCACGGTTGCCCATCACCGCCTGAGTGAGCTCGGTCGTGTACTGGTCCCACTGACCGCCGTCGGCAAGGTAGTCGACCCCGAAGCCCCCGCCCGCGTCGATCACCCGCGGTTCGAGTCCCCGGCTTCGGCACTCGTTCATCACCAGGACACAGCCTTCGAGTGCCACCGCCTTCTCGGCGATGCCGGTCGTGTCCAGGTGATAGCCGACCCCCATGAAGTCCACGGCGTCCTGGTGCCGTTCCACCGCCTTCAGCAGCGCGTCCAGTTCCCCCATCGGCGTCCCGAACCGGCTCTGCCTGGTCAGCAGCCTGACTCCGGGTGAGGAGAACGACGAAAGCCGCAGCAGCACGCGGACACGCGGCAGGCCGTACCGGCGCACCACGGCGGCCAGGTCGTCCAACTCGCCCCGCCCGTCGACGTTGACGGCCGCTCCGCTGCGCGCCGCCAGCCACAGGAACTCCGGGCTCTTGGGCCCCGTCGCCATGATCTGCGCAGGGGTGAATCCCGCCCCGAGGGCGTGCTGAAGTTCACCCACGGACGCCACGTCCATCCCGGCTCCGGCACCTTTCGCCGCCAGGCGCCGCACCAAGGCGCTCGACCGGTTCGCCTTGTGCGCGAAGAAGACCTCACCGCCCAGATGATGCCCGCGGTACACAGCGCGGAAATGCGCAAGATTCTCGACGATCTGGTCCGGCAGCACCACGTTGAGCGGAGACCCGAGCCCGCCCGCCAGCGTATGGAGGAAGCCGGAGGCGCCCAGCAGCGACGCCAGCCGGGGCTCCAACCGCGGCTCCAGGTATAAGGGGAGATCCATCCTCCGAGGTTCCTCCCCTCATCCAGGGCAGAACACCCCGCCTCAGCAACGGGACGTGATCACCGAAATCCGCCCAAACGGCCGTTCGGTCTATCCATTTCCCTCCCGGAGATGGTTTACGCCCCCGCCCGCCGCCCCATAGGAGGGCCCTCGCTGGACGGGGAGGGCAGGGGCGACTTTGAGGAGTGCCGACTGCTATCCGGCGCGGCAGTCCGGGCAGATGCCGGTGAGTTCCAGGTGTGCTCGACTTCGGCGAACCCCGAGGCGGCCGTGATGCGTTCGGCCCAGGACTCGACGTCCTCGGCGTCGATGGGCATGCCCAGGCCGCAGTCGCGGCACAGCAGGTGGTGCCGGTGTTCGGCGGCGGCCCGGTGCCGGCAGAGCCGCTCGCCCACTTTCGTGCGTACGACATCGGCGCGGTCGGCGGCCGCGAGGGCAGCCAGGGTGCGGTAGACGGTGCTCAGGCCGATGTGCGAACCCGCCGTTTCGAGGGTGGCGTGCAGCGTGCGGGCGCTGACGAATCCACTGGCTTCCCTCAACGCCTTGAGCACGGTGGCGCGTTGGGCCGTACGGCGGCCGATCAGGGTCGCGTCGTCGGGTGGGGTGGTCACCATGCCGCTGCCACCGCCCTCGTACGGGGCCGTACCACGGCGAGTGACACCACGTAGACGGCGGTGACGACGGCCATGATGGTGAAGCTGGGCGGGAGTTGAGGCACGGCATAGCTGAGGGCGAGCCCCGCCCAGACGTCGGCCACCGCGAGACCCGCCGACAGGGCGAGCGCCCGGTAGGGGCGGTCGGTGAGGCGCTGGGCGGTCCCGGCCGGTGCGGCAAGGAGACCGAGCAGCAGCAGGGAGCCGATGGCTTGGGTTGCTTCGGCGGCGGTGGCGCCGACCAGTACCAGGAAGACGATGCCCAGGGCCCGTACGGGAACGCGACGTGCGGCGGCCACCGCCTCGTCGACGGAGGCGAACAGCAGGGGCCGGGCCACCGCTAGCACCGCCAGGCAGATCCCTGCTGAGACGGCCGCCGCGAGCCAGGCTTGCTGCGCTGAAAGGCCGAAGATGGAGCCGAACAGGACGGTGACCCCCGCCGTACCGTCGGCCGTGCCGCGCGACGTCGTGTAGAGGGTGAGGAAGAAGACGCCGAGGCCCAGGATCCAGGAGAAGACGTTGCCGATGGCCACGTCGTCAGCCCGGCCGTGCTTGCCGAGCACACCGATCACGACCGCGAGGAGCACGGTTGCTCCGAACAGGCCGAGCCGAAGGTCGTAGCCGAACGCGAGCGCCGCGAGCGCACCGGTGAAGGCGACGTGGCTGAGGGCGTCGCCAGTGAAGACCTGGGCGCGTAGCACGAGGAAGTACCCGACGAGACCGGCGGCCAGGGCGATCGCCGTGCCGGCCAGCAGGGCGTGTACGAAGTAGGGGTGGGAGAAGGCGCACATGCCGCACTTCCCGGCAGTGGTCGGCGGCGTCCGGCCGTGGTGAGCATGCGGCCCAGACGGGCGGCCGCGTAGGCGGCGAAGGTGAAGGTCGTCACGTAGAACCCGATCGGATACGGGGAGTAGTACGCGGTGATGAGACCCGCCCAGGTCACGCCGAGCGCGATCAGTACCGAGAGGAACAAGCTCGGGACGGGGCGGGCGGCGAGCTGTTGGGCGGTCGCGGCGGGCATCACGAGGAGACCGAAGACCAGGAGGATGCCGGTGATCTGGCTGGCCTCGGCGGTCGCGGCCCCCAGCAGTACGAGGAAGACCACAGCCAGGGCTCGCACGGGTACCCCGCGCGCGACAGCCACGTCCGGGTCGACGGAGGCGAGCAGCAGCGGCCGCCCGATGCACGCCAGCACGCTGAGCGCGAGCGCGCCCACCACGGCGAGCACGGTCATCTGGGCGGTCGTGATCCCCAGGAAACTCCCGAACAGCAGGGAGTTGACCCCGCCGAGGAAGCCCTTGTAGAGGGATACGAAGAGGAATCCGCAGGCCAGCACGAAGGCTTGCACGGTGCCGGTGAGCGCGGACTCCTGGCCCCGGCCGCCCTGTCCGGCCCGTGGGATGGCGGCTATCGCGAGGGCACCGCCGATACAGAACGCGAAGTAGCCGATTCCGGCGCTGATACCGAGGAGTGGCGCGGGTGTGTCAACTTAACGGCTGATCTTGGTTGTTGGGTTATCGCTGGCCGGTGGGGGTCAGGCGGCCATCGAAGGCGATCTGGAAGGCGTTCAGGGGGGCCTTCCAGCGCATCGTCCAGCGGCGGCGGCCCTTGCCGGTCGGGTCCAGGCTCATCAGTGCCATGTAGACGCACTTCAACGCGGCGGCCTCCGAGGGGAAGTGGCCGCGGGCCCGAACCGTTGATGGCGTCCACGAAGACGACCGGGGTAGACGCGGTCCAGCGGGCGGGCCTGCCATCCGCCATGCCCTCCATCACCGTGTCCGTGATCGTGGTGATGGTCTGCCTGGACACCTCCGCCCCGTACACCTCGGCCGGATGAGCCGATATCTCCCCGTGCGTGAGGCCCTTCGCGGACAACGGGAGCACCATCTCGTCCACGCCGGTCAGACGGCGCTGCCGCTTGCGGACGATCTGCGGCTCGAAGGCGCCGGCGGTGTCGCGGGGCACCTTCACCCCGACCGGGCCGACATCGGTCAGTATCGTCTTGGCCCGGGTGCCGTTCCGGCTGTTGCCGCTGTTCCTGCCGGCCGCGTCGTGCTTGTCACAGCCGACGTGGCCGGTGATCTCGCCCTCCAGGGCGGACTCCAGCACCCGCTTCGTCAGCTGCTGCAACAGACCACCCTCCCCGGTCAGCCGCAGCCCCTCCGACCGGGCACGCTCCACCAGCATCGCGACGAGCTGCCCGTCGGACACGAGCACAGGCAGCCCCAACCGGGCACTCTCGACAGGCTCCACGGTCTCCAACTCCACGGCGGTATCTGTCACTTGACGTCTCTCCCATGATCGTCAGATCCGCCGTTAGATTTACACTCCCTCGAGGCGCTGACATGACGCGCTGCCGACAGGCACTCAACGGACCGAGGATGCGTGGCGCAATGAGCAGCCGACTCTCCGCAATTTCCTTCGACGCGCACCAGCCCGAGCGCCTGGCGCATTTCTGGTCTGGCGTCCTGGGCTGGGAGAGAGCCGACGATTCTTACGACGGCGTCGCCCTGCTGTCCGGTAGTGACGCCGGCTACCGCCTCGGCTTCCGTCCCTCCCAGGCACAGAAGGTCGCCCAGAACCGGCTGCACTTCGACCTGACCAGCTCCTCCCTGGAAGACCAGCAGGAGACCGTGGCCAGGGCGCTCGACCTCGGCGCGCGGCACGCCGACGTCGGCCAGGGACCGGACGCATCCCATGTGGTGCTCGCCGATCCCGAGGGCAACGAGTTCTGTGTCATCGAGCCGGGCAACAATTTCCTCGCCGGCTGCGGCTTCCTCGGAGCGCTCGCCTGTGATGGTTCGCAGGCCGTGGGCTACTTCTGGAACGAGGCGCTGGGCTGGCCGCTGGTCTGGGACCAGGACGAGGAGACCGCCATCCAGTCGCCGAACGGCGGCACGAAGATCACGTGGGGCGGTCCGCCGCTCATGCCGGACCCCGGCAAGGACCTGCACCTCGAACTCGCGCCGGACGGCGATCAGCAAGCGGAAGTCGAGCGCCTGCTCTCCCTCGGGGCGAAGCGTCTCGACCCCGCCGACGGCGGGGACGGCGCCGTGCTGCTGGGCGACCCCGACGGCAACAACTTCCGTGTGCTCAGGCACCGATGACACCGGAACCCACGGGAGCCGCGGTGGCGGTTGCTACTGGGAGGAGCGCAGCACGGAGCTGGACAGGCCCCCGTCACCAAAGGGACAGCTCAACGCGTCCCACGAGGAGAGCTACACCCGGAGTCGACTGCCCGGGAGGTCGTTCTCAAGGCGTGCGAGCCGGACTTCGGAGGGTTGTACCCGGGGTTGCCTGCAGGGGTGGCTGGACAGGGGGATGGGCCGTTGTGCCGGAGGGTTCAGCGCAGGTGTGGACCCCTCTTCCGTGATCTTGCTTGTTGTTCCTGGTCAGGCCTTGTGGGCAAGCCTGTTCCGGGCGCCGACACCTCTTCTACGTGATAGCCGTAGGAGGTTGGGGTTCAGGCAGGGGGCGGGCCGGGCTGTTGCTGTTGTAGATGTACGGCGGGTCTGTCGAGCACGTGGTGATGGTCGTGGCCCGCCCGGAGGCAGCCTCGGAGTGACAACCCCGAGTCGTCAGCGGATCGACGGGCGGTGCATGTGGCCGGTGGCTGGGTCGTGCACCTGGTGGGGGATGGCCATGTCCTGGAGCCCGGCCGGACCGATCCGGTGCAGGCGGCACTGGCGTTCCAGGAGCAGGGCGCACGGTGGCTGCAGCTGGTCGTCGCCGAAGACGGCACCGAAGGCGGTGGACTCCTCCAGGCCCGCCGGATCATCGACTTGATGCTCCCGGAGCTGGCCGTGGGGAGTCGGGGCGGCCCTGACGTGCGGGTGTGGTGATCGTCTCGGAATGTGCCACAGCCCCAATACGCAAGATCGCTTAGGGTGACGGGCATGGATGATCATCGTTTCCCGTACGTCCAGGTTGACGGGTGCGCCGTCGCTCCGGATCCGCTGCCCACGGTGTTGATGGGCGGATTCGGTCACATGACCGCGATGCAGGTCAGGTCTGGCCGGGTGCGTGGGCTCGACCTCCACCTGGCCCGTCTGGACATGGCCACCCGGGAGCTCTTTGGTCAAGGGCTGGACGGTGCCCTGGTCACCGGCCGGCTTCGCCAAGCCCTGGAGGAAGCAGCAGTCACCGACGCATCAGCGCGCATCTACGTCTATCCACCACAGGCAGGACCGCTCCCGGTGACGGTGGTCGTTGTCCGTCCTCCCGCGCCCGAGCTCGCTGGACAGCGTCTGCGGAGTGTGTCCTACCTTCGTCCCTTGGCCCATCTCAAGCACGTGGGGGTGTTTGGCCAGGCCTACCACTTGAAGCGGGTGGCCGCTGAAGGATTCGACGAGGCGCTGCTGGTGGGGCCGGACGGCATGGTGGTCGAGGGGGCCGTCACGAACGTGGGCTTTCTGAAGGGCGGCACGGTGGTATGGCCCCAAGGGTCTTCCCTGGACGGCATCACGATGCTGTTGCTGCGGCGGGAACTGGACCAGGCGGGAACCGCCTGGTGTGAGGAACCGGTGCCGTTGGCGGACATAGACCGCTTCGATGCAGCCTTCGTCTGCAACTCCCAGGGCATCGCCGCGGTGACCCAGATCGATGACATCCGGTATCCGCGGGACACGGCACTTGTGGGTACGCTGCAGAAGATGTACCAGGCCGTCCTATGGGACGAGCTGCACTGAGACGGCATCCGCTTCCTGCGGGGCCAGGTGACGGGCTGTGGTCTGGCGAGGGGAAGCCTGCGAGGCCCGCGCGCGGTGTCCGACGCACTCCCCGACGGCGTCGAGGCTGCGGGACTCGTACGCGATGCCCGGGCGCTGGTTGTCTCGGACTCGTCTGGGGCGGCGGGGATGGACCGGGCTTGCTGGTTGCGCGCTGCTGGGCTGTGTCGTCCCAGTGGGTTTGAGTTGGTGGTTGTGTTGGCGGGGTTGTGACCTGCGGTGCTGCACATTCTGGGACGGGTTGGTGCGGGGCTTGGGGCTGTTGTTTTCTGGGTTTCTGGGTGGGGTTGGGGCTTTGACCTGGTGTGCTGCTGGGAGTGGGATTGCTGCACAACGGTTGGGACTTCCTGGGGTGTTGTAGCGGGGTGTGGCTGGTGGTTGGAGGGTGTTCGGAGTTCGGATCACGGGTTTGGGGATTCGTCTGCTCGGTCCGGCCCGCGCGCCGACCGCCGGGAAGGTCGTTCTCAAGGTGTTCGAGCACATCTTGGGTTGTACCGGGGGCTGCTTGCAGGGGTGGCTGGACAGGGGGATGGGCCGTTGTGCCGGAGGTTGCAGCGCAGGTGTAAACCCCCCTTCCGTGATCTTGCTTGTTGCTCCTGGTCAGTTCCTGTGGGCAAGCCTGTTCCGGGCGCCGACACCTCTACCACGCGATAGCCACGGGCCCCTTTGAAGGCGCTTCGCGCCGGGCCCGCCCCTGCGGGGCAAAGACAACCAGGGGGTGTCTGGGCTTCCTGGGGGCCTAGCGGCCCTGGCAGGCTCGCCTTGGGCCCTTGGGGCCTCCTGGGCGCTGTCTGGGGCTAGGGTCGGGGCAGCCTGCGTCGATATGGCGTGCGTGGGTGAGGCTCGGTGCCCGGTTTTTCGGGGGGAAGTACCGCCGGGCCGCCTCAAGCAGGCACCGGGCCCCGGCCGGTGACGAGCGGTCAGCGCGCGCCCGCTTCCGGGCCGGTGCCGAGTTGCCGTCGACTGGGGGAGCGGGGAGCGAGCGCGGGCCCCTCGGCGGCCGTGTGCGGTGTCTCGGCAGGCTCGGCGGCGAGGCGGGCCCGGTGGGTGGCTGTGGGCTGTGCTGGGGGAGTTGCGGGGCGGGGGCCGGTGCCCAGGGCGCGGTGTTTGGTCATGGGCCCAGTCTCCGGGGTGCTGCGGCGCCCGCCGCTCCCAGAGCGGCGGGCGGGGGTTGGGTCAGGCTCGTGCGCAGTTCTGGATGCCGATCCACGCGTTCTGGCCGGCCCAGTGTCCGCTAGGGATTTTGACGTCGGTTTCGACCCATGCGGCGTCGTGGCCGCTGGGCCAGCTCGCGTACATGTAGAACTCCCGGTCGTCGCTGAGTCGGCGGTACCGCGCGTACCGGTGCGGCCCTACTTCTTTGACCACCTTGAACTGCTGTCCAGTGGTCCAGGTGCAGCCGCTGTCGATGTGGATGGGTTCGGTCTCCGAGCTGGGGTAGCCGTGGTCGCTCTCGCTCATTTTGGTCCACTGGTCCTTGGCCCACATCTTGTCCCAGTGGGTGACCTTGCAGGTGCTCCCAGGGATAGTGCCGTGGGAGACCTTGTCGCCGATCTTCTTGATCGGGTTCTTGAGGATGTCGTTGCCTGAGTCGAGAGTGGGCGAGTCCTGGTCAGAGGGGGGCGGCTCCTGAGGGCCTACCTGCTGGGGTTCGGCCTCCTCGTACCCGGCGGCCCACGGGTCGTCAGTCTGCGTGCTCATGCGCTTCCTTCGGCTCTGAGGGTGTCCTGTGGTCGGGCACAGGACCGGCTGTCACTCAGGTAAGAGGCCGTGGCCTTGAAGCTCCAGGGGTTGTTGCACAAGATCACCTGGTTGGGCCCGTGCCTTCACCGGGGAAACGTTTTGACTGCTGCCAAACATAGTGATACTCGGCGTTGGGTTTTCAGTGGTTCGGTGTTGGGGTTTCAGTTGGGTGTTTTGGCTGTTCCCGTGAGTGCTGCTGAAGTTGGGGTGCTGTGTTGGCGGTGAAGGGTGGCGCCGAATGTTGGTGAAGGTGTGGCGCCGATCATGTGGGGCAGTGAGTTGGGGCGTCTCAGTTGGCTCTGCCGTTGTGAGCCGAAGTCCCCTTTGTGAAGGCTCCGTATCCGGTGCTGATGGCGGACAGCGTGCTGGTGTCCCGTCGTAGGCGCCGCAGGGTGGGCCGCCGCATCCCCGCGGCTCTGCCACGCAAAACGGACGCGCCCACTCCCCGCGGGGAGTGGGCGCGTCCGCTGTCGCAGCGAGACGGTCAGACCGCCGCGGACTCCGGCTCCACGTCGATGGACTTCGCCGACTGCGGGACCCGGTGCAGGCCCTTGCGGTCGTAGAAACGCGTGAGGCCGAAGCCGAAGAGCAGGGTGGCGACCAGGGCGATGCCCAGGGAGACCCAGGCGCGGGTCAGGCCGGCGTCGGCCTGGGCGTCGTAGTAGAGGATCGAGCGCAGGCCGCCGGTGATCTGCCGCAGCGGCTCGAACTCCGAGAGCACCCGGAAGAAGTCGGGCAGCGCCTGCAGTGGCACCGTCGATCCCGAGGACGGGACGGCCATCGCGACGAAGATGATCGTCGAGAGCAGCATGCCCGGGGTGCCGAAGGCGCGCAGCAGGGCCAGGGCGCCGATGCCGACGACGGCGATGGTGGCCACGGAGTAGACCCACAGCAGGCCGAGGTGGGAGGCGTCCATGCCGAGAACGCCCACCGTGGCGAGCTCGACCAGGGAGCCCATGACAAGGGAGAGGCCGACCATGAGGACGGAGTCGATGGCCAGGGTGCGCACCCGGCTCGTGCGGCGCAGGGGGTTGCGCTGACGGAAGGGCCCGTAGTCGGTGTGCAGGTAGCCGAGGAAGGTGTCGACCTGGGAGATGAGCGCGTTGGCGCCGAGCATGCCGCAGACGACCAGGACCAGGGCGTAGTAGAAGGCGCTCAGGCCCATGGCGCTGTGGGTGCCGAGCGGGTGGCCGTCGGTGACCTGGACGCTCACGGGGTCGGCGAGCATCAGCTGGGCGGCCGGGGCAAGCTTGGCGCCCTGGGCGTTCGCCTGCTTGAGGAGCTCCGTGCCGAGCTGGGCGGAGGCGCCGTGGGCGGCCTTCTGGGTCGCCTGGCTTGCCATGGAAGAGCCGAAGCTGCCGGCCGACTGGTTGGTGAGCACCGTGATCGTCGGCCGGACGGCCTTCGTCTGCTGCGGGCTGACCAGTCCCGTCAGCGAGGCGGTAAAGTTCTCCGGCACGACGATCGCGCCGAAGAGCTTGCCCTGGCCGATCCGCTTGTCGGCCTCTTCCTTGCCGAGGACCTGCCAGTCGAAGCTGTCGTTGCCCTCCGCGGACTTCTTGACCCCGGAGACGACCTGGTCACCGGCGTTGAGGCGCTTGCCCTTGGCGACGACGGCACCCTTGTCCTCGTTCACCAGGGCGACGGGCAGGTCGCGCAGATGACCCTTGGGGTTGACGTTGCCGCCCACGTAGAGGAGGGAGAACAGGGCGGCGATCACCGCGAGGATGAGGCCCGAGCCGATCCACAGCCGCGGACTGCGGAGCGCGGAGGAGGGCGGAGGGGAAGACATGAACGCTCCGGTTCGATCACACAGAGTAACTAGATACTTAAGGTATCCAGTGCTGGACAGTGACAATATCGGATAAGGACGTCCGATCGCGACCGCGGGGTACCCGGCCACTTCGCCGACGAGGAAGCTGCATGAAGATCTCGGAGCTCAGTCGAACGACCGGCGTGCCGGTCGCCAGCATCAAGTACTTCCGTCGGGAAGGCCTGCTGCCGGCAGGCCGGGCAACGGCCGCCACGCTGGCCGAGTACGGGGACGAGCACGTCCAGCGCCTGCGGCTGATCAAGGCACTGACCACCCTGGGCGGTCTGTCCATCGCCGCCACCCGCGAGGTCCTGGCGGCGGTCGACCGGGCCGACAGCGCCGACGGCACCCTCAAGGCGATCAGCTACGCCCTGCCGGTGCCCGTCGCCCAGGCCCCGGCCTGCGGCGCGGACGAGGAAGCGGCGGCCGACGCGGCCGCGGCGGCGGACGTCTCCGGCCTGATCGCGGCGATGGACTGGCGGATCCCCGGCACCTCGCCGCACGTCCGCGGTCTGACCACGGCGCTCCGGGAACTCCGGCGCCTCGACGCGGACTACCGCCCCGAGCGCCTCGTCGCCTACGCGGAGCTGGCCCGCTCCATTGCCCGGCTGGACCTGGAGCGCGCGGCCGCCTTCGAGGACTCGCCGACCCTGGCTGAGCAGGCGGTCGTCGTCCTGGCCCTCTCCGGCCCCATGCTCGAACTGCTGCGCCGCCTGGCCCAGGAGGACCAGGTCCGCCGCCGGACGACGTTCGAGGACGCCGACGCCAGCGCATAGCGCCCGACGCCGCCCGCGCGGCCCCGGTGCGCGGGAGGTCCGCGCGGTGCGTGATGGGTTCTCAGTTCCCGCTGCCGGCTGTGGGCGGTCCCTCGGCGGGGAACAGGATAGGGCTGATGGCGGGCAAGGCCGGGTTCGTACCCTCACTGTCCTGCCGGACCCACCACACCCCGCACGGTTCGGGTGGAGCACCCAGCCGGTCCGCCGGCGGACGGGTTCGAGGTCGCGTACGTCGCCCCGGACGGCTCGGTTTTGCGGCGTCCGCTGGTGCCTGGACCGCGTTTAGGGCCTGTGCGATGGATCAGTTCGGTGCCGCGCGATAGAGCTGGGCATGCACTCCGACGGTCCGCAGCAACCGGACAGCCGCGACCCGCTGGTGGCGCGGACGGCCCTCCGCCAGGAGCTGGCGCAGCAGCTCAAACAGGGCCCCGCAACGGCGTCGGGGCCCTGCTCACGCTGCACGTACTGGGCAAGCGCCGCAACGCCCGCCGCAGAGGACGAGGCCCTGGACACGGACGGAACCCGCCGCGCCCGCGCGTTCATGTGCGTCTGCCGTGCCGCTGCTACGGCTTCCGGCGCTGGGCTCCGGCGCTCGTGTGCCCGCGTCGGCCGTCCGCCCGGTTCACGGCTACTGCTCCGGGAACTCGTTGAACCGGAAGTCCCGCCGGTTCCATTGGGGCTGCGGATCCGCCATCGCTGCTTCGCAGACCTCCGCCACGCGCGACCAGTGGAGAATGATCTCCTTTCTGCCGCGGCCCTCGTCGTCGGCATTCATGTATGCCCCGTCGTACCCGTCCTGCAGGATGGAGTCCATCAGGAAGGTGCCGGCCGGGTAGTTTCTCGCTTCCTTGACCATCGTGGCTTTGGCGTCTCCGCCGATATGCCCGGCGTCTGCTGTTTTGCCATAGATCTCAAGGAGCCTGATGGGCTGTGTCAGGGTGATCTGCAGGAGGTTGTTCCCTTCATCCTCCATGTACCCGATCGAGACGTTGGCCGGGGTGCCCAGGTAACAGGCCCCCCATTCGCCGTTGGTGTGGTAGGTCGCGGCCGCTGCTATCAGTGCCTCACCGCTCTCCCAGTCGCCGCCCTTGAAGGCGATGGTGCCTGCGTCCAGTGTGTGGGTCCGGAACTGGAGGTCGATCTCCTGCTCCGCTGCCGGCGCGTTCATCCGCTGCACAGCCGGCTCCGTTGCGGCACGCCGCGCGGTGGTCTCGTCCCGGCTGTCGGTGAGCAGCTGCAAGGAAGCCGGGCCGCGCATCGCGCGCGTGGCATTGGCCTCCGCTTCGCGTTCGAAGCGGTCGGAGGGGTCGGAGACTTTGAGACCTGACCCGTTGTCGGTTCCGGCCACGGGCCCCTGGCGCTGCTGGATGACATGGGTCAGCTCGTGGGCGAGGGTGTGCTTGTCGTCGCCGCCGTCGCCGATGACGACATGGTTGCCGCTGGTGTAGGCGCGGGCACCGACTTCGGCGGCCGACGCCTTCGCGGCGGAATCATTGTGAACGCGGACGTCGGAGAAGTCGGCGCCGAGCCGGGTCTCCATGTCCGCGCGCGTGGCGTCGTCGAGGGGACGACCGCTGCTGCGCAAGACATTGTGGACGACGGACCGCTGCACCACGGGTGCTGTCTGCTCGACCTGCTGGTGACCGCACCCGGCCCCGTGCCGGTGCTGCTCTTGGGCTCCGGAAGGACCGGCGTTGCGGAGCATCTGCACGACAGCCGCATTGCCCACGGTGCTCTGCAGAGCACGTAGACCCTGCGGCGATAACGGGCCTGGTTGTGAACGGGCGGCTGCTACTTCCCGCGTGACTTCGGAGGCCCGATTGGATTTTCCCCCGTTGCCCGTCCTTGTTTCTCCGCCCTGTGCCCGCACCGAGGGCCCCCTTTCCAGAATCGACAGCGTGTACTACCTGGATACAGGAGCGTTGAGCTGCGCGGCGAGGTCCGCGAGGGCAAGAGCTGGGCGTCTGACCAGGCAAAGGCGCTGATCGGGAGCTTGAGGAGCGACGGGCGGCGGTGCAGGTCCGGGGTGGCCGAACTTGAGGAGCAGATCGCCGTGTCGACCCACCGCCTGGAGGCTGAACGGTCGCGGTTGGAGCGGTTGACGGTGACGCGCGAGACCCGTGAAAGAGGCGCCCTGGCCGTCGGCCGGCGCGGCGGTCAACGTCCAGGTGCAGGGGGCTACGGGGAACGTCCCGTCCGTCCTTGTCCTCCCCGTCCCGCGTGGGGGCGACCAGGCCACGCGACTGGCGGCCGCTGAGAGTGCGTACGACCGTGCCGGTGTTTTTGTCGGCGAGGGTGAGGGCCCACGAGGCGGCCGGTTTGCTGAGCCACCAACGGGGCGCCCACACGCCTGAATTGGCGTTCGCTCGGGCGGGTGCGTCTGTGTCGATCGCGTTCAGGGCGGAGGCGGGGATGCCGGTAGGGGCGATGTGAAGGGTGTCAGTGCAGGCGGCGGGTCCGCCGAACCGGTCCACGGTCCAGCCCTTGCCCGGCTCGGCCTGCTTGGGCCTGCCCAGGGCGCGGGTCACCGACGTGCCGCGCACGGTGACACTGAGGACACCGTTCTGCTGCCATGCGACGTAGCCGTCGCCCAGCCGAGCGCTTTGGTGCACGGGCAGCGCGACGTTCCGCTTCGCGGCGGTGTCGTACACCCCCGAAGCCGAACTTCCGCACTCCCAGAGGAGGTTGGATCCATTGGCCTGAAGCGCGGTGATGTCGCAGTCGCTCACGTTCACGGTGCCGACGGTCGTACCAGTGCGTACGTCGGTGGCGTTCACCGTGCCCTTGTCCCCGCTCTCCACCCACAGGGTCGAGCCGTCGAGGGCGAACGATCGATTGCCCGCATCGGCCGGAGCCGTGTAGACGGCCTGACCGCTACCCAGGTCGATGACCTGGATACGCGGTTGGTAGGAGGTGGCGTCCTGTGCGTGCACGCGTGCCACGGCGTAGCGACCCGACGTCTGGAAGGGGTCCTGGGGCCGGTTGTAGGTGTACTGGTCAGCGACCGTTCGGGTGGGCAGTTGCGTCCCGTCGTCGAGGACCTTCACCAGGCGGCCGCTGGGCAGTCGGTAGGCCAGCCGTCCGTCGCCTGCGGACTTCAGATCCGGGCAGGGGCTCATTCGCAACCTGAGGCGAAGTCACCGGCCGCGCTTCCGCGGTCCGTGGGCTCGCTGACCGACAGCGGGCCGGTCACGGTGAGGTCCTGGCTACGCAGTCGGGGAATGTGGTCTGTCGGGAGCTGTGGGAGGGACAGGTGCTGCCCAGCCGCGCAGGATGACGTCGATGGTTGACCGGAACGCGATGTCGGCTGCGGCGCCGTTGAGGCTGCCGGTGAGTTCGAGGGTCACGAGTCCGTGGAGGGCGACCCACAGCGAGACGGCGATCCGTGTGGTGTCGCCGGTGAGGAGGTGGTCGGCCACAGCGCGGTCGATCGCCGCGACCAGCGGCCGTACCGGATCGTGGTCGCCGACCCGGGTCGAGGGTGCGAAGGACTGCGCGCCGCCGAACAACACGGTGTACAGGTGGCGGTGTTCACGTCCCCAGTGGCGATAGGCCGCGGCCAGCGCGTCCAGGTCCTTGAGGGCGTTCTCCGCGCGGGGAACCGCCGTCAGGTGCTGGAACAGGCCCGCGACCGCCTGGTCGCGCACCTCGCTGACCAGGCCGTCCTTCCCGTTGAACAGCGTGTACACCGCGGCTGTCGACGTGCCGGCGGCGGTGGCCAGCGCGCGCACCGTGACCGACTCCTGGGGGCGGGTGGTGAACATCTCGGTCGCGCAAGCCACGAGGCGTTCTCTGACGGCGGCGTCGTTCGTTCTCGGTCTTCCCACAGGAGCAGTTTAGCCGCACTGATAACATCGTTTCAAAACGACGTTTTAAAACGCTGGGGGAAGTGTCATGCCACCATCCGTCATACGTTCCTTGCGCTTTACCGGCCGTCTGCTGGCGGCTGCCGCCCTGGTGGCCGGGCCGGCCGCCCTCTTCCTCGCACTGATCGTGGCGACCGATGGCCGGGGATCAGGCCTCGCCGCATGGTCCGCAACCGTGGGGGTCGCGGTGGTCGTAGCGCTGTGGCGGGGCCGCCGCCGTTCGTGGCGGGGGCGGCTGGTGCCCTTCCTGCCGGTGTTGGTCGCAGCGGCCCTGACACTGTCGGTGTGCGTCCCGACCGTCCCGACGACGCGCCGCTACCCGCCCGCCCTGTCGTTCGTGGCGACCGAGCACTGGCGCCTGTCCACCGGCAGCAGGGTCGCGGTCTACCACTACCCGCCCACCGGCCACAGCCCCCGGCGCGGCGTGCCGCTCGTCTACCTCAACGGCGGGCCGGTGCGCGGCATCTCGCTCCTCGACCACCACTTCCTGCAGCGGCTCGCGGGACAGGGCTACGACGTCTACGCCTACGAGCAGGCCGGCGGTGGACGCAGCGACCTGCTGCCCATGAACCAGTACGCGATCACCCGATCCGTTGAGGATCTCGGTGCCTTCGCCGGCAGGTTCGGCACGGGCGGCGTCGACGTCCTGGGATTCTCGGCGGGCGCGGTCGTGCTCACCCGCGCCTTGGCCGACCCGGCTGTCGCCGTCCACCTGCACCGGGCGGTCATCGCCGGGACCGATGGACGGCCCGACCGCCCGGATCGCGGGGAACAAGGGCGGACCGTCCGCGCGCGGCATCGCACCGGCCATGACCGGGCCGCGCTCCACACATGTCCCGCGGTACGCGGTCGCGTTCGGCCTCATGCGGCTCGGACTGCTCAGCCCGGACAACGGGCTGACAGGGCAGGCGGAAGGGGACAATGCCTTCACCGCCGCCGATCTCGGCAGCGACACCGCGTCCGGCTACTGCGCGCGGGACGCACACCGCATCCCCGTCGAGGACACGGCGGCCAACTTCACCTTCAGCGCCGCCGCGAGCCTCCGCATCCAGCAGACAGTCATGGACTCACCCTCCATCGCCCCTCAGCTGAGCCGTTCCCGGACACCCGCCATGCTGATGATCGCCGAATGCTCCTCCCAGATCCGGCAATGGGAGACGACCGTCCTCGCGGAGGACCCCGCCGTCCAGCGAACCCAGTACATGCCCGGCGTCGGCCACCACATGTGGAACGGTCTGGGCGACAACGACCAACGAGCAGCGGCCGTCATCACCGCATTCCTCCAGGACAAACCCGCCCCTCTGCTCAACTACCCCACCCGAGCAGACATCCCGGCCTTCCTCCGCGACCACAGGTGAGCAAGCCCGCGAACGTGCAGAGCGAGCCGGGCCTGTGACGGCCGGCTGCCTCCGCAGTTCGCGATGATGAGGCAGAGGATCTTCGATACTGCAATCAGATCGGCTGGATCGCGACCTTCAACGGCACCGCGACTGAGACCGGTCGCACGGTGCGCGTGGAGGGCTGGGAACACGACCGAGTGCGCCGTGCCGGGCGACCAGCAGAAAAACCGGGCAAGCCTCCCGCATCTGGGGGTCAAGCCGGGCCATCAGGCCGATCGTGGCCCTTCGGGTCCCTGCGAGGGTGGCGAGTTCTCCGCTGGTTTCGTCCTGACAGGTTGGCGTGCGCTGGGAGCTCTACGCCTGGCTGTGAGGTCACGGCTCTGCGGCCCGATGGCGTGGGCTCCCGTCCGGCTACCGCCTGCCGCTCGACCGGTGCGGGAGCGGACCGTTGTGCGTCCGCTCCTGCCGTCGCACTCCCTCGGGGCTGCCTGAGACGCCGGCCGAGGCGTCGGCCGCATAGCCGAAGAGCAGGTCAACCGGGCATATCCGGCCATGTACCGCATGGCGAGAAAGATCACCACTCTGTGCGATTGCGATACCGCTGTCGGTGTTCGGCGGTAGCGTGCCGTCGCTGGCGTGATGGCCCATCAGATCGGCTGCTGGAACAGGCACGCTGAGCAGCACAGACGCAGTCTGTGACTTCCCGGTTGCCCGCAGGGGCCTCGTGCGGGCCCAGCAGGAGGGGATCATCGTGGCATTCACGCCAGGCAGGACGTACCGGATCCGCAACAAGGCGAGCAACGGGCTGGTTGTGACACCCAAGAACTGGGCTTCAGGCGAGACCCAGCTCCAGATCTATGGACTGCAGACCGATGGCAACCGCATCAGGCAGATCTGGCACGTGATGCCGCTGGACAACGACGATGTCATGATCGTCAACAAGAAGACCGGCCTCTGCTTCAACGTCCACCAGAACAGCACGGCCCCGTCGACGGGCGTCCAGCAGTACGACATCCAGTCGCCTGCGGTGAACTCCTCGCAGAAATGGATGCTCAGGCCCGCGACAAGCGGCTACTACACGGTCGTCAACAAGAAGAGCGGCCTGGAACTGACCCCCCAGAACTGGGGCACATCGCCGTCGACCAACCTGCAGCAGTACACCCCCGGCGGGCCCGGCGAGCGCGAACGCCAGTACTGGGCGCTGGAGGTGGAGGACGAGTACCCGCAGATCACGGGCCTCAGGCCGGTCGACAGGGACCCCAACGACATCGGGGACGTCATCCGCCTCACGGGCTTTACGGAGCCGTCGCGGGACAGCACACCGGAGGTGCTGATCGGCCAGCTGGCCGTCCCCTTCTTCACGATCGGGGACTCCTCACCCCAGTGGCAGGTCGACAACAGCCCGTACTACATCCTCAAGCGCTACGGCTACTGGCAGAAGGTGTTCTTCTACGAGCACCCCGGCACCAGCAGGGTCACGAAGACAAAGAAGGTCACGGTCGGCCTGACCACGAGCACCGGCAAGACCGTAGAAGAGACGACCGGCATCTCGGTGACCGCTGAGGCGTCGTTCGCCTACAAGGGCTTCTCCGCTTCCCTGAGCACCACATACAGCCGTGAGTTGAAAGTCACCACCTACACCGGCGAGGTGCACGAGCACTCCACCGAGGACACGATCGAGCGGGAGTACCAGGCCGATCACGTAAGGATCGCCGAGTGCCTCTGGTACAGGGGAGACCGCTACACCGTGGAGCGCATGGACGGGACCAAGGTCCTGGAATGGAACACCCTTAACCCGGCGGTCGAGGTTCTGGACGGTCACCGAGGCTGACGCCTGCCGGACGCAGCCACAACGCTCGTTACCCGTCAGGTCACCCTTGGCGGTGCTCGGCTGCCGAGCACCGCACCAGGCAGTCCCCCCTCCACTAGCGGATCGCCCGACCGAGCGCTGGCGCCACACAGATGTCGTGGTGCATCGACGCGCCACTCAAGTCGGTGAGCTGCACTCACGTGAGACAGATTCCACGGCAACAGCCTTGACCCCGGGTGGGTGATTTGCGGGACACGGACGTGCTGGGCAAGGCCACCGACGGTGTGGACGCGCGTGGTGAACCTGGCCGCCGCGTCCCGGCTCTCCGGGACAGGACGGCTGCTGCTGAGCGCGCCGTGCCGGGCACCCGGATGCCGTGCCCGGCCCGGCACGCGGGGTGCCGGGCCGGGGCTGATGGCCGGTCAGAAGTCCCAGGCCTGGCTTGCCGCGCCGTTGCAGCTCCAGCTCACCAGGAGCTGGCCGTTCTCGGGCCGGCCGCCGAGGATGTCCAGGCACTTCCCGTTCATACGGCTACGGATCTCGTCGCCGTTGCGGAACCACTTCTGGTTGATGCCGCCGTCACAGTCCCACATGCTCGCCGAGCCCTGGTCGCCCTGGGCGAAGGCATAGATCTCCAGACACTTTCCGTTGAGGTTGGAGCGGATCTGCTCGCCGTCCCAGCGCCACTGCTGGTTGGTATTGCCGTGGCAGTCCCACGTCACCGTGGAAGCGCCGTTCTCCTGATGGAACGCGAAGACGTCCGCGCACCTCCCGTTCAGCTTGGACTTGAGCAGCGGTGCCGCGGCGAAAGCGGGCGACGCCGTCAACGTACCGCCGGCCACAAGACCGGTCACGGCCACCAACAGCATCAGTCGTCTCAGAACCCTCATGGTGCTCCTCCGTATCGCTCTTGCGCGGTTGCGCTGAGCCAGGTCTAGCCCCCGGTGAATGTCCGGCGCCGGGACGCGGATTGCGGACATCAAAAGCTGGACAATCACCACGCAGCACCGCAGGGATGACTCCGGGAGGGAAGCGATGCCACGCCCCGAACGCCCGCTCGACCCGGACGGCAGCCCGCTGACGCGGTTCGCCGCCGACCTGCGGAAGCTGCGCGAAGCGGCAGGTCTGCCGCCGTACCGGACCTTGGCGAAGCAGGCGCACTACGCGTCCACGACCCTGTCGGACGCCGCGGGCGGCCGCGCCTTCCCGAGCCTCGCCGTGACGCTCGCGTACGTGGAGGCGTGCCGGGGCGACCGCACGGAATGGGAGACCCGCTGGCACGCGGTCGCCGCCGAGATCGCGGCCGGCGCCACCGACGTCGGGCCGGCCGAGACCAGTACGCCGTACGCCGGCCTCTCGGCGTTCCAGCCGGAAGACGCCGACCGGTTCTTCGGGCGGGAGCGGCTGACCGACGAGGTAGTCGCGAAGATCCGGGACCACCGGTTCCTGGCGGTCTTCGGGCCCTCCGGGTCGGGCAAGTCCTCGCTGCTGCGGGCAGGCCTGGTCGCCCGTGCACGGGCCACCGATGGGCCGGTCATGCTGTTCACGCCGGGCCCGCACCCCCTGGAGGAGTGCGCGATCCGGCTGGCCGCGAGGACAGGTGAAGCGCCGGGCACGCTGCTGACCGAGCTCCGGGGCGGCCCCGGGGCGCTGCACCTGCGGATCCGGCAGACCATGACGGACTGCCCGACCGACCTCGACACGCTGATCGTGGTCGACCAGTTCGAGGAGGTCTTCACCCTCTGCCGGGACGGCGGCGAACGGGCCGCGTTCATCACCATGCTGACCGCCGCAGCCACGGCACCCACCAGCCGGGCCCGGGTGGTCCTCGGCGTACGCGCCGACTTCTACGAGCACTGCGTGCAGCAACCCCGCTTGGTCGAGGCGATGCGTGACGCGCAGATCGCGGTCGGCCCGATGAGCAGCCAGGAACTGCGCGAGGCCATCACGCGGCCGGCCGTGCTCGCGGGGTGCACGGTGACCGGCGCCCTCCTCGCGGCGGT
This sequence comes from Streptomyces violascens, assembly GCF_014649955.1. Classification (GTDB taxonomy): domain Bacteria; phylum Actinomycetota; class Actinomycetes; order Streptomycetales; family Streptomycetaceae; genus Streptomyces; species Streptomyces violascens. The sequence continues at coordinate 126,804 of NZ_BMUA01000018.1, forward strand.
GGTCGCGGACGCGACCGGTCAGCCCGGCGCGCTGCCCCTGGTCTCACACGCGATGGTCGAGACCTGGCGTCGCCGCAGCGGCAACCGCCTCACCCTCGACGGATACCTGGCGGCGGGCGGCATCCAGCACGCCCTCGCACAGACCGCCGAGGCCGCCTACCGGGCGCTGACGCCCGCCCAGCAGGACCACGCCCGGTCCCTCTTCCTGCGCCTCACCGCGCTCGGCGACGGAACCCAGGACACCCGGCGCCGGATCACCCGGGACGAGCTGGACCAAGGACCCGACACCGCTGCTGTACTCGAATCCCTCGCCGGGCAACGGCTGGTGGTCCTGGACGAGGAGTGCGTCGAGATCACCCACGAGGCGATCATTCGGTGCTGGCCGCGTCTGCGCAGCTGGCTGACAGAGGACCGGGACCGGCTGGTCGTGCATCGGCAACTCACCGATGCGAGCGTCGACTGGGAGGCCCACGACCACGATCCCCACGCCCTGTACCGGGGGGCCCGCCTGTCGGCGGCACTGGACCTGGCCACCGGCGACGGCAGCCGCCTGACCGCCAAGGAACGGCGCTTCCTCGATGCGAGCCGCCAGGCACAGGCCGGCGAGCTGGCGGCGGCCAGACGGCGCACCGTCCGTCTTCGTCAACTGGTCGCCCTGCTCACCATGTTGGCGGTCGTGGCGGTGACCGCAGGCGTCCTCGCAATCGGTTCACGCGGGACAGCCATCCAGCAGCGCAATGTTGCCATCGCACGCAAGGCCGCGGCGGATGCCGCCGAGGTACGCCAGCAGAACCCCGCGCTCGCCGCGCAACTCAACCTGGCCGCGCACCGGTTGGCCGGTACCCGCGACGTACGTGACCAGCTGATGAGCGCGTTTTCGACCCCGTACACGAGCAGGATCACCGGCCACACCTCTGACGTGGTCTCCCTCTCCTTCGCTCCTGGGGATGCGGTGCTGGCCACCGCGAGCTGGGACCGGACGGTCCGGCTCTGGGACGTCCGGAACCCGCATCGCCCCGTACAGCTCGCGGTGTTGACCCAGCCCGACCGGCTGGTCTCAGTGGCGTTCGGCGACGGTGGCATGGTCCTCGCCACGGCGAGCGAACGCTCCGTGCGTCTCTGGGACGTGTCCAACCGCCGAGCTCCAGGCCAACTGAGCACACTTCCACAGCAGCTCGCCGCACCAACGTGGGTGGCCGCCAGACCCGGCGGCGTCATCGCCACCGGCCACACCGACGGGACGACACGGCTGTGGAGCGTGGGCGATCCCCGGCGGCCACGCCTCCTCGCCACTCTGCCGGGCCACACGGACGCGGTGACCTCGGTGGCGTTCAGCGCGGACGGCCGCACGCTCGCGACCACCGGCGACACCACCGTCCGGCTGTGGAACGTCATCGACCCCATGAATCCCCGGCCCCTCGACGTCCTGCGCGGACACACCAATACGGTGACCTCGGCCGCCTTCAGCCCCGACGGCCGCACCCTGGCCACCGGAAGCTGGGACCACACCGCGCGCCTCTGGGACCTCGGCGACGCCCCGCGAACCCGGACCCCCGCGATCCTGCACGGCCACCCCGCCATCGTCTGGTCGGTGGCGTTCGCGCCGGACGGCCGGACGCTCGTCTCGATCGGGGGGTCCACCCTGTTCTGGGACGTCGCCCACCCGGCGGACCCGAAGCGGATCAACATGGTCCAAGGCGGCGCCTATCAGGCCGCGTTCAGCCCGGACGGCCGCACCCTCGCCGACTCCGACCGGCTGCTCGACCTCAAGGACCTGACTTCCGGAACCCACGACGACGTCGTCACGTCCGTGTCGTTCGATCCCGGGGGCCGCCTCCTGGCCAGCGCCAGCTGGGACGGCACCGCGCGTCTTTGGCAGGTCGTCGGCGGGCGGGCCCTGTGGCCGCTGGCCGCGCTGCGCGGGCACACCAAGTTCGTACGGTCCGTGGTGTTCAGCCCGGACGGGCGCACCCTCGTCACTTGCAGCGAGGACACCACCCTCCGCGTCTGGGACGTAGGTGACCCCCGCGCGCCCCGACAGATCTCGGTCCTCACCCCCGAAGCCGGCGAAGTGGGAGGCGCTCGTTTCGGACCCGACGGTCATCTGCTGGTTGTCTGGGCCCAACGGGAGACGGGGCTATGGGACTTGGGTGACCCGGCTCGGCCGCGGCGGCTGGGCCGGGTGCCTGCGGGCGGGCCGGACGTCTCGATGGTCTCGATCCGCCCCGATGGCCGCACGCTGGTGACGAGCACGGGCGAATCCGGCTCGCTGCGGTTCTGGGACATCGGCGACCCGCGCAGCCCCCGGGAGTTGCCGTCGCCGTTCCGTTCCGAACCGCTGGCCGACGGCGTGTTCAGCCCCGACAACCGGAGGCTGGCCGCCGTCCACCGGGCGGACCAGGCGGTCTGGCTCATCGACGTCGGAGACCCGGCCCGCCCGGTGGAGGTGAAGCACCTGCCAGGTCCTGGCTCATGGCTCTACACGCTCGCCTTCGCCGCGGACGGCCGCCAACTGGCGGCGGGTGCGGCGGACGGGAGGGTCTTGCTGTGGGACCTGAACGGAGATCCTGTCCCCACCGTCCTCACCGGCCACTTTAGCCCCGTACCGACGGTGGCATTCAGCCCGGACGGACACACCCTGGCCACCGGAGGCAACGACTTCACCATCCGGACCTGGGAGACCCGCCTGGACAAGGTCATCACCCGCATCTGCGACAGCGCGCACCCCCGTCTCACCCGGGCGGAGTGGGCCCAGTACTTCCCAGCGGTCAACTTCGACCCACCTTGCCCCGGCACCTGACCCGGGTCCAGTGACCTCGTACCGAGTGGAGTCGGCAGCTGCGCAGATCGACTGGAGCGACGCGCCGACATCGTTGCTCAGGGTGTGTCGTCGCAGTGGGTTTGAGTTGATGGTTGTGTTGGCGGGGTTGTGATCTGCGGTGCTGCACATTCTGGGACGGGTTGGTGCGGGGCTTGGGGCTGTTGTTTTCTGGGTTTCTGGGTGGGGTTGGGGCTTTGACCTGGTGTGCTGCAGGGAGTGGGATTGCTGCACAACGGTTGGGACTTCCTGGGGTGTTGTAGCGGGGTGTGGTTGGAGGGTGTTCGGAGTTCGGATTACGGGTTTGGGGATTCGTCTGCGTCGTGTCCCGGGGGCCTGGCACGTGGTGTTCTGACGGACGGTGAGTGGGTCACGGCCAGGCGTACCTCCCGCTGGGTGAGCGGGGCCCGATTCCTGATCCGTGGTGGCAGTTCAACGCCGTGATGTGTATGAGTCCGCGGCCTTCGTCTTGCCCGGCCGGCAGGGCGTCCCGAAACGGGCCAGGTAGTGCCACACTTTCTTGACCGCCTGAGGGTCATAGTGGCCGGTGCGGGCGGCATCTCCGACGATCCGGGGGTCAAGTACGCCGTCAACAGCGATCTTTGTGCCTAGGTTGACGTATTCCTGGCCGCGGTAGCCGGGGTGCCGGCAGAGTTCCTCGACAGTGAGCCGGAAACCGGGGTGCCATTCCACGCGGCACCCCAGACGCAGGGCCGCGTCTTCAATGGCCGTGCCCTGGTAGCAGGGGTCCAGGACCAGCGCCTCGACATGGCAGTGCGGCTTCACCGGCCCATGAACCTGAGCCTCGATGTAGTCGTCGAGATCGTCCTGACGGTCGGCGAGGGCGAGCTCGATGAGCCCCATGCGGTCTGCGATACCGAAGTCCGTAGGTTCAAGGAAACTGTCCGGGTAGCAGAACGTCGTCCGCGTCAGCGTCTCGGCAGCCAGCCGGAAGTGCGCGGAGCCGAACCGCGGGGCCCCGCCGGCCGGCTTGCGGCGGAAGTCCAGCGCCCCGTAGACCGGTCGCTCATGAGCGGGTGCTTCGTCGTACGCTCTGTTGAAGATCCGGCTCTCCCAGCGCCACCGGTCGCCGCCGGGATGTGCGGTCAGTCCGCCGTTACTGGTCCCGGTGACGAACTGCGAGCAGTAGGTGCCTGTTTCGGCCATGGCGTCCAAGACGGGCCGGCCGTGCAGCAGACGGTCCGGGTGGAAGTTGAGTGTCACGCGCAGCGACGGGTCCACCGGCGGGCCCGTCGACAGTCCCGCGACATGGCGAAGGGCCCGTTCCTGTGCTGTCAGGGATGCTGCGGGGCTCATCCGTGCAGTGTTCCCCATGCTGAACAACCGGTGCACGCGGGTTATCTGCCAACAGCCCGTTCGGTCTGAGGCCGGAGCAAGGATCGCCGATCGAGCCGACTACGAAAGCTCCCAACTCCGAGCACACTCTAGTTGTGGGGGTCGTGGTGGCCGGTGTGGAGGGTGTCGAGGTGGTCGAGGGTGATGGTTTCGGTGCCGTCTTCGATGGCTGCCTGGGCTGCCTGGCAGATGAGTTGGTGGAGGGTGGGCATGTAGCCCTGGGTGCGCCTGTGGAGGTAGGCGGCGAGTTTGACGAGGGTCCCGGGTTGGTGGTGGAGGCGGAGGTTGTTCTCGGTGGCGGCGAGGACGCTTTGCCACTGGTCGGGCTGGGCGCGGGTGTAGGGGCCAGGCCGTACCCACAGCACGGGGACCGGGCTGTGGGCGGGTATCGCCTGGGTGCCCGGGGCGGGGGCGTGGCCCAGGTGGAGATCCTGCACGGGTATGCGACCGTGTCCCGCTGCGGTTTCAACTTCGTGCTCAGGATGAAGATTGCCGTCTACGACCAGTGGCGCCGGGGCCGTGACGATCTGGTGGCCGCCGGCATGGACAAGGAGGAGGCCAACAAGAGCGAACCGAAGGCCCGGGTACCGAACCGGAACCGGACCCAGGCCTGCTGGCGGGAGACCGAGGGGCAGGGCTTCATCGGACCACTCCGCCATTCCAGACAGCCAAATCTCAACTATGACTGGCAGTTGGTGGATCAGGCGGCCAGACCGTGCGATCTGAGCCCGGCGACGCGCGTACAGCTGCCGTCGGCAGGCGCTGCTCTCGAGGAAGGCCCAGGCCCAGGTAGCCCCCGGACGGACTGCCTCAGCGTGCGGCCGTGGCCCGCCAAGCGGGAGTGACACATCCTTCTTCCCAGTGCCACCACTCTTTGGCCGCACCATGCTCCAGAAGCCGGCGAATCCGTCGGAGGTCCGCATCCTCAGGGACGTCCAGGGCGACCATCCGGTACCGCGCAATCCCTTCGCCGGTCGTACCGAGCCGGTGAAAGATCTCCAGCACGCTCTGCCGGGCGGCAGCCGAGCCTCCGTTTTTCAATACAATCAACCGGATCGTGCAGTTCTCGGAGGCCTGAACCGTCTCTCCGGCCCAACGAACGCCTTCCTCGTCGACCTCCACGCGAATGATGTCGCAGCTGGCGGCTCCGCGCACGAACCAGGGCGTGTTGTCCAACCGCACTGTTCCGTCGCCGAGATCAACTGCCCACAGGCTCTCCACGCTCGACGGCGGCCAGCCATCCTCATCAATTTCCATACGGAAGCTGACCTTCACGTGGTCATCACTGATGTGCGTCACTGCAACATCATCCGCGCAGCTCTGGACATGCCTGGCCATGCCTCCGACGGGCAACGATCTACGCGCTCATCGGAAACGACCCCCATGGCCGAGCATTCGCCCAGCTCGGACCCGCTTGTGAACACCCCACAACAACGACTGTTCTTGAGTTCTCTCAAGAGCTGTCACGAGATCCCGTTCCGCCGAAAGTGGGGGGCGAGATCTTCGTCGTTTCCGGGGTCTGTTCGGGGTGGTGGATGGCGGCGGTCGTGGAGTTCGGGTGTGCCGCTGCGCCTTCTTTGCTTGTTCCGCGCATCACGGCTCCGGAGGAACGCGCTGATCTCCCACCATGCCCTGGACGTCGCTGAGATCGTGCGTCAGCTCCAACAGGGGTGACACGTCATCGGCTTTGAGGACACTTCCGGCCCGGCACTTGGCCACGGGGCATCATCCGTTTCAGGGCCGGGGTGGCTCAGGCCTCGGGTGACCAGCTGGCGATCACCTCGCGTCCTTGCGGGATGGCTAGATCGAGCAGGCCAGGGAAGCGGGCGTCGAGGTCCTCGCGCCGGAGCCGGTTCAACCGCCGGGTTCCCTCGTCGCGCTGGCGGATCACGCCGGCTTCCCGGAGAGTCTTGAAGTGGCCGCTTTGGGTGGACTTGCTGACTGGCAGTGCGAACGTTGTGCATGCCAGTTCGCCGTCCGGCTCGACGGCGGCGAGTCGGGCGACGATGGCCAACCGCACCGGATCCCCGAGCGCGGTCAGCACGGTGGTGAACCGGAGTTGGGCACGGTCGGGGTGGACGAGTTCGGTGGCGGTTCGGCTGGCCATGTCCCCAGCATACCCGCACATGTTCGGCGTTCTCGAACATGTGCTATGTTCGGAAACGTCGAACATGATGCTTGGAGGAACGGATGCAGCACGATCGCCTCACCGCCGCACACCGCGGCACGCCACTCCACCGCGACTGCCCGGCCCTGCATTCCGGCTCGCCGAGTACGGACCTGGACGGGCAACCCGCCTCCAGGGACCGATGGCGCTTTTGGGGCACCGCCTACGCGCTGCTGACCCTGCTGACCGGCACGAACCTGCCGACGCCGTTATACCGGGGCTATGAGGCGAGATTCGGGTTCTCGCCGCTGGTCGTTACGCTGATCTTCTCCGCGTACGTGGCCGCGCTGATCCCGTCCCTCCTGGTCGCCGGCCCGGCCTCGGACGCGGTCGGACGGCGCCGCGTGCTGCTGCCGGCCATCGCCCTGGCTGCGCTGGGATCGCTGGTGTTCGCCCTCGCCACGAGTACGGGGTGGCTGTTCGCCGCCCGCATCCTGCAGGGCGTAGCACTCGGCGCGGCCTCGGGACCGCTGACCGCGGCGCTGACAGAACTGGAGCCCACCGGCAATCGACGCAAGGCGGCACTGGTGTCCACCGTGACGTCCGTGGGCGGCCTGGGACTTGGACCCGTGCTGGCCGGCTTCCTCGCCCAATACGCCCCGGCACCCGATGCCTTGCCGTTCGCAGTGGAAATCGTTCTGCTGGTGCCCGCGGCGGCCATCATCACGACGCTGCCGACGACACGATCAACAGCCCGGTGGCGCCCCCGCCGACCCGAGATCCCCACGACCATGCGGGCAGCCTTCGCCACGAGCGGGACGGCCGGCTTTCTCGCGTTCGCCGTGATCGGGTTGTTCCTCACCCTCGTCCCCGCCTACGTGACCACCCTCTCGGGCAGCAAGAACCTGCTGCTGGGCAGTGCAACCGTGGCACTGATGCTGATCTGCTCCGCGCTCGCCCAACTGGCCTGCTACGGCAGGCCGGCCCAGGCCCAGGAGCTCCTCGGCCTCCCGCTCCTGGCGGCCGGCCTGGTCCTGCTCGTCCTCGCCGGCGGCTACTCCTCCCTGATCCTGCTGCTCGCCGCGACCGTGACAGCCGGCACCGGTCAGGGCCTGGTATTCCTCGGCGGTCTCACCACGATCAACCAAGCGGCCCCCGCCGGCCGCCACGCCGACGTGATCTCCAGCTTCTACGTGATCATCTACCTCGGCGTCGGCCTGCCCGTCATCGGCGTCGGACTCCTCGCCACCGTGACCGGGCTTCTCTCCGCCGTGCAGTACTTCGCCGGCGTCGTCGCGCTGCTGTGCCTGATCGTGCTGCTCGCCCTCGCCCGAGCACGTCACCGCACCTCGCCCCCCAGCGAAACCGCCGCCGAGTAACCGGCTCCGGCCACCCCTTCACCTGGGAGATTTCATGGACACCATCGAACTCGGACGCCGCCTACCACCGCCTGCTCACCGCAGCCGAAGCGATCAGCGACACCAGCGCCCGCGCCGCGGACCCACGCTCTGCCACCGACTGGATTCTGAGCCACCTCGCGCTCAGCGACGGCATCCTCGCCACCGCGGCACGCGCGTCCGTGAACTGGCAGGCGAGAAGGCGGCCTTCGCCCCGACCGAGCGCCCGGCGCCGTCATCGAGACCGGCGCCGGCCTCGCCAGACTCGTCGGTCTGTCCCTGACCGTTTTCTCCCGGACTGGGCGCCAGGTCGTGGAAGCCGGATGGCTTGAGGAATCCAAACGCCTCGCTCACTGCGGCTGCTTCCTGGTGCGGGCGCTCCTGGGCGGTTTCAGGATCTGTTCGAACCGGTCGTCCAGCTTCTTCAGGTGAGGGTCCCTTTCATGTGAACGCCGACACGTCTGGGGATTGAAGAGGAGTTGACACCTGGCGAGGGTCGGCTCTTGCCGGGGTTGAGGTGGTTACCGGAGGATGCCAACGGTGAGGAAGAAGGCGCCGAGGGGGACCCAGAAGCCGCCGACGATGCGAAGAGTTCTGGGGGTTGCGGTTCCGACGCGTGGGGTGAGCTGGGCGAACAGGTGGAAGGCGCGTTCAGCGGCATTCGCGATGTTGGTTACGAGGAGCAGGCCGGCGATGAAGAAGACGGCACCAATGGCGGCGAAGAACATCATTTCTCCTTCTTCTGTTCCCACAGGGTCCATCCGTCGGCCTGGCTGAAGCCTGTGGAGATTTCGGCTCCCAGACCGAGGCCCAGGCCGCCTTCGAAGGTTGCGACGTCGTCGCCCTTGGAGTTGGTGGTTCCGATGGCGTTCTGGTGGCTTCCCCAGAGGCCGACGCCTGGGTGGATGGAGCCGCTCTTGTCCCAGCCCGTGCCTTTGAGCTGACGATGTCGTCGGCGTTGCTCTTGACGACACCGACGTTGGCGGACGCTCCGAAGTCCCACCCTGCGGTGGTGGTGGAGCCGGAATACATCAAGTTGATCTGGGAACGGCCGTCAGGGGTACGGGTGTTGACCAGAGAGATCTCGCCGCCGAGACCGATGCCGAGGCCGAGTGAGCCGCTCAGGCTGATCCCTTGGGTGTTGTTGAACCCGGTGGCGTCGGCCAGTCCCTCAACGCCGGCGCTGATCAACTTGCTGCCGAGATTGCCCGGTTGGGAAAACCCGCGGGAGGCGCCGTTGACGCCCCGGACGAGTGTTCTCAGAAGCCCGGCCTGGTGGGCGTCGGCCTTTGCTTTGTGTTCGGCGTCGGCTTTGCGTTCCGCCTCTTCCTTTTTGGCCGCTTTCTCGTAGGTCGCGATGTCGCCGACCGCCTGCCCATTGAAGCCGTGGAGCGTGCCATCCAGCGGGTTCGCGTCGACGACGACCGCACCGAGGGCGGCGGCGAGGTCCTGGTCGGCGCCCCCCATGGCCGTGTTGAAGCCTCGTCCTCGTCGGACGAGAGCATGTGAGTCTCCGGTCGGCCCCTGGCCGAGACACCGAGGAAGGTGGACACGGCCTTCGCCGCGCCCACCCCGTGATCACCACCCCGATAACGCACACGAACGCGTCAACGACCACCGCGAACAGCACGTCCGGCAGCGGCCGCGCGGGCGGCGAGGTTGAGCCAGTTGGTGACCGGGTGATACCCGTGACCAATCCGGAAAACGCCAAAGCTTGCATGCTGCAAGCCAGTTGGCCTCACGGCAGTCCTCCGGCTGGTGGTTGAGGTGGGCGGTAGTCAGACCGACCACGGATCCGGTATCCGGGTGGATCTGCTCGTGGAGAGCCGGGCAGCGGCCGCCTGCCCGCTCGAACCGGGGCGGCTCAAAACACGTTTTGAAGCTGCGTCCTGGCAGACAGCGGCCTGATCGGGAGCGGCACCAGCCGCCGGATCAAGCCCGCTGCACGGCTGCATAGAATCCGCTGGCTAGTTCGGAGCGATCCGAATCTTCTTCTGGGGGAAAGACTCCATGCGCCCTACCGTCCGTTCTGTCCTCGCCATGGCTGCCGCCGGGCTGGGACTTCTTGCCGCGTCTGTCGTTCCGGCACACGCAGCGGCCAAGCCCACCAGCTGCCTCTCCGGAGGCGCGTACTCCGCAATCTGGACTGCAGAACCAGCCGACCATGCCACCCGGCCCTTCGGGGATCTGAACCGGGACGGGCGGGCCGACCTGCTGCAGCGCAACAACTGCACCGGCAACCTCTACTACCTCCCCGGTGACCAGAGCGGCGTGCTCCTCGGCGGCGGCTGGAACAGCATGACCGCCTTCACCCGTCACGGAGACCTGACCGGCGACAACAACGAGGACCTGCTCGCCCGGGACCGGGACGGCGTGCTGTGGCTCTATCCCGGCAACGGCCACGGCTCGTTCGGCAGCCGCACCAGCCTCGGAGGCGGCTGGAACAGCATGCGCCTCATCAAAGTCGTCGGTGACCTCACCGCCGACAACCGGGGCGACCTGCTTGCCACCGACAGCAACGGAGCCCTGTGGCTCTACCCGGGCAACGGCCACGGCTCGTTCGGCAACCGGACCCAGATCGGATCCGCCTGGAACTCCATCCGCACCTTCGCCGGCATGGGGGACATCACCGGCGACGGCCACAGCGATCTCATCGCCAGCGACACCGCGAACAGATTCTGGCGCTATCCCGGCAACGGTCAAGGCGGATTCGGGGACCGGGCCCCGCTGCCCGGCATAGCCGACTACCCCGACATCGTCTCCGTGGGCGACGTCCTGTCCGTCAACGGCGACCACTACAACGACGCCCTGGGCACTGGCCACATACTCACCCTGCTCCCCGGCACCAAGGGCGGGGGACTGGGCGCTGGTTGGGGCGGCCCTGATATGAACGGCACCGAACTGTTCTGAGCGGTCCTGGCGCCGGAGAGGCGACTTCGGCCCTCATCGACGGGCTGGAACAAGCTGGAACAAGAGCGAAGGGGCGGGGCCGCTTGGTGCGCTCAGGCACGCAGATCGATGCCGATTGCGAGGTCAGGCCCGGCGAGGGTGTGAGTGAGGAGCCGGTACGGCTCTGCCCATGCGCCGTGAATGCGGGCCTTGGCTCAGTGGAATGTGCCAGTCCTTCCCGCTGCCAGCAGCAGGCTGACTGACATTGGGGGATCGCGGGCGCCCCTCTGCTTGAGGGGCACCCGCACCCACCAGGAGGATCTGTGATGACGAGACCGCGCCCGGTCTACTACATGGACTACTCGGACGACCTCGGCCTCAGCGGGCTGACCGGAATGGTCTGCTCACGTGTAGGCCTGCGGATCGACGCTCAAGTAGTCCTCTCGGTTGCGGAGCAACTGGTGACGGAGCAGGAGGACCAACAGCTAGGCACCGATGTTCGGTTGCTGCTCGATGCCCCCTTGTCTGAGGGGGCCCCTGCGGGGTGTGTGGTTGGCCGCTACGCGAGGGTGCTTCGACCCGACCGAGGAAGGCGAAGGGATGCGGCAGTGGCTGCAACGCATCTCGGACGTCTGCCCACCCCAGGGAGATGAAGCAGACCTCCATACCTCAGCCAGCTTCGACGGGCATCGCCCCCAGGTAGGCGAGGAGGACCTGCGCAGCATCGTGAAAGCGGAGATTGACCACCTCGCCACGAAGCTGCAAAATGCCATCCCGACATCGGAAACACTGTCGGCGCTCTACGACATCGTCCAGCATGCCGATGCCGACCTCGGCCTACGCATGTTCCTACGCGCCGTAAAGGCCTACTCAGTACCGGTCTCCGCAGAACAGCACACCCGGCTCCTCCAGCTCGCGGAGCAACTGGCCTATCACTTCTCCGTCGTCCACGACGGCCTCAACGTCAGGTGGCCGCCGATCGATCCCGCAGACCGGGCCAGTACTGAACACCTGGCTGCGGGATGTCCTGACGAGTGAGGAATACGGAGAGCTCCCTGCCAACCTGGTCGCCGTGCTCGCCGGGCAGGGACGGCTCGACACCGGCTGCTGGGGTGACCACCTTGAGCTGGTCACCGAAGTACCCCTGCAGGTATTCAACGACGAGGAAGCCCGCAGACTGCTGGGCGCCCGCGGCGTCACCGACCCGGACGTCATCGAGGTCATCCTGCAGCTGACCGGACGACTGCCCGTCCTGGTCGACCTGCTCGCCCAGACCCGCCCCCACCACACCAGCCAGATCGGCGACCCTTCCGACACCGCCGTCGAACGCTTCCTCAAATGGGAAACCGACCCCAGCCGACGTACCGCCGCCCAGCTCTGCGCGCTGCCCCTGCAACTGGACGAAGACCTCTTCCACGCCCTCATATCCGACGTCACGATAGATGAGTACGCCTGGCTGCGCGGCCTGCCCTTTGTCACCGGCCAGGCCGGCCGCTGCCGGTACCACGACGTCGTACGCACCCCCATGCTCCGCCTGCAGCGCACCCAGTCACCCGCACACTGGCAGCACCACCACACCCGCCTCGCCGACATCTACCAACAACGCCGCCACGCCCTGGAATCGACGCTTCCCGACGACCGGCGGTGGGGCGACACCGCCTGGCTCGAACACCAACTCAACGAGAGCTACCACCGCCTGTGCGCTGACCCCCACCAAGCCCTCCCCGACGTCCTCCAGCAAGCGATCCACGCCTGCGACCGGGGAGCCGACGTCCTGCGCCGATGGAGCCAGGTCCTCACCCAGGCCGGCACCGACACCGACGCCCCCTTCCTGACGACGTGGCCTGGTCCCCCCAGACCCTGACACCGACGACAGTGACGTCGTCGCCGCCCTGACCCAGCTGTTGACCGCCCCCGGGCTTGCTGCCTCCGACCAGGCACTGGCTCTCAGCCTCCGGGGTCGCGAATACCGCCACGCCAAGCGCTACCAGCAGGCCCTGACCGATTGCACCGGAGCCCTTGCCCTCGACCCTGACCTCGACCGCGCCTACTTCGGACGTGGTCTCACGCATCGATTCCTGGATCACTACGCCGATGCCGTAAGCGACCTCAGCCACGCCATCGAACTGAGCCCCGATGACAGCGAGTACATCGCCAGCCGCGGTGCCGCTTACTGATTCGCGGGGCGCCATGAGGATGCCTTGGCCGACTTCAACCGCGCCATCGAAAATCGACCCCACCTACACCTGGGCCTACATCAACCGCGGCAGCACCTACCGGAGCATGAACCGCTACGACGACGCCCTGGCCGACTTCAACCGCGCCATCGGACTCAGGTCAGGAGATGCCTGGAACCACTTCGAAGTCGCGGTAACTCTGCGGCTCCTCGGCAGACCGCTGGAGCACGATCACTGGCGTGAAGCCGTGCACATCCTTACGGCTGAGGCATCTGCAGGGGGTTCCGACGCCGTTCACGCAAGCGGGAATCTCCTCGTGATCTACTGCGCGCTGCCCGAATGGGACAAGGCCGCAGAGGAGGTGGAGCGTTTCCTCACCTACGCCCCGACACCCTCACGCATCCGGGAGGCACTGGAGGATCTGGCCCAGCTCCCAGAGACACTGCCCGTGGACCTGCCCCTGCTGCAGTCACTGCAGCGGCGGCTGGAGAGCACCACACCAGGGCTGTAAGCCAGTCTCCCTGCACGCCCCTGGGCCGGGCCCGCCGAGGAAGAACCGGCTCGACCAGGACACGGCCGCGGACGTCCAGCTACACGGCCAGGACGCTGTCGTTCTTGGCGGTTGCCAGCTGCGCATGGTCGGCGGTCTGCGTGTACGCAGTCTTGGTCTGCTCGGCCAGCAGGCCACTACCTGGGCGGTGTCGCCGTAGGCCCGTCGCCACCCGAAGCAGGCGGCAGCCCGCGTCCATGAGGGAATGACGGGCAAGGAACACGGTGACCTCCACGGGAGGACCGGTCGCCCGACCTCGGCTGACCGAACGGACACCGCGCAGCCCCGCCGATTACCCCAGCGGATGGTGGTGCGGGGCAGTACGGAGAGCGGCCGGGTCGGCGTCCATCGGGGAGGGGCCGCCCGAGTTCGCCGATGTCTACGGCGGCGTCGCCGCGGCCAGTCCAGAGGCCGGCGGCTGGCGAGCGGTGAGCATGGCGCTGAACTCTGCGACGGCTTGCTGGTCGCCTGGGTAGAGGGGGCTGCAGCCTTGGCGCCCGGGCATGCTCGATGGCCGACTCTGCATCGCAGGCACCCCCTTCGCCGGAACCTTGGCCCGTGAGATCACGCCATTTCGCGCAGGGCGATAAACAGCCGCACCGTCTGGTCGCCCCGCCCCGCTTCACAGCAAAGCCACAGGTCTTGCCCACCGTGCGTGGGTCTCAATCGTCAGGACGGTCTCGCTGCCGTGCGTCCTGCCGAGTTCACCATGCTGGAACACATCATCGACGTAACCCAGGGCTAATTGCCTTGGTGGGCCGGGTGGCTGGCGGCTTCGACAGATCACCCGGCCGCTGCCGAACCCAGCCGCTTTCATCGTGGCGAACATCGCCGGGGCCGGGTCGAGATGAACGATGTCGGGCGCCGGCACGAGATGCGCCGGTCCTGGAGTCTGAGTGACACCACGACCGTATTGCATCAAGCACAACTTTGATGCACTGCCTGTTTGGCCTGCAGGTCACCGGAGCGGGTGAACGGTGGCGGCAGTCGTCGTCGGCCGTGACGACACGCCACTGATCCGGGAACAGAGTTCCGGCCCGGCCGAAGCCCGGCGCCTCCTTCAGCCATCGAAGCCCCAACAGCTCGTCCATGCCTGGCGCGAGCGACGCCTGCCCCGCTGATCACGGCCTACCGCCAGAGGCTTTCTCCGCACGCGCCGTGTTACCTGGAGGTCGTGTCGTTGTCGAGGTGCCCGGCCATGAAGTGGTCGGGCCGGCAGATCCCGCAGTCCTCGACGTCGAAGCTGTCGCACAGCGCCCACTCCTGTACCGAATCCGCTCCAGCCCAGGTGCGCAGTTCCGCGTCGGTGGCCTGCTGCCAGCCGCCGAGGGCGTGCACGGCTGCGATGCTGGCTTCGGACAGGGCCCGGGCCGGTTCCCAGAAGACGTCCGGGTGTGTCGTCCAGCGTTCCAGCGCCGCGCTGACCGCCGCGAGGGCCACCGGGTCGGTACGGGGCTCGGCGACCGGCTTGTGGCCGCACGTGACGAGGACACCGTGGGTGCTCCATGCCATGTGCCCGCCGAGCGCGCACTCGGCGAGTACGCGCTGGGGGTCGACCGTCCAGCGGGCCTGTGCGCCCAAGAGGAAGCGGGTCAGGGCGAGGCAGACGCTCGGTATCGCCCGGGAGCCGGCCGCCACCAGGCGTGCCGTCAGCTCCCGGCTCTCCTCCTGCGGGGGGCGGTACCAGTGTCGCAGGGGGCCGCGGTCGGCCAGCAGGTCCTCGACCGCACGGAGGTGACCGCGTTCGAATCCGGAGGTCACCGGTTCGTAGATCAGCCGGCCGTGCAGCGGATGGTCCGCTGCAAGCGGCCGCGTGCGCTGCTGCCACCGCACCCAGGATGCATCCAGCAGCCGCCACGGATGGTCGCCGCGTTCGTCAAAAGTGATCACCCGGGCAGTATCAGCTCCCCGCCACGAAGCCCTCCACCCAATTCCGCACAAGGCGGCATTTCCTCTTCAGAGGTCACCGCCCCGCCCGGCTTGTGCTGCAGGCGGGGGTTGGCCAGGCGTGAGCGCGGCCGGGCGGCCCTTTGGCAGGCCGGGAACGGCGACAGGGCCTCGCCATGGGCTTCCCTTCTAGTGGTCGTCGCAACACCCCAGCTCAAGGGGTGCAATGGACTTCGAGATCCGCGAGGAGCGGGGCAACTACGGCGGCAAGCCCCTGACCCGTGAGCGGGAGGCATACCTTCGGCTCGTGGATCTTGGGGTAAGCAACACGGAAGCCTGCCGGGTCGTCGGCATCAACCGCCGCACAGGCACGCGATGGCGCTACGGCCGGCAGGCATCCGGAAAGAAGAAGGCGTCCGCCCCCATCGTCGACACGGGACTGCCCTGGGAGCCCCGTGAGGTGGTGCCGCCTCCGCCTGCGGAAGCCCCCGAACCGGCTGCCCCGTCCCGGTACCTGGGCGAGTCCGACCGCATCCACATCGCTGACCGGCTGCGAGAGAAGGCATCCATCCGGACGATCGCGGCCGAGTTGGACCGCAGCCCCTCCTCCATCAGCCGGGAAGTCCACCGCAACCGCACCGTCCTGTCCGACGGCCGCTGGTACTACCGCCCTCACGCCGCCCAGCGGCGGGCAGACAAGCGCAAGCCACGGCCCAAGCCCGGCAAGATCGGTCAGAACCCCGAGCTACGAGACTTCGTCCAGGAGCACCTGGCCCGACGCTGGAGCCCCGAGCAGATCTGCCACGCTCTGCGCAGACGGTTCCCCAACCGGCCGGAGATGCACGTGGTCCACGAGACGATCTACCAGGCCCTCTACGTCCAGAGCCGCGGTGAGCTGAAGCGGGAACTGACCCGCGCTCTGCGCACCGGACGCGCCATGCGCCGCCCTCACCGGCAGGCAGCAAGCCGCAGGCAGCGGTTCCCGCACCCGATGGTCATGATCAGCGAGCGGCCCGCCGAAGCAGCTGACCGTGCCGTTCCTGGCCACTGGGAAGGCGACCTCATCGTCGGCACGAAGTCCCGTTCCGCCATTGCCACTCTGGTCGAACGCAGCACCCGCTACCTGATGCTCGTCCACCTCCCTCACGGACACGGAGCCGCCGCCGTTCGCACCGCGCTGGCGGAGACCGTCCAGACTCTTCCGCCTCACCTGAAACGGTCCCTGACCTGGGACCAGGGCACGGAGATGGCCTACCACCACAACTTCACCGTCACCACCGACGTCCCGGTCTACTTCTGCGCCCCGGCCAGCCCCTGGCAGCGCGGTTCCAACGAGAACACCAACGGCCTGCTGCGGCAGTACTTCCCAAGGGCACCGACCTGTCCCGCCACACCTGTGAGGACCTGGACGCCGTCGCCGCCGAACTGAACAGCCGCCCACGCAAGACGCTCGGCTGGGAAACCCCAGCCGAGCGTCTGTCTAAACTGCTCGCGGCTTGATCAACTCACCGCGGTGTTGCAACGACCCCTGGAATTCGCCCCTTTGGCGAGGCCCTGCGATCAGTGCGCCTACCCGGGGGGAAAGGCGGGCTGTTCAACGAGTCGGCGCCGGGATCGGTTCGCCGCCCGGGAGTAGAACGATTGCTCTACTCCCGGGCTTCTTGCCAGGCGTCGGCTTGGTGGTCCTGGCCGTGGTGGAGGATCGGCAGGAGGGTCTCGGCGGCGTCGCACGTGGTGCACGCTGCCGTGCCGGGGCGCGCGAGGGCGTCCAGGGCCGCCATGGTGGCCGGGGCCCGGGCGTGGTCGGTGGCCAGCCGGCACCCGGCGGAGTGGAGGGGGTGGTGCTCAGGTCGATACCGGGGATGGGGCGGAGCTGCGCGGCTGTGACCCACGTGTCGTACTCGACGGGCTCGGCGCCCCCGCCGCACTGGTGAAGAGGCAGTATTCGATCCCTGCACTATTCGCGCAGCGGTCCGCGGCAGATGGTGTGCCCAGCCCGGCTCGTCGATGCGGGACCTACGTCCGATCCCTCCCGGACTGTTGTCCAGGGGAGCCCGTCATGCGGCCTCTGGAGCGCCATAGGAGAACCGGTATCCGGCGAAGTCCGTGACATGGACGTACCCGATCCGCTGGTAGAGGGCGTTGCTCGTGGGGTTATCCGGGTCTGTGAACAAGACAACGTCTGTCGCCCCTGCAGCCTGCGCAGCCCTACTCGCCTCGACCGTCACAGCTCCGGCGTAGCCGCGGCCGCGGAGGTGGGCCGGGGTATAGACGGGGTCCAGCCGGACCATGCCGCCGACGACCGAGGTCGAGGCCGCCATCGAGACGGGGTTGCCCTCTGGGGTCTCCCAGAACGTGAAGTGCCTGTCGCCGAAACGCGAGTCGTCCCAGGAGCCGGCGTCAATCAACTCGATGGAGTGTTGCTCCCCGACGTCGACACAGAATTCGCGGCACCAGCGGACGATCTGGTCATGGTCCTTACCGCCCGTGGGGCGGCCCTGGCCCTCCGGGCCAGGTTGCGGTGGGGTGAGCGTGCCAAGACGGTAGAGATGCGTTCGCCAGAAAGGCACCGAGGCTGCGCCCGTGTGCTTCTGCCATGACTCGGAGAAGGCGCCGGCGGTGTCGTGGTCCGCGATGACGTTGGTGGGTGAGTGACCGAGGCCGGCCAGGTGTGCAGCGAGGGCATCGGTCTGCTCGGCAGAGAGAGGCGTGATGCCCAGGCGTGCGAAGGGGGTGAGATAGAAGATCGCGCGCACCTCGCCCTGTGATTCCAGTCGGCCGAAAACGGCGGCTTCGGCGTCCTGATCGGCCGCCTTGTGTGTCCGCAGCTTCTCGAGGTCCGTCAGCGGCGTGTTGTGCAGGGCGGCGCGCAAGCGCAGGAAGTGTCCGGCTCGGGCAAGGAAGGCGTCGATGTCTTGGGTGAGGTGCCAGTCATCCGGGAGCATGCTTCATGATCCCGGACGACCTCGGCTCGGGGCAGCCCCTTCAATGCCTTTGAGCCACGTCCCGTTCCCCTCGTCCAGCGCGGGCGTCTACGGGTGTTGCCGAGCCCACCCGTCCCTCATCGCAGAGGAAACCGCTGGCTCCGGGTCCAGAAGGACAACGTTCGGTGCCAGGGCAAGACGCACCGAACCGGGTGCCTCAGTGACCATGCCCGGCGTTGTATCAAACGCATCATTGTGGCGTCCATATCGAGCGGTGCTGGTCAGCTACCGAAGGAGGCCAAGGGCGTTCCCGATGCAGGGTCTCTGATCAGCAGGAAGGTTCGAGGTAGGGCTGTACGAACTGTTGCAGCCAATGCAATTCATCTCGTTTACCGCGGTCTGCCACAGGGGGACACCGATGTGGTACATCCACAGTCCGGTGTCGAGCTGCTGGCGCTCGTAGAGCCGTACCCGCTCGATCGTCTGTCCTTTGAGGCGGAGATCCCGCAGATCGCCTCCCAGACCTTCCACCCCGGCGCGCCAGGGTAGGGCCGGGGCATGCCCGCGCCCTCCGGTTTCCGGTGACGGTCCCCACGGACGGGAGCGCACGGCAAAGGGGCTCAGGGCCTGACCGGTCCCGGGCCTCTGGTGCACGGTGTTCTTTCCTGGGCGACGGGTTCAGCGACCGTCCGCGGGCGAGGTCACCGTGGCTGCCGGCTCACAGTTCGGGCCCAGTGGCCGCGCCGCGGGCGCGCGGCATCCGGGGTTTTCGTCACTGCCCCGGGGCGCCGGATGGGGTCAGCCGAGATCCCGGATACTTACACAAAGTATGCATATGATTACAGTTGGTAGTTTGATCAAGGCTTCGTGTCCACGTAGGGAAGGGTCGAATGATGCGCAGGTTTCAGCGGGTAGCGGTCGTGGCCGCGGCGGTTGTGGGGTTGTCCACTCTCGGTGTCGGTGTCGGTTTCGCCCATGACGGTGGTTTCGGTGGGAGCACCGTGGTGGAGCACGGCCGGGACAATGGCTGGGGTCAAGGCCGGGACCAGGGTAGGGACGACGACCGTCAGGGGCGGGATGACGACCAGGACAACGGCCGGGACGACGGCCAGGGCCGGGGCGACGGCCAGGAGCATGGTGGCTGGCACGGTCACGGTCACGGTCACGAGCACGGTCGGGACAACGGCTCTGACAACGGGGACGACGAGTAGGGGGACGCCGACAGTGGCGGGGGCCGGGCCTCGGCAGGGTCTGATGTGTGAAGCCTTCTGCGAGTTTTCGCCCGGGTGGTGACTCGTGGCCGGGTTCGGGCGTTGGACTGGGTGGTCCGGCAGGCCGGTTGCCCCCCGTAGCTTGCCTGTCGGTTGTGTGGGGTTGATGCGTGGGCCCGGCCCCGGTTCAGGCCCCCCGGAGGACGGGCCTACGCCGTGGCTGGCCAGCCACGCGGTCACCGGCTACGCCCATTCGACACCAAGCTCCGCGAGGTCGGTGAGCTGCTCTGGGCTGAGTTTGTCGCGGCGGCTCTTGGTGTTGGAGACCCACACGCCCGGCTTCACGATCACCGGCTCTGTCTCGCCGTCGACCAGGATCTGTTCGCTGTGGCTGCGTGGTACAGGGCGTTCCGTGCCTTCCCGTTCCACCCATTGCGTGAGGGCTGCCAGGCCGCGCTGGAATACCTGTTGTGCCTTGCTCGGGCCCTTGGTCGTGCGGGGGGCCGTCGGGGCGGGAGACGGGGCCTGGGCGGGTCGTACGCCCAGGGCGGTGAGCCGTTCCTGTTGTTCGGGGAGGAGCCGCGCCCAGGTGCCCTGCTGCTTCTGCTGTGCCAGCCATTTGCCGAGGTCGTCGCCGTCGAACCGCACGCCGGGGGCGATGTCGGGCAGGACGCCGCCGGCCTCGGTGTCGACGAGGTCGGCGAGGACGCGGTAGTGGCGCTGCCAGTTGAGTGGCCAGGGGCAGTTCCAGTCCTTGTCGATCGCGGTTAGTTGCGCTGCGCGCTCCGTGGCCCGGTCGGGGTCTTTGCCGAGGCCGTTCTTGGCGCCCTTGCGGCGGAGGTTGGCCATGTGCTGTCCGATGGGCACCATCTGGTCGTCCTCGCCCCACACGGCGTCGTGACGCGGCGCGAGTGCCCGGTCGTTCGCCGGTACGACCGCAGGGCGGCCAGCTTGGCTACCCACGCCTCCGCGCCCGGCTCCCACACCATCCCGGCTTCCGGCGCGTCCAGCAGCGTCTTACGCCGCTCCTCCAAGTCCCCGTCCCGCAGCGCCTTTCGCTGCTCGTGGACCCACCGCCCGAGGTGGAAGTCCTTGGTGACGCCGACTTCGGTCTCGGTGTCGTAGGGGACGGCGTGGAGGCCGGTGATGTCGTGCTCCTTGCGCCAGCGGATGAGGGCTTGGTAGCCCTCCAGCCACACCAGGCTCTCGGGCCGGTAGACCCGGGTGCGCAGGAACGCCGCGATGGTCGCCGCGTCACGCGGGCCGGAGAAGTGCAGCAGGCCCGATTCGGCAGCGGCCTCGGTGTCGTCGTCGTGCTCCTGGTCCTCGCCGTCGCTCTCGCTACCGGCTGCGTCGATCCGCCCCTCCTCATCACGTCGGACGTGGACGGTGCGTTTCCCGCTGGTGAGTGCGTGGGAGGCGAGCTGTTCGACGAGGCGTTCATCGTGGCTGCGCATGCCCTGGAGAACGGCGACGAGGGGTTTGTAGGCAGCGGCCCACCAGACGTCGTGGACCGGGGTGAACTTCCCTGCGGAACGGCCCGTGGGGGAGACTCCACCCTCGCCGCCACCGGCATGATCACGGGCACCCCCGCATTCATGGCCACCGAGCAGGTCCGGGGCCTGCTCGCAACGGCCGCATCCGAACTCTGGTCCCTGGGTGCGATGCTGTACGCCGCTGCGGCCGCTTGATCTTGACGGACCCTTGAGATCACCCCGGGGTAGGCTCGTCTGATAAACGAACTGACGGAGGTGTGGGGGGCATGTCGTTCGATCAGGAGTGGGCAGCACTCAAGGCGAAGGCCCAGGTGCGGCTGGACAGTGTGCCCAGCATGGATCCCGGGGGGCCGTCGCCCGATGGTGCGGACCTGGTCCTCAAGTACGACGACATGGGGAAGATCGGGCACGCGGCTTTCCTGCTGCACCAGCATCTGTCGAGTGCGGGCAAGCACGCGCAGCAGGCTACCGAGGCCGCCGCGAAGAGCCTGGGGGGCGACAGGTTCGGCACGGGCGCCGCCCTGGCCAAGGCCGGTGAGGGCTGGCAGGGTCAGCTTGAGGTGCTGCTTGACGCCTGTGCTCAGATCTCCGACCATCTCGACTACTCGGTGAAGTCGTCGAGCCAGGATGACCAGTTCGTCGGCGCGCAGCTGCGGGTGTCCAAGATCTCCGAGTACCTGGACGTGCCGCCACCCGCTTCGGGTTCCGATGTGCCGCATGTGCCGAAGGCGGAAGGTCCTGTCATGTGAGCCCTGTCAGGGGTGTGCGGGCGGAGGGATCTGAGTGAAGCCGGGGGCCTCGGGAACAACGATGACGACGGCGGTGACGCCGCGAATAGGCAGGGGGCCAGTGCCGACCTTCGAAGAGCTTCTCAACGTGAAACTCTCACCGCTCCAGTCGGCGGCCAACGACTGGGCCGCCATGGCGGTTCTGCTGAAGAAGGTCGCCACCGAGGCCCAGAGCATGCGCAGTCTGGCTCAGGGCACCGAGTGGAAGGGCGAGAACGCCTCCGTCACCAAGCCGTTCGTGGTCCGGGTGTCCGACGAGTTCACCGACGCGGTCACCGAGGCGGAGAGCATCGCCAACCTGTTGAACTCCGCGCACGGCCAGATCAAGGCGGCCCGGGACGACCTCAAGAACCTCTACGAGAACCCTCCTGCCGGCATCACGATCCTCGCCGGCGGAACCCTGACCCGCAGCGTCCAGCCCCGCCGCATGTCCCACGGCGACCCCGTGGAGGTGGTGACCCAGGACGACCTCGATGCGCTGCAGCGGCGCATCGACGCGATTCTCGGCCGGGCAGCGGAAGCGGACTCGACCTGTTCCTGGGGCCTGGGGCAACTCACCAAGGACAAACGCAAGTTCAGCAGCACGTACTACGACTCCCTCAAGGACGCGAAGACCGACGCCCAGCAGGCGCAGCAGTCCAAGACGGACTCGGTGGACTACACGCCGCCCGCAAAATGGGGCAGTGGCAACATCAAGCCGATCGCGGAGTTCCTGAGTTACCGCTCCTGGATGGGCGGTGGCGAAGCGGCACTGCACGGAGACGTCAACGGTGTGATACAGGGCGCTATTGGCGGCGCTCCCTCCACAGCCGGCGGCGAAGCCAGCAAGCGTCTCGCCAAGGGCTCCCTCCTGAGCAACGTGACCGGGAAACACCATCGCCCCACGTTCATCAACACGATCGGCAAGGTCGGGACGAAAATATTCAGTGTGCCGGTCTCCGTGGTCGCGACAGGGATCGACTTCTACTACTCGCCCAACCAGCCCAGGACCCCCGGTGACACCCATGTGGAAGCCCCGGCAGAACCGGGAAAGGTGAAGTACCAATGACGCACTCCGCAGGCCCACCCACGCGCGGGCGACGCCGCCCGGACCTGCGGCATTGGCTGAGACCTCAAAGTCCACAGACGCTCGTTTTCGGCATCTGCATGTCCGTTGGCGGACTCGCCGGCGGCGTGCGCGCTGTGATGGACGGAAAGGGAATCGGGACGGTCCTGGCACTCCTCGGCCTGGGGGTTTTCGGCGTGCTCGTTGTTGTGGGTTACTTCGTCAACTACGAGGACCGACGAGGCCGTCGCTGAGCCGCTTCAGGCTCTCGCGCGGCTCTTCGCCGACGATGCTGCTGGCTCGCGTGATTCCGTCTCGGGGCTCTCGCACCTGGTTGTCCCGCCCTGCGCGGCCGTTCATCGTGAACCAAGCGGCCAGGTTTGGAGTAGCCCCCGCAGCTGCAAGACACGCGGGCTGTCCCTCTCCTGGCCGTGCACACGCAGGTCCCACGGGGTGACAGCGTGCGGGGATGTAAGCGGCGGTGCGTATGGTCGGCCGGAGACCGGCTCTCGGTTTCGGTCCGCGCATCCCGGCGAGGTTCACCGTGCTCGCCCTGCTGACCGGGCTCTGGCCGGAACGTGAATGTCAGCGCCTTTCCTAATACCGCGTCAAGGAAGTACGCCTGCGCGAGGCGGTCGAGCGCGCGTTGATGCTGCTGCGCCGGGACGGAGCTGATGCTCTCGATCCGCGGGCGAAGTCTGGGAGTGGGAGAAGGACCTGCTGGTCGGCTCGTTCGATCTGTGGCTGTGCAAGGACCCGGACCTGGCGAGCGGATGGCTCGTCGTCAGCGTCGGACTGTGGACCGAACGGCAGCTTTTCGATGAAGAGCCCGCGGCCCGTCTGGGCCATGACGGCTTCACCCCTCACCAGCCGCTGCTGTTCCTGCCCCGCCCGGCCCGGCGACCTACACCGCCCGCGCGCAGTGCTGGTCCGCAGGGGCCGCGTCTTTCTGGGTTATGGGGTGGTCTGGTGGAGGGCGCGGTGTTTGATGTTGTGTGTGGCGCCGATGTCGGCATGGGTCTGGTGGCCGCGCTGGGTGCACTCGAACACCGCGGCAACGTGCTCCCGGTTGGCAGCACGCCCACACGAGAAGGAGGCAATGAATGTGGCGGTTGCGTCGGAGTTCGGGTCGTTTGTACAGCGTGATGCTCATGCTGGCGGCAGCGGTACTGCTTGTGGATCAACTCACCAAGTTCTGGGCGGTCTCCGCGCTGTCCGCCGACGAGAGCGTTACCGTGATCCCGACTGTGATCCGTTTCCGGCTGCTGTACAACGCCGGCGCCGCGTTCTCCATCGGCTCCGGCGCGACATGGGTGTTCGCCCTGGCCGCGGCGGGTGCAGTGGCCGGCGTCCTCTATGCCGGACGTCGGCTGTCCTCTCGTGGGTGGGCGCTTGTGCTGGGCGCACTGCTCGGCGGCACGGTGTCCCACTTGGGTGACAGGCTCTTCCGCGAGCCCGGTTTCGCCCGCGGGCATGTCGTGGACTTCATCGACTACGGCCCTTTCGTGGGGAACGTCGCCGACATCGCACTCGTCTGCGGGTGCACTGCGCTGGCGCTGCTTTGCCTGCGTGGTGTGCCGCTCGCCAAGGCACCAGGTGAAGAGCCTCCCACTGACGTGTCTACGGCAATGTCTGGCTCGACATCGCCTGGCGACTGATCCTCTGCGCCACTTCGACGGTATGGCCCGCACTCACGCCAGGAGGCTCGCGGCCGGTCAAGCGGCCTGGGTGGGAGACGTCGCCGTGCGCTGGTGGGGCGAACTCGCCTGCGACGCCCACTCCGTGCGCCGCTGCGGCAGCGCCGCCGTCACCGCCATGTGGAACGCCGACCTCGCGGGGCGCGCACCGCACCACGCCGCATTCGTACCTGGGCCGCCCTGTGCGCCTTGCGCTGGCACCCGCCTCTGCGGCTGCGCCGCGCCTTCGGGTACCGAGGATGGGCAGCCCCGCGACTGCTGCGGCTGCGGCCCGCTGAATCTTGCACATGATTCGGCTCATCCCGCTCTACGTGTGAAGCCCCGGCGGGACTACACGACGTGAGCGCATATGCGCGTAATATAGTTATTTGGGATCTTTGGTGTTCCTGCGCGCAGTTGTCTGACGGCCCTGCCGGCATCGAACCCGGCTCAACGGCGATGCTGCCTAGCCGGGAAGTACCACCATGTTCGAGATGGTCGACGCTACATTCTGCAGGGTCGAGTCAACCAGATTGACGTTACTGAGAACCTGGTTGAGGTTACTGGTGATGCCGCTGATGCCGTTGTTTCCGAGAATGGTGGCGATCTGGCCGGGGAGCTTCCCGGCGGAGCCGTTGATGTCGATGGGCAGGCGGTCGGCAGCCCGAGCGGGGGTAGCCAGCGCAATGCTTCCCAGCACGAGGAGGGCACCTGGTGCAATGGCGGCTGCGAATCGGCGAACGGTACTCACGGCATGTCCCCTTACGACGCCCGTGTGGATATCGGTTGAACCGCTTGGCAGCATGCCCAGAACAGCCGCCACGCACCACCACCGCAGGGGCGCCCGGAAGCCTTTCAGGGGGCGCACCATAACTACCCGAGCGTGCCGCACGCTGCCGGACCCCTAACAGCTCCATCAGACAGGGCCTAGGGCGTGTCCGACGGGTCTGGCGGTGGATCCGTTGGTGAGAACGAGGAGGGGGGAACAAGCTCAGCGGGTGAGCAGGCACCCTGCCGCGACGCCGAGGAACAACATGGCTCCGAAGAACAGGCCGACGATCTGATGGAGGCGGTACTTCCGGGTGAACACCCGTGCGCTCTTCGGCCTTTCGGGTAGGTAGGCGACCGGTACATGGGTTCCGAGGGCCAGTCCCGTCGCCGTTGTGGGGGGCCGGAACCTGACGGGCCGGCCCTGCCGGTCGGTGAACTCGATGACGGGCGTCGAAGAATCATCCCCGGGCTCATGCTCCTGGTCCACCACCACCCCCTCGGCACGCAACCCGTAGCGGCTCAGCCGCATCTGCAGCCGTGCCTCCCGCGCACTGGCCCACAGACCCACCAGGCCCACCAATACGGCCAGCCCGATACCGATCGTTTCACCCGTCATCCGTCCCCTGCTCTCCCTCGCACAGCGCCCGCCGGGTACGGGCCGTGCATCAGGAGGACGCGGCACACAGCCCGATGGTTCACGAAGGTGCACGGGCACACCGGCTCCTCGGGCTTACACGGTCGTGACTGAGGCCGCGATGGGCCAATCGTCGCCCTTCGCCGCCGGGCACGCGGTTGCCGCCCCTGATGAGCCTTTGCTGAGTCGAGTCAGTCAACTGACCAGGCACGGCAGGCTCGTCGACCTGTCGGAGAGGCCCTAGGACCACTGTTGCCTCGGATCGTAGGGCGCGCAGGGTTGCAGTTCCACTGTGAGGTCGGCCAAGGCCACCGACATGCACATGGGCTGCTGGCCCGCCGTCAGCGCAGCGATTCGGATCGTTCCGTCTCCTGGGAACTGCCATTGCTGGTTACGCGTCCCCTGGGCGGGCCATGAGATGATCTTCGTGCCCGGGGCGCGCGACCCGTATTTCGCGTCGAGGGCATAGGCGCCGTTCGCCGACAGCGTCCCAGCAGTGTTTGGGGCAGGTTTCCACCTCACGGGGTTCGGGCCCACCATGGCGTAGGCATCATCGTGCCCCGGGTTGGACGAATCGTTCAGGTAGAACCCCGTCGCCGCATTCCGGGCCGAGCCGCCGGGAGGCATAGCGGCCTGCGCGTTCGCCGGGACTGCTGCGAATGCGGCCAGGGCAACCGAGGACAGCATGGCCACGACCATGGATGTGCGCTTCCTCGTCCTCGTTCCCATGCTCATCAGTGCCACCCTTCGCTGTGAACTCCCCCGTCCGGGGCGGAGGCCCAGAACAGCACACCCCGTCAACCTCGAATAGGTGTCGCGCACGCAACCCACCCCAAAGAGTGTTCACGGTCCGATCAGAGAGCCCCGATGCCAAACACGCCCTACCGCGCGCTTGAGACATGCGAGAGGTCCCGCCCCAGAGCCTGTCCGGTGAGGCCATCACGTGACCTATCGGACAGGCCCTAGCGGTGGATGATGGCGCAGGGGTTGTCGCCGGGTGCCTTGTTGAAGGCGATGCACAGTCTTGTTCCGTCGGGGAAGGCGCGTCCGCCTTTCCAGTTCCAGTGGACGATTGAGGTTTTGGTGAGGCCCCAGGTGTGGTGGGTGGCGTTCTGCCAGCCGGTGATGTTGTGCGGGGTTGATCGTGCGGTGAGGGTGTAGAGCTGGGCGCGGGTGCCGGTGGGTTGGCCGTCTATGTAGCCGTCGACGGTGTCGACGCGCAGGCCGTGGCCTTTGACGTGGATGCCGACTTTGCCTTCTTCGACGGTGGCATTGGCGTGCGCGGGGGCGGTGCACAGGGCCAGCGTGGCGGTGGCCAGGGCGAGGGGCAGGGTCTTGTTCATGCCGTGGTCAACCTGCTGGTGGGGGAATGGTCACCGGGCCGGCCGCCTTCCCCGGGGCGAAGGCAGTTTTGCTGTCGGATTCTGGTGTGTGTGGGCTGTCGGCGGGGGACGGTCCGGGCCGGTCCGGCTGGGTGGGGGTGGGGTTGAGGGCGTTGGTGAGGTGGTGGCGCAGGAGGCGGCCGAGTTTGCGGTCGACGAGGTGGTTGAGGGTGGCGGCCAGGAGGAAGGAGAGGAGGAGCCCGAGAGTGATGGACGGGAGCAGGCCGAGGGCGGGGGCGGTTTTGAGGATGCCGCGAGTGAGGGGTATGCCCAGGCTTTGGTGGACGAGGTAGAAGGGGTAGGTCAGGGTGCCTGCGTAGACGAGGGTGCGCCAGGTGAGGTGGCGCAGTGGGCCGGGGCCGGCCAGGGTGAGCAGGAGGAGGAAGGTGGTGAGGACGGCGGCGCTGACGGCCCAGTTGGAGTGGGTGTGGGTGGCTACGCGGTCGTCGAGGACGGTCAGGGTGTAGCACCAGGCGAAGCCGGCCAGGAGCCACAGGAGCAGGTTGGGTCCGAAGCGGTGCATCAGGTAGAGCGCGATGCCGGCCACGAAGAGCCCGGCGTACTGGCTGAGCAGGAGTTCGTCCAGGACGGTGGAGTGCAGTTCGCGGCCGATGGAGGCCAGTACGAGCCAGAGGAACCCGAAGGCCATGACGCGCCGGTAGGTCAGGCCGATCAGCAGCAGCGCGCCCATGAGCAGGTAGAAGCGGGCTTCCACCCAGAGCGTCCAGGCGACACCGGCGGTGAGGTCCAGGCCGAGCGGGCCGGGAATCATCGTCAGGTTGCCGAGGGTGGTCCGCAGGTCCGTGGGTGCTCCTGAGCGCTGTCCGGCGAGTACGGTGACGGTGCCCGTGGCGACGATGATCAGCACGACGGCCCAGTACAGCGGGAAGAGCCGGGAGATACGGGAGACGGCGAACTGCGCCGGGGTGCGGTTCCAGCAGCTCATGCAGATGACGAAGCCGCTGATCAGGAAGAACGCCTCGACGCCGAGCCAGCCGTAGCCGCTGACCGCGTGGAGCAGCGGTGCTGCCTGCGGCAGGTCGTAGGCCTCGCCCCAAAAGCGCGGGGTCGGGGTGCCGAGGTAGTGGTAGGCCGCCACAGCCAGGGCTGCGAGCAGCCGCAGCCCGTCGACCCCGGCCAGACGACCGCCCCCGGCTGACGCCGGGGAGGGTCGCTGCTTTGTGGCCGGGGTCGGCCGGGGCAGGCCGCGGGTGGCTTCGGTGGGGAGGGAGACGGGCATGGAAACTCCTGGGGCGAGGCGCCCGATTCACGAAGGCTGCCGGTAGGGGAGAGGGAGGATGCCGCTGCCTGATCGCCGGGCGGCAGGGGGACAGAGCGGGGTGACCTCGTGGCTGGAGTTGTGCCGCGGGATGACAAACCACCGTCGGCACTCCGCTCAGGCGCGTCACGTCCACCGCATCCGAACGCCTGCAACGTGCATGACGTACGTCGCTTGTCGCATGAACCCGGTGGGCGCTCGCGAGGGTGAACCTCGCTGCCTGCCCCACTCCTCGCGGTGGATAACTCTCCTGTGTTCAGGCTGGGTTGACCGTGTCGGAGCCGCTGCCGCGGCGCAGCCGCAGGGCCACGGCGGTGACAGCGAGGGCGCCGAGCGCCGCGAGAATCTCCTGGCTCTGCACCCACCCGGAGAAGTACAGGGTGACGATGAACGGGGCTGCGGCGCAGGCGAGTTGGACGGTGGTGCGGATCTGCGCGAAAGCCCGGCGACCCGCCAGGAACAGGGCCGCGGCCAGCGGGACACCGAACCGCCAGGGGAGGAGCAGACCGATCCCGAGCGGGTCGATCACGGCGACGGCGGCCACGACGAGGACGGCCCACACTGCCACCGCGAACACTCCTGCCGGGCCCCGCACCCGGTGGGCCGGGCGCAGGTCGGGCGGGCAGGCCAGCGGGAGTGCGGCGATCACGACCGGCGCGATCAGGAACCCCACGAGTTCCCACCGCAGCTCCAGCGGCATGCGCCAGACCGGGTAGAGGAAGGTTGTCGAGCTGCCCACTGCCCCGGCGGCCGCGCAGAAGACCCCGGGGAGGTAGCGCCCGGCCAGTGCGACCACCGCGCCGATCAGGGTCAGCAGGTAGCAGCAGTTCATGAGGGTGACGAGCGGGCCCACGCGGCCGGCGGTGCCCGCCATGCGCATGACGTACCAGTCGCCGACGCTCGCGCTGAGGTTAAAGGCGGCGTACGCGGCCGTGGCGGCCAGCGCGAAGGGGGCGACAGTGGCGAAGAGTCGTCCGCCGGGGTGCGCGGAGCCGACACCGAGGCGCAGCCGCAGGGCGTGCGCGACGATGTCTGCGGTCTCGCGGAGCCGGGCGCGCCGGCCTGCCCCCTCGGTCGCCTCCCGGTAGGACTCGGCTATCTCGTCGCCGAACGCGCGGCGGAAGCCGGCCGGGTACAAGTGCAGCAATACGGAGTTCACGTGGTGGCCGCCTTGCCGGAGACCCCCAGGCGCCGGGTGGCCTCGCGCGCGGTGGCCGCGATCCGCTCGGCCTCCGTGGCCAGGGCCGCACGGCCCGGAGCGGTCAGGGTGTAGGTGCGTCGCAGCCGGCTGTCGACGACCTCCTCCTTGTGCACCTCGATCAGCCCCTGCTGCAGCAGGCGCTCCAGTGCGCCGTACAGCGTCCCGGTCCGCATCTTCACCCGCCCGCCCGAGATCGCCTCCACCTCCCGTGCCAGGGCGTAGCCGTGGCGGGGCTCATCCGCGAGCGCGGTGAGGAGGAGCAGGGTCGGTTCCTGCATCGCACGATCAGTCATGACACCAGAGTATGCCAGTCACCGGCATATACCGACCGGAAGAATCTATATGACGTTGCTCAGTGTGTCCTGCTGGCGATCACGGCCAGTCGCCGCGTGGATGGCGAGGGCGTTGTCCGCCGAGCTGCCGACGGCGCTCATGCTCCTGGTCACGCCCGCCTTCGCGCAGGCGTCGGCGAACGCGACGCTCGTGTACGACGCGCTCAACCACGGTCGCATCGATGTGGCCGGGCTGCGGAAGGTACCGCGACGCGGCGTCCGCGTCGAAGGGGTCCACCTCGATGAACCGGATGGTATTGGGGCTAGGGGAGCGCTCCTGGCAATCCCTTACGGATAGGCGTCGTGTGGGTCCGTCTTCGGGCCGACGCCGGGTTAGGGAGCCCGAGCCACATTGGACGCCATGAGACGAAGTCATCGCATCGCGGCGTCCGGCACGCTCGCGATCGTGCTCTCCCTTCCGCTGGTCCTGCCGGCCGCCTCGGCGCAGGCGGCCATCCCGGCCCCGGCCGTCACCGCCCCCACTGACATCCACCTGGCACTGCCCCGCCCCTCCGGCCCGCACGGCGTCGGCCTCAGCACCCTGGACCTGGTGGACAGCCACCGTCAGGACCCCTGGGTGCCCTCCGCCGGCCCGCGCCAGCTCATGGTCTCGGTGTTCTACCCTGCACGGCCCGGCCCCGGCGCACCCGCGCCCTACATGACCACCGAAGAGGCCGCGCTGCTTCTGCAGAAGCAGGCGCCGGGAGCCGGCATCCCGCCCGGCACGCTCAGCGGCACCCGCTCCTGGGCCGTGGCCGGCGCCCGCCCCGCCACTGGCAGCTTCCCGCTGGTCGTGCTCTCACCCGGCTTCACCCTGCCTCGCACCACGCTCACGGGCCTCGCCGAGGACCTGGCCAGCCGTGGCTACGTAGTCGCTCTCGTCAACCACACCTATGAGGACTCCGGAACCACCTTCCCCGACGGCCGGACGCTGGCCTGCACCATCTGCGACACCCTTCCTCCGGACGGCTGGGTCGCCGTGAACAAGAGCCGGGCCGAGGACGTCTCGTTCGTCATCGACCAGCTGACCGGCCGTCATTCCCCGTGGCCGTACCACCGGACGATCGACCGGAACCGGATCGGCATGGCCGGGCACTCCGTCGGCGGCAGCGCCGCCGCCTCGGCCATGGCCGCCGACCGGCGGGTGCGCGCCGGTGTGGACATGGACGGCACCTTCGACGTCCGTCCCCCCGCCGCGGGCGTAGGAGGCCGGCCCTTCCTGCTGCTGGGCACCGAGTCCGGGCACGCCCCGGGCAAGGACACCTCCTGGGACCAGGCGTGGGCGGACCTCGGCGGCTGGAAACGCTGGCTGACCGTCGCGGGAGCAGTCCACTTCAACTTCACCGATCTGCCGGTCCTCGCCTCCCAGGCGGGCATCCCCCTCCCGGGCGAGACCATCGCCGCTGAGCGTGCGGCGGCGATCACCCGCGCCTACGTCGGCGCCTTCTTCGACCTTCAGCTGAAGGGGATTTCGCAGCCCCTCCTCGACGGTCCCTCGCGGGCCTACCCGGAGGTCACGTTCCAGCACCCTTGATGCCATTGAGCCGCCCTGTCCAGCAGGCCCAGGCGCACGTGGCTCAGCCCGCGGCGTAGCCGAGCCCAGACTTCGATGAGACTGCTCAAGGTTCGTGCGACAGGACACCTGAGTACGAGAACTGAGTAGGGCGACGCTGCCGCCGGCCTGGGTGGCGGTGTTCGGATGGCTTCATGACGTCGACTTCTTCCGCCGCTCCCGCCGCGTCCGCCTCCCGCCATGGGTTCAGGGTCCTGGGGTTGTCCGTTGCCGGGGTCATGGTGGTGTTGCTGCTCGCGGGCGTCGCCATGGGCTGCACGGCCGTCATGGGTGGTCCAGTTCGTTCCGAGGCGCAGTTCCTGGAGCACGTACGCGAGACGCAGGGCGCCGGCGAGGACACCGTTCGCTTCCTGGGCTCGGATCCGCACTCTGTGATCCTGGGAAAGGACAGCGCCAACGCGTCCTGCGTGGACGACCTCGGTGCGGATGCGGCCGGGACCAGCCGGGACCAGCCGTCCATCTCCTGGGCCCCGGATTTCCAGGACGGCGACGCCGGGTACCGCTCGGCGGTCGCCGCTCTTCGCCGGCGGTGGTCGGAGCGGGGATGGAAGGTGGTGGCGGTGCCGCAGACCGACCCGGTCACCGGCAGAGCGACAGGCCTGCAAACGATCCGCGCCACCGACGACCACGGCGTCACCCTGTCGCTGAGCCCCGGCCGGCGCACCGGTGAGGGCCTGGTCATCGCCGACGGCGGCTGCATCCGCCACGAGGGCCACTGGACCACGAACGACTGGAGTACCTACCGATAGACCCGAGCTCATGAGCCCGACCGCTCCGGTGACGTGATCTGGCCTTGCCGAGCGGGCCGAGCGTTGTGGTTGGTCTGGGGCGCTCCCGGTAGTGGGCGAGGTGCCGAGGACCCAGGCGCGGCATAGGCTGGATCTTGTAGGTTCTCTCGGCTCGCATCCCGAGGCAGTGCTGCGATCTGCAACTACGCCGGATGTCTCACGCTGTGTCCCGTCTGCCCAGTCTCACAGCCGTGTTCCGATCCCTGCATGGGGCGCAGCGGAGGGGGATGCCAGGCGGATGCTGGTTTCCACGCCCTGCACTCCCGGAGCTATGATCCACCCCCGAACTGAACGCGTTCAAAATGGGGGTAGCTCATGTCAAGGCAAGGCATCAGGGAAACCACCACGTATCGAAGTCCCCGGTCCAGCCTCAACTCCTGCGCCATAGAAGGGGCGTGACGCCGTGGGTGCCGGCCTTGGCCTGCTCCTCATTCCTCTCACCCTCTATTTCGTGCTGGCGCTGTCCCTGTGCCGCAAGCTGGCCGCACGCACCACTCCGGCGGTCACCTGGATGTTCATCACGGCGCTGGTCGTCCTGCCGGGCGGGCTCATCGTCGCTTGGTGGCTGACTGGGGTGGTCGCACAACCGGGTTCCTAGCGGGGGTTCCGTTGCACGGACGGTTCGCCCGTCAGCACCGCTGTCCCCGTTTCCGCCTGGCTCCGGGCGGGCAGTCTCGCGCCCGTGGCCGTTCGGCCGCGGGCTGGCCATTACACCTGAGAGTCGGCCACGGAATCCGAGATCCCCACAGATCTGTAGGTTCTCACAGCCCCCCGCCGTGACACCGCCGGCCCGGCCGAACGAAAGCTCACCGAGTCTCTGCCACCCGCATCACAATGCCAACAGCAGCCACCGACAAGCGGCTGACAGGTCGTCAGCTTCGGGCATGACGTCGCGCTCGCTGGTCATGGCACCGTCACCTCGACCCCGGGCAGGACGATCCGCGTGTTGATCTCAGGGGCGATGCGGCCCAACGCGTCGGTGTAGTGACGCGGGTCGCGGTCGCCCTTGGTGATCATGCGATCACCAAGGAAGCCGCTGTGGAAGGCGTAGTGGTGCGGCACCGCCAGCGTCGGCTTCAGCACGGCGGTGAGGTCGGCGGCCTGTTCGGCGTCCATGACCACCTGCCGTAGACCGGCCGGGCGGATGCAGAGTCCGTTGACGGGCAAGATGGCCAGGTCGATGTGGTCGAAGCGCTCGGGGATCTGGTCGAGTTCGGGGATGTGCAGTGAGTCCCCGCCGAAGAAGACGGTTCGGCCGTGCGCGGCGATGACAAACGTGACCTCGTGCACGCCGTGCTTGCCCGGTGTCGCCGTGACGGTGAGGTCGCCGACGCGGGCCGTCTCCCATGCCTCGATGGTGTGCAGGTTGGTGAAGCCCTTGGTCGCCGCCAGTGCGGTGACAGTGCCCGGGCCGAACAGCGGGGTGCTCAGGTCGAAGCCGCCGGCGACGAGAGCGTCGAGGTCGCAGTGGTCGTAGTGCTCATGGCTGATGACGAGGGCGTTGAGGGGGCCGAGGGTCTCGACGGTGCGGACGACTGGTTCGCCGGGGTAGTAGGTCGCGTTCTGGGTGAACCACGGGTCGGTCAGAACGCGGAGGTCGCCGAGGGTGATCAGCTGGCTGGCGTGGGCGATGCGAGTCACGGTGAGTGGCGTGGTCATGAGCTCTGGTCCCTTCGATGAGCTGCGGTGTTCGAGGAAGGGTCAGCGGCCGAGGTCGTCGATCGCGCCAAGCAGTTCTTCGGGCGTCTCAACCTGAGGCAGGTGACCGGAGCGGGGCAGCAGCGTGAACGTCGAATGGGGTAGCGCGGCGGCGTAGGCACGGCCGTAGCCGGGATCGACGATGCCGTCGCTCTCCCCCCAGATGACGTGGACGGGCAGGTCGAGCCCCGCGAGGCGCTCTGACAGCGTCGGGTCCGACATGGTGGGCCCGGCGTAAGCGGCCAGCGCCTGAACGTCGGGACTGGGGCCGGTGCCGCCGGTGGCCGGCGGCCGAGGTGCCTTGGCCGGGTCGTGGAACGACAGCTTGGCCAGCTCGGCCGGCGCGAGGCCGGTCACGTTCGTCATCGGATGCCCCTGGACCTCGATGCCGATACCGTCGACGATCACCGCACCGCTGACCCGCGGGCTGTTCAGCAACGCGATCTCGGCAGCGATCCAGCCGCCGAACGAGTTGCCGATGATGGTCACGTCGGAAACGTCGAGCTCCTCAAGTAGCCCCACGTACGCCGCCGCGAGGTCCTTGGTGTTGGCGAGGGACGCCGGCCGGACGGTGCCACCGAAGCCCGGATGGGTAGGGAGCAGGACCCGGGAGTGGGTGCGCTCGGCGAGCAGGTCGGCGAAGCCCGTCATGGTCGCGACCCCGCCACCGCCGTGCAGCAGCAGGAACGGACGGGTCCGGTCGCGATCGGCCAGCGCGATGCCGGCGCCGTTGACCGTGATGGTGCTCGAACGGGTGGGCCGCAGGCTGCCGGCCGGAACGTTGGTGGTCATGATCCTCTCCCTGTCGTGAAGAGCTACCTAAGGAACCTTAGGTCAGGTTCCTTAGATAAGCAACCTTGCATCAGTGATGCCTGCTTCCTAAGCTGGTGGGTATGCCTTCCAAGCAAGACGTCGGTCTGGCCATCAAGCGACTTCAGTGGCGCCATCACCGCGAGGCCAATCGGCGGCTGACGACCCAGGTCGGGGTGTCTCTCGTGCAGTGGGACGTGCTCCGCCGCATCCACCAGAGCCCCGACCTGTCCTTGCACGCCTTGGCCGAGGCGACGTTCCAGACCGATCAGTCGATGGGTGAACTCTCCAAGCGCATGATCAAGAGCGGCCTCATCGAACGCGTCGACGGCGCCGGACGGGCCGTACGCCACCGCCTCACCGAAGCCGGACTCGCCGCCTACGAAGCGGGATCCGGCATCGCCGACGAAGTCCTCGACGAGACCGTGGGCACGCTCACTGCCAAGGAGCGCGCAACGCTGTTCGACCTGATCCTGAAGGCGCTGGCCGACTGAACACCTGCGGCCCGTCAGCATGGACGCCATCGCGACATGCAGCGCCTATCGCCGTACACATTGGGTGCCTTTAAGGAAGCTCTCTCACCAGGGCAGAGTGACCGGTAGTAACTTGCGGGGTGTTGGTCGAGGTCTCGTCCACCCACTTCTGGACCGCCGCGAGCCGACGAGGACCGTGGGGACGACAGGGAGTAGGCCCGGTGCGGCTCCCTTGTGACACAGCCAGCCCGGCTGGCCCAGATCAGGCGCCGGGCTCGCGTGTTCCGCCGCCGCGGGAGGGTGCGGATCGGGGGTTGCTCTGCCCGGCTTCCCGGATCGTGATGGGGAGGCCGGGCAGGGGGGTAGCCGTGCGTCGGGTGATGGGCGGGGTCAGGCTGCCTGGTGGTGGGCGGTGAACTGGTCCAGCAGTCCCTGCGGGGCGTCGGCGCGGAAGCAGGTCTGGAGGTTGGCGGCGGACATCGCGGCGGCGGTCTGGCTGCGGGGGAAGAGTGCCTGTTCGTAGGCAGTGAGGGCGGCTTCGGTGTCGCCGGGGTGGGCGGCAATGGCCTGGCCGAGTTCGGCGCCGTCGAGCATGGCGAGGTTGGCGCCTTCCCCGGCGAACGGGGACATCAGGTGGGCGGCGTCACCGAGCAGGGTGACGCCGGGGACGCGGTCCCAGCGGTGGCCGGCCGGCAGGGCGTGGATCGCTCGCGGTACCAGGGCGCCGTCGGCGTCGGCGACTAGCGCGCGCAGGCTCGGGTCCCAGTCGGCGAAGTGCGCCAGTACGGCCGCCTTGGCGGCGGCGGTGTCGGTGACGTCGATGCTGTTGATCCACTCTTGGGGGACGGTCAGGGCGGTGTAGAGGTGCAGGCTGCCGTCGGTCTCGCGGTGGGCGAGGAAGCCCTTGCCGTCGCCGAGCGCGAAGAGCATCCCGCCGCCGACCACGGCCGCGCTCGCGGGGTGGCGGGCGTCGGCGTCCAGCAGGTCCGACTCGACGAAGGACACGCCGGTGTAGGCGGGGGCGGCGTCGGAGAGCAGCGGGCGGATCCGGGACCAGGCGCCGTCCGCGCCGACCAGCAGGTCGGTGGTGAAAATGTGGCCGTCGGCGAGCGTCACCTCGTGGCGTGCGCCGCCGAGCGGGCGAGCGCCGGTCACCTTCGCGTCCCAGCGGACGGTGCCCGGTGGCAGCGAGCCGAGCAGCAGGTCGCGCAGGTGGCCGCGGTCGACCTCGGGACGGCCGCCGCTGCTGTCGTCCTCCTCGGTGCGGTGGACGGTGGCGTGCCGGTCGAGGATCCGCATCGCCTGGCCGCCGGGGTGGACCAGGGCGCGGAACTCCTTGTGCAGGCCGGCGGCGTGCAGGGCGGCCTGGCCGGAGTCGTCGTGGATGTCGAGCATGCCGCCCTGGGTGCGGGCGGCCGGTGAGGCGTCGAGGTCGAACACGGTGGCTGCGATGCCGTTCACGTGCAGGACACGGGCCAGGGTGAGGCCGCCGAGGCCGGCACCCACGATCGCAATCGGGTGATGGGTCGTCATACGGGTACTCCTTGCGAATCGATGCGGGTGCTCGGTCAGGCGTCCGGAGTCGGTGTGTGCGTGATGCCGGTGAGGAGCATCTGGAAGCTCCAGGAGAGCCGTTGCTGCGGAGTCCCGGCGATCAGTTGGGGGCCGAGGGCTGCGATCTGGGGATGGGTGTCGGGGGAGGCGCCGCGCAGCGCGCGGGTGAGGGCGTCCCAGTCGGCCTCCGCCTCGGCCGCCTGGGCCCGGGTGGCGTGTTCGGCGGCGGTCGCGGTGGCGTGCTGCAGCAGGACGTCCACGCCCCAGGCCGCCTGCGCGGCCGGGACGCCCCCCTCGGCCAGCAGCGCCAGCAGCGTCTCGACCAGGCGCAGGTAGTGCTCGCCGCTCGGGCGGGCCACCAGGGCGGCGCGGGCCAGGGCGGGGTGCTCGAAGAGCATCACGGTGTATGCGGTGAGCAGCGCCTCCAGCCGCTCGCGCCAGGTGCCCCCGGCGGGTGCCGGCCCGACCGTGCCGAGCAGTCGGTCCAGGACGGCCGCGTGCAGTTCGTCGGTGTTGGCGAGGTAGACGTACAGCGAGGCCGGGCCGGTGTCCAGCTCCTGCGCCAGGCGGCGCATGGTGACCTTCTGCAGGCCCTCGGCCCGCATGATCTCCACGGCGGCCGTGACGATGCCCTCCCGGGTCAGCGCGGGCTTGGCGGGGCGTTCCCGGCGGCTTCTCGGGGTGGCGGGGTGGTCTGTCATACCCTCAAAATAACGAACATGTTCGCTACGAACAAGGTCGTGACAAACGCGTTCGCCAGCGCCACTCTGGACGGCGAGCCCGTCGGCCGGCTCCCGGCCGACGGCGGAGCCGTGGTGTTCTCAAGCATCCCGACAGAAGGGAACGTTGAGGCATACGCACCGTATTCTCCGGCGCGGCGGCGCCGACGCCCGCGCATCGGGCAGAGCTTTCCGATCACGGCCGCCCATCTCCCCTTGGCGGCGCTCCGGGGCCGCGGGCGGCGGTGGAGTGCGGCTGTTACCGCTGTCGTGGCCGTGCTCGTGGCCCTGGCCACGAACCTGACACTGACCGCGACGGCGGCGTACGCGGTGAACGAGGACGGGAGTTCGCCGTTCGCGACGTGCAACATGCACGGCTCGGAGACGGCTCACGGCGGCGGTCGGAGGTCCAGCCGTTGGCCGCGGCCAACTCGGTGGTGATGCTGCAGGAGGCGGGCGCCGGGCCGCCGTTGGCCAGAGATGATCACCGGACCAACTACCGCGGCATCCGGCTCACTCCGAACGCAATCCCCAGCCCAGTTCCGTTACGTTCGTGACCTGGCCGGAGGGCCGGCCCGAACCGCAGCGACCGCTACGTGTACTACCTGCAGACCGACCCCCGCAGGATCGGCACCACGACCCAGGGCACGTGGGACGCGGCCAGATGAACCTGGCGACGGTCACCGACACCCCGGCCAATGAGGTCCGGGTGCTGGAGAACTCGTTCTACGACCCGAACCCGAACCCGAACGCCCCGAACAACCGCTACCGGGCGCGTCCCCTGCTCGGTCTGCGGTTCGGCGACACCTGGTACTGGAACACGCACGCCCGCGGCGAGGACGTGACCGGGCGGCAGGGCATGCCCGGCCTGCTCGACCAGGTCCGCACCTTTATGGCCACGTCGGACCAAGTTCGCCGGAACTGGGTCCTGGCCGGTGACTTCAACGTGAACATCCTCAACCGCACCAACGACCAGGCCCGCAACCAGACGCTGCACCTGCAACGATGAGACCCTGCTGCGCACCAACCGGCCGACGTACATCGGTGGCGACGAGCCAGCGAGCTGGACTACGCGGTCACACACGGCCTGCCCGCGGGGTTCACCGCGACGATTCCGGGCGGCGGCGGATCCGACCACGTGCCGGTGCTCCTCGCCCGCACCCCGCCGCAGGCTCAGCCGCCGAGCCCGGCCCACATCTTCCACAGCGTGCTGGCCCCCCGGCGGGGCGCCTGCTGCAGGAGAACCCGAATCGCACGATCACCGTCGGGGAAGCCCGCTACAAAGGCAGCCAGACCTGGGGGATGTTCACCAGATCCCCGCGGGTTCAGGGAACCGAAGGCTCTTCAGTGTGAACCCACGGGTCCTCCGGTGTGCTTCAGGTCGGTGCATCCGTGGGTTTGGGCGAAACGCGAGGGTGCTGAGCGAGCCGAAGAGCTTCGGCCGTGGCATTCAAAGGAGTCCAGTCACTCGGATGCGCCGGGAGAAAGCTCGACACGTGCCAGCCAGGCGGTGAGCAGTGCTTCGAGACATGTGGCCTCGTCGGGGCCGAGCTCGTCGAGTATGCGGCGTTCGTTGCTCATATGGTCGGCGAAGGCCCGGTCGATCAGCTCCCGTCCTGCCGGGGTGAGTGCGACCACGCGTCCCCGCCCGTCCTGGGCGGACCGGCGTCGTGTGACCAGCCCGTTGCGTTCGAGCCGGTCGATGCGTTTGGTCATCGCGCCTGTGGTGACCATGGTGAACGTGGCCAGCTCGCCCGGGGCGCGCTCGAAGGGGTCCCCGGCTCTCCGGAGCGCCGCCAGGACGTCGAACTCTCCCTCGCTCAATCCGTAACGCCGGTAGACCACGCATAGCTGCTCGGTCAGAAGGCTGGCGAGGCGATGAAGACGGCCGATCACGCCTTGGGGGCTCACATCCACATCTGGACGCTCGCGAGCCCACTCGGCCTGGATGCGGGCGACGTGGTCCTCGTAGTCGTTCACGGCTTCATTATAGCTTCCAGGGAAGCTATATTCCTTCCATGGAAGATACTATGCGATGGACGCTAGTGACGGCGATCGCTCCGGTCGCGTGGGGGACGAACTACTTCGTCACCCACGAATATCTGCCCACCGACCATCCGCTCTACGGTGCGGCGATCAGGGCTCTGCCCGCAGGGGTCCTGCTGCTGGCGCTGTGCCGGCAGGCGCCCCACGGGGCGTGGTGGTGGAAATCGCTGGTGCTTGGCACCCTCAACATGGGGTCTTTCTTCGCTCTGATCTACCTCGCGGCCCAGTTGCTGCCGACGAGCATTGCCTCCACCATCATGGCGGCCTCACCGGTGGTCTTGATGCTGCTCGCCTGGGCCGTGATCGCGGAGCGCCCCCGCGGCCTGCCGCTGCTGGGCGGCGGCATCGGTATCGCAGGCGTATGCCTGATGCTGCTCACCGGCACCGTCACCCTGAACGCACTCGGCGTCCTCGCATCGGCCACAGCGATGGTGACGTCCTCTTTCGGCTACGTGCTCGCGAAGCGGTGGAGCACCGAGGTCGACGTCCTCGCCTCGACATCCTGGCAGCTCATTGCCGCAGGCCTGGTCGTGCTCCCGTTGGCCGTGGTCCGCGAAGGAGCACCGCCCGACCTCGATGCCAGGGCGATCCTCGGATTCGCCTACGTCACCGTCGTCGCTACCGCGGTCGCCTTCGTTGCC
The DNA here is from genome assembly GCF_014649955.1 of Streptomyces violascens. GTDB lineage: Bacteria > Actinomycetota > Actinomycetes > Streptomycetales > Streptomycetaceae > Streptomyces > Streptomyces violascens. The sequence continues at coordinate 167,026 of NZ_BMUA01000018.1, forward strand.
TGGTTTGCCGGCCTGCGCCGTCTGCCGGCAGCCGCTGTCGGCCTGATTGGGCTGCTGAACCCGGTCACCGGCGTGCTGCTCGGCACCGTCATCGCCAAAGAGATCCTCACCCTGCAGCAGATATGCGGACTGATCCTTGTCCTGCTCGGGATTGTGCTCGGGCAACCCATCGCCGTCATGGCCGTCGCCTGCGTCCGGTCCCGGGTAAACGGAACAGACTCCCGTCGCGACGCATCTACCGGCCGAACCAGCTGCCTCGGCCGACGAGGAAACAACTGCACCACACAGCGAGACTGTTGACAGAGCGCAATGCTTACTCGGCTCCGCCTGCACCCGCCACACGGCGGCATTGCCAGCTTGATGCGCGTGGAGCTGGTTGAGGGCGCACCCAGCACATCGGTCTCGACTGCTTGCGCACCCCCACCGAGCCCGGGATCCCGGTAGTCACGCAGATCCCGGACCACCGCCAACGCCGATCGCGCATCCTCACCTTCGATCAGACCGCCGAGCCGTCAGAGAGGCCGAGAACGCATCACGAATCCCGAAGTGGCCTCACAAGTCAGCGGACGGCTTGCATGATGAAGAAAGCGCCCCCTGGCCACAGAGTTGGGGACTCAGTAGAACTCAGAGGAACTCACGGGATGTCGCACAGTTGGGCGTGACCATTCCCGGTCAGCGTGTTTCCGTGAGCGAGCGAGCCGAGGCGGACCCCGCCGCCCGCTGAGCAGAATGATCACTCACCCAATGAGTAGACAGTGTCTACAGATGCTTGGTAGACACTGTCTATGACTGATGAGAGCTCCCTTCGGGAGCGGTTGATCGATGTCGGGGTCGACCTCGTGCTGACCGAGGGCTCCGCGTCCGTGGGTCTGCGGGAAGTAGCCCGTCGAGCGGGGGTGTCGCACGGGGCGCCGCGTCGGTACTTCCCCACGCACCAGGCGCTGCTTTCGGCTATCGGCCGTCGCGGCTTCGAGGACCTCGCAGCCATGTTCGAGGCCGCGGTCGCCGGCGCGACCACACCGCGCGGCCAGTTGGAGGCCCTCGCGCGGGTGTACGTCGGGTACGCACTGGAACGCCGCGGCATGTTCGAGCTCATGTGGCGGCACGACCTGCTCGACGGCGCGGCGCAGGCATCGGACCAACCGAGGCTGCGCGAGTCGACCCTCCCGCTGTTCGGGCACTTCGCCGGACTCGTCTCCCGATGCCTATCGGAGCGGGAGGCCGCGCGACGCGCCGACGGGCCGAAGGAGGCCGGCCCGCCGCCTGCGGTGACCGCCGCCGCCCTGTGGTCGAACCTGCACGGTATGGCCCAGCTGTGGTCCTGGGGCAGCCTGCAACTCGCCCTCGGCGCCCCGCCGCTGGGCGGTGACCCCGGCGACGACCAACGCGACCGGCTCATCGCGGCAGTTCTGGACGCCCATCTCGGCCCGGTGACCTCATGACCGCCCCCGCACAGCGGCAGATCGCACTTCTGGTCAGCGTGGTCGGCGCGGCGATCGTCGCACTGGACGGAACCATCCTGCTCATGGCGCAGCCCGGCATGCAGCGTGATCTCGGCGCGAGCATGGCGCAGATCCAGTGGACGAGCACCGGCTATCTGGTCGCCGTGGCCGCGTTGCTCGTGATCGCCGGGCGCCTCGGGGATCGGTACGGGCACCCGCGCCTGCTGTTCGTCGGCGTCCTCGGTTTCGGGGCTGCCTCGGCCGGGATCGCGCTCGCGCCCGGCGTCGGCTGGGTGATCGTCCTGCGTGCGGTGCAGGGCGGGTTCGCCGCGTTCCTCCAACCTGCGACGCTCGCGCTGCTACGGCTGGCGTATCCCGCGGACCGGCTCGGCAGGCCGATCGCCATTCGCACCAGTGCGATTGCGGTGGCGGCAGGGTCCGGTCCGCTCCTGGGCGGTGTTCTCGTGGCTCATCTGGGATGGCGCGCCGTCTTCTGGGTCAACGTGCCCCTCGCGTTCGTCATCGCCGTCCTCGCGCTCGCCGTACGGACGTCGGCACCCGAGCGTGCCAACTCTCCACGGCTCAACCTCACCAGCGCCGGCCTGATGGCGGTCGCGCTCGCCATCCTGGTCCACGCCTTGGCCGACGTACCCGCACGGGGGTGGACCGCCGGGCCGACGCTGCTCGAAATCCTCGCCGTCATCGGCGTCGCAACGGTGCTCGCCTGGCACGAACGCCGCACCACACACCCGCTCGTTCCACCAGCCGTGGCGCGGTCCGTACCGGTGACCGCGTCGATGGCGATCCTGCTGGTCACCGCCGTCGGCCTGTTCGGCGCGCTGTTCAGGGCCACCTTCTACCTCCAGGACGTACTTCGACTCGACCCACTCGCCAGCGGTCTGCTCGTACTCCCGCTGACCGTGCTCATGGTCCTCGGCTCACCCGCCGCGGTCGCCGCACTGCGCCGGTACGGTGCGCGCCGCACCGCGTTCGCCGGTACGGTCCTCGTCGTGGTCGGCATCGCGGGGCTGTCCCTGCTCGGTCCCGCCAGCACATGGATGGCCATGGCTGCAGCCTTTGCCGCCATCGGTGCCGGGTTCGCCACCGTGATGGTCACCGCCACCGGGACCGTCGTTGGTGACGCGCCGCCCGGGTACGCCGGGGTCGTCAGCGGACTCAAGCAGACCGCCATGAACATCGGGCCGACCTTCGGCATCGCCGTCGCGGCCAGCGCAACCGGCACCGCTGCTTCAACCATGAGCTCCACTCTGCTGATCCTGGCCGCACTCGCCGCTCTCGGCCTGCTGCCCGCGTCGCGGCTGCCCCGGCACCCAGCCCGCCAAGAAGGAGACGACACGACCGCCGCCTCACGCCCGGCGCAAGCACCAACACCACAGGCAGCACCCGCTCAACACCCAAACAGTTGAGCAACCGCCGAACACGCCCAGGCTGAGCCGGTCGCGAGCTGTCCTGGACGGGGCTGCCCGTGCAGCAGGGCAGGCGGGCCTTGAAGCGGCGGGCGTGGATGGCCGGGCAAGGCAGGGTTCGCACGCCTGCTCCCAGCCCACCGCGCGCCATCTCCCATCCACGGGAATCCCTTGCGCAGACACGCTATCCGGCGAACGCCAGCGCGGGGCGAGCTCCTGGCTCAGTCAGCGAGGGGCGGTCCGCAGGACCGACCTGGTCGATGAGCCCCCACGGGGGGTCCCGACGCGGCCCGATCCCGTCGATCCTCGTATGCGACGGCCATATGCGTCAGGACCGAAGGTGCTTGAGGGTGAACTCGGGCTCGGCGTAGAGGCCGGCCTGGGCTCCGGTCGGATCGGCTGAAAGATCCCCGGGAATGTCCGCAGCGTGGGCTTCAGCGTTGTCGACGGGGACGTAAGCCAGTTCCGTCACGTCGGGGAGTTTCCAGAAGCGGCGGCTGTTGGCGGAGACGGCGTACGCCGTGACGAAGCGGATGGAGGACGGTGCAGTCAGGGCGGCTCGGATGTAGCCGACGGCATCGAGCGGGCTCAGCCAGGTCGCCAGGTGCCTGGGCTCGGTAGGCAGGGGCTCGAAGCTGCCGATACGCAGGCAGATCACCGACAGACCGAACTTGTCGGCGTACAACTGCCCCAGGGCCTCGACGGCCACCTTGCTCACCCCGTAGAGGCCGTCGGGGCGTGCCGGCTCCTGTGGGTCGGTGAGATGTCCGGCGGGGTAGAAGCCGGTCACGCGGTTGCTGCTCGCCAGTACCACCCGCTTGATTCCCGTGCGCCGCGCCGCTTCCAGGACGTGGTGCGTGCCTAGCACATTGGCTTCGAGCAGGTCCGGGAGAGGAGCCTCGTCGGGCAGGCCGCCCAAGTGGAGCACGCGGTCGGCTCCCGCGAGGGCCGATTCCACTGCGGCGGCGTCCCGCAGGTCCACTGTGTGCACGTCTTCGTTCTCGGCCTCCGGGCGGAGCGGTACGCGGTCGAGCAGGACCAGGCGTGCCGCCTCGTGTCGTAGCGCCTCACGCACCACGGAACCGATGGTGCCCGCCGCTCCTGTTACCGCCACTGTTCCCAGACTCACTGCGCTCCCCCTGTTTTTCGACACGCCTTCCATCTTTGCGCCCGTTGATCCACTCCTCAAGGCGGCGGGGAGCTGAGCAAGCAGAGCTGGGCCTCCTGAGCAAGAAGTAGGGATGCTCAAGGAGCGCCACACCTCACTAACGGAACAGCTCTTACTGAGTTTTTCGTTAGTTCTGTGGGTGCAGGGGCTGCGGAGGTGTGAGGATGCTGG
>NZ_BMUA01000019.1 GCF_014649955.1 Streptomyces violascens
AAGTCATGCCGGCCCCGGAGGCCGGAAGCTCCGTTGCGGAGCCAACGAAAACGGTAATAGGGGGAGGGGGCCCCGGCCCCCGCCCGTACGCTGGAGCCGTGACGGACGAAGCTGCCGGCGGTACGACTGCCCGGAACGAGGACCCGCTGACCACCCCTGCTTCTGGGGGCGAGCCGGGCGCGCCGTTGGGCGGGGACGCCGGGGGCGGTACGGCGCAAGGGGGAACGCCGGCTGAGGGTGAGCGGCCCGAGGCTCGGCTCGAGCGGGCGGTGCGGGCGGCCGAACAGGCGCTGATCGAGTTCGAGATCGCGGTGGAGACCTTCCGGGTCGAGGTGGAGAACTTCTCCCGGCTGCACCATCAGAAGCTCGGCCCGATGTATGCCCGGCTCGATGAGCTGGACGCGCAGATCGCCGAGGCCAGGGCCGTACAGAGCGGTGATCCCGAGGACCTCCGCAAGGCGCGGGAGGCGCGGGCGGCGGTCATGCCCATGCCGGGGGTCGACGAACTGTTCCACGACTGGATGGACTCCGACGGCATCTCCCCCGAGGCCGCCTCGATGCTCACCGGCCAGCCGGTGCGGCCGCCCAAGCGGGTCCGGCCGAGCGAGGAGGTGCGCAGGCTGTATCGCGAGCTGGCCCGCAAGGCGCACCCGGATCTGGCTCAGGACGAGGCCGAGCGGGAGCGGCGGGACGAGTTCATCGCCCGGGTCAATGCCGCGTACGGGCGTGGTGACGAGGCGCTGCTGCGGGAGCTGGCCGAGGAGTGGGCGGCAGGTCCGGTGCCGGCCGAGGTGCGGCCCAGCGAGAGCGAGGAGCTGTACGCGCGTCTTGAGTGGCTGAGCCGGCGCAAGGAGTTGCTCGCGCTGCTGGCCCGGGAGCTGGAGGACAGCGCGATCGGTTCGATGCTGCGGATGGCGCCGGACGATCCGGACCGGCTCCTCGAGGAGATCGCCGAGCAGCTGCTGGCCGAGGTGGCCGGTCGTGAGGCTGAGCTCGCGAAGCTGGTGCAGTAGCGTTCGGGGGACCTGCCGGGTTCGTACGAGAGAAGGCATGACCCATGAATTTCGCCCAGCTGCCCTCCGTGGACGTCGCCGAGGTGCCGGCCGACGCCCTGGTGCTCGATGTCCGGGAGGACGACGAATGGGCGGCGGGGCATGCCGAGGGCGCGCTGCATGTGCCGATGAGTGACTTCGTGGCCCGCTTCGGCGAGGTGACCGAGGCGGTCGCGGACGGGCGCCGGGCGTATGTGATGTGCCGGGTCGGTGGCCGGTCGGCGCAGGTCACGCAGTATCTCGTGCAGCAGGGGATCGACGCGGTGAACGTCGACGGCGGCATGCAGGTGTGGGAGGCCTCCGGCCGCAAGGTCGTCGACAACCAGGGCGCGCCGGGCACGGTCATCTAGCCCGCTGGCCCGCCGACCTCTGGGGCGCGCCCCGGGACGCGGTTGCTTTACGCGCTCTGGCTGAGCGGGTGCGCGGCGAGGAGGTCGCCGAGGGCTTCCTCGTGGGCGGCGGCCGGGCCGAGCGCGAGTTCCAGTTGCTTGGCCCAGGCGTGGTAGCGGTGCAGGGCGTAGTCGGTGTCGGCGCCGAAGCCGCCGTGCAGGTGCTGGGCGGTCTGGACGACGCGGCGTACGCCTTCGGAGGCCCAGATCTTGGCGACCGAGACGTCTCCGGCGACGGGCAGTGCGCCCTGTGCGCCGGTGCTGATGCGCCAGGCCGCCTGCCACAGGGTCGCTTCCATGGCGCGCAGGTCGATGTAGCGGTCGGCGGCCTGGACGGCGACGGCCTGGAACGTGGCGACCGGGTGCCCGAACTGCTCGCGTTTTCCGGTGTATTGGCTGGTCATGGTGAGGACGGCTTCGCCGAGCCCCAGGGCAAGCGCGCAGGTTCCGGTGGCGAGCAGGTTGCGCAGCCATTCCCAGGCGCCGGCCGCGTCGATGACCGTGGATGTGTCGGCGCGTACGGCTTCGAGGTGGAGCTCGCCGAAGCGTTCGCCGGTGGTGGAGATCTGCTCGGCGAGGGTGACGCCTGTGTGAGCGCGGGGGACCAGGGCCAGTACGGTGCGGCCGTCGGCGGTGTGGGCGGGTACGGCGATGCGGTCGCAGGTCTGGGCCCAGGGCACGCCGGTCTGGGTGCCGTCGAATACCCAGATGTCGCCGTCTTGGCGTGCGGTGACGGCGAGTTCGGCGCCGTCGTGGCCGGTGCGGCCGTTGGCGGCGACGGTCAGGACGAGTTCCCCCCGTCCGATCGTAGGCAGCAGTTCCCGCCTCAACTCGGCCCGGCCGTAGCGCTGTACGGCCATGGCGACCGCGCTCGTCTCCAGGAGCGGCAGCCGGGCGAGGACCTTGGCCGATTCGCGCAGGACCAGGCACAGGGCGATCGGGTCGAGGCCCGCGCCGCCGTATTCGGCGTCCAGGACCAGGCCCAGCAGGTCCGAGGCGGCGAGTTTCGCCCACAGCGGGCGGTCGAAGTCGTCGGCGACGGCGCCCGCCGTGAGGGCGGGGCTCGGTACCGCGTCGGGTGCGACGCCGGAGAAGACCGCCTTGGCCGCCTCGACGGCTGCCTGCTGCTCCTCGGTGAAGGTGAAGTCCACGGCCTTGTCCTCCCGCACGCACCGGCTCTGTCCGGACCGGGGCGTCGCGAGCTGAACCGCGCGCTGCCCGACCGGATCTGACGGATCGTCAAGATAGAACAGGTTCTACGGGATGGGAATGGGCGCGCGGCCGACAGGAGCGGAAGGAGCGTGCACGGACCGCCGGACCGCCCCTGGCTCGGCGCGGGGTTCCTTCAAAGTCCCCCAGGGAAGCCCACGGGAAGGCCATCCAGGGAGAGCCGCGCAAGGCAGAGTCGCCCAGGGGAAGCCACCCGGGCCCGGCCCGCCTTCGCCCCCACATCCCCGGCGGCCTCACCACCTCACCGGTCGAAGTCCAGCTCCACCTCTCCCGTCGCGGGATGCGACTGGCAGGCCAGGACGTAGCCCGCCTCCGTCTCCTCCGGTTCCAGCGCGAAGTTGCGCTCCATCCGTACCTCGCCCTTGACCAGGAACGCCCGGCACGTCCCGCACACCCCGCCCTTGCAGGCGTACGGGGCGTCCGCGCGGGCGCGCAGCACCGTCTCCAGGAGGGTTTCGCCCTCCTGGACCGGCCAGTTGCCCGAGCGGCCGTCCAGGGTCGCGGTGAGCGTGGCGTGCGCCGGTGCGGCGACGGTGGACAGGGGCGCCGGTGCCGCGTCGACGTGGAAGATCTCCTGGTGGATGCGGTTGCGGTCGACGCCGAGCCCGCGCAGGGCCCGCTCGGCGCCCTCGACCAGGCCGAAGGGGCCGCACAGGAACCAGCCGTCGATGTCCGCCACCGGGAGCAGCGCGGGCAGCAGCCCGGCCAGCCGCTCACGGTCGAGCCGGCCCGAGGGCAGGCCGGACTGCTGTTCCTCCCGGGACAGCACGGTGACCAGCTGGAACCGCTCGGGGTAGCGGTCCTTCAGGTCGGCCGTCTCCTCGAGGAACATCGCGGAGGCTGCGCTGCGGTCGCTGCGGATCAGGCAGAACCGCGCCTCGGGCTCGCGGGCGAGCAGGGTCGCCGCGATCGACAGGACCGGCGTGATGCCGCTGCCGCCGACGATCGCCGCGAAGTGCCCGGGACGCGGGTCCAGGACGAAGCGGCCCATCGGCTCCATGACGTCGACGGTGTCGCCGACGGCCAGTTCCTTGAAGGCGTACGTCGAGAAGCTGCCGCCCTCCACCAGGCGGATGCCGACCCGCAGGACGGGCTCGCCCGGCGCCTCGACGGCGGGCGCGCAGATCGAGTACGTACGGCGGATCTCCTCGCCCCCCACGCTGCGGCGCAGGGCGAGATGCTGGCCGGGGAGGTGCCGGTAGGCCTCGCGGAGCTCGGGCGGCACGGCGAAGGTGACGGCCACCGAGTCGTCCGTGAGCTGCTCGACCTCGCTGACCCGGAGCGGATGGAACATCTACAACTCCTTGAAGTGGTCGAACGGTTCGCGGCACGAGACGCAGCGGCGCAGCGCCTTGCACGCGGTGGAGGAGAACCGGCTGAGCAGTTCGGTGTCGGTGGACCCGCAGTGCGGGCAGCGGACCGACAGGGTGAGCGCGACCGGGCCCTCGGCGGTGTGCGGGCGCGGCGGAGCTATGCCGAACTCGGCGAGTTTGCGGCGGCCTTCCGCGCTGATGTCCTCGGTCGACCAGGCGGGGGACAGTACCCGTACGACCGAGACGTGCGGTATCCCGTGGTCGTGGAGCACGCGCTCGATGTCCGAGGACATGGCTTCCACGGCGGGGCAGCCGGTGTAGGTGGGGGTGAGCTCGACGCGTACCCGGCCCGGGGCTTCGACGTGCACATCGCGCAGCACGCCGAGCTCTTCGAGGGTGAGGACGGGCAGCTCGGGGTCGGGGACGGAGCCGGCGAGGCGGCGGAGCTCGGTCTCCAGGGGCGTGGGTGCGGTGTCGGTCACCATGACGCCCCCGGGTGGCTGCGGTGCAGGTGCTGCATTTCGGCGAGCATCCGCCCGAAGGATTCGGTGTGCAGGCCCTGCCGGCCCGCACCCGCCGCCCAGGCGCCGGTGCGGGGGCCTTCGGGGACGGTCAGGGTGGCCCGGTCCAGGACCGAGGTCACCGACGTCGTCCACCGTGCTTCGAGGTCGGTCCAGTTGAGCTCGAGGCCCGGGACCGGCTGGAACATCTCGCCGGTGAAGCGCCACAGCGCCTCGCAGGCTCGCTGCATCCGGCCGTGGCTCTCCTCGGTGCCGTCGCCGAGCCGCAGGGTCCACTGCTCGGCGTGGTCACGGTGGTATTCGACCTCCTTGACCGCCTTCGCCGCGAGTGCCGTGAACTCGCCTCCTCCTGCTGCCAGTTCGCCGTACAGCAGGTGCTGGTACGTCGAGAAGTACAGCTGGCGGGCGATGGTGTGGGCGAAGTCGCCATTGGGCTGTTCGACGAGCTGGAGGTTGCGGAAGGCCCGTTCCTCGCGGAGGTAGGCGAGCTCGTCCTCGTCGCCCACCTGCGAGAGCAGCACCCGGGCCTGGCCGAGCAGGTCGAGGGCGATGTTCGCCAGGGCGACCTCCTCTTCGAGGACCGGGGCGTGGCCCGCCCACTCCCCCAGCCGGTGCGACAGCACCAGGGCGTCGTCGCCGAGGGCGAGGGCGGCTTCGGCCGAGACGGTGGCGGTCACAGGTGCTTCACTCCTTCCGGGATCTCGTAGAACGTCGGGTGTCGGTAGGGCTTGTCGGCGGCCGGGTCGAAGAAGGAGTCCTTCTCGTCGGGCGAGGACGCGCTGATCGCCGCGGACGGCACGACCCAGATCGAGATGCCCTCCGACCTGCGGGTGTACAGGTCCCGGGCGTTGCGCAGCGCCATCTCGGCGTCCGGCGCGTGCAGGCTTCCCGCGTGGGTGTGGGAGAGTCCGCGGCGCGAGCGCACGAACACCTCCCAGAGCGGCCAGTCGTGCGTGCTCATGCCGTTGCCTCTCCGTTCGGGTGCTGCGCGGCGGCGGCCGTCGCCTGCTGGGCGGGCTGCGTCTGCTGTGTCGCCTGGTGTGTCGTCTGCTGCTTCGTGGCGTAGGCGGCGGCCGCGTCCCGTACCCAGGCGCCCTCTTCGTGAGCCCGGCGGCGCTGGGTGATCCGCTGCTCGTTGCAGGGGCCGTTGCCCTTGAGGACCTCCCAGAACTCCGTCCAGTCGATCTCGCCGAAGTCGTGGTGGCCGCGCTCCTCGTTCCAGCGCAGCTCGGGGTCGGGCAGGGTGAGGCCGAGGCCTTCGGCCTGGCCGACCGCTATGTCCACGAAGCGCTGGCGCAGCTCGTCGTTGGAGTGCCGCTTGATCTTCCAGGTCATCGACTGTGCGGAGTGCGCCGACTCGTCGTCGGGCGGGCCGAACATCATCAGCGAGGGCCACCACCAGCGGTTCACCGCGTCCTGCGCCATCGCGTGCTGCTCGGGCGTCCCCTTGGACAGGGTCAGCAGCAGCTCGTACCCCTGGCGCTGGTGGAAGGACTCCTCCTTGCAGATGCGGACCATCGCCCGCGCGTACGGGCCGTAGGAGCAGCGGCACAGGGGGACCTGGTTGGTGATCGCCGCGCCGTCCACCAGCCAGCCGATCGCGCCGACGTCGGCCCAGGTCAGGGTCGGGTAGTTGAAGATCGACGAGTACTTCTGGCGGCCCGAGTGCAGTTTGTCGAGGAGCTCGTCGCGGCCGGTGCCGAGCGTTTCGGCCGCGCTGTAGAGGTAGAGGCCGTGGCCCGCTTCGTCCTGGACCTTGGCCATCAGGATGGCCTTGCGGCGCAGGGACGGGGCGCGGGTGATCCAGTTCGCCTCCGGCTGCATGCCGATGATCTCGGAATGGGCGTGCTGGGCCATCTGGCGGACCAGCGAGGAGCGGTAAGCCTCGGGCATCCAGTCGCGTGGCTCGATCCGCTCGTCCGCGGCGACGGCCGCGTCGAACACCGCCAGGGACGAGGCGTCCGTCCCTGCGGCTGCCGTGGCTGTCGCGGTCACTCCGGTCATTCCGGCCCCCTGCCGAGCTGCTGTGCGGCTGTCCACCAACCGACCGATCGTTCGGTTCAATGACTTCAATGGTGAGTCGACGGCCCGTAGGGTGTCAACCCTGTGGATAACTCAGCGGGTGCCGATCGGGGCGGGATGGATTCGTACAAGGACGGGACCGGAGCCGGGGGCAAGGCCGACGGAGCGGGATCTGAGCAGGTCAGAGCTGCTTCGGCGGGGGCTGGCGACCTTGCCGCGAGCGCTCCGGAGGCTTCGGCCGGACGGGGTACGGCCCCGGAAATCGGCACTGCTTCCGGCCCGGGGGATGACGCCATTTTCGATTCTTCGGCGGCCCCGGACCGAAATTCCGCCACGCGGGCGGCAGCGGGTCCGGCCCGGGATTCCGCCCCGCACCTTCCCGTTGTCGCCCCGGACCCCCTTTCCGTCCCGGACCCCGTTTCCGGCCCCGCAGACGGCTCCGGTCCCACAGCCGGCGCTGGTCCCGCCCAGGGATCCGAGCCCGCCGACGGACCGGACTTGGCCGACTCCGGCCGCGCCGACGGACCCGGCCCCATGGGCCACGGCGGCGCAAACGCGGCCTCCCGCGGGATCGCCGGCCTGCCCTTCCGGTTCCAGGTCGTGGCCGCCCTCGCGCTCGCGGTGATCGGCGTGATCGCCTGCGTGCAGATCGGGATGGTCTTCCTGCATGTCGCACCGTCCAACACGGTCAGCAAGGAGTACGGGAAGGCCGTCGACGACTGGATCTACCCCGAGTTCGAGCAGAACTGGAAGCTCTTCGCGCCCAATCCGCTGCAGCAGAACATCAATGTCCAGGCGCGCGCCGAGATCAAGATGCCCGGCGGCACGGTCAGGACGACCGACTGGATCGACTTCTCGGCCCAGGACGGCGCCGCGATCCAGCACAACCCGCTGCCCAGCCACACCGAGCAGAACGAACTGCGCCGCGGCTGGGACTTCTTCGTCGGTTCGCACACCGACGACAACAAGCCGAACGGCCTGCGCGGTGAGCTCTCCGAGCAGTACCTGCGCCGCATCGTGATGCTCCGGCTCGGCGCGCACCGCGACGGCGGCACGGTCGACCGGATCCAGGTCAGGTCCATGACCACATCCGTCAAGGGCCCCTCGTGGAGCGACGAGAAGACCGACACCCGGCCGTCCTACCGGGAGGTGCCGTGGTGGACGGTGACCCCGGCCGACCTGCCCGGGGGCGCCGGTGACGCACGTACGGAGGCGAAGCGGTGAGCACGTACGACCATGACGGCCCGACCGGCCGCCCGGCGGAGAGCCCCGCCGCCCGCACGGCGAACGGCCGGCACCCCGTGGCAGCGGCCGACGCCCTGCCCGATGCCTCCAAGGCCTCCGACAGGACCCCCCAAGCCCCCCGCGCGGCCGAGGCCGCAGCCGAGACCCGGGCCGCGCGCGCCGTGCGCCTCGTCTCGGCCGCTGCTCTCGGCCCGTACCAGAGCGCCGTCGTCCGGATCGGGTTCTCCGCGACCTGGCTGTTCTTCCTGCTGCGCGAACTGCCCAACCGCCGCGAGCTGTACGGCCCCGACGGCCCCTGGAGCTGGGACCTCGGCAACCGTCTGGTGTCCGGGAACCACGCGTTCACCGCGCTGCTCTGGACCGACAGCACGGTCTGGTTCGAGATCGTGTACGCGCTGGCCATCGTGTCCAGTGCGCTCCTGATGCTGGGCTGGCGCACGCGCACCATGTCTGTCGTCTTCATGATCGGTGTGCTCTCCCTGCAGAATCGCTCCGTCTTCATGGGGGACGGTGGTGACAACGTCATCCACCTGATGGCGATCTATCTGGTCTTCACGCGGTGCGCGCAGGTCTGGTCCCTCGACGCCCGGCGCGCCGCGCGCGGGGTGCGCCAGGACCGGGTCGGCCCGGTGCTGTGGGCGGTGTGCGGCCTCGGGCTGCTCGTCGGCACCTGGCGTACGTCCGGGTCCGGCGTCTTCGGCGGCGGCGAGTGGTGGCTGTGGGTCGTGTTCTGGGGCATGTGGGCCGTGCAGGGCCTGTGGTGGGTGGTGGGCAGGTTCGCCGACGGCGACTCGCGTGCGCTGCTCGATGTCCTGGGCAACCTGGTCCACAACGCGGCCATGGTCGTGATCATGGCGGAGGTCTGCCTGGTCTACGCGACCGCCGGCTGGTACAAGATCCAGGGAAGCCGCTGGCAGGACGGGACCGCGCTGTTCTACCCGCTGAAGCTCGACTACTTCTCGCCGTGGCCCGAACTCTCCTCCCTGCTTGGCACGAGCGGGGTGATCGTGATGCTGCTCACTTATGGAACGGTCATGGTCCAAGTGGCGTTCCCGTTCACGCTGTTCAATCGGCGGGTCAAGAACGTGCTGCTCGTGGCGATGATGCTGGAGCACGCCGGGATCGCGGTCCTGCTCGGACTGCCGTTCTTCTCGCTGGCGATGATCGCCGCGGACGCCGTGTTCCTGCCGACGTCGTTCCTGCGCAGAGTGGGCGCGTACGCGGGCCGGCTGCGGCCGGGCGCGCGCCTTCCCGAGCAGCGCCGGGAGCGGGCGGAGCAGGCCGAGCGGCCACGTACGCTCGTGGGGTGAGCAGCACCGAACAGCCGGCCCCGGCCGAGGACGCCCCGGCCGGCGACCCCATCCAGGGCGACCCCATCCAGTACGACGAAGGCTTCGGCCCGGCCGAGGTCGGGGTGGGCCCGCACCCGCGGCCCTGGCCCGAGGGCGAGCGCTACGACCCGGAGCTGCTCGCGCACGGCGACCGGCGCAATGTCGTCGACGCCTACCGGTACTGGACGCGCGAGGCGATCGTCGCCGACCTCGACACCCGGCGGCACGACTTCCATGTGGCGGTCGAGAACTGGGGCCACGACTTCAACATCGGCTCCGTGGTGCGGACCGCGAACGCGTTCCTGGCCAAGGAGATCCACATCGTCGGGCGGCGCCGCTGGAACCGGCGCGGGGCCATGGTCACCGACCGCTACCAGCACGTCCGCCACCACCCGGACACCGAGTCGCTGACCGCGTGGGCCCTCGCGGAGGGCGTGCCGATCATCGGCATCGACAACCTGCCCGGCGCGGTGCCCCTTGAGCGGACCGAGCTGCCGCGCCGGTGTGTGCTGCTCTTCGGCCAGGAAGGCCCGGGGCTCACCGAAGAGGCCCGTAAGCACGCCCATATGGTGTGCTCCATCGCGCAGTTCGGCTCCACACGCTCGATCAACGCGGGGGCCGCGGCGGCCATCGCGATGCACTCCTGGGTGCAGAGGCACGCCGTCATTCCCGACTGACGCGCCCCGCTCCCGTAAGGCCTGTCAGGCCTGCCTGCGGACCTCCACCACGCGGAACCGGTTGGCCACGAACGCCCCGTCGCACAGGGCCGCGTTGGCCGCCGGGTTGCCGCCCGAGCCGTGGAAGTCGGAGAAGGCGGCCGTCTGGTTGACGTACACGCCGCCCGTCAGGTTCAGCGACAGCTGGGCCGGCTCGTCCAGGCAGACGTCCTCCACCGCGCGCTCCACCTCCGGGGAGGTGGTGTACGCGCCGACCGTCATCGCGCCCTTGTCGCGGACCGTGCGGCGCAGCAGCTCGACCGCGTCCGCCGTGGAGTCGACGGCGACGGCGAAGGAGACCGGGCCGAAGCACTCCGAGAGGTAGACGGCCTCCGCGTCCGGCTTCGCGCCGTCCAGCTTGACGATCACCGGGGTGCGGACCACCGCGTCCGGGAACTCGGGGTTGGCCACCTCCCGCGAAGGCAGGGCGACTTCACCGAGCCCGGGGGCCGCGTCCAGGCGGGTCTTCACGTCCGGGTTGACCAGGGCGCCGAGCAGCGCGTTGGCCCGGGCGTCGTCGCCGAGCAGGCCGCCGACCGCGCCTGCGAGGTCGCCGACGACCTCGTCGTACGACTTCTTGCCCACGTCCGTGGTGATGCCGTCGCGGGGGATCAGCAGGTTCTGCGGGGTGGTGCACATCTGGCCGCTGTACAGGGACAGCGAGAAGGACAGGTTGGCGAGCATGCCCTTGTAGTTGTCGGTGGAGTCGATGACCACCGTGTTGACGCCGGCCTTCTCCGTGTAGACCTGCGCCTGGCGGGCGTTGGCCTCCAGCCAGTCGCCGAAGGCGGAGGAGCCCGTGTAGTCGATGATCTTGATCTCGGGGCGGACCGCGAGGGTCTTGGCGATGCCCTCGCCGGGCCGCTCGGCCGCGAGCGCCACCAGGTTGGGGTCGAAGCCCGCCTCGGCGAGCACCTCGCGCGCCACCTTCACCGTCATCGCCAGCGGCAGGACCGCGCGCGGGTGCGGCTTGACCAGGACCGGGTTTCCGGTGGCGAGGGAGGCGAACATGCCCGGGTAGCCGTTCCACGTGGGGAACGTGTTGCAGCCGATCAGCAGGGCGATGCCGCGCCCGGCCGGGGTGAACGTCTTGGCGAGCTCCAGGGGCTCGCGCTTGCCCTGCGGCTTGGACCAGGCGGCGCTGCCCGACGGGGTGCGCGTCTGCTCCTGGTAGGCGTACGCGACGGCCTCCAGGCCGCGGTCCTGGGCGTGCGGCCCGCCCGCCTGGAACGCCATCATGAAGGCCTGGCCGCTGGTGTGCATGACCGCGTGCGCGAACTCGTGGGTGCGCGCGCCGATCCGGGCCAGGATCTCGATGCAGACCAGGGCCCGCGTCTCGGGGCCCGCGGCCCGCCAGTCGGCCATGCCGGCGCGCATCGCGGGGAGCAGCACGTCGAGGTCCGGGTGCGGGTACTGGACGCCCAACTCGATTCCGTAGGGCGAGACTTCGGCGCCCG
Organism: Streptomyces violascens; assembly: GCF_014649955.1. Taxonomy (GTDB): domain Bacteria; phylum Actinomycetota; class Actinomycetes; order Streptomycetales; family Streptomycetaceae; genus Streptomyces; species Streptomyces violascens. Next base: position 11,277 of record NZ_BMUA01000019.1, read on the forward strand.
TCCAGTCGTCGGTGCCCGGCTGGTCGAGGTCGAAGCGACGGTTCAGGAGCGCGTCGAAGGCGGCCTTGCCGTCCTCCGCGCCGGTCTCTCCGTAGGCCTTGGGGTGCTCCGGATGCGGCGACCAGTACGCACGCGTGCGGATCGCCTCCAGGGCCCCGTCCAGGGTGGGCCTGTGCTTCTCGGTCAGCTGCATGGCGAGCAACTCCTCGTCGAGTCTTCGAGCTGGGCAGGGAGAGCCGGACACCGCTAGAGTAACCGAACGATCGGTCGGGACAAGAGGGTCCGCGGAAACCTGTGGACAACTACCGGCCACGCCCGCCGCGGCCCCGCTCGTGCGGCCCGGAAGGGGGCCTGCCGGGCCCGTGGGCAAGCCGTAGGGGAGGATCGTGTTCATGACCGAAACCGCCAGCGCCTCAGCGATCGCGCCGAGCCGTACCGTCGCCGTCGTCGGCACCGGAACCATGGGGCAGGGCATCGCCCAGGTGGCCCTCGTCGCCGGACACCCCGTACGGCTCTACGACGCCGTGCCGGGCCGCGCGCGGGAGGCCGCCGACGCTCTGGCCGGACGACTGGACCGGCTGGTCGAGAAGGGCCGCCTGGACGCCGAAGGGCGCGATGCGGCTCTGGCCCGCCTGTACCCGGCCGAGGAGCTCGCCGAGCTCGCGGACTCCGCGCTCGTCGTCGAGGCCGTCCTGGAACAACTCCCCCTCAAACAGGAGTTGTTCGGCGCCCTGGAACGCGTGGTCGACGAGGACTGCCTGCTCGCCACCAACACCTCATCGCTGTCGGTGACCGCGATCGCGGGGGCGCTGCGCCGCCCCGGCCGCTTCGTCGGCCTGCACTTCTTCAACCCGGCGCCGCTGCTCCCGCTGGTGGAGGTGGTCAGCGGTTTCGCCACCGACGAGGCGGCCGCGACCAGGGCGTACGAGACGGCGAAGGCCTGGGGCAAGACGCCGGTGCGCTGCACCGACACCCCCGGCTTCATCGTCAACCGCATCGCCCGCCCCTTCTACGCCGAAGCCTTCGCGGTGTACGAGGAGCGCGGCGCCGACCCGGCCACCATCGACGCGGTGCTGCGCGAGTGCGGCGGGTTCCGGATGGGCCCGTTCGAGCTGACCGACCTCATCGGGCAGGACGTCAACGAGGCGGTGACGCGCTCGGTCTGGGAGTCCTTCTTCCGGAGTCCCAGGTTCACGCCGTCCCTGGCCCAGCGCCGCCTGGTCGAGTCCGGCCTGCACGGCCGCAAGAGCGGACGCGGCTGGTACGCCTACGAGACGCCCGGTGCGCCCTCCAAGGAGGTCGTGCGTCCCGAGCCGCACACCGCGCCGCCCGCCAAGGCCCCGGCGGCCGTCACCGTGGTCGGCGACCTGGGCCCGGCCCGCGAACTCGTGGCGATGATGACGGAGGCCGGCATCGACGTGACGACCGTCAACGAGGGCGGTCCCTACATCGAGCTTCCGGGGGATGGACAGCTCGTTCCGGCCGACGGCAAGACGTCCGTCGAGTTCGCGGACGTCGTCTACTTCGATCTCGCCCTCGACTATCGGGGCGCCACCCGCATCGCGCTCTCCGCGAGCCAGGACACCTCCGAGCGCGCTGTCACCGAGGCCGTCGGCCTGTTCCAGAAGCTCGGCAAGGAGGTCAGCGTCATCGGCGACGTGCCGGGCATGATCGTCGCCCGGACCGTCGCGATGCTCGTCGACTTCGCCGCCGACGCCGTCGCCAAGGGCGTCGCCTCGCCCGAGGACATCGACACCGCGATGCGGCTCGGCGTCAACTACCCGCTGGGGCCCGTCGAATGGAACCGGCGCCTGGGCCAGGACTGGGCGTACGACCTGCTCTCGGCGCTGCACGAGCGCTGCCCCACCGGCCGCTACGCACCCTCGCTCGCGCTCTACCGGCAGGCGTACGCGGGCGACGAGGAGACCGGCTCATGACGACCCCCAAGCGCGACACCTACACGCCCGAGACGCTCCTCACGGTCGCCGTGCGGGTCTTCAACGAGCGCGGCTACGACGGCACGTCGATGGAGCACCTGTCCAAGGCGGCCGGGATCTCCAAGTCGTCGATCTACCACCATGTCGCCGGCAAGGAGGAGCTCCTGCACCGGGCGGTGAGCCGCGCCATAGACGGCCTCTTCGGCGTCCTGGACGAGCCGGGCGCCCAGCGCGGCCGTTCGATTGAGCGGGTCGAGTACGTCACTCGACGTACCGTCGAAGTCCTCATGGCCGAACTTCCCTACGTCACCCTGCTGTTGCGCGTCCGCGGCAACACCAAGACGGAACGCTGGGCGATGGAGCGCCGCAGGGAGTTCGACCAGCGGGTCTCCGATCTCCTGAAGGCGGCCGTCGCGGACGGCGATCTCCGCGCCGACCTGGACATTCGCCTGGCGACCCGGCTGCTCTTCGGCATGGTCAACTCGCTGGTCGAGTGGTACCGGCCGCAGCGCGAGGGCGAGGCGGACGGCGACCAGGTGGCCGACACCGTGGTCAGGATGGCCTTCGAGGGGTTGCGGACCGGCCATTGAGCCGCGGGGCCGTTGACTGAGGCACCGAAGCGGATCAGCATCCACGGTCATGGCTGCCCTGCGAACTCCTGCGCCCTTTGTGTCCGTCTGTGCCACGGTGCTGCTCGTGGGCCTGACGCTGGCCGGGTGCAGCGGTGAGGGCGGCAGAAACGATTCGGCGGCCAAGTCGCCGGACGCGAGAGCCGCGGTCAAGAAGGCCGAGACCCAGCCCGCCGCACCGGCGCCGCCCGTCGAGGGCGACGAATTCGGCTGTCTGACACCCGAGCAGGCCAAGGCGGGCTCGATCGTCTTCAAGAGCGCGGCGGGATCGCCCACTGGCGGCTTTCTGACCGGAAGTGGCAATACCGGGATCGTTCTCGCCCACCAGTCGGACGGGAATGTCTGCCAGTGGAAGGACAAGGCCGTCGAGCTCGGCAAGGCGGGCTTCCGCGTGCTCGCGGTCAACAACACGACCGGTGACGCGGCCGACGAGATCGAGGGAGCGGCCACCGTGCTGCGCACCGAGGGAGCCTGGAAGCTGCTCCTGATGGGCGCGTCCAAGGGCGGCACCGCGAGCCTGGAGGCGGCCGCCCACATGCCGCTGAAGCCGGACGCGGTGGTCGCGCTGTCGGCCCCCACGGCGTACGGCCCGATGGACGCGCTGGCCGCCGCCAAGAACATCACCGTGCCGGTGCTCTACATGGCCGGCGACCAGGACGGCACGTTCGCCACGGCCGCGCGGGAGCTGAGCGCGGCGAGCACCAAGGCCCCGGAGGACCGGCTGGTCCCCGTCAAGGGATCGGCCTCCCACGGAGTGGCCCTGCTCGCCGCCCCCGGCAACTGGGAGACCGTCCTCGCCTTCCTGAAGAAGTACTGCACCTGAGCGGTAAGTACGGCGCGCGGGCCGGGCCCCTACGCGGGGTCCAGGTCCGTCTCCTCGAACACCAGCAGGGTGCGCGTCGACAGGACCTCCGGGATGGACTGGATCCGGGTCAGGACCAGCTCGCGCAGCGCCCTGTTGTCGGGCGTGTGCACCAGGAGCAGGACGTCGAAATCCCCGCTCACCAGGGCGATGTGGGCGGCTCCGGGCAGTTCCTTGAGCTGTGCGCGGACCGTGCGCCACGAGTTCTGCACGATCTTGAGCGTGATGTACGCGGCCGCGCCCTGGCCCGCCCTCTCGTGGTCCACGCGCGCGGTGAAGCCCTGGATCACGTTGTCCTCGACGAGCCGGTTGATCCGCGCGTAGGCGTTGGCGCGCGAGACGTGCACCCGCTCGGCCACGGAGCGTATCGAGGCCCGGCCGTCCGTCTGCAGGATCCGCAGGATGGCGTGATCGATCTCGTCCAGCGGGCGCGGCGGCACCGGCCGGATCTCGCCGGTGGCCATTTGTTCAGCTGCCATGTCCCCCCGCCTTCCTGTTGTGGACGACCTGTTCCCATCCCAGGCTGTGGAGAACCGTTTGTCCACAGGCTGAAGGTGGCTGTAGCCAAAATGCGTCCACGACCGAACAATCGGTAGGTGAGGGGCGTCACACTCACGCCCCTCCCACGGATGTCCGCTCCCCACAAGGAGGTGCATTGGCATGACGGTCCAAGAGCTCCCCGGTGCCGCCGCATACCGGCCGACCCCTCCGCCCGCCTGGCGGCCGCGCACCGACCCCGCGCCGCTCCTCCCGGACCCCGAGCCCCACCGGGTCCTGGGGACCGGCGCCGAGCTCGACCGCGCGCTGATGCTGAAGCTGTACGCGGAGCTGGTGCGCGGCCGCCGCTTCAACGCGCAGGCCACCGCCCTCACCAAGCAGGGCCGCCTCGCCGTGTACCCGTCCTCGACCGGCCAGGAGGCTTGCGAGGTCGCTGCCGCCCTCGCCCTAGAGGAGCGCGACTGGCTGTTCCCGAGCTACCGCGACACCCTTGCAGCCGTCGCCCGGGGCCTCGACCCGGTACAGGCCCTGACGCTGCTCCGCGGCGACTGGCACACCGGCTACGACCCGCGCGAGCACCGCATCGCGCCGCTGTGCACCCCCCTCGCCACCCAGCTCCCGCACGCCGTGGGCCTCGCCCACGCGGCCCGTCTCAAGGGCGACGACGTGGTGGCGCTCGCCCTGGTCGGCGACGGCGGAACCAGCGAGGGCGACTTCCACGAGGCGCTGAACTTCGCGGCCGTCTGGCAGGCCCCGGTGGTCTTCCTGGTCCAGAACAACGGCTTCGCGATCTCCGTGCCGCTCGCCAAGCAGACCGCAGCGCCTTCCCTCGCCCACAAAGCCGTCGGGTACGGAATGCCGGGCCGCCTGGTCGACGGCAACGACGCGCCCGCCGTGCACCAGGTGCTGTCCGAGGCCGTCGCCCGGGCCAGGCGCGGCGGCGGCCCCACCCTGATCGAGGCCGTCACGTATCGCATGGAGGCGCACACCAACGCCGACGACGCGACGCGCTACCGGGGCTCCGCCGAGGTCGACGCCTGGCGCGACCATGACCCGATCCGGATCCTGGAGGGCGAGCTGACCGCCCGCGGCATCCTCGACGAGGACGGCATACGCGCCGCCGCCGAGGCCGCCGAGACCATGGCCGCGGCGCTGCGCGACCAGATGAACGCCGACCCGGTCCTGGACCCCATGGACCTGTTCGCCGAGGTCTACGCCGAGAAGAACGGCCAACTGCGCGAGCAGGCGGCCCAGTTGCGCGCCGAGCTGGAAGCCGAGGCCCGCTGATGGCCACCGCCACCGACAAGAAGCCCGCCACCATGGCGCAGGCCTTGCAGCGCGCGATGCGCGACGCCATGGCCGAGGACCCCACCGTGCACGTCCTCGGTGAGGACGTCGGCACCCTGGGCGGCGTGTTCCGGGTCACCGACGGGCTCGCCAAGGAGTTCGGCGAGGACCGCTGCACCGACACCCCGCTCGCCGAGGCCGGCATCCTCGGCACGGCCGTCGGCATGGCGATGTACGGCCTTCGTCCGGTTGTCGAGATGCAGTTCGACGCCTTCGCCTACCCGGCGTTCGAGCAGCTCATCAGCCATGTCGCCAAGATGCGCAACCGCACCCGCGGCGCCATGGCGATGCCCATCGTGGTGCGCGTGCCCTACGGCGGCGGCATCGGCGGCGTCGAGCACCACAGCGATTCCAGCGAGGCCTACTACATGGCGACGCCCGGCCTCCAGGTCGTCACCCCGGCCACCGTGGAGGACGCGTACGGCCTGCTCAGGGCCGCCATCGCCTCCGACGACCCGGTCGTCTTCCTGGAGCCCAAGCGGCTGTACTGGTCGAAGTCCGACTGGTCGCCCGAGGCCCCCGCAGCCGTGGAGCCCATCGGCAAGGCCGTCGTGCGGCGCTCCGGGCGCAGTGCCACGCTCATCACCTACGGGCCGTCCGTGCCGGTGTGCATGGAGGCGGCCGAGGCGGCCCGCGAGGAGGGCTGGGACCTCGAAGTCGTCGACCTGCGCTCGCTGGTGCCGTTCGACGACGAGACGGTGTGCGCGTCGGTGCGCCGCACCGGGCGGGCCGTGGTCGTCCACGAGTCGGCCGGATTCGGCGGCCCCGGCGGCGAGATGGCGGCGCGCATCACCGAGCGCTGCTTCCACCACCTGGAGGCGCCCGTGCTGCGGGTCGCCGGCTTCGACATCCCCTACCCGCCGCCGATGCTGGAGAAGCACCATCTGCCGGGTGTGGACCGGGTCCTTGACGCGGTGGCGCGGCTGCAGTGGGAGGCGGAGCACTGATGCCGAAGGTCCTTGAGTTCAAGCTGCCCGACCTCGGCGAGGGGCTCACCGAGGCGGAGATCGTGCGCTGGCTCGTCGCGGTCGGCGACGTGGTGGCCGTGGACCAGCCGGTGGTCGAGGTGGAGACCGCCAAGGCGATGGTCGAGGTGCCCTGCCCCTACGGCGGCGTGGTCACCGCCCGCTTCGGTGACGAGGGCACCGAATTGCCGGTCGGCGCACCCCTGTTGACTGTCGCCGTCGGCCCCGTGGACGAGGAGGACGCCGTCGAGGAGGTGGAGTCCTCCGAGTACTCGGGCAACGTCCTGGTCGGCTACGGGACGGCCGCGGCCACCAGCCGCCGCCGCTCCCGTGTGCGGCCCATGACCCCGGCCGCCGTCCCGGCCGCGCCCCCCGCCCCGGCCAAGGCGGCCGGACCCGTGCCGGTCATCTCCCCGCTGGTGCGCAGGCTGGCCCGTGAACACGGCCTCGATCTACGGGAGTTGCGTGGTAGCGGGCCCGAGGGCCTGATCCTGCGCGCCGACGTGGAGTCGGCCATGCGGACACCGGCGCCGGTTCCCGCACCCGTCGTGCCCGCGACCCCGGCTCCCGCCCGTGCCGGTGAGCGCATCGCCCTGAAGGGCATCCGGGGCGCGGTCGCCGACAAGCTCAGCCGCAGCCGTACCGAAATCCCCGACGCCACCTGCTGGGTGGACGCCGACGCCACCGAGCTGATGGCGGCCCGCGCCGCCATGAACGCCGCGGGCGGCCCCAAGGTGTCCGTCCTCGCGCTGCTCGCCCGCATCTGCACGGCGGCCCTCGCCCGCTTCCCCGAGCTCAACTCGACGGTCGACATGGCGGCCCGCGAGATCGTGCGGCTGCCCGAGGTGCACCTGGGCTTCGCGGCCCAGACCGAGCGCGGCCTGGTCGTCCCGGTCGTCCGCGACGCCCACACCCGCAACGTCGACTCGCTCGGCGCCGAGCTCGCCCGGCTCACCGAGGCGGCCCGCACGGGCACGCTGACCCCGGCCCAGCTGACCGGCGGCACCTTCACCCTCAACAACTACGGGGTGTTCGGCGTCGACGGTTCCACGCCGATCATCAACCACCCCGAGGCGGCGATGCTGGGAGTCGGCCGCATCATCCCCAAGCCGTGGGTGCACGAGGGCGAGCTCGCGGTGCGCCAGGTGGTCCAGCTGTCCCTCACCTTCGACCACCGGGTGTGCGACGGCGGCACCGCGGGCGGCTTCCTGCGCTACGTCGCGGACTGCGTGGAGCACCCGGCGGTTCTGCTGCGCACGCTGTGACGAACGGCCCCGCGAGCTCGGGACGTTCGCGGGGGTGGCGGTGATCGTCCGGCGGCCCATACTCGGGGGATGACCGCGTATGACGCCGCAGCACCCGCGTATGGCGCCGCAGGATCCGCACCGTACGACGCCGTGGTACTCGCCGGAGGCGCCGCCAAGCGGCTGGGCGGCGCCGACAAACCCGGGCTCAGCGTGGGCGGCCGGCCCCTGCTCGACCGGGTGCTCACCGCCTGCGCGGGCGCCGCGACCACCGTGGTGGTGGGCGGGCGGCGGCCCACCGCACGGCCCGTGGAGTGGACGCGGGAGGAACCGGCCGGCGGCGGACCGCTGGCCGCTCTGGACGCCGGGCTGCGCCGTACCTCGGCCGAGAGCGTGCTCGTGCTCTCGGCCGATCTGCCGTTCCTGGCCGCGCCGACCGTCGACGCCCTCCTCGGCGAGCTGCGGCGCACCGGCCGCGAAGGCGCGCTCTGCACCGACGCCGACGGCCGCGACCAGCCGCTGGTCGCCGCCTACCGTGCCGAACCACTGCGCCGCGAGCTCGCCCTGCTCGCCACCGAGCACGGCTCGCTCGCCGGGCTCCCACTGCGGCTGCTGACCCGCGAACTCGACCTCGCCCGCATCACCGCGGACCCGCTCGCATCCTTCGACTGCGACACCTGGGAGGACCTCGCCGCCGCCCGGGCCCGGATCAGGGACCATGGGGGCGTGCTGGACGAATGGATCACCGCAGTCAAGGACGAACTCGGCATCGAGCTGGACGTCGACACCGGCGTCCTCCTGGACCTCGCCAGGGACGCTGCCCACGGCGTCGCCCGGCCCGCCGCCCCGCTCACCACCTTCCTGGTCGGCTACGCCGCCGCGAAGGCGGGCGGCGAGGGCAAGGACGTGGCGGAGGCGGCCCGTAAGGCTGCCGCGCTCGCCAACCGCTGGGCGGCCGAGGCCGAGGCAGCCGACGGCCCGAAGAACGACGCCGGATGACCGCCTCCAGCCCGGCGGCGGACGACGGATCCGACGAGGCCCTCGCCCTGCTGCGCGACGCCCTGCCGGCGCCGGGCCCGGCCGGGGAGAGCCGGCCGCAGGGCCCGGACCGAGCCGAGCCCGCCGCCCGTCCGGCCCCGCGCCACCGGGTGTCCGCCTGGGCCGATGCCCGCAACGTGGCCGCCCGGGCAGGCCGGGCCGCACCGGCCCGCTCCCACCGGGTGCCGCTGGAGCAGGCCCTGGGGGAGATCCTCACCGAGCGACTCACCGCGCTCACCGACCTGCCGTCCTTCGACACCTCCGCCATGGACGGCTGGGCCGTGGCCGGGCCCGGCCCCTGGGAGGTGCAGGATGGCGGCGTCCTCGCCGGACACGCAGCCCCCGGCCCCCTCGCCGACGGCGAAGCCGTACGCATCGCCACCGGGGCCCGCATCCCCGCCGGAGCCACCGCGGTGATCCGCAGCGAGCACGCCCGCACCGACGAGGCCCGCACCCAGCTCCAGGCCGACCGCGTGGTGCTGCACGGCCAGGACATCCGCCCGCGCGGCCAGGAGTGCCGCTCGGGCGACGTACTGCTGCCCGCGACCGCACTGGTCACCCCGGCCGTGCTCGGCCTCGCCGCGGCCGCCGGATACGACGAACTCGCCACCGTTCCCCGGCCCCGCGTCGAGATCCTGGTGCTCGGCGACGAACTGCTCACCCGGGGACTCCCCCACGACGGGCTGATCCGGGACGCGCTCGGCCCGATGCTCGGGTTCTGGCTGCGCGCGCTCGGCGCCGAGGTCATCGGGACCCGGCGGCTCAAGGACGACGCGGGGGCGCTGCTCGCCGCCGTCACCGGATCCTCGGCCGACCTCGTGATCACGACGGGCGGCACGGCGGCCGGACCCGTCGACCACGTCCACCCGGTGCTGCACAAGGCCGGCGCCGAGCTCCTGGTCGACGGGGTCGCCGTTCGGCCCGGCCACCCCATGCTGCTTGCGCAGATCGGCGCCGGAAAGCACCTGGTCGGCCTGCCCGGCAATCCGCTCGCCGCGGTGTCCGGGCTGCTCACCCTGGCCGAGCCGCTGCTGCGTGAACTCGCCGGCCGGGCACGGGCGGTGACGTACACCGCGCCGCTGCGCAACGAGGTGCAGGGGCATCCGCACGACACCCGGCTCGTGCCGGTGGTGCACCGCGCGGAGTGGGTCGTGCCGCTGCACTACAACGGGCCGGCGATGCTGCGCGGGATCGCCGCCGCCGACGGCCTCGCGGTGGTGCCGCCCGGCGGGGCGCGGGCGGGCCAGGAGGTCGAGATCCTCGATCTGCCGTGGGCTCAAGCAGGCTCGGGGGAAGGGTGTTTCACGTGAAACAGCGTGCTCGCATCCTCAACTCCTGCCTGCATGAAGGGTGTTTCACGTGAAACTGCCCGGCCATGACGCCATGGCACGCCAGGCGGGCGAGAATCTGATCACCCGGCGGGTGAAGCTGCCCCGCCAGGTCGTCGACCGGCCGTTGCGCCAGGTCGCCAAGCGACTCCTCATGGCGCTCGCCGTGCTGATACTGACGACCCTCATCGTCTGGATCGACCGCGACGGCTATCACGACAACGCCAACGGCAAGGTCGATTTCCTCGACGCCGTCTACTACGCCACCGTCACGCTCTCCACGACGGGCTACGGCGACATCGTCCCCTACAGCGACAGCGCCCGGCTCACCAACATCTTGCTGGTCACACCGCTGCGCGTGCTGTTCCTGATCATCCTCGTCGGAACCACTCTCGAAGTCCTCACCGAACGGACCCGCGAAGAGTGGCGGCTCAACCGCTGGAAGGCTCAATTGCGAGAGCACACCGTCATCGTGGGCTTCGGGACGAAGGGCCGGTCGGCGATCCAGACCCTGTGCGCGACGGGCCTGAAGAAGGACCAGGTCGTGATCGTCGACCCGAGCGCGAAGGTGATCGAGACCGCCAACGCGGAGGGCTTCGTCGGCGTCATCGGCGACGCCACCCGCAGCGATGTGCTGCTGCGCGCCGAACTGCAAAAGGCCCGCCAGGTCGTCATCGCCACCCAGCGCGACGACACCGCGGTCCTGGTGACGCTGACGGCCCGCCAGCTCAACCGGGGCGCGAAGATCGTCGCCGCGGTGCGGGAGGAGGAGAACGCGCCGCTGCTGCGCCAGTCCGGCGCGGACGCCGTCATCACCAGCGCCAGCGCGGCCGGCCGGCTGCTCGGCCTCTCCGTGCTCAGCCCGAGCGCGGGCACGGTGATGGAGGACCTGATCCAGCAGGGCAGCGGGCTCGACATGGTGGAGCGGCCCGTGAAGAAGAGCGAGGTGGGCCGCGGGGTGCGGGAGACCGAGGACCTGGTGGTGAGCGTGCTGCGCGGCCATCGGCTGCTCGCGTACGACGACGCCAAGGCGAGCCCGCTCCAGCTCACCGACCGGCTCATCACGATCGTACGAGCCGGTGGCACGCCGGTCGGGGGTCAGCCGGAGTAGCGTCGCCCGCATGTATGCGATCACGATTCCTGAGCCGGGCGGTCCCGAGGCGCTGGTCTGGGCCGAGGTACCCGATCCCGTACCGGGCGAGGGCGAGGTCCTCGTCGAGGTGGCCGCGGCCGCCGTCAACCGTGCCGATGTGCTCCAGCGCCAGGGCTTCTACAACCCGCCGCCCGGGGCGTCCCCGTACCCGGGCCTGGAGTGTTCCGGGCGGATCGCCGCGCTGGGGCCCGGGGTGTCCGGGTGGAGTGTCGGCGACGAGGTGTGCGCGCTGCTGAGCGGCGGCGGCTACGCCGAGAAGGTGGCCGTGCCGAGCGGCCAGCTGCTTCCCGTGCCCGACGGCGTGGACCTGGCACGGGCAGCCGCCCTGCCCGAGGTCGTCTGCACCGTGTGGTCCAACGTGTTCATGGTGTCCCACCTGCGGCCCGGCGAGACGCTTCTGGTGCACGGCGGGGCGAGCGGCATCGGCACGATGGCGATCCAGCTCGGCAAGGCGATCGGCGCCAGGGTCGCGGTCACGGCCGGCGGCCCCGACAAGCTGGCGCGCTGCTCCGAGCTGGGCGCGGACATCCTCGTCGACTACCGCGAACAGGACTTCGTGGACGAGGTGTTGAAGGCCACGGACGGCGTCGGCGCCGACGTCATCCTCGACATCATGGGCGCCAAGTACCTGGAGCGGAACGTGCGGGCGCTCGCCGTCAACGGGCGGCTCGCGGTGATCGGCCTCCAGGGCGGCGCCAAGGGCGAGCTGAACCTGGGCGCGCTGCTCACCAAGCGGGCCGCGGTCACCGCGACGTCGCTGCGGGGGCGGCCCGCCGCCGAGAAGGCGGCGATCGTGGCGGCCGTGCGCGAGCACGTGTGGCCGCTGATCGCCGACGGCCGGGTGCGGCCCGTGGTGGACCGGACGCTGCCGCTGTCGGATGCTGCCGAGGGTCACCGGGTGCTCGAAGCCTCCACCCATGTGGGCAAGGTGCTGCTGACGGCCTGACGGCCGGGTGAACGCGGAGAGGGGGCGCCGGGAAGGCGCCCCCTCTCACTGCTCCGTGCGACGGGCCGGTGAGCCCGGCGGGGGCTGGTTACAGGTACGGGCCCGAGCGGGCGCCCGTGCGCGGGCCGTCGTCGTCCTCGTCGTCGTGCGAGACACCGGGCGGCAGAGCGCGGCGCATCTGCTCCAGCTGGGCGCGGGCCGCCATCTGCTGGGCGAACAGGGCCGTCTGGATCCCGTGGAAGAGACCTTCGAGCCAGCCGACCAACTGGGCCTGCGCGATGCGGAGTTCGGCCTCCGAGGGGATCGCCTCGTCGGTGAACGGCAGGGAGAGCCGCTCCAGTTCCTCGACCAGCTCCGGCGCCAGGCCGTCTTCCAGTTCCTTCACGGACGAGGCGTGGATGTCCTTGAGGCGTACTCGGCTCGCCTCGTCGAGAGGAGCCGCGCGGACTTCCTCAAGGAGCTGCTTGATCATGCTGCCGATACGCATGACCTTTGCCGGCTGTTCGACCATCTCCGTCACCGGGACCTCGCGGGACTCGTCGTCTCCACCGCCGATCGCCATACCGTCCTGGCCTACGACCAGGATGTGGGGGCTGTCCGGCGACTTATCGTTCCTCGGCATCTCCATGCCGCCCATTCTCTCGCACACGTGCCTCACATCACGTTGTGCCCCCGGGAAGAGGTGATCCACCGCCCGCCGGGCGACGATTCCCGCCGGACGAGCGTGGTTTCACGTGAAACAGCCGACCGCTTTCCCGGTGCCCCTTTCCCGGCGCCTCTTTCATGGCCGCCGGAGCCGCAGTGCCAGGAATCCGAGTCCCAGGCCGGTCAGCGCCAGGCCCGCCCCCAGCGAGAGGACGTGGACGCGCAGGTCGTCATCGGTGGACACGGCCTGCGGCGCCTGATGGTGCCGGGCCGGCGGCAGGACACCGCCGGTCGTGGGGGTGGGCGTGAGCGAGGGGGGCGCCGCAGGCTCCGAGGGCGGAACCTGCTTCGGGGACTGCGGTGCCACCCCGACCTGGGCCGGTGCCACCTCGTCGGGGTCCGCCGTGTCGGGTGCGTACGGCAGGAAGTGGTCCGCCGGATCCACCCGGCCCGGCCGGGTACGGCCCTCGCCCGCCCGGCTGCCCGCCAGGTGCTGGTCCTCGGAGACGGCCTGGGAGGCGGTGGTACGGGGTGAGGCCCGCGAGGGTTCGCCGTGGGGCGAGGCCTGCGCCGTGCCGGAGGGAGTCGCGGTCGGGGGCAGGCCGGGTGACGGGGTGGCGGCGGCGAGGGCGTACGGCAGGGGCGTCAGGAGCAGCGCCCCCGTCAGCGATGCGGCCGCGGCGAGCGACCGGATCCCTGGAGCCATGACAGGGCCCCTTCCCGAAGGGACGTGCAGGATCGCCTGGGGTGACCGAATCAGCGTCACACGGGGCGAGTTGTGCGGCATCCCGGGAGCTGCCCGCCTGCGCCGAATGGGACGGGCGGCGCCGGCCGCCGCACCCCCGGGGTACGCGCGAAGGCCCGGCACCAGGGGTGCCGGGCCTTGTCCGAACGAACGGCGCGCGGTTACTGCGCGGGCGCGTTGCCCGACGAGATCTGGAGCGTGATCTGCGCGTTCTTCTTGTCCACGTCCACGCCGGCGGCGGGGAACTGGCTGATCACCACGTCCTGGCCCCACTGGCCGTTGTCGACGGTCTCGGTGTTGACCTTCCAGCCCGCGGCCTGGATGCAGGACTTCACCGACAGGATGTCCTTGTAGGTGAAGTCCGGCGCCTGGACCTTGCCCGGGTCCACCGTGGAGGTCTGCGGCGAGGTGCACTTCTCGGTGTCCATCGTGCGGTCGCGCTCGGGGCCCTTGTGGCCCGCGGCCGACGAGCTGCTGGCCTTGGCAGCGCCGCCGGTGCCGCCCGAGTCGCCCTTGTTCATGGCGATCGCGGTGACCAGGCCGCCGACCGCGAGCAGGGCCACGGCGATCGCGCCCACGATCACCGGGGTGTTCCGCTTCGATGCGCCGGAGGCGGCCGGGGAGGCCTGCGGGGAGATCGTGTACGGCGGCGGCGTCTGGGCCGCCATCGGGGCGGGCTGCTGCGCCTGCTGCGGGTACCCGTACGAGGGCTGGGGCTGCGGGGCCGGGGTCGGGGGACCGTAGGGGCCCGGCTGGTACGGCGTCTGCACGTTGCCCTGGAGGCCGGGCGCGGCCTGCGAGTCGAGCGGCGGGAAGACCGTCGCGCCGACACCCGCGCCGCTGACGGGCGGGGCGCCGCCGGTGATGACCGGGGCCGCGCCCATCTGGCCCGCGTTGGCGATCCGCAGGATCTCGTCGTGCATGGCCTGGGCGCTCGGGAAGCGCTCGTTCGGGTTCTTCTTCAGTGCGCGGGCCACCAGCGCGTCCACGGCCGGGGTGATCGACCGGTTCACCGAGGAGGGCGCGACCGGCTCCTCCTGGACGTGCGCGTACGCGATCGCCAGCGGCGAGTCCGCGTCGAAGGGGATGCGCCCGGTCAGCAGCTGGAAGAGCATGATGCCGACCGAGTACAGGTCGGAGCGGGCGTCCACGCCGCGGCCGAGGGCCTGCTCGGGCGACAGGTACTGGGGGGTGCCGACGACCATGCCGGTCTGCGTCATGGAGGTGACGCCGGACTGCATGGCGCGGGCGATGCCGAAGTCCATGACCTTGACGACGCCGCGCTTGGTCATCATGACGTTGCCCGGCTTGATGTCCCGGTGGACCAGGCCCATCTCGTGGCTGACCTCCAGGGCGGCCAGGACGTCGGCGGTCACCTTGAGGGCCTTGTCGGCGGGCATCGCACCGTACTGCTGGATGTCGCGGTGCAGCGTCGAGCCGAGCGGCTCGCCCTCCACGTACTCCATGACGATGTACGGCATCAGCGCACCACCGAGTTCGTCCTCGCCGGTGTCGAAGACGGAGACGATGTTGGTGTGCTGGAGCTTGGCGACGGCCTGGGCCTCGCGGCGGAACCGCTCGCGGAAGGACTGTTCCCGGCCGAGCTCGGTGTGCAGCGTCTTGATGGCGACCTGGCGGTCCAGAGCGGAGTCGTACGCGAGGTACACGGAGGCCATGCCGCCCTCGCCGAGGAGGTCGCGCAGCTGGTAGCGCCCGCCCGCGATGGATCCGCCCGCATAGCGGCCGTGTGCGCCGTCCTGGCTCATGACTGTGCATCCCCCTTGGCGCGGTGGCCCGTGCTGATCCTCGTTTTTTCAGGCCAAGTCTGCCCGAGGGGACATCCACGTCAAGCCGGGTGCCCGTTCCGTGACCGTACGCACTGGAAGAGTCTCGCAAGCGTTACAGGACCGGCATCGAAAACGTACGGGATTTGCATGGGTACACACGGAACCGATTGGATGGCCGGTCCATCCCGGACCGGTGCCCCGTGTTGACGCTGTAGCGTGCACTACTGCACAACCAGCGGAAGAGCACGACGGAAGACCGTAAGGAAGACCGCGGACGCGGCCAGATACGACGGCGAGGACTGATGGCACCCGAACCCGACGGAAACGGCGCCGGGATGGCCGATGCGCCGGACCATGAGTCGTGGGTCGGCGGACTCGTCGGCGACGGCCGTTACCGCCTCACTCACCGGCTGGGACGCGGCGGCATGGCGGAGGTGTTCGCCGCCGAGGACGTGCGCCTGGGCCGTACCGTCGCCGTGAAGCTGCTCCGCGCCGATCTCGCCGAGGACCCGGTGTCCAAGGCGCGCTTCACGCGTGAGGCACAGTCGGTGGCCGGACTCAACCACCACGCGGTGGTGGCGGTGTACGACTCCGGTGAGGACTTCGTGGGCGGCCAGACCGTCCCGTACATCGTGATGGAGCTCGTCGAGGGCCGCACCATCCGCGACCTCCTGGTGGACGCGGACGCCCCGCCGCCGGAGCAGGCGCTGATCATCGTCTCGGGCGTGCTCGAAGCGCTCGCGTACTCGCACCAGCACGGCATCGTGCACCGTGACATCAAGCCCGCCAACGTGATCATCACGGACACGGGCGCGGTCAAGGTGATGGACTTCGGCATCGCGCGGGCGCTGCACGGCGCCCAGTCGACGATGACCCAGACCGGCATGGTCATGGGCACCCCGCAGTACCTCTCGCCCGAGCAGGCGCTCGGCAAGGCCGTCGACCACCGCTCCGACCTGTATGCGACCGGCTGCCTGCTGTACGAACTCCTCGCGCTGCGGCCCCCGTTCATCGGTGAGACGCCTTTGAGCGTGGTCTACCAGCACGTCCAGGACATGCCGGTGCCGCCGTCGCAGGTGACCCATGTCGCGCCGCCGGAACTCGACGGCCTCGTCATGCGTTCTCTCGCCAAGGACCCGGACGACCGTTTCCAGTCCGCCGAGGAGATGCGCGGCCTGGTCCAGTACGGCCTGCAGATGCTCCAGGCACAGGGCGGCCACACCGGCACCTGGAACACCGGCCCGGTCGAGCTGATGCACGAGGGCGCCCACACCCCGGCGATGGGCACCACCGGCGCCACCACCGCCATGGGCCACCCCATGCACGGCGAGACCTCGCAGTTCGGCGGGCCGATCCTGCCGCCGATGAACCCGGACGACGGCGGTTACGACGGCTACGGACACGGCGGCCACAAGCAGGGCGGCGGCCGCGGCGGCAAGATGGTGCTGTTCGTGGTGCTCGCGATCGTCGCGATCGCGGTGGGTGTCGCCTTCGCGCTGAAGGCCGCGAACAGCTCGGGCGGTGGCGGTGGCGGCGGGGGCACCACCTCGCAGACGCCGAAGAACTCGCCGTCGGTCTCCCAGTCGGACACCCCGTCGACGCAGGACACCCCGGGCACCAGCCAGGGCCAGTCGTACAGCAGCAGCTCGAACGGCAACGGGGAGTCGCCCTCCACGCACCGCTCGCGCTCCTCCTCGCCGACGCCGAGCAAGTCGCGCTCCTCGCACTCGCCGGGCACGGACCAGGGCACGACGTCGGGCACGAGCGAGGGCACGGACACGCAGGGTACGACGTCCGGAAACTCGGGCACCACCGCCGGGAACTCTGGTACTTCCAGCGGCAACACGGGGACGTCGTCCGGGAACACGGGCACCACCGACGGCACCAGCTCCGGGAACACGGGCACCTCCAGCGGCAACACGGGGACGTCGTCCGGGAACACGGGCACCACCCATGGCACCACCGCCGGGAACACGGGCACCTCCAGCGGCCCCGGTGGCACCAAGCCGACTCCCTGACCGGAGCCGGGGCTCAGCCCGCGAAGGCCTCGCACACCGCCTCGTACTCGCGGGTCCACCAGACCGCCAGGGCCGACGCCGCAGGAAACTGCGGGTCGGCCCTTCGGTCGTGCAGCTGGTAGCGCCAGCGCAGGATCCAGAAGTCGTTGAGCCGCTCCCACCACACCCGGTGCACCGCGGCCGCGAGCTCCTCGGCATCGGCCCCGGCGGCCCGCCGATAGGCCCGCGCGTACGCCCGCACCTTCGCCAGCTCCAGCTCGCCCGAGGGGCGTACGAAGAAGATCGCGGCGGCCCGGACCGCCTCCTCGGCGCGCGGCTGGACGCCGAGCCGGTCCCAGTCGACGATCGCGGCGGGCTCGGCCGAGCGGCCCTCGCCGCGGTACAGCAGGTTCAGCGGATGGAAGTCGCCGTGCACCCAGGTGCCGGTGACGGGAGCGGCCGGGCGGCGGTGGGCGTGCTGGCCGAGCAGCACCCGCCGCTCCAGGAGCCGGTGTTCGGCGAGTTCGTCGAAGGCGTCCCGGGGCCGGTGCCCGCGGGCCCGCGCCACCAGGTCGTCGATCAGCGCGAAGGTGTCCGCGGGGTCGGCGCTGAGGTGCTCGGCCTGCGGCACGTCGGGCTCCATGACCTGGGCCAGGCACGTGTGCACGAGCCCGAGCAGCGCCCCGAGCCGGCGGGATTCCACGGCGCACAGCTGGGCGCCGTCGCGGTGGCGGCCGTGCACCCAGGGGTGCAGGGCGTAGCAGTGGCCGCCGATCACCGCGACGGTGTCGCCATCGGCGTCCGGTACGGGCGGGGCGACGGGCACGCCGAGTGCCTGGAGGCGTTCGGTGGCCCGGTGCTGGCGGGCGATGGCCTCGTGGTCGCCGTCCAGGTGGTGCTTGAGGAAGTAGTCGCCGCGGGTGGTGGCGAGCCGGTAGCCGCGGTTCAGCAGGCCCTGGGCGACCCGTTCGCAGGAGAGCGGCTCACCGGCGGACTCGTAGCGGCGCAGGAGGTCGCCCACGGGTGGAGTTGCAGATGAGCGCGGCACTCTTCAGATGTTAGATCACGCCACGTACTTGAGTTGTCGCTCTTTGGAGTAGTCCAGCGAATGGACGGTCACGAACTGAGGTTCGATTCGCATGTACACGGGATCGAAGGGCTCCCCGTCGACCGCTCGGGGGTCGTCGCCGAACAGCGCCAGCTCCCCTGCGGTCGGCTCGAAGGCCTCGGCGGTGCCGGTGAACTGCACCGACCACACGTCGACTTCGCCCGAGCCGAGGTTGTCCGCGCCGTACGCGACCACGCTGCCCAGGCATGCGTGGTGGTAGCCGAGCCCGGCGTGCAGGCGCAGCAGGACGCGGCCGTCGATCACGATGTGGCGGGCCGGGGCCACGAACGGCAGGGCTCGCATGCTGGTCGCGACGCGGCCGTACGGAACGCGGCCGAGCAGCTCGATGGCGCGGGCTTCCTCGCAGGACATGCCCCCACCTTTGCGGCCCGCGGCGGCCCGTGAAAGAGCCCGGGGCCCCGCGCATCCGGGCCCTAGGTCCCGAATGACCGGCCCGGGCCCCGTCGGTGAGAGGTGCTCAGTGGTTCTTCTCGGCCTGGATCCGGGCCACGTACGCGGCGGCCTGGGAGCGGCGCTCCATGCCGAGCTTGGACAGCAGCGAGGAGACGTAGTTCTTGATCGTCTTCTCCGCGAGGTGCAGGCGCTCGCCGATCACACGGTTGGTGAGGCCCTCGCCGATCAGGTCGAGGATCTTGCGTTCCTGCTCGGTGAGGTTGGCCAGGCGGTCGTCGCCCTTGCTCTTGCCGCCGTCGCGCAGCCGCTCCAGGACGCGGGCGGTGGCCACGGGGTCGAGCAGCGACTTGCCGGCCGCCACGTCGCGTACGGCCGTCAGGAGTTCGCTTCCGCGGATCGCCTTGAGGACGTATCCGGAGGCTCCGGCCATGATCGCGTCGAAGAGGGCCTCGTCGTCCGCGAACG
The DNA here is from genome assembly GCF_014649955.1 of Streptomyces violascens. GTDB lineage: Bacteria > Actinomycetota > Actinomycetes > Streptomycetales > Streptomycetaceae > Streptomyces > Streptomyces violascens. Next base: position 30,385 of record NZ_BMUA01000019.1, read on the forward strand.
AGGTGAGCATCAGGCATTTGATGTCCTCGTTCTGCGAACGGATCTCGCGGCAGACCTCGACTCCGCTGCCGTCCGGGAGGCGGACGTCAAGGACGGCGACGTCGGGGCGGGTGGCGGGAATCCGGACCAGGGCGTCGGCGGCGGTGCCGGCCTCGCCGACCACTTCGATGTCGTCCTCGACGGAAAGCATTTCGTGGACGCCGCGACGGACCACCTCGTGGTCATCGAGCAGGAATACGGTGATTTTGCCTGTTTCGCGCACGGAATCAGTCTCACACATTCATCCGAAGGACGCCGGAGAGTGCCATAAGTGACCCCTTCCCGAACACGCGTGACCGGGATAACGTGCCGTTGTTCCGGCGGCCTGCAAGGCTGTGACCAGCGACTGTTCCCCACTTTCTCGATTTACTTGGAAATCCAAGCAAAAACGCAGGTCAAGTGGGGTTTCGCAGTAATGCGCAGCACTGGGTAACGTGCCTTTGACAGGGCGCTCGCCGGGGCACCTGTCACGCCTGATCCCCGGCCGAGCGCGCACACCCCCGTGCACTTGAGACGGACAGGCGAGCCTCCCCCAAGCTCTGGACGAGCCGGGGGGACCCCCAGGCTCACCGGCGAACCCGGGAGCCGGACAGACGGAGGAGCACGCACGTGACCGTGGAGAGCACTGCCGCGCGCAAACCGCGACGCAGCAGCAAGCGCACCGCCGGCGCCGGCGCAAGGAAGACGGCCGCCGAGCCCGAGCTCGTACAGCTGCTGACGCCCGAGGGCGAGCGGGTCGAGCACCCTGACTATGACGTCGACCTGAGCCCCGAAGAGCTGCGCGGCCTCTACCGCGACATGGTGCTGACCCGGCGCTTCGACGCCGAGGCCACGTCCCTGCAGCGCCAGGGCGAGTTGGGCCTGTGGGCCTCGCTGCTGGGCCAGGAGGCCGCCCAGATCGGCTCCGGGCGTGCGCTGCGGGACGACGACTACGTCTTCCCGACGTACCGCGAGCACGGCGTCGCCTGGTGTCGCGGCGTCGACCCGACGAACCTGCTCGGCATGTTCCGTGGCGTCAACCACGGTGGCTGGGACCCCAACACCAACAATTTCCACCTGTACACGATCGTCATCGGCTCGCAGACGCTGCACGCGACCGGTTACGCGATGGGCATCACCAAGGACGGCGCGGACAGCGCCGTGGTCGCCTACTTCGGCGACGGTGCCTCCAGCCAGGGCGATGTCGCGGAGGCCTTCACCTTCTCCGCCGTCTACAACGCCCCGGTCGTGTTCTTCTGCCAGAACAACCAGTGGGCGATCTCCGAGCCCACCGAGAAGCAGATGCGCGTGCCGCTCTACCAGCGCGCCCAGGGCTTCGGCTTCCCCGGTGTCCGGGTCGACGGCAACGACGTGCTGGCCTGCCTGGCCGTGACCAAGTCCGCCCTGGAGCGGGCCCGCCGGGGTGAGGGCCCCACCCTGGTCGAGGCGTTCACCTACCGGATGGGCGCGCACACCACCTCCGACGACCCGACGAAGTACCGGGCCGACGAGGAGCGCGAGGCGTGGGAGGCCAAGGACCCGATCCTGCGCCTTCGCACCTACCTGGAGAACGCGGGCCACGCGGACGCCGCGTTCTTCGAGGAGCTGGAGAGCGAGTCGGAGACGCTGGGCAAGCGGGTGCGCGAGGCGGTCCGTGCCATGCCCGACCCCGAGCCCATGGCGATCTTCGAGAACATCTACGCCGACGGCCACGCGCTGGTCGACGAGGAGCGGGCCCAGTTCGCCGCCTACCAGGCCTCGTTCGCGGACGGAGAGGGCAACTAGCCATGACCGTACAGAAGTTGCCGATCGCCAAGGCGATCAACGAGTCGCTGCGCAAGGCGATGGAGACCGACCCCAAGGTCCTGGTCATGGGCGAGGACGTCGGCAAGCTCGGCGGTGTCTTCCGGGTCACCGACGGCCTGTTCAAGGACTTCGGCGAGGACCGGGTGATCGACACCCCGCTCGCCGAGTCCGGCATCGTCGGCACCGCGATCGGCCTGGCCCTGCGCGGTTACCGGCCCGTCGTGGAGATCCAGTTCGACGGCTTCGTCTTCCCGGCGTACGACCAGATCGTCACCCAGCTCGCGAAGATGCACGCCCGCGCGCTCGGCAAGATCAAGCTGCCGGTCGTCGTCCGCATTCCCTACGGCGGCGGCATCGGCGCGGTCGAGCACCACAGCGAGTCGCCCGAGGCGCTGTTCGCGCACGTGGCGGGCCTGAAGGTGGTCAGCCCCTCGAACGCGTCGGACGCGTACTGGATGATGCAGCAGGCCATCCAGTCCGACGACCCGGTGATCTTCTTCGAGCCCAAGCGCCGCTACTGGGACAAGGGCGAGGTCGACACGGAGGCCATCCCGGCCCCGCTGCACAAGGCCCGTACGGTACGCGCCGGTTCGGACCTCACGCTGGTCGCCTACGGCCCGATGGTGAAGGTCTGCCTCGAAGCGGCCGCCGCCGCTCAGGAAGAGGGCAAGTCGATCGAGGTCGTGGACCTGCGCTCGATGTCCCCGATCGACTTCGACGCCGTCCAGGCCTCGGTCGAGCGGACCGGCCGCCTGGTCGTCGTCCACGAGGCGCCGGTCTTCTACGGCGCCGGAGCGGAGATCGCCGCGCGGATCACCGAGCGGTGCTTCTACCACCTGGAGGCCCCGGTGCTCCGGGTCGGCGGCTACCACGCCCCGTACCCGCCGGCGCGCCTGGAGGAGGATTACCTGCCGGGTCTCGACCGGGTGCTCGACGCCGTCGACCGCTCGCTGGCGTACTGAGGTGACGACAATGACTGAGAACGCTGCCCGCTACCGCGAGTTCAAGATGCCGGACGTCGGCGAGGGGCTCACCGAGGCGGAGATCCTCAAGTGGTACGTCAAGCCCGGTGACACCGTCACCGACGGCCAGGTGGTGTGTGAGGTCGAGACCGCGAAGGCGGCCGTCGAACTCCCCATCCCCTACGACGGTGTGGTGCAGAAGCTGCACTTCGAAGAGGGCGTGACGGTGGACGTCGGCACGGCCATCATCACCGTCGACGTGGCCCCCGACAGCGGGTACGCCCCGTTCGCCGAGGCCGCGGAAGCGGCCGAGGCCGCCTCGGCCGCCCCTGCCGAGCCCGCGGAGGACGAGGCGCCCAAGGGCCGCCAGCCCGTGCTGGTCGGCTACGGCGTCTCCGAGGCCTCGACCAAGCGCCGCCCGCGCAAGGGGGTTTCGGTCCCCGAGCAGGCCCCGGCCGACGCCCTGCGTGCCGTGCAGACCGAGCTGAACGGCCAGGCTCCGGCCCCGGCCCGCCCGCTCGCCAAGCCTCCGGTCCGCAAGCTCGCCAAGGACCTCGGCATCGACCTCGCGACCGTCGTGCCGACCGGCCCCGACGGCATCGTCACCCGCGAGGACGTGCACGCGGCTGCCGCGCCGGTGGCCGAGCCCGCGCCCGTTTCACGTGAAACAACTCCCGCCCCGGCAGCGGCTGTTCAGGCCTCCGACGCTCGCGAGACGCGGATTCCCGTCAAGGGCGTACGCAAGGCGACCGCTCAGGCCATGGTCGGCTCGGCGTTCACCGCGCCGCACGTCACGGAGTTCGTGACGGTCGACGTGACGCGGACGATGAAGCTGGTCGAGGAGCTGAAGTCCGACAAGGACATGGCGGGCCTCAGGGTCAACCCGCTGCTCCTGATCGCCAAGGCGCTCCTGGTCGCGATCAAGCGCAACCCGGACGTCAACGCCTCCTGGGACGAGGTGAACCAGGAGATCGTGCTCAAGCACTACGTGAACCTGGGCATCGCGGCGGCGACCCCGCGCGGTCTGATCGTCCCGAACATCAAGGACGCCCACACCAAGACCCTGCCGCAACTGGCCGAGTCGCTGGGCGAGTTGGTGTCGACGGCCCGCGAGGGCAAGACGTCTCCGGCGGCGATGTCGGGCGGCACGGTGACCATCACCAACGTCGGCGTGTTCGGCGTGGACACCGGCACCCCGATTCTCAACCCGGGCGAGTCCGCGATCCTCGCGGTCGGTGCGATCAAGCTCCAGCCGTGGGTCCACAAGGGCAAGGTCAAGCCCCGCCAGGTCACCACGCTGGCGCTCTCCTTCGACCACCGCCTGGTCGACGGCGAGCTCGGCTCCAAGGTCCTCGCCGATGTGGCGGCGGTCCTGGAACAGCCGAAGCGGCTCATCACCTGGGGCTGATGCGCCCCGCTCGGCCCCCGGCGCGCATCCGTACGCCGGGGGCCGAGGCATGTCCGGGTGGACACGGCTGCGGGCAGGGCGGAAGGTGAGGGGAAGGGCGGCCCCGGCCGTCCGCACCGCGCCCCGGCCACTCTGCCGTGACCGGGCGCCACGTGGTGACCTGGGCAGACGGGGCTGAGGGGAGTCATTCATGCGGATGCACACCCGCGCCGCGCTCGCCGCCGCGATCGCCGCGGCGGCCCTCACCGGAGCACTGCTCGCCTCCACGGCCGCCGCCCCGGAGGACCGGGCCCCGGCCGTCTTCGCCACCGCTGCGGGCAGGGCCCCGGTCTCCAAGGCCTGCATCGCCTCCCTGGAGGCCGACATCGGCGCCGGCACCACCGCGCTCATGACCCTGAGCACGAGCGGCCCGACGGTCACCTTCAAGAACGGCCCCGGCCATCCGGTCCCGAGCCTCGGCAAGCTCGACCGCAAGCACCCCAAGCTGCCCGCCTCGGCCGGCATCTACGCCGAGATCCTCAAGCCGTACGGCACCGCCCCGCAGCTCAGGACCAAGGTCGAGGGCGGCCCCCGGGCTCAGTACCAGGTGCAGGACTTCCCCAAGCTGCCCAAGGGCTGCAAGGTGACCGGCACCAAGTAGGCGCCCAAGTGGCGCACATCGCCACCCGTGCGCGACCCCGTAGGAAGTCCCGTCCCGCGATCCGGACGCAACTTTCTGATGCACTCCTGTTGTATCTATCCTGTGCGCATGTCTCCCGCCCCGGCCCCCGCCACCAAGCAGCCCCCCGCCGCCGACCGTGTGTACATGCACGTCAAGCAGGCGGTACTCGACCGCCGCTACGAGGGCGGCACGCTGCTCACCGAGGGCGAGCTGGCCGAGGCGGTCGGGGTTTCGCGGACGCCCGTGCGCGAAGCGCTGCTCAAGCTCGAAGTCGAAGGGCTGCTCAAGCTCTACCCGAAGAAGGGCGCGCTCGTGCTCGCCGTCTCCGCGCAGGAGACCGCCGATGTGGTCGAAACCCGGCTGCTCGTGGAGGAGTTCGCGGTGCGCAGAGCCGTACCCGCGCCGGAGCACCTGATCGTGCGGCTCCAGGAACTCCTGGCCGAGCAGAAGGCGCACGCCGCCGCCGGGGACCTGGCGGCCGTCGCCGTCAGCGACCGCTGCTTCCACGCCGAGATCGTGCGCAACGCCGGGAACGAGATCCTGGCCCGGCTCTACGACCAGATGCGGGACCGCCAGCTGCGCATGGGGGTGGCCGTCATGCACGCCCAGCCCGACCGCATCGCCAAGAACATCGCCGAGCACCAGGAGATGCTCGACGCCATCAGGGACGGCGACGGCGAGCGGGCCGCGCACTGTGTGCGCCAGCACCTCAGCTGGGTCAAGGTCCTGGTCAGGGGGGACGATCGATGAGTTCGGCCACACTGCCCGCACCACAGCCGCTGGGCGGGCGCCGGGCCGCGTTCGTGTGGGGCATAGGCGTCGGCGTCTACTTCGTCGCCGTCATCTTCCGCACCTCGCTCGGCGTCGCCGGCCTGGACGCCGCCGACCGCTTCCACGTCAACGCCTCGGCCCTTTCCACCTTCTCCATACTCCAGCTGCTTGTGTACGCGGGGATGCAGATACCCGTCGGCCTCATGGTCGACCGGCTCGGCACCAAGAAGGTCCTGGTCCTCGGGACCGTCCTGTTCACCGTCGGCCAGCTCGGCTTCGCCCTGTCGCCCTCGTACGCCACCGCGCTGGGCTCCCGCGCGCTGCTCGGCTGCGGCGACGCGATGACCTTCATCAGTGTGCTGCGGCTCGGCTCGCGCTGGTTCCCCGCCAAGCACGGGCCCATGATCGGGCAGGTCGCCGCGCTGTTCGGAATGGCCGGCAACCTGGTGTCCACCCTCGTCATCGCCCGCGCGCTGCACGGCGTCGGCTGGACGGGGACCTTCGTCGGCAGCTCGCTCGCCGGAGTCGCCGTCCTCGTCCTGCTGCTGCTCTTCCTGCGCGACCACCCCGAAGGCCACGAGCCGCCGCCCGCGCACCACGCCGGAGCCGCGTTCGTGCGCCGCCAGATCGCCGAGTCGTGGCGCGAGCCCGGCACCCGGCTCGGGATGTGGGTGCACTTCACGACGCAGTTCCCCGCGATGGTGTTCCTGCTGCTGTGGGGGATGCCCTTCCTCGTCGAGGCGCAGGGCCTCGACCGGGGCACGGCGGGCGGACTGCTGACCCTTGTGGTGCTCTCCAATATGGTCGTCGGCCTCGTGTATGGGCAGCTCATCGCCCGCCACCACGCTGCCCGGCTGCCGCTGGCGCTCGGCACCATAGGGGCGACCGCCCTCATGTGGGCCGCCACCATTGCCTATCCTGCGCCGCACGCGCCGATGTGGCTGCTCGTCACCCTGTGCCTCGTGCTCGGTGCGTGCGGACCGGCCTCGATGATCGGCTTCGACTTCTCGCGCCCCGCGAACCCGCCGGAGCGCCAGGGCACCGCGTCCGGCATCACCAACATGGGCGGTTTCATCGCCTCCATGACGACGCTGCTCGCGGTGGGCGTGCTGCTCGACACGACCGGTGACAACTACCGGATCGCGTTCTCGTCGGTGTTCTTCCTGGAGGCGCTGGGCCTGGTCCAGATCCTGCGTCTTCGCGCGCGGGCGCAGCGCCGCGAACGGGAACACCTGGTGGCGAGCAGGGTGGAGGCGGTGCACGTCCCGGTGTAGCCGGAACCCTGGTTCCCGGCGTGGCCGGGCCCTCCTCGGGCTTCCCGGCGAAGCCGGAACCCCCAGCGTTACGGGGTGACCGCGAACTCCCGCAGGATCGCGTCCGCCAGCGCCTGGTCGCCCTCCGTCTTCACCCGGTCGGCGACGGCGTGCGGACGGACGCGGCCGCAGGCGAGCCGCAGGAACGTCTCCCAGTCCATGGCCAGGGTGACCAGCGGGCCCAGCGAGGGCGCGCCGTCGATCGTGCCGTGCCCGTCCGCGTCGACCCGTACCGTGCGCAGGAATTCCACCGGCCCGTGGATGTCGAAGACGACCGCCGAGTTGGGCGGTGCGCCGGCGTCCTTCGCGACGACCCGGGGCAGCGTGTGCAGCAGGATGTCGCGGGCCACGTACGCGCCCGGGGAGTCCAGGTTCCCCGGCTTGTTGAGGGCCCAGCGCAGGTCCTGCTCGTGCACCCACACATCGAACGCGCGCATCCGCAGCGCGAGTTCCAGGGTCTGCTCGGCGCCGAGCGGGGCGCGCACCTTGGTGTCGGGATCCCGGTTCTCGTTGCGCAGCTGGCGCGCCCGGCGAATGATCGTGTACTCCAGCTCGGAGGTCATCTCCGGCGCCGTATGGTGCCGGCGCACATCGACCTGCATCTCCATATAGCGAGCGAGGTCGGTCTGTACGTGGAAGATGTCGCGCGGCAGGGTGTGGATCGGCCTCGGATCGCCCAGCTGCTCGCACTCCATGCCGATGATGTGCGACACGATGTCCCGTACCGACCAGTTGGGGCACGGCGTCGCACGGTTCCACTCGCCCTCGACGAGCGGCTGCACCAGCTCCGATATCGCCTCGATGGAGTGGGTCCAGGCATCGGCGTAGGTCTGAAGGCTGGGATGGACGGTCACGGGACCCCTCGGCGGTTCTTTTGTAGCGGGCTGGACTGCGGGACTGTGTGGGAGGCTTGGTCGCTTGGGGGGTCCGGGGGTCTCCCCCGGAAGGTCACAGTACGCTGCCGGGCAGCACCCCGGCAGTGCTTTCGTATGACGATCGTAGGCTGTTTCCCCCAGTGCTGACGGCTCGACAGCCAGGACGGTGGTACCGTGCGCGCCTCGCTCATTCAGATCGATGTAGACCCGTATGAATCCGTCAATTCCCGCCGCGAGCGGGTGGGTTCGCTGATCCGGGAGCTGCGGAGCAGCGACCTGGTCGTGCTCCCCGAGCTGTGGACGGTCGGGGCGTTCGCGTACGAACTCTTCGCGGACGAGGCGGAGACGCTGCGCGGCACCACGGCCCGGGCGATGTCCGAGGCGGCCCGGGACGCCGGGATCTGGCTGCACGCCGGGTCGATTCCGGAGCGGGGCGAGGACGGCGCGCTCTACAACACCTCCCTCGTCTTCTCGCCCGACGGCGAACTCGCGCACAGCTACCGGAAGATCCACCGCTTCGGCTTCGACAAGGGCGAGGCCGTGCTGATGGGGGCGGGCTCGGATCTGGTCACCGTTCCCCTGCCGGACCTCACGCTGGGCCTCGCCACCTGCTATGACCTCCGCTTCCCCGAACTGTTCCGGGGCCTCGTCGACGCCGGCGCCCACGCCTTCGTCGTCCCGGCCGGCTGGCCCGAGCGCCGCCGCGCCCACTGGACCCTTCTCGCCCGGGCCCGGGCGGTCGAGGACCAGGCGTACGTGCTGGCCTGCGGCACTGCGGGGACCCATGCGGGGGTGCCCCAGGCGGGGCACAGCATCGTGGTGGACCCCTGGGGCGAGGTCCTCGCCGAGGCCGGCTCCGGTGAGGAGACCCTGACCGTGGATCTCGACCCGGCGAAGGTCTTCGACACCCGCGAGGCGTTTCCGGCCCTGAAGGACAGGGTGCTGGGTCTGGACACGCCCAAGCGCTAGCGGAGAGCGGGCGGGGTCAGTCCTCGTGGCCTCGCTCCTTCTCGTCCATGCGGATCACGCAGATCACCACCGCGAGCAGCAGCGCCGCGTCCGCGTCCTCCCGTACCACGTTCACCGCGTACGTCTCGCGGATGTGGAACCACTTGCGCGAGACGTGGGCCAGCAGCTCCCCGTCGTACTCGACGGTGAACTCGCGGTCCAGGATCTTGCCCGTCACGTCGAGCTCCGTGCCCTCGATCAGGCTGACCCGGTAGTGGTTGCGGAGCAGGGAGAGGCGCTTGCGGCGGACCTTCGCGAGGATCTGGTCGTCCCGCTCGATGGTCATCGCGTCCCGCAGGCTGAACATCTTCTCCCGCAGCGTGATCAGCACCCGCCCTGACGGGTCCTTCAGCTCCAGGGTGTCGCGCAGCCGCAGCGCCTTGCCGTCGGCGAGGAACGCGTGCCGGCCGTCCTCGGTCTCGATCCAGTAGTCGTCGCCGATGGCGAAGATCTTGTCCCGCACGAGGTATTTCATGGCTACACCCCTGCCCGTGCCGGGGCCCCGCCGAACGGCGACACAGGGTGTTCATACCGGGATGGCAAGCTTGAACCATGAACGATGCCGCCCCGGCGCCCACCCCCGCGCCCGCCCCCCGCCGTGCCCGCGTCCGTGCCCCCGAGCTGATCGGCAGGGGTGGCTGGCTGAATACGGGCGGGAAGGAACTCACGCTCTCCGGCCTCCGCGGCCGCATCGTGATTCTCGATTTCTGGACCTTCTGCTGCATCAACTGCCTCCACGTCCTCGACGAGCTCCGCGAGCTGGAGGAGAAGCACCGGGACACCGTCGTGATCGTCGGGGTGCACTCGCCGAAGTTCGTGCACGAGGCCGAGCACCAGGCCGTTGTCGATGCGGTCGAGCGGTACGGGGTGGAGCACCCCGTGCTCGACGATCCCGAGCTGGCGACCTGGAAGCAGTACGCCGTGCGGGCCTGGCCCACGCTCGTGGTGATCGATCCCGAGGGGTACATCGTCGCCCAGCACGCCGGCGAGGGCCATGCTCATGCCATTGAGCGGCTCGTCGAGGAGCTGGAGGCCGAGCACGGGGCGAAGGGGACGCTGCGGCGCGGTGACGGGCCGTACGTGCCGCCGGAGCCCGTCGCCACCGACCTGCGCTTCCCCGGCAAGGCGATCGTGCTGCCCAGCGGGAACTTCCTGGTGTCCGACACCACCCGCCACCAGCTCGTCGAGCTCGGCCCGGACGGGGAGAGCGTCGTGCGGCGGATCGGCGGAGACGGGCAGTTCAAGGAGCCCCAGGGGCTCGCGCTGCTCCCGGACGGGAGGGTCGTCGTCGCCGACACCGTGCATCACGCGCTGCGGGCCTTCGACCCCGTCAGCGGCGAGATCGAGCTGCTTGCCGGGACCGGACGGCAGTGGTGGCAGGGGCAGCCGACCTCCGGGCCCGCGCTCGGCATCGATCTGTCCTCGCCGTGGGACGTCGCCTGGTGGCGGGGCAAGGTCTGGATCGCCATGGCCGGTGTGCACCAGCTGTGGACGTACGACCCGCAGACCGCGACCGTCGAGGTCGCGGCGGGCACTACCAACGAGGGGCTCGTCGACGGGCCCGGCGCCGAGGCCTGGTTCGCGCAGCCGTCCGGGCTCGCGGCCACCGAGGACCGGCTCTGGGTCGCCGACTCGGAGACCTCCGCGTTGCGCTACGTCGATGCCGAGGGCGCGGTTCATACCGCCGTGGGGACCGGGCTCTTCGACTTCGGGCACCGGGACGGGGACGCCGCGCAGGCGCTGCTCCAGCACCCGCTCGGCGTCACCGCGCTGCCGGACGGCTCGGTCGCCGTCGCGGACACGTACAACCACGCGCTGCGCCGCTACGACCCGGCCAGTGGTGAAGTGACCACGCTGGCAACGGACGTGAGGGAGCCGAGCGATGCGGTCCTCGCCGGGGACGACATCGTCGTCGTCGAGTCGGCGCGGCACCGGCTGACCCGGCTGCGGCTGCCCGAGGAGGCCGTACGGGTCGAGGCGGTGGCGCACCGCACCCAGCGTTCGGCGACCGAAGTGGCCCCGGGCAAACTCCAGTTGGACGTCGTGTTCCAGGCGCCCGCCGGGCAGAAGCTGGACACCCGGTACGGTCCCTCGACCCGGCTGCTCGTCTCCTCGACCCCGCCCGAGCTGCTGCTCGCGGGCGAGGGCACCGGCACCGACCTCGCGCGCGAGCTCGGCCTGAACCCGGAGGTCGCCGAGGGCGTGCTGCACGTGTCGGCGATGGCGGCCTCGTGCGACGACACTGCGTCAAATAGCGGCTCCGCCGCGGGCGCGAACGAGTACCCGGCCTGTCACATGCACCAGCAGGACTGGGGCGTCCCCGTACGCCTCGTCGAGGGCGGCGCGAGCAGGCTGCCGCTGGTGCTCGCCGGGATGGACGAGGCAGGGGCCCAGTAGCCGAAGGCGGTACCGGCCGAAGCCCGGCTGTGGCCGAGCCCGGCCCTACCCGAAGCCCGGCTTGAACGGGCCGGTGCGCGGGGCCGGGCCGCACAGGGGCAGTGCGGCCGGGCGGCCGTGGCTGTCCAGGACCGGCAGGGTGTTCACCGTGTCGGAGCCGGGCAGCGTCACGCGCACCGTCGAGCCCCGGGCCGGGCAGCCGCCGAGCGGGGTGTAGTGCACCCTGGCGACCCCGTTCGCCCCGGGGTGCAGGGCGAAGGGCTTCGCGAACGGCTTGGCCGGGGTCGAGACGAGAGGTGCGGCCCGGCCGCTGTCGTCCAGGACGGCCAGCGTCGGGGCGCCGTACAGGACGCAGGTGTGGCCGGAGGTGTTGCGGACCAGCAGGACCGCGTCGCTCCCGCCCCGCACGTCCGCGCCGGGCCGGGAGCCGCCACCGCCGCGGCTGTCGCCCCCGATGCGGAAGGTGAGGGACAGCGCGCTGGGCGAGCAGAAGACGCGGGCGTCCTCACCGCCGTCCTCGAACGGGCCCGTGCGGCTGTCCGTGCCGGGGACGGACGGCGGCGGGCCGCCCGGGGGCGGGACGGCCGGGGTCGCGGAACCGGCGCCGGGCTGCGGGCTCTGCGCGGCCGTGCCGCGGCCGGTCGCGGGGAGGGACGGGCCGGGCGGCTGCTCCTGCGGGGTGCCGGACCGGGGCGCGCCGGAACCGTTCGACACCGTTGTCGTACCGGTGCCGGGAGCGGCGGCCGGCACGCGGTCCGTGCAGGCCGTCAGCGCGCCGAGCAGCACGGTGAGGCCGACTATGACAGCCCCCCTGCCCCGGGCCCTGCGCATCGCGTCCCCCACTCCGAATCCAGCAACCAGGCAAGCCATTCAGAACATGTGCCGCGCCAGCCTCGCGGGCGTCTCCATCGTTTGGCCAACGCGCCCGTGAAGGCAAGACGTTCGGCACGAGGCGGCGCGTCGTTGTGAGGCGTGCGCATCGAAACGATATGAGGTGGCGCGTCATTATGACGCGAGCCGGTCAAGGCTGTGCGCGCGGCAGGGCCTCCGGGCCGGCCGGGGCGGCCAGGTTCGCCAGGCAAGCGCGGGCCGCCGCCGCGCCCTCCTCGTAGCCGTGGTCGTCGGCCTCGCGGGCCGCGATCGTGAGCTCGCGGCTTGCTTCTTCCGTACGGCCGAGGCCGGCCAGGGCCTCGCCGTAGCTGGTGCGCAGGAGCACCCGGCGCGGGATCGCCTCCGGAGAGGGCCCGAGTTCGAGGCCGCGCTGGGCGTGCTCCGCGGCGAGGCCGTAGGCGCGGGCGGTGAGGAAGTGCCGGGCCAGGTGCTGGTGGGCGAGCATCTCGGTGGACCGGTCGCGGGCCCGGCCCGCCAGGGTCAGAGCGTGCCCGAGCAGGTCGCCGGCGCGATCGACCTCGCCGTACTGGGTGAGGATGAGGGCCAGGTTCATGCGGGCGATGGCCTCGCTGGTGACGTCGCCCGCCTGGCGGGCCAGGTCGGGGGCCTTCTCCAGCTGGGCGAGGGCCTCGTCGTAACGGCCCTCTTCGTGCAGGACCCAGCCGAGCAGGGCGCGGGTGCGGGACTGCGCGTCGAGCTCCTGCTCCCACTCGGCTGATTCCAGGGCCTGTTCGAGGAGCGGGACCCAGCCGTCGCGGACCCGCCACAGGATGAGCGGCCACTGGAGGAGGACGAGCCGCCAGGCGCGGTCGTGCATCCCGGCGGCGACGGCGGCTGCGACTGCTCCGCGCAGGGTGGCCCGTTCGGCCTCGTACCAGGCGAGTGCGGCCTGGCGGTCCTCGAATTCGCGCACCGCGGCGGGGCGCCGGGCCCCGGGCGGCGGGGTGAAGCAGGGCTGGCTGCCGGGCTCGGCGGTGGCGGTGGCCACGAGGCCGGTGTGCAGATAGTGGTCCAGGAGGCGGGCGAGGCCGTCGGGGTCGGCCTCGGGGGCGAGCGCGCGGGCGTAGAGGCGTACAAGGTCGTGGAGGGTGTACGAGTCCGGCCGGGTGCGCGGGTCGGGGCCGTGCGGGCCCGATTCGACCACGAGGTGGGCGGCGGCGAGCCGGTCCAGGGCGGCGGCGGCCTGGTCGGGGGTGCATCCCGCGAGGGCTGCGGCGGTGTAGCGGTCGAGTTCGGAGCCGGTGTGCAGGCCGAGCGCGCGGAACATCCGGCGGGCCTGCTCGGGGAGTTGCTGCACGGTCAGGCGCAGGGCGGCGGCGACCCCGGTGTCCTCGACGCGAAGGAGGCCGAGGCGGCGCTGTTCGTCGGCGAGTTCGCGGGCCAGGGCGGCCAGCGTCCACTGGGGGCGGGCGGCGAGGCGGGCGGCGGTGACGCGCAGGGCGAGCGGGAGGCCGTCGCAGAGCGCGGCCAGGTGGGCGGCCGCTTCGGGTTCGGCGGCGACCCGGTCCTCGCCGAGCACGGCGGCGAGCAGAGCGGTGCAGTCGGGGGCGGGCAGTTCGTCGAGGCGGACGGGGCGCGCCGCGTCGGAGGCGACGAGGCCCCCCAGCCGGTCACGGCTGGTGACCAGGGTGACGCAGTGGTCGCCGCCCGGCAGCAGCGGGCGGACCTGCTCGGAGTCGCGGGCGTTGTCGAGTACGACCAGCATCCGGCGGTCGGCGGTCAGCGAGCGGTACAGCGCCCCCATGCCGGACTCGGTCTCGGGTATGCGGTGCACGGGCACGCCGAGCGCGAGCAGGAACTCCCGCAGGACGACGGTGACTTGGCGGGCAGGGGTGTCGCTGTAGCCGCACAGGTCGGCGAAGAGGCGGCCGTCGGGGAAGTCGCCCTGGCGCTCGTGCGCCCAGTGCACGGCGAGCGCGGTCTTGCCGACGCCGGCGCCGCCGGTGACCAGGGCGATGGCGCCGTACTCCCCGGCGGCGGCCAGGCCGAGTGCGGTGAACTCGGCGTGCCGGCCGGTGAAGCCGCGGGGTCGGCGCGGCAGCAACTCCGGTACGGCGACGGCCGGTTCGGGCTCGTCGTCGGCCGGTGTGGACGGGGTGACGGGGGTGCCGGTGCGCAGGATCTCGGCGTACGCCTCGCAGAGGGCGGGGCCCGGGTCCACGCCGAGCTCGTCGGCGAGCAGGCGGCGGGTGCGGTGGAACCATTCGAGGGCGTCCGACTGGCGGCCCGAGCGGCTCAGGGCCAGCATCAGCGCGGCCGAGATGGGCTCGCGCAGGGGGTGGGCGACGGCTTCGGTGCGCAGCACGGCGGCGGCCCGGCCGTGCTCGCCGAGCTCCCCGTACGCCTCGGCGAGTGCCTCCACCGAGGCGAGCCGGAGCTCTTCGAGGGTGTGGGACGCGGCTTGCAGGGGCGGGCTGGTGACGGTGCCGGTGAGGGCGGGGCCCTGCCACAGGGCGAGCGCCTCGCGCAGCATGAGCACCGCGTCGCCGGGGCGGCGCTGGTCGCGGGCGAGGGTGACGAGTTCCTCGAAGCGGTGCGCGTCGATGAGGGTCTCGGGGAGCCTGAGGACGTACGCCGGTCCCTGCGTGGCCAGTTCGATGCCGTACGCCTCGGCGCCGTGCTCGGCGAGCAGGGCGCGCAGCCGTGAGACGTGGCCCTGCAGGACGGTGCGGTAGTGCAGGGGCGGCTCTTCGTCCCACAGGGCCTCGGTGAGGCGGTCCACGGGTACGGCGATGTTGGGCTGGAGCAGGAGCATGGCCAGCAGGCTGCGGCGCTTGGCGGGGCCGAGCGCGAGGAACGCGCCGTCCTCGCTCGCCACGGCCACCGTTCCCAGGACGCGGAACTCCACGGTGGCGCTACCCCCTTGCTCCCCGTTCCCGGCTTCCCCCGGACCTGGTCAGGGCCCGGACAGTCGAGGATACGCGGGGCCGAAGGGGGTGGCCCCACCTCCCGGGGCGCAGGTGGCGCGGCTCACGTGAGGCGGTCGACGCAGCTGCCCGTAGGGGTCAGGTCAGGTGGTCGCGGTGCTCCTCCTCGACGATGGTGGCGCCGGGTACGACGCGCCGCCGGCGCAGCACGCTGGTGAAGACGGCCACGCCGATGATGCCGACGGCCATCAGGATCAGGCCCACGACATCCAGGTTCACACCCTTGGCGTGCCAGTCCGTCGCGAACGTGAGGATCGCCCCCACCGCGATGAGGATGATGCAGCCGCCCAAACCCATGAATCTCGCCTCCGTAGAAGGGGATTGGCCGTCCGGGTACCCGGGTCCGGGACGGTCAATCCCCGTCTGCGGTGCGGTGGTTCAGCCCGCCAGGAACGCGGTGAGGGCGTTCGCGAGCAGGTGCGGGTCGTCGGCGCCGCACAGTTCGCGGGCGCTGTGCATCGACAGGATGGCCACGCCGATGTCGACGGTCTGGATGCCGTGCCGGGCCGCGGTGATCGGGCCGATCGTGGTGCCGCAGGGCATCGCGTTGTTGGAGACGAAGGTCTGCCACGGGACCCCGGCGCGCTCGCAGGCGGCCGCGAACACGGCGCGTCCGGCGCCGTCGGTGGCGTACCGGGCGTTCACGTTGACCTTGAGGATGGGGCCGCCGTTGGCGCGCGGGTGGTGCGTGGGGTCGTGCCGCTCGGCGTAGTTGGGGTGCACGGCGTGGCCGGTGTCGGAGGACAGACAGATCGTTCCTGCGAAGGCGCGGGCGCGGTCCTCGTAGGTGCCGCCGCGGGCGAACACCGAGCGCTCCATGACGTTGCCGAGCAGCGGGCCGTCCGCGCCGGTGTCGGCCTGCGAGCCGTCCTCCTCGTGGTCGAAGGCGGCGAACACGGGGATGAAGGGGAGGTCTTCGGAGCCGGACACCGCGGCGAGAGCGGCCGCCCCGGCGTGCACGGAGAGCAGGTTGTCCATGCGGGGCCCGGCGACCAGCTCCCGGTCGCGGCCGAGGTAGGCGGGCGCCTCGACGGAGTGCAGCATCAGGTCCCAGCCGGCCACCTCGCCCTCGTCGAGCTCGGCCTCCTGTTCCAGGAAGCGGATCAGGTCGCCTTCCTGTACGTCGTCGCCGAGGCCCCAGATCGGCTGGAGGTGGCGCTGGCGGTCGAGCTTGAGCCCGTCGGTGTTGACCGAGCGGTCCAGGTGCACGGCCAGCTGCGGAACGCGAAGCAGCGGGCGGTCCACGTTGACCAGGCGGTGGCTGCCGTCCCTGAGGGTGAGGCGGCCCGCGATGCCGAGGTCGCGGTCGAGCCAGGTGTTGAGCAGCGTCCCGCCGTAGATCTCGACGGCGACCTGCCGCCAGCCGTACGCCCCCGAGTCCGGCTGCGGCTTCACGCGCAGGTTCGGGGAGTCGGTGTGGGCGCCGACGATCCGGTACGGGGTGTGGGGCTGGGCGTCCTCGGGGACGTACCAGGCCACGATGGCGCCGCCGCGCAGCACGTACTTTCCGCCATGCGTGCCGTCCCAGGCGTCCGTCTCCTGGACCTGCCGGAACCCGGCCTTCTCCAGGCGTGCGGCCGCGTTGGCCACGGCGTGGTACTGCGACGGGCTCGCCGCGAGGAAGGTCATCAGGTCGTCGGTGTGGCCGCGGTCGAAGCGGGGCGGTGTGCTCATGCGGCCACCCTAGCGGCGCCGCACCCCCGCTCCCCGGGGCTCCGCCCCGGACCCCGGGATGCCCCTCCCCGCCCCTTCCCGAAACCCGCCGGGGGTGAGTGGGTCGGCTGCGGACCGTGCGTGGTTGCTCGCGCAGTTCCCCGCGCCCCTGGCGGCATGCGGTACGGGCATCTTCAGCCTGTCCGGCGTTTGAGGACGAGCGCCCTCAAGGCGCGAACGGGGTCTGGGGCGGAGCCCCAGGAAACCCGGCTTCCCCCCTTCCCAACCCCCGGAGGGTTTCGGGAAGGGGTGGGGTGGGGGAAGCCGGTCCGGCAGCCGGCCTGCCAGAGGGGTCCGGGGGCGCACCCTTGCCTCCCCGTACGGAGAACGCTGCTCCCCCGCACACGCGGAACGAGGGCTTCCGCGCACGCGGAACAAGGGCTTCAGGGCACGCGAAAGGGGCCCGGGGTCCGACCACCCCGAGCCCCCGGTTCCGCGGGGGACCTGAAGGGCTAGAACGCCGCCTCGTCCAGGTCCATCAGGGAGCCGTCCACCGCTTCGGCCAGCGCACGCGCCGTGCCGACGCCCGGCAGGACGTTCGCGGCGAAGAACTTCGCGGCCGCGATCTTGCCCGTGTAGAACGGCACGTCCTTCGCCGACGCCGACGACAGCTTCTCGGCGGCGACCGCGGCACCCTTCAGAAGCAGGTAGCCGACCACGACGTCGCCCGAAGCCATCAGCAGGCGGGTCGTGTTGAGGCCCACCTTGTAGATGTTCTTGACGTCCTCACCGGTCGCCGTCAGGTCGGTGATCATCGTCCCGACGATCGCCTCCAGGTCGACGGCCGCCGTGGCGAGCGAGTCGAGCGCACCGCCCAGCGCCTCGTTGCCGTTCTGCTCGGCGAGGAACTTCTTGATCTCCTCGGAGAGGGCGTTCAGGGACGCGCCCTGGTCCCGGACGATCTTCCGGAAGAAGAAGTCCTGGCCCTGGATCGCGGTCGTGCCCTCGTACAGCGTGTCGATCTTGGCGTCACGGATGTACTGCTCGATCGGGTACTCCTGGAGGTACCCGGAGCCGCCGAAGGTCTGCAGCGACTCGGCCGACAGCTTCTCGTACGACTTCTCCGAGCCGTAGCCCTTCACGATGGGCAGCAGGAGGTCGTTCAGGCCGATGAGCGCCTTGGCGTCCTCGCCCGCCGCCTCCTTGACCTGGATCGCGTCCTGGATGGAGGCGGTGTAGAGGACGAGCGAGCGCATGCCCTCGGCGTACGCCTTCTGCGTCATCAACGAGCGCCGCACGTCCGGGTGGTGAGTGATCGTCACCTTCGGCGCGGTCTTGTCCATGAACTGCGAGAGGTCGCTGCCCTGGACGCGCTCCTTGGCGTACTCAAGGGCGTTCAGGTAACCCGTCGACAGCGTCGCGATCGCCTTCGTGCCGACCATCATGCGGGCGAACTCGATGATCATGAACATCTGGCGGATGCCGTCGTGCTTGTCGCCGATCAGCCAGCCCTTGGCGGGGTGCTGGTCGCCGAACGTCATCTCGCACGTGTTGGAGGCCTTCAGGCCCATCTTGTGCTCGACGTTCGTCGCGTACACGCCGTTGCGCTCGCCCAGCTCGCCGGTCTCCCAGTCGAAGTGGAACTTCGGGACGAGGAAGAGGGACAGGCCCTTGGTGCCGGGGCCGTGGCCCTCGGGGCGGGCGAGGACGTAGTGGAGGATGTTCTCCTCCATGTCGTGCTCACCGGAGGTGATGAAGCGCTTCACGCCCTCGATGTGCCAGGAGCCGTCGTCCTGCTGGACGGCCTTGGTGCGGCCGGCGCCGACGTCGGAACCCGCGTCCGGCTCGGTCAGGACCATCGTGGAGCCCCAGCGCTTGTCGACCGCTATCTCGGCGACCTTCTTCTGCGCCTCGTTGCCCTCGGCGAAGAGGATGCCGGCGAACGCCGGGCCCGAGGAGTACATCCAGATCGCCGGGTTCGAGCCCAGGAGCAGCTCGGCGTACGCCCAGATCAGGGAGCGCGGCGAAACGGTGCCGCCGATCTCCTCGGGCAGGCCGAGCCGCCAGTACTCGGAGTCCATGAACGCCTTGTACGAGCTCTTGAAGGACTCCGGGACCGGAGCGGTGTTCGTCGCGGGGTCGAAGACCGGCGGGTTGCGGTCGGCGTCCGCGAAGGAGTCGGCCAGCTCGTTCTCGGCGAGACGGGCGATCTCCTCCAGGATCGACTTGGCGGTGTCGACGTCCATCTCCCCGAACGGGCCGGTGCCGTACAGCTTGTCGCGTCCGAGTACCTCGAAGAGGTTGAACTCGATGTCGCGGAGATTCGACTTGTAGTGCCCCATGGCGACCGCTCCGTAAGCAGGGTGTCGGTTACATCTACCAGCAAGTAGGTCAGTAGCTCCGATGATGCTACCCGTCGGTAATAACGCGCAACCTTTGGCCGAGAACTGTGACGTGTCAGGCAGTGGAACTCTGCTGAGCCGGGCGGTCCCGCTGGGGCGAGCCCCCCAGTGCCGCCGCGAGCGCCCGCGCGGTGGCCGTATTGCAGTGCCCGAGGATGACGAGCGGGGGCGCACCGAAGTCCCGCCCGAGCGAGGGCAGCGTGATGCCGTGCTCGGCGAGGGCGGCTCGCAGCTCCATGACGACCTTGTACGTGTCGTCGCGGCGCGGCGCGAGGGGGGCGGGCTTGCTCATGGGGGTGCCTCCTGTGAGTGCGGTGTGTGACGAAGCCCTCACAGAGTGGTGCCGGGTCCATTACCTTCGGAAGGGGTTCACGTTGCGCTCGACAACTGGCAAACGGTGGTGGTGAGTTGTGCCCTCTCGTAAGGAACCTGACGCGTCGGCGAACGTCCCGTCCTTCTATGGTGCGGAGCTGCGCTACAAGAGGGAGGCCGCAGGTCTCACGCTCGAACAGTTGGCGGACGGCAGCTTCAGAGGCATCCCGTTCCTGAGCCAGATCGAGCGCGGCGAACGCCGGATGCCCCTCGACTTGGCCCAGCACGTGGACGAGAAGCTGGGGACGGACGGCTTTTTCGAGCGGCGCTGTGAAGACGCGCGCAAGGCGAAGCAGTCGGGGCATGCGGAGTACTTCGTGGATGTCGCGGAGATGGAGCGGCATGCAGAGTCGATTGAGGACTGGGCGCCCACGCTCATCCCAGGCCTGCTGCAGACGGAGGCGTACGTCCGGAAGGTCATTCAGAGCGGGGCTCCATGGCTGCGTCCAGCAGATGTCGAGAAGCAGGTGCAGGCCCGGCTGGAGCGCGCAAAACTCTGGGAGTGCGAGGACCGCCCAGCGTTCTGGGGCGTCCTGCACGAGTCGCTGATCCGCAACCCACTGCTGCCGCCCGGGGAGATGGCGGAGCAGTCGGACCACATCGCCCACGTGGTCCGCTCCACACAAAGCGTTCTGCAGATCCTTCCGGAAACCGCCGGTGCCCACCCGCTGATGATGGGCGTCATCAAGGTTATGACCTTTCCTGACGCTCCACCGGTGATCTACATCGAGAGTCAGCACAGCGGCCAACTGATCGACTATCCGGCCCTCGTGAAGGACTACCGCAGGTCGTACGATCTGCTCAGGGCCGCGGCGCTACCGCCGGAGACGTCCCTGGCCATGATCGAGCAAGCGGCGAAGGGCTACCGAAATGGCAAGCACAGAGCTTGACTTGAGCACCGCCCTGTGGCGCAAGAGCAGCTACAGCAACGCGACCGGTGGCGACTGCGTCGAGGTCGCCGAGGGTTTCCTCGGGGCGGCGCGCTGGCGCACGAGCAGCTACAGCAACGCGACCGGCGGCGAATGCGTAGAGGTCGCCGACAACCTCCCCGGGGTCGTTCCCGTCCGGGACTCCAAGGTGCTGGGCGGACCGGCGATCGTCATCGGGGCCGGGGCCTGGGCGCCCTTTGTCGCCGGGGTGAAGGCAAGCTCCCTCGGGGGCTGAGACGAGGTGTCCGCCGCCACGCCGCGTCGGTAGGCTGTGGCCCCATGTACGGCTACGACCAGAATCCGGGCGCACAGCAGCAGTACGCCCCGCCCCAGCAGCAGATGCCGGGCGGGTACGGGGAGCAGCCGCTGTACCCCGAGCCGTCGCCGCCCTCGCTCGCGGACGCGGTGCGGGCCTTCACCACCGGGTCGCTCTCGGCCGAGGACTTCCAGCAGATCTTCGCGGGGGCCCGGGTGTACTGCCCGCGCGGTGACAACCCCGGGTTCCTGGCGCTGCACAACACCCAGCAGCCGGTCATCCCGATGTTCACCTCGCTCAAGGAACTGCGCCGGTACGCGGGCAAGGAGTCCAAGTACTTCGTGATCACCGGCGCCGAGGTCATCGACCTGCTGCCCACCGGGTACGGCTTCGTGCTCGACATGGAGGGCGACCACCGGATGGTCTTCGACGCGAAGGCCGTGGAGCAGATGGTCGACTTCGCGATGCGGCGGATGTACGGGTAGCCGTGGTTCCGACGTCCTGAACGGCCTCGCATTCGGGCCCGTATCCCTTGGGGTACGGGCCCGAAGTGCGTCCGGGGCCGGGCGGGAATGGGACCGCCTTGCAGGATGTTCACCATTCAACTACTTTGGATGCAGAGCATCCCGCAAGGAGGGCCGTCCCATGCCTGCTGCCGGAGGGCGCCTCGGCGCGGCCGGGTCACGTACCTGATCGACGGCACCTTCGTGCACCAGGACTCCAACGGGGGCGGCGGCACCATCACCGACGGCGACACCCAGTGGATGACGGCGGGCTCCGGGCTGCTGCACATCGAGGCGCCGCCGGAGTCGCTCGTCATGTCCGGCGGGCTCTTCCACGGGCTCCAGCTGTGGGTCAACCTGCCGGCCGCCGACAAGATGAAGGACCCGCGCTACCAGGACATCCGGGGCGGCCAGGTCCAGCTGCTCACCTCCGCCGACGGCGGCGCGCTGCTCCGGGTCATCGCGGGCTCGCTCGACGGGCACGAGGGGCCGGGCATCACGCACACCCCGATCACGATGGTGCACGCCACGCTGCGGCCGGGCGCGTCCGTCACGCTGCCGTGGCGCCCCGACTTCAACGGGCTCGCGTACGTGCTGGCCGGGCGCGGCTCGGTCGGGGCCGAGGGAAGGCCCGTTCACATGGGCCAGACCGCGGTGTTCGGGGACGGCGGCTCGCTGACCGTCCGGGCCGACGAGCGCCAGGACTCGCACGCGCCCGACCTGGAGGTCGTGCTGCTCGGGGGCCGCCCGATCCGCGAGCCGATGGCCCACTACGGGCCGTTCGTCATGAACACGCGGGCCGAGCTGGAGCAGGCCTTCGAGGACTTCCAGAAGGGACGCCTCGGCACGATCCCGGCGGTCCACGGCATGTGAGTTCCCCGGACCCCGGGCTCCGGGTGCCCGCCGGGGTAGGGGCGTGGCGTGCCGTCAGTCGTCGCGGGAGGCGCGGCCGTTGTAGTGGTCGCGCCCTGCCTGGTACACCCGGGTGTTCCCCGACGCGTGCGCTTCGAGCCGTACGGACGGAGCCGGGGGGCGCTCCTCGGGCGGCAGCGAGGCCCGGGAGGAGTCAACTCTCCCTCCACAAGGCCCTCCTGGCGGTTTCGCGGTACGCGAGGGCGGTTGTCGGCCGGCCACGAGCGACCCGGCGGTACCTGACGGCCAGTCACCCATGTGGACCGCAGCTGAGGCGGACGCGGGCGCGCCGTGGTCCGCTGACAGGGTGGACCCACGCCCCCTGCTCCCCGAACCCGCCCGGCGGATCGGGGCGTGGTGCGTGGTCGTGCTGCTCGTCACCGGGGTCGTGGGCGTCGGTGCCTGGCTCTGCGTCGTGTTCAAGACCGCCGTCACTCCCGTGCTGCTCGCCCTGCTCGGGACCGCGCTGCTCGGGCCCGTACACCGATGGCTGATCCGGATGAGGCTCAGGCGGTCGCTCGCCGCCGCGCTCACCTGTGTCGCGCTCGTCGGGGTGGTCGGCGGGGCCGGGTACGTCGTCGTCAGTGCGCTCATCGACACCGGGGACCAGATCGTCGCCTCGCTCAAGCAGGCCGGGCAGTGGGTGGCCGATCACTTCGGGGTGGCCGGCGGGGACGGCGTCACCAACCTCGCCGACAACGCCAAAAAGCTGCTCTCCAAGTTCGGGGCGGGCGCCGCCAGCGGGGTGCTCGAAGGGCTCAGCCTGCTCGGCTCGCTGCTCGCCACCAGCGTCCTCGCGCTGCTGCTCACCTTCTTCTTCCTCAAGGACTCCGACCGGGCCGTCGGCCTCGCCCACTCCCTCGCCCCGCGCGGCGCCGGCGACACCGTCGAGGCCATGGCCCGCCGCGCCTTCGAGGCGGTCGAAGGGTTCATGCGGGGGACCACTCTCATCGCCTTCATCGATGCCATCTGCATCACCGTCGGGCTGCTCGTCCTTCGCGTGCCCGGGGCCATCGGGCTCGGCGCGCTCGTCTTCATCGGGGCGTACATCCCCTACCTCGGCGCCTTCGTCTCCGGGGCGGTCGCCGTGCTCGTCGCGCTCGCCGACCGCGGGTTCGGCATCGCGCTGTGGACCCTCGGGATCGTCCTCGCCGTGCAGCAGCTCGAAGGGCACATCCTGCAACCGGTGATCCAGAGCCGTACCGTCCAGATGCACCCCGCGATGATCATGATCGCGCTGACCGCGGGCGCCAGTGTCGCGGGCCTGATCGGCATGCTGCTCGCGGTGCCGGTCGCGGCGGCCGCCTTCGCCGTGCTGGGGGAGCTGCGGAAGCGCTACTCCGACGGCGACGGGCCCGCATCGGACGTACCCGGCGCACCCGTCCCACCCGACTCGTAGAGCTCGAACCAGATCGACTTCCCGTCGCCCCTCGGGTCCACCCCCCACGCGTCCGCCAGCATCTCCATCAGGATCAGGCCGCGGCCGCTGGAGGCCATTTCGCCGGGGCGGCGGCGGTGCGGGAGTTCGTCGCTGGCGTCGGCCACCTCGACGCGCAGGCGGCGGGTGCCGAGTTCGCCCCGCGCCTCGGCCACGAGCAGCGCGTCGCCGTCCGTGTGGACCAGGACGTTGGTGATCATCTCGGAGATCATCAGGACCGCCGAGTCGACCTGCTCCTCGTCCGCCCAGTCGTGCAGGAGTTCGCGCAGCTGGCGGCGGGCGCCCGCGATGCGCTCGGGTTCGGCCTGGGCGATGGTCAGCGCGGTGCGGCGGACCGCGGCGGGCGGGGCCGTCCCCGCGCCGCCGGCGACGTTGCGGCGGAGCAGCAGCAGCGCGATGTCGTCCTCGCGGCGGTCCACCAGCGGGCCCGTGGTGTGGTGCGAGGACGGGCCGTGCACGGCCTGGACGAGTTCGTCGGCGAGCTGCTCCAGGCTTTCGCCGGTGTGCTTCTCCAGGACCGGGCGCAGCCGCGTCCAGCCGCTGGCCATGTCGTGGCCGCCGGTCTCGATCAGGCCGTCCGTGCAGATCATGATCGTCTCGGCGGGGTCCAGGACGAGCCGGGTCGTCGGGTAGTCGGAGTCCGCCTCGATGCCGAGCGGCAGGCCGCCCGCGGTGGCGCGGATCAGGGCGGTGCCGTCGGCGGTGCGGATCACCGGGTCGGGGTGGCCGGCCCGGGCGATGTCGAGGGTGCCGGTGGCCGGGTCGACCTCGATGTACAGGCAGGTCGCGAAGCGCGGCGCGTAGTCCTCGTACCCGTCGCCGTAGGGGTCGGGCACCCCGTACGACTCGGCGATCCCGTACAGGAAGCGGGAGGCGCGCGAGAGGACCGCGTCGGGGCTGTGGCCCTCGCTCGCGTACGCCCTGAGCGCGATGCGCAGCTGGCCCATGAGGCCGGCGGCCCGCACGTCGTGGCCCTGTACGTCACCGATGACCAGCGCGAACCTGCCGCCGCCGGCCCCCGTACGGGAGCCGGGCAGCGGGATCATGTCGTACCAGTCGCCGCCGACCTGGAGGCCGCCGCCGGTCGGGACGTAGCGGGCGGCGACCGTCATGCCGGGGATCTCCGGGCCGAGCGTCGGCATCATCGCGCGCTGCAGGCCGAGCGAGAGCTCGCGCTCGCTCTCCGCCTCGCCCGCGCGGGCCAGGGCCTGCGCGAGCATGCGGGCCACCGTGGTGAGGACCGACCGCTCGTCGGGGGTGAAGGCGACGGGGTGCTTGAACGCGGCCATCCAGGCGCCGATGGTGCGCCCCGCGACGATCAGCGGGACGAACGCCCAGGACTGGCGGTCGAAACGCTGGGCGAGCGGCCAGGTGGCGGGGAAGCGGCGCCGGTACTCCTGCGGCGTCGGCAGGTAGATGGCCCGTCCGTGGCGTACGACGTCGGCGGCCGGATAGTCCATGTCGAGCGCCATGTCCGCGAACGGGCCGTCGTCCCCGGGGTTGTGTCCGTGGTGGCCGATGATCGTGAGGCGGTCGCCGGCCACCCCGAACACCGCGAGGCCGTCCGGCGAGAAGCCCGGCATGGACAGCGAGGCGGCGACCCGCAGGACCTCGGAGGTGGAGCGGGCCTCGGCGAGCGCGCGGCCGGCGTCCAGGAGGAAGGCCTCGCGCGAGCGGCGCCAGTCGCCGGTGATGGAGGGGTGGGCGGCGGTGGTGCCGGGCTGCGGCTCGGCGACCTCCTGGATGGTGCCGATCAGGAGGTAGCTCTCGCCGTTGGCGATGGGCTTGGAGCGGCTGCGTACGGTGCGCAGGACCCGGCCGTTCTCGTCCATGATCCGCAGCCGGACCTCGGCGAGGGTGCCCTCGGCGACGGCGAGGTTCACGATGCCGTCGACCTCGTTCCAGTCGACGGGGTGGAAGCGGGAGCGTACGGCGGCCTCGCTCAGGGTGGCCGGCTGTGCGGGCAGACCGAGGAGCCGGGCGGCCTCTGCGTCGAGGGTGACCGTCCCGGATGCGTTGTCCCAGCGCCACAGGCCAGTCGCGATCGCGGCCAGGACGTCCTCTGTGCGCATTGCCCCTATTTAAGAAGATCCCGGGACCGGCCGCCACCGAGCGTGGCCGACCGGGGGCGCCCGCCGCCGAGACCGCGCCCGCAGGACCGGGCGGTAACCTGGACTGGTTGATTCCCGCCTGTCTCGCGAAGAATCTCGCGAAGATCGCGGCCACGGTTCGCGAAGAATTGGATGAATGATGCACCGGTACCGGTCCCACACCTGCGGCGAGCTCCGCGCCTCCGACGTCGGCAGCGACGTCCGGCTGAGCGGCTGGCTGCACAATCGCCGAGACCTGGGCGGCATTCTCTTCATCGACCTGCGGGACCACTACGGCATCACGCAGCTGGTCGCCCGGCCCGGCACGGCCGGCGCGGAGGCCCTGGACAAGCTGTCCAAGGAGACCGTCGTACGCGTCGACGGCAAGGTCGTCTCGCGCGGCGCCGAGAACGTGAACGGTGAGCTGGCGACCGGCGAGATCGAGATCGAGGTCGGCGAGGTCGAGGTGCTCGGCGCCGCCGCGCCGCTGCCCTTCACGATCAACGCCGAGGACGGCGTGAACGAGGAGCGGCGCCTGGAGTACCGCTTCCTGGACCTGCGCCGTGAGCGCATGCACCGCAACATCATGCTGCGCAGCGCCGTGATCGCCTCGATCCGCTCGAAGATGGTCGCGCTGGGCTTCAACGAGATGGCCACCCCGATCCTGGCGGCGACCTCCCCCGAGGGCGCGCGCGACTTCGTGGTGCCGTCCCGGCTGAACCCGGGCAAGTTCTACGCGCTGCCGCAGGCCCCGCAGCAGTTCAAGCAGCTCCTGATGATCTCCGGCTTCGACCGGTACTTCCAGATCGCGCCCTGCTTCCGCGACGAGGACGCCCGCGCCGACCGCTCGCCGGGCGAGTTCTACCAGCTCGACGTCGAGATGAGCTTCGTCGAGCAGGAGGACGTGTTCCAGCCCATCGAGAAGCTCATGACCGAGCTCTTCGAGGAGTTCGGGGGCGGCCGCCACGTCACGTCGCCGTTCCCGCGGATCCCGTTCCGCGAGTCGATGCTGAAGTACGGCAACGACAAGCCCGACCTGCGCGCCAAGCTCGAACTCGCCGACATCACCGACGTGTTCGAGGGCTCGGAGTTCAAGGCGTTCGCGGGCAAGCACGTGCGCGCCCTTCCGGTGCCGGACGTGGCGGGCCAGTCCCGCAAGTTCTTCGACGGGCTCGGCGAGTACGCCGTCTCGCTCGGCGCGCAGGGCCTGGCCTGGGTGCGGGTCGGCGAGGACGGTTCGCTGTCCGGCCCGATCGCGAAGTTCCTGACCGACGAGAACGTCAAGGTGCTCACCGAGCGCCTCGGCCTCGTCCCCGGGCACGCGGTGTTCTTCGGCGCGGGCGAGTTCGACGAGGTCTCCAAGATCATGTCGGGCGTACGGGTCGAGGCCGCCAAGCGCGCCGGGCACTTCGAGGAGGGCGTGTTCCGGTTCTGCTGGATCGTCGACTTCCCGATGTACGAGAAGGACGAGGAGACCGGCAAGATCGACTTCTCGCACAACCCGTTCTCGATGCCGCAGGGCGGTCTTGAGGCCCTGGAGAACCAGGACCCGCTGGACGTCCTGGGCTGGCAGTACGACATCGTCTGCAACGGCATCGAGCTGTCGTCGGGCGCGATCCGTAACCACGAGCCCGACATCATGTTCAAGGCGTTCGAGATCGCGGGGTACGACCGGGAGACCGTGGAGCGCGAGTTCGGCGGCATGCTCAAGGCGTTCCGCCTCGGCGCCCCGCCGCACGGCGGCATCGCGCCGGGCGTCGACCGCATGGTGATGCTGCTCGCGGACGAGCCGAACATCCGGGAGACCATCGCGTTCCCGCTGAACGGCAACGCGCAGGACCTGATGATGGGCGCGCCGACGGAGCTGGACGAGTCCCGCCTGCGCGAGCTGAACATCGCGCTGCGCAAGCCGGTGTCGGAGAAGTAAGGGGGCTTCCCCCCTTTCCAACCCCCTGGGCCGCGGCTCGGGGGGTTGGTTCGTCCGAGGCGTGCGGAGAGGGGGCGCCGGTTCCTCCCGGCACCCCCTTGCTCCCTCAGTTCTTCGAGCGGGCGAAGAACTCCACCTCCGCTATTGCTACTTGCTTGTCCTTCGCCGCGCCGAACGCCGAGCGCAGGATGATGCGGACCGAAGCCGCGTTGCGTACGCGGACGTCCACGCGCTGCACTCCGCCGTCGTTCAGGGTGCGGTGCGACGTGTGCTGCTTGCCGCTGGAGTCGGTCACCACCAGGTCGAACTCCTGGGGGCGGGCCTGTTCCGACTGCTGGCCCTGGCGCTTCGACGTGCCCGGGGTGATCAGCAGGGCCAGGAGGTCGGTCGGCTGGCCGAACGTCGCCTCCAGGTACGTGCCCGCCGCGTCCTCCGCGTAGCCCGTGCCCCACCACGTGTTGGAGTAACTGTCGCCCGCCAGGGCCGCCTTGTGGTTCGGGTCCTCATGGGAGGCCGTCCACAGCGTCGGGTGCACGGCCACGCGCTTCGCGAAGTGGTCCTGTACCGCCCTTGCCGCCGGGGGGCCGCCGATTACCCCTCCTACGACGACGGCCACGACTGCCGCTGCTATCAGCGCCCTTGCTATCCAGCGCTTCCTGTCCCTGTGCAGCGCGGGGCGCTGGCCCGCGTACGGGCCCGTCGCGTTGTCCTCGCGGCGCGGGGTCAGCGGGGTCGCGCAGCTTCGGCAGAAGTTGCGGTGCTGGTGGTTGGGGGTGCCGCAGGCGGGGCAGGGCGTGCCGTTTTCCGGGGCGGGGGTGTGGGGTGCCGTGCGGACCTTGGGACGGGCTGCCTCCGGGCGGCCGGGGAGCACCGATCCCGGGGCCTCGGGGGGCGGGGTCGCGCTCGGTGCCTGTACGGGTACGAGGAGGGCTCGCGCGGCGTCTGCCGCTGAGGTTGCCCGTGCCTCGGGGAGGGGGGTGGTGTCTCCCGCGCCGTCCGCCACGGCGGGGATGGGGGTCGTCACGGCTTCCGGGGTCGCGGGCGCGGCCGGGCCGGCGGGGTTCGCACCCGCCGCGGGAGCGGGCTCGGAGGGGTTGGCCGCGTCCCGTTCGGTGCGGTCGGGGGCGGTGTCCGGGGTTCCGGCGGGCGGGGTCGCGCCCTCCGCGGCGGCGGCGGGGCCCGCCGGGGCAGCGCTCGCAGCCGGGGCCGGCGAGCCGGAGCCCCCCGGGCCTTCCGGGGCGTCCGGGGCCGCGTCCCCCGAAGGGGTCCGGTCTGCCGAAGGCGTCGTCGGGGTCGTCGGGGCGCTCCAGCGGAGGAACGCTCCGCAGGAGTCGCAGAACGACTGGCCCGTGGCTCGGGCCGGGGTGCCGCAGTCGGGGCAGGGGACCATGGCCGGGGTGGACATGAAAGGTCAATTCCCTTCGTGGGTAAGGGTTTTCGCGGATACCTCGGCCGTGAAAGGGAGGTGGGCGGGTCGGGCCGCCGCCACCACCGCCTGCAGGCGGTGCGGGTCGACGGTGGACGGATCGGAGACGTGGAGGGTGACGCGGAGGGACGGCCTGGGGGCGCCCGGGAAAGGGCCCAGCGGGCGGGCCGACCACGTCGCCCCGCCGCTCTCGGTGATCTGGGGGCGTACCCCGAAGGCCAGTTGGACCGCCCGGGCCAGGCCCTGGGCCGTGCCCCGGACCCGGTGCAGGGACACCGCCGTCGCCACGGCATGACGCCGGATCTCCAGGGGCTCCGTGCCGTCGAGCTCCGTGCCGACCCAGCCCGTCAGCCAGTCCACGAAGTCCTCGGGGGCCAGCGCCGGGTCGAAGTACGCCTCCAGGCAGTCCAGGACGTTGAACAGCGGGGCCAGGACCACGTCCAGGCCCTCGACGAAACGCTGGGCGAAGTCGTCGTCCGCGTACACCGCGGGCAGCTCGGCGCCCAGCGGGTGCGACGAGCCGAGCCCCTCCACCGATCCCCGCGCACTCATCGCGCCTCGATCACGCGCACGCGGTGGTCGAAGGGGAAGAGGAGGGCCGAGGGGGAGAGTTCGATCCTGTCGGTGGCGTCGCCCCGGCGGCCTGTCAGGGGGTCTGCCGGGTGCAACAGCACCTCGTCCACCAGTTCCACGCCCGGGACCCTCTGCAGTGCCGCGAAGATCTCGCCCGCCCTCAGCGGGCGGCCGAACGGCCAGCCCGTGCCGTGGGCGCCGCCCGTCAGCGGGTCCAGGTAGGAGTACAGGGCGTTCAGCGCCTCGTCGCGTACGTGGTCCGCCTTCGCCGCGCGGAACGAGTGCAAGGTGGCCACCACGGTCACGCCCTGGTAGAACGGCGGGCCCACCGCCAGGCGGGTGCCCAGGGGGCGGCGGTCGTCCAGGAAGGTCGTCACGCGGCCCAACAGCTCGTCGCCGGGGACCAGTTGCTCGAAGCGCAGGCGTCCGCCCCGGTCGGGGACGGCCTGCGGGACGACCAGGACGCGTACCGCGTTGTCGCCCGACTCGGCCGCGTCAGCCGCCAGGCACGCGATGCGGGCGGTCTCGGGGGCGGCCCGGCGGGCCAGCTCCTCGTAGTCGCGGGCGGTCACCGCGCGCTCCTGGGCGCGCAGCGCGATCGGCGCGCGGGTCTTCGCCTCCTCGACGGTCTCGCCGTCGACGCCGCCGCGCGCCGCCTCCCGGTTCTCCACGCGGGAGATGTACGGAATCGAGCTGCGCAGGACCTGGATGGAACCCCGGGCGACGTTGCCGGATCGGCCGCCGCCGGTGCCGTAGCGGGAGGCGCGGATGGCGGCGCCCTTGATGGGGACGGCACCGAACTGCCGTACCGTGCCGTCCGGTTGGCGCACGGAGGGGCCGAAGGCGATCTCGCCCGTCGCCGCGTCCAGGGTGAAGTGGCGGTCGAAGGGACCGGAGGAGGCGAAGTCGTCCACGGCCTCCCACTCCTCCCAGCCCTCGCCCGCCGAGATCTCCAGGCGTGCGCCGCCGACGACGGGCGCGTTCGCCAGCATCAGCCGCTGGCCCGGGACGCCCTCGGAGTCGCCGAGGGACTCGTCCCGTACGGTCTCGGCGTGCGAGACCCGGGTGGTGCCGCCGATGGTGAACGCGGAGGCGCTGCGCACCGTCGGCGAGACGCTGTAGAACGGCTGGCCGGGGGCGGCCTCGACGACGCGGCAGCGCAGCCAGCCCGCGTCCAGGCGGCCCATCCGGGACACCGCGTGCGCGGCCGGCATGTGCAGGACGACCTCGCCGGGGCGGTTGAGACCACCCGTGGTGTCCTCGGCGACCTCGCACTCCGTCCAGCCGTCGGCCGTCCACGCCTCCCACACCAGGGGAGGCTGGCGCGGGTCGACACCGACACCGTCGACGCGGCTCTCCATGCGCACCGCGGCCGTGCAGTTGGGCAGGGCCGCCGACAGGCCGAAGAGCAGCACGTCGCCGGGGAGCGGGCTCGGGCTGAACACCGAGACGTCGGTGCCGCCGAGCACGTCCTGCGAGCAGTCCTCGGGTGCCGAGCCGGTGGGCTGGCGCAGTACGTGACTGAGGCTGCAGGGCACGATCGTGAGATCGTCCTCGGTCGCGAAGACCACCGCCTCCTCGGTCTCGGTGCGGCCGGTGGCGACCTCGGTGCCCCGGGGCAGCAGGACCGGCTCGGTCTGCGGCGCGGACAGCCAGAACGTCACCGACGCTTTGGCCGCCGACGGCGGGAACAGCGTCACGCCGAGCAGGTCGAGGAAGGCGAGCTGGTTCTTCTCGGGGACCCGGTTGAGCCGGTACACCAGCTGGTCAGCCATGTGCGCGACGGCTTCGATGAGGGTGACACCCGGGTCGGAGACGTTGTGGTCGCTCCACTCGGGGCAGCGCTGCTGGATGTAGCGCTTGGCGTCGTCGACGAACTGCTGGAAGCGGCGGTCGTCGAGATGGGGTGCGGGCAGGGCCATCAGTGTCGTTCGCTTTCGCGGGCCGTGGGGCCTGGCTGGTCGCCGCCCTCGGAGGGAATCACATAGAAGGGGAAGACGAGGCTGCGCGGGTTGTTGGTGCCGCGCACGGAGTACCGCACGTCGATGTGCAGCACGGTCGGCTCGTCGGGCGCCGGGGTCACCGTGACCTCCTCGACCTCGATCCTGGGCTCCCAGCGGTCGAGCGAGGTGCGCACCTCGTAGCGGATGCGCCCGGCGGTGGCGTCGTTGACGGGCGCGAACACCAGGTCGTGCACCGCGCAGCCGAACTCGGGACGCATGGGACGTTCGCCCGGCGCGGTGGCGAGCACCAGGCGCATGGACTCCTCGATCTCGCGGTCGCGCCGGGCCAGGGCGATGCCGCCGCCCGGGTCGGTGCGCATCGGGAACGCCCAGCCGGCCCCGACGAAGTGTTCGCTCATCTCAACTCTCCTAGATGATCGGCATGCCGTTGGACAGCGGGGCCGGAGACGTCAGCTCGATGGCGGCCGCTCCGCTGATGGCGACGGTCGCCGCGGTGATGCTGGCGTTCGCGATCGCGGTGATGGCCGCCTCGCCGGCCGCGTTCAGCGACACCGCGCCGCCCGCGACGACGGACGCCTCGCCGCCGGCCTTCACGTCGAAGGCGAGGCCCGCCTTGACGTTGATGGCCATGGCGGCGTCCATCTCGATGCCGGCGCCGGCCTTCAGGCTCAGCAGGCCGCCGGCCTTCAGGGACAGGTTGCCGCCCGCCTCGATGTCGACGCTGCGCGTCCCCTTGATCTCGACGCTGCCGTCGCTGCTGATGGTGAGGGAGGTGCGGGCCTCGTTCAGCTGGATGTGCAGCCGTCCCTTGCCCGTGCGAAGGCGGATGCCGCTGGAAAGCCGGGCCGCCCCGCCCTCTTCGAGCAGCTCGACGGTGTGGCCGCTGCGGGCGGTCAGGGAGCGCCAGTTGATCTGCCCGCTGGTCGGGTCGACGACGGGGATGTTGTCGGGCTCGCGGGTGTGCTTGTCGATGCCGTTGTAGAGCCCCGCGATGACGTACGGGTGCTCCAGGGAGCCCCGGTCGAAGGCGCAGAGCACCTCGTCGTTGACGTCGGGCAGGAGCAGCCCGCCGCCGCCCTTGCCGCCGAACTGGGCGACGCGGCACCAGTCGCTCTCGTACGTCTCGGACAGCCACGGGAAGCGCAGCCGGACCCGGCCGAGCCGCAGCGGGTCCTTGGTGTTGGTGACCAGGGCGATCGCGACGCCCGGCATCGGGGGCGCCTGGTCGGTGCCGCCCGAGGCGAGCCCGTACAGCGAACGGAACTGGCGGCCCGAGACGTTGAGCCAGGTCGTGTACTGCTCGCCGGACGCGAAGACATGGCGCACGCCGGTGGCCGTGTACTTGCCCTCGAAGGGGAAGCCGGCGCCCTTCACGGCGATGGGGGTGCCGGGCTTGAGGTCGGGGTTGCCGGTGACGGCGACCTCCAGCTCGGCGAACGCGCCGGTGACGTCGTCGGCCAGCGCCTTCGCGGCGCCTGTGACCTCGGACAGCGTGGTGTACGGGATCTGCGTGGCGGTCAGCTCGGCCGCGCCGAACGGGGTGGTCACCGCGGCCGGGGTGATGTCGGCGACGATGTCCTTGCTCGTGACGGCCGGTGCGGGCGCGGCGAGCTGGCGCTTGGTGCGCATGTCCCAGCCGCGCACGTTGACCTTCTTGACCTGCCCGGCCGACGTCATCGCGATCCGGCTGTGCAGGGTGTTCGTGCCGAAGTCGAGGACGTACGGGCTCTGCGCCGCCGGGGTCGTGTCGGAGGGCGCCCCGGAGGCGGGCTTCAGCTCGGCGAAGTTGAGCTTGCCCATGTTGTCGAAGGACAGCCGCACGTCGTTCTCGGCGGCCAGGCGGGACAGGAAGTCCCAGTCGGTGATGTTGGGCTGGGTCGCCAGGTCGTACACCGTCGGCGTCGAGTCGATCTTGCCGAGCGCGAGGCCGTTGAGGCCGGCGATGCGCCGCACGATGTCGGACGCGGTCATGCTCGGGTAGCCCGCGACGCGGCGGTTGCGCAGCAGCCGGTGGCCGGGGTCGTAGCCGCGCACGACGAGCTGGCGGCCGGTGCCGGGCTCGGCGTCGACCTCCAGGGCGGTGATCTCGCCGGTCAGCATCGGGTCGCCGCGCCGGCTGTCGGTGAACGGGCTGAGCACCACCTTCGCGCCGATCTTCAGCATCGGGTACTTGGTGGTGACGACGCCGTCCTTGTCGCTGAAGGTCAGCTGGAAGGCGGAGGGGACGTTGACGGACGCGTCCACCCAGCCCTCGATGAGGCGCACGGCCAGCGGGTCGGGCAGGACCGTCCCGTTGATCTGGACGTGCAGGACGGTGGTGAAGGTCTTCTCGCTCACGCGGCACCCTCCGAGGAAGCGGGCAGGAGCAGCTCGGTGCCGGGGCGCAGCCGCATCGGGTCGTCGATCTCGTTGGCCTCGGCGATGACCCGCCAGCGGGTGGCGTCGCCGTACTCGCGCCAGGCCAGCGAGGCCAGGGTGTCCCCGGCGACCGTGCGGTGCACGCGGCGCGCGGACAGGGCGCCCGAGGTCGGGTTCTGGCCCTTGGTGTTGGTCGCGACCTCGGTCAGCGAGAGCGTGCAAGTAGCCCGCAGCGGCATGCCGTTGGGGCTGAACAGGGTGTAGTTGGCGTTCACGCTGGTGACGTACGCGGTGAACTGGACGGTCGAGAACGAGCCCCAGCTGAACTTCACGAACGGCGGCGAAGGCGCCTTCGAAGCGATGCTCTGCGGGGTGACCTCGCAGCACGAGAGCAGCAGGTCGACCTGCTTCTGCACGGTGTTGGAGCTGGGCGTGCCCGACGCGTCGAGGAACACCTCCAGCTGGAGGGAGGCGGGCTGCGCGCCGGTGAACTTGGCCGGTGCGCCCCGGGTGTAGGCGATGGCCGGCATGACGACCCAGGTCGACGAGCGGCCCAGCTGCACCTGCGACGGGTTGAACTGGAACTTGACCTCGCCCATGAGCCCGCCCATCGCACCACCGAGGTCGGTGGGCGGCTGGTGGATGGCGAGGGTGGCGCGGGACAGACCCGCGGCCTTTCCTCCGGTCGGAGCGGCCATTGCTCACGCACCCCCTGCGTCGGTGAAACCGTGGTGGGCGATCTCCAGCGTCTCGGTGGCCACGCTCGGGCTCGCCGGGTCGAGGCTCGGGCCCGTCCAGCGCACCGGCAGCACCTCGATGAGGCCCCACTGCGCGACGATCGAGCCGTCCGCGCGCAGGGCCGCGATCTGAGCGGTGGGCCGGGTGATGCCGGAGGCGAGCGAGGAGATCCAGGACGCGACCTTGGAGGTGTCGGCGGTCAGCGGGCGGGTCAGCCGGATCGTGGAGAACGTGACCCGGGTGGGCAGCTGCCACACGAACCCGTTGTTGCCGCCCTCCTGGCGCTGCTCCACCTCGACCTCGGACGCGAGACCGTCACAGCCGTTGAACAGGCCGAGGTTCTGGCCGTCGATGGTCAGCTTGAAGAAGACGGTGGAGCCGGGGTCAAGGGTGGAGGGCATGGGGGTCTTCCGTCGGTAGGAGTTGTCAGGGGCTGTTTACGGGCGGGGGGCAGGTCAGCGGTCGCGCAGGCGGCCGATGCGTTCGCGGTCCCCGCGGAGTTCGGCGCGGAGCAGGCGCGAGAGCGGGGCGACCAGGCGTCGGGCCAGGGCGTCGATGTCGGGGGCCTGTTCGGCGGGCCCGGCCGCCGACTGGGGTGAGGTTGCCGGGGCGGCGGGCGTGGTGGCGGGCGGGGCCTGCGGGGTGGCCTTCCGTTGCACGGAGGGCTCGGGCTGCCGTTGTACGGGTTGCGGCGGGGCGGGTGCCGGGGCCGGTGCCGGGTTGTTCCGTCGTACGGGGACGACGGGCTGCGGGGTCGGCTTTGCGGCCCGCTGGACGGAGGGCTGAGCCATGCCGCGGGGGGCCGCGGGGCGGTGCAGGGGGACGACGACCTGGCGGGTGTCGGGGGTGGGGGATGCCTGCTTGAGGGGGGTGGGGGCGGCGGTGGGCGTACCCGGCGTCGTGCCGGCCGGACCGGCCGGAGCTGCTTGGTGCCGGGTTGTCAGGGGGCGGGACGAGGCGAGCGGGGGGCCCGCAACCGGCATGCGCTGCAAGGAGGTTGGACGGGGCAGCTGGACCTTGCGGAGAGGGGTGGGCGGGAGTGCGGGCGCCGCCGGGGCCGCCGGTTCGGCGGGAGGGGTGGCCGTGACGGCGCGCTGGACGGCGGGCTGTGCAGGGGCGGGCGCGGTGCCCGGGGTTGCGGCGAGAGGGTTTCGCTGCGCCGACCCCTCCCCGAGGTCTCGGCTCCGCTGGACCAGGGGAGCCCCCAGGGGCCCTGCGGAACGACTGCCGACAGCGGGGGTGCTGCCCGGCGCGGTCGCGCCCGGAGCGGCGCTCCGGGAGATGCTCGCAGGCGTACCCGGGGTGTTGTCCGGGGCGGCGGTGGGCGTGGTGTTCGGGGCTATCGGGGCGCCGATCAGGGGGCGGCGGCGGGCCGTGTCCGAGGCCGGGTTCTGGGTGCGGGTGACTCGGCGGACCATCGGCTTGCGCTGGACGGGGGGTGCCGCCGGGGGCGGGGTGGGGGTCCCCGCATCGGCGGGGGAAACCGACGCGGGGACGTTGGAGGGGCCGTCGGGGGCGACGGCGGGAGTGGGCGCGGATGCGGGCGCCTTG
This sequence comes from Streptomyces violascens, assembly GCF_014649955.1. GTDB lineage: Bacteria > Actinomycetota > Actinomycetes > Streptomycetales > Streptomycetaceae > Streptomyces > Streptomyces violascens. Next base: position 66,514 of record NZ_BMUA01000019.1, read on the forward strand.
GAGGCCGGGCGCACCACGCCTACGGGGTCGAGGTGGTGGGAGGGGCGTACCGGGCGCGGGGCGGAGGTCAGGGAACGCCGGGTCGGCGCGGTGGCTGCGCGCTGAACCGGCATGGGAGCGGCGTCCGGGGCGGGGCGGCTCGGCGTGGCCCTGACTACGCGCGGCGCTGCGGGAGTTGCCCCGGATGCGGCACGGGGGGTTTCCGCCGAGCGGGGTCCCGTCGGGCCGGACGGGGGCACGACGGCACGCCGAGCCGATCCGGGTGCGTTCTCGGCGGGGCTGCCCGACGGGGCGCCCGGCGAGGTGACAGCCCGCTGTACGGGGGGAGTCGGGGCCGACACCGCATGCGTACGGGGCTGCTCCCCCGCCCCGTGCGAAGGTGCCGCGGCCCGCTGTACGGCGGGGGCGGCCGGGGCGGGGCCGTCGGCCGCGCCGGGCGGGGTCGCGGTGGCGCGCTGGATCGGGGGCCCGATGGGGGTGGCAGGGACGGGCTTGTCCGGGCGGGTGCGCGGCGGGGCGGCGGGTGCCGCCGGGGTGGGCGTGGCTCGCTGTACCGGGGGCGTGCGGGGGTTGTCCGCCGCCGAGGGGCTGGACGCGGTTGCCGCTGCCTGGCCGGGCTTGGGCGTTTCGCCGCGCACGGGCATGGCGGGAGGCGCTTCGGACTCGGGCGGGCTCACTGGTACGACTGCCCGCTGCACGGGGGCAGTCGCACCGGGAGCGCCCTGGCCGGCCGGTGCCGTGGCGGGGTTGTTGGCTGTGGGGCGCTCGGATGCGACCGCTCGCTGTACGGCGGGGGACGGCGCGGGGGTACCCGGGGTCGCCGGACTCTGCGTCGCACCCGGGCTGCTTGTCGTGCCGCGCACGGGCATGGCGGTGGGCGCGCCGGGCTCGGCCGCGCGCTGTGCGGGGGTAGCCGGTGCTGCGGGCGCTGTCGGCCCCGACGTCCGGGCGGGGTTTCGCGGCTCGGGGCGTGCGGGTGTGGTGGCCCGTTGCACGGCGGGGGGTGCGCTGGAGGCGGTCGAGCGTGCCGCTCCCGGAGCCGGGCCGGGGTTGGGCGTGGCCGGTTCTGACGGCGGGGCTGCGTTGTGCCCGCCCTTCCTCAAGGTCTCGGCTTCGCTCGGCCCGGGGAGACCTCGGTCGCCCTGCGGAGCGTCTGCCCGCAGCGGAGGTCGCGGTGTCGACTGACGGGGCTGCGCACGCTGCACGGCGGGAGCCGCGCTCGGCACGGCCGGGCTCTGCGGCGCCGAACCGGCCGCAGGCTCGACCGCCCGCCGCACGTCATCAGTTGAGCCGGGCGCGACCGGGGGCGGCGTCGCGGCGGGGTTTCCCGTCGGCGTACGCGGAGGCGTGACGGCGCGCTGCACGGCGGGAGCGGCACTGGACGCGGGCGGGTTGTTCGCAGGACCGGCCGCGGGCCTGACGGCCCGCTGCGCCGCAGGCGCGGCACTCGCCGGAGCCGAACCGACCGCCCCCGTAGCCGTACCCGGGTTGTTCGCCGGGCCGGCCGCAGGCTTGGCCGCTCGCGGTGCGGCGGGAGCCGCACTGGGGGTGGCCGAGGCCGCAGACCTCGCACCGGGGGTGGGCTCAGGAGCCCGCTGCGCAGCCGGAGCCGCCTCGGGCGCATCCGAACGCGCGGCAGGACCAACTGCCCGCCGTGCAGCGGGAGTTGACCCCATCGGACCCGGAGTCGGAGCCGACGTCGAAGCCGGGGCCGAACCGGCCGCCCGCGGCGCGGATCCGGATCCGCTCGCCGGAGCAACCGCCCGCTGCACCGGACCCGCAGCCGGGGCCGATGCAGGAGCCTGCGGCTGAACCGCGGCGGGGGCCGATGAGGAGGCCGCGCGCTGAATCGGGGCCGTGGCCGGAGCCGGGGAAGAGCCCGACCGCCGGCCCGGACCCGCAGTCGGGGCCGATGCGGAAGCCGCCCTCGGAACCGGGGCCGGAGCCGAACCCGTTTCCTCCGCGCCCGCCTCCGGCCCCCTCCCCGCCACCGGCAACCGCAGCAGCGGGAGCGGAAGCGGGGACGGGGAACCCGTGACCGGGGTCAGGGCGTTGTGGAGGACTCCGTGGGGGGCCGTGGGGGAGACCGCGTGGGTCAGGGGGCGGACCACCGAGAGGTCCTGGTGGGCGGCCAGGGTGGAGCCGAAGGCGCGCTCCGCCGTGAGGCGGGGGGCGGGCAGGGCGCGCTGCATCGGGGGTGCGGCGGCCCAGCCTCCGTCGCCCTGGGCGGGGGCGGGGGCAGGGGAGGGCGCGGGGCTCGCGGAGGCGGGGGCCGCAACCCCTTCGCCTTCCGCCGGCCGGTTACGCCGGCGCTTGAACAGGCCCATCCCCCGTCACCGCTCCCCTTCGCCTTGTTCCACCAGTGCCGCCACCCGCCGTACGTACGCCCGCCGGTCCGCATGCTCCAGGTCGAGGATGGAGTCCATGTCCCAGTGGAAGTGGTAGGCGAGGTACGCGGTCTCCTCCTCGATCCGGTCGGCCGCGTACGTCACGATTCCCCCAGGCGGCTCCCGGCCAGCTCGACCTCGAAGGACTGCTCGCAGTGCGGGCAGGCCACGGCCGCCCGGGTGTGCCCCTCGGCGTTGATCTGCCGGTAGAAGTCCTGGAGGAAGGCCAGGTCGGAGGCGAACATGTTCTCCACCGTGCCGTCGTGGACGTCACCGAGCGTGCCGAGCCGGGTGATGACCCGGCCGAGCAGGACCACCGACAGGTACGCCGGGTTCTCGCGGACCCGTACGTCCCGCAGCGGGACCAGCTCGTCGCGGGCCGTGGCGAGCCGCATGGCGCCGCGCCGGTGCACGGTGCCCGCGTCGTCCACGTACCCGCGCGGCAGCTCGAACTCGAACTCGGTGCGCAGGGTCTCCCGCACCCCGGACGCGACCGGGGTGTCCACCCCGGGCGCTCCGGCAACTCCAGGACCTTCGCGGCGCATTACTCGATGACCAGCTCTTCGAAGGTGATGGAGACCTGCTCCGTCATGGCGGAGGCGTCGCCGGCCTTGACCGAGCTGATCTCGACCTTGTTGCACCAGGCGTTGCGCAGGTGGTAGCGCTTCACCGGGTTGTCCATGTAGTCCATCATGATGATCGAGGCGTTCTTGCGGGCCGAGCCCATGTTGCCGTCGATGGACTGCTTGATCCACTCGGAGAACGTGGCGGACTGCGTGGCACCGCGCGTCACCGTGCACTCGCCGGCCTTCTTGACGCCGGGCAGCTTCTTGATGATCGGCTTGCCGTCGGCCGAGACCTGCTGGTACTCGATGACGTCCTGCTCCATCGAGAGGCTGCTGACCTCCTGCAGGTACTCGACCATGACGCCGTCGATCTGCAGGCCGAAGTTGTGTGTGGTGAGCGCATCACCGGGCTGAAGCGACATGCTGGGTTACTCCTGTTCGGGCGAAATCGGCAAAAACACAAGCGAGTTGAGGCGGACCTACTCCTCCAGCTCGCCGCCGCCGCCCGAGAACTGGGCGAGCCGGAACACGACGAACTCGGCGGGCTTGACGGGCGCGATGCCGATCTCGCAGACCACGCGGCCGAGGTCGACCGACTCCGGCGGGTTGGTCTCCTCGTCGCACTTCACGTAGAAGGCGTCCTCGGGGCGCTGGCCGAACAGGGCGCCGTTGCGCCACTCATTGACCAGGAAGGCGGAGATGTTGCGGCGGATCCGGGCCCACAGCGCGTGGTCGTTCGGCTCGAACACGACCCACTGGGTGCCGATCAGGATCGACTCTTCCAGGTAGTTGAAGTACCGGCGCACGTTCAGGTAGCGCCAGGCCGGGTCCGAGGCAAGGGTGCGCGCGCCCCAGACGCGGATGCCGCGGCCCGGGAAGGCGCGGATGCAGTTCACGCCGATCGGGTTGAGCAGGTCCTGCTCGCCGCGGGTGATCTGGAGTTCCAGGTCGACGGCGCCGCGCACGATCTCGTTCGCGGGGGCCTTGTGGACGCCGCGCTCGGCGTCGTTGCGGGCCCAGATGCCGGCCATGTGCCCGGACGGCGGCACGATCTTGGTCTGGCCGGTGGACGGGTCGAACGACTTGATCCAGGGGTAGTACAGGGCGGCGTACCGGGAGTCGTAACCGGCGCCCTCCATCCGCCACTTGCGGATGTCGCGGGCGTTGAGCCCGGGCGGCGGGTCGAGGACGGCCATGCGGTCGCCCATCAGCTCGCAGTGCGCGACCAGGCCGAGCTGGACGGCCTTGACCTGCTCCAGGTCGATCAGGCCCTGCTGGTAGGCGGCCATCAGGTCGGGCACCGCGACCATGTTGATCTCGTCGAGGGCCTCCAGGCCGCCGAAGCCGGTGCGGTCGGCGGAGTCGCCGATGAACTGGCCGGACTCGATCCGGGCGAGGGTGCCACCGGCGGGGACCGGGGCGGGGGCGGCGGCCGGCGGGGCCAGGGTGACGGCCTGCGCGTCCGGCTTGGCCAGCTGGCCACCGGCCACGGCCTCCTCGACGGTGATCGTCTTGGAGCGCTGCTTGACCTGGGTCACGACGAAGTTGCGCGCCGACTTCTTCGCGCTGACGTCGAAGTTCTCGACGACGGTGTCGCCGTCCTTGACGACCAGCTTGAAGCGGTCGCCATTGGCCTCGCCCTCGGCGTCCTGCACCTCGACGGTCAGCGCGCCGCCGTTGGAGCCCGCCGTGATCGCGGAGACCTTGAACGTGCCGATCGCCACGGCCTCACCGGCGGTGATCGCCTGCGGCGCGGCGGCTGCCGCGGCCTGCGGGGCAGCCTGCCCGGCGCCGTTCTCGGTGCCGCCGACACGCACGACGTAGGCGGCCGTACCGCCGTTGTTGAAGAAGCCGTAGACGGAGTGCGCCAGGTAGTACCCGTCCGTGAACTCGCCGAACTCGGCGACGTACTGGGACCAGTTGGTCACCAGCGTCGGCTCGTTGAGCGGCCCCACGGGCGCGAGCCCGACGAAGGCGGCCACCGAGGTGCCGACCCCTTCGATGGGGCGGGATCCGCTGGCGACTTCCTCGACGTAGACGCCGGGGGACAGGTAGTTGGGCACGGGAAGCTGCTCCTTGTTACTGGGTGTACGGAGATATGGGCCAGCGCCCGGAGACCGCGGGGCCCCAGATCCGCCGGACAGGCTCTAGCTGAGCGCGGGGCGGACGGCTCACTCCGAATCCGAGCTGCATGCGGTTGTCCCGCCCCCCGAAACGCTGCTACCGGCCAATTACCCCTCAAGCCTCGCGCGGCCCGGCCCGCGCGGGGAGGGGAGAAGGTGCGTGGGCGAGGGCAGCACAAGCTGCCCTTCCGGTCATCGGCGCGGGTTCTCCCGGCCGGATCGGGTACGGCAGCCGTCGTACCCGGGCCCGGGGCCCGAACGCGGAAGGTTCGGAAGGGGACGGGTCAGGCCTCGTCCTCGTCCTCGGCCGGCGAGACCGACCCCGGCGGCGGGCAGGGCCGGCCGGTGCTCAGCCGGTTCGCCTCGCGCACCTTCTCCAACAGCTCCTCCCTCCGCCGGGCGTCCTCGGCCGCCTGCTGTTCCGCACTGCTGTCACCCATGGCGCGCACCCCCTAGGCACGTATGCCGACTCCCGTCCACGCCGCCCCAGTCCGTGATCGTGCAGTAGCTGTCCGTACATCCAGCAGCGTGCTCCCCCGACGGCTAGCCTGAACAGTGGGCGCGGCTCTCCAACTCCTTTGTACGGAAGCGCCGTTGGACGGATGTGTACGGAAGGGGGTGCTTTCGGTGGCCGGTCGGGGACGTGCCGAGCAGGTTCAGTCGCCGCGCGAGTTCTACGGCGAGGAGCTGCGGCTGCGCCGCGAGGCCGCGGGTCTGACCCAGAGCGAGCTCGGCGAGCGCGTCATCTGCTCCGGCTCGCTGATCGCGCACTTCGAGGCGGGCCGGCGCAAGCCGCGCCCGGATTTGGCGGAGCGCCTCGACGCGGCGCTCGGCACCGAGGGCTTCTTCGTGCGGATGCTGCGCACCCTGGACACGTTCCGCTTCGCCGACCACTTCGCGGCCGCCGCCGATGCCGAGCAACTGGCCACCGTCATCGAGGAGTACGCCCCGATCCTGGTGCCCGGCATCCTCCAGACGGAGGCGTACGCGCGCGCCGTCTTCCGCGCCTATCAGCCGCAGGCCCACCCCGACGAGCTGGAGACCAAGGTCGTCAACCGGCTGCGCCGGGCCGACATCCTGGCCGACCACGCCAGTCCCCACGTGTGGGTGATCCTTGGCGAAAACGTTCTGGGCACGGCGGTCGGCGGCCCGGCCGTGATGGCCGAACAGCTGCGGCACGTGGCCGCCCTGGGGCGCTCGGGCCGGGTCCTGACGCAGGTCGTGCCGCGTTCGGTGGGCGCGCACGGGGCCATGGGCAGCATGCTCAGCCTGATGCGCTTCGCGGACGAACCGGACCTCGCCTATGTCGAGGGCACCCACACCGGGGTGCTGCACGACGATCCGGCGGCGGTCGGCCGCTGCCGGTACGCCTACGATCTGGCACGGGCCGCCGCGTTGCCGCCGGAGGCGTCCCTGGCTCTGCTCGAAACGGCGGCGGAGGAATACGACCATGAGCACTGAGCGCACCCCGGACCCGGCCCCAGCCGCCGCCGGCTCCAACGGCTGGCGGAAGTCGAGCCACAGCGCGGGTGACAACGGCAGCTGCCTGGAGGTCGCCGAGTCCGGCTTCTCCTCCCGCCTCCTCGTCCCCGTACGCGACAGCAAGCGGCCGGGCGGCCCGGCCCTGTTCTTCCCGGCGCGGGCCTGGACGGCGTTCATCGAGGGGGTCAAGGGCTGAACTCCCCTACCGCGCGGCCGTGTCGGGCCCGGCCGGCGGGCGGCCGACCCGCAGCGTCATGGGGTTGTTGAAGAAGCCCGAGGCCGCCTGCTGCTCGTGGAAGCTCTCGCCGGGGCCGCCGCCGTAGACGCGGAAGAACCAGGAGCGGCAGGTGTGGTCCTCGAAGTCCTTCTGCAACTGGATGGAGGCCTGCCCCCGGCCCCGTTCGGCGGCCGGGGCGAACAGCTGGGCCACCGCGGCGTCTCCCGCGGTGCGGTGAATCCGGGCGAGTGCGGACTCACGCCGCGCCGCGCCGCCCGCCGGAGTGCCCGGGCGTCGCTCGGCGTGCTGTTCCTGCGTGACCCGCACGGTAGGTGCACTCCCCTCGTTCGCTGCCTCGCGATTCTCGACACCTCCGATACGGAACGCAGGAGGCATAGGGCCCGTCTTGGGGGCAGGGAGGGTGCCCTTTCGACCGGTTACTCGCGGGATACAGGGGTGAGTTCAAGCCAACTCCGTTTGCGACAGATGTGCTGATGGGGGCCCGCGGAAGGTCCTGGCGTAGCGTTTCAGTGGGCCGGACGAACAGAATCCGGTGGGCCGAAAGGGCAACGTCGGGGGACGGATCGGCCGGGCGTAGTTGAGGGGAAGAGGCGGCGGCGCGTGACGGAATCCGGCGGAACGGGCGACGGCGGCACGACGGGCGGCATAGGCAGCGTGGCGACCGGGCTGCGGTTCCGGATGCTCGGGCCGGTCGAGGGCGACCTCGGCGGCCGGCCCCTGCGGCTCGGCCCGCCCCAGCAGCGGGCCCTGCTCGCCGTGCTGCTTCTGCGCGAGGGCCGGCCGGTCTCCATGCCGGAGCTCCTCGACGCGATCTGGGGCGACCGGCTGCCCCCGCGCGGGGTCGGCACCCTGCGTACGTACGTGTCCCGCCTGCGCACTCTGCTGGAGCCGTCCCGCCCCGCCCGCACCCCGGCCAGGCTCCTCGTCTCGGCCGACGACGGATACGCCCTGCGAGTGCCCTCCGCCGCGCTCGACACCGCGGTCTTCGAGGCGCGCCTGGCCGAGGCCGCCCGGCTGCGCGGTGCGGGCGACACCGCGGCCGCCCACCGCGAACTGACCGGGGCGCTCGCCCTGTGGGGCGGCAGCCCGCTGGCCGGCCTGCCCGGCCCGCACGCCGAGCGCCAGCGCGACCGCCTCACCGAACTGTGGCTGTCCGCCCGGGAAGACCACTTCCACGCCGCCCTGGCCCTGAACCGCCACGCAGCCGTGATCGCCTCACTCCGCTCCTTCGCCGCGGAACACCCCCTGCGCGAACGAACCCAGGCCCTGTTGATGCTGGCCCTCCACAGAGCAGGCCGCCAAGCAGACGCGTTCGCGGTCTACGAAACCACCCGCCGCACGCTGGACACAGAACTGGGCGTCCCCCCGGGCCCAGAACTGACGGCCTTGCACACACGCCTGCTGACCCGCCCCGTGCAGGAGCCCCCGGTCCAGGAAACCCCTTCTCATCACGCTGTGGGCAATCGTTCCGCAGGGCGCTTGGGGTCTCCCCCGGTCGGGCGAAGCCGAGACCTTGGGGAAGGGCGGGCACAGCGGACGCCGCCCGCCGCAACCCCCGTAACCGCCCCCACCCCGCCGCAGCCGACCCTCGCACCCACCCCCGCGCAGGGGGCCGAGGGGGCTGAGCCCACGACCCCGGCTCCGCCCCACTCACCACCCCGCACAAAAAACCGACCCACCCAACTCCCGCCCCCCATAAGCGACTTCACGGGCCGAGAGGCCCCCCTCAAAGAGCTGACCACCCTCCTGAGGGAAGCCGGAGACGCCCAGGCCATGGGCGTAGCAGTCCTCACCGGCCTGGGCGGCGCAGGCAAGACCGCCCTGGCCGTAACCGCAGCCCACCGCACCCGAAAGTCCTTCCCCGACGGCCAGCTCTACGCAGACCTCCGCGGCAACGACCCGGACTCCGCGGACAGCGCGGACGTCCTGATCCACCTCCTGCGCTCCATGGGCGTACCCGAGGGCGCGATCCCCGACGACGCCGGCCAGCGCGGAGCCCTCTACCGCTCCCAGCTCGCGGGCAAGCGCGTACTCGTCCTCCTGGACAACGCCCACGACACCGCCCAGATCCGCCCGCTCCTCCCCGGCACCCCGGGCAGCGCCGTCCTCGTCACCAGCCGCACCCGCATCGTCGGCCTCCCCGGAGCCCGCCTGCTCGACGTGGAGGCGATGACCGAGCAGGACGCGCTGGCCATGCTGGAGACGATCGTGGGCGGCGAGCGCGTCCAGGCCGAGCCGGAGGCGGCCCACCAACTCGTCAATGCCTGCGGCCGGTTGCCGCTCGCCGTCCGTATCGCCGCCGCCCGCCTCACCGCCCGCTCCGACTGGGCCCTGGCCGATCTGACGGCCCGGCTGCGCGACGAGCGGCACCGCCTGGACGAGCTGGAGGCCGACGGCCTGGGCGTGGACGCGGCCTTCCGGCTCAGCTACGAAGGCCTCGACGCGGACGCCGCCCGCGCCTTCCGCCTGGCGTCCGCCGCCGCCGTGCCCGTCTTCGGCAGGGCCACCGCGGCCGCCCTGCTCGGCGTGGACGAGTGCAGCGCCGAGGGCGCCCTGGAGGCGCTGGTCGACGCCGGTCTCATCGAGGCCTGCGGCGTGGACCGCTACCGCTTCCACGACCTCGTACGGATCTTCGCCCGCCGGGTCCTCGACGACTCGCCGGACGCGGCCGAGCGGCCCGCCGCCCAGCGCAGGCTGCTCGACCACGTCCTGGCCACCGTCCGCAACGCCGTCCGCCGCCTTCGTCCGCTCAGCGGCGTACCCGATCTGCTGCACGCCCCGCAGGCGCCCGGGTACCGGCCGGCCGACGCCGAGGCGGCCCGCGCCTGGCTCCAGGAGTCCCACCAGCTGATCCTGGCCACCGCTGAGCAGGCACTCGGCAAGGGACCCTGGGAGGACCTGGGGGCGGAGGCGGTGCGGCCCGCCGTCGACCTCCTGACCGGCTGGGCCCACCTCGTCCTCGGCACCGCACGGCGCCGCGAACTGGGCGGCCCGGCCCGTCTCGCCCTGTCCGTGGCGCACTGCCACGGCGACTCCCGCTCGGCGGGCCGCGCGCTGCGCCTGATCGCCGCCGTACCGCAGCAGGGCACCGACACCTACCCGCGCATCGAACGCGCCCTGCGCCAGGCCCTGCGGTTCGCGGCACTGGCCCGTGACCCGCTCACCGAGTCGGAGGCGGCGCACGAACTCGCCACGATCCTGGCCGCGATGGGCCGCCCCGCCGAGGCGCTGCCCCTGTTCGAGCAGGCGTACGCGCGGTTCGTGGAACTGGACAGCCGGGGCGACGCGGTGCGCGTCCTCGCCCATGTCGTACGCGCCCACATGCTGCTCGGCCACAAGGAGCGCGCCGAGGCCGCGGCCGACGAAGTCCTGCGCACAGCAAGGGAGTTGGGCGACCGGGGTACGCTCGGGCATGTGCTGTACCAGATCGGCTGCGCCCTGCTCGCGGGCGGCCGTCCGGTACGGGCCGCCGCCCATCTGCGGGAGTCGCGCCAGCACCACCAGTGGGTCGGCGACCTGCGCTGGGAGGCGTTGGCCTGGGCGCGGCTCGCACACTGCGCGCTGGCCCGGGAGCGCCCCGGGGAGGCCGCGGCCTGCGCCACACAGGCCCTGTCCATCGAGGGCGACCTCGGCGACCCGTTCTGCCGCGGCCTCGCGCTCGCGGCACGCGGCCGGGCACTGCTCACGCTCGGCGAGACCCCGGCGCTGTCCGCCCTTGCCTCGCTGCGCACCGCGCACCGGCTGCTCAGCGCCCGCGGCGCGGCGGAGGCCGACGAGCTCACCTCGCTGATGTCGACGGCGTCCACGGTGCCGAGGCAGCCGACCGGCCCGCCGGGCAGCCCGGCCGCCGGGGCTCCGAGTGCAGCCGGGGCTGCCCTCTGCCAGAGCCTTTTGGGCAGGGGATAGCCCGGCGCGCCCCCTAGCCTTCGATCATGACCATGTGGACGTCTCTGGACCCGGCCGCCGTCGCCGTAGATCCCGGTGGGCGGACCACCGCACGGCTGCGGGTGCGCAACACCGGGGACACGGTCGAGGAGTACCGCCTCTCGGTGGTCGGCGCGCCCGCGGGCTGGGCCCGGGTGGAACCCGACACCCTGCGCCTCTACCCCGGCAGCGAGGGCACCGCGGAGATCTCCTTCGCGCCGCCCCGCTCGCCGGACGCCCCGGCGGGCCCGGCCCCGTACGGCATCCGCGTGGAGCCCCGCGAGCACCCCGACCTGCGGGACGTGCTCGAAGGGCAGGTCACGGTCGCGCCCTTCACCGAGGTGCGTGCCGAACTGCTTCCGCCGAGTCTGGTGGGCCGGTTCCGCGGGCGGGCCTCGGTGGCTGTCGACAACCTCGGCAACACCCCGCTCACGGCATCGCTGACCCTGCGCGACGAGACCAACCGGCTCACCTACGACATGGCGCCGAACTCGGTGCAGATCGCGCCCGGCCGGGCCGCGTTCGCCAAGCTCAACGTCCGCCCGCAGCACGTCCGTTGGACGGGCAGGGCCGAGCAGCACCGCATCACGGTCGCGGTGCGCCGCTCCGGTGACGACACCGGTCTCGAACTCATCGGCACCTTCGACCAGCGTCCGGTGCTGCCGCGCTGGCTGATGGTCGCGGGCAGCGCGATGGTGACGGCGGCCGTCGCGTTCGTGGTCCTTTGGCTGGCCTTCCAGCCGAAGGTGACCACCGCGTCCGGCGAGCTCCAGGCCGGGTCCAGTGCGCAGCCGGTGCCGCAGGGCGCCGAATCCCCGCTCCCCTCGGCGCCCGTGTCCGCCCCGCCCGCGGCCCCGCCCGGCGGCGCGCCTACCCCGGCCGGTGACGGTTCGGGGGGCGGTGGTGGAGGCGGCGGTGGCGGTGACGCGGACGCCTCGGAACTCGGCAGTGGGCCGCCTGTCGTGCCGCCTCCGCCGAAGCAGGCCAAGCCCGCACCGAACGCGCCTCAGGGCCCGGTCTGGGACATGGGCTACAAGCCGGACGAGATCGTCACGTTCGCGCAGTACCGCCTGGCCACCCTCGGCAACGAGAACGAGTGCACCCTGAAGCCCGGCTGGACCGCCGGGATCATCGACAAGGCCACCCAGACCTCCCTGGCCTGCTATCAGGCGCACGTCATGCGGGACAAGAAGAGCAGCATGCAGCTGACGGCCACCGACAAGAAGCCGGGCACCCTCGGCCGGGCCACCCTCACCTCGATGTGGGCGCAGGGCATCCGCGTGGAGAACGTCAAGAGCGGTGTGCAGCACTACGACGTCACGAAGCTGGCGGCGGCGCTGTGGTGGGCCAACCAGTCCTCGATCTCCGACGCCGACCTCAATCACGACCGCGACTTCGCCAGGAAGGGCATCGACTACTTCAAGGCGGGCCAGAAGAACGGCTATGCCATGAAGTCGGACGCGGGTCTCGCGCAGGCGATCAAGGATTACCAGGTGCACGTCGGCCTCAAGGCAACCGGTGTGGCCGACGCGCAGACCATCAACTGGCTGATCGGCGGTGATGTCAAGGACCGCGGCAAGCCGGGCCGTTAGCGCGGGCGTTAGCGGACGTTAGGCGCTGCTGATCGCGGCCTGAGAGGCTGCTCGCATCCACAGACTCCCGGGCGGTTGTTCCCCCGCAACCGCCCGGGTTCCCTTCCTCGGGCCGCCCCCCCTCGGCGGGCCGCCCGACTAGGGGTGATGGCCGCTCGGGCAGCGGGTCCTGCCCCCGGAACTGCCCTTTCCGGCCCTGTACTTCGTCCTCGGCCGGAATTAACTCGTGGGGTGAGTATGTGGACTGCCCTGGAGCCCCCCGCCACCACCGTTGCCCCCGGTGACAGCGCCGTCGTACGACTGCGGGTGCGCAATACGGGCGACACCGTCGAGGAGTACCGGTTCACGCCGGTCGGGGACGCCGCAGGCTGGGCGCACGTCGAGCCGGCCACGCTGCGTCTCTATCCCGGGGCGGAAGGGGTCAGCGAGATCACCTTCGCGCCGCCGCGCACCTCGGACGCCGTGGCGGGCCAGAGTCCCTTCGGCATCCGGGTCGAGCCGCGCGAGCACCCGGGCGAGGCCGATGTCGTCGAGGGCCGGCTCACGATCACCCCGTTCGCCGAGATGCGTGCCGAGCTGGTCCCGCGCACCGTGAAGGGCAGGCGCCGGGCACGTGGCCGGGTGGCCGTCGACAACCTGGGCAACCAGCCGCTGACCGCGTCCTTCTCCACCCGGGACAACGGCGACAGCCTCACTGTCGAGGCCAACCCCACCGCGGTCCAGGTCGACCCGGGCCGGGCCGGATTCGCCGAGGTGCAGCTCACCTCGGCGAACGTGAGCTGGTTCGGCGGGATCCGCCAGCACCAGTTCACCGTCTCGGTGCTGAGGTCGGGCGATCCCGCCCCGCAGGAGCTGCGCGGCACCTACGTGCAGCCGTCCGTGTTCCCGCGCTGGGTGCTCGCGGTCGGGTCGGTCCTGGTGGCGGCGGCCGTCGCGTTCGCGCTGATCTGGTTCCAGCACGACGTGGGCGTCAAGAGCCAGGCCTCCGAGAAGGCGCCCTCCAAGGAGGAGCCGCTTCCGCAGGGCTCCAACACGCCGCTGCCTTCCGCCCCGCCGGCGCCCTCCAAGCAGCCCCCGCCGCCCTCCGTGCCGGCGCCGCCCCCGCCCCCGCCCGCCGCCGACCAGCCGAAGCCGAAGGATCCCGGTGGCGGGGGCAGCGGAGGCGGCGGTGGGAACAACGCTCCCAAGCCGCCCCAGTACGACCCGAACAAGCTGGTGCGGATCCAGTCCGGGCTCGGATACCTCCTCGTCTCGCCGACCGACCAGAAGCCGGAGGGCCGGTACGTCTACACGGCGCCGACGAGCTTGAACAAGCCCCCCTGGGACCAGTTCTGGCACGTACACCCGCTGCCCAACAACGAGTTCGCCTTCACCTCGTCGTCCGAGCCGTGGGCTGTCGCGGACAACACCCGGGAGGGGAACCAGATCCAGATGTGGGGCGCGTCGGGCGGCGAGGCGAGCCTGTCCAACGGGTCGATGACTGCCAACCAGAAGTGGTCGATCCAGCCGATCAGCGGCGGTGACGGTTTTGTACGGCTGGTGAGCCGGGACGACAATTGGTGCCTGTCGGATCTGACGCCCAACGACCGGCAGCACCTTCAGGTGGCCGAGGTCCGCCCCTGCGGGGCCCTCCCGGCCGACCAGCAGCGCTGGAAGATCCTCCAGTAGCCTCCGGTCCGGAGCACCCTGGGGCTCCGGACCAGGCCCCGTATCGCGCCTGAAGGGCGCTCGTCCTCAAACGCCGGACGGGCTGAAATACCCCAGTGCGGGCCAGCATCAACCCAGCCAGGGGCGCGGGGAACTGCGCAAACCAGCCCCCGCCCCCAGGGGGCTACGGGGCCCAGGCCATGCCCGTGCCCGGCACAAGTCGCCCGGACTTCACGTACTCCCGCCGCGCCCCGGCACGGACATCCTCCGAGGTCACCGGAGAACCCCGCCCCGCCGCGAGATACCCCGCCGTCACCGCCGCGGAGCGAATCGCACCCCCGGCGAGCTCGAACTCCTTCGCGCACGCGTCGAGTTCGGCCGCCAGGCCCTCTTCCTGCGGCACCCCCGCCAGGCAGCTCCGCCACAGCGCCGCGCGCAGCGCGACATCCGGGAAGGGGAAGTCGACCACCAGGTCGAGCCGTCGCGTGAACGCCTCGTCGATGTTCGCCCGCAGATTCGTGGTCAGCACCGCGATCCCGTCGAACGCCTCGAGCCGCTGCAACAGATACGCACTCTCCAGGTTCGCGTACCGGTCGTGCGAGCTCTTCACCTCCGACCGCTTGCCGAACACCGCGTCCGCCTCGTCGAAGAGCAGCACCGAGTCGGTACGGTCCGCCTCGACGAAGATCTTTTCCAGGTTCTTCTCGGTCTCGCCGACGTATTTGTCGACCACCGAGGAGAGGTCCACCACGTACATGTCCAGGCCCAGCTCGCCCGCCACGACCTCCGCCGCCAGCGTCTTGCCCGTGCCGGAGTCGCCCGCGAACAGCGCGACCACGCCCCGTCCGCGCCCGCCGCCCGTCCGCAGCCGCCACTCCCCGAGTACCCGGTCCCGGTGCCTGGCGCGTCCCGCGAGCTCGTGCAGCATCGCGAGCGGCTCCTCGGGCAGGACCAGGTCCGCGAACCCCACGGCGGGCCGCACCCGGCGCGCATGCCGGTCGAGCAGCGGAGCCGAGAGCTGCCGGGCGCTCTTCTGCACGTGCCCGAGCCCCACCGGCACCCCTTCGAACCCCGCCAAGGCCAGCGCCCCCCGCGCGGCCCGCCGCACCTGCCCCGCGCCAAGGCGGTAGGGCCCGACCGCCTCCGCCAAGTCGCCGTCGTACGAGGGGAGTTCCTCGGTCCAGGCCGTCAGCGGGTCGGTCTCGGCGGACGTGTCCTCCAGGGCGAGAAGTGCCGCGCCGGGCGCCCACGTGGGATCGTACGGGTCGGTCCCGGCGAACACCACGGTCACGTCCGGTATCGCCAGCTCCCGCACCAGTGCGCCCGGTTCGGAATCCGGAAGCTCGACCACGATCGCCGTGCCCGACCCGCGCAGCCTCGCCTCGCGCAGCAGTGCGCGGGCCGCGGCCCGGTCGGTGGCCTCGGGGTGGTGGCGCAGCACGGCCCGCCCGGCGCCGCGCAGGGCCGCCGTCACCGCGTCCGCCCCGCTTCCCGCCCTGCGCTCGCGCAGATGGACGGCGACCGGGCTCGGCGCGAGCGCGATCCGCGCCGCGAGCCCTTCGTCCGGGGCACTCCCGCCCGGCGGGAGCAACTCGACACGCGCAGCCAGGAGTTGACCGTCCAGGGTGTCATCCCCCAGGAGGTGCGCCACCACCCGCTCCGGGACCCGCAGCGCGCGCCCCGGCAGCGGCCGGTCCTCGTCCTCCAGAACCACAAGGCCGCCCGTGATCAGCGGCGCCGACGGGTGGAGCCGGCCGCGCGCGTCGGGGTCGTACGGTCCGGTCCCGGCGAGTTCCAGGGCGAGCGCCACCGAGGCCCGGCGGCGGCCCACGTCGTCGTTGAGGTAGCCGTACAGCGGCTCGAAGCGCCGGTCCACATCGGGGGCGAGCGCCGCGACGAGCAGCAGCTCGTCGACCGGGCCGAGCCCGAAGTTCCGCGCGAGTGCGGTGAGCCGGTCGCCGGGCGCCGGTATGAACTCACTGTCAGGAGAGGGGAGTTCAAGGGGTGCGACCCCATCCGCGCCGGCCAGTCGGGCCGCCGTCTCGGCCGAGACGTACAGGCCACGCAGCGGGTCCTGGGCGGTCGGGTCATCGGCGGAACGGGCCGCGACCAGTGCCGCGACCGTGGTCCGCAGATGGTCGAGCCGGAGCAGCAGGGCACGAGCGGCCACGTTCACCGGGCGCCGCCGTCCTGCGAGGTGCCCTTGCGCGCCCCACGGTTCGACGCGCCGCCGTCCCGCGTGCCGGCGTCCAGCACGCCTCCGCCCCGTGAGCCCCGCATGATCCGCGGCTTCGCGTCGTCCGGCACGCCGTCCCGGCCGCGCACCGTGATCACGCCCTCCGTGACCGGCGGCGCCACGTCGTACACCGGCGTGACCGGGAACGGCGTCGTGATCACCACGTCGAGCGACGGCTTCAGCTCACCGCCGAGCGCCGACCAGATGTCGGCCAGCGAGCGCGACTCGGCCGGGGGCACCCCGACCGTCAGCGGCAGGGACACGTTGTACGCGTCGAGCGCCCGCGGAACGTATTCCTCCGGCAGCATCTCGTGCGGCAGCAGACACGCCAACGCGCCGGACAATAGGCGGTGTTCGTCCTCGGGACGGCTGGTCCACGCGGTCAGGAGGTAGGAGAGGCGGTACCAGCGGGGCGGCTGGCGGCGGCGCAGGACGATGCCGTTGGCGTCCCGTTCCGCGTACGAACCGCGCTCGCGGCGGGCCACGTCCTCGCGGATGTCGTACAGGTAGGCGTTCAGGGTGGGGGTGTTGCGCCGGGCCGCCCAGTCGCGGGTGGGCGCCTCGAAGACGACGTCCCCCGTTCCCTCGGGCAGCGCCCCGCCGCGCAGAATGCGCCGCAGCGCCTCGTCGATTTCGTGGATCATTGAGCCAATTTCCCGAGGTGTCGGATGCCGTCGAAGTCCGCTTGCACCGACGGCTGTTGAGCCGATGGGGCCGACAGGTGGACCCGGGTCGGCTAGATGTAACCCTCCCGCAGCGCATACGCCACCGCATGCGCGCGGTTGGTGAGCTGGAGGCGGGTCATGAGGGCGTGCAGGATGTTCTTGACAGTGCGTTCCGAGTAGGCGAGCTTCTCGGAGATCTGCCGGGTGTCGAGGCCCTCGGCGACCAGGCGCAGGACGTCCACCTCGCGCGGTGCCATGCCGAAGAGCGGCGCGGTCGAGGAGGACCCGGCCGACGCGGACGTGGTCTCCGAGCGGCGAAGGCGGCCGACCTGCACGAGGAGTCTGCTGATCAGGTCGGGCGGCAGCTCGCCCTCGCCGCGCGCCGCGCTGTGCACGGCCTTCAACAGGCGCTGTTCGGTGGCCTGATGGCGCCACAGGATGGCGCGCACCCCGTACTCGACCACGGTCAGCAGATCGGGCTCGCGCAGTTCGCGGGCTATGAGTACGACGCGCTGCTCGCCGCCGCGCACGACGCGGCGCAGCTCGGCGGAGGCCGAGTCGTCGACCTGGTCGACGAGCATGACGGCGACCGCGGGGTCGGCCTGACGGCCGTCCGTCTCGCGGGTCTCCCGGGTGTCGCGCAGGACTTCGACGGTGGGCTGGTGCTGCAGGTGGCTGATGACCCCGGCCCGGCTCAGCGGATCGGAGGCGTGAACGGTCACCGTGACACGATTCGCGAGCAATGGCATTTCCCTGTCCTTTCCCTCTCCCCGTTGCGTATCGACCGGCCCACTCTGGTCGGGCCCGATCAACAGCGAATCAACAACCGTTGAATGAGCCACCAATCCGGCCACGAGCGGTCGAAGTCGTCAGGAAAAGAGGTCGGGAGAGGATCGGGAAAGGATCGGGAAAGGGGTGCGGGGCCCGGGATCACCAGACCCCGGGCCCCGCACCGTACGTACATCGACGTACGGACGACAACTCCCTTACGCGGGCTTCTCCTCCAGGCGCGGGAAGAGCACCGCACCCTTGGTGACCTTCGCGCCGGCGGGCAGCAGGCCCCACGTGCCGGCGTCCTGGACGCGCTGCTCGGCGAGCGAGCCGAGCGGAGCCTCCGCGCCGAGCGAGTCCCACAGCTGCTGCGAGGTGTCCGGCATCACGGAGTTGAGCAGGACGGCGACACCGCGCAGGGATTCGGCCGCGGTGTACAGGATCGTCGCGAGGCGGGCCCTGCCCTCGGGCGTCTCGTCCTTGGCGACCTTCCACGGCTCCTGCTCCGTGAGGTAGCCGTTGACCTGCTTGACGAAGTCGAAGACGGCCAGGATGCCGCCCTGGAAGTCGAGTTCGTCGCCGATGCGCCGGTCGGCCTCGGTGACGGCGTTGGCCAGACCGTCCTGGACGGCCTTCTCGGCGTCGCCGTCGGCGATCGCCGCGGGCAGCTCGCCGCCGAAGTACTTGCCGACCATGGCGGCCACCCGGGACGCCAAGTTGCCGTAGTCGTTGGCGAGTTCGGAGGTGTAGCGGGCGGTGAAGTCCTCCCAGGAGAACGAGCCGTCCTGGCCGAAGGCGATGGCCCGCAGGAAGTACCAGCGGTAGGCGTCGACGCCGAAGTGCGCGGTCAGGTCCTGCGGCTTGATGCCGGTCAGGTTCGACTTCGACATCTTCTCGCCGCCGACCATCAGCCAGCCGTTGGCCGCGACCTTCCCCGGCACGGGCAGCCCGTTGGCCATCAGCATCGCGGGCCAGATGATCGCGTGGAAGCGCAGGATGTCCTTGCCCACGAGGTGCACGTCGGCCGGGAAGATCTCCTCGAACCGGGCCTGGTCGGCGCCGTACCCGACGGCCGTCGCGTAGTTGAGCAGCGCGTCCACCCACACGTAGATGACGTGCTCGGTGTCCCACGGCACCGGCACGCCCCAGTCGAAGGTCGACCGCGAGATGGACAGGTCCTGGAGGCCCTTGCGCACGAAGTTGAGCACCTCGTTGCGGGCCGACTCGGGCTGGATGAAGCCCGGATTCGCCTCGTAGAACTCAAGGAGCTTCGGACCGTACTCGCTCAGCTTGAAGAAGTAGTTCTCCTCCTTGAGGAGCTCCACCGGCTTCTTGTGGATGGCGCACAGCTCGCTGCCGTCCTCGGCCTTGATCAGGTCGCCGGGGAGCTTGTACTCCTCGCAGCCCACGCAGTACGGGCCCTCGTAGCCGCCCTTGTAGATCTCGCCCTTGTCGTACAGGTCCTGGACGAACTCCTGCACCCGGTCGGTGTGCCGCTTCTGGGTGGTGCGGATGAAGTCGTCGTTCTTGATGTTCAGGTGCTCCCACAGGGGCTGCCACGCCTCGCCGACGAGCTTGTCGCACCACTCCTGGGGCGTGACGCCGTTCGCCTCGGCCGTACGCATGATCTTCTGGCCGTGCTCGTCCGTGCCCGTCAGGTACCAGACCTTCTCGCCGCGCTGGCGGTGCCAGCGGGTGAGCACGTCACCGGCGACGGTGGTGTAGGCGTGGCCCAGGTGCGGGGCATCGTTGACGTAGTAGATGGGCGTCGAAACGTAGTACGTCGGCGAAGGCATGCGCGGAATCCTATCGGCCGGCGTCACCGTGCCCGCCCGGGATGTCCGGATGGCGGACGTCTGCGAGGGCGCGGAGAGGTTTGCGAAACACCCGTTGCCGTAGCAAGGACGCATCCTGGGACGGAAGGGGGCACGTGCGCACGAAGGACGAGAACATGCGGGTACTGGTCGCCGAGGACGAGGAGGTCCTCGCCGAGCTCGTCGCCACCGGACTGCGGCGGGCCGGCTTCGCCGTGGACACGGTCTACAGCGGGGACGCGGCCCTCGCGTACCTGGGCCTTCACGACTACGACGTGGTGGTGCTGGACCGGGACCTGCCGCGCGTGCACGGCGACGAGGTGGCGCGACGCCTGGTCGCGGACGCCTCCCGTACCCGCATCCTGATGCTGACCGCGTCCGCGTCCATGGAGGACCGGGTCCAGGGCCTCGACCTCGGCGCGGACGACTATCTGGGCAAGCCCTTCGAGTTCCCCGAGCTGGTCTCGCGGGTCCGCGCGCTCAGGCGGCGCAGCGCCCGTCCGGTGCCGCCGGTCCTGGAGCGGCACGGGCTGCGCCTGGACACCGTGCGGCGCACCGCCCACCGCGACGGCCAGGAGCTCGACCTCTCGCCCAAGGAGTTCGCGGTGCTCCAGATCCTCCTGGAGGCGGACGGCGCGACCGTCTCGGCCGAGGAGCTCCTGGAGCGCGCGTGGGACGCCAACGCGGACCCGTTCACGGGCGCGGTACGCGTCGCGATGAGCAAGCTGCGCGGAAAGCTCGGCGAGCCCGCGCTGATCCGTACCGTCCAGGGCGTGGGGTACGCACTGTGAGGGGCCGGGCCCGGTGATCAGGACCCGTATAGCGCTGATCTTCGGCGGCGTCTTCCTGGTGCTCGGCGCGGCGCTGCTCGCCGTCGTGAACCTGCTCTCGCGGGCCGGCACCCAGGAAGAGGCGACCGCGATCGCGACCAGAGCGACCACCCTCCATGTCCCCGGGGCGCCCGCCTACAAGGGCCAGGCCGTGCCCCTCGAACCGCTGACCGTCTACCGGGTCACCTCCGACGTCAGCGACGCCGCGTCCAGCCAGACCGCCCTGTGGTCCACCCTCGCGCTGGTCGCGATCGCACTGCTCGCGGTCGTGGTGGGCTGGTGGACGGCGGGCCGACTGCTTCGTCCCGTACACGTCATGACGGCACGGGCCCGCAAGCTGACCGCGAGCAACCTGCACGAGAGGGTCGGAGCAGCCGGACCGGACGACGAGCTGAAGGAACTCGGCGACACGATCGACGACCTCCTCGGCCGTCTCGAAGCCGCCTTCGACAGCCAGCGCCGCTTCATCGCCAACGCCTCGCACGAACTGCGCACCCCGCTCGCCACCCAGCGCGCCGCGATCCAGATCGGCCTCGACGGCGAGCCGGGCCCCGACGACATCGAGCGCACCCGCAGCACCCTGCTCGACAACAACCGCCGCAGCGAGCAGCTCATCGAGGGGCTTTTGATGCTGGCCCGCAGCGAGCGGGGCCTGGAAGAGCGCGAGGAGGTGGACCTCGCGGAGGTCGTACGGGAGGAGGCGGCGCGCTACGACACGGTCGAGGTCGATGCGGCGCCCGCTGTGGTGCGGGGCAACCGGGCGCTGCTCGCCCGCCTGACCGCGAACCTCCTCGCCAACGCGGTCACCTACAACGAACCGGGCGGGGCGGTGGAGGTCACGGTGTACGGCGGCCGTCTGGTGGTGGCCAACCCCACCGGCCCGGCGGTCGCCGAGGACGAGATCCCGGCCCTGTTCGAGCCCTTCCGGCGGGGCGAGGGCCGCGACCGGATGGGCCCGGGGGCGGGCCTGGGCCTGTCCATCGTGCGCTCGATCGCGCTGGCGCACGGGGGGACGGCCACGGCGGAGCCGGGCACCGAGGGCGGCCTGACCGTAACGGTCTCCCTCCCCAGGGCACCCGGCCCGCCGGACAGGCCCTAGGGGTCAGGGCTGGGGGCGGAACGAGCTCAGCAGCCCCTGGTAGACCTCGGCGTCGCTGAGCTCACGGGGAGCGGGCCCGGCGTGGAAGAACCCGACGTGCTCGTGCTCTCCCTCCGCACTGCGCAGAAAATCGAACGCCTTGGAGTCATCCTCACCGAAGGCGACGAACTGCCAGTAGAGGGGCTTGTCGGCGACGTCGGCGAGGGCCTGGCGGGCGGGGAGCTTGGCGTCGGGGGCGCCGTCGGTCTGGAACACGACGAGCACGGGCCCCTCGTACCCCGCCTTCTCGACGTGCTCGACGACCTCCTCGACACCCCGGTGATAACTGGTCCGCCCGAGCCGCCCGAGCGCGGCGTGGGTCGTGTCGACGAGGCTTTCGTAGGAGTCGAGGGTGAGGTCGACGACCCCGTCGACATCGGTCGAGAAGAACACGGTGTGCACGGTGGCGTCCTCGTCGAGGTGCGCGGCGAGCGCGAGCACCTGCTCGGCGAGCCCCTGCGCGCTGCCGTCCTTGTAGTAGGGCCGCATGGACCCGGACCGGTCGAGCACGAGGTACACCTTGGCGCGGGCACCGCTGATCCCGGCCTTCTTGAGCGCGGCCCCGGCAGCCTTGTAGGCCCCGGAGAGCCCGGGAGCCCGGGACCTGACCTTGGCGGGGGAGAGGGCGGGCTTGGGGGCAGGATCCTGGGCGGGCTCCGGCTCCAGTTCGGCTCCGGCTTCGGCGTGGGCGGGCTCGGGCTCGGCTTCCGGCTGTACGGGCTCGGGGTCCGGCTCGGCTTCGGCTTGAACGGGCTGGGGCGCGGCCTCGGCCTTCGCGGGCTCGGGCTCGGCGACGGGCTCGGCCGGAATGGGCTCGGCTTCGGCCTGAGCGGGCTCTGCCTCTGCCTCTGCCTCCGCCTCCGCCTTCGCGGGCTCGGGCTCGATGACAGGCTCCGCCTGTACGGGCTCCGGCGTGGGCTCGGGGTCGGGCTCCGGCTCGGCGATGGGGGCAACGTGGGCCTCCGCCTCCACCGAAGAGGGCTCGACCGAAACGGGCTCGGCTTCCGCCTGTACGGGCTCGGGCTCGGGGGCGCCGGCCTCCGGCTCCTCGACCGGCACGGGCTCGATGACCGGCCGAGTCTCAGCCACCGGCTCGGGCTTCGCCTCCGTACGGGGCTGAGGCAGCTCGACGACGGCGTTCGAGGAACTGGGGGAACCGGCAGTGTCGGACGCGGACCCGGACGCGGACCCAGAGTCGGACTCAGCCCCCGTGTCGGAGCCGGACTCGGACTCGGGGTCTGAGTCGGAGTCGGACGAGGACGCAGGCGGGCGAGGCCCGTCGAAGGCGGCGGCGACGAGTTCCTCCGCCGAGGACAGGACGACTTCTTCCGCCGGGGCGGGAATGGAAGGCGCGGCAGCGTCGGTGGTGACCGGTGCCTCGACGGCCTCCGGGGTGCGTTCGGCCTGGGGCGGTACGGAAGCCGCCGTCGGCTCGGCGCGCTCCGCGCGATCGCGTCCGAACACCTTGCGCAGCAAGCTCCGAATGCCCATGGGCGAGGCCTTTCGCATGAGTTGGGTGCGATAAGTACCGTGCTGCGCCACAGTTCCGGGATCAGATCCCTGGCCAGCACGGACACGTAAGGTTAGCGACCCGGAGGACGGTTTCCCGGAAGGGGCCGGTTCCGCGTCCCCGAGGGGAGCGGTCCCGTGACGTTGCAAGGCTCCACCACACGGACGCCCGAGTCGGCGCCGGGCGCCCTACAGGGGCGCGGGGAACCGCGCGACCAGCCCCCACCGGGCCCGCACCCGAAATGCGAGCCCCCTCACCCCACCGGGCGCACCCGAAACGCGAGCCCCCGGCTCTCAAGCCCCACCCTGCCCGCGCCAGCGGACGATCTGAGAAGCCGGATCCCCCGTATAGACCCAGGGCACCAACGCAACCCGCTCCCCCAGCAACCCCACCAACGCCGCCCCCTCACGCGTGAGCCCCGCACAACACGCAGCATGGGCGAGGTAGTTGAGCTCGGCCGCTTCGGAGGCGTGGATGGGCCCCGGGGGCCGCCCCCCGAGCCAGCGGTCATACGTACGCCGAAGCTCGGTCACGGCAAGCTCGTGGTTCCAGTGCTGCCCGAACCCCCGGACAGGCCGCCCCTTCGCCGCATCGGAGACGTACCGGAACTCCTCCACCCGGGCGATCTGCACCAGCACAGGAAGCGGAGACCCGGCCGGAGCCGCCCCCGCCGCGTCCCGGGCGAAGTCGTACATCGAGCCGTGCGTCCCGTGCCAGCGCGCGGAGAAGTACCGCAGCATCTGGACGTGCCCTTCGAAGTGGTACGGGTCGCGCCGCCGCAACTCGTCCCACCAACCGCGCAGTTCACGCCGCGCGACCCCGCCCTCGTACAGCCGCACCACGGTGAGCAGCGAGGCCCAGGGGGTCGGGTCGGCGGGCCGGGCGTCGGCCGCGCCGAGGCAGGCCATGACGGCGACGTCGATGCGGTCGCGGTCGGTCCCGGCGCCGCGCCCGGCCGCGATGGCGCCGTTGAAGACGCGGGTCACCTCGGTGGCCGCCCGCAGCACCGCCGCGTCCGGGCTGTCGGGTTCGGCGGCCCGCCAGGCCTCGACGACGGTCGACCCGGCGGCGGCGTTGGCGAGCGCCCGGATCCGGTGCGTCCGCAGCGCCCAGTCGTCGCCGGTGGCCCGCAGCAGATCGCGTACGCCCTGCCAGCGACCGATGACGATGTCGTGCCGGGCGGCGGTGAGCGCGCGGTCGCCCAGGTCGGCGTCGAAGCGTATGGCCGCCTTCCGGTAGGCCCGGCGGCGCAGTGCTGCCATGCGCGTACCGCCTCTCAGAAGTCGGTGGGATGCCCAGCCTGGACGTACCTGGGTGCCTTTGTCCGGGAGTTGGGGAACCCGGTACCCACTTCGAATGAACGGGCCGCGTCCAGTCGGGCGGGACGGTAGTACGCGCTGCCCCGCCGCCAGTACCAGAGCATGGGGACGAGCCCCGCGAGCAGGCTGCCGATGCCGATCGCGACGGCGGCGCCGCTCAGCCGGGTCAGAGACGCGCCGAACACGCAGAACATGAAGACCGAGCCGAGCAGCGGCCAGGCCCCGCCGAGCAGGAAGGAGCTGACGGATTCGGTGAGCGTCCGGCGGTAGGCGACGACCGCCGCGAGGCCGGCGAGGCCGTAGTACAGGGTGGTCTGGAGGCCGATCGCGGCGAGCGCGTCGGACATGATGTCCTGCACGGAGCCGAGCGCGTTGGAGGCGACGAACAGCAGCAGCGCCACCGTGCCGACCACCACGATGGCCACCCAGGGCGTGTTCCACCGCCGGTGTACGGAGCCGAGCCCGCCCGGCATCGTCCGGTCGCGGCCCATCGCGAACAGGGAGCGGGTGACCTGGATGAGGGTGGTCTCCAGGGTGGCGATGGTGGAGAGGACCGCGGCGAGCACCATGAGCCTGCCGCCGACGCCGGGCCAGATGTGTTCGCCGAGCAGGGCGAGCACGTTGGACTGCCCGGCCTCGATCTCGCCGCTGGTGAGCAGCACGTTCACGGCGACGGTGAAGGCGACGAACAGCGCGAAGACGATGCCGACCCCGACCAGGGCCGCGAGCCCGGCGGTGCGGCGGCTGTCGCGGGTCTCCTCGCTGAGGTTGCTGGTGACGTCCCAGCCCCAGTAGTAGAACGCGGCGATCAGGGTGCCCGCGGCGAACCCGGACACCCCGTCGAAGTGCCCGAACCCGAGCCACCCCCAGTCGAACGGAACGACCCCGCCGCCCTCGCCGACCCGAACGAGCGCCCCGACGGAGAACCCGCCGAGAATCACCAACTCGACGCCGGAGATGACGAGTTGGGCCTTGGCCGACAGCCGGGCACCCCCCAGCACCACCCCCAGCATCAACAAGAACCACCCGGCACCCGTAGCGGTGGCGAGAGCGGTGTTGCGCGCGAGGGCGGGATCGAAGAGGCCCAGGGTCATCTGCCCGGCGGGCAGGGAGCCGGCCACCATGAACAGGGTGGCGGCGACGACGAGGGCCCACCCGCTGATGAACCCGAGAAAGGGATGCAGGGTGCGCCCGACCCAGGAGTAGGCGGCTCCCGCGTTGACATCGATCCGCCCGAGCCGCCCGAAGGCGAGCACGATGCCGAGCATGGGGATCGCGCAGTAGAGCAGCGCAGCCGGACTGGCGAGCCCGACCGCACCCACGAGCACGGAGGTGGTGGCGGCGAGCGAATAGGCGGGCGCGCTGCCCGCGACCGCCATGACAACGGTGTCGAACGTGGACAGAACATTGGGCTGAAGCCCTCTGCCACCGGTGCTGCTGCTCATGGACCGAACATCCTTTGACGGCGCGACATATGGCGGTATGTCAAAAACTCCGGGCTTTGCAGTACGTCAACTGGCTTTGCAGTACTCCAGCAACCCGAAGTCGACCGCATCGTAGTCGCCGGCGCGGGCCCCACGGCCATCACGGCCGGGGAGCGGACGTCCGCCGGGCGGACGCCCTGACGTTCATGACTGTCGGCCCCGCTCCTCCAGCCATGCCCGGTACGCGGGTGAGTGGGAGGCGGCCTCCCAGTACGCGGACTCCAAATCCGTTCCCACCCCGGCCAGTTCACCTCCGTACGCCCCGCTGCGGACCGCCAGGAGCAGCCGTACTCCCAGCGGGTCGTCCCGCAGGGGGCGTACGGCCATGTCGGAGCGGGGGCGGGAGGTGGGCTGGCACAGGGTGACGACCTCGCCCGTGGCGACCAGGCCCGCCGCCGTCAGGTAGTCGCCGTGCAGGACCCGGGGGTTGAGGCCCGCCGCGTTGAGGACGCGGCGCAGGCCCTCCCATTCGCCGTCCACGCTGGGGTCGACCATCCACTGGTCGGCGGCCAGGTCGGCCAGGTCCACGAGGGTCTTGTGTGCCGCCGGGTGGTCGACCGCCAGGCACACGAACTGGGGCTCGCGCTCCACGAGCGTACGGATGTCGAGTCCCGGCGGGATCCGCAGCGGGCAGCCCTCCACTTCGTGGACGAACGCCACGTCCAGCTCGCCCGCCGCGACTTGGCGGAGCAAAGCGGTGGCCGAAACCGCCACCTGGAGTTCCGTCTCCGTGCCGGGAAGCCGCTCCCGCAGGCGGCGCAGCCAGCCGGGGATCGCGCGGCTCGCGGTGGAGCCGATGCGCAGCCGGTCGCCTTCGGCGGCGCGGGCGGCCGCGGCCCGGGTGTCGGCGACCAGCGCGCTCAGCGAGGCGAGCAGCGGACGGGCCCGGCCGACCACACCCCGGCCCAGAACCGTGGGCACACAGCCGGTTCGCTCGCGCGAGAAGAGCCGACCGCCCAACGTGTTCTCGATGCGCTTCAGTTGGGTCGTCAGGGCGGGCTGGCTCGTGCCGAGCGCCCGCGCGGCGCCGTGCAGACTGCCGGCGTCGGCGATGGCGCACAGCACCCGCAGATGTCTCACCTCCAGCTCCATGGGCTGAGGTTAGGGCGTACTAAGTGATCGCACCAGATGTCCAAAACCCCACTGATACGCGGGAGTTATCGCAGATCGGCATCATTCCCGTACGCCGCTGTGGCCTCCACAATCACCAATCACCGGGGCGGCGCCACAGTGCGTCACCCGGGCACCGATCAGCAGAATCCCCACCCGCGGCCGGCCCACCCAGCCGGGCGCGGATCCCCGACGGATTGGTAACCCCCCATGAGACACCCCCGCACGTTTGCCGTGACCGCCGCGCTGGGTCTGGCCCTCGCGGGCTTCGGCGCGATCCCCGCGACCGCCGCCACCCCCTCGTCCGCCCCTGCCTCGGCCGCGCACTACACCGCCGCGGGCAAGCACTCCGCCGCCAACGACCAGGCGTTCTACGACGCGGTCATGAAGTCGGTCGCCAAGAAGCGCGCCGCCAACCCGCTGGCCGCCTCGGTCACCGTGTACTACAGCACCGCCAACGCCCCCAGCTTCACCTCCCAGATATCGCAGGCCGCGCAGATCTGGAACTCCTCCGTCCAGAACGTCCGGCTCGCGCAGAGCAACTCCGGCGCGGACTTCCAGTACTACGAGGGCGACGACCCCCAGAACGGTTCGTACGCCTCGACCGACGGGCACGGCAACGGCTACATCTTCCTGGACTACAGCCAGAACCAGCAGTACTACTCGGTGCGGGTCGTCGCGCACGAGACCGGGCACGTGCTCGGGCTTCCCGACCACTACTCGGGGCCGTGCAGTGAGCTCATGTCCGGCGGTGGGCCCGGCACGTCGTGCCGCAACGCGTACCCGAACAGCACGGAGAAGTCCCGGGTGAACAGCCTGTGGCGCAACGGGCTCGCCTCGGCGGTCAAGCCGGCCGCGTAGGCCTCTGGCAGCATGGGGGGATGCCCAGCGTCTCTCCCCGCCGATCTTGCCCGTCCTGCGGCCGTGCCGTTGCCGTGGTGGCGGGCAAGTTCGTGCGCCACGATCCCCGCACGCGGGAGTGGTCCGGCGAGCTGACACTCTGCCCCGGCTCCAAGCGCCGGGCCCCCGCGGACGCGACCCAACAAACCCTGGACGGCTTCGAACTCCCCCCGTTCCCGAACAGCACGGAGAAGTCCCGGGTGAACAGCCTGTGGCGCAACGGGTTCGCCTCGGCGGTCAAGCCGGCCGCGTAGGCCTCTGGCAGCATGGGGGGATGCCCAGCGTCTCTCCCCGCCGATCTTGCCCGTCCTGCGGCCGTGCCGTTGCCGTGGTGGCGGGCAAGTTCGTGCGCCACGATCCCCGTACGCGGGAGTGGTCCGGCGAGCTGACACTCTGCCCCGGCTCCAAGCGCCGGGCCCCCGCGGACGCGACCCAACAAACCCTGGACGGCTTCGAACTCCCCCCGTTCCCGGGCCAGTTGCCGCTCTTCTGAACGGTTGCCCCGCGGGGCTTGGGGGACGGGGTGCGGTTCGGCGGGGTGCGCCGGGGCTCCGCCCCGGACCCCGGGAGCCCCCGCCCCACCCCTTCCCGAAACCCTCCGGGGGGAGTGGTTCGACTGCGGACCGTGCGTGATTGCTCGCGCAGTTCCCCGCGCCCCTCAACAGCATCGGGGCTGGCCGGCACCGAGCATCTTCAGCCCGTCATGGGGGTCCCCCCTGGCCCTTGAGGTCTTGGGGGAGTTTGAGGACGAGCGCCCTTCAGGCGCGATACGGGGTCTGGGGCGGAGCCCCAGAAGCTCTTTCCACCCCCGGCGGGTTTCGGGAAGGGGCGGGGAGGGGCATCCCGGGGTCTGGGGCGCAGCCCCAGGGCTTAAGGGGTGGGGGACGCGATGGCCCGGGCGGCTCGCACCTCCTGCCTCAGCGGGGCCAGCACGGATTCCTCGTCCCCCGAGAGCTCCGCCCGCACCTCCACCAGCGTCACGCTGGAGCGCAACCCCTGCGCCAGCTCACGAAGCTGAACCGCGATCTCCCTCGCCTCGCCCGCCGCAGGCGAGGCCGCCCCGTGATTCACCCGCACCCGCGCCGCCGTGGTGGCGTCCACGATCCGCTCGACGGCGACGACGAGGGGCCACCACGCCGCCGCACGGGGACCCGTCGGCGGCGGCTCGGTCAACGCCCGCTGGAATTCGCTCCGTACGGTCGAGAGATCCCGGTACAGGCGGCGCCGGCGCCGGACCCGCTCCGCGCGGTCGTCCTCGGAGGAGAACGCGTACTCCACGTACTCCGCCGTCGCCGCCACCGCGTCCGCGAGCCGCGCCCCGATGCGGGTGTGCCAGCTCTCGGGCCACAGCAGATAGCCCGCGACCAGCGTGATCGCGCAGCCGATGAGGCTGTCCCACAGGCGGGGCATGACCAGGTTGAAGCCCTGGTGGTTGAGGACGTCCGAGAGGAGCAGGATCACCGGGGTGATGGCGGCCGTCTGGAAGGCGTACCCCTTCGCGGAGAAGGCGGGGATCAGCGCCGCGAGCAGCATCATCACCGGCACGTCCCACCACCCGCGCGGCACCTCCGCGAGGACGGCCGCCGCGATGACGAGCCCGCCCGCCGTGCCGACCGCCCGCATCAGGGCCCGCGCGAAGACCGAGCCGAAGTCGGGCTTGAGGACGAAGACGATAGTCAGGGCGACCCAGTACGAGCGTTCCACCGGGACCACCGAGACCAGGGCCTGGGCGAGCCCGATGCACAGGGCGAGGCGGAGTCCGTAGCGCCAGGAGGCACCGGAGAGCAGGACGTTGCGGGCCGCGCGGCGGAACCGGATGCGCAGGGCGGCCGGGCGGCCGAGGCGGTCGTCGATGTTGGTGTGGTCGACGTCGGGGTTGTGCACCACGGCGAAGGCGTGCCGCAGCGCGGTGTCCAGGGCCCGCTCGGCCGGGGTCGCGGGCGCGGGCAGGTCCGGTTCGACCGCGCCGGTGCGGCCCTCGTCGACCGCGTCCGCCAACTGCCGTACGGCGGTGGGGATCGCGGCGTCCACGCCCCAGCCGCGCAGGTGCACGGCGGGTGCCGCCTCGACGATCGGGATGACGACGTTGAGCTGCGCGAGCAGGCGCACCAGCTCCTCGCGGCGGCCGTGTTCGCGGGCCCGGCGGGCGAGGACCAGGTCGTAGGCGGTGTTGAGGGCCTGGGTGACGGCCTGGCGTCTGGTGTCGTACGCGTCCGTCGTGGCGGCCTCGATCGCTTCGGCGACCGCGCGATAGGTCCCGGCGACGGCGTCCCGTTCGGGTTCGGTACGCCGCAGGGGCCAGCCGAGCAGGCTCAGGAGCAGCACGAACAGGCTGCCGAGGCTGAGCAGCAGCGGCGCCTTCCACCAGGGTCCCGGCATGGGCAGGCCCGCGCCGACGACGGCGTTGAGGAGGAGCAGGAGACCGGAGACCGAGGCCACCGCGCCGATCGTGGAGATCATCCCGGAGGCGAGCGCGACCAGTGTCAGCGCGGCGACCGCGAGCCAGCCGTGCCCGAAGACGAGGCTGCCGACGGTCACGCCGAGCGCGCCGAACAGCTGCGGCACGGCGATGTTGAAGATCCGCATCCGGTACGCGTCCGCGGTGTCGCCGATGACCCCGCTGAGCGCGCCCATGGAGGCGAGCGCGCCGTACGCGCTCTGCCCGGTCGCCATCCCCACGGCCAGCGGCGCGGCCATCGCGATCGCGGCGCGGGCGACGGCCGGCCAGGGGATGGGGGTGGGGGCGGGCCGCAGCCCTGCGATGAGCCATTCCGGCGGCGCGAGCCGCCCCTGCCGTACGCCGTCCCCCGCCCGCTTCTGATCAGCCATGACCACACGACACCGTAAAAAGATCACTTGGTGCAAACAGGGCGGCCAACAGAATCGTAAATGTTGTCCACAGCCTGTGGATAATTATTTCGAATCCGACCCTTCCGAATCCGGCCGTCCCGGTGTGCCGCCGCTTCCGGATCATTCCCGAAACCGTCGCCCGCCCGGGCTCCCTACGATGCTGACCCGCCGGGACGGGGCCCGCATGTCGGCGCCGCTGCCGTCCCGTCCGGGCGGATGGGTCAGCCGCCGTACAGGCTGAGCCCCACGAGCAGCGCGCGGTGGTCGGTGCCGCGCAGTTTCAGGAAACGCGCGGACGTCGCCTTGAAGGAGTCGCCGTTCACCAGGACGTGGTCGATCTGGGTGCGCAGCGGGGTGGTGCGGTCGGCGGGCCAGGACCAGGTGCGCGACTGTCCGATGAGGCGGGCGCTGTCGTGCAGGGCGCCGTCGTCGAGCACGGAACGGAACAGGGCGTGGTCCTGGGTGGCGTTGAAGTCCCCGGCCAGGATGACCGGCTGCCCCTTCGCCGACTTCGCGAACTCCCTTACTCTGCCCAGCTCTTGATGCCATTTTCCGTCGTCGCCGGGCAGCGGCGGCGAGGGGTGCGCGAGCTGGAGCCGTACGTCGCGCCCGCCGATGGTGGCCACCGCGCCGGGCATCGCCATCACCGACTCGATGGGCTCGGCCGGCTTCAGCGGAAACCGGCTCAGGATCGCCGATCCCGCGGAACCGTCCTCGCGTACGACATCGCGGTACGGGTAGTCGGCCTTCGGCAGGTCCGCGGCGAGCGCGTCGGAGCAGCGGAAGCTGCACTCCTCGACGAACACGACGTCGGGCTTCTCGCGCTTGACGGTGGCGATCAGATCGTCCGTCGCCCAGCCGAACTCGGTGTTGGACGTGAGGACGGTGAACTCCGCCAGGATCGGGCCCTTCGGCCGGGTCGTGTCGGCGCCGTACGGCTGGGTGTACCAGCCGGTGACCGCGAGGACCGCCACGCCCCACACCATGCCGGTACGCCACCGCCCCAGCGCCGCGAGCACGAGCCCCGCGCCGCCCGGCACGAGCAGCCAGGGCAGGAAGGCGAGGGCCTGCGGCACGGGCGTGACCCCGTCCGAATCGGCGGCCCGGCACCCGACCACAGCGCTGACCCCGGCCAGGAGGAGCGCCCCGGCAAGCGCGGACACCACCCGCCAGGGATGCCGTCGCCGTACCTCGGACGCCGCCGCCAACGCCGGTACGGTCCCGGTGCCCAAGGTGTCCAAGGCGGCCTGCCTCCCGCTAGCCGGTCACAGCGTTCGCATCCTCCCCCAAAGACGGCCCGGCACCCGGCACGGTTGCTCAAGCCTTTGCCCGCGCCGCCACCCGGTCGAGGAGCCCGCGCAGGGCCGCGTCGAAGACGGCGGGCTGTTCGAGATTGGGCATGTGGGCGGCCGACTCGACGACGGTGAGCGTCGAGCCGGGGATCGCCGCGTGCATGGCCTCGGCGTCCGCGACCGGCGTGTACGTGTCGTCGCGGCCCACGACCACCAGGGTGGGGACGTCGACGGTCGTCAACAGGGCCTGGTAGTCCCGGCGTTGTGCCCGTCCGCGCAGGGCCGCCGCCGCGCCCTCGGGGCGGGTGGAGGTCATCATCCGATGCACATGGACCCGTACGGACTCCTCCGCGTACGGCGCGACCATCTTGTCCAGGACCTCGTCCGCGTAGCCCTTCATGCCCTCGCGCAGGAGTCGGTCGGCCATCGCGTCGCGGGCGGCCCTGCCCTCGGGGGTCTCGGCGGCCGGGAAGGTGTCCGCGAGGACGAGGCCGTCGATCCGCTCCGGGAAGAGCCGGTAGCACTCCATGACGATCTGGCCGCCCATGGAAAGCCCGCCGAGCGTGAACCGCTCGATGCCGAGCGCGTCGGCCAGCGCCCGGACGTCCTCGGCGAAGTCGCCGAGCAGCGTGGCGCGGGTCCCGGCGGCGATGGGCGCGCTGCCGTAGCCGCGCAGGTCCGGGGCGACGACCCGGTGCGTACGCGAGAACTCCGCGATCTGCGGGGCCCACATGCTGCGGTCGAAAGGGTGGCCGTGGACGAGCAACAGGGCGTCGCCCGTGCCCTCGTCGGTGTAGGTGCGGGACATGGTGAGGAGGCTAGGCGGGGGCAACTCCTCGGTGCAATAGGCTCTTTGCTCTCGGTGCAATCGAGGCTTTACGCAGGTGAAGGGGGCGGGGCGTGGATTACCGCAGGGTGGCCGACGAGGTCGCGGGGGAGATCGAGTCCGGGGTGCTCAGGCCGGGCGACCGGCTGTCGGCCCAGCGGGCCTTCGCGCGCCGCCGCCGCATCGCCGTCTCCACCGCGATCCGGGTGTACGGGGAACTCGGCCGCCGAGGCCTGGTGGTGGGGGAGGTGGGGCGCGGCACGTTCGTACGGGCCGCCCCGCCGCACCCGGGCTCGGTCCTCGCGGAGGACAGCGGGCGCACACCGGTGAACCTGGAGCTCAACTACCCGGTGGTGGAAGGGCAGTCGGAGCTGATGACCCGATCGCTCGGGGGTCTGTTGCGGCCGGACGTCCTCACGGAGGCCACCCGCCCCGCGGCCGCCGACGGTACGGCTCGGGCGCGCGAGGCCGCGGCCGGGTTGCTGGCCCGGCCGGGCTGGCGGCCGCACCCCGACCGCGTCCTGTTCGCCGGGAACGGCCGCCAGGCGATTGCCGCCGCGCTGTCCGCACTGGTCCGCCCGGGTGCCCGGCTGGGCGTGGAAGAGCTGACGTATCCGCTGGTCAAGGCAGTCGCCGAACAACTCGGCATCGTGCTGGTGCCGCTGGCCATGGACACCCAGGGCGTGCTCCCCGAGGCGCTCGCGGCGGCCCATCGCCGCACCTCGCTGTCCGCGGTCTACCTCCAGCCCACGCTGCACAACCCGCTCACTCTGACGATGGGCTGGGAGCGGAGAGCTCAACTGGCCGTGCTATTGGGCGAGTTGGGGCTGATGGCGATCGAGGACACGACGTGGGCGTTCCTGGCGCCGACGACGGGTGGCGAGCGGGATGCAGCCCCGGGCACCCCGCAGGGCGGCGCCCCCGGCCCGCCGAGCGACAGCACCCCGCCCGGCGCCACCCCGGGAACCTCGCAGGGTGCGCCTCCGCCACCCCTGGCCGCATACGCACCCGCCCGCACCGTCCTCATCGACAGCCTCTCCAAGCGGCTCGCTCCCGGCCTGACCACGGGTTTCCTCGTGGTGCCCGAACCCCACACCGACGCCCTCGCCCAGGCCCTGCGGTCCGGGGCCTGGACGGCGGGCCGGTTCAATCTGGAGGCGGCCGTGCGGTGGGCCGGGGACGGGACCGTCGAGGCGGTCGGAGCCGCCAAGCGGGCCGACGCGGCCGCCCGGCACGCGCTGGTGCGGACGCACCTCGGCAGCTTCCGGGTGCGCAGCGACCCCGCCGCGTATTACTGCTGGTGGGAGCTGCCCGCACCGTGGCGGGCCGAGACGTTCGCGGCGGCCGCGGCCGAGCGGCTCGGGGTCGCGGTGACGCCGGGTACGGCGTTCGCGGTGGGCGGCCGGGTGCCCACCGCGGTCAGGATTGGTCTGGCGACCCCGCCCGTACCGGTCCTGGCCGGGGCCCTTCGGCGGCTGGCCGACCTCGCTTCCACAGTCGGCCCGTGAGCCAGGCCCCGAGCGCGAGCGCGAGCCCGAACGCGAGGACGGCCCAGGCCGCCGTGCTCAGGAAGTCGGTGAGCGCGTCGTAGACCGCCCCGGCTGCCGACGGATCGGAGTCCGCCGGGAGCCCGTCCAGCGTGAGCGACCTGCCGACGGCGACCAGGATGTGCAGAACCGCCGCGCCCACGGCCAGCCCGGTCCCCACCCCGATGAGGGCGCGGCGGTGGCGTACCGCGACGGCCACCGCCCCGCTCGCCGCCGCCAGACAGACGACCGCACCCCAGACGCCGACGCGCCTCAGCCACCGGAAGACGGTGCGGACCGGCCCGAGTTTCGTCGACTCGACGACGGTCAGGTCGGTGTGTTCCACGGGAATCTCGTTCGCGAACGGCACGCCGCGCACCTCCAGTTCGGTCTTGATCTGCCGGATCGCCGGGGCCAGGTCGATGCGAACGTCGTTGCCGTCGCCGTTGTGGGTGAGGGCGGAGAGGACGCTCGCGTGCGCGGCCCGGTTGGCGGTGTTCCACACGTCCTGGAAGGCGGAGGTGGTGGTGAAGGACCGCACGGCCCCGCCGATCAGCGAGGCGACCGGGGCCTGGAGCGGCCCGGCGTCGATGTTCCGCACGATCGCGTCGGTGACCTTGGCGGCCACCTCGCCGCGCACGGCCCGGTTCCCGGCGAGCGGTGCCATGGCGGCGACGTAACGGTCGCTGCTGCCGATCTTCGTCTTCGCCCAGGCGGCGATCGCGCCCAGCGGGACGAGGACGGCCGCAAGCACGATCAGCACCGCCGACAGGAAGCTGCGCACCCGTCCACGAAATCCCGGGTTGCCCATCGGCGCGCGCGGGTGTGGGCTATATGGGGGACGCACACAGTGCCCCGGGCAAGCGGAAGGAGTGCTGCCATGGCCGCACACGCTTCGGTACCCGCCACGAGCCACCGCGCGAACCGCCGTACGGCTCCCCATCTGAGCAGGGCCGTCCTCGCGATCCCCGTCGTCCTGGGGGTGATGTACGGGCTGTACACCTTCGCCAACCAGCGCGGCGGCGGTGCGATCACCGGCGGCCAGATCGTCCTCGGCGTCGTGTCGGGCCTGGCCGTGATCGGCCTGGGCATCGGCCTCCTCAGCATCCAGTCCGCCCTGCCCCGCGAGCTCCGCGCGGCGGCGTACGGCACGCTGTTCGGCGCGGCGATGGGCTTCCTGTACAGCCTGTCCGACCACAGCGTGCTGAAGTCGTCGGGCATGGGGGCGATCTTCGGCGGCGTGATGTTCCTGGTGTCGTTCTACTGGTTCTACACACACGAGGACTGACCAGCCATCGGTCCTCCCGGCCCCGGGCGGCCTCCCCCGTACCCTGGAACGCACCAGTACGGGACGGAGGAGGCGACCGGTGGCCGACAGCGAGAAGAGCCAGGAGCGCAGCATTGCCCTGCGCGCGGGCTTCTACATCTTCGGCACCCATGTCTTCGCCGGCTTCGTGTGGCTGCTGTTCTACGTGGGCGGCCACGCCCACAAGTAGGGCGGCTAAACGGGCCCCCGCCACGTGTGGGCTCCGCCCACAGGCCCGGGCCACATGGAGCCCCGGCACATAGCCCCCGGCCACATAGGTGCTCTGCCCATGGCGCCCACCCACATATGGCCCCCACCCGTGTGCAGCCCGCCCACAAGTAGCCCCGGATACCCCCAACAACTAGTCCCCGCAGGGGAGTTCGGGATTCCGAATCTGCTGTTAACCTCCCGGCTACTCGCATGCTGGGCCCGAGCCGGGCGGCTTCTCTATCCTCGCGCGGCATGCACGCGCGGCTTCGCGTACCCCGCATGCTTCCCACGCATGAGGCGGAGTACTTGTGGCAGAGAACAGGCACGCCCGACGGAGCACGCTGCTGCGCAGGGTGCTGAGCACGACGCTGACGTCCGGACTCGCCCTCGGCGCGCTCGGCGCCCTCGGTACGACCGGCGCCGAGGCCAGCCCCGGACCTCACCCGGCCATCGAGACCGACCATTGGGGCGCGCCGTACGCGCTCACCGACGGCACCACGATCCAGACGCTGATCGACACCAGAACGACCAAGGACGGCACGGTGGTCGCCCTGTGGTCCAGACTCGCGGCCAACCGCTCGCAGCGCGATCTCCTGGTGGCGATGCGCCCGGCGGGGACCACCAAGTGGGGGCCCGTGCGCACGCTGGTGAGCTCCACGTACGACACGTCCTCGCCCGTCGACGCGCACCTCCTCGCCGCGCCGGACGGCTCGGTCACCGTGGCCTGGGTCGACGTGGCCGCCACCGGCGCCGTGCTGAGCACCTCGGCGCTGCCCGCCGGGGCCACGTCCTGGTCGTCCCCGGTGCAGATAGCCGCGGCCGACCGCATCCAGGACATACAGCTCGCGGGCACACCCTCGGGCCGCACTGTTGTGGTGTGGGCACATGGCGTCGACCCGCAGTACGAGGTGTTCGCGGCCGAGCGCACCGGGGCGGGCGGCACCTGGTCGGCGCCGGCCCGGCTCGACGCCACGGGCGCCGGGGCGCAGGACGCGTACCCGCAGGTCGCGGTGGCCGCGGACGGCTCGGTGAACGTCGTGTGGACCGAGTACGGGTCCACGGGCGCGGCCTTCAAATCGGCCGAACAGGGTGCGTCGACCGCCACCTGGAGCGCCCCGCACGACACCTTCCCCACTCCGGTCCCGGCCGCCGAGGCCCGCCTGGCGACGGGCCCGGGCGGAGCCCTCGCGCTGACGTGGCTCGCGGGCGGCGCCCTCAACTACGCGCAGAGACCGGCCGCGACCGGCACCTGGGGCCCGGTCGAGAGCGCCGCGAGCACGGACAGCTTCGGCGACGCCGTGCCGTACCCCCTGACCGGCCCGAACGGTGACGTCACCCTCGTCTGGTCCGACTACCAGTCGGGTACGGACGGCTTCTACATCCGCACCTCGACCCGGGCCGCCGCCACCGGCACCTGGTCGGCGGTGCAGACCCTGTCGGCGCAGTACGCGGGCATGACGCCCTTCGGCGCGGACATCGCGGCCGACGGCACCGTGCAGGCCGGGTGGAGCCAGCCCGCCGACGACGGCAACTCCGACCGCTTCGTCGTGGCCACCCGCATGGCCGGCGCCTGGAGCACGCCCAAGGAGCTCAGCGCCAACACGTCCGGGTATGCGCGGGGCGGCATATCCGTGGGCGGTCCGGACAACCGCCCGACCGCCCTGTGGGAGGACCCCACCGGCGCCTCCACCGCCCGCCTGATGACCGCCACGACCGCCCCGGGCCCCGCCACCTGGCGCGACTACAACGGCGACGGCCGGGGCGACCTCCTCGCCCTCACCCCCGGCGGCACCCTCACCATCCGCACCGGCAACGGCAGTGGCGACGTCACCCCCGGCCCCTCCGCGCCGGGCTGGCCCACCACCTCCCGCTACGTCCCGGCGGGCGACCTCACCAACGACGGCAACAACGACCTCCTCGTACGCGACGCCTCCGGGCAGCTCACCCGCTACGACGGCGCAACGAACAAGCCCTTCGCCCCGAGCGGCCCGCACCTCGCGCTCGGCGCGGGCTGGAACGCGTACGACCAGCTCACCGTCCCCGGCGACCTGACCGGCGACACCCGCCCCGATCTCCTGGCCCGCACCCCCTCGGGCGACCTGTACATGTACGCCGACAACGGCGCGGGCCAGTTCAAGGACCCCGTCAAGATCGGCTTCGGCTGGGGGATCTACAACACGGTCGTCGGAGCCGGTGACCTCAATGGCGACGGCTTCGGCGACCTGCTCGCGCGGGACACGTCCGGAGTGCTGTGGCGCTACGACGGCAACGGCAGGGGCACCTTCGGCGACCGGGTCCGCCTGGGCGCGGGCTGGGGCATCTACAACGCGCTCGCCGGAGTCGGCGACATCACCGGCGACGGCAAGGCGGACCTCGTGGCCCGCGACACCGACGGCGTCCTGTGGCGCTACCCCGGAAACGGCGCGGGCGCCTACACCGACCGCGTGCGGATCGGCGCCGGCTGGCAGACGTATCTGAACCTGTACTGACCCCGGGCTGGGCTCTGCGCGGCGCGTGCCGAAAGACCCTGGGCACGCGCCGTGGCGCCGGGCTATGGTGAACCCATGTCGTCCGCGTCGCAGTGCCGTACTCACCTCTGCTGGTGGCGCTCCTCCTAGGAGCGGCCACTACTCACACGCGCGACATCGTCAGCGGGCCGTTCATCACTGGACGGCCCTTTTTGCTGCCCTCGCTGGATCCCGCAGTGGGCGCCGTCCAGGCCCGCCCCACCCCACTGCCCCACGAGGAGCCCACGATGACCACCCCGGCTACCACCACCGACCGCATCCTGACCGGCGACCGCCCCACCGGCCCCCTGCACCTGGGCCACTACTTCGGCACGCTCCAGAACCGGGTCCGGCTCCAGAACGAGGGCGTTGACCTGTTCCTCGTCATCCCGGACTACCAGGTGCTGACCGACAGAGACGTGGCGGAGCGGCTGACCGAGAACGTGGAGGACGTGGTCCTGGACTATCTGGGAGCGGGCGTGGACCCGACACGGTCGACCGTCTTCACCCACAGCGCGATCCCGGCCCTGAACCAACTCCTGCTCCCCTTCCTGAGTTTGGTGTCGGTGGCCGAGTTGAGCCGCAACCCGACCGTCAAGGACGAGATCGCACACTCCCGCCAGGCGGCCGTCTCGGGCCTGATGTACACCTACCCCGCCCATCAGGCCGCCGACATCCTGTTCTGCAAGGCGAACCTGGTCCCGGTCGGCAAGGACCAGGTCCCGCACCTGGAGCTGACCCGCACGATCGCCCGCCGCTTCAACGAGCGGTACGGCCCGGTCTTCCCGGAACCGCGCACCTTGCTCTCGGAGGCGCCCCTCCTCCTCGGAACGGACGGCATGAAAATGAGCAAGAGCCGGTCCAACTCCATTGCCCTGAAGGCGAGTTCGGACGAGACGGCCCGCCTGATCCGGGGCGCGAAAACGGACGCGATCCGCACGATCTCCTACGATCCGGAGCACCGCCCCGAAGTGAGCAACCTGGTCCTGCTCGCGGCCCTCTGCCAGGGCCGCGACCCGCACGAGGTGGCCTCCGAGCTCGGCGACGGAGGCTCGGCCGCCCTGAAGGCGACGGTGACGGAGGCCGTCAACACCTACTTCGCCCCGCTGCGGGCCCGGCGCGCCGAGTGCGCCCAAGACATGGACTACGTGAGGAAGCTGATCGCGGAGGGCAACGAGCGGGCGAACGCGATCGCCGAGACCACCCTGGACGAGGTGAGGGAGGCGATGGGAACGTTCCGGATGAGCTAGCCGCGGGCTTCGCCTGCGGCTCCGGCGGGGCCTGATCGCGCAGTTCCCCGCGCCCCTAGTTGGTTGGCCGGCGTTGCGCGTTCGCCGCCCGCGCCTCGCAAAGCCGGCCGGCTTTCAAGGGGCGCGGGGAACTGCGCGATCAGCCACGGACGGCCCGCACTCGAAGCACAAGGCGCGGAAGCGATACGCGGCTACGCCGGAGAGTGCAGCCACCCCTCGCTCCGGGCCGTCTCCGACGCCGTCCGCAGCAGCTGGGCGACGGCGGGCCGCCGACCCCGGCCCCGGGTCAGCAGGTGCAGCTCGATCGTGGAGGTCGGCCGCAGCGGGCGCCACACCAG
Source organism: Streptomyces violascens (assembly GCF_014649955.1). GTDB lineage: Bacteria > Actinomycetota > Actinomycetes > Streptomycetales > Streptomycetaceae > Streptomyces > Streptomyces violascens. Next base: position 106,355 of record NZ_BMUA01000019.1, read on the forward strand.
AGTGCCGGGAAGGCCGTCCACCGCCGACTCTCCCAGGATGGAGATCGCCTCACCCCGCGCCACCGGGGTGTGCGCCGCATCGAACGACAGCTGGCGGAGCAGGAGTTGGGGCGCGAGCCCCGCCCCCTCGAAGATCCCCAGAATCGCGTCGAAGTGCCCCGGGTTCGCCTCGCGCGGGTGGACGAGGAGCCGCTCGCCCGCGAGCGAGGCGACCTCGACCGAATCCCGCGTGGCCAGCGCATGGGACGCCGGGAGCAGCACTCCCTGCGGTTCGAGGCGGACGACCGTGCGGACCAGCTCCGGGGTCGGGGGCGGGCACCTGACCAGGCCCGCGTCCAGCGTGCCGTCGGTCACCCCGGACACGATGTCGGCGGTGGGCAGGAGCCGCGTGGTCACCGCGAGGTGAGGGTGGGCCGAGGCGAGGGCCGCGAGCAGGGCGGGCGCGGTCCCGTACCCCGTACTCGTGCTGTACCCCAGAGTCAGCGCGTCCCGCTCGGACTCGGCGAAGCCGCGCACGTCACGCCACAGCCGGTCCGCCGACTCGCAGAGCTCCGCCCCGCGCTCCATCAGCAGACGCCCCGCTTCCGTCGGCTCGACGGAGTGCGTCGTGCGGTCCAGGAGGCGCACCCCGAGCTCCTGTTCCAGCTGGCGGATCTGGCGGCTGAGCGCGGGCTGGGCGATGTGCAGACGTTCGGCGGCGCGCGTGAAGTTCCGCTCCTCGGCGACGGCCAGGAAGTAGCGCAGGCGACGGAGTTCGGACATGCCGAGCAGCTTACGACCGCAGGTGACCAGCCGTTATGCCGGTACGGCATGGGGCCGTCCCGAACAGGTCTTTCCCTCCGCACACGCCCCCTTCCTAGTGTTCAGGTGTCGGAACGAGACACCCCGGAAACCCGCCGGGCACCCTCCGGCCCCCACCCCGAGGAGCAGGAAATGACCACCTCGACCACCACCCCCGCGCACACCCTCACCAGCACCACCGAGGCCAGCCGCGCCTTGGTCCTCAACTACATGGACACCCTCACCACCGGCGACTTCGACGCCCTGCGCGAGTTCTTCGCGCCGGACGTGACCTGGACGCTCGCCGGTGACCTGCCCCTTTCGGGGACCTGGGTCGGCCCCAGCGCGATCCTCGACGAGTTCGTCCCGGCGATGGTCGAGCACTTCGTACCCGGGACGATGGAGCTCGAATTCGAGGGTGTCTTGGCCGACGGCGAGCGGGTCCTCGCCGAGTGGAACACGCGGGCCCTCGCGAAGTCGGGCCTGCCCTACGACCAGCACTGCCTGGCCATTTTCACCGTCCGGGACGGGCGGATCGTCGAGGTGCGCGAGTACTTCGACACCCTGCACGCCAAGAGCGTCGTCTTCGTCTGAGCGCCGCCCGCCCCTGAGAGCCCGAGCCCCCGAAAGGAAAACGCCATGAAGGCCCTACTGCCCGGCTCGCCCCACGACGCCGACAAGCCCGTCGTCCTCGGCGAGGCACCCGAACCCGCCCCCGCCGAAGACGAGTTGGTGGTCTCCGTCGAGGCGTATTCGGTCAACCGGGGAGAGACCTTCCAACTCGACGGGCAGCTCGACCGTACGTGGCCGGGCTGGCGGCCCGGCAAGGACGTGGCCGGTACGGTCGTACGCCCCGCCGCCGACGGGAGCGGCCCCGCCGTGGGCACCCGGGTGGTGGCGCACCCGCCCGCGTTCGGATGGGCCGAGCGGGTCGCGGTGGCGAGCGCGAGTGTCGCCCAACTCCCCGACAGCGTGGACGCCGTGACCGCCGCGGCTCTGCCGCTCGCGGGCATCACCGCACTGCGACTGCTCCGCGCGGCAGGCCCCGTCGCCGGCCGCCGCATCCTGATCACCGGCGCGAGCGGCGGAGTCGGCCACTATGTGACCGAGCTCGCCGCATCGTCCGGCGCGGCCGTCACCGCGGTCGCCGCAACGCCCGAACGAGGCGCCCGGTTGGTCGAGTTGGGCGCAGCCGAGCTGGTCACGTCCGTCGCCGACGCCGAGGGCCCGTACGACGTCGTTCTCGAATCGGTCGGCGGTGACTCCCTCCCCGCCGCGCTCTCCCGCCTCGCCCCCGGCGGACTGCTCGTCTGGTTCGGCCAGGCCAGCCGCACCCCCGTGACCCTGGACTTCTTCGACTTCTTCAAGGGCCCGAACCAGGCCCGCATCGCTCACTTCGACTACACCTCCTCCGACACGTCGTACGCCTTCGACCTCGCCGCGCTCATCCGCCTGGTCGAAGCCGGGCGGCTGCACCCCGAGATCGGTACGGTCCGCGACTGGTCCCGCACGGCCGAGGTCATCGCCGACCTGCGGGCCCGCAAGGTGCGCGGAAATGCCGTACTCACCTTGTCCTGAACGGTATGCGACCCGCCGCCGCAGCGGCTCCCCCGCGTGGGGGAGAGGGATGGCTCGCCCGGGGGATGGAACGCGCCGTGCCGTGCGGGAGCCTGAAAGGGCACGGGGGAGCGGACGGGGGAGTGGCGGCGACAGGGGCCCGTAGGCCCCGGCTCGCCGCCACTCGCATCCCACACCTCCCACGCTCCAACACGGCCTGGGGGAAGGCGAGTTGAGCAGTTGCAGCAGCAGTTACGCAGGGTCTACAGCGCCACTACGCTCGGCAATCAACCGAACGTACGCGCGAAGCCGCGTGAGCCCGGAGGTGCCCGCCATGACCAACATCCGACACCCGCCCGAGTCATGGAGGAGCGCTATGGCGACCAACCAGACCCTGACGGGCGCACGGTGGCGTAAGTCTTCGCACAGCGGTGACACCGGAGGGCAGTGCATCGAATGTGCCCCCCTCGGCGGAGCCGCCTGGCAGAAGTCGTCCTACAGCGGCAACACAGGCGGTGACTGCGTAGAAATAGCAACCCACCCCTGTCGCATAGCCATCCGGGACTCCAAGGACCCGGAAGGCGCGGCCTTCGTCACCACCCCCGCCGTGTTCGGGGCGTTCGTGACGGCAGCCCGTGAGGGCATGTTCGGCTGAGCCGGGTCGGCTACGACGCGGGTGAGTCGGTGACGGGGCGCTGGTGGTTCCACTGGGCGTACTGGCCGGGACGGGCGAACTCCTGGTCGGTGACGTCGACCCGGCAGCGGGTACCGGGCGCGCTCAGCACCACCCGGAAGGCCGGGGCGTGGCTGTGCATGACGACATGACCGCCCGCGGCCTGCACGTTCGACCTCATGGTCCCGGCGGCGCCGGGACCGAGACCCAGCCGCATCATCATGGCACCCGCCGGCCTGCCCGCCAGGAGAGTGCTGATGTGTTCTCGGGGCAGAGTCAATGCCCAAGAGAAGTCCACGGTCCCCACCGTGCCTTGTTTTCGCACGGACAAAGAGAGGGTGCGTGTTCTCGGCATGGCGCACAGCGGGTCCGCCCGGTCCGCACGCGCGAGAGCAATTGACGTCATGCTATTGAGCCGCTTCGGGCGACCACTTCCTAGACTGGGCTTTCCCGGACCGGGTACGACGGACCCGGACCCGACGGACAGGGCGACGATGGCTGAACAGGGCAGGCGGGGCAGGCGTGCCCAGTGGTTGATACTTCCGGTAGCCGCGCTGGTCGGCTGGGGGTGCGTACACGCCGGGCTGCTGGGCTCGGATTCGGGGAGCCCGGCGCCTGCGCCGTCGCCCGTGGCGTCCTCGTCCGCGAAGCCGTCGGCCGCTCCGTCGTCGCCCAGCGGTTCGTACGACCCCGCCGACTACGCACCCCAGGTCCGCACGTACGCCAAGAAGGCGGGCATCAGTGCGCAGCTCCTGATGGCGATCCTCTACAACGAGGACTACAAGCCGCACGACGCGGCCTTCGAGCGGAGCTGGCAGAAGTACAAGCCGGACGCGGCGTTCGGCATCGCGAACATGCACCGGGCCGCGTTCGACCAGACGAAGCACGGGCGGGACTTCGCGTCGCGCAAGTGGGAGGAGCTGCCGGACGACCGGGCGCTCGCGGTGGAGGCGGCGGCCTGGTACCTGCACGACATGTCCGCCGAACTCCCCTCGCACTGGGCGGGTTCGTACACGCGGGAGGAGCTGATGGCGCTCGGGTACAACGCGGGCGGCGGCAACATGGCGGCGTTCGCGCGGGGCGCGAAGGTGGGGAGCCAGGCGTCGGACTACCTGACGCGGCTGCGGGACAACTGGAAGAAGGCCGGGGCGGCCGTCGGGGGTTAGGTTCCCTCGGCTCCGTCGCCGGACAGCGGGGGCGAGTGGCGGGGCCGAGCGGTGTCCGTGTCGGTCACCAGGCGCGCTTCGTGACGGTCTCCACCGCGCCGTTGATGATGCGCACCCACCCTTCGTCGTGGACGTCCTTGCCCCGCCACGCGGTGAAGGCCTGCGCGACCTGGTCGGCCTTCTTCCTGGTCTCCGCGTCCACGTTCGGGGCTTCCAGGTGCGGGTCGTAGTCCGTGAGGACGTGTGCCTCCCTGTCGCCGCCCGGGCAGTCGCGGAGCTTCGCGTCCTTGACGTGGCCGGCCAGGGCGGCGGAGCCCGATGCCTGCAAGTGGCCGCGGAATTCGGTGAGTACGGGTTTCCAGGGCCCGGCCCCGCCCTGTTCGGCCTCGTCGCACGTACCGGATCCCGCGGCGGCGGGAGGCTCCTCCGGCTCCTCCGCCCGGCCGGTGCCGTCGCCGCAGGCCCCCAGGGCCAGCAGGCAGCCGAGTGCCATGCCGGACAGTGCGGTCGCGCGGCCGTACGTCGTCATCTGCATCGTCGTCCAATCCGGGCGGCATCCGGGCACCGGGCGCCCCGGGCTGACACTCGGGATCGTGGGGCGCGGATGCACATGATCGCACCGCATCGGTTCTAGCCCCGCGGCACATCCCCCGTGCACAGCATGTGGTGGTCGACCTCCGCGCACGCCTCGGCCTGCCGCGGGTCGGGGGCCACCAGCATCGGGCTCTCGGTGTCCGCGCCGGTCGAGCTGTTGCGCACCTCGGACCAGATGGTGTCGCAGGACGGGCTGTAGCGGAGCTTCACCGCGTACGAGGCCGTGGTCAGGGCGCTCTGGGTGCGGGCGTCGGCGCGGCAGGGGGAGGCGGAGGGGGCGTCGCCCTGGCAGCTCGCGCCCTGGCAGGCGGTCGGCGCGGGGGCGCCCGGGGCCGACTCGTGCGGGTGCGGCAGTGCGGCCCAGGCGGCGCTGGTGACCAGCGCGAGCGCGGCGGCGACGGTGATCGTACGGCGGTGGGGGCGGCGGGCGGACGGCCCCTCGGGCAGCTCCGGCTCCGGTTGCGGCGAGACCGTGGGCCGAGGGGGTCGTACCGCGCGTTCCCAGAGTTCGAGGAGGCGCGCGTGGTGCTCGGCGCCGCCGAGGGCACCGAAGGCGTCGACCGCGTCGCGCGGCGGGAGGTTGTCGCCGTTGAGATAGCGGTGCCAGGCGGATTTGCTGTACGAGGTGCGGGTGGCCAGACCGGCCAGGCTCAGGCCGGAGGTCTGTTTGAGGTGCCTCAACTCTTCGACGAGGAGCCGGAGTTCGGGTCGGGTCGACTCGGGCAGCTGTCGCCACTGGGCCACGCGGTCCCTCCCAAAAGTCCACAACATCCTGTTCCGGGGGCATCTGTACCCCAGAGGGGCCGGAGTCAAGCTCCGGCCCCCGGGCGAACGGGCGAGGTGGTGAATCGGGCCCCGGCCGCAAGTCCCCGGTGGCCAGGGCCCGACCGTCAGGTATCCGTGCTCAGCACCACGGCAGGTTGGCCCTGGCCGGGACCCGTACGTAATAGGCGGAGACGTAACGGCCGTGGTGCCCGGCCAGGCGGTACCAGACGCGGTTGCCGTGCACCGTGGTGCCGTTCTTCTTGCAGGTCAGATACACCTTGCGCCCCGAGCGGAGGGTGCCGGTGGTCCGATAGGAGGTGCCGGCGCCGGAGCGGATGTGCAGCCGGTGGCCGTACGCGGTGACCACCACACCACGGGCGTGGATCCTGTGCTGGTGGTGATGGGTGGTGGCGACGGTCGCCATCGCCGGGGCGGCAGGAGCGGCCGTGGGGGTCGCGGCCATCGCGGTGGCCGGGAACAGGGCGAGCAGGGCGGCGACGGCGACGACGCCGCTCCGTACGGTGCTTCGGTTCATGTGTGTCTCTCCAAAGTGCGGGGCCCCCGAGTAAGTGACCCTCTGTCAGCAAGCGTGTCCGGGGAGCGACGGCCGAATTCGTCCCAGCCGTGCCTGGGACGAATAGGGACGGTGCTCCTGGGGCCGGGCCCGGCACGGCAGGCGCGTACGGGCGCCCGCGGGGCCCGCGTTCACTCGCGTGGCGGAACGCCTGGGCCTCACTTAGCGTGAGGAAGGGGCCGCTCGCCGACCGGTTGCCGCCCTCCGGAAAGCCGACCGGTTGCCGTCCTCCGGGAAGCCGTCCTCCGGGAAGGGGGGCGGTGACAGGGCCCGGCCGCAGAGGACCGGCCGCGGGAGACCACCTACTGGAGCCCAGCCACAGAACGCCGGGCGCAGAAGACCGGGCGCAGAAGACCGGACGCAGAAGACCGGACGCAGAACACCGGCCGCCGGAGACCGGCCGCACAGGAGACCACCGAGGCGACCACCGAGGAGACCGGCACATGGGCCGTCACACCAAGGACTCTGTCGAGGTAGGACGCGCCGAGCGCATAGCGGCCGCGTCGGAGCGGGCGACTGCTCTCGGCACCGCCCCGCCGCCGGGCGTCGCCTACGCCCGAGAGGGCGTGCCGCCGCCCCTCGCCCCGCACGCCGGGGCCAGGCACGAGCACCGCTGGCTCGTCCTCGGCGTGATCGCGCTCGCCCAGCTCATGGTCGTCCTCGACGCGACCATCGTGAACATCGCGCTGCCCTCCGCGCAGCGCGATCTCGGCTTCACCGACGGAAACCGCCAGTGGATCGTCACGGCGTACGCGCTCGCCTTCGGCTCGCTGCTGCTGCTCGGCGGACGGATCGCCGACCTCGTCGGACGCAAGGTCGTCTTCCTGACCGGCCTCGTCGGCTTCGCCGTCGCCTCCGCGATCGGCGGCGCGGCGCCCAACTTCGAGGTCCTGGTCACGGCCCGGGCCCTGCAAGGTGTGTTCGGCGCGCTGCTCGCACCGGCGGCCCTCTCCCTCCTGACCACGACATTCACCGATCCGAAGGAACGCGCGAAGGCGTTCGGCATCTACGGCGCGGTCGCGGGTACGGGCGGCGCGGTGGGACTGCTGCTCGGCGGAGTGCTCACCGAGTATCTCGACTGGCGCTGGTGCCTGTACGTCAACCTCATCTTCGCGGCGCTTGCCTTCCTCGGCGCGCTGCGCCTGCTGCACCCCGGAGCCCCGCAGGACCGCCCGAAGCTCGACATCCCGGGCACGATCCTCGTCTCGGCGGGCCTGTTCTGCATCGTGTACGGCTTCTCCAACGCGGAGACACACGCATGGAGTTCGGTGCAGACCTGGGGATTCCTGGCAGTGGGCGGCGTGCTCATCGCGGCGTTCGCGGGATGGCAGACAAGAGCGAAGCACCCGCTCCTCCCCCTCCGCGTCGTACTGGACCGGGACCGGGGCGCCTCGTACCTGGCCATGTTCATCTCGGGCGCGGGCATGTTCGGGGTGTTCCTGTTCCTGACGTACTACCTCCAGCAGATCCTGCGGTACTCCCCGGTCAAGACCGGTCTCGCCTTCCTGCCCATGGTGTTCGCGATGATCGTCAGCTCGGTGATCGCGCAGAACAAACTGGTCCCCAGGCTGGGCGCGAAGCCGATCGTTCCGCTGGGCATGGGGCTCGGCGCTGCGGGGCTCGCGTGGATGACAGCCCTGGACGCGACCAGCGGCTACGTCGGACACGTCCTGCCTCCGCTCCTGGTGATGGGCGTCGGCATGGGCCTGATCTTCGCCCCGGCGATGAGCATGGCCACGGCGGGGGTGGCCGCGCACGACGCGGGCGTCGCCTCGGCAATGGTCAACACCAGCCAGCAGGTGGGCGGTTCGATCGGCACGGCTCTGCTCAACACGCTGGCGACGAGCGCGGCCACGAACTACCTGGTGGGCCGTCAACCCACCCCCGCGGCAAGGGTCCAGGCCCAGCTGCACAGCTACTCGACGGCGTACTGGTGGTCGGCGGCGTTCTTCGCGCTGGGCCTGGTGGTGTCGGTGACCCTGTACCGAAAGGGCCCGCCGCGACCGGCGGTGGGGCCTTCGGAGGGGGCGGTGCACATGTGAGGGGTGAGTGTCTCTTCCCCTCACGGTGCTGCGGCGCGTATGCCCGGGCCGGGCGGCTCCCAGGACATTTGTCCTGCGGCACTCGGGATTCTTCGCTCTGCCGCGGGACCCCTCCCCGACGGGAGTATCAGTGGTGTCGGCAAGGGGCCGGCGGGCACTGCGAAGTCGTGAGGGGAATGCCATGAGCGCGACGGTTGTGATGGAGACTCAGACTCCGGCTCCGGTTCAGGTTGGCGCCGAGACCGAGGTCCAGGGGGCTGGCGCCGAGGGTGTTGTGCTCAAGGGGCTGCCGAACTGGTACTTCCCGCTGGTGGGTCTCTTCGCGGGGATCTTCGACATCGCCCGTGCGTACCCGGTGCTTTACGCGCTGATCCCGGTGGTGGCGATCGTGCAGATCGTGCTCGCGTTCACGGTGCTCAAGGCCCGGATCCGGTACATGAAGTCGCTGTGGAAGAACAAGCGGACCCGGTTCCTGGCGCTTGGTCTGCTGGCTGTCCGGTTCGTCATCCGGTACGGGCTCGGCATCGCCGGTCTCGCGCTCGGGGCAGCTGCCGGTCAGCTGACGCTGGGCATCGTGATGGCGGTCATCGGCACCGCGATGGCCTGGGGCGACCAGTGGCTGATCCTCCGCACCCTCAAGCACGCCCAGGCCACCCAGGCCGCCCAGGCCGCCCAGACCGCTCAGCTCAGGACCGCCTGACTCCCGCCGCCCCCGACGTCACAGCAGCCCCCGCCCCTCCAGCCCCCAGGAGGACGGGGGCTCCCGCATGTTCAGGGCCCGGGCCGGCGGAGAGGTGCCGTCACCGCGCCGGTGCGGGGGTCGTGACCGTCTGGCGACCGCTCGTCCCCGCCGTCGGCCTCCGGTGGAGCAGGCCGACCGTGACCGCAGCCGCCGCGGACACCGCTCCGCCCAGGACCAGTGCGGCCCGGGGACCGGCGACGTGGGCCAGCCAGCCGATGCACGGAGCGACCAGGGGCGTCGTGCCGAGGGAGGCCAGCATGTACAGGCTCATCACCCGGCCCCGTATGTCGTCGCCGACGCCGAGCTGGAGCCGGGCCTTGGCGGCCGTCAGGAACACCAGGAGCGCCGTGCCCGTAGGAATGAGCATCAGCAGGAAGCTGAGCTGACTGGGCATCAGGCCGCTTGCCACTTCCAGGACGCCGAAGACGGCCGCCGCGGCCGCCATGTGGCCGCCGCTGGGCCGCTGGTAGCGGATGGCGAGCAGGGAGCCGAGCACGGATCCCGCGGCGAGTGCCGCGTTGCCGAGCCCGAAGGTGGCGGCCGGTGCCCGGTAGACGTGGGTGGCCATGAGGGCGGTGGTGATCTGGAAGTTCATGCCGAACGCGGCGACGACCGCGACGAGAACCAGCGTCCGCGCGAGATCGGGGTGCTCGCCCACGTAACGCAGCCCCGCCCGCACCTGACCGGCCGCGCGTGTGGTGGGCGGGGCCCGGTTCAGGGACCGGGGGTCCATGCGGAGCAGGCAGACGATCACTGCCAGGTAGGACAGCGCGTTGCCCACGAAGGCGGGTGCCGGGCCGAACAGCACGATGAGCGGGCCGGCCAGCGCGGGGCCCGCCATGCGGGCGAGGTTGAGGACGGCACTGTTGAAGGCCAGGGCGCTGACCAGCTGGCCGGGGCCGACGGATTCCGCGATGAACGCCTGAAGGGCGGGCTTCTCGACGACCATGGTCAGCCCGAACGCCAGGGCCAGGACGTAGAGGCCGCCCAGGCTGACCTTGCCCGTCACCACCAGGACGGCGGGAGCCAGCGCGATCACGCCCATCACCGCCTGGGTGGCCGTCAAGGTCCGCCGTCGCGAATACCGGTCCACGAGGACGCCGCCGTACGGGCCGAGAACCAGCAACGGCAGGAACTGCAGGGCCGTGGTGATGCCGAGGACGGTCCCGTTCCCGTGCGACAACTCCAGGGCCAGCCAGTCCTGGGCCACCTTCTGCATCCACGTTCCGGTGTTGGAGGCGGTCTGGCCCAGGGCGAGGAGCCGGAAGTTGGGGCTCTTCAGCAGGGGCCAGCGCCGCGACGGACGGGGCGGCAGGGGCAGGGTCCATCTCCTGGCCGGCGGGGAGTCGGTGTTCACCAGACGGCAGGCTCCTTCTGGGCTGCCGCGTCGAGGCGGGTCCGGCAGGCCGACACGATCGCGGGGGTGACGCCCGGCATCCAGGCCCGCCAGCCGACGTTGGCATTGACCTCGCACAGGGTGAAGCCACCGCCCGGAGTGAAGAGCAGATCGACCCCGGCCACGCGCAGGCCCAGAGCCTCCGCGGCCCGCACCGCGAGGTCCTCGCCCTGCGGATAGAGACCCGTGCACACTCTCCCGGTCCCGCCCAGCGCCAGGTTGGACCGGAACTCCCCCTCCGGCGCGGTACGGACCTGTGCCGCCACCGCCTGCCCGTCGACCACGATCACGCGCAGGTCGCGCCCGCACGAGTACTCCAGGTACTCCTGGAACAGGTACGGGCCGTCCTGGCTGAGGCTGCCCTGAATGCCTTGGAGCATCGCCTTGTGGGGAGCGAGGAACACCTGTTCGCCGCGGTGGCCCTGTACCGCCTTCACGACGCAGGGCTGCGGAGCCCCCGCGTGGATCGCATCCGCCAGCGGCGCATCGGCGTGCGTCCAGGTGTCGGGCACCGGAAGACCCGCCAACGCGAGCTGTTGCAGGTGCCAGAACTTGTTCAGACACGCCAGCACCGCATCGACCGGGTTCAGCAGAACGGTTTCCATCGCCTCCAGGTGCCGCAGCAGCGTGATCTCACGGTCCGTGCGCACCGCGGGAGTCCACACCCGCGCATACGCGAGCTTCGGCGGGGCCAGTTCACACCCGTCCAGGTCGAACAGCGCCAGTCGCCCGCCCCGCACGGCCATGAGGAGATCCTTGCTGCACACCACGGCACAGCGGTCACCGAACTCCGCGGAGAACGCCTCCGCGAGACGGCCCGTCAGTTCCCGCCCCCGGAGACCCGCCCCCAGTACGAACCAGAATTCGGCCGCACGGCCCCCCAGACACCCAGCACCGGTCGACTCGTCATCCGCCACGGACACACAACTCCCCTCACCCACCAGGTACGCGGACTCAGTCCGGGCCGCTGTGGCGCGGCGGGGGCTGCCTCAGTGCCCTTCGTACGCGGCGCTCGGGCCCGGAGAGGGCGGATCTCTCCGATCCGCTTACCGCACCGAACGTACACACTGATGGGCACTTCATGGCGTTAATAACTCCCGCTTTGCGGCATATGGGTGAGTGCCCGAGGTGTCCGTCGGCGCGCAGAGGGTCTCGGGACGCAGGCGTCGGTCACCACCCTCTGCCCCGGCTCCCAGGACATTTGTCCTGCGGCAGTCGGGATTCTTCGCTCTGCCGCGGGACCCCTCCCCGACGGGAGTATCAGTGGTGTCGGCAAGGGGCCGGCGGGCACTGCGAAGTCGTGAGGGGAACGCCATGAGCGCGACGGTTGTGATGGAGACTCAGACTCCGGTTCGGGTTCAGGTCGACGCCGAGGTCGAGGCCCAGGGGCCCGCCATCGAGGGTGTTGTGCTCAAGGGGCTGCCGAACTGGTACTTCCCGCTGGTGGGTCTCTTCGCCGGGATCTTCGACATCGCCCGTGCTTACCCGGTGCTTTACGCGCTGATCCCGGTGGTGGCGATCGTGCAGATCGTGCTCGCGTTCACGGTCCTCAAGGCCCGGATCCGGTACATGAAGTCGCTGTGGAAGAACAAGCGGACCCGGTTCCTGGCGCTTGGTCTGCTGGCCGTCCGGTTCGTCATCCGGTACGGGCTGGGTGTCGCCGGTCTGGCGCTGGGTGCGGCTGCCGGTCAGCTGACGCTGGGCATCGTGATGGCGGTCATCGGTACGGCGATGGCCTGGGGCGACCAGTGGCTCATCCTGCGCACCCTCAAGCACACCCAGGCCGCCCAGCTCAAGACCGCCTGACCCGTCTGGGCCCGCTACTTCCCCGGCGCCAGGATCCCCCGGTTCTCCAGGAAGGCGAGGACATGTCCGCAGTCGACGCAGGCCACGCTCGTCAGGTAGCTCTTGCTGGCGAACATCTTGTCCGGCCGGAAGAACCTGGCCGAGAGGAGCGCGGCGCCCGTCTGCAGCGTGACGGACTCCAATTTCCCGTCGCACAGCGGGCAGGACTCCGGTGGTACGGAGGGCAGTTGCGGTATCGCCATGGCGCCGATCCTATGCAGCCGCCCCGCTCAGGACGCCTTGACCTCCCAGACGAACCGCGTCCACGCGTCGACGCCCACCACGAGTACTGGCCCGCTCGGGTTCTTGCTGTCCCGCACCGGGACGACGCGTTCGTAGCCATCGGCCACCTCGACGCAGTCGCCCCCTTCGGCATTGCTGTACGACGATTTACGCCATGCTCGGTCGGCTACCTCAAGGCAGCTCCCGCCCTCAGCGTTGCTGTGCGAGGACTTACGCCATGCTCCGTCGGCTACCTCGACGCAGTCCCCGCCCTCTTCGTTGCTGTACGAAGACCTGCGCCACACCCCCTCAGCCAACTCCACGCAGTTACCGTTGTCAGCATTGCTGTAGGACGACTTGCGCCAGCGGGCGTCGGCCAGAGTGCGCGTTATTTTCATGCTGCGTAGTCCTCCATCACCGCCCGGATCATTTGAAGGGATGCCTTCGGCGGCAGAGCGGCGGCCCTGCCCAAATCGTAGGTCTTCACATACCTCGCTACTAGGGCGGGACTGTCCAACAGCTGTCCTGAGTAAGCCGATTCGGTGTACACGACGGGCGGCGCGTCAGCGAAGGACATCACCCTGAACGCCCCGTCCATCAGCGGATGCGCCCCCGCCGACAGCGGAATCACCTGCACCAGCACACGATGGTGCTCGATCAGCTCGACCATGTGGGCCAGTTGGGCTCGCATCACCTCCGAACCGCCAACGGCGGCCCGCAGCACCACCTCATGGACGATGAACCACACCTCCGGTGACTCCGGGCCGTTCAGCAACTGGGCCCGTTCCTGTCGCGTGCTGACGCTCTTCTCGATGGACTCGTCGCTCGTGAACGGCCGGGACGCCCGGATCAGGGCGCGGGTGTACTCGGGCGTCTGAAGCAACCCCGGCACGATCATCGGCGCGTACTCGCAGATCGCGGAAGCCATCGCCTCAAGCTCCGCCGCCAAGCGGAAGTACTCCGCATGCTGCGAGGCCTGCTCCATCGCCTCGCACATGCGGGTCAGAATCCCGTCCGTGTGCAGGGCCGCGTCCAGCAGCTTGGCCATTTCCTTCGTCGGGCGGCGGGTCGCCGACTCCATCAGCCCGATGTACGCCCCGGAGCAGAAGACCAGCGCGCCCAGCTCCTCCTGGGAGAGCCCCGCCTCCTCGCGTTTGCGGCGGAGCTCGGTGCCGTAGAAGGCGCGGGGTGAGTCCCACGGGTTGAGGTCCTTGGGCCGCACGATAGTCAACTCCCCTGTCTGATCGCCCTGTTGGCGGGACCCGGCATTCGACCCCACGAGGGTAGCTGCGCAGGGTCACCCCGCGTACACGGAACGTGAAATCACCCGTACGGCCCCAGCCGGTGCGGCAAACCATTAGATATGCGGGATTACGGCTACTTTCCTCAGTTATGGGAGTTTCGAGTTCCGCGAAGCGGATGCTGGTCGGGCGGCCGCTGGACACCAGCCGGCTCGGTGAGACGCTGCTGCCCAAGCGGCTCGCGCTGCCGATCTTCTGTAGCGACCCGCTCTCCTCGGTCGCCTACGCCACCGAGGAGATCCTGCTGATCCTCGCGCTCGGCGGAGCCGCCCTGCTGCACCTCACCTGGTACGCGGCGGCGGCCATCATCTTCCTGCTGGTGGTCGTGGTGGCCTCGTACCGGCAGACTTGTTACGCCTATCCGGGGGGCGGCGGCGCGTACATCGTCAGTGCCGAGAACCTCGGGCCCACCGCCGCGCTCACCGCGGCCAGCGCGCTGCTCGTCGACTACGTACTGACGGTCGCGGTCTCCGTCGTGTCCGGCGTCGCCGCCATCACATCGGCCGTCCCCTCGCTCGCCGATCACCAAGTCGCCCTGTCCGTCACGTTCGTGGTGATCCTGACCGTCATGAACCTGCGAGGGGTGAGGGAGTCGGGGAGGGTGTTCGCCATCCCCACCTACGGCTTCGTGCTCGTGATCTACGTGATGTTCGCGTTCGCCGCCGTGCGGCTCGCGACCGGCGCGACCATCCGCGCCGAGTCCGCCCACCTGCCCATCCAGGCGGCCGGAACGTACGCCGGGATCGCCGTCGTGCTGCTCGCCATGCGCGCCTTCGCCTCCGGGTGTACGGCCCTGACGGGCGTGGAGGCGATCAGCAACGGCGTGCCCGCGTTCCAGAAGCCGAAGAGCCGCAACGCCGCCAACACCCTTGCCGCGATGGGCCTGTTGTCGGTCACCATGTTCGCCGGGATCACCGCGCTCGCCATGGTCTACCAGGTCCATGTGGCCGCCGATCCAACCGAGTTGGGGCTGCCCGCCGGTACCGCGATGTCCACCGCGCTCGCGCAGATCGCGCGGGCCACGTTCGGGCACGTGGACATCATGTTCTATCTGGTGCAGGCCTTCACCGCGGGCGTGCTCGTCCTCGCCGCGAACACCGCGTTCAACGGGTTCCCGATGCTCGCCTCGATCCTGGCCCGCGACCGGTACGCGCCGCGCCAGCTCTACAACCGGGGCGACCGGCTCGTCTATTCCAACGGTGTCGTGCTGCTCGCGCTGGCCGCGATCGCGCTGATCGTGGCGTTCGACGCCGAGCTGACGCGGCTGATCCAGCTGTACATCATCGGCGTCTTCGTCTCGTTCACGCTGTCGCAGGCCGGCATGGTCAAGCACTGGCGCAAGGAGCTCGCGACCCCGGCGGGCCGGGAGAACCGGCGGCACATCCACCGCTCGCTCGCCATCAACTCGGTCGGCGCGACCATGACCGCGATCGTCCTCGTCATCGTGCTGATCACCAAGTTCACGCACGGTGCCTGGCTGGTGATCATCGCGATGCCGCTCCTGTTCGTCGGGATGAAGGGCGTACGACGGCACTACGACCAGGTGGCGAGGGAGGTGGCCGTCGAGCCGGACGCCAAGCCGCGCAGGCCGTCCCGCCACCACGCGTTCGTCCTCGTATCCAGCGTGCACGCGCCCACCCTGAAGGCGATCGGCTTCGCCCAGGCGCTGCGGCCCGACACCCTGACCGCGCTCACGGCCGCCGCCGACGAGGACGCGGTCAAGCTGCGCGACATGTGGGCCACGCACGACCTGGGCGTACCGCTGAAGATCATCCAGTCGCCGTACCGGGAGGTCGTCGGCCCGGTCCTCGCGCATGTGAAGGAGACGGCGGACTCGGATCCGAGCGCGATGGTGTCGGTGGTCATCCCCGAGTACATCGTGGGCCACTGGTGGGAGCAGCCGCTGCACAACCAGAACGCGCTGCGCCTGAAGGCGCGGCTGCTGTTCATGTCGGGGGTGACGGTCATCGACGTGCCGTATCGCCTGCAGTCCGCGCGGAAGGACGAGCCGGTCAAGCAGTGACGCCGTAGGGCTCCCGTAGTACTCGGGAGCCACCCCCTAGCTCTCGGGAGCCACCCGCGAAGTGGGCTCTCCAGCGCGACGCCGACGACATCGGCCGCTTCGTAACTTCCTTGTCGACAGCAGTACTTCACCGGTACTCGATCGGCACGGAAGGTTCCTCCCCCATGGCGTCGTCCCCGCACGGCCAGCAACCACACGGCAGGCATCCGCGCACGGGGAGGCTCCCCATCGGCCGGTTGCGCCGCACCCTGATCGCGCTGCTCGTCGCCGCGTCGGTGGCTGTGCCACTGTCGGGCGCGGCCCGGCCGGCAGCTGTGCCCGCCCCCGCTCCGGCCGCCCTCGGCCCGCTCACGGTGGCCGGTCTCGACGGCCGGTACGCGGCCAACCGCGGCAACATCCTGGCCGCCGAGAAGATGGCCGACGACTACGGAAACCGGCGCAGGGCGCGGGCGCTTGGCGCGATGGCGGAGCCGGGCCGGAACTTCCTCTCCTTCGACGGGCGCGACGGCGGACGCACCGCCGAGGTGTTCGGCGACCTGCCCCACGCGGAGCGCATCGCAGTGCTGGTCCCGGGCTCGGACACCAGCCTCGACCAGTACGGGCGGCTGAGGAACGGCGCGCTGGCCCTGTCGCGGCAGCTCGGCCCGCGCGCGGCCGTCATCGCCTGGATGGGGTACGAGACCCCGGCCACGGCGAGCCCCGAGATCCTCACGCCGGGCCGGGCGGATGACGCGACACCCGAACTGACGTCATTTGTCGGTGAGTTGAGGTCCACCTGGCCCGCCGCGCGCATCTCACTCCTCTGCCACTCCTACGGCTCGGTGGTCTGCGCGAAGGCGGCGTCCCGCGTCGACGTCGCCGACATCGTCCTGTACGGGAGCCCGGGTACAAGCTTCGACACGGCGGCCGCGCTGCGCACCCGCGCCACGGTGTGGGCGGGCCGGGGCGGTGCCGACTGGATCTCCGACGTGCCGCACGCCAGTCTCCAACTTCCCTTCCTGACCCTCGGGTTCGGGACCGACCCCGTGTCCCGCCACTTCGGCGCCCACCTCTTCGACGCGGGGCCCGGCGGTCACAGCGACTACCTGGCGCCCGGCTCCGTACCGCTGAAGAACATCGCCCGGATCGTGAACGGACAGCTTCCGATCGGACCGACACCGCTGGGGGGTCGTCGTGCGTGAACTCATCCGTCGCATCGAGGAGGCGACCCCGGCCGACCGTGACCGTGCCGTGGACGCGCTGCGTGCCTTCGCCATCCTCGGGGTGGTGCTCGGCCACTGGCTGGTCACCGCGCTCGTCTTCGACAGCGGCACGGTGCACGCCGCGAGCCCGCTCCAGGGCATGCCTCAACTGGCTCCCATATCCTGGGTGTTCCAGACGCTGGCCGTGTTCTTCCTGGTGGGCGGGCAGGTCGCGACGAAGAGTTACGCGTCCGCCCGCGCCCGGGGTGCGACGTACGGCCAGTGGCTGGGAGCGCGCCTCGGCAGGCTGTTCCGGCCGGTGGCGGCGGTGCTCGTGGTGTGGCTGGTCGCGGCGGGCGGGATGCTGGCGTCGGGGGTCGGGCTCGACACGCTGCACACCTTGCTCAAGCTGGTGCTGTCCCCGTTGTGGTTCCTGCTCGTCTTCGCGGCCCTGACGGCGGCGACCCCGCTGGTGTCCCGGGTGCATCCGCTGTGGCCGCTCGCGGTCGTCCTGTACGTGGACGTGTACCGCTTCGGGAACGGCGGGGCGCAGTGGACGGGGTGGATCAACCTGCCGGCGGGGTGGCTGGTGCCGTACTGCCTGGGGGCGCTCTGGGCCCGGCGGGGTGCGCGCACCTCGCTGCGGACGACGGGGTGGGTGCTGCTGGTCGGGGGCTCCGGGGCCACCGCGCTGCTCGTGCTGTTCGCGGGCTATCCCGCTTCGATGGTCGGGGTGCCGGGGGCCGCGATATCCAACCTGAACCCGCCGACGCTGGCGGCCGTCACGTTCGGGCTCGCGCAGTGCGGAGCGGCGTTGCTGCTGCTCGGGCCGTTGCGCAGGGTGCTGCGGCGGCCGGCGCTGTGGGCGCTGGTGGCACTGGTGAACCTGTCCGCGATGACGATCTTCCTGTGGCACCAGACGTCGATGATGGCGGTCACGTGCCTGGGCCTGTTCGCGGGCGGGGACCTGCCCGGACTGCACACCGTGCCCGACGGCGGCACATGGGTGCTGGCCCGGCTGGCCTGGCTGCCGGTGTTCGCGCTGATGCTGACGGTGTGCTGGCTGACGTTCCGTACGTACGAACAGTCGAGGCGCGGGCGCGGGGGATCGCGAGTGGTGCGTGAAGGACGGCCCGGCCGGACGAGGGAGGCGCGGCGTGCCTAGGGTGAGCTTCGTGAAAAAGGGGGATGCCGAACACGGGCGGGGCGTGCGACGGTTGACGGTGGCCGGGCTGCGGGGGGTGCCGCGCACCCTGCGCCAGGACCTGCTGAGCGCGTCCGGGCCGCAGCCGCGGGGCGAGCAGCAGGGGTGGCTGCTTTGGCGGCCCGCGCTCGCGGTGCCGCTGCTGATGATCTCGGTGTTCCTGCTGGTGGCCGGAAGTGTCGAGTACTCCCGCCGCTTCCACCTCGGGATGACGGCCGGGGTGGTGCTCGCCGGGGTGCAGGCGGGGGCGCTGGTCGCCGCGCTGTACCGGCCGCGTACGGCCTGGTGGACGACGACGGGTGTGACGGTCGTCGCCGCACTGGGAGCCGAACCCCGGGCCGATCCGGACGCGCTCTACCCCTGGAGCACGGTCGGGATCGCGGTGACCTCCGGGGTGCTCCTGCTCGTCGCGCTCACGCACCGGCCCCGGGTGGCCGTCGAGACGCTGGTGATCAGCCTGGCGGCGGGCGTGCTCTGCTCGCTCCTGCACACCCGGCCACACAATTCGCCCAGCGCGGGGCTCGCGTTCGTGTGCTTCTCGATCGCGGTCGTGGTGGGGGCGGCGCTGCGGGGCCGGCGGGTGGCCCGTACGCAGCTCGTCGTGCAGGAGGAGATCACCGCCGAGGAGCGGGCCCGGCGCACGCTCCTTGAGGAGCGCAGCCGGATCGCGCGCGAGCTGCACGATGTGGTGGCCCACCACATGTCGGTCATCTCCATCCAGGCGCAGGTTGCCCCACACCTTGTGGAAAACCCTTCGGAGGAGCTGAAGGAGAACCTGGCGGGGATACGGCAGAACGCCGTGGAGGCGCTGACCGAACTGCGGCGGGTGCTGGGGGTGCTGCGGTCGGAGGACCCTGTGGCGGAGGGGGCGGTACCGGGTGCGGTGGGGGCGGGCGCCCGCCATGCGCCGCAGCCGTCGCTGGAGCGGCTTGATGAGCTGGTCGCCAACGTGCGCGGCGCGGGGGTGCCGGTGACCGCCGATGTGGTGGGCACCGCGCGTGCGCTCTCGCCCGGGGTGGAACTGTCCGCCTTCCGCATCGTGCAGGAGGCGCTGAGCAATGCGATGCGGCACGCGCCGGGGGCGGCGGTCCGGGTGGTGGTCGCGCACCATCGGGCGGAACTCGTCGTGCGGGTCACGAATACGGCGCCGGACCGCCCGGTCGCACCGTCCCCCGGCGCCGGCCACGGGCTGCTCGGGATGCGGGAGCGTGCTGCGATGCTGGGCGGCGAACTGGCGGTGGGGGCCACGGCCGACGGCGGTTACGAAGTGACCGCCACCCTTCCGCTGAACACGCCTGTGCCGAACACGTCTCCACCGAAGGGCAACCCGTCATGATCCGCGTCCTGATAGCCGACGATCAGATGATGGTGCGTCAGGGATTTACGGTGCTGCTCAACGCGGAGCCGGACATCGAGGTGGTGGGGCAGGCCGTCGACGGCCTGGATGCCGTGGCCCGTACCGCCGAACTCGCCCCCGACGTCGTCCTGATGGACATCCGGATGCCGGAACTGGACGGCATCGAGGCCACCCGTCGCATCACGGGGGCGGCCGGTTCGCAGGTGAAGGTGCTCGTTCTCACCACCTTCGACCTCGATGAGTACGTCTACGAGGCGCTGCGCGCGGGGGCGTCCGGGTTTCTGCTGAAGGACGCCTCCGCCGATGAACTCGCCAACGCGGTGCGGGTGGTGGCGTCCGGGGATGCCCTGCTCGCCCCGAACCTCACCAAGCGCCTGATCGTCGAGTTCTCGCGGCTGACGGAGGCGCCGCGGGCTCCGCTGAAGGGGCAGGTGGATGCGTTGACGGAGCGCGAGACGGAGGTGCTGTCCCTGATCGCGCAGGGGCTGTCGAACGCTGAGATCGCGTCCGGCCTGGTGCTGGCCGAGCAGACCGTGAAGACCCACGTGAGCCGCATCCTGGTCAAGCTGGGCCTGCGCGACCGCACCCAGGCGGCGGTGTTCGCGTACGAGTGCGGCCTGGTGAGGCCGGCCGGGTACTGACCCGGGGGCGTGGGACCGCGTCCCAGGCCCCCCGCGTCATCCCCGCATCATGACGTTTGTCATCCGGAGCCGGTGCCCGCGGACACTGATGGCGCGGCAGGGCGCGGACGTAATTTTGGGGACATGGAGATCACGAAGAACACCGCGTCCCCGGCCCGCCGCACCGAGTGGAGCCTGTCCCTGCTCGGCGGCCTCAAGCACCGCGGCGCCTTCCGGGCGCACGAGCGCACCGTGCACATCGCGGCCGTCGGCGGGGCCAAGCTCGACCACACCGACGCGACGCTCCCGGCCGGTTCGACCCGCCTCGTGAAGGCGGCCCTGGTCGGCGGCGCGGAGCTGGCCTACCCCGAGGGCGCCTGTGCCGAGGTCGACGCCTTCTCGGTGTTCGGCGGCGTGGACCTCACGGTCCCGGCGGGTACGACGGTCGAGGTCAGCGGGTTCTCCCTGCTCGGCGGACGCAGCCGCAGCCTGGCGGGCGAGCCCGGTGGCGCGGTGGTCAAGGTGCGCGCGTACTCGCTGGTCGGCGGCGTCAAGGTACGCCAGGGCCAGTAGCGACGGCCCCCTCCTTCGGGGAGGGCCGTCGCAGCAGCGCGCTCGGATCCACCCCTGCCTACAACCAGCCGTACCGCCGCGCGTACCACACCTTGATCACTTGGGTGAGCGTGCAGTAGGCAAGCAGCACCCCCACCAGCCACGGGAAGTACGACATCGGCACCGGCACGAAGCCCAGCGTCGCGGCCAGTGGCGAGAAGGGGAGGTACAGGCCCGTCGCCACCGCCAGGATCGTCATCACCATCACCGGCCACGTCGCCCGGGACTGGATGAAGGGGATCTTGCGCGTACGGATCATGTGGACGATCAGGGTCTGCGACAGCAGGCCCTCGATGAACCAACCCGACTGGAACAGCGCCTGGTTGGATTCCGAGTTCGCGCCGAAGACGTTCCACATGATCACGAACATCGCGATGTCGAAGATCGAGCTGATGGGCCCGATCGTCACCATGTAGCGCCCGATCCCCTTCGCGTCCCAGTTGCGCGGCTTGCGCAGGTACTCCTCGTCCATGCGGTCCCACGGCGTGGCCAGCTGGGCGATGTCGTACACCAGGTTCTGTACGAGCAGCATGATCGCCAGCATCGGCTGGAACGGGATGAACGCCGATGCGACAAGCACCGAGAAGACGTTGCCGAAGTTCGAGGACGCCGTCATCTTGACGTACTTGATCGTGTTGCCGAAGGTCGTGCGGCCCTGCACCACGCCCTGTTCGAGAACCGTCAGGTCCTTCTCGAGAAGGACGATGTCCGCCGACTCCTTGGCGATGTCCACCGCCGTGTCGACGGAGATGCCGACGTCCGCGTCCCGCAGTGCCGCCGCGTCGTTGATGCCGTCCCCGAGGAAGCCCACCGTGCGCCCCTCGGCCTGCAGAGCCCGTACGATACGGGCCTTCTGCACCGGGTTGGTCTTCGCGAACACCGTTGTCGCGGAGGCGAGTTGGCGCAGCCCGGTCTCGTTGAGGGCGTCCAGCTCCGGGCCCGTCACGACCGTACCCACCTCGATGCCCACGTCCGCGCAGACCCGCGCCGCGACCAGCTCGTTGTCGCCGGTGATCACCTTCACCGCGATGCCGTTGTCCGCGAGGCCGCGCAGCGCGGCGGCCGCGTCCGCCTTCGGCGGGTCGAGGAAGGCGAGGAAGCCGACCAGGGTCAGGCCGGACTCGTCCGCGACGGTGTAGGTGTCGCGCGGGGTCGGCATCGTACGGGTGGCGACGGCCAGGACCCGCAGTCCCTGGCGGTTGTTGTCCTCGGCGGTACGGGTGACGTGCCAACGCAGCTGTTCGGTGAGCTCGACCTCCTCGCCCCGGTCCCTCATGTGCGTACAGAGGCCGAGGACCTCCTCCACCGCGCCCTTGGTGATCAGGACGTGCTCTGCCCGGCCCGCCTTGCCCAGCAGGCCGTTGCGACGGAGAACGACGGACATCCGGCGCCGGGCGAAGTCGAAGGGGATCTCGTCGACCATCGAGAACCGTGCGTCGACGACAACCTCCTCGGCCTCGTCGACGCGGTCGATGACCGCCCGGTCCATGAGGTTGCGCAGGCCGGTCTGGAAGTGGGCGTTCAAGTACCCGTACTCCAGGACCTCGTTGTCCTCCCTGCCGTGCACGTCGAGGTAGCGGTCCAGGACGATGCGGTCCTCGGTGAGCGTGCCCGTCTTGTCGGTGCACAGGACGTCCATCGCGCCCAGGTTCTGGATCGCGTTGAGCCGCTTGACGACGACCTTCTTCTTCGCCATCGCGACGGCGCCGCGCGCGAGGTTCGCGGAGACGACCATCGGCAGCATCTCGGGCGTGAGCCCGACCGCGACGGCGACGGCGAACAGGAACGCCTCGTCCCAGTCGCCCTTCGTGATCCCGTTGATCGCGAACACGACGGGGACCATCACCAGCATGAAGCGGATCAGCAGGAAGCTGACCCTGCGCACCCCGTTGTCGAAGTTGGTCTGCGGACGCTCCCCGACGAGTGAGCCCGCCATCGAACCGAAGTAGGTGTCCGCTCCGGTGGCGACCACCACTCCCGTAGCGGTACCGGACGTTACGGACGTACCCATCAGGCAGAGGTTGTCCGCGTCGACGGGGTCGGCCGACGGGGAGCTGTTGTCCTCCCCGCTCCTCGCATCGGCCTTGGCGACCGGCAGCGACTCGCCCGACAGGGCCGCCTGACTGACCATCAGGTCCTTGGCGGTGACGAGCCGCAGGTCCGCCGGGATCAGGTCGCCCGCCCCCAGCTTGACCATGTCGCCCGGGACCACCTGGTCCATCGGGATCTCGACGGTGGTCGTCATCGCCCCGCGACCGGCCCGGCGCTGGACGGCTGTGGTCGTGGTGACCAGCTTCTTCAGCGCGTCGGCGGCCCGCCCGGAGCGGAACTCCTGCCAGAAGCGCAGCAGTCCGCTGACGGCGACCATCACGGACAGGATGACGACGCCGGGGTCGGCCGGGTCCTGCCAGTACATGACGGCGGCGAGGAAGACGAGTACGGCGATGAACGGGTTCGCGTACGCCCTGGCCAGCTGTGCGTACCAGCGCGGGGCACGCTCCTGGGCGACCACGTTGAGGCCGTGCCGCTCCTGGCGGTCGAGCACCTCGGCCTGGCAGAGCCCTTCGCGGCCGATACCGTAGTCCTTGAGTACGTGGGCGGTGGGCTGCGCGGCGATGGCGCCGAGCCGCTCGCCGACGACGCGGGTACGGGCCTCCAGCTCGGCGGCCCGCCGCTCCCGCCGCCCACGCCGGCCCGGCGGTGCGAGCTTCTCGGGGGTGGGGGTGGGGGTAGGGGTAGGGGTAGGGGTGAGCATGGTCATGACGAAACCTCCTGGGGTCGTCAGGGGTGGGACGGGGTGGGGTTGGGGAATGGGTGTGCGCGGCGTTCGAGCGCATGCCGAGCGGGGCGCACGCCGCGTATGCGGAGGTGCGCTCTGCTCCGGGAAAAGTGCCGGGCGGCCGGATCAGCCGACGGGCAGGGGGCGGCGAGGACTTCGGTCGGGACTCATTCCCGAACACCTCCTCGCTGCGGGCACGGAGACGACGGCCGTGCGTGTATTTGCGTCGATACGAAAGTAACATACTTGCGTGGACGTGAAAGTAGCGCGAAGGGCCTGGTGGGAGTCAGGGCTCTGAGCCCGGCCCCGAGCTCATGCTTTCGGCGGGTCGTGCGGGCCGGGTCCCGGCCCAACGGCCGATCCGCGGAGGGCGCGCCGCCCGGCACGATCGAGGGATGGACTTCAGCGGCCTGCTATCGCCCGCCGCCGCCCGCGCTGAACCGCGTTCTTCCTGCGTCTCCACCCGGGGGTGACCTCATGCTGCCGCACGTGCTGTATCTGATCGGTGTCGCCGCGTTCGCGGCCAGTGGTGTGCTGGCCGCGCACCGGGCGAACATGGACCCCTTCGGCGGCCTGGTCCTGGCCTTCGCCGCGTCCGTGTCCGGCGGCACCCTGCGCGACCTGATCCTCGACCGCCACCCGTTGTACTGGACGCACGACTGGGTCCTGCTGACCGTCATCGCCTGCACCGCCGGCGCCACGATGCTGTACCTGCGACGCCGGGAACTTCCGCGCCGTTCGCTGATGGTGGTGGACGCGGTGGGCCTCGCGGTGGTGACGGTGATGGGCGCCCGCGCCGCGGTGGACGCCGGGGTCACCCCGGCCGCGGTGGTGATCCTCGCCGTCCTGACCGGCGTCACGGGCGAGGTCGTGCGCGACGTCCTGTGCGGCCAGTTCCCGCCGCTGCTGCTCCGCGAGGAGGTGTACGCGACCGCCGCGCTGGCCGGCGCGGTCTGCTACCAGGTCCTGCACTGGCTGGAGGCGGGCCCGGCCCTGACGACGGTCGCCGCCGCCGGGATCGTTCTGGCGCTGCGGCTGACGGCGGTCTTCCGGGATCTGCATCTGCCGCGGTTGCAGGGGGTGCGCTGATTCCGGTGGTGGCTCAGACCTCGCGCCGCGAGAACAGCGCGTACGCCACGAACGCGGCCACCAGCGTCCACAGCAGCAGGACCGCGCCGCCACCCGCGGGTGTCAGGTCGCCGGGTTCCTGATGGACCTGCATCAGCCGCAGCCCGGCCCGGTCCGGCAGCAGGCGGGCGAAGGCGGCGAGTCGCGACGAGGCGCCGAGCAGGCTGGACACGAGGAACAGCAGCGGCAGCAGAATGCCGAGCGCGGCGATCGACCGCCGCACCATGAAGGTGACCGCCCCCGCGCAGCCGGAGATGAGCGCGCCGTAGAGACCGGCCCCCAGCGTCGTACGCAGCACGTCTGCGAGCGGGAGTTCGGACGGCGCCGCGCCCAGGGCCCGGGTGCCGCAGAGCAGGGCCGCGCTGCCGGTCAGCAGGCCCCAGGCGAGACCGGTGGCCGCGAGCAGGGTGAGTTTGGCCGTCAGGAACCGGGCCCGGCCGGGCACCGCGGCGAGCGAGGTGCGGATCATGCTGGTGCCGAACTCCGACCCCACCGACAGGACGGCCAGGACCACGAGGGCGAGCTGGCCGAGCTGCATTCCGGAGTAGGAGAGCCCGATGGGGTCGAAGCCCGTACGGTCGGCCGGTGCCGCGCGCCGGAACTCGGGTCCGATCAGCAGGCAGAGCAGCAAGCCGGTCAGTACGGTCACGAGGAGCCCGGTGAGCAGCAGTGCCGGGGTGGAACGCAGCGAGCGCAGTTTGATCCACTCGGCGGCGAGCGCGTCACGCACGGCCGGCCACCTCGCTCCGGCGCCCGCCGGTGAAGGGCGTGCCCGCCCGGTACTCGGCGGCCTCGTCGGTCAGCCGTAGATAGATGTCCGCCAACTCCGGCTCCACTGGGGTGAGTTCATGGATCGCGCAGCCCTGCTGCGCGGCGAGGTCGCCGATCCGGCGTGCGGAGAGGCCGGTCACGAGGACCAGCCCGTTCGGGCTGTTGTCGTGGGTCAGCTCTGCTCCGGCGTTTCTCAACGCTACGGCCATGGCGGGGAGTTGGCCGGATCGCAGTCTGACCGCCGGGGTTCCGCCGCGCAGGAGGTCGCCGAGGGGGCCGTCGCTGAGCACCCGGCCCTGACCGATGACCAGGACGTGGTCGGCGACCAGGGCCATCTCGTTCATCAGATGGCTGGAGACGAGCACGGTGCGGCCCTCGTCGGCGAGGGCGCGCATCAGCGTGCGGAACCAGCGAATGCCCTCCGGGTCGAGGCCGTTCACCGGCTCGTCCAGGATCAGCAGTTCCGGGTCGCCGAGCAGGGCGGCGGCGATGCCGAGCCGCTGCCGCATGCCGAGCGAGAACCCGCGTACCGGTCTGCGCGCGGCGGTGGTCAGCCCGACCAGTTCGAGCACCTCGTCCACCCGCGCCGGTGCGATGCGATGGGTGCGGGCGAGCCAGCCGAGGTGGGCGCGCGGGCTGCGGGCGGGGTGGACGGCCGAGGCGTCGAGCAGGGCGCCCACGGACCGCAAGGGCGCGGGGAGTTCGCGGTAGGGGACGCCGAGGACGGTCGCGGTCCCGGAGTCGGGCCGCCCCAGACCCATGATCATGCGCAGGGTGGTCGACTTGCCCGCCCCATTGGGCCCGAGGAACGCGGTCACCCGGCCCGGAGAGACGTGGAAGGAGAGGTCGTCCAGGATGCGTCGGCCCGCGTAGGTCTTCACCAGGCGCTGTACGTCGATCATTCGCCGTCTCCAGTGGTGGGGGCGAGGGCGCCGAGGTCGATGGTCCGGTCGATGAGCAGGGGCTCGCCGACGTCCAGGTGGGACACCAGGACGGTGGTCAGCCCCTCCCGGCCCCGTCGCCGCAGGTCGTCGGTGACCGAGGCGGCGGCGGCCTGGTCGAGCGCGTTGAACGGCTCGTCCAGGAGAAGGAGTTGGGGCGCGTGCGCGGTGGCACAGACGTAACCGAGCTTCTTGCGCTGGCCGAGGGAGAGCTCCCCGACGAGTACGTCCCGGCGGTCCGCGAGCCCCAGTGCCCCGGCGCGATCGAGCAGCGCCTTCCTGCGGACACCCCACAACCGGGCCACCAGCGCCAACTGCTCGCCCGTGGTGAGGTGTTCGTACAGCGGGGGCGGCTCCTGCAGGAAGCCGCGCAGGGCACGGACCGCCCGGTCGCCGGGGTCGCGGCCCGCGACGGTGACCGAGCCGGCCGACGGTGTGCACAGGCCGGCGAACACGGAGAGGAGGGTGCTCTTTCCGCAGCCGTTCGGTCCCGCGAGACGGACCGATTCCCCTGCCTCGATGCGCAGGTCGAGGCCGCCGAAGAGTTCGGTCTCGCCGCGCCGGACGGAGAGGCCTGATGTCGCGATCACTGAGGTTCCCCCGAGGGTCGGTGGGCGAGTGGTGGGCGTGGTCCGGGCAGGTCCGTGCCGCTCAGGCGGCGCAGACCGAGCGCGAACACCGCCAGTACGGCGCCGAGGAGCGCGCATCCCAGGAGGCTGTTCGCGAGGCCGTCGGTGAGCGACCCGACCAGCGCGAGGCCCGCTGTCGCGGGCAGCGTGAGGAGCGCTGCGAACACGCCCTCCACCAGGTCCGCCGTCGGGGGCCGCGAGACCCGCCCCGCGTCGAAGCCCTCGGTACGCGGCACCGCGTACCAGGTGAGGACCGAGGCGCCGCCCGTCGCGAGCGCCACGACGGGCAGCAGCAGGACGGCCACGCCCCACTCGGCGCCGCTCACCCCGCCCAGTGCGGCCACCCCGAGGAAGAGCGGCGCCGTCACGGCGAGTACGGCCAGAGCGCAGGCGACGGCCTTCGCCGCCGGCCAGGCGCCCGACGGCAGCGGGGACTGGCGCAGCAGGTCCCAGGAGTCCCGGTCGGCCTCGATGCCGCAGCTCTGGATCACCTCGCCCGTCGTCATCAGGGCCGCCGCGACGAGCAGACCTGCGAGCGCGGGCGCGGGCAGCTGCCACAGCGGGCTGTCGAGGGCGGCCGCGATCCCCGCGCAGAACGCCCCGCAGGCGATGCTCAGCCGCTGCAGCCGGGCGAGCCCGCCGACCACCGCCGGGTCGCCGCGCCGCAGCCGCAGCCGGGTCAGCCT
Organism: Streptomyces violascens; assembly: GCF_014649955.1. Taxonomy (GTDB): domain Bacteria; phylum Actinomycetota; class Actinomycetes; order Streptomycetales; family Streptomycetaceae; genus Streptomyces; species Streptomyces violascens. Next base: position 133,943 of record NZ_BMUA01000019.1, read on the forward strand.
CAGGACGAGTGACAGGGGCGTCGGCCCGCGGGGGGCGGTGCGCGGGCGCCCGGCGGTGCGGTGGCGGATCCGGTACGGGGCCGAGGGGTTGGCCGCGTCGCGCCGGGCGGTGGCCCGCACGCGCACGGCAGCGATGGCGGCCGCGAGCACGGCCACCGCGAGGTAGCCCGCGGCGGTCCAGCCGAGCCGGGCCGGGGTGTGCAGGGTGGTCCACAGGCCGGGGCGGCCGGAGGCGAGCGCGTCCGCGACCACGCGGGTCACCGTGGCCTCGGCCTCGTCCGGAGTCGCCCCGAGGGTCCGGACGAAGGGAGCCGCGAACAGGCCGGCGCAGCAGCCGGCCACCCCGGCGAGCAGCGCCCGGGGCAGCTGCGCGACCCGGGCGACCCGCACCATGAACAGGGCGACCAGCAGGACGCGCAGGGCCCCGGCCACAGCGACGGTCCCGCAGGCGTTGACGGCGAGGACGGGCAGCAGGTCGCGGCCGTGGCCGGTGACGGCGAGCCAGGGCAGCGCGACCGCGCCGAGGGCGACCAGGAGCGCGAGGGCGGTCCCGGCCGTGGGAACGACGAGCCGGGCGGCGACCACCTGGCCCCGGGACACCGGCAGCGTACGCAGCACGCTCATGTCGGCCGGACGCACCAGGGAGCGGGCCGACGACAGGTCGGCGCCCAGGAGTTGGGCCGCCGTCCAGGCCACCGCCGGGGCCCAGGTCAGCGAGGCGAGACCGGCGGGCGTGAGGCCGCCGACCGGGGCCAGCGCGCCCAGGGTGCGGCCGAGCAGCACCAGGGCGCCGAGCACCGCCGCCGTACCGGCGGACAGGATGACGACGGCCGCGCGCCGCCGCCGACGGCCCTCGGTGCCCTCGCCGGACATGAGGTTCAGGCGTCTGCGGGTGTCGGCAAGGCACAGCGCGGCGACCACGTGCGGCCACCGGGCGGGGCCCGTGGAGTCAGACCTCATCCGGCGCGGGCTCCTTCCGGCGCCGCCGGGCCCCACCGGCGTACCGCTGGGCGGGGCAGAGCACCGCGGCCGGGATGACGAGCGCCACGAAGATCCCCGCGAGCAGGTGCAGGCCGGACGCCCCCGGGAGTCTGAGGCCGAGGAAGCCGAGGGGAGCCCACCACACCACGCCGCCGACGACGATCAGCAGGCCCCCGGACCGGGCGAAGGACACCATCAGGCCCATCACGACCAGCACGATGCCGCTGATCAGCCAGACGAAGCTGAGCAGGTGGAGGATGTCCATCACCTTGCCGGGGTCCCCGGTGAGGTCGTCCGAGGCCTCCACCGCCCGTCTTGTCGCGTCCACGCTGGTGCTGAACCGCGCGAAGTACGCGAGGGCACAGGCGCCGGACGTCACCGCCGCGACCCCGCCCGCGATCCGCACGGCCGGATGTACCAGGCCGTCCGCGATCACGGCCCAGCAGCGCAGGGCGAGTTCGATGACTTTCCGGTTCCCCAGGATGCTGAGGACAAGACGCTGGATCACAGTTCTCCGGCCGTACGGTGTGCGTCGGGACGGTTCTTCTCGGGGGTTCGGGGCTCAGGAGGGCAGCAGCACAAGCGTCCCGGCGTACAGGACGGTGAGGATGCCCGCCGTGGCCAGTGCGCGTGGCCAGGTGGCTCCCGCGAGGGCCCGGGCGGCCCACAGGAGCGCACCGAAGAGCAGCGCAAGCCAGGCATCGGGACGCATCAACGCCGGTACGGCATCGGCGAGTTGGGCACCTTCGAAGAAGGCAAGGATGCCCTGTCCGGCCAGCTTGGCGAGGACGTACAGGCCCCAGGCGAGGGTGAACGTCCGGCGCGCGCCGGTGAAGTCGAACGTGGCTCGGCCGGGGGTGCGCCACCGCAGGGCCAGCGCGCCGAGCACCCCGAAGAGCACGCCGAGCACGCCGATCGTCACCAGGTTGGCCAGGGTCGCGGTGCTCCACCCGATGGCCGTGCCGATCCCGACCGCGCCGTTCGGCGCGTCGGGCAGGCGGACCTGGAGACGCGCCCGGATCTCGCCCCACAGCGGTACGCAGAAGGCGGCGGTGCAGAGCAGCAGCAGCGCGATGCCGAGCGCATGGGCGCGTCTGGTCGGGAGCCGGTCCGACGGCCCGCCCGCGTCCGACAGCATGGCCGCCGCCCCGCCGAAGTCGCTGTTGTAGGCCGGAAGTTGGGCACCTCCCGGCGTACGTCCTATGTGCTCACCCATGTCTCCACTCCCGCAGCTACGACAAGACCTGCCAGCGACACCGCCCAGAGCCGGGCGGCATCGACGATCTGGGACCACCACTCGGTACGGCCGATCGGCCGGCCGAGGCCGGAACGGGCCCAGGTCACCAGCGGCACCAGACCCGCGCCGGCGGCGACCGCCACAGCCGCCAGCTCCAGCGGCATGTGCGGCAGCAGATGCCGGAGAACCCCCTCGCCGCCGAGGGCCGGGGCCGCCTGGCCCCAGCTGTGACCGGCGAGCGCACCGGTGACCAGGGCCACCGGCACCGTGGCCAGACCGGCCGTGACGACGCCGAGGAACAGGGCGCCGGAAACGCCGACGTTCCTGAGCAGGATCGACCGGAAGAGCTCCAAGTCGCCGTCCTGCCGGACCCGGGTCAACGCGCTCGCGTCCGTCGGCGCGTTGAACCAGCCGACGCCGAACGCCGTGAACCAGAGCACCGCGCCGCACAAAAGGCTCGGCCATTGCCGGCGCAGGAGGCCGGCCGTCGTCCTCATTGCGTTTCCCGCCCCGTTGTTGCTTTACCGAATGAATAACCCTTGAGTGGCCCGTGACCGCCGGGATTCCACTGGTCCGAATCCCGGCGGCACATGAATGCACATCAGGCGACGAATGCCTTGCGGCCGCCGCGCTTGATGGCCTGCTTGGCCGCCCACATGAGAGCGCCGCCGATGGCCAGACCACCGGAGGCCAGGCCGATCGCGGAGGCGATGTCCATGCCCGCCATGATCGACTGCCAGGCGGCCGAGGCCGCGTCGTTGCTCATCTTGAAGGAGCTCTTGAGGAAGAACGGCGCGGCGACGGCGGCGACCATGAAGGCGCCGAAGACGGCCGAGCCGACGGCGGCCGCGGGCATGACGCGACGGATGGTCGAACGGTTCATGAGGTGGGGATTCCTTCCCGGAGGCTATGGATGATCCGGGCGCGGATGCCGCGCTGCGCACCGTCCCGTGCGCCGCTCCGGCGTCCCGGGCGGCACCTTTGATCTTGCCGTCCGTGATCGACTTCTTCCATTGCCTCTTAGGGCATTGCCCTAAGAGGCAATGGAATCCTGGGTCAGAGCTTCGCGATGCTGGACGGACACCAAGGTCGCCTCAAGTCTGGAGTCGAGGTCGAGTTTGCGTACGACGCTCGTGATGTGGGCCTTGACCGTGCGCTCGGCGATGCCGAGGCGCCGGGCGAGCGCCCGGTTCGGCTCGGCCTGGGCGAGGTTGCGCAGGACCTCTCGTTCCCGGCAGGTCAGCCGGTCCAGCTTTCTGGTGTCGAATTCCGCCACGCTCATTGCTTCAACTCCCCCTGTCGGTTCCCCGCGCCGCTGCCCGGGGTCGATGGGGGCGGCGCAACAGAAAGAGCCGGACGACGCTGTTCGTGCCAGTCCTGGTCGGGACCACCGCTACGCCGTCCGGCTTGCTGACTTGACCTGAAGTTTACCTATTCGGTCGGAATTTGCGAGCTGTGCGTGGTCTGACTCACATTTCCCTTCGGGAAACTTCACGGCCCAACGGGCGGGGTGTCCGGGTGGGTTGACCGGCTCAGCCGCGGCGGCGGCGCAGGAGGAGGAAGCCGCCTGCCGCGGCGCTTGCGGTGGATACCGCGGCCAGGGCTTGGGGGGCTACGGAGTTGTCCGACGGGCCCCGGGTGGCCGGCGCCGGAATTGTGGGGTCGCCGCCGTGGCCGTGGTGGGCCACGGTGGAGTGGGGGGCGTCCGCGGTCATCCTCTGCTCCGACGGCGCCGCGGCGGCCTTCGCGGTGCCGCCGTACACCACGTCCGAGCAGCTGTAGAACGCCTCCGGGCTGTCGTCGCGCTGCCAGACCTTGTAGATGACGTGGCGGCCGGTGCGGGCCGGCAGCGTACCGGTGAAGTTGTAGTAGCCGTCGGTCGCCGTTCTGGAGGTCTGGTAGGTGGCGACGGGGGTGTCGTCCAGGTCGGACCACTTCAGCGGCTTGGTCGGGTCGAAGCCCTGCTTGGTGATGTACACCGTCATCGTGCCCGAATGCGCCGCCGTCACCCGGAACTTGAAGTCGAACCGCCCCGCCGCGACGCCGGTGGACGGCCAGTCGGTACGGGCCCAGTCGAGCGCCCGGTACTTGTCCCGGTTCGCCGAGCACAGCTTGCCGTCTGGGATGAGCTGGCGGGACTGGCCGTTGGCGTTGGCGATGTTCACCTCGTTCCAGTCGTACAGCGGCTGGGTGCCCGAGTCGGCGACGAGGTCCTTGCACACCTGCGACACCGGGTGCTCCGGGCCTTCGGCGTAACAGGCGGCGATCCGGCTGACCGGGTTGAACATGGCTCCGTGCGCGGAGGCGGGCGTCGGGGTGAGGGTGAGGAGCGTCAGGGAGGTCGCCCCGAGGACACCCAGGGACGCTGCGGTACGCCGTGCGGACATGCGAGTGCTCCTTGATCGTGGGGAGGCGGGGCGACTGCGGCGGTTCGCGGGCGCGCCAAGTCGCCCTCTGGTGGCGGTAGTTGAGAGACTGGCATTGGTCTGGACCAAGCCGCAAGAGGTGTGCGGCTACCTGTCCGCCCGGGGAGGGCGGGGGGTCGTCGCCCGGGGTCGCGCGCCGTCCCCTGCACCCCTTTCGGGGCTCCGCCCCGGACCCCGCACCTCGCCGAACCGCACCTCCACCCCGCACCCCGCCGAACCGCAATCGCCCCCGGAACCACGCGGCGGCATCGGGACAGCCGGGCCCGGGACGTTTGGCCCGGGTGGGTGGACAGTAGAGTGCGGCTCCGTCCCCCGCGCGCTCACACCGAGGTACCCACCGTGACCCCCCACCCCCCCAACCCCCTCCCCGACGTCACCGTCATCGGGATCGGGGCCGACGGGTGGGACGGGCTCGCTCCCGCCTCGCGGGACGCGCTCGGCGCCGCCCAGGTCGTCATCGGCGGGGCCCGGCAGCTCGCTCTGCTGCCCGAAGCGTGCGGCGCACAACGAGTTGCCTGGCCCACCCCGCTCCGGGCCGCCGTTCCCGTACTCCTCGAAGCGCACCGCGGGCGCCGCGTCGCCGTGCTCGCCAGCGGTGATCCCATGTTCTACGGCATCGGGCGCACCCTCACCGAGGTCCTCGGCGCCCCGCCCCGCGTTCTGCCGCACCCCTCCTCCCTCTCCTACGCCTGCGCCCGCCTCGGCTGGGTCGTCGAGGAGACCGAGGTCGTCACCGTCGTCGGGCGGCCGCTCGCCCGGATCGCCGCCGCCCTCCACGACGGGCGTCGGCTCCTCGTGCTCAGCGCCGGTGCCGACACCCCCGCCGACGTCGCCGCGCTCCTGCGCGACCGCGCGTTCGGGCCCAGCCGGATGCGCGTGCTCGAACGGCTCGGGGCGAAAGACGAGCGCTGCGTCGAGGGGGTCGCCGACGGGTGGGACCTCCCGCCCGGCGACGCGCTCAACGTCATCGCCGTCGACTGCCTCCGCCGCCCCGACGCGCTGCGCCTCGGTGCCGTACCGGGGCTGCCGGACGCTGCGTACGAGCACGACGGGCAGCTCACCAAGAGGCACATCCGCGCCGCCACCCTCGGCGCGCTCGCGCCCGCGCCCGGCGAACTCCTCTGGGACGTCGGCGGCGGCTCCGGCTCCATCGCGGTCGAGTGGATGCGTACGCACCCCTCCTGCCGGGCCTTCACGGTCGAGCGCGACCCCGTACGGGCCGACCGCATCGCCCGCAACGCCGACCGGCTCGGCGTGCCCGCACTGCGCGTCGTCACCGGCGCCGCCCCGGCCGCGCTGGCCGAACTCCCCACCCCAGACGCCGTGTTCATCGGCGGCGGGCTCACCGCACCCGGGCTCCTCGCAGCCTGCTGGGACGCGCTTCCCGTCGGCGGACGGCTCGTCGCCAACACCGTCACCCTGGAGTCCGAGGCGCTGCTCGCCGAGTGGTACCGGCGGCACGGCGGCGAACTCGTACGGCTCGCGGTCGCGCACGCCGTTCCGGTCGGCGGGTTCACCGGGTGGCGGCAGGCCATGCCCGTCACGCAGTGGTGCGTGACCAAGTCCTCCGGTCCGATCGACCTCGACCTCGACCTTTCATCAGGAGCAGCCACATGACCGTGTACTTCATCGGCGCGGGGCCCGGCGCCGCCGACCTGATCACGGTGCGCGGCGCCCGTACGCTCGCCTCCTGCCAAGTCTGCCTGTACGCGGGCAGCCTCGTCCCGCGCGAACTCCTCGCGGAGTGCCCCGAGGGGGCCCGCCTCGTGGACACCGCGCAGCTCAACCTGGACGAGATCGTCGGGGAGTTGGTACGCGCCCACGAGGCCGGGCAGGACGTGGCCCGGCTGCACTCCGGGGACCCGTCCGTGTTCAGCGCCGTCGCCGAGCAGATGCGGCGGCTCGACGCGGCCGGGGTCCCCTACGAGGTCGTGCCGGGGGTGCCCGCGTTCGCCGCCGCCGCGGCTGCCCTCAAGCGGGAGCTCACCGTGCCCACGGTCGGCCAGACCGTCATCCTGACCCGCATCGCCCAGCGGGCCACGGCCATGCCGGAGGGGGAGGACCTCGCGACGCTGGGGCGCAGCGGCGCGCTGCTTGTTCTGCACCTGGCCACGGGGTATGTCGACCGGGTCGTCGAGGAGTTGCTGCCGCATTACGGGGCGGACTGTCCTGCGGCGGTGGTCGCCTTTGCCTCGCGGCCCGAGGAGCTCGTTCTGCGCGGGACGCTGGCCGACATCGCGGGGCAGGTGAAGGAGGCGGGGGTTGTGCGCACCGCTGTGATTCTGGTGGGGCGCGTGCTGGGGGCGTCAGGGTTCAGGGACAGCCACCTGTATTCGGCGGACCGGCACCGCTGCTGAGGGGCCGCCCTCCGGCCGGGGGTTGCCGGGGGCTCTGCCCCCCCGGCCCCCGCTCCTCAAACGCCGGAGGGGCTTGTTTGGTTGGCCGCGGGCCGTGCGTGGTTGCTCGCGCAGTTCCCCGCGCCCCTAGCAGGGTTGACGCTGTCCCAGCACCGACATCTTCAGCCCGTCATGGGGGTCCCCCCTGGCCCTTGAGGCCTTGGGGGAGTTTGAGGGCGGCGCCCTTGAGGCGCGAACGGGGTCCGGGGCGGGAGCCCCAGCACCTCCCGTCTCGCGGGGCGTCACGGCCCGGCCGGGTCGCTTCGGCCCACCACCGTTCCCGCGCGGTCGATGCAGATCACATCCACCACCACCGGCGCCCCCCGCAGCACCCCCAGCGCCTCGTCCCGCGCCCGGGACGCCACCAGGTCGCCCAGCGGGACCCCTGCCGCCGTGCACAGCTGCAGGGCCGCCAGGCCGGTGTTGGCCTGCTCCACCTCCGCCGCCAACGACTCCGCCGCGCCGCCCTCGCGCGCCAGGTCCGCCAGGAACTGCTTGTTCACTTGGGAGCGGGCCGAGTGCAGGTCCAGGTGGCCCGCCGCCAGTTTCGAGAGTTTGGCGAAGCCGCCGCAGATCGTCAGGCGGTCCACCGGATGGCGGCGTACGTACTTCAGGACCGCGCCCGCGAAGTCCCCCATGTCCAGGAGCGCGTCCTCGGGCAGGCCGTACTCCGTCACCACCGTCTTCTCCGACGTCGAGCCCGTGCACCCCGCCACATGGGTACGGCCCGCCGCCCTCGCCACGTCCACGCCCCGCCGGATCGAGTCGATCCACGCCGAGCAGGAGTACGGGACGACGATGCCCGTCGTGCCCAGGATCGACAGGCCGCCCAGGATGCCCAGGCGCGGGTTCCACGTCGAGCGGGCGATCTCCTCTCCGTGGTCCACGGAGATGGTCACCTCGACGTCGCCCGTCGCGCCGTGCCGGCCCGCCACCAGCGCCACATGGTCTCGCATCATCTCGCGCGGGACCGGGTTGATCGCCGGTTCGCCCACCGGCAGCGGCAGGCCCGGCAGGGTGATCGTGCCCACCCCCTCGCCCGCCCGGAACACCACTCCGGAGCCCGGCGGAAGCAGCCGTACCGTCGAGCGGATCAGGGCGCCGTGCGTCACGTCCGGGTCGTCGCCCGCGTCTTTCACCACCGCCGCCATCGCGTGGCCGGCCGCCAGTTCCTCCGCGGCCAGCGCGAACGCCGGGGTCTGGCCGCGCGGCAGCGTGATCGTCACCGGGTCGGGGAACTCGCCGGTCAGCAGCGCGGTGTACGCGGCCGTCGTCGCCGCCGTCGCGCAGGCACCGGTCGTCCAGCCGGGGCGCAGCCCGGTGTGCTTGAGTTGGGCACCGCGTCCGCCCTTCGCCTCACTCATCGCCCACGGTCCTGCCCGCCCTGCTCACGCCCTCGGCCTCACTCACGAACGGAATCCGATCCTGTGCACGTCTTGATTCTGGGGGGTACGGGCGAGGCCCGTCGGCTGGCGGGGCTGCTGCACGGCGCCGAGGTCGCCGGGCTGCGCGTGACCAGTTCGCTCGCGGGGCGGGTCGCCGCGCCCCGGATGCCGGACGGGGAGGTCCGCGTCGGCGGATTCGGCGGTGTCGACGGGCTCACGCAGTGGCTGCGTACGCACGAGGTGGACGCGCTCATCGACGCCACCCACCCCTTCGCCCGGACCATCAGTTTCAACGCGGCGGCCGCCGCGGCCGCAGCCCATGTTCCCCTGCTCGCGCTGCGCCGGCCCGGCTGGGTCCCCGGCGAAGGCGACCGCTGGCACCCGGCGGACTCCCTGGACGAGGCCGCTGCCCTGCTCCCCGCCCTCGGCCGCCGCGTCTTCCTCACCACCGGACGCATGGGCCTCGCCGCCTTCGCCCATCTCGATGAGCTGTGGTTCCTGATGAGGTCGGTGGACGCGCCCGAGCCGCCCTGTCCGGTACGGATGGAAGTGCTGCTCGACCGCGGGCCCTTCACGCTCGAAGGGGAGCGGGAGGTGTTGCGGCGCGCTGCCATCGACGTGCTCGTCACCAAGGACAGCGGGGGCGCCGCCACCTCGCCCAAGCTCACCGCCGCCCGCGAGGCGGGGATCCCCGTCGTCGTCGTGCGGCGGCCTCCCGTGCCGGACGGGGTCGCCCTGGCGGCCACCCCGGAGGAGGCGGCCGCCTGGGTCCGTCAGTTCTCCGGGTAGCGGCGCGGGGTCCAGACGATCTCCTCGCCGTCCCCGCGCCGTACGGTCCGGGTCTGCGAGGAGCCGATCAGCAGGATCGTCCGCATGTCGACCTCGGCCGGCTCCAGGTCGGCCAGGCGCACGATGCGGACCCGCTCGGCGGGGCCGCCCACGTCCCGGGCGACCACGACCGGGGTGTCCGGCGTCCGGTGCTCCAGGAGCAGCTCGCGGGCCTTGGCGACCTGCCAGGTGCGGCTGGCGGAGCCGGGGTTGTAGAGCGCGAGGACGAGATCGGCGGAGGCCGCCGCGTGCAGGCGCTCCGCGATGACCTCCCAGGGCTTGAGCCGGTCGGACAGCGAGATCGTCGCGTAGTCGTGGCCGAGCGGGGCGCCCGCGCGGGCGGCGGCCGCGTTGGCCGCGGTCACTCCCGGCAGGACCCGCACGGGGACGTCCGCGTACTCCGGCTGCGAGGCCACCTCGAGGACGGCGGTGGCCATCGCGAAGATGCCCGGGTCACCACCCGAGACGACCGCGACTCGCCTTCCCCGCACGGCCAGTTGGAGTGCGAACTCGGCGCGCTCCGACTCCACCTTGTTGTCCGAGCCGTGCCGCCGCTGGCCGGGGCGCTCCGGCACCCGGTCCACGTACGTCGTGTAGCCGACCACGTCGTCGGCGGCGGCGAGCGCGCCCCGCGTCTCGGGGGTCAGCCACAGCGGGCCCGCCGGACCGGTGCCGACGACCACGACCTCGCCGCGCTCGCGCTCCGGCACGGTGGCGTCGATGCGGCTGGGGAGCACCGCGACGGAGAAGTAGGGCACCGACTCGGCGTCGATGTCCGCGAGTTGGCCCGTGCGCTCGCCTTCCATCGTGGCGCGCTCCACATACCGGGCCTCGTCCAGACGGCCCGAACGCTCCAGCGCCCGGCGCACCTTGGTGAACGTACGGCCCAGCTTCATCACCACCGCCGAGTCCGTCGCGGCCAGGCGCGCGGTGAGCTCCTCCTCCGGCAGCGTGCCGGGCAGGATCGTCAGCACCTCCTCGGCCTCCACCAGCGGCTCCCCGAGCCGGGCGGCCGCGGCGCTCACCGAGGTCACCCCGGGGATCACCTCGGTCGGGTAGCGGTGCGCGAGCCGCTTGTGCATGTGCTGGTACGAGCCGTAGAAGAGCGGGTCGCCCTCGGCGAGCACGGCGACCGTGCGGCCCGCGTCGAGGTGCTCGGCGAGCCGGGCCGAGGCCTCCTCGTAGAAGTCGTTCAGGGCGCCCCGGTAGCCGCCGGGGTGGTCGGTGGTCTCCACGGTGAGCGGATAGACCAGCTTCTCCTCGATGTGGTCGGCTCGGATGTGCTTCGCCGCGATCGAGCGCGCTATGGACCGGCCGTGCCGCGCCGAGTGGTACGCCACCACGTCCGCCTCGGCGATGGCTTCCACCGCGCGTACGGTCATGAGGGAGGGGTCACCGGGCCCGAGCCCGACCCCGTAAAGACGCCCCGGGTTGTTGTTCTTCTCGTTCATTCCGTCTCGCTCGCGATCGCGTTGAGTGCGGCCGCGGCGATCGCGCTGCCGCCGCGCCGGCCCCGTACCACCAGGTGTTCCAGGCCCGAGGGGTGCGCGGCGAGCGCGTCCTTGGACTCGGCGGCGCCTATGAAGCCGACCGGTACGCCGATGACGGCGGCCGGCCGCGGCGCGCCCTCCTCGATCATTTCGAGCAGCCGGAACAGGGCGGTGGGCGCGTTGCCGACGGCCACCACCGCGCCGTCGAGGCGGTCGCGCCACAGTTCCAGGGCGGCGGCGCTGCGCGTCGTGCCCATCTTCGCGGCGAGCTCGGGCACCGACGGGTCGGCCAGCGTGCACAGGACCTCGTTGTCGGCGGGCAGCCGCTTGCGGGTCACCCCGCTGGCCACCATCCGCGCGTCGCACAGGATCGGCGCGCCCGCGCGCAGCGCCTCGCGAGCCCGGGCCACGACGCCGGGCGTCCAGCCGAGGTCGCGGGTCAGGTCCGTCATGCCGCAGGCGTGGATCATGCGGACCGCGACCTGGCTCACGTCGGCGGGCAGGCCGGTGAGGTCCGCCTCGGCGCGGATCGTGGCGAAGGACTGGCGGTAGATCTCCGCGCCGTCCTTCTCGTAGTCGAACACTGTCACTGTGCGCTCGCTCATCTCGTCGTTGTCCCTGTTCCCGTTCCGGTTCCCGTCGCCTGCGTGCGGGCCGTCTCTGGTGCCGCCGTGCCCCGTGCCGCAGCCACGGCAATCGCCAACTCGCCGTCCCCCAGCGGTACTTGGCGTTCCCCGGCACCCCGTACCGCCACCGTGTAGTGGCCGTCGGGGGTGGCCGTCACGTCCACCCAGTCGCCGTGCGGGTGGCCGCAGCGGCGTTCGCAGCCCGACCAGTAGACCGGCAGCACGCCCGGCCCCGGCAGGGCGTCCCGGCGTACGTCGGCCAGCGCCTTGGCGCAGCCGGGGCGGCCGGTGCACGCGCCGACCCCGGCCCACGGGGCGTCGGGGGTGGTGGTGAACCCGGCGTCGTGGAGCCGGCGCAGCTTCTCGCGGGCCGCGCGCTCGTCGAACCCGGGGAGGACGAATCCGCGCCACGGGGTGATCCTGACCTCGCCGCCGGGGCCGGCGAGCGCCCGTAGCTGGGTGCTGGTCACGCGGCCGAGTACGGGGGCCACGATCACGGCGTACGTTCCGTCGGGGGCGGCCGCGGTGCCGGGTGCCGGGGCGGTCGCGTGCGCGTCCGGTACGGGGGCGGGCTCGGCCGGGATGCCCGCGTCGGCCAGGGTGCGTGCGAGGGCGACCTCGTGGCCCGGGGGGAGTTCGCGTACGCGCCAGGCGCCGGTGCCCGCGGCGGCCGCGGTGGCGAGGAAGGCGCGGGCGGCTTCCAGCGCCGCGCGGGGGGCGTCGGCCGCGGCCACCCCGACGGTGCTTGCCCCGACCCGTACGACCGCTCTGCCCTCCGCCTGTGCGAGCAAGGTCACATCGGCGCCGAGGCCGGCGACGTCGCCGCGGCCGTCGTCCAGGGCGAACAGGAAGCGGCCCGAGAGTGCGGGCGTCCAGTCCTGGGCGCACAGGAGAGCGTCCAGTTCGCGCAGCCAGGGGTGCAGGGTGCCGTGGCCCCGGCCGTCGAGGCCGGCCAGCGGCGAAGCGACGATGTTGCGGATCCGCTCGTGCCGCTCGGAGGGCAACAGGGCGGTGTGGCGCAGCAGTTCGGCGAGGCCCGTGCCGCAGGTGTCGCCGATGCCGCGCAACTCGGCGTTGCCGCGGGAGGTGATGCCGAGGTGGCCGTCGCCGTACCGCTCGGCTGCGGCGGCCAGCGCGTCGACCTGACGGTTCGTCAAAATCCCGCCGGGGAGCCGGAGCCGGGCCAGCCTGCCGTCGTCTGCGGTGTGCAGGCGGAGGGCGCCGGGGCAGGCGTCGTCGCGGTCCCGTACGACGGGGGCGGGGCGGGCGGGGGCCCCGGCGGCATCCCGGGCCGTCGCCGGGGCGCCGTGCACGACAGCTCCCAAGGGGTCCGCGATGCGGGGTTTGCCCTGGTTGGGGGGTGTTGTGGAGGGGGGCGGCATGGCGGCGAGCATACCCACGAGCGAGGCGGTGGCCACCCTGGTGGCTCTTCCCCACCCCGCCCCTTCCCGAGACCCTCCGGGGGTGGTGAAGTGTGCGGCTCGTCCTCCTGGGGCTCCGCCCCAGACCCCGTTCGCGCCTCAAGGGCGCTCGTCCTCAAACGCCGGACGGGCTGAAATGCCCGATGTGGGTCAGCACAGATCCCGCCAGGGGCGCGGGGAACTGCGCGAGCAGCACGCACGGCCCGCAGTCGAAAAGCGGGTTTAAGGGGCGCGGGGAACTGCGCGACCAGCCACGCACGGTCCGCAGGTTGACGGGCGGACGGGCGTCGGGGTCCGGGCCGCAGGCCCGGGGGAGCTCGCATCGCACCCTGCCAGGGGCGCGGGGTTGTGACACGTGCGGCTCCGCCGCGTGGGCGCGACCAGCCACAGACGGCCCGCACCGAACCCCACCTCCCGCGGAGGCGCCCCGCACCGAACCCCACCTCCCGCGG
>NZ_BMUA01000020.1 GCF_014649955.1 Streptomyces violascens
ACCTGCTGGCGGCTACGGAATCAAGCATTCCCCGACTCCGTAGCTCCCATTAGGCTGCAATGCCCGGCGCGGGCCGGCATCGACGCCGCCAGGGGCGCGGGGAACTGCGCGAGCAACCACCCCACAGCCCGCGGCCGAAGGGCAGGCGCATGCGCGCAGCGCATGGCATTGAGGGGCGCGGGAAACTGCGCGACCAGCCATGCACGACCCGTGGACAAAGAGCCCGCTCGCGCGCGCAGCGCATGGCATTCAGGGGCGCGGGGCTGTGACATTGTGCGGCTCCGCCGCGTGGGCGCAAACGGCTGAGCGGGGCCCCGGGTGTGCCGGAACCCCGCTCATGCCAAGGCCGCTTACAGGAAGGAGTTGATCTCGATCGTCTCGGTGCGGCCGGGGCCGACCCCGATCGCGGAGATCGGGGCACCCGACATCTCCTCCAGCGCCTTCACGTACGCCTGCGCGTTCTTCGGCAGGTCCGCGAAGGTCTTCGCCTTCGTGATGTCCTCGGACCACCCCGGCAGGGTCTCGTAGATCGGCTTCGCGTGGTGGAAGTCGGTCTGGGAGTACGGGAGTTCCTCGACGCGCTTGCCGTCGATCTCGTACGCCACGCAGACGGGGATCTGCTCCCAGCCCGTCAGGACGTCGAGCTTCGTCAGGAAGAAGTCGGTGAGGCCGTTCACGCGGGTCGCGTAGCGGGCGATCGGCGCGTCGAACCAGCCGCAGCGGCGGTCGCGGCCGGTGGTCACACCGCGCTCGCCACCGATGCGGCGCAGCGCCTCGCCGTCCTCGTCGAAGAGCTCCGTCGGGAACGGGCCCGCGCCGACGCGGGTCGTGTACGCCTTCAGGATGCCGATGACGCGGCTGATCTTCGTCGGGCCCACGCCCGCACCCGTGCAGGCGCCGCCCGCGGTCGGGTTCGAGGAGGTGACGAAGGGGTACGTGCCGTGGTCGACGTCGAGCAGGGTGCCCTGGCCGCCCTCGAAGAGCACGACCTTGTCGTCGTCGAGCGCCTTGTTCAGGACGAGCGTGGTGTCCGTGACGTACGGCCTGATCTGCTCCGCGTACTGGAGCATCTCCTCGACGATCTTGCCGGCCTCGATCGCGCGGCGGTTGTAGATCTTGGCGAGCAGCTGGTTCTTGCCCTCCAGAGCCGCCTCGACCTTCTGCTCCAGGATCGACTCGTCGTAGAGGTCCTGGACGCGGATGCCGACGCGGTTGATCTTGTCCGCGTAGGTCGGGCCGATGCCGCGACCGGTGGTGCCGATCTTCCGCTTGCCGAGGAAGCGCTCGGAGACCTTGTCGAGCGTCACGTTGTACGGCGTGATCAGGTGGGCGTTGCCGCTGATCAGGAGCTTCGACGTGTCCACGCCGCGCTCGTTCAGTCCGCTCAGCTCGGAGAGCAGGACCGCCGGGTCGACGACGACACCGTTACCGATCACCGGGGTGCACCCCGGCGAGAGGATCCCGGAAGGGAGAAGATGCAGCGCGTACTTCTGGTCGCCTACGACAACCGTGTGGCCGGCATTGTTGCCGCCCTGGTAACGCACCACATAGTCAACGGATCCACCGAGGAGGTCGGTGGCCTTTCCCTTGCCCTCGTCACCCCACTGAGCACCGAGCAGCACAAGTGCGGGCACAGGCGTACACCCCTTCCGGGCGGGGCATGTCCAAGGTCAGGGGCATACGCGTTCCACATGTGGATGCGTACACCATGGGCCTGAACCGTAGAAAGCTGCCCCGGAATAGACGAAGCCCCTGGCGCAATAGCGCAAGGGGCTCTTGCACAAAGATGCTACCCGAGGAAGGACCGAGGTGTCGGCTGCGCACCAGCTCGTCGTGCTCATCGACCCGGTCGCCCGCCGTATTGACGGCGAGTCCGTACGGATCGCGAAGGATGTGCTGTGTGCGGGAGCACAGGCGAAAATCTGCTGGCCACAGGGGCCGGAAGAGTTTGCGCGGGCGCTGGCCCGGCGGGGCGGCCGGCGCACCGTGGTGGTCGGTGACGACCAGGCGCTGCTACGCACCGTGACGCTGCTGCACCGCGAGCGTGAGCTCGACCGGGGCGCGCTCGCCCTGGTTCCGGTGGGCGCGGCCGACTCCTTGGGGCTGGCCCGCTCGCTCGGCGTGCCGATGGGCGCGGTGGCGGCCGCGCGGGCCGCCCTCGACGGCACCGGGCACCGGCTCGATCTGCTCGCCGACGACAGTGATCAGGTGGTGCTGGGGGCCCTGAGGATCCCTGCGGTCGGTCCGCCTCCCGCGCCGGCCGCCCCGCCTTCGGTGTGGGGTGCTGCCCGGTCCTTTGTACGCAGCCTGGTGCGGGCGCCCGCACCGGTCGCCGCGGCGGTCGCGCACCGGCTGCGCGTCGAGGCCGACGGGGTGCTCCTGAGCGACCTGGACCGGCCGGTGGCGGGGGTGTCGATCGCCTCCGCCGACGGGCTCGCGCAGGTCGTCGTGCACGGCCGGACCGGCGAGCGGGCCCGGGCAGCCGCGCGGGCCGTCACCATCTCGGGCCCGGTGGGCGGCTTCCGCTACCGCGCGGACCAGGTCGTCGCGGGCCCGGTCCGCACCCGTACGTGGACCGCGCTCGCGGGGGCGTGGGAGCTGGTCCTGCCGGCCTGAGGCGGCCCGGGCGTTCGGCGGGGCGGACCGGCACCGTGAACCCGGTGGCCGACGGGCTCAGCGCGGCGGGATCGGCACCGCACCCGGTGGCCGGCGTGTTCAGCGCGGCGGGATCGGCGGGAGGTCCAGGGTCGTGCGGTGCTCGCGCCAGCGGTCCATCAACTGGGACAGCTCGCCGTGCAGGAACGCGAAGAACGCCGCCGTCTCCGCCATCCGCGCCCCGGCCGCCGTGTCCGGGCCGCCCGCGCTCGCGACGCCGTCCTTCATGACCTGCTCCCAGCGGGTCAGAATCCGGTCCCGGTTGGTGAAGGTCTCGTACCAGAGCTCGTTGTGCAGGACGTACCGGTCGCGCCGGGAGCCGGGCTCGCGCTCACGGCCGACCATGTTGACCTGGGCGAGGTAGCGGACCGCGCCCGAGACCGCCGCTGGGCTGATCCGGAGCGCCGAGGCCAGTTCCGCCGAGGTCATCGAGCCGGTCTCGGAGACGAGCAACGCCGCGAAGACGCGGGCCGCCATCCGCTGCATGCCCGCCTCGGCGAGCTCGGAGGCGAACCGCTCGACGAACCGGCCCACCGCGTCCTCGTCCCGGCCGTCCGGCACCTCTTGCTCCCTGTCCACGCTGCTGCTCATGAGCTCATCGTCTCCCCTCGCCACCCCGCCCCGGTTCCGCCGCCGACTTTATACGCTTCCTTAACTTCACAACTTCGTGAAAGTACTGTACGTTCAAAATCATGACGAAGGCAATCACGGTCGCCGGACTGCACAAGTCGTTCGGGCGCACCCACGCGCTCGACGGCCTCGACCTCGCCGTCGAGGCCGGTGAGGTGCACGGCTTCCTCGGCCCCAACGGCGCCGGGAAGTCCACCACCATCCGGGTCCTGCTCGGCCTGCTGCGCGCCGACTCCGGCGCCGCCCAGCTGCTCGGCCGCGACCCATGGGCCAACGCCGTCGAACTCCACCGGCACGTGGCGTACGTGCCGGGCGACGTGACGCTGTGGCGCAACCTCTCGGGTGGTGAAGTCATCGACCTGTACGGCAGGTTGAGGGGCGGCCGCCTCGACCGGTCCCGGCGCCACGACCTCATCGAGCGGTTCGAACTCGACCCCACGAAGAAGGGCCGCACCTACTCCAAGGGCAACCGCCAGAAGGTCGCCCTGGTGGCCGCGTTCGCGTCCGACGTGGACGTGCTCATCCTCGACGAGCCGACCTCCGGGCTCGACCCGCTGATGGAAGAGGTCTTCCAGAGCTGCGTGGAGGAAGAGCGCGACCGGGGCCGCACCGTGCTGCTCTCCTCGCACATCCTCAGCGAGGTGGAGAGCCTCTGCGACCGGGTCAGCATCATCCGGCGCGGCCGGACGGTGGAGACGGGCTCGCTCGCCGAGCTGCGCCACCTCACCCGTACGTCGGTCACCGCCGAACTCGCGGGCCCGCCCAACGGGTTGGCACAACTGCCGGGCGTGTACGACGTGGCCCTTCACGAGATCGAAGGCAGTCAGGGCCACCGGGTAAAACTCCAGGTCGACACCGACAAGCTGGACGCGGTGCTGCGCTCGCTGACCGAGTCGGGCGTACGGTCCCTGATCTCCACCCCGCCCACACTGGAGGAGCTGTTCCTGCGCCACTACACGGGGGCCGAGGAAGAGGCGGTGACGCGATGACCACCATGGCGGTACGGGGGCACGGTTCGGGTCAACTGGCGGGCACCGCCGCCCTGTTGAGGCTCGCACTGCGCCGGGACCGGGTCATGATCCCGGTGTGGTCGGTCGCGCTCGGCGCTCTCGTCGCGAGCGGCGCGGGCACCCTGGAGAAGGTGTACCGGACCGCCGCCGAGCGCGCGGACGTGGCGCACTCGATGAACGGCAACGGCTCGCTGCGGGCGCTGTACGGTCCGGTCTTCGACGACTCGATCGGCGGGCTTGCCGCGTGGCGGTTCGGCGGGTTCGGATACGTACTCGCGGCGGTGATGAGCCTGCTGATCGTCGTACGCCACACGCGGGAGGAAGAGGAGACCGGCCGCCAGGAGCTGCTGTCCTCGGCGATGGTGGGGCGGCGGGCGCCGCTGACATCGGCGCTGTCGGCGGCCTTCGTGGCCAATGCGCTGGTCGCCCTGATCATCACGTCGGGGCTCGCCAAGTCGACGGGAGACACGGCGGGTTCGGCGGCCCTCGGCCTCACGACCGGGGCGGTCGGGATGCTGTTCGCCGGCATGGCGGCGATCACGGCGCAGCTGACGGAGAGCGCCCGGCTCGCGAAGGGCCTCACGGGGGCGGTCCTCGGCGCCGCGTTCCTGCTGAAGGCGGCGGGCGACACCGCGACGCGGGACGCCTCCTCGGTGCTCGACTGGCTCTCCCCGCTGGGCTGGGCCGAGAACGTGCGGCCGTACGCGGGCGAGCGGTGGTGGGCGCTGCTGCTGATCGTGGCGGCGGCGCTCGCGCAGGGCGCGGCGGCGTACGTCCTGGCCGGGCGGCGCGACATCGGGATGAGCTTCGTGCCGCCCCGGCCGGGTCCTGCCGAGGGGCGCATCTCGACGGCATACGGGCTTGCCCGGCGGTTGCAGCGCGGCGGCCTGATCGGCTGGACGCTCGGATTCGCCCTGGCCGGGCTGCTGTTCGGCGGGATGACGGACGGGGCGGCCGATCTGGTCGGCGACAACGCGCAGACGAAGGAGATCATCCAGCGGATGGGCGGCCAGTCGGGGATCACCGACGCGTTCCTGGCGACGATGGCCGGGATGCTGGGGATGCTCGCGGCGCTGTACGCCACGTCCTCAGTACTGCGGCTGCACAGCGAGGAAACGGGTGCGCGGGCCGAACCGGTCCTGGCGGCTTCGGTCAGCCGGGTGCGGTGGGCGGCCGGGCATCTGGTGATGGCGTTCGGCGGGGCCGCACTGATCATGGTGGTCGGCGGGCTCGGCCTGGCGGCCGGGTACGGCAGGGAGCCCGGCCCGATCCTGGGCGCGGCCCTGGTCCAGCTCCCCGCGATCTGGGCGCTGGCGGGCCTGGCGGTGCTGCTGTTCGGAGCGTTCCCGAAGCTGGCACAGGCGGCGCTCGGCGCGGTGGGCCTGTGCCTGGCCCTGGGCTGGATCGGCCCGGCGCTGAACCTGCCCCAGGCCGTCCTGGACGTCTCCCCCTTCGGCCACCTGCCGAAGCTGCCCGGCCCGGAGATGGCGTGGACGCCGGTGGTGCTGTTGACGGTGGTGGCGGCGGTGCTGGTGGGGGCGGGGCTTGGGGCGCTGCGCCGAAGGGACATCGCCGGCTGAGCAGCGGTCGTTCAGCACTCCACTTGGAGGCGTGTGAGCCCCCGGATGACGAAGCCGGGGCCCCACTCCGGTTCGGCGGCCAGCCGCAGCCGGGGCGCCTTCTTGAGCAACTGCCCGAAGGATGCCTGGAGTTCGAGGCGGGCGAGGGGTGCGCCGAGGCAGTAATGAATTCCGGCACCGAAGGAGATGTGGGGGTTGTCGGCGCGGGTCAGGTCGAGAGTGTCGGGATCGGCGAACCGGGCGGGGTCGCGGTTGGCGGACCCGAAGAGAAGGGCGACCTCGCTGCCGCGCGGGAGCGTCCGCCCGGCGAACTCGATGTCTTCGAGCACCCAGCGCTCGAAGAGCTGGAGCGGGGTGTCGTAGCGCATCAACTCCTCGATGGCAGTGTGGAGTTGCGTGTCGGGCGCGGCTCGGAGCCCGGCTAGCTGGGAGGGGTTGCGCAGCAGGGCCCACCACCCATTGGCGGTGGTGTTGACGGTGGCCTCGTGGCCGGCGTTGAGGAGGAGCACGCAGGTGGAGATCATCTCTTGCTCGGTCAGGCGGGCCGCATCGCCGCCGCTGTCGCCGTCGTAGGCCGCGATGAGCGCGGAGACCAGATCCTCGCCGGGGCTGTGGCGGCGTTCTGCGATCAGCTCCCTCAGATAGGCGCTGAATTCAAGCGATGCCCGTACGGCATGGGCGGCCGTCTCTTCACCCGGTTTGAGCTCATACATGCCGCAGATCGCGGCGGACCAGGGACGCAGGAGGGGCCGGTCCGCCTCGGGGATGCCGAGCATTTCGGCGATGACCGCGACGGGGAGGGGCTCGGCCACCTGGGCGAGCAGGTCGCCGCCGCCGGCCGCGCAGAAGTCGTCGACGAGGCGTTCCGCGAGGCGGTGCACGGTGGGGGCGAGCCGCTCGACGGTACGGGGGGTGAAGGCCTGCGAGACGAGCCGGCGGATGCGGGTGTGGTCCGGGGGTTCGAGGTCGAGCATGCCGTGGTCGTTGAGGGTGTGGAACGGTTCGTGCGCGGGAGGTGGGGGTGTGCGGCCGAACTCCTCGTGGGTGAACCGGTGTTGATAACTCCGCCCGAGCCGGCGGTCCCTCAGGAGGGTGGATACGTCCGCGTGGTGCGGGACGAGCCACTGGTTGGTGGGGGCGTAGTGGTGCACCCGCCCGGCGGCTCGTAGCTCCGCGTAGGCGGGGTAGGGGTTGGCGACGAAGTCGGCTGCGCCTGGGCGGAAGAGGGTGGTGGGGTCCATGGGCTCGACAATGGGGTGCGGGTGGGCGGTGTTCAAGGGGGCGGGGTTGAGGGGTGCCGGTGTGTCAAGTGCGGGCTGCCTGCGGCTGGCCTGGCGGAGTGCGGTACGGGCTCCCCTGGGCTGCGCCCCGGACCCCGTGTGGCCGTTACCTGCGGACCGTGGGTGGCTGGTCGCGCAGTTCCCCGCGCCCCTAGCAGGGTGGGTGCCGCACTCTCCTGGGCTGCGGCCCCGGACCCACGACAGCCGTCAGCCTGCGGACCGTGCGTGGCTGGTCACGCAGTTCCCCGCGCCCCTAGCAGGGTGGGTGCCGCACTCTCCTGGGCTGCGGCCCCGGACCCACGACAGCCGTCAGCCTGCGGACCGTGGGTGGTTGCTCGCGCAGTTCCCCGCGCCCCTAGCAGGGTGGGTGCCGCACTCTCCTGGGCTGCGCCCCGGACCCACGACAGCCGTCAGCCTGCGGACCGTGGGTGGTTGCTCGCGCAGTTCCCCGCGCCCCTAGCGGTGTCGATGCTGGACCGCACCGGGCATTTCAGCCTGTCCGGCGATTGAGGACGAGCGCCCTTAAGGCGCGAACGGGGTCTGGGGCGGAGCCCCAGGAGTCCAGCTCAGCCCATCCACACCCCCGGAGGCCACGCGGCGGAGCCGCAGAGTGTCACAGCGGGAAGGGGCGGGGTGGGGGGGGCTAACCCGGGGTCACCAGGCGGGTTTCGTACGCGTACACCGCCGCCTGGGTGCGGTCGCGAAGGCCCAGCTTCACCAGGACCCGGCTCACGTGGGTCTTGATCGTCGACTCCGCCACCACCAACCGGTCCGCGATCTCCTGGTTCGAGAGGCCCTGGGCGATCAGGACCAGGACCTCCGTCTCGCGGTCCGTCAGCTCCTCCACCTGCCCGGCCGGCGCGGCCGCCCCCGCCCGCTGCACCGGCACCACCCGCGCGAACTCGTTGATCAGCCGCCGGGTCACCGAGGGGGCGAGCAGCGCCTCCCCGGACGCCACCACCCGTACGCCCTCGGCGAGTTGACGGGCGGAGGCGTCCTTCAGGAGGAAGCCCGACGCCCCCGCCCGCAGCGCCTGGTACACGTACTCGTCGAGGTCGAACGTGGTCAGGACGAGCACCTTCGAGGAGTCGTCCGACGCCACGATCTCGCGCGTCGCCTCGATGCCGTTCATGCCGGGCATGCGGATGTCCATCAGGACCACATCGGGACGCAGCGCCCGCACCTGGGCGACCGCCTCTCGGCCGTCGACCGCCTCGCCGACGACTTCGATGTCCGGCTGCGCGCCGAGCAGTACGGAGAAGCCCTCGCGCACCATCATCTGGTCGTCGACGATCAAGACCTTGATCGTCATGCCTGCTTGTCCATTCTGATCGTCTTCGCGGCCCCCGGGCCGGCCCCGGACTCCGGCTCCGGTTCCGGCTCGGCCGGCTCCACCGGGATGAAGACGGTCACCTCGTACCCGCCCTCCCCCGTCCGCTCCGCGGTCATCACGCCGCCGAGCATCGCCACCCGCTCCGCCATGCCCGTGAGCCCGTGCCCGGAACCCTGCGAGGGGCCCGCCTCTGAGGTCGCGGGGCCGTTCACGACGCGCAGGCCGAGCCCGCCCAGAACGTACCCGATCTCCACCCGCGCCCCCGCGCCCGGCGCATGCCGCAGGGTGTTGCTGAGGGCCTCCTGGATGATCCGGTACGCCGAGAGTTCGACGCCCTGCGGGAGCTCCCGTACCGCACCGGTGATCACCTTCTCCACCGGGAGCCCGGCCTCGCGGACGTTCTCGAGCAGGCCCTCCAGGTCGGCGAGGGTGGGCTGGGGGGCGTCCGGCGCCTCGTAGTCCTCCGCGCGTACGACGCCGAGCACCCGGCGCAGTTCGGTGAGGGCCGCCACCGCGTTCTCGCGGATCGTCGCGAAGGCCTGTGCGAGCTCGGGGGGCGGGTTCTCGACCCGGTACGGCGCGGCCTCGGCCTGGATGGCGACCACCGACATGTGGTGGGCCACCACATCGTGGAGCTCGCGCGCGATGTTGGTGCGCTCCTCCAGGACCGTCCGTTTGTCGCGCTCGACCGCCGTGACCGACTTCTCCGCGCTGACCTGCCGCTCGGCGTCCTTGCGGATGTGCACGACGGAGATGACGAGCAGGACCACGCCGTAGAAGAAGCCCATCTGCACGCTGCCGAGCGAGTCGGTGCGGCCGCGGACGGTGCCCACCACCACGCCGAGGGCCACGGTCACCGCCCACATCCAGACCGCGACGCGGGGCCGGGTGCGCAGCGCCACCACGGCCAGGACGCTGAGGTGCATGAAGACGGTGCCGGGCGTCCACGGGGTCATGCTGCCGTGGTCGCCCATCAGGCCGATGAGGAGCGTGGCCCCGCAGGACAGCCAGAACGCGCCGACGGGGCGTACCAGCGTCATCACCACCGGCACCGCCACGATCAGCCCGCTCAGCATCCCGGCCAGGCCCCTGCCGAGTCCGTTCAGGCTGGGCGTGTAGCCGAACAGCAGGGAGATGAAGGCGAGGAAGCAGACCACGGCGTGCGGGGTCCAGGCCGCGGCCTCGCGCATGCGGCCCGGGAGCCGGCGCGTGATCACGCCGTCGGTCCTCATGCGCGGGAGCGGCCGGTAGGCGAACGCGTCGTGGAACAGGTCCCTGCGCAGCCCTCCGTACGCGTCCATCGCCAGCCGGAACTCCGGAGTGCGCTCGGCGCCACCACCCGCTGTACCGCCACCGGCCGCTGTACTGCCGCTCCCCTGTCGGAGCCTGGTCGTCTCGTTCACACCCACCAAGGTAGGCGGCGGGCCCCGCCGGGGCGTCCGGCCCGATGGGGATCCTGCGGGGTCCGCCTCAGGGACTACACGCCGCCACGAGCCCGGGGTGGTTCGGGTCAGGCGGCCGTCACTTTGGCGACGAAGGAGGCGATGTTCGCCACGGTCCGGCCGATCTTCTCCTCCACGGTCAGCGTCTCGTGCAGCCGCGCCCCGACGCCCGCGTCCTTCTTGCCGCGTACGTAGAGCGAGCAGTCGAGGTCGCCGCAGATGTACGCGCCGACCGAGTTCCCCTGCTTGCCGGGCTTGCCCGCCTTCGGCGCGACCATCAGCGAGACACCGCCGGAGTGGGTGGTCAGGCAGAGCGAGCACATGCTGCGGCGCTGCTGCCCGACGGCGGCGCTGGAGCAGCGCAGGGCGACGCCGTGGGGCCGGCCGTCCAGCTCGACGACGAGGTAGCCCCGGTCGGGCGCCTGCGGGTCGCGCCAGCCGAGGTAGTCCAGGTCGTCCCAGGGCCGGTCGGCCAGGTCGCGCGGCACGGCCAGGCGCTTGGCCTCGCCCTTGGTGCAGTTCACGAAGGCGGCACGGATCTCTTGCTCGGTCAGCGGCTTCATAAATACCACGGTAGATTGCCTAAAACTTTTAGGCAATCTGATATCTGCCTAAGGCAGGCTTCGGGCCGACAGAGCGATCGAGGCGAGACGGACGAGAGGGAGGAAGGGCATGGCACGGGTAGGACTGACCACCGAGCGCCTGGTCCTGGCGGGCGCGGAGCTGGCCGACGAGGTCGGCTTCGAGCAGGTGACCGTCTCGGCGCTGGCCAGACAGTTCGACGTCAAGGTCGCGAGCCTGTACTCGCACGTGAAGAACTCCCAGGACCTCAAGACCAGGATCGCCCTGCTCGGCCTTGCGGAACTCGCGGACCTGGTCGCCGACGCCGTGGCCGGCCGGTCCGGCAAGGACGCCCTGGCCGCGCTCGGCAACGCCTACCGCGACTACGCCCGCGAGCACCCCGGCCGCTATGCCGCGACCCAGCTGCGGCTCGACGCGGAGGCGGCGGCCGCGAGCGCGGGCCGCAGGCACTCGCAGATGACGCGGGCGATCCTGCGCGGCTACGACCTGCCGGAGCCGGACCAGACGCACGCCGTGCGGCTGCTCGGCAGCGTCTTCCACGGCTACATCAGCCTGGAGATGGGCGGCGGGTTCAGCCACAGCGCGCCCGACACCCAGGAGACCTGGGAGCGCACACTGGACGCCCTCGACGCCCTACTACGGAAGTGGCCGGCCTCATGACGCCTCTGAAGACGACCCCCATAACCGCTCAACTCCTGCGCGGCGCCATCGAGTTGGAGCACACCGAGCACGGCGTGCTGCCGCACAGGCTGCCCGCCCAGGCCCGCGCCCGGGGCGTCGACGCGCAGCTCGCCATGTCCGAGACCCAGCCCTCCGGCGTACGCCTCGCCTTCCGCACCCGGGCCACGACCGTCGAGCTGGACACGCTGCCGACCAAGCGCGTGTACGTGGGCGCCCCGCCTCGCCCGGACGGCGTGTACGACCTGCTGGTCGACGGCCGCCCGGCAGGTCAGGGCAGCGTGGCGGGCGGCAACACCGTGACCATCGACATGAGTACGGGCTCCGTCACGACCGAGCCCGGCAAGGTCGGCACCCTCCACTTCACCGACTTGCCCGACGTCACCAAAGATGTGGAGATCTGGCTACCGCACAACGAAACGACGGAGCTGATCGCCCTGCGCACCGACGCACCCGTCGAACCGGTGCCGGATTCGGGCCGCAAGGTGTGGCTGCACCACGGCAGTTCGATCAGCCACGGCTCGGACGCGGCGAGCCCGTCGACGACCTGGCCCGCACTGGCCGCCTCGATCGGCGGCGCAGAACTCATCAACCTGGGCTTCGGCGGCAACGCCCTGCTCGACCCGTTCACGGCCCGGACCATGCGGGACACGGCCGCGGATCTGATCAGCGTCAAGATCGGCATCAACCTGGTCAACCACGATGTGATGCGGCTGCGTGCGTTCGTCCCGGCGGTGCACGGCTTCCTGGACACGATCCGGGACGGCCACCCCACCACCCCGCTCCTGGTGATCTCCCCCATCCTGTGCCCCATCCACGAGACCACCCCGGGCCCGTGCACCACGGACCTCACGGAACTGGCCTCCGGCCGCCTGAGGTTCCGTGCAACGGGCGACGCGACGGACCCGACCCGCCTGACGCTGACCACCATCCGGGAGAAGCTGGCGGAGATAGTGGCGATCCGCGCGGCGGACGACCCCCACGTCCATTACCTGGACGGCCGTTCCTTGTACGGGGAGGAGGACACAGCGGAGCTGCCACTGCCGGATGCGCTGCATCCGGATGCGAAGACGCATCGCAGGATGGGGGAGCGGTTCGCCGAGCTCGCCTTTGGGGGCGGGGTGTTCGGCGGTACGGCTGCCTGAGCGCCGAAGCCAGGGGGTTCGGGGCGCGGCCCGGGAGCGCCTGCACCACATGCTGCGGACGCGCTCAGTACGCCAGCTGAGCAATCTCCTCCGCCACCACCGCACACGCGTCAGCCGCAGGGTCGATCAGCGGAAAGTGGCCCACACCCTCCAGCAGGGTGAGCCCCACCATCTCCCCCGCCCGGGCCGCCGCATCGACATACGCCTCCGCCACGGCCTGCGGCACGACGATGTCCTCCCGGCCCTGCACGACGGCCGTGGCGATCCCGGTGGGCAGCAGGGCGGCGGGGTCGGCGTGCGGGCCACGTGAGTCCAACTCCCCTTCCCCGCCGAGCAGCTGGAGGACAGCCCCTGAGCAGACCCCCAGCTCCACAGCCGTGGCGAAGTGGGCGATGGGGGCGAGCGCCACAACCCCGCGCAGCGCCGCGGGGCCGGGGGTGCGCCACGGGGAGCCGGCCGGCAGTACGTGCCGGGCCGCGGCCCACAGGGCGAGGTGGCCGCCGGCCGAGTGTCCGGCCAGTACGGTGCGGCCGGGGTCGGCCTGCGGGACGGCATCGCGTACGAGGGAGGGCAGCGCGTCCAGGGCCGCCGCCGCGTCGTCGAAGGTGTCGGGCCAGCGCCCGGCCACCGGACCGGCGCCACCCTGCTGCGGCAGCAGACTCCCCCGCCGGTACTCGACGTTGGCCACGGCGAATCCGCGCCGGGCCAGGAAGTCCGCGAACGGGGTGACGTGCATGCGGTCGTACGGGGCCCGCCAGGCGCCGCCGTGCAGCAGCACGACGAGGGGGGCGCCGGTGTGGCCGCCGCCCCGGGGGGCATAGAAGTCGATCACCTGGTCGGGGTGGGGGCCGTACGCGGCGGTGGTGTCGGGCGCGACGGGTGGATGGGAGAAGGCGGAGGCCTCTTCGGCCGCGTCGCGCTCTGCGGGATCCGTCATTCCCCAACCTTTCGCCAGGCCAAGCCGGTTGATCACCCGGGCGCCCCGGACGCTATCAGGGCGTCCGGGGCACCTACACGGGGGCGGTTGCGCGGGTGCGGCGGAGCTCAGCCCACCAGCGCCGCGAGTTCCGTCGCCGCCCGCTCCGCATCGGCGAAGCCCACGTACAGCGGTGTGAAGCCGAAGCGCAGGACGTCGGGCCGGCGGAAGTCGCCCACCACACCCCGCGCGGTGAGGGCACGCATCACCTCGCCCGCCTCCGCGCAGCTCAAGGACACCTGACTGCCCCGTTCCGCATGCGCGACCGGCGTCACCGACGACACCCGCCCCGCCGGAACGTACGCCTCGACGCATTCGAGGAAGAAGTCCGTCAGGGCCAGGGACTTCGCTCGCACCGCCTCGATCGCGACCCCGTCCCACACATCGAGCGCCGACTCCAGGGCCAGCATGGACAGGATGTCCGGCGTGCCGACCCGGCCCCGGACCGCGCCCTCGCCCGGCACGTACGCCGGCCGCATCCCGAAGGGGTCCTCGTGGGAGTTCCAGCCGGGCAGCGGGGTGTCGAAGCGGGGCTGGTGGTCGCCGCGTACGTACAGGTACGCCGGTGAACCCGGTCCGCCGTTCAGGTACTTGTAGGTGCAGCCCACCGCGAAGTCGACGCCGTGCGCACCGAGGCCGACCGGCAGCGCGCCCGCGCTGTGGCACAGGTCCCAGACGGCCAGGGCTCCGGCCGACCGGATCGCCGCCGTCATGCCGGGCAGGTCGTTGAGGCGCCCCGTGCGGTAGTCCACGTGGTTGACCAGG
Source organism: Streptomyces violascens (assembly GCF_014649955.1). Lineage (GTDB taxonomy): Bacteria > Actinomycetota > Actinomycetes > Streptomycetales > Streptomycetaceae > Streptomyces > Streptomyces violascens. The sequence goes on from NZ_BMUA01000020.1 coordinate 14,077, forward strand.
ACCGCCGCCGTACGCGGGCCGAGCGCGGACACCATCTCGTCCGGCGCCAGGGCCCGGATCCGACGGCCCGTCATGCGGGCTGCCGACTCCGCCACGTACCCGTCCGTGGGGAACGTCGTGGCGTCGACCAGGATTTCGTCCCGGTCGTCACCGGCCAGCCGGACCGCGGCCACCAGCGCCTTGAAGACGTTCACGCTCGTCGAGTCGCCGACCACGACCGTGCCCGGCGCCGCGCCGACGAGCGGGGCGATCCGGTCGCCGATGCGTTCCGGCGCGGTCCACCAGCCGCTCTCCTCCCAGGACCGGATGCGCAGCTGCCCCCACTCGCGGGCGATGACGTCCTGCATACGGGCGGGAACGTGCCGGGGCAGCGCGCCCAGCGAGTTCCCGTCGAGGTAGACCACGCCGTCGTCGAGGGCGAACAGCTCGCGGTGCCGGGCAAGTTCGTCTGCGGCGTCCAGTGCCGCGGCCTTCTTGGCCAGTGCCTCAGACATGGCTGCGTGCCGTCCACAGCTCGGGGAACACGTTCTTGGTGGCCCGCTTCTCCAGCCAGGCCACCCCGGCCGAACCACCGGTGCCGGACTTGGCACCCATGGCCCGCCGGGTCGCCACGAGATGGTCGTTGCGCCATCGCCACACGAGCTCGCCGACATCGGTCAACGCCTCACCCAGGCGCACCAGTTCACCGTTCTGGTCGCCCGCGTACAGCTCGGCCCAGACCGCCTCGACCTCGGCGGACGGCTCGTACTTGCGGGTCAGGTCGCGTTGGAGGACCGAGTACGGAACGGCGTACCCGCGCCGCGCGAGCAGCGCGAGCACCTCGTCGTACAGGCTCGGCTCGCCGAGCGCCTTCTCCAGCTCGGCGTGCACGCGGGGCGCGCCCCGATGCGGCACCAGCATCGACGCCGACTTGTCGCCGAGCAGGAACTCCATCCGCCGGTACATCGCCGACTGGAATCCGGAGCCCTCGCCGAGCGCGGACCGGTAGGAGTTGAACTGCGCCGGGGTCAGCTGCGCCAGCGGCGTCCACGAGGCGTTGAGCGCCTCCAGCTCCCGTACCGAACGCTTCAGGGCGTCGATCGCGACCGGCACCCGGTCCGCGCGCAGCGCCCGCGAGGCGGTCTCCCACTCGTGCACGATGACCGTGAACCACAGCTCCATGACCTGGGTGGTGACCAGGAAGACCATCTCGCCGGGGTCGTCCGAGCGCAGGTGCTGGAGGTGGGTGAGCACGTCCGCCTGGACGTAGTCCTCGTACGGTGTCGTGCCCTCGAAGTCCAGATTCGGGGTCTCCGGCTCGTCGCCCTGTTCGGGCGGCGTGACCGGTTCGGACATCTGTGATGACATCGCTGTCTCCTCGATGTGTCCGGGTAGCGGTCCGCCCCTTCCTTGGTCGGCATCGGAGCCCCGGTCCCCACCGGCATCATAAGCACGCTTGTGCGCACTTCGTCAGGGCACCGAGGGCCCCGTGACGAACGTCCCGTCGGCGGTGTACGGCCAGGCGTTGGACTTGCATCCGTTCAGGCCCTTGATCTGCTGCATCATCACCGGGGCGAGCTTTCCGGGACCCGGGCAGGCCATGTGCTGGTGGTAGCCGATCATGTGGCCTATCTCGTGGTTGATGATCAGGTGCCGGTACTCGGCGGCGGGCCCGTCGTACTGCGGCGAACCGGTCACCCAGCGCTTGAGGTTGACGATGACACCACCGGTGACCTCGCAGTTCAGCTCGCCGCCTGTGTCACCGTTGGCAGCACACAGCTTGTCGGTGGTCTTGGGCGTGGCGATCTTTATGACGACGTCACCACCGCTGGACACCAGCTGGAAGCGGCCCTTGCCGTGGGCGGCCCAGCTGCGCGGATCGGCGAGGATCGTCTGGACGTCGAGGGCTGCCTGCTTGGCCGACACATCCACTCCGTCCTCGACCTGCACCTCGTAGCGGCGCAGCGGGCCACCGGTGCCGACGACCTTGCCGGAGGCCTGGGCGGTGGTGAAGGTGCCGGGCCCGGAGGCCGGTACGTCCACCTTGGTACTGCTGCTGCCCGACGGGGACGGCTTGGCGGGCGGCGCCTCGATGGGCAGCGGAGGCCGCTCGTCCATGGGGCTGGCCGAGACGTTGCCGGGCTCGACGACCGGCTTGTGCGCCCCGCCGGGCCACTGGGCGAGAGCGACCCCGCCGACGAGTGTGCCACCGAGCAGACACCCGGTGAGGAGCAGCATGCGGGAACGGAAACGCCGCCGTCCCCTGCGATCTGCGTGGTGCTGTGCGCTGTGGGCGCCGCGCTGGCCCAAGACGGAGTACTCCCCTGCTCCCGGCTGGGTTGGGGGGAGAGGAGTGGGGCCTCTGCGCCAGCCTGTCCATGCGGCCTGGCGCGCGTGCGATGGTGCCGTCCGCAGCGCCCGAACCGTCCGTGTCAGCCATACAGATGGCACGGACGGCCCGGGCGTTCCCGATCGGCCCGGAGTGGATCAGCCCAGGGTGTCGGCGGCGAGCGGCGAGGAGTCCCGCAGGAAGCCGGTGCAGCGCTCGTACTCGGCGTCCTCACCGATGGCCTGGGCGGCGCGGGCGAGGGCGTGCAGGGCCCGCAGGAACCCGCGGTTGGGCTCGTGCTCCCACGGCACCGGGCCGTGCCCCTTCCACCCGGCACGACGCAGCGAGTCCAGGCCGCGGTGGTATCCGGTACGGGCGTAGGCGTACGACTCCACGATGCGGCCACCGTCGAACGCGTCGTCGGCGAGCTGCGCCCAGGCGAGGGAGGAGGTGGGGTACTTGGCGGCGACGTCGGCGGGTGCGGTGCCGCCGGCGAGCAGCTCGCGGGGCTCCGGGTCGTCGGGGAGGTGCGTCGGGGCGGGGCCCCCGAGGAGGTTCTCGTGAATGGACATGCGGCCAGTTTCCCCCACCCCGCCCCTTCCCGAGACCCGCCGGGGGTAGGAGGTGTGCAGGCCGTCTCCCTGGGGCTCCGCCCCAGACCCTGTTCGCGCCTGAAGGGCGCTCGTCCTCAAACTCCCCCAAGGCCTCAAGGGCCAGGGAGGACCCCCATGACAGGCTGAAATGCCAGTACCGCATGCTGCCAGGGGCGCGGGGCTGTGACATGTGCGGCTCCGCCGCGTGGGCGCGACCGGGAGTGCCGGGTGCCCACCAGGGGCGCGGGGAACTGCGCGACCGGCCACCCACGGTCCGCAGCCGACCTCGGGGTTGGGGGCGGAGCCCCCAGAGGGGCCAGGGGGCCGGGGCGGAGCCCCAGGGGGTTCAAAGGGGCGACTCGCCCCGGTCGGGTTCGATGGCCGGGCCGGACACCCCGCACTGCATGCGGCATTCCGGCACGACCGCCGCCGCCGGCCGCCGTACGGTCAAGAAGGCAACCAGGGCGGCCAGCGCCAGCGCCCCCGCACACATCGGCATGGCCCGCCGGAACGTCGCCCCGAACTCCGCCGCCGAGCGGTACGCCTCCGGCCCCATCCCCGCGGCCAGCGGCAACGCCGCCACCGCGATCAGGCCCGCCGCCCGCGCGGCCGCGTTGTTGATGCCGCTGGCAAGCCCCGCCCGCCCCTCGTCGACCGACGCGAGCACCGTCGCGGTGAGCGGCGCCACCAGGGTGACCATGCCGAGGCCGAGCACGACAAGCGCGGGCAGGACGTCACGCACGTACGACGCGTGCTCACCCACCCGCAGCATCAGCAGCATCCCCGCCGCGCACAGCAGCGGCCCGACGGTCAGCGGGATGCGCGGCCCGATTCGCTGCCCCAGCTCGCCCGAACGCGCCGAGAGCAGCAGCATCAGCACCGTCGTCGGCAGCAGCGCGGCGCCCGCGCCGAGCGCCGAGTACCCCGCGACGACCTGGAGCTGGAGGGCAGCGAGGAAGAAGAATCCGCCGAAGGCGGCGTACACGCACACCGTCACCAGGTTCACGGCCGTAAAAACCCGCGAGCGGAAGATGTCCGGCGGCAGCATGGGGTCGGGCAGGTGCCGCTCACGCCGTACGAAGGCCGCCCCCAGGCCGAGCCCGGCCACCGCCGCCCCGACGACCAGCCGTGACGAACCCTGCCCGGGCGCCTCGATCAGCGCGTACGTCACGAGGGCGAGGGTCAGCGCGCCGAGCGCCGCGCCCATGACGTCGAAGCGGCCGGTGTGGGCGCGCAGGTCCCGCGATTCCGGCACGTGGCGCAGGGCGACGGGTACGCAGACTGCGGCCAGCGGCAGGTTGATGAGGAACACCCAGCGCCAGCCCGGGCCGTCCACCAGCCAGCCCCCGAGGAACGGGCCCACGGCCGCCCCGACCCCACCGAGCCCCGACCACACGCCGACCGCGCGGGCCCGGTCGTCCGGGTGGAAGCCCGCCTGGATGATCGCGAGGGAGCCCGGGGTGAGCAGGGCGCCGCCGATGCCCTGGAGGGCGCGGGCGGCGATGAGCACCCCGGCGTTCGGGGCGAGCCCGCACAGCAGCGATCCGGCGGCGAACCACACCACCCCGATCACGAACACCTTCCGCCGGCCGTATCGGTCGCCCAGGGCGCCGCCGAGCAGGATGAGTCCGGCCAGGGTGAGCATGTACGCGTTGACGGTCCACTGGAGCACGGCCATGTCGGTGTCGAGGTCGGTGCCGATGTGGGGCAGGGCGACGTTGACGACGGTCGAGTCCAGGAGGGCCATGCCCGAGCCCAGGACGGTGGTGAGCAGCACCCAGCGGCCGGGGCCGGTGCCCATGCGTACGTTGTCCGCCACAGCCGATCTGTCCCCCACCCCACCCCTCCCCGAAACCCGCCGGGGGTGGGTGGGGGCTCCTGCTCCGCCCGGGGGTGCGTGGGGGTTCGGCTCCCGCCGGAGGTGGGTGAGGCTTCGGCTCCCGCCGGGGGTGCGTGGGGGTTCGGCTCCCGCCGGGGGTGGGTGAGGCTTCGGCTCCCGCCGGGGGTGCGTGGGGGTTCGGCTCCGCCCGGGGATGAGTGGGGCTCCGGCTCCGCCCGGGGATGAGTGGGGCTCCGGCTCCCGCCGGAGGTACGTGGAGCTTCAGCTCCCGCCGGAGGTACGTGGAGCTTCAGCTCCCGCCGGAGATGCGTGGAGCTTCAGCTCCCGCCGGAGATGCGTGGAGCTTCAGCTCCCGCCGGAGATGCGTGGAGCTTCAGCTCCCGCCGGAGATGCGTGGAGCTTCAGCTCCCGCCGGAGGTGGGTGGTGGTTTGCCTGCGGGCCGTCGTGGCTGGCCGTGCCCCCAAGTTCTCGGCTTCGCTCGAACAGGGGGGACCCCCATCGCGGCGGAGCCGCACATGTCACAACCCGCGCCCCTAGCAGCGTCCATGCTGGCCCGCACCGAGCATTTCAGCCTGTCCGGCGCTTGAGGACGAGCGCCCTTAAGGCGCGAACGGGGTCTGGGGCGGAGCCCCAGGAAACCCAGCTTCACCCCTTTCACAACCCCCGGCGGGTCTAGGGAAGGGGCGGGGAGGGGCATCCCGGGGTCTGGGGCGGAGCCCCAGCGCACCCTGGTGGGGAAAGGCATCGGGCCCGGCCACCCCCGAAGGGGAAGCCGGGCCCGATGTTCAGCGGCGCTGAATTACTTCAGCTTCGTTCCGGTGGACCGGAGGTTCGCGCACGCCTCCGCGACCCGCTTGGCCATACCCGCCTCGGCCAGCTTGCCCCACGTACGCGGGTCGTACGTCGACTTCTTGCCGACCTCGCCGTCCACCTTCAGGACACCGTCGTAGTTGCGGAACATGTGGTCCGCGACCGGCCGGGTGAAGGCGTACTGCGTGTCGGTGTCGAGGTTCATCTTCACGACGCCGTTCTCCAGCGCGGTGGCGATCTCCTCGGCCGTGGAGCCCGAGCCGCCGTGGAAGACGAAGTCGAACGGCGAGGGCTTGCCGTACTTCTCGCCGACGCCCGCCTGGAGGTCCTTGAGCAGCTCGGGGCGGAGCACGACGTTGCCCGGCTTGTAGACGCCGTGGACGTTGCCGAAGGACGCGGCCAGCAGGTAGCGGCCCTTCTCGCCCAGGCCCAGGGCCTCGGCGGTGCGCAGCGCGTCGTCGACGGTCGTGTACAGCTCGTCGTTGATCTCGTGGCTGACGCCGTCCTCCTCGCCACCGGTCGGGGTGATCTCGACCTCAAGGATGATCTTCGCGGCGGCGGCCTTGGCGAGCAGCTCCTGGCCGATGGCCAGGTTGTCCGCGAGGGTCTCAGCGGAGCCGTCCCACATGTGCGACTGGAACAGCGGGTTCAGGCCCTTGGCGACGCGCTGGGCGGACACCTCGATCAGCGGGCGGACGTAGCCGTCCAGCTTGTCCTTGGGGCAGTGGTCGGTGTGCAGCGCGACCGTGATGTCGTACTTGGCGGCGACGACGTGCGCGAACTCGGCCAGGGCGACCGCGCCGGTGACCATGTCCTTGTTGTACTGGCCACCCAGGAACTCCGCACCACCGGTGGAGATCTGGATGATGCCGTCGCTCTCGGCCTCCGCGAAGCCGCGCAGCGCAGCGTGCAGGGTCTGGGTCGAGGTCACGTTGATGGCCGGGTAGGCGAACTTGCCTGCCTTCGCCCGGTCGAGCATCTCGTTGTAGACCTCGGGGGTTGCGATGGGCATCTGTCCGCTCCTTGTGATGTGCGGGTGTGCGATATGTGCTGGCCCTGACCTGGGGGCGACGTCATCGTCGCGGCCTATCTTTCCAGACTCTGACCGCGGCTCCACCCGGCGGACGCAGCAGGGGCGGGCCGTTTCACGTGAAACGGCCCGCCCCTTGAAAAACGCGCAGGTCAACGGGTCGGATGCCCGAGCCCCGGGACCTAGGTCACGACTTTCGCACCTCGGTTACGACGGTTATACGAGGTTTACGCGAGGCCCAGTTCCGTCGAGGAGAACGCGAAGACGTACGGCACGCCCGCGCCCTCGGTGATCTTCTCGGCGGCGCCGGTCGCCCGGTCCACGATCGTCGCGACGGCGACGACCTCGGCGCCGGCCGCGCGGACCGCCTCGACGGCGGTCAGCGGCGAGCCGCCGGTGGTGGAGGTGTCCTCGACGACCAGGACCCGGCGGCCCTTGATGTCCGGGCCCTCGACCTGGCGCTGCATACCGTGCGCCTTGGCGGCCTTGCGGACGACGAACGCGTCCAGGGTGCGGCCACGCGCGGCGGCCGCGTGCAGCATCGCGCCGGCCACGGGGTCGGCGCCCATGGTCAGTCCGCCGACCGCGTCGAAGTCGAACTCGGCCGTGACGTCGAGCATCACCTGGCCGACCAGCGGCGCGGCGACGCCGTCAAGGGTGACCCGGCGCAGGTCGACGTAGTAGTCGGCCTCGATCCCCGAGGAGAGGGTCACCTTGCCGTGCACCACGGCCTTGTCCTTGATCTGCTGGAGCAGGTCTGCGCGAACGTCAGTCATGCCAGCCAGCTTAAAGGCGGCCGGTCACAGCCGTCGCCAGGTCCACGTCGTCGCGAGCTCCAGCGGCTCGATCGGGGTGACCTGGCGGGGCAGGGTGTTGAGGCCGTTGGGCGGGCCCGACTGCGGCTCCACGCACACGGCCTCGTCCTGCTCGTCGTAGACGACGACCCACTCGGTGGGGCTGGTCACCTTCAGTTCGAGCCGCTCGGGCCAGGTCAGGGTGACGTCGACGCCGTCGGGCATCCCGAAGCAGTCGTCCCAGGGGCCCGGCAGCGGTGGGATGCGCCGCCCGGTGGGCAGATGGTCGTCGCCCCGCTCCTCCTGCCACTCCGCGTCGAAGGCGAGCTCGACCCGGCTGCCGTCGAGCTCCCGCACGAACCAGGGGTGCCAGCCGACCTGCGCCGGGAAGGAGTTGTCGTATGTCTCCACGCCCATCGTCACCGTCAGCGCGTCCGGGGTCAGCTCGAAGATCTGGGTGACCTTGCCGGTGAACGGCCAGGGCTCGGCCAGTTCGTAGGTGAACACGGCCTCGGTGCCGGAGACCCGCGCGGTCTTCCAGGCGTGGTCGCGGGCGGTGCCGTGGATGGCGTGCGGGGGCGAGTTGAGCGGCAGCTGGTACTTCACGCCGCCGTCGCGGAACTGGCCGTTCTCGACGCGGCCGCACCACGGCACCATCGGGAAGCAGCCGTACTTGTCGCCTTGGCGCAGCACCTCGGTGCCGTCGATCCGCAGGCTGCTGATCCGGCAGCCGTTGCCCGCGTCGACGGTCAGTTCCACGGCGCCGGCGCCCAATGTGATCTGGTCACTGCTCACGCCGTCGACCCTAGCCGGTGGTCCGCGGCTGTGGGGTCAGCGCCCGCACCCGAGATCCGGACAGCCTCGGGCAGGGGTTCAGCCACGAGCTCAGCGCCGGCGCCTCAGCGCGCGGCCGACCACGACCGCGGACGCCAGCGCGAGGGCGGCGGCCGGGGCGACCCAGCGCAGGGTGGCACCGGCGCTGCTGCCCGAGGGCGCGGGTACGGGGGCGTACCGGCCGCGCGGCGGTGCGTGGTCGACCTCCTCGGCGCTGCGGCCGATCATGGTGCGGCGGGCGTGCGCGGCCTCGGCGGGCATGGGCTCGCCGACCTCGATGGCGAACTCCTCGTCGGCGAGCGGGTCCAGGGACGGCGGCGGCACCTCGGCGTCGAAGACGGAGGCGAGATCCTCCGGGCCGAGGTCGGAGCCGACACCGGAGGAGTCCCTGTCGGAGGAGCCCGGGCCGGAAGAGTCCAGGTCGGTGTTGAGGTCCGTGTCGAGTTCGGGGTCGAGGCCGGGAGCACGGCCGGCCGGCCGCTCCCCCGGCCCGTCGGCCAGATCCGTGTTGAGGTCGGTGTCGGCGGCCTCCGGCCCGCCGGACCCGTCCGCGGAGCCCTCGCCCCGGGCCGGCCGGGCCAGCTCCGCCGCGAACCGGTCGAGCAGGCGCAGCGCCGAGGCCTGGGCCGCGTCGGACGGCACCTCGGTCGCCCGGCCCTCCGCGAGCGCCGTACCCGCGAAGGCGAGGGTGGTGCCGCCGGGGGCCGCTGCCAGCCGTACGGTCAGGGTGAGCTTGGCCGCGCCCGCGCCGCGGATCTCGACGCCCTCGCCCTCGATGGCGAACACGTCGTCGTCCTGCTCGGTGATGCGCAGCGCGCCGCGGTAGGTGATTGTGCTCCCGCCGAGGCGGACCTTCAGCCGCCCCGCGATGGGTGGCTCGCCCGCATCCTGCTGGAGCCCCGGCACGCAGCGCGCGACCCGGGCGGGATCGCGCAGCATCTGCCGGAGTGACTGGGCCTCAACCGGAACGAACACCTCATGCTCCATAGCCACCGAGCCTACTCAGCACCGGCCGCCACGTCTGCGCCAACGCGGCGCCGATGCCGGACCCGACCCGCTTACGGAGTGCGGCCGCCCACCCCGAACAGCTTCCCCCTCAGTCCGCATACCGCGGATGCACCAGCGTCGACGGCGGGAAGGCGGCCGCGTCCGAGGGCGGTGTCAGCGACTCCGTACCGGCGGGCAGCCGCAGGCCCGATGCCGCTCCCTGTGCCGAGAACGGATGCGGGGCGGGCCTCGCGGCCAGGACGAAGCCCCAGTCGTGCGGGGACTTCGCCGAGTCCAGAGCCCGGTCGGGGCCCGCGGTGAACCCGGCGCTGCGCCCCGTCGCCCGGTACGCGAACGTCGTCAGGCCCGCCGCGCGGACCGTCGAGGCGACCGTCCAGAACGTGCGCGGCCGGCCCTTCGCCGGCCCCGCGTGCACCACGAGCCGCCCGCCGGGGCTCAGCACGCGCGAGGCGAGCGCGTAGAACTCCTGCGAGTACAGCTTGGTGCTCGCGGTGATGCCGGGGTCGGGCAGATCGGTGATGACGACGTCGTACGTTCCCGAGCTGTAGCCGTCGCCGCGCAGCCACTGGAAGGGGTCGGCGATCACCGCGTGCAGCCGGGGGTCCTGGTAGGCGTGGGCGTTCAGGGCCGCCAACTCCTGATCTTCGCGGGCGAGTTGGGCCAGGCCCGGGTCGACTTCGACGACGGTCACCGAGCGCACGCCGGGGTGGCGCAGCACTTCGCGGGCGGCAAGCCCGTCGCCGCCGCCCAGGATCAGGACGCGGCCGTGCGGGCCGCCGTCGAGCGCGGGACCCACCAGGGCCGCGTGATAGCGGGACTCGTCGCGGCCGTTGACGCGAAGCCGCCCGTCGAGGAACAGGTCGAGGGGCGCCCCGGCCCTGCCGGTCAGGACGATCTCCTGCACGTGGGTCTGCACGGCGACCCGCACCTGGCCCCCGTACACGGCGCGGCGCGCGGCCTGTTCGAAGTCGTCGACCAGGGCGGTGGTCAGCGCGAGGGTGGCCAGGACGAGCGCGTTGGCGGCGAGCAGCACCCAGCGGGCGCGCGGGGTCAGGTCGCGGCCGAAGAGCAGCAGGACGAGCGCGCCGCCCGCGACCGCGTTGACCGCGCCGGTGAGCAACGCGCTGGTCAGCTGGCCGAGTTGGGGCAGGAGCAGGAACGGAAAGGCGAGGCCGCCCACGAGCGCGCCCACGTAGTCCGCGGCGAACAGGTCGGCCACCGTGCCGCTCGCGTCGCCCTCGGCGCGCCGCGAGACGCGCTGGATGAGCGTCATCAGGAGCGGGATCTCGGCGCCGATCAGCATGCCGATCGCGAGCGAGAAAGCGACCAGGGCGTACCGCGAGCCGCCGAACCAGGCGAACGTCGCGTACAGCGCCATCGCGGAGCAGCCGCCGACCAGGGCGAGCGCGGCCTCGATGAGGCCGAAGCCGACGGCGGCCCGGCAGCGCAGCCGCTTGGCGAGCAGCGAGCCGACGCCCATCGCGAAGACCATCACCGAGAGGACCACCGAGGCCTGGGTGACCGAGTCTCCGATCAAGTACGAGGCGAGGGCGACCAGTTCGAGCTCGTACACCAGGCCGCAGGCGGCGCAGATGAACACGACGGCCAGGACGAGGAACCGACCCGACCGCGGCCTCCTCACGGGAGCGGGGAGCGGTTCGATCATGATGCGAACGCTACGTCACACTCCGTTCGCATCCTGTCACCCACACGGGTTCAACTGGAGCCAACCGCCGGGGGATCGAGCGCCTCAGAGCCCGGCGGGTGCGGGCACCCTTACGCCGACCCGGGTCCGGGTCACCACCAACTGCCCTTCCTGCGGGTAGGCGTGCCAGGTGCGCCACCACACCTGGCCGTCGCCGCGCTGCGCGAGCATCGCCGTGAAGGCGTGCGGCGAGCCCGGAAACGTTCCCGCCAGTCCGTTGGGATGGTCGGCGACGAGCGCGAGGAGTTCCTGCGCGCGCCCCGCGAACGAGCCGTGCGAGAGCGTTTCGACCCGTGCGGCGAACTCGTAGTCCCACTCCCCGAGGCGTTTCGCCACACCGAGCGGCAGCGGCGTACTGCTGCCGGGCATGCAGGCAACGGTCTCCGAGCAGGTTCCGGCCGCCTCGTCGAGGAGCACCTGGTGCGAGGCGCCCAGAAGCCTCAACTGCAGCTTTGCACCGGTCAGTTCGAGGTCGAGTACGGCGAGGGCGGGCAGCGGCTCGCGGCCCAGCGCCCAGGCGAGGTCGGCGGCACGCGTGTCGGTGTAGGCGGTCTTGAGGGTCGTGAGCATGGGTGGGCTCCGCAAAACACACATGTGGCGGGTGGATGACCGAGGTCGCCTCGGGCCGCAACGAAGGACGGGGGACCACTTTCTGATCCCGGGGTCCGAGGGGCTGCGTCGTTTCTCATCTGCGAGGGAATCATGAAGTGCGCGGCGCTCACAGCTTTTTTACCCAACTTGATGGGGTTTCCATCCCCTCGGGGGCCACTCGGTTCAAACGTTCAACTACAGGCGTGAAAGAAGGCGCCCGGCCGGCCGGAACCGACCGGGCGCACAACGGGCACGACCGGCGGCGGAATCGGCTGCCCCGTGACAGCCGCGACCGCGTACGGGCCGGTCGTCCCGTCGGCCCTTGAGTCCGAACTCCGGCCATATGGAGCGGAGTTCCGGGGGCGGCGCTCAGCTGGAGCCGCAGCCTCCGCCGCCGCCGCAGGACGAGTGGCCGCCCCCGCACGAGGAGTGCCCACCGCCGCAGGAGTGGTGGCTGCCCCCGTGGTGGCCGCCGCCTCCGTGGTGGCCGTGGTGCCCGCTCCCGCCGGACGTGCCGCCGCCGTCCCCGCCCGCGGCCCACCAGCTGCCGGAGCTCCCGGAGCTGCCGGAGCTCCCGGAGGACGACCACCTCGACCGCTTGCGCGCCGCCATGGCCTTGCGCCGCCGTCGCGCCGCCGGAGTGCACGCGAAGATCAGCAGCACCAGAGCAAGGATCCCCATCTCGATCGCGATGTCCATTCCCCCACCGTCCTTTCGTGCCGCGGTCCCCCGTTGTCCCGCGTGGTGGGGGAATGCCCCCGGCCGCCGTCGGCCAAAGCACACTTGAGCAACTCCAGAGGTTGCCCGCAGGATGGCGGTCATGACCTCCAGCGCGCGCCCACTCCTCAACCGCCGCCTCGCCGAGTTCGGGACGACGATCTTCGCCGAGATGTCCGCCCTCGCCCAGCGGACCGGATCCATCAACCTCGGCCAGGGCTTCCCCGACACCGACGGCCCCGAGGCCGTGCGGGAGGCCGCGGTCCGCGCCCTGCGCGACGGCCGGGGCAACCAGTACCCGCCGGGCCCCGGCGTCCCCGAACTGCGCACCGCGATCGCCGAGCACCAGCAGCGTTTCTACGGTCTGGCCTTCGATCCCGATACGGAGGTCCTGGTCACCGCGGGCGCCACGGAGGCGATCGCCGCCTCCCTGCTCGCGCTGCTCGAACCGGGCGACGAGGTCATCGCCCTGGAGCCGTACTACGACTCGTACGCCGCGTGCATCGCGATGGCGGGCGCCACCCGCGTCCCGGTCACCCTGCGCCCCTCCGAAGGACCCCGCGGCGGATTCGTCCTGGACCTCGACGAGCTGCGCGCCGCCGTCACCCCGCGCACCCGGCTGATCCTCCTCAACACCCCGCACAACCCGACCGGCACGGTCCTGACCCGCGCCGAACTCGCCGCGGTGGCCGAGCTGGCCTGCGAGCGCGACCTCCTGGTGATCACCGACGAGGTGTACGAGCACCTCGTCTTCGACGGCGCCGAGCACATCCCGCTCGCCTCCTGCCCCGGCATGCGCGAGCGCACGGTCACCATCGGCTCGGCGGGCAAGACGTTCTCGTTCACGGGCTGGAAGGTCGGCTGGGTGACGGCGGCCCCCGAGCTGGTGGCCGCGGTCCGCTCGGCCAAGCAGTTCCTGACGTACGTGGCCTCGGGGCCCTTCCAGTACGCGGTGGCCGAGGCACTGCGGCTGCCGGACTCCCACTTCGACGGGTTCCGCGCGGAACACCAGGCCAAGCGGGACCTGCTGAGCGCGGGGCTCGCAGCGGCCGGGTTCGAGGTGTTCCGGCCGGCCGGGACGTACTTCGTGACCACCGACATCCGCCCCCTCGGCGAGAGCGACGGCTTCGCGTTCTGCCGCGCGCTGCCCGAACGCGCCGGCGTCGTGGCGATCCCCAACGCGGTCTTCTACGACCACCGCGAAGAGGGCGCCCCCTTCGTCCGGTTCGCCTTCTGCAAGCAGACGGCCGTCCTCGAAGAGGCGGTCACCCGGCTGAAGGCGCTCGCGGGCTAGGGGTGCCGCCGGGTGGGCGGAGTTCTCCCCGGTCGGGGGCGCACCGGTCGCGGGAAGCCGGATCCGCGCTGATGGTCGGTGTGAACGACCAACGCGCGACCGGAGGTGTCCCCTGTCCGCCGAGATCACCGTTCCTGCCCGCGGCCGCCGGGCAGGGAGCATCACGAGCGCCGCGCCCTGGACCGGCGCGCTGCGCCGGGCGGCCCCCGCGCTGGGTCTGTTCGCGGCCGCGCGGCTGACCGGGCTCCTGGTGGTCGCGGCGGCGGCCTGGCACCGGGGGGTCTCGCCCCGCGCACGGCTCGCGACCTCCTGGGACGCCGACTGGTACGCCCGGATCGCGGCCCACGGCTACGGCCGCACCCTGTCCTGGCCGGACGGCTCGGTCCAGAGCGACCTGGCGTTCTTCCCGCTCTACCCGGGCCTGATCCGCGCCGTGACCACCGTCCTTCCGGTCACCGGCGGCACCGCGGGCCTGATCGTCTCGTGGACGGCGGCGGCCGCCGCGGCCCCCGGGATCTATCTGATCGGCGAGCGCCTGTACGGCCGCCCGGTGGGCACCCTGCTCGTGCTGCTGTGGGGGCTGCTTCCGCACTCCGTCGTCCTGACGATGGCGTACACCGAGCCCGTCATGACGGCGCTCGCGGCCTGGTCGCTGTGGGCGGTCCTGGAGCGGCGCTGGCTGTGGGCGGGCTCGCTCGCGCTGCTCGCCGGGCTCTCCCGGCCGAACGCCGTCGCGGTGACCGCGGCGGTGATGGCGGCGGCGGGGTACGCGATCTGGCGCGGTGAGCGGCGTTCTTGGCGGCCCTGGGCGGGGGTGCTGCTCGCGCCGCTCGGCTGGTGCGGCTACGTGCTGTGGGTCGGGGTGCGCAAGGACGACGTGCTCGGCGGCTATTTCGAGGTGCAGGCCGGCTGGACGTCCCGGTTCGACTTCGGCGCGGGCACGCTGGAGTTCGTCAAGAGGCTCGCGACGGCCCCGTACGACCTGGGGTTCACGATGGCGGCGCTGCTGACCGCGGTGATGGTGGTGCTGTTCGTGCTGTTCGCCCTGGACCGGCCGCCCGTGCCCCTGCTGATCTACACGGCCATCCTGGTGCTGATCACGGTCGGCGGGGCGGGGTTCTTCGAGTCCAAGCCGCGCTTCCTGCTGCCCGCGTTCCCGCTGCTCGTCCCGCTCGCGCTCGCACTGACGAAAGCCCGGCCCCGGGCGGCGGTCGCGGTGACCGTCGCCCTGGCCGGGCTCTCGTTCAGCTACGGGGCCTATCTGCTGACGCAGGCCACCATGGCGCTGTGAATCACCCGAAGGGTCACTCGGAGTCGGACTCGCCCGCCTCGTCGCCCCCGCCGCCCTCGACGTCCTTCTCCAGGCCGAGCTGTTCAAGGAGCCACTTGTCGAACTCGATCGAGGCACGGACCCAGCTCACGGTGGACGACACGAAGTGCTCCAGGGCGACGCCGGTGCCGATCAGCATCTGCGCCTCGCCGATGAGGCGGACGGTGCCGTCGTCGTGGGTGTGCGTGTAGACCTTGGGCCACAGGGTGCGTCGGTTCCAGTCGTCGATCGACTCCAGGATCTGGACCTTGTCGTCGATGCTGTGCGGCCGGTCGTAGAACGTCCGCACCGAGAAGACCTGCTGGTCGTCCTCGCCGCGGAACATGAAGTACGTACGGAAATCCTCCCACGGCGCGGCGAGGTCGCCCTCGTCGTCCACGACGTACTTGAGCTCCATCTGGTCCAGGAGCTGCTTCACCAGGTCCTGGTCGGGAACGACGGGCCCGGTCGGCGCACCGCCGGACTGCGGGCCCTGCTGAGCCCCGAAATTCGGAATCGAGGACGGGTCGATGCTCATCGTGAATCTTCCTTCGTACGGTTCCGGTCATCCTCCCCCATGCCGGGGCAGGGGTGGCAACCCCCGCCCCCGGGTATCCGCTGCGGGCTGACCGAATCGGGACCGGGTGGCGGGATGCGGCCCTACTTCGCGGCCCCCACGATCAGCCCCTCCCCGAATCGGTCGACCCGAACCGTGTCTCCGTCGGTCACTTCGCCCGCCAGGATCTCCTTGGCGAGCCGGTCGCCGATGGCGGTCTGGATCAGGCGGCGCAGCGGGCGCGCTCCGTACGCCGGGTCGTTGCCCTCGTCGGCCAGCCACTCCAGGGCCTCGGGGGTGACGTCCAGGGTGAGCCGGCGGTCCGCCAGGCGCTTGGCCAGGCGGTCGATCTGGAGCCCGGCGATGTGGGACAGCTCGTCCTTGGTGAGCGCGGAGAAGACCACGATGTCGTCGAGCCGGTTGAGGAACTCCGGCTTGAAGGAGGCCCGCACCACTTCCAGAACCTGCTGCTTCTTGACGTCCGCGCTGGTCGCGGGCTCGACCAGGTACTGGCTGCCCAGGTTGGACGTCAGGATCAGGATGGTGTTGCGGAAGTCGACCGTGCGGCCCTGGCCGTCGGTGAGGCGGCCGTCGTCGAGGACCTGGAGCAGGATGTCGAAGACCTCGGGGTGCGCCTTCTCCACCTCGTCGAGGAGCACGACGGAGTACGGGCGGCGGCGGACGGCCTCGGTGAGCTGGCCGCCCTCCTCGTAGCCGACGTAGCCGGGAGGCGCGCCGACCAGGCGGGCCACGCTGTGCTTCTCGCTGTACTCCGACATGTCGATGCGGACCATGGCCCGCTCGTCGTCGAAGAGGAAGTCGGCGAGGGCCTTGGCGAGCTCGGTCTTGCCGACGCCCGTGGGGCCGAGGAAGAGGAACGATCCGGTCGGCCGGTCGGGGTCGGCGATTCCGGCCCGGGTGCGGCGTACCGCGTCCGAGACGGCCTGCACCGCTTCGGACTGGCCGATGAGGCGCTTGCCCAGCTCGCCCTCCATGCGGAGCAGCTTCTGCGTCTCGCCCTCCATCAGGCGCCCGGCGGGGATGCCGGTCCAGGCGCCGACCACGTCCGCGATGTCGTCCGGGCCGACCTCCTCCTTGACCATGGTGTCCTTGGACTTCTCCTGCTCGGCCTCGGCCTCGGCGGCCTCCTCCAACTCCCTTTCCAGGCTCGGGATCTCGCCGTACAGGAGCTTGGAGGCGGAGTCGAAGTCGCCGTCGCGCTGGGCGCGTTCGGCCTGGCCGCGCAGGTCGTCGAGCCGCTCCTTCAGCTCACCGACCCGGTTGAGGCCCTGCTTCTCCTTCTCCCAGCGTGCGGTGAGCCCGCGCAGCTCCTCCTCCTTGTCGGCGAGGTCCTTGCGGAGCTTGTCGAGGCGCTGGAGCGAGCCGGCGTCGGTCTCGTTCTTCAGCGCCAGCTCCTCCATGCGCAACCGGTCGACGGCGCGCTGGAGTTCGTCGATCTCGACGGGCGAGGAGTCGATCTCCATACGGAGCCGGGACGCCGCCTCGTCGACCAGGTCGATGGCCTTGTCGGGCAGGAAGCGCGAGGTGATGTACCGGTCGGAGAGGGTGGCGGCCGCGACCAGGGCGCCGTCCGCGATCTGCACCTTGTGGTGCGCCTCGTAGCGGCCCTTGAGCCCGCGCAGGATCGCGATGGTGTCCTCGACGCTCGGCTCGGCGACCAGGACCTGCTGGAAGCGTCGCTCCAGGGCCGGGTCCTTCTCGATGCGCTCGCGGTACTCGTCCAGGGTGGTCGCGCCGACCATGCGGAGCTCGCCGCGCGCCAGCATGGGCTTGAGCATGTTGCCCGCGTCCATCGCCGAGTCGCCGCCGGCGCCCGCGCCGACCACGGTGTGCAGCTCGTCGATGAACGTGATGATCTGGCCGTCGCTCTCCTTGATCTCGGAGAGGACGGTCTTGAGGCGTTCCTCGAACTCGCCCCGGTACTTCGCACCCGCGACCATCGCGCCGAGGTCCAGCGAGACCAGCCGCTTGTTCTTCAGCGACTCCGGCACGTCGCCCTTCGCGATGCGCTGGGCGAGGCCCTCGACGACGGCGGTCTTGCCGACGCCGGGCTCGCCGATGAGCACCGGGTTGTTCTTCGTACGCCGGGAAAGCACCTGGACGACCCGGCGGATCTCCTGGTCCCGGCCGATGACCGGGTCGAGCTTGCCCTCGCGGGCGGCCGCCGTGAAGTCCGTACCGAACTTCTCCAGTGCCTTGTACTGACCCTCCGGGTCGGGTGTGGTCACCCGGCGCCCTCCCCTGCTCGTCTCGAACGCGTCAAGGAGCTTCTTCGCGCTCGCCCCCTGCTGGGAGAGGATCTCACCGGCCTGCCCGCCCTTGGCCGCGAGGCCGATCAGCAGGTGCTCGGTGGACAGGTAGTCGTCGCCCAGCTCCTTGGCGCGCTGGGCCGCGTCCGCGATGACGGCCAGCAGTTCGCGGTTGGGCTGGGGCGGGGAGACGGTGGAGCCGGTCACGCTCGGGAGCGCGGCCAGGAGCCGCTCTGCGCCGGAGCGCACGGCGGCCTGGTCCGCCTCCACGGCGGCCAGCAGGTCGATGACGTTCTCGTTGTCCTGGCCCTCCAGGAGCGCGAGCAGGAGATGCGCGGGAGTCAGATCCGGGTGGCCCCCGGCGACGGCCCGGTTGCTCGCGGCGTTGATCGCGTCCCGGCTCTTGTTCGTCAGCTCGGCATCCACGTGCGTTCGCTCCTCCTCGTCGTACGCCTTGGCAATGGCTTCACCACCTATGACACTTCCAACGTACACAAAGTTGAGCCTATTCCGCTCAAGGTGTGGTGAAGGAAGGGCGAGGGCTAGGTTGCTTGGCCATGGCCATAGACGTACGCAAGCCCGACGACGCCTATCTCAGCTTCTGGCGCGAGCGCCACATCTGCACCTTGACGACGCAGCGGCCGGACGGCTCGCCGCACGTGGTGCCGGTGGGGGCGACGTACGACCCGGAGGCGGGGCTCGCACGGATCATCACCAACAAGGGGAGCCGGAAGGTCGCCAACGTCCTGGCGGCGCTCGCGCAGGACCCGGCGGGCGCCCGGGTCGCGCTCTGCCAGCTGGAGGGCAGGCGCTGGGCGACGCTGGAGGGCCGCGCGGTCGTGCGCACGGAACCCGGGCTGATCGCGGACGCGGTGGAGCGCTATGCCGTGCGCTACCAGCGGACCCCGGCCCCGAACCCGGACCGGGTGCTGATCGAGATCAGGCTGACCAGGGCGATGGGCAACACCTGAGCCGGTGGCCGTCCGTACCCGGACAGCACAGCGGCGCCACCGTGTTCAGGTCCACGATGGCGCCGCTGTGTGGGGGAAGCACCTGCGCGATGTACAACGACGGGGGATCGCGTCAGGCACTGCGGGGGGTGGCGGTGGATGAATCGGGTTGAGCCTCCGACTCGAAAAGCTGGTGGTCACGTTGGTCGAGATTCACGAAGACCATGCCGTACCGGACAACACAGCGAATGGGCTGCGGTGCCCCGCGCGGCCGGCGCAGGCACCGGTAGGCACGGACGTCCTCGTCGTCCTCACGGGCGATCAGGATCGGCTCACCGAGCAGGGTGACCATCAACGAATCGCCACGAAAAGGAACTGCTGTGGCGAGGTCGATGAAGTGCCACCCCGAGCGGTAGGCCGTGGCCATTTCGCGACGGAAGGTGCGGTCGTCGGGCGGGAAGCTCATGCGACAGCACCCTTAGGGGCGGACTCCCAGGTGACATCCGTACCTATCGCCGCGACCTTCGGTGCGATCTCCCAGGTGACGTCCATTGCGGTCGTGGCTGAGGACTTCGCGGGGTGGGTCTCCCAAGTGACGTCCCCAGGCGCCGAGAGAGCGCAGAGAGCAGCCGCCACAACGGCTGTCGTGCTTAGTGCTCGAACCATCCTGCTCATGGCCGATCTCCACCTCTTTTGATCATTACCTCCCCCCGCGGATACGACGATGGCCCACTCCGGCCACTTGCACCAGCGCAGCCAGGCATCATGTTCCTGTAATTCAAAAGGATGAGGGGGGTGCAACTAGGTTGAAACAAGGGCACATAGGACACGATCACGGCCCAGTTGATCTGTGCGAGACAGGAACGGCTCTGTACGCCCTTGCCCTGCGTACAGGCGGGATTACCCGCTCAGAGGCCGACTCCGCCCCGTGTCTGGTCGACCTCACCCTGCTGCGCCCCGACCCCGACGACGCCCAGCTGCTGCGTCCGGTTCCGCCCACGGTGGTGCTCAACCTGCTGACCCAGCCGCTGGAACGCGAGATCCAGGAGCGCAGAAAGCAGTCGGTCGCCCTTGCCCACACCTTCGAGCCGTTCATGTCGATCGCGACGCCCGCGACCACCGGCACGCACGCGATCACGGTCCTCGAAGGCCTGGAACTCATCAACGCGACCCTCGACCGCGTGATCGACGAGTGCACCGAGGAACTGCTCGTCATCCAGCCCGGCAGCGGCCGCAGGCCCGAGAGCTTCGAGGCGGGGCTGCGCCGCATAGAGCCGCTGCTCGCCCGCGGCGTCGAGATGCGCACCCTCTACCAGCACACCGCCCGCCACCACTCCGCCACCATCGGCTACGTGGAACGGATCGCACCGTACGGACTGGAGGTGCGCACCCTGGAGGAGATCATCGACCGGCTCATCATCATGGACCGCAAGGTCGCCTTCATCCCCGCGCGCAGCGACCGCCAAGTCGCCCTGGAACTGCGGCACGAGGGGCTCGTGCAGTACCTGGTGGGCGTCTTCGACCAGTTCTGGCAGTACGCCACCCCCTGGGACGACGAGGTGCCCTACCACCTGGAGACGGCCGGCATCACCGGCGTCCAGCGCTCCATCGCCAAGCTCCTGGTGGAGGGCCACGTGGACGAGGCGATCGCCCGCCGCCTCGGCATGAACGTACGCACCTGCCGCGCGCACATCGCCAAGCTGGCGGCCGCGCTCGGCAGCGGGAGCCGGGCCCAACTCGGCTTCCTCATCGCACAGTCCGGCATCCTGGACCAGGACGCCTGAAGCCGTCACCGCGGGGCGACCGGGTGCGCGGGGCCACCGAGGCCGGCCCGGGCGATGCGGACGCCGAGCTGGGCGCGGCTGGAGGAGCCGAGCGCCTCGGCGAGGCGGCCGATGTGGTGGCGGCAGGTGCGCACACTGATGCCGAGCCGCTGCGCCACGACCGCATCCTGGTGGCCCTCGGCGAGCAGCGCCGCGATGACCCGCTCCCGGTGTGTGATGCCGGTGATACCGGTCGCGGCCGGTACGGGTTCGGCGAGCGGCACGGCCCGGTTCCACAGGCACTCGAAGACCGTCACCAGGTGGGCGACGAGGGCGGGCTGGCGCAGCTCCAGGGCGCTGGTGCGCTCGGGGTTGGCGGGCAGGAACGCCACCGTGCGGTCGAAGACCATCATCCGGTCGGTGACCTCGTCCAGGGTGCGCACCTCGGCGCCGTCGCCGAGCCGCTCCAAGTAGGCGGTCAGGGCGTGCCCGTAGCGGGCGACGTGCGTGTACAGGGTGCGCATCCGCGCGCCGCGGTCCACCAGGGCCGGGTCCCGCGTCGAGGCGTGCGCCAGGATGCTCGGCGAGCGGATCCCGTCGGGCTGCACGGTCAGCATCTCGGTGGTGCAGGCGGCCGAGGCCGCGGCGATGGCCGCGTCGATCTCGTCGAACCCGTCGAGCACCCGGACCGCCGCGCAGGGTTCCGGGGCGCGCGGGCCGATCGACGCGTACCGCTCGAAGGCCTCGGCGATCCGGCCCGCGCGGTGCCGCGTGTCGGCCAGGCCGTCGTGGATGCCACGCACCAGCAGAGCCACGGCAGCGGCGTCCACCTCGCCGCCCCCCGGCCCTGCGTCCCCGTGAGTTGAGCTGTTCATACTGGACACCACGATGCATCCGGAGCCGCCGGGCCACCACCATCATGTTGCTGCACTGCATCAACTGGAGGTGGAATAAAGCTCGACATGTCCGCATGTTGCGTACGCCCTGGATTACCGAGGGTGCGCATCCAGACCCAACTGGGCGATGCGGACCCCGAGTTGGGTACGGCTGCTGCTGCCGAGCACATCGGCGAGGCGGCCGATGTGGTGGCGGCAGGTGCGCACGCTGATGCCGAGCCGCTGCGCGATCACCGCGTCCTGGTGGCCCTCAGCGAGCAGCGCCGCGATGACCCGCTCCCGGTGCGTGACGCCCTCGATGTCGGTGGCCGCGGGCACGGCCTCGGTCAGCGGCACCGCGAGCCGCCACAGCCGCTCGAAGACGGTCGCGAGGTACTCGACGAGCGCCGGATGGCGCAGCTCCAGGGCGCTGCTGTCGTCCGCGGCGGCCGGGATGATCGCCACCGTACGGTCGAACAGGAGGAGCCGGTCGGTGACTTCGTCGAGGGTGCGCACCTCGACCGCGCGGCCCTCCAGCTGGTGCAGGTAGTCGGCGAGACCGGTGCCGTAGCGGGCCACGTGGGTGTACAGGGTGCGCATCCGCACCCCGCGCCCCACCATGTCCAGAGCCCTCGGCAGCGCCTGCGACAGGACGTGCTCGGGGCGGATGCCGCGGGGCTGGATGGTGAGCGCCTCGGTGGCGCAGCCGGCGATCGCGTCGTCGATGGCCGCGTTGATGCGGGGGATGCCGTCCAGGACGCGGATGGCCTCGGTGCCGGCCGGCGCGGGCGCGTCCAGGGCGGCGAAGCGCTCGAATGCCGCCGCCACCACGCCCGTTCGGGCCTGGCTCGCCGCGATGTCCTCGTGGATGCCGCGCAGCAGCCGCGCCATCACGGCCTGCGGGGAGGTCGGCAGGAGCCATTCGAGGGCGCCCGGGTCGGGGTGCAGGAGCCCGAGGTCGATCAGGCAGGTGGCGTCGCCCGCGGCCTCGCGCGAGAGGCGTCCGGCGCGCAGCGCGTCCGCGTACGCCCGTTCCCCGGCCGCGCACAGCCGGTCCGCGCCATGCGGATGCGCCACCTGCTCAGACATGCTCTCCCCCGCCTCCCTGCCACCGAGCCCGATGACCTTATCCCCATCGGGCCCCGCGTTCACGGTGATCGCCGAGTGATCGGGGGGTGATCGCCGAGCGCGGAAAGGCCCGCCGCCCCCGGAGGGGACAGCGGGCCTTGTCGCACGCGTACGGAAGCCGGAGCCGCGAGCTACTGCGACGACCTCTTCGGGCGCCAGACGACCAGCGCGCTGGCCTGCTGGACGTCCTGGTACGGGACCAGGTCCCGCCGGTAGGAGGCGTGCACCTGGGCCTCGCGCTGCTGCATGGCGACGGCCGCGCCCTCGACCGCCGAGGACAGCTCGGCGACCCGGGCCTGGAGGGCTGCGACCTGGTGCTCCAGCTCGATGATGCGCTTGATGCCCGCCAGGTTGATGCCCTCGTCCTGCGACAACTGCTGCACCGTACGCAGCAGTTCGATGTCGCGGGCCGAGTAGCGCCGGCCGCGCCCGGCCGTGCGGTCGGGCGAGACCAGGCCGAGGCGGTCGTACTGCCGCAGGGTCTGCGGGTGGAGGCCGGAGAGCTGGGCCGCCACCGAGATGACGTACACCGGCGTCTCTTCGTTCAACTCGTACGGGTTTCGACGCTGGCGGGGGTCCATCTCATGCTCCCTTCGCGGCCTGGAACAGTTCTGCCCGCGGGTCCTGGCCCGCAGTCGCCTCGCGGTAGGTTTCCAAGGCCTCGCGGGCCTTGTCGTCCAATTCCTTCGGCACGGTCACCTCGACCGTGACCAGGAGGTCGCCCCGGGTGCCGTCCTTGCGGACCGCGCCCTTGCCGCGGGCCCGCATCGTACGGCCGTTGGGGGTGCCCGCGGGCAGTTTCAGGGTGACCGGCGGGCCACTGAGGGTGGGCACCTTGACCTCGGCGCCGAGGGCGGCCTCCGTGAAGGTGACCGGCACGGTGACGGTGAGGTTGTCGTCCTTGCGGCCGAACACCGGGTGCGCGTCCACGTGGACGACGACGTACAGGTCGCCCGCCGGACCGCCCCGTTCGCCCGGCGCACCCTTGCCGCGCAGCCGGATGCGCTGGTTGTTGCTGACCCCGGCCGGGATGCGGACCTGCATGGTGCGCGAGGAACGCGCCCGGCCGCTGCCCTTGCAGACGTCGCACGGGTTCTCCGCGATCAGGCCGCGGCCCTTGCAGTCCACGCACGGGTCGGTCAGCGAGAAGCCGCCGCCCGAGCCGCGCGAGACCTGGCCGGTGCCGACACAGGTCGGGCACACGCGGGGCGTGCCGTTCTTGTCGCCGGTGCCCGAGCAGGCCTTGCAGGGGGACTGGCTGGACAGCCGGATCGGGACGGTGGCCCCGTCGACCGCCTCGGTGAAGCTGAGCGTCACCTCGGACTCCAGGTCCTGCCCGCGGCGCGGCTGGCTGCGCGTTCCCGCACCCGCGCCGCCCCGGTTGAACAGGCCGCCGAACACGTCGCCGAGCCCGCCGCCGAAGCCGCCGGCCCCTGCGCCGCCCGGCTGCTGCCCGCCGAACAGGTCGCCCAGGTCGAAGTTGAAGCTGCCGCCGCCCGCGCCCGGACCGGCCCGGAATCCTCCGTTGCCGAACAGGGCGCGCGCCTCGTCGTACTCCTTGCGCTTCTTGGGGTCGCCGAGGATGTCGTTGGCCTCGGAGATCTCCTTGAAGCGCTCCTCTGCCTTGGCGTCGCCCTTGTTGGCGTCGGGGTGGTTCTCGCGGGCGAGCTTGCGGTAGGCCTTCTTGATCTCTGCGTCGGTGGCGTCCTTGGGGACGCCGAGAACCTTGTAGTAGTCCTTCTCGACGAAGTCCTTCGTGTTCATCGACGTCCCTCCTCCCGGACGATCACTTCTTCAATGACCGTTGCGTCAGCCCTTGTCGGGGCCACCGCTCTCCTCGTCGCTCGACTTTTCTTCCTTGGCTGCCGCGCCCGGCTGGGGCTCGGCCACCGCGACCCGCGCGGGGCGGATCGTACGCTCGCCGATCCGGTAGCCCGGCTGCAGGATCGCCACGCAGGTCGTCTCCGTGACGTCCGGCGCGTAGCTGTGCATCAGGGCCTCGTGGACCGTCGGGTCGAAGGGCTCGCCCTCCTTGCCGAACTGCTGCAGGCCCATCTTCGCGGCGACCGTCTCCAGGGACTCGGCCACCGACTTGAAGCCGCCCTGCAGCTCGCCGTGTTCACGGGCCCGGCCGATGTCGTCGAGCACGGGCAGCAGCTCGGTCAGGAGGCCGGCAACGGCGATCTCCTTGACCGTGACGCGGTCCCGTTCCACGCGACGGCGGTAGTTCTGGTACTCGGCCTGCAGGCGCTGGAGGTCCGTGGTGCGCTCGGTGAGCGCCGTCTGGGCCTGGTCCAGCTGAGCCTGCAGAGCGATCTCCTTGGCCGCGTCCCCGGCCGGGGCCGCCTTCCCCTCCTTGGAGGAGTCGGCGGCCTTCGGCTCGGCGTCTTCCTGAGCGCCGGAGGGGACGTCGGGCTTCTCCTCGAAGCCCGGGGTCTCCTCAGACATCAGGCGGCGCCGCCCTTCGCGTCGTGCGGCTTCTCGTCGTCGACGATCTCGGCGTCGACCACGTCGTCCTCGGGCTTGGCCTGCTGGGCGCCCTCGGCACCCGGGGCCGCACCCTGCGCGGCCTGGGCGTCGGCGTACATGGCCTGGCCCAGCTTCTGCGAGACGGCGGCGACCTTCTCCGTGGCGGTGCGGATCTCCGCCGAGTCCTCGCCCTTGAGCTTCTCCTTCAGCTCGGCGACGGCGGCCTCGACCTCGGTCTTGACCTCGCCCGGGACCTTGTCCTCGTTGTCCTTGAGGAACTTCTCGGTCTGGTAGACGAGCTGCTCGCCCTGGTTGCGGCTCTCGGCGGCCTCGCGGCGGCGGTGGTCCTCCTCCGCGTACTGCTCGGCCTCCTCGCGCATGCGGTTGACCTCGTCCTTCGGCAGCGAGGAGCCGCCGGTGACGGTCATCTTCTGCTCCTTGCCCGTGCCGAGGTCCTTCGCGGTCACGTGCATGATGCCGTTGGCGTCGATGTCGAAGGCGACCTCGATCTGCGGGACACCGCGCGGGGCCGGCGGCAGACCGGTCAGCTCGAACATCCCGAGCTTCTTGTTGTACGCCGCGATCTCGCGCTCGCCCTGGTAGACCTGGATCTGCACGGACGGCTGGTTGTCCTCGGCCGTCGTGAAGATCTCGGACCGCTTGGTCGGGATCGTGGTGTTGCGCTCGATGAGCTTGGTCATGATCCCTCCCTTGGTCTCGATGCCGAGGGACAGCGGGGTGACGTCGAGGAGCAGGACGTCCTTGACCTCGCCCTTGAGGACACCGGCCTGGAGGGCGGCGCCGATGGCGACGACCTCGTCCGGGTTGACGCCCTTGTTGGCCTCGTTGCCGCCGGTCAGCTCCTTGACGAGCTCGGCGACGGCCGGCATGCGGGTGGAACCGCCGACGAGGACGACGTGGTCGATCTCGGACAGGTTGATGCCCGCGTCCTTGATGACGTTGTGGAACGGCGTCTTGCAACGCTCCAGGAGGTCGCTGGTCAGCTGCTGGAACTGGGCGCGCGTGAGCTTCTCGTCCAGGTGCAGCGGGCCCTCGGCGGACGCTGTGATGTAGGGCAGGTTGATCGAGGTCTCGGTGGACGACGACAGCTCGATCTTGGCCTTCTCGGCGGCCTCGCGGAGGCGCTGGAGGGCCATCTTGTCCTTGGACAGGTCCACGCCGTGACCGGACTGGAACTGCTTCACCAGGTAGTCGACGACGCGCTGGTCCCAGTCGTCACCACCGAGGTGGTTGTCACCGTTGGTGGCCTTCACCTCGACGACGCCGTCGCCGATCTCCAGGAGGGACACGTCGAAGGTGCCGCCACCGAGGTCGAAGACGAGGATCGTCTGGTCGTCCTTGTCGAGGCCGTAGGCGAGCGCCGCGGCCGTCGGCTCGTTGACGATGCGCAGGACGTTGAGGCCCGCGATCTCGCCGGCCTCCTTGGTCGCCTGGCGCTCGGAGTCGTTGAAGTACGCCGGCACGGTGATGACCGCGTCGGTGACCTTCTCGCCGAGGTAGGCCTCCGCGTCGCGCTTCAGCTTCTGCAGGATGAAGGCGCTCATCTGCTGCGGGTTGAAGCTCTTGCCGTCGAGCTCGATCTTCCAGTCGGTGCCCATGTGGCGCTTGACCGACCGGATGGTCCTGTCGACGTTGGTGACCGCCTGGCGCTTGGCGACCTCGCCGACCAGCACCTCGCCGTTCTTCGCGAAGGCGACGACGGACGGCGTGGTCCTGGCGCCCTCTGCGTTGGTGATGACGGTGGGCTCGCCGCCTTCAAGAACGCTGACGACGGAGTTAGTCGTGCCCAGGTCGATGCCGACCGCACGTGCCATTTCGATTCCTCCTGCTGACTACTTGAGTGGAACTGACTCAAGGATGCATCATCCGCCCCGGCCGGTCAACAGAGCTGAGTCGAGGGGGCTCAACTTTTATGTGCGACTTATGCGCGTGCGGCCTCGGCGGTGAGCGGATTTGCGCAGTTCCCCGCGGCCCTTGAGGGGCCGGTGTCGCGTCCCGGCGGCCGCCGGTGGCTGATCGCGCAGTTCCCCGCGGCCCCAACCCGCCTTCGGCCTCGGCCTGCACGCGGTTGCTCGCGCAGTTCCCCGCGCCCCTAAAAACCACCGTTCGACCGCGGACCGTGCTGCGTTGCTCGCGCCGTTCCCCGCGCCCCCAAACCCCGTCACCCGCGGGCCGTGCGTGCTTCTCGCGCAGTTCCCCGCGCCCCTTCGAGGAGCCCCTGCGGGGCGATCGCCACCGCGCGCCCGATCGCCCCGCAGGGACGTTTAGGGGCGCGGGGCTGTGACATCTGCGGCTCCGCCGCGTGGGCGCGAGCAACCACGCACAGGCCAGGGCCGAAGACGGGCTAGGGGCGCGGGGAACTGCGCGAGCACCCCCACCGGCCCGCGGGGGAACCCCCTACTCCGCCCGCGCCGCAGGCACCGGCACCGGCACCGATACCCCTCCCGGCCGGTCGAGGGCGGCCTCCCTCAGCAGGACCAAGTCGCACCGCAGCATCCGGCCGTCGTTCGGGTCGGTGAGGCCCGGTGCGAGGGACATCAGGGTCAGGCCCAGCTGATCCCGGGCCAGCGCGAGCAGTTCGTCGAAGAGCCGGCCTCCCGCGAAGAGCGGCACCAGCGGCGCCCCCATCCGCACCCCGCAGATCTCGTCCGCGAACCGGCCGACGCCGCCCAGGACTTGAGCCTCGTACCCCTGCACGTCCAGATGGAGGAAGACCCGCTCGCCGGGGGCGATGAGCTGCTCCCAGAGATCGTCCAGGCGCCGGGTCTCCACGACGGCCTTGCCCGTGTGCACGGTGCGGGGGTGGCGGGGCAGCATCGGGAGCAGGGAGCTGGCGGGGCCGAAGTCGCCGCAGACGTTCAGGATGGCTTCGCCGGTGCGGTCGCCGAGCGCGTACGGCAGCACGCTCCAGGTGTCGTCGGAGGCGGCGCGGTGGCGCAGTCCGGCGCGGGGTTCGCGCAGCGGCTCGAAGGAGACGATGCGGCCGCGGTAGCCGGCCTCGCGCAGCATCACGCCGAAGTCGCCGCGGTGCGCGCCGACATCGAGGACCACGTCGATCTCGTACCGGGCGAGCAGGCGGACCAGCTCGCGGTCGCCGGGGTGATGGCGGCCCACGTCGATGCCGAACCAGCGCATCGCGGCGTGCGCCGCGCGCCGGAGTGTCCGGAACGGGTTCATCCCAGGCCCCCCGCGAGGTCGACGGGAGCGCCGGCGCTCTCGTTGGGGGTGCGGGCGTGCGGGGCACGGCGGCGCAAGGCGGGCCCGTTCACCGGCACGCGCAGGAGCAGCACGACCGCGACGGGCACGACGAGACCGAGCGGCAGCGCCGCGACCGGGTCGATGCGTCCGTCGTGGATCTGGAGGCCGACGAGCGTGGCGGCCAGCGCCGCGGCGCCGAGTACGACGGCCGAGCCCTGCGTGGTGAGCCCCAGCTTCCGCAGCCGGTGGGCGATGTGGTCGCCGCCGCCGCGCAGTATCGGGCGGCCCGCGCGGCGCCGCGAGACAAGGACGAGCAGGGTGTCGGTGAGGACGACGAGGGTCAGCGCGAAGAGTTCGGCACAGGTCTGCGCGCCGGGCTCCCGGGTGTGCACGGCGACCGCCGAGGAGGCGAGCAGGAACCCGGTGAACAGGGAGCCGCAGTCGCCGAGATGGATACGGGCCGGGTACCAGTTGTGCAGCAGGAACCCGGTCAGCGCGGCGGCGAGCACGCTCAGGAGCAGCCCGTGCCCGGGGTGCCCCTCGGCGATCGCGCACACCGCGAGGCCGAGCGCGGTCACCGCGGCGACCGCGCCCATCGCGCCGTCGGAGCTGTCCAGGAGCTGGAAGGCGTGGGTGACGAAGACGATCCACAGCACCGCGAGCGCCCCCGCGCCCGGCGAGAGCCCGGCCAGCGTGACGACGGTGGTCGCCGCGGCCGCCTCCACCACGAGCCGGACCCGCACGCCGAGCGGACGCAGGTCGCCGACCAGCCCGATCAGCGCGACCGCGCCGGACGCGGCGAGCAGCGGCGCGACCCCCTCGCCGAGTTCGGCGACGTCGAGCACCGGCCCCGCGCAGGCCACCCCGACGGTGGTGAGGGAGACGGCGATGCCGCCCAGGTGCGGGGTGACATCGCCGCCCCTGCGGCCGAACTTCAGCATCAGGGCCCGGATCAGGGCGGCGAGCAGAGCGGTCACCACGACGGCCGACGTCGCGGCCGCGAGCCCGTGCAGCATGTCGGCCGCCCCCTCAGCCGAGGTGCTGCCCGGCCGGCGACGCGGCGGGCTCTCGGAGGCCGGGCAGGACGACGGGGGCTTCGGCTCGGGCCCGGGCGATCGCCGCGTCCAGGATGTCGTCGAGGGAGCGGGCCGGCCGCCACCCGGTCAGCTCGCGCAGCGGCGCCGTGTCGAAGGGCCGGACGGCCTTGGCGTACGCCTCGTGCGGGACGCGGTCGACGACGTACGGGTAGTGGCGGACGGCAGAGGTGCCGCCACTGCGGGCCAGGGTGCGTTCGGCCAGGGCCATCACGGTGATCTCCTCGCTGCCTGCGATGTCGAAGTCCGCGCCCGCCGCGCCGGGACGGTCGAGCAGGGCGAGCAGCGCGTCGACGGCGTCGGCGACGTCGAGGAAGCGGCACACACGGGTGCCGTCGCCGTGCACCACCAGGGGATCGCCCGCGACCGCCCGGCGCACGAGCCGGGTCAGCAGGGTCGCGTGGCCGGGCGACTGCCGCGGCCCGACGGTGTCGCCGTGGCGTACGACGGTGGCTCCGGAGGCCGCCTCGCCGCGGCCGTCCGCCGCCGCGATCAGGAGCCGTCTGCCGTGCCTCAGGGCGGCCGCGCCGATGGCGCCGGTCACGGGCGCGAGGTGGACCACGGTGTCGCAGCAGGCGGTGAGTTCGTCGGCCAGGCGCGCGTCCAGGACCGAGCCGCGCACGAAGCGCAGCCGGGGGTCGGACCAGGCGGCGGCGAGGTTGGCGCGGGCGCCGGTGGACAGGTCGTCGAGCACGAGCACGGTGTGGCCCTGGCCGAGCAGCGCATCGGCTAGGTGCGAGCCGATGAATCCGGCACCACCGGTGACGAGGTACGTGGCGGGAGCTGGCATGGGGACACCCATTCGGTTCGACCGACGTTGCGGACAACAAGTTAGTTTGTTATGTCCGCATATGTGGTGAATAACACGATGGATATCCGGCACCGACCAAGGGCACGCTGAGCGACACAGATCACCGCTTGCGCGGCTACAGTGCGGCGGTAGAAGTGGGTACGCTCAGGTGGACTGGATAAGTTACTGCTTAGTAATGCGTCCGGGCCCGTCCCCGTAACCCACCTCGCAGGCCCGAGGAGCCCCCTCATGCAACTCGCCGCGATCATCGTGTCGCTGGTCCTAATCGCGGTCGGCGTAGCGCTGTTCGGCCGTGCCCTCGTGCAGATCTACCGCTTCGTGCGGCTCGGCCAGAACGTGCCGGCCGGCACCCGCACGGCCGATCCCTACCGGCGTGCGGTCACCGTGGTGAAGGAGTTCCTCGGCCACACCCGCATGAACAAGTGGGGGATCGTCGGCGTCGCGCACTGGTTCGTGGCGGTGGGCTTCTTCTCGCTGCTCCTGACGATCGTGAACGCCATCGGCCAGCTCTTCAAGGCCGACTGGATCCTGCCGGTCATCGGCGACTGGGCGCCGTACAACGTGTTCGTCGAGTTCCTCGGGACGATGACGACGATCGGCATCCTCACCCTGATCGTCATCCGGCAGCTGAACCGGCCGGGACGGCCGGGCCGCAAGTCCCGGTTCGCGGGCTCCAACACGGGCCAGGCGTACTTCGTCGAAGCCGTCATCCTCATCGTCGGCATCTGCATCTTCACGCTGCACGCCCTTGAGGGCGCCCAGCACCACGTCGACGGCTACGAGGCCTCGTTCTTCGTCTCGTACCCGGTGGTCGCCTGGTTCCGCGGCATGGACCTGTCCACGCTGCAGAACCTCACGTACTTCTTCGCGGGCCTGAAGATCGCGACGTCGTTCATCTGGATGATCACGGTCGCGCTCAAGACCGACATGGGCGTCGCCTGGCACCGCTTCCTGGCCTTCCCCAACATCTTCTTCAAGCGCGAGTCGGACGGCGGCGTCGCGCTCGGCGCGCTCCAGCCGATGGCCTCGAACGGGCAGCTCGTCGACTTCGAGGACCCGGGCGAGGACGACGTCTACGGCGTCTCGCAGATCGAGCACTTCTCCTGGAAGGGCATCCTCGACTTCTCCACCTGCACCGAGTGCGGCCGCTGCCAGTCGCAGTGCCCCGCCTGGAACACGGGCAAGCCGCTCTCCCCCAAGCTCCTGATCATGTCCCTGCGCGACCACGCGCACGCCAAGGCCCCGTACCTGCTCGCGGGCGGCGGCAAGGACATGGAGGGGAATGAAAAGGCCACGGAGGAGCAGCTCAAGGACGTTCCCGCGGCCGCCCTGGCGGAGGCCGAGCGCCCGCTGATCGGCACCGTCGAGGAGAACGGCGTCATCGACCCCGACGTCCTGTGGTCCTGCACCACCTGCGGCGCCTGCGTCGAGCAGTGCCCGGTCGACATCGAGCACATCGACCACATCGTCGACATGCGCCGCTACCAGGTGATGATCGAGTCCGCGTTCCCGTCCGAGGCGGGCACGATGCTCAAGAACCTGGAGAAGAAGGGCAACCCCTGGGGGCTCGCCAAGAAGCAGCGCGTCGAGTGGACCAAGGAGGTCGACTTCGAGGTCCCGATCGTCGGCAAGGACATCGAGGACCTCACCGAGGTCGACTACCTGTACTGGGTCGGCTGCGCGGGCGCCCTCGAAGACCGGGCGAAGAAGACCACCAAGGCCTTCGCGGAGCTCCTGCACATGGCGGGCGTCAAGTTCGCGATCATGGGCGGCGACGAGAAGTGCACCGGTGACTCGGCCCGCCGCCTCGGCAACGAGCCGCTGTTCCAGCAGCTCGGCCAGGAAAACGTCGCGATGCTGAACATGGCGTACGGCGAGGACGATGAAGACGAGTCGACCAAGAAGCCGAAGTCCGCGAAGAAGATCGTCGCGACCTGCCCGCACTGCTTCAACACGATCGCGAACGAGTACCCGCAGCTGGGCGGCGAGTTCGAGGTCATCCACCACACGCAGCTGCTCCAGCACCTCATCGACGAGGGCAAGCTGGTCCCGGTCACCCCGGTCGACGGTCTGATCACCTACCACGACCCCTGCTACCTGGGCCGTCACAACAAGGTCTACACGCCCCCGCGCGAGATCATGTCGGCCGTCCCGGGCCTGCGTCAGCAGGAGATGCACCGCCACAAGGAGCGCGGCTTCTGCTGCGGCGCCGGTGGTGCGCGCATGTGGATGGAGGAGCGGATCGGCAAGCGCATCAACAACGAGCGCGTGGACGAGGCCCTGTCCCTCAACCCGGACATCGTCTCGACGGCCTGCCCGTTCTGCCTCGTCATGCTGACGGACTCCGTCAACGGCAAGAAGAACGACGGGAAGGCCAAGGAGAACCTCCAGGTCGTGGACGTGGCGCAGCTGCTCCTCGACTCGGTGAAGACCCCGGTCGACCCGGCCGGCACCGCCGAGGCGGAGAACGCGCCGGAGCCCGAGCCGGTGAAGTAACACCGGTTCACGGACGTACCGAAGCGGCCGGTTCTGCCCTGGGGCGGAACCGGCCGCTTTTCCGTTGTACGCAACCCGCCTACGGGCTGCCCGGCACCCGGCGTCGTCAGCGCTGGTCGCCGCGGCGGCGCAGCATCGCGAAGCCGAGGCCCGCGGCACCCGCGGCAGCTATACCGCCACCGGCGGCGATCATCGGGGTCCGGTCGGAGGAGGCGCCGGAGACACCCTCGGCACCGGCCTTGACGCCGCCCTTGGGCACGACGCCGGCGGCGGTCTTCACCGGCTGCTGCTGCTTCTTGCCGTCCTTCTGGACGGTGTACTTCTCGATCAGCTTGCCGTTGAAGTCGAAGACCCAGCTGTTGCCACCGTTCTTGCCGTCGATGACGACGAACTTGTAGACACCCTTGCCGACATTGACGATCTTGTAGGTCCAGCCGTCGTTGAGGGCCGACGGGTCCTTGAGGTCGATGGCTCCGAGGAAGTTCCCGTTCGGCATGGAGATCTCGACGCGCGGGCCGTCGGTGGTCTTGATGAGCTTGGCCATGCGGCCGTCGGGCATCGTGATCTTCACGGAGGAGATCACGTCGGACTTCCTGTCGCCCTTCTTCCGCTCGTGCTTGTGCTCGTCCTTGCGCTCGTCCTTCTTGGACTGGTCCTTCTTCTTGGACTCGTCCTTCTTGCCGCCCTCGACCCACGAGGTGACGGTGCCGTCCGGGTTCAGCACGACGTACAGGCCGTTGTTCCGGCCGGTGGCGGAGGCGCCCTTGGCGACGAGGGTGTCGAGCTTGCTGCCGTTCGCCCAGATCTCGGCCTCGTAGTGGTTCTGGCCGAGCTTGTAGACCTTGGCGACCGAACCGTCCGCGAGCTTGACGGACTTCACGAATGAGCGAACGTCCTTCTTGGAGTCATCCTTCTTGGACTCGTCCTTCTTCTCGCCCTTGTCAGACTCGTCCTTCTTGGACTCGTCCTTCTTGGTGTCGTCCTTCTTCTCGTCGTCCTTCTTCGACTCGTCCTTGCCGGGCAGGACCTGGTCCTTCGGGTCCTGCTTCGGGTCCTCGGCGCCGGGCAGCACCTGCTGCCGGCCCTGCTGGTCGGACGGCGCGGTGGGCGAGTCGGCGAAGGCGGCACCGGCCGGGAGGGCGAGAGCGGCGATGGCTCCGGTGGCGATGGCGGCGGTGCGGATGGTACGGCGGGTGGCGCGCATGGGTGCTCTTCCTCGTAACGTAGAAGCGTGAAGCTTGTGTGTTATGTCGTGTCTGTGGCCCTTTGCGGCGGCGACATCAACAAAGCTACGAGTGCGATGTTTGGGTAATACGTAAGCAATGTAACGGCTGCCTCCTGCTTCGCCCGCGGCCGTGTAAATCGCTCGGAATTCAACCAAAACGGGCACGCATTCCCACCCTCCGCATGCGCCCGCTCACCCGGCGCCGATCATTGCGCCCGCCGGACCGGCCTCACTGGCCGAAGAGCCCGCCGAGCAGCGCCACGTCGAAGGGGGCCGGGGTCAGCCGGTACTCCGGCGGCTCGATGCCCCTCAGGTGCCGGACCAGGAAGTCCCAGCGGCGCCGGGTCACGTAGTGCTCGTAGCCCATGAAGATGTGCTCGGCACCCGGCACGATCAGCAGGTCGAAGTCCTTGTCGGCGGCGACGAGCCGGTCCACGAGCCGCATGGTGAGCTGCGGGTGGACGTTGTCGTCGAGGCCGCCGTGCACCAGGAGCAGCTTGCCTTGGAGCCGGTCGGCGAGCTCGACGTTGGAGGCGCGGGCGTACGCCCCGGGGTCCGGCCCGTCGTAGGTCTCGGCCCACCACAGGTGGTAGAGCCGGTTGTCGTGGTTGCCGGCCTCGGCGACGCCCACCTTGTAGACCTCCGGGTACGCGCACAGGGCCCGCACGGTCGCGTAGCCGCCGCCCGACAGGCCGAAGGCGCCGACCCGGTCGAGGTCGAGCCAGGGCCGCTCGGCGCCGAGCCGGCGCAGCGCGGCGACGTGGTCGTCGAGCCCGCCGGCCGCGTCCAGGTGACCGAAGGAGGCGTCGTGGAAGGCCTTGTCGCGGCCGGGCGTGCCGCGGCCGTCGAGGGCCACCACGGCGAACCCGAGCGCGGCGAGCGCCTCGGCGTCGTACCCGTACGCGCCGGCGTCGAAGGAGGGCAGGACGCGGCGGACGTGCGGGCCGGGGTAGGGGTGGTCGACAACCGGGTAGCGCCGGGCCGGGTCGAAGCCGTGCGGCCGGTGGAGCACGCCGTAGAGGTCGGTCGTGCCGTCGGCGGCCTTGACGCGGAACCGCTCGGGCGGCGTCCAGCCCGTCGCGGTGAGCCCCGTGATGTCGGCGTCCTCCAGGGCGACCAGGACCCGCCCGTCCCAGTCCCGTACGACGATGGAGGGCGGGAGCGAGGTGGTGGAGGCGGAGTCGATGAAGTGATCGTCCGCGGCCTGCACGACATGGTCCAGGTCGTCCTCGGTCAGCCGCCGGAAGCCGGACCCGTCGAGCCCGACCCGGCAGACCGTGCGCCGGTAGGGATCGGCGGCGATCAGCCCGGCGGCAACGAAGTAGACGACCCTCTGTCCCTCGTCGACGCGCAGGATCTCCTGTACCGACCACTCGCCGGACGTCACCTGCGTACGCACCTCGCCGCTGTGCGCGTCGTACAGATAAAGATGGCCGTGGCCATCGCGCTGGGAGTACCAGAGCACCTCGGCGCCGCCCGCGAGCACCTCGACCATCGGCGGCTCGCTCGCGAACTGGTTGGGCTCGACGCGGGTGTCGCCGGTCTCGGTGACAAGGGTGGTGACCTCGCCGCTCGCGGGGTCGAGCCGTCGCAGCCGCAGGGTGCGCAGATCCCGCGAGCGGTCGAGGTAGTGGACGGCCGCGCCGTCCTCCCCCCACCAGGCCCACTTCGAGGTGACCGGCGAGATCAGCGGCATCAGGATCGGCTCGGTCCGCGCGGCCACCGCCTCACCGCTCGCCACGTCGAGTACGAGGAGTTCGCCGAGCGGCACCCGCTCGTCGCCGGGGAACGCGTACCGCTGGGTCAGCAGGCGGGGGGCGCCGCCGTCGGCCGGCACGGCGTCGACGAGGTGCGTCTCGCGGACGCCTCGCAGATCGGTTCGGTGGGTGAGCACCCGCATGGAGTCCGGCGACCAGGCCACGGCGGGCGGCAGCCGGTCGATCCCGACCTTGCGCAGGAGCACGTCGGCGCTGAACGGGCTTGTACCGTAAGTGAGTTGAGCCTGCCCGTCACGGGTGAGGGCCCACTCGCGGCCATCGCTCCGCGCCCATAAATCGTGCCCGCGCGCGAACACCTCCCGCTTTCCGTCGGGCGAGCGGACCGCGAGGACGTCCTGGCCGGCCGGAGCGTCGTCCCGCTCGCAGCGGTACGTATCCGTACGACAGCGCCACGAGGAGCCGAACGCCGCGAACGCGATGAAGGCGCTCTCGTACTCGATCGAGGCGAACGGCAGCGCGTCCGGATCGACCGGCCGCCCGCACGCGGCGGCGAGGGCGGCCGCGAGCCGCGGATGATCGAAGGCATCCGCACGGGTCCCGGCAGCCGGATCGACAAGAACGAACCGCGCCCCCTCATCCCGCTCCACCCGATACCAGAACCGCCCCCCGCCCCCGATCCAGTGCGGCGTGACACTGCCACCCCGCACGAGCCGGGGCCGGTTGTGCCGCAGCAGCTGCTCGGCGGCCCGATAGGCGGCAACGTCCAGCCGTTCACCAGCACCTGATCCCATGTGCCCCTCCGAATACGCAGTGCGCACGGTGTGCGCGCCCATGCGAACACCGTACCCACAACGGAACGACGTACGCAGAACGGGCGAGGCGAAAAGCCCCCTAGGGGATGTCACAGCTCAGCAGCAAAGGCGCCCGGTTCCGGCGGCCCCCGGTTGGCGTACCGGCGGAACAGGTACGTTCGATTCGTGGCTGGATTCAGGATCGGACGCGGCGGCCGGGACAACAACCGCCCCCCGCGGCAACCGCAACAGCAAGGGCAGCAGCAGGCACCGGCACCGCAGTGGCCGGGCGACCGGCAGCAGCCGCAGTACGGGCATGGGCAGGGGCACGCACAGCAGCGACCGCAGAGTTACGGGCAGGGACAGCCGCCGCAGTACGGGGGCGGGCAGCCGCAGTACCGGCAGCCCTACCCGCAGCAGGACGAGCCGGAGTACTTCGGCGACCCGTACTACCAGGACCAGGGCCAGCCGCAGGGCTACGCCCCCGCCCAGGACCCGTACGCGAACAACCCGGGCCACACCCAGGCGTTCAGCATCGGCGAGGACCCGTACGGCGACGGCGCGACCTACCGGGCGGGCGGGGTCACGGCCCCGCCGAGCGGCCCCCGCCTGCACTGGAAGGAGCTCGTGTCCGGCATCGTGATGCGGCCGGGCCCGACGTTCTGGCAGATGCGGGACTACCCCGTGTGGGGCCCGGCGCTGATCATCACGTTCCTCTACGGAATGCTGGCGATCTTCGGCTTCGACAAGGCCCGCGAGGACGTCATCAGCACCACGCTGTCCAAGGCGGTGCCGGTGGTCCTCACCACCGGCGTCGTGTTCGTGGTCGGCGGCCTGATCCTCGGCGCGGTCACCCACACCCTGGCCCGCCAGCTCGGCGGCGACGGCGCGTGGCAGCCGACGGTGGGCCTCTCCATGCTGATCATGTCCCTGACGGACGCCCCGCGCCTGCTGCTCGCCCTGTTCCTGGGCGGCGACAACAGCGTGGTCCAGATCCTGGGCTGGGCGACCTGGCTGGCGGCGGGCGCGCTGTTCACCTCGATGGTGAGCAAGTCCCACGACCTGCCGTGGCCGAAGGCGCTGGGCGCATCCGCGATCCAGTTGATCGCGCTGCTTTCACTGATCAAGCTGGGCACGATCTAGCCGTACGTATGCGGAAGGGCCCCGCCGGGTTGTACGACCCGGCGGGGCCCTTCTCAGTTCCTGGGGCCGGGCTAGGCGTCCAGCACCTGCCCCTCACGCCGGACAACGGGCGGCTCGACGGACCAGGGGAAGTTGATCCACTCGTCAGTACGCTTCCAGACGTACTCGCACTTCACCAGCGAGTGGGACTTCTCGTAGATGACGGCGCTGCGGACCTCGGCGACGTGGTCGAGGCAGAAGTCGTGCACCAGCTTGAGCGTCTTGCCGGTGTCGGCGACGTCGTCCGTGATCAGGACCTTCTTGCCGGAGAAGTCGATGGCGTTGGGCACGGGGGCCAGCATGACCGGCATTTCGAGCGTGGTGCCCACACCGGTGTAGAACTCGACGTTCACCAGGTGGATGTTCTTGCAGTCGAGGGCGTAGGCGAGCCCGCCGGCGACGAAGACGCCGCCGCGCGCGATGGAGACGACGATGTCGGGCTCGTAGCCGTCGTCGGCGATGGTCTGCGCGAGCTCGCGGATCGCGCCGCCGAACTTCTCGTAGGTGAGGTTCTCGCGCACGTCGTTCTGGTCGTTCATGCTCACACCTGGGTCCGATGGAAATTGAGGAAGGACCGCGAGGCGGTGGGCCCACGCTGGCCTTGGTAACGAGAGCCGTACCGCTGGGACCCGTAGGGCTCCTCGGCGGACGAGCTGAGCCGGAACAGACACAGCTGCCCGATCTTCATCCCGGGCCACAGTTTTATCGGAAGCGTGGCGACGTTGGAGAGCTCAAGGGTTACGTGACCGGAGAACCCGGGGTCGATGAACCCGGCGGTGGAGTGGGTGACGAGCCCGAGCCGGCCGAGCGAGCTCTTGCCTTCGAGCCGACTGGCAAGATCATCAGGAAGCGTGATGACCTCGTACGTCGAGGCGAGCACGAACTCCCCGGGGTGCAGGATGAACGCCTCGTCCCCCTCCGGCTCGACGAGCCGGGTGAGGTCGGCCTGCTCGACGGCGGGGTCGATGTGCGGGTAGCGGTGGTTCTCGAACACCCGGAAGAAGCGGTCGAGGCGCACGTCGATGCTGGACGGCTGCACCATGGATTCGTCGTAGGGATCGATCCGTACCCGCCCGGCGTCGATCTCGGCCCGGATGTCCTTGTCTGAGAGAAGCACTCCCCGAGGATACGCAA
Organism: Streptomyces violascens; assembly: GCF_014649955.1. Lineage (GTDB taxonomy): Bacteria > Actinomycetota > Actinomycetes > Streptomycetales > Streptomycetaceae > Streptomyces > Streptomyces violascens. The sequence continues at coordinate 52,592 of NZ_BMUA01000020.1, forward strand.
GGCGCGCGGCCCCGCCCCAATCGGACGGCCCCGCGCGCCTGTGGGCCCCGGTATTCCAGTGTGGAGAGGGCGCTACCGCTGCTCGGGCAGTACGGGCACGGCATGACGCAGCCGCGCGCACCGCGGACAGCGGATCAGCCGGCCGGGCCCGATCCGGCCGGCGCCGAGCTGCTGCATCGGAAACGAATCCGTGGTGAAGACATGCCCTCCGGCGCAGCGGACGACGGTGCGCTCCAACGAGTCCATCAAGTCGCTCAAGTCCCTTCCCCAACAAGCATGGACGGAGAAACCACCACATTAGGGGATGAACAGGACGCCGCTCCACGCGGCACTCCGCCCACGCACACGCCCTTCACCGTACGCCCCAACTCCCCCCGCCCGCACGGCGATCCCGCCCCACGACAACACGACGGCCCCCGGTGAATCCACCGGGGGCCGAGCATGGGGTAGAGTGAGCGACGACCGCTTCCCCATGGGGAACGATCACGCGAGTGTAGTTTAATGGTAGAACATAAGCTTCCCAAGCTTAGAGCGCGGGTTCGATTCCCGTCACTCGCTCCATAACGAAGGCCCTGGTCAGCAACCAGGGCCTTGTTTGTTGTCTAGACCATTTTGGGCCCGCGTGCCATTCGCGTGCCATAACGCGCCGATTACCGCACCGAATTAGGGTGCGCAAGCCTCGATTCGGGAGCTCGAAGGCCGAGCATCTCGAACCCTGAGACGCATTTTCTGTGACCTGCACCACTCGACGCTCAGGCGGATGCACATCTGCAGGCGCAAACCACCGAGGTGTGGCCTGCCCCGCTACGCCAGCAGTCAGCTGCGGTTCGTGCGACGCAGGCGGATGACCGCGTAGGCCGCTGCGGCGAGGCTGAGAGCGCCTACCCCCAGGCCAGCGATGCCGAAAGCGCGGGCAGTGGAGTCGTTCGTGCTGCGGACGGTTGCCGCAGCGGTCTTGGGCGCGGCGGCAGGGGCGACAAGGCTCAGGACCGGCGCCGGGTGCTGGGGTTCGGGCTGGCCGGGGTTGCTGGCGTCGATCCAGCGGACGACGTCGCCGTTGGAGTAGGTCTGCAGCGCCTTGAACGTCAGCCGGTCGGTGTCGCTGGGCAGCTGTCCGAAGTCGAGGGTGAAGTCCTGGTAGTGGCCGGGCGCGATGGTGCCCCCGCTCCAGGTGACCTGGGTGACCGCCTCGGTGATGTCGCCGTCGTCGGTGTGGATCGGCTTGGCGAGCTTGGTGGTCTGGGCCTGCTCGGTCCAGCCGGGGATCGGGGCGATCAACGTCGAGGCGATGGGGTGGTCGGTCGGCAGGAAGACCTCGACCTTGGTGGTGCCGGCCTGGTCCTCCTCATTGGGTACGCGGAATGAGACAGCTTGGTCGGTCGCCCCCGGGGCGGCCGTGCCGGGCTGGACGGTGACGTGCGCCCAGGCGCCACCCGCTGTCAGAAGCACGCCTGCCGTAGACAGAATGCCGAGGGTGGCGGTGCGGCGTATCCAGGTTCGTGTGCGGTGCGGCATGGCGAACTCCTGAGGGCTGAAGCGGCGTTGTCCGCCGGAGCGCTCTCAGAGTGACACCACCGCATACGGACCGGAGGGTGAACGCCGGAGGTTCCACAACCCGCCCCTCAACGCACAGCGCGGCCCCGCTGTTCGGGCGGAGCCGCGCATCGTCGGGTCCGGTGGGTCAGGTCAGCAGGGGCAAACGCCCGCGCACTGGCAGGGGCCGCCGCTCTGGCAGCCGCATTGGCAACCCGCACCACAGCCGCAACTCGCCAGACGAACGGGCTGTGCTGTCGCGGGGCGGGATGTCGTGGGCGAGGTCGGAGGACGGCTTGGCTGAGTCGTCCCAGGAACTGGCTTCTCGGGGATCATGCTCCAACTCCCTTCCCAGGGTGCCGTATCCGGCTCCGAGTCAACGCCTGCTCTGCCCTCGCGTCAACGCATCGGTCGGGGTATCGCCAGAGCCTGCCATCGGGCCGGACGCACGCCCTCCCACTGGCATCCTCCGAAGCACCGGACCGGAGGACAGCCGGTCCGGCACTTCGGCGAGGTCACGCCTCCTGGGTGACGGGGTCGCCAGTGGCATCACGTACACGGGGGACGAAGGGATGGATAATCGCTCCTCCGCTCCCTGCGTGCTCCGCCGCCTCGGCCTCCGCTTCGGCCCACTGGCGGCGCACATCGGCGTCGATGTCCCCGGCCAACTTGCGCTGGTGCTTGCGTGTGGAGTGCTGGTAGATCAGCTGGGCCCGCTCGGAGGAGTGGCCGGCGCGGACCATGAGGTCCTTCATCTTCGCGCCGGTGTCGGCGGCGATGGTGTTGCCGGTGTGCCGCAGGTCGTAGAAGCGGAAGCCCTCCGGCAGGCCGACCTGGTCGCGGGCCTTCCGCCACTTGCGGCCGAACGTCGTCCCGCGCAGCTTGGCTCCGCGCTCACCGACGAACACCAATCCCTCGGCCCCGGCCTCGGCGAACCAATCGAGATGGCGGAGAAGGTCTCGGCGCATGAACTCCGGGATGGCGATCTCTCTTTTACCCGCACGGGACTTGGGGTCGCCGATCACCCGGCGTCCGACGTTCAGTTCGGGTGCGGCACGGCGGATCCGGATGGCGCTGCCGTCCGAGGCGATGTCCTTGCGGCGCAGCTCGGCCAGCTCCTCAGGCCGCATCGAGGCGAACGCCCCGAGCAGCACCATCAGACGCCAGCGGATGCCGATCGCCTCGGCGACCGCGAAAACCTGCTCGACGGAGGCGACGGGACGCTCGTCAGCCTCCTCCTTGCCGGCGCCACGGATCCGGCACGGGTTACGGCGGATCAGGTCGTCGTCGACCGCCGTCCCCATAATCGCCTTCAACAGCCGGTACGCCTTGGCAACCTGGGTCTTGCCTGTGGCCTCCAGCCGCTCTGCCCGCCAAGTACGCACCTTGGCAGGGCTGATGACGTTCACATACTGGTGCCCGAAGGTGGGGCCGAGATGCAGGCGTAGGAGACGGCGGTACAACTCCTCCGTCGTCGGCGCGATGCCCCGCTCGTCGATCCAGCGCTTGGCGTACTCGGAGAACAGCACCTCGCCTGCGGTCGGGTCGAGCCAGTCGCCGCGCGACTGGTCAGCCTGCATCTGCGCGAGGAAGACCCCAGCGTCCTTCTTCGTCTCGTACGTCTCCGGCGCGGGGCGCAGGATGCCGTCCGTTCCCGGGTAGCGGGCCTGGTACCGCCCGGAGGGAAGCTTGCGGATCGCGCCGAAGCTGCGGCGGGGCGCCTTCTGGCGCGGGCGCCCCACTAGGCCGCCTTCCCATAGCGCGAGCGCCGGGTACGGACCGGTTCGACCGTCCGCTCCTCTATGTACGTGTCCAGGACACTGGCGGCGATGCGGACGTGCTTGCCGACCTTGACGTACCGGATGCGGCGCTCGGATACGAGGCGGCGGATGAAGCGCTCGCCGACACCGAGGCGGTCGGCCGCTTCAGGGACGGAAAGGAGGCGGTCAGCCATGCAGGATCACCTCCTTCGCGGCGTGCAGGAGATGGGGGTGGTGCGGGAGGGCAGGGGGCATTGCGGTTCGGCGCAAGGAGGTTCCTCGTCTGGCACGGCGGTGCGATTCCGCGGGTGTGCCGTTGGTGATGGTCGTTCAGACGCGGGCGGGATGAAGGTGGCTGCGGCTCACGGGCGTTGGCGCACCCGGGCGCGGGCCGGCAGCCGGGTCGCTACGGAGTCTCGTGGAGGAGGTCGAGCGGGCAGACGTCCAGGGCGGCGGCGATGGCGACGAGGTCGTCGACGTCGCAGCGCCGCCGGCGGCGTTCGATGCGGGACAGCATCGTGACGGTCATCGGGCGACCGAACACGGTCACGCGGGCGGCCAGCTGGCGCTGGGCGAGACCGCGGTCGGTACGGGCGCGCTCGATGGCGCGGGCGGTCCGCTCTCCGGCGGGACCCACTGGGGTGGGGCGTCTAGGCATAGGTCAATTTGTAGCTTGGAAAACGCTTTTTTGGAAATACCGTTTTCGCTGCTATGTTGCGCCGCTTTGTTGTCAGGACCCCTGCGTCACCCCAGCGTGCAGAGCGAAACATAGACGACGATCCCCGGTTAGCGAAATAACGCCCCGTCAGGTCGCATCGACCGAGGAAGATGGCCGTCAGCCCGAAGCGCCTTCCCTGCTCAGGGCGCCTGCCCCACCATCGAGAAGACGCGACACGACTGGATGGCGAAGTGCCACGAGTTGTCCGTTTCGCCCCCGCCTTTTCTCGGAACTATTTCGTCAACCGGCGATCGAGGGCTAACGTTTTAATTCCCGGCGCAGGACGCGTTCGCCGACAGCTGTTTGCTTTCTCGGCGCAATGCTGGACTTGTTCCGGGCAGGTGTGGCTTTATTGGCCATGCCTTCGGAGCCCCCGGGCCCCGAGGGCAAGAAAAAACCCCGACGCGCCAACGTCGGGGTCAACGAGTCCCCTACCGAATCACCCGCGTCTGAACGACTGAGCGATGGCGATCGCACGCCACCGTGGGAGGAACCTCTATGCCCCACAGTAGGGCCTTCACGGCACTACTCGCACCCCCGTCCACCAGCACCACCGCCACGTCCCCGGCCTTCTCCGTGAAGGCGGGGCGATAGGCATGGCGCGGATCCGCACCATCAAGCCCGAGGCGTTCACCTCCGAGTCGCTCGCCTCGGTCAGCGTGACCGCCGAGCGGACCTTCTTCGGTCTGCTCACCCAGGCCGACGACCACGGCCGCTTCCGCGACCAGGGCGCCGTCATCGCCGGCGCCCTGTGGTCCCTGCGCCCCGAACACGGCCCGCTGGAGGTCGAGGACGATCTCAACCAACTCCACACCGCCGGTCTGATCTGCCGGTACGAGGGCGAGGACGGCAAGCAGTACCTGCACATCGTCACCTGGGCCAAGCACCAGAAGATCAACCGGCCCAGCGGCAGCCGCTGCCCGGCGTGCCCGCACCACCAGAGCGGCCGATCCGCCGAGTCCTCCCCGCAGGTTCATGGAGCCCTCCGTGAACAGGCCGGGAGTCCTCACCGAGGGTTCCCTGAGGACTCCCGCAAACGGCGCCAGCCGTCCGTGAACGAAGAATCTGCAGGTCAGGGCAGATTCAGTGAGTCCTCACCGCAACGGCAGGGAGGACTCACGGAGGGCGCGGTGAGCCCTCACCGTCCGGATCTAGGACCTAGGATCCTGGATCTAGGATCACCTCCGGTGGGGCGCGCAAGCGCCCCCGCCCCCGACACCGTCTCGGGCTCCGTCTCGGTCTCGGCCAAGGACCTGGTCGGCGAGTACGTCGCCTCCTGCGAACACCGCCCGCCCAACGACGTACTCGGCCGACTCGGCAGGGAAGTCGGCAAGCTGCTCGGCGAGGGCATCGCCCCGGGCCACATCCGCGCCGGGATGGACCGCATGCGCGCCAAGGGCCTGCACGTCAGCCTGCTGCCGAGTCTGGTCAACGAGGCCATGAACACCCCACGCTCCACCGCCGGTGCCGCTGCCCACAGGCCGTGGACAAACCCCGCCGACGTCGAAGCCGCGTACGGGGGCGCCCTGTGACCACAGTCCTCCACACCCCGGAGCGCGTCGGCACGCTGGCGGACCGGTGTGCCGCCATCCTCGCCGACCGGGGCGTCGACCCGACCGACGTGACTCCCGAGCCCGTCTCGGGGGCGGTGGCTGCGCTGGAGCTGGCCGATGCCCGCATCCCGCCCCGCTACCGCCACGCCCTCGCCGACCACCCGCAGGTCACCACCTGGGCCGACGAGGTCGCCCTCGCCGGGCGGCCAGGCCCGAGCGGCACCCGGGGCATCGCGTGCGGCCCGTCGCTGCTGATCGCCGGCCCCACCGGCACCGGCAAGACCTACCAGGCATACGGCGCCGTACGGTCACTGCTCGCCGCCGGGGTCCGGCTGCGCTGGGAGGCCATCACCACCCCCGACCTGTACGCCCGCCTGCGCCCTCGCCCCGGCCACGACCCCGAACGGGACCTGGCGTCGCTCGCCCGCAGCCCGCTGCTGATCCTGGACGACCTCGGCGCGGCCAAGCAGTCGGAGTGGACCGAGGAGCTGACGTACCGGCTGATCAACCGCCGCTACAACGACATGCTCCCCACCCTCATCACCACCAACCTGCCGACCGACGCCCTGCGCGACGCAGTCGGCGACCGCGTCGCCTCCCGCCTCGCCGAGATGACCACCCGCGTCGTCCTCACTGGCCGGGACCGCAGACGGCACCCCGCCGCGTAATAACAAGCCCTGCGGCGCCCCCACCTTCACCACCCCGCCCGCACGCGCCACTGTGTGCTGCCCACACTGCGCGGCGGGTCCCATTGGAGACCTCTGCATGACGCAACTCGCCATGCCCGCACTCGGGCACTGGAACACCACATACCTCACCATCGCCTCCCTCGTCCTCGCATGCGCCGGAGCGCTGGACAGCCTGCGGCTGCGGCGGCGCACCCGCCGAAACAGCGACGACCAGCAGCCCGCAACACCCTCGGTCAAGGTCGCCGCACTGGCCGCAGTCGTCTGCACCGCCTACAGCGCCGACACCAGCTGGCGGTTCGCCACCGACTACCTGGACATGGTCGGGACGACCGAACGCGCCGCGATGTTCGCCGCCGCCGAACTCGCCCTGTTCGCCACGGCACTGCTCGCCCGGCAGAACCTCAACCTCAACGGCCCCAAGCAGGCCCCCGGCCTGCCCGGCCTCCTGACCTGGGTAATCACCGCCGTACAGGTGATCCCCGCCTACGCCGAGTCCGGCCCGGTGGGCGGCACGGTGCGGGCCTTCGTCGGCCCGGTCATGGCCGCCGTGCTCTGGCACCAGGCAATGGGCATCGAACTGCGCCTCCGCAAGCCCGAGGCCGCTTCCCACAGCATGCTCGCCACAGCCAGCCGCGAGATACGCGAACGCCTGCTCTCCCGCCTCGGCATCGCCGAACGCGACCGGGATGCCGCACAGATCACCCGCGACCGCGCCACCCGCAAAGCCGTTGCCCTGGCCGCGCACCTCGCCGAGCGCACCCCGAAGCAGCGCAGCGGCTGGCGAGGCCGACACACCGCACGACGACTGTCTCAGGCCATCGCCCAAGCCTCGGTGGGCAGCGATCACCGCCAGCGGCAAGTACTTCTGCATCAGCTCGCTGCCCGCCGCCATGCGACAGCCCTGGCGACCATCGAGTTGCCCTCACCATGGACCGACTCCATCTCCGCCTGGGACTCCGCATCCTCCATCGCACCACTGCTACCCCCTCGCCAATCGGGTGCCAGCGGCGCGCCGGATAACGAGCAAGCCAAGGAACACCCCGACCCTGACCATCAGCTAGGGGTCCTGCCTTCACCATCCGTGCAGTCCCAACTCCCCCTGCACGAAATGGCGCCCGCCCCCAAGGGCACTGTGCCGGTCTCCGAGGAAGACGGCACCACAGCGCGCTATGGCCGCCCTCCCGGCGCCGAGATGGCCGAACTGCTCGCCATCGGCCGCAAGGCCATCGAAGCGCACGGAAAGAACACCCGCGCCGTCCTGCGCAACGCCATCCGCGACGAGGCCGGACTCACCATCGCGGAGGACCGACTCACCGAACTCAAGGCACTTCTGACCGCCGAGCAAGGCGCCGAGACCAGCGCCCGCACGGACTGACCGCATATCCGGTCAGTCGCGCACCGCCGGAACCAAGACCTGTTGACCAGCAACTCCAGCTGGCCAACAGCTCTTCCACCCGCACAGATACGTCGGCTGAGCCCCACCCCGTGCGCCTCCGCTCGGCTCGCCCTCAGCCAGACCTGCCGCCAATATCGCTACAGCACAAGGAGCTTCACCCTTGCACGACTCGCACCCCAGCAACCTCGACCACTACCAGGCCACAACCCAAGCCACCCCAGCCCCAGGCGGAGCAAGTTGGAGGTTCGGACACTCCCCCGCAGGGGGAGCGCCCGAACCCGACCCCGCCCCGGGGGTGGCGGAGTCCGTCCAGCGCCAGGGGGCGCCGGACGGAGAGGCTGCGACCGAGGGCGGATCGCAGCCGGACGAGCAGGACCAGCCCCAGCAGTCCGCCGCGCCCGCATCCGGCAAGCCGCGCCGTCGCCCCCGCCAGAAGAAGCAGCGCCCCGCTGTCAGCGTGCGCCTCAGCAAGAACGAGAAAGCACTGATCAAGTCCGGTGCCAAGGCAGCGAAGCTGTCCGTGGCGGGGTTCCTCGCCCATGCCGGCCTGGCCGCCGCCCGCGACCTCACTCGCATCACCGACGTCACCGCCGCCATCGCCGACAACCGGGCGGTCCTGTCCGAACTCTTCGCTGCCCGTAGGGCCCTGACCCAGGGCGGCAACCTGCTCAACCAGACCGCCAAGGCCCTGCACTCCGGCAGACAGCCCACTCACCTCGACGACGACATCGACCGGATGCTCGCCACGCGCGCCCGGGTCGACGACGCCATCGAACTCTTCATTGCCGCCATCGAAGGCGGCAACCCTCCCACCCAGCCGCATTCGGCCCGGGACCAGTTCGGCGAGGCCGCGTGATCCCCAGCATCCACAAGCAGGGCAGCAGCACCTACGGGCTGCTCAACTACCTCTACGGCAAAGGAACCAAGGAGGAACACGTCGACCCGCACCTGGTCGCCTCCTTCGACGGCACCGCCCCCGACCCAGGGCGCGACCAAGCTGCCACCCTCGCCATGCTCCGCGACCTCCTCGACCAGCCCCTCCACCTCATCGACGCCGACCAGCGCCCCACCCAGCACGTCTGGCACTGCTCGGTCCGCGCCGCCCCCACCGACCGCATCCTCACCGACGACGACTGGGCCGACATCGCCCGCCGCATCGTCGCGGCCACCGGCATCGACCCCGGCGACGGCGCCGGCTGTCGCTGGGCCGCCGTGCGTCACGCCGACGACCACATCCACATCATCGCCACCCTCGTCCGCGAGGACGGCCGCAAGCCCGACCACCACCGCTCCGGCCAGCGCGCCCAGACAGAAGCCCGCCTCATCGAAGCCGACTACGACCTCCACCGCGTCGCCCCAGGAGACGGCACCGCCGCCAAGCGCGCCACCAGAGCCGAACGCCACAAGGCCGAACGCCTCGGCCAGCAAGCCCCCTCACGCGACCTGTTGCGCGAACACGTCCGCCAGGCCCTCGCCGGTGCCGCCGACGAGCAGGAGTTCTTCGACCGGCTCGCCACCGCAGGCGTACTGATCGACAAGCGTCTGGCCCCCTCCGGTGACACGCTCGGCTACAAGGTCGCCCTGCCCGGCGACGTAAACGGCGAGCAGGAGCCCATCTGGTACCCCGGCTCCAAACTCGCCCCCGACCTGTCCCTGCCCCGCATCCGCAAGCGCCTCAAGGCCACGACGGTCATGCCCGAGCCGCCGCTCATGCTGGACCAGGGCGACCGTTCGGCGTCCGCCCGTGCACGCCGCTTCGCGACCGAGGCCACTGACAGCGCACTGGCTGCGATCGCGGCCGGGGACGATCCGGTCGTGGCCGCCCAGCTCGTCGGCGTCGGGGAGGTCCTCGATGCCCTGGCTCAGACCTCCTCCGGCCCCACCCGCGACGAACTACGCACCGCGGCAAGTGACTTCGAGCGGGCCACCCGCTCGCACATCCGGGCCCGCGACGCCGAGATGTACGCGCTGCGCCGGGCGGCCCGCCAGATCACCCACTCCGGCACCTCCCGCGGACAGGGCCCCGATCTGACCGCGACCGCCCTCGTGCTGGACGTTCTGATCCTGGCCGTGATCGCTGCTGCCCGCTGGCACGCCGCACGCGGCCACGCCCAGCAGGCCGAAGCCGCCGCACGCGCCGCGCGCCACCTGCGCACCGCATACCAGGCGACCGCCACCGAGCCGTTGGTCATGATGCGGGCGTACGGCAAGCAGTTGCCCATCCGTACACGGCAGCGGCACAGCACGACGCTCCAGTCCGTGCTTCCCCACCTCGCCGACCGCATCCAGGCCGAGCCCGGCTGGCCGGCTTTGGCGGCCGTCCTCGACCAAGCCGAGCACGCCGGCCACGACACATCCGCCCTGCTGCAGAAGGCTGCGGCCTCCCGTGAGCTGGACAGCGCCGACGCGATCAGCGACGTCCTCGTCTGGCGCCTGTACCACCTCGGCGAGACCACCATCCCGGCCGCGAAGCGACGCCACCCCGCCCAGGCTGCGGGCATCCCGGTTCCCGTACAGGAGGCGCCCCGGCCACGACGCCGATGATGAGCCCCGTCCGGACACCCTGGGTGAGCAGCCCCAGCGCCTGCCGCGCAGCCAACGGTCAAGGCAGTGACGACCCCTCTCGTCGGCGATGCCCACGGAAGCGGACGGAACATAGCCGACGAACGCCGGTTGGGGAACCGGCGTTCCTCCAGACCATTGACACATTCCCACCTCCCCCCTCTTGAGGAGCATCTCCATGCCCGCAGCCACCCCTCGCCCCCACGTCATGGCCCTGCTGTTCGACACAGATTTCAAGCGCCCGACGGATTCCTTGGTCTTCCGCCACCTCGACGGACGCCTCTTCACCGAGGAGGAACAGGCCATCGTCCGTAACGCCACCATCGAAGAACTCCAAGCCGCCGGCGTCCACGTTCACAACCCCGAAGCCGAAGCCGACGCAGCGGCAGCCGCGACCACACTGGTCGAGCTCCTGCTCAAGTACGCCGTCCGCCACCATGAAACCCTCGCCCCTCTCATGACCGACGAGGACCTCATCGAGTACGACCGGTTGGCTACGGTCGTCGCTGCGGGCGCGCAGGCAGTTCCGGAGTGAGCAGTTCCAGCGCTTCCTCCCAGCGGTAGCGGTCGGCGCCGCCGCCGGCCTTCGGCTTGTGCGGCTCGTACGAGCCGATCAGGACGCCCATCTCGCGCAGCCGCTCCAGACTCTGGCTGTAGGCGGGGTGGGCGGCCTGTGCCGAATTCAGGTACGGCAGCACAGCCGTCGGGATACCGAAGCCGTACGCCTCGCACAGGATGCCCAGGGCGAGGGTGTCGGAGATCCCCGCCGCCCACTTGTTGATCGTGTTGAAGGTGGCCGGGGCTACCGCGATGGCATCCGCGGGCGGCAGAGGCCGCGGATCGCCGGGCGAGCGCCAGGCCGAACGGATCGGGTAACCAGTCTGCGCCTCGACCGCCTCGGCATCGATGAAGCCCAGGCTCTGCGGGGTGGCAACTACACCCACGTCCCAGTTCGCCTCCTGGGCCGCGGTGATCAGCTTTCCGACGTCACCGGCGATTCCGGCCGCGCACACGACGACGTACAAGAAAGGCTTCTGGGTCTGCTGGTGGGGCTGATCGCTCACGCGGGGACTCCCAGTTGACGGCTGAAGTGGTGCAGCTCCGGCAGAGTACGGCGGCGATCACGGGCGGCCATGTCGGCGACCAGTTCCCGGACGGCGGGGCGACGGACGTCCTGGGCCGCACAGCTCTCGGCGATGCGGAGGGCCTGGTAACCGTCGGCGAGCCGTCCTTGCTGGTTGTAAGCGCGGGCAGCCTCCACCCAGAGGGCTGCCCGCCGCTCGGGAGCGGGGATGTGGCGGCGCATGAGGGGGCCGGCGGTCTCCAGGGCGACGCCTGCGTCGCCGAAGGCGTTGGCCGCGCTGACGGCGTGCAGGGCGACGTTGGTCGGACTGAAGTTGGCCCAGGCGTCGGGGCGGTCGAGGGCCACGTAACGGGCAACGTCCGTCGCCTCGGTCAGGAAGTCCTTGGCGGCAGAGCGGTCACCACCGCTGCTGGCCGCCGTGACGCCGCGCAAGAGCAGCAGACCCAGGGCAGCGAGGTAGCGCGGGGAGCGCTGGTCATAGGCTCCGGTGAGCTGGTCGACGGTGTGCCGGACCAGGGTGACGGCCTGGACGGTGTGCTTCTCGCGGGCCAGCAGGTGAGCGTGGACACGGACGCTGGAGGCGAGGATGACCGGGTCGCCGCAGCGTTCGGCCTCAGCCATGGCACGACCGACGGCAAGCCAGGCGTTGCCGTGATCGCTCAGCTTGAGGAGCAGGCTGGCGGAGGTCTGGTAAGCGGTGGCCAGCAGCCCCGTCGCCTCGGCCGAGCCCGCCGCCGAGTGGCGAAGGTCAGTGATCAGCGGCGGCAGAGTCCGCTCCAGCTCGGCGTAATCGCACGTACAGAACAGGCGGCGGACCGTGGAAACCCGACTGCCCAGCTCCGCAATGTCCTGAACTCCATCGCCCGCAGGCGGAATGGGACCGGGCAGAAGGGAGTGGATGAGGTCGCGATGGCCGGCGGTCGGCGGGGCAGGCGTCGCGATCGCGGCGAGGCTGGCAGCGAGGAAGGTACGGCGGTGCATGTCCTCTGTCTCGGGGTCGCAGGTGATGGCGTCCGGGACGGCGGCGAGGCCGACGGCGGGCAGCGGGATGCCCAGTTCCCATGCGATCGCGCGTAACACCTGGGAGTCTTCGGTGCCCTTGCCCTGTTCGAGGCGGCTCACCTTGGACTGGTGGTAGCCCAGGGCTGCGGCGACGTTCGCCTGGGAGCGTTTCGCGAGCACGCGGGCCCGGCGGATCACTTCGCCGATCCGTCTCGCTTCGTCGTGTGCATCGGCCATCTGCGCCACGGCCCCTTCCGCCGTCGCCGATCCTGCCTGCTCAACCGAGCGTAGATGAACCGCACTTGGAGTTCATGCCCCTCCTGCATAAGCGATGCAGCACCGGCACCTGAGCTGGCCGGGCCCCTGCCCCAGCCGGTTCCTTGGTGGGGCCGCACTCGCTTGGGAGGCAGCCCGTGGAACCGCAGCACCTCAGCATTTCCGTACCCGGCACAGCCCGCGCCGTCACAGACGTACGGCACCAAGTCGTCGCCGAGATACGCGGCTGGGGACTCCCGGCCGACAGCAGCGCCGTGGAGACCGTGGCGCTGGTGACCAGCGAACTGCTGACCAACGCCGTGCAGCACGCCGGACAGGGCCCCATCTCGGTGGCTGCCCTGCTGAAGGACGACACCGTACGAGTCGAAGTCAGCGACGCCAGCCCCACCCTCCCCACACCGGGCTTACCGGACGAAGACGACGAGCACGGCCGGGGGCTGCTCATCGTGGCCGCCCTCGCCGTCCGGCACGACGTCGAGACGACCGAGTCGGGCAAGCGGTGCTGGGCCGAAATCCCTGTACAGCACGAGCCAACTCCCCATTCGCCGCTGCACGTTCCGCTCCCAAGGAGATGACTGTGACAACGACCCAGGTCCCGGCTGTGACGTCAGAGGTGATCGCGATCCGTCCCGGACCGCCGCTCGCCGGGACAGTGACCGTCGACGGCTCCAAGAACGCCGCGCTCCCCCTGCTCGCGGCGGCTGCCGCCCTGCGCCGGCCCGTCCAACTGGCCAACGTCCCCGCCAACGCGGACGTGCAGGCCATGCTCACGCTGCTCCAGTACGCCGGACACCGCATCGCCCGCCCGGTCGGCGAGCCGAACACAGTCCTGGTCCTCTCCAGCGACGGCACTCGCATCGCCCCGGAGCTTTTCGAAGCCGCCGCCCGCATCCGCGCCTCGTACTACCTGGTGCCCGCTCTCCTGGCCGCGCACGACCGGGCCTCACTGCCCTGGCCGGGTGGCTGCCCGATCGGGGAACGCGGCATGGAACAGCACTTCCGGGTGTACGAGACCTTCGGCGACCGCTACGCCGTCGACGACCATGGCTACACGGTCGAGGCCCGGAACACCCACAACGGCTCGGTGTCGGTGATGCTGCCCTTCCGCTCCCGCGGCGCCAGCATCGCAGCCATCCTCCGGGCCGTTATCGCCCGACGCCCTCTCCGGCTGGGCCACCCAAACCTCTCCCCCGAAGTCACCAGCGTCCTAGTGGCACTCCAGGCGGCGGGCTGGTCGGCCCAGGCCAACGAGCGCCTCATCGCCCTCGCACCACCTGCTTCCGCCTCCCAGGAGCCGCTGGCATGGACGGTCCCCGGCGACAAGATCGAAGCGGGCACCCTGGCCTGTGCGCTCGCCGCCACCGGAGGCAACGGCCGCATCGAGGGCGTACACAGCAAGGACGTCGCACCGATGGTGGCGGCCCTGCGCTGGCTCGGCGTCCCCGTCGCCGCCCAGGAGAACGCACTCACCGTCCACGCGGCAGACACCCAGCCCTCCCATCACCCGCTACGAGCCATCGCCTCCTTGTCCCCCGGTGGTCTGGACGCCGATTTCGAACCCCCGCTGATGGCACTGACATTGGGCCTACCTGGCACCCACCTCTTCGCCGACACCATCAACCCCGGCCGCCACGGAAACCTGCTCCCGCAGCTCACTCGCCTCGGCGCCGACATCCACGAGATCTCCCCCACCCAGTGCCGCCTCACGGGACCGCAGCGCCTGACCGGCGCGGGCGTGGAAGCCACGGACATCCGCACCGGGTCCGCTCTTCTCGTCGCCGGTATCACCGCGCACGGAGTCACCACACTTGGCGGCCTCGAACAACTCCGTCGGGGCCACGCCGACCTCCCCACCAAGCTGCGCGCGCTCGGCGCCGACATCTGCGAGGTCACCCCATGACCCGACAGCTTCAGCGGATCACCGCCACCACCGATGTCCACTCCAGCTTCGACGATGCCCTGCCGATGCTCACCCATCTGCACGCTGCTCGGGAGGACTCCCTCATCGTGGACTGCGGCGACTTCTTCGAAGGCAGCGGCTACTACCGCCTCGCAGAAGGGCACATCGAGCGCCGCCTCCTCACGAGCCTGTACGACGTGATCGCCCCCGGAAACCACGGTTGGGCCCACCACTTCGAACCCGACCTCCACCGACTCACCGTGTGCGCCAACGCCGTGGATGACACGAGCGGAGATGCGCTGTTCCGACGCCTTCACCTGGCCGACATCGGCGGCCGGCGCGTGGCGGTGACCGGGGTGATCGGCCTCCAGGCGTTCAGCACCATTCTCCGCTCGCAGCGCGCCGGGCACCGCGTGACCGACCCGGTCCAGGCACTGCGAGAGCTGATGCTCGTCCACCAGCACGAGGTCGACGCCTGGGCCCTGCTCAGCCACTCCGGCTTCGACGAGGACCTCAAGCTCGCCGCCGCCTGCCCGTTCCTCGACGTGATCTTCGCCGGGCACTGCCACAGCGGCCAGTACGGCCCCGTCCACGTCGGCGACACCCTCGTCCTGAAAGGGCAAGAGCTCGCCGTCGGCTACGCCCAGGCGAAGCCGATCGGCCATGGCTGGGCCGCTCGTACGGACCTCTTCCTCCCAACCTGGGCGAAGCTCCTACCCGAACTCGCTGGCACACAGCGGGAGATCGAGGGGCTCAGCAACCAGCTGGCCGCGCCACTTGGCACGATCACCGAAACCTACCGTTACCGTCTCCCCGACCGTCGCGAACTCCTCGCCGAGGTCACCGCGCGCCTGCACACCGGCCTCGGTGCGGAAGCCGTCGTCCTCAACGAGACCGCCCTGCGGCCCGTCCAGCTCGGCGACACCCTCACCCTCGGCGACCTGCTGGCGACCGAGCCCTTCGACAACCAGCTCGTCCACGCCCACCTGCCGGACGATCAGCGCGATGTCGAGGGCCTGCTTGCCCGTCTGGCCGAGGAGGTCGGCCCGCTGGTCACCACACCCGCCCCACTGCCGAACGGTGTCCGCACCGTGCTGACCACGGACTACCTGGCCGAAACCTTCCTCGGTGGCCGCACCCAGCAGGCAGCTCTGCGCCTCGGCCAGGCCATCCAGCACGTACTGACCGAAGGAGTGCAGCCGTGATCCTCACTGGCCCCGAGATCACCACGGCCGCAGCCGACGGCCGCTTGCGCATCGATCCGTTCGACCAGAGCCAGGTCAACCCGAACAGCTACAACGTCCGCCTCGGGCCCACCCTCCTGACCTACACGTCGCCGGTCATCGACGCCCACCACCCCAACCCCACCGCGGAGCTGAAGATCGGAGATGGTGGGTACGTCCTCCAGCCCGGCGAGCTGTACCTCGGCCACACCCTCGAAGAAGTGGGCTCCGACGTCTTCGTCCCGCTCCTGTTCGGCCGCTCCTCCGTCGGGCGCCTCGGACTGTTCGTCGAGATCACCGCACCGATTGGCGACATCGGCTTCCACGGCCACTGGACGCTGATGCTCTCCCCGATCCGCCCGTTGCGCATCTATGCGGGCATGAGGATCGGGCAGATCATGTTCTTCGTCGCGGTCGGGCCGATCGACCTCTACGCGGGCAAGTACCAGGCCGCCACGGGACCGCAGCCCTCCTCTTACTGGCGCGACCTCACGCCGCTGGCGGCGGTGACCTCGTGATCCTTACTGGCCCGGCCATCGCCGCCGCGCACACCGCCGGCGAGATCACCATCGAGCCCTACGAGCCCGAGCGCCTCTCCCCCAACGCGTACGACTGGCGTCTCGGCGAGACCCTGCGCGTCTGCGACGGCGACCTCGACGCCGCCACCCGCACCCTCTGCCCCGAAGTCCCCATTCCTGCAGACGGGTTCGAACTCGATCCTGGCGTCCTGTACCTCGGCGTCACCTACGAGAGGACGGGCTCTGAGGCGTACGCCCAGTTCCTCAACGGCAACCGCACCATCGGCGCCCTCGGCATCTGGGTCCACGTCTCGGCCCCGCTCGGCCACCAGGGCCACGCCATTCGCTGGACCCTGGAGATCCGGGCCGCCCGCCCCGTAAGGATCTATCCGCTGATGACCTTCGGAAAGCTGGCCTTCCTCCAGACCTTCGGTGCCCCGGCCAGCTACCAGCAGCACGGCCTCAAATACCGGGCCAGCCAGGGCATCGAGACATCCCGCCTGTACGAGGAGATCCCCGGAGACCGGCCATGAACCCGACGGCCGCCACCGCGCTCGACCTCCCCTTCCCCAGCCCTGGCGGAAGCGTCGAACTCTTCCTCGACCTCTACACCGGCCCGCAACCGCTCATTTCTGCAAGGGCGTTCATGCTCGCCCCGGCCGGGCCGCGTCCCCGTACGCCCCACGGGCTGGACCTTCTGAGCATCGACGGCAAGTGCCTGTCCGGCCCGGCCTTCCGCCGGTACGTCTCCGACCTGCGTCACGCGCTGGTGTCCGCGGTTGACCCCGCGCAGGTCAGCGTCCTCCATCTGCACCATCTCGCCTTCGGGGCGACACCCGCACTCTTACGGGCCTTCCCCGAGCCGCCTCGCATCGCCTTCGTGCACGGCACAGACCTGCTGTTCGCCCAAACGCACCGCGACCAACTCGGCGTCCTGCAACAGTCCGCCCACGCCGCGGACCGGATCGTGGTGCCGACCAACGCCATGGCCGACCATCTGCTGAAACTCGCCCCCAGGACCGACCGCAGGAAGATCGAACAGATCCCGTGGGGCGTCCCCGACCGCCTCATCGACAACCCGCCTTCACGAGCGGGACATCGCACGACGAGCCACCTGAGACTGCTCTACGCCGGACGCCTCACCGAGGAGAAGGGCATCGAGGCCCTGCTGCACGCGGCGCTTCTCGCTCCGGCCGTGGCGCTAAGCATCGCCGCCCCTCCAGCGGAGTTTCACGCCCTGGCTCCGTTGATCCGGCGGCTGGGCATCCACGTCAATTACCTCGGCTGGCTCCGCCGTCCACAGCTGTGGAAAGCCTTCGCCGATCACGATGTGCTCGTCATGCCCTCCACCACCCTGGAGGCGATGGGCCTGGTCGCCCTCGAAGCCCAAGCCTGTGGCCTGCCTGTGCTCTACCAGCCTGTTCCCGGACTGAACGAGACGCTCGCCGCGACGGGGCTGGCCACTGATTTCACAAGCCCCGCCGCCGTCGCTCGGGACCTGGACCGGCTCCGCACAACGCCTGGGCTACTGGCAGCCCTCCGAGCGGCGGGCCGGGCGAACGCAGCGCGCTACCCCCTGAGCAGCACCGCAGCCGCTCTTTCCGACCTGGGTAAGCAGCTCGGCTGACCCGTCCGTGGCGCAGCCGGAAGCGTTCCGGCCACGTCACTACCCTGGCCGACGGGGAACGCTCGGCACACGATCGGGAGACCATGAAGCTCGACACCCACCGCATCGCCCAGCTCTTGCACGACGGAGTCCGCGACAAGGTCTACCCCGGTGCCGTCTGGGCCGTCGGGGACGACACCGGCCCAACCGCGAACGGAGCCGTCGGCCTGCTGGACCCCAATCAACCCGACCGGCCCATGCGGCTCGACACCGTCTTTGACGCAGCCAGCCTCACCAAGATCCTCGCCGTTTGGTCCTCCATCGGCGCCCTGTGGGAGGACGGCAAACTCGACCTCGACGCCCCGCTCGGCGCCTTCTGGCCGGAGGTCAAAGGCCACCCGCTCGGAGTGGTGACCGCCCGCCACCTGCTGACCCACACCGCCGGTGTCCCTCTGCGAGCCCAACTCAAGAACCTGTACGGCACGGACCCACAAGACATCCGTGACGGCGTCCTGCACGAGGCTCTCCACCGCCCACCCGGCGAGGCCGTCGAATATACCGACCGAGCCGCCCTCATCCTCGGCTACCTCGCCGAGCACCTCGCCGGTCAGCGCCTCGACAAGCTCGCCACGGAACGGACCTGGCAGCCACTGGGCATGAATTCCACCCGATTCGGCCCGCTCCCCACCGAGATCGTCGCACGGTGCGCCCCGACCGAACTCGACCAGGACACCAACACCCACCTCAAAGGCACCGCCCACGACTTCTCCGCCCGGCTCCTGGATGGAGTGTGCGGCATCGCCGGCGCCTTCAGCGTCCTCGACGACCTCGGCGCCTTCCTGTGCTACATGTTGGGCGCGGTCGGCTCCCCAGGGCGGGCCGGCTTCGGGCCCGCCTGGACGGCGGAGTCGTTGACCATCCAGACCGGCGAACTGGAGCCCGTGCGCGGCCTGTTCTGGCACCCGGCCCCCGGTACCGGTCCCCTCGACGACGTCTGGGTCCACTACGGCTTCACCGGCACTGGAATGTGGATCTCGCCTCGCCAGCAGCGGTGGGCAGTGCTCCTGACGAACAAGCTCTACTACACCCGCGACCGCCAGCCCCTGACGGGGATCCGCAACGCCTTCCGTGAGCTGTCCATCGACTGAGACCACGGTTGCGCAGGTCTCGCAGACACTATCTGCCCGTGCGGGCTCAGCATCAGGTGCCGCCCCCGAGATGCTTACCGTGCCCCCCCACGGTCGCGTCTCCCCAAGTCCCCGCAGAGAGTCGGCATATTGAGGCATAATGCGCCCATGATCAGCGAGGTCATCACGTCCGTGACAGGCGCAACCGTCACACCACTGGCCCGATGGGTGCGGAAGCTCTGGCAGCGCCGCTCGCCGCTCATGGTCGTGGCAACCCCACGCATTCCGAAGGCATGGAAGCTGGCGCTACCAGACACGGAGCCCCTCCACGCCCCTGTCCCGCTGACGCACAGCGAGCGCCGGTACCGGCAGATGTATGAATGGCTGCGCGCCAAGGGCGCCTACGACTACGGGTTGACCTCACTCGACCTGCGCTTGGAGAACCGAAGTGGTGAACCACTCATCATCACCGACATCGGCGTTCACAAGCTAACCGCCGGTGTGCCTCTGCGTGCTGCGCTCGTGTCCTACCCACCAGCTGGCGCCGTGCAGAAGGAACTCATCTACTTCGACCTCGATGAGGTCGATCCCACTGGCCGACCTGCCCGATTCGACATGGACCGGCTCGAACCCATCGGAGAACAGCCCTACTTCCTCGACAGGGACGTGAAGCTGGGGGCCGGAGAGTCCCAGACATTCCACATCGCCGGGGCCGCGCTCCGCTCTCGGGTCTCGTGGGAGCTCTCTGTCACGATCCTGCAGGCTGGCAAGTACCAGAAGATCATTGTCCAACCCGGGAGCGGCCCTCTAAGAACGTCCGGCACGCCCACCCAGGGATTCGATGGGGAGTGGATCTGGAACTGGTTCGCTGGTGAGGCCGCGTCATTTACTCCAGCCCCGCATCCAACGGCCTAAGCCCAATACCGGTGAGATAGTGGCCGGTTCGGCCGTCTGGCCTGGGGAGAGGTCCCCCGTCGACGGTCTCGGAAGCCGCATAGTCACTTGTATTGGGCCTAAGCCCACATACGAGCGACGGTCGGCGTTCGCCGTCCAGGCGATATAACCGCCTCAATTGTTGCAATTCTGGTTGCATTCACCGTCGTACGGCGCCGTGCAGGAGCCCACTCACACCAGCTCCACCGCAGGTCAGGGCGCCCTGCACACCCCGGAGCCCCAAGGCGAAGACTTGGAAAGCGTGTTGGGGGCACCAACCCCAATGAGTTCGAATCTCGATCCTCCGCCAGTGCCTCACCGGGCGCGTTGTCGAGGGCCCCACCGTTCGCGGTGAGGCCCTCGACGTTGTGGGTTGCAGTTGGCGTGATCAGGTGGCGCGGCCCGCTTCGCGCCGAGGCAACTGGCCTCATTCTTATACGCCCGACCTGGACGCTCTGGCAAGGTTCCACGCATGGGTGTCTCCGAGAAGACGCGCAAGATCATGTGGGCCTCATGTGCGTTAGGGGCCATTCTGGAAGCTGTTTCGGAGCCGACTTCGGGATGGAGCTCCCGGCGCCACCGCGAGCCGGGCGGGCAAGGCTTGGTCGTTCTCCTTGGAGGCGCCAGTCGCAAGCGGCCGCTCTGGCAAGATTGTCAACGTTGGTCTGCTTCCCTCCGCGGAGGTCTCTGTCATGCAACCGTCGCCCATGGACCACCGTCGAATACAGACGGCCGTCATCGGCAGCAAGGATTCCGACCTGGCGGTCATCCTCCCCATGCAGGCGGAGGAGCTGACGAGCTGGCGGCAGAAGCACCCTCGGTACACCTACTGGTGCGGCACCCTGCTCGGCGGCTGCGGCGAGCGCCTGACCGACCGGCTCTACCGTTCGAAGGTCTGCCACTTCGCGCACCATCCCCATCACACCTGCACTCGCACTGCCAATGGGGAAGACAGCGCCGACCACCTGTTCATGAAGAGGGCCTTGCATGGCTGGGTGGGCCGCCAGGGGTTCGAAGCGACTGTCCGGATGCGCAGGAGCACTGCCTCCCCCGGCGGCCTGATCGACGTCGATCTCCACGGCGTCGCGCGGCAACTGCGCTTCCACCTGTGGCCTGACCGCAATGGTTCGTGGGGCATGACTCCTGGCGAGACGTACACCTCGGGCGAAGAGGACGTCGACTGGATCTTCGGTCTAGGAGGCCAAGCGCCCCAGGGGGTCTTGAACGACTCCGACTATGTCTTCCGTATCCGGTTCGAGACCAGAGGAGCTGAACGGTGTCCCTACCTCGGTGTGCAGCAGCGCGGTCGAGCCACCGAGTGGACGCCGTTCGCCGCCGCAGGTGTGACCGCTGACGGGCTTTCCACACCGGCGGTTGAGGAGATCCGGGCCGCCCGCAGGCGATCGGCCGCGGCTGGTAAGGGCAGTGGCGCGAGAGGGGCGCCGCCTGTGTCGCCGTCTCCTCAGCCGCCAGCGATCCGGCGCCTGAGCCGGGACGAATTGATCGTCGCGGTTCGCGAGGCCCTGGAATTGGACGCGCGGTGGGCGACCAGGCCGACCCTGAAACGCCTCGGTCAGACGATCAGCGTAGACCTCGCCCGACACGACACCGGGGAACTCGTCGATCTGTTCACCGAGGCCGACATCCCGTTTCCCGCGAGCGACCCCGTTCTATCCGCCCTCATACGGACGGACAGCGGTGAACCGCTGCCCTTCCTGGCCAATATCGTCGAAGGGCTTGGGCTGGGGAGTCCGTCTTCTGTGTCTCATCTGAAGCGGTGGGCGCAGCGTGAGGCGGACCGTGCGTTTGCGAAGTACGGGATCCCCGCACGTACCCTGCCGCCGGAGTTGCCGCTCGACGCGGCAGTGCCCGAGGTGCGCATCGCAATACCTCCCGGTCCGCGCCAAGCCGGAGTTAGACGAAGTCAGCGGACGAGAACGCAGGGCAGCCAGGCTCCCGACGACTGGAAGCGGCTGCAACACCTGGTCTCTGAGGGGCAGCAGCTGGTCGGTGGCGCAGGAGGCGGGGCTGCCGCTCGCCTGAAGCAGGAGCTCCGGACAGCTCGTCGGCTCCTGGAAGGCACGCGCCGGACGAAACTCAACAAGCGTGGGCTGCGCGTTCTTCGGGATACGAGCGCTCAGCTGGAAACCGCCATCGAAGCAGTGAGGAAGGCAGCTCAGCGAAGCCGGAAGCCCTCTGGCGGTGCCGCACGGTCGGCCCCTGCGGTTGAAACGTCGAAACGGGAACGTCAGCAACTCAATGCCCGACCACCAGAAGTCAAGCGGCCTGCTGTTCCCGCCCCAGGCGATCTTCGGCAGCACCTCGTTACGGTTGCGCGGGCGGGAGGCACCACGCACTGGCTTCTCATAGCCGGCGGTAAGAGCAGCCCCCAGGAAGTACGCCTCAAGCTCCTGTCGCAGATCGAGGACCATTCCGGTGGCGATGCACCGCTTCTTTCGTCCTTGGTCGTGGCGCCCGGTGGCGGCCCGGTCCCGTACTTTCGAGAGATCTTGAAGGACGTAGGGCTCGCTGTGCCTCAGTCGGACGAAGCGCTGATGCGGATCTGGCGCCGCGAGCAGGAACGCGCGCACGCGGCCTACGCGAATCCGCGTCGCCCGCTTCCGTCAAGGCTTGTCCCGAGGCAGTCAGGCGCGGACGCCGTACGCAGCCCACAATGAGGCGGGGGAGAGCACCGGCAAGGGGGCCGACCTCCCAGCCTCATCGGACACTCACTGGCGAGCCCGGAGGTCGCGCTCGACGGCTTAGTGCACCACGACTGCCACCCAGAACCAGTGGAAGCCCTGCCTCGGGCTGACGAGAATCACGCGGGCACGAGATCTCCCAGCGCATCGCGCAGTGCGGCCGCCACATCGGGCCCGACGCCAGTCATCAGACGCAGATCATCCCGCTTGAGGTAGCGGTAACTCTGCGGGGGATGAAACGTTCCCGCCATGCGCAGAGCGTCAAGCGGAACAGGGGTTTCGAAAGACACCGGATCCTGCAACGTAAGGCCGCTGGCTTGCGTTGCCCCACTCATGTACGAGTCGTACTCACTGCGGCTGATTCCGGTCTGGGAGCGGTGCGCCGACCAGACCTGGCGAGGAGAGCCAACGCGGATCGAGGCGATGCGGGCCGCGCCCACCAGGGCCATGGTGGGCGCAGTCGCATAGAGCAGCACGGGCGTTCCGGGAGGCGCCGCGACGCGCTGGCGGCGGACCTCCACCGTCTTGCTGCCGTCCAGGATCGCGGTGGCGAAGCGCGGGTGGACGGACAGCAGCATCGCGCGTTCCGGGTCGTTCACGTCGTTCGGTGCCCCTCTTGATAGACCGCTTGGAACAGCTTGTTGCTGATCTTCGTCAGCGAGATCAGCAAGTTCGACGACCAAGGTAGTCCGAGCCCCTCAGCCAGGGAGGCCAATCGCCGCAGCGTCACCGGCCTGGGGAAGATCTCGGTGTCAGAGAACCTCAGCGCCATGGCCTGACCTGAATTACCTGCGGCCTCGACCACGTCAGCCCGACCATATACACCCAGGTGTTCGAATTGCGAGAGCAGGGTATCTGGCGCGTCGATGACGACTTCATCCAGACGCGAACTGGCCACCACCATCTGCCCTTCGGCACCGACGCCACCATCGCTGACGTACCAGAGCAACCGGGCGGGAACACTCTCGCCGCGATGGCCCGACGCCCGGTAGTAGACGTGCTCCCGGCTGATACCGAGCGCCTCGCCCCGCGGCAGCAGCATGGCAGGGACGTTGAACAACTCGGTCGACCAACGCGGTTTGATCGGCACGAGGAAAGACGGCAGTTCCGAGTCAACGATCTTCGCCGGCCACCAAGCCCGCTCGACCACCGCGGCCACCTCGGCAGGCATCCCGGCATGGAGCACGGCACCCTTCGCCGCCGACTCTCGCCCAGGGCCACCGGCAGCAGCCTCGACTTCGGCGGCCGAGCCACACGCGTGGACCAACAAAGCTACGAGGCTTCCATCACGCTCGAAGAAACCGTCGTCGCCCGAGGCCGACCTTGCAGCTGCTGACGGATGAGGATCCGTGATGCATATGCTCTCCGCCCCATAACTCCTCCCAAGTCGCTTGAGCAGAAAGAGAAGTTGGCGCGCCAGACTCTCTTCGAGGTGATGAGTCGACGTACGCAGGACGGGGACGAGCAGCGTTCGTCCGTCCAGGGCCCAGACGTAGAGGGCTACCGGGTTGCCTTCCCCGTCCCGAAGAAGCTCTCGCCGCCACGCAACTGCGTCGCTTCCCAGGGAGCGCAGACGGTCAGCAAACGACGAGCCGCCGTCCAGCCTGTCCTGCTCGAAGAACGCCACCAACTCGCCTTCCCCACCAGGCGCCACTTCTCCCACTCGGAACTCGGTTCCCAGGAGGTCAGCCGGGCGATACAGCTGTGCCTGGCGCAGTTCATCGACGTGCAAGGTGACAGTGGAGGGTGCAACGACGCGTACCCTGGCGACGTCCCAGGCCACATCCGCCAGGCGAGCCAGCATAGGGTCTCGGGTCGCCAGTACCTGAAGGCCCGCGCACGACGTCTCGGCGATGTACCGCACGCCCCGTCGCAGGGCTGTGACGTCCCCTTGGAGCTCCGGCATCGATTCGGTCGCGGCCCGATGCAGTTCGTCGCTTCGCTGGGCCACAGCATCGGCGTCAGGGGCGAGCTGCCGCAAACTGCTCAGAGCAGCTCGCTGGTGATGCCGCTCGGTAGCCTCGGTGATGTCCCTTACCTGATGGACGAGTTGGGGTGTGTAGGCAAGCTCGACAAGGTCCGTCATCCAGCCCGCCTCCAAAGCACGGGACTCCTCCGCCCCCTCCTCATCAGCGAGGCCGCTCAGGTCGGCGAAGACTTGGTGGTCGATCGTCACCACCAACAGGGCGTTGCTCTCCACGCTTGAGAACAGGTCCGGGTGTCCGAAGTCGAGCCACCACCCGTCGAGGAACTCCCCGTCGCGCCCCCGCCCACGAGCTTCGCCCTGGGGCACGAAACCCAGGCTGCGCCACATGCCACTGAGGCCGTAGTCCCTGCGGCACTTGGCCCTTACCCCGAGCCGCTGCGGGTGCCGACGTTTGATCGTCTCCACCAGCGCCCGAGCGATGCCCTTGCTGCGGTGCTCCGTCGCTACGCAGAGATGCGCCAGCCGAATGTACGGATTCCTCTTCGGCAGACCGAAGAGGGCGTATCCAACAACCTCCTCGTCCTCGACAGCGACCAGGAGCCCTCCCTCATCGGCCATCGCGCGATACGCAGGAGGCGTCATCAGGCCAAGCGTCCTGGTGTACCGATCGCCCAGCGCCACAGCCTTTTCGATCAGATGATCCTGTGCCGAGGACACAGGAAGGACCTTCACCGCCATTTCTCCCCCTCCGAACGGGACGGCCGTCTGCCGCGCCCTGCTCCCCTGTAGTGAGAGGGGAAGCTGATCCCAGGTGAGCGCGATACTCAAGGGTGCACAAGGGGCGCACGGCGCCGTACACGGAAGCCGAGCTCCCAGCAGCATCCGCCCAGCGACGCATTCATGTGCGCAAGCAACCGGATGAGAACGATCTGGCGCCTCCTGGTCTGCTCCCCTCAAGCCCGAGCGTGGGAGAAATCTGGGAGATGATCTTCCTTCAGAGGCCCACCGAAGCCACGCGAGACCACCCCATCCAAAGCCTCTGACCAGCGCAGACACGCATCCCGCCCGGTCGTGATCCTGCCCGACCCTCATTCGGGACGAAGAGGTTGTGGGTTCAAACCAGGGCTAAGCCACTTCGAAGCCGGCTTGGAACAGCTCCATCGCGGAGATGACATCAGCTGTCGTCCGAATCCATACCTCCAGGTCACCGCCCCGCCCTCCGGCGAGACCGTGAAGTCCTAATCGACCTCTCCGTCCTCGTCCTCGGCCACCTCTTCGCCGAGCACGCCGAGCATCTGCGGTGGGAAGGAGCGCAGTTCGTCCGCCAGGGCCACCATCCGGGCGCGCACCTCCGCGCACTTCGCCTCCGCGTCGTACTCGTTCTCGTCGGCCGTCGGGCGCTCGGCATGCCTGGCCTTGCAGGCTGCCGGATCGGCGGGCGGGGCATCCTGGCCGTCTGCAGCGGCCAAGCTCTCCCGGGCGTCCTCGGGATGGAGCTCCACGTGGCACCGGTCGACCGTCCAGTCGGCCAGCAACTCTGACCGCTCCAGCAGCTCGCCCACGACCGCATCCTCCACGCACTCCAGGGCGACGCGTTCACGGAGACTTTGAGGATCGCCCCGCCCGGGTACACGACCACGATCCTGTCGAGGACGTCGACCTCCATGCCGTCCGGCCCGTCGATGCCCTCGACCGAGTCGAACCCGTTCTCAAGGAGCACCACGGCGCCGGCTCGTTGCAGCGCGTCCATTTCCGGGGTACCCGCCGGAATGCCGATGTCCACCGCCGCTCCGGCCCACCGGCCGCACCAACATCGCCACTGGTCTCCACCATCACGCCCGCGACACCACCGCCCTGGGCATCACGTGATCAAACCGGGCACTCCGCGAGAATAACGCCGTCCTGAGTCCGCACCCCGTGGCGGGGCACCGGCACCGCCCGCCGCATCCACGACGAATTCCTCGCCCACCGCCCCGAACAACGCGTCGGCCTCCTGGTCCCCGACTGCCGGAGACGGCAAAGCCCTCCGCCTGTACGAGACCTGGGGATACAAGGCCGTCAGCACCAAGCAGCCATCGCCCGGCTCTCAGCCCCTGACCGCGATGCTCCGCGACATCCTCTGAGCTGACCTCCAGCCAGCCTTCTGGACCGTGGTCAACATGACCATCCCCCACGACCCTGGACGGGCAATTCCCCAAATAGGAACTTATCGGCACAGAAACCCTCTATAAACCATTAGGGAGAATTCCGCCCTCCAGGCGTAGAGAAGGTAATGCAAAGGGTTACAACTCGGCAAGCCCGAGTAAGTATTCAGTAAAGATGCACGCCAGGTTGCGACCTATACCCATCAGTAATACTTCCGAAGCTGTTCCGTTACAACTGGCGGAGCGGTTGGTGATCTAATGGCGGCGCCGGTGGGTGGATTTCAGTGACGTAATCCAAAGCTCCCGGCCTGCCGCCATCGGCCGACGATGGCTTCCCAGGGGTGGGGTATTAGTTCACTGTCATTGGGCAGTGCTGTGTATTTTGTGAACTCAATCGAAATGTGAATTATCCATGCCTGGGGGCGGTTTTCTGCGTGCGCTCGATCGGCGCGCGAAAAATTGGAGGGGTTTGATGCACATCAAGAGGGTTGCCGCTGCTGCGGCGGCAGCGGCTGCGGCGATGCTCATCGCTGCGACGCCGGCCAACGCGAGGTCTGACGGGGATCAGACCAACTGCGGCCACCTCGACGACACGCTGTGTCTGTACTACAACTCGAATGATCAGGGTTCGCACATCGGCATCTACGGGGCCGTGTACAACTATCAGTTCACGAATGTGTGCGGATCAAGCGGTTGCACGACTTATCGGTTCAATACATCCGGCAATGGCTACGGAACGGCCGTCAAGAACAATGCTGCTTCGTTCTATAACGAGGCCGGCTGGGTCTACTGGACCTTTTACAACAGTGGATACGGGGGCACTCGCGACACGGCGGACCCCAATGGGTTCGGGACTTATTACGGGAACCTGAACGGTACCTACAACAACAACGCGTCCCAGATGGCCAACGCCGAGACGGGCTGAGCCTCACTGGGAAGTAGCGGTCGGCGCCTCGCCCGACCGACTTAACGGTGACACTATTCCGCCGTGCGCTCGCTGCCTTGACGGGCGTACGGCGGGATTCCCTCATGCGCAGGAGGAGGCGAGTGCGTCATTGCGCCTCAGGCGAATTCCCCGGTGCGGTTCTTACAAAAGTGCGGAACCTTCACGCCAATAGATATGAAATTTATAAAACACAAATGGCTGGCGTGTTGAGTCGTAATGCGACCTGATGGCAGAACCGATTCAGGGGGATTCGGGTACCTCCGGGATGCACTATTCAACGATCGAACTGGGTGGGCGCGTGCAAAGCAACAGAAGATTCAGACGAGGGGTTACTGCGGCGGTTCTGCTGGGAGGGTGTCTCGTCACAGTGGCGGGCTGCAGCTCCACGCCGGCCTCTTCGGACAAGCCAGGCTCGAACCTGGTGGCGGCCCCCGTGGCGCCCACCTCCACGCCGGTCCTCACATCCACTGCGGCTGTGTCCCTGCCCATCGAGAATTATCTGCTCAAGAATTCAGAACATGCTCAGATGCTCTACGCGTCCAAACTGCTGGTGAAGAAATGTTTGGCCCGGTACGGGTTCGACTATGCAGTGGATCCGGCAGGGCAGCAGGCGCTCGACCCTAAAGGTGACGGCGCGAACATGCCCCGCAGGTACGGCATCGTCGACGCGAGTTTCGCAGCCAGGTTCGGCTACCACCCGTCGTCAGATCTGACCCCGCGCCCCCTGCCCAGCACCCCGCACATGAGCGAGGCAGAGGAGAACGTCTTTCTGGGTGACGCGCCCCGGGCTGACGGCTCCACTCCCAAGGTCAAGGAGTACAAGGGGCAGTCCGTCCCTGCCCATGGGTGTGCAGGCGAGGCGCAGCAGAAACTGGGGACGGGGCTTCAGCAACGGCTCGCTGAGAACATCAACGACGCCAGCTTCCATCAGTCAATGGCCAACACGCGGGTGACGGCTGTCTTCAAGGCGTGGTCGGGATGCATGAAGCAGCACGGCTACCAGTTCGACACGCCGCTGGACCCGTTGAAGGCGCCTATCTCGGCATCGCCGACGACCGCTGAGATCGAGATGGCCACGTCCGACATCGCCTGCAAGCAGAAGACCAACCTCGTAGGTGTGTGGGTGGCCGTCGAAACGGCCATGCAGAACGACTTGATCGGGAAGAATCAGGAAGCCCTGACCGAGATGCACCGCACGGCTGAGAGCACTCTCAAGAACTCCTCGAAGGTCATCTCCGAAAGATGAACAGGACCAGAAGCCCCTTCTCTCGTCCCTTCCATATGGCGACGGCTCTTGCGTGCGGGGCCGTGCTCCTGAGCGCGTGCAGCTCCGGGCATACGGGCCATCACGACACGGTTTCAACGAGGATGCCGACGGTAGGTGCGTCGGTTTCGCCGGGCTATCAGGCAGCCAACTTCAAGGGCGCCCTGCTCGATATAGGGGATGCTGCAAAGGCGTTCGGCGGATCGTGGAGTGCGGAACCGGCAGTCGAGGAAGCCCCGGGCGAGATAGCCGACCCGGACATGTGCCGCCCCTACGTTCTGCCCGAGCATCCTGGTTACGCAGATCTGAATGCGCACCGCAACCTGGACTGGGGCAGTGCCGTCAGCCGCCGACTCACCGGGCATGCTGCTGGCGCGATAACAGTTCGTACGACCGTCCTCAGCTATGTCACACCGGCGGCCGCGGCAGCGGACGACCGGCGGCACCAGACATGGACGAAAGTCTGCGGTACCCAGCACTTCGGAGATCTGTCGCACCGAGCCGTGGTCAGCCCCCTCCAACTCGTCGGCGTACCGGGGACACACGGCCTGCGCGCCGTGGTCCGGACAACCGACGCGACCGCACCAGCCGCGGTCACGCAGTACGAGTTGCAGGCCACGTTCATGACCGCCGAGAACATCGTCGTCATCCACGTCACCGGCAACGCTGTGGACCTTGCCGGGCCGCGCGGCGAGCAGCAGATGACGGATCTGGTCAAGGCCGTTGAGGGACGCATGGCGGAGAAAGCACGATGAACCAGGACAGCGGATCCGTGCCCGACCAAACCCCCAAGGCAGCATCCCGCCTGGTCCGCAGACGCCGTTGGGTCATGGGAGCGGCCGCTGCGGCGACCGTGCTGTCAGTGGCTGGGTTGTACGGCGCGAGCTTCGTCCAATCGCCTGCCCAAGCCGCTGCGGACACCCAGGCCCCGAAGCCCAGTGTGATCACCGCACCGGTTGTGCGTCAGGTGATGAAGAGCACCGTGGTGCTGCGCGGGACGTTCTCCGACGGCCAGACGGTGTCGGCAACTCCCACTCAGGTAGCAGCCACCAAACCTGGCACGCAGTCGGCGGCTTTGGTGGTCACGGGTGTGTTCGCGCAGCCGGGGCAGCGGGTCAAAGCAGCTCAGCCGCTCTTGGAGTATGCGGAGCGGCCGGTGTTCGCGCTGCCCGGAAACGTCCCCATGTACCGAGATCTGGTCGTCGGGGAAGAAGGCAAGGACGTCGCACAGCTCCAGCAGGCGCTGGAGACTCTCGGCTATTCGACCGGTTCGGACACCACCGGGCACTTCGGCGCGGGCACTGCCAGCGCGGTGACCCGCATGTACAAGCACATGGGATACGCCGTGCCGGTCAGCGCCGACACGCCGGGCAAGGCCGCTGATACGGCAACCCCCGGCGGTACTGGCGGCCCACAGCAGAACAAGGGCCTCGCCGCGCACGCGACGGCGCCCGCAGTTGTGGTGCCCGCTTCGGAAGTGGTCTACGTGCCGGTCTTTCCCGCTCGGGTGGCGACCGTGCCGGTCCGGGTCGGTGATGTGGTCAAGGGGCCGGTCATCACCCTCGCCCGTGGCGACATGACCTTGACGGGCCACCTCGATCCGTCAGAGCGAGGGCTGATCTCGACGGGCATGACCGCGGACATCTTCTCCGAGGCCACCGGGGTGCATACGACGGGCACCGTCGGGTCGGTCGGATCACTGGTCACGCCGGGGGACAAGAACGCAAAGGACCCGTCCGGCACCGGAGACGCCGCGTCCGCTGGCGGTGCCGCCTACCTTCCGCTGACGGTCAAGGGAAACAAGCCGTGGGACGCGCGGTTCGCCGGGCAGGACGTCCGTATCACCTTGACCGCAGCCACCACGACGGAACCCGTTCTGGCCGTTCCCCAGGCCGCCATCGTGGCGCGGGCCGATGCCAAGACCACGGTTTCGGTTCTGGAACCATCCGGCAAGCAGCGGGCCGTGCCGGTCACCACAGGGGTGTCCGCCGACGGCCTGGTGCAGATATCGCCGGACCACGGCTCGTCGCTGGCTCCGGGGGACCGTGTGGTGGTGGGCACATGACCACAGCGGCTGCCGCCCCGGTGCTGGAGCTGTGCGACGTCGCCCGGACCTATCCGGGTGCACCGCCGGTACACGCTCTGCGCCCCGTGGATCTGACTGTAGAGGCCGGCGACTACTTGGCAGTGGTCGGCCCGTCGGGCTCCGGTAAGTCCACCCTCCTGAACCTTCTCGGCCTGCTGGACCGTCCGACGTCCGGCACCTTCCGGTTGTCCGGGGTGGATGTGGCCGGCCTCAACGAGCGTGACCGTGCGGCGCTGCGCGGGCGCCGTGTCGGTTTCGTCTTCCAGTCCTTCCACCTGCTGCCCTATCGGACCGCGACCGAGAACGTCACGCTCGCCCAGTTGTACGTCACCCCCCGCTCCAGGCGCCGTGAATTGGTTGCCGAGCAGACGCTGCGACGGGTGGGACTCGGCCACCGACTTCAGGCACTTCCCTCGACCATGTCCGGTGGTGAGCGCCAGCGGGTGGCTATCGCTCGAGCTCTGGTCAATGCCCCGGACATCCTTCTGTGCGACGAGCCGACCGGAAACCTCGACTCCGCCACGGCGCAGGCCGTGATGGATCTGCTGGAGGAACTCAACCAGGCCGGGGTCACGATCATCGTCATCACCCATGATCATGCCGTGGCCAGCCGTGCTCGTCGGCGCGTCACCATCCTCGATGGACACCTGAGCGAACCCGCAGGAAACGTCCCCGACTCCATACGGGAGCAGGCATGCTGAGGCGTCGGCGCCATGGTCCGGGCATCGCAGCTACCCGGCTCAACTGGCGTGACATGTGCGCCGAGGCTCTGGCCGGGGTGGTCCAACGCCCTGGCCGGTCGATCCTGACGATGCTCGGGACAATCCTGGGTGTCGGGGCGTTCGTTGCGGTGCTTGGTCTGACCTCCACCGCCACGGGGCAGATCGGAAAGTCCTTCAGTGTCCTGCAGGACACCACCGTCACCATCGACGACGTAGCAGCCTCTGGCCGCACCGGCAGCCCGGCCCCTGAGACCGCCGGAATCAGCCTGCCATCGGACACGGACGCCCGCCTGCGGGGACTCAACGGCGTGGTGGACGGCGGGACATGGTGGACGGTGCCATTGCGCCACCCCACCATCTCGGGCCGCCCCGACGTCACCGAGGCCACGACGTCGGCCGAGTCATCCAGCACTGTCCAACTGTTCGCGGCTTCCCCGGGCGCTTTGAGGGCAATGCAGCCGAAGCTGGCAACGGGCGTCCTGTACAACGAGTTCCATCAGGGCCGCACAGAGAAGGTATGCGTCCTCGGCAGTACCGCGGCCCATCTTCTGGGCATCACACGCGTCGACAACCAGCCCGCCGTGTTCATCAACGGAACGGCCTACAGCGTGCTGGGCATCATCTCCGACACCCAGCGACTGCCCCAAGGGCTACTGGGTGTCCTGATTCCCTCCAACACCGCGCTGAGCGCGTATGGTCCACCCAGTGACAACCCGGCCCAGGCTCTGATCCACACCCGCCCGGGTGCCGCACAACTCGTCGCCCGCCAAGCCCCACTGGCTCTGAGGCCCGATCACCCCGAGCTGCTGCACGCGGTCCCCCCGCCAGACCCGCACACCCTGCGCGACCAGGTCAACACCGATCTGTCTGGTCTCTTTCTGCTCCTGGCGGCAGTCTGCCTCGTCGTGGGTGCCGTCGGCATCGCGAACACCACTCTGGTCGCGGTCCTCGAACGCACCGCGGAGATCGGGTTGCGCCGGGCGCTGGGCGCACGTCCGCGCCACATCACGGCCCAGTTCCTCACCGAGTCCACTGCCCTGGGTGGGCTCGGCGGTCTCATTGGCACCGGCATCGGAGTGGCCGTCGTCGTGATCACGGCAATCGCCCGACAGTGGACCGCCGTCCTGCAACCGTATGCCGTACTGCCTGCCCCTCTCATCGGGCTGAGCATCGGATTCGCCGCCGGCGTCTATCCGGCCCTACGGGCCGCCCGGATCGAGCCCCTGGATGCCCTGCGCCGCTAGCCTGCGCCACCCGTTCAACCAGCCCGCGACGTAACCGACAACCTCGATCTCTGGTGTAGCGAGACTCCTGCACGGCTCTGCTTTCCACAGCTCGAACAGATGCGGCAGGTGAAGACCGCGGCAGCCGTCGTCCTTGTTAGGCCGCTGGCTGATCTGCCCCCGACATGCTTCCCGCCCCGTCCCATGGGCCTTGCGGCCGGGACGGGTGGGCCTAGCCGCACCTCAACAGGGTGCGGGAAACCACTCACCGATATTCAGGGAAATCTTCTCTTGAGACCCAGAAGACGAACACGTGTGCCTCTGGCCGCAGTTGTGGCCTGTGCCGCTTTGGCCGGGGGACTGCTTCAGGCCACACCAGTCATTGCCGTACCGAAGCCGAATCCCACCACGCAGCAGTCCGCGCCTACGCCTGCGGGCCGGGTCACAGATCCGGACAAGAAGCTCGGCAAGGACTGGAAGACGAGTCCCGACCGTGCAGTGACGGCCGCCGCCGACGCCGACGGGCTGCGCATCCTGGTGGCCGACGGCGATCAGGCGTATGCGTGGAAGACCGCTGCAACGCTGTCCGAGCCGGGTATGCCGGCCGACTCGTGGATCGGCAACCAGTGCCTGATGGACCACGACCACGCCGCTGTGGTCTACGCGCCGCGTACCTTCACGAACAAGCCGGACCTGATGCAGGGCGGTGCGTTCACCGCGATCGTCGACCTGGCGACGGGGAAGGTGACGAAGCTGCCGTTCACGGCGTCGCTGGCGTACTTCGACCCGTCCTGCAACACGGCCACGCACACCGCCGCGTTCACCGCGTTCCGGGACATGAACGACGCGGAGTCCACGCGGACGCGGGTGGTCACCGTGAACACCGGCGGGAAGACCGTGGGCACAGCCGCCGCAAAGGGTGAGATCACCAGTGCCGTGCCGGTGAAGGACGGCACGGTCGCGGCCCTTGGCAGCCGGCTGATCCACCTTGACCGTGTCGGCACGGTGAAGAACCTCGCGGATGCAGACAGTGTTCCGTTCGACATCCGTCCGCAGGCCGACGGCAAGATCGCTTTCGTTGACCAAAAGAGTAACTCCACAGCCCACGCAAAGGTGTTCACCGGCCGCGGCAAGCCGGCCGCCATCGCCGCGGGCAAGCTCGGCGACCTCGACCTGACGCAGGGCGAGGCGGGCCGAGTGTTCCTCACCGGCCACCCCACCGACACCCTCGCCACTGTCGGGACCGGCGTCACCCGGGTCAACGCCCCGGCCCACACGGACGTGTCCTCGCACGGGCGCCTCGCCGTCGAACCGGTCCTCACCCCCGGCGTCCAGGCCGGGTTGACCCATATCAAGGACTCGGGCAAGGGCTTCACCAAGTCCGAAGA
The DNA here is from genome assembly GCF_014649955.1 of Streptomyces violascens. Classification (GTDB taxonomy): domain Bacteria; phylum Actinomycetota; class Actinomycetes; order Streptomycetales; family Streptomycetaceae; genus Streptomyces; species Streptomyces violascens. The sequence continues at coordinate 86,874 of NZ_BMUA01000020.1, forward strand.
GCCAGCCCCGGCTGGGAAGCCGAGTCCGACGGTTAGTGCTGCCGAGCCGACGACGGTCACCAGCACGGCCACCACCACCGGCGCCAAGCTCACCCAGAACGTCCAGCAGGAAGCCTCCAACGGCTCGGGCACCACCCTCTCCCCAGCGATCTCCACCGGCACTGGCAAGCAGCCCCAGCTGGCCCGCACCGCCGCGGTGACCACCGCTGGAGTCTCCAACGACCCGACGGACGGAGATCGCTGGTGCGCAATCTCGCGCAATGACGTCAACGCCCAGGCTCTGCAGCCGACTCCGAACCAGGTCGAGTGGGCCGTGGACATGGCCGTGCGCGGCAATCTACGCTCCAACTACCTCCGCCAGGGTGACTACCGCAACGAGGCGGGCCTGGGCACCATCGACCCGCAGGGGCTGTTCCCACTGCCGACCCTGACGGGCGGCGGCCGGATTCCGGCGAACGTGCTGCTGGGCATCATGGCCCAGGAGTCGAACCTGTGGCAGGCCGAGTCTGGTGCGATCCCCGGCCAGATGGGCAACCCGCTCGCGGCCGTGGACGGCTACTACGGCCACAAGGCCGTCCCCAACGACCCCGCTGCGTACTGGCAGATCAACTGGGACAAGTCCGACTGCGGCTACGGCGTGGGCCAGGTCACCGACGGCATGCGAATGCCCGGTCATGAGAAGCCCGGGGAGACCAGCCTGTCGCCGTCCCTGCAGAAGCTCGTCGCGGTCGACTACGCGTCGAACATCGCCGCCTCGCTGAAGATCCTTGCCTCCAAGTGGAACGAGGTGCACCAGGACGGCCAGAAGGTCACTGTCAACAACGACGACCCGGCCATGGTGGAGAACTGGTTCACCGCCGTGTGGAACTACAACCTCGGCTTCAACCCCCCCTCCGACGCGGCGAACCACGGCGGGAACTGGGGTCTGGGGTGGTACAACAACCCGGCCAACCCGATCTACCAGAAGGGTTGGGGTCACCCGTTCATGAACACCGACGTGGACGGCGCGAACGCCAACCGCGACGCAGCCCACCCGCAGGACTGGCCGTACGAGGTCAAGGTGATGGGCTGGGCCGCGTGGTCCATCGACACCGGCTACTCCTACGCCACCTCGGGCCGACAGGACTGGCCCGGCGAGTCAGGGTTCGCCTCGGCCGGGTTCCGGCCCGCCTGGTGGGACACCACTTCCTCCCGCACCCTTGTCTCGCCGGCTCTAGGCGTCTTCTGCAACAGCGCCAACAACTGCAACCCGGACATCCCGCCGAACTGCACAGACGAAGCGTGCTACGCGCAGTACTGGTGGCACCAGCCCAACGCGACCTGGAAGGGGGACTGCGCTACCCAGTGTGGTCACGAGAGCCTCAAGTACCAGACGCTGTCCTCCGAGCCGGGGCGCGGCTATCGCCTGCAGACCGGTACTCCGGTCTGTACCGGGGCTCCAACTGGATCCCAGGTCGTCACTTCTATCCCCAGCGGGACACCGACGTGGGGCGATTGTGGCGCGCCCTCCTCAGCGGGCAGTTTCCAATTCAGCTTCAACCCCGGAACTGAAGGCCGCTACGAGGCGAAGGCGGACCTGCACCAGATAGGCGGCGGTTACGACGGCCACTACTGGTACACCCACACCCGTAACGCCGACCACCTGGGCGGTGAGAGCGGCTACATGAACATCGACGGCACCTGGACGCTCGGCCAGAACCTCAACTGGGCCCGTGTCTTCGTGCACTTGCCCGACACCGGAGCTCAAACCCGGCAGGCCACCTACACCGTGCAAGGCACGGATAGCACCAGCCCCCAACGGGTTGTGCTCCAGCGCGCCGGTGGATGGGTCAGCCTCGGAGCGTTCCACTTCACCGGCACTCCAAAGGTGAATCTGTCGAACACCACGGACGACGGCACAGCCGATGAGGACATTGCCTGGGGCGCGGTCGCCTTCCAGCCGCTCTCCGGCAAGCCGACCAATTCAGTCGTCGCGATGGGCGACTCGTACTCCTCCGGCGAAGGAGCCACCGCACCGGGCGGTGCTGACCTGTACCCGGAGACCGACCACTACGACAAGAACAGCAACTACGAGATCGACAAGTGCCACCGATCCAAGCTGGCGTGGTCTAGGCAGGCGACCCTGCCGGGATACTCAAGCTCGATCGGTGGCCTGGCCGACAGCCTTGATCCGCAGATGGACTACCACTTCATAGCCTGCTCCGGAGCACGCACCTACAACATTCTCACCAAGGGCCAGTCCGGCGAGGTAGCACAGATCAACGCTGGGTACCTGGACCAGAACACCAGCCTGGTGACGCTCAGCGTTGGCGGCAACGACGCCCGCTTCTCCGACATCATCGCGAAGTGCATCGATATCCCGATCCCGTCTCTGACCACGTGCCCGTACTCGGAGCTGGACAACATTGATCCCGCTACCGGTGACAAGACGAGCGGCACGACGGGCGCCCTGAAGGACTGGGCGCCGACCTGGCTGCACGGCTCCGTACGGCCACAGATCGTCAAGACGCTCAACGCCATCCACTCCTTCGCCCCGAACGCGAAGGTCGTCCTCATGGGCTACCCGCGTTTGGTGGAAAAGGACCATGGCTGCCTTCCCGGCGCATATGAGGACGTCGAAAACGACTGGGTACGTACCTTGGCTGACACACTCGCAACCGAGATGTCGGGAGCCACTCAGGACGCTGGACCGTGGGCGGTCTTCTCCGACCCCCGGGACGAATTCGACGGCAAAGCCATCTGCGGGAATCCCGAGAGTATTCACGGCCTAGTGGAGACCGGGCGGGAGCAGGCGGACAACGACGCTCCGGCGCCGTCCATGCAGTCCTTCCACCCCAAGCCCGCAGGAGCTCGCCTCTACGCGGACGCCCTGGAACAGACACTCCAAGGGAAGTAACAGATAACCAATCCGGGGGCCCGAGTATTTTTACTCAGGCCCCCGACCACCATTTAAGGAAGTCTGTCGGTATGAGCGCCCCCTCTCGTCTAGAACTCCGGCCTGTCGTACGTGTGTCCATCGCAGCCGTCACCGGCGCGATCCTGGCCTACGGTGTCTGCAACTTCGTCGTCTCGGTCAAGCAACAGAGCGGCCGCTCCTGTGAGTCGACCGATGGCATGTGCTTCACCTGGTCGGACGTGGCAGTCGTCCCCATCAGCCTCATAGTCGCCCTGATCGCCCTGTCTGTCGTTTACAAGTGGCTGGAGATCGGGCCACGACTCGCGATCGTCCCGCCGACTGTCCTGCTGGCACCAATTCCCCTCGCCGCAGCACAGGCTGCTGGCGGCTGGTGGGCGGTCACCGTCGTGGGTGGAGCGTGGTCGTGCTCCCTCGCACTGGCCGCATGGAGCCGCTATCGAATCCTGGGACTTTCAGTCGCAGCGATCCTTCTCCTTGCTTCCCTCGTCGTTCTGTATCACTAAGGAGCCAATTCTCCTTATATTTCATCCCCGGAATTGGCACTTCCCTTGAGATCGGGTCGCGCCAGGACACCGTCACCTCGCTCGCCTCAAGATTTCGTGACGGCCCATCAGGCCAACGGGCCGCTCCGTTTCCGCGCCGAGTTACGGGCGTTCCTTGCACCCGATCAGCCACATGCCCTGCGGCCAGGATTTGAGGCAGCGGCCATCGAACTCAGCGGCCCAGACACCGTCGCGGATCTCGCCGCCGGGTCGACGTCCAGTGTCCATACGGGGACGGGCTCTACAGACAGACTCGCAGCTGCGGGGTGCTGACTCTGCCTCGGCGTTAGCACCGACGCCACTTCGGCGGCATGGGCAGGAGCAGGTTGGCGATTCTTGGCGTAGTCGGTGACGACGCGCCGGGCGCCGACCGGAGCCAGAGCGTAGAACCTCGGGATTGATACCCGGACAGCGCTTTCCTGGCACCACGCGCGGCGCGCGGCGCGCGCCGCGCGGCCGGCCTTTGTCACCTTTTCAGGCATACGGATCGACGCGCGCACCGAGAAAGACGCCACGACGGCGAGTAGTCGGCCCTGGCCGAACGTCCCGCTCACCGATCACACGGGCAAACCACCGGCCCGCGCATTCCCACTCGACGGCTATTGGCCCCCGGGCGGCCACTCACTCGAACCGTCAAGTGGCCCCTCTTCGCCCGACCGTGCCACTGTGTGCCATTCGGGACGGTAAACGGCGGTCACCAGAGGCTCACTGCGACACATCAAAAATGAGCCCTAAAGGAGCATTCGCGCAGGTCAGAGGCACCGCCAGCCCCTCTAGCCCCACGTGATTCCCAAGCTTAGAGCGCGGGTTCGATTCCCGTCACTCGCTCCATTCTCCGCCCCCAGGTCAGTGGCCTGGGGGTTGTTTGTTGTCTGGACCGATTTCGGGGGTCTCGTGCCGTCCGCGTGCCCTAAAAGGTCCACCTCGTCAAGGAGCCTGCCGTACAGGCCCTCCGCCTGAGCTGCAGCTATCTTGGCCACATACTCGCCGAGTTGCCGAGCCGCCACATCTCTGAACGAACGTACCGCTGCGGAAGCCAGTGTCGATGTTGGTAACGAGGAGCTCCTCCACAGAGTCCCAGACACGACGCGTGGCCGACCGGAGCTTTACGCGCCGCTCCCTGTCCGCCTCGTCCCTCAAGTCTTCCAGAGACCGGGTGAGCGAGATGGTCTGCCTGTTGAGCAGCGTCGCCAGCTTCCGAAGCCGCAAATGCACCTTGAAGAACGCGGCCGCGCCAGCTAGAACGAGCCGTAACGTATCGGCGTGCTGGCAGGCCGTCTCGAAGCGATCCTCGCCCGGTGGGGGCGTCGACCCCGCGGCCGAACCCTGCCGACGAGTCCGACGGGCCGATCGCCGACCACCCGCAAGTGACCACCTGGGTGAACGAGGTCATCCACGCCGCTCGGCTCGGACCGAGCAGCACACGGGGTATCGCGCTCGGCCCATCACTGCTGCTCGCCAGCCCCATCGTTATCAACGGGCACCGGCAAGACCTGCCAGGCGTACGGCGCCGTCCGCTCACTGCTCGGCGCCGGGGTCCAGTTGCGCTGGGAGGCCGTCACCACCCCGACCTGCACGCCCGTCTGCGCCCCCGCCCCGGCCACGCCCCCGAACGAGACGTGGCCGCACTCTCCCGCTACCCCGCTGCTGATCCTGGACGACCTCGGCGCAATCAAGCAGTCGGAGCGGACCGAAGAGCTGACGTACTGGCTGATCAACCGCCGCTACAACGACATGCTCCCCACCCTCATCACCACCAACCTGCCGATCGACGGCCTGCTGTACACCGCCCGGATACGAACCGGGGGAGCGCGCCGTCGGCGTGCTTGCCGACAAGCTTCTGTTGAACAGGTGGGCGGACCGCCAATGCCCCTCCCCCGCACGGGGGATTGCCGGTTCGGGGCACTGCCAGTCCGCCCACCTCGCCGCCCAGGCTCTGCTCGACGGCAGCTCATCAAGCTGCTCAATGAACGCTCCGCTTCCTTCGCGTGCGTCAGGGGCAGCGCTGTCCCATCGGGGCTTGATCGGCAGTGGGGCGTGGTGGAGGGCACGCAGATGCGCACACTGCGGGGATCGCATGGGCGGACTCACCACGCCGGCTGTCATAGTCGGCGAACCAATGATGTACGGATCCGCCGGACCGGTCCCACGACGTACCGAGCACAACAGCGTCCGCCACCGCGTGCCGCACGTCCGCCACCGCGAGCGGACACGCTTCCTGGTACCCCGCAGCGCCCACGAGGGCCACCCTGCCGCCGTCCCGGCCCGACCGCTTGAGCCTGCCGTGGAGGGACGTCCGCCAGTGTTGCCCCAGCGTCAGGATGTTGCGCACGGAATATCCGATGTCCGGGAAGGCCGCGAGGACATGCTCCAGGTCGACGCGGCCCGGCAGCTCACCCACATGGTGGTGGCGTGTGGCGGTGAGGCCCAAGTACCGGTAATCGGGCATGGGGTGGTGTGAGACGTGCCAGTCGGCCCCTACCCAGCAGGTGGCTGCGTCGGTGTGCCAGCGGTCGGCGACCAGGTCCATCGGGATGACTGTGCTGTAGCTCGCCAATTGGCCCCCGCCCTCGTGCAGGTCGTCGGAGGCGAGGGGGTGCGCACCGGCGGTGAGGATCAGCGCGTCACTGGTGACGTCGTGTCCGTCGGCAAGCGTAACCACGACTGATTCGCTGTGCTGCGTGTACCCGATGACTCGGCTTGCCGCGCAGAGCTGGACGGAGTCCAACCTCCGACAGGCCTCCAGCAGTGGTTCGTACAAGTCCACGTGGTGAGCCGTTGCATGAGGGTAGCGGCGCTGTCCACGAGAGACGGCCAGCGGCACCGAGGCAAGGAGTTCGCTGGTCGAGCCGTGCATGACATGGAACTCATTGATCGGCAGCGCTTGTTCACGAACGGCATCGCCGACACCCAGCAGGTCGAGCGCCTGAAAGGTATGCGGTGTTAGCCGGACGCCGACTGAACCCCCCGTGAACTGCGGCGCTTGCTCCAGAACAAGAACGTGATGGCCTCGCTCACCGAGCGCAACTGCTGTGGCCAGACCGCTCAAGCCTCCCCCGACAACAAGAATTCGCATGGCCTGATGATGGGCCGGGGCGGTCGGCTCGGGCGAGGCGGTCACGGCATGTATGTCAGAGTCGTCGAGGTATCTGACATAGAACGACGAAGGATGTTTACTCAACGCGAAGTCCGTTTCGTCAGCTTCAGGCCGGAAAGCTCATGCGCTCCATGGAGTCCATGCACTGACTCCAGGGGCGTACGCGGGCCCTGACCGCCGCGACCGTCTGGGCCACGTGGGCAGCGGCCGCCAACGTCATGTGCCGGTGCCAGCCGTCGGAGCTTCGCCCTTCGTAGTCGAGGGTTCCCACATGCGGTGCGGAGGTGGTGAAGTCCTGCGCGGTGCGTTGCGTGAATTTGGCGAGTCGGAGGAGAACCCCCAAGGGGGTCGCCGTCAGATTGGTCAGCCAGCATCGAACGGGCTGTCCTTGACCACTGTCCCATTGCCCCAACAAGAGCAGGGGATGGTCGGCCCACTCCACACGGACGCCGGCGACCAGGCTTCTGCGCACGACGCCCGTCGCCGGATCCGTCCATTCCACGAGACGGCGAAGCATGCGATTCATCTGAAGGAGACGGGCGGCGGGTACCGAGCGGTGTGCCGGGCCCGACTCCTGAGCCGTGACCGGGAGCCCCACGGGGACACAGGACAGGAGTGGCTCACCTGCCTGCATGTACCGATCGAACAGAGGGAGCGGGTCGATGCCCGGAAGGTCCAGGATCACCGGGCGGGGCCCGATCGTCCTGTGATCGGACCCCACACCCGCAGCCGCGACGCACTCGGCAGCACGATTCCCGGAGGGCAGCAGGGACCACTTGACGGGCGCCGTGACGTCTCTGGCGACACCCCATACGCCGATGGCCTGTCGGCTCTTTCGAGGTACCTGCTGTGACTGTACGACCCATGCCGCGAACCGGAGTTCGTTATCGGCATAGCGTCGCAGTGCGCGGCTGACCGGTTCCCAGTCCCAGGGGGAGTCGGCGATGAAGTGGTGCAGGCTCTGCGCCAGTTCGGGGCCTCCGACGCATGAGGCGATATTCCGTACCGACTTGCGCCCCTCCACTGTGATCAGCCCGCGGAGGTAATGAGCCGCCTTCACTCGCTGGTCGCTTCGGTGCAACTCGGTGAAGAGCACGTCGGACAGCTCGTTGAGGATGCTGCGGTTCAGCGCACCGGCGGGTGCAAGGCCCGGCGGCCAGTCAGATGTTCCGGGCCTTGCAGAACTCGGCAGGCGACCCATGTGAACCCCCCAGTGATGTTTCTGTCGTTCAGGAAAGAGCGGGTGCGGGCAGAACCCTCGGAGCCTGTTTACACAGCGGTCAAGTCGACTTGAGCGGTGAAGACTTCCTCATCGCGCTGCCAGGCGGATACCAGGACCCGCCGAGCGCCAGCCGCGCCGCTGGAGAGCGGGCGGGCCTTGATCCAGCAGGGTGCGTCGAGCTCGGTATAGCGCAGGAAGCGCGTTTGCATCCCGGTGACCGTCACCGCGTCGGTAACGCGATGCACGCTTGCCTGCGCAGCTTGGCGTGCCGCCTCCAGCAGCAGCATGCCCGGAACGTGGTCGACCGGGTGGTCGAAGAGGATCCGGTGTGAGGTGTCGATCCTCAACTGCCAACTACTCTCGCTCGAAGGGGAGAGGACGACGTCCTCGTCTCGTCTCCTCCCCACCTGGTACGCGGGAACAGGGGCTCTGACGGGTAGGGCGCGTGCGTTTGCCCAGCCGACGTCCGAGTAGATCCCGCGGAGGCGCGCATAGACAACGGGGTCCCGCACGGTTAAATGCGTCCGGGCGCTGGCAAGATGAACGCCTTCCCTGTACACCCGCGCAGAAAGAGTCATGGCCGATGCTCTCGTTCCGCGGTACTTCACGTCGCTGCACCTGATGTGCAGTTCCAGATCGGCTGCCCGCCCCTGGAAGCGAAGCAGAGCAGGCTCAAGATCCCACTCGTGACCCTGCCAGACCAGCTGGTGCCCGAAAGGCACGTTGTACGCGGCATGGGAGAGCAGAGGGAACGTCTGCCGTACCGTCTCGCTCAGCTGAAGAGGATCATGCAGGGCGTGACGCACTTCATAGAATTCGTGCTCTTTCGGCCAGGTAGCGTGGACGACAAAGCCGTCCGGCGCGACCTGCTGCCAGCCGGCGAGGAGGACCTCCGCCGGATTCACCTTGTGGGTACAGGCCGGGGGTACAGGCGTGCAGGGCGTGACTCCGATTCCCCCGTCATACGCATGCTGAAGTGGCGCCAAGACAGTCTTCCCTACTGCTTACACCCAAGTGCCTTCGCACTGACGTTTGATGTACGGCACATATAACATAACGACCATTATTCTTGCTTGTCTAGGAGGGCCTGGGTGCAGGTGGACCGGATGCCACAGCCCATGCAGCCGCGTGCGGCTCGCACGCGGGAGGTGCTTCTCAGGGCTGCGGCGGAAGTGTTCGCCGAGGTCGGCTACACACGTGCGAGTCTCGTCAAGATCATTGAACGGGCGGGACTGACCACCGGCGCTGTGTACTTCCACTTCAAGTCCAAGGAGGGACTCGCGCGCGCCGTGATCCACGAGCAGGCGGCGGACGTGGAGTTCCCCCAGGGCGAACCCGGATTGCAACACTTGATCGACATAACCACGCACCTGGCGGTGGAACTGCAGCAGAACACCCTGCTTCGCGCGGGGGTACGGCTCGCGGTGGAGCAGAACGAGGTCGACCTTCAGGAGTACGAGATCTACCGCTGGTGGGCCGAGCGCTTCAAGGAGGAATTGGCAGCCGCGCGGCTGAAGGGGCAGCTACTGCCGTCGGTCGACGAGACCGCCTTCGCCTCGCTCCTGGTCGCCGCCTACACCGGCACCCAGATCATGTCGCAGCTCGCCACGCAGCGGGCCGACCTGCCCGGTCGGATCCTGAGCCTGTGGCAGTGTCTGCTGCCCGCCCTGGCCCCCGCCAACGCCATCGCGCAACTGACGATTCCCGTACCCGGGTCCGCCGGACAGGGCGGGGCGTGAACCGCCTGCGCATCGCGATGACCGGAGCGACCGGGTTCATCGGCTCCGCGGTGCTGCGCTGTCTCCTTGACCCGGCATCGCCAGTTCCCGCGGCCGAGGTCCGGGCCCTCGTACGCACACACCCGTCCCGGTCCGCGCCTGCGCCCCGACTCTCGTGGATCCAGGGTGATGTGACGCAGCCCCGCTCGCTACGGGGACTGTGTGAAGGCGCGGACGTCCTGATCCATCTGGCATCGCGGATCACGGGAAGCGAGGATGAGTGCGCAGCGGTGAACGTCGGCGGTGCTCGCGCCCTCGTGGAGGAGGCTCAGGCTTCTGGAGTCGAGCGGATCATCCATCTGTCCACGGCCGCGGTGTACGGCCATGGCCCTCATCGCGGGATCACGGTGGACGAAGTGGCTCCGGCGCCTGTCTCGTCGGCCAGCCGTACGCGACTGCAGGCCGAGCGCATAACAGCGGCAGCCGGAAGCACCGTGCTGCGACCGGGGCTGGTCACCGGAGCCGGCGATCGCTGGGTCGTGCCGACGCTCGCAGATCTGGTGGAGCAACTGCCCGCTCTCTGGAAGGGCGGAGAGGGGCTCTCATCGATGGTGGACGTGGCGGATCTGGCCCGGTTGATCGTGCGGCTGGCGATCATGCCGAACCGGCCACCGGCCAGGGTCTTCCACGCCAGCCATCCGCTGCCGGTCCGCAACCGGGATCTGATGACGGCGCTCGACCGACTGGGAGTTCTGCCCCTGCCGACGGCCGACTGGCCCTGGGAGGTCTGCCTGGACCGCCTACGACAGTCATCGGGAAGGGTGAGTGAGCGGCAGTTCGCTCTGCTGGCCGACGACAACTGGCAACAGAGCGAGGACATCTGGCGCCTCGCCCGTCTCCAGGAAGGCCCTGGACCGCTGGCCCGGCTGTCGGCGGCCGCACCGTGGTACACGTCGCACCTGGCCGACCGACGGGCGCCGCGCAAGTAAGCCGGTTCACGCGCACTCCAGGGCCAGCCCGGCCGGGCTGGCCCTGGAGTGCGCGCTTGATGTTCCTCAGCCAGCCACCGGCTGCGACTGCTGCTGGACGTGACTCTCCTCGGCCGGGACGGCCGGTGCGGGCGGGGCTGCCTTTCGCGCACGTCCCCAGCGTCGCATCACGGGGCGCTCGACACAGGTGTACAGCACCCAGCCGCCCACCACGGACACGGCGAGGATCACGCCGAGTACCGCGATTCCAGCGGGAGTTCCCACGCGCCCCTCGTCCATGATCATCGTGCGGACCACATACATGACGACGTAGTGGATGACGTAGAAGCCGAAGGAAATCTCTCCCAGCCAGATGGCGACCCGGCTGCGCAAAAAGGTGCGCCGTTCTGCGATATCGATCCGGGCGACGGACACAATCAGCAGCGCGAGCGGAATGGCCGTCACGGCATACAGCCCGTACAGCCACGGGGCAGCAAGCGCTGCCGCGTACGACAGAACGACCAGCGCACCCGCCGCCCCCACAGGAAGCCGGATCCAGCGGCCGGCCAGCACGGCACGCGCGGTGATCATGCCCAGGACGAACTCGAAGAGCCGGACCGGGGGGAAGTTGTAGGCGAACCACCACTGCATGACGGACAACGGATACTTCTCGGGCGTCTGCGGCGAATCCGGCAACAAGAACTGCACCACGAGCTGAACGCCGATCATCCCCGCCACCATCAAGCCGGCCCACAGCCACAGACGCCGCACCGGGATCTTCCTGACCAGCATCAGGAAGAAGGGGAAGAGGAGGTAGAAGAGCAGCTCACTGCAGAGGGACCAACTCGGAAGATTGACGCTGATGAAGGTGTCGTGCTGCGGGAACCATGAGTGGATGAGGAACAGGTTGGGAAGCCACGCGGACACCGGGGTGAACTGCGCGGCGAACAGGAGCATGGCCAAGACCCAGACCACGACATGGTTGGGGTAGATCTTCAGCAGGCGACGGCGCCAGAACGAGGTGAGCCGGTCACTGTCCTTCGCGGACCAGGTCAGCACGAATCCGCTGAGGATGAAGAAGAAGGACACTCCCATCCAGCCGGCCTTGCTGAAGAGCCACTCGTAGCCGTGGGCCACTTCCTTGTCCGCGAAGGGACTCAGCGGAAAGTTGGTCAGCGAGGAGTGGAACGCAAAGACCAGGACGGCAGCGAAGAAGCGCAGGCCGGTGAGCGACGGGAGCCGAGCGGCCGAGCGCGACATGGTGCCGCGTATCGAGGGATCACCGGAAGCCTTGGAGCGCGGACCGCTCGGTTGACTGCTCATGATTCGTTCGACCCTGACAGCGCCACGGCAACGGGCTCGGACCGGGGAGTGGGCTTCGCCTTGTCGCGCCGCCGCTCGGAGAATGCCAGCTGCACGATGACCAAGGTGCCCAGGGCGACCAGTACCGCGGCTGCAAGAGGCACGCCCCGGACACCGAAGCCGAGGTCGATCACTTCACCGCCGTACCAGGAGCCGACGGCCGCGCCGACTCCGAACGCGGACATGTTCGCCGTCAGCGACAGCGTGGGCGCATCGGCCGCCGTGGACAGAACACGGGTCTGCAGGCCCGGGATGAGCGCGAACGTGGCCACGGAGAACAGGAACACGAAGACGCCACTGAGCGCCATGACGGGGCTGACAAGGCAGTAGAGGGCACACGTGAGGGTCAGCAGGGCGGACAGCCCGATGAGACTGGCCATCAGAGCGCGATCGGCCAGCTTGCCGCCGATCATGTTGCCCACGATGGAGCCCACGCCGTAGGCGATGAGCAGTCCGGGGACCCAGGAGTCGGCGAAGCCACTGACGTCGGTGAGCAGCGGCACCATGTAAGTGATCAGGGTGAACATGCCGCCCGAGCACAGAGCCGTCGCCACGATCGTGCCCAGGACGTTCCACTTCCTGAAGACCTTCAGTTCGCGCGAGACACCGGAGTTGTCCGTAGCGCCCTTGGCCTTCGGAACCGTCAGGAACACCAGCAGCGCGGCTGCCACACCCAGGACGGCGATGGTGCCGAAGGTGGTTCGCCAGCCGAAATGCTGTCCCACGAAAGTGCCTAGAGGGACACCGAGGACCGTGGCCAGATTGATTCCGAGCTGCGTGGCGGCGACCGCGCTGCCTGCCTTCTCCTTCGGCACCATCGAGCCGGCCGTGACCACGCACAGCGCGACGAACGTGCCGTGGATCATCGCGGTGATGATGCGGCCGACAACAAGTACCGTGTAGTTACCGGCGGTTGCTGACACGACATTACCGATGACGGAGAACACGAGGAGGCCCGTCATCAGCGCGCGTCGTTCGATGCGCGTGGTCAGCAAGGTGACCAGCGGTCCGCCGAAGGCCATGGTGAGGGCGTAGACCGCCACGAGCAGGCCCGCCGTGGAAATGCTCACCGCAAGGTCGTCGGAGAGTTCGTGCAGCATTCCGCTAGGGACAAGCTCGGCCGTACCCACGCAGAAGATGGCCAGGATCAAGCTGACTAGTCGGATAGGCATGATGTTCCTTTGGTGGTTACTGAGGGGGGAGACCGTCGCTCACGACGCCTTCTCGGCGAGATCCGCCCGTGCGGATCCTTCTTCGAGCGGAGGAAGCGCCGAGGAGTCGTGACGACTGCGGGACCACATGGCCAGCGAGAGGGCCAGGGCGACTGTGGTCGCGAGAGCGGCGGTCAGAGGGACTTCCCGGACGCCGAAGCCGAGGTTTATGGTGGCGCCGCCGAGCCACGCCCCGAGTCCGTTGCCAAGGTTGAAGGCGGACACATTGGCTGAGAGCGCGAGAGCAGGGGCGGCGGCGGCCACTGCCAGGATCCGCGCCTGCAACGCCGGGATGATGGAGAAGCCGGCAGCGCCGAAGACGAAGAGCGCGACGGCCGAGGGAATCTGGTGTGGAGCCGCGGCCCAGAAGATCACCAGTGCGGCGAGGAGCGCGGCCTGCGCCACCAGGACTCCCCGCATGACGTTGGTGTCGGCCGCCTTGCCCCCGAGGAAGTTGCCCAGAACCGAGCCGACACCGAAGACGATGAGCAGCACGCCCACCGCGGGGGCCGCGAAGTGGCCGACGTCTCGCAGGAGCGGTGCCAGATAGGTCGACGTCGTGAACACCGCTCCTTGAGCGAGCACGGTGATCAGCATGGAGAGCTGGAGGCTTCCCTTGCGGAACACCTTCAGCTGCTCGCGGAGCGAGAGGCTCTCCCCGGCGGCGTCTTGGCTCTCGGAGAGCAGCACCTTCGGGACGAACTTCTGGATCAGCAGACTGCACAGTACGGCGAAGACGGTGACGTAGACGAAGGTCGCCCGCCACCCGAACTGCTGGCCTATGAAGGTGCCGATGGGGGAGCCGAGAACGTTGGCGAAGTTGAATCCCAGCGCGATCTTCGCCATGGCGGTCGCCTGCTTGTCCGGCGGGGACATGAGTGCGGCGACATGCCAGGCCACTGCGGCAAAGGTGCCGTGACTGAGCGAGGTGAAGACGCGCGCGCCCATCAGGGTCCCGTAGTTGGGGGCCAGGGCAGCGATGACGTTGCCCGCGATGAAGACGCCCATCAGGCTCAGTAGCAGGGCTTTGCGGGACCATTTGGCGGTGAGGAGGGTGATGATCGGACCACCGATGGTCACGCCCAGCGCGTAGCCGGTGACCAGCAGCCCGGCCGTCGGGATGGAGACGTTCAGGTCGGCCGACATCTCGGGCAGGATCCCGGCGATGACGACCTCGGCGGTCCCCACGCAGAAGACCCCGAGCATCAGGGCCAGTAGAGGCAGTGGCATGGCGACCGGAGCCTTTCGTAGGAAGCCAGTAATTAAAATGTATGCGAATGCATGTAGATAATGGCTGAAGGTGCCCGCCTGGTCAACCGCCGCAAGGAGTTAGGCTGAGGAGCGGGGGCGACTGGATATCGGCGACGTTCGAGAGACTCACTGAAGGGCCGCGTCAATGGAGACTTGGGCACCACGCACGGGGCGGGACGAGGTCGCCCTGTGGCGGCAGCTCACACTCTTGATGGAGCAGGTCAACGCGGCGGCGGGCAAGCGATTGACCCGCAGCCACGGCGTCTCCGTGAACGAGTTGCTGCTCCTACTCTCCCTGACGGAACGGCGTGACGGCACGCTCCGGATGTCCGACCTGATCAGGACCCTCGGAGCCAGTCAGCCGGTCGTCAGTCGCATGGCCGCCCGGCTCGAGGACGCCGAGTGGGTCGCGCGCCGCAGCGCCTCCGACGACAAGCGCGGGGTGGATGTGCAGGTCACCGCCGCAGGTAGGCGGATCGCGGGCGAGGCCGAGCGAACCCTGCGCAAGACCCTCGCCGAGGCACTCGATGCGGCGGCGCTGAACGACTCCACCGCTTCCCTGGTCGCGCGGCTGCGGTACGCGCCGGCCGTGCCGCTCGACTGACCAGCTCGCGTCCCCTTGGAAGGGGCGGCCTCGACATCGGGTCACCAGCCCGACGCCGAGGCCGCCCCTTTTTCCGTAGGAGCTGCACGTGAAGCAATTTCATGCATTCACATGCATCTAATGTGACCCCTGTCACGTTGCGATGTATCCATCTGGCGCAATAGTGTTCGATCTTGTTGGGACGCCGGATGGCCGGATCTGTCCCCTTCGGGGCCCGTGCGACCGTCCCCTTCCTGCCGCTGTAGCTCCACAAACGATGACGTCCAGCTGTTCCCAGCCACAGCGAAGCCACTCACGCCCAGTGACTCAAAAGCTCCCTGGAGGTCTTGCCATGTCTACTGCCACCGCACCTCAGCCCACCGAGGTCAAGCCCTCTGCCGATCTGCCCAAGCCGCCTGGTCTGCACTGGAACGTCCGCGCGAAGCAACCTGTGGACTACAGCGTCAGCATGGTCCGAGGACTGCTGGACCTGGAGAACTCCACGCTCGCCCGCGCCTGCGGCGGCGGTATGGGGAAATCGTTCCGCTGCCTGCTGGTCATCGACGCGGCAGTCGACCAGCTGTACCGAGAGCAGTTCGCGGAGTACTTCGAGCGCTGGCAGATCGAAGCCCACTGGCAGGTCGTCCAGGGCGATGAGGACGCGAAGTACCTGGAACAGGCCGTCCGTGTCACCGAGGCCATGTCCCGCATGGGAATCCTGCGTCGGGCCGAGAAGGTCGTCGCGGTCGGCGGAGGCGTGGTGCTGGACATCGTCGGCTTCGCCGCGAGCATGTACCGCCGCGGAGTCCCCTACATCCGCGTCCCCACCACCCTGGTCGGGCAGATCGACGCAGGGATCGGAGTCAAGACCGGTATCAACTACGGACACCACAAGAACCGGCTCGGCGCCTACTTCGCCCCGGAACTCGCCCTGATCGACCCGGACTTCCTGCGCACCATTGATCCGCGGCACGTGGCCAACGGCCTCGCGGAGATCATCAAGATGGCATTGGTCAAGGACGCTGCTCTCTTCGATCTCCTGGAAGCAACGGTCGGCACCATCACTCCCGAGACTCTGGCCACTTGTGGCTCGGCGTTGAGCGAGGTTCTGTCACGGGCGATCTCCGGCATGCTCGACGAGCTTGAGCCCAACTTGTGGGAGCAGGTGCTGGAGCGATCCGTCGACTACGGCCACACCTTCAGCCCGTCCCTGGAACTGCGCGCAGATCCTCCTCTGCTCCACGGCGAAGCTGTCGCCGTCGACATGGCGATCTGCGTCGCGCTCGCCCACCTGCGCGGGCATCTGTCGAGGCACGACACCGACCGCGCGCTGAAGCTGCTTCAGGGTTTCCAACTCCCCATCACACACCCGATCTTCACCCGCGACCTGCTTGAGGAAGCACTCGCCGATGCGGTCAAGCACCGCGACGGGCTGCAGCGCGTGCCTCTGACACGGGGCATCGGCTCCGTCGTCTTCGCCAACGACCTCACCACTGAAGAGCTGGGCCGGGCACTGGAGTTCGTCGACACATGGCGGGTGGGTGCCGATGCCAAACCGGTCGGTGCGGGAGTATGAGCACCGCCATCACCGTCTTCGACGTCGGCGGAACGCATATCCGCCAGGCATGGTGGCTACGTGAGGGAGAGCTGCGCGCCCGAACCTCGCGTCCTTCCCCCAGCTTCAAGCGCTTCCCCAATGCCACGGCAGCAGAACTCCAGGACATGATGGTCCGGGAGTTGAGCGACGCGGTAACGGAGACGCCCGAGGCCGTCGTCGGCGTCTCCTTCGGAGCCGCACTCGACCACCGCACCGGCATCGTCTACGCCTCTGCTCCTCTTTGGGGCGACCACAGTGAGCCGTTCGACCTGCAGGCCGCACTGTCCGCCCGTCGACCTGACGTCACATGGCATATCGTCAACGACGTCACGGCAGCACTCCTGCACGCCGCCGCTGCCCCCGGTCGGATGGGGCACCGCAAGGTGCTGCTGGCCACCATCAGTTCGGGTATCGCCTGCAGGACCATCGACCAGCGACATGGTCAGATCTCCGTGGACGGCTGCGGACTGCAGGGAGAGATCGGCCACTTGCCGGCCGTTGCCGAACTGGCCGGGCGTCCGGTCACCTTGAACTGCGACTGCGGGGAGCAGGGACACCTGGCAGCGTGTTCCTCCGGCCCCGGCATCGCGCAGATGGCACACGTCCTGCAGCAGCGGGAACCCGAGCGATGGGCCAACTCGCTTCTTGCGCAACTGATTGCTGACGGCGTCGCCTTCGAGCGGGCATTCCGGAGCGCTCTGGACGAGCAGGACAGCCTGGCGATCGAATTGCTCGACGCGGTGACCGCCCCCGTCGCAGCCGTTCTGCGCACTGCGCTGTGCCTGGATCCGGAGATCGACGAGACGGTCCTGACCGGTGGCGTCGTACACGGACTGGGACAGCACTACCGACATGCCTTGATGGGACACCTCACCCGACAGGGCCTGTACCTGACCAGCGAGCGCACTCCCGAGTGGCTGGAGCAGCGCGTCACTGTCAGCAGCCCCGGGGAGGCCGACAGCCTGGCAGGCGCGGGGATCGCGGCGTGTACCGGAGCGAGCGTGGCGTCATGACAGCCGCTGAACACATACCGCACCACCAGGCGCTCGTCCGGGAGGCCGGGCGGGTGAGACTGCGCGTGCGGCCCACCCATGCACCCGCACCGGGCGAACTGCTCGTGGCCGTACAGGTCGCGGGGCTGTGCGGAACGGACATACAAATGCTCCGCGGGCTGCGCGACGACCCGGCTCCGGTCATCGGCCACGAAGGCATCTGTCATGTCGTGGCGGCCGGAACGGGAGCGCCGGACTCCCTGTCGCCGGGCACCCCGGTTCTCGTCAACCCGACACACAGGTCGGACCCGTCCTTCCTGCTCGGACACAATGTGGACGGGCTGATGCAAGAGCGCACCCACATTCCCGCAACTGCGGTGCACGACGGCCTCGTCGTCCCCCTGACACAGCCCCCTGACCCCGTCCTCGGCACACTGATCGAACCGCTGGCCGCCGTCTGCTATGCCTTCGCTCTGCTCGGCACCGTCGGTCCACGCACGCTCGTGGTGTACGGCGACGGGACTATCGGTCAGCTTGCTGTACGCGCTGCCCGTCGATGGCTCGGGGAGGACGTTCGCGTTGTCCTCGTGCATCACAGCCGTGACGGACTGGAGTGGAGCGCCCGACACCCGGTTGCCGGCACCGAGTTGCTGCTGGACGGGGAGGGGCACGAGGCACTCCGTCTGGACGGGCCGACAGCAGTGCTTCTCGCGACGCCGCGCACTGGCACCCTGAACGCGCTGGAGTCAGCACTGCGTCTCGACTGCCGCGACCTGACCATAGACATGTTCGGCGGCCTTCCGCCCGGCGCTACCAGTGCCTTGCTACCCGGAGTCGACCTGGCTGCCGTCCGGGCCGCCAACTGCGCGGGACTCCCCGTGCCGGCAGCCTTCACACGGGTGCGCGGTCCGCAGGGCCGATCCGTACGGCTGACCGGTCACCGAGGTGTAGGCAACGACCATCTCCTCGAAGCCGCTGCCGAACTGGCCGGACGGCCGGATCTCTACCGCGACCTGGTGACCCATGTCGTGGAACCGCGAGAGGCCGCCAAGATCATGAACAGCCTGTCGGCCGGTCTCGGCCGGAATGTCGCGGGCAGCCGTCTCATCAAGCTCGCGGTGCAGTTCCCCCGGACGCCTCCTTCCTCATCCCTCTCATCGGAGTCCGCATGACAGCGCAGAACTCAGCCCGCCGTGCGCTGGTCGTCGGTGGTTCCACCGGTATCGGCCGCGGGGTCGCGGACGCATGGGCCCAGGCAGGACTCGACGTCACCGTGCTCAGCAGGTCCGCTCCCGCGGGCGCCGGCGCCGGCCTTCTCCGATGGGTGGCCACGGATCTCACCGACACGGCCCAGATCACGGAGAACCTGGCGCGTGCCACGGGCACCCCGCTCCACGCCGTGTGCTACTCGGCGGTCCACTACGGCGATCGACGGACCCTGTTCAGGGACTGCAGCGAGGCGGAGTGGCGCCGCCAGGTGGAGGTCAATCTGCACGGCCTCTGGCTGACGCTCTCCCGGACGTTGCCTGTCCTCCGGCGTCCCGGCGATCCCGGCGTCTTCCTCGGCATCTCCTCCGAGGTCGTCTACAACGCCGGACCGGGGCGATCCGGATACGCCGCCTCGAAGGCGGCTGCCTCGGCTCTGCTCGACTCGATCGCGCAGGAGGAGAGCGCCGAAGCACCGGATGCCGAGGCCGTGCGCATCACGCAAGCCCTCCCCGCCGGCATGGTCGACACCCCTGGGATCCGGCGCCGCCGCCCCGACGGATTCGACTACAGCGCCTACATGACGCCCGCGAGTTTCGCCCCGCTGGCCCGGGAACTGGCAGCGACGTCCGGTGCAGGTCTGCACGGTGCGCAGCTCGTGGTCGACGGCGACGGTATCTGGTTCCCGGTGGGCGAGCAGCTGCCCGTCTCGCAGAGCCGCACGCTGTCGGCGGAGCCGGTGTCGTGACGCGGGTACCCCTCGTAGGACTCGTCGACTGGCGACTGCCCGGGGACCACTTCGACGCCGTCGAGCTCGTGCACGACATGGGCGTCGAGGGTCTTCAACTCGACCTCGGCGGTCCGGGCAGAGGCCCGTGGCTGGATGCCCCTGGCACGGTGGACCGCCTTCGGGACGACTGCTTCCGACGGGGAGTGAGGCCGCTCGCCGTCGCAGGCAACACGCTCAACGACATCGGTCTCCTTGTGCCGCCCGGTGGCCAGGAGGCGGTGAACGTCCGCCGCGTCCTGCTTCGGGTTCTCGAAACGGCGCAAGCCCTGGGTGCACCGCTGGCGTTCGTCCCCAGCTTCCGTCGCAGCGAGATCAACGACGTCCACGACCTGCGGCGGACCGCCGCCGTGCTCTCCTGGGCCGCACGAGAGGCAGCAGCACGCGGACTGCTCCTGGCCAACGAGAACGCCCTGGCCGCCCCCGACTCGCGAGCACTGGTGGAGGCGGTGGCGGAACCGAACTTCCGGCTGCTGCTGGACACCTACAACCCTCGCGCGTACGGAGTCGATGTGGCGACCCTGATCGAGGCGACCCATGAATGGATCGCCCCTCAGGTACACCTCAAGGACGGCAGGGACGGGGTGGTTTCCCAGGAGCTGCTCGGTGACGGGGACGGTCAGGTGTGGGAGGCGCTCACCGCGCTTGAGAAAGCGGAAGTCACATGTGATGCCCTGGTCCTTGAGAACGATTACCGCGACGGCGGAATTCAGCGCCTCGCTGTCGATGTCAGACGAACCCGCGACCGCACCGCTCGCGCGGACACGTCGGCCGCACTCGCTTAGGAGTTACGTTGCTGAACCTCCCGTCCGAGTACAGGACAACCACGCTCAAGGACGGCACAGTGAGCCTTGATACCCGCGCCTTTCCACATGAGGCGCTGGGCGAGCAAACTGTCGTGATCAGGCCCGATTACATAGGAATCTGCCGGGCGGACACCAAAGAGATCTACGGATCTCGCGATGTCCCGGAGGACCGGGGTCCGCTATTCGGTCATGAACTTGTCGGCACTGTTTCCTCCGCTGGGGCGGCTACGGGGTTTCGCGAGGGCGAGACCGTGACCTTCAATCCGAACATCACGCCGACGCGTACCACTGGATTCGCTGAGTACATCTTTGTGCACGGCACGGCAGAACAGCTGGAGCAAGCCGTCGTGCGTGTTCCAGAGGCTGGAATCCGGAGCAACATCTGGATGCCGGAGCCGTTCTCCTGCATCGTTCATGCGCTGAAGAAGCTGCTCGAACTGGCTGATCTCGACTCGCTCCGCGGGAAGCGGGTGGCAGTCATCGGCGCCGGATGCGCCGGCCTCATGTTCGCCATGTATGCCCGGCATCTGGGCGCGGACATGACCGTGTTCAACCGCAACGAAGACCGGCGGTCCTTCGCACGCGAGCAGGGAATCCTCGCCGAAACGGAAATCTACGCGCTCGCGGACGTCGAGGAATTCCGCGACGGTTTCGATGTCGTCATCATCGCTCCCACCATTGTCAGTACGGACATCCTCAAAACGTCGGCAGCGATAGCGGCCGATGGCGGAATTCTCTTCGTATACGGCGGTACGCGCGCGGGAGACACCTTCCCCCCCAGCAAGGCTGATATCGACACGATTCGCAGGCAGGAACTCAGCGAGTCCGTGACGCACCTGGGAAAGCAACTCGACATTTCAGGCGCCTATGGGTGTTATAGGGAAGACTACGAGGAGGGGTTCAGGCTGCGCGCAGAATATCCGGAAGCGTTCCCTCTCCAGAAACTCACCTCTCGGTTGATCAGTCTCGAAGATTTCCCCGAGCTCGTCACGGACATCGCCGCGGGAAAGAAGGACCTGCCCGGAAAGGTGTTGATCGAGATGCCCTCCGCGAAGCGATACATAAGTAAGGCATGAGGAGAAGGCCACGGCATCCGCAGTGCGATTTCTTTCCACTCCGGCAGAAGCTCCTCGTCGGTCGAGCGCGGAACAGCGAGGGCGGGGAGCTACCGGAGTGATCACGGCTTGCCCATGCACACGCTTGGCGGCCCTCGTCGACGGCTGTCGGCGCAGGAAGTAGCCCTGTGCCACGCCGCTGCCGTCGGCCAGGGCCGCCGTCCGGAACGTGTGGGAGGGCGCCTTCGCCAAACTGGCTCCAGATACCTGGGCTGTCGCGTGAACCTGTCCGACCGGCACCAACGCCTGTTGGCCGATGTACTCGCCGTAGGGCTCCTACCCGCTCGCAGTCACTGGTGGCCATACGGTCCAAGCGCACAGCTTGATCAACCGGCTCAGCCAGGACCTCGACGTCGCGACCGCGAACCCGGACTCCATAGAAAGCATCGTCGCCATTGTCCGAAGAGGGCCCCCTCGCCACCTGGTTTGCCGAGCATGAGATCTGACCCCGGGCAGGAGGCATCGTGAGCGAATTCGGCACGTCGCCGGACGAAGGCCGTGACAAGCGGCTGGCTGGCTCTGGCCTCGATCATTCATGAGAGTCCATCAGGTCCCTTTGCGGTGGGTGTCGGTCGGGATTTTCGGCGTCTGGGTAGGTTGAGTGCCCGGCTGTCGCGTCGGGTGGGCGCCGGGTTCCACGGCTCCGGTGGGCTGGTGACGCTCGCAGGGATGGGAAAGTGCTGGTCAGCCGGGGTTCGGGAGGGCGTGGAGCCGGTTTAGGGCGTCGGTGATCACGTCGGTCCAGGGCCAGTGCTTGGCAAGGCGGAGGTATCGGCGGCGGCCGGTGGTGACGAGCTGGGCAGCAGTGGAGAACAACCGGAGCCGCAGGCGGCGGCGTTCCCGCAGGAGGGGCTTGCCGGTCAGGGCGAGCATCAGCATCCAGGTCGGCAGGTCGAGGGCGATCTGCACGCTCTCCAGCCAGATCTGGTTCTGCGCGGCGTCGCGGAGGGGGAGGCTGCGCAGGCCGGTGGCGCGGGCGGCGCGGATGCGGTCTCGGCCCGGGCTCGCTGCCGGTGGCGCAGTTCGAGAGCGGCGATCGCCCGGCCAGCCGTGTTGGTGGCGAAGCAGGTCAGCCGCATGCCGTCGGCATCGGTGAAGCGCAACTCGGCGCCGGGGTGCGGGCGTTCCTTGCGCACGATCAGCCGCAGCTCCTTCGGCCAGCCGGCCAGGCAGTCGCCGGCGAGTTCGGCGACCCAGGCGCCGTCGCGGATGTCGCCGTCGGGCTCGACAGCCGGCGTCCAGGCCGGGGCCGGTACCTTCAGGACGGCCTGGTGGATGGCGTCGGTGATGGTCATCCCGACCGAGTACGACAGCCACCGCCCGCGCCGGGTGAGCCAGGCGACGAACTCGTGGGTGCCGCCGCCGGAGTCGGTGCGGATCAGCGTCTGGCGTCGCCGCCGGAGCCTTTCGGCAGCTGGGCCATGGCCAGCCTGGTCTGTGGGCCTCGCCGTGGTCAGCGGCGGTGTTGGAGCCCGCGCTGCCGGGCCGCAGCAGGCCCACGACCGGCTCGTCGCATCCGCTGCGGCCGTGGTTGTCGCCGAACCCCATCACCGGGTGGTGCCCGAATGTCTTCTTCCAGGTCGCGGTGGCGTCCTGGTTCTCGGAGTGCGCGATGACAGGTATCGCCGTCGATGTCCACGATCACCTGCCTGCCCTCGTCCGGCGCCCTCTCGTCCGCCAACGTCCAGACCAGCTCAGCGTCTGTAGGTCCTGAAAGAGTTCGTCCACCAACACGTGCATCCCGTACACCAAGGCGCCGGCCGCGAGCTTGGCGTCCTCCGGCAAGGCACCGAAGTCCAGCTCGCCCCCTTCTTCGTCTTCATCCTCGTCATCGATCACACCGAACATGACAGGCGGAAAGGAGCGGAGCTCAGCCGCCATGGCCAGCAATCGGTCGCGTGTGGCCGCAGCAGCTGCTGCCGCGTCATATTCGTCCCCGCGCCACTCCCGGCTGCAGCCTGCGCGGCATGGCGGGCCTTGCGAGAGGCCGGATCATCGGGCGGAGCGTCCGGGCCGTCAGCGGCGGCGAGGCTCTCCTGGGCTAGGTCGGGGTGGAGCTGGACCTCGCACCGATCGACCGTCCACTCGGCCAGCAGGTCGGAGCGCTCCAGCAACTCTCCCACCACCGAACGGACCGCCTCCTCGGCGAACTCCAGCGCCGGAGCGTCCACGAAGATCTTGAGTAGCGCTCCGCCCGGATAGACGGCCACGATCGTCTCGTGAAGGTCGACCTCCATCCCGTCCGGGCCTTCGATGCCCTCCACCGAGTCGAGCCCGGATTCGAGGATCGCCACCCCGCCTGCGCGTTGCAGGAGGTCCATCTCCGGAGCACCCGCCGGAATGCGGGTTTCCAGCTCACCGCATATGTCACGACGGCCAGCGTGGCAGGCCAGGACCATGCCGCGGGGGAAAACGGCCCATTCCCAAGTGCCCTTGCTCCCGCAACCTGGCTCTCTCGTCACATGAGCGCGCGCAACCGACGGATCGGATCCGAGCAGCTCTCGCACCTCAACAAGCCGCCTCGGCCGCCGTGTGCCCCAACCGTGCCCTCCAGACCGGAAATCCCCGGTCAACAACGGTGCGATCCGATCCGCGCCAGGAGCCATCTGAGCCCCTGTTTTCGCAGGTCAGGCAGCACACCAGCCCCTCAGAACCCGTTGATTCCCAAGCTTAGAGCGCGGGTTCGATTCCCGTCACTCGCTCCAGAGCCAAGGCCCAGGTCATCGACCCGGGCCTTTTTGCTGTGCGGTATCGCTCAGTTGTCGCGTGATGTGGCGTTCATACGTCATGGCACCCGGCCCGCTCCCACCTCGTGCGATGTGCGGGCATGGTCGGGGCTGCGCCTCGCCGCGCCCGCCGCGCCGACCGCCACCTCCGCCCCCTGCGCCTCGTCGCCCCCATCACACCCCGGGTCTTCGCCGGTCCGACCACGCCGGGTCCGGGACGTCACCGGGGGCGGCAGCACTCCTGTGCCACCGAGACGAAGGACAGCTTCGCCCGGTTCAGTTCGTCCGGCCGCTCATGGCGTCGCAGACAGTCGACGAGATGCTGCGCCGCCGCGGCGGCTTCCGGCGGGCCCTCCAGGAGCATCAAGCCCAACGCGCGTTGCAACGCGACGTCGCCGTCGGCCTGGCCCCGCCCGTTCCGCTCGGTGAGGATCCCGGTCTCCGCGGCTCCGAGGAACTCCGCGTACGTCTGACGGCGCTGGGCGAACTCGCGGTGGCCGGCCTCGGCGTGGAGCGTCATGCGAACCGATTCGAGCAGTGCCTCCGCCTGGCGGTCCGCGGCGTGCCCCGCCGCGGTGGCCTGCCGGATGCCGGCGCTGCGGCCGAACCAGCCGGTGACGACGCTGCCCACGATCGCCGACCCCGCCGCGATCAACGCGATCCCCCAGTCACTCATGCCGCCATCCTCGCCATCGGCCAAGGCGTCCCGCATTCCCTTGCCGAATGTGCGGCGCGAATCACTCCCGGCGCCTCGCCAACCGCGCGCGATAAGATCGGATCATGTCGCCCGACGACGCGAACGAAACCGCCCTGACCTGCGGAAACAGCCATCTCCACCCTCCAGTTGTCGGTAGACTGAACACTTCGGGACGACGGACGACGGACGACGGACGACGGACGACGGACGACGGACGACGGACGACGGACGACGGACGACGGACGACGGACGACGGACGACGGACGACGGACGACCGGCGAACCGTTCTCTTCGCTGCCCGGTCGGCCGTGGCCCTGTACCGCCTGCTCGACGTTCTTCCCATATTTTCCGGTGACCACAGGATCACTCGCCTGTTCACCCTGGTCCCTGGTTCCGAGTTCGGAGCCGACGCCCTCTCCGCGATCGACGCCCTCGGGGGCCGGACGGTCCCATGGAGCGAGGCCGGCGGTCGCGAGTACGACCTGGTCGTCGCCGCGAGCCCGAAAGGCGACCTGAGCCTGCTGCGCGGGCCGCAGATCCTCCTGCCGCACGGCGCGGGGTTCAACAAGTCGATTCCCGGCGAGGGTTCGGCCGACTCGGCGTCCGGCCTCGACCCGGCGTATCTGCGACGGAGCCACGGTCACGCCCCGATAGCACTGCACGCCCTGGCCCATCCCGAGCAGGTCTCCCGGCTGGCCGCCACGGACCCGCGGGCCGCCCGGCGCGCGAAGGTGGTCGGCGATCCCACCCTGGAGCGCTTCCTCGCCTCGGCGTCCCTGCGCGACCGCTATCGGGCCGCATTGGGCACCGGGGGCCGCGAGCTGCTGGCCCTGGTCTCCACATGGGGTCCCGAGTCCCTCATCCGGCAGCACCCCGGGCTCCCCGCTCGGCTCGCCGCCCAACTCCCTTACGATCAGTATCAGTTGGCACTCCTGGTCCACCCCAACGAACGCAGCCTGCTCGGTGCGTACGACTTGGCCGAGCGCCTGGCGCCGGCCCTCGATGCGGGAATGCTCCTGCCGGATCCGCACGAGGAATGGGCCTCCGTGCTGATCGCCGCCGATGCCCTGGTCACCGATCACGGATCCGCGGCGCTGTACTACTGCGCCGCCCAGGACCGCCCCGTCGTGAGCGTCCATCGGGCCGGGGGCGAGCTGATCCCCGGCAGCCCCATGGACGTACTCCTGTGCGGTGTACCGCAGTTGGGGCGCGCCGAGGACATCGTCGACGCGCTGCGGGCGTATCGGCCGGGCTCCGGGCAGGCGGCCGCTCGGATGGCGTTCGCGCGCCGCGGTGAGGCCGCCGGCCTCCTGCGCACCGAGGCCTATGCCCTGCTCGGTCTCACGCCTCCGGCGCACCGCGTCGCGCCCCGGCTCCTGCCCTCGCCCGGGCCCGCGCCGCGTGTCCCCGCGGCATTCGACGTGCGGGTGGAGAACACGGCAGCGGGGGTCCGGATCAGTCGGCATCCCGCAGGCGCCGGGCCGCCCGGTCATCACCTGGCGGTGGAACACGGCGCCGCCGACGAACGGTTCGCTCGTTCCGCGGGCCTGTTGTACCGCCGTCCACTCCCGGAATCCGCCGCTCCCCTGGACGCGGCCTGGACCGCCGGCGGGTGGACGCGGCACGCCCTGTCCGCCTACCCGGGCTGCCGTTCGGCCGCAGTGCTGCTTCCGTACGATCGATGCCTGCTCAGAGTCCGTGGTCATGAGCGGACGTACGCCGTCGAGGCCGAACCGCGGTCCGAGGACGGCCGGATCGTACGGATCGACCCGGCCGTCACGCTGTCGGCCGTGCACGCCCGGCTGCTCTCCCCTCACCCCCTCGGGGCCGGCCCGACCCGCATGGCCTGCCTCGTCGGCGAGCGGGCCTTCCACGTCACCCTCCGTCCGGCCACGGACGCCGAGGAGCAACGGGTGATCTAGACCAGGCCGTCGCGTCGCCGGAGGTCCTGGGCCGCCGTACGGTGCGTCTCGGCAGCCGCCGGGTTCCCCTCGGCCGCGTGCAGGTCGGCGAGGGCGTCGTGGACGCGTGCCCGGTCGAAGCCCGAGCGGCGCCGGCCGGCCCGCGCCAGCGACTGCTCGTACAGCTCACGTGCCTCGGCCGTACGCCCGAGCCGGTGGAGGACGCCCGCGAGGGCGAACGCCGAACGACCGATCAGCCGCTCGCGGTTCTGGGCCACGAACCCGGCGTGTGCCTCGCGCAGCAGATCACGGGCCGCCTCAAGGTCTCCCGCCATCGCGTTCGCCTCGCCCATCCGGTACGTCTGGAGCAGGACGCCGTACGGATTGGGAATCGCCCGGTGCATGTCGCGGGAGGCGGTGAAGTCCGCCAGCGCTTCACTCCACTTGCCGCGTACGCCCTTGAGCATGCCGCGGTGCTCAAGGGCCGAGGCGGCGAGCTTGCCGTCCCGTTCGGGGTGCTCCAGCAGAGCAAGGGCGGACATCGCGCCGTTGAGCTGGGCCTCTGCCTCGGTCAACTCCCCTGCCTCCCACAGCGATCGGGCCAGCTGGCAGCGCGTGCGCACCAGCCACCTCGCGTTCCCGTCCCGGACCGCCGAGTCGACGGTGCGGCGGAACAGCTCGGTCGCCTCGGACTGGTGCGGATGATCCAGGGCATGCGTCCACGCGGGCTCGGACAGGGCCACGACCTCGGTGTCCAGCGCACGGCCGTGGGCCAGGCGGGAGCAGCCGAACAGCACGTGGCGTTCCTCGTACAGCCAGCGCGCCGCCCGCTCGGCGCGCTCGGCCCGCGCTGCGTCGTCCGCGGCCGCTTCCGGGTCCTCCAGCGGAACGTCCGGCGCGCCGGGAACAGGGTCGAAGAGGCCCACGACGGTCAGGCGGCCGCCGGCGGCGAAGCGGTCGGCCAGCTGTGCCTGCCGTACGAACCAGCGCAGCAGCCGCACCTGTGCATCGGCCACCTCCCCCTCGGCCGCCTCGCGGCGGGACCGGCGCAAGGCGTGCGCGCGCTGCGGTCCGGGCAGCCTCAGCTGGCCGGCCTCCGTCAGCGACAGCAGCCGCAGATCGAGTAATCCGGCCCGGTGCAGCTCCTCCAGGGCGTCCTCGCAGGCATCCGGTCCGAGTCCCGACAGCGCCGTGGCCGAGTGGAGCGTGAACGTCGCACCGGGGTGATGCGGAAGCAGCCGGTAGAGCAGGGCCGCCGGGCGGGACAGATCCTCGTACGCCATGTCCCAGACGTGCTCCACGCCGTCCACGCCCTTCTCGTCCAGCTCGGCCTGGAGACCCGCGAGAATGCGGGACAGCGGACGCAGCCGGTGTGCGCGCACCCACCGGCCCGCCACGTGCAGCGCCGCGGGCAGACCGTCGCACAGCCGGACCACCGCCCGCGCCGCCTCCGGGTCCGCGGCCAGCCGGTGATCGCGGGCGATCAGCTCAAGCAGCTCTGCCGCCGCCTGCTCCTCCAGTGGCGGCAGCGCCAGGTCCACCGCGGCTCCGGCTTCGAGGTCGTGCAGCGGACCGCGACTCGTGACGATCACCACGCTGTGACCCGACGCCGGAAGCAGGGGGACGATCTCCGAGGCATAACGCGCGTTGTCCAGCAGCAGGATCAGCTTCGTCCCGGAGTCCTCGGAGGTCCTGTTCCAGTACTGCCTGCACCGAGCCGCGTACTGAGCCTGCACCCGCTCCGGCGCCACATCGAGGGAGATCAGGAGCTGGGAGAGCACATCACCGGGGTCCAGCACATCGCCTGCCCGGAAGACGTCGAGGTCGACGGACAGCACACCATCGGGAAACGTGTCGCGTTCGAGCAGAGTCCGGGCAAGCAGGCCGGCCAGCTCCGTCTTCCCCAGGCCACCCGGCCCGCTCAACGACAGGACCAGCGGACGGGAGCGACCCTGCCATTCCGTCACGGCGCGCACAGCGCGTTCTCGCTCCTCGTCGCGGTTGACGAAGTACACCGGACCCGGCGGAAGTTCGACCCTCACAACAGCCCCTCGCCCCTACGTAGCGCCCTGCACGCACCACCTGACGATCATGCACTCTAGAGACTTTCACCGCCCGGCGTCCGGCACGGCCGAAGTCCCGAGAGCCGCGGTGCGAACGGAGGACGGTGTGCCGCTTACCGCGGCCGGTCCGCCCATGAGCTCACGGGCCTGGCGGTCGCCCCGACGGGCTTCGGACAGGCCCCGCCCTCACCCGGACCGGGGCCATAGATCCGTTCTATGGATGCATTGGTCCGTTACGGCTACCCGCCCCGCGCGGACGGCCGGAGGGTGGAGGCAAGAAATCAACAACGGACCCCCGATGAAGCTGGGACCTCATGTACACCCTCCTCTTCCTCCTCATCCTCCTGTGTGTGATGGCAGTGCTCCGCGACTGGCCGGCCCGCGCCCGCAGCCTGCTCTGGGCCGGGACCCTGGCCGCCACGGCGATCGCGTTCCTCCCCCACGTCATCACCCACACCTTCCACATCGCCCTCTGAGGGGGAGAGTTCACATGAGCACCGCAACCGCGACCACCGCCCGGATCAGCTCCACCAGCCCCGTACGGCTCTCCAACCGGCTGGGCCTCTGGTTCGCCCACGCCTACGTCGTCGGACTGTGCGGCACCCTCGCGGGCGCCTACTTCTTCCAGTTCGGGCTGTGGGAGTACCCCTGCCCCATGTGCCTGCTGCAGCGGATGTTCTTCCTGCTCAGCGCGGTGGGCCCCGCCTGGATCATCGCCCGTTCCCGCAAGGGCGAGGTGACCACCCGCGCGTGGGCCTCCGGGTGGGGCTGGGCCATCATGGCCGCCCTCATCGGCAGCGTCGTCTCGGCCACCCAGGTCCTGATGCACATCGTGCCCCCCGACCCCGGGTACGCCGGCGCCCTGTTCGGCCTGCACCTGTACACCTGGGCCCTGATCGCCTTCCTCGGCGCGGCCGTGGCCGCCGCGGCGGCCCTGTTCCTCACCCCCCGGGCCGAGCCCCTGAACGCCACCGCCGCCTCGCCCCTGCTGCGCAAGGCCGCCACCTTCACCCTGGCCGTGATCACCGTGTTCGCTGCCAGCAACCTGGTCGCCTGCTTCCTCCTCGAAGGCATCAACTGGCAGCTGTCCGGCGACCCCACCAGCTACCAGTTCTTCACCGACCTCGGCCTCTGACGGTCCCCCAGGGATGCCTCCCGCACCCGGGCCCAGGAAACTCCGGGCCTTCACGCCCGTCGAATCTGCCACCCTCGCCTCCGGAGAAGGCCCGCGGATGCGACACGCTTCGCAACGCGGCCCCCGGACGCCGATAGCGTGGAGCATGTTGCAGGCCAAAGCCTGACGAATCGGAACCACCTATGTGAGGCGTTTCTTCATGAGCCTGAGCATCCGCAACCAGATCGCCGGCACCGTCACCGCCGTCACCCCCGGCGAGGTCATGGCGACCGTCAAGGTCCGTCTCGACGGCGGCCAGGACATCACCGCCGCGATCACCCTCGAAGCCGTCAAGGAGCTCGGTCTCGCCGAGGGGTCCGCGGTCAAGACCCTGATCAAGTCCACCGAGGTCTCGCTGGCCACCGGCCCGGTCGAGGGCCTGTCCATCCGGAACCAGATCCCGGGCACCGTCGCCGACGTGGCCACCGGTGGCGCCATGGCCTCCGTCAAGGTCGACGTCCAGGGCGGCGAACTCACCGCCGCGATCACCAAGGACGCCGTCGCCGACCTGAACCTCGCCACCGGCACCTCCGTCGTCGCCCTGATCAAGTCGACCGAGATCTCCCTCGCCGCCGCCTGATCGACCCCACCACACATGCCGATGGGCCTTGTACCTGACCAGGTGCAAGGCCCATCGGCATGCGGGCCCTCTCAAACCCCCCTGCCTTCCGCCAACTCCCGTACGGACAACGTGAGTTGGTCTGAGTGATCCGTGCCAGGACTGCCCTGCGGCACTCGTCCGGCCGGCCTTCCCCGCCTGCCGGACTCACCGGGCCGCGGCCCCTGAAACCGTGCTGAAACCGCGCTGAACCCGGGCCGTCGCAAGCTCTGCGGCATGAACTCGACGACGAACGAACTCGCGATCGCGGCCAGCGGGCTGCGGAAGGCCTACGGGGACAAGACCGTCCTCGACGGCATCGACCTGCACGTCCCGGCGGGCACCGTCTTCTCGCTGCTCGGGCCGAACGGCGCCGGGAAGACCACCGCCGTGCAGATCCTCTCCACGCTGATCACCGCCGACGCCGGCGAGCTGTGGGTCGGCGGACACAACCTGGCCTCCCACCCCCAGTCGGTGCGCGCCGCGATCGGGGTCACCGGGCAGTTCTCGGCGGTGGACAACCTGATCACCGGTGAGGAGAACATGCTGCTCATGGCGGACCTGCACCACCTGTCCCGCCGCGAGGGCCGCCGGGTCGCCGCCGAGCTCCTCGAACGCTTCGACCTCGTCGAGGCCGCGAAGAAGCCCGCGTCCACCTACTCCGGCGGCATGCGCCGGCGCCTGGACATCGCCATGACGCTGGTCGGCAGCCCGCGGATCATCTTCCTCGACGAGCCGACCACCGGCCTCGACCCGCGCAGCCGGCACAACATGTGGAACATCATCCGCGGCCTCGTCGCGGGCGGCGTGACCGTCTTCCTCACCACCCAGTACCTGGAGGAGGCCGACGAACTCGCCGACCGTATCGCGGTGCTGAACGGCGGCAAGCTCGTCGCCCAGGGCACCGCGAACGAGCTCAAGCGGCTCGTCCCCGGCGGCCACGTCCGGCTCCGCTTCACCGACCCGGTCGCGTACCGGAGCGCCGCCGTCGCCCTGCGCGAGGCGACCCGCGACGAAGAGTCCCTTTCGCTGCAGATCCCGAGCGGCGGCAGCCAGCGCGAGCTGCGCGCCATCCTCGACTGGCTGGACTCCGCCGACGTCGAGGCGGACGAGCTGACCGTCCACACCCCCGACCTCGACGACGTGTTCTTCGCCCTGACCAGCCACCCCACCGCCGCCGCCCCGGCCGCCCTGAAGGAGAACG
Source organism: Streptomyces violascens (assembly GCF_014649955.1). Classification (GTDB taxonomy): domain Bacteria; phylum Actinomycetota; class Actinomycetes; order Streptomycetales; family Streptomycetaceae; genus Streptomyces; species Streptomyces violascens. The sequence continues at coordinate 118,611 of NZ_BMUA01000020.1, forward strand.
TCCGATGAGCTCCCTGCCCCTCGCCGTACGCGACTGCTCGACGATGCTGCGCCGCAACCTGCTGCACGCCCGGCGCTACCCGTCTCTCACCCTGAACCTGCTGCTCACGCCGATCATGCTGCTGCTGCTCTTCGTCTACATCTTCGGCGACACCATGAGCATGGGCATCGGCAGCGGCGGCCCCGACCGCGCCAAATACATCGCCTACATCGTCCCCGGCCTGCTCCTGATGACGATCGGCAGCACCGTGGTCGGCACCGCGATCTCCGTCTCCAACGACATGACCGAGGGCATCATCGCCCGCTTCCGTACGATGGCGATCCACCGCGGCTCGGTGATCGTCGGACACGTCATCGGCAGCGTGCTGCAGTCGATCCTCAGCGTGGTCCTCGTCGGCGCGGTCGGCGTGGCCATCGGCTTCCGTTCCACCGACGCCACCGCCCTGGAGTGGTTCGCGGCCCTCGGACTGCTCGTACTCTTCTCGCTGTCGCTGACCTGGATCGCCGTCGGCATGGGCCTGATCAGCCCGAACGCCGAGGCCGCCAGCAACAACGCGATGCCGCTGATCCTGCTGCCGCTGCTGTCCAGCGCGTTCGTGCCGCTGCACTCGATGCCGGGCTGGTTCCAGCCGATCGCCCAGTACCAGCCGTTCACCCCGGCCATCGAGACGCTGCGCGGCCTGCTGCTCGGCACCGAGATCGGCAACAACGCGTGGCTCGCGATCGCCTGGTCGCTCGGCCTCACCGTCCTCGGCTACTTCTGGTCGAAGGCGAAGTTCAATCAGGATCCGCAGCGCTGATGCCGCGCAGCAAACGCACGGCGGCCGCCTCCAGGTCACTCCGCCCCAGGGCGGCGTACTCCGACACCGCATCGGCGTACGCCGCCCCGTCGGCGTCTTCGGCGGACTGCCGGGACCGGGCGGTCGACATCGTCGGGAACTCCCGGTGCACGCGCAGCCGTTCGGCGAGTGCGAGCAGCCGTACGCCCGAGGCGGCGTCGCCCTGCGCGATCCGGGCCAGGCCCACGGCGAGCAGCATCGTGCCGGACACGGGCAGCTCGGCGGGGCTGTCCTCGGGGCGTGGACTGGTCAGCAACTCCAGTACCCGCCCGCTCAGTTGGGGCACCAGATCGGCCACCGGCCCAAGGCGGCCGTGCCGGGCGTGCGCTGCCACGGCGGCCGACTGGATCTGCAGGGACCACGCCTGCACGAACGGATCGTTGGCATGCAGCGTGTCGACCTCGCGGATCTGCCCCACCGCCTTCCGCCACAGGCCGAGCCCGACTTCGGTCAGACCCCGCAGCAGGGCTATCTCGGCCCGGTCCGCGAGATCCGGGCTGAAGGCCCGCACCGACTCCGGCTCCAGTTCGAGCGTGGCCATGTTCAGCCAGTGCTCCGCCTCGTCGACGTCACCGAGCTGGAGGCATGCGAGTACGAGCCCCCAGCGCACCCCGACCGTGTCGTGCCAGCCGGCCGAGTCGGACCAGTCCCCGGTCCGCTCCAGGACGTTCAGCGCGGCCATCAGATGCCGGTACGCCTCCTCGCCCCGCTCGCTCTGCAGGCACAGCTCGCTGATGCGGCCGTGGCCGAGCATCTCGGTCGCCGGATTGCGCACCTGGGTGAGGGCTTCGAGGCCCCGGCGGGCCGAGTCCAGCGCGCGGTCCATCTCGTGCTCGTGCTCCCACACATAGCTGGCGAAGCACTCGGCGACCCCCGCGAGCAGCGGGTGCTCGGAGTCGCACAGCTCCAACAGCTCGGTGTAGTGCGGCGGGCGCACCTCGGGCAGGACGCGCAGCACCCGGTCCATGGCCTTGAGCAGCGTGTCCGGCTCGGCGGGCGGCAGCCTGCGCACGATGACCAACTGGCGTACGGCGTGCGGTCCGTAGCCCATGAACAGGCTGAGCGCGCACACCACGGCGGCACTGCGGACGGGCTCGATGTCGTCGGGGCCCGGCCGGAAGTGGGAGAGCGGTCCTCCGGAGTCGGCGGCGAGGTCGGTGAGCCGGGTGTAGTTGGAGTCGGTGGCCCACAGGGAGGCGAGCACGGCGGTGAGGGCCGCGATGGCCGGACAGTCGTTACGGGCCAGCGCGTGCCGCAGTGCGAGGACGAGGTTGTCCTGCTCGGTCCTGATGAACTCCCAGACCCGCAGGGACTCGGGGCTGAACAGGGCGTCGTTGTAGGCCCGGCCGAAGTCGCGGGCCCACAGCAGGAACCGGTCGGTGACGGCCTCCTCCTCGCCGGCCTCGGCTCGGCGGGCCGCGCTGAACTCCCGTACGGTCTCCAGCATGTGGAAGCGCACCCCGGACGCGGTGTCGGCGGCCTTGATCAGCGACTGGTCGGCGAGCTGCTCCAGGAGGAACAGCGCGTCGTCGCCGGCCAGTACGTGCTCGGCCGCGTCCTCGGTGAAGCCGCCGGGGAACACCGACAGGATCCGCAGGGCGGCCTGGGCCTCGGGATCCAGCAGGTTCCAGCTCCACTCGACGACGGCGCGCAGGGTGCGGTGGCGTTCCGGTACGTCCCTGCCGCCGCCGCGCAGCAGCGCGAACCGGTCCCGCAGCCGCCGGGCGATCTCCGGCACGGAAAGCACCCTGACCCGGGCCGCGGCCAGTTCGACCGCGAGCGGCAGCCCGTCCAGCTGGCGGCACAGCTCCTCGACGGCCCGCTCGGGCAGCTCGGCATCGGGCCGCGCGGCACGCGCCCGCTGACGGAACAGCTCCACCGTCGATTCGAGGCCGAGCTCGGGCAGCGCGTACACGGACTCCGACGTCAGGCCGAGCGGGGCGCGGCTGGTGGCGAGCACCCGCAGCTCCTTCGAGCCCGACACCAGGGCCCGCACCAGCTCGGCGGCGCCCCGGATGACGTGCTCGCAGTTGTCGAGCACCAGCAGTACGGGGCCCTGGCCGAGCGCGCCGACGATACCGGCGACGATCCCGGCGGGCCCGGGTGTGCGCAGGGCGACGCCGAGCACCGAGGCGACCTCGCCGGCCACGTCGTCGTCGAGGGTGACACCGGCCAGCGGCACGAAGTGCACCACGCGCTGCTCGGCCGCGCGGCCCACGGCGTGCGCGAGCCGGGTCTTGCCGAGCCCGCCGGGGCCGACGACGGTGGCGACCCGGGCGCTGCGCAGCAACCCGGTGACCGCGGCGACGTCGGCGTCGCGGCCGAGCAGCGGGTTCGGCTCGTGCAGCACGCCGTGCCGGACGACGGGGGCCTCGCCGCGCAGCAACTCCTGGTGGATCGCCTTGAGTTCACGGCCCGGGTCGGCCCCGAGCTCGTCCCGCAGGGCGCGGCGGTAGGAGTCGTACCGGGTGAGAGCGGCGGCGGGTCCGGCGGTGGCGGCCTCGCAGCGTATGAGTTCGGCCAGCACCTCCTCGTCCCGGGGGAGTTCGCGGGCGAGCCGGGCGAGAGGCTTGACCGCGTCGGCCTTCCTGCCGACCCGGGCGAGCGCGAGGGCCCGGCTTCGGGCGAGGGTGCGGTGGGCTCCGGTGCGGGCTCGGCAGAGGGCGGCGAGGGGGTCGTGGAGGTCGTCCCCGTCCCCGGTCGCTCCGTCCCACAGGGCGAGCCCGGCCTCGGCCTCGGCCAGTGCCTCGTCGTACTCGCCGGCCCGGACCCGTGCCTCGCACGCCGCGGCGTGCAGCAGCAGGGCGGAACTGTCGACCTGTTCCTCGGCGAGGGCGAGCCGGTACCCGGTGGGGGTGCTGGCGATGAGATCCGCCCCGAGCTGCGACCGGGCCCGCGAGACCAGCACCTGTACGGCCTTGCCGGGCCGCTCGGGCTGCTCCTCGGGCCACAGCCCCTCGACCAGCCGGCCCGTGCTGCAGCCCGCCCGCAGGTCGTCGGCGAGCAGCGCGAGGAGGCCGCGCAGGCGGGGGGCGGTCACTTCCTGGCCCCGGTAGGCGACGCGCGTAAGCAAGGTCAACTCGGTGGTCACCCGTGCAGAGTAGCCAGCGCCGCGACGCTGAGGGCCCTCGCGGCCCAACCCGGCCGCGCAAAGGGCCCCGACGGGCCTCGCCCGCACGTGCCACGGGGCTGCGCCCCGAACCCCCGTCCTTCGGCCTGCGGACCGTGGGTGGCTGCTCGCGCCCACGCGGCGGAGCCGCACATGTGACAGCCCCGCGCCCCTGGCAGGGTCGATGCTGCCCGCACCGGAGCATTTCAGCCCGTCATGGGGGTCCCCCTGGCCCTTGAGGCCTTGGGGGAGTTTGAGGACGAGCGCCCTTCAGGCGCGAACGGGTCTGGGGCGGAGCCCCAGGAAGGCGGGCTACACACCTCTCACCCCCGGAGGCCACGCGGCGGAGCCGCAGAGTGTCACAGCGGGAAGGGGCGGGGTGGGGGCCTGCGGGGTCTGGGGCGGAGCCCCAGTGCACCCCCGCCCCGCATCGGTGCCGGCTCAGCCGAGGAGTTCGCCGAACTCGCCGTACAGCTCCCCCACCGCCGCCTCCACCGCCGCCGACTTCGAGTCGAAGTTGAGGAAGCCGTGGATGAGCCCCGGGTACCGGTGCACCCTCACCACCACCCCCGCCGCGCGCAGCGCGTCCGCGTAGGCCAGCCCCTCGTCCCGCAGCGGATCGCATTCCCCGCACCCGATGACCGCCGGGGCGAGCCCCGCGAAATCCCCCGCGAGGAGCGGGGAGGCCGGGGCGCGGCCGCCGGCGGCGGCGTCGTCGCCCAGGTAGAGCCGGATGTCGTTCTCGACCTCCGCCGTGGTCAGCAGGTAGCCCGTCGCGTTCTCCACCCGGGAGGGATGGGAGCCACCCCCGCTCAGGTCCGTGCAGGGGTACGCCAGCAGTTGCGCGGCCAGCGGCCGCCCCTCGTCGCGGAAGGCGAGCGCCACCCCCGCCGCCAGCCCCGCCCCCGCGCTGTCGCCCGCCACGGCGAGCTTGCCCCCGCCGTAGTCGGCGATGCTGTCGGCCACATGGCTGGTCACCGCCACGCAGTCGTCGAACCCGGCCGGGAAGGGGAACTCCGGCGCGAGCCGGTACGCCACGCTCACCACCACCGCACCGAGGTCCCGGCAGAGCCGCCGGCACACCCCTTCGTGCGTGTCGAGGTCGCCGACGATGAATCCGCCGCCGTGGAAGAACACGACGGTGGCCGACGGGCCCGCGGACGCCTCGGGCCGGTAGACCCGCACCGGCACCCCCGCCACCCGGCCGTCGGCGACCGAGCCGACCGCGAGGGGCGGGTCGGGCGCCACGGCGAGCGACAGCATGCGGTTGCCCGCCCGCATCTCGGCGACGGAGGGCGGGGTGTCGGGTCCCGGCCCGTCGAGCCCGAACTGGCGCAGCAGGGCGGCGATCTCCGGGTCCATCGGCATGGGAGCGGGCCTTTCTGTCACGTACCGGCACCCCCCGCCCCGTCCAACATAGGCAGCACCGGGCCCGCCGGCTCGTTCGGGGACCCGATCGGGGCGGGCACAGAATGTCGGGTCGGGTGGGGTGGCCCGCTCCTAGCGTGGAGCGCGTAAGGAAGGAAGGGGGCCGGGATGCTGAAGCGGCTCAACCAGGCCATGGACCACATCGAGGACCGGCTCGACGGGGAGATCGACACGGGCGAACTCGCCCGCATCGCGATGACGTCGGAGTACCACTTCCGGCGACTGTTCTCCGCGCTCGCCGGAATGCCGCTGTCGGAGTACGTGCGGCGCAGACGGCTGACCGTCGCCGGCGCCGAGGTGCTCGCCGGGCAGCGCACGCTGCTCGATGTGGCGGTGCGGTACGGCTACACGTCGGGGGAGGCGTTCGCGCGGGCGTTCCGTGCCGTGCACGGCGTCGGCCCGGGCGAGGCCCGCCGCACCGGCGCGGCCCTGCGGTCCCAGCCCCGGATGTCCTTCCGTCTCGTCGTCGAAGGGAGCACCAGCATGCGGTACCGGGTTGTGGAGAAGGAAGCGTTCCATTTGGTGGGGCGGAAGGCGCGGGTTCCGCTCGTGCACGAGGGAGTGAACCCGGCCATCGCCGAGTTCATCCGGAGCATCGGGCAGGAGACGGCGCTGCGCATCCACCGCCTGTCCGACCAGGAGCCCGAGGGCATCGTCTCGGCCTGCGACGACCTCGACCCCAGCCGGGCCGAGGGCACCGAACTCGACTACTGGCACGCCGCGTTGACCCGTGCGGCGCCGCCCGAGGACCTCGACTCGCTGCTCGTGCCCGCCGGCACCTGGGCGGTCTTCGAGAGCACCGGCCCGTTCCCGGAGGCGCTCCAGCACCTGTGGCGGGACGTGTTCACCGAGTGGTTCCCGTCGAACCCGTACCAGAGCCGCCCGGGCCCGGAGATCCTGCGCACCCGGCCGACGGAGACCGGCGACATGACGGACGCGGTCCTGTGGATCCCGATCGAGCGGACCGAACCCGGCAACCGGTAAACGGTACGGACGGGCTCAGCGGCTCGCGCCGAGGCGGCGCTTCGGCTTGGGCTCGGCCGCCTCGCTCCGCGCCCACAGGGAGCGGACGTGGCCGAGGTGACGGGTCATGCACTTCTCGGCGGCGCGGGCGTCACCGGCCAGCATGAGGTCGAGGAGTTCGACGTGCTCCTCGGCGGAGGGGATCAGCTCGTCGCGCTGGTCGAGGGCGGTCAGACCGTACAGGCGGGAACGCTTGCGCAGGTCGCCGACGGTCTCGACCAGGCGCTCGTTGCCGCCCAGGGCGAGCAGCGAGAGGTGGAACTGGCGGTCGGCCTCCAGGTAGCCGATGAGGTCGTGGTCGCGGGCGGCCCGCACGATCTCCTCGGCGACCGGCCGCAGCGCTTCGAGGTCGGCGCGGTCGGCGGTGCGGGTGATCCGGCCGACCATGGGGACCTCGATCAGTGCGCGGATCTCGGTGTACTGGTCGAGGTCGCGCTCGTTGACCTCGGTGACCCGGAAGCCCTTGTTGCGGACGGGCTCCACCAGCCCCTCTCGCGCGAGGTCGAGCATGGCCTCGCGCACGGGGGTCGCGGAGATCCCGAAGTCCTCGGCGAGGCCGGGCGCGGAGTAGACCTGGCCGGGGCGGAGCTCGCCGGAGATCAGCGCGGCACGCAGCGCGTGGGCGACCTGGTCGCGCAGGCGCTCGGTGGTGGTGATGACCTTGCTCTGCTTCAGGTGACCCATGCGCTGTTCCTCCGTACCGAGCGGAGACCCAGAGTACAATGTCACGTTACTTTTACGGGTCCGTCCTCCCTCTCCTACGGGGCGGCGCCGCGCGCTACGGGGCGGCGCCCCGCACCCCGCTTCACCCCCGGTGGGTTTCGGGGAGGGGCGGGGTGGGGGGAAGGGCTGCCAGCACCCCCAGGGGGACCGGGGTCGTGAACGGGCGGCGTTCCGACGGGGGTTCGGGATCGCCCGACAGGCAGGACACCGCCGCCCCGCACGTGCGGCCCTGGCACCACCCCATCCCCGCCCGGGTCAGCAGTTTGACCGTACGGGCGTCCCGGGCGCCGTAGTCCTGGACCGCCTCCCGGACGCGGCCCGCGCTCACCTCCTCGCACCGGCACACCTCCGTGTCGTCGGAGAGCCAGCCGGTCCAGCCGGGCCCCGGCGCGTGCGTGGTGGCCATGGCTTCGGCGAAGGTACGCAGTCTGGTGCGGCGGGACTTCAACTGCCGCACGCGCCCGCCCGGGCCGGGGTTCCTTCCGAGCCGGGCCGCGACAGCCCGCGCCGCCAACTCCCCCTCAGTTCGGGCCAGTTGAGCGCCCCCGATACCGCCCGGCTCGCCCGCCGCCCAGAGTCCGCGTACCGAGGTTTCCTGGCGGGCGTCCAGAACCAGCGCGCGGGCGCCGTCCGGGGTGCGGCGGGTGGCGCAGCCGAGGGTGGTGGCCAGTTCGATCCCGGGGATCAGGCCGTGGCCGACGGCCAGCGCGTCGCAGGCGATCCTGCGTCCCGTACCCGGCAGCGGCCGCCACTGCTCGTCCAGCCGCGCGACGGTGACCGCCTCCACGCGTTCGGCCCCGTGCACCTCGGTCACCGCACTGCGGGTGCGCAACGCGACCCGGTGACGCAGGAGTACCGCGCCATGCGTCACGGCCTCGGCCAGCTTGTGCGGGTTGGCGGCGAGCGCGCGGGGACGGCGGGCGTACCCCAGATATCCGGACGCCTCGATCACAGCAGGAACCTCCGCGCCGGCCTCGGCGAGCGAAGACGCGACGGCAAGCAGCAGCGGCCCGCTCCCCGCGACGACCACCCGCTTCCCGGGCAGCACGAGCCCGCCCTTGAGCATGGCCTGCGCCCCGCCGGCCCCGACGACCCCGGGCAAGGTCCAACCAGGAAAGGGGAGTTGACGTTCATAGGCCCCGGTGGCGAGCAACACGGCCCGCGCCCGAACCCGTACGGGCCGCTCCTCCCCGCCATCGGCCCCGGTCACGGCATGCACGGCCCACTCGGCACCGCCCTCGACTCGCTCGACGGTCCAGACGTGATGCCCGGCGAGGTGAGCAACTCCGCTCGCCTCGAGCCGCCTGCGCAGGTCCGCGAACGCTTCCCAGTCGTGGTGCAGCCGCTCGGGGTGCGTGGCGCGCAGAGCGGCCGCGGGCTGCCGGTAGAACTGCCCGCCGATCCGGTCGGAGAGGTCCAACAGAGCGACACGCAACCCGAGTTCGGCCCCCGTAACGGCCCCGGCGAGCCCGGCGGGCCCGGCTCCGACGACAGCGAGGTCGTACGGTTCATCCCCGTCCGCCGGGCGCACTTCGGCCCCCGAGGGATCACTCTGTGCCTCCGCCGCGGAGCCGAGACGGTCAGGACGGCCGGGAACGACCTGAGCCCCGTTGCCGACATCGCCCACCGGGCCGGCGCCGTCCCCACCACACCCCGCGGGGGCGTTGTCGAACCCCGCCGACTCAGACGCCAAGTCCCGCATGCCCATGCCCTTCCTGCGTCGTGACCGCATCCCCCGCCCCCGCCGGCACCAGACAGGCCCGCCGATTGGGCACCCCGTTGATCACCGCGAGGCACTCGTAACACTGGCCGATGCCGCAGAACGCCCCGCGAGGCCGGCCGCCTTCCCGGGTCGTCCGCCAGGACAGGATGCCCGCCGCCCACAGCGCGGCCGCGACGGACTGGCCCGGCAGCGCCGTCACCGGGCGGCCGTCCAGCGTGATCTCGAAGGCCGGGTCCGGCCGCGCCCCGGCCAGCTCCCTGGGGGTTCGGGCCACCACGGCCCTCCTTTCCATGCGTCCAAGCGTGCACGTATCCAAGCGTCCAGGCGATTAACGGCTTCCCCCGGGCTCGAACCGTGCCGGGTCGAACGGCCCTATATCCAAAGGTGGTTGAGTGCCCGTCAGTACGTCCGCGATGATCCGCCCCGTCGCCGGGGCAAGCCCGATCCCCGCCCCCTCGTGCCCGCACGCGTGCAGGAGCCCCGGCACCCGCGCGTCGGCCCCGATCGCCGGAAGGTGGTCCGGCAGATACGGGCGGAAGCCCGCGTACGTGCGCATCGTCCGGACGCCCGCCAGCACGGGGAAGAGCTCGGTCGCCCCGGTCGCCAGGCGGCGCACGGCCTCGACGGAGAGCGTGCGGTCGAAGCCGACGCGCTCGCGGCTCGCACCGATCAGGACCGGGCCCGCCCGGGTGCCCTCGATCACCAGCGAGGTCTGGAGCGCGGCCGAGCCGCTGGCCACATCGGCGATGTAGTCCGCGCCGTACACCTTGTGCCGCACCACGCGCGGCAGCGGCTCGGTGACCAGGACGAAGCCGCGCCGGGGCAGCACGGGCAGCAACACCCCGGCCAGGCGGGCGAATTCGCCGCCCCAGGCACCGGCCGCGTTCACCACGTGCGGGGCGTACAGCGCGCCGGAGGCGGTCCGCACCCCCCGCACCGCGCCGCCCGGCCCGGTGAGCAGGCCGGCGACCTCCTCGCCGGGCCCGAGCCGGACCTCGGCGCCCGAGGCGCGCAGCAGGTGGGCGGCGGCGAGGGCGGGCATGACCTGAGCGTCCTGGGGATAGTGGAAGCCCCCCGCGAGACCCGGCGCCAGGTGCGGCTCCAGGTCGGGCAGCCGGTCGGCCGCCACTTCGCGTACGGTCACGCCCGCCTTCTCCTGGCCCGCCGCGAAGGTGCGCAGCGCGGCCATGCCGGGCTCGTCACGGGCGACGACGAGACCCCCCTTGGGCTCGTACTCCACCCCGCGCGGCAGCAGCTCGGCGAGCTCCTGCCACAACTTGCACGAGAACAGGGCGAGTTCGAGCTCGGGTCCGGGTTCCTTGTCGGAGACGAGGAGGTTGCCCTCGCCCGATCCCGTGGTGCCGCCCGCCACCGGGCCCCGGTCGAGCACGGTGACGCTCAGACCGGCCCGGGCCGCGTAGTAGGCGCAGGCGGCCCCCACGACCCCCGCCCCGACGACGATGACGTCCGAGGCGCTTCTCATGGAGCTCGCAGATCCCGTGGGCACCTCGGTAATATTTCACATGGCACTGCGCCTGCCAAGAACTCGCCCGGATCCGATAAAAGACTTCCCGACACCTTGTCAGTGCAATTTCACATTACTATGTTACGGGTCACATTCCAGCCGCCAGCCACCTCGGGCCGACCGGCTGTCCGACCGTCCGGCCGACCGGCTGTTCCGACCCGTTCACGGAGTGACCACTGATGAACAAGCGCACCTGCACCGCCCTCGCCGTCTCCCTCGCGGCGACGCTCACCCTCGGCGCCGCCGGCTGTTCCGGGGGGAAGCACACGGGCGCGGGCGAGGAAGGCGGCAAGAACCCGGCCGTCGCGAACGTGGGCAAGGTCGTCGGCGGCACCCCGGTCAAGGGCGGCACCCTCACCGTCCTGTCCAACCAGGACTTCACCCACCTCGACCCCGCCCGCAACTGGGTCATGAGCGACATGGACTTCGGCACCCGGCTGCTCTACCGCACCCTGGTGACCTACAAGGCGGTCCCGGGCACAGGCGGCGGCGAGCTGACGCCCGACCTCGCCACCGACCTCGGCACCTCCTCCAACGGGGCCAGGACCTGGACGTTCCATCTCAAACAGGGCCTCACCTACGAGGACGGCTCGCCGATCACCGCGCAGGACGTCAAGTACAACGTCGAGCGGTCCTTCTCGCCCGACCTGCCCGGCGGCGCCGACTACGCGGCCCGCTACCTCACCGGCGCCGAGGGCTACCAGGGCCCCGCCCAGGGCAAGCACCTCGACTCCATCAGGACCCCGGACGACCACACCATCGTCTTCGAACTCCGCAAGCCCTTCGCCGAGTTTCCCAACGCCACCGTCATGCCGACCTTCGCGCCCGTGCCCAAGGCGCAGGACAACGGGCCCAAGTACGACAACAGACCCTTCTCCTCGGGCCCGTACAAGGTCGAGTCGTACCAGCGGAACAAGCAGCTCACCCTCGTCCGCAACACCCACTGGGACCCCGCCACCGACCAGGTCCGCAAGGCCTACCCGGACCGCATCGTCGTGACGATGGGGCTCAAGGCCACCCAGATCGACGACCGCCTCATCGCCAGCCAGGGCGCCGACGCCTCCGCCGTCTCCTGGGGTGCGCTGCGCCCCGAGAGCGCGTCGAAGGTCCTGCCGAACGCTTCCGTGCGCTCGCGCCTCCTCGCCGAGTCCACCAACTGCACCGACATGGTCCAGATGAACACCGGGCGCGCCCCGTTCACCGATGTGAAGGTGCGTCAGGCGGTGATGTACGCGCTCGACAAGGACGCGGTGCTCACCTCCTCCGGCGGCCCCGCGTTCAACGATCTGTCCACCGCGTACATGCCGGCCACCCTCTTCGACGGCAAGCAGCCCGACACCCTCAAGATCCCCACCACCGGTGACGTGGCGAAGGCCAAGGAACTCCTCAAGGAGGCGGGCAAGCCGGGCGGGTTCGAGACCAAGATGACCGTCTCCACCGGCGACAAGGGCCGCGCCGAGGCCATCCAGGAGTCGCTCGCGAAGGCCGGGATCAAGGTCACCATCGAGACCGTCGACCCGTCCGCGTTCTACGCCACCATCGGCGACACCAAGAACCGCACCGACGTCGTGTACACGGGCTGGTGCCCGGACTACCCGTCGGGCTCCACGTTCCTGCCGTTCGTCTTCGACGGCCGCTACATCAAGGACAAGGGCAACCAGGGCAACCAGTCGCTCTTCCGCGACGACGCGACCATGAAGCGGGTCGACGAGATCTCGGCGATGACCGACGCCAAGGCCGCCTCCCGGGCCTGGCAGCAGCTCGACGGCGAGATCCTCGCCAAGGCCCCCACCGTCCCCGTCCTGGTGCGGCGCTGGCCGCTGGTGCTCGGCACCAACATCGCGGGCGGCTACGGCCAGACGTCCTTCGGCGGCCAGCTCGACTACGCCACCGTCGGGCTCAAGAACCCCGCCCAGAGCGGGAACTGAGGCCCGTCCGACCATGACCACCACTCTGGTGAAACCGCCGGCACCGGTGGCCGGCCGCGGGCCCTGGCAGCTCGCCCGCGCGGAACTGCGCCGCCGCACCTCCGTGAAGATCTCCCTCGCCGTCGTCGTGCTCTTCCTGCTCATGGCGGCCGGCGCCCCGCTGCTCGGCGCGCTCGGCGGCTGGTCGCCCGACGCGTTCGACAAGACCGCCATCGACCCCTACCTCGGCGGCCAGCCGCTCGGCCCGCTCGGCGGGATCTCGGCCGACCACTGGCTCGGCGTCGAACCCGTCACCGGCCGCGACCTGTTCGCCCGCGTCGTGTACGGAGCCCAGGTCTCCCTGCTCATCGCCCTGACCGCCACCGCGATCGTGGTGGTCGCGGGCACGGCCGCCGGGATCGCGGCCGGCTACTTCGGCGGGCGCACCGACACGGTCCTGTCCCGCCTGATGGACCTCACCATGTCCTTCCCGTCCCTCATCTTCATGATCGCGATGATGTCGGTCGCCAAGGACGTCAACCGCATCCTGCTGATGACCGCCGTGATCGGGCTGTTCGGCTGGCCCGGCATCGCCCGCGTCGTACGCGGCCAGACGCTCTCGCTCAAGCACCGCGAGTACGTGGACGCGGCCCGTGTCGGCGGCTCGGGCCCCTGGCGCATCCTGACCCGCGACATCCTGCCCGGGGTCGCCGGGCCCGTCATCGCGTACACCACGCTCGTCGTCCCCGGCATGATCGCCACCGAGGCCGCGCTCAGCTACCTCGGCGTCGGCGTGCGCCCGCCCACCCCGTCCTGGGGCCAGATGATCGCCGAGAGCGTCTCGTTCTACGACACCGACCCGATGTACTTCATCATCCCGAGCACCTGCCTCTTCCTCACCGTGCTCGCCTTCACGCTGCTCGGCGACGCCCTGCGCGACGTCCTCGACCCGAGGGGCAGCCGCACATGACCCGCTACCTCGCCCGCCGGATCCTCGGCGTGATCGGCGTGCTCATCGCGATCGCCGCCGTCACCTTCACCATCTTCTACGTCCTGCCCTCCGACCCGGCGGCGGCCGCCTGCGGCAAGTCGTGCAGCGCCGAGCGCCTGGAGGCGATCCGCGCGCACATGGGCCTGGACCAGCCGCTGTGGCGCCAGTTCTGGGACTTCGCCTCCGGGATCTTCACCGGCCGCACCATGGGCACCGGCCAGTACGCGCTGCACTGCGGCTTCCCGTGCCTCGGCTACTCGTACGAGAACAGCGAGTCCGTCTGGTCGCTCCTCATGGACCGCCTCCCGGTCTCCGCCTCCCTGGCCCTGGGTGCGGCCGTGCTCTGGCTCCTGCTCGGCCTGTCCGCGGGGGTCGCGGCGGCCCTGCGCAAGGACACCTTCACCGACCGCGCCCTGATGGTCGGCGCGGTCGCCGCCGCCTCCATGCCGGTCTACTTCACCTCGGTGATGCTGATCTACGGCCTGATCCGGGTGGCGGGCCTGCTCCCCTACCCCCAGTACGTGTCCCTCGCCTCCGACCCCGTGCACTGGGCGTCCAACCTGCTGCTCCCCTGGATCGCGCTGGCCATCCTGTACGCCGCCATGTACGCCCGCCAGAGCCGCAGTTCGATGATCGAGACCATGGCGGAGCCGTACATCCGCACCGCCCGCGCCAAGGGCCTGCCGCGCCGCACGGTCGTCGTCAAACACGGCCTGCGCTCCGCGATGACCCCGATCCTGACCCTCTTCGGCATGGACCTGGGCGGGCTGCTCGCGGGCGCGGTCATCACTGAGTCCATCTTCGGCCTGCCCGGCATCGGCCGGCTCTTCTACGGCGCCCTGTCCACCGGCGACCAGCCCGTCATCCTCGGCGTGACGCTGCTCGCCGCGACCTTCATCGTCGTCGCCAACCTGGCCGTCGACCTTCTGTACGCGGTAGTAGACCCGCGAGTGAGGCTCTGATGGCGACTCCCGAACCGCTCCTGTCCGTACGGGAGTTGAGCGTGACGTTCCCGACCCCTCGCGGTCCGGTACGGGCCGTGGACTCGCTCTCCTTCGACGTGCACCGGGGCCGCACGCTGGGCATCGTCGGCGAGTCCGGTTCCGGCAAGTCCGTCACGTCCATGGCCGTGCTCGGCCTGCACACCGGCGCGGAGGTCACCGGCTCCATCACCCTGGACGGGCAGGAGCTGGTGGGCCTGCCCGAACGCGCCCTGAACCGGGTGCGCGGCCGCCGCATCGCGATGATCTTCCAGGACCCGCTGTCCAGTCTGCACCCGTACTACACGGTCGGCGAACAGATCGCGGAGCACCACCGGGTGCACTTCGACTCCCGCCGCGCACAGGCCCACAGACGCGCGGTGGAGATGCTGGCGGAGGTCGGCATCCCGGAGCCGGCGCGCCGGGCGGGCGAGTACCCGCACCAGTTCAGCGGCGGCATGCGGCAGCGGGCGATGATCGCGATGGCGCTGGCGTGCGAGCCGGAGCTGCTCATCGCGGACGAGCCGACGACGGCGCTCGACGTCACCGTCCAGGCCCAGATCCTGGAACTGCTCGCACGGTTGCAGCAGGAGCGCGGCCTGGCGGTCGTGATGATCACCCATGACCTGGGGGTGGTGGCCCGGGTGGCCCACGAGGTCCTGGTGATGTACGGGGGCCGGGCGGCCGAACAGGCCCCGGTGGACGACCTGTTCGCCACGCCGGCCCACCCCTACACCCGGGGCCTGCTCGACTCGCTCCCCCGCCTGGACGATGACGACGACGCCCCCCTGCGAGCCATCCCGGGCAGCCCGCCCTCCCTGCTCGACCCGACCCCGGGCTGCGCGTTCGCACCCCGCTGCCCGCGGGCGGCGAGCGCGAGTGCCGAAGTGAGGCTGCGCTGCTCGAACGAACGCCCCCTGCTGGGCGGGCCGTCCGGCCACCCGGTGGCCTGCCACCTCCCCGCGTACGAAGGCGTGACGTCATGAGCGATGTTTCCACTGACCTCCAACCCCTCCTCTCCGTACGGGAGTTGAGGATGCACTTCCCGGGCCGGGGAAACCGCTCGGCGCCCGTGCGGGCGGTGGACGGCGTGAGCTTCGACGTGGCGGCGGGCGAGACGCTGGGACTGGTCGGGGAGTCGGGCTGCGGGAAGTCGACGACGGGCCGCATGATCGTGCGGCTCCTGGAGCCGACCTCGGGGACGATCGCGTACGAGGGCCGCGACATCAGCCGCCTGAACCGGCGCGAGCTGCGGCCGGTGCGGAAGGACCTCCAGATGGTGTTCCAGGACCCGCACTCGTCCCTGAACCCGCGCCAGACGGTGGCCCGCGTCATCGCGGACCCGCTGCTCGCGCACGGCAGCTCGGAGTCGGCGGCGCGGGCTCGCGCGGTGGAGCTGATGGATCTGGTGGGGCTGATCCCGGAGCACATCGACCGCTACCCGCACGAGTTCTCGGGAGGCCAGGCCCAGCGGATCGGGATAGCCCGGGCCCTGGCCCTGGACCCGAAGCTGGTGGTGGCGGACGAGCCGGTGTCGGCGCTGGACGTCTCGGTCCAGGCCCAGATCGTGAACCTGATGGAGCGCCTGCAGAAGGAGCTGGGCCTCGCCTATCTCTTCATCGCGCATGACCTGTCGGTGGTGAAGCGGGTGTGTGACCGGGTGGCGGTGATGTATCTGGGGCGGGTGGTGGAGATCGGCGCGAAGGAGCGGGTGTACGCGGCACCGGCCCACCCGTACACGCAGGCGCTGCTGTCCGCGGTGCCGTTGCCGGATCCGGCGGCGGAGCGGGCCCGGGAGCGGATCACGCTGCTCGGCGACCCACCGAGTCCGGCGTCGCCGCCGCCGGGGTGCGCGTTTCATCCGCGCTGCGCGCGGGCGGCGGCGATCTGCCGGGTGGAGGCGCCGATCCTTCGGGGGGTTGCGCGGGGGGAGGAGAGGGAGGTGGCCTGCCACTTCCCGGGGGCGGGGTGACCCTGGGGTTGCTCCCCCACCCCGCCCCTTCCCGAGACCCTCCGGGGGTGGTGAAGTGTGCGGCCCGTCCTCCTGGGGCTCCACCCCAGACCCCGTTCGCTCCTTAAGGGCGCTCGTCCTCAAACTCCCCCAAGGCCTCAAGGGCCAGGGGGGACCCCCATGACGGGCTGGGAATGCACCCTGGCGGGGTCGACGCCGCCAGGGGCGCGGTGCTGTGACATGTGCGACTCCGCCGCGATGGGGGT
Organism: Streptomyces violascens; assembly: GCF_014649955.1. Taxonomy (GTDB): domain Bacteria; phylum Actinomycetota; class Actinomycetes; order Streptomycetales; family Streptomycetaceae; genus Streptomyces; species Streptomyces violascens. The sequence goes on from NZ_BMUA01000020.1 coordinate 135,075, forward strand.
CCCCCCTGTTCGAGCGAAGCCGAGAACTTGGAGGAGCGAGCAACCGCACACGGCCCGAGGCCGAAAGCGGGTTTAGGGGCGCGGGGAACTGCGCGACCAGCCATCCACCGCCCGCAGACTGACGGCCGTCAGAGGATTCGGGCGCAGCCCAGGGAAGCCCACACCCAACCCCGCCAGGGGCGCGGGGAACTGCGCGACCAGCCATCCACCGCCCGCAGACTCACCGCCGTCAGAGGATCCGGGCGCAGCCCAGGGAAGCCCACACCCAACCCCGCCAGGGGCGCGGGGAACTGCGCGACCAGCCACCCGCCGCCCGCAGACTCACCGCCGTCAGAGGATCCGGGCGCAGCCCAGGGAAGCCCACACCCAACCCCGCCAGGGGCGCGGGGAACTGCACGACCAGCCACCCACCGCCCGCAGACTCACCGCCGTCAGAGGATTCGGGCGCAGCCGAGGGAGCCCGCACCGAAATCCCCCACCCCCAGCGGAGCGTCACAGCACGCCGCTGCCCAGCGGCCGCCCCGCCCCCGCCCCCGGCAGCACATAGAACAGCGCCGAACCATAGTGCTCGGCAAAGGAGTTGAGCGCGTCGCCCGCGACAAGCCGCTGCTGCACCCGCACGAAGAGCGCGGGGTCGTTCATGTAGGCCAGGAACAGCAACCCCCGGTCGGCCCGACTGTTCTCGTAGGAGTAGCCGCGCCGCAGCATGCGAGCCCCGTCATCGAGCCGGGAGTTCGCGAGCCGCACATGCGCGTCGGCGGGCAGAACGTAACCGCCCTCCGGAGTCCGCGCGTCCAGGTCCGCCCCGTCGCGCTCGGAGCCACCCCCCAGCGGCTCACCCCCACGCCTGCGGCGCCCGATGATCTGCTCCTGCCGGGCAACGGGCAGCCGTCCGAACTCCTCGGCACGCAGCCGTACCCTCCGTACGACGAGGAAGGTGCCGTCGGCGTACGGACCGGGCCCCGGCAGCCACACCCACCGCTCGCTCTCCGCGCCGGTGGGATTCGTCGTCCCGTCCTTGAACCCGAGCGGATTGCGCGGGGTCTCGCCGTCGCGCACCGCCGTGAAGGGACCGGACTGCGGCCCGGGCAGCTCGCCCGGCAGGAACCCGGCCTGCCGCCAGCGCGGCTGCAACACCCCGGTGCCGGCGCCCGCGAGCAGCCCGGCGGCCCGTTCGCACGCCCACGGGTCCGGCGCACAGATCTGTACCCCGATCTCGCCACCGCCGGCCCCCGCGTCGAGGTGCTCCCCGTCGAACGCGGGCAGCTCCCGCAGCCCCTCGGGCGCCCCGACGCCGAGCCGATTCGGCAGCGCGGGCCCGATCCCGACGGTCGCGGTGGCCCCCGCCTCAAGCCCGGACAGCGCCTCGCTCCACCGCGCGAGCAGCCGCCGTACGGCGTCCCTCCCGGAGGCTCCGCGCGTGCCCGGGGTGAGGTCGTAGGAGAGGACGAGCGCGTGCTGGGTCCGCGGATCGGTCACCCCGGCCTGCCGCACGGGCCCACGGGGCGCACCCTGCGCCGGCTGCCGCGAGGCCTCGCGCGGGGGCGCGGAGTCACATCCGCTCAGCGCGAAGGCCAGGGGGAGGGTGGCGAGGAGGGCGCGGCGACGGATCCTGGGGGGCCCAGGGGGCCTGGGGACGCTCAAGTCATCGTACAAAACAGTATATTTCGCGACGAAGGTGCTGCGCACGATACACCTACGGCGCCGGGGCACCTCGCTTTCTCGGCTCTGCGTGCCGCGCGAGGCTGAAAGGGGGGTCAGGGGCGCGGGGCTGTCACATTGTGGGGCTCCGCCGCGATGGGGGTCCCCCCTGTTCGAGCGAAGCCGAGAACTTGGGGGAGCGACCAGCCACCCACGGCCCGCAGCCGCCCCATCCGCCCCCGGAGGCCACGCGGCGGAGCCGCAGAGTGTTGCAGCGGGAAGGGGTGGGGTGGGGGGGGGCCTCCGGGGTCCGGGTCGGAGCCCCGGCGTCGCACCCCGCCCACTCGACAACTCCCGCAGCACGCAACGCCGTTACTGTTCCCCCAACGGATTGACGGGCGGCGGAGGCGCATCCGGATCATCTCCGGCAACGGGCAGCGGCCGATGTCCCTCGGACCAGTGGTTGGACCACCCGCACACCCCGCACGAATACCGCCCGTCGAGCCCCGCCAACTCCGTGCCGCACCGCTTGCACCGCGTGTACGTGATGTCCGGCGTCGGTGCGGGCCCGGGCTCCGGGGACCGTCCAGGGGCGTGGGTCACCCCAGGGAGCCTACCCAGCGCGGCACCGCGATTCCCTGCTACCGGCACGCCGCCAGCAGCCCCGCCGTCGTCACGACGTTCGCGAAGCCGCCGCCGTGCAGGGACACCGCGGTGGCCCGGGCCAGTTCGTCGGCACTCCGGTGCCAGCCGAAGGGGCCGGCCAGGTCGAAGGTGTGGGTGGCGTCGAGCGGGAGCAGCACCTCGTAGCCGAGGTTGCCGCCCATCCGGGCCGTGGTCTCGACGCACATATTGGTCTGGATGCCTACCACCACGAACTGCTGGACCCCCGCCTCCTTGAACCAGGCGTCCAGGTCGGGCGAACCGTAGAACGCCGAGTTCACGGTCTTCGTGACGAGGAGCTCCGGGCCGCCGCCCAGCCCCCGCCGCTCCTCCACGTACCCCTTGAAGTCATTGCCGGTGTACCCCGGCCGCAGCGGCGACTCCGGCTTCGACGAGTCGTGCCGTACGAAGACGACCGGCCGACCGGTCTCCTGCCAGGCCGCGATCAGCGCGGCGATGTTCTCGTCGGCGGAGGGATTGTTGCGCGGCCCCCAGAACCGCTCCTCCTCGAAGCCCTGCTGTACGTCGACGACGACGAGCGCCGAGTTCGGCGCGATGTCCGTGCTCATGCCCGTGCCCATGCTCTGTACCTTCTCGTCACTGCTGCTCATGGCGTTGCTCATGGCCCCCATGCTGCCGTTCCGGAGCACCCCGCCCCAGAGGTACAGAAGTCAGCGATCGATGGTTTACTGCCACCATGCCGAGCCTGCCGCGTACTCCCCTCCACCGCATCGCCCTGCTGGCCTTCCCCGGCATCCGGGCCTTCGACGTCTCCGTGATCACCGAGGTGTGGGGCGCGGACCGCACCGACCGGGGCGTGCCCGCCTTCGACCTGCGCCGGGTCGCGGCCGACCCGGCGCCCGTGCCGATGCGCGGCGGCCTCGCCCTCACCCCGGACCGGACCCCGGCCTGGCTGGACCGCGCCGAACTGATCCTCGTCCCCGGCCTGGACGACCACACAACTCCCGCACCCGCACCCGTACTTGAGGCACTGCGCCGTGCCCACGCTCGCGGCACGACCATCGCCTCCCTGTGCGGGGGCGCGTTCACCCTCGCCCAGGCCGGGCTGCTCGACGGCCGCCGCGCCCTGACCCACTGGGCTCTCACCGACCTGTTCCGGGCCCGCCATCCGCGGGTCCGCGTCGAGCAGGACGCGCTGTTCGTGGAGGACGGCAACATCTGGACGTCGGCCGGCACGGCCGCGGGGCTCGACCTGTGCCTGCACCTCGTGCGGATCGCGCACGGCGCCGAGACCGCCGCGACGATCGCCCGCTCGATGGTCACCGCGCCGTTCAGGGCGGGGAGCCAGGCCCAGTTCATCGAACATCCCACCCCGCGCACCGACCGGGACCTGGACGCCCTGGCCGACGTGCGGGCGTACGCGCTCAGCCACCTCCACGAGCCGCTGACCGTCCCCGCACTCGCCGAGCGGGCCGGGATGTCCCCCCGCTCCTTCGCCCGGCACTTCACCGCGGCCACCGGCACGACGCCCCGGCGCTGGCTGCTCGACCAGCGCATCGCGACGGCCCAGAAACTCCTCGAACGCACCGACCTGCCCATGCCGGAGGTGGCCCGCCGAGCAGGCTTCGGCAGCGAAATCACGATGCGCCAACACTTCGCCATACGCCTCACAACGAGCCCACGCGCCTATCGCGCCTCGTTCGCGTCCACCCCAACTTCCTTGTAGCCAGGGCAACTTGAGGCCGCCCCGAGGCTCCGCCCCAGACCCCGTTCGCGCCTGAAGGGCGTTCGTCCTCAAACTCCCCCAAGGCCTTAAGGGCCAGGGCCCCCACGACAGGCTGCAATGCCCCGATGCGAGCGAAGCCGAGAACTTGGGGGAGCGACCAGCCCCCCACCGCCCTCACCCGAATGGACTCACCCGACCGGCCCAGCGAGCGTGACGAGGCCCACACCCCCATCGCCTCCCCCACCCCCGGCACACCCTCCACCAGCCAGAATCCGTCTGAAGTCGTCAGAACCTGGCAAACACAAGCCGATATCCATCATCGGATTTCTGTTATCCGGTCACCGTCGCTCTGTCTCCTCTCCGTCGGGTCAGTTAGGTTCGATGCTCCGGGGAGAGTGGACGAGGCGTGATCAGTGAACAGGCAGCCGCGGTGGTCGTCGCGGCCCGGGACGGGGATCAGCGGGCGCGGGACGAGCTCGTCGCCGGGTATCTGCCGCTCGTGTACAACATCGTCGGCCGCGCCCTGAACGGGCACGCCGACGTCGACGACGTCGTGCAGGAGAGCCTGCTGCGGATGCTCGACGGGCTCGGCTCGCTGCGGGACCCGGAGGCCTTCCGGTCCTGGCTGGTCGCCGTCACCATGAACGAGATCCGGCGGTACTGGCAGGGCCACCGCCGTACCCCCGTCGACGGCGGGCTCCAGGACGCCTACGACGTCGCCGACCCCGGCGCCGACTTCGTCGACCTCACCATCACGCAACTCGGGCTTTCCGGGCAGCGCAAGGAGGTCACCGAGGCCACCCGCTGGCTGGAGACCGACGACCGCGCGCTCCTGTCGCTGTGGTGGCTGGAGGCGGCCGGCGTCCTCACCCGGGGCGAGGTCGCCTCCGCGCTCGACCTGTCCCCCGAGCACGCCGCCGTACGCATCCAGCGCATGAAGGGCCAGCTGGAGACCGCCCGAGTCGTCGTGCGCGCCCTCGCCGGGATCGAGCGCTGCGGCGAGCTCTCCGGGCTCGCCCTCTCCTGGGACGGACTGCCCTCCGCCCTCTGGCGCAAGCGCATAGCCCGGCATGCCCGGACCTGCGCCGTCTGCTCCGGGCACTGGAGCGGGCTCATACCCGCCGAAGGGCTGCTCGTCGGCCTCGCCCTCGTCCCGGCGACAGCAACGGCCGGACTTCTCGCCGCCCTCCACGGAGGAGCGGGCCCGGCTCTGCAGACCGCCGCCTACGCCACGAACGCACCCGCCGCACCCGCTCCCGGCACCGCGTCCCAGCCCGCCCCCCGAGCCACCCACGCCGCCCACAAGCGCCGCGGCCCCACCTCCCGGCGCGACCTGCGCGACCAGCGGGCCCGGCGCCGGCGCCGGGCCGCCGCCGTCATCGCCGGGGTCGCCGCGATCGCCGCCCTCGGCGGGGCCTTCCACTTCTTCACCGACTCGGGACAGGATCCCTCGCACGCCGTCGCCGACGCGCCCGTCACGACCACCGAGGCCGCCCCCGACGGCGTCAGCACGAAGCCGGTGCCGCCCACCCCCTCCGCCTCCAACTCGCCGTCCAGGCCCAGCAGTTCGCCCCGCCCCAGCGTCAAGCCCTCCACTCCCCCCGCCAAGCCCTCCTCGCGCCCCGTGTCGCCCAAGCCCAGCCCCACCGCCAAGCGCGCGGCCACCGGCACCGACTCCGGTCAGCCCGCCGCCGCCCAGGACGTGCTCGCGCTCGTCAACTCCGAGCGCGCCAAGGCCGGTTGCTCCGCGCTCACCAGCAACCCCAAGCTCTACGACGCCGCTCTCAAGCACTCCGAGAACATGGCCGCGCAGAACTTCTTCGACCACACCGACCCCAGCGGCGCCGGGCCCGGCGAGCGCATCACCGCCGCCGGGTACAAGTGGAGTACGTACGGAGAGAACATCGCCCGGGGGCAGGCCGACGCGGCCGCCGTCATGGACTCCTGGATGCACAGCCCCGGCCACCGCGCCAACATCCTGAACTGCGCGTTCAAGGAGATCGGCATCGGTGTGCACTACGGCTCCGGCGGGCCGTGGTGGACCCAGGACTTCGGCACCCAGAGCTGAAACCCGCCAACTGAACGCCGGTGGGCCCGGATCGGAGGAGACCCGGGCCCACCCTCCACGCCAAAGAACTCAGCCCTCGTCCTCCAGGTCCCCCTCGGTCTCCAGGTACACCTGGCGAAGGGCTTCCAGGACCGCCGGGTCGGGCTTCGCCCACATGCCGCGGGACTCGGCCTCCAGGAGGCGTTCCGCGATGCCGTGCAGGGCCCACGGGTTGGCGGCCTGGAGGAACTCGCGGTTGGCCGGGTCCAGGACGTACGTCTCGGTCAGCTTGTCGTACATCCAGTCGGCGACCACGCCCGTCGTGGCGTCGTAGCCGAACAAGTAGTCCACGGTGGCGGCGAGTTCGAAGGCGCCCTTGTAGCCGTGGCGGCGCATCGCCTCGATCCACTTGGGGTTCACCACGCGGGCCCGGAAGACCCGCGAGGTCTCCTCGACCAGGGTGCGGGTCTTGACCGTCTCGGGGCGCGTCGAGTCGCCGATGTACGCCTCGGGGGCGGTGCCCCGGAGCGCGCGGACGGTCGCCACCATGCCGCCGTGGTACTGGAAGTAGTCGTCCGAGTCGGCGATGTCGTGCTCGCGGGTGTCGGTGTTCTTCGCCGCGACCGCGATCCGCTTGTACGCCGTCTCCATCTCGTCCCGCGCCGGACGCCCGTCCAGCTCGCGGCCGTAGGCGTAGCCGCCCCACACCGTGTAGACCTCGGCGAGGTCGGCGTCGGTGCGCCAGTCGCGGGAGTCGATGAGCTGGAGCAGACCCGCGCCGTAGGTACCGGGACGGGAGCCGAAGATGCGCGTCGTGGCGCGGCGTTCGTCGCCGTGCTCGGCGAGGTCGGCCTGGGTGTGGGCGCGTACGTAGTTCTGGTCGGCGGGCTCGTCGAGCGAGGCCGCGAGGCGTACCGCGTCGTCGAGGAGGCCGATCGTGTGCGGGAAGGCGTCGCGGAAGAAGCCCGAGATGCGCAGGGTCACGTCGATGCGGGGACGGCCGAGCTCGTCGAGCGGGATCGGCTCAAGGCCGGTGACCCGGCGCGAGGCGTCGTCCCAGACGGGGCGCACGCCGAGCAGCGCCATCGCCTCGGCCACGTCGTCGCCCGCCGTGCGCATCGCGCTGGTACCCCACAGGGAGAGCCCGACCGAGGTCGGCCAGTCGCCGTTGTCGGTGCGGTAGCGATTGGCGAGGGACTCGGCGAGGGCCTGGCCGGTCTCCCAGGCGAGCCGGGAGGGGACGGCCTTGGGGTCGACCGAGTAGAAGTTGCGGCCGGTCGGCAGGACGTTGACCAGGCCTCGGAGGGGGGAGCCAGAGGGGCCCGCCGGTACGAAGCCGCCGTTGAGGGCGTGCACGGTGTGGTCGAGTTCGGCGGTGGTCGCGGCGAGGCGCGGGACGACCTCGCGGGCCGCGAACTCCAGGATGGCGCGCACCTGTTGGGTCTGGTCGGCGGGGACTGCGGCCAGGTCCCAGTCGGCGTCGTCCATCAACTGCACGAGGGCGCGGGCCTGCTCCTCGGCCTCGTCGGCCGAAGTGCGGGTGGCCGCGGACTCATCGAGGCCGAGGGCTTCGCGCAGGCCGGGCAGGGCGGTGGTGCCGCCCCAGATCTGGCGGGCCCGCAGGATCGCGAGGACCAGGTTGACGCGGTCGGCGCCGGCCGGGGCGTTGCCGAGCACGTGCAGGCCGTCGCGGATCTGGACGTCCTTGATCTCGCAGAGCCAGCCGTCGAGATGCATGATGAACTCGTCGAAGCCCTCGTCCTCGGGGCGGTCTTCGAGCCCGAGGTCGTGGTCGAGCTTGGCGGCCTGGATCAGCGTCCAGATCTGGGCGCGGATCGCGGGCAGCTTGGCCGGGTCCATGGACGCGATCTGGGCGTGCTCGTCGAGGAGTTGCTCCAGGCGCGCGATGTCGCCGTACGAGTCGGCGCGGGCCATCGGCGGCACCAGGTGGTCGATGAGCGTGGCGTGCACGCGGCGCTTGGCCTGGGTGCCCTCGCCCGGGTCGTTGACCAGGAACGGGTAGACCAGCGGGATGTCGCCGAGCGCGGCATCGGGACCGCAGGCGGCGGACAGGCCCGCGTTCTTGCCGGGCAGCCACTCCAGGTTGCCGTGCTTGCCGAGGTGGATCATCGCGTCGGCGCCGAAACCGCCGTCGGCGGCGGAGGCCGCGATCCAGCGGTAGGCGGCCAAGTAGTGGTGCGAGGGCGGCAGATCGGGGTCGTGGTAGATCGCGATCGGGTTCTCGCCGAAGCCGCGCGGCGGCTGGATGAGGATCAGCAGGTTGCCGCGGCGCAGGGCCGCGAGGACGATGTCGCCCTCGGGATTGCGGGACCGGTCCAGGAACATCTCGCCGGGCGGCGGCCCCCAGTGCTGCTCGACGTTCTCGCGCAGCTCCTCGGGCAGCGTCGCGTACCAGCGCTTGTAGTCGGCGGCCGGGATGCGGACCGGGTTGGCCGCGAGCTGCTCCTCGGTGAGCCAGTCCTGGTCGTGGCCGCCCGCGTCGATCAGGGCGCGGATCAGCTCGTCGCCGTCGCCGGAGACCAGGCCCGGGATCTCGTCCTCGGGCCCGAAGTCGTAGCCCTCGGCGCGCAGCCGGCGAAGCAGCGCGACGGCGCTCGCGGGGGTGTCAAGGCCGACCGCGTTGCCGATCCGGGAGTGCTTGGTCGGGTACGCGGAGAGCACGAGGGCGAGCCGCTTGTCGGCGGCCGGGATGTGCCGGAGCCGGGCGTGCCGCACGGCGATCCCGGCAACGCGAGCAGCACGCTCACCGTCGGCGACATACGCGGGCAGCCCGTCCTCATCGATCTCCTTGAAGGAGAACGGGACGGTGATGAGACGGCCGTCGAACTCGGGGACGGCGATCTGGCTGGCCGCGTCCAGCGGGGATACGCCCTCGTCGTTCTCCTCCCAGGCGCTGCGGGAGCCGGTGAGGCAGAGCGCCTGGAGGATGGGTACGTCGAGGCCGCTGAGGGCGCCCGCGTCCCAGGACTCGTCGTCGCCGCCGGCCGATGCGGTGGCCGGCTTGGTGCCGCCCGCCGCGAGGACGGTGGTCACGATGGCGTCGGCGGCGCGCAGTTCGTCGATGAGTGCGGGCTCGGGGGCGCGCAGCGAGGACACGTACAGCGGGAGCGCGCGGGCCCCGGCGTCCTCGATCGCGCCGCACAGGGTGTCCACGAAGGCGGTGTTGCCGCTCATGTGGTGGGCGCGGTAGTAGAGCACCGCGACGGTCGGTCCTTCGACCGTACGGGCCGTGCGCTCAAGAGGGCCCCAGGAGGGGGCGGGCGCGGGCGGCTCGAAGCCGTGGCCGGTGAGCAGCACCGTGTCGGACAGGAAGCGGGCGAGCTGGTCGAGGTTGGCCGGGCCGCCGTGCGCGAGGTAGGCGTGCGCCTCCGCGGCGATGCCGACGGGGACGGTGGAGGCGGCCATGAGCTGGGCGTCCGGGGCCTGTTCGCCGGTGAGCACGACAACGGGGAGCCCGCTCGCGGTGAGCTGATCGAGCCCGTCCTGCCAGGCGCGTACGCCGCCGAGCAGTCGTACGACGACGAGCCCGACGCCGTCGATGAGCGCGGGCAGGTCGTCGAGGGCGAGCCGGGACGGGTTGGCGAACCGGTAGGGCACCGGGCCGTCGTTCGCGGCGCGGGCGCTGAGGAGGTCGGTGTCGGACGTCGACAGGAGCAGGATGGGGCGGGGGCCCTGGGGGTCCTCAAGCATGCGGCGTCAGGCCTTCCTCGGGGTGTCCGCGCCCCGGGTGGTGTCGGAATGGGTCTCCCCGAGGGGAGGGGGGAGTTCCTGACTCGCCCGGCCGAGCGGGGGCTCGGGTCCGGGCTCACAGTGGCGGGACCGCGCCGGAATCACACCGGGCTTCCTCCCCTGACGCCGTCACCGGCGCAACGGGCCGTGCGGCCCGTTGCCTGCATAGTAGCGACCTCGCCGGGGGCGACACCGGGCGCGGATCGCTTCCGCGGGGGGTGGGGTTCAGTGCGGGGCGCCTCCGCGGGGGGTGGGGTTCGGTGCGGGGCGCCTCCGCGGGAGGTGGGGTTCGGTGCGGGGC
>NZ_BMUA01000021.1 GCF_014649955.1 Streptomyces violascens
ACCCACCCACCATGCTCCCGAACACGCCCGACCGGAAGACCTAACGGAGTACTACTAGCCGTGGAGTGTCATAGAGCACAGGCCGCCGGCTGGGCCGACCGGTACCCGCCCCGATATAGTGTCAGCATGACGAAAAAGGTGATCTCGGAGGCGGAGGCCATGGCGAGCCTGCGGTCCATCGCCGACGCCCTCGGCGTCCCGCTGGACTACGTGGTCAAGTTCCACCGCCACGGCGACGGCGGTGCGTGGGTGGAGTTCAAGGACGGCGCCGCTCACTACCTGATCGGGGAGCGGGAGAAGGTGTGGACCACGGTCTACACCGACCTCGATGAGTTCCTGTACCGGGTCACCTTCGATGCGGCCAGCAACCTGGGCTCGACCTGGGAGTTGAACAACCGCACCCGTGAGCCCGAGGAGTTCGACACCCGCATCGCCTGGCTGGCCAAGCAGCTCCAGCTAATGAACCGGGTGAACCCGGTCTGGGGCGCACGGTTCCGCGACACGATCGCGGCGGGTGACCACTGCGACGGTGTCCGCGTCGAGGACGTCGACGCCTACCCGCTCGGCTGAACCCCGCGTACACGCGAAGGGGGAGGGAACCGGTACTGGTTCCCTCCCCCTCCCTTTTGCGCCTAACTCAGGCCGTAGGCCCGGGTGTTACTGCTGCGGCACCTCGACGAGGTAGCCGTCCTGCTTCAGCCGCTCGACGTTGGCCTTGCCGGGCAGGAGGTACTGCGTGCCGCCGCCGGGCTGGTCGAACCACGGAGCGATCTTTCCGGCCTTGATGTCGCCGTACTTGGCGACCTCGGCCGGGCCCCACGGCTTGACCCACTTGTAGACGTGGTAGCCGGGGCCGGACGCGGACACGTCCGCGCTCACGTTGGACGGCGGCAGCGCACGCTGGCTGTAGGGGGTGCCGTCCTTGGGGGCGAGGAACCCGCCGCCCTCGACCTTCCCGGCCGCCTTGTCGAACCTGCCCGGCGAACCGAAGCGGTCCATCAGCTCGCCGACCTTCGGGAAGTACGCGGTGGCCGCGCCCTCGAACCCGTCGAAGTACGGGTAGCTGAACCAGTTGTCCTTGGTGTTCCAGAAGCGGTGGAACCACTCCTCGATGGTCAGGTTGCCCGTCGGCTTGTAGCCCTCCATGAGCTTCTTCGCCTCGGGCGTCATCTTCGCCGTGATCGACGGCATGTCCGCAACCTGCTTGAACGCGAACGACAGACCACCGGTGTTGTCGGCCTTGACCGCGCCCTCGATGATCGTTGCCAGCGCCTTGTTGTAGGCGTTGGAGGCAATGCCGTCGGAGAGGTCCTTCAGGCCCGCCTTGGCCTTGTTGATCTGCTCGGCGGTGAACTTCAGCTCGACCAGCGGGTCAGAGGTGACCTTCGCGGAGGTGCCGATCTTGCCCATGGTGACCATGGCACCGAGCTGCATGCCGGTGTCGGCGCACTGATCGGCGGTGGCCCGGGCGATCGGCGGGGCCGCGACGACGGGCGGCTGGCCGGACGTGTCACCGGAGACACACTGCATGAAGATCTTCGGCATGTCGCCGAGGGTCTGGCTGATGAACTTGTCCCAGCCGTCGGTGATCCGGTTGTACTCGCGGCTGAACTCCTCGGACTGGGCCTCGGAGGAGAACGCGATCCAGCGGATGTCCTTCGGGTCGCACTTGGAGCCGACGTTGCCCGCGACGTTCGGGGTGGTGCAGTAGAACCTGTCGACGCTCAGCACGTAGTCAAGGCGGAACTTCTGCGTGCAGTGCAGAAGGTCCACGCCCTTGCTGTCGCAGCCGCCGACGGCCGTGACGGTCGGGTTGCTCTTCGGGCTGCGGTCGTCGTAGACGCGGGCGCCCATGAACTCGCGCGGGACACCGTAGTAGCCGTTGTCGGGCACGGCGATGTGGTCCATGGCGAGCTGCTTGACGGCCCAGGCGGCGCCGCCGTCGTTTCCGGCGACTTCACCGCCATCGAGGCCGTGGGCCCTGGTGTCGGCGATCTTCTTCTGCTCGGCGTCGTAGGCGGCCAGCGACTTCTTCGCCAGCTCCTGCCACTTCGACTTCACGTCCGCCGGGATGTCACCGTTGGGGTCGCCCGGCGTGACGGGCGGGTCCACGGGGGTGGCGGACGTCTTGAACTTCGCCCACGGCGACCAGTCCGTCTCGTACGCGGAGCCGTCGTAGGCGCTGGAGCGCACGAGGTAGTTCGTGTTGTTGGTCAGCTTGCCCGGGTCGACCTTCACCGAGGCGGCCTGACCGGCGGCGACGTAGCCGGAGACCAGCACGTCGTACTTGTTGGCATCGGTCAGGTTGACCTTCTTGACGGGCTTCCACGCCGCGTCGGCGGTCCATACCTCGAAGGTGGAGGTCGTCTTGTCCTTGTCGGCGTCAACGACCGTGTTGCGCAAGGTCGGGGTCACGGTGTCGGTGACCCACACCCCGGACGTCTGCTTGAAGGGCGGGCCGACCTCGGGGGCCTGGGGCGTATTGGGTGCCTGGTTGGCGGCTGCGGCGCCCGGCGCGCGGTACGCCTGGGGCGCCGGCTCGCCGTGCACATGAGGCGGCGTCGCCGAGGGCCGCTCGCCGACGGGGGCGGCAGCCGGCGTCCGTTCGTCACCGGCGGCGGCGGTCGCCACTCCGGAGCCGAGAGCCATGACCATGGCCGTTGTCACGGCGACGGATGCTCGTCTCATTCCGGAGGCGGGTATCGAATGTTTGAAACGACCGAGATGGTTCACACAAATCCGTTCATATGTACTCATGCGTGACACCTGCGCATCACGCGGCACGTGACAGTAACCATTGGTCCAGACCAATGCAGTGACCGCGCTCACATGGGTGGAAAGTCAACTACGCCCGTATTTGGAGGTATTGCTGATCCTTTGCCCTCCAGGCACGAGCCGCGGAGGCCCAAGCAATCCGACTCCACTACCTCCAGCCACCTTCGAACCACGCCTGAATGCGCAGCCATCCCCGAACTCGCCGATGGCCGCCAGTGCACGGCGCCGGTCGATCGCCCGCTCCGGATCGTCCAGGAGCTGCGTGAGGAAGTCGGCCCCGGCGCCCGCCAGGGCCATGGCAGCCAACCGCGGCAGGGACTGCGACGGGATCTCACCGGCTCCCGTGCCCGCGTCCTCGCCGAGCTCCGCCTCGGACAAAACCCGCGGCCGCGGCCGCGCACCGCGCGGCGACGGTCTGCCAGCGACGGGCAACCTCGCGGTACCCAGGAGCTGCCCTGACGGATCGCCATGCGTCGAACAAGGTCTGCGAGCTTCCCCACCACGTGCCGGGCTGCTTTCGCGGGCGTCCAGGGGGCGTTCTCCAGCGTCCAGTTCGCGGCCCGCCGGTTCGCGATCCGCGCCACAAGCCGCGGCCGCACCGCCACGGCGGAGACTGCCGCCTCCCCTTCGGGCCTCGGGGACTCCACCGGCCTCTTCGGCGGAGGCGGGGACTTCGGCGGAAAGTCGGGACAATGCCCGTCCCCGGCATCCAGCGGCACTGCCACAACTGCCCCCCACACACGGGCATTCCACGGCCCGACGGGGCCCATGGTGCCCAGCCGAGACCTGCCCCCGGACACCAAGAGAGCAAACGCATCCAGCCGCATCAGGACCCGCACCTCCCCGCAGTCGACCCAGCCCACGTGGGAATGGCCTGCCTGCCAGAGGTGGTCGCCAGGCAGCGGACTCGGGTGACGGTCAGGTTCCCGGCCTCGGCTGGCTGGGCGGGAAAGGCGGATTCCTGTCCGGCACCAGCCCACTCGGCTGCCGTCCCGGCTGCTGCGACGGCAGCCGAGCCGGAGGCTCACGTACATAGACAATCACCGACGCATCGCAACGGCGCACAACACCCGCAACTCGGATCCCGCGCACCCGTGTTGAAGACACATCGCGCGCCGACGTCTTGGAGTACACAGCTTCGGGGTAACGGGCGCGGCGCCGACGCCGATCTCGTACTCTCCCACGAGATTGCCCGCCTGCTGCTGCCCGAGGACGCGCCGCTGGTCGCGGCGGTGGACGACACCCCTGCTCAAGTGGTCCGGGAAGAAGGTGTTCGGGGCGTTCTGGCAGCACGAAGGGGCCGCCCGGGGGCCACGTCCCGTCGGGCGGGGCACCTGCTTTGTCGTTCTGGGCCTGCTCGTGGGTCTCCCCTTCCTGTCCCGTCCGGTGTGCCTGCCGGTGATGGCCCGGCTCTGGCGGCCCGGCACCGGGAAGCCCAAGGTGGAGCTGGCCGCTGCGACGGTCCGGACGCTGTCGTCCTGCCACTCGCATCGCACACTGCATGTGGTCGCGGACGCGCCTACCACGGCAAGTCCCTGTAACACCTCCCGGCGAACATCACGTTCACCACCCGCCTGCGCAAGAGTGCCGTCCTCTACGGTCTCGCGCCGCCCAGGACCGGACGCCGCGGCCGGCCCAGTTTGAAGGGCGACTGCCTGGGCACCGCCGCCGACCTCGCCGCCCAACTGTCCTGGCACCCGGCCGCAGTGGACCGTTACCACCGCCGCGACACCGTGACGATCGCCGAGCGGTGCTGTCTGTGGTAGGGCTCGCTGCACACCCAGACCGTCCGCGTCCTGCTCCTGCGGGAGACCGGCAGACACGCTGGCAAGCCACTGCTGGTCCTGGCCACCACCGACCTCGACACTCTCGCCACAGCACTGGTGACCCGGTACGCGTGGCGCTGGTCGATCGAGTGCACCTTCGCGGAAGCACGCGAACATCTCGGTGCGGGCCAGGCTCAGTCCCGTACCCGCCGTGCGGTCCAGCGGACCGTTCCCTTCGCCCTGTCGTGCTACACGGTCACCGTCGTCTGGTAGACGCTGCTCGGCCACCACCCCTACGACGCCGCCGAGCGACGCCGACGTCACCGTGGGACATGACCAGGGCCGAGCCCTCCTTCGCGGACACGACCGCCAAACTCCGCCGCGTCAGCATCGCGGCCCGGTTTCCGCGACCGACCAGCTCAGCCCACCGCCGACGAAATCCGTACTGTCCAGCACGCCTGGGCCACAGCCAGCGCCGACACCTCCGGATGACCTACGAGAACGACGATCAGCCAATCCGCTCCGACAGCTCGACGATGAGTCCTTCCGGGCCACGGA
Organism: Streptomyces violascens; assembly: GCF_014649955.1. Taxonomy (GTDB): domain Bacteria; phylum Actinomycetota; class Actinomycetes; order Streptomycetales; family Streptomycetaceae; genus Streptomyces; species Streptomyces violascens. The sequence continues at coordinate 5,100 of NZ_BMUA01000021.1, forward strand.
CATAACAGAGCCGATAGTTGTCCTTGTAGGACTCCAGCTCGCCGACGAGTTCTCCGCCACGGCCTCGCAGGCCGGCGACCACGGCGTCAATGTCTTCGACGGCGAACGCGACATGGCGCATGCCCAGTGTGTTCGCCGACGGATTCAGGTTGCCCCCCGAGCCTGTCGGCGCGTGGTACTTCGTCAGCTCAAGCCGTCCGTGGCCGTCCGGGGTCTGCACGACCGCGAAGTCGGCCCTGACACCTTCGAGACCCACGACGCGGTCCACCCAGCCGCCCTCCACCGACCCCTCGCGTTGCACCTCAAGCCCGAGCCCGACGAAGAACGCCACTGCGGCAGCGAGATCGTCGACGACGATACCTACATGGTCCATCCGCTGGATTGTCATGCGCTCGATCGTAGGGCCCTGCCGTCGAGCCACTGAAGCCCACCAACTCCCCGAAATTTACAGCTGACTTGGCCAACCGTGGGCTGCCCCCGAGACCTCGACGGAAGTCTGCGAAAACAGCGAAAGCGGAGGGGTGTGCCTCACTCCTCGGGATTGATGGTCATGCCGGTGTGAACGAGGATCTGGATCAAATTCCGTGGGGGCGATCACTGTGATTCTGGGGCCGTGAACCGCCGTAGTCGGGGACGGTGGTGGGGTGTGACGGACTCTTCAAGTGCTGCTTCCGCAACTCAATGCGGTGCTGGTGGAGCGGGCGTTCGCGCAAGGCGGCGTGGTGCACATCGTGGCGAGAACCCGGGACCGCCTGGTGTCCTGCCCCGGCTGCGGAGCGTCCTCGCGGTGTGAGCACAGCTGCTACCAGCGGCGTCTTTGGCTGATACGCCGGTAGGCGATCAGCCGGTGCGCATCGAGCTGACGGTGCGGCGGCTGTACTGCGGCAATGCGCAGCGCCCACGCCGCACGATTGTCGAGCAGGTGCCGGGCCTGACCTTTCGCTACGGCAGGCGGACTCCAGCGTCCCGCAGGATCTTGGAGTGCGTGGGAGTTGTGCTGGGTGGCCGGGTCGGCGCTCACCTGGCCGCGGTGCTGCACAGCCCGATCGGTCGCGCGACGTTGTTGCGGCTGGTGATGGCGCTGCCGGACCCGCCCTGGACGATGCCGAAAGTGCTGGGCGTCGACGACTTCGCCACCCGCCGCGGGCAGCACCATGGCACCGTCTTCATCAACTGCGAGACCGGCCAGCCTTTTGATCTGCTCGCGGACCGGGATGCCGAGACGCTGGCCATCTGGCTGCGGGCTCATCCGAGGTCTGAGGTCATTTGCCGGGACCGAGCGGGTTACTACGCGGACGGCGCCCGCACTGGAGCACCCGATGTGGTCCAGGTCGCAGACCCCTTCCACTTGTTGCAGAACCTCGGCTTGTTGCAGAACTCGGCACTGCGGTGGAACGCTGCGTCCGTGGGCACAACACCTGCCTCAAGCCGCCCGAAGCCGATGTGAACGGCATCGTGAACATCTCCTTCGCTAAGTCGGAGGACACTGCGCAGGAGATGTCGCCCATCGAAGCCCGGTTGCGCGAGCGGCACGCGATCGTCCACTCCCTCCTTGACCAGGGGCACGGCATCCGGCAGATCGCCCGGGAACTGCACATGGTGGCAACACCGTCCGCCGGGCCGCCCGCGCCGAGATGCCCGAGCAGATGCCCAACGGCCGTCACCAGCCCCGCCCCACCGAGCTCGACCCCTTCAAGGCGCACCTGGAACCGGCGGTGGGCCGAGGGCCAGACCGGCGCCATCCTTCTGCATGCCGCGCCGCCACCGCCGATTCTGCGGGGCTGCCTTCGAAGATCCCGAGTTCGGGTGGCTACGCTGGATCCGCATGCTGGAGGAGGTTGCGATCGGTATGGGTGATGGGCCCGGGCCCGGACGGTCTGAGCAGGAGGAGGCGCTCGGAGCCGGATGGGAGAGGCACCGGCCTGCGGTTTTCGGTGTGGCCTACCGGCTGCTGGGGAGTGTGGCTGATGCCGAGGACGTGACCCAGGATGTGTGGTTGCGGGCGGCCGGAGCGGATCTGCGGGACATCGGTGATCTGCGGGCCTGGCTGGTGACGGTGGCCGCGCGGCGGTCGTACGACATTCTCAAGAGTGCCCGTTTCCGTCGGGAGAGCTATGTCGGGCCATGGCTGCCGGAGCCGCTGCTGACAGGGCCGGACGCGTCGCAGCCGGTACTCGTCGATGAGTCCGTCAGCTCGGCGATGCTGCTGATCATGGAAGAGCTGAGCCCGCCGGAGCGGGTGGCTTTCGTCCTGCACGATGTCTTCGGTCTTGAGTTCGGCAAGATCGCCGAAGTGCTGGACGTCTCCGTGCCGGGCGCCCGGCAGCTCGCCTCGCGGGCGCGACGGCGGGTGGCCAAGGCGAAACAGTCCATGCCGCAGGCATCGAAGGCGGAGCGCCAACGCGTCCTCGCGGTTTTCCGCGCCGCGTACGAGGCCGGGGACCTGGCCGGCTTGGTCAGGCTCCTGCACCCGGACGCCGTCTTCGTCACCGACGGCGGCGGCAAGGCATTCGCGGCACGCAAGCTCATCCACGGCGGCGAGCGCGTTGCCGAGGTCATGGTGCGTGTGGGACGCCGGTGGCGTCCGGACCGTATCGCCTTCGCTGAAGTCGGCGGGGAGCTCGCCCTGGTGTCCTACCGCGAAGGCCGGGTCCAGTCCGTGGACACGGTCCAGATCACCGACGGTCTGATCACCGCGTACCGCAGGGTCGTCAATCCCGACAAACTCGTGCGCCTCTGAGCTGTCACACCTGGAGGGGCTACCTCGTCTCCCTGGTGAATTGACCGCCTCGCGCCGCGCCACGCGGCACGACCCTGAGGAGCCCGCCATCATGATCACGCCTGCCCCGACCGCTTCTTCCGCCGCTGCCGTCCCGCCGGTCGTCGCCATCGCCCATCACTCGGGCTTCGGCCACACCTCGGTGCTGGCCGAGGCGGTGCGCGAGGGTGCCGCCGACACCGGGGCTACCGTCCACCTGGTCAAGGTCGACGAGATCACCGAGGAGCAGTGGGCGCTGCTCGACACCGCCGACGCGATCGTCTTCGGCTCGCCGACCTACATGGGCACCGCGTCCGGCGCCTTCCACATCTTCGCCGAGGCCACCTCGAAGCGCTGGGCGACCCGCGCCTGGCAGGACAAGCTGGCAGCGGGCTTCACCAACTCCGGTTCAAAGAGCGGCGACAAGCTGCACACCCTGCAGTTCTTCTCCGTGCTGGCAGCCCAGCACGGAATGCACTGGATCAACCTCGGGCTGCCGTCCGGCTGGCACTCCACCACCGCCTCCGAGAACGACCTCAACCGCCTCGGCTTCTACCTGGGCGCCGGCGCGCAGACCGACACCGACCGGGGCCCGGACGGCGTCCACAAGGCCGACATAGCCACCGCCGAACACCTCGGCCGGCGCGTCGCCGCCCAGGCCGCGGTGTACGCCGCCGGTCGCGCCGCGGTCGCCGCCTGATCCGCCTCCCACGAATGCCGGGCGCCCTGCGTGCCCGGCCCGCGCGTGCCGCCCGTACAGCTGGCGTCACGCGGCCCGGACGAGTTCGCCGGGCCGTGGTGGGGCGGCGCTGGGGCAGCGGCGGGTCATCAGCGTGATGACGGCCGTGTTGAGCATCGCTTCCGCGTGTGCGGGAGGCACTCGTAGTCTCTGACCAGGCACCGGGTGGGCATCCACCGGCTTTCCACGATCCACCGCCGCGGCAGCAGGACGAAGCCTTTCGCGTTCTTGGGAATGCTCGTCTTCGCCGCCATGGCCCTGCCCGCCTGGGTCAGCGCCGTACACCGCCAATGACCCACCCCGCCCCGTCGTTCTTACCGAAGCAGCGACCCGCGGCGCCGGCCAGGGCACCGCGACAGTCGACGAACACCGCATGGCAGGCTCCCGGTCCATGGACCCCGGCAGATTCCGCGTGACCACCCAGTTCCGCCCCGACGGCGCGGGCACGGAGGGCTATTGGAATGACGGGGAGGTGGCCGAGGACAAGCTCCTCGGCCAGGACGGCATCCACGGCTCCGGTGACACGGTGATCCGCGCGGCCGAGGAAGCCGTCGACGGCCGGTACGTGGTCATCCAGTCCTGGTCGCAGCAGACCGGCATGGTCCAGGGAGACATCGCCCAATCCCTCGTCCGCGCGTCGCCCGAGGGCTGAAGGACGCGCGTTCCGGTCGGCCCGGGCACTGCGGCTGCTCGGGTCGCCTCGTGGTCCGGCCCGCCAAGACGGGGGAACCTGACGGGCCGGAGCCGTCACCATGCCACACCGCACGCCTGTGGATTGCCTCCGTGCAGCAGACATGGCCGAAAGAAGTACCCGGTCCGGATGACCCGGAACACAAGGAAACTCCCCCACCCTCACAGAACTTTCACAAAAAGCCGCTGTCATGGAACGGTCATAATTCCGTCATGGGACGCTCATAGAAGGCGGCCAACCGCTTGGCACCTCTGGTTCATCTTCCCCGGCAACACAGATATCCAGGGGATTGGCCAGAGCGTGGGCAAGAGGCAGCAGCAGAAGAACCGAGAAAAGCGGGCGAAACGTGACGCGCGCCGCAAGCGGTTCGTCGACTATCCGCGCATGGGCAGGCGCGGTCTGCGCCGCTGGCTGCCGTCGTGGCGGCTGGTGCTGTGCACGGTCATCCTCGGCCTGGGCGGTCTGACCGGCCTGTTCGCCTGGGCGTATGCGAGTGTCGACATCCCTGACGAGAACGCCGCCGCCATCCAGGAGGCCAACACGTACTACTGGGCGGACGGCACCCAGATGGTCAGCCTGGGCAAGGTGAACCGCAATGTCGTCCACCTCTCGGACGTGCCGAATTCCGTACAGAACGCGGTGATAGCCGCCGAGAACGAGAGTTTCTACAGCGATCCCGGAGTCTCTCTCAGCGGAATTCTCCGGGCCGCCGTCAGTACGGTGGAGGGAGAGGAGACACAGGGCGGTTCCACCATCACCCAGCAATACGTGAAGAACACATATCTCTCCCAGGAGCAGACCGTCACCCGAAAAGCAAAGGAGTTCATCATTTCGCTCAAGGTCGATCAGACCAAGAGCAAGCGAGATATTCTCCAGGGCTACCTCAACACCAGCTGGTTCGGCCGCGGCGCGTACGGGATCGAGTCCGCCGCGCTCGCGTACTACGGCATTCCGGCGAGGCAGCTCGACCCGAGCCAGGGGGCCGCGCTGGCCGCCCTGCTAAAGGGCGCCGAGCTCTACGACCCGGCGACGAGCAGCGCCAACCACGAGCGCGCGAAGGACCGCTGGACGTGGATCCTCGACCGTGAGGTCGAAGCCGGGCTGATGTCGCAGCAGGAGCGCGACAGCTACCGGAACTTTCCGGAGCCGCACAAGCAGTCCAAGTCGACGAGCCTCGCGGGCCAGACCGGCTATCTCGTCGATGTCGCCAACAAATACATCAAGGCGCGTTCCATGATCACCGACCAGGATCTGGCACACGGCGGCTATCGAATACACACCACGTTCGACAAGAAACAGGTGGAGCGGCTCACCGCGTCCGTCGAGTCCGTCCTGGCCAAGGACATCGATCCGAAGCACCGGGAGGCCGACCAGAACGTCCAGGTCGGCGCCGCCTCCGTACGCCATTCTGACGGCGCGGTCCTGGCGCTCTACGGCGGACCCGACGCGACGAAGCAGTTCACCAACAACGCCGACACTTCTGGCGTGCCGGCCGGCTCGGCCTTCAAACCGTTCGTCCTCGCGGCGGCTCTTCAGCGCGGCACGCAGACGAAGGACGGCGACCGGACGTCCGTGCACTCCGGGGACTTCTACGGCAACGGCGGCAAGCTCCAGAGCCCGTCGGCGACGGACGCGCCGGACAACTCCCACCCGAGCCTGCGCCAGGCCCTGGCGGAGGGCGGCAACGCCACGTACGTCCGCCTCGGCAAGGAGGTGGGCCTGGAGGAGGTCAAGGACATCGCGATCCGCTCGGGCCTGCTCGAGAACAGCATGGCCCCGCTGGAGGACACCTTCTCCGTCGGCACGTCCACGCCCAGCGCGATACGCATGGCGGGCGCGTACGGCACGCTGGCCAACCACGGCCTCCGGAACGACCCCTACTCGGTGACCAAGCTCCTCAAGGACGACGAGCCGGTGGGCGGCTTCGAGAGCCGTACCAAGGCCCAGCGCGCCCTGCCCCGAGAAGTCGCCGACGAGGTGAGTGACGCCCTGCGCGAAGCAGGGAGCAAGGCACTCGGCAAGGACACCGGCCGTGCCGTCGGCGCACCCGTCGCGGCGGGCCGCACCGGCGACCAGGACCGCCTGAAATCGGCCTGGTTCGTGGGCTGGGCGAAGAACACCTCCACCGCCGTGACCATGTTCCGCATGAAGCCCGAGAACGGCCAGCTGCTGCCGATGTCGGACGTGGGCGGTGACACACACCGCGGGAATGCCTTCCCGGCGAAGATCTGGGCGGACTACATGGACGTGAACCCGCACGGCTGAACGTCCACCAAGCCAAACGGCGACGGCTGGGCCGAGCCGGCCGAGGTGCGGGAGCTGGAGGCGGACATCCGGCGGCCGCCGTCTTCTGTGTTCCCGCCCAGCAACACATGGACGTGCATCGACACATGGACGTGCGCATCGCTGAGACCGGGCATGGGAACGTGCCCGTCCCCGTCGACCGCCACGGCCTCCGGAGCGGGGACTTCCCTCCCGGCGGCGATCCTGCCATCCGCCACTCACACCGAACGCGGGCTGCTCACCTCGTCGTGAACGCCGTCGAAGACGCGCACAGCGGCAGTCAGGACTGGAAGAACACCACGAAGATCGTGACCGATGGCTTCCACGGCGACGGCCGCGACGACGTCGTCATCACCACCGGCGACGGCCCGCTGCTGCCGTACGGCAACGGCCAGGGCGGCCTGAGCGACGGCATGTCCATGTGTCCCGAGACGAGCTGGAAGAGCGTCCAGGCCATCCTGGGCGGCGACTTCGACGGCAACGGCAGGACCGACCTTGGCAGCCTCTGGAACGACCAGCAGAAGTGACCCCCCAGATGCGGGGAACTGCTGCGAGGACCAACCTCAGCCAGGTACAGCTCCTCCGCACCCGCCCCGGACCATGCCCCTGGCCGCACCCGACCACGCCACCGCACTCGACAAGCCGGTCGGGCAGTGGCCGGCCAACTGCTACGGCAGGAAGAACAGAGAAGCGGATGAGACAGGCCCGGGTGGCGGGCGAGGGGGATTGGCCGCCACCGGTGTTCCTCGCGCGCGACGGAACCGTCCCCGAACACCGGGTTTCCGGGACGGACGGGATGCCGCGCGGCCTGACGGGACAATTGCCGTCAGCTGCCGATCCGCTCAGCGCCCTGGTTCCTCCGGTGCCGTGGGCGGCTCGGTGGGCGTAGGCGCGGCCGGGCGGAGGAGGACGGCCCGGAGCACGGGCGGGGCGAAGAGGGCGGTGACGGGTGTGCAGAGGGTCAGTACGGAACGGAAGGCAGGCCCCACTACGGGGTCGGCGGGGTAGCGCTCCAGGACGCGCTCCAGGTACCAGTCGGCGATGCGGTCCGCGGGCCCGGCGGCTACGGCAGTGCCGACCGCGCCCGGCATCTTGCGGTCCGCTCCGGCGGAGATGTCCCACGCCTGCCGGGACGCCGCGAGGAGTGCCCGCTGCACGCGCCGCGTCGTGGGGATCCGGCGCGGATCGGCCAGTGCGTCGCGCAGGGCGACCGCGCTCATCGCGGCGACGGCCATGCCCTGTCCGTAGATCGGGTTGAACGAGCACAGTGCGTCGCCGGTGGCAAGGAATCCGGCCGGGTGGCGGCCGGGCAGGTCGTAGCGGCGGCGGATGTTCGCGGTCCGCCGGTAGCCGAACGCCGAGGAGAGCGGTTCGGCCTCGTCCAGCCACTGGTGCAGGAGCGGATGCGGCAGCCTCTTCTTGGCGTACGCCACGAACTCGTCGTCGTCTGTGGACGGTTCGTCATCGTGTAGCCCCGAGACGATGACCAGATGGGTGCCGTCCTCCAGCGGCAGCGCACCACCGCCGTGGACCTGGGCTCGGCTGGGGTAGACGTAGTAGCCGCAGGTGTCGCCGTCGAGGACACCGCTCCTGCCGCGGTAGAGGCGGGAGGCATACGCGAGACCCGTGTCGATGGTCTCCTCGTGCGGGGCCTCGGCCCCGATCGCCGTGAGCCACTGGGGGGCCTTCGTACCGCCGCCGGAGGCGTCGACGACCAGGTCGGCCTCAAGGGCACGCCGCTCCCCTCGGGCGTCGCCGGAGCGGTCCCGCAGCAGCACGCCCCGCACGCGCGAGGCGTCTCCGAGGAGCCCGACGGCATCGGTCCCCTCCACCGCGCTGATCACCGGGTTGGCGAGGACGCGCCGCCGCACCAACTCCTCGAGTTGCGCGCGGGAACCGGTGTAGATGTGCGTCGTCGCGGGCAGCCGCCGGAACCAGCGCCCGTCCTGACTCTGCACCATGTCCGACGGCAGACCCACGCGCGGTGCCCCCGCGGCCCGCAGCTCCGCCAGGAAACCCGGCAGCAGCGACTCCAGGGCCACCTGCCCGCCCTCCAGCAGGACATGCGGATGCCGGCCCTGCGATACGCCGGGCCGTGGCCTCGTACCGTCCGGGAAACGGTCGCGCTCGACGACGGTCACCCGGTCGGCATACCCGGCGAGGACATGCGCCGCGAGCAGCCCCGCGAGGCTCCCGCCCACGACGACCGCATGCCGTGCGCCCCGCCTGCCGCCCGCACCCCAACGACTCCTCTTCCCCGCAGAATTCACCGATGCGCTCCCCTGGTCGCCGCGTCGTCAGAAGACACCAGTATCCCGTGCCCGGCACTGGGTCGCAGCTGGATGGAACTCGTCCGCCGCGAGGCCGAGTTGTGCACCAGGTCCTGACCGGACGCGAGGAGAAGAACAGCGTGGCGATCGCGTCAAACGAGTCGTTCTCGGGGTTCGACCAGATCATGCCCAAGGCCCTGGCCACCGCCACCGTCGACCGGCTCCTCCACCACGCTCACGTCGGGGTCACAGGGTGAATCGTTCCGGCTCACCGAGGCCACCACCGGGGAAGGGAGTGATGCCATTGAGGTGAACGAGTCCTCAGAGCGGCGGGGAGCTGTCTGACCGCAACCCGGGCCGGACCCGGCACCATGACACAGCGCGCGCCCCGGCGCCGCCACGATGCAGCCGGCGTGACTGAAACGCTATTCCGTCGCGTGGCAGGCTCTTGGCCTATGAATCCCGGTAGATTCCGCGTGACAACCCAATTCCAGCCGAAGGCCCCGACACGGAGGGCTATGGGAATGACCGAGAGGTGACCGAGGACAAGTTCCTCGGCCAAGTCGGTTTCTAGGCTCCGGCAACACAGCAACCCGGCTGCCGTCGAAAGCCGCTACGTGGTCATCAAGTCCTGGTCGCAGCAGACCGGCATGGTCGCGGGAAATGCGGCCCAAGCCGTGTATCGAAGGCATGGACGGGCCGGACGATGTGATGTCCAGGTCCGGCCCGTCCGTCCGCCGCTAAAGTTCGAGTTGGTACTGGTGTGTCGTGTGCGTCGGCGTGTAGCCGAGACTGTCGTTGATCTGTCTCATGTGCGTGTTGCTGTCGGCGGTGTCAGTCAGGAGGCCGCCGAGGTCTGGATAGCGCCCATGGGCGTGTCGGATCGACTCGGCCTTCATCCATCGGCCGAGGCTGTGTCCACGGTGCTCGGGCAGCACGCCGGTGCCGTAGTGCTGGCCATCACCTCTGCCGTTGCTGGGGACGACCAGCTCGGTGAACCCGGCGATCGAGTCGTCGGAGGTGTCGACGGCAACGACGGTGTGCAGGTGGTCGCCGCGCTGTTCGACGGCTTTCGCCGCGGCCCGGACACGGTCCACGTCCCAGGTCACCGTGCCGTAGTCGGTGTCGTCCATGGGCATGTCGTCCATGGCGCGACGCGAGTCGGTGAACGTCTCGGCGAGGCCGTCGGGCACAGTTCCGTGCCATGACATCAGCCGGTAGCCGGGATGCGGGCGCTCGATGATTTCGGCGAGGGCGGTGGTGTCCACATCGGCCAGTGGCAAGCGGGAGAACCTCAGGGCGAGGACCTTCCTGAAACCGTGCGACGGCAGGAAGTGGTCGCCTGGCGATCCGGCCTCGGCCTGCGCGATGACGCATCGTCGGGCATCGGCCCGGGCAGCGGCCACGGCGGCATTGAGGAGCTGCGAGCCGACGTGCTGGCGTCGTTCCGCGGGATGGACACCGAGGGTCAGTTCGGCCAGGTGCTCCTGTCCGGGACTGTTGAACAGGCGCAGAAAGGCGGTTCCGATGGGGATGGAATCAGCGTCGGACGCCAGCCATGCAAGACGCCGGCTGTTCGCGCCGTGAACGGGGTCGGTCAGTGGGGTGATGCGAGACGACAAGGTGTCTCCGTCGTGAGGAAGTGGCCAAGGTCAATACGCGGACTCAACTGCTGGGCACTCCTGCGCATGTGCTCCACACCTCCTCGTCGACAGCACCGGTCCCGAACAACATCGGACGGCTGGGAGAACCTAGCTGGCCCATCGGCTCCTCGGCAAAGGGTTAACGAAAGACCAGGTACAGACCCTGCGGTCACAGCCACTCCGTGTCGTGGAAGAACCAGGGCCCGAAGGGCCGAGGGAACCTCAGACTGGACTCTGCCGACGCCACAGAGGGTGTCGTACAGAAGTAGTCGGCGCCCTGCAGCCCCATCGCCAACCCCTTGACCACGCAAGGTCAGACCCCCTGCCCGCGAAGTCCAGCCCGGGCTCTGGGGGCAAGTCGTAAGGCAGGTTGGGAGGCAACTTGGTGAGCAAGTTGTGGGGCGAGTTGCAGGGCAACCCGCCGCGAGCCAGCCCACGCCCTCCAACCCGTGCTCGCACACCTTGAGGACGACTTTCCCGGCCGGGTCGACTCCCCGCGACCGGAGCCGGGATCGAGCACCAGGAACACAACGAGCCGCCACGGCCCACGATCCCGGCGGCCCGAGCGCAAGCAGTTCCTGGACGACGCCGCCGAGCCCGGCCGCTGCCCGGCTGCCCGCCCGGGGAGACTCAACCTCTCGCTACGGTCCGCGTAGAGGAGAGGAGGTGTCGGCGCCCGCGGGCCCTGCACTGCAGCACTGACCCACGCAGGTCACAGCCTCGCCAGCGCTGTTCTCGCCCGGCGCTCCAAACAACCTGTACTGCAACCGGCCCCGCCACTCATACGGCACCCTGCACGGCGACCTGTACAGCAACCGGCCCGACTGCCCAGAGGGAAGGCGAAAGCCCCTCCTCCCCCATAGCGAGGGAGGTGTCAGCACACCTGCACCGCTTACCCCCACGGCCCGACCGGCGACTATCCGAGCCCGCGCCCCGGGACGCCGGTACCCAGGCCGGTACTCACGCTGGCACCTACGCCGGTACCGGCCCAGACGGGCAGCCCGCCTCCACCGCCAGGCCGCACGCGAGGCCCAGGAGGAAAAAGGGTTCGGCTCTCCTGAGGTGAGGCGGACCACCGGTGTGCGGTGCTGCCGGGGTGGTGGGTCGGGTCGTCGTGTTCGTCGGAGGAGACCCTGGACACCGACTCCATGTCGGTGTCCGGGTCCGAGTAGTACGCCGCCTGGGGCGCGGTCACTGGGTGGGCGGCGTGGCTGCCGCGGGCCGAACCAGGGCCTGCGGGCCGGTCGTTGAGCACATGGCCGTTGCTGTTGGCCTTTGCCAGCAGCTCTTCCAGGGCTCCCACCAGGTGCGACATCCGTGCAGTCCGCCACATCGTCGGGAAGAGCGCCATCGACCACGGCTTGGCACCACAGGGCCTGGGAGATGTAGGAGTCGGGGTAATCGGTGCCCCAGGAGCCGTTGGTCGCCACCTCGACCCGGATGCCGTAGCAGAGCGTGGACATGTCTGTGCCCAGGTCGTGGAGGGCCTGGTAGATCCGGACCAAGACGGTCAGGGCGTCCTTGACCCGGTTGTCGAGGTTCTTGCGGGCGCCGTTCGCCAGCGAGGTCAGGATGGTCGGATTGGCGGCCTGCTGGCCGGATCCGCCGACGCCTCCGTTGAGCAGATGCCCGGCGACGAAGTACGCCTGCGGGTAGCGCTGTCGCGCATGGTCAATGGCTTGCGGCAGGCGCGGGTTGGCCGGACTGTCGGCGTTCCTGGTTGGCTCCGGGGCCCAGGACCGGCCGGGAGTGCCCGCCCCCGGCCGCGCCGATCGGCGCCGGACTGTAGCAGGGGTCCTCGAAGTGGACCGGAAGCGCCAGCGGCGCCCGGCGGGAAAACTTGAGGCGAGTCCCGCGTGGACATTTTCACGTGAGCCACCATCGAGGACGACGTGGATGTCGCTCACCCCGGAGTTCACACGAACGCACCGAGCGTGTCCCTGCCCGTACGACGCCGCTGCCGTCGATCATGGCCTCGTTTCGCAGGAAATCCATATGAACCAGTCGAAAGGACAGTCATGTCGCGACGGATCCTGAGGCCGACCCGCGCCCAGGTCGCAGAGGTGCTCGCCGCATCGGTGCTCGCCGTGAGCCTGCTCGCCCCGTCGGCTTCCGCGGACCCGCCTCCACCCGGCCCGAAAGTCAGCAGCAGCAGCGTCATCGACAGGGTCTGCCGGGAGGCGAACGCCGAGCCCGATGACGGCCCGGCCTTGTCCTGCGAGCGGGACCTCGCACCGCGCCTCTCGCATCTCATCGGCCCCGGGAGCGGGGTCACCTGCCGGAACCAGTCCCCGAACGACATCGTCTGCCGCCGGGAAGGGTGAGGGCCGGCTTTCCCGAGAGCCGGCCACCCAACCCCGACCCCACTGCCGACGACCGGTGAAACTGCACACCGCCCAACCAACCCGCGCAACCAGCACCGGCCGGACGAACACCCCAGACCGGGCCATCAACGAAGCCCGACACTGCGCAGATCCGGCGGACTGAACAAGCCGGTCTGGCTGTGGCGGTCCAAGACCAACGCCCCCAACGTCTGTTGGATCGCTCGGAAGGTGTGTCCGGGACGAAACCACAGCTCCGCAGCCCACAGGCAGCCGATCGATGGACATGGCTGATCGTCGCCGCCCATACGCAGCTCCGCCTCGCCCGCCCCTGGCGGCCGACCTCCGTCGTCCCGGGAAAAGATCCGCTCTGCCGAACAAACTCACCCTCGCCCGGATGCGGCGTGGGTTTAGGAACCTCCACACGAAATACCCACCGCTGGCCCGTGCACCCAAAGCAATTGGCGCAAGTCCAACACCCCCGTCCGACCCCGTCACACGGCCCCGCGCTCCCCTGCCCCCCGAGGAGCAGCGGGGCCGCGGCATGCTCCTCGAGCGGTGCTCCCGCGCAGCTCCGCCCCCTCCCCGGTGTCGACCTGAGCACCGTCCCCACAACCCGCCAGCCCGCCCCCGCGGCCATCAAGCTGGCGAAGCACGCAGATGGCGGTCTACGAGGTCCGCTCCCTCCACGGCTGGTACCGGCACATCTCCGTTGCCCAACTGGCCGCCGCCTTAACTGGCCGGTGCAGGCCGCCGAGGCCGCCCGCGACCACCATGACGACCTATCGGCGACAGAGAGGGGGCCGGCCCTGGACCATGCCTCCCTCCGTGCCGCTTAGCCACTGAGCCCCCTGTGAGATCCGTCGCCTCATCATCGTGATGACCACGCAGCCGATGCCCACGGTCCGGATCAGTCACGGCCTGGCCTGGTCCGCCTGGCGGCGCTGTCACCAGACCATCGCCCGAGCCTGCCACCACAAACGCAACCACTGCCCCAGTGACCCGACACCGTCACGCTCACGACCACCCCCGCGGCAGCGAACTACGACACCGTCACCGATCTCTGACTGAAGGGCAGGTCACAACCCCCGCCAACTCAACCATCAACCCAAACCCACTGGGACGAAACGCATAGGGGCACCCCCGGCCGGGTGAACTATCGGCCAGGATGCTCCGAAACCCTGGCTGGCAATGGGTGGATGGACCTGTGAAACCCCGCCTCCTCCTTATCGCCCTCGCCCTCACCCTGCTGGCCACCCCGGCCGCCTCCGCCGACGCAGCGAACCAGGCCCGCCACGCGGGCCCCCGCTTTCACGAGTACGTCGCCCTGGGCGACTCCTGGTCCGCCGACGCCACCGTGCTCGGCATCGATCACACCTACGCCCCCGTCGGCTGTGGCCAGAGCTCCTGGAACTATCCCAAGCAGGTCGCCGCCCGGCTCGGGGTGCAGACGTTCCGGGACGCGACCTGCGGCGGAGCCACCACCGCCGAGATGACCGCGCCACAGAACGTCGGCAGCGCACCGCTGGTCGAGCAGGGCGTGAATCCGCCCCAGTTCGACCGGCTCACTCCCACCACCGACCTCGTCACCGTCGGCATCGGCGGCAATGACGCGGAGCTCGGGAGTGCTGTCCTCGGATGTATCACCCCGCTGCCCGCCCTGCTCTCCACCCCGTGCCGGACCAGGTTCGAGGGCCCCGACGGCGAGGATCTGATGGCGCGGCGGATCGCCGCCGTCAAGCCGCGGATCACTCGCGTACTGGAGGGCATTCACCAGCGCTCGCCCAGGGCCACCGTCCTGGTCGTCGACTATCTCGCGGGGATCGCTACCGACCGCGGCTGCTACCCGCAGGTGCCGATCCTCGACCAGGACCTGACCTGGCTGGGCGCACGGCTCAGGGACCTGAACTCCGTGCTCGCCTCCGCCGCGGCAGAGGGCGGGGCCCGATTCGTCGGCACCTACCGGGGAAGCCTCGGGCACGACATGTGCAAGCCGGCCGGTACGCGGTGGGTCGAGGGCCTGCTGCCGATGTCCAGCAACCCGCCGGGTCCCGCCGTCCCCTTCCACCCGAACCGCCTCGGCGCCGACCACCAGGCCGCAACTGTCCTGGACGAACTGGGAAGTTGAGCAGGCACCGTAGGGCCGGCCATTGGGGAGAGGACCGGCCCTACGGCTGCACGGGCGCTGAATACGGGGTTCGCATCGCCGGTTCCGCAAGACGGACCGGGACAGCCTCGCCGTCCAGAGCCCCGGCCCCGGCTCCCTCGGCCTCCCCGCCCAGCCGGAGCCGCAGCCGTCGCCCACGGACACCGCAACACCGCAAGGACCGCCGCGACCCCACCGGGGGAAGCTCACACCCAGCATCGGCCAGGGAGGCGAAAGACCGGCTTCGGTTCATTGCGGCCGATGCCACCAGCAAGCGGTGGGGCGTCCTTGACGATGCGCAGTCAGCCACTGCGGCAGGCCCGGGTCATCCGCGCAGCCGACTTCGAAATCTGCGAGACGTCTCTGGGTCCTAAGAAGTCAAGCCACAGACCCGGCTGTCCCCGTTCGGGGTACATCCCGGCCACCGGGCCGGTGGTGAAGTCGGCGTCGGTGAACAGCGGATCCAGCGCGTCGCGGACCCGCGTCTCATCGGTGCCGCGCGATGAACCTGCCACGCCAGAGCAGCCCTGGCTTAGGGGACCGGCGGGACATCACCAGGACGCAACACGCGACACTCCCAACGCTCCTGGCGGGAAACGCACTTCAACGGCCCACCCGCTCACTGTCCCACGCAGCCGTCACCCGACTTCGCCACCAGAGCCAGGATGCCCCATCCAGGCGAAATATCCGCGCGAAATCCAGCCCATTAGCCGGTTATTCGGAGTTTCGCCGTAAGGATTGAGAGGTGCAGGGGACGCGGCAAGCCGGTTTGTAAGAACCTCGCAAGGAGATCGTATGGGCAAGGGGTACAGCACTGTTGTGGAGGTACTGGTGGCGGATTTCTCGGTCACAGAAGGAGGCCTGTCGCCCGAATCCACGATGGAAGACCTGAATCTGGACTCGCTCACGCGGGTCGAGGTCGCCGTCGCTCTGGAAAACCGGACCGGCCTGCACTTCAGCGATGACCAGGTCACTCTGGACACGACGGTGGGCCAGATCGCCGCCGTCATCGATGCCTCATGGGACGCCGCCGCAGAGACGACAGCCTCGTGACACGTGAGATCTCGAGGTGGCAGGCTGGAAAGCTGTGAGTCGGCGAAGTCCGCGCGGGCTCGGTCACGGCAGCTGTATTCCGCTCATGGTTGTCCATGAAGGCGGTGTCGTCGCTGACGGCAGGCCACCGGGCGGCAGTCCAGCGCCAGCCGTGCCGTCCGCTGCCCGTTGAGTGTGGAAGTCCGCGTAATTCACCCGGCTGAAGTTCATGAGCGTCCCCATGGGGAGCGCGGAGTTGCTCCGTCGCGACCCGGGGGATGCCTCAACTTCCCGGTCCGCCCGATAGCCGGCCGGTCTTCAGGGCCGCGGCGGGCGGTCAAGGATGAGCCCAGCTCATCGCGGTAGCGACACCGCCGGGCGTCCTTGACGGACCGACGCGGCCCGCACACTTCAAGGTCGGGCGGCCCACCCCGGACACCGCCGCCTCCACTTGGGTCCCGTGGGGACGAAGACGCTGGAGTTGGGGAATTGCTCGATCGTCGACTCGTTGAGATTGTCCCAAACCCAGACCACGGGGCCTGGAGCTGGTTGTGCGCTACGCCCCCCTGCACCGAGCACTCCACCAGGAACAACCGGATGATCAACGCTCGGATCCGCACCAGCGTCCACCCCTGCTCCTCGTCCCACCCGTGCGCCCAGGGTGCCGCGCTCCGACTCCCGTACGAGACGCTCCCATTGCGCAGGGGCTCAACAGCTCCACACACATCGGCCCCTTCGACCGCCTTGGCCCCACCCTCACGCTACGTCCTGCGCCACTTCTCCACCTGGCGCTCCCCGGCCCGAAGCCCACACGCGATGTCCCTGGTCCTCTCCCCACGCGCGAACCGCTCGGCGGTCTCCAGCCTCACCTGTTCACGAGCTGCCTGCTTCCCCTGCGTCAGCCCGCCTCCCTGCGCCTGCCTCATCGCTCCCGCATACCGCAACGATCACGAAACGTCAGACCACCTTCCGCCACGGCGAGTTCAACCGCAGGAGTCGGTTGCGGGCAATGCGCTGTGTTCAAGGCGGCCGGACGACACAGCGCGGGTGCCCCGAGCGAAGCGCGCCTGGATTGGCTGTTCGTAGCGTCGGTGAACCAGCAGGGCCACCAGCTGTGCCGCCACCATCAGCCCCGCTGCAAACAGGACGCCGTTCAGCACGGCGAACCGGTGATTGACGCCAACGGCCTGCCGGGCGGACATCAACAAGGGAAAGTGAACGATGTAAAGGGCATACGAAGCCTCTCCCAGCGCGACCATGGCCGGCCGGGCGAGCAAACGGCTCCGGCCTTGGATGTCTCGCACGGCCAGCCCGGCAACGATCAAGGAGAAAGGCAAGCCATAGCTGGCCCCGAGGCAATACGTCAGAGGAAGGAATGGAGTTGTGGCGAGTACCGTCACCAGGACTCCGATACGGATCGGCGCGTTCAACCGTGGCCAGGCCCCCTCCTGGACGAGGCGCGCGGTGACCATTCCGAGCATGAATTCCGTCAATCGCACGGGCGGGAAGACGTAGCCGAACCAGAGCGCGTTCAGACCGAGTGGCCAGCCCGGGAGCGCTCGCCCGTCGAGCGCCATCGCCACTGCGGGGAACGTGAGGATCGCACAGGCCAGGGCCAGCCACGTGCAGCGCAGTCCGGTCCGGCTCAACCTGCGGGCAGCGAAAATCAGCACCGGGAAAAGCAGGTAGAAGAAGGCCTCGCAACAAACAGACCAAGACGGGTCGTTGAAGCCGTTGAACGCTTCGGGAACAGGCATCCAGACCTTCAGCAGGAACAACTCTGCGGCCCCGCCCAGCACGGTTGCGCTGCCACCGACCGCCATGGGGCTGGGGGCTGTCGCGACCA
This sequence comes from Streptomyces violascens, assembly GCF_014649955.1. Taxonomy (GTDB): domain Bacteria; phylum Actinomycetota; class Actinomycetes; order Streptomycetales; family Streptomycetaceae; genus Streptomyces; species Streptomyces violascens. The sequence goes on from NZ_BMUA01000021.1 coordinate 22,829, forward strand.
CAAAGAAGAGCGCACCCAGAGCCCAGCCCAACGCGTGGTTGGGGTAGATCTTCCAGAAGCGGCGTCGCCAGAAGGCGCGGGCACGATCCCCCGGCCGGTACGACCAGGCGAGTACGAAGCCGGAGAGGACAAAGAACCCGGCTACCGCGGAGGTGGCGAGCGGCGCCGCTGCGACGGAGAGCGCAGCCTGCGGTCTTTCGCTGAAGATCGCCGAACCCGACAAGGCATGGGCCATCAGGACACAGGCCGCCAGGAGGAAGCGCAACCCCGTCAGTGACGGAAGTCTTTCCGAGCCGGTAGGGGGCAGCATGCGACCGTGTCTCCTTCGCCCCGGGGCAGGAATTGATACCCAGTGAGCTTTTCCAGGGTGGTACCTGATCGGGTGATGGGCGTGAATGACAGAACGGGCGGGCCTCCCTGGCTGTTGGCGAGATGTCTCACGTGTCAAGCCTTCAGCCGGGGAGCCTCGTTGGTTCCGTATCCTTGCGCACTGGACCTGCCGCACGCGCTGTCGGCACGGGCCCGTCGCAGGGCGGGGTCCTCGGCCGCCGCGGCCTGGCGGCGGCGCTGGGCGCGGACCGCCTCGATCGGGGACCGGCGCACAGTCCGGCACGACCTGGCCCGATGCCTTGTTGGCGACCTCGATGATGCGGGTCTGCTCCAGGCGGGCCTGCGTCGGCCCACCGATCCGCACCCGTTCCGCCGCACCGTGGTGACGGGCCTCGGTTCCTTCTTCGTGTACTGGTCGGCGCCGTTCTTCCGAGCCGCCTCGATCGTGGCCCGGAGTACGACGCGGGCCGTGACGAGGACTTCGCCGACCTGTTCCCGCAGCGGGGTCGACCGGCCCTGTCTCCGACGGTTCTCGCCCTGGTGTCGATCCTGCCGTTTGCCGAGGGCCTGTCCGAGCGCCAGGCCGCCCCTGGCTGCCAGGGCACGTATCGACCGGAAGTACGATTTCGGCTTGGAGCTTGAGGACCCAGGGTTCGACCATTCAGTGCTGAGCGAATTCCGAGATCGGCTGGTCGGGGGCAGTGCGGAGACCCGCATCACGGACGCCGTGCTGGCCGCAGCCGCACCCCCGTGGCTTGCCGAACTGACCGACGAGGAGAGGGTCAAGCGGTACTCCTACCGGATCGGGGACCACCGGCTTCCACAGGCAAAAACCGAGCGCATCGGAGGCACGAGACCGGGAACGATGGCATGCGCCTGCTGCAGGCCGTCTTCCACACGGCTACACCGGAGTGGCTCCGCCAGGTCCCCTCAGTGGAGATGCTCCGTCGGACCTGGGTCCAGGAGTTCTAGATCGAGGACGAGACCGTCCGCTGGCGCCACTCGAAGAACATCCGGCCTGCTGGACAACGCCTGGTCTCGCCCTACGGCAGCGTCGTCCGCGCCGGATCCAAGCGAGACACCGACTGGTCAGGATGGAAGGTCCACATGACCGAGACATACGAGCCCGACCAGCCCAACTACGGCATCGAGATCATCGGACCCGTCCAGGCCAGCCCACCCGCCATCCCCACAAGGGGCACCACAGCCGGTTACCACACGACCTGCAACACACCAGCCCACGCCCCGACCCACATCCCAACTAACGCCCCACCAGCGTTAACCGGCCGGTGAGATGTCCTCTCATGGCTCCTTCACCGTCGTCACAGACGATGCGGTCCCTTGTGTTGCGACGATTTGTTGAATTCGCCCCGGGCTGCGGGGCTCGATCAAGTGAAGTTGCGCAGGGTGACCGGATTCGAGAACGGAGACTCGCGCGCCGGACATGCGCCCCGCTCAGCGCTCGGCGCCCCTCCGACGAGTGATGGACGGGGCTGTCGGGTTGCGGAAATATGACCGTCGTATACGGATCAGACATGCCGTATAGCGAACAAACGCCTTGTATAGTGCTAAATCACGATGGAGAGGTGTATGTGGTGATGTACCGCAAAGCTGCCTTACGTCTCGCGCTCGCGTTCGGTCTCGCGCTCACGGTATCCGGCGTCGCACAGGCGGATGCTGCCGCTCCGACCTGCCGCCCCGGCACGGCCTGCTACTTCCAGTGGACCGAGCGGTCGGGAGTGACTCGCACCGAGAGCAATCCCGACACGTACTACTGCTACCAGCTGTACTACGACGGTGCCATCGCCGGATTCAACGGCACCGACAAGAGGGTCTACCTCTACAAGGACCGGGACTGCCAGGGCGGAGCCAGGGCCTACGTCGATCCCCGCGTCGGCTGGCAGGACAGCAACAACGTGTACTACTCGTTCGACTTCGTGCCCTAGGCCGCGCGGATCCGGCAGTAGTCGACCCTCGCGCCGACCCTCAACTGGTCGCCGTACATGGACACTTTGGCCAGATGCGCCCCTCTACTGCCTTGAAACAGCCGCTGAGCTCGTTGTGCAGGCGAGAGGGGCGCTTGTTTCCTGCTGATGGGTTCACGCTGGCCCTGCGCGCGTATCCCGGGCGCCCCGCGCAGGGCCACCGCGAGGCGTCCTGTCCAGGTCTGGGCCAGTAAACAGGAGTTGGCTCAACCCGCACCGTTCCCCGGGGGGCATGTTCCGTCGCGCCTCTCCCGCCGCCATCGCGGCGCTCCTAGAGTGCCCCGTGTCTCGCATGGCGTGAACGGTTCGAAGGCCTGAAGGCTTTTCGACAGGGGACTCACATGGCCGCGTCTCAACCACCAGGCCCGTACCGGCTGTTACGGGCAACCGACCTCCTGGACCTCCAGTTCGCCTTCCTCGGGCTGCGGCTGGAGCGGCCGTTGCTCGGTGCACGCCGACTGGTTCGGCAGGATCCGGCCCAACCGGCCTACATCGTGGCCACGTTCGGCCCACAGCACGTCGTGGAGCAGGCCTTCTTCGAGCTCAGCCCCGGCCTGCCGGAACCGGCGTCGCCGCTCTCGGGCGCCCCGTCTTCCGAAGCGCCGGCAACCGGAGTCCCGCTGTCCGGCAGCGAGCCTCACAAGCCGCCACCCGTGGCCTCCCGCATCGGTGGCCGCAGCGTGCTGGTGTTCGCGGTGGGCGCCGACGACGCCATCGAGTACAGCGAAGCCGGACTGCTCACCGCGATGCGGACGCTTGGGCTGCGTGTGGTGGACGCGGCCCGGGAACCGGCCGCGGCGGCCCGGCTCCAACCGGCCGCAATCGGCCAACCCCCCGACGTGTTCCAGGCGGTACGGCTGGCCCGCACCATCGCGGAACTGACCGCGCGGCACGGACCCGACGGCCCGGCGGACGCCAGACTCCGCACCGAGGCCCCCGGGCCGCCGCCCGCCGAGCCCCTCGCCGCCGGGCCCGGCCCCGAGAACCCCCTCGCCGACGCCGCCAACCCGCGGACCGGCATCGAGTTGCCCTACCGGCTGCTGCTCTCGCCCCCGCAGACCGCCGCCTGGACGCACGCCACCGGCCCGCCCGACCCGGGAGACCGGATCGAGCTCTGGCACACCCGGCTCGTCGGCGCCCGGGCCCGCGCGGTGTGGACACGCGACGCGGGGTTCAACCCCGCCGACCCCCATCCGCTGCCCAAGGGTGGCAGCGAGTTCACCATGGCGATGGACCGCAAGGACCGCTCGTCGGTGGTCCATCTGAGCTCCAACACCAATCTGCCGGACGCCTTCCGGCCCGCGCCGCTGAGCGTCGACAACCTCATGCTGTCGACGATGGGCGGCTGGCTGGACTCCCTCGGCCGATGGGACCGGCCGCCCACGGGCTTCGACGTCACCCAGTGGCGGCACCGCGCCGCCCTCGGTCGGGACCACTACGTACGGGTCATGTACCGGGGCCGGCTGTTCCCCTTCGGGCACCTGGCCGATCTGGTGAAGGTCACCGAGCGGAAGTTCGACCACGGCCGCCCGGACGGCGCCGCCTATCTCAACCAGCGGTACTTCATCATGGTGCGCGAGCCCGTGCGCACCTACGGGAGGCCAGGCGACAACGACGACCAGAAGCGCCTGCACCGACTGTTCCCGTTCACCAGCGTCCGGCTCCTCACCCTGACCACGCCCGATCTCCAGCCGCCGCAGACCATCCCCGGCCTGTCCTCGACCCGTGACGAGCCCAACGAGAAGCTCGCCTTCTTCCCGGTGACCGATACCGAGGATCCCTTCCCGTTCCAGGTTGCCATGGTCGACCTCGACCGACGCGTCCTCGAGTTCCGTACGCCCATGGCCTTCGTCGGCAAGATCGTGCACGAGACCAAGGCCGATGTGCAGGCGGTCATCCGGCACTACCAGGGGCTCGGCACGGATGCGGTGCCCGGGCCGCCCGACCTCACCGGACCGGGCGCCAACCGGGTGGTCGCCGAAGTGCGCGGCCAGGCGCTCGCGTACGCACCGAGCCGGAAGGCCGACGACACCACGCTGTCCACCGCGCAGCTGATCTGGGGCGCCGACACCACCGACGCCATCCTCGCCCTGGACCCCACCGACAACCCGCGCTTCGTGCCCACCGTCCGCTGGGCGCGGGCCGTCGTCCCGGTGCTGAGCCGCTTCGGTACCGGCTTCGGCGGCGACCAGCCGCAGTCGGTGTTCTATCCCGGGCCCTATGTCCAGGACGGCTTCACCGACGCGAACAAGGGCCAGGTCTTCATCGAGCTGGCCCAGTCGGTGGACCTGACCTTCCGCGACGGGGGCCAGACCGCCGGGGCGCTCGCCCAGCCCAACTTTCCCGTCGCCGGCCTCTCCCGGCTGACCGGCCCGGTCGCCGCGACACCCGCGCACCTGCTCGGCGCCGACGCGGGCGCGGCCGACAAGTGGGACAAGCTCGCCCAGGGCAGGTTCAACCCCCTCGACTACTTCGGTGCGCTGGCAGGGGCCAAACTGTTCGGGATGTTCCCGCTCACCGAGATCATGAGCGAGATCGGCCTGGACAACCTGAAGGCGCCGAACTTCTTCACCGCGACCGTCAACGCCGTCACCTCGTTCCTGGGCGACCTCCGGGGGCTGCGCGACCTGCTGACCGGGGTCGAGGAACAGTTCCCGGAGATCGCCGACCTGGTCATCCGGGTGACCGACGCCGCCGCTGCCTTCGTCCAGGTCCTTCTCGACTACCTCATCAGTCAGCTGGACAACTCCCCCGACCCGACCACCATCGAGGAGGTGGAGAACGCCTTCACCGCGTTCTCCGACGCCCTGACCGCGCTGCGCAACGCACTGCCCGCAGCCGTCGATACGGGAGTGCGCCTCCTGCTCGGCCGGATCGCCGACCAGGTCGCCACCTGGGACAGCACGGTCGGCCAGGCACTCGCCCTGAAAAAGGCCGTCCAACTCGCCGCGCTGGGCGCCAAGTTGCCCGACGCCGTCAACTCTCACCTTCAGTGGCAGCCCGACATCCACGCCTGGACAGCCGGCGAACCGATCCCGAGGAGGGCCAAGGACGCCGTGTTCTGGCCGGTGGGAAAGCTGACCCTGGCCACCGACCTGCGCGGCTCGCTGCGCCCGGACCTGCCGCAGGCCGCGGACGTCACCTGCACACTGGGCCGGTTCGACCTGCGCATGGTGCCGGGGTTCGACGCCGTGGTGCTGCACTTCGAGCAGATCCGGTTCACGATGCGCGCCGGGCAGAAGCCGGACGTCGAGGTGAAGTTCGCGGGCGTCGACTTCGTGGGCAACCTCGATTTCGTCCAGACGCTGCGCAACATCATCCCCGTCGACGGGTTCAGCGACCCCCCGGCGATCACCGTGGACGGTTCGGGCATCCATGCCAACTACTCGATGCAGTTGCCCAATGCGGCCGTCGGCGTGTTCAGCCTGGAGAACCTCTCGCTGAACGCCGGGCTCTCGGTGCCGTTCATCGGTGACACCCCGCTGCAGGCCGGGTTCTCCTTCTGCCGCCGGGAGGCGCCCTTCCGGCTGACCGTGTCGATGCTCGGCGGTGGCGGCTACTTCGGGATCGTCCTGACGCCCAAGGAGATCGCGGTCCTGGACGCCGCCCTGGAGTTCGGGGCCGCCGTCTCCATGAACTTCGGGGTGGCCAGCGGCAGTCTGTCGGTGATGGCAGGCATCTACTTCCGCCTCGACCTGGCACAGAACAGCGTCAAACTGGTCGGCTACCTACGGGCGCGCGGCGAGGTGAACGTCCTCGGCATCGTCTCGGCCTCCATCGAGCTGTACATGGAGCTGGGATACGAGGACGGCTACGCGATCGGCCGGGCCAGCCTCACGATCAGCATCGAGATCGGCTTCTTCGAGGAGTCGGTGACGATCCACTGCGAGAAGCGGTTCGCCGGAAGCGCCTCGCACACCGCGCTGACCGCGGCGGACCCGGCCATCACTCCACCGTCCTTCGTCGACCTCATGTCGCCGTACGCCGACCCGGTGACCGGCGCCCGGGTCGACCCGGTCTTCGACTACTGCACGGCCTTCGCGGAGGTGGCCTGACCATGGACAGCATCCGGTGGACCGTGCTCCCCGACGGCGTGGCGGACGGGGATGCGGTGCGCGTCTCCGTCCTGGTCAGTCCGAGGCTGACCGGCATCGCCCGGCTCGGGGCCTCCGACCACTTCGCTGACTGGCCCGGCCACCTGGCCGCCCTGCTGCCATCGCTGTGGCTGGAGTTCGACGCTCCGGCGCAGACGCTGGTCAAGGAGTGGCAGCCGACCGGCCGCTACCCGGCCGCCGATTCCACCTTGTGGCGCACCCTGTTCACCGAAGACACCTTCGTACGGCCGCCGAAGACACCACCAACGCTCGCCGCGGCGGGGCGCCAGACGCTGCGGTCCTATCCGGGGAAGATGGTCCATGACGAGATCACCGGTCTGTACGAGGCCGTCGCCGTGGACACCACCCGGGGCAGGCTGCGCCGCGCCTGGGCGCGCGAGGAGCGACTCCTGTGCGAGGAGCCGCCGACGGACCACCGGGGCTGGGAACATCCCCCGCTGTTCCGGCTGACCGGCATGATCTCGGAGCCCGTTCTGAAGCTCGGCAGTGATCTCACGTCCGGGTACGCCGCTGTGGAAAACGCGCTGTTTCCACGGGTCTCCGGACCGGCCGTCGGCGCTTCGACCGACCACACACCGGTCTGCATGGACCGCACGAGCGGCACGTACACCGACGCCAGGCGGCTGCTTGCGCTGGCCGAGGCGGCGCGTTTCTACCACCGCGGCACGGCGCCGGCCGGGCTCGCGCAGGATCCGCAGAACCGTGTCGACTTCCACGATGCGTGCGCCCTCCTGGGCGCCTATCCGGAGCTCCAGCGCAGATTCGGTCTCGTCATCGATCTCCGATTCGCCGTGCCCGCCGCGGTCGCCGCGGTCGCCGACGGAGCGCGGATCCGGGTGCGCTTCGACGACCGGGCCACCGGCGCCGCACAGCTCAACACACCGGAGAGACGTCCTTGGACGAAGCTGCGCTTCACCCGGGGCAGTGTGTTCGCGGCGGCCGACAGCGGCCTGATCAGCGGCCGCATGCTGAACCTCGGCGCCCCCGACACCTGGCACCTGACGGAGCTGGACGTGGACGGCGCGGCCCTCAAGCACCTCGACTACGCCCGCACCGTCGACACCATGCGGAGCGACCGTCTGCCGACCGGCACCGGATCGGTCGCCGAGCTCCTGGTGAGCACCGGCACCCCCGCCGCCCGGGGCGCCGGGATCACGCTGCTGCACGCGGACCGCGACCAGCACCTCGCCGGACTCATCGGCACCGACCTCGACCGACAGAGCGCCACCGGGGACCTCGACCTGACGTCGGCCGACCTGGTACGCGGGTACCGCGTGGACATCGGCACCGTCGACCCGGCCACCGGCCGGGTCGCCCAGTGGCGCTCCTTGCTGCGCCGCCGCGGCAGCTACACCATCCACCGCCCCGGACAGCAGCCCGTCGCCGTCCAGGTCGCCCCCGACGAGGGCCTGGTGCGCGGCAGCACGGTGACGGTGGACGCGGCGGACGACCGCCAACTGTACGGGCACCAGGCCGTGTTCGGCTGGCAGGGCTGGAGCCTCGCGGCCCCACGCCCCGGCCGGACCATCGGCCTCGACGACCAGCCGCATGCGCCCGCCCCGCCCGTGTCGCCCGACGTGCCGCTGGACACCAAGTTCGTTCCGGAGCCGGGCTCGCTGCCCGCACTGCGCTACGGACGGACGTATCGCATGCGCGCCAGGGTCGTCGACCTGGCGGGCAACAGCCTGGACCACACGGCGAGCACCGCCGACGCCGTCCAGTCCGATGCCCTCACCTACGGCCGCTGGGAGCCGGTGCCGCAGCCTGTGGTGGTGCCGCTGCTGCCCTTCAACGAAGGGGAGTCCACCGAGCGCCTAGTCATCCGCAGCACCGTTACCGACGACGACCGGGAGATCTCCACCGACGCGTACGCGGTGCTGCGCTCCGACGTCCCCGACCACGATGCACACTCCGCGGTGGACGGTCTGGACCGGCGGTACAAGCCGGTCTCCGAGCGCCATGTCGCACCGCCGAAGACGGCGCTCCAGATGGCTGAGGAGCACGGCGTGTTCGACCCGGTCTTCGGCGCGGACAAGCCCCAGCGGCTGCGCGAGGAGTACTTCGAGGCCGCGTCCCGCGAGTCCGGGTCGTTCCTGGACACCGTGGTGCGCGATCCCGAGTGGCCGCACAACGAGCACGACCTGCTGCAGGAGCGGGAGATCCACATCGCCAAGCACAACGTGCACGACCCCGACCCGCTCACCTCGCTGCCCCTGCCACGGCGCGGCGCCGGCCTGAAGCAGGGCGAGTACGTGGTGCACAGTGGCGACCAGCTGCTGCTGCCCTATCTGCCGGACGTGCTGGCCGAGGGCGTCATGCTGCGCGGTCTTCCCGGCGACACCGAGAACCGCAAGATCCCCTTCCCCGGCCCGTGGCCACAGGCCAAGCCGTTCAGGCTGCGTATCAAGGAGGGCTCGGGCGAGCCGCAGTGGTGGGACGGTCTCCTGGAGCGGGTGCTCGACGTGTTCCTGACCAAGGGCGAGGTCGCGACCGTCCGGCTAAGCTGCTATCTCGACCCCGAGAAGCTACCGCTGCTCCGCCAGTGGAACCTGCTGACCGCCTCCTCGTTCTGGGCCGGACTCCCCGACGCCGACAAGGCGTTCGTGTCGCAGGCCAGCGCCGACGGCGAGAACTGGATGCTCACGCCCTGGGTCGAACTGACCCTGGTGCACGCGGTGGAGAAGCCCGTGCACCGGCCCCAGCTCAGCCATCTCACCACCGCTCGCGACGCCGAGCAGACCGCGGCCCGCCTCAGCGGACACCTGGCCAGTCATGCCGAGAGCAGCGGCCACGTCGAGCTGGACGCGAGCTGGAGCGAGTGGCTCGACGACGTGACCAACCCTGCGCCCAGCCGGACCGATGGGCACACCCACCTCGAAGACATCATCCTGCGCGCCACCGAGGACGTGGCCTCGGTGGCGCGGACCCATGAGTTCGGCGACACGAAGCACCGCAACGTCCGCTACACGCCGACCGCCGTCACCCGGTTCCGCGAGTACTTCCACCCCAGCATCACCGAGGACCGCGCCAAGGTCACCCGGGTCGGTCCGGCCTCCGACGTCGTGCCGGTGCCCAGCTCGCGCCGGCCCGATCCGCCATCGGTGGCCTACGCCGTCCCGACGTTCCGCCGGCAGCGGACCGTTGACGACCGGCACGGCACGGTGACGCAGAGCCGCCGCTCCGCCGGGCTGCGCGTTCATCTGAACCGGCCCTGGTTCTCCTCCGGCGACGATGAGATGCTGGCGGTCGTCCTCGACCCGGGAACCTCCCTGCCGGACCCGTATGCGACACGGTGGGGCGTGGACCCGGTCTGGGGCGACACCACACGACTGCCGCGCCCCACAGCTGCGCACTTCCCGAACGCGGCGAAGGTCCTCACCGGGCTGCACCTTGCCGAGTCGCCCGACGCGGCTCCGGTCCTCGTCGACGCGGTGGCCTTCACACCCGTCTACCACGAGGAACGGCGCCTGTGGTACGTCGACATCGATGTGGACTTCACCGGCGCGTCCGGCACCGACACGGCGTACTTCCCGTATCTGCGCCTCGCTCTGGCCCGCTATCAGCCCTTCTCGGTCGAGCCGTTGCAGCTCTCGAAGGTGGAGCGCGCGGAGTTCGCGCAGCTCGTGCCGCCACGGTCGGTCACGGGCCACCGGGACGGCGACAGCCTCACCGTCAGGCTGACCGGTCCGGCGCCGTACAACGAACTCGGCGGGCTCAGCGGTTCGGAGGCGGTCGCGGCGGGCGCGAGCCGCCGGGTCGTCGTGACCCTGCAGAGCCGGGCGAGCCTCAACGAGGACGACATGGACTGGAAGCAGGTCGGCGCCCCCGTGGAGCTGAGCTGCCGGGCCGACGGCGCCGGTTTCGCCTGGACGGGTGGGCTCCCGGCGCCCGGCGGCCAGTTGCTCACGCTGTACCGGCTGCTCGTGCAGGAGTACGAGCTGTACCGGACCGATCAGGACACGGCCACCGACACCGTCATGGTGAGCGGGACCGCTCTGCCCGCGGCGCGGCGCCTGGTGCACGCGGACTATTTCGGCCTCACCGTCGGCCTGCTCGGCCGCATCGACTTCGCCCTCTAGGAGCACAGGATGTGGGGACGACCGTTTTCGGCCTGCCTGATGACGGCACTTCTGGCCCTGGTGCCGTGTACGTCCGCGGCCGGGGCCCCGGCGGACCGGGCCAACGATCCGCAGCCGCACCGCGGCGGCGCCGCCATCACGACGACGGTCAGCAGCACCCTGTTCGACTGCACGGCGGGCTTCGCGGTGCGCCGGGTCGAGGACGGCAAGCGCGCCATGGTGACGGCCGGGCACTGTTCGGACGCCCAGAAGAACGTTCCGGTCGTCTCGGGCGAGTTCACGTACGGCAGCGTCGCACGGGCCTTCTTCGACGACGGATCCGACGCCGGGCTGATCACCGGCACCCCGACGAAGCCGCAGGTGTACGCGCCGACCATCTGGACGGACGGCGGTCCCCCCGGTGAGCCCGTCGCCCGCAGGGTGCTCGGCAAGTCGGACGCGCCCGTGGTCGGGCAGAAGGTGTGTGTGAGCGGCAAGGTCACCAAGCTGCTCTGCGACGTGGAGGTGTTCTCGCTGAGCGAGGGCAAGGAGTGCGAGGAGAAGCCTCAGCCGAGGCGCTGCACCTTCGGCTTGGCGATCGGAGTGAAGGAGCACACCGTGGTGTCGCAGCCGGCCGACTCGGGAGCTCCGGTGTTCGTGCCCGTCGACAAGGTCGTCGACGGGCACCAGGTGCACGGCGCGGTGATCATCGGGATGCTGGTGGCGGGCGGGCCGCGGGTGTAGAACGGGCGAGCAGACCTGTTCGCCTTCCACAGCGTGAAGCAGATCGAGTGCGCGCTGAACGTCAGTGTGCTGACCACGGCCGAAGCGGAGTCAGGCGATCCGACTCCACCGCCAGCCCGGGACTGCCGCACCCCGGGTTCACCGACGAGGCGGTGAGGGGCTCCCATTGAGCCGGGCGCTCCACCCGAATGCGGCCGCCTTCCTTGGACTGCCAGGGCCCCCGATGACCCGGCCCAGTCGCACAGCTCCGCGCCCACACGCACTTCCTCCGGCCGCACCACCCCCGCAGCAGGGTTGGTGCTGGGCAGCAGCCCGCTGAACAGGAGTCCGCCCACGCGCGGCGGCTCACGTCCACGCGCACGGGATGGCCGAGCAGTCACTGCCTGCGGCGAGGTTGACGCCTACGGGCTTCAGGCAGCGGAGGCAGCGTGCGGGGTCGATGCCGTTCGCCTCCAGTCGCTTGCGGTGCACTCCGTTCGCCACCCGGCCGAAGCTGCGTTCACCCTGGAACGCTTGGCATACCGGGCAGTAGCCCTGGCGGCGCTGGTCAGGTGGCTGCCTGGGCGCACGAAAGGCCGTCAGGGGGTTCCGTAGCGGCCCCGCTGTCTCGTCACGAGCTGTTCAACGCCGCCGCTGCGACAATCGGGTTACGGCATTCGTGGGACACGTCGGGGCACGCTCTGGGGCCAAAAGAGATCGGAGCGGATGGCCAGGCCGGAGGCGGTCTGCGACACACCTTGGTCCGGACCCGCGCCCAGTGCCTGCACATCGACATCGACACCGCCGGAATCCCCTGCCTCGCCCGGTTCCTCGCCCTCGCCTTCCACCCCGCCGTCGGCGACAACCAGCAGGTCCTGGCCACGACCATCGGCCGACTCCAGCCCCTCACCGCCGGCGACGACTTCGCGTACTTCACCGACATCGCCGCCGCCATGGGCAACCTCCCCCACCCAGCAAGCCCCGCCGTGCGCCGGCTGACCAGCTCCGACGCCGTACACGAACGCTGGCACGCCCTCGTCATCGCCCGACGCGGGCGTACCAGGGCTTCGACGAGCGCGTCGCGCTGAGAGTCGGGACTCTTGTCTTGGGTGCGGACGCGCCCCGGGTGCTGACGCTCCCATGGCCGAGCCGGGCGCCCGCTGGGAGTCTGGGAGTCTGAACAGGGGTTTCTTACCTATGAGCTACGTGAATCCCGGCAGTTCCTACACGCGGGACAGCCGGTACATCACCACTCGCATCACAGCCGACGGGCGCGACGGATTTCCCGTCGAACCTGGCCGGTACCGTCTGGTGGTCAGCCGGGCCTGCCCGTGGGCCAGTCGGGCGGTCATCGTGCGGCGGCTTCTCGGGCTGGAAAGCGCGTTGCCGATGGCGGTGGCCGGGCCGACCCACGACGAGCGCAGCTGGACGTTCGACCTGGACCCGGACGGTCGCGACCCGGTGCTCGGAATCGAACGGCTCCAGGAGGCCTACCTCGCCCGCGATCCCGGTTACGACCGCGGAGTCACGGTACCGGCGATCGTCGACGTGCCGACCGGCAAAGTGGTGACGAATGACTTCGCCCGGATCACGATCGACATGTCGCTGGAATGGAAGGCTCACCATCGCGAAGGAGCCCCGGATCTCTACCCGCCCGCGCTGCGGCGAGAAATCGATGCCGTGAACGAGACGATCTACAAGGACGTGAACAACGGCGTCTACCGTGCCGGTTTCGCGGGTTCTCAGGAGGCCTATGCCACGGCGTACACCTCCCTGTTCGCCCGTCTTGACCAGCTCTCGGAACGACTCTCGACGTCTCGCTACCTGGTCGGTGACGCCATTACCGAGGCGGACATCCGGCTGTTCACCACACTCGTCCGCTTCGACGCCGTCTATCACGGCCACTTCAAGTGCAACCGGCAGAAGCTGTCCGAGATGCCCATTCTCTGGGCCTACGCACGCGACCTTTTCCAGACCCCGGGCTTCGGCGACACAGTCGACTTCGACCACATCAAACGCCACTATTACCTGGTCCACCAGGACATCAACCCGAGTGGCGTCGTGCCCGTCGGCCCGGACCTGTCGGGCTGGCTCGACGCCCACGACCGGGCATCCCTGGGCGGCCGCCCCTTCGGGACCGGCACCCCGCCCGGCCCGGTCGCTCCCGAAGAGGCCGTGCCTCAGTTGTGACGCGTCAAGCGAGGCGGCCGGGGCAGCTGTGGCCTCTTGCTCCGTCGGTTCGCCGCGGGCCTGGATATGTCTGGGCTCGTGAACGCCCGGCCGCGTGAATCAGGACCCCCCGCAGCTCTTCACCGAGAACCGCCGCCGCAGTACCGGGACGTTCGCCAGGGCCGTGGTTGTGCTCGGCCCGTGGCGCGCTGATTTGACCGGACATGGTGTCCTCGCGGGAGGGTGCGCGGTAACCCGTTCGAGTGGCGTGGTCCTCGCGCCACAGAGCCAGCCGTGCCTATGTACGGCCCGGTGGCCTTTCCATCGCGAGCGGGTTGACCACGGCATGAAGAGACACTGCCCGCCGACCTGGCGGGCCGCGGTGCTTCACCATCCGAAGCACCCCACTCTCTCCTGCACGGTCCCATCGCCCTGCGGCCGGACCTGGGCTCTGGACAGGTGCCCGCTGCCCCTTCGGACAACAGGGCCTGTACGGGCCGCCCGGGCAGCCCTCCCGTCAGTGAATGCCTCGGGATGTGGTGCCCCGCAGGCACAGCCGTCCGCTAGCGTGCGGACTTTGAGCTGCCGGGAAACCCGGGCGCCACCGCGCGCGCCCTGCCGGGTTCCTGCCCGAAGGAGGACGCGGATGGACGGACTTGAGAACGCGCTTGAGCAGGCACTGGCGATCGACGGGGCCACCGGCGTTGCGATCGTCGACTTCAAGCAGCGCAGAGTCCTGGGCTCACTCGACCACGGCAGCGGCCTGGACATGGACAAAGTCGCCTACGGCGACAGCGACGTCATGCGCGCCAAGCTCTACACCCTTGAACTCCTCGGCTACACCCCCGACAGCGTCCAAGACATCCTCATCACCCTCACCGCCGAACTCCACATGATCCGGCCCCTGCCCCACCTGCGCGAAGGCGGGATCTTCATCTACCTCGTCCTCAACCGCGACCACACCCCACCCCTCGACGACATCCGCCGCCAACTCCGCGCCCTGGAGCCCCTCCTGGAGCTGTAGCCACAGCATTGCCGAGCCTTCCCTGTCCGCGTACACGACCCATCACCAGGACCGGGCCCGTCCGGGCGTGGCGGCGGACGCCCATCGCCTGAGGCCGGTCGAGGGCCAGGACTCGGTGCATGTGATCACTGCGGCCGTCCTGCTCGCGGACGACCAACCATCAGGCCCTGGCGGCCGTGGCGGAACCGCCCGTTGTGACGCAGACGTCGTCCAGGACACGCATGTTGTCGGTGACAGGGAAGAGCGGGCGGGGCGCGGGCGCCCTCGCCGACACTCCATGCGGCATTGCCCTGGTGCCGGCCCCCAGGCCAGTACCGGGGCAATGCGCGTCTATTCGGCGAGAAGACCACCGACGCGGCAGCGCCGCGATGGAGGTGAAGGTGGTCGTCCGGATCGACCAGGCCGGTGCGGTCCGCCGCGACGGCCGTTGGGTGGTATCCCGACCGGATCGACCTGAGACTGTCCTGGTGCGATGTGACGCTCGACTTCACCGAGGCCGTGATCACGCAGGACACCCCCCCTGCACATCGACATGAACATGCGCGGCGGAACGCTGCTCCGCCGTCGCGGCGGACTGCTCCGCAAACCGGCGTAGCGACGCGGCGGCTGAAGCACAGCTGATACAAACCCGCGGGGCGGTCGAAGCCTGACGCTGACCAGCTGGAAGCGGGCCTCCTGAAGTCTGTGGACGTACCCGGAGTCCGGTGTACGTCCCTGTCTTTGGGAGGCGGCTGAGGTGTCCAGAGGTGCGAAGCGTTCGGTCCCGCGCGGGCACGGGGGTCAGACATGAGCACGACCAACCCGCCCGGGCCCCCCGATACGACCACCGATACGGACACCGGGACCGAGCCGCCCGCCCCAGGTCACAGCGGCGTATGGGGCGGCCGCACATGGCGGCCCAGCACATGGCGCCCCCGCACATGGGGTGGACACGCATGGGGCCCGGGCACATGGAGGCGAGGCCGGCTCATCGCCGCCGGCGCCGTGCTCTGCGCCCTGCTCATGGCGCTTCACTCCCTGGTCCCCAACACCATCGGCAACCTCGGCAGCCTGCTGCAGACGGTGCTGCCCTGGACGGGCCTGAGTGTGCTGCTCCTGCTGGCGCTCGCCATCGTGCGCCGTTCCAAGCTCGCGGCCGTCTCGGTGCTCGCCCCGGCCGTCGTCTGGTGCTCGCTGTTCGCCGGCACCCTCGTGGACAAGGGATCCGGGGGCGGCGACCTGACCGTGGTCAGCCACAACGTGGACGAGGAGAACGCCGACCCCGGAAGGACCGCCCGGGCGCTGGCCGCCTCGGGCGCCGACGTACTGGCGCTGGAGGAGCTGCCCCGCAAGGCCACCGCAAGGTCCACGTACGAGCAGGAGCTGGCGTCCGGCTACCCCTACTCCGCGGTCCGCGGCAGCGTCGGAGTGTGGAGCAAGTACCCGCTCAGGGCGGTGGAACCGCTGGAGATCATGCCCTGGACACGCGCTCTGCGTGCCACGGTCGACACGCCGAAGGGGCCCGTCGCCCTCTATGTCGCGCACCTCGCCTCGGTCCGGGTGCTGCCGACGGCCGGTTTCGCCACGGAGACCCGCAACGAGTCGGCCGCGAAACTGGCCGCGGCCGTGCGGGCCGAATCCCTGGCGCGGGTCCTCGTGGTGGGCGACTTCAACGGGTCGGCCGACGACTCGGCCCTGCAAACACTGACGGGGCAGTTGCGTTCGGCGCAGACGGAGGCGGGCGGCGGATTCGGCTTCACCTGGCCCGCCCGGTTCCCGGTGGTCCGCCTCGACCAGATCATGGTGAAGGCCATCGTGCCGGTCTCGTCGTGGACCCTGCCCGACACCGGGAGCGACCACTTGCCCGTCGGAGCGTCTCTCCGTATCTGATGGCTGGTCACCTCAAGGCGGCCGCCCGGCTACCCGGGCAACCGGGCCCTCATGACTACGATTCGATCAACAACCGGCACGAATGCAGCATGAGCATGAATGCCGCGGAAAAGCAGAGAAGCGGAGAAGGTGACTTCTTGTCTGGATCCCTCGTCCCGGACCCGGTCGGGGTGCTGGTCGTCGAGGACGACGCGGTCATCCGCCGAGCCGTCCAACTGGCCCTGGAGCGCTATGGGTACGAGGTGTCGGTCGCGGGCGACGGGCTCGACGGCCTGGAGGCGTTCCGGGCCGGGAAGCAGGATCTGCTGATCCTGGATGTGATGCTGCCGGGCCTGGACGGCATCGGGCTCTGCCGGCGCATCCGCGAGGAGAGCCTCGTACCGATCCTGATGATGTCCGCCCGCGGCGACGCCCTGGATGTGGTGGCCGGTCTTGAGGCAGGGGCCGACGACTATGTGGTCAAGCCCGTCGACATCGGCATCCTCGTCGCCCGCATCCGGACCCTGCTGCGGCGTGCCACCTTCCACCCGGGGGCGGCGCAGACGGCACCCGGCAGGCCGGGTCCCGCCGCCGCGCCCGGCCTGCTCGTCTTCGGGGACCTGACCATCGACACGCTCGGCCTCGATGTGCGCCGAGGCGGCGAGCCCGTCCTGCTGACCCCCACCGAGCTGCGTCTGCTTCTGGCCTTCGCCGAGAACCCCGGCACGGTCCTCGACCGGCGGCACCTCCTGCGCGAGGTGTGGGACTACGGGTGGGAGGGCGACACACGGGTCGTCGATCTCTGTGTGGTGCGGCTGCGCAAGAAGATCGGTGCCGGCCGCGTCGAGACCGTCCGCGGCTTCGGCTACAAACTCGTGCGGACCTGAGACGGCCGCCATGGGATCCCTCAATCCCCGCGCCCTGCGCTGGAAGATCGCCGCGCTGGCCGCGGTCGCCTGCTGCGCCGTCGCCACCGTGATCGGCGTACTGGTCCACAACGCGACCGCGGATCATGGTCGGCGGGCCGGCGAGGACCGGTCGGTCACTCAACTGCGCGACGCGGAGCGGGAGTTCGACCGTACGGGCAAGAGGCCCGAGGCCGCCGGGCTCGGCCCGGTGGACGAGCTTCCCGCGCCGCTGCGAGCGAAGCTGGCCGACGCACGCGCACCAGGTGAGTACGCCGTCTGGTACGACGAGAAGCCGCCGAACTGGTACTGGATGTGGGCCGCCGTGCGGGTCGGCGACCAAGTGCTTTCCGTGCGCACGGACATGAGTGCCGAGGTGCGCAGCCTCCAGCTGCTGGACCGCAGCATCGTCAAGGCGGTCCTGGCCGCCCTCGCCGTGGTCGTGCCGCTGGCCGCGCTCGCCACCGAGCCGATCAACCGACGGCTGCGGCACGGCGCCCGCACCGCCCGCCGGATCGCCGACGGCGACCTCGACGCGCGCATCGGCCACACCGGCAGGGCGCGCGACGAGATCACCGAGATGTCCGCGGCCATGGATGCCATGGCGGCCACCCTCCAACGCAGACTGGAGTCGGAGAAGCGCTTCACCGCGGACGTCGCCCACGAGCTGCGCACCCCGCTGATGGGTCTGGTCACCGCTGCGGGGCTGCTCCCCGGGCACGACGAGGCCGCGGACCTGGTCCGTAAGGAAGTGGGAACCCTGCGCCATCTGATCGAGGACCTCCTGGAGATCTCCCGGCTCGACGCGGGGGCCGAGGAGGCCCGGCACGACGCGGTCCCGCTCGGCGAGCTGGTGGCCGACGTGATCCGCCGTGGCGGGACCGAGACGGAGGTACGGGTCGAGGACTTCGATGTCGTGCGCACCGACCCGCGCCGGGTGGAACGGATCGTCACCAATCTCGTGGCCAACGCGCACCGGCACGGCGCGCCCCCCGTCGAGGTCACCGTCGCCGGGACACGGGTCGTCGTGCGCGACCACGGTCCCGGCTTCCCCGCCGATCTGCTCGCCCACGGGCCTCAGCGCTTCCGTACGGAGGCCGCCGAGCGTGGCCAGGGGCACGGCCTGGGGCTGACCATCGCGCTCGGCCAGTCCGCGGTCCTCAACGCCCGGCTCACCTTCACCAACGCGCCCGACGGCGGCGCGGTCGCCACCCTCGAACTCGGCCCCGTTTCCTGAGAGTTCAGGTCAGCTTGGGCAGCAGCGGCTCGAGGAGCATGTGAGACCTGCCCCCATGGGTGGTGCGAGCAGGACACAGGCGGAGCGACTCCCGAGGAGATCCGGCAGGCTCTGCCGGCAGAGCACGGGCCTGCCCGACTTCACCCTGCGGACGACGAACCCAGCCTCGTCCCCGTCCTGCGAGTCCTGCGCGAGGCTCTCCATCTGCCCTTGGGCCAGGCACGCACGATGGCGAGCGACCTCAAGGAGACCGGCCTGGTTGGCACTCTGGTCGAGATGGAGCTCATTGCTGCTGGGCTGCTACGCCGATCGGTAGCTACGACCATCGAGACACGCGAGACACAGGCCGGCTGAATCCCCCCCGCATCCGTCGGCACGTAACCGGAACGGCTTGACAAACAGCATTAGGAATCGACTAGACAGCTCAATCCGTCAGGATCCAGTGAGAATCGATCAAGATTCGGTGCAACGGCACCGCCGTGTGGCCTTCAGTTGGCCCCATCGGCCATGTAGAGCGCTCAGCTCGCGAGGCACTGCCCAGGGAAGCATCCAGCGGCGCACCCGTATCCGGAAGATGGATCTTTGCGGAGACTGCGGCCTGGGAGGGCGTACGTGGGCTGACCTGCGACGGCTCGGTGCAGGTGGGCCGGGCCCGTCCTGACGTTGGCCGTTCGCCCCCTAATAGGTCCTGCTCCGCGCCCGCCGGCGCCGGCCTGGTGACCGTCCGACCGGCGGACGGGGCGTCGTCACGCAGGAACGCCGAGCGGCGGGTGCTTGAGCACGCGGGGCTTGTACTCGACCAGCTGGATGCGGCCGTCGAAGGTGCGGTGCCCGATCATCTCGAGGGCAACGTCCGGATAGCCGTCGTAGATGCGTTCCTTGCCCGTGGCCCCGGTGATCACCGGGAACATCACGACCCGGAAGCGGTCGACGAGTCCGGCCCGTAGCAGGGACCGGCACAAGCTGAGGCTGCCGATCGTGCTGAGGAGCCCCGAGCCACTCGCCTTCATGACGCGGACCGCCTCGACGGCGTCGTCGCGGACGAGCCTGGAGTTGGCCCACGTCAGTGGCTCCTCGAGTGCGGAGGAGAACACCACCTTGGACGCTTGCGTGAGCTCGTCGACGGACGCCTCCTCCTCGGGCCTGAACTCGTCTTGGCCGTCCGGGACCTCGCCTGCGGCGAAGCCCGACATCAGGCGGTAGGTGTTCGCTCCCATCAGGTAGGTGGCCTCGGGCTGCTCGCCGAGCCATGCGAGGTACTCCGGGCCCTCGAGGCCCCAGAACCCGGGCCATCCCTCTCCCGATGCGTGGCCGTCGAGGGAGGTGATGAAGTCGACGAGAAGCTCCGACATGGCGGTGTCCTTTCTGGAGTGTCACGAACTTGGACGGGCCGGGAGCCACAAACTCATCGGCCGCGCGGTGGAATAGCGAGAAAACCCATGACGCTGCAGCCCATCAGGTCGGAGGAGCGGCACCGCTTGGAGAGCCCGGAGGTGTGACTCTTCGCTCCACATGACACCCGCACAGCGGGCTGACCTGGGCCACGACAGCGAAGTGTTCGCGACGCTTGCCACCAGATGGTGGTGGACACCTGTTCCGAACCTTCGGAACGCCTGCCACTGCGGGAGGCATGTCTCTGCTGGTCACCATGCTGCCCGTCGTGCGCTCCCGGTATGCCCGTCCGGCTCCGTGCCCAGCTGACCGGCATCTTCCCGGCACTGGAACGAGTATAGGAGGGGCCGTAGCGGGAGAGCTGTCGGCGACGAGCCGCGGTAGCGCCTTCTTGTCGATGCTGATGCTGCCCAGCCCCCAAGTCCCCACCCGAGCCCTACGGCCCGGCCCGCAGGCCCGGGGGAAGTCGCGGGCAGCTTCCTCCTTCGGGGCGGCTCCCACTCAGTGGTGCCGACCCCGACGGGGTCACTGAGCGATGGATACGGCGAAGGGCTGGAAGCCGTGTCGGCGCAGGATGTGGGGCACCACCAGGATCATGGCCTCGGTGGCGCGGGCTGTGGTGATGTCGCCGAGGTCCTCGATCCATGCGGGCTGCCAGCCCAGGTCGCCGAGCAGGCCGGTGACCGTCTTCTTCGCGTGTTCGTCGTTACCCGACACGTAGACGGTCGGCGGGGTGGCCAGGGTCTCGGGGGCGGTCATGACCGTGAACAGCATGGTGTTGAGGGTCTTGACCACACGGGTGTCCGGGAAGAGGGCCTGAAGTTGCTCGGCGAGGCTGCTGCCTGGGTAGCAAAGGGCGCCGGGCAGGCCGTCGTCGGCTTCTCGGGTCGCGTTGGAGACGTCGACCACTATCTTTCCGGCGAGTTCGGTGCGCAGATCGGTGAGGCGGTCCAGAGTGCTGTCGCCGGGCGTCGCATTGATCACGATGTCCGCGGTGCGGGCGACGGTGCGGTGGTCGGCGAAGCAGATGCTGGGGTCGATGCTTTCGGCAGGCGCTGATGTCTCTTCCGGGTTCCTGACACCGAGGGTTACGTGGTGTCCGGCTGCGGAGAGCTTGCCGGCGAGGCTGGCGCCCACGCGACCGGCGCCCAGGATGCCGATGCTGGTCATGAGATGACGCTCCTTGCGGTGTGAGGTGGGTAGAGCACAGGTGTCCGGTCAGGCAAACGGCGACAGGACCTTGAGGGCGGCGGTGTGGATGCCGGGGGCGGCGGCCAGGAAGTCGCGGCTGCCCGTGTTCCAGGGCCTGCCCGCCAGGTCGGTGACGGTGCCTCCGGCCTCGGAGACCAGCAGCGCACCGGCGACCAGACCGGAGCGAACGTCGGAGAACTGCCAGAAGGCGTCCGTGCGTCCGGCGGCGACGTGGATGAGCTGCATCGTGGCGGGAACGGACACGCGCACGACCAGGCCGTTGATGAGCATGGCGGTGACCGAGTCACCGATCCGCCGGAAGGTGCGCTCGTCCTCGCCGGGCCTGGCCTGGCCGGTGCCGACGAGCGCGGCGCCCAGATCGGTCTTGGCGGACACCTTCAGGGGCCGCTCGTTGAGGCGGGCACCCCCGCCGGCGACAGCGGTGTAAGTGTCGCCGGTTAGTGGCAGGTGGACGACGGTGAGCACCGGCTGGTTGTCGCGGACCAGGGTGGCGGTCACGGCCCAGTCCTCCATGCCGTGAACGTGGTTGATGTTGCCCTCGGCGGGGTCGACGACCCACCACTCTCCCGACGGGAGCGCACCGCCGGCCAGCTCGTCCTCGGCCCACTGCGATCCCTGCCGGGCCCGTAGCAGCGGCTCGCGCAACACGTCCAGCACCGCATCGTCGTTGGCGTGGATCTCGGAGACGATCTCCTCCAGGCTCACGCCCCGGGCGTGCGGGGTGTGGCGGTCGCGCAGGGTGAGGCCTGCGGCCTTCACTGCGGCGGTCACCTCGGACAGGAGCGTCGTGCCGGCGGCGAAAGGCATGGCTGTGCTCATGATGGGCTCCCTGGGATTCGATGTGGGCGGGCGGTTCGTCGCGCACCTGCACTTCGAAGGTAGGCCCCCTAGTCATTAACAACAAGTGCATGCTATTCAGCTATAGAATTACCACCATGCAACTGGATCTGAATCTGCTGCGGGCCCTGGACGCACTACTGGAAGAGGGCAGCGTCGCCGGCGCCGCAGCACGCCTCCATGTCACCGCACCGGCGATGAGCCGCTCTCTGAGCCGCATCCGCAAGGCCACCGGTGACCAGATCCTGGTCCGCACCGGCCGTAGCATGGTTCCCACCACCCGCGCACTGGCTATGCGGGCCCAGGTCCACACCCTCGTACAGCAGGCCCACCAGCTTCTTTCCGCGCAGCAAGAACTCGACCTGGCAGCTCTGGACCGGGTGTTCACCGTGCGCTGGCACGACGCCCTGACCGCCGCCTGCGGCACCGCCCTGATCACCGCCGTCCACCGCCAGGCTCCCGGCGTCCGGCTGCGGCTGTCCGCCGAACCCGGGACGGACGACGCCGAGCTGCGCCGGGGCGAGGTCGACCTCGAATCGAGTTCCAGCGCTCCGGCGCTCCCCGACATCCGTCACCGCCTCGTCGGCACCGACCGGCTGGTCATCGCCGTCCGACCAGGCCACCCCCTCACCGAAGGCCCCCTGAGCGTCGAGCGCTACGCAGCCGCCGAACACCTCACCGTTTCACGACGCGGAAGCCTGCGCGACCCGATCGACGACGCCCTGACCTCCCGCGGCCTCGAACGACGCGTCGTCGCCGCCGGGCCCACGGCCGCCTTCGCACTGCAACTCGCCTTCGACACCGACCTGGTCGTCACGCTGCCGCACGCGGCCACCCGCGCAGCCCGGGAACAACTCGGCCTCGCCAAACTGCCGCCGCCGCTCCCGCTGCCCGAGGTCCCCCTGTACCTGCTGTGGCACCAGCGCTACGACGACGACCGCGCCCACACCTGGCTGCGAGACCTGGCCACCGAGACCGTCCAGACACTGTTCACGCCACCGACCGCCGCCTCCCAACAGCCCCTCATGACCGGACCGGGCAGTGACGAGTACGCCCGGGAACAGGCCCAGGGAAGCTGACTCCCGTTGTCGAGCACATCGCCTATTCCTGCGAGGCCAGGACGACCCGCTCAATCCTCGCCGGAGGCGTCCGGGTCGCGCGCAGCGGGCTCAGGCCGCCGCCGGGCAGATCGGGAAGCTGGAAGGAGTCCTCGTCATGGACATCAAAGCCATCCGCCCGCAGGTGGTTCACCGGGGTTCCGCCAACACCGTGTGCCATCCAGGCAGTTCGAGCGCCTCAGTGAAACCGCTCGCCACGACAGCGGCTCCACCAGTCAGCCCGCCGTGGCCTCGGCGGTGTTCTCCCACCAGCGACAGCTCAGCCAACGACTTCACCGGCTCGTCACCGCACAGAACGGCATCGACCAGCTCGAACAGCCGATCGGTCGGCTGCGCACGATCACGAACGGCATCGCCGTGGAAGGCCGCTGCGTACGCCGCTACTCAAGCCAAGGCAGCGAGGGAAACACCTACTGGCATCACGTCCACGGCTTCACCACCCTCGAAGGCCAGTACCTCGTATTCGAAGAGGACGCCATGCTGCTCGCGCAGGGTGACACCGTCACCGTCCGGTACCGGCCCGACAACCCAGCCCGGACAGCGCCATCATGGGGCGCGGGGGAAGCTGGTCACCGTTGTTCGGCAGCCTCTTCGGCATCCTGATCAACGGCATGTTCACACTGCTGGGCGTGCTGTTCGTCTTCCTGAGCTTCGATCAGTAGAAGTACTCCGGGCCGACCTCACCTCACGGACCGTACCGGTGCCCGCCGACTCCTCCCAGGCCCGGGAGTTGATCCGGCGGAGACGCTCAGCACCTGGCTCGGCGACCATCCCGGGGTGGAGGTCGTATGCCGGGACGGCTCACCGGCCCCGACAGGGCATCACCGCCGGCGCACCGGACGCGCTACAGGTCAGCGACCGCTTTCATTTGTGGCAGGGGCTGTCCAGGCGGGTGCAGGAGATCGCCACCACCCACCGGGGCTGCCTGCCCGCCGCGACCCCCGATCCCCAACCTGTCACCCCTGAGCCTGCGGAGGCCAGGGACCCGGAGGCGACCGGTACTCCCGCCAGACGGCACGACGCGACTGTTCGAAGCGGTGCACGCGGTGACCGACACCGCCTCCGGCCGCAGCTACCACGCCATCGGCCGCGAGCTCGGACTGAACCGACGCACCCTGCGCGAGTACGCCCACGCCGCCACCGGGCGGGAGAGCATCCGGCGCCGCTACCCACGCAGGCCTTCACCGCTCGACCCGTATCTCGGCCACCTGCGCAGGCGCTGGGACGAGGGCGAGCACAACGCTTTCATCCTTCACCAGGAGATCTGCCAAGGGCTACCGGGGCCACTACCAGCAGGTGAACCCTGCCGTTCAACCCCTGCGTCGTGGCCTCCCCTTGGACGCCCCCGATCGGCTGCGCGATGGACTGGATCGCCTTTCTGCGGGCCGAGACCCTCATCGCTCTCTGCCTGATCGCCGTGGTCGTCACCCGTGTCAGCGCCGCCCTCCACCTGGACGACATCCACACGGCGTGACGTCTTCCAGCACGGGGTTCACGGCATTCAGGGCCCGGTCTCGAATGCGGGTGGTTCGAGGCCCTTGAGGCAGCCGGTGTTCGGCGCTGTCGGAGTGTCGAAGAACGAGATGGTGATCTCTTGTCCGCACTTCGACGTCGCGAACACCACGTGGGGCTCGTAGGGGACCGTGACGACGGTTGCGCGGCTCAGCGTGCGGGCGACGTACGGCCCGTTGTCCGCGCCGGTCTGGGCGTCCCAGCCGCCCGACAGGGCGAGCGTGGGGATGTCGCTGCGCGTGACGTCACGGATCGAGCGAGGTGCAGCGGGGACGTTCCAGGCCTCGCAGTCCGGGCGGAGGAAGGTGAGCTGCGGAGCCTGGGCCAGTACCGAGCGCGGGAACGACGGGTAGGTGTCCTCCCCGCCCTTGAGCGCTTGGGCCTCGGTCTCGTACGGCGTCCACTCACTGCAGAAGACGCCGTAGGCGAGACCGTGGGAGGCACTCCCGATGGCCTGGGGGGCGAGCCTCCAGCCCGCCCACTGCTGGGCGATCCGCTGCGGTTTGCCGTGGGCCAGGTCGTCGAGGGAGCGGGGTACCCCAGGTGCGGCGTGGGTGGCGGTGGCCATCCAGGTCACCAAGGCTCCGCCGTCCAGCACGACCTTCACCGGCTTCGGTTGGCCCTGGACCGTGACGGTGGTGGTGACCGGTTTGGCTTCGAGGTCACGGACCAGGCGTTCGAAGGTGGCCTTCAGGTTGGGATAGCGGCGGTTGCACACCGGCCGCTCCGCGCAGGCCTTGAACAGACTGTCGGCACCCTCCCGGAAGCTGCTCCAGGCCGTGGCCGAGCCTGCCTTGGAGGGCGGCAGGATGCCGTCGATCCCGACCGACCGGAGTCCTTCCGGGTGCAGGCGCATGTACGTGAGCGCCAGGTGGGTTCCGTAGGAGATGCCGAAGAGGTTCCACTCCTTGAGGCCCAGCGCGGTGCGCAGGTCCGCGTAGTCGGCGGCGCTCTCGGTGTCGTTGTAGGCGCTGAGGTCGGCCCCGGTGCCCGCCAGCTTGTCACGGCAGACCCGCGTCGCATCGACGTGCGCGCGCCCGGTGGACGGCGCGTCGTAGACGAGGCCGATCACGCGCGCGTTGAACTCGTCGACGTTGGGGCAGGTGAGCGCCGGATCGGCCGAGTACGTCCCGCGCTGGGACATGAAGATCACGTCGCGGTCGCGGTTCAGGCCGCCGTCGATCGCCATCTTCGCCTCGCCGACCGCGTCGTCGCCGGGTCCGCCGGCGAGCCACACGATCGGGTCGGGTTTCGGTTTCTCGGCCGCGGCTGCCACGATCGCGACACCGAGCTTGATCCTTCGGCTGTCGGGCTTGGCACGGTTCTCGGGTACGGCGAGTGTTCCGCAGCGCGCTCCCTTGAGCACGGCAATCGGTTCCGGCGTCTTCGGGCAGGGACCGGGCTCGAAGCGGGCGTCGCCCACCGTCCGGGCGACCGTGCCGGTCGCCGCTCCGGTGCTGGGCCCGCTGCTCGCGTCGGTACCGTGCTGCGCGTGGGAGGGCGTCGCGAGCAGGCCCGTGATGAGGACCCCGGTGGCCACCGCGGCCGACCTGGCGTGGAGCCGTCGCCCGATGCCGTGACGACGCGTCGCGTGGTTGAGAGCCATCTGTCCTCCCAGTCACTTCGGGACGATCGTGAACGCTTTCGGTGTCACGCCGGCCGCGCAGCCGGTGTCGGGCGCGGTCGGGCGCGAGAAGAACGAGGCCAGGATCTGCTGCGCGCAGGGCGACTGCGGGACCACCCAGTGCCCGATTCCTGGGATCACCACGGAGGTCGAGCGAGACAGCGTACGAGCCGCGTCCTCGGACAGGCTCGCCCCGGTCTTCGTGTCGAACGTGCCGTGGATGACGAGCGCCGGTACCGCGCTGGTGGTGGCCACCCGCTGTGCGGCGGTGCGGTCCGGAACGTTCCAGATGCGGCACACGTCGTACTGGAACGGAAGTTGCGGTGCCTGGGCCAGGACCGTGTCGGGCCATCCGGGGAAAGCCTTGCGCCCCGCGTTCAGCAGGTCGGACGGCGAAGAACCCGGCACCCACTCGCTGCACGCCACCGACTCCGACAGGCCGTGAGCGGTCATGCCGACGTTCTGTACCGAATCGGCCGCGCGGGCCTGCGCCACACGCTCCGGACGGCCCCGGCTGAGCTCGTCGAGCGCCGCCGGAAGGTCGGCAGGCTTGACGGCGTTGGCGACCAGCAGGTTTAGCAGTGCGCCCCCGTCGATGTCGACCTTCACCGGGTCTCCCCCGTGCGGCGGCTTGGCTTTGAGCACCAGCGGATTCGCCTCCAGCCTGCGCACCTGCTCGTTCAGCGTGCGGGGAAGGTCCGGGTAGCGGCTCTTGCACCGGGGCTCGGCCGCGCACACGTCGAGGATGCCGTCGATCCCCTGCCGGGCGCTCCTCCAGGTCACCGGCAGGATGGTTTCCTTCGGCGGTGTGATCGAGTCGATCGCCACCGCGCGAATGCCCTGGGGGTGCTCGCGCAAGTACGTGAGGGCGAGGTTGGTGCCGTAGGAGTAGCCGTAGACGTTCCACTGCTTGAGGCCCAGTGCAGTACGCAGGTCGGCGAAGTCCGCGGCGTTCTCAGTGGTGTTGTACGCGCCCAGGTCGATTCCCTCGGCCGCGAGGCGGTCGCGGCACTTCTTCACCGCGTCCAGCAGGGGCCGTTCCGACGCCTTTGCGTCGTAGCGGAGGCCCACCGCCTGCGCGTTGTACCGGTCGATCTCCGGGCAGGCGAGGTTTGGCTGCGCGTAGAGGTTTCCGCGCTGGGCCATGATGATCATTGCGCGGTTCTTGTTCAGGCCGGAGGCGACCAGGAACGGAATGTCGTCGAACGTGTCGGCTCCGGGGCCGCCCGCCATGAACACCACGGGGTCCTCGCCGGCCTTTGGCACCGTGGCGGGAATGACCGCCACAGGCAGCATGATGGTCCGGCCGCCGGGGCGGGCGCGGTTCTCGGGGACCTCCAGCGAACCGCACTTCGCACCGCTCAGCGCCTCGATCGGCTTGGGCGGCTTCGGACAGGAACCGGGTATGAACCGCGACGAAGCGGTCGGACTGGGGACGCGTGGTGACGCGGCACTGCTCGGTGTCGCGCCGCCGAGCGCTGCCAGGCAGACCAGGGTGACCGCCGCAGCCGCCGCGTTCAGGGTGTGCTTGGCCATGTGTTCTCGTTCCTCTGCCGAAATCAGCGGCTGCCCCCGGCCAAAGCCGCAGCTGGTGGGGTGGAACGCACCTTCTCGACGGTACCGGGTGCCACGCAGGCGCGCATACGCAGGTCCCGTCGACGACAACGGCAACGGCAACGGCAACGGCAACGGCAACGGCAACGGCAACGGCAACGGCAACCAGAACGCCGGCTGCGGCTGGCAGTCGTGGCCGGCCCGGCGCCGGGTCATCACCAAAAGCGACAACTTCCTGCCCTTCAGCATCCCCGGCACCTGGCGGCAGAAAGGACCGGTCGTGACAGCGAAGCCGACCGGGCCGGCGGCGGATCGGCTCCCCGCCGAAGAACGGGCCGACGCCGCGATCCCGCGGGGGCGAACTGTGCCACGCCCCAGACCTGGGCAGCTGGTAACCTTCGCCGCTCCTCGTCCACCAGCTCCTCGCACAGGAGCGCCAGTTCCCCCGCCCGCTTCTGGGGTGTCTCGACGATTCGCTCCCGGCCGCGCGGTTCACAGCGAGCGGCCGGCCCGGACCCGTGGTCAGCCAGTGTCAAGGAGGACGGCGCGGTGCGGTCCGGCTGGTCAGCCGCCCTTCAGCCGCCGGCGGTGGCTGGTCCTGAGTCCACCAGACGTGCGCGAACCACTCGACCACCAACCCCCGCCCAATGGGCCAGCACCACCAAAACGCGTCACTGCCCTGTAACGGGTCCTCGCCGACGGCACCACCTCGCTGAGAGTTCAGGGCGCCGCCTGTCTGGTCCCGCTGTCCGCCCAGCCAGTCAGCCGGATCGTCGCATGACGGCCGACGATGTCCTCCGCGACGGCTCGCACGTCGCACCCCGGCTCGGCGACCTGCCCACCCCGGTGCCCGAGCCGGTCGCCGACCTCCTGCTCGACTGCCTCCAGACCCTGCCCGCCAACACCCCCGCCATCACCAGAACTCGCCCTGGCTCATCCCCGGCCGCCGGGCGAGCCAGCCCATGAACCCCGCCCACCCTGTGCGACGCACTTCGCGAACTCGGCATCGCTGTCGAGAAAGGCCGCACCTCCGCCATCCGCCAGCTCGTCCTCCAGGCACCGGCCCCCGTCATCGCCCAAGCACTCAGCTACCACGACAAGAGCACCACCCGCATCGCACCGAAGCCGGAGCCCCTGGAAAAACTACGCGCCCGGCAGCCACAACCGATGAAACGATCCGTGCAGAACCTCACCGGAGGAGACAACAGCCCGATGTCCGCCAAACGCTCGCTCACGCGCGCACTCTCCAGATTCGCGCAGCCCTTTGGAAGCCGCGATGGCCAGAGGCCACGCCCGCTTGTCCTCTTGCTTCTGGAAGGCACCACACCCGAAACAGTGCGGACAGTGGTGGAAGAGGTGATCCGGGAGGTGACACCTGACGCGGCTTCGACGGACATTGATCTCATCTCCGACCTCCCCTGGCCTTCGGATGCCCGGGCCGCTCTCACCGCCATAGCCAGCGCGACGGGAGCTCGGGAAGGGGAAACCGCCGTCGTCCTGGACCTGACGGACGAACGGCAACGCGAATGGTTCATCACCCTGGTGCCGCACACCATCTCCGCGGAGATCTGGGGGCCGACGAGATCAGGAGTCTCCTTCTCCGCAAGCGACACCGGATCGGCGATCAGTTGGCAGTTGCCCGCCGAGCGGTGGGAGAGGGTCCGTGCACGTCTGCGGCACCGAGGCATCGACCCCGACACCGCAGTACAAAGTGCCACCTGAGGCCGCCCCTGACAGATACCCACGGTAATCGGAGGCAGCGCCAGCATTCGATTACAGGTCTCTTGATCACCGACTCGTACCAGTACCAAGCCCGCCCGGGGCGGCATCAGTTGTACTCCCGCCTGCCCCCTCGCACCGCGGGAGGGGTGCCGGGGATGCTCATAGGGCACCCCGGGATCACCACCTGATCGACAGACCCGCCGGTACTTCTACAACAGAAACAGCCCAGCCTGCCCCGTCCCCTGCCTGCACCCCAACCTCCTACGGCTATCGCGTAGAAGACACCTCATGCAGTTCGACCGTGTCCTATGTGGTGAGGCAGATGTTGACTCAACATAGGGCGAGGTGAGTTGAGTTGGATTGTTCCCGATGGCTTGTGGGGGATCTCCAGGCCGTTGATTCCGCAGGAACGAGTGCGGCCGCAGTATGGCAGAACGGCGAACACGCCTGATGAAGCGGTGTTCGCGGCGATCCGGCCCAGGCCGCTGTGGTGGCGACGATTACCCAACGGCTGCGGCTGCTGTCGGCCGGAACGGTGGTGTGGGCCGCTGACGAGACTCATCTGCACCTGCTGCCCCACATCCGCTTCCAGCTGGAGCCTGCCCCGCACGCGGCCGAGTCCGGGGTGCCCCTGATCTGGCGGAGTGCCCATGTCCGGACACCCCGGCTGGTGACGCGAGGTATTCGTAGGGCTTGGTCAGTTGGTGCGGGGCAGGGAATGTCGCGGTGACGGGTGGGGCAGGCGCCGGTTAATGCTGTCACCTGGCCGGGGGCGGAGGGACGGTCCGTACTTGCTGGACGGTCTTGCGGGGTTGCGCCTGTCCAGAAAGAGCACACGTGTCACGGCCGACAAATGCCTTCCCGTGCGGCCTCGCCGGCAGGACCCTGATGCACGCATCCACTCACGCACACGTCTCAGTGCTCAGCGAGGGAGGATCATGAAGAACCGATATCGGCTCGTGATGCTGCTGACGGGCTTCGGGCTCGTGGTCGGCGGTGGACTTGTCACCCAGTCGTCATCGGCAGGCGCAGCACAGCCACCCACCGTCAGACAGCCCACGCAGCCCACCCTGGTCAGCAAAAGATCCATCAGCACCACGCCACTGGCGCAGACCAACTGCTGGTCCGGGGTGAACGATGAACAACTCCTGACTTGGTACGGCGCCCCGGTCACCCCCTCACAGCCCGTCGCGGTCTCCGCCTCCGAGGGCCAAATGTACGCAGAAGGCGCCGGCGACGCCCACGTCTACGCCGAAGGCGTCACGGTACTGAACAGCGCGATCCAGGTCCGGGTCCACACCGGCTGGGGTGCCCCGCTCTCCATCTGCCTCCACTACGTCGGTTAGCGCGACAGGGTCTTGATGCATCGAGTGCACACAGGGCCCCGTCAATCCTCAACATTCGCTATTCCTGGCCCGGTTGGGATCAGAACAACGTCGGCTCCAACCCGAAAGGAGTGAGTACATGACTGATCAGCAGCAGACCCGTCGCAAGGTCATGAAGGCGGCAGGAGGAGCGACCCTTGTCGCCGGTGCGGCACTACTGGGTACCCCCGCCGCCCGCGCCGCCGCCTCGCACAACCAGGCGCGGGCCGCAGCAGGTCTTCCCATTCCCGACCGCGTGACGGCCTACCAGGACAACTGGCGCTTCTGCAACTACTGCTTCAGCCTCTGGTGGAACGGCGCGCCCACCAACGGCGCGTGTGCCTCCAGAAACTCCCCCGATGGCCAGCACCACGGTCCGGGCAGCTGGAACTTCTTCCTCCCGGCCAACCCCGCCGAACACATCTGACAGGAAGGAGGGGAAGGAGGGGGCAGCACATTGCTCCCTCCTCCCGAACGGCACCGACGGAGCCCGTCTCCACCCCCACGCCGGCCTCCAGCCCTGCGGCGGCCGCTCCGCCGACCTGCGCCGCCGCGGTCACCGCAGCCCAGGTTCTCCAAGCCGATACGCAGCGCAAGCCGGGACCGTGGCCGGACGAGATCATTCCCGTGACTGTCCCAGCCCGCTCCGGACCCAGAAGGTCGGCCGTGCCTTGAAAAGATCCGGGACCGTCGCCTCAAGGGCGACGGCGTGCACCAGGCCATGCTCGACATCGCCCGCCAAAGGCTCCTCACGTGGAGGTCGAGGAGAGCCGCGACGTAAGCGCGGTGATCTCGGCCTCGCGCTCGCCGGAGATGGTCGCACCAGGGGTGGGCACGTTCAACTGGGAGGCGAGGACGGGCAGGTCGGTGAAGCTGATGTGGTCGGATCCTGTGACGGTCGGCCGGCGCTTCCGGTCGTCGAATGGCTGTGTACGCGGAGCCTCCATCGAGGGCTGCTTTCGCGCCTGCCTGGAACACACCGCCGCGCTCACGGCGCCACGCTGATCCGCCTCGCTGAAATCGCTGCTCAACGAGTGGATGGATGCGCCTCGTGATGATCAGTCAGGTCACCTGCGGTCCGTCTGGCGTTGTCAGGGGCGTCGGCAGGCGTGTTGCCGTTCGAATGACTGGGGAACGCGCCCGGACAGTTGATGATGGTCCCGTCTACGGCAGGAGCCCTCCCTGCGGGTGGTGGCCGCCGGACCCCGTGCCGGACCCATGAGAGTGAGACCATGAACCGCAGTGTGCGGCTGGAGAGTTTCGACCACGTGCCAGTGGGAAGCGGCGTCGCGATCGTCGCTCGTTCGTGGACACACCCTGAGCGCGGCCGAATTGACTGTCCGGCGCATCCGATGCTGGTCGCCGCCGCGGAACGCGCCGGGGTGGCGGTCCGGTCGGCGGACCTGGATGTTGGTCTTCCTGCCACGTCTCGGGCTCCGGGCATGGGGCGGCTCTTCGCCTTGTCCTATCAGGCCCCGGAGAAGCACCACCTCGGCCTCGCGATCGCCGCGCATCCCACAGACAGCCGAGCGGCGGCCTGGGCACGTGAGGAGATCACTCGGTGGCGCCCAGCCCTGCGCACCCGGCGGGTCCTGCTCCTCGGTCCGCTGGCTCGGGCAACAGCCGGCTCCCCTCGGCCGGCCTCTCCTGTGACAGCGGGAGTTCCGGCTCAACCCGGAGTTCCGGATGCGCTGTGGCGAGCCTGCGGCTGCCCGGTGCGGAACCGCTGCGATGCGGTGAAGGGCGCTGCGGCGGCTGTCCGCTCCTACCTGGCCAGCGGCGACGAGGTCCTGCTGGTGGGCGAGCCGGTATCACCCGCCGACGCTTGCGTCACTCCGACCGTGGGCCAGGACGGCGGTGTTCGAACGGTCCGTTCCCCGCAGGACGCCGCCTGTCTGCGCGTCCGGGACCAGAACCGGCTCGCTTTCGTCGTCGCCCCCGGCAGCGCCACTGACCAGATCGCCGGGATCCTCGGGGTGTTGCGCACGCGGTTTCCGCGTTTGCGGGGGCAGCACCCCGACGGGTGGTGCTACACGATGACCGACCTTCTCGCCACGTCCCGGTCGGTGCTGGCGGAGAGCGACACGGTGCTGCTGGCCGGGGACGCTGAGACGCCGCACACTGCGGCGGTGCGCGCGAGCGGCTGCGGCACCCCGGCCCACCGCATCCGTGGACTCAATGACCTGTTCGTCCACCACATCGACGCGCCCACGATCGCGCTCACCGGCTCGCACACGGCGGTGGGCGAGTTGGTGCTGCGGGTCCTGTCCGGTCTTGGCCCGCTGAGCACCGTCGAGCGGACCACCCGCACGCGGGTGGGCGGCGAGTGCGTCGCGAGTGCCGTGGCCACTGGGAACAACGGGGCGGTTGGCCGGTCGGCCGACTGAAGGGGCGTGGACCTCCGTACATGCTGGTGGCAGCCGTGCGCCTGCCGCTTCAGCTTCTGTAGCGCAGCTGCCTCAAGTAGAGCGCCTGTTCGAGGAGGGACCCGGCCGTGCGGTTGCGGCGATGGGGCCGCAGGCTCGCCACCTGCGACTTGAGCAGATCATCGGCTCGCGCGCTGGCGATCTGCGGATAGAGGGCGAGGAATTCGGCCCAGGTGTGACAGGCGAGATCCAGGTGACCGAGGCTGAGTTGGGCCTCCGCCAGGTGCGCCAGCGTGATGGCGCGCGAGCGGTTCTCCCCTTCGGGCCGGTACCGTAGCGACAACTGCAGTTCCCTGACTGCCCGCTGGTGATCGTGCAAGCCCCTGGCGACGGTGGCGTGCTGCAGCGCAAGGGAGGCGGGGTGGTACGCCCCGACCGGAGCCCACGCCGAATGAGCCGACTCCAGTCGCTGTTCGGCGGCCGACAGGTGATGGTTCGATGCCCTCAAGTCCCCTGCCACTGCCCTCGTCACCGCCAACTGACCAAGGAGGAAAGCTTGTTGGGGCGGGGAGGCGTGCGGGATGCCGAGATGCACCGCCTGGGTGGCGAGGCGGTCGGCGTGCTGGAAGTGACCGAGGGCGTGGGCCTGGACGCTCAGCCCCCGCAGGCCCACGGCGTACCCGGCCCGATCGCCCCCCTCGTGAGCCAGGGACAGGGAGGCGAGGTAGTACTGCTGGGCCTGGGGGTGCAGATTGGAGTCGAAGTGGGCGAATGCGCAGAGGTAGGCCATCTGCGCAGTGGCGGTGCACAGTTCCCTGCGAAAGCGTGGCTCGGCCGGAGCTCGCAGCCAATCGGTCACGCTGGTGGCGAGGAACCGGCGCAGGGGTTCCAGCACACTGCCCGCGCCGAAGGCGGCGTCATTCTGTGAGAACACCGACAGAAGGGTCTGGCAGACGGAGATCTGCTCGGGACCGACGGGTACCTCGCGCCCGGAGAGCTTCGACGCGCTGAGAGAAGTCCCTTGGGCCGGCCACGTCGGCACGGTCAGCGACGTGAGCGAGTAGACGCCGCTCCGGGTGACGCTGCCCTGGCCGGGCGGCTGGTCCAGGTGCTCCAGCATCGCCGCCACGTCACCTCCCCAGGGAACCGAGCCTTGATCGATGGGCGCGGCATGTGTGGGGTTCAGCCCGATGTCAACCACGTTCACGGGTCTGCCCAGGGCTCGGGTGAGGACTTCGGCCGCGAGTTCGGGAGCCGGCGAGCGAGGGCGGGTGCCCTTGAGCCAGTGAGCCACCGCAGTCCGGTCATAAGTCAGGTGCCAACCCTGCTGTGCGCCCTCTGCGTTGATCTCGCGGGCCAGACGGGCCCCGGTCCAACCCGCTTCCGCGAGAAGCCGGCGCAGTGGCTGATTGGGAGGCTGCCTGGGTCTCGTGTATGGCGACATGTGGCCCCCCTTCCCGAAGTTCAACATTCGCTTCGGTTCAACATCTTGCCGCTCGCTGCACTGCGTCTTGGAGAGTGCAGTCGAGCACTCTTCAGAGTGAGGCCGGAAACGGCGTCGCGGCAGGGCGCGCAGGGGCTTCTCCCGTGCGATGAATTCCGCCCCTGGCGCATGTGCGATGCGAGTTCCCTCCGCCGCGCCCCCGCGGCATTACAACAGTAAGGCCATGTCATGCAGTTTTTCGAAACATTGAACGTCCGCACGGCTCAAGGCCGTTGTGGCCTGGAAGATGTGGATAGCGTCACCGGCCTTCCCTGTACGGTGGCCGGCCTGGTGGCCCGGGTGTTCGGCACTCCGGTGGTGTACAGCGCGCGCCATCGGGACGGCGGTCCGTCGAGGTGGAGGAAGTACGGTACGTACGCGCCGAACCCGACGGGACTCGCTGCCCCGTTCGCGCCTCTGGGGGAGACGAAGGCGACTCAGTGCGCCACACAGGGGGGCTCGGACGCTGCATCTGACGCCCGTCACGTGCATCTCTTCCCGGGGCAAGGGGACTTCCGCCTGACGCCGCTGCTGCGCGCGAGCGGTCCGCTGCGCAGGGCCGCCCGCGAAGTGTTGGAGGAAGTGGACCAGGTCTCGGCCCGCCACGGGCTGCCGCTTCTGGCGCCCTGGCTCCTGGGCGCCACGCCCCCCAGCGGCCGCGACCTTGCGAAGGCGCCGCCGGGCGTGATGCAACTCGCCCAGTTCGGGGCGTCCTTGGCCGTGCACCGGGCGCTGTGCGAGCGCTTCGGGACGCCGGATGCGGTGGTCGGCGTCAGCTTCGGGGAGATCGCCGCACTGACCGCCGCGGGCGCGTTCGAGCCGGCCGAGGGCGCGGAGATTGCCTGGGAGCTGGGGAGGATCCTGATCGGCACCTGCCCCGGCGGTCTGACTCTCCTGGGGTGCGGCGACCGTGCGGCCTGTTCCCTGCTGTCGCGCGCTGCCGCCCAGGACACCGCCGTGGCCTGTGTCAATGACGATCGGGAAACCGTCGTCAGCGGTCCCGTCAACCAACTGCAACGGGTCGAGAAGGCTGCCGCGGGGCGCGGGGTCGAAGCGGTGCGGCTCCGGCTGCCCTTCTCCTCCCACCACCCCGCCCTGCGCCGCCAGTCGGAAGAGTTCACCCAAGCGGTCCGCCGTCATCCAGCACGGCCCACGAGGTGCATGGTGGTGTCCGCCGTCGCCCGCCGCTGCTACGTACCCGGCGAGGACTTGGCCGCGCGGCTCGCCGACTGTCTGGTGCTGCCTGCCCACGTTCCGGATGCCGTCACCCTGGCCGCCGCCCACCTCTTGCCCGGCCAGGCCCTCCGGCTCTACGAGGCCGGCACCGGAAGCGCCCTGAGCCAAAACGCCCGCCGCATCCTGGCCGGACGGCCCGCCACGGTCCACGCGCCGCTGGCCGACCTCGGCTTCTTCTCGTGGTGACGCCCCTCCCCGCCCGAGCCCCGGAGACCCCCCATGCCCACCAGCCCCTTGCCCTGCCCCTCCCCGTTGAACACGCTGGTGCACGGGACGTGTCCGCCACCGTTCCTCGACGCCCTCCACCATGCCCTGAGTCACGACCCGGCGCCGGACGGCCCCACTCCGTACGACAGGGACGCTCATCTGACGCACCGTCTGCAACGGTTGTCCGAGAGTCTGCCCGCCGCCCGCCGCATGCTCCGGGCCCCGGAGCAGCTCGCCGCGCTCATCGCCTGGACCGCCGCGGCCGAGCCGGCCCTGTGCATGACGCTCATCAACCACACGCTCCTGGGCTTGGGGTCCATGACCCACCTGGCCCCCGACCACGCCCCGCTGGAGAAGAAGTTCGAAACGCTGGAGTCGGCGCGCGCCAAGTGCTCGTATCTGATCACCGAGGTCGGCAGGTCCAACAGCCATCTGGCCGTCCGCACCCGGGCCGTGTTCGAACCGGAGACCCGTGATTTCGTCCTGACCACTCCGGATGCGGAGGCGGCCAAGTTCTCGGGCACGGCCGCTCACGGCATCCCGCGCGTCGGAGTCGTCCTGGCCCGCCTGATCGTGGCAGAGGAGGACTGCGGTGTCTTCCCGTTCGTGGTGGACCTCACCGACGGTTCCGGTCCGCTGCCCGGGGTGAAGATGACCGCCCCGGTGGAACTCGGCGCCCTGCCCCTGGACTACACCCTGATCCGCTTCGACGGAGTACGGCTGCCCTGGGAGCACTGGCTGTGCGACGACGCCACCCTCGGCCCGAACGGCCTGTTTCACGACCCCCTCGGCTCTCCCGACCGGCGTCTGCAGCGCACCCTGTGCGTGGGCCAGGGGCTGTGGGGCACCCTCCCGGCTGCGGCCGCCGCCCTCGCACGACAAGCCGGGGTGCTGGCCGTCCGCTACGCCAGGGGGCGCCGCACCCAAGGCCGGCTCGCGCCCGGCACACCGCTCCTGCGCTACCGCAGTCAACAACACGCGGTCCTGGGCGCGATGGCCGACGCGTTCGCCCTGACCTGCGCCGCCTCCCGGGCTCTCGGGCTCTGGTCCGGCTCTCTGATCGGCGCCGCGGACAGCGGCCCGGCCGACGGCGGCGACACGATGGCCTTCGCCCCCTGGTCGGCGGTGAACCGGCCGCTGTCCGCCTACAAGGCCCACAGCATCCGCGAAGCAGCCCGCGTCATCGACCTCTGTCAGCGCCACTGCGGATTCGCGGGCCTGCTCGACACCAACCGTCTCGCCGCCTACCGAGGCTTCCTCCAAGCCTTCGACCCGGCCGGCGGCGACAACCAGTTGATCTACTACGACGTCGGCCGCGCCCTCGCCGACGAGGCCCTGCCTTCGGCGGACACCGGCCCCTTGCCACCCGCACCAGACCCGCAGTGGTGGCCGGCCGTGCTGAGCCGCCACACCCACCGGCTCTCGCACCGCCTCAGGACGCGACGCGACGCGCT
The DNA here is from genome assembly GCF_014649955.1 of Streptomyces violascens. Classification (GTDB taxonomy): domain Bacteria; phylum Actinomycetota; class Actinomycetes; order Streptomycetales; family Streptomycetaceae; genus Streptomyces; species Streptomyces violascens. Next base: position 60,304 of record NZ_BMUA01000021.1, read on the forward strand.
GGCCACGGCCGGCCCGCACGCCAGGGACAGCTTCGAGGTGTGGAACCCACTGCTGGACGAGGCCGCCGAACTCGGCACCGCCTATGCCGCCCGCCTCGCGGCCGACGACGTCATCCGCTCCCTCACCACGGTCACCGACGCCGAAACCCTGGCCGTCTTGGAGCCGCTCGCCGCGCTGCACGGCGTCCTGGCCGCCCGCAGGCAAGCCGGGTCCCTGCTCGCCGCGGGGACCCTGGTCCCCACCGACCTGGACGAGCTGCCCCACCTCACCGACCGGCTCTGCGACGCGATCCTGCCCCACCTTCCGCAACTGGAGGACGCCTTCGCGCTCCCCTCCGACATCGTCCGCGCCCCTTTGGGAGCCGAAAACTACATCGAAGCCCTCGCCCAGAACCTGAACTGGAAGAACGGTGCCCCTTCATGAACCGCTCCCTGTCCCACAGCCCCATCGGCATCCGGGGCATGGGCAGTTACCTGCCCCAGGACATCCGCTCCAACGAGGAGGTCGCCCGCCGGACCGGGGTGACGGCAGATTGGATTCGAGAACGCACCGGAGTACGCGCACGGCACGTTGCCGCGCCCGACGAGGCCGCCTCCGACCTCGCGGCCAGTGCCGTACGGGCGGCCGCCACCGCCGCCGGCATCGACGCGGCCGACATCAGCCTGCTGATCTGCGCGACCTCCACCCCCGACGAGCTGGGCCCCGCCACCGCCTGCCGCGTACAGGCCCTCCTCAAGGCCGAGCACGCGGTGGCCCTCGACGTCAGCGCGGCCTGCTCCGGATGGCTGTTCGCCATCAAGGTCGCCCACGACTGGCTGCGCGCGGACCATACACCCCGCTACGCCGCAGTTGTAGGGGTCGAGGTCTACTCGAAGTTCCTCGACCCCGAGGACCGGGCCACCTCGGTGCTCTTCGCCGACGGAGCCGCAGCCGCCATCCTCGGTCCGGTCGGCCCCGACGAAGGATTCCAGGACTTCGACTTCGGCTCCGACGGCACCCTCGCCGACCAAGTCCTCATCCCCGCCGGCGGTAGTCGGCTCCCCGCCGACGCCACCACCCTGGCCGACAAGGGCCACTGCATCCACATGGACGGACGTTCCGTCAGCCACTTCATCAGTGCGACCTTCCCGCGTCTGGTGCACGAGTCCCTCGCCCGCAACCGCCTGTCCGTGAGCGACATCGACTGCCTCGTCGCCCACCAGCCCAACCCGGTCCTGCTGCACCGGTTGGGGCGGCAACTGGGCATCGACATCCCCACCCTCGTCATCGTCGGGGACGAGGTCGGCAACATCGGCGCGGCCAGCGCCCCCTATGCCTTGACCGCGGCTGCGGGCCGCCACGCTCTCCGCCCCAAGGACCGCGTCCTGATCACGGTCTTCGGCGCCGGCATGACCTGGGGCAGCGCCCTGCTCACCTGGAGCGGTGCTCCCGCCGTCCGTATCGCCCCCACCAGGAGCAACCTGCCCGAACGAGAAAGGCCCCGGTATGACCACCTCACCCAGCGCCCTTGACCACTTCCGCCTCGACGGGGCACGTGCCCTGGTCACCGGGGCCTCCCGCGGCATCGGCAGGGCCACCGCCCTGGCTCTCGCCGACGCGGGCTGCGACTTGGCCCTCTCAGCACGTCAGGTGGACGCCCTGCGAGATACCGTCCACATGGTCGAGGAACGCGGCCGCAAGGCAGTTGCCATCCCCGCCGACCTCACCCGGCCCGGCGCGCCCGGCACCGTCGTCGACCAGTCCGCCGCTTTCCTCAGCGGACTCGACATCGTTGTGCACAACGCCGGTACCCTGCCTACCGCGGACGACGGATCCCCGGTCGTCACACCCCTCCAGGCGTCCGAACAGGCCCACTGGGACCACGTCATCGCCCTGAACCTCAACGCCACCGCCGCCCTGTGCAGGGCCGCACACCGATACCTGGCCGACTCCGAGCGGGCCAGCCTGATCCTCATGTCCTCCGTGGCCGGCCTGGTCGGTACCCCCATGATGGAGGCCTACGCAGCCTCCAAGGCCGCTCAGATCTCGCTGGCCCGCAGCCTCGCCGTCGGCTGGGCCCGCCAGGGGATCCGCGTCAACGCCCTGTGCCCCGGCTGGACGCGCACCGACATGACCGAGTTCGCCGCGACCACCGGCCCGCTCTCCGACTGGCTGATGGCTCACGTCCCGCTCGGCCGCTGGGCGGAGCCCGAAGAAGTCGCCCACGCGGCGCTCTTCCTCGCCGGTCCCGGCTCAGCCTTCGTCACCGGCCACGCCCTCGTCCTGGACGGCGGACTCGCCGTCGCCGACGGAGGGCTGGCAGGCATCCCCAAACCGCCGTCCCCCTTCGCCGCCTGACCCCTCCCATCGGAGGCACCCGTGCGCTTCGACGACTCCACCGCAGTGATCACCGGCATCGGCTCCTGCCTTCCCGACCACATCCTCAGCAACGACGACATCATCGCCGCCGGCGCGCTGGCCACCAGCGACGACTGGATCCGCACCCGCACCGGCATCGACAAACGCCGCCGCGTCGCACCCGGCCAGACCACCGGCGACCTCGCCACCGGGGCCGGATCCGCTGCCCTCGCGTCGGCCGGAAACCCTCGGGTAGACCTGGTCATCCTGGCCACTTCCACCCCCGACCACCCCTGCCCGGCGACCGCCCCATGGGTCGCCCACCGCCTGGGGCTGGACCAGGTCCCCGCCTTCGACCTCGCCGCCGTCTGCTCCGGATTCCTGTACGCCCTGGCCACCGCCACCGCCTCGATCCGCGGCGGACTGTGCAGGAGCTGCCTGGTCATTGGTGCTGACACCTACTCCACCATCATCAACCCACACGACCGGGAGACCGCAGGGTTGTTCGGTGACGGCGCCGGGGCCGTCGTCCTGAGCGGCGGTGCCGCAGACACACCGGGCGCGATCCTGGCCGCCGACCTCGGATCCGACGGCGACAACCACCACCTGATCAACATCCCCGCAGGCGGCTCCCGCCACCCGCACCAGCAGCCCCCGCCCGGGCCCGACAGCCACTACTTCCACATGCGCGGTCGGGAGGTCTACGCACACGCCGTACGGCACATGACGCGCTCCACCCAGCAGGTCCTCACGACCGCGGGATGGGCCACCCACACCAAGTGCGCCTTCATCGGACACCAGGCCAACCAGCGCATCCTCGACTCCGTCGCCGACCGCCTCGGCGTGCCGCCGGCCCACCGCTTCGGCAACATCGGGCGCCTCGGCAACACCGCCGCGGCCTCCATTCCCCTGGTGCTCGCGGACCCAGCAACCCAACAGGTCCTCAGCCCCGGCGACCGGACCGTCCTCACAGCCTTCGGCGGCGGCCTCACCTGGGCTTCCATCGCCCTCACCTGGCCGGCCGTCACGCCCCGCACCGCCCCGGCGAAAGCCCACCTCACGGCCGCCGCCACCCCCAACCTCGAAAGGAGTCGGCGATGAACGCCGTCCTGACCCACCTCACCACCCTCCTCACCACCAAGTTCGACGTGCCCGCAGACCTGGCCACCCCCGCCGCCACCCTCGCCGACCTCGAACTGGACTCGCTGGCCACTGTGGAGCTCTACGTCACGCTCCAAGAGCACTGGGGCGTACCCCTGGACGACAACGACGCCACCCCCGACCGCACCGTCGAAGAAATCACCCGAACCGTCACGGCCCTGCTCAGCGGGCAGAACCAGCCGGCGTCGGGACGCGGGGCCGTCTGATGGCGTGCCCCATCGCCGTCACCGGAATCGGACTGGTGACACCAGGTGGCATCGGGACCGCCGCCACCTGGAAGGCGGTGTGCGGCGGGTGTTCCACCGCACGCACCGACCCCCAACTCGAAGGTCTCCCCGTCGACTTCTCCTGCCGAGTCCCCGGCTTCGACGCCGACTCGGTGCCCGGCATCCGCCAACCGTGGCGCTACGACCGGTCCACGCAGCTCCTGCTCGCCGCCGCCGCTGAAGCCCTGCGCTCGGCCCACCTCGATCCCGCAGAGTGGGATCCCTCCCGTGTCGCCCTGGTCGTCGGCTCGGCCGCCGGAGGCATCTCCACCCTCGAAACCCAGTACCGCAAATTCCTCGACCACGGCCCCCGGAACCTGTCCCCGCTCACCCTCACCGGCTACCTCCCGAACATGGCCGCCGGCCACCTCACCCTCGTACTCGGCATCACCGGACCCGCCCTCCAGACCTCCACCGCCTGCGCCTCCGGAGCCAGCGCCGTCATCACCGCCTGCCTCCTCCTCGACGCCGGTCTGTGCGACATCGCACTCGCCGCGGGCTGCGACGTCATGACGACCCCCTTCTGCGCCGCCGCCTTCGCCAAAATGGGCGCCCTGTCCCGGCGCACCCACGACCCGGAACGCGCCTCGCGCCCCTTCGACCGGCACCGTGACGGATTCGTTCTCGGCGAAGGCTCAGCCGTGATCGTCCTGGAACGCACGCCCCACGCCACGGCCCGTCAGGTATGCCCCAGAGCCCACGTCGTCGGTCACGCCACCACCAGCGACGCCCACCACGCCACCACCCCACATCCCGAAGGGCGCGGGCTGCGCAGCGCCGTCCTCCAGACGCTGCGCGCCGCCGACGCAGCCCTCGGCGACGTCGACCACATCAACGCCCACGGCACGAGCACACTCCTCAACGACCGTACGGAAGCTGCTGTCATCCGTACTCTGTTCCAGTCCCGCGAGCCGTCGATCACCTCGGCCAAAGGAGTGCTCGGCCACACCATGGGAGCGGCTGGCGCCATCGAGGCGGCGCTCACCGTCATGTCCCTCGAACAGCAGGCGGTTCCGCCCGTCGCCAACTTCACGGAGCCCGACGAGGCGGCCGACGGCCTCGACCTCGTCACGGGCCATGCCCGCCACCAGAACCTGCGGCTGGCCCTCAGCCACTCCCTCGGCTTCGGCGGCCACAACACCGTCCTCGCCTTCGCCTCCGTGCCCTGACCACATGGCCCACCCCGGCGAGCGTGTCTGAAAGATCGTTTTGACTGACGACCTCGTGCCCGGTTGGCCGTGGCACGGGAGCGTTCTTCTTGAACGTGCGATGGGGCGGAGTCACCGCCCGTCCGGCGGTCTGCGCGCCCATCCCCTGGTAGTCGGCGTCCGCGAGCACCGCTGGCGACAATCCGGTGACCCGGTACTCCGCCACCATCAACCCACGTGCCCCGGCCCCCACCATGCTCAGTTCAACGCGCTACTCGCGCAACGAGCCACGGCCGGCCGTGCACGAGGTCGTCAGGGCAGCGTAGGCCGAGTTCAGTGTGAACGGTCCATCGCGGGGAACGACACAGCCTCCAGGAACGAACCCGGCCGTAGCGGGACCGTGAGGTGACTCTGGTTCCGGTATGTCGACCGGATTTCCGCCCCCGCCACCCCCGTACACACCCGCTTGCCCGCCTGCTCCTGTCGCGCCCCTGACGATGCCGGCCAGCGTTCGAGCCGCGCAGATCACTGCGTTCGCGATGATGGGACTCTGCCTGCTCCTTTCCTTCCTGCTCAGTGTCGTTGACAGCCCGCGGACTGGCGGCGCGAGCTTCAGCCGAGGCCGCCCGGGATTCCCCGGGCGGTGCCGCCCACGGCGAACGAACCCGGCTCGCCGCCGAGGTGGCCAAGGCGCTGCGCGCGCTCGATCCCCGAGACCGCAGCGGCCGCCTCCCCTCGCCCGGCAACTCCGTGCCGCCGGCCGCACCCCGGAAATGGCCCCGGCCCACCGCGGCAAGAGCCCGGTCGCGATGGTCAGTGCGGTCGGCAGTCCGGGCACAGGCCGGTGAGTTCGACGGTGTGCTCGACTTCCGCGAACCCTGAGGAGCGGGCGATGTGTTCCGCCCAGGTTTCCACGGCGGCGGAGTCGATCGGCATGCTCATGCCGCAGGCGCGGCACAGCAGGTAGTGCCGGTGTTCGGCCGACGGGCGGTGCCGGTAGAGACGTTCGCCGCCCCGGTCGCGTACGACATCGGCGCGGCCCGCGTCGGCTAGGGCGCCCAGCGTGCGGTAGACGGTGCTCAGGCCGATGTGTGAGCCGTCCCTCTGCAGAGAGGCGTGCAGGGCGCGGGCGCCGACGAATCCTCCTGCCTGGATCAACGCGGCGAGGACAGTGGCGCGTTGGGCGGTCCGGCGGCCGATCAGGGTCACGTCGTCGGCCGGGCTGGTCACCATGCCTGCACCGGCCGGAGTCGGGTGCGGGGACGGTTGCGTACGACGCCGAGGGTCACGGCGTACGCGGCGGTGGCGACCGCCAGGATGCTGAAGCTGGGCGGCAGTTGGGGTGCCGCATAGCTGAGGGCGAGCCCCGCCCACATCTCCGTGACGGCGAGGCCCGCCGACAGGGCGAGGGCGCGGTAGGGGCGGTCGGTGAGGCGTTGGGCGGTGCCGGCGGGCGCGGCGAGCAGGCCGAGCAGCAGGAGTGAGCCGACCGCCTGGGTGGCCTCGGCCGCGCAGGCGCCGGCCAGGACCAAAAAGACGATACCCAGGATGCGTACGGGGACGCGGCGGGCGGCGGCCACGGCCTCGTCGACCGAGGCGAACAGGAGTGGTCGGGTCACGGCGAGTACAGCCAGGCCGATGCCCACGGCAACTGCCGCCGCCAGCCATGCCTGCCCGGCCGAGAGGCCGAAGATCGAGCCGAAGAGGACGCCCACCCCGGCTGTGCCGTCGGCCGCGCCGTGGGTTGCGTACAGGGTGAGGAAGAAGGCGCCGAGGCCCAGGATCCAGGAGAAGACGCTGCCGATGGCCACGTCGTCCGCCCTCCCCCGCTTCCCCACAAGGCCCATCAGTATCGCGAAGGCGAGAGTCGCGGCGAACAGTCCGAGGCGCAGGTCATAGCCGAGTGCCAGGCCCGCAAGGGCTCCGGTGAAGGCGACGTGGCTGAGTGCGTCGCCGGTGAAGACCTGGGCGCGCAGGACCAGGAAGTACCCCACCAGTCCGGCCGCGAACGCGATGCCGGTGCCCGCGAGCAGGGCGTGGAGGAAGAAGGGATGCGAGAAGGCGCTCATGGGGTACCTCCGAGCGGCGCGTGCCCGACCGGCGTGTTCGCGGGTTCCTCTGAAACGTCAGGGCGGATGGCGGCCAGCGCGCGGCCCGTCCTGGCCAGGGCGTAGACGCCGAAGGCGAAGGTGGTCACGTAGAAGCCGATCGGGTACGGCGAGTAGTAGGCGGTGACCAGGGCGCACCAGGTCACCAGCACCGCGATCAGTACCGCAGCGACGAGGCTCAATGCGGGGCGGGCGGTGATCTGTTGGGCGGCTGCGGCGGGCATGACCAGCAGGGCGAACACCAGGAGCGTGCCGGTGATCTGGCTGGCCTCGGCGGTGGCCGCGCCGAGCAGCACCAGGAACACCACGGACAGGGCCCGTACCGGCACCCGGCGCGCCGCGGCCACGTCCCCGTCGATGGATGCGAACAGCAGCGGACGGCCGATGAGCGCGAGGATGCCGAGCGCGAGGGCTGCCACCACGGCGAGGGTGATGACCTGTGTGGTCGTGATCCCGAGGAAGCTGCCGAAGAGAAGGGCGTTGACCCCGCCCAGGAAGCCCTTGTACAGGGCTACAAAGAGGAAGCCGCAGGCGAGGAGGAACGCCTGCACGGTGCCGGTGAGTGCCGACTCCTGGCTCCGGCCGCCCTGGCCGGAGCGTGGAATCGCGGCTATCACCAGCGCGCCGCCGACGCAGAACGCGAAGTAGCCGAGGCCCGCGCTGACGCCGAGCAGGGTCGCGCAGGCTGCTCCCGGGAAGCTGATGACCGACAGCGTGTGCCCGGCGAAGCTCTGCTTGCGCAGCACCATGTACCAGCCGATCACGGCGGCCAGGACGGCGACGACGGTACCGGCCCTGAAGGCGTTGACCATGAACGGGAACGCCCAGATCTGCTGAATGTCGGCCGCCGGATTCCACGACCAACCGGCGTTCGCCTCGGCCCAGTTCATGACACGTGCCGATCCGCGTGGAGGGCGGGCGCCTCGGGCTGACCGACCACCACCAGACGCCCGTCGCTGGTCCGCAGCACCTCCACCGGCGCCCCGTACAGCCGCGACAGCGTCTGCGTGGTGATCACTTCCTCGGGGCGGCCCGCGACGGCGCCGCCCTCGGCGATGTACACGACCCGGTCCAGCCAGGGCAGTATCGGGTTCACGTCGTGGGCGACCATCACCACACTCACCCGCTCCTGCCGGCAGATCCGCCCGATCAATGCCGCCACCGCTCCCTGATGGGACAGGTCGAGACTGTCCAGAGGCTCGTCAAGGAGCAGCAACTCCGGCCTGCGCACGAGAGCTTGGGCTATCAGCAACCGCTGCTGCTCGCCACCGGAGCACTCCCCTATCGGACGGTTCGCGTACGCCGTGGCACCGACCAGTTCGATCACCTGGGCGATCCGGTCGTACTCGGCCCGGCGCCGGGCGCTGAACCGGGTCGGCACCGGCAGCGGCACACCCCAGCGGTCGCCGTCCATGCCGAGCCGCACGATGTCGATGCCCCGGATCCGCAGACTGGCATCGAAACTCCGGCGCTGCGGCAGGTAGCCGACCCGCGGCCCGGCCCGGCCCGGAGCCTGACCCAGCACCCGCACCTCACCGACCGCGGACGGCACCAGGCCGAGCAGCACCTTCACCAGGGTCGACTTGCCGACTCCGTTCGGGCCGAGAACGGCCGTGAACTCCCCTGCCCCGACGTCCAGATCGACCCCGGACCACAGTTCCCGGCCGCCGATCCGCACCCCGGCACCGCGCAGGGACACCACTGCCGGGGCGGCTCCGGGCGGCTCGGCGGGTCCGGCCTGCGCCGGCACCCGGTGCCGCGCCACGTCACTCACCCGTCCGACGGGCTCCACCGCACTCACTTCTTGCCCGTCGCCTGGGCCAGCGCCTGCTCGATGCCCGTCAGCTGGCGCACCTGCCAGTCCTGGAAGGAGGCCCCCGCCGGGGTGAGCGTCTCGGTGACGGTGGCGACCGGGATGCCCTGCGCCTTGGCCTCCTTGACCTGGGCGGCCACATCCGGCGTCGAGTTCTGGCTGTTGTAGACGTACACCTTGATCTGCTTGTCCTTGATCTGCTGGTCGATCGCCGACTTGTCCTTGGCGGTCGGATCGCTGCCCTCGCTGATCGCGTCGAGGAACGACTCGGGGGTCAGCATCTTCAGGCCCAGCCCCTCGGCGAGCGGAGTGACGATCGACTCCGAGGCCCCGATCGGAGTGTTCGCGTACTTCGCCTTGATGTCGGCGACGAGCTTGTTGTACGGGGCGAGGGCCTGTCCCTCGTACCTCTTCTGCTGTGCGTCGAAGTAGGTGGCGTCGGCCGGATCGAGCTTCTTGTAGTCGCTGGTGATCTTCTCGACCACCTTGTGGACGTCGTCGGGCGAGTACCAACGGTGTGGATTGCCACCGGGCTTGAGGCCGACCAGGTCGCCGACCTTCAGGTCGGTCCGGCCGCTGCCGGGGTTGGCGGACAGCAGCTTGTCCGCCCAGGCGTCGTAGCCGATGCCGTTGACGATCGTGTACTGCGCGGAGGCCACGGTCCGCCCGTCGGCGGCGGTCGGCTCGTAGTCGTGCGGATCTGCGTCGGGATTGTCGATGACGCTCTTCACGTCCGCGTGGTCGCCGCCGAGTTGCTGGGCGATGCTGCCCCAGAAGTTCTCCGCTGCCACCACACGGAGCTTCACCCCTCCCTTGCCGCTGTCCGCACCGGCGGACTTCGTCGTCTTGTCCGCCCCCGACGAGCCGGAGGCAGTGGAGCAGGCACTCAGTCCGGCGAGCGCCACGACAACGGCCAGACTCACGGCAGCAGTACGGACTTGAGTTCGGGGTCGGGTTCGGCAGCATATGGCAGTGCGCATGGCGGGAGTTCTCCTCGACGAACCGGCCGGGCCCTGCGGACGGGCAGGACCCGGCAGAACGGGACACCCGACACGCTAGATGGAAATGATTGTCGCGACCACGGCGCCAGGTGTTACAAATGAAAACCATTACCAACACTTGACGATACCCCGCCCCCCGCCCTGCCAAATAGGGAAGGAAGCCCACCACCAAGTGGCGCCTCGGCCGCCTCCTGGGCGATGGCCTTCGCCTGCGCCGCGCGAAGGAGGACGCGACGGCGGCCAGGAACCCGACTACCGGCCGCTCGGGCTGGGCGCGGCAACGAAGTGGGGGCACAGGGGCGCCGACAAGCCTTCAACTGCACGTGCAGGCATGGCTGCCGCCTCGACGTAACCCGCATGGCGGCGAATCGCCCCCCTGATCCATGCCACCGTCCCGCTTCCCAGCCATGCGCCCGCCCCCGACCCGAACCGGCCTCCGGCATTTCGAGCGATGGATCGCGCGATCACCGAGCCCCTCCGCCCCATGCCGCGGGCGGCCACCCATGGACCGGTAGAGATTCCTCCCCGGCGCGGTCAAGTTGGCATCGATGTCTTTCAAGAGAGGGGAAAGCCCCTGCCGATCAATTGACCGTGACACGTCACCCCTGCTTGGCTTCCGGCCAGCGATCGGCGCACCACCCGCCTCACACCGCACCAACGCCACATGCCGTGTCAACAGACCACGGTTGGTTCCGCCTTCCCGCCGGAGCAGGTCGGGAGGATTCGCGCCACGTCTACACATCGGTCTGGGGCGCCTCAACAGGCCTCCCCTGCACCGGTGTTCAGTGCCGAGCACGCATCCCCTCTCCCGCCCAGCAGTGCGCCACCGGCGTCCCGTACGACCACTGGAACACCGCTCCGCCGTTGCGCCTCGCTGCCCGCAATCAAGTAACAGATCGCCCGCCGACCGGCGCCACGCGATCTGTTGGAGAGAGGATCCCCCTACACATGGGTACCCCCTACATACGCGGCACGGCACGAAGAGCCCTGACCGGCCTCGCGTCCCTGTCGCTCGTCACCGGCGCCATGGTCGCCGTCGTCGCACCCCAGGCGAACGCCGCCCCCGTCCCGGACTCGGCGAAGGGCCACGCGGTCACCAACCCGTACAGCCCCGCCTACCAGCACAACTACCGGCACGGCGTCGTGCCGACCGCGCAGCAGAACGCCAAGATGAAGTCCTGGCAGGCCACTCACGCCTCACCCAACGTGGCAACCGGCCCCGAGACGCTGTCCTACGGCGGCGGCATCGACGGCATCGGTGTCCAGAGCGGACACTCGAAGGTCTACCTGGTCTTCTACGGAACCCAGTGGGGAACGCAGAGCACGGACGGCAACGGGAACGCCAAGTTCTCGGGCGACTCGGCCGGAGCCGCCGGCGCCGCCCAGCAGATGTTCAAGGGCATCGGCACGGGCAACGAGCTGTGGTCCGCCGACCTCACCCAGTGGTGCGACGGCCCCAACGTGGCGGCGGGTGCGACAAGTTGCCCCTCGAACGCCAACTTCGTCCCGTACCAGAGCGGCGGCGTCCTGTCCGGCGTGTGGTACGACAACGCGGCCGCGTCGCCCAGCGCCGCCTCCGGGCACCAGCTCGGCCAGGAGGCCGTCAACGCCGCCGCCCACTTCGGCAACACCACGGCCGCGTCGAACCGCGACGCCTACTACGTGATCCTGTCGCCGCACGGCACCAACCCGGACAGCTACCAGGGCCAGTACTGCGCCTGGCACGACTACAACGGTGACAGCACCCTGACCGGCGGCGCGGTGAACTCGCCCTACGGCGACGTTGCGTTCAGCAACCAGCCGTACAACATCGACTCGGGCTCCGGCTGTGGCGTCGGCTTCGTCAACTCGCCCGGAACCCTCGACGGCTGGACCATGACGCTCGGCCACGAGTGGCACGAGATGATGTCGGACCAGAACCCGGCCGGCGGCTGGACCAACCACACCGGCAGTTCCTACGACGGCCAGGAGAACTCCGACGAGTGCGCCTGGCTCACCCCCGGAACCGCGGGTGGAGCGGCCAACGTCACCATGGGCACCGGCACCTTCGCCGAGCAGGCCAGCTGGTCCAACGACACCAACGCCTGCGCCATCTCGCACCCGATCGTCGGCGGCGGATCGACCGGCAACACCGTGACGGTCACCAACCCGGGCGCCCAGAACACCACGGTCAACACCGCCGTTTCGCTGAAGGTCAGCGCCTCCGACTCGGCGAGCGGACAGACCCTGACCTACTCGGCCACCGGCCTGCCCGCCGGCCTGTCGATCGACTCCTCCACCGGACTGATCAGCGGCACGGTCACCACCGTCGGCACCTCGTCGGTGAGCGTGACGGCCAAGGACTCCACCGGCGCCTCGGGCAGCACGTCGTTCGGCTGGACCGTCTCCGCCGCCGGCACCGGGGGCGTCACCAACGGCGGCTTCGAGACCGGCAGCCTGTCCGGCTGGACCGCCAGCGGCAGCGCCACGGCCAGCAGCGCGGCAGCTCACAGCGGCAGCTACGGAGCGATGATCGGCTCGGCAGACCCCACCAACACGTCCTCGATCGCCCAGACCTTCACGGCGCCCAGCGGCACTTCCAAGGTCTCCTTCTCGTACAACGTCACCTGCCCCGACACCGTGACGTACGACTGGGCGACGGCGACCCTCAAGGACAACACCACGGGTACGACCACCACCGTGCTCGCCAAGACCTGCACCCAGGGCGCGGGCTGGAAGCAGGCTTCCGGGTCCCTGACCGCGGGCCACAGCTACACGCTCACCCTCACCAGCAAGGACGACAACTACGCCGGTGACGCCACCTACACCTACTACGACGACGTGACCGTCTCCTGACGCGTCACGACCGCGGGGGCGAGCCGGACGGCTCGTCCCCGCACCCCTCGTATCAACCAGGGGCACGCCCGTTGGAGACTGCATGACTCCTCGACCGCGTCAGCGCCGCGGCGCACACATCGGCTGGGCAGCGCTCACCGTTGCTCTGGCATTCGATGCGGTCAACGGCTGTTCGTCACCGGGCAGTTCACCACTACCGCCGCGGACGCCGGGTGCCGCATCCATTCCGGTCCCGGGACCATCCGCCTCCGCGCCGGCCCCGACGATCGCCCTCGACGAGCACGCCGCAGGCAAGGTCATCAAGGTGAGGGTGGGCACGAGGGTCCTGATCCGGTTGCGCAGCACCTACTGGTCCGCCCCCACCAGCTCCAACCCCCAGACCCTGGCCCCTGTCGGCAACAGCGGCAGCACGCCCACAGGGACCTGCGAGCCGGGCGCGGGCTGCGGCATCGCCGCCGCCGACTTCACCGCCCGCCGGACCGGCACTGCGCAGGTCCTGGCCCACCGCAACTCCTGTGGTGAAGCGATGCGTTGCGGGCCGGGCCAGGGCAACTACGCCGTGACGGTCGACATCATCTGACGCGGGTCCGGTCAGGGTGTGCGGTGTCCCGATAGGGGTTCTTGGGCTGCGGAATGCGGTTGAGCCCGGTGGCATCGAGAGCCGGGGCCTTCGCGTCGGGCCGCCACGTCCCGGTGACGGTGACGGTGACCCAGGCGTCGCCCGGCGGGGCGGCGATCCCGTGGACCTCCACCTTCACCACCCGGGCATCCGCCGCAGAGCAGCTGACGATCACGGTGTACGAGCCGAGGGCGGGCGGGACGAACAGCAGCATGAGCGCGGGCAGTCCGAGCAGCCAGGCCGTCTTGGGACCGGCCGAGGAGTGGGTGCGCCCGCGGTCCGTCGCCTCCGGGCCATCAGGGTGGCGTACGCGGAAGAGCGCCATGAAGCCGACCATCACGAAGGCGAGCCGGGCCGTCGCGGAGAACCCTGACAAGGACGCTGCCACGAAGGCGTCCGCCTCCGAGGAGATTCGACAGAACCACCGCGAGTACGCCGAGCAGCAGCACCGACAGTCGCGGTGAGCCGGCGAAGGCCTCCAGTACCGATGGCGGGACCACAGATGTTAATGGTTTTCATTTTCATGTACGCTGACGTCCTCACCACGACGACGGAGGTCCCTTATCCATGGCCGTTCCCAAGCGGAAGATGTCCCGCTCCAACACCCGTCACCGCCGCGCCCAGTGGAAGGCGAGCACGCCCCAGCTGGTTCCGGTCACCGTCGACGGGACCGTCCACCAGGTGCCACAGCGGCTCGTGAAGGCGTACGAGCGCGGGCTGCTGCGACCAGAGGGCTGACCGCGATGACGACCAGCACGACCGTCGGCCAGCGGCTCCCCGTGACGGTCCTCTCCGGGTTCCTCGGAGCGGGCAAGACGACCCTGCTCAACCATGTCCTGGGCAACCGGGAAGGCCTGCGCGTCGCCGTGATCGTCAACGACATGAGCGAGGTCAACATCGACGCGGCCCTGGTGCGCGGTGGTGCGGCGGCGCTGTCGCGCACCGAGGAGCGGCTGGTCGAGATGACCAACGGCTGCATCTGCTGCACCCTGCGCGACGACCTCCTGGAGGAGGTGGACCGACTGGCCCGCGAGGGTCGCTTCGACTACCTCCTCATCGAGTCGAGCGGGATCTCGGAGCCGATGCCCGTCGCCGCCACGTTCGCGTTCCCCCGCGACGACGGTGCCACGCTCGGCGACCTGGCCCGGCTCGACACGATGGTCACGGTCGTGGACGCGGCGAACTTCCTGCCCGAACTCGCGGGCGGCGACGGCCTCGTGGAGCGCGGACTCGACCAGTACGAAAACGACGAGCGAACCGTCAGCGATCTCCTCATGGACCAGATCGAGTTCGCCGACGTCATCGTCCTCAACAAGCTCGACCTGGTCGCGCAGAACGAGGCCGACCGACTGAGGGCGACGCTCACCCGGCTCAACCCCGCCGCCCGCGTCATCACCGCCGAGCACGGCCGGGTAGCCCCCTCGGACCTCCTCGGCACCGGCCTCTTCGACCTGGAGCGCGCGCAGCAGGCGCCGGGCTGGGTCATGGAACTCAACGGCGACCACGTTCCCGAGACCGAGGAGTACGGCATCTCCTCGACCGTCTACCGAGCCGACCGGGCCTTTCACCCGGGACGACTGTGGGAGTTCGTCACCGAGAACCTCGACAGCGGCGCCTACGGCCGCATCCTGCGCTCCAAGGGCTTCTTCTGGCTCGCGGGCCGCGACCGGGTGACCGGACTGTGGTCACAGGCCGGCGCCGTCGCCCGGTTCGAACCGTCCGGCATGCGTGAATGCGGCGGGCAGGCCCAGGAGTTGGTCTTCATCGGGACGGGGCTGAACTCCGACGCACTGCACCGCGCCCTGGACGCCTGCCTCGTACACCCGGATGAGTCGGCACCACAGCACGACCCGTTCCCCACCTGGGACGTCCACGGCACGGACGACACCTGTGAGCACGAGCGCATGCCGGGTTGAGCCCTGCAAACTCCGTTGGGTGCGGTTCCTCCGCAGGGAAGGCATCGAGTCGGGAGGACGCTGATCGGGGTGTGCTCGGGCCTTCCGGTCTCTACCGTGGCGTGGAGGAGGGGTGCCGGATGGGTTCGTTGTTCGATGAGTTGGAGGCCCCGGGAGGCGGCTGCCCGAGGACGGGTGGAGGGTCTGGAGGTGGTGCGGGGCTCGTTCGACCAGGCCCAGCAGGCGGTCGAGCTCCCCAAGGCTCAAGCCTGGCCACACGAGCCCATCAAACACAGATCCAACAGTAGAGGCGGTGTCCGCGTTCAACAGCCCGGCTCGCGAGATCGGCGACCCGGTTGAGGAACTCGGCAAGGCCGTCCGGATCCGGCGGTGCGGGAAACACATCCGATACTGCCCACTCCTGGGCAACACCGGCCAGTGAACCGCGATCAGCGACAGCGAGCGCATCACGCAGGGCATCCGTCAGCGTCAGACACAGCAACTCTCCCTCGTCGACGACCGCGAGCAGGTGCCCATGCCGCGGGTCAGCCTGGATGGTCTCCGCCGACCGACCAGTCAAGATCACCTCTGCTGGCAGCAAGTCGGTGGTCGGATCCGCAGCATTGACATCAAACCCGTCATAGCCCGTCGCAGTTGGTTCGTCGTCATCACGCACCACGGCCCGGACCGCGTCGTCATCGTCAGCAGCAGCGAAATAGCCATAGATAACTCCCATACGGCGATCTTCGCACCCACCACTGACAACCACTCTTGATCAGTCCTTCACTTCAGAAGAACCGCACCCATCTCAGATGTGCTTCATAAGGCTCGCCGAGCAGCTTCAGCGGCACAGGGTACGCAGGGCCGTGAGGCAGTCGGCGGCCCGGCGCTGCGGGTCGGTGTCGGTGCCGGCCCAGGCGATCCGGGCGTCCGGACGGATCAGGACGGCGGTGACGTCCCGCCAGATCGCGTGCGCCGCCTCAGTGTTGACCGTCACTGCCCGCTGCTCCACGCCATCGGCGAGGCACGGTGTCCGTGTCCCTCCGAGGTCCAGCAGCAGTGGTCGGCCGTGGTGCATCAATGGGTGGGCGGTGGGTGCGTCGGCTGCGTCGAGGGCGAGGCCGGCCAGTCGGGTGCCGTTCAGCGGGTGGGCGCCGGGTGTGGTGTCGGCTGAGACCGGGTCGTCGAAGCCGGCGATCCGGCGGGCCCACTGGCGGTTGGTCTGCGGTTCGGCGAGCGCGGCGGACCAGACCTCGCGCAGGGCGATCTGCTCCGGGCTCGCCGCGGCGAACAGGGCGAGCTGCGCGCGGGTGTTGTCGATGACGGCGCGGGCGGCCGGCCGGCGCTCCGTGTCGTAGCTGTCGAGCAGCCCGTCGGGCGCCCGGTCCTGGAGGGTGGCGGCCAGCTTCCAGCCCAGGTTGGTGGCGTCCTGGATGCCGAGGTTCATGCCCTGCCCACCGGCCGGGAAGAACATGTGCGCCGCGTCCCCGGCCACCAGCACCCGTCCGGCCCGGTACCGCGCGGCCTGGCGGGTGGCGTTGCCGTAGCGCGACAGCCACCGGGGGTTGCGGATGCCGAGGTCCCGTCCCAGCAGCGTGCGGGTCTGCTCACGCACCTCCTCCAGGGTCAGCGGTTCTCCGGTCCCGCGGTGCATGGTGGCCGTGGAGAGTCCCGCCAGCCGGTGGACGCCGTCGCCGATCGGGGCCGCCAGGAACGAACCGGCCGGCCCGGTGGCAGCGAGCGGCGCGGTAAGCGGATCGTCGAGTTCTATGTCGGCGAGCCACCCGGTCAGCGTGGTGTCCTGGCCGGGGAAGTCGATGCCTGCGGCCTGTCGTACCGCGCTGCGGGTGCCGTCGCAGCCCACCACCCAGCGGGCCCGCACCGTCCGGTGGGTGCCGCCGGCCCGGATCACCACCTCCACGGCGTCCGGACTTTGGGTGAGCGAGACGACCTCCTGCCCGCGCAGCACCTGGGCGCCCACGGCGACCGCGTGCTCTTCCAGGAGTTGCTCGGTGACGGACTGGCCGAGCGCCAGCATGAAGGGGTGGACCGCCCCGACGGTGGAGAAGTCCAGCCGGGTGGTCGCCGCCCCGAAGTGGCCGGTCGGCACCGGGGTGCCGCGTTCGATGAACCGCTGCGCGAGGCCGCGGGTGGCGAAGGTGTCCAGCGTGCCGGCCTGCATGCCGACAGCGCGCGACCGTCCGTCCGGCGCCGCCCGGCGTTCCACGACAGCCACCTCCACCCCGTGCAGGCGCAGCTCCGCGGCGAGCCAGAGCCCCACCGGGCCGGCCCCGGCGATGAGCACGTCGAGCATGGCAACCACTTCCTCTCACTCGTGTCCCATTGCGTTTCAACGCTCCCCGCTTCGAGTGCCGTCGGATGAGACGGACGTCGACGCACCATGGAGCAACGGGGAGTTCGGGCATCGCCCGGTTTCTTCATGCCTCGACAAACCGAGCCGCCGGTGGCCCCTCCAGGGCGAGGCAGGGCAGTCCCGGAGGGGGCGCTAAATGACCTGATCGTCACCGACCGGCGCACCGCTCGACGATTCGACGCCCGACGGTGCGCAGTGTTCGCTTCCCCGGGCGCCGGACGGCCGTCGGCCGCACGTGCCGCGTTACGCGGCCTCGGCGAGGATCCGCTCCACTGCCGGGGAGTGAGGCCGGAAGACGTCGTTGAGGCCGATGGCACGCAGGGCGGGAGCGAGTTCCCTCATCTGCGCGACGAGGGCTGCGTACTCGGGAGTGCCCTCGGTGAGCTCGTCCAGTCGTAGGGCGTTGGCGACGAATGCGGCCACCGACCCCTTGCGGACGGTCATCCCGTTGATCGCGGTCGAGTCGACGCCCTCGGGCAGGACATCTTCCGGGCGCACGGCGGGCTGGTGCTGGTGCGAAGACGAATGCGACATGACAGTCCCTTGCGTGCTTGATGTACGTGCTTTCTGCACGCAGATTACGATAGCAAGACTCCGTGCTTTTTGCACGTATCATCGAGGGGTGAGTAAAACGACACGTGACAGCACGTCCGCCGCGCGCGTGGCCGCGGCCATCGGGGCGCTGACCCTGCGCGCCACCCGCGCCGGGCTCTACGGCCGGCTGACCTCCGGGGTGGAGGGAGTGGACGCCACGACCTACCCGGTGCTGTCCGGGCTGGCCCGTGTGGGACCCGCCACCGCCACCAAGCTCGCCGAGGCGATCGGGATGGACCGCACCGTCACCACCCGCTACGCGACCCGGCTGCAGGAGGCCGGGCTGATCGCCCGTCGTCCCGACCCTACCGACGCCCGTGCGACCAGGCTGGCCCTCACCGTTGAGGGCGAGAGGGCGGTCAGGGCGTTGCGCGGGGCGATGGAGTCCTTCGTGGCGGAGGAGATGGCGACGTGGCCGCCGGACGAGGCCGCCGCCTTCGCCATGCGCCTGGAACACCTGACGCAGTCGCTCGCCCAGGACGACGTAAACCGTTCGCACTGACACGGGTCACGGGCTCTGCCTCGCAGCGGCCGATCCGGGCGAGCTTCGCGAATCGGCGGGAGGCGATGCCGCCGACGCGGAAAGATGCTGCCGCGGCGGACAACACCGCAGAGCGACCTCGCCGGAATTCGGGCCGGACACATCGAGCGCATCAGCTCCGTGACGCAGAACAACGCGCGAGGGCCCCCGCCGGAGCAATCCGACGGAGGCGCCTCGCCTTTCGTTCTCCCTCACGTGCCATTCGCCATCACTGACGACGCATGTGGTTCACGTGGCTCCCACCTGCACCAACGGCCTCGCTCTAGATCGCGCGGACGGCTGAGGACGCTTCCGGCCACCTGCATCACGTGGGGTCAGTCCGTGCAGACGGTGCCGGCGGCGGGCAGCGCTCGTGCGGTCAGGTAGCGGTTGGTGGCCTCCCTGACACACCGGGAGGACAGGAACATGCTGTAGTCGTCGCCTTCGCGGGCGAGGACGACGCTGCCGGGCAACTGGGCGGCCATCGCGGCGCCCGCCCCGAACGGGGCCAGTGCCTGGTGAGTGGACTGCAGGACCAGCGCGGGCGGCGCGCCGTGGACCGCGGGGCCCGCCGCGACGGGCTCGGCCGGGATGGGCCAGCCGAGGCAGCCGGCCATGGCCTTGTAGGAGCGTACGGCGCCGCCGAGGTGGCGAGACACTCGCGCCAACTCGGCCTGGAGCTTGGACAGTTGGGCGAGCGTGCTGACCGGGCGGGCGTTGTCCAGGCAGGCCGGCACCTGTACCTGGACCGGGTCAAGGGTGTCGTCCGGGTCGTGGATGAAGTCCGTCGCGTCGCCGCCCTGAGCCTTCACGATGGCCTGCGCCAGCTCCGGCCAGTGGAGGGTCAGGGTGAGGTAGTCCTGGGTGGCCTCACGGATGTCCTCACCCGTCAGCGGCTGGTGGCCCACGGACTTCGTCGGGATCGGCTCGCGGTCCGCGCCGGCGACGAGGGCGTCGTAAGCGGCCGCGGCGTCCTGGCCGTGCAGCGCACAGTCCTTCGACGTGGCGCACCAGGCGGTGAAGCGGTTGAAGGCCGTCTCGGCGGTGGCCGCCTCCTGAGTGATCCGGGAGAGGGGCGCACCGGTGTCGTCGAGGGCGGTGTCGAGGATCATGGTGCGCAGACGGCCGGGGTAGAGCTGGGCGTAGGTGCGTCCGAGCAGCGTGCTGTAGTGGATGCCGTACCAGTTCACCTGTTGTTCGCCGAGGCCCTTGCGTACCGCTTCGAAGTCCCGTGCGGTGCTGGTCAGATCGAGGTGTGAGGTGATGGCGCCGTTGCGGCGCACGCAGTCCTCGGCGAAGGCGCGGTTGTGGGACACGAGCGCGTCGAACGCAGCCCGGTCCTTGGGGAAGTGGGTGATTCCCGCGGGCTTGAGCGGCTCGCCGCACACGACCGGCGTACTGTGCCCGACGCCCCGCGGGTCCACCGCCACGAGGTCGAACTTCTGGGTCATGTCACCGGCGAACTCCGGCATGCGGATGTGCATCGCCAGGCGCAGCTGCTCGATCGCCGAGCCGCCCGCACCGTCGTTGAGGAGCACGGTGCCCTGACGGTGCGCCTGATCGTCGGCAGGACGGCGGACCATGGCGAGGCCGAGGCTGCCGGCGCCCGGGTGGGACCCGTCCACCGGCACCTGGACCGAGCCGCACTGCATGCCCTTGAAGTCCGCGTCGGCGCAGGCGCGCCAGTCGATGGCCGAGCCGGCGGCCGGGCGGTCACCGCCCTGGGGCTGGGCGAGCGCCGGTACGGCGAGGGCGGCGGCGATGAAGCCTGCGTACTTCCGGTTTCTTGTCATGTCGGCTTTCCTTGGTCGGCTGCCTCGGCCGGTGTGCGGGCAGGAGGCGTGGAGCGAGGGTTTCGGGGGTGTGCGGGTCGGGCGGAGCGAGGGGGTCAGCCCTCGGAGTTCTCCAGGTCGCTGTCGGGGATCCAGGAGCCGTGCACTCCGGCGGTCACCCGGTGGGGCAGGTGGACGGTGGCGATCCGGTCGAGTCCGGAGGCGTCCAGGACAAGCAGTTGCGATGCGTCCTGCTTCAGGTCGGAGACGACGGTGAGGAGATAGCCGTCGTCTTCGCCGGAGGCGCTGGCGGCGGGCACGAAGACGGCCTCGCTGGGCATGCGGGCGTCGCCGACCTGGTGGATGCGGCGTGCCCCGGTGGTGCGGTCGTACTTGACGACCCCGTAGCTGCCCAAGCCCTTCTCATCGGGGAAGGAAATCGCGTACTGGTAGCGGCTCTCGGCGCCCAGGTACTGCTCGTTGATCGTCGGGAACTCCACCGCGAGGTCGTCGATGATCTGCTCGTCGACGCTGCCGTCGGCCAGATCGACGACCCAGCGGCGGGTGTAGGAGCGGGCGGCGGGCTCGCTGCCGCGGCCGGGGGCGCCGGCCCACCAGTTCCAGGAGAGCCGGAAGCCCTCGCGATCCACGGTGGGGCCCTCCAGGACGATGCGGCCCTGGCCGTCCTCATAGGCGTTGGAGACGTGCAGCATGTTGCCCGGTTCGATGGAGAACCAGCGGACGTACTGGGTCCCGTCCGTTCCGCGGGGCATGACCCCGATCCGGGCGGGCTGCCGGTCGCTCCAGCTGTAAGGGATGCCGGAGTGGTTGTCGGGGTCGAAGGTGACGTTGCCCTCGATGAAGACGACGTGGCGGCGGGTGAGGGCGAAGTCGTGCTTGAGCGAGGCGGTCGCGCCGGGGACCTCGGCGCTGTGGACGACGACGCCCTTGGCATCGGCGACGTAGTACATGAGGTACGGCGGGAACGGCGAGGACCCGAAGAAGTGGAGCTCGCCCGTCAGCGGGTCCTCCTTGGGGTGCGCGGTCATCGCGGTGCGCAGCCTGCCGTCGAAGTCGTGGGCGCCGACGGTTTCGAGCTCCGGGGTGAGTTCGAAGGGCAGGTTCGACTCGCACAGGGCAAGGAGGCGGCCGCCGTGCTCGATTATGTGAGTGCCGGCGGCACTCGCCGTCAGATCGGGGCCCTGTTCGGTCATATAGGGGGCGCCGTCCAGGGCGGGGGTGTGCACCCAGCGGTTGCGGTACCACTCGGCGCGGCCTTCGCGCAGCCGGATGCCGTGCACCATGCCGCTGCCCTTGAACCAGTGGGTGGGAGTGACGCCGGGCTTCGGGTTGTGGCCGTTGCGGAGCAGCCGGCCGGTCAGCTCGGGAGGCAGCGAGCCCTCGATGGTGAGGTCGATGGCCGTCACCTCTTCGGTGAGGGGGGTGAAGTGGCCGGTGAGGTAGGGCTTGCTGGTCATGTCAGGTCCTCCGGGGTGTGTCGAACGTCTGGAAGGTCGTCGTGCGGGGCGTGCGTGGTGGTGTTACGGACCGCTTCGTGCCATGCGGCGCGGCATCCCGGCGGGGGCCGCCTCGCGAGGCGCGCCGTGCGGCCGGCGGGGTGTGGATCAGGCGACTGGTGCGCCGTCGGTCGATCGGTCCCGCCGGGGCCCAACCATGGGGGCGGGCTCCCGCCGGCGGCAGGGCGCCGCGGGCTCGACGGGTGAGAGGCAGGGCGAGGACCGCGGTGGCGGCCAGCAGTGCGGCCGAGACGGTGAAGGCGGTGCGATAGCCGCTGGTGAGCGCTTCCAGTGGCGGCTGGTGTGCGTGGGTCGTGACGGACCCCGCCAGGGTCGCCAGGGCGGCGAGGCCGATCGCGCCTCCCACCTGTCGGGTGGTGTTGACCAGGCCGCCGGCCACACCCGCGTCCTGGCGCGGTACGCCGTCCACGGCGAGCGCGGTGAGCTGGACCAGGGCGACGCCGAGTCCCAGGCCGACCAGGAGGGTCGGGCCGAGGAGGTCGGCGAGGTAGCTTCCGTCGGCGCTGATCCTTCCCAGCCATAGCAGTCCTGCGGCTTCGGTCAGCAGGGATCCGGTCACGGTCGCGGTCGCACCGATGCCCCGGGAGATGCGGGGAGCCAGTGTCGCGCCGAGCATGCTGGCGGCGGCGAGCGGGAGTTGGCCCGCCCCGGTGGCCAACGGGCCGGATCCGAGGACCTGTTGCTGATAGAGCGGCAGGAAGAAGAACAGAGCGATCCACACGGAGCCGAGCAGTGCCATCAGCAGATTGCCCGCGGCGACCCGCCCGGTGGACAGCAGCCCCGGCGGGATCAGCGCGTACGGCCTGCGGTGCTCGATCACGGTGAAGGCCCCGAGCAGCAGCGCCGCGAGGCCGAGGGCGCCCAGCACCCTCGTGTCGGTCCAGCCGTCGCCGCGGGCGCTGGTCAGACCCCAGACCAGACAGGTCAGAGCGAGGGTGACGGTGGCGGTGCCCAGCAGGTCGAACCGTCCGGGCTCCGGCCGGGCCGCCTTGGGCACGAGTGCCACCACTGCGGCCAGGACCAGGACCGCCCCGAGTGCGACCGCGTGGAAGATCCACGGCCAGCCACCGGCCTGGGTGAGCACACCGCCGAGAAGAACACCGCCCGCTCCCCCGGCTCCGGACACCGCGCCCCATACCCCGAGCGCCTTCACTCGCTTGGGGCCCGGGGGGAACTGGTCCATCGCGAGGGCGAGCGCGGCGGGGGCGATGGCCGCGGCGGCCAGCCCCTGGGCAGTCCGGGCGGCGATGAGCAGGCCCGGGCCGGTGGCAAGGCCCGCCACCAGCGAGGCCACCGCGAACAGCCCGAGCCCGGCGCCAAGCACCCGACGGCGGCCGAGGAGGTCGGCTGCCCGGCCGCCCGCCAGGAGCAGGGCCCCGAAGGCCAGGCCGTAGGCGTTGACCGCCCAGGTGGTTCCGGTGTCCGAGAGGCCCACTCCGGCGCGGATCTGCGGCAGCGCCACGTTCACGACCGAGGTGGCGACCATGACGGTGAACTGCGCGGCGGCGAGCACCGCGAGCGCTGCTCCGGGCCGGTGGGCCCCACGCGCTTTCCGCTCCTGCGTGCGTGCATCGTTCATGACGCAGACACTCGTGCCAAGTGCTGTCCACTTTCCAGACCGGACAGGGATGGCGACTGTCCACTCCTGTCCACCTGGCTCCGCGTGGCGCGCACCGCCCGGGCGCACCAGCTCCCCTCCTTCCGTGCCGAAACTCGCGGTGGAGACCGTCAACTCACCGCCGTCACCAGGCAGTTCTCAGAACGGCCCCTGCAACTCACGCTCCCACAGCGCTCCGCACAGCAGGTCCAGGCCCTGGCGCAGGTGGCGGCGGTAGGTGCCGTACGGCAGCCCCAGGCGGCGGGCGGCCGCTTCTTGGGTGGGCGCGCCGGAGAAGTAGCCGGCGGCAAGGGCCTCGCGAGCGCGCACTCCGCGGGGGTCACTGGCGAGGTCGTCGACGGCCCGGCGCAGCAAGGCGCGCAGCTCCTCGACGGGGTCGGCGAAGTCCGCCGCCAGGCGGGAACGCATCAGGGCACAGACGGCGAACGCCCCGGCATCGCGCCAGTGCGGCAGGGCTTCGCGTACGGCTTGGTCGAACGCGGTGCGCGAGAAGCCCGAGGGCCCGGACGGGGCCGGCACCGCGGTCGCCGTGATGAGGTGGCGCATCCAGGCCTCGACCGGCACCTGCCGCCAGTCGTTGCAGAACAGCCCGTAGGAGTGCTGACCGACTCGCGGCCGCGCGCCGGTGTCGTGCATGACGCCCTTGAGGCGCTCGGCCCAGGCGTCGGCATCCTGGTAGATGACGAAGCCGTGCGCCCGGCTGCGGGCACGGGCGGCCTCACCCTGGGCGCGGGAGTTGCTCAGGTCGATGACGCGTGAGGGGACCTGATAGCGGTCCGGGTAGATCGAGAAGCGGGTCATGGCGATGTGCTCACCCGGGCTCACCGGCGCGGTGGCGGCGGTGTACTCCCAGGCGGCCGCGACGACGGGATCGGTGGCGAGGTCCTGGGGGTCGGGCGGTGCGGGCAGGACGAGCCGGCCGGTGAACGCCACGGTCTCGCCCGTGCTCACCGACCGGAAGACGCCGAATCCCTGCGGCTGACGCTCCAGCCAGTAGCGCACCAGGTCCACGGAGGCGGGGCCTTCGGTCTCCTCGGCCATGCGCAGCACGACCTCGATGTCGTCCGGTTGCAGGGGGCGCTCGTGCACCTCCTCCTCAGGGGTCCACCTGCCACGCCGCGCCCGGCTTCCCAACTCCCGGAACAGGTAGAAGAGTTCGTCGGAAATGAAACTGGCCCGCTCCTCGGTCCCTTCGCGCAGCAGGCGCAGATACTCCTCCGCCAACCGCCGGCGCACCGCCGTGAAGGCATGGGGGGCGCGCCAGCGCAGGTCCGCGGCCAGCGTCTCCCGCGCGGCGTCGTGCGGGTAGAGCCCACGAGCGGTGGACTCCATGAACGGCAATTCCCTCAGCCAGCCGAACAGCAGATGGGTGTCCTCCTCGGGCAGGACGGCGCCCAGGAGTTCCTCGGACGTCACATGCGCCTGGGCCACCACCTCAAGGGCACGCCGGTGAGCCGCGGTCGGAACTTCCCCGATCAGCCCTGCCAGCAGCGTGCGCAGAACGTCGGCCGAAGGAGACCATGTCTCCTCTCCTCCCCAGCCCGCCGATCCCGCGGCCGCCGCGAGCGACAGGGCCAGCGGATTGCCGCCGGCGAACTGCAGCATCCGTTCCCGTAGCTCCGGCCGGATCCGCGCCGCTTCCAACAGCCTTCGTGCCTGCTCCTCGGAGAACGGCCCGATCTCGCTGACGTGCAGGATCTCGGCCCATGCGGGATCGGAGGTCCACTGCGGCTGCGGTGCGAGGCGGCCTGCGAGCACCACCAAGGTGTCGTCCGCCGCTCGGGGCAGGAAGCGCTGCCGCAACCAGCTCTCCAGCCACTGGCAGTGCTCGAAGGAGTCCACGAACAACACCGTGCCGGGAACGTCCAGGAACGGGCCCGCCGCCCGCTCGAACTCCGCCGGATCCCGGCTGACGAAGCGACCGTCCAGCTCCACCAGCAGCCGGCCCGCCGCACGGGCCCGGTCCGCCAGACAGCGCACCAGCGTCGACTTCCCTATGCCGCCCG
This sequence comes from Streptomyces violascens, assembly GCF_014649955.1. GTDB lineage: Bacteria > Actinomycetota > Actinomycetes > Streptomycetales > Streptomycetaceae > Streptomyces > Streptomyces violascens. The sequence goes on from NZ_BMUA01000021.1 coordinate 85,910, forward strand.
GCCCGTACACGTAGAACGCGAACGGTGCCTGCGGATCACCGGCCAACGCCTGCCCGAAGCAGCCGAGTTGCTCCTCCCTGCCGATGAAGGACCGCTCGCGCGCCCTGCTCAGTCTCTCCCCTACGGACGCCACGGCGCCTCCCCTCCCTGCGTCACGGCGCCGAATACCGGCGTGTCCGGAGGCCCCGTTGAGCGCCCCGGTGACCACGCACCACGGGACTCATCGCCGGTACACTCCGTCTCACCATGCCGCGAGTCACAGCGAATGATGACTTTGTCTGGCCACAGGCCGGCTTGATCTTAGGCATCGGGCCGCCGCGGGTCCACGAGATGGTGGACCGAAGGGTGACACGCCTCGTCACCGGACGGGAGCAGGCCAGGAGGCTCGTTGCTTGGCGGACCGGTGCGGAGGGGGGGCGTGGACGGGGTCGGACTTGGCCGCGGTCTGGCTGCCGACGACTGCCAGTATGCCGGGCGGCCTGGATAAGGCAGCGGCGCTGTGCATCGCCTGTACTGTCACACACGCGTCACGCACACCATTGACGCACCGGACCACGAAGTCCCCCTAGGCGAACGGCATCGTCCCGGACCACATGGATCAGAAGACGGTCCCGACTACCCGTGCCACGTTGTACCGCGGGACGTTCCTCCCGCCGGTACTGGTACCGCGCCCTGTCCGAACGCATCGACCGGCGCACGCGACGCCCCTCGTATGCTGCGCATCACCCTGGGCAGTTGCCGCAAACGGCGGGGGCTTTCGTGCCTGTGCCTGGGCAACCCTGGCCTGGCTCGCGGTCACCGGCCGAGTCGAACTCGCTACCGCCGCCACCGCCGTCGTCGCGGTGCAAACGTCCCTGGCCGCCCTGTCCCCGCTCGTCATCTACGGCGCTGCCATGTTCCACACGAGCCTCTACCACTCCGAGATTCGGTCCTCCCTCGACCTCGCCGACGATCTCGCACCCAAGCGCGGCGCAGCGGCGGTTCCCCAATCGGTCGGCGAGATCCACCTGGACGACGTCGTCTACCAGTACCGGCAAGGACACCCCTGCGGTCAATCATGTCTCCCTCACCCTGGGGCGTGGTGAGACCGTGGCAATCGTCGGTGAGAACGGCAGCGGCAAGTCCACCCTCCCGCGCCTGATCACCGGCATTCTCTTGGCCGACAAGGGAACAGCATCGTGGGACGGCATCGACCTCTCCCACGCAGACTCGCACACCGTGTGGGCACTCACCGGACTCGTCCCGCAGAACTTCGCCCGGTGGCCCTTGCACGTGCGGGAGAACGTGACGCTCGGCCGGCCCCGCACCGCCGACGACGGCTCCGTAGGGGAGGCGACCGACGCGGTCGGCATGCGCAACGCGGTCGAAGACCTGCACCACGGTCTCGACATGCTGCTGGCGCGCGAGCTGTGGGGCGGCGTGGAGCTGTCTGGCGGCCCATTTCAGCGGAACGCCTGCTCCCGAGCCCTCTACCGGCGCCCGAGCCTGCTCATCATGGACGAGCCGGCCGGTGAGGGGCAGCTTGTTGAGGCGGAAGCCGGGCCAGGCGCGGTCGGCGACCCCTGCCATGCGCTGGACGAGAGACCCGGCGCCCGCCAGCGCCGGCACACCGGCTACGGGAGGTCTTCCGATTCGTCCGCCTCGTCGAGCAGACCGGGTGTGTCCGCAGAGTCGATGTCGGCCTCGCTCTCATCGGCCGGCGCGAAACGGTCTCCCGGGCGTGCTCCGTCCATCGTGTCCTCCTGTGGTGTTCGCGCGTGAGTGCGCTCGGTGGTCGCCGCTGAACCCGGTGGGTTCCCGGCAGGTTCATAGAGAACGGCGCAGTTGCTCGCCCGACATCCCGAACAGCAGGACGTCGGCGTGGATGCCGCGCTGCGCCACGTATTGCTTTTCCCGCCCCTGTTCTTCGAAGCCCACTCGTCGAAGGAGTTTGGCGGAAGCCGTGTTGCGGACGTCGCAGGTGGTCGTGATCCGTTCCACGCCCGTGGCGAAGAGGTGGTCCGCCACAGCGGTCATCGCTTCGGTCGCGTAGCCCTGATGGTGCATGTCCGGCGGCAGGGTGATGCCCAGCACTGCCCGATCAGGGCCGGCCTCCCTCGCGACGGCGAGATCACCGATCAAGCCAGGCCGCCGGTACAGCTCGATGGCGTACTGGAAGGAGCCAGGCCCTTCTGGATTCTCGGTGAGGTAGTCGGCAACGATCGCCTCGGCCTGCGCATGACTGATCGGAGAGCGCCAGGTCTGGTAGCGGGCGACTCGGGGATCAGAGCGGTAGCGGGCCCTAGCCGACGCGTCGGTACGGCTGAACCGCCGTAGTCGAAGCCGACGCGTCACGATGTCCGTCATCCACCCCTGCCGTGACATGTCGGCTCTGGCATGCCGCAACTACGGCCCGTCATATGCAACTTGCCGGGCTGCCGGCGCAGGCTGCGGGAGTTACCGGGCTCGCGACGTCCACCGCGGTGGGCGCGGCTGAACCGGCGCCGACAGCGGTACCTCCGATACCGAGCACCAAGCCCGCCGCCGCACCGACCGCTATCAACACTGCCCGTCTGAGCATGATGGTCCTCCAAGATCGCGAACGGAACACTGACTCCCAGTGAGCCAGCGGCCGATCAATGACCCATCAACGGCTGATCAACGACTGTGGGGAAGTCGCTTCGTCCCTTGCTGCCGACCATAAAGGCGCGGCCACGGGGCACCACCACGGTCGGCCGAGCCGTCCCGCGATGGGCGCGATGTGGTCCGGGCACCGCCAATGCGTCTGTCCAGAGCCGAACCCCAGCTCCAGAAGGAGGAGTTGCCAGGCAGCAGCGGCTCGATCAGCAACCACAAGTCATCGTCCAAGATCCACGGGCTCGTACTCACACCCCGCGAACGGCCGGATCATCACACCGGTCACGCCCGACCAGCATCGGCCGCCTGTCCCCGGGCGACCTCCGGCCCCTCGGTGTGCACATCAAGGCGGGGGCTCCGAAGGGAGGGAAGCACAGGCTCGTACTCACACCCCGCGAACGGCCGGATCATCACACCAGCCACACTCGGCCATCACATCTCTGCAAGATCGTGTTGCGAGTTCAAAAGGAGGCCAGCGCCTCGACCACTGTCCAGTGATCCTTCTCGGAATCCTTCATGATTCTTTCCAGCGCACAGATGCTGCCGAGGTGCTCTGTCGCCTTGTCCGAGCCGAGTAGCTCGATCGCCTCTGCATACCGGCCTGTGACGTGGCTTTCCCTCGCAAGTACGGCCTCCCCCAGGTCCTTTGCCCGCGCGTGCTGGAGGCTCAAGTGGGTGTACATCGGTCCGGAGCCCGCCACGACCGCAGCCCCCAAGGCAACGAGCGTGGTCCGCAGCCCGGTGATCACCACGCCGTCGGCGGGCTGCAGGTTACCGGATCGGATAGGTGAGCCGTCGAACCACCAGGGGCCTTTCCAGAGCAGAAGTCCATACCCGGTCGCAGCCACCACGACCAGCGCACCAACTGCTGTGTACCGTCGGCGAGTTCTGATGCCCGGCTTCCGCGGCTCACCGCCCCTAGTGACATCCGCCCACTGTGGCGCACGACGATGAAGGGCATTGCCGCTTGGGGCAGATTCGTACTGCTCGATCGCACTTCGTCGACGTCGGCTGCGGATCCGTCTTCCCCACAGCCGCCCCGCCGCCCGGGGGTCGGGCCCCGGGCTGCGGGAGCCGTGAGAGCTACTTGCCGAGGATGACGGTGTTGTCGCAGCCCTGGCTTGAGCCGACGTTGGTGTTCTGGGACTGGCCCTGTGCGTCGGTGTTGTCCTCCACCGTGATGCATGTGTTGCTCTGGTTGATGACGAGCGTCTTGGTCTCGTTACCGGCGTGCTCGTGTTCGTGTTCGTGTCCGTAGGCGGAGCCGGTGCCGAGGAAGCCCATGGCGCTGAGGATGACGGCTACGACAGCGGTCTTTCGAGGCTTGCGCATATCTTCTCCGAGCGTTGAGCGGACGCGTACGCGATCCGCCACGTCATAACGTGACGAGAGGTTAATGCGCAAATGTCCGAGATCCGTTTGTCGGCACGCCGGATGGTCCGACCGACGACCACGGGTCCGGCACCGCGGCCGGCCCAAGTTCCCTGTACGGCCAAGGCATCAATAAGCCGAACGCGGGCGTAAGCACTCCGTACAGAACCACCCGTGTGGCTGCGCGCCACGAGCGCGAGGCACCCATGCTCTTCGCCACTGCGCCAGGGCGCCGACGAAACTCCTGTGCGGCGTTGCCGAGTTCGTCTCACGACGGCGCATCTCGACGACGTCACGCGCCGCGTACCGCGGGGTGGCCGTAACGATCTCCGACAGCGTGGGAAGCGACCACCGGACAGGGGCACGGCACCTCTTGGGGTCGGCGGCGTTCACGGCGAGGGCTTGCTTCGTTGCTCTTCGGCCATTCGGCAAACCCTGATCAGCCCGTTGAGAATTGGACGATCCCGGGCTGGACCGAAGGCCCCGCCTTCATGCTTGCCGGAGCCGAAGATCACGCGACCGAGTTACCACACTCGACCTTGCGCCCATCAAGTTCGGCAGGACAATGGCTTTGAGGACCGGTCTTCGAGGGCAGCACCACGACAGCAGCCACAACTCCACATCCCTGCCGCACATTGCCGTGGCGGACACCGCTATGCCGCGGCGTAGCTGAGGCGGAACAGGTCCTGGGCCCGCTCCAGGTACCGGTCCGTACGCAGCTGCACCTCCAGGTCGCCCGTGCCGTGGTGGCCAAGCCCCGTCACATCCCGCGTGAAGCCCGGCACAAGGTCCACCGTCGTTCGATCGGCCATCAGGTAGACCATCACCTTGGTCTGCTGGGGCGGGATGAGGCAAGCGAAGTTCCGCAGCCGCTGGGGGGGCGCGGTACTGCTTGCGCTGCGCCCGGGTGACACCGTGCCCGAGCCCGACGAGGGCCTCGTCGACCGCCTCAGCCGGCTCGGGTATGGCACCGCCCTGCTTCCGAACCGGCGGCGCCCGGGCCGCGCGGCGCCGTACCCACTATTCCTTGGCCGAGTACCGTGACCGAGGGCAGGTCTCAAGGCCGAAGTGGCCGCTGCCGAAGTACCGGTAGCGGACCAGGTCGATCGAGCGCCGGTGCTCATGTACGGCGTGTGCGTCGTAGCGGGTGAAGTCGCCGACCACGTAGATCAGCCTCGGTGCGCTCCACAGGATCTGGGACGCGGCCGTGCCCCCGAGCCGGTCGCGGGCCAGGTTCCGGAAAGCGTACTTGTGGTTCGTCAGCCAGGCCGTGTAACAACAGAGGCCCTGGTTGATCACGCCTGCGTCGGTGCCGCGCTTGTACTCGACGATCACCGGCGTCCCGTTCTCGTCGCGTCCCAGCGAGTGGATCCGCCCGCCCTCGCCACCGCAGTCGATGGCGTACTCACTCGCCAGGAACCTGTCGCCCAGCATCGTCTCCATGTGTGCCTCGACGAGGTCCTGCACATCCGCCTCGACCGCAGCCAGACGCTGCATCACCTCGGCCACACCACCTGCCGTGCTGAACAGCTGCGGCTGCACGGTGGTGGGCGCATCCGGTGACGCCCGCAGCCATGTGCACTTCCGCGGCTTCACACTCAGCAGCGACCGCGCAGACCTCCCGGACGGCTGGTCCTGCGCGCGCGACGCGATACCTGCCGCGTCGGCACCGGGAGGCGTCGAGGTCGCTCAGGCAGTCGGCGAGGAAGGCCTGCTGGTTGGGGGCGTCGAAGCCTGCCGCGCAGTTCGCGAGATCGTGTACGAAAAGCGGCACCACCCCGTCCGCCGCCTTCGACGCGGTGTGCAGTGGCGGATGGCGTGCAGACGCGGGTCCGAGGTGAAGAGGACGACCGCGACGGTCATGGCGTCCCCTGGCGCGGTGGTGCGGATTCCGTGCGTGACTGCTGGTGCTTTCACTGGCCGCGAGGAGCGCTCCCGCGGGTGCTCATGCCCTTGGTGGCGGCCTGGGTGATGTTGCGGACCATGCCACCGAAGACGACGGAGTGAAAGGGGAAGACGGACCACCAGTAGGTGTGGCCGAGCAGGCCTCGCGGGTGGAACAGGGCACGCTGCCGGTACTGGGTACGGCCCTGGCCATCCCTCTCGACGTGCATCTCCAGCCATGCCAGGCCCGGCAGCCGCATCTCCGCCCGCAGGCGCAGCAGACGTTCCGGCTCGATCTCCTCGACCCGCCAGAAGTCCAGCGAGTCACCGACCCGAAGACGCTCGGCGTCGCGTCGTCCGCGGCGCAGACCGACACCACCGACGAACCGGTCCAGCCAGCCGCGGGCCGCCCAGGCCAACGGAAAGGAGTACCAGCCGTTGTCGCCGCCGATACCCTCGATCACCTTCCACAGCGCCTGTGGGGACGCGTCGACCAGCACCTGCCTCTCGTCCTGGTAGAGGCTGCCGCCGGCCCAGTCGGGATCGGTGGGCAGCGGATCGCTGGGCGCTCCCGGCACGGCCGCGGACGACCAGCGGGTGGCGACCTGCGCCTCCCGCACCCTCCGCAACGCCAGGGCCAGGGTTTCGTCGAACGGCAGCGGCCGGCCCGGAGGGTCGGGGACGTACTGGGCGATGTCGTGCTCGTGGCAGACGACCTCATGGCGCAGCGACTCCGTCAGAGGCCGGGCGATGGAGGGCGGAACGGGCGTAACGAAGCCGACCCAGTAGCTGGACAACCGTGGGGTGAGCACCGGTACCGGCATGATGACCCGCCGCCGGAGCCCGGCGACCGTGGCATAGCGGCGCATCATCTCGCGATACGTGAGAACGTCCGGCCCGCCGACGTCGAACGCCCGGTTGACGTCGGCCGGCATGGTGGCCGAGCCGGTGAGGTAGCGCAACACATCGCGGACCCCGATGGGCTGCGTGCGGGTGCGCACCCAACTGGGTGTGACCATAACCGGCAGTCGCTCGGTCAGATAGCGCAGCATCTCGAACGACGCCGAGCCCGAGCCGATGACCACAGCCGCCCGCAACACGGTGGCAGGCACTGGGGACTCGAGGAAGATCCGGCCGACCTCGGCCCTGGAGCGCAGATGCGGGGACAGGGAATGCTCGGGCACGCCCCGTGGGAGCAGCCCGCCGAGATAGACGATCCGCCGTACTCCGGCTCCATGCGCCTGCTCGGCGAAAATCCGCGCCGCACGGCGGTCGGTGTCCTCGAACCCCGAACCCGTCCCCAGCGCGTGCACCAGGTAATACGCCACGTCGATGTCGCGCATTGCCGCGGCGACCGACTCGGCGTCCGACACATCACCCCGCACCGCCTCGACGTCCCCCGTCCAGGGGTGGTCGCGCAGTTTGTCCGGGGAACGCGCCAGGCAGCGCACCCGGTGGCCGGCCTTCAGCAGCTCCGGCACCAGGCGCCCACCGATGTACCCGGATGCCCCGGTGACCAGGCAGTGCAGATGCTCCGTGCTCCGCTGTCCGTCCCTCTTCACGGCCATCGCCCTCCCAGCGTTCACCGCCACACCGCTTGCTCGTCCTGTGGTTCGATCATGACCGCAAGGGCGCGACCGCACCTGTTGAGGCGGCACGGCCGACGGCCGCGTCGTGCAAGCTGAGCCCGCATCTGGGCTCGCCGCAACTTCAACCAGAGCCCCGCGCGGAAGCACAGGCCCCCGTGGGCCCGCCTCAGTACGGCCACGGCCGCCGGCCCAGAGTTCAGCGGGTCGCCCGCCGTCGGCCTGCAACACCGTCGGCGTGGCAGCGCGGCCGGTCGGCCGGGGAACAGCGCCGGATGACCCCGGCCCGCGGACCCTCCTCCGTCCCGTGAGCACAGTGCTCAGTGACCGTGCAACCCTCGTGCGGCCCTCCGGGAACTGCGGGCTCCGTTCGTGTCCGATGATGCGGCCGATCGCGTTCTCCGCGATGCGGTAGGCGAGGTGAGGTGGGGCAGAACGTACCGGTCCGCCTTGCCTTCCGTCTCGGCGACTCGGAGCGTCGCTGCCGTGCAGGGAGCTATGGCCACAACGCCGCCGGGCCCGCCATGTCTACGTACACGACGCAGGCAGGGCAGGCCGGGAGGGGCTCCGCCCAGAGCGGATATCGGTCCTGCGGACCGGTGAGCGCACCGGTCCGCAGGAGCCATCCCCGCTTGCGGAGGTCAGTTCAGGCCGACAGCGGCCAGTGCCGTGGTCCAGTCGGCCGCGATCGCGGCGCGGGCCGCGTCCAGAGGGACCTGGCCGTTGCAGACCGCGACCTTGAGCTTGTTCTCGACGGTGTCCTTGTTTCCCGCGGTCTTGCCGCCCGTGTTGTAACGCGGCTCGGGCCACAGATTCTTCGGGTCCCGGGGCGCACCCCCCAGCTCCAGGGGCACCAGGTGGTCTTCCTCGTAGTCGGCGGTGCTGGTGTCGCTGTAGCCGTAGGCCGCGATCTGCTGGACCTTCAAGGGATTGGTGTAGCTGGTGGGCGGCCGCACCGTCGACGTCCAGCCGGACACGCAGATCGTCGAACCGATCGTGGACTGGGTCACGTCAGGGTTGTACGCGCCGGGCTGGCAGACCGGATCGGGCAGCGGCAGATACGACTGCGAACACGACGCCGAGACCGCCGCGGGGGCGGACGGCGTGGCTGTGGGGGTGGCATGGGCACTGCCCGCGCCCAGGATCAGGGCGCCCGCGGCGAGGGTGAACGCGCCAAGGGTAGGGGCGAGTTGGCGTATGACAGGCATGTGGGGGTCTCCGTCGCAATCCGAGCCCGGCCAGGACGTGCCGGGCAGCTGACGGCATGACACCACCGCCAGGGTCTATGCGAGTAGAACCCGAAGGTAAACACTGAGCGACCAGCAGGATCCTTGCCCTCCCATGGGGCAGGCGTGACCGGAACTTCACACCCCCTTGGTGGCCCCGGCCACGGGGCGCCCTTCGATCAGGCGCACTACCGCCCCTGACGACAGGGCAGTTGCCGGTCTTCCTGGTCGACGCCGCACCACCGGCTCCCCGACACTGTGCCGAGAATGCGCCGGTGATCGAGCGGCAGAGTGTCCTCGGCCATGCATGGCTCTCGGCATGACGGCGTTGTCCGTACCGTGCGGGTCTGGCCGGTACGTCTGGTCGACGCACCGGCCTCACCGTTTCCTGCCGGGCAGGGTCAGCAGCCGCCCGAGTGCGGGCCGTCCCAGTCCTGCCCGCCGTACCAGTGCTCCGTGCCCTTCGCCCAGGAGCCGCAGCCGTTCACGATCGCCTGCGCGTGCCAGGCGTCCGGGTTCGCCGAGTGGATGTCAACTGCGCCCGTGGGAACGTCCTTGGTGTAGGTGTACGCACCGCCGTATCCGATCTGGCCTCCGTAGTAGGAGATGATGTTGACGTCCACCCACGCGCCTGGGTGGGAGTTCTGGAAGCCGCCCGCCCACTGCCAGTGCGCGAACGCCTGCCCGTTGCAGGTGTTGTACTCCTGCTCGACCTGCCCTGCGTACTCACCGCCGTAGTAGATGTTGCCGGGCTGCCCGATGTTGATCACGCTGCAGCCGAGGGCCGTGCGCGGCGACACGGACGTGCCGGCGTAGTCGCGATGCCCGTTCGTCACGGTGTAGCGCACCACGCTGCCGGGCTTGCCCGGTGCGACCTGCTCAGCCTTGACCGGCTGGCGGGGGGCGGTCTGCGCCGAGGCGGTCCCCGCCAGCGGCACGACGAGCATTCCGGCGGCCGCGGCGAGCAGTGCGAGCTTCTTGATCATCCCGTGGTTCCCCTGTTCCTGTCCGTGAGTTGGATGGTGCGACAGCGTTGAACCACGCAGGTGGTGGTGGGCGTCCTCGTGCTGAGCAGAGCGCCATGGGCGGGTGCTCGGAACGCTGTTTCCGCGGTGGCTCAGTGCCTCCACGATTGCCCGCCGACCGGTCGTCCGACTACACTTTTGCGCCCGCGCGCAAAGGCTCAGGACATCAACGCAGGGCACGAGTTGGGGGACTCACGTTGATACGGATACGCCTTGGCACCGCTGATCTGGAACGGATGCAAATCGCCGATTCGCCCGACTTCGGCTACGAACTCGCCCTGGGCGGCGCCGTGCTGGCCGACGGGACCCGAGCCAGTCATCTCTCACAGTGGCGGCGTGAGGTCACCCGCAACTGGAACCCGGGCTACGCCAGGCTGTTCGACCTCTATACCCCGGGCTATCTACCGACGTTCTCCGGATTGGCCTCCCGCCCCAGCCGGGCCACGCCGGCGCACCCGGCCATCGATCCCGACTCCACCGAGACCGCACTCCACGTGCGTGACCTGGCTCGGGCCCGTGCCCTGACACCGTTCACCACCGCTCTGGCCGATGGACATGCTCCCGCGTACAAGGCGTTGGGGCAGCTGGTCTCCGGCTTCCAGGCCATCGCGTTGGATCCGTTCCGACGCCAGATCACCTCTGTTGTGGCCACCGCCTCGGCTCGGGCCGGTACCCGGGCTGCGACCTCCGGTATCGATGTCATGCTGCGCACTCTTCACCCCATGGTGCACTGGGACGGGTCGGTACTGGCCCTGAACACCATCCACGACTGTTACGAGTCACTTGAAGGCCGCCCGTTGGTTCTTCAGCCCTCGGCGCTCGCGACCGGGCTCAGCTTCAACCCCGTAGCCGACTCGGTCACCATCACGTACCCGGCGACCAACGGCGTCCTTGCCCGTGACCCCGCATCGCGCGCGCCGAGCCTGGCCTTGGCAGCCTTGCTCGGCCCCTCCAGGGCGGCCGCATTGGCTGCCGTGGTCAAGACTCCGGCCCTGACCACCGGAGACCTCGCGGCGGTCTTGGGCCTGTCTGCTGCCGCAGCCTCCCGGCAGGCCACCGCCCTACGCGAGGCCGGCCTGATTGACACGTTCCGCAACGCCCAGACCGTCCACCACCATCCGACCCGGCTCGGTAGGGACCTACTCAGTGGCTCGGACGACGCCAGGGGCTGGTGAGGGCGAAGCTGACGGCACCTCGAACCCGCCCTGGCGCAGGTCTCCGTGCGGGCGGTTTCGTGGCTTTCCCGTGCGTGACGCGGAGACCGCTTCCCGGCGGCCGTCAAGGCGGTCCGCACTGAGGGCGGCCGCCGAGGCCGAGCACGTCCGCACGGACGGGGGGACGGTGGCCGCGAAGCTGCTCCTCGACGGAGTCGAGCCGATCCCCAAGCGTTGCGGATCGCGCCGAGGCCATCGAGGGAACGGACGACCCGACTCTTTACAGGAGCCGGGGCCGCCCACTTCCATACGGCCGGGGAGAACCCGAACCTCCCCCATGGTCGAGCACTGCACGGACCCCCGCCAGTCCAGTTCACGCCTAATCCGCCTTGCCGGAACCCGGCGCACCATACACAGCGACGCCGAACGTCCCCCTTGGCCCTCGGGGGATCGCCACGTTCGATCCGGCAACCGTCCGGGCCCGTGAGCCACAAACGCCTTCGGACCGTGAAGGCCGCCCGGATACTGGAGGAATCCGGGCCTCAGGCCGGCTTCGGTCAGCGTCTCCAGGGTGGTGGCGAGCCTCTCCACAGGGACATCGCCCGGGAGGCCGCGGATTCGTCGGCCGTGCTCGGCCGGGCCGACGGCATCGGCGTACGGGGCAAGGGGGACGACGGCGGAGTACGCGCCGAGACCGAGAACAGCTTCGCGTGGAGGGCAGCAGCGCTCTCGCCCCTGGCATGCGCAGACAGAGCACGCTGGGCATCGGCAGCCCTGGTACTGCGCCACGGAAGATCCGCGATGAGTTTCCGGCGGTTGTGCGGTCTACCCCTCGACGAAGGGAGCGCACCATGCGCAAGATCACCATCTGCACGTTCCTGACACTGGACGGCGTCATGCAGGCGCCAGGCGGTCCGGACGAGGACGCTGGGAGCGGGTTCGAGCACGGCGGCTGGCAGAAGCCGGTGGCCGACGACGAGGTCGGCACGGCCATCGCCGGTTGGTACGAGGGTTCCGACGCGATGCTGCTCGGCCGCAAGACGTACGAGATCTTCGCGGCGTACTGGCCGACCGCCGATCCCGACAACCCGTTCACCAACCGGATGAACAGCATGCACAAGTACGTGGCGTCTCGGACCCTGACATCCGTCGAGTGGCAGAACTCCACGCTGCTGGAGGGCGACATCGTCGAGGCCGTACGCAAGCTCAAAGCGTCCGACGGCGGCACTATCAACGTCGTGGGCAGTGGCGACCTCGCCCAGACCCTCATGCGGCACAACCTGGTCGACGAGTACCGGCTGACCATCCACCCGGTGATCATCGGCACCGGCAAGCGGCTCTTCGCCGACGGAACGATCCCCACTGCGCTGGAGCCGGTCAACGTCTCGACGACGAAGGGCGGCACCGTCGTCGCCGTCTACCGGCCCAACGGAAAGCCCAGCTACGACAGCTACTAAGCGGCTTCGTTCGGACCCGGGCAGACCACGAGTAGCTGCCCGCTACGTGGAGTCCGGCCAGCCTGCGCCACCACAGATCCCGGCCTCGGGCCGGGTGCTCGATGCATTCGGCGGCCTCATGCCCTCCGGTGAGGACGGCGGTTCCGGATGCTGTGTACGGGTCGGCGACGGGGTGCAGGACGGGGCGGCGCCATGGAAGCGGATCCGACGAGCAATGGCTCCTGGGATACCACCGCCAGACCACCGTGTTCAACTTCACCAACCGGCTCTCGGGACGGTGCGTCGCCGCACCGGCAGCCGGGCCGGGGACCGTCACCGTGGCGTTCTGCGACCCGCTCGACCCCACCCAGCAATGGGGCGTCAACTCGCCCCCGCCACGCCACAGCAGCCGCTCCATTCGGTGGCCAACCATGCGCTCAGCTGACCACCTGAGGCACCCACCGGCCGAGTAGCACGCTCGCTCTGAAGTCCCTGCCGAACCCGAGCAATTCAGGTGCCGTACGCCGCCTCAGCGCTCCCTCACGCCCTGTTCACCAGTCTGGTCGCTGTACCCCGCCCGCAGGACACTACGAGCAAGCGGGGTCCGTACACAGCACGCCGCACTTGCGCACACGCGGCCCCGTGGTCAGGAAGGAACAGACCATGCGCAACGCCAGATCCACTCTCTCCGCTCTCGCCGCCCTGCTGTTGACCGCCGCAGCACTGAGCACCGCCGCCCCGTCCGCCAGCGCGGCGAACAACCTGGACATCCGCATCGACCGCATCGACGTCATCGCACATATCCCCCACGACCTCGCCGACGGTCTGTTCCACACGGAGCTCGGAGCCAGCGAAACCCTGACCGGCACGGTGCTCGACGGCGGAGTGGACGTCGGCGAAGGAGTCGCCCACGAAACCGGCAACGGCGGAACCGAGTCGCTCAACATCCCGCTCACCCTGGACCTCGGCGTGGTCAACTCCGGTGACCATCCCGTCGTGGTGGCGACCGACACGCAGCTCGACGCGACTGCGGAGACCGTGACGCGTACGTTCACGTTCACCTGCCACCTCAACGCGCTCGGCACGGGGACCTGCTCATAGCCAAGCACTCGGCACGACAGCAACGGACCCCCCTCCCACGCTCGGTGGGAGGGGGGTCCGGGTGCATACCGGTGACGTCACACGTCAGTCTGGTGTCAGGAGACGGTCACGTCGTCGTAGTAGGTGTACGTCTCGTCACCCGCGTAGTCGTCATCCTTGTTGGTGAGTGTGAGGGTGTAGCTGTGGCCCGCGGTCAGGGAGCCGGAAGCGGTCTTCCAACCCGCGCCGCTGGTGCAGGTCTTGGGCAGGACCGTCGTGGTGGTGCCGGTCGTGTTGTCCTTCAGCGTGGCGGTGGCCCAGTCATAGGTGACGGTGTCGGGGCAGGTCACGTCGTAGGCGAAGGAGACCTTGGAGCTGCCCGCCGGCGCGGTGAAGGTCTGGGCGATGGAGGAGGTGTTGGTCGGGCTGGACGAGCCGACCAACGCACCGTAGCTGCCGGTGTGGGCGGCGTCGGTGCCCGCGGCGGCGGAACCGGTGGAGGTCCACCCGCTCAGGGTGCCCGCCTCGAAGGTGCCGTTGGTCAGCGCGCTGCCGCCCCCGGTGCTCCCGCCGGTGGCGAAGGCCGTGGTGCCGTTCGGGGTGCCGAGGCCGGTCGGGCCGTCGTAGCCGGCGCCGGCGGTGCACAGGTAGCTCGGTGAGCACGTGCCGTTGCTGCCCGAAGTGACGTCATTGAGCGCGCTGGTGTGCGCGTACGGGTACTTCGACGGGTAGTCGCCGGTGCCGGGCGTGCCGGCCAGTGCGTAGACGCCGGCGATGATCGGCGCGGAGGCGCTGGTGCCGCCGTACACGTTCCATCCGCTGGCCTGGTAGCTGTCGTACACCGCGACACCGGTGGCCGGGTCGGCGACGGCCGACACGTCGGAGATGGCGCGCTTCGAGCAGCCGCTGTCGGTCTGCCAGCTGGGCTTGGGGTCGTACGCCGAGCAGCCGGAGCCGGTGCCCTCGGTGCTGTTGGTGTGCCACACCGACTCGGACCAGCCACGGGTGCTGGAGTCGCGCTTCAGGGCGGTGCCGCCGACCGAGGTCACGTACTGGGAAGCCGCCGGGTACTCGGCGCCGTACGCGGAGTCGCCCGCCGATACGGTGATCGCCACCCCTGGGTGCTTGAAGTACTGGTTGTCCGCGGTGAGGTCGGAGGAGTCCTCAGAGCCGCCGTAGCTGTTGGACACGTACTTGGCTCCCTGGGCGACGGCGGTGTTGACCGCGGTGCCCAGGTCGCTCATGTTGGCCGTGCTGGACTCGACCAGCAGGATGTGCGCGTTGGGGGCGATCGCCGAGACCATGTCGAGGTCCAGGGAGATCTCGCCCGCCCAACCGGCGTCCGCCGTCGGGTAGTTGGTGCCGCCGTTCTGGTCGATCTTGCTGAAGCAGCCGTTGGCCGTGGTGCAGGCGGGCAGGCCGTACTGGCTGCGGTAGGCGGCCAGGTCGGACTCGGCATTGGGGTCGTCCTGGGCGTCGACGATGGCGATCGTCGCACCGGCACCGCCGTTCGCGGGCAGCTTGTAGGCGCTCAGCAGGTCGGACGGGCCATAGCCGGACGGCACCGCGAGCGGCGAGACCGCGTTGACCGTGAGCGCGTGCGGCTGGACGATGTCAGTGCGGGCGAGCGCCTTGCAGGCCATCACCCGGTGCTTGGTGGGCTGCGAGCAGAGCCGCTTGACATGTGGGGTGGCCGAGGCCGACACGTCGGCGGCCTGGACCGAACCGGCCGCGACCAGGCCGGTGGTGGCGAAGGCCAGCGAGACGAGCCCGGTCAGGGCGGTCCGCTGCGCGGTTCTTGATATATGGGGGATACCCATGGGTGGGGGCGCCTCTCTCGTACCGGTCACCTCGCGTCGATCGACGCGAGTGACCGCTTCGGCTGGACAGCGGCGAACGGCATACCGGGGCGCGCCCGGAACAGACACTCACCACCCCGCCGAAATATCCGCGTGAAGAGAGCAGCGGAAAGCGGAACCGCGATTGCACAGGGGATTCCCCTGGGCATGCGGTGGCCGTTTCGCGGGGAATTGCTCTCTCCGCAGACAGGGAAGTAAGCCCCCGGACCGAAACGCGAACCTCATTTATCTAACGAACTGTCACCACGGGCTGTGGTGGCACCGTTCGCCGGGCCGAAGCAAAGCAGACTTGACGAGCACCGGTCAACGGGTATGACCTCGGGTTCATCCACTCAACTCGTTACATGGATGTGAACGGGCCGGACAGACCAGGACCAGAGCAGGTAAACATCCGGCGGGTCATTACTCGTGGCTGGACAGGAATTAGCCTGCACCTGAACCGGTAAACAGAAATGCATGAGCTGATCTTGACCACTCATTGACCACAGCAGTCGGGGCCGTCACCTCAACCACGCTGCGCCGTAGAGTCAGTTGGGGCCCACCTGTTCTTTTTGCCGGATTGCGAACAGACTTCAGCTGTGGAACATGGCCCGGCACCCGGTTCACGAAGGCCGCGATGCGGGCGGGCATCCGGTCCGACTCGTTGGTCGGGTTGCGGCGGCTGGGGGGCCGGGCATGGAAGGTGAAGTACCAGTCGTCGGCAATGACGGCGACGTCGGGTACCGGACTACGGCCTTCATGGTGAACGGCACGGAGGGCGACTTCGACGAGTGGACCTGAACCTTCGCACCGTATGTGGACGGCGCATACAGATTCCGCTGGACGACCATGCCCCACTAACGCCCCGGACGACAAAGGGTGTGCCGAGGCTCGGGTAGTTGTCACCGACAGCACCCGATAGCCTGCGAAGGAATCAGGTCGAAGCAGTCGGAGCTCCCGGTGGTGTGCTGCCCCGGTTCCACTGCAGGGATGTCATTCATGACCCCATCGTCCGGCGGCACTGGCCCCGATCACCCGGCATCTTCCGCACCACCTTTGCCGGATGACCACCGATCCCCTTCCAGCCGCACGCGGTCAGCTTCCTCAGCTCTGTCTCGCCCCGCTCAGGTCAGTCGCTGCAGGGAGCGCGCAGCACTTGTGCGTCAGCCAGCTCGCGGTAGGCCGGGCTACGGTCCAGCAGTTCGTCATGGGTCCCTTCGGCGATCACTCGGCCGGCGTCGAGGAAGTAGATGCGGTCGGCGTTCTGCACGGTGGAGAGCCGGTGGGCTATGAGCAGCACCGCGCACCGGGCGGCGATGTCACGCATGACCTTGTTGAGGGCGGCTTCATTGAGCGCGTCCAGGTGTGAGGTGGGCTCGTCGAGCAGCAGCAGGGTCGGCCGGGTGAGCAGGGCGCGGGCGAGGGCGACGCGTTGGCGTTCGCCGCCGGAGAGCGTGGCGCCGCGTTCGCCGAGGACACTGTGGACGCCGTCGGGAAGCCGGTCGGCGAGCTCGGTGAGGTTGGCCATCCTCATGACGCGTTCGACCTCGGACGGGTCGGCGTCCGGCATGGCGTAGGTGATGTTGTCCCAGAGGGTCCCGTGGACGACCGGGGTGTTCTGGTCGACCAGCGCGATCCGGGACCGGCAGGCGCGGCGGGTGAGTTCGGGCGCGGGACGTCCTTCGAAGAGCACGGTGCCCGCGTCGGGCTCGTAGAAACGGGCGGTGAGGGAGAAGACCGTGGTCTTGCCGGCGCCGGAGCGGCCCACCAGTGCGGTCTGGCCGCAGCGCGGGACCGAGAAGGACATGCCGCGCAGCACGGGCCGGCCCGTCCGGTAGGCGGAGTGGACCTCGCGGAAGGCAAGGGCGGCGGCGGGCCCGGCGGTGACCGGGCATGGCCGGGAAGCCGGCAGGGGCGCGCGAGCTGGGCTGGGCGATTCCCCTGGCAGGGCGAGGACTTGGTCTACGCGCTTGTAGGCGCCCATGCCACGCTGGATCAGGCCGATGGCGCGGAAGACCGAGGAGAGCGGGATGACGAGGTAGGACGCGTAAAGGAGGAACGCCACCAGTTCGCCCAGCGAGTCGGCACTCCCCACTCGCATGCCGCCGATGACCAGGACGAGCAAGAAGGAGCCCTGCACGGCGAGTTCGACCGCCGAGCTCATGAACGCCGCCAGCCTGGCGGTGCGCACCCCGGCGGCGTACGCGCTCTCCACGCGGGTGCCGATGCGTGCGGCTTCGCGGTCTTCGGCGCAGTGGACCCGCACCATGGGCAGCGCGCCCAGGGCCCGTTCGAGGTCGGCGGCCATCTCGCCGACGGCGCTCTGGGTGCGTTCGGCGGCGGCGCGTATTCCGGACAGCAGCGAGGTGACGATGAGGGCGGCCGCGCCGACGGTCGCGGCGACCAGCACGAGCAGCAGTGGGTCGAGCCAGGCCATCAGTGCCACGGCGCCGAGGGAGACCAGTGCGCCGGAGACCAGGTCGACCAGAGCCTGGGCGGTGGCCTCGCGTACGACGGTGGTGTCCGCGGTGACCCGGGAGATCAGATCACCGGTGCGGTGACGGCCATACGCTCGCATGTCCAGGCGGAGCAGGTGGCCGATGAGCCCGTGCCGCATGGTGCGGATGACACCTTCGCCCATGCGTTCCAGCAGGAACCGGCCCACCGCGCCGGTGACCGCTTCCGCCGCGAACAGGCCCGCCAGCAGGACCAGGGGCCACAGGATCCGGCCGTGCCGGGCGGCGTCCACGATGTCCCGTGCGACGAGCGGCTGGGCCAGTCCCATCGCTGAACCGGCCAAGGTGAGCGCCGTGGCCACGCCGATGACGCGCCGGTGTCCCGAGGTCAGCCACAGCATGGTGGCCAATGCGCCGCGGCCGCACCGTTGCGGGGTGGCCGGCTCGCCCGGTGCGGTGTCGCGGTCCTGTGGGCGGGGCTCGGCATCCGCGCTGGGATGCCCGGTCACGGTGTGTCCCGTACCGCGGCGCCGACGCGGTCGGGAGCGACGACGAGGAGCCGGCTGAAGTAGTCGTCCGGAACGCCCTCCCCCACCGGCCGTTCATCGACCTCCACCCAGGCATGGGCGGCGAACGGTGGCACCGTCCGCACCCCCGTGCACCAGGTGGGCCAGACACCCCACAGTCGGCACAGCAGCGCGGTGCCCAGCGAGCGCGGCAGGCACCCTTGCGGCCCGGCACAGCGCAGACTCGCCGCGCACACCGCGTCCCGGGCGGCCTGCGCCTGCCCGGGCGTCGCGGCGACGGCACGCCGGCGGAAGACCGCCAGCACCGCGGTGATGTGCTGTGGCGGCAGCCGGGCGAGCAGGCGTGCCATCGGAAGGACGGCGTGGGCGCCGAGGCGGTGCGCGAGCGGAACTCCGTCCGGGCGGACGAGCGCGCTGGGTGTGCTCATGACGCCAGCCCGCTGGACCGGAGCTGTGCGGTGAGTTCGCCGACATCGTGCGCCGCCTGCGAGGGACTGGTGTCGAACGCCGCGACCAGCACCTTTGCCGCATCCGCTTCGTCGCCGCCGTCGAGCAGGGTGCGCAGGACGAGGGTTCCGGTGGGGTTGAGTTCCCAGTACTCCCCGCTGCGCTGGTTCAGCAGGACCGTTCCGTAGTCGGTGTGGGCGGTGGAGATGCCGGCGGCGAGTCGCAGTGGCATGGGCCGTGCCCCTTTCATGGGTCCTGTCATGGCGTGGCTGTACGGCCTTCGAGGCCGCGCAACCACACCTCGCAGGCGATGGTGGAGTAGAGGATGGCGTGCTGCAGGCCGGGGCTTGCCGGGCGGCGGGCCAGGTCGCACAGCGCCTTGCGGTCGACGAGGCCCAGAGCGGCCAGGCGGGAGTCCTCCCACAGGGCCAGCAAGTCGCCCCGGTGTTCTCGCAGCCCGTTGGAAGCGTCCATGGACGCCTGGGCCTTGCTGGTGCGGCGCAGGCACTCATCGGGCACGATGCCGCGCATGGCCGTGGTCAGCAAGGGTTTGTAGGCCCAGGGGGTTACGCGTTCACGGGCCCGCACCGCGAGGGCGGCCTCGATGACCCGGTCATCGAGGAAGGGCGAGGCCATCGCGAGGCCATCACGAGGCCTGCCCGGGCCGCCATGCCGTCCCAGATGCGGATGATCCGCGTGCAGGCGCGGATGGCCTCCAGGTCGGTGTGCATACCGCGGTCGGGGTGCAGCGGCCGGGCAGTGGCGGCGGCCCCCAACAGAGCATTGCGGGCCAGCGCTTCGGTCTCAGGGGTGACCCAGTGGAACAGACGGGGCGGGGCCGACCAGCCCAGAGCGCCGATGGCGGCGGCGGGCAGTGGGTCGCGGAGGCGCACGGCGGCGTCCGCCAGCCACCGCCGGTAGGGCCGCGCATCGGCGAAGCGCCCGAGCCATGGCGGCCGATGGCCAGTTGAACAAGACCTTGAATCCCCGCAGTTGACGCAACGCCACCCCTGGATGGCGGCGCAGCAGGCGGTGGTAGTACGCCTCCGAGCACCAGGCAATGTGGTCGCCGCCGATGCCCGTCAGATGAAGCCGGCTTCCGCGCGCCCGGAGCGCAGGCAGATGGTGCAGGACCCGGGCGCGGTCCATCACGCCGATGGTGGGCTCGTCCATGGGGTCGTCGATGTCCAGCAAGTCCGTGTAGACCAGTGGAGATTCGTCGGCGTCCCATACGACGTGGTCGACCTCGGGCAGGTGGCTCGCCGCCCGCTTCGCCCACCCCAGGTCGTCATCGGCCGGATCCCGGCCGGGCCAGGTGGAGGCGATGACCCGCGCTGGAGAGCGGTCGGCGAGAAAGCAGACCGAGGTGGAGTCCAGACCACCGGAGAGGTCGCAACTCACCACCCCGCCACGGTCCGTTCGAGCCGCCACCGCTTCGGTGAGTGCCTGCCGGACCAGCGGCGCCCCGGCAGCGAGCGTCCGCGCCGGCTCGGGCGGCACCCACCAGGACGAAGTCCGCGTGGTACTCCCGTCCGCGGCCAGATACAGCGCGTCCCCCGGGGAGACGGCCCGGACACCCTGGAACACGGAGGTCTCGTAGAGCGGATGAGGGACGGGCCACAGCAGCCGGACGGCGAGTTCACCACGGTCGGGCGTGGCCCCGGTGGCTCGGGCGAGCAGGTCGGCGGTACTGGCGGCCACCGCGATGCCCTGGACGGCCGCGTGGAAGACCAGCCGCAGCCCGGAAGCGGTGCCCTGCACCCGCACCCGGCCGTCCAGCGACGCCACCAGGTGGAAACTGCCCGGCAGCGTGCGGGCGAGTGAGTCGAGCTGAGCCAGGTCTGTCAACCGCTCGGCATGGCGCTCGAGTTCGGCCGGCGTGACGGGGGCAGCAGCCGAACACCGCGAGAACGGAAGTCGCCGCGCCGAACGAGAGTGGGGACCTCGTACGACTTCTTCATGACCTTTCTCCTCCTGAGGGAGATGGAGAACCGCCCCGACGTCAGACGCAACTTCCGTCCAACCCAGGGAGATTCGCTGTCACCCAGAACGTAGCAGCGCCGCCCAGCCATCAGACGATACGACTAAATGCGCAGCTATAAAACAAATCGCATACATTTGCGCCATAGACGTGTTCGAGGCGGCCTCATGGACGTCCGCCTGGACACCGGCACGAAGATCGGTGAAGACTATTACGCAGTGGGGCGCGCATCTCGATAAGCAGCCTCCCGTCCAGTGCAATACCGAATGCGACAACTGGCAGTGCCATGCGAATGCCTTGAGATTCGACGGAGCGCCCGTAGAATTTCCGGTGCCTCCGGCAGAGAGTTCCAGCAGGGCCAACAGAAGCAAGGCTCAGCGAAGCTCCTCCATGAGCGGTCCGGCCAGAATCATGTACGAAACAAACATTGCCAGCTCTGGCACGCAGACCAGTTCCCCCCGCTTGGGTCCCTCCGTCCGGGCCCCGGTTCCCACCGTCCATGCGGACCGGGTAACCGAGAAGCCATACCTTACTTCCCAGGTCGAGGCCGACGAAGGGACAGTCACGGCTTCTCACTCCGGAGGCCGTCGCCCCTCCCCCTTACCCGGCACCATCGCGCACGACTGCCCGGGTCGCCCACCTGGGCCTTCTCCGCCAGGGAATCATCAGGCGTTCCGCAGGACAGGCGGCTCGGTTCATTCTCGCGAATGCCATCTCTCATTCCGGTCACATGAAGGACATGATTGGCCTGGCATTCATGCGCAACGACAAACGGGGCAGCCGTCAGCATGAAATGATGGCGGACACCCAGGGGATGCTCAGGGATTTCACAAACCATTTGAGAGAGGTTTCATTTTCCGTCGGACAGGGCGACAAGATTGCAATCACCGGGCAACCCCTCGTTCCCCGAGACACAATCAACACACTTCTGGCCTATACCAATTTCATTCCCGGCGCGACCGCGGAAGCTGCGGGCGTCGGGGGGAGTACGAGGGCGGCACGAGGGAGGACCTGCTCGCCTATGAAGCCGATAGCGCTCAGAGCGATTCGCAGGCGCTTCGAGGCCTCCGGATGAAGCTCATGGGCGTCCCCCGAGATGCGACCGATAGCCAGCTCTCCGCTCTCGCGGCAGACCGCATCAACTTCGCCCAAGGCACCTGTCCAGAAATCATTCACGGCCTCCGAGCTGGGCTTGATCCGTCTTTCGCACTGAGGATGGCCAAGAAAGCAGCAGGAAGGTCGTGACAGCACCGGAGCGCCGCCTACCGACCTGGCGGAAACGCCGGGCAGGCAGGAGCCGTCACGGGGCGACGGTCCCCGCACGCCCCCTCAGCACTGCCCGGCACTGTTCCCGGTGGCTTCCCACGGGGTCCAACCTCCCGGCCTACCCGCCAAGTTGCGCAGCCGGGGCCCGTGGGCTCCGGCACCGAATCATTGAGCCGCCTGCCGATGTGCTCGGTCGCGGCGCATCCAGGGGCCCACCCTGCACGACGACCATCACGTCCTGGCCGTCGTGCAGGACACGGAAGCCGTCTCAACCGCCTTGATCGGTGGTGGTGTCGATAGGGCGGTGCGGGCAGCCAGTTCACGGCGCGCGACGCAGACGTCCCGCGGCACGCAGCGCCGGAAGAGGGGAGGCGGCCTGTTCAGCGGCCGGGCCTGCTCTGTCAGCGCGTACTCGCGCTCTCCGCTGCCCGCGGCGTCGCAGAAGGTCTGCCGTCGACGCGCTCCAGCAGTTCGTGGGCCTCTCCCCGCGGCAGTGCGATGACCTGGGCCGTCTCACTCGGCCCCGTGTCTCACCGGCGAACCGGACGTCAGGTGGGGCAGAGGCAAGATCTGAGAAGGCGGGACAGGACCTTCCTTGCCATCCAGGTGTCGAACGCGTAGTGCAAACGCGGCCGGCATCTGCGCACAGCAGCGGCACGAATGTGCCTGCGGGGAGCCAGATGAACCACCATCTCCACGCCCTTGCCGGGGCGCGGCGACCAGCGGGACCCTGATCCTGCGCCGGGGTCCAAACTCCGCGCAGGCCCAGGGGTCCGTGTTGCCGCGGGCGCATCGGGTAGGCCTCCGTCAGCCCGGTGCGTTTGTCGACCGACTCGGAACTGTACGACCTGGAGGCCGACCACACGTGTCCCCCGGGCCATGTGTGGTCGGCAATCCTCTGGCGTCTGGTCCGGGCAGGTCCGCACCGCCCGTTTCAGCGTGTCAGGCGTCCGGCAGGCGTACGCACTCGATCCGGTAGTCGCCGTTCTCCGGGTCGATCGTGACTCCGTGGGCTTCGCTGTGGAAGCCGGGGAAGGCCCGGTCGAAGGTCTCCAGCGCGCCCAGGTAACGGAGCAGCGGGCCGTCGGGGGCGCCGACGGACTCCCCGGGCATCAGAACCGGGATGCCCGGCGGCGTCACGGTGACCATCGCGGCCGCCACCCGCCCCGCGGCCTCGGCCAGCCGCAGGCGCTCGGTACCGCCCCGGATCAGCTGCTGGTAGCAGCGCCGGGGCGGCTCCACGGGCTCCGGAAGCTGCTGGAAGGCCGTGTCGAGCGCGGTGATCAGCTCCGCGCGGGTGAGGTGTTCGTGCATGTCCTGGCACAGTCGGCGCAGGGTGGTGCCGACGTACCGGCGCGGGAACTGCTCGATCAGAGCGGGCAGGACCCGCTCCAGCGGCGCGTCCGAGTCGTAGAGGGCCTTGAAGTCCATCAGGGCGTCCATCAGGGTGCCCCACTTGCCCTTCGTGATGCCCATGGAGAAGAGGACGAGCGTGCTGTAGCTGTCGGTCTTCTCCACGACGATGCCACGGCCTGCCAGGTAGGCGGTGAGGACCCGAGCCGGAATGCCCCAGGGCGAGGTCTCGCCGGTGGCCGTCACACCGGGGCAGGTCAGGGTCACCTTGACCGGGTCCAGCATGCAGTAACCCTCGCCGAGGCCGGCGAATCCGTGCCAGTCGGCGCCGGGTTCGAGGTACCAGCAGCCGGGCTCGCGGCTCAGCAGCGCCGGCGGGGCGTCGGCGAAGGGGATGCGCTCGCCGGTGGCCGGGACGGTAACGGTGTCGGGCTGCCAGACGCCGAAGAACCACGCGGGCCGGTCGCCCGCGTCGGCGATGCGACGGCCGGTGCGGACGACTGCTTGGCGGAAGCGGATCGCCTCGGTCACCGCCTCGTCGATCAGCCACTGGCCCTGCGCGCCGTCCATCATGGCAGTGGCCACGTCCAGCGAGGCGATGGCCGGGTAGAGCGCCGAGGTGGTGCCGTGCATCATGAACGCCTCGTTGAACCGCTCGTGTTCGACGGGGGCCCGGGGCGCCGACCTGACGTGGACCATCGCGCACTGCGAGAGCGCGGCCAGCAGCTTGTGCGTGGACTGCGTGGCGAAGACGGTGGGCCGATCGGGCCCCTCGAAGGTGTCGGGTCCGACCGCCATTCCATAGCGGCCGGCGTAGAGGGGGTGGAAGCGGGCGTAGGCGAACCAGGCCTCGTCGAAGTGCAGGCGCGGTGTGCTGGGGGCGAAGGCGCGGGCCGCCGCGACGGTGTCGTAACACAGCCCGTCGTACGTGGAGTTGGTGAGGACCGCGTACTGGGCCTCCAGCGACACCGCGCCCGCCGCGAGCGGGTTGGCCGCGATCCGGGTGGCGACCGCCGCCGCGTCGGTCTCGGCCGGGGGCAGCGGGCCGGCCAGGCCGTAACCGTTGCGCGTCGGTACGAGGTAGACGGGCCGGGCGCCGGAGATGACCAGGCCGTGCAGCACGGACTTGTGGCAGTTGCGGTCCACCAGTGCGATCTCGTCGGAGGTGACGCTGTAGTGGCCCACCATGCGGTCGGCCGTGGAGTCGCCGTGCAGGACGAAATAGGTACGGTCGGCGCCGAAGACCCGGGCTGCGTTGCGTTCGGCCTCGCCGATCGGGCCACTGTGCTCGAAGAGCGATCCCAGCTCGCCGACCGAGATCGACAGGTCGCTGCGGAAGAGGCGCTCGCCGTAGTAGTCGAAGAAGGCCCGCCCCGCGGGGGACTTCAGGAAGGCGACGCCGCCCGCGTGCGCCGGGGTGTGCCAGGAGTACTCGTGGGCGTCGTCGAAACGGCGCAGCGCCTTGAAGAACGGCGGCAGGACATCCTTGTGATAGGCGCGGGCGGCGCTGACGACGCGGCCGGCGATGAAGGCAGGGGTGTCCTCCAGAGGCCAGATGTAGCCGACCACGGCCTCGGAGACCCACAGCGGGAGGCGTTCGAGGTCCTGGTCGGACTCGTCGGCCATGAGGAGGAAGACAGGCAGATCCTTGAAACGGCGCGCGATGTGCCGCAGGACTTCGGCGCCGCCGCCCTCTTCGACGGCGCTCCCCCGGCCGCGTGGCAGGTCCCAGGCGACGACGGCCGCCGCGAGCCCGGCTTCCGTCTGCAGAGTGGCGCGTGCGTCGCCGGCGCTGGCGGCCCACCGCAGTTCCAGCCCCTTGTTCTCCATCTCCTTGCCGATACGGCGCAGTTGCTCGGAACTCGCGCCGCCGCCCAACGGATCCTCCCGCAAAGCCAGCAGGACCGTACCGTTCGCCATGACATCCGCCTTCGTCGTGGGGTGCGCCGTGCTGCCGTGAGGTCGATGTGGTCGACGCATGGCAGAGTCTCTCGGCACGTCCCGGACGATGGCCGCCCTTCACTGCGTGCTTCACTCGCAGGAGGTACCGGGAGTACGGAACTGTCAGGTACGCCGAGTTGCTCACCTGCCACCCGGGTCCCTGAGAAAGCGTTCAGCAGGGGTGGTCCCCACCAGCTCCCCGGGCATCTCCGCTCCGGTAGATCGTCTTGTGGATGGCGTCGGAGCGGCCGCTCTGGCCACCCGGGACCACAGCGGCCGCATCATCGTGCGCAACGCTCTCGACCACGGAGCGGAATGGCAGGTTCCCAACGGCATTGCCGTCCACTCCCGTTGAGGGCGTGCCCGGCGGCCCGGGGCCGAGGCAGTCCGCATCGGCAGGACCGTTCACTTGCCGAAGGAAAGTAGCGCGTGGTCCTTCCCCTTGTCGGACGGGCTCTGCACTCGGCCGTTGAGCATGAAGAACCGTCCGCCTGACCAGAGCATGTGCGGATTGAGGAAGAAGGCGCGTTCGCCGCCGATCGCCGCTTCCGGGCTCTGCAGCACTACCTGGGGAGCTCCGCCCGTCGGGGCGAAGGTGGCCATGGCGGCCGCGTCCTGGACCCTGCCGGGTTGCACGTATGCCACGAGCTTTCCGCCCTCGACGGCCTGGGGCCGCATGGCCCGACCCTTGGGGTCCTTGGTGCGCCATTTCTCCTTGCCGTTGCCGAGGTCGATCGCGACGACCTCATTGGTCTCCGGGTAGCTGCTGATGGCTCCGCCCGAGCCCTCCGTTCCCAGATACAGGGTGCCGGTGTCGGCCGCCGCGGCCGTACACCCGTCAAGGCCTTGGCCGTCGTGGCCGTCGCACCCGCCCATGGTCTTGAAGTTCGGCTCCACCTGCCAGCGGACCTTGCCGTCCGGGGCGAACGCCGTGAGATTCCACGTCTTCTTGTCCGTGTTGCTTGCGGCCACGACCAGCGGGTCCGACGAGAGGACCGCGGTGACGCTCCAGCCCTGCTGGTACTTGTAGTTCCACTTGGACTTGCCTGTCGCCGGATCGAGTTCCTCGACCAGGCTCTGGGTCTTGTTGATGTCATCGGAGCTGCACAGACCCACGCTGATCAGCTTGGGGCCGCCGCCGATGTCGTACGGGCTGCAGCCCTCGGTCTTCCACGAACCGAACCGCTTGCTGCCGTCGGTGACGGAGAAGCCGCTCGCATAGGCGCCGTGGTGGACCACGACGGTGTCGCCGGAGACGGCGAGGGTGAATTGATTGGTGGTGTCGTACGACGATTCCTGCGGCACCGTCACCTTCCAGCCGACCTGGCCCGTGGCGAGATCGATCTGCTGAAGGTACGTACAGTGGGCGGCCTTGGTGTTGTTCTCCTGCGTCGCGACGATGGCTTTGCCGGTGCCGGAGAGAAGGCGCGCCGCGCCGCAGACCGGCGTCTCGAAGGACGTGCTCCACTTCTGCGTACCGTCGGCCACCGCGTATCCGGTGATTTCCTTGTACATCGCTTTGGCGACGACGTCACCAGCCCGCCACGGGCCGTATTGCAGCGCGCCTTCCTTGGTCAGTCGGGTGTCGTTCTCGCGCACCCAGACTCGCGCCTCGCCCGGCTTCATGTCGGCGTTGAAGTCGTAGGCGTCGTTGCCGCCCCCGGGGCCCTTCCCGTCGCCTTTGTCGACCGAGGGGGACGACGAGGGCCCGGAAGCCGTGGATTTCGCGCCCGGCTTCTCGTGGCCGTCGCCACCTTTCCCGGCCCATACGTACACTCCGCCGCCCAGCAGGAGCAGGCCGGCGGCCAGCGCGGAAACCAGTACGGCACGTCTGTCCCGGAAGGGGCCTCGACCGGCGCCGGGTGGGGACGGCGGGGGTGACGGTTGTCCCGTACCGCTGTAGCCGCCCGGGTAGGGAGGCAGGACCGCATAGGGGCTGCTGCCGGAAGCCGAAGGCTGCCCCGGGTAGCCGTAACCGGCGCCGGGCGATGCGCTGTCCGGCCGTTCGTACCCGCCGTCGGGCTGGGCGTAAGGGTTGCCCGGTACCGGCTGCTGCGGGGGCTGATCACCGCGTGGCTGGGAATCGGGTGATTGCGTCACTGCGGTGTTCCCTCCGGATTTGTCACGTGTCTGCCCTTCGCCATCATTCGATGTCCGCTCGAAACCACGTCACAACTGCGGCTGCCCGGTGGGGGTTCCTGACAGCCGGACGGTGCTGAGGACCCGCATGATGACGTCATCGCCGACGGCACCGGGGACGCCCGTCCTGCCGTAGAAGTCCCAGGCGACGAAATCGCCCTTGGAGTTCTTGAAGCCGAACACGATCGCCTGGCCGTCGCCGGTGCACCTGTTGGTCTTCTTGGCTCCTTCGGAGTGCGACCTGACGTAACTGCCCTCTACACCGGCCTTGGTCGTGTACTTCACGGGCTTGTCCCACTTGACGACGGACTTGTCCGGTTGCGTGTAAGCGGCGTACACCCAGGTCGGGGCAGACTTCTCGGCGACCTCGTCGGTGCTCTTCGCGCCGTCCGCGCCTTTGGTGCCCACCGAGGCCAGCGCGAAGTCGTCGATCTTGCCGTCGCCGTCCGTGTCGATGCGGCACCACTGGGACTTGTAGAAGGCGGGGGCTGTGTGTCCGATGAGAGCCTTGTCCGGGTTCCCGTGCTCCGAGTAGCCGCTGAACACGGTGGGCGCCTCCACCTGCCACTCCGGTGGGACGTCGAAGGCCGTGCCGTGAGCGGGATTCACCACCACCTTCCAGCCCCCGATGGTCGGCTTCACCCCGCCCGGCCCGGAGGAGCCGGAAGGCGAGGCCGAAGGGGCGGAGGCGGAGGGGCTGGGCTTCGCGTCGGCTCTGTCGCCGCCGTTCCTGTCGTGCCGGAGGACCATCACGCCGGTGACCACGGCGGCGATCAGCACGGCCATCGCTGCGCATATCGCGACGACGACGGTGCGTCTCTTCTCGTTGTCCGGCGGCCGAGGTGCCGCGAACGGGCTCCCGCCCGCCCCATACTGCGGGATGGCCGGCTGCCCGGGAGGCCCGAAGCCTCCCCCCTGCGCTTGCGGATACGTGTCCCCAGGAGGCGGCCCGTAGCCACGAGTCGGGGGAAAGCCGTACCCCGGCTGAGCCGGAGGCGGTTGCGGTACTCCGCCACCCGCGCCACCCGGCGGCTGGTCACTGGAGGGCTGGGACACGGCAGAGCTCCTTCCGGCGGCCACCCCTGGCGGCGCTCGATGTCGTACGCGATGTGTCTCCGGCCTCGCCGTGGAAGTCACGGCCGAGGTGAACTTCCCTCTACTCTCCCTCACTTGAGGTCCGAGTGGTGAGAGTGGCATCACGCATCACGATTGCCGATGTGGCTCAAGACCCCCTTGACCACGCGTCATGCTGTGGTCCGTGTCGACTTGGCGAGTTCCGACACCGCGACGATTTGCGACAGGGGGTGGTGCCCGTCCACGGGCGGGCACCACCCCCTGCCAGGCGTCAGGCATCGGCGTCGCCCCGCCCCGCGTCACACCCGGACACGTACGGCCCCCGGCTACGGTGCCCCCAGGGGAGGCACTGCGAGAACGCCGCCTGGCGCATCCGCCGCCCTGCTCCCTGCCAGGCTGCCCCAAGCCCCCCGTTGCCCAGGAGCGGATCACTCGCGCGCTCGGCGGCCCGAGCATGCAGGTCGAGGTGTTTCGAAGTCATCACCGGGGACCAGGCCAAAGGATTGGGCTTGACGGCGCCCCACTGCCCTCATTGACGCGCGACGGACATGGCCGGGCGCGGACGTCCGGCTCCGGTGACGGGGTCAAGTTTCGTGCCGTGCAACAGGCAGTGCTTGGCCACTTCAGGGCAACGGGTCGGCCCCTGACGCTTGGGACCCCTGGCTTCTTTGACCTACTCCACCCGCCACCTGGGCACTACTGGATCGGGCCTTGTCGTTGATCTTGACGCAGACCGGGCGCCTGCTGTGCCACTCGGAGCCGGACGGCGACCTGTACAGAAATATCGATTTTGCCTATTTTTGGGTTGTGGGTGGGCGAATGGTGTACGGATACTCGAATCGTGATAGGAGAACCGACAAGGGATCGGAGAGGCGAACGCCGTTCGGCGACGCGGGCGGAGATCCGCGAGGCAGCGTGGGAAGTCGCCAGGGCGAACGGGGTCGCCGGGCTGTCGCTGCGCGAGGTCGCCCAGCGGGTGGGCCTGCGGCCTCCCTCGCTCTACTCCTACTACGACTCCAAGAACGCGCTGCTCGACGCCATGTTCGCGCAGGGCTGCCAGACGCTCCTGCAACGCCAGGCGGCGGTACCCCTCGACGGCGACCCACAATCCACTCTGGCAGCGGTGCTGCGCATGTTCGTGGGCTTCTGCACCGAGGACCCAGCCAGGTACCAGCTGCTGTTCCAGCGCACCGTCCCGGGATTCATGCCGACCCCGGAGTCCTATGCCATCGCCATACGGAACATCGACACGCTGCGGGGGCAGCTGGCAGCGGCGGGCATCGAGGACCCCGCCCACATGGACATGTTCACCGCGGTCGCAGCCGGCCTGACCGACCAGCAAATCGCCAACGACCCCGGAGGCGACCGCTGGACCCGGCTCATCGACGACGCCGCCCGGATGCTCCTGACCCACACACAAGCCCGGGCAACCCATCCGCCCACCTGCAGCACGAGCCCAGGAGGGCCGACTGATGACTGACACCGCGGCGCCCGCCCAGCGGGCCCGCCCGATCGACCGCACCGCGGCCGCGACCCTCGCCGCCGAGGAGTACGACCGCTTCACCGAACTGGCCCGCTCACTGGCTCCCGAGGACTGGCACCGGCAAACCGACTGCGCCGACTGGGACGTGCGCGCCATGACCGGCCACGTCCTGGGGATGATGGACTACGTCTCCTCCGTGCGCCAGTTCCTGCACACCCGCCGCGCCGGCAGCAAGGCCGCACACGGCCGCCCCGTCATCGATGGAGTGAACGAGGTCCAAGTTACCGAGCGCGCCTCACTCACCGTCCCGCAGCTCCTCGACGCCCTGGCCCGCACCGCGCCCAAAGCCGCCCGTGCCAGGCGCAGGCTGCCCGCCCCGGCCCGGCGCATCCCGATGCGGGTGGAGTTCAACGGCATCTGGGAACGCTGGACCCTGGGCTACCTCTACGACGTCATCCTGACCCGGGACACCTGGATGCACCGCATCGACATGTGCCGCGCCACCGGCCGCCCCCTGCGCGTCACCCCCGAACACGACGGCCGGATCGTGGCCGACGTTGTCGCCGAGTGGGCCCGCCGCCACGGCCGGCCGTTCACCCTGGTGCTGACCGGCCCGGCCGGCGGCACCTTCGCCGCCACCAGCGCGGGCCAGCACCTCAGCGCCGATGCCATCGAGTTCTGCCGCGTCGTCTCCGGACGCGGCGCCGCAAACGGCCTGCTCGGACAACCGGTGCCGTTCTGACGGCCGCCCCACCGACCCGAGCCAGGGCCCCTGAACGCGGTTGTCACGCCTGTCCGGCGACACGCGATGTCAGTGCCCGGCGCGAGCCTTGCCTTGCTGGGATGCCATCACCCCCATCCTTCCCGCGTGGCTGCTGAAGATCGGCGCCCGACTCGC
Source organism: Streptomyces violascens (assembly GCF_014649955.1). GTDB lineage: Bacteria > Actinomycetota > Actinomycetes > Streptomycetales > Streptomycetaceae > Streptomyces > Streptomyces violascens. The sequence goes on from NZ_BMUA01000021.1 coordinate 116,691, forward strand.
CCGGGATGCCTGACACACCACGCGCCCAGAGCCGACAGGACCGCCGAAACCGTGCCCGGCGCCTAACCCGCTGCCCGGACCGCCAGCATCGGAACCCGGCCAACCTGCCACAACACGAGCAGCGCCTTGACCACGCCGCCGACTCCGCGGGCCCCGCCGAGAAGACAGAACCTGCCTCCAATCCACGGGGGGAGCGAGCCTGACAGGCTCGCTGGGGTTAGACCCGTCCGGGCTTTTCGGCTCTGCCGCCAAACCCATCGCCCGCTCGCGCGAGCCTGCCTGTCTAGATCAAGCCGGTTCGATGACATTACAGCGAGTCACCCTCCAGGATGCGGCGGCCATGACCGGATGTCAGCCTGAACCCGATCCCCCTTCCCCAAGGAGCACTCCCCCATGGGCATCAAGGACGAAGCGCAGAACAAGGCCCGGCAGGCCCGAGACAAGCAGCAGCGCGAGGAACAGGCCCGCCGGCGCGACCAGGAGGCACAGGAAAAGCTCCGCAAACGGCACCAGGAGCAGTCTTTCGAAGACCTCCGGGACGAGCTCGACGACCGGAGCTGACCATACGCGTACGGACGACGGCGGTTGGCGATCTGCCGTCACCGTCGCAGCCGTACCGCCGACCCACCGGCATTCGGCTCGGCCGGCGCAGCCGCCCGACGGTAACCCGAAGCACCTGTGGTCGACAGCAGGCGATGCAAGCCGTCAGAGCCGCGGTCGGGGCACCGAAACGAGGGAACCGCCATGACGAACTCAAACGCCGAACTGATCGGCCGGGCCTACCGTGCCTTCGCCGCCGGCGACATCCCGGCCGTCCTTCAGCTCCTCGACGCCCGCATCACCTGGCACGTCCCCGGGCGCAGTCCGCTGTCCGGGGACTACCACGGCCCCGATGGAGTCCTGAAGTTCTTCGGCCTGTGCCAGGAGCTGTCCGGCGGGACCCTCAAGGTCCCTGCCGACGAGATCCTCGCCGACGGGGAACGCGTCGTCGTCCTCAGCACGGTCTCGGCCGAGCGCAACGGCCGGTCCTGGTCCTCCCCGGAAGTCCACGTCTGGCGCATCGTCGACGGAAAGGCCGTGGAATTCCGCGAGTTCCAGGCCGACCAGGAAGCCGAAGACGCCTTCTGGTCCTCGTGAATCTCATCCGGGTCAACCCCGCAGCGCACGAACTGTCCCGAGCGAGGCGGGTGTAGGCGTCGATGACGACCTGGTGATTCGTGGGTCGGCCAGCACCTGCCAGGCAACCGCAATGACGGCAAGGCATGGGAGCTGTCCGGCGCCAAAGCCGCCGTCGGCCGCACCACTGTGGTCGCCGACGGCCGGCTACCGGGCAACCGGGCCACCGGGCAACCGGTCTAGTCATCCCGCACCGTCACGAACGCGGGCAGCACGAACTGCCCGCCTGGAAGGAAGAGCACCACGCCTCCCACCGCCAGGTCCGTGCCCGCGCGGAGCACGCCTTCGCCCGGATGAAAGCCTGGAAGATCCTTCGCGACTGCCGATTGAAGGGCGACGGTGTCCACCACGCGATGAGCGGCATCGCTCGCCAGGCTCTAGCCGTTACCGAAAGCAACTTCCGAACAGGGAGCGGCGGACCCCTCCTGCAAGGTCCGCCGTTCCCTTTCGCAGGACACCTGTCACCTGCGGCGGGCGGCGTGTGTCACGCCGCCCTGTGCCGCCGGTCTAGCAGGGCTTGATCTTCCAGATGGACCACCAGTTGGCGTTGGCGTCCGAGCTGTACGCGCCCGGCGTCGTGTAGATCAGGTTGCCGCTCTTTCCGTACATGCGCGCCTGACGTCCTCTGGTCTGGTTGTTGGACCAGGAGCCGCCGTGGGTGGTGAAGTTCATGTCGTAGGTGCCGCACGTGTACCACTGGACCTCGGTGCCCTGGAAGTCGGCCGAGTAGTACGCGCAGAACCAGCCGTCGTACAGCGGTGCGTCCGCGCCGAGGCAGTGGTCGACCGCGGCCGCGACTCCGCTGCCGAGGCTGCGCGGGTGCGCCTCACCCGGGAGTGCGACGAGGACTTCACCCCGGCCCGGCATGACGATCTTGTTGAGCGCGACCTGCTGCCCACCGGTGAGTTTCAGGTAGCGGTCGACCTCCGACTTGAGCTCCGTGGTCTGGGCGGTGCTCAGGTGGGCGGCCCGAGCCTGCTGCGCGAACGGCTCCGCTCCGGGGCTAGCGTGGGCGGTGCCCAGTCCGGCTGCCAGCATCAGCAGCCCACCGGTCAGAGCGGCGAAGAACCGCCCCAGCGTGGCTCTCTTCCCTGTGTGCACAATCATCGTTCCCCCTCGGTTCCGGGCTGAATCGATCGTCAGCAGTATGGAAAGCTGCACCGGGTGCGGTCGTTGGCGCGGACGGCACAACCGTTGGCATAGAGTGCCCAACTACGGTAGGGACAAAGGGAATTCGCGTCTCCGGTACTCCCCCGGCGGCATCCCGTACGCGGCACGAAAGGCCCGGCTGAAGTCCGCCGGGTTCGCGTAGCCCCAGCGGGCGCCGATCGCGCGGACCGGCTGGGCGAGGAAACGCGGGTCGGCGAGGTCGAGCCTGCAGCGCTCTAGGCGGCGTCCGCGCACCGTGGCGCCGACCGTGGTGCCCTCGGACGCGAACAGGCGGTGCAGATAGCGCACCGAGATGTGGTGCGCGGCGGCGATCGGCACCGGCGCGAGGGCCGGATCGGCGAGATGACGCTCGATGAAGGCGTGGATGGCCGTGAGCAGCGCCTGGGGCCGACTCTCCGGCGGATCGTCCAGGCCGAGGTGGTGCGCGAGGAAGGCGTCGATGAGTTGTGCCGCGACCGCGCCGAGCCGGTGGGTGTCCTGAGGCCGGTAGCAGGCGGCGTCGGCCTCGGCGCGGGCCAGCGTCTGCACCAAGAGCCCGCCGAGTCCCTCGGCGGCCGGAAGCGGGCGGGCGATGAGGGCGGAGACCTTCGCGCGCGGCACGGTGAGGGAGGTTCGGGGCACCTGGACGAACAGGGATCGGGCGTGTGCGCCGTCGGCGGCGACCTCCGCGTCGTACGGCTGCGACGTGTCGGACAGCAGCAGTTCGGCGCCGCCCGTGGACGAGGCGCCGCGCCCCTGGGCGAGCGACTGCCGGCCGGACCGGGTCACGCCGAGCTGGAGCAACTCCGGGTCGCAGGCACGGACCAGGGCGGACGAGCGGCGGCTGCGGATTCCGGAGTACTCCAGGACCGAGACCCGCACGCCGCCGAAACTCACCTGGTGGGCCACGCCGTGGAAGGGACGGCTGGTGTCGGTGGCGAGCCGCGTCATCACCAACGACCGGTCGACCATGGCGCACCAGGCGTCGAAGCGCTCCGGCTCCGGCAGGCCGTCGGTTCTGAACACCTTCACCTCTACCATGCGTTCCCCCTGTCGTGGCCCGGCGCGACTGCGGCACAGCGACGCATGATGCCAACCCGGGCCGACGGCCGCACCGGCAACGCGCGCCAAATTCAGCGAGCTCCCCCTACCCCGGGGGCCCATTGGACGCCGGCCCAAGTCGGAACGACGGCGCCCGCGCAGAAGCCGGACTGGCCTCGCTGCGCCTGCGGCGCGCCGATGGAGCACCTGCTGACGATCTCGGCGAGTGAATCGTGCGGCCGCTGGCTCCCTACTGAGGAGCGCACCCGCCCCGGGTCCGGCTGGGAGGTCCGCGGTCACCACGAATACGAGGACAACAGTCACGGGATGGACATGGGGGACTGCGGCGGTGTCTACGTCTTCCTCTGCCGCAGTTGCCCCGGCTGGCCCTCCGCCCACCGCTACGACTGCTGAACCCAACCACCCAACGACCACTGCCACGCTTGAAAAGACCGGCAGTTCGGCTGTGTTGGACGACGGGTCATCAGCGTGACGGTCACCCAGCCCATCAGCGCCCCGGAGTACCGGACGAGCCGTCGGTAGCCAGGCGCCCCTCAGCAAGACCTCTCTCACGTTGGTGGCCACCAACGTGGCCCGCAGTTCGCTTGATCGGGATACCGAGCCATCCTGTGCCACAGGTTCAGAAATTCCGCCGGAGGGGGTTCCGTGGAAGACGACGACATGCCTGTGAACACCGTGCTGTCACACTGGCGACTGACCGTGCAGAGCATCGAGGCGGGCTCCGACCTGCAGTGGGTCTTCGAGTGGGGTAACCAACTGCACCATCGCGATCAACTGCACACAATGTGGCCACTGTTGAGTGAACAAGAGCAAACCAGGTGGCAACCGGTCCTTTCCCGTTGGGACGAGCGGTTCAGGGCCGCCACAGCACCGATGCAGAACCCGGATACATCCGTTCGGCAGAACGGCCGGTGGTGGCAAGACCGCTATCCACTCCGAGTTACTGGTGAGTCCGGTCAGGAACTTCCCCTGCCCTGGTCGCCACCACCGACCCACCTTGATGCGGATTGACGAGATCGCTCACGGAGTTTGTGCCTGATCCTCGTTCTCGATTACGCAGCCAGGCTGTCTACAGCAGGACCTTCCGTTCGTCGGCCTTGAGGCCGCGGAGTGTCCAAAGTCCGTACACAGCCAACAGCGGTTTGACGACCATCCACTCGCCGGGTCGGTAGTCGTCCGCGCGCACCAGCCGCTCTGCAAGATCGGGGCGCTGCCGCCGCAAGTACGCACGGGCCTTGAGCGCATGAGCCGGCTGGGAGGTGATCTTGATGCGATCCACGTCTTCAAGCAGTGGGATCACGTTCGTGATGTTCTCCCACGTCGTCGCGCTTTGGTCTTCGAGGAGCACCGTGCCGTCGAACTCAAGCACCGACTTTGCGTAGTCGGCCATCAGCTGGGCCTCCGTGGCGCCGCTGCTGGTCGCACCGCCGCTGAAGATTACGCAGGTGCCATGCTCACCATCAGCGGCGATGGAGCGGATTCCGGCACGGACCCGCCATCGATTGATCAAGTTCGCCGTCGATTGGGGATTCCGGTACCCCAGCACCACAACGGCCTCGGAAGCGCCCCCGCCATGTCCTACCAGACCTCGAGACCAGCGCCAGTTCAACCACTCGCCCCAGGCCAGGGCTGCAACCCCGGCTATCGCCAGTCCTGTCCTTCGCCGCATGCGGCGACTCTAGTGGGAGCGCCTGGCTTGTTGAACCGACCGCAGGCACTCGCTCTGCAGCCCGTCACGTTCCCGGAAAGGAAATGAGCCCGGCCGGACCGGGTCAGTACGCTCCTCCTGCCGCGCCTGGGCGGTCAGGCTCCCTGTGTTGGTGCCGGGCGCCTGGGAGGCATTCTTGGGGGGGCGTCTTGGGATCCGCGGTGGGGGGCGGTCTGGTAACCGCGACGGAGGGCGTTCAGACCGGGGCGGCGTACGGCGGCGGGCCGGGCGGACACGGCTGCGCTGCCCGAGCACACCAGCATTTGTCGGGGAACGGTAACCGTGCCCGACGCGGCGCAACGAGTGGGACAGGCGGCTCATCTGGCTGATCAGCGAAGCACGTTGGGCGCGTTCGCCCAAGGCGAGGATCGCCCGGGACCGGGACGATCCACGGGAAGGGAAAGTCCATGACCAGGACGAAGAGGACCACAACGAAGGTACGAGGCGGCCGTCTGACCGTGATCGGTGCGCTGGGGCTGGCCACGGTGACGCTGGCCGCGGCGCCGGCGTTCGCCAAGGGCGGCGTCGACATCTCCGCCCAGCGCACGGCGCACGTCGGCGAGTCCTACCGGGTCACCGGACACGGTGACGACGATGCCGCAGCGTTCATACGGGTGTGTCTGGAGAGCCACAGCAGCGGCCAGAAGGCGTGGCAGCAGGTCTCCTGCGGCACCGTGGTGGCCACGGGCACCGAGGCGCAGGACGTCGCGCACATCAAGGCCGCCCATGAGGGCATCGTGAAGTACCGCGCGGTCGTGTACGGGCTGACCAGCCCGACGGACCACCACCCCGTCCGCGAGCGCACCTCCGGCCTCGCGACGGTCAGCGTCCGCTGAACTCGGTCGGCGGACAAGGGGGTTGGGGTGGAGTGGGCATGACCCGGTGGTCCGCGCCCACAGCCGACCGGCTCCGTACTGGTTGAACCGGTCGCCTCGGCCCGATCGAGCGGCACGCCCTCGGGGGTTCCGCCTTGGTGGAGCCCCCGAGTCGTTCGGACGGACCTGGCCGGGCACGCGGGTTGACCGGCCAGACTCTCCCCTTCGCCCGGGGCAGGCCCCACACCTTTTGTTCATGGCCCGAGAGAAGCGGGGCAAGACCCTCCCGGCGACGTCGGCCGGGGGGACGCATCGAGGACTTGGGCGAGGGTGCCGACGACCGGGGCTGACGGTCGACAACCGGGGCTGACGGTCGGCGACCGGGTCGGGGAGGCCCGCCGGAAGATGTCGGCTGGGGAAGCACGCTTCCGGACGGCCCGCCGATGGACCGACCCGTCGGCGACAGCACGTGAAGGCGGACCCTGGCCGATTACGACAGGCCCGCATGGCATGGCACAGGCCCCGACCCGACAATTATTTGCACGCATGCGCAAACAAGGGTCTTTGGTCCCTGGCCGGGGCTCCCCCGCCCCGCTTACCGTGGAAACACCTGGTTCACGCGAACGCAGGCACGCCACGGAGCCGAGGAAGGAGGCGGGATCATGGACTTCAGTCCGAGTCCGAGTCGCGAGCGACTCCTCGCGCACCTGCACTTCCACCCGTCTCCTTCCGGCGCCCGCTGACGCCCGCGGATCCACCCCGCCCGCGCAGCCCCTGCCGCCACCCGCACCACGGGAGGCCGCCAAGGCTTTCACCTACGCCGAGCCCACGACCCGGCTCGACCTCGACGGAGTCCCCACCACCTGCCACCCCGGACACCGGATCCGGCGTGATCCGGCCGCTGCCGTACGGCCTGGTCTACGACCCGCGCGTGCACGCGGCGTACGTTCTCGCCCAACAGGGGCACCGGGCCGCATGGCTCGCCACGCACCTCGGTCTGCCCCGCACAGCCGCTCGCCGCATCGTCGCGCTGGCCCGCCCCACTCCGGCGCCGCGCCGGCTCGCCGACCGGGCCTTCGGCATCACCTACTGACACCAAACGACACCCACCCCTCATGGAGGTGACGACATGACTCATGTACACGCCGCGAACACCGCGCACCGCCCCGGTGGCACCGCCCCCGACCTCCGATCGGGCTTCCGTGGCACCCTGGCCGCCCCCGCCGCCGAGCGCCACTACCGGCGGGCCCGTCCCGGACTCCGGCCTGCCTCGGCCTGCCCGACCGAGCAGCCCAAGGCACCCTGCCATCGCATCGGCCGCCTGGTGGTGGACGGTGGTCGCCGCCAGGCCTGGGTCGACGGTCGCCAACTGCGCCTGACCTGCATGGAGTTCGAACTCCTCGCCCACCTCGCCGCCAACCCGGGAGTGGGGTTCACCCGCTCCCGGCTCATGGAACTGGTCTGGCAGCGCACCGCCCCGGACGACCTGGAGACCGTGGACACCCACATCGACCGCCTGCGCGACAAGATCGGCGCCGTGCACCGGCCGCTGATCCACACCGTGCCCACTGCTGGATACGCCCTTGCCGCCGAGGCCTTGACCCCAGCGGCGTGACCGCACGGCCGCCGCCCCGGGCGCCAGGTCAGCCATGGGCATCGATCCCGCGAAGCCGCGTCCGGGGCCGGGCAGAGCCCCGGCGGCCCGCACCGGGACACCGAGCCCCGCGCGCGATCCTGGATGCATAGACATCGAAATCCTTGTCGTGCCCGACTGCCCGACTGCCCGAACACCGCACCGGCGGCCGCTCTCCTCCGTCAGGCGCTCGACGACGTCGGCCTGCACGGCGTCGGCTTCTCGGTACGGGTGATCGCCGACCATCGGCGGCCTTGTCCGTGGCGCGCGGTGGCTACGGCCGCCCCGACTCCGCCCCGCCCGCAGCGAAGTCCCGGCGGATGAAACGCCGTTGCGACACTTCGACGGCGCGGGGGTGGCAACGCTGCCGGACCCATGTGACCGCCTCCTCCGGATTCATGTCCTCGAAGACGCAGATCATGGAAGGCGCCGTGCCGGTCCGTCCGACGCCTGCCCGCGGCACACTCCACCCGTTCGCCCGCGGAGCAGTCGTGGGCGGTGCGGAGTTTGCGCATCGCGTCGAAGGAGTTGGAGGGCAGCCAGAAATCCCACCAGGGAATCCAGAATGCCCGCGCGCCCGCCGCGGGGCGGGCATGACAGCAGCCACTCCCTCCCGGCTCATCGGATGGCGTACCCGTCCCACAGCGGGCCACCCGCCCGGTTCAGCACCTCGGCCACGGCCTCGGCGAAGTCATCGGCTTGCCCGGCGATCGCGTTCGCGACCCCCTCAGTGAGCGCCCGGTGTAGTCCAGGGTCGGCCTCGACCAGCCGACGCGACAGCCATTTACCTCCGCCGAGCCAGTGGCCGCCGGTCAGGAGGGCGAGTTCCGAGGCGTGCTGCAGCATGTGCGAGACCAAGTACACCCGCTCGGCAGGGTTCGCGCAGCCGCGCAGGTCGTCGAGCAGGTCGGTCAGGATGTACCGCTGGTAGTTCCGCTCGGGGTCCGAGAGCGCGGGCGGGCCTTCGGCCCAGCGCCTGCGTGCCTCGGCCCGGAGCGATGCGCCCAGCCCGTTCGGGTCCACGAGCAGCGTGCCTTCGGAGCACATGGCGAGCAACGGTGATTTCCGCTTCGCGGTCTCCTGATCGGCGAAGTCGTGCCAGCTTGCCTCGGTCTGCACAAAGAGCTCCACCGGCCAGCCGCGGTACAGCAGGTTCTCCCGGTAGGGCGCGGGAGGCCCCTCCAGGAGCACCACGATGTCCAAGTCCGAGGCCGGCGTGCGGCGGACGGTCAGCACGCTGCCGGCCAGGAAGGCCGCCTGGGCGGCGGGAAACCGTTCCCTCACCAGTTCGCGAGCCGTGAGCAGGGGGTCGTCCATGGTCTGAGCCTATGTGCCGGCGGCCTGGGGGCGGATTCGGCGGACGCTCCTGCTGTCCCAGATGCTCAATCGCTGTCACTCCGGGACGTCTTCCGGGCGTCATCCGGGGCGATGCGGGGTCGCCCCCGGCCGGCCCGGCGAGGAACCGCAGTCCGAGCCGGTGCTCACAACTCCCGCCGCGGCCAGTCCAGGAAGCGGGCGCCGATCACCGCGGTGCAGGGCGTACCGATGCGGCGGGTCCGCACGGTTGGCGCCTGTCAGCTGGTGGGTGCGTTCCAGGCGGTACGTGAGGGCTTGCACGCTCAGTCTCGGGCGGTCCCACAGACTGCGTCGCAGCACACGAGGTTGACCCCGGGGTCAGTAGCAGCGGCCGCTGCCGCTGTAGCACGGCGTGTAGTTGGGGTTCGGAGCGGGCGGAGGGCTGGGATGGCGTTGGTCGTAGCCGTGTTGTGCCAGGGCGAGCAGCACGACCACCACGCCGGCGGTGAGGAGCTGCAGGACCGCGGTCCAGGGGGCGCGAGACAGGGCCGCGATCACAGTGATGACCAGGGTGACGACGAGAAGGTGATCGAGCCAGGCGATACCGGCGAGGTCCGACGCGTCGCCGACGCCTCGATCGCCCTCGGCGGCCCAGACCTCCATGCCATCAGCGAAGGCCTTCCCCAGACTGACCGCGATCTCGATCGCGAGCAGCAAAAAGGCAGCGGCCAGATCTGTGCCGAGCGACGTCGTGTTGGACCAAGGCCGACGTCGGCGGGGGGACGGTTCGGGGAGCGCCTGCGACATGGAGCGCACCCTGCCAGGCCAACGGGGGATGCGCCTGAGTACGCGTACTCAGGCGCACACCGACAAAGCGGGCCTCATATCGCACGACACGTCCCGTGTGCCGTGCCCTGACCGGGTGTTGTGGGGGTGGAAGGCTCAGTGCGGGAATGTCCGCGGCGGGCGCTGACGGGGCAGCGTGGTGCGGAACTCCTCGATCACGGAACTCACCTGCCGCATCAGCGAAGTCCGTTCCAGCAGATCGAGGTAGAGATTGCGGCGGGCCAGTCCGGGCAGGTCCACACAGAAGTACAGTGCCATCAGGGGATTGATGAACAACTCGCCGCCCTTGGTCCGTTCCGTGAACCGGACGTCGCCGAAGTCACCGCGTACGGCGGCGGCGACGGATCCGTTCACGATGCTCGGGTGGCTCGCGGTGTTGCGCTGGGCGTGCTCCACCGCTTCGAGATACAGCGCGCCCTCCCGCCCCGCTCCGAGCAGCGAGAACGCGCCGAGATAGGCGCCGTCCCGGTCCAGGGCGGCCAGGTTCTCCAGCACGAGCGAGTGGTTCACGCCGTGATACGCGTCCACCCCGAAGCCGAGACAGGCCACCAGCCGGTACGGGACCTCGTCGAGCCCGCTCACGGCGGCCAGGCTCGCCATGTCCTCCTCCGGGGTGCCGAGACCGTGCTCGTCGCCGCGCATCAGGATGTCGGTCCCGCCGTCCACCAGCACGACCGCGTCGACCCCGCCGAGGTGCGCGATCAGCGTCCGGTAGGCCGCCCGCAGCGGACCGACCCCGATGCTCGGGAACGCGTACACGGTCGACGGCAGGTCCTGCGTCGCGAGCCACTGGGCCAGCGTCCGTTCGGGGAAGTAGTCGCCGCGCAGGGGGGTGTCGGGCCCGATGGCCGCGACGTCCTGGTCGACCCACACGTCGAGGTCCAGGCCGTACAGGTCGGCGAAGGACAGGTTGGCAAGATGCACCTCCTTGCCCGCCGACCGCAGGGCGAGGGCGAGCGGCAGCCCGGCGTACACATCGAAGCCGCCGCCCGCACCGGCGATGAGCACACGCCGCGCATCGCGCAGGCGAGTGAAGAACGCGGGTTCCCCCAAAGAGATCACCGCAGGACGCTAACAGGAGGGCGAGCGGCACCGGGCCGATCTCGTCGGTGCGGTGCCTACCACCTGCTCCCTCCTCACCATGGGACACCTCGCACTGGCCGCACCTTTTACGCAGCAGGCGGTGGGGGCTGCGCCGGGGGCGACTGGTCGGGGGACAACGTCCTGAGGGCTTTCCCAAATGGGTTTGGGGGCTCCTACTCAAAGTCCTCGCAGTCGAGATCGATCCCGTCCGCCTCGGCTGAGCAAGGTTCCGAGTTGACCACTCGGGCCGGAATCGCTACCTAATTCACGCGCATTCAGAGATTACGTCGTGATGCCTTCTGCATGCTCCAGTTCCCGTACGGCACGGTCCTTGTCACGCGAGTAGGATCCGAATCCGTCCTCGCTGAGCAGATGAATGATGCGCTGCCATTCGACAAGCTGGAGGCCCAAGTACTTCTGTTGCCATTGGGACTCAAAACAATGCAGACTCCCCAGGCGCTCCCTCGCAGCCCGAATGCGGGCTTCCTCGATCACGGCATCCGCATGACTCATGCCCGTGGCCTTCTCTTGGGTTGCCTTCCGGGCCGAGTCGTCCAAGTGATCAATCATCCTCGAATCCTCCTCTGGTGTACTGACGTTCATCCTTGCCTGCTGAGCCGATGCCAACGCCGGGTCAATTGCCGTGACAGCGGATGAGTTGCAGCTTGGCGTCGCAGCACGCGTAAGCGGCCATCAGCGGAATCAACTCCATGCGCAGCTTCTTCTCCTCGAGCACCCCTTGGTTGCACAGCTCGCTCAAGTGCTGCGCGGCTTTCCGGGAGCGCCCGCTCGTCAGCTGCCATTCAGCGAGCACATCCGTACCAGTCACGGCGTCGTGCGACGGCAGCTCGCTCCGGCGAACGCCGCCCAACGAAGAAGGCTCATTGATATGTGCAAGCCAGTTCAGTTCATGGCTCGTCAGCTCTCGCAGGATTCGTGTCATCATCCCATTCGGCTTGAGCAGGGCGACGACTTCATCGAGCTGAGATCCCGTCAACTCCTCGCAGCGGTTTGCAATTGACATGCGATAGACGGCGACGGTGTTCAGCAATGCACGGGTGTCTTGACCAAGCGCCCCGGTCTGTTCATCGGTTGGCACGTGATGCCTCCGTATCCATCCATCGGCAGGCAGGTTCTCGGGCATGCGGTGCGACAGCACCGAAGCCCGCAGAAGGTAGAGCACCTCCGATGGCCAAAACGGGGGATACCGGCCATCGGAGGCGGAATCAGATGCTCGTGACGATCGCCCCCGCACTCGCCAAAGGCTGGCGAGGGCCGCACCTGGACCATCTCTTCGAGCAGGTTTCGATCATGGCAGCCGCCACACCTCCGCGCTGGCGAGATTGCGACAGCATCAGTCAGTTCAGCAATCACCTCCGGGCAGGGGCAACCTGCCCCCTCAAGGGCGCCACCGCATTTCAGCAAACGCTGCGGACCTGAAACTCATCGCATCACTGCTGGTCAGGGGGATGGGTTGGCGATGGCTTCCACCGCTGCCCACTCACTCCCTGCGCCCGCGCCCACACCGTTCCGATCCGGAACTACTTAGGCAAGTCCGAGGCCGGCCGCCCGAGGCTGGGGTGGAGGCCCGCCCGAACCACCGTGGTGCCCACCTTCCCAACCACCGCGGTCCGCCACAGCCCGGCCCCCCCTTCCCCTTCGCCTTCGTCGACTTGGCGAAGTAGCCGGCAGGTCGACGTGCCGGGAGCAGGGCGCCGACGGCCCCTGAGCATCTCCTTGGCGCCGCATGCATCCCCGTGACCAGCGAAGATGTTCGGCTTTCGGCCGCCGAGGGCATATCGCGAAAACGCGACATCACTCTCGATGCCTGTTGTTGGTGTCGAGAATCTGCCAGAAGCTGGCTGCCGTCCCTGCTGGACTAGTGATCACACTTCACGTGATGCCCAACACAGGACGGGATTCATGTCCACAGCAACCACCACCTCCGTCGAAGCCACATCGGCGCCGACCATCCGTTCACCCCTGGTCTCCTGGCTGGCCGTGATCTCGGTGATGATGGGGATCTTCGCGATCGTCACCACCGAAATCCTCCCCATCGGTCTGCTGACATCGATCGGGTCCAGCTTCACCATCTCGGACGGAATGGCCGGGCTGATGATGACCATGCCCGGCTTCCTCGCCGCGATCTCCGCACCGGTGGTGACCGTGGCCACCGCGCGCATCGACCGGCGGTTGATGCTCGGCGCGTTCATCCTGCTCCTCGCTCTGGCCAACTTCCTGGCCGCGGCGGCGTCGAGCTACTGGATGATCCTGATCTCGCGGGTGATGGTCGGCATCACCATCGGCGGCTTCTGGTCCATCGGGGCCGGGCTCGCCGGCCGGCTCGTACCGTCGGAGCAGGTGGGGCGGGCCACTTCGGTGATCTTCTCGGCGGTTCCCCTCGGCTCGGTGCTCGGCGTCCCGCTCGGCACGTTCATCGGGGACATCGCCGGCTGGCGGACAACGTTCCTCGTCATGGGCGTCTTCACCATCGCGGTGTTCGCGATGCTGCTTGTGGTGGTGCCCGCACTCCCGGCCGTGCAGGCGACCCGTCTGAACGTGCTCAGCGGCATGCTCCGCGGCGTCAACACCCGGTTCGCCCTGGTGCTGACCTTCCTCATCGTCCTCGCCCACTTCGGCACCTACACCTACGTCACCCCCTTCCTGGAGCAGGTGACTCATGTGAGCTCCGGGCTCATCACGGTCTACCTGCTCATCTACGGAGTCGCGGGCATCGTCGGCAACTTCCTCGGCGGGTCCGCGGTGACCCGGTATCCCCGGGCCACCTTCGCGGCGGCCGCGGCGATGATCGCCTCCGTGACCCTGCTGCTGCCGGTGCTCGGACGGTGGGACCTGGGCGCGGTGGCCCTGCTGATCGTCTGGGGCATCGCCTACGGCGCGGTGCCGGTCTGCTCGCAGACCTGGTTCGCCAAGGCCAACCCCGACTCCCCCGAGGCCTCCTCCGTCGTGTTCACGGCGTCGTTCCAGGCCACCTTCTCCATCGGGGCGCTCATGGGAGGCATCGTCATCGACCGCTCCTCCCCCTCGACCGTCATGGTGCTCGGCGGCTGTGCCGCCGTCCTGATGGTGTTCGCGGCCTGGTTCCACCGCGCCAGGAAGATCTCGTTCCCCGAGTCCCCGTAGGGCCCGGACCTCCCCCTCCCCCATGGCCCGCCGCGGTCATCCCCCTTCGGCCGCGGCGGGCCGAACCCTGCGAACGGCGCATACCCACACCTGTCTGCGGAGCGCCCGGAAACCCGGCGCTCAACGTCGGCCTGTCGACCTAAGGAGAAGTCACACATGTGCGGCATTGCGGGTTGGATAGATTTCGGTCGCGACCTCACCCAGGAGCGCGCCACCTTCGACGCCATGACCCAGACGATGGCCTGCCGCGGCCCGGACGACGAGGGCGTGTGGACGGGTCCGCACGCCGCGATCGGCCACCGCCGCCTGTCGGTCATCGACCTCGAAGGCGGCCGTCAGCCGATGACCGCCGAAGAGGACGGACGCCTCCTCGCGGTCCTCACGTTCAGCGGCGAGGTCTACAACTACCGGGAGCTCAGGGCGGACCTGATGTCGCGCGGGCACCGCTTCCGCACCCAGAGCGACACCGAGGTCGTACTGCGGGGCTACCTGGAGTGGGGTGAGGGTGTCGTCGACAAGCTCAACGGCATGTTCGCCTTCGGTATCTGGGACGTACGCCGCGAGGAACTCCTCCTGGTACGCGACCGGATGGGCGTGAAGCCGCTCTACTACTACCCGACGGCCGACGGCGTCCTCTTCGGATCCGAGCCCAAGGTCATCCTGGCCAACCCGGAGATCCCCCGCCGGGTCAACGCCAACGGCCTGAGGGAACTCCTCGACATGGTCAAGACGCCCGAGCACGCCATCTTCACCGGCATGCACGAGGTACGCCCCGGTCATACCGTGCGGGTCCGCCGCGAGGGCCTGACCAAGCGCCGCTACTGGGCACTTGAGGCCAAGGAGCACACGGATTCCCTGCAGAAGACCATCGACACGGTGCGGGGCCTCCTCGAGGACACCGTCCAGCGCCAGCTCATCTCCGACGTACCGCTGTGCAGCCTCCTGTCCGGCGGTCTCGACTCCTCGGCCGTCACCGCGCTCGCGGCCAAGGCGCTGGCCGCCGAAGGGGCCGGCCCTGTGCGCTCCTTCTCCGTCGACTTCGTGGGCGCGGTCGAGAACTTCGTCCCGGACCCGCTGCGGAGCACGCCCGACGCCCCCTTCGTGCGCGACCTCGCCGAGCACGTGGCAGCCGAGCACAAGGAGATCCTGCTCAACAGCGACGACCTGAGCGACCCGGCCGTCCGTACCGCCGTGCTCGCCGCCACCGACCTGCCGCCCATGTGGTACGGCGACCTGTGGCCCTCGCTGTACCTGCTCTTCAAGGCGGTGCGCGAACGGTCCACGGTGGCCCTGTCCGGCGAGTCGGCCGACGAACTCTTCGGCGGCTACAGCTGGTTCCACGACCCGGAGGTCCTCACCGCCGAGACGTTCCCCTGGCTCACCACCACTCCGGGCCCGTTCTACGACGGCACCCCGCTCTTCGACGGGAGCCTCCTCGGCACCCTCGACATCCCCGGCTACCGGCGCTCCAGCTACGGCGACGCCATCGCCGAGGTGCCGGTCCTCGCGGGCGAGACCGGTCTCGAGAAGCGCATGCGCGAGATCAGCTACCTCAACCTGACCCGCTTCCTCAACACCCTCCTGGACCGCAAGGACCGGATGAGCATGGCGGTCGGCCTGGAGGTCCGGGTCCCGTTCTGCGACCACCGGCTCGTGGAGTACGTGTTCAACGCGCCGTGGGCCATGAAGACCTTCGACGGCCGTGAGAAGAGCCTGCTGCGCGCCGCGACCCGCGACGTGCTGCCGGAGTCCATCGTCAAGCGCGTCAAGGCCCCGTACCCGAGCACCCAGGACTCGGGCTACGAGAAGAAGCTCCGGGACCGGCTCGCCGAGGTCGTCGGCGGCGGCAACGCGCCGATCCTGCCGCTCCTCGACCTGGAGAAGGTGCGCGGCCGCCTGGACGGCAGCATCAGCACCGCCAGCACCCAGATCACCCGCATCGACCTGGAAGTGCCGCTCTGGCTGAACGCCTGGCTCGAGTCGTACGGCGTGACCGTCGACCTCTGAACCGGCCTCGCGCCACCTGATGTTCCGCGGCCCGGCCGCGGAACATCCCGCACTCCCGGCGGCCCTCGAATCCCCCGTAGGGGGCCGCCGGGTTCTTCGTCTCCCCTTCTGGTCCTGTCCGGCTCGGAAAGGAACCATCGATGATGCCCTCGGAACGGTCCAGCTCGTCGGAAGGGGCACGGCGAACGGATGCCGGCTTCGCCGCCGATCAATTCCCCCTCCAGGTGGCCGAGTTCGCCGAGCACCTGGGCAGCGTCCTCGGTCAGCTGCGCGCCCTCGACCTGGAAGGCATCGCGCCCGCGTCCGCCTTCCGCGCCGCGGGCGAGTCTCCGTCAGCCCGGCAGGAGCCCACTGATGCGGCCCTTTGAACTGACCCTGTCCGCGGCCGGCAAGGCGATCGCGGGCGGCGAGTTGTCGCCCGTCGAACTCGTCGACTCGGTCCTGGAACGGTGCGCCGCGGTCGAGGGGCAGCTGAACGCGTACGTCACCGTGGTCGCCGACCGTGCCAGAGCGGCGGCCGCACAGGCCGAGCGGGAGATCCGGGCCGGCCGCCGTCTCGGCCCGCTGCACGGCATTCCGTACGGTCTCAAGGACCTCATCGACACGGCCGGGATCACCACGACCGCGAGTTCACGGCTGTGGGAAGGGCGCGTGCCCACCGCGGACAGCACGGTCGCGGCGCTGCTGTCGGCAGCCGGTGCGGTCCTCGTCGGCAAGACGCACACCCACGAGTTCGCCTACGGTTTGCTCACCCCGCAGACCGCCAACCCGTGGGCGGCGCGGCATATCGCCGGCGGGTCCAGCGGAGGTTCGGCGGTCGCGGTCGCCGCCGGTTCGGCCCTGTTCGCGCTCGGCACGGACACCGGCGGCTCCATCCGCGTGCCGGCCGCCCTCAACGGCGTGGTGGGCCTCAAGCCCACATACGGGCTGATCTCGCGGCACGGGGTGGCTCCCCTGTCGTGGTCCCTCGACCACGTCGGGCCATTGACCCGGACCGTCGAGGACGCGGCTCTGGTGCTCGACGCGCTGGCCCGCCACGACCCGCGCGACGGGGCCAGCATCGCCGCGCCGCGCGCCGGCTCGTGGCCGCACACAGCCGACGACGGCTTGCGGGGACTGCGCATCGGGGTGCCCGTGAACTACTACTTCGACCGGGTGAGCCCCCCGGTCGAATCCTCCGTACGCGGCGCCATCGCCCGCTTGGAGAAGCTCGGCGCGGAACCCGTGGAGGTGCGGCTGCCACTGGTCACCTATGTGGAGGCCACCCAGTGGGGCCTCATGGCACCCGAGGCGTCCGCGGTCCACGAGGCAGCGCTGGGACTGACTCCTGGGCTCTACAGCCCCGATGTGCGGCTGCTCCTGGAGGCGGGCGGGCGGCTTCCAGCCCTCGACTACCTGCGCGCCCAGCGCTCCCGGGCGCTGATCAGGAACGCCTGGCTCCGCCTGTTCGAGGACGTCGACGTCATCGCCGCGCCGTCCGCGCCCCTGACCGCCGCACTGCGCGGCCAGACGTTGGTGCACTGGCCGGACGGAACCTCCGAGACGGTCACCGATGCCTACGTCAGGCTGTCGGCACCCGCCAACATCACCGGCTTCCCCGCCCTGTCCGTGCCCACCGGCCTGGACGCCGATGGGCTGCCCATCGGCATGCAGCTCATCGCGGGCCCGCTCGCCGAGTCGGTGCTGTTCCGCGTGGGGATCGCCTTCGAAAGGTCCCAGGACGCGGCCGGGACGCTCGCACCCGTCGGTTAGCGCGGCGAAGGAGCAGGCATGTGGGTATGCGGGGTTACGGACCCTGCCATCCGCGGTCGAGGTGTGACAGCGTCAAACCGGCTGTGCCGCAAGGGACTTGGCCAAGTCGTACCGAATGGGCCCGCTGCCGCGCTGATCCCGGCGCGTCGGTGGAGGGGGCCTCTTGTCCGGCAGGTGTCGCATGGTCTACAGATTTCCGCCATGAGCACTGAACCCGTTCCCGCCGCCCCTTCGCTTCCCGATTCCTTCTACCGTGAGCTCGCCGACGGCTCCTTCGAGAGCACGTCGGCGACCGCGGGGCCGTGGAGTCCCAAGACCCAGCACGCCGGCCCTCCGTCCGCCCTCGTGGGGCGGGCCCTGGAACGGCACGGAGCGCGGGCCGGGTCGAGGATCGCCCGCGTCACCGTCGAGCTGCTCCGCCCGGTGCCGGTCGCGGATCTGCGGGTGGAGGTGCGGACCGTACGGGCCGGGGGCCGGGTCGAGCTCCTGGAAGGCGAGTTGACGGCCGACGGCGAGCCGGTGCTGCTTGCCCGTGCCTGGCGCATGGTGGCCAGCCCCGCCGGCACTCCTGCATTGCGGCACGGCCCCGCCGCACCGCCGAAGCCCGGTCCGCAGGTGCCGCAGACCATGACGGGGGCGCATCTGGACGGCTATGTCTCCGCGATGGAGTGGCGTTTCGAGCACGGCCGGAGCTTCGACTCTCTCGGCCCGGGCACCGTCTGGGCCCGCCAGCGCATCCCGCTGGTGGCTGGCGAGCAGGACACTCCGCTGCGCCGGGCGCTCACCCTGGCCGACAGCAGCTGGGCCGTCGCCTTCGAACTGGACCACCGTGAGGGCCTCGTCATCAACACCGACGTCACGCTCGCCCTGCACCGCGACCCGGTCGGCGAGTGGCTGTGTCTGCGCTCGGAGACGGCGGCCAGCCCCGCCGGCTCGGGCCTGGCGACGGGGCTGATGTACGACGAGTCGGGTGACTGCGGCCGGGTCCTGCAGACCCTGCTCGTCACCGAGCGCCGATGACGGCGGGCCGACGGAGTGCCGTCGGCCCGGCGGCCCGACCGGGTGGCTCACTGCGGCCAGTCGACCAGCAGGCTGCGGGGACCGCGGAAGGACACGTTGGCCGGGAAGTCGAAGTCCTGGCCCTCGACCATCCGCATCTCCGGGGCCCGCTGGGCCAGCAGGTCGAGCGCGATCCGGGCCTCCATGCGGGCCAGCGGGGCGCCGATGCAGTAGTGGATGCCCTTGCCGAACGCGAGGTGTCGGCGGGCGTCGCCGCGGTGGATGTCGAAGGTCTCGGGGTCCTCGAAGTGGTTCGGGTCCCGGTTCGCGGCGCCCAGCAGGATCAGCACCTTGGCCTCGGCAGGAATCTCCACTCCGCCGACGTCGACAGCGCGGGTAGTGATGCGCCGCCAGGCGGGGATGCTGCTGTCGAAGCGGAGGAGTTCCTCGATCGCCTTGGCGATGAGCGAGCGGTCCTGGCAGATCGCCGCCCACTGCTCGGGGTTGGCGAGGAGCTGGCGGATCGCGTTTCCGGTGAAGCTGGTCGTGGTCTCGTGGCCGGCGAAGCTGAGCCCGTAGGCGACGTTGGTGATGTCGGCGAGCGACAGGGCGTCCGGGTCGGCCTGGTGGATGCGGACGAGGTCGCTGGTGAAGTCGTCGACCGGCTCGGCTGCGCGCTGGGCCACGAACTTCTCGCAGTACTCCCAGTAGTGGGTCATGTTGGTGGCGATCTCGCGCTGCTCGTCGCCGCTCGGCCGCCCCCAGCTGAACGCGATGCGGTTGCCGCACCAGCTCTTCAGCATGTCCATGTCCTCGTCGGGAAACCCGATGAAGGTGAAGATCATGTACGCGGGCAGCGGGTAGGTCAGTGCCGACACCAGGTCGACCCGGCCCGGCTCGATGGCGTCCACGAGCTCGGTTGCCTTCGCCCACACCTTCGGCTCCAGCGTCGCTATGCGGCGCGGCGAGAAGCCGGTCATGTTGTGCTTGCGGATGCGGGTGTGCCGCGGCGGGTCGCAGTCCGACATGACGGGGTAGGCGCGGAATCCGTCCTTCAGGATGCGCTGAGCCTCCTCCGACATGGGGAAAACCGGACGCTGGCCGACCGCCGCGGAAAACGTCCCCGGGTCCTTGAGGACGGCCTCTATGTCGTCGTACCGGGTTATCACCCACATGTCGATCGCCTCGGCATAGAAGGCCGGGGCCTCTTCTCGTACCGCGGTGTGGATCGGGTACGGATCCGCCACATAGGAATCGCCGAGCGGATCGAAACCGTGATGTACCGGGCACTTCGCCGCCGTATCGGTCGGTGTCATCGCACAACCTCCTGGGCTTGGTGCCTCAAGTCTCGGACAAACGGGGCCACTTGAAAACGACATAATCTTGAAGCGTGTTATAGAATCCATTAATGACCGACGGGATGAGCCTGCGTCAGCTGCACCATTTCGTAGCCTGTGCCGAGGCCGGCACCATGACCGGAGCCGCACGTCGCCTCTACATTTCACAGGGCGCCGTATCGGTGGCGATCTCTCAACTCGAACGGCAATTGGGAGTTCAACTTCTGCTGCGCTCCAAGGCGAAGGGCCTCACCCTCACCGAAGCGGGCCGTCTGCTGCTTCCACAGGCCCGCGCCCTGCTCGCGCACGCCGAGGAACTCCGCACAGGAATGCGCGACATCGGGCAGGCCCCGGCCGGGCGCCTGGTGATCGGCTGCTTCACGACCCTCGCGCCGTTCCTCCTGCCGCGCCTCCTGGAGGAGTTCCAGGCCGTCCACCCCCGGGTGACACTCGACTTCGTCGAGGGCTCCCTCACCGATCTCCAGCAGCTCCTCCTGGAGGGCGGCTGCGAACTGGCCGTGCTCTACGGCGTCGACATCCGGCCCGGCATCGACTTCGACACCCTCTACGCGACCCGGCCACATGTACTGCTGCCGCCCGTCCATCCGTTGACGGCCAGGGACGAGGTGCGACTCACCGACCTCGCCGAGCACGACATGATCATGCTCGATGTGCCGCCCAGCCTGCGGTACTTCAGCGATGTGCTGAGTTCCGCCGGGGTGACGCCGGCCATCCGGCACCGCACTGAGAGCTTCGAAATGGTGCGCAGTCTCGTCGCCCGGGGCGTCGGCTACTCCCTGCTGATCCAGCGCCCCACGCCCGACCTCAGCTACGAGGGACGCACCCTGGCGGTCCGGCGGATCCAGGACGAGGTGCAACCGCTGCCCGTGGTGCTGGCCCGCCCGGCCGGGGTCCAACTCACCCGCCGGGCCGCCGCGTTCACCGCCTTCTGCCATGCGATGTCGGGCCGGTACGCCGATCCGGCCTGAGGCCCGACACCCACGGGCGACCACACCGAATCGGCGAAGTGCCTTATTCCGCCAGCGAATTGGTTCGTCATCGAATACCTTGGGGTATGACTCTCGGCAAGGATTACGATTACGCAGCACAGGAATGCTCGATCGCCCGCGCCCTTGAGATCATCGGCGAGCGCTGGACACTCCTCGTGATGCGTGACGCGCTCTACGGCGTACGGCGTTTCAATCATTTCGCCGAACATCTGAAAATCCCCCGCGCCGTGCTCGCCGCCAGGCTCCGTGCGCTCGCCGAAGCCGGACTTCTGGAAAAGCACCAGTACCAGCTCACCCCGCCGCGCCACGAATACCTGGTGACCGCCCGGGGCCGCGCCCTGTGGCCGGTCCTGCGATCGCTCGGGCTCTGGGGACGCGAATGCCTTCCGGGCGCGGAACCGCTGCGCACTTTCCATCATGCGGATTGCGGAACGGAGTTGGGCTGGTACGGAGAATGCCCTGGGTGCGGAGATTCCGTCGCGCCGCGGGACGTGGAGACGCGGCCGGGTCCCGGCGCCCTCTCGGAGCCCCGGGACCCGATCAGCCGTGCGCTGCGGGCGCCCCGGCTCCTGCTTCAGCCCTTCGACACGGAGGAGTCGACGTGAACGGCCCGCGCACCCAGCGCCTCGACGAGTGAGCACAGGACCGGCTCGGGCACCGTGCTGTCGACGGCCATCGCCGCCATGGCCGCACCGGCATCGGAGCGCGCTATCTCCATGGCCGCGATGTTGATGCCCGCGTCGCCGAGGATCCGGCCTGCCTTCCCGATCGCGCCCGGCGCGTCGGCGTACCAGAGGAACAGCATGCGATCGGCGAGTTCCACGTCCACGTCGAAGTCATCGATACCGACGATCCGGTGCACGTGCCGGCGGCCCGACAGGGCGCCCGAGACCGACACCGGCGTGCCGTCGGGCAGCACACCGCGCAGGGTGAGGGTGTCGCGCCGGTCCGGGGCGGACGGGCCGGACGTGAAGTCCATGCTGATGCCGTGCCGGGCCGCGAGCAGCGGCGCGTTCACCACCGACACAGCCGTCGCCGCGACGCCCGTGAGCATCCCCTTGAGGGCGAACAGTTCCAGGGCGCCCACATCGTGCCGCGCGATGTCGCCGGCGACCCCGATACCAACGGCCTCGAACGTGTGCCCGGCGAGCGCGGCGAAGACGCCGCCCAGTTTCTCCGCGAGGGCCAGATACGGATACACGTCCGCCTCGACGGGGCCTGCCTGGGTGTTCACGGCCTCCGGGACCAGCTCCCCCGCAAGAACGCGCCGCACCGAGCCGGCGACGGCGATGCCCGCCTTCTCCTGTGCCTCGGCGGTGGAGGCCCCGAGGTGCGGGGTGACGACCACGTTGTCGAGACCCAGCAGCGGGGAGTCGGTGCACGGCTCCACCGCGAAGACGTCCAGTCCGGCCGCCGCGACCCGGCCGTCCTTGAGCGCGGCGGCCAGCGCCTCCTCGTCGACGATGCCGCCCCGCGCCGCGTTGACGATGCGCACGGACGGCTTCACCCGGGCGAGCTCCGCGTCCCCGATAAGTCCCATGGTCTCGGGGGTCTTGGGCAGGTGCACGCTGATGAAGTCGGCGATCTCCAGGAGCTCGTCGAGCGGCAGGAAACGCACACCCGCACAGGCCACGTGCTCCTCCTGCACGTACGGATCGTGGGCGACGACCCGCATGCCGAAGGCGGCCATCCGCTCGGCGACCAGCCGCCCGATCCGGCCGAGCCCGAGGATCCCGAGGGTCTTCTCGGCGAGTTCGACACCGGAGTACTTGGCGCGGTCCCACTCCCCTCGCTTGAGGGAGGCAGTGGCCTGCGGGATGTTGCGGGCCGTGGAGATCAGCAGTCCGCAGGCGAGTTCGGCGGCCGTGACGACGTTGGACGTCGGGGCGTTCACGACCAGCACGCCGGCTCGTGTGGCGGCCGGGATGTCGATGTTGTCCAGGCCGATGCCGGCCCGGGCCACCACGCGCAGACGCCGCGCGGCGCCCAGCACTTCGGCGTCGACCCGGGTGGCGCTGCGCACCAGGAGAGCGTCGGCATCGGCCACGGCGGCGAGCAGCGCCTGGCGGTCCGTGCCGTTGCAGTGCCGGATGTCGAAGTCCGGGCCGAGCGCGACGACCGTGGCGGGCGAGAGTTCCTCGGCGATGAGGACGACGGGCAGGGTGACGGCGGTGGGACTCATGAAGGGCTCGATCCGTGGGAGGGCGGCCTGGGGCTGTCGCCGGGCGCGGGGACGTGTGCCGGACAAGCCGGTCGGCAGGCGCGCGGCGGGGCGCTCAGGCGTTGCTGCCGAGCGGTTCCGCGTCGACCACTGCGTGGTCGGCGGCGAGGACGGGGTGGTTGCGCGAGCTGCCGGGCGAGCCGAGCTCGACGAACACCTCGCGGTCGGCGGTGCGGTAGTCGCGCAGCGAGTCCGGCAGGTCGCTCTCGTAGAAGACCGCTTCCACCGGGCACACCGGTTCACAGGCCCCGCAGTCGACGCACTCGTCCGGGTGGATGTAGAGCTTGCGCGGGCCCTCGTAGATGCAGTCGACCGGACACTCCTCGATGCAGGCCTTGTCCTTGATGTCCACGCAGGGCTGGGCGATGACGTAGGTCATGGTCTTCTCCGATGTCTGCGGGCTGACGGCGCGTCAGTGGACTGATGGTGTGTCAACTGATGACGGTCCAGGTGTCCTTGCCGGCGAGCAGGGTGGCGAGGTCGCCCTTGCCGTTC
>NZ_BMUA01000022.1 GCF_014649955.1 Streptomyces violascens
GTGTACCGAAGAGGTACAGGATCAGGTCCTGGTCCAGGGTGATGCGGCCGAAGTCCATGGCGACCGTGGTGGTCGTCTTGTCCCCGGTGTGGGTCAGGTCGTCGATGCCCGCGCTCGCGGACGTCATCACGGCTTCCGTGCGCAGCGGGTTGATCTCCGAGACCGCGCCGACGAACGTGGTCTTGCCCACGCCGAAACCGCCCGCCACCACGATCTTCGCCGACGTGGTGGAACGGGCGGCACCGCCGCTAGAGCTTGCGAAGTCCACTGAGCACCCTCTCGAGCAGCGTTACGTCCGGCGTGCCGCCGGTCTCTCCATTGCCCGGCTGGTGGATCGCCACCATGCCGGCCTCCGCCAGGTCGGCGACGAGGATCCGGGCGACACCGAGTGGCATCTGGAGCAGCGCGGAGACCTCCGCCACCGACTTGACCTCACGGCAGAGGTGGCAGATCCGCTGGTGCTCGGGAAGGAGCGTGGCAAGGTGCGCCGGGTCTGCTGTGGTGCTGACCAGCGCCTCGATGGCGAGCTGGTAGCGCGGCCTGGTCCGGCCGCCGGTCATGGCGTACGGACGGACCAGCGGCTGGTCGCCTTCACTGTCGTACGCCGCGTCATGCAGTGCGCCGTACGAATCGTGTGAGGCGGGGGGCGGGGTCATTGGTTCCTCCGGGCGGAGACAGCAAGCCATCTGCGAGCCGTCAGACAGGGCCGGTGGGGGGCGAGGTGCGGCCGGGACGGATATCTGCATCGTGCGGGAGCGGTCCGGGCCGGAGGGGGGCGGCGTCGGTGGCTCCCGACCCCCGGCCTCGCGAGCGGCTCGGCCGGGGGGTTTGCGGTCAGTGGAGCAGGCTGCCCTGGAGCTCGGCGCGCAGGTCCGGCGTCAGGACGCTGCCCGCGCGGTCGACCAGGAGGGCCATCTCGTAGCCCACCAGGCCGATGTCGCACTCCGGGTGCGCGAGCACGGCCAGGGAGGAACCGTCGGACACGGACATCAGGAAGAGGAAGCCGCGCTCCATCTCCACCACGGTCTGGGCGACGCTGCCCCCCTCGAAGATCCGGGAGGCCCCGGCGGTCAGCGAGGTCAGCCCGGACGCCACGGCGGCCAGCTGGTCGGCGCGGTCGCGCGGGAAGCCTTCGGACATGGCGAGGAGCAGGCCGTCGGCGGAGACCACCACCGTGTGGGACACCCCGGGGGTGCTGTCCACAAAGTTGGTGATCAACCAGTTCAGGTTCTGTGCCGCCTGGCTCATCGGACTCAACTAACGCTCCTGCTGGTGAGTGGGGTCCACGTGGAAGCTGCCGGTGGAGCCGTTGCCGGCTTGCCGGCCCTGCTGGATGCCCCGGCGGAGATTGGTCAGCCGGCCGCGCACGTCGTCGGGCGCCCGGGAGACCTGGGGTCCTGCCTGGTGGTTCTGCTGCTGTGCGGTGCCCGGCACCAGGTTGGCGCGCGGGACCCGCTTGGGGAGTCCGGACGTGGTCACGCCGCCGGCGGCGGGCTTGCGGGCCCGCTCGGCCTGGCGGACCAGGTCGTCGTTGGGCGAACTGCGCCAGGCGCCGGAGCCGTTGGAGGCGTCCGAGCCGTTGGCGCCGTTGTTCGCGGTGGCGTTGCCGTTCCCGTTGCCGCCCTCGCGGACCGGGCGGCGCTCGGGGGCCGGCCGCTGCGGAGCGGCGCTCCGGCCCTGCGGGGCCTGCGGCTGCTGGGCCTGGG
Source organism: Streptomyces violascens (assembly GCF_014649955.1). GTDB lineage: Bacteria > Actinomycetota > Actinomycetes > Streptomycetales > Streptomycetaceae > Streptomyces > Streptomyces violascens. The sequence continues at coordinate 1,707 of NZ_BMUA01000022.1, forward strand.
GCGCCTGCGGTGCGGACTGCTGCGGTTGGCCGCCCTGCTGGCCCTGCTGCTGGAACCAGTTGGTCTCAAGGGTGTCGAACAGCGGGGTCCGCCCGTCACCGGCACCGGCCGGCGGCAGGGCCTCGTGCTGCGGCTGCGCGGGCAGGCTGCCGGCCGGCTGGCGCGGGCCGCCGAACTCGTTGCCGTCCCGGCGCTGACGCGGGGCACCCTGACCGAAGTCCTGGCCCTGCTGGGGCGCCTGCTGCTGGTACTGCTGCGGCTGGGCCGGCTGCGGCGCGGGAGGACGCGGCGCGTTGAAGTCCGGGCGGGCGAACTCGGAGGTCGCCGCCGGGTTCTGCCGGTCGTCGGCCGCGGGGCGCTGGTAGGAGCCGGTGTCCTGGCCGGGCCGGGCGAACTGGCCGGTGCCGGACGCGTCCTGGTTCGGCCGGGGGAACGAGCCGGTGGCGGACGGGTCCTGGTCCGGACGCGGATACGAGCCGGTGGTGGACGACTGGTCGCCGTACCCGTTGTAGGAGCCCGGGCGCTCGAACTGCCCGGTCGCCGACGGGTCCTGCGCGGCCGGCGCGCCGAACACGTCGGGGCGTACGAACTGGCCGGTGCCCGCGTTCTGGTCCTGCTGGGTGCCCGGCGGGGGGCCGTCGAAGTCGGGGCGGGCGAACTCGGCGGTCGCGCCCGGGCCCTGGCGGTCGTCGGTGGCGGCGGGACGCGGGTACTGGCCGGTGTGCTGCTCCGGCTCCTCGTGGCCGCGCGGCGCGTCCAGGGCCGAGGACTGGTCGGTGCCCCAGCTCGCGGCCTGCGGCCGGGCCGGCTGCTGCCCCTGCGGGTTGCCGCCGGGCAGCTCGGCGCGCGGGGCGCCGGGCGGCGGGGTGATCGGGCGGTCGCCGCGGCGCGGGGCGGCCGGGGAAGCCGGGCCGCTGCCGAACGCGGACTGCTGGCCCTGCTGCGGGGGCTGCCCCTGCTGCGGGCCGCCGCCCCGGGGCGGCAGCGCGGCGCGCGGGCCGGGACCGCCGGTGACCTGGCCGCGCGGGGCGCCCGCGGCGAGCCGGCCGCCGGGAGCACCCGGGCCGCCGCTGAGCGGCCCTGCCGCGAGCCCGGCACGCGAGGGCGGGCCGCCCGCGAGACCGGGACGGCCACCCTGGCCGGCCGGAGCCTGCGGCTGACCGGCACCCGGCTTGCCGGGCACCTTCTTGCCGCCCTGGGCGACGTCGACGGGCAGCATGACGAGCGCGGTCGTACCGCCGGAGTCGGACGGGCGCAGCTGGATGCGGATGCCGTGTCGCAGGGACAGGCGGCCGACCACGAACAGACCCATGCGGCGCGAGACCGAGACGTCCACGGTGGGCGGCGACGCCAGCCGCTCGTTGATCGCGGCGAGGTCCTCGGGGGAGAGGCCGATGCCGGTGTCGTGGATCTCGACCAGAACGCGGCCGTCGGGCAGCGCGTGACCGGTGACGCGGACCTTGGTCTGCGGCGAGGAGAACGAGGTCGCGTTCTCGAGCAACTCGGCGAGGAGGTGCACGAGGTCGTTGACCACGCGTCCGGCGACCTCGGTCGCGGGCACGGCGGCCAGCTCGATGCGCTCGTACTGCTCCACCTCGGAGGCGGCGGCGCGGAGCACGTCGACCAGCGGGACCGGGCGGGTCCAGCGTCGGCCGGGCTCCTCACCGGCGAGGACGAGGAGGTTTTCGCCGTTACGGCGCATACGGGTCGCGAGGTGGTCCAGCTTGAACAGCGAGGACAGCTGGTCGGGGTCGGCCTCGCGGGACTCCAGTTCGGAGATGAGCGAGAGCTGACGCTGGATCAGACCCTGGGAGCGGCGCGAGAGGTTGGTGAACATCGCGTTGACGTTGCCTCGCAGAAGGGCCTGCTCGGCGGCGAGTCGTACGGCCTCGCGGTGCACGTCGTCGAAGGCCGCGGCCACCTGGCCGATCTCGTCCCGGGAGTGCACGCCGACCGACTCCACGGAGGTGTCGACGTCCTGCGGGTCCGACTCGGAGAGCTGCTTGACGAGCTCGGGCAGGCGGTCCTGGGCGACCCGGGTCGCGGTGTCCTGCAGCCGCCGCAGCGAGCGGATCATGGAGCGGGCCACGACGAACGCGCCGACCAGCGAGACGCCGAGGACGACGAGGATCAGCACACCGTTGAGGATCGCGTCGCGCTGCGAGGTGTCGCGGAGCTCGCGGGCCTTCTGCTCCATCTCACCGAGCAGGGTCTGCTCGATGGTCTTCATCTGGTTGATCTTGTTGGAGTCCTGGTCGTACCAGTCGAGGTACGAGCGCTTCTGCTCCTGGTTGATGCCGCCCGGGTTCTTCAGCACGCGCTGCGAGTACGCGTTGGCGGCGGTGATCTCCGAGTTGCCCTTGTCGAGCGGGGCCATCAGCTCGGTGGAGTTGCCGCCGTTGGCCTCGTACACGTTCTGGAACGAGGCGAGCGACTGGCGCTCGCCGTCCTGGGCGGCCTTGGCGTACAGGCGGTCGGGCTCCAGGAGGTTGCCGGACTTGTCCTTGGTGGCGGGCAGCGCCGCGGCGATGATCGCGCGCTGGACCGAGGCGTACTCCTTCGCGGAGGAGAAGGCGGCGAGCGCACGGGTCCGCTTGATCATCTCCGGGTTGGAGGTGGCCTGCGCCATGTCCTGGGAGAGGCTGAGCAGACCGCGGATGAGACGGCTGTAGGACTCGACCGTCTGCGAGTGAGTGGTGGTGGTGCCGTCGCCCTTGTACGCGGTCTTGCGGATGCTCTCCAGGTCCTGGAGCTGGATCGCGATGTTGGTGACGTTACGGCGGATCGACTCCAGGGCCTCGTCGTTCTCCGTGCCGCTGACGTCCTGCGTCGCCTGGATGAACGACTTCCGGACCAGGTCGGTGGCCCCGCGGTCGGTCTGGACGCGGGCGTCGGAGGTCTGGGTGGAGAGCGGGCCCGCCGAGTCGTCGCGCTCGGTCTGGAGCGCGGCGGCGAGCTCGGTCGCCTGCTTGGTCATGTCGGTGAGCAGCTGCATGTGGTCGAGCTGCTGCATGTCGTTCATCGACTGGTTGATGCGGAGCCCGCCCAGGGTGGTCGCGGCGACCACGGGGAGGGCGAGCAGGGCGACCAGTCGGGTCGAGATGCGCCAGTTGCGCAGGGCTATTCGGGAGCCCGTGTCCACGGGCCCCGTCGGCTTCCGTTCGGCGCCGTTCTGGTCGCCGCCGGAGGGACCCGAGGGCCCGCTGGTGCGCGCCGTCTGTCCGCCCGTCTCGCCGGCCGGTGAGGCGGAGGGGTTTTCGGGGCCCCGGGGGTTCTGGGCGTGCTGGGGCGAGGAACTGGCCGTCTTGGGGCCAGTCCCGCCCTGCGGCTCCTGCTCCGCCGCAGCGCTGCCATCCCTCTTGAAACGTCCCTGCACTAGCGTCGCAACCTCTGGACCAGGCGTCCCTCCGTAAAAACGGATAGGACGGTGTCGGCGTCATGGGGGGCACTGCGCGCCCCCTGTGTGGTCTGAGTGACCGGCGCTTGTCCTGCTCCCCCTCCCGCCGCACACCCGGCGCTGCGTTGCGCCCCTGCGCGCCGGTCAGTGACCCGCGGCGGTGCGTGGAATTCCAGCACAGTGCCGGATCTCCAACAAGGCCCGCGTACTGGGCCGTGACCTGAGTGACACATTGTGAGTATCGCGTCACAAAATGTAGAAAGTGATCACGGAGAAAACGGACTAATGCGTGCGAGTCGCTTAGGGGTGGGGGGTGTCCCAGTCGAGATGATCAGGAGCGGAATGAAGGGTTCAATACCGGAATGTCCGTTCCTGGACGGCCAGTTGACGGACCCTTATATCCCTTTTGTGGCTTGATTCGTGAGCAAACTCACATGTTGATCGTCGTCTCTACGACCCTTTGCCGGGAATTCGAATGTTTAGCCTGACGCTTTACAGGGATGGCCAATCCGACAACCGGCGCCCCCGCGGCGCCCGTACCGACAGGGTTCGTAGCAGAGATGAAGACGACGATGATCATCCGGAACATAGCCAACCCGCGCCGCACCACCCTCGCGCACCTCGCGGACGCCGAGGAGCTCCAGCGGCCGGCCCAGCCGGAGCACACCGTCGAGCTGCCCACCCAGACGGCCAACCCGCGCCGCACCATTTTGATGAAGGCCCCGGCCCCGGCCGACGCCGTCGAGGCCGCCGCCGTCTGATCCGGGAGCTCTCTCCGTCCTCCCCGTCGGCCCCGCCCGGCCCCCCCCGGCGGGACGCTCCGCCGCCGGTGGCGCCGCGGAGTAATGCGCACGGCCGGTGTCCCTGCCCGGTTAGCCTGGAGTGTCAGACTCCAGCCAGTACCAGTTAAGCGAAGTGAGGGGCGACAGCACTCGTGCGCATCGCCAGGTTCTCCATCGACGGCAATGTCGCCTTCGGAGCCGTCGAGGGCGAAGGCCCCGACGGTCTCGTACTCGACATCATCAAGGGCATCCCGTACGGCGACTTCGAACTCAGCGGCACCAAGGTGCCGCTGACCAAGGTCCGCCTCCTGCCGCCCGTGCTCCCCAACAAGGTCGTGGCCATCGGCCGCAACTACGCGGAGCACGCCAAGGAGCTCGGCAACGAGGTCCCCGAGGTGCCGGTCGCCTTCTTCAAGCCGACCACCTCGGTGATCGGCCCCGGCGACACCATCGAGTACCCCTCCTTCTCCAACGAGCTGCACCACGAGGCGGAACTCGCCGTCGTCATCGGCCGCATGTGCCGCGAGGTCCCGCGCGAGCGCGTCAAGGACGTGATCTTCGGCTACACCTGCGCCAACGACGTCACCGCCCGTGACGTTCAGCAGCGCGAGAAGCAGTGGGCCCGCGCCAAGGGCTTCGACACCTCGTGCCCGCTGGGCCCCTGGGTGGAGACCGAGCTCGACCCCACGGATCTCACCATCCAGGCCACGGTCAACGGTGAACAGCGCCAGCTCGGCCGAACCGCGGACATGGTCCGCTCCATCGAGGACCTGGTCGTCCACATCACCGAGGCCATGACGCTGCTCCCGGGCGACGTCATCCTCACGGGGACTCCGGCCGGAGTCGGCCCCCTCAACGTCGGCGACGAGGTCGCCGTCACCATCGAAGGCATCGGCACTCTCACCAACAGGGTGATCAAGCGTGGCTAACGCGAACGTCCGCGTACGTTTCTGTCCCTCCCCGACCGGCAACCCCCACGTGGGCCTGGTCCGCACCGCCCTGTTCAACTGGGCGTTCGCCCGGCACCACGGCGGCACGTTCGTCTTCCGCATCGAGGACACCGACGCGGCCCGCGACAGCGAGGACTCCTACAACCAGCTCCTCGACTCCCTGCGCTGGCTGGGCTTCGACTGGGACGAGGGCCCGGAGGTGGGCGGCCCGCACGAGCCGTACCGCCAGTCGCAGCGGATGGACCTCTACAAGGACGTCGCCGAGAAGCTGCTCGCCGCCGGCAAGGCGTACAACTGCTACTGCACGACCGAGGAGCTCGACGCCCGCCGCGAGGCCGCCCGCGCGGCCGGCAAGCCGTCCGGCTACGACGGCCACTGCCGCGAGCTGAGCGCCGAGCAGGCCGAGGCGTACAGGGCGGAGGGCCGCGCGGCGATCGTCCGCTTCCGCATGCCCGACGAGCCGATCACCTTCACGGACCTGGTCCGCGGCGAGCTGACCTTCACCCCGGACAACGTGCCGGACTACGGCATCGTCCGCGCGAACGGGGCGCCGCTGTACACGCTGGTGAACCCGGTCGACGACGCCCTGATGGAGATCACCCACGTCCTGCGCGGCGAGGACCTGCTGTCCTCGACCCCGCGCCAGATCGCCCTGTACAAGGCGCTGATCGAGCTGGGCGTGGCGAAGGAGATCCCGTCCTTCGGACACCTGCCGTACGTGATGGGCGAGGGCAACAAGAAGCTCTCGAAGCGAGACCCGCAGGCCTCCCTGAACATCTACCGGGAGCGAGGCTTCCTCCCGGAAGGCCTCCTGAACTACCTCTCCCTCCTGGGCTGGTCGTTCTCGGCCGACCAGGACGTCTTCTCGATCCAGGACATGGTCGCGAAGTTCGACATCGGGGACGTGAACGCGAACCCGGCCCGCTTCGACCTGAAGAAGGCCGAGTCCATCAACGCGGACCACATCCGCATGCTGGACGAGCAGGCGTTCGCCGCGGCCTGCGAGCCGTGGCTGCGCGCCCCGCACGCGAACTGGTCCCCGGAGTCCTTCGACGAGAAGGCCTGGCAGGCCATCGCGCCCCACGCGCAGACCCGCGTGACCGTCCTCTCCGACATCACGGCGAACGTGGACTTCCTCTTCCTGGACCAGCCGGTCGAGGACGAGGCGTCCTGGGCGAAGGCGATGAAGGAGGGCTCGGACGCGCTGCTTCGCACGGCCCGCGAGAAGCTGGACTCGGCGGACTGGACGTCCCCCGAGTCCCTCAAGAACGCGGTCCTGGCAGCGGGTGAGGAGCACGGCCTGAAGCTGGGCAAGGCCCAGGCTCCGGTCCGCGTAGCCGTAACGGGCCGCACGGTGGGCCTCCCCCTCTTCGAGTCCCTGGAAATCCTGGGCAAGGAGAAGACGCTGGCGCGCATCGACGCGGCGCTGGCGAAGCTGGCGGCGTAGTCGTAGGCGACAGCTCGACGAGGGGCGGCAGCCATGGGGCTGCCGCCCCTTTGGCATGCCGAGCCTGCCCGCCCATCCGCGTACGTCCCTGACTCAGGCATCCTCGAACCGCCACGCAACAAGGATCCGATCCGAGTCCACAGAGATGGGACAGATGTCATACAGGGTGACCGCGAGCGAGTTGAAGTGGAACCCGGTCACGAGGAATTGAGCCTCCTCGCCGTCTTCGGCGTGACCGTGATTGGTGAAGTATTCGACGCCGGGCCCGAAGGAATCCAGAACTTCCTGGATGGAGCGGGCCAGCACGAGGTCGGACGCGATGAGTTGCGCATCCAGCCCGTGGAAGAGCGACCCGGAGAGGATCAGCTTCAGCAGGTCCTCGGCGCCGCGCCGCGCGACAGGCACAAGGCTCTCCCGAAGCCGGTCGAGGGACGCCTCCCCGAGCAATGGAGCGGGATCGACACCGATTCCCTGTATTCCGTGAGAGGGGTCCATCCGGGGCCGGATTCGTCGACCATGAGGCGCGGCGACTTTGGCACCCGGGCCTCGGCCACGCTGGCGTAGCAGCTGAAATGCGGGCCGAACCGGGACAGTGCGTCTCGGGCCGGCGTCAGCAGGCCTTCGGGGTTCTCCGAAAAGCTTGGAACCTTGGTGATCCGGCACCAATCGTCCGCGTGCGCGACCAACAGCCGCACCGCGGTCCCCGTATCGATTTCGCGGAGCTTCCGGGCGATCTCCTCGGCGGAGCCGGGGGTGAACGGGAAGTCGGGCCGCGAGGATGTCCGCTCGATGGAGTCCTCGTCCCAGTCCTGGCCGGCCCAACCGCACGGATCGGCCACCTCCCGCCGCATGACGGCCAACGCGTCCTCCTCCCACGCTCCGCTGCCCCGATGCCCGACGGCGACGAAGACGTACTCGTCCTCGAACAGGGCGCAAAGAGCCGCGGCTCAGCCTTCTTCGCCTACCGTGTACATGAGTTGGGATCCCAACGAGGAGGAAGCAGACAACACGCCGTAACGGTACGGAAGTTGTTCCTGAGGCAGAAGTTGCCGCGAAGGCACCGCCGTCCCCGACCCGCATGTCAGTGCTCCGAGTTATGTTTTCTGGCAGTGCGGAAAACCGCCGACCACTGCCGCCGTGCCTTCCCGGGAGACCCTCATGCCCATGCCCGCCCCCGACTTCTCCTGGCACTTCACGCCGGGCAACACCTTCACCGAGGAGTCGGGCACCAGCGGCACGCTGAGTGTGGTGGCCGGTGGGGAGTTGTGGCTGCACACCGGGCGGGTCATCGCCTGTGACCCGTTCGTCTCGCTCGGGGCCGGCGAGGCCGAGCCGTTCACGGCGCAGGTGGAGCCGGGGCGGTACCGGGTGGACGCGGCCGTGGCGACGCTGGTGCGCGAGGGGGAGCCGGAGGCGGACACCCCGCATCTGCGGGTGGCCGCCGCGCGCCTCGTCATAAAGGAGGCCCCGACCGTCTCGTGGGAACTCGCGCTCCAGCCCGGCCAGGACCTGGCCGAGCTCGATGACGAGGAGTTCTTCGGATACGGGGTCGACGCGGGCACCGGCTGCTTCTACGACGCCGGGTCCGACGGCTCCTTCCCGGACTGCGACGGCGACGAGGGCCCGCTGTGGGACGCCTTCGACACCGTCCCGCCCTCGCCGGGCCCGCACACCGTCACCGACCCCGCGACCGGCCACAACCTGATCGCCTTCACCTCGGGCTGGGGCGACGGCGCCTACCCGACCTGGATAGGCCGGGACGAAGCGGGCGCGATCACCTGCTTCGTCACCGACTTCTTCGTCGTTCCGGTCGAAGCGCTCGTCCCCTGACGTAGCGGCCCCCGGCCGCATGTGCCAGAACGCCGTCCGCGGTCCGGACGCAGGGCCTACGCTCGGAGTATGGCCATCCGTGCGGTCCTGTGGGACATCGACGACACGATCTTCGACTACTCCGCGGCCTCCCGTTCCGGCATGCGTACGCACCTCGGCCTGGAGGGACTGCCCGACGCATACGAATCCGTGGAGCGGGCGCTGGATCACTGGGCCGAGATCACGGCCTACCACTGGGCGCGGTTCGCGGCGGGGGAGACCGACTGGCACGGGCAGTGCCGCGACCGGGTACGGGCCTTCGTCGGCGACGCCATGAGCGACGAGGAGGCCGACGCCTGGTACGACCGGCACGTCGCGCACTACGAAGCCGCCTGGAGCCTCTTCCCGGACACCCTGCCCGTCCTCGACGTACTCGCCGAGGGCTACCGGCACGCCATCCTCTCCAATTCCTCCCTCTCCAGCCAGGAGCGGAAGCTCCGGATCCTCGGCGTACGGGACCGGTTCGAGGCGCTGCTGTGCGCCGCCGAACTCGGCATCGCCAAGCCGGAGGCGGCCGCCTTCCACGCCGGCTGCGAGGCACTCGGACTGCCGCCGGAGGAAGTCGTCTACGTCGGCGACCAGCCGGACATCGACGCACGCGGGGCGGACGATGCGGGGCTCAGGGGAGTCTGGCTGGATCGCTCGGGGACCGGCGGACGACCCGAGCTCATCCGCATCACAGGACTCGACCAGCTCCCCGACCTCCTGCGGCTCGATACCCGTTTTGGAGCGCCGGACACCTTCGGGTAATGTTCTTCCTGCGCCGAGGGGAGCGGGAAGAAAAGCCCCGAACCGAAAGCGCAAGCCGAGCAAAACTCCCCATGGGAGTTGCGTTTTGGTGGGCTATGGTGTAATTGGCAGCACGACGGTTTCTGGTTCCGTTAGTCTAGGTTCGAGTCCTGGTAGCCCAGCTCGCAGAGCTTTATCTGCAAGGCCCCCGTTGTGTAGCGGCCTAGCACGCCGCCCTCTCAAGGCGGTAGCGCCGGTTCGAATCCGGTCGGGGGTACAGATCCTTCCCGCGGGATCACCAGGGTCGCACCCGGTGAACTCGATGCAGGATCGCTAGGGCCCCCGTTGTGTAGCGGCCTAGCACGCCGCCCTCTCAAGGCGGTAGCGCCGGTTCGAATCCGGTCGGGGGTACTGGTCTAAACCACCATGGGCTATGGTGTAATTGGCAACACTACGGTTTCTGGTACCGTCATTCTAGGTTCGAGTCCTGGTAGCCCAGCGGGTCTTTTCAAGATCCTGGATCTTCTTCGAAGGTCCGAAATTGCAGGCAGGCCCCCGTTGTGTAGCGGCCTAGCACGCCGCCCTCTCAAGGCGGTAGCGCCGGTTCGAATCCGGTCGGGGGTACGCACAGAGAATGGGCCCTTCGCATCTTGCGGAGGGCCTTTTCGTTTGCCCGGGCATGTATCCCGGCACGGATCCGGACGCACGCCTCGCACGCACCCCGGCGGGCTCAACTCCCGTATCGCGCAGAGAAGTTCGGCACAGCCGGACCGAACCGTCCTTTCCGCATCGCCCGTTGAACGGCCCCGGACACACCTCCGGCCCACCGCTGCGGCGTTGAAGCGGTGGGCCGGAATGTGACAGAAGGGGAAGGCGTCAGCCGTTGCGGCGCAGGGCCTCGGACAGACGGGCGGCGGCGTCGATGACCGCCTGGGCGTGCATCCGGCCCGGGTGCCGGGTCAGGCGCTCGATCGGGCCGGAGACCGAGACGGCGGCCACCACCCGGTTCGACGGGCCGCGTACCGGCGCCGACACCGAGGCCACGCCCGGCTCGCGCTCGCCGATCGACTGGGCCCAGCCCCTGCGCCGTACCCCGGACAGGGCCGTCGCCGTGAAGCGGGCGCCCTGGAGGCCGCGGTGCAGGCGCTCCGGCTCCTCCCAGGCCATGAGGATCTGGGCGGACGAGCCGGCCTTCATGGTCAGCGTCGAGCCGACCGGGACGGTGTCGCGCAGGCCGGAGAGGCGCTCGGCGGCCGCCACGCAGATCCGCATGTCGCCCTGCCGGCGGTAGAGCTGGGCGCTCTCGCCGGTGACGTCGCGCAGATGCGTCAGGACCGGGCCGGCCGTGGCCAGCAGGCGGTCCTCGCCGGCCGCTGCCGCGAGCTCTGCCAGGCGCGGGCCGAGAATGAAACGGCCCTGCATGTCCCGAGCCACCATCCGGTGGTGTTCCAGTGCCACGGCGAGGCGGTGTGCCGTGGGTCGTGCGAGCCCAGTGGCCGCGACCAGACCTGCGAGGGTGGCCGGACCGGACTCCAGAGCGCTCAAGACAAGGGCAGCCTTGTCCAGAACGCCTACGCCGCTAGAGTTGTCCATGCAACGATATTCGCGTCTCACTCTGTGAAACGCAAGTTCAATTTTCTCCGGAAGTCGTCAAGCTGTACTGGCGATCCGTACAACGGAGCGCGGCCCCGCCCGGGGCGTGCGGTACGGGCATGGGCAATCGATCTCTAGTAGTGCCGGCGACGACGTCGGCCGGAGGGAAGGCGATGGGTAGGACACTCGCGGAGAAGGTCTGGGACGACCATGTCGTCAGGCGCGCCGAGGGCGAGCCGGACCTGCTCTTCATCGATCTGCACCTGCTGCACGAGGTGACCAGCCCGCAGGCCTTCGACGGACTGCGCAAGAACGGTCGCCAGGTGCGGCGCCTCGACCTCACCATCGCCACCGAGGACCACAACACCCCGACCATCGACATCGACAAGCCGATCGCGGACCCGGTCTCGCGGGTCCAGCTGGAGACGCTGCGCAAGAACTGCGCCGAGTTCGGTGTGCGCCTGCACCCGCTGGGTGACGTCGAGCAGGGTGTTGTCCACGTGGTGGGACCGCAGCTGGGACTGACCCAGCCCGGCACCACCGTGGTCTGCGGCGACTCGCACACCTCCACGCACGGCGCCTTCGGCGCGCTGGCGTTCGGCATCGGCACCAGCCAGGTCGAGCACGTCCTGGCCACCCAGACGCTGCCGCTGGCCCCGTTCAAGACGATGGCGATCACCGTGGAGGGCGAGCTGCCCGATGGTGTCACGGCCAAGGACCTGATCCTCGCCATCATCGCGAGGATCGGCACCGGCGGCGGCCAGGGCTACGTCCTGGAGTACCGGGGCTCGGCCATCGAGAAGCTGTCGATGGAAGCCCGCATGACCATTTGCAACATGTCGATCGAGGCCGGCGCCCGCGCGGGCATGATCGCCCCCGACAAGACCACGTTCGACTACCTGGAAGGCCGCGTCCACGCCCCGCAGGGCGAGGACTGGGACGCGGCGGTCGAGTACTGGAAGACGCTGAAGACGGACGAGGACGCGGTCTTCGACGCCGAGGTCGTCATCAAGGCCGACGAGCTCTCGCCGTTCGTCACCTGGGGCACCAACCCCGGCCAGGGCGCGCCCTTGTCGGCGAACGTCCCCGACCCGGCTTCGTACGAGGACGCTTCGGAGCGCCTGGCCGCCGAAAAGGCCCTGGAATACATGGGGTTGACCGCCGGGCAGCCGCTGCGCGACATCAACGTCGACACCGTCTTCGTAGGTTCGTGCACCAACGGCCGCATCGAGGACCTGCGCAACGCGGCCGCCGTCATCGAGGGCCGCAAAGTCGCCGACGGCGTACGGATGCTGGTCGTCCCGGGCTCGGTCCGGGTCGCGCTGCAGGCCATGGACGAGGGCCTGGACAAGGTCTTCACGGCCGCCGGCGCCGAATGGCGGCACGCGGGCTGCTCGATGTGCCTGGGCATGAACCCGGACCAGCTGGCCCCCGGCGAGCGCTCCGCGTCCACCTCCAACCGCAACTTCGAGGGCAGGCAGGGCAAGGGCGGCCGCACCCACCTGGTTTCGCCCCAGGTCGCCGCCGCGACAGCGGTTCTCGGCCACCTGGCCTCGCCCGCCGACCTGTCCGACGTCCGTACCCCCGTGGAGGCCTGAGAACCATGGAAGCTTTCACCACGCACACCGGCCGGGCCGTTCCGCTGCGCCGCTCCAACGTCGACACCGACCAGATCATCCCGGCCCACTGGCTGAAGAAGGTCACCCGCGACGGCTTCGAGGACGGATTGTTCGAGGCCTGGCGCAAGGACTCCGAGTTCGTCCTGAACAAGCCCGAGCGCAAGGGCGCCACGGTTTTGGTGGCAGGGCCCGACTTCGGCACCGGCTCCTCCCGTGAGCACGCGGTGTGGGCGCTGCAGAACTACGGCTTCAAAACGGTGATCTCGTCCCGCTTCGCCGACATCTTCCGCGGCAACTCGCTGAAGAACGGGCTGCTCACCGTCGTTCTCGACCAGAAAGTCGTGGACGCGCTGTGGGAGCTGACCGAGCGCGACCCCAACGCCGAAATCACCGTTGACCTGCAGGATCGCCAGGTTCGTGCGGAAGGCGTCACCGCCGACTTCGAACTCGACGAGAACGCCCGCTGGCGGCTCCTGAACGGCCTGGACGACATCTCGATCACGCTCCAGAACGAGCCCGACATCGCCTCCTACGAGGCCCGCCGACCCGCCTTCAAGCCCAGCACGATCCAGGCCTGAACCGCGTATTGACCCCCCTTCGGCTGCATCGCGCCCCCCGTTTTCCGGATTGATTTCCGGGCGGGGGGCGCGTCGCGTTTTGGGCTCCGGGGGTGACGTCAACTAGCCTTGTACGCAGGGCAGATGGCTGGATAGTCGCTTGCGCGATCGAGGTACCGTACGGACGTCCAGGAGTCGCTGGATTCGCTCAGTTGCCCCCGCCGGAGGTGACAACTCGCCTCAGATGGCACAATCGACGCATGGAACGCGACAGCCAACTCAAGCTCTACGGGCTGGTGGCGGACCAACTGAAAGAAGCGCACACAAGGGTGCGCGAACTGCAAGTCCCGGAGGGCGTACGGATGGCGCTGTCCCGGAAGCTGCTGGTCATAACAGCAGCGGCCAAACACGATCTCGCCGATGCGGCAACGCGTCTGGAGCGGTTGATGAAGGACCTCGACGAGGGCCGATTCCCCGAAGGTGACTGAGCCGTAAGGAACTCGGCGAGAGCCGACTTCGTTGCGGCACTAGGGTGATTAGCCCGTTTCGTGTTTGATTTGCGGTATATATCTGCCTAACGTGCGAAAAGGCCTGGACACTTTCGCTCAGGCAATGTCTCCGAAGGGGAAGACGTGAACAAGGCGCAGCTCGTAGAAGCGATTGCCGACAAGGTCGGCGGCCGTCAGCAGGCCGCGGACGCGGTGGACGCGGTGCTGGACGCGATCGTCCGTGCGGTCGTCGCCGGCGACCGCGTCTCGGTCACCGGTTTCGGCTCGTTCGAAAAGGTCGACCGCCCGGCCCGGTACGCCCGCAACCCGCAGACGGGTGAGCGCGTACGGGTCAAGAAGACCTCGGTTCCGCGGTTCCGCGCGGGTCAGGGCTTCAAGGACCTCGTCGCGGGCTCGAAGAAGCTCCCGAAGAACGACGTGGCCGTCAAGAAGGCCCCCAAGGGCAGCCTCTCCGGCGGTACTTCGACCCGCAGCACCGTCAAGAAGGCCGCGGCCAAGAAGGCCACCGCCAAGAAGACGGTCGCCAAGAAGGCCACCGCGGTGAAGAAGACCACCGCGGCGAAGACCACGGCGGCCAAGAAGGCCACCACGAAGAAGGCCACCGCCAAGAAGACGACGGCCACCGCCAAGAAGGCCGCGCCGGCGAAGAAGGCCGCGACCGCCAAGAAGGCCGCCGCGAAGAAGACCGCGCCGGCCAAGAAGGCCGTCGCGAAGAAGGCCCCCGCGAAGAAGGCCACGGCGCGCAAGACCACCGCCAAGAAGGCGACCGCTCGCAAGAAGTAGTCACCAGCGGCGAGGCTCAAGCGCCGGGCCGGGCTCCCCTCGGGGAGACCCGGCCCGCGGCCGTTTTCGGCCAAGTCGCCCCGCGCGCTCCGGGGCTCAGAACGTCTGCAGCGTCACCAGCGTGATGCGCAGGTCCGCCCCCGACCCCTCGGTCTCGATGCGGACCCGCTGGCCCGGCCGCAGCAGCCGCAGCCCGCCCGCCTCGAAGGCCGGGGCCCCGAAGTCCACCGGGGTGCCGTCGTCGAGCAGCACACTGCCGCTGCGGGTCTCGGAGTCGTACGTGTACGCGGTCGCCTGCATACCCGCCAGCCTAGTGCCCCCGTACGGGATCCAGGGCGCCCCGCAGGGCCGCGGTGGCCGGGCCCACGCCGAGGGACAGCGCGGCCCGCAGGTCCGCGCCCGTGTCGACGTCCCGGCGCACCGAATCCACGCCGTCGAGCAGGATTTCGGCGGCCCCGGAAGCCGAATGGGCCGCCCGTGAAGGACCGCCGAATACCGGGTTCAAATCCCTGCCCGGAACCGCCGAAAGGAAAGTCGTCCCGATTCCCGCCGCATCCGCGAGAAAAGCCCGCGGAAATGCGGCGGCCGCGGCGAGCACCCGGCCCAGTTCCGCGGGGCGCAGCGCGGGCAGATCCGCGTTGAGGGCGGCCACCGGGAGCGCCGGATGCCGCGAGCGCAGCCGGTACGCCCCGTGCGCCAGCGCGGCGTTGAGACCCGCGCCGGGGGAGTCGGGCACGATGCGCGCACCCAGCGCGGCCAGCTCCGCGCCCGCCGGCGGATCATCCGTGACGACCGCCACATTGCGCACCGCGGGACATTCCAGCGCGGCGGCCACGGTGTCCAGGGCGAACGCGAGGGCGAGCCGCGGGCGGAGCTCGTCGCCGACGGCGGCTGCCAGCCTGCTCTTGGCCAGGGCCAAGGGCTTCAGCGGGATGACGAGGGACCAGCGGGCAGCTGTTGCGGTGTTCGTGGCGTCCCCTCCGTCCGGGCGCCGCCTGGATCGGGCCGGGCGGCGGCGGGCTTCATTGTCACCCGCCCGGAGGGCCGCCGTGCGGGCCGGGGCGTACGGTGTTCTCGACAGACCAGGGGCCTGGGGCGACACTTGCCCCCAGCAGCCACGCAGAGTCAGTTCCCCCGGTCTCGCAGAGGCCTGGCCGGGGTCCACAGAGGAAGGTGTCCGAGTGTCCCGCCGCAGAATCGGCTTCTGGTACCGCCTGGCAGCGGTCATCGCAAAACCGCCGCTGGTCGTTCTGTTCAAGCGGGACTGGCGGGGAATGGAGAACATTCCGGCCGACGGCGGATTCATCACCGCCATCAATCACAACTCGTATCTGGACATGTTCTCGTACGGGCATTTCCAATACAACACGGGCCGCGTGCCCCGATTCCTGGCGAAGGCCGCGCTTTTCAAGGCCCCCGGCGTCGGGATCCTGCTGCGCGGCACGGGCCAGATTCCCGTCTACCGCGAGTCCACCAACGCGGTCGGCGCCTTCCGGGCCGCCGTGGACGCTGTGGAGCGCGGTGAATGCGTCGCCTTCTACCCCGAGGGCACCCTGACCCGCGACCCCGGCCAGTGGCCGATGACCGCGAAGACCGGAGTCGCACGGGCCGCCCTGATGACGCGGGCGCCCGTCGTCCCGGTCGCCCAGTGGGGCGCCAACTTGGCGATGCCGCCGTACGCCAAGGAGAAGAAGGTCAACTTCTTTCCGCGCAAGACGCTCCAGGTGAAGGCCGGTCCGCCGGTCGACCTCGACCGGTTCTACGACAAGGAGCCGACGCCCGAGGTCCTCAAGGAGGTGACCGAGGTCATCATGGCCGCGATCACCGCGCTCCTTGAGGAGTTGAGGGGCGAGAAGGCCCCCGAGAAGCCGTACGATCTGCGCGAAGTCCGCGCACGGCAGCGCCGCGAGGCCGCCGGGGAGGGCACCAAGTGACACACGGCACCACCAAGGCAGCAGTGTTCGGGACGGGTTCGTGGGGCACGGCGTTCGCCATGGTCCTCGCCGACGCGGGCTGCGAGGTGACCCTCTGGGCCCGCCGCCCCGAACTCGCCGGAGCGGTCAACTCCACGCGCACGAACCCGGACTACCTGCCCGGCATCGAACTCCCCGCGTCCGTACGGGCCACCACCGACCCCGCCGAGGCCGCGGCGGGCGCAGACTTCACCGTCCTCGCCGTCCCCTCGCAGACGCTCCGCGACAACCTCGCCGCCTGGGCGCCCCTGCTGGCCCCCGACACCGTGCTCGTCTCCCTGATGAAGGGCGTCGAACTCGGCACCGCCAAGCGGATGAGCGAGGTCATCGCCGAGGTCGCCAAGGTCACCGAGGACCGCGTCGCGGTCGTCACGGGGCCCAACCTGGCCAAGGAGATCGCCAAGCGGATGCCGGCCGCGGCCGTCGTCGCCTGCCGGGACGAAGCCGTCGCCCGGCGCCTCCAGGCCGCCTGTCACACCCCGTACTTCCGCCCGTACACCAACACCGACGTGGTGGGCTGCGAACTCGGCGGCGCCGTCAAGAACGTCATCGGGCTCGCCGTCGGCATCGCCGACGGCATGGGGCTCGGCGACAACGCCAAGGGCTCGCTCATCACCCGCGGTCTCGCCGAGACGACCCGGCTCGGCCTCGCGATGGGCGCCGACCCGCTGACGTTCTCCGGCCTCGCGGGCCTCGGCGACCTCGTCGCCACCTGCTCCTCGCCGCTCTCGCGCAACCACACCTTCGGCACCAACCTCGGCAAGGGCATGACCCTGCAGGAGACCATCGCGGTCACCAAGCAGACCGCGGAGGGCGTCAAGTCCTGCGAATCCGTGCTGGATCTGGCCCGCCGGCACGGCGTGGACATGCCCATCACGGAGACCGTCGTCGGCATCGTCCACGAGGGCAAGCCGCCGGTCGTCGCCCTCAAGGAGCTCATGTCCCGCAGCGCCAAGGCCGAGCGCCGCTGACCGCGCCGGGTGCCCGCGGCCGTGGACCGGGCGCCCCGAACGGGTACCCTCAACGCGATATGAGCAGCGAGAACCTCCCCCAGAGCCCTGAGAAGCAGCTCCGCAAGCCGCGGGTGGCCGTAGTGTTCGGCGGCCGCAGTTCGGAACACGGCATCTCGGTCGTGACCGCCGGCGCGGTCCTTCGCGCCATCGACCGTACGAAGTACGACGTGCTGCCCATCGGCATCACGACGGACGGCCGCTGGGCGCTCACCGCCGACGAACCGGAGCGGATGGCGATCAGCGACCGTCGCACGCCCAGCGCCGACGAACTCGCCGTGTCGCCCGACGGCGGCGTGGTCCTGCCCGTGGACCCGGGCAGCCGTGAAGTCGTCTACAGCGAGCCCGGCATGGTGCCCAAGGACCTGGGCGAGGTCGACGTCGTCTTCCCGATGCTGCACGGCCCGTACGGCGAGGACGGCACCCTCCAGGGCCTCCTGGAGCTCTCCGGCATCCCGTACGTCGGCGCGGGCGTCCTCGCCTCGGCCGTCGGCCAGGACAAGGAGTACATGAAGCGCGTCTTCACCTCCTTCGGGCTGCCCGTCGGGCCCTACCTCGTGGTGCGCCCGCGCGAGTGGGAGCAGGACGAGAAGGGCGCCCGTCAGCGCATCGCCGACTTCGCCGGTGAGCACGGCTGGCCGCTGTTCATCAAGCCGTCCAGGGCCGGCTCCTCGTTCGGCATCACCAAGGTGGACTCCTTCGAGGGCCTGGACGAGGCCATCGTCGAGGCCCGCCGCCACGACCCCAAGTTCCTCGTCGAGTCGCTGCTGCGCGGCCGCGAGATCGAGTGCGGGGTGCTCGAGTTCGAGGACGGGCCGCGGGCGAGCGTGCCCGCCGAGATCCCGCCGGTGACGGCCCACGAGTTCTACGACTTCGAGGCCAAGTACATCGACTCGGCGGCCGGCATCGTGCCCGCGCCGATCGGCGAGGAGGCCACCGCCGAGGTGCAGCGCCTGGCCGTCGAGGCCTTCGAGGCCGCCTCCTGCGAGGGCCTGGTCCGCGCCGACTTCTTCCTCCAGGACAACGGCGAGTTCGTCATCAACGAGATCAACACGATGCCGGGCTTCACGCCGATCTCGATGTACCCGCGGATGTGGCAGGAGAGCGGCGTCGAGTACGCGGACCTGGTCGACAAGCTGATCCAGGCGGCGCTTCGCCGCTCCACGGGGCTTCGCTAGAGGCTCTTGGTGGCCTTGAGGACGGGGGCGCCGAACGCCTGGAGCACGGACGCGTCGTGCGCGTACCGCGTCCCCGTCAGCAGCTCGATGTAGGGGTCCCGGTAGGCGGTGACGAACCGGGGGCCCTCGGAGCGCGGGAACAGGACCCACCAGACGCCGTTCACCTGAACACCGTTGGACTTGGGGTCGTTCATCTCCTCACCCCGCGGGATCCCGCAGCGCAGTACGATCTCCGCGTCCCCGTCCCCCCACCGGGCCGTCAGCGGCGAGTCCGGGGCGGGGTCGTGTCGCTTCTGGCCGGCCACGGTGTCGGGCAGGAGCTTGTCCAGGGTCTCGCACGCGGCCCGCTCCTGCGCAGGTGGTGAGGGAACCGCCACCTTCGCGGTGGCGTCGGACGAAGAACAGCCCGCGGCCGCCAGGACGGCGACCGCGGACAGGACGAGAAGCGGCCGGCGGCGAGAAAGAGTCACCGGCCCAGGGTATGCGGGGGCTACAGATGGACGACCGGGCAGGTCAGGGTTCTTGTGATGCCGTCCACCTGCTGGACCTTGGCGACCACCATGCGACCGAGTTCGTCGACCGTCTCGGCCTGGGCGCGGACGATCACGTCGTAGGGTCCGGTCACGTCTTCGGCCTGGATCACGCCGGCGAGCTTTCCGATGGCCTCGGCGACTGTCGACGCCTTGCCCACCTCGGTCTGAATGAGGATGTACGCCTGTACCACGGAACCTCCAGGGCGGCCACGAGGATCATGTGGGGGAGAGAAAGAGACGCCACGGTACCGCGTCGCCCCGCGCGACGGGGAGACCCGCGCGACCGGCCGCTCGCGCCGAGGGGCGAGAGCGGCCATGAAGTTGACGTATGTGTTGACGGTACCCACGCCCGTGACCGCTCGCGACCGCAGCCGCACGGGGCCAGAAGGGGTACGAAGATGAGAGGTGGGACACGGTGAAAGGCACTGTGGGCGAGTTGGGGGAGTTCGGGCTCATCAGGGAGCTGACCTCCCGGCTCACCTCCACCCCCGCGGTCCGGCTGGGCCCGGGCGACGACGCGGCGGTCGTGACCGCACCCGACCGCAGGGTGGTCGCCAGCACGGACATCCTCCTCGAAGGACGGCACTTCCGGCGCGACTGGTCGACGGCGTACGACGTGGGCCGCAAGGCCGCCGCGCAGAACTTGGCCGACATCGCCGCCATGGGCGCGGTGCCGACCGCGGTGCTGCTCGGCCTCGTCGTGCCGGCCGAACTGCCGGTCACCTGGCCCACCGAGCTGATGGACGGCATCCGCGACGAGTGCCAGGTCGCGGGCGCGGCCGTGGTCGGCGGAGACGTCGTACGCGGGGACACCATCACCGTCGCGATCACCGCGCTCGGCGATCTGCGCAACCACGAGCCGGTGACCCGGGCCGGCGCGCAGCCCGGCGACGTCGTCGCGGTGACGGGCTGGCTCGGCTGGTCGGCGGCGGGCTACGCGGTGCTCTCGCGCGGCTTCCGCTCGCCGCGCGCCTTCGTCGAGGCACACCGCCGCCCGGAGCCCCCGTACCACGCGGGCCCCGCCGCGGCCGGGCTCGGCGCCACCGCCATGACCGACGTCAGCGACGGGCTTGTCGCCGACCTCGGCCACATCGCCGAGGCCAGCAAGGTCCGCATCGACCTGCGCTCGGGCCTCATCGACATCCCGACGCAGATGAGCGACATCGGCCAGGCCGTCGGCGTCGACCCGCTCCAGTGGGTGCTCACCGGCGGCGAGGACCACGCGATCGTGGCGACGTTCCCGCCGGACGTGAAACTCCCCGCCCGCTGGAAGGTCATCGGCGAGGTCCTCAACCCGTCCGCGCTGCCCACCGTCACCGTGGACGGCGCCCCCTGGACCAGCAAGGGCGGCTGGGACCACTTCGGGGACGACCCCGCATGATCCCCGCGATCCCCAACGTGCTGACCGTCGCCGGATCCGACTCCGGCGGCGGCGCCGGCATCCAGGCCGACCTCAAGACGATGCTGGCGCTCGGCGTGCACGGCATGAGCGTGATCACCGCCGTCACCGCGCAGAACTCGCTGGGCGTCCAGGGCGCCTGGGAACTCCCGGTGGAGGCGGTACGGGCCCAGTACCGGGCCGTCGTCGACGACATCGGCGTCCAGGCCGTGAAGACCGGCATGCTGTCCTCGGCGCCCCTGGTGGAGGCGGTGGCCGAGCTGCTCGCCGGCACCGACGCCCCGGTCGTCGTGGACCCGGTGGGCGTCTCCAAGCACGGCGACCCGCTGCTGGCCGCCGAGGCCCTCGATTCCGTACGCACCCGGCTGCTGCCCGCCGCGACCGTCGCCACCCCCAACCTGGACGAGGTGGCCCAGCTCACCGGCGTCCAGGTCGAGGACGAGGACGGGATGCGCCGGGCGGCGGGAGCCATCTTGGAGTTCGGGCCGCGGTGGGCGCTCATCAAGGGCGGGCATTTCCCGGGCGACGCCGTGGACCTGCTCACCGACGGCGCCGAGGAGCACTGGCTGCGGGCCCCGCGCCTGGACAACCGGCACACCCACGGCACGGGCTGCACGCTCGCCTCCGCCATCGCCTCGGGCCTCGCCAAGGGGCTCGCGGTCCCGGAGGCGGTCCGGGCGGCCAAGGAGTACGTCACGGGCGCCATCGCCGCGGGATTCGCCCTGGGCGCGGGCATCGGCCCCGTCGACCACGGCTGGCGCTTCCGCTAGCCGTACCGCCAGCTCGCGAGTACGGCTGGCGGGCAGGGCTTGCGGGTACGGCAAAAAGCCGGTCCACCGAGGTGGACCGGCTTTTCAAGGCAACCGCAGGGGCTGCGCTACGACAGACGTCGCAATTAGCGCGAGACCTTGCCGGCCTTGATGCACGAGGTGCAGACGTTGAGCCGCTTCGGCGTCCGACCGACCACGGCACGCACACGCTGGATGTTCGGGTTCCAGCGACGAGACGTACGGCGGTGCGAGTGCGAAATGTTGTTGCCGAAGCCCGGCCCCTTGCCGCAGACGTCGCAGTTGGCAGCCACGGGTCACTCCAAAGACTTCAGATGCATTAAATGCACTTACAGTGAAATCCGGCGCACCGGAATCAGAGATCTGAAGTGGCTTGCCGGGGTAATTTGGCCCGACTCTCGCCGGGCAACCGAAGCAGCATACAACGGCTGCTCCCGAGATACGAAACTACCACGGCCCCGGCCGCCCCCGCCCCGGACCCCGGCCCGCACCGGGTCTACCCTGCGCTTCAGCCGCTCATCCGCTCCCGCAAGGAGGACCACCAGGTGCCGCAGACCCTCGATGCCGTCGCGGTACGCGGCTGGTGCGCGCTGGCGCTGGACGCGCTGGGCCGGGACCGCGAGGCGATCGACGCCATCAACGTGTACCCGGTCGCGGACGGGGACACCGGCACCAACCTCTATCTGACGATGGAGTCCGCGGCCCAGGCCGTCGAGGCGGTCTTCGCCGCCTACCCCGAGCCGCCCGTGTACGACGGCATCCCGCCCGCCGCCGATGTCGTACGGGCCATGGCGCACGGCGCGCTGATCGGCGCCCGCGGGAACTCCGGCACGATCCTCGCCCAGCTCCTGCGGGGCATGGCGGAGGTCGTCGCGGAGGGTGAGGGGGACCTGGCCGCGGCGCTGCGCAGGGCCGCCTCCGCCGCCTACCTCGCGGTCGCCCACCCCGTCGAGGGCACCGTCCTGTCGGTGGCGACCGCCGCCGCCAAGTCCGCCGAGAACGCGAGCGGCACCCCGGCGGCGGTCGCCCAGGCCGCCTACGCGGGCGCCCGCGACGCCCTGGACCGGACGCCGTCCCAGCTCGCCGCCCTCGGGCGCGCGGGCGTCGTGGACGCGGGCGGCCGGGGCCTGGTGACGGTGCTGGGCGCCCTGGTCCAGGCCCTCTCCGGCGAGGCCCCCGTCGTGCGCCACGAAGCGCGGGTCCCCGTACCCGTGGAGGACTGCCCGGCCGAGGAGGCCGGCGCCGGGCCCGCCTTCGAGGTCATCTACCTCCTGGAGGCGGACGACGCGGCCGTGGACCGGCTGCGTGCCAGGCTCGACGGGCTCGGCGACTCCCTGGTGGTCGTCGGCGGCGACGGGCTCTGGAACGTCCATGTGCACGTCGACGACGCGGGCGCCGCCGTCGAGGCCGGGGTCGAGGCGGGCCGGCCGTACCGGATCCGGATCACGCACTTCGAGCAGCCGGCCGTCGTCGAGCCGCCCCGGGAGCAGGTCCAGCGGGCCGTGGTCGCCGTCGTGCCCGGCGAGGGTCTGGCCGGGCTCTGCGCCGAGGCAGGGGCCACGACCGTGCTCGCCCGGCCCGGCGAGGCCCCGGCCAGTGGGGAGCTCGTCGAGGCGATCCGGCGCGCGCACGCCCGCGAGGTCGTGCTGCTGCCGAACGACGCCGAGCTGCGCCACACGGCCGCGGCCGCCGTCGAGCAGGCCCGGTCCGAGGGCATCCGGGTCGCGCTCATCCCGACCCGGGCCGCCGTCCAGGGCATCGCGGCGCTCGCCGTGCACGCTCCCGAGCGGCGCTTCGACGAGGACGTCGTCGCGATGACCTCCGCGGCCGGCGCCACCCGGCACGCCGAACTCGCCGTCGCCGAACGGCAGTCGTGGACGATGGCCGGCGTCTGCCAGGCCGGGGACGTCCTCGGCCTCATCGACGGCGACGTGGTGGTCATCGGTCACGACCTGGCCGGGACCGCCCGCACCGTCCTCGACCGGATGCTGGCGGCGGGCGGCGAACTGGTCACCCTGGTCCTGGCCGCCGACGCCCCGCCGGAGCTGGCCGCCCAGCTCGAATCCCATGTGAGCAAGGCCCACTTGGCGGTCGACACCGTGGTGTACGAGGGCGGCCACCAAGGGGTTCCGCTGTTCATCGGCGTGGAGTGACCCCGAGGGCGCGGTGGCCCGGCCCGGCATGACAACTCCCGTACGGCGCACGGCTGTTGACGCCGCACGGGATGCTCGTCCCTGGCCGGAGGAGGCGCCCGCCCGCCTCAGCCCCGCACGTGTTCCAGGACCGACTCAGCCTCCTCCCGGCGTGCCGCGGCCTCCGGGGTGGCGGCGTCCGCGTACGCCGCGAGAACACCCCGGGCCCGGGCTTCGGCGGCCTCCGGGCGGCCCAGGTCCAGCTCCATCCAGGCGGCCATCAGCTCCGCCCCGGTGCGCGCGTCCAGATGGTCCGGGCCCGCCTCGGCGAACGTGGCCACCGCGCGGTCGGCGAAGGTCAGGGCCTCCTCGGTCGGGGCCTCGGCCATGCGCGCGAGCAGCTCGGCGCTCTGGCGGTGCGTATCGGCCAGCTCGGCGAGCAGGTGCGGCCTTGCGTCCGCCTCCGCCCCGGCCAGCGCGCGCTCGCACTCGGCCGCCGCCTCGGCCATGAACGCCCGGGCCGCCTCGGGCCCTGCCTGGCCCTCGCGCAGGGCGAGCCAGCCCCGTACGCGCACCGTACGGATCAGGGCCTGCGTGTTGCCGAGCTCGCGCCACAGCTCGCCCGCGCGCCGGTAGGCCTGCTCCGCCTCGGGGTTGAGCTCCGCCCGGTACAGCGCCTGGGCGGCCAGGTTCGCGAGCATCGCGTGGTCGCGCTGCTCCGGCCAGTGCCGGGCGATGTCCGCCGCCCGCAGCCAGTGCTCCGCGGCCTCGCGCGGCTCGCCGAGCGCGGTGAGGCAGTCGCCCAGCCACCACAGCGTCTGGACGACCGCGCCCGAGCCGTGCTCGTCCTCCGTGAGGTCGAGCAGCGCCGCCTCCAGGACGGTCGCCGCCTCGGCCGTACGGTCCAGGCGCAGCAGCCAGCCGCCGAGCAGATGCCGGGCGTACGCGCCGATGCCCGCGCCCTCGCCCGCCTCGTCCGCCCAGTAACCGGCCTCCAGGGCGTGATCGGCCGCGCCCTCCAACTGGCCGGTGGCGCCCAGGACTTCACTGAGCTGGAGGTGCAGATGGGCGCGGCCGGCCGGCTCCACATACGCGCCGCCGTGCTCCAGAGCCGCGCGCAGGGCACGCTCGGCGCCCTCCGCGTCGTCCAGGTGGCGGCAGAGCCCGGCGAGCCTGGCCTCGGTCTCGGCCGCGTACCAGGCCAGATTCGCCTCGGTGTACGTCGTGATGGACCGCTCGTACAGCTCCCTCGCGCCCGCCAGGTCACCGCGGAACCCGGCCAGGTCACCGAGCATCCCGTACGCGTCCGCGACCCGGCTCGCCACCCGGTCGTCGGCGATGCGGGGCTCCGCGAAGGCCAGCACCTCGCGGACCGCCCGTTCGAGCGCCTCGGCCCGCTCGGGGTGCTCCGGGTGCATCCGGCACTCGTGGACCCGGGCGAGCGCGACCAGAACCCCGCTCACCTGGCGGGCGGTGGCCCGGCCCTCGGCATGCAGCGCGAGCACCCGCGCGTGCGGCTCGGCCAGGGCAGCCAGTGCCTCCTCGGCGCGGCCGTCCCGGGCCAGCGCGTACGCTGCCCGGGCGCGGGCCGCCGCGGCCTCGCCCGGGTCGCCCGCCGCCTCGTACAGCTCCGCCGCGTCGCGGAAGGCCGTCACCCGCGGCCCGGCATCGAGCGCGCCGCGCATCGCCCAGTGGTCCAGGACCTGGGCCCGGTCGTACGGGTCCAGCGCGGACTGGTCGCCGGAGGCTCCCACCGCGGCCCACGCCGCGCCCGCGTCGGGATGAGAGGCATCGCTCAACTGCCGTGCCCGAGCGAGCAGTTCGGGCAGCGAGGCCGATGCCGCGGGCTGTTCGGCGGACTTGGGCGCGGCGGCCGGCGCCAGGCGGCGCGCCCGTATGCCAAGGGGCAGCCGGTCGAGCAGCGGGGCCTGGTCCATCCGCTGCCGCGTGCGGTCGCCGATCTCGGGGGTGCCGTTGCGCGCGTCGAAGAGCGCGGCGATCGCGAGGGCCTCCGTACGCGCGTGGACGGCCAGGGCGGCCGCCGTCCAGTCCTGGCCCGCCGGGCCGGGCACCGCCTGGCCGCCGAGGCCGAGCGCGGTCAGCCGGTCCATGAGCAGCGTGACCGCTTCGAGGAAGTTGCTCCGGCTGTCCGGGTTGCCCTCGCCCGCGAAGTAGCCCGGCCGCTCGGCGAGGATCTCCAGGGCGCGGGCCTCGTTGCCGGTCAGCGCGCAGAACTCGATGTGCTGGGCGAACGCGCTGCGCATCGACTCCATGGGCCGCACCAGGCGGAAGCCGCGCAGATGGTTCGCCCGGGCCTCCTCCAGGCGGCCCAGGCGAACCAGCGGCAGGAGCGAGGAGGCGAGGGCGGCATGCGGCTCGTGGGCGCAGGTGTGCTCGCCGTCGAGGACCGGCCGCCACAGCTCCAGGGCCTTCGCGTCGTCGCCCAGATGACGCTGCCAGGAGCCCTGGCTGTGCAGCTCGCAGGCGTGGCAGTCGGCCATCTCGTCCCGGTCGGCGGCCAGCCACGCCTCGTACGCCCGCGCGGCGCGCTCACGGTCGCCCACGTGCCGGGCGATCGCGAACTGGCCCATGCGCACGGCCCGTTCGGAGTGGCCGGCGAGCCGGTAGCGGTGAGCCATCTCGGCCTGCCACTTCTCGATCGCGGCGAGCGGCACCGACGGCTGGTCCAGCATGCCGCCGGCCATCCACTTGAAGGTCCAGTGCAGGGTGTGGATCTCGTACTTGTCGAAGTCCTCGGGGCGCTCGTCCCACATCCGCAGCAGCCGCGCGAAGGGCACGAACATCTTGTTCTTCTCGGAGCTGTAGTTGTAGACCTGCAGCTGGTGGCGGAGCCCCTCGATCACGGCCAGCGGGTCGCCGAGCTGCTCCGCCTCGGCGAGCAGGTGCTCGGCGCGGGCGTTGCGGGCGGGGCCCTCGGGCTGCCCGTAGTTGTCCTGCGCGGCCTCGCGCAGTTCCTGGAGCGTCATCGTCATCGGCCGTTCTCCTCACTGTGGTCGCCGGGGTGGGTGGCCCACTCGAGCAGGCCGATGAACGCGCGGTTGAGCAGCGCCTGGTCCGCCGGGCGCAGCGGGCGCTGCGCCATCAGCAGGGCCTGCCCGTAGAGGGCCTCCGTCGCCGTGGCGGCGAGCGCCGGGTCCCCCACCGAACTGATCCTGCGGACAAGCGGGTTGAGATGGTTGAGCACGAGCCGGGCACGCGGCGCGCCACCGCGCAGCGAGCCGAGGATTCCCGCCCACAGATCGTCGGCCCGACCCTCCTCGTCGGACCGTGCCTGTTCGTGGCGGGCGGCACGGTCGTCGAGGTGGAGCGCGGGCACGGTCAGCGGGTGGAAGGCGCGCAGAGCGACATCGCATCCGAGGGAATCGAGCTTGGCACGCGCCACTGACAAGAAGCCCGAGAGCGCCAGTTCCTCGGCCGGATCGACCGAGTCGAGGTGCGCGGTCACGGTGTCCGGATCGAGCTCGGCCACGACCGCGCCGGCCCGCACCGAAGGCAGCCGCTCGATCAGCTCGCAGTCGTACGTGTAGCCGCCGTTGATCACCCCGATGCCCTGCGCGGAGGCGATCGGGGCGACCTGGCGGTACTCCTCGACGCTCCGCGTGAAGTGCACGACAGGGTGGCGCCGCGCGAACTCCTCCAGCGAGACCCGCCCGTCGGTGGTCTCGAACGGCAGCCACGGCAGCATCGTCCGCAACATCGCATCGTCGTGCCGGGCAAGGGACTTGACGCCCAGGTGGTGCACCGCGAGGAACTGCCCGAGCCGTTCCGGATCCCCGGCGGCGAGCCCCGTCAGCCACTCCCGGATCCGGCCGCCGAGCGCCTCGCGCACCCCGGCCAGCGTCTCGTCCTCGTACAGCGACTCGCGCGAGGCCGTGGGCCGCAGGCTGTCGGTGTCCAGGACGCAGCGCACGAAGAACGCCCAGTCGGGCAGCAGCCGGTCGGCACGCTCGGTGAGCAGCATGCCCTTGAGGTGCACCCGGTGGCTCAGCTGCTGGGACGGGCTCACCGACGACGGCAGTACGTAGGCGACGCCGCGCACCCCGGCCACCGGCAGGTCGAGCTCGATCGAGTCGAGCGGGGCGAAGCCGAACAGCGCCTCGCAGTGCCGGGCGAGCGCGACCCGCCGGGCGGCCGGGCCCGGGTAGGAGCGGTCCCAGGGCGCGGGCAGATCGGTGACGCGCTGCTCGCCGACGCGTACGTCGTAGGGAAGCAGCGAGCCGAAGTCCCTGGCCAGGGCGAGGACCCGGTCCTCGGCGAGCCATTCGGCGCTGCCGGGGCGGGCGTTGAGGTACACCGTGGTGCCGGGCTCGGGGCGCGCGCTGTCCGCAAGGGTTCGTACGGAGTACGAACCGTCGTCGCGGGCCGACCACTCCACCGGGGCGGCGTCGGGCGTGCGGGCCGAGCGGCTGACCACCCGGATCTCGTCGGCGACGACGAAGCAGGCGAGCAGCCCGATGCCGAACTGGCCGAGGAATCCGGCCCGCGCGGACTCCAGGCCGCCCTCGCGCTTGGAGCTGCGGCCGATCGTCGCGAGCAGGCTGTGCACGTCCTGCTCGGTCAGGCCGACCCCGCTGTCCTCGACGCGCAGGGTGGCGCCGTCCGCGTACAGGCGTACCTCGGCGGGGGCGTCCGGCTGGTCGGCGCGGCGGGCGGTGATGGCGTCGACGGCGTTCTGCAGCAGCTCGCGCAGATACACCTTGGGGCTGGAGTAGAGGTGGTGGGAGAGCAGGTCCACCAGGCCACGCAGATCGACCTGGAAGGTGTGCGGGGCAGCGGGCAGCGAAGTGTCTCGGGAAGTCTCAGGTGTCATCGTCGCAGCGCCGGTGGGGGGACGGGCGACGGCGCGGGTAGGGCGGATCCCGTGCGAGGGGAGGCGCGTCGGCTGGAGTGGGGGAGGCGTCATCCTAGGGGGCGCGGCGCCGGTGTGACCAGCGGTTATCCACAGGCTTTGGCGGGCTGTCAGTCCGGTGGTGTGCAATGGATCGCGTGCCTGCGCTCGAAGAACCACTGAAGAAGCTGCTCGGCGGACCCACCGCGAAGGTGATGGCCGAGCACCTCGACCTGCACACGGTCGGCGACCTCCTGCACCACTACCCGCGGCGGTACGAGGAGCGCGGCCAGCTCACCAAGCTGGCCGAGCTGCCCCTGGACGAGGACGTCACCGTCGTCGCCCAGGTCGCCGACGCCCGGGTGCACACCTTCAATGGAGGGCGCGGCCAGCGCCTGGAGATCACCATCACCGACGGCAGCGGCCGCCTCCAGCTGGTGTTCTTCGGCCGCGGCATCCACAAGCCGCACAAGGAGCTGCTGCCCGGCAGCCGGGCGATGTTCGCCGGCAAGGTGTCGATGTTCAACCGGCGCATGCAGCTCGCGCACCCCACCTACGCGAAGCTGGGCGCGGAAGCGGCCGAGGGCGACGACGCGGTCGACATCGACTCCTGGGCGGGTGCCCTCATCCCGATCTACCCGGCCTGCAAGGGCCTGGAGTCCTGGAAGATCGCCAAGGCGGTCGACGCGGTGCTGCCCAGTGCCCAGGAGGCCGTCGACCCGCTCCCGGAGGCCCTGCGTGAGGGCCGAGGATTCGTCTCCCTGCCCGAAGCCCTCCTCAAGGTCCACCGGCCGCGCGCCTTGGCCGACATCGAGGACGCCCGCCAGCGCCTGAAGTGGGACGAGGCGTTCGTCCTCCAGGTGGCCCTCGCCCGCCGCCGTCACGCGGACGGCCAACTCCCGGCAGTGGCAAGGCGACCGGCCCCGGGAGGCCTGCTCGACGCCTTCGACGCCAAGCTGCCCTTCACCCTCACCGACGGCCAGCAGAAGGTCTCCAAGGAGATCTTCGACGACCTGGCCACCGAGCACCCGATGCACCGGCTGCTCCAGGGGGAGGTCGGTTCGGGAAAGACGATGGTCGCGCTGCGCGCCATGCTCGCCGTCGTCGACTCCGGCGGGCAGGCCGCCATGCTCGCGCCCACCGAGGTCCTCGCCCAGCAGCACCACCGCTCCATCACCGAGATGATGGGCGAGCTCGCCGAAGGCGGGATGCTGGGAGGCTCCGACCTCGGGACGAAGGTCGTCCTGCTCACCGGGTCCATGGGGATGCCCGCCCGGCGCGAGGCCCTGCTCGACCTGGTCACGGGCGAGGCGGGGGTCGTCATCGGAACGCACGCCCTGATCGAGGACAAGGTGCAGTTCCACGACCTCGGCCTGGTCGTCGTCGACGAGCAGCACCGCTTCGGCGTCGAGCAGCGCGACGCCCTGCGCGGCAAGGGCAAGCAGCCCCCGCACCTGCTCGTCATGACCGCCACGCCCATCCCGCGCACGGTCGCCATGACGGTCTTCGGCGACCTCGAGACATCGGTCCTGGACCAGCTGCCCGCCGGGCGCTCGCCCATCGCCAGCCACGTCGTCCCCGCCCAGGACAAGCCGCACTTCCTGGCCCGCGCCTGGGAGCGGGTCCGCGAGGAGGTCGACAAGGGGCACCAGGCGTACGTGGTGTGCCCGCGCATCGGCGATGACGAGGACGAGGCCAAATCGGCCAAGGGGAAGAAGAAGGCCGAGGAGGCCGAGACCGCCGACAAGCGGCCCCCGCTCGCCGTGATCGAGATCGCCGACCAGCTGTCCAAGGGCCCCCTGCAGGGGCTGCGCACCGAGATCCTGCACGGCCGGATGCAGCCGGACGACAAGGACGACGTGATGCGCCGGTTCGGCGCGGGCGAGGTGGACGTCCTGGTGGCCACCACGGTCATCGAGGTCGGCGTGAACGTGCCGAACGCCACCGCGATGGTGATCATGGACGCCGACCGGTTCGGCGTCTCCCAGCTCCACCAGCTGCGCGGCCGCGTCGGCCGTGGCTCCGCACCGGGCCTGTGCCTGCTGGTCACCGACATGCCGGAGGCGAGCGCGGCCCGGGCCCGTCTCAACGCCGTGGCCTCCACCCTCGACGGCTTCGAGCTCTCCCGCATCGACCTCGAACAGCGCCGCGAGGGCGATGTGCTGGGCCAGGCTCAGTCCGGGGTGCGCTCCTCGCTGCGGATGCTCACCGTCATCGACGACGAGGAGGTCATCGCCGCCGCCCGCGAGGAAGCCGCCGCGGTGGTCGCCCAGGACCCGGATCTCGCACACCTCCCGGGGCTGCGCACGGCTCTGGACGCCCTCCTGGACAAGGACCGCGAGCAGTACCTCGACAAGGGCTGAGAGACTGGGGAGGCACATCCGACGCATGTACACGGACAAGGACTGAGATGACCCGCGTGATCGCCGGCCGGGCCGGTGGACGCCGCCTCGCCGTACCGCCGGGCACCGGCACCCGCCCCACCTCCGACCGGGCGCGCGAGGGCCTCTTCTCCACCTGGGAGGCGCTGCTCGGCACGCTCGACGGCATCCGCATCGCCGATCTGTACGCGGGCTCCGGAGCCGTGGGCCTGGAGGCGCTCTCGCGCGGCGCGGTCCATGCCCTGCTCGTCGAGGCCGACGGCCGCGCCGTCCGCACCGTCCGCGACAACGTGGCCGCGCTCAAGCTGCCCGGCGCCGAAGTGCGTACCGGCAAAGCGGAGCAGATCGTGACAGGCCCGGCGCCCGCCGACCCGTATGACGTGATTTTCCTGGACCCGCCGTACGCCGTCACCGATGACGATCTTCGGGAGATCCTGCTCACACTCCGTCGTGGGGGCTGGCTCGCGGAGGACTGTCTCGTCACCGTGGAGCGCAGCACCAGAGGCGGGGAATTCGGCTGGCCCGAAGGATTCGAAGCACTGCGGGCCCGTCGCTACGGCGAGGGCACGCTTTGGTACGGTCGCGCCGCCTCCACGTGCGAAAACGCACCGCGAGACACCCCATGACCGGACCGGAGAGCGAGGGACATCAGTTGCGCCGCGCCGTCTGTCCGGGGTCCTTTGACCCCATCACCAACGGACACCTCGACATCATCGCCCGCGCCTCCCGCCTGTACGACGTCGTACATGTCGCGGTGATGATCAACCAGTCGAAGCAGGGCCTGTTCACCATCGAGGAGCGGATCGAGATGATCCGCGAGGTGACGGCCGACCTCGGCAACGTGGAGGTCGAGTCCTTCCACGGCCTGCTCGTCGACTTCTGCAAGCAGCGGGACATCCCCGCGATCGTCAAGGGCCTCCGCGCCGTCAGCGACTTCGACTACGAGCTGCAGATGGCCCAGATGAACAACGGGCTCTCGGGCGTCGAGACCCTGTTCGTGCCCACCAATCCGACGTACAGCTTCCTGTCGTCCTCGCTGGTCAAGGAGGTCGCGACCTGGGGCGGAGACGTCTCCCACCTGCTGCCGGCCACCGTCCACGAGGCCCTGGTCGCCCGGCTCGCCGAGAAGTGAGCCACCAGGCCGTCCACTGACGGCCCGTCACCCGGTGTCGGGCGGGCGCCGACTGGCCTTACAGTCGTCCCGTCCGTCTCCAATCCGTTAGAAGAGTGGCGATCACCGGTGGACGTGCAGAAGAAGCTCGACGAGATCGTCGAGGTGGTCGGCAGCGCCCGGTCCATGCCCATGTCGGCCTCGTGCGTGGTCAACCGCGCCGACCTCCTCGCGATGCTGGAAGAGGTGCGCCAGGCCCTGCCCGGCTCGCTCGCCCAGGCCCAGGAGCTGATCGGCGGCCGCGAGCAGATGGTCGAGCAGGCCCGCCAGGAGGCCGAGCGGATCATTGAGTCCGCGCACGCCCAGCGCGGCACGCTGATCTCCGACACCGCCGTCGCCCGCCAGTCCCAGGACGAGGCCGACCGCATCCTCAATGAGGCCCGCCGGGACGCCGAGGAGATCCGCGCCGAGGCCGACGACTACGTCGACTCCAAGCTCGCCAACTTCGAGGTCGTCCTCACCAAGACCATCGGCTCGGTCGACCGCGGCCGCGAGAAGCTGCTCGGCCGCGGCCCCGGCCTGGACGACCAGGGCCGCACGGACGAGGACGCCCCCGAGTACAGCGCGGACCCGGGCACTCTGATCCAAAGGGCCGACGAGTATGTCGACGCCAAGCTGGGCGCCTTCGAGGCAGTGCTCGCCAAGACCCTCGAAGCGGTCGGCCGCGGCCGCCAGAAGCTGCACGGCCGCACCGCATCCGACGAGCTGGGCGCCCACATGGCCGCCCAGGACGCGGCGGGCGACCTGCACCAGCACACCAGCGACGCCGACTACCTGGCAGGCCTCGCCGAACTCGCCGAGCCGGACCCGGCCGCCGCCCCCCAAGCCGCCGCCGAGCCGCACATCCCGGCCCAGCAGCAGCCCCAGGCGTACGACCCGTACGGCTACCAGCAGCCCCAGCAGGATCCGTACGCCTACCAGCAGTACCAGCCCCAGCAGCAGGAGCAGTACGCGCAGTACGGGTACGCCCAGCAGGACCCGTACGCCTACGACCCGAACCAGCAGCAGTACGCGGTCCCCGACGCCGGGCAGTACGGCGTGCCGCCGCAGCCCCATCACCAGCCGCAGCAGGCCGCGCTCGACGAGACCAGTCTCTTCGACACCAGCATGATCAACCTGGACCAGCTGCGCGCCTACGAGCAGGGCCACGGGCAGAACCGGCCGTAACCTCACGGGGCCGTACGCCACCCGAACGTGAGGGGACCGGGCCGGATTGGGCCTATCGCGGCCGGTCCGTTATCCTGGCTGTTCGGTCGCGCGTACGTCCGCGATCCAAGCTGCCCGATTCGCCCAGCGAAGCCGGTGGCAGCACACTCCACGACCTCGAAAGCAGGAAGAGCCCTGAGCACGCGCCTCGACCACCGCAACCCCCTCGTGTTCGACACACACGAGCTGGGACGGCGTCCCGGTGCGCTCCAGCGGCTCTCCCGCACCGTGGAGGCCCCGAAGGATCTCGGCATCCCCGAGGTCATCCACGTGCCCGAGGGCAGGCCCGTGGACATCGAGCTCCGCCTGGAGTCGGTCATGGAAGGGGTGCTTGTCACAGGCACCGCCCGTGCATCGGCCGAGGGTGAGTGCGTAAGGTGTCTGGAGCCGCTTCAGCAGGACGTTGAAGTGGACTTCCAGGAAATGTTCTCGTACCCCGACACCGACGACCGGGGCCGCCGCAAGGCAGCCGCGGACGACGATGCCGAGGACGACGAGGACATGATTCCGCTCGAGGACGGCATGTTCGACCTCGAGCCTTTGCTGCGCGATGCGGTGGTGCTCGCACTGCCGATGCAGCCGGTGTGCCGGGAGGACTGCCCCGGGCTCTGTTCCGAATGCGGAGCGAGCCTGGCGGACGACCCGGACCACCACCACGACGCCGTCGACATTCGTTGGGCGGCACTGCAGGGACTCGCCGGGACCATCCAGGACGGCGAGAAGGACAACATGAGCGGCACTGCGTCTGACGTGCAGGATGCCGCCGAGAAGCAGGAGAAGTAGCCGTGGCTGTTCCGAAGCGGAAGATGTCGCGCAGCAACACGCGCCACCGCCGGTCGCAGTGGAAGGCTGCGGTCCCCACCCTGGTTGCGTGCGAGCGCTGCCATGAGCCGAAGCTCCAGCACATCGCGTGCCCGAGCTGCGGCACGTACAACAAGCGCCAGGTCCTCGAGGTCTGAGCGGCTGGTGAGAGGCCCGATGTCTGAGTCCAACGCCAAAAAGGCGGACAACAACACGGCCTCGTCCCACACGCTTCTGGAAGGGCGGCTCGGGTATCAGCTCGAGTCCGCCCTTCTGGTGCGTGCGCTCACCCACCGTTCGTACGCGTACGAGAACGGCGGTCTGCCGACCAATGAGCGGCTCGAGTTCCTCGGGGACTCGGTGCTCGGTCTGGTCGTCACCGACACGCTGTACCGCACCCACCCCGATCTCCCGGAAGGCCAACTGGCCAAGCTCCGGGCCGCGGTGGTCAACTCTCGTGCGCTCGCGGAGGTGGGCCGAGGGCTCGAACTCGGCTCCTTCATCCGGCTCGGCCGGGGCGAAGAGGGCACGGGCGGCCGGGACAAGGCATCCATCCTCGCCGACACCCTTGAAGCGGTGATCGGCGCTGTCTATCTCGACCAGGGTCTTGAGGCGGCGTCCGCGCTCGTCCACAAGCTGTTCGACCCCCTGATCGAGAAGTCCTCGAACCTCGGGGCCGGCCTGGACTGGAAGACCAGTCTCCAGGAGCTCACGGCGGCCGAAGGCCTCGGCGTTCCCGAGTACTTGGTCTCCGAAACCGGACCCGACCACGAGAAGACCTTTACTGCTGCCGCTCGCGTCGGTGGTGTCTCGTACGGCACCGGCACCGGCCGCAGCAAGAAGGAAGCGGAACAGCAGGCCGCAGAATCGGCATGGCGGGCCATTCGTGCCGCCGCCGACGAGCGGGCCAAGGCCGCGGCGGAAGCTCCCGTCGTGGCCGCGGCCGATGGCGGGTCGCCGACCCCCGCCGCCGGCGCATCGGCCTGATCAGCCTCCTTCCTTCGAGCCCCCGCCCAGCGCACTCCGGTGCGGGGCGGGGGTTTTCGCTTGTCCCGCAGGCTGAGGCCCTCTTTCCGGGCCCGCTGCGGCTGTCCGTGGGGCGCGCGGTAATCTGCGCACATGCCTGAGCTGCCCGAAGTCGAAGTGGTCCGGCGCGGACTCGAGCGCTGGGTGGCCGGGCGCACCGTCGCGGACGTCGAGGTGCTGCATCCGCGCGCCGTACGCCGCCACCTCGCCGGGGGCGACGACTTCGCTGCACGGCTCAAGGGGCACCGGATCGGCGTCGCCCAGCGGCGCGGGAAGTATCTGTGGCTGCCGCTCGCGGACACGGACGCCTCCGTGCTCGGACACCTCGGCATGAGCGGGCAGCTGCTCGTGCAGCCGCAGGACACCCCGGACGAGAAGCATCTGCGGATCCGGGTCGGATTCCAGGACGAGCTCGGCACCGAGCTGCGCTTCGTCGACCAGCGGACCTTCGGCGGGCTCTCGCTGCACGACAACACCCCCGACGGGCTGCCCGACGTCATCGCGCACATCGCCCGTGACCCGCTGGACCCCGCCTTCGACGACGAGGCCTTCTTCGCGGCGCTGCGGCTGCGGCGCACCACGGTCAAACGAGCACTGCTCGATCAATCGCTCATCAGCGGGGTCGGCAACATCTACGCCGACGAGGCGCTCTGGCGCGCCCGGCTGCACTACGACCGCCCGACCGCGACCCTGAACCGCCCCAAGGCGGCCGAACTCCTGGGCCACGCACGGGACGTGATGAACGAGGCCCTCGCCGTCGGCGGCACCAGCTTCGACAGCCTCTACGTCAACGTGAACGGCGAGTCCGGGTACTTCGAGCGCTCCCTCGACGCCTACGGCCGCGAGGGCGAGCCGTGCCGGCGCTGCGGCACGCCGATGCGCCGGCGCGCCTGGATGAACCGGTCCAGCTACTTCTGCCCGAGGTGTCAGAGGGCCCCGCGCTCCGCGTCGTAACTCTGCTGCGCCTGGAGGACCGCAGGCATCCGGCCCTCCAGGAAGTGGATGAGCGAGAGCAGCCGTTCGGCCACATCGCGGCCCAGCGGGGTCAGTTCGTAGTCGACCCGCGGCGGGTTCGTCGGCTGCGCCTCGCGGTGTACGAGGCCGTCACGCTCCAGTGAGTGCAGCGTCTGGGAGAGCATCTTCTCGCTCACGCCGTCGACCCGGCGCCGCAGCTCGTTGAAGCGCAGGCTCCCCTCGTACAGCCCGCCGAGCGTCAGGCTGCCCCAGCGCCCCGTGACGTCCTCCAGCGTGCGCCGGGACGGGCAGGCCTTGGAGAACACATTGAACGCCAGCTCCGCGTCGTCGGCGGCCTCGGCGGTGCACTCGGTGCTCGTAGCGGTCTCTTCCATGACCCCAGGGTACTCCCATGCAGCGCGCACGCCCGGGTTGCGCTAACTAGAAGTTAGTGCTTACCTAGGGGTAGCGCCGCAGCGGGCAGCCGCCGCGGAACCGGCCATCGCCGTCGCACCCCAGCCCCGCCGCTTTTCTCACCTCTCCGAGGGGATTCCTGCCGTGACCACTCCTGTTGTCTCGATCGCCTACCACTCCGGCTACGGCCACACCGCCGTCCTCGCCGAGGCCGTCCGCAACGGCGCCGCCGAAGCCGGCGCCACCGTCCACGTCATCAAGGTCGACGCCATCACCGACGCCGACTGGGAACTCCTCGACGCCTCCGACGCCATCGTCTTCGGCTCGCCCACCTACATGGGCACCGCGTCCGGCGCCTTCCACCAGTTCGCCGAGGCCACCTCCAAGCGCTGGTTCACCGACGCCTGGCTGGACAAGCTCGCCGCCGGCTTCACCAACTCCGGCTCCAAGAGCGGCGACAAGAGCCACACCCTGCAGTACTTCCAGACCCTTGCCGCCCAGCACGGCATGCACTGGGTGAACCTCGGCCTGAAGCCAGGCTGGAACCTGACCACCGGCTCCGAGAACGACCTCAACCGGCTGGGCTTCTTCTCCGGCGCCGGTGCCCAGACCAACTCCGACGAGGGCCCCGAGGGCGTCCACAAGGCCGACATGGCCACCGCCGAACACCTGGGCCGCCGCATCACTGAGACCACCCGCGTCTTCATCGCGGGCAAGGCGGCCGTGAGCGCCTGATCGTTTTCCGACCGCTTGATCAATACGGACCAGCACGCGCTCCGATTTCTTCGCGTCGGGATCCGAATGCGCGCATACGAAAGGGCCCCCGCCGTTCGCAACGGAGGGGGCCCTTTCGTGCGCGTACGAAGCGCATTACGTACATGATGACGAATGAGCGACGGTCCCGACCGGATGTGCATCTTCGGGCAATGATCGAAAACCGGTGATCAGAAATCGGTGATCAAAAGCCGAAGTCCTGGGTCCACCAGGGGCCTCCGGGGCCGAAGTGCACGCCGACGCCCAGGGACTTGTACTCGCAGTTCAGGATGTTCGCGCGATGGCCCGGGCTGTTCATCCAGGCATCCATCACGGCCTTGGCATCCGTCTGGCCGCGGGCGATGTTCTCGCCGCCGAGGCCCTGGATGCCCGCCTTCGCGGCCCGGTCCCACGGCGTCCTGCCGTCCGGGTCGGTGTGGTCGAAGAAGCCGCGGGCGGCCATGTCGTTGCTGAAGGCGGTGGCGAGCGAGGCCAGCGCCGGGCTCGCCGAGACCGGGCTGCAACCGGCCTGCGCGCGCTCCATGTTGACCAGCGACATCACGGTGGCGGCGGCCGAGGCCTCGGCGGTCGGCATCTGGGCGCGCTGCGAGGGGACGAGCTTGGGCGGGTCGCTCGGCGGGGAGGCCGGCTTCGAGGGGGCCGGGGCCGGAGGCGCGGACTTCTTCTCCGGGGTGGGCGCGGACGCGGGCGCCGACGGCGTGGCCGAGGCGCTGGGGGAGGGGGCGGTCGAGGGCGCGTGTGCGGCCTTGGCCGACTCGGAGGGCGTGGACGCCGGGCTGCTCGGCTTCTCCGACTCGCCGCCCTGCGGCTGCACGTCCGGCGTCTGGCTCGCACGGAGCTGACCGCCGGCCATGGTGTCGCCGCTCACCTTGTACGTACCGCCGCCCGGCAGCAGGCCGGAGGCGACGGCCACCGCGCCCACGGCCACGGCGGCGGAGACGCCGAGCAGCCCGGTGCGCACGGGCACGATCACCCGCTTCTTCCGGCGTGTTCCACCCCGGGGGCGGCCGTCCTGGCCCACCGCGGGATCTGCGGGCGCGGGCTCGGCGGCGGAGCGACGATGGCGTCCCATCTGCTGTGCCTTCCTCAGTGCCGTGGGCAATGCCTGGCCGCATTGCCGCGGTGGCCGCAATCGGCCGTAAATGATCAAATGGGAACTGACCCATACGGGTGAGATCCATTTCGTCGCGACTGTACGCCATGACGCATGGGGGCGAAGTGCTGCGTGAGCAATTGGCCGGTTAGCGTGCAGGTATGAACGAAGATGCGCACGGAGATGTTCGACTCACGGCCTGGGTGCGCGGGCGAGTGCAACAAGTCGGCTTCCGCTGGTTCACCAGGGCAAATGCTCTGGAGATCGGCGGCCTCAGCGGGTTCGCCCTGAATCTGGACGACGGACGCGTCCAGGTCGTCGCCGAGGGGCCGCGTGAGAATTGCCACCGTTTGCTGGAGTGGCTTCGCTCCGACGACACGCCGGGCCGGGTCGACGGAGTGACGGAGATCTGGGACACAGCGCGGGGCGGCTACGACACCTTCGCCATCCGCTGAGCGCCGTCGCGCGACCGAGCGGCAGCCGGGCGCGGTGACACCCCGCATCCGGCTCGCAACCACGCGCTGACCTCGAACGATCTGCCTGTTGCCATCTCGCGCCCGGCGTGCAAGGCTGCCAACAGTAAGGATGATCTCCACGCCCCCAGGGCTCCGAGAAGAGGCAGCACCGCTCGTTCAGCGGTTGCGGGCCCCCGGATTGCCGGTGGATACGGGGCGTGATCGTGTTGACCGTCAAACTTTTTGGTGAGACTCTGGAAGCCCCGCGCACCTTAGCTGTTTGGCATGAAGAACCGCAGTCAAGTCCAAGCACCGCGGGTGCGATTCCCTCACGACCCACACCGCTTCGGTCGGTCACTCAGTGTGGAGGACCATCCATCATGGCAAAGGCGCTTCTCGGTTACGTCGGCGGTTCCGACCCGCGACTCCTCGCCGAGATGCGACGGCTCCAGCAGCGCGTCCAGGACCTCGAGTCCGAGCTCAACCGGATTCAGTCCGAGAACGACGTGCTGTCCGCTGCCGCCGCTTCGCACCGCGGAGATTCGCTGCTCGAAGGCATCGACATCGACGTCCCGCAGGCGGAGCCCGCCCTCACCTGACCCCGGGGTGAGAGAGGCTTCCGTCCCTCTCGTCGAGATCGAGAGATCCGCAAGATCTGCAATGTATTGCAAGGGACGCTCCGGCGTCCCTTCTTTCTTTCTTCCGGCGCACGATGGGCCGGCCCGCCTTTCCCTTACGGTCTGATGTGCCCTGCACCTTCCTGGGCGAAACCGAGAGCGAAAGGTAGAGTCCGGCGGCGTGCACCTCAAGGCC
This sequence comes from Streptomyces violascens, assembly GCF_014649955.1. Taxonomy (GTDB): domain Bacteria; phylum Actinomycetota; class Actinomycetes; order Streptomycetales; family Streptomycetaceae; genus Streptomyces; species Streptomyces violascens. The sequence continues at coordinate 40,892 of NZ_BMUA01000022.1, forward strand.
CTCACTCTGCGCGGATTCAAATCCTTCGCGTCCGCGACCACGCTGAAGTTCGAGCCGGGCATCACCTGTGTGGTGGGCCCCAACGGATCCGGCAAGTCCAACGTCGTGGACGCGCTGAGCTGGGTCATGGGTGAGCAGGGCGCCAAGTCGCTGCGCGGCGGAAAGATGGAGGACGTCATCTTCGCCGGGACGACCGGCCGCCCTCCGCTCGGCCGCGCCGAAGTCTCCCTCACCATCGACAATTCCGACGGCGCGCTGCCCATCGAATACGCCGAAGTCACCATCACGCGGATCATGTTCCGCAACGGCGGCAGCGAATACCAGATCAACGGCGACACCTGCCGGCTGCTCGACATCCAGGAACTGCTCTCCGATTCCGGCATCGGCCGCGAGATGCACGTCATCGTCGGGCAGGGCCAGCTCGACTCCGTCCTGCACGCCGACCCCATGGGCCGGCGGGCCTTCATCGAGGAGGCCGCGGGCGTCCTCAAGCACCGCAAGCGCAAGGAGAAGGCGCTGCGGAAGCTGGACGCGATGAAGGCCAACCTCGCCCGCGTCCAGGACCTCACCGACGAACTGCGCCGCCAGCTCAAGCCGCTCGGCCGCCAGGCCGCCGTCGCGCGCCGCGCCGCCGTCATCCAGGCCGACCTGCGCGACGCCCGCCTTCGCCTGCTCGCCGACGACCTCGTACGGATGCGGGAGGCGCTCAGCGCCGAGATCGCCGACGAGGCCGAGCTCCTTCGCCGCAAGGAGAGCGCGGAGGCCGACCTCAAGGCGGCCCTGGCCCGCGAGGCCCGACTGGAGGACCAGGTGCGGCAGCTGTCGCCCAGGCTCCAGCGCGCCCAGCAGACCTGGTACGAGCTGTCCCAGCTGGCCGAGCGGGTGCGCGGCACGATCTCGCTGGCCGACGCCCGGGTCAAGAGCGCGAGCGCGCAGCCGCCGGAGGAGCGGCGCGGCCGCGACCCGCAGGACATGGAGCGCGAGGCCGCCCGGATCCGCGAACAGGAGGCCGAGCTGGAGGCCGCCCTCGAAGCGGCCGAGCACGCCCTGGAGGACACCTCCGCCCACCGCGCCGATCTCGAGCGGGAACTCGCCGTCGAGGAACGGCGTTTGAAGGATGTGGCCCGGGCCATCGCGGACCGGCGCGAGGGCCTCGCGCGGCTGCACGGGCAGGTCAACGCGGCGCGGAGCAGGGCGGGTTCCGCGCAGGCCGAGATCGACCGGCTCGCCGCCGCGCGTGACGAGGCGGGCGAGCGGGCCGCGCTCGCACAGGAGGAGTACGAGCAGCTCAAGGCCGAGGTGGACGGCCTCGAGGCCGACGACACCGAGCTCGCCGAGGCCCATGACGCGGCCAAGCGCGAGCTCGCCGCGGCCGAGGCCGCGCTCGGCGCCGCCCGCGAGGAGGCCACCGCCGCCGAGCGGAAACGTGCCGCCACCGCCGCCCGGCACGACGCGCTCGCGCTGGGGCTGCGCCGCAAGGACGGCACGGGAGCGCTGCTCGGCGCCCGCGACACGCTGACCGGACTGCTCGGCCCCGCCGCCGAACTGCTCACCGTGGCACCCGGGTACGAGGTGCCGGTCGCGGCCGCCCTGGGCGCCGCCGCCGACGCGATCGCGGTGAGCGGGCCGTCGGCGGCCGCCGAAGCCATCCGCATGCTGCGCAAACAGGACGCCGGCCGCGCCGCCCTGCTCCTGAACGGCGCTCCCGAGGACGAGGACGGGCGGCCGGTGCGCGGCGAAGGACCGCCTCGCGCCGCCGACCTGGTCCGCGGCCCCGCCGAACTGATGCCCGCCGTACGGCGCCTGCTGCGCGACGTCGTCGTGGTCGGCACCCTGGAGGACGCCGAGGACCTCGTCTACGCGCGGCCCGCGCTGACCGCCGTCACCGCCGAAGGCGACGTACTCGGAGCCCACTTCGCGCACGGCGGATCGGCCGGCGCGCCCAGCCTCCTGGAGGTCCAGGCCTCCGTCGACGAAGCCGCCGCCGAGCTCGCCGACCTGGCCGTACGGTGCGAGGACCTGGCCCGCGCGCAACAGGAGGCAACCGCGCGACGCAGTCAACTGGCGGCAGCCGTCGAGGAGTTGGGGGAGCGTCGGCGGGCCGCCGAGAAGGCGCGGTCCTCCGTCGCCCAGCAGCTCGGCCGGCTCGCCGGGCAGGCGCGCGGTGCGGCCGGCGAGGCCGAGCGGACCGCGGCGGCCGCCGCCCGCGCCCAGGAAGCTCTGGAGAAGGCCACCGAGGAGGCCGAGGAGCTGGCCGAACGGCTGCTCGTCGCCGAGGAGATGCCGGTCGAGGAGGAGCCCGACACGTCCGTACGGGACCGGCTCGCGGCGGACGGCGCCAACGCCCGGCAGACCGAGATGGAGGCCCGGCTCCAGGCCCGTACCCACGAGGAGCGCGTCAAGGCGCTCGCCGGGCGGGCCGACGGGCTCGACCGGGCGGCCCGGGCCGAACGCGAGGCACGGGCCCGCGCCGAGCAGCGCCGCGCCCGACTGCGCCACGAGGCGGCCGTCGCCGCGGCCGTGGCATCCGGCGCCCGCACCCTGCTCGCCCACGTCGAGGTGTCGCTCGTGCGGGCCGAGCGGGAGTGGGCCGGGGCCGAGGCGGCCAAGGCCGAGCGCGAACAGGAGCTGACCGGGGCCCGCGGCGCCGGCCGGGACCTCAAGGCGGAACTCGACAAACTCACGGATTCGGTTCACCGCGGCGAGGTACTCGGTGCCGAGAAGCGGCTGCGGATCGAGCAGCTGGAGACCAAGGCGCTGGAGGAGCTGGGGGTCGAGCCGGCCGGGCTGGTGGCGGAGTACGGGCCCGACCAGCTGGTGGCCCCCTCGCCGCCCGCCGAGGGAGAGGAGCTGCCCGATGCTGCATCAATCAGCGGCTCCGCCGCGGGCGAGCACCCCCGCAACCAGCCGGTCCCCTACGTACGCGCCGAGCAGGAGAAGCGGCTCAGGGCAGCCGAACGGGCGTACCAGCAGCTCGGCAAGGTCAACCCGCTCGCCCTGGAGGAATTCGCGGCGCTGGAGGAGCGCCACAAGTTCCTCTCCGAGCAGCTGGAGGACCTCAAGAAGACCCGGACCGACCTCCTTCAAGTGGTGAAGGAGGTGGACGAGCGGGTGGAGCAGGTCTTCACGGAGGCCTATCGCGACACGGCCAGGGAGTTCGAGGGGGTCTTCTCGCGGCTCTTCCCGGGCGGCGAGGGCCGGCTGATCCTGACCGATCCGGGCAACATGCTGACCACCGGGATCGACGTCGAGGCGCGCCCGCCGGGCAAGAAGGTCAAGCGGCTCTCGCTGCTCTCGGGCGGCGAGCGCTCCCTGACGGCCGTCGCGCTGCTCGTGTCCATCTTCAAGGCCAGGCCGAGCCCGTTCTACGTGATGGACGAGGTCGAGGCGGCCCTGGACGACACCAACCTCCAGCGGCTGATCCGGATCATGCAGGAGCTCCAGGAGTCCTCGCAGCTGATCGTGATCACGCACCAGAAGCGGACCATGGAGGTCGCCGACGCGCTGTACGGCGTCTCGATGCAGGGCGACGGCGTGTCCAAGGTGATCAGCCAGCGGCTGCGCTGAGGCGGCCGGCGGCTTCGGCCCGCGCCTGTGGCCCATCCCCGGGCTGACCTCCACTTCTTCAAGTCTTGAACATTCGGCGGCGAGTCGTGCCTGCAAATTCACAACCGAACAGGTATTGACTTCGAAACTTGAAGGCATAGTCTCTGCAACGTTGCTTTTACCTTCAAGTGGTGGGTGACAGGAAGTTGTGCGCCACTTGGAGGAGTCCCCCCACGCCCGGCGACGTTGCAGGGCGGCCCCAGGAGTACACGTGACCAGTACCGCGCAGGCGCAGGCGTCCGGAGGCGGCCAGACCGCGCCGGACCACCTCGGCCATGTCATCTTCATCACGGCGGCGGCCGCGATGGGCGGCTTCCTCTTCGGCTACGACAGTTCCGTGATCAACGGCGCCGTAGAGGCGATCCGTGACCGGTACTCCATCGGGTCCGGGACGCTGGCCCAGGTGATCGCCATCGCCCTGATCGGCTGCGCGATCGGCGCCGCCACCGCGGGCCGGATCGCCGACCGCATCGGCCGCATCCGCTGCATGCAGATCGCGGCGACCCTGTTCACCATCAGCGCCATCGGCTCCGCGCTGCCGTTCGCGCTGTGGGACCTCGCGTTCTGGCGGATCATCGGCGGCTTCGCCATCGGCATGGCCTCGGTCATCGGCCCGGCCTACATCGCCGAGGTCGCCCCGCCCGCCTACCGCGGCCGGCTCGGCTCCTTCCAGCAGGCCGCGATCGTCATCGGCATCGCGATCTCCCAGCTCGTCAACTGGGGCATCCTCAACGCCGCCGGCGGCGAGCAGCGCGGCAAGATCATCGGGCTCGAGGCCTGGCAGGTCATGCTCGGCGTGATGGTGATCCCGGCCATCCTGTACGGCCTGCTGTCCTTCGCCATCCCCGAGTCGCCGCGCTTCCTCATCTCGGTCGGCCGCGACGCCGACGCCAAGAAGGTGCTCGCCGACGTCGAGGGCGAGAACGTCGACCTCGACGCCCGCGTCGCCGAGATCGAGCACGCCATGAAGTCCGAGCACAAGTCGAGCTTCAAGGACCTGCTCGGCTCCAAGTGGGGCTTCCTGCCCATCGTCTGGGTCGGCATCGGCCTCTCGGTCTTCCAGCAGCTCGTCGGCATCAACGTCGCGTTCTACTACTCCTCGACGCTGTGGCAGTCCGTCGGCATCGACCCGTCGAGCTCGTTCTTCTACTCGTTCACCACGTCGATCATCAACATCATCGGCACCGTGATCGCGATGGTCCTCGTCGACCGGGTCGGCCGCAAGCCGCTCGCGCTGATCGGTTCCATCGGCATGGCGGTCGCGCTCGCCGTCGAGGCCTGGGCCTTCTCGGCCCACCTCGTCGACGGCAAGCTCCCGACCACCGAGGGCGTCGTGGCCCTGATCGCCGCCCACGTCTTCGTGCTGTTCTTCGCCCTGTCCTGGGGCGTCGTGGTGTGGGTCTTCCTCGGCGAGATGTTCCCGAACCGGATCCGCGCCGCGGCCCTGGGTGTCGCCGCGGCCGCCCAGTGGATCGCGAACTGGGCCATCACGGCGAGCTTCCCGAGCCTGTCGGACTGGAACCTGTCGGGCACCTACGTCATCTACTCGGTCTTCGCCGTGCTCTCGATCCCCTTCGTGCTCAAGTACGTCAAGGAGACCAAGGGCAAGGCGTTGGAGGAGATGGGCTAATCCCCGCTGCCCCTCTCCTCTCGCCAAACCGCCCCGGCTCGCCATCGAGCCGGGGCGGTTTGGCGCGTGGTCCATGCCGGGAGGCTTCGGGTTTCCTCGCCCCCCCGGCCCGCGGCCGGGGCGGCCACGTCCCGCGGAGCGCTCAGAGCGCCGGAAGCACCCGCTCGCAGAACAAGTGCAGGCTTCGCCACGCCTCGTCCACCGGCATTCCGCCGCACAGGGGGTGCAGGACCAGGCTGTCGGCTTCCAGGGCCGCGCACTGCTCCGGGGTCACGACGCGGTAGACGCCCTCCGCGCGCAGCTCCTCCACCGTGGTGGCTCCGGACTTCACCGCCGAGCGGATGTCCTTGGACTGCCAGGACGCGTACATCCGTGCCTCGTGCAGGAAGTGCTCGCCGTACTCGGCCCAGGTCCGGTCGGGGTCCTCGCTGACATGCAGCAGGGGAGTCTCGGCCGCGGGCATCATGCAGAAGCCCTCGGTGCCGTACTCGGCGAGCTTCTCGTTGTAGTGCGCCTCGAGTTCGGGCAGATGCGCGCTCGGGAAGAACGGCAGACCGAGGCGGGCCGCGCGGTTGGCGGCCGCGCGTGAGGAGCCGCCGACGAGCAGCATCGGGTGCGGCTCGGTGAACGGGCGCGGGGTGACGCGTACCCGACGCCCGCGGAAGGTGAACTCCTCACCCGTCCACGCCTTCAGGAGGGTTTCGAGCAGCTCGTCCTGGAGCTTGCCGCGCCGGCCCCACGCGACGCCCTGCTGCTCGTACTCGGCGGGCCGGTACCCGATCCCCGAGACGGTCACGAGCCGGCCGCCGCTCACCAGGTCGAGCACCGCGATGTCCTCGGCCAGCCGCAGCGGGTCGTACAGCGGGCCGATGATCGCGGAGACCGTCACCGCGATGCGGCGGGTGGCGCCGAAGACCGCGCCCGCGAAGGCGAAGGGGGAGGGCAGCCAGTTGTTGTCCGTGCCGTGGTGCTCCTCGGTCTGGACGGTGTCGATGCCCCGGTCGTCGGCGTACGCGGCCATCTCCAGGGCCGCCCGGTAGCGCGCGGACAGCGACTGGGCGGTGGCGTCCGGGTCCACCAGATTCATGCGTACGACCGTGAACGGCATGGAAAAGTCCCCCTCCACCGGGCGGGTTCCGCAGAACCCCGGGCAAAGGGGGACGGTAGCTGACGCTACGTCAGACAGCCAGGGTCTCGGGGGACTTGGCCGGATCAGAAGCCTCATTGGCCTCAGAAGGCTCTGCGGCCACCACGGGCGGCTTGGGCAGCACGACGTACAGGAGGCCGGAGATCACGATGGTGGCGACCCAGCCCAGGCCGTACTCGCCGACCGGGTTGTTCCCGGACAGCGGGCCGGTGAACCAGTCGGACTTGGTGAACATCAGGCCGCCGACCAGGCCGATCGCCCAGGCGATGACGGCGGCGGGGGAGAAGCCGCCCTTGTACCAGTAGGCGCTGGTGCGCGTGGTGTCGAGCAGCGCCTTCGCGTCGTACTCGGTGCGGCGCAGCATGTCCGCGCCGAACACGCCGACCCAGGCCGAGAACGCGACGGCGAGCAGCGAGAGGAAGGCGATGAACGAGCCCATGAAGCTGGTGGCGACCAGCATCAGGACACCGCCGAAGATCAGCGAGATCAGCGCGTTGACGGAGACCGCCCAGTGCCGCGGGATCTTGAAGCCGAGGGTCTGCGCGGTGAAGCCCGCCGAGTACATCGACATCGAGTTGATCAGCAGCATGCCGACAAGGGCGATCAGCAGGTACGGCACCGCGATCCACATCGGCAGGATCTCGCCGAGGAAGGACACCGGGTCGGCGGCCGAGGCCAGGTCCGGTGTGGAGACCGCCATGACGGCGCCCATCAGGACCATCGGAAGCACCACGATGCCGGCGCCGCCGATGGAGTTGCCCACGATCGCCTTGGCGGAGGCGTTGCGCGGCAGGTAGCGGGCGAAGTCGGGGGCGGACGGGATCCAGCTGACACCGCCGGCGGCGATCATGCCGGTGCCCGCGACCATCAGCGAGGTCTTGCCGGCCGGCTGGTGGAAGACGGCCGACCAGTCGGTGTTCATGACGAGGTAGACGAGCACCAGGATCGAGAACGCGCCGAACAGGAACGTCGCGTACTTGTTGCACTTCTGCACGACGTGGATGCCGAGGCCCGATATCGCGAACGTGATGACCACGAAGACGGCGAGCGTGACGATGATCAGGAACGTGTTGCTCTTGATCCCGAAGAGGATGTCGAGCACGGTGAGCACCGCATAGGCGCCGGTCACCGCGTTGATGGTCTCCCAGCCCCAGCGCGCCACCCAGATCAGTGAACCGGGCAGCAGATTGCCCCGCTGGCCGAACACCGCACGCGACAGCGCCATGCCGGGCGCGCCGCCGCGCTTGCCCGCGATCCCGATGAGCCCGACCAGGCCGTACGAGAGGACGGGCGCGGCCACGGCGACCACGATCGCCTGCCAGAAGTTGAGCTTGTACGCGACGACGAGGCTGGCGCCCATCGTGAGCAGCAGCACGCTGATGTTCGCGGCGACCCAGGTGGGGAAGAGCTCGCGGGTTCTCGCGGTGCGCCCCGCGTCCGGCACGGGCTCAAGGCCGCGTGTTTCCAGGGCGCTCTGCGGTTCGTCGGTGGTGCCAGTGTTCATGGGGGTGGAGTTCCATGCCTCTCGCTCGGCTCGACGCTGAGCCGGTGGGGTAGTCGAAGGGGACTCTACGCGCGTTGATGCGCCCACCTCTATCGTACTTTAATCTGACACCCGTCCCATAATTCCCTTCCGTTCTCGGAGGAAGCCACAAACTGGGTGCTCGTGGGGCCCGTACCCGATACTGGGAGAGTTATGGAATTCGTCATCCTTGCTGTAGTCATCGCCCTGGTCGCGGTCGGCGCCATCAGCGGGCTCGTGGTCAGCAGCCGCAAGAAGAAGCAGCTGCCGCCCACCGCCCCGCCGAGCACGCCGACCATCACAGCCCCGCCCGCCGAACCTCAGGTCGGTGAGGACGCCGCGGAGACGGCGCAGGAACCGCGCCGCACCATCGAGGAGGTCGGCCTTCCGGAGGCACCCGCCGCGCCGGTCGTCGTCGGGGAGCCGGTGGCCCCCCAGGCCCCGGCCATCGAGGTCCCCGAGCCCACCGCCGGCCGGCTCGTCCGGCTGCGGGCCCGCCTCGCCCGCTCGCAGAACTCGCTGGGCAAGGGGCTGCTCACCCTGCTCTCGCGCGAGCACCTCGACGAGGACACCTGGGAGGAGATCGAGGACACCCTGCTGACCGCCGACGTCGGCGTCGCGCCGACCCAGGAGCTGGTCGACCGGCTCCGCGAGCGCGTCAAGGTGCTGGGCACCCGCACCCCCGAGGACCTGCGCACCCTGCTGCGCGAGGAGCTCCTCACCCTGCTCGGTACCGACTTCGACCGCGAGGTCAAGACCGAGGGCGGCGAGACCGTCCCCGGCGTCGTGATGGTCGTCGGCGTCAACGGCACCGGCAAGACCACCACCACCGGCAAGCTCGCCCGCGTCCTGGTCGCCGACGGCAAGTCCGTCGTCCTCGGCGCGGCCGACACCTTCCGTGCCGCCGCCGCCGACCAGCTGCAGACCTGGGGCGAGCGCGTCGGCGCCCGCACCGTGCGCGGCCCCGAGGGCGGCGACCCCGCCTCGATCGCGTTCGACGCCGTCAAGGAAGGCATCGCCGAGGGCGCCGACGTCGTCCTGATCGACACGGCCGGCCGCCTGCACACCAAGACCGGGCTCATGGACGAGCTCGGCAAGGTCAAGCGCGTCGTCGAGAAGCACGGCCCGCTGGACGAGATCCTGCTCGTTCTCGACGCCACGACCGGCCAGAACGGCCTGGTACAGGCCCGGGTGTTCGCCGAGGTCGTCGACATCACCGGCATCGTCCTGACCAAGCTCGACGGCACCGCCAAGGGCGGCATCGTCATCGCCGTCCAGCGCGAACTGGGCGTGCCCGTCAAGCTCGTCGGCCTCGGCGAGGGCGCGGACGACCTGGCCCCGTTCGAGCCGGAGGCGTTCGTGGACGCCCTCATCGGAGAGTAGCCGCACCGGTCGCGCACACCGGTTTGCGCACGAACGCCCCGCCGCATCGACAAGGATGCCGCGGGGCGTTCCCTCGTACGGGTGGTTTACGCCGCCGAGCGATGGCAGATGTACGCGAGCGTGCCCAGGAGCAGGCGGGCCTGTGGCGGGCGCGTAGCCGTGTCCAGGGACGGCGGGCGCAGCCAGCGCACCTCGCCCGACGGCGGCGCCGGTACGTAGCTGCCGCGCGGCGGGCAGCGCAGGTCCAGGACGGCGTCGTCCCAGCCCATCCGGTAGAGCAGCCCCGGGAGTTCGGCCGAGGCGCCCGGGGCCACGTAGAAGTGGGTGCGGCCGGTCGGCGTCGTCGAGACCGGGCCCAGCGGGAGGCCCATCCGCTCGAGGCGCACCAGGGCCCGCCGCCCGGCCGGTGCCGCCACGTCCAGGACGTCGAAGGTCCGCCCGACCGGGAGCAGCACCGCCGCACCCGGGCACTGCGACCAGGCCTTGGTCACCTCGTCGAGCGTGGCGCCCGCCGGGATCTCGGGCGCGAAGTCGAGCGGGTGAGCGCCCGGCGCCGTACAGGACGAACTGCCGCAGGAGCACTCGCCGTTCAGGGCGCGGGCGCCCGGCGCGACGTCCCACCCCCACAGTCCGGTGTACTCGGCCACCGCCGTGACCTCGCTCGTTCGGGTGATGCGCGCGGAGCGGCCGCGGCGCCAAGAGCCGGGCCGGGTCTCCCTGATCCCCCGGCTGCCGCCGATCGTGAAGCCCATGCCCCCTCCAACGGGTCTGCCGCGTCGGTGGTTACGACGCCAGTGACATAGTCGTGACGATCCGGAGTTTTCCCGTCACAATCCGTCTCCGCCAGGTAGGACACGGTCGTGAAGGGGGTGGTGCGAAACGCGCCGTGCGCCCCGGCTCGCTTCGCTCCACCCGACGCTGATCGTCATGTGTCAAGTGAATCGCGCCTGGCGGCAGGGGAGTTCATTCGAAGGGGTGGCGAATGGTGGCGTTTCTGGAATCGCCATGGCCGGACGCGTGATCGTAGGATTACCGTCGGTACACGGACCTTGGGGGTATACGCACCCGCGGGTATGCCGGAGGCAAGCCGGTTTCCGGTCCGGGCGGCTGCATCCGCAGGACAGGAGGCCCAACTAGCGGCATTCTGATAGAGGTTCGCGCAATCGATGCACAACCGAGGCTTCAGCGGATTGGGGGCGTTCCAGTGGGCGGCAGTGGGGCTAGCGAGACGAGCGCCGGCAAGCGCCCCAACGAGCAGCTGAGTTCGTGGTTCGTCCGCAGCGGCTGGTCCAAGGGCGAACTGGCGCGCCAGGTGAACCGCCGGGCGCGCCAGATGGGCGCGCACCACATCAGCACCGACACCTCCCGGGTGCGGCGCTGGCTCGACGGCGAGATGCCTCGCGAGCCCATTCCCCGGATCCTCTCGGAGCTGTTCTCCGAGCGCTTCGGCAGCGTCGTCGCCATCGAGGACCTCGGCCTGCGCCAGGCCCACCAGTCGCCGTCCGTGTCCGGCGTCGACCTGCCCTGGGCCGGGCCCCAAACGGTGTCCCTGCTCAGCGAGTTCTCCCGCAGCGACCTCATGCTCGCCCGGCGCGGCTTCCTCGGCACCTCGCTGATGCTGGCCGCGGGCCCCGCCCTGATCGAGCCCATGCAGCGCTGGCTGGTGCCCTCGCTCTCCGGCGAGTCCGGGCCCAAGGAGACCGCCGCCAGCGCCCGGCGCCCCTCCCGGCTCTCGAAGCCCGAGCTGGAGCTGCTGGAGTCCACCACCGCGATGTTCCGCCAGTGGGACGCCCAGTGCGGCGGCGGGCTGCGCCGCAAGGCCGTGGTCGGCCAGCTCCACGAGGTCACCGACCTGCTCCAGGAGCCCCAGCCCGCGGCCACCTCCAAACGCCTCTTCCAGTGCGCGGCCGAACTCGCGGAGCTGGCCGGCTGGATGAGCTACGACGTCGGGCTCCAGCCCACCGCCCAGAAGTACTTCGTGCTCGCCCTGCACGCCTCCAAGGAGGCGGGCGACAAGCCGCTCGGCTCGTACATCCTGTCCTCGATGAGCCGCCAGATGATCCACCTCGGCCGGCCCGACGACGCCCTGGAACTCATCCACCTCGCCCAGTACGGCAGCCGCGACTGCGCCACCGCCCGCACCCAGGCCATGCTGTATGCGATGGAGGCCCGCGCCTACGCCAACATGGGCCAGCCCAGCAAGACCAAGAGGGCCGTCCGGATGGCCGAGGAAACCTTCGGTGACGCCGGGCTCGACGGCGAGCCGGAGCCCGACTGGATCCGCTTCTTCTCCGAGGCGGAGCTCAACGGGGAGAACGCCCACTCCTACCGCGACCTCGCCTATGTGGCCGGCCGCAGCCCCACCTACGCCTCGCTCGCCGAGCCCGTGATGGAGCAGGCCGTTGCCCTGTTCGGAAAGGACGAGGAGCACCAGCGCAGCTACGCCCTGAATCTGATCGGCATGGCCACCGTGCACCTGCTCAAGCGGGAGCCCGAGCAGTCGACCGTGCTTGCCGAGCAGGCTCTGCGGGTCGCCAAGCGGGTCCGCTCCGAGCGGGTCAACACCCGGCTGCGCAAGACCGTCGACACCGCCGCGCGCGACTTCTCGGACGTCGCCGAGGTGGTCCGGATGACGGACCTGCTGAGCAGGGAACTGCCCGAGACGGCCGAAGCCGTCTGAGTCCGCTCCACCCAGGGGCCCTCGGGCCCGGCCGTGCGACGGCATACAAGACCCCGGCCGCGACACTCACCCCGTTCAGCCCGACTCGGCACCCCCACGCCAGGTCAAGCGGGTGACGTCGCGGCCGGTCCGCTGTGCCCGGACGTACGCGGATGGTAGTCGCCGATCCCCTTCTGATCCGGCAGTTCACTGGCGTGTAACACGCCCGCCCGCTTCGTCACTGCGGCGAAACATCGAGCGGCACCGCCGGAAACCGCGCTGGGACAACCTCATGGCGCATAACCGGCCTCCAGCCAGTTCCCGCCCGAGTAACGCCCCCGCACGGGCCGTACCCGACGACGAGGAGACGCCGATGCCTCCAGGCATCACGCTCGCAGCTGACGCTCCGCAGCTGTCCAGCGCCAACACCGGATTCATGCTGATCTGCTCAGCGCTGGTGATGATCATGACGCCCGGACTCGCCTTCTTCTACGGAGGCATGGTCCGCGTCAAGAGCACCCTGAACATGCTGATGATGAGCTTCATCAGCCTCGGCATCGTCACGATCCTGTGGGTGCTCTACGGATTCAGCCTGGCCTTCGGCGAGAGCAACGGCTTCATCGGCTGGTCCAAGGACTACTTCGGGCTCAGCGGCATCGGCCTGGTCCAGCTCTGGCCCGGATACTCCATCCCGATCTACGTCTTCGCCGTCTTCCAGCTGATGTTCGCGGTCATCACGCCCGCGCTCATAAGCGGCGCGCTCGCCGACCGTGTCAAGTTCACCGCCTGGTCGCTGTTCACCGCCCTGTGGGTCACCGTCGTCTACTTCCCGGTCGCGCACTGGGTGTGGGCCTCGGACGGCTGGCTCTTCAAGAAGGGCGTCATCGACTTCGCCGGCGGCACGGCGGTGCACATCAACGCGGGTGCGGCCGCCCTCGGCGTGATCCTCGTCATCGGCAAGCGCGTCGGCTTCAAGAAGGACCCGATGCGGCCGCACAGCCTGCCGCTCGTCATGCTCGGCGCGGCCCTGCTGTGGTTCGGCTGGTTCGGCTTCAACGCGGGCTCCTGGCTCGGCAACGACGACGGCGTGGGTGCCGTGATGTTCGTGAACACCCAGGTCGCCACGGCCGCCGCCATGCTCGCCTGGCTGCTGTACGAGAAGCTCCGGCACGGCTCCTTCACCACGCTCGGCGCCGCCTCCGGCGCGGTCGCCGGCCTCGTCGCCATCACCCCGTCCGGTGGCTGCGTCAGCCCCCTCGGCGCCATCGCGATCGGCGCCATCGCGGGCATCCTGTGCGCCATGGCCGTCGGCCTCAAGTACCGCTTCGGATTCGACGACTCGCTCGACGTCGTCGGCGTCCACATGGTCGGCGGCATCACCGGCTCGCTGCTCGTCGGCCTCTTCGCCACCGGCGGCGTACAGTCCACCGCCAAGGGCCTCTTCTACGGAGGCGGCCTGGACCAACTCGGCAAGCAGGCCATCGGCGTCGGCGCGGTCCTCGGCTACTCGCTGGTGGTCTCGGCGGTCCTCGCCCTCCTGCTCGACAAGACGATCGGGATGCGGGTCCCCGAGGACGACGAGATCTCCGGCATCGACCAGGTCGAGCACGCCGAGACGGCGTACGACTTCAGCGGCGCGGGCGGCGGAACCGCCCCCCGCAAGACCGTGTCGGTCCCGGGCGAAGCGGCAGCGAACAAGAAGGTGGACGCATGAAGCTCATCACCGCGGTCGTCAAGCCGCACAGGCTCGACGAGATCAAGCAGGCCCTCCAGGCCTTCGGCGTCCACGGCCTGACCGTCACCGAGGCCAGCGGATACGGGCGCCAGCGCGGCCACACCGAGGTCTACCGCGGCGCCGAGTACACCGTCGACCTCGTACCCAAGATCCGCATAGAGGTCCTGGTCGAGGACGACGACGCCGAGGAACTGATCGACGTCGTGGTCAAGGCGGCCCGCACCGGAAAGATCGGCGACGGCAAGGTGTGGAGCGTGCCGGTCGAGACCGCGGTCCGGGTCCGCACCGGCGAACGCGGACCTGACGCACTGTAGGCAAGGAGCTGCTGGGTGACGAGCGTTGACGTGAGTACCGAATCCTGTGACGACGACTCGGAGCCCGGCGGTTACGCGGCGGCCCGGCTGCGCCTTCTCACCGAGAAGGGGCGGTCCGGGCCGCCGCGCCGTGCGGCGCTGGCCGAGCTGACCGACGACTGGCTGGCCGCACTGTTCGCGGGCGCCGCCGAGGAGGCCGGGGTGGCGGGCGCGTCCCTGGTCGCCGTCGGCGGCTACGGGCGCGGTGAACTCTCCCCGCGCAGCGACCTGGACCTGCTGCTCCTGCACGACGGGCGGGCCGACGCCGGGGCCCTCGCCCTGCTCGCCGACCGGATCTGGTACCCGGTGTGGGACCTCGGCCTGGCCCTCGACCACTCCGTACGCACCCCCGCCCAGGCCCGCAAGACAGCGGGCGAGGACCTCAAGGTGCAGCTCGGCCTCCTGGATGCCCGCCATGTCGCGGGCGACCTCGCCATGACGTCCGCGCTGCGCACCGCGGTCCTCGCCGACTGGCGCAACCTCGCCCCCAAACGGCTGCCCGAACTCGACGAGCTGTGCCGCGAACGGGCCCAGCGCCAGGGCGAGTTGCAGTATCTCCTCGAAGGCGACCTCAAGGAGGCCAGGGGCGGTCTGCGGGACGCGACCGCCCTGCGCGCGGTCGCCGCGTCCTGGCTGGCGGACGCCCCGAGGGAAGGCCTCGCCGAGGCCAGGCGCCGCCTCCTGGACGTCCGGGACGCGCTGCATCTGTGCACGGGCCGCGCCACCGACCGCCTCGCCCTTCAGGAGCAGGACGCCGTCGCGGCCGAACTGGAGCTCCTGGACGCCGATGTGATGCTCCGTCAGGTATCGGAGTCGGCCCGCGTCATCTCCTACGCCGGCGACGTCACCTGGCGCGAGGTCGGCCGGGTGCTGCGGGCCCGCTCCGCCCGGCCGCGGCTGAGCCGCCTGTTCGGTGGCGGCCGCACCGGCGCCCCCGAGCGCACCCCGCTCGCCGAGGGCGTCGTGGAACAGGACGGCGAGGTCGTGCTCGCGCTGACCGCCCGCCCCGAGAAGGACCCGGTCCTCGCGCTGCGCGCCGCCGCCGCGGCCGCCCAGGCGGGCCTGCCCATCTCGCTGCACGCGGTACGCCGCCTGGCGGCCACCGCCAAGCCGCTGCCCACGCCCTGGCCCGCCGAGGCCCGCGAACAGCTCGTCACGCTGCTCGGCGCGGGGGAGTCCACCGTCCCCGTCTGGGAGGCGCTCGAAGCGGAAGGCCTCGTCACCGGGCTGCTGCCCGACTGGGAGCGCGTACGCTGCCGGCCCCAGCGCAACGCCGTGCACACCTGGACCGTCGACCGCCACCTCGTCGAGACCGCCGTGCGCGCCTCGCACCTGACCCGCCGGGTGCACCGCCCCGACCTGCTCCTGGTCGCCGCCCTCCTGCACGACATCGGCAAGGGCTGGCCCGGCGACCACTCGGTGGTGGGCGAGACCATCGCCCGCGACGTCGCCGCGCGGATCGGCTTCGGCGCCGCCGACGTGGCCGTGATCGCCACCCTCGTACGCCATCATCTCCTCCTCATCGAGACCGCGACCCGGCGCGACCTGGACGACCCGGTGACCCTCCGCTCGGTCGCCGAAGCGGTCGGCTCGACCGGAACCCTGGAGCTGCTGCACGCCCTCACCGAGGCGGACGCGCTGGCCACCGGGCCCGCCGCCTGGTCCTCCTGGCGCGGCTCGCTCGTCGCGGACCTGGTCAAGCGGGCCTCGGCGGTCCTCGCCGGAGAGACCGTCGACCCCGAGCCCGCGGCGGTCACCGCCGAGCAGGAACGCCTCGCCGTCGAGGCCCGCCGCACCGGAGGGCCCGTCCTCGCCCTGCGGGCCCGGGCGGACGGATCGGACGAGCGGGAACCCCTCGGTGTGGAGCTCCTCGTCGCCGTCCCCGACCAGCCGGGCGTGCTGCCCGTGACGGCCGGCGTCCTCGCCCTGCACCGCCTCACCGTGCGCGCCGCGGAACTGCGCGCCCTCGAACTCCCCGACCCGGTCGGCGGCTCCGTACTCCTGCTGAACTGGCGGGTCGCCGCCGAGTACGGCTCGCTGCCGCAGGCGGCCCGGCTGCGGGCCGACCTGGTGCGGGCCCTTGAGGGCTCCCTCGACATCGAGAGCCGCCTGGCCGAACGCGAGGCCGCCTATCCGCGCCGCCGGGGCGCGCAGGCGCCACCGCCCCGGGTGACGGTGGCCCCCTCGGCCTCCCGGCACGCCACCGTCATCGAGGTGCGCGCCCAGGACGTACCCGGCCTGCTGCACCGCATCGGCCACGCCCTGGAGACGGCGGGCGTACGGGTGCGCTCCGCGCATGTCTCGACGCTGGGGTCGAACGCCGTGGACGCCTTCTATGTGACGGACGCGGAGGGTGCGGCGCTGGCGCCGGAGGTGGCGGCCGAGGTGACGGGGCAGCTGGAGTCGGCGCTGGGAGCCGCACCCGGCCCCGGGTAGGGGCCGCCCTATAAGGGAGGGCTGCCGCAGGCACCCCCGCGCCCCCCATCCGCCGGGATACCCTGGGGGACGTTCACCCGACCGCCCCACGAGCCGAGGACCCGCGACCACCGTGTTCGATACCCTTTCCGACCGCCTGAGTGCGACGTTCAAGAACCTCCGGGGCAAAGGACGCTTGAGCGAGGCGGACATCGACGCCACGGCGCGCGAGATCCGCATCGCGCTCCTGGAAGCCGACGTCGCGCTGCCCGTAGTCCGCGCCTTCATCAAGCAGGTCAAGGAGCGCGCGTCCGGCATCGAGGTCTCCCAGGCCCTCAACCCCGCCCAGCAGGTCGTCAAGATCGTCAACGAGGAGCTCATCGGCATCCTCGGCGGCGAGACCCGGCGCCTGCGGTTCGCCAAGAACCCGCCGACCGTGATCATGCTCGCGGGCCTCCAGGGTGCCGGTAAGACCACCCTCGCCGGAAAGCTCGGCAAGTGGCTCAAGGGGCAGGGTCACTCCCCGCTCCTGGTGGCGTGTGACCTCCAGCGTCCCAACGCCGTCAACCAGCTGAGCGTCGTCGCCGAGCGCGCCGGTGTCGCGGTCTACGCGCCGGAGCCGGGCAACGGCGTCGGTGACCCGGTCAAGGTCGCCCAGGACTCGATCGAGTTCGCCCGGTCCAAGCAGTACGACGTGGTCGTCGTCGACACCGCCGGACGCCTCGGCATCGACCAGGAGCTGATGCAGCAGGCCGCGGACATCCGCGACGCCGTCAGCCCCGACGAGGTCCTCTTCGTCGTCGACGCGATGATCGGCCAGGACGCGGTCAACACCGCCGAGGCCTTCCGCGACGGCGTCGGCTTCGACGGCGTGGTGCTCTCCAAGCTCGACGGCGACGCCCGCGGCGGCGCGGCGCTCTCGATCGCCCACGTCACGGGCAAGCAGATCATGTTCGCCTCCAACGGCGAGAAGCTGGAGGACTTCGACGCCTTCCATCCGGACCGGATGGCGTCCCGCATCCTCGACATGGGTGACCTGCTCACCCTGATCGAGCAGGCGGAGAAGACGTTCAGCCAGGAAGAGGCCGAGAAGATGGCCTCCAAGCTGGCGTCGAGCAAGGGCAAGGACTTCACGCTCGACGACTTCCTGGCCCAGATGGAGCAGGTCCGCAAGATGGGCTCCATCTCCAAGCTGCTCGGCATGCTGCCCGGCATGGGGCAGATCAAGGACCAGATCAACAACATCGACGAGCGGGACGTGGACCGCACCGCGGCCATCATCAAGTCGATGACCCCCGGCGAGCGCCACGAGCCGACCATCATCAACGGCTCGCGCCGTGCCCGTATCGCCAAGGGCTCCGGTGTCGAGGTCAGCGCGGTCAAGAACCTGGTCGAGCGGTTCTTCGAGGCCCGCAAGATGATGTCCCGCATGGCCCAGGGCGGCGGAATGCCGGGCATGCCCGGGATGCCGGGTATGGGTGGCGGTCCCGGCCGGCAGAAGAAGCAGATCAAGCAGGCCAAGGGCAAGCGCAAGAGCGGCAACCCGATGAAGCGCAAGGCGGAGGAGGCCGCGGCCGCCGAGCGCAAGGCGCAGGGCGGGGCGCTCGGCCTGCCGGCCGCCGAGGAGCAGAAGAACTTCGAGCTGCCCGACGAGTTCAAGAAGTTCATGGGCTGACCGCCCGCAGTCGTACGCGTGGGGCGCTTTCCGGCCGGTCCGGGGGGCGCCCCACGCGTTTGCCGGGCCGCGATCCGCCGGGCGGCCCGCCCGGAATGCCTTATTTATACGGGTCTCCAATAATGGCGCGTACCGGCCATGAGGAGAGCACGTGCCCAGTTCCGTACCCCCGCGCGACCGCCCCGATCAGCCGTGGCGCTCGGAAGGGGCGCCACCGCCGCCCGCGCCGAAGAAGAAGATGCCCGGCGGCTGGGGCCGGCTGATCCTCACCGCGCTGATCGTGTACCTGATCACCAACCTGATCCTGTCGTTCTTCAACGACGGCGACGAGCCGACCGTCTCGTACACCGAATTCAGCAAGCAGGTCGCGGCCGGCAATGTCTCGAAGATCTACGCCAAGGGCGACGCCATCCAGGGCCAGCTCAAGAACAAGGCGCCGGTCCCCTCCGGCGAGGGCAGCGGCGACTACACGAAATTCACCACCCAGCGGCCGACCTTCGCCGACGACGATCTATGGGCCCAGCTGACCAAGCAGAACGTCACGGTCACCGCCGAGCCGGTCGTGGAGCACCGCAGCTTCCTCGCCAATCTGCTGATCTCGCTCGCCCCGATGCTCCTGCTCGTCGTCCTGTGGGTGTTCATCGCCCGCCGCATGAGCGCGGGCATGGGCGGCGGCGCGGGCGGCATGCTCGGCCGCAAGACGCCGCCCAAACCGGTCGAGATGGGGCCCGACGGCAAGCGCACCACCTTCGAGGACGTGGCCGGCATCGACGAGGTCGAGGGCGAGCTCAACGACGTCGTCGACTTCCTCAAGAACCCGGACGCCTATCGCGCGATGGGCGCGAAGATGCCCGGCGGCGTGCTGCTCGCGGGCCCGCCCGGAACCGGCAAGACGCTGCTCGCCCGGGCGGTCGCGGGGGAGGCCGGGGTGCCGTTCTTCTCGGCGTCGGCCTCCGAGTTCATCGAGATGATCGTGGGCGTGGGCGCCTCGCGCGTACGCGAACTCTTCGCCGAGGCCCGCAAGGTGGCCCCCGCGATCGTCTTCATCGACGAGATCGACACCATCGGCCGGGCCCGCGGCGGCGGCTCCGGCATGGGTGGCCACGACGAGCGCGAACAGACCCTGAACCAGATCCTCACCGAGATGGACGGCTTCTCCGGCTCCGAGGGCGTCATCGTGCTCGCCGCCACCAACCGGTCCGACGTCCTGGACCCGGCGCTCACCCGGCCCGGCCGCTTCGACCGCATCGTCCACGTCAGCCCGCCCGACCGGGGCGGCCGCGAGGCCATCCTGAAGATCCACACTCGTGAGATCCCGATGGACCAGAGCGTCGACCTGGAGCAGGTCGCGCGCACCACCCCGGGCATGACCGGCGCCGAACTCGCCAACCTCGCCAACGAGGCGGCCCTGCTCGCCGTCAAACGCCAGCAGCGCGAGGTCACCCAGTCCGACCTGTCCGACGCCCTGGAAAAGGTCCAACTCGGCGCGGAGCGGCCCCTGGTGATGCCGTACGAGGAGCGCCGCCGCACCGCGTACCACGAGAGCGGGCACGCGCTGCTCGGCATGCTCCAGCCCGGCGCCGACCCGGTCCGCAAGGTCACCATCGTGCCGCGCGGCCGGGCCCTCGGCGTCACCCTGTCCACCCCGGACTCCGACAAGTACGCGTACACCGAGGAGTATCTGCGCGGCCGGGTCATCGGGGCGCTCGGCGGCATGGCGGCCGAACAGCTCGTCTTCGACGTGGTCACCACCGGCGCCGAGAACGACCTGGAGCAGGTGACCAACATCGTGCGCGGCATGGTCGGCCGCTGGGGCATGAGCGAGAAGATCGGCCCGCTGTCCGCGCTGCCGAGCGACGCCCAGCAGGCCTACGGGCTCTCGGCGGCGCCCGGCACCCTGGACGCCATCGCCGTCGAGATGCGCCGCATCGTGGACGAGTGCTACGAGAAGGCGGTCCGGCTCCTTCGCGAGAACCGCGACAAGCTGGACGCCCTCGCGGAGGCCCTGCTCGCCAACGAGACCCTGGAGGAGGCGGCCGCCTACCAGGCGGCCGGGATCCCCCGCCTGTCCAAGGCGGGGTCCTAGCCCCTCTCGACATCCTTACAAGAAGCGGTTGTTACGGACGTTCACGGAATGCGGGCGATCAGATAACGGAAGACATTGGGCATCCACACCGTGCCGTCGCGCCGGACGTGCCCGTGCAGCGCCTCGATGAGCTCCTTCTCCACCTGGGCCTGGTCGGTGGCCCGGGCCGCCGCGTCGAAGGCGCCCGTCGACATCAGGCCCCGTACCGCGCTGTCCAGATCCGCGTAGCCGAACGGGCACGCCACCCGGCCCGAGCCGTCCGGCTTGAGCCCGGCGCGCGCGGCCACGTCCTCCAGGTCGTCGCGCGCGCTCGGCCGCCAGCGCGGGGCGTCGTTCAGGCGAGCGGTCAGCCGGGTCGCCACCCGCAGCACCGCCGAGGTGGCACACCGCTCCGGCGGCCCCCAGCCGGCCAGGACCACGGCGCTGCCGTGCTCCGCGAGCGCGACGGCCGCCTCCAGCGTGGACACCAGGCCTTCCGTATCACCGGCCGCACAGCCGATGGGCTCGAAAGCGGTGATCAAGTTGTACGGAGGACGGCCCTGCTCCTTGATGTCGGCGGGGGAGCCCGTCACCAGGCGGCTCGCGCCCATCCCCGGCGCGCCGTCCCGCCCGGTCTCGGGCACCAGGCGCTCGCGCGCCAGCGCCAGGCGCGCGGCCCGCTCGGGGCGGTCGACGCCGGTGACCGCCGCCCCGCGCGAGGCCGCGATCAGCAGCGCGAGCCCCGAGCCGCAGCCGAGCCCGAGCAGCCGCGTGGCAGGACCCACGTCGAGCCGCTCGTACGTCGCCTCGACGAGGGGGACGAGCATCCGTTCCTGGATCTCCGCCCAGTCCCGCGCGCGCCCGGTCGTGCCCGCCGAGGGGGCGGAGGCCGTGCGGGACTGATGCCGGACGAGCGTTGGTGTCATGGAAAGCGCCCCAATCCGCCGAGAGGTCAGCTGTGTCCTGATTGACAGCCCCCCGTGAATGTCCGTACGCACTTCCCCCGTATGCCAGGGAACTCCGCATCCCGCCCCGCGTCCAGAGGGCGGAGCCAGGAAGCGAGGATCAGGTGCGGCCGGAAGGCGATTCACGCTCACCGACCCGTGCGCCGTACCATTCGCGCCATGGCAAAGGCACCCGTTCTCACGCCCCAGGCGGAAGACTTTCCCCGCTGGTACCAGGATCTGATCAACAAGGCCGAGCTCGCGGACAACGGGCCCGTGCGCGGCACCATGGTGATCCGACCGTACGGCTACGGCCTGTGGGAACGGATGCAGCAGGAGATGGACGCACGCATCAAGGACGCGGGCGCCCAGAACGCGTACTTCCCGCTCTTCATCCCCCAGTCTTACCTGACTCGCGAGGCTGAGCACGTCGAGGGCTTCGCGCCCGAGCTCGCGGTGGTCACGCACGGTGGCGGCAAGGAGCTCGAAGAGCCCGTCGTGGTGCGCCCCACCTCCGAGACGATCATCAACGACTACTTCTCGAAGTGGGTCCAGAGCTACCGCGACCTGCCGCTGCTCATCAACCAGTGGGCGAACGTGGTCCGTTGGGAGATGCGCCCGCGCGTCTTCCTCCGTACGAGCGAATTCCTGTGGCAGGAGGGGCACACCGCCCATGCCAGCTACGAGGACGCCCGCGACTACGCCGCACGCATCCACCGCGAGGTCTACGCCGACTTCATGATCAACGTTCTCGGCATCGACGTGGTCCTCGGCCGCAAGACCGCCAAGGAGCGCTTCGCCGGAGCCATCAACACCCTCACCCTCGAAGGGATGATGGGCGACGGCAAGGCGCTGCAGATGGGTACCAGCCACGAGCTCGGCACCAACTTCGCCAAGGCCTTCAACACCCAGTACCTGTCAAGGGACGGCAAGCAGGAACTCGTCTGGCAGACCTCCTGGGGCGTCTCCACCCGCATGGTCGGCGGACTGATCATGTCGCACGGCGACGACAACGGCCTGCGGGTGCCGCCGCGGCTCGCCGCCGTCCAGGTCGTCGTCATGGCGATCAAGGGCGACGGGGCCGTCACCAAGGTCCGCGAACTGGGCGACCGCCTGAAGGCCGCGGGGCTGCGCGTCCAGGTCGACGACCGCGTGGACACCCCGTTCGGCCGCCGCGCCGTGGACTGGGAGCTCAAGGGCGTCCCCGTACGCATCGAGATCGGCCCGCGCGACCTGGAGGCGGGCACCGCGATGCTGGCCCGCCGCATCCCCGGCGGCAAGGAGCCCGTCTCGATCGACGCGCTCGCCGAGCTGCTGCCCGCCGTCCTCGAAGAGGACCAGGCGCTGCTCCTGAAGCAGTCCCGCGAGCGCCGAGAGTCCCGTACGAGCGAGGTCGCCACCCTCGACGAGGCGGCCGAGGCCGCGATCGCCGGCGGCTGGGCGCGCATCCCGTGGGCGGACCTCGGCCCCGAGGGCGAGGCCAAGCTCGCCGAACAGGCCGTGTCCGTACGGTGTCTGGTCGCCGAGGACGGGTCGGTGCCCGAGGCCGACGACGCGCCCGGTACGGTCGCGATCGTGGCTCGCGCCTACTGAGGGGACCCGGGCCCGGCGCACGTGGCGCACAAGCCACCGTGAGTCGGCCGAAACGGCTCTTGCGTACCACCCGGCAATGGCCGCCCCGGCGTGCGGACTTCATCTACGCGCTGGGGCGTACGCGCCGCTACGTCATACCTTGGTGTGAGCTGTGAGCCTTCTCCGCAGATCAGCGCACCCGCCCTCGTCCGCACGCATCAATGCCAACTGACGGGTACGAGCAAATTATTTGGGATGCCCCGGAATAGGAACACAGCGGCCCTGCGGCTCGTTGTCACGACGTGAGCACGACACCACCTGTTCTCGCCGCAGAGCTGGCACAGGCGTGGGCCGACATTCAGCGGTACCACCCCGAGCTGCCGGACCTAGCCGCGCCCGAGTCCCTGATCGGAGAGTCGTCGTCCGCCTGCGGCGCCGAGCTCTCCTTCGAGCGACTGCTCCATGAGGCAGTCCACGGCATTGCCGCCGCCCGCGGTGTCCGCGACACCTCCCGCGCCGGCCGCTACCACAACCGGAGATTTCTGGCGATCGCCGAGGAGCTCGGCCTCGACCACACGGAGGAACCGCACCCCAGCAGCGGCTTCTCCCTGGTCACGCTGAACGCCGAGGCAAGGCGCCGTTACCGGCCCACCATCGAACGGCTGCAGCGCGCGCTCAAGGCGCACACGGTCGCCACCGCCGCCGACACCAAGCGCTCCTTCCGCGGGCCTGCCGCCCGGCACGGCTCCTCCGGGGGCGGCGTGCGGGTCAAGGCCGTCTGCGACTGCGGGCGCAACGTGCGCGTGGTCCCCTCCGTGCTCGCCCAGGCGCCGATCGTCTGCGGCGGCTGCGGCAAGCCGTTCCGCATCCCGGAAGGGGCCGAAGTGGTCGCCGCGGTCGGCTGACCCCGGGCCCCGCCGCCGGCAGGGGCGGCAGGTCCGGGGGAGCGGGCCACCGGGGGTGCCCCACGGACCCCCGGCGTGCGCACTCCAGGCGTGTGGCACAATGGCTAGCTGTACTCGACAGCCGCACAGGAACCCTCTCGCCTCCGGCTGACGCGTCCATCGGGCACCCGAGTACCGCAACCCCACGTGGCATCTCATGTGCCCAACCACGTCAAGACCAGGAGACACCACTCCAGTGGCAGTCAAGATCAAGCTCAAGCGCCTCGGCAAGATTCGCCAGCCGCACTACCGCATCGTCGTCGCCGACGCCCGCACTCGCCGTGACGGTCGCGCGATCGAGGAAATCGGTCTGTACCACCCGACGTACAACCCGTCGCGCATCGAGGTCAACGCCGAGCGTGCGCAGTACTGGCTGTCCGTCGGCGCCCAGCCGACCGAGGCCGTCCTCGCCATCCTGAAGCTCACCGGTGACTGGCAGGCGCACAAGGGCCTCCCGGCCCCCGCGCCGCTGCTCCAGCCGGAGACGAAGGAAGACAAGCGCGCTTCCTTCGAGGCCTTCGCCAAGACCCTCGAGGGCGACGACGCCAAGGGTGAGGCCATCACCCAGAAGGCGAAGAAGACCGAGAAGAAGGCGGACGAGGCCGAGGCCGCCGCCGAGTCGACCGAGGCCTGAGCATGCTCGAGGAGGCTCTCGAGCACCTCGTGAAGGGCATCGTCGACAACCCCGACGACGTGCAGGTCGCCTCGCGCAACCTGCGCCGGGGGCGCGTGCTGGAGGTCCGGGTCCACCCCGACGACCTCGGCAAGGTGATCGGCCGCAACGGCCGTACCGCCCGCGCCCTGCGCACCGTCGTGGGCGCAATCGGCGGACGTGGCATCCGGGTCGACCTCGTCGACGTGGACCAGGTTCGCTGACCAGTAGGGTCGCTTTACCTAGATACGCCGGCTCGGGCCGGGGAGGGCTTCTGGCCCTCCCCGGCCCGCAGTCGTATTCCGGGCCATAGTGGTACGAAGGCCGCGGCCGCACCGGGGCCGCGATGGTCTGCAGTTGTCGGAAGTTGTCCGAAGGAGAAGCAAGCGTGCAGTTGGTAGTCGCGCGGATCGGCCGCGCCCACGGCATCAAGGGCGAGGTCACCGTCGAGGTGCGCACCGACGAGCCGGAGCTGAGGCTCGGCCCCGGCGCCGTACTCACCACCGAGCCGGCGTCGGCGGGCCCGCTGACCATCGAGACCGGCCGGGTGCACAGCGGCCGGCTGCTGCTGCGCTTCGAGGGCGTACGCGACCGCACCGCCGCCGAGGCCCTGCGCAACACCCTCCTCATCGCCGACGTCGACCCGGCCGCACTGCCGGAAGAGCCCGACGAGTACTACGACCACCAGCTCATGGACCTGGACGTGGTGCTCGCCGACGGCACCGAGGTCGGCCGCATCACCGAGATCACCCATCTGCCCTCGCAGGACCTCTTCATCGTGGAGCGGCCCGACGGCACCGAGGTCATGATCCCGTTCGTCGAGCAGATCGTCACCGAGATCGACCTAGAAGCCCAGCGCGCGGTCATCGACCCCCCGCCCGGCCTCATCGACGACCGCGCCGAGATCGCCTCGGCCAGGGACGACGAGTCCGGCGATGACACCGAGAACGCCGGGGACGCGAACTGATGCGGCTCGACGTCGTCACGATCTTCCCCGAGTACCTCGAACCCCTGAACGTCTCCCTGGTCGGCAAGGCCCGGGCCCGAGGCCGGCTCGACGTCCACGTCCACGACCTGCGGGACTGGACGTACGACCGGCACAACACGGTCGACGACACCCCCTACGGCGGCGGACCCGGCATGGTCATGAAGACCGAGCCCTGGGGCGACTGCCTCGACGACGCGCTGGCGAGCGGGTACGAGTCCGGGGCGCACAGCCCGGTCCTGGTCGTGCCCACGCCCAGCGGCCGCCCCTTCACCCAGGAACTCGCCGTCGAGCTCTCCGAGCGCCCTTGGCTGATCTTCACGCCGGCCCGCTACGAGGGCATCGACCGCCGCGTCATGGACGAGTACGCGACCCGGCTCCCGGTGTACGAGGTGTCCATCGGCGACTACGTGCTCGCCGGCGGCGAGGCCGCGGTCCTGGTGATCACCGAGGCGGTGGCCCGGCTGCTGCCCGGCGTCCTCGGCAACGCCGAATCGCACCGCGACGACTCCTTCGCACCCGGCGCCATGGCCAACCTCCTCGAAGGCCCCGTGTACACCAAGCCCCCCGAGTGGCGCGGTCACGGGATCCCGGACGTCCTGCTCAGCGGCCACCACGGCAAGATCGCCCGCTGGCGCCGCGACGAGGCGTTCAAGCGCACCGCCCAGAACCGGCCCGACCTGATCGAGCGCTGCGAGGCCTCCGCCTTCGACAAGAAGGACCGCGAAACCCTCTCCATCCTCGGCTGGACCCCCGAGCCGGGCGGCCGATTTTGGCGCAGGCCCGAGGCCGTGGAAGAATAGGCCGCTGCTGTACGCCCAGCCGGCGCCCCTGCCACAGGGGGAACGACGCCCGCCTTCCGCGAACAGCACCCCATTCGTCTCGAATTCCGCTGATGACCTGTGGCATCAGTGAGGAAGTAGTCAGTCATGGCAAGCCTGCTCGACTCCGTCAACGCCGCCACGCTGCGCAGCGACGTCCCGTCCTTCCGTCCGGGCGACACCGTCAACGTCCACGTCCGCGTCATCGAGGGCAACCGCTCCCGTATCCAGCAGTTCAAGGGCGTAGTCATCCGCCGCCAGGGCGCCGGTGTCTCCGAGACCTTCACGGTCCGCAAGGTCTCCTTCTCCGTCGGCGTCGAGCGCACCTTCCCGGTGAACTCCCCGATCTTCGAGAAGATCGAGGTCGTGACCCGCGGTGACGTCCGTCGCGCCAAGCTCTACTACCTCCGTGAGCTGCGCGGCAAGGCCGCGAAGATCAAGGAGAAGCGCGACCGCTGAGCCCCGGCTCACACGCGCGTACGGGTCTGACGGCGGCCGGATAAGCTCTGGCCCCGATGGACACCGAAGCACAGCACACGGAGCGCGACTCTTCCGCCACCCCCGATCCGGGGCCCGCGGAAGAGTCGCGCTCCGCGCGTTTCAGCGCCCTGTCCGGCCATCTGGAAGGGCCCTGGCGCAAGACCGGGGCGCTGTTCGCGCTCTGCGTCGTCTTCCTGCTGCTGCTCAGCCACTTCGTGGTGCAGCCCTTCCTCATCCCCAGCGGCTCGATGGAACCGACGCTCAAAGTCGGTGACCGGGTCCTGGTCAACAAGCTCGCCTACCGCTTCGGCGGCACCCCCGAGCGCGGCGACGTCGTCGTCTTCGACGGGCGGGGCTCCTTCGTACGAGAAGGCGACGAGGGGAACCCGCTGGGGCGTGCGGTGCGTTCAGCAGGTGCGGCCCTCGGCCTGACCGAGCCCGCCGAGACCGACTACGTCAAGCGCGTCGTCGGCATCGGAGGGGACCACGTGGTCTGCTGCGACCAGCGGGGGAGGATCCAGGTGAACGGCACGGCCGTCGACGAGCCCTATCTGCACCCCGGAGACAGCCCCTCCCAGGTCCCCTTCGACATCGTCGTGCCCGACGGCACCCTGTGGGTCCTCGGCGACCACCGCTCCCGCTCCAGCGACTCCCGCGACCACCTCGGCGACCCCGGCGGCGGCATGGTCCCCGTGGGCCGGGTGATCGGGCGGGCCGACTGGATCGGCTGGCCCTTCGGCCGGTGGACGTCGGTGGGCGGCTCCGGCGCCTTCGCGGGCGTACGGGCGCCGGGCGGGGGACATGGGTAGCCGCGGGCGGCCGCGTTCCAGTGCCCCCGCCCGCGACCAGCCGCTGCCCACCGGCACCCGCCCCACGTCCGGCGCACCGGCTCCCGGCAGGCGCGGCCAGAGCGGCCGGGCCGAGCGGCGCAAACTCGCCCGCAGGGTCAAGCGGCGCAGACGCAGGTCGGCGGTGCGCGAGATACCCGTCCTGATCGTCGTGGCGCTGCTCATCGCCCTCGTACTGAAGACCTTCCTCGTGCAGGCCTTCGTGATCCCGTCCGGCTCGATGCAGCAGACCATCACGATCGGCGACCGCGTCCTGGTCGACAAACTCACGCCCTGGTTCGGCTCGAAGCCGGAGCGGGGCGACGTCGTCGTGTTCAAGGACCCCGGCGGCTGGCTCAAGGGCGAGCAGAAGACGGCCACCGGCGAGGACCCCGTCGTCGTCAAACAGATCAAGCAGGGCCTCACCTTCATCGGCCTGCTGCCCTCCGACAACGAGCAGGACCTGATCAAGCGCGTCATCGCGGTCGGCGGCGACACCGTGAAGTGCTGCGACAAGGACGGCAAGGTCACCGTCAACGGCCAACCCCTCGACGAGCCGTACGTCCACCCCGGGAATCCGCCCTCGCTCATCCAATTCGAGGTAAAGGTTCCCCAGGGCCGGATCTTCGTCATGGGTGACCACCGGTCCAACTCGGCGGACTCCCGCTACCACCTCGACGACGGCCATCAGGGCACCGTCCCGGTGAGCGGAGTGGTGGGCCGCGCGGTGGTCGTGGCCTGGCCTTTCTCGCACTGGCGCCGGCTGGAGGTGCCGCCCGCATTCGACTCGGTGCCCGCCGCGCCCGGCGGCTCGGCCCTGGGTATGTCGCATAGGGTGTCGTCCCGGGATCCGGCGGCGGAGCCGGACCAAGCGACCCAGCCCCCGACCCCTGCGGAACTCCCGCTCGTTATGGGAGTGGTGGGCCTGAGCCTCGTACGGGCCAGGCGGTGGCACAGAGTGAGGAGTGGATGTGGGGGATTTGGCGGTCGGCGCACGATCCGGACGCGAAGAGCCGGAGGAGCGGCCGGAGAGCGAGCTCGCCGATTCCTCCCCGGGACCCTCCGCGGGACCTGCGGACAGCCCCGCGACCGAGCACACCGTGCCGGCGCAGGGCAGTGGGCAGGGCGGCGGATCCGGCGACGAAGGACCCGTTGACGCCAAGGGCAGCGCCCCCAAGAAGCCGCGTTCCTTCTGGAAGGAACTGCCGCTCCTGGTCGGCATCGCGCTGGTCCTGGCCCTGTTGATCAAGACGTTCCTGGTGCAGGCCTTCTCCATCCCCTCGGACTCGATGCAGGACACCCTGCAGCGCGGGGACCGGGTGCTGGTCGACAAGTTGACCCCGTGGTTCGGCGCCGAGCCGCAGCGCGGCGAGGTCGTCGTCTTCCACGACCCGGGCGGCTGGCTGGACGGCGAGCCGACGCCGAACCCGAACGCCGCGCAGAAGTTCCTCAGCTTCATCGGCCTGATGCCGTCCGCCGAGGAGAAGGACCTGATCAAGCGGGTCATCGCGGTCGGCGGCGACAAGGTCGAGTGCAAGAAGGGCGGGCCCGTCACGGTCAACGGCAAGGCCCTGAAGGAGCCGTACATCTACCCGGGCGACAGCGCCTGCGACGACATGCCGTTCGGGCCGATCACGGTGCCCAAGGGCCGGATCTGGGTGATGGGCGACCACCGCCAGAACTCGCTGGACTCCCGCTACCACCAGGAACTGACCGGTGGCGGCACGGTGTCCACCGACGAGGTCGTCGGCCGCGCCTTCACCATCGCCTGGCCGCTCAACCGCATCGACTGGCTCGGCGTCCCCGACACCTTCGACCAGCCCGGCCTGAGCGCGATGGGCACGGCGGCGCCCGCCGCCGTCGGCCTCGTCGGCGCGGTCCCGATGGTCCTGTGGCGGCGCCGCAGGCTCCTTCAAGCGCAGGTCAAGGCGGAAAGCCCGGTCGCCAAGGGCTGACCTGGCGGTGTACCGCCGGGTAGGGTGCGGTCCCGGAATGTCGATCTCCGGGGTCCCGGGCTGCCTCGCGCACCCCGGGGCGCTGCCGGAAGGGAGCGCTGCGATGAGCGGTAACGGACTGGACCACGACGGCCACGGCCGCGGTCTCGGCAGTGTGCTGTCGGGGCTGGCCGTGGCCGTCGGCTGTGTCCTCTTCCTCGGCGGGTTCGCCTGGGGCGCCGTGCAGTACAAGCCGTACACCGTGCCCACCCAGTCGATGTCGCCGACCGTCAAGGCCGGCGACCGGGTGCTGGCCCAGCGCATATCCGGCGGTGACGTCCGGCGCGGTGACGTCGTGGTGTTCACCGACAAGACCTGGAGCAACATGCCCATGGTCAAGCGCGTGGTCGGCATCGGCGGTGACGTCGTGAAGTGCTGCGGCACCGACGGGAAGCTCACCGTCAACGGCCAACCGGTTGACGAACCGTATCTGCACGGCAAGACCCCCGCTTCCGCCTCGCCCTTCGACGCCAAGGTCCCGCAGGGCCAGGTCTTCCTGCTCGGCGACGACCGCTACGTCTCGCTGGACTCCCGCGTCCACCTGGACGACACCGCCAACGGCTCGGTCCCGCTGTCGGCGGTCTCCGCCCGGGTGGACGCCATCGCCTGGCCCATGGACGGCATGCTGGGGCGTCCTTCGGGCTTCGAGGCGATGCCGGGTGGCATCTCGCAGCCCGGCCCGCTGAAACTGGTCCTGGGCGCCGTCGTGGCCGGCGTGGTGCTGATCCTGGCCGGCGCCGCCTACGGGCCGATCGCCGGTCTCGCCCGGCGTCGCAGGGCCCGCGCCGCCTCGCCCGCCGGGAGGTGAACCCGTGACCGAACCCCGCAAGGTCGCCAGGGTCGTCCTGCTCGACCCGGACGACCGGATCCTGCTCATGCACGGGTACGAGCCCGAAGACCCCGCCGACACCTGGTGGTTCACCCCCGGCGGAGGCCTGGAGGGCGACGAGACCCGGGCCGAGGCGGCCCTGCGCGAGCTCGCGGAGGAGACCGGAATCACAGACGTCGAGCTCGGGCCGGTCCTGTGGCAGCGGACGTGCTCGTTCCCCTTCGACGGACGCCGCTGGGACCAGGACGAGTGGTACTACCTGGCCCGTACCGCCCAGACCGAGGCCGTCCCCACGGGGCTGACGGAGCTGGAGCAGCGCAGTACCGCGGGGCTGAGGTGGTGGACCTCCGCCGAACTGTCAGCGGCGCGTGAGACGGTGTACCCGACCAGGCTCGCCGAGCTGCTGCGCACGCTGCTCGACGAGGGTCCTCCGCACGCGCCGGTGGTCCTGGCCCCGGAAATCGTTTAGGGGCCCAGGGGGCTGACGCACAATAGGGGGACGCACGGCTGAAGGGGAACATGCCATGAGCGCCGAGGACCTCGAAAAGTACGAGACCGAGATGGAGCTGAAGCTCTACCGGGAGTACCGCGACGTCGTCGGTCTGTTCAAATACGTGATCGAGACCGAACGGCGTTTCTACCTCACCAATGACTACGAGATGCAGGTGCACTCGGTCCAGGGTGAGGTGTTCTTCGAGGTGTCGATGGCGGACGCCTGGGTGTGGGACATGTACCGGCCGGCCAGGTTCGTCAAGCAGGTTCGGGTCCTCACGTTCAAGGACGTGAACATCGAGGAGCTGAACAAGAGCGACCTCGAACTGCCGGGCGGCTGAGCCGCCGCCCGCCGGGGCTCGTTGGGGCCGGCAGGGGCTTGCGCCGAGGGCGGAAGGACTCCTTCGGGTGGCGGAGTTTTCCACAACCGAAGAGCTGTCCACCAAGATCCACTCGCCCGCGCCGGATGCGTGACAGTCGGTGCCGGAGGTGGTGCCGGATGAACGCTCGCGGAGCACTCGGAAAATACGGCGAAGACCTGGCGGTACGGCTGCTCGAAGCGGCCGGAATGACGGTCCTGGAACGCAACTGGCGCTGCGGCAGGACCGGCGAGATCGACATCGTCGCCAGCGACACGTCCCCCGGCGGGAGCGTGCTCGTCATCTGCGAGGTCAAGACCCGCAGGAGCGGCGCCTACGAACACCCCATGGCCGCCGTCACTCCCGCCAAGGCCGACCGGCTCAAGCGGCTGGCCGGGCATTGGCTCGCCGATCACGGAGGGCCACCGCCCGGCGGCGTACGGATCGACATCGTCGGTGTCGTACTGCCCCGCAAGGGCGCCCCGCGGGCCGAACACGTGCGGGGGGTGGCCTGAGATGGGATTCGCACGCACCTGCTCGGTCGCCCTCGTCGGCGTCGAAGGAGTCGTCGTCGAGGTCCAGGCCGACCTCGAACCCGGCGTCGCCGCCTTCACCCTCGTGGGCCTTCCCGACAAGAGCCTCGCGGAGAGCCGTGACCGCGTTCGGGCGGCCGTCGTCAATTCCGGCGACACCTGGCCGCAGAAGAAGCTCACCGTGGGGCTGAGCCCGGCATCCGTCCCGAAAAGCGGCAGTGGCTTCGACTTGGCCATCGCGTGCGCCATCCTGGGTGCCGCCGAACGCATCGACCCCCGCGAGCTCACGGATCTCGTCATGATCGGCGAGCTCGGCCTCGACGGACGGGTGCGGCCGGTGCGCGGCATCCTGCCCGCCGTACTGGCCGCGGCCGAAGCGGGCTACGAACAGGTCGTGGTGCCCGAACAGACCGCCGCCGAAGCAGCCCTCGTGCCCGGCATCTCGGTCCTGGGAGTGCGCAGCCTGCGCCAGCTCGTCGCCGTCCTCACCGACGAGCCCGTCCCCGAAGAGGAACCCGCCGAGAAGGGCCGACCCGACGCGATGCTCGCCGGGCTCGTCGTGCCCGGCGCCGGAGTCGGCACCGGCCTGACCGCCGGCCCGCGCGACGGCGACCTCGACCTCGTCGACGTCGCGGGCCAGCACGCCGCCCGGGCCGCCCTCGAAATCGCCGCGGCGGGCGGCCACCACCTTCTCCTCTCCGGCCCACCCGGGGCCGGGAAAACGATGCTCGCCGAACGGCTGCCCGGCATCCTGCCGCCCCTCACCCGCCAGGAATCCCTCGAAGTGACCGCTGTCCACTCGGTCGCCGGAATCCTCCCGCCCGGCGAACCCCTCGTCCGACGAGCCCCCTACTGCGCCCCGCACCACTCCGCCACCATGCAGTCCCTCGTCGGCGGCGGCAACGGCATCCCACGCCCCGGCGCCGTCTCCATCGCCCATCGGGGAGTGCTCTTCCTCGACGAAGCCCCCGAATTCGCGGGCAAGGCACTCGACGCGCTCCGCCAGCCCCTCGAATCCGGGTACGTCGTCATCGCCCGCAGCGCCGGAGTCATCCGGCTCCCGGCCCGGTTCCAGATGATCCTCGCCGCCAACCCCTGCCCCTGCGGCCGCCACACCCTGCACGGAGCGGGCTGCGAATGCCCCGCCTCCATGATCCGCCGCTACCAGGCGAGACTCTCGGGCCCCCTCCTCGACCGGGTCGACCTACGCGTCGAAGTCGAACCCGTACGCCGCGAAGACCTCCTCGGCGGGGGCGGCCGCGGCGAACCCGGCGCCGCGGTCGCCGGCCGCGTCCTCGCCGCCCGCGAACGCACCGCCGCCCGCCTGGACGGCACCCCCTGGAACAGCAACAGCGAAGTCCCCGGACACGAACTGCGCACCCGCTGGCTCACCGCCCCCGGCGCCCTCACCGGCGCCGAACGCGACATGGAACGCGGCCTGCTCACCGCGCGCGGCCTCGACCGCGTCCTGCGCGTCGCCTGGACCATCGCCGACCTCGCGGGAGCCGACCGCCCCGACGCGGGCCACGTCGCCCTTGCCCTGGAACTGCGCACCGGCATCTCGCGAGGAGCCCCCATGCCGGCCGGGAGCACCCCGTGAACGCGGTAGGGGCCGGCGCCGAACGCCTCGCCCGAGCCGCCCTCACCCGCGTCATCGAACCCGGCGACGAACGCGGCGGCCGCTGGCTGCGCACCTACGGCGCCGTCGATCTCCTGCGGCGCCTCACCGACCCCCGGGGCCCCGAGGACGACCTGCCCGGCGCGAGCCCTGCCCGGCTCGACAGCCACCGGCGCCGGGCCGCCCTGGCCGACCCCGAACAGGACCTGGCGACCGCCGCGGCCACGGGCGCCAGATTCCTCGTCCCCGGCGACGAGGAGTGGCCCCGCCAACTCGACGACCTCGGCGACGCCCGGCCCGTCGGCCTGTGGGTACGGGGCCACAGCGACCTGCGGATATGGGCACTGCGCTCCGTCGCGGTGGTCGGCGCCCGGGCCTGCACACCGTACGGGGCCCACATGGGCGCGGTGCTCGGCTCGGGCCTCGCCGAGAAGGGGTGGGTCGTCGTGTCCGGGGCGGCCGCGGGCGTCGACGGGGCCGTCCATCGCGGCACCCTCGCCGCCGGGGGCGCGACCATCGCCGTCCTCGCGTGCGGGGTCGATGTCGTCTACCCGAGGGGGCACGCCGAGTTGATCGGACGCATCGCCGAACAAGGCCTCCTCGTGGGCGAATTGCCACCCGGAGACCATCCGACACCCAGCAGGTTCATCCTGCGCAACCGCGTCATCGCCGCTCTCACCCGGGGAACCGTCGTCGTGGAGGCCGAGTACCGCAGCGGCTCGCTCGTCACGGCCCGCGCCGCGCAGAAGCTCGGCCGCTTCACCATGGGCGTCCCTGGCCCCGCCACCAGCGGGCTCTCGGCAGGCGTCCATGAACTGCTGCGCGGCGAGGGAGTCCTGGTCACCGACGCCGCGGAAGTCGTCGAGCTCGTCGGAGACATGGGCGAGCTCGCACCCGCCCGGCGCGGGCCCGTACTGCCCCGGGACCTCCTGGCTCCCGACGCCGCCCGGGTACTGGAAGCACTGCCGTCCCGCGGTACCGCCGCCGCCCGCGACCTCGCGCGCGAAGCCGGAACCAGCACCGACGAAGCACTCGGCCGGCTCTACGAACTGCACTCCCTCGGCTTCGTCGAACGGGTCGGCGACGCCTGGAAGTTGACGGCCGGCGCGCTCCGCCCGGCGAGCGCGCGGCGAGGCGGTGCTTGACCTGGGGCATTCGGGTGACAAGGTGAGGGGCTATGTCCACCGCGGGCCACACGGCAGCGCTTTCGGGGCCGACGCGCGGCGCGACGGCCCCCACCTGCGCCTGGGCCGCGACAGACCGGAGCGGCCCCGTCCGATCACCCGGTCTTCGCGCACCGCGACCACTCAGTCACGCTACGCTCACGAGGATCCCCGACCGGAAACAGCCCCCCGCTCACGTCACAGCAGAACGGCTCAAGGCAACGCATGCCCCAGCACACCTCCGGGTCTGATCGCACGGCAGCGCCCCCGGCTGCCCGCGGCAGCGGCACCGTGCGGCCACCGGCGCCCTCGTCCGTCGACGAGCTGTGGCGGTCGTACAAGGCCACCGGCGACGAGCGGCTGCGCGAGCAGTTGATCCTGCACTACTCGCCCCTGGTGAAGTACGTCGCGGGACGCGTGAGCGTGGGCCTGCCGCCCAACGTCGAGCAGGCCGACTTCGTCTCCTCCGGGGTCTTCGGGCTCATCGACGCGATCGAGAAGTTCGACATCGAGCGGGCCATCAAGTTCGAGACGTACGCGATCACGCGGATCCGCGGGGCGATGATCGACGAGCTGCGTGCGCTCGACTGGATCCCGCGCTCCGTTCGCCAGAAGGCGCGCGCCGTCGAACGCGCCTACGCGACCCTCGAAGCCCAGCTCAGACGCACCCCCTCGGAGGCCGAGGTCGCCTCCGAGATGGGAATCGCCGTCGAGGAACTGCACGCCGTCTTCAGCCAGTTGTCGCTCGCCAACGTCGTCGCCCTCGAAGAACTGCTGCATGTCGGCGGCGAGAGCGGCGACCGGCTCAGCCTGATGGACACGCTGGAGGACACCTCCGCCGACGACCCCGTCGAAGTCGCCGAGGACCGCGAACTGCGCCGCCTGCTCGCCCGCGCCATCAACACGCTCCCCGAGCGCGAGAAGACCGTCGTCACGCTCTACTACTACGAAGGCCTCACCCTCGCCGAGATCGGCAACGTGCTCGGCGTGACCGAGAGCAGGGTGAGCCAGATCCACACCAAGTCGGTGCTCCAGTTGAGGGCCAAGCTGGCCGACGTCGGGCGTTGAGGGGCCCCGGGGAACAGTCCCTGCCGATCTCCCCGGCGGCCCGGCCGTAAAGTGGAGCAGTGCCCAGGATCCGAGCGGCCTCCGTGGCCGAGCACCGCACCATGCAGCGCGACGCCCTGCTGGACGCCGCACGCTCCCTGCTGTCCGAAGGCGGCACGGAAGCGCTGACCTTCCCCGCCCTGGCCGAGCGCACCGGCCTCGCCCGCTCGTCCGTGTACGAGTATTTCCGCTCGCGCGCCGCGGTCGTCGAGGAACTCTGCGCCGTCGACTTCCCGCTCTGGGCCGCCGAGATCGAAGGCGCGATGCAGCGGGCCGAAACCCCCGAGGGCAAGGTCGAGGCGTACGTACGCCACCAGCTCGGCCTCGTCGGCGACCAGCGCCACCGGGCGGTCGTCGCCATCTCCGCCAGCGAACTCGACGCCGGCGCCCGCGAAAAGATCCGAGCCGCCCACGGCGGCCTGATCGCCATGATCGTCGAAGCCCTCGCCGACCTGGACCACGACCAGCCCCGCCTGGCCGCCGTCCTCCTCCAGGGCATCGTCGACGCAGCGGTCCGCCGCATCGAACAGGGCGCGGCGGAAGACCCCTCCGCGATCGCGGACGCAGCGGTGGCCATGGCCCTGCGGGGTGTCCAGAGCTGAGCCTTCAGGGGCCTCCGACCCTGCTACGGCAGGAAGATCGCGCAGGGCGGGCACCACACCGAGGACCTGCTCCGCCTCGCGGACGTCATCCCGGTGCGCAGCCGGGGTCCGCTTCCAGGGCAGCCCCGGCCCCTCCACCCGCCGCACGGAAACCGCGTCCCCACCCTGGCAGTCCATGCCCGCACGGTGAGCCCCGCAGCTTGGCCACACACAGGGGGGCACCCCCTTGAGGCCCCCTCACCGCGGCTCAGGCACCCCCACCACCGGCAACAGTCGCGAAGGCGCCCCCCGGTGCAGAAGCAGCAGCGGGTTCAGATAGATGTCGCCCCTCAGCAGCCCCCAGTGCAGGCAGCCGTCCGGGCAGTGGGAGGGGGTGTCCGCGGCGGTGGCGACCACCTGGCCGGCCGCCACCTCCGCGCCCTCCCTCACCAGAGCTCGTACCGGCTCGTACGTCGTTCTGAGGGGTGGGGACGTCGTGCCCGGCAGGGTGATGGTCAGGACTCCCCGGCCTGCCACCTGGCCGGCGAAGGTGACCCGGCCCGCGGCGGCCGCGCGAACCGGGGTGCCCGGCGGCGCGGCCAGGTCGACGCCCCGGTGGCCGGGGCCGTAGGGAGTGGCCGGTGGGGCCCACGGGTGGATGACGGCGGGCGGGATCACCGGCCAGATGGCGGCCGCGGTCAGGGCCGGCAGGAGTGCGCGGTACATGGGGATCAGGGTCCCGGGAGCGGTC
The DNA here is from genome assembly GCF_014649955.1 of Streptomyces violascens. Taxonomy (GTDB): domain Bacteria; phylum Actinomycetota; class Actinomycetes; order Streptomycetales; family Streptomycetaceae; genus Streptomyces; species Streptomyces violascens. Next base: position 77,734 of record NZ_BMUA01000022.1, read on the forward strand.
GATCCGGGGGGATCTTGACCGGGGGCTGTGGAGTACTCGCTGGTTGTGGACAGCGCCGTCACCCGGCACTGTGCGGGTCCCGTACACTTCTTGTGGCGATCCGGGTGACCGGGTCGACTTCGCACGCCCCGCCGGCGGTCTCACCACCATCGCCGGCCGCGCCTCTCGGTCCTTACCCGCGCAGGGTTCAGGGCACGGCGCACCGGGGCGTCAGGCGCGGCAGCCGACCGGCAGCCGCGGTAACCGAGTACCTCAAGGAGTACGGCCATGGCCGTCGTCACGATGCGGGAGCTGCTGGAGAGCGGCGTCCACTTCGGTCACCAGACCCGTCGTTGGAACCCGAAGATGAAGCGCTTCATCTTCACGGAGCGCAACGGCATCTACATCATCGACCTGCTCCAGTCGCTGTCGTACATCGACCGCGCCTACGAGTTCGTCAAGGAGACCGTCGCGCACGGCGGCTCCATCATGTTCGTCGGCACCAAGAAGCAGGCGCAGGAAGCGATCGCCGAGCAGGCGACGCGCGTGGGCATGCCCTACGTCAACCAGCGCTGGCTCGGCGGCATGCTGACCAACTTCTCCACCGTCTACAAGCGTCTGCAGCGCCTCAAGGAGCTTGAGCAGATCGACTTCGAGGACGTCGCGGCCTCGGGTCTCACCAAGAAGGAGCTCCTGGTCCTCTCGCGCGAGAAGGCCAAGCTGGAGAAGACCCTCGGTGGTATCCGCGAGATGTCGAAGGTTCCCAGCGCCGTCTGGATCGTCGACACCAAGAAGGAGCACATCGCCGTCGGTGAGGCGCGCAAGCTCCACATCCCGGTCGTCGCGATCCTCGACACGAACTGTGACCCCGACGAGGTCGACTACAAGATCCCGGGCAACGACGACGCGATCCGTTCCGTCACCCTGCTCACCCGCGTGATCGCCGACGCCGTCGCCGAGGGCCTCATCGCCCGCTCCGGCGCTGCGACCGGCGACTCGAAGCCGGGCGAGAAGGCGGCCGGCGAGCCGCTCGCCGAGTGGGAGCGCGACCTGCTCGAGGGTGAGAAGAAGGCGGACTCCGAGGAGTCCGTCGAGGCTCCGGCCGCCGAGGCCGAGAAGCCGGCCGAGGCTGCTGCTGAGGCCCCGGCTGCCGAGGCCACCGAGGCTCCGGCCGCGGACGCCGAGCAGGCCTGACCCTTTTCAGGGACCCACAGGTTCGGTAGTTGACGGCGGGGGCCACAAGCCCCCGCCGTCGACCCGTAGCCCCGCAGATCTTCGTAGATCTTTTTAGACTCCGAGAGAGAAACACAGACTCATGGCGAACTACACCGCCGCTGACGTCAAGAAGCTCCGTGAGCTCACCGGCGCCGGCATGATGGACTGCAAGAAGGCCCTCGACGAGGCCGACGGCAACGTCGACAAGGCCGTCGAGGCCCTGCGCATCAAGGGTCAGAAGGGCGTCGCCAAGCGCGAGGGCCGTTCTGCCGAGAACGGCGCCGTCGTCTCCGTCATCTCCGAGGACAAGACCTCCGGCGTCCTCGTCGAGCTGAAGTGCGAGACGGACTTCGTCGCCAAGGGTGACAAGTTCCAGGCCGTCGCCGCCAAGCTGGCCGAGCACGTCGCCGCCACCTCCCCGGCCGACATCGCCGCGCTGCTCGCCTCCGAGATCGAGGCCGGCAAGACCGTCCAGGCGTTCGTCGACGAGGCCAACGCCAACCTCGGCGAGAAGATCGTCCTGGACCGCTTCGCGCAGTTCACGGGCGGCTACGTGGCCGCGTACATGCACCGCACGATGCCCGACCTGCCGCCGCAGATCGGTGTTCTTGTCGAGCTCGACAAGGAGAACGCCGAGGTCGCCAAGGGCGTCGCTCAGCACATCGCCGCCTTCGCGCCGAAGTACCTCACCCGTGAGGACGTTCCGGCCGAGGTCGTCGAGACCGAGCGTCGTGTCGCCGAGGAGACCACCCGCGCCGAGGGCAAGCCCGAGGCCGCGCTCCCGAAGATCGTCGAGGGTCGCGTCAACGGCTTCTTCAAGGACGCCACGCTGCTGGGCCAGCCGTACGCGCTGGACAACAAGAAGTCCGTCGAGCAGGTTCTGAAGGAGGCCGGTGTCACCCTGAAGCGCTTCTCGCGCATCAAGGTCGGCATCTGAGTCTGTTCAGCGTTCGACACTAGACCCCGCTAGGGTCTGAGGCAGTCGTCGGCCGCACACGCGACGGACGACCGCAGATCTGACGAGGAGGCCATTGCCGCTAGGGACCACGAGTACCCACCGGCAATGGCCTTCTTCGTATGTGCACGAGGAGATCCCCATGAATCAGGGCGCGGACGCCGCCAAGGCCGATCACTCGGCCGACCACAAGCGCGATGACGGCAAGGTGGCCGGGCGCTTCATGCTGAAGCTTTCCGGTGAGGCGTTCGCCGGCGGTGGGGGGCTCGGTGTCGACCCCGACGTCGTGCACAACATCGCCCGCGAGATCGCCGCAGTCGTCAGGGACGGCGCACAGATCGCCGTCGTCATCGGCGGAGGCAACTTCTTCCGGGGCGCCGAGCTCCAGCAGCGCGGCATGGACCGGGCCCGCTCCGACTACATGGGCATGCTCGGTACGGTCATGAACTGCCTCGCCCTCCAGGACTTCCTGGAGAAGGAAGGCATCGACTCGCGCGTCCAGACCGCCATCACGATGGGCCAGGTCGCCGAGCCGTACATCCCGTTGCGAGCCGTACGCCACCTGGAGAAGGGCCGCGTCGTCATCTTCGGCGCCGGCATGGGCATGCCGTACTTCTCCACCGACACCACCGCCGCCCAGCGCGCCCTGGAGATCGACGCCGAGGCCATGCTGATGGGCAAGAACGGTGTGGACGGCGTCTACGACTCCGACCCCCGGATCAACCCCGACGCGGTGAAGTTCGACGCGCTGGAGTACGGCGAGGTCATCACCCGGGACCTGAAGGTCGCCGACATGACCGCGATCACCCTGTGCCGCGACAACAACCTCCCGATCCTCGTCTTCGAGCTCCTGACGGCGGGCAACATCGCCCGCGCCGTCAAGGGTGAGAAGATCGGCACTCTCGTGAGCGACCAGGGCACCCGGGCCTGACCGGGGGATGGACAATCCCCTGCCGGTCGGACACCGTGCAGGGAAAGACGCTGGTTATCCAGGGCCCAAGGGCTCAGGTCGCACTGAGAACTCCCGGCCCACCCAAGACATGCAGGAGCAAGTGGTGATCGAAGAAACCCTCCTCGAGGCCGAGGAGAAGATGGAGAAGGCGGTCGTGGTCGCCAAGGAGGACTTCGCCGCGATTCGCACCGGGCGTGCGCACCCGGCGATGTTCAACAAGATCGTGGCGGACTACTACGGTGCGCTGACGCCGATCAACCAGCTCGCCTCGTTCTCCGTCCCGGAGCCGCGCATGGCGGTCGTGACCCCGTTCGACAAGAGCGCGCTGCGCAACATCGAGCAGGCCATCCGCGACTCGGACCTCGGCGTCAACCCGAGCAACGACGGCAGCATCATCCGCGTGAACTTCCCGGAGCTGACCGAGGAGCGCCGCAAGGACTACATCAAGGTCGCGCGCACCAAGGCCGAGGACTCCAAGGTGTCGATCCGCGCCGTGCGCCGCAAGGCCAAGGACGCCCTCGACAAGCTCGTCAAGGACAAGGAGTCCGGCGAGGACGAGGTCCGCCGCGCGGAGAAGGAGCTCGACGACACCACCGCCAAGTACGTGGCGCAGGTCGACGAGCTGCTCAAGCACAAGGAAGCCGAGCTCCTCGAGGTCTGATGAACGACTCTTCCTGGGGGGCTCCGCCGAGCCCCGAATACTGGGGAACCCCCGAGGGGCCTTCCCAGGGGGCGTTCCCGGCGGGGCCTGCATACGATGCGTATGACGCCGGCCCGCCCGTGTCGAGGACGCAGCAGATGCCCGTCCTGCCCGACGCGGGCAGCGGCGCCGAAGACCGCGAACGTGACCTGGGGGCCGCTCTGCCGGGCGGCCCTGACTTCCGCGACGAGACGCCGCAGGAGCCCATGGCAAGCCCTCCGCCCGTGCCCCCCGTGCCTGCCCAGCCGGAGAAGAAGAAGGCGGGCCGCGACCTGCGGGCCGCGATAGGGGTCGGCGTGGGGCTCGGCGTGGTCATCCTCGCGTCGCTCTTCATCGTGAAGGCCGTCTTCGTGGGGGTCATCGCGGTCGCGGTGGTCGTCGGGCTGTGGGAGCTGACCAGCCGCCTCGAAGAACGCAAGCAGCTCAAGGCGCCGCTGGTGCCGCTCGCGGTCGGCGGCGCGGCGATGGTCGTCGCCGGGTACGTCAGCGGTGCCGAGGGCGCCTGGGTTGCGATGGCTCTGACGTCGCTCGCGGTGCTCGTGTGGCGGATGACGGAACCGCCCGAGAACTATCTGCGGGACGTCACGGCCGGCGTCTTCGCGGCGTTCTACGTGCCGTTCCTCGCCACGTTCGTCGCGATGCTGCTCACCGCGGACGACGGGCCGTGGCGGGTGTTCGTCTTCCTGCTGCTGACCGTGGTGAGCGACACGGGCGCGTACGCCGTCGGCTGGCGCTTCGGCAAGCACAAGCTGGCGCCGCGCATCAGCCCCGGAAAGACCCGCGAGGGCCTGTTCGGCGCGGTGTCGTTCGCGATGGTGGCGGGCGCGCTGTGCATGCAGTTCCTCATCGACGACGGCACCTGGTGGCAGGGCCTGCTGCTCGGCCTCGCGGTCGCGTGCAGCGCCACGCTCGGCGACCTCGGCGAGTCGATGATCAAGCGGGACCTCGGCATCAAGGACATGGGCACGCTGCTCCCGGGCCACGGCGGCATCATGGACCGGCTCGACTCCCTGCTCCCGACGGCTCCGGTGGTGTGGTTGCTGCTCGCGGTGTTCGTCGGCACGGCCTGACCGGGCGCCGGTTACCCTTGAAGGGCGCGTCGCTCGCGAGCGACGCGCCCTTTTCGGCCCCCGGTCTGCGGGGGTGATCCTGTGAGGTCTCCTGGCTTCGGCTCCGTCTCGTCGCCTGCTCCGCGTCAGCGGAGGTCGCCCGGCCTCGTCGTACTGAGGAGATACCGCTCATGGCACGCCCCGTCCCGGGAGAACTCACCTTCGTCGCCCCCCGCGGAGCCAAGAAGCCCCCGCGGCACCTCGCCGACCTCTCGCCCGCCGAGCGCAAGGAAGCCGTCGCCGCGATCGGCGAGAAGCCGTTCCGTGCCAAGCAGCTCTCGCAGCACTACTTCGCGCGGTACGCCCACGACCCGGCGGAGTGGACCGACATCCCGCTCGCCGCGCGCGGCCGGCTCCAGGAGGAGCTGCTTCCCGATCTGATGTCGGTCGTCCGCCACATCTCCTGCGACGACGACACCACCCGCAAGACGCTGTGGAAGCTGCACGACGGGACGCTCGTCGAGTCCGTCCTGATGCGCTACCCGGACCGGGTGACGATGTGCATCTCCTCGCAGGCCGGCTGCGGCATGAACTGCCCGTTCTGCGCCACCGGCCAGGCGGGCCTGGACCGCAACCTGTCGACCGCCGAGATCGTGCACCAGATCGTCGACGGCATGCGGGCGCTGCGCGACGGGGAGGTCCCGGGCGGACCGGCCCGGCTGTCCAACATCGTCTTCATGGGCATGGGCGAGCCGCTCGCCAACTACAAGCGCGTGGTCGGCGCGATCCGCCGGCTCACCGACCCCGAGCCGGACGGCCTTGGCCTGTCCCAGCGCGGCATCACCGTCTCCACCGTGGGCCTGGTGCCCGCCATGCACCGCTTCGCCGACGAGGGCTTCAAGTGCCGCCTCGCGGTGAGCCTGCACGCCCCCGACGACGAGCTCCGCGACACCCTCGTACCGGTCAACACCCGCTGGAAGGTCCGCGAGGTGCTCGACGCCGCGTGGGAGTACGCCGAGAAGTCCGGGCGCCGCATCTCCATCGAGTACGCCCTGATCCGCGACATCAACGACCAGGCGTGGCGCGGCGACCTGCTCGGCCGGCTCCTCAAGGGCAAGCGGGTGCACGTCAACCTCATCCCGCTGAACCCGACGCCGGGCTCCAAGTGGACGGCCTCGCGGCCCGAGGACGAGAAGGCGTTCGTCGAGGCCATCGCGGCCCACGGCGTGCCCGTGACCGTCCGCGACACCCGCGGCCAGGAGATCGACGGAGCCTGCGGCCAGCTCGCCGCCTCCGAGCGGTAGTCCGAAGGGCAAAACGGCCGGGGGCCCGTCAGAGGCCCCGTGTAACCTGGCCGGAAACATCTGCATATTCCGACAGGGGAGCGCCACAGCGCTGAGAGTGCGGTACCCGCAAGGGACACGGACCGCAGACCCTCTGAACCTTGCCCCGGTCATTCGGGGTAGGAAGTTCGGCGATTACTCAAGCTGTTGCGCCCTGCCCGCACGATCTGGCGTCGTGCGGGCAGGGCCGCGTCTCTTCCTGGTCATCTCCAGGAGGAATGAAGAAATGCGCAGTACCAAGAGGCTCGCGGCCGGCGCCATCGCTGCCGCCCTCGGGATCACCACGCTGGCGGCCTGCGGCGGCTCGGACGGCAAGAAGACGTCCGGCGAGGCCAGCGGATCCGGCAGCAAGACCGTGACGCTGGTCAGCCACGACTCGTTCAACGCCTCCGACCCGGTGCTCAAGGCGTTCACCGCGCAGACCGGCTACACCGTCAAGGTCCTCAAGAGCGGGGACGCCGGGGCCGCGCTCAACCAGGAGATCCTCACCAAGGGCTCCCCGCGGGGCGACGTGTTCTTCGGCGTCGACAACACGCTGCTCTCGCGCGCCCTCGACAACGGCATCTTCACCCCGTACGAGGCCAAGGGCCTGGACCGGGTGCCCGCCGACGTCCAGGTCGACAAGGACAAGCACCGGGTCACGCCCGTCGACACCGGCGACATCTGCGTCAACTACGACAAGAAGTACTTCGCGGACAAGAAGCTCGCCCCGCCGCAGTCCTTCGACGACCTGGTCAAGCCCGAGTACAAGGACCTCCTCGTCACGGAGAACGTGGCGACGTCCTCGCCCGGTCTCGGCTTCATGCTCGGGTCCGTCGCCAAGTACGGCGATGAAGGCTGGCAGGACTACTGGAAGAAGCTGAAGGCCAACGGCGTCAAGGTCGTCGACGGCTGGGAGCAGGCCTACAACACGGACTTCTCCGGCTCGGCCGGCGGCAAGAAGGCCAAGGGTGACCGCCCGCTCGTCGTCAGCTACGCCTCCAGCCCGCCCGCCGAAGTGATCTACGCCGACCCGAAGCCCACCGAGGCCCCCACCGGCGTCGCCACCGGCACCTGCTTCCGCCAGACCGAGTTCGCGGGCCTGCTCAAGGGCGCCAGGAACGAGGCCGGCGGCAAGGCGCTCCTGGACTTCCTGATCTCCAAGAAGTTCCAGGAGGACATGCCGCTCCAGATGTTCGTGGACCCGGTCGCCAAGGACGCGGCGGTCCCGCCGGAGTTCACCAAGTTCGGCGCGAAGATCACGAACTCGGCGACCGTCGCCCCCGACAAGATCGCCAAGAACCGTGACCAGTGGGTCAAGACGTGGTCCTCGCTCGTCCTGAAGTAGGCCCGAAACTGCGGCGGAACGCGGTGCGGCTCGGCCTGATGGCCCTGCCCGCCGTGTTCTTCGCCGTGTTCTTCGCCTGGCCCGTGGCCGCCATCGTCGGCCGCGGGCTCAAGGCGGACGGCGCCTGGCAGTTCGGCCGGATCGGCGAGGTCCTCGGCGACCCGGACATCGGGCACGTCCTGTGGTTCACGACCTGGCAGGCGCTCGCCTCCACGGCGCTCACCCTCCTGATCGCGCTGCCCGGCGCGTACGTCTTCGCACGCCTCGAATTCCCCGGCAAACAGCTCCTGCGGGCCGTCGTCACCGTGCCGTTCGTGCTGCCGACCGTCGTCGTGGGCACCGCGTTCCTGGCGCTGCTCGGCCGCGGCGGGCTGCTCGACCAGCTGTGGGGGGTGCGCCTGGACACCACGGTGTGGGCGATCCTGCTCGCGCACGTCTTCTTCAACTACGCGGTGGTCGTACGCACGGTCGGCGGCCTGTGGTCGCAGCTCGACCCCCGGCAGGAGGAGGCCGCCCGGGTCCTCGGCGCCTCCCGGTTCGCGGCCTGGCGCACGGTGACGCTGCCCGCGCTCGGGCCCGCGGTCGCCGCCGCGGCCCTCATGGTCTTCCTCTTCACCTTCACCTCGTTCGGCGTCGTCCAGATCCTCGGCGGCCCCACCTTCTCCACCCTCGAAGTGGAGATCTACCGGCAGACCGCCGAACTCCTCGATCTGCCGACCGCGGCCGTCCTGACGATGGTGCAGTTCGTGGCGGTCGGCGCGATCCTCGCCGTGCACGCCCGTACGGTGCGCCGCCGCGAGACCGCGCTCAAACTGGTCGACCCGGCCCAGACCGCGCGGCGCCCGCGCGGCGCCGGCCAGTGGATGCTGCTCGCATCCGTCCTCGCCGTCGTGGCACTGCTGATCCTCCTTCCCGTCGGCGTACTGATCGAGCGCTCCCTGGACACCCCCGACGGCTACGGCCTCGGCTACTACCGGGCGCTCCAGGCCGCCGGGGACAACGGCAGCTTCCTCGTGCCGCCCATCGAGGCGATCTGGAACTCGCTCCAGTACGCCCTCGCCGCAACCGTGATCGCGCTGGTCATCGGCGGGCTCGCGGCCGCCGCCCTGACCCGCCGTGGCAGCGGCCGCCTGATCCGGGGCTTCGACGCCCTTCTGATGCTGCCGCTCGGGGTCTCCGCCGTGACCGTCGGTTTCGGGTTCCTGATCACCCTCGACGAGCCGCCGCTCGACCTCAGGACCTCCTGGATCCTGGTCCCGCTCGCCCAGGCGCTGGTGGGCACCCCCTTCGTCGTACGGATCATGCTGCCGGTGCTGCGCGCGGTGGACGGGCGGCTGCGCGAGGCGGCGGCCGTGCTCGGGGCGTCCCCGCTGCGGGCCTGGCGCGAGGTGGATCTGCCGCTGGTGCGGCGGGCGCTCCTTGTCGCGGCGGGCTTCGCGTTCGCGGTGTCGCTCGGCGAGTTCGGGGCGACCGTGTTCATCGCCCGGCCCGACCGTCCGACGCTGCCCGTCGCCGTGGCACGCCTCCTCGGCCGGGCCGGTGACCTCAACTACGGCCAGGCGATGGCCCTGAGCACGATTCTGATGGTGGTGTGCGCGGTGGCGCTGCTCGTCCTGGAACGCATCCGGACCGACCGGAGCGGGGAGTTCTGATGCTGAAGCTCGACGGTGTGACCGTACGGTTCGGACAGCGGGCGGCGCTCGACGCGGTCGACCTGGAGGTCGCCGACCACGAGACGGTGTGCGTGCTCGGGCCGAGCGGCAGCGGCAAGTCGACGCTGCTGCGGGTGGTGGCCGGGCTCCAGCCGCTGGACTCGGGACGGGTACTGCTGGGCGGCGCGGACCAGTCCGGCGTGCCCGTGCACAAGCGCGGCCTCGGCCTGATGTTCCAGGACCACCAGCTCTTCCCGCAGCGCGATGTCGCCGGGAACGTGGCGTTCGGGCTGCGCATGCGAGGGGCCTCGCGGGGTGAACAGGCAAGCAGGGTGGGCGAGTTGCTCGACCTGGTCGGGCTGCCGGGCGCGGGAAGGCGGGCCGTCGCGGCCCTGTCCGGCGGCGAACAGCAGCGCGTCGCGCTCGCGAGGGCGCTGGCGCCTTCCCCCCGCCTGCTGATGCTGGACGAGCCGCTGGGCCAGCTGGACCGCACGCTGCGAGAGCGTCTGGTGGTAGAACTCCGTTCGCTGTTCGGCCGGTTGGGCACAACCGTCCTGGCCGTCACGCACGACCAGGGCGAGGCGTTCGCGCTGGCCGACCGGGTTGTGGTGATGCGGGACGGCCGCATCGCGCAGACCGGTACGCCGCTGGAGGTCTGGCAGCATCCGGCCTCCGAATTCGTGGCCCGCTTCCTGGGCTTCGAGAACGTGGTCCCGGCGACGGTGTCGGGGGAGGTCGCGGACACGGCCTGGGGAAAGGTCCCGGTCCCGGCCGGCTCGCCCCAGGGCCCGGTACGGGTCCTGGTACGCCCGGCGGGCGTCCGGCTCGTGGGGGAGCGGGAGGGGTTGCCGTGCGAGGTGGTGGGGCGGACGTTCCGGGGCAGCCACGTGGCGCTCCGGCTGCGGCCGGGCGGGGGGCCGTTGCTGGAGGCGGAGTGCGGGTTGGAAGGGGCGCCGGGAGTGGGGGCGCCGGTGGGGGTTGCCTTTGGGGTGGGGGGAGTGGTGGTGCTGGGGGAGGAGTAGGGGTTCTTTCCCCACCCCGCCCCTTCCCCGCTGTGACACTCTGCGGCTCCGCCGCGCGGCGGAGCCGCAGGGCCTCGCCCCCCCCAGCGCCCACTCACCTCACCGGGGTGAGTTCTTTCGCCGGGGTGGGGTCCTCCACCCCGTGCGCGTCCGGTGACCCGAACCACGCCACCGCCACCGCCCCGGCCACCGCCAGGACGAAGCCCAGGACGGCCATCCACGCCAGACCCGCCCGGGACGCGTCCCCCAGCCACAGCACCCCGATCGCCCCCGGCAGCACCGTCTCGCCCACCACCAGCGCCGCCGTCGCCCCGTTCACCGACCCGATCTGCAGGGCCACCGTGTGCAGGTACATGCCGCCGACGCCGGCCACGAGGATCGCGTACAGCGCCGGGTCGCCGAGCAGCGCGCCGGCGTCGAACGGGTCGATGCCGTTCAGGACGCGGACGCCGACGCCGAGCGCGCCGAAGCCCAGGCCGGACAGGAGGCCCGCCAGGATCGCGGCGCGGGCGCCCAGGAGGCGTACCACCACCGTGCCTCCGGCCATCAGCACCAGCGCAACCACCAGGAGCCACCAGTGCGTCGACATCGCCGTGTGCCCGCTGCCCTCGTGGCCCGCCGCCGTCGCGAGCAGGACCAGGGCCGAGCAGACCACCCCGATCGACGTCCACTCCGCACGGCTCAGGCGGATGCCGAGGAGTTTCACGCTGAGGACCGCCGTGATGACCAGGTTCGCGCTGATCACCGTCTGGGAGAGGAAGAGGGGGAGCAGGCGGGCCGCCAGCGCGCCGAGGCCGAACCCGACGAAGTCGAGGATGGTCCCGACCATGAACTCCCAGGTCGTCGCCGCCTTCGCGGTGGAGGAGAGGCTGGGCCCGCCGTGCTGGGTCCTATCGCTCGCGGCCGCGTCGCGACGGGCGGACTTGCGGGACCCGACGGCTTGCAGGACCGAGCCCGTGCCGTAGCAGACCGAGGCGGCGATGGCGGTCAGCAGACCGAGCAGCACAAGTGACTCCGTTCCTGGCGGGGGCAACCCGTTCGCCCCACTCCGCTTTACCAGACGTTTACCGCCCCTTGGGAGTTGCCTGAGGGGGCGATCCTCTTGCGCGATCTGTCCGGGTGTATATTTAACGCACTGGTTAATTAACGAGGTGGTTAAGCAGTATGGCGGACGGGACCGACCGGCTCAGCGTCGTCTTCGCCGCCCTGGCCGACCCCACGCGCCGCGCGATCCTCGCCCGGCTCGCCGAGGGGGAGGCCACGGTCGGCGAGCTCGCCGAGCCGTTCGAGATGAGCCTTCCGGCCGTCTCCCGGCATCTGAAGGTGCTCGAAAAGGCCGGACTGATCACCCGTGGCCGCTCCGCCCAGTGGCGGCCCTGCCGCCTGGAAGCGGCGCCCCTCGCGGACGCCACCGACTGGCTGGAGCGCTACCGGCGGTTCTGGGAAGGCAGCTTCGACGCTCTCGCGGAACACCTGCGAGAGCTCCGGAAAGGACAGAGGAACGATGAGTGAGAACGTGAGCGACGGCATCGAGATCACCCGCGTCTTCGACGCGCCCCGCGCCCTGGTCTACCGGGCCTGGACCACCCCCGAGCACTTCGCCGCCTGGTACGGCGGCGCGGCCGAGATCCCGCTCGACCGGATCTCCCTGGACGTGCGCCCCGGCGGCGCCTGGAGCCTCGTCATGCTCGTCCCCGGCCACGGCGAGATGCCGTTCGGCGGCGTCTACAAGGAGGTCGTCGAACAGGAGCGGCTCGTCTTCACGATCAAGGACGCGTCCGCGCCCGCCGGCATCGAGGGCGACATCGTCACCGTCACCTTCGCGGACCACGGCGACAAGACCGAGATGGTCTTCACCCAGCGCGGCGGAAACCTCACGGCCGAGCAGTACGAGCAGGCCAAGGGCGGCTGGGCGCACTTCTTCGACACCCTCGCCGGCCACCTCGCCGAGCGCTAGCGGGACATGCGGGCCAGCGCCCCGGGAGCCTCGGACACCGAGTCGACCAGGGCGATCCGGCCCGCCATCGGCCGGTCCTCGGCGAGCGCTTCGAGCAGCGGCCAGGTGGGCAGGCGCTCGGTCCAGTGCGCACGGTCGACCAGGACCATCGGCGTCGGGCCGCCCCGCGACTCGTAGTAATTCGGCGTCGCGTTGTCGAAGATCTCCTGTACGGTGCCGGCCGCGCCCGGCAGGAAGACGACTCCCGCGTTGGAGCGGGCGAGCAGGCCGTCCTCGCGGGTGGCGTTGGCGAAGTACTTGGCGATCGAGCCCGCGAAGGCGTTCGGCGGTTCGTGGCCGTAGAACCAGGTCGGGATGCCCACGGAGGTGCCGCCGCGCGGCCACTTCGTACGGACCTCGAAGGCGGCGCGTGCCCATGCGGAGACGGACGGCCTGAACGACGGCTCCTCGGCGAGGATTTCGAGGGCCGAGCCCAGCATCGCGTCGTCGAAGGGCGCCGCGTACGCACCCAGGTTCGCGGCCTCCATCGCGCCCGGCCCGCCGCCCGTCGCCACGGTGAACCCGGCGCGGGCCAGCGTGCGCCCCAGCACCGCCGCACCCTCGTACTCGGCCGTGCCGCGGCCCATCGCGTGGCCGCCCATCACGCCCACCACCCTCGCCCCGACGAGCAGTTCGTCCAGGGCGTCGGAGATCGCGTCGTCGTGGATGGAGCGCAGCATCGAGGAGAAGATGTCGCCGTCCGCCTTGGTCCGCTGGAACCAGGCGTACGAGAGCGCGTCCGGGGTTCGCTCGTAGCCCGCGGCGAGCCCTTCGAAGAGCTCGGCGGGGGAGTAGAGGGTGCCTCGGTACGGGTCGAAGGGCAGGTGCGGGACGGGCGGGAAGACGAGGGCGCCGTCGGCCCTGACCTTGGCGGCCGCGTCCGGCTCCATGGCGCAGCCGAGGAATACGGCGCCGGCTGTGTCGGTGCGCAGCAGTACGGGCGTGCGGGTTGTCAGGTCCACCGACTGCACCCTGAACCCGGCCAGCGTGGCGTGCGTCGCCGCCGCGTCGAACTCGGCGAGCGATTCGATCTCGGTGTCGCTCCCTGCGGGAGACTTCGCTTCTTCGTCCGGCACGGCGCCCATGCTAGGCGCTGCCGGTACGCCCCCTTCAGCGGCGGCCCGTTGCCGACTGCGTGCGCAGTTCCCCGCGCCCCTAAACCCCGTCTTCGGCCTCGGGCTGTGCGTGGCTGGTCGCGCAGTTCCCCGCGCTCCTGTCAGCGTTCATGCCGGCCGGCACAGGCATCTTCAGCCTGTCCGGCTACCGCAGCGGCAGGGCTGCCAGTTCCGCGATGGCCACGGTCAGCGGGGTGAAGACCACCAGCAGGGCCAGGGCCCGCAAGGACGCGGCGGTCCGGAGCAGCGCCGCAGGGGTGCCCAGCTCCACGAGCGCCCGGGTCGTATCGGCGCGGGCATGGCGGGATTCCAGCGCCGCGGTCAGCAGCGTGGCCACCGGGCAGCTGATCACCAGGGCCGCGCCGAGCCCGGTCAGCGGGCCGAAGGGGTGCGGCCCGGCCCGGTACCCGTACAGCGTGGCCGCCGCGATCCCCCCGGAGGCCACCGCGCACACCACCCCCAGCGGCCGCCCGATGCGACGGGCCTCCGACATCAGGACCCGGCCCGCGAGCAGGCGCGCCGCACCGGGGCGGGCCAGCTGGAGCAGCCGCCCGCTGAAGTGAGCCAGCGCCGGACCCGCCAGCGCGAGGCCGACCGCGGTCAGCGCCCAGCCACCGAGCACCCCGGCCGGGCTGCCCTCCGGGTGCCCCGGCATCGGGAGCGCGGAACCCTGCCGGCCCCCGTTCACGTACGTCTGGAACGCGAGGCCCGCCGCGACGAGCGCGAAGCCCCACGGCAGCCCGCTCGGCGTCGGCGCGGGCTCCTCGGGGTGCACCGGGTCGCTCACGTCGCCGGGGCGCAGGGTGCGCGGGCGCAGTGCGAGGCCGGCCGCCACCGACGCGGTGACCGGCAGGATGGCGAGCAGGGTCAGGGCGCCCGCCAGCGGCATCGGCTGGTCGGCGGCGAGCAGCCCGGCGGCCTCCCCGTCGAAGGGGAGCCCGGTGATGTCGCCGCGCAGATGGAGATAGACCAGGAGCGCCACCGCCGAGCCCAGCGTGCACGACACCGCCGTGGACACCGCCGCGATCGCGGCGAGCCGGGCCGGTCCCAGGCCCACCGCCGAGAGCCCCTCGCGCGGCCGGGTGCTCGGGTCGCTGCGGGCCACCGCGACCGCGAAGTGCGCCGCGGCCGCCAGCGGAAGCGCGCACCACAGCAGCCGCAGCCCCGACGCGCCGGGATGGCCGACCGCGTACCCGAGCGTGCACAGCAGGAGGAAGCCGACCCCCGCGGACGCGGCGGACACCAGCAGGCGGCGCAGCAGGACCAGGGGATGGGTGCCGCGGGCTAGACGGAGAGCGAGCACGCCGCGACACCCTCCGCATCCGAAGTGCCTTTGTTCTCAATGGAGTTGACCCGGCAGCCGTCGATGAGGACCACCGTGCGGTCGGCGAGTGCCGCGACGTCGGTGTCGTGGGTGGCGAGGACCGTGGTGATCCGGTGCGAGCGGGCCGCGGTGAGCAGGGTGCGCAACACCTGTGCCCGGTCGGTGCGGTGCAGGGCCGCGGTCGGCTCGTCGGCGAACAGGACGGCGGGCCCGGTGACCAGGGCGCGGGCGATCACCACGCGCTGACGCTGCGCCTGGAGCAGGGCGTGCGGGCGCTTCTTGGCGCACATGTCGATGTCGAGCCGCTCCAGCCACTCCAGGGCGGCCTTCTTCGCGGCGCGGTGCCCGATGCCGCGCAACAGCAGCGGCAGGGCCGCGTTCTCCCACGCGTTCAGCTCGGGCACCAGGGCGGGCTCGGGGTCGATCCAGCCGAACCGGTCGCGCCGCAGCTGCTCACGGGCGACGGCGCCCAGGGTGTGCACCGGCCCGCTGTTGAACCACACCTCGCCCTCGTTCGGCACGAGGGAGCCGGACAGGCAGCGCAGCAGGGTCGTCTTGCCGCTGCCGCGCGGACCGCCGACGGCCAGGATCTCGCCCTCACGGACCCCGACGCTGACGCCGGTCAGGGCGGGCGAGCCGCCGTGGGAATGGTGCAGGGAACGCGCCCACAACACGTCGTTGTCCGGCGGAGCCACCATGGTGCATACCTCGGTTCAGATCAGAATTCCTGCTCCCCGTACGGGGGAACGAAGGCAGGGCCGATCGGTCACTGGGCACGCTAGGGAGTAGGGCGTGGCTGTCCGGACAGCACGCGGCCCGGTCCCGCCCATCTCACTCGATGGGCGCAACCGGGCCGGTGCGGACGGCGTACGGACCTACAGCTTGGTCCAGGCCTCCGTCAGGACCTCGCGCAGGACGCCCTCGATCTCGTCGAAGGTGCCCTGGTCGGAGATCAGCGGCGGAGCGAGCTGGACCACCGGGTCGCCGCGGTCGTCGGCCCGGCAGTACAGGCCGTTGTCGTAGAGCGCCTTCGACAGGAAGCCGTACAGGACGCGCTCCGTCTCCTCGTCGTTGAACGTCTCCTTGGTGGCCTTGTCCTTCACGAGCTCGATGCCGTAGAAGAAGCCGTTGCCGCGGACGTCGCCGACGATCGGCAGGTCGTGCAGCTTCTTGAGGGTGTCGAAGAAGGCGCCCTCGTTGTCGAGCACGTGCTGGTTGAGCCCCTCCTTCTCGAAGATGTCGAGGTTGGCCAGGCCCACCGCGGCGGAGACCGGGTGGCCGCCGAAGGTGTAGCCGTGCAGGAAGGTGTTGTCGCCCTTGTAGAACGGCTCGGCGAGCTTGTCGGAGATGATGCAGGCACCGATCGGGGAGTAACCCGAGGTCATGCCCTTGGCGCAGGTGATCATGTCCGGGACGTAGCCGAACTTGTCGCAGGCGAACATCGTGCCGAGGCGGCCGAAGGCGCAGATGACCTCGTCGGAGACGAGCAGCACGTCGTACTTGTCGCAGATCTCGCGTACGCGCTGGAAGTAGCCGGGCGGCGGCGGGAAGCAGCCGCCCGCGTTCTGCACCGGCTCCAGGAAGACGGCGGCCACGGTCTCGGGGCCCTCGAAGAGGATCTCCTGCTCGATCTGGTCGGCGGCCCAGCGGCCGAAGGCCACCGGGTCGT
Source organism: Streptomyces violascens (assembly GCF_014649955.1). Taxonomy (GTDB): domain Bacteria; phylum Actinomycetota; class Actinomycetes; order Streptomycetales; family Streptomycetaceae; genus Streptomyces; species Streptomyces violascens. Next base: position 94,032 of record NZ_BMUA01000022.1, read on the forward strand.
CGCCGTGGATCGGGGCGCGGTAGATGTTGGTGTTGGGCACCTTGTGCGCGCCGGGGACCAGCGGCTCGAAGGGCGCCTTGAGGGCGGGCAGACCGGTGATGGACAGGGCGCCCTGCGGGGTGCCGTGGTAGGCGACCGCACGCGAGATGACCTTGTACTTCGTGTGGTTGCCGGTGAGCTTGTGGTACTGCTTCGCCAGCTTCCACGCGGTCTCGACGGCCTCGCCGCCACCGGTGGTGAAGAAGACCTTGTTGAGGTCGCCCGGCGCGTAGTTCGCGAGGCGCTCGGCGAGTTCGACGGCCTTGGGGTGGGCGTAGGACCAGACCGGGAAGAAGGCCAGTTCCTGCGCCTGCTTGTAGGCGGTCTCGGCGAGCTCGTGACGGCCGTGGCCGGCGTTGACGACGAACAGGCCCGACAGGCCGTCCAGGTACTTCTTGCCCTTGTCGTCGTAGATGTAGGTGCCTTCGCCACGGACGATGGTGGGAACGGGCGCGTTCTCGTACGACGACATGCGGGTGAAGTGCATCCACAGGTGGTCGTAGGCGGTCTGGCTGAGGTCCTTGCTCACGGCTATCGGGTTCCCCACATATAGGTCTGCTTCTTCAGCTTGAGATAGACGAAGCTCTCGGTGGAGCGCACGCCGGGGAGCGCGCGGATCCTCTTGTTGATCACTTCGAGAAGGTGGTCGTCGTCCTCGCAGACGACCTCCACCATCAGGTCGAACGAGCCCGCGGTCATCACCACGTACTCGCACTCGGCCATGGCCGTCAGCGCCTCCGCCACGGGGTCGAGGTCGCCCTCGACGCGGATGCCGACCATCGCCTGGCGCCGGAACCCCACGGTGAGCGGGTCGGTCACGGCGACGATCTGCATCACGCCCTGGTCCAGAAGTTTCTGGACGCGCTGGCGCACGGCCGCCTCGGACAGGCCGACGGCCTTGCCGATCGCGGCGTACGGGCGGCGCCCGTCCTCCTGGAGCTGCTCGATGATCGCCAGGGAGACGGCATCGATCGACGTCCCATTGGTGCGACGCGCAGCGTCTCCTTGGGGGGCGGTGGTCGGGAGACGGGAGGGACCGTTCCCGATCCTGGGTTCTGTGCTTCGGCTGGCCACGGAGCCACTGTGCACCCGACTCGTCTGTCCCGCAACCCCAAAGCGATGAAATTCGTTGTTCCGTGACCTCCAGAGAACTGAATCCGAAGTTCCCGGGCGTCAGGTCTGTCGAAAGCGTCACCTCACCGACTAGGGTGGGCTGTCTCACCCATCGGACATCGGACCGGGAGGCCAGCGAAGTGACCACCGAACTGCGTCGTTTGCGCAACTACATCGACGGAGAGTTCCGCGATGCTGCCGACGGGCGGACCATCGAGGTGGTCAACCCGGCCACGGGCCAGGCCTACGCGACCTCGCCGCTCTCCGGCCAGGAGGACGTGGACGCCGCCATGGCGGCCGCCGCCGCGGCGTTCCCGGCCTGGCGCGACACCACCCCCGCCGAGCGCCAGAAGGTCCTGCTCAAGATCGCGGACGCCTTCGAGGAGCGCGCCGAGGAGCTGATCGCCGCCGAGTCGGAGAACACCGGCAAGCCGATCGAGCTCACCCGCACCGAAGAAGTGCCGCCGATGGTGGACCAGATCCGCTTCTTCGCCGGCGCGGCCCGGCTGCTCGAAGGCCGCAGCGCCGGCGAGTACATGGAGGGCATGACCTCGATCGTCCGCCGTGAGCCGGTCGGTGTCTGCGCGCAGGTCGCGCCGTGGAACTACCCGATGATGATGGCCGTCTGGAAGTTCGCCCCGGCGCTCGCCGCGGGCAACACCGTCGTCCTCAAGCCGTCGGACACCACCCCGGCCTCGACCGTGCTGATCGCCGAGATCATCGGTGCGATCGTCCCCAAGGGCGTCTTCAACGTCATCTGCGGCGACCGCGACACCGGCCGCGCCATGGTCGAGCACAAGACCCCGGCGATGGCCTCCATCACCGGTTCCGTACGGGCCGGCATGCAGGTCGCCGAGTCCGCCTCCAAGGACGTCAAGCGCGTCCACCTGGAGCTCGGCGGCAAGGCCCCGGTCGTCGTCTTCGAGGACGCCGACATCGCCAAGGCCGTCGAGGACATCGCGGTCGCCGGCTACTTCAACGCCGGCCAGGACTGCACGGCCGCGACCCGCGTGCTCGTCCACGAGTCGATCCACGACGACTTCGTGACCGCGCTCGCCAAGGCCGCCTCCGACACCAAGACCGGGCAGCCGGACGACGCGGACGTGCTGTTCGGCCCGCTCAACAACGCCAACCAGCTCAAGCAGGTCTCGGGCTTCATCGACCGCCTCCCCGCGCACGCCAAGGTCGAGGCGGGCGGCCACCGGGTCGGTGAGCAGGGCTACTTCTACGCCCCGACCGTCGTCTCCGGCCTCAAGCAGGACGACGAGATCATCCAGAACGAGGTGTTCGGGCCGGTCATCACCGTCCAGTCCTTCACCGACGAGGCCCAGGCCCTGGAGTACGCGAACGGCGTCGAGTACGCGCTCGCCTCCTCGGTGTGGACCAAGGACCACGCCCGCGCCATGCGCATGTCCAAGAACCTCGACTTCGGCTGCGTGTGGATCAACACCCACATCCCGCTGGTCGCCGAGATGCCGCACGGCGGCTTCAAGAAGTCCGGCTACGGCAAGGACCTCTCGGCGTACGGCTTCGAGGACTACACCCGCATCAAGCACGTGATGACGTCCATCGAGGGCTGAGAGCAGGCCTGAACACGCGGAAGGGGCGGGGGAGTTGATCCCCCGCCCCTTCTTCCTGCCCCCGCGCCCCCGACAGGGTGTCTGGCCTGGGGCGTACGGCTGTACGCAGCGTCCATTGAACCCGCTCGGCGGGGCGGGCATCCTGCCGGAATGCGACCGACCGCGTTCCCCGCCACCAGCCCGTTCTCCCGCCGCAGCCTGCTGCGCGCCCTCGGCGGCGGCGCAGCCCTTGCCGGGCTGGCCGGCTGCGGAGTCCCCGCGGCGTACGTCGAACCGGGCGACCGGGCAGGGCGCGACCGCTCGGCGGCCGACAAGTCCCTCACCTTCGCGAACTGGCCGCTCTACATAGACGTCGACGACAACGACGCCTCCAAGCGCCCCTCCCTGGACGCCTTCGCCAAGAGCACCGGGATCTCCGTCACGTACACCGAGGAGATCAACGACAACGACGAGTTCTTCGGGAAGATCAGTCCGGCCCTGATGAACCACCAGGAGACCGGCCGGGACCTGATGGTGATCAGCGACTGGATGGCGGCCCGGTTCGTGCGGCTCGGCTGGGTGCAGGAGATGGACCGCGCCAAGCAGCCCAACGTCACCCGCTACCTCGACCCCCAGCTGCGCACCCCCGCCTTCGACAACGGGCGCCTGCACAGCGTCCCGTGGCAGTCCGGGATCACCGGCATCGCGTACAACAAGAAGAAGCTCGGCCGCGAGCTCCAGCACGTCAGCGACCTGTGGGACCCGCGGCTCGCGGGCAAGGTGACGCTGTTCTCCGGGCTCGACGAGTCCTTCGCGCTCCTGATGCAGGGCAACGGCGTCGACATCACGAAGTGGACCGCTGCCGACTTCCACCGGATGTGCGACCAGGTCGAGAAGCTGGTCGCCAAGAAGCAGATCCGCCGCTTCACCGGCAACGACTACACCAGTGACCTCAACAAGGGCGACGTCCTGGCCTGCCAGGCCTACAGCGGCGACGTGTTCCAGCTGAAGGCGGACAACCCCGACATCGAGTTCGTGGTGCCCGAGGAGGGCGCGGAGCTCTGGGCCGAATCGATGATGATCCCCAACCTGGCCCGCCACAAGGCGAACGCGGAGGCCCTGGTCGACTACTACTACGACCCCCGGGTCGCGGCCGAACTGGCCGCCTCGGTCAACTACGTCTGCCCGGTCCCCGCCGCCCGTGACGTCCTCGCCTCCTCCAAGGACAAGGGCGAGGCCGAACTCGCCGAGGACCCGCTGATCTTCCCCGACGACGCGATGCGGGGGCGGCTCGCGATCGCCCGGGACATCACGTCGGAGGAACGGGCGGAGTTCGCGAAGCGGTGGAACGCGATTGTGGGGTTGTAGGGGGCGGCCCTTGTTTTGAACACGTTCAACGGAGGCGTACGCTTGCGATCATGAGCGAGCGAAACGCCCTGTTGCGGCGTATCCGCGTGTGGTTGGTCGTCTTCATCGTCTGTCTCGTGCTGAGCGGGCTGACGGCCTTTCCCCTGGTCCATGAACTGCACTGGACGCAGTCCCTGTTGCGGAACACGCCGCTGGGCGACTGGCTGCCGGGGCTCAGTGTCTGGATCGACCGGGTGCGGTACGGGCTTGATTCCGCGGATGCCGAGTACCCGTTCCTGCTGTACGGGACGGACTGGCTGGCCTTCGCCCATCTCGTCATCGCGGTCGCGTTCTACGGGCCGCTGCGCGATCCCGTCCGCAATATCTGGGTCGTCGAGTTCGGGATGATCGCCTGTGCGGGGATCGTCCCGCTCGCGCTGATCTGCGGGCCCATCAGAGGGATTCCCCTCTGGTGGTCGGTGATCGACATGTCCTTCGGGGTGTTCGGGGTGATCCCGCTGTACGTGGTGCGGCGCAAGGTCAAGGCGCTGGAGGCGATGGGGGCGGGGGAGCCGGTGGCGGTGCCGGTTCCGGTGTGAGGGCGGGCGGTCAGGCGGGGTCCGGGGCGCCGAAGGCGGCGATCATGACGTGCATGGCCGTGGGGTTCATGTCCGAGCCCTTCGCGTCCGTGGAGTTGACGCTGTAGACCAGGGTCCGCGAGAGCGCCCCGGTGGGCGACACCGTCGCCGCGATCGCGGTGTTGTAGCCCCAGCGCCCGCCCGTCTTGCCCCACACGTCGTGGCCGCCGAGCCGTATCGTCGACAGACCCGCGCTGTACGCGGCCGGCTTGCCCGTCTTCATGTCGCGCACCGACGCGTCGGGCAGGGTGAACATCTCCTTCAGCTGCGGGCCGCGCACCACCTGGCCGGTGAACAGGGCGCGCGTGAAGCGCTCCAGGTCGGCCGTGGTCGAGATCAGATCGCCCGCCGCGAAGGTGTCCCCGGCGCCCCACACCGTCACGTCCCGCAGCTCGGTCGAGCCGTCCGGCTTCGTGAACACCTGGTAGCCGTGGTTGTGCGGGCCGCGGATGGCGGGGTCGGCGCCGGGCACGTAGGTGTGGGTCAGGTGCAGGGGCCGCAGGATGCGGGTGGCGAGCTGATGGGCGTACGCGTCGCCCGTGACCCGCTCGATCAGGAGGCCGGCCACCGTGTAGCCGATGTTGTCGTAGTGCTGCTTGAGGCCGGGCGCGAAGTCCGGCTTCCGCGCGGTCGCCTCGCGCACGACTTCCCTCGGGTCGCTGCTCTCGAAGCGGTGCGCGTACAGGTATTCCGGGGAGTCGTCGGGTGAGCCGACGGAGGGGATGCCGCTGGTGTGGTCGAGAAGCTGACGGACTGTCACATTGCTGTATGCGGCAGGGATCAGGTCGGGCAGGTAGGCGCGCGCCGGGCGGTTCAGGTCGACCCGGCCCTCGCCCGCGAGCTGCAGCACCATGGCCGCGGTGAAGACCTTGGTGACCGAACCCGCCCGGAACCGCGCGTCCGGGTCCGCCGGGGTGTTGCTCGCCAGATCGTGCACCCCGGCACTGCCGAGCCAGTTGCCCCCGGTGCCGCCGACTCTCACCAGCGCGGCGGTCGCGTCCGCCCCCGGCTTCCCCGCCCCGGCGATGGCCGCGCGCAGGGCGGCGGTGTCGAGGGGAGCGGTCTGGTGGGCGGCGGCTCGGCTCGCCGCCGCGACGGGGGCCGGGGGTGCGGCGAGGGCGGGTCCTGCCGAGATGCCCAGGGCGAGGGCGGTGGCGATGAGGGTGGTGCGGGTGTTCATGGGGGCTCCGTGGCGAGGTGGACCGTTGTCGCTTGGTGGCTTCCATCCTGCGGATCCCAGGGGGTGTGCGGATCGCCGTGGCGGGGGGTTCTGGTGGCCTCGTCTTCTCGCCCGTGCGGGGCAGTCGGGTGCGTACGTCATCCCCCGGCCGGGGGAGCTGCCCCTCGCGGGCCGTGCCGCCCAAGGGCTCAGGACGCAGCCCCCGCCGAGATCAGGCCCGACTCGTACGCGCAGATCACCGCCTGGATGCGGTCGCGCAGGCCCAGCTTCGCCAGCACGTTGCCCACGTGCGTCTTCACGGTGTGCTCGGAGACCGTCAGTTCGGCCGCGATCTCGGCGTTGGACAGGCCCCGGCCGAGCAGCAGCAGCGTCTCGCGTTCGCGGGCGGTCAGCGCGTCGAGGCGGGCGGAGGGGACCGGGGCGGCGGGCCTCGATGTGTACTCGGCGATCAATCGCCGTGCCACCGAGGGTGCGAGCAGCGCCTCCCCGGCCGCCACCACCCGTACCGCGTGCACCAGATCGTCCCGTCGGACGTCCTTGAGGAGGAAGCCGCTCGCCCCGGCGTGCAGCGCCTCGTACACGTACTCCTCCGAGTCGAAGGTGGTCAGCATCACCGTGCGGCAGGCGCTCGCCGCGCTGATCGCACGGCAGGCCTCTATGCCGTCCAGATGCGGCATGCGGATGTCGAGCAGCGCCACGTCGGGCGCCAGCCGGCGTACGGCGTCGACGGCCTGGATGCCGTCGCCCACCTCCGCGACCACTTCGATGTCCGGCTGCACGTCCAGGATCAGGGCGAAGCCGCTGCGCACCAGCTCCTGGTCGTCGGCCACCACCACACGGATCGTCATCTCCCCACCTCCGCCGAGGAGGCTATCGAGGGGGCGGGAGGCAGGGGGATGACGGCCCTGACCTCGAAGCCCCGGCCGTCCGGGCCCGGGCCCGCCGATGCCGTGCCGCCGTGCGCCGCCGCCCGTTCCCGGATGCCGATCAGGCCGTGCCCGGTACCGGGGCCCGGCGCGGTGCGGCGAGTGGGTACGGTACCGGGCCCGCCTCCGTCGTCCCGGACCGTGATCGTCAACTCCCGTACGGAGTAAGAGAGTTGTACGGATATCGTCGAGGCCGCCGCGTGCTTCACCGCGTTCGTGAGGGCCTCCTGCACGATCCGGTACACGGTCGTCCCGGCGGCCGGGGGGAGCGGGCGGGCCGTGCCTTTCGTCTCGTACGCGACCGAGGGGCCGCCGCCCAGGGAGACCCGCTCGACCAGCGCGGGCAGCGCCGCCATGCCCGGCTGCGGCTCGCGCGGGGCATCCGGAGCGGTCTCCTCCCGGAGTACTCCCAGCATCCGGCGCAGCTGCACCATCGCGTCCCGGCCCGTCTCCGAGATCGCCTCGAACGCCGCCTCCGCCCGTGCGGGCGCCGCCCGCACCGCGACCGGGCCCGCCTCCGCCTGCACGATCATGATGCTGACCGCGTGGGAGAGGATGTCGTGCATCTCCCGGGCGATCCGGGCCCGTTCGCGCGCCGTGGCCTGCTCGGCCTCGATGCGGTTGGCCCGCTCCAGCTGCGCCGCGCGGTCCTCGACGGCCGTGGTGTAGGCCTGCCGGGTATGGGTCAGCCGCCCGAGCGCGTACGCGGCACCGAAGACGAAGAAGGAGAACATCAACTCCTTGGCGTCCTGGGTGTTGAGCGCCACCGAGGGCACGATGAGGACCGCGACAAGGGCGGCGACGGAGATCCGTCGGCGCACCGGGGACAGCGCGGCCACCGAGTAGAGGGCGACGAGCCCCGGGTACGGCAGCGGCTGGCCGGGCCCGTCCAGGGTGAGCTTGTACGCGGCTCCCGCCGCCAGGACCGCGAGCGTCACCGCGACCGGGGCGCGGCGCCGCCACACCAGGGGCAGCACGGCCAGCGAGGTCAGGGCGTAGTCCGCCCAGGTGGCCGGGCGCAGCCCGTCGGGCCGCTCCACGACGAACGGGATCGACATCGCCACCTGCACCAGCAGGGCGAGCCCGATGTCGACCGCCCAGCCGTTCGCCGCCCGCAGCCGTGCCGCCAGGCGTTCCCTACCCACCCCTTGTCCCCCTTCGAAACGCGGCCCTTCACCGCCCGGACAGGATGCCGTGCAGCGCGTCCACGCGGTTGGTGGTGATCGAATCCACTCCGTACTCGATGAGACGGCGCTGGGTGCGCGCGGTGTCCGCGGTCCACGCCGAGACGAGCATCCCGTCCCGGTGGACCCGCTCCACCAGCTCCGAACCGACAATCCCGAAGCGGTAGTTGAGCCAGCGGGGCCCAATGGCGTCGATCAGCGTCGGCCGGGGCGGGGCGGGCTTCGTCCAGGTCAGGGCGATCTCGGCGTTCGGGTCGGCGGCGCGCACCCGCAGCATGGCGACCGGCCCCGCGCAGTAGTAGACGCGCTCGCCCGCACCGCACTCGCGGACCGTGTTCACCACCTTGCGCACCGACTCCTCGGTGGCGCCCGGCAGATCGAGCATCACCCGGTGTGCGCCGACCGCGATCAGCGCCTGGCGCAGGGTGGGGACCCCGCCGCCGGTCACCTCCCGCACCTCGGCGTACGGCAGCTCGGCCACCGGGCGGTCCCAGTCCCACAGCCGCTTCAGCGTCTCGTCGTGCAGCAGCACGGGCACGCCGTCCTGGGTCGTGCGGACGTCGATCTCGACCGCGTCCGCGCCCCGCACCAGTGCCGAGGAGATGGAGGGGAGCGTGTTCTCGCGGACGCGGTACGGGTCGCCGCGGTGGGCCACGGCTGTCACGGTGCGCATGGGGCCATTGTCCTGAGCGGCGCCGGGGTCAGCCAGCCGGCGCCGGGTCCGAGGAGGTCAGCGGGCGAGCCACTTCGCCGTGTAGTCGTCGATCTCGCCGGCGAGCCGCGTCTTGCCCGCCGGGTCGAGGAACGAGGCCTCGACGGCGTTCTTCGCGAGGTCCGCGAGGCCCCGCTCGTCCAGGTCCAGAAGGCGGGCGGCGACCGCGTACTCGTTGTTGAGGTCGCTGCCGAACATCGGCGGGTCGTCGCTGTTGATCGTGACGAGCACGCCCGCGGCCACCATCTCCTTGACGGGGTGCCGGTCCAGGTCGGGCACCACCCGCGTCGCCAGGTTGGACGTCGGGCAGACCTCCAGGGCGATCCGGTGGTCGGCGAGGTGCTTGAGGAGCGCCGGGTCCTGGGTGGCACTCGTGCCGTGACCGATGCGCTCGGCGCGCAGCTCGATCAGCGCGTCCCAGATCGACTGCGGCCCGGTGGACTCGCCCGAGTGCGGCACGGAGTGGAGGCCCGCGGCGATGGCGCGGTCGAAGTACGGCTTGAACTGCGGCCGTGGCACCCCGATCTCGGGGCCGCCCAGGCCGAAGGAGACCAGGCCCTCGGGGCGCACCCCGTCCTCGGTGGCGAGCCGGGTCGTCTCGGCGGCGGCCTCCAGGCCGGCCTCGCCCGGAATGTCGAAGCACCAGCGCAGGACCGTGCCGAACTCGGTCTCGGCTGCCTTGCGGGCGTCCTCGATCGCGTCCATGAACGCGCGCTCGTCGATGCCGCGGCGGGTGGAGGAGAACGGCGTGATGGTCAGCTCGGCGTAGCGGATGTTCTGCCGGGCCATGTCCCGAGCCACCTCATAGGTGAGAAGGCGCACATCCTCCGGGGTCCGGATCAGGTCGACGACCGAAAGATAGACCTCGATGAAGTGGGCGAAGTCCGTGAACGTGAAGTAGTCCGCGAGCGCCTCGGGGTCGGTGGGAACCTTCGAGTCCGCGTGGCGGGCGGCCAGTTCGGCCACGATGCGCGGCGAGGCGGAGCCGACGTGGTGCACGTGGAGCTCGGCCTTGGGCAGCCCCGCGATGAAGGGGTGCAGGTCGGTCATGGGGTCCTCCATGGGTCTGCCGCGAGGGTCCTCGCGCGGTCGGCGGCGTACGGCCTCCGGACGTCGGGGATCATGGTAGGCCGGGCGGTCCCGCCCTGGACCCGGGGCCGTAGCATGACGGAACCACGATGGGGGAGGCCCATGTCAGACAACACCCAGCAGCCGCCGGGAGGCCAGGAGCCGCGCGACCCCTGGGCGCCGCCGGAGCACAAGGTCCCGCTGGACAAGCCGCCGGTGCACGACCAGCAGACGGTCATTTCGATACCGGGTGCCGACGGCCAGAGCGCTGCCCCGGACCAGGGAGCCCCCGCCGCTGCCGCGGCCCAGGGCCCCTTCCCGGGTGCGCCCGGACAGCAGGTGCCCGGACAGCAGGCTCCCGCACCCGGCTTCGGCGGCCCGACGCCGCCGCCCGGCCAGGCGGTGCCCGGCAGCTACGGCTACCCCAGCTACCCGCAGCAGCCCGCCCAGGGCTACCCCGGATACCCGGGCGCGGGCCAGCAGCCCGCCTACGGCTACCCCGGCTGGACCGGGATGCCCGCCCCGCAGAACGGGTTCGGCATCGCCGCGATGGTGCTCGGCATCGCCGCGTGTGTGCTCATGCTGTGCAGCATCGGTATCGCCGGCATCGTGCTCGGCACGCTCGCGCTGATCTTCGGACTGCTCGGCAAGGGCAAGGCCCGCCGCGGTGAGGCCAACAACCGGGGCCAGGCCTTGGCGGGCATCATCATGGGCATCGTCGCAATTGTGCTCGGCGCCGCGATACTCGTCCTGGTGATCGTGACCAACTCGCTGGGACATTCCCGCTACGACGACAGCTCCTACTCGGACTCCCTGTCGTTGTCCGTGTCCTCCGCCCGCTGAGGAACGCCTCAGGCGCTTCCGCCCGGTGAAGGGGGTCCGCAGTGGCCCCCTTCACCGGGGCGGGATCAGGTGCGCAGTCGGCGCAGCTGCTCCCGCGCCTCCGTCAGCGCGAAGCCCAGCAGGTTCAGGCCGCGCCACCGCGCGGGATCGTCCGCCTCCGGCGCGTCCGCCGCCAGGCCGATGCCCCAGATCCGGTCCAGCGGGCTCGCCTCGACGAGCACCCGGTTTCCGGTGCCGAGCAAGTAGGCCCGCAGTGCCTCGTCCTGGCCGAACTTGTGCAGGCTGCCGGCCAGGACTGCCCCGTACCGCTCCCGCCGCCACACCGCCTCGTCGAAGCCGCGCACCAGGCGACCGGCCTTCTTCGCGAGCGCCGGGTTCGCCGCCGTGAGCGCCGCGCGCTCGGCCTCCGCGTCGCCGAACAGCCGCGCCTTCGACGCCATCATCCAGTGCTCGGCCGTCGCGTACTCGACACCGTCGACCACGAAGCGTGACGGCCACCACTGGCTGAAACAGCTTGGGCCGAGCGAGCCGTCCCGCTGGGGCCGGTGGCCCCAGAAATGCAGATACTTGATCCGGTCACCGTTCTTGACCTGCGCGATCAGCTGGTCGAGCGGTGCGCGGTCCCCCGTGATTTCCTCCATGCACGCGAGTCTGACAGGCGCCACTGACACTACGTCGGGCCATTCCCGCCCCGACGCGACACATGGTCGACAGATTCCGTCGCGTAACCAAAAGGCAACAACGGAATCACTTGTTGGCCAGATGTGCCTCTGCCAGGATCGTCACTCAAATCGAGCTGAAGCTACGAAGAACGTGGGCGACATGGACACCGACAGCGGCAACGGCAATCGCACCCAGGCACAACCCCGCTTCCCGGCGCAGGACCGCTTCGCGGCCGGTGCCCAGTACATCGGCGGGCGGCTGCGCCCCGGCACCTCCGGACGCCGTCAGGCGGTCGTCGACCCGGCGACGGGGGAGACGGTGTACGACTACGAGCTCGCGGGTCCCGCCGATGTCGACGCGGCGGTCGCCGCGGCCAAGGACGCCTTCCCCGCCTGGTCCGGCGCCACCCCCGGCGAGCGCTCGGACGCCCTGCACCGCCTCGCGGAGGTCCTCGCCGAGCGCGCCGAGGAGTTCGCGCAGGCCGAGTCCCTCCAGTGCGGCAAGCCCATCAAGCTGAGCCGCGAGTTCGACGTGCCCGGCACCGTCGACAACACCGCGTTCTTCGCGGGCGCGGCCCGGCACCTGGAAGGCAGGTCGGCCGGGGAGTACTCGGGGGACCACACCTCGTACGTACGCCGTGAGCCCATCGGGGTCGTCGGGTCCATCGCGCCCTGGAACTACCCGCTCCAGATGGCCGCCTGGAAGATTCTCCCGGCGATCGCGGCGGGCAACACCATCGTCCTCAAGCCCGCCGAGACCACACCGCTGACCTCGCTCCTGTTCGCCGAGGCCGCCAAGCGGGCCGGCATTCCGGACGGTGTCGTCAACATCGTCAGCGGCGCCGGAAAGGAGGCGGGCGAGCACCTGGTCGGGCACCCGGACGTCGTGATGACCTCCTTCACCGGCTCGACCGGGGTCGGCAAGCGGGTCGCCGAGATCGCCACCAGGACGGTCAAGCGGATCCACCTCGAACTCGGCGGCAAGGCCCCCTTCGTGGTCTTCGACGACGCCGATTTGGAGGCCGCCGTGCACGGCGCGGTCGCAGCCTCCCTCATCAACTCGGGCCAGGACTGCACCGCCGCCACCCGCGCCTACGTCCAGCGCCCCCTGTACGAGGCCTTCGTCGAGCAGACCGCGGCCCTCATGGAGACCGTCCGGATCGGCGACCCGTTCAGCGAGGACACCGACCTCGGCCCGCTGATCTCGCACACCCACCGCGACCGCGTCGCCGGATTCGTCGAGCGGGCCAGGGCCTACGCACGGATCGTCACGGGCGGCGATGCCCCGAAGAACGACGGCGCCTACTACCGGCCCACCCTCATCGCGGACGCCCCCCAGGACAGCGAGGTCGTCCAGGCCGAGATCTTCGGCCCGGTCCTGGTGGTGCTGCCCTTCGACACCGACGACGAGGGCATCGCGCTCGCCAACGACACCCCCTACGGACTCGCCGCCTCCGCCTGGAGCCGCGACGTGTACCGCACCGGCCGGGCCACCCGCGAGATCAAGGCGGGCTGCGTGTGGATCAACGACCACATTCCGATCATCAGCGAGATGCCGCACGGCGGCTACAAGGCGAGCGGCTGCGGAAAGGACATGTCGGCGTATTCCTTCGAGGAGTACACGCAGGTCAAGCATGTGATGTACGACAACACAGCGGTCGCCAGGAAGGACTGGCACCGCACGATCTTCGGGGACCGATAGCAGAGGCGGCCCGACCAGGCCACCGAACCCACCCGAAAGGGCATACAGCGCATGGAGCAGTACGAGTCCGACAGCCTGTCAGCGGCCCAACTGGCCGCCGTCCGGCGCAGCATGACCAACGGCCGGGGCGCCCTGACCCGCCGTTCCCTGCTGCGCGCCTCGGGCGTCGGCGCGCTCACCGTCGGCGGTCTGGCCGGCCTGAGCGCGTGCGGCATCCCGGCGGCCAAGAAGGAGAACGGCGCCGGACCGTCCAACGCGGACCACTCGTCCCAGGAGAAGCAGATCAACTTCTCCAACTGGACGCAGTACATGGACATCAGCGACGACAAGAAGCACCATCCGACGCTGGACGAGTTCACCCGCCGCACCGGGATCCAGGTCAAGTACACCGAGGACATCAACGACAACGTCGAGTTCTTCGGCAAGATCAAGCCGCAGCTCGCGGGCGGCCAGGACACCGGCCGTGACCTCGTCGTCCTCACCGACTGGCTCGCCGCCCGGCTCATCCGGCTCGGCTGGGCACAGCAGCTCGACCCCTCCCACCTGCCGCATGCGTACGCCAACCTGGCGCCCCAGTTCCGGATGCCCGACTGGGACCCGGGCCGCGCCTACTCCTACCCGTGGACCGGCATCCCGACCGTCATCGCGTACAACGCCAAGGCGACCGGCGGCAAGAAGGTCGACTCCATCACCCAGCTGCTCGACGACCCGAGCCTCAAGGGCAGGGTCGGCTTCCTCTCCGAGATGCGCGACACGATCGGCATGACCCTGCTCGACCTCGGCAAGGACCCGGCGAAGTTCACCGACGCCGACTTCGACGCCGCGATCGGACGCCTCCAGAAGGGCGTCGACACCAAGCAGATCCGCCGCTTCACCGGCAACGACTACACCGGCGACCTGGTGAAGGGCGACCTCGCGGCCTGTGTCGCCTGGGGCGGCGACGTCACCCAGCTGCGCTCCGACAACCCGGACATCAAGTACGCGATCCCGGCGGCCGGTTACATGACCTCCAGCGACAACCTGCTCGTCCCGGCGAAGGCCCGGCACCAGAGCAACGCCGAGAAGCTGATCGACTACTACTACGAGCTCCCGGTGGCCGCCAAGCTCGCCGCGTTCATCAACTACCAGTGCCCGGTCGACGGGGTCCGCGACGAACTCGCCAAGATCGACCCGGCGCTCGCGCAGAACGAACTCATCCTGCCGGACCGGGCGATGACCGCGAAGTCCCACGCCTTCCGCTCGCTCAGCGAGGCCGAGGAGACGGCGTACGAGCAGAAGTTCTCCAAACTCATCGGGGCCTGAGCCGCCCGCCCCCTGATCAGAGTCCCCCTTCCCCTCAACACCCTGGGACCCCACCCATGACAGACAGCACCGCCGGCGGCGACGTCCGCCTCACCGGGATCAGCAAGACGTACGGCTCCTTCACCGCCGTCCACCCGCTCGAACTGACCGTCCCGCAGGGCTCGTTCTTCGCCCTGCTCGGCGCGTCCGGCTGCGGCAAGACCACCACGCTCCGCATGATCGCCGGGCTCGAGGAGCCGACCACCGGCACGGTCTTCCTCGGTGACAAGGACGTCACCGACCTTCCGCCGTACAAGCGGCCGGTGAACACCGTCTTCCAGTCGTACGCCCTTTTCCCGCACCTGAACGTCACCGAGAACATCGCCTTCGGGTTGCGCCGCCGGGGCATCAAGTCGGTGAAGAAGCAGGTCGACGACATGCTGGAGCTCGTGCAGCTCGGCGACTTCGCGCACCGCAAGCCGCACCAGCTCTCCGGCGGCCAGCAGCAGCGCGTCGCCGTCGCCCGCGCACTGATCAACCACCCCCAGGTGCTGCTCCTCGACGAGCCGCTCGGCGCCCTCGACCTCAAGCTGCGCCGCCAGATGCAGCTGGAGCTCAAGCGCATCCAGACCGAGGTGGGCATCACCTTCGTGCACGTCACCCACGACCAGGAGGAGGCCATGACGATGGCCGACACGGTCGCGGTGATGAACGGCGGGCGCGTCGAACAGCTCGGCGCCCCGGCCGACCTGTACGAGAACCCGAAGACCACGTTCGTCGCGAACTTCCTCGGCACCTCCAACCTCATCGAGGCCGAGGTCGCCGAAAAGAACGGCGACGATCTCGTGGTCACCGCCGGCGGCGCCAAGCTGCGGCTGCCCGGCGGGCGATGTTCGGCCCCCGCGAGCAGCGGCGGCAAGCTCCTCGTCGGCGTACGCCCCGAGAAGATCTCGCTCGCCCACCGCGACGACGAGGGCGCGATCGCGGAGGGCCGCAACCGCGTGAGCGGCCGCATCGTCGACTCGTCCTTCATCGGCGTCTCCACCCAGTACCTGGTGGACTCCCCGGCGGGCAAGGGCCTTTCCGTGTACGAGCAGAACGTTGACAGGCGCGCGGGACTCCTCCCCGGCGCCGAGGTCGTCCTGCACTGGAACCCGGCGCACACCTTCGGCCTCGACGCGGCCCAGGCCATCGACGCGGGCGTCGAGAAGGTCGAGGACGCCGCGTGACCGCCCTGGCCGAAGCGGCCCCTTCTCGACAAGGCGACCTTCCGGTGCGCAAGGGCTCCACCCGCAAGCGGCTCGTCCCGTACTGGCTGCTGCTGCCCGGCATCCTCTGGCTGATCGTGTTCTTCGCGCTGCCGATGGTGTACCAGGCCTCGACTTCCGTACAGACAGGCTCACTTGAGAAGGGCTTCCAGGTCACCTGGCACTTCCAGACGTACTGGGACGCCTTCAAGGAGTACTACCCGCAGTTCGTCCGATCCCTGCTGTACGCGGGAACCGCGACCCTGCTGTGCCTGCTGCTCGGCTATCCGCTGGCCTATCTGATCGCCTTCAAGGCGGGCCGCTGGCGCAACATCGTCCTGGTCCTGGTCATCGCGCCGTTCTTCACCAGCTTCCTGATCCGCACGCTGGCCTGGAAGACGATCCTGGCCGACGGCGGACCGGTGGTGCACGCGCTGAGCTCGCTGCACGTCCTGGACGTCACCAGCTGGCTGGGCTGGACCGAGGGCAACCGGGTCCTGGCCACGCCCATGGCGGTGGTGTGCGGACTCACGTACAACTTCCTGCCGTTCATGATCCTGCCGCTCTACACCTCCCTGGAGCGCATCGACTCCCGGCTGCACGAGGCGGCCGGCGACCTGTACGCGACGCCCGCCACCACCTTCCGCAAGGTGACCTTCCCGCTGTCGATGCCCGGGGTCGTCTCCGGCACCCTGCTCACCTTCATCCCGGCCAGCGGCGACTACGTGAACGCCGAACTGCTCGGCTCCACCGACCAGAAGATGGTCGGCAACGTCATCCAGTCGCAGTTCCTGCGGGTTCTCGACTATCCGACGGCCGCCGCCCTCTCCTTCATCCTGATGGCGATCGTCCTGGTCATGGTCACCGTCTACATCCGCCGAGCCGGGACGGAGGACTTGGTCTGATGCCCATTCTCAAGTGGCTGCGCCGCAATCTCGTGGTCATCGCGGGGCTCGCGACGCTCGCGTATCTGATCCTGCCGAACGTCGTCGTGATGGTGTTCTCGTTCAACAAGCCGAACGGGCGCTTCAACTACTCCTGGACGCGTTTCTCGACCGACGCCTGGCAGGACCCGTGCGGGGTCGCCGACATGTGCGGCTCGCTCTCGCTGTCGCTCCAGATCGCCCTCTGGGCGACGATCGGCTCGACCGTGCTCGGCGCGATGATCGCGTTCGCCCTGGTCCGCTACCGGTTCCGGGCGCGCGGCGCGATCAACTCGCTGATCTTCCTGCCGATGGCGATGCCCGAGGTCGTGATGGCCGCGTCCCTGCTCACGCTCTTCCTCAACATGGGCGCGCAGCTGGGCTTCTGGACGATCCTCATCGCCCACATCATGTTCTGCCTCAGCTTCGTCGTCACCGCCGTCAAGGCGCGTGTGATGTCCATGGATCCGAGGCTCGAAGAGGCCGCGCGCGATCTCTACGCGGGTCCCGTCCAGACGTTCCTGAGGGTGACGCTGCCGATCGCGTCGCCCGGCATCGCGGCGGGCGCCCTGCTCGCCTTCGCGCTGTCCTTCGACGACTTCATCATCACCAACTTCAACGCGGGCTCCACCGTGACCTTCCCCATGTTCGTCTGGGGCTCGGCGCAGCGCGGCACACCCGTG
Source organism: Streptomyces violascens (assembly GCF_014649955.1). Lineage (GTDB taxonomy): Bacteria > Actinomycetota > Actinomycetes > Streptomycetales > Streptomycetaceae > Streptomyces > Streptomyces violascens. The sequence goes on from NZ_BMUA01000022.1 coordinate 111,139, forward strand.
CAGATCAACGTCATCGGGACGGCCATGTTCATCATTGCCGTCGTGGTGGTCACCGCCGGACAATTCATTGCGAACCGGCGCAAGAACAGCGCGAAAGCGTAACCGAACGCAGTTCCTGAGGGAGTTGGAATCATGGCCGTGACCCGAGCCATGAACAGTGCAGCACGACAGTCCCTGGCGGGCGCGAAGCCCGTCCCCTTCTGGCTTGAGGACCCCGGCCGCCCCGAGGCGCTGCCCGCCCTCACCGGCGACGAGAAGTGCGACCTCCTCGTCGTCGGCGGCGGCTACAGCGGGCTGTGGACCGCGCTCGTCGCCAAGGAGCGCGAGCCCGGCCGGGACGTCGTCCTCATCGAGGGCAAGGAGATCGGCTGGGCCGCCTCCGGCCGCAACGGCGGCTTCTGCGCCGCCTCCCTCACCCACGGCCTCGGCAACGGACTCGCCCGCTGGCCGGACGAGCTGGCCCGGCTCGAAGAGCTCGGTGCGGCGAACCTCGACGCCATCGAGGCCACCGTCGCCCGCTACAAGATCGACTGCGACTTCGAGCGGACCGGCGAGATCGATGTGGCCACCGAGCCCCACCAGCTCGAAGAGCTGCACGAGATGTACGAGGAGGCGACGAACCTCGGCTTCGGCGGGCTCGAACTCCTCGACGAGGAGGCCCTGCGGGCCGAGGTCGACTCGCCCACCTTCCTCGGCGGGCTCTGGGACCGCGACGGCGTCGCCATGCTCCACCCGGCCAAGCTCGCCTGGGGCCTGAAGCGGGCCTGCCTCGACCTGGGCGTACGGATCTACGAGCACACCCCGGGCCTCTCGCTGGCCCGGGTCGGCAGCGGCATGGGCGTGCGCACCCCGTACGGCAAGATCCGCGCGGAGCGCGTGGCGCTCGGCACCAATGTGTTCCCCTCGCTGGTCAAGCGCCTTCGGCCGTACACGGTCCCGGTGTACGACTACGCGCTGATGACCGAGCCGCTGAACGCCGCCCAGCTCGCCTCCATCGGCTGGCACCGGCGCCAGGGGCTCGGGGACTCGGCCAACCAGTTCCACTACTTCCGCCTGTCCGCCGACAACCGCATCCTGTGGGGCGGCTACGACGCGATCTACCAGTACGGCGGGAAGGTGCGCACCGAGTACGACGACCGGCCCGAGACCTACGCCAAGCTCGCCGAGCAGTTCTTCCACTGCTTCCCGCAGCTGGAGGGGCTGCGCTTCAGCCACGCCTGGGGCGGCGCGATCGACACCTGCTCGCGCTTCTCGGCGTTCTTCGGCACCGCCCACGCCGGCCGGGTCGCGTACGCCGCCGGATACACCGGCCTCGGGGTCGGCGCGACCCGGTTCGGCGCCGAGGTGATGCTCGACCTCCTGGCGGGCGAGCACACCGAGCGCACCGAGCTGGAGATGGTGCGCACCAAGCCGCTGCCCTTCCCTCCGGAGCCGGTGGCATGGGCGGGCATCGGCATCACCAAGTGGTCGCTTGCGCGGGCCGACGAGAACGGCGGCCGGCGCAATCTGTGGCTCAGGGCGATGGACCGGGTCGGCCTCGGCTTCGACTCCTGACCCGGTTCGACTGCTCGATCGTTTCGTGCGCCCCCGGTCACGCCGGGGGCGCACTTCTTTCGTTCGCGGTGTGACCCAGTTCACTACTATGAGGTGCCCGAAGTCGCGTCATGGCCCGGCTCGTTGGCCCTCTCGCTCGTGGACGCACTGGCTGTGCCCAGTGGAGTGGGACCGGACGGAGGACGGCAATGACTGCCTCGGGGTCGAAGACCGCGGTGGAATGGCTGGCGTCGGTGGCGCCGGATCCCGACGCCTGCCGGTGGGAATGGGAGCGGAATCCCCTCGGGGTCGCCCTCCTTCCGGCCGGCAGGCGCTGGGACGTACTGATCCTGCCGGGCGAGCTCGGAGGTCACACGCTCGATGTGCTGACCCGGCTCGTGGACCGGCCGGGTCCCGTGCTCGCCGACTTCGGCGACGAGCGCATCGGCTTCTTCGTGCCTCCGGGCACCGTCGCGCGGTGGCTCGGCACGGGGGTGCGCGGGGCGGGCGCGGGCACCTGGATCGTGGTGCCGTACCCGGGCCGGGCGACCGGCGGGGTGCGCTGGCTGGTGCCGCCCGACGGCTCGGGCACCCTCACCGACCCGACCCTTCTGGAGCTGGCCATGCACGAGGCCGCGGCTCACATCGCACGGGACGGGGGTAAGCGGGACTGAGTCGGGACGGCTCGGTGCCAGAGGTCTTGACAACCTGATTGGTCTGGACCATGTTGTGCGGGCTTCGTGTCTCAATATCCCCTTGCCGGGAGGCAGTTGTGGACCGCACCAGACATCCGGCCCTACGGTCGTCCCTCTTCGCCGCTCTCACGGCGGCCACCCTCGCCGCGGCCGGACTCGTCGCCGTGGCGCCGTCCGCGCACGCCGCCGACACCGACCTCATGCGCAACGGCGGCTTCGAATCCGGACTCGACGGCTGGAGCTGCACCGCGAACAGCGGCGCCTCCGTCTCCTCGCCCGTGCACAGCGGCACCGCCGCCCTGAAGGCGACCCCGGCCGGCAGCGACAACGCCCAGTGCTCCCAGACGGTCGCCGTCCAGCCCAACTCCACGTACACGCTGAGCAGTTGGGTGCAGGGCAGCTACGTCTACCTCGGTGCCTCCGGCACCGGAACCACCGACGTGTCGACCTGGACGCAGTCCGCGCCCTCCTGGCAGCAGCTGACGACCAGCTTCAAGACCGGCGCGGGCACCACCTCGGTGACCGTCTACACGCACGGCTGGTACGGCACCGCCGCGTACGAGGCCGACGACGTGACCCTGACCGGCCCCGGCGGCGCTCCCGTCCAGATACCGGCCGCCCCCGCCGGGCTCGCCGCCTCCGGCGCCACCTCCTCCAGCATCGGCCTGAGCTGGTCCCCGGTCACCGGCGCCACCGGCTACACCGTGTACCGCGACGGCGCCAAGGTGGCCTCGGTGAGCGGGACTTCGGCCACCGCCACAGGTCTGGCCCCCAGCACCTCGTACGCCTTCCAGGTCACCGCGACCAACTCCGCGGGGGAGTCCCCGAAGTCGGCCACCGTCACCGCGGCCACCACGGGCACCACCACCCCGCCGCCCTTGGGCCACGCGCTCGTCGGGTATCTGCACGCGTCCTTCGCCAACGGCGCGGGCTACACGCGCATGGCGGACGTGCCCGACGACTGGAACGTCATCGACCTCGCCTTCGGCGAACCGACCTCGGCGACCTCCGGCGACATCCGGTTCAACCTGTGCCCGGTCAGCGATTGCCCGACCGTCGAGTCGCTCGCCGACTTCAAGGCCGCCATCAAGGCCAAGCAGGCCGCGGGCAAGAAGGTGCTGATCTCGATCGGCGGCCAGAACGGCCAGGTCCAGCTCACCACGACCGCCGCCCGCGACACCTTCGTCTCGTCCGTCTCGAAGATCATCGACGACTACGGTCTGGACGGCCTCGACATCGACTTCGAGGGCCACTCGCTCTCGCTGAACACCGGCGACACGGACTTCCGCAGTCCCACAACGCCCGTCATCGTCAACCTCATTGACGCCCTGAAGACCCTCAAGGCCAAGTACGGCTCGAAGTTCGTCCTGACGATGGCCCCGGAGACGTTCTTCGTGCAGCTCGGCTACCAGTACTACGGCTCCGGCCCCTGGGGCGGGCAGGATCCGCGCTGCGGCGCCTACCTTCCGGTCATCTACGCGCTGCGCGACTCGCTCACCCTGCTGCACGTCCAGGACTACAACTCGGGATCGATCATGGGCCTGGACAACCAGTACCACTCGATGGGCGGCTCGGACTTCCACATCGCCATGACCGACATGCTGCTCACCGGCTTCCCCGTAGCGGGCGACACCTCGAAGATGTTCCCCGCGCTGCGCCCCGACCAGGTCGCCATCGGCCTGCCCGCCTCCACTCAGGCGGGCAACGGCTGGACCGGTCCCGCCGAGGTCACCAAGACCCTGGACTGCCTGACGAAGAAGGCCGACTGCGGCGCGTACCGGACCCACGGAGCCTGGCCGGGCCTGCGCGGCCTCATGACCTGGTCCATCAACTGGGACCGCTTCAACGGCGGGGAGTTCTCGAGGAACTACGACGCATACCCGTGGAGCTGACCACCAGCAGAGCCCCGCACAGGCAGCAGCTGGCAAGGACGTCCAGGGGCCAGTGGTAGCCGTGCAGGACCAGACCGATGCCCGTCGCCGCGGTGAGCGCCCCCGCGGCGGCGGGCATCAGCCATCCGCGGCGTACGGACGGGGACAGCAGGAGCGCGGCCCCGCCGTACGCCACCATCGCGGTCGCCGTGTGGCCCGAGGGGTAGTAGCCGGTGGCGGCCTCCAGCGGGCCCGGCCGGGCGATCCAGTCCTTCAGCGGCACGATCAGGAGCGGCACCACGGCCATCGTCACGGCGGCGATCAGTGCCTGGCGGCGCAGGCCGCGCCACAGGGCGTACGCGATGGCGACGGCGAGGACGGGGAGTGCGACCGGCATGCTGCCGAGGTCGGCGAGGACCTCCGCGAGGGCGGACGGCCCGTGGCCGGTCACCGCCCGGTCGACGCGCTCGTCCAGACGGCGCAGCGGGCCGCCGGATGCGACCTGCCAGGTGATGACCGCGAACACGCAGAGCAGCGTGGCGAAGAGGAAAGCCGGCCGCCCCGGAACAGGGGGGGAGGTTCCGGGGCGGCCGCCTTGACCGGTGTACCGCGCGCCCCGGGGGGTGTGGGGCGGACGGCCATCCGATCGGTGAGGAGTTCCGGAGCCGGAGGCTCCAGTGGTGTGCGCGAGGGCACGACCAGGGCAAGGCTGGGGATGCTCCGCCCTGGAACCGCCCGCAGTCCCCTGCGGGCGAGGTGTTTCTCTCATCTGCAGAAACCGTACGGCAGACAGCGGGGGACCGACAGCGGGAACTCCATCCCGCCATTGGCCCCCCACACGTTCTTCACAGGCGGTGTCGGCTGCTCTGCGTCACACGCCGGTGAAGGCCTGCTCGATGATGTCGAGCCCCTCGTTCAGCAGGTCCTCGCCGATGACCAGCGGGGGCAGGAAGCGCAGGACATTGCCGTACGTGCCGCAGGTCAGGACCAGGAGGCCCTCCGCGTGGCAGGCCTTGGCGAGCGCGCCCGCGGCCTCCGGGTTCGGGGTCTTCGAGGCGCGGTCCTTGACCAGCTCGATGGCGATCATGGCGCCGCGGCCGCGGATGTCGCCGATGATGTCGTACTTCTCGGCCATGGTCGCCAGGCGGGCCTTCATGACCTCCTCGATGCGCTTGGCCTTGCCGTTGAGGTCGAGCTCCTTCATCGTCTCGATCGCGCCCAGCGCGGCGGCGCAGGCCACCGGGTTGCCGCCGTAGGTGCCGCCGAGGCCGCCCGCGTGCGCGGAGTCCATGATCTCGGCGCGGCCCGTCACGGCGGCGAGCGGCATGCCGCCCGCGATGCCCTTGGCGGTGGTGATCAGGTCCGGGACGATGCCCTCGTCCTCGCACGCGAACCACTGGCCGGTGCGGCAGAAGCCGGACTGGATCTCGTCCGCGACGAACACGATGCCGTTGTCCTTGGCGAACTGGCTGATCGCGGGCAGGAAGCCCTTGGCCGGCTCGATGAAGCCGCCCTCGCCGAGCACCGGCTCGATGATGATCGCGGCGACGTTGTCCGCGCCGATCTGCTTGTTGATCATGTCGATGGCCTGCGCGGACGCCTCGGCACCGGCGTTCTCCGGACCGGTCAGCCAGCGGTAGCCGTAGGCGACCGGCACGCGGTAGACCTCGGGCGCGAACGGGCCGAAGCCGTTCTTGTACGGCATGTTCTTGCTCGTCAGCGCCATCGTGAGGTTGGTGCGGCCGTGGTAGCCGTGGTCGAAGACGACGACCGCCTGGCGCTTGGTGTAGGCACGGGCGATCTTGACGGCGTTCTCGACGGCCTCGGCGCCCGAGTTGAACAGCGCGGACTTCTTGGCGTGGTCGCCCGGCGTCAGCTCGGCGAGCTGCTCGGCGACGGCGACGTAGCCCTCGTACGGCGTGACCATGAAGCAGGTGTGCGTGAAGTCCTGCAGCTGGGCGCTCGCGCGGCGGACCACGGCCTCGGCGGAGGCGCCGACCGACGTCACCGCGATGCCGGAGCCGAAGTCGATCAGGCGGTTGCCGTCGACGTCCTCGATGATGCCGCCGCCCGCGCGCGCGGTGAACACGGGCAGCGTGGAGCCCACACCGGCGGCGACCGCCGCGAGACGGCGGGCCTGAAGCTCCTGCGACTTCGGGCCGGGGATGGCGGTGACGACGCGGCGCTCCTGCGGGATCGCGCTCATGAGGGGCTCCTGGAGATTTTCGTGGGGATTCGGACGCTTCCTTGGCTTTCTTCGCAGGCTAAGGCGCACGAACGGGCCATGGCATGCGCCGTTAGGTAGTGGTGAGGGTGTGTCCCTTGTCCTCGGCGGACAGTTCCCCCGGGCGGACGCGTGGGGTGCAGCAGCGGTGAACCGTCGTGCCCTGGCACTAGATTGAGCGTTCGCAGCGCTCGGAACGGACCTGGCTGGTCAGGGGGCAAGGGGTCGATGGACACCGAAGGCACGCACGACGCACGCGGCACCCGTTCGGGGGCGGTCCCGCGCCCCGTAGTGCCGCCCCCGCGGCCGCCGCTCCCGCCCCGCCCCGCCGAGGCGCCCCCGGCCGGGCCCGCCCTCGGCGACTGGCTGCGCACCCCGCGTGCCCCGGCCGAACCGGGCCTGTGGCGCTTCGGCCACAGGCCGCGGCCAGACGCGGACCCGGACCGGGTGCCCGACCGTGCCCTCCTCGTCGGCGCCCTGGTGGCGTTGCTCGCGGCCACCCTGGTCTGGTCGCTGTGGACCAACGGATACATCCCGCACAGCCGGGTGCTGCTTGAGCTGTTCACGCCCGCCGAGTGGTGGCGCTATCCGCGGCCGTCCGAGGCGATCACCGCCATCGAGGTCTACAACAGCCTCTTCGCCGCACTGCTGATCTACGTGTTCGGCCGGATGGGCAACTGGCTGGAGGTCTTCCGGCGGTACGCGGTCGACTGTCCGCAGCCGGAGCGGACCCTGCGCACGGGCCTTGCCGGCGCGTTCGCGGTGTGGCTCGTGATCGGGACCAGCCTGTTCCCCTTCTTCTTCACCGTCTGGAGCCTGTTCCCGCTGTCCTGGACGACCGGCAACGGCGACCGGGCGGTGGCCACGTTCGTCAATTACGCGCTGTACGTGCTGGTCGGCGGTGCGGTGCTCTGGCCCTTCGCCAGGGCCGGCGACTGGCTCGGCCACTTCCGCAAGGGCAGGGCCGCCTCCCCGGCGCAGACCCCCACCGCATCCCCCGTGGCCTCCCCGGCCGACTGGCCCCAGCTGCGGGCCGCCGGTCAGGATGCCACTGCCGACCGGCTGGTGGCCGAGGAGCGGGCCGGGCGGATGAACGACGTCGACTGCGTACGGATCCGGCGGGCATGGGCGACCGTGAAGGCGGACCCGTCCCGGCTCGGCGCGTTCGCCGAGGCGGTCGCGGGCCAGGGCGCGCGGGCCTGTCTGCACCCCTCGGGCGATCGCGACCTGCCCGCCCGCGCGGCCACCCACGACCTCCTCACCTCCCAGGTGCGGCTCGGCCGCTACCCGGACGCGGAGCGCACCCCAGCCGCCCGCAGGGGCGCGGGGGCGGCCGTCGACCCGGCCGCGCTCGGCTCGTCGCTGCTCGCGGTCGGACCGTTCGGCTCGGGCAAGACCCGGCACCTGGTGCGGCCCGTGGTGGAGTCGCTCGCGCTCCAGGCGCTGGCCGGGAAGGCCGCCGTCGTAGCGGTGTGCGCGGCGGGCACCCCGCTCGGTCCCGACGACGGCTACGACGTGGTGATCAAGCCCGGCGACGCCTCCTCCGCGTACGACCTCGACCTGTACGGCGGCACCGCCGACCCCGACGAGGCCGCCACCCTGCTCGCCGAGGCCCTCGCCGGGGACATCCCCGAGGTCGACGCGCGGCGGGCCGCGACGGCCCTTGCCCAGCTGCTCGGCCCCTACCGCGCGGCCCACGGACGCTTCCCCGCCGTCCCGGTCCTGCGCGAGCTGCTCGACGGATCGCCCGGCGCCATGGAAGAGCTCCGGGGGAGCCTCGACGCCGAGGCGCACCGCGCCTACCATCGCGAACTCGACGCCAGGGAGCGGCAGTTGGGCACGCCGGGCGACCCGGGGCTCGCGCTCGCCGCCCGCGTCGCGGTGCTCGACCGCCCTGCCTTCGAGGGGTTCTTCGACACCACGGGCGAGACCCGGCCGTTCTCGCTGCGCTCCCTCGAACACCCGCTGCGGGTCCGTGTAGACGTGCCCGAACGCGGCCACCCGGAGGCGGCGCACCTGCTGACCCGGCTGATCCTCGCCCAGTTCACCGCCGGGGCGGCCGCCCGCCGGGACCGCTCGCTCTTCGCCTTCCTCGCCGTCGACGACGCCACGCACGCGGTCACCGCCGAGTCCGTACGGTCCCTGCAGCGGCTGCGGAACTGCAACGCCGGGGTGCTGCTCACCCTGCGGGCGCTCGGCGACGTACCGGAGCAGCTGCACACCTCGCTGCTCGGCTCGGTCGGCTGCCACATGACGTTCTCCGGGGTCACCACCTGGGACGGGCGGCTGTTCGCGCAGGCGTGGGGCACCGAGTGGGTGGAGACCACCGAGGTCGCCAAGCACACCGTCTTCGCCGACCAGCCGCTCACCCGGGCGGTCCACGCGCTGCGCAAACTCGTCACCGGCAAGGCCGTCACCACCGACGCCGTCACCGTGCGCAAGGTCGAGCGGGAGCGCTGGTCGGCCTCCGAGCTCGCCCACCAGGTGCCGGCCGGGCACGCGGTGCTCTCGCTGACGACCGTGAAGGGAGAGCACGCGCCGCCGCTCCTGGTGGACCTGCGGGCGTGAGGCCGGTACCTGTCGGTTGAACGGCTCGGCGGAACCTGGCCGAGCTGGCAAAATGGAGTTGCCCGTTCATACGGGGCGTAGCAATCACTTACTGTCGCTACTTCCCGTGCTCCTGACTCCCTGCCGCGAAGGTAACCCGGTCCCATGCCGCCCACGCTCGCCTCGCTCGTCCAGCACTCGGCGCTCAAGCTCACCGTGCGCGCGGGGGAGGACCACCTGGACCGCCCGGTGCGCTGGGCCCACGTCAGCGAACTCGCCGACCCCGTCCCGTACATGGAGGGCGGCGAGCTGCTGCTCACCACCGCGATGACGCTGGACGCCGACGACCCCCAGGCCATGCGCCGCTACGTGCGCAGGCTGGCCAGGGCCGGGGTGGTCGGGCTCGGCTTCGCGATCGGGGTCAACTACGACACGGTGCCCCAGGCGCTGCTCGCCGCGGCCCGCGAGGAGGACCTCCCGCTCGTGGAGGTGCCCCGGCGCACCCCGTTCCTGGCCATCTCCAAGGCGGTCTCGGCAGCCATCTCGGCCGACCAGTACCGTGCGGTCACCGCCGGGTTCGAGGCGCAGCGCGAGCTGACGAAGGCGGCGCTGTCCGAGGGCCCGGCCGTCCTGATCGCCAAGCTCGCCGCGCACGTCGACGGCTGGGCCGCGCTGTACGACACCTCCGGCGCGGTCGTGGCGGCCGCCCCCGAGTGGGCCGCGCGGCGCGCCGCCCGGCTCGCCCCGGACGTCGCCCGGCTGCGCGAGCGCGCGGCCCCGGCCAGCGCGGTGGTCGGCGCCGACGACGCCTCCGGCGACCGGGTCGAGCTCCAGTCGCTCGGCACGGGGCGCCGGGTGCGGGGCGCGCTGGCCGTGGGCACGGGGGCGCCGCTCGGCACCGCCGAGCGCTACGCGGTGCACTCGGCGGTCGCGCTGCTGACCTTGACGACGGAACGCTCCCGCTCGCTCCAGTCCGCCGAGCAGCGCCTGGGCGCGGCCGTTCTGCGCATGCTGCTCTCCGGACAGCAGGACCATGCCCGCGCGGTGGCCGGCGATCTTTACGGCGGTCTCCTGGACGCGCCGTTCCGGCTGGTCATCGCCGAACCCGCGGGGGAGGGCGACCCCGCCGGGCTCGGCGCGCTCGCCGAGACGATGGAGTCGGCCGCCGCGCGCTCCGGCGAGGCGGTGCTCGTGGTGCCGGAGGGGGCGCGGCTGGTCGTCCTTGCGGCGGACGGCGGCGAGGCCGTCGCGGCCTGCCAGTCCCACGAGGCCGCCGAGGGCGAGGAACTCGTCATAGGACTCTCCGCGCCGGCCGGGCCGATCGCGGCGGCGTCCGCGTACAAGCAGGCGGAGCAGGCGCTGTCGGTGGCGCGGCGCCGGGGGCAACTGCTCGTGGAACACGAGCAGTTGGTGGCGGGTTCTGTTCTCCCACTCCTCGCGGACGACGCGGTGCGGGCCTTCGCGGACGGAATGCTCCGCGCCCTGTACGAGCACGACGCGACGGGCCGTGGCGACTTGGTGGCCTCCCTGCGGGCGTGGCTGTCGCGGCACGGCCAGTGGGACGCGGCGGCGGCGGACCTCGGTGTGCACCGGCACACCCTCCGCTACCGGATGCGCCGGGTGGAGGAGATCCTGGGCCGCTCCCTGGACGACCCGGACGTCCGCATGGAGCTGTGGCTGGCCCTGAAGGCCACGTCGGCCCCGGACGCGTGAGCTGTCCCCCACTCCGCCTCTTCCCGCTGTGACACTCTGCGGCTCCGCCGCGTGGCCTCCGGGGGTGCGAATGGCCTGAGCCCGACTCCTGGGGCTCCGCCGCAGACCCCGTTCGCGCCTGAAGGGCGCTCGTCCTCAAACGCCGGACGGGCTGAAGATGCCGGTGCGGGTCAGCGCCGAGCCTGCCAGGAGCGCGGGGAACTGGGCGCCCAACCACGAACGGCCCGCAGTCGACCGATGGCACGCCCGTCCCACCCACCCCATCCGTCGGAGGCTTTCGGGAAGGGGCGGGGTGGGGATGACAAAGCGGCGCACCCCGGGTCCCGATCACTCCACCCCGGACAAACGCACACCCCCGCCCCCCGGCCTACCGTGAGGGCATGACTTCTACCACCGCCTTCTGGCTCGCCGGCCGCGAGGCCACCGGCGACGACCGCTTCGATGTCACTTCGCCCTGGGACGGCCGTCACGTCGCCTCGGTCAGCGTGCCCACCGACGCCCAGGTCGAGGAGGCCGTGGCCGCGGCGCACGCCGTCGTGGAGGAGTTCGCGGCGACCCCGGCGCACGTACGGGCCGCCGCCCTCGACCACGTATCGAAGCGGCTCGCCGAGCGCACCGAGGAGATCGCCCAGCTGATCTCCGCGGAGAACGGAAAGCCGATCAAGTGGGCCCGCGGCGAGGTCGGCCGCGCGGTCTCCGTGTTCCGCTTCGCGGCCGAGGAGGCCCGCCGCTTCAACGGCGGCGAGGCCCAGCGCCTGGACACCGACGGCGGCGGCGTGGGCCGCCTCGCCCTGACCCGCCGCTTCCCCAAGGGCGTCGTCCTCGGCATCGCACCGTTCAACTTCCCGCTGAACCTGTGCGCCCACAAGGTCGCCCCGGCCATCGCGGTCGGCGCCCCGATCATCCTGAAGCCCGCCCCCGCGACCCCGCTGTCGGGCCTCATCCTCGGCGAGCTGCTCGCCGAGACCGAGCTGCCGGCCGGCTCGTGGAGCATCCTGCCGGTCGCCAACGACAAGATGCCGGCCCTGGTGCAGGACGACCGCCTCCCGGTCATCTCCTTCACCGGCTCCGACAAGGTCGGCTACGCGATCATGGACTCGGTGCCGCGCAAGCACTGCACCCTGGAGCTCGGCGGCAACGGCGCGGCCGTCGTTCTCGCCGACTGGGCCTCCGAGGCCGACCTCGACTGGGCGGCGACCCGTATCGCCACCTTCTCCAACTACCAGGGCGGCCAGTCCTGCATCTCGGTGCAGCGGGTCATCGCGGACGCCGCCGTCTACGACCGGCTGCTCCCGAAGATCGTCGCCGCCGTCGAGGCGCAGGTCACCGGTGACCCGTCCGACGCGGCCACCGACGTCGGCCCGCTGGTCAGCGAGGACGCCGCCAAGCGCGTCGAGTCCTGGGTCGACGAGGCCGTCTCGGCCGGTGCCCAGCTGCTCGCCGGCGGCAAGCGCGACGGCGCCTCCTACGCGCCGACCGTGCTCACGGAGCTGCCCGCGGACACCACCCTCGCCTGCGAGGAGGTCTTCGGACCCGTCCTGACCGTCCAGAAGGTGGACGGCGAGGCCGAGGCGTTCGCCGCGGTCAACTCGTCCAAGTACGGCCTCCAGGCGGGTGTGTTCACGCACGACCTCCAGACCGCCTTCCGCGCCCACCGCGCCCTGGAGGTCGGCGGCGTGATCATCGGCGACGTGCCGTCCTACCGCGCCGACCAGATGCCGTACGGCGGCGCCAAGGCCTCCGGCGTCGGCCGCGAGGGCGTCCGCTACGCGATGGACGACTACACCTACGAGCGCGTCCTCGTCCTGACGGGCCTCGCCCTCTAGGACGCGGCGCCGCCAACAGGAGGCGCCCCCAGGACCGGCGGCCGGAACCCACTGTGCGGGGGTTCCGGCCGCCGTCGTACGTCCGGGCGGGCGCGAGGGGTGGTCCAAGTGCCGGGAATCGGGTACATACGGACGAGTAGCACCACCCGGTAACGGGCAGCCGCCCGCACCCGTCAGCCCGCGGCGAGGAGAACCCCTCATGACCGCACCACAGCACACGCCCAAGGTCTCCGAGCGCGAGGCGCGCCAGGTCGCCGAGGCCGCCCGCGAGCAGGACTGGCGCAAGCCCAGCTTCGCGAAGGAACTCTTCCTCGGCCGGCTGCGCCTCGATCTGATCCACCCTCATCCGCTGCCCGCCCCCGACGACGTGGAGCGCGGCGAGGCCTTCCTCGCCAAGATGCGCGACTTCTGCGAAACCCGTGTCGACGGCCGCCTGATCGAGCGCGAGTCGCAGATCCCCGACGAGGTCGTTAACGGGCTCAAGGAGCTCGGCGCCTTCGGGATGAAGATCGATACGAAGTACGGCGGCCAGGGGCTGACCCAGGTCTACTACAACAAGGCGCTCACCCTGGCCGGTTCGGCGAGCCCCGCCATAGGCGCACTGCTCTCCGCGCACCAGTCGATCGGCGTGCCCCAGCCGCTGAAGCTGTTCGGCACCCAGGAGCAGAAGGACACCTTCCTGCCCCGCTGTGCCCGTACCGACATCTCCGCCTTCCTGCTCACCGAGCCCGACGTCGGCTCCGACCCGGCCCGCCTCGCGACCTCGGCCGTGCCCGACGGCGACGACTACGTACTCGACGGCGTGAAGCTGTGGACGACCAACGGCGTCGTCGCCGACCTCCTCGTCGTGATGGCCCGGGTGCCCAAATCGGAGGGCCACAAGGGCGGCATCACCGCCTTCGTCGTCGAGGCGGACTCGCCGGGCGTCACCGTGGAGAACCGCAACGCCTTCATGGGCCTGCGCGGCATCGAGAACGGCGTCACCCGCTTCCACCAGGTCCGCGTCCCGGCCGCCAACCGGATCGGCCCCGAGGGCTCCGGCCTCAAGATCGCCCTGACCACCCTCAACACCGGCCGCCTCTCGCTGCCCGCCATGTGCGTCGGCGGCGGCAAGTGGTGCCTGAAGATCGCCCGCGAATGGGCGGGCGTACGCGAGCAGTGGGGCCGGCCGGTCGCCCGGCACGAGGCGGTCGGCGCGAAGATCTCGTTCATCGCCGCGACCACGTTCGCCCTCGAAGCCATGACGGACCTCTCCTCGCAGATGGCCGACGAGGACCGCAACGACATCCGCATCGAGGCCGCCCTCGCCAAGCTGTACGGGTCCGAGATGGCCTGGCTGATGACGGACGAGCTGGTCCAGATCCGCGGCGGCCGCGGCTTCGAGACGGCGGACTCGCTCGCGGCCCGCGGCGAGCGGGCCGTCCCCGCCGAGCAGATGCTCCGCGACATGCGGATCAACCGGATCTTCGAGGGCTCGACGGAGATCATGCACCTGCTGATCGCCCGCGAGGCGGTCGACGCCCACCTGTCCGTCGCGGGCGACCTGATCGACCCCGACAAGTCCCTCCAGGACAAGGCCAGGGCGGGCGCGAACGCGGCAGGGTTCTACGCCAAGTGGCTGCCCAAACTGGTCGCCGGACCAGGTCAACTCCCGCGCTCCTACGGTGAGTTCGGGCCGCTCGCCCAGCACCTTCGCTACGCCGAGCGCTCCGCGCGCAAGCTCGCCCGCTCGACGTTCTACGCGATGTCGCGCTGGCAGGGCCGGATGGAGACCAAACAGGGCTTCCTCGGCCGGATCGTCGACATCGGGGCCGAGCTGTTCGCGATGAGCGCGGCCTGCGTACGGGCCGAGCACCTGCGGTCCACCGGCGAGAACGGCCGCGAGGCGGTCCAGCTGGCCGACACGTTCTGCCGCCAGTCCCGCATCCGCGTGGAGGAGCTCTTCACCCGGCTGTGGAGCAACACCGACGACCTCGACCGCAAGGTCGTCGACGAGGTCCTCGCCGGTTCCTACACCTGGCTGGAGGAGGGCGTCCTCGACCCCTCCGACGACGGCCCCTGGATCGCGGACGCGACCCCGGGCCCGGCCAAGCGCGACAACGTCCACCGCCCCATCCGCTGATCGCGGTTCCCGTAGGGGATCCGAACGCCGGAGCGGCACGTTCCGCTCCGGCGTCCGGGCCGCGGGCACCGCCCCGGCAGCGGGGTACGGGACGGCGCCCGCGCACTCGTCCCGGTCTTCTTGGCAGGAGCGCTGTCCGGGCGCACAGCAGATGCGGCAACAATGGGGGGCATGAGCGACAGCCCAGCCCCCCTCGCCGACCCCCACATCGCCTTCGATCCGGCCGAAGGCCGACGCGATGTGGTGGTCCTCGGATCCACCGGGTCCATCGGTACCCAGGCCATCGACCTGGTCCTGCGCAACCCCGACCGCTTCCGCGTGACCGCGCTCTCCGCAGCCGGCGGCCGGGTCCAGCTGCTCGCCGAGCAGGCCCGGAGGCTGCGGGTCGCCGCCGTCGCGGTGGCGCGCGAGGACGCCGTGCCCGCGCTGCGCGAGGCGCTGGCGGCCCAGTACGGCACCGAGCCGCTCCCCGAGATCCTGGCGGGCCCCGACGCGGCCACCGAGCTCGCGGCCTCCCCCTGCCACACCGTCCTGAACGGGATCACCGGCTCGATCGGGCTCGCCCCCACGCTGGCCGCGCTCCAAGCAGGACGCACCCTCGCCCTCGCCAACAAGGAGTCGCTGATCGTCGGCGGCCCGCTCGTCAAGGCGATCGCCGAGCCCGGCCAGATCATCCCCGTCGACTCCGAGCACGCCGCGCTCTTCCAGGCGCTGGCCGCCGGCAAGCGCGCCGATGTGCGCAAGCTCGTCGTGACCGCGTCCGGCGGCCCGTTCCGGGGACGTACCAGGAGCGAACTGGCCGACGTCACCCCGGCCGACGCGCTGGCCCACCCCACCTGGGCGATGGGCCCCGTCATCACCGTCAACTCGGCGACCCTGGTCAACAAGGGCCTGGAGGTGATCGAGGCCCACCTGCTCTACGACATCCCCTTCTCGCGCATCGAGGTCGTCGTCCACCCCCAGTCCTACGTGCACTCCATGGTCGAGTTCACCGACGGCTCGACGCTGGCGCAGGCGACCCCGCCGGACATGCGCGGGCCCATCGCGATCGGGCTCGGCTGGCCCCAGCGGGTCCCGGACGCGGCGCCCGCGTTCGACTGGTCCAAGGCGTCGACCTGGGAGTTCTTCCCGCTCGACAACGAAGCGTTCCCGTCGGTGGGACTCGCCCGGCACGTCGGGGAGCTGGGCGGGACGGCTCCGGCGGTGTTCAATGCCGCGAACGAGGAATGCGTGGACGCGTTCCTGGCCGGGCGGCTCCCCTTCAGCGGGATCATGGAGACGGTGACGGAGGTCGTCGCCGAACACGGAACGCCGCGGACGGGAACTTCCCTCACGGTCTCGGACGTCCTGGAAGCGGAGACCTGGGCACGCGCCCGGGCCCGGGAACTCGCGGTGAAGGCAACAGCGGAGGCACGCGCATGACGATCCTGTTGACGGTCCTCGGCATAGCGCTCTTCGCCGTGGGGCTGCTCATCTCCATCGCGTGGCACGAGCTCGGCCATCTGTCCACGGCCAAGCTCTTCGGTATCCGCGTGCCCCAGTACATGGTCGGCTTCGGCCCCACGATCTGGTCGCGCAAGAAGGGCGACACGGAGTACGGGCTCAAGGCGGTGCCGGCCGGCGGCTACATCCGCATGATCGGCATGTTCCCGCCCGGCGCGGACGGCCGCATCGAGGCCCGCTCGACCTCGCCGTTCCGCGGCATGATCGAGGACGCCAGGGCCGCCGCCTTCGAGGAGCTCCAGCCCGGCGACGAGGACCGGCTGTTCTACACGCGCAAGCCCTGGAAGCGCGTCATCGTCATGTTCGCGGGTCCGTTCATGAACCTGATCCTCGCGGTGGCGATCTTCCTCAGCGTGCTCATGGGCTTTGGTATGGCGACCCAGACCACCCAGGTCGCGGGCGTCCAGAAGTGCGTGATCTCGCAGAGCGAGAAGCGCGAGACCTGCAAGCCCACCGACGCGGTCTCGCCCGCCGAGGCCGCCGGCATGAAGACCGGCGACAAGATCGTCGCCTTCGACGGCAAGTCCGTGAAGGACTGGTCCGACCTCTCGGACCGCATCCGCGAGACCATCGGCCCGGCCACGATCACCGTGGAACGCGGCGGGCAGCAGGTCGTCCTGCACGCCACGCTCGCCAAGAACATGGTGGCCAAGAAGGACTCGAACGGCCAGGTCGTCCCCGACCAGTACGTCCCGGCCGGCTACCTCGGCTTCGCCGCCAAGACGGAGATCCAGCCGCTCAGCTTCGGCGCGTCCGTGAACCGCATGGGCGACATGGTCGAGAACGGCGTCCACTCGATCGTCGCCCTGCCCGGCAAGATCCCGGACCTGTGGAACGCCGCCTTCGACGGCGGCGAGCGCAAGGCCGACTCCCCGGTCGGCGTCGTCGGCGCGGCCCGGCTCAGCGGCGAGGTGCTCAACCTGGACGCCCCGACGCAGAACATCATCGCGACGTTCCTGTTCCTGCTCGCGGGCTTCAACCTCTCGCTGTTCCTGTTCAACATGCTGCCGCTGCTTCCGCTGGACGGCGGCCACATCGCGGGCGCCCTGTGGGAGTCGCTGCGCCGCAACCTGGCCCGCGTCCTCAAGCGCCCCGACCCGGGCCCGTTCGACGTGGCGAAGCTGATGCCGGTCGCGTACGTGGTGGCCGGAATCTTCATCTGCTTCACGCTGCTCGTGCTCGTGGCGGACGTGGTGAACCCGGTGAAGATCACCTAGTCGCGGGGGAGAGTTCTGCCGTACGCCGGTGGTGTACGAGTGGCCGTACGCAGACAGGGGCGGCCCGGGTGCACAGCGTGCCCGGGCCGCCCCTTCGCGTGAACTCTGGGGGCACCCTGTCCTCGGGGCCCTCGGAGTGACGTAACCTCGAAGGCTGGAGCCCGCCGATCTCGGGACCATGATCCACACCTTGGGGTTGCACAGCAGATGACTGCGATTTCACTGGGAATGCCGTCCGTACCGACCAGGCTGGCCGAGCGTCGCAAGAGCCGTCAGATCCAGGTCGGGTCGGTGGCGGTCGGCGGGGATGCACCCGTCTCGGTGCAGTCCATGACCACGACGAGGACGTCGGACATCGGTGCGACGTTGCAGCAGATCGCCGAGTTGACGGCGTCGGGCTGTCAGATCGTGCGTGTTGCCTGTCCGACGCAGGACGATGCGGATGCGCTGGCGACGATCGCGCGGAAGTCGCAGATCCCGGTGATCGCGGACATTCACTTCCAGCCGAAGTACGTGTTCGCGGCGATCGATGCCGGGTGTGCCGCGGTGCGGGTGAATCCGGGCAATATCAAGCAGTTCGACGACAAGGTCAGGGAGATCGCGCTGGCCGCGAAGGATGCGGGGACGCCGATCCGGATCGGTGTGAACGCGGGTTCGCTGGATGCGCGGCTGCTGAAGAAGTACGGGAAGGCGACGCCGGAGGCGCTGGTCGAGTCGGCTCTGTGGGAGGCGTCCCTCTTCGAGGAGCACGGTTTCCGGGACATCAAGATCTCGGTGAAGCACAATGACCCGGTCGTGATGGTGAACGCCTATCGTCAGCTGGCCGCGCAGTGCGACTATCCGCTGCACCTGGGTGTGACCGAGGCGGGTCCGGCCTTCCAGGGCACCATCAAGTCGGCGGTGGCTTTTGGTGCGCTGCTGGCCGAGGGTATCGGGGACACGATCCGGGTTTCCCTGTCGGCGCCGCCGGCCGAGGAGATCAAGGTCGGCATCCAGATTCTGGAGTCGTTGAACCTGCGTCAGCGTCGGCTGGAGATCGTGTCGTGTC
>NZ_BMUA01000023.1 GCF_014649955.1 Streptomyces violascens
CTGCCTCGCCCGCCGCCGAGCCGACGTCCTGTTCGCCATGCTCCGCGACGGCACCTTCTACGACCCCCAACCCGCCCCGACCCCTTGACCAAAGTCATAGGGGCACCCCCCCGGGGGGGGCCGGAAGCCCCAAGTTGCGCCCCCCTTGACCGGAATCCGAACTTCCGTGGTCGCATTCCGATCACGATCGGGCAAGATCGTACGGCAAGCGGTTTCCATGACCCCATGCCCTCTGAAAGCATCTGGGCACATTTCGGGGGGATGGCTTGAAAGCCGCCGAGGGGGCCACGTGCCGGGGTTCGTCTTTCTGCGGGTGCGTGCGCACCGGCTGCTGCTGGTCGCGGCGCTGCTCGCGGTGCTGCTCACCACGTCGGTCCTCGCCGCCCTGGCGACGTTCTCCGGGTCCGTCGGGGACGCGGCGCTTCGCCACACACTGGCCACCCGGTCCGCCGCGCCCGCGGCCCTCGCCGTCAAGTCCGAGGTCAAGCCGGACCGGCGCAAGGCCGCGGCGGACGCGGTACGCACCGGAGCCCGCGCCACCTTCGACCAACTCCCGGTCACTACAAGGGAGTTGACCGAATCCGGACCGTACGCCCTGCCGCGCTCCCTGCAGTCGCCGGACGCCCGCGGCGGCGACCCCGACCTCACCCTGTTCGCCGCCATCGACCGCTCACGCGTCCGCCTCACCGCGGGCGCCTGGCCGACCGCCAACGGCTCGCCCGAGATCCAGGTCGCCCTGCCCGAGTCCGCGGCCGGACGCCTCAACCTGCGCCCGGGCGCCACGCTCGCCCTCACCGACCGGCTCGACGGCCCGGCTGTAACCGCCAGAATCACCGGTATTTACAAGGCGGTTGACGTCTCGGACGCGTACTGGCGGCTCGACGACCTCGGCGGCCGCGGCATGCGCAAGCTCGACTTCACCACGTACGGGCCGCTGCTCGCCGACGACTCGGTGCTCGCGGGCGGCCGGGTCAGCGCGGGCCGGAGCGCATGGCTGGCCTCCGCCGACTTCTCCGAGATCGGCGTCGACCGCATCGACCGGCTGCGCGCGGCCGCCACCGACGGGCCCAAGTCCCTTGTGAAGCAGCCCGTGTTCGGGGGCGGCGCGACCGCGGTGACGGCGCTGCCGGAGATCCTCGACCGGGCCGAGCGCTCCCTGCTCGTGTCCCGCTCGACGCTGCTGATCGTGGCGCTCCAGCTGGTGCTGCTCGCCGGGTACGCGCTGCTGCTCGTCGCCCGGCTGCTGAGCAGCGAGCGGTCCGGCGAGACCGAACTCCTGCGGGCCCGGGGCGGATCGCGGGGCCAGATCACCTGGCTCGCGGCCGCCGAGGCACTGCTGCTCGCGGTGCCGGCCGCGCTGGTCGCCCCTCTGCTCGCGGGCCCGCTGACCCGGCTGCTCGCCGGGCAGGGCGCGCTCGCGCGGGCGGGGCTCCACCTGGACACCTCGGCCACCTCCACGGTGTGGCTGGTCGCCGTCCTGGTCGCACTCGGCTGCGCGGCCGCCGTGGTGGCCCCCGCGCTCTCGGCGGGCCGCCTCGGCCGGGCCGGCCGGGACGGGGCCTTGCCCGCGCCGGTCCGGGCGGGCGCCGACATCGGGCTCCTGGTGATCGCCGGGGTCGCCTACTGGCAGCTGGACCGGCAGACCTCCGGCTCCGGCGCGATCAACACGGACGCCTCGGGCGGGCTCGGCGTCGACCCGCTCCTCGTGGCGGCCCCCGCGCTTGCACTGCTCGCCGGGACCGTCCTCGTCCTGCGGCTGCTGCCGCCCGCGGCCCGGCTCGCCGAACGGCGGGCGGCGGGCGGGCGCGGGCTGCCGACGGCGCTGGCGGGCTGGCAGTTCAGCCGCCGCCCGCTGCGCGGCGCGGGCCCGGTCCTGCTGCTCATCCTCGCGATCGCGATGGGGCTGCTCACCCTCGGCCAGGCAGCCACCTGGAACCGTTCGCAGAGCGACCAGGCCGACTTCCGCGCGGGCACCGACATCCGGGTGCTCGGCTCCACCCTCAGCCCCTTCGGCCAGGCCGGCTCGTACGACGCGGTCCCCGGGGTCACCGCGGCCGCCCCGGCCGCGCGCGGCTCGATGCCGCTGAGCGGCGGCCGCTCGGGCACGCTGCTCGCCCTCGACACCCGCCACGCGGACGGCTTCCTGCTGCGCGATGACCTCGCGGGCCGTTCCGCCGAGGACCTGCTCGCCGCGCTCACGCCCAAGCAGGACGCCCCGGCCGGTGTCACGCTCCCGAAGGGCACCGAGCGGATCGGCCTCGACCTGCGGCTGACCGCCGGGGCCCCGGGCGGGCCGCCCGGCACGGTGACGGCCACGCTTGAGGACCGCTTCGGAGAGCAGTTCCGCTTCACCCTCGGCAAGCTGGCCCCGGACGGCCGCCCCCACCCCCTCGACCTCGACCTGACCACAGCCGCGGGCCGCCCGACGGGACACCCGGCCGGGCCCCTGCTCCTGACCGGCCTCGACGTGGTGAGCGAGCTGCCCGACGGCGCGGCCGAGCCGCAGGCGGTCGCCCTGGACGGGCTGCGCGCCACCGGCCCCGGCGGCAAGGAGACCGCCGTCGCCGTGCTGCCGGCCGGCCGGTGGAAGGCGGACACCGACAGCGCCAAGGACATGAACTGGGAGACGGGCACCTCGTCCGTGACCCGCACCGTGCGGCTCACCGCGCCGCGCCCCGCGCCGCCCGCACCGGCCGCCGTCGCCGACGACAGGTTCCTGCAGTCCAGCGGCAGCAAGGTCGGACAGACCATCGACGTGCCGCTGGCGGGCCAGAGCGTGAAGGTGAAGCTCGCCGCCCGCGTGCAACAGCTGCCGACCACCGGAAGCGGCGCGGTCGGCCCGGCCGCAGCCCCCACCGGCGCCGTCGGAACCGACGGCGGGGGGCTGCTCCTCGACCTGCGGGCCGTCAACCGGGTCCTCCAGGACAAGGGCGACGGCCTGACCGCCACCGAGTGGTGGCTGACCACCGCGCCGGACCGCTCGGCCGCGGCCGTGGCGGCGCTCAAGGCCCGCCCCGACGCGGACCCCGCGCAGATCGTGTCCCGTGCGGAGATCGCCAAGGAGCTCGGCGACGATCCGCTGGGCGCGGGCCCGCAGTCCGCGCTCGCGGCCGTGTCGATCGTGGCGGCAGCGCTTGCGGCGGTCGGCTTCTCGGTGAGCGCCGCCGGGTCGCTGCGCGAGCGGGGCCGGGAGTTCGGCGTGCTGCGCGCGCTCGGCACCCCGCGCCGCCAGCTCGCCCGGCTGATCGCCGCCGAACAGGGCGTGCTGATCACGATCGCCCTGCTTGCGGGGCTCGGCCTCGGCGAAGTACTGACCAGAGCGGTGGTGCCGCTGATCGTGCTGACCGACCAGGCGACCCAGCCGGTGCCCGCGGTCCTGGTCGAGCTTCCGGCCGGCCGGGTGGCGCTGCTGCTCGCCGGGGTGGCCGCCGTGCCGCTGCTCATCGTCGCGGCGATCGCGCTGCGCCGCACCGATCCGGCCGTCACACTGCGGCACCAAGGGGGCAACTGACATGTCCGGCACGGCAGTTGCGCCCTGGGTGCGCACCCGGCTGCGGACCGCGCCGGGCGCCGCGGCGGCGCTCGCCCTCCTGGTCCTGCTGACCGCGTGGCTGGCCGCGGCCTACCCGCGCGCGATCGACACGTACGAGGACGACGGGCTGCGCCGGGCCGTCGCCACGGCCGCGCCGGGCCGCACCGCCCTCCAGTTCGCGGCGGGGTCACCGGGCCTCGCCCTGCCCGACGAGCAGCGGGCCGCGCTGGTCTCCCCCCACGAGATGCAGCGGCGCTTCGAGTCGGTCGTGAACAACGTGCCCGCCCCGCTCACGATCGACCGCTCCCAGTCGGCGTACGGGCTGCGCACCACCCAGAAGCTGGAGTCCGACGAGCCGTTCCTGGCGCGGCCGTACGGGCTGCCGCCGCGGCTCACCGTGGCCACCCAGTCCGACCTGGCCGCCCACGCCCGCGTGGTGTCGGGCCGGCTGCCCTCCGGTTCGGCCGACCAGAAGTCGGCGGAGGCCGAGGGCGCCGTCACCACGGCCACCGCCAAAACCCTGAACATCAAGGCGGGTTCGGTGCTGCACGTGGCCACGCTCGGCGGCCCGCGCCTTGCGTTCAAGGTGACCGGCATCGTGGAGCCGCTGCTTCCGGAGGCCGGCTACTGGTCGGTCCTGCCAGTGCTCCGCACCCCGCAACTGCTGTCCGCCTCCAGCCAGCCCGATCCGCCGAAGTACTGGCACGGCGGTCTGCTGCTCGCCCCGGGCGCCGCCCCGGCCCTGCTCGCGACCGACAGCAAGCCCGAGACGTACGCCCAACTCGCCCCTAGCAGCGCAGACTTGAATGCCCGCCAGTTCGACGGGCTGAAGGCGTCGGTCGCGGGCCTGCAGAACGGTCCCGCGCTCTCCCGGATCCGCACCTCCTTCTCCATCTCGACCAGCCTGTACACCGAACTCGACCGGGTGCTCCTCTCGTACGCCACCGTGCGCGACTCGATCACCCCGGTGGTCGCGGTCGCGGGCTCCGGCACCGCGACCGTGGCGGCCGTGGTGCTTCTGATGGCGGGCGGCCTCGCCGCCGCCCGCCGCACCGCCGAGCTCGCCCTGCTGCGGGCCCGCGGCGGATCGCTGCGCCAGATCGCCGGGCGGCTGCTCGCCGAGAGCGCGGTCGTGGTGGTCCCGGCCGCGGCCCTCGGCCTGCTGCTCGCGGTGCTCGCCGTGCCGCACGGCCGCCTCGGCCCCGCGCTCGCGGCGGCGGGCGGGGTCGCGGCCCTCGGCTGCCTCGCCCTGCCGGTGCGCGCGGCCCTCACCCACCGCACGGTCCGCTCGGCCGCCGAACGCGCCGATCTCGTACAGGAGAAGCCCTCGGCGCGGCGCACGGTGGCCGAGCTGACGCTGCTCGTGCTCGCGGCGGGCGCGGTGTTCGCGCTGCGCCGCCGCGGCACCGGCGGTGGCCCCGCCGACTCGCTGGTCAGCGCGGCGCCGGTGCTCGTCGGGGTGATCGCGGCGTTCGTCCTGATCCGCCTCTACCCGCTGCCGCTGCGCTGGGCGGCCCGCCCGGCAGCCCGGCTGCGCAGCACGGTCGCCTTCCTGTCGCTCGCCCGCGCCGGACGCGCCTCGGGCGGCGGTGTGCTGCCGCTGCTCGCCCTGCTCACGGCGCTGACGACGGCCGCGTTCGGCGGCTCGGTCCTGGCCGGCGCCGACGACGCCCGCGACCGGGCCGCGCTGTACGCGACCGGCACCGACGCCCGCATCGACAGCGACCTGGCGCTGCCCAAGGACCTGCCGGGCCGCATCGCCCGGGTCCCCGGCGTCCACGGCGTCTCGCCCGTGCACATCGAGTACGCGGTGCGGCTGCCGGACGACGACACGACCGCGGTCGCGGGCGTGGACCCCACGACGTACGCCGCGCTGACCGCGGGTACCGCGCTCGGCGTCCCGGCGGACCGGCTCAAGGCGCCGGCAGCGGCCCCGGGCAAGGCGGTTCTGCCCGCCGTGGCCTCGCCCTCGGTCGCCCGGCGCCTCGGCAAGGAGCCGGTGAAGCTGCGCGTCGCGGGCTACGACGTGACGATCAGGGTGGTCGCCGCCCAGGACGGCTCGGCGGCCGTGCCGTCCAGCGACTTCATCCTGGTGGACACCGCCGGACTCGGCGCGAAGGACCCGACCGCGCTGCTCGTCGGCGGCACCTCCATCGACGCCAAGGCGCTGCGCAAGACCGCCGTGAGCGGCCATGTGAGCGTGCGGCTCCAGTCCGAGGCCCGGCGGGAGTTCGCCGACTCCCCGCTCCAGAGCGGCGCCGGGCGCATCTACGCGGCGGCCGTCGCGGCGGGCGCGGGCCTGGCCGTCCTCGCACTGCTCCTCTCGCTCCTGCGCGGCGCCCCCGAACGCTCCGCGCTGCTCGCCCGCCTTCGCACCATGGGCCTCACCCGCCGCCAGGGCCGCACGCTGCTCGTCCTGGAGGCGCTGCCGCCGGCGTTCCTCGCGGCGGCGGGCGGCGCGCTCACCGGCTGGGCGTCGATCGTGCTGCTCGCGCCCGGCATCGACCTGGCGGGCCTGGCGCTCGCCACCAGCAGCGGTCTGGCGCCGGTCGGCTCCGAGCTGCGCGCGGACCCTTTGTCGCTGCTGCTGCCCGCCGTGTGCGTGGTGCTGCTCGCGGCGGGCGTGGCGACCGCGCAGGCCTGGTGGAGCGGCCGCCGCGGATCCATCACCGAACTCAGGGCAGGAGACGCTCGATGACCACATCGCTCGAAGACCTGGAGCGCCGGGCCACGGCCCACCGCGACCGGCCCGTCTACGGCCACGACGCCCTGATCGCCTGCGACCGTCTGGTACGGGTCTTCACGACCGACGGCGTGGAGGTGCAGGCCCTCCAGGGTCTCGATCTCCTGGTCACCGACGGTGAGTTGATGGCCCTGGTCGGCGCATCGGGCAGCGGCAAGTCGACGCTGATGAACATCCTGGCCGGCCTGGACGTGCCGACGGCCGGAGCCGCCAGGGTGGCCGGCCGCGACCTGCTGACGATGGACTCCGGGGCGCGCCTTGGCTACCGCCGCGATGTGGTGGGCTTCGTCTGGCAGCAGACCGCCCGCAACCTGCTGCCGTATCTGACCGCGATTCAGAACGTGGCGCTGCCGATGCAGCTCAAGGGCGGCCTGTCCAAGCGCGGCAAGGCCGAGCGGGCCGACTCGCTCCTGACGATGCTGGACGTCGCGCACTGCCGCGACCGGCGCCCCCACCAGCTGTCGGGCGGCGAACAGCAGCGCGTCGCGATCGCGGTGGCGCTGGCCAACAGCCCGTCCGTGCTGCTCGCCGACGAGCCGACGGGCGAGCTGGACTCGGCGACGGGCGAGCAGATCTTCGCGGCGTTCCGCACGGCGAACGAGGAGCTGGGGACGACCATCGTGATCGTCACCCACGACCAGGCCGTGGCGAGCGAGGTCCGCCGCACGGTGGCCATCCGCGACGGCCGCACCTCGACGGAGGTCCTGCGCCGCACCGAGGTCGACGCGGCCACGGGCGAGGAGTCCCTGGTCGCCCGCGAGTACGCGATGCTCGACCGGGCCGGGCGACTGCAACTCCCGGCGGAGTACACCCGCGCCCTGAACATGGAGCACCGGGTGGCCCTGGAGCTGGAGACCGACCACATCCAGATCTGGCCGGACGAGCGGTAACTGCCTTACGGGGCACGGCAGTCGGGCCGCCGGGCACGGCGCTCGGGGTGCGGGTCAGGCGGGCGTGACGGTCAGCCCGCCGAGGCCGGCCCTGCGCAGCGCGACGGACCCGTACGGCGTGCGGAGCCGCAGCCACGGGCCGGAGGCGAACAGCGCCACCGGTTCGGGCGCAAAGGGTGCGCCCGCCGAGGCGAGCGCGCGGACGGGCCGCAGGAAGCCGAGCGACTGGGCCGCGTGCACGGCCCGCAGCGGCAGCTCGGTGGAACCGAGCGTGCGGGACCAGATCTCGCGCCCGATCAGCTCGCGCTCGGCGCGGGTGCGCCGCTCCTCGGGCAGCGCCTCGTCCCGGGCACGGAACTCGGCGACGGCGGCCGTCACCGCGCCCCGCATCTGTTCGGGCCCGGGCAGCCCCGGCACCGGCTGCCAGCCGCCGCGCGGCGGAAGCACCCCGGCCCACGGCGGCCCGGTGACGGCCTCGGGGACGGTCGTGGTCGCGTGCAACTCGTCGAGGGATTCGAGGAGTTCACCGGCGGATACGGTCACGTCCAGGGCGACGGAGTCGTCCTGGAGCCGGGCCGTGCGGATCGCGAGCACCTCGAAGGAGGGCGGCCGGCCGAACACGGCGAGCGCGCCGCCGCCCGCCTGGAGGCGGACCGCGGCGGCCCGGTCGTAGTGGATCAGCCGGCCGAGGAAGGCGGCGAGGTCCGCCGCCTCCCTGGCATCGTCGAACCGCAGCAGGGCGTTCATGCCGCGGCCCGCTCCTGCCCGTCGTCGCGCGTGCCGTCGTCCAGGTACTCCTTGAGGAAGGCCTTCTCCTCGGCGGTGATCCGCCGCGGCCGGCCCGCCGCCAGGTCGTAGGGCACGACGACGGTGGCCGCGGCGACGTACACCAGGCCGCCCTCGCCGGGCTCCTTGATCTCGTAGGAGATGGTCAGTGAGGCCGCGCCGATCTTCGTCACCCACGACTCGATGATCACCGGCTCGTGCCGGTGGACCAGGGGCCGCTTGTAGTCGATCTCGTGCCGGGCCACGACGGACCCGCCCTGGAACGACGGCGACCCGTCGCCCGGCTGCAGCCGGAACATGAAGTCGATGCGGGCTTCCTCCAGGTACCGGACGAAGACCGCGTTGTTGACGTGCCCGAAGGCATCCATGTCCGACCAGCGCAGCGGGCAGCGGTAGATATGACGCGTCACTGACACTCAGCCCCGGGTGAGCTTCTTGTACGTGGCGCGGTGCGGGCGGGCCGCGTCCGCACCGAGGCGCTCGATCTTGTTCTTCTCGTACGACTCGAAGTTGCCCTCGAACCAGTACCACTTGGACTCGCCCTCGTAGGCGAGGATGTGGGTGGCCACTCGGTCCAGGAACCAGCGGTCGTGGGAGATCACGACGGCGGCACCGGGGAACTCCAGGAGCGCGTTCTCCAGCGAGGACAGCGTCTCGACGTCGAGGTCGTTGGTGGGCTCGTCGAGGAGCAGCAGGTTGCCGCCCTCCTTGAGCGTCAGCGCCAGGTTGAGGCGGTTGCGCTCACCACCGGACAGGACACCGGCCGGCTTCTGCTGGTCCGGGCCCTTGAAGCCGAAGGCGCTGACGTACGCGCGGGACGGCATCTCGACCTGGCCGACGTTGATGTAGTCGAGCTCGTCGGAGACGACGGCCCACAGCGTCTTCTTCGGGTCGATGTTGGCACGGCTCTGGTCGACGTAGCTGATCTTGACGGTCTCGCCGACCCGGATGGAGCCGTTGTCCGGCGTCTCCAGGCCCTGGATCATCTTGAACAGCGTGGTCTTGCCCGCACCGTTCGGACCGATGACGCCCACGATGCCGTTGCGCGGCAGCGTGAAGCTCAGGTCGTCGATGAGGACCTTGTCGCCGAAGGCCTTCGAGAGGTTGTTGACCTCGACGACGATGGAACCCAGGCGCGGGCCCGGCGGGATCTGGATCTCCTCGAAGTCCAGCTTCCGCATCTTGTCGGCCTCGGCGGCCATCTCCTCGTAACGGGCGAGACGGGCCTTGGACTTGGTCTGGCGCCCCTTGGCGTTCGACCGCACCCACTCCAGCTCTTCCTTGAGCCGCTTCTGGCGCTTCTCGTCCTTGCGGCCCTCGACCTTGAGGCGGGCGGACTTCTTGTCCAGGTACGTGGAGTAGTTGCCCTCGTACGGGATGGCGCGGCCGCGGTCGAGCTCCAGGATCCACTCGGCGACGTTGTTCAGGAAGTACCGGTCGTGGGTGACCGCGACGACGGCGCCCGCGTACTTCGAGAGGTGCTGCTCCAGCCAGTTCACCGACTCGGCGTCGAGGTGGTTGGTGGGCTCGTCGAGGAGCAGCAGGTCGGGGGCCTCGATGAGCAGCTTGCAGAGCGCCACGCGGCGCTTCTCGCCACCGGAGAGGTTGACCACGGGCCAGTCGCCGGGCGGGCAGCCCAGGGCGTCCATGGCCTGCTCCAGCTGTGCGTCCAGGTCCCAGGCGTTGGCGTGGTCCAGGTCTTCCTGGAGCTTGCCCATCTCGTCCATGAGCGCGTCCGAGTAGTCGGTCGCCATGAGCTCGGCGACCTCGTTGAAGCGCTTGAGCTTGCCCATGATCTCGGCGGCGCCGTCCTGGACGTTCTCCAGGACGGTCTTGGACTCGTCGAGCTGGGGCTCCTGCATGAGGATGCCGACGCTGTACCCGGGCGACAGGAAGGCGTCGCCGTTGGAGGGCTGCTCAAGGCCCGCCATGATCTTCAGCACCGTGGACTTACCGGCACCGTTGGGCCCCACCACACCGATCTTCGCGCCGGGCAGGAAGCTCAGCGTCACGTCGTCAAGGATCACCTTGTCGCCGTGCGCCTTGCGCGTCTTGCGCATCGTGTAGATGTACTCAGCCAAGAGAAACCGTCCGGCAATCGATGTGTGGGCAGATACACCCCATCTTGCCTGACGGCTAGCCCTGGGGGGAAACCCGTATCGCGCTGCACCCCTGACCTGCCCACCTTCGGACCACTCCCGTAACCGATCCCTCACGGACTGTCGCTGTCGACCGGCTGCCCGGCCGGCCCGCGCGGTCCCGGAAGTTGCCCCGCACGACGAAGCGGCCCCGGTACGCGATCGCGTACCGGGGCCGCTGCCCGTCACCGGGCGCTCACTTCGAGCTCAACTACTGCCGTGCAGACTCGCTTACTGACCGGCGGTCTTCCTCTTGCGGAGGAAGAACACCGCGCCGCCGCCGAGCAGCACCAGGACGACCGCCGCGCCGGCGATCATCGGGGTGGCGCTGGAGCTGCCGGTCTCGGCCAGGTTGGTGCCACCGTTGGTCCCGGTCGAGCTGCCACCGGCCGAGGCGGGGCTGGGCTTCGAGGACGGGGCCGGGCCGGTGCCCGCGGTCTTGCAGTCCAGGACACCGGAGAAGTGCTGGCCCGCGATGGTGAAGTCGTACTTCTGGTCCTCGGCGACGGGGAACAGAACGGACTTCGAGCCGCCGGCCGGAACCGTCGCGATGGTCTTGCCACCGACGGTCACCGGGAAGGCCTCGTCACCCTTGTTGGTGACGGTGATGTCCACGCCGCCCTTGGCGCAGTCCTTCTTGACCGACACCGCCGGGATGGCGCCCTGCTTGGCCCAGGTCACCTTGGCCTCGGCGTTGACCGTCGAGTCGCTGGAGCCGGCCAGGATCTGCGTCTGGCTCTTGGAGTCACTGGCGAACGCGCGGCCGACCGGCACCTGAGTGGTGGCGGACAGGCGCAGCGAGCCGGAGCCCGGCTGGGCACCCGCGGGCACGTCGAAGAACAGCTGGCTGTTGTTGGCGGCGGAGCTTACGGTCTTCCCCGCCTTGTCGACGATCTTGACGCCGGCAGCCTGGAGCTCCTGGGACGGCGTGACCGTCACCTTGTCGGCGTTGGTGTGCACCGTGACCGGGCCGAGCTTCTGGCCGGCCTTGCCCGCCACCGACGCGCCGTCGAGCGTCAGGGAGGCCTTGGGCTCCTCGACGACCTTCGCGTTGTTGAACAGCCAGTCGGCCAGGGTCTGCGCGTCCTTGTCGACCGCTTCGACCTTGACGTGGTCCGAGTAGCGCCAGATCGCGACCTGGGTGGCCGCGGCCGCCTCGCCGTTGCTGAGCTTGCCCGTGACGCCCGCGTCCTTGGCCAGCTGGCCGAGGTCGTTCTTCTGCGGGTAGGAGTTCTCCAGGATCCAGCGGATCTTGCCGGCGTCCTTGTTGTTCGCCAGCGAGGTGCCGCTCCACGGCGTCTCGCGGTACTGGGCCTCGCGCTGCGTCGGATTGTGGATGTCGATGCAGTACGTGCGCAGCGTGCCGCCACCGTCGACGTTCATCCGGAACAGACCGGCGGAGACCTGCTCCTTGTTGCCGTTGTCGCCCGTGATGACGGCGTAGGCGGACGAACCGGGCTCCAGGCCCTGGAGGGTGGCGGTCGCGCCGCCCTGGCCCTGCTGGTCAGGCGTGTCCGCGACGGCCGCACCGGCGCCGGCTATCGCTCCGGCCGCGACGAGTCCCGAGACGGCTGTGGCGGTGGCGAGGCGCAGAGCACCCCGCTTGCGGGCAGTACGCCCGTGAACGGCTGAAAACACAGAATTCCCCTTCGGGCGAGGCACTTTCGCATGTGGTGCGCGTGCACTGGGGTGCGCGTGGGGGAAGTGCCTCACCGGCAGACTCAAGTGCCCCGTGAGTACGCGGGAATCCTAGGGATACGGAAGTCAACGATCCGCAGCGATGACATCAGATAAGCATTCTGATTCGGAATCGTTATCCCGGAACGCGTGTGGCACCTGGCCTTATCGACAAATCCCCGGTACAGAAGGGGAGTTTCGGGACACCTTCACCGCTCAACCATCCCTCCGCTCCCCCTCCCCGCTCCCTCAAGTGCCCCCGGTTAGGCGCCCGTAGGAGCGGCCGCCGGAGCGGCGGATGTGGCCGATTCCCATACCACTTCCGGGACACCGCCGGCCGAAATCGCCCGGCCCGCCCGGGACGAAGCCGGCTCGCGGCCGGGTGCCGGGCCGCCCTCCGCGCCCTGGGCCCCGGCCCGTTCGACCGGGGCCGCCTCTCCCTTGAACACCCGGCGGAACGCGGTGGTCCCCCGCGACATGTCGTGCCCGATCGCCACCGCGTCGACGTCCGCCGAGAACCACCGCGGCCCGTCCCCCCGGTCCTCGTCCCGCACCTTCAACCGGCCGTGCACAAGGAGCGGTTCTCCGATCGCGACCGAGCCCGTCAGATTCATCCCGAGCGCCCGCGCCGCCCACACCGTGTAGAAGCTGGTGGCCCCGTCCACCCAGGACTGCTTCTCCCGGTCGAAGCGGCGCGCGGTCACCGCGAGCCGGAACCTGGCCGCCCCGCCCGTCGCCGACTCCCGCCACTCCACCTGCGTCGCCACATTGCCGACCAGCGTCACCATCGTCTCGTTCACTGCCCACAACCCCCGTACCCCGTAGAAACCGTGGGCCCGATCTCTCGTACGCCGGAGCGGAATGAGGCAATGAAAAGCCCCGCCCGGCCCGGCACTCGATCGAACCCTTGCGCTGTCGATCTCCATGCTGGACCGGACGGGGAGTCTGTGCCGGAGCCTGTGGACCACCGCCCCGTTGTGGAAAACCCGCTCACCCGGCCGTGCGGCTCGGGCTCACCCCGGCCGCACTCCTCAGCCGGAGCCGGGGCCGGGCCCGCCCCGGATCACCCCGGCCCCGCCACCGCCGCGTACTGCTCCCGCACCTCCCGGTACCGCAGCAGTTCGGTGGCCACCGGATCCAGGACCCTGGCCCGGCCGCAGCCTGCCGCCGCCTCGCGGAGTCTGCGTTCGGTCTCCTGCCCGTAGCGCCGCCCGGGCCCGCGGGCCGCCACCGCGCACGCCCACTCCACCAGCGGACCGCCCACGATGCCGCCCAGCATCACGAGCGCGGGGACGATGAGCCCCGGCTGGAGAACCCCGACGATCTGGCCGAGCAGCCACAGCCCGCCGGCGACCTGAATGCCCGTCATCACCATCTGGGCCAGCACCGCGGCCGGCCACCAAGGGGGCCGGGGCGAGGTACCGCGCTCCAGTTCCTCCCGTACCGCGAGTTCGTCCAGGGCCTCGGGGAGCCCCTCCGCACCGCGCACGGCGGATTCGCGCACGGCCTGCGCCCAGGGTGCGGGCAGCCCGGCCGAGGCCTCGTCGGCGACCATACGGACCGCCTGCTCGACCCGCTGACGGGCGGTTACCTCCTCCTCGACCTCGGCGTCGGCCCGGGTCCGCTGCACGGCCGGGGAGCAGAGCCGGTCCAGCCAGCGCCACAGCCGCAGCCACGGAGTCCCGCACGCGTGCTGGGCGTTGCGCTGCCACTCGCGTTCGGCGGCCTCCCCGGCGGCCGAGGCGCCGACCGCCGCGGCGAGACGGTCCGCGAAGTCCTTGCGGGCCCGCTCGTCGAGCCCGGACCGGCCGTCCGCGACGTACAGCGGGCGCAGGTCGGCGGCGGCCGCGTCCACGTCGGCGGCCAGCCGGCGGGCGGCGGCGCCGCGTTCCTGCACGAACCGGCCGAGCAGTTCGCGGAGTTCGCCCACGCCCTTGCCGGTCAGCGCGGACACGGAGAGGACCGTGGCACCGGGCTCGCCGTGTTCGCCGAGCGCCATGCCGTCCTCGTCGAGCAGCCGGCGCAGATCGTCGAGCACCTGGTCGGCGGCCTCTCCGGGCAGTCGGTCCACCTGGTTGAGCACGACGAAGCTGACCTCCGCGTGCCCGGCGAGGGGCCGCAGATAGCGCTCGTGGAGCACGGCGTCGGCGTACTTCTCGGGGTCCACCACCCACACGATCGCGTCGACCAGGGCGAGCACCCGGTCGGCCGCCTGGCGGTGCGAGACGACCGCCGAGTCGAGGTCGGGCAGGTCGACGAGGACCAGGCCCTCCAGGTCGGTGCCCGCGCTGTCGAGCGGCCGTCGGCGCAGCCGACCGGGGATGCCGAGCCGGTCGAGCAGCCCGGCGGCGCCGTCGGTCCAGCTGCACGCGATGGGTGCGCCCGTGGTGGGCCTGCGCAGCCCGGTGTCCGAAATCTGGCTTCTGGCAAGGGCGTTGAAGAGAGTGGACTTGCCGCTTCCGGTGGCGCCCGCGACGGCGACGACGGTGTGCCGGGCGGAGAGCCGCTGGCGGGCGGACGCCTCGTCGAGCACCCGCCCGGCCTCGGCGAGCGCCTGGGCGTCGATCCGGGTGCGGGAGAGCCCGACCAGTTCGCGCAGCGCGTCGAGCCGGCCCCGCACCGCACCGACGTACGGCCCGCCGATGGGCTCGAACTCCAGGTCGTCCTCCTGGGGTTCCTCGTCCTCGGGGGTGGTCGTCTCGCCGGGATCGGGGGCGCGCCGCGCGATCAGCCCGTCGGCCCATTGGTCCTCGACCTGCTGCGTCATGCCGCTTTCCTCTCCTTCTGCACCACGGACAGTGCGGCGATCAGCTCGGCCTGCGGCTCGGGTGTCACCTCAAGCGCGTCCAGCGGCGCGAGCCGGCGCTCACGCTCGGCGCCGAGCACCTGGTTGATGTACGTCACGACGAGTTCGGCGCCCTTGTCGCGGAGCCGCAGCGCCCCCTGGGCGCCGATCTTCTCGGCGAGCCGCTCGCCCGCCCGGCCGGCCCTGCGCCCGCCGAGCAGCGCGGCCGCAAGCAGCGCCGCCACGGTCTCGGGATCGGGGGCCACCGAGCGTTCCATCTCCCGCACTTCGTCCTCGGCCAGCTCTTCGAGCACCCGCCGCCAGCGCCGTACGGCGAGCCCGATCCGGTCCTCCGGGTCCACCTGGCGTACGGCGCTGCCGAACCGCGCCGCGGCCGGCTCGCGCGCCCACGCCTCCCTGACCCGCTCGTCCGCCGCCGCAGCCGCGCACCGCAGCAGTTCGGCGAGGCTGTCCACCAGCGCGTCGAGGAGCTCGGCGGAGGAGGCGCCGCGGGGGTGGGCGCGCCAGCGAGTGAGCGCGTCCCCGGCGAGCACCCCGCCGGCCTGCAACCGCCGCCGCACCCGGGCGCCTTCCTTGGCGTACGCGTCCTCGACCGCGCCGGTGAGGCGTACGGCGGCGGCGTACTGGGCGGCGACGGCCGAAGCGAGCTCCGGCATCCGTGCGTTGAGCGACTCGATCGCGCCCGACGCGGTACGGGCCACGGCCTGCTGGCGAGCGGCCGGGTCCTGACAGCGGTGGATGAGCCAGGCGCGCAGCGCGGCGACCGCGGTGGCGGGCAGCAGCCCGTGCGAGGCCCCGGCGGACTCGGGCAGTTCGGGCACGGTGAACCGCGGCACGTCCCCGAGCCCGGCCTTGGTGAGCAACGCCCCGTACTGCCGCGACACTTCGGCGAGCACCGGATGCGGCACCCGGTCGAGCACGGTGACGAGCGTGGCGTCGTACTCCTTGGCGGTACGCAGCAGGTGCCAGGGCACCGCGTCGGCGTACCGGGAGGCGGTGGTGACCATGACCCATACGTCGGCGGCGCAGATGAGTTCGGCGGCCAGGATGCGATTGCTGACGACCAGTGAGTCGATGTCCGGGGCATCCAGGAGGGCGAGCCCGCGCGGCAGCGTGGTGGCGGTCTCGACGCGTACGGCCCCGTCGTCGTCCCCGCCGGGCAGCTCGTCCCCCTCGGCGCCGTCCTGCTGCTGCGGCGGCAGCCATACGCGGGTGAGTTCGGGCAGCACCCGCGCCCCGGCGAACCAGTCCTTGTCATCGGGATGGCATACGAGCACCGGAGTACGGGTGGTGGGCCGCAGCACCCCGGCCTGGCTGACCCGCCGCCCCACAAGGGAGTTGACCAGGGTGGACTTCCCCGCCCCCGTCGACCCGCCAATAACAGCCAGCAGAGGCGCTTCAGGATCTTTGAGCCGGGGCAGCAGATAATCGTCAAGCTGTGCGAGCAGCTCGCTGCGTGTCTGCCGGGCGCGTGGAGCACCCGGCAGGGGCAACGGGAGACGCACGGCGGCGACACTGTCGCGCAGGGCGGAGAGTGCGTCGATGAGCTGAGGCCGTACGTCCATGGTCACCACATGCGAAGAATGCCCAATTTTGCCGCCTTTTTGAAGCGTATGGCCACTTCCGCGCGCGTCCGTAGGCCGCCAGGACATGCCGAACGGACACATGGGACACACGGGACGAGTGGGACGCAGGCATAACGAGTGCACAACACCCTGCGCCGCGAGCGTCAAAAGCGCTGCATGATTCGCACCCGCCTGCGATTATCGGTTCGCTTCACCGAACCTCCACATCGTGCCACGCAGGTGAAGCAACCGGGACGAGGTGACAGGAGCCCTATCCTTGTCCCCGGCAAGGTCATCGGCCCGGGATCCGTCCCGGACCTCCGCCCTTGCCCGCCCGGGGCTCCAGGCCACCGAGGCCCCATCCGGCCCCCGTAGCTCAGTGGATAGAGCAGGCGCCTTCTAAGCGCTTGGCCGCAGGTTCGAGTCCTGCCGGGGGCGCCCAAGATCACTGGGCGCTCGGCCCTCCTTCGGGAGGGCCTTTTTGCTGGTGGGGGCAGGATAGCGAGAGCCGGGTAGAACGGGCGTAGGGGTTGGCCCGGGCCGCTGGTGGGCGGGTGCGGGCGTCTCGCGTTTCCGGCATCGCACCACTGCCATTCTTCCGCTTCCCCTACGGCGACACCACGCCCCGGCAGATCGCCGAGGCCAACGCGCTCGGCCACGCCGACATCGAGTGGACCACCAGCACCACCGGCTACCGCGGCACCGCCACCGGAATGACGTCCAGAAGGCCGTCAAGCGCTCCCTCGACGCCCTGCGTCCCGGCGAGATCCCGGCTGCACATCGGCTCGCTCGACGGCCAGGGCCCCGTCCTGGGCGCTGAGGCGCTCCCCCGGATCATCGACGCCGTCCGAACCCACGGCTATACGATCACGGACCCTGGAGCCTCCTCGCAGGGTGAGGCCGTCACGCCTCCGGCGGCTCTCCCCCCAGCTCCCGGTGTACGAGATCCGTCTCCTGCGCCGTCAGCGGCCGCTCCGGCAGCGGGCGTTGGGCCGTGGAGCGGAAGCCGTCGAGCAGGAGGGACAGGGGGCGGCGCCAGGAGCCCGGGCGGATGGATTCGATCGCGGGGAGCGAAGCGCCCAGGGCGCTCAGGGCGAAGAGGAGGTCCTCCGTGACCACGTCCGTGCGGAGTTCGCCGGCCGCCGCGGCCCGGCGCATCAGTCCGCTCAGGGTCTCGTGGTTGTGGACGTGGATCGCGTCCAGGGTCGGGGCGCCCTCGATGCCCGTGGTCATCAGGTCGCTGACCCCCCGGTCCCGGGCCAGCAGCGCGCACACGCCCTCCAGGTACGCGGTCAGCGCGCCCCACGCGTCGTCCTCCCGGCGCGCCCGCTCGCCGGCGGCCATCACCGCGGCCAGGTCGTCGTGGAAGACCGCCTCCACCAGGTCGCCCCGGGCCGGGAAGCGCCGGTACAGCGTCGCGTTGCCCACCCCCGCGCGCTTCGCGATCTCATCCAGCGGGACGTTGATCCCCTGCTCCGCGAACAGTTCCCGCGCCGCCGCCACCAGCAGATCCCTGTTCCGCAGCGCATCCCGCCGCAGGGGCGCGGGCTTCTTCTGGTTCTGCCGCTGATGGTGCTGCTGCTGATGGTTCTGCCGCTGATGGTTCTGCTGCTGACGGTGGTGGTGATCATTCTGCTGTTGGTTCTCCGGCGGGGCCATGGGGCCAGACCTTATATCGGCAAGCGAGGAACCCTCCCCGGTTGCCCGGGGCGACCCCCGCCCGGCTGCCGCCGCCCCCCTCAGTTCACGCTGTACGACCAGTCCGGCTGCCACGCCCTCCCCATCAGGCCCCGGTCGCCCGCCCCCAGCACCAGGCGGACCCCCACCGTCCCGGCCGGCCCGTGCCGCAGTCGCGCGCGGGCCAGCCTCACCACCGCCGTCAGGCCGTACTTGTCGATCAGCGCGGTCCGGTAGCTCACCGTGGACTCCTCGTCGAGGAACGCCGCTCTCGCCCTGAGCGCGGCAGATCCGATCAGGATCCCGGAGCCCGCGCGCAGTCGCCCGGCGAGCGACGAGGCCTTCGGCATGAGGATGCCGAGAGCCGAGGCGCCGTCCTGGATCACCCATCTCCGTTCCGTCACCGCCGCGCCGTCCGGACCGTACGTCGTCATCAACAGGCGCCTGGCTGCGCCCAGTTGGCCGACCCCGGTGCGCGTCGACATCCGCACCCCGCTCACTGTCCGCCGCCCCCGGCCGTCAGGCTCTCGCGGTCCTTCGGGGCCGCCTTCGCGACCTGCCCGCCCTCGCCGAAGTACGCGCGGGACAGCCGGGCCCGCAGCGACCGCCCGCCGGCCATCGGTTCGGGCTGTTCGTGTGCCGTCAGGGTGTGAAGGCGCTCCGCGGGCAGCGGCTCGTGCACCTCGACGTACTCGCCGTGCGGCAGCTTCCTGATGCGGCCGGTCTCCCTGCCGTGCAGCACCAGGTCGCGGTCGCGCCGCTGGAGGCCGAGGCACCAGCGGCGCGTGATGTCGAAGACGAGCACCGGCACCACGAAGAAGCCGATCCGCACCGTCCAGGTCATCGCGTTGAGCGAGAGGTGGAAGTGGGTGGCGAAGAGGTCGTTGCCGCCGCCGACCAGCGTCACCAGGTACAGGCTGATCCAGGCCGTGCCCAGCGCGGTGCGTACGGGCGCGTTGCGCGGCCGGTCGAGGAGGTGGCGCTCGCGCCGGTCCTTGGTGATCCACGCCTCCACGAAGGGATAGACCGCGATCAGGCCGAGGATCGTCGGGAAGAGGAGGAAGGGGATGAGCACGCCGAGAGCGAGAGTGTGGCCCCACGCGCTGATCTCCCAGCCCGGCATCACCCGGATCAGGCCCTCCGCGAAGCCCATGTACCAGTCGGGCTGGGCGCCCGTGGAGACCTGGTCGGGGCGGTACGGGCCGAACGCCCAGATCGGGTTGATCGTGGCGATCGCGGCCACCACCGCCGTCACCCCGAACACCAGGAAGAAGAAGCCGCCCGCCTTCGCCGCGTACACGGGAAGGAGCGGCATGCCGACCACGTTCTTCTCGGTGCGGCCGGGCCCGGCGAACTGCGTGTGCTTGTGGAAGAAGACCAGGATCAGATGGGCCACGAGCAGACCCAGCATGATGCCCGGGATGAGCAGGACGTGCAGGCTGTAGAAGCGCGGAATGATGTCCGTACCCGGGAACTCCCCGCCGAACAGGAACATTTGGATGTACGTTCCGACCACCGGCACCGAAAGGATCACGCCCTCGATGAAGCGGATGCCCGTGCCGGAGAGCAGGTCGTCGGGGAGCGAGTAGCCGAAGAAGCCGTCCAGCATGCCGAGGAACAACAGGCCGAAGCCGAACAGCCAGTTGACCTCCCGGGGCTTGCGGAAGGCGCCGGTGAAGAACACCCGCATCATGTGCACGAACATCGCCGCGATGAAGATCAGCGCCGCCCAGTGGTGGATCTGCCGGATCAGCAGCCCGCCGCGCACCTCGAAGCTGATGTGCATCGTCGAGTCGAAGGCCTCGGAGACCTTCTGGCCGTTGAGCGGGACGTACGAGCCGTCGTAGACGACCTCCACCATGCTCGGCTTGAAGAACAGCGTCAGATAGACGCCGGTCAGAATGATGATGACGAAGCTGTACAGGCAGATCTCGCCCAGCATGAACGACCAGTGGTCCGGAAAGATCTTCCGCATGTTGCTCCTGGCGAGCCGGTGGAGGCCCACCCGCCCGTCCGCCCATTCGGCGATCCGCTCTCCACGTCCGGCCACCCCGAACCCCCTCGCTCCGGCGCGCCCCCACTGAGGACGCGCACGTCGGACGTCGGCAGGGACCGACCGTTCCACTCCCCTGCCGACGTCCGCATACTAACTGGGGAGAGATCCCCAGTTAAGCCCGGCTCCACTCCACCCCAGGCCCCCGCCCCTCGCGGCCCCCGCCCGCCCCGGCACCCCTATCCTTATTGCGAACTACTTGCAATAACGGCAGGGCAGGCGGAAGGGGTGTTCGGGGTGGGCCGTCCAGTGGTGCTCGGGATCGAGTCGTCCTGCGACGAGACGGGGGCCGGTCTCGTGCGGAACGGGCGGCTGCTCGGCCATGCGGTCGCGTCGAGCATGGACGAGCACGCCCGCTACGGCGGGGTCGTGCCGGAGATCGCCGCCCGCGCCCACGTCCACTCCTTCACCCCGGTCGTGCACCGGGCGCTGGACGATGCGGGGCTGCGGATGTCCGACATCGGCGCGATCGCCGTGACGACCGGACCCGGCCTCTCCGGCGCCCTCCAGGTCGGCCTCGCGGGCGCGAAGGGGCTGGCGTACGCGCTGGACGTACCCCTGTACGGCGTCCACCACCTGGCCGGGCATGTCGCCGCGGACACTCTTGAGCACGGGCCGCTGCCCGACCCGTGCATGGTGCTGATCGTGTCCGGCGGCCACACCTCGCTGCTGCTCGTGCGGGACCTGGCACGCGACCCGATCACGCACCTCGGCGACACCCTCGACGACGCGGCGGGCGAGTGCTTCGACAAGGTCGCCCGCGTCTTCGGGCTGCCCTATCCCGGCGGCCCCGCCATCGACCGGGCGGCCAGGGGCGGCGACGCGGGCGCGGTCACCTTCCCCCGGCCTCTGACCGGGCCGCGCGACGACCCGTACGCCTTCTCCTTCTCCGGGCTCAAGACGGCCGCCGCCCGCTGGGCCGAGCGCCACGCCGGCGCCGAGCTCCCCGTCGCCGACGGCTCGGCGGCCCTCCAGGAGGCGATCGCCGACGTACTGACCCGCAAGGCCGTGGACGCCTGCCGCACGCACGGCGTCGACACCCTGGTCGTGGTGGGCGGGGTCGCAGCGAACTCCCGCGTACGGTCCCTGGCCGAGCAGCGCTGCGCGGCGGCCGGGATCACCCTGCGCGTGCCGCCACTCGGCCTGTGCACCGACAACGGCGCGATGATCGCCGCGGTGGGCGACCTCCTGGTCCGCGCGGGCGCCGAACCCGCCCCGCTTGACGTCTCCATCGACCCGTCCGCCCCGCTGGACTACGCGGCCCTGCACCCGGTCGCGCGGGGTGCGCGGGCCGCCTGACGAAGGCGGGCCTGCCGCGCCCCGGCAAGGGGGTGCCCCCTCAGTGCCCCAGCCTGGCCAGGGCCGCGTCCGGGTAGCGGCCCCCGGCGACCGCACCCTCGGGGACGGCGCGGGTCAGCAGGGCCACCTGCCCGGCGGTCAGGGTCAGCTCGGCCGCCGCCGTGTTCTCCTCCACGTAGCGGCGCTTCTTCGTGCCGGGGATCGGGACGACGTCCTCGCCCTGGGCGAGGAGCCAGGCCAGGGCAGCCTGCCCGGGGGTGCAGCCGAGCTCGGCCGCGACGGCGCGCACCGCGTCGACCAGCGCCAGGTTGTGCCCGAAGTTCTCCTCGGCGAAGCGCGGCCAGCGCCTGCGGTTGTCCGCGCCGTCCAGGTCGGCCGTGGAGGTGATGCTGCCGGTGAGCATGCCGCGGCCCAGCGGGCTGTACGCGACCACGGCGATCCCCAGCTCGCGGCACGCGTCCAGCATGGCGCCCTCGACGACGTCCCGGGTGAACAGCGAGTACTCCAACTGCACGGCGGCGATGGGGTGTTCGGCATGCGCCCTGCGCAGCGTGTCGACGCTGATCTCGCTGAGCGCGAGATGGCCGACCTTGCCCTCGGCGACCAGCCCGGCCATCGCGCCCACCGTCTCCTCGATCGGGACGGCGGGGTCGCGGCGGTGCACGTAGTACAGGTCGATGTGCTCGACGCCCAGGCGCCGCAGCGAGGCCTCGCAGGCGTTGCGGACATGGGCCGCCGAGGTGTCCACCCGGTCCACCCGGCCCGTGTCCGGGTCGTGCCGCAGCCCGAACTTCGTCGCGAGCACCAGGCGCTCCCGGACGGCCGCGCGCCGCCGCAGCCAGCGGCCGAGGAACTCCTCGTTGGCGCCACGGCCGTACGCGTCAGCCGTGTCGAGCAGCGTGACGCCCAGGTCGAGCGCCCGGTCCAGGGCCCGCTCGGACTCGGCGTCGTCCGCCACCCCGTACGCCGTCGACATGCCCATGCACCCCAGACCCACGGCCGAGACGGTCGGGCCCCCGGTGCCCAGCTCGCGATACCTCACGTGGCGTTCAGCTCCCCTTCTGTCACTCTGCGAAGTTCCGGGCTCCGATTCTCCCGTATTGAGCCTGCGTACGGGGGCTGCGCACGGAGGCGGGGAAGCCGGTCGTCCGGGCCTCAGGGGGCTCTTTGTAAGCTCGACAGGGCGCACCCACCCCATGCCGTTCCACGCACGCGCGGCCCCGCGAGAGGAATCACCATGACCACCGAGCTGAGCCCCGACGCCCTGGCCGGGCTCCTCGACCAGGCCCGGCAGGACTACGCGGCGCTTGCGGCCCGCAGCCTCAAGCTCGACCTCACCCGGGGCAAGCCCGCGCCCGAGCAGCTCGACCTCTCCGAGGACCTGCTCAGCCTGCCCGGCGGCCGCTACACCGCCGCCGACGGCACGGACGTACGCAACTACGGCGGCCTCCAGGGCCTCATGGAGCTCCGGGAGATCTTCGCCGAGGTGCTCCAGGTGCCGGCCGGGCAGCTGCTCGCCGCGGGCAACTCCAGCCTGGAGCTCATGCACGACTGCCTGGTCCACGCGATGCTGAGCGTCGTCCCCGGCGCCGAGTCCCACTGGGTGGACCAGGAGCGCCTCGCGTTCCTGTGCCCGGTGCCCGGCTACGACCGGCACTTCTCGCTGTGCGAGCGGTTCGGCATCGAGATGATCCCGGTGCCGATGACCGATGCGGGCCCGGACATGGACGTCGTGGAGCGCCTGGTCGCCGAGGACGCGGGCATCAAGGGCATCTGGTGCGTGCCGAAGTACAGCAACCCGAGCGGCATCAGCTACAGCGACGAGACCGTGGCGCGCCTGGCCCGCATGGAGACCGCGGCCCCCGACTTCCGGATCTTCTGGGACAACGCGTATGCCGCCCACCACCTGACCGACGAGCCCACCGAGATCGCCGACCTGCTCGGCGCCTGCGCGCAGGCCGGTCACGCGGACCGCGCGTTCGTCTTCGGCTCCACCTCGAAGATCACGGCCGCGGGCGCGGGCGTCGCCTTCTTCGGCTCCTCGCCCGCCAACGTGCAGTGGCTGCTCGCCAACAACTCCAAGCGCTCGATCGGCCCCGACAAGATCAACCAGCTGCGCCACGTCCTGTTCCTGCGGGACGCGGACGGCGTGCGGGCCCACATGGAGCGCCAGCGCGCGCTGCTCCAGCCGAAGTTCGAGATCGTCCAGCGGATCCTGGAGAGCGAGCTCGGCGGCACCGGCCTCGCGAGCTGGACTGTTCCCAAGGGCGGCTACTTCGTCACCCTGGAGGTCCCCGAGGGCTGTGCGAAGGAGGTCGTGGCACGGGCCGGCGAGGCGGGCGTCGTGCTGACCCCGGCCGGTGCGACGCACCCGTACGGAAACGACCCGAAGGACGCCACCATCCGCATCGCGCCCAGCTACCCGGGCCTGGCGGAGCTGGAGCAGGCGATCCTGGGCCTCACGGCCTGCGTGCGGCTCGTCGGGTACGAGAAGCTCCTCGCGGCCTGAGCCGGACGAACCGAAAGCGGGAGGCCGCCTTCGCACCCGGGGTGCGAAGGCGGCCTCCCGCTTTCCGGGGATACGAGCCGGGGACAGGGCCCGGGCCTACGACACGATGTCCTTGCGGGCGAACCCGCGGAAGGCCAGCGCGAACAGGACGAGCGCGTACGCGACCGACACCGCCGAGCCCTTCAGCATGCCGCCCCACTCCAGGTGCGGCTGGAGCGCGTCGGCCCAGGCGAACTGCCAGTGCGCGGGCAGGAAGTCCCGCCAGTCGCCCAGCGCCGTCACCGCGTCCAGGACGTTGCCGACGATGGTCAGGCCCACCGCGCCGCCGACCGCGCCGAGCGGCGCGTCCGTCCTCGTGGAGAGCCAGAACGCGAGCGCCGCCGTGACCAGCTGGGACACGAAGACGAAGGCGACCGCGATGGCGAGCCGGGGTATCGCCTGGCCCGAGCCGAGCGAGCCGCCGGTCGGGATCTGGAGCGGCCCCCAGCCGTAGACCGCCGTGCCCGCCGCGAGCGCCACCACGGGCAGCAGCACGATGGCCGCCGCACTGAACCCGAGCGCCACCGCCAGCTTCGACCACAGCAGCCGGGCCCGCGGCACGGGCGCGGCCAGCAGGTACCGCAGCGAGGACCAGCTCGCCTCCGAGGCCACCGTGTCGCCGCAGAACAGCGCGACGGGCACCACGAGCAGGAAGCCCGCCGACACGAACAGGCAGGTCGCGGCGAAGTTGGCGCCGGACGCGGTCGCCGTGTCCATCAGGGTGATGCGGCCGTTCCGGCTGCTCGGGCTGCCGCCGATGGCGAAGGCGACGATCAGGACGAACGGCAGCGCGCCGAGCACCGCGCCCATGACCAGGGTGCGCCGGCGCTTGAGCTGCCGCACGGCCTCGACGCGCAGCGGCAGGGTGCGCCGGGCCCGGTAGCCGGGGGCCGTCTCGCCCGACGGGGACTCCATCAGCGTGGTCATGCGGAACCTCCGATCAGGGTGAGGAACGCGTCCTCCAGGCGGCGGTGCGGGCCGACGCCGGTCAACTGCACGTCCAGGCGCAGGAGTTCGGCGATGAGCTCGGTGGTGGTCGCTCCTTCGAGGCGGATCAGGAGGCCCTCGTCGGTGCGCAGCGCCGAGCCGATGCCGGGCAGGGCCGCCACCTTGTCCACGACGGCCTCGGCGACGGGTTCGGCGGTCGTGACGAGCAGGGTGTCGCTCGCGCCGGTGATCTCGGCGACGGGACCCGCCTGGACGAGCCGGCCCCGGTCCATCACCACCAGATGCGTACAGGACTGCTCGACCTCCGACAGGAGGTGGCTGGAGACGATCACGGTGCGGCCGCCCTCGGCGTACCGGATCATCACGTCCCGCATCTCGCGGATCTGTGGCGGATCGAGCCCGTTGGTCGGCTCGTCGAGGATCAGGAGGTCCGGCATGCCGAGCATGGCCTGCGCGATGGCGAGCCGCTGCCGCATG
This sequence comes from Streptomyces violascens, assembly GCF_014649955.1. Taxonomy (GTDB): domain Bacteria; phylum Actinomycetota; class Actinomycetes; order Streptomycetales; family Streptomycetaceae; genus Streptomyces; species Streptomyces violascens. Next base: position 25,140 of record NZ_BMUA01000023.1, read on the forward strand.
CCCTGCGAGTACGTGCGGACCGCGCGCTGGAGGGCGTCGCCCAGGCCCGCGATCTCCAGTGCCTCCTCGATGCGGGAGTCCTCGGCGGGGCGGCCGGTCGCCGCCCAGTACAGCTCCAGGTTCTCGCGGCCCGACAGGTGCGGCAGGAAGCCCGCGCCCTCGACGAACGCGCCGACCCGGGACAGCACGGGCGAGCCCGGCCGGATGGCGTGGCCGAACACGCGGATCTCGCCGCCGTCGGGCCGGATCAGGCCCATGAGCATGCGCAGGGTGGTGGTCTTGCCCGCGCCGTTGGGCCCGAGCAGCCCGAGCACCTGGCCCTTCTCGACGCGGAAGGAGAGGTCACGCACGGCGTACCGGTCGCTGGACTTGGCGTACTTCTTGGTCAAGCCGGTGATCTGGAGCGGTACTTGGGCCAGCTCCGGGTCCGGGGCGGGGGTGTGGGTGCGCCGGGTGACCAGGAGCGCGCCGCCGATGAGAGCCCCGGCGAGCGGCAGGCCCCACACCCACCAGGAAAGACCCGCGGAGGCGGTGCGCGCGGCGGGCACGGTGGGCACGCTCAGGCCGCCGCCGTCCAGGGACACGGTGTACGTGGCGGGGCCGGCCGGGGAGGCGAAGCCGAGGTCGGTGGCGGCCAGGACGAGGCGAAGGCGGTGACCGGCCTCGACGTTGTGGTCGACGGCGGGCAGGGTCAGCTCGACGGTCTTGCCGTCCTTCGCGCCGTCGACCCGTATCGGGGCGACGAGCTGGGAGGGCAGCACCTGCTGCTTGCCGTCGGGGCCGACGTCGTACACCTTCCCGAAGAGCACGGCAAAGTCGCCGCTCGACTTCACCCTGAGCCTGACGGTGGGCGAGCCGGTGACATGGACGCCGGTCTTCAGGGGCGCCGAGTCGAACCTGGCGTACTGGCCGGGGAAGTCGAGGGAGAGGCCGACGCCGAGCGAGGACAGGCCGGACAGGCCCGAGCCGAGGCCGGGCACCGCCGAGATCGCGGGCGGCGCCCCGCCCGGCGGGTTGTCGAAGCTCTGCTCGCGGCCGGTCAGCGCGATCGTCTGCCGCCCGCTCTCCAGACCGGGGTAACCACCGCTGCTCGCCCCCCTCAACTGGGCCGCGCCATCAGTGGAGTTGACGCCTCCGGTACGGGTGACGCGGAAGGCGGGGCCGGTGTCAGTCCCCTTCTCGTCCTTCAGATACCGGTCGAACCACTGGGTGACACGGGCCTGGGTGCGGCCGGCCTCGCGGTCGCCGCCGTCGTGCCCGCCCGCGACCCAGTCGACGGAGACCGGCGCTCCATTGCCGGAGATCCTCTTCGCCATGGCGTCGGCCTGCCCGAGCGGGAACAGCGAGTCGGTCTGGCCCTGCATGATCAGCGCGGGCACCTTGATCCTGTCGCCCACGGCGGACGGGCTCTTGGATTCGAGGAGCTTCTCGGCCTCGGCGTCGGGCTGTCCGGCGGTCGCGACGCGGTTGTACATGCCGCAGATCCGGGGCTCGAACTTCTGGCAGCCGCCGGCCGTGGAGACGAAGATCCCCGCCCAGAGCTTCTTGTAGACCCCGTCGGGGAAGAAGACGTCCGACAGGTTCCAGTACGTCATCTCCGGGGCGATCGCGTCGACCCTCTTGTCGTACCCGGCGGCGAGCAGCGAGATCGCCCCGCCGTACGACACCCCGGTCACGCCGACGCGCGGGTCGCCCGCGCCGTCCAGCCGCACTTCGGGCCGCCCGGCCAGCCAGTCGATCAGCCGGGAGACGTCCTTGACCTCGAACTGCGGGTCGTTGAGCCCGATCTGGCCGGTGGACTTGCCGAAGCCGCGCGCGGACCAGGTCAGCACCGCGTACCCGTCCCGCGCGAGCTGCTCGGCCTGGCCCCTCACCTCGTCCTTGCTGCCGCCGAAGCCGTGCCCGATCAGCACGGCGGGCCGCTTGTCCTTGGTGCTGCCCGCCGTGAAGAACGAGGTGTCGATCTTCGCTCCGGGCATGTCGAGCACCCGGTCCTCACGGTGCACGGCGGGGGCGCCCGAGGCGCCCGCGGCACTCCAGACGCCGGCCCCGGCGAGCGCGGCAAGGGCGGCCGCCCCCGCGGCCACCCGCCATCGGCGTCTGCGCATGCTGATCTCCATCCCACAACGGTATGCGCCCGCACCGACAACCGAGCCTGCCGCTGGGTGGAAGTGCCTGCTGTACCCGGGGAGTACGGTCGCTCTGTCCCGTACCGCAGCGGGAGTAGTGGACCCACCGCACGCGCCCCGCGAGGGACTGACGGGGCCGCCGTGGACACGCCGTACGAGAAGGGAGCGCCCGTGATGGAGAGTCCGTACGAGATCCGCCGCGCCACCACCACGGCCGAGCTGACCGCCGCGCAGCACCTGTACGACGGCCCGGCCCGCGAGGAGTGGGCGGCCCGGTTCCTCGCCGCGCCGGGCCATCTGATGCTGATCGCGTACGCCGACGGCGCCCCGGTCGGCTTCGTGTCCGGCATCGAGATGCTGCACCCGGACAAGGGCAGCGAGATGTGCCTGTACGAACTGGCGGTGGCCGACGCGTACCGCCGCCGGGGCATAGGGCGCGCCCTGGTCGACGCGCTGGCCGTCGTCGCGCGGGACCGCGGCTGCTACGACATGTGGGTGGGCGTGGACACCGACAACGACCCGGCCCTCGCCACGTACCGCGCGGCGGGCGCGAAGGACGACGGCCCGTTCGCGATGCTGACGTGGCCCTTCGGCTGAGCCCGGTCCGGGTGAGAGCCCGGGCTCAGCCGAACGACGCCGCGCTCAGCCACTGGTCGAGCACGGCCGCCTCGCCGAGGACCTCGACGGACGGGGCGTCGGCGGGCAGGCGGCGGTAGAAGACGCGCAGGATGTCGGCGAGGGGGCCGCGCAGGGCGACCGTCGCCTTGTCGTGGGCGTGGCTCCAGGTGAAGCCCTCCTCGCCGATCTCGATGAGCCACTCGGCGCCGGGGGCGTCGGTGGCGTGCAGGTGCAGGGACTGGCCGGGCTCGCCGAGCGGGGTCTCGGAGCGCTTGAACGCCCGGGCGAAGTCGATGATGCCGAGCCATTCGTCGAGGGCGTCGGCGGCCACGTCGGCGGGCAGCGTGTAGACCGCGCCCACCGCGCCTGCCGCGTCCGCACGGTGTACGGCGGTCTCGTGGGTCATCCGGCGCGACCAGAACGAGGCGGTCGTCATGCCCGCCCAGGACCAGACCTCCATGTCGGGCCCGGCGTCCCGCAGCGCGCCGGCGCAGAGCTCGACGCCCTCGGCGAGCCAGGCGTCCAGGGCGGCCGGGTCGTCGCTCTCGGGCCCGCCGCGGCCGGCCACCTGCTCCGGCGAAACCGGCTCCGTGGCCTTGGTGCTGACGATGTGGTGGACCCAGCGGTGCGCTCCGCCCACGTGCCGGGCGAGTTCGCGCAGGGTCCAGTCGGGACAGGTCGGCACCTTCGCCGAGAGGTCCGCACCGGACAGGTGGGACCTCAACTCGGCGGTCTGGCGGACGATTTCGTCGCAGTACGTCGCGTGTTCGAGAGTCATGGCGCCACCCTAGGCGACCCCTGTGACAACCCGCCGGACACCCACGGGGCGCCGCCTCAGGCCTGCGCGTCCTCGGGGATGCTGACCAGCCAGCGGGTCTCGCGGCGCGGCCGCAGGTACAGCGCCCAGTACAGGGTGGCGACCGCGGTGATGCCGCCGGTCCACAGCAGGTACTGGGTCTCCTGCTGGGTCAGGATGTAGGCGAGTACGGCGATGAGGAGGACCGGCACCGCGGGCCACAGCGGCATCCGCCAGGCCGGGACGTCCTTGTGCGAACCGCGCCGGCAGAGCAGGGCGGCGACGGCGACCAGGAGGTACATGGCGGTGACGGAGACGCCGGTGACGCCGTAGAGGGTGTCGAGCTTGACGAAGCACAGCGCCGCGCCGGGGACGCCGACCAGGAGGGTGGCCACCCACGGGGAGCCGAACCGGCCGAGCCGGGACAGGCCCCGGTTGACGGGCTCGGGCCAGGCCTTGTCGCGGGCGGAGGCGAACAGGACGCGGGAGTTCTGGATGACCATGACGATGCCCGCGTTGATGATGGCGAGGGCGACGCAGAGGCTGACGAAGGTGCCGACCGCCGAGTTCGACCACGCGGTGACCATCTCGCTGAGGTTGCCGCCGGTGAGGGCCGCGAGGTCGGGGGCGCCCATGGTGATGGCCACAACGGGCACCAGGATCACGGCGGTCGAGATGGCGAGGGTGGCGAGCACGGTGCGGGCGACGTTGCGCCGCGGGTGCTCCAGCTCCTCCGACAGGTACACGGCGGTCGAGAAGCCCTGGGTGATGAAGAGGGCGATGGCGAGTCCGGAGATCACCATCATGGCGGTGACCGTCGAGGGCGTACCGCCGTCGGTGGCGACCGAGCCGTGCACGAGGGCCGAGGCGCCGCGCTCGCTGTGGGCGAAGCCGAGTACGGCCACCACACCGGCGGCGACGACCTCAAGTACGAGGAAGATCCCGGTGATCCAGGCGTTGGCGCGCAGGTCGAGCAGGCCGGCCAGGGTGGCGAGCAGCATGACGCCGGCGCCCGCGAGGGGCGCCGGGATGTGCACGATCGGCGCGAGGTAGTCGGCGGTGCCCATCGCGATGACGGGCGGCACGATCATCACGACGAGCAGCGAGAGCACGAACACCAGCCAGCCCGCGAGCCGCCCCGCCATCGTCGACACCATGGCGTACTCGCCGCCCGCGCTGGGGATGAGGGTGCCCAGCTCCGAGTAGCAGAACGCGACGCCGATACAGAGCAGCGAGCCGATCGCGATGGTGAGGGCGGTGTAGGTGCCGAGGGTGGCGAAGAGGTCGGGCACGACGACGAACAGGGTGGAGGCGGGCGTCACGCAGGACAGCGTGAGGAGGGTGCCGCCCACGACGCCGATGGAACGCTTGAGCTTCTGCGGGGTGGGGCCGGTCGCGGGGGCGAGCGCCTGGGGGGCGCTGAGCGTTTCCGTCATCGTGCGGTTCCGATCGACTGGTGCGGTTCCGAAGCGCGGGAGCGGTATCGCCTCCAGAGGCGGGGTGGTGAATGAATCGGCGGCTCCCGGGTTGCCGACATGCAATCCTTCGGAGAACCGCAGGTCAATAGGGGGTTACCTGCGGAATCCGAAGATCCGGCGCGGCTGAACGCCGGTTTTCGGCGTCAAGAACGTGTCAAGACTGGAGTTCGGCCGGTACGGGAACCGCAGCGCGCGGGCCGAAGTTCGTCGGCAACTTTCCGCGGTACGGACGCGTACGGACCGGTAGGAGCGCGTACTGACGCGTACTGACGCTCCGGTTGCCGCTCGACCGGCCGGGTACGGCGACGGCCGCCGCCCGCACCCCTTTCTTCGGGGGGCGGGCGGCGGCCGTGGCGGATCAGGCGGTCAGTGGTTCCGGGGGAAGCCCAGGTCCACGCCCGAGGGGCCGTCGGCCGGGTCCGGCCAGCGGGTGGTGACGACCTTGCCGCGGGTGTAGAAGTGCGTGCCGTCGTTGCCGTAGATGTGGTGGTCGCCGAAGAGCGAGTCCTTCCAGCCCCCGAAGGAGTGGTAGCCCACCGGCACCGGGATCGGCACGTTCACGCCGACCATGCCGGCCTCGACCTCCAGCTGGAAGCGGCGGGCCGCGCCGCCGTCCCGGGTGAAGATCGCGGTGCCGTTGCCGAACGGCGAGGCGTTGATCAGCGCCAGGCCCTCCTCGTACGTCTCGGCGCGCAGTACGCACAGGACCGGGCCGAAGATCTCGTCGCGGTAGGCGTCCGCCGAGGTCGGGACGTGGTCCAGGAGGGACAGGCCGATCCAGTGGCCGTCCTCGAAGCCCTCGACCGTGTAGCCGGTGCCGTCCAGGACGACGGTGGAGCCCTGGGCGGCCGCGCCCGCGACGTACGAGGCGACCTTGTCGCGGTGGGCAGCGGTGATCAGCGGGCCCATCTCGGAGGACGGGTCGTTGCCGGGACCGATCTTGATCTTCTCGGCGCGCTCGCGGATCTTCTCCACCAGCTCGTCGCCGATCGCGCCGACCGCGACGACCGCGGAGATCGCCATGCAGCGCTCGCCCGCCGAGCCGTACGCGGCCGAGACGGCGGCGTCGGCCGCCGCGTCCAGGTCGGCGTCCGGCAGGACCAGCATGTGGTTCTTGGCGCCGCCGAGCGCCTGCACCCGCTTGCCGTTCGCGGAGGCGGTGGTGTGGATGTAGCGGGCGATCGGGGTCGAGCCGACGAAGGACACCGCGGCCACGTCCGGGTGGGCGAGCAGCGCGTCGACGGCCACCTTGTCGCCGTGCAGGACGTTGAAGACGCCGTCGGGCAGGCCCGCCTCGGCGAGCAGCTCGGCGATCTTCATCGACGCCGACGGGTCCTTCTCCGAGGGCTTCAGGATGAACGTGTTGCCGCACGCGATGGCGAGCGGGAACATCCACATCGGCACCATCGCCGGGAAGTTGAACGGCGTGATGCCCGCGACGACGCCCAGCGGCTGGCGGATGGAGGCCACGTCCACCCGGCTGGAGACCTGCGTGGACAGCTCGCCCTTGAGCTGGGTGGTGATGCCGCAGGCCAGGTCGACGATCTCCAGGCCACGGGCGACCTCGCCGAGCGCGTCCGAGTGCACCTTGCCGTGCTCGGCGGTGATCAGCTCGGCGATCGCGTCCCGGTTCGCGTCGAGCAGCGCCCGGAACTTGAAAAGGACGGTGGTGCGCTGGGCCAGCGAGGACGTGCCCCAGGTCGCGTACGCCGCCTTGGCGGTGGCCACGGCCTGGTCCACCTCCTCCACCGACGCGAAGGCGACCTGCGTGGTGACCGCGCCGGTCGCCGGGTCGGTCACCGGGCCGAAGCTGCCCGACGTGCCCTCGACGCTCTTGCCACCGATCCAGTGGTGGACGGTCTTCGTCATGTCCAAGTGCTCCTTCACAGATGGCGGCGTCGGGCGGTGACGTGCCGTTCGTACTCCTCGCGGGCCGTGACCGCCGACGTGCGGGTCGCGGTCTCGGCCACGGGCACATCCCACCACGCCTGGGCCGGGGGCGGGCCCGACACTGTGTCGGGCGTTTCGGTCTCCACGTAGACACATGTGGGGACGTCGGCCTTGCGCGCCTCGGCAAGGGCTTCTCGCAGGTCACGCACGGTTTTGGCGCGAAGTACGCGCATCCCGAGCGAGCCCGCGTTGGCCGCCAGGTCGACCGGCAGCGGATCGCCGCCGTACGTCCCGTCCGCCGCGCGGAACCGGTACGCCGTGCCGAACCGCTCACCTCCCACCGCGTCCGAGAGCCCGCCGATCGAGGCGTACCCATGGTTCTGGAGGATCACCACCTTGATGGGGATGTTCTCCTGCACGGCGGTGACGATTTCGGTCGGATTCATCAGATACGTACCGTCGCCGACCAGCGCCCACACCGGCCGGCCGGGTGCCGCGAGGGCGACTCCGATGGCCGCCGGGATCTCGTAGCCCATGCAGGAGTAGCCGTATTCGACGTGGTACTGGTCGCGCGAGCGGGTCCGCCACAGCTTGTGCAGGTCGCCGGGGAGCGAGCCGGCCGCGTTGATCAGGATGTCGTCCCCGGTGACCAAGGTGTCGAGTACGCCGAGGACTTGGGCCTGGGTGGGACGGGCCTCGTCGGACGCGGGGGCATAGGCGGCACTCACCCGTCCCTCCCACTCCCCCTTCAACCGCGCGCACTCGGCCTCGTACGCGGCCGGTACCCGGTATCCCTTCAGCGCCTCGTGCAGCGCGGCGAGGCCGGTGCGGGCGTCGCCGACGAGTTGCCGGCCGCCCATCTTGAGCGCGTCGGCGGGGCGCACGTTCAGGTTGATGAAGCGAACGCCGGGGTTCTGGAACAGGGTGGCGGAGGCGGTCGTGAAGTCGCTCCAGCGGGTGCCGACGCCGAGCACCACATCGGCGGTGCGGGCCAGTTCGTCGGCAGCGGCCGTGCCGGTGTGGCCGATGCCGCCGACATCGCGGGGGTGGTCGTGGAGCAGCGCGCCCTTGCCGGCCTGGGTGCTCGCGACCGGGATGCCGGTGTCCTCGGCGAACGCGCCGAGCACGTCCTGGGCCCGGGCGTGCCGCACCCCGCCACCGACGACGAGGAGAGGCCGCTCGGCCCGCCTCAACTCGCCCACCGCGCCCGCCAGTTCATCGGGATCGACGCCAGGAGCCCGAACCGACCACACCCGCTCGCGGAAGAACTCCTCCGGCCAGTCGTACGCCTCCACCTGGACGTCCTGCGGCAGCGCGAGCGTGACCGCGCCGGTGTTCGCGGGGTCGGCGAGGACGCTCATCGCGTTCAGGGCGGCCGGGATCAGCGCCTCGGGGCGGGCGATGCGGTCGAAGTAGCGGGAGACCGGGCGCAGGCAGTCGTTGACCGACACGTCGCCCGCGTACGGGACTTCGAGCTGTTGAAGGACCGGGTCGGCGGGGCGGCCGGCGAAGGTGTCGCCGGGCAGGAGCAGCACCGGCAGGTGGTTGATGGTGGCCAGGGCCGCGCCGGTGACGAGGTTGGTGGCGCCGGGCCCGATGGAGGTGGTCACCGCATGGGCGGAGAGCCGGCCCGACTGGCGCGCGTAGCCGACGGCGGCGTGCACCATGGCCTGCTCGTTGCGGCCCTGGTGGAAGGGCATGGCGTCCGGCCCGGATTCGAGCAGCGCCTGCCCGATCCCGGCGACGTTGCCGTGCCCGAAGATGCCCCAAGTCGCGGCGATCAGACGGTGGTTGACGCCCTCGCACGAGGTGTACTGGCGGGCCAGGAAGGCGATCAGCGCCTGTGCGGTGGTGAGGCGGCGCGTCGTACCGGTCACTGGTATCCCTCCACGTGGTCGGGGTGGAAGGAGATCTTCCACTCCCGTTCCTGCCCCGGGCCCGCCATCACGTTCAGGTAGTACATGGCGTTGCCGGGCTGGGCGATGGACGGCCCGTGCCAGCCGTCCGGGACGAGCACCGCGTCGCCGGTGCGCACCTCGGCGAGGAGGTCGGCGCCGCCGTCGCGGGACGGCGAGATCCGCTGGTAGCCGTAGCCGTCGGACCGCTCGAACTCGAAGTAGTAGATCTCCTCCAACTCGCTCTCTCTGCCCGGTAGTTGCTCGTCGTGCTTGTGCGGCGGGTAGGAGGACCAGTTGCCGCCGGGCGTGATCACCTCGACGGCGATCAGCCGGTCGCAGGCGAAGGCGTCCGCCGAGGCGAAGTTGCGCACGGTACGGGAACAGTTTCCGGAACCCCGGGCTTCGACGGGTACCTCCGGCGCGGGGCCGTGGCGAGCGGGGAGTCGTCGCTCGCACCGCGCTCCTGCCAGGGCGAAACGGCCTCCCGCGCCGGAGGCGATCTGGGCGTGCGCGTCACGCGGCACATAGGCGAAGTCGGTCGGCCCATCGAACACGCCCGCGCGCCCGGCCAGTTCGAGGTCGAGACCATCGGCGCGCACCGTACAACCACCGCCGAGCGGCACCACGAGCCACTCGCTGTCCCCGGCGTCCAGCAGGTGTGAGCCGCCGGGCGGGAGATCGAGCACGCGCAGGGAGGAGTAGCTCCACCCCGCCCGCGTGGGGTCGATGTCGAGGGCGTACGGAACGCGGACGGTCTCGCCGGCCCGTACGAGCAGTTCCTGGTGATCCATGTCCGATCCCTACCCCCTACAGCAGTCCGACGGCGGTATCGACGGCCGCCGCCACATCGCCGTCGGCCGGATAGAGCAGCGAGCGCCCGGCGACCAGGCCCTGCACGGTGGGCAGCCGCAGCGCCCCGCGCCACTTCTCGAAGGCGGCGTCCTGGTCGTCCCCCGTGTCGCCGCCGAGCAGCACCGCGGGCAGCGTACTGGTGGCCATGACCTCGGCCATGTCGTCGGGGTTCTCGGTGACGGGCACCTTCAGCCAGGTGTACGCGGAGGTTCCGGCCAGGCCCGAGGCGATGGCGATGGACCGGGTGACGGCCCCGGCGGAGAGGTCATTACGAATCCGTCCTTTCCGCCGATGACAGATGAACGGCTCGACGAACACGGGGAGTTGGCGCTCGGCCATCTCGTCGACGGCCCGGGCGGCGGCGTACAGGGTGTCGAGCGAACCTGCGTCCTCGTAGTCGATCCTGAGCAGGAGCTTGCCCGCGTCGAAGCCGAGCCGTTCCAGGTCCTGGGCGCGGTGGCCGGTGAAGCGGTCGTCGAGTTCGAAGGTGGCTCCGGCGAGGCCGCCGCGGTTCATGGAGCCGATGACGACCTTGTCGTCGAGGGCGCCGAGCAGGAGCAGGTCCTCCAGGACGTCGGCGCTGGCGAGCACGCCGTCGACGCCGGGCCGCGACAGGGCGAGCCGGAGCCGGTCGAGCAGGTCGCCCCGGTCGGCCATGGCGAGCCCGTCGGCGCCGACGCCGAGCGCGCCCCGGGCCGGATGGTCGGCGGCGATCACCATGAGCCGCCCGCCGTCGCGGAGCAGCGGTCTGCGCACCCGGCGGGCGGCGGCCTCGGCGACGGCTTCGGGGTGGCGGGCCCGCAGCCGCGCGAGCCCGGCGGGCCCGAGGTCGGCGCTCACGCCCGGCCGCCTTCCAGGACGCGCTCGACCTCGGCGGGGTACGGCATGGCGGAGGAGCAGGCGAGCCGGGACGCGACGATGGCCCCGGCGGCGTTGGCGTACCGCATGACACGTTCGAGCCCCCACCCCGCGAGCAGCCCATGGCAGAGTGCCCCGCCGAACGCATCGCCCGCACCGAGCCCGTTGACCACGTCGACCGGCACGGGCGGCACCTCGGCGACGGCCCCGTCCCGGTGCACGGCGAGCACGCCCTTGGGCCCCTGCTTGACGACGGCGAGCTCGACCCCGGCGGCGAGAAGGGCCTCAGCAGCGGCCCGGGGCTCCCGCTCGCCGGTGGCGACCTCGCACTCGTCGATGTTGCCGACGGCAACGGTGGCGTGGCGCAGGGCCTCGCAGTAGTAGGTGCGGGCGACTTCGGGCGCTTCCCAGAACATGGGCCGCCAGTCGAGGTCGAAGACGGTGAACCGCCGGCCCGCAGCCGGTCCGTCCTCCCGGAGGCCCGCGGCGGAGCCGCCGAGTGTCACAGCGGGAAGGGGCGGGGTGGGGAAAGAACCGCCCCGCACCCCCAACGCCGCCAGCGTCGCCCCCCGGCTGGGCTCCGCGCACAGCCCCGTCCCCGTCACCCAGAAGATCCGCGCCGCCCCAATGGCCGCAAGGTCCAACTCTCCTTCCCGCAGCTCCAGATCGGGCGCCTTGGGCAGCCGGTAGAAGTACAGCGGGAAGTCGTCCGGAGGGAACACCTCGCAGAAGGTGACGGGCGTGGGCAGCCCGTCCACAGGGGTGACCCAGCGCGCGTCGACCCCGAACTCGCCCAGTTCCGTACGGAGATACTCGCCGAATGGATCGCGCCCGGTACGGGTGACGACGGCGGTGCGGCGGCCGAGCCGGGCCGCGGCGACGGCCACGTTGGAGGGCGAGCCGCCGAGGAACTTCCCGAAGGAGCTGACCTTCGCCAGTGACACCCCGGTCTGCAGGGGGTAGAGGTCGACGCCGATCCGCCCCATGGTGATCAGGTCGTAAGCGGCGCCGCCCTCACCACCGGACGCGGCGCCGTACGCGCAGTCGTGCCCGCGGCCGCCCTCGCTGCCGTACGCGGAGTTGTACCCACGGCTGTCCTCGCTGCCGTACGGAGCCTCGTCCATGCACGTCCCCTCGGGTCGCCGCGTCGCCGGTGACCCCAGGTCTAGCCCTCGCCCACCACCCCTGTCAATCTTTTGTCCTTACATTCGGACGTGGCCTTGACACTCCTCCCGCGGCCCCGGAAGGCTGGCCCCCATGACGACGGCGAAGACCCGCATCCGGATCGGTTCGGCCCCCGACTCCTGGGGCGTCTGGTTCCCCGACGACCCTCGCCAAGTCCCCTGGCAGCGCTTCCTGGACGAGGTCGCGGGCGCGGGCTACCGGTGGATCGAACTCGGACCGTACGGCTATCTCCCCACCGACCCCGCGCGCCTCGCCGAGGAGACCGCCGTACGCGATCTGCGGGTCTCGGCCGGAACGGTCTTCACGGGGCTGCACCACGGCCCGGCGGTGTGGGAGAAGACCTGGGCTCATGTCGCGGACGTGGCCGCGCTGACACAGGCCACCGGCGCCCGGCACCTGGTCGTCATCCCCTCCTTCTGGCGCGACGACAAGAGCGGCGCGGTCCTGGAGGACAGCACGCTGACCGCCGCGCAGTGGCGCGATCTCGCCGGTCAGACCGAGCGGCTCGCCCGCGAGGTGCGGGACCGCTACGGCCTGCGCGTCGTCGTGCACCCGCACGCCGACACCCACATCGACAGCGAGGAGAACGTGGCCCGCTTCCTGCACGCCACCGACTCCGACCTGGTCTCGCTGTGCCTGGACACCGGGCACTACGCGTACTGCGGCGGCGACAGCGTCAAGCTGATCGAGACGTACGGGGAGCGGATCGGCTACCTCCACCTCAAGCAGGTGGACCCCGAGGTGCTGGCCCGAGTGCACGCCGCCGGAACGCCGTTCGGGCCGGCCGTCGCGCAGGGCGTGATGTGCGAGCCCCCGCACGGCGTGCCCGCGCTCGAACCGGTCCTCGCCGCGGCCCAGGACCTGGACGTCGACCTCTTCGCGATCGTCGAGCAGGACATGTACCCCTGTGATCCGGACAAGCCCCTGCCGATCGCCGAGCGCACCCGCGCCTTCCTCCGCTCGTGCGGGGCCTGACATGACCCTGGGCATCGCCGTCATCGGCACCGGCCGGATGGGCGCCGACCATGTGCGCCGGATCGACTCCGTCATCGGCGGCGCCCGCGTGGCCGCCGTCGCCGACCTGGACCCGGAGCGCGCGAGCGCGGTGGCCGCGGGCATCGAGGGGTGCAGCATCCACACCGACCCGGCGGCCGCGATGGCCGCGCCCGGCGTGGACGCCGTCCTCATCGCCTCCTCGGGCCCGGCCCACGAGGCGGCCCTGCTCGAAGCCTTCGCGCGCGGACTGCCGGTCCTGTGCGAGAAACCGCTGACCCCCGACCCGGCCGGCACCCTGCGCGTCATGGAGGCCGAGCAGCGCCTGGGCCGTCGCCTGGTCACGGTGGGGTTCATGCGCCGGCACGACGCCGAGTACCAGCGACTCCGACTCGCGCTCAGTGGGGGCGAGTTGGGGCGGCCCCTGATGCTGCACTGCCGCCACCGCAACGCGAAATCGCCCTCCTTCTTCACCACCGAGATACTGATCCGCGACTCGGTGGTGCACGAGGCGGACGCCACCCGCTGGCTGCTCGGCCAGGAGATCACCGCCGTACAGGTCCTGCGCCCGCGCCCCACCTCGTACGCCCCGCAAGGGCTCGGCGATCCGCAGCTGGTCCTCTTCGAAACGTCCGGCGGGGTGGTCGTGGACGTCGAGATCTTCGTCAACTGCGGCTTCGGGTACGAGGTGCGCTGCGAGGCGGTGTGCGAGCGCGGGACCGCCTCGATCGGCGAGAGCGGCGGCCTCGTCACGCGGGCGGCGGGGCACGCGGGCAACGCCATCCCGCAGGACTTCACCGTCCGGTTCGCCGAGGCGTACGACCGCGAGGTGCGGGCCTGGGTGGACGCGACGAGGCGGGGCCGCGTCGAGGGCGCGAGCACCTGGGACGGCTGTGCGGCGGCGCTGGTCTGCGAGGCGGGGGTGCGGGCGCAGGAGTCGGGCGGGCGGGTAGAGGTGGAGCTGCCGGAGCGCCCGCCTCTGTACGAGTAGCCACCGCCGTACAAATGGCGGCTGCGTACGTCGAGCGACCACCAGCCGTGATTGTCACGCGTTGTCACCCATCTGCCCCAACCGTCCTTGTTCAGCACATGCGTTACAAGCATCCGGCTCCCGTCACACATGTCTCGATTACACGGGTCTTGCGTCACAGGCGGTCGACAGGGGCTCCCCCGGTCTCACTCTCCGTCGTTGAACGGGCACAGGCTGAGTGATCGCCAAGCGTTCGCGTCGCAGCTCCCCCGACGGCCTTCCGGCCGCCGCTGCGGCGTACGCAGGGAGGTGCCCCACATGACCGACCGAAGGCTCTGGTCCTACAAAGAAATCGCCGCGCACATCCGGGTGCAGCCGGACACGGTGCGCTCCTACCGCAAACACGGGCTCCTGCCGGCGCCGGACCTGGTGGAGAACGGCAAGCCGTACTGGTTCGCGGACACGATCCGGGTCTGGGTCGCCCAGCGGCCCGGCAACAGAGGCCGCCGCGCGAAGTGAACCCGGGCGCACCGATGCGGGCGGTTGTGTCGTTATCACCCCGAATCACCCCAACCGCGTCCGGGCAGGCTCGCCTAATACCCCCTAGGGGTATAGTCTGGGGTGCATGAGGGTGCCTCGGCCGTCCCTTGGCCCCCTGATGCACCATGGATCCGTACGCCCGCGAAGAGGAGAACGCCATGACCGCCGAGATCGAGACCCCCGTAGCGACCGGTTCCTGCTGCTCGCCCGCCGGAGGCTGCCAGGGTGGCGGGGCGACCGACGTCCAGGTGGGCGCCGTCACCACCGTCTACAAGGTCTCCGGCATGACCTGCGGCCACTGCGAGGGCGCGGTGGCCGGCGAGATCTCCGAGATCGAGGGCGTCGGCTCGGTGAAGGCCGTCGCCGCGACCGGTGAGGTCACCGTGGTCTCGGCGGCCCCGCTCGACGAGGAGGCGGTTCGTGCGGCCGTCGACGAGGCGGGCTACGAACTGGTCGGCCGCGTCTGACCCGCAGGGCATCCCCTCCGCTTCTCCCCCGTCGGGCCGCACCCGGCCGGCTTCCCGCCGGCACCGTGCGGCCCGGCCCGCTTTCTGGAGCCCCATCGTGCAAACCACCACCCCGGATCACGTGGTCGAACTCGCCATCGGCGGGATGACCTGCGCGGCGTGCGCGGCGCGCGTCGAGAAGAAGCTGAACCGGATGGATGGGGTTTCGGCGACGGTCAACTACGCCACGGAGAAGGCGCGGGTCGCCTTCGGCGAGGGGGTGGGGGTGGGGGACCTCGTGGCGACGGTGGTGAAGACGGGGTACACCGCCGAGCCCCTGAAGCCCCGGGACTCCGCCCCGGATCCCGAGCCCGATACGGCTGCGGACCGTGCCCCGGTTGCGCCCGCCCTTCCCCGAGGTCTCGACTCCGCTCGACCGGGGGAGAGCCCGATCGCCGTGCGGAACGCCTGCCCACCACCTGCGGGGGTGGAGAGGGGCGGCCGGGCAAACTCGGCCCCTGCGGCGCTTGAGGAGCGGGGTCCGGGGCCGAGCCCCGTGGCCGCCGGGCGGGGGTCGGTCGACGACCGCAGCACGATGCGGCTGGCCGCGTTGCGAGTGCGGCTGACCATCACAGCTGTCCTTTCCGCGCCCGTCATCGCGCTGGCGATGATCCCAGCGGCCCAGTTCGACAACTGGCAATGGCTCAGCCTCGCCCTCGCCACCCCCGCCGTCCTCTGGGGCGGCCTCCCCTTCCACCAGGCCGCGTGGGCCAACCTCAAGCACGGGTCCGCCACGATGGACACCCTCGTGTCCACCGGCACGCTCGCCGCGTTCGGCTGGTCGCTCTGGGCGCTCCTCTTCGGCACCGCGGGCATGCCCGGCATGCGGCACGGCTTCAGCTTCACCACTACCCGCGGGGACGTCGCTGGGACGATCTACCTCGAAGTCGCCGCGGGCGTCGTCACGTTCATCCTGCTCGGCCGCTATCTGGAGGCCCGCGCCAAGCGGAAGTCCGGCGCCGCCCTGCGCGCCCTGATGGAGCTGGGCGCGAAAGACGTCGCCGTGCTGCGCGACGGGGCCGAAGTGCGCATCCCCGTGAGCCGGTTGCGTACCGGGGACCGCTTCGTCGTACGGCCCGGCGAGAAGGTCGCCACGGACGGCACGGTCGTCGAGGGTGCCTCGGCGGTCGACGCGTCGATGCTGACCGGCGAGTCCGTGCCGGTGGACGTGGGCGTGGGCGACGCCGTCACCGGGGCGACCGTGAACGCCGGGGGCCGGATCGTCGTCGAGGCGACCCGCGTCGGCATGGACACCCGGCTCGCCCGCATGGCCCGCCTGGTGGAGGACGCCCAGAACGGCAAGGCCCAGGTGCAGCGCCTCGCGGACCGCATCGCGGGCGTCTTCGTGCCGGTGGTGTTCGTGATCGCGCTCGCCACTCTGGCCGTCTGGCTCCTGGTCACGGGCGATGCCACCGCCGCCTTCACCGCGGCCGTCGCGGTACTGATCATCGCCTGCCCGTGCGCCCTGGGCCTGGCCACCCCCACCGCGCTGATGGTCGGCACCGGACGCGGCGCCCAGCTCGGCATCCTGATCAAGGGTCCGGAGGTCCTGGAGTCGACCCGCCGCATCGACACCGTCGTCCTCGACAAGACCGGCACGGTGACCACCGGCCGCATGAGCCTGTACGAGGTCCACCCCGCCGAGGGCGTCGACGAGAAGCAACTCCTGCGCCTGGCCGGCGCCCTGGAGCACGCCTCCGAGCACCCCATCGCCCGCGCGATCGCGTCCGGCGCCGAGGACCGGGCCGGGGCACTGCCGCCGGCCGAGGACTTCCGCTCGCTGCCCGGCCGGGGCGTGGAGGGCGTCGTCGAGGGCCACCGCGTGTACGTGGGCCGGGACGGCGCCCTGGCCCTGCCGCCCGAGCTCGCCGCCGCCAAGAACGCCGCCGAGGCCCAGGGACGTACCGCCGTCACCGTCGCCTGGGACGGGGTCGCCCGGGGCGTGCTGGCCGTCTCCGACACCGTGAAGGAGACCAGCGCCGAGGCCGTCGCCCGGCTGCGGGCGCTGGGCCTGACCCCGGTCCTGCTCACCGGCGACCACCACAGTGTCGCCACAACCGTGGCCGCGGAAGTCGGTATCGAGACGGCCGATGTGTACGCGGAGGTCCTCCCCGAGGACAAGGCCGCCGTCGTCCAGCGCCTTCAGGCGCGGGGCCGCACCGTCGCCATGGTGGGGGACGGCGTCAACGACGCGGCCGCTCTGGCCGTCGCCGATCTGGGTCTCGCGATCGGCACCGGCACGGACGTCGCCATCGAGGCGGGCGATCTCACCCTCGTACGCGGTGACCTGCGGGTTGCCGCCGATGCGATCCGATTGTCCCGCCGGACCCTGGCCACGATCAAAGGCAACCTTTTCTGGGCATTCGGCTACAACGTGGCCGCCGTCCCCCTGGCCGCCGCGGGCCTGTTGAATCCGATGATCGCGGGTGCGGCTATGGCGTTCTCGTCGGTGTTCGTGGTAACCAACAGCCTACGGTTGCGTTCCTTCACCTGACCTCCACAAAGAGATCTAGATCACAGAGGTTTTGAGGTAACCATCGGGAGGGGTCGGGAGTCTAAGTGGGCGATGCCACGGATGTCTTGGGGGACGTCCATGGAATGTCTTGGGGGACGTTCCAGGCAACGCGTTGGCCGGGGCACGTACGTCGGGAGCTTTGAGCGGCCCACCCGACAGGTACGTACCCCGGCAGACCGCCTAGACCCCCGGCTCGGATCCCGTGGGGGGAATCCGCACCGGGAAACAGGGAAGCGCCCCGACTGCCGACCCGTGGGGGGATCGGCAGCGGGGCGCTTTCCGACTTCTGACGCCGAACTGCCCGGCGGTTACCGGGAGTTCAGCTGGCGCAGGGCGCTCAGCGAGCCTCGACCGGCACGAAGTCCCGAAGAACCTCGCCCGTGTAGATCTGGCGCGGGCGGCCGATGCGGGAGCCGGGCTCCTTGATCATCTCGTGCCACTGGGCGATCCAGCCCGGGAGACGGCCGAGCGCGAACAGGACCGTGAACATCTCGGTCGGGAAGCCCATGGCGCGGTAGATCAGACCCGTGTAGAAGTCCACGTTCGGGTACAGGTTGCGCGAGACGAAGTACTCGTCGCTCAGCGCGTGCTCTTCGAGCTTCAGCGCGATGTCGAGCAGCTCGTCGGACTTGCCGAGCGCCGACAGGACGTCGTGCGCGGCAGCCTTGATGATCTTGGCGCGCGGGTCGAAGGACTTGTACACCCGGTGGCCGAAGCCCATCAGGCGGACGCCGTCCTCCTTGTTCTTCACCTTGCGGATGAAGGAGTCCACGTCGCCGCCGTTGGCCTGGATGCCTTCCAGCATCTCCAGGACGGACTGGTTGGCGCCGCCGTGCAGCGGGCCCCACAGCGCCGAGATGCCCGCCGAGATCGACGCGAACATGTTGGCCTGCGAGGAGCCGACCAGACGCACGGTGGAGGTCGAGCAGTTCTGCTCGTGGTCCGCGTGCAGGATCAGCAGCTTGTCCAGCGCCGAGACGACGACCGGGTCCAGCTCGTACTCCTGGGCCGGCACCGAGAACGTCATGCGCAGGAAGTTCTCGACGTAGCCGAGGTCGTTGCGCGGGTAGACGAAGGGGTGGCCGATCGACTTCTTGTACGCGTACGCCGCGATCGTCGGCAGCTTGGCGAGCAGCCGGATCGTGGAGAGGTGGCGCTGCTTCTCGTCGAACGGGTTGTGGCTGTCCTGGTAGAAGGTGGACAGCGCGGAGACCACCGAGGACAGCATCGCCATCGGGTGGGCGTCACGCGGGAAGCCGTCGAAGAACCGCTTCACGTCCTCGTGCAGCAGCGTGTGCCCGGTGATCTCGCTCTTGAAGCTGGAGAGCTGGTCGACGGTCGGAAGCTCGCCGTTGATCAGCAGGTACGCGACCTCGACGAAGGTCGAGCGCTCCGCCAGCTGCTCGATGGGGTACCCGCGGTAACGCAGGATGCCCTGCTCACCGTCCAGGTAGGTAATGGCGGATTTATAGGCGGCCGTGTTGCCGTATCCGCTGTCGAGGGTGACCAGTCCGGTCTGGGCTCGGAGCTTCCCGATGTCGAAGCCCTTGTCGCCGACGGTGCTGTCGATCACCGGGTAGGTGTACTCGCCATCGCCGAACCGCAGTACTACAGCGTTGTTCGCGTTCTCGCTCACGTCATCCCTCACCGACGTAGTGCCTCTTCTTCGAGGTGCCCTGACTGTCTCTACCATCCCCCATTTGGCTCAGCAGAGTGCACTCGGGGTCGCCCATTGGGCTTATTCACGGCACTCAGTGCCGCTCAACCTGCTCATCCTGCCCCGTTCGCCCCAGTTACGAAAGCCCTGGGTGATCTTTCACACCAAAGTGCCCCCTGACAGCCGGTGAGCGAGTGCGGTAAAGCGTCTGCCTGCGGAAACGGTACGTACCGCCTGGCCGATGGCCTTGCGGGACCCCACCAGGACCACGAGCTTCTTGGCGCGCGTCACCGCCGTGTAGAGCAGATTGCGCTGGAGCATCATCCAGGCCCCGGTGGTGACCGGGATGACGACGGCCGGGTACTCGCTGCCCTGGGAGCGGTGGATCGTCACGGCGTAGGCGTGGGCCAGCTCGTCCAGCTCGTCGAAGTCGTACGGCACCTCCTCGTCCTCGTCCGTCAGGACCGTCAGGCGCTGGTCGTCGAGGTTGAGCGCGGTGACCACGCCGACGGTGCCGTTGAAGACGCCGTTCTTGCCCTTCTCGTAATTGTTGCGAATCTGGGTGACCTTGTCGCCGACGCGGAACACCCTTCCACCGAACCTTTTCTCCGGCAGGTCGGGCCGGGCGGGCGTGATCGCCTGCTGGAGCAGGCCGTTGAGGGTGCCGGCGCCGGCCGGGCCGCGGTGCATCGGGGCGAGGACCTGGATGTCACGGCGCGGGTCGAGCCCGAACTTCGCGGGGATGCGCCGGGCCGCGACGTCGACGGTGAGCCGGCCCGCGTCCTCCGTCTCGTCCTCGACGAAGAGGAAGAAGTCGTCGAGGCCCGAAGTGATGGGCTGCGCACCGGAGTTGATGCGGTGGGCGTTGGTGACGACGCCGGACTCCTGTGCCTGCCGGAAGATCCGGGTCAGCCGCACACTCGGGACGGGACCGCCCTCGGCGAGCAGATCGCGCAGCACCTCCCCGGCGCCGACCGAGGGCAGCTGGTCCACATCGCCCACCATCAGCAGATGGGCGCCTGGCGCCACCGCCTTGACCAGCTTGTTGGCGAGCAGGAGGTCGAGCATGGAGGCCTCGTCGACGACGACCAGGTCCGCGTCAAGGGGCCGGTCCTTGTCGTACGCCGCGTCGCCACCCGGCTTCAGTTCGAGCAGGCGGTGCACGGTCGAGGCATCGGCGCCCGTCAGCTCGGCCAGGCGCTTGGCGGCCCGCCCGGTGGGCGCGGCGAGCACCACCTTGGCCTTCTTGGCGCGGGCGAGCTCCACGACCGAGCGGACCGTGAAGGACTTGCCGCAGCCCGGGCCGCCGGTGAGGACCGCGACCTTGCTGGTCAGAGCCAGTTTGACGGCCTCCTGCTGTTCGGGCGCGAGCTCGGCGCCGGTGCGCCCGGCGAGCCAGCCGAGCGCCTTGTCCCAGTCGACCGCGGCGAAGGACGGCATCCGGTCCTCGCCGGTCCGCAGCAGCCGCCCGACCTGGGCGGCGAGCGACAGCTCGGCCCGGTGGAAGGGCACGAGGTAGACGGCGGCGACGGGCTCGCCCCCGTCCGGCGCGGGCACCTTCTCCCGCACCGCCCCCTCCTCGGCGACGAGCTCGGCCAGGCAGTCGATGACGAGCCCGGTGTCGACCTGGAGCAGCTTCACCGAGTCGGCGATCAGGCGCTCCTCCGGGAGGAAGCAGTGCCCCTGGTCGGTGGACTGGGACAGCGCGTACTGCAGGCCCGCCTTCACGCGCTCCGGGCTGTCGTGCGGGATGCCGACGGCCTGGGCGATCCGGTCGGCGGTGAGGAACCCGATCCCCCAGACGTCGGCGGCGAGCCGGTAGGGCTGGTTCTTGACGACGGAGATGGAGGCGTCCGCGTACTTCTTGTAGATGCGCACAGCGATGGAAGTGGAGACGCCGACCCCTTGCAGAAAGACCATGACCTCCTTGATGGCCTTCTGCTCCTCCCAGGCGGCGGCGATCTTCTTGGTCCGCTTGGGTCCGAGGCCCGGTACCTCGATCAGGCGCCCCGGGTCCTGCTCGATGATGTCGAGGGTGTCGGCGCCGAAGTGCTGGGTGATGCGGTCGGCGAAGACCGGGCCGATGCCCTTGATCAGGCCGGAGCCGAGGTAGCGGCGGATGCCCTGGATGGTGGCGGGCAGCACGGTCGTGTAGTTCTCGACGGTGAACTGCTTGCCGTACTGGGGATGGGAGCCCCAGCGCCCCTCCATCCGCAGCGACTCCCCCGGCTGCGCGCCGAGCAGCGAGCCGACCACCGTGAGGAGGTCGTTGCCGCCGCGGCCGGTGTCGACGCGCGCGACGGTGTAGCCGCTCTCCTCATTGGCGTACGTGATCCGCTCGAGGACCCCCTCCACCACCGCCGTACCCGTGAGACTCGACATGCCCCGACGCTACCGCCCCGCACTGACAATGCGGACAACACGGCTGTGTACCAAGGGAGTCCGGTCCCGGGATGCTTGGTGTGGGGGAAAATTCAAGGGGGCCCGGTCCGTCGACCGGGCCCCTTGTTTTCCCTCCCCGTCAGCGCTTCCCGAAATCCCCCCGGATCCCTCCCCTGAAGCACTGACGCCCCTTAGACCTCCGTCACCCCGGAAGGGTTGCACAACTGCGGGCAGTAATTTTTCCGGGCCGCCGAAGTGATGACGAAGCGGGGTGAACGTGGTGTTTGCCGCATGAGCGACGATTCCTTCGAGCAGGACGTGCTGAACGAGCTGGGGGACGACGGGCTCCTGCGGATCGCCGGGCTGCTGGGTACGGATGCGGCGGGCGCGCAGGACATGGTCGGTACGACGGTGTCGACGCTGGCGGGCGGGCTGCCGCCGGCGACCGCGGAGGAGGTCCGCCAGGCGGTGGCCGAGGCCCTGCCGCAAGCCCCGCCCGAGGAGGCCCCCTGCAGGGCGTGGCCACGCTGGGCGGCGGGCTCGGCGGGATGCTGAGCGGCGGGGGTGCGGCGGTCTTGCGGCGGGGGTGCCTGCGAAGGCGGCCCGGCCGGTCGCGAACGCGGTGGCCAAGAAGACGGGGTTGCCTGCGGCGACGGTGGCCAGGGGGTGTCGCTGCCGGTGGCGCTGGCGGTCCTGACGAAGCGGGCGGCCTCGAAGTCGGCGACGGCTCCCGGTGCGGGCGGGGGTGGCCTGGGTGAACTCCTGACCCAGATCCTGGGCGGGGCGAAGAAGTAGCCACGGCCCAGAACGCCGCACTCCCGTACAGACACCGTGACCGGGCCGTACGGGAGTGGGGGGCTCAGCCGCGCAGAAACCCGTCCCCGTGAGCGGAGATGTGGGCTTCCAGGGCGGTGAGGGCCTGCTGGGTGGCGTCCGGGGTGCCGCTGCCGCGGCGCTCGGCGTAGTACGCCGCGCCGAGCTTCTTCAGCAGGTCGTTTCCGGCGCGCTGCTGCTGGACGTCGTCCACCTTCTGCTTGCCCTGGTTCAGGGCGCTCTGGGCCTGCTCCTTGGCCCGGTCGAGAAATCCTGCCATTGACTGCCTCCGATCTCCGATCGTTTCCCGGGATCACTTCCCCCCTCGTTGCCACGCATGCCCAGGCGTACGCCCGATTGGCGGGGCCGGGCCGGGTGCGCCGGGGCTCCGCCCCAGACCCCGTTGTTCCCCACCCCGCCCCTTCCCGAGACCCGCCGGGGGTTGGGGAAGGGAAGCCGGGTTCCCTGGGGCTCCGCCCCAGACCCCGTTCGCGCCTGAAGGGCGCTCGTCCTCAAACGCCGGACAGGCTGAAATGCCCCGAGGCGGGCCAGGACCAGCGCTGCTGGGGGCGCGGGGAACGGCGCGAGCAACCAAGCACGGCCCGCAGCCGAAGGGCTGGCTCATGCGCGCAGCGCATGGCTTTCAGGGGCGCGGGGAACTGCGCGAGCACCACGCACGACCCGCGGCCGAAAGCCGGTTTCAGAGGCGCGGGGAACTGCGCGAGCACCACGCACGACCCGCGGCCGAAAGCCGGTTTCAGAGGCGCGGGGAACCGCGCGAGCACCACGCACGACCCGCGGCCGAAAGCCGGTTTCAGGGGCGCGGGGAACTGCGCAAAAAGGCACCCACCCCCTCAACCCCCCGCCCGCACCGCCCCCGTAGACCCCCGGACCATCAACTCCCCGTGCACCGTGGCGATCCCCCCGGGCGGCGCCGGTTCCAGGCCGAGGGCGAGGCGGCCCGCCCTCGCGCCCGCCTCCGACAGCGGCAGCCGGACCGTCGTCAGCGCCGGGACGGCATCCGCGCTGAAGGGGAGGTCCACGAAACCCGCCACCGAGACGTCCCCCGGGACGCAGAGCCCCCGGTCACGCAGAGCCGCACACGCCCCCAGCGCCACCGTGTCGTTCGCGGCCACCACCGCCGTCAACTCCGGCTCCCTGCGCAGGAGTTCAAGCGTCGCGTCGTACCCCGAGCGCCGGTCGTAGGAGCCGTGGACCACCAGTCCGTCCTGGCGAAGGCCGGCCGCCGCCAGGGCGGAGCGGTGGCCCTCCAGGCGGTGCCGGGTCGTCGTGCGCTCGGGGGGACCGGCGACGTAACCGATCCTGCGATGGCCGAGGCCGATGACGTGGTCCGTCAGGCGCCTGCTCCCGCCCCGGTTGTCGAAGGCGAGGGTCGCGGTGACGCTGTCGCCGGGCAGCGGCGGCCGGCCGCACAGCACGATGCGGGTGCCCGCGTCCGCGAGCCGCGCGAGCTTCGCGCCGACCGCCGCCGCGTGCTCGGGGTCCTCAAGCGCGCCCCCGGTGAGGATGACGGCGGCCGCGCGCTGGCGCTGAAGCAGCGTCAGATAGGTGAGTTCGCGTTCCGGCGAGCCCCCGGTGTTGCAGATGACGGAGAGCTTCTCGCGGGCGCCGCGCTCCTCGCCGATCGCCGCCTGGGCCGCGCCCGCCATGATGCCGAAGAACGGATCGGCGATGTCGTTGACCAGGATGCCGACCAGGTCCGAGGTGGCCGCGGCGAGCGAACTCGCGGGCCCGTTCAGAACGTAGTCCAGCTCGTCGACCGCGCGCAGCACCCGCTCGCGCGTGGCCGCCGCCACCGGATAGTTGCCGTTCAGGACCCGTGAGACCGTCGCCGGGGACACCTGGGCCCGGGCCGCCACGTCCGCCAGGGTCGCTGTCATCTCTGCCTCCGAAACGGTCGGGCCGTGATCGCGCCGGTCAGAGCCCGAGGCTCTCAAGCTTTCGGCCTCTTGTCCGAGGCGCTGTGCGCAGGCTAGCGTCCCGCCCTGTAGAAAGCGCTTACTATCCCCCTTCTGCCCCCACCCTCCGGAGGGATCACATGACGGGACGCAGGACCGTGCGGATCGCCATGAACGGCGTCACCGGACGCATGGGCTACCGCCAGCACCTCGTACGCTCCCTGCTCGCGCTGCGCGAGCAGGGCGGCCTCGACCTCGGCGACGGCACCACGCTGTGGCCCGAGCCGGTCCTGGTCGGCCGTCGCGAGCACGCCCTGAAGGAGATGGCCGACCGGCACGGCCTCACCGAGTGGTCGACCGATCTGGACGCCGTCCTCGCCGACCCCACCGTCGACATCTACTTCGACGCCCAGGTGACCTCCGCCCGCGAGGAGGCGATCGGGAAGGCCATCGCGGCCCGGAAGCACATCTACACCGAGAAGCCCACCGCGACCGGCCTGGCCGGCGCGCTCCGTCTCGCCCGGCGCGCCCGCGGCGCCGGCGTCAAGCACGGCGTCGTCCAGGACAAGCTCTTCCTGCCGGGCCTGCTGAAGCTGAAGCGCCTGATCGACGGCGGATTCTTCGGCCAAGTCCTCTCCGTGCGAGGCGAGTTCGGCTACTGGGTCTTCGAGGGCGACTGGCAGTCCGCCCAGCGTCCGTCGTGGAACTACCGCCGCGAGGACGGCGGCGGCATCGTCGTGGACATGTTCCCGCACTGGGAGTACGTGCTCCACGAGCTGTTCGGCCGGGTCACCTCCGTGACCGCGCACACCGCCACCCACATCCCGCAGCGCTGGGACGAGCACGGCAGGCCGTACGCGGCGACCGCCGACGACGCCGCGTACGGGATCTTCCAGCTGGAGGGCGGCGCGGTCGCGCAGATCAACTCCTCCTGGGCGGTCCGCGTCAACCGCGACGAACTCGTCGAGTTCCAGGTCGACGGCACCGAGGGCTCGGCGGTCGCGGGGCTGCGCAACTGCCGTGTCCAGCACCGCAGTTCGACACCCAAGCCGGTCTGGAACCCGGACCTCCCCGCCACCGAGCCGTTCCGCACGCAGTGGCAGGAAGTCCCGGACAACGACACGTTCGACAACGGCTTCAAGGCGCAGTGGGAGCTGTTCCTGCGGCACGTCGCGCTCGACGAGCCGTACCACTGGGACCTGCTCGCCGGCGCGCGCGGAGTCCAGCTCGCCGAGCTCGGCCTGCGGTCCGCCGCCGAGGGCCGCCGCCTCAACGTGCCGGAGATCGCGCTGTGAGCCTCCTGCTGCCCCGCACCGACGGCACTACGCGGGCGTACGAGCCCCGCGCGACCCCGCTCGCCCTGCCCCCGGGCCCGCCTCCCGCCTCCCGTACGGTCTTCTCGGCCGCCCATGTCGTCGCCGACCCGTACGCGGACACCTCGCCCGGCTCCCCCGCCGCGATCGACTGGGACGCCACGCTCGCCTTCCGCCGCCACCTGTGGTCGCACGGCCTCGGCGCCGCGGAGGCGATGGACACGGCCCAGCGCGGGATGGGCCTGGACTGGCCGACGGCGGCGGAGCTGATCCGCCGAAGTGCCGACGAGGCAAAGGCAGTTGGCGGACGTATCGCCTGCGGGGCGGGCACGGACCAGATCGGCTCAGGGAATCTGACCGAAGTGAAGGCGGCGTACGAGGAGCAGCTCGGGGTCGTCGAGGGGGCCGGGGCGCAGCCGATCCTGATGGCGTCGCGGGCGCTCGCAGCGGCGGCCCGCACCCCCGAGGACTACCTCTCCCTCTATACGGACCTGCTCCGCCAGGCCTCAGAGCCGGTGATCCTGCACTGGCTGGGGCCCATGTTCGACCCCGCCCTCGACGGCTACTGGGGCTCGGCCGACCTGGACACGGCGACGGAGACCTTCCTGGAGGTCATCGCCGCCCGCCCCGACAAGGTCGACGGCATCAAGGTCTCCCTCCTGGACGCCCGCCGCGAGGTGGAGCTGAGGCGCCGCCTCCCGGACGGCGTACGGTGCTACACGGGCGACGACTTCAACTACCCCGAACTGATCGCGGGCGACCAACTCGGCTTCAGTCACGCCCTGTTGGGCATTTTCGACCCGCTCGGACCCGTGGCTGCGGAAGCGGTACGCGCCCTCGACAAGGGCGACACGGGCAGCTTCCGCGCCGCCCTCGACCCCACCGTCGAACTGTCCCGGCACCTCTTCGAGACCCCGACCCGCTTCTACAAAACGGGGGTGGTGTTCCTGGCGTGGCTGGCGGGACATCAGGCGCACTTCACGATGGTGGGTGGGTTGCAGTCGGCGCGGTCGCTGCCGCACCTGGCGCGGGCGTACGAACTGGCCGATGCGCTGGGCCTGTTCCCGGACCCGGGACTGGCCGAGACGCGCATGAAGTCCCTCCTGAACGTGTACGGAGTACCCCAGTGACCCCCTCTTCCCGCTTCAGCATCAACCAGATGACGGTGAAGCAGCTCTCCCTGCCGGACCTGGTGGACGCGTGCGTACGGCTCGGGGTGGGCGGGGTCGGCCTGTGGCGCGAGCCGGTCGCCGCGTACGGGCTCGATGCCGCGGCAAAGCTGGTCCGGGAGGCGGGACTTGAGGTGACGTCGCTGTGCCGTGGCGGCTTCTTCACGGCGATCGACCCGGCCGAACGGGCGGTGGCGATGGCCGACAACCGGGCCGCCGTCGACGAGGCGGCGACCCTGGGCACGGACACGTTGGTGCTGGTCTCGGGCGGGCTTCCGGCCGGTTCGAGGGACCTCGCGGGCGCGAGGGAGCGGGTGTCCGAGGCGCTGTCGTCGCTCACCCCGTACGCCGCGTCGCGGGGCGTACGGCTGGCGATCGAGCCGCTGCATCCGATGTTCGCCTCGGACCGCTGTGTGGTGTCGACACTGGACCAGGCTCTGACTCTGGCTTCACCCTTCCCTTCCTCGCAGGTGGGGGTCGTGGTGGACACGTACCACGTGTGGTGGGACGACACGGCGCCCGCGGCGGTGGCCCGGGCGGGCGCGGCCGGCCGCATCCACGCCTTCCAACTGGCGGACTGGGTCACGCCGTTGCCGGCGGGCGTCCTGCACGGGCGTGGCCAGCTGGGCGACGGCTCGATCGACTTCGCGCGGTGGCACTCGCTGGTCGAGGCAGCGGGGTATGCGGGCCCGATCGAGGTGGAGCTGTTCAACGGAGAGTTGTGGGCGGGGGACGGGGTGGCCGTGCTGGAGGAAACGGCCCGTCGGTTCGCCGAGGTGCTGGCTTAGCCCGTGCGGTACGTGTCGCACATTCGCTGCCCGTGTGCGACCGGACGCGCACGTAGAGTGCCGTCGCGAAGAGCCCGGCCGTCACACGGCACAGGACAGTCACACGGCACAGGACAGAACAGAGGAGTCGATCGACATGACCGAGTACCCGGAAGGCGCCCCTTGCTGGGTGGACGCGATGTTCGCCGACGTGGAAGGCGCCAAGACCTTCTACGGGGAGGTCCTGGGCTGGACGTTCGGCGAGGCGGCCAGTGAGTTCGGCAATTACACGCAGGCCTACTCCGACGGCAAGGCGGTCGCGGCCGTCGTCCCGCCGATGCCGGGCGGCGACGCGCCGTCGCAGTGGTGCCTGTACTTCGCCTCGCCCGACGCGGCGGCCACCGGCGAGAAGATCAAGGCGGCCGGTGGCGAGCTGATGATGGAGCCGATGCAGGTCGGTACGTTCGGCACGATGCTGATCGCGAAGGAGCCGAGCGGCGCGGTCTTCGGCGTCTGGCAGCCGGGCGAGCACAAGGGCTTCGAGAAGGCCGGCGAGCCGGGGTCGTTCGCCTGGGCGGAGGTCTTCACGCGGGACGTGGCGAAGGTGGACGGGTTCCTGCCGAAGGTCTTCCCCTTCCAGGCCCAGAAGATGGACATGGGCGACGCCGGAGAGGGCGCGGCCATGGACTACAAGGTCTTCAGCCTGGGCGAGGGTGCGGGGCATCCGGCGCTGGGGCGGATGGCCATGGGCTCCGAGTTCCCGCCGGAGATCCCGGCGCACATCCAGGTCTTCTTCGGGGTCCCGGACTGCGACGAGGCGGTCTCTGCGGCGCAGAAGCTGGGTGGCCGGCTCCACTTCGGACCGACGGACAGCCCGTTCGGGCGGATGGCGGCGGTTACGGATCAGCAGGGGGCGGCGTTTGCGGTCATTGACATGGGGACCCGGGTGGGGGACGTACCGGAGATGACACCGGCCTAGGCCCCCACCCCGCCCCTTCCCCAAACCCGCCGGGGGTGGATGGGCTGAGCTCGACTCCTGGGGCTCCGCCCCAGACCCCGTATCGCGCCTGAAGGGCGCTCGTCCTCAAACTCCCCCAGGGCCTCAAGGGCCAGGGGGAACCCCCATGACGGGCTGAAGATGCTCGGTGCCGGCAGAACCGATACCGCTAGGGGCGCGGGGAACTGCGCGACCGGCCACCGACGGCCCGCAGCCGAAAGAGCAGCACATGCGCGCGGCGCATGGCATCCAAGGGCGCGGGGAACTGCGCAATCGGCTCACCTGCCCGCCGCCGACCGAACCGCTCACCCCAAACCCCCCGGGTTCAGAATCACGAACCGCCAGGTTCCGTCCTGAGCCCGGGCCGCCACGTTCACAGCCGTCCCGCACGCACCGACCCGCTCCCCGCCCGCCCCCGCCAGGGACAGGCTCCAGTCCGCGACCACCAGCGCCGTACCGTCCCCCACCACCACATGGCGAACGGTGTTCGCGATGCACGGGTCCGCCGCGATCGTCCCCTCGACCTCCGCCCGCAGCGCCGCACTTCCCCGGATGACCTCCCCCGCGACCGTACCCATCACCGCCCCCTCCCCGTACAACGCCAGAACCGCATCGGCATCGTGAGCATTCAGAGCGTCCTGAAAAGCACGCGGCAGCAGCGCCGGATCGCCGACGGGCGGTGGCGGCACGGCGCCATGTCGCAGGAAGGCAGCCACGCACGCGTTCACCTCTCCGGGGTGCGTCAAGCTCGGGGTGTGGCCCGCGTCCGGGATGACCGCCAGGCCCACGGCGCCGGGCAAGCGATCGCGGAGCATCCGCCCCAGCGGCAACGGCACCGGAAGGTCGGCCTCCCCGTGCACGATCAGGGCCGGCTGCGTGATCTCCCCGAGGCGTGCGGAGATGTCGTCCACGCCCATCAGCACGGCCACCGCATCGGCCAGCCGTTCCCGCGGCTGGGCTCGCCACTCCCGCAGCCACTCCTCGTGGACGTCCGGCCTGCCGAGCAGCAGATCGAGAAGAACCGGAGCCACCGCGCCCGGGCCACCCGCGCGGAAGCCTTCGCCGACCCCGCCCATCTGAGCCAGCGCCTCCCCGGGCCAGGCCACGGCCGCGGTGTCGATCAGGACGAGGGACCCGACCCGTTCCGGCGCGCGCAGGGCCGCGCGGAGCGACAGGAAGCCGCCCTGGGAGTGGCCGACCAGAGCCGCCCGCTCGACACCGAGATGGTCGAGCAGGCCCAGCAGATCGTCGGCGGAGTCCCAGTACGTGTACAGATCACCGTCGTCCTTGGTGCGCCCGTGCAGCCGCGCGTCCCACACCACGCACCTGAACTCCCCAGCCAGTGCGCTTACTTGGGGCTCCCACATCCGGCGGTTCATGAGGTTGCCGTGGCTGAAGACGACCACCGGGCCGTCGCCCCCGGTGTCCTCGAAGTACAGCTGCTGACCGTTGACGGATGCGTAAGGCATGCGCCTTCTCCTGTCGGAATCGGGAACGGGAACGGGAGCCGCTCGTCCAATCGGGAGCGGCCGTCGGAGACGGACTCCACCGTGCCCGTCCGGAGCGGGGCCGGTTTGCCCGTGCGCGCACACCCGGTTGTCCATACGCGCACGGGAATCCGCCACCAGGGCTCTGACGTTCCCCTGGGTGAGCGAGGGAAGGGCGAGGCGCCGTGACCGTACGCCTGCGGACGCAGGACCATGCCGCGGCGGAGCGGCGCGCATTCTGGCAGGACGTGGTGTGCGACAGCTTCGTGCCGGTGCACGTCAGGCCACTGCACGACGACGATCCGTTCCGTGGGGAGATCACGGCGGACCGGCTCGGCGCGGTCCGGTTCTCCGAGATCACGGCCGACCCGAGCCAGGTGGACCGTACGCCCCGGCTGATCGCGCGCTCGGACGCGGAGTACCTGCTGGTGGGCCTGGTTCAGGGCGGCAGCGCGGTGGTTCGGCAGGACGGCCGCGAGGCGGAGCTGCGCCCCGGGGACCTGGCCTGTTACGACACCTCCCGGCCCTACACCCTCGTGTGCGGGGAGGACTTCTCGATGCTGGAGTTCATGCTTCCGCACCGTCTGGCCCACCTGGACAGCGGCCGGACGGGCGAGGTGACGGCGACGCGCTTCTCGGCGAGCGAGGGGGTGGGCGCACTGGTCTTCCCGTTCCTGACCCGCCTGGCCAGGCACTCCTGCGACTACGCGGACAGCGCGGCCGTGCTCGCCCAGACCGCCGGCGACCTGCTCGCCACGATGCTGGCGGAGCGGGTCCGCCCGCCGGGCGACGACCAGGGGGCCGCCCGCCGCACCACGCTGCTACGGGCCCGCGCGTACATCGACCAGAACCTGGCGGACCCCGGTCTGTCCCCGGAACGGATCGCGCGGGCGCACCACGTCTCCCTCCGCCACCTGCAGAAGCTGTTCGCCGAGGAGGGGACGACGGTGACGGGCTGGATCAGGGCGCGGCGCCTGGAGGGCTGCCGACGGGAACTGGCCGGGCCATACGGGGCGGATCGCACGGTGGGGGCGATCGCGGCGCGCTGGGGGTTCCCGAACTTGGCCCACTTCAGCCGGGCCTTCAAGGCGGTGTACGGGGTGGGGCCGCGCGAATTCCGCGCGGCGGGGGGTGGGGCAGGACGCTGACCCCCACCCCGCCCCTTCCCCAGACCCTCCGGGGGTTGGAAAGGGGTGAAGCCGGGTTTCCTGGGGCTCCACCCCAGGACGACCGAGGGGCCGCGCCCGGCAACCAATCCCCCGGCGGGTTTCGGGAAGGGGCGGGGTGGGGCGCCTTCCGGGGTCTGGGGCGGAGCCCCAGGGACAGCCGCCGAGCCGCATCAGAGCGGCATCCCCCGGAGGGCCCCGCGGCGGAGCCGCAGACTGTCACAGCCGGAAGGGGCAGGGTGGGGGAAGATCCCCCCGAGCCGAAAGGACCCCGCCCCCATGAAATTCGCCCTATCCACCCTCGGCCTCCCCGGCATGCCCCTCCCCGAGGTCGCCCACCTCGCCGCCCGCACGGGCTACACCGGCGTAGAACTCCGCGCCCACCCCGAGTCCCACATCCACCCCCACCTCACCCCCACCCAACGCAAGGCCGTCACCGCCGAGTTCAAGAAGGCCCGCATCGAAATCCTCTCCATCGCCGGCTACGCCCGAGTCGCAGACCGGGCCGACAACACCGACCTCCCCCAACTCATCGATCTGGCAAGGGACTTGGGAGCCAGCTATCTCCGCGTCTTCCCCGGCGGAGCCGACAACCCCCACGCCGACGACACGGCCGTCCACCGGCTGGCCCAAGCCGCCCAGCAACCCGGCGTCGGCACCGGCGGGGTCCGCATCCTCCTCGAAACCCACGACTCCCACCGCACGGGCGAAGCAATCGCCCGAGTCCTGAACCGCATCGAAGGCAAAGAGAACAAACAGAACACCGGCGCCCTCTGGGACGTCATGCACACCTGGCTCGGCGGCGAGACCCCCGCCGAGTCCTACCGGCACCTCGCCCCCCACCTCGGCTACACCCAGGTCAAGGACATCGCCTCGGCGAGCGACACCACCCCCCTCCCCCTCGGCAAGGGCGCACTCCCCCTCAGCGAGTGCCTCGCTCTGCTGCCGTCGGACGGCTGGGTGTGCTGGGAGTACGAGAAGCGCTGGTATCCCGAGGCCGCTCCCCTCCCGGAACTGCTCCAAGCCGGACGGGAGTACTTGACGCAACTGCTGGCCGGGACAGCGAAGTAAGCCCCACCCCGCCCACGAGCAGCGCCGCCGCGCACCACCGCAGCGGCGTCACCGACTCACCGAGGAGCACCGCCGCCGCCGACATCCCGAACACCGGAACCAGCAGGCTGAACGGCGCCACCGTCGACGCCGGGTAGCGGCGCAGCAGCATCCCCCACGCCCCGAACCCGAACACCGTACTGATCCACGCCACGTACACCAGCGCCCCGGCACCGCCCCGGTCGAACCCCGCCAGCGCCTCCGCATCCCGCCCCGGGCCCTCAAAGACAACAGAAAGAACCAGCAGCGGGAGCACGGGGACCACCGACACCCACACCATGAAGTTGAGCGCGTCCGGCGGGGCCGCCTTGCGGGTCAGCACGTTCGACACGCCCCAGCACGCCGCCGCCCCCACCGTCAGCGCGAAGGCGAACAGCGGGCCGCCCGACCCCTCGTCCACCCCCGCCACCACGATCCCCGCAAGAGCCACGCACATCCCCAACAGCCTTGCCCTGCCCGGTCGTTCACCCAGTACCACCATCGCCACGACCGCCGTGAACACAGCCTGGATCTGAAGGACGAGGGAGGAC
The DNA here is from genome assembly GCF_014649955.1 of Streptomyces violascens. Lineage (GTDB taxonomy): Bacteria > Actinomycetota > Actinomycetes > Streptomycetales > Streptomycetaceae > Streptomyces > Streptomyces violascens. The sequence goes on from NZ_BMUA01000023.1 coordinate 57,678, forward strand.
AGCCCGGCCGGCATCCCCTGGCTCATCCCGATGAACAGCAGCCCGAACTTCGCCACCCCGAGCACAAGACCCACCGCCACGATCCACTTCCAGGCCACCTTGGGCCGCCCCACGAAGAACACGGCGGGCAGCGCCGCGACCAGGAAGCGCAGGGCGGAGAACAGCAGCGGCGGGAAGTGGCCGAGTCCCATGTCGATGACGACGAAGTTGACCCCCCAGACGGCGGTGACGAGCACGGCGAGCGCGATATGTACGGGACGCATGCGTCGAGGATCACCGCCCCCGACCATTCAGCACCAGCGCGGATTCCTTGATGATGGGATGAAGCCGTGCTAAATCCAACGCTCAATCCGGAACCCCGGAGCACCCCGGAACCCGAAACCCGGCATCCCTCGGAGGGCTCGTGCTCGATCTGGCTCGGCTGCGCGCACTGCACGCGGTCCACATCCACGGCTCGGTCGCCGCCGCTGCCGCCGCGCTCGGCTACACCCCGTCCGCGATCTCCCAGCAGATCACCAAGCTGGAACGCGAGACCCGTACGACCCTCCTGGAACGACGCGGCCGGGGCATCGCGCTCACCGAGGACGCACTCCATCTCGCCTCTGCGGCACGGGAGTTGATGGACATCGTCGAGCGTACGGAGACCACGCTCGAAGAGCGGCGCGGCCTGCCCACCGGGCAGCTCTCCATAGGCGCCTTCGCCACGGCCGCACGCGGACTCCTCCCGGCCGCCCTCGCCTCGCTGGCCCGCCAACACCCCGCGCTGGAAACGAGGTTGTCCGAAGTCGACCCGCACGTCTCGGTCGACCTGGTGACCAAGGGCGTCATCGATCTGGCCGTCGCACACGACTGGGACATCGCGCCGCTGCCCGCCCCCGAGGGCGTCGAGCAGGAACCCCTCGGCGACGACCACTGCGACGTACTGGTCCCGGCGGGCCACCCCCTGGCCGCCCGCCCCGCGATCCGCCGCGCCGACCTCGCCCACGAGCCGTGGATCTGCCAGCCACCCGGCTCGGTCTGCCACGACTGGCTCGTACGCACCCTGCGCGCCGACGGCCACGAGCCCGATCTGCGCCACCAGGCGGCCGAGTACCACACCCAACTCGCCCTGGTGGCAGCCGGGTTGGGCATCGCCCTGATCCCACGACTGGGCCGGGGCCCGCTTCCCGAGGGCGTCGTGGCCCTGCACCTAGACCCGGTACCGACCCGCCGCCTGTACGCACTCTGGCGCACGGGAGCGGCCCGCCGCCCGGCGATCACGGCAACGGTTCACGCCCTCCGGGAAGCGTGGGCCAACCTCAGCGAGTGAGGACCCCGCCCTTGACCCCGTCGATGAATGACGTCCAGGCCGCCGGCCCGAACACGACGGCGGGCCCGGTCGGGTTCTTGCTGTCCCGCACCGGTACGCACATCGTGCAGGAGTCGCTGAACTCCAGGCACTCCCCGCCGCCTGGCCCGCTGTACGTCGACTTCTGCCAGGTCTCGCAAGCGTCGTTGACTTCGAGACAACTGCCTTCGCTGGGCCCGCTGTACGAGGACTTCCGCCAAGACGCATACACCTCGCTGACTTCGAGGCATTCGCCGCTGTCGCCGCCGCTATAGCTGGACTTCCGCCAACCGTTCAGGACCGAGGCGTCGGACACGATGTGCTCACTGCGCTTCATGCTCGTAATCCTCCGCCACGGAGCGCAGCAGCGCCAGAGACCTATGGTGCGACAACGCGTCACCCAAGGCGTGATCGTAGACCTCCTGGCACTGCCGCACCACGGACGGAAGTTCCCAGACCCTGCCGGTCTTCAGGCCCTCCACGTACGCAATGGGCGGGAGGTCGCTGAACCACAGCAGCGAGACATGCCCCTCCAACAGAGCATGCGGGCCCGCCTCGTACGGGAGCACGTGGAAGCGGATGCGACGACTTTCACCCAACTCCAGCAGGTGCCGGAGCTGTTCGCACATCACGAGTGGTCCGCCGATGGGTCGCCGCAACACCGCCTCGTCGAGCATGGTCCACACCACGGGCTTGTCGAAGTCCTGGAGAATCCGCGCGCGTTCCAACCGTGTGCCAAGAAGGCGGTCACGTTCCTCGTCGCTCTTGGGCGGATAGCCCGAGCCGAGCACTTCGCGCGCATACGCTTCCGTCTGCAGGAATCCCGGCACCAGCTTGGGTGCGTACTGGCGAATCAGCGTCGCCTGCTGCTCGAACTCCAGGACCTCCGCGAAGTGTTCAGCGACTACACGACCATCCAGCGTCGGCAGGAACCGCTCAAAGAACCCATCCGTACCCAGCACCTTGTCCAGCCGACGCGCATCATCCAGGCTCGGCCGCCTCCGCCCCGCCTCGATATGGGCGATGTGCGTGCGCGACATCACCGCACGCTCACTGAGCCCCTCCTGCGTGAGCCCGGCCGCCTCCCTGCGGGCCCTGAGTTCCTCGCCGTACTTGATGCGGGATACGGGGTTGTCCTCGATCGCCACGACATCAACTCCCTTGCGTGCGGGCTCCATTGTCACGCTCTGTGCACTAGCCAGCGTACGGAACGTGACCCCACGCTGTAAGCGGAACGCCACACACAGTGAGAGGCAGTCGTATGGGAGCCCACGCCATGGGGGCGTATGTCGCCCACACCGGTACGGACGTGTACGGACCCGGCAAGGTGATCGGCACGGACGGTGACTGGCGGCGCGTCCGGTTCGTGTACTTCGTCGCGACCGTCGCCGTACGCGATCTGCGCACGGCCTCTCCGCGGGAAGAAGGGGAAGTGCGCGCATGGCTGAGGGAGAAGGCCGCCCGGCATGGGGGCAACTGGTAGCGGGCCCCGCGCCGGCGTTGCGGGTGTCGCGGGACGGTGGGCGGACGTGGGAGCCGTACGTCATGCCGCGCCCCGGGCTGGAGGCCGTAGAGGGGTCCGAAAAAGAAATTCGGCGCGGCTGTCACATCCCCGTACCCCCAGGTGTCAGGGCAGTGAAAGCGAACGACGAAGCAGGCCCACCAGACACAGGAGTCGCAGCCATGCAGGCACGTATGCCGAACCCCGCACAGGTCATCCCCAGCGCGATGCCGGCCATTCTGAACGTGATCAAGGCCGCCCAGGAAGGCGGGGTGGACGGGTCCACCCTGGAGCTGGTGCACCTGCGGGCCAGTCAGATCAACGGGTGCGCGCCGTGCGTCTACGGCGGCATCGCGAGCGCCCGCAAGAACGGCGTGAGCGAGGACCAGCTGGCCACGGTCGTCACGTGGCGGGAGGCGCCGTACTTCAGCGACGCCGAGCGGGCGGCGCTCGCGCTGGCCGAGGCCGCCACCCGGCTCGCCGACCGCCCGGACGCGGTGTCCGACGAGGTGTGGGACGAGGCGGCCCGACACTACGACGAGAAGGGGCTCGCCTCGCTGGTCCTCATGATCGGCGTGACCAACCTCTTCAACCGGCTCAACGCGAGCACCCGGCAGATCGCCGGGGGGACCTGGTAGCCGCGGGGATGAGACTCACCGTCGTCGCGGCGAGCGGCGGAATCGGCCGCCTCGCTCTGCTCCAGGCGGTCGCCGCGGGTCACGACGTGACCGCCGTGGTCCGCGACCCCGCCAAGGTGGCCTCCGACATCATCCGTACGGTGGCCGTCGACCTGGCCCGGCCCGCCCCGGACGCGCTGCGCCGGGCGCTGGCCGGGTCCGACGCGGTGCTGTCCGGCCTGGGCGCGGCCACCAAGGCGGACTTCGGCGTCGCCGAGCGCGGCACGGCGGCGTTGTGCGAGGCGATGCGCGCCACGGGGGTGCGCCGCATCGTCGCGATCAGTGCCGCGCCGATCGGCACCGTACCGTCGCCGGGGCGCCCGAACCCGCCCCGGCACGATCCGGGGGACGCGTTCGTGCAGCGGAGCATCGCGTACCCGATCGTGAAGGCGATGCTGAAGAAGAGGTACGCCGATCTCGCGCGGATGGAGGACGTGCTGCGCGCGAGTTCGCTGGACTGGACCGCGCTGCGGCCGCCGCGCCTCAACGACAAGGAGCTGACGGGGCGTTACCGCACCGAGGTCGGGCGCAACGTGCGCGGCGGCGGGATCATCTCGCGGGCCGATGTCGCGCACTGCATGCTGGAAATCCTGGACGATCCGGCGACGTACGGGCAGACCGTGGGCCTGTCCGACTGACCCCGCCCGCCACCTCGTCAACTCCCTCACCAATTCGGCGAATTGACGGTCTCGGGGAACCCACCCGGCCCCGCCCCCGTCCAACGTACGTACTGCCGGTGAGTCTCCGCAGAGCGGTGTCGACAGCGCTGCTGGCCGCGAGCGTCGACTCCCTCTCCAGCCGCCTGCGGCCGGCAGCACGCCGCCACCGGTGCGCGCCCCTCCGACTGCACCGGTGGCGGCCCCTCCCCCTGATGGCTCAGGGGAGCCACGCCGTACGACCTCGTGCGCTTAGCCTTGACTGGCAATTACTTTCCGGATAACGGTTCGCTTTGGAAGTTTCTTCCACTCGGGAGGTCCTTTCCGTCTCGGAAGGCTCTTCCGCTCGGGAAGTCACCCACTTCCCTGGGCAACACCGCCGGAAGGAGCGCACGTGCAGCACCGCACCTCAAGACGCAGCCTCCTGACCACCACCGCCGCAGTGGCCGCCATAACCGCCCTCGGCCCCCCGTCCCCCGCGCAGGCCTCCCCGGGCACGGCCGCCTCGGACCGCCGGCTTCGCGCGATCATCGCCCGTATGTCGGTCGAGGAGAAGATCGGCCAGCTCTTCGTGATGCGGGTGTACGGGCACTCCGCGACCGCCCCCGACCAGGCGGACATCGACGCCAACCTCCGCGAGCTCGGGGTGCGCGACGCCGCCGAACTGATCGCGAAGTACCACGTCGGCGGCATCATCTACTTCACCTGGGCGCACAACACCCGTGACCCGCACCAGATCGCCGACCTCTCCAACGGCATCCAGGCCGCCGGTCTGGCCCAGCGCGTGCCGCTGCCGCTGCTCATCGCGACCGACCAGGAGCACGGTGCGGTGTGCCGGGTCGGGAAACCGGCCACGCTCTTCCCCGGCGCGATGGCGATGGGTGCGGGCGGCTCGACGGGCGACGCCCGCACCCTGGGCCGCATCTCGGGCGCGGAACTCGCGGCGATCGGCATCCGGCAGGACTACTCCCCCGACGCCGACGTGAACATCAACCCGGCCAACCCGGTGATCGGCGTACGGTCCTTCGGCGCGGATCCCGCGGCGGTGGCCCGCATGGTCGCGGCCGAGGTGCGCGGGTACCAGGACTCCTCGGTCGCCGCGACCGCCAAGCACTTCCCGGGGCACGGCGACACCAGCGTCGACAGCCACACCGGCATCCCGGTGATCACGCACACCCGGGAGCAGTGGGAGCAGTTGGACGCGCCGCCGTTCAGGGCCGCGATCGACGCCGGGATCGACGCGATCATGACGGCCCACATCCAGTTCCCGGCCCTGGACCCGAGCAACGACCCGGCGACGCTCTCGCACCCGATCCTGACCGGCATCCTGCGCGAGCAGCTCGGCTTCGACGGGGTCGTGATCACGGACTCGCTGGGCATGCAGGGCGTACGCGACAAGTACGGCGACGACCGGGTGCCCGTGCTCGCACTGAAGGCGGGCGTGGACCAGCTCCTGGACCCGCCGAAGCTGGACGTGGCGTTCAACGGGCTGCGCGCGGCGGTGGCGAGCGGCGAACTCCCGGAATCCCGACTCGACGCATCAATCCTCCGCATCCTTCGCCTCAAGGACCGACGGGGCCTGTTCACCCGCCCGTACGTGACCGCCCGGGGCGTGGACCGGACGGTCGGCACCCGGGCGCACCTGGCCGCCGCCGCGTCCGTCGCGGAGCGCACCACGACCCTGCTGGCGAACCCGCAGGGCCTGCTCCCCCTCCCCCGCGGCCAACGCCTCCTGATCGTGGGCGCGGACCCGGACTCCCCGTCGGGCACAACGGGCCCACCGACGACGGTTCTGGCCGGGGCACTGTCCGAACTGGGCTTTCACGTAAGGGTGTTGCCCACGGGAACGCTCCCCTCACAGGCGCAGATCGCGGCGGCGGCAAGGGCGGCAGCCGGGCAGGACGCGGTGATCGTGGGCACGTACAACGCGGGGGCGGGCGGTGCGCAGAGCAGACTGGTGGCGGCGCTGGTCGCGACCGGGGTGCCGGTGATCCACCTCGCCCTCCGCAACCCGTACGACATCGCGCACTTGGCGCCCGGGTACGCGGCTTCGCTCGCGACGTACTGCTGGACTGACGTCGAACTCCGGGCGGCGGCACGGGTGTTGGCGGGTCGAGTCGACCCCCGCGGCCGCCTCCCGGTCGCGGTCCCCCGCGCCGACGACCCTACGCAAGATCTCTACCCGATCGGCCACGGCCTGTCGTACTAGCCGTACGCCGCATCTCCGGCGCACCACCCCCAAGGAGCGCAAAGCCCCCCGGACACCTGGCGTGCACCCGCCCCGACGAGTCACGCTTGGGTCGTATCCGGGGGGTTCTGGGGGGTCGTATGCGTACGTACCGTTTGGCATGTTTGGTGTGCCTGCTGCTGCTCACGGCGTTGGGTTGCCGGGGTGCGGCGGACGGCGGCTCGGCGACGGAACTGTCGAGGGCAACACCATCGGCCTCCCCTCCACCCCCTTCACCCTCACCCTCATCGTCGCTGTTCCTCGCCACGGATGGGTGTGCGTCGCGCGAGGGGGCGGTGGGCGACACGAAGGACTTCCACGAGGTGCCGTGCACGAGCGAGCGGGCGGTGGCGAAGGTACTGGCCCGCCGGAACGGGGTGGTGGCGAAGGGGGCGGCCGTGGACTGCCCCCTGTACACGGACTTCGTCCTGTACGTCTCCGAGAGCGTGCCGTCGGCGGCGGCGAGCGGGGACGCGAGCGTGTCGCGGGGCTACGCCTGCATGCGCAACCTGGAGCCACCGCACCCGGGCGACCCCGGGATGGGGGGCGGCCCGTACACGGTGGTGGGGGACTGCGTGTACGCGGCGGGCGAGGACCAGGTGAAGGAAACGGCATGCGACGGCTCGGGCCCGCATGCCCCCCAGTACCGGGTGGTGTCGGCGGTCGGAGCCCGCTCGGGGTGCCCGTCTTCGACCCGGCTGTATGTACAGCTGACGGGGCGCCAGGGTCCGGTGGGGTGCGCTCGCCGGGTCTGAGCTTCTCCCCGCCCCGCCCCTTCCCGGCTGCGACACTCTGCCGCTCCGCCGCGGGGCTCCGGGGGTGGGGGCCCGCCCTGGACGCCCCCGACCCCCGACCCACCCGGGCTGCCGCCGGCTACGGCCTCAGTGTCGGCTCTCGCTCCGCGGACGCCGCGTCCAGCTTCGCGTCGTACGACGCCTGCGGCTTCACCGGCGCGCCGCTCAGGCCCGCCCAGCGCAGGATCGACGCCGTCGCCGCGGTCTTCGCGTCCGGGGCCAGCAGGGCCACCTTCGAGCCGTGGTTGCCGCCCGCCACCGTGTAGACGTAGGAGTCGCGTGCCCCAGCGCCCAGGGAGAACCGCTCCGCGCCCCACGGGTCGTTCTGGCCGTACACGTACAGCATGTGGTCCGCGTGGTGCTTGACCCACGTGTCGACGTCCCGCATCGCCCACGGCTGGAACCGCATCGGGATGTTGCGCGGCACGAAGTTCCGGGGCGGCTGGTAGCCGTAGCGGCTCAGCTTGCCGAGCCAGGGCTGCTTGATGGTGGGCGAGCCCAGCTGGGTACCGGCCTGGTAGTAGTACGCCGTGTACGGGGCCAGGCCCTGGTCGGTGTAGAAGGAGAAGCCGGAGATCGTGTCGACCGAGTCCCAGATCGCCTGGTCGGTGGCGTGCGCCGCGTCCGCCGGGATCGTGGAGCAGTCGGCCAGCAGGTGGTACTGCCAGAAGCCCCAGACGTAGTCGAGCACGACCGCCTCGTACGCCTTGTCGAGCGTGCCTACTGTTGTGAAGGTGTAGCCGTTTGCGGTCGCGTATTCCTGGTACTTCTTCTCCAGGGAGTCCCGCCGCACCAGCGCCTCGCGCTGCACGCCCTCCAGCTTGTCGCGGCACTCCTTGGTGCCGACCGTCCTGAAGAACCGGTCGTAGGCCGAATCCTCGTTGTTCACCACGTCGTTGGGGGCCACGTACGAGACGACGCCGTCCATGTCGCGCGGGTAGAACCGCTTGTAGTACGTGGCCGTCATGCCGCCCTTCGAGGCGCCTGTCGTCAGCCAGTTCTTCGTGTAGATGGGCTTCAGGGCCTGGAATATGGCGTGCTGGTCGCTGGCCGCCTGCCAGATGTCGTCCTTGGCCCAGTCGGCGGGCTGCGGCCGGGACTGCGGGAAGAACCGGTACTCGACGGAGACCTGGTTACCGTCGACGATCTTCGTCGGCTCGGTGCGGCTCGGCGTCGTGGAGACGTCGTAGCCGCTCGTGTACATCACGGTCGGGCGATCGACATCCTTGTGCAGCACGGTGATCCGCTGCTGGAAGGTGGCCCTGCTGTACGGATTGGCGTGGTCTACGGGCTGCGCGAAGTTCAGTACGAAATAGCGGTAGCCGCTGTACGGCTTCTCTTCTATGAGGCTCATCCCGGGTATCGCCAGGATGCGGTCCTTGATGTCCGGCTCGGCGGCGGTGGCCGCCCCTGCCGCGGCTCCCGTCGCGGTCATCGTGCCTATCAGCACGACGAGCGACAGCAGCCATCTGAGCGCCTTGCGCATTCACACTCCCCTGTGGGGCCCCTGTGGGCACGAACGTGGCCCCGCGAACCTAGCGGGGGCAACACCCGCCCCGCCAGACCCGGTTGAGCTCCACAGTTGACCTTCGTACGGAGTGCGTGCGTCGTGCCTCCGGTTCGGAAAACCCCGCTCAGCACACCCAGCCCGTCTCCACCGCGCTCCCCGCTATCGCCCCCGTCGCCCGCACGCACCGGTTCCCCGAGTGCACGGTGACCGGCCCCGCCATCCTCGTGTACGAGCCCGAGTCGCCGGCCGGAGCGCTGCCCCGGGCCTGGATCGCCACCGACATCTGGCGCCGCGCACCCGGGTTCTTCGCCGCGGTCACCGCGCACGCGTACCCATTGCCCTTGTACAGCCGCAGCTCACCCGTGCTGAACCCGACCGTCTTCACCGGCCGCCCCGCACACGCGGCTGCCGCGTCCGCGCTGCCGCCGCCCGGCCCGAACACGACCAGGCCGCCCGCCGCCGCGACCACCGCCAGTCCCACGAGCGTCCTGTTGCTCACCCCACCGAACACGCTTGCACCCTTCCACCACTTGAGCGTTTGTGGGCATGGACGCACTCGGCCGCCCGATGGTTCTCCGGGCGGCCGAGAGGGTGTGGCTGTCAGACGGCCAGCGCGTCGGCCTCCGCCTCGCCGATGAAGGTGCGCCACAGGCGGGCGTACTGGCCGTCCAGAGCGAGGAGCTCGTCGTGCGTGCCGTCCTCGGCGACCCGGCCGTGGTCCATGACGATCACCCGGTCCGCACGGGCCGCCGTGGTCAGGCGGTGCGCGACGACCAGCGTCGTACGGCGGCCGGTCAGACGGTCGGTGGCCTGGTTGACCTGCGCCTCCGTGGCCAGGTCCAGGGCGGCCGTCGCCTCGTCGAGCAGCAGGATGTCCGGGTCGACCAGCTCGGCGCGGGCCAGCGCGATCAGCTGCCGCTGCCCCGCGGAGAGGTTGCGGCCGCGCTCGGCGACCTGGTGGAGGTAGCCGCCGTCGAGCGTGGCGATCATGTCGTGGGCGCCGACCGCGCGGGCCGCCGCCTCCACCTGGGCGTCGCTCGCGTCGGGGCGTCCGTACGCGATGGCGTCGCGGACCGTGCCCTCGAAGAGGTACGCCTCCTGCGGGACGACGCCGAGCCGGTGCCGGTAGGCGGTGATGTCGAGGTCGCGCAGGTCCGTGCCGTCGGCGGTGACCCGCCCGCCCGTCGGGTCGTAGAACCGCGCGACCAGCTTGACCAGGGTGGACTTCCCGGCGCCGGTCTCGCCGACGAACGCGACGGTCTGGCCGGCCGGTATGCGGATGTCGACGCCGCTCAGCGCCTCTTCTTCGGCCCCGTACGCGAAGTCGACGTTCTCGAAGGCGATCTCGCCGCGCAGCGACAGGACGTCGAGCGGCTCGGCGGCGGCCTCGGTGGAGGTCTTCTCCTGGAGCAGTTCCTGGATGCGCTTCAGCGAGACGGCCGCCTGCTGGTAGCCGTCGAAGACCTGCGAGAGCTGCTGCACGGGGGCGAAGAACAGGTCGATGTACAGCAGGTACGCGACCAGCGCGCCCGTGGTCAGGGTGCCGTTGTCGACCCGGCCCGCGCCCACGATCAGCACGGCGGCCGCGGCCACCGACGACAGGAGCTGCACGAACGGGAAGTACACCGAGATCAGCCACTGGCCGCGCACCCGCGCCTGGCGGTAGTGGTCGCTGCGGTCCGCGAACCGTGCGGCTCCGTCGTGCTCGCGCCGGAACGCCTGCACGATGCGAAGGCCGGACACCGACTCCTGGAGGTCGGCGTTGACGGTGCTGACCCGCTCGCGGGCGAGCTCGTAGGCCTGCACGCTCTTCTTGCGGAAGAAGTACGTGCCGACGACCAGCAGCGGCAGCGTCGCGAAGACGACGAGGGCGAGCTGGATGTCGATGACGAGCAGCGCCACCATGATGCCGAAGAAGGTGACGACGGAGACGAACGCGGTGACCAGGCCCGTCTGGAGGAACGTGGAAAGCGCGTCCACGTCCGTCGTCATGCGGGTCATGATGCGACCGGTCAGCTCCCGCTCGTAGTAGTCGAGTCCGAGCCGCTGGAGCTGCGCGAAGATCTTCAGGCGCAGGGTGTAGAGGACGCGTTCGCCGGTGCGGCCGGTCATCCGGGTCTCGCCGGTCTGGGCGAGCCACTGGATGGCGACGGTGACGAGGGCGAGCCCGGAGGCGGCCCAGACCGCGCCGAGCGCGAGCTGGGTGACGCCCTGGTCGATGCCGTGCCGGATCAGGACCGGCAGGACCAGCGAGCCGCCCGCGTCGATCGCGACGAGGAGGAGCGAGACGAGCAGGGGAAGGCCGAAGCCCCGCAGGAGTCTGCGCAGGCCGTAGGAGTCCTCGGCCTTGACGGCCCTCGCCTCGTCTATGCCGGGGGTGTCGGTCGCGGGCGGCAGCGCCTCTACCTGGGCGAGCAGCTCGGGCGTGGCCGGCATGCCGCCCGGGGCGGTCGACTCGGCCTTCTCCTCGCGGACCCACAGCGGCGGGGTGATGCCGCGCTCGGCGTCGAACTCCGCGTCCAGTTCGTCCCGTACGGAGTGGTCTTCGAGCGGTTCGGCGACCGGCGGGACGCGGCCCGGGGAGACTCCGCCCAGCTCGTCGGGGTCGGTCAGCAGGCGGCGGTACAGGGCGCTGTCGCGCTGGAGTTCCTCGTGGGTGCCGATCGCGGCGAGGCGGCCGCCGTCCAGGACGGCGATGCGGTCGGCGAGGCCGAGGGTGGAGCGGCGGTGCGCGATGAGCAGGGTGGTGCGGCCCGCCATGACCGACTTCAGCGCCTCGTGGATCTCGTGCTCGACGCGGGCGTCGACGGCCGAGGTCGCATCGTCCAGGACGAGCAGGCGGGGGTCGGTGAGGATGGCGCGGGCGAGCGCGATGCGCTGGCGCTGGCCGCCGGAGAGGGTGAGGCCGTGCTCGCCGACGGTGGTGTCGTAGCCCTTGGGAAGCTCGGCGATGAACCGGTCGGCCTGGGCGGCGCGCGCGGCCTTCTCGATCTCTTCCTGGGTGGCGTCCGGCTTTCCGTACGCGATGTTGGCGCGGACGGTGTCGGAGAAGAGGAAGGAGTCCTCCGGTACGAGTCCGATCGCGGCGCGCAGCGAGGCGAGGGTCAGCTCGCGCACGTCGTGGCCGCCGACGAGGACGGCTCCGTGCGAGACGTCGTAGAAGCGGGGCAGGAGCAGTGAGACGGTGGACTTGCCGGAGCCGGACGAGCCGACCACGGCGACGGTCTCGCCGGGCCGGATGTCGAGCGAGAGGCCCTTCAGGACGGGCCGCTCGGCGTCGTAGCCGAAGCTCACGTCGTCGAATTCGACGGTGGCCGGGGCGTCCGGCGACAGCTCCTTCTTGCCGTCCTCGATGGAGGGCTCGGTGTCGATGAGCTCCAGGACGCGCTCGACGCCGGCCCGGGCCTGCTGGCCGACGGTGAGCACCATGGCGAGCATGCGGACGGGCCCGACGAGCTGGGCGAGGTAGGTGGAGAAGGCTACGAACGTGCCGAGCGTGATCTCACCGCGGGTGGCGAGCCAGCCGCCGAGCGCCAGCATGGCGACCTGGCCGAGCGCGGGGACGGCCTGGAGGGCCGGGGTGTAGCGGGAGTTCAGCTTGATCGTGCGAAGCCGGCCGGCGAAGAGGCGCCGCCCGACCTCCCTCAGCTTGCCGGTCTCCTGGTCCTCCTGGCCGAAGCCCTTGACGACCCGGACCCCGGACACGGCGCCGTCGACGACCCCGGCGACGGCGGCGGCCTGGCCCTGGGCGTACCAGGTGGCGGGGAACAGTCGGGTGCGGCTCCGCTTGGCGATGAACCAGAGGGCGGGGGCGACGGCGAGGGCGACCAGGGTCAGCAGCGGCGACAGCCACGCCATGATCACGATCGAGATGACGAAGAGCAGGATGTTGCCGATGGTCATCGGCAGCATGAAGAGCAGGCCCTGGATCAGCTGGAGGTCGCTGGTGGCGCGGCCGACGACCTGCCCCGTGGACAGCTCGTCCTGGCGCCGACCGTCGAGCCGGGTGATCGTGCCGTACATCTCGGTGCGCAGGTCGTGCTGGACGTCGAGGGCGAGCCGCCCTCCGTAGTACCGCCGTATGTAGGTGAGCCCGTACACCACGACGGCGGAGGCTATGAGGAGCCCGGTCCACACGGCGAGGGAGCGTGTGTGGTGGCCGATGACGTCGTCGATGATCACCTTGGTGATCAGCGGGACGAGCGCCATGACGGCCATGCCGCCGAGCGACGAGCCGAGGGCGAGCACGACATTGCGCCGGTACCGCCAGGCGTACCCGGTCAGCCTGCGCGCCCACCCCTGTTGCGCACCCTCCGTCACGACATTCCTCCCGTTGGTACCTGTCCTGCCGCAAGCCCCAACACGGGGGCCTGCGGATTTCATCCCGCCGCAACAAATACGGGACGTAAGGACCAGGACCGCACGAGGCGTTCTACAGGTGCGTCGGCGCGAACATCTTCAGGAGGGCGGGCAGCACGACGACCGAGGGGCCGGGGGTGGCCAGCGCCTTGGACAGGTCGGCGGTCAGGGTGTCCGGGCTCGTACGGACCGCCGGGACGCCGAAGGACTCGGCGAGGGCGACGAAGTCCGGGCGGGCCAGCTCGGTGGCCGCGGCCTCACCGAACGTGTCCGTCATGTACTCGCGCAGGATGCCGTAGCCGCCGTCGTCGACGATCAGCCAGGTGACCGGCAGGCCGTACTGCCTGGCGGTGGCGAGCTCGGCGATCGAGTACATGGCTCCGCCGTCGCCGGAGACCGCGAGGACCGGGTGGCCGGGGTCGGCGACGGCCGCGCCGAGCGCCGCCGGGAAGCCGTAGCCGAGGCCCCCCGCGCCCTGCGCCGAGTGCATCGCGCCGGGCCAGGCGGACCAGGCCCAGTACGCGAGGATCGTCATGTCCCAGAAGCTGGGCGCCCCGGCGGGCAGGGCCTCGCGCACCGCGGCGAGGATGCGCTGCTCCTCACCGAGGTCCTGGGCGTCGATACGGGCCCGTACCTTCGCCAGGACGGTCCGTACCCGCTCGGCTGCCGCCCCGTCGGTGCGCTCCGGGACCGTTTCGAGCAGGGCCTGGAGGGCGATGCGGGCGTCCGCGTGGATGCCGAGCGCCGGATGGTTGGACTCCAGCTTGCCGAGGTCGGCCTCGATCTGGACGATCCGGCCGCGCGGCTGGAACGTGTGGTAGTTCGACGACAGCTCGCCGAGCCCGGAGCCGACCACGAGCAGGACGTCCGCGTCCTCCAGGAAGTCCGTGGTGTGCCGGTCCTCCAGCCAGGACTGGAGCGAGAGGGGGTGCTCCCACGGGAAGGCGCCCTTGCCGCCGAAGGTGGTCACGACCGGCGCGTCCAGCTTCTCGGCGAGCGCGAGCAGCTTGCCCGAGGCGTCGGCGCGTACGACCCCGCCGCCCGCGATGATCGCCGGACGGGCCGCCTTGGACAGCAACTCGGCTGCCACGGCCGTCAGTTCGGGGCGCGGGACGATGTCCTCGGGAAAGGCGTCCATGGGCGTGACGACGGGCAGCGCCGTCTCGGCGAGCAGCACGTCCTGCGGGATCTCCACCCACACCGGGCCGTGCGGCGCGGTCAGCGCCGACTCCCACGCGGCCGCGATCGCCGACGGGATCTGCGACTGGCCGCGCACGGTGTGGACGGACTTCACGACGTCACGGAACGACGCCTTCTGGTCGCGCAGCTCGTGCAGATAGCCGTGCCGCCCGCCGCCGAGTCCCGCCGTGGGGACCTGACTCGAGATCGCGATCACCGGGGAGGAGGCGGCCGCCGCCTCCTGGAGGGCAGCGAGCGACGTCAGCGCGCCGGGGCCGGTCGAGAGCAGCAGCGGGGCCGCCTCGCCGGTGATCCGGCCGTACGCGTCGGCCGCGAAGCCCGCGTTGTTCTCGACCCGCAGCCCGATGTAGCTGAGGTCCGAGCGGCGCACCGCGTCGAACAGGGCGAGCGCGTGCTGGCCGGGCAGCCCGAACACGGTGGTCGCGCCGAGCCCGGCCAGCGTCTCCACGACCAGGTCACCGCCGGTGCGGCCGGGCGGCGGGTTCAGCGCGGCCGCGGTCTGCGCCGCGGTGGGGCGCAGGACGATGTCGTGGTCGTGGGTCATCACACGGTCCGGGAGGCCGCGATCTGGCGGGACATGATCGTCGTCAGCTCGTAGGCGGTGTGCGAGGCGGCCACGCTGGTGATCTCGGCGTGGTCGTAGGCCGGGGCGACCTCGACGACGTCGGCGGAGACCAGGTTGCAGGAGGCCAGGCCCCGCAGGATCTCCAGGAGCTCGCGCGAGGTCATGCCGCCGGCCTCGGGGGTGCCGGTGCCGGGCGCGTGGGCCGGGTCGAGGCAGTCGATGTCGATGGAGATGTACAGCGGGCGCTCGCCGATTCGCTGGCGGAGCTGGTCGGCGACCTCGTCGGCGCCGCGCCGGTAGACGTCGGCGGAGGTGACGATGCCGAAGCCCATCTTCTCGTCGTCGGTCAGGTCCTGCTTGCCGTACAGCGGGCCGCGCGTGCCGACGTGGGACAGCGCCTCGGTGTCGAGGATGCCCTCCTCGACGGCCCGGCGGAACGGGGTGCCGTGGGTGTACTCGGCGCCGAAGTAGGTGTCCCAGGTGTCGAGGTGCGCGTCGAAGTGGAGCAGCGCGACCGGGCCGTGCTTCTTGGCGACGGAGCGGAGCAGCGGCAGCGCGATGGTGTGGTCGCCGCCGAGCGTCATCATGCGGGCGCCGGTGCCGAGCAGGTCGTCGGCGGCCGCCTCGATGGTCTCGACGGCCTCGTTGATGTTGAACGGGTTGGCCGCGATGTCACCGGCGTCGGCGACCTGGGCCAGCGCGAAGGGCGAGGCGTCCTGGGCCGGGTTGTACGGGCGCAGCAGGCGCGAGGCCTCGCGGATGGCGTTGCCGCCGAAGCGGGCGCCGGGCCGGTAGGACACGCCGCTGTCGAAGGGCACACCGACGACGGCGACATCGGCGGTGCCGACCTCGTCGAGGCGGGGCAGCCGGGCGAAGGTCGCGGGCCCGGCGTACCGCGGGATGCGGGACGAGTCGATCGGACCGCGCGGCGTTTCGTTGCTGCTCATGTGAAGTGCCCTTCGTTTTCAGCGTGTTGTGGCGACCCGGGCCGGTGGGCCGTCGGCCCGGCCGGGTCCGGCGGCGCGCGGAGCCTGTCCGCTCTCCCGCGTGCGCCGGTCGGCACGACCATAGGCGGCCGGGCAGCCACACTGAAGTGTACGTTTCCTCCACTCCCGACGCCGCTGACGGATGGATCGTCCACATGCCGGAACCGACCGCCCCGCCCACTCCCCCCATCGCGCTCACCGCGCTGCTGGCCCGCGCCGACCTGGGCCTGCGGCAGCTCGCGGGCCCGGCCGAGGTGTCCATCCGCTGGGTGCACACCTCGGAGATGGCCGACCCGTATCCGTACCTCCTCGGCGGGGAGCTGCTCATGACGGCCGGGGTGCAGCTGGCCGACCCCGAGCGGTACGTGTCCCGGGTGGTGGAGGCGGGGGCGGCGGCGCTGGGCTTCGGGGTGGCCCCGGTGTACGACGCGGTGCCGGACGCCCTGGTTCAGGCGTGCGCACGCCACGGCCTCCCCTTGCTGGAGGTGCCGCCGCAGACGACGTTCTCCGGGGTGGCACGGGCGGTGTGGCTCCTGATGGCCCGGGCCCGCGAGGACGAGCTGCGCCGCGTGAACGAGACCCAGCGCGCGCTGGCCGCGGCGGCGTCCCGGCCCGCGCCGGTGGGGGCGGTCCTGCGGGTCCTCGCAGGGCGGCTCGGGGGGTGGGCGGCTCTGGTGACCCCGGCGGGGTCGGTACTGGATGCGGCGGGGGGTGAGCCGTCTGCCGCGGTGCGGGATGCGGTGGGGCGGCTGGCGGGGGTGGTGGCGCCGGAGGCGGAGATTCCCCACCCCGCCCCTCCCCGGAATCCTCCGGGGGACG
The DNA here is from genome assembly GCF_014649955.1 of Streptomyces violascens. Classification (GTDB taxonomy): domain Bacteria; phylum Actinomycetota; class Actinomycetes; order Streptomycetales; family Streptomycetaceae; genus Streptomyces; species Streptomyces violascens. The sequence goes on from NZ_BMUA01000023.1 coordinate 74,299, forward strand.
ACGAGCCCGCGGCCCGCCGGACACGGGGCTCCGCCCCGGACCCCGGGTCCGGGGGGAACCCGCCGAAGGCGCATGCCCTTACTGCCACCGACACCCTCGGCGGCACCCACCTCGCCGCCTACGCCCTCGCCGGCCCCCGCGTGCTCGCCCTCGCCACCCCCCGCCGCGCCCCCGGCGACCACACCATCGCCGGCGTCGCGGCCGTACTCCTCACGCTGCTCACCGCGGAGCGGCAGGGCGCGGACGTAGCCGCCCGTTCGGCCGCACTCGTGCGGCTCCTGCTCGGCGGCACCCCCGAGGAGGCCGAACCGCTGCTCGGCGAGGGCCCCTGGGTCGTCGTGCAGGCCCGGGGGCAAGGCGCCCCGCCCGACCTCGGGACCCCCCTGGTCGACGCGGGCGGGCAGCACCTGCGAGCCCTCGTACCCGCCGACCGGGAGGTCACGGCGCACCCCGGCTGGACCCTCGGCGTCAGCGCCCCCGCCGCCCTCGCGGGGCTGGCCGTCGCCGACACCCAGGCAGCCAGGGCCCTGGAACGCGCGGAGGCGACCCGTACCCCCCTCACCCGGCACCGCCCCGCCGGATTCGGGGCGCTGATGAACCCGGAGGAGGCCGCCGCGTACGCACACCACCTGCTCGCCCCGCTCAGCGACCCCTTGCGCACCACGCTGCGCGCCTGGCTCTCGCTGCACGGCAGTTGGGACCGCAGCGCGGTCGCGCTGGGGGTGCACCGCAACACCGTGCGCCAGCGGATCGGCCGCGCGGCGGCGCTGCTCGGCGTGGATCTCGACGACATGGACGTACGCACGGAGCTCTGGCTGGCGCTCAGAAGTGCTGAGTCTCACTCTGGACATCGAGAGTGACTGCCGGGTAACTTCGTATTTCAACCTGAGCAAGCGCTTAGCCAAATTTGCGAGCCGAGGAGGGCGTCCGTGCGCCGTACGGTATTCAACGAAGACCACGAGGCGTTCCGGGAGACCCTGCGCGCCTTCATCGAGGCCGAGGTCGTCCCGGTCTACGACGAGTGGTTCGCCGACGGCATCGTGCCGCGCGACTTCTACTACAAGCTCGCCGAGCTCGGCGTCTTCGGCATCCGCGTGGACGAGGAGTTCGGCGGCGCCGGCATCGACTCGTACAAGTTCGAGGCCGTCATGTACGAGGAGACGGCCCGCGCGGGCGTCCAGTTCGGCGGCTCCGGCGTGCACGTGCTGCTCGGCCTGCCGTACATCAAGATGCTCGCCACCGACGAGCAGAAGAAGCGCTTCCTGCCGAAGTTCGTCTCCGGCGAGGAGATGTGGGCCCTCGCGATGACCGAGCCGGGCACCGGCTCCGACCTCGCGGGCATGAAGACCACCGCCAAGCTCTCCGAGGACGGCTCGCACTACGTCCTCAACGGCTCCAAGACCTTCATCACCGGTGGCGTCCACGCCGACCGCGTGATCGTCTGCGCCCGCACCGACGCCCCCTCCGCCGAGGACCGCCGCCACGGCATCTCCCTCTTCGCGGTGGACACCAAGTCCGAGGGCTACTCCATCGGCCGCAAGCTCGACAAGCTCGGCCTGAAGACCTCCGACACCGCCGAGCTGGCGTTCGTCGACGTGAAGGTGCCCGTCGAGGACCTGCTCGGCGAGGAGAACAAGGGCTTCTACTACCTCGGCCACAACCTCGCCTCCGAGCGCTGGGGCATCGCGTTCGGCGCGTACGCCCAGGCCAAGGCGGCCGTCCGGTTCGCCAAGGAGTACGTGCAGGACCGCACCGTCTTCGGCAAGCCGGTCGCGTCCTTCCAGAACACCAAGTTCGAGCTGGCCGCCTGCCAGGCCGAGGTGGACGCCGCCGAGGCCGTCGCCGACCGCGCCCTGGAGGCCCTGGACGCGGGCGAGCTGACCCCGGCCGAGGCCGCGTCCGCGAAGCTGTTCTGCACCGAGGTCGCGCACCGCGTCATCGACCGCTGCCTCCAGCTGCACGGCGGCTACGGCTTCATGAACGAGTACCCGATCGCCCGTCTGTACGCCGACAACCGCGTGAACCGGATCTACGGCGGCACCAGCGAGATCATGAAGTCGATCATCGCCAAGGACATGGGGCTGTAGGGACGGCCACCGGCCGACCTGTACAACTACCCTCATGCACAAGGCACTTGAGAGCCTCCTCGATCTGCTCGACCTGGAGCGGATCGAGGAGGACATCTTCCGCGGCCAGTCGCGCTCGGCGCTCGTGCCGCGCGTCTTCGGCGGCCAGGTCGCGGCCCAGGCGCTGGTCGCCGCGGGCCGCACCGTGCCCGCCGACCGGATGGCCCACTCCCTCCACGCGTACTTCCTGCGCATGGGGGACCCGGGCGCGCCGATCGTCTACACGGTCGACCGCATCCGCGACGGGGCCTCCTTCACGACCCGCCGCGTCGTCGCCATCCAGCACGGCCAGCCGATCTTCCACCTCTCCGCGTCGTTCCAGACGTACGAGGAGGGCATGGAGCACCAGGCGGGCATGCCCCCGGCGCCGGACCCGGAGTCGCTGCCCACGGCCGCCGAGATGCTGCCGCGCCACGCGGACGCCTTCCACGAGCCGGGTGTGGTGGACCGGCTCATCGAGGCCCGCGCGGCCGTGGATCTGCGATACGTGGACGCGCCGCCGTGGGGCACCGTCGGCACCCCGCGCGAGCCGCGCTCGCAGGTGTGGTTCCGCACGAACGGCAAGCTGGCCGACGACCCTCTGCTGCACGTCTGCCTGGCCACCTACGTCTCCGACATGACCCTGCTCGACTCGGTCCTGCTCGCCCACGGGCGCGGCGGCTGGGCGGTGGGCGACGTGGTGGGCGCCTCGCTGGACCACGCGATGTGGTTCCACCGGCCGTTCCGCGCCGACGAGTGGCTCCTGTACGACCAGGAGTCCCCGTCGGCGTCCGGCGGGCGGGGCCTTGGCCAGGCCCGCATCTACACGCAGGACGGCCGCCTGGCGATCACGGTGATCCAGGAGGGCGTGGTCCGCGTCCCCCGCTGACGCCGCGGCCCTGCGGGGGTGCGGGGCGGGCGCCCCGGGCTGCGCCCCGACCCGCCGGAGGCCGGACGGCCGCTCACGCCGTTCCCCGCGCCCCCAGCTGGGTGCAACGCGGGCCTCCCGGGCTGCGCCCCGAACCCTCGACGCGCTTCGACCGCGGACCGTGCGTGGTTGCTCGCGCTGCTCCCCGCGCCCCTGAACCCGCCTTCGCCCGCGGACCGTGCGTGGCTGGTCGCGCAGTTCCCCGCGCCCCTGTAGGCCGCCCAGCACCCGCCGGTCGTTCCCCGGTTCAGCTCATCCAACCCCCGTCACGGACGGGCGGGTGGGCAACCCGCCGGGGGTCTGGGGGCGCAGCCCCCAGGGGGCCGGGGTCAGGCCTCAAGGCCCGCCGCGTCCAGCAGATACGCCGTCATCGGCTCGTAGAAGCGCGGGTCCAGGACGTGGTCGTCCAGGGGAACGGTCACCTGGAGCGTCCCCTCCGCCTCCGCCAGGAACAGCGCGGGGTCGTTGGAGTCCGCGTACCCCATCGCATCCACCCCGTGCTGCCCCGCGCACCCCGCCCACCCGTGGTCCGCGACCACCAGGTCCGGCGGCGTGTCCAGGGCCGACAGGATCGCCCGCATCGGCTCCGGGGAGTGGGTGTGCCACAGGGACGCACCCCGCTCGAAGACGGCCACGTCCGCGAACTGGACGACGTACCCCTCGTCGGCAGTGAGCCCGCCCGGGATCCGTACGATCTCGCAGCCGGCCGCCCGCAGCCCGGCGGCCGTGCGGCTGTGCACGTCGATGAGCGCGCCGGGGTGCCCCGTGGCGAACAGCACCCGCTCCCGCCCCGCCGCCGCCTTCCGCAGCCGCGCCGCCATCCGGTCCAGGCCGTCCACCGTGAGCTCGGGGTCGATGGTGTCCTGCCCGGTGCGGTGCTCCGGGTCGTCGACGACTCCGCAGCGCTCGGCCATGACGGCAAGGACGTCCTGCTCGTCGCTCCAGCGGTCCCCCAGCTCCAGGCCCAGCCAGTAGTGGCGGTCGCCGTTGGCGAGCTTGCGGTAGTGGGAGAGGTTGTTGTCGCGAGGCGTGGCGACGTCACCGGCGATACGGGTGCGGACTAGGTGGTCGACGAGGGCGGCACGGCTGGGTATCGGCATGCGGCCATTCTGCCCCGCCGACGCCGCCCCCGGCCGGGCCGTTCCGCGCACCGGACGGGGCTTCGAGGCGCGGCGGAAGAGGCTCAGTGCGCGTCCAGGGATGCGAAGGCCCCGTGGGCCAGACGGCGAAGGAGTGCCTCGGTGGCGGCGCGGCCGGGAAGACCGGTGCCGTAAGTCCCCAGGTGGGGCGTCGAGTTGAGCAGGCCGAACACCGCATGCACCGCCCCGCGCACCTCGGCCTCCGGCACCGCCGGGTACAGCTCGCGTACGACGCCGACCCACAGCTCGACGTACTGCCGCTGGAGCTGGCGCACCAGCTTGCGGTCGCTGTCGCGGAGCCGGTCGAGTTCGCGGTCGTGCAGGGTGATCAGCGCCCGGTCGTCGAGCGCGAAGTCGATGTGCCCGTCGATGAGCGCGCCGAGGAGGCGCTCGGGGTCGCCCGCCGCCTCGGTGACCCGCTTGCGCCCGCCGTCGTACAGCCGCCCGCTGATGCCGACGAGCAGCTCGGCCAGCATCGCGTCCTTGCCCGCGAAGTGCCGGTACAGGCCGGGGCCGCTGATGCCGACCGCAGCCCCTATCTCGTCGACGCCGACGCCGTGGAAACCGCGCTCGGCGAAGAGGCGCGCGGCCTCGCGCAGGATCTGCTCGCGGCGGGTAGGGGCGTCGGTACGGGTGCTCATGGGAATTCATTCTAGACAACGCGGTTAGCGCTCGTTAACCTGAGGGAAACGAGTTAACGGTCATTAACATCCGTTGACGTCGCCGCGTACGGGCAAGGGGGCTCGACACGATGCAGCAGGCACCGGTCCTGGGGAGTGCGGCCGATCCCGCCTCCGAGGCCTGGCGGGCCAACGAGGCGGCGCACCGCGCGCTCGGCGAGGAGCTGCGGGCGAAGCTCGCCGCGGCCCGGCTCGGCGGGGGCGAGCGGTCCCGCGAGCGGCATGTCGCGCGCGGCAAGCTGCTGCCGAGGGACCGCGTGGACACCCTTCTGGACCCCGGCTCGCCCTTCCTGGAGCTGGCCCCGCTGGCCGCCGAGGGCATGTACGGCGGGCAGGCGCCGGCCGCCGGGGTGATCGCCGGGATCGGCCGGGTCAGCGGCCGCGAGTGCGTGATCGTCGCCAATGACGCCACCGTCAAGGGCGGCACGTACTACCCGATGACGGTGAAGAAGCACCTGCGCGCCCAGGAGGTGGCGCTCGAAAACCGCCTCCCCTGCCTCTACCTGGTCGACTCGGGCGGTGCGTTCCTGCCGATGCAGGACGAGGTCTTCCCCGACCGCGAGCACTTCGGGCGGATCTTCTACAACCAGGCCCGGATGTCCGGCGCGGGCATCCCGCAGATCGCCGCCGTCCTCGGCTCGTGCACGGCGGGCGGTGCGTACGTCCCGGCGATGAGCGACGAGGCCGTGATCGTCCGCAACCAGGGCACGATCTTCCTGGGCGGCCCCCCGCTGGTGAAGGCGGCGACCGGCGAGGTCGTCACGGCCGAGGAGCTCGGCGGCGGCGAGGTCCACTCGCGCGTCTCGGGCGTCACCGACCACCTGGCCGAGGACGACGCGCACGCGCTGAGGATCGTCCGCAACATCGTGGCCACGCTGCCCGACCGCGGCGCGCTGCCCTGGTCGGTCGAGCCCGCCGAGGAGCCGAAGGCCGACCCGTTCGGTCTGTACGGCGCGGTGCCCGTCGACTCGCGCACGCCCTACGACGTACGGGAAGTGATCGCCCGGGTCGTCGACGGCTCGCGCTTCCAGGAGTTCAAGTCGGAGTTCGGGCAGACGCTGGTCACCGGGTTCGCGCGGATCCACGGCCACCCGGTCGGCATCGTCGCCAACAACGGCATCCTGTTCTCCGAATCCGCCCAGAAGGGCGCGCACTTCATCGAGCTGTGCGACCAGCGCGGCATCCCGCTGGTGTTCCTCCAGAACATCTCGGGCTTCATGGTCGGCCGTGACTACGAGGCGGGCGGCATCGCCAAGCACGGCGCGAAGATGGTGACGGCGGTCGCCTGCACGCGGGTGCCGAAGCTGACCGTCGTCGTCGGCGGCTCGTACGGCGCGGGCAACTACTCGATGTGCGGCCGGGCCTACAGCCCCCGCTTCCTGTGGATGTGGCCCAACGCCAAGATCTCGGTGATGGGCGGCGAACAGGCCGCATCCGTCCTCGCGACGGTCAAGCGCGACCAGTTGGGGGACGACTGGAGCGCCGAGGACGAGGAGGCCTTCAAGGCCCCCATCCGCGAGCAGTACGAGACCCAGGGCAACGCCTATTACGCGACGGCCCGGCTCTGGGACGACGGCGTGATCGACCCGGTCGACACCCGCCAGGTCCTGGGCCTGGCCCTGACCGCCTGCGCCAACGCCCCGCTCGCCGACCCCGCCTTCGGCGTCTTCCGGATGTGACGACACCCATGTCTTCCATGTCTTCTACGGTGAGGGCTCCCATGGCTCCCCTGTTCACGACCGTGCTCGTCGCCAACCGGGGCGAGATCGCGGTCCGCGTCATCCGCACCCTGCGCCGGCTGGGCATCCGCTCGGTCGCCGTCTTCAGCGACGCCGACGCCGACGCCCGCCACGTCCGGGAGGCGGACACGGCGGTGCGCATCGGCCCCGCCGCGGCGTCCGAGAGCTATCTGCGCCCCGAGCGACTCGTCGAGGCGGCGCTGCGCACCGGCGCCCAGGCCGTCCACCCGGGCTACGGCTTCCTCGCCGAGAACGCGGCGTTCGCCCACGCCTGCGCCGAGGCCGGCCTGGTCTTCATCGGCCCGCCCGCCGAGGCGATCTCCCTGATGGGCGACAAGATCCGCGCCAAGGAGACCGTGCAGGTGGCCGGGGTCCCGGTCGTGCCGGGCTCCTCGGGCAGCGGCCTGACGGACGGCCAACTCGCCGACGCGGCACGGGAGATCGGCATGCCGGTGCTCCTCAAGCCGAGCGCGGGCGGCGGCGGCAAGGGCATGCGCCTGGTCCGCGACGAGGCGCTGATCGGCGACGAGATCGCGGCCGCCCGCCGCGAGGCCCGCGCCTCGTTCGGCGACGACACGCTACTCGTCGAGCGGTGGATCGACCGGCCGCGCCACATCGAGATCCAGGTCCTGGCCGACGGCCACGGCCATGTGATCCACCTCGGCGAGCGCGAGTGCTCGCTCCAGCGCCGCCACCAGAAGATCATCGAGGAGGCGCCCAGCGTTCTGCTCGACGAGGCGACCCGCGCCGCGATGGGCGAGGCGGCCGTCCAGGCGGCCCGCTCGTGCGGCTACTCGGGCGCGGGCACGGTCGAGTTCATCGTGCCGGGCAACGACCCCGCCTCGTACTACTTCATGGAGATGAACACCCGCCTCCAGGTCGAGCACCCGGTGACCGAGCTGATCACCGGCGTGGACCTGGTGGAGTGGCAGCTGAGGGTCGCGGCGGGCGAGCAACTCCCGTACGAGCAGAAGGACATCACCCTCACCGGCCACGCCATCGAGGCCCGCATCTGCGCCGAGGACCCCGCACGCGGCTTCCTGCCCTCCGGCGGTACGGTCCTGAGCCTGCGCGAGCCGCAGGGCGACGGCATCCGTACGGACTCGGGGCTGAGCGAGGGCACCGAGGTCGGCAGCCTGTACGACCCGATGCTGTCCAAGGTGATCGCGTACGGGCCCGACCGCGCGACCGCCCTGCGCAAGCTGCGCGCGGCGCTCGCCGACACGGTGACGCTCGGCGTGCCCACGAACGCCGGGTTCCTGCGCCGCCTCCTGGCCCACCCCGCCGTGGTGGCAGGCGAGTTGGACACGGGCCTGGTGGAGCGCGAGGCGGATTCGCTCGTCCCGGACGGCGTGCCGGACGAGGTGTACACGGCGGCCGCGGCCGTCCGGCTCGACGCACTGCGGCCCGCCCCGGCCGAGGGCTGGACCGACCCGTTCTCGGTGCCGAGCGGGTGGCGGATGGGCGGCGAACCCGCCCCGCTCGCCCACTGGTTGAGGGTGCCCGGCAACGAGCCGGTACGCGCCTGCGGGTCCGGCCGGGTCGAGCGGGACCGGGTCACCGTCGAGCTCGACGGCGTCACCCACACCTTCCACCGGGCCGGCGCCTGGCTCGGCCGGGACGGCGACAGCTGGCACGTCGCCGACCACGACCCCGTCGAGGCCGCCCTGACCGGCAAGGCGCACGGCGGCGCCGACACGCTGGCCGCGCCCATGCCGGGCACGGTCACCGTCGTCAAGGTGGCGGTCGGCGACGAAGTCGACGCCGGGCAGAGCCTGCTGGTGGTCGAGGCGATGAAGATGGAGCACGTCATCTCCGCCCCGCACGCGGGCACGGTCACCGAACTCGACGTCACCCCGGGCTCGACGGTGGCCATGGACCAGGTCCTGGCCGTCGTCACGCCCGCCGCGCAGGAGACGGCCCGGGAAACCCCCGAGGAGAAGACCTCATGACGCTCCCCATGGTCGTCCCGGCGCAGGACCTCCCGGCCCGTGTCCGCATCCACGAGGTGGGGGCGCGCGACGGGCTGCAGAACGAGAAGTCGGTCGTGCCGACCGAGGTCAAGGCGGAGTTCGTGCACCGCCTGGCCGCGGCGGGCCTGACCACCGTCGAGGCGACGAGCTTCGTACACCCCAAGTGGGTGCCCCAACTCGCCGACGCGGAGCAGCTGTTCCCCATGCTCGGCGACCTGTCGGACGTGGCGCTCCCCGTCCTCGTGCCGAACGAGCGGGGTCTGGACCGGGCCCTCGCCCTCGGCGCGCACCGGATCGCGGTGTTCGCCAGCGCCACCGAGTCCTTCGCCAAGGCCAACCTGAACCGCACCGTCGACGAGTCGCTCGCCATGTTCGAGCCGGTCGTCGCCCGCGCCAAGGCCGACCGGGCCCATGTGCGGGGCTATCTGTCGATGTGCTTCGGCGACCCGTGGGAAGGCGCGGTGCCCGTGCAGCAGGTGGTCCGCGTCGCCAAGGCCCTGATGGACATGGGCTGCGACGAGCTGAGCCTGGGCGACACCATCGGCGTGGCCACCCCCGCGCACGTGCAGACCCTGCTCGCCGAGCTCAACGAGGAGGGCGTGCCCACCAGCGCCATCGGGGTGCACTTCCACGACACCTACGGCCAGGCCCTGTCCAACACGCTCGCCGCCCTCCAGCACGGCGTGAGCACCGTCGACGCCTCGGCCGGCGGCCTCGGCGGCTGCCCCTACGCCAAGTCCGCCACCGGAAACCTCGCCACCGAAGACCTCGTGTGGATGCTCCAGGGCCTCGGTATCGACACCGGGGTCGACCTCGGCCTGCTCACCGCCACCAGCGTGTGGATGGCCGACCAGCTGGGCCGCCCCAGCCCCTCCCGCACCGTACGTGCCCTCTCCCACCAGGAGTCGTAGCCATGCCCCTCGACCACCGCCTCACCCCCGAGCACGAGGAACTCCGACGTACCGTCGAGGAGTTCGCCCACGACGTCGTCGCCCCGAAGATCGGCGACTTCTACGAGCGCCACGAGTTCCCGTACGAGATCATCCGCGAGATGGGCCGCATGGGCCTGTTCGGGCTTCCCTTCCCCGAGGAGTACGGGGGCATGGGCGGCGACTACCTCGCGCTCGGCATCGCCCTGGAGGAGCTGGCCCGCGTCGACTCGTCGGTGGCCATCACCCTGGAGGCGGGCGTCTCGCTGGGCGCGATGCCGATCTTCCGGTTCGGTACGGAGGAGCAGAAGCGCGCGTGGCTGCCGAAGCTCTGCTCGGGCGAGATGCTGGGCGCGTTCGGCCTGACCGAGCCGGACTGCGGCTCGGACGCGGGCGGCACCCGCACCACCGCGGTGCGCGACGGCGACGAGTGGGTCATCAACGGCTCGAAGTGCTTCATCACCAACTCCGGTACGGACATCACGGGCCTGGTCACCGTCACCGCGGTCACCGGCCGCAAGGAGGACGGCCGCCCGCTGATCTCCTCGATCATCGTCCCGTCGGGCACCCCGGGCTTCACGGTCGCGGCCCCGTACTCGAAGGTCGGCTGGAACGCCTCCGACACCCGTGAGCTGGCCTTCTCGGACGTACGCGTCCCGGTGGCGAACCTGCTCGGCGAGGAGGGCCGCGGGTACGCCCAGTTCCTGCGCATCCTGGACGAGGGCCGCATCGCGATCTCGGCGCTCGCGACGGGCCTGGCCCAGGGCTGTGTCGACGAGTCGGTGAAGTACGCGAAGGAGCGGCACGCCTTCGGCCGGCCGATCGGCGACAACCAGGCCATCCAGTTCAAGATCGCCGACATGGAGCTGCGGGCCCACATGGCGCGGGTCGGCTGGCGCGACGCCGCGTCCCGTCTGGTGCACGGCGAGCCGTTCAAGAAGGAGGCGGCGCTCGCGAAGCTGTACTCCTCGACGGTGGCGGTCGACAACGCCCGCGAGGGCACGCAGATCTTCGGCGGGTACGGCTTCATGAACGAGTACCCGGTGGCCCGCATGTGGCGCGACTCCAAGATCCTGGAGATCGGCGAGGGCACGAGCGAGGTGCAGCGGATGCTGATCGCCCGTGAACTGGGGCTGCCTTCCTGACCTTTGCGGCCCGGTCCTCGAAGGGCCTGCCCCTGCGCCCCGGGTCCCCCGAAGGAGTGGTGACGCTCGCGTCGTCACCGCCCTCGGGTTCCCGGGGCCGCACCCTGTCAGGGTGAACCCCCCGAACTGCCCCAGCTGCGCGAGCCGTCCCCCGCTGTGGAAGGACACCTCGGCCACGGCGCCGGGCGCCGCCGACCGCTGGCACTGGCACTGCGTGGCGTGTCTGCGGACGTACGAGCCGAGCCCCTCGCACAAGGTGCGGTTCACGTACGCGCCGCTGGCCCGGCAGGCCTCGCTGCTCGGGCGGTAGCACCGAGGGCGTAACCAAATCGATCGACAGCGCAGAGTCCTCCCGGCACAGTCGGCGCATGAACCCCCACACCGCCTGGTGGCCGCTGTACGGCCTCCGCATACACACCCCCCGCCTCGAACTGCGCCTGCCCGACATGGAGTTGCTGCCCGATCTCGCCCGGGCGGCGGCGGACGGAGTGCACGCACCGGACCGCATGCCCTTCACCTTCCCCTGGACCGACGGCTCCCCCACCGACCGAGGCCGCGCCGTCTACCAGCACGTACTCGCCACCATCGCGAACTGGTCCGCCGGCGACTGGACGCTGAGCCTCGCCGTGCTGCACGAGGGCGAGGTGGTCGGCCGCCAGGACCTGATGGCGAGCTCCTTCGCGGTGACCCGCGAGGTCGAGACGGGCTCCTGGCTGGGCCTTGCCCATCAGGGCCGGGGCATCGGCACCGAAATGCGGGCGGCCGCCCTGCACTTGGCGTTCGCCGGGCTCGGCGCCCGCGCCGCGGTCTCGGCCGCGATGACCGACAACCCGCGCTCCCTCGGCGTCTCGCGCCGCCTCGGCTACCGGGACAACGGCCTCGACACCGCCGTCGCACGGGACCGTCCGGTCACCCTGCAAAGGCTCCGCCTGGAGCGCGCGGAGTGGGAGCGCCGTCGCACCGTGGACGTACGTGTGGTGGGGCTCGACGCGTGCCGGTCGGAGTTCGGCGTGTAGTTCGGCGACCTGGACGGCCGCTCGGCGGGCCACTCCGAACCGGCCACTGGACGGAAGGTGAGGTTAGGCTAACCTGGCTTCGCACCAGCCCGTGGCCGGTTCCCGGCACGTACGTATGAAAGCGGACCCCGTCATGCCCTTCGCCCGAGCGTCCCTGCCCACCCGCCGCGGCCTGCTGGCCATGGGCGGCGCGATCGGCATCGGTACCGCGCTGACCGCGTGCGGGGGCGGTGACAAGAAGAGCGGCTCGGCGGACGGCGGGACGACGGCCAAGTCCGGCCCCTGGTCGTTCAAGGACGACCGCGGCCAGAGCGCCGAGACCAAGTCCCTGCCGAAGAACGTCGTCGCCTTCACCGGCACCGCGGCCGCCCTGTTGGACTACGGGATCCAGGTCAAGGGCGTCTTCGGACCGACCAGGACGAAGGACGGCAAGGCCGATGTGCAGGCCGGCGACCTCGACATCACCAAGGTCGAGATCATCGGCAACACCTACGGCGAGTTCAGCGTCGAGAAGTACGCGGCGCTCCAGCCGGACGTGCTGATCACGGACATGTGGCAGAAGGACGTCCTCTGGTACGTGCCGGACAACAGCAAGGACAAGATCCTCAAGCTGGCCCCGAGCGTGGCCCTGTGGGCGGCCGACCAGAGCATGCCCGCGGCCCTTCAGCGTCGCGTGGACCTCGCCAAGTCCCTGGGCGCCGACGTGAACGCGAAGAAGGTCACCGACGCGAAGGCCGCCTTCGAGAAGGCCTCCGCCCGGCTGCGCGCCGCAGCGAAGGCCAACCCCGGGATCCGGGTGCTGCTCGGCTCGGCGAGCCCGGACCTGTTCTACGTCTCCGAGGCCAAGCGCAGCTGCGACACCCGGTACTTCCAGGAGCTGGGCGTCGGGTTCGTCACCCCGAAAGTCGACTCGCAGGGCTTCTTCGAGTCGCTCAGCTGGGAGAACGTCGCCAAGTACCCGGCGGACCTGATCCTCATGGACAACCGCACCGGCACGCTTCAGCCGGGCGACCTCGCCGGCAAGCCGACCTGGGGGCAGCTGCCCGCGGTCAAGGCCGGCCAGGTCCTGCCGCGCCTGACCGAGCCGATCTACTCCTACGCGCGCGTCGCCCCCATCGTCGACGCGCTCGCCCAGGCCATCGAGAAGGCGAAGAAGGTCGCCTGACCTCTGATCGCCGGAGGGACGAATCCAGCCCCTCCGGCGATCGAGGAGCGGTCCTCGGGCAGAGCCCCGGGAACCGCCGTCCGCACCCGAACCGCGCCCCCGGAGGGTCTGGGGAAGGGGCGGGCGGGGGATCAAACCGCCGTCAGACCCACGGCACCACGGGCGACCGGTAGAAGTTGATCCCCAGCGCCGTCATCCGCGGCCCCTGCTGCGCGAGCCGGGTCTTGTACGACGCCCAGTCGTGCGTGGCCGCCGGTGACCACCCGATCTCCGCGATCCCCTGCAGCCGCGGGAACGCCATGTACTCGATCTGGGAGGAATTCGTCAGCGTCTCCGACCAGATCGGCGCCTCGACACCCAGCACGGCCTTCGCCGGCACCCCCGCGATGAAGGTGTCCGGATCCCACGCGTAGGACTTGTCGACGTCGACGTACCCGGCCCAACTGGTGCCGAGCGGGGACTTCGCGTCGTACTTCATGTCGAGGTAGGCGTGGTTGGCGGGCGACATGACGAGCCTCGTGCCGGCCTGCGCCGCCGCGGCGACGTCCGTCTCGTTGCCGAGCGTGCCCCAGTACTGGGCGACGGCCCCCTCCACCGGGGTGGCCCCGGCGATCTGGTGCCAGGCCATCACGGTCTTGCCGTACTTGCCGACGACCGGCTGGGCCTTGTCCATGAAGCTGACGTAGTCGGCGTGCGAGGTGGAGTGCGCCTCGTCGCCGCCGATGTGGACGTACCGCCCGGGCGTGAGCGCTGCGACCTCGCGCACCACGTCGTCGAGGAACTTGTACGTCACGTCCTTGGGCACGCACAGCGAGCTGAAGCCGACGTTGGTGCCGGTGTACAGCGGGGGCGCGACGCCGTTGCAGTTGAGCTCGGCGTAGGAGGCGAGGGCCGCGTTGGTGTGTCCCGGGGTGTCGATCTCGGGGACGACCTCCAGATAGCGGGAGGAGGCGTAGGCGATGATCGCCTGGTAGTCGGCCTTGGTGTAGTAGCCGCCCTTGCCGCCGCCGACCTGCGTCTGGCCGCCGTACGTGGCGAGCCTGGGCCAGGAGTCGACGGCGATGCGCCAGCCCTGGTCGTCGCTGAGGTGCAGATGCAGCTCGTTGATCTTGTAGAGGGCGAGCTGGTCGATGTACCGCTTGACCTGGTCGACGGTGAAGAAGTGCCGCGACACATCGATCATCGCGCCCCGGTAGGCATAGCGCGGGGAGTCGGTGATCGTGCCGCCCGCGACCTTCCAGGGGCCGGTCTGCTTCGTCCGCTTCTCCACGGCCGCGGGCAGCAGCTGCCGCAGCGTCTGGACGCCGTGGAAGAGCCCGGCGGGTTTGTTGGCGGTGACGGTGAGCGAGCCGCCGCCCGAGGCGAGCCGGTAGCCCTCGTCGCCGAGGCCCTGGTCACCGGCGCCGAGCAGCAGCCGGATCCCGTCGCTGCCCGCCGCGCTGGTGACCGGCAGCTTGTACCCGGTGGAGGGGCGGAGGACGCCCGCCAGGTAGTCGCCGATGCGCTGGGCGTCGGGCGAGCCCGGGGCGACTCTGATCCTGGTGGCCGAGCCGATGGTGTACGCGGTGCCGCCGGCGGATACGGAGGCGGGGGCGGGCACGATCTGGCCGAGCGGGTGGGGCGCACCCGCCGCCGCGGGGGCCGCCGAGGCCCCGATGCCGGCGAACCCGGCGGCCGCCACGAGGATCAGGGAGCCGAGGAGCCGGGCGAATGTCCTGCGCTGTCTCTGTCTCACAAGCGGTTCCCTTCCAAGGGGTCGCGCAACTGTGGGGGCCGAGCAACCGAACACTTCCCATGGGACCGGGGATCCCACCCGGGGTCAAGGTGAAGAGCGGCACCGCAGGGAGTACCGGAACCGCCCGATGTCCGCAAGTCGATCATCACGGCGGAGGTCGGTGAAACAATCCCCGCATGGCGGAAATCATCCAGAAGGACGGCACCTGGGTCTTCGACGGCGAAACGCTGCGGATCGTGCCGGGCAGCGACAAGTCGGTCGGCCTGCTCCAGCGGACGCTCGGGGAGATAGCGGTGCCGCTGCGGGCGGTGGCGGGCATCGCGTACGAACCGGGGCGCAAGACGGGGCGGCTCAGGCTGCGGCTGCGGGACGGGGCGGATCCGCTGCTCCAGGTCACCGGCGGAAAGCTGCCGGACTCCGCGGACCCGTACGCCCTGACCGTGGAGACCCGGACGGCGGCCGTGGCCGAATACATGGTGGACGAGGTGCGCAACGCCCTGCTGCTCGACGAGGTGCCGGACGGGCCCGTCGACAGCTATCTCCTGCCGGGGCCCTCGCTGCCGATGACGGTGGGCGCGGGCGATGCGACGGTCACCTTCGACGGGCGCACCGTGCACCTGGAGTGGACCTGGCACACCGACGACAGAAAGACGGCGGCCGGGCCGGTCACCCTGCCCCTCGACGAGCTGACGGGGGTCTCCTGGCAGCCCGCGCGCGGCCTGAGCGACGGCTATCTGCGCTTCGTCACCAGCCCGAACGCCCCGCGGCTCGACCCCAAGCACGACCCGATGGCGGTCGAGCTCAACGGCTTCAAGAAGGATCCGCTGATGGCGCTGCTCGCCTCGGCGGTGGTGGTGCGGATGCCGCACCCGAACGCCCCGCACCGGGAACCGGCACCCGCCGCCCCCAAGTCCCTGGAAGCCGCGCCCGCCGAGGACCACGACGTACTGCTGCGCCGCCTGCGCGAGCTCGGGGAGCTGCACCAGAGCGGCATTCTGACGGCCGACGAGTTCACGGCCGCCAAGCAGGCGGTCCTCAAGCGCCTGTGAGGCCCAGGCGGTGACCGGGAACGACCCCTTCTGGTCCAGACCAGACGCGTGATCATGTGAATCCTGCCCGGAATCGGGCAGGATTCTTGCGTATGACCCCGCCAGCCCGCAATATCGACGGGTGCTCGAACGCCGCAACCCGTCGTCCCACGACGACCTCGTAGATCATCTGGTGCGCAGCACCGCGCTCCAGCGCGGTGAAGCGGCCCGGGTGGTGCTCGAGGTGCTGGCGTACTTCGACGAGACGTGCGAGGAATTCGTCCGTCGGCGCCACCGTGAACTGCAGTCCGGGGGCGCCGTGAACGCGGAGATCTTCGAGCGGATCGCGGCAGAGCTGCCGCACCGCGCCGTGGCGCCACCGGAGCTCTCGCTCCGGCAGCTGCGCCGCATCGTCTACGGCTGAGCAGGCTTCGCGGCACCGCGGAAACTTTTGTACATCGCTTGTACATCGATGGAGGGGCAGAGACTTTATGTGCGGAATCGTCGGTTATATCGGTAAGCGTGATGTGGCTCCGCTGCTGCTGGAAGGCCTGCAGCGACTGGAGTACCGGGGTTACGACTCCGCGGGCATGGTCGTCAACACCCCCAAGTCCGGGGCCCTGAAGATGGTCAAGGCCAAGGGCCGCGTCCGCGACCTGGAGGCCCGCGTCCCCAAGCGCTTCGCCGGCACCACGGGCATCGCCCACACCCGCTGGGCCACCCACGGCGCCCCCTCCGACGTGAACTCCCACCCGCACCTCGACCCCGAGAACAAGGTCGCGGTCGTCCACAACGGCATCGTCGACAACGCCGCCGAGCTGCGCGCCAAGCTGGAGGCCGAGGGCGTCGTCTTCGCCTCCGAGACCGACACCGAGGTCATCACGCACCTGATCGCCCGCTCCCTGGCCGACTCCCTGGAGGAGAAGGTCCGCGAGGCGCTCAAGGTCATCGAGGGCACCTACGGCATCGCCGTGATGCACGCCGACTTCGCCGACCGCATCGTGGTCGCCCGCAACGGCTCCCCGGTCATCCTCGGCATTGGCGAGAAGGAGATGCTCGTCGCCTCCGACGTCGCCGCGCTGATCGCCCATACCCGCCAGGTCGTCACCCTCAACGACGGCGAGATGGCGACCCTGAAGGCCGACGACTTCCGGACGTACACGACCTCGGGCACGCTCACCAACACCACCCCCGAGACCGTCGAGTGGGAGGCCGCCTCCTACGACATGGGCGGCCACGACACGTACATGCACAAGGAGATGAGCGAGCAGGCCGAGGCCGTCGACCGGGTCCTGCGCGGCCGCATCGACGACCGGTTCTCGACCGTTCACCTCGGTGGCCTGAACCTGGACGCCCGCGAGGCGCGCGGCGTGCGCCGCATCAAGATCCTCGGCTGCGGCACCTCGTACCACGCGGGTCTGATCGGCGCCGGCCTCATCGAGGAGCTCGCCCGCATCCCCGCGGACGCCGAGCCGGCCTCCGAGTTCCGCTACCGCAACCCGGTCGTGGACCCCGACACCCTGTACATCGCGGTCTCGCAGTCCGGTGAGACGTACGACGTGCTCGCGGCGGTGCAGGAGCTCAAGCGCAAGGGCGCCCGCGTGCTCGGCGTCGTGAACGTCGTCGGCTCGGCGATCGCCCGCGAGGCGGACGGCGGCACCTACGTGCACGCCGGGCCCGAGGTCTGCGTCGTCTCCACCAAGTGCTTCACCAACACGGTCGTCGCGTTCGCGCTGCTCGCGCTGCACCTCGGCCGGATCCGCGACCTGTCGGTGGCCGACGGCAAGCGGATCATCGAGGGCCTGCGCAAGCTGCCCGGCCAGATCGAGGAGATCCTGGCCATGGAGCCGGAGATCGAGAAGCTGGCCAAGGAGTACGCGGGCGCCCAGTCGATGATGTTCATCGGGCGTGTGCGCGGCTACCCGGTCGCCCTGGAGGCCTCCCTGAAGCTCAAGGAGATCTCCTACATCCACGCCGAGGCCTACCCCGCCTCCGAGCTGAAGCACGGCCCGCTCGCGCTGATCGAGCCCGCGCTGCCGACGGTCGCCATCGTCCCCAACGACGACCTCCTGGAGAAGAACCGCGCCGCCCTGGAGGAGATCAAGGCCCGCAGCGGCCGCATCCTCGCGGTCGCGCACCAGAACCAGGAGAAGGCCGACCACACCATCGTCGTGCCGAAGAACGAGAACGAGCTGGACCCGATCCTCATGGGCATCCCGCTCCAGCTCTTCGCGTACCACACGGCGCTGGCGATGGGCCGCGACATCGACAAGCCGCGCAACCTGGCCAAGTCGGTCACGGTCGAGTAGTCCCTGCGCACAGAAAAGGGCGACCCCCGTCCCACCGGGCGGGGGTCGCCCTTCTGCGTGCCGGTGCTGCCCAGGCACCGGCCTGCGGCTGCCGTTCAGCCGGTGGCCGTCACCCCCCGGCCGGCAGCGCGTCGGGGCAGGGCGGTGGGCCATTTGGCGAGCGAGGCCGTCGCCCCGTACCAGGCCGCGGCGCCCGCGACCGTGGCCACCCAGCCGGCCACCTTGCCGAGCGAGGAGCTGTCGGCGAACTGGCCGATGGCCATGAGCACCAGGGCGAGGAAGAGCAGTCCGTACGTGCCCTGCCGGAAGAGGCCGGCGCCCGCCGAACCCGCCGCCAGGCTCAGCGCCAGGAGTGCGAAGAGGACCAGGAAGAGGCCGGCCGCGTTGGCCGAGAACTTGGTGTTCGCGCCCGCGGCCCAGGTGAACCAGAAGGCGCCCAGGCCGGCGAAGGCGGTGCCGGTGAACGCGTCCTGATCGCGGAAGGCGAGGACGCCGAGGACGAACAGGCCGATGCCGCCGACGTAGGTCGCGATCGATACCGAGTCGGCCACCGTCACGCCGTCGATCACGCGGGTGTTGCCGAGGCCGAAGGCCAGCAGAGTGAGTCCGAGTGCGAGGTGACCGAGAGTGGAGGTGGTGCTTCCCGCGGGAACTTCGTTGTCCACGGCGGGCTCCCTTCATGTGCAGTTGTGCTGCTTCCCAGCGACCTTTATCTACCCTTCACAAGGGCACAATCCACCCCTACGCATCGGTAGATTCGCCTGCACACAAAGGAAGTTGACGCTTCATCAGCGAAACATCACGCCGGTCTCAACTGGGACAACGCCCGATTACGGGATGACGACGACGGGGCGCTGCGCACGCCGCGCGAGGCGGCCGGCGACCGAGCCGAAGATCCGCCCGACGAGGCCGTGGGTGGAGCCGACGACGATCGCGTCCGCCGCGTACTCGCGCCCGACCTCTTCCAGTTCGTGGCAGATGTCGCCGCCGCGCTCGACCAGGATCCAGGGGACCTCGGCGAGATAGTCGGCGCAGGCGAGTTCGAGTCCGAGCACCTCGGTGCGGTGGTCGGGGACATCGACGAAGACCGGCGGCTCGCAGCCCGCCCACACCGTGGTGGGCAGCCGGTTGGCGACATGGACGATGATCAGCCCTGAGCCGGACCGCTTGGCCATGCCGATGGCGTAGGCGAGAGCCCGTTCACTGGACGTCGAGCCGTCGAAGCCGACGACGACGCCGTGCCGGAATGCGGGATCGCAGGAGTGTCGTGGTTCTGTCGCCGCCTGGAGGTCCGACGTGGGGTCGGCTACCTGCTTGCGGTCCGCGGGTTCGGAGAATTCGTGACCGGCCATGGGTGTCTCGGCGAAGGAGGTCCTCAGTCGGGGGACAGCGGGGACAAGTGAGCAACAACGATTCGGCGGCGGAGCTGTGTCCGGGAATCATCTTCCCAACCCCATACCCCCAAGGGTACGGCGACACTCCTCTCCTGCCCAGAGCCGCCGAACCTACTCGGCGTTCCCCGGAGCATGCACGAGGCGGCCCCGGATGGCAATGCCCGGTGCCCTTTACAGCGGTCCCGCGCGGCCGGTCTCCGCCGCCGCACCGATGATCTTTCAGTTACTGGACCGACCGCTTCCGCGTTAGAGGCGTGATCTCGCCCGACCCCGATCAGGAAGCACCCCCTCGTGCCCGCTCCCCCGGCCGTCCACCACTCCGCCGCCGCCCGGCCCGGCCCCCGTCACCGCCCGCCCGGAGTATCGTCCGCGGCTGAATCCGTACGTACCAACCGGTCCGTGAACACCGAACCACTCTGGGCGGCCGCCCGCCCCCCGGCCGACCCGGCGGGGGACGTCGTCCGCTGGGCCGCCTTCAGCTGTGTGCTCGTCCCCGTGGTGCTCATCGTCTACGGGTCCTCGTTCGCAGGGGCGGCCGGCTCCGCCATCGGCCTGACGGCCGTGACCGCGGCGTGCCGGCTGCTGCTCCGCCAGTCCGAGCGGGCGGCCGCCGAGGAACGGGCGCGGCCGCCGGTTCCGCCGTCCGGACGGCACGCCCGACCGGCTCCGGCGCCGCATCGCGGTGGGCGTCACCGAGGGGGATGTACACCCGTGGGGTGAGTCGTTCGCACACCAGGACCCGTATGTTTTCGGCCAACTTCCCCCGGTGGCGGATTCCCTGGCCCAATGGCCTGCCAACCCCCTTGCCACCAGGGAGGAAAGGACCATTGCGGCCTCTGGCACCATACGGGTACGGGCCATCCCCATGAGGCGCACTTCCCCTGCGGGGCTCACGGATGAAACGCTTCGTGATCGAAAGCTTCGCGCCAAGTTGCCTTGTCGACATAGCGCTGGGTGCCGGACTTGTCACGCCGGCGCCACGGGACGCAGTAGATTCGATCATGCGTATCGAAGGCTGGGGACTCGTGCAAAACCGAGGGGAAAAGTGCAGGAGCGACAAGCCCGACAAGAACGGGGAGCCGCGAACACCGAGGGGGGCTTAGCGCCATGAGCCAGGACTCCGCTGCCGCATCACCGGAGACCGCAAGGAAGCTGGCCGGCCGCCGACGCCGGGAAGTCGTCGCAGTACTGCTGTTCAGTGGCGGCCCCATCTTCGAAAGTTCCATTCCGCTCTCCGTGTTCGGAATCGACCGTCAGGACGCGGGAGTTCCGCGTTACAGGCTGCTGGTGTGTGCCGGTGAGGAAGGACCCCTGCGGACCACAGGGGGACTCGAACTCACCGCGCCCTACGGTCTGGAAGCAATCAGCAGAGCGGGAACAGTGGTGGTGCCCGCGTGGCGTTCCATCACCTCGCCGCCCCCGGCAGCCGCGCTGGAAGCGCTGCGCCGGGCACACGAGGAAGGGGCAAGGATCGTCGGGCTGTGCACCGGCGCGTTCGTGCTCGCCGCGGCCGGTCTTCTGGACGGCCGCCCGGCGACGACGCACTGGATGTACGCGCCGACGCTGGCCAAACGCTATCCATCAGTACATGTGGACCCGAGGGAGCTCTTCGTCGACGACGGGGACGTCCTCACCTCGGCCGGAACCGCGGCCGGAATCGATCTCTGTCTCCACATCGTGCGGACGGACCACGGCAGTGAGGCGGCCGGCGCGCTGGCCCGCAGGCTGGTCGTGCCGCCGCGCCGCAGCGGCGGACAGGAGCGCTATCTCGACAGGTCTTTACCTGAGGAGATCGGCTCCGACCCGCTGGCCGAGGTCGTCGCCTGGGCGCTGGAGCACCTCCACGAGCAGTTCGACGTGGAGACCCTGGCCGCGCGGGCATACATGAGCCGCCGCACCTTCGACCGTCGTTTCCGCTCGCTGACCGGATCGGCCCCCCTCCAGTGGCTGATCACCCAGCGGGTCCTGCAGGCCCAGCGCCTGCTGGAGACGTCCGACTACTCCGTGGACGAGGTGGCGGGCCGCTGCGGCTTCCGCTCCCCGGTCGCGCTGCGCGGGCACTTCCGCCGCCAGCTCGGCTCGTCCCCGGCGTCCTACCGGGCGGCCTACCGGGCTCGGCGGCCTCAGCCGGAACCCAGCGCGGGCCCGGTCTCGGTGCCCATGCCGGCTCCGGTGCCGGAAACCGTTCCGCCCCAGGCGCTCCCCCAGGCCCGGCGGACGGCGGCGGCCAGCGCGGTACTGGGGCCGGGTGCGACCTCGCACACGGCGGAGCCGGGAAAGCCCAGCTCCGATCTGTACGCCTCCGGCTACACCGGTGGCCGTCCGAGTCTGCCCGGTCAGCGGAGCGCCCCGTAGGGTAAGACACATGAACGACCGCATGGTGTGGATCGACTGCGAGATGACCGGGCTCTCGCTGACGGACGACGCACTCATCGAGGTGGCCGCACTGGTCACCGACTCGGAGCTGAACGTACTCGGCGAAGGGGTGGACATCGTGATCCGTCCCCCGGACGCCGCGCTGGAGACCATGCCGGAGGTGGTGCGCACCATGCACACCGCCTCCGGGCTCCTCGACGAGCTGGCCGGCGGCACCACGCTGGCCGACGCCGAGGAGCAGGTCCTCGCGTACGTACGTGAGCACGTCAAGGAGCCGGGCAAGGCGCCGCTGTGCGGAAACTCGGTCGGCACCGACCGCGGGTTCCTGCTGCGGGACATGCCGAAGCTGGAGTCGCACCTCCACTACCGGATCGTGGACGTCTCCTCCGTGAAGGAGCTCGCCCGCCGCTGGTACCCGCGGGCGTACTTCAACAGCCCGGACAAGAACGGGAACCACCGGGCGCTCGCGGACATCCGTGAATCCATCGCGGAGCTCCGCTACTACCGGGAGGCGGTCTTCGTGCCGCAGCCCGGCCCGGACTCGGACACCGCGAAGGCCATCGCGGCGAAGTACGTCCTGCCTGCGGAGTAGCCCTTCGCAGGGGGTCCGGGAGGGGACCTCGAAACATGTGCGCGAGCACCCTCCCGGACCCTGTACACTTTTTCTCGGCCGGTAGGGAAGCCCCCAGGGACTTCCCAAGACCACAACAGTCCGGTCATGCATGGTGGGTATAGCTCAGCTGGTAGAGCACCTGGTTGTGGTCCAGGATGTCGCGGGTTCGAGTCCCGTTACTCACCCTGATGGAAGAAGGCCCGGGCCGCGCAAGCGGTTCGGGCCTTCTGCATGTTCCGGCCCCCTTCTCCGGGTTGCGGCCCTTCGACACGTCCGTGTTCGACACCTCTTTTACGAGGAGGCCCGTACGACGAGTTCCGTGGGCAGGACCAGGCTCGGGCGGGCCGGTTCGGTGGCGGTGATCTCGGCGAGGAGCAGCTCGGCCATCGCGCGGCCCATCTCCTCTATCGGCTGGCGCACGCTGGTCAGCGGCGGGTCCATGTGGCGGGCTATCGCCGAGTCGTCGAAGCCGACCAGGGCTGTGTCGTCGGGGATGCGGCGGCCGTCCTCGCGCAGGACCTGGCGGGCGCCGGAGGCCATCACGTCGGACGCGGCGAAGACGGCGTCGAGGTGCGGGGCGCGCTCCAGGAGCTCGGCCATCGCGCGGCGGCCGCCCTCCTCGGTGAAGTCGCCGTGCGCGGTCAGTTCCTCCAGGCCCGCCTCCGCCAGGGCCGCCCGGTAGCCGTCGAGGCGGCGGCGGGCGCCGTACACGTCGAGCGGTCCGGTGATCGTCGCTATGGAGCGCCGGCCGCGGGCGACGAGGTGGGCGACGGCGGCGCGGGCGCCCTCGTAGTTGTCGGAGTCGACCGAGGCGAGCGGCTCGTCCTCGCGGCGGCGGCCGCTGATGACGACGGGGATGCCGAGCTGTTCGAGCAGCTCGGGCAGCGGGTCGTCGGCGTGCACGGAGACGAGCAGGACACCGTCGACGCGGTGCGAGGCGAGGTACTGGGCGAGCCGGCGCCGCTCGCGGTCGCCGCCGACCAGGGTGAGCAGGAGCTGCATCTCGGTGTCGGCAAGCGCCGCGCCCACCCCGCGCACGATGTCGGAGAAGTACGGCTCGGCGAAGAAGCGGGCCTCGGGCTCGGGGACGACCAGGGCTATGGCGTCGGTACGGTTGGCGGCAAGGGCGCGGGCGGCCCGGTTGGGTACGTAGCCGAGTTCGGCGACGGCGGCTTCGACGGCGGCCCGGGTCTCGTCGCTGACCCGGGGCGAGCCGTTGATGACCCGGGACACGGTGCCGCGGCCGACTCCGGCCCTGGCCGCCACTTCTTCGAGCGTGGGCCGTCCGGCGCCGCGCCCCCTAGCGGTGCGGGCTGCTGTCACGTCTGCCTCCCCAACTCGCGCAACTCCGGTGAAAGTAACAGCCCCGGCCGGGCGGGGAACGTCATCCTCTGCCATTGCGCGGTCCCTTGACAGTCCACCAGGGAGCCGCAACCCTTCAACACATCACGGCTGGGAGCGCTCCCACACTAGTAGGTCCCTACACCTTTCGCATCCCTTCCGCCCGCGCCGACGCGCCTCAACCGGCTTGGCCCGGACGACAGTTGGAGGAAGCCATGCGCACGCGTACACGTATGTCCAGGCGGCTCGCGGCCCTCGCGGCAGTGGCCGCGCTCGGCACCGGGCTGCTCGCCGGCTGCGCCGACGACGGCGCGTCCCCGGCGGCCGAAGGCTCGACGGCGGGAGGCGGCGGGGGCGGCGCGAAGACGACGCTCACCGTCGGCGTCTTCGGCGCGTTCGGCCTGAAGGAGGCCGGGCTCTACGACGCGTACATGAAGCTCCACCCGGACATCGAGATCAAACAGACCTCGATCGAGCGGAACGAGAACTACTACCCGCAGCTCCTGACCCACCTCGGCTCGGGCAGCGGGCTCGCCGACATCCAGGCCGTCGAGGTCAGCAACATCGCCGAGGTCACCGCGACCCAGAGCGGCAAGCTGGAGGACCTGTCCAAGGCGCCCGGCGTGAACAAGGACGACTTCCTGCCGTGGAAGTGGGCCGAGGGCACCGCCAAGGACAGCAAGACCGTGGGTCTGGGCACGGACACCGGGCCGACCGGCATCTGCTACCGCAAGGACCTGTTCGCCAAGGCCGGTCTGCCCACCGACCGGGACGCCGTGGGCAAGCTGTGGGCGGGCGACTGGAACAAGTACCTGGAGGTGGGGCGGCAGTACAAGGCGAAGGTGCCCTCCGGCTCCGCGTTCGTGGACTCCGCCTCCGGCGTGCTGAACTCGATCACCGGGTCCAGTGCCACCCGCTACTACGACGCCGCCGGCAAGGTCGTCTACAAGGACAACCCGGCGGTGAAGCAGGCCTGGGACACCGCGAGCGCGTTCGCGACCGGCGGGCTCACCGCCAAGCTCCAGCAGTTCCAGCCGACCTGGGACCAGGGCTTCGCCAACGCCTCCTTCGCCACCGTGTCCTGCCCGGCGTGGATGCTCGGCTACATCCAGGACAAGGCGGGTGCCGCCGGCAAGGACCAGTGGGACGTGGCCGCGGCCCCCAAGCCGTCCAACTGGGGCGGCTCCTTCCTCACCGTGCCTTCGGCCGGCAAGCACACGGCAGAGGCCGCCAAGCTCGCCGCCTGGCTGACCGCGCCCGCCCAGCAGGCCGTCCTGTTCGCCAAGCGCGGCAGCTTCCCGAGCGCCAAGGCCGCCTACGGGCTGCCCGCGGTGGCGGACGCCAAGCACGCCTACTTCGGCAACGCGCCCATCGGCCAGATCTTCGCGCGGGCCGCCGAGGGCACCCCGGTGCAGACCCTCGGCCCGAAGGACCAGATCATCCAGCAGAACCTGTCCGACATCGGCATGCTCCAGGTCGAGCAGAAGGGCAAGTCGCCGCAGCAGGGCTGGGACGCCGCGGTGAAGGCGATCGACAACGCGCTGGACCAGTGACGATGGCGAGCGACACCACGGCCGCCGTACCCTCCCCCACTCCCGGGCAGGAGAGCACGGCCCCCGCCCGGGCCCGCGCGGACGAGCGGCGAAGCCGCCGCTACCGGCGCGATGTGCGCTGGAGCCCGTACGCGTTCACCGCGCCCTTCTTCCTGTTCTTCGCGGCCTTCGGCCTCTTCCCGCTCCTCTATACGGGCTGGGCCTCCCTGCACCAGGTCGAGCTGACCTCGCCGAACGACATGACGTGGGTGGGCCTCAGGAACTTCTCGCGGCTGCTCTCGGACGACTTCTTCTGGAACGCGCTGCGGAACACCTTCACCATCGGCGTCCTGTCCACCGTGCCCCAGCTGCTCATCGCGCTCGGCATCGCGCATCTGCTCAACTACAAGCTGCGCGGCTCGATGTTCTTCCGGGTCGCCGTCCTCACCCCGTACGCCACCAGCGTGGCGGCCGCGACGCTGGTGTTCGTGCTGCTCTTCGGGCGCGACTACGGGATGGTCAACTGGGCGCTCGGGCTCGTCGGGTTCGACCACATCGACTGGCAGAACGGCGGCTTGAGCTCGCAGCTCGCCGTGTCCACCATCGTCGTCTGGCGCTGGACCGGCTACAACGCGCTGATCTACCTGGCCGCGATGCAGGCGGTCTCCGCCGATCTGTACGAGTCCGCCGCGCTCGACGGAGCCTCGCGGTGGCAGCAGTTCCGCCATGTGACGATCCCGTCGCTGCGCCCGACCATCCTGTTCACCGCCGTCGTGTCCACGATCGGAGCGACCCAGCTGTTCGGCGAGCCGCTCCTGTTCAACGGCTCCGCGGGTGCCACCGGCGGCTCGGACCACCAGTTCCAGACGCTCGGCCTCTACCTGTACGAACAGGGCTGGGTGAATCTGCACCTCGGCCGGGCCTCGGCGATCGCCTGGGCGATGTTCCTGATCCTGCTCCTCATCGGCGCGGTGAACTGGATCGTCTCCCACAAGTTGCGCAAGGGGATGACGAGTTGAGAGCCCAGCGTGCCGGCCGCCAGCTGCACGGCGGCCGCCTCACCTACGCCGTCCTGATCGTGTTCACCGCCGGATCGCTCTTCCCGCTGATCTGGACGGCGGTGGCCGCGTCCCGCACCAACACCCGGCTCGCGCAGACACCCCCACCGTTCTGGTTCGGCTCACACCTGTTCAGGAATCTCCAGATCGCGTGGACCGACGCCAACATGGGCGCGGCCCTGCTCAACACGACGATCGTGGCGGGCTCGATCGCGGCGGGCACGGTGTTCTTCTCCACGCTGTCCGGCTTCGCCTTCGCCAAGCTGCGCTTCCGCTTCAAGAACCTGCTGCTGCTCCTGGTGATCGGCACGATGATGGTGCCGCCGCAGCTCAGCGTCGTACCGCTGTACATGCTGGTCGCCGAGCTGTCCTGGACCGACCAGCTCCAGGCCGTCATTCTGCCCACCCTGGTCAGCGCGTTCGGGGTGTTCTTCATGCGGCAGTACCTGGTGGAGGCGCTGCCCACCGAGCTGATCGAGGCCGCCCGGGTGGACGGGGCGAGCAGCTGGCGCGTGGTGTGGCACATCGTGTTCCCGGTGGCCCGGCCCGCGATGGCGGTGCTCGGGATGCTGACGTTCGTGATGGCCTGGAACGACTTCTTCTGGCCGATCATCGCGCTGACCCAGAACGGCAGCCCCACGGTGCAGGTGGCTCTGACGGGCCTCGGCCGCGGCTACATCCCCGACCAGTCGGTCATCATGGCCGGCGCCCTGCTCGGGACGCTGCCGCTGCTTGTGGCGTTCGTGGTGTTCGGGCGGCAGATCGTGGGCGGGATCATGCAGGGGGCGGTCAAAGGGTGAGGGGCGCTCCGGGCTGTTCTTCATCTGCGGCCCGGTGGGGGGCTGGTCGTGCCCACCCGGCGGAGCCGCACATCGTCACAGCCCCGCGCCCCTTGCCGGGTTCGTGCCGCGCAGGGTGTGTACTGCAGCGCGCTCCACCGAAGCCGGCGAGCCTCAGCCAGCCCAATTCCCTTCCGGCGTACATACATTGGGGGCGTTCATGTCTGACCGATTCCCGCCCGATTTCCTCTGGGGTGCCGCCACCTCCGCCTATCAGATCGAGGGGGCGGTAAGAGAGGCTGGGCGCACTCCGTCCATCTGGGACACCTTCAGTCACACCCCGGGCCGGACCGCCGGCGGCGACACGGGTGATGTCGCGGTCGACCACTACCACCGCATGCGCGAGGACGTCGCGCTCATGGCGGAGCTCGGCCTCACCTCGTACCGCTTCTCCGTCTCCTGGTCGCGGGTGCAGCCCACCGGCCGCGGGCCCGCAGTCCAGCTCGGCCTCGACTTCTACCGGCGCCTGGTCGACGAGCTGCTCGACCGGGGCATCGCGCCCGCGCTCACCCTCTACCACTGGGACCTGCCGCAGGAGCTCGAAGACGCGGGCGGCTGGCCGGCCCGGGACACCGCCCACCGGTTCGCCGAGTACGCGGCGCTCGTCGGGTCCGCGCTCGGCGACCGGGTCGAGCGGTGGATCACCCTCAACGAGCCCTGGTGCAGCGCGTTTCTGGGGTACGGATCGGGGGTGCACGCGCCCGGGAGGACCGATCCGGCGGCCTCGTTGCGGGCGGCTCATCACCTCAACCTGGCGCACGGGGACGCCACTTCGGCTCTGCGGGCCGCGATGCCCGCGCGCAACCAGATCGCGGTGAGCCTCAACTCGGCCGTGGTCAGGCCCTGTTCACAGGATCCGGCGGACCTGGAGGCGGTCCGCCGGATCGACGACCTGGCCAACGGCGTCTTCCACGGGCCGATGCTGCACGGCGCGTACCCGGAGCACCTGTTCGCGGACACGGCCTCCGTGACCGACTGGGACTTCGTGCACGACGGCGACCTGCGCGCGATCCACCAGCCGCTCGACGCGCTCGGGCTCAACTACTACACCACGTCCCTGGTGTCGGCCGCCGACCCCGGATCGGATGCCGCCCGCGCCGACGGCCACGGCGCGAGCGCCCACTCGCCGTGGCCGGGCGCCGCCTCGGTCACCTTCCACCAGCCGCCCGGCGAGCGCACCGCGATGGGCTGGGCCATCGACCCGTCGGGCCTGTACGACCTGCTGCTCCGCTACACGAAGGAGGCCCCCGGGCTGCCGCTCCTGGTCACCGAGAACGGCGCGGCCTGCGACGACAGGCCCGGCCCCGACGGGTCGGTGCACGACCCGGACCGCATCCGCTATCTGCGCGACCACCTCGCGGTCGTGCGCCGCGCGATGGAGGCGGGCGCGGACGTACGCGGCTACTACCTCTGGTCGCTGATGGACAACTTCGAATGGTCGTACGGGTACGGCAAGCGGTTCGGCGCGGTGTACGTGGACTACGGGACGCTGGCCCGCACCCCGAAGTCGAGCGCCCACTGGTACGCGGAGCTGGCCCGGACGGGCGAACTGCCGGAGGCGTGACGCGGCGGCGGGCACCTCCTCCACCGGGCTTGTGACCTCCCGCTGAACCAACGTGCGGGAATGGAACGGGAGTTGAGCTATCGTGTGGGCCCGCAATCCACCGGCAGGGCCGAGCCAGCGAGCGGGGCCCGCGCATTGGGAACCTCGGGGGTCTCCATGGATCCGTATCCGGAAACGGTCGCGCTTACCGGCCCATGGGTGACCGGCACATCGCTGAGCGGTGAGCGGTGAGCGAGAGGGAAGAATCCGGCGGCGGGGATCGGCGGCATGCCGAGACATGGGGCACCGCTTCGGACAACGCGCGGGTGTACCAGGCGCGCGGGAACCAGCACATCTCACAACTGCACTTCCATGTCGGCGGCGATGAGGCGCCCCGGGGAGTTCTGGCGCTCGGCGTGGCCGCCAAGGACGCGTACGAGCGCGTCGGCAAGCTGGTCGATGCCCTGAGGGCATCGGAGGCCCGCTGGCGCGCACGCTGCGTCGAGCTTGCGGACGAGGTCCAACAGGCAAGGGTCGAGGGGCGCACGGAGGCCTTGGCCGAGGTTCAGGACCAGCTGCGGGCCTCCGAAAGGGGGCTCATGAAAGCCCAGCGGATGATGAAAGAGGCTCAGGCGGAGCGAAAGAAGGCCTGCTCGTTCTGGATCGCGGGAGTGGTCGCCTATGCCGTCACCCTGTACGTCGCGGGTTTTGTCTCCGTCGACGTGCTGAACAGGAATTCCGAGGACGCCGTCGACGGCGGCGGCGTCCTCGTGCTGTCCATCGTTTTGTCGATCGCGGCATTCGTGGCGTCCTTCTGGACGCCCCTCACCCTGCCCGGTCCGGCAGGGGAATGGGGGCGCGGGCTCGCGGGCGCGGTGGGTCTGGGCTGACGGGCCGGGCCGCACGAGGCCTTCCACGCCCGCCGGCGTCCCGCGCGGGACTTGAACCTCACGTGGCGTGAGGATGCACAGTGGGCGCATGAGCGAATCCACCTGGAAGGTGGGCCCCCTGGCCGAGGCCAGCGGGCTCACCGTCCGCACGCTGCACCACTGGGACACCATCGGCCTGCTCTCCCCGTCGCGTCGCACTTCCGGCGGCCACCGGGAGTACACCGAGGACGACATCGCCCGGCTCTACCAGGTGCTCGCCCTGCGCGGCCTGGGTCTGGGCCTCGACACGATCGCCGTGTGCCTGGACTCCGGGGTCGATCCGATGCGGGTCCTGCGCGACCACCGCGAGAGCGTCGAGGCGCACCTGGCGGCGCTGACCGGCCTGCGGGACCGGCTCGTGCACATCGAGCAGGAGGTGGCGGACGGCCGGGCCCCGACGACCTCCGCGGTCCTCGACGCGCTGCGCGCCACCGGCGCCGCGAGCCCCGCCGCCGAACAGGCGGTACGCCGCCACCTCGACGACGACCAGCTGCGCGCCCTGGGCACTCACACCGCCGCCCTCGGCCCGGCCGCGCACTATCTGCTGGAAGTCGAGTGGCCCCAACTGTACCGGCGGGCCGAGGAGTTCAGGGCCTCCGGCACCCCGCCGACCGATCCGCGCGTACGCAAACTGGCGGCCCGGATGGACGAGCTGGGAGCGCTGTTCAGCGGCGGCGACCGGACGATTTCGACGGGCGTACGGACCGCGTGGCGCGAGGACCCGGGAGCGCTGTCGGGGGACGCGTCGGTGCAGCCGGGCCAGTGGGACAGCCTGACGGACTACTTGGACGCGGCCCGAGGGGAGTCGAAGTGATGGGAGGGAGCGAAGCAATGAAGGGGAAGTACGGGATGAACAAGTACTCGCTGTTGCCGTTCGTACTGATCACCGTGCCGCTGGTGTGCATCCTTGCCGGGTTCGGGGTGATCGGGTGGGGTGTGGTGCCGGCGGCGGTGATCGCGGTGGGGGTGCTCGCGCTGGTGACGAGGGCGGCCGGAAGGTCCACCACGCACTGAACGCGCCCCGGCCGACGTGGGGGAAGGTGCGATCCGGCCGGGACGCTGGTCAGTGGGCCTGCTGGTGGGTGGCTACGTGGCCGCGACTACTTGTAGGCGGCTACTTGTAGGCGTCGAAGGCCTTGGTGAAGGCGAGGGGCTCCTGGACGATGGACGAGCAGGTCGGGTCGGCGGAGTTCTTGGCGCCGCCGGGGCACTGTTGGTCACGGGCGCCGGACCACATGGAGAGCCGGCCGAGACCCTTGGACTGGGCGAAGTCCACGAGCTTGGTGGCGTCGGCGACGGTGAACTTCTCGACGTTGACGTCGTTGACGCCGATCATCGGCGTGACGGCGACGGCCTTCCAGGCAGCGGCGTCGGAAAGTCCCAGAACTCCCTTGAGCTGAGCCTGGGTCGCGGTGGCCGCCTGGATCGCGTAGTCGCCCATGTCGCCGCTGTAGGAGGGCCCGTAGTCCATCGCCATGATGTTGACGGCGGAGACCTTGACGCCGTTCTTCTCGGCGTCGGCGACGAGGTCGACGCCGGGCTGGGTGAGGCCCTCCGGCATCACGGGCAGCGTGAACGACACGTCGAGCCCGGGGTGGGACTGCTGGAGCTTCGCGATGGCCTGCGCGCGGCGGGTGTTGGCGCCGGTGTCGGGCAGGGCCGCGCCCTCGATGTCGAAGTCGACCTTGGTGAGCTTGTACGCGTCGACGACCTTGCCGTACGCGGCTGCCAGCTCGTCCGCGCTCTTGCAGACGAGGCCGAGCTCGGAGCCGGAGGCACCGCCGAAGGAGACCCGGACGTCGCCGCCCTTGGCGCGCAGCGCGCCGATCTGCGAGGCGACCTTGTCGCCCGGAAGGTCGGTGACGCCGCCCCAGAGCGGAGTGCAGCCGCCGCCGGAGGTGACGAAGGCGAGGGTGAACTGCTTGACGCCGGTCTTGTCGGCGGTGGCCGCGAGGTCGTAGGTGGGGTAGAGCGAGGTGTCGACGTAGGGCGCGAACCCGGCGCCGGCGGAGGTTCCGCCGCCTGTGCTCTTGGTGGGGGTGGGTATCGCGGTGGCCGACTTGGAAGGGGTGGGCTCGGTGGTCGGCCTGGTGCTCGCCGACTGGGAGGGCTTGGGGGTGGGCTGTTCCGTGGGGCGACCGCTGGGCTGGGGAGTGGCGCCGGTGTCGACGGAGCACTTCTCCTGGTCGATGAGACAGCCGGTGGGGTCGCCCGCGGTGCCGTTGGCGGACGTGACGAAGCCGACGGTGACCGACTTGCCCGCGGCGAGCCCGGCCTTGTCCCAGCTCGGGGGCTTGACGGTGACGTGCCGGCCCTTCACGGTCTGGTCGCCGTTCCAGAGGGAGGACAGCGTGGTGCCGGCGGGGAGGTCGAACTCCAGGGTCCAGTCGGCGAGGGTCTTGCCGGTGTCGTTGGTGATGACGTACTGCCCGGTGTAACCACCGGTCCAGCTGCTGGTCTTGGTGTACGCCGCGCCGACCGAGGCGGCCTGCGCGGTGCCGGTGAGCGCGAAGGCCGCGCCGCCGACGACCGCGGCGGCGGCCACCGCGCCGATCGCCTTGGTCTTGCCGCTCGCCCTGCGCCGGTGCGTACTGCTGCCCATGCCGTGCCTGCCTCTGCGTTGCGGGGGAATTCGGGGGTGCGGCAGCACGCTAGCGATGCGGAATCGGACAAATGCCCAGTTCAGGGCGGGGGTTGGGGATCTTAGGGTCGGCTTAAGGGTGGGATGGGGGGAGGTTAAGCCCGGGGTCCTTTTCCCACCTCGCCCCTTCCCGAGACCCTCCGGGGGTGATGGATCGGCTGCGGCTGGCAGTCCGGCTCCCTGGGGCTCCGCCCAGACCCCGTTCGCGCCTCAAGGGCGCTCGTCCTCAAACGCCGGACAGGCTGAAGATGCCGGTGCCGGCCGGGTCGATCCTGCTGGGGGCGCGGGGAACTGCGCGAGCAACCACGCACGGTCCGCAGCCGAAAACCGTCCGCGCATCCAGCCCTTCATGGGGCCCCGCTGATCCTTAAGACCTTGGGGGAGTTTGAGGAGTGGTGGGGTCTGGGGCAGAGGCCCAGGAACTACCTCTGGGCCGTGGCAGAACGACATCCCCCGGAGGGTCTGGGGAAGGGGCGGGGTGGGGAAAAATCAGGCGTCCGCGCCCCGGCGGGACCGGCCCCTCCCCCGCACTCGATGGCCCCGCCGGCCCGGAGGCGTGACGCCGAGCCCGATCCAGAGGCGCACCTCCGTCCCGCCCAGGACGGAGTGCCCGATCCGGACGTCGCCGCCCGTCGACTCGGCGACCCGGCGGACGATGTCGAGGCCGAGGCCCGTCGAGCCCGGCCGGCCCCCGCTGTTGCCCCGCTCCAGCGCCGCCCGCGGATCGGCGATCCCCGGCCCCGCGTCGGAGACCAGCACGATCACCGCGTCCTCGCCGTTGTGGACGTCCACCGAGAACGCCGTCCCCTCCGGCGTGTGCCGGAACACGTTGCCGAGCAGCGCGTCGAGCACGGCCACCAGATCCGCCCGGGCCACCGGGATGCGGACCGGGCGGTCCACGCCGGCGAGCCGCACCTCGCGCCCCTCGTCCTCGGCGAGCGCCGACCAGAACTCCATCCGGTCGAGGATCACTTCGCAGGCGTCGCAGCCCGCCCCCGGCCCGGCGGGCTGGGTCTTCGGCTTGGCCTCGCGCGCGGTGCGGATGATCGTGTCGACCTCCCGCTCCAGCTGCTCGACCGCGGCCCGCGTCTGGTCGGCCGCGGGCCCGTCCCCGAGCGAGGCCGCGTTCAAGCGAAGTACGGTGAGGGGCGTACGCAGGCGGTGGGAGAGGTCGGCCGCCAACTCCCGTTCATTGGCGAGGAGTTGGACGACCTGGTCGGCCATCGAGTTGAAGGCTGCGGCCGCCTGGCGCAGTTCGGTGGGGCCCTCCTCCGGAACCCGCGCGCCGAGCTTGCCCTCGCCCAGGTCCTGCGCCGCGCCCGCGAGCCGCTGAGCCGGCCGGACCATGCGTACACCCAGGCGGTCGGCGACCGCCACGGAGCCGATGATCAGGCCGATGCCGACGCCCGCGAGGACGAGCCAGGCCGTCGTCACGCCATGGGTGACCTCGGCCTCCGGCACGAAGACCTCGACGATCGCGATCTGGCCGGAGCTGAGCGCGGTCGGCTGGAGCAGTGCGGAGCCGCCCGAGACGTCGGAGATGGAGGCCTTGATGACCTTGCGCGTCGCTTCGAGGTCCTTGTCCGCCGCCCGCTGCCTGCCGATCTCCACCGGCGCGCTGCCCGCGACGGCCGGGTCGGCCGGGACGTGCACGGCCATCCGGTCCTCGGCGCCGGACTGGGTGGAGGCGACGGCGCGTTCCAGCGCGTCACGGCCGGTGGTGATGGACAGCGTCGGCCCGATCGCCGCGGCCTGCCGCTCGGCGTTGGAGAACGCCCGGTCGCGAGCCATCTCCTTGATGACCATGCCGAGCGGCACCGCGAAGGCCACCACCACCATCACGGTGACGGCGAGGCAGACCTTGACCAGGGCCCACCTCACTGCGGTGGCTCCAGCTTCACGCCGACCCCGCGCAGGGTGTGCAGATAGCGGGGCCGCGCGGCCGTCTCCCCCAACTTCCGCCGCAACCAGGACAGATGCACATCAATGGTCTGGTCGTCACCGTACGACTGCTGCCACACCTCGGCCAGCAGCTCCTTGCGGGGCACGACCACGCCGGGCCGCCCGGCGAGAAAGGCGAGCAGGTCGAACTCGCGCCGGGTCAGGTCGAGCTGCACGCCGTCGAGTTCGGCCTGCCTGCGCAGCGGGTCGACGCGGAGCCCGCCGACCTGGAGCACGCGTGACGGCGGTTCGGCCCCGGCGGTGGCACGCGCCCGGCGCAGCACGGCGGCCATCCGCGCGGAGAGGTGCTCCACGGAGAACGGCTTGGTGAGGTAGTCGTCCGCGCCGTCGTTGAGCAGCCGGACGATCTCCGTCTCGTCGTCCCGCGCGGTCGCGATGATCACCGGTACGTCGGTGATGCCGCGCAGCATCTTGAGCGCCTCGGACCCGTCCAGGTCGGGCAGCCCGAGGTCCAGGATGACCACGTCGAACCGGAAATGGGCCACTTCGCGCAGCGCCTCGAGTGCCGTGCCGACGCTCCGTACCGTGTGGGAGGCCTCGGTGAGGTGGCGGATGAGGGCGGAGCGGACAAACTGGTCGTCCTCGACCACTAGCACACTTGCCATGGCCCGCACCGTACGCCATGCGGAGGACCGGAGTCCCCCGTGGGAGTGGAGTGGGCGGCGGCGGGACACGGGTGGGGCTCGTGGTGCAGTATGGCCCGGATGCACAGAGGACTCGTACACGGTTTGGCGTGGTCGCTCGCTACCGGAGCGGCGGTCACGCTCTCCTGGTGGGGCGTCCATACGGTGCTCGCGGGCACGGTGTACGACCCGCCCCGCGCCCTGCCGATCAGTGGCGAGGCGCACATCACGCAGGGCTCGAAGCCGGACGCCTCGTCCACCGAACGCCCCAAGGGGACCACGCCTTCTCCGTCGTCCTCTCCCTCCCCGAAGCCGTCGAAGGACGCCGCCGGGAGCGGGAAGCCGTCGGGCAGTCGATCGCCGTCCGGCGTCAAGCCGCCGTCACCGTCCGGGAGTTCGGGCGATGCGGCCAATTCCGGGGCAGTGCAGGGCTACAACGTCTCGGGCGGCCGGGTCGTCTTCGACCTCGGCGACACCTCGGCCCAGCTGGTCTCGGCGACGCCCGCATCGGGCTGGCAGATGGAGCGCTGGATCCAGACGGAGTGGATACGGGTCACCTTCACCCGGGGCAGTGAGACGGTCTCGGTGTTCTGCACCTGGAACGGCCATCCGCCCTCGGTGGAGATCAACAACACCTGACCGCTCAGCGGAACGCCCCGGCCGGCGGCGCCGGCGAGGGCTTCGCGCTCGCGTCGCTCACCGCGACGGCCCCGCCCGTGAAGTCGGCCAGCTCGCGTCCGTGCTGGACGCGGCCGGGGTGCGGGTCGCCCGCGATGCGCCGGGTCAGCTCGGCCAGCGGCAGCGGCACGGCCGAGCAGACGAGCACCGCGTTCCCGAACCGCTTGCCGCGCAGCACCGTCGGATCGGCGGCGAGCGCGAGCTCGGGGAAGACCCCGGCGGCCGTGGCGATCTGGCCCCGCAGATGCGCGAGCGGCGGCCCGTCGGCGAGATTCGCGGCGTAGGTACCGCCCGGCCTGAGCACTCTGCGTACGTCGGCGAGGAACTCGGTGCTGGTCAGATGGGCCGGGGTGCGGGCCCCGCTGAAGACGTCCGCGATGACGAGGTCGGCCCAGCCGTCGGGCAGCTTGCCGAGCCCGGCACGGGCATCCCCTCCCCGTACCCGGATCCGGGCCCCGGGGTCGAGCGGCAGCTCACGGCGTACGAGCTGGACGAGCGCGGCGTCGAGCTCGACTATCTGCTGGGTGGAGCGGGGCCGGGTGGCCGCGATGTAGCGGGCCAGGGTGAAGGCGCCGCCGCCGAGGTGCAGGACGTTCAGGGCCTGGCCGGGCGGGGCCGCGAGGTCGATGACGTGGCCGAGGCGGCGCTGGTACTCGAAGGTCAGCCGGTCCGGGGCGTCGAGGTCGACGTGCGACTGGGGCGCCCCGTCGAGCAGCAGCGTCCACCCGCCGGTCCGGTCCCGGTCGGGTATGAGCTCGGCGAGGCCGCCGTCCACCGTCTCGACGACGGGCTCGGGCCCGCGCCGCCTGCTGCTTTTCGCCATCCGGCCATTATCGACCGGCCGGGCGGGTGCCGCCCGCCCGCACCCGTGGCGGCGCTCGGCAGCCGTGCTCAGCGGCCCCCGCCCTCGCTGATCCCGTCGGCGGCCTCGATCATCCGGGCCGCCTCGCCGAGGGCCTCGCGAAGGAGGCCCGGGTCGGTGACCTCGGTGGTGTTCGGGGGGAGCAGCCAGCCCGAGCCGGTGACGGGGGGCGCGACGGGCAGGCCCTCGATGCGCAGGCCGCGCCCATTGGTCTCCGTACAGGCGCTGCCCGGCACGTCCCAGGCGGCGGCGGTGCCGGACGGGACGAGGAAGCCGAGGGTGTCGCAGGTCCCGTCGTGCAGAACGGGGCCGACGGCGGCCGGGGCGGAGCCGCGGCGGATGATGTCGACGGCCTCAAGGCCCTGCCGGGCGGGCACGGTGACCAGGTCGCAGGGCTCCTCGGCGGCGCGCGCGAGGACCGGCGGGGCGGCCGCCTGCGGTGAATGCGGATGCCGGGCCGTCGTCTGCGTACCGGAGCCTGTGAAGTCGATGTCGGTGTCGGTGTTCACGCAGTCCTCCAACAAGGCAAGCCCTCCGCGTCTCTGCGGTGTTGGCGCTCTCCACATGGTTCAACGCCCTTGCGCGTCAAGGGGAACGGCGACGTGCCGCCGCAAAGGATGGCAGTTCATGGCGGATCGCGGGTGAGATATCCGGTTTGTAGCCAAACACAGCGTGAACGACTCGTCACAGCAGGTACGTTCTTGCTCCGCACCACCCCGCCAGAGAGAGCTGTCGAGCCATGGCGCCGTCACCAGATCCCCACGACGACCCCCGGGTGAACGCGCGGACTCCGCAGACGCCGCGCCGGCTCACGCGGGAACCCAACGTGGCCTTCCGGCAGTTGAGGGGCGCCCGTTCGCCGGGCGAGTTCGCGGCCGCGGTCCGCCGGGCCGCCCGCGAGATCGGCGAGCAGGTCGCCTGCGACGCCCGCTACATCGGACGCGTGGAGAACGGCGAGATCCGCTGTCCCAATTACGCGTACGAAAGGGTCTTCCGGCACATGTTCCCGGGTTTGACCCTGGCCGACTTGGGGTTCTCGGCGAGGGAGACGGTACGAGGCCGGGGGGCGCGCCCACTTTCCGCCGCGCCCCTGCTCCACATCACGCCCCGTCCCGACCATCCACGCGACGATCCGCCCGGCCAACGCGTCGGCCCATCGTCGGACAACCACCACATTCACCAGAACCACGAGGAGAGCGACGTGCTGCGTCGCGCATTCATGACGGGCTCCACCGCCACAGTGGCGGCCGTCTCGCTGGGCCTCGGCCCGGCATCCGCCCATCCCGTCCAGCGCGTCGGCGAGGCCGAGGTGAGCGCCGTCGAGGAGGCGGTGCGCCGGATCAGACTGCTCGACGACCGGCACGGCGCGGACGGGCTCTACCAGCGGGCCGCCCAGCCGCTGCGCACCGCGTACGCCCTGCTCGACGCGAGCGCGGCGCGGCGCTCCACGCAGGAGCGGCTGCACACGGGCGCGGGTGAACTGGCCATCTCCGTCGGCTGGTTGGCGCACGACTCGGGCCGCTTCGGCGAAGCCCGCTCACACTACGCGGAGGCTCTCGCGACGGCCCGGCTCGCGGGCGACGCCGGTCTTGAGGCGCACGCGTTCTGCAACATGTCGTTCCTGGCCCGGGACATGGGCCGGCCGCGCGAGGCGATGCGGGCGGCGCAGGCGGGCGAGCGCGCGGCGCACCCGCTCGGCTCGCCCCGGCTGCTCTCCCTGCTCGCGCTGCGCGAGGCCGGGGGCTGGGCGGGGCTCGGCGACCGCTCGGCGTGCGAGGAGTCCCTGAAACGCGCCCACTCCCACTTCGCGCGGGGCACCTCGCCCGCCGACCCGGAGTGGATGACCTTCTTCGTGGAGGCCGAGCTGGAGATGCTCCAGGCGCAGTGCTGGTCCGCGCTCGGCGACTGGTCCCGGGCGGCCCGGCACGCCCACCGCGCGGCCACCGTCCAGGACCCCCACTTCACCCGGAACCTCGCGCTGTACCGGGCCGAGCTCGCCGACGATCTCGCGCGGGCGGGCGCGCCCGCCGAATCCGCGGCGGCGGGGCAGCAGGTCCTGGACCTTCTGAACCAGGTCCAGTCCACCCGGATCCAGGCGATGCTGGCGGACACGTCCCGAATCCTGGCCCCGCACCGGGCGTCCCCGGAGGTGGCAGCGTTCCTGGAACGCCGGGCGGCGGTGGCTGTGTAGGGGGTCGCCCCCTACACAGCCCCTTCCCGGCGGCGCCACCGCGCGGCTCCCGGGGGTGCGGCCCCGGCGGAATGCGCTGGGGCTCCGCCCCAGCCCCCGGAGGCCCCACCCCGCCCCTTCCCCAGACCCTCCGGGGGTGGGAATGGGCTGAGATCCGCTTCCCGGGGCCGCTGCCCCCTCGGCCCCCTCCGGAGCCGGACTTCAACTGCGGACCGTACGTGGCTGGTCGCGCAGTTCCCCGCGCCCCTGGCAGCATCGATCCTGGGGGAGTTTGAGGACGAGCGCCGTTCAGGCGCGATACGGGGTCCAGGGGCAGAGCCCCCGAAGCAGGGGTGCAGGGGACGAAGTCCCCGCAGGGGGTCCGGGGCGCAGCCACCAGCGGGTCCGGGGCGCAGGCCCAGGGGCCCAGCCCATCCAACGCGGAGCAACGGGCGGGGGGGCAAGGGCTCGGGGGTCTGGGGCGCGGCCTCAAGGGGTTAGGTCGTCCCACCCCCGTCCCGGGCGGGCGGTGGGCGAACTTCCCGGGGGTGCAGGGGGCAGAGCCCCCGCAAGGGGGTCTGGGGGCGCAGCCACCAGGAGCCGATCCATCCCACCCTGCACGGGCGAGCGGGCGGGAAAGCCCCCGGGGTCCGGGGCGGAGCCCCGGGCGGCTGTGCCCGCCCCGTACCCGGTCAGCTCACCGCTCAAGGTGCCCCGTGTCGTTCCACCGCTCGACCGCCGGGTCGCCGTACGCCCACCCCAGCACCGACAGCGACGTCGGGTCGAGGCGGATCCGGGCCGCGAAGGAGATGTCCTCGCCCAGCCACCGCGCCGCGATGGACCGCAGAATGTGCCCGTGGGCGAAGACCAGCACGTCCCGCCCGGCAGAGCGCGCCCAGGCCACGACCTCGTCCGCCCGCGCGGAGACCTGCGCCAGGGTCTCCCCGTCCGGCACCCCGTCCCGCCAGATGAACCAGCCCGGCCGCAGCGCCTGGATCTCGGGCGGCGCCATGCCCTCGTACGCCCCGTAGTCGTACTCCATGAGCGCGTCCCACGGCTCGGCCCGCTCCCCGAACCCGGCGAGCTCGCACGTCTCGGACGCCCGCACGAGCGGGCTGGTGCGGACCTCGACGCCGGGCAGCCCGCCCCAGGGCTCCCGGTGCAGCCGCTCGCCGAGCAGCTTCGCGCCGCGCCGGCCCTCCTCCAGGAGGGGGATGTCGGTCCGGCCGGTGTGCTTGCCCGCGAGCGACCACTCGGTCTGCCCGTGCCGGGCCAGCAGGATGCGCGGTGCGGCGGCTGGCATGAGTGTTCTCTCCCGATCCCGTACGAAATGTTCCGAAAAGTTTCGGTCACCATCATCGCGCACCCGGCGAAGCAACCTCGCGCCGGATCTTGACGTCTGACCGGGAACACCGGGGTGCTGCGTGAGGGCGATCACTTACACCGTACGGTTGAACGCACGCCAAAAACCCGGAGGCCCCCAGCGGGCGACCCGAGTACCAGTTGGAGGAACCCGCCGGATGCAGCCGCCGCAGCAAGCCACGCGACCGCGCTGGTGGACCGAACTCCCGCTGATCGCGATCGTGTACGCGGCCTACTCCCTGGGACGACTGATCGTACGGGGCGACGAGGCGCGGGCCGTCGAGCACGGCCTGTCCATCCTGCGCATCGAGAAGGCTCTCAGCCTCAATGCCGAGCACCCGCTGAACAGGCTGTTCACGCACACCCCGGCGATCGGCATACCCGCCGACTTCATCTATGCCTCGCTGCACTACCTGGTCACGCCGGCCATCCTGATCTGGCTGTTCCGCCGCCGCCCCACCCAGTACCGGGCCGCCCGGGGCTGGCTGATGACCTCCACCCTGCTCGGCCTGATCGGCTTCACGTTCCTGCCGACCTGCCCGCCCCGGCTGCTCCCGGCGGTGCAGGGCTTCACCGACACGATGGCCCAGTACGGCTCGTACGGCTGGTGGGGCGGCGAGGCGAGCGCGCCCCGGGGGCTGGGCGGCATGACCAACCAGTTCGCCGCGATGCCGAGCCTGCACGTGGGGTGGGCGCTGTGGTGCGGGGTGATGCTGTGGAAGTTCGGCGGCAGCCGAATAACGAAGACCGCCGCCGTCGCATACCCGCTGACCATTACGTTCGTGGTGATGGGCACGGCCAACCACTATCTGCTCGACGCCGTCGCGGGCGTCGCCGTGATGGGCCTCGGCCTGTGGCTCTCCAGGCCCGTACTGCGCCTCGCGGAGCGCGTACGAACCCGCTTCGCGCCCGCCTCTTCCGCCACGGGCGCCTCGATTGTCAGTGCCGGATGCGAGACTTCCGTGGGTGAGCGAATCCCTGGGCAGCGGACGTCCTCCGACACCCCCGCAGAAGCCGGCGACAGCACTCCGTCGAAGGCTCGCTGAGCTGCGCGGCCCGGCCACCGTGGCCCGGCCGCTGGACGCACGGGCGCTCGCGGCCCTCGCCGCGAACCCGGGCTGCCGCAGACGCGCGCTCCTGGACGGCGCCGGGGTGGACAAGGGCGCGCTCGCCGAGGCGATCGGCTCGCCGTCGGCCGCGTTCGGCCAGTCCCAGTTCGCGTTCATGCGCGGCAACGCCTTCGAGGCGAAGGTGAAGGGCGACGGCGGCACCGAGCTGCTCCGCCTGCTGCACGAGCGGATGGGCGCGGGCTCCGAGCCTCCCGGCGACGCCACGGCTCCCGATCTCGCGGCGGCCGGCCCCGAGGGCCGCGCGGCCCGCACCGCGCTCGCCCTGCGCGAGGCCACCGCGGCCGGCTCCTGGGCGCTGCTCGACCACCCGATGCTGGCCCTGGAAGTAGCGGGCTCCCCCGCCTACCTGGAGCCGGACGCGGTGGTGGTGCACCCCGACGGCCGCTGGACGGTCGTCGAGATCAAGTCCTTCCCCATGATCGACGCGGCCGCCGACCCGTCGAAGGTGGGCGCAGCCGCCCGCCAGTCCGCGGTGTACGTGCTCGCCCTGGAGCGGGTCGCCTCGCTCACCGACGGCGCCTCGGTGGACCATTCGGTGCTGCTCGTCTGCCCCAAGGACTTCTCGAACCTGCCGACCGCCTCGGTCATCGACGTACGCAAGCAATTGTCCGTCACCCGGCGGCAGTTGACGCGCCTGGCCCGGATCGAGGACATCGCGGACGGCCTGCCGCCCGGCATCACCTTCGACCTCGACGGCCAGTCCGGCGAGTCCCTGGCCTCGGCCGTCGAGGCGGTTCCCGCGGTGTACGCGCCGGAGTGCCTGGCCGCCTGCGAGCTGGCCTTCCACTGCCGGGGCCGGGCCCGCGAGGAGGGTGCGGTGACCGCGCTCGGCCGTGCGATGCGGGGTGAGCTCGGCGGGCTGACGACGATCGGCGAGGTCCTCGCGGCCGCGCGCGGCGAGTCGGGCGACCCCGCCGATCCGACGGTGGCCGCGGTGCGCCGCGCGGCCGCCCTGCGCGCGGAGGCGGGCGTCCCGTGTCGCTGATCTCCACCCTGGCCCGCCTGGAAGCCGTCGAGTCCGGCCGCGCGCAGCCGCTGACCACCGTCCGCCACCGCCATCTGTCCGAGCGGCC
The DNA here is from genome assembly GCF_014649955.1 of Streptomyces violascens. Classification (GTDB taxonomy): domain Bacteria; phylum Actinomycetota; class Actinomycetes; order Streptomycetales; family Streptomycetaceae; genus Streptomyces; species Streptomyces violascens. Next base: position 116,316 of record NZ_BMUA01000023.1, read on the forward strand.
CCTCGTCTTCGTGCCGCTCACCACGGCGGGCGAGGCGGGCGCCCCGCTCGGCGCGCTCGTCGGCAGCGACCGCGCGGCCCCGACGCTGCTCGTGGTGCCCCAGCCGCGCGACCGCGACCTGCGCTTCACGTTCCTGGCCGACCTCGCCGAGGCCGTACTGCCGTACCTGGACGCGTACGCCGACGACGTCGAGCCGGCCGAGCGCTCCGAGACGGATCCGGAGACCGGCAAGAAGACCAAGGTCGAGGCCGAACTGTGCGCGGACGCGCCGCAGTTGATCGTGCCCGGCCGGGCCGGTATCGACTTCGTACGCCTCCTCGGCCGCTCGATGCGGTTCCGCCGCACCGCCGAGCAGGACCCGGACGCGCCCTATCCGGCGCCGCCCCGGGTCCCGCTGCTCGGCCGCTGGTTCACGCACTACGCCGAGCGCGCCCGCACACCCGGGGCCGCGCTGCTGCTCGCCGCGACCGACCTCCTGAACCGGCACTGGGCGAGTGGCCAGTCCAGCCTGGAGGACCAGCACCTGGGCGCGCTGCTCGCCTGGATCGACCCGCCCGAGGGCGAGTCCGGCGCGGAGGCGGCGCTGCGGGCCGAGCTGGCGCGGGGCGCGGACGGCCAGTTGCTGTGCCCGCCGGCCGGTCCGGCCACCGACCCGGCGTTCGACAACCGCCTGCTCGCCCCGGCCGTGGAGCGCTACGACCGGGCCCGCCAGGCCTTGCAGACGGCCGAGGACGGGCTCGCGGCGGACGAACGGCTCGTCCAACTGACCATCGCGGAACGCGAGATAAGGCGTTTGCTCGCGGCTCAGCTCATGCCCACCTGGACGGCCGTGTGGCGCGCTCTCGACCTGCTGCGGGAGCTCCCCGAGGGGGAGCGGGCCGCCGCGCGCTGGACGAGCGACCGCTGGTCGTTCACCGGCCACCGGGACCGCATCGCCGCGGGTGAGCCGCCCCAGCCGCGCCGCGACGACGCGGTGACGGCCGCCACCAAGCTGCTGCGGCGCGAGCGCGCGCAGGCCGAGCTTGAGGCGGGCGAGGCGCTCGACGACCCGCTCGTGATGGCGGGCCGCAGGCTCGCGGGCGAGGCGTTCGCGGGCGAGGTCGTGGAGGTGACCCCGGCGTGGACGGAGTCCAAGCGCCCGAGCCCCCGCCCCCTCGTCACCCTGCGCACGGACGACGCTCCGCACCTCGCCGAGGGCACGAAGGTCTACCGCACCCTGGACGGCAAGCCGCAGAAGGCCGAGTTCGTGACGTACGAACCGGAAGGCGCCCTCGTCCTGCGGATCCTGGACAAGATGGGGCGCGCCAAGGACCCGGCGCCCGGCTCCGTCCCCGACAAGGGCGACCGGATCTGCTGGACGCTGTTCGAGCACGAGCAGCGCGGCGCCCCCAAGCTGCCCGACCCCGAGGCAACGCCGTGGACCCATGGCGGCCCGCCCGGCTCCGGCACCGCCGAGCAGCCCGACCCGCTGACCCCCGAGGACCTTCTGTGACCGCCTTCGATCCGGGCGCGGCCGCGGCCGGGGCCACCGACGCGATCCTCGCCGACACCCTGCACGGCGTCTCCCGCGGCGTCGTCGTCGACTCGCCTCCGGGCGCCGGCAAGTCCACGCTCGTCGTGCGCGCCGCGCTCGAACTGGCCGCCGCGGGGCGCCCGTTGATGGTGGTCGCCCAGACCAACTCGCAGGTCGACGACCTGGTGGTACGCCTCGCCGAGAAGGCCCCGGACCTGCCGGTCGGCCGCCTGCACAGCAACGACAGCGACCCGTACGACAAGGCCCTGGACGACCTGGACAACGTACGGAAGTCGTCGAAGGCGGGCGATCTCGCGGGCCTGGACGTGGTGATCTCGACGGCCGCGAAGTGGGCGCACGTCAAGTCCACCGACACGGGAGGGCCCTGGCGGCACGCGATCGTGGACGAGGCGTACCAGATGCGCTCCGACGCGCTGCTCGCGGTCGCTGGGCTCTTCGAGCGGGCGCTGTTCGTGGGCGATCCGGGGCAGCTCGACCCGTTCGCGATCGCCGACGCCGAGCAGTGGGCGGGGCTCTCGTACGACCCGTCGGCGAGCGCGGTCTCGACGCTGCTCGCGCACAACCCGGAGCTGCCCCAGCACCGGCTGCCCGTCTCCTGGCGGCTGCCGGCGTCGGCGGCGCCGCTGGTCTCGGACGCGTTCTATCCGTTCACGCCGTTCCGCAGCGGCACGGATCACGGCGACCGGCGGCTCGCCTTCGGCGTCGCCTCGGACGGCTCGGCGCCGGACCGCGCCCTGGACGAGGCGGCCGAGTCGGGCTGGGCCCTGCTCGAACTGCCGGCCCGGCACACCCCGCGCACCGACCCGGAGGCGGTCCGCGCCGTCGCCCGGGTCGTACGCCGCCTCCTGGACCGGGGCGGCGCGGCGACCAGCGAGCGCTCGCCGGAGCCGGTCCCGCTGACGGCGGCCCGGATCGCGGTCGGCACCGCGCACCGCGACCAGGCCGCCGCGGTCCGGGCGGCGCTCGCGGAGCTCGGCGTGACGGGGGTGGCCGTCGACACCGCGAACCGGCTCCAGGGCAGGGAGTTCGACGTGACGGTCGTCCTGCACCCGCTCTCGGGCCGCCCGGACGCGACGGCCTTCCACCTGGAGACGGGCCGCCTGTGCGTCCTTGCCTCCCGCCACCGGCATGCCTGCATCGTGGTGTGCCGCGCGGGCGTGACGGACCTCCTGGACGACCACCCGTCGACGGAACCGGTCCAGCTGGGAGTGACGGTGAAGTTTCCGGACGGCTGGGAGGCGAACCACGCGGTGCTGTCGCATCTCGCGGAACACCGGGTGGTTTGGCAGCCCTGAGCCGGGGCGGCCCGCCCCCGGACGCGGCCCCGTGGACGCCCCCTTGCGTACGCGCGGGAGAATGGACGGTGGCCCGGGCGCCCGGACCCTGAGCGTCGACCTTGCCCCTGGGAGGACAGACATGCCGGAGCACGAGCGGAACGAGGAGCGGCAGCGGCTCAGGCCCGCGCCGCTGCTCTTCGAGCCTTCCGAGGCCACCGCCGACCCGGAGCACTTCTTCGACCTGGAGTCCATCGAGGACCCCCGGGCGCTCCTGATGCGCTCGACCGAGCTGGCCCTCGCCTTCCGGGCGGCGGCGGACCGGGCGGTCGAGTTCCAGGCGATCGCGGCGGCCCAGCTCGCCGACCCGCGCCGCTTCGACCGGCTCACCCCCGCCGACGTGGCGGAACGGGCCCAGTGGACCGAGGACTACGCGAAGAAGATGATCGAGTTCGGCCGCGATCTGATGCGCGCGGGAGAGCTCCCCTAGGGTCTGTCCGGCGGATCTGGTCGTCCGCAGTGCGGCTCAGCTCTTCGATGCTGGTGAGCGGGGGCCTGGTGCGTCCGCCCTAGGCCTCCCCGGCCACCTGCGCCCCACGCACCACCCCGCGCACCACTCCGGCCACGCGCCCCGGGCATATGCCGGGGCGCAAGATACCCCCTCCCGCCCCGCCCTGTCCCGGTTTCCGACAACTCACCGAACCGGAACTTGTCCAGCCGGTAGACGTAGAGACATGAGCAGCGACAACGGCAGGGGCAGCGGCAGCGGCGTCCGGGAGACCAGGACGGGCGGCGGCCCGCTCACAGCGGTCGGCGGGCGCGGTGGCGCGGCCGGGGGCGAGGACGCGTACGACATCTTCCAGGCGCTGCGCGACGAGGACGGCCAGCAGGTCGGCGAGGTGACCGCGGCGGGCGCCGCCTGGCTGTCGTCGGCCGCCACCCATGCACGCAGCACCCTCTCCCTCTGGGAGGCCCGGCCGACCGCGCCCGGTGTGCTGCCCTGCGGCACGGTCTTCGACGTGGTGAACGTTCCCTCGATCTTCGGGCGCCGCATGCTCGACCGGCTGTGGGCCGAGGGGCCCGGCTCCGGGCCGGTCGCGATCCACCGCGGGCGCATGCTGCTCTTCGCCGCGCCCGGCACGGCGCAGCGGCTGCCCTCGCTCCTGGAGTGGGAGGAGTGGCACGGCGCCGGGGTCCCGGTCCCGCCGCTGCTGTGCCACGGCGCGGGCGACGCCGTCACCGTTCCGGCACTGGTCCGTCCGCCGCGCGAGAACGCGGGCGCGGCCCGCTGGCTGGTGGCCCCCGACACCCGCCGACCCTGGCTGCCGGGGCCCGACGTACTGCTGTGGGCCTGTGTCCGGGCGGCCAAGAACGAGCCCTCGGACCTTCCCCGGATATCGATTTTTCCTCGCGCCGATCAGGATGCTAATGTCTACGACGTCAGCAGGCGCCGCTAGCTCAGTTGGTTAGAGCAGCTGACTCTTAATCAGCGGGTCCGGGGTTCGAGTCCCTGGCGGCGCACAGACGGAAGAAGCCCCTCGCGGAAGCGGGGGGCTTCTTCGTGTCCGCGATCTCGGCGTCCGCGGCGAGGACCGGCCGGTCCGCCGCCGGAACCGCTCAGTGCGAGATCTTGACCGTCCAGGCGCCCGATTTCGTCCGGCCCTCGGCCTCGATCTTCATGCCTTCTCCGGGCACCGTGAACGTCTCGCCGAGCGCCACCGGCGCGTCCGCGAGCGGCGGGTACACCGACCTCTCCCAGCACGCGTCCGTGCCCGGGTGGGCGTCGAGCACCTCGACCGGGCCGCCCCCCGACGCCGACCCGCTCTGGACCCGGTAGACGAGCAGCCCCTGTTTGCAGCTCGCCCGGTCCAGGCCCCCCGAGTCCCGTACCTCGATGACGATCGCCCGGTCCTCGGCGGTACGGGCCACGGCGAGGCGCTTGCCCGCCGCGCCCGCCTTCGCCGGGGAGGCGGAGAGCGGTTCCAGGGTGAGCCTGCTGGTGCCGTCACCCGTCACGCAGGCGACCTCCTGCCGGTCCAGCCAGCCGAGCTTCCACTTCTGCCAGCCGAACAGATCGGGCGCCGTCCCGAACTGACTGCCCATCACATCCCAGTCGCCGACATAGGTGTCCCAGTCGCCGTTCTTGCCGTCCTGGGGGCGGTGGTAGAGATCCGGCAGATCGAAGACGTGCCCGGTCTCGTGGGCCAGCACGTTGCGGTCCGGCGGGTGGTGCTCGAAGACGGTCACGACCCGGTTGATGTCCCGCCCGTCCGCGCGCACGGGCCGGTCGAAGTTGACGACTTTCGTGGCGTCCGAGTCGACCCCGGGCGCGTCCGGGTCGGCGACCAGATAGACGATGTCGTACTTCGAGAAGTCGGTGGTCGGATCGGCCGCGTGGATCGCGTCCCGCAGATAGCGGGTGCGCTGGTCCGGGTCCCAGTCGCGCTGTATGCGGTACGAGGTCGACGCGGCCGGCATGCGCACCCAGTGCTGCTGCGGATCGGCGTTCAGCCGGAACTTGCCGTACGAGGCCTGGTCGAAGAAGCGGCTGGTGGCGGGGAAGTAGTCGGCGGCCAGGTCCTTGGGGGTAATGGCGGGCTTCGAGTCCGGGAAGGACAGGAAGATCATCACCGCGTTCAGGGTGCGAAGGGGTCGGGGGTAGGCGGCGTTCCAGGTGTCGAGGCCGAGCGAGTGGTGGGCCTTGGTCCGGGGCAGGGCGCAGGGCACCGAGGTGTTCGCCGCGACAGCGGGCCCCGACGCCAGCGAGATGGCGGCGAGCGCCGAGAGGGAGGTGAGCGCCGCCGCGGCACTGCGCAGCCGGACACGCTCCACTCCCCCGGGTGTCTGCTGACGCTGCACGTCGACCTCCGGGAGCGGGATGCGGGACATCCCATCCACTCTGTGCAGGTTTCTACGGATATGCCCTGTTCTGATGCCCCAGAAAGGTGAAGGGGCCGACACCCCGGTGACTTACGGAAAGTCACGACCGATCACCGAGGGCCCGAGCCCGGCCACACCCGCGCAGAAACGATCGGCCAACGATCGGTCCGGAACTCCTGGTGCCCTTGATCACGACGCCGAAGCTGGATCGCGCCGCGCGCCAGCCTCTATGATCGGCACACTTTCCTGCGTGGAACCGGCCTCCAAGGCTGTCGTCCACCCCGGCCGAAGAACCAGAGCACCTCCGTACTACCTCTGCACAACTCGATTGCACTGCGGGAGCCAGCGGTGAGCGGAACCTCCGAAGGACCGGGTCAAGGACCCGCGACCACCCGGTCGCCGGTCACAGAGCGTCATATCGGCCGGCTCGGAGACGCCCTGGCCGAGCGCCCCCCGGAACGCGCCGGAGACCCCCCGCCCGAGCATCCGCCGGAACAGACCGGCCCCGCGCCGGACTCCTCCGCACAAGAGCGCGCGGCATCCCTCGCCGCCCAAGCCGCCGAACTCCTGGCCGCCCTGCGGGCCGAGCGGGCCGAGCAGGCCACCCGGCTCGCGGCCGGGCGCAGCGCCTCCGAACTGCGCGACTACCGGGCCGCCTTCAACGCCGCCCACCTCGCGATGGCGGTGGTCGACCGCGAGGGCACCGTCGTCGCCGCCAACGACGCGCTCGCCGAACTGCTCGGCACCGACCCGGCCGCGCTGCACGAGCAGGACGCCGCCGACCTCGTCGATCTGGCCTGCGACAACCGCACCTGGCACGCCTACCGCGAGGTCCTGCGCGGCGCCCGCAACCGGTTCCGCTGCACCCGCCGCCTCAAACACCCCGACGGGCACTCGCTCTGGGCCGAGGTCACCGTCGCGCCGGTGCCCGACAGCTCCAGCGTGCTGCTCTCCATCACGGACATCAGCGACCGGCGCGAGCTCCAGGCCCGCCTGCGCCACCTCCAGATGCACGACCCGGTGACCCGGCTGCCCAACCGCACCCTCTTCTTCGAGCGCCTCAACTCCGCGCTGGAGACGTCCACCTACGACGGCGGCACCGGCCGCATCGGGATCTGCTACCTCGACCTCGACGGGTTCAAGGCGGTCAACGACACCCTGGGCCACCGGGTCGGCGACCGGCTGCTCAGCGCGGTGGCGGCCCGCCTCACCGAGTGCGCCGACCAGTCCGGGTACGCGCGCAGCGGCGGGCACCTGGTGGCGCGGCTCGGCGGCGACGAGTTCGCCGTCCTGGTCGAGGACTCCACGGGTACGGAGCAGCTGGCCGAGCTCGCCCGCTCCGTACTCGAAGCCCTTCAGCAGCCCTTCGACCTGGCGGGCCAGCGCCTGTCGGTGTCGGCGTCGATCGGGGTGGTGGAGCGGGCCAGCGCCGGCACCACCGCGACCGGTCTGATGCAGGCCGCCGACACCACGCTGTACTGGGCGAAGGCCGACGGCAAGGCCCGCTGGACGCTGTTCGACCCCGAGCGCAACGCCCACCGCATGACCCGGCAGGCACTGTCCTCCACGCTCCGCCCCGCCGTGGAGCGCGGGGAATTCGCGCTGGAGTACCAGCCGCTCGTGGGCATGGCCGACGGGGTGGTGCACGGGGTCGAGGCGCTGGTGCGCTGGAACCACCCGCAGTTCGGGATGCTGCCGCCGAATCGGTTCATCGGAATTGCTGAAGAAGACGGCTCGGTCGTCCAGCTCGGCCGCTGGGTGCTGCGCACCGCGTGCCGGCAGGCCCGTCGCTGGCAGACCGAGCACCCGGACGTGCCGCCCATCTTCGTCAGCGTCAACGTCGCGGTGCGCCAGGTCTGGGACTCCGACCTGGTGGCGGACGTCGCCGAGATCCTCGCGGAGACCGGGCTCCCGCCCCAGCTGCTCCAGCTGGAGCTGACGGAGTCCGCGGTGATGGGTTCGGCGGGCCGCCCGCTCCAGGCCCTTCAGGCGCTGTCCGACATGGGCGTGCACATCGCGATCGACGACTTCGGCACCGGCTACTCCAACCTCGCCTATCTGAGCCGGCTCCCCGTCTCCGTCCTCAAACTGGACGGGTCGTTCGTGCGCGGTTTCCAGTACGACGAGGGCGGCGCGCACCCCAACCCGGCCGACGAGACCATCGTCGAGGCGATGGTCCAGCTCGCCCACCGGCTCGGGCTCACCGTCACCGCCGAGTGCGTGGAGACCGCCGACCAGGCCTCCCGGCTCGCCCGGATCGGCTGCGACACGGGCCAGGGCTGGCTCTACTCCCGGGCGGTCGCGCCGGACCGGATCGCCGAGATGGTCGCGCTGAGCCCGCAGAAGGTCTGAGGTTCCGTACGCGGACGGCCGCCCCGCTCCGCCGAACGGCGAGGAGTGGGGCGGCCGCGTGTGCGGGGGTGATCAGCAGGCGCCGAGATCCTGCCAGACGCCCCACTGGCCGGTGGTGCCGGGCTGCTCGCCCTTCGTCCACCACTGGGCCTTCCAGGTGTGACCGGCGTAGGAGACCTGGTTGCCGCCGGTGTAGGTGGCGGCGCCGTCCCACGCGGCGGCGGTGCACCCGCCGGGCGTCGGGGACGGGCTGGTGGTGGCGGTCGGGGTCGGCGACGGGGAGCCGGTGGCCGTCGGCGTCGGGTCCGGGGATGAGGAGGGGGAGGAGCCGACCGCGGACACGATCTCGCCCAGCAGCGTGGTGTTGTCGTCGAGGCCGAGCAGGCTGTACATCATGGCGCCGGCGAGGCCGCGCTGGTGGGCGTAGTCGGCGCGGGCCTGGATGGACTGCTTGTCGAGGCCGGTGAAGAACTCGCCGTCCTTGTAGAAGTACGAGGCCTTCGCGTCGGCGTCCCAGAAGGTGGTCGCCGGGTTGTCGACGATGCCGCCGAGCTCCTTGTAGAGCGCGGTGCCCGCGACCTGGCTGGTGGGCCGGGCGTTGGACGGGCCGGTCGCGGTCTGGGCGAGGCCGTTGTTGGTGGCGGGTACGCCCTTCCAGCCGCGGTAGTAGAACTCGTACCCGAGCGTGATCTTGTTGGCGGGGAAGCCGCCCGCGATGCCGTAGGCGGCGTTGCCGTCGATCCAGGAGTCGATCGCGTTGGAGATCGAGTACTTCTGGGTGCCGGGCTTGATCACGTCCGTCGGGTCGTTCGCGGGCGAGACCAGCGGGGACTGGTGGTACGTCGGACCGGTCGCGTTCCAGGCGCCGTGCATGTCGTACGTCATGATGTTGGCGTAGTCGAGGGACGCGCCGATCTTGTCCGTCTCGATGTTCTTGATCTTGTCCTGGCCGGCCGGGAGCGCCGCCGTCAGGAGGTAGTGCTTGCCGCCGTGCGCGGCTCCGTACGCATCAAGCTGCTTGCGGAACTCGGCGAGCAGGGCGGTGTAGTTGACCTTGTCCTCGGCGCCGTAGTGGTTGCCGAGGTGGCCGTCGGGCGAGCCCGGGTACTCCCAGTCGATGTCGACGCCGTCGAAGATCCCGGCCGCCGTGCCGTCGCCGCCGTACCCGCCGTCGACCGGCAGGTTTCCGGCTATGTACTGGTTGATGCAGGAGGAGACGAACTTCTTGCGGCTGGCGTCGGTGAGGGCCGCGTCGTGGAAGTACTTGGAGTACGTCCAGCCACCGAGAGAAATGTTGATCTTCAGCTTGGGATACTTGGCCTTGAGCTGCTTGAACTGATTGAACACGCCCACGATCGGCTGGTTCCAGGTGTCGGCGACACCGCTGACACTGTCGGCGGCCGAGAACGACTTCTGGTAGTCGGCGAACGAATCGCCCGCCCCGTCACCGGCGTTGGGGTTGTTGTCGTCGCCCGCCGCCTTGTTCGCCTCGAAACAGGTGAGGTTGGTGGGGTCGATGTTGCCGAACGAGTAGTTGAGGACGTCCAGTTTGCCCGCGATGCCCCGGGTGTCGAGGTGCTTGGGGTAGAAGGCGTTCCCGTACACGCTCCACTGGTCGTAGTACGCGATCTTCACGCCGCCGGTGGAGGGCGCGGCGGCCGCGCTCGGGGCGGCGGACGCGGTGCCGAGGCCCGCGAAGGCGGCCAGGGCGCCGGCGGCGAGCACAGCGGTGCTCAGGGCGGCAACAAAGGGTCTGCGGCGGTGCAAGACGGCCTCCGGGGGCTGCGGGCACGGGGTGCGGGTAACGGCGGTTGAGGAAGTGATAGCGATCGAATCCCGGCCACGTCAATGGTCTGAACCAAATTGAGGACTAGACCAATTGGGAGACGAATGCGCTTGTCAGGACCGGAGTTGAACCCTCCTGGGCCGCCCGGGCCCGGCGACGACTGGCCATGCGCGGCGGCGGGGGTCCCGGGGGACGGAGCTGGACCACTCCCCTCCCGCGGCCCAGGTTTTACCGGCATACGATCGGCGCCATGACCGAAATCCCGACCCTCTTGCTCATCAGCGGCAGCCTGCGTGGCGCCTCCACCAACTCGGCCGTGGTCCGCACATTGGCGGAACTCGCGGAGGGCCACGCGAAGGCCGTCACGTACGAGGGAATGGGCTCCCTCCCCCACTTCAACCCGGACGACGACACCGAGCCGCTCCCCGCGGAGGTGGTGCGGCTGCGCGCCCTGATCGCCTCGGCGGACGCGATCCTCATCTGCACCCCGGAGTACGCGGGGAGCCTCCCGGGCTCCTTCAAGAACCTGCTCGACTGGACGGTCGGCGGCGTCGAGATCACGGACAAGCGGGTGGGCTGGATCAACGCGTCGGTAGCCCCGACAGGCGCGGCGGGGGCGCACGCGGCGCTGCGTACGGTGCTGGGCTACACGGGCGCGCTCGTCGTGGACGCGGCGGCGGTCCACGTCCCGGTGCCGCGGGATGCCGTCGACCCTGAGGCGGGGGTGGTCGCCGAGGCGGGCGTGCGGAAGCCTCTGGCGGGGGTGCTCGAAACCCTGCTGGGGGCTGAACCCGCTTGACCTGGGGGCCAGTCGAGCCCGCAGCCCCTTGCTTTTCGGGGCGCCCATTTTGGGCGGGCTGAGCATCGACCCTGCCATTAAGGGGCGCGGGGAACTGCGCGACCAGCCACGGACGGCTCGCAGCCGAAGCGCAAACCGGCGGAGGCGACCCCGGCCCGCCCCAGGACCAGTGAGGAACGCCCGCTTCCGCGCGCATTCGGTCGACCGCAGGCCGTCGTGAGCTGGTCGCGCAGTTCCCCGCGCCCCTGGGCAGGGTTAAGACTGAGGCAGCCCGTAGGCATCGGCGATCAGGTCGTAGGAACGCACCCTCACCTCAGGCCCGTGCGCGTTGGCCGTGATCATGAGCTCATCCGCGCCGGTGCGCTTCTGGAGGTCGTCGAGCCCCGCCCGCACCTCCCCCGCCGTCCCGGAAATCACGTTGGACAGCCAGCTGTCCACGAACTCCCGCTCCAGCGGGCTGAATTGGTAGGACTCGGCCTCCTCCGGGGTCGGCACGAGACCCGGCCGGCCGGTACGCAGCCGGACCATCGAGAGCGCATTGGTCAGGGTCTGGCGCCGGGCCTCCTTCTCGTCGTCCGCCGCGAGCGCGGAGACGCCGATCAGGGCGTACGGCGCGTCCAGAATCGCCGACGGCCGGAAGGAATCCCGGTACAGGTCCAGCGCCGGGACGGTGTTCGCCGCCGAGAAGTGGTGCGCGAAGGCGAAGGGAAGACCGAGCGTGCCGGCCAGGCGGGCGCTGAAGCCGGACGAGCCGAGCAGCCAGATCGGCGGGCGGGCCGAGGGGCCCTGCACGGGACCCGGCACCGCGTGGATGCGGGCGTACGGATGCCCGTCGGGGAAGTCGTCGTCGAGGAAGCGGGTCAGCTCGGCGAGCTGCTGCGGGAAGTCCTCGGCTCCCTCGTTGAGCCTGTCGGTGCGGCGCAGCGCGGCGGCCGTCGCGCCGTCCGTGCCGGGCGCCCGCCCGAGCCCGAGGTCGATGCGGCCCGGGGCCATCGCCTCCAGCGTGCCGAACTGCTCGGCGATCACCAGCGGGGCGTGGTTGGGCAGCATGACCCCGCCCGAGCCGAGCCGGATGCGGGAGGTGTGGGCGGCGAGGTGGGCGAGGATCACGGCCGGCGCGGACGAGGCGACACCCGGCATGGAGTGGTGCTCGGCGACCCAGTGCCGGTGGAAGCCGCGCCGCTCGGCGAGCTGCGAGATCTCCACGCTGGTGCGCAGGGCACGGTTCGCGGTGTAACCGTTGCCGACGGTCACCAGGTCGAGTACGGACAGGGGTACGGGGGCGGTTCCGGCCGCCGTCCCTCGAATCGCATCCACGTCCACCGGTCCGCGCCTCCAGCCTTGTCGGTCGTACGCGTTCTGCGTACGCAGGGCAAACAGGAGGGAGGCTCCGCTTTATTCCCGCCCATACGTCGCCAGCCCCGCCGAGCCGAACCCCCTCACCCTGCGGGGCTGCCCCTTCCCGGCTCGGGCGACCCGATCCCTTTTGTAGAGGTGCGGGGAACTGCCCCTGGGCAGGGCTGAGGCCGACCCCGCCCAGACGATCGCGGCGCCGTGCCCCCCCCATTACCGTTTTCGTTGGCTCCGCAACGGAGCTTCCGGCCTCCGGGGCCG
>NZ_BMUA01000024.1 GCF_014649955.1 Streptomyces violascens
CACCCCCAGCACCTTCGCCACAATCCCCGCCAGCGTCCCCTCCGTCCCGGACAGCCGGCCCGCCGGGCCACCGCTTTCCCGCGGCGGTTCGGCCGCGGGCCGTGCATCGGGATCCACCAGGGCTCCCTCGGCGTTCCACTTGACCCGCTCGCCCGTGCGGTACAGCCGGGATCCGGCCGGTCCGTAGGGGTTCGCCACGAAGCGTTCGGCGGTCTGCCCGGGGCGTCCCGCGAAGCCACGGGGGACCCCGGAACCGGCGATGTAGAGCTCACCGGCCACACCCGGCGGTACAGGTGCGAGCCACTCGTCCAGGACGTAACTCCTGACGTTCCAGACCGGCTTGCCCGCCATGAAGGGCTCCGGCGTGGCCCAGTCGTTGGGCAGCGGCTCCTGGGCACGCACCCCGGCCCCGGAGAGCAGCGGGACGAACAGACCGGACTCGTCCGCCCCGCCCGAATCCAGCGCCCAGGCAAGCAGGTTGGCGGCCGAGCGGTGCTCGACGACGACGCCCCGGGGGCGGCCCGTCGCATCGTCGGCGCGGATCACGTAGGCGGCGTGCTCCGGTCGCAGTACGGCCGTGTGGTCCGCGTCACTCAGCGCGGCGGTGGAGCAGTCGCGCACCTCGGGGCCGTCCAGGACCACGGGGGTGACACCGGTGCTGCGCAGCCGGCCGGCCAGGCCCGCGGTGGTCAGGACGCACAGCGGGTCGGTGTCGGCGAAGAGTGCCTTGACGCGTCCGGTCGGCTCGTCGGCCGCGACCGGCACCAGTGCCGCGCCGGACTTGAGGACCGCGAGGACCGCCGTGGCCCGCTCGGTCGCGCCGGGCACCGCCACGGCGACGACCCGCTCGGGACCGGCCCCGATCGCGAGCAGCCGGCGAGCCAACTGGTTCGACCTGGCCTCCAGTTCGGCATACGAGAGGGCCTGGATGGCGGGCGCCTGCGGGGTGCGCTCCAGCCGCGCGGCGAACAGCTCGGGCAGTGTCGTCGCCGGCAGCTCGTGCGCGGTGTCGTTCCAGGTGTTCAGCACCTGCTCGCGCGCCTCGCCGGTCAGCAGATCGAGGCCGCTGAGCCGGACGTCGGGGTCGGCGGCCACGGAGCGGAGCACCTGCTGGAACTGCTCCACCATGCGCTCGGCCGTGGCCCGCGTGAACAGGTCCGTACTGAAGTTGAGCAGGCCGCGCATGCCGTCCCCGCCGGGCCATTCGAGCAGCTCGATGACGAGGTCGAGCTTGGCCCGGTCCGAGCCGACGTACTGGGGACGCACGGTCAGACCGGGCAGTTCCAGCGGCTGGTCGCTGTGGCTCTGCACGCTCAGGACGGTCTGGAACAGCGGGTGCCTGCCCAGCGAACGGGCCGGCTTGAGCGCGTCGACGACCTGCTCGAACGGCACGTCCTGGTGGGCGTAGGCGGCCAGATCCGTCTCGCGGAGCCGGTCGAGCAGCTCCCGGAAACTCGGGTCGCCGCTGGTGTCGCTGCGCAGCACCAGCGAGTTGATGAACATGCCGACCAGTTCGTTCAGCGCCTCGTCGGTGCGTCCCGCCACCGAGACACCCAGCGGGATGTCGTGGCCGGCGCCCAGCCGGGTCAGCAGGGCGGAGAGCGCGGCCTGGAAGACGATGAACTCGGTGGTCCCGGTCTCCCGGGCCAAGTCCACCAGTGCGCCACGCACCGCGGGGTCCAGGTCGAACATGACCACGTCACCGGCGGAACTGCTCACCTCGGGGCGCGGAAAGTCCGTGGGCAGCGCCGACACGTCCGGCAGGCCGGCGAGCGCGTCCCGCCAGAACCCCAGTTGCCGCGCCGCCACGCTGTCCGGGTCGTCCGCCCCGCCGAGCAGATCGCGCTGCCAGGCGGCGAAGTCCGCGTACTGCACGGGCAGCGGGGACCACTGCGGATCCCGTCCCGCGCACCGGGCACGGTAGGCGGTGGACACGTCCGTGAGCAGGGGAGCGATCGACCAGCCGTCGAAGGCGATGTGGTGGAAGACGAACAGCAGGACGCACTCGTTCTCGCCGACCGGGAACAGCCGTACGCGCAGCGGCGGTTGGGAGGTCAGGTCGAAGCCTTTGTCGGCCTCGGCGGCGAGCGCGTCGGCGAGTTCGGACTCCGTGACGGTACGCACCTTCAGGACCGGTGATCCGGACTTCGCGTCCAGGAGGCGCAGCGAGGGCACCCCGTCGGCATCCGGAATGACGGTCCGCAGCACCTCGTGCCGCTCGGCCAGATCGACCAGCGCGGCCTGCAGCGCTGCCGCGTCCAGTCGGCCCGAGAGCCGGAAGGCCATCGGCGTGTTGTACGTGCCGTCGGCCCGCCCCTGGCTGCGGTTGAGGAACCACTGCCGTTGCTGGGTGAACGACAGCGGCCGTACGGCGTCCTTCGGTGCCGGGGCCAGTGCCGGCCTGGCCTGGGCCGCCGACTCGACGTGCGCGGCCAGACCGGCCACGGTACGTGCCTCGAACAGCGCCCGGATCGGCAGTTCGACGCCGAGTGCGGTCCTGGCCCGGCTGACCAGCCGGGTCGCAAGGAGCGAGTGGCCGCCGGCCTCGAAGAAGTCGTCGTCGATGGAGACGCGTGGGATGCCGAGGATGTCGGCGAACAGCCCGCAGAGGATCTCTTCCGCCACGTTGCGGGGCGCGCGGCCCCGGGAGACCGCGCCGAGATCCGGCGCGGGCAGCGCCTTGCGGTCGAGCTTGCCCTGCGCGGTGAGCGGCAGGGCGTCCAGTTCGACGACCGCCGACGGCACCATGTACTCGGGAAGCGACTCGGCGAGCCGCTCGCGCAGCGTGGTGACGGCCGAAGGGCCGGCGCCGGCGGACGGGGCTGCCGCCACGACGTACGCGACCAGCCGGCGGTCGCCCGTCTCGTCCTCGCGCAGGATCACGACGGCCTGCTCGACGCCCGGCTGGGCAAGCAGCGCCGAGGTGATCTCGCCCAGCTCGATGCGGAAGCCGCGCAACTGCACCTGGTCGTCGGCCCGGCCGAGGTAGTCGAGCTCGCCGTCCGGCAGCCATCGCACCAGGTCGCCGGTGCGGTACATGCGGGCGCCCGCGGGGCCGTACGGGTCGGCCACGAACCGTTGCGCGGTCAGCTCGGGCCGGGACAGATAGCCGCGGGCCAGGCCACCGGCGACGTACAGCTCACCGACGGTACCCTGCGGTGCGGGGCGCAGCTGCCCGTCGAGCACGTACACCTGGTGCGCGGTGGTCGGGCGGCCGATCGGCGGTCGTCCGGGACCGTCCAGCGGGCCGCTGACGGTGGAGCTGACCACGGCTTCGGTCGGACCGTAGCCGTTGTACAGCCGGACCTGTCCGGCCCACCGCTCGACGATCTCCGCGGGGACGGCCTCGCCGGCCACCGCCAGGCGCAGGTCCGCGGGGAGGGCGCTGCCCTGCGGCAGCCCGCCCACCACGACGGGCGGCAGACCGGCCAGGTTGATCCGGGCGTTGTTGATCAGGTCGACCAACGGCTGTCCGGGTGCCCGGCACTCCTCGTCCGCGATCACCAGGGTTCCGCCGGTGAGCAGCGCCAGCATGAACTCCCAGACGGAGGCGTCGAAGCTGAACGAGGCGAACTGCAACACCCGTGTCTCGTCGTCGAGCTGGAAGCGTTCGACGAGGCTGTCGACCATCGAGAGCAGACCGGTGTGCGCGACCACCACGCCCTTGGGGCGGCCGGTGGAACCGGAGGTGTAGATGATGTACGCCGGGTGTTCGGGCCGCAGCAAAACGGTCCGCTCGGCGTCGGTGAGATCGTGGTCGGGGAGCCCGGCGAGCAGTTCCGCGGTGCCGGGATCGTCGATGACGACCGGCGGGTTCTCGAACTCGGGCAGTCCGGCCGGCCGGCCGGCCGTGGCGGTGTCGGTGAGGACCACCACCGGGCAGGCGTCGTCCAGCATGTACGCGATGCGGTCGACGGGGTAGGCGGAGTCCACCGGCAGGTACGCCGCACCGGTCTTGAGCACCGCGAGCGCCGCGACCACCATCTGCGGGGAGCGCGGCAGCATCACGGCCACGACGCCCTCGGGGCCCACGCCCCGCCCGGCCAGCAGCCGCGCGAGGCGGTTGGCCCGCGCGTTCAGCGTGGCGTATTCCAGTTCCTCGGCGCCGGACACCACCGCCGTCTTGTGCGGTGTCCCAGCGGCTCTAGCCTCGAAGGTCTCGGTGGTCAGCGCGCCGGACGGCTGCCGCACCCCGCGGGCGCCCGACCAGTCGCCGAGCAGCCGCCGCCGCTCGTCCTCGTCGAGCGCGTCCAACTGGCCCAGCGTGGTGGCGGGCCGGGCCGCGAGCTGCTCCAGTACGCGCACGAAACGGCGCAGGATCGCGTCGGCCTCACCCGGGGTGAAGAGGTCGGGCCGGTACTGGGACTCCACGCGCATCCGGCTGCCCGGGAAGACGCCGAGGGCCATCGGGTACTCGGCGATGACCCGCGCCTCCCAGCCCAGCATGCTCAGGCCGGGGATGCGCTCGCCGATGCCGTCGAGGACTCCGGCCGGGTAGTTGTGGAAGCTCACCACCGTGTCGAACAGCTCACCGATCCCGGCGCCCCGCTGCACCTCGGCAAGACCGAGGTGCTGGTGCGGCTCCAGTCCCAGCTGACGCTCCTGGAGCTCCGAGAGCATCGTGTCGAAGGGCGTCGAAGGGTCGAGGGTGACGCGCACCGGAAGGGTGTGCATGAAGGCACCGACCATCCGCTCGACGTCCGGCAGCTCCTCGGGCCGCCCGGAGGCCACCGCGCCGAACGTCACATCCTGACGGCCTGTCAGGCCTGCGAGCGTGACCGCCCAGCATCCCTGCACGACCGTGTTCATCGTCAGGCCGCGCGCGTGTGCCCACGTGGTGACCGCCGCGACGAGGGGCTCGGGCAGCTCCACGGACCGGGTCTCGGGCAGCACGGCCACGCGCTTGCGGTCGGCCGGACCGAGCCGGGTGGGCTCGTCGATGCCGGCCAGCTCCTTCTGCCAGGCCTCCCGTGCCGCTTCCTTGTCCTGCGCGGCCGACCACCGGAGGTAGGCGTGTGCGGGCGCGACCGGCGGCAGCGCCGAGACGTCCGCGCCGTTGGACCACAGGGTGACCAGTTCCTCGGCGAGGACCGCCGACAGCGACCAGCCGTCCACCAGGATGTGGTGGGCCGTCCACACCACACGGTGCAGCTCCGCACCGAGCCGGTAGACCGTGAAGCGGGTGAGCGGGGCGTCGCCGACGTCGAAGCGGCGCAGCCACTCCTCGTCGGTACGCCGCTTCACCTCGGCGTCGACAGCCGCCTCCGGGACGTCCGTGAGGTCCACCTCGGTCCACGACAGCTCGACGGCGGCAGGGACCAGCTGGACCGGCTCGCCGTCGCGCTCCCTGAAGCAGGCGCGCAGACCCGGGTTGCGGTCCACCATCGCGGCCACGGCGGCCCGCAGCGCGTCCGCGTCGAGCGGGCCGCCGACATCCATGATCACTTGGAGTGTGTAGGCGTCCACGCCGTGCCGGTCGAACTCCGCCTGGAAGAGCAGCCCGCGCTGCAGCGGGGAGAGGGGCAGGATGTCGTCGAGCCGCCCGACAGCTCCCTCGTACGCCTCGATCTCCTTCTGGCCGATGGTCACGAGCGGAAACTCGGACGGGATCCGGCCACCCGCGTCGGGCCTCTCGGCATGCGTGGCAAGCGCGGACAGCGCGCGGAAGAAGTCGTCGGCGATGTGCCGGACGGAGCCCTCGGCGAGCGCCGTGCCGGCCCAGGTCCACTCGGCGACCAGCACAGGACCGCCCGGCCGGTCCTCGGCCATGGCGACGAGTTCCAGGGCGTGCCGCAGCGGGGTATCGGGGGCCGCGGCCAGACCCGCGGCGCCTGCCTCCATCGACCAGTCGGCGCCCGTTCCCGCGGTGAAGCGGCCCAGGTAGTTGAAACCGACCTGGGGGGTGGCGAGGCGGCCGAGGATCGCGGCGGTCTGCGGGTTGAGATGCCGCAGCAGGCCGTGGCCGAAGCCGTGGTCGGGCAGCGCGCGCAGGGACTCCTTGACCCGCTTGGCCGCGGCCCCGCAGGACGCGCCGCCGTCCCAGACCTCGGCCCAGTCGAGCTCGCCGATGTCGAGTCCGACGGGGAAGGCGCTGGTGAACCAGCCGACCGTACGGGACAGATCGAAGTCGCTTCCCTGGTGGGTGAGTTGCTCGCGGCCGTGGCCTTCCAGTTCGACCAGGGCGCGCGAACCGCCCCGGCCGAGCCGGTGGCCGTGGGCGGCGAGGGCGAGCCCCAGGCCGGTCAGCAGGACTTCGTGGACCTCCGCCTGCAGGGCGGTGGGCGTCCGGGCGAGTACGGAAGCCGTCAGCTCCGCGGGCAGTTCCAGGCGCAGCCGGCCCGCACTGCCGTGGACATCGACGGCCGGGTCGAGGGGCCGGTCCGTGATCGCGTCCCGCGCGTCGGCCGTCTGCTCGGCCCACAGCGGGAGTTCGGCCACCCGGCCGGCGGTGCGAGCCTCCTCGGACAGGGCCTTTACCCAGCGCCGGTAGGAGGTGGGCACCGGGTCGAGGACCGCGTCGCGGCCCGTCGACACCGCGTTCCAGGCGGCTTCCAGGTCGGGCAGCAGGATCCGCCAGGACACCCCGTCCACGGCGAAGTGGTGGATGACGAGCAGCAGCCGGCCGGGCCGGTCCGCTCCCTCGTCGAGGTACACCGCCTGGACCAGCAGCCCGTCCTCCGGACGCAATCGGGCCTGGGCCGCCGTGATCTGCTCGGCGAGCACCGCGTCGCGGTCCGAGGTGGGTGCCGTCTCGATCCGGCTGACCACGTCGGCGGCGGACACGGCGCCCGGCGGCAGCGTCTCCAGGGACCACAGGCCCGGCACGGGCACGGTCAGCTTGATGCGCAACGCGTCGTGCCGGTCGAGGACGGCCTGCACGGCACCCCGAAGCCGGTCGAGATCCGCCCCGGCGGGCAGCGCGACGGCCATGTACTGACTGAACTGGCCTACCGCCTGCGGCAGTTCACCCATGTCCTCGCGCAACTGGTCCATGATCGGGGACAGTTCGAGTTCCCCGATCCCGTCTTCCGCGGGAACCTCCGCCGCCGGTCCCGTCTGCCGGCTGACCGCGGCGATGGCCGCCGGCGTCCGAAGACGGAAGACATCGCGGGAGGTGAGGACAAGACCGGCCCGGCGGGCTCGGCCGACCACCTGGATGGAGCTGATGCTGTCGCCGCCGAGGGCGAAGAAGTTGTCGTCGACCCCGATGGCCGGGACGCCGAGGACCTCGGCGAACACGGCGCAGAGGATCTCCTCCTGCGGAGTGCGGGCCGCTCGGCCGGTGGCCGCGGAGCCCAGGTCGGGGGCGGGCAGCGCCTTGCGGTCGATCTTGCCGCTAGATGTCAGCGGAAGCCGGTCCAGCGTCAGCCACGCGGTGGGCACCATGTGCTCGGGGAGCACCCGGGCCAGTCGGTCGCGGATGGCCGCGCCGTCCGTCCCCGCGGTCTCCACCACCACGTACCCCACCAGACGCTGGTGACCCGCCGGGTCCTGGACCACCGCGGCGACCGCGTCCACGACCTCGGGCAGGGCGCGCAGCGCCGACTCGACCTCGCCGAGCTCGATCCGCTGGCCGCGGATCTTCACCTGGTGGTCGCGGCGGCCGATGAAGACGAGCTGCCCGTCCGTGCCAAGGACCACGTGGTCGCCGGTGCGGTACATCCGGGAGCCGTCGCCCGCGAACGGGTCGGGCACGAAGGTGCCCGCCGTGCGGCCCGGATCGCCGAGGTAGCCGCGGCCGACTCCCGCGCCCGCTATGTAGAGTTCGCCCGCCACGCCGCGCGGGACCGGACGCAGGTCGTCGCCGAGGACGTGCAGCCGGGTGTCGCGCAGCGGACGGCCGATCGGCATGGACGTGGCACCGACATCGGCGACGGAGCGCGCGTATCCGTGGGTGACGTCGTCGGAGCACTCGGTGGGGCCGTACACATTGGCCAGCGCGATGTCCGGGTAGTACGCGAACCAGCGCGCGCACAGGTCGGCCGGCAGCGCCTCGCCGTTGGAGATCATCCAGCGCAGCCCGGGCAGTTCGGGGGCGGCGCCTGCCGCGTCCCAGTTTCCGAGCGTCGCGCGGAGCAGCGTGGGAACCACTTCGAGCACCGTCAGCCGCTCTTCGGCGATGACGCCGAACAGCGCGTCCGGGTCGGCCGCTTCGGCGCGGTCCACGGCGCGTACCCGGCCGCCGACGAGCAGCGTGGTCAGCGACTGCCAGACACTGACGTCGAAGGTGACGGGCGCGTTGTGGACCAGCGCGTCGGTGTCGCTCAGCGACAGTTCCTCGATCTTGGCGAGGAGGTGGTTGACCAGGCCCGCGCGCTGCACCATCGCGCCCTTGGGCCGGCCCGTCGACCCGGAGGTGTAGATCACGTACGCCAGGTCCAGCGGGCCGCCGACGACGGGGGCCAGCGCGTCGGCCTCGTCACGTGCCCCGTTCAGTACGTGGACGGGGAGCGGACGGCCGGCACCGGCCGCCGCCGCAGCCCGCTCGGCCAGGGCCTGATGGGGGGTGTCGGTGAGGATCATCGCCGCGCCGCTCTCCTGGAGCAACGCGGTGAGCCGGGCCTGCGGCGCCTGCGGGTCCAGCGGCATGAAGGCCCGTCCGGCGCCCAGCACCCCGAGCTCGGCAGTGACGAAGTCCCGCCCGGGGGCGGTCAGTACGGCCACCGGGCCGTGCCCGACCAGCTCGCGCGAGAGGGCACTGGCACGGCCGACGAGCTCGGCGTAGCCGATGCTGCCACCGTCGTCGGTGACCGCGACCGCGTCGGGCCGATCGACGGCCCGGGCCCGGACCCGTTCCACGACACCCAGGTACGGCTCCTGGCGCACCGGGCCGGTCAGGGCCGCGGACAGCTCGGCCGCCTCGTCGGGCGGCAGGAGGTCGAGTCCGCCGAGCCGCTCGTCCGCTCCGGCGGCCACGAAGCGGCCGAGGAAGTCCACAAAACGGGCCAGGTGATCACGTACCTCGTCCGGGGTGTAACGGGCCTCGTTGGCGCTGAGGTCCACGCCGATACCGGCGTCTCCCTTGTCGGCGACGGTGAATTCGAGGTCGTCGACCAGACCGGTGGAGGGGCTGTGGATGGTGGCCTCACAGGGTCCGATACCGAGCCGCTCGACCTGCGGCATCATGTTGATAAACGGGCCGAACGGCCTGCGGTCGTCGCTGGACAGACCCATCGCGCGGCGGATCCGGCTCACCCGGTGGCGCTGGTGCCTGAGCCCCTGGGAGAAGCTCCGGTAGGTCTCGGCGAGCAGCTCGGCGCGGGTGGCCCCGGGCCGCAGGGCCAGGCGCAGCGGCAGGTAGTTGACCACCATGCCGGGAATGTTCTGCATGGTGCCGCCCACCCGAGCCGTGACGGGCAGGGAGAGCAGCACGTCGTCGGTGGCCGCCATCCGCCCGGTGTACGCGGCGAGCGCGGCGACCAGCACGGTCTGCCAGGTCACCCGCGCGTCCCAGCCGACCTTCCGCAGCCCCTGGGCGATCGGCTCCGGCAGTACGGTCTCCTCGCGCAGGAATGCCTGGGCGGGGTCGGCGTCCCGGGTCGCGAGGGTGATCAGCTCGGGCCGATCGGCGAACTGCTGCTCCCAGTAGGAGCGGTCCCGTTCGGCACGCGGGGAGCCGTCGTAGGCGGCCTCGGCCTCGATCAGGGTCCGCAGCGACGGGAAGCGCCCCTCGTCCAGGGAGGTGCCGGCGAGCATCGCCTCGTAGATCGCCGAAAGGCGCTCCCAGTAGATGACGTAGCTGAAGCCGTCCGACACCAGGTGGTGGTTGAGGAGGCAGAAGAAGGTGCGCTCGGGGCCGAGGGTGAACACACTCAGCCGGAAGAGCGGGGTGCCCTCGCTGTCCGCGGGCGAGAGCGGCTCACGCAGATCGGTGCCGATCGCCTCGCGGGCCGCCCCGGCCGGGTCGTCCGCGCCGCTGACGTCGGCGATGGTCACCGGCACCTCGGACAACGGCTCGATGAACTGCCGTGGCTCGCCGTCCACTTCGGTGAACCGGGCGCGCAGGCACTCCGACTCCTCCACGAGCCGATCCAGCGCGGCCCGGAAGACATCCAGGTCCAGCGGCCCACGTATGTCCCAGTAAATAGCGGTGTTGTACGTCGCGCCGCCACCGGAGAGCTTTTCGTCGAACCAGATGTCCTTCTGGCCGGCGGTGAGCGGAAGGCCGGCCACCTGAACATCAGTCATAGCAATCCCCTAGCGTCTCGTGATCCGGATCATGTCAATGTGCGTCGTTATGACGGTTTCTTCATGCTGGTCTGGACGAGGCGGAGCTTCGCGAGGATCTCCTGCGCGAACGCGGTCCATGTGAACGGATGCGCGTCCGCGGCGACCGCGCACGCGGCGACGGACAAGTAGAGCGGCCATAGGTTCCACCAAAAGGATCACGAGACACCAGCGAGGTCACCGAGTACACGCTGCCGATCGTCGGCGACGGCACTGACAGGCAACTGACATGCGTTGAGGGTCTGTTGGGGCGGGAGACATCAACGCCCTGCGCCCCTGGAGGAACTCCAGGGGCGCAGGGCGTTGATCGCGCTGATGGACCCGACGGGAAGGCGCCGGACCGGCGGGGGATGTCCGGTCCGGCGCCCGTCTGCGGGACTCGGCGGCTACCGCCGGAGGTGGGCCACGGGGCCGGTGACCGGAAGGTCGTGGTGCTCAGCCGCGGCTCCCTGGGCCTGGGCGCGGCGCATCTTGCGGGACGGCCACCAGGTGGCGTTGCCGAGCAGGATCAGGGCCGCGGGCAGGATCATGACGCGGATGATGAAGGCGTCCAGGAGGACCGCCACCGCGAGGCTGAAGCCGATCTGCTTCATCTCGGCCAGGTGCAGGAACATGAAGCTCGCGAACACCGTCACCATCACGACCGCCGCGCTGGTGACCACCTTGGCCGAGTGCCCGATCCCGTCGATCACCGCCTGCCGGGTCGGCACTCCCTTCAGCGCCGCTTCCTTGATCCGGCTGACCACGAAGACCTGGTAGTCCATCGAGAGACCGAACAGGATCACGAAGAGGAACAGCGGTACACGGGAGCCGATGGCGCTGGTGGCACTCTCGTCGAAGCCGAACAGGGTCGAGGCGAGCCCCCACTGGAAGAAGACGACGACCAGGCCGAACGCGGCGGCGACCGAGAGCAGGTTGAGCAGCACGCCGATCAGTCCGATGACCGCCGAGCCGAAGACGAGCACCGTCATGATGAAGGTCAGCAGGAGCAGGAACCCCACGACGACGGGCAGCTTGTCGTTCTGGTGGGCCATGTAGTCGACGTCGACCGCAACCGGGCCGTCCACGCCGTACTCCACGCCCTTCAACTTGCCGACTGTCTCCGGGAGATAGGTCGTGCGCAGGTGATCCAGCGAGCCGGACGCCTGCGGCGAGCTGAGCTTGTAGGGCACGGACAGCGTCATCACGCTGACCGTTCCGTCGGCCGAAGTCTTCACCTTCGGCGTGCTCTTGGAGAACATCGGGTCGGCCTTGGCGCGGCCGGCCAGGTCCTGCAGCGCCGAACGCACCTGGTCGGTCTGGCCCGCGTCGCCCCGTACCACCACCCAGTGCTCAGCCCTCAGGTCCGGGAAGGCGTCGTTGAGCCGGTCGTACGTCTGCATCTCCGGGATGGCCCGGGAGTGGGTGTCCTTGTTCAGTACCCGCAGCTGCATGCCGAGCGCGGGCGCGGCGAGGCCGAGCATGACGACCACCGACACGATCAGCGTGGCCACCGGGTGGTTGCGCGCGGGGCTCAGGAGCAATGTCCACGCCCGGCCGGTCGACTCCGGCTTACGGCGCCGGGGCGTCTTGCCCCGCGCGGCCGCACGGGCGGCCCGCTTGTCCAGCCGTCGGCCGATCTTGACCAGCAGAGCGGGCAGTACGGTCACCGAGCTGACCATGGCCACGAAGACGACCACGATGGTGCCCACGGCCAGTGAGGAGAAGATGATGTCGGTGGCGAGGAACAGGGTGGCCGTGGAGAGGATGACCGCGAGGCCCGAGACCACGATCGCCCGGCCCGAGGTCGCCGCGGCGATCCCCACCAGCGCCTCGGGGCTGAGCCGTCCGCCCGCCCTGTCCCGTTCCTCGCGCTCGCGCTTGAGGTAGAAGAGCGTGTAGTCGACCCCGACGGCCATGCCGATCAGCAGGATGACATTGGTTCCGACACCCGCGTCGGGCACCACGTGGGAGACCACCATGGACAGACCGACGGCGGCCATGATCGACGAGACGGCGAGGAGCAGCGGCACGCCGACCATGACCAGCGAGCCGAAGACGACCAGCAGCGTGATGAGGGTGACCGGGAAGGTGATCATCTCCGAGGTCGCCAGGTCGGCGCTGCGCTGCTTGTTGAGGCCCTTGCTGACCGAGGCATCACCCGTCTCCTCGACGACCAGGTCCGGATGGGCCTTCTGCACCTGCGTCGTCTGCTCGAGAAGCGGGTCGACGTGGTCCTTGGCCTCCAGCTTGACGCCCTTCATGGTCACTTCGACCATGAGCATCCTGCCGTTCTCCGACCGGGCCGCGGGAGCCACGCCGAGAACCTCGGGGAGCTTCTTCATGCGGTCCGTGAGGTCCTGTGCGACCGCCTCGGCCTTCGCCTGATCCAGCGCACCGGACTTGGCGCTGATCATGATCTGCTCGGCCGGCTTGTGCTGCAGGCCCTCCTGCGTGGCGATGGCCTCGGCCCGGCCGGACTCGCCCACCCGGTAGTCCTTCGCCACGGCGTTGTGCGTGCCGACCGACATGCCGACGGCCAGACACAGCACGACGAACGCGAACCACCCGGCGATGGCCCGCCCAGGGTGTAAGGCGCTCCAGCTCGCCACCCTCACGGTGATCGGCTGCTTCTCCACGGTCCCAGCTCCTTACATGGCATGGTCGAAACTCCGACCCAACGGGTGTAAGAAGAGAATGACGGGTGCAGGTGTGAGCCGTCAACCGTAAGCCGACTCATCTATGGAATGGGATGGGGCGGAGACGCGGAAGGTATGACCCCAGTCGCCGGTCCGGCCGCGGCACGAAGCCGTCTCCGCGAGTGGAAGGGGGGAGATGACCAGCGCGTACGTGCCGTGGATGTCGCTGACCCAGTCGCACTGGTGGCTGCCGAAACCCACGGGAAGCACGTCGAGATCCGGGAAGCGGCGGGCGATGACCGGCGCCGTGATGCGGCACGCGCGGGGCAACTGTAGGGGCGGGCAGGCCCGTTGAGCCATACGAGTACGTGGATATGATCCTCGCGCCCGCGCAGGAGATTCAGGCCGCGGCGTCGGACGGAGCGGGTTCCGGAGGGGGCGTGGACCCGCAGCAACTCAACGAACCAAAGGGGAAGCGCACATGACCGGCGCTGTCATCGCCATCACCATCGTCCTGATTCTCGTGGGCGGCATCACGACGAGCGTCGTCGCCTACTTCAGACTGCAGCGCCATCGCGCTGACGCCGTGGTCGTGGCCGAGTACCACAGGCTGGCCGAGGAAGCGGCGGCCAACCAGGCGGTGGTGCAGGAGCAGTTGGCCCGCCTTGGAGCTCGTGTCAAGGCCGTCGAGAGCCTGTTGCGCAGCGTCGACTAGCCGCCCCGTCTCGTGGTTCTCCCGGGCTGGCCTGTGAGTTTCGCCCGGAACTTAAGGACGTGGCCGGGGTGTCCGGCCCTGCCTAGGCTCGCCCGTGTTCCCCACTGAGCACCCGGACCACGTCTGTTGACGACGTACGAATGGAAGCCGAACCCAGTCCCAAGGTGCCGCCGCGCTCCCGGCGTGTACCACTTTC
This sequence comes from Streptomyces violascens, assembly GCF_014649955.1. Lineage (GTDB taxonomy): Bacteria > Actinomycetota > Actinomycetes > Streptomycetales > Streptomycetaceae > Streptomyces > Streptomyces violascens. The sequence goes on from NZ_BMUA01000024.1 coordinate 13,757, forward strand.
GTCGGGCGTACCGCAGCGGCCTCGGACGAGGCAGCGGCTCGTTTGCGACCACGAGAGGAAGGGATGTCCAGGATGTTCGGTCCTGACGTCAGCTTCGACCACGAGAGCTACCCTCCCACGGTCCGGTGCCTGGCGCCGGGCCTCGCTGCCGAGGTCTGGGCGGCCAAATACCGCTCCGCCATCGAGGAACTGCTGGCGGAGCACGGAGCGATTCTGCTGCGCGGCTTCGGCATCGACCACGCGAATGCGTTCGACGCCCTGGCCGCCTCCCTGGTCAGCACGTTGTACGGAGACTACGGCGACCTTCCCCACGAGAAGGACGCCGATCGCGTCTACAAGTCGACTCCCTATCCGGCAGAGCAGGCGATCCTCTTCCACCACGAGAGCTCGCACATGCCGCAGTGGCCCAGCCGCCAGTTCTTCTGCTGCATCCAGCCGGCGAGCGGCGGCGGGGCGACCCCCATCGTCGACGGCCGCAAGGTGTGGGCCGCCCTCCCCGACGACCTGCGCCAACGGTTCGAAGAACGCGGCATCCGATACGTACGCAACTTCATCCCGGGGGTCGACGTCGGCTGGGAGAAGATGTTCGACACCACCGACCGGGCCGAGGTCGAAGAGCGCTGCCGGGCCCAGGACGTGGAGTGCACGTGGCTGCCCGGCGGGGTGCTGCGGACCCAGCAGCTCGCCCCGGCCGTGATCCGCCACCCCGGCACCGGCGAACAGGTCTTCTTCAACCAGCTGTTCCTGCACCACACTGCCTGCCTCGAGCCCTCGGACCGAGAGGTGATGCGCTCGCTGTTCGGCGACGACGAGGCCGCGTATCCGCGCAGCGCCTCGTTCGGCGATGGCTCGCCCATCGACGACGCCACGGTCGCCCGGCTCCGGTCGGTCTACGACGAACTCGCCCAGCGGTTCGTATGGGAGCAGGGGGACGTCGTGGTCATCGACAACATGCTCGTCTCGCACGGCCGCGACCCGTTCGAGGGCGATCGGAAGATCATCGTGGCGATGGGCGACATGGTCGCCCGCGCCGACCTGTCCGTCGGGTCGGCGGCCCGCTGACCGGCCCCTGTCCGCCGGGCGGAGCCGCCCGGCGGACAGGGCGATGTCCTGCCGGGGACGACTTCCGCCCCCGGCCGAACGAGCGGCCCGTCTCCGGCCCCGGCCCCCAGCTGCCGGACGGGGCGTGACGTCCGCCGCTCAGCGAGCAGAAGGAGCAGCGATGGCTTCATTCCGGCAACACCCCAGCTCAGTGGCCGGCGTGGTGCGCACGGTAGAGGACGACTCGGTGGTGCGGATCGTGCGCCGGCACGCGATGCTACGGCCGGACGCCGTGGCCGTTCAGTCCGGCAGGTCCCTCACCACCTACGGGCAGTTGTGGCACCGCGCGCTCGTCGTGGCCGCCGCCCTGGAGGAAGCCGGTGTCGGCCCCGGCGACCGGGTCGCTCTGTGGGCCGAACGGACCGCGGGCGTGACGGCCGCCGCCCTCGGCGTGATGGTGCTCGGCGCCGCCTATGTGCCCATCGACCCGACGCACCCGGGTGAGCGGACCGGAGCCGTCATCGCCGGCTCCCGGCCGGCCGCCCTGGTCCACGACGGCGCTGCCGGGCTGCCCGCGCCAGGCCTGCCCGCCGTCGATGTGAGCACGCTCGCCGACCTCCCGGTCCCGCCGGAACGGACGCTGCCGCGGGCCGAGGACATCGCGTACGTCGTCTTCACCTCCGGGTCGACCGGCACTCCCAAGGGAGTCATGGTCGCGCACGGCTCGCTGGCCAACTATGTGTCGTGGTGCGGCTCGATCGTCGGGACCGATGGCATCGGCAGCCCGCTCTTCGCCAGCCTGGGCTTCGACCTGGCGATGACCTCGCTGTGGGTACCGCTCGCTCAGGGGCGCCGGGTGGTGACCGTGGCCGGCCCATGGGACCAGGCCACGCTGTTCGACTCCCGCAACGACAAGTACACCTTCATCAAGCTGACCCCGTCGCACGCCCGCTTCTTCGACGTGCTGGAGACACCGCCCCGCTACGACCGGGCGACCGGGCTGCTGATGTTCGGCGGCGAGGGTCTCGACCCGGCACTGATCACCGCTCTCGGGTCGCGGATCGACGGGGTGCGGCTGGTCAATCACTACGGCCCGACCGAGACCACGATCGGCTGCTGCGCCTACCCCTTCGACAACGCCCGCCTTCCGTCGACCCCGACGGTGCCCATCGGTGTGCCGGCCTGGAACACCCGGGCCTATGTGGTCGACGAGCAGCTGCGGCCGGTGGCACCGGGGCAGCCCGGCGAGCTGGTGATCGCCGGGCGTGCGGTCGCCGCCGGTTACATCGGGGAGCAGGGCTTCGGCGAGAAGTTCATCGACGAGGCGGACCTCGGCGGCGGTCCCGGCCGCGCCTACCGCACCGGAGACGTGGTCGAGCTGCTCCCCGAGCAGACGCTGCTCTATCTCGGGCGCCGGGACGACCAGTTGAAGGTCAACGGGCATCGGGTCGAGCTGGGTGAGCTGCGCCATCATGTGCTCGCGGTGCCGGGAGTGGCGGACGCGGCCTTCGACATCAGCCGCGGACCGGTGGACAGCCTGGAGCTGTTCGTGCGGCCGGGACAGCAGGTGAGCGACCGGGAGGCCCTTGCCGAGATGGTGCACAAGTCCCTTGCCTCGGCGCTCCCTTCCGCCCTGGTGCCGCAATCCGTACGGGTCGTCCGGGAGATCGTGTTCAACGCCAACGGCAAGTGTGACGTCGTGGCGACGCGGCGGCTGGCGGAGGAGTCCGGCTGACGGGCTCGAACCGTCCTGGCGTGTCGAACGGCCCCCGCGATGCGGGGGCCGTTCCGCGCTGCGCCGGCACGGGGCCGCGCCGCCGGGCGCGTGCCGCACACCCGGCGGCGCAGGCTGGTTCACTCGCGGACGCCCACCACGTCGCCGGGCCCATTGCGCAGGACCACCATGGCGGCGAGCAGGGTCGTGGCCAGGGTGAGCGCACAGGCGGCGACGACGACGCCGATGAAGATCCACGGGGAGCCGTCGGGCACCGGCGAGCCCAGCACGGCCTCGCTCAGCGGCACCAGGGTCAGCCCCGCGACCAGGACCCCCAGCACGATTCCGGCCACCGACACCAGGGTCGCTTCCACGGTCATCATCTGCAGCACCTGACGACGGGTGGAACCGATCAGCCGCTGCAGCATGAACTCCCGCCGCCGCTCGTTGGTGGCCAGCACCTGGGTGTTGACCAGGGCGATCGTCGCGTATCCGACGACCATGCCGAGCAGCAGGTACGACATCCAGGTCTGGGTCTGGTCCGATTCGGCGTGTACGGCGCTGACCGACTCCCGGTCGGCCACCCGCAGCCCGGGCACGCTGGTAGAGAGGGCGGACAGCGTCCGGGTCAGCTGGTCGTGGCTCGTACCGGACGCGCTGCTCACCATGATCTGCGGGAGCAGCCCGTTGTCCGTGTGCTGGAGCAGGAGCGAGGCGGGAAGCAGCGCGGTCTCGTAGCCCCGGGCCCCTTCGACCGTGGCGACCAGTTTCAGCTGGACCCGGCTGCCGTCGCCGAGCCGCATCGGGACCAGGTCGCCGATGTGCTTCCCCGAGTCCGATGCGAACGTGGCCGGCAGGACGACGGTGTCCCCGCGCAGGTCGTCGAGGCTGCCCGCCGAGGGCTTCCAAGCCGTGGTGCGGGACAGCCCCTCGGGCGTGACGCCGAGCAGCGGGACCTTGGTGGGGTCCGCGCTGTCGTCGGCGGTCGTGCCGTCGGGCCGGGTGTTCTTCGGTTCGATGTAGCCGAGGCTGGCGATCTGTCCGGAGGCGGCCTCGACGCCGGGCTGGCTGCGAATCGTGTCGACGGCGTCCAGCGGCAGCCCCCCGGCGACGGAGGTGACCACGAGATCGGCCCGCAGGGCGTCGTCGAAGGCCTTCCGCGAGCCGCTGGACTGGGTCGTCTGCAGATAGATGAGGGCGATGGCCAGGCCGGTGGCCAGCATGACAGGCATCACGGCGCCGGCCATCCGGCCGGTGCGGGCCTTGGCGTTCAGCGTGGCCAGCCGGCCGGCCAGACCGGACACCGACCGGATCGGGCCCCGGAGCATCGCGGTGATCGCCTTGGCGAGAGCGGGGCCGAGAAGACCGAACCCGGCGGTCCACAGCATCGCGGCCGGCGTTGCCGTGCTGCCCGCCGTAGGGCCGTCCATGTTCGCGGTGACCAGGGCCAGGGCCAGTCCGCCGCCGAGGAAGAGGAGGGCGAAGATCAGCCGGGTGCGGCTGAACCAGCGGCGCTGCAGATTCGCCTCCGCGAGCGCTTCGGTGGGCCGGGTGCGCGCGGCGGCCCGCGCGGCGATGAAGGCGGAGGCCACCGCGGTGAGCAACGCGGCCCCCACACCGATGAACACCGGGACCAGGCCGGCCCGGAACACGATGGTGTCCGGTACCACCCCTGCGTCGGAGAAGGCGCCGAGCAGGAACCTGCCGATGCGCGGGCCGGGATAGCAGGCCAGTGCGGTGGCGATGACGCCGATGAACAGCGTCTCGCCGAGGATCAGCCGGCGCAGCTGGCCCGGAGTGGTGCCGATCGCCCGCAACAGGGCCATTTCGCGCTGGCGCTGCTGGATGGAGAGGCCGAGGGTGCTGGACACGACGAAGATGGTGACGGCCGCGGAGAGCCCGCCGAACACCGAGGCCAGGGTGACGAGTTTGCTGCCCTTGGCGACGACATCGGGGTTCTCCGCCCAGCCGCGCTGGTCACCGGTGAGGACCTGCAGTCGGGTCCCGGAGTCGGCCACGGCCTTCTTCACCGCCCCCGCGACCTGGCCGGCGTCGGCGCCGGGTGCGGTGAGCACACCGATGGAGTCGGCCTTGCCGGGCCGCCCGGTGGCCTGCCCGGCCTCCTGGTCGGAGAGGAACACGGTGTCCTGGTCGCCGGATCCGGCGACCAGGCCGGAGATCACGTAACTCCGCGCGGCGCCATGGACCAGGAGCGTGATGTTCTGCCCCGGAGCGAGCCCCGTCCGGGCGGCCAGGCGAGTGTCCAGGACGACGTGGCCCGTCCCGGACGGCGGGGCGCCGGTGGTGATCCGCTCCGGCGCGAGCCGGGCGGACGACCAGCCGTGGCCGGTGACCTGGGGTCCGGGCTGCTTGCTGCCGCCGGGGGTGAGTGCGGCGGGGAAGGAAACGTCCGGCACCGCGGCCTCGACACCGGGCACGGCCTTGATCTTGTCGGTGAGCGCGCTGTCCAGGTGGATGCGCTCGGGGAACATGTCGCGCCGGGTACCGGGGTACTTCTGGTCGCCGGTCACCACGATCGGGGCGGCGGCCAGGCGTTGGGGCGGTGCCGCGTTGTGCAGCCCGGTCTCGAACAGGCCGCCGCAGCCGATCACGATCGCGGCGCCGAAGAACAGCGCGATGAACGAGGCGATGAAGCCGCCCTTGTGGAAGCGCAGGGTGCGCAGCGCGATCCTGATCATCGGTGGGTCCACCCTCCGGGCTGTGCCGCGGGCGCGGCGCTCTCGGTGCCCCAGGCGCCGAGGTGGGTCATCCGTTCGGCGACCTGATCGGCGGTGGGCCTGTCGAGGTGGCTGACGATCCGGCCGTCGGCCAGGAACAGCACGCGGTCCGCGTGCGAGGCGGCCACCGGGTCGTGGGTGACCATCACGATGGTCTGCCCGCCCCACTGGACTGCCTCGCGCAGCAGTGTCAGCACCTCGCGAGCCGTGTAGGTGTCCAGGGCGCCGGTCGGCTCGTCACCGAAGATCACCGCCGGCTGGGTGACCAGCGCGCGGGCGATGGCGACGCGCTGCTGCTGACCGCCGGAGAGCTCGCCGGGCCGGCTGCCCCGCTTGTCCGCGAGGCCGACGCGCTCGATGACTTCGTTCACCGCGGCCTTCTTGGGGCGACGTCCGGCCAGCCGCAGCGGCAGGGTGACGTTGTCGAGCACGCTGAGCGCGGGAAGCAGGTTGAACGCCTGGAAGATGAAGCCGATCCGCTCGCGGCGCAGCTGGGTCAGCTCGCGCTCCTTCAGCGGCGACAGATCCACACCGTCCAGCTGCACCGATCCGGACGTCGGCCGGTCGAGCCCGGCCGCGCAGTGCAGGAAGGTGCTCTTGCCCGAACCCGACGGGCCCATCACGGCGGTGAAGGTGCCCCGGTGCAGACCGATGCTGACGCCGTCGAGTGCGGCTACTTGGTGGTGCCTGGACCCACCGTAGATCTTCCGTACGGAGTCGAGCCGTACGACTTCCTGGGGGTGCGGACTCGGCGTCCCGTTCATGAGCTGTGTCCTTCGAGGGTGGTGGGCCCGCCGACCGGGCCGGCGGATGTGAGTGACAGGGGGCCCGGCTCCATGAGTACGCGCTTGGCCCGGGCGAGTGGATCGGTGGGAGGGCGGAGCAGCGTGTGGGCGACGGTCAGGTGCAGCCGGGCCGCCGCGACCACCAGGCGGGAGACGTACAGGGCGAGGACGAAGAAGACGGCTGCGGCGATCAGCGCGGCGGGCCAGCTGTCGATCCACACGCCGACGCCGGTGCCGTCGGACCGCCCCAGGCGCATCCCTGTGTGGTAACTCCCGTCGGGCTGGCGGGAGTCGACCCCCCAGAACCACAGCGGCAGCGATACACCGACGAGCAGCGGCAGCCAGATCAGCAGGGTCAGCACGTCCAGGAGGAGGAGCGCCGGGAACAGCAGGATCAGGTAGGCGCAGTCACGGAAGAACGCCGGGTCGGTGCAGCGGGCCTTGAGATGTCCCGCGACACCGGGCTCGGTGACCTCCTGGTACGTGTACGGGATCGGCTCGTCGACGAGCGCGGCGCGGCCCCGCTCGACCTGGGCGCAGCACCGCACGACCCAGGCGGATCCGACCGTCAGCACGAGCGTCAGGGTAAGCTGGCCGAACACGAACCCCGCCAGCACGGCGGCGGTCGAGACGGCGAACAGGGCGGTACCGGTGAAGAGGTAGCCGAGAAGGTAGCCGGTGGCGCGCCAGGGCGCGCCGGAGAACAGCGTGCGCAGCGGACCGCGGCGCGGGGGCAGCAGCCGGGCATTGATGAGCCGACTTCTCCCGCTCCTGGCAACAGGCGCTCCACCGGGCAAAGTTGGCGACTGATTCGCGTCAACCAAACCCGAATGACGGCGTGTTGAGTGAGACTTCACGAATTCGGCGGACTCGCCGGAGTGGGCCACGGCATCGGTCATCTCGGGTTCCCCTGCATATCGCTGTGCCTGTCCGTGTCTGCCGCGAGGGCCGCTCGTATCGTCCGGATGTTCAAGTGGAGGTCGAACGGCGCCAGTTCGAAGTACTTCAGCGCCTTGCCGCTCTCGGAGAGCTCCAGGTTGCCGAGCACCAGGCCGGCCTTTTCCAGCCGCTCCAAGTGCATGTACAGCAGCGGCCGGGAGATGCCGAGCCGACGGGCCAGCTCGCTGACGTACATCCGCCCTGCGGCAAGTTCGGCGAGGATCCGGAGGCGTTGCCCGTGCCCCATGGCGGCCAGGACAGCCAGTAGGTCCTCGCTCGTCATGGCTCACCCTCTCTGGCATCGCGGAAAGCATGTAAGTGAAGACTTACAGATGCCCGGAAAGGCTGTCAAGCGTTAGAGGTAGCAGTCTGGTGCCCGGTCGATGCGTCGCCGCGGACCAGTCCCGCACGCGAAGGCCCGCCCCCGCGGGGGCGGGCCTTCGACCGGCCCAACCAGAGCTGGCACCGGCGGTCCGCGTCGCCCGACGCGCGGCAAATGACCGACGGCCGGCCGCTTTCCCCTGTGGGGAAAGCGGCCGGCCGTCGGTCATCCGTCCTACGGGAGCCGGATCACCGAACTCCCCGCGACCCGGCTCAGCCCATCAGCCCCCGAGCCCGCTCCTCGACCCATCCCGGGGCGACAACCTCCACGTTCCCGTCCAGCGCAGCCGCCGCGCGGCGCAGCGCTTCGGCTGCCGCCGCCGGGCCGGCGGGCAGTGCCCGGGCCGCCTCCGCCAAGGCTCTGGCCGCTTCCGCCTGGGCGGCGCCCGCGATGTCCAGCGCTGCCGAGGCGCGGTCCGCCGTCGTGGCGGACCGGTCGTAGCGGGCGTCGCACCAGTACGCCCATGCCAGGTTCAGCAGACAGACGCCTTCCGTACGAGGGCTCTCCGTCAGGGAAGCTTCGTGGCAGGCGTCCAGAAGTGCCGCAATCGCCTGCGCCGTTTCATCGAGGGCCAAGAGGGCGAGGCCCTGCGCGTTCATCGCACCGGAGGTCGCCTCCTGGATGCCGGAGGCGCGGTAGGCGCGGATGGTCTCGGCGCCCGCTGCGATGGTCTCCTGCCAGCGGCCCAGCGAGAGTAGGGCGATGGTGCGCGCGTTGCCCGAGCGTGCGGTTGTGAGCAGGTCGCCGCTCGCCTCGCCCAGCGCGGCCAGCCGGTCGGCGCCGGCCAGCGCGCTCTCGCCGTCGCCGAGGTAGCTGTGAGTAAGGCTGAGTGAGAGCAGCGCGTGCACTTCACGCTCGGCGTCACCGAGTTCACGCGCCAGCTCGGCAGCGCGGGCGAGTGGTTCGGTACTGGCATGCAGGTGTCCCAGTTGCCGGTTGGCGTCGCCAAGGCCGAACAGTGCGTGCTGGAACGCGCTTCGATCACCGAGGCGTTCGGCGAGGGCCGCCGCTTCGGTGAAGGACGCGACCGACTGCTCCATCGGCCCAGCTATGAGCCGCGCGTGCCCATAAGCGACCGCGTGCGCGAGCCGTACCCGCTCGTCGCGGATGCGCCCCTCGACGGCGAGGTGCATGGAGACGGCGGCGAGCACCGACCCGTGCCACACCAACCACTCGCTGATCTCGCACAGCACCCGCGCCGCATCGTCGTAGTCCTCGGAACGTACGAGGTGATCGAACCGGCGCCGCTGCGGCTCGATGTCCTCCAGTGTCCGCCAGGTCCCGCGCGACTCGGCGCGGCGCCCGTACCAGGATGCGATCTCTCGTTCCACTGCCTGTCTCCTGTGGGGTCCGTCCTGGGGCATGCGTCCGTAGGCGATCTCCGCGTCCAGCGGGTGCAGGGCGAAGGTGCGGTGTGCCCGGTCCACGGAGACCAGGTGCATGCGGACGAGCGAGGCGAGGACGCGGGCCGTGGGCAGCTCCGGGTCGAGGCCGGCCAGGATCTCCTCGACCGCGCTCTGCGTCACGGGCGTACGCAGCGCGGCGAGCACGCCGAGGACTACGTGCGCCCGCTCGTCGAGCCGTTTGTAGCGGTCCTGGGCGAGGTCGGCGACGACGTCGTGGCGCCGGGTGAAGTCGTTCAGCACGTCCCGCAGGCTCGGCAGGAGCACCGTGTCGTCGGCCAGCGCGCCGATGAGCAGTTCCAGCGCGCGCGGCACGCCGTGCACATGAACCGCGGCGTGCAGCAGCTCGTCTTCGGACAGACCCGCTATGCCGAGCGAGCCGTCCCGGTCGAGTTCGCGAAGGAGGACCGCCGACTCGGCGGGGCTGAGACCCTCGGAGAGCTCCACGTGGGCGGCGAAGCGCCGCAGTTCGGGCGCGAGGCGCACCGGCACCTGGCTGGTGGCCAGGAGGCGCGGGGTCGAACGGGCCCGGAAGAGCCAGTCGAGGATGACCGCGAGTTCCTCGTCGGCGATGCTGCCGTCGTCTTCGAGCAGGTCCTCCAGGTTGTCCATGAGGATGACGATCAGCCGGTCGCCCATGGCAGCGAGCAGCTCGGCGAGCCGCTCCTGCGTCGTCCCGCCCGCGTTCCAGACGTCGCGCAGCCCGGCCAGGCGCTCGGGCCCGAGCAGCCGGGCGCAGTCGAAATAAAGGCGCTCCAGCGAAATCCCGGACGTACGGGTGGAGAGGTTGACGAGACCGGAAGGGAGCGGACCTTGGACGGAGCCCGGCCACGCACCGCGGTCGAGCAGATCCATGACCTTGGCGGCGAGCGCGCTCTTGCCGATGCCGCGGGGCCCGGTGATGGTCACCATGCGGATTGCGGGATCACTCAAGTGCCGTGCGATCGCCTCGCGTTCACTGGCGCGGTTCTTGAAGAGCTCGATGCCGTACGCGACGGGCACGCCGACCACTCGCACGCCCCCCTGCGTTTCTCCCGGCACGGCGAGAGGCAGGGGCTCGGCCAGCCCGAGCAACCGCACGAACTCCGCCCGTTCCGCCGGGCCGAGCCTGCCCAGCGCGTGGTCCAGGCGGACGGCGGTGAGCCGGCCCGGGCCCTCCGAGCGGTGGTGCTCTGCGACCACCCCGATGATGCGGTTGCCGGCCCACACCGCGGCTCCGGACATGCCCGCCCACGGCGAGGTCGCCGGGTCGGGATCGGCGCCGGCCGGCGCGACGGTCATCTCCAGCGTTCCGGTACGGAGGTTGGAGAGCGCCGCGACGGTCCCGTCCGCCTGGTGCAGTTCGCGGAAGGACGTACGGTCGGAGCGGCTGCGGCGCTTCCACAGCGGGAACCCGAGGGCGTACACGTCGATCACGCCGTGCCGGTCGTCGGGGATGCGCCCGAACCGGGCCGGCTCGACGACCGAGGGGGCCGACTCCGGCGGTACGACACGCAGCACGGCAAGGTCGGTTCCCGCATCCGCCCAGGTCACAGCGGCGGGGCCCGACCACTCGCCCTCCCGGTCGGCATCGCACCGCACGACGACACCGGCCGCACCGACGACCACATGGGCAGCGGTGAGAACAGTGTCCGTGCATATCCGGTAGCCGGAACCGCGCCGCCTGCCGACGCCGGTCTCGACGATGATCTCGGCGATCCGGTGCGGGTCGAGCCCAGGCCCGTCGGCCGAGGGCTCAGCTCTCATCGAACAGCTCGGCGCCCGAGATCAGCGCGGGGCGCTCGGGTGCGTCGGCGCGCACCGGCTTGAGGCTGAGCTTGATCCGCTGGGTGGTCGTGTTCGCGGAGCGCGCGGAATGCTGGACGTCGAACACCCAGAACCGCACCTTGGCCCCCGGCTCCCGGCTCCGCTCGACCCCGACGGTGAGTTCGAGTTCGAGCGACTCCGCCTGAAAGCGGATGCCTTCGCCGTCCCCGTCCGCCATGGCCCGGCTCAGCTCGCTCCGCAACTGGGCGACCATGTCCGCCAGCTCCACCGCGCCGTCCACCCTCAGCCCCCGCCTCACCCGACACATGTGCGCACCGAGCATACCCAGACCTGGTCAACTGGTCGCCATACAGCCGCCCTTCGGCCCGACTCACGTCTCCTCTCCGACCGCCCGGCCTCCACCCGGCCGACATTGAGATGCCCGTACTCGACCGACCCGGGAGAGCCGCCCTCTTGGAACGGCGCACATATGGCCGCCCACCGAGTGACTCGACGGACCGATTTCGGCCTGTCCAACACCTCAGTCGGGAGCAACGGGAGTGCCCGCCGACCAGACGTCGGAGTGGACGTTGGGGAGGGGGAGCGGCCACAGGCAATCGATCTGATCAAGGCCGCCAGGGTGCCGATCTTCCTGCTCGACGACCATCAGTCGATCCGCCCGGACGAGGTGGGCACCGCCGACTGTCTCAAGAAGCTCGCCGAGGAGAACGGATGCACCGTCGAAGTGACGGACCTGGAAGCCACGTTCAGGGCGGGCGGCAGCAAGCGGTACCAACGCTGGGTCCAGCAGTTGCCGGGTCTTGACGTCTCCGATCCGGTGGCCTGGCGACCGGACGGGCGGATGGAGGTCCTGCTCGCCAACTGCCCGGAGCAGATGCATCAGTTCATCCGAGCACGCGACCGAGAGGGATCCACAGCGCGCATCACGGCGGGCTTCTGCCGGCCGTGGAAACCCGGACGGGAAACAGCTCGTGGACGATGTACGCATCGGAGGCTGGTCCATGCCGGGGAACGTGAAGCCGGAGCAGAGCGTTCCGGACGCGGACGTGGACCGGCTGATCCGCAACACGTACAAGGTGCTGCTGACCCGGGGGATGATCGGCACGCTGGTTTACTCGCCCGACGCCGAGACCCGCGAAAAGCTGCGGGAACTGGCCGGTGCCGAGGCGTACACCCGGCAATCCCAGGCGGCCGCCCCCGCACTCAGCACGGGCAGCGGCCCGCGGGGGTGACGCGGGAAGCGGCAAGGGGTCGGCTCCTCGAAGAAGCTGCCCCTCGCCACCCGCAGGCCTGACGAGTCACCCAGCGCTCAGCAGGGCACCCGTCACACGTTGAACCGGAACTCCACGACATCCCCGTCCTGCATGACGTACTCCTTGCCCTCCATCCGCGCCTTCCCGCGCGAGCGGGCCTCCGCCACCGAGCCCGCGTCGATCAGGTCGTGGAAGGAGATGACCTCCGCCTTGATGAAGCCCTTCTGGAAGTCCGTGTGGATCACGCCGGCCGCTTCGGGGGCCGTGGCGCCCTTCGGGATGGTCCAGGCTCGGGTTTCCTTGGGGCCTGCTGTCAGGTAGGTCTGGAGGCCCAGGGTGTCGAAGCCGACTCGGCCCAGGGTGGCGAGGCCGGGCTCTTCCTGGCCCATGGACTGGAGGAGTTCGAGGGCCTCGTCGTCGTCCAGCTCGATCAGCTCGGACTCGATCTTCGCGTTGAGGAAGATCGCCTCCGCGGGGGCGACCAGCGCGCGCTGCTCGTTCTTGAAGTCCTCGTCGACCAGCTCGTCCTCGTCGACGTTGAAGACGTAGAGGAAGGGCTTGGTGGTGAGGAGGTGCAGCTCGTGCAGGAGGTCGCCCTGCTCCGTGCCCTTGGTGATGCCGTGCGAGAAGAGCGTGTCGCCCGCTTCGAGGATCTTCTGGGCCTTCTCCACCGCTGCCAGGACCGCGATCTTGTCCTTCTGGAGGCGGGACTCCTTGGTCAGGCGCGGCACCGCCTTCTCGACGGACTGGAGGTCGGCGAGGATCAGCTCGGTGTTGATCGTCTCGATGTCGTCCTTCGGGGACACCTTGCCGTCGACGTGGACGACGTTCTCGTCCTTGAAGGCACGGATGACCTGGCAGATCGCGTCCGACTCGCGGATGTTCGCGAGGAACTTGTTGCCCAGTCCCTCGCCCTCGCTCGCACCGCGCACGATGCCGGCGATGTCGACGAAGTCGACCGTGGCGGGGAGGACGCGCTGGGAGCCGAAGACCTCGGCCAGCTTCGCCAGGCGGGCGTCGGGGACGCCCACGACGCCGACGTTGGGCTCGATGGTGGCGAACGGGTAGTTGGCCGCCAGTACGTCGTTCTTGGTCAGGGCGTTGAACAGGGTCGACTTGCCGACATTCGGCAGACCGACGATTCCGATCGTGAGCGACACGTGGCGACTTCCCGGTACGAGGGCGGTGGACGGTCCTGAGAGTGGACCGTCCACCAGTTTACGGGCGCGCGATACCGGCCGTGACGGCCCCGGACCGTCGAACGCACGCCCAAGCTCGCCCAAAGGGCGTGTCCAATGGGTGGTTACTCCCCTGTGGCGACCTACGTTGGTGCGGTGGAGCAATACAGGACGCGCACCCCGCAGCACGGACAGCAAGCACGGACCTCGGCGCCGGGATCCTCCCGGGCGCCCATCGGCGTGCCCGCGGGAGCGGCGGCGAACGGTGAGAACGCCGCCGTCCACCGGCCGGCCGACGACGCCCGGCCGGTGCCGCCCACCGGCCCCGCGCTGCGCAGACTGCCCTCCCCGCGGCTCACCGGGCTCGGCGGCGGGCTCTTCGCCGCGGCTCTGATGTTCGTGCTCGGCACCCTGGACTCGCTGCTCCTGGACGGCTCACCGACGGTGTACGGAGTGCTGTTCCTGCCGGTCAGCGCGGTCACCGCGGTCTGGGTACGGCCCGTCGACCTGGTGACCGCCCCGATCTGCGTGCCCATCGCCTTCGCCGTCGGGATCGTCCCGATCGCGGGCGGCGTCGGCGGCTTCGGCGGGCAGGCCATGGCCGTGGTCACCGCGCTCGCCCTGCACGCCGGCTGGCTGTACGCCGGAACGCTCGTGGCCGGGGTGATCGCCACCGTACGCAAGGTGCGGATGATGAGCCGGCGCCGGCGCGGTTCGAAGAAGCCCGGTGGGCCGACGAGCAGGCTCTGACACCGTCGCCCGGCAGGGTGCTGGGCAGCCCCGGCCCGGGGGCGAGCCACGAGCCGGCCCACCCCCGCTCCCCGGCTACCGCCCCGCCGCCACCATCGCCGCCCCCACGATCCCAGCGTTGTTCTGCAACTGCGCCGGGACGATCTCCGCCTCGATGCCCTCGATCAGCGGGAGGAACTTGTCGGCCTTGCGGCTCACCCCGCCGCCGATGACGAACAGCTCGGGCGAGAACAGCATCTCCACGTGGGCCAGATACTTCTGGACCCGGCGCGCCCAGTGCGACCAGCTCAGGTCCTCGTCCTCCTTGACCTTGGTCGAGGCGTGCTTCTCGGCATCGTGGCCGTGCAGCTCCAGGTGGCCGAGCTCGGTGTTGGGGACGAGGTGGCCGTCGATGAAGACCGCGCTCCCGATGCCCGTACCGAAGGTCAGCAGGATCACCGTGCCCTTGCGGCCCCTGCCCGCGCCGACGCGCATCTCGGCGACGCCCGCCGCGTCCGCGTCGTTCACGACGGTGACGGGCAGGCCGCCCAGGCGGTCGCCGAAGAGCCGGGCCGCGTCCACGCCCACCCACTTCTTGGCGACGTTCGCCGCGGTACGGACGGTGTTCGCGGTGATCACCCCGGGGAACGTGATGCCCACCGGGCCCGACCAGCCGAAATGGCTGACGACCTCCGCGACGCAGCCCGCCACCGCGTCGGGGGTGGCGGGCTGCGGGGTCAGTACCTTGTGGCGTTCCTGCGCCAGGTCGCCGCGCTCCAGGTCGACCGGGGCACCTTTGATGCCGGATCCGCCGACGTCCACTCCGAACACGTTCCTCATGGCGTTCATGAGATCCACGGTACGGGCGGACGCCCGGCCCGGCGTGCGGTACGGAGTGACTCGCCCGAGTCGCCGGGCGGTCGGCCGGGGCTACTCGCCCGAGAGTTCCGCGGCCTCGGCGCGCAGGTCGCGGCGGAGCTCCTTGGGCAGCGAGAAGGTGATCGACTCGTCCGCCGTCTTCACCGTCTCGACGTCGCCGTAACCGCGCTCGGCCAGCCACTCCAGTACGCCGTCGACCAGGACGTCCGGGACGGAGGCGCCCGACGTCAGGCCGACCGTGGTGACGCCCTCCAGCCAGGCCTCGTCGATCTCGTCCGCGAAGTCCACCAGGTGGGCGGCGGGGGCGCCCGCGTCCAGGGCGACCTCGACCATGCGGATCGAGTTCGAGGAGTTCTTGGATCCGACGACGATGACCAGCTCGGCGTCCTCGGCGAGCTTCTTCACCGCGACCTGGCGGTTCTGCGTGGCGTAGCAGATGTCGTCGCTGGGCGGCGAGAGCAGGTTGGGGAACTTGTTCTTGAGCGCGCCGACCGTCTCCATCGTCTCGTCGACGGAGAGGGTGGTCTGGGAGAGCCAGACGACCTTCGATTCGTCGCGGACCTCGACGTTCGCCACGTCGTCCGGGCCGTCGACCAGCGTGATGTGGTCCGGGGCCTCGCCCGAGGTGCCGATGACCTCTTCGTGGCCCTCGTGGCCGATCAGGAGGATGTCGTAGTCCTCCTTCGCGTACCGCACGGCCTCCTTGTGGACCTTGGTGACCAGCGGGCACGTCGCGTCGATGGTGGCCAGCTTGCGCTCGGCGGCCTCCGCGTGGACGGTCGGGGCGACGCCGTGGGCCGAGAACATGACGATGGAGCCCTCGGGCACCTCCGCCGTCTGCTCGACGAAGATCGCGCCCTTCTTCTCCAGGGTCTGCACGACGTACTTGTTGTGGACGATCTCGTGCCGGACGTAGATGGGCGCCCCGTACTGCTCCAGGGCCTTCTCCACGGCGATCACGGCACGGTCCACGCCCGCGCAGTAGCCGCGGGGAGCGGCGAGCAGGACCCGGCGGGAAGCAGTAGCAGTCATGCCGTCCATGGTAGGGGCTGGCACGCAAAGCCCGACCGGCGTGCCCCGCGGGCCAAAGATCGCGGAGCCGGTGAGACTGGCTGCATGAGTGGCGTACGCGAGGAGCGCGGGGAGCCCCGGGAGCCCGGGAGCCGGACGGAAGGGACCGAACCGGGCGAGGTGGCCGAGGGGGCCGGGCAACTGCGGCGGAGTCTCGGGTTCCGGGACCTGGTCGTCTACGGGCTGCTCTTCATCGCGCCCATGGCCCCGGTCGGCATCTTCGGCACCCTGGACGCCAAGTCGCACGGCGCGGTCGCGCTGGTCTATCTGGTGGCGACGGTCGCCATGGGCTTCACCGCGTTCAGCTACGCCCAGATGGTGCGGGTCGTGCCGCTGGCCGGGTCGGTGTTCGCGTACGCGCGCAAGGCGCTCGGCGAGGGGCCCGGGTTCGTCGCCGGGTGGATGGCGATGCTCGACTACCTGCTCATTCCGGCGGTCGCCTACCTCTTCTCCGGCATCGCGATGAACTCCCTGGTCCCGTCGGTGTCGCGCTGGGTGTGGACGGCGATCGCGGTGGTGATCACCACGCTCCTGAACCTGTGGGGCGTACGGGCCGCGGCCCGGGTCGGCTTCGCGGTGCTCGCCATGGAGATCGCGGTGCTGCTCGTCTTCGTGGTGTCGGCGGCGGTCGTGCTCGTACGGGACGGGGCGCAGCGGGGCTGGCTTTCGCCGCTCAGCGGGGATGCCGGCTTCTCGCCGGGGGCGGTGCTGGGTGCGGTGTCCGTCGCGGTCCTTTCCTACCTGGGCTTCGACGCGATCGCCACGTTCGCCGAGGAGGTGACGGGAGGCTCGGAGAAGGTGGCGCGGGCGGTGCTGTTCTGCCTGGTCCTGGCGGGGATCCTGTTCGTCGTGCAGTCCTACTTGGCGGCGCTGCTCGAACCGATGTCGTCGGCGCAGCTCGCGGCCGACCCGGCCAAGCAGGGCTCGGCGTTCTACGACACCGTGGAGGCGTCGGTCGGGGGCTGGCTGCACACCCTGGTCGCGGTCAGCAAGGCGATCGGGGCGGCCTTCGCGGCGCTGGCCGGGCAGGCCGCGGCGGGCCGGCTCGTCTTCGCGATGGCCCGCAACCGGCGCCTGCCGCGCTTCCTGTCGCGGACCGGCTCGGGGGTGCCGCGCGCGGCGCTGCTGCTCGCCGCGGTCATCACGCTGGTGGCCGCGGTGTGGGCGGCCCGGCGCGACGACGGCATGGACCACCTCGTCTCGGTGGTCGACATGGGCGCGCTCACCGCGTTCTTCCTGCTGCACGTCTCCGTGGTCGCCTGGTACGCCGTACGTCGCATGGAAGGCGCCCCCAACTGGCTGAGCCATGTGGTGATTCCGGTGCTCGGCGCGGCCGTCATCGTCGCGGTGATCTGGGAGGCGACGGCCACGGCCCAACTGGTGGGCCTGGGCTGGCTGGCGGTCGGCCTGGTGGTGCTCGCCCTGCAGTGGGGCCGCCGGGGCGGCACCGACGCGGACCCCCCGGCGCCGGGCGGGACTGTCAGTGGGGCGGGCTAGCCTGCGTACATGGCTCTGAATACGAGTGCGGACGCGCCGCTCCCCGTCGGCGAGGTGTCACGCCTCATCGGGGGGTGGATCAACCGGCTCGGCGCGGTCTGGGTGGAGGGGCAGATCACCCAGCTCTCGCGGCGGCCCGGCGCGGGCGTGGTGTTCCTGACCCTGCGCGACCCCTCGCACGACATCTCGGTGGGCGTCACCTGCTACCGCCAGGTGTTCGACGCGGTGGCCGACGTGGTCTCGGAGGGCGCGCGCGTCGTCGTGCACGCGAAGCCCGAGTGGTACGCGCCGCGCGGCCAGCTCTCGCTGCGGGCGGTGGAGATAAAGCCCGTCGGCATCGGTGAACTGCTCGCCAGACTGGAGCAGTTGAAGCGGACCCTGGCCGCGGAGGGGCTCTTCGCCCTGGACCGCAAGCGCCGACTCCCGTTCCTGCCACAGCTCGTGGGGCTCGTGGTGGGGCGCGCCTCGGCGGCCGAGCGGGACGTCCTGGAGAACGCGCGGCGACGCTGGCCCGCGGTGCGCTTCGAGGTGCGCAACGTGGCGGTGCAGGGGGTGCACGCGGTGCCGCAGGTCGTCCAGGCGGTGAAGGAGCTCGACGAGCTGCCGGACGTCGACGTGATCATCGTGGCGCGCGGCGGCGGCAGCGTGGAGGACCTGCTTCCGTTCTCGGACGAGCAGCTGGTGCGGGCGGTCGGCCAGTGCCGTACGCCGGTGGTCTCGGCGATCGGGCACGAGCCGGACGCGCCGCTGCTCGACCTGGTCGCGGACCTGCGCGCGTCCACCCCGACCGACGCCGCGAAGAAGGTCGTGCCGGACGTCGGCGAGGAGCTCGACCGGGTCCGGATGCTCCGGGACCGGGCCCGCCGCCATGTCGTCGGCCTCGTCGACCGGGAGGAGCGGGGGCTCGCCGGGGTGCTCGGCCGGCCCTGGATGGAGCGGCCGCACCGGATGGTCGACGACCGGGCCGACGAGGTGGACGCGCTGCTCCACCGCTCGCGCCGGGTGCTCGGCCACCACCTCGACCGGGCCGACTCCGAGCTGTCGCACACCCACGCCCGGGTGGTGGCCCTGTCGCCGAAGGCCACCCTGGAGCGGGGGTACGCGGTGCTCCAGCGGGCCGGGGGCGAGGTGGTGCGCTCCCCCGAGGAGGTCGCGGCCGGGGAGGATCTGCGCGCCCGGGTCGCCGAGGGCGAACTGCACGTCACTGTCGTACCGCGGACTTAGGGTGGATCACATGGCCAAGACGGACGAGGCGGCATCGGATGATGCGGCGCTGGGGTACGAGCAGGCGCGGGACGAGTTGATCGACGTGGTGCGGCGGCTCGAAGCGGGGGGTACGTCCCTGGAGGAGTCGCTTGCGCTCTGGGAGCGGGGGGAGGAGCTGGCGAAGGTGTGCCGCCGGTGGCTGGAGGGGGCCCGGGCCCGCCTCGACGCGGCACTGGCGGACCAGGGCGAGGCCGGCTGACCCCGTCCCGCCGGGGCTCCGCCCCAGACCCCGATCGCGTCTTGAGGACGCTCGTCCCCGACCGCCGGACAGGCCGAAGACGCGGCGCAGGGCGGCATCAACCCTGCCAGGAGCGCGGGGAACCGCGCGACCAGTCACCCACGGTCCGCAGACCGAAGGAGCAGTGCACTGTGAGGCTGATCACGCGCAGCGGGATTTAGTTGAAAGTTAACGTAACTCTCCCGTACGGTCGAGGACATCGCTTGATCAGCAGCCCGGAAGGTGTTTCCAGATGTCCCTCGCCCTTGACCCCGCCGCCCAGGACCTCCTCTTCCGTGAGGCCCGCACCGCCAACACGTTCACCGACGAGCCGGTGACCGACGAGCAGGTCCAAGCGATCTACGACCTGGTCAAGTACGGCCCGACCGCCTTCAACCAGTCGCCGCTGCGCATCACCCTGGTCCGCTCCCCCGAGGCCCGCGAGCGCCTCGTCAAGCACATGGCCGAGGGCAACCAGCCGAAGACCTCCGCCGCCCCGCTGGTCGCGATCCTCTCCTCGGACAACGAGTTCCACGAGGAGCTCCCGGCCCTCTTCCCGCACTTCCCGGCCGCCAAGGACGCCTTCTTCTCGGAGCGCCCGGTCCGCGAGAGCGCCGCGCTGCTCAACTCCGCGCTGCAGGCCGCGTACTTCATCGTCGGCGTCCGCGCCGCCGGCCTGGCCGCGGGCCCGATGACCGGCTTCGACTTCGCCGGCGTCCAGAAGGAGTTCCTGGACGACGACCACACCCCGCTGATGGTCGTCAACATCGGCAAGCCCGGCGAGAACGCGTGGTTCCCGCGCAGCCCGCGCCTGGCTTACGAGGACGTCGTCACCACCGTCTGAGCCGGCGCACAGCGCACAGCACGTACGACGAGGGCCGCCGCACCGGCAATGGTGCGGCGGCCCTCGTCGTACGCGGCGTACGTCAGGAAGTCTCAGCCCGTCGGCGTCGGCGTCGCAGGCGCTGTCTTCTTCGACTCCAGGGCCCCCGCCATCGTCACCAGCTGCTCGTACGGGGCCGTGCCCGTGACCACCGTCGTGGAGCCCTGGTCCTGGCGGACGAGGGCGTCGTACTTGGGGCCGTCCCAGAACGTCCAGGTCGCGCCCGCGATCTTCTGCGACTTGTCGGTCTTCGTCGCGCTCTTGCTGACCTCGGCGACGAACTTGTCCGAGGGCGCGGTCGACTGCTCGATCGCGACGTACTGGTTCTCGGGGTCGAGGAAGCCCAGGTGCCAGGCGTTGCTCTTGGCGCCGTCGTACCACTTCGAGGTCGCCCGCCACTTGCCCTGGTCGGGCAGGCCGACCGGGGCCGCCACCGGGTACGGCGCGATCCGTCGCGCCATGGTGAGCTCGACCTGGTAGTCGACGGTCTGGACCGGGTCGGCCGATTCGTCGTGCGGGATGAACACATAGATCACAGCCGCCGCGATGCCGATCACCGCCAGCGACTGCAGCATGTTCCGGACTGTCTGCTTGCTGCTGCGCGTTCCTGCCACGACCCCATGTTCTCAGGTCATGTCGCCGCTCATACGTGGACCCCACTGCTCAATTTGTCGATGTGCCGATAGAGTCCTAGCACCCTCTTTTATCCTGCGGC
Source organism: Streptomyces violascens (assembly GCF_014649955.1). GTDB lineage: Bacteria > Actinomycetota > Actinomycetes > Streptomycetales > Streptomycetaceae > Streptomyces > Streptomyces violascens. Next base: position 34,214 of record NZ_BMUA01000024.1, read on the forward strand.
CGTCGCCGTACAGAAAGGTGCGCTCCGATGACCGAGCATCATCTGCCGTCCGAACTCGAAGTCTCCCCGGAGGCTCCCGACCGCAACCTGGCCCTGGAGCTGGTGCGGGTCACCGAGGCCGCCGCCATGGCCGCCGGCCGCTGGGTCGGCCGCGGGGACAAGATCGGCGCGGACGGCGCCGCGGTCAACGCCATGCGGACCCTCGTCTCCACCGTCTCGATGAACGGCGTCGTCGTCATCGGTGAGGGCGAGAAGGACGAAGCCCCCATGCTCTACAACGGGGAGCGCATCGGCGACGGCACCGGCCCCGAGGTCGACATCGCCGTCGACCCGATCGACGGCACCACCCTGAACGCCAAGGGCATGCCGAACGCGATCGCCGTGCTCGCCGCCGCCGACCGCGGCACCATGTTCGACCCGTCGGCCGTGTTCTACATGGACAAGCTGGTCACCGGCCCCGAGGCCGCCGACTTCGTCGACATCAACGCCCCGGTCTCGGTGAACATCCGCCGGGTCGCCAAGGCCAAGAAGTCCTCGCCCGAGGACGTCACCGTGGTCATCCTCGACCGCCCCCGCCACGAGGGCATCGTCAAGGAGATCCGGGAGACCGGCGCGCGCATCAAGTTCATCTCGGACGGCGACGTCGCCGGTTCGATCATGGCTGTGCGCGAAGGCACCGGCGTCGACCTGCTCATGGGCATCGGCGGCACCCCGGAAGGCATCATCTCGGCCTGCGCGATCAAGTGCCTGGGTGGTGTCATCCAGGGCAAGCTGTGGCCCAAGGACGAGGCCGAGCGGCAGCGCGCGATCGACGCCGGGCACGACCTGGACCGTACGCTCTCCACGAACGACCTGGTCAGCGGCGACAACGTGTTCTTCGTCGCCACCGGCATCACCGACGGCGAGCTCCTGCGCGGGGTGCGCTACCGCGCCGAGACCGCCACCACCCAGTCCCTCGTGATGCGCTCGAAGTCCGGCACCATCCGCCAGATCGACTCGACGCACCGCCTGTCCAAGCTGCGCGCCTACAGCGCGGTCGACTTCGACCGGGCCAAGTAGTCACAGGCCAAGCAGCCACCGGCCAAGCAGTTGACGGCCACGTGACCGATGGCCAAGTAACCACTGCGCCAAGGCAGTTCGTACGTATGTGAAGGGGCGTCCCCGTAGTGCGGCGGGGGCACCCCTTCACGTACGCAGAGCCGTGTGCGGAGCTATGCGGCGGACGCGGCCTTCTTGAGTTCGACCTCGCGCCGGCGGCGGCGGGCGATGACCACCCGGCGTTCGGCCGCGGTCAGGCCGCCCCACACCCCGTACGGCTCGGGCATGAGCAGGGCGTGCTCGCGGCACTCCACCATGACGGGACAGCGGGCGCAGACCCGCTTGGCGGCCTCCTCGCGGGAGAGCCGGGCCGCCGTCGGTTCCTTGGACGGGGCGAAGAACAGGCCCGCCTCGTCCCGGCGGCAGACCGCCTCCGCATGCCATGGGCCCGCCTGATCCTCCCGAGCTGGACCACGCTGCGGCGGAACGGCGGCGACCTGCAGGGAATGATGCGGCGGATGCAGCACGGTCTACTCCTGACGACGGCTTCGCGAGCGAGCGACGATGCGACAGTCCCTACCCGCTGTACGCGCGCCTATGCACTGAGTTCCGTAGTGCGGAACTTCGCTCGGGTCACCGATGGCCTGAACCTTGCGCCGCCGCGCGCCGATCCGGCCGTCAGGATTCGAGCCGTTTGCGCAGCCGGTCATGGAGGTCGGCGATGCGCTTGCCCCGCTTCGGCTTGGCCTCGATATTGCCGAAGACGGAATATCCATTGACGACGACCACCGGCGCCTCAGGATCGTCGGCTTCCAGGGTGTGCACCTCGAAGTTGCCGAAGATGCCGGTGCCGCTGCCGCGCAGGCTCAGATTCTCCGGGACCCGGACCTCCACATTGCCGAAAATCGCAGTCGCGTTGATGACGGCCAGGCGCTGTTCGAAGAGCGCCTCGGTGAGGTCGATCTCCACGCTGCCGAACAGCGAGAAGGCGTTGGTGCGCTTCCCGACGCGCCAGCGGCCCTTGCGGGTGGAGGCGGAGAAGACCGCGACGAGGTTCTCGGCGTCGACCGGTACGTCGGACTCCCCCGGCACGCGCGGATCGGGGGCGGCCACCGGGCGCGGGCGGGCTCCGGCCGCGGGCAGGTCCTGGACCAGGGGTTCCAGTTCGCCGACCGTCTTGGCGCGGTAGACCGCGTCGATGCGCTCGGAGTGCTCGGCGGCATCGAGCCGTCCCTCGGCCAGCGCGTCGCGCAGGATGTCGGCGATCCGGTCCCGGTCCGCGTCGGAGGCCCGCAGCGCCGGGGGCTCGGCAGGCTTGACGAGGTCGGCCTTCGCGGGCTCCGCGGGGTCCGGCTGAGCGTGCTTTTCGAGGTCCACGGAGCCAGCGTACCCAAACGCGATAGATCGCGACTAGTCGCGGGACGGGGCGAGCTCGGCAACTGAGCCTTACCTCACAGGATCGTGCCGGTGGCGGCGGCATACGCTGGTGGGTGCTGTGTCAATGGAGGTGCAGCAGCTGTCTGCCGAGTGAGGAATGGCCGCAATGCCAGAGTTTCAGTACTCCGACCTTCTCCCCCTGGGAGAGGACACCACGCCGTATCGCCTGGTGACCGCCGAGGGTGTCTCCACCTTCGAGGCCGACGGCCGTACGTTCCTCAAGGTCGAGCCGGAGGCGCTGCGCAAGCTCGCCGCCGAGGCGATCCACGACATCCAGCACTACCTCCGCCCGGCGCACCTGGCCCAGCTGCGGAAGATCATCGACGACCCCGAGGCCTCGGGCAACGACAAGTTCGTCGCGCTCGACCTCCTGAAGAACGCGAACATCGCCGCCGCGGGCGTGCTCCCGATGTGCCAGGACACCGGCACCGCGATCGTCATGGGCAAGCGCGGCCAGAACGTGCTCACCGAGGGCGGCGACGAGGCGGCCCTGTCGCGCGGCATCTACGACGCCTACCTCAACCTCAACCTGCGCTACTCGCAGATGGCGCCCCTCACCATGTGGGACGAGAAGAACACCGGCTCGAACCTGCCCGCGCAGATCGAGCTGTACGCGACCGACGGCGGCGCCTACAAGTTCCTCTTCATGGCCAAGGGCGGCGGCTCGGCCAACAAGTCGTTCCTCTACCAGGAGACGAAGGCCGTCCTGAACGAGTCCTCCATGATGAAGTTCCTGGAGGAGAAGATCCGCTCACTCGGCACCGCCGCGTGCCCGCCGTACCACCTGGCGATCGTGGTGGGCGGCACCAGCGCCGAGTTCGCGCTGAAGACCGCGAAGTACGCCTCCGCGCACTACCTGGACGAACTCCCCTCCGAGGGCTCGGAGTTGGGGCACGGCTTCCGGGACGAGGAGCTGGAGAAGAAGGTCTTCGAGCTGACCCAGAAGATCGGCATCGGCGCGCAGTTCGGCGGCAAGTACTTCTGCCACGACGTGCGCGTGGTGCGTCTGCCGCGGCACGGCGCCTCGCTGCCCGTCGCGATCGCCGTGTCCTGCTCGGCCGACCGCCAGGCCGTCGCGAAGATCACCGCCGAGGGCGTCTTCCTGGAGCAGCTGGAGACCGACCCGGCGCGCTTCCTGCCCGAGACGACGGACGAGCACCTGGACGCGGGCGACGACGACGTCGTACGCATCGACCTCAACCAGCCGATGGACGCGATCCTGGCCGAGCTCACCAAGTACCCGGTCAAGACCCGCCTCTCGCTGACCGGCCCGCTGGTCGTGGCCCGCGACATCGCGCACGCCAAGATCAAGGAGCGGCTCGACGCGGGCGAGGAGATGCCGCAGTACCTCAAGGACCACCCGGTGTACTACGCGGGCCCGGCCAAGACGCCCGAGGGGTACGCGTCCGGCTCGTTCGGCCCGACGACGGCCGGCCGGATGGACTCCTACGTCGAGCAGTTCCAGGCGGCGGGCGGCTCCAAGGTGATGCTGGCCAAGGGCAACCGGTCCCAGCAGGTCACCGACGCGTGCGGCACGCACGGCGGCTTCTACCTCGGCTCGATCGGCGGCCCGGCCGCGCGTCTGGCCCAGGACTGCATCAAGAAGGTCGAGGTCGTCGAGTACGAGGAGCTCGGCATGGAAGCGGTGTGGAAGATCGAGGTCGAGGACTTCCCGGCGTTCGTCGTCGTGGACGACAAGGGCAACGACTTCTTCCAGGCCCCCGCCGAGCCGCCGACGTTCCTGAACATCCCCGTCCGGGGCGCCTAGTTGTCACCGGGCCCGAATAGGGTCCAAAGGCCCTAAGGGCCGTGTGAATTAGCCACCTATCCTGGCATGTGTCCGCAATCGCCCCGGCCGCCGCATCGGCCGGGGAGGTTCAACCACCGGGAGGGGTGGCGCAGTTGGGGTTTCTTCTCGGGCCCGGCGGCTTACTGACGGGGCTCGACCAGGCACTGCGCCGGCGCCGCGCGAAGGCGTCGCCGACGGCCCACGCACTGGTCGGCGAGGCGGGCCGGGTGGTCACGCCGATCCCGCGCGGCGGCTACGGCGAGGTGCTGTTCTGTGTGCGCGGCCGGTCGCTGAAGTACGCGGCCAGGGCGCGCACCCCGCTCGGCTTCGGGGCACGCGTGCGGGTGTCGGCGGCCCTGTCGCCCTCGGCCATCGAGGTGGCGCACCTCGGCCCCGCCGCGGACGGCTGTCCGTGACGGGGCCGGGTGGCGTCCGGGTCAGGCGAAGCGCTGGCTCGCGGTGGCGTCGCAGGGCCGCAGGGTGAGCGGGTCCTTGGCGGCGCCGAGCGTGGCGCACAGATCGGTCGCCGCGGCCGGGCGCAGGGTGCCGGACTGGCGCACCCACTCCTGGTTGGCGGCGCCCGAGCAGTTCCAGATGATCAGCTTGGCGCCGGCGGTGTAGTTCGCCCCCGGCACGTCCAGGCAGCGGTCCTGGGTGAGCTGGGTGTGGACGGACCCCCGGTCACTGTCGTACCACCAGCCCTGGTTGCGCCCGCCGTGGCAGTCCCAGCCGCCCACCGTCGTACCGTTGGCGCTGTTCGCCGCGGTGACGTCGACGCACGTCCCGGTCGCCGCGTTCTTCAGCGGCTTGTACGCGTCGTCCCAGGCGAGCGGGTAGAGCACCGGGGCTCCGGTGGACGCCGGGTCGGCACAACTGCCTTCCTGCGCACCGGAGTTGTAAAGCTGGGTGAGGCAGGAGGCGAAGGCGCCGTGACCCCGGTAGTTGGGGTGGAAGGACTGGCGGACCGAGTTCGAGTCCGGCAGTCCGGGCTTGGAGAGGTCGATGTAGAGGCCCCGGGCCCAGGTGTCCTCCATGCACACCTCGTGGCCGTTGAAGAGCCGCGAGTTGTCGAGGTAGGTCGCGCCGGTGTCCTCGGCCGCCTTGCGCATGCCGACCTCGAAGGCGGGCACCGCGGTGTTGCGGCCCCAGACGGTGTCGGAGTCGTAGCCCAGGCCACCGCAGGCGAGCTTGCCCGGGAAGCTGGGGTTGTCGTGGAAGTCCGGGCCGATCGGGCTCGGGTAGCCCATCACGACCAGCTTGTACGAACCGTCGGTGTAACCGGCGTCGCGCATCACGGTCTTGAGGTCGCTCACGGTCCGCTCGACCTTGGGCACGAGCCCGTCGACACGGGCCTGCCAGCCGGACTCGTACTTGGACTGGCACGGCCCCTGGAGCAGCAGGTAGCGCTCGACGCAGTCGGTCATGACCGGGGCGAACTGGAGGTCGTCGTTGGCCCCGGCCACGAGCAGCACCATCTTGATGCGGGTGTTGCGCGCCTTGATGGCGAGGCTGTCGCTCTGGACCAGTTCGTCGGCGTACTGCTTGCTCCCGCCGATCACGATGTTCCCGGTGTAGGCGCCCGAGCAGGCGACGTTGTACGTCTCGTCGGCCGGAATGCCGGTGCGGTGGATCGCGGAGTCGGGCGAGCGGTGGCACCAGTTGTCGGGGCCGTTGGTGCCGGGCTCGTAGGTGCCGACGCCCTCGCCGGAAATCTCGCTGTCGCCCAGCGAGATCAAGCCGGTCTTGCGGTCGGCCATCGGCCGCTCGGCCGGGCTGCCGTAGAGCTGGGTCGCCTCGGCCGCCCGGATCTTCTCCAGCTCGGGCGAGAGCGGAGTGGACTGGGCGGACGGCGTGGCCGCGGCCTGCGCGGTCGTCGCGCCGGCCGCCATGCCTGCGAACGCGGCCGCCACGGCCACGGCGGCCGCGAACGTACAGCGAAGTCTGTGCCTGGTGCGCCTCATTGCGCCTCCCCGGATATTGGTTACCACCGGTATTTACTGGCCAGTAAGGCGTGTTGGGAATAGGTAGAACAAGACAAGTGCTCAAGTTTTTCGGGACCCGAGAAAACGTGCAGCCCCCAGGAGGTTCAGCGACATGAACGACAGCGAGTACCGCATCGAGCACGACTCGATGGGCGAGGTGCGGGTCCCCGCGCAGGCCAAGTGGCGGGCGCAGACGCAGCGGGCGGTGGAGAACTTCCCCGTCTCCGGGCAGCGCCTGGAGCGCGCCCACATCGAGGCGCTGGCCCGCGTCAAGGCGGCCGCGGCCAAGGTCAACGCCGAGCTCGGCGTGCTCGACAAGGACATCGCGGGAGCCGTCGAGGAGGCGGCCGGGGAGGTCGCCGACGGGCGCTGGGACGAGCACTTTCCGGTCGATGTCTTCCAGACCGGATCCGGCACCTCCTCGAACATGAACATGAACGAGGTCGTGGCCACGCTCGCCACCGAGCGGCTCGGCCGCGACGTCCATCCCAACGACCACGTCAACGCGTCGCAGTCCTCCAACGACGTGTTCCCCTCCTCCATCCACATCGCCGCGACGGCCGCCGTCACCGCCGACCTGATCCCCGCCCTCGACCACCTGGCGGCCGCCCTGGAGCGCAAGTCGGCCGAGTTCGCCGACGTGGTCAAGTCGGGCCGTACGCACCTGATGGACGCCACCCCGGTGACCCTTGGCCAGGAGTTCGGCGGCTATGCGGCGCAGGTCCGGTACGGCATCGAGCGGCTGCGCTCCTCACTGCCGCGCCTGGCCGAACTCCCCTTGGGCGGCACGGCGGTCGGGACCGGCATCAACACCCCGCACGGCTTCTCGGCGGCCGTCATCGCCGAGGTCGCGCGGGCCACCGGCCTTCCGCTCACCGAGGCCCGGGACCACTTCGAGGCACAGGGGGCGCGCGACGGCCTGGTGGAGACCAGCGGGCAGCTGCGCACCATCGCCGTCTCCCTCACGAAGATCTCCAACGACCTGCGCTGGATGGCCTCGGGGCCGCGTACGGGATTGGCCGAGATCAGTCTTCCCGACCTCCAGCCGGGCTCGTCGATCATGCCCGGAAAGGTCAATCCGGTCATTCCGGAGGCCGTCCTCATGGTCGCGGCCCAGGTCGTCGGCAACGACGCGACCGTCGCCACGGCGGGTGCGGCCGGCAACTTCGAGCTCAATGTGATGCTGCCGGTGATCGCCAAGAACCTCCTGGAGTCGATCCGGCTGCTCACCAACGTCTCCCGGCTCCTCGCCGACCGCACCGTCGACGGCATCACCGCGAACGTGGAGCGGGCCCGTGAGTACGCCGAGTCCTCGCCGTCCGTCGTCACCCCGCTCAACAAGTACATCGGGTACGAGGAGGCCGCCAAGGTCGCCAAGAAGTCCCTGGCCGAGCGGAAGACCATCCGTGAAGTGGTCCTCGAATCCGGCTACGTGGAGCGCGGCGACCTCACCGTCGAGCAGCTCGACGAGGCGCTCGACGTGCTGCGGATGACCCGTCCCTGAGACCGGGTGATCTGTATCGCAGCGTGGTCTTGACCGCACTCCGTAATATCTGCGCATGGCAGGTACAGGAGGCGGCACCCCACACTGGGCGCCAGGGGACCAGATCCTCTGGCGCTATCGCGATCACGCCCCGGGCCCGAAAACGGGCGGGTTCCACATCTGCCGTCCGGTCACGGTCGTCCAGGACACCGACGACGTGCTCGCCGTGTGGATGGCGCCCGGCACCGAGTGCGTACGCCCGATGCTCGCCGACGGCCGGCCCCTGCACAAGGAACCCCTGGCCACCCGCTACACCGCCCCGCGCACCACGGAGCGCTCGCACTGGTTCGGCTCCGGCGTGCTCAAGCTGGCGCGCCCCGGCGAGCCGTGGTCGGTGTGGCTCTTCTGGGAGCGGGGCTGGCGCTTCAAGAACTGGTACGTGAACCTGGAGGAGCCGCGCGCCCGGTGGTCGGGCGGCATCGACTCCACGGACCACTTCCTCGACATCTCCGTTCATCCGGACCGGAGTTGGCGCTGGCTGGACGAGGACGAGTTCGCCCAGGCCCAGCGGGTCGGCCTGATGGACGGCGAGCGGGCCGGGCGGGTCCGGGAGGCCGGGCACGCCGCGGTCGAGGTGATCGAGGCGTGGGGCCGGCCGTTCTCGGACGGCTGGGAGGCGTGGCGGCCCGATCCGCTGTGGCCCGTACCCGCGCTCCCGGCGGACTGGGATCGCACCCCGGCGCATATGACGTCGTGAGACCCTTGATGCGCCCCCGGGGTTCAAACGTAGGATCGTCCTCCGCGGGGCCACGCAGGGGCCACCAGCAGCAATCGGCAGTCCCGGTGCAAGAATTGACCGTATGTCACCACAGGGGGGTGGAGCATGCCCGGTGTCGCCGCCGCCCGGTCGGGTCCGCCCCCGTGCCTCGAGAACGTGGGGGAGGGTATACGGCGTGAAGCGACCGCATCGCGCATCCTTACCCTGTCGCTGCCACTGCCGCCGCTCGCGGCAGGGTGGATGTCTCATCCCGGACGGACGGAACCCGACGCGTGACGGAGCCCCAGCCCACCTCGCACGAGAGCCGGCGCAAGGAACTCGCCCGGCCCACCGAGCAGCCCCTTCCCCACACTCTTGAGGAGCAGGGGAGGCCCCATGCCGACACCCCGGACCCGGGCGTTCCGGCCCGGCGCGGCCCGCTGGGCGCCCGTGCCGCCGACCGGAGCGGCGGCGTGACCGCCTCCGTGCCCGGCCAGCCCGAGCGCGGCAGCCGGGACGCCGCGGCCGCCTCCGCCGTGCCTTCCGTCGGCGTGCCCGGAGTGCCCGGCGAGGGCGGATCGGGGGCTTCGGGGCCCGGTGACGGGGCCGCCGCGGTGGCCCGCCGCGAGGGCGACCGGCTGCGCTTCGTGGGCGCCGCGACCCGGCGGATCGCCCGCGGCATAGATCTCGACGAGATCGTCCTCGGCCTGTGCCGGGCCACCGTGCCCACGTTCTCCGACGCCATCCTGGTCCACCTGCGCGACCCGCTGCCGGTCGGCGACGAACGCCCGGCGACGCCGTTCGTGCTGCGTCTGCGCCGCACCGACCGGCTGCGTTTAGTGGACGAGGCGCTCAGCGAGAGCGCGGAGTCCGAGGGCCTCATCCTGCTCGGCCCCGGACCCGACCTGACCCCGGCCTCCGAGCTGTGCGAGGTGCGCACCGGCGGCGAGCTCGACGAGGTCCTGCGCGGGGTGCGGCCGGTCTTCGCCGAGTCCCCCGCCGCCCGCGCGGCCCTTGCCGAACTGCTCGGTCCCGACCGCACGGTGCCCGGCGGCCGGCGGGCGATACTCGCGCCGCTCCGTGGCCGGCGGCGGGTGATCGGCGCCGCCGTCTTCGTGCGCGGACCCGAACGGCCCGCCTTCGAGGCCAACGACCTACTGGTCGCTGCCCAGTTGGCGACGCACACCGCCCTCGGCATCGACAAGGCCGTCCTGTACGGCCGCGAGGCGTACATCGCCGACGAGCTCCAGCGCACCATGCTGCCCGACAGCCTCCCCCAGCCCACCGGCGTGCGGCTCGCCTCGCGCTACCTGCCGGCGGCCGAGACCGCCCGGGTCGGCGGCGACTGGTACGACGCGATCCCGCTGCCCGGCAGCCGGGTCGCCCTGGTCGTCGGCGACGTCATGGGCCACTCCATGACCTCGGCCGCGATCATGGGCCAGCTGCGCACCACCGCGCAGACCCTGGCGGGCCTCGACCTGCCGCCCGCCGAGGTCCTGCACCACCTCGACGAGCAGGCCCAGCGGCTCGGCACCGACCGCATGGCGACCTGCCTGTACGCGGTGTACGACCCGGTCGCGCACCGCATCACCATCGCCAACGCCGGCCACCCGCCACCGGTGCTGCTCCACCTCGGCGGCCGCGCCGAGGTCCTCAGGGTGCCGCCGGGCGCCCCGATCGGCGTGGGCGGAGTCGACTTCGAGGCGGTCGAGCTGGACGCCCCGGCCGGCGCCACACTGCTCCTGTACACCGACGGGCTGGTCGAATCGCGCCTGCGCGACGTGTGGACCGGCATCGAGCAGCTGCGTGAACGGCTCGCCGCCACCGCCCAGTTGACCGGCCCCGACCACTCGCCACCGCTCGAAGCGCTCTGCGACGACGTGCTCGACATGCTCGGCCCCGGCGACCGCGACGACGACATCGCGCTGCTCGCCGCCCGCTTCGACGGCATCGCGCCGAGCGATGTCGCGTACTGGTTCCTGGACCCGGAGGAGACCGCCCCCGGCCGGGCCCGCCGCCTCGCCCGCCGGGCGCTGGAGCGCTGGGGCCTGGAGGAGCTGACGGACTCGGTGGAGCTCCTGGTGAGCGAGGTCGTCACCAACGCCGTGCGCTACGCGGAGCGGCCGGTGACGCTCCGGCTGCTCAAGACCGACGTCCTGCGCTGCGAGGTCGGGGACGACTCCCCGCAGCTGCCCCGCCAGCGCCGGGCGCGCGAGACCGACGAGGGCGGGCGCGGGCTCTTCCTGGTGAACCGGCTCGCCAGACGCTGGGGCGCCACCCGGCTCTCCGGCGGCAAGGTGGTCTGGTTCGAGCTGCCCACCCGTACCTGAACCGGCTCCGGAACGAGACGGCCCCCACTCCCGGTGTCCCGGGGTGGGGGCCGTCGGCCGTTGTCAGCCGTTGGGGTTGAGCGGGTCCACCGGCGGGCTCGCCCCGCCCGAGTTCGAGGCCGTCGGTGTCGGCGGCTTCGGCTTGTGCGAGGTCGTGCCGGACGGGGAGTTGGTCGGGGTCGACGGGGTGTTGGACGGCGTGTTCGACGGGGTCTTGGACGCGGACTTGGACGGCGTGTTCGACGCGGACTTGGACGGCGTGTTCGACGCGGGCTTGGACGGCGTGTAGGCGGGCTCGACGGCCGCGCCCTGGTCGGTGTCCAGGTCGAACTTGGCGGCGCCGCCCTTGACCGCGTCGAAGGTGTACGCGGCCCAGATGCGGGCCGGGATGGAGCCACCGTTGATGCGGCCGTCCTCGCCGGCGCCGTTGGTCATCGTGACCTGGCCGCCCCTGGGGATGTTCACGCTCTTGCCGTCGACCTTGATGACGCGCGGCTCGGCCGCCTCGCCCCACAGCCCGACCGAGGTGACCAGGTCGGGGGTGTAGCCGGTGAACCAGGCCGACTTGTTGTCGTCGGAGGTACCGGTCTTGCCCGCGACCTGCTTGCCGTCGCGGTTGTCGGCCTCGGCCACCGACTTCTGGGCCGTACCGTCGTCGACCACGCCGGTGAGCACCGAGGTGACCGAGTCCGCGGCCTGCTTGCTGATGACCTGGCTGCCGATCGGGTCGGGCTTGTCGTACTTGTGGTCCTTGTGCTCGGCCGACTTCACGATCGACGGCGTGACCTTCTTGCCGTGGTTGTCGAGCGTGGCGTACACCGCGGCCATCTGGAGCGGGCTCGCGCCGTAGGAGCCGAGCGTCATGGCGGGCACGGGCTTCAGGCCATTGAGGGACGTCATGCCCATCTGCACGGCGGTGTCGCGCACCTTGTCGAGGTGGGCGTCGACGCCCATCTGCGCGAAGACGGAGTTGATCGACTTGTTCATCGCGACCTGCACGCTGACGGGGCCGTAGCTCGCGTCGTCCTCGTTCGGCGGGTCGAAGGGGATGTCACTGCCCTTGACCGGCCGCCTGCTGTCGCCGTTGTAGACGGTGTTCGCCGTGATCTGCTTGCCGTCCTGCGTCTCGGCGCCCTGGTTGAAGGCGGCCGCGAGGATCACCGGCTTGAAGGTCGAGGCGGGCTGGTAGGTGGGGTTGGTGGCGTTGCTGAGCTGGTGCTTCAGGAAGTCCTGGCCGCCGTAGAGGGCGACCACCGAGCCGGTCTTCGGGTCCACCGAGGCCGCGCCGGCCTGAAGGTCCGCGTCGACCTTGCGCTTGTTCGGGTCGAGCTTGCTGGTCAGCTGCGCCTTGACCGCGCCTTCCAGGAGCTTCTGCTTGGCGGGGTCGATGTTGAGCGTGATCGTCCAGCCACCGCGGTCCAGGACGGCGGGGTCCACCCCGTTACGGATCACCTCGGCCTTGGCGGCGGCGACCAGGTACCCGGTCTGGCCTCCCATGCCGGCGTCGACCTTGGCGTCCTTGGGGGGCGTGAACTTCAGCTTCGCCCGTTCCTCGGGCGTGAGCCACTTCTTCTCGACCATGTTGTCGAGGGCCTTGTTCCAGCGCCCCTGGACCAGCTGCTTGCCGATCGGGCCCGCCGTCTGCCAGTCGTACTGACTGGGCGCCTGGAGCAGCGCCGCGAGGTAAGTGCCCTCCTCCAGCGTCAGCTTGGAGACGTCCTTGCCGTAGTACGCCTGCGCCGCGGCCTGGATGCCGTAGGCGTTCCGGCCGTAGTAGCTGGTGTTCATGTACCCGGCGAGGATCTCGTCCTTGCTGTAGCGCTGGTCCACCTTGAGGGAGATCACGATCTCCTTCAGCTTGCGGGTGACCGTCTGCTCCTGCGTCAGGTAGTTGTTCTTGACGTACTGCTGGGTGATCGTCGAGCCGCCCTGGGCACCCTTGCCCATCAGGGTCTTGAGGATGCCTCGGGTGGTGCCCTTGAAGTCGACGCCCTGGTCGTCGTAGAAGGTCTTGTTCTCCAGGGCGACGAAGCTGTGCTGAATCGGTACGGGGACCTTTTCGAGGGAGACCGCCTCGCGGTTCACCGTGCCGGAGCGGGCGAGCACCTGGCCGTTGGAGAGCTTGTAGACGTTGCTCTCCATCTGGGCCTCGTCATTGCCCGTCGGGATCGGCACCATCAGGTAGATGACGTAGAACGCGCCCATCGCGAGGAGGCAGAGGCCGAAGAAGGTGCCGAGCACCTTCTTCCAGGTGAAGAACCGGCGTATGCCCTTCTTCTTCACCTTCTGCTTGTCCCGGCGCGCCCCGCCCTGCCGGGCGCGCCGCTCTTCCGCTCGGCCCATAACCTCAGTCGCTCGCCTTCATATGACTCACCAGACTCGCCAGATCAGCTCAGAAAACTAACACCGCACCTATGGACAAAGCGGATTCGATCACGTCTTTTCCGTACGTGAGAATGAGCACCTGCCCCATGGGAACCGACGATTGAATCGTGCCAAGGGTTGCGAGAGTTCCTGATGCTGCCCCGATTTGCCCGGTAATGACATGGCCACCGAGCGCTATGCACCCCGGGTATACACAGCAGGTATACCTGGTGCGTATAGTCCTCTCCCATGAAGCGACGGCTCCACGATCTCGGCCTCGGCATCCGGTTCGCCCTCGGCGGCGGCCGCGAGGGCTGGGCGCGCACCCTGCTCACCGCGGTCGGTGTCGGGCTCGGCGTCGCCCTGCTCCTGGGCGCGGCATCGGTGCCGCGCCTTGTGGACGAGCGGGCGGACCGCATCCACGACCGGCAGCCGTTCTCGCCGGGCTCGGTCAAGAACACCGGCGACCTGATGGCCTCGCTCCTCTACGCAACCGCCGACACCGAGTACCGCGACGACACCATCGGCGGGAAGGTGCTGCGCCCGGCCAACGCCGACCCCGTGCTTCCGCCCGGCCTCACCTCCATACCGGCCCCCGGCACCATGGCCGTCTCCCCCGCGCTGCGCGCCCTGCTCGACTCCCCCGAGGGTGAACTCCTGCGCCCACGGCTCCCGTACGAGATCACCCAGACCATCGGTGACGCGGGCCTGGTCGAGCCCTCGGAGCTCTACTACTACGCGGGCAGCGCCACCCTCTCCGCCGACACCGGCGCCTCCTCGGCGGCCGGGTTCGGCAACATCGGCGAGGTGCAGCCGCTCGATCCGATGCTGGTCGTCCTCGTCATCCTGATCTGCGTCGTCCTGCTGATGCCGGTCGCCATCTTCATCGCCACCGCCGTACGGTTCGGCAGCGAGCGGCGCGACCGGCGGCTCGCGGCGCTGCGCCTGGTCGGCGCCGACGCCCGCACCACGCGCTGGATCGCCGGCGGCGAGGCCCTGGCCGGAGCCGTACTCGGACTCGCCGTCGGCACTCTGCTCTTCCTCGGCGGCGCCGAGGTCCTGGGCCCCCTCAAGCTGTGGAGCTTCGGCTTCTTCCCCGGCGACCTCAGGCCCGTGCCGTTGCTCGCGCTGCTCGTCGCCGTCGCGGTGCCCGCCCTGGCGGTGGTGGTGACCCTGGCCGCGCTGCGCTCGGTGGTCATCGAGCCGCTCGGCGTCGCACGCGGCGGACGCACCCGGCGCCGCCGGCTGTGGTGGCGCCTCGCACTGCCGGGCATCGGCGTGGTGCTGCTCTTCCTGTCGCAGAACCCGGGGGTGCGGGCGGCGCCCCTTTCGGTGATGCCCATCGGCATCGCGGTCCAGCTGATGGACAATTTCGCCACCATTACCATCGCCACGGGCGCCACCCTCGTCCTCACCGGTCTCATCACGCTGCTGCCCTGGCTGGTCGAGGCGGTGGTGGGCCGGCTGCGCGGCGGTTCACTGTCCTGGCAACTGGCCGTCCGAAGGCTCCAGTTGAGCAGCGGCACCGCGGCGCGCACCGTCAGCGGCATCACGGTGGCGGTCGCCGGTTCCGTCGCGCTCCAGATGTACTCCGTCGCCATCCACGACGACTTCGACAAGGTGACGGGCGTCGACGCGAGCCACGCCCAGTACACCGTCCGCACCGACCACCCGGACGCGAAGCTCGCCCAGCGCATGACGGAATCGTTCCGGAAGACCCCCGGCGTACAGCGGGCGATCGGCTCCGTCAGCGGCTATGTGACCCCGCCGGACGCCGTCACGGCCGAGGACATGCGGGCCGTCGCCCAGCTCACCCTCGGCGACTGCGCGACCCTGAGCGAGCTGGCCCGCATCGACTCCTGCAAGGACGGCGACACCTTTGTGGTGCACCCTTCCGACGACGCCGAGCTGGCCGCCTGGGTGGACCGTACGGCCCGGCCCGGCAAGCCGGTCAACACCGCCGACGGCGAGTCCGGCGCCCCGCAGCGGCTGTGGACACTGCCCGCCTCCGCCCGTACCGTCACCGCCCGCCCCGACCCGAAGGGCAAGGAGCAGTACGGCATCTTCGTCACCCCGGACGCGATCGACGTCTCGCTGCTGAGCTCGGGGGCCGAGACCTCCGCCGTGCTCACCGTCGACCAGCGGGTGCCGGACGCGGCCGAGCACATCCGCAACACCGCGGCCGAACTCTCCCCGCAGCTGCGGGTCAACACCGTGCGCACCGTCGAGCGCGACCAGCAGTACGCCGGCATCCAGACCGGCCTCCAGGCCGCCTCCCTCGCCACGCTCGGCCTGATCGCGGCCAGCATGCTGGTCTCGCAACTGGAGCAACTGCGCGAGCGCAGGCGCCTGTTGGCGGCGCTGGTGGCGTTCGGCACCCGGCGCGCGACGCTGGCCCGCTCGGTCCTGTGGCAGACCGCGGTGCCGGTCACCCTCGGAATGGGGCTCGCGGTGGCGGGCGGCCTCGCACTCGGCGCCCTGATGCTGCGGATCATCGGCAAGACCGTCACCGACTGGTGGCTTTTCCTGCCGCTGTCCGGGGCGGGCGCTGCCGTGATCTTCGCGGTGAGCCTGCTGAGCCTGCCGGCCCTGTGGCGCATGATGCGCCCCGACGGACTGCATACCGAATGACTTTCCGTAACTCCCTCATGAACAGCGGCAGTTGAGAAGAAAGGAACACCCCATGTCCATCGGCCACACCCTCCTCGGGCTCCTTGAGTCGGGCCCACGCCATGGGTACGACCTGAAGCGCGCCTTCGACGAGAAGTTCGGGCACGACCGTCCGCTGCACTACGGGCAGGTCTACTCGACGATGTCCCGGCTCCTGAAGAACGGCCTCGTCGAGGTCGACGGCGTAGAGGCGGGCGGCGGCCCGGAGCGGAAGCGGTACGCCATCACCGAGGCCGGCGTCACCGA
This sequence comes from Streptomyces violascens, assembly GCF_014649955.1. Lineage (GTDB taxonomy): Bacteria > Actinomycetota > Actinomycetes > Streptomycetales > Streptomycetaceae > Streptomyces > Streptomyces violascens. The sequence goes on from NZ_BMUA01000024.1 coordinate 50,310, forward strand.
CGTCGAGACGTGGATCCGGCAGCCGGAGAAGCCCGAGCCCTACCTCCAGTCGACCCTCTACACCAAGGTCGTGCTCGCCCTGCTCACCGGCCGCGACGCGGCCGACGTCCTGGACACCCAGCGCGCCGAACACCTGCGCCTGATGCGGGTGCTCACCGACCGCAAGCGCCGCGGCGACCTCTCCGACCAGCTGATCTGCGACCACGCCCTGTTCCACCTGGAGGCCGATCTGCGGTGGCTCGAACTGACCGCCGCCCGCCTCGTCCAGCTCGCCACGGAGGTACGCACATGACGCCCGCCGGCTCCCTTCTCGTCGCCCAGGACCTGCACAAGGCCTACGGCCCGACGCCGGCCCTGGACGGCGCCGAGTTCTCCATCCACCCCGGCGAGGTCGTCGCGGTGATGGGCCCCTCCGGCTCCGGCAAGTCGACGCTGCTGCACTGCCTCGCCGGGATCGTCACCCCCGACTCCGGCAAGATCCTCTACGACGGCCGCGAGTTGTCCGCGATGTCGGACGCCGAGCGCAGCGCGCTGCGCCGCACCGAGTTCGGCTTCGTCTTCCAATTCGGCCAGCTGGTACCGGAGTTGACCTGTGTCGAGAACGTCGCCCTGCCGCTGCGCCTGACCGGCGTCAAGCGCAAGGAGGCCGAGCGCAGGTCGCTCGAGTGGATGGAGCGCCTGGAGGTCGCCGACCTCGGGAACAAGCGTCCCGGCGAGGTCTCCGGCGGTCAGGGCCAGCGGGTGGCCGTGGCCCGCTCGCTGGTGACCCAGCCCCGCGTCGTCTTCGCCGACGAGCCGACCGGCGCGCTCGACTCGCTCAACGGCGAGCGCGTCATGCAGCTCCTGACCGAGGCGGCCCGCTCCACCAACGCGGCCGTCGTCCTGGTCACCCACGAGGCCCGGGTCGCCGCCTACTCCGACCGCGAGATCGTCGTACGCGACGGAAAGTCCCGCGACATGATGCTGGAGCACTCCGTATGAGCCTGCTCCGCGACCTCGCCCTCGGCGCCCGGTTCGCCCTGTCGGGAGGCCGCGAGGGCTGGACGCGCACGCTGCTCACCGCGGTCGGCGTGGGCCTCGGCGTCGCCCTGCTGCTCGGCACCACCGCGCTGCCGGGCGCCCTGAACGCCCGCACCGCCCGCGACAACGCACGCAACGACTACGGGGCCTCGGTCGACGGCGGCCCGGCGGCGGACACGCTGCTGATCGGGCGCGCGGACTCGCAGTACCGGGGTGCCGACGTGCGCGGCCGGCTGGTCCAGGCGGAGGGCGCCAAGTCGCCGCTGCCTCCGGGCGTCTCCGCGCTCCCGGCGCCGGGCACCATGGCCGCCTCACCCGCCCTGCGCGACCTGCTCGCCTCGCCCGACGGCAAGCTGCTGCGCGAGCGCATCCCGTACAGGATCAGCTCGACCATCGCCGACCAGGGCCTGATGGGCCCGCACGAACTCGCCTACTACGCGGGCAGCGACACCCTGAAGCAGCGCAAGGACACGGCGGACGACGCCGCCGAGGTGATGCGCGTGAACGCGTTCGTCGACAAGCAGCAGGAGAAGCTCGACCCGATCCTGGCGCTGCTCATCGTGATCATCTTCGTGGTGCTGCTCATGCCGGTCGGCGTGTTCATCGCGGCCGCCGTACGGTTCGGCGGCGACCGGCGCGACCGGCGGCTCGCGGCGCTGCGCCTGGCGGGCGCCGACCGCCGGATGACCCGCTGGATCGCGGCGGGCGAAGCGCTGGCCGGCGCCGCGGTCGGGGTCGTGGTCGGCGCGCTGTTCTTCGTGATCGGCCGCCAATACGTCGGCGACATCTCGGTCGCGGGGCTCAACGTCTTCCCCTCCGACATCGACCCGAACCCGCTGCTCGCGGCGGCCGTGGCGATCGCGGTGCCCGCGTCGGCGGTCGCGGTGACCCTGTTCGCGATGCGCTCGGTGGTCGTCGAACCGCTGGGCGTCGTACGTGCCTCGGTGCCGCGCAGGCGGCGCATGTGGTGGCGGATCCTGCCGCCGCTCGCCGGACTCGGCCTGCTCGTGCCGATGATGGGCCGCGGCCGCGACCGGGGGATGTTCAACCAGAGCCAGGTGATCGGCGGCACCGTCCTGCTGCTCATCGGCGTCACCGCACTGCTGCCCTGGCTGGTGGAGGCGGCCGTGCGCAGGCTCGGCGGCGGTCCGGTGGGCTGGCAACTGGCCGTCCGCAGGCTCCAGTTGACGTCCGGTTCGGCGGCCCGGATGGTCAACGGCATCGCCGTCGCGGTGGCCGGGGCGATCGCCCTGCAGATGCTCCTGGGCGCCGTCGAGGGCGACTACGTCAAGGCGAGCGGCGAGGACACGAGCCGGGCCCAGCTGGTCGTCCCGCTCGCCGGCTCCGACCCCGCCCGGCAGTCCGGCGAGCTCCGGACCCTGAAGGCGACCGAGGGCGTGACCCAGGCGGTGGTCCTCGGCTCCCTGAACGGCGGAGAGAAGGCCAAGGACCCGGAGCACTACACCCCTGTCACGGTCGCCACCTGCGCGGATCTGCGCGAGGTCGCCACCCTGCCCAGCTGCAAGGACGGCGACACCTTCACCGCGACCGGCGGCGACTACCCGTACGACAACATCGCGAAGCCGGGCAGCACGCTGTGCCTCGACCCGGCACTGGGCGGCTCGAAGACCAGGGCGGCGGCGGTCGCCTGGACCCTCCCGGCGGGCACCAGGGACGCCCCCTCCCGGCCCGACCCGATGGGCCAGCGCCGTACCGGCCTCCTTCTCACCCCGGGCGCGCTCCCGCAGCACGCGAAGCTGCCGACGCGCTCCACGGTGTACGTCTCGACGGCCCCGGACGACGCCCTCGCCAAGGAGCGGGTCCTGAACGTGGCCGGCCGGGCCGACCCGCTCACCTCGGCGCGCTCGCTGAACGACACCCAGACGTCGGGCCGGTTCGCCGGGGTCCGCAAGGGCCTGTACATCGGGGCGGCGGCGGTGCTGATGCTGATCGGCGCGAGCCTGCTCGTCTCGATGCTGGAGCAGCTGCGCGAGCGCAAGAAGCTGCTTTCGGCGCTGGTCGCGTTCGGCACCCGGCGCACCACGCTGAGCTGGTCGGTGCTGTGGCAGACCGCGGTGCCGGTCGCGCTCGGCCTCACGCTGGCGGCGGCAGTGGGCCTGGGCCTCGGCTCGGTCCTGCTGCGGATGGTGGGCCGCTCGGTGACCGTCGACTGGGTCCCGGCGGTGTCGATGGTGGGCATCGGCGCGGGCGTGGTCCTCCTGGTCACGGCTCTTTCCCTGCCACCGCTGTGGCGGCTGATGCGTCCGGAGGGTCTGCGCACGGAGTAGCCGGTTTCCGAACTCCCCCTGCTACAGGGGGAGTTCAGGCGAATCGCCTCACTTCGACACCCGTACCGGAAGATCGCGCAACGCCCCGCGCAGGGCGGTCGCGAACTCCTCGAACTCGCCCTGGCGAGCGGCACCCGTCCGCATCGCCAGGGCGATCGTGCGCGAGGGGGCGGGCTCCGCGAAGTACCCGGTGACGAGCCGGTCGTTGCGCCCCGTCTCGATCTCGACGGCGGTACGCGGCAGAAGGGTCACCCCGAGGCCGCCCGCGACCAGCTGCACCAGCGTGGAGAGACCCGCGGCGGTCGTCGTGACCGGCGCCCCCTCGGTGCGCCCGGCCTCCCGGCAGATGTCGAGCGCCTGGTCACGCAGGCAGTGCCCCTCGTCGAGGAGCAGCAGATGCAGTTCGCGCAGGGCCTCGCGGGGGATGCCGCTGCGGCCGCCGAGCCAGTGGTCCTGCGGGGTGACGAGCACGAAGTCCTCGTCGAACAAGGGGAGTTCACTGACTCCGGGCACCCCGAGCGGCACCGCGAGCAGCAGCAGGTCGAGCCGCCCGGCCGCGAGCCCTTCGAGCAGCGAGGAGGTCTGTTCCTCGTGGACCTGGAGGTCGAGCTCGGGGTAGCGCTCGTGGACGAGCCGCAGCACGGCGGGCAGCAGATAGGGCGCGACGGTCGGGATCACGCCGAGCCGGAGCACCCCGGTGAACGGCGCGCGCACCGCCTCGGCCTCCTCCATCAGCTCGCCGACCGCGTCGAGCACCGCCTTGGCCCGCACGGCGAGCCGCTCCCCCGCCGACGAGAGCAGCACCTTGCGGGTCGTACGCTCCAGGAGCTGCACGCCGAGCGCCTCCTCAAGGGCCGAGACCGCCCCGGAAAGGGCGGGCTGGCTCATGCCGATCGCGGCGGCGGCGTCCCGGAAGTGCAGGTGTTCCGCGACGGCCGCGAACGCGCGCAGCTGCGCCAGGCTGGGCTGCTTGGCCCGGTTGCTCAGGCCCCTATTACTTGTAGCCACTGATAGGCACCTCCGATCACGCTGACCCAGTCTAGCTATTTCCCTGATCAATGCACCCTGTGCCAGGATCGGTAATCCGTCCAACCCCGTAGGAAGTTTCCCGAATCCGCTCGATTCGGGCTTCCTCGTTTGCAAGGAGAGCGCGTGCTCACTGTTGGTGACCAGTTCCCCACGTACGACCTGACTGCCTGCGTGTCGCTGGAGAGCGGCAAGGAGTTCCAGCAGATCGACCACAAGACCTACGAGGGCAAGTGGCGCGTAGTTTTTGCGTGGCCCAAGGACTTCACCTTCGTCTGCCCGACCGAGATCGCCGCGTTCGGCAAGCTGAACGACGAGTTCGCCGACCGCGACGCCCAGATCCTCGGCTTCTCCGGTGACTCCGAGTTCGTGCACCACGCCTGGCGCAAGGACCACCCGGACCTGACCGACCTGCCGTTCCCGATGCTGGCCGACTCGAAGCACGAGCTCATGCGTGACCTCGGCATCGAGGGCGAGGACGGGTTCGCGCAGCGTGCCGTCTTCATCGTCGACCCGAACAACGAGATCCAGTTCACGATGGTGACCGCCGGTTCCGTGGGCCGTAACCCCAAGGAGGTCCTGCGGGTCCTCGACGCCCTGCAGACCGACGAGCTGTGCCCGTGCAACTGGACCAAGGGCGAGAACACCCTGGACCCGGTCGCGCTGCTGGCCGGTGAGTAACCCATGTCCCTCGACGCGCTGAAGTCCGCCGTACCGGACTACGCCAAGGACCTGAAGCTGAACCTCGGCTCGGTCATCGGCAACTCCGAACTCCCGGCCCAGCAGCTGTGGGGCACGGTGCTCGCCACCGCCATCGCCTCGCGCAGCCCGATCGTGCTGCGCGAGCTGGAGCCCGAGGCGAAGGCGAACCTGTCGCCCGAGGCGTACACGGCCGCCAAGTCGGCCGCCGCCGTCATGGCGATGAACAACGTCTTCTACCGCACCCGCCACCTGCTCTCCGACCCGGAGTACGGCACGCTGCGGGCCGGTCTGCGGATGAACGTCATCGGCAACCCGGGCGTGGAGAAGGTCGACTTCGAGCTGTGGTCGCTCGCCGTCTCCGCGGTGAACGGCTGCGGCCAGTGCCTCGACTCGCACGAGCAGGTCCTGCGCAAGGCCGGTGTCGACCGCGAGACGATCCAGGAGGCCTTCAAGATCGCCGCGGTGATCACGGCCGTGGGCGTCACGCTGGACTCCGAGGCCGCGCTGGCCGCTTCGGCCGAGTAGTTCGCGCACGTACGTCAGAAGGGCCCCGCCGGTATCCCACCGGCGGGGCCCTTCTGCATGCGTACGGGGCGGGCTACTCCCGGTCGGCGGCGACGGGCACGGGTTCGGCGGCCGGGGCCTCCTCGGCCGCGACGGCACTGCGCAGCGCGTTCTCACGGGCGTACGCCCGCAGATATCCGACCACCGTGTTGGTGACCGCGACCAGCGGGACGGCGACGACGGCGCCGCCGATACCGGCGACCAGGCCGCCGGCGGCCACCGAGAGCACCACCGCGAGCGGGTGCACCCGCACGGCGCGCCCCAGGATGAAGGGCTGAAGCACATGCCCCTCGATCTGCTGCACCGCGAGGACCACGACCAGGACCATCAGGGCGTTGAACACCCCGTCGGTGACGAGCGCGACCACGACCGCGAGCGCGCCCGAGATGACGGCGCCGACCAGCGGGATGAAGGCGAACAGGAAGATGAACACGGCGAGCGGCACTGCCATGGGCACGCCCAGGAAATAGATGCCGACGCCGATGCAGATCGCGTCGATCAGAGCCACTATCACCGTGCCGCGCACATACGCGGTGAGGGTGCGCCAGGCCTGCGGGCCCGCCCCCGCGACACCCGGACGGGCCGCGGCCGGCACCAGTTTGAGGACCCACTGCCAGATCTTCGGCCCGTCGTACAGCAGGAACAGCGTCGAGAACATCGCGAGCAGAATGCCGGTGAGCACCTCGACGAGGACGGTCACACCCTGGAGCCCGGCCGAGGTGATCTCGTTGGTGTTGGCCCCGATGGTGTCGCTGAGGTTCTTGGCGATCTGGTTGATCTGGTCCTCGGTGACATGGAACGGGCTGTTCAGCGCCCAGCGCTTGAGCTCCTCGATGCCGTCCCGCACCTTGTTGGACAGGTCGTCGAGGTTGTCCATGACCTGCCACACCACGAACCAGCCGACGAGCCCCATGATGACGAATCCGGAGATCGCGGTGACCGCGGTCGCCACCCCGCGCGGCAGCCCCATCCGCTTCAGGCGGGCGACGGTGGGCTGGAGCAGAGCGGTGATCAGGAGGGCCGCGACGAACGCGAGCACCACGAGTGCGATCGCGCTGATGGCCTGCGTCAGTACGTAGAGGGTTCCGGCCAGGACGAGCAGCCGCCAGCCGACCTCTGCCGCGACCCGCATGCTCCACGGCACGGCGAGCACCGGATCGGGGCGGGCGGCGACGGCGGGCGCGTACGAGGGCGGCGGCGGTACGTGGTCGGGGGCGTGGTCGCCCGAAGGTGCCACCGGCACGGGGGACTTGCCCTCGGGCGTCTTGGGCCCGGGCCGTGCGGCGGGCTCGGCCGCGGGAGGGGCCATCGCGGGATCGACGACCACCGGACCCGCCTCGGCCTCGGCTGCCGCATCGGCCCGGCGCTCGTCCAGGCGCTCGCCCATCCGGGTCAGTCCGGCGCCTAGCCGTCCGAGCAAACTGGGCACTCTCGACATGATCTGGCCGTTTCCCTTTCCCCCACCGCTGAGTCTCCCCACCGCTTCCCCCGAGCCGTCCGGACCTGACCGTACACGGGCGAAGCCCCGCACCGAAGGACGGTGCGGGGCTCCGAAAGGTTGAGCGGCTCCGGCCGGTTTCTTTCCCCGGCCAGGGGCCAATCGCGCTCTAGTACCAGCTGTGGGCCTGCCAGAACGACCAGGCGCCGCACGGGCTGCCGTAGCGCTCGTTCATGTAGCCCAGGCCCCACTTTATTTGGGTGGCCGGGTTGGTCTGCCAGTCGTCACCGGCGGAGGCCATCTTGTTGCCGGGCAGCGCCTGGACGAGGCCGTAGGCACCGGAACCGCTGTTGGTGGCCTGGAAGTTCCAGCTCGACTCGTTGTTCACGATGTTGCTGAAGCACTGGAACTGGCCCGAGGGAACGATCTGACGGGCGAGCGCCTGCACGTCGGCTATCGAGTAGGAGCTCTTGACCGCGAAGTTCGTGCGGGCGGCCGAGCGGCTGGCGGCCTGGGTCTCCAGGTCGCGGGCCTTGGCGTCCTTGTCGGCCTTGTCCTTGTCGGCCGCGTCCTTCTTGGCCTTGGCATCCTCGGCGGCCCGAACGCGCGCGGCTTCCTCGGCGGACTTCTTCGCCGCGGCACTGGCCTGCGCGGACTGGGCATCCGCCTGCTGTGTCAGGGACGCGGTCTGCACCTGGGCCTGCTGGCCGGCGGGGATGTCCGCGAGAAGCGTCGTGTCGGCTGCGGTGGCCTCGAAGTTGTCGTTCGAAGCGGCAGCGGGGCTTCCTGCGGCAACGCCGACGACGGCGCCAACGGTGGTGACCGCAGTGGCAGACGCCACCGCGAATCCCCGGACCGAGATCCGGCTCACACGGTTTCCTTCCAGCAGCGTCCGCACGGGTGACCTCGCGGACGCAATCGTGCCCCTGGCTCTCTCCTCCCAACTACTGGGCCACGGGAGGAACTGACCCGATGGGCAACTCCCTTGCGGGAAGTGCCGCGTGATGCGCGGGCGGCATACGGCTCAGCTATTGAGTTGCGAGGGTACGGAGATACCCGGGTACAGGGGTGCCGTATGCGGGGCCTGACGGATGCAAGACTCTGCCGGAAGCCGATGCCGCGAGGCAATTCCCCGTTGCGTGTGAAACCTCACACCTCGTTCGCCCCAGTACTTTTTATCAATCCCGCCCACAAGAAGGCGCCGCCCGGCTAGGCTGCTGCGCTCGCCGGACGGCGCCAACTGGTGTGTACTGCCTCAGATGGAGACGTCCTCCAGCATTTCGGTCACCAGGGCGGCGATCTGCGAACGCTCGGACCGGGTGAGGGTGACATGCGCGAACAGCGGGTGCCCCTTCAGCTTTTCGACGACCGCCACGACACCGTCGTACCGGCCGACCCTCAAGTTGTCGCGCTGGGCCACGTCATGGGTGAGCACCACCCTCGAATTGGCCCCGATACGGGACAGAACGGTCAGCAGGACGTTCCGTTCCAGCGACTGCGCCTCGTCCACGATCACAAAGGCGTCGTGCAGCGAGCGCCCCCGGATGTGGGTGAGCGGCAGGACTTCGAGCATGCCGCGCGAGGTGACCTCCTCGATGACCTCACGGCTCGTCACCGCGGACAGCGTGTCGAAGACGGCCTGGGCCCAGGGGCCCATCTTCTCGGCCTCGGACCCCGGCAGATACCCGAGCTCCTGCCCGCCCACCGCGTACAGCGGCCGGAAGACCATGACCTTCTTGTGCTGCCTGCGCTCCAGGACGGCTTCGAGGCCCGCGCAGAGCGCGAGCGCCGACTTGCCCGTACCGGCCCGGCCTCCCATCGAGATGATCCCGACCTCGGGGTCGAGCAGCAGGTCGAGCGCGATCCGCTGCTCGGCGCTGCGGCCGTGGATGCCGAACGCCTCTCTGTCGCCCCGGACCAGCTTGACGTTCCCGTCCGGCGAGACCCGCCCGAGCGCCTTGCCGCGCTCGGAGAGCAGCACGAGCCCGGTGTGGACCGGAAGCGCTGCGGCCTCCGGAACGTAGAGCGTCTCCTCCTCGAAGAGCAGGTCCACCTGCTCGCCGCTCAGCGGCAGTTCGGCCATTCCGGTCCAGCCGGAGTCGGTGATGGCGAGCTCGGCGCGGTACTCCTCGGCGAGCAGGCCGACCGACGACGCCTTGATCCGCAGCGGCAGGTCCTTCGACACGACGGTGACGTCGTATCCCTCCGCCTGGAGATTGCGGGCGACGGCGAGGATCCGGGAGTCGTTGTCCCCCAACCTGTAGCCGGCGGGCAGTACGCCGGGATCGGAATGGTTCAGCTCGACACGGAGGGTGCCGCCGAGCTCCCCCAACGGGATGGGGGCGTCGAGACGTCCGTACCGGACCCGGAAGTCGTCCAGCAGGCGCAGCGCCTGCCGGGCGAAGTAACCGAGCTCGGGATGGTGCCTCTTGGCCTCCAGCTCCGTGACCACGACGATGGGGAGCACCACTTCGTGCTCCTCGAACCGGGTCATCGCGTTGGGGTCGGCCAGCAGGACGCTGGTGTCGAGGACGTAGGTGCGCCGGTCGGGCATGCGGCGCTTTGTGCTGGTCACCACGGAAGGACGTACCCCCTCTTAAGAGGCGCATGAGATCGGGGTGCGACGGCGTCGCGGAAACGGGGACCGGGCTTCGACCGCGCTGCGCGGGCCGAGCTCCGGCCCTCCACGTCGCCCGCGCGCGGTGCGCGGTCGTCCTGGTGCAAAGGGCCTCCCGGGCGAGCGGCGCTGATGCCGCTCACTGAGATACGACGTCCGTGGACCGGACGTCGACCTGGGGGGGTTATGCCCTCGAACACGCGAAGCCATGCCCCGTCATATGCCTGGAGTTCTCCCCCACCCCGCCCCTTCCCGAGACCCTCCGGGGGTGTGGATGGCCTGAGCCCGACTCCTGGGGCTCCGCCCCAGACCCCGTCCGCGGCCGACCGACAACGCCGATCGGCCCGTCCGGCACTTGAGGACGCTCGCCGCAGGCGCCAGGGGCGGGCACGCAAAAGCCGGACGGGAGGAAGATCTGGCCCGTCCGGCGTTTGAGGACAAAGGGGGTGGAACGAGACCCACCCCTCAGGTGCCGTACCTCCTGTGCCGCGCCGCGTAATCGCGCAGGGCTCGCAGGAAGTCGACCTTGCGGAAGGCCGGCCAGAACACTTCGCAGAAGTAGTACTCGGAGTGCGCGGACTGCCAGAGCATGAAGCCGGACAGGCGCTGCTCGCCGCTGGTGCGGATCACGAGGTCGGGGTCGGGCTGCCCCCGCGTGTACAGGTGCTCCGAGATGTGCTCGACGTCGACGATCTCGGCGAGCTCCTCGAAGGACGTGCCCTTCGAGGCGTGCTCCAGGAGCAGGGACCGGACCGCGTCCGCGATCTCCTGGCGGCCGCCGTAGCCGACGGCGACGTTGACGAGTATCCCGTCGATGTCGTGCGTGGCCTGCTCGGCCTCCTTGAGGACGGCCTGCGTGTGTCCGGGCAGCAGATCCGCGTTGCCGACGTGGTGCACGCGCCAGCGCCCGTCCGCCGCCAAGTCCCGTACCGCGTCCTCGATGATGCCGAGCAGCGGGATCAACTGGTCCTCGGGGCGGTCCAGGTTGTCGGTGGAGAGCAGCCAGAGGGTGACGACCTCGACGTCCGTCTCGGCACACCAGCCGAGCAGTTCCTGAATCTTGCTGGCACCGGCCTGGTGGCCCTGCTCGGGGCTGCGGGCCGAGGCCTTGGCCCAGCGCCGGTTGCCGTCCAGGATGACGCCGATGTGCTTGGGCACCTGGTCGTGGTCGAGGCGGCCTTCCACCCGGCGCGCATAGAGCCTGTACACCAGGTCGCGCAAACTCACCGATTCCACCCTCTCGTTGCCTTCCGGGGGCCCGCCGCCGCCCCGCACACCGGCCGCCCCAGGGAAAGCACAGTACTGCGGACGGGCGACGGCGGCCCAACTCGGTCTGTCACAAGTCCGTGATAAGCAGGGAAACGTGACTGAATCGCTCCCCTTCCTCGCAGCCCCGGACCGCTACGACTCCATGGAGTACCGCCGGACCGGCCGCAGCGGCCTCAAGCTCCCCGCCGTCTCGCTCGGCCTGTGGCACAACTTCGGCGACGACCGCGCCCTGGATTCCCAGCGCGCGATCCTGCGCCGCGCCTTCGACCTGGGTGTCACCCACTTCGACCTGGCCAACAACTACGGGCCGCCGGCCGGCTCGGCCGAGCTGAACTTCGGCAAGATTTTCGGCCAGGACTTCGCCCCGTACCGGGACGAGCTCGTCATCTCGACCAAGGCCGGCTATCTGATGCACCCCGGGCCGTACGGCGAGTGGGGTTCGCGCAAGTACCTGCTGTCCTCGCTCGACGCGTCCCTGGACCGCATGGGCCTGGACTACGTCGACATCTTCTACTCGCACCGCTTCGACCCGGAGACCCCCCTGGAGGAGACGATGGGCGCGCTGGCGTCCGCCGTCCAGCAGGGCAAGGCGCTGTACGTGGGCGTCTCCTCCTACAACAGCGAGCAGACCGCCGAGGCCGCCCGCCTCCTGAAGGAGATGGGCGTCCCGGCCCTGATCCACCAGCCGTCGTACTCGATGATCAACCGCTGGACCGAGGACGACCGGCTGCTCGACACCCTGGAGGCGGCCGGCATGGGCTGCATCTCCTTCGTGCCGCTCGCCCAGGGCCTGCTCACCAACAAGTACCTGAAGGGCATCCCGGAGGGCTCGCGAGCCACCCAGGGCAAGTCCCTGGACCCGAACCTGCTGAGCGACGAGGTCGTACGCCGCCTGGGCGGGCTGAACGACATCGCGTCCCGGCGCGGTCAGTCGCTGGCGCAGCTGGCGCTGGCCTGGGTGCTGCGCGACCCGCGCATGACGTCGGCGCTGATCGGCGCGTCCAGCGTGAAGCAGCTGGAGGAGAACGTGGCGGCGCTTGCCGGACCGGCGCTCACCGAAGCGGAGTTGAAGGAGATCGACGTCTTCGCCGTGGACACCGAGGGCACCAACATCTGGGCCCGTCGCGGCTGAGACGGAGGGGGCCGGAGGCGGTCGGTCCCGCGCGGTGCGGACCCGACCGGGTCCCGGGAAAGAAAAAACGGGCCGGTCCGTGGGGGGGATACGGACCGGCCCGAGGGGGGGTTTCCACCATAACCCTTCGTAAGTGCTGCTGGGTGCCACGGCGCTCCGGAACTACGCTCCGAAACCGGCCCAGTACGCATTCGCGGTCCCCCGCAGGGGTGACCATCACTGGGCATCCGACCTTGACCGTGCAGCTCAGAGGGGCCGCGGCCGGGTCCCGGCACCGCTCGACGACGGATTTCGTGGCCCGGAATTCGCTCCCCGTGTGCTTCACCCCACTGGGTCAAGGCAGGACGCTCCGGGTGACCGTCCGGTGTCAGCGCGTACGCGAAGGCCGCTCGGCGCGGCGCAGCAGCGAGATCCCGTCCGCCTCGGCCACCCGGACATATCCGTACTTCGCGAGCGCGAGGTACTCCTGATCCTGGCGGGGCGCCGGGTAGGGCCAGGTGCCGCGCGGGTAGGGCCAGGACTCCGGCGGGACGCGGTCGTAGGCGATCCATTGCGCGGTGGGGCGCGGGATGGGCCCGTCCGTCTCGTACAGCTTCCCGTGCACCGGGAAGGTCGGGAAGAGGACGACCGTGGTGCGTGAAGTCAGTTGCGGGACAAGGCGGTTGGAGGCCGCGACGGTCACGCCGTCGGGGATGCGGCGCAGCAGTTCGCGTACCGCTGTGACGTGGGGAGTGGTGCGCCAGGTGGAGCGGTGGGCGATCTGGGCGAGGGGGAAGGAGGGGATGAGGACGAGCGTCACCGCCGCCACTGTCATCAGCGAGGCCCGTACGTGACGCCGGGTCAGCGGGCCGCCGTCGGCGGCGTACGGGCGCAGCGCGTCGGTCAGGGCCGCGAACACCACGGGCATCAGGACGGCCGTGTAGTGGAAGGCGGTCCCCCAGTGGAAGACGTTGGTGGACAGCATCCGCCAGCCCAGCGTGGGCAGCGCGATCAGGGTGAGCGGCGAGCGCAGGGCGATGAGCGCGGCCGGCGCGAAGACGAGGACGAGGGTGGTCGCCTTCACCTCGGGGCGTACGGCGTCGAGCGGCGCGAGGGCGAGCGTGGTGAGCAGTGAGTGGTGGGCGGGCGCCAGGTTCGCGGCGTGCGCGTAGGCGCCCGCCGGGTTGAAGAACGGCATCAGGACCTTGAATTCGAGCGCGCTGCCCACCAGGCCGGTCACGGCGGCCGCGATGCCCAGCCGGCGCGGGCCCCGCCAGGCGACGTACGCCCCGATCGCGGCCAGCGTGAGCCCGAGGTCCTCCTTGACCAGGAGCAGCGGCACGGCCCACGCGATCGCGCGCCGCCAGCACCTGCGGGCCAGCGCTTCGAGGGCCCAGGAGACGAGCGGGACCGCGAAGCACACCTCGTGGAAGTCGAAGCCGACCGCCGATGCGATGCCCCAGCTCAGCCCGTACCCGAAGGCGACGACATGGGCGGCCCGGCGGCCGAGCACCCGCGCGGCCTGCCGGGCGAGCGGCACCACCGCGAGCGCGAGCAGCGCGGCCTGCGCGAGGAGCAGCGTGTACGGCGAGGGGAAGAGGCGGTAGAGGGGGGCGAGGACGGCGAGCACGGGGTGGAAGTGGTCGCCGAGGAGGTTGAAGCCGTCCCCGCGCAGGGGGGAGACGGGCGCGTGGAGGTGGGCGTAGGCGCGGACGGCCTGCTCGAAGATGCCGAGGTCGTAGCCGGTGGTGCGGACCAGCGCCTGGCGGCGGCCCGAGACGGTCGCGTACAGGAGGAAGAGCGCGGCGGCCCACCCCCACCACAGGAGGGCGGGCCGGCCGATGCGTACGCGAGGGATGCGGGAGAGGGTGGGTGCGGGCGGGATCGACGGCCGACTGCGCCGCCCTACCCTTTGGTCAGCAATTGTCCCCATACATCCGGATGCTAGGGCCTCAGCGGGTCGGCCTCAGGGGCTTCCGCGCCTCGATCAGGAAGCGTGTCGTGTGCGCGACGAAGGGGCCCTCGGTACGGATCTGCTCGTCGAGGGCCTTCAGCTGGTCGCGGTACTCCTCGACGGTGAAGCCCGGCACCATCCAGATCACCTTGCGCAGGAAGTAGACGACGGCGCCGATGTCGTTGAATTCGGTACGCAGCTTCTCCAGGCGCAGATCGACGACCTCCAGCCCCGCGCTCTCCGCCTCCTTGCGCGCCTTGCCGGGGTCGCGGCCACCGCGCACCTCCGGCGGCTGCGGCCCGAGGAAGTACTCGACGAGCTCGAACACGCTGGCCGGGCCCACCTGTTGGGAGAAGTACGTGCCGCCGGGCGACAGGACGCGAGAGATCTCGGACCACCAGGTGGTGACGGGATGCCGGCTGACCACCAGGTCGAAGGCGCCGTCGGCGAACGGCAGCGGGGGCTTGTCCTCGTCGGCGACGACCGCCACTCCGCGCGGGTGGAGCAGGCCGGTGGCGCGGGCGACGTTCGGGGGCCAGCCCTCGGTGGCGACGGCGAGCGGCGGCAGCTGGGGCACGGCGGCGAGGACCTCGCCGCCGCCGGTCTGGATGTCGAGGGCGGCGGTGGCCTTCGCCATCCGCCCGGCCATCGACCGGGCGTACCCCCACGACGGCCGCTCCTCGGTGGCCCGGCCGTCGAGCCAGGAGAAGTCCCAGCCGTCGACGGAGACGGACGCGGCCTCGTCGATCAGTTCCTCGAAGGGACGGTTGTTGTGGTTCCTGATGTTTCGGCCCATGTTGCGGACCCTACGCGGCGGCCCCGTGAGCCACTACCGTTTATCCATGGGCCGATGGAGGGACGGAACGGGCACGCTGAGCGTGCTCGACGGGGCCGGGACGGCGGTTCCGCTGGAGATCGCGGCGTCCTACCGGGCCCGGACGCGGGGCCTGCTCGGCCGGGACGGCATCGAGGGCGCGCTCCTGCTGACCCCGGCGAGCAGCGTGCACACCTTCCGGATGCGCTTCGCGATCGACGTGGCCCATCTGGACCGCCATCTGCGCGTGATCGCGGTACGCACGATGAGGCCGGGCCGTCTCGGCGCGATCCGGCCGCGCGCACGGCACCTCCTGGAGGCGGAGGCGGGCGCGATGGAGGCGTGGGGCCTGCGGCCGGGCGCGCAGGTGGTCATCGCAGCCGGGATCGCGCCCGGGCAGGATCTCAGGACTTGAGCTTGGCCGCCTGCGCAACGGCGAGCCGGTCGGGAATCTGTGGCGTGTCGCCCCCGCTGACATCAACCGCGTAATAGGTGACAACGGTGGTCCCACTCCGCACCACCTGAAAAACCATGGGCACGGGGTCGCCCTGGGCAACGCCCGTCAACTCGTACGCGACGGCCTCGTCCCCCGCCGCGGGCGCGGGCAGCTCCTTGACCTCGGTGAAGACGGAGGGCTCAAGGTCACCGCCCTTGGTCCGGAACCCGTCGGAACAAGCACCAATGGCGGTCCGCAGCCGAGCGAGCACGTCGGAGGCTCCGTCCGGATGAGCGCCGAGCACCTCAGTAACAACTGTCTGATCGGCCTGCCCGTCCTCGCTCGTGTCGACGAGGCGCCGGTAGACGGTGGCGGAGGGGGCGGGCTCGGGGGTGCCGTTGATGACGGACACGAAGGGCATGCACTCGGCCTTGGCCGTACGGGAGCTGCCGGTCGGGGTGCCGCCCTCCAGGGGCTCGGCCGCGAAGCCCTTGACGTCGCCGGTCACGAGCGCGGCGGCGGCGAGCTGCTCACTGCTGAGCGCGCCGTCGGCCTTGACCCGCGGGATGGTGTCGCTCGCGCGGGGTGCGGGCAGCGTGGTCTGCGGGGTGACCCCGCCGGCGCCGGGCGCGGCCGCGGTGTCCCGGACGGACCCTTCGGCACCTTTGCTCTCACTGGCGGGCCCGCACGCAGCGGCCCCCGCGAGGGCGATGAGACACACCCCAGCCGTCGCCGCACGGCTCCGTACCAGCCTTGGCTTCATACTCAGCACGGTAACAACGACTCCTGTGGATTGCCTGGTCCCGGACGCGGGGATTCCGCCGGTCGCCCGGGCGTTGCTTTACGGCTACCCGAGGGAAGGGGGCTGGTCAACTTGCCATGCCGGTGGCCCAGTTGGAGCCGTACGGCAGCACGACCCACGTGCGGGTGCCGCCACCCGGCTCACGGGACCCGCCTGCGGTCGGCGGCTAGGAGGACCGCTACCTCACCGACAGCCGGGACGCCCTGCAGAACCTCATCCGAGACATCAAGGCAGGCAGGGCGGACCACCTGTTGTGCAGCCGAGAGGGCATCACCCTCTGTTACTGCCGGTGCGACTTCGATCCATCGGGGAGCCCCGGTCTCCGCTCGGCGCTACGGTTGGTGCGGGACCACTCCCCGTAGTCGCATGGAGGACCGCGGTGACCACCATGATCGAACGCAGGACAGCCATAGACACTGACGTGAACGCAGCCCAGACCATGGCCTTCGAAGAGTTGCTGCGGACGGTAGAGGAACTGAACACGCCGGACGGCTACAAGGCCGAGCTCATCCGGGGGAAGATCGTCGTGTCGCCGTGGTCCAAGCTTCGCTACCTTCGCCCGATGCGGCTGCTCCGATCACAGCTTGAAGCCCACGCTCCTCAGGGCCACATCTCAGACACCTCACCGTTCCTCTTCCGCTTCCCGTCCGCCGAGCGCGCCTTCGGCCCTGACCTTTTCGTCGCGGACGAGGCGGCTTTCGAAGCTGAGGGACGGCATGCCGACGGAGGCGCGCTCTCGCTGGTCGCCGAGTTCACATCGCTGTCCACCCGGGACGCCGCCTGGGAGGAGAAGGTCGCCGTTTACGGACAGCTTGTTCCGGTCTACCTCGTGCTGGACATGCAGGCCGACGAGATCACCTGCTTCTGGGAACCCTCACCTCGCGGCTACCGCTCACGTACGACCACTCCGTTCGGCCGCCCGCTCCACATCCCGGCGCCCTTCGATTTCGATCTGGACACCGCCGAACTCTCCGCGACCGCGGACAAGACCGGGCCGGAGGAAGAAGCTCCCTCTTCCTAGCCACTGCTCCGGGTAAAGCTGACCTCCACCCGCCGGTTCTTCTTGCGGCCGTCCTCCGTCGAGTTGTCCGAGATCGGGTAGTCCTCGGCGTAACCCCGGATCTCGAAGCTCACGTCGGGGCCGAGCGACAGGGAGAGGGCCTTCTGGACGGCGTCCGCGCGCTGCTTGGAGAGGACCACTCCGTGCTCGTGCGTGCCGAGGTTGTCCGTGAAGCCGAAGACCCGGACGCTGGTCGCCTTCTGCTTCTTGATCTCCGCCGCGATGCCCTGGATACGGTCATTCGCGTCGGACGACAGGGCCGCGCTGTCCATCGCGAACAGCACCTCCGCCTGCAGCGCGAACGTCACATTGGTGTTGGTGTCCGAGCGGCGCTCCTCGCCGCCCTGGTCCTCGACGATCGACTTGATGTCGAGCACCTTCGGCGCCGCGAGCGTGCCGCCCTCGGGAAGCTTCAGGTTCGGCGAGGTGCTGTCCACCTTCATGGAGGGGTCACTCGTCGCTTCCGTGCCGGGCAGTGGGGGGCTGCTCGGCGTCACGTCGGCGTACGCGGAGGTGCCGCCGGCGGTCAGGACTAGCGCGGCGGCGATCGCTACGGCTGCGTGCCGGGTTCTGGTCATGGCGTGATCACCCGGAGACGGGAACGGTCATGGTGGGGAAGGTCGGCAGTTGGAAGTCGACGTCTCTCGTGCCGTTCGGGGGGGCGGGGAATTGGGCGAAGACCGGCACGGTCTGGCCCGCCTTGATGCTGGAAATCCCCATCGTGCAAAGGCATTTCCCACCTGTATCGCGCAGAACGTAGTACCGCTTCTTCCCCACCTTGTCGACCAGCGTCGCACCGGCAACCGAGTCACCGCTCGCGAGCACATCCCGCTCTGTGCCCGCCCACGGCGAAGTGGCGACGAAGTCGTCGGCGCCGGTGTTCTTCACCTGTCCCGCGACGGTGAGGAATCCACCCGAGTCGCGCTTCACACTGTTGATGGTGAGGACCACGCCGCCCTCGCCCGTGGCCTCCGCGAGTTTGACCGTGGGGTCCGGCGAAGCAGCCGACGTGTCCGTCTGCTGGCCCTTGCCGGAAGGCGAGGACTTCGACTGCGATGAGCTGCCCGCGTTCGTCTTGCCGTCCTTGCCTCCGTCGCCGCATCCGGCGACGGCGAACGCCAGGGCGACCACCATCGCCGCCGCCAGAGCCCCGTTCCGGGGCCTCAACGTATGCCGAACACTCATCGGTGCCATTCCTCTGCTCGTCGCTTGCTGTCAGTCGACCAGTTTCACGCTGAAGATCTTCTCCAAATCGGGCAACGGATCGACGGGCATGTCCTTGCCGTCGCACGTGATCGTGACGGGAGGTGGCGTAGGAGCTGGCGTAGGCGCAGAAGTCGAGGTCGGTGTCGGCGTCGGCGTCGGCGTCGGCGTCGGGCTGCCGCCACCGTTGCCGCCGGAGGGAAGCGTGCACCGCAGTTCGATCACCGCCGTGGCGCTCGCGGTTCCGTGCTCGTCCTCGGTGCCCGGGATCACTGATGTCCCCACCGTGTACTGCGTTTTGACGTCCGCGGTGAACTTGAACCGGCCGACACCACCGGCACGCGAATCGAACCCCGTCAGATCGGCGTGGTTCTTCGACGCGAAGGTCGCGGCCTCGTTGTGCGCATCAGCGATGACGATGCCGTTGAAGATGTCGTCGAGACCGCCGGAGGTCGTGAGCGCCGTCAGCACCTTCGGGCCCAGCTCCTCGCGCACTCGCTGTGCCGCTGCCAGAGCCGCCGAATCGGCCGCACCCTGAGCCCCATTGCGCGTCGCCGACGCCTGACCGACCGCAAAGAACGCGAACGCAAGAAAGAGCAGGCCCGCCACCATCACCACATAGATGGGGAAGGCCTGCCCTCGGTCTCCGCGAAACCGTGAACTCAGCCGCCAGCCTTGATCTTGTTGATCTGCTCCTTGATCTTGGTGGTGATCTCGCTCCCGATCCCCGTCGCCATAATCCCGCCGATAATCGCCACCACCACCAAAATGATCCCCAGATACTCGAAAGAAGTCTGCCCCCGGTCCCGGCCATCGGCGTTCGCCGACGCGTACCGGCGTCGGACGCGGGCGATCGCCGTGTCCCTCCAGCCGCTCACCCGTACCTGCGCAGCGACGGCGGTCTTCAGCAGCGTGTCCTGCGGCATTTCGCGGCTCTCCTCCGGTTGCGGCGTCACGTCGTACGTCATCGGGAACGTAAGGCGGGGTTCCGGAGGCCGCCGAGGGTCCTGGGGCCCAAATCCGGGCCCAAGCGCGGGGGTTACGCACCGGACACCCCCAGCCAGCGGGCGATCGCCTCGCTGCGGGTCGTGGCGTGCAGCTTGGCGAAGATGCGGTTGATGTGGTTCTTGACCGTCTTCTCGCTGATGAAGCACGTGGCCGCGATGTGCTGATTGTTCATGCCCGCCGCGATCAACTCCATCACCTCGGCCTCCCGCGAACTCAGCCTGAAATCTTCCCTGTTGCGCATGGACACCGCTCGCTGTGCAGTTGAAGACTGTGCCACAACCGGTTGCAGTTGCGAAAGGGATTGCGCGGAAATGGGAGACGGCGCGTCCGGTTGCTCGCGTACGTGGGCGAGGAGGGCGTTCGCCGCCGTGGCGCTGAAGGCGGCTCTGCCCTCCCTCATCCCCCGTACCGCAGCGGTCAGTTCGTCCGCCGTGAACTCCCCGTGGACCAGGTAGCCCCCGGCCCCGAGCCGCAGCGCCTCCCGCACGATCTCGCTCTCCCGGCTGTACGTCAGCATCATCACCGGGGCCAGGCCCACCAGGTGCGGCAGCGCCGCCATGCCGTCGACGCCCGGCATGCGGACGTCAAGGAGGATCACGTCCGGGCGATGGCGCACCGCCGCCTCGTACGCCTCGCCGCCGTCCGCCGCCTCCGCCGCCACCTCGATGTCGTGGCGGCCGTGCAGCAGCGCCGCCAGGCCCGCCCGTACGACCGGGTTGTCGTCCGCGACGACGATCCTCAGCGGACGTACCGGGTCACGCACTCCCATCGCGTACGGCATTCCGTTCGCCATGACACCCCCTCTCAAGGAGTTCCCGAAGTCGGATCGGCCAGCAACTGCCCGCTCCCGAGCGGGAGTTCCACGCGTACCTCCGTGCCCGTCGGCGCCGTCCCCCGGCCCACCCTGATCCGCGCCCCGATCGCCGCCGCCCGTTCCACCATGCCCACCAGGCCGAAGTGGCCCGAGCGTTTCAAGTCGTCCAGGGTGGTGCCGGGCGGCAGGCCCCGGCCGTCGTCGTGGATGCTGAGGCGGAACATCCCGCCCTCGACGCCCGCCTCCACCGCGATGCGGGCCGGGCCCGCGTGCCGATGGGCGTTGTCCATCGCCTCGTTCGCGATCGTGACCAGTTGACGGGCCACCGCCGCCGGGACGATCGTCGGGCCCTGGCCGGCGGCGAGCGCCTTCCACTCCGCCCCCGCCCCCGTCCGTCGCATGAAGTCCCTTACGGACAAGTGCAGTTCGTCCAGCACGTCCACCTCCCCCGGCGTCCGCCTCAGGTCCGCGAGGAGCTCTCGGGATTCCGCTGCCGCTCTGCGTGCGGCCCTGGCCACCAGTTCGGCCTGTCGGCGGACCGTGACCGGGTCCACCCGGTCGGCCGAGGCCGCCAGACCGTCCGCCGCCAGCGCCAGGCCGTGCAGCGTCTTCGCCACCGAGTCGTGCATGTCCCGGGCCAGGCGTGCGCGCTCCTCCTCGACCGCCAGGCGCGCCCGGGTCTCCGTCAGGGCCTGGCTCGCCGCGCCGAAGCGGAAGAGGAGGTTGCGGATCGTTACGCCCACCGCCCCCGCCATCACGCAGAAGCCCGGCAGTAACAGGGCCGAGGCGTGGGCCAGTTGATGCCTGGGGCCCGTCGCGTACACCACTGTCAGGATCGCCACCTGGAGGCCCGCGAAGATGCCCGCGCCCCGCCAGCCGTAAACCAGGCCCGCGAGCAGCGGGGTGCAGGTCGTGACGTAGCCGAGGGGGGACTCCGGGGTCGCCGTGATCAGAAGCAACGCGCCGAACACCGCGTCCACCGCAAGGAGCCAGGGGTGGCGCAGGAGCAGCGGGCCGAAGCGTTCCCAGTCGCGGAACAGGACGTACGAGCCCATGAACGTGACCAGGACCGCCGCGCCCACCACCAGGCCCGGCGCGCCCTTCGCCGCGCCCGCGAGTGCGAAGGGGGCGCCTGTCGCGATCATCGCAAGGCGGAAGCCGAACACCTGGCGGCACATCGCCTGGAGTGCGTTGATCTGAAGGGTGGGAGGCGGAAGAGCCTCCGTCACCCTGCGGTGGTTCAGGTTCGGCATCCTCAACCCCCTTGTCCGCAGCGTCAGTTGGAGGGTCACTTCGGGCCTCCCAGGAAGCCGCCGAAGTCCAGGTTCGCTCCGTAGACGAAGCCCACGCTGAGCAGGATCAGCGTGCCCGGCAGCAGGAACGTCGTCACCGCGAAGGTCGCCTTGGGGACCGCGCGAGCCGCCTTGCGGCGGGCGTTCTGCGCGTCGGTGCGGCGCATGTCGGCTGCGATCGCCATCAGGGTGTCGACGATCGGCGCGCCCAGCTCCTCGCCCTGCTGGAGCGCGGTCACGAACATCGCGACCTGCTCGGAGTCGTTGCGCTTGCGCAGTTCCTCGAAGGCCTGGCGGCGGCTGACGCCCATGTCCATCTGGCGCAGCGTGATGCGCAGCTCGTCGGCCCAGGGGCCCTCGTACTTGTCGGCGACCCGGTCCAGGGCCTGGCGGAAGCCGAGGCCCGCGCTGACCACCACGGCGAGTACGTCCAGGAAGTCGGGCAGGGTGCGTTCGATGTGGTCGCGACGGACCCGGACCGCCGACCAGATGCCGACCTCGACCCAGAACAGCGCGAAGGCCACCATCACCAGGGCGACGATCCAGTGCCCTTCGAGCAGCATGATCAGCGCGGCCGCCGCGCCCAGCATCCCGTACACGGCGCGGCGGGCCGCGTACCGGTCGACGGTGAGGCCGCCCGGGTTGCCCGCGAGGTCGATCTGGCGGCGCTTCCTGTCGACCCGCCCGGGGCCCATCATCCGCAGCACCGCCGGCGCCCAGCGCATGCCGAGCCGGTCGACCGCCGAGCCGACGGCCGTGGTGCGCGTCGCGCCGACCTCCAGGGCCACGGAGAGGTCGCTCGGGAGCTTCACCTCGGCCCGGTACATGCGGATGCCGAGGAACATCCCGTACACGCTCAGGCCCATCAGGGCCGCGAAGAGCAGTCCCATGTCTCGCTCACTCCCCTCTCTCCAGCCGGCTGTGCGGGCTCGTACGTCGGTGTGCGGACCAGTAGCGGGCTCATACGTCGATGCGGGACAGGCGGCGGACCACGAAGAATCCGAGGGCGTACAGGGCGATCGAGACCAGCACCGCCGCCTGGCCGACCAGCGCGCCCGTCATGCGGTCGAGCGCGCCCGGCATCACCGCGTTCAGCATGAGCAGCGCGGCGATGCCGAAGCCGGGCACGGCGTACGCGGTGACCGTCACCTGGGCCAGCGTCGTACGCACCTCGCGACGGGTCTCCTTGCGCTCGTCCAGGGTGGTGGTGAGGTTGCGCAGCGAGCTGACGACGGTGCCGCCCGCGCGGTTGGCGAGCACCAACGTGGTGACGAGGACGACGAGTTCGCGGGACGGGAGCCGGTCGGCGAGTTCGCCGAGCGCGTCGTCGAGCGACTCGCCCATGGCGAGCCGGTCGGTGACCCGGCCCAGTTCCTCGCCCGCCGGGGCCTCCATCTCCTCGGCCGCCATGGCGATCGCGGTACGCAGTGCGAGGCCGGCCTGGGTGGCGTTGGCGAGGATGCGGGACAGCTCGGGCAGCTGGTTGATGAAGCGCTCGATGCGTTTCTGACGCTGCCAGTTGAGGAACGAGTTGGCGCTCCACAGGCCCGCGAGCCCGGCGAGCGGCCCGAAGAAGGAAGCGAGTACGGATGTGGCGATCAGCCACAGCGCGGCCACCCCGGCCAGC
The DNA here is from genome assembly GCF_014649955.1 of Streptomyces violascens. GTDB lineage: Bacteria > Actinomycetota > Actinomycetes > Streptomycetales > Streptomycetaceae > Streptomyces > Streptomyces violascens. The sequence goes on from NZ_BMUA01000024.1 coordinate 73,355, forward strand.
ATGTACACGAAGAACTCGCCGGGGGTGAGGTCGAGGCCGGTGGCGGCCAGCTTCAGTTCGATGCGGCGGCCCAGTGTCGTCCCGCGCAGCCTGCGGTCCACGCCCTGGAACGGGCGGTGCCGGCCGGTCGTCTGCGGGCCGCCCGGGTTGGTGAGCCGGTCGATGAGGGCTTCGCGCTGGGCGCGGCCCGCCCCGTAGGAGCGCAGCCCCAGGACCGCGAGCACCCCGGCGAGCAGGGTGACGCCGAGCGTGAGGAAGGAGAGGTTCATCTGCGCGGTCCCTGTCGGTTGGTGTGGTCGGCGGTCGACGAGCTTGCGGGCACGGTCAGTTGGCGTGGCGGACGGCGAGCTGTTCGGCGCTCGATGCGACCCCGTACGCCTGCGGAACGGGCTGGTTGGCGAGGTAGAGGCGGTCGGCGACGCGGCGGGGCAGCGGGAAGTACTGGAAGCGGCCGTGGATGCGGCCATCGGCGGCCATCGGCTGGGCGTCGAAGCGGCAGACGGTGGTGATGCGGTACGGGTCGCGGCCGTGCGATTCGAGGATGGCGATCTCGGTGATCTTGCGGGCGCCGTCCGCGTGCCGGGTGAGCTGGACGATGACGTCGACGGCCGAGTTGATCTGGTCGTGCAGCGCCTCGAAGGGGACCTCCACCTCCGACATGGAGGCGAGCGTCTGGAGCCGCATGAGCGCGTCCTCGGCGCTGTTGGCGTGGACGGTGGCGAGCGAGCCGTCGTGACCGGTGGACATCGCCTGGAGCATGTCGAGCGACTCGCCGCCGCGGACCTCGCCGACGACGATCCGGTCGGGGCGCATGCGCAGTGAGTTGCGCACGAGGTCGCGGATGGAGACGTGGCCCTTGCCCTCGACGTTCGGCGGCCGCGACTCCAGGCGGATGACGTGGGCCTGCTGGAGCTGGAGCTCGGCGGAGTCCTCGATGGTGATGATGCGCTCGTGCGGCGGGATCAGGCCGGACAGGGCGTTGAGGAGGGTCGTCTTTCCGGTGCCGGTGGCGCCCGAGACGATGATGTTGAAGCGGGCCTGTACGAGCCCGGCGAGCAGCAGCAGCATGTGCTCGTCGAGCGAGCCGAAGGTGATCATCTCCTGGAGCGTGAACGACCTCGGGAAGCGGCGGATGGTGAGCGTCGCGCCGGTCAGCGAGAGCGGCGGGATGATCACGTTGACGCGCTCGCCGGACGGAAGGCGGGCGTCCACCATCGGGTTCGACTCGTCCACCCGCCGGTTGACCGTCGACACGATCCGCTCGATCGTCTGCATCAGCTGCTCGTGCGAGGCGAACCGCAGCGGCAGTTGCTCCACCCGTCCGCCGCGCTCGACGAAGATCTGGTCGGGGCCGTTGACCATGATCTCGGTGATGGAGGCGTCTTCGAGGAGCGGTTCGAGGATGCCGAGGCCGAGGGCCTCGTCCACGACCCGGCGGATCAGCCCGGCCCGCTCGGAGGTGGAGAGGACCGGGCCCTCGCGGCTGATGATGTGCCCTAGCACCCGCTCCAGGCGGGCCCGGCGCTCGGCGGCGGCGAGCGACGACATCTCCGCGAGGTCGATCTCCTCCAGGAGCTTGGCCCGGTAGGAGGCGACCAGGTGGCCGTCCTCCCGCCCGGCGCCGGTCTCCTCGGGGACCGCGATGCGTGCCCGCAGACTCATGTGTCTCGTCTCCAGTCGTCTCGGGTCAGTTGTGGGGCCGAAGCTTCGGCATGGTGGAGGTGCGGGTCGCGGTGCCGAAGTCGGGGATGCCGGGGACGACGCTGGGGATCTTGACGGTCACCGTGTACGTCACCCCGTCCCCGCCGCCCCCGGCCCGCATGACACGCGGATCGAGCCAGCCACTGACCGCGGCCGTGCCGGCGGCCACGGGGTCCGGCTTCGGCTCGCCCGCCCTCGGATCGTCCAGGCTCGCCGCCCGCGCCGCCGCCCGCGCCCCCGTGCCCGCCTGGTTCACGGCGTACGCGGCGACCCCGAGCTGGATCGCGGCGAGGCCGACGAACAGCAGGATGGCGACGAACCCGATGTATTCCAGGGCGACTTGACCCCGGTCACGCTCTCGGTGCGTACGGATGCGCACGGCTCAGCGCTCCTTCACATGAGCGGCGGTGCCGTCGACGGGGAAGCTGTTGAGGACGCCCGGGATCAGGATGGGGATCTTGAGGGTGACCTTGGCGCGGTACATGGCGCCGTCCGGGGCGCACTCCGGAAGCGCCCCCTGAAGGGCGGCGGGCACCTCGTGCAGGGCCGCCGCCCGGCACGCGCCCACCGCGTCCCCCTCCGCCGCCGCCCCCGCCCGCGCCCCCTCGTCCGCCGCGTTGCCCGCGAGGACGAAGGTGTAGCCGACCAGGGCGCACTGCCACAGCGCCACGAGGAGCAGCAGGATCAGCGGGACCACGCCGACGAACTCGATGACCGTCTGCCCCCGGTCCCGCTCGCCCCGGGGAATCCGTAGGAGACGCATCCCGCCCATCGGCCTCATCAGCCGCCCCTGCGCCTGAGCACAAGGCCTGAGCCCCGCGCGGCCCGCGCCTTCGCTCGGCCCTCCGGGGCCTTGAGCAGGCCGAGTTCCCCGGCCAGCGCCCACAGCGCCTGCTTCACCGTGCTCTTGTTGTCCAGGTCGTGCAGGCGCCCCGCGTCGACGACGGCCTGGAGCTCCTTGAAGTGGGCCGGGATCGCGGTCTGGGCGACCCGGGTGCCGGTGATCTTCTGGACGAGCGGGGGCTGGATCTCGGTGTGCCGGGTGTGCCGGTTGACCAGCGTGGTGGTCTCCTCGGCCTTGCGGATCTGGAGCCGGTCCCACATGCGTACGGTCCGCTTGGCACCCCGTACGGACACGACGTCCGGGGTGGTGACGAGCAGCGCCACGTCGGCCATTTCGACGGCGGCGGCGTTGGCCGCGTTCATCTGGGTGCCGCAGTCCACGACGACGGCTTCGTAACGGGTGCGCAGCGCGCCGATGATCTGGCGGGCGGCCCGGTCGGTGACCTCCTCGCCGCGTTCGCCCTCACCGGGGGCCAGCAGCAGGGCGAGCCCGCTCTCGTGGTTGAAGACGGCGTCGGCGAGGACGCGGGGCGAGATGTCGGTGATCGCCGCGAGGTCGGCGATGGAGCGCCGGAACTGGACGTCGAGGTAGGAAGCGACGTCGCCGGCCTGGAGATCCATGTCGAGCAGGACGGTCGTGCGGCCCGACGCCCTTGCCGCGAGGGCGAGTTGGACCGCCACGAGCGTGGTGCCGACACCGCCCTTGGCGCCGGTCACGGTGGTCACGGTGCCGCCGGGCCCGGTGAAGACATCGAGGCCGGCGCCGAGGTGGCGGCGTACGCCCGCGGACCACTGGGCCGCGGCCTGGACGCGTACCGCCAGCTCCTCGTACGACAACGGAAGCGCGACCAGGCCGCGGGCGCCCGAGTCCATGGCGGCGGAGAAGACCGCGGGCCCGGCGTCGGAGGAGATCAGGACGACGCCGACCGCCGGGAAGCGCAGGGCGACCTCGCGGATCAGATCCAGGGCGGGAAGCGGGCCGATGCGTTCGTGGACGAGGACGACCTCGGGGAGCTCGTCCAAGGACTCGCCCGCGAGCCTGGCCAGGGTGTCGAGGAGCTGGGTGGAGTCGCCGACGGGCATGGCGGGCTCGGCGTCGGGGAGCTGGCTGAGCAGGGTGGTGACGGAGCGCGCGGCGTCCGCGTCGGCGACGGCCGGAAGAATTCTGGTGGTCATCCGCACCTCACTGGTCCTTTTCGAGCCGGTACGTACGGTCACCGGGCGGGATCGTGCTGTCGCCGTTGCCGCGGCCGACGAGCGCGAGGCGGACATGGGTGGCGAACGACTCGGCGTAGGCGACCCGTTGGGCATCGAGGGTGGAGAGGGCGAAGGTGATCGGGACGGCCTGGGTGGTCTGGTTCTTGGCGGCGGCGTCCGGGTTGAGCGCCTGGAGCTGGCCCACGGCGATCACCCGGGCATTGGCGACGATGAGCTTGGACTCGGGGGTGTCGCCCTGCTTGGTGGCGGCGAAGGTGGCGAAGATGTTGACGGTGTCGCTCGCGTTGATCTTTCCGGCGACTCCGGTCGCCGCGTCGATCATGATGGCGATCTCCTGTTCGCCCGGCTTGAGCTGGGGCCGGTCGGTGAACATGCCGTCCTGGAGCAGCGAGCCGCGGGTGAGGTGGGTCGCGGCCATCTTGCCGTTGACGTCGGAGATGTCGGTGACCGCGCCCTGCGAGAGCCACCGTTTGGGCATGCTCGTCCTCACGAACAGGTCGGCCTTGAGCGGTGTGTAGGCGGGGATGTCGTCCTTGAGTTTGTACGCCGTCACCTCCGGCCCCACCTTGGAGTTCACGTCGCTGATCACCGTGAGCACCCCGGCGAACGCGCCGAGGGCGCACAGGACGGAGAGGAGGAGAAGGATGATGCCGCGGCGCTGGCGGGAGTTCATTGACCGTACGACCTCGTTCGCTGACGTGGGGCAGAGCGGGCAAGTGGCGGGTGGCTGAGGCGCGTCGGGTCAGGGGCCCGGGGCGATGGCGCGGCGGCGTTCGGCCCGGGTGAGGGGCCTGGCGCGATAGGCGGAGGCGGGAACGGGCCCGAGGGCGGCGGCGCCGTAGGGGGCGGCGGGCTCCTCCTCGGGCGGCTGACGCGAGGCGCAGAATCCGCAGCGGTCGCCGATGAGCTCCATGGCGCACCAGCGGCACTGTTCGCGCCGTACGGAGGCGACCAGTTGGTAGAGCACCGAGATGTCGGGCAGGTAGGCGGCGAACTCGGTGACCTTGCCGGTGCCCCACCAGCCGGCCGAGTCGGCGGGCAGGGCGGTCTCCTGCACGGCCTTGACCTGCCAGGACGGGGCGAGGGTGCCCGTGATCCAGTCGGCGTTGGCGGTGCCTTTGGCCAGCAGGAGGTGGCAGGCGAAGTCCGGCCCGGTCAGGGCGCCGGCCGGGCCGACCTTGACGAGTTGCGGGTCCGGGTGGGCGAGGACGGCGAACTGGCTGCCCGGCATCCAGGACTTGGCGTGCGCGGTGAGGCCGACCGGGATGCGCTCCAGGCGGGTCACGGAGTTGAGCACGGCGCCCGCATGGATGTAGTGGGAGAGCAGCCGGGCCGCCGAGGCGATGACGCCGGGGCTGAAGTCGCAGACCGAGAGTTGCCTCAACTGCCGCACGAGGATGGCAAGTCCGAGCGGCGGAAGATCGGATTTGATCAGGGTGATCCGATCGGTTTCCAGGAGAGACCGAACGGTATGCAGCCGGTGTTCATGGGCGGCGTCAATTGATGCCGGATAGAACGCGATGACGTAGCCGTGCTGTTCCAGAAGGCGGTGCATGTCGACGAGTGCGGCATCGAGCGGCTGGGCGTGCGGCGACTGGAGCAGCGCCGCGAGCGGCGTCTGCGGATCGGTCGGCGGCAGCACCAGGTCGGGGCTGGTGACGGCTATCGCGGTCGGCACGTCGCGGGCCCCCGTTCACTGATCGCGGTCGCCACCTTGCGGCCCCCGTTCCCTTCGGACGCGCGAGCGTGTGCGAGCCCCCACGACCGCAACTGATCACTGCAATTCCCACCTGCCTCAGCACTTTATCCACGACCTACCGGCCGGAGAACCGTCTTCTCCTTTCCTGTGTGCTTCCACGGCCGGTTTTGGTGCGCATGGGACGGGAGTTGCGTTGAAAGTCGGCCAGCCGTGCGGCCGGAATTGATCCTTCACTCCAGAAGGCCGAACGAGTGGACGCCACGGGGGAGCCGAGGTGCAGGACCGCGTACGAGTCATCGCCAGAGGTCTTGACAACCCAATTGGTCTGGACCATGTTGTGCGACCAGGACGCCCCACCCCCACTCCCCCGCGCCCTCCTCTCCTCCCAACTCCCCTCCCGGAGGCAGCAAGTGAACCGTGCAAGATTCGGGCTGGCCGTGGCCGCGGCCGGCGCGCTCTCCCTGGCCGGGCTCACCGGCGTCGCGTCGGCGGCCGATGTCAACAACGTCAAGAACGCCGGGTTCGAGTCGGGCCTCGGCGGCTGGAGCTGCTCGGCCGGCAGCGGTTCGGTCGTCTCCTCCCCGGTGCACGGCGGAACCGCCGCCCTCAAGGCAACGCCGTCGGGGTCCGACACCGGCCAGTGTTCGCAGACGGTCGCGGTCAGGCCCAACTCGACGTACACCCTGAGCGCTTGGGTGCAGGGCAGTTACGTCTACCTCGGCGCGAGCGGCACCGGCACCACCGACGTGTCGACCTGGACGCCCGGCACCGGCAGCGGCTACGGCCAGCTGTCCACGACGTTCACCACCGGCTCCTCCACGACCTCGGTGCAGATCTACATCCACGGCTGGTACGGCCAGCCCGCGTACTACGCCGACGACATCTCGGTGTACGGGCCCGACGGAGGCGGGGGCGGCGACCCCGCGCCGACGATTCCGGCGGCTCCGGGCGGCCTGACGGTCGGCTCGGTCAGCTCGTCCTCGGTGAACCTGTCGTGGGGCGCGGTGTCGAACGCGACCGGGTACAACGTCTATCAGGGCGGCACCAAGGTGCAGTCGGTGACGGGCAGTTCGGCGACCGTGACCGGGCTGAGCGCGTCGACCTCGTACCAGTTCCAGGTGACCGCGACCAACGCGGCGGGCGAGTCCCCGAAGTCGGCGGCGGTGACCGGCACGACGTCGGCGACCGGCGGCAATCCGGGTGGCGGCGGGACCGTACCCAAGCACGCGGTGACCGGCTACTGGCAGAACTTCAACAACGGCGCGACCGTGCAGAAGATCAGTGACGTGCCGGCCAACTACGACATCATCGCGGTCGCCTTCGCGGACGCCACGACGACGCCGGGCGCGGTGAGCTTCACGCTCGACACCAACGGTCTGGGCGGCTACGGCGTCGACCAGTTCAAGGCGGACATCGCTGCCAAGCACGCGGCGGGCAAGTCGGTGATCATCTCGATCGGCGGCCAGAACGGCACGATCTCGGTCAGCGACTCCACCTCGGCGAACAATTTCGCCAACTCGGTGTACTCGCTGATGCAGACATACGGCTTCGACGGCGTCGACATAGACCTGGAGAGCGGCCTCAACTCCACCTACATGACCCAGGCGTTGAAGTCCCTCTCCGCAAAGGCGGGCAGCAAGCTCGTGATCACGATGGCCCCGCAGACCATCGACATGCAGTCCCCGTCGAACGAGTACTTCAAGACGGCGCTCAACATCAAGGACATCCTGACCGTCGTCAACATGCAGTACTACAACAGCGGCTCGATGAACGGCTGCGACGGCAAGGTGTACTCGCAGGGCACGGTCGACTTCCTGACCGCGCTCGCCTGCATCCAGCTCCAGGGCGGCCTCGACCCGTCACAGGTGGGCCTCGGCCTGCCGGCGTCGACGTCCGGAGCGGGCAGCGGCTACGTCTCGCCGTCGGTGGTGAACGCGGCGCTCGACTGCCTGACCCAGGGCACGAACTGCGGCTCGTTCAAGCCGTCGAAGACGTACCCGGGCCTGCGCGGCGCGATGACGTGGTCCACCAACTGGGACGCCTCCTCGGGCAACGCCTGGTCGAACGCCGTGGGCCCGCACGTGCACGCCCTGCCGTAACGGGCGGAAACAGACAGCAGCGCCGCCCGCGAGCCCGGACGGCGCTGCTGCCGCGTGCTCACGGCTTCGGCAGGGTGCAACCGGCCCGGGTCAGGTCGATCTTGCTACCGGCCCCGATGCAGGGAACGATGATGTACGTCTCTTCGGCATAGTTGATGCCCTGGCGTACGGTCACGTTGCCGTTCTCGTCGACCTCGCACGGGTTGTTCTCCGTGCACTGCTCGCCGTCCTCGTTCCCGGTGTTGTTGACGGCGACGACCTTGCCGGTGGTCGTGTCGATCACCGGGGAGCCGGAGGTGCCGCCGATGGTGTTGCAGGACGAGGTGTAGCGGACCGAGTCCTTCCAGGTCCAGTCGCCCTCCTTCAGCCGGTAGACGAAGCCGTCCACGTTGCAGCTGTAGGTCCGCTTCCAGTACCCGGAGACGACCTTGATCGCCGAACCCTGCGTCGGGTGCGCGTCGTTGAGGGTGAGCGCGCTGATCCCGTAGCTGCTCTGGATCTTGGCGTACGTCGTGTTGAGCTGGTAGATCGATATGTCGGTGTCGGTCATCGTGGCGTACGAGACCTTGGTGGCGCGCAGCGTGGCGACCTTGGACCCCGAGGCGTTGAGCAGCGAGAACGAGCGGGACGAGGGCTGATCGGTGATGACCTCGCCGGCGGCGGGGAAACCGCTTTCGAGGCAGTGCCCGTTGGAGAGTACGAGCGCGGGGTCGTTCGGCTGCGAGCTGGGCGTACGGATCACGGAGCCCGAACAGTTGCTCAGCGCCACGGTCCCGGCGAAGTTGACCGCCTTGGCGGTGGGCGCGGAGGTCTCCCTCGGTTGGGCGGCCACGGCGGGTGCCGCGCCCGCGGCGGCGAGCAGCAGCGCGAGCAGCGCGCCGACGAGAGGCTTCTTCATGTGGGGGTCCCCTTTTGAGGGTGTGAAGAGCATGGAATTGACATGCGCATTGTTGAGACTCGACGCCCAACGAGCAAGAGGGCGTGGGGTATTGATCCAGAAATCCCCGAAACCCTCCACGCACAGCCGCCGCACAGGTTGGCCGAAGACCGAGCTTGACCGAGCCATGACATCCCCCGACCATGTACCCCGGCGAGTCCGGCAGCGGCGGCGGCTTCTACCCGCCCGACGAGGTCATCGAGCGCGAGACCTCCCGCAACCGCGACGCGGTGCTCCAGCTCCTGGAGAACGCCGACTGCACGTACCGCTCGATCGGCAAGGCGTCGCCGTACTGCACCTGACGCCGCGCCCTAGCTCATGCGGGTGGTTCCCTTGACGAACGCCCGCCGTCCCGCAACCATCCCCTCGCCAGTGGCGTGTCCCGTACTGCCGTGGTCACGAGGGGAGTTGGGATGGCGGGCGCCAAGATCGACCGGCTGGGCCCGGACGACCCGGCCTCACTCGGCCCGTACGAGCTGATCGGCAGGCTCGGCTCGGGCGGCATGGGCCGCGTCTACCTGGCCCGCGCGGGAGCCCAAATCGCCGCCGTCAAAACGCTGCTCACCCAGGGCGCGCCCGCCGAGACCGACCGGCGCCGCTTCGCCCGCGAGGTCGCCCTCGCCCAGCGGGTCGCCGCCGGTCACACGGCCCGCGTCCTGGACGCGGACCCGGGGGCCGAGCGGCCCTGGATGGCCACCGAGTACATCGCCGCGCCGCCGCTGTCCGAGCTGCGGAGCAGCGCCGGCGCGCCGCCCGCCTCCACGGTCCGCTGGATCGGCGCCGGGGTGGCGGCGGCGCTGGTCGCCCTGCACCGGGCGGGCATCGTGCACCGCGACATCAAGCCGCAGAACGTGCTGCTACCGCTGGACGGCCCGCGCGTCATCGACTTCGGCATCTCGCACGCCGCCGACCTGACCCGCACGTCCCTGACACTCGGCACCATCGCCTTCACCTCGCCCGAGCAGGCGCGCGGCGAGCCCTCCACTCAGGCCTCGGACGTGTACTCGCTCGGCGCCACCCTCTTCCACCTGGCGGTGGGCCGCCCCCCGTACGTGGACGACGGGGACACCCTGCGCCTGCTCGCCCGCGTCGCGCGCGGCGAGGTCGACCTGACCGGGCTGCCCAAGGAGCTGGGCGCGCTGATCCTGCCCTGCCTGGCCGCCGAGCCTCGCGAGCGGTCCCAACCGGCCGATGTCCTGGCCCAGTTCGTCCGGGGCCTGGCCGACCTGCCGGCCTCGCCCGGCAGTGACCGCTGGCTGCCGGCCCGCTGGTCCTCCCTCATCAAGGAGTACGAGTCCCAGGGCCGGGCCCTGCGCAGGGAGCCCGAAGCCTCTGCCATCGCCCCTCCGGCGCCGCCACCGCCACCGGCGCCGGAGCCTGAACCTGAACTTGAACCGACACGGGCGCCGCAACGGATGAAGGCCCACAGCGCCCCCGTTCCCGGCTCGCCCACGAAGACCGGGCAGCGCAGGCCGGTGGGGTACATCCTGCTGCTGGCCGCCCTGGTAGCGGCGCTGATCCAGTGGCACCCCTGGAGCCGCTACGACGGCACCCCGTCGTCGACGCCCTCGTCCCCGGCCGCGAGCACCACGCCCCCCACCGGTTACGACCTGGCCTTCCGGGCCATCAAGAAGGGGGACTGCCTCAGCACGTACGCGGACGGCAAGGGAGGCTGGACGGACCCGCTGCCGGTGACGGTCGGCTGCGACGCGGCGACGGGCTACCTCGGCGTGGCCGCGCTCTCCGGGGACAACAGCCTCCCCTGCCCCACCGGAACCGGCTACAACACCTGGTCGCACATGGGCGCGGACGGCCGCACCAGCACGCTCTGCCTCCGGCGCAACTACCGCAAGGGCGAGTGCTTCCCGGTCCAGCTGCGCACCGACGGCAAGGTGGCGGCGTACGACCTGTTCGCGCTCCGGGACTGCGGCGCCGCCACACTGCCGGACCCGTACAACCGGATCATGAAGATCACCGACTACCGAAAGGCGCCGGCCTCGTACACCGGGACCTTCTGCCCGACCGAGCCCGGCGTCACTTGGTACTACTGGACGGTCGAAGGCGGGCGGAACGTCGTGTGCGCGCTGCCGGTGAAGACCTGACCGGCAGCGGGCGGCTAGGGTCTGTCCGGTGGATCTGGTCGCCCGCAGTGTGGCTCAGCTCTTCAGTGCTGGCGTGCCAGGCCCGCGCGTCCCAGACAAGATCCGCCGGGCAGGCCCTAGATCACCAGGCTGAGCAGCGCCGCCACCGCGAAGCCCGCCACCGACAGGACCGACTCCAGGACCGTCCAGGACTTCAGGGTGTCCCGTTCCGTGATGCCGAAGTACTTGGCCACCATCCAGAAGCCGCCGTCGTTCACATGCGAGGCGAAGATCGAGCCCGCCGAGATCGCCATGATGATCAGGGCCAGATGGGCCTGGGAGTAGCCGGAGCCCTCCACCAGGGGGACCACGATGCCGGCCGTCGTCACGATCGCCACCGTGGCCGAGCCCTGGGCGACGCGCAGGACGACCGAGATCAGCCAGGCCAGGAGGATGACCGGGAGGCCTACGTTGTTGAAGGCGGTGGCCAGCGCGTCCGCGATGCCCGAGGCCTTCAGGACCGCGCCGAAGATGCCGCCCGCGCCGACCACCAGCAGGATGTTGCCGACCGGCTTGAGGGATGAAGTCGACACCTTTTCAAGGGACTTGCGGGACCAGCCGCGCCGGATGCCGAGCAGGTAGTAGGCGAGGACGAGGGCGTTGGTGAGGGCGACGAAGGGGTTGCCGAAGAACTCCAGGACCGAGCGCGGGGTGGAGGGGGCCAGGGCGATCGAGGAGAAGGTGGCGGCCAGGATCAGGATCAGCGGCGTACCGATGATGGCGAGGACCGCGCCCAGCGGCGCCGGGTCCTCGCGCGGGGTGACCCCGGCGGCCCGCTGTTCGGCGGCGACGGCGGCCTTCGCCTCCTCGGCGGCCTCCAGCATGTCCTGCGGGACCTCGACGAAGATGCGCTTGCCGATCCAGGCGGCGTAACCCCACGCGGCGAGGACGGACGGGATGCCGACCAGGGCGCCCATCAGGATGACCCAGCCGAGCGAGACGTGGAACAGGCCGGCCGCGGCCACCGGGCCCGGGTGCGGCGGCAGGAAGGCGTGGGTCATGGACAGGCCCGCGAGCAGCGGCATGCAGTACAGCAGGATCGACTTGCCGGACCTCTTGGCGGCCGCGTACACGATCGGCGCGAGGACGAAGATGCCGACGTCGAAGAAGACCGGGATACCGAAGATCAGGCCGGTCAGGCCCATCGCGAGCGGGGCGCGCCGTTCGCCGAAGAGGTTCAGGAGGCGGGTGCTCAACACCTCGGCTCCGCCGCTGACTTCGAGGATCGCGCCGAGCATCGTGCCGAGCCCGATGATGATCGCCACATGTCCGAGGATGCCGCCCATGCCGGACTCGACGACCGAGACGGCGGCGGACTTCTGGACCGTACCGAAGAGCTCGGTGACCGACAGGCCCGCGCCGAGGCCGACGGCTATGGAGACCGCGAGCAGGGCCACGAACGGCTGGAGCCTGACCTTGATGATCAGGAAGAGCAGGAGGGCGACGCCCAGGACGGCGACGGTCAGGAGACCGGCGGTGCCGCCGACGAGGGGCAGGATGCCGCCCGTGTGGACGGGCTTGGGTGGGGTGGCGGCCGCGACAGCTTGGAACAACATGTGCCAACTCCGTTGTACAGCAGGGGGGTTCCAGGGCAGGGGGGACCGCGGCACGGCACCCCGGCGGTCCGGGGCGCCGCACCGTGCGGCGGGTCGAGCGGTGGGGCTAAGGGCACTGCGGCAGGATTTCCTTCGAGGGGTCCGTTGGGATCACGCGTCCAGTACCGGGCGTCCCAGTACTACGCGTCCAGTACGGCGAGGGCGTCGATCTCGATGAGCAGGCCGGCCGGGAGCCCGACGTACACGGTCGTGCGGGCGGCGGCGGGGGCCTTGAGGCCCTGCTCCTCGAAGTAGGCGTTGTAGATCTCGTTCATCTCGGCGAAGTGGTCCACGTCCGTCAGGTAGACGCGCATCATCATCACGTCGTCCCAGCTCGCGCCGCCCTCCTCCAGGATCGCCTTGACGTTCGCGAAGGTCTGGAGGGTCTGCTCGCGCAGGGTGGGGCCGGCCGGGGTGGGTGCCTGGCCCTCGACGGCCGGCAGGAAGCCGACCTGGCCGGCGACCTGGAGGATGTTCCCCTTCCGCACGCCGTGCGAGAACTTGGCGGGCGGGGTGGTGTGCGTGGCGGGGGTGATGGCGGTCTTATCGGTCATCGGAACTTCCTTGTGCGGGTGGGGTGTCGGGGGCGGTCCCGGAGTACTCGCGGCTGATGTCCTCAGCGGTGCGGCGTACCTGGGGCAGCAGGGTGAGGAGTTCCTCGGCGGTGACGACGACGTTCGGCGCGGACACCGACATGGCGGCGACGACCCGGCCGTCCGCACCGCGGATGGGGGCCCCGATGCAGTTGATGGACTCCTCGTGGCCACCGAGGTCGGTGGCCCAGCCCTGTTCGCGCACGGCCGCGAGCTCCTTGAGGAAGGCGGCGGCGTTCGGCGTCGAACGGGACGTGTAGGTGGGGTAGTCGAGCTTCTCCGCGACGGCGCGGCGCTCGGCCTCCGGCAGGTCGGCGAGCAGCAGCTTGGCGACGGCGGCGACGGTGATCGCGACCGGCTTCCCGATCCGCGAGTACATCCGCACGGGATAGCGGCTCTCGACCTTGTCGATGTAGAGGACTTCGCCCTCCTCGAGCACGGCGAGGTGGACGGTGTGCCCGATCCGCTCGTTGAGCGCGACGAGGTGGGGGTGGGCGATCTCGCGTACGTCCAGGTTCTCGACGGCTTCCTGGGCGAGCGCGAAGAGGCGGGCGCCGAGCCGGTAGCGCTGGTCCTCCTGACGGTAGACGAGCCCGTGCTCGTGCAGGGTGCGCAGGAGCCGCAGCGCGGTGGACTTGTGCACCCCGAGCCGGTCGGCGACCTGCCCGAGGTCGGCGGGGCCCTGCGCGAGCAGCGGCAGGATGCTCAGCGCCCGGTCGACGGTCTGACTCATGGCGTACGTACCTCCTGGTCGTCCCCCGTCCACCCGGGGCCGAGACGAAGTCTCCCCCAGCCGGTGTCGTCGAGGGCCACGAGCCGGTCGGCGTGTGCCCGCGTCGGCGGCTGGGTGAGATCCCCGGGCACGGTGAGCACGGCAGCCGCCATGAGGTGCCCGTGCCGGATGCGGTCGCGTACGGGGAGGTTGCGGAGGGTGGCACTGAGGAACCCCGCGGCGAATGCGTCGCCTGCGCCTACGGGGGCGACTACGTCGACGGAGGGGGAGGGCTGGGTTGCGCATTCAGCGTCTCCGGCCGCGCGTTCAGCGAGCTGAGCGGCACGTGCAGCCCCTGGGGGTCCCGCCTGGACGAAGTCCTTGGGGGAGTTCGAGGAGTGGGGTCCGGGGCGGAGCCCCGTGCCCGTCGAGCCGCGCTCACCAATCCCCCGCAGGCCCGCGGCGGGGCCGCTGAGTGTCACAGCGGGAAGGGGCGGGGTGGAGAACTCCTCCTGGGCGAACACCGTCGCCCCGGCCGCACCCTGCTTGACGACCAGCACCCCCGGCTCGGGCAGCGCCGCCCGCACGGCCGCAGCTCCCCGCAGCCCCCACGCCTCCTGAGCCTCGTCCTCCCCCACGAAGACGACGTCCGCCCCCCGGGCCAGTTCGAGCAGTACGGCAGGCCCGGCCGCGTCCCGCCACAACCCCGGCCGGTAGTTGACGTCGAACGAGACGAGGGGGCGGCCGGGGCGGCGGGAGACGAGGTCGCGCATCAGGGCGAGGCAGTCGTCGGAGAGCGCGGCCGTGATGCCGGACAGGTGCAGGATCCGCCCGCCCCACAGGTCCCGGTACGGCACGGTCGCCGGCGACATCGCGGAGGCCGCGGAACCGGCGCGGTAGTAGAGCACCTCGTGACCGTCGGCCGCCCGGTCGTCGGCGGTGCGGAAGTAGATCCCGGTGGGCCGCACCGGGTCGCGGCGTACGGCACGCACATCGACCCCGTACGCGCCGATCGCCTCGACCAGATGGTCGCCGAAGCCGTCCGAGCCGACCCGGCTGACCCACTTCGCACGGTGCCCGGCCGCCGCGAGCGCGCAGGCCACATTGGACTCGGCACCGCCTATCGTCCGCTCGAACGCGGGAACATCGGCGAGGCGGCCCGGCCGGGCCGGAAGGAAGGTGACCATGGACTCGCCGAGGCAGACGACATCGACGGGAGTGTCGGCGTCGTCCGCGGCGGCTGGGGATCCGGTGGTCACTGCTGGCTCCTCGCTGATGGGCGGCCGAGGCCGGTCATTGACCCGGCGTTGGCCCGGATGTTAGACAGCATTGAGCGATATACGCAATGGGTGTTGCAGATGATGCAACGCCACCCAAGGAGGGTGAGGTTTCCGTGGCAGCCACCGATCGCGAAGACAGGCTTGCGGCGCTGGGCGCCGAACGCGTCGACCACCGCTTCAAGGGGCTGCCGCCGGACGCGGACGGGCTCACCGTCGCCCAGCTCGCCGCCCAGCGCCGCGACCTGTTCACCGGCGGCTTCAGCACTCCGGTCCTCACCCTGTCCGCGGAGTCCCTGGAGCACAACCTCGCCCTCCTGGAGACGTACGCGGAACGCCACGGCCTGGCCTTCGCACCGCACGGCAAGACCACGATGGCCCCGCAGCTCTTCGCCCGCCAGATCGAGCGCGGCGCCTGGGGGATCACCCTGGCCATGCCCCACCAGGTGCGTGTGGCAAGGGCGTTCGGGACCGAGCGGATCTTCCTCGCGAACGAGCTCGTGGACGCGCCCGCGCTGCGCTGGATCGCCGCGGAACTGTCGCGGGACCCCTCCTTCCGCTTCATCTGTTACGTCGACTCCGTACGCGGGGTCGAGCTGATGGACGAGGCGCTGCGGGGCTCCGCCCGGCCGGTGGACGTGGTGGTCGAGCTCGCCGCGGGCGACGGCGCGCGGACGGGGGTGCGTACGGAGGCGGAGTGCGCGGAGGTCGCCGACGCGGTGGGCCGCGTCGGGACGCTGCGGCTCGTCGGCGTCGCGGGGTACGAGGGCGAGGTGCCGCGGGCGGATCCCGCGCGGGTGCGGGCCTATCTGGAGCGGATCGTCTCGCTGGCGGTCGACTTCGACAAGGCGGGTCGGTTCTCGGGGCTCGGCCTCGATGAGATCGTGGTCAGCGCGGGGGGCTCGGCGTGGTTCGACTCGGTCGCGGAGACCTTCGCAGCCCTACCCGAACTCTCGCTCCCCGTACTGAAGTTGCTCCGTTCCGGGGCGTACGTCTCGCACGACTCGGGGCACTACCGGAAGCTGACCCCGTTCAACCGGGTGCCCTCGGAGGGCGCCCTCCAGCCGGCCTTCCGCCTCTGGGCCCAGGTCGTCTCGCGGCCCTCGCCGGAACAGGCGTTCGTGAACGCGGGGAAGCGGGATGCGGCGTACGACCTCGATCTGCCGGTGGCGGAGGTGGTGCGGGATGCGGTGACCGGGGTCGTCCGGCCCGCGTCGGGCATCTCGGTCACGGGGCTGTCCGATCAGCACGGGTGGCTGCGTACGGAGGAGGGGGTTCCGCTGTCCGTCGGGGACTGGGTGGGGATGGGGCTTTCGCATCCGTGCACGGTGTTCGACAAGTGGGAGCTGATTCCGGTGGTGGAGGGGGATGGGGCGGTGTCGGACTACATCCGCACGTACTTCTGACCCTGGGTCCGCCGGGGGTTTTGCCCACCTGCCCGCCCGTTGCTCAGGGTGGGATGGTTCGGCCCCTGGGGCTCCGCCCCAGACCCCCTGCGGGACCCCCACGACAGGCTGAAGATGCCGGTGCCGGCCAGGACCGACGCCGCTAGGGGCGCGGGGAACTGCGCGACCAGCCACCCACGGTCCGAGGCCGAAGGCGGCGTTCCGGGGCGCGGGGAACTGCGCGAGAAGCGACCACGGCCCGCACCTGACCGAATGTCTTGGGGGCGCGGGGAACTGTGCGAGCGGCCACGAACGGCCCGCAGGCTGTTGGCCACGCGCCGGGCCCGGCACCACCCACCGCCCGGCGTCCGCCCCACCCACCCCCGGAGGGTTCAGGGGAGGGGCGGGGTGGGGGAAACACCCGACTCACACGAGAGGCACGCATGGACCTCCAAATCCAGGACGCCCGCGTCATCGACGGCACCGGCACCCCCTCCCGCCCCGCCGACGTCGGCATCACAGACGGCCGGATCGTCGCGATCAGGAAACCCGGCGAACCCCCGCTCACCGCCCGCCGCACCCTCCGCGCCCACGGCCTCGCCCTCGCCCCCGGGTTCATCGACATGCACGCCCACTCCGACCTCGCCCTGCTCCGCGACCCGGACCACAGTGCGAAGGCCGCCCAGGGCGTCACCCTGGAAGTGCTCGGGCAGGACGGGCTCTCGTACGCGCCCGTCGACGACCGCACGCTCGGCGAGGTCCGCCGGGCCATCACCGGGTGGAACGGCGACGGCAGCGACATCGACTTCGACTGGCGCACCGTCGGCGAGTACCTCGACCGCCTCGACCGCGGCATCGCCGTCAACGCCGCCTACCTCGTCCCGCAGGGCACGGTCCGGATGTACGCCGTCGGCTGGGACGACCGGCCCGCCACCCCTCAACAGCTCGACCACATGCGTCAGTTGGTGGCCGCATCCATGGAAGAGGGCGCCGTCGGGATGTCCTCCGGGCTCACCTACACGCCCGGCATGTACGCCACCGACTCCGAGCTCACCGAGCTCTGCCGCGTCGTCGCCCGCTACGACGGCTACTACTGCCCCCACCACCGCTCCTACGGCGCCGGCGCCCTCGAAGCGTACGAGGAGATGATGCGGCTCACCCGGGACGCCGGGTGCTCCCTCCACCTCGCGCACGCCACCATGAACTTCGGCGTGAACAAGGGCCGGGCGCCCGAGCTGCTCGCCCTGCTCGACGACGCCCTTGCCTCCGGGGCGGACATCAGTCTCGACACCTACCCGTACACCCCCGGGTGCACCACTCTCGTTGCGATGCTGCCCAGTTGGGCCAGTGAGGGCGGGCCGGAGGCCATTCTCGGGCGGCTCCGCGACGACGCCACAGCCGAGCGCATCCGGCACCACATGGAGGTCGTCGGCGCGGACGGCTGCCACGGCGTGCCCATCGACTGGGGGACGATTGAGATCTCGGGTGTGAGCCACCCCGGCCTCGCCGAGTGCGTCGGGAAGACCGTCGCCGAGGCCGCCGCTCAGCAGGGAGAGGCTCCCTGGACCACCGCCCGGCGGCTGCTCGTCGACGACGGGCTCGGGTCCACGATCCTCCAGCACGTCGGCCACGAGGAGAACGTGCGGGCCATCATGCGGCACCCCGTGCACACCGGCGGCAGCGACGGCATCCTCCAGGGGGACAAGCCGCACCCCCGCGCCTACGGCACGTTCCCGCACTATCTCGGGCACTACGCACGGGAGTTGGGCGTCATGTCGATCGAGGAGACCGTCGCTCATCTCACCTCCCGGCCCGCCGCCCGGCTGCGGCTGCCCGACCGGGGCCTCGTCCGCGAGGGCTACCGCGCGGACCTCGTCCTGTTCGACCCGGACACGGTCGCGGCGGGCTCCACCTTCGAGTCCCCGCGCACGCTGCCCGTCGGCATCCCGTACGTCCTGATCGACGGGAAGTTCGTCATCGAGGACGGCAGGCGGACCGGTGTGCTGGCGGGCCGCTCGGTGCGGCGGACGCCCGGCGTGCGGTGAGCGTGCCGGTCGACAGTTCGCGCGCCGCCGTCAGATAGACCGTGCGCAGGGGGCCGTAGTCGGCCGAGTAGGCGAGCTGGGTGAGCGCGAGGGCCTGTAGGGCCTGCGCGCTGCGCCGGGCGGCCCGGGGGACGGCGGCCCCGACCACCTCGTCGAGGAGCTCGATCACCTTGTCGTAGTGGGGAGCCGGCGCGTCGTACTCGCGCTGCGCGGCGGCGAGCAGCCCCCGCCACCGCAGCCGCCCACGGGACCGGTCGGTCATGGCCACTGCCTCCTGATGCGCGCCGGGAAGGACCTACCGGACGCTAGGAACACCCCGGCCCACGGCACAACACCGCCCTGCCGCAGGTGGCTCAATCCGCCCCGCGGCTCCCTCACGCCCTCGGAGTGATCCGCACCGAGACCGTCCCCCCACTCCCCGAAGCGACGTGCAGCGTACGGGAGTTGGCGTTCCACACCCCCGCCGACCCGTCCCCCGCAACCACACCACCCCTGGGGAAGAACCGGGCGGGCAGGTACACCTCCGTGTCGCCGCGCACCCCTTCCGCCGGCCGCCAGCTCACCGACAGCGTGCGGCTCCGCTCGTCCCAGGCGTACGCGACCGGGTCGCCCGCGATCACCCTCGGTTCCGGGCGGTCCAGGACCGGGAGCAGCGCGGTGGGCTTCAGGTTCTGGTCCCAAGGAGCCCAGGATCCGGGGTCGTTGGACCAGTACGCCGTGCCCGCGCCCATGTCGTCGGCCATGGCCCGCACCTTGGCCACGTAGCGCAGTGCGCCGGGCAGGTTGGTGTCGAGACCGTACTCGCCGATCAGGACGGGGGCGCCGAGCCGCTCGGCGGTCTTCTCGGTCTGCTCGCGCCAGGAGGTGAGCGTGCGGTCCACCCACTTCCCGGCGTCCCCGGTGTAGCCGCCGCCGAGGTCCATGGGGAGGGGGTAGAGGTGGGGGGCGTACGCGATGCGGGCTTCCGGCCCGTCACCGCGCGGGTCGGCGAGGTACGGAAGTGCGCTCGGCAGGCCCCAGTTGGCGCTGACGGCCTCGGGTTCGACGAAGATCCAGGAGTCGTGGTCGACCTTGCGGATCGCGGCGATGGTCCGGCGGTAGAGGGCGGCGAGCGGGCCGGCCTCGAAGGCGGGTCCCTGGACGCTGCCGCCGAACGGCTCGTTCATCAGGTCGTACCCGAGGACGGCCGGGTCGTCGGCGAACCGTGCGGCGACGTGCGCCCAGGCGGCCGCGTAATGCGCGCGCAGATCCCGGCTCGCCGTGCGCGTCCCCCAGAAGTTGTCGAAGGCCCGCACTGTGCCCGGCTCGATGTACTTGAGCTCCCACTGGCCCTGCTCGGCGACCGGCAGCCCCTCGTTCTCGGTCGCCCATTCCGGCGCGCCGTTGCCCTTCACCTTCGGCCCGTACACGTCCTGGTGCAGGTCGAGCATCACGCGGTAGCCGCGTGTCCCGTACCAGCGCACCCGCTCGGCGACCTGCGCGAGATAGCCGTCGTCGTACTCCCCCGGCCTCGGCTCGACGTTCCGCCACTGGATCAGGAACCGTACGAAGCCGGAGCCGAGCGCGTCGGATTCGCGCTGTACGTCCGCCTCCTTGATCCAGGGGAGGCCGTCCGGCCGGGACTTGGCGCTGCTCGCGGTGTTGAGGCCGGTCAGGACGAGGGCGCGGCCCTGGTCGTCGGTGATCCAGCGGTGCCCGGTGGCGGTGTGCGCGGGACCCGCTTCGGCGGGACCGACCACCACGAGAAGAGCTGCGGCCACCGCCAGTGCCGCGCCCGCCGCCGTCCATCCGATCGCCCGTAGCCGCATGGCCGGACTCTAAGGGCTCGACATCGCACCCCAACACCCCTGTTCACAGCGATAATTGAGCTTTGTTCAGCATCTTCTCTTCATTCCCTCCGTGCCCTAAGGTCCGCCCATGCGTCAGCTCATGCTTCTGCGGATTCGGCTGCCCGGAACCGAGCCGGCGGTGGCCGCCGTCGCCGGGGTCTGCCTGCTGCTCGCCCTGCTCCTGGGCCTGACCCCGGTCCTGACCGCGCTCGCCGCGCACGAGGGAATGACCCTGGTCCCGAGCGCACTCGGCGCCCCGTTCGCCCTGCCCTCGCTGCGCGCGGTCCCCCTGGGGAGCACGGGCTGGCCCCACCTCCTCTGCGAGGACTTCGCGGCGGCGGTCCTGGTGACGGCTGCGGCCCTGCGCATGCGCCGCCACCTGCGCCGACGCCCCGAGGCTCCCCGCCTCCGCCGCCTCCTGGCAGGCTGGACCGCCCTGATCGCGGCCGGGGGCGCGTCGGGGGCGTGGCGCGGTCTGGTCGCGGCCCGCATGGTGGACGCGGGGCCGGCGGGGTGGCTGGCGTACGGGGTGGCCGGGGCGGCGTTCGGCGCCGCGTGGGGCGCGGCCCTCGGCTGGCTGACGGCTTTGGCGGCGCTGGCGGGCCGGGAGCGAGCGGTCCGAGCCGCGCGCGACTGATCGCGCAGTTCCCCGCGCCCCCAAAGCCCTCGGCCGGGTGCGGGCCGTAATCGCCTCTCGCGCAGTTCCCCGCGCCCCTAAAGGCAGAGTGCCGCAGCGGGGAGGGGCGGGGTGGGGAAGATCTCACCCTCGACGGCCCGCACCCGCATTCCAAGCTCCACGCACCCCCACAACCCCCATTCCTCCGGCCCGCCCAACCCCACCGCATTGCGATGAAAGCCGACACCAGGCCGCCCAGCACCCGGCCGCCCCAAATCACGAGGCACCCCGCGAAACACGCCCGTAAGGTGGCCGTCATGCAGGTCATCCAGTCGACGAAGCTCGCCAATGTCTGTTACGAGATCCGGGGCCCGGTGCTCGAAGAGGCCATGCGCCTCGAAGCGGCGGGCCACCGCATCCTCAAGCTGAACACCGGCAACCCGGCGGCGTTCGGCTTCGAGTGCCCGCCCGAGATCCTGGAGGACATCCTCCGCAATCTCGCGGGCGCGCACGGCTACGGCGACGCGAAGGGCCTGCTGTCCGCGCGCCGCGCGGTGATGCAGCACTACCAGACCAAGGGCATCGAGCTGGGTGTCGAGGACGTCTACCTCGGCAACGGAGTCTCCGAGCTCATCCAGATGTCGATGCAGGCGCTGCTCGACGACGGCGACGAGGTGCTCGTCCCCTCGCCGGACTACCCGCTGTGGACCGCCTCGGTCTCGCTCGCCGGCGGCACCGCCGTGCACTACCGCTGCGACGAGCAGGCCGACTGGATGCCGGACCTCGCCGACATCGAGCGCAAGGTCACCGACCGGACCAAGGCCATCGTCATCATCAACCCGAACAATCCGACGGGTGCGGTGTACGACGAAGAGATGCTGCGCGGGCTCACCGAGATCGCCCGCCGCCACAACCTGGTCGTCTGCTCGGACGAGATCTACGACCGCATCCTGTTCGACGGGGCCACCCACACCCCGACCGCGGTGATCGCCCCGGACCTGATGGTCCTCACGTTCAACGGGCTCTCGAAGAACTACCGGGTGGCCGGCTACCGCTCCGGCTGGCTGGCGGTGTGCGGGCCGAAGGCCCACGCGTCCTCGTACATCGAGGGCCTGACCATCCTCGCGAACATGCGCCTGTGCGCGAACATGCCGTCCCAGCACGCGGTGGCCACCGCGCTCGGCGGCCGGCAGTCGATCGAGCAGCTGGTGCTGCCGGGCGGCCGGCTCCTGGAGCAGCGGGACACGGCGTACGAGCTGCTCACGCAGATCCCCGGCGTCACCTGTGTGAAGCCGAAGGGCGCGCTCTACCTCTTCCCCCGTCTCGACCCGAAGGTCTACAAGATCAAGGATGACCGGCAGATGGTGCTCGACCTGCTGCGGGCCGAGAAGATCATGGTCGTGCACGGGACCGGGTTCAACTGGCACGAGCCCGACCACTTCCGGATCGTGACGCTGCCGTCCGCGAAGGACCTGGCGGACGCGGTGACGCGGATCGGCAAGTTCCTTGAGGGCTACAGCCAGGTATAGCCCTCAAGTTCCCGGAGGGCTCCGGGCAGGCACGACCCCCGGACCCCCGCCTTCAACTGGGCCCGACTCAACTTTAGACAGAATCTAAGCTAGGATGGCTTCCTGAAACGTTCAGGAGGCCATTCCCATGTACGAACCGATCCGCACCAAGTCGGTCCACAGCACGATGGCCGCCGACGACGCCCCCATTCCGCACCGCTCTCGCGAGGACGAGCTGGACATCCAGCTCGCCGGACACCTCTCCGCCCTGCTCGCCGTCACCGACGAACTCGGGCTCACCGAGGCCGGCGACGCCATCGCGCGGCAGGTGGCCCGGCTGCGCGGCGGTCTGCCGCCGGTCCGCCACGCGGGACTCAGCGGTGCCGACGCGAAGGCCCTGCACACGCGCGCCCACGCGCTCGCGGGCCGCGCCCTTCTCGTCGCCGCCTCGCGCGCCGACACCGCCGCCGCGATCCTGGCGGCCGAGCGCATGGACGCCCACGCGGCGGCCCGCGCCCTCACCGCCGCCTCCTGAGCGGCCCCTGTTCGGCCCCGGTCCGCGAGCCGCGGAGGTCTGCGGACCGGGTGCCACACATCTCCGACTGCCGTGCCGCACAAGCCGGTTGAGGCCGCGTACGCGAAAAGGGCCGGCCCCCGGAGCCGTGAGGGAACTCCGGGGGCCGGCCTTCATACGCGGCGGGTCACGAGTGACCCCACAGGTCAGGGCGGATGTCGAACCGACCCCGCCGCGAACACCTCCGGCCGGGCCAGGACAGGCGGCCGTGACCGGAGGAGGTTTTCGGGGCGGTCAGCCGAGGCGGGACACCAGGGCGCGGTACTCGTCCCACAGCTCCTTGGGCGTGTGGTCGCCGAAGGTGTTGAGGTGCTCGGGCACCAGCGCCGCCTCCTCGCGCCAGACCTCCTTGTCGACCTTGAGCAGGAAGTCGAGGTCGGCGTCGGGCAGGTCCAGGCCGTCGGTGTCCAGGGACTCCTTCGTCGGCAGGATGCCGATCGGCGTCTCGACGCCCTCGGCCTTGCCTTCGAGGCGCTCCACGATCCACTTCAGGACGCGGCTGTTCTCGCCGAACCCGGGCCACACGAACTTGCCCGCGTCGTTCTTGCGGAACCAGTTCACGTAGTAGATCTTCGGCAGCTTGGCGGCATCGGCGGTGGCGCCGACCTTGACCCAGTGGGCCATGTAGTCGCCCATGTTGTAGCCGCAGAACGGCAGCATCGCGAACGGGTCGCGGCGCAGCTCGCCGACCTTGCCCTCGGCGGCGGCGGTCTTCTCGGAGGCGACGTTCGCGCCGAGGAAGACGCCGTGGTTCCAGTCGAAGGACTCGGTGACCAGCGGCACCGCGGAGGCGCGGCGGCCACCGAAGAGGATCGCCGAGATCGGCACGCCCTTGGGGTCCTCCCACTCGGGCGCGATGATCGGGCACTGGCCGGCCGGAACGGTGAAGCGGGCGTTGGGGTGGGCGGCCGGGGTGTCGGACGCGGGCGTCCAGTCGTTGCCCTTCCAGTCCGTGAGGTGCGCGGGCGCCGTCTCGGTCATGCCCTCCCACCACACGTCGCCGTCGTCGGTGAGCGCGACGTTGGTGAAGACGGAGTTGCCCCACATCGTCTTCATGGCGTTGGCGTTGGTGTGCTCGCCGGTGCCGGGCGCGACACCGAAGAACCCGGCCTCGGGGTTGATCGCGTACAGCCGGCCGTCCTCGCCGAAGCGCATCCAGGCGATGTCGTCGCCGATCGTCTCGACCTTCCAGCCGGGGATCGTCGGCTCCAGCATGGCGAGGTTCGTCTTGCCGCAGGCGCTCGGGAAGGCCGCGGTGACGTACTTGGGCTCGCCGCTCGGCGGGGTCAGCTTGAGGACGAGCATGTGCTCGGCGAGCCAGCCCTCGTCGCGCGCCATGACGGAGGCGATGCGCAGCGCGTAGCACTTCTTGCCGAGCAGGGCGTTGCCGCCGTAGCCCGAACCGTACGACCAGATCTCGCGCGACTCGGGGAAGTGCGAGATGTACTTGGTGGTGTTGCACGGCCACGGCACGTCCGCCTCGCCCTCGGCCAGCGGGGCTCCGAGGGTGTGGACGGCCTTGACGAAGAAGCCGTCGGTGCCGAGCTCGTCCAGGACGCGCTGCCCCATGCGGGTCATGGTGCGCATCGACACGGCGACGTAGGCGGAGTCGGTGATCTCGACGCCGATCGCGGACAGCGGCGAGCCGACCGGGCCCATGCAGAAGGGGACGACGTACATCGTGCGCCCGCGCATCGACCCGCGGAAGATGCCCTTCTCGCCGGCGAAGATGTCCTTCATCTCGGCGGGGGCCTTCCAGTGGTTGGTCGGCCCGGCGTCCTTCTCGTCCTCGGAGCAGATGAAGGTACGGTCCTCGACCCGGGCGACGTCGCGGGGGTCGGAGGCGGCGTAGTAGGAGTTGGGGCGCTTGGCCTCGTCGAGCTTCTTGAACGTGCCCTTGGCAACGAGCTCCCCGCACAGGCGCTCGTACTCCGCCTCGGATCCGTCGCACCAGACCACACTGTCCGGCTGGGTCAGTTCCGCGATCTCGTTGACCCACGAGATCAGTTCCTGGTGCTTGGTGGGGGCCGAGAGGGGAGTCGCGATATCGCGCGCCACGATCGCTCCTTGATGAGGGTCTTGGGAGGGTTTTGACGTACTACTTCATTGCCGCCCCGTGGGGGCTGCGACCCGGATGCTTGACCCCGTGGATCCTGTTGGCGCTCATCCGGTGCCGACCGCACTCATCTGATCTTCCGCGTCGTTCGCCCATATGTCCAGGGGGCCTCTCACGTGAGCATCACCACTTACCGCCTCCTTAACTGCCATTTGCCGTTCACTTACCCGACGGCCAAAGGACGCTCGGTGACGGGCCGTACCTATCCGTAACCTACGGAGCCGTAGGTAGCATGCAGGGCATGACTGATCAGGTGATGGCCCCCGCGATCGACCCGGTGACACAACAGGTGAAGCCGAAGATGCGCGGCTGGCTGCACGCCGGGATGTTCCCGGCCGTACTGATCTCGGGCCTGGTGCTGATCGCCCTCGCGGACTCCACCAAGGCGCGGATCGCCTGCGGGATCTACGTCCTGACCGCCTGCCTGCTGTTCGGGGTCAGCGGTCTCTACCACCGGGGCAACTGGGGCCCGCGCGGGGAGGCAATCCTGCGCCGCCTCGACCACGCCAACATCTTCCTCATCATCGCGGGCACCTACACCCCGCTCACCCTGCTCCTGCTGCCGGACTCCACCGGCCGCGTCCTGCTGTGGGCGGTGTGGGCGGCCGCCGCGGCCGGCATCGCCTTCCGGGTGTTCTGGATCGGCGCCCCCCGCTGGCTCTACACGCCCTGCTACCTGGCGATGGGCTGGGCGGCCGTGTTCTTCCTGCCCGACTTCATGCGGGCCGGCGGCATCGCGGTGCTCGTCCTGGTCATCGTCGGCGGGCTCCTCTACAGCGCGGGCGGCGTGATCTACGGCATCAAGCGCCCGAACCCGTCCCCCCGCTTCTTCGGCTTCCACGAGGTGTTCCACTCGCTGACCCTGGCCGCGTTCGTCGTGCACTACGTGGGCATCTCGCTCGTCGCCTACCAGCACGGATAACCCCGACTCCGGCTCCCGAAGGCCCCCGGTGCCAAAGCGCCGGGGGCCTTCGTCATTTCCCGGGGACGGGTCGCGGGTCCCGGGGGAGCAGAAGGCACAGGCGGCCGGCGGGGCGCCGAAGACCGAACCCGCAGGTCCGGCGCCCGGCGACGTCGGCCCGGCCGCGCCCGATGCAGGACAATGAGGACCATGGCCGCCACCTCCCGCACCTCAGCCGCCGCCGCTTCCCCCGGCCGGGTCGACCCGGCCGCCCCGGTCGACTCGGTCGCGGAGGTCCTCCAGCCGCAGCTGAGCCTGCGCGAACGCAAGAAGATCAAAACCCGCACCGCGATCCGCCGGGCCACCTACCGGCTGATCGCGGAGCAGGGGTACGAGGCGACCACGGTCGAGCAGATCGCGGAGGCGGCGGAGGTCTCCCCCTCCACGGTGTTCCGCTACTTCCCCACCAAGGAAGACATCGTCCTGACCGACGAGTTCGACCCGATCATGCTGAGGGAGCTGCGGGCCAGGCCCGCCGGGGAGCCCCCGCTGGAATCACTGCGGCACATCATCACCGAGGCGGTCCGGCTCTCTCTGCTGCACGACCGCGAGGAGACCCTGCAGCGAACCCGCCTGATCGCGGAGGTCCCGGCGCTGAGGGCCCGCATGATGGAGTCGGTGGCCGACGCGAGCCGGTTGCTGTGCGACGTGCTGGCGGAGCGGACGGGGCGGGAACGGGTGGACCTGGAGGTCCGGGTCTTCGCCATGGCGGTGCTCGGGGCGCTCCACGAGACCACGGTGTACTGGGCGGAGCACAACCACGAGGACGACCTCCTGGACCTGATCGCCCGAACGATGACCACGCTGAGCCAGGGCCTGACCCTGAGCACGAACTAGCCCGCCCGCGACCCGTCTGACCGCGCTGGGGCTCCGCCCCATCCCCGCCGGCCCCCGCCCCTTCCCCAGACCCTCCGGGGATGGGGAGATCGACTGCGGACCGTACGTGGTGCTCACGCAGTTCCCCGCGCCCCGGCAGGATCGATGCCGGCCCGCGCCGGAGCATTTCAGCCCGTCCGGCGATTGAGGACGAGCGCCCTTGAGGCGCGAACGCGGCGGGTCGAGGGAAGGGGCGGGGTGGGGGCTAACTCAGCGCCTCCGCCAGCGCGTCCGCCGACGTGACCGGCGCCTCGCAAGTGAACCGCCGGCACACATACGCCGCCGGAGCACCGTCCACCAGCGGCCGGTCCGCCAGGAGCGGGAACTCCGCACCCCCCGGCGCCCCCACCGCCACCACCGCCCCCGGCGCGGACGCCAGCAGCGCCGTCCGGTGCAGCGCCCCCGTCCGCGGGTCGGTGGGCGCGCCCACCACCGCGACCTCCCGCGGCCCGTCCAGCGCGGCGGAGGCCGCGGCAAGCCCCCACCCGATGAACCGCGGCGCCCGCGGCCCGAGAGCCCGGACCACCCCCAGCGCCCCCTCCGCCGCCTCCCGGTGCGCCGAGGATCCCGTGTGCGCCGCATACGACAGCAGGGCGGAAGCCGCGGCCGTCCACCCCGAGGGCGTCGCGTTGTCCGTCGGGTCCTGGGGACGCCGGATCAGCTTCTCCGCGTCGTGCGCGGTGTCGTACAGGACACCCTCCTCGCCGACGAACTGGTCCAGGACGATGTCGAGCAGGAACCCCGCGAACTCCAGCCAGACCCCCTCCCCCGTCACCCCGGCCAGCGCGAGGAAGCCCTCGGCGACGTCCGCGTAGTCCTCCAGCACCCCGCTGTTCGCGCCCACTTGACCGTCCTTGGAGGTACGGGCGAGCCGGGCGTGGCCGTCCATGTGGACCCGTACGAGAACGTCCGCCGCCTCCGTCGCGCGCTCCACGAGGTCCGGGCGGTCGAAGAGCGCGCCCACCTCGGCGAGCGCCGCGATCGCCAGGCCGTTCCAGGCGGCGACCAGCTTGTCGTCCCGCCCCGGACGCTCCCTCAGTTCACGGGCGGCCAGCAAACGTTCCGCCGAACCCCCGTCCAACTCGCCGCCGTCAGCGGGCAGTTGGAGGACCGACGCGCCCTCCTCGAAGGTGCCCTCCTCCGTCACCCCGAAGTGCCGCGCCGCCGCCTCGCCGTCCCGCTCGCCCAGGACCTCCGTCAGCTGCGCGGGCGTCCACACATAGAACGCGCCCTCCACATGGTGTCCGCCACCGTCGTCGCTGTCGGCGTCCAGCGCTGAGGCATAGCCGCCCTCGTTGGTACGCAGCTCGCGCACCATGAAGTCGGCGGTCTCCAGGGCGACCCGGCGGGCCAGGTCGGAGCCGGTGACCCGCCACAGGTGGGCGTACACCCGGCACAGCAGGGCGTTGTCGTACAGCATCTTCTCGAAGTGCGGCACCAGGGCGGCCCCCGGGCGCGGGCGCAGTACGTAGCGGTGGAAACCGCCGCCGAGCTGGTCGTACAGGCTGGAGCGGGCCATGGCCTCGCACATGCCCTCGGCCATCTCCAGGGCTCCCCCGGACCCGGTCCGGACGTGGTGGCGCAGCAGGAACTCGATCACCATGCCCGGCGGGAACTTGGTGTCGCCGCTGCCGAGCCAGCCGGTCGCCGGGTCGTACTCCCGGACGATCCCGAGCAGCGCCTGGTTGAGCTCCTCCTCGCCGGGCAGCCCGCCCGTACCGTGGTCCAGTTCGCGGGCCGCCAGATCGCGGGTGATCTTCTCGGCGACCTCGGCGACCTCGTCGCGCCGGTTGGCCCACGCCCCCTGGACGCCTTCGAGGACCTGCCGGAAGGACGGCATGCCGTGCCGGGGCTCGGGCGGGAAGTACGTACCGAAGTAGAACGGCTCGCCGTCCGGGGTCATGAAGACGGACATGGGCCAGCCGCCCTGCCCGGTCGCCGCCTGCACCGCCTCCATGTAGACGGCGTCGACGTCGGGCCGCTCCTCGCGGTCCACCTTCACGTTCACGAAGTGCTCGTTCATGAAGGCCGCCGTGGCCTCGTCCTCGAACGATTCGTGCGCGAGGACATGACACCAGTGACAGCTGCTGTACCCGACGCTGAGCAGCACCGGAACCCCGCGTTCGCGGGCCTCATCGAAGGCCTCGGGCGACCAGGGCCACCAGTCGACCGGGTTGTCGGCGTGCTGCAGGAGGTACGGGGACGTCTCATGGGCGAGGCGGTTCGGCATGACCCCATACTCCCCCACACGGGAGATGATCCGCCGACTCCCTCGCGCCGACGCGCGTCACGCTGGACACTTGGAGACGTAGGCGGGCGACGGGCTCTCGGAGGGGGACGCACATGCGGGACAGCCATCGGGCCGAGGCCGAGCGGCTGTTGGTACGCGCCGTGGAGGAAGAGGTACGGCGCTCCGGCGGGCGGTCCGACGGGAGCGCCCTGCTCTCCCGGGGCCGGGGCGCGCTCGACGCGCTGGCCCAGAGCGCCGCGGAGGAGTACGCGGCCTACATCCACGCCCTGGACGAGGCGGCGGCCGGGCAGCTGTCCTTCGGGGATCGGTTCAAGCGTGACGGCGGCTCAACCGGCTTACTGGCCACGGGAGTCGGGGCGATCGCCGCCGTGGTCGTCGACATCGCGCTCGGGGTCGGCGCGGGCGGCGCGGTGGGCACCGGGGCGGCGGTGGCGGTGGCCGGGGCCGCGGGGACGGTCGCCAAGGTGACGGCCTCGCACGTGCCGGCCGCACACCGGCGGGCCGGGGCGCTCGGCCAGCCGGGTGGCCTGGAGCAGTTGCGGCTCCAGTGGCTGACGGCCCTTGAGGTGCGGGGCATCCGGCCGTTCCTGGACCAGCAGCGCGCGGTGAGCCCCAAGCCGCCGCAGAAGAAGGTGCCGACCCAGTTGCGCGGCACGGACAAGAGCGCGGCGGCCCGCCGCAGGTCGGTGCTCGAGCAGTCGTTCGGCCATCTGCCCGATCCGCAGGGCCCGTTCGCGGGGCGGCGGGCCGAGCTGGCGCGGATCGGGCAGTGGGTGCAGGCGGCCCGCGCCTCCACCGAGACCCGCCCGGTGGTCGTCGTCCTGCACGGCGCGCCGGGTTCGGGCCGCAGCACGCTGGCAGTGCGGGCGGCGCACGCGCTGCGCGACCAGTTCCGCGGCGCGTGCCTGGTCGACATGCGCGGCGGCCTGTCGGGCGAGAGCCCGCTGGCGACCCGGGACGCGCTCCTGCACCTGCTCAACCGGCTCGGCGCGCCCCGCGAACAGCTCCTGTTCCGCGAGAGGTCGTCCCCCGAGCAGCAGGTGCGCCGCCTCGCCGAGCTCTACCACCAGCATCTGACGGGCCTCGCGGTCACCGTCGTACTGGACGACACCGACGACGCCGAGCAGGTGTGCACCCTGGTGCCGCAGCGCTCCGAGGGCCTGGTGCTCGTCACCTCGTCCAGGCCGCTCGACCTGCCCGCCGACTTCCCGGCGTGGGTGCACCAGCTGGCCGTCGAACCGCTGGACGCGGCGGGCGCCGAGGAGCTCCTGCGCGAATCCGCCGAGGAGAAGGAGCCCGGTCCCTACGACGCCGAATCGGCCGAGCTGGTACGGCAGTTGTGCGGCGGGCTCCCGCTGGCGCTGCGCATCGCCGGGTCCTCGCTCGGGCCCCGCTCGGCACGGGCGCTCGCCGCCGACCTGGCGGCGTACGGCCCGGTGGCGCCCGCCGAGCGGGCCCTGTGGCTGCGCTACACCGACCAGTCCGAGCCTGCTCGCCGGCTCCTGCGCCGCCTGGCGCTCGCGGGCCGGGCCTCGCTCGGGGCGGCCGCCGCCGCGTCCCTGCTCGCCGCCGACGAGCAGGAGGCCCAGCGCCAGCTCACGGCGCTTGCCACGGCCGGGCTCATCGACCACGTGCGCGGCAGCCGCTACCGGCTGCACGACGTCGTACGGTCCTTCGCCGAGGCCCGCCTCGCGGACGAGGAGGAACAGGCCGAGCGGGTGGCCGCGCAGGAGCGCCTCATCCGCAACTACGCGGAGCTCGCCGACGCCGTGGGCCGCATGGTCGACGGGAAGATGTCGACGCGGGCCGGCCAGTTCGGCGGGCACGGCTTCCCGTCCCTGGACGCGGCGCTGCGCTGGCTGGACGACGAGTCGAGCTTCATCACGGCCGCCCTGCGCCAGGCCGAGGGCGTCGACCAGGAGGCCGTGCTCAGCCTGCTCGGCGCGCTGTGCGACTACTGCCTGCTGCGCGGCGACCTCTACCGCCTGGGCGAGATCAGCGAGCTGACCCAGGCCGTCGACCAGGGCCTCCTCGTCCGTTCCGTGCAGTGGCGCACCGGCATCGCGGCCCGCCAGCTCGGCGAGCTCGACACGGCGCGTACGACGCTGTCGTCCGTGGTCAACCTCTACCGCGAGGCCCAGCACGAGGCGGGCCAGGCGCTCGCCCTGTGCTCGCTCGGCATCACCCTGCACCACCAGGGCAACCTGGCCGAGGCCGCGGCCCGCCTGCGCGAGGCCATCGACCTCCAGGCCGACGAGGATCTTTCCGGCGACCGCGCCTGGTCGCTGCACGCGCTCGCGGCGGTCGAGCGCGACCGCGCCAACCTGTCCGGCGCGCTGACCCTGCTCGCCACCGCGCTCGCCCTGCACCGCGAGAACGAGTCGCTGCACGGCGAGGCCTGGACCCACTTCCAGCTCGGCCAGCTGTATCTGCGGATGGGCGAAGTCCCGCGCGCGGAAGAGGAGTTGCGTACCGCGCTCGACCTGTACGGCCGCACCCGCGACGGCCGCGGCGAGGCCTGGGCGATGACCCAGCTGGCCCGGGGCCGGCTCGTCGACGGCGACGCGTCCGCCGCGGTCGACCAGCTCCGCCAGGCCCTCTCCCGCCACCGCGAGCAGGAGGACGCGCGCGGCGAGGCGTGGACGCTGTACTACCTGGGCCAGGCCCTGGAGGAGCGCGGCGACCGCGACCAGGCGGTGCGCGAGCTGGAACGGGCCCGCACGATGTTCTCGCGGATGCGGGACGTGTACGGGCTCGCCTGCGCCCGTCACCACTCGGGCCGGGTCACCCGCGACCAGCGCGCCGCCCAGACCGGCAACCTGCGCAACTCCGGCTTCGCCCGCCAGCTCCTGGTCGACGCGCGCGCCGACTTCCACCGCATCGGGGTGGCGCACGGCGAGGCCTGGACGTGTCTGGAGCTCGCGATGATCGACGCGGGCAACAACCGCCCGGGCCCGGCGCTCGCCCTGTGCGACGAGGCGACCGCGCTGTTCGCCTCGTACGACGACCGGCGGGGCGGCGACTGGTCGCGCTTCCTGCGCTGCACGCTGCTGCCGTACGCGGGCGCGGGCGGCGTGGACGTCGGCACGGCGGTCGCCCAGGAGGAGGTGGCCCAGCTGCTGCGCGCCACGCATGAGGCCCGCGACAGCAAGCTGGAGGACTGTGCGGAGGCCTTCGCGCTCATGCTGGAGCGCGGCATCTCCCTGGAGGCGGGCTGGCAGGCCTGGCACCTGGGCATGGTCCCGGACCGGCATGCCCGGGAGGTCATGGGGGTGCCGGTGACGGCCGGGCGCTGATGCCCTCGGCCACGGCTGAACGACGCCCGCCGCCGCGTCCCTGAACGGGCGCGGCGGGGGCGCTCGGCGGACCCGGAGGGTCAGGCGTTCTTGGGTGCGCCCTTGCCCGGGGCGGCGGCCGGGGTGGTCGCCGCGGACGGGTCCGGGGCCTCCTCGAAGTCGACCTTGCCCATGTGGCGGTTCATCGACTTCATCAGCATCCACACGCCAAGCGCGAGAGCGGCGAAGACGATGAAGCCGAGGACACCCGGCGTCACCTTGTCGTTGTTGATCTCCGCGGCCAGCGGGACCATGTGCGTCATTGCGAGGCTTGCGCTCATATCAGGCATTGTCGCGTACGCCCGCGAAGAGGTCGTCCTCGGGGAGGGAAGTGTCCACGAGCGACTTCGCGAGCTCGTACTCCTCGGTCGGCCAGACGTCCTTCTGGAGGTCGAGCGGCACGCGGAACCAGCCGCCGTCAGGGTCGATCTGGGTGGCGTGCGCGATCAGCGCCTTGTCCCGGATCTCGAAGAACTCCGCGCACGGAACGTGCGTGGTCAGCGTGCGTTCGACGCGCCCGAACTCCTTCCAGCGCTCCAGCCACTCGCCGTACGGGGACTCCATGCCGCGGGCGAGCAGCGCCTCGTGCAGGGCCACCGTGCGCGGCTTGTTGAAGCCCTGGTTGTAGTAGAGCTTCTGCGGCTGGAAGGCCGGGCCGAACTCGGCCTCCGGGTACTTCTCGGTGTCGGCCGCGCCCTCGAAGGCCACCATCGTGATCTTGTGGGTCATGATGTGGTCGGGGTGCGGGTAGCCGCCGTTCTCGTCGTACGTCGTGATGACCTGCGGACGGAAATTGCGGATGGAGCGCACGAGGCGGCCGGCCGCGACGTCGACGTCCTCCAGGGCGAAGCAGCCCTCGGGCAGCGGCGGCAGCGGGTCGCCCTCGGGCAGCCCCGAGTCGACGAAGCCGAGCCACTCCTGGCTCACACCGAGGATCTCGCGCGCCTCGTCCATCTCTCTCTTGCGGACCTCGTGGATGTGCTCCTCGATGTACTTGTCGCCCTGGAGCTTGGGGTTGAGGATGGAGCCGCGCTCGCCTCCGGTGCAGGTCACGACCAGCACGTCCACCCCCTCGGACACATACTTCGCCATGGTGGCCGCGCCCTTGCTCGACTCGTCGTCGGGGTGGGCGTGGACGGCCATCAGTCGCAGCTGCTCAGTCAAGACTCGATCCTCGGTGACTCAGTAAGTGAATTCGGCGCCCTCTGTGATCGGCGCAATGGGCGGCTTCTATAGTGACCGAATCGGGGGGCGGAAAATTCCGGCGACCCCCACCAGCAGGAGGACGATCATGGCCGCTGTTCGCGAGCAGCTTCCCCAGGGGCGCTACGGGCGCTCGGCGGACGAGCGCGCGGACCGCAAGCTGAAGATCATCGGCGCCGCGCTCGGGGTCGTGGTGCTCGGCGTGATCGGCTGGATCGGTTACGACTACGTGGGCGGGCAGTCGCTCTCCGCTCAGGTGATCAAGTTCAAGGTCGTCTCGGACACCTCGGTCGAGGTGCACCTGGAGGTCCGCAAGGACAAGGACGCCAAGGGCACCTGCACCCTGCGCGCCCAGCAGACCAGCGGCGACGACGTGGGCCGGGCGGACTTCAAGTTCGACGAGCCGGTCGAGCAGGTCGACAAGGTGGTCACGATCACCACGACCTCGCGGGCGACGGCCGCCGACCTGGTCGGCTGTCAGTCCGACTGAGCCCGACCGGACCCGACCGGCCCCATACTGCTCAAGTTATTGATCAAGGTTGACGACGCACCGGCTCTGACCTGCGTTGATGAAGTTCTAGCGGTTTATGTCCTCCCCCTACGGCGCCTGAATTGTTAGGCTCGTGGTTTCGCCCATCCATCAAGGCACATGCTTGTGGGTAGGGCGATGCTTTGTATTCCCAGTACCGACGAGGAGCACCTGTGACCCAGACCAGCGACAACGTCACCTGGCTGACCCAGGAGGCGTACAACCAGCTCAAGGCCGAGCTGGAGTACCTGTCTGGTCCCGCGCGCACGGAGATCGCCGTAAAGATCGCGGCGGCCCGTGAGGAGGGTGACCTCCGGGAGAACGGCGGGTACCACGCGGCCAAGGAGGAGCAGGGCAAGATGGAGCTCCGGGTGCGCCAGCTGACCCAGCTCCTGGAGCACGCCAAGGTCGGCGAGGCTCCCGCCGCGGACGGCGTGGTGGCCCCCGGCATGCTCGTCACGATCGCCTTCGACGGCGACGAGGACGACACCCTCCAGTTCCTGATGGCTTCCCGCGAATACGCGTCGGACGACTTCGAGACGTACTCGCCGCAGTCGCCGCTCGGCTCGGGCGTGAACGGCAAGAAGGTCGGCGAGGACGCCGAGTACGAGCTGCCGAACGGCAAGAAGGCCTCGGTGAAGATCCTCGCGGCGAAGCCGTTCAACGGCTGACGACCGTACGCCCTGCCTGTACGCAGCACGAAGCCCCCGGCCGCGCTTGAGCGGCCGGGGGCTTCGTCGTGCTACGCCGTGGCCGAACGGTACTTGCGGACCGCAAGCGTGCGGAAGACCACGATGATCACGATGGACCAGAGCAGTGAGGCCCAGACCGGGTGCTCCATCGGCCAGGCGCCGGTGACCGACTTGGGGATTCCGTCGATCGTGTTGCCGAACAGCTCGCGCGCTGCCATGACGGTCGCGCTGAACGGGTTCCACTCCGCGATGTATTGCAGGAACTTCGGCATGCCGTTGACCGGCACGAAGGCGTTCGAGATGAACGTCAGCGGGAACAGCCAGATCAGTCCGCCGGAGGTGGCCGCCTCGGGAGTACGCACGGACAGGCCGATCAGGGCGCCGATCCAGGAGAACGCGTACCCGAGGAGAAGCAGCAGGAGGAAGCCGAACAGCACCTTGCCGATGTTCTCGTGCGTGCGCCAGCCCACGAGAAGCGCGACGATCGCAAGGACGAGCAGTGTAATGGCGGTCTGCACGCTATCGGCGAGAGTGCGGCCGGTGAGGACCGCGCCGCGGGCCATGGGCAGCGAGCGGAAGCGGTCGATGAGGCCCTTGTGCATGTCGTCGGCGATGCCCGCGCCCGCTCCGGCGGTGGCGAAGGTGACGGTCTGCGCGAAGATGCCGGCCATCAGGAATTCCTTGTACGCACTCGCGCTGCCAGCGGGTGCGCCAGGGATGTTGATCGCGCCACCGAAGACGTACGTGAACAGCACCACGAACATCACCGGCTGAATGACCCCAAACAGGATCATTTCAGGAATCCGGGCCATACGAATCAGGTTCCTGCGGGCCACCACCAGCGAGTCCCGTACGGACCCGCCGATGCCGCCGCGCGCACGCGGTGCGGGCATGACGTCGGTCATGGCGCTCACTTCGCAGCCTCCTTGCGGGTCTCGGGCGTGGCGTCCACGCCCTCGTCGTCCTCTTCCGGCGGAGCCTCCGCCGCGTGGCCGGTCAGGGAGATGAAGACGTCGTCGAGGGTGGGGCGGCGCAGGCCGATGTCGTCGATCTCCACGCCCCTGGTGTCGAGTTCGCGGATGACCTCGGCGAGCAGCTTCGCGCCGCCGGTGACCGGGACGGTGAGCCGGCGGGTGTGCTCCTCGATGGCGACCTCGCCCTTGCCGAAGCCCGCGAGCACGTCGCGGGCCGGGGCTATCTGGTCGCTCTGGTGGACGACGACCTCGACGCGCTCGCCGCCGGTGCGGGCTTTGAGCTGGTCGGAGCTGCCGCGGGCGATGACCTTGCCGTGGTCGACGACGCAGATGTCGTGGGCGAGGCGGTCGGCCTCTTCGAGGTACTGGGTGGTGAGCAGCAGGGTAGTGCCACCGGCGACCAACTCCTGGATGACTTCCCAGAGTTGCTGCCGGTTGCGCGGGTCGAGGCCGGTGGTCGGCTCGTCCATGAACATGACGGGCGGCGAGACCACGAGGGCGGCCGCGAGGTCGAGGCGGCGGCGCATGCCGCCGGAGTACGTCTTGGCGGGGCGGTCGGCGGCGTCCGCGAGGTTGAAGCGGTCGAGCAGCTCGCCCGCCCGCGCCTTCGCGGCCTTGCCGTTCAACTGGTAGAGCTGGCCGACCATCTGGAGGTTCTCGCGGCCGGTGAGGTATTCGTCGACGGCCGCGAACTGGCCGGACAGGCCGATGGACCGGCGGACTTCGTTGGGATGCTTGAGGACGTCGATGCCCGCGACGACCGCTGTGCCGCGGTCGGGCTGGAGCAGGGTGGTCAGGACGCGCACGGTGGTGGTCTTGCCGGCGCCGTTGGGGCCGAGCAGGCCGAGGACCGTCCCTTCCGGGACATCGAGGTCCACGCCGTCCAGAGCCGTGACATCGCCGAAAGTCTTCACCAGGCCTTCGGCATAGATGGCGCCTGGCATGTGGGTACCCCCAGTGTTGGCTGTGACTTTCTGGACAAATCGTAGATTTTCCGGGCATGGATCGCCCGGTGGAGCCTTGTCGAGCCACACACACCATAACGCGATACATCGCGTGCTGTCAGCCGTCCTGCGCGACCTTCCCGTCCCCTTCTCTCTCGCGTTCTCTCTCGCACGGATCCCGGCTCAGCCCATGACCGTGTAGCCCGCCTCCCGCAGCGCCGACGCCACCTCCTTGCAGTGCTCCGGGCCCTTCGTCTCCAGGTGCAACTCGACCTCCACCTCCGTGAGTCCGAGCCGGGGGTCGGTCCGTACGTGGCTCACGTCCAACACATTGGCATCCAGCACTGACAATTCGCCGAGAAGCGAGGCCAGCGCCCCGGGCCGGTCGGTGAGGCGAAGGCGCAGCGACAGATAGCGGCCCGCCGCGGACATGCCGTGCCGCAGGATCCGCTGCAACAGGAGCGGATCCACATTGCCGCCGGAAAGCACCGCCACGACCGGCCCGCGGAACGCCTGGGGATCGCTGAGCAGCGCGGCCACCGGGCTCGCCCCGGCCGGCTCCACGACCAGCTTCGCCCGCTCCAGGCAGAGCAGCAGCGCACTGGAGAGCTCGTCCTCGGTGACCGTACGCACCTCGTCCACCAGCTCGCTGACCAGCGCGAACGGTATGTCGCCCGGTCGTCCCACCTTGATCCCGTCGGCCATCGTGGGCGCGGTGTCGATGGCGACGGGGTGCCCGACGGCCAGCGAGGGCGGGTAGGCCGCGGCGGCGGCCGCCTGCACGCCGACGATCTTCACGTCGGGCCGCAGCGCCTTCACCGCGACCGCGATGCCCGCCGCGAGGCCGCCGCCGCCGATGCCGACGACGATGGTGCGCACCTCGGGGCACTGCTCCAGGATTTCCAGGCCCACGGTGCCCTGCCCGGCGATGATGTCCTGGTGGTCGAAGGGGTGGATGAACACCGCGCCGGTCTCGGCCGCGTACGCCTGGGCGGCGGCCAGCGTCTCGTCGACGACCGTGCCGTGCAGGATGACCTCCGCCCCGTAGTGCCGGGTCGCGGCGACCTTCGGCAGCGGGGCGCCCATCGGCATGAAGACCGTGGAGTGCACGCCGAGCAGCGACGAGGCAAGGGCCACGCCCTGGGCGTGGTTGCCCGCGCTCGCGGCGACCACCCCGGCGGCCCGCTCCTCCGGACGCAGCCCGGCGATCCGCACGTACGCGCCGCGCAGCTTGAAGGAACCGGTGCGCTGGAGGTTCTCGCACTTGAGGTGGACCGGCGCTCCGACCAGCGACGACAGATGGCGGGAGCCCTCCATCGCGGTGGTGCGGGCCACTCCCGAGAGCATCTTCTGCGCGCCGCGGATGTCATCGAGGATGAGGTGGTGCAAGGGGCCAGACGTACTGAAGCTCATGACAGCAAGTCTTGCAGCTCACGCCCCTTTCCGGCCGCCCGGATTTCGATCCGCACGGCAGTTGTCCACAGGTTTGCGCACCGCCGGTACGTATACCGGTCAGGCCGCGTACTCTGTCCCCCACCACACCGACACCCGCACGAGAGAGCCCCGGCCATGCCCCCAGTTCAGGACATGACTCCCCCGCTTGACCCCGGCCTCCTCGATGCCCTCCAGCACCAGGTGGCCGTGTTCGCCCGCCGCGCAGAGCAGACCAGGCTCGGCGGCGTCGGACAGGTCCGCAACTCGATGGACCGGGCCGCGTATCTGCTGCTCAACCGGCTTGACCTGGAAGGCCCGATGGGCGTCAAGGCGCTCGCCGCGGGCATGGGGATCGACTCGTCGACGGTGACCCGCCAGGTCGCGCCGCTCGTCGACACCGGCCTGGTCAAGCGCACGTCGCACCCCGAGGACGGCCGGGCGGTCGTGCTCCAGCTGTCCCCGCGCGGCCAGTCCCGCCTCGAAGAGGTGCGCTCCTCGCGGCGCGAGCTGATGGCGCAGGTCACCGACGGGTGGACGGAGCACGAGCGGGAGTCGTTCTGCACACTGCTCACGCGCTTCAACTCCGCGCTCTCGGCCCGCCAGTCGGCCGCCCAGGAGCCGTCCGCGCCGACCTCTTGACCGGGGGCTCGCGCCTGCCCTCATATGAGGCTCATGCGCGAGCGGTACTTCAGCCAACACCGCCGCCGCACCCGGGAGTTCGAGTCGTACGTGGCGGGCGCGGGCGGCCGGCTGCTGCACGCCGCCACCCTGCTCACCGCCGAGCTCCCGGACGACAACCCGCGCGCCCGGCGTCTGCTGACCGCCGCGCTGGCCGAAACGTACGCCCGCTGGGACCGGCTGCGCGGTGAGGACCCGTACGACCGCACCCGTCAGGAACTCGCCGCCCGGTTCGCGCGCGGCGCCTGGCGCTACCACCGGCCGGCGATACCCGGCCTGCCCCGGCCGCACGCCGACCACGGGCTGCTCGCGCGGCTGACCCCGCAGGAGCGGCTCATCCTGGTGCTGCGTCTGCACGAAGGGGTCGCCGAGGAGCAGACGGCGGCGCTGGTCGGCCTGCCGGCGGACCGGGTCCGGGCGATCTGCACCCGGGCGATCGCCACGATGCGCAGCACCCCGCCGACGCCGCCCGCGCCCGCCGCCCCGGCTCCCGGGGTGGCCACATGAGCGGCTGCGAGGAGGCCGTGCGATGAGAACGCCGGACCGCAAGACCGCCGAGGTCCGCCACCTCCTGGAGGGCGGCCCGCACCCGGCCGTACCGGCCGAACTGGCCGCCCAGGCAGCGGAGTTGGGCCTGCGCATGCTGCACCGGCGGCGGGTCGTCCGCCGCACGCTGTGGCTGCTGCTGGCCGTGGCGGTGATCGTCTTCCTCGTCTGGGCCTCGATCGCCCAGCCGTGGGTGGCGCCCCCTTCGACGGTGACGCCACCCGTAGATGGGCTCTAGGAGACAGGCCCTAGCCCAGCGCCTGCTTAAGGTCGGCGAGCAGATCGTCCGCGTTCTCGATGCCCACCGAGACCCGCACCAGGTCCGCCGGGACCTCCAGGGCGGAGCCCGCGACGCTGGCGTGCGTCATGCGGCCCGGGTGCTCGATCAGCGACTCGACACCGCCGAGGGACTCGCCGAGCGTGAACAGCTTCGTACGGTTGCAGACCTCGACCGCCGCCTCCTCGCCGCCCTCGACGCGGAAGGAGACCATGCCGCCGAAGGCCCGCATCTGCTTGGCCGCGACGTCGTGGCCCGGGTGCTCGGGCAGCCCCGGGTACAGGACCTTGGTGACCTTGGCGTGCCGGGTCAGCATCTCGGCTACCTTGCCCGCGTTCTCGCTGTGCCGGTCCATGCGGACGGGGAGCGTCTTGATGCCGCGCAGGACCAGCCACGAGTCGAAGGGCCCGGCGACCGCGCCCATCGCGTTCTGGTGGTACGCCAACTCCTCTCCGATCTCGGCCGAGTTGGTGACCAGCGCACCGCCCACGACGTCGGAGTGGCCGCCCATGTACTTGGTCAGCGAGTGCACGACGATGTCCGCGCCGAGCGACAGGGGCTGCTGGAGGTAGGGGCTCGCGAAGGTGTTGTCGACGACGAGCCTGGCGCCCGCGTCGGCCGCCACCTGCGCCACGGCCGCGATGTCCGTGATGCCGAGCAGCGGGTTGGAGGGCGTCTCCACCCAGATGACCTTCGTACGGTCGGTGACGGCGGCCCGCACCGAGGCGGGGTCGGAGGTGTCGGCGACCGACCACTCCACGCCCCAGCGCGAGACGACCTTCGCGAACAGGCGGAACGTGCCGCCGTAGGCGTCGTTCGGGATCACGACGTGGTCGCCGGGGGCGAGCAGCGTACGCAGCAGGCAGTCTTCGGCGGCGAGCCCCGAGGCGAAGGCGAGGCCGCGGCGGCCGCCTTCGAGGGCCGCCAGGTTCTCTTCGAGGGCGGTCCGCGTCGGATTCGCGCTGCGGCTGTACTCGTAACCGCCGCGCAGGCCGCCGACGCCGTCCTGCTTGTAGGTGGAGACCTGGTAGATCGGGGGTACGACCGCACCGGTCAGCGGATCCGCGGTGTTCCCGGCATGGATCGCGATGGTCTCGAAGCTCTTGTCGAGGTGCTCGTGGCTCATGGGCCAGAGCCTAGTTCGTCGGCCCACCGGGTTCGTCATATCCGGCCGTGGTCTGGTTCGCTGGGAGACATGGAGATTCTGTGGACCCTGCTCGCGCTGTGCATGCTCGTCGCGATCATCGGCCGGCTCGTGTCCCGCCGCGGCGGGACCGGCATCCAGCTGTCCCGGCCCGGGGCACCCGATGCCGCCGACCCGGCGGCGTACGGCTTCGCGCTCCAGGAGGAGCTCGACGTGCGCATGCCCGGGCCCGACCAGGATCTCCTCGACGTGCTCGCCGTGGTGCAGCAGACCCAGGACTGGAAGCCGGCCGCCCGCCTCCTCGCCGAGACCCCGAAGGAGGGCGAGCGGCGCTGGCAGCGCGTCCAGGCCTTCGCGGGCGCGGCCTCCCTGGAGCTCGCCCAGCACCCGGGCATCGGCGGGGCCTGGCTGCGCAAGTGGCGCTCCGAGGCGCCGAAGGACGCGGGAGCCGCGCAGGTGCACGCGGAGTTCCTGGTCCAGCAGGCCTGGCGGTCCTCGTCCGTCGGCCAGGACGACTTCCGCATCATCCTGGAGGAGGCGCACACGGTCTGCGGCGAGGCCGCGCTGCTCGCGCCGGGCGACCCCGTCCCGTACATCACCGAACTCGCGGTGGCGCGTGGACTGGCCTATCCCCGCCCGGAGTTCGACCAGCTGTGGGCCAAGGTCGTGGACCGTGCCCCGCACCACATGGGCGCGCACCTCGCGGCCCTGCACTACCACTGCGAGAAGTGGCACGGCTCGCGCGCGCAGGCGGACGAGTTCGCGACGTCGGCCGCGGCCCGCGCCCCGCGCGGCTCCCTCCTCTCCGCGCTCCCCCTCTTCTCTGTGTACGAGCACGTGCCGGACGTGGTCCTGGTCAGCGACTTCTACCGCACGGCGGTGGTGAGCCGCGCCATGGAGGGCGCCCTGCACGCCGTCCACCAGGCCCGCCCCGACGATCCGGTCCTGCCCCAGGTGCGCCACCTCCTGGTCTTCTTCCTGGTACGCGCCGAACGCTGGGCGGAGTCGATGGACCAGTTCGTGGCCCTGGACGGCTATGTGGGCGCCCTCCCCTGGACGGTCTCCGAGGACCCGGCGGCGGACTACGCCCTGTGCCGGGCCCTGGCGGTGGCGGGCTACGAGGCGAACGGCGGGAGCCCGGCGACGCTGCGGCGGCCGTAGGGGCTCATGGGGGACGGCCGGAATCTCTCGGCCCGGCCGTGCGTTCCCCCTAGGCATCCACACTCTTCCGAGGAGCCCCCGATGATCTTCGGCCGCCGTACGCCCGAGCTGCCCACCCCCGAGCAGGCCCTCAAGGGACGCCCGGAGCCCGAATTCACCCTGCCGTCCCGGCACACGGTCCTCGGCAACCCGCTGGCGGGCCCGTACCCCGAGGGGTTCGAGATCGCGGACTTCGGGATGGGCTGTTTCTGGGGCGCCGAGCGCAAGTTCTGGCAGACCCCGGGCGTGTGGACGACGCTGGCGGGCTACCAGGGCGGGATCACGGTGAACCCGGCGTACGAGGAGGTCTGTTCGGGCCTGACGGGGCACACGGAGGCGGTCCGGGTGGTGTACGACCCCGCCGTCGTCTCCTACGAGCAGCTCCTGAAGGTGTTCTGGGAGAACCACGACCCGACGCAGGGCTTCCGCCAGGGCAACGACGTGGGCACGCAGTACCGCTCGGCGATCTACACCCACACCCCCGCCCAGGAGGCCACGGCCCAGGCGTCCCGCGAGGCGTACCAGAAGGTCCTGACGGGCTCGGGCCACGGCACGATCACGACGGAGCTGCTGCCGGCGCAGGGGCGTCCGTTCTACGCCGCGGAGCCGTACCACCAGCAGTACCTGGACAAGAACCCGGCGGGGTACTGCGGGATCGGCGGCACGGGGGTCTCCTGCCCGATCGGCGTGGCGAAGGCGGGGAGCTGACCCCGCCGGACGTTCCCCGGCCGCGACGAGGCGGGAGGCGTTCGCGGCTCGCCGGGCTCGGGATGGGCTGGGCGGGGGAAGCGGGGTGACCGGGGCAGCGG
Organism: Streptomyces violascens; assembly: GCF_014649955.1. GTDB lineage: Bacteria > Actinomycetota > Actinomycetes > Streptomycetales > Streptomycetaceae > Streptomyces > Streptomyces violascens. The sequence continues at coordinate 116,096 of NZ_BMUA01000024.1, forward strand.
CGAACCGTTGAACCCGGGGCAAGATCACGGCGGGCGGGGTGGACATTGGCCCGAATGAGCACAATTTGTGACGTGATGCCCGGGTTCCTCGTTCCAGGGACGACGGGCCTCCCCCCGGGCAGGCCTGTCACCCCTCTCTGACCGACCCAATGGGAGTACAACCGTGATCAAGCAGGTTCTCGCCGGAGCAGCCTTCGCCACCGCCGCAACGATGGCCATCGCCGCCCCCGCCTCCGCGGCCACGGCAACCCAGGCCCCCAGGCTTCCGCTCCAGCTCCCCACCAGCACGCTCAAGAGCCTCCTCGCCACCGTCACGGGCCCGACCTCGAGTGGCTCGGGTTCCATGGGCAGTGCCGGCGCCACGGGATTCGCGACCCGCAACGGCAACACCTCGATCGCGGGCGAGGCGGGCGGCATCGGCAACACCTACGGCGCCTCGCTCATCAACGTCGACCTGCGCTGCGCGGTACCGCTGCCGGAGGGCGAGGGCATCGGCGGACACGCCCTCGGTGGCTCCAAGGCCGCCTGCAACCTGGCGCCGGTCGACCAGTACCAGGCCCCGCAGAAGCTGCTCTGACGCACCGTCTGGCGTACGGGTCTCCCACCGGAAAACCCGGCACGACCAGCTGAAGGAACACCGACCCGCACAGCCCGCGGAACCCTCGATGGGCTGTGCGGGGGAACCGGGGTGACCGGGGCAGCGACGAACCGTTGAACCCGGCGCATTGGAGAGTGCACAAGAGTCCCGGGGTCCGACCAGTCACCCCGGGACTCTGCACGCTCACCACCCCGCTGACCCGACCGGGGCACCAGCCCCCTCCCCGCGTCCGCTTTTAGTCTTATCGGGCGCAATTTATGACGTGTTGTGCCTGTTCCTCCATCGAGGGGACGTCCGGTGGATCAGGGTCGGACAGGGCACGGCGTCCGGTGCGGTGCGTGCCGGATGACGCCCCTTGTCCGACCCCTCCAGGGGTCGCAGGTTTCCCTACGGGGCGGGCCTGTCACCCTCTCCGACCCACCGAATGGGAGCACAACCGTGATCAAACAGATTCTTGCCGGGTCGGCCCTCGCCATCGCCGCGACGATGGCCGTCGCCGCCCCCGCCTCGGCGGACACCAGGGACTTCGGGACCCGCAACGGCGACACCGTCATCGCGGGCGAGGCGGGCGGCATCGGCAACACCTACGGCGCCTCGCTCATCAGCGCCGACCTTCGCTGCGCGATCCCGATGCCCGAGGGCGAGGGCATCGGCGGACACCTCCTCGGCGGGCCCAAGGCCGCCTGCAACGTCGCACCCGTCCGCCAGTACCAGGGCCCGCAGAAGCTCCTCTGACCCTCGACAGCCGACCGGGGCACCGGACACACACGTCCAGTACCGGTGCCGCGGGCGGCACGGAACACTCGCTTCCGGACGCGTCGGCTCCCTCTGCGCATTGGTCCGAATGAGCACACTTCGTGACGTGTTGTGCATGTGCCTCGTTCCAAGGGGCGGCAGGTTTCACAGGGCGAACCTGTCACCCCCGACCAACCACCGAATGGGAGCACGACCGTGATCAAGCAGGTTCTCGCCGGAGCAGCCTTCGCCACCGCCGCAACGATGGCCATCGCCGCCCCCGCCTCCGCAGCCACGGCGACCCAGGCCCCCAAGGCTCCCGCCAACGCGCTCCAGAACCTCCTCTCCAGCCCTCTCGCCCCGAGCCCGACCACCAGCGGCACCGGCTGCGGCTGCATCGGCGACACCGTGAGCGGCCTCACCGGCACCACCCCCGTCGGCAACGGCACCACCGGCAAGCTGACCAGCACCGTCAGCAACACCACCAGCAGCCTCACCGGCACCAACACCGGCACCATGGGCACCGGCGCCGGTAACGGCGGCAGCAGCGCGAGCGGCAGCGGCGCCACGGACTTCTCGACCCGCAACGGCGACACCGTCATCACGGGCGAGGACGGGGACGGAGCGGGCGGCATCCTCAACACCTACGGCGCCTCGCTCATCAACGTCGACGGCCGCTGCCTGGTGCCGCTGCCCGAGGGCGAGGGCATCGGCGGCCACGGCCTCACCGGCCCCAAGGCCGCCTGCAACCTCGCGCCCGTCGACCAGTACGAGGCCCCCCAGAAGCTCCTCTGACCCCGGTCAGCCCAGCCGCTGGACCAGGATCGGGTCCGCGCCCGCCGCCGGATAGAGCAGCGTCATGGTCGAGCGAAGCCCCGGGGCCCCCGGCGCCGGGGACAGTTCGACCGTACGGCTCGTGAAGTCGCCGACCTCGCGGCAGGACCACCATGCCGCCAGGTCGGGGCGGGCCTCGCGGAGGCGGGCGGTGAGGCGGCGGACCCGGTCGTCATGGGGATTGCGGTCCGCTCGGGTGCGGAAGTGGCGGTGCAGGTCCATCGCCACCGGCTCCCAGTCGGGCAGCAGCCTCTGGTGGGGCGGGTCCGTGAGCAGGAGGAGCAGCAGGTTCCGGTCCGGGGCCGCGATGCGCGCCGGGTCGGGCCATAGGGCTGTGTATGCCTCGTTCCACGCTGTCATGAAGAGTGCCGGGTCGAGGGCCACGGCCGGAGTCTCGCCCCAACTGGCCATCAGGGCGCGGGTGTCGGCGTCCAGGGGCGCGGTCGGCTCCGGTGCCGCGAAGCCCGCCAGGGTCAGGACGTGGGCGTGGGCCGTCGCGTCGAGACGCAAGGTGCGGCTCACCGCGTCCAGCACCTGACGGGATGTCTCGACCCGGCCCTGCTCCAGCCAGGAGTACCAGGCCACGCCCACCCCGGAGAGCGCGGCCACCTCCTCGCGGCGCAGGCCCGGGGTGCGGCGCCTCGCCCCGGCGGGCAGGCCGAGTTCGGCGGGGGCGAGGCGCTCGCGGTGGGCGCGCAGGAAGCCGCCGAGCTCCCGCCGTCGCGCGAATCCGTTGCCCTCGACTCCGATACCCGCCGTCACACCGCCGCCTCTCCGAACGTAGGCCCGCCCTCACGCCTGCCGTCGGCCGCCTGCCGGGGCGCAGGGGAGCAGACACGCTTCCCCGAACGTACGCCCGCACGCTCGGCCTCCCTCGTCGCCTCAGCCTATGACTCCCACTCACCGCATCAACCGGCGTCTGGCTGCCGCCCGTCGGGAGCCCGAGGCTGAACCCATGACTCGACACGACACCACCGCCCCCCTCGTACAGCGACGCAGCAACGACTCCTCCGCCCTCGCCGCGCCCCGCGCCTTCATCCGCGTCTTCACCGGGCCCGGCACCCTCGAAGAGCTCACCCGCTTCTACGAGGAAGTCCAGGGCGTCGAGCGCGACATGTGGTTCACCTATCCGGCGAAGGGGCTCGCTCTTGCCGCGGTCGGCGGCTTCCTGCTCGTCGAGGGGTCCGACGACGCCGTCGCGCCGTTCCTCGACGTGGACGGCACCTTGCTCGTCGACGACGCCGCCGCGCATCTCGCCCGGCTGACCGCACTCGGCGCGGAGATCCTCGACCCGCTGCACAAGGTGCCGACGGGTTCCGGGTTCCATGCCCGGCACCCGGACGGCACCGTGATCGAGTACGTCGAGCACCGGCCCACCCCCGAGGGGGCCTAGGGGGCCCCGAAGATCCGGTCCAGGTGCAGCCTCAGCACTCCCGTCGCCGACGCCGCGTCCCGCTGGCCGACCAGGATGCCCGTGCCCAGGCCGGCCGACATGGCCAACAGGCCGATCGCCTCACCCCGGGCGTCGAGGCCCGGCGCGACCAGGTCGGCGTCCTGCGCCTGGCGGAGGAGGCCCGCGACAGCCTCCTCCGCCGCGTCCGGGTTCGCGATGAACGGCTGGGCGGCCAGCGCCTCGTCGGTCATGGCCAGGACCGCGTACGAGGTGTAGAGGAAGTGGAAGGTGCGGCTCTCGTCGTCGGTGGGCAGGGCCGCCAGCAACAGGGCCTCGATCGTGGCGCGCGGGCCGGGAGCGCCACCAACTGCCTTGATCCGTGCGGCGACCCGCTCCCCGAACCGCTGCGTCAGATATTCGAGGCCGAAGAGCAGCAGCTTCTCCTTGGTCTCGAAGTAGTACTGGATCAACCGCAGCGACACCCCCGCCTCCGCCGCCACGTCGCGCATCCCCACCGCGTGCAGCCCGCGCCGACCCGCGACCCTGACGAGCGCCTCGGTGATCTCGGTCCGTCGTTGTGCGTGGTCCACGCGCTTCGGCATCGGTCCCGTTCCTGCCTCTCGTCCACCGCCCGGCCGGCCAAGGGGCCCCGGCTTTTTCATGGTACAGCCGTATCAAGTTGATGATACGGTCGTACCACGAAAGAGTTCGACCGCTTCCGGAGGTGGCCCCCGTGCCCAAGTCCACGACCCGTGAACGTGTCCGGCCCGACGTCGGGCGGTATGTCAGCGACGCCCTGCGCGAGCGCTACTTCGCCGCGTGCGACGCCCTCTACGCGCTGGGAGCGCCGGCCGCCGCGGAGCAGGACGTCGAGACGAGCTTCGGCACGACGCACGTCTACCGGTACGGATCCGACGACCCCGCCCTCTCCTCGCGCACCCCGGTCGTCCTGGTGCACGGCGCCGGGAGTTGCTCCGCGATGTGGTACCCGAACACCGCCGCGCTCAGCTCGGAACGCACCGTCTACGCGATCGACACCCCCGGGGACCCCGGCCGCAGCGTGCAGCGCGAGCCCATTCACCAGCCCGAACGCGCCGCCCAGTGGCTGGAGGAGACACTCGCCGGGCTCGGTCTCGACCGCGTCCACCTCGTCGGCTCCTCCTACGGCGGCTGGCTCGCCCTGAACCAGGCGCATCTGCGGCCCGGACGCCTCGCGTCGGTCACCCTGCTCGACCCGGGCGGCTTGGAGAAGGTCGGCCTGCGCTTCTTCGTCTGGATCTTCGCCAGCCTCTTCGCGACGTCCGCACCCAAGGCGCTGCGCCCGCGCCTGGCGGCCTGGCTGGAGCAACCCGTCCTCGTCGTACCGGAGTTGCGCGCGATGGCCAGGGCGAGCGTGCGCGCCTATCGCATCCGCCGCCCGGCCCCCCTCCCGCTGTCCGACGCGGAACTGTCCACCGTCCGCACCCCGCTCTACCTGCTGCTCGGCAGGCGCAGCCTCCTCGTGCACCCGAAGCGGCAGGTGGAGCGCGTACCCCGGCTGATACCGGGCGCCCGCGCCGAGATCGTCTCCCACACCGGCCACGGACCGCAGATCGACCACGCGGACGAGGTCAACCGCCGGATGCTGGCCTTCATGGAGTCCGCAGGCTCCCAACACCCCGTCCCCGAGCGCCCGTAGCGCGATATTCGCTGGTCACGCTCCGCCCCGCCGGGCCACGCTTCCCCCATGGAAGCAACGCACGACCGCCCCACCGTCCCGCCCCGCCAGCAGATCCGCGCCCTGCACACCGGGTCGACGCTCACCGTCTACCAGGCGTACGACCCGGAGCTCGGGCTGCCCGCAGCCCGCGACGGGCGGTTTCCGGCGGCATGGAAGCGGGAGCGGATGACGTGGGTCAAGCCGTCGTTCCTGTGGATGATGTACCGCTCGGGGTGGGGCACGAAGGAAGGCCAGCGCACCGTGCTCGCGATCGAGATCCGGCGGGACGGTTTCGACTGGGCGCTCGATCACGCCTGCCTCTCGCATTACGTACGCGAGCTGCACGGCGAACAGGCTGACTGGAAACGGGAGTTGAGGTGGGCGCCCGCCCGGGTGCAGTGGGATCCCGAGCGGGATCTGCGGCTTCGGCCGCTGCCGTACCGGTCGCTGCAGCTCGGGCTCGCCGGGGAGGCCGTGCGGCGGTACGCGGACGAGTGGATCGTCGGCATCCGCGATGTGACCCCCATCGCGCACCGCGTCCACGCGCTCGTCAAAGATGGCCGACTCGATGCCGCCCACGCCCTGTTGCCCGACGAGCGGGTCTATCCGCGGGCCGGGTAGCTCGTTCCAGCTCCGCCCAGATCTCGTACGAGATCTGGGCCGCCCGGTCCGCGTCCCGCGCCTCGCACGGAGTACCGCGCGCTGAGCTTCGGGATCGTCAGGCTGGTTGCCGCTCGCCGCGACCGGGACGGCGTGGAGCGCGTCGTCGGCGCCGATCGCCGCCGCGAGGTCGCCCGCCTCCCTCCTCCCCCCCCATTACCGTTTTCGTTGGCTCCGCAACGGAGCTTCCGGCCTCCGGGGCCGG
>NZ_BMUA01000025.1 GCF_014649955.1 Streptomyces violascens
GCGCCGATGGTACTGCAGGGGGGACCCTGTGGGAGAGTAGGACGCCGCCGAACAAATTTTAGGGAAAGCCCCGCACCAGACTCTCAGAGTCACGGTGCGGGGCTTTTCTGCGTTTAAGGTCGAGTCATGCGCTACGACCTCATCATCTTCGACAACGACGGCGTGCTCGTCGACAGCGAGCCGATCTCGAACACCATCCTGTCCGGGTATCTCACCGAGCTCGGCCATCCCACCTCGTACGAGGAATCCCTCCGTGACTACATGGGGGCCGCCGTCCATCGCGTACACGATGTGATCCGGGAGCGGACCGGGCAGGCGCTGCCGGTCGACTTCGACGAGACGCTGCACGCTCGGATTTTCGCGGCTTTCGAGCGCGAATTGCAGCCCGTCGCGGGGGCCACGGACGTACTCGGGAAGCTGGTGGCGGACGGGGTGGCGTACTGCGTGGCGTCGTCCGGGACGCATGAGCGGATCCGGGTGGGGCACCGCAGGACCGGGCTCGACGAGTGGTTCGAGGACGAGTGGGTGTTCTCCTCGGAGGACGTCGGGCGGGGCAAGCCGGCGCCGGACCTGTTTCTGCACGCGGCCGAGCGGATGGGCGTGGCGCCCGAGCGGTGTGTCGTCGTCGAGGACAGCCGGCTCGGGGTCCAGGCCGCGCGGGCCGCGGGGATGGATGTGTACGGGTTCACGGCGATGACGCCCGCCGAGCGGCTCGAGGGGGCCAATGGGTACTTCGACGACATGGGGCAGCTGCTCGGATTGCTCGGGTGATCTCTCTACCCAGGAGTAAGTAACGGCCCTAGGCTGTGCCGCCATGACAGACGCACGCCTGCGGCACGGCAGGGCGTCCCTGGCGGTGAGTTTCTTCGCGCAGGGCATGGCCTTTGCCCTCCTGGTGACCCGCATACCCGCGATCCAGGACCGGTACGGGATTTCCGACGGGCTGCTGCCGGTCTTCCTCGCGGCCGTGCCGATCCTCGCGGGGGTCGGCAGCGTCTGCACCGAGCAGTTGATCAAGCGGGTCCGGCCGAGCGTGGTGCTGCGGTTCGCCCAGCCCGCCGTGCTCCTGGCGCTGCTCGGAGCCGGCGCGGGCGACCGGATGTGGCAGGCCGCGCTGTCGCTCGGCGCGTTCGGGCTTTCGGTGGGGGCGCTCGATGCGTCCATGAACATGCTGGGGGTCAGCCTCCAGCGGACGTACGGGCGCAGCATCATGCTCGGCTTCCACGCCTCGTACAGCCTCGGGGGAATCGGGGGTGCCTCGCTCGCCTGGGTGGGGGCGCACTGGCATTTGTCGCTGCTCGTGTCCTATCTGCCGGTCGTGGCCCTGCTGCTGCCGGTGTGTCTGGTCGCGAGCCGGTGGTACGTGGACGGGGAGCCGGCCGGGGCCGCGGTGGAGCGGGCCGAGGGGGCCAAGCCCGTCGTCTTCCGGCTGCTGTTGCCGCTGTGCCTGGTGATGAGCTTCGCGTACATCGGCGACTCGACCGTCTCCAACTGGAGTGCCAAGTACCTCCAGGACACGCTTGGCAGCTCCGAGCAGCTGTCGACCGTTCCGTACAACGTCTACATGGTCACCACGCTGCTCGGCCGGGCTGCCGGGGACTTCGGGGTGCGGCGGTTCGGGGCGGTGGCCGTGGTGCGGGCCGGGACGGTGCTGGCGGCGGCCGGGTTCGGGGTGGTGGCGGCCGCGCCCGGGGCCTGGGCGGGGATGGCCGGATTCACGCTGCTCGGGTTCGGGCTGTGCGTGATCGTGCCGCAGACGTTCGCCGCGGCCGGGCGGCTCTTTCCGGACGCCAGCGACGCGGCGGTCGCCCGGCTCAACGTCTTCAACTACGTGGGCTTTCTCGTCGGCTCACCGCTCGTGGGGGCCCTTGGGGACGCCTGGAGTTACCGCGGGGCGATGCTCGTGCCGATGGTTCTGGTGCTCCTGACGCTGGTGTACGCCCGCTCGTTCGGCTCCGAGGCCGCCCGATACGGTGGCGGGCATGAGCGGCCGCGCACTGTTGATGTGGGATGAAGCTGTCACGCGCTACGACTTCGGGTCGAGCCACCCGATGGACCCGGTACGGCTCGCGCTGACCATGGGTCTGGTGCGGGCTTACGGGCTCGACAAGCAGGTGGATGTCGTTGCCGCGCCGCCGGCCGGGGACTCCACGCTGCGGCTCGTGCACCGGCAGGACTACGTCGACGCGGTGCGGGCGGCGTCGGCGGATCCGGGGGCCGCCGACGCGTCGTACGGGCTCGGGACGATGGACGATCCCGCCTTCGCCGGGATGCACGAGGCCTCCGCGCTGATCGCCGGGCAGTCCGTCGCCGCGGCCGAGGCGGTCTGGGCGGGGGAGGCCGCGCACGCGGTCAACTTCGCGGGCGGGCTGCACCACGCCATGCCGGGCGGGGCGGCCGGGTTCTGCATCTACAACGATGCGGCGCTGGCCATCGCGCGGCTGTTGGAGCTCGGCGCCGAGCGGGTCGCGTACGTGGATGTGGACGTGCACCACGGGGACGGCGTTCAGGCGGCGTTCTGGGAGGATCCGCGGGTCCTGACGATTTCGCTGCACGAGCATCCCCGGCTGCTGTTCCCCGGGACCGGGTGGCCGGAGGAGACCGGGGCGGCCGGGGCCGGTGAGGGTTCCGCGGTCAATGTCGCGCTGCCGGCGGGGACGGGGGACGAGGGGTGGCTGCGGGCTTTCCACGCGGTGGTGCCCGAGCTGATCGCCGATTTCCGGCCGCAGGTGCTCGTCACTCAGCACGGGGCCGACACGCACTTCGAGGATCCGCTGGCCCATCTGGCCGTGTCGCTCGATGCGCAGCGGGCGGTGCAGGCGGCCTGCCACTCGCTGGCCCATGAGTACGTCGAGGGGGCGAAGTGGGTCGCGCTCGGCGGTGGGGGTTATGCGGTGGTGGATGTGGTGCCGCGGTCCTGGACGCATCTGGTGGGGATCGCGGGGCATGCGCCGGTCGATCCCGAGTCGGTGATTCCTGCGTCCTGGCGGGATGAAGTGTTCGCGCGTACGCGGGAGTTGGGTCCGGGGCGGATGACGGACGGGCGGACCGTGTCGTGGCGGTCGTGGGATGCGGGGTACGACCCTGCGGACCGGCTGGACCAGGCGGTGCTGGCCGCTCGGCGGGCGGCGTTTCCGTTGCGGGGGTTGTTGGCGTAGGGGTTTCTTCCCCCGCCCCACCCCGCCCCTTCCCGCAGAGTGTCACAGCGGGAAGGGGCGGGGTGGGGAGAGGGACCCCCGCTGCCGACAGCCCGCGTTACGCCAACTGTGGGGCGATGGCCGGGTTTTGGCCCGCGCTCCACCCCCCTGCGGGAGCATCGACGGGTGTTGAGCATCGGCGCGCTGCGGGCGCATCTTCTGGCGGCCAGGCTGGCCGGGCCTGTGGCGACCTCGCGGGAGGAGAGTCTGCGCAGCTACCGGCTGTTCGCGGCGCGCGATCCCCGGGTCACGCTCGGGCTCGACCCCGAATGGGGGTGGGGCGAGAGGGACTTGTTGCGGCTGATGGCGGACAAGTGCGGGGTGAGCGACGATCCGGGGCACGTCAGCGGGCCCGATGTCATTGATCCCGAGCGGACGTTGGCGGGGCTCGACGCCTTCGCGGTGCGGATCGGAGAGGTGGCCGCGCGGCGCGGCGCGGTGCTGCTCGGGACCGGGCATCCGCACCGGCTGCTCGGGTTCTACGCCGCCCTGGCGGACGCTTTGTCGGCGGCGGGGTGCCCTGTTCTCACCCCCGCGCAGGGTAGCTCTGTCGACATAACGACCCGGTTCGGGGTACGTACGTACAACCTTGACTACGTACGAGGAGTCGCGTTGGTGCGGGAGCCCGGCGCGCGAGGGGCCGGGAGCGAGACCGGCGCGCACACCCATTCTCCGCTCCCGGTTCGGGTCGCCCTGGGGGCCTCGGCGGGGGGTTCCGGACAGGTTCCCGATCTCGTGATCGGAGATCACGGATGGGTCTGCGGGGCAGGTCAGCTGGGCATTGAGGCCGTCGGGCTCGCCGATACGGACGACCCCGCGCTGTTCGTCGGCGAGGCCGAGGGGCGGGTGGCCGTGGCCGTTCCGCTTGATGACGCTGTGCGGTCTGATTACTACCGGCCGCTTACTCGCTATGTACTCAATCGAGCGTGTCTGTCACAGTAGGCGGCCGATGGCAGCTCCTCTTCCCCACTCGCACCACCCGCCCCTAGTCTGGGGAGTGAGCGCACAGCGACGTTGAGTCACCGGAGGGGAAGCCGGTGCGCGTTGGGTGCGGAAGGTACAGGTGGGTCATGGCTGCAGACCAGAGGCCTCTCAACGAGGTCGTGTTCCTTACCGTGGCGGAGGTCGCCTCGGTGATGCGAGTGTCAAAGATGACCGTGTACCGCTTGGTGCACAGCGGTCATCTGCCCGCGATCCGGGTGGGCAGGTCCTTCCGGGTTCCGGAACAGGCAGTGCAGGAGTACCTCCGCGAGTCCTTTGTGGGGGTGGAGACGGCCTGAGGGGGCTCCGCGCTCCCCTCGGATTACGTCCCTCACTCGGCGGCAGGTAGGCTAGGCCGACGTAGGTCGTGTGGGCCCAGACGCCCCGCACCGAGTGAGAAGAAGTGAGCGAGGGTAGTCGTGGGCTCTGTTATCAAGAAGCGGCGCAAGCGGATGGCCAAGAAGAAGCACCGCAAGCTGCTCAAGCGCACGCGCGTTCAGCGTCGCAACAAGAAGTAAGCGAACGCTGTTCGTGAGATCGCAGCCCTCCCGCCGCATTGTCGGTGGGAGGGCTGTGGCGTACACGGACGCAGTTTCTCGGCCATGCGCGCGCACATGGTCATCGCCGCGCAACATCCAGCCGCTACGGTGGCGCTCAGGGCGTAGGTACGTACCGAAGGCCGAAGGAAGGCGCTGATCTTGGGGAAGGTCGTGCTCGTCACCGGAGTGGCCCGGCAGCTGGGCGGCCGTCTTGTGCGGCGGATCCAGCGGGATCCCGAGGTCGACCGGGTGATCGGGGTCGATGCGGTCCGGCCGGGGCACCGTCTGGGTGGTGCCGAATTCGTACAGGCGGACATCCGCCAGCCGGCGATAGCGAAGGTGCTCGCCGAGCACGAGGTGGACACCGTCGTGCACATGGATGTGACCGGGACGCCGCTGAGCTCGGGCGGCGGCCGCACCACGGTCAAGGAAACCAACGTCATCGGCACGATGCAGCTGCTCGGCGCATGCCAGAAGTCGCCGACGGTCAGGCGGCTCGTCGTGAAGTCGAGTACCAGCGTGTACGGGTCCGCGCCGCGCGATCCCGCGGTGTTCACCGAGACGACGCCGCCGAAGTCGCTGCCCAGCGGGGGCTTCGCGAAGGACGCCGTCGAGGTCGAGGGGTATGTGCGCGGCTTCGCCCGGCGCCGGCCCGATGTGGCGGTGTGCGTGCTCCGCTTCGCGAACATCCTGGGGCCGAGCGCCGACTCGCCGCTCGCCGAGTACTTTTCGCTGCCGGTCCTGCCGACGGTGCTCGGCTACGACCCGCGGCTCCAGTTCGTCCACGAGGACGATGTGATCGACGTGCTGCGGATCGCGGCGGGCGAGCCGCGCCGAGGGACGCTCAACAGCGGGACCTTCAACGTCGCGGGGGAGGGCGTGCTGCTGCTCTCGCAGTGTTCGCGGCGGCTCGGACGGCCCACGGTGCCGGTGCTGCTCCCGGCGGTCCGCTGGGTCGGCACCGCGCTCAGGACGGTCGGGGTCACCGATTTCTCGCCGGAGCAGATTCGTTTGCTCACGCACGGCCGGGTGGTCAGCACGGCCCAGATGCGCGAGACACTGGGCTACGAACCCCAGTACACGACCGCCGAGACCTTCGCGGACTTCGCCCGCAGCCGGGGCCCGGGGCTGCTGCCCCCGGACTCGCTGGCCAGGGCCGTGGACCGGGTGGCGGGGCTGCCGTTCGCACCGTTCCCCGGCGGGGCCCTCGCCGGGACCACCACCCCTTCGAACGCGGAATGAGGAGCGCACCAACGATGGCGGACGCCAAGGTCATCCCGTTCGACGACGACCGCTCGCGCCAGAGCGCGCAGCGCACCGGCCGCAGGCGCCCGGTCCCGGGCCGCCGCAAGGCCGAACCCGGGCCGCAGCCGCTCGGCACCCCCGCCGCCCCGGTCAGCGCCCTGCCCGGGGCGCAGGAGGCCGTGGAGCAGGCCTCCGGGGCCCGCGCGGCGGACCGGCAGGAGCAGCGCGGCGGCTGGGACCGGCGCATCGCTGGCGGCCTGTCGTTCCTGCGGCGGCGGATCACCGGCGAGTACGACGTCGACGAGTTCGGCTACGACAAGGAACTCACCGACCAGGTCCTGATGTCGATCCTGCGGCCGTTCTACGACAGGTACTTCCGGGTGGAGGTCAAGGGCGTCGAGAACATCCCGGCCGAGGGCGGGGCGCTGGTCGTCGCCAACCACTCCGGGACGCTGCCGCTGGACGGGCTGATGATGCAGGTGGCCGTCCACGACCACCACCCGGCGGGGCGGCATCTGCGACTGCTCGCGGCCGACCTGGTGTTCATGCTGCCGGTCGTCAACGAGCTGGCCCGCAAGGCCGGGCACACCCTGGCCTGCTCGGAGGACGCCCAGGCGCTCCTGGAGCGGGGCGAGGTCGTCGGCGTGATGCCGGAGGGGTTCAAGGGCATCGGCAAGCCGTTCGGCGAGCGGTACAAGCTGCAGCGCTTCGGGCGCGGCGGCTTCGTGTCGACCGCGCTGAAGGCGGGCACGCCCATCGTGCCGTGCTCGATCGTGGGCGCCGAGGAGATCTACCCGATGATCGGGAACTCCAAGACGCTGGCCCGCCTGCTCGGCTTCCCGTACTTCCCGATCACGCCGACGTTCCCGTGGCTGGGTCCCGCGGGTCTGGTGCCGCTGCCGACGAAGTGGACGATCCAGTTCGGCGAGCCGATCCCGACCGACGGGTATCCGCCGGAGGCGGCGGAGGACCCGATGCTGATGTTCAACCTCACCGACCAGGTGCGGGAGCAGATCCAGCACACGCTGTACAAGCTGCTCGTACAGCGGCGGTCCGTGTTCTTCTGAGCCGCGCTTTCCTCTGAGCCCTTGTCAGGCTCTTTCAGGCTCGTACGCGTTGGAGGGGCCGGGTTTTCCCGGCCCCTCCAACGCGTCTGTACGCGACCTCTACTCCGCCTTGTCCGTGTCGATGCCCAGGCCCGGCAGCAGGCCCGGCAGGAGCGGGGGCAGGGTGACGTCCGGCACCGGGGGCTTGTTGTTGGAGGACTTGCCGGACGGGGCGGGGACGATGCCGCCGCCCGTGCCCGGCTCGAACAGGCCGCCGGTGTTGCCACCGAGCAGGCCCTCGCTGGAGGGCGAGCCGGAGGGCTGCGGCTTTCCGCCAGTGGCGGGGGCGCTGTGACCGGAGCCGGGGGCCGAGGACGGCGTGGCCGGGCGGGCGGTGCCCGAGGTGCTGCCCGGGTGCGAGGAGCCCTGTCGGGTGTGCGTCGTGGACGACGTCTTGGGCAGCAGCGACTGCAGCGGCCCGACCTCCTGGTCTATGGCGGCGAAGACCGAGCTCACCTTGTCGCCGACGTCGGTCAGCTGGGCGGGCAGCTTGCCGCGGAGCTTGCTCCAGCTCTCGCGATGCGCCTGGGCGAAGGAGTTCAGGGCGGCCATGGGGCCGATGGAACCGTCCTTCGCATAGGCCTGGTGCAGCAGGCGGTGGCCCTCGGAGGCGTCGTGCTCCATGCCGTTGAGGGCGCGCCGGACCTCGCCGATCTGCTCGTGGTCGAGGTCGCCCGCGCGGCCCCGCTCCATCAGGCGTCTCGCCTCGGAGAGCCGGGTCGAGGCCTGGTCGAGGTAGAGCTCGCCCCGGCTGGCGTCGTCGTCGGCCAGGTTGAGCTTGAGGTCCTCCATGCCGCGTTTCAGCCCGTACAGGGAATCACCGGGAAGGGCGTCCGAGCTGGCAGCGGCCACGCCGCTGAACGCTCCCGCGGCCACACCGATGCTGAGTCCGCCCGCCGCAATGCCCTTGGACCAGCGGGAGCGGGGTCGCAATTTCCGGAGCGACGTCGCCCGGTGGGCGCCGCGGCCGGTCCGCTGCTCGGGCACCTGAGGGTCGGCGGCACCGCCGCCGGCGAACATCCGCTCCATCTCGGCCATGAGCAGCGCCCGCTGCTCGACCTTGACCTGCGGGTCCATCTCCGGTTTCGGCAGTTCGCCGAGCCCACCCGCCAGGGTCGACAGCCTGCCGGTCTCGGCCTGATCGGCAGGACCGGTCTCGGGTGTCTCCTGGTCGGCCGCCGAGGCTTCTTCCAGGGCCTGGGCGAAGGCGTTCGCCCGCCGGTGCGCCGATACGTTCGCGATCACTGGCGGCACCTCCTCTCGTCATCACGGTCGACTCCCCAAGGGGCCTGGAAGGTTGCACGCCTAGAGCACATCCACACGATCGAGTGAGCGGCTGTGGACATGGCGTGACCACAGGGAGCCTTCATCCCGCACAACGACGGACGCGGCACTTGGGTTACGGACGAAGGATGATCGGACCACAGCGTCATCGGGTGCTCACGGACGGCGAGTCGGACCCGCCTGAGGCGGGTCGGCGGGTGGTGTCCGGACGGGCCGGGCGGGCCGGGCGGTCAGCGGGCGTCGTCCGGCAGGAGCCGGGCGAGGGTGCGCACGGCCCGGTACTGGAGGGTCTTGATCGCACCCTCGTTCTTGCCCATGACCCGGGCGGTCTCGGCGACCGAGAGGCCCTGGAGGAAGCGCAGGGTGACGCACTCCTGCTGCTGCGGATTGAGCTTGCGTACGGCTTCGAGCAGGGCGGCGTTGGAGAGCGACTCCAGGACGGAGTCCTCGGGGGAGCGCTCGACCTCGTTGGCGTCGAGCATTTCGCCGGTGGTCACTTCGAGCCGGAAGCGGCTCGACTTGAAGTGGTCGGCGACCAGGTTGCGCGCGATCGTGACCAGCCAGGCGCCGAAGTCGCGGCCCTGCCAGGTGAAGGTGGAGATCCGGCGCAGGGCGCGCAGGAACGTCTCGCTGGTGAGGTCCTCGGCCGTCGCCTTGCCGCCGACGCGGTAGTAGATGTAGCGGTAGACGGTGTCGCTGTACTGGTCGTAGAGCCGTCCGAAGGCGTCGGCCTCGCCCGCTTGGGCGCGCTCGACGAGGTCCATCATGCGGGCGCTGTCGCTGTCGGCGGTGGGCCGGCGGGCGGTCGGCGTCGCGGACGTGCCCGTGCTGCGGCCGCCGCTCCGTCTACCGACTGCGGCACCACCGTCGGCCAGGGCATAGCAGGGCCCGACGGGTGTTGCGGTGGCGAAGGCAGGGGCGCCGGCGTACGCGGTGGGGACGAATACGCGCAGGCGGTCGACGACCGCCCCGCGCAGCGTAGCCAGGCCCGAGGCGTCAACCCCGACGTGTGGGTACACGGGACTCCCAGAGGCAGAGCTTCCATCACGTGCAGTGCGGAACTGTTCACCCATCGTGGCGATGTGCGGGTTCCGGATTGCGTCTGAGGAGAATAACGCTTCGTGCAGGGAGCGCTACACCCAGTTGCTCAAATCGTCGATTCCGTCGCTTCTGTTACGTCTATGCGTCTGTTCAAGTCGCACATAGTGACCAGAACTTGATCGGAATGCTTTCGGATTTGTCCGCGCCGGGGATCTGTTGTGCCCGGGTGTGGGCAACGGGGCTGGCGAGCCAAGGGGGATGGGGACGAAACCCCCGCAATCGAATATTCCGGCGGCTGACGCCGCGGGCGGCCGCCGGAGACGCCGGTTGACTGCGGACAGTGGCCGACTAGCGGCGGCGGCGGTGCAGGGCGACGGCCGCGGCCGTGCCGCCCGCGAGCGCGCCGACGCCGGCCGCGGCCGGGATGCCGACCTTCGCGGCCTTGCGCCCGGTGCGGTAGTCGCGCAGCCGCCACTCGCGCTCGCGGGCGTGTTTGCGCAGTTTGGCGTCCGGGTTGATGGCGTAGGGGTGGCCGACGAGCGAGAGCATCGGGATGTCGTTGTGCGAGTCGCTGTACGCGGCGCAGCGGGTCAGGTCGAGTCCCTCGGCGGCGGCGAGCGCCCGGACGGCCTCGGCCTTGGCGGGCCCGTGCAGGGGCTCGCCCACCAGGCGTCCCGTATAAACGCCGTCCACGGACTCGGCGACCGTGCCGAGCGCGCCGGTCAGGCCCAGGCGCCGGGCGATGATCGTGGCGGTCTCGACCGGCGCGGCCGTCACCAGCCAGACCTTCTGGCCCGCGTCCAGGTGGGCCTGGGCGAGCGCGCGGGTGCCGGGCCAGATGCGGTCGGCCATGTACTCGTCGTAGATCTCCTCGCCGATGGACATCAGCTCGGAGACGCGGTGGCCCTTGACGATGGACAGCGCGCTGTCGCGGGCGTCCTGCATGTGCTCGGGGTCCTCGACGCCGGCGAGCCGGAACCAGGCCTGCTGCCAGGCGAAGCGCGCCAGCTCGCGGCGCTGGAAGAACTTCCTCTTGTACAGGCCCCGGCCGAAGTGGAAGAGGGCG
The DNA here is from genome assembly GCF_014649955.1 of Streptomyces violascens. GTDB lineage: Bacteria > Actinomycetota > Actinomycetes > Streptomycetales > Streptomycetaceae > Streptomyces > Streptomyces violascens. Next base: position 10,460 of record NZ_BMUA01000025.1, read on the forward strand.
GCGCCCTGCATCACGGTGTTGTCGAGGTCGAAGAAGGCGGCGGCGAGATCGTCCCCGACGACGGGGAACTCGGGCTCCGAGGGTGTCTCGTCGGCTGTGGCCTGCGCCAGTTCCGCCAGCTCTGCCAGTTCCTGCGAGGACTTGCGGGCTGCCTCGGCTGCGGCCTCGCCGGCCAGCACGCTGCGTGCTGTCGCCGAGCGCCTACGAGGGGTGAGCCATCCCAGTGCGGCCATGCCGTGAGCATAGCCAGTCTGTTCGGAACTTCCCGACTCGCCAGGGAGCGATGGCGTGAACTCTGCGAGGCCGCCGTGTTAAACGGACGATCCGGGCTTATGGGTCCCGGGGGCGGGGCGGGGGTTGGAGAATGGGAGGCATGAGTCCCTTGCTGCGACGTACGAAGAAGCCGGGCGGGAACCCGGCCGACCGGGTGGTCACGCTGATCGGGAAGCCCGGCTGCCATCTCTGCGACGACGCCCAGGAGGTGATCGAGGCCGTGTGTGCCGAGACGGGTGCGGCCTGGGAGAAGAAGGACATCACCCAGGACGAGGCGCTGTACAAGGAGTACTGGGAGCAGATTCCGGTCGTCCTTGTCGACGGTGAGCAGCACACCTTCTGGCGCGTGGATCCCGTACGTCTCAGAGGTGCATTGACCGGTTGAACGTTTGGCGTGCTCCGGGCCGGGGCGGTTGAACAGCCAAATGATGGGGTTCGCGATAGTTGCGGTTACCATCATGGTCGTTTTGCTGTGGTTCGGGGGTATCGCTGTGAGGAGTGTGTGCGGCTTTGCCCCCTTCGGGTCCTGAACGGACTGAACCCGTCTGCGGTTCCGCGATTCCCTCCTCGGGTCGCGTGAGCCCGGTCACTTTGCTCGGACAAAGCGGACACCATCTTTGTGCACGCGTTCACAAAGACATAGCCTGCATCCGACGGGGCGGCCCTGGGACATGTGGCCGCCTGCAGCCCCGCTCATCCCGCAGGAGCACCGTGGCAACTGGCCGAACTCACCGACCGGCGACCCGAAGCCGAGGAATCCCCGAGGCCACCGTCGCCAGGCTTCCGCTGTATCTGCGTGCACTCACCGGACTCTCGGAGCGCTCCGTGCCGACGGTCTCCTCGGAGGAGCTCGCGGCCGCCGCGGGGGTCAACTCCGCGAAGCTGCGCAAGGACTTCTCGTACCTGGGCTCGTACGGCACCCGCGGTGTCGGGTACGACGTCGAGTATCTCGTCTACCAGATCTCCCGGGAACTGGGCCTGACCCAGGACTGGCCGGTTGTCATCGTCGGTATCGGTAACCTCGGCGCGGCCCTCGCCAACTACGGCGGCTTCGCCTCGCGCGGTTTCCGGGTCGCTGCGCTGATAGACGCCGACCCCGCAATGGCCGGAAAGCCGGTGGCCGGGATGCCGGTGCAGCACACCGACGACCTGGAGAAGATCATCAGCGAGAACGGGGTCTCGATCGGGGTCATCGCGACCCCGGCGGGCGCCGCTCAGCAGGTCTGCGACCGTCTCGTCGCGGCCGGAGTGACCTCCATCCTCAACTTCGCGCCGACCGTCCTGTCGGTTCCCGAGGGCGTCGACGTGCGCAAGGTCGACCTCTCCATCGAGCTTCAGATCCTCGCCTTCCACGAGCAGCGCAAGGCCGGCGAGGAAGCCGCCGTCGCCGAGGCGGCGGCCGTCGTGGTGCCGCCGGTGCGCCCCGCGGCCAATGGCCGGAAGGGACCGGACGGGGACATGCCCGCCGTGATGCCGGCATGAGCCTCCTGGTCGTCGGCCTCAGCCACCGCAGCGCCCCCGTCAGCGTCCTGGAGCGGGCCTCCCTCTCCGCGGACGCGCAGGCCAAGCTGCTCCACGACACCCTCGCCGCCGAGCCCGCCGCCGAGGCCGCTGTGCTCGCCACCTGCAACCGCATCGAGCTGTACGCGGACGTGGACAAGTTCCACGCGGGTGTCGCCGAGCTCTCCACGCTGCTCGCCCAGCACAGCGGCGTCGGCCTCGAAGAGCTCACCCCTTATCTGTATGTGCACTACGAGGACCGGGCCGTCCACCACCTCTTCTCGGTGGCCTGCGGGCTCGACTCCATGGTCGTCGGCGAGGGACAGATCCTCGGCCAGATCAAGGACACCCTCGCGCTCGGGCAGGAACTGCACACCGCCGGGCGGCTGTTGAACGACCTGTTCCAGCAGGCGCTGCGGGTCGGCAAGCGCGCCCACAGCGAGACCGGCATCGACCGGGCCGGGCAGTCGCTCGTCACCTTCGGCCTCGAGCAGCTCGCCGCCGGGGCGTCCGTCGAGGACTGGGCCAAGGGCAAGCGCGCGCTGGTCATCGGCGCGGGTTCCATGTCCTCCCTGGCCGCCGCGACGCTGGCCCGCACCGGCGTCGACGAGATCGTGGTCGCCAACCGGACGCACGCCCGCGCCGAACGCCTCGTCGAGATCCTCGGCGAGGCGGGCACCGCCGCACGCGCCGTCGCGATGGCCGATGTCGCACGGGAACTGACACGAGTCGACATCGCGGTGTCCTGCACCGGGGCAACGGGTCTGGTGCTGACCGGTGAGGCCGTCGCCACCGCGCTCGGCCTGCCGCCGCTGGCCCCGGCCGCCGACCCGGCCACGGTGGCCCGCCTCTCGGACGCCGACCGCACCGCCCTCGCCGAGGTCGCCGCCGCCGAACGCGCGGGCCTGCTCGCGGACGGTACGGAGCCGGGCGGCACTGGGAACGAGGCTGAAGCCGTACGTTCCGAAGCCTCCGCCCCCGACGCCGCGGGCTGCCCCGTGGACCTGGCCGCCCTGGCCGACGCGGGCATCACCTTCGCCGGGCCCGGCGTGGACGCCCTGAACGCGGCCCCGGCCGTCGACGTCAACTCCCTTGAGCTGCACGGCAGTTGGGCCGAGCGGGCGGAGCGGCCGCAGGCCGGCGCCCGACGCGGTGGTCGCGTACCGGCCGGGCCCGTGAAGCTGGCGCTGCTCGACCTCGCCATGCCGCGCGACATCGACGGCGCCGTGCACCGCATCCCCGGGGTGCGGCTCGTCGACATCGAGTCGCTCGCCGAAGCCTCCGCCGACGCGCCGATGGCCGCCGATGTGGACCAGGTGCGCTCGATCGTCTCCGACGAGGTGGCCGCGTTCGGCGCCGCCCAGCGGGCCGCGCACATCACGCCGACCGTCGTCGCGCTGCGCGCCATGGCCGCCGAGGTCGTGGCCGGAGAGGTCGCGCGCCTGGAGGGCCGGCTCCCGGACCTCGACGACAAGCAGCGCTCCGAGGTCACCCAGACCGTGCGCCGCGTCGTCGACAAGCTTCTGCACGCACCGACCGTGCGGATCAAGCAGCTCGCCGCCGAACCCGGTGGCGCCGGGTACGCGGACGCGCTGCGCACTCTCTTCGACCTCGACCCGGAGACGGTGGCCGCCGTCTCCAGGGCCGATCTGAACGACGCCGATGTCAAGAACCGAGGGCGGTCATGACCGAGAAAGCACTGAGACTCGGGACCAGGCGCAGCAAGCTCGCCATGGCCCAGTCCGGCCATGTGGCCGACGCCGTACGGCAGTTGACCGGGCGTCCCGTCGAGCTGGTGGAGATCACCACGTACGGCGACACCTCGCGTGAGCACCTCGCGCAGATCGGCGGCACCGGTGTGTTCGTCGTGGCGCTGCGCGACGCGCTGCTGCGCGGCGAGGTCGACTTCGCGGTGCACTCCCTCAAGGACCTGCCCACCGCCCAGCACCCCGACCTGGTGCTCGCCGCCGTGCCGGTGCGCGAGGACCCGCGCGACGTGCTGGTCGCCCGCGACGGGCTCACCTTCGACCGGCTTCCGGACGGAGCCCGCATCGGCACCGGTTCGCCGCGGCGGATGGCACAGCTCAACGCCTACGCCCGCAGCCACGGCCGCACCATCGAATGTGTGCCGATCCGCGGCAACATCGACACCCGCGTCGGTTACGTCGCCAAGGGGGAGCTCGACGCGGTGGTCCTGGCCGCCGCCGGGCTCAACCGCATCGGACGCAGCGACGTGGTGACCGAGTTCCTGTCGGTCGACACTGTTTTGCCCGCCCCCGGCCAGGGGGCACTGGCGATCGAGTGCTCGGCGGCCGACGCCGACCTCGCCGCCGCGCTCGCCGAGCTCGACGACCCGTTCACGCGGGCCGCCGTGACCGCCGAGCGGTCCCTGCTCGCCGCCCTGGAGGCCGGCTGCAGCGCACCTGTGGGTGCGTTGGCCGACTTGCTGGCCGACGGGCAGATTGTTCATGAGATGCGCCTGCGCGGAGTGGTCGGTACCACCGACGGTTCTTCGCTGGTGCAGCTGTCCACCACCGGTCCCGTACCCACGTCGCACGACGAAGCGATGGCCCTCGGACGCGAACTCGCGGACGAGATGCTCGCCAAGGGTGCGGCCGGTCTTATGGGGGAGCGAGCACTTTGAGCCCCACCACCAACCCGACCGCCGCCGGAAACGTCACCTTCCTCGGTGCCGGTCCCGGAGACCCCGGACTTCTGACGCTGCGCGCCGTGGAGGCGCTGGCGTCGGCCGACGTCCTGATCGCCGAGCCCGCTGTGCTCGACGTTGTTCGCGCGCATGCGCGGGCAGGTGTGGACACACCTCAGCTGACGGTAGTGGACGAGGCGTCAACTACCGCCGGTATCCCGGTGTTGCGGGACGCCGCCAATCTTGTCATGGAGGCCGCGCGCTCCGGCAGGCGGGTCGTCCGTGCGGTCTCCGGCGACCCGGGCCTGGACGGCGACGCGGCCGGCGAGATGCTGGCCTGCGCCTCCGAGGGCATCCCCTTCGAGGTGGTGCCGGGCGTGGCCGCCGCGGTCGGCGTTCCCGCGTACGCCGGTGTCCCGCTGAGCGGGGCCGGCGGCGCCGACGTCCGCTTCGTCGACGCCCGGACCGCCACCGAGCGGTGCTGGGCCGAGGTCGGCGCGAGCGACGGCACGGTGGTGGTGTCGACGACCCTTGAGACCGTCGCGGCCGCGGCCGGCGAGCTGGTCTCCGCGGGCCGCAAGCCCGACACCCCGATGACCGTGACGATCGCGGGCACCACCACGCGCCAGCGGACCTGGTCCGCGACGCTCGGCTCGGTCGCCCAGGTCCTCAAGCAGGCGAAGGTGCTGCCCTCGCCGGACGGGCACCAGGCCGTCATAGCCGTGGTCGGCGAGCGCAGTGCCCCTGCTCAGCGCGACCAGCTGTCGTGGTTCGAGTCCAAGCCGCTGTTCGGCTGGCGCGTACTCGTCCCGCGTACGAAGGAGCAGGCGGCTTCGCTCTCCGACCAGTTGAGGTCCTACGGTGCGGTGCCGCACGAGGTGCCGACCATCGCGGTCGAGCCTCCCCGTACGCCGCAGCAGATGGAGCGCGCGGTCAAGGGCCTGGTGACGGGCCGGTACGAGTGGATCGCGTTCACCTCGGTCAACGCGGTGAAGGCGGTGCGCGAGAAGTTCGAGGAGTACGGTCTCGACGCCCGGGCCTTCGCCGGAATCAAGGTCGCCGCCGTGGGCGAGCAGACGGCCGCCTCGCTGGTCGAGTTCGGCGTCAAGCCCGACCTCGTCCCGAGCGGCGAGCAGTCCGCGGCCGGCCTCCTGGAGGACTGGCCGCCCTACGACCCGGTCTTCGATCCGATCGACCGCGTCTTCCTGCCGCGCGCCGACATCGCCACCGAGACGCTGGTGGCGGGCCTGATCGAGCTCGGCTGGGAGGTCGACGACGTCACGGCGTACCGGACCGTGCGCGCGTCGCCGCCGCCGGCGGACACGCGCGAGGCGATCAAGGGGGGCGGGTTCGACGCGGTGCTGTTCACGTCTTCTTCGACCGTCCGGAACCTTGTCGGCATCGCGGGAAAGCCGCACAACGTGACCGTGATCGCGTGTATTGGCCCTGCTACGGCCAAGACGGCGGAGGAGCACGGGCTGCGGGTGGATGTGATGGCTCCGGAGCCGTCGGTCCACAAGCTGGCGCAGGCGCTTGCGGACTTCGGGGCGGCTCGCCGTGACGCGGCGGTGTCCGCGGGCGAGCACGTGACCCGGCCGAGCGAGCGTCGTCCGGGGGCGCGGCGCCGCCGCACGACGTAGCGCGGGGTACGCGGGGGTGCTGGGGCTTGGCCCCAGGCCCCGGTTCGGGTGCGGACCGTGGGTGGCTGGTCGCGCAGTTCCCCGCGCCCCTAACGGCATCGGTGCTGGCCCGCATCGGAGCATTTCAGCCTGTCCGGCGTTTGAGGACGAGCGCCATCAAGGCGCGAACGGGGTCTGGGGCGGAGCCCCAGGAGCTGAGCTCAGCCCATCCACACCCCCGGAGGTCACGCGGCGGAGCCGCAGAGTGTCACAGCGGGAAGGGGCGGGGTGGGGAAGACCTCCCTCCCCGGCGGCGTAGCGTAGGGGCATGACTGTGTACGGATCCTTCCCCGGGGCCCGGCCCCGTCGGCTGCGCACCACCCCCACCATGCGCCGCATGGTCGCCGAGACCCGCCTGCACCCCGCCGACCTGATCCTCCCCGCCTTCGTGCGGGAGGGCGTAGCCGAGCCCGTTCCGATCCAGGCCATGCCGGGCGTCGTGCAGCACTCCCTCGACACGCTGCGCAAGGCCGCCGTGGAGGCCGTCTCCGCCGGGGTCTCCGGGATCATGCTGTTCGGGGTGCCGGAGGACGAGAAGAAGGACGCCGCCGGGACCGCCGGGACCGACCCGGACGGGATTCTCCAGGTCGCCATCCGCGCCGTGAAGGAAGAGGTCGGCGACGACCTCGTCATCATGTCCGACCTGTGCCTCGACGAGTACACCGATCACGGGCACTGCGGCGTGCTCGACGAGCACGGGCGCGTGGACAACGACGCCACCCTTGAGCGCTACGCCGAGATGGCCCAGGTCCAGGCCGACGCCGGAGTCCACGTCGTCGGGCCCTCCGGGATGATGGACGGCCAAGTCGGCGTCATCCGGGACGCGTTGGACCAGACCGGGCACGAGGACGTCTCCATCCTGGCCTACACCGCCAAGTACTCCTCCGCCTTCTACGGACCCTTCCGCGAGGCCGTCGGCTCCTCCCTTCGCGGGGACCGCAAGACCTACCAGCAGGACCCCGCCAACACCCGTGAATCCCTGCGGGAGTTGGCGCTCGACCTCGACGAGGGCGCCGACATGGTCATGGTCAAGCCGGCCGGGCCCTACCTCGACATCCTCGCCAAGGTCGCCGAGTCCGTGGACGTGCCGGTCGCCGCGTACCAGATCAGCGGCGAGTACGCGATGATCGAGGCCGCCGCCGAGAAGGGCTGGATCGACCGCGACCGGGCGATCCTGGAGACCCTGACCGGCATCAAGCGCGCCGGCGCCCACATGATCCTCACGTACTGGGCGACCGAGGTGGCCAAGGGGCTGTAGGTCCGCGAGGGCCCAAGTCCCTTTATTTCTGGGCCAGTTGGCGTGCCGCGGTCAGTGCGCCCAGTACCAGCGGCATGGACTCCCTGGTGGCGGCCACGTACACCGGGGTGTCGCCGTCGCGGCATTCCAGCACGAGGCACACGTCACCCAAGTCGAGGCCCTCGGGGTCCGTCCGGTACGGCGGGCGGACCCTCAGCGGTTCCAGGGTGGCCGGTATGAGCTTCGGGTGGTTCCGGTAGTTCGGGTCGGGGATGATCGACAGGCCTTCGGCGTCGGCCATCAGGTAGCCGCCGCCCAGAACGCCCCCGTACGGGACGTCGCCGCGCACGATGCCCGCGAGGATGGTCTCGTCGGCGGGGATCACCGGCTCGATGTCGACCGTGTCCGTGGTTTTGCGGGCGTTCACGCGGTGCAGCACCGCGGCGGCGAACGCGCAGCCCGCCGCGACGACCGCCCCCGCCACCCCGTACGCCAGCAGCGCCGCCCGCCACCCGTGGACGAGCCACGGGAGCAGGCCGCCCGCCAATCCGAGGATGCCCGTGCCTACGACCGCGATCCCCTGCTGCCAGGGGTATCGGAGCCGGGTCGTGGCGTAGCCCCGGGCCCACCAGAGGCCGATCAGGATCAGGCCCAGGCCGGCCGAGCCCAGGGCCAGACCCCAGGCCAGGAACGGGCGGTAGGCGCCGCGCGGGTCCGCGGCGGTGTACCAGCGGGCGTCCGCCCAGTCGATGTACCGGACCGATCCCTCCCAGTACGTGACGTGGATCCGCTTCCCCGCCAGCCCCTCGAACGTGGACCGCTGATCCCCCTTGAAGTAGAGGGCGGGCCTGTCGCCCTCGGCGGTCTTCACGTACATCCAGTGCGAAGGCGTCTTGCCGCCTTTCTCCCTGGTGCGCTCGATCACCGCCGGTACCGAGTGCAGGCAGTCGGTGGCAGTGGTCCCGGGCGCACAGTCCCTGGCCGCCCGGAACGCCCGCTCCGTGTCCAGCCGTTCCGGCATCGGCACGAGCAGCAGCCAGACCATTACCAGGAGGAGGGCGGTGCCGATCGCTGTCGTGCTGATCACGAGCGCACGCCTTTTGGGCAGCGAAGGTGCGGCCGGGGCGGCCTCTGCCCGTCTTTCGTTCATGCGTTCATGATGCTCCTCGAATGATCGATCATTGAGTCAAGGATGTGTTAAGGGTTCCGGGGGCGCCGCCGCCCGGCTCAGCCCCAGTAGAACGTCCAACTTCCGTCGTGGAGGAGGGAGTCGGCGTATTCGTCGAGGTCGGTCTCTATCGTGTCCGGGCAGAACGCGAAGTGTTCCGCCGCCAGCACCAGGGCCTCTTCCCCGGTCGCGGGCGGGGCCGCCACCGACACGGTGAGGCGGTCGGGCGTCAGGCCCACCACCCTCGCCCCGAACCTGTCCTCCCACGAGCGCAGCACCGCGCACAGGCGGGCCACGTCGGGCTCGTGGTTCCGCGTGCCGCGCCAGCCGATGGCCGCCGGGATGTCGGCGCTGCGGCGGGCCGGGACCAGGGCGATCCGGGCGCCCTTCAGGTGACCCTCGCCCGTCGCCGCCCCTGCGGTCTCGGCCGCCCTGTCGTCCGGGTCCTCCCGAAGCGCGGGGGCCTCCGCCAGGCCGGGCCACTCCTCGGGGTCGTAGCCCAGCTCTCCCTCGGCGTACGTCTCCCAGTACTCGGCCAGCACGTCCTCGGCGTCGTGGTCGCCCGGGTACGACGCCTCGTCCGGGGCGAGCTCCCAGTCGGCCAACTCCCGTACTCCGCCCAGCAGTACGGGATGCAGGCCCGTTGCCCTGCGGGCCGTTGCGAGATGTGCCCAGTCCTGCGGGCCGGCCGGTTCATCCGCATACCAGAGCAGCGGCTCGGCCGCCGGACCGATCACCCTGCCCGGCGGCAGGTCGAGACCCAGCACCTTGCCGGTCGGGTCGTCCATCAGTTGCGGGAGTGGATTCGCAAGCATCGCCATGCCCCGAATGTAGATCCCGCCACTGACAACGGGCCGAGCGCGAGGGCGGTCCCGTGGTGGCATTCGGCTGCGGGCTCGTCGTGGCTGGTCGCGCCCACGCGGCGGAGCCGCATGATGGAACAGCCCCGCGCCCCTATAGGGGGTGCAGGCGGGCCAGGGTTCAGAGTTCCGCGATGAAGCCCTGCCACGTGGTGGGGTTCACGGTGAGGGTGGGGCCCTCGGGGGCCTTGGAGTCGCGGATGTGGATGGCGGAGGGGTGGGTTGCCACCTCGACGCAGGAGCTGCCGGCCTCGCTGCCGCTGTAGCTCGACTTGCGCCAAGCGCACGCGATTTCGACGCAGGCTCCGCCCTCGTCGCCGCTGTAGCTGGACTTGAACCACGTAAGTGCGATGCTCATTGCTCTCCTAGCAGCTGGTCCAACAGCCCTCTGGTCTGCTCGGAGTTGAGGGCCTGCGTTCGCAGCATCGCATACTTCTGCGCCAGGATACTGACCTCGTCGGGGTCGGAAATGAGCTGACTGCCACGTTGAGTCTCGGCGTAGGCGAGGTGCTGGTGATCCGGTGTCTCCACGAGGATGAAGGGTCCATTGAGCCCGGCGTGCGTGTGTCGTCCGAGCGGCATGACCTGGACGGTGAGCCCCGGCAGGTCGGCGCAGTCACGCAGGTGCCGCAGCATCTCCGCGTAGACCGCGTCACTGCCCAAGCGGTCCCGCAGGATGGCCTCGGAGATGACGAAGCTGAGGGTTGGCGGCTCCTTCCGGTGCAGTATTTCCTGCCGCTCAAGCCGCGCAGCGACCTGCGCATTGATCTCGTCCTCGCTCATCGCCGGCACCTTGCTCAGGAACACCGCCCGCGCATAGCTCTCCGTCTGGAGCAGGCCCGGCAGTACCTGGTTCTCGAACCAGGACAGCGCGATGGCCTCGCGCTCCAGGTCCATGTACTCCTCGGCCCACGCCGGGATCAGGTCGATCTCCGGCATGTTCTCGACCGCCGTCTTCAACGCTCCCTTTGTGTCGAGGAGTTGGTCCAGAAGTGCGGCCAGGTCGAGTTTCAGGGGACGGCGGCCCTGCTCGATCGAGGCGATCATCTCCTCGTGCAGCAGCACGCGCTCGCCCAGCTGGCGCTGGGTCAGGCCTGCGGCAATCCGGAAGGACGCCACGAGGGCGCCGACCATCCTCATCGCCGACGTGTTCTTCCGGGGTCGCTTCCTGGGGTGCATGCCTGCCAACTCCCCATACGTACCCGTACGTTACGCATCGCGGACCCGTACAGAATTTGTGTACGGGTCGGGCTACTGCGGCAGGCAGGGCGTACTCCGAAACCCTCCCTCCATGAACGACAACGAAATGCGGCAGCGCTTCTACCCCCGCCGCCGTCAATCCGTCCCCGCCGCCCGGAACTTCGCCGCCGGAGCCGTCGCCGACTGGGGTTTCTTCCACCGCATCGACGACATCCTGCTCTGCGTCAGCGAGCTCACCACCAACGCGTTGCTGCACGGGGTTCCGCCGGGGCGGGGGTTTCTTCTGCGGCTCCGGCTCTGCGAGGGGGCCGTGCTGCGGGTCGAGGTGCACGACAGCGGGGGCGGGGTGCCCCGGGTCGCCGACAGCCCGGACTGCGGCGGACGCGGGCTGCTGCTCGTGGGGGCCGTCGCCGACAAGTGGGGCGTGGGGGAGCGGGACCCCGGGAAGGCTGTGTGGTGCGAGTTCTGCTGCGAAGGCCCAGCGCAGGTCCGGGTTTCGGATCATGGAATGGGGCGCTGGGGAAGGGTGGGGTCTGCGTAAGGTGCGGGGTTAGTTGGACGTCCGAGCAACTGACAGGAGTCGCCCCATGCCCGCCACCTCATCGGCCGCCGCCGTGCCCGCGCTCGCCGCGCGTGCCGTGTCCGTCGGGTCCTCGCCCGTGCGGGAGATCCTCGCGCTGACCGCCCGGCCCGAGGTGATCTCGTTCGCGGGCGGGCTCCCCGCGCCCGAGCTGTTCGACGGCGAGGGCATGGCCGCCGCCTTCCGTGCCGTGATGGAGGGGGAGGCGGCGACGGCTCTGCAGTACTCGACCACCGAGGGCAGCCCGGCGCTGCGAGCCGCCACCGCCGCGCGGCTCGCCAAGCGGGGGCTCGCCACCGGCGCCGACGACCTCCTGATAACCACCGGCTCCCAGCAGGGCCTCACCCTCCTCGCGGCCGCGCTGATCGAACCCGGCGACGTCGTCCTCGTCGAAGACCCCTGCTACCTCGCCGCGTTGCAGGTCTTCGGCTTCGCCGGGGCCCGCGTCGTCGCCGTGCCCTGCGACGACGACGGGCCCGACCCCGTCGCCCTCGACGCACTCGTCGCCCGCGAGCGGCCCAAGCTCTTCTACTGCGTGCCCACCTTCCAGAACCCCACCGGCCGCACCATGACCGCCGAGCGCCGCCGCGCCGTGGCCGACGTGGCCGTGCGGCACGGGCTGTGGATCGTCGAGGACGACCCGTACGGCGAGCTGCGCTACGAGGGCGAGCACGTGCCCTGGATCTCCTCCTACGAGGACGCCGCCGACCGCACCGTGCTGCTCAGCAGCTACTCCAAGATCATGGCGCCGGGTCTTCGTCTCGGCTGGGTGCGGGCGCCGCGCGCGCTGCTGCGGGCCTGTGTGATCGCCAAGCAGGCTTCCGACCTGCACACTCCGACCGTCAACCAGCTCGCCGCCGCCCGCTACCTCGCCGACCGCGACCTGGACGCCCACGTCGCCAAGGTCCGCGCCGCCTACGGCGAGCGCCGCGACGCCATGCTCGCGGGCCTCCCCGACGCACTGCCCGAGGGCTCGACGTGGAACCGGCCCGAGGGCGGCATGTTCCTGTGGGCCCGGCTGCCGGAGGGGAGTGACGCAACCGCCCTGCTTCCGAAGGTGGTCGAGCACGACGTCGCCTACGTTCCCGGCGCGCCCTTCTTCGCCGGTGTGCCGGACGCTGCCGCGCTTCGCTTGTGCTTCGTCACCTCCGCCCCCGACGAAATCCGGGAGGGGCTCGGGCGGCTCGGGCGCGCCCTTAAGGGCTGAACTCCTGTAAGGGCCGACAGGGGACGATAAGGGTCGGGATGGGCTGAATTCCCTTGATGTACATGCCCGTTACCCCTTCGGCTTCGCCCTCACGTGCATCCGCTCGCCCTGTCGTCCGAAGAGGCTCAGCACCTCCACCGGGCGGCTGTCCGCGCTGCTGAACCAGTGGGGCACCTTCGTGTCCCACTCGGCGACCTCGCCCGGGCCGAGAACCAGGTCGTGCGCTCCGAGGACGAGCCTCAGCCGGCCGTCCAGGACGTACAGCCACTCATAGCCCTCGTGCGAGCGCAGGTCCGGCTCGGTGCCCCGGTGCGGGATCAGCATCTTGTACGCCTGAAGGGGGCCGGGGCTGCGGGTCAGCGGGACGAACGTGCCGCCGTTCGGCATGGGTCGCGGGGTCAACCGGACCCGGGGGTCGCCCACTTCGGGTGCCCCGACCAGATCGTCCAGGGGCACTCCGTACGCGCTCGCCAGCGGAAGCAGGAGTTCCAGGCTCGGGCGGCGCTGTCCTGATTCGAGGCGGGACAGGGTGCTCTTCGAGATCCCGGTCGTCTCGGCGAGCACGGCCAGGGTCAGGCCGCGCTGCGCGCGCAGCCGCTTGAGCCGGGGGCCCACGTCGTCGAGCACCGCTTGATGGGGCGAGGGTCCGGCGGGAGGCGGTGGTCTGTCCATGGGGGCAGTCCACTCTCGTATCCCGGAATCGGCAACACGGGTTGCCGCGGCGGACTCCGCCGACCGGCTACCACGCCTCGATCGAGGACAGGTCCGACTGCCAGTACGTGGCCATGGCCTGGCTGTCCACGACCGCGACGCTCTTGGAGAGCCTGGCGTACGCGGAGGGGCCCGTGGACTCCATGCCGACCTTGCCCCGGAAGTACACGACGACCTGGCCCGTGTTGTACGACTCGCTGCCGTCGTCCTCGCCCAGGGTGCGGACCATCGCGTACGCGGAGGCGCCCGGAGCCAGTGACACCACGGCCTGGGGGATGGTGTCCTTGTCGACCGCGATCGGGGACTGCTGGGCGTTGGAGAAGGAGACGGCGGGGGCGTCGTAGGCGTTGCACATCGTCTTGCCGGTGTTGGTGACGGTCAGCAGGATGTGGTTGACCGGGCGGTTCAACTCGGTCGCGGTCAGCTTCACGTTGGCGCCGGTGCAGGGCGCGTCGGCGTCACCGCCGCCCCCGGAGGGCTTCTTCGTGGACTTGCCGGTCGACTTGGCCGGGGCGCCGGTGTGCTTGCCCGAGCCCGTACCCGCCCCCTTGCCCGAGTCCGAACCCTTGCTGCCCGCCGCGTCACCCGCCGTCGGAGCGGGGGCGGCGGTCCCCGGGGAGGAGGCCGAGGGCTTGTCGCCGGACAGCGCCGCGTCGGAACCGCTGTCGCTGCCGCAGGCGGTCAGGGCGAGGGCGGCGATCAACGTGGTGGTCGCGGCGGCGGTGATGCGGAAGGTGGTACGCATGATGGTGGCGCTCCCCGTGTGTCGGTAAGTAGGTGTCCCGGACGCCGTGGTGGCGTCAGGCGCGGTAGTGGTGGATCAGCGTGATGAGGGTCGCGATGGATGCGGCCAGAACGACCACGGCCATCGAATCCGCGACGTTGAGCCGGATGCGGAATCGCATGGACTGCTCCCGGAACGAGCTGTTCGGCTGCTTGCTGCAGCTACCTTGCGGGCCGGTCCGACGGCCCCGCAACGGCCAAGGGACAATGGGGGAAGCTGGAACGCTGGAACACCCTTTGACCTGGGGAAACGACCTGTCCCTGGAATGCGTTCCTGGGATGGATGGGGAGGGGACCGGGGCATGGCGACGACCGAGTCCGAGCAGTTCGCGGCGCTGCTACGGGAGTTGAAGGACCGCTCGGGGCGCAGCTACGGAGTGCTCGCGGGCAAGCTCCACATGAGTACGTCCACGCTCCACCGGTACTGCAACGGAGACGCGGTCCCGAACGAGTACGCACCCGTCGAGCGGCTCGCCCGGCTGTGCGGGGCGACCCCCGAGGAGTCCGTCGAACTGCACCGGCGCTGGATCCTCGCGGACGAGGCGCGGCGGCGCGCGCGAGGGGCGAACGCAGGGCCGGTTGCGGCCGAACCCGCGCCGGTGGCCGTCGAGCCCGCTCCGGTTCAGGCGCCCGAGCCGGCCGTCGAGTCCGCTCCGGTTCAGGAAACCCGGCCCGAGCCCGCGCTGGAATCCGAGGGGGACTCCGACGCCGTCGAGCTCCCCGACGTCGGCCCCGCCACCCCTCACGCCCCGAAACGTACGAGCCGATTCGGCAGCGGGAGGCTCAGCAGCAGGAAGGTGAGGCTCGGGCTCGTCGGGGCGGCCGTCGTCGCGCTCGCCGTGCCCGCCGTCGCCGTCGCGAGCCTGTCCGGGCACGACGACGACAAGAGCTCCACGGTCGCCGACGCCAAGGAGAGCGGCCCCACCCTCAAGAGCCCGTCCGCTCGCCCGCCGAACGGTTCGCCCAGCGCGCGCCCGAGCCCGTCCGGCTCATCCTCCCCGTCCGCCTCGTCGGGCAGCCCGGTCCCGAAGGGCCAGCCGAAGCACGCTCCGGAGGCGGGTGTTCCGGTCAGTGTCGGCATCAGCTCGTACGACTGGGAGGAGCCGTGCGGCAAGTTCTATCTGCTCGACCAGAAGCCCGGATCGGTGCCGCCGCCCCCGACGAACCTCCAGGACCGGCGCTCATGGGCGCGGGCGCTCAACGGGGTCGACGGCGAGGCGCTGAAACTGGAGCTGACCGTGACCGGCAAGAGCCCGGAACCCGTGGTGATCACCGGGATCAACGTGCGGGTGGTGGCGCGGCAGGCCCCGCTGAACTGGACGGCGTACTCGATGGGTTCGGGCTGCGGCAGCGGAATCGTGCCGCAGTCCTTCGACGTGAACCTGGACGCGGCCCAGCCGGTCAGCAAGCCGGTCGCCGGTCAGCAGGCCGACGCGGTCGTGCCGGCCAAGGACTTCCCGTTCAAGGTGTCCACGACCGACCCCGAGGTCTTCGACCTGGATGTGCACACCCAGGCGAACGACGTCAGCTGGTACCTGGAGGTCAGCTGGAGCAGCGGTGACCGCTCCGGCAAGATCCCCGTCTACGACAAGGGGAAGCCGTTCCGCACCAGCGCGATCAAGGGCCGCCCGGCGTACGAGTACCGCCTGGACACCAACGTGTGGGACCACCTGGAAACCGGGTGAACCGGTCAACCGGGCAGCCCCACACGGGAGTTGGCGGTACTAGAGGCGCTCGGGCGTCCGGATGCCGAGCAGGGCCATGCCCTGGTGCAGCGTCCGGGCGGTCAGGTCGCACAGGAAGAGGCGGTTCTCGACCTGGGCCTCGCTGTCGGCCTTGAGGACCGGGCACTGGTCGTAGAACGTGGTGTACAGCGACGCCAGCTGGTACAGGTACGCGGCCAGCTTGTGCGGCGCGTAATCGGCCGACGCCTCGTAGAGCAGGTCGCCGAACGCGTCCAGGTGCAGGCCCAGCGCCCGCTCCGCCGGGGCGAGTTCGAGCTCCGGGTGGGCCCCCGGCCTGGTCTCGCCGGCCTTGCGCAGGATCGACCTGATCCGGGCGTACGCGTACTGGAGGTACACGGACGTGTCGCCGTTCAGCGACACCATCTGGTCCAGGTCGAACTTGTAGTCCCGGTTCGCCGACGTCGACAGGTCCGCGTACTTCACGGCGCCGATGCCGACGTACCGCCCGTTCTCGACGATCTCCTCCTCGGTCAGGCCCACCTTCTCGGCCTTCTCGCGGACGACCGCGGTGGCGCGCTCGGCGGCCTCGTCCAGGAGGTCCTCCAGCTTGACCGTCTCGCCCTCACGGGTCTTGAACGGCTTGCCGTCGGCGCCGAGCACCGTGCCGTAGCCCATGTTGTGCGCCGTGACATCGTCGCTCAGCCAGCCCGCCCGGCGGGCCGCCTCGAAGACCATCTTGAAGTGCAGCGACTGGCGTACGTCCACGACGTAGATCAGCGAGGTCGCGTTCAGGTCGGTGACCCGGTTCCGGATCGCCGAGAGGTCGGACGCCGCGTAGCCGAAGCCGCCGTCCGCCTTCTGCACGATCAGCGGGACCGGCTGGTCGTCCTTGCCCCGGATCTCGTCGAAGAAGACCACGAGCGCGCCCTCGGAGCGCACCGCGACACCGGACTCCTCAAGGAGCCGGGCCGTCTCCGGCATCAGGTCGTTGTACGCCGACTCGCCGACGATCTCGTCGTCCCGGATCTCCATGTCCAGCTTCTCGAAGACCGAGTAGAAGTAGACCTTCGACTCGTCCACGAACTGCTGCCACAGCTCCAGGGTCTCCTTGTCGCCGGACTGGAGGGCGACGACCCGCTTGCGGGCGCGCTCCTTGAACTCCTCGTCGGAGTCGAAGACGGCGCGCGAGGCCTTGTACACCCGGTTCAGGTTCGACATGGCCTGCTCGCCGTCGACGTCGTCGGCCGGGGCCAGCTCGCCGGGGTTCTCGATCAGGTACTGGATGAGCATGCCGAACTGGGTGCCCCAGTCGCCGATGTGGTGGCGGCCGATCGTCTTCTCGCCGGTGAAGTCGAGCATGCCGCGCAGCGCGTCGCCGATGACCGCCGAGCGCAGGTGGCCGACGTGCATCTCCTTGGCCACGTTGGGCTGGGCGTAGTCGATGACCGTGACGCCCGGGTTCTCCTTCAGCGGCACGCCGAGCCGGTCGTCGGCCGCGCGGGCCGCGAGCGTCTCGATGATCGCCCTGTCGGCGAGCGTGATGTTGAGGAAGCCGGGTCCGGAGACCTCGATCTCCTTGATCGCGTCGCCCTGGACCTGGTCGACGACCTTGGTCGCGAGCTCGCGCGGGTTGCCCTTGAGCTTCTTCGCGAGCGCTAGGATGCCGTTGGCCTGGAAGTCGGCCCGGTCGCTTCGTCGCAGCAGCGGGTCGGTGGAGCCGGCCTCCGGCAGGGCAGCCGAGAGGGCGTCCGCCAGGCGCTGCTGGACAGTGGAAGCGAGGGAATGGACCGAGGCCATGAGGTGCCGTTCCTGTCGGGAGTGAGGACGATTGCCCCCTGATTCTCCCACGCGGCCCCCTTCCCTTTCTCCCGAGATACGGGCAACCCCCAAGGAGCTCGTTCCGTCTGGGAGAATGGGCTTGCCAGCCTCTCCAAGGCATACGAGAAAGAAGGACGTGCCGACCGTGGCTCAGAGCAGCACCGAGACCGACTGGGTCTCCCGTTTCGCGGACGATGTCATCGCCGAGTCGGAGCGACGTGCGCCTGGCAAACCGGTCGTCGTCGCGTCCGGCCTTTCGCCCTCCGGCCCCATCCACCTGGGCAACCTGCGCGAGGTCATGACCCCGCACCTGGTCGCGGACGAGATCCGCCGCCGCGGGTACGAGGTCCGCCACCTCATCTCCTGGGACGACTACGACCGCTACCGCAAGGTGCCGCAGGGCATCCCCGGGGTGGACGAGTCGTGGAACGAGCACATCGGCCGCCCGCTGACCTCGGTCCCGGCGCCGGTCGGCTCCGCGTACCCGAACTGGGCCGAGCACTTCAAGGCCGCCATGACCGCGGCCCTCGCGGAGCTGGGTGTCGAGTACGACGGCATCAGCCAGACCGAGCAGTACACGAGCGGTGTCTACCGCGACCAGGTGCTGCACGCGATGAAGCACCGCGGCGACATCGACGCGATCCTGGAGCAGTACCGGACCAAGAAGGCCCCGGGCAAGAAGTCGCAGAAGCCTCTCGACGAGGCCGAGCTGGAGGCCGCCGAGGGCTCCGGCGCGGCGGCCGAGGACGACGGCACGGGCTCGACGGGCTACTTCCCGTACAAGCCGTACTGCGGCGGCTGCGGCAAGGACCTCACGGTCGTGACGGCCTACGACGACGACACCACGGAGCTGACCTACACCTGCTCCGCGTGCGCGTTCTCGGAGACCGTCCGCCTCAGCGAGTTCAACCGCGGCAAGCTGGTCTGGAAGGTCGACTGGCCGATGCGCTGGGCGTACGAGGGCGTGATCTTCGAGCCCTCGGGCGTGGACCACTCCTCGCCCGGCTCGTCGTTCCAGGTCGGCGGCCAGATCGTGTCGATCTTCGACGGCGTCCAGCCGATCGGCCCGATGTACGCCTTCGTCGGCATCAGCGGCATGGCCAAGATGTCCTCCTCGAAGGGCGGCGTCCCGACCCCGGCCGACGCGCTGCAGATCATGGAGCCGCAGCTGCTCCGCTGGCTGTACGCGCGCCGCAGGCCGAACCAGTCGTTCAAGATCGCCTTCGACCAGGAGATCCAGCGCCTGTACGACGAGTGGGACAAGCTGGAGGCGAAGGTCGCCGACGGCTCGGTGCTGCCCGCCGACGCCGCCGCGTACGCCCGGGCCGCCCGCACGGCCGCCGGTGAGCTGCCGCGCACCGCGCGTCCGCTGCCGTACCGCACGCTGGCCTCGGTGGTGGACATCACGGCGGGCCACGAGGACCAGACCCTGCGCATCCTCAGCGAGCTGGACCCGGCGAACCCGGTCACCTCGCTCGACGAGGTCCGCCCGCGCCTGGACCGCGCCGAGAACTGGATCACCACCCAGGTGCCGGCCGACCAGCGCACCCTGGTCCGCGAGGAGCCGGACACCGAGCTGCTCGGCTCGCTCGACGACGAGGGCCGCGAGTCGCTGCGGCTCCTGGTCGAGGGCCTGGACTCGCACTGGTCGCTGGACGGGCTCACCACGCTCGTCTACGGCGTGCCGAAGGTGATGGCGGGCCTGGCCCCCGACGCCAAGCCGACGCCCGAGCTGAAGGTCGCCCAGCGCTCGTTCTTCGCGCTGCTCTACAAGCTCCTGGTGAGCCGTGAGACGGGGCCGCGGCTGCCCACCCTGCTCCTCGCAGTCGGCGCGGACCGGGTGCGCAAGCTGCTCGCCGCCTGACGTATCGCATGGCCGAGGGCCGTCACCCGATCCCGGGTGGCGGCCCTCGTTCCATCTTTCGATGTACAGCGGATTCCATCCCGGGCAGGAGCCGCCGGGCGCGACACCCGGGGACCATGGAGTCATGAACGCGTACATCACCAAGCAGGTCGCCGGGGCCATCGGCTGGGTCATCGGCATCCAGGGCGCACTCGGATTCGCCGGCGCGCAGTTCGGCGACGGACCCTGGGGCTTCCTGCACAAGCTCGTCGACATCCCGGCCGTCGGCTACCTCGCCCTGGCTGTCGTCGGTGCCGCCCTGGCCGTCTGGGGCGAGATGGCCAAGAAGGCCCGGCAGAACGCGGCGTGACGCGCCGTCAGGCGATGTGGTCCTCGGCGAGCTCGGCGTCGTAGCGCTGCTTGAAACCGGGGATCAGGCCGCGCAGCAGGGCGGTGCTGCGGGGGTGGGTCACTCCGTAGACATCAGAGAGGTGAATTTCGACGACCTCGATGCTCGGATAGTCGTTGTGCTGTCGCGCGAACTGGCGGAACGCGCTGTACGCAGCCTGGGCGAACTCCGCGTCCTCCATGGAGGGTTCCTCGGCTTCCGGCGCGGGCTGCGGGTCGGCCGCGCGGGGGCCGGGTACACCGAGGCGGCGTTCGCGGCCGGGGCCCGCCGGGACCATCACGGGCTCCTGCTCGGGCTGGAGCCCGGCTTCCGCCTGCACGGCCGCTTCCGCTTCCGCCTGCGCTTGCCCGAAGGCCGGGTCGTACGTGCCCGCGTATTCCTCGGGCGATATGTGCTGGGCCGCGAACCAGGGGCTCTCGTGCGTGGTGGGCTGCTCCGGCTCGGCGTACGCCTGCTCCTGCTCGGGCTGCGGGGCCGGGGCCTGGCGCGGGGCTTCCTCGGGGGCGGAGTGGGCGTGGGCCGGGGGCAGTTCGGGCTGCACGATCACCGGCGCGGGCGGCAGGAGCACCGGCTCCATGCCGGCCGCGGCGAGGCCGGCCGGGGCGGTCTCGGCGAGCGGGACGCCGAACTTCGCCAGGCGCAGCGGCATGAGGGATTCGACGGGGGCCTTGCGGCGCCAGGCGCGGCCGTAGACGGACTGGAGGCGGGCGCGGTAGATGAGGCGGTCCTGTTCGAGCTTGATGACCTGCTCGTAGGAGCGCAGCTCCCACAGCTTCATGCGGCGCCACAGCAGGAAGGTGGGGACGGGGGAGAGCAGCCAGCGGGTGAGGCGGACGCCTTCCATGTGCTTGTCGGCGGTGATGTCGGCGATCCGGCCGACCGCGTGCCGGGCCGCTTCGACGGCGACGACGAACAGGACCGGGATGACCGCGTGCATGCCCACGCCCAGCGGGTCCGGCCAGGCGGCGGCGCCGTTGAAGGCGATGGTGGCGGCCGTCAGCAGCCAGGCGGTCTGGCGAAGCAGCGGGAACGGGATGCGCATCCAGGTCAGGAGCAGGTCGAGGGCGAGCAGCACACAGATGCCCGCGTCGACTCCTATCGGGAAGACGTAGGAGAAGTTGCCGAAGCCCTTCTTGAGCGCGAGCTCGCGGACCGCCGCGTACGAACCCGCGAAACCGATCCCGGCGATCACCACGGCACCCGCGACCACCAACCCGATCAGAATGCGGTGCGTGCGTGTCAGCTGAGTCGCGGCCACCCGCGCCCCCTCCCCTTGTCAAGCAACTGGCGGGCACAGCCTGGCACATGCGTACGGAGTCCGCCCCACAGGGGAGGGGCGGACTCCGTACGGTTGCGCGAGCGCTACTTGTTGTTCGCGGTGGCCACCGCGGTGACCGCCTCCTTGGCGGTGACGGTGGCGCCCTCCTGGACCTCGTTGGTCTGGGGGGCGTCGGCGCCCTGGTAGCCGGTGCCGTTGTAGTCGACGGCGACCACGACGTTGGCGGTGCGGACCACGACGACGCCGTACTTGAAGTCCGCGTCGGTCTTCTTCAGGTCGAAGGTGATCGCGGTCGCCTGGTCGCCGAGGCCGGAGACCGGTGAGGTCTTCACGTTCTTCGCGTCCGCCGTCGACTGGGCGGCCGAGACGGCCCGCTCGAACTGCTTCTGGGCGAGCGCGTCGCCGGTGCCGAGGCCCTGCGCGGAGTCGTACCGCTTGAAGTCGACGTCGAGCCAGCGGTAGAGCGAGCCCTGGACGCCCTTGTCGTCGAGGCCGTTCCAGGTGCAGCTCGCCCGGGACTGCGGGTCGGAGGTCTTGCCGACCTCGCCCGCCTTCGTCTTCGCCTTGGGGACGTACTTGTCGATCGACCCCGCGCCGATCGACTGGCACGCCTCGGGGAGCTTCTTGAACTTCGCCGGGGCGAGCGAGGGCGACGAGGAGGCCTGCTTGCCGCCGGAGGCCGACGAGGACGCCGAGTCCGACTTCTTGTCGCCGCCCGAGTCGGAGGAGCAGCCCACTGCGACGAGCATCACAGGGACGGCGGCACAGGCGAGGACACGGGCGAGCCGGATGCGCGGGGCCGGGGCGTGGGCCTTTCCGGGGGTGGCCGGGGCTGATCGGTGCATGATTCCTTCGCTCTTCGTTCTTCGCGCTGGCGCGCTATTCGCTGAACTGCTCGACGAGCCTGCCGGCCAGGGCCTGGGCCTGCTCCTGCAGCTCCTTGCTGTCGGGGACCACGGCGGATGCCGCGGCCTGGGCGGTGTACTCGATGGTCACGATCACATTGGACGTACGGAAGACCACAGTGACGGTACGTTGTCCGGCCCCCGAACCGCTGTCGGAGCCGGACGGGGACAATACGTCGTTCACGAAGGCGGCGTCACCGAGCCCGCTCAGCCGGCGGGGCTGGAGACCGTCCGCGTCACTGCTCCCCGAGGGGCTCGGGGAGACCGGGGAACCGCTCGGCGGGGCCACCGGGACGGACGGGGTGCCGGGGGCGCCGGAGGCCGGCGAGCCGGACGGGGTCGGGGCAGCGGACGAGGTCGGAGCGGGTGCGGAGCTCTTGGGGGCGGGCAGGTTCGCCGCCGTCTCCTTCTTCCCGTACAGCTCCTTGGTCTGGTCGTCGTCGCTCACCGCGGGGTCGTAGGAGACGACCCGCTCGAAGTCGACCGTGAGCCTTCGCACACCGTCGGCCGTCTCGTCCTTCCAGCGGCAGCCGACCCGGCGGTCGGTGTCGTAGGTCAGGTCGGCGGTGCCCGCGTACTCCTTGGTGGCGTCGGCCTCCGCGAGGGCGGCCGCGCCCGGCAGCATCTCTTTCAGCACACTCTTGCTCACGGCCCGGCAGGGCTCGGGGAGGGTGCGGTACTTGCCGGGCTGCGCGGCGGCCGACTTGGGCACGCCCGCCTTGGAGTCGTTGGTGGAGCCGTCGTCGCCCGAGGCCGCCGAGCAGCCCGAAACGAGCGCCACAAGCAGCGCGAGACCGGGCACGTACGCCTTTCGCTGCACGGCTTCCAGGCTCCTTTCAGCAGGACGACGCAAGAAAAAGCGGTTGCCGCCCGAGGGCGGTGGCCGGACACAATGTGTATCGCACGCGCACCTGTGAACGCCGGTCCACTGTCCTGGATGTGGATGTTGGCGCCAGTTTTGCCTTTCGTGCACTTTCAGGCGCTTTGGTGCCGTTTTCTGCTCTCGGGGGATCGAGGAATTATGTCGTACGTGGAGATGCCCGGGGCACGGGTGCCCATCAGGATGTGGACGGACCCGGCGTCGGTGGACTCGGGCGCGCTGGAGCAGCTGCGCAATACGGCCACTCTGCCGTGGATCAAGGGCCTCGCCGTGATGCCGGACGTCCACTACGGCAAGGGCGCCACGGTCGGCTCGGTCATCGCCATGCAAGGCGCGGTGTGCCCGGCCGCTGTGGGCGTCGACATCGGCTGCGGCATGTCCGCGGTCAAGACGTCGCTGACCGCCAACGATCTTCCGGGCGATCTCTCCCGGCTCCGCTCGAAGATCGAGCAGGCCATCCCGGTGGGCCGGGGCATGCACGGCGACCCGGTGGACCCGAGGCGGCTGCACGGCTTCTCGCTGTCGGGGTGGGACGGGTTCTGGGAGCGGTTCGGGGGGATCGCCGAGGCGGTCAAGTTCCGCGAGGAACGGGCCGCGAAGCAGATGGGAACGCTCGGATCCGGAAACCACTTCGTCGAGTTCTGTCTGGACGAGTCGGGTTCGGTCTGGCTGATGTTGCACTCCGGGTCCCGGAACATCGGCAAGGAGCTCGCCGACTTCCACATCGGCGAGGCCCGGAAACTGCCGCACAACCAGGGCCTGGTCGATCGTGACCTGGCCGTCTTCATCGCGGACACCCCGCAGATGGCGGCGTACCGGGGCGACCTGTTCTGGGCGCAGGAGTACGCGAAGTACAACCGGGCGATCATGATGGCGCTCTTCCAGGACGTGGTCCGCAAGGAGTTCAAGAAGGCCAAGGTGACCTTCGAAGCGGTCATTTCCTGTCACCACAACTATGTGGCGGAGGAGCGGTACGACGGCATGGACCTGCTGGTCACCCGCAAGGGCGCGATCCGTGCGGGCTCCGGCGACTTCGGGATCATCCCGGGCTCGATGGGCACGGGTTCGTACATCGTGAAGGGCCTCGGCAACGCGGCGTCCTTCAACTCGGCCTCGCACGGCGCGGGCCGCAAGATGAGCCGCAGCGCGGCGAAGCGGACGTTCTCGACGCGGGACCTGGCCGAGCAGACGCGCGGCGTGGAGTGCCGCAAGGACGCGGGTGTGGTGGACGAGGCCCCGGGCGCCTACAAGCCGATCGAGAAGGTCATGGACCAGCAGCGCGACCTGGTGGAGGTCGTGGCGAAGCTGAAGCAGGTGGTGTGCGTCAAGGGCTGAGGCGCCGATTGGCGGTGCGGCCGGCCGGCGCGCGGGGGAGCGCGGCCGGGCCGGGGGCTCTCGCCCCCGGCCGCCGCCTCTTCCCGGCCCGCATGCCGGGAAAGCGCCGGAACGGGCGCGCGGCTGTGCCTTCGGCGAGCCGAAGGCCTGCCGGGCACTGCCCGTATCACGAGGACGTACCGGGGAGGGGTCCGGCTTTGTCCGGGCGGCGGTGGCAGAAGCCGCTCGGTGTCCGCGGGACGCCCGGCAGGGCATCGTCTGCCCATGCCCTGCACTGCCGGTTCTGGCGTACGCGGACAACGTCCTCGTGACAGCGGACGTCAGGACGATCCGGCGCCACCCCTGTTGTGGGGTGTGCCACTGATCGTCCTCAACCAGCATGCAGGAAGCGGCGGTAGTTTTCCGCTGAAGATTTATCCGCTGAAAAGCGGGGTGGGAAAAGATCCGGCCCGGCGGGCGGGAAGTCGTGGTCACGTGGCCGGAAGGGCCCTGACCTGGTGACGCGGTGTCAGGCCGTGGCCTGGCCGTGGTGCGGTGGACGGTCGTCGATGAGGCGCTCGTCCGACAGGGCCCACTGATAGGTGAGTTCTTGAAGCGTGGACGCTCCGAACAGCTCCCGCAAGGTTTGTACCTCCTTGGAAAGGCTGCGCAGGCCGATACCGAGGCGCTGCGCGGTGAGCCGCTGCTCGATGCCGCGGGCCATGTCGCGCAGGATCTCGCGCTGGAGCAGCGTCGTGCGCGTACCGCCGGACCCGGCCGAGCGGGGCGCGCCGCTGTGCGGGTCGCCGTTCCACGGGTCGGCGCGCCTCCAGCACTCCTCGAAGACCTCGGCGATGAACGCCACCACGGCCCGGTCCCGTACGTGCCAGGAGGCATCGCCCGGCGCGGAGTTGACGACGTGGTCGGAGATGAACGCCTGGCGCCGGTCGATGACCACGCAGCGCTGGAACTGGGTGACCTGGGTGCGGAACTGGGCTCCGCGGCCCGTCATCGCGCTCACATAGGCGCGGGTCACCGCGTCGTCGCGGGTGGTGTCGAGATACAGGCCGCGGATGTGGACGCCGCGGGCAAGCGCCGCGCGGTCCCGCTCCTCGACGGCCGCGAGCCGGTCCTCGGTGCGCGGGCCGCAGGGCTGGGCGGTGAGGAGCTCGGCGCGGGCCCGGCCGACGGCCTGCTCGATACGGGCGTCGACGAGCTCGGGCTCGCCGAGGAACTCCGAGCCGCGGCCCGAGCGCCACTTGGCGCGCTCGAAGTGCAGGCTCAGCTCGTCGGTGATCTGGGGAATGCGGGCCGCGAGCTCGGCCTTGGCCGCCATCCGGCGCAGCTCGTCGTCCAGGCGGCGCCGGCCGGCCTCCTGGGGGTCGAGCGCGATGGGCAGGTGCGGCAGCCGCGGGTCGGTGCTGACCAGGCCCCACTCGGCGAGGTCCGCGAGCGCCCGGGCGTCCCGCTCCGGGTCGATGTGCTCATGGCGGGTGATCCGGCCGTAGACGTCGACGGCCTCGGGTGACAACGCTCCGGCGTCGGCCGCCCGGCTGTCCGGTTCGCCCATGTCTGCCCCCGTTGCGACGCTGCGTGTGTGCGCCCGGCGTACGTGCGCACCCCGCTACCGCTTGATCCCTGCACGGCTCATCAGCCAGCGTACCTGTGGGGTCTCTCCTGGCGGGTGCCTCGGTGGCCACCCCGAAGGGGGCGGGCGCCAAAGCTGTGCCCGGAGGGGGCCGACCGTACCCGACCCGTCCACGAAAGGGCACACCTCGCCAATCACCTCCCGGCCCGCGTTCCGGCCGTGATGGCCGACGCCGTCCTCGCCCCGCCCTCGGTGACCGCTGTGCTCCCAGCCGATGCGTCCGTCTCCGTCCGGAGCCGCTGTGCTGTCGGCGGGCCGTGCCCCCGCCGGCCCGCACCGGCCGCCCGGCGCCCCGCGGCCACCCCGTGCGCTCCGAGGAATCGACCCGCTCCGACAATGGGACGTACGCAGACAATGGAGCGTACGCCGACCATGGGAAGCGCACCGGGAAGCCGGTGCATGCCGATCAACCGGCCCGGAGCCGATGGCAGAGTCGGGACCGGACGTCGGGAGCGGCTGTTCCAACCGCGCGGCCAATGGCGAAGTCGCCGGCCGCCCGTTACCGGGGGAGAACCACAGATGGACAAGCCCGCTCTGCGCTCTCTGCTGCGCGAGCGCCGCGCGCTGATCACGCCCGAGAGCCATGGGCTGAGCAGACCCACCCGGCAGGGCCGGCGGGCGCCCGGCCTGTCCCAGGCCCAGATCGACCAGATCCTGCACCGCGCCCCCGACACCTACGGCCGCCTGGAGTCCGGCCGCTACCCCAACCCGCCCGCGGACCTGCTCCAGGACGTGGCCCGCCTGCTCGGCATGAACGAGCAGGAGTGGATAGCCCTGTGGCGGTACTGCCTGGGCCAGGACCCCCCGTTCCCGCTGCATTCGCAGTCCGGAGAGGAGATCCCCGGCGTGTGGCAGGAGGCCGTCGACGGCATCGGACACATGGCGTACGTCAACGACCGGTCGTGGAACCTGCTCGCCCACAACCAGCGCTGGACCGAGATGTTCCCCGGCGGGCGGGTGCCGCAGAACACCATGCGGTGGATGGCGCTCGACCCCGCCGCCCGCGAGACCCTGACCGACTGGGAGCACTCCTGGGCGCCGCTGGTGCTGCCCCAGTTGCGGGCCGCCCTGGCCGCCGACCCCACCGACGAGACGCTGGCGCAGATCGAGAAGGAGGTCCTGGAGGACCCGCTCGCCTCCGGGATCTACAACCGGGCCAGCTCCTACCTCCACCTCGACGGCGACGAACGCCCCCTCAACCACGCGGCCCAGGGGCCCGGCTGGGTCACGATGTGCGCCGCCCAGCCGATGGCGGCGCCGGGCGCCCGCATGATCATCCTGGTGTTCCACGCGGGCGAGAAGCGGCGGCACACGCGGGCCCCCATGCTTCGGGCGAGGCTGCAGTAGGCCTGGGCCCGCGATGGGGCGGGCCCGGCCCGGTTCCGGCTACAGCTCGCGGTGGACCTTGGTGTTGGAGGCCTGGGCGCGGGGCCGGACCACGAGCAGGTCGATGTTGACGTGGCTGGGCCGGGTGACCGCCCAGGTGATGGTCTCGGCGACGTCGTCGGCGGTGAGCGGCTCGGCCACGCCCGCGTACACCTTGGCGGCCTTCTCGGTGTCGCCGCGGAAGCGCGTCGTCGCGAACTCCTCCGTCTTCACCATGCCGGGCGCGATCTCGATGACCCGCACCGGGCGGCCGACGATCTCCAGGCGCAGCGTCTCGGCGAGCACCCGGGCGCCGTTCTTCGCGGCCACGTAGCCGCCGCCTCCCTCGTAGGTGGCGTGGCCGGCCGTGGAGGACAGGATGACGACCGTGCCGTCGCCCGAGGCCTCCAGCGCCGGCAGCAGGGCCTGGGTGACATTGAGCGAGCCGATGACGTTCGTCTCGTACATCTGCCGCCAGTCGTCCGGGCTGCCGGTGGCGACCGGGTCCGCGCCGAGCGCCCCGCCCGCGTTGTTGACGAGCACCCCGATGGTGCGGAAGGCAGTGGCGAACTCGTCCACCGCGGCCCGGTCCGTCACGTCCAGCGCGTACGCCGTCGCCTGGTGGCCCGCCTCGTTGATCTCGGCGGCCAGCGCCTCGATGCGGTCCTTGCGGCGGGCGGTGACCACCACGCGGTAGCCGGCGGCGGCCAACTGGCGGGCGGTGGCGGCACCGATCCCGCTGCTCGCTCCGGTGACGACGGCGATCGGGGTCCCGGCGGCAGTCATGTCGTGCTCCTCGCGCGTGTGGCGACCGGCGCTGCGGTCGAGGTGTGGCGGCGGTCGAAGGGGTGATCGAAACCGATACGCGGCCAGGATAGGCGGGGCAGGGTGCGTGCGGGCGGGGCGATGGTCAGCGGCCGCGCGGGGCGTACATGATCACGGCCATCCCGGCCAGGCAGATCAGGGCGCCGGTGACGTCCCAGCGGTCGGGCCGGTAGCCGTCCGCGACCATGCCCCAGGCGATCGAGCCCGCGACGAAGACACCGCCGTACGCGGCGAGGATCCGGCCGAACTCGGCGTCCGGCTGGAGCGTCGCCACGAAGCCGTAGATGCCGAGCGCGACGACCCCGGCGCCGATCCAGACCCAGCCCCTGTGCTCCCTGACGCCCTGCCAGACGAGCCAGGCCCCGCCGATCTCGAACAGGGCGGCCAGGACGAAGAGAAGGACTGAGCGTGCGACGAGCATGGGCCCAGGGTGGCATGGACCCGGACCTCCTTCGGGACGGCGTTGTTCGCGACGGTGTCGTCCGGGGCGGCGTACGGGATGGCGTTCGCGACGACGTGCGGGGTGTAGTTCGGGACGACGTGCGGGGTGGCGTTCCTTGGAAATAAGGGGCGAAAGGTACCTTTCGCTCATGGTGGTTCGTGTGATGAACAGATTTGGCAGGGCGGGTGGAGCCGGAGCGCCCCGCCGAGCCGGTGCTCGCCCGGCCGGGGCCCGCCCTGTCCGGGCCCGCGGAACTCTGGCGACGGTCGGTGTCGCCGTCCTGGTGGCGGCGACGCTGATCGCGACCGGCACGCCGAGCGGGGCGACCGGGCCGGGGCAGGGTGCCGGGCCCGTCGGCGGCGCCGCTGGGTTCGACGGGGGCGGCGACGACCCCGGCCCTGTCGTCAGGCCCGCTCCACCCCTGGCCGGCGGCGCTGCGGCCGGCAGCGCCGGGGCCGAGGCGGATGTGTCGTATCACGGGCACGTCTCCTTCTGGAACGGCCACGTCGGCATCTGGCTCACGACGGCCAACCACGGTCCCGCGCCGGTCTCCGGAGCCACCGTGCGGCTCCGGTTCTCGGCACCACTCGCCTCCGGCGTCACCCTGCCGCCGAGCTGTCTGCGCACCGGCCCGGCGGTGGTGCATTGCGGCACCGGCTCGATGCGGGCCGCCGGGACGGGCGTGCAGCTCGCCCTGGACGTGGCGACTGTCGGCAACCGGGCCGAGATGGGCCTCGACATCGACACCGTCTGGAACGGCGGCGCCATTGACCGCAACCCGGCGAACAACACCCACCGCGTGCTGACGCTGGCCACGGGCGACCCGTACACGTTCTGAACAGCCGGGCGCGCGGGGCGGGTTGGGCCTCCGGCCCGGCCCGCCGTTACGCGCGCCCCGTCCAGCCGGTGAGGGCCGCGTGCAGGCCGGGCGCGTCCGGGCGGTCGCTCGCCCAGGCCACGTACCCGTCGGGGCGGACGAGCAGAGTGCTGCCGCGCTCGCTCTTCCAGTGCGCGCATATCGCCCCCTCCGGCGCGGCCACCCGGCCGTCCCGCGGTGTCACCAGGACGAACTCGCCCCGCCGCAGCACCTCGTAGAGGCGGCCTTCCGCGAGCTCCAGGTCGGGGACGCGCCTGCCGGTGAGCGGGTGCGATCCACGCTCGGCTCCGTACGCGATGCCGAGGCCGCTGATCATCCCGATGGCCTTGTCGGCGACAGGCCGTACGACTTCGAGGAATCGGGTGATCGCCGAACGGGCCGCCCGCTGAAGGGGGTTGTGGGCCATGGCGAGCCGCACGAGCGCGCCGCTGCTGCGCAGCACCATCGCGCCGACCGGGTGGCGCTCCGCCTGGTAGCTGTCGAGCAGGGCCTCGGCGTCGGTGGTGCGGCCCCGCAGTGCGGCGGCGAGTTTCCAGGAGAGGTTCGCGGCGTCCTGGAGGCCGGTGTTCATGCCCTGGCCGCCGGCGGGGGAGTGGACGTGCGCCGCGTCCCCGGCGAGGAAGACGCGGCCGACGCGGTAGGCCGGAGCCTGCCGCTCGTCGCTGTGGAAGCGGGAGATCCAGCGGGCGTCGTGCATCCCGTAGTCGGTGCCGAAGGCCTCGCGGGCGATCGTGCGGAGCTCGTCGAGGTCGACCGGGGCGGTGTCGGGGACCTGGCGCTTGCGGCTCCACCCCATGACCCGGTAGTAGCCGTCGCCGAAGGGGGCGACGAGGGCGAAGGAGTCGCCCGAGCCGTTGACGGTGAGGATGTCCTCCGGCTCCTCGGTGAGCCGTACGTCCGCCAGCACCATCGAGCGGATCACGGCCACGCCGGGGAACGGCAGGCCGAGCTCCTCGCGGACCCTGCTGCGTACGCCGTCGGTGCCGACGAGATAGCGGGCCCGGACCGACACGGGCTCCCCGTCCCCGCCGCGGAGCTCGGCGGTCACCCCCTGGCCGTCCTGACGGAGGTTCAACAGCTCGGTGCCGTAATGGAAGTGGACCCCTTCGGACCGGGCGCGCCGCTCGAGGAGCTGCTCCACCTCGTACTGCGGAGCGATCAGGACGTACGGGAAGCGTGTGCGCAGCCTGGTCAGGTCGAGGGTGAGGCGGCCGAACATGTTCATCTGTTCCATGACCCTGCCCCGCTTGACCAGCTCGTCGGCCAGGCCGCGGGCGTCGAGCATCTCCAGCGTGCGCGCGTGGACGCCGAAGGCGCGCGTCATGTTGCTGATTCCGTGCGGCCGGCGCTCGGCGACGGTGACGCTCAGGCCCGCGGCGGCCAGGTCTCCCGCGAGCAGCAGACCGGTCGGCCCCGCGCCGACCACGAGGACGTCGCTGGTTAAGGGGCCTTCGGGCCGGGGTGCGTTCGTGGAGCTCTCGGGGGTGGGCGAGCTGGTGGAGCCGGACGAGCCGATGATGTCGTTCATGGCTTCCTCCTCAGGTGCCAACAGTTGTTGGTCAACGCTTGTTGGCAAATGTAGAACCATCCCGACTGGCATGTCAACACCTGTTGGCCTACAGTCGTTGGCATGACGACCGAAGCTTCCGCCGGAGGCCCTCGCCGCACCTCCGAAGTCACCAAGGCCGCGATCCTCGAAGCCGCCCGCGAACGCTTCGCATCCGACGGTTACGAGCGCGCGACCATCCGGGCCATCGCCCGGGACGCGGGGATCGACCCGTCGATGGTGATGCGCTACTACGGGAACAAGGAGGGCCTGTTCGCCGCTGCCTCGGAGATGGACCTGGGCCTCCCTGGGCTGGGGCGACTGCCCGGCAAGCACATCGGAGCCGCGCTCGTCACCCACTTCCTCGACCGGTGGGAGGCCGACGACGTGCTCACCGCCCTGCTGCGGGTCGGCGTCACCAACCCCGCCGGCGCCGAGCGGATGCGGACGATATTCGCCGAGCAGATGATCCCGGTCGCCGCCGGTGTCTGCCCCGACCCCGCCGACGCCCCGCGCCGCGCCGCGCTGGTCTCCTCGCAGATCCTGGGCATGGCGATAGCCCGCTATGTACTGCGCTTCCCGCCCGCGGTCACCATGTCCCGCGACGAGGTGGTCGCCTGGCTGGCCCCCACACTGCAGCGCTACCTCACGGCCGAAGGGGCGTAGGCCTGTGCCGGGCAGGGGCTCTGCCGGGCACGGGTTTTCCCGGGCAGGGCTTCTGTCGGGCACGGTTGTGCCGGTTGGGTTTGCCGCGCCTCGCGCCGGCGAATCCTCTGCGCCGTACGCTTTCTGCATGGCACAGAAGAAGCGCACCGGAGAGCGGGCCCCTGCCGACCGGGCCGAGCTCATGCGTGAGCTGGGCGCCGTCTCGCGCCGCTACATGGCGTCGTACGCGCTCTTCAACCAGGCGCTCGCCGACCATCTGGGGCTGCACCCGACGGATCTCCAGTGCCTCAACCTCCTGGGTCTCGAACCCGGGCCCGTCACCACGGGGCGGATTGCCGGGCTGACCGGGCTCACCACGGGTTCGGCGACCCGGCTCGTCGACCGGCTGGAGAAGGCCGGGTATGTGACGCGCCGCCGGGACACCGAGGACCGCAGGAAGGTGCTCGTCGAGGTGGTGCCCGGGCGGATGGCCGAGCTCGGCAAGGTCTGGGGCCGGCTCAACGGTGCCTGGTGGGAGATGTTCGACGCGTACGAGGACGGCGAGATCGCCCTCATCGCCACCCATATGCGCCGGACCGTCGACCTCAGCGCGGCCCAGGTCGAACGCCTCAGGAGCGGGCAGCTCTGAAGCCGAGATCGGATGGCGTCCTCAACAGGACGTCTGCCGTGGTGAGTCGAAAGGCATCCGCTCCCGATCGACTGGCCCGAGGTGCCGCTGTCCGGCTCGGTCCACCGGGCAGGTCCCCGCCGTGCCGAACTCGCGAACGGCCTCGTCGACGATCGACTCAAGGCTCGCGTGGTGCGCGCCGCGCCAGTAGACGCGCTCGCAGGAGCTGCACTCGGCGAAGACGTCGTACGAGGTGCGGGTGCCGTGCTCCAGGCGCTCGCGCACCGTCTCCTTGTCGGCCTCCCGCAGCGGCGCGTTGCAGGCGGTGCAGCGCGTCCAGGGCGCCAGGGCCGGCGCGAACCGGCCGAGCACGTCCCGGAGCTGCTCGTCGGTTCGGTGGCTGTAGACGTACGCGCCGGCCCACAGCTCCCTGCGGTGCAGCAGCCCGCGGTCGCGGGACAGCATGACGCGCTGTTCCCGCGCGGAGAGTGCGGCGAGCGCCGGGTCCCCGATGTCCTCGCTCTCGTACGCCGCGTCGACGCCGAGCAGCCTCAACCGGCGTGCCAGCGTGCCGAGATGGACGTCGAGCAGGAACCGGAGCGGGGCGCCCGGCACCTTCTGCGGGCGCTCGACGGCGCGCACCTCGATGAACTCGCCCGCCACCGGGATGTGTGAGACCGGGACTTCGCGGCCGTCGGCGAGCAGCCGGCCGGCCTCGGTGAGCGGAACGCCCAGCGATTCGACGACGTGGCCGAGGGTGGACACGCCGTCGGTCACGACGGCGCTGTGCCCCTCGCGGCGCTTCGTCGGAACGAAGAGCCGCAGCTCAGGGGCGAAGTCGATATGGATCTCCGGTCCGTTCACGCGGCCAGGATCGCACTGCCGCGGGGGTGGGGGCCAGGGATTTCAGGGCGCGCACCGGTGCTCGCGCCGGAGCACCGGGGGCTCGCTCGTGGTGCGGGTATTCGCCAGGGGGGTGCCCGGTGGGCGCGGCCCGGCCATGCCGCGTCGGCTGTCCCCTACGGGCGGAAAGCGTCCGCGTTTTCGTCGGCCCAGGCCGCGAAGGTGCGGGCCGGGTGGCCGGTCAGCTCTTCGACGGCGGTGGTGACGGCGTCGGGGCGGCCCTGGTGCGCGGCGAAGTAGCTGAGCAGCGCGTCCGCGACGGTCGGGGGTATGAAGTCGGCCATCGACTCCTTCCAGGCCGCGCCGCTCACGGCGTTGACACCGATCGGCCGTCCGGTGGCCTCGGCGACGACCGCGACCTGCTCGGCGGCGCTGAGGGACGCGGGCCCGGTGAGGTGGTAGGCGCGGCCGCGCAGTTCGGGCCTGGTGAGGACGGCGAACGCGGCCTCCGCGATGTCCGCCTCGTGGATGGGGCTGGTCTGCGCCTCGGGGTAGGGGAGGTCCACGGTGCCGGACGACTTGGCAGCCCAGGCCCAGCCGAGCGCGTTGCCCGCGAAGGCGCCGGGCTGCAGGAAGGTCGACTGGATGCCGGAACGTTCCAGGCCGCGCTCGACGGCCAGGTGCATGGCCGCGATGGCGTTCGTGTCGGCGTCGGGGTCGAGCACGGAGCTGGAGGAGAGCAGCGCTATGTGCTGGACCCCGGCGGCCTTCGCCTCGGCGAGGAACGGCTCGATGTGCTTCGGGTTGGCGTACAGGAAGACGGACTCGACGCCGGCCAGCGCGGCCGGGAACGTCGCCGGGTCGTCGAGGTCGAGGACGACGCGCTCCACGCCGTCCGGAAGGGTCAGCTTGTCGGGGCTGGCGGAGGCCGCGCGAACGGCGAGACCGCGCTCGCGAAGCAGCGGGATGAGAGTGGCGGCGACCTTGCCGCGGCTGCCGGTGATCAGAACCGTCATGGTGGAAATGCCTTTCGGGCAAAGGAAGTTGAGGGACTGCGGCAGTGCTGACACGCAAGGAACGAGCCTACGTCGCAGTCGCCCGGCCGGGCGGGTGCGGGCGTGGTGGGCGCGTGGTGCGGAGTCGGCCCGGGCGGGGGTCGCCCGGGCGCCGGCGGAGTGTCGGCAGGCCCGCCGGTGAGGTGTCGGCGGAATCCCGCCGGGCCGGGGCTTCGTCATTAAGCTGCACCGTGCATAATCTGTGTTACGCAGATAAATATCCTCGACGAGGCCGCAGTAGTCAACCGCGTTTCGACGGGACCGGCCGGGGGGCGGGACTGGCAGGGCAGGGCAGGGTGGAGCGGCGCCGGGCAGGGCGGAGCCTTACCCTTCCCGCATGAAGATCATTGACCTTGAGCCGGGCGATCCGCGTCTGACGGACGACCTGCTGCCGATACTCAGCGAACTCCGCCCGCACCTCACCGATGAACTCTTCGCCGAGATCTACGGAGAGGGGCACGCCCAGGGGCTGCGCTTCACCGCCGCGTACGGCGACGACGGGGCCTGCGTCGGCGCCGCAGGATGGCGGATCGTCGTCAACACCAGCGCGGTCCGCAAGCTGTACGTCGACGACCTGGTCACGGCCGCCACCGCCCGCTCCACCGGCGTGGGGCACGCCCTCCTCGCGCACCTGGAGGGTCACGCGAGGGCGGCCGGCTGCACCTCCCTCAACCTCGACTCCGGCACCCATCGCACCGACGCGCACCGCTTCTACTTCCGCGAGCGCATGGCGGTGACGGCCTTCAACTTCGACAAGCGGCTGGACTGATCCCGGCGGGCCAGGGCGGCGCCCCGCGTGGGGTCAGCCCCCGGCCTCCAGGTCCATCCGCCAGTCGTTGGAGCGGAGCGGCGTGCCCGGCGGGTACTCGAACTCGACCTCCCCGGCCCACTCGAACCCGGCCTTGCGGCAGGTGGCGTTGGACGCGGCGTGGTCCACGGAAGGGTAGGCGTGCAGCCGGCGCCGGCCGCCCGCGGCACGGGCCTCCTCCACGACCGCCAGGAGCGCCGCGACGGCCAGGCCGCGGCCCTGGAACTCGGGGAGGATGCCGTACCCCGTCTCGTACACCGCCTCGCCCTGCCATATGCGCGGCCAGTACCCGACCGATCCGACGGTCTCGCCCGTCCCGTCGAGGACGACCTTGAACATCCGGCCCTCGGTGGCCGGGCGGGCGCTCATCGCCCGGTACTTGTCGTGCCGGGACAGCACCTTCTCCTCGGACTCCGGGCCGCCGAGGTGATCCGTCATCTCCGGCGCGTTCTTCCTCCGGAGCAGGCCCAGGTCGCCGTCCGACCAGGCTTCGAGGCGGATGTGCGGGGGAACTTCACGGGTCGTGTCGCTCATGTCGAAAACAGTAGACGCCGGGTCTGACAACGGCAGTTGATCATGCGCGGGAGGCCCCGGGGCGCAGGGCCGAGGGCGGTGCGCCGAGCGTGGCGGTGAAGTCCCGTACGAGATGGGCCTGGTCGGCGTAGCCCAGCTCGGCGGCCAGCCGGGCCCAGTCGACGGCGTCGGTGGATTCGGCGTGTTCGAGGGCCTCGTGGATGCGGTAGCGCAAGACCACCCACTTCGGGCCGACGCCCACATGGGCGGCGAAGAGCCGTTGCAGGGAGCGCGCGGACAGCCCCGCCTCGCGGGCGAGTGCGTCGACCCGGCGGACCGTGCGGTCGTGGCGGATGCGGTCGACCAGTTCCATCGCGAGCTCCGCCTGAGGGTCGGGCCGTGGACCGAGACCGAGCAGGAAGGCGTCGAGGGCGGCGACCCGGCCCTCGTCCCGGTCCGGTGAGAGCACCGCCGTGGGGTCGGCGGAGGGGAACACGGGGTCGGCTGGGATCACCCGGTCCGTCCACTCGGACACCGCGAACCCCGGCGCGAAGGGCCGGAACCCGCCAGGGCGGAACTGGATCCCGCACACCCGCCCGCGGCCCGCCAACTTCCGGGTGTCCAGGGCGAGTCCGACCCCCGAGAGCTCCAGGAAGTCGGGCCGGCCGTCGTCGTACCGCTGGAAGACCAGGTTGACGGACGGATGCGGCACCACGTGCGAGGCGTACGGCTGGGGCAGGTCCCAGTCGATCAGCCAGTAGTGCTCCAGGTAGGGGCGCAGCTCGGGCGCCGGATCATGGCGGCGGAACCGTACGTGCGCGAAGAGATCGGCGGCGTCGACGATGCCGCGGGTGTCGCGCCGCGGGCCGGAGTTCTGCGCTGACATGGGCCGATCCTATGAAGCGGCCGCCTCCTTAGGAGGGTGGGCTCTGCGCTGAGCCGGTATCCCCTACGGGGTGGGTGGCCGTTTCCGGACCGGTCGCCTCCTTAAGAGGTCCTAACAAAAGCGGGTGCTGGTGTGTCTGTCGGCTTGGATGCTCGTTGGTGTGGGCAAGAGACAGTCGCGGCCGTGGGTTGTGTCGGATGAACTGTGGTCGCTGGTGGAGCCGTTGTTGCCGCAGCCGGGGCCTAAGCGGGTCGAGGGCAGGCCACGGGTGCCGGACCGGCAGGCATTGTGCGGGATCCTGTTCGTGCCGCATACCGGGATCCAGTGGGAGTACCTGCCGCAGGAACTCGGTTTCGGTTCGGGCATGACGTGCTGGCGGCGGCTGGCGGCCTGGAACGAGGCCGGCGTGTGGGACAAGCTGCACCTGGTGCTGCTCAGGAAGCTGCGGTCCGCCAGGCAGCTCGACTGGTCGCGGGCGGTGATCGATTCCTCCCACGTCCGGGCGGCACGGCGGGGCCCAAAAGCGGTCCCAGCCCGGTCGACCGTGCACGGCCGGGCAGCAAGCACCACATCCTCACCGACGCCCAGGGCATCCCGCTCGCGGTGTCGCTGACGGGAGGCAACCGCAACGACGTCACCGAGCTGATGCCGCTGCTGGACAAGGTGCCTGCGGTCGCCGGCCTGGTCGGCCGGCCGCGCAAACGGCCGGCCTTGCTGTTCGCCGACCGTGGCTACGACCACGACAAATACCGGGAGAAGGTGCGAATGCTGGGCGTGAGACCAGTGATCGCCCGCCGCGGCGTCCCACACGGCTCCGGTCTCGGCGTCTACCGCTGGGTGGTTGAACGCACCATCGCCTGGTTCCACGGCTTCCGGCGCTTACGCATCCGCTGGGAACGACGTGATGACATCCACGAAGCATTCCTCGGCCTCGCCACCTGCCTCATCACACACCGACACATCCAACGCCTTTGTTAGGACCTCTAAGGGGCAGACATCAGCCGGGCCCGTCGGGCGAACCAGTACAGCGCGCCCGCGTACAGGGCGAGCACCAGGGCGAGCAGCGGGTAGTAGGTCAGGGGCAGCGCGGTCATGCCGATGAGCGGGCCCAGGGGCGAGAGCGGAAGCAGCAGGCCGGTCAGCGCGAGAGCCCCGGCGGTGACCGGGATCCCGCCGCCGCGGCCCGTGCGCAGCAGGACCATGACCAGGGCCTGGGTCAGCAGGTTCTCCGTGAACCAGCCTGCGTGGAAGGCCGTTTCGGCCCGTGTGTCGCTCACCGCCCAGACGAGTACCGCGAAGGTCGCGAGGTCGGCGACGGCATTGAGCACGCCGAACCCGGTCACGGAGGCGAGGACTTCGCGCGGACGCAGCTTCAGCGGGCGGCGCAGCGCCCCGGCCTGCGGACGGTCGTAGGCG
This sequence comes from Streptomyces violascens, assembly GCF_014649955.1. GTDB lineage: Bacteria > Actinomycetota > Actinomycetes > Streptomycetales > Streptomycetaceae > Streptomyces > Streptomyces violascens. The sequence continues at coordinate 47,935 of NZ_BMUA01000025.1, forward strand.
AAGGCCAGCTGGGCGGCGTCGAAGCACAGGTTCTGGACCAGGACCTGGGCCGGCAGCATGGGCAGGAACGGCAGCAGCAGACCGGCGGTCAGCATCGCGATGACGTTGCCGAGGTTCGAGGAGAGTGTGATACGCAAATAGCCCGCGATGGTGGCGCCGCTGCTGCGCCCCGCCACGATGGCGTGGTCGAGCGAGGTCAAGTCCTTCGCCGCGAGCACGACGTCCGCCGTCTCGCGGGCCACGTCCACGGCCTCGGGCGGGCAGATGCCGACGTCGCAGGCGCGCAGGGCGGGCAGGTCGTTGACGCCGTCGCCGAGGAATCCGGTGACGTGTCCACGCTCGCGCAGGACCCGTACGATCCGGGCCTTCTGCTCGGGGGAGCAGCGGGCGAAGACAGTACTACGGTCGGCGAGTTCGCCCAGTTCGGCGTCGCTGAGGCCGTCGAAGGAGGCGGCGGTGAGGACCTCGCCGGGCTCCAGGCCGAGTTCGCGGCAGGCACGGGCGGCCGTGCCGGGGTGGTCGCCGGTCAGGACCTTCACGGCGACACCTCTGTGGAGGAGGGCGGTGAGGGCGTCGGCCGCCGTCTCCGCCGTCGCGTCGCGCAGCCCGACCAGCCCCTGGAGGGTCAGCCCGCGCTCGTCGGCGGTGGTGTACGGGCGGCGGGCGGCGGGCCGTTCGGCGAGCGCCACCGCGAGGACGCGCAGGCCGTCGGAGGCGAGGTGCTCGGCGAGCGCGAGTGCCCGCTCCCGTTCGTCGCCGGTGAGCGCGCACCGTTCCAGGACGTCCTCGACGGCGCCCTTGACCACCAGGGTGTGGTGGCCGAGCCGGTGCGGCGTGTTGACGACGGCGGTGGACAGGCGGCGCACCGGGTCGAAGGGAAGGGCGTCGACGGCGTCGTACTCCAGGGCGTCCAGCCCCTGGGGGAAGCGTTCCTCGGCGGCGTCGAGGAGGGCTTCGTCGAGGGCGTCGGCGCCGGGCAGCTCGGCGAGCTGCAACGTCCACAGGCTGTTGACGGCGGCCCAGTGCAGCACCGAGTCGTCGGGGGCACCGGACGCGTCCAGCGCACAGTCCAGGACCGGCCGGTCCTGGGTCAGGGTGCCCGTCTTGTCGAGGCAGACGACGTCGACGGCGCCCAGGTCGTGCAGCGCCGGCAGCCGCTTGACGATCACCTGGTGGGTGCGGGCCAGCGCGGAGGCGCCCCGCGCGAGGGTGGTCGTCACGATGACCGGCAGCATCTCGGGCGTGAGCCCGACCGCGACCGCCACCGCGAACGGCAGCGTCTCCAGGCCGCGGCCGCGCAGCGCGGCGTTGGCCATGAGGACCAGCGGCGGCGTGAGCAGCATGAAGCGGATCAGGATCCAGGAGACGCCGTACACCGACCGGTCGAAGGCGGTCGTGCGCCGGTCGTTGCCCGGCAGCCGGTCGGCCCGCGCGAACCGGGTGTCCGCGCCGGTCGCGACCACCACGCCGGTGCCGCTGCCGGAGGCGACACTGCTGCCCTGGAAGCAGACTTCGGGCCGGTCGAAGTCCTGGGCGCCGATCGGGCGCGTCCGCGCCTGCGCGAAGGGCTCGTCCACCGGGTACTTGGGGACCGGCGCGGACTCCCCGGTGAGCGCGGCCTGATGCATCGTCAGGCCGGAGGCCCGCAGCAGCCGCAGATCCGCCGGTACGAGATCGCCGGGCGCGAGGCGCACCACGTCGCCCGGCACCACCTCGTCCACGGGCACCTCGCGCGCCACCGGCCCCGCGTCGTCGTCCGCCCTGCGCAGTACGGTCGCGGTGCTCGCCACCAGCTCCCGCAGCCCGGCCGCCGACCGGTCGGCGCGGTGCTCGCCGGCCGCCCGCAGCGCACAACTCACCACCACGAGGACCGCGATGACCCCGGCCGTGGCCCAGGCGGCGACCGCCGCGGAGACCAGCGCCAGGCAGGCGAGGACGGCCGTGAACGGGTCGCGCAGGCTGCGGAGAAAAATGATCGGGAGGGAGGGAACTCGGCGCGCGGGGAGGACGTTTTCCCCATACCGCGTGAGTCGTTTCTCGGCTTCCGACTCCACCAGCCCCCGGGGGCCGGAGCCGAGGGAACGCAGCAGCTGCAGAGGAGTGCTCCTTGACAACTGCAGAGTGGAGATCCGCTCAGGCGCCCAGGTCACGAACGAGTCCTGAGGGTCCCGGCAGCTTCACGCCGCCGCCCAGCCGGGCCACCAGCCAGCGCACCATCTGAGCCACATCGGGGTCGTCGACGAGATAGACGACCCGGCGACCCTCCCGCCGGGACCGGACGAGCCCTGCGAGTTTCAGCTTCGCCAGATGCTGACTGACGGCCGGCAGCGCACCGCCGACCCTCTCGGCCAGCCCCGACACATCGGACTCGCCGTGGCTCAGCGTCCACATGATGTGCAGCCGCGCGGGCGAGGCAAGGAGTCCGAAGACGCCCGCTGCCTCGCCGAGCACCTCGGCCGACGGGTCGGCGCTGCTCGTGGTCGTCACCGTCGTCTCCCGTCTCATAGGCGTGGCGGCTGATGTCGCCCCCGGGCAGCCAGTCTAGGGGTGCCGGCTCACAGGGGTACGAGGGTCACCTCGGTTGCCTTCACGCTCGACCACACGGCCGAGCCCTCCACCAGGCCCAGCTCGGCCGCCGCCTGCGGGGTGACCTCCGCGATCAGGTCGGGCGACTCGGCGGACCCGATGAGCACCCGCAGCCTGCTCCCGCTCGCCGTGATCTCCCGCACGGTGCCGGACCAGACATTGCGGGGGCTGCCGTCGGGACGCTTGCGGTGCACGGACACCGACTCCGGCGCGATGATCGCCAACGCCCGGCTGCCCTCGCGCAGTTGCTCGGCCGCGACGATCCGCCCGCCGCCGGCCAGGACGAGCCCGTCGCCGCTCGCCTCCCCGGCCCACGCGTTGCGGCCCAGCATCCGGGCCACCCAGGGGGAGCGCGGATTCCGGGTGACCTCGGTGGGCGGCGCGTCCTGGAGGGTGCGCCCGGCATCCAGGACGAGGACGCGGTCGGCCAGGGAGACCGCTTCGACCGGGTCGTGGGTGACGATCAGGCATACCCCGGCGAACCCGGCCAGGTGGGTGCGCAGGGTGTGGCGGACGCGGGCCCGGGTGGTCTGGTCGAGGGCTGCGAGCGGCTCGTCCAGGAGCAGCAGCCGGGGGCGGGCGGCGAGCGCCCTGGCCAGGGCGACGCGCTGGGCCTGTCCGCCCGAGAGCTGGGCGGGCTTGCGGTGGGCGAGGTGGCCGACGCCGAGCCGGTCCAGCCAGCGCTGGGCGGCGGCGCGGGCCTCGCCGCGGGCCACACCCTGGGCGCGCAGCCCGTACGCCGTGTTGGCGAGCGCGGTCAGATGCGGGAACAGCGCGCCGTCCTGGGGCACCCAGGCGACCCCGCGCTTGTGCGGCGGCAGCGCGGTGACGTCTAGGCCGCCGAGGCGCAGTTCGGCGTGGGCGCGCGGGGTGAGGCCGAGCAGGGCCCGCAGCAGGGTGGTCTTGCCGGCGCCGTTCTCGCCGACGACGGCGATGGTGATGCCGGGGTCCGCTTCCAGCGTGAGCTCGTTGAAGCCGGTCACCTCGGCGTGCAGCGACCAACTCGGCCCCGGCTCGGCCGAGGTGGGGTTCTCGGCGGGCTGCGGGGTCGGCCCGGCGTCCAGGGTGGAGGGCTCCTCAAGTGCGGCGTCGGCAGGCGACGTGCCCCGTACGGAGCCGCTCCGTACCGAGCCGCTCCGTACCGACGCGGAGCCGGTCCAGCGGCCGCGCAGGGCCACGAGCACCGCCATGGCGATGGCGAGCAGGAGCAGCGAGACCGAGGTGGCGGCCTCGGGGGAGTCCTGGAGGAGGAGATAGACCTGGAGCGGCAGGGTCTGGGTGGCGCCGGGGAGGTTGCCGGCGAAGGTGATGGTGGCGCCGAACTCGCCGAGCGCGCGGGCCCAGGTGAGTGCCGCGCCCGCGGCAAGGCCCGGCGCGACCATCGGCAGGGTCACGGTGAGGAAGACGCGGAACGGGGAGGCGCTGAGCGAGGCGGCGGTCTCCTCGTAGCGGGGCCGCAGTCCGCCGAGCGCGCCCTCCAGGCTGATCACCAGGAACGGCATCGCGACGAAGGTGGCCGCGACCACGGCGCCGGAGGTGTGGAAGGGGAGGGTGATCCCGAAGGTGCCCTCCAGCCAGGGGCCGAGCAGGCCGCGCCGCCCGAAGCCCAGCAGCAGGGCGACACCGCCGACCGTGGGCGGAAGCACCATCGGCAGCAGCACGAGCGAGCGCACCAGGGCCTTGCCGGGGAAGTCGACGCGGGCGAGCAGCCAGGCCAGGGGCACACCGAGAAGAAGGGAGAGACCGAGCGCCCAGAACGAGACGACCAGCGAGAGCCGCAGGGCTTCGGTGACATCGGGGCCGGTCAGGTGCGTGCCGAGTTCGCCCCATGAGGTGCGGGCCAGGATGCCGAGGAGCGGCATCAGCAGGAACGCGATGGCGAGCAGCGCGGGCAGGGCCAGTGCGGCCGGTGGGCGCCGGCGGGTGCGGGAGCGGCTGCGAGTCATGGGAGGTCCCCGGTGTCCTGAGGGCGCGGGGCCTGCCCGCCCAGGCGTGGACGGGCAGACCCGGCAAGGGAGTTGGAGCGTTCGTGGACGAGGGAGCCGCAGGGGTTACGGCTGCTGGAAGCCGGCGTCCTGGAGGATCTTCTGCGCCTCGGGGGTGGACAGCCACTTCACGAAGGCGGCCGCGGCGTCGGCGTTCTTCGAGGTCTTGAGGGTGGCGGCCGGGTACTTGGCGACGGCGTTCTGCGCGTCCGGGATGTCGACGGTGTCGACCTTGCCCTTCGCGGAGGCGGCGTCGGTCTTGTAGACGATGCCCGCGTCGGCCTCGCCCAGCTCGACCTTCGACAGGACGGCGCGGACGTTCGGCTCCTGGGAGACCGGCTTGACCGTGATCTTCTGGGAGTCGAGGACCTGCTTGCTGTAGCGGCCGACCGGCACCTCGGGGGCCGCGAGGACGACCTTCAGGTTGGTGTCGGACAGGTTCTTGAGACCTTCGACCTTCTTCGGGTTGCCCTTGCCGGTGGCGATGACCAGGCGGTTCTTGGCGATGATCGACGAAGCGTTCACGTCGGCCTTCAGGCCGTCCATCGTCTTGGTGTCGGCGGTCACCAGGGCGTCGGCGGGGGCGCCCTGCTTCACCTGGGCGGCGAGCTCCTGCGAACCGGCGAAGGAGAACTTCACGTGGGTGCCCGGGTGCTCCTTCTCGTAGGCTGCGCCCGCCGCCTTGAAGACGTCGGTGAGTGAGGACGCCGCGAGGACGGTGAGCTGGGCCGCCTTCGGCGCCGAGCCGGAACTCCCGGACGGGGAGGCGGTCTTGTCGCTTCCGCTGTCCTTGCTGCTACTGCTGCACGCGGCGGCCAGCGGGATGAGCAGGGCGGCGGAGACGACGGCCGCCGCGGCGCGGCGGCGCCGGGTGCTGAGAGCCATGACAGACATGGGTGGTGCTCCTTCGGATGCTTGTCGAGCCGCGCCGGAGGTGAGGGCTTCCTCTGCTTGCTGCCTCGGTGGACGTCCGATGGCCGGATGTCCTGCGAGGAGCGGGGAGCGAGGAAGGGCGACGCCGCGGGGGACGTTCGTGAGTGGCCGGTTTTCGACCTAGGTGCGGTCGATGTGCACGCTGGTGGACTTCACCCGCGCGGTGGCCTGCATGCCCACCTCAAGGCCCAGCTCTTCGACGGCCTCCCGGGTCAGGAGGGAGACCAGCCGGTGCGGACCGGCCTGGATCTCGACCTGGGCGGCGACATCACCGAGCTTGACGGCGGTGACGATGCCGGGGAAGGCGTTGCGAGCGGAGGTGTAGGGCACCTCTTCCTCGCCGTTGGAGGACTGGCCGACTTCGATGGAGAAGGCGGCCAGATCCCGCCCGTCGATGAGTCGGCGGCCGCCTTCGTCGCGATGGGTCGTGACGCGGCCGCCGTCGGCCCAGCGGCGCACGGTGTCGGGACTGACGCCGAGCAGACGCGCTGCCTGGCCGATGGTGTAGGACTGCATGTGCGACAAGATAGGCGGCTTCACGCCGCATATACAAAGGGTCCGGCGGAACCTACGCCGCAGCTGCAGAGCCGAATGGATGAAGGTCCAAGCTGATCGGCCCGCCCGGCGTGGGCCCTGCGCCCCGCCGCCGCGGCCGTGGGCCCGCGGCCCGCAGGGCATTGCGTCCCGCCCCGCCCCGCGCGGCGGGCGTCCCGGCCGGGCGGGCGAGGGATCAGGGCCAGACCAGGCAGTACGGCTGGTGCCCCGCCTCGTGCAGCCGGTGCGAGAAGTCCTGCCATTCGTGCAGGAGTTGATAGACGTTGAAGGCATCGCGCGGGCCGCCGCGGTCCGGCACCGTGGACCAGATGAAGGCGGCCGCGCCGACCGTCTCCTCGCCGACACCGCGCAGCGGGTCGACCACCGTCATGGGGAGCTTGACCACCGCGTAGTCGGGGTGGAGGACCACGAGTTCCAGCGGCGGGACCTTGTGCAGAGGTATGCCCTGGATGCCGGTGAGGACCATCGCGGCCATCGTCTCCGGCTTGATCTTGGTGAACATGCCGCCCATGCCCAGCTCGTCACCGCCGAGCTCCTCGGGACGCATGGTCACGGGCACCCGGGCAGCGGTCGCGCCGTCCGGGGCGCCGAAATACTTGTAGGTCACCCCCACCCGGCCACTTCCGTTCCCCGCCCCTGCGCCGTCCCCGACCCGGTCGATCCGGTCCTGGGCGTCGCGTCGCCGGTGCCGTCCCCGACGGTGGGCGCGCTCGGGACCCCGGTCATCGGTCCCTTCGCCCAGTCCGCCACCGCGATGCATATCCTTCACCCGACTGCTTGTAGCCCGACTGCTTTGTAGAGGGCGCGGCCCCCACCGCGCAACCCGATCATCCGCCGATGCAACTCGATCATCTGCGGATCATCGTGTCATTGACCTCCCCCGCGCGGGTGCGGTGAAACACCAGTCCGCAAGATCGCCCGGCCCTCTGCCACCATGGCGTGTGTGAGCTATCCGTACGAATACGACGCCCCAGTTTCGCAGAACCTCTTCGACCGCGCGTCCGCCGTGACGCCCGGCGGCGTGAACTCCCCCGTCCGTGCCTTCCGGGCCGTGGGCGGTACGCCCCGGTTCATGGTGTCCGGTACGGGTCCGTACCTGACCGACGTCGACGGCCGCGAGTACGTCGACCTGGTGTGCTCGTGGGGCCCCATGATCCTCGGGCACGCGCACCCCGAGGTCGTCGCCGCCGTGCAGGAGGCCGTCGCCCGCGGCACCTCCTTCGGCACGCCCGGCGAGGGCGAGGTCGCGCTCGCCGAGGAGATCGTGGCCCGGGTCGAGCCGGTCGAGCAGGTCCGCCTGGTGTCCTCCGGCACCGAGGCGACCATGTCCGCGATCCGCCTGGCGCGCGGCTTCACCGGCCGTGCCAAGGTCATCAAGTTCGCGGGCTGCTACCACGGCCATGTGGACGCGCTCCTTGCCGCCGCCGGTTCCGGGGTCGCCACGTTCGGCCTCCCCGGCACCCCCGGGGTGACCGGCGCGCAGGCCGGCGACACGATCGTGCTGCCGTACAACGACCTCGACGCGGTGCACGCGGCGTTCCACGCCAACCCGGGCGAGATCGCCTGTGTGATCACCGAGGCCTCGCCCGGCAACATGGGCGTCGTCCCGCCGGCGGACGGCTTCAACGCGGGTCTGAAGGCGGCCTGTGCCAAGAACGGTGCGCTGTACATCTCGGACGAGGTGATGACCGGGTTCCGTACGTCCAAGGCGGGCTGGTTCGGCGTCGACGGCGTCGTACCGGACCTCATGACGTTCGGCAAGGTCATGGGCGGCGGCTTCCCGGCCGCGGCGTTCGGCGGCCGCGCCGACGTCATGGGCCACCTCGCCCCGGCGGGCCCCGTCTACCAGGCGGGCACGCTCTCCGGGAACCCGGTCGCGACCGCCGCCGGCCTCGCCCAGCTGCGGCTGCTCGACGACGCCGCGTACGCGAAGGTCGACGCCGTCTCCCGCGAGATCCAGGCGCTGGTGACCGGCGCGCTCAGCAAGGAGGGCGTGGCCCACCGGCTGCAGACGGCGAGCAACATGTTCTCCGTCTTCTTCACGGCCGACGAGGTCCGCAACTACGACGACGCGAAGAAGCAGGAAGCGTTCCGCTTCAACGGGTTCTTCCACTCGATGCTGTCGCAGGGCGTCTACCTGCCGCCGTCGGCGTTCGAGTCCTGGTTCGTGTCGACCGCCCACGACGAGCGCGCGATCGAGCGCATCGCGGCCGCGCTGCCCGCCGCCGCCCGTGCCGCAGCGGAGGCCACCGCATGAGTGAGAACAGCAACGGCGGGAGCGACCTCACCGTCGTGCACCTGATGCGCCACGGTGAGGTGCACAACCCGGACGGCGTGCTCTACGGGCGCCGTTCCGGCTACCACCTCTCCGAGCTCGGCCGGCAGATGGCCGACCGGGTCGCCGAGCACCTCGCGGGCCGCGACATCACCCATGTCGTCGCCTCCCCCCTGGAGCGCGCCCAGGAGACGGCGAGCCCGATCGCCAAGACGCACGGCCTGGACCTCGCCACCGACCTGCGGCTCATCGAGGCGGGCAACGTCTTCGAGGGCAAGACCTTCGGGGTCGGCGACGGCGCCCTGCGCAAGCCCGCCAACTGGAAGCACCTGACGAACCCGTTCCGCCCGTCCTGGGGCGAGCCGTACATCGAGCAGGTCGTACGGATGATGGGCGCGCTCGAAGCGGCGCGCGATGCGGCCCGCGGGCACGAGGCGGTGTGCGTCAGCCACCAGCTGCCGATCTGGATCGTGCGCAGCTTCGTCGAGAAGCGGCGCCTGTGGCACGACCCGCGCAAGCGGCAGTGCACGCTGGCGTCGCTCACCAGCTTCACCTATCAGGGTGACCGGATCGTGTCCGTGGGCTACAGCGAGCCCGCCCGCGATCTCGTACCGGCGCATCTGCTGGCCGGTGCCAAGCCGGTCAAGGGCAAGTCGAAGGCCTTCGGCGCCTGACGCGTCCGGCCGGCCGGATCGCCCCGGCCGGCCCGCCCGCGCTGCCCAGCGAAACCAGCAGGTCAGCCCGCCCGCACACCCCCCGCCTCTCCGCCCCGCATCCCACACCTCGTACGGTTTACGAAGATTTGTGCGGGCCGTGGGGAACCATCCCTGTTTCTCCCGGCATCTCACGGATTGCCCAACTACGGCGACGTGCTTGGGCTTCGAGGACGACGAGACGACGGTGCAAAGCGATGGGAACGGACGGGCTTATGCGGGAGATCGGCCGGAACGTCAGCCGAAGGAGCATGCTGGGACTGGGTCTGGGGGCCGCGGCCGCGGCCGGGCTGTCCGGCTGCGGCACTTCGGGCGGTAGCGGATCGGGCGGCAAGGGCGGCGACGATCAGGCCGCCAAGAAGGCCGACGCGAAACTGATAGGCGACGGTTCCACTTCGGACACCGGCAAGCAGCCGCACCAGCCCGACAAGCCCGTCCCGCTCGAACCCGGCCAGACCCCGCCCCAGTTCGTCGTCTTCTCGTGGGACGGCGCCGGCGAGGTCGGCAACGGCCTCTTCCCGCGCTTCCTCCAGCTCGCCAAGGACCACGGCGCGGGCATGACGTTCTTCCTCTCCGGCCTCTATCTGCTGCCCGAGGCCAAGAAGCGGCTCTACCAGCCGCCGAACAACCCGGTCGGCGCCTCCGACATCGGCTACCTCTCCGACCCGCACATCAAGGAGACGCTGAAGTACGTCCGCCAGGCCTGGACCGACGGACACGAGATAGGCACCCACTTCAACGGCCACTTCTGCACCGGCCGCGGCACCGTCGAGCACTGGACCGCGGCCCAGTGGCAGAGCGAGATAGACCAGGCGATCGACTTCGTCACCAAGTGGAAGACCAACACGGGCTGGACGGACGAGGACCCGCTGCCGTTCGACTACAAGCGCGAGCTCGCCGGCGGCCGCACGCCCTGCCTGCTCGGCCAGGACAACCTGCTGCCCACCGCGCAGAAGCTGGGCTGGCGCTACGACGCCTCCTCGCCCGGCGGCACCCAGGTGTGGCCGGTCAAGCGGCACGGCCTGTGGGACCTGCCGCTCCAGCAAATACCCTTCCCCGGGCATTCCTTCCAGGTCCTGTCGATGGACTACAACATCCTCGCCAACCAGTCGCAGAATTCGACCAAGGCGCCGCCGGCCAACTATCCCGGCTGGCGCAAGCAGGCCACCGAGGCCTATCTCGCCGGATTCAAGCGCGCCTACGAAACCAATCGCGCGCCCTTCTACATCGGAAACCACTTCGAGCAGTGGAACGGCGGCATCTACATGGACGCCGTCGAGGAGGCGTTCAAGGGCATAGTGGCGAAGCGGGACGAGAAGAAGGATGTGAGGCTCGTCTCCTTCAAGCAGTACTGCGACTGGCTCGACGTACAGGACCCGAAGGTGCTCGCCAACCTCCGCACGCTGGGCGTGGGAGAGGCCCCCGCCGGTGGCTGGAACACGTTCATGAAGACCGTTTAGGCCTTCCTGACAAGGGGCTTTACGGGCACCCAGGGGGGCGCGGAAGATCCCCGAAACCGCCATGCGAAACTTTTCACATGTCCGTGAGTCCTGCCTTCCGACGCCGTCGCACCCTGACGCTGGCCGCGGCTGCCGCGGCCGCCGGTGCGCTGACCCTGACGGCCTGCGGTTCCGGTGGTACGTCCGGTGGTTCCGGTGACACCAAGTTCGTCACCGGTACCGGCGGCATCGCCACCGTCGCCAAGGGCGACCGCCAGAACGCCCCGGAGCTGTCCGGCGAGACCGTCGACGGCAAGCAGCTCGACGTCGCCTCCCTCAAGGGCAAGGTCGTCGTGCTGAATGTGTGGGGCTCGTGGTGTGCGCCCTGTCGCGCCGAGGCGCCGTATCTGGCCAAGGTCTCCAAGGAGATGAAGGCCAAGGGCGTCGAGTTCGTCGGGATCAATACCCGCGACACCGACAAGGGTCCGGCCCAGCAGTTCGAGAAGGAATTCGGGGTCGACTATCCGAGCCTGTACGACCCGATCGGCAAGCTCATTCTGCGTTTCCCGAAGGGCAGCCTGAATCCGCAGGCCATTCCGTCGACGATCGTTCTCGACAAGAACGGAAAGATCGCCGCACGTGCCCTGATGGCGCTCGACGACACCAAGCTGCACCAGATGATCGACCCGCTGATCGCGGAGAAGTGATCGCGTGATGGCACTGGCCGCCGTCGGCTCAATGAATGAGACGGTCTTCAGCGGGGCCCTTCTGGTGGCCCTGCCGGTCGCCGTACTCGGCGGCCTCGTCTCGTTCTTCTCGCCCTGCGTACTACCGCTGGTCCCCGGCTATCTCTCGTACGTCACCGGAGTCACCGGCACCGATCTGGCCGAGGCGCGGCGCGGCCGCATGGTCGCGGGCGCGAGCCTGTTCGTGCTCGGCTTCACCGCGGTCTTCGTGTCCGGCGGCGCGCTGTTCGGCTACTTCGGCAGGAACCTCCAGGAGTACGGCGACACGCTCTCCAAGGTCCTCGGCGTCCTGATGATCCTGATGGGCGTCTTCTTCATGGGCCTCATGCCGTGGATGACGCAGCGCGAATTCCGCGTCCACAAGCGGCCGGTGACGGGTCTGGCGGGAGCGCCGCTGCTCGGCGCGCTCTTCGGCATCGGCTGGACGCCGTGCCTGGGCCCGACGCTCACCTCGGTGAACGCGCTGGCGATGGACCAGGCGAGCGCCGGCCGCGGGGCGATACTGACGGTCGCGTACTGTCTCGGCCTCGGGCTGCCGTTCGTGCTCGCGGCGGTCGCTTTCCGCAAGGCGCTCGGCGCCTTCGGCTGGGTCAAGAAGCACTACGTATGGGTGATGCGGATCGGCGGCGGCATGATGATTGTGACCGGTGTGCTGCTGCTGACCGGGGCTTGGGCGGAGCTCGTCCAGCAGGTACAGGGCTGGTCCCAAGGCTTTCAGGTGGGTGTCTGACGCATGAGCAAGACCGAATCGACTCCCGAGCCGGACCTCGGCGCGGCCGGGGCGCAGCTCTCGACCGCCCCCACCGAGGAACGGTCCAACGGGCCGGTCGGCATCGGCGTCCTCGGCTGGATCCGCTGGTTCTGGCGGCAGCTGACCTCGATGCGGGTCGCGCTGATCCTGCTCTTCCTGCTGTCGCTCGGCGCCATCCCCGGCTCGCTGATCCCGCAGACCAGCGTGGACGAGATGAAGGTCGCCGACTTCCAGAAGCGGCACGACACCATCTCGCCGATCTACGAGAAGCTCGGCCTCTTCCACGTCTACAGCTCGGTGTGGTTCTCCGCGATCTACATCCTGCTGTTCGTCTCGCTCATCGGCTGCATCGTGCCCCGCACCTGGCAGTTCGTCGGCCAGCTGCGCGGTCTTCCGCCGACCGCGCCCGGCCGCCTGACCCGGCTGCCCGCGTACACGACGTGGCGCACCGAGGCCGAGCCCGAGCAGGTCCGCGAGGCCGCGCTCGCCATGCTCAAGAGGCGCCGCTTCCGCTCCCGGATCAGCGGGGACGCCGTCGCCGCCGAGAAGGGCTATCTGCGCGAGGCCGGCAACCTGATCTTCCACGTGTCGCTGATCGTGATCCTGGTGGCGTTCGCCACCGGCCAGCTCTTCAAGTCCGAGGGCGGCAAGCTGATCGTCCAGGGCGACGGGTTCTCCAACACGCTCACCCAGTACGACGACTTCAAGTCGGGCTCGCTGTTCGACACCGGCGACCTGGCGCCGTTCAGCTTCACCCTGGACCGGTTCGACGCGTCGTACGAGCGCAGCGGGCCCGAGCTGGGCACGGCCCGCGAGTTCAAGGCGCACCTCACCTACTCCGAGGGCGCCGACGGCAAGCCGCAGCAGAAGGTCGTCGAGGTCAACAAGCCGCTCGTCGTCGACGGTTCCAAGGTCTACCTGCTCTCGCACGGCTACGCGCCGACGGTCACCGTCAAGGACGGCCAGGGCAAGGTCGTCTTCCAGGGCTCGGTGCCGCTGCTGCCGATGGACAACAACCTCACGTCCAGCGGCGCCATCAAGGTGCTCGACGGCTACCGCGACGCCAAGGGCAACAAGGACCAGCTCGGTTTCGCCGCGTTCTTCGTGCCGACCTTCGGCGGCAAGGGCACCGGCGCGACCCAGATGTTCTCGAAGTTCCCCGCGCCCGACTTCCCGGTGCTCAACATCGGCGCCTACCACGGCGACCTCGGCCTCGACTCGGGCTTGCCGAAGAACGTGTACCAGCTGGACACCAGCAGCCGTTCCATCAAGCCCTTCAAGGACGCCCAGGGCAACATCCTGAAGAAGCTGCTGCTGCCGGGCGAGAGCCTCGAACTGCCCGACGGCGCCGGGTCGATCACCTTCGACAAGGGCCCCATCAAGCAGTGGGCGAGCTTCCAGATCTCCCACCAGCCGGCCAACGGTCTCGCCCTCACCGGCGCGATCGGGGCCATCGCCGGCCTCGCCGGCTCGCTGTTCATCCAGCGGCGCCGGGTCTGGGTCCGGGCCGTCAAGGGCGACGACGGAGTGACCGTCGTCGAGATGGCCGGGCTCGGCCGCAGCGAGTCCGCGAAGCTTCCCGAGGAGCTGGCCGATCTCGCGGTCACGCTCATCCCGCAGGCGCCGACCGCGCCGGATCCCCAACCCGAACCCTCAGTTGTTCCTGCCGAAGGGGCTGAGAAGTGAATCTCGCCGCCACCACCAATGAGAGCCTGGCGCACACCAGCAACTACCTGATCTATTCGTCGATGGCCGTGTACATGCTGGCCTTCTTCGCCAGCATGGCCGAGTGGCTCTTCGGCAGTCGCAGCAAGGTCGCCCGTACGGCGGCCGCGCTGACCGGCGGGGCGCAGGACGCCAAGGACGCGGGGACCGTCAAGGTCGAGGTCGCCACCAAGAACGGCGGCACCGCCGTCCTGGAGCGCCCCAAGATCGTTACGCGTTCCACGAGCGGCAGCCGCGACGTGCCGGACGGCCCCGGTGCCTCCGGCGGTGACGAGAAGGGCGACCTCTACGGCCGCATCGCCGTCTCCCTGACGGTGCTCGCCTTCCTCATCGAGTTCTCCGGTGTGCTCACCCGCGCGCTGTCCGTGCAGCGGGCGCCGTGGGGCAACATGTACGAGTTCAACCTGACCTTCTCCACGGTCGCGGTCGGCGTGTACCTGGCGCTCCTCGCGCTGAAGAAGAACGTCGGCTGGCTCGGCCTCCCGCTGGTCACCACGGTCCTGCTCGACCTCGGCCTCGCGGTCACGGTCCTCTACACCGCCAGCGACCAGCTGGTCCCGGCGCTGCACTCGTACTGGCTGTGGATCCACGTCTCCACCGCGATCTTCTGCGGCGCGGTCTTCTACGTGGGCGCGGTCGCCACGATCCTGTACCTCTTCCGCGACCGGTACGAGGCGAAGCTCGCGGAAGGCGGCAAGCCGGGCAACTTCGCGACGTCCGTCATGGAGCGCCTGCCGGCCGCGTCCTCGCTGGACAAGTTCGCCTACCGGGTCAACGCGGCGGTCTTCCCGCTCTGGACCTTCACGATCATCGCGGGCGCGATCTGGGCGGGCGACGCCTGGGGCCGCTACTGGGGCTGGGACCCCAAGGAAGTCTGGTCCTTCATCACCTGGGTCGCGTACGCCTGCTACCTGCACGCCCGCGCCACGGCCGGCTGGAAGGGCCGCAAGGCGGCGACGCTGGCGCTGATCGCGTTCGGGTGCTGGCTGTTCAACTACTACGGCGTGAACATCTTCGTGAACGGAAAGCACTCTTACGCGGGCGTTTGAGTCGGTACCCAGTACTGGGGTGAGGGCTACTGGGGGTTCTGCCCCCAGTAGCCCGTTCGCGTCTTAAGGGCGCTCGTCCTCAAACGCCGGACGGGCTAGGAGTGGGCTGGTGCCTCTGCGTTCGCAGACGGGCTGAAGTGCTCCGGGGCTGGCCGGCACCGACCCTGCCAGGGGGCGCGGGGAACTGCGCGCCCAGCCCACGCACGGTCCGCAGCCGACGAGCCACCCCCCCCGTAACCGACCCACCCACCCCCGGAGGGTTTAGGGAAGGGGCGGGGTGGGGCCAACGGGGCCTGGGGCGGAGCCCCGGCGCACCCCGGCCCTACTCCTCGCCCCGTTCGCGCCGCTTCAGCTCTTCCTCCCGGCGCCGAAGATCCGCCTCCCAGTCCTTCAGCAGCGCCTCGTCCCGCTTGCTCGACTCCCCGAGCGAAGCGAGGAACGCCGGGTTGTCGTCGGGGGCCGTCCAACGCCCGCCCGGAGCCGAGCCGCCCCGCCGGACCTTCCCCGCCGCCAGCCACGCGACCGGCCCGATCAGGACCTCGCCGAAGAGCAGGATGATGATGATCCACACCACCTTGGGGAGGCCCTTGACCTCCTCCTCCGGGGTGTTCAGGCAGTCGATGAACGCGTAGATCCACAGCGCCAGGACCAGCAGGAACGGCAGATACCTGAGCATGGTTGGAGGGTCCCCCCGGGAACGGTTGCGGGCCGTGCCTCGGCCCCGGTGACCCGGCCAGGGTATCGGGTGCCCGATACTTGACCCCATGGCTTACGACGATCTCCGATCCCTGCTCAGGGCGCTGGAGCGCGAGGGTGACCTCAAGCGCATCAAGGCCGAGGTCGACCCGTATCTCGAAGTCGGCGAGATCGTCGACCGGGTCAACAAGGCCGGCGGCCCCGCCCTCCTCTTCGAGAACGTCAAGGGCGCCTCGATGCCCCTGGCCATGAACGTGTACGGCACCGACCGCCGCCTGCTCAAGGCGCTCGGCCTCACGTCGTACGAGGAGATCAGCGACAAGATCGGCGGGCTGCTCAAGCCGGAGCTGCCGCAGGGCTTCGTCGGCATCCGGGAGGCGTTCGGCAAGCTCGGCTCGATGGTGCACGTGCCGCCGAAGAAGGTGAAGCAGGAGGCCGCGCCCGTCCAGGAGGTCGTCCTGAAGGGCGACGACGTCGACCTCGACCAGCTGCCCGCGCTGTTCACCTGGCCCGAGGACGGCGGCTCCTTCTTCAACCTGGGCCTCACGCACACCAAGCACCCCGAGACCGGCGTCCGCAACCTCGGCCTCTACCGCCTCCAGCGCCACGACAAGCGCACCATCGGCATGCACTGGCAGATCCACAAGGACAGCCGCAACCACTACGCGGTCGCCGCCAAGAAGGGGGAACGGCTGCCGGTCGCCATCGCCTTCGGCTGCCCGCCGGCCGTCACGTACGCCTCGACCGCGCCGCTGCCGGGCGACATCGACGAGTACCTCTTCGCCGGGTTCATCCAGGGCAAGCGGATCGAGATGGTCGACTGCAAGACGGTGCCGCTGCAGGTCCCGGCCAACGCCGAGGTCGTCGTCGAGGGCTGGCTGGAGCCGGGCGAGATGCTGCCGGAGGGCCCGTTCGGCGACCACACCGGGTTCTACACCCCGCAGGAACCGTTCCCCGCGCTGACGATCGACTGCGTGACGATGCGCAGGCGCCCGCTGCTCCAGTCCATCGTGGTCGGCCGACCGCCGACGGAGGACGGCCCCCTCGGCCGCGCCACCGAGCGGTTCTTCCTGCCGCTCCTCAAGATCATCGTGCCGGACATCGTGGACTACCACCTGCCGGAGTCGGGCGGCTTCCACAACTGCGCGATCGTCTCGATCGACAAGAAGTACCCCAAGCACGCCCAGAAGGTGATGCACGCGATCTGGGGCGCGCACATGATGTCGCTGACCAAGCTGATCGTGATCGTGGACGCCGACTGCGACGTCCACAACCTGCACGAGGTGTCCTGGCGGGCCTTCGGGAACACCGACTACGCCCGCGACCTCACCGTCGTCGAAGGCCCGGTCGACCACCTCGACCACGCCTCCTACCAGCAGTTCTGGGGCGGCAAGGCGGGCATCGACGCGACCGCGAAGTGGCCCGAGGAGGGCTACACGCGCGACGGCGGCTGGCCCGCCATGGTCGAGTCGGACCCGGAAACGGCCGAACGGGTGACGAAGCGTTGGAAGGAATACGGACTGTGAGGTGCTGGCAGATGATGGAGAACGGCAGCGCGGAGAGCGGGTTTCCCCGCCTTCGCGGGGATGAACCG
Source organism: Streptomyces violascens (assembly GCF_014649955.1). Taxonomy (GTDB): domain Bacteria; phylum Actinomycetota; class Actinomycetes; order Streptomycetales; family Streptomycetaceae; genus Streptomyces; species Streptomyces violascens. The sequence goes on from NZ_BMUA01000025.1 coordinate 64,982, forward strand.
GAGTACGGACTCCAGTGAGCGCCTCCGCCGCAGCAGTTCCGCAACCGGGTCGTACCAAGGCGTTCCTCCGCCTGGTCATGATCGAGCACTCGGTCTTCGCGCTGCCCTTCGCCTACACCGCCGCGCTGACCGCGATGTTCCAGCTCGACAAGAACATCCACTGGGCGCGCCTGCTCCTGGTCACCGTCGCCATGGTCGGGCTCCGTACCTTCGCGATGGCGTGCAACCGGATCATCGACCGCGAGATCGACGCCCGTAACCCGCGCACCGCGGGCCGCGAGTTGGTCACAGGGGCGGTGTCGGTGCGCTCGGCGTGGACGGGCGCGCTCATCGCGCTCGTCGTCTTCCTCGGCGCCGCCGCCGCGCTCAACCCGCTGTGCCTGGCGCTCGCGCCGGTCGCGGTGATCCCGATGGTGGTCTATCCGTACGGGAAGCGGTTCACCAACTTCCCGCAGGCCATCCTCGGCATCGCGCAGGCGATGGGCCCGGTCGGCGCCTGGATCGCGATCACCGGCTCCTGGTCGTGGGACGCGGTGATCCTGGGTCTCGCCATCGGCATCTGGATCGGCGGCTTCGATCTGATCTACGCCTGCCAGGACGTCGAGGCCGACCGCGGCCACGGCGTGAAGTCGGTCCCGGCCCGCTTCGGCATCCCCGCCGCGATCTACGGCGCGCGCGGCTGTCACTCCGTCACGATGGCGCTGCTCGTCTGGTATGCCCTCGCCACCGGTGCCGGGTTCTTCTTCTGGCTCGGCCTGCTCATCGTGCTCGCGGCGTTCCTCTACGAGCACACCCTGGTCAAGCCGCACGACCTGTCGCGCCTCAACCGGGCGTTCTTCCAGGTCAACGGCTTCATCGGGATCGCCCTTTTCATCTGCGCGCTGCTCGACCTGCTGGTGCGGGGCCTGACGGTCTGACACCTGGCCCAGACCTTCGGGCGGGCCGCCGGATAGGCTCGGACACGTGGAGCACGTGAACGTACACAGTCAGCAGCGCACGCCCTGGGTCGTCGGCGTGTCGGGTGCCTCGGGGACGCCGTACGCGGCGGCGGTGCTGCGTGCGCTGCTCGCGGCCGGGGAGAGCGTCGACCTGGTGGTTTCGCGGGCCTCGCGCCTGACGCTGCTCGACGAGACCGGCATCGCGTTCCGCGACGCGCACTGGCAGGACGACCTGCGGGCGTGGCTGGCGCGGGGCGCGGACGGAAAGCCGGACACCTTCGGGGCGCTCGACGTGTCGGACGTACGGCACTGGGCGGCCGGGGATCTGGCGGCCGGGCCCTCGTCGGGCTCGTACTCCGTGAAGGGGATGCTGATCGTGCCGGCGTCGACGGCCTGTGTGGCCGGGGTCGCGCTGGGACTTTCGAAGGACCTGTTGCAGCGGGCCGCGAGCGTGACGCTCAAGGAGCGGCGGAAGCTGGTGGTCGCGGTGCGCGAGACGCCGTTGAACGGACAGACGCTCAAGCACCTGGTGACACTGGACGAGGCGGGCGCAGTGGTGCTGCCCGCCTCTCCGGCGTTCTACGCGGGGGCGACGCACATCCAGGATCTGGTGGACTTCGTCGCGGGGCGCGTACTGGATGCGGCAGGGGTGCCGCACGGCCTGTACCGCCGTTGGGAGGGAGAGCTCGGTGGAGGCTCTCGCGGTAACTAGCGCTTCTTGGCGGTGCGCTTGGCGGCGCGGGGCTTCGTCGCGGAGGGCTGGTGGGCACGGGACCGGTTGGCCAGGTCCTGAAGCTCGCGCATCCGGGCGTAGGCCATCTCGATCGTGTACACGGTGACAACTCCTGAAAGATCGTCTTTGATCTGCTGGAAAATTATGCAAGCAGCTGAATGATTCGCAGGGTGTTGGCCCTGCATGCCTTAGATTCTACACTTAAACTCGCGGTATCGCTGAACAATGGAAGGCTTCAGGCATATGGACGCCGTCGATAGGCAGCTCATCCAGGCACTGCGCGAGAACGGCAGGGCCTCGTACGCGGAACTGGGCCGGCTCGTCGGGCTCTCCGGCCCCAGCGTCACCGACCGCATCAACCGTCTGGAGGCCGCCGGTGTCATCACCGGATACCGCGCCACCGTCGACTCGGCCTCGCTCGGCCTCGGTGTCACCGCGCTGATCGGCATCTCACTCTCCGACGCCGCCGACCACGAGGACGTGGCCCGGCGCCTGCGCGACCTCGCCGAGATCGAGGACTGCTGGTTCATCGCGGGCGACGACTCGTACATGCTCAAGATCCGGGCCGGTGACGTGGACGGCCTGGAGAAGACGATCCGCCGCCTCGGCTCGACCAAGGGCGTCTCGCGCACCCGCACCACGATCGTGCTCTCCACGAAGTGGGAGAACCGGGTCGGGGAACTTCCCGAGTAGGGCGGGGCGTACCTTTGGTGGAGCCTGAAAGACACACGTATGGGAGGCGGCCTTGATGGACGCGGGACTCAAGCGCGAGCTGGAGCAGAAGGTCCGGGCCGGTGAGCGGCTCAGCCGCGAGGACGGCATCGCGCTCTACGCGTCGGACGATCTGGCCTGGCTCGGCGGGCTCGCCCACGAGGTGCGCACACGCAAGAACGGCGACGTCGTCCACTTCAACGTGAACCGTCACCTCAACATGACCAACGTGTGCACGGCGTCGTGCGCGTACTGCTCGTTCCAGCGCAAGCCGGGCGAGAAGGACGCGTACACGATGCGCATCGAGGAGGCCGTCCGCCTCGCCAAGGCGATGGAGAACGACAACCTCACCGAGCTGCACATCGTCAACGGGCTCCACCCGACGCTCCCGTGGCGCTACTACCCGCGCTCGCTCAAGGCCCTCAAGGAGGCGCTGCCGAACGTCGGGCTCAAGGCGTTCACGGCGACCGAGATCCACCACTTCGAGACGATCTCCGGGCTCACCGCCTCCGAGATCCTCGACGAGCTGATCGACGCGGGCCTCGAATCGCTGACCGGCGGCGGCGCGGAGATCTTCGACTGGGAGGTCCGCCAGCACATCGTGGACCACCGCACGCACTGGGAAGACTGGTCGCGAATCCACCGCCTCGCCCACGAGAAGGGGCTCAAGACCCCCTCGACCATGCTGTACGGGCACATCGAGGAGCCGCGCCACCGCGTCGACCACGTGCTGCGCCTGCGCGAGCTCCAGGACGAGACCGGCGGCTTCCAGGTCTTCATCCCGCTGCGCTACCAGCACGACTTCGTGGACATGCAGGACGGCAAGGTCCGCAACAAGCTCCAGGCGCGTACGACGATGGCGACCGGCGCCGAGTCGCTCAAGACCTTCGCGGTCTCCCGTCTCCTGTTCGACAACGTGCCGCACGTGAAGTGCTTCTGGGTGATGCACGGCCTGCAGACCACCCAGCTCGCGCTCCAGCACGGCGCGGACGACATGGACGGCTCGGTCGTCGAGTACAAGATCACGCACGACGCCGACAACTACGGCACGCCCAACAAGCTGACCCGGGACGACCTGCTCGGCCTCATCCGCGAGGCCGGCTTCCGCCCCGTCGAGCGCAACACGCGGTACGAGATCATCCGCGAGTACCCGGGCCCGGACACGGAGCTGCGCGAGACGCCGCAGGCCATGCGCTTCTGAGAAGACCCCGCTCCATGGCGCTCACTTTTCAGCTCGACCCGCCGGTCACGCCCGCCCTGCGCGACGGGCTGCTCGGCCTGTGGACCGAGGTGTCCAACGCGGACGGGGCCGTCGGGTTCGTCCCGCCGGTCTCCGTCGAGGACGTACGGCCCGAACTGGTCAAGCACTTCGTGGCGATGGCCGAGGGGCGGATGCGGCTGCTCGTCGGGTTCGACGAGGCCGGGCGGGTCGCCGCCACCGCGTTCATCGCGTACAACACGCACCGGCTCATGACGCACTGGGTGTGGCTGTACACGGTCATGGTGCATCCCGCGCACCAGGGCAAGGGGTACGGCCGCGACCTGATGACGGCGACCGCCGACGCGGTACGGGGGCTGGACGGGCCCGGCGGCTCCGGCGGCATCGAGGCGATCCGGCTCACCTGCCGGGGCGGCACCGGCGTCGACCGGTTCTACGGCTCCTGCGGTTACAAGGAGGTCGGGCGGGTGCCCGGCGCGATCCGGGTCGCCGAGGGGGACGACCGGGACGACATCATCATGCTGCTGCCCCTGACCTGAGGCCCGTGCCCGCTGAACTGATCCATTTGTGGGCGTGCTTCACTAGTCGGGCAGGGGCCACCGTAGAGAGAAGGTCAGTCGTGAACGCCGCAAAGCCGAGCGCCACCATCTGGTACACCATGCTGCGCGTGGGGATCTTCATCGGCAGCCTGGTCTTCGTCGGCCTGCTGGTCCAGTTCGGCGTGCTGCCGAAGGGGCTCGGCCGCTCCAACTTCATCTGGGTGATCCTGCTCGCCCTCGTCATCTCCGCGCCGCTCAGTTTCGTACTCCTGCGCAAGCAGCGCGACGCGATGTCCGCCCAGCTCGTGAACAAGGTGGAGAACGCCAAGGCGAAGCTGGAGGCGAACCGCTCGCAGGAGGACGGCGTCGTCCAGTAGGCGCCCCGCGTCAGGTAGTTCACACGCCCGGAAGGCCCGGCTGCGAAGCTCACTGCTTCGGAGCCGGGCCGTCGCTGTTTCAGGCCCAGTTGGGGCGGCGGCCGGTCATTGTGGGGTCATGCCGGTGTAAAAGAACTGCTTTGAGGTTCTCAAAGTTCAAGTGTTAACGTGTTCGACATGACGACAGCAGCTGTGCACCAGCACCCCACCGGCGGAGCCGTTCCGCTCGTGGCCCGTCTGCATGTCGACCTCTGCCGCTGCATGTCCGCGGTCTGTTGCCGCGACGTCTGACCCCGGCATCATGCGGCGGTGTCCCCAGCCTTACGTGACCGGTCCACGCCGACCAGTCCCTTGTGAACGGGCGCCGCGCTCATCCGTCAGAACGCCAGAACGTCGGCACCTCTGAAGGTCTCCTGAACGTCCGAACGTCCCCGTCCCCGCTCACCAGGGAGTGTTTCCGTGTCCTCCGCGACCGCCCAGGAGAAGCCCAAGCGAGGCTTCTCCATATCGTCCAAGTTCCCCTTCTGGGCCCAGATCATCGCGGGTCTGGTGCTCGGTGGCCTGCTCGGCTGGCTGGCCCGCAGCCAGGACGTCGGCTGGCTCAAGGACACCCTTGAGCAGATAGGCAGCATCTTCGTCCAGCTCCTGAAGCTGGCCGTCGCGCCGCTCGTCTTCTTCGCGATCCTGGTGTCGATCACCAACCTGCGCAAGGTCAACAACGCCGCCCGGCTCGCCACGCGCACGCTGCTCTGGTTCATGATCACGTCGCTGATCGCGGTGGCGATAGGCCTGGTCATAGGCCTGCTCACCAACCCGGGTTCGGGCACGGGCCTGACCCCGAAGGACGGCAAGCTCCCGAAGCACACGGGCTCCTGGCTGGACTTCCTGACGGGCATCATCCCGACGGACGTCATCACGCCCTTCACCGAACTGAACGTCCTGCAGATCGTCTTCATGGCGGCCGTCGCAGGCATCGCCCTCCTCCAGCTCGGCGAGAAGGCCAAGCCGATCCTGACGCTCAGCGAGGCCGTCCTCGAACTCCTCCAGAAGGCCCTGTGGTGGGTCATCCGGCTCGCCCCGCTCGGCACGCTCGGCCTCATCGGCTTCGCCATCGCCGACTACGGCTGGGACCTCATCGGCAAGTACGCCACCTTCACCGCCGACGTCTACATCGGCTGCGCCCTGGTGATGTTCGGGGTGTACCCGCTGCTGCTCGCCACCGTCGCCAAGGTCAACCCGCTCCAGTTCTTCAAGGGCGCCTGGCCCGCGATCCAGCTGGCCTTCGTCTCCCGCTCGTCGGTCGGCACGATGCCGCTGACGCAGAAGGTCACCGAGCGGCTCGGCGTGCCCAAGGAGTACGCGTCCTTCGCGGTGCCGTTCGGCTCGACCACCAAGATGGACGGCTGCGCCGCGATCTATCCGGCCCTCGCCGCCATCTTCATAGCCCAGATCTTCGACGTGCACCTGGGTGTCGGCGACTACGTCCTGATCGCCTTCGTGTCGGTCATCGGCTCGGCGGCGACGGCGGGCCTGACGGGCGCCACGGTCATGCTGACCCTGACCCTCTCCACGCTGGGCCTGCCCCTGGAGGGCGTCGGCCTGCTCATGGCGATCGACCCGGTCCTGGACATGATGCGTACGGCTACGAATGTGGCGGGCCAGGCGCTGGTGCCGGTGATCGTGTCGGCCCGGGAGAACATCCTGGACCGGGATGCGTTCGACTCGGTGCACGTTTCGCCGGTGGAGGATTCCGAGCGGGATTCCGCTGTGGCGGTCGCGGCGTAAGAGGGGCTGGGCCTGGCCCGGGGGCGCTGGTCCACCCTCCCGCCCGTTGACAGGCGTTCGGCGAGCCGGCCTCCGGGGGCCGTCTGCCTCGCATTCCGCAAGGGGCGCGGGGAACTGCGCGACCGGCTACGTACGGCCCGCAGCCGACCGACCCGCGTACTCGGGCTCTCCGGTGCTTGAGGTGCGAGGGCCCGGGGCCGGCGCGCCCGGCACCGGCCATCGGCCCGCAGCCGGCCCGCACCCCCGGAGGGTCTCGGGCGGGGCGGGGGACGACTGCGGCAGCGCGAAGCCGTCCGGCGCCATGCGCTGTACCGCCATGACCAGTCGCCGGGTGTGCGCCCACACCGCCGCCCTCGCCCGGACCGGAGAGCGCCCGGTCCGCTGGGCCAGAACCGCGCCGAGCACCAGCCGCCGCACCCCGCCCACATCGGTGTACGCCGCCCACAGCACATTCCCGCCCGCAGGGGTACTCGTGCCGGTCTTCAACCCCACGACCCCGTACTGACCGAGCAGCCGGTTGGTCGTGCGTCCCTCGCCCTGGCCCCCGGGGAGAGGGACGGAGGGCGTACTCACGATGGTCCGGAACACCTCGTCCCGCATGACCGCGCCGGCCAGCGTGAGCAGATCGGCGGCCGTGCCGACGTTGCCGACGTCCATGCCGCAGGAGCCGGTGAAAGCCGAGCGGGTCATGCCGAGTTCGGCGGCAGCGGCATTCATCCGGCGTACGAAGGCCGCCTCGGAACCGGCGCTCCAACGGGCGAGGAGCCGGGCGATGTTGTTGCCCGAGGGAATCAGCATGAATTCGAGGAGCTGCCGGAGGGGATACCGCTGCCCTTCCTCGACGGGCACCACCGACTCGATCACCGAGTCCGATTCCTGGGCGGCGGCCCGGTCGACACGGACCATCGGCCCGGCATCCTCCGGCCCCAGCGGATACGCCCGCAGCACAACGTACGCGGTCATCACCTTCGTGAGGCTCGCGATCGGCACCGGCGTCTGCCCGCCCACCGTGCCGAGGCTGCCGACCCCCACCAACTCCACGCTCGCCTGGCCTTCTTGGGGCCAGGGCAGTGCGGCCGTCGATCCGATGCGGTGCGCACCGGCGAGCGCGGCGTCGCCGAGGCGGCAGGCCGCGAGCCAGCCGCGTTCCAGGAGCCGGCTCATCGCAGCCCCGACTTCGTCACGATGCTCCGGCCCAGCACCCCGACGCTCACCATCGTCGCGCCGACGCACAGCCCGATCGCCCCGAGCGTGCCGGCGGGCTGCCACGACTCGCCCGCCGCAGAGTTCGTCATGAAGGCGCCGACGATCAGCACCATGGAGGCGATGACGACGACCGCTCCGATGCCCCCGACGGTCGTCGTCCAGAGCTTGGCGATCCTGCTGTTCAAGGTCTTCATGGCGTGCTCCTCAAGGTGTGAACGGACCGCTTCGGCGACTCCGGAGGGTGGGTCATTTCGAGAGTGCCCGGGCGGCGTATCGAGCCCTGGACGGTTCTGTATCGGCGTACGCGCGGCCGTGTAGCAATGCCCGACACCGGCCACGTCGCCCGGCGCCCCGGGCGACGACCGCCGGGCCGCAGCCGAACGCCTTCCCCTGAGGCCCTTTCCGGGCGGATGCCCAAGCACCCCGATGGCCGGTCCCGGCCGCTTCCGCCCACCCTGGCGCGGAGCCCACTTGCCCGCCCGGGCGCACTGGTCCGTAGGGGCGCAGGCTCGTATGCGGAACACGGACGCAGGGGATTTCCGCCGCGCCACCCCTTGGGCGGGGCGCATAAATGCACCGAAGTCCCGCACGGCCAGGCCGAGTTGAATTGTGCCGGATCGACCGGACGCATCCGTTACGCCCCGACCACTCCACGCCTAGGGTGAGGGAGCTCGATCAGACCCGTACACCCGCCCTGACCTGGAGGCTTTCATGCCGATCCTGACCGATGGCGAGTACCTGATCAAGAACGCGGCTGAAGACCTTTACACGGACGTCTCCGGCGGGAGCCCGCACCCCAACACGCCCGTCATCGGCTGGCCGCTCAGCAAGGAGCCGAACCAGAAGTGGCGGCTGACCTGTGTGAACGGCATCAACGAGTACCAGATCCGCAGCTCGCTCAGCACGGGTGAGGCGTTCTTCGCGCTGAGCGCGCTGCGCATCTTCCCGCCCCGCATCGCGGTGCAGCCGTTCCCGGAGCGCTGGTCGATCGAACCCGTCGGCGAGAACCTGTACCGCATCGCCTTCCCGTACATGGACGGCGTCGCGACGCTCCCCGACGGCCAGAAGGGCACCCAGCTCACCGTGCAGCCCTTCGAGGGCCTCCGCTTCCAGAAGTGGATCTTCGAGCAGGCCTGAGCCGGGCCGACAGCGCGGCCGTACCTCTCCCCGAAGGGGGTGCGGCTGCGCGTTGCGTTCATTGGGGGAGGCTGCTTCCTCTCATCTCGCACGTGGATGTGGCGTCGTCTACGAATCGATTGAAAGGAACTGCTCCGGCGCCGCGTATGTCACCGTCTCGAGCGGTGGGACGCGAGACCTTGAGTTTGCCTGGGTGTAAGCGATTTGAGGAACCACGGGCCGCTCGGCGGGGCGGCGAGTGAGGATCCGCATGCAATGGCCGCGAGGGCATGGGGGCCATATCTGGGAGCTCGATGCGGGTTGGTGAACCAGGCCGTTTCGGCAAAATGGAGCCAGTTCGAGTGATACGTATCTGGCAAGTCGGACCATTCGCCTTCCATAAGAGGCTCTGGAGATGCCCACTTTCAGCGTGTGGGGCGGCAACACCTGGAAGACCCTCATCGAACTCACCTGACCTGAGACGGTGAATACCGGTGCGGCCGTCGGGAGCTCGCTTCCCGGCGGCCGGCCGCGGTCCCTCCTCCGCTGCGCCATGCCCCAGCCACTCACGGTCCAAGGCCACTTACCCGGCGTGCCCCAAGAGGAATTCCCCTGGGTGTTGGTGAGACCCGCCGCCGAGCAGTGCCGGAGGGCGTTGTCGGGTCTCCGCCGTGAGCGCGGCGGCGGCAATTCAGAGGGATCGCGGCAGGGGTACCGCTTCACAAGGCGGGCAGCCCGGTTTCAGTCCGCGGGATCGCATGCGGCGCGGGGGCCGCAAACGACCCGTTGCCCGGTCATCGACCTCCGAGTAGCACCCCCGGAGTGCCACTGGACAAGGCATGAGAACATGGCCCGCACACAATCTACCCACAGGTAGCTCGTTCCTGTCCGAAGCTCCCCGATTGTCGCGTCCCAGACCAGGGCGCTGTAGAGGATCCTCATGTCCCAGCGCCGACCGGCGACCAGACTTGCGGCACTGGACGGGCTCCGGCTCGTGGCCGCCCTGATGGTGGTCTTCTATCACTACGTCGCCCTCAGTCGGTCCTGGGGACACAACCCGGCGACGATCTTCCCGACGCTGCACAAGTTCGCCGAGTTCGGCTGGCTGGGCGTCGAGGTGTTCTTCCTGGTCAGCGGATTCGTCATCTGTATGAGCGTGTGGGGCCGGTCGCTGGGCGACTTCGCCGTTTCCCGGGTCTCCCGTCTCTTCCCCGCCTACTGGGTGGCCGTGCCGCTGACCGCGCTGGTCGTGAAGAAGTGGCCGGAGATCACGTCGATACGTGGTTGGGACGATGTGATCGTCAACCTGACCATGATGCAAGCCGGCAACAACACCAAGAACGTCGACGACGTGTACTGGACGCTCTTCGTGGAGCTCAAGTTCTACGTCCTCATGGCGATCGTCGTCCTGTGCGGAGTCACCTACCGCAACCTGCTCATCTTCTGCGGCGTATGGACGGTGGCGGCGGCCCTCGCGCCCAGCCTCGGCTTCCCGGCGCTCGCGGCGTTCGCGATGCCGCAGTACGCGCCGTTCTTCATCGCGGGCATCGCCTTCTTCCTGATGCGCCGCTTCGGATCCAACGCCCTGCTGTGGGGCATCGTCCTGTTCCAGCTCTTGCTGTCCCAGCGCTACATCCACTACCGGATGGCCAGCAACCTCGGCCGCGTCGCCGCCGAGCACCTGCCGACCTGGCCTGTCCGCCTCATCGTCATCGCCGGGTTCGCCGTAGTCGGCGCGATCGCCCTGGGCGCCTTCGACAAGATCCAGTGGAAATGGCTCTCCACCGCCGGAGCGATCACGTACCCGCTGTACCTGATCCACATGTTCATCGGCATGACCCTCATCCACCACTTCCGTCACCGGCTCCCCGCCCCGGTCCTGGTGCTCTCGGTCATCGCGCTGATGATGGCCACCGCCTGGCTCATCCACCGCCTCGTGGAACGCCCTGCCGGCAAGTGGATACGCAACTCCATGAAGCGCGGCATCAAAGACGTACGACTCAACACCCCCACGCGCCAACACCGTCCTACCCGTGTCGGCATCCAGTCCTCGGCCCTGCCCACCACGCCGACGGAAATCGAGAAGGACGTGGCTCTCCTCATGGAGAGCACTGAACCGCGAGTCCGCTGATGGCGGCTGGGGCCGTCCTGGGCGGGGCAAACCACGACGGGTACGCGGGCCCCGCCGCTGCGAAGGGCTGAGCGTCCTGACTGCGTGGCGTACGCGGTGAACGCCGCCCCATGCGTCCGGAGCCACCGCCGGTTGAGGACCCTAGGGGGTCTTCGAGCCCCTGATGCGGATGCCTTGGTCTGTTTGCCAAGTGCCTTCAAGAGATGCGCCGTGGCGTCCGAGCCCAGGGGCAGAGGGCTGTGTAAAGGCAAGGTCAAGACCGACATACGATGCGGGTGACCATTTCTGGCTTTCTTGGGCAACCGGGGGAATCACATGAAGTTCACGCGCATATCGGCTCTTGTCGCGTCCGCAGCCATCGCGCCGGCCGTTCTGCTCGCCTCTCCGGCGTACGCGGCCGACGCCAAGGCGCCTGCCGTTTCGGCGCCCGATGCAGGGACGAAGACGGCCAAGCAGCAGGAGGACGACGACCGGGTCGAGCTCCTTCGCCTGATGGCGGCCAAGGATGCGGGGCGGGAGTTCAAGGAGCGCGCGAGCAAGGCACTCGACCAGGGTGCGGCCGCTGTGCGGAAGTTCCTGGAGGTGGGCCAGTACGAGGCGCGTTTCCAGGACGACCGGGTACGCGTCGCCCAGATCATCAGCGTCGGCGGGCGTGCGGTGCGGGAAGCCGGGGCCAAGGCGCTGAACGTGGACACCCGCGAGTCCATCAAGGAGTTCCTTGAGGTCGGCCAGTTCAAGGCGCGCAACCTCGACAACCGCGTTCTGGTCAGCCAGATCATCAACGCCGGCGGGCCGGGCGTGAAGGAGGCCGGGACCAAGGCGCTCCTGGGTACGCCCGAGGACGTCCAGGCGTTCATCGACAAGGGGCAGTACGAGGCCCGCATCGTCGACAACCGGGTGTTGACCACCCGGATCTACGGCCAGGGCGGCCCCGCGGTGAAGGCGGCCGCGAAGAAGGCGCTGCTGGGTACGCCGGAAGACGTCCAGGCCTTCCTCGACAAGGGGCAGTACGAGGCCCGTAAGAAGGACGAGGCCGACGCGGCTGCCGCGAAGGAGAAGGAGAAGGAGAAGGACAAGGGCAAGAAGGACGACGGGAAGAAGGAGGAGGGTCGGTCCAAGCCCGATGCCTCCAAGGAGGGCGACAAGGGCACCGGAACCGGCGCTGCCGACAAGGGGGGCAAGTCCGTGACCGCCGCCGCCAAGAACGACCCGGCACCCGCCTCCGGCGGCACCTCCCTCGCCTCCACCGGGGCCGGTTCCGCGCTGCCGTGGGCCGCGGGTGGCACCGCCGTCGCGCTGGCCGGAGGCGCGGGCATCCTGGTGGCCACGCGTCGCCGCCGTTCCGCGGAGTAGCTCCGCGGAGTCGCTCCGCTGGGGGGGCGCGGGGATTCGGCCGCGGGCCGTCGGGGGCTGGTCGCGCAGTTTCCCGCGCCCCCCTAGCGGGTCTCCGCGCCCCCCTGTGAGGCATCCCACGCCCCTCGGCGGGTCTTCCGTGCTCCCCGTGAGGCATCCCACGCCCCTTGGTGGGTCTTCCCGCCCCCTCAAGAGGTGCGAGTGGGCGTCGCTACGCCGCCGGTTCGGCACCCTGGGGCGTCTTCTTCCGGCGCCCGAGCCGTTCCGCCGCACTCCGCCCCCGCGCCTCGAGCGGCAGCACCCCCGTCGCCGCCGCGAGACCGAACGGCGGCATGTCCGCGTAGATCGACTCGTACGAGCCCTCGGGCACGACGTACGTCTCGTGCCACAGCCCCACGTGCCCGCGGGCCTTGCCCTTGCGCTCCTTGCGGTTGATGATCGCCCACGCCCGGTGGTGGAACATCTCCGGCGAGTGCGCGTAGGCGTACAGCTTCTCCTTGGACTCCCAGTACTGGACCACGTAATACGTGCGCGGTGACGCGGTGAGCAGGACGTGGCTGAGCAGTCCTCGGCTCTTGTCCTTGCCGAGCTCGCCGAGCATGCGGAACATGGCCGCGGCCACCGGAACCCACTGGTGCACCGCCCAGAAGTGGTTGACGCGCATCCCGATCAGCAGCACCACCACGTCGCCCTCGGCGGCGGCGGTCGTGCGGCTCACGGTCGGCTTGGCGGACATGGTGCCTCCAGATTCTCGACGGACGGCTTCGTCGACGGACGACTTCCTCGACGGACGCCCTCTTTGACGGACGGCTTCTCCGGCGGGAAACTCCCGTGTTGGATAACGGAGTTACCCAAGTCCATACCTTGGATAATGGCGTTGTCCGACGAAGGGTGCAAGGGATGCGGCTGGCCGAGTTGAGTGAGCGGAGCGGGGTCTCCGCCGCGATGATCAAGTACTACCTGCGTCAGGGCATGCTCGCGCCGGGCCGCAAGGTGGGCGCCACCACGGCCGAGTACGACGACAGCCACGTGCGCCGGCTCCGCCTCATCCGCGCCCTGGTCGAGGTCGGCCGGCTCCCGGTGGCCACGGCCAAGGAGGTCATCGGGTACGTCGACGACGACTCCCTCGACCGCACCATCCGTCTCGGCGCCGCCCTGTGGGCCCTGCCCCACGGGCCCGACCCGGACGACGCCGATGAGGTTGTGGTCGCCGCCCGTGGTGAAGTGGACCGGCTGCTCGGCATGCTGGGGTGGTCCACCGCCCGGGAGATCGGTGAACTCTCGCCCGATCACCGGGCGTTGATCGTCGCCGTCGCCACCCTGCGCCGGCTCGGCTATCCCTGGGACGCCGAGCTGATGGCCCCGTACGCCCAGCTCATGCACCAGGCCGCCGTCCGCGATCTCGACTTCGTCGAGACCCACCCCTCCGAGGCCGAGAAGGTCGAGGTCGCCGTCGCGGCCACCATCCTGGTCGACCCGATCCTGCGCGCCCTCCACCGCCTCGCCCAGCAGGAAGAATCGGCGCGCCGGTATGGCCTGTAGCGCCACATGTGCTGAGCCCGCCCCCGGGGATCGATCCCGGAGGCGGGCTCAACTCGGCTGTAACAGCTAGCAGTTGGAGCTAGCCGGCTTACCCGCGAACCTGTCCGCCAGCCAGTTCGCCGCCGGGACTCCGCCCACCGTCACCCCGCCGATGTGGCCGAGCAGCGGCAGTGCGTGCCACTCCACGTTCGCGTCCTTGGCGCACCAGTCCGAGCGGAGCTGCTGGCCCACCGCGTACGGGATCAGCTCGTCCACCGTGCCGTGGTAGAGGTACACCGGCGCGTCCGGGCGGTGCGTGCCGAGCTTCGACTCGGCCAGCCTGGCCTGCCAGTCCGGCTGTTCGAGCGGGTTCTTCACGGTCAGGTCGGTGACGTGCTTGAACGAGCCCACCGTCGTGTCGATCGCCACGCAGTTGTTCTTGAAGTAGTCGACCAGCGCCTTGCCCGCCGGGTTCAGGTACGAGTCCAGCTTCAGCTCGGGGAAGGCCGCGTTCTGGCCGGCCGCCGCCATGAAGATGAGGCCGGAGCCGAGGCCGCCGTCGTTGGACGCGGCCACCTTCATCAGGTCGGCCGGGACGCCGCCGGTCGCGGTGCCCTTCACTTTCAGGTCGGGGGCGTAGGAGTCGTGCAGCTCGGCCGCCCAGCTGCTGGCCTGGCCGCCTTGCGAGTAACCCATGATCCCGACTGGGGAGTTGGCGTCGATGCCGGGGATGCCGAGGCGCTCGGCGGCGCGGGCCGCGTCCAGCATCGCGGTGCCCTCCGCCCGGCCGACCGTGTACGTGTGGTCGCCGGGCGTGCCCAGGCCCTCGTAGTCGGTGACCGCGACCGCCCAGCCCTTCTGCACGACCTGGTTGATCAGCGTGGCCTCGACGGCCGTCCCGTACGGGAAGTTGGCGCTCGGCGCGCACGAGTCGCCGAGCCCGACCGTGCCGACGGCGTACGTCACGACCGGGCGCGGGCCCGTGCGGCCGTCGTTGGGCACGATGACCGTCCCGGAGACGACGTTCGGGCCGCCCTTGGCATTGGTGGAGCGGTAGGTGACGTGCCAGGCCTTGGTGTTGGTCCACTGACCTGGCAGCGGATGGAACTCGGTGGGGGACTGGGTGACGATGTCCCCGGGCGAGGCGGTCGCCGTGTCGTCGGCGAACGCGGTGGGGGTGGCTGCCGACAGGAGGAGTGCGGCGGTGATGGCACCGGCCACTCTGGTACGGACGTGCATGCGGCTCTCCCAACGGTCCTATGGGGCGCGGGCAGTTGAGGAGAAGGTAGTGACTGACGCGTAGATGCGGAGCTGACCGTACCGCTCACCTTCACTGACCCCGATGGCCCCCGGTGGTCAGGCACCGACCCCCATGGCCTTCACCGGCCCAGCCGGTACGACCCCGGTGTGGCCCCCGTCCAGCGGCGGAACGCGCGGTGGAAGCTCGTGTCCTCCGAGAAGCCGAGGCGGGCCGCGATCTCCGCGATCGGCTCGCGGCCCTCCGCCAGGCCCGCGATCGCGGCATCGCGCCGCACCGCGTCCTTGAGCTGCTGGAACGACGTGCCCTCCTGTGCCAGGCGGCGGCGCAAAGTCGCCGGGGACATGGCGAGGCGGGCCGCCGTCTCGTCGAGGGTGGGCAGCCGGGGGGAGGCACGCAGGGCGGCGGACAGGGCCCGGCCCACCTGCTCGCCCACGGTCGTCCCGTACGCGCGCCGACTGAGCAGTTCGAAGGGGGAGCGGCGCAGCATCTGGCCGAGGTCCGCCTCGTCGCGTACGAGCGGGGCGGTCAGCCAGTGCGCGTCGAACACCGCCTCCGTGCGGGTGTCCCCGAACCGGACCGGGCAGCCGAAGAGGGACTCGTACTCGTCCTTGTGCGGGGGCGGCGGATAACCGAACGCGGCGCGGGTCAGCGGGATGCGGCGGCCCACCAGCCAGCTGCACAGCCGGTGCCAGATGATCACGAGGCACTCGGTCAGGAACCGGTCCTCGTCCTGGCCCGCGAGGTCGCCCCGGACCGCGAACACCGCCTCGGGGCCGATGATGTCGAGGGTGAGGTCGGGGCCGTGCGCGAACAGGCCGTAGAACGTGGTGCCGCGCCGCATCGCGCCGCCGAGGTCGCGGCAGCCGAGCACCGCGTAACACATCATCGCGAACGTGCCGGGGCGGCTGGGGGCGCCGCCGAGGCCGAGGAACTCGTCCCCGGTCGCCCGGTACAGGGCCCGGAAGAGCTGCGCGAACTGAGCCGGGGTGACCCGCGCCCGGTCGTCGCCGAGCAGCAGCGGGGGGATGCCGGACGCCTGGAGCAGCGGCACGGTGTCGATGCCGTGCCGCTCGGCGCCGCGCAGCACGGCCCGCACGTGGTGCACGGTGATCGTCGGCTTCGCCATGGTCAACGACGGTAGCGGGGTTGAGCGTTGAGGTCAGCCGGGGTGACGTTTCCCGTCATCCCGTAGGGACAGGAGTCGTACTTACCGTCGGATCATGACCCCCCAGAGCCCGTACGAGAGCCCGCGCCCCGAGACGCTCGCCGTGTTCACCGAATGGGCGGCGGCGCGCCACCCGGACCGGCCGGCCCTCAGGTTCCGGGAGGCGGGCGGGGGCTGGGCGACGGTCACGTACGCCGAACTGCGCGAGACCGTGCGCCGCACCGCGCGCGGCCTGCTCGCGCTCGGCATCGGGGCCGGCGACCGGGTCGCGATCCTCGCCGAGACCCGCCCGGAGTGGACGTACGCGCACTTCGCCTGCCTGGCGGCGGGCGCGGTGGTGGTGCCGGTGTACCCGACGGCGGGCGACGAGGAGGCCACGTGGGTGCTCGCCGACTCCGCGGCGAAGGCGGTGATCTGCGAGGGCCCCGCGGAGGCGGCCCGGGTGGAGGGGCTGCGGGGGGACCTTCCCGCGCTCGCTCACGTACTGCTGATGACCGGGCCGTGTGAGGGGAGGGCGGTGCCGCCGGCGGATCTGGGGGCCCGGGGCGAGTCCGTGCCGCTCGACGAGCTTTCGGCCCGGTCGGCGGCCGTCCGCCCCGGTGACGACGCCGAGCTCGTCTACACCTCCGGGACCACCGGCCTGCCCAAGGGCTGCCGGCTCACGCACGGCAACATGGGTGCGGTCCAGGACGCGACCTTGAACCTCATCGAGGGCGGCCCCGGCGACCGCACGTACCTCTACCTGCCCCTCGCGCACCTGCTTGCCCAACTCATCCAGTTCTCGACGCTGCTCTACGGCGGCGAACTCTGCTACTTCGGCGGCCGGATCGAGGACGTGGTCGGCGAACTCGCCGAGGCGCAGCCGACCCATCTCCCCTCCGTACCGCGCCTCTTCGAGAAGGTCTACTCGGTCGTGCGCTCGCTCGCCGAGGCGACGGAGGGCGGCGGCGAGCGGTTCGACGCGGCGGTCGCGATCGGCGTCCTGGCGGCGGACGGGGCGCTTCCGCCCGAGCGGCAGAGCGAGTACGAGGCCGCCGACGCCTCGCTGTTCAGCCTGGTCAGAGCAGCCTTCGGCGGACGGCTCCGCTGGGCGCTGACCGGCGGCGCCCCGATCGACCCGGCGATCCTGGACTTCCTGCGGGCCTGCGGGATCCAGGTCTTCGAGGGGTACGGGATGACCGAGTCCGCGGGCGTGATCTCGCTCAATCACCCCGGGGCGGTGCGGTACGGGACGGTGGGGCGGCCGGTCTCGGGGTGCGAGGTGAAGATCGCGTACGACGATGAAGTGCTGGCCCGGGGGCCGATGATCTTCCCCGGGTACCACGCGAATGCCCAGGGCACTTCGGAGGCGCTGGACGCGGACGGCTGGCTGCACACGGGGGACCTGGGGGCGCTGGACGCGGACGGTTACCTGACGATCACCGGCCGCAAGAAGGACCTGATCATCACGTCGGCCGGGAAGAATCTGACCCCCTCGCACGTGGAGCGGGTCATCGAGCGGGCCCGCGTCGTCTCGCACGCGGTGATGGTGGGGGACCGGCGGCCCTACCCGGTCGCGCTGATCACGGTCGATGCGCAGGAGACGGCGGGGCGGGGTCCGGAGGAGGTCCGCGAGCTCGTGCGGGTTGCGGTCGAGGCGGCCAATGCGGAGGTGTCCAGGCCTGCGCGGATTCGGGGGTTCGCGGTTCTGCCACGGGATTTTTCGGTGGAGCGGGGTGAGTTGACCCCGACGCTCAAGGTGCGCCGGAAGGCGATTCTGGAGCGGTACGCCGCCGAGATCGAGGGGCTTTACCGCTGAGCGGGGTGCGGGTTGCTCCGCTTCCGGCTGCGGGCCGCCTTGGGCTGGTCGCGCAGTTCCCCGCGCCCCTGACCCCGTTTTCGACCACGGGTGGCCCGAGGGCGAATGCAAGGTTGGGGGAGCGAGTGACCCGGCACGGGACGCAGGCGGAAGCACATTCGCCCCGCCGGGGGGGGTAAAAGGCAGGAGCCCCGGTCCATGCGGACGGGGCTCCTTGGGTACTGCTAAGTCAGCGATCGCCAACCCGGGCAAGTTAGGCCGGGGTGACGTTCTCCGCCTGCGGGCCCTTCGGGCCCTGGGTGACGTCGAAGTTCACGACCTGGTTCTCCTCCAGGGAGCGGAAACCAGACGCGTTGATCGCGGAGTAGTGGACGAAGACATCCGGGCCGCCGCCGTCCTGGGCGATGAAGCCGAAGCCCTTTTCAGCGTTGAACCACTTCACGGTTCCGGTAGCCATAAGCCCTCCTTGGGCCAAAGGGTTGCCCTGCTCCAGAACCTGCAAACAAGTCTGAAAACTACAAAAGCCTGCGGGTTACATGCTCCGCAGGCTCTGTACTGCAAGGGAAACCAAACTGCAACTTGCGCTGAGCGTAGCACGCAGCTCAGGTGCTGCGGTAGAGGGAAAGATCACTCCACCCGGACGTTTGACCGGGGGCTGAGCAGGTGATCAAGCTCTCCCGCGAGGCGCCCCGTACGGCCCAGTGGGGACACCCTCGCGGCGTCCCCGCGGCACCCCCCCCCGGCAGGGCCCGGCGGAGTCCACGGATTGGGACGGGTCTAGCCTCGCCATGTGGACAATTCAACCAGCCCCCAGCACCACGGCGGCCGGCCGCGCGTCGGTCACATCCAGTTCCTCAACTGCCTGCCCCTGTACTGGGGCCTGGCTCGGACGGGAACGCTGCTCGACCTGGAGCTGACCAAGGACAGCCCGGAGAAGCTCAGCGAGCAGCTGGTGAACGGTGACCTGGACATCGCGCCGATCACCCTCGTGGAGTTCCTGCGCAACGCCGACGACCTGGTCGCCTTCCCCGACATCGCGGTCGGCTGCGACGGGCCGGTCATGTCCTGCGTGATCGTCTCGCAGCGTCCCCTGGAGGACCTGGACCGGGCCCGGGTCGCGCTCGGGTCCACCTCGCGGACCTCCGTACGCCTGGCGCAGCTGCTGCTCGCCGAGCGGTACCAGGTGGCCCCCGACTACTACACGTGCCCGCCCGACCTCGGCCTGATGATGCGCGAGGCGGACGCCGCCGTGCTGATCGGGGACGCCGCGCTGCGGGCCTCGCTGCACGACGCCCCGCGGCTCGGGCTCCAGGTCCACGACCTGGGCGCGATGTGGAAGGAGTGGACGGGGCTGCCGTTCGTCTTCGCCGTGTGGGCCGCCCGCAAGGACTACCTGGCCCGCGAGCCCCACGTCGTACAGCAGGTGCACGAGGCGTTCCTCGCGTCCCGGGACCTCTCCCTGGAGGAGGTCGGCAAGGTGGCCGAGCAGGCCGCGCGCTGGGAGGTGTTCGACGCCGAGCTCCTGGAGCGCTACTTCACGACGCTTGACTTCCGCTTCGGGGACCAACAGCTCGAAGGCGTGCGGGAGTTCGCCCGTCGGACGGGCCCGACCACCGGGTTCCCCGCGGATGTGAACGTGGAGCTGCTGGCTCTGTGAGCGGCGTCGGCCGGTTCAGGAGGACGGGACCGGGGCGAGCATCTGCTTGCTGATCCACTCCATGGTCCCCTCGCCCATGCCCGTCACGTAGGTGTGGGCGTTGTGGGTGCCGCCCTGGATCAGCTGGAGGCGGGTCTTCACCGGGCCCTTGCCGTACGTGTCGATGAACTTCTTGACGTTCGGCACGACGGTGCCTTCCTTGGTGCCCACCTGGAAGGCGAGCGCGACCTCGGGGCCCTTCTTGTCGATCAGGTCCTGGGCGAGCTTCTCCGGGTTGTTCGCCTGCTTCTCGGCCTCGTGGCCGGCCCACAGCGGGGAGTCCGGCACGATGTCCGGGCCCGAGGCGATCGCGGCCTTGAACAGGTCGGGCCGCTTGAGCACCGACTTCAGGCCGACGAAGCCGCCAGACGAGGAGCCCATGAAGGCCCAGCCGTCACGGGACTTGAACGTGCGGAAGTTGGCCCGCACCAGGTCCGGCACGTCCTCGGTCATCCAGGTGCCCATCTTCGGCTGCCCCGGGATGTCGCTGCCGTCGTAGTAGTGCTTGGCGTCCGGGTTGAGGACCGGCATGACCACGATGAACGGCAGGCTCGTGCCGGTCTTGGACCACTCGCTGATGCTGCTCTGCAGCTTGAGGTCGGTGCCCATCCAGTAGTTCTTGGGATAACCGTTTCCGCCGGGCAGCGCGATGAGCACCGGGAAGCCGCTGTCCTTGTACTTCTCGTCGAAGTACTGCTTCGGCGCCCACACCCACACCTTGCCCGTGAACCCGGACTTGGCGCCCTTGAGCGTGGTCACGCCGATCTTGGTGCCGTCGCCGAGGCTGCTCTGCGTGGTGAACTCGGCCTTCGGGCCGGTCGGCAGGAGCGTCTGGGCGGCCGCGCCGTTCTTCGCGGAGGCGTCGTCGTTCTTCTTCTGCCCGCCCTGCGGCGAGGCGTTCGTCGACGGGCTGCTCGGTCCCGAGTCGAAGCTGACCGGCTTGCCCTCGTCGGAGCAGCCGGAGACCAGCACGACCGCGCCGATGACGGCGGCTGCTATCAGAGCGGCAGGGCGGCGACGCTTCATTCGGGGCTCCGTGGATCTGGCTGAGGGCGGTGGCGTTTTGGGCGATTAAGCATGAACCACGCCAGTCAAGAGTGCGGAACCCGCCCTTCGGTTCGCTCGGGTAAGCATCGGATCAGTCTCGGTTGAGGGTGATCCCGGGCACGTACGGCTCTACGCTGCTGTGCGACCGGCTTGACCAGGGTGGGCGTTGGGGGAGCACCGGATGCAGTCGTTGCAGCCGCTGGAAGCGGGCGAACCGCACACGATCGGTGCCTACCGGCTGCTCGGCCGGCTCGGCGCGGGCGGCATGGGCCGGGTGTACCTGGGCCGCAGTGCGGGCGGCCGCACGGTCGCGGTCAAGGTGGTGCACCCGCACTTCGCCCTCGACGAACAGTTCCGGGCCCGCTTCCGGCACGAGGTCGAGGCGGCCCGGCGGGTCGGCGGCGACTGGACCGCGCCGGTCCTCGACGCGGACCCGGAGGCGCCGGTTCCGTGGGTGGCGACGGGCTATGTCGCGGGCCCCTCGCTGACCCAGGCCGTGATGGACCGGGGCCCGCTTCCCGATCATTCGGTACGGGTCCTCGGCGCCGGCCTCGCCGAGGCGCTGGCCGCGGTGCACGCGCTCGGCCTGGTGCACCGCGATGTGAAGCCGTCGAACGTACTGCTCACCCTCGACGGGCCCCGCCTCATCGACTTCGGCATCGCCCGCGCCACCGACGGCACCGCCTCGCTCACCGCGACCGGCGTCTCCATCGGCTCGCCCGGCTACATGTCGCCCGAGCAGATCCTCGGCCGGGGTGTCACCGGCGCCGCCGACGTGTTCTCGCTCGGCGCGGTCCTCGCGTACGCGGCGACCGGCGAGCCGCCCTTCCCCGGCGACTCCTCGGCGGCCCTCCTCTACAAGGTGGTGCACGAGCCGCCCGAACTGGGCGCGGGCCTGACCGGCGAGCTGCGCGACGCGGTCGGCGCCTGCCTCGCCAAGAACCCGGCCGACCGCCCGACCCCCGCCGCCCTCGCGGCCCGCCTCGCCCCGGCCGGAGCGGCGGCGCTGGTCCGGGACGGCTGGCTGCCGGGCCCGCTGGTGGAGGAGGTCAGCCGGTCCGCGGTGCGGCTGCTCGACCTGGAGCCCGAGGAGTCGGTGAGCGGCTCGGGGCCGATCCCGTTCAGCAGCCCGGCGGTCGGGGGCGGCACGGGGCCCGCGTCCGGATCCGCAGGCGCCTTCGGCCCGCCGGACGCCTCGTACGGCAGGGACGCGGCCCCGTTCCCCGGCCCCCGCACGCCCCCGCCGCCCACGGCCCCGCCGGGACCGGTGGACAACGGCCCGCGCGTGGCCCTCTCGGTGGCGACCGCCACCGAACCGGGCGAACGCGGCCGCGGCCGCAAGGTCAGCTGCACGGTGGCCCTCGCGGTGGCGGGCGCCCTGGCCGCCGTCACGGTCGGCGCGGCCTTCCTCTTCGACATGCTGCCGGGCGGCGGCAGCACGAACAACACGGGCTCGAAGCCGCCCGCTTCGAGCGGGGCCACGGACACCCCCGAGCCGGGGGCGCAGGACCCGACCGACGCAGCGACCCCCTCGGGTTCACCGTCCGGAACCCAACTGGCCGAACTACCCAGCCAGTTCATCGGAACCTGGCAGGGCCCGACCACGGAGCAGAGCACCGGCCAGCCGCACGGCACGGTCACCGCCGCCTTCACGGCGGGCAGGACGGGCAGCGACGTCGTCCTGACGACCTCGACGATCGAGGTGCTGGGTACGAAGGTGGAGTGCCACGGCGTGGGCAAGCTGCTCTCCGGCACGGCGGGCGAGGTGCGCATCGAGGAGCGCACCGACCCGCGCAAGCCCGGCACCGCGGGCCTGTGCACCAGCGGCACCGCCGAACTGGTCTTCACCCTCGGCAGCGACGGCAAGCTCACGTACCAGTCCGAGGAGGCGGCCGCCGGAAGGCCGTCCGGCACCCTGACGAAGCAGTGAACGGGCTCGAAGCAGCGAACGGCTCGACGTGGTGAAGGGGCTCGAAGCGGTGAACGGGTTTCTCGTCGCCGGGGCCGCGCTGTGGGGCGCGGCCGCCGGGGTGCTGCTGCCCCGCCCGGCGTACCGGCTGTCCGTCGAACCCGACGAGCCGTGGCGGTCCGCGGCCCCCGACGGGCGGCCGTTCACCGGTCCCGCCCGGGGCTGGCTCGGGGCCGCTCGCGGGTACGGGCCCTCGACTCCGGGTCTCGCGGTGCTGACCTCGCTGGTCTGTGCGGGGCTCGCCTTGACCACTGGCGCCCGCCCGGAGCTGGGGGTCTGGCTGCTGCTCGCGCCGGTGGCCGTGCTGCTCGGGGTTGTCGATCGGGGCGTGCACCGGCTGCCCGATGTGCTGACCTTGCCGTTCGCCCTCGCGGCCACCCTGCTGCTCGGGCTGGCCTCGCTGCTGCCCGGGGATGCGGGGGCCTGGACCACCGCTCTGCTCGGTGAACTCGCCCTGAGTGGTGGGTACTTGGTGCTCGTGCTGATCAACCCGGCGGGCATGGGCCTCGGCGACGCCAAGCTCGCGCTCGGGCTCGGGGCCGCCCTCGGGTGGTACGGCTGGCCGGTGCTCTTCGCGGGAGCTCTGCTCGGTCTCGTACTCGGCGCGGTCTACGGGGGCGGGCTTCTGGTGCTGCGGAGGGCGAACCGTACGGCCGCGTTCCCGCTCGGCCCCTTCATGATCGCCGGTTCCTTCGGCGGCCTGCTCCTCGGCGGGCTCGCCGGATAGGGAGCCCCTCGGCCCCCGCTCAGCGGGGCGGAGCCGCTGGCGTAGGCTGGATCGGTCCGTCCATATCCCCTCCGAAAGGGACACCCCCGGTGACTGAGAAGGCCGATCTTCAGTCCGTTCTCGACCGTGCCGCTGAGGGTGGGCGGATCACCCCGGAGGAAGCGCTCGACCTGTACCGGTCCGCGCCGCTGCACGCGCTCGGCGCCGCCGCCGACGCGGTGCGCCGCCGCCGCTACGCCGGTACCGAGCACATCGCGACGTACATCATCGAGCGGAACATCAACTACACGAACGTCTGCGTGACGGCGTGCAAGTTCTGCGCCTTCTACGCCGCGCCCAAGGACACCGCCAAGGGCTGGACCCGCGACCTCGACGACATCCTGCGCCGGTGCGCGGAGACCATCGAGCTCGGCGGCACCCAGATCATGTTCCAGGGCGGGCACCACCCCGACTTCGGCGTCGAGTACTACGAAGAGCACTTCGCCGCGATCAAGAAGGCCTACCCCCAGCTGGTCATCCACTCCCTCGGCGCCTCCGAGGTCGAGCACATGGCCCGCATCTCCAAGGTGAGCGTGGAGGAGGCCATCACGCGGATTCACGCCGCCGGGCTCGACTCCTTCGCCGGCGCCGGTGCCGAGCTGCTGCCCGAGCGGCCGCGCAAGGCGATCGCGCCGCTCAAGGAGTCCGGCGAGCGCTGGCTGGAGATCATGGAGACCGCGCACGGCCTGGGCGTCGAGTCCACCTCCACCATGCTCATGGGCACCGGTGAGACCAACGCCGAGCGCATCGAGCACCTCCGCATGATCCGCGACGTGCAGGACCGGACGGGCGGCTTCCGCGCGTTCATCCCGTACACGTACCAGCCGGAGAACAACCACCTCAAGGGCCGCACCCAGGCGACGATCTTCGAGTACATCCGCATGATCGCGATCGCCCGGATCTTCCTCGACAACGTCGCGCACATCCAGGGCTCCTGGCTGACCACGGGCAAGGAGGCCGGGCAGCTCACCCTGCACTACGGCGCCGACGACCTCGGCTCGGTCATGCTGGAGGAGAACGTCGTCTCGTCGGCCGGTGCCAAGCACCGCTCGAACCTCCGCGAGATGATCGACATGATCCGCACGGCCGACCGGGTGCCCGCCCAGCGCGCCACCACCTACGAGCACCTCGTCGTGCACGACGACCCGGCGAACGACCCGGTCGACGCGCGCGTCCAGTCGCACATCTCCTCGACCGCGATCGAGGGCGGCACCGCCCACCCGGAGCTGAAGCTCCTCGCCTCCAACTGAGGCCGTGTTCCCGACGTGCTGACGCTCCACGCCGCCGACCTCGTGCTGCCCGGCGACCGCGACCCGGTCCCGGGCGGCGCGGTCCTGGTCGACGGCGACCGGATCGCGATGATCGCTCCGTACGAGGACGTCGCGGCCGAGCACCCCTCGGCCCGCGTCCGCCGCTGGCCCGGCGTGCTCACGCCCGGCCTCGTCAACCGGCACGGCGCCGCCCTCCTTGAGCGCACCTATTTCCCGGACGACCCCTTCGAGGTCGACGAGCTCGGCACCGAACCGCTGACCGGCGCCGCGCTCGACGCCCTCGCCCCGAGCGAGTCCCGCCGGGGCAACAGCGCCCGCCGCTGCACCCAGAAACTCCTCGCGCACGGTGTGGTCGCGGTGACCGGGCCCCTCACCACCCCGGCGGTACGAACTGCCGTACGGCGGGCGGGACTTGAGGTGCTGATGAGCGGTGGTGCCGAGGGGGCACTGGATCCCCTCGCCGGCATCAGGCCGAGCGAGGCTTTCCGGGGCCCGCTCGCCGTGGGCGGCCCGGCCCGGTTCGCCGTCTTCGCCGTGCCGGACGAGGACGCGCTGGCCGCGCAGGGCGCCGGGACCTGTATCGCCACGGTCATCGGCGGGCGACTGGTGCACCGGCGCCGCTAGGGGGTGTCCGATGGGTCAGGGTCGGCCCCGGCCATGACCCATCGGACACCCCCTGGGTCAGCTGCCGGAAAGCGCCTTCGCGAAGGCGCCCGGCTCCTGGTCCACGCCGCTGCAACTCGCTTGTGCCACAGCCGAGTTGACGCCGGTGCCGCATTTCTGGTCGCGGTACGTCGCCCACAGGGAGAGCCGTCCGATGCCCTTGTCCTGGGCGAACTTCCGTACCTTCGCGGCGTCGTCCAGGGTGAACTTCTCGCCCTTCACGTCGTTGACGCCGATCATCGACGTGACCCCGAGCCCCTGCCAGGCCGCGGCGTCCGAGAGGCCCAGGACCTGCTGGAGCTGGCCGTGCGCGGCGGTCGCGGCCTTCACGGCGTAGTCGCCCATGTCGCCTCCGAAGGAGGTGCCGTAGTTCATCGTCATGATGTTGACGGCCGAGACCGTCACACCGTGGCCCTTGGCCGATTTGAGCAGCGCCGTGCCCTGGGGCGTGAGCCCCGTCGGCATCACCGCGAGCGTGAACGTCACCTTGAGGCCGCGCTGCTTCTGGAGCAGGGCTATCGCCTCCGCGCGCCGGGCGAGCGCGGCGGAGTCGGCGAGGGCGGCGCCCTCGATGTCGAAGTCGGCCTCACCGGCGCCGGCCGCGTCGAGCGCCGAACCGTAGGCGGCGGCCAGCTGGGCCGGGGTCTTGCAGGTCAGCGCCAGCTCCTTGCCGGCCTGCCCGCCGAAGGACACCCGCACCGCGGCGCCCGACTTCTTCAGCCCGGCCGCCCGGTCCTTGACGTCCTGGTCCACGATGGCCGTGTCGTCGTCCCACACCGCCCGGCAGGTGTTGCCGTGTGCGACGGAGAACGCCAGGTTGTACACGGCAGGGGAGCCGACGGCGTCGGTCGGCGAGGCGGTCGTGGCGCTGACGTAGGGGGAGTACGCGCTGTTCAGCGGGCCGTTCGCGGCGGGCTTGGCCGGGGCGTCCGGGGTCGCGTCCGGGGTCGAGGAGCACCCCGCGCACACCAGCGCGGCCAAGGCGCCGAGCCCCGCGACCGGCACCCTCAGGAAACTCCGCATGTCGTGTGCACCCGCTCTCGTGGTTCCGCGCCCCCGTGGCACGGAAGGGAGAATGTACGCGGCCCGGCTGTGCCGGTGAGGGCCGGGCACCCGGCTGTGCGGCGTACTGCTTGAATGGGAAGCGTGACCCGCGCATCCCTGGACAAGCAGCCGCACGAAGTCGCCTCGATGTTCGACGACGTCGCCGCGCACTACGACCTCACCAACGACGTGCTCTCCCTCGGCCAGACCCGGCTCTGGCGCAAGGAGGTCGCGAAGGCGGTCGACGCGCGGCCCGCCCAGAAGGTGCTCGACCTCGCGGCCGGCACGGCCACCTCCTCGCAGCCCTTCGCCGCGGCGGGCGCGTACACCGTGCCGTGCGACTTCTCGCTCGGGATGCTCAGGGTCGGCAAGGAGCGCCAGCCCCACATGCCGTTCACGGCGGGCGACGCGACGAAGCTGCCCTTCCGCGACGACACGTTCGACGCGGTGACGATCTCCTTCGGGCTGCGCAACGTCCAGGACACGGACGCGGCGCTGCGCGAGATGTACCGGGTCACCAAGCCGGGCGGGCGGGTCGTGATCTGCGAGTTCTCCCAGCCGACGTGGAAGCCGTTCCGGACGGTGTACACGGAGTACTTGATGCGGGCGCTGCCCCCGGTGGCCACGGCGGTGTCCTCCAACCCGGATGCGTACGTGTACCTCGCGGAGTCCATCCGGGCCTGGCCCGCCCAGGATGTGCTTGCCGCGCGGCTTCAGGGGGCGGGCTGGTCCAAGGTGGCCTGGCGGAACCTCACGGGTGGGGTCGTGGCGCTGCACCGGGGTTTCAAGGCGTAGCGGGGTTGAGCGGGGGCGCTGCCCCCACGCCCCCGCTCACTCAATCTCCCCCCAAGCCCTGAAGGGCCAGGGGGGCCCAGGCGGTTATCGGCCCAGCTCCAGCCGGAAGCACGGCACCTCCGTCCCCGACACCCTCGACTCGTACGTTCTCGACAGCGTCATCCCCAGCCGCTCCGTCACCGCCAGCGAGCGGGTGTTGTCCGGGTGGACCATCGCCACCACGTGGTCCAGGCCCTTCGCGCGGACGCGGTCGAGCGTGGCGCGGGCCGCCGCCGTCGCGTAGCCGCGGCCCCAGTGCGCGCGGCCCAGGCGCCAGCCGATTTCCACCTCGCCCGCCGGGCCCCAGTCGTCCAGCGGCCAGGGCTGGGCGCCGGTGAAGCCGATGACTTCGTCGTTCTCGTCCAGCATCGTCCAGAGGCAGAAGCCGTGTTCGGCATCGTGTCTGCGCTGGCGGGCGGTCAACTCCTCGTAGACGGAGACCTCGGCGGAACGGCCGCCGTGGAACTCCATGACCTCCGGGTCGTCGAACACCCGGTGCCAGGCGTACGCGTCCTCCTCGGTGGGCACGCGCAGCCGTACTACGGGCAGGGGCCTGTCCGGGACGGCGGACGGTACCGACGACGGTATGGAGGACTCGGGGGAGACGGAGCTCATGGCGTGGGCAACCCTTCGCGATGTCGATCAACAGCCACCCATAGACTGCACATGTCCTGTGCTTCTCGGCACGCAAATTCGAGTCTTCGGGAGATCCCGCTGTGACCGAGCCGCTCTCCGAACACACCGCGGACGTGATCGTCGTCGGGGCCGGTCCGGCCGGTTCGACGACCGCGTACTACCTGGCCAAGGCCGGACTCGATGTGCTGCTCCTGGAGAAGACCGCCTTCCCGCGCGAGAAGGTGTGCGGCGACGGGCTGACCCCGCGCGCCACCAAGCAGCTCGTCTCCATGGGGATCGACATCTCCGAAGAGGCCGGCTGGCTGCGGAACAAGGGCCTGCGGATCATCGGCGGCGGCGTCCGCCTCCAGCTCGACTGGCCCGACCTCGCCTCGTACCCGGACTACGGACTGGTGCGCAAGCGCGACGACTTCGACGAGCAGCTCGCCCGGCAGGCGCAGAAGGCGGGGGCTCGCCTGTACGAGCGCTGCAACGTGGGCGCCCCGATCATCGACGAGCGCAACGGCCGCATCACCGGCGTCAACGCCAAGCTCGGCGAGGAGAAGACCCCGGTCACCTTCCACGCCCCGCTCGTCGTCGCCGCCGACGGCAACTCGACACGGCTCTCGCTCGCCATGGGCCTGCACCGGCGTGAGGACCGCCCGATGGGCGTGGCCGTGCGGACGTACTTCACCTCGCCCCGGCACGACGACGACTATCTGGAGTCCTGGCTCGAACTGTGGGACCGGCGCGGCCCGCAGGAGCGCCTCCTTCCCGGTTACGGCTGGATCTTCGGCATGGGCGACGGCACGTCCAACGTCGGCCTCGGCATCCTCAATTCTTCCTCCGCGTTCCGCGAGCTGGACTGGCGCGAGATCCTCAAGGCGTGGTGCGCGTCCATGCCCGAGGACTGGGGGTACACCCCGGAGAACATGACGGGCCCGATCCGCGGCGCCGCTCTGCCGATGGCCTTCAACCGCCAGCCGCACTACACCAAGGGCCTGCTGCTCGTGGGTGACGCGGGCGGCCTGGTGAACCCGTTCAACGGCGAAGGCATTGCATACGCCATGGAATCGGGGCAGATCGCCGCGGACGTCATCGTCCAGGCGCACGCCCGCGCGACCCCGTCCCAGCGCGAACTGGCCCTGCACGCCTACCCGAAGATCCTCAAGGACACCTACGGGGGCTACTACACGCTGGGCCGCGCCTTCGTGAAGCTGATCGGCAACCCGAAGGTCATGAAGATCGCGACCCAGCGCGGGCTCACGCACCCGATGCTGATGAAGTTCACGCTGAAGATGCTGGCCAACCTGACCGACCCGACGGGCGGCGACGCGATGGACCGCATCATCAACGGCCTCTCGAAGGTGGCCCCCAAGGCCTGAGCCGAGCGCCCTTTCCAGGGCTCCGCTCCACCTCTCAAGGCGCTCCACTTCTAAAAGCGCCGCTCCACGTCGTCCGTCCAGCGGACGGGGACTTCTCCGGCGAACCGGGACAGGCCGGTGCGCAGTTCGTCCGCGGAGAGGTCCCCGCCCTGGCGGCGGGCTATGTATTCGTGCCGCTTGCCGCTGTGCAGCGTCACCCACACCGCGCGATGGTGCTCGTAGCCGCCCGCGTGGCTCTCGTCGCCGTGCTCCCAGATCGCCACGGTGCCGACCTCGATCTCCCGGACCTCCGCCCAGGGTGCGTCGAAGCGCGTGGCGAGGTGCACCCCCGCCGCGTCCGCGCGGATGACCGGGCGCACCGCCCCGTACACGCACGCCAGGACCAGAAACGCGCCGGCGCCGAGGACGAACAGGGCGAAACCCCAACCAAAGGCGAGTTTGGCCCAGTCGACGGGCCCGTGCCAGGGGCGGATGCCGGTCAGCATCCACAGGCCGAGCACCATGAACACGATCCCGATCGCGGCGAACATGCCGAGCCCGTCGGCGTAGACCTCGTACGACTGCGGTTCCGGATCCTGCACCCGCTCGTCCATGCGCGCACCCCCCTGATATGTGCATGGTGCCCCGGAACAGGCAGAGTTCAACACATTCCGGGCATGCCGAAGGGCCGTTGCTCCCGAGCGGGGGAGCAACGGCCCTTGCAGGCGGTGCTGGTGCGGCGCAGAAGGCTGCTGTACGCCTCAGAGAACGCGGACGGCGCCCGTGGGCTGGTCGTAGTCCAGGCTGCGCTCGACGACGCCGCTGGAGGGGTTCTGCGCGCCGACGAACTTGCCGCCGCCCACGTAGATCGCCACGTGGTACGCGGAGCCGGAGCCGCCCCAGTACAGGATGTCGCCCGGCTGCAGGTTGGACAGCGAGACCTGGGTCCCGGTGGCCGACTGGTCCTGCGAGACGCGCGGCAGGTCGATGCCGACCTGGCGGTAGGCGGCCTGCACGAGACCGGAGCAGTCGTACGCGCTGGAGCCGGTGGCACCCGAGACGTACGCCTTGCCGACCTGGGCCAGCGCGAAGTTCACGATGGTGGCGGCGGAACCGGTGGCGTTGGACGCCTTGAACGAGGTGCTGCCGGAGGTGGAGCCGCCGTCCGAGGAGGAGGACTTGAGCGTGGTGCGCTCGGCGGAGCGGGAGGCGCGCTCGGCGGCGTCGGCCTTGGCCTTCGCCTCCGCTTCGGCCTTCGCCTTGGCCTCGGCGGCCTTCTGCTCGGCGTCGTCCTTGGCCTTCTTGGCGTCCTTGGCGGCGTTGGACGCGGCGGCGTCCTGGGCGGCCTGGAGCTGGAGGTCGCCGGCGACCGTCTTGGTGGCCTGCGCCGTGGCGGCCGCGGTGGTCGCGAGGTCGCCCGTCAGCGTCGGCATCTCGATGGTCTCGGTCACCGGCTGGGCGGCGATGGCCGGGGCGGCCGCGCCTGCCAGCGCGATGGTGCTGAGTACGCCACCGGCAACTCCGGCCCGAAGCGAGACCTTCGAGGCGCTGCGGCGGGGCTTCCGGTGGCTGGGTATGTGAGCGGTGTGGGACATGGGTACAACCGCTATCAGGGGTTCAGGGTTCCCTTCAAGAAACGTGTGCTGCGCCACAGTTGGTGGCGGAAGAGGCGAATCCGCTTCTTGCCAGCACTTATTGACGCCGTAACGGACAAACCTGGCAGGCGCGATCAGGGCTGTGATCATGTGTTTTCCATGAAACGCCCGAATTGCCCGGCGCCTACCATCCCCTCACGTCGATGGCCAAGCCCCGTTGATTCCACGACCGTTGACGTGTGACACAGGTCACATCATGGGTTGATCCGGTTGGACGGCGCCCTCTCGGGCAGCGGAGGCGGCTCTCGTGAAGAGGCGCACGCGTCCGTCTTTGGGTGCCGAAGTCCCTCTCGTGGGTGACGGGCGCCCGCTTATCACTGGACGCCCGCTCGTCGCCAATTTGCCTGTAGCGCACATGTCTTGATAATGCCAGACGGCCGCCGACCAGCGGTAACACCTCCAGATGTCACGTCTCGTGATCACTCGGGCGCTTCACGTATGAAGATCACCGCTCATCCGACTTGATGATCCTTCGTCAGGTGGTGGAGATCACAAAGGCGTTGGTGTACCCCGTGTCGCAGATCACAGACCGCCGGGCATAGGATGCGGGGCAGTCGGGCTTGTGAACTGCCTCACATGTACGCGATCTTCCGCGAACCGGGAGGCGGCGAGACGTTTGCGAGACCCGCTGTGCGGTCCAACGGTCAAGGACGACTGGAAGGAGCGAGGAGCGTGAATGCCTACGCGCCCATCCTCGTGCTCGGCGCCCTCGGGGCAGGGTTTGCGATCTTTTCCGTGGTCATGGCCACGCTAATCGGTCCAAAAAGGTACAACCGGGCCAAACTTGAGGCGTACGAGTGCGGCATCGAACCCACTCCCACGCCGGCCGGCGGCGGGCGCTTCCCCATCAAGTACTACCTGACGGCGATGCTCTTCATCGTCTTCGACATCGAGATCGTCTTCCTCTACCCCTGGGCGGTCACCTTCGACGCCCTGGGGCTTTTCGGGCTCGTGGAGATGCTGCTCTTCGTGCTCACCGTCTTCGTCGCCTACGCGTATGTGTGGCGGCGCGGCGGCCTGGAATGGGACTGAGGGGCTGAGGGGCACCTATGGGACTCGAAGAGAAACTGCCTAGCGGCTTCGTACTGACCACTGTTGAGCAGGCCGCGGGCTGGGTGCGCAAGGCGTCCGTCTTCCCCGCCACCTTCGGCCTGGCCTGCTGTGCCATCGAGATGATGACGACCGGCGCGGGCCGCTACGACCTGGCCCGCTTCGGCATGGAGGTCTTCCGCGGCTCCCCGCGCCAGGCCGACCTGATGATCGTGGCCGGCCGGGTCAGCCAGAAGATGGCGCCGGTCCTGCGGCAGGTCTACGACCAGATGCCCAACCCCAAGTGGGTGATTTCCATGGGGGTTTGCGCCTCATCGGGCGGAATGTTTAACAATTACGCAATTGTTCAGGGTGTTGACCATATTGTCCCGGTAGATATCTACCTGCCCGGTTGCCCACCCCGGCCCGAGATGCTGCTCGACGCCATCCTCAAGCTCCACCAGAAGATCCAGGGCTCCAAGCTCGGGGTCAATCAGGAGGAGGCGGCCCGCGAGGCGGAGGAAGCGGCCCTCAAGGCGCTCCCCACCATTGAGATGAAGGGGCTGCTGCGGTGAGCTCTCCCGACACTCCGGACACCCCCGAACAGAACGGCGTGCCCGCCCAGCGCGACGACACCGGCGAGGTCATCGGCGTACGCAAGGGCATGTTCGGCGCCGCGAACGGTGGTGACACCAGCGGCTACGGCGGTCTCGTACGCACCGTCACACTGCCCGGCGCCTCCTCGCGGCCCTACGGCGGTTACTTCGACGAGGTCGCCGACGAACTCGAAGGCGCCCTGGAGGAGCAGGACCTGCTCCCCGAAAACGCCATCGAGAAGACGGTCGTCGACCGCGGCGAGCTCACGTTCCACATCGCCCGCGAACACCTCGTGCGCGTCGCCCGCACCCTGCGCGACGACCCCGCCCTGCGCTTCGAGCTCTGTACGGGCGTGAGCGGCGTCCACTTCCTGGGGGACAAGGGGCGTGAGCTGCACGCCGTCTACCACCTGCGCTCCCTGACCCACGGCCGGCTGATCCGGCTCGAAGTCAGCGCCCCCGACGCCGACCCGCACATCCCCTCGCTCGTCGAGGTCTACCCGACCAACGACTGGCACGAGCGCGAGACGTACGACTTCTTCGGCATCGTCTTCGACGGCCACCCCGCCCTCACCCGGATCATGATGCCGGACGACTGGCAGGGCTTCCCGCAGCGCAAGGACTACCCCCTCGGCGGCATCGCGGTCGAGTACAAGGGCGCCCAGATCCCGGCTCCGGACCAGCGGAGGTCGTACAGCTGATGTCCACTTCACATGCTTCCGCCAGGGAGACCACCGAGGGGACTGTATATACGGTCACCGGTGGCGACTGGGACGAGGTCGTCCAGTCCGCGGCCAAGGCCGACGACGAGCGCATCGTCGTCAACATGGGCCCCCAGCACCCCTCCACGCACGGTGTGCTCCGGCTGATCCTGGAGATCGACGGCGAGACCGTCACCGAGGCCCGCTGCGGAATCGGTTATCTGCACACCGGCATCGAGAAGAACCTCGAATTCCGCAACTGGACGCAGGGCACCACCTTCGTCACGCGCATGGACTACCTGACGCCGTTCTTCAACGAGACGGCGTACTGCCTCGGCGTCGAGAAACTCCTCGGCGTCACCGACCAGATCCCGGACCGGGCCACGGTCATCCGGGTCCTGCTCATGGAGCTCAACCGGCTCTCCTCGCACCTGGTCTGCATCGCCACCGGCGGCATGGAACTCGGCGCGACCACGATCATGATCTACGGCTTCCGCGATCGTGAACTCATTCTCGACATCTTCGAGCTGATCACCGGCCTGCGCATGAACCACGCGTTCATCCGCCCCGGCGGACTCGCCCAGGACCTGCCCCCGGGCGCGGTGGACCAGCTCCGCGAGTTCGTGAAGACCATGAAGAAGAACCTGCCGGAGTACGACAAGCTCGCCACCGGCAACCCCATCTTCAAGGCCCGCATGCAGGACGTCGGCTACCTCGACCTCACCGGCTGCATGGCGCTCGGTGCCACAGGACCGATCCTGCGCTCGGCAGGCCTGCCGCACGACCTGCGCAAGACCGACCCGTACTGCGGCTACGAGAACTACGAGTTCGACATCCCGACCGCCGACAGCTGCGACGCCTACGGCCGCTTCCTGGTCCGTCTGGAGGAGATGCGCCAGTCGCTCAGGATCGTCGAGCAGTGCCTGGACCGCCTTGAGCCGGGCCCGGTCATGGTCGAGGACAAGAAGATCGCCTGGCCCGCGCAGCTCGCGCTCGGCCCGGACGGCCTCGGCAACTCCCTCGACCACATCAAGAAGATCATGGGCACCTCGATGGAGTCCCTGATCCACCACTTCAAGCTGGTGACCGAGGGCTTCCGGGTTCCCGCCGGACAGGCCTACGTGGCCGTCGAGTCACCCAAGGGCGAACTCGGCGTCCACGTCGTCTCCGACGGCGGCACCCGCCCCTACCGGGTCCACTTCCGCGACCCGTCCTTCACCAATCTGCAGGCCATGGCGGCCATGTGCGAGGGCGGCCAGGTGGCCGACGTCATCGTCGCCGTCGCGTCCATCGACCCTGTGATGGGAGGCGTCGACCGGTGACAGACATCCAATTGGGCATGCCCCAGCTGCCCGCGCCCGACTACCCGGCCGATGTGCGCGCCCGGCTCGAAGCGGACGGCAAGCAGATCGTCGCCCGCTACCCCGACAGCCGCTCCGCGCTACTGCCGCTGCTCCACCTCGTCCAGGCGGAGGAGGGCTTCGTCTCGCGCACCGGCATGGCCTTCTGCGCGGACCTCCTGGAGCTGACGACGGCCGAGGTGACGGCCGTCGCCACCTTCTACTCCATGTACCGGCGCAAGCCCTCGGGCGACTACCAGGTCGGCGTCTGCACCAACACCCTGTGCGCGGTGATGGGCGGCGACGCCATCTTCGACGAACTGAAGGAACACCTGGGCGTCGGCAACAACGAGACGACCGACGACGGCAAGGTCACCCTCGAACACATCGAGTGCAACGCCGCCTGCGACTTCGCACCCGTCGTGATGGTCAACTGGGAGTTCTTCGACAACCAAACCCCCGAGAGCGCCAAGCGCCTCGTCGACGACCTGCGCGCCGGCCGCCAGGTCGAGCCCACCCGGGGCGCGCCCCTGTGCACGTACAAGGAGACCGCGCGCATCCTCGCGGGCTTCCCCGACGAGCGGCCCGGCGCGGTGGCCGCGACCGGCGGCGCGGGACCCGCCTCGCTGGCCGGCCTCAGGCTCGCCAGGGGCGAGACGCCGGGGGCCCGCGTGGTGCACCCGCGCGGCGAGGGGCCTCAGGACCGGCCCCAGCCGGGATCACGGCACTTGAGCTCGCACGACGCACCGCAGCAGACCTCGGCATCCGACCCCGAGCATCCCGCGGGCCCGGTCAACGAGGAGGGGGAGTGATGACCTTGGCAACCGAGATCGAAGGAAACGGGAACGGGAGCAGCCCCGAAAAGCTCCTGGCCCCGGTCCTCTCCGCGTTCTGGGACCAGCCGGAATCCTGGACGCTGGACACCTACCGGCGCCACGACGGCTACGAGGGCCTGCGCAAGGCGCTCGCCATGACGCCGGACGACCTCATCGCGTACGTCAAGGACTCGGGCCTGCGCGGCCGTGGCGGCGCGGGCTTCCCCACCGGGATGAAGTGGCAGTTCATCCCCCAGGGGGACGGCAAGCCGCACTATCTGGTGGTCAACGCCGACGAATCGGAGCCCGGGACCTGCAAGGACATCCCGCTCCTGTTCGCCAACCCGCATTCCCTCATCGAGGGGATCGTGATCGCCTGTTACGCGATCAGGTCGTCGCATGCCTTCATCTATCTGCGGGGCGAAGTCGTCCCCGTGCTGCGGCGCTTGCACGAGGCCGTGAAGGAGGCCTACGCGGCGGGCTACCTCGGCAAGAACATCCTCGGCCGCGGTCTGGACCTCGAACTCACCGTGCACGCGGGCGCGGGCGCGTACATCTGTGGCGAGGAGACCGCACTCCTGGACTCCCTCGAAGGCCGTCGCGGCCAGCCCCGGCTGCGACCCCCCTTCCCCGCGGTGGCCGGTCTGTACGCGTGCCCCACTGTCGTCAATAACGTCGAATCCATCGCTTCGGTTCCCGCGATCCTGCATCGCGGAAAAGACTGGTTCAAATCGATGGGCAGCGAGAAGTCGCCCGGCTTCACGCTGTATTCGCTGAGCGGGCACGTCGCGGGCCCCGGCCAGTACGAGGCGCCGCTCGGCATCACGCTGCGCCAGCTGCTCGACATGAGCGGCGGGATGCGTCCCGGCCACCGGCTCAAGTTCTGGACACCGGGCGGCTCCTCGACCCCCATGTTCACGGACGAGCACCTCGACGTGCCGCTGGACTACGAGGGCGTGGGCGCGGCCGGGTCGATGCTCGGCACCAAGGCGCTCCAGTGCTTCGACGAGACCACCTGCGTGGTGCGGGCGGTCACCCGCTGGACCGAGTTCTACGCCCACGAGTCCTGCGGCAAGTGCACGCCCTGCCGTGAAGGGACGTACTGGCTGGTCCAGTTGCTCCGCGACATCGAGGCCGGCCAGGGCTCGATGGACGACCTCGACAAGCTGAACGACATCGCCGACAACATCAACGGCAAGTCGTTCTGCGCCCTCGGCGACGGCGCCGCCTCGCCGATCTTCTCCTCGCTGAAGTACTTCCGCGACGAGTACGAGCAGCACATCACGGGCAAGGGCTGCCCCTTCGACCCCGCCAGGTCCACCGCCTGGGCGGACGACAGCACGGAGGTGAACGCATGACTGTGACGACGAGTAGCGCTTCCTCCGGGGGCGGCGAGGCGGCCGTGCCGCCGGAGGGCCTCGTCTCGCTGACCATCGACGGCATCGACATCAGTGTCCCCAAGGGCACCCTGGTGATCCGCGCCGCCGAACAGCTCGGCATCGAGATCCCCCGGTTCTGCGACCACCCTCTGCTCGACCCGGCCGGCGCCTGCCGCCAGTGCATCGTCGAGGTCGAGGGCCAGCGCAAGCCGATGGCGTCCTGCACCATCACCTGCACCGACGGCATGGTCGTCAAGTCCCAGCTCACCTCGCCGGTCGCCGAGAAGGCCCAGCGCGGAGTGATGGAACTCCTGCTGATCAACCACCCGTTGGACTGCCCGGTCTGCGACAAGGGCGGCGAGTGCCCGCTGCAGAACCAGGCCATGCAGGTCGGTGACACGGATTCGCGTTTCGAAGGCAAGAAGCGCACCTATGAGAAGCCGGTCCCGATCTCCACCCAGGTGCTCCTGGACCGCGAGCGCTGCGTCCTGTGCGCGCGCTGCACCCGGTTCTCCAACCAGATCGCCGGCGACCCGATGATCGAGCTGATCGAGCGCGGCGCGCTCCAGCAGGTCGGCACGGGCGAGGGCGACCCGTTCGAGTCGTACTTCTCCGGGAACACCATCCAGATCTGCCCGGTCGGCGCGCTGACCTCGGCGGCGTACCGATTCCGCTCCCGGCCCTTCGACCTCGTGTCGTCGCCGTCGGTGTGCGAGCACTGCGCGGGCGGCTGCGCGACCCGCACCGACCACCGCCGCGGCAAGGTCATGCGGCGCCTGGCGGCCGACGACCCCGAGGTCAACGAGGAGTGGATCTGCGACAAGGGCAGGTTTGGATTCCGGTACGCGCAGAAGGCGGACCGTCTGACGACGCCTCTGGTGCGCGACTCCGAGACCGGTGAGCTCCAGCCGGCCAGCTGGCCCGAGGCCCTTGAGGCGGCCGCCGCCGGACTCGCCGCCGCGCGCGGCCGGGCCGGGGTGCTCGCCGGCGGCCGGCTGACCGTCGAGGACGCGTACGCCTACGCCAAGTTCGCGCGGATCGCCCTCGACACCAACGACGTCGACTTCCGGGCCCGCGTGCACTCCGCCGAGGAGGCCGACTTCCTGGCGGCCCGGGTCGCCGGACACGGCCGGGACCTCGACGGGCGGGGTGCCACCTACACCTCCCTGGAGAAGGCGCCGGCCGTCCTGCTCGCCGGGTTCGAGTCCGAGGAGGAAGCGCCCGGCGTCTTCCTGCGGCTGCGCAAGGCCTGGCGCAAGCACGGCCAGCGCACCTTCTCGCTCGCCACCCACATGTCCCGCGGCCTGCAGAAGACGGG
Organism: Streptomyces violascens; assembly: GCF_014649955.1. Taxonomy (GTDB): domain Bacteria; phylum Actinomycetota; class Actinomycetes; order Streptomycetales; family Streptomycetaceae; genus Streptomyces; species Streptomyces violascens. The sequence continues at coordinate 102,937 of NZ_BMUA01000025.1, forward strand.
CGGCACGCTGCTGCCCGCCGCGCCCGGCACCGAGACCGAGTGGCTGGACGCGCTCGCGGGCGGAGTCGGCCTGGACGGGGACGGCGCGAAGGCGGCCGAGGCACTGCGCTCCCCGGGCGCCGTCCTCGTCGTCGGCGAGCGGCTCGCGGCCGTGCCCGGCGCGCTGACCGCCGCCGTACGCACCGCCTCGGCGACCGGCGCCGACCTGGTGTGGATCCCGCGCCGGGCCGGCGAGCGCGGCGCGGTGGAGGCGGGCGCGATCCCGTCGCTGCTGCCCGGCGGCCGCCCGGCCACCGACCCGCGCGCCCGCGAACAGGTCGCATCGGCCTGGGGCGTACGCGAACTCCCGCACCGCTACGGGCGCGACACCGGCCAGATCGTCGAGGCCGCGGCCACCGGCGAACTGGGCGCGCTGCTCGTCGCGGGCGTCGACCCGGCGGACCTGCCGGACCCGGCGCGCGCCCGCGAGGCCCTCGCAGAGGCCTTCGTGGTCAGCCTGGAGCTGCGGCCCACGGAGGTCACCGCCCACGCGGACGTGGTCTTCCCGGTCGCGGCCGTAGCCGAGAAGCCCGGCACCTTCCTCAACTGGGAAGGCAGGGCCCGCCTGTTCGAGGCGGCGCTCAAGCCGGAGCAGCTGACCCGCACCCCGGCGCCCACGGACGCGCGCGTGCTGCACATGCTGGCCGACGCCCTGGCCCGCGCCGGAGGCGCTGATGAATACAGTCGTTTCGCACTGCCCGATGTCCGCGCCGTACGGAGCGAGATGACGCGGCTCGGCACCTGGGACGGGCCGCGAGCGAGCGAGCCCCTGGAGTCGGCGAAGGCGCTGCCGAGGCCCGGCGAGGGCGAGGCGGTGCTCGCGGGACACCGGATGCTGCTCGACCAGGGCTCGCTCCAGGAGGGCGACGAGGCGCTGGCCGGAACGCGGCACGCGGCCGTGGCCCGGCTCTCCGTGACCACCGCGGCCGAGTCCGGCGTCAAGGACGGCGACCTCCTGGAGGTCACCGGACCGTCCGGCAGCGTCCGACTCCCGCTCCAGGTCAGCGAGATGGCCGACCGGGTGGTGTGGCTGCCGCTGAACTCCGTCGGCGGCGGCGTCACCGCCGACACCGGCGCGGTCCCCGGCCAGGTCGTCCGCATCGGCCCGGCCGTTACGGAAGCCCCCTCGGAGGTGGTGGAGGCGTGATCACGCTCGCTGCGGAGGACCTCTCCCTGTTCGGCCGCGACCCCTGGTGGCTCGTCGTCGTCAAGGCTGTCTTCTGCTTCGCGTTCCTGATGGTGACCGTGCTGTTCTCCATCGTGTGGGAGCGCAAGGTCGTCGCCTGGATGCAACTGCGCATCGGCCCCAACCGGCACGGCCCCTGGGGCATGCTCCAGTCGCTCGCCGACGGCATCAAGCTGATGCTGAAGGAAGACGTCATCGTCAAGCGGGCCGACAAGGTCGTCTACGTCCTCGCCCCGATCATCGCCGCGATCCCGGCGTTCATGGCGATCGCCGTGATCCCGTTCGGGCCCTCGGGCAACGAGGTGTCGATCTTCGGCCACCGCACCACGATGCAGCTCACCGACCTGCCGATCGCCATGCTGTACGTCCTTGCCGTGGCCTCGGTCGGGATCTACGGGATCGTGCTCGCGGGCTGGTCGTCCGGCTCGACGTACCCGCTGCTCGGCGGCCTCCGCTCGTGCGCGCAGATGATCTCGTACGAGATCGCCATGGGCGCGGCGTTCGCCTCGGTCTTCCTGTACTCGGGGTCGATGTCGACCTCGAAGATCGTCGAGGCGCAGGGCGACCGCTGGTACATCGTGCTGCTGCCGGTCTCGTTCATCATCTACATCATCACGATGGTCGGCGAGACCAACCGGGCCCCGTTCGACATGCCGGAGTCCGAGGGCGACCTGGTCGGCGGGTTCAACACCGAGTACTCGTCCATCAAGTTCGCGATGTTCATGCTCGCCGAGTACGTCAACATGGTCACCGTCTCGGCCGTCTCGGTCACCCTCTTCCTCGGCGGCTGGCGCGCGCCCTGGCCCATCAGCACCTTCTGGGCGGGCGCGAACCACGGCTGGTGGCCGATGCTCTGGTTCGTCATCAAGGTCCAGCTGCTGCTCTTCTTCTTCATCTGGCTGCGCGGCACCCTGCCCCGGGTCCGCTACGACCAGCTGATGAAGCTCGGGTGGAAGGTCCTCATCCCGGTCTCCGTGGTCTGGCTGATGCTGGTCGCGACCGTACGGGCGCTGCGCAACGACGGCTACGACTTCTCGAAGATCGTGCTGTATGTCGGAGGCGCGGTCATCGTGGTGCTGCTGCTCTCCTTCGTCGCGGACATCTTCCGCGGCAAGAAGGAGGCCGAGGAGGCGAAGGCGCCGCCCGCGGCCTTCGACCCGATGGCCGGCGGATTCCCGGTGCCTCCGCTGCCCGGCCAGACCCTCCCGCCCGTACCCCGCCGACGGCCGCGCAAGGAGCGCGAGTTGATTGTCAGTGGTGGGGTCGATACTGAGAGTGACCGAGAAGGAAGGGAGGACGACGGTGTCTGAGTCATCGAGCGGTAAGTCGGGGAAGCCTGGAGAGTCGGGGAAGCCCGGGGAGCCGGGGGAGAAGTTCCTCAACCCCGTGGCCGGCTTCGGCGTGACCTTCAAGGCCATGTTCAAGAAGCGGCTGACCGAGCAGTATCCGGAACAGCAGAAGACCACCGCGCCGCGCTTCCACGGCCGCCATCAGCTCAACCGGCATCCGGACGGCCTGGAGAAGTGCGTCGGCTGCGAGCTGTGCGCCTGGGCCTGTCCCGCCGACGCCATCTATGTGGAGGGCGCGGACAACACGGACGAGGAGCGCTACTCGCCGGGCGAGCGCTACGGCCGGGTCTACCAGATCAACTACGCCCGCTGCATCCTGTGCGGCCTGTGCATCGAGGCCTGCCCGACCAGGGCGCTGACGATGACCAACGAGTTCGAGCTGGCCGACTCCTCGCGCGAGAGCCTGATCTACACCAAGGAGCAGCTGCTCGCCGGGCTCGACGACACCATGGTCGACACCCCGCACGCGATCTACCCGGGCATGGACGAGCAGGACTACTACCGGGGCCTGGTCACCGAGGCCGCGCCCGGCACCGTCCGGCAGGTGGCGCTCAGCAAGGGGGAGCGGCCCCAGGAGAGCGCCTCCACCTTCGGCGAGGACGAGCCCGCCTCCGGCAAGGTGGTGGGGGCATGAGCGCGCCCACCGAGCTGTTCGCCGCGGCCGCCTCGCACACCTCCACGGGTGAGGCCTTCCAGTTCTGGGTGCTCGGCACGGTCGCCGTGATCGGCGCCCTGTGCACCATCCTCATGAAGAAGGCCGTGCACAGCGCGCTCTGCCTGGCCGGGACCATGATCATCCTCGCGGTCTTCTACCTCGCCAACGGGGCGTACTTCCTGGGCGTCGTCCAGATCGTCGTCTACACCGGCGCGATCATGATGCTGTTCCTCTTCGTCGTCATGCTGGTCGGCGTCACGGCCGCCGACTCGCTGAAGGAGACCATCAAGGGCCAGCGCTGGTGGGCCGCGGCCTGCGGGCTCGGCTTCGGGGTGCTCCTGATCGCCGGCATCGGCAACGCCTCGCTGAAGAGCTTCAACGGGCTCGGCCAGGCCAACGCCAACGGAAACGTCGAGGGGCTCGCGACCCTCATCTTCACCAAGTACGTCTTCGCCTTCGAGATCACCGGCGCCCTGCTGATCACCTCGGCGGTCGGCGCGATGGTGCTCACCCACCGGGAGCGCACCGAGCGCGCCAAGACCCAGCGGGAGATGTCCGAGGAGCGCGTACGCGGCAAGCACCTGCCCCCGCTGCCTGCCCCCGGCGTCTACGCCCGGCACAACGCGGTGGACATCGCGGGCCTGCTCCCCGACGGCACGCCCTCCGAGCTCACCGTCAACCAGACGCTGCGCGCCCGCGGCCAGATCCGTGACGTTTCCAGCGAGGCGCTCGCCGACCTCAAGGCACTGGAGCAGCGCTCCGAGGAACGGCTCGGCCGGGACGAGGAGGCGGTCAAGTGAATCCGGTCAACTACCTCTATCTGGCAGCCCTGTTGTTCACCATCGGCGCCGCCGGAGTGCTCATCAGGCGGAACGCGATCGTGGTCTTCATGTGCGTCGAGCTGATGCTCAACGCCTGCAACCTCGCGTTCGTCTGCTTCTCCCGGCTGCACGGCAATCTCGACGGCCAGGTCATCGCGTTCTTCACGATGGTCGTCGCCGCCGCGGAGGTCGTCGTCGGGCTCGCGATCATCGTGTCGCTCTTCCGTTCCCGCCACTCGGCCTCGGTCGACGACGCCAGCCTGATGAAGCTGTAAGGGGTCGCTGAATCGTGGACAACCTCATTGCGCTGCTCATCGCGGCGCCTCTGCTCGGAGCGGCCGTACTGCTGTGCGGCGGACGGAGACTGGACGGGATCGGCCACTGGCTGGGCACGCTGCTCGCGGGCGCGTCCTTCGTCCTCGGCGCGGTGCTCTTCGTCGACATGCTGGACCGCTCGGCCGGCCACCGGACGGTGACCAAGCACCTGTTCAGCTGGGTTCCGGTCGAGGGCTTCCAGGCCGACGTCGGCTTCCAGCTCGACCAGCTCTCGATGACCTTCGTCCTGCTGATCACCGGTGTGGGCACGCTGATCCACATCTACTCGATCGGCTACATGGAGCACGACGAGAACCGCCGCCGCTTCTTCGGCTACCTCAACCTGTTCCTCGCGGCGATGCTGCTCCTGGTCCTCGCCGACAACTACCTTCTGCTGTACGTCGGATGGGAAGGCGTGGGCCTCGCGTCCTACCTGCTCATCGGCTTCTGGCAGCACAAGCCCAGCGCGGCGACCGCCGCCAAGAAGGCCTTCCTGGTCAACCGGGTCGGCGACATGGGCCTGTCCATCGCCATCATGGTGATGTTCACGACGTTCGGCTCCTTCACCTTCCCCGCCGTCCTCGGCGGCGCGGACGGCGCGAGCTCGGGGCGCAACACCGCCATCGGCCTGATGCTGCTGCTCGCCGCCTGCGGCAAGTCGGCGCAGGTGCCGCTGCAGTCCTGGCTCGGCGACGCGATGGAGGGCCCGACCCCGGTCTCGGCCCTGATCCACGCGGCGACCATGGTGACCGCGGGCGTCTACCTGATCACCCGCTCCGGTGCGGTCTTCAACGCGGTGCCCGATGTCCAGACGGTCGTCGTGATCGTCGGCGGGGTCACGCTCCTGTTCGGTGCGATCGTCGGTTGCGCCAAGGACGACATCAAGAAGGCCCTGGCCGGCTCGACGATGTCGCAGATCGGCTACATGATCCTGGCCACCGGCCTCGGCCCGATCGGCTACGCCTTCGCGATCATGCACCTGGTGACGCACGGCTTCTTCAAGGCCGGGCTCTTCCTCGGCGCGGGCTCGGTCATGCACGGCATGAACGACGAGGTCGACATGCGGAAGTACGGCGGCCTGCGCAAGTACATGCCGGTCACCTTCGTCACCTTCGGCCTCGGCTACCTCGCCATCATCGGCTTCCCGGGCCTGTCCGGCTTCTTCTCCAAGGACAAGATCATCGAGGCGGCGTTCGCCAAGGGCGGCACCGAGGGCTGGATCCTCGGCGCGGTCACCCTGCTCGGCGCCGCGATCACCGCGTACTACATGACGCGCGTGATGATCCTGACCTTCTTCGGCGAGGAGCGCTGGAAGCACGCGAAGACCCCCTCGCCGGACCAGCCGAGCGTGGAGCCCGCCGCCGAGACGCACGGCGCCCACGACGAGCCGCACCCGCACGAGTCCCCGAAGTCCATGACGATCCCCATGATCGTGCTCGCCTTCGGCTCGGTCTTCGCGGGCGGCATCTTCGGCATCGGCGACCGGTTCGTGAAGTGGCTGGAGCCGATCACGTCCTTCAGCCACGGCGACTCGCCGGTGGGGCAGTGGACGGTCACCGCCGCCACCATCGTCTGCCTGCTGGTCGGCGTGGGCCTCGCCATCGCCCAGTACGGCCGGGGCCCCGTCCCGGTCGTCGCCCCGCGCGGCTCGCTGCTCACCCGGGCCGCCCGCCGCGACCTGCTTCAGGACGACTTCAACCATGTGGTCCTGGTGCGCGGCGGCGAGCACCTCACCCGCTCGCTCGTCTACCTCGACCACAGCCTGGTCGACGGAGTCGTCAATGGAACCGCCGCCTCGGTCGGCGGGCTCTCCGGCCGGCTGCGCAAGCTGCAGAACGGCTTCGCCCGCAGCTACGCGGTCTCGATGTTCGGAGGTGCTGTGGTGATCATCGCCGCGACTCTGCTGATGAGGGCGGTGTAACGCAATGTCCTTCCCCCTCCTTACCGCGACGGCCGCCCTCCCGGCGCTCGGCGCGATCGCCACCGCGGCCGTCCCGGCGGCCCGGCGGACCGCCGCCAAGTGGCTGGCCCTGCTGGTCTCGGTCGCCACCCTGGCGCTGGCCGCGATCCAGCTCGTACGGTTCGAACCGGGCGGCGACCGCTACCAGTTGACCGAGTCGCACGCCTGGATCAAGGACTTCGGAGTCCGCTACGAACTGGGTGTGGACGGCATCGGGGTCGCCCTCATCGGGCTCACCGCGCTGCTCATCCCGTTCATCATCGCGGCCGGCTGGCACGACGCCGATCCGCTGGAAACGAACAGCAGCCGCTGGCGGCCGACGCAGGGCTTCTTCGCCCTGATCCTGGCCGTCGAGGCGATGGTGGTGCTCTCCTTCGAGGCCACCGACGTCTTCCTCTTCTACATCCTGTTCGAAGCCATGCTCATCCCGATGTACTTCCTCATCGGCGGCTTCGGCGACCGGGCCCATGCCCAGGGCGACGAGGCGGCGGCGACCCAACGCTCGTACGCGGCCGTCAAGTTCCTGCTCTACAACCTGGTCGGCGGGCTCATCATGCTGGCCGCGGTCATCGGCCTGTACGTGGTGGCGGGCTCGTTCTCGCTGAGCGAGATCGCCGCGGCCCGCGCCAGCGGCTCGCTCCACATGGCGACCAACACCGAACGGCTGCTGTTCCTCGGCTTCTTCTTCGCCTTCGCGGTGAAGGCCCCGCTGTGGCCGCTGCACACCTGGCTGCCCAACGCGATGGGCGAGGCGACCGCGCCGGTCGCCGTCCTGATCACCGCGGTCGTCGACAAGGTCGGCACGTTCGCGATGCTGCGCTTCTGCCTCCAGCTGTTCCCGGAGGCCAGCAAGTGGGCGACGCCGGTGATCGTGGTGCTGGCCGTGATCAGCATCATCTACGGGGCGCTGCTCGCGGTCGGCCAGCGCGACATCAAGCGCCTGGTGGCCTACGCGTCGATCTCGCACTTCGGCTTCATCATCATGGGCATCTTCGCGATGACGAGCCAGGGCCAGTCCGGCGCCACGCTCTACATGATCAACCACGGGATCTCGACGGCCGCGCTGATGCTGGTGGCCGGCTTCCTGATCTCGCGCCGCGGCTCGCGGCTCATCTCGGACTACGGCGGCGTGCAGAAGGTCGCACCGGTGCTCGCCGGCACGTTCCTGATCGGCGGCCTCGCCACGCTGTCCCTGCCGGGCCTGGCTCCCTTCGTCAGTGAATTCCTGGTCCTGGTGGGCACGTTCAGCCGTTACCCGGTGGCCGGGGTGATCGCGACCCTCGGCATCGTCCTGGCCGCGCTCTACGTCCTCGTCCTCTACCAGCGGACGATGACCGGCCCGGTCAAGGCCGAGGTCCAGGGCATGCCGGACCTCAAGGTCCGTGAACTGCTCGTGGTGGCCCCGCTGATCGCGCTGCTGATCTTCCTCGGGGTCTACCCCAAGCCGCTCACCGACATCGTCAACCCGGCGGTGCGGCAGACCATGTCGGACGTACAGAAGAAGGACCCCAACCCGGTGGTGGAGGCGGCCAAGTGAGCTCATCAGCTGTCCACAGCCTGTGGACCACGGCGGCCGAGGGCAAGCTGGACAAGATCCCCGCGCCGCACATCGAGTACGCCCAGCTCGCGCCCACGCTGATCGTGGTGGGCGCGGCGATCGTCGGCATCCTGGTGGAGGCCTTCGTCCCGCGCCGCAGCCGCTACTACGTGCAGGTGTTCCTGTCGGTGGTCGCGCTCGCCGCCGCCTTCGCGGCGGTGGTCGGCCTCGCGGCCGGCGGCTACGGCACGACCAAGGCGCACATCGCGGCCATGGGCGCGATCGCGGTCGACGGCCCGGCGCTCTTCCTCCAGGGCACGATCCTGCTGGCGTCCATCGTCGCCGTCTTCACCTTCGCCGAACGTCGCCTGGACCCGGTGGCGCACGGCAACAAGGTGGACTCGTTCGCCGCGCAGGCGGCCTCGGTGCCGGGCAGTGACAGCGAAAAGGCCGCGGTCAAGGCCGGGTTCACCACGACCGAGGTCTTCCCGCTGGCCCTGTTCGCGATCTCCGGCATGCTGGTGTTCCCGTCGGCGAACGACCTCCTGACCCTGTTCGTCGCCCTTGAGGTCTTCTCCCTCCCCCTCTACCTGCTGTGCGCGCTTGCCCGCCGCAAGCGGCTCATGTCGCAGGAAGCGGCGGTCAAGTACTTCCTGCTCGGCGCGTTCTCCTCGGCCTTCCTGCTCTTCGGTATCGCGCTCCTGTACGGCTACGCGGGCTCCGTCTCGTACGCCACGATCGCCGATGTCGTCAGCGGCTCGGTCCAGAACGTGAACCCGGCCCTGGCCGGGACCATGGGCAACGACGCGCTGCTGCTCATCGGCGGCGCGATGATCCTGATGGGCCTCCTTTTCAAGGTCGGCGCGGTGCCGTTCCACATGTGGACGCCGGACGTCTACCAGGGCGCGCCCACTCCGGTGACGGGATTCATGGCGGCGGCCACGAAAGTCGCGGCCTTCGGCGCGCTGCTCCGCCTCCTGTACGTCGTCCTCCCCGGCATGAGCTGGGACTGGCGGCCGGTGATGTGGGGCGTCGCGATCATCACGATGCTGGGCGGCGCGGTCGTCGCCATCACCCAGACCGACATCAAGCGGCTGCTCGCGTACTCCTCGATCGCGCACGCCGGATTCATCCTGGCCGGTGTCATCGCCACCAACGCGGACGGCATCTCGTCGGTGCTCTTCTATCTGGGGGCGTACTCCTTCGTGACGATCGGCGCGTTCGCGGTGGTCACGCTGGTGCGGGACGCGGGCGGCGAGGCGACGCACCTGTCCAAGTGGGCGGGCCTGGGCCGGCGTTCGCCGCTGGTGGCGGCGGTCTTCGCGGTCTTCCTGCTCGCCTTCGCGGGCATCCCGCTGACGTCCGGCTTCTCCGGAAAGTTCGCCGTGTTCAAGGCGGCGGCGGAGGGGGGCGCGGGGGCGCTGGTCGTGGTCGGTGTGGTCTCCTCGGCGGTCGCCGCGTTCTTCTACATCCGGGTGATCGTGCTGATGTTCTTCAGCGAGCCGAAGGCGGATGGGCCGACGGTGGCGGTGCCGTCGCCGTTGACCATGACGGCGATTGGGGTGGGGGTGGCTGTGACGCTGGTGCTGGGTGTGGCGCCGCAGTACTTCCTGGATCTTGCGCATAGCGCGGGGGTGTTTGTGCGGTAGGGGGGTGCGGGGTGGGGACTCCCCACCCCGCCCCTTCCCTGGACCCTCCGAGGGAGGGGAAGGTCCGTTTCCTGGGGCTCCGCCCCAGGGCGCCCGGCCCGCGCTCGGGCGGCGCTAGTCCAGGGTGGCCAGGACCGACAGGACTCCCTCGCCCCAGGTCGCGAGTTTCTTCTCGCCCACCCCGCCGATCGTGCCCAGCTCATCCAGCGACCCGGGCCGAATCGTCGCGATCTCCCGCAACGTCGCATCGTGGAAGATCACGTACGCCGGAACCCCCGCCTCCTTCGCCTGCGCCCCCCGCCAGGCCCGCAGCGCCTCGAAGACCGGAAGCGCCTCGGCCGGCAGGTCGGCCGCTGCCACGGCGGTCTTCTTCGACGCGCTCCGCGCCGCCGCCCGCACCGTCTTCTCCGGCTCCGTCCGCATCCGGACCTCGCGCTGCCCGCCGAGCACCTGTCCGCTCGCCTCGGTCAGGACCAGCGTCCCGTACTCCCCCTCCACCGCGAGCAGCCCCAGCGCGAGCAACTGACGTACCACGCCCCGCCATTGGGGCTCGGACAGATCCTCGCCGATGCCGAAGACGGACAGCGCGTCATGGTCGAACTGGATGATCTTCGCGGTCCTGCGGCCGAGCAGAATGTCGATGATCTGGCCCGCGCCGAACTTCTGGCCCCGCTCGCGCTGAAGACGTACGACGGTGGAGAGGACCTTCTGCGCGGCCACCGTGCCGTCCCATGTCTGCGGCGGGTTCAGGCAGGTGTCGCAGTTGCCGCAGTTCTCGGCCGTGGCCTCCTGGCCGAAGTAGCCGAGGAGTTGGGCCCGGCGGCACGAAGCGGTCTCGCAGAGCGCCAGCATCGCGTCCAGGTGGGCTGCCGCCCGGCGCCGGAACGCCTCGTCGCCCTCGCCTCCCTGGATCAACTTCCGCTGCTGGACGACGTCTTGGAGCCCGTATGCCATCCAGGCCGTCGAGGCGAGGCCGTCACGCCCGGCGCGGCCGGTCTCCTGGTAGTAGCCCTCGACCGACTTCGGCAGGTCGAGGTGGGCGACGAAGCGCACATCCGGCTTGTCGATGCCCATGCCGAAGGCGATGGTCGCCACCACGACCAGGCCGTCCTCCCGCAGGAAGCGGGACTGGTTGACGGCGCGCGTCCCCGCGTCGAGGCCCGCGTGGTACGGGACGGCCTGCACGCCGTTGTCGCTCAGGTACTGCGCGGTCTTCTCCACGGAGGCCCGCGAGAGGCAGTAGACGATGCCCGCGTCCCCGTCGTGCTCCTCCTTGAGGAACGTCAGGAGCTGCTTCTTCGGGTCGTTCTTCGGCACGATCCGGTACTGGATGTTCGGCCGGTCGAAACTCGCCACGAAATGGCGGGCGTCCGGCATGCCGAGGCGCTGGGTGATCTCGCGGTGGGTGGCGTCGGTGGCGGTCGCGGTGAGCGCGATGCGCGGCACGTCCGGCCAGCGCTCGCCGAGCAGGGACAGGGCGAGGTAGTCGGGGCGGAAGTCGTGGCCCCACTGGGCGACGCAGTGCGCCTCGTCGATCGCGAACACGGAGATCTTTGCGCGGGCCAGCAGGTCGAGCGTGGCCTCCACGCGGAGCCGCTCCGGCGCCAGGTACAGCAGGTCGAGCTCGCCGGCGAGCAGCTCGGCCTCGACGGTGCGGCGCTCGTCGAAATCCTGGGTCGAGTTGATGAACCCGGCGCGCACGCCGAGCGCGCGCAGCGCGTCCACCTGGTCCTGCATGAGGGCGATGAGAGGGGAGACCACGACGCCCGTGCCGGGCCTGACCAGGGCGGGGATCTGGTAGCAGAGCGACTTTCCGCCGCCGGTGGGCATGAGGACGACGGCGTCGCCGCCCGCCACTACGTGGTCGATGACCTCGCCCTGCGCTCCGCGGAAGGACTCGTATCCGAAGACGCGGTGCAGCGTCTGCAGGGCCTCGGTCTCTGCGTCCACCATGTGCGTCCCGCCCGTGCCGCTCATCGCTCTGTCCCCCGTGCCGTTCCGTCTGCTGCCTCACCGTTCACCCTCGCAACGATAGGCGTCTCCGCCGACACCCCGAGAGTTATCCACAGCCCTGGCCGGATTCCCCGCCCCGACCTGCGGCGCGCGGCCTCCGGGGGCGGGGTGCGCCGGGGCTCCACCCAAGACCCCGAAGGCCCCACCCCGCGCCCTTTCCCTAGACCCTCCGGGGGTGGGTGGGGTCGGCTGCGGGGGGGGGGTGCCCCTATGACTTTGGTCAAGGGGTCGGGGCGGGTTGGGGGTCGTAGAAGGTGCCGTCGCGGAGCATGGCGAACAGGACGTCGGCTCGGCGGCGGGCGAGGCAGA
>NZ_BMUA01000026.1 GCF_014649955.1 Streptomyces violascens
CCCAAGATGTGGAAGTCCGTCGTCCAGGAGCTCCAGGTCGCCCAGGAGCAGACCGTCGGCAACGACGCCATGACGCTGTACTTCTGCGTCAACTACGGCGGCCGGGCCGAGGTCGCCGACGCCGCGCAGGCCATCGCGCGCGACGTCGCCGCCGGCAAGCTCGACCCGTCGAAGGTCAACGAGAAGACCTTCGCCAAGTACCTGTACTACCCCGACATGCCGGACGTCGACCTGTTCCTGCGCCCCAGCGGCGAGCAGCGCACCTCCAACTACCTGATCTGGCAGTCCAGTTACGCCGAGATGGTCTTCCAGGACGTCCTGTGGCCCGACTTCGACCGGCGCGACCTGTGGCGGGCCTGCCTGGAATTCGCCTCCCGCGACCGCCGCTTCGGCGGTGCCATCCCCAACGAGGCGCTGGCCGCGCTCGACAAGAGCGGCGACCTGCCCCGGCAGTGACGCGGGTCACTCGGGAACGGTGACACAACGGTGTCGCCGTTCCCGCGCAGGTGGGCAACAGACGCAGATCGTCACCGTTTCCGACTCCCTGTCCGGCATACCTGCACTCTCCTGGTCGCCGTCGACACGGACGGCCGGGTGCTGGGCTGGGCCGCGGTGGTTCCGGTCTCCGACCGGTGCGCGTACGCCGGGGTGGTCGAACACTCCGTCTACCTCGACTCCGACGCGCGCGGCCGCGGCATCGCCCTGTCCCTGCTTCAGCCGCTGCTGGGCTCCACTGACGCCGCCGGGATCTGGACCGTCCAGTCCGGCACCTTCCCGGAGAGAGCACCGCCGGTGCGTTGGCCGGGACACCGCGTTCGCCGACCTCCTCTACTCCAGCGGCCTGCGCCGGCGCGAGGGCGGCATGCCGCGGTCCCCGATCTCACCCGGCGGCGGTGACTGCACGGGCGGCGGGGCGGCAGAGCATCACCACAGGCCGCGCTCCACGAAGCTGGACAGGCTGATCAGCTTCACGTCGTCCTTCCAGACCTCGCCGCCCCCGGCCACCAGCGGGTTGCTCGTACGCCAGCTCGACACCGCGTCGAGGACGGCCCGTTCGAGGATCAACGCCTCCTGGAAGTCCGCCGTGCCGAAGGTGTCGACGATCCTGGCGCCCGCCGACTCGTGGGTCCTCAGCCGACGGTCGCTGCTGCGGGTGGTGACGCCCACCTTGAACAGACCAAGGCGGTGGTAGTGGGCGATGTACACGCGATGGGGTGCCTCCTCGTCGCGAAACCCCATGCAGCGCGGACAGGACTCCTCATCCAGCATCTCGTCATGCCGCCACAGGGCCTCGTCGACCACTGGGCGCAGCTCCGCCGGATGCCGGTCCAAGAACGCGGCAACGCTCTCGATCCCGCCCTGCCGATCGGGCCAGTCCAACGCGTCCAGCGCCTCCATCAGCAGGTGATCGCGCTCCCGCTGGCCCATCTCCCGTCGGTCGACGTCCCAGCGGACCACCACGGCCCGCGCGAACTCCCGCAGCTCTGCGGTGAACTCCCTGGACCGCTCGAACCACCGGCACGGATGCTCCTCGGGAAACCCGCTCCAACCGTACCGGCGCTTGAGGCGCCGCCTCAGCCGCTGTTCCTCGGCGATGCGCAGGTCCCGGCCGAACAGCACGCGGCCGTCGGCGCGACGGATCCTCGCGTTCGCGGCCACCGCCCATCGGACGTCCGCCTTCTCGCGCTCGTACCTGGACCACGCGGCCCTCCGCTCACGGAGGTACTGCTCTCCCTCTGCGCGCGTCAAGCGCCTGAGCTGCGGGTACTTCGATATCGCATCGGGGTCGATGCGGTCTTGCCATGCCATCGGTACGTCGCTCCTGGATCTTGGTACGGCGGGCGACCCTACCCGGCGGGTTCGACACCGCCGCTGGCCCAGGCACCTGGAAGCGTGGGTGAGGCGGGCTCCGGCTTCACCTTCGACCTGGGGCGGACTCAGATCCCTCGCCCGTCGGGGACCTTCGGGTAGGCGGTGCCTGCCGACAGACCCAGCCGGATGCTCTCCCGCTCCCGGCGGTTCCTGCCCAACCGGTACACGTACCGATGCACACCTCGATGTCTCAGGTTGCGCGCACCCACAGCCTCCAGCGCCTCCCGCAGCCAGACCTTCGGATCAGCGCCAGCACGCATCGGCGCTGCTCCGAGTCCTAGCAGCATCCGCTCGGCATACTCGTGACCCTGCTCCTGGCGGCGCACCTTCTGCGCCATCCGCTCGTTCAGCACCACGCCGTTGGGCAGCAGCTTCTTGGTCCGCGGGGTCGCCCGACCCATGTAGACCGCGTTCGTGGCCTGGTAGATCGTCCCGACGTGCCCCACAGCCACCACCGCCCCCGCAGCGTCCGTGCGCGGCACGGGATCGGCGAACGACACGATCCCGCGGACGCCGCGGGCAAGGAGCGCGTCGAAGCACCGGGCGAGAAACCAGCTCTCGGCGTTCGCAGGGCACTCGTCGAGGAGCACAAACCGCGAGCACTCCAGCGACTCGACGTACGGGACGAGGTCGGGCAACGGCAGGGACAACACCTCCGCCCTGACCGGCACACCGAACACGGCGACCCCGCACAGCCGGGCCTCGCCCGTGCCGTGGTCGAACAGACCGTAGCGGAACCGCGCCGAGGGAAAGGAGCCGGAATAGTGGTGCTCCACCACGAAGGTCTTCGCCCCCTTCTCCGGCAGCAGCTCGACCGCGTACCGCCGGGCATCGAAGCCGCCTTCGCTCAGGTGGCGCCATGAGTGTGTACGGGCTCGCCAGCGCTGGCACCAGGCCGAGGCGGTCGGGATCTCTACGAGGTCCTCGAACGGCAAGGACTCCTGAAGGCTGATCACCGGCAGGCCCCTCGGTCTGGTAGGTGCGGCGGCAACGCGCGGGAATCGTCCGCAGAAGTGATGGTTGCCGCCGTGGTGTAGCGGTGGCGGCAACTGCTTCGCGGGCTTCTACGAACCAGTCGAGACCAGAGGCCGCAGGTGACGCTGGTCCCAGAGTCGGAGTGGCCTTGTGGTCGGAGCACTGGTGGTGTGGGTCGTCCGGCTCGGGGACGGGACGGCGCAGCGGTGATCACTTGCGGTGCCGGGGCCTGCGCAGCGCCTCCTGGGTCGTCACTTACGCGCGGGCTTCACGGGAGGGCGCGGTCGGTAGTGGGGCCCACCAGATGGTCGCCCCGAGGCGGCACTGGAAGTGCACCAACCCGTTGGTGTCCGGGCGGCTCAGGTTGTACAGGCCTTCGGTGTTGTAGGTGACGTCCACGATGGTCTCCTCGGTCGGCTCGGCCGCACCGCGGAGGGCCTTGCCGCCGAATACGATCTGCAGATTCCTCGTGCGTGCGCTCGCTCCGGTCTCCGTCAGCGGAGTCTTGCGCCACCGGCTCATGTCCGGCTCGGGGGTGCGGGTGATGTGTCCCGTGCCCGGGTAGAGCATGACGCGGTTGGAATTGATGAGTGCGTCCTCGCGCGCGCCGACGTGAACGAGCCAGCCCTCCTTGGCTTCGTTGTCATGCCGTCCGGTCTTGCGCTGGGGCGCGGCCAGCAGGTAGCCAGCGCGGGTCACCTGATGCCCGCGGGTGTCCGCGCCATGAGCGTGAACATGTTCTCCCACGGACAGGGCGGCGAGGGCGCTTTCTAGGTCAACGTGCATGGTGGTGCTCCTTGGTGGTGAAGGTGTGTGGGATCGCGTGCAGAGGTCTCGGCCCGCTTTCGGCGACGCGTGCGGGTGTGGCAAGCGGCCGTGCGGCGTCCGGTTCGACGTAGCGCGGTACTCCGCGGTCGTGGCGCCGGTCTCGATGCGTCGGGCGAGGGTTCTGCTGCGGGGGCGCGGTCCGTGCGGACGTGTCGTCGCGTGCGCGTTGAGCCCGGCCACCGCGATGCCATCGGCAAGCACGGCGAGGTGCCGGACCGGGTTTCGCTATGCAGCCGCCCCCGGCGGTGCTGGTCAGCACCGCCGGGCACTGAGGCGGGAGTTAGGGCTGAGGGAGGCTGAAGACCACGATCGTCGGGGTCTTCGACTGGGCCGCTGCGGCGATCGCCGCAGTCACCGCCTCGTTCAGGGTGGTCGGATCGGTTGCCCGGGTCTGGTCGAGCTGCGCCGCCGAGATGGGGGTGGGCGCCGTCGCGGAGTCCTCCGGCTGAGCGTCGTGGATAACGCGCAGGAGACTGCGGACGAGCGACTCGGTGTGGGTTCCCAACTGGACGGCCGCCCGTCCAGCCGAGCTGGTCCGAAACGCGATGGTCGTCATCTGGCGGGGGGTGAGGTTGCCGATGCGGTCGGTGGTCAGGTGGCCATCGAACATGTTCCAGAACGCGTCGAAGGCGATAGGGATTGCCTGGCGGAGGTCGTCGGTGAAGTCCGCGACCCACGCGGGCTGGTGGACGCTGCGGCCCCGGCCGGAGGGCTGGGCCGTGTGGAGGGTGCGCAGGATCTCGACGATCAGGTCGGCGGTCGGGCTGCCATCGGAGCGCACGGTCGGGGGCTTCTCGCTGATGCGGCGTGCGGCGAGCGCCATGTGCTCGTGGGTGAGGGTGTTGACCTCGCGTGAGGTGATGATGCCGCCGAAGTGGCTGGTCCGCAGTTCCGCGGCGGTGAGGAGAGCCTTGCGTACCCGGTTGTGGAACTCGTGCGGGTTGTAGATCTCCTTGTCGAGATCCTGGGCAAGGGGCAGGTGAATCATGGAACTCCCGGGTTCAGGGAGCGAGGGAACCCCCCTCGCGTGACCCTACTAACTTAAGCTAAGATTCCATATCACGTCAAGCTAATTGGATCATCTAGTGAGTTGGCCACCCTCACCGGGGGCGTTGTCCGACCACAACAACGTTTGATCCAAGCCCAGTTCGACCACACCACGTCCTGCACCACTCGCTCGCCGGCAGACACCCGGCCCGTCCCACGGGAGACCCGATGATCTACACCCAGCACCCGCACAGGAGAGCCCGCCCGGCCTTCCTAATGCTGCCCTTCACACTCGCGGCCCGCGCCTTCCGGCCGGCCCGGCCCGGCCGGCTAACCGACGGGACGATCGAAGCCTTCCAGCTGGCGCGGACCATCATCGGGTTCGCAGCGACGATATGGATGATCTACGCGTACCCGATGCAGCAGTCCATGTCCTCGTTCGCCAAGGACAAGCTCGCCGAGATCTTCATCAGCACCGGCGTGCTGATCGTCGCCGGCCCCCTGGCACTGGTGCTCTTCGTGGCCGCGGCACGCGCCCCGAGCCGCGCCGTCTACGTCCGCCGACTATCGGGCCCGATGGCAGGCTTCGCCGCACTGTTCGCGTCCGTGCTCACACTGTTCCTCCTTCTGCAGAACAGCGACGGAGCTCGACTGGCTCCGCAGTTCGGGCCATTCCAGATCGTATTCCTGCTAGTCGCCCTGGCCGCGGTGCTGTTCGCCGTGCCCTTCGGCCTCGCCTCGGCGGTGCTGTGCGTCCATCACGTGTTCCGCACCGGAGATGTTCACGAAATCCTGCCTCCGCTTCTCTCCCCAGTGCTCGTCTGGGTGATGTTCGGCTTTCAGCTCGCCGGCGGATCCCCCGTGGCGGCGCCGCACGCGGTCCAGCTTCTCTTCCTGGTCGGCCCGCCACTGTCCGTGACCCTGTTGTCCATGTGGGAGATCCGTCGACTGCGCACCAGATTCGGCGTCACGATCCTCGGCGCGTTGCACCGCGGCCCCCGACCGACGCACTGACAGAAGCCCAACTCGTCTCGACCGTCCACCCGTTGTGCCGATCAGCGTCCGCTCCACGCTCCGCGCGACACGGTGGCTCCAGCCGCACGGCTCGGAAACCTTCCTCGACCTGAGACGGCGCATGACCGAAGAGCACACGGCGCACACCCCGGCTCCCGCCCAGGACGCGACGGCCCCTCCCGCCCTCGGCCGGCGGCTGCCCCTCGTCACCTACGGACTCGCCAAGGGCGGCCAGCCCAAGCGGGACGAACCCGGAACGCCCGGATTGCTTTCGCAGATGCTCGCCCTCCGCTTCGTCGCCCAGGACACCCGCGTAAGGGTGCTGGACGTCGACGGGCAGGGTCATCCGGACCGCTGGTTGAGCCGGTAGTCCGGCCCGCCTCACGCGACCTGGCCCCCGAGCCGTGCGACGGCTGCGGGGGCCTTGTGCTTGGCCGATGCAGCGCGGGCTCCCTCTCAGCCTGCCCTGCGCACCAGGTCAAGGGTGTGGCTGCGCCCTACGCCGGAGCGGTTGTGATGAAGGCGGTCCAGGCCCGGGAGGCCCGTCGTCGCCACTGCTCGGCCGTGATGAGGTGGATGCCGAGCTTGGCGGAGAACTCGGCGGGAGGCAGGTCCATCGCCGCGTTCATCAGTGCGGTCGCCCGCGCGGGCTTGACCGTGATGCCGTGGTTGTTGAGTACGGCGGTGAGCGAGGCGGCCGACTGGTGGCGCATGCGGTTGCGCGCGTTGGGAAACAGCCAGCGGGACATGGTCCCTCCGCCGGTGGCGGACTGCGGATCGGGGGCTCCCAACTCGGCGACCAGGCGCGTGAGGGCCGGGGGCAGCATCACGGGTGTTTCTCCAAGCAGGAGGTAGCTGTCCTCGCCAAGGTGCTGGAGGCAGTCGCGAGCCAGGGACACGATCCGGGTGGCCTGCTGCCCGTAGAAGAGCACGAGCGCGCCGGCGACGCGGACCTCGAGCGGGAGGCCGTGGTCGTCGTGCAGGCACCGCTGGAGCAGCTCCCAGTGGGAGCGGGCTTCCAGGCCGATGGGGGTCGGCCTGTCGCGGTGTGGGACGTGCAGACGTTGGGCACGGCCGTCATCTGCGGCCCAGACGAGGAAGTCGCGCACGTTGTGCCGGGTGCTCGTGCCCTCGCCGAGCCACTGGTCCACATGCTCTTGGGCGAGTTCGTCCAGGGCGAGGCCTCGGTCTCGTGCCCAGGTCAGCAGCTCGGCAGCCACCGTCATGCGGGCGGTAGCCCATTCGGCGACATACTCCGTGCTAGGCCGCTCGCGGTTGCGTAGACGGGGCAGGACCGACCCGTGGCCGTAGGCGTACAGGTACGTGGCGAGTTGAGGGTGGGCGCCGATCAGCTGGGTGAAGCGGCGTTCGACGGTCGCGATGTGCTCGTCGCGCGGAGCCAGCACACCGGCGTCGACGAGGACGTCCCGGAGATAGCCGACGGCCTGTCCTTGACCGGGTTCTCGGCACAGGGTGTCCAGGGTTTCATGGCTGATCCGCTCCCTGGAGGAGACGATCTCGGACAGCAGGCGCGCGGATGCCGAGTGCTTCAGCCAGGAGCGCGCCGCCCGCGGGTGCTCGCCGTCCAGCAGTCTGTTGCGCAACGGTCGTAGCTGTTCCTGTGCCGGGGCGGGCAGGCCGGCGAAGTAGTCCGCTGCCGTGGCGTCGAGCGCACACGGCTCGCACAGGCCGCCGATCATCGCGTCGGCCGGGTTCGAGCAGCGGGTGCACGAGTAGTCGGTCGTCGCCCCCGAGCACGGTCCGCAGGCCGGTGCGCCGTCGATCCGGCCTATCAGCGCACGAGTTTGGCCGCATGCCGCGCAGGGCGCGGGGTTCATGCGGACACGGGCGTAGCAGTTGCCGCAGACCGGTCCCAGTGGCCAACAGGCCTGCGCCTGGGCCGAGGTACCGCAGAGCGAGCACGGAACGGGCCGCCGGGGGCGGCAGGTGTCGCACAGTGATCGGCCGTCGGTCCGCGAGCGCCTGCACACCCGGTGCCGACCGCATTGGGCGCAGCCGGTCTTCGGTGTTCGCTGCGTGAGTCCGCGGGCGTAGCAGGCCGAGCACAGGCCCTGGGCTGGCAGCGGCCGGGTGCGGGCGCATTCCCCGCAGACGCCGACCGAGGCGGCATACGCCAGCGCCCCCGCGCAGCCGCCGCATACGCGCCCGCCCTCCACCGTTTGGACCAGCGGACGGTCGCGGTTGCAGCGATGGCAGAGGGGGGCTTGAACGCGGCCGCATCCGGCGTCGGCGAGGGTCTGGATCAGCCGCTGCACGGCGGGAGGCGCGAGTGAGCTACCGCTGACCAGGGCGTCCGCGTGCTCGGCCAGATGGTCGTGGATCACCCGGCGGGTGCTGCCGTGCATCGCCGAGACGATCTCCTGGACGGTGGCCCGTTCCAGCTCGGGCAGCCTCGCCGCGATCTGCCCGACGACGGCGAGGTGCAGCGGCGGGGTCCCGGCGGTCTTCTCCACCGTCCTGCTCTCGCTGCGGGTGCCTTCAGCCACGTACGTGGTCATCCGATTTGTCCCCCTTGGTCATTTCCGGCCGTGGTCAGCCTGCACGGTCGTAGGCGTCCTCGTCGTCCCGACCGGTCTCCCGGTCTTCGTCACGCACCGTTTCCTGACCATCGCGCTCGCTCATGCCTCTCATCATGCCGTCGGCCACCGACAAGCCCTCGTACCTCTGTCCACAGGCCGCTGCATCGAGCATGCGGACATGACCTCAGCACCTCACCTGTATGCACTGCCCGAACATCGCCGTCTGGATCTGAAGGCTCGATTCCCGCGTCTGACCGAAGAGCAGATATCCGACCGGTTGAGTCGCACTCTGGAGCGGCGCGGTGCCGCGTGTCAGCGCTTGGACAAGCGGCGCGGCCACCTGCCAGCCGTCGCCATTTTGGGCAGTGACGGACGCTGGCATCTACGGCTCGGCACAGCCATGATCTGTTCCAGCGCGGCGCGCATCCTCGTCGACCTCGATGTCCCGGCTCCCACGCCCGGCACCGTGATCCCCCACTCCTTCAGGGCCCGCTTCCGGACCGACGACCATGCTGATCATGTCGTCGAAGAGGAACGGCCGGGTGCCCGGCCGGACTGGGACGTGGCGCTGACCGGCGAGGAGCGACAGCCGGATCTCGTGCCGCGGGGTGACCGGTGCCCGATCAACCTCGACCAAGGTGACTGGTCGCCCTGCAGTCTGGTGTCGCGAAGCGACTGGAAGGGCCGCAAGCGCAATCTGTACATCGCCGCGGCGGGGCCGATGTGCCATGCCTGCGGAGACAGCCTGGGGCAGGACCTTCACTACGACCGGTACACCCACTTCATCACCGGCCTGCTGTGCAACGAATGCAGCAGCCACATCAACGAGTGTCCCCACCCGTCGGGCTGCTACCAGGCTGACTACCTCAACGATCCGCCGGCCGCTCACCTGAAGGAGCAGTACTACGTTGGCGGCAACCGCGACGACCGCAAGCGCGCCGGACGCACAGTGGCGGCCTGACCTGCGACCCGCCGCCAGCGCAGCGGACGGCGGTGCCGCCAACGGCCGCCGCCGTCCGCCGGCCCCCGCATGAACGGGGTGCCGGTCGTGCTTCGGGACTGGCTCAGGGACCGGTACAGCTGGCCGGCGGATTCCAGGAGTGGCTATCGGTCACGTCGCAACCGGGCGAAGAGCCGCCGGATCCTGTTCGGCTCAGCCGCCTCCGGCCGAGGTCCCGTCTGCGGTACCGGCGCTCCGCTCGCCGGATGCTGGGGAGGTCTCGGCAATGGTGGCCGCTCGGGTCGGGGTGGCAGTGGGGCGGCCGGAGTTGGTGGCAGTGGCCGCGGCCCGGGGGTGGCATCTGGTCCAGAGGGGATCGCGGCGGAGGGTACCTCCGGCATAGGAAGATCCGGGCGGGAAGTGACGGCCGGTGGGACGGGTGCGCTCGGGGGCGGATCGACGGCGGTCGGCTGGCTTGTGCTGTCCGGCTTCGAGTACCCCTTCAGGATGAGCCGGGCCAGGTCATCGGAGGAGCCTCCCTCCGCTGCGGCGGGATGGCCTGGCGGTTCAGCGGCCTGGCTCTGGTCCCGCGGCGCGGTGGCACGCGGCGGGCCCGGCGCTTGCGGTGCTGTTGCGGGGCGGCTGCCCCGGGAGGGCGTCCGGCTGGCTGAACTTCCGGGCGGGCGGCTGTCGCGACGCTCGTCCGGCGACAGGGGTGGCGGGCACATCGGGGCGCCGGCCTGCTCGGTGTCCTTGTCCCAGGTCCAGTAGGCGAGGTACCAGTGCTCCTTGATCCAGAGCTGAACCTCGTCGACGCTGCGCTTGTGCGGGGCGAAGATCTTCCAGCCGGCTCCAACGGCCAGCACCTGCATCCCCACCTTCAGTTCCTTCCCCAACAAGGTCGGAAAGGCGCTGCGCAGCACCACCTCCACGGTCCGCCCCGGCTGTCCTGACGGAATCCCGGCCGCCAGGACCGCGAAGGGCTTGGCGCCGGCCATGCCGGTACGCAGGACCGTGCCGTGCACCGCCACCGGATGTTCGAGCCTGCGGCCCTTGGCTGCCGCTACCCGGTCGTGAAGCAGCCCGTAGGAGAGGTCGTCGGGGCCGTAGCAGAACTCGCTCCAGGGGATGCGCTTGCGCCGGTACTCGACCGTGAACAACTCCGCGAGGTCAGGGTCGAAGTCACACCGCCGCAGGAACTGGGCCACCTTCACAGCGCTGTTGAGCGCCGGTGGCAGCCATGGCCGCACCGTGGTCACCCGGAGCAGGGTCCGCTCCTCGTCGTCCTCGGGTTCTCCCCCGATTGCGGTGGAAGCCGGCGAGGTTGGAGGGTCGTGCGCGGGGATTGTCAGCCGGAGCGTGCCGTTCTTCATAACCTTCGCCAGCCCGTGCGAACCGAACGCGATGTCGTTCATGATGCGTGTCGGGTTCAGCGGGCAACCCACGTCGTGGCCCTCGTGCAGCCGGAAGTGCGCCGAGACACGCGAGCCCCGGCGCAGGTAGGCCGGCACGATGGACACCGGCCGCGTGCAAGCCGAGCACTTCAGCGGCTCGACGAACGGCCACGGCTGCTGCTGGAGCATCCAGCGATACACCGGATTGCCCTTGCTGTCCTCCACCTTGACCACGCGCTCGCTCGAATCAGCCATCGTGAACGCTCCCCCTCTGCCCAGCTTCCCTGATCCTGCATGGCGCGCGCCGGCAACAACAGCCAGTTCCGGCGCGGCCGGTCGATCAGTGTCACCCGCCCGTGCCGCCAGCTATGACGAGTTCGGCGAGCTTGGCCGGTCCCAGTGGCCCGGCCGGGCGATCAACTCCCCTCCTCTCGGCAGGACGAGACGACCGGGAGCTGCGCCGGCCTGAACACGTTGTGCTCGCCGAGGACCAGGTGGACGATCGTCATGACGGTGACGAGCGGTTTCCCGGTTGGGGGCAGACGGCCCGGCCGCCTAGTACTGCAACGACACTCCGTGATGTCCTCTGCGTTTGTAGTGGCTGATGCGGGCTCGGGCTTGGCTTCTTCTGCGCCATAGCGACCAGGCAAGGACGTGCTGGGTGGCATGGTGGATGGGAGAGGAAATGCGGTTGAAGAGCCGCCGGGCCTCGTTCATGGTCACGGGGATGAGGGATCGCTCGCTGCCGGTGTCGGGATCCCCTTTTTTGCCTCGGCTCGCAGGACGGCGAGGAAGGCGAGGGCGGCCATGGAGAGAGTTATATGCCGGTACCAAGCTGTGTAGCCGCGGACTTGGTAGTGGTCGAGTCCCGTCTCGTTCTTCGCGGTTTGAAAGCATTCCTCGACCATCCACCGGGACCCTGCGACGGACACGAGTTCATCAAGGAAAGTCCCAGCCGGGCAGAAACAGATGTAGTAAGCGATGTCCGTGTCATCTGTGAGGCTGCGCCGCGCGAGGAGCCAGTGGTCCCAGCCCTCGCGCCGCCAGGGGCGGATCGCGGCTGTGGCCCAGTCGTACTCGCGCGGGCCGCGAGCACCGTCACCACAGCTCAGGCGTGTCCAGGCGTCGTCGGGCAGTTGACTGACCAGTTCATGGGCCCGGGCCTGCCCGAAGAATTCCATGGTCATGACCATCTGCGATTTCGGGACTGCGAGGACATGCGGGATGTCGTGTTCTTCCAGCCACAACCGGATTCGACTCACCTGGCCGTAGAGCTCATCAGCGGTCACCCAGCCGAACGGCATCCCGGAGGCCACCGCGCGCTTGAGCATGCGCAGGCCCAAGTCCGGTTTGGTGGCGAACTCGACGTCGTCACCGATACCGGCCGCCCGGCAACGCTCACGATCCGATGTCCAGTCTTTCGGAAGGTACAGTTCGCAGTCGATCAGCGCCCGGCCCTTGCCTGATCCGTAGGCCATGAAGACCCCGACCTGGGAATTCTCGATCCGGCCGGCCGTCCCGGAATACTGCCTGCCCACGCCCGCAGACCGGACGCCCTTCTTCAGGAATCCCGTCTCGTCGAGAATGAGAATTCCCCGCTCGGGATCCCCGAGATGCTCCACCACCGCGTCACGGACGTCGTCACGCACAGCGTCGGCATCCCACAAGTAGTGGTTCAGCAGACGCTGCATGCCCTGAGGACCGGTGTCACCGGCGGCCTCGGCCAGGGTCCAGCCGTTCTTCCGCTCGTTCTCACTGAGCAGTCCCCGCAGGTAGGACACCATCCGCCGCCGGGACTCCACCCGCCCGAACCGGCCCGCGAACCGAGCCACGAAGTCGTCAAACGCCCCTGCCCATCCGTCAGTTATCTCTGCCCGCACGCAGCGATCAACGATGCGCTGCCCACAACGTCACGGAGTGTCGTTGCAGTATTAGGGCGGTGAAGGCGGGCATTGGGGCGACCGGGCGGCGTAGCGTACGGGGCATGCCGGGCGCAGCAGAGCCGCGGGGACGTCGATGCCCTGGGAGTGCTGGATGAGGAGGCCGATGTGCCCGGCACCGAGCCGGGCAGGTCGTTGGAATCGCCTGACCGTCGACGCCTATCGGCGGAGGCTTCGCTGACCGACCCGAGCTGCCGCGGCGACTTGCAGCTGCCTGAACTTCACATCGACGCAGACGCCAGTGCACGAGACGCCCGGCGGTGACTTGGGGAGGTAGGTACGGTGGGCTCATGCGGATGGATCGCGAATTCGACGCGTGCACGTTCGTGGTCGTGGGTCTTGAGCTGTCCCGACGCATCGGGGAGCTCAAGGTGGCCGGTGTTGCCGCGCTCGCAGCGCAGGGCGAGGGCTGGCGGTCTCAGTGGCGCGTGCACGCCCGCGTGGCTGCGGCTGCGGATGACGCGGACTCTGCGCGCCAGGGCAACTCCGTGCGGGTGGAGTCGGTAGGAGCCGCGTTGGCCGAGGTCGAGCGACGGCTGACCGGGAGTCCCCATGTCGTGGTGGCGCGGCTCGGCAGGACCGAGGCCAGCGTCTTCTGGGAGCATCGGACGTCGTGTCCTCGCTTGGCTTCTCTGGTGGTGTGGGATGCCATGCGGTTGGCCCAGCTCGCGTGCCCGGCAGTCGCGGAGCCGTCCGAGCAGTCGCTGGCCTCGGCGTTAGGGGTGGCGCTCTCCGGGCCGGGCTCGTCCCTTACGCAGAAGGTCTGGGCGACGTCGGAAATCTACCGCCGCGCGCTCGTACAGGGACTGGCGGCTGGCCGGTGGTCGACTCTGCGCCAAGTAGAGGACCTCGTCGGCAAGCGGCCTCGCCCGGTGGAAGAGCATCTGATGCCGTCTGGCCCAGTCCAGGAAGGCCTGTTCGACTAGCCCGCGCCGAGAGGCCCGGTTCAAAATGGGGCAGATTCCGGTGTGGCGTGCTCTGCCGGGCGAGCAAGTTCGTATCGTGCGGTCACGTATGGCTGAATTACCCGCGATTCTGGGCGAGTTGGCGACGGGCGTCGGTAGGGTCCGCGGGTGCTCTCCGGTCTCAATGTTGCCCTCCTGTCCCAGCCGCGTCTGCGGCTTCTGGCCGCGGCCCGGTTCGTCTCGGTCCTCGGCAGTGCGTTCGGGCCGATCGCCGTCTCCTTCGGAGTGCTGGCGCTGCCTGGTGCGACGCCGGGGGATCTCTCGCTCGTGCTGGCATGTCAGGCGCTGCCGCAACTGATCTTCGTACTGTGGGGCGGGGTGCTCGGTGACCGGGTGCGCTCCCGGTTCCGGCTCGTGTCCGTGACGGAGAGCGCGGCGGCGGCGTGCTGGACCGGTCTGGCCGTGCTGTTCGCCGCCGGAGGGCCGATCTGGCTGATCGCTCTGCTCGCGGCGCTGGGCGGAGTGACCCGTGGCCTGTTCTCCCCGGCCCTTGAGGGCATGGTCGTCGACGTGATCGAGGACAAGGCCGACCGGCAGCAGGCGAACGCCTTGCTGAAGGTGAGCACGAACACGGCGCGCCTGCTCGGGATGACGCTCGCCGGGGTGGTGGTGAGCCTCCTCGGGCCAGCGCTCGCCCTTGCCCTGGACGCACTCTCTTTCGCGGCCTGTGCTGCTCTGTTCACGGCACTGGGCCGGCGTACGCCGGACCGGCCGGTCCGCTACAAGTCGTCGGCCCTTCGGGATCTGCGCGAGGGGTGGCGGGAGTTCGTGGCGCACGAGTGGCTATGGGTGACGACCGGCCAGTTGGCGTTCGTCCTCGCGGTGGTCAACGCCGTGGCGGGGCTGCTGGGGCCGATGCTGGCGAAGGCCTATCTCGGCGGGGCGTGGGCGTGGGCGCTGGTGATGGTGGCCCAGGTGGTCGGGCAGGTCGGCGGGGCGGGCTGGGCGGGGCGGCTGCGTCCAGGCCGCCCGATGCTTCTGGCGACCGTGTGCACGGCCGGGGCGGCGCTGCCTGCGCTGCTCCTCGCGGTGCGCGCTCCCCTGCTGCTGGTCCTCGCTGGGGCTTTGGCGTACGGCGTGATGTGGGACGTGACGATGGTGTTGTGGCGCACGTGTCTGCAGCGGGAGGTCCCTCAGGAGGCCATCTCCCGGGTGTCGTCGATCGACTTGCTGGGGTGCCTCGCGCTGGCGCCGGCCGGTCTGGCGGTGGCCGGGCCTCTGGCTGCGGTGTACGGTCCGGGCGCGATTGCGCTCGGCAGTGCGGGGTTGGTCGTCGTGGCGGTGGGGCTGGCCCTCCTGTCGCGGGACATCCGTACGCTCCCGGGCGAGTCTCAGGCGCAGAGGGAGATGGCACCGGCCGCCGCGTCCGCGACGTGAGCGGTCTCGGCCGGAATCAGGTTCTGGTGGCCCGGGCAGTGAGGACGGCCACCGTGTGCCCGTCGGTGACGGGGAGCACGGAGTGGGTGAGCCAGCCCGGTGCGACGACGGTAAGTCCGGCCTGCGCCTGCAGGGTCAGGGCGCGCCCCCAGGGCAGGCCGGGCACCGTGGCGGAGTCACAGCCCGCGCGCGGGTCGTGGAGACAGAGCGCTCCTGAACACTCGTGCGCGGCTTCTCCCGTGGTGGCCAGGTAGCACCAGGCGGTCCAGACGGCGTGGCCGGAGGCGAGCGGGATGCGGTGGCCGGCCGCCCAGATCTCGACGCCCACCCGCACCGCGAGCGGTACGGCGGGGTGCGGGTGAATGGTCTGGGCGAGGGTGGCTAGGACCGTGCGGGCCGTGTCCGTGTCCAGGACGTCGGCGGCTTCGATCTCGCGGAAGCCGTGTGGGGTCTGGCGCATCTGGGCGGCCAGGAGAGCGTGATCGGCGGCGGGGTGAAGGGTGCCGAGCCAGACAGGCGTGGTCCACCGGTCCTCCATCGTGGCGTCGGTGGCCGGGAAGGGGAGCGTAGTGAGGGCGGTCACCGGGTCTCCAGGGTGACGTTGAAGGCGACGCACAGCCGGGCGGTGTTGCAGTGGTGGGGGGCGACGCCGTGCCGGAGCCAGGAGGGGAAGGCAATGAGCAGCCCCGGGCGGGGCGGGACCGCGCACAAGTCGCCGGGGCCGGTGGGCTCGGTGGCCAGGCGGGCCGGGCGGGGGTCGGCGAGTTCGAGAGCGCCGGTGGGATCCGGTGCGGTGCGCAGGTAGTAGACACCGGAGACGGCGCTGTCGTGGTGCGCGTGGATCTCGTGGAAGCCGCCGGTGCGGTAGTGGACGGCCCATGCTGTCGTGTGGAGCGGAGTCTGGGGTGCGGCGCCGGTGACGCTGAGCGCGGCTTGGCGGATCCAGCGGTTGAGGGAGTGGATGGCCGGGAGCGGCCACGTCAGGATGTCCGGAGCCGACTTGCGGGCACTGGCTACGCCGAGGGAGCGCGAGGTGTCGGTGTGTTCGCGGGTGAGGATCTCTTCGGCCAGCGCGGCGGTGTCGGGTCCGGTGGGAGTGGTGCGTTGGTAGAGCCGGGTGGGCCACAGGTGCTGGAGGGCGCCGTGGGCCGTCCAACTGCCGGTTGTCGCAGGGGCGTTCACGGGGCGGCTCCGGCAGGGGTGTAGACGGAGATGTGCTGGGTGGAGGTGGCGGTCAGGGGCGCCCGGTGCCAGTCGGCGTACCGGTCGGTGAGGTTGAGGCCGGCGTCTGCGGCGAGCAGGTCGAGTTCGGAGAGGTGGACGTAGCGCATGGCGACCGGCAGGAGCCGCAGGCCGTCCTGGTCGAAGCGGAGCTCCTGGAAACGGATGGTCTGGGCGATGGGGTCGTGGGTGATCGCGGAGAGACTCAGATGGGTGTCGGTCAGGTCGCGGATGGCGAGTTGCTGAGCGCCGGCGAGCAGGCCGGGGGCGCGCGGGATGGTTGCCTCGATGACGAAGCGGCCGCCGGGCGCGAGGGCGCGGACCACCTGCTGGAGGCAGGCGGCCTGGCGGGGCTGGGTCATCAGGAAGTAGAAGCTCGAGAAGGCGACATAGATCAGCTCGAAGCGTTCGCTCCCGGTGTCGAGGTCGGCCATGTCCGCGGTGTGCGTTGTGACGGCCCGGTCACCGCGGTGGCGGTGCAGCTCGTCGAGCATGGCCGCGGAGACGTCGATGCCGGTGACCGGGATGCCGAGGTCCGCGAGCGGAAGCGCGATGCGGCCCGTTCCCACCGCTAGCTCCAGTGCCTTGCCTGCGGTGCCGGTCAGCGAGGCCAGGAAGTCGACGGCCGGCCCAGGGTCGCGGCCTTGGTGTTCGTGGTTGTAGTGGGGCGCCCACTGGTCCCACAACTGCTGCTGGCGTCCGGTCTCGTCCACGTGCCCCTCCCGATCGGCCGGTCTCGTCTGGAGACCGGGGCAGGGCCGGGCCGCGGCATTCCGCGGCCTGGTCCTGCCCCGGTTGTGGGTCAGCTGTCGGTGGCGGGTGCCTTGTCCGGGTCCAGGAAGATCTTGGTCGCCC
Organism: Streptomyces violascens; assembly: GCF_014649955.1. Taxonomy (GTDB): domain Bacteria; phylum Actinomycetota; class Actinomycetes; order Streptomycetales; family Streptomycetaceae; genus Streptomyces; species Streptomyces violascens. The sequence goes on from NZ_BMUA01000026.1 coordinate 16,909, forward strand.
GGACGGTTCCGGTGATCTCCTCGGTTCCGGTGAGTTCTTCGACCCCACCGTCGGCTCCGGCGATGCCGCCACGGGTGAGCTGGACGGTCACCTTCGCGCTGAGGGCCATGTCTTCCTGGACGGCCGCCTCGTGCATGGCGGCCGCACCGATGATGCCCTTACCCACCAGCTCCATGACGTGGGCGACGTCGTCGGGGTCGAGGTCGATCCCGATGATGTTCGCCCTCTCGGTGTCGGTGGTGTAGCGGGTCACTGCGGGCTGGTCCATTCCTGCCTCCCGGTCGGGATGGGGTGGATTGCTGTGACCGTAGGCTGCGCCCGCCCATCAGCACAGACCCGTTTCCTCCAACTACCGCCACATCCAGGCTGGTTTGCCGGGCTCACGTGCAATGGCACATCCGCAGAAGCATCTGCCACCCGGCGCCGTCGTGGGGGGATGGTGGGCGGGTGCCCGGCCCGCCGCAGGGCCGACCGAACCGGAAGGCGCGCCCATGCCCGCAATCCGCACTGCTTCCCCGCCCCCGCTGATGGACGACCACGCCATCGAGCACGTTCTGGGGGCTTTCTACCGGACCCCGCGCGCGGGAGGGCTCGACCACCTCGCGGGCGGTGGCGGCCCGTTCGGCTTCGACATCACCACCGCCTGCCGCCTCCACGCGCTGATCGCCCAGTTCGCGTGTGACGGAATCGTCGAGAGCGGCTGCCACCTGGGGGACACCACCGACTACCTCGCCCGCGCCTACCCTCACCTGCCCGTGCGGGCCTGTGAACTGGACGGTCAGCGCGCCGCTTTCACCCGGGCGCGCCTGGCCGGGCGCGGCAACGCGGTGGTCCACCACGGCGATTCCGCCTGTCTGATGCCCACGCTCCTGGCCGGACTGGAGCGGCCCCTGGTGTTCCTGGACGCCCACTGGGGCTCGGAGTGGCCGCTGCGCGCCGAGCTGACCGCGTTGCAAGACACCGCTGCGGTCGTCCTCGTCGACGACTTCCGCATCGGGCACCCCCGGTTCGGCTACGACACCTACGGCGGAGTGGTCTGCGGGCCGGACCTCGTCGCCGACGTGCTGGGCGGAGTGAGGAGGATGTTCATCGGCGACGTTGAGGCCGACTACCCGCTGCCGTGCCTGCAGCCCGGCCGACGCAGCGGCACCGGGATCATCGTCCTCGGCCTCGACGACACCCCACTCGCCGCGCACCCCTGGTTCGCCGCGGTGCCGCTACGTCCCTGCCCCGTCCTGCCCGCGTGGTCATCCGTCCCGGAGGTGAGCGGCCGGTGACGGTGCTGAGCAGCAGCGTCCGCGAGACGGCGGCGGCCGACAGTTGTGTGCGGGCCTGGCCGGTGGCGCGGCGCCTGGGCGTGAGCCGGGTCGCCGAGACCACGTACCTGGACCGCATCGGCATTCCGGTCTGCGCCGCGGTGCGTCCCGGCGCCGAGCTGGTGGTGGTAACCGCGGGCAAGGGCGAGTCCGCGGACGAGGCGCGGGTGGGGGCGTTGATGGAGGCGGTCGAGCAGGCCGTCGCCGAGCAGTGCGCGGCCACCACGCCACTGCGGTGGGCCTCCCCCCGTGTGATCGCGGGCGAGGGTGGCGTCCGGCTCGGCGCCTGGTGCCCGCGACCGGAGCAGACCGTGGATGTGGACCGGGCGCTACCGTGGATCACCGTGCCGTCCCTCAGCGGGACGGGAGACCTGGCTGTCCCGGCCGAGCTGGTGCTCACCCCGTGCCCGGCCGAGGCCACCACTTCTCTGTTCGGGTCCACGACCACCGGCCTCGCCTCCGGCAACAGCCATACGGAGGCGGTCCTCCACGGGCTGTGCGAGGTGCTGGAGCGCGATGTCACCTCGCTGATGAGCGTGGCCGACACCTCCGCCCTCATCGACCCGGACACCCTGCCGCCCAGCCCCGCCCAGTTGTACGGGCTGATCCGCTCGGCCGGGCTGGGGGTGTGGCTGCGCTGGGTCCCGGCGTACGGCGGGCACTACATGGCCTGCCTGATCGACGATCCGGACCGGGCCCACCCGCTCTACTGCAACGGCGGCTACGGGTTCCATCCGCTGCCTGAGATCGCCGCGGTCCGGGCACTCGCGGAGGCCGCGCAGTCCCGTTTAACGTACATCCAGGGGTCCCGGCACGATCTGACCGACAGCTACGCCGCCTTCGGCGCCATGGCGCCCAGGGAGCGGGCCCGCTGGCGGGACCGTCTTCTTACCCGCCGTAGCGCAGCAGTCCCGGCCGCGGCCTTCCCCTCCGACCTCGCGCGGCCCGTGCCCCCTTGCCCGCAGGACCTGCTCGTAGAACTGCTCGCCGCGGTCGCGAAGGCGGGCCTCGGCCCGGTCGGGGTGCACACCTTCGCGCCGCTGGCCGAGCCCTTCCACGTCGTACGGGTCGTGGTCGCCGGCGCCGAGCACTTCACCTCCCACACCCGCCGGTTCGGAGCCCGCCTAGCCGCGCACGCCCGGGAGCAACGATGACCGAACCGCTCACTGCAGCCGTGGAGTTGCTGGTCGGGCCCACCGCGCACGGTCTGCCCGCGCACCTGCTGGCCCAGGACGGCATACGGGTACACCCGCCGGCCCGGCGCGGCAGCATCTCCGCTCTCGTCGACAGCCTGCCGCCCGGCCGGATCGCCCTGGTGGACGGCCGGTACGACGACGTGCCCGCTGTCGGCCACCGCGAGATCCTCGGTGCCATCGCGGCCGGATGGCAGGTGACCGGGCTCGGCTCCATCGGAGCGTTGCGCGCGGCTGAGCTGGACGGGTTCGGGATGTCCGGCTACGGACGCGTCTTCGCGTACCTGCTGGCAACCGGCGCCCCGGACGACGAGGTCGCCCTGCTGCACAGACCGGCCCCCGACTACCAGCCGATCACCGAGGCCCTCGTGGATCTGCGGGCCTTCGCCGAGTACCTGGTGACTGCCGGTGTGGTAAGCCGAGTTCACGCCCGTGACACCATCAAGGATTTGTCCGGCCGGTGGTTCGGCGACCGCTCGCTGCCCGCCTACTTCGAGGCCATCGCGGCCGCCGCCGGCCAGGACGCGGCCGCGGCTGCCCGCACCCATCTGCGCCAGTTTCCCGAGATCCGTCTGAAGTCCGCCGATCTGCGCACCTACCTCACGGAGCGATCATGGACACTGCCCCCCTCACCCCGCTGTTCGTGCCCGCGTACTGCGGCGGATGGCCCTTCCTCGACGACAGCCTCGACACCCGGCGCCTGCTGACCGCTGCGGCCGGCACCCGCGTGGCCCGCCGCGACGGCACCCACGCCGCACCCACGCCCCACGACCTGGCCGCCGCCCTTGCCCCTGCGGAAGCCGTACGGATCCGGGCCCTCGACCTCCCCAAGCCCCTCCCCCACGGCACGCTCACCCCCGACCAGGCCCAGCAGGTCCGCCAGGCGGTGCGGCTCATCGCCCAACTCGCCCCCGCCTGGGTCCCACTGCTGTCCGCGCTGCCCCTGGTGTACCTGCCGATGCCGACCGGACGCGGCATCAGCGCGTCCAGCTTCGCCTGGCCGCAGCACATCCTGCTCGCCGCGGAGGCGTTCGACAGCCAGGCCGTCCTCGCCGAGCAGGTCCTGCACGAAACGTTCCATCAGTGGCTCTACCTGTGTGAGGAGCTCGCAGCGCTCCAGCACTCCGGCTGCACCCACCGGATCACCCTGCCGTCGGGCACCAGCGGTCGCAGCCCCGCCGAGCTCCTCGGCGCCGCCCACGTCACCTGCGGCCTCGCCCGCCTCTGGCCCCTACTCGACGTCCCCGCCCCGGTGCGCGACCAGCGCCTGGCCCACCTCGCCGCCTACCGGCACGGCTGCCTGGCCCTGATCGACACCGTGCGCCCGTGCCTGACCGAGCACGGCCACGCCCTCGCCGACAAGATCCTGGAGGTACCGGCATGACCACTACCGCTCCCCCGCTGCCCAGCGGCGGTTTCTGGGGGACCCCCCTCTACTCCCGCTCCATCGACCCGGGTCCGGCCGTGAACGAGGCGCTGCGCGAACTGATTGTGGAGCGCACCCGCAGCGTGAACAGTCCGGCGGTCGGCGTACGGGACGCCGACAAGACCACCTCCGACGTGCTGCGTTGGGAGCACCCGGCCATCGACCAGTTGCGCGGATGGATCCTGGACGCGGCGTGTGCCATGAACGACCACGTCGGCGCCGGGCGGGATGCGGCCGGCCGGGAGCAGCCGATGGTGGCCGAGGCATGGGCGGTCGTCTACCGTCCGGAGGGTCTCCACCAGCTGCACAGCCACCACGACGCCGCCTGGTCCGGCGTCTACTACGTCGCCACCGGCCACATGACCGAAGGCACGGGCCTCCTCGAGTTCGTCGACCCTCGCCCGAGCGCCGCAGCCCGGGAACCCGCACGCCTGCCCCTGTACAGGCTCACCCCGGCCCCGGGAATGCTGGTCGCCTTCCCTGCCTGGCTGCGGCACTGGGTCACCCCATACCAAGGCGATGCCCAGCGCATCGTCATCGCCTTCAACATCGCCTTCCGGCACGCCTGATGGGCGGGCCGGTTCTGAGCAAGGAGCACCCTGTGATCACCTCCCTGTGGGAATCCCCCGTCCACACCGCACAGTTGGCCAGCGACGTACTTGCCCGAGTCGCCGCCGATTCCGGACTGCTGCCCAGCCTGCTTCCCACCGGGCACCCGGGCCGTGACCTGACCTGGACCAGCCGGACCGAGCAGTGGAAAGGCGGATTCCACGCCGGTCTCCGCCACGGCACCGGAGCCTGGTGCGCGCTGATCGTCCTCGGCGCCCGGACCAGCCACGTGGAAACCCTGTCCGGAGCGGTGGTGCTCCACGATCCGCGGGCCGGCGCCGCCAACGTGGGGCTCCCCGGGCTGCCCTGGGGCCGTCCCCTGACCCTGACCACCCGCCCCGGTCTGCTCGCGGTCGTCCCCGGCTGGCTGGGCTGGCAGGTCGCGCCCGTCCGCGCCGACGACGAGCGGACCGTGCTGACCGCCGACTCCGCATAGCCCGACGGCCCCGGTCACGCCACCCGTTCCCGCAGGTCGGCGGCGGCCTGCCACAGGTCATCGAATCGGGAGGCCGCACGCCCGTTGCGATCCGGAGCCAGACAGGGCCTGCCATCGTCCCGCTCCCGGGCCACGAGCATGAGCCAGCCGCCCCCCAGGACAGCCACAGCAAACCCCGACGGTGCCAGGGCAGTGCGAAGCGCCGGCAGCACCCGTACCTCCACCGGCGCCTGAAGAAGCCGCCGGTACTGCTCCCGCATCACCCCCGGCCCGACCACACCGGGGGCAAGCACCGTCTCACCCAGCAGGATCCGCACCGGTGCACGACCGGTCTGGAAGAAGCGCTGCTGGCGCAGTCCCAGCAGCCACAGGCGCCGGTCAGCCTCGACGCTGCTCACGGGCCCCAGCAGCTCACGGGCGTAGTGGCGGGTCCGCACCACCGCCGGGAGCACCTGCGGCATGTACACCGCGCGCAGCCCGGCGGCCTCCACCTCCAGATAGTCGCGGGAGCTCGCATCGGCCACATCGGCGAAGGAGTGGTACACGCTTCGCCCCAGGGCCTGCCCGGACCACTCCATGAGCCGGTCCCGGTCTCGGCCATGGGTTCCGTAGAAGTCCGCGAGGCGGACAACGTCATCTCCCACCGCCCGGTGACGCCCCCGTTCGATGCGTGACAGCTTGGACGTGCTCATGAACAGGGCGTCGGCGACCTGCTCCAGCGTCAGCCCCCTGATCATCCGGGCCTGTTCGAGCTGCCGCCCCAGGAGGAGACGGGCGACCGTTGCACTCGGTCGGTCATCGTGGAGCACGGGCATAGCAGCCTCCGTCCCCTCAGCAGCAGCCCTCAGCCCGACGGCCAGGTAGCTGTCCTGCCGCCAGAGTCGGCGCCACACTGAAGGGAACCGATCCGGCCAAGGGAAGCAAACCCCTGCCAGAAGCGGTGACGGAATGATGAACTGGCATCACTCACGGTTCACTCACGCGCTCAACCGGCAGCCGGGGCGGGGCTTTGATGGACGCACAAGCCGAAACAGTCACCGTCGAGCAGGCCATCGCGAACTTTTCCGCCGAAGTCGCCTACTGGCGTGAGGTGCGCGGGATGTCGAAGAAGGTGCTAGCCGCAGCCATGGGCTACACGCCTTCCTACGTCAGCCACATGGAGGCGGGGCGGACCAAGCCGAGCGAGGACTTCGCCCGGATCGCCGACGAGCAGCTGAACTCGGGCAAGGCGATCTGGAACCGCTGGTGCGAGTACGAAGCGGCCAAGGCCCGCGCCCACACCCTCGCCATCTCGCCACCGCCCCGACGCGCCGAGCAGCCGTACGCCACCGGCACCGCGCTGGTCGTCGAGCACGACGCGGCCCATCTGGACTACGACGGGTCCATGTACCGGCTTACCATGCGCCGGCTGCTGCGCAACACCGGCAACGACCCCATAACGCGGTATCTGATCCGCATCAGCGTCGACCGCTATCCCGGTGAGCCCGAGCGGTCCAACGAGCACTACCGCGAACACCCCCTCACCTGGGCCGAGCTGAACCTGACCGCGTGCAGCTGCGGCGAGGAAATGCTGTGGGAGGCCAAGCACGATCGCGACGCGGTCAAGGAGGTCTGGCTGCTGTTCGAAAACTCCGAGGGCCGCTTCCCTCTCTACCCGGGCGAGTCCGTATGGATCGAGTACGCCTACTCCGTCTCCGACTACAAGTGGGGCCGCTGGTTCCAGCGCGCTGTACGGCTGCCTACGGAACACCTCGAAGTCCAACTCGACTTCCCCCTAGCACTCGACCCGGTGGTGTGGGGCACCGAGACGTCGATGACCTCCGAGGCCGCGCCGCTGCGGACAGCGCCGCACCGCCACGACGATGAAGACGAAGGCCGGCGGACCTTCGCCTGGTCGACGTCCACACCTGCCCTGCACGCCCGATACCGTTTGGCCTGGAAGTTCCGGGCACGGCCCGAACTCAGCACGAACCACGAGGAGTTGGGATGACCGAGGTGCGGCCCAGTCAGCGCATGCGAGACCTCGGAGTCGTCCAGCACGGCGCCCCAGCCCTGTACACCCCCTCAACGGCTTTTGACCTGCCCGCCGAAAGGGCCACCGCCGAACTCGTCATCGACCAGCTCACCGAGGCGATGGATCGCATCGCCCGCGCCCACGACTTCTCCGGCAAAGGCATGGGGCTGGCCGCACCGCAGATCAACATCGCCCACGCCGCCGCCGCGGTACGGCCCGCCGCTCCTGGCGCCGAGACGCTCGTTCTCCTCAACCCCCGCATCACCGCGTCCTCCGACGAGATTGACGAGCAGTACGAAGGCTGCCTCAGCTTCTTCGACGTCCGCGGCGTGGTGCCCCGCCCTCTGCGGATCACCGTCGAAACCACCGCGCTGGATGGCAGCAAGGTCACCACCGTGTACGAGCGCGGGCTCGCCCGCCTCGTCCAGCACGAGGTCGATCATCTTGAGGGGCATCTGTACATTGCCCGCATGCGTCCGGGAGTCGACCCGATCCCTGTCGAGGAGTACCGGCAAACCGGCCGCGCCTGGGCCTACGACCAGTGACACCTGAACCGGCTCCGGGGCGGGAGGCCACCAGGGCCCTCCGGCTCCTGCGGCCGCCTCATGCAGCCCGTTGCACAGAGGGTTCAGCCCGCAGCTCTAGCTCAGCAACACCCTTCAACCATGCATGAGTCCGAGAATCGAACTCTGCTTGATCACGGTACGTTTCTTCGGCGCTCCACTGCCCGTCGTGGACGCGGCGGTGATACACAACATCGGGCAGCAGTTCCCCGGCAGCGCGTGCACACACGCCAAGCACGAAGCTGTAGTCCTCCCCTTTGTGGAGACCGCCGTGTCCAACTGCACGCGCAAGGGCCGTGTCGGTGAGCAGCATGCAGTGCCCCAGGGGCGGCTTACTGGCGAGCGGGTCCGGCCAGTACGACAACACCTCACCGGCCGCGAGCGGCCCGACGGGGGTCGGGCACATCCACGTCGACAGGTTCCCGGAGCGGGGGTCCCAGTCGGCCGACCGGCCAGCGACCCAGCGCAGTCCGGCGGCGACGGCGTGCTCGTTCCTGATTGCCAAGCTCAACGGGGTGGCGAGCCGGTCGTCATCGTCTGCGAAGGCACAACGGGGAGCGTCGACATAGTTCAAGGCGGTGTTTCGGGCGGGCGCCGGCCCGGGCCCGGGCCTGGCGATCACTTTGACCCGGGGGTCCCTCGTGATCGCCCGCGGTATGAGATCGGGGTTGGCCTGGGGGCCGTTGGGCGCAACGATCCACTGCCAGGTGACCTCCTCCTGGGCACGGAGGCTCTCGTAGAGCTCCTCGAGGAATGGCAGGCGTGTGGGGTTCAAGCCCGTCGGGGTGATGACGGCAACGGCAGGCTGGGCAGGGCTGGGCATGGATCTTCTCCGTGGGCGAGTGGGCACTACGCGGCGCGGCGCGGCACGTGGGATGAGGTGGCTCCGGGCCTTTGGGACCACGGTCCGATGACGTGGCGGGCGGGCAGGTGAATCAGGTGGAGGCCGGGGGGCAGTGATGCCTGGAAGTCCTGGAGTTCGGTGCGGCTGGGGGGCGCGGTGGGCGCTCGGGCGGCTGCGGCTTCGAGGATCGCAGGCGCTTCGGCTTCCTCGCTCAGTGGGCCGGTCCAGCGCAGGACGAGCATTCCGTGGTGGTCGTCAGTCTGCTGCTCGGGTGGGCCGGGGTGTACGGGCTGGTACCACCGGTGGACTTGGTCGAGGACGACGATCGGGTAGATCGCTCCGATGCCGTAGTGGGCGGCCTGAACTTCGTGCTGGGTCAACTCGTCGCTCCTTAATGGGTGTTGGTTCCGTCGCTGGTGTGGATGGGGCACGTCGGCGCCGTGTCGGCGGGGCGCTGGGCCGGGTGGTCAGGTCAGTGGGAGGGGGCTTCGACGACGTTGGTGGGCGTCGTGGCGCCGACGGGCTTGCCGAAGTCCGAGTAGGTGATGTCACCCGCCTCGGTGTTGTCGGAGCTGTCCACGGACAGGAGGTTGGAGGTGCCATCGGCCGAGACGAGGTAAGTCATCGGCTTGCCGCCGGACACGAGCTCTACGGGGACGGCTCGGTGGCCTCCCGTCTCCCGGATCGCCTTCTTGGTCATGGTGGTCGAGGCGGTGTAGGGGTGGGTGAACTGCTCCTGGTGGCAGTAGCTGGCCAGGGCCTTCATCAGGGCGTTATCCCGGGTGCCGTGGATCCACTGCGCGTCGGGGACTTGGTTATCGAGTTCCTTGGCCAGGGTCTGGTCGAGCTTGGCGAAGATGTCGCTGCCCTTGACGACGATCTCGAAGGAGCCTCGCTGCTTCTTGTCGACCGTGCCGGTGCACTCGGTGGCGGACAGCCGCAGGTCGGTGACGGCGTCCGAGCGGTCCATGCGTTCGCGGAACGACCCTGCCTCGGCGTTCGTTCGCATCGCCTTGTTGTAGATGTCGGCGGCGGGCAGCTCTTCGATGCCGTTCGCCTTGGCCGGGGGTGCCATTGGGGCCTGCTCGGTCGACTTGGACGTGCCGGCGGAGTCGTTGTTGCACGCCGTCAGGGTCAGTAGGACGGCCGTGCAGGCGAGAGCGGCGAGCGGCAGGCGACGGGCAGTGGAGTTGTTCATCGTGGTTGTCTCCAGGTGCGGGATGGCTGGGTAGGGGTGGGGACGAGTCAGGGTCGGGGACACGAAGGGCTCTCGGTGCGGGTGTCATCGGGTGGAGCGGGGGTGCGGCCGGGGGTGCGCAGGTTGAAGCGCGTGATCGCGAATCGGAAGATCATGTAGTAGAGGGCGCCGTAGGCGAGGGCGAGGGGCAGCAGGAGCAACGGGCGTTGGGAGATTGAGTAGTTGAGGACGTAGTCGATCGCTCCGGCGCTGAAGACGAAGCCCGCATGGATGTCGAGGAGGTTGACGATCGCGAGGCTGAGCCCGGTGAGCACCGCGTGTACCAGGTAGAGCGGGAAGGCCACGAAAACGAACGTCAACTCGATGGGCTCCGAGACCCCTGCGAGGCAGCAAATTGAGGCCGCGGGCAGTAGCAGGGCGCCGACACGGCGGCGGTGCTCGGGCAGTGCGCTGCGCCACATGGCCAGGGCGGCGGCGGGCAGGCCGGCCATGTAGACAGGGAAGAAGCCGCCCATGAACACGCCGGCTTCCGGACTGTGTTTCTCGATGAAGCAGGGGACGTCACCTTTCACGCCGCCCCCGCAGTCGCCGGTCAGGTACCAGGCCACGGCGTTGAGAGGCTGGTGCATGCCGATGGGGCCCAGGAGGCGGTTGAGGAACCCGAAGACTCCCCCGCCGAGGACCGCGTGGTCCGAGATGGTGGCCGCGGAGGCGGTGAGTGCTCGTTCCACGGTGGGGTAGGCGAGCCCGAGCAGGGTGCCGACGGTGAGGGCGGCGAGGGCGACGATCCCGTAGGCGGCGAACGGGGGAATGCGGCGGCGTCCGGTGGTGACGCGCTTCCAGATGGCCATGGCCAGCAAGGCGCCGACGATCCCGGCGAGCGCCCCGTAGGGCCATCGGGCGGGCGGGGCGTCGAGTTGGTCGGCTGGCAGCGGGTTGAGGACGAGGACGACTTTGGCGAGGACCAGGTAGGAGATGAGGCAGGCCAGCACGGGGCCGGCGACGTCCTTGGCGCGGTTCAAACCCAAGGCGATCCCGACGGCGAACAGGGCCGGGAGGTGATCGAGGACGGCGGCGCCCGCTCCGGAGATGACCGCGGCCGCGGTGTGCAGGTGCTGGTAGCGGCCCAGGAGGTCGTCTTGCCCGAGGCGTAGGAGCAGGCCGGCGGCGGGCATCGCGGCGATCGGCAGGGCGAGGCCCTGGCCCATGCGGCGCAGCCGCGCCGTGAGCGTGGTCGGGTCTGCCGGTGCGGCGTTGTCGCTGCGGTGCGGGGCGGTCTTGGTTCGGGTGAAGGGCAGGGTCACCACGTTGTCGGCCTCCGGTCGTCGTACGGCGGGTGGAGGTGCCGTGGTGCGGTGGCGGCCAGGGCGCGGGGCATGGTGGTGGCTCCTGAGACGGGTCGGGTCAGCGCACGCAGGCGGTGGTGCGGACGGGTTCGGCGATGTGCACGGTGAGGCTCTGCAGCACCTGGTCGAGGCGTGCCTGGCAGGCGTCGGGGTTGGGGCCGCTGACGATGGCGTGGGCGAGGCGGTCGTTGATGGTGCTGTGCGGGCCGGCGGCTACAACGTCGCCCGACTGCCGTGTCCAGACCAGGCGTTCGAGCCAGTCGGCGGTGAACGCGCGGGTGTGGGCGGCCTGGACGGGGCCGGTGACGGTCGGGTAGCGGAACTCGATCGCTGCGCTCTGCGCGACGGACTCGGCAAGGTCGGGGGTGTCGCCGGTGGCCAGGGCGGCCTGGGCCTGCGGGAGGGAGATGCCGGTCGCGAGGTGGACGAGGCGCGGGATGAGGTCGCCGCCGAGGCGGGCGTTGATCTCGATGATGCGCGGGCCCTGGCGGGTGAGGCGTGCCTCGACGTGCAGGATCCCGGTGGTGATGCCGACCGCTTTGATGGCGGAGGTGACGACGTGGCGGAGGGCCGGGTCGTCGAGGAGCGGGTCGGTGGCGTCGACGAGGTGGCCGGTCTCCAGGAACGCCGGCTCGGAGCCGAGCCGTTTGCGGGTGATCGCGGCGATGTGTACGTCACCGAAGCCGCGGACTGCGCACTCGACACTGATCTCGGGGCCGTGGAGGTACTCCTCGACCAGGACGCCGGCGACCGCACTCGCCTCCAAGCCGATCAGGGTCGCGGCGGCGGCGTTGTCGTAGTGGGCGCTGACGTGCTCGCGGTAGTCAGCGCGATGGACGCCGGCGCTGCCGCCCAGGCCGCGGGGCTTGATGACGACGGGGTAGCCGATGGCGTCGGCGGCCGCGACTGCTTCGTCGGCGCTGTTGACGAGGACGGATCGGGCGGAGGGAACGCCGTGCTCGGCGAGGAGTTGGCGGGTGCGGGCCTTGTCGCGGCAGGCGGCGACGGCGCCTGGGGCGGCGCCGGGCAGACCCAGTTCCTTGGCCAGGCGGGCGACGAGCTCGACGTGGTGCTCGAGGTAGGTGGTGACGCCGGTGATGGGCTGGCGCAGGGCGATCTCGGTGACCGCGCGGTGGGCGGCTTGGTGGTCGTGCAGGTCGACGGTGACCGTGTCGGTGACGTAGGGGCGGGTCCAGGCAGGCGGCTGGTGGTCGAGGAGGACGAGGTGGTGACGGGCGGCGAACTCCTGCAGGAGGAACGAGCGGTAGGCGCGGTCGCCGGCGCCCAGGACGAGCAGGACGGGCCGGGTGTGGTGGTTCATCGTGGCTCCTGGTCAGCGGTGGTTGGGTACGGGGTGGGCACGGTGGATAAGCGCGGCCAGGGGCCAGGCCAGAGCGGCGCCGAGGGCGCCGACGGTGATGGTGGTGAGGGCGGCGAGTTCGCCGCCGCCGTGGGTGAGCGCCCATCCGGCGAGGGCAGGGGCGATAATGACGGCGCCGGCCAGGGTCGTTCCCCAGATCCCCGCGTACAGGCCGCGGGCGGTGGGCGGGGAGAGGCGGTTGAGGAGGTCGGACGCGGCGACGAAGACGACTATCTCGCCGGGGACGGCGAGGGCGGCGGTCGCGGCGTAGCCGAGGGTGGTGGAGGCGAATCCGGCGGCGCCCATACTCGCGCCCAGGGCGAGGGAGCTCGCGGCGAACAGGCCGGTCATCGGCTTCGGGCCGTCGGCCTGGCGGCTGAGCCAGCGGTTGAGGAGCGGGGAGACCAGCAGGACCGCTCCCGCGTTCGCGGTCTGGGTCCAGCCGTAGGCGGCGGCGTCGAGTCCGTCTTCGGCCATGAGCATCGGCAGGGAGGAGAACAGGCTCGCGGCGCAGGTCAGCGCGCACAGGCTGGCCAGGAGCAGCAGCCACAGCCCACGATCGGTGAGCGCGGCACGGTAGTTGGCGGGCCGGGGAGCGTCGGGGTCGGGGTGCGGGTCGGCCGGCAGGAAGCGCCACACCAGGAGCGCGAACAGGGTGCAGGCACCGGCGTTGATCCAGATCAGGGCCTGGATGCCGAGCGGGCCGGCGAGCATGCCCCCGGCGGTTCCGGCGACGGCGGCGCCGACGTTGACGGCGAAGTGCCTCCAGGCGTTCACGGAGGCACGGACGCCGTCCTCGGGGAAGGTGTCAGCGATCTCGGCGGTGAACACCGGGCGGGAGGCGTCGTAGACGATGCCGGCGGTGAAGGTCGCCGCGAACAGGGCGGGAACGGCGTGGGCTTGGGCGAGCAGGGGCAAGGCGGCCGCGGCGAGCAGCATGGCCGTGATGAGGGTGGCGCGGTGGCCGATCCGGTCGGCGAGCCACCCGCACAGCACGGAACCCGCCAGCCAGCCCGCGCCGAAGACGGCGAGGATGGCGCTGACGGTCCCGGTGGAAAGGTGCAGGTCGTGCAGGCGGTACGGCAGGAACGGGTAGGTGAATCCGAAGCCCCTGGCGAGGAAGGTGCCGACCATCAGCGTCCAGATCGCCGCCGGCCATCGGCGTGTGGCTCCGGTCCCGGCCCGGTCCGGTCGCACGACCGGCGCGGCAGTGGTGGACACACAGACTCCAGCTAGGTTGCGGCGCTGATGGGCGGCGCCATGCAGATGCGAAGAGGCGGGGGTGCCGCCGACGTGGGAGGCGGCACCCCCTGGTTGGCCAGGACAGGCCCGCTCTCGCAGGACGAGGAGCAGGACCGGGCGCCGCTTCGGGGCTGAAGGGCGGTCCTCGGCCGGGGCCCGGCCGGGCAGGGGGTAGTGCCCGGCCGGGGGTCCAGGACGGCGGCGTCAGCCGCGGGCCAGGAAGCTGTGGCCGGTCAGTCGAGCTGCATGTAGACGCACTGCTCGAGGTACTTCTTGTGGACCCAGCCGGTGGTGCCCTTCTTGATGCCGGTCTTCGAATTGTGATCGAGCTTGATCTTGATCCAGTCGCCGCTGCGGCCGACCTTCGTGCCGGAGTCGCTCCAGCGGTAAAGCAGCCCGAGCGACCGGTAGTTCGTGCTCGGTCCGCTGCGGAGGTTGACCGCCTTGCCGGTCACCGACCAGGTCGGGCAGGTATTCGCTGCGGCAAGCGTTGCCGGCGCCTGCGCGGGGGTGCTCGCGAGGGCGGATGGGGCGGCCGCCAGGGTGACCGCGGCCCCCATTGTGATGGTGGCGACCGCGATGCCTGCGCGGCCTATGAACTTGGCCTGCATTCTTCGTCTCCTGAGCCGTGGACTGCGTTTCCCAAGGAGCCGTCCGAATTCGCGGGCAGGACGAGTTACGACGTCCCGCCTTCGAAGCGGAAAGCACACGCCCGAAAAGCTAGGAGAGTTTCCCTGTGGATAAGTTCCGGCGTTTCCCAGGCACTCGTGCGCGCCATCACAGCACGCGGATACACGAAGTTCCCGCTGGATGATTCATGGCAATTAGGAGCTTTCAGGCAACGGTTCTGATGGTCCGGCTAGCTCTGCGGACCGCTTCTAGTCCTGGACCGGTGAATTTCTGCGCCGCCCTGCACCCGCCGCGGTTCCAAAGGGACCCTGAGTTCTACTGCACACGAAAACGCAGCGGCACCCTCCCCGATATGGAGGGGATCCCTCTCACGGACGGATAGCCCGCCACCTCGTCCCCGTGCATGCGGTGCGCGGACGCGACCGGCGAAGCCCGCGCTCCTGATGGGGAGTTGACCCGAGCTGGAGCTCGGGGAACGCCAAGCGTACGCCGTGGCCTAGGAGTTGAGGCGAGCGTTGCAGTGCCTGAACCACCCGGGACGGAGAGGTTGACCTCGCTACCCTGACCTCATGGCACCCCAGGGCTACGCCACGTTCTCGGCGATCTTCGCCGTGGTGGGAATCGGGCATCTCCTCACCGCAGCGAACCGGTGGACGGGCGCGCGACGGCACGCCGCCCACTACACGGCTCCGGAGATCAGCGCCCCCTTTGCCACCCGCCGCGCCCGGATGACGTTCCACTTCCTACTGTCCGCGGGCGTCTTCTACGCGCTCGCGGGCATCTGGCTGGGCTGGCGCGCTTCGAGCGGCTGACCTTCTGCCATCTCCCGACGTTCCGCCCTGTACGCCGCCATCAGCTCGGCCACGGGTTCGCTGGTGAAGCCGTCGGCCTCCTCCAGGGCCGCGAGCGGCAGCGGATCGCCGGGGGCGTATCCAAGTGCCGGCTGCCCGGTGAGGTGCCCGCACAGGGCGTCCAGGCGCTCCATGAGGGCGGCGTGACGTTGTTGTTCCGCGGTCATGTCCTGCCACCAGTGCCAGCGCTGCGCGGCATCGTCCGGCCGGGCGGGCAGCGCACGGCGCAGGGTTTCAGCCCGGTCCGCGAGTGCCTCCCGCACCGGCAGGCGCAGCGCGCTAGTCAAGGTGTCCGATGCGGACTCCACGGTGGTTGTCATGCCGTCACGGTCGCACTCGGCACTGACATCGCACGGGATCCGAGCGCCGGGTGGGCCGTCTGTGTACTGGAGTGCACCCGGTCGGCTCAGCTGGCCTGTCGTCCACGGCACGCCGGACGGCCGGCGGCCCCTGGACCGCCGGCCGTGGGCACGGGCCGGTGGTGGTCAGGCTGGCGGGTGCTGGGGGCGGCGGTCCCGTCGGCGGATGTCGGGGTCGTCACCGGGCACGTGCGGTGGCGTAGTTCGCGTAGGGAGCCGCGTTCGGCGAGCGCTGCAGCGGGGCGTCGGCGAACTTCTCGAAGCCGCCGCCGTACTGCGTGACGACGTCGCCGAGGATGTTGGCGAGGTTCTCGGCGACCTAGGCGAAGGGATCGCCGGTGACCCACCCGGCCAGGACGCTGTCGAGGACCTCCAGGGCGCGGTGCAAAGTGCGGCTGGGAAGTCGTTCTGGCTGGTCAGAAGGCGGCGTCGAGGTGGAACGGGCGCGTGTGCGGCTTCTTGCCGTGCGCGGCGGTGTAGATGAACGGCAGGAACGCGCGGGCCCCGTCGGCAAGGTACAGCCCGACGCCGGGGTGCTGTGCCGGTGAGGTGGTGGAGTAGCCGTACGCGCTGGCGATCTGTGGGGCGAGCCCGGCCAGGAGGACCGCAGTCAGGTACTGCTCGGCGCGCGTCGCCGTGATCTTCCCGGCGTCGTCGAAGAGCGCGGGCAGCGGCGGCGCGGCGGCCGGTGCCTCCGCGGAGGGGTCGGTATCGGTGGCGCCGGCGGTGGTGATCGCGGTCCACAACCGTGCGCCACTGCTGAAAGCGATCAAGAGTCCGCAGGGGCGGCCGCTGTCGGACCAGCTGGTTGTCGAGGTGATGTCCGGGGCCTTGGCCAGGATTTCGATGCACACGTCCCGGACTTGCTCGGGGCCCACGGCTACCGCCTCTCTGTCGTACGCGCGTGCGTCAAGACTAGGCACATCTGGCATCGCGCTTCACATGGAGCCTGGGTGCAAACATGAAGAGATCTGTCATCCGGGGGGGGCGGGTCAGCGGCGGCGGCGGGACAGGGGATGCTGCTCCAGGAGCTGCCGGGCATCTCGTCGGCGGGCGCAGGACGGGTGGAACAGCGCGACTCCAGTGCAGGCGAGGTAGCTGACCACCAGGACGGCCAGGACGGACAGCGCTCCCGGAAGGCCTGACACGGCCACACATAGGTTCAGCAATGCAGTCGCCATGGCGATCTCCTCCCATCGGGCCGGATCAAGCGCCGGCGATGGCCGTAGACAACCAGTCCGCTGTCGGAGGGACCTGACGAAGGTGGGGTGTCTCTAAAGACCTTTCCATGGTGGCCACTTGAGTGTGGGAGGACCGCTAGCGTCGCCGCATGTCTCACCGCACGCTTGGTCCGAGTCCGGCCGACCAGCAGCTCATCGACCACGCATCGCGGCACGGGTTTGACGTGTCGGCGAAGCAACTGGCGACCTGGCGCCGGGCAGGCTTGCTGCCCGGAAACGCCGTGTCCTTCCCAGGCCGCGGGGGCAGCGCTTCCCAGCCTGTGCCCGCGGGTTTCGCCCTGGTGGTGGGGCTGGCCCGCCATGCCGGACGGGGCCGGCGTCCGGATGACCTCGCCCTCTTGTTGTTCGGGGACGGCCTGCCGGTGTCTGAGGCGCGCGTGCGGGCCGCCTTTGGCGCCGCTGTGGGCCGGATCCACATCGCTGCCGAGAATGCCGAGACTCAGAGTGGCAGCCCGGAGGAGCATGCTGCGCAGGTCGCTGACCGGGCCGTCGAAGCGGGTCTGTTCGTCGTGCTGGTTCCAGCCCGTGTCCGGCGCATCGACGAGCGGCTCACCCGCCATCTGCACGGCATGGGATTGCCCTGGCCTCCGCCGGAGCTGACTGCCCTGGACCGCAACCCCCACCCGACACCTTGCACTCCCCAAGGAGCCACAGCTGCGAGCGTGTACGCGGTCCTCCTGGGCGGCGCCTCCGTCACCCCGCAAGGGATTGGAGATCTCGTCCGCGCAATGAACCCTGGCATGCCAGGGAATCCCCTGGCCTCGCTCGCCGAGTACACCGACCAGGACGTACCCGACAACAGCCCCACAGCGTTCCGCCCCGAGGGTGGCATGACCACCATCCCCGACGGCGACGTGCGGGACATGCTGCAGCAACTGGTCGCTACGACGCCCCTCGACGACCTCCATGCGGCTTGGACGGCCGCGCAGGGCATCCGTGACTGGGCCCGGGACCTGTGCAAGCGCGTCGAAGCCGAACTTGACGCTGGCAAGCTCGGGGAAGCCCTCGCCGAGTGGGCGCCTAGTCGTACCCTCCTGGCCAGCACCTCGCTCCTTGCGGCGTTGCGTAACCGCCGTTGGTCCCCCGCCGACCATGCGACATCTGCGCTGTCCCTGCTGCTGATGAGGCAAGGGCTCCGCGCGCTGGATGAACAGATCCCCGGATGCCAGTGGGAAATCCTCGACTACCCAGGCATGCTCCCGCCGCCCCTCAAGCCACTGCTCAGGATGTAAATCCCCTCGTCTCGAGCGCGTCCAACTCCAGCGCCTGGACCAGACCCGACGGTGGATCGCGGCCGAGGAGCAGCTTGGCCGGCACGACCCGGCTCCTAACGCCACGACGACAGCGAAGCCCGGACCATCCCGTGACCAGGCGCAGGAGGACCTCGCCGACGGTGTCGAACCGCACCCCTGTGCCGGCCCGAGCGAAGTCTCATCAAGATGCTGGAGGCCTGAAGCGGCCACGGGCGGCTGACAGTCACCGGTGCGTGGTCGCTCTCCTCAGTTCGAGAGGTTCCGGGCGTCGACCATGCGGTAACGGTGCGGAGTCGGCAGTCGATCATGCGGGTTTCGCCGGCTGGGCCGTAGGTGTAGTGATCGAGCGCCTGGTGGGGCTGTAGAACCAGATCACGGTCTGCAAGGCCGGTCAGCGTCAGGGTTTCGCCATCGGCGTGCCGCCCTCGAAGACGACATGCGTCATGCGGCCTGTTGCCTCGATGCGGTCAGCCAGCTCAAATACGGCGTGGGTAGCCCGGTGCTCCTCCCCGTCTTCCCTTTCCGGCAGTCGCCGCAGCCGTCCTGCGGGCCGGGGAATCTCTCGCGCGTCACTCCTCGGTCAGGCCGTCCAGGGAATCGAGTTGCCCCTGCCACCAGTCGAGGGCGCGCCACGCTTCGTCCAGCCGTGCAGTGAGTGTGTCCGCCAGGTCTCCGAACGCCCAAGTGAGCGCTGTTGATCGGTCCGTCCGCCGTGCGGCGGCCGCCATGTCGCGGTCGTCTACGAGGTGGGGCCGCTCCGCGGCGTCCTCGGGGTCATCCGGGTCCAGCGCCCCGATCTGGACGCCTGCCAGGAACTGACAGGCGGCGTGCGTCTCGCGGTGTAGCTGGGTCAGCGCGTGGGCGAGGGCCGCCCAGATGAGTGCGCCTCGCTCGGCGGCATCACGCCGGGCGTCGGGGCCGAGCGCCTGCCACTCCCGCATGGACGGCACTTGGGCACCGCAGCGCAGGAGGTCCAGCTCCATGAGCCCGGCCAATGGCGGTTCGCCCGGCTGTCGACGCCGCGCCGCCACCAGGGACTTGGAGACTGCTTGGACGCTGATGCCGAGGCCTTCGGCCGCTTCGGCTTGGCCCCCGACCGCAGCTACGTACTGCTCCAGGGCAGTCGCGCGCCGGTCAGCTTCGGCCAGGCGCTGCTGGTCTCGCCGTTCCTCGGCATGCCGTAGGACTGCGGGAACCGATTCGGCGGCGGGAAAGACGCTCATGTCTGGCCTTCTCGCTGCGGAGGGAGTCCTCATCCGCGCCATTCAACCCCGGGGTTGAATGGCGGTCAACCCCAGGGTTGAACGGAGGTGGGGGCGGCGCCTTCTGGGCCAACGTCCTTGCCGCCGGGCGGCATTGGCGAAGGCCTCGCTGCGTGCACGCGCGGCCGCCGGGAGCCCGTCAGCCTCCGCCAGCGCGTCGCGGAGCAGGCTGCCGAACGGGACCTCCTGGCCCAGCGGGAGACACGTGAAGCCACAGCCCTGCGCCGGAAAGCCGAGGCGGCATGAGTGTCGGCGGACGCGGACGCGCAGGCCATCTGAACGCGTCGGTGCGCGAGAGGCTTACCCCAGGTCCACCGACAGCCTGTTCATGCGCTCAAGGCCAGGAAGTCGCGCACGGAGCGTGTGTCGCTGTGCGGAGTGAGCTGTTCCCGGAGCTGTGTGAAGGCGGCCGAGGGGCGGGAGGAGTTGACGCTGCTGTTCCGGCGGAAGGCTTCCGTAGCGGCGGCGCAAGCGGCATCGAGGTCGCCGAGGTCGAAGTGCGCGCGAGCGCTGCGGGTGAGGTACAGGAGGCCGTCGCGTACGTGACCGGAGGCGGCGTACTCGGCCTGCTGGGCAGCAGCGAAATTCTGCAGGGCGCGGTGCGGGTCGCCCAGGTCGAGTGCGGAGGACCCGGCCAGCATCTCGATCTCGCCCTGGGTGAGCGAGTAGACCCAGGGCGGGTCGTCGTCGTGAGCTCCCTGAGAGAAGGCGTCACGGGCCGCGTCAAACTCTTTGGCGCAGCCTTTCAAGTCACCGGTTTTGGACAGGGCCCGACCGGCACGGGCGTGGAGCAGTGCGCGGACGCGGGGCGTGGTCGTCGCCGCCACCCGGTCCTGTGCGGTGCGTACGAGGTTGACGGCGTCCTGCGGGTTGCCTTTGGTATAGGTCTGGATCGCCATGAAATTCAGCGTGTTGGCGCCGGCTCCGAGGTCGCCCGCGGAGGCGGAGGCGCGCAGGGAGGTGATGTAGAAGCGCTGGGCCTGTGCGTGCCGATCGGCATCGAAGTGCAGCCAGCCGCAGATGCGGGCGGCTTCGGCGAGCGTGGAGAACAGGCGCCGGCTGAGGCTGCTGTCGCCGGTAGCGCGGCTGGCGAACCGGTTGAGGAGGCGGAATTCCTCGGTAGCGGGCGGAAGGAGTTCACTGCTGCTGAGGACGTCGTCCAGATGGCGCAGGTCGTCCACGCGCTGTTCGAGACGGCTCATCACGTCTGGGTCGAGGCCCAGGCCCACGGGGTCGGGGGGTAGCGGCGGGGCGGCTGCTGTGGTGCTCCAGCTGGCCGCGATGCCTGACAGCGCGGCACCGCTGGAGATCAGGAATCCCCGTCGATCCATGGACCCTCCCTGAGCGGCAGCCGCTACTGCTGCCACGGTACCCGCAGGGGACCAGGGGCTGTCGAGAGCCGGGCGGTCGCCAGGAAAGGCCAGCAGGAGAAAGCCGGGCCAGCCGAGTTCCTCGACTGCCGCAAGCGGGATGCCGTGGAGGCGGGCCATCGCGTAACGGGTGGGTTCGTCGGGAACGTGGACGCCGGTCTCCCAGCGGGAGACCTTCTCGCGGCGCTTGGCCATCCGGCCGTACCCCAGGGCGTGGTGGATGTCGTCCAGGCGGTCCAGGTACTGCGCACCGGTCAGGTCGAGTGCGGAGCGCAGCGCGGCCAACGGGTGCAGTAAGGGCAGCTGATCGGGCATCGCGGTCTTCTCCTCACGCAACGTCCGGTGATGGCCCGACCTTAGCGATTCGGCCGACCTCCGGGGGCGCTTCGGCGAGGGCTCGGCAACAGCGCAGCAACAGGATTCGCCTTCCCCGACCAAGACGGGCTGCGGTGCCATGGATCCCGCCGTACACGCCGTTGCGAGGGAGGGAACCGCCGATGGGCGAGTTGGATGTGCCGCTGGTGTCGGTCGTCGTGAGCGCCCGAGGGAACACCGGACACCTGCGGGGCTTGCTGGACGCTCTGGCCGGCCAGAGTCTGCCCGCCGACCGGTTCGAGGCGGTGATCGTGGACAACGACCTGCCCGGACCCATCCGCCCGATCGCCGAAGCGGTCCGGGAGGGCGACTGGCCGTTCGCGGTGCGGGTCTTGTACGAGCCGACGCCGGGGCTGAGCGCGGGGCGCAACCGCGGGATCTGCGCGGCCCGGGGCCGCTACGTCGCGATCACTGATCCGGACATCAGCCCCGAGCCGCAGTGGCTGCAGACCCTGGTGACGGCGATCGAGGAGGAGCAGGTGTTCGCCGTGGGAGGCCGCACTGTCGTGGAGTACCCCGGCGGCTCGGTGACGGCGCTGACGAAGGCGCTGCGCGAGTGCCACGGCGCGGTGGACTGGCCCGCTCACCGGGAGCTGGCGGTGTGGCCGTACTGGGTTACCGGTTGCAATCTGCTGTTCGACCGTCAGACCGCCATGGACGTCGGCCTGTTCCGCACCGATCTGGGGCGCCGGGGTGGGTGGCTCGGGGACTGCGAGGACCTGGAGTTCGTGGACCGCGCCCGCCAGGCCGGACACCAGACCCTCATCGAGCCTGCTGCCGTCGTCTCCCATCCCGTCTACCGTCCGGAGACGACCCTGCGGCACTTCGTCCGCCAGGGCGCCGGGCACGGGGTGTGCGTCGCCCGGATGCACCTGAGCGTGCGCGTCGAGCCTGCCGCGATCCAGGCCGGGCGTGAGGCCGTGCACCAGGCCGTGATCGGGCTGGCCGCCGGATGGACCTTCCTGGACCGGTCCCGCGCCGTGGAGTCGGCGCGCGACCTGGCGCGCATCGGCGCATACCACCTGGAGCGCGGACGTCTGCGGCTGCTCGGCCGCCGTCCGATCGCGCTCGCTCAACTACCTGTCCACAAGATCATGGAGAGCTGCTGATGGACGTCATCACGGCCGCAGGGCTGTACCCCGCCGGCGCCGAGAACGCCGTCGAGGTGATCGAGCGGAAGGGCTCCGGCCACCCCGACACTCTCGCCGACGGTATGGCCGAGGCGATCTCCCGCGCCTACAGCACTTACTGCCTGGACCAGTTCGGCGCGATCCTGCACCACAACACGGACAAGCTGGCGCTGCTGGGCGGCTCCGCCGACGTGGCGTTCGGGCACGGCGAGATGACGGCCCCCATTCAGGTCCTGGTCAACGGGCGGATCACGACCGCGCTGGGCGCGCAGTCCATCCCCGTCGAGGACATCGTCACCACGGCGGCCCGTGCGTTCCTGGGGGCAGCCCTGCCGCTGCTGGACACCCAGCGGTGGGTGCAGGTGAGGCCCCGGCTGACCCAGGCTTCCAGCCCCGGAGCAGTCGCCGACGGTGCGAACGCGGAGCAGGCGGCCTCGCGGCAGCGCTGGTTTGCCCCGCGGAGCCTGGACGACCTCGCCGAGCGGCACCGCCTGTTCTCCAACGACACCTCCGCCGGGGTCGGCTACGCGCCCCTGGGTATCGGCGAGCAGCTGGCCAGCGGAATCGAGACGCATCTGAGCAGCGAGACGTTCCGTGCCGAGCACCCGTACTTCGGCACGGACATCAAGCTGATGGTCGTACGCCACGGTGGCAGCGTGCGCCTGACAGCATGTGTGCCGCAGATCGCCCGCCACACCGCGGGCCTGGACACCTACGTCGCCCGCCGGGCCCTGGCCCGGGAGTTGATCGTGGAGACGGCCGGGCGGATCGCGCCGGGTGTGGACGTCGAGGTCTTCGTGAACACCCGTGATGTCGATGAGCGGCCCGAGCTCTACCTGACGGCGACCGGGTCGTCGATCGAGTCTGGCGACGAGGGAGTGGTCGGCCGGGGCAACCGCTCCAACGGGCTGATCTCGATGCTCCGTCCCTGGTCGGCCGAGGGCATCTCGGGCAAGAACCCCGTCTACCACGTCGGCAAGCTCTACAACTTGGCCGCCACGGAGGCCGCCCGCCGGCTGCACGAGGAGACCGGGCTGGAGTGCGCGGTGGCTCTCGTCTCGCAGTCCGGCCGGGATCTGGCCGATCCGTGGCAGGCCATCGTGCAGACCTCCGGGCCGACCCCGATCCTGGCGGTCGACGCCCGCCGGGTACTTACCGCAGTAGTGGAGGACCTGGAGGGCCTACGGGAGCGGTTGCTGGCGGGAAAGCTGGCTACCGCATGATCGCCCGTCCTGAGACTGCCGCACCGTTTCGGCCGTGCCTGAACCCCGCCACCCTCGCCGGCGTCCGCCTGCCCGACTTCCTCTCCCTGGCGGCGGCCGCTGGATTCGAGGCGGTGGAACTGTCCATCCAGCAAGCCCAGCACCTGGGCACCGCACCTGTGCGTGACCTGCTGGCCGAGCACGGGCTGACGGTGGCGGCCGCCAGCGGCATCCTGCCCGCCGGTCCCGTCCTTCCCGCCCCGCTGCTGGTCGACACCGCGGGGTACGCCGAGCACCTGCAGACCCTTCCCGAGCGGCTCAAGACGTTCGCCGCACTGGGCTGCCCTGTCGCAACGACCGTCCTCAACCCCTTCTCCGCGCTCGACCAGGGCGATGCCCTGGCCCTCGCGCGCCGGCGGATCGCCCAACTCGCAAACACGGCCGCCGACTACGGCGTGCGCCTCGCGGTGGAGGCCGTCAGCGTCGTGGACGGACTGCCGCCCGAACTCGAGGGCCCTCACCCGGTGGCCGCCACCCTGCCTGCGGTCGCCGAGCTGGTGCACGAGAGCGGCACGGAGAACGCCGCGGTGCTGGTCGACTCCTTCCACTGGGCGGTCGCCGGAGCCGACCCCGGCCACATCACCGCCCTCGGTACGGGCGGGGTCGGGCACGTGCAGATCGCCGACATTCCCCACACCGGCACCCCGCGCGGCTGGACGGACGGCCTGCGGCTCTTCCCTGGCGACGGCGCCCTCAACTGGCCCGCCTTCGCCGACGCGCTCACCCGGGTCGGCTACGCCGGGACCGCCTCGGTGGAGCTGTTCAACCCCATCCTGCGGGCCCTGCCCCAGGACGAGATCACCGCCCGCTCCTACCGCGCGGCCACCGGCTGCTGGAACCCCGAGGAGGCATCCCCATGAGCCCGCAGACCAGGCCGTGGAGACTGGCTGTCGCCGGATGCGGCGCAGCCGCATTCGGTCTCCACCTCCCCCTGCTCGCCTCCCGCCCCACCGTCTTCGAGGTGACGGCACTGGCCGACCGCGACCCCGCCCGGGCCCGCGCCGCTGCCACCCGCTTCGCCGTGCCCCGTATCGCAGCGACCACGAAGGACCTGCTCGACGGCGCGGACATGCTGGTGATCCTCACCGGCGTCCACGAGGACCTGATCGAAGCGGCCCTGGACGCAAACGTTCACGTCTTCACCGAGAAGCCCGTCGGCCTGGACGTCACCCACACCCGCAAACTGGCCGCCCGCGCGCAGGAGGCGGGGCTGCTGCTGGAGGTCGGGGCGATGCGCGCTCACGACCCGGCCCTGCACGCCGCTCTCGCGGCCGTCCCGGACCCGGCGGGCGGCTGGCTCATCAAAGCCGACGGAGTCGACGAAGCCGCCCGCCGGCGCCTGCTGCCGCCCGGTTTCAGCCCGTACACCTTCGCGGAAGACCCGCCCCAGGCGGTACCTGAGCAGCTTGCCGCCCCGCACCAGCGCACCGCACTGCGGATCCTTCTGTGGCAGGGCTACCACCTGCTGACCGCTCTCGCCCTGGCCGCCCCCGGTGTCACGCCAGCCGCGTGCACCCTGGACTCCGACAGCCAGTCCCTCCACGCGCTGCTGTACGGGCCGGCCGCCGAGCCCTTCACCCTGGTCATCAGCGCCACACCGCCCAGCCGCTTCCTGGAGCAGATCCACTTCAGCGGCCCCGGGGACGCGGCCACCATCGACTTCGCCCGCCCCTACCAGCGGTCCACCACGACCCGCCTGACCACCGCCACCGGCGAGCAGTGCGGCTTCTGCGACCCGTTCGCCGCCATGTGGCAGTCCGTCAGCGACCGGCTGGCTGGCCAGTACCCGGCCGACCTGCCCACGAGCACCGCCCTCGCGGTACGGGTGGAAGACCTGGCGCTCGCGCTGGCCACCATCTGCCGCCCCGGCCCGCACCCCCGGAAGGACTGACATGCCCACCGATGCCCCTGTCCTCGTACTCGACGGGCCCCCCGGAGCCGGCAAGACCTCCCTGCTCGCGCGGATGGTGCCCGTCCTGGGCGACGCGTGCCTGTGGTTCACCGAGCCCAACGCACGGCTGAGCACCGGCCTGCGAGCCCCCGTACACCCCTCTGCCGCCGGACACAGCCTCTGGTTCCTGCGCCACGAGCTGGACAAAGCCCGCGCCGCCGCCCGGCTCACCACCGACCCCGCCACCCGGCTGCTGATCTCCGACCGCAACCACCTCGGCGCCCTGGCCTACTGCTGGGCGACCCGCGCGGACGACAGCCTCCCCTACCGCACCGCCCGCGACTTCTACGCCCGCCACATCGCCCCCGCCCTGCCCGAGCAGGTCCTGACCGCGATCCTCCTGGTCAGCCCCGGCGAGAGCCTCACACGCCGCGGGCACGTGGCCGAACGGCCCCGCTGGGAGCAGTGGTTCGACGAAGGACTGCTGGAGCGGCTGCACTCCTTCTACACCGACATCGCCCCAACGCTGTGCCCCACCCCACCGCTGATCATCAAGACCGACGGCGCCACCCCGGGCACCGTCCTCGCCCAGGTCAGCGGATTCCTCGCCGACGCCGGTCTCACCGACACCGCGGCGAAGCTCACCACCTCCACCAACGTTCCGGACGTACGCCCGGAACTCGACCCGCAGTTCCGGGCCGTCTATGACGCGTTCGGCGGACTGGAATCCCTCGGCCATCCCTTCACCGAACCGCTCGACCACCGCGGCATCACGGTCCAGCTGTGCCAACTCGGCGCCCTGTACCGCGACCCGAAGGGCCACACCGGTCTGTGGGACCTGCTCGCCGAACCCGTACGAGGGGCCGCCTGATGACCGCCCACACCCCGGTCGTCGTCGGCATCAACCTCGGCCACGACGGCGGCGCCGCCCTCATCACCGACACCACGATGGTCGCCATCGGCGAAGAACGACTCAACCGCACCCGCTACAGCCCCGGCTGGCAAGCCTCCCTCCTGTACTGCCTGCGCGCCGCCGACATACGGCTGGAGGACGTCGACCTGCTCGCGGTCAGCGGCATCGGCCACCACCCGCCCACCGCAGACGAGACCGCCCTCGCCCACCTTGGCGTCGACCTGGCACGGATCGTCCCCGTCGACCACCACCTCAGCCACGCCTACACCGCGTACTGCCTCAGCCCCCACGACGAGGCGACCGTCCTGGTGGTCGACGGCGGCGGCAACAACCACGACACCGAGACGTACTACGCCGCCACCCGCGACGGCATCCACCGCCTCGGCGGCAACCCGCCCACCCGCCCCCGGGCCGGAGGTATCGGTGCCACGTACGAGGCGTTCACGAACTGGCTCGGCTGGCACGAACAGGAGGCCGGGAAAACCATGGCCCTCGCCTCCTACGGCGACCCGCACGCCCACCCGGCCCCTCTGTTCGACGTCACCGGAGCCACCGTCCACGGCCGCCTCACCCTCACCCACGCCGCAGGCGTCGCCGAACTCGCGCGCCGGAACAGCGCCGACTTCGGACCGCCCGGCAGCCGGGGAGACAACCCGCGCGCCACCGACGCCGCGGCATACGTACAGGCCCAGACCGAACAAGCCCTGTCCGCCCTGGCCGAGCAGACCATCGCCGCCACCGGTCTGCGCAACCTGTGTTTCGCCGGCGGCGTCGCCCTCAACTGCGTGGCCGCCGACAGACTCCGCCGCCTGGACGCCGTCGACGGGTACTTCGCGCCCCCGGCGTCCTCCGACCGCGGCCAGGCCCTCGGCTGCGCCCTCCACGCCTGGCACCAACTGACCGGCGAACTGCCCCGCCGGCCGCTCACCCACGACTACTTCGGCCGCACCTACACGGACGCCGAGATCAAACAGGCCCTCACCCGGGACCCGCGCTCAGGCCTGGTCGAGCGCCGCCGCACCCCCTACCGGTGGCGGCGCGAGAGCAACATCACCGCCACCGCCGCCCAGATGATCACAGCGGGGAACATAATCGGCTGGTTCCAGGGCGGCAGCGAACTCGGCCCCCGCGCGCTCGGAGGCCGCAGCATTCTCGCCGACCCCCGCACCACCGCCAGCTCGCACGCCCTGAACCACCGCATCAAGCACCGCGAGCCGTTCCGTCCCTTCGCCCCTGCCGTCCTCGCCGCGCACGCCCACCACTGGTTCGACCTCGACGTACCCAGCCCCTTCATGCTCCTCGCCCCGCCAGTCCGAGCCGACCGGGCGGACACGATCGCGGGCGTCGTCCACGTCGACCGGACCGCCCGTGTCCAGACCGTCGATCCCAGCACTACCCCGGCATTCGCCTCGCTGATCGAGCACGTCCACCAGCTCACCGGGGTCCCCCTCGTACTCAACACCAGCCTCAACACTCAAGAGCCCATCGTGGAAACCCCGGCGCACGCCCTAGCCACCTTCCAGGCGTGCGGCCTGGACGCCCTGTGCATCGGGGACTACCTGGTCGAGCCGGACTGAGCCCCCTGCCACACTGATGCCATGAACGCTCTGCCCCGGCGGGAGGCGGCCCGAGCCGTCATTCTCGACACCGACCAGCGAGTCCTGCTCCTGCGGTACGAAGAGAACGACGGATTCTGGGCCACCCCCGGCGGCAGCCTGGAACCGGGCGAGGACTACCCCAGCGCCCTCCGCCGCGAACTCGGCGAAGAACTTGGTGCCACCGACATCACTCTCGGCGCCCAGATCGCTGAGCGCAGCCAGGACCACCTCGTCGGCGGCCACCCCGTCCGCCAGGTCGAGAAATACTGGCTCGTCCACGCCACACCCGCCGCCATCGACCCAGCCCGCGCCACCCAGCCGGACAACATCGACTCCATCCGCTGGTGGACACTGGACGAGCTCCTCTCCACCGGTGAGAGGGTCTACCCCCGCGGCCTCGCCGACCTCATCACAGACATCCTCACCACAGGAGCCCCTGAGCAGCCTGCCGTCCTTGGGTGAACATCTCGAGTATCGCGCTCCGGGCGGCTTCAGCGAGGTTTGCGCACCGGGAGCGCCCCTGATTGAGTCGCCACAGGCCCTTGCGCCGGTAGGGCAGTTGGACTGCTCCCCTTCAGAAGCCGAGTAGTCGGACTAGCAACACCGTCTGACCACCCGAACCCCGGAGCGCGACGCTCCGCCGAAGTAGCCGTCGTGGCGGACACATCCGCCGTCGGCGCGGCTCCGGCAGCAACGGCGAGCGACTGGAGCACCTACTGATCGGCCCGAGCCTCATGGGCCCGACCGCTCCGGCGACGTGTACGAAGCGCGTCTCCTCACCGAACTCTCCAACGTGCCTGGCCAACAGCTCCGCCCGGACGCTCAGTCATCACAGTGACGGTCACAGCGGCAGCTGATTCCAGGAAATGTGTTTTCGAATATCCGTTCGGTATCGTGGGGGTGGAGGTGCCCTCATGGACACAGACGACCGCGTGGGACCCACGTCATCGATCCTGCATCTGCGGTGCGCTCGTGATATCGACGAGCAGGTGTACCGGCTGGTGCTCGGCCTGATCGCCGACATCACGCCGGTCGTCCAGGCGCTTCCGCCTGCCGCGGCCGTAGCCGATGTGACGGGCAGCCTGCGCTACCACGGCCAGGACCCGGCTCATCTTGCACGGGTACTCAGAGCTCGGGCGCTGGGACTGTATGGGGTGTCGGTGGATGTCGGGGTGGGCCCGAACTGGTCGGTTGCCTCGATGGCTTCACAGGCCCCTGGGCCAGGCGGTGTCTGTGTGGTGGGCGCCGCCTCCTGGGAGATCGCCGCATTTCTGCAGCCACGCCCGGTTGGCGACTTGCCGGGTGTCGGTCCAGTCCAGGAACGCACCTTGCGGAAGTTTGGGGTGCACAGCATCGGCCTGCTCGCCCAGCTTCCCCTGGGGACCGTTCAGCGTGTCGTAGGAGGGGCAGCGGGGCGCCTGCTGTGGGAGAGGGCCCGCGGAGTGGACCGTCGGACGGTTGTCCCTGCTGAGCTGCCTCTCAGTGCCTCGGTCTCGACGCGGTTCGCCACCGACACCCTGGACTCCGACGTGGCACGCGCCGCTCTGCTCGGCCTCGTGGTCGATCTCGGTGAGCAGCTCCGGGTCCGTCGGCAGGCATGCCGTGCGCTGACGCTGACCGTGGTGCTCGCCGACCGCAGCAAGATCGTTCGGTCGCGTACCCGGCCGGACGGGCCCAGCGCGCACACGGGCGACTTGCGCCTCCTTGCGGTTGAGGCGTACGAGGCTTTGGGATTCCAGCGGGCTCGGCTGCGGGCGCTGACGCTGACCGCCGAGCGCCTCGTGTCCGCCGCTCAGGCGCATGAGCAGCTCAGCCTCGATGAGCGACGCGAACGCGGGCTGCGTATCGAGACCGTCCTGGACCGCGTGAATGCGCGGTTCGGGTCCAGGACCGCGGGTCCCGCAGCAGCAGTCGCCCGTCATGGTGCCGTGTCATGGTCTGCCTGATCGGGCCCTCGCTCACCCAAGATGCGGAGCCCGTGGCGTTCCGGGCGCGGACCGCGGCCGTCGACGGGCACGTCTACGCCCAGGAGCAGTGGCTCGATGCTCGGGTGCGTCTCGCGGGCCGGGTCCGGCGGGCCGTTGTGACGGAGTACCGCGACCATGGTGGACGGCGTATGGCTCACCTGCTGCGGCGTCCGACCGACGGTGCACCGCCGGGTCTCGGCTGGTTCTGGTGGCATCCGCGCTCCATGCACGTGTCTGGTGATGGCCTCTCCCCGGTCGAGGTACTGCCCGCTCGCCCCGGGGATGCTGTACGCCTGCATCCGGCCCAACTCGCAGCTGGTCCAGGGCCATTGTCGTTCGACGAGCTGTCCGGCGGTATGTTGCCCGCCCGCGTCCAGGTGGCCGACCGATCGCACGAGGCTCTCATCCTGCGCACCTCGGTTCTCGCCGATGGCAGTCCTGCCGCCCTCGTGCACATCCACATCGTCGACGGGCTTTGGGCTGTCCATTACCCGCGGCTGTATGCATGGGACGGCACAGTCGTCGTTCCGGACGCGGACCGGGAGGTGTCGTAACCGTGGCCGCCTTCGAGGAGCCCGAACAGGCGCCGCCCTGGTGTGAAGGGGCCGGCCCGCCTCCGCGGGTCTGGCTGTGGCCCCGCGGCGATCGTCCCGCGCTGTGGATCCGGGCAGCAGGTCGCTGGCGGTACGCAGTCGTCATGGCCCGTCATGAGTACGCCGACGGCCGCGTCGTCGTCCAGGTCGACGTCCAGCTGCCCCGCCAGAGCGCTGAACGGGAGGCTGGGGTCTACGTCCGCTTCTACCGCTGGCCGCAGGATGGTCTCCGTGTCGCCCACGCCAGCACCAGCCGGCCTGCCCACGATCGCATTCCCACCCGCGCAAGTCCCTCCCAGCACAGCATCGACTCGGCCGACGCATAGGGCAGCTCATTGTCACGTGGCCGGATGGGGCGAGCCGAGTTCGTCTTCGCCGGGTTACGCAGTGAGTGCGGAGGGTTCGCGCAGCTGGGCTGCCGCAGTGCGCCACGCGGTGGTCACGGCACTCCGGGCCAAAGCCGTCCGTGCGGTGTGGTCGCCGGTCAGCTCCAGCGGTGTCCCAACGTGAACGTGCAGGTCCGGCCGACGCAGTGGCGCAGTGGCCAGGCCGAGGAGCTGCTTGGCGGTGCTGCCGGAGGTCACCCGCCGGGCTCCGGCCTGGCCCACGGGCACGACGGGTGCGCCGGTGCGTTCGACGAGGCGAGCCAGCCCGCTGCGGAAGGCTTCGGGGGCCGCTTCCGCGGCATCCCTACGGCGAGGCAGGCCGCCCTCGGCGTAGATGAGGAGCATCCGTCCTTCCTTCAGAGCCTCGACGGCTCCGTCCAGTGCGGCTGCGGCGCGGTGGTCCTTGCGGTGGACGGGGATGTGCCCTTCGCGGAGGAGTGCGCGTCCTAGCAGCGGGACGCGCCACAGTCCTGCGGTCGCCATGATGACCGGTTCGGCGCCCAGACGGCGCAGGGCTGCGATGACGATGGCGGGGTCGGCCATCGAGGTGTGGTTCGCGGCGAGGATGCTGCCTGGCGCGAGTGCGGTGCCGGGGTCGGTGGTCACCGACAGGCGGCCGACGGCGGGCACCAGGATGTCGGCGATGCGGCTGAGCATGGGAACTCCCTGGTCTCGACGATGTTGTTGTTCATCGTCGGTGGCGGGCTCCGACCATGCGTGAGTTGTCGTACTCATTTTCTCCGCAGGGCTACCCATCGGCCCTGAGTGGCAGCCTGTTACGCGATGGCTGCCGAAGGGCGGTGCAGAGCTGGTCGACGCGGGCCGATGGAGTTGGACAAGGCACTGTCTCGAATCGGCTATCCGGGCGACGACCCCCGCGACCACCTCTCCAGGGTGGAAGACGTCGACCATGCCTTTGACCTGGGAACTACCGGAACCGATGCTCGCGACGCCCACAGAGGATCCAGTGCTGCCGGCTGGTCACGCTGCCGAGCCCAAATGGGATGGTTTCCGGGCTCTGGTGGGCCGTTGGGCAGATGGCCATGTCCAGATTCGCTCGCGCAGCGGCGGCGACCTGGCGGCCGCATTCCCCGAGATCGAAACCGCCGCGGTCGACTTGCCGACCGGAACCGCTCTCGACGGCGAGCTCGTCATCTGGGAGCACGATCGCCTCGCCTTCGAACTGCTTCAACAACGCCTGCACCGGCGCGGGTCAACAGCCGCTCGCGCTGCTGCTCAGTGGCCGGCCCATTACGTCGCCTTTGACCTGCTGCGTCTCGACGCCGTCGATCTCACAGCCACTGCCTACCGTGACCGTCGGGCGGCTTTGGAAGCCCTGTTCGCCAAGCACGGTCTACAGGCTCCCTGGGCCCTGTGCCCCGCCACCACCGATCCGCAGCAGGCCGGCGAGTGGCTGTCGTGGACGGCGGTGGGCATGGAAGGGATCGTCTTCAAGCGCCTCGATCAGCCATATCGGCCGGGCTGGCGGGGGTGGCGGAAGTACCGGTCGAGGCACAGCACGGAGGCATTGATCGGCGCGGTCACCGGAACTCTGTCCGCCCCCGTCACCGCCCTTCTCGGCCGCCTCGATGCCAACGGGCAGCTGCAGTACATGGGCCGCACAACGGTGCTGAACACGGCCGCCCGTCAGGCCCTGGGCGAGCGGCTCCGAGACGGCCACGCTGACCACCCGTGGACGGGATGGTCGTTCTCCGCAGGGTGGGGCTCTCAAGATCAGCTGCACGTGCGACTGGCTGACCCGGTGATCGTTGCGGAAGTCGCTGTCGACGTTTCCCTCGACTCCGCTGGCCGGTGGCGGCACCCGGTGCGGCTCCTGCGGATCCGCACCGACCTGGCTCCCTCCGACGTCCCCCCGGTCGGCACCGACACGGGGTGAATACGAGTCCTCCCAACCAGCGTCCCGGGGAAGCCGCATGCAGAGGTGGCTCGTCACAGGTGCTCCCAGGAGCTCCAGGGCGATGCCCGCTGGGGTGACCGGGTTCCTGCCGGCGCTGACCTGGCGATGAGTGAGACGGCGAGCAGACGCAGCAGAGCGTCGCGTTGGTCGTAGAGCGCGTCGAGATCGGGGTCGGTGATGGACGAGGCGGTCCGTCGGGCAGCCGGGTCCATGTCGGGGGTGGGGGTGGCGTGTTGGCGTTCGGAGGTGGTTGATGTCACGGATGCCTTCCTTCGTTCGGTCGCGCCGGCCGTGGGCACGACGGGGTGGTCATGCGGGGCGGGTCTGGTTGCGGACTTTGCCGTCCAGGAGTGCGCGGCGGGTGAGGTGGTAGCCCGTCGAGGCCGCCTCCCGGGTGTGGAGGGCTGCCTGGTCCGGAGTGCGGGTCTGGGGCAGAGCTCCGACCTCGGCGAGTGTCTGGCGGTATCCGGCGCATCCGTCCTCGCGCGTGCGGACGGGGGCCCGGTCGATAGTGCGCCGGGCGGCTGGCGGGCTCTTCACGAGCGCCATGACGTGTTGGTAGCCGTCGCATCCGTCCGGGCGTGTGCGGGGCGGCGGCGGGGAGGATTCGTCGGGCGGGAGCACGATCGCGGCGCGCGCCCGGTGGTAGCCGGCCGAGGCGCTCTCCCGCGTGCGGACCTCACCACGCGGGGCCGGTGCTGCTGGCTCAGCGGGGGCGGTAGGGGCTTGGGGGGTGCGTGCACCGACGGGCAGAACCCGGATGTGGCGGACCGCTTCGGTACCTGCCGCGGCGTTGGCCTTCTGGATGAGCTGGGCGGTGATCAGGCGGGCCTGGGTGGCCCAGGCGTTACTGCTCGGGACGAGGTCGAGGCGGCCGGTGCGGTGGTCGTAGGCGACAGCTCGCAGGTGCTCGGCGATCTCCGGGGTGGCAATGGTCGGCCATCGGTCCATCACCGATCCGCCCACCGCGGGAGTCTCCCAGCCCTGCTCGGTGACAAGGTGTGCCAGGGTCCTGCCGAGTCCCATGGGATCACGGCCGTTGCGACGGGCTGCAGAGCGGCGCTTCGTGTTCTGCGTGGCCGAGGTGTGGGCGCCGCGTTCCTTGGCGGCCTTCCTGGCGGCTGCCAGGGCGACCCGGGCGAGGTCGACGCCGGCGGGCTTGTCTTCGGTGCTCATTCCGGACTCCAGCGGTGGACGATGGTGCGGCCCAGGCGGGCGAGGTTCTGAACGTGGTTGACCAACGCGGACGTGTAGAGGCGGCGGGCGTACGCCTCGCCGCAGGCGTGGACGGTGGCCCGGACGAGGGCAGGGTCTTTGAGGGCGGCGGCGCGCAGGTCGATGACCTCTTCGCGGGTGAGCTGTTCGAGGTCGACCAGGCCGTCATCGCCGACGGCGAGTTCGCGCTCTTCCTGCGGCGCGGCGGCCGGCTGCTGCAGCTGTGCGAAGGCCGCTGCCACGTCGCGGGCTACGGCGGGGCTGGTGGGCCGACGGCAGTCGTCCTGATGCCAGTCGGTGTGCCGGTCGCGTTCTGCGCGGCGCGCGTCCCGCCAGTGGTCCACGATCTGGGCGCGCTTGGCGGCGGTGTCGTACAGCAGGTGGGCGCCGGTGAGGCGGCGGGCGAGGAATCCGGACGGGCGGTGGACGCGCAGGGCCGGGGCCTCGAGCCCCACGACGGCGATGACCTCGGCCGCGGTCCAGCCGGCATCGGCGACGTGGCGCACGATCCAGGCGATGCGCGGGACTGCGGCGCGACCGAGCCAGCCGATCTGCTGGGTGAGCTCGGCGGCGAGCTGGTAGCGGCGGCCGGTCTGGTTCAGCTTCCGGCGGTTGGTCTTCTTCGGGGAGGTGGAGTTGTGCTGCCCGCTGGCGAGCTTGCTCTCAGAGGGAGAGGAGGTATCACCCGCAGTAGAAGAGCTAGAGGTACTACCCACCATTGGGGTGCAAGACGGCCTGCGCGAAGTGCCCTGAGCCGAGCGGCGGTTGGCCGTCTTTGTCCGCTTCTGGCGCCGGGGGCGGGCCGCTGCGTGGAGCTCCTTCAACAGGGGGATCCGGTCCGGGGAAAAGCCGCGTACGGAGCGGATGAGGGTGTCGGAGGGGCCGGTGCGCAGCCCTGCCGCGTCGTCGAAGGCCGGCGGGATGGTGCGCTCGAACTCGCTGGCCCGCCCCCCGACGCCGCGCACGCGGGTCCCCTTGGAGCGGTAGGTGAGCAGACCTGCCTCCCGCAGCATCGCGAGGTGGTACTGCACGGTGCGCGTCGACAGTTTCAGCCACCCCACCAAGTTGGCGACGCTGGGGCGGCATTCGGTGAGGTGTGCGATCGCTCGGGCCAGGCGCAGGGTGGTGTCGCCGAACTTCTTGGGGCCGTGCGAGAGCTCGGAGGAGTAGGGGCCGTATTTGTAGACCCAGTAGACGGCTTCGAGCCAGGCGTGACCGTTCGGTGCGATGCGTCCGCCGGTCGTGGACATCCACTGACCGCTGGCGGGAACGCGGGAGCTGGCTGCAGCGGGCTCCGTGGCAGGCTGCAGCGGAGCCGGCCGGGGTGGTGCAAGGGTCGTGGGCACAGGGGGGTCCTGGGTTTTGGCGTGCGCGAAATAGACCCGTGGCGGCACGGGCCTGAAGGGGGCGAAGGCGCGCTTGGTGGGTGGCGCCGGTGGGTTAGTCGAGCGTGAAGGTCATCTGGACGGGGTCGGCCGTCTCATCTGGCTGGCTGGGCGGGGCAGATCCGCGAGGGCGGCCGGGGTGAACGCGGGCAGGTGTACGGCACACGATCCGTGGAGTGGCTGGGTTTTGTGCTTCTTCGGCGACCAGCGTCTGGAGGCGGCGTACTTCCTTGGGGGCCAGGCCAGTTGCGTGGCGGACCCTGAGGTAGGAGGCGCCGCGGGTGAGCATCTCGATCGCGATGAGCTCGGCGCGGGCCCGGTCGACGTTGAAGACCGGCCAGGGGCGCGCCGGCAGGACGGTGACCGTCTCGGCCGTCTGCTCCGGTGGGTCGATGTCTTCGGCCACTATGCACCGCCCTTGGCTGAGACGAGGTCCGCCTCCACGACGACCCTCTTGGAATGGCCGGTGGCCGGCCAGCAGGTGACGAGCGTGAGCCTCGCCGCGGTGGGGGTGGCGCCGGGGTTGCCGGGCACCTGCGCGATCACGTCCACATCGGTCGGCGCGACGGTCCGTACGCGGGTGACGGTGTAGGTGTAGGTGATGCGGTGCGCGGTGACCACCTGGATCTCGGCGCCGGCCGTGATGCGGTCGATGCTGCGGAAAGCCGGGTCGGCGACGCCGGAGCGGTGACCGGCGATCGCGAAATTCCCGATCTGGCCAGGCTGTTCGGTGCCGGGGAAGTGACCGACGCCGGAGCGTAGTTGCTGCTCTGCGACGCCGTCGTAGACGGGCTGGGCCCAGTCGGCGCCGAGCGCGGGGATGCGCAGGACCGCCCCGATGCGGCCTCCGGGTCCGGTCCCGTTCGTGGCGCCAACCGTGTGCTCTCCCTGAGCCGGCGGGTTGGCGGCGCTCCAGTCGGACAGGGTCCGGGTGGCGGCGTCGTGGGACGTGCCGGTGGTGTCCGCCACCTTCGTGTCACTGGTGGGCGGCGTGGCGGAGGAGGTCAGCGGGTCCGGTGCCTGCGCGGCCGCGGACGAGGTGGGCTGCGCGGCGGCCGCGGAGTGGCTTCCGGAGTTGTGACCGGTCTGTGCCCACAGCAGGGCGGCGAAGGTGATGCCTGTGGCGGCTACCGCGGCGATCGCGAGGCGGCGCCTGCCGGGGCGGGAGGGGGCGGACTCGCGGGAGTTGACGGTGTCGTCGGACTGGGAGGTGCTGCTCGTGGGGGGCATGAGGGGTTCCTGCGAGTGAGAGCGGCTCGGGCCGGGCCGCTGGGTGGTGAGCAGCTGGTGGCTGGTCACCACCCAGCGGTTATGGGTCCGTGGTGGATGCGTGGCGCAGTGGCGGTCAGGCGCCGGTCTGCGGCAGGACGGAGATGGTGACCGGCCGCGGCTGCGGCTTCGGCTGGTCGGGAATCTTGACGTCCTTGACCGAGACGTCGGCCGTCGTGCCGTCGAGGACGGTCGTCTGCTGGTCGGAGGCGAGCTGGTAGCCCTCGACAGCCTTCACCTCATGCACGGTGTACATGCCTGGGGCCAGATTGTCGGCCTGCCAGTGGCCGGCTGAATCGGTCTTGCCGGTGGCTGCGGTCCTGCCCGCGGCGTCCCTGATCGTGAACTCGACACCCGCAAGCGGCTTGCCCGACTCGGCCGCGGTCTTGGTGACCTTGATGCCGCCCTTGAGGGCATCGACCTTGAGCTGCAACTGCGCCTGGGCGCTGGAGATTCCGCCGGCGAGCAGCATGCGCTGTGCCTTGGCATTGGCCGGCGTGATCGTGCGCAGGGCGTTGCCTGGAAGCGACTTGGCGGTCGCCTTGAGGATGGTGTCGCCCGCCTTGGCCGGGGTGATGCTGGTGGTGGCGACGCCGTCCGCGTTGGTCGTTACGGTGCCCGCGGCGGCGCCGGCCAGGTTCAGGTCGAGCGTGACGCCGGGAATCTTGTGGCCGCTGGCGGAGGTGACGTCGAGGGTGACCACGCTCTTTGCACCGGGCTTGAGGGCGGTGCCAGCCGGCTTGATGTTGACCTTGTAGGGGCCGGCGAACATGGCCGCCTCGGCCATGTAGCCGGTGGCGAACCGCTTCGCTTCGACTGGCACGTTCGGGTAGGTCAGGCGCTGCAGGGCACGCTTGCCGTTGGGCAGGGCGTAGGTGGTGCCGGCCTCGAGGTAGCTGTAAACGGCGGCGTCGACGGCGGCTGCCTGGGCGTCGCTCTTCGCGTCGCCGTACTTGGACAGCACGTACGCGGCGCGGGCGATGTCCTGCGCCGTCGCCGACTTGCCGGTGGCCTTCGAGGTCCAGGCGGTGTTTTCCTGCACAGGGCCGTAGTGACCGGCGGATTCGGGTCCATCGAGCTCCGGATCACCGCAGTATGCAAGGCCGGTGAAACCGGGGAGCTGCGCCCCGGGCGGGCCGTAGGCGCCGATGTGTGAGGCTGCGGGCTTCCCGGAGCTGTCTGGTATCAGGTATCCGGGCCCCCAGCGGTCTGCCGCGCTGGCCGCCGGCGCGAGAAGCACCCCTGCTCCCACCGTGATTGCCGTGCCGATCAGGGCCGACTGGCGAAGGCGGCGGCCCCGGTGGGCGGCTGCTGCGGGTGGTGACACATTCATCCACGTCTCCCGAGTTGGTGACGCCGAACGGCAGGGTTGCCGAGGCCGGGTGAGGCCGGATCCGGCGTTCAAGGTGCCCTGTGGCTCCTTGATCTGATGTGCTGACAGGCGCTGGATGAACGCGGCGCCGAGCAGAGCGCAAGGCGATGCGCCATGGGGCGTGTACGCCCCGTGACCAACGATGTCCGATCCTGCCCGATCATGGAGAAGGGTGTCAACAATTGTTCTTCAGGTGGGGAGAGTTGCCGTCGCCGTCGCACAGGGACGCCACCCCACGCGGGTAGATGCTCCTTCAACTAACCCGCAAAAGGGGGCCCTTGGCGTTGCGCCCTGGCCCGGCCGTCCAGAGGCCGCATCGTCGGCCGCGGCAGGCAGGAAGCCGACACGGGCCCAGTCGGGCCAAAGACACCCTCGAGGGACCCGCACACTGACACAATTGTTGCGACTCGGCGCGGCCGACCCTCGAGGTCACAATTGTTACGATGCGGCGTGACGCAGACTGCCAACGCCCACTAACCTCTGGGCGAGCGCATCTTCACACCGTGCCCACCCTTTGCCCGCCAACCCAGGAGATCCGCCCAACATGAACCCTTCTGACGAGGCTGTCACGCCGGAGGGGATCGGAGTGGCAGACGAACTCGAAGTCGTTCTCAGTTCCGTAAATGACCTGATCAAGGAACTGGGTTACGCCCCCGACGGGTTCAATATCGATCGACTTGTGTATAGGACGGGCATACCCGCCGATCAGGTGGAACAGCTCCTCAACGGAGCGCCGGCGGACGAACCGGAGAACCTCCACAGCTCTGTCCACCGACGTCTCGTCTTCCTTCGCGATACCCGCCGTCGGCCCGATGGTGCGGAGTACAGCTACGACGAGATCGCCGTCAGGCTGGGGATCTCCCGGGCGCAGGTCTACAACGTCTTCACCGCCAAGAGGAACCCTGGCCTGCAGGTCACCGTCGAACTGGAGAAGTTTTTCCGGGTCGAGGCCGGCTTCCTCACCCTCACGGACCGACAGGCACTCGCTCGCGCCCTCAAGCCGATCCGCGAACAGCTCACCTACTTGGCCATGCTCAAGAACAGGGGCGTGGGATACAACCAGCTGGCGCTCCGCAGTGCCCTGGCCACGGATGACGACGCCGCGTGGGGCAAGGAGCTGATGTCCGCGCTCGGCGCTGCCATGGACCGGTCGGAGCAGGAACAGGAACTGCAAGAGCTGACCGACTCGGTACGTGCCCTCCCCAGCCGCAGCAGAAGGCGGATCATCCCCTTGATGCGCGGCATGCTCGGACTGACCAGGGCTGACGAGGACCCGGCTTCCGACAGCAAAGACCGCCCCTGACCCACACCTGCCGGCAGGACATCCAAACGGGACCGAGACCTTGCATCGCTGCGCTGTGAGTTCCTTCCGGCTGGCGGGCTTCTCCGTTTCTCCACGACGCTGGAACGAACAGCAGTAGCGTCACCACTGTGCACGAGTTTCAGGCACCGCCTCTTCGGCTGCGAGACCAAGGGGCACGGCCCGCCCCCGCCAGCACGGGGACGGTCCAGATCGGCCCCTTCTCTCTATCCGGAGGAGGGACCCTTTCCTGTTCCCCGGGCACCTTGCGAAGGGAATGGTCGTCTAACGGGCCAGTCTTGGTAGTGCGGGACGCCGCCTGAGCCTGCGTCGGACGCCGCATCCGGTCACTAGCGCCGCGAGGACCACCATCAGCAGACCGTCCCGCCGTACCATCCCCGAATTCCCTTTCCGTGTCTGCCGTGCCGTCCCGAGCGACCGTTGCTGTCGGTGTTCACTCAAGCAGACCGCCAAGACCGTCGCGTGAGCCTGCGTACTCATCTCGTACGGTCCGGTCCTGGCGCGGATGCGGGCATCCAGATGCGGCAGGGTGCAGTTCCACAGCCGCTTGGGGTGGTGCTTCGCACCACCCCAAGCGCTCAATGGCCTGCCCTGGTCAGTTGGTGCCGAGGACGGCGAACAGGTAGTGCGGGCCTTCGATCTCGTCGCTGGATTTGTCCGTCAGCCGGTCGCCTATGTACAGGCGGCCCTTGTCGTACAGCAGGTCGTCCGCGCGGTTGCCGAAGGACTTCAGGACGGAACTGAGGATCTTGTCGTCGTTGGGGAGCTCCATGAGGACGGTCTGTTTCAGGGTGCTGCCGTCGATGCTGACCACGGCGCCGTGTCCCTGATAGGGCGGGGTGCGCAGGGCGATGACGTTGTTGCCGTCCATACGGATGGGGAAGAGTTTCCGCCCGTCGCCGGCGTCGGCGCGGCCCGGCACCGGCTTGCCGGTGGCGAGGTCGAAGGCGACGAACTCGTTGGTTTGGCCGGGCACGTCGGGGGAAGTGTTGGCGTGATCCGCCGTCGGCAGGAACAGCTTGCCGCCGCCCGCTAGGGGGCCCAGGCAGGTCCCCACCTCCTTTTTGCAGTCGATGGCGTACTTCTCGTCGGGGATCGTGATGTGGGCCAGTTCCTTACCGGTCTTCTCGTCGATGGAGTAGATGTCGGAGATCTTGGCGCCGGAGCCCTCGCCGGGATACCCGCCGACGACCAGGGGCTTGGAGGACAGCACGTGCACGTCGCTGAACGCCGAGGGCACCTTGTACGTGGACAGCGGCTGTCCGGTCGCAGGGTCCAGCGTCTGGACCGAGAGGGAGGGCCGTGCATAGTCGCCGCACCGGCGCACAGCAACCAGCGCCGGGCCTCCCGCGTAGCCGTCGTCCTGGCAATTTTCGGCGTTGGCCGTCGGCTTCCACAGCTGCTTGCCCGTCGCTATGTCCCAGGCGGCGCCTCCGTCGCTCGCACTGCCCACAGCGGCGGTGCCGCCACTGATGGCGATCTCCGAAACAAAGATCTTGCGGTCACCGCCACCGTTGGCGGACACGCCGATAGTGGGCGTGCTGGCGTGCCAGAGCATCTTGCCGGTCGTGATGTTGAACGCCGCGATCTCGTAGCAGTCTCCGACGCCCTCAAATGTGGACCCCTTCTCGCTGTCGTACGCGATCACGGTGATGCCGTCCGCAGTGCTCTGCAAGGTCGTGGCGCACACCTGGGTAGGAAGGGGAAGCTTCCAGAGCTGAGTGCCGCTCGCCCGGTCGTAACCGGTGACCTCCTTGAAGCCAGTCTTGGCGTACGCCTTGTCGGAAAGCCACTCACCGAAGACGCGGTCCCCGAAGCTGTTGCTGACCTTGGGCGCGAACTGGTGGAAGAGCATCTTGGCGGAGGGCGGGGCGGCCTGAGAGGCGTGGTTGCCGTCGTTGCCGTCGGCACCCTTGCCGGCGCTGGCAGCGGGCCTGCTGCTATCACTGTCGCCGCCCGACGTCAGGTACCAGGTGCCGCAGCCGAGTACGAGAGCGGATCCCGCGATGATGGCGACGATCCCCGGCCAGAGCCGGGCGCGCCGCGCGGTCGGAGGGGGAACGTTCGGCGGCGTGGTGGGCATCGGCGGAACAGCCGGACCGAACCTCGCAGGGGGCGGCCCGAATCCCTGCGGAGCACCGGGCGCGGGTGGTGGGGGGTAGCTCATGACGGTACGTACCTCAGCAGAAGGAAAGTTGGCGGCACTCGCCAGAGGCTCCCACCAGCGGAGCCGCCTGGCCGTGGGTGCTGGTGCCGTGTCGGTGGCTGGGCGTCAGGACGTCAGGTCGTTGATGATGTGGGAGAGGGCCCATATCGCCCAGGCCAGAGGGAGCAAGGCGGCCAGAGAACTGGCGCGCCGCAGCACCGGGGTTCCGGGGGCCAGTTGCGGGCCGGGCTGCCCGGGGATAGGCGTGGGCAGTTTGTTGATGTGAGCGAGTGTGAAGCGGTTGATGATGAGGGTGCCGGGGTTGAACAGGACGAGCGACAGGGGCGACCACCAACCCTGCCACATCGTGCTGCTGGTCACCTCGCGGTAGATCGCGAGGCCGCACGTCCGGCAGAACGGCCCGTCCACGCGCGAGAACCGCATCCACATCAACACACCGTGATGTGACCGGAACGTCGCGAACGCGGCCGGGAGCGCACCGCAGATTCTGCACGTCAGAGGCGGTGCCACCAACCCGGGCATGAACGGAGCGGCCCCGGGCGCGGGCGGTCCGAAAGAGCCCGGCTGTGGCGTACCAGGGTGTGGATACGCGGGCTGCGGTGCCATCTGGTGGGGGCCGGGGGAGGGCGGGAAGCCCTGCCACTGGGGGCTGGTCACGGGTGTTTGGTTCCTCGCTCGGCGCCGGCAGGGCTCTGCGCCGTCAACGGGCTGAATGGGAAGGACAGTTGGAGAAGTGCGGGCGGCAGGCGATCCTCGTCGGCGTGCCGCACCTCACTCTTTGTCATGAACGCCACCTTAAACAGCCCCGGGCTCACGCGCCTGAGTACCCCTACTCAGCCCGCGCCTACGGCGTCATAGCTTGGTCAGCCGGATCCCCCTGCTGCGGCGCCGTCGGCGTCTGCGTCGGGTCGCCTCGCCTTGGCGGGGCCGAGCTCGTCCGGGCGGAGTCCTGCAAGGGCAAGGAGGCGAGCCGCGCAAGCCGGCGCGGTCCCACCCTTCCCACCACTCAGATGTGGCGGGAAGGGTGAAGCCCGCTCGTCCGTGTATCTGGCGCGCGAGCCGTCGGCGGGGTCGTTGCCGTACGGGACTCTGAGTTTGTCCTACCTTCCTTCCAAGCGTGGGTCTGAGTCGATCATTCGTAAGATCGGCGGGCCCAGGGGTTTCGGGTATGGCTGTGAGCTTGTCGCCCCTGGATGGCTCAAAGAACTTGGCCGCCCGGAGCCCCGCGACGACTCGACCACTTAACGGGCCTGCCAGTCGCACAGTGATCCGCGATTCCCGCTTGGCAGCAACTGCAGTGCTCCGCGGGTCCCCCGCCATGCGGGCAACCTGGGCCGCTCTGACAGGGTAGGGCCATGGGCGAGTTGATTGAGCGAGTAGATGCACAGGACCACGTCATTGGCGTGGTGGAGCGAGGCGACGCGGTACGCAACGGGTGGCTCTACCGCATGTCCATGGTGCTCTGCCGGGACCCCGACGGGCGGTATCTGGTCCATCAGCGTCCCAAGAACAGTTCCCGCTTTCCGGGACAGTACAGCTGGCTGGTCGCAGGTGCGGTCGGCGTGGGTGAGTCCTACGAGGCCGCGGCCGGCCGGGAACTTGCCGAGGAGATGGGCGTGACGGCTGCCGTCACGCCCCTGTTCAAGTTCCTGTGCGACGGCGAACTCGGCCCCTACTGGTTCGCTGTTCACGAAGCGACGATCGACCCGGTCCAGCTCCAGCCGAGCAGGGAGGAAATAGGCTGGTGCGACTGGCTCGCCGAGCGCGAGCTGACCGTTCTGGTGGACCAATGGCCGTTTGTCAGCGACAGCCGGGACGCATTCGAGCGCTATCTGAAGTACCGCTCCGCGGTCGCCTAATGATCTTCCTGGCTATCGGTTGGCTCAGAGAACAGAGGTGGGGTGGCGCTGCGTTCGGCAGCTCCACCCCACCTCCACTCTGTCAGGCAGCCGGCCGGGCCTCTGTGCCCTCTCGGGAACGCTCAGCCAGCGGGTGATCCAGGGATCGCGCGAGGCGCAGGAGGCGTTCGCGCTCCTCACTCGCTGGTGTTTTCTCCCCCGGCAGAACGACGGGCGGGCCTTCTGGTGGCGCGATGTCCGGGCGGCTCCGCTGGGCGAACTCCTCGCGTGCAATGTGCAGCTGCTGCACGGCTTCCTGGAGTGCGACAGCGGCGGCCAGTGCCTCCCTGTCGGCTTCGGTCAGGTCGGAGGCCGAACGACGGACGTCGTCGATAACGTCCTGTGAGACCCACGGACGCAGTGTCCGGATGCCGTCCAGGATCTCAATGACCCGGCGGTGCAGGTTGAACGAGACATTGGCCGGGAGCTTGCCCCCCTGGCCCGGAGTGCTGTCAGGGTTGAAGGCGAGGTCGTCGTCCACCTGGCCAACGACCAGTTCCCAGAGCGGCTGCAGCGTCGTGTAGTCGCGCCGCTCACGCAGCCAGGCGCCGACGGCCGATCCGGACAGGCCGTAGCACATGATGATGCAGCCGAACGCTCCGAAGGAGGAACCGAAGACGCCTACGGTGTCCAGGGCGTGGCTTCCGCATACTGCCGCGACGATGGCCGGAACCGAGCAGACGACGTAGCCGAAGATGACGAGCATCGCATAGCCGAACGCTGCGAGCGAGTGCTGCAGGCCGGGGTCTGAGACTTCAGCACGCCGACACTGACGGTACGTGTTCAGAGTCCCGCTGGTCAGCGTGGCAAGGAACACCGCGAGGAAGATCAGCACGAAAGGATCGTCCGTGAAGGCGGTGTTGAACTTGAGAGGGTCAGCAGGCCCAGACAGGTCGGCCGCAGCGAACGCCGCCACCATGAGGCACCCCGAGGCTACGTAGCCGACGCTCCACGCGGTGACCAGGTTCCGCCTGCGCTTCGGGACCTCCAGCAGCGCCGAGTCCCAGAGCAGCGTGATCAGATGCACCAGCGCGAAACACGCGAGGATGCCGACATAGACAGGCAGGGTGGCAAAGCTCGGCTGCCCGGTCCAGTCACCCAGGGTTCGGTATCCCACGGGCGAAGCCATCACGTAGACCAGAGTGGCGCAGAACAACATGCTGGTGGTCAGTGCGAGCGTGGTTGTTGGGTCGCGGCGCAGCGCCAGGGCTTTCCACGCGGCTATCGCGAGCGTGATGACCGATATGGCCAAGTAAACGATGTTGGATGCATCTTCAGACACCTCCCTTTTATATAGCCCGCGGGGTCATCAGCACGGCGGCAGGGTCCCGGCTCCAGCAAACCGACAGACGTCGGCTCTATGCCCCGCCCCATGTTGCGCCGGGTGCAGCCGTCGCCACTCTGATTCATACAGGCACTTTCGTACGCGCCGCACGACAAGGCCGGTAGTCTCCAAGTGCCGCGCAGGGCGGCGCTGTTCCGCGTACTGAGCAAGACCTGGCTGCGGCATGTCCGGCCAGGCATGGGGGACCCAATGCGACGGGCGATCGTCCTCGGTGGATCGTTTGCCGGCCTGATGGCCGCGCGCGTACTCAGCGACCTCGCGGTGGAAGTCGTCATCGTGGAGCCCGATCCGCTCGAGCCGGACAGTCTTGGCCGTGGCGCCCCGCATCGTGGGCAGTTGCACGCTTTGCTGGCCATGGG
Source organism: Streptomyces violascens (assembly GCF_014649955.1). Taxonomy (GTDB): domain Bacteria; phylum Actinomycetota; class Actinomycetes; order Streptomycetales; family Streptomycetaceae; genus Streptomyces; species Streptomyces violascens. The sequence goes on from NZ_BMUA01000026.1 coordinate 61,786, forward strand.
CCATACCCAGCTCGAGCGGTGGTTTCCCGGGATAACCGACGAGTTGACCGCAGCTGGTGCGCGCACCGGGTCGGGATCCGCGGTGCAGTTCTACGTGGACGGCGTCCTGAAGGCTCCGATCCCGGACTCCGTCATGCTCGGTGCGACCCGTCCCCTTCTGGAGCGCCACGTCCGAAGCCGAGTGCTGGGACTGCCCAACGTGCACCAGGTGCGCGGCCGGGCACGCGGGCTCACTCTCCTCGGCAGGCGGGTGGCCGGCGTTCGCTACACGGCGTCCGCTGATGACGATGGCGTTCTTGAGGAGTCTGTCGCCGCCGACCTGGTCGTTGACGCGATGGGCAAAGCAAGCCGTCTGGTGTCGTGGCTGAGCGACGACGGCTGGGGTGTGGTGCCGGTGGACCGGATGAGAGTCGACCTTGGGTATGCCACCGCCGCCTTCCGGCGTGGTACTGAAATGCCGGACCTCGTGATCGCGCACTCCTCGCCCGGGCCCTCCAGCGGATATCAGCCGACGCTGAGTGAAGCAGGTGCACTCGCTGCCGTAGAGGGTGACCGGTGGAGCGTCGTGCTCTCCGGGTACGCGGACCATGCGCCGAGCCGCGATCCTGAAGAGTTCCTCGCACGCATGCGGCGCTGCGTGAGTCCGCTCCAGCAGATCGCCGAAATCGGGGCTTTCGACGGCCCTGTGGAGCCGTTCCGGTTCCGCCAGAGCCAGCGCCGCAACTACCTGCGGCTGCCTCAGTTCCCGGGCGGCCTGGTCGTCGTGGGAGATGCCCTCGCGTCCGTCAACCCCATCTACGGACAAGGCCTGACCCTCGCCATGCTGCAAGCGTCATCGCTGCATGCGTACCTCCGCACCGGGGTGTCTCCGCACGTTCCAGCCCGGGGCTACTTCCAACGCGCCGCGGCTGTCGTCAATGCCGCGTGGCAGCTCTCCACAACGGCCGATCTCGCTCAGCCTCACGTGAGTGGGCCCTACCCTCCCGGGTACGCGATGACTCGCTGGGTCGGCGACCGGGTCATCGAGGCGTCGGTCAGGGACTCGGCCGTCAACAGGGTCTTCATGGATGTTCTGCACATGCGTGCCCGCCCGCAGGCACTGAGCAGGCCCCGGGTGCTGCTGCGGACAGCCCAGGTGCTCTTCCGGCCCTGAAGCCGGGCACCCACCGCTGCCGGGATTTGCGAGATGTCAGGTCTCCGCGGCCACGCCTGAGGATGTGCGCAATGGCCAAGTGGCTTGCTCTGCCTTCCCGGCTGAACATGCCCGGCATTCTCTGTGAGGCGCGTTCTGGCCTCGGGGTTTCAGACTCCGGATCGTCTGTGCGCGAGGGCTGAGCCGATGTAGTTGTCCTTGGTTGCAGGACCACCGAGCTTGAGGTGTCTCTGCACCATCACCGTGGCGAACGCCTCGGCGCGCCTCTCGTGCGGGTTGTCGTAATGAGACCGCGCCAGCACCTTCCTGACGGCTTCCGGGTCCAGGTCCGGAAGCAACTGGCGCACGGCCTCGGCCGCGGTCTCGGCCGACGCCGAGGTGTCCTGGGCCTCGGGTTCCTCGTCCCACAGGTGGAAGAGCTCGTGCATCGTGCTGTGGAGGCGAGTCAGCTCACTGGCGTTGGAGTCCACCACGATGAAGTCCACCTTCCTGCCGCGAACACAGAACCCCGACACCTTCGCCGGCAGAGGCTCCTCGGCGATCACGATCGGCCGACCCCGCTTCTGAGCGATCGCATCCACCAGGCTCTGCATGTCGCGGACCCCGGACAGGCCCAGGTCCCGACGGATGAGCCGCGTGGTGGACCATGCCGACAACTTGATGGCCAACTGGTCCTTAAATGCGGCATGCAGAGAACGGATAGGTCGGACAAGCCGCAAGCCAGGTCGGGCTATCGACTCCGAGTGGTTGCATCCGTCCTGGTGGGTGCCGTCCGATGTCGCGCACATTCTCCCTCGTAGCCCTATCTCGTGGCCGATTTGACGGCGGACTGCGTTACGCCTCTTGCGTACGGTGCACTCCCAACCACCAGCACGGCAGATCGATCCCCCTACGCGAACTCGGTCACCATCACCTACGCAAGTTGGGTGGCGCCGGCCAGGCTTCCCTTCTCGCGAAGCCTTAGAGGCGGTATGTCCGCATCCTTGACTGGTCCCGCAGTAGGGTCTGCTCGCCCAGCGACGTACAGACCAGGTTGTACCGCGCGAACGTCTCTTTCGGGCGCCGAAACCGTCGCGGGGCGTCGCGCAGGACCTGCCGAAGTGCGGATCAAGCAGGCGTTCCGACCCGCGCCCAGGCTCGCTCGCCTTGGCGCGGGTTCGGCTGCATGCGGGTGCCGCCACTTGTTCGGCGGCACCCCGTCCCGAGCCAGCCGCTTGCAATCGGCCCCTGCCATGAGCGGCCTTCGCCGTCCAGACACATCAGCCCAGCTGCCCCATCGCAGCCGGTGCCAACCGCGTCGGTTGAGTCACGCGTCCTGGATGGCCTCTACCTTGAGCGAGGACACACCACCGTCCAGATGCTGGCCCACGCGGATGCCATTGCCACACACGACTGTGCTGTACCCGGAGAAGTTGTCTCCGGCGAAGAGCGTGACCTGGAACCCCGCTCCTATGAACACCGAGCGCACGGAGCCAGGGATCGAGGAACTCGTGTAGTCGCCGGGTTCCAATATCTGAGAGTCTCCGCCGAATTCCGGCTCGGTGAACAGCACACAGGCATCTGCGCCTAGGAAGACGAACCCCTTCGTGGTGATGGACCCCGACTCGTGAAATCGGAAGTCAGAGGCGTGTAGGGCCGACTCGGTCTCCATGGCGTTGCCTTCCTACCGGGGCGCTGGGCGTGTAGTCGCCTAGCGCCGAACATGCTTCTTGACGGCGGTTGCTCGCAGCGGAGCAGCTCACGTACGCACGGTGTTGGCATGTGCTGCCTAATGCCGCGTCAAGCACTGTTGTGAGCACGGTAGGTTTTTGGCTTGCTGCGCATCCGCGGGCCGATTCTCGCCCATATGTTTGCGCAGGACCATGCAAAGAAATTTCCGATACGAAGCGTATGGGAATGATCTGTTTACACGTGGGCAGCGAGCGTTCAGCGTGGCTGCACCGTGACGGGCGTGGGCGGGGGGCCCATGATGAAGCGTGGGGTGTGGCGGGCAGTGGGAGTGCTGTGGTGGCGCAGGTCCCAGCTGGTGAGGATGACGGCGAGGGCGAGGATCACTTCGTTCATGGCGAAATCGTGACCAATGCACTTGCGGGTGCCTGCGCCGAACGGGAAGAAGTAGCGCCTCTGCTCGGGTGTAACGCTTTCCCGATTCCACCGGTCGGGGTCGAACCTGTCGGGGTTCTCGAAGAGGTCGGGGTCGCGGTTCAGTGCGTACGGGCTGAAGAGCACGGCCGTCTCTGGCGGGATGGTCCCCTCAGTCCAGGGCACGGGCGCGGTGGATATCCGGGTGCCCAGCCAGGCCGGAGGGTGGAGGCGGAGAGCCTCAGTGACGACGCGTCGCATGTAGTCGAGCTGGTCGATGTGCTCGTGGGATGGGAGGCTGCCTCCCAGGACGTCGCGTAGCTCCTGGTGCAGGTCGCCAGCGACCTGGTACTGGTCGATGAGCCGGAGTGTCCACACCAGGGCGGCCGCCGTCGTCTCCACGCCCCCGAAGACCATCCCGAGGACCTGGTCATGGACTGCCTGTTGAGGATTGGCGGCCTCTTCGCATGCCGGGACGACCTTGGACAGGACATCCCCATAGTCGTCTCCGGCCGCGCGGTACTGGGCAGTCACTCGCTTCATGGCCTGCCGGATCCTGGCCATCTGCTGTTCATACCGCCGGTTGACCGGGAGCGGGAGCTTGGCGAAGAGCTGGCCTGGGAAGAGGCTCCGCACGTAGATGCCTTGGCTGATGTCATCGAGTCCCGCGGCGAGCACGCTGGCCGCGTCGGCGGCGGCCGGCGCGGAGACCAGCGACCGCGTCACAGCCAGTGCGGCAAGGCGGTGCGCTTCGCGGTCAAGCCGGACAGTCTGGCCGGCCTTCCAGGAGGTGGCGACCTCGACGGCCGCCTCTCGTATGACGTCCGAGTAGGCCGGCATGCGAGAGGAGTGGAAAGCAGGATTCATCAGAGGGCGCTGGCGAGCGTGTTCACCGGCTGGGCAGGTGACCAGGTTGTCGCCGAGCGTGTCCTTCATCGACTCCGACAGTGGCCCCCCCTTGTCGAAGAGGTGTTGGTCGTCGACATGGATCCGGTGGGCCAGTCGAGGGCTGGTGACTGCGAGGACCTCGCGGCGTGCGACGCGCAGACGTACCACCGGGCCATGGCTGGGTAACCGCCGGAAAAAGGCGAGGGGCGAGCGGGCCATGTGCGGGAGGTGCCCGAGCAAGGGCACAGCACCGGGGACCGTCGGAAAGGGCAGAGCAGGGGCGGTCATGGTGTCCTCATGTCGCAGGGAGCGCTCGCTGGCCGCACAGTGTGGGCCGGGCGCCATTGCCAGAGTTGGAGCCTACTGTCCGTGCCGGTGTTCACCAGCGCCGAGTCGCTCGACCAGCCCGAGCACAGCGGGCCACACATCGCTGGCGCACTGAGTCTGTTGGCCCCCGGCCTGTCGTCAACGATGCGTTGTTTTGCGACCGTTAGGGGCGGCGTGCCGTCCGGTCGGCCCCCGGCAGATCACGCGCTGCTTGAGGATGCCCCAAACGTCGCAGCTCCCAGGCCACCCAAGCCCGCACGGCCGACTGCATCTCGACATCGGCCTCCAGCACCCGAGTAAGGAATTCGCCTTGCGACGGGGCTTCCTGGTCGAAAGCCGCAGCCAGGCTGGCCACCGGGACGCGGGCTGTTTCCGGGTTGGGGTCGACCGCAGCGTCACTGTCGAGGCGGTGATGGATCGCACGGAGTGCCGCAGCTCGCAGAGCCGATATCAGGCCGGCCTCCACCTCAGCGTCGTATGCGTCGTCAATGATCAGATCCCGCAGTTCGCTCGGGACGTTCAGGCCGACGAGGTCGGATGTGCGGGGGTATCTGCGCCCCTTCACCTCCCTCCACAGGTCGTCGAGCACGAGCATGTCCCGGACGTTGCACAGCTTGCCGAAGGTGAGCAGGAGGGGGACCGATGGCTCCCGCTTGAGCCGTTCGTAGTTCTCATAGGTGATGGGCGCGACGCCCAGGCTGTAGGCCATGTCTGGTTGTGTGACCCGGGTGGTGGGCAGAAGGTCCAGTTGCTGCGCGCTCCAGCCGGACTTACGGAGGACGGAGGCCATCACCTCGGGGTCCGCCGATTCTCGCAGGACTCGCATCCGAGACTTCCCTCTCCCCACAACACCCTCCTAAGCAGCCACAAACCGGTTGCCACCGTAACGGTGACGCCCCGGCCAGACCTCGAGCGGGGCGAACAACCGTACACAGAGCTCTCCTTGTCTATCTATTTCCCCTGCTGGATTGATTTTTGGGAAATGTGCACCTTCACTCCGCGGGACCAGGGTGAGATGTATCGCGGCGAAGCGAAGGAAGCTTGTGGCCCGTTCCTCCGATCCGTGTACTACGCTCTCGTGACCCGCACAACTGCTGAAAAGCGCTACGCCGCCCGGGGAGCTCCATGACCCACTCTCCAGACAGCCGTGAGAAGTGCCCCCGCGTACCTCTGCGCCGAGGCCTGCGCGGCTCGGCGCAAGCGCTCCCCCGACGGAGCCAGAGATGACCGGCAAGTCCGATGAGGCAAGGCGCTCTCCGTCAGCGCCGCCGATCACCGCCGCAGAGCTCCTGCGCACGCACCGCATTCGACTCGGGTACAGCAGCCAGGAGGCGTTCGCCCACGAGCACGGCTACAGCCACCGCAGCTACAGCGACATGGAGAACGGCGGGCGGATCAGCATGGGGGCTATGTACGCGTTGCGTGAGCACCTGCGTATGAGTCCTGAGGCCAAAGATCAGTTGTTCCAACTGGTGACCGGAGCGCCTCCAGCGCTCAAGGCGCTCGAGGTTGACCCCGTACTCGATCGCATCACTGCGCGGTGGGCAGACGTCCACGTGCACACCCAGCTGGACCCCGTCATTCTGATGGATGGCGGATGGAATCTGCGGCACTTCAACCGGGCCTGGGCAGAGATCGTCGACGATGTTCCGCCTCACCCCGACGATCACCCCTTGATCAACCCGATGCGTTTCCTGCTCTTCCACCCAGATGCTGCACGCATGCACCCCGGGGAGAAGTGGCTCGTCACCGGTGTCACCCAGTTTGCTCAGCACTACGACCTGCACCCGGACAACCCCTACCTCCAGGACATGCGCCGACGCATCCGCGAAAGCGATCTCTTGGAGGACATCTACACCAATCGCGTACGTCAGGAACTCACCGACCGAGGCACCGACGTTATCCTCCAGGCTGACGTCGATGAACGGACCGTGATGATCCACGGGGAGGCATGGACGATCCTACTCACCACCATGATTCCCTGGCATGCCCGTCACTATGGTTATCAGTTGATGAAGCTGAGCCTGATTGGCCGCGGGTGGGCTGGCAGCGACACGCCAACGAGCCTGTCATCAACGCAGTGTTCACCGACCGCCGGCCCTTCCAGCGTGAGAGACGCCGCTGCCGTCATCCACGAGCCGCTCGATCGTCCCTCGCCCGACCGTGCCCTGACTGCCGGCCAGCTCCTGCGTACGTACCGCCACCGGGCCGGGCTGAGCCAGGATGCCGTCCTGCGGTTCGCGAACCTGCCCGTAAGAACAGCGCGGACGCTCCGAGCTTGGGAGGCCGACAAAGCGGCTCCCAAACCGGAGTACATTCCTCGTCTGGCTGCCGCCCTGAACTTGAGTGTGTGGGTGCAGCAATACCTCGAGATCCTGGTCACCAAAGGCGACCCGCCCACCCTCGGCGTGCGGGGAGGCCCGGGGATGGAAGCGCGCTGTGCGCGGTGGGCACGGCAGCACGTGGCGGACCAGGCGAGCCCGACCATCCTCACGGATGGCGCCTGGAACGTGATCCACTGCAATTCCGCCTATCGCCGGCTCTTCCACCACGTACCCGAGGACCCGCTCAGCCACCCCACCGTCAACTGGCTGCGCTATTTGGCGTTCTGCCCCGACGCCCGCGAAACTCTCGTCGACTGGTACGAGAAATGGCTGATCCCGGGCATGGCGGACTTCGGAGCCACGCTGATGCGCCATGCCAAGGCACCCCACCCTGAGCATGTCGCGCTCCTCGAAGATTTCAAGGAGAACCCCCTTCTGTGGGACGTCTACACGCAGCGCGCCCGCCAGGAGCTGGAGGGATCAGGTACCACCTTCGCCACTCAGAGCGACGGAGATGTACGCAAAATACGCATCCCCGCCCGTGGTGACACCACCGGCACCCGCATGGAAATTTCCGTCCAAATAACTGCCGGAATTCCCCTTCACGGAAAACCCTTCGGCTACCGACTGACCAGTCTCACGCCCTGCGACTGACCCGCGGCTCATCTGTGCCCCCGGTGCCGTCGTGCAGGTAGGCGCTCAGCTTGTGCAGGGTCTGCAGGCGGTGGCATGAAGCCGCGATGCCTCCGAGCGCCGCCGGAGGCACTTTCCAGGTGAAACACCGTATCGGGTCATACCCGTATGTCCGCGTCGAGGGTGGCGGTCACGGAGTAGTTTCGCAGGCCGGCAGGGTGCCGCTGATCGAGACGGTCCGCAAGACCGGTCTGGACGCGGTGATATCGGCAGCGCTTGAGCCGTGGCGGAAGGCTCGGGCGGTGCACGATCCGGGCAAGGTCCTGCTGGATGTGGCGCTCGCGATGGCGCTGGGCGGGGACTGCCTGGGAGTACATCCTGCCCGACAGTCGGCACCGCTACGTCGGCCGCCTCGATGCCGCAGGACTGCACTTCGACTCAAAGAAGGCAGCCACCAAGGCAGTTGCCGACCTCATGCCAGCCCTGCGCAGTCACCTGGCTCAACAGAGCCTGACTCAGCCTGAATTCACCATGCTGCACCCTGGAGGTCCGAGGATCATCGAGGATGCCGAGCGGGCGCCCGGCCTGGACCACAATCCCGATCCGCAAGCGGACAAGCTGACCCGCCATGCCTGGGCCACGCTGCGCGAGCAGGGCAATCTCGGCGGTGCAGCGGTCATGGCCGTGCTCTCCCGAACCCACGACGACCCACCGGCCGACGGCGCGCGCGGGCTGCTACTCGGCTTCGGCCCGGGCTTCGCCGCAGCAGCCGCCACAGCTACATGGCTGGCATGAGGTTGTCTCCAACTCACCACGACGCCATGCCCCTCCTCAGCGAGGAAGCCTGGCCGGGCACCGCCAGGCCGCACACCCCGTCTCAATACCCGTCCGATCGGTGAAGGCGTGTACTGCGGACCGAAGCACCACTCCTGTGGTGCGGTCGGCGGCGGCCCTGTTCGGTACTGCTAGCTCAGACGCCGGAGCGTCTGTGTGTCAAGGCTGAGGTCATGAAGCCGTCTTCGCGGGTTCCGCCGAGCTTGAGGTGCCGCTGGACCATCACCGTGGCGAAGGCTTCGGCCCTCCGCTCGTGCGGGCTGTCGTAGTGGGAGCGGGCAAGGACCTTCCGCACAGCCTCAGGATCAAGATCAGGAAGCAGCTGGCGAACAGCCTCTGCCATGGTCACGGCCTGCGAAGCCTCGTGCGAGTCCGGCTCCTCGTCCCACAGGTGGTACAGCTCGTGGAGAGTGGCATGAAGGCGGGTCAGCTCACTGGCGTTGGAGTCCACCACGATGAAGTCCACCCTCCTGCCACGGGCACAGAACCCCGACACCTTCGCGGGCAGAGGCTCCTCCGAAATCGCGATCGGCCGGCCCCGCTTCTGAGCGACCGTCGCGACCAGATCCTGCATGTCCTGCACTCCCGACAGGCCCAGATCCCGACGGATGAGCCTGGTGACTTTCCACGCCGACAGCTTGATGGCCAACTGGCTCTGGAACGCATTGCACAGCGAACGCGCGAATCGGACGAACCGGGGGCCGCTGGAAGCTGCTGGCTGCACATGACGGCCGCCAACGGCCCCGTGCTGGCCTCCCGATGTCTCGCACATTCTCTCAAGTCACCTGTCTCATTGCCTGGTTGGTGGCGGTCTGGCGAGCGCGGCGGCCTGAACGCCGAGTGGTGGTCCCCAACCAGCTCACGGCATCCGGATGCCGCTACGCGACAGTCTGATCACGTTGCGCACAGGTGACCGTCCGAGGCACACCCTAACCCAAGGATATGTGTCTCGACCCATGGCATTTTCCGGGTGTCAAACCAAAGATCTGTGGCATCCTCCTCCTGTACGACAGCCCCGCCCCGACTCTTCACAGGAGGCTTCATGCCGCGCAGGGACAACGCCCCAGAAAGTGGGGAACTGTCCATGGATCAGGCTCTCAATCTGCTCTTCAAGGCCAGCACAGGGCCGTCGGGGAAGGAGTACACCAACAAGCAGGTAGCCGACGACATCAATGAGCGGGCAGGGCGTAAAGCCATCTCCGACGAGACCATCCGCAAATTGCGGCACGAGGGAAGCCCGAGTCCCTCACTTGACAAGGTGAGCCTCCTGGCGGACTTCTTCCACGTACCCCTCGACTACTTCCGCACGGGAAAGATCCAGGAAGAGGTCATCGGGGAACTCAAGAAGAGGCTGCATCAGAAGGAGGAGGCGGAGCGACAGCGCAAGGCTCAGGAGGCTGAGCGGGAGCGGCCCGACGAGCACGTCCAGTTCCTCGCGCGGACGTTCGACGGGCTCACGCCGATGAGTCAGGGACAAGTCCTGGGTTTCATCAAGGGCCTGGAGGAGGCTCAGAAGGCCCGGGAGCAGCAGGATGGCGGGTGAGCGGACTGAACCGCATGCGACTTCCCGCACCCTTCACCACTGCGTCCGTCCGCCCGTCACACGGGAGAGGAGTAATCCCATGGCCGTGCTGCCCCCCACTTCGCGCCGTCGCGTCGCATCAGCGCTGAGCGAGTTCCGCATCCCCTATCCACTCACCATAGACACCCTGTACCAGGCCATCCAGGAGCAGCGTGCTCGGCCGTTGATCCTGCATCGCAGCCCCTTTCCGTCCCGCCTTGAGCAGCCGTGCGGGCTGTGGTGGCCGGATGAGGAGGGACGCGACAACGTGTGGGTCAACCCGATCGCCGTGGGAGTCCAGGCCGTCCAGTCCCTCGCGCACGAACTGGGGCACATGCTCCTTGAGCACCCGCCCTTGAAAGTCCGCCCTCCGGCGGCCGAGATGACACCGATGACACCACCTCCGGAAGCGGAAGAGGAGGAGTCCGGGTTCAAGTGGTTGAGTCCCGCATTCCTTGAGGGTTCCCTGCTCGGAGTCAGAACTCGCTCCCGAGTCAGCCGCCGCGATCCCACGTACGTCCTCCACGAAGAGGAAGCGGAAAATTTCGCCGGCCTTCTGCGCCGGCAGGCCATGGTGCAAAGCCGCGACGAGAAGCACGGCGACCCCATGCTCAACCGGCTGTACCGCAGCCTCTAGCGCAAGTGAATCGTTTCTGTGATCCATGACTTCATAGCCCTGCTCATGGCCGTCCCCCTGTGGACGGCCGTTATATGGAGATCCAAGAGTCTCCTCAACACGAGAGGGCAGAGATCCCTCTGGTGCTGCTTCCTCTTCCTCGCGATCGGCGCCACCCTGCGGCTGGCCGCCATCGAAACGTGGGTCATCGACGTGACCGGCGTGGAGGAGGTCGTTTCCGTCAGCAAGCATGTCGCGATCATCATGGCGGGGTTGTTGATGCTGCGGTGGTGCGACGCCTCTGCGCCGGACCCCGAACCGACCCCCATGTGGCGGAAGTTGGCCCATGACCGGCCGCGCAACATCCTCGCGATCATCGCGGTCACGCTCGCCATCGCTACAGCTCCGCTGGCCTCCCCCTCTATCCTCGAAGGCGAGCACCGCGTCTTCTTGGAGGCGCAGTACGGCCACGCGGGCGGAACACTGTCCCTCGCGGCGTACATCGTGGTCTCGGGGGCCTCGATGTACATGTCCGGCTACCTGAGCACCATGGCGGCCCGGAAGGACGGCAAGCGCCTCCTCAAGATCTGCATGACGATCTTCACCACCGGCTGCTGGTCCGGCGCGGCGTACTTCACCTTCGTTGGCGTGTACTTGGCGTACGGACTCACCGGAGCATCCGCCCCGCTGTCCCTGTCACTGGTCCAAGTGATCGGGAACCTGCTCCAGCTCGTGTGCATCGTGGCTCTCGCCGTCGGCTCTTCAGTGCGTGGGTTCGACAACGTCATGAACCTGCGGCGCTACCGACGCTGGCTCATCCAACTGCGCCCCCTGTGGCTGGACCTCGCTTCCGTACTCCCACCTGACGCCATCGTGAAGGTGCTCAACGAGGGCACCTCACTGGCCCACGACCGCCGGAGCCTGCGCGGCCTGTACAACCGGCTCGACCAGCGCACCCTCGACATCACTGACAGCGCCGTGCCGCTGGCCACCTGGATTGAGGCCAAGCTGCCCGGACGTGCACTGGCAGCCTCCAAGTTGGAGGGTCTCCGCGGTGATAACGCCCAGGCCGCAGCCGAGGCGTTTGCCCTGCGCATAGCGCGCGAGCAGTACGTTCACCAGCAAGACCCCAGCGAGACACCCTCCGAAGTCGCACCGCTGACCTTGTCTAACGATCCAGAGGAGACCCATGCGTGGCTGGCCCGAGTCTCGTACTACTACCAGCAGGACGAGCTGATGGACGCCATTGCAGACCGCATCGACGCCTTGGAGCCGGCATGAGTACCGCCACGGCCACCACCCCGGAGTCCCGCCGCGCCCGGCTGGTCACAGACGGCCTCAAGCCATCCAACGTTCTCATTGTTGAGTGCCTCGCTCTCGGCGCCGCCCAGGACAGCCCCTGGACCGGACTGGCGTGGGCGCTCCTCGGTCTGCTCTTCTCGGCCGTGATCCCGATGGCCTACATCAAACGGTCGATGCGCAAGGGCTTGGTCAGCGACCAGCACGTGGGCAACCGAGCAAGCCGCATGACCGTCCTGCCAGTCATCATGGGCTCCGTCGCGGTCTGCCTCGTCGCCATGTACGCCGGCGGTGCACCGCAGCAGATGAAGGCTTTGGTCCTGTCGATGATGGCGACCCTCATCGTAATCCTGCCGATCACCGCGTTCTGGAAAATCAGCCTGCATACCGCCGTGAGCACAGGGGCCATCGCGGTCATCGCAATCGGCGTGACCTGGTGGGCCGTGCTCGCCCTACCGCTGGTCGGGCTGATCGGCTGGTCCCGGGTCGAGATCAAGGATCACACCCTCGGCCAGGTCATCGCCGGAGCCGTCGTCGGCGGCGCCGTCGCCGGCCTCGCCTTCGCCCTCATGGCGAGCTAGTGAACAACGTCGCAGTGACGAATGCAGAAGCTGAGGCCCATCGCCCTGGTTCCGCCAGCGCCTACCGTGCTTACCTATCGCCATGCGCCTGACCAAAGTGATGACGGAGATCATGGCGGTGGTGGATGGAGCCACCACCGAACAGCCGGTCTGGGGCCTGACGGTCCTTGAGAAGACGGGCCGCGGACCGAGCTCCATCTACCCCGCACTGGAACGCCTCGAAGAGATCGGCTGGATCGAGGGGCGGTGGGAGACGTCCGAATCGGCCAACCGCCCGCGGCGGCGGTACTACTGGCCGACCCCTCAGGGACAGCGTGGCCTGCGTCAGCGGAAGACTCGTCCTTTCGCGCTGTGGCACCGCTCGGTCAGGACGGCAGACCTGTAGCCGCGACTCATTACCCTGAGCCAACCGTTGGAAGCGCAGACTCAGCAAAGAGGGGCCCGGGAAGTACATCCGGGCCCCTCTTTGGGCAGTCTGACTACGAGAGTCCTGCCTCTTCGCGGTGAAACCGAGCAGGACGTCGTTTGTCAGGCGCCTCGCCGGTAGTACTCACAGGCCAGCACACGCAGCGCGTCAGGCACTGAGGGCCTCGCGGAGTTGCGCAGGATCTCAGTGCCCTTGGCGATCACCGCATCGGCGGTGAGTATTTCCAGGGAGACGAACGCGCGGATGAACGCCCGGTGCTCCGGTGGTACGAAGGCCACCAACTTCCGGCTGTTGCCCAGGTCCTGTCGTGCCTGGCCCAACGCCTCCCGAAGCAGCCTTCGTGCCCCTGGTGTGTCCCGTCCGCTCTCGAGATCCTCGCGGGAGACGTCATGCTCCTTGAGGGTCCGTTCGGGGAGCCCGAGCCGCCCCTCAGCCAGATCCTCGGCGAGGTCACACACGAAGTCGAGGCGCTGGCTGCCATCGATGTAGGACCGGCAGGAACGACGGACTTCCGCCGCGTCGGCATCCGGTGCCAGGAGCAGGCAGGCTACGAGCATGAACGCCGGTAGCGAGTAGGCGTCGACATAGTGCTGGTAGTCCGCCTCGTCTGCGAAGCCCGTGAAGCTTCGGTCCATGGGCGCCCCCGCGAGGAACTGCTCGACATGCTCCCGCAGTTGCGGATACTCCGCGATGGTATGCAGGACGGGACGGAGCACCGGGTGTGCGCTCTCCCCCGTCGTCAGACCCCGGCGGACCTCCTCCTCCCACTCGGCATACGCGTCATCGGCAGGCGAGGGCATGGGAGTCGCATCGAGCAGCGTGTCGGTGTGATGCATGAACGCGACAGCGGCGACGACGTGTGGTACGAGAACTGGCGGCAGCAGAAGACGTATTGCCACGTATGTGTGCCGACGATAGCCAGCAACGAGTGAACGTTGCTGGGTGTAGTCGTGCCGCAACTGCAGGCTGTTGATGCCGGCAATATCGAGGGTCTTGTTCCATGTGCGCATGCCGACGATCTCCCTGCGGGTGGATGGTTGAGCCCCAAGCCTAGTTCTCTCCCGTCGGCTCACCGGGAACGGATGATGCGCAGTCCGGCGAAATCCTGCGGCTCGGCCTCACTACCGCCCAAGATGAAGGCCAGCGGTAGCACCACGACTCCGAAGAGGAAACCTCCCAGCCACCGGGCCACGGCCTGGTGCACCCGGGGCCGGCCACCGTCTGCGCGGCGGACGACGCGGGTGCCGACGAGCGCCTTTCCCACGCTTCTGTGCGCCAGGCAGACCATGACCACGTGGTTGAGGAAGGATGCGATGAGCGCGCCGACCGCGAAACCCGCCAGCAGTTCACTGCCAACGGCGCCGGAGGCGCCAAGGATTCCGCTCTCGCGTACCCCCACGTAGACGACTGCCGCCACCAATCCGCAGCCCGAAAAGAACACTCCATCTATCACGGCCGAGGCATAGCGGCGCCCCAGACCTGCCGTGTTGTCGACGTGCGCGGCCGCGCTCATGTTGTGTTCCCCCCTCAGTCGGTGCTCCGCCACACCGTACCCATCGCTGTCGATTGCTCGCCGGCAGGGGAGAGCCGTCGGCTCGCCTGCCGGCGAGCAATCGGTTCCTGAGTTGGTGCCTCAAGACTATGGAATGGACACGGAAGAAGGGGTTACCAGGCCGTGGGGGTGGTCAGCTCGGAGAAGGGCTGGCGGGGAGCCTAGGGAAAGCCGAACTGCCGACGGGCCTCGTGGACGGCGGCGAGTTGGTCTGCAGTAGCCGGTCCCCAGTCGAAGAGTTCCGTGGCTTGTTCTCGGGTGGCCAGAATGCGGGTGTAGGTGTGGCCGGTGGCCGGATCGGGCTGCGCGGGGCGACGTTGGTGAGTGCCGCGGCGTAGCGCAGGTATCCGCGCTGCATGCCGGGACCGGTGACGTATCCCAGGAGTAGGGGCTCCCGATACGGGCGACTGCCTCCTCTTCGACTTCGCGACGCAGGGTAGAGGCGGGGTCGTCCTGGTCCTGCACCTCGGGGGTACCGCCGGGCAGGATGGCGACTCCGGTGTGGGGTTCGAAGAGGACGAGGACGCGCCCGTGTTGGCGATGCAAGCCGGGGCTGATCTCGGCGCATGGCGCGGGATTCCCGATCCTGCGGCCTCTGACTTCGGCTCTGGTCGCGGGAACGGTGCTGTTCCCGCTACTGGAACAGCACCGACACGTCGATCCACAGGAGCACGGCGAGCGCGGCGGCGACGCCGAGCGCGGCGCAGCCCGGCACCAGCACCGGCGCGAGGTCGTCACGGCCTGCGACCGTGGCCGTGCGCTGGGGGTCCGCCGGGTCGTAGTGGACGGTGGCGCGGTACCCGACTTGGGTGTACGGGGCCACGGCGTCCTCGGTGTAAGTGACGCGGTGGCCTTCCCCGGTCACGAACGCGAAAATGTGGTAGCGCGACCCATCCATGTCGGTGGAGTTCGAGGCGATGTCCCGGACCTCGATGCACTCGGCCACGGCGGCCTTGCCGTGCAGGACGACCCGGCGCATCCGCAGGAGCCGCCGCACGAGATAGGCGAGCAGCGAGGCCAGGCCGATGGTCGGAAGCACCAGCAGTGCCACGATGGTCAGCGTCTCCGTCATGCGTCCGTACCTTTGACGATCTTTGGGCCCTGGGTGGATGCAGAGCACGACGATATTGGCCCGCCCAGGACCGTACGAGAGAGTAGAAGGATCCGGTCCGCTCCCCGGAAGGCTCCCGCCAGGCTGTCCCCCCGCTCCCCGTAGAGAGCCCGCCCCGTATCCCGCCCATGTGCTGTACCCAGTTTGCCCGGTAGTACCGCAAGCACCTTGAGCGTGCTGTTTGCCCTCACCCTGCAGTGATCCCGAGCCCGGTGGCCCGGAAGAAGCCGTGGGGGGACCCGAGTTGGATGCGCTTCGCGACGAGGTCCTCAGGATCGGTGAGGCCGCGGGCGGCAAGTTCACCGACGATGAGCGCGGCCACCTCACCGGGAGTGCTTTCGGTCGGCTTCTTGAACTCGGCCTTCCAGCGGCGTCCCGACTGTTCCCAGCCGAGCGCACTCATCTCGTTCGCATCGGCGGCGAGGTCTCCTGTACGGCTGCCGATGCGGAGCAGGATGCCCTTGGTCGTGTCGTAGGCGAAGGAGAGGCCGCCGCTGATGCCGCTGCCGGCGATCGTGAAGGTCACCTTCTTGCCGGGTTGTTGGACGGGGAGCTGCTCGATCCACGTGCTCAGCAGTGTCTCCAGGGCTTCTTGAAGGTGCGGCAGGGTCAGCGCCAGTCAGCCTCCCGGCAGGTACTCCGCCGTGTCACCCGGCCCGGACAGGACGAGTTGCCAGTTGTAGGGCAGCAGCGGGAAGTCGCTGGGGCCGCCCAGCCCCGCAGCCGGTCCTCCGTGCTCGAATGTCGACAGTTCCTGATCTTCGAGTTGTTCGGCGGGGCTGGTCTCGATCCAGACGTGCCGAAGGTCCGCCCGCAGGCGCAGGACCCGTGCATCGGTGCCGGAGTTCCTCCAGCGGACATCTGGCCCGTTCGGACCGCCGCCGAGGAGGGTCGGTTCGCCGATGGCGCCGCACACGGCCCGGAAGATCTCACCGAAGATGAACCGGCGTCGTTCCAGGTCCGGGCCGTCGGTGAAACGGTACAGGTGCAGGCGGTTGTAGTTGTCACGCTGACCAGCAGGACCGAGGAAGACCACCTCGCCGTCCCTGTCGGCGGTCCGGACAAGGGCTCGGGCCTGTGCTTCGTCGAACTCGGCGGACCAGGTCGGCGTCTTGGTGATGCATTGTTCGATGGCCGAGCGGTCGCACATTCCGGTGGCGTCATCGTGCAGCAGGGGCACAAGAGCCGCGATTACAGGGGGGAAGTCCAATGGGAGATGTTGGGCCTGGTGCTCGACGGGCTGGATGGACACCCAGGCACGCCGCTGGTTGCTCTGCAGGAGCATGGTGCGCTCCTCGGACTGCCAGCGCAGACCAAAACCGTCGGCGGCCGCCGGCACGGGCGTGGGCCGGCCGATCCCCGAGAGTATTTCGGCTAGTTCCTGCAGGGCTGCTGCCCGTTCTGCCGGAGTTGCCTGGAAGCCGAACTCGATGAGCGGCAGTCGCGCGCGGCCGAAGTACGGGCTCTTGGGGATTCGTGCGTCGAAGAACAGTTCCGGACCGAGGGAGGCGTGCAGTTCGGTGGGTTCCAGGCCGACGACGAGGAGGTCGGCGAACTCCCGCCGGATTTTCCAGTCCGGGTGCCCGTCCACCAGGCGCTCCACGGCGTCGCGGGTCCAGCACCCGTTGGTGTCGTGCAATATCTGTGCGTGCCGCAGGGTGGATGCCCGGCTGGTCACCCAGCCGACCGTGTTCGAGGTGTTCATACAGCGGATCATGTCAGTCGCCTCCGACATCACACCGCCTACCTGGAAGCCTCCGACCGGCCGGTCAGCGCCGAGTGCGAGCCCTGGCACGACCTGATCACCGGCATCGCCGTTCCGCGCTGGCGTGCACGACGTCGCCGACCGCCTGCGGTCGATGCGCCCGCCGCGTAACGCAATGCAGGCCCCGCTGGTCGCCCGAGGCGACGTCAGCAGGGCCTGTGTGTACGACAGGTCAGACCGCGGGAAGCGGGTCTGCGGTGCCCGGGTGCGGGCCGTAGGTCTCGTCGTAGTCGCTCCTCCCTGCGAGCATGACCACCAGCCAGATGACGCCGATCAGCGGGGCGAAACTGAGCAGGCACCACCATCCTGAGCGGCTGGTGTCGTGAAGCCGGCGGACGGTCACGGCCAGGTTCGGCAGAACTGTCGCGAGCGTGTAGATGAGCACGGGCGGATATGGCGCATGCAGATTCCAGCAAGTCGCTTGCGAGGAGCCGGAGTTGATGGTCGCCTGGCGACGAAGGCGGCGCGCTTCGAAGGCGCGCGATGCGACGACGTTGGGAGGCGTCATGGGCGGCAGCCGCGGTGATCAGGACGGGCAGGTAGGCGGGGACTCATCAAGTCCGGGCGACCCCGGGAACCCGATGCCGGCCCCGGAGCCGGAGCCGGATGATGACTGATGCCCCTGCGGAGGATCGGCTGGCAAGCCTGGCTGCGGAGTTGCGCGCCGAGTGCGCAGCCGAGATCGACAGCCGGATGGTGGGGCATTTCAATGACCGGCCGTGGTTGCGGCAGGCCTTCCTGAAAGTGCCGCGCGAGCACTTCGTACCGGACCAGGTGTGGTGGCCGACGCCGCGCGACGACGGGATGCACCACGTGATCGACCGTCATGAACGGCCCCGAGCCTGGCTCAAGGGGGTCTACCGGCCCCGCGCATCCCTGATCACGCAGGTCGCCGACGGCAGAGTGCTACCGGAGGACGGGCCCACGGACGCGCCGTTCACGAGCGCCGTGTCCTGCTCGGCGGTCGTCGTCGACATGCTGCACTATCTCGACCCCGGACCCGACGACACCGCACTGGAGATCGGCACCGGCTCCGGCTACAGCACCGCGCTCTTGGCCTACCGGGTCCGGCCCGAGAACCTGGTGACGATCGAAATCGACGAGCAGCTCGCGGACCGCGCCCGCCACACGCTCGCCAGCTTCGGCCTGTACCCCGCGGTGCTCGCCGCCGACGGCGAATTCGGTGACCCGGCCCACGCCCCCTACACGAGGATCATCTCGACCGCGGCCGTCCGCGAGATCCCCCAGGCCTGGCTCGACCAGGCCGCGCCCGGTGCCATTCTTGTGACCCCGCTGTACGGCCCGTTCGGCCATGACGCCCTTCTTCGCCTCACTGCCGACGGGCAAGGCGGCGGCGAAGGTCGGCTCGTCACCGGCGTCGCCTTCATGAAGATGCGCGGACAGCGCGCCGATCGATCGTTCGCGGAACTGGGCTGGCCGACGGTGGACGGCCCATGGCCGGCGTACGCCGATGCCGACTACCGGGTCACTGTCGGAGGCGGTCGGCAACAGGTCCGGATCTGCTGAGCGGCGCGTAAGCGCGGGGTGCCTCGGCATCTGCGCTTGGGCAGTGTCGGTTGCCGTATCTGTTCGAGTGGGTACAGAGTTGAAGCAGAGAGCGGTCCTCCTCATCGTGGTTGAGGAGGACCGCTCTCTGGCAGGTGGGCGACGTGCTACTCGGCGTTCTTCATATCCGAGATGAAGGCGGCCCAAGCTGCCGGCGGGAAGACAAAGGCCGGGCCGTCGGTCCACTTGGAGTCGCGCACAGCCATCCGGCCGTCTGTGCGCCGTCCGCCCTGCACGCACTGTCCCCCTTGATCGTTGCTGTAGCTCGACGAGAACCAGTCGACCGACGGGTCATCGGCACGCATCTGCATTAGAACTCCTTGCTTGCGGTTTCGATCATGCCCAGGGACTCTTCGTACCCCGGAGCAAGTGCTTGGAGGTCGCTGAAAGCGTCCTCGTACTTCCTCACGTCCTCCTCCCTGCGCAGCACGGTGGCGCCGGCAAGGCTTTCGAGGTAGACGATCGGCTTCAAGAGATTTTCGGGGAACTTGAGCGCCGTGAAGGGGCCGTTCATGCCGGGATGGGAGCCGATTCCGAACGGGACGACCTGCACCTTGACGTGGGGGTTGGTTCGGGCAAGGTTCCAGATGTGGATGAGCTGGGTGCGCATCACCTCGGCGCTCCCTACTTCCCGGCGGAGGACGGCTTCGCTGATGATCGCCGTGAACTCCAGCGGGGCAACGCTGCGGGTGAGGGCTTCCTGACGTGTCATGTGGACGGCCACGAGCTTGTCGACTTGCTCAGGTTCCATGTCCGGGCGAGCACGTTCGAGCAGTGCCCGAATGTATGCCGGCACCTGTAGCAGTCCCGGGACGAACTCGCTCTCGTAGTTCCCGAGTTTGGAAGCCGTTGCTTCGAGGCCCAAGTAGGCCTTGAAGCCGGGCTGGATGACGTCGCGCACGTCGGGTGACTGCCACCAGTCCAGCTTGGTCTTGGTGACGGTGGCGTACTCGACCAAGACCTGCTCGGTCTCCTTTGGCGCGTCGTAGATCGAGCACAGGGCCATCACGTCCGCTGGTTCCACGACGCCATTGCCTGCGGTTTCGAGCCGCGTCAGCTTCGACGGAGCCCACGAGAGACGGCGGCACACCTCGGCGCCCTTGATGTCGGAATCGGAGCGGAGGCGACGCAGTTCAGCACCCAGCCATAGGCGGCAGAGTGCTGCCGACGCCGACTCGATGGCAGGCGTCGCCGACTCTGCGGACTCGATCATGCTGCCCCTCCCCTTCGCTTGCCTCACAGTCTGACGGCGAACGTTCGAGCTTGGCAACGAAACTTCTCGCATTTCGCAGAACGTTCGAGCCCTTGCGTCAACAACCTTGCTACGAACGGGAGTTCGCAACAGAATTCTTCTCACAGAATTCTGCGAAGTAGGTTCCACGGTAGCGCTTCTGCTGCCATGCTGAGCCGTGGCCGAGCACTTCGCTCTTCTCTCTGCCAGTCGTAGTGACCACTGGCTCTCGCCAACTGTCCGCGGAACGCCTCACCTGTGGAGGACCGGGCTCATGACTCTCATCGCACCTAGCAAGCAGGACACCGAGGCGTTGTGCGGCGAGAACATAGAGACTGGCCGGGAG
The DNA here is from genome assembly GCF_014649955.1 of Streptomyces violascens. Lineage (GTDB taxonomy): Bacteria > Actinomycetota > Actinomycetes > Streptomycetales > Streptomycetaceae > Streptomyces > Streptomyces violascens. The sequence continues at coordinate 82,082 of NZ_BMUA01000026.1, forward strand.
TTGGCGTTGGCAGAACACGAGCAGTGGATCGCCAGGGCCGCGGAGCCGGACGGCCCTTTACCCAGCGAGGACTTTGCGTGGCCGAGTCGCTTCCGGCATGCCTCGAGGGAACTACTCAAACAATGGAGCCTGCCCTGTCTCCTCGACCGCGTCGACACCGCGCTCACTGAGATGCTGACCAACGCCCTGATCCACGGTGGAGGCGACACGATCGGCGTTCGACTCATCCGTACGGACAGTGGGGTCCAGGTCGAGGTAGCCGACAGCTCACCGATGCCACCACGTGGGCTTAACGCTGGTCCCGAAGACGAGAACGGACGCGGCCTGCTCATGGTCCAACTAGTCTCGGACCAGTGGGGTGTTAGGGAGCGATCCTGCGGGCGCGGCAAGTGGACCTGGGCTTTCCTCGCACCGGCCCGGACGGAGTCCCGATGACACAGCAGGAAGCGTTCATGCCGCCCTGCACCTGCGCGACGGAGTCAGCGGCCCTGGCCCGGCTGGTCCAGGCAGCCGACGCACACGGTCCGCCCGGCGCCTAAAGCTGGTCATCTCCCTTGCGCAGCTGGATCCCCTGCCCCGTGGCGCGCTCGGGAGATGACCTCCACACGGGATCCCCCCATCCCCGACCGAGCCCGCGGTGGCGCCCGGGTGGTTGGCGGACCAACGGAGGGACGCGGCACCGATGCCCGATTCTGCCGCCGCTGATTGAAGTGGCGTGGGCAGCGTGTGCCCCGGCCGCCCTCCCCCGGGTGGAGCGGCGGCTGGCCCATCCCTTTTCCATGCCTGCCCGTCCGACGCCAAGAGAATTAGGTGTTCCCCATGACCGCGAGCCTGCGTACAGCGGGTGCCGCGCCCGTCCCTGCCATCGTCACATTCAGCGGTGTACACGTCGTTGCGGCTGCGGAGGTGCACGACGATGCCCGTTGACCAGTTGGGCGAGGCAGCCCGCATTCTCCTGTGGCAGATCCAGCACGGCACCTACAAGATCGGTGATCCCCTCCCCGGTCCTGCCGAACTGGCATGCACGCTCGGTTTTCCCGCCCCGGCCATCCATCACGCCCTGCGCAGTCTGCTCCAGAGCGGGGTCCTGGACGCTGGGTGGCCGGTCACCGTAGCCGCGCCCAAGCGGTGGCGCATCACGATGCCCGTACCGGCACCAGGCGCAGAACGCCTTGCCCGTCGCATCCAGCACCGGATCAAGGAGGGCGAATATGCGGACGGAACCCTGCTCCCGACGGTCGGTGACCTGAGTGCCCAGTTCGGTCTTCCCCACCCCGCCGTACAGGACGCGCTGCGCCTGCTCGCTGCTCGCAAGATCGTCACCGAGTTCCCGCCCCGAGTCGGGGCGGCCCCGGCGCCCTCGCGCCGCCTCGAGCACGCCCGGGTGTGTGAGGCCCTGCGTGAAGACCTCGCGAAACGTGGCAGCGGGCCTGGTCGGCTCTCCATCACCCAGGTCGCCCGCACATACGCCGTCGCGCCGGACACCGCCCTGCTGGCCCTTAAGGCGTTCGCTGCCGAGGGTGTTTCACCGGATCAGCAGTCGGTCTCCAGCACAGAGGCGGTGGCTCAGTGGCTTCGGGACCGCATCGACGATGGCACCTACCCGCCCGGTGAGCTCCTCCCCGCCGGCTCGGCCCTCGCCGCCCGCCTCGGTGTTTCTCGCGGCACCATCGATCTCGCCCGCCGACTGCTCGTCAGCGAAAACCGTCTGGAGACCGGCATCGGCTTCCGCGGTACACGCGTCGCGAGAGCGCCCACGCAAAGCACCCACTCTGCTCGGATCGCCTCGTGACCCCGGCCCCATGTGACCGGCACGCCCTCCTCCGACTCACACCTACACCCCGCTGAACCCGAAGACGCCCCCGAGACCGACCCGCCATCCCCGCGATCTCAAGGAAGACGATGCAGGACACCGACAGCACGGAAGCCAACCGGTCCTCAACACCCAGGGCGCGCCTGGCCAGTAGCCCGCGGCCCGCGGCGCTTCAGAACGCCCGGGCCGTGCAGGTGGACCCTGTTGAGCGGTCGGCGCGGGAGGAGGCCGTCCATCTGCTGGCGCAGGCCTTGCTGGCCGCGGGGACCGGAAGCGCGCCGTGGGTCGGCTTCATGCCAGGTGATGCCGCAGTGACCGTTGGGGTCTACGAAGAGGGCCGCGAGGCGCTGTGGAGGTGTCTGCCCGAAATCCGCTGTGTAGAAGGTGGTGACCCGGCCGCGGCGACCGAGCGGGTTCTGCGCGCACACGCCATCAGGGCCGATGTCACCGTTGTTCCGCTGCCGGCCGGGCTGCACATCCTTTTCGAGACCGCCGACGACGCCGTACGCTGCGCGGCCCTGATCAGAGCCCGCCTTCCGTGGGACCTCAGGGTCGTCGACCAGCTACGAACGGGTCTGCAGCGGGTGGGAGTTGTGCAAGCCGGAGTGCGCGTCGCCGGTCTGGTCCGGGTCTCGGCGCTGCTGCCGTGGGAGGCCGCCGCACTTCACCAGGCCCTGGGCGGCACCCTTCCCAAGGATTTCGACGAGGACGACCCCGATCACTTGGTCCCCGTTGTCGGGCTGCTGGTCCCGCTCCTGCGCCGCACCGTAGGCGGTGATGTCCGGATTGACGTGATCCGGGACCCGGACCGGCCGGTCGTGATCTCTCCGTTGACGGTGGATCAGGCCGAGCGGCTCGGGACCGCCCTCGGCTGAAGGAAATCCCACGTGAGCATCGCGAACACGCCCATCGAGCAACTGCTTGAGCGGGCCCTTCTGCAGGCCGCATCTGTGCCGCCTGCCTATGACCCGGCGAATTCGGCGCGCAGCGGGCCGGATCTGGTCAACTGGCACCTGCGCCGGCTGGGGATCGGCGACATCTGGCTCATGGCGAACGGCCTGGGACACTCGATCCGGGTCGACGGGCTCGGCTGGTGCCGCGCCGAGGCCCTCGAGGACGCCTTCTGGCCTGACCAGGCCGACCTGTGCGTCGCCGTCACATGGTTCCCGGACCGTCGGTTCCAACGCCGCTACCTCGCCGGCACCGTGCCCCAGGACACCGAGGACCCATGGCGCGAGCGCACGGATGCCGTCATCACCGCCATCGAATCGACGGGCTTCGTGGCCGAAGAGCGCGGCCCACGCCGCACCCCCCACCATCACTCCAGCAATAAACTGCTGGTCTACCGGATACCGAACGGACTCAGCCCACAACGCCAGCCCCCGGACGCTTGGGCGGGCATCGAGCCGTGCCCGCCGAACTTCCGCCGCAAGGCCTGGTACCCGGACAAGTCACCGCAGGACGCCGTTCAGGAAGCCCTCGACGGCGTCCAGGAATTCGCCCGCCCGCGCTACCGCGCCCCGCACGTGCCCGCCGGGACAGGAGTCTGTCTGGTTCGGGACGTCACTCAGTTGGTCTGGCCCGTCGGCGCGGAACTGTGCGCCCACCTGATCTGGCGGCCCGCCCCCGAATTCGGCCGCACCGCCGACGGGGCTCTCCCGTCCGGTGCGGCCGAGCACTGGACCGCCCGGCTCGCCCAGATCACCGACACCCTCAGCACGGCCGGCTGGCAGGTACGACAGCGCACGCGTCCCTGGGCCCCCCACAGGGACGACTGTGCCGATCTCCTCGTATGGCGCCCGGCCCGATAGCCACGGCCCGTGCGTCTGGCTCGACGCACCCTCACCTTCCACAGGAATGAATCTGATGCACCTCGCTGATATCACTCTCGGCACGGACCGTGCCGGTCTCAGGTCAGGGACGTGCGCTGGAATCGGCCCAGTAGTTGGGCAGCATTTCCTTGACCCATGCGGGCTCATCGACAGGGCCTCGGGGGCCCATCTCCTCGAACCACGGAAGGAGCGCCAGCACGGGTGTGCCGTCCACGGCATCGAGGTCCGTGACGTGAATGTCGCGTCCGTCCACGCACAGCAGCCTCGGACGAGAGATGCCGATTTGGTCCGGGCGGCGGTGGTTGCGGTGGGCGAACGTTCCCGTTGCCGGCCAGTTGGGATTGTTCCGGGGACTGCGGGCGTGGAGCTCAATATCCTCCGGCCTGGCGCGCGTCATCTTCCACACGACCTCTACGTGCGAGAAGGCATCAAGGCCCTGGAGGGTCTCCACTGGGTACTCGGGGTCCAGGCGGATGATCGCTTCTACGCCGCCCTGGTAGTCGTCGTGGACGGTGGTGTGGCCGCCGACCACCGTGGCGATCTGCGGAATTTCGAATGCCGGCACTGCGCGCCTCCCCTGTCCTGCATCGCCCAGGTGCCCTGGGCCGTCGTTGCCCCGTCAGCCTATGGTGCGGAGCATCTCGCTGGCGCGCTGGTCGAGTTCGGTGACATGCCGGCCGCCGCGCTGGCGTACTGGGGACAGGTCGCGCCGCATGCGGACGATGACGTCGCGGGCGCGTCCGGAGTGGACGCCGGCCATGGTGTCGAGGGCCTGGCTCCAGGTGTGGCAGGCCTCGTCGAGCCGTCCCTGACGGACTTGAACGGCTCCGAGGTAGCCCAGGGTCACACTGTGGGTGCGCGTGTAGAGCTGGCGGCGGCGTGTGGCGACGCTGCGCTTGAAGTGGGTTTCAGCGTCCCTCGGCTGCCCCATGTCACGCAGGGCGCAGGCTGTTTCATGGGCCAGGGAGGCGTCCTGGAAGAAGCCGACACGGCTGGGGGCGTCGTCCCGGTCGGCGCGGGAGAGGTCGCGCTCCGCGCGGCTGATGGCCGCGAGGGTGCCTGCACGATCGCCGCTGGCTGCGAGGGCTCGGGCGTGGACGATCGCGAGCAGTGCCCGCTCGCGTTGGCTGGCCTGGCCATAGCGGTCGTGGGACATGGAAGCGTCGGCCAGGGCGAGCGCTCGGTGAGGGTGCCCGAGGTCGACCGCTTGGTGGGCGAGAGCGCGCAGAATGTGCCCGCTGAGCGGGCCGTCACCTGCTTCCGCTGCGAGCCGGGCGGCCGCGGTGAGGTAGCGCTGGGCGGTGCGGTGGTGGGAGGCGTCGAAGGCCATCCATCCGGCGAGGTACGTCATCTCTGCCACGGCCGAGTAGGTATCGCGACCAATCTGCTCCGTGGCGAAGGTGCTGCCGAGGAGCGGTATGGCCTCGTCACGAAGGTGCCCGGCGAGGGCTGTTCGCCCGGAGGCTCCACCGCGCTGCTGGTCCCGCGCGGAGTAGAAGGTGGTCAGATTACGGACGTCGTCGATGTCGCTCTGAGCTACCAGCCGGGGGGAGACGGCCGGGCGTTGCGCCGCCGCGGCAGGAGCAGCTGCCCACCACGCGTCGGTGGGCAGGGCAAGACCGGCAGCCGAGTAAGCGGCGGTCGCGAGGAGCTTGCGTCGGTGCATATCCAGGTCGTCGCTTCCGATCTCGGCCAGCACGGTCAGGGAATCGACGCGCCAGTCAGGACTGGGGCCGGCCTGGTCTGCGACGGTGGAGTCCAGACCGATGTCGGTCAGGGTAAGCCGGCGTCCAAGCCTGCGCGACAGCGTCTCGCAGAGGATATGGGGCGTCTGCCCGCTGGGGCGCACTCCCCTCACCCACTGGGACATGTGGGACCGCGTGACGGCGAGCAGTTCCGTCGCTCCGCACTCCGCGGCGACTCTCACGAAGGCAGCGGCGGCTTGGCCTTGCTGCCAGCCAGCTTCACTCAGCAGTGCAGCAAGCGCCTCGTTGCGCGTGTAGGCCATGGCCTGCCCCCTGGACCGGAGTTGATCTTTAGCACCTTTAGCGGCATCGGCGCTCGTGCGGGGATGTCGTCGGGCGCCGATTCACGGTTGCCTCAACGTAGCGCTTCCGCCGGGCCGTTCGCGTGCCTGACACCGCCTCAGATCAACCAACTTGACTTGATTCAACTGGAGTTGTGCCGTGCACCGTTCGCTGGGCGACCGCCCGGACGTCTCTCACCGTGTCACTCCGAGGAGGAAGGAGAGCGCATGTATGGGGCCCGCCCCGGAACGGGATCACGCCACGGCAGCGGCGGAGACGGTGGCGCTCGTGCTGGACGCGAACTCGCCGCTGCCCGAAGGCCCCGCCGACGTCGAGGACCTCACGCGGCGCCTTCGCGGCCACATCCACCAGCTGGGCGTCCTCGTTCCGCCCGGAGAGCCCACGCTGAACCATGCGCAGCAGCTCAGTTCGGCGGGTACTCCCACGGGCTACATGCCCAGCCGAGTGCATCTCGTCATGCTGGCCGAGGTGACCCAAGAACTCGTGGCCACCGTGCGGGACACGGCGGCGCCCCGGACAGTGCCCACGGCGGGATGGCCCCGGGATGGGGTGTGGTGGAGGCGGTGGCGGCCCAGCCGCAACGCCGTCCGCGGAGTGGTGTTCGTCCTCGCGATGGCCGTCGTGATCACCGCAGCGTCGCTGCCCCGCCAGTGAGGCAGCCGTGTGGCGTGACAGCCACGCCCTGACACATCGGACCTGTCCCCCTGTATGCCCCGCTTCTGCGGGCCTTCGCACCACAGATCGGACATCATGGATTTGCCGCGTATCGAGGACCACGCGCTCGTCGGAGACATGCAGGCCGCGGCTCTGGTGGGCCGCGACGGGTCGACGTTGTGGCTCGGTCTGCCGCGCTTCGACATCCCGCCCGGCCCTCCGGTCGCTGTGAGGGTCGGCGCCGATTTCGAGACCGCGGCCCTGCCCGAGCAGTCCGCCCGCCAGGCCCTGGACCTGCTGGGCCACATCCGTCCGCACCCGGTGGGCGCCGCGATTGGCACCGGCGGCCGGTGGGTGCTCATCCTGCCGCCCGGCTCTGGCCAGGGCCTGCACTGGCCCTGGCCGGTGGAACACCGCGATACCGGCGTCCTATCCGTGCCCCCGCTGAGCGCGGGTCCGGCCGAGGAACGGCACTGGGCCCGGCTCGGCAACAGCGAAGGCCGCCTGTTCACCTCACCCCTGCTGCTGCACGCGGTACTGCCCCTACTCGCCCCCTTGCGGCCGCCGACTCCGGCCGCCCCAACTGACCCGATGTCCGTGAGGAATTGATGAGCACCTTTATTGAAGCCGCAGCGGTCACGGTACCGACGATGCTGGCCCTGGCAGGCGGAGTCACCGCGTGGCACCTGAGTGTGCGACTGGGGAAGGCGCGGGACAGCGCCGAGCTCCTTGCCCGGCAGCTGCGGGCCACGGAGGTGTCCCTGGGCGAGGTGGCGGGCCATGTCATCCCTGCGCTGCGGGCGGCAGCGGTGTATCCCGGCGGCGGCCACGGTGTCGGATTCACCCCGCCGCTCGAGCTGGCAGGAATCCCGGTGGCGGACAAGGTGCAGGCCGTCGTCGCCTCTGTGGACCAGGCACTTCGGCAGGTGCAGTACGACGGGCAGATAGCCACCCGTCAGGCGGTGTCCGAGATCCAGGAGGCTGCCGATGTCAAGGCCGCCGAAGCCCGCAGCACAGCCGATCAGGCCGCGCAGGCGGCGGTGCGGGCCTTCGCCACGTCCCTGGTGGGCAGCGCCGCCCGGGTCAGCCAGCAGATCAGCGAGGGCATGCGCCGGCATGCCGACGACGACGCGTACGCGACGCTCGTCACCATCGACCGCCTCGTCCAGCAACTGCTCCTGGCCGCGCAGAACTACGTGATCCTCGGCGGGGGGAAACTGCCCCGGCGCTGGCCAGAAACCTCCCTGACCGACGTGATCCGCGCGGCCATGGGCCACCTCAACGGATTCGAACGGATCACCGTCGAGGAGTCCGACCCGCCCGCCGTGGTCAACCGGGCGGTGGGACCGGCCGTCCACACGCTCGCCGTACTCCTCGACAACGCACTGCGGAACTCGCCGGCCCCCTCCGAAGTGCGCGTCCGCGTACTGTCCGGCCATCACGGCACCACCGTGCAGATCGACGACCGCGGACTGGGGATCAACTCCGAGACCCTCCACGACGCACGCCGGCTCCTGGCCGGCGGGCAACTCCAAGCCGTCACCCAGCTCGGAGCGCATCCCCGCACCGGGTTCGCCGTAGCTGCAATCCATTCCCGCAACTACGGCTTCAGTGTCGAACTCGAATCTCCGAACGTCTACCACGGCACCCGAGCCGAACTCTGGCTGCCCAACGCCCTGTTGACCACACTCACCCAGGCCCCGGCGGCGCCGGCGGAACGCGCACCCGCCGCATCAGAACCCGCAACCACGCCCAGTGGCCTGACCGTGCGACAGCGTCCCACCGCCACCGCTCCGCAGCGGGCCGCGGGCCCCGCACCGGCCCGGCCCGGCAACCTCATGGCGGCCGCCGCCTGGGCAGCCGGCACCCGCCGCTCGCGCCAGTCGACCACCTCCACCGAAGGAAGCTCATGATGTTCAGCGACACGCACGCCAACAGCCTCGGATGGCTGCTCGATGGCGAACTCGGCAGCGTCAACGGCGTCAAGTGCGCGGTGCTGTTCAGCGGCGACGGCCTGCTGTCCTCCCGCACCACGTCGCTCGAACAGGAGCAGGCCGAGAAGCTCGCCGCGCTCGGCAGCACCTTGCGCGGTGCCGGGCACGCCTACAGCAACGAGTTCGACGGCGGTGATGTCTGCCAGCTCCTCGTGGAGCTGACCAGCCACTTCGTCCTGATCACGCAGGCCGGAGAGAACACGGTGCTGCTAGTGCAGACCTCCGGCGTGGACGCCGACATCGACACGATCAGTCACCAGATGAACCAGCTGGTCGAGAGGGTCGGCCATGAGATGAAGGCCGAAGCGCGCCGGCCGTCCCCGGAAGCCCCCCTCAGGTGACCGGGCCGCGGCGGGACCCGGACATGGTCAGGCCCTTCGTCCGCACCAACGGGCGCACCCGGCCCACGCGGGCAGACATTCGCCTGGAGTCCCTGGTGCTCGCCGCGACCGGCTCGGCCCAGCTGCCCGGACCAGATCACCGCCGGGTGCTGGCCCTGGCCCGCAGCGTCCGGGGCGGCCTGGCGGTGGCCGACATCGCGGCCGGCCTGAAGCTGCCCCCGTCCACGGTCCTCATCCTCGTCTGCGACCTGATGGACAGCGGCCATCTGGGCAGCCCCGTCAATGCTCGCGAAAATCAGCCCGACATCGACATCCTGAGGGAGGTACTCCGTGGCCTACAGGCCAAGGTCTGAATGCCACCCCACCAGCGCGGTCCGCTCCGCGAAAATCGTCGTGGCGGGCGGTTTCGGGGTCGGAAAGACCACCTTCGTCAGCGCGGTCTCCGAGGTGCCGCCGCTGCGCATGGACGAGCCGATCACCACGGCGAGTGTCGGCGTGGACGACCTCACCGGCGCCCCGGACAAGTCGACCACGACCGTCGGCGTCGACTTCGGCCGCATCCACATCAACGACGCGCTGGTCCTCTACCTCTTCGGTACCCCGGGGCAGGACCGGTTCCGTCCGCTGTGGCAGAGCCTCACCGCAGGCGCACTCGGCGCCCTGGTCCTGGCCGACACCCGCGACCTGGACGCCTCCCACGAGCACCTGGGCCTCCTGGAGAACCACAACATCCCCTACGCCGTGGCGATCAACCACTTTGACGGAGCCCCCGTCCATCCGCCCCACGAGATCCGCCAAGCCCTCTCGTTGGATCCCAGCACCCCGCTGACCGGCTGCGACGCACGCGAGAGGCGATCCAGCTACCTGGCATTGATCGAACTCGTCGAATACCTGACCGCCCGCCACCTCCGCTCCCTGGAGATCCGCCCGTGAACGCTGCCCCCGGCACGACAACACCACCCCGCATCGCGCTGTACGAGGCGGAGTTCGCCGACGACCCGCACTCCGCCTACGCCCGGATGCGTGCAGAGCACGGCCCGTTCGTCCCCGTCGACCTGGCCCCTGGCCTGCCTGCGACCCTGGTCATCGGCTACGACCAGGCCCGCCGCATCCTCACCGACCCGGCCCGCTTTCCCGCCGACCCGCGCAGGTGGGAGCAGAAGGTCCCGGCCACCTGCCCTGTGCGGCCGATGATGGAGTGGCGGCCCAACGCGCTGCGCTCGGCCGGCGCCGCGCACGACCGCTACCGGTCGGCGAACAGCGCCGCCCTCAACCGTGTCGACCAGCACCGGCTTTACGACCTGGTCGGACAGGTCGCCTCCAGCACGATCGCCGAATTCCGCTCCGCGGGCCGCGCTGACCTCCTGTCCCAGTTCGCCTCACCGATCGTCTCCCAGGTCCTCGGCACGCTGCTGGGCTGCCCGGACGACGTCGGGCGGCGCATCGCTGACGGCATGGGCGCGATCTTCGACGGTGTGAACGCCGAGGCCGGCAACGTCGTCCTGTCCGAGGCGGTCTCCGACCTGGTCGCCCTGCGCCGTCGCCGGCCCGGCGACGACATCACCTCACGCCTGCTGGCCCACTCCACCCGGCTCGACGACACCGAGATGGCACACCAGCTCGTCACGCTGTACGGCGCCGCGATCGAACCGCTCGTCAACCTGATCACCAACGCGCTCCTCAAAATCCTCACCGATGAGGGGTTCTCCGCGACTGTGCACGCAGGCTGGGCATCGGTACGCGAGGCGCTGGACCAGGTCCTGTACCGAGACCCGCCCCTGGCGAACTACGCCATGAGCTACCCGCCGAACCCCGTCACCCTCGACGGGGTCCGGCTGCCCGCCAACGAACCGGTCGTGATCTCCATGGCCGCCTGCAACAACGACCCCGCCGTGGACAGCCCCACCGGCGGCTCGGGAGACCGGGCCCACTTGTCCTGGAGCGCCGGCCCGCATGCCTGCCCCGCCCGCCCGCACGCCTATCTCATCGCCGAGACCGCCCTCACCCACCTCCTCGACGCCCTGCCAGACATGGACCTCGCCTGCCCCATCAGTGAACTCACCTGGCGCCCGGGCCCGTTCCACCGCGCCCTGACCCGCCTCCCGGTCCGCTTCCCCGCCGCCTGAAGGAGCCCCCTGTGGAACACCAGCCCACTACCCCGATCGTGCTCGACCTCACCGGCGCCGACCACCACGGCGAACACGAGACGCTACGCGCCAGCGGGCCCGCGGTCCTCGTCGACATACTCGGCGTGACGGCCTGGTCCATCACCGACCCCGCCCTGCTCAAGACACTGCTGACCAGCCCCGACGTCTCCAAGGACGGCCGAGCCCACTGGCCCGACTTCCAGGAGGTCATACAGACCTGGCCCCTGAACCTGTGGGTGGGGGTGAACAACATGTTCACCGCATACGGCTCCGACCACCGGCGGCTGCGGCGGATCATCGCCCCCGCGTTCGCCGCCCGCCGCATCGCCGACCTCACCTGCGTCGTCGAAGCGATCGTGACAGACATCCTCGACCACCTCGCCACCTTCCGCGCCGACGAGACCGTCGATCTGCGCGAACACCTCGCGTACCCGCTGCCCATCGCCGTCATCGGCCACCTCATGGGAGTCCCAGCCGACCAGCGAACCGTCTTCCGCACTCTCGCGGACGGCATCTTCGACACCACACTGTCCACCAAACAGCAGCAGGCCAACACCAAGAAGCTCTACGCCGCCCTCAAACGGCTCATCGTCGCCAAGCGCTCCGCGCCCGGCGACGACATGACCTCCCTGCTCATCGCAGCCCGTGACGAGGAAGGCGACGGACACGGCCTGTCGGACGCCGAACTCCGCGACACACTCCTGCTGATGATCACTGCCGGCTACGAGACCACTGTCAACGTGATCGACCAGGCCATCAGCCTGCTGCTGACCCACCCCGAGCAACTCCACCGCGTCCAAGCCGGCGCCGCCAGGTGGAACGACGTCGTCGAGGAATCCCTGCGCCTGGAGCCGGCCGTCAAACACCTCCCTCTCCGCTACGCAGTCAAGGACATCCAACTGCCCGACGGCCAGACCATCGCAGCGGGCGAGGCGATCCTCGCCTCGTACGCGGCGGCGAATCGCCACCCGGACTGGCACGGCGAGAGCGCCGATGTCTTCGACATCAGCCGCGTCAGCAAGGACCATCTCGCCTTCGGGTATGGCGTCCACTTCTGCCTCGGCGCACCCCTCGCCCGACTCGAGGTGGCCACCGCCTTACGCATGCTGTTCACCCGCTTCCCCCGGCTCGAACTCGCCGTCCCTGCCACCCAGTTGCGACCCCAGGGATCCCTGATCAGCAACGGGCACAAGTCTCTGCCCGCCCAGCTCGGCCCGTCCGCAGCCTGACTCCCACTAGCCACCCGTTCGGAAACCGACAGACCCATCAACGTACGGAGCCCAGCATGTCCAACTCTCTGACACTCACAAGTGCTTCCCCCGTGCAGGAGATTGCCCACCAGTACGCGGGCGGTTTTGTCTCTGCGGTCGCCCGCGCCGCCGCCCCGAGACCGCCTACGGCCAAGCGCGTGCCTCTCAAAGAACTAGCCGCTGCACGGAAGGCCGGCCAGCCCTCTCCCACACTCGAACGCATCACCACGCCGGGGCACACGCCGTCCGCGTCGGCGTTCCAGTCCGCCTTGTAGCAACGGATGCCGCCCGTGCCAGTGCGGGCGGCACCCGGCTCGAGATTGACCATCACCGGCGTGAAGTCAGTGACATCGATCAGCAGAGACGGTTCACTCGCGCGTCTGACACACCATCCAGCCGGGTGGCGGGAGGCTCCTCCCACCACCCGGAAGGTCTCCCATCGAACAGCCGCCGCACGCGGACGTCACCCCCATGCCTGACGGAGCGAACCAGTGAAGACAGACCCCTGCGCTGCCCAGCGGATATGGCCCTTGCCACGCTGGCCGTATGAGATACGGCCGCTGCGCACCGATGCCGAGCTCGCTGCGGCCGCTGCCCTCGTCGAGGACCGTGCCCGGTGGATGGCCGACCGCGGAATCCCGCTTCCTCCTCACGTGGCCGCCGCCTTCCGAGACACCTCCGCTGACGCCGTGGGCTTGTACGAGTACGCCGGGGACGACGAGGAGGAACTGGCAGGCTGCCTGCTTCTGCATCGGCCGTTGACCACGCAGGCAACAGGCGAGGCTGCTACGCGGAGCCTGGGTATCTCCCTTGTCCACACGGCTCCTGGCCGCACCCTCAAGGTCGGCTGGCTGATCACTTTGTGGGCCGCGGACTTCGCCGAGCGAATCGGCGCACGGCGGGTGCACGCTGAAGCTCTGTCCCGGCACGCGGGCAGCGACCCCACGAGGGACCCGCTCCTCGAATACCTGTGCAGCCTCGGCTGGCAGGTCACCGGATCCGGCCACCCCGCAGAGGGCGGCGGCCGTGTCACCCGACTGCGACTGACTGCGCAGGAATGGGAGGCATTGAAAGCAGCCCTCCACTGCTCAGTCCCCCTCCAGGTCTCCACCAACCCAGCCCCAATGGGAGCGACTTCACCATGCAACCGTCCACTCTGATCCCTTACGAGCAGCGTCTACACCTCGCGTTACCACCAGCCCGCGACGTGCCGTCGCGGCAGGCTGCTGGCCCTGGGGCCCAGGTGCCTTTGACATTGAAATCCTTGGAGGCGCGTCGCAGGACGATCAACCGGGCGGCCCTCTCGCAGGCGGGGTCCGCGAGTGTTGTGGCGTACGCGTTGACCGTGGCCGACCAGACACCGAACGCAGACCTGGCAGCAGCCCGTGGCTACGCAACGATCAAACACCTGGATGTCGTGGCCACGATCGTCGACACCCTCGACTCGGTCGATGCCCGCGCCGACGAGCCCTTTCTTCGCCGCGGCTATGCCCGGGTGTTGCGGATGATGGCCGACCCAGACTCCCCGGTACGAGGCGAGTGGCCGTCAGCCGCACCGCTATCACCCTCGCGGCGCGCCTCTACGAGGACCAGCTGACCTGGTACGCCGGCCACCATGCCGGGCTCTGGCTCGTGCGCGGCGAAGCCACCATCTGAAACCCCGTCTCTGCACGGGCCGGCGAGCATCCACGACGACGAAACGCAGGAGGTGCGCGGTGCCCCAGGTCAGTTCCGCTCCGCCCATAGCCACCCACGGTCACCCACAACCCCGCCGGTTGAGGTCCGAGGCCGCGCCGACGCCTTCCTACCTCGCGGTCCAGGTCGCTTCGGGATCGCTACGCAGCTGTTCCGTCGGGGCGGATCGGCGCGGGAAGCGTGCGGAGCCGCTCGGCGAGTTCGGCTGCCGGAGGGGCCGTGGAGCTGTCGAGCAGGCGTCCGAGCCGGGCCAGGCGGTGGCGCGCGGTCGCTCGCAGCCGCGGGGGCGGGATCAGGTCAAGCACTCCGAGCGCGCGGTCGGCCGCCTGTTGCGGTGCGTGGCGTGCCTCGACGAGGGCGAGTACCAGCGTGGCAGCCACCCAGCCTGGGGTCTGTGGCGGTGCCGCGGCGATGGACTGGTTTGCGACATCGGCGGCCTGGTCGCAGCGCTCCAGCGTCAGGTATGCCTCGGCCACGTGCAGGCGGTGCTCGGCGCGGTCGTACCCGAAGCGCCCGGGCATCTCGACGCCGGACGCCATGATGGCGTCGCTCTCTTCGATGACGTTGTCTGCCTCTGCGGATTGGCGGAGTGCTGCCAAGGTGGGGAGGAGGGCCCAGCCGAGGAGCTGGGCACGGCGCAAGCCCGCTGGTGCGTGCTGGAGTCCGTAGTCAGCGTGTTCGCGGGCATGTTGCCAGTCCTGCCGGGCGATGGCGACCATGGACAGGGCTCCGCTCGCCCAGGCGGTCAGTGCCGGTTCCTCGGTGGACTGGCCGAAGGTGGAGGCGAGGGTGAGGTGTGTCCGGGCGCCGGCTCCGTCATCCAGATGCCAGCACAGATTCCCGAGGAGCGCGGAGAGCCAGCCCACTTGGCGGCGGAGGTTCCGAGCGACAGCCGGTTCAGCGTCGGCGACGGCGGTGGACAAAAGGGCACGGGTCTCCCGGACTTCGTCGAACAGGACGGCGGGTGGGTGCTTGCTGTAGTTGAGGGCGTAGTGCTCGACCGCCGCTTCGGCCAGGGCGACGAGGTCCGGCGAGCCATGGGGGGCGTCCAGGACGGCCCATTGGACGGATTCGCGGATGGCGGGCAGCCCGCTGGCGGTCGTCATGGAGTCCCTTCGGCCGGTGAACTTCTCTTCACGCTGAGGCTGACGGTAGTGGAGGAGTTGCGGGGATGCGCAAGCGCTGCACCACAAGCAGCGCGTGTCGAGGCCGAGCTGATCGGGCCGGGCCCCGTAGGCGCGGGAGATCATCAGCCGATGCTCGTCGCCGGGGTCTTCTTGACCGTGCTCGTACCGGCACAGTCTGGCTGGGGTCAGTCCTGGTGGCCGCAGGCCGTCGGCCCGGTAGACGGCGGCCACCTCGCGGACCGCCTGGGGCCGCGACCACCCCAAGGCCAGACGCCATGCCTCCATGGCTGTGAGCTCCGGCAGTGCCGAGCGCAGCGTGGTGACGATGCGCTCATGAGCGTGCCCGTCTCGCTGGCACTGTGCGCGTATCCGGGACGCCTCGCGCTGGATCTCCGCACGCCGGCTTCGGGAAACTCCGCTCACTGCTGGCCCCTTCGCCTTCGCCGTTCCGCCAAGTGCTCGGGCTGTACTGGTCCGCGCCGAACCCGAGACATTGCGCGGGTTCGGCAATGTTCCTACCGGAGACCGGCAATGACGGCTAGGCGGTCGCCGGTGCATCGTGAGAGGGAGCCCCTTGGAGCGCACCGAGGCCCTCTTCAGCCCGCCGAATCGCATCCGTTTCGGACCGAGGCGGCGTCCACCGCTGGACGCGCTCCGTGAAGCCGGGCCCGTACCCGCGTACGTCTCTGGCCGAAGTTGCCCTGTCCCAACTCCGAAGGACGATCATGGACTTCACTGCCGTTCCGCTCGTACCCGGCACCTTCACCATCGGTAAGAGGTTCGGTTTCGAGGCTGGTCACTTACTTCCCGGCCTGCCGCTCGGCCACAAGTGCGCGCGCCAGCACGGTCACAGCTACAAGGTCGAGCTTGTTCTTGCCTCGTCCTCCCTGGAGGAGCCCGGCTTCGTCGCCGACTTCGGCGCGCTCGCCCCGTTCGCGACGTTCCTTAAAAACGAGCTGGATCACCGCAACCTGCACGAGATTCTCCCCGTCGAGCCGACCTCGGAGTGCCTGGCCCAGTTTTTGGCCGGCTGGTTCATCAAGAACCTCCAACCGGTGATCCCGGGCCGTCTGGTCGCCGTCCTGGTCCGCGAGACCGGGCGCAGCTGGGCGCGCTTCGACGTGGAGGGGCAGTGACCACCGCATTCACGCCGGTCCCTTTGGGGCTGGCACGGGGGGACACCAATCCCCGGTTGATCGTCGCGGAACGTTTCGGCGTCGAGGTACCCACCTTCCAGGGGGAGGGCCCTAGTTGCGGGTGCCCGGCGCTGTTCATCCGTCTGTCCCGGTGCAACCTGACCTGCGCGCAGTGCGACACGAAGTACACGTGGGACTGGGCCCAGTTCGATTCTCGCAAGGAGTCGACGAAGCAGCCCGTGACGGACCTGCTGGCCTGGGCCGCGTCGTCGCCGGTCGGCCTGGTGGTGATCACCGGCGGTGAACCGCTGATCCAGCAGCGGAATGTGGCACCACTCGTCCGCGGACTACTGGAAGCCGGAAAGCAGATTGAGTTCGAGACGAACGGCACGATCGCGCCAGAGCGCGCGCTGCTGGTCGACGGGGTGCGGTTCAACGTTTCGCCGAAGCTGAAGAGCTTCGGTGTGGACGAAGGCAAGAGCATCGTGCCAGCGGCGCTGCAGGCATTCGCAGCCTCCGGACGGGCGGTGTTCAAGTTCGTCGCCTCCTCGGTCTGCGACCTCGACAGGATCGCCGCGCTCGCCGACGCCCACCAACTGGCGCCGGTGTGGGTGATGCCGGAAGGCACCACCGCTGAGGCGGTCACCGCACGCACCCGGGCCCTCGCGGACCAAGTCGCTGCCCGGCACTGGCACTTCACCACCCGGCTTCACGTACTGGCTTTCGCGGATGCGCGAGGCCGCTGACCACACTCACCCCCTGTCCGCTCCCCCAGGTCCTGGAAGCGAGAGAACCGATGACGACCAGCCTCGACCGTCCCGCGGCGGCCCCGAGCACCGCCGACACCGTGTCCGCACCATCTGCTGCACCCGTCGACATCGACCGGGTCGCGGACCTGGTCGCCCAGCTCTTGGTTGAGCTGGGTGAAGATCCCACCCGCGAAGGACTGCTCGACACCCCGGACCGCGTCGCGGCCTGGTGGAGCGCGTTTTTTGTCCCCGGACGACGCCTCGATGGCCACCTGTTTCACCGAGTCCCAGCTGGGCGACCAGTTGGTCATCGTGGGTGGGATGAGCGTGTGGTCGCTCTGCGAGCACCACATGCTGCCCATGAACCTGCACGTCACGGCCGGATACGTACCCGACGGCGGCGCGGTGGTGGGACTGTCCAAGTTCGGGCGGATCGCCCAGCACTACGCCGGGCGGCTCCAGGTCCAGGAGCGCTTCACCCGGCAGGTCGCCGAGCACCTTGTGGACGTGATCGGACGCAAGGACGTCGCGGTCGCCGTACGCGGTCTGCACCTGTGCATGAGCATGCGGGGCGTGCGGCTGGAGGCCGCCCGCACCACCACGCTGCACACAGGCGGCCAGTTCGCGATCGATCCGGTGCTCAACCAGCAGTTCGTCACTCTGGCCGGCGCCCAGTGGAACGCGGCCTGATCCCTGCCCGGTAAGCGGACCAAGGAGGAGGTGCAGCAGATGGATCCGTCACCGACGACATCGACGCACGCAGAGCGGCCCGGACCCCTGTACCTGACGTGGGACGACCTCACCACCGCGACAGCAACCCTCGCGCATCAGGTGGCGGCCGCAGGGATGCCGCAGGCGGTGGTAGGCATCGTCCGCGGCGGCCTGATCCCGGCCGCGTGGCTCGCCCACCGGCTCGCGATCCGCGACGTGCGGACCGTCGAGGTCACCCGCACGACCAGCGACGGCATCAACGCCGCCAAGAGCACGGTCCCCGCCGTCCGCAACCCCGCGTCGCTCGGCGACCTCACAGACCTGGACGTGCTGCTCGTCGACGACATCGCCGGCAGTGGCGGGACCCTCACCCACACAGCCCGGCTGATCCACGACCTCGGCCCCGCCCGGGTGCGTACCGCGGTCTTCGCCGTGAACCGGGCCAACTGGACGCAAAGCTCCGACCCCCACCGCGACATCGACTACATCGCCTCACTGACGGACACCTGGGTCGTTTTCCCCTGGGAGGGGCAGCATGAGCGCTGAACTGGAGCTCCCGGCAGGGTGCGCCGCGGACCGGAGGGAGCCGGGCACGACGGCCCCCGCCCTTCCCGGTCCCCGTGCCGCTGCCGGCTGTGTCCGCCCGTTGTGGGTGAGCGTCGAGGGTCTCAACGGGGTGGGCAAGAGCGAGGCCATCCGCGCGGTCGCGGCAGAGCTGGGCCCACGGTGCCTGCGGCTGAGCGAACTGACCGACCAGGACGGCGACACGCTGCCGGGCCAGGTGATCGCCGCTCTCCGCTCGACGGGCGACGTCTTCCTGCGGACGGGGCATCCCGTCGTCGAGACCCTGGCCTTCCTCGCTCTGAAGGTCCGCGAGTACGAGCTCCTGAGCGAGCGCAACTTGACCGGCGTCGAGGTGATCCTCGAAGACCGCGGGATCGACAGCACGGCCATCTACCAGGCGGTGATCCTGGCCGCCCAGCACCCGGGTGTACAGCCTCAGGCACTGGCGGAGCGCATCCTGGCGACGATGGCCCCATGGCGCCCCGCTCCCGACGCGACGGTCCTGCTGACCTGCGACCGGGAGGTAGCCAACAGCAGGTTCGCCGCCCGGACCGGCCGGGTGCTCGCCGACCGGGACCTCGTGGTGATCGAACAGGCCGAGGTCCTCTACCGCGACTTCGCCCGCGCCCGCCCCGACCGGTTCATCGTGCTGGACGTGAACGGCTGCAGCCAAGACGAGAGCGCGAAGGCACTCCGGGCGGCCGTGGAGGACCTGATCCAGCGGCGGGAGGCTGTCCATGCGTCGTGACATCACGCTCCTGTGGGGACTGCGCTCCCGCTGCGCCGTGGCCTGCCTGTACTGCTACTTCGGCATCGTGGAGGAGCACAAGGCCAGCCCGCCGGACCAGCTCGGCATCCTGTCGCATATCTCCCGCAACGACTTGAGCCGGGAGGAGATCACCGCGTTCGCGCGGACCCTGGAAGGCTCCCCGGTCGAGCGGGTCGTCATCGCCGGCGGCGAGCCGCTGGACTGGCCCGCTGCCCTGGACCTGATCGAGATCATCAAGAACGCGGAATGCGAGGTGGTCATCGCCACGAACGGCATCCCCCTCACTCGACCGGGGATCGCCGAACGTCTCGTCGAGCTTCAGGTGGACGGGGTGTCGGTGTCCCTGGACAGCGTGGACCCGGCCTCCAACGACCGCCTGCGGCCGTCGCGCTCCGGGAAGTTCGGCCACGCCGACGTGCTGGCCGGCATCCAGGCACTGCTGCGGGCCCGCGGCGCCGGCCCGGCGCCGCGCGTCGGGATCTACAGCGTGGTGATGCGGCCGGCGCCGCAGGAAATCACCCAGGTGGCACGGCTGGGCGCCGACCTCGGCGTGGACTACTTCGTGCCGCAGCCGATCTCCCTGGCACCCGATCACAAGCTGTTCGACGAACTCGCGCACACCCCCGAGGACACGGTGCCCGTGGCCCAGGAGCTGGCCCAGCTACAGGCCGACCCGGCGGGCCTGGAGGTTCCCTCACCTGGCTCCATGCTGCGCTTCGTCTCCGCGATCTCCACCCAGGTCAGCGGGCGCGTCAAGGAGTGCTTCGGCGGGGCGCAGCTGTTCTTCGTCCAGCCGGACGGCTCGCTGTGGGACTGTCCGTCCGATCGCCGGATCGCCGCGACCCCCGCAGAGCGACGGCGCACGATTGCCGGGGCGGACGCCCGGACGCTGTTCGACGGGCGGCCCCCGTGCACGGACTGCTCCCACTTCAGCCGGGACTGCGTGAACATGTGGCCGCTGGTCCTGGACATGCCGCGCCTGCTCAATAAGGAGTCCAGCCGATGACCCTTCCCTTGCCCCCCGACAGAGCGCCTCTCCTGCGAGAGATGACCGCCAGCCTGTCGGCCATGCCCGATCCGGCGGCCTCGGGCCATCTGCGGCTGTTCGAGGACGAAGCCGCGCACGCTCTCGGCACCGCGCACGCGGTCGCCGTGTCCTCAGGCACCACTGCTCTGCACGCCGCGTTGTCCGCCTGCGGGATCGGACCGGGAGACGAAGTCCTCGTCCCGGCGCTGACCGTGATCATGACGGTGGCACCTCTTCGCGCGCTCGGGGCCACGCCGGTGTTCGTCGACAGTGACCCGGCCACCTTGGACCTGGACTACGAGGATGCGGCCCGGAAGGTCACCGCCGGGACCCGGGCGATCATCCCGGTCCACCTGTGGGGCCGGATGGGAGACCCCGGCGCCCTGGCAGCGTTCGCGTCCGAGCACGGACTCGCGATCGTCGAGGACGCGGCCCAGGCCGTTGGCACCGTCCGGAACAATCGGCCAGCCGGTACGGTCGGCACGGTCGGCTGCTTCAGCATGAAGGACGGCAAGATCCTGTGGAGCGGCGAAGGCGGGTTCCTCACCACGGCCAGCAGCCAAGTCGCCGAGCACGCACGCGCCTTCCGCAGCCACTGGCAGCCCGCCCCACCGGGAGAGGCCCCGCTCAGCCGGCTGGCAACCAACTTCCGCCTCGCCGCCCCCTTGGCGGCTCTGGCTCTGGCCAACCTCCGCCGCATGCCCGGCCTCCTCGAGTGGCGCCGCTCCCAGACCCGATACCTCCTGAACGCCCTGCAGCGCGTCCCCGGTCTGAGCGCCCTCGCTCCCGCTGCGCGTGAGGAATGGAACGGCTTCTCCCCGCTGCTACACATCGGCCTGCCCGGCCCCAGGGCGTTCGCCGAACATCTCGCGCAGCAGGGCGTGCCGAACTCCACCGGCAGTTTCCGCCTCGTGCCCTGCGATACCCGGCCCCCGTTCCCCGTGCCGCAGCAGCCGTGCCGCGGCACGGCAGAGATCCTCGACCGCACGCTCGCCGTCGTCCTCGCCGAGGGCGACACTGCGGCCACCCTCGACCACTACGCCAACGTCGTCGCCCGGGCAGCCGCCGCGTGGGCACCATGACCGCCGGCCGGGACGCCGGCCCCGTCCGCAAGAGCCGCTCCGGCGCCCCGTCCTCGTCTCCGAAAGGATCCCGTCCGTGACGATCACCTCGGCACGCCACGCGTGCACCCGCGGCCCGCTGATCTCCACCGAAGGCCTCAACGGTGTCGGCAAGACCTACTTGACCAACCGTGCCGTCGAAGCCCTCAACGAGAAGCCGTTAGTGCTGGACGAGTTCTCCCACCGGGCGAACGGACGCCCCGGACTGGGCGAAGCCCTGCTCCAGGCGCTGCGCGAGGCCAGCACCGGCGACCCGTTCCTGCGCGGGGGCACCCCCATGGCCGAAGCTCTCCTGCTGATGGCCATCAAGCGTCACGACCTCGACACCCTGCTCCCCGACCTGGCCGGCAGGCGCACGGTCGTCGAAGGCCGCAGCGTCGACACCACGGCGGTGTGCCAGGCGCTGCTGCTGCACCCCGACCACCCGGACCAGGCCCTTGAGACGGCCCTGGCCCTGCTCGGCCTCGCGTCCTTCTACCGGCCGCTGCCCGATCTCACGATCCTGATCACCGACGACGCGGACCAGGCCCTCGTGCGCGCGCAGCGCCGCGACCAGCGGGTCTTCACCCCCGAGCAGGCCACGTTCATGCGTCAGGCGTGCGCGCTGTTCGAACGGGTCGCCGCCACCGACCCGGCCCGCTACAGCGTCATCGACCGGCGCCTCGTCGACGAGTACGAGGCCGCCGCGCAGATCCGGGACTGGATCGGCGGCGCCGGACCGGGCCTTGACTGCCTGCGTGAGCCGTGGGCGGGCGAGGAGGCGCCGTGCATCTGCTGCGGACACCGCGTGGATGTGGTGCCGGCATGAACGAGATGGTCCTCCCCCCGGGCAGCCCGAACCCCGCCCACGCCGCGGGCTGCTCGCCGGTCATCCCTGACGGCATCGAGGCCGTGGTCTTCGACTTCGACGGCACCCTCGCCGACACGACGGCCAACCAGGAGCAGTCGCTGCGGGCGGCACTCCAGCCGTACGGGCTCGACCTGGACACGAACTGGTACCGCCGGCACTGCGGCCTGTCCATCCACGACCTGCTCGCCGCGCTGCCGGGCGCACGGCAGCTGCCCCACGACGAGATCATCCGCCGCAGCCGCGCCCACCTCCTGGCTCACATGCACACCATCGCCCCCATCGCGTGCAGCGTCTCGCTCCTGCACGCGGCGCGCGAGGTCGGGCTGCCCTGTGCCGTGGCGTCGGCGGCCAGCCGCGTCCTCGTCCATCCCGGCCTTGAAGCCCTGGGCCTGGGGCCCGAGTTCGAAGCCGTCGTCACGCGGGAGGACGCCGCACGCGGCAAGCCCGCCCCTGACCTGTTCCTTCAGGCCGCTCGCCGCATCGGCGTTCCGCCGGAGCGCTGCCTCGCCGTGGAGGACTCCCCGGACGGTATCGCCTCGGCGCTCGCCGCCGGCATGCACGTGCTCAGGGTGGTCGACGGCCACCTGGCCCTCACCGGCGAGAACACCGAAGAGGCCGCGGGCCTGCCGTCAGGAGCCGGAGCACCGACGCTGCCCGGCTGCGCTCTCGGGCAGGCGGCCGCCCGCAGCCGCCCCGCATCCATTCCCGCGCCGTCGACCGCCGATTCCGACCGGTGACGGCTCCCAGCCGTCGCAGCAGAGGAGCATGATGCCCGTCCTCCACTCGACCAAGAACCTGAAGGTCGCCACCCCCGTCACGGAAGCCAGTGCGGGCGTCGGGGTCTTCGAGTACACCGATGCCTACACGGTGTTCCACTACGGCCGGATGCCGGACCTGATCCCCGGCAAGGGCGAGGCCATAGCCCGCATGGCCGCCTTCAACTTCCGGTTGCTGGAGGCGGCCGGCGTGCGGACCCACTTCCGCCGGTTCATCGCCCCCCACCGCATCGAGTTCGATCTCGCCCGCCTTCCCGCCCCGGATGCCGTGCCCCTGGGCCCCGACGTCTGCAACACGCTGCTCCCCGTGCATGTCCTTGTCCGCACGGAACTCCCGCAGGGCAGCTCCGTCCACCGCCGTCTTGCCGCAGGCACCCTTACCCCGGCCCAGGTCGGACTCAGCTCCCTCCCCGCGGCCGGGGAGGAACTGAAGGAGCCGTTCGTCGAGTTCGCGACCATGCTGGACGACGTCAACGAGTACATAGACGCGGCGGAAGCCCAACGCCTCACAGGTTTGGACGACGACCGGTTCCAAGCCCTGCGCGACGTCACCGTCACGGTCAACCGCGTGCTGACCGAGCACGCGCGCACGGTGGGCCTGCGGCACGGTGACGGCAAACTCGAATTCGTGGTGGCGGCCGATGGCAGCCTCGTGCTCGCCGACAGTCCCGGCACTCCCGACGAGAGCCGCCTGCTCTTCGATGGCGTGCACTGTGGCAAGCAGGTCCTGCGGAACTGGTACGTCGCCAACGGGCTCGAAGTGCCCGTCAACCGGCTGCTCGCCGAAGGCGTGCCCCGGCATCAGTGGCCCACGCCGACCCCACTGCCGGGCGACTTCCTGCCGGTGATGTCCGATCTCTACCGGTCCCTGAGTGAGACCTGGACCGGCGAGCGCCTCTGGAACGCTCCGGATCTGCCGGCGGCCACGGCGGCCGTGGCCCGGGTCATCGGGCACTGACCAGAACCCACCCAGGTAGCCGCCGGCGCGTGCTCTTCTCGATGAGCAGGGCACACGCCAGCGGTGCCACCCAACCGACGTGAACGGCGGACGCATGGGCAGTTTGACCGACGACCCCGACTTCCGGGCAACGACGTTCGTGGTCGTCGACTTCGAGACGACAACGCCAACGGGCTACCCGGCGCAGCCCATCGAAGTCGCCGCCCTCGCTCTGCGTTGCCCGGCCGGTGCATGGACGGAAGCCGGCCGAAGTGCCTCCCTCATCCGGCCGCCCGCGTTCGCCCCGGTGACACGGGCCGACACGGCCCAGACCGGCCTGACAGCGGCCGAACTGGCAGGCGCCCCGGACGTGGCACACGTCATGGGTGCCCTGGACCGACGATTCACCCCTGGCGGCCGGTACCTGCTGGTGGCGCAGCACGCCGCCACCGAGGCGAACGTCATCCACAACGCCCGCGAGCACTGCCCGAATCTGGCCCGCATCGACTTCCTCGACACCATCCCCCTCGCCAAGTACCTAGCCCCAGGCCTGGCGAACTACAAACTCGACACCCTGCTGGCGCACTTCGCCATCCCGCAGCCGACCGCCCGCCACCGGGCCTACGCCGACGTCGACGTCACCGCGCAGGTACTCCTCCGCCTCCTTCGTGCCGCGGACGACACCGCGCAGCTCGCCGACCTCGCCGCCCTGGTGAAGGTGGCGGGGCGCACCGCCAAGAGCAACATCCCGGTCCAGGGCGGGCTGTTCGACATCTAGCCCACCCTCCGGGCGACGAGCCATGCAGTGCCACTCGCAGACAGGACGGTACGCATCATGACGAACAAGCAAGAGACCCAACGTGACGAGGTCCAGGTCCCGTTCTGGTTCGATCCGCTGTGCCCCTGGGCCTGGATCACCTCGCGCTGGCTCTTGGAGGTTGAGCAGGTCCGGCCCGTGCGCGCCGACTGGCGGATCATGTCCCTTGCCTACCTCAACCTCGACCAGCGGAGCGGCAAGGGCCTCAGCGAGGACTACCGGAACCTGATGAGCACGGCCTGGGGCTCGGTGCGGGTCTGCGCCGCCGCCGCCGAGCACGCCGGCCGCCCCGTCCTGGGGCCGCTGTACACGGCCATCGGCACCCGGCTGCACAATCAGCGGCGCTGCGAGGACCCCACCGTCATCACCGAAGCCCTGGCGGAAGCCGGGCTGCCGGCCTCACTGGCCGCGGCAGCCACCAGCACGGAGTTCGACCAGCGCATCAAGGACTCTCACCACGAGGCGTTCGACGAGGTCGGACTCGACGTCGGGACACCCGTCCTGCGGATCGCCGGCACGACCCTGTTCGGCCCCGTCATCACCCCGGCCCCCCGCGGCGAAGCCGCCGGCCAGCTCTGGGACGGCCTGGTGAAAGTCGCGGCGACGCACGGCTTCTTCGAGCTCAAGCGGAGCCGCAACGCCAAGCCGTCCTTCGACTGAGTCCACCGCGAACCGACGGCTCCGACGACACGCAGAACGCACGGGTCGGTGCCGCCGATCCGGCCCGAGCGGTTCCAGATCGCCTCCCTTCCCGCCACGTGCGCTACCCGTCCACGAGAACGAGGTGAACCCGTTGGAGTACGACGCCCTCACCGGCTGGGACGACGATGCCACCGCCGAGACCTACGCCGCCTTCACCCGCGCCTACCCCATGTACAGCGCCTCCAGCCGCGACTTGGCCGCGCGCGCCGGTCTCGCCGACAGCCGTGTGATCGTCGATCTGTGCGGTGGCACCGGTACGACAGCCGAGGCGATCCTCGCCTTGGCGCCGCCCGATGCCACCGTCGTCTCCCTCGACAGCTCCGCCGCCATGCAGGGCATCGGGCGTCGCCTCCTGAGCGACCCCCGGGTGACCTGGGTCAACGCCGCCGCCGAAGTCCTGGCCGACCACGTCCCGGCGGGCAGCGTTGATGCCGTCGTGTGCAACTCGGCGGTGTGGAAGACCAACGTCGCCGACGTGGTCAATGCGGTGCGTCGTGTTCTGAGGCCCGGAGGCCGGTTCGTCTTCAACGTCGGCGGCGTCTTCGCCGGCGTCACGCACCCCGCCGCGCTGACCCCGCCGACGGGGCTCTCCCTCAGTGCCCTGATCGAGCAGATCGCCATCCAGGATTACGGCATCGTCCCGCCGACGGCCCCCGTCCCTGCGAAACTCCCGCTCCCCGTGATCACCGAGCTTCTGGCCCATGCCGGACTACGCGTTGTCGCCGCGGAGGTCACCGGTCAGAGCACCACAAACGCTGAGCGGTCGGCCTGGCTGTCCATTCCCGTCTTCGCCCACCCCGAGGGCGCCCTCTCCTACGAGCAAAAGATGGCCATCCTCGCCGAGGCCACCGCCCAGACCAAGCCGGACGACGTCACGGTGACGAGCTGGCTCGTGATCGTCGCCGAGCTCCCGGAGGAGGTATGACGCCGAACCCGCTTGCCCGGGCATCTTCTACGACGGCATGTTCCCTGCCCGGCAGTCGGCCGCCTCGCGAGCTTCCGGTGGCGGAGGGGTTACCTGCTCCCGGTCGATGTGGTGACCGCCCGCGTGATCCGGGGCCCGACGAGGCGCTCCGCCAGATCCAGTGGGTACCAGGCGGCCCCGGTCACCTCGGACTCCTGGATACGCCCGACCTCGGCGTCGGCTGTCGTAAAGACGTAGCCGAAATCCAGGTGGTAGTGGTCCGGCTCGCCCTTTGCGGGTCTGGCCGGCACCCGGCCGAACTCGACATAGGCGGGGTGCGCCGAAACGGGGACGACCTGGCCGGGATCGATGCCGGTCTCCTCGGCCAGCTCCCGCAGCGCCGCGCCGACCAGCGTCGTATCGGTCGGCTCAAGATGCCCGCCTGGCTGCAAAGTGATCCCGTACGCGAGGTGCTCAATCAGGAGGACCTCGGCGCCGTCCCGGACCAGCAGTGCGCCGGCGGTGACGTGCATCGGGAAGGTCCGCCGCGAGGCGAACTCCCGTCCTTCGGCCAGGAGCAGCAGCGGCTCGGCCAGTTGTCCGGCCTCCTGCGGGTAGCGCTCAAGGTAGGTGGTGAGTACTCCCGCGATGTCGCTATCAGTGATCGCCACGGGCCATCGCCCTCCGCTCGGCCCGCGGAGGAATTCCGCCGAGACCTGCCAGTCGAAGGCGGCCACCAAGCACGTACACGGTCAGCTCCACAGGGGTCATGGCGTAACGGAGGCCCCGCACTCTACAAGTCCGCCCGGCCCGATAGACGCCAATGCGCCTGCTGCCATTCGGTACTTGAACCTGCGGGAGGGCCACGCAAGCCCCCGATCCGGTGCCGAACATCACCAACCACTCGAACGTGTGAGTTCAACAACGACCAGGCAAGCGGCTCTTGCCCCAGACGCCAGACCCGCATTCACGTTCGAGACATTCGCCTGTACGGGGCCGTTACGGCCCCGGATCCGGCGCGTTCTTAGAGCACCAGTACCAACCAGTCGCCCAGATGGAGCACACCATGAACACTGAGCCCGCTCTCACTCATCCCTCCGGATTCGAACACCGGCAGGGGTCCCTACTCGCCTCCCTGTCCTGCGGACCTCAGCAGTGCGACACCTACACGCGCCGCTCAGCACGGCTGGATACGAGGTGGGGGGCATGAGCAGCGGTGGTGACGCAGACGGCATCCGCCCTGGGCCGGTGCCCGGCCCGCGCGGTGCGGAACTTCCGCTGCCGCCCCCCGCCGTGCCGGGCGGGCCGCACGACGGTGATATTGCCGACGGCTTGGAGGAGGCGTACTGGTCCGTGTATGACGGCGCCGCGTCCAAGGCCACGGTGGGTCAGATCCTCGCGCGGCTGCCGCGGATCGTGCGCCAGATCGGCCGGCTGGCCTGGCAGGCTGACCGGACCGCGACCATCGCGGTCGTGGTCCTGCAGCTGGCGTCGGCCGCGATGACGGCGTTCGGGCTCATGGCCTCGGTGGCGGTGCTGCGGGAACTGTTCGCCGAGGGACCCACCCCGGACCGGGTGCGCGCGGCCATCCCCCAACTCCTGGTCGTCGTCGGCTTCCTGTCCGCCCGGGCGCTCCTAGAGGCAGGCGTCGCGATCGCGCAGGCCAGAGTGACCCCGAAGATCCGCACCGCGCTGGAGACGGAGTTCCTCACCCTGACCGCCCATGTGCGGCTGGAGGTCGTCGACGACGCGGACTGGCACGACGAGGCCTACCGGGCCAACGACCGCGGGCTGTTCTACGCCCGGCAGATCGTCGGCCAGGTCGTCTCCCTGGCCGCGGCACTGCTCGGGCTCGTGGGCACCGCCGGCGTCTTGGGCGTCCTCCATCCCGCCTTGCTCCCTCTTCTCCTGCTGTCGGTGCTTCCGGTCGGCGCGGCGGCCGTTCGCAGCGCCCGGGCGCGCTTCCACTCCTTCAAGCG
This sequence comes from Streptomyces violascens, assembly GCF_014649955.1. Lineage (GTDB taxonomy): Bacteria > Actinomycetota > Actinomycetes > Streptomycetales > Streptomycetaceae > Streptomyces > Streptomyces violascens. The sequence goes on from NZ_BMUA01000026.1 coordinate 110,025, forward strand.
GTGGAACACCCTGCAGCGCAGGGTGCGTATCTTCTCCTGGCTTCTGCTGGAGAGGGACGCCTCCGCCGAACTCCGCTCGGACACCGCCCAGGGCGCGCTGCTGGATGAGCATCACCGGCTGACAACCCGGATCGCCGAGGAAGACACCCGCCTGGGAGTGAGCTCGGCCGGGCTGACCCTGGCGGGCCGGGCTGTGGGCGGGATCGGCACTGGCATCACCTATACGGCGCTCGGCGCCATGCTGATCGCGGGCTGGCTGCCGCTTGCCTCCGGGGCGGGCGCGGTCCTCGCCATCCAGGCCGCCCAGTCCTCGCTGACCCGGCTCGTGGACGTCTCCCACCTGGTCTACGAGCACGCCATGTGGGTGGACGACCTACTGGCTTTCCAGGAACGCTGCCGCACTCTCCAGCCGCGCCGCAGTGGGCTGCCCGCCCCCGAGACGGTGAAGTCCATCACGCTGAAGGACGTGTCCTTCACCTACCCGGGCAAGGACACCCCGGCGCTCAACGGCATCTCCATGACGCTGCTCGCAGGTCAGACGGTGGCATTCGTCGGTGTCAACGGCTCCGGCAAGTCCACCTGCGCGCGGCTCCTCGCCGGACTGTACGAGCCCCAGGACGGGGGCACGGTCAGCTGGGACGGGGTGAGCGTGCTGGACATGGATGCCGAGTCGTTGCAGGCCCGGGTGGGCTGCGTGCTCCAGGACCCGGTCCGGTTCCCGTTCAGCGCGCTGGCCAACCTGACCATCTCCCGGGGCACCCTCACCGAGGCCGACCCGCGGCGGGCTCTGGACGCCGCGCGGGCCTCCGGCGCGGAGCAGGTCATTGCCGGACTGCCGGGCGGGTGGAACGCGCTGCTGTCCAAGCGGTTTCGCGGCGGCCAGGAACTGTCCGCCGGCCAGTGGGCGAAGGTCGCCGTCGCCCGCGGCCTGTACAAGAACGCCCCCGTACTGCTGCTGGACGAACCAACCGCCAGTATGGACCCCCGCGCCGAGCACGCTGTGTACGAGGCGGTCCTGCGGGACAACCCGCGCCCTGACCAGATCACGGTGCTGATTTCCCACCGCCTGGCGAGCGTCGTCGCCTGCGACCGCATCTTCGTCTTCGACGGTGGCCGCATCACCGAGAGCGGCACCCACCAGGAGCTGATGAACCTCGGCGCCGAGTACGCCGCCATGTTCACTCTCCAGGCCGCCGGCTACCGCGCCGAGGCAGAGGATCTAGACCGTATGAAGCGGCCGTCCTGAGCTGTGCGTTGAGGTCGACTGCCGCGCCGAAGGCTCCAGCGGCGGCAGCAGCACGCCCAGGGTCCTCCTTCACTCTTGACGCCCCGTGCGGTCAGCCTGGCTCGCGTAGGGGGAGCCAGGCCGGCGGGCACCCCCGACGAGGGGCAAGGAGGGCTCGACTGGCGGCACGGCGCCGGGGTGCACTGCCACGCTCCGCTCACTGCGGCCGTTCAGGCGTCTCCGTCGACCCGCAGCAGCGCGCCGTCCTGGAGACTGTGGCGACCGCCATGGGTGATCCGGCCGTCGGCCCCCTGGGCAAGCCCGCTGCACGGAACTTGCCCAAGGTGTCCCGCGATCGAGCGGCTCGTCGCAGTACCGGGCCGCGTTCGCATACCCAAGCACCGCCAGCATCCGCCCCACGCTTATCACCAGGCCAGCAGCGAACGGCTGAAGTCGGAGAGTTCACCCCCGCTGGGAACGTCGTAGAACTCGGCGTCTTTGGTGTAGACGCTGAATGGTCCTGGGCTGGTGCGCATAGGGCCTCGATCGTGACTGCGGGGTGCGTTGCGTATTGCCGCGGCTCAGCGTCCCACGCCAGGATGCACAGCTACTGCCATTCCAGGATTCTCAATCCCCCGGCTCGTGACACACAGCCCCCGGGAGCACCGTGTCCGGGTGTTGCTGTCGATTGGTCTCGGCCTCCAGGGTGAGCCGGTGTGGCCCGCCCGGCACTCCAGGCCCCAAACACAATGGCATGGCCGGGGTCCACGAGTTCGTCACGGCGTTGGAGGCTCAGCCTTGCCGACCGTATGGACGACCACGTCGGTGGTCAGACAATGCAGATCTTCTGACGCCGGTACCGCAGCGGGACTCGCGAACCCGTTTAGGGAGTGTCCGAGGACCCCTCCGGCGCGTCGTTCTTCGGACCGGGAGAAGCGCCGGCGACTTGGGTGTGCCACTCCGGCGGGACCATGACCGCACCTGTTTTACCCCGGTATGTCACGGCCACGTGCTCTCCCGCGTGCGCGCGGTCGAGTAGCCGGGCCAGCCCGCGAACGGCGTCCTGCGCGGTGATTGTGTCCGTCACCTTTCCTCCGGCCTGAGCGTGCCAGTCGGCCGGCACCAGTACGGCGGCCGCGTGCCCGTGCCGGGTGACCACGTGATGGGCGCCCTTCAGGCGTACCCGGGTCAGGACTGGGCTCCATCCCGACCGGGTGTCGTCGGCGCTGCTGCTGGTCGTCTCCATGAGCCGGAAGTGTACGGACCTCCCGGACTTCACGAACAACTCACCACTTCCCGAACTTCCATAACTTCCCGAACTTCAAGGTGTGCGGTACGGTCTTCCACGTCGGAGGGAAAGCCCCGGTGTCGGACCGCAGCGAAGACTTCAGTGCCGCACGGAAGATTTCAGTGAGGGGAACC
>NZ_BMUA01000027.1 GCF_014649955.1 Streptomyces violascens
GCGACGCCGCCAGCCAGGAACGGAGCGCAGCACGCAGCGGAAGGGGCGGGGCGCAGCGGCCCGGCCCGGCTGGCGGCGTACGGAAAGGCGACCCGGCCGAGACACGGAAGCAGCCAGAGGCGGCGCACGTACGGGAGGCGGACGGCGAAGGCCGCCGACGGACGGAACGCAGGACAGCGCGGCGGAAGGGGCAGGGCGCGGCGTCGAGGCATTGCCGACCCTTCGGGGCCCCGCGTTCGGGATCAGGTAGACCGGCGTGGTGGGAGCAGCGAGGAGGCCACTTCGGATCCGGGAGCAGCACGGCGCACAGGGCCCACGTAATCAGCGCACACGATTCTGACGCCACGCCACACACAGAGCTGCCGCCGCCGTCGCCGCGACCACCGCCCACGGCAGCAACAGCCACCCCGAAGACGGCCTCACCCAGATCAACAGGACCGACATCACCGAGCTACCCGCCCACGCCACCCAATGCGCATACCGCTGCCCCGGCACCGTCCGCCGGAACACCATCACCGCCCCCGCCACCAGACCCACCGCCATCAACACGAACAGCCGCACACCCGTACCCGCACCCACAACCACACAAACAACTGCAGCCACTGCCAGACCCGCAGTCAGCATCCGATCCCGCCACAACCGCCCCTGGACCCCGGACATAACACCCCTCCTCAACCCAGCCAACACACCAACCATGACAACTCGCCCAACCACCGGCCAACAACATCGAGTTGGATGAGCACGGCACGGACTACCACCAGACGTGCACGAGGTACTCGCCACTGTCGATGACACGGCTGTACGCGAGGTCGTTCAAGACCGACGCCAAGTGGGGCTCAGCCCCACCCGCAAGCCACGCAGCAATCTCCCCGGCTTCATCCGGATCCAAGGGTTCCGCCCACGCTTCGACGCGGCAGTACGAGCCGTTCGACACGCCAAGCGCCCGAATCACGCTGTACTCCAGACCGTAGTGACAGCGGATCAAGCCCTCAAGTGCTTCGAATTCAACCTGGCGGTAAGCGACGGTTTCCACCGGCAAGCTCATGCGCGTTCCACACCCTGAGAGTTCGTGAGACGGGCGGCTTCCCTCGGATCCGCCCGGCATGCAGGCGTGGCCGGCATGGCTGTAGAGCGGGACCTGCGGCGCGAGAAGCACCTGGGCGGAGCGGACGGCCGCCGTCACGGCCCGGTGCAGGACCTTCACGTCCTCGCCGGTCAGCCGAGCCTCGCCCCCGTCGTCAACGGCCTCGCCGTTGAGTAGGTCATCGGTGATGGCATCGTCGACGAGGACGGAGTCGATCTCCTCGCGGGCCTGGTCCAGGAGCCGGAGGGCAACACGGCGCACCTGCGCCGGATCGGGGGTGTACGGCATGAGGCGCTCCATTTTCGGCGGAAGTCAGGATGTGAGACCGCTCGGGCCCCCGGGAGGCAAGTCCCGGAGACCCGAGGGACTTCAGCGATCACGCCCCCTACAGGGGCCATCAGCTCTGGGCCACGTGGTGTGTCAGCCCTCCGCGGCAGCCCGCGGGGCCGGCGAGTTGGCACTTACGAACTGGAGGAACCAGTCGGGAACCTGCCCCCAGCTGGCGTGGTAGGGCGTCCAGATCTCCCTGACGGGACGGCGCCCCAGGCGCTCGTCGAGCAGGACCTCGTGGCCGGTTACCTCGATGCTGTTCCAGCGGGGCGTGGCATCGCCGTCCTGGAACCAGCGGACACGCAGCCGGACGGGCCGGACGCGGTAGCTGTCCTCGCCGTCCTCGACTGTGAAGTCCGGTCCGCACTGCCCCTGCCATACCCTCTCGTACGTCCGCTGTGGCGGATTGGCCGTCATCGCGATGTCGTACTGCACCACCTCGTCGAACCGCTCCACGCGCAGCGAAGGCGTGAACTGTGCGGGTGCGGACGGTCCGTCAGCCCTCTGTTCCATGTCCTGCTTCCTCTCCATCACCGCGCGGGTGGTCATCTTGGGCGGGGTGCTGCCGGGACGGTTCGCCGCAGCAGCAGGTTGGGGGGGCACGAGGTGGCGTAGCCCGCGAGCCACCATGCGGCCGGTGCGATCCCCGTGGGCGTCCGGCTCACTGGTGGCAGGGCGCGCCACTGGGCGCCAGCCTCGGCTGCACTTCATTCGCTTGCTTCCTTGTCCCCGTCATCGTCGTCCTCGGCAACGGTGTCGTCGCCGGACCAACAACGGACGCAAAACCAGGCCGAGGCGACGAATTCCGACGACCTGTTGCTCATACCGGGGTGAGTCTTCTGTGTTGCCTCGAAGAGCCGCTCGGTCCTGTGCGAGCACGACTCGCACCGCAGGAGGGCGATCGACCGATGGACCAGGCCACGGCGGGTCATCTCGCGGCGCAGCGCGTGAGCGTACTCGTAGACGGCGCGGCTGTCGTCGCCCATGAGTTCGATGAGCTGGAGACTGCGGGTCAGCGTTGCGTTGTCCATGCGTTCCCGGGCGGCGCCGGTCATGCCGTGCCGCGCGAACCGGGCTGCCGAGGTGCACAGCGCGGTGAACTCCTGCACATCCGGGGCACGGTATCCGTCCGGTGGCCACAGCCTCATCCGGGGAGCGAACGTCGCCGCCCGCCGGGACCGGGGCGCGAATGGGTCGGCCATCACCTGGGTGTCCTGGGTGTGGTCCGTCGGAGGCTGGTGCAGCGCGGCGGACTTCCTGGTCAGGGACAAGGCGGCAACTCCGGAAGGCGGGTCGGGGCTGAGGTTGTCAGCCCTGTGGTATGTAGCGGTTGTGTGCGTATGTGATCGCATCGGGCCAGGCACCGAGCGCGGGCCGGACGCGGCAGTGCGGCGGGGACAGCCGGTGGTCAGTAGTCCAGGAGCGGGCCGTAATGGTGCTGGTGGAGGTCGATGGTTTCCTGGATGTCGGCTTCGGTGAAGCCGCACGCCTGAGGCGAGAGCGTGCCGTCGTAGAAGTCGAGGCAGACGTCCAGCAAGACGACCAGCAGATCTTGGAGGTCCCGGGGAGCCAGGGTCACGGTGTGGCGGGCGCTGCCGGGAAAGAGCTGCTCGGTGACGCGGTGGGCCAGGCGATGCCAGTAGGGGTGCCAGCGGCCGAGAAGGTCGGCGCACAGGTGGCGGGCGATCGCGGTGGGCAGAGTGACGATCGGCGCTGCGAGCATGGCGTTCGGCCGGTTGCAGTATCGGGCCACTACGCCTCCTTGAAACGGGCGGGTATCGGGACGTCGGGTGAGTGCTCATGCGGGGACTCGAACCCCGATTCCCGGTTTCGTAGGCCGGTGTCCTCTCCGTTGGACGACAAGAGCGGGCGCGCGTCATCTCACGCGCACGGTGGTTGTGCAGTCCGTACCCCCGGCGGGATTCGAACCCGCGGTCTCCCCATTGAGAGTGGGGTGAGTTGAGCCGGACTACTCCACGAGGGCGTGGATTTCCCGCCGTCGGCCGGGGATCGGATCAGGTAGGGCCCGTGAGGGCTTGCTCGTCACCTTCCCCGGCCGGGCCGGGGCCGCCGTCGGCTCCTCCCCAGGAGCCTCGGGCGACGCGTGCCAGCGGACCGGATCCGCCGGGGGAAGCATCACCTTCCGCTGGCACGTCGTGGACTCTGCGGGTACTGCTCCCGCTCTTCCCCCACACAGGGGCGTGCTGCTGACACCACGAGTCCCGGAGGGCGCGCTTTCCCTCCTTCAACCCACGCCGGGGATCAACCGGTCGGGTTCGTTCTGCTGTGCCGGTGCGCACCCTCTCAACGGGGACATCGCCTCTGGAGGGGCACACACCAACACATCGCGATCCGAGGGGAGTCGCCCCCCGGCTTGGGGGGGCGCTCTACCGCCATGAGCTACGGACCTGCCAGCCACCGCGGATCGGCCGCTCCGTACTGTCCAGCGCCAGCGGGGGCGATCACCCTCACTGACCCTTTTATGTTAACCAAAAGAGAAGGCATGTGTCAAATTTTAAGGGTCGCATTGATGGGATGGCGACCCTCACGGCAGCAACGGCGCGGACGCGGCGGGCACCACGTAAGACAGCATGAGAACCGCGGCCCCCCGCCGGGCCCCATCAGGCGGTGGTATCCGGCACGGCGGAGAACACGGCTGCTTCGAGGGCGTAAAGGCGCTTGCACTTCGGGCACTGCACTTCTTCGCCCCACTGCGGCAGGGGGAACCACTTGCCGCAGGGCTCGCAGTGCACCGAGTACCTCTTGAGTTCCGCCGTCGCAAGGTTCGTCTTCAGGGGAACGCGAACGATCGCCTTGAGTTCGCCACGGAGCCGGTTGACGAGGAGGCCCCGAAGGCCCTCGTCATGGCCCTCGATGGGCTTCGGTCCGACCACCATCGACAAGCGCCAGTCGCGCCGGGACAGCAGAGACATAGTCAACTCCAGGGGTGTTGGGATGGCGGTCAGGGCCAGCCCGAGGACGAGCCTCGGTGTCAGGAGGAGGGGAGCGGGGCGACGCGCTCGATGTGGGTGAAGACCCGCTCGGTGTCGAAGTCGAACTTGTCAAAGCCCCGCTCGCCGACGTGGAGGGTGAACTTGTAGGTGCCCGGGGCGACGTCGACGACGGTGTACTCGCCGAGCAGCTTCGATCCCGGGGTGCCGCCCTTGGCCTTCCAGTCCTCGAAGTCCGCGATCGAGTACGCCCGCAGTTCGGTAAATATCTCGGCCAGGCACTTCGATTCCGGCAGGGAGGGGACGTCGTTGTCGTCGTACAGCGGGGAGGCGATGAAGTAGCTGTTCTCCCCGTCGCGGTAGAGGTTGGGGCTGGAGTCGCCCACCGGGCCGAAGGCGCAGCCGATTGCGGCCATCGCTTGGACGACCTGGGCCTGGCCAAGGTCGGTGTTGTACGAGGCGCCCGCGTCGAAGTCGACGTTGTAGACGTCGCGCAGGTCGTCGGTGACGATCAGCTTCCCTGACGGAACATCGAGGGTGATCTCGGTCGTGATGCCCATCGGATAGGCGCACGGCTCCTGGACATCGACGGTGCCGTCGCGCAGAACGAACCTGGGACTCTCGTCGCACGTGGCGCAGCGCCAGTGCAGACCCGTCACGAAAGGGTCCTCGTCGGGCTCGACGAAGATCATCACGTCCGAACGCTTGGGGAGGAGGGCGTGGCCGTTGAGATTCAGGGGCGGCTGGTCGCTCGACATGGGGCGGGACTCCTGGGTGTCGTGGTGTGCGGGGTGCGGTCGGGACGGGCCGTTAGAGAGCGGCGGCGGTCCCGTGCCAGGAGTTCGGGGTGCGCTCCTCCTGTGTGGTGAGGTGCCAGCGCCGGGCGTCGTGGCGGCAGCGGTAGACCCGCTTCTCCTCCTCGACGCCCCGGGTGCTCAGGCGCTCCAGTTGGAGGCCGGCCAGCAGGTGCAGGGCGCGCCACTGCGTGGCCTGTGAACGCTTGCGGCAGCGGCACTTGGTGTCACGCACAATCCACTGGGGCGCGTCGGTTGGGACCCGGCTGGTGGAGATGAACGTCAGGAGTGCGTGGCGCCGGATGCGGAGCCAGTGGGTGCCTCCGTCCTCGACGGACTCGATCGCGTAGAAGCGCGTGACCCAGCCCTTCTCCAGCGTGTAGCGCGCGGTGGCCATGGCGGCAGCTCCGCCTCGCAGGCTTCCTTCGACACGTGCTTCGCCGTGGTTGCGCTGCCAGGAGACTTCCCAGCCGTGCCGGGTCATCTCAACTGCGAGGTCTTCGAGCGAGGTGGGGAGCGGGACGTTCACGGAAGTCTCCGGGGTGGTCGTGGTGGTGCGAGGTGCTTGCATCACCACGCATTCACTAATGTACTCCACTTGGCATCTTGAGTCAATTTTTAAGGGTCGTCGCAGTAGCCCACTCACCCTCCGATTGACCCTTTTTATTTGCCCACCTAACCCGCCACGGGTATTCTATGTTCGCAGTGCGGGGCGCACGCTCCGCTTCCCACCCACCAGGGGCTCCCCCTGACCTCGCTCATCTCGCTCGACTCCCACGGCCACCTGACCATCCCGGATCTCGCCGCGCGCTACTCGTTCCAGCGCAGGGAAAGCCCCGACTCGGCCTGGCAGACGCTGGATCGCTACACGATGCCCGACGGCACGATCGCCGAACTGGCCGGTGCCGCACTGCTCCACGCCGCGGACAGCATCGCAACCGTGCACGACGGCGCCGTGACCATGTACGCCAGCTACCGCTTCGCCCCCGGCTGGAAGCGGATGACCTCCGCCCACGCGCTGGCCAACCGCTACGGCGTCGAAGCAACCCACGCCGGGCGCGGCAGCTGGAGCTCACGGGACGCCCTCAAGAGCGACGTTCCCGTGCACTCCAGTGGGGTTCTCATCGTCGAGACCCGGGGCCGCAGGGTTCGCGCTCCGGCTGACTCCCCTGCACGTCGCGGCGGATGGTTCCGCCGCTGACAGGGTCGGCACCTGCTGACAACTCCCAGTCGCCCGCCAGGGGTGTCACGCCGCCGGCTCGCTCCGACGGATCCCCCGGAATCGACCCTCTCAGGGGCGTTTTAGCAGGTCAGAGGTGTCACGTCCGGGAGCTTGACACCCGCCGTGACAGTGGCCGTGACAGTGGCCGGCCCTGCACTGCCTCCACTTTGCGCGCCCACGGCTCGATGCCCGTCTCCGGTGAACTGGCCTCCGTCTCAAGGGATCCGGCCCGGTGCGCACGCGACGGGCCAACTCGCCCGAGACGCCCAAGGTCCAAGGCCCTGGGTGTTCGGCCACTCGTCCGCCGCAGGTGCCTTCGGGGCCACATCATCTGAGAAGGGGCACGCCGAGGCTGGGCTTCGTCAGCGGCCGCGCGGCGGCTCGTCCCTGGCCTCCAGGCCCCGGACGAGCCGCCGCGTGCGGCGCGCCCCTTCCCTGCGGGCGCTGCTGGGCCGCAGAGCTCCGTTGGCGCGGCACCTGGAGAGCGCGTGCGGACGAGCCGCACACCGGCAAGCAGCAGCGCCTGCCGGAGCCGTCCCGCCGAGTCCGGAGTTCCGGCCTCCCGCCTTCGCAGGGCAGGGGATTGAGCGGGCGGGTCATTCATCGCGTGCCCCGCGCGGCCGCCGTCGAGCATCGCGTGCGTGCGACGGGGACACCAGGTCTTCACCCTCCAACACGCGACCCTTATAATTTGCCCCACATCCCCGAATTCGGGTACTGTTGCACTGGTCGCGCTCGGCCCCATCAGGCCGCCTCACCGGCCGCTTTCCGATGCGCCGAGCTTGTGCCGCCACCCTCTTCGAAGGAGTACCGCATGCCGGTCGAGATCCCCGCCGCCAACCAGGGCGGAGCCGGCGCCGACGACACCGGCGAGCCGTGCGGCGACTTGATCGCGGGGTACGACGAGGACGGACCCACGGCGTTCGAGTGCGGCGCCCCCGTACGCCACACCGAGACCGGCTACCACTGCTCACGCGGCCACAGCTACACCTACGCCGTACACCGCGAAGCCGAGGGCTGGGACTACGCCAGCGACCCCGTCGAGGCCGAACTCCTCGGCCACGCCGGAGTCCGCGGCGTCCACCCCGGAGACGGCCGGACCTGGATATAGGCGCCCGCAGACCGTGGCTCACCGTCGACCCCAACCACCCCCGAACCCAAGGAGACCCAGACATCCGCCGGACCATCATCGGCCCTCGCTTCACCACCGGGTGCGGCCATTCCTTGAAGCGCCGCCACCCCCGGTGGACCGTGGGGGACCTGCGCGGCGCCAGCGCCGACTGTGCGGCCTGCGGCGAGCTGCTGCTGATTCCGCGTGAGCAGTTCGACGGCATCGCGGCGGCCACCGTGCCCGCCACCGTCCACGCGCCGCTCTTCCACAAGCAGCTCGCCCTGGAGACCGGCGGCGAGTGGCCCGCCGACGGGCGCGGCACCTTCAGCGCGGCGTTTGCCGCCGAGTAGCGAGAACGCCAATCCTGGCGCCATATGATTTGATATTGACAACCTCTTGAAGTACATTAGTGATTGCCGGGCGGGTGAAGCAAGCTCCCAGCCGGCCACCACGACCCGCTCCGACCCCATAGAAGAGGATCCGTCATGCCCGGTGCACCCGAGTACACGCCCTACAGCATCTACATGCTGGAGCCACACGCTGATTACGTGACCGCCGAGAACGGCTACATCCCGATCGAGGCCATTGCCGAGCGCGTCTACGGCAAGCCGTACAGCTCGCTGCGCGGATGCCAGCGGGATGACGAGCGCATTGGCAATGACAGCATGAAGCTGTACAAACTCACCTCCGACGAGGACTACCTGGAGGCACTCGGCGACCTCGACGACGCCGAGATGTATCTGGGCTGGGACTCCCGCACCGGCGAGAGCGTCGTCAAGACCGGCGTGACTCAGCTGGACTACTGGCTGAGCATCCGCATCGCTGACGAGAACACCCCGGCCACTGTCGAGGCGAACCCGCCAGCAACGCAAGATCTTGAGAGCGCCGTGTTCGAGGACCGGTTTTTCGCCGATCGCGCTTTCTCCCCGTCGCTGAGACTGATCCTCGCCGATCTCATCCGTCGCGGCGAACTCCCGCGCGGTGACTACCTGTTCCGGCACTGGTGGTGATCGAAACGGAGCCCCGAGATTCGTCGATCTTCGGCCTGTACGTCGAGGCCCGCTCCGTACTGCGCGCCGCCGGACTCCCGGACTGACATCCTCGCGGGGTCACCCACACCATGAGTGACCCTTTTAATTTGACTCTCCACCCCCTTTAGAGTACATTTGAGTTTGTCGGGGCGGGTGAGCAAGCACCCCACCGGCCACCACGAACGAACCGTCGCCGCGAGGAGTGCGCCATGACCGCCATGCTCACCGAGACCACGTACCGCCTCCTCGGCACCGACGTACTTGAGGTCACCGACTTCGACCGGATCGAGTGCGGCCAGTGCGGCAAGCTCTCCGCCTTCCTCGACGACGCGGACGAGGGCACCGACGCGGCGCACGACGCCGGATGGCACGTCGGCGACGAACTCGACGACTGCGGCTGCCTCCACCAGATGTGCCCGGACTGCGCCGACGACTGGTGCGGCGTCCGCGACACCACCCCCCGCCTGTTCGGGATGCGGGTCGTCTGACCCGCCCCACCCGGGGCGGCCGACCGGCCGCCCCTGCCCCGCACACCACCGACCTTGAGGAGGAACCCATGGACCAGCGAGCCATCGAGCGCCAGGCCGAGATCCGCACGCTCATCGACAGCGACGCGCTCACCCTGGAGCAGGCCAGGACCGCCCTCCGCGCGCTCCTGGACGTGACCGCCTCGGCACAGACCGGACCGGACGTCACCTCGTACGGCTACGGCATGGACCTTCCCCGCGAGGTCGTCGATGCCGAGTACGCGGGCCGCGAGACGGTCGGCTACGACCTCGACGGGCTTCTGCTCGGCGCGCTGCGGCCCGCGACCGCGTAGCGGCCTGCGACCTCCACCCACCTCCTGGACAGCGGAAGAAGGACACGAGCATGACGGCGACCATGACCGCGACTGCCTGCGGCCCGCAGGAGGCCGGCTACCTTGCACTGCGGCTCCCGGCCGGAACCTGGGTGCGGCACGAGGGCGACGAGACCCGCCGCATCTGGATCGCGCAGCCCTGCGCCTGCACGCTCTGCATGTCGGCGACGCTCCTCGGCGCTCCCGGCACGCACTACGAACTGCGCGTCCATGAAGGCGACATGGCGCCCCTCGTTCACGTCCGGCACACCTCGGTCGTCCCCCACCTGCACCCCGAAGAGCTGTTCCAGACCTACCCGCCCGTCCTGCCCCTGCCGCGCACCGCCGCCCATCTGCGCAGACTGCTCCGCGCGCGCTTTCCCGGTGTGCGGTTCTCGGTGCGGACCCGGCGCGGCTGGCGCCTGTCGGTGAGCTGGAGCGGCGGCCCCTTGGACACCGAGGTCGCGACTGTCGCGGCCCCGTTGCTGGCCGACTACACCACGCCGGAGCGCCGCCGGGCGCGGGCGATCACCGTCACCCGGTTCGGCCGCGCGTCGTACGGGACGCCCCTGGTGGACGCGATCAACCTGACCCGCCGCTGACCCGTCGGACCCACCCAGCTCCGCGATCCCTAATAGTTGCGGCATGTCACCCCTTCGAGTACATTAGTGAATGTCGAAAGGGCGAGGCAAGCGCCCGGACGATCACCACCGATACGCCGCCCCGAGGAGTCGAGATGCAGCTCACCGCCACCACCCCCCGCACCGCCACTACCCCCTGCACCTGCGACGGGAGCGGCATCGGCGGCTACTTCGCCCCCGACGACGCGCACATCGCGTGCGAGGGCTGCGGCGAGCGAGTCCAGATCAACTGCGAGGCGAGTTGCGGCCGCTGCTGCCACACCTGCCACGACGAGTTGCCCTGCTGACCTCCCCCTCCCGGGCGGCCCCGGCGGGGCCGCCCACCCCTCCGCCAGAAAGGCGACACATGCTCTACGAACGCGTCTTCAGCACCGCGCACATCCTCATCTGGGGGGCCATGGCCTTCCTCTTCGAAGTCGCCTGGTGCCTCACAACGCACCACCACGCACCGCTGTGGGCGCGACTCTGCGCCGCTGGCGCGGCCTCGTACTGGGTCCGGCCCATCGAGGCGGCGCTGGCTCGGCGGCACGCCCGCCGCACGGCCACGGCTCGTCGCCCCTGACTCCGGCACTCCCACACCTTCGACGACCCTTTTAACTTGCCCTCACGACCCTTCTCGGGTACATTAGTGAATAACGGCGGCGGGTGAAGCAAGCACCGGCCCCGGACACCGCGAACACCCCTTACGAGGAGTCGGATCCTGATGAGCTGCACCGCACAGCACGGCATCGCCCAGACCTTCCCGCACCGCTGGTGCACCCTGGTCGGCCGCTCGGTCCTCGTCGTGGGCGTCCTGCCCGCCCTGTTCGGCGGCGGCGCCAACGTGACGGTGCTCGCACTCGTCGCTCTCGCCGTCCTCGGACTGCTCATGGTGGCCGGGGCGCTGCGCGCCACCCGCCGTGCCCCCAAGCGCCCGATCCGCCCGGCGCGGGCCGCCGTGGCGCTCACCACGGACGTCCTAGTGCTGCTCATCGCGGCCGGTCTCATCATCGGCGCCCAGCTCGGCGGCGGCTCCGGATCGGTCCTCTTCTCCTCCGGCGGCGTCATCACGGTGACGGCCTTCCTGGCCCTGTGCGCCGTCCACCACGTCGCGCACCGCCGCGCCCGCCGGTCCTGAGCCCCGCCCACCGGTGGCCGGGCGCTCCTGCCCGGCCACCGGCCCCGCGCCCGCGTGTACCTCAACTCCGCCCGGGAGACTCCGCTGTGAACGCCGACCAGGGCCACCTGCCCACCCGCGCCTGCCCGCACCGCCAGTGCACCCTCCTGCACCACCTCGTCCTGCTCATGCTGCTGCCCGGCCTGCTGACGGCCGTCACCTACGGAGGCGCAGCAACGGCGGTCCTCCTCGCCCTCCTCGGAGGCGTTCAGCTCGGCGTGATGCTGCTGGCGCACGCTCTCGCCCCCGAGGGCGGGCCCCGCCCCTGGGAGCACCGGCCGTTGAGCGTGCGCCGGGGATGGGCCGCCCTCGCGATCGTCACGGACCTGCTGGGCCTGCTCGTGGCGCTCGCGTTGATGACGGCCCTGGCCATCGACCGCGCTTACGCCGCCGTCCCGCCGCCGACCTCCGGAACGCTCGCCGCGCTCGGCGCCCTCTCGGCGCTGCTCGCCCTGCACCACGTCGCACACCGCCGCGCCACCGTTGCGGCCGCACCCACCGAGCCGGCCAGCGACGACACGGCGGACGACGACTGGATTGGCGAGAGCTTCGTGTGGGAGTACGGCGACCGGGCCGCATACAGCAAGTGACCACCGGGCGGGGCGTCTCAAGAGCGTCCCGCCGTCACATTCCCCGGCCGCCGGGCTCACCTTGCCCGCCGCCCGGGGGCAGGGGGACACCACGTTGTCGGCCGCAGCCGCCGGCTGCGGCCGAGGTGCCCGGCTCGGGCGCCAACCTCTGCGCCCGGAGCCCTGGTCAGGGCCGTCCCGGGGGGGCGGGCGGCGCCCGCCCGCGTCCGGTCCCGCGCGCAGCATCACCGCCCACACCACACCGATGCGCCCTTTTGATTTGACTAAAATGGAACCTCTGGGGTACATTAGTGAATAGATAGAGGGGGGAGGCAAGCCCACCTCGACCACCACGGCCCCCGCCTCGAAAGGGAGTAACGCCCATGTCTGAGCTCGCCACCACTGCCACCGAGCACTCCACCGACGGCCAGGGGCCGAGCGTGTGGATCCTCGAAGCCGGCGAGGACTACGAGGGCGGCTCAGTCAAAGGCGTCTACACCGACCGGGACCTGGCGGCCGACGACTTCCTCGACCTCGTACGCGACCTCGCCCGTTACAGCACGCTCGACGTCGACCGGTCCGGCGAGGACCCCTCTACCGGCGACCTGTACGTCCACGGCGGCTGCGACTGGATCCAGCTGACCCGCTACTCCGTCACCACCCGGCGCCAGCTGCGCTGAGCCGCCGGGCCGCCGTTCCTTGGCGCCCAGCCCCCGACCCGGTTCACCAAGGAGTCCCCATGCCCCTCACGACCGGCGGCTCCGCCGCCCCGACGCCCACCGCGCAGCTCTGCCCGCGATGCGACCGCTACGCGCTCTTCGGAACGGCATGCGCGCACTGCGGCCGCGTGATCATCACGGGCCTGGTGTACACGGCTCACCACCCCCCGGCCTGGTCCGAGGGATGCTGCCCCGTGTGTTTCACCACCGAGCCGGAGGTGTGGGAGCTGGACGGCCGGCTGCTCTGCTCGGTGTGCGCCGAGGGCCGTAGCCGGTGGGGTGACCGGGTGAAGGCGGCACCGGGATGGCGCGTGAGCGCGCGCCGCGTAGTGGCCTGGTCGGACGAGCCCGCGACCTCGGCGTACGCCACGCGGTACGCCGACGAGGCGGACAGGCAGTGACCGCGCCCGAAGCTCGGCCCCCCTCCTTCGAGGCGTACAGCGCCGCCATGGCGCAGGCGCTCAAGGACTGCGACCTGGGTCGCTACCGGCGCCTGTTCTCCGCCCGGTCCGCAGCGGCGCAGGCCGAGGCGGACGAGCGCCTGCGCCGGGCCCTCGGCGGAAGCTGACGGCATCTCCCACCCCCATCACGAGGGACACACGTTTGACGTAAACACCCTTGTGGAGTACATTAGTGAATGCGGAGGTGATGCAAGCTCCTCGGCGACACCACGAACCCGCCGCCCCGAGGAGCCGAGTATGCCGCGCGTCCGCCACACCACCAGCGACCTCCACCAGGCCCTTCACGAGCTCCTCGACGGCAACGCGCTGCGCGCCGACGACGCGCACCCGGAGTACACGCAGTTCGTGTACCGCGGCAAGCCCGCGACGCTCGCGGCCGCGATCCTCCACCACTACGGCGCGAGCCTCTCCCAGCTCAAGTCCCTGGAGGCGGAGTACCTCTCGCAGGAGTGGGGATGGGAGGACGTCAAACACCCCCTGCGGCGCCGCTTCACGCCGCTCGCCTGGACGTGCCTGGACAACCTGAACGGGGGCCCGCGGGAAGGCGACTGGGCGCAGTCGCACGCATGGGCGTTCGCCCCGCGCACCGCGTACAGCACCTTCGACGGTCGCAGTGACCGGCGCCGCCGCCCGTGGCTCTACGACGCGGACG
Source organism: Streptomyces violascens (assembly GCF_014649955.1). Lineage (GTDB taxonomy): Bacteria > Actinomycetota > Actinomycetes > Streptomycetales > Streptomycetaceae > Streptomyces > Streptomyces violascens. The sequence continues at coordinate 13,560 of NZ_BMUA01000027.1, forward strand.
AGTTCGGCCAGAGCGGCGTCACCCGCCCGAGCGCCCTGCACCCCGGGTGCACCGAGACCCCCCTCACCCGCCCCCGCCGCTTCTCCTGCTGAAGCCCGCCTGCCACGCTGCCGAGCGGGGAACCGCGCGGCCCCGAAAACCGCCCACGCGCGCCCTCCGGGGCGCGTTTTCGCAGGTCACAGCTGTCACGTTCCCCAGCGTGACAGCCGCCGTGACACCCCTTCGTGACACGGGCGCGTGACACCCGCCGCCCCGCCCGCCAGGCCCTTCGCCGGACTCGTCCCGACTCGACAGGAAGCATCCGATGCGCACCGAGATCACCGACGCCGCGATCGCGAGCGGCACCTCCGGCGCCGTCCTCCAGGTGCGCTTGGAGGACTGGTTCGAGATCCAGATCATCACGGGCCACACCAGTCAGTGCATCCCCCGGCCCGCCTCGCCGCGCCCTTCCCGGTGGGATCTGCCCGCGAGTGCGCCCGCCGATTTCGCGGGCCCCTACGACGCGCTCCAGGTGGGCCTGGTCCCGCCGCTCGCGGCGCCCGACGGATGGCCCGCGCCGCTTCCGGCAGGACCGCGCCGGGACCCGTACGACGCCGCGGCCACCCTGTGGTTCGGTCCGGTCCCGGCCGACCTGCTGCGTGCTCTGGTCCGCGCCCATGGCGGCGAGAACGCCCACCAGTACATGAGCGCCGAGGACTGGGCCGGGCCGTACGCGTAGGGGGTGCGCCGGCCCGTCCGGGGAGCACGGTCCAGCACGCGTCCCAGCGCGCGGAGGTCCCGAACGTGCCCCTTCATACTTGATTTACGCACCCTCTTCGGGTACATTAGTGATTGCAGGGACGGCGACGCAAGCGCCCGACCGGCCACCACGAACTCCCCGACCGAAGGACGTGCGCCATGACCTCCGCCACCGCCCGCCGCCTCAGCGCCGCCTACCTCGCCCTGCGCCTCACCCCGGGCGCCGCGGTCCGCTACGTCGGCACCGCGACCCGCCTCCACGGCCCGGCGACGGTCCAGCCGTGTTCCTGCGGCATGTGCGCCGCCGACGTCCTCCGGGGCCTGCCCGCGACCCGCTACGAGCTGCGCACCGCCGACGGTCGGCCCACCGGCGTCACCCACGTCCGCCACACCTCCGTCATCCCGGAACCCTCCGAGGACGAGCTGATGAACGCCGTGCTGGGCCTGACGATGCGAGCCACGGCAGAGTACCTGCGTCGGCTGCTGCGCCGCACCTTCCCCGGGGTGAAGTTCTCCGTGCGCCGCGGCCGCGGGCACGGGATGCAGCGCTACGAGATCACCGTCGGCTGGAGCGGCGGCCCGAGCCGTACCGCCGTCGCCACCGTCACGGCGCCGCTGCTGGCCCAGTACGGAAATCCCGAGCAGTGCCGCCCCGCGTGGATCGCCGTCACCGTCGACGGCCGCCGCCACTTCGGCGAGCCGAGCGCCAGCGCCATCCACCTCAACCGCGCCCCGGCGGCCTGACCCGCCCCACCGGCCCCGGCCGCCGGCCGGGGCCTTCCCCGAACGGAAGGACCCGACTTGCCTCTCAAGACGACGACCAAGGCCTACCTGCACGTCGAGTACAAGGACCTCGAGGACTTCATCACCGCGCACTACGGCCTGCCGTACAGCGTGATTCGCGGCCTCGAAGCGCACAACGGCGCGCTCCACGCGGTAAAGGTGTCCGCGAACTACGAGCACTACGACCCGGACGCCGAAGAGGGATCACACTTCACCTGGCGCGAGGGCCTGGACCCCGAGGTCGCGGAGACGCTCGGCAGGTGGCGGTCCGGCACCCTCGGCTACGACCCGTACCCCGGGGAGCTGCTGCACGACCTCGCATGCAGCGGGCACCTGGAGCCGGGCGAGTATCTGATCAACGTCGCCTGGTAGCCCGTCCAGTCCGCTGCAAGCCGGTGGGCTGCAGCAGCAGCCGCGCGCAGCACTCTCGGCGAGCACACGGGAGTGCGCAGCGCGCCGGGCTGTGCTGCACGTACTGCGCAGCCCGCCACCGTCTGCTGCTCGGCGGCGCTGCCTCACGTTTCCGCAGATCAGAGCGGCAGCAGCCGGGAGCAGCGGCGGCAGCGGCGCGCCCGGAGCGCTCGCGCAGCAGCCTTGCCCGTCGCGCGCTGCTCCCCGTCCTTGCTTCTGCGGAGCGCTGGGGGCAGCGTGCCGGGCAGCACGGCGGGCCGGCGCCTCGCTGCAGGGCAGCGTGCTGCACGAAGTCCGGCCATGCAGCATCAGGGGGATCCGTCGGCCGCGCCGAGGGCTCTCTGCATCCGCTCCGCCTTGGCGAGGCGGTACCCGAAGGGGTGTTGATCGCCGTCAGAGTGAGGCCGCTCCTGGAGGCGAGCCGGGGCGGGCGCGGTGCCGGTCGACGCGCCTTCGCGTGGTGCGGCTCGGCGAACCTTGCCGGGCGTCACGCCGGAGGGTGGCCGGTGGGGATGATGCGGGGCACCTTCGGGCCAGCCGGGCCGTACGCTCCCGGGACCGGGGGCGACCCCACCAGACGCCCCACACCGCCAACGACCCGGGCCGGCCGTCGTTACGCGGCCTGGGCCTCCGCTCCCGGATATCGGCCGCAACCGGCTCCTGCCCGCGCCGTTCCGCCGAGCGGCGGCTCTTCGGCGTCCGAGACGGGCCCACCCTGGGCCGCACCCCCCCTTCTCGTGACCCTACTACCTTGACGTATTGAAATAGTTGAGTACATTAGGGGATGCATAGAGGGGGCTTCGTTCTCCCCCGGGATCAGCCAGATCCATGCCACGCCCAGGGGGACACCACCCGCCGGGCCGCCGGGCCGCCGGCAGCCTGCCTTCCCGAAGGAGTCCCGCCTCGTGGCCACCACGACCGTCACCGTCCACGCCGCCCCCGGCCGCGGCCGCTACACCGCCGAGTTCTCCGCCTTGCCCGGCCGCACCTTCGGCCCCTGGGACATGCCCGAGACGATCCAGCAGCTCCGCATCGCCGCACTGCTGGAACCAAGCGAGGCGCGTGATCTCGTTTTCGATGCGGCCCTCACCGGCTCGGCCACGACCACCACCGGCTGACCGGTCCGGGGCGCGGCTACCGGAGGAGTTCGGGCCGTACGGCACTTCCCCAAACGACCTGAAGGAGCACATGCACAGCATCGCAGCCAAGGACCTGTACGCCGGCGCCGTCGTCATCACGGACGGCCTCCGGCCGGCGAGCATCGCCGCGCTGGACGGGCACGGCTCTGACCTGAGCGACGGGGTCCGCCTCCTCTTCGAGCCGGACGAGCCCCACCTGCCCGCCCCACGCATGACCGTCGATCCCGACCACGTCTTCCGCCTGGCCCGGATCCACCACGTCGCGTGGATCATCCACTCCCGGCACTACCGCGCCCGCAGCGCCACGGACCGGGCGCACATCAGCGTCCCCTACGCCGTCCGCGGGCACGGGGCGTTCGCCGAGAAGTGGAGCGTCGTGGACCGTCTGGCCGAGGAGCACACGATCACCACGGCGCGGCCGATCGCGCTGGACGCGCTGCCGGGCCCCGGTGATCCGACGCCAGCGCCGCCCAACCCTGACAGCTCCCTCTTCTACCGGTTCTACGGCCAGGGGCCCACCGTGCTGACGACCGGCGACGCCGTGCGCGCCGAGCTGGCCCGGCTCGCCGGGATTCACCGGCGCGAGCACGGCCGCACCGACTGGGAGATGCTCCATCGCCTGCCTGGCGAGGGAGACATGCGCGAGTGCCATCGGTGCACCCGGACCCCGGACGACCTGGTGCCGATGGAGGTCGTCATCGAACGCACCTACCGGGACGTCACCCCCGACGATCTGCCGTACGGCTGGGACTACGAGCTGGGGCCGGCCATGGCCTACGAACGGCATCTGTCGATGGGAACGGTCACCCGTGGGCCACGGCCGCGGCCCACCATGACGCTCGGAGTCGGCGCCTTCGCCGGGTTCACCGCAGGTAGCGGGCCCGCGGCCGTCCGCAGTGGGGCGGGCGCCCGGTGACTTCTCCTCTGATCCCGTCACCTGAGCCCTCGGCAACACCCACGACGCCCAGCACCCCGAAGGGACCCGAACGCCGTACGCGCCGTGTGCGCCGTCCGGTGGAGTCGGTCCTGCAGTACCCGGCGGGATCGCTGGTCTTCCAGGCCCGCGACCCCGACCGGACCCCGCGCACCGTGGTCCGTACGCGACTGGACGCATCGTCCCGCCACCGGCAGGTCGTCCTCGGAGGACGCGACGGCACGGACGACTGCGCCACTCCGAGCAGCCTGGTCTACGTCGACGAGACGCTGCGCCCCACCGGGCCGCAGATCGAGGACTGCCGCGCCCACCTGGCCCGAGCGATCTACGAGGAATCCGCGCGCTGCTCGCTGTGCCGGCGCGCGCATACCTTCTGGAGCACCTTCGAGCGGTGCATCATCGGCAAGCGGCTGCTCGAAGAGCTCGGCAGCCTCTACAGCTACCGGGACAACGTGCTGCCGTGGCTGACCGGGCAGCCGGTTGACCCGGCTCGGCTGCAGTGGGGCCAGCGCGTGGTGATCCGTACGGCCGACGGCGAGCGCGCCGGCGTGGTGTCGCCCATTGACCATGACGGCGTGTGGCACGAGGCCGGCACGGACGGTTTGATCCTCGTACGGCACCGCGACGGAACTCCGCCCACCCGGTATGCAGCCCATCTCGTCTTCCACGACCCGTGAGGGCGGGCTTCTCCCGCCGGCCCCGGGCTCGTGGTGCAGAGTCGTCCGGCGGCGCGAGGAGCACGCGAAGAACAACCTCCCAGACCTGCTGATCCGTTGGCGCCGCAGGGACGGCTCCGGGCAGCCCTTCACGGTTTCCAAGGCAGAGATCCCTGCGCGGGGCTACGACCTGTCCCTGAACCGGTTGACCACAAAGCGGTGGTCAACCGGCCTCCGTCGGGCATCCTGCGGGACCTGCAACGCCTCGGCGAGGAGATCACGGAGGGAACGGCGAAGCTGAAAAGGATGCTGTCCTGACGCTGGCGCCGGACGTGCCCCGCCCCGGAGGGGCGACGCTCAACTCCGGCCGGGGACCGCGCAGTCGCCTTCGACCCCGCCCGCGTGCAGCAGCTCGTGCTGCCCCGGGCAGCAGGCAGCGGCTGCAATCGGCACTCCCCAGGGCAGCGTGTGGCCGCGCTGCGCGGCGCTGCGTCCCGCGTCCGGCGACGTCTGCCCTGCAGCGGAATGTGAATGCGCAGGTCACAGGCGCAGCGAGGCGCAGCATTGGACCCGGCTCCAATGCGCTGTCATGGGCGGTGGCTGCTGCATCAGCCGGGAGTAAAGGAGCTCCGGTCGCTGGCGGTGCAGCGCGGTCGAGGGGATGGCGCGCGGGGCCTGCAGCGCACTTAGCGACCCTTTTAAATTGCCCCATCGGCCCTCCTGAAGTACATTGATGTTGTCGGGTTCGGTGAAACAAGCACCGGGCCGTAGACCACTACGCCCCCTAGCCGAGGAGTCTGCTCATGGCCGTCATGGACGCCGCTTTCATCCCGGTCATCGTGACCGCTCGGCCTCTGGCCGACTCCCTCGGCTACGCCTACCAGCAGCCGCCGGCCGGGATCGACCCCGCCGGGCTACGGGTGATCCCCGCCCGGGACGTTCAGCCGGGCGACTGGTACCTGGGCGACTGCGAGCAGCCGACCGCGGCCCGGCGCGGGATCTTCTGGGGCGTGCACACCTACGCCACCTACCAGGCCCAGCCGGTGATGGACGCCGCGGGCGACTTGCTCGCGCTCGACGGCGAGTCCTTCGTGTGGCGGCCGGACGAGCTCGTCATGGTCATCACCGCCGCCTCCGTCCCCGCGCCGGCCGTCACGCCGGAGCGCGGCGCCGCGCTCACCCTCGCCGTCTGATCCCCGCGCCGGCAGCGAGGGGACACCACTTTCCCTGCGCCGGTCAGCCCGATGGCCGGCCTCTGGGCCGCGCACCCCTTCGCCGAGGAGGCTTCATGCCGATCCCCCGCCTGTCCCCCGGCGACCACGTACGCATCGTGATCGCCGGGACCGTTGAGCAGCACGCGCCGGGCCAGCTCGAGCTCACGTCGCGCACGTACATCGATTTCGAGTCCGAGGACGACCTGAACATCGAAGTCCTTCCCGGTCCCTTCCGTCGCGGCGACGTCGTCGCCGACGGCTCCCGCACCCTGATGCGCACCGTCATCGACCGGGACGGCACCACCTTGGCGTTCTGGACGGCCCCGGACGGCACTGTCGTCCAGGACAACGAGATCCGGCCCGAGGCCCTGCGGCTGCTCCTGCGGACGGCCTGACCGCCCCAGCTCACCCGCCGCGACGTGAATTGAGGACTCGCCATTCCTGATCCGCACAACACCCCGCCGATCGACTACCGCCAGGCCCCGCCCTCGGTGACGGTCTCCCACGACCTCGACGGCAGGCCCGCCACCATCACCTTCAGCCCCACGCGCCCCGGTCCCGGCGACGATCCGGTCCTGGGGCTCTTCGCCGAGGTCCGCACCCACTACCGGATCCCGCTGGTCTTCTACGTCTACTTCACCCGGGCCGATGGGGCCGCCTGGCAGCTGCATTCCGTGCGCAGCAAACAGTTCCGAAAGCGATCTACGTGGATACCCGACCACTCGACTCCTTCCCCGCCTTCCGGCTGCGGCCGGCCGGACCCGAGGACCACGACCTCCTGGACCCGGACGGCCGCACCGTGGGCCAGGTGCGCTCCTGCAGCGGCGGGGGACACCGCGCCCGGGTCGGCCGCGACGTCGGCCCCATCCGGCCGAGCCTGCTGAGCGCGGGCGACGACGCCGCCATGTTCCACATCGCCGCGCACGGGTTGCCCGACGCTCCGCCCACGCCCTACTCCGGTGCCCCCGAGGCGCGGGTCGCGGTCGGCCTGATCCCGCTGCAGCGCCAGGACCTGATCGACACCACCGCCCGGGTCTTCACCTTCTACGCCCTGCGCGAGCCGTCCGTCGCCGCGATACTCGACGGGCTCGAGACCGTCCGCCGGGAGCTCGATGCGGTGCACAGCCGCACCGGGTGCCGCCGCATCGCGCGGTTGATCCCACGGGTCCAGGTCCCCGCCCAGACCCTGCTGGACGCGTCGGCCGGCGACGCCCGCGACTGGCTCGGCCTCCCGCTCGCGCGACTGCTGACCCTCTGCCACCAGGCCCGCGTACGCCTGGAGGCGACCGCCGCGCAGCCACCGGCCGGTCTGTCCGGACGGTATGCCGTACGGCACGGCGCCGACGCGGATCTGGCGACGCTGCACCGCATCTGGCAGGACCTGTGCTCGACGTCCTCGTCCGGGACGGACTTCTCCGGGATCGAAGCGGCCATGGGTGCCCTGCCCGTCGAAAAGTTCGCCGGGTCTGCGCGCAACTGCCGCTCGACGAGCTCGCAGTTGGAGGCGGTCCGGGCCGCCGCCGGGGAAGCCGCCGCGACGGCCGCGCCCGGCGGCCAGGGCGAGGCCCACAGCCTCCTGCGGGAGTTGTCGGCGCTGAGCGCTGAGACCGGCGAGCGGCTGGAGGCCACCGCGCTGGTGCTCAACGACACCGACCGTTTGGGGACCGTCCGCGACATCAACGACGCGCTCGGCCTCGCCCGGCTCGGCGTCCTGTCCGGGAGCGGCCAGCTGTCCGTCCGCATGGGCTCCACGGAGCTCGGGCCGGTGCGCCCCACCGATGACGGCCGGTGGACGGGACCGGGCATCACGGAGCCGTTCCACTCTCCCGAAGGCGCTGCCGCGGCGCTGATCCGCGCCGACCGCGCCCAGGCCGCGGTCCGGCGCCAGGGCCGCACGCCCTAGATCATCGCCACTTCTGCCGGGCGGCAGGCAGTGGCCTTCAGTGTGAGCCCCACATCCGCGTTGTCTGGGGCGAGGGCGCATTGCTCAAGCACACCGAGCTGCACGACGCCCGTGAACTCACCCACATGGACAAGGAACGCGTCGGGATGCTCTGGAAGGTCGAGATCTACCCGTTCCGGACGGAGGAAAAGCTCAGGCTGCTCGACGAGTTGCTGTACGGCTCCGAGCGCGCACCCGAGTAGCTGACCCGCGCCCCGCTCGGGGAGGGCGGCCGCCCTCCCCGAGCGGCCCCGGGAAGCATCCGCCCCCGGGCGCCAGGACGCCCTATCACCGCGCTCGGCCGCGCACGCGCCGCCGAGGCCGACACTTCCCGCCGCCGTCCCGCACATCCAACCTTCAAGGAGCATCGTGGCTGCGCCTGCCCTGCCGCTCGTTCTGACCGCCTCCGGCGTCGCCGCGTCCATCACCCCCGACGCCTGGGACCAGTTGAAGTGGATCTGGCACCCGGAGCCGTTCGCCTTTGAAGCGGCCGCCCTGGGCGGCGACACCGTCACGGTCTCCTGGGTGCGCCGCTTCCCCGAATGCGGCTGCACGGCCCAGGTATGGGCCGACAACGGGCTCATCCTCGACCCGCACGGCCTCACATCGGCCTCCTACGTCCCCAAGGGGCAGTGGTCCTACAACGGGCAGTTCGAGCAGGACTACTACGTCAACGCCCAGTACTACGACTGGGACGAGCCCGACACCTTCAGCACCCTTCGCCAGGCGGAGGACGCCGCGCGCGCCCAACACCTCGACGTGTGCCGCGAGTACCAGCAGCACGCCGGTCCGTGCGAGGGCTGCGGCGTCCCGGCAGCGGAGCACGTGTCGGAACTCTCCGGTATCGCGGACCGCTCCGAGCGTGCGTGCGAGACCTACCGCCGCGACTACACCTTCGGGATCCCGCCAACTCCGCGCCTCGGCGCCCACAACCGGCCCGGCTTCCCGTTCACCGGCATGAACGTGCCGGAACTCCTCGCCCACATCGAGGTCGCCGTCGCCAAGGGCTACCCGCTCACCGCCGTGGAGCAGCAGACCGTTGAGGCCGCCCGCGGCCTGCGCCTCGGGGACGGTGTCGACTACAAGACGCTCGACACGCACATGCGGGAGCTCGCCCACGGCTGCGAGAGCCACCTCCGCATCCTCGGCGGCATGGCCGCGGAGGGCGCGGCGGCCGCATAGGGCCCCGGGCGCCACCGCACCGTCGGCACACACAACACGAGCGACCCTCATGATTTTACACAATGACCCTTCAGGGGTACATTAGTGGATAGCTGTTCGGGCGACGCAAACGCCGGGGCAGCCGCCACGACCCCGTACCGACGCAAGGAGCTCTGCCCCATGGGACACGCCAACTACTTCGCGTACACGCCCCAGGCGGAGAACTTCCTCTCCAACTGGCTGCAGCTGCGCCTGGACGCGGCCGCAATCCTGGACCTGGTCGAGCAGACCCAGAACATCGCGCTCGCGGGCGGCGCGGGCACCGGGGTGCCGCGGATCGACGACGATGCGATCGTCTTCAACGGCCTGATGGCCGCGGACGAGGACTACGAGACCTTCGCCATCGAGCTGGAGCCGCAGTTCCGGGACGAGCGGGGCTTCACCTACTCGTTCTGCAAGACCGGCGACGTGCGGCCCAAGCCGTACGACATCGCGGTCACCGCCGTCATGCTGCGGGCCCACACCCTCGCTCCCGACTACTTCGCCATCGACAGCGACGGCGACTGGGACGAGCACTGGCTCACCGCCCGCGCGATCCACAAGATGCTGTTCCACACCGACCCCGGCATGGAGTCCCCGTTCACCCCGAACGTCCACACCGTCGGCCCGGCTGCAGCTCGCCTGTGACCGGCCGGGCGGGCGTTGCGGGACATGCAGCACCCGCCCGCCGCCTGCGGATTGAGCCGTTGAACTGCGACAACAAGGGTGGGACCGTGTCCGTGACCTTCACCGCCGACTACCGGCCGGCCAGCGCGTTCGCCGCCAGCTGCGGCTGCTGGCCGGCCACCGAGCTCGCCGTGCGCCACCGTACGTACGAACAGGCCCTGGCCGAAGTCCTCGACGCACCCGCGGAGCGGGACGCACTGCCCGGCTGCGAGATGCCGGACATCTGCCCGCAGTACCCGCTGTATGTGCACGACGCCGACCCGGAGGCATACGCGCCCGAGGTGAACGTCAGCGTGCGGAACGCGGTACGCCTGGCGCACCTGCTCGGATTCGGAGCCCTGGACCCGGCCGGAACCGCAGTCGCCTCCGCCCCGGGCGCGGGGGACACCACTTCCGCCGCCGACCGGGAGCCGGCAACGGGTGACGCGGGCCAGATGCCCGCCGAGCAGTTCCTCGGCCGGGTGCTGGCCGCCCTCGCCCTGACCCCCGAGGACGCAGGCGTCGACGGCTACTTTCGCGGCCGCTGGTACACGGGCGGGCGCAGGGCCGGGTATCTCCAGCAGCGCCTGCTCGAGTTGCACGCTCTCGCTCTGTGGTGCGCCGCGCGCGGCCGCGACGTGGCCTGGGGCTGAGCGCGTGCCGCCTCGACTGACGCCCGGTCGGCTCACCGCGCTGCGCGACGCCGCCGTGCGTTCCTCCGGCACCGTGCACCCCATGCTCGTGGGCGAGGCTGACGTCCACGCCCTGGAGCTGCTCGGCCTCGTGGGCTTCCTCGACGGCTGCGGCCACTGTCTGGGCGAGCCGGACCCCGACGGCGTGCACCGCGGTCACCCGCACCTTCTGCGGCTGACCGCCGCAGGGATACAGGCCGCGCGGGCGGCCGGCGGCCCCCTCCGTGCGCGGCGCGGCGGGCATCCTCTGCCACCACTCGCGAGTGACCCTAAAAATTGACACAGTCACCCTATCATGAGAACATTAGCGGATAGAGGGAGGGTGGAGCCTTTCACCAAGTCCCGCATTCACCTGCCGATACGCCCATCCGGAGCCCCCTCATGAGGAACATCGCCGAAGTCCGCAAGGCATTCAAGAAGCTGCCGAAGCACGTCACCACCACGCAGATCGCCGAGGCGACCGACCGCACCCACGTACACAACTGGGTGAAGGATCCCGCCTTCCCCGGCGAGGTCGACCGCAAGGGACGCACCGTCCTGCGCGACCGCGACGCGGTCCTCGACTGGTACGTCGCCCAGCCCTTTGCGCAGACGGCCAAGCGGTCCGGTCCGAGCAACGTGAACGCGAGGGTTCTCGCCGTCCGCCCCACGCAGGTGCTGATGGATTCCATCGCCCTGGGGGACCTGCTCGGCCTGACGCGGCGCGCGGTGAACAAGTACGCCGAGCGCTATCCGTCCGGGAGCACCGACCCCTTCCCGCTCGCCAATCCGGACGGCCAGCGGTCCTGGAGCCAGGTAAGGGCCTGGTTCCTGCGCAAGAGCGATCCGATGCCTGCGGCGGGCAAGAACGGCCAGCCCGCCTGGGCGGATCTGCGGGTGTGGCTGCTGCGGCACATCGACGACGGCGCCGAGCCCGTCAACGGCCGTGTCTACCTGGATGAGTTGGGGCTCACCGTCGGTCAGCGCGACGTCTTCGAGCGGGCCCGTCTCGCCCGTGCCCGGCAGGTCAGGACGTCAGTCGAGTGGCTGGCGGAAGTGCTCCACCTGGAGGAGCCGGGGCAGGCGGAGTGGCTGGAGTCGCGTCTCCGTGAGGCGGACGCCGCACCGGTCGCGCCGAGCATGGAGGAAAGCGCCCGCCTCGCGCAGGAGCAGCCCCGGCTGAAGCAGACCGCGCTGGCCCGCGAGCTGGGCGTGAGTGTTGACTCGTTGAAGCATTTCGCGCGCGCGTACACACCGGAGACGTCCGAGGACCCCTATCCGGCCAAGGACTCCTCCATCGCCCGCGACGTCGCCGAGGTCCGCGCCTGGCTGATCCGCAATCGGAAGATGCAGCCCTCCGAGGGCGACCTCACCGAGGCGGACACGGACGCGGTCCACACCCCCCGTCCCTCCGTCCGTCGCAGCGACGCGACCGCGATCCGCGCGTGGGCCGTCGAGAACGGACACGAAGTCAAGCCGCGCGGCCCTATCTCCCAGGAGATCCGCGATCTCTACCAGGCGGCCAACAGCTGAATCACGCACAGCAGTTGGGCCACTCCCCCGCACCACCATCCCCTTCGCCCACTGTGCGGCCGCCGGCTACGCCGGCGGCGTATCGGAGGCCGAGGACGACGACGAGCCGTACGACGAGGCCGGCCGCCAGGCCGCCTGACCAATCCGACCTCCGCGACCGCCCCGGGCAATCCCCCCTCGGGGCGTGTGCGGGGAGGAAAATGGGCAAGCCGACGCGACCGGAAGGAGTTTGGCCGTGGAGCCCGACCGCTACGCCTTCAACAAGGCGCTGAGTCACGAGGCCGCGCTGGTCATGGTTTCCGCCGGATGCACCCCTGCTCGCTACGACTCCACGCACGCGGTCGTGTCGCTGGGCTTCGAGGTGGGCCTCGACCCGGAGGTCACGCCGAGCAATCCCCAGCTCTCCGTGCAGATCGTGAAGCCGTCGCTTCTCACCCCGGAAGAGATCTCCCGTGCCGCGGTCAGCCCGGCGGCACGGGAGCGTGTCCTGGCCGAACGGGCCCGGCGGCTCGGTGCCGAGCGCGCCGACCTGAAGGCCGCCTGCCATGCCTCCCTCACCGCTGCCGGGTGGGCAGTCGAAGTCGGCCAGGTGCACGGGAGTCTGCGGGCGAGCGCCCCGCCCAGTGCAATCTCCGCTGCCCTGTCCGCGGTGCTCGACGTCTAGACGTCCCTCACGGCTCCGGCGGGCGCCGTCACCCGGTGTGGGGCTCGCGCTGGTGTCCCGGCGCCGTGAGCGCGCCGGGCTTCCATCACCGCTGGTCGCGGTGGGGACACCACGTTCCGCGCCGCGGCGAGCACCCGCCTACGCCGAGGCCCCGTCCCGGTGTCGGGACGGGGCCTTTCGCGCGGGGCGCGGCCGCTACAGTAGGGGCACGGTCACCTCTCTCAGCGCTTCGGTGCTGCGGGTCGGGTGTGTCCGTGGTGAGGGGCCGGACGGTCTTGCAAACCCCCTTCTTCACCGGAGGGGGAGACTTCGGTCTGCTGTCCGGCCCCGACTCTGCTGTCCGCGTCGCGGACCTGCTCGCTGCTAGGCGGCGCCTCCGGGGCGGTTGGTCCGCTCCATCTGCCGGCGGCGCCATGCGTCCCTGGCGAGCCACGCGGTGCATGCGGCGACCACCGCGATGCCCGCCCCGGTGCCCGCGGCCTGGTGTGCCGAGTTGGCGACCAGGGCGGCCGCGAAGGCCACGACTCCAATGATCACGACTGCGACCGCGTTCACCCGGATCCGGGCCGGCCTGTCCGTACTCCCAGCCATGTTCATTCCTCCGAAGACTCTCCTGCGCCACGGCTGAGTGTGGCGCACGCCTGGTCCTGCTGCCTGCCGGTCGACGACTTGTCTGCTGTCGGGCATTTGTCGTGTGCCGTGGGCGGCGTGGGACTGCCTCAATCCCAATGACCCTTTTAACTTGACGTCAGCGAACCTTATGCGTAATATTTAAAGGGTCAGGGAGTCGGACGGGCTCCCAGTCGATTGAGGAGCTATTGCCTGTGACTGTTCTTGAGATCCCCACCGCCGGAACCGCCCTTCGTGCCCCGGGCCGCAAGGACGCCTGGAGCATCCTGGGTGCCGACGTGAGCGAGGCGACCACCGCCCGCAAGGCCCTGGAAATGGCCGACCTGCGTGACTGGGACGTTCGCCTGATGGGCGACGTGACCGCGAAGACCTCCGAGATCAGCGAGGACGGCGTCACGACCACCACGGTGAAGATGCCCGACACCCGCGCCACGGTCCGCACCAACCCGCGCACCGGCGAGACCGAGTATCTCGGCACCGTCGGCCGCAAGTACACCCCGGTCCAGATCGAGGCGTACGAGAAGGTCCTGGACCTGGCCCGGACCGAGTCCGGTGCCGTCTTCCACAAGGCGGGTGCCTACGCGGGCGGAAGGAAGTTCTTCATCTCGATGAGCCTGCCCGGCATCACGCGCATCGGCGGCATCGACGAGCACCACATGCACCTGACCCTCTTCGGCAGCCACGACGGCTCCTCGTCCAACTCCCTGCACATCGGCCCGACCCGCCTGGACTGCGGCAACATGCAGCGCATCATCATCGCGGGCGCCAAGCACAAGGTGTCGGTCCCGCACACCGCCTCGGCCCTCAAGAAGCTCGTCACCCTGGAGAACGAGCTCGCCGTCCTCTTCGACTGGCAGGACCACTTCGAGCACGAGGCCGAGCGCATGATCAACACCCCGCTCAGCATGGGCCAGTTCGAGAAGCTCGTCACCAGCCGCGACCTGTGGCCCGTCCCGACCAGCCCCACCACCCGCACCCGCAAGAACTACGAGACGCGCATGGACACCCTGCGCGGCCTGTTCGAGAACGCGGCCACCCAGGAGAGCATCCGGGGCACCGCATGGGCCGGGTGGAACGCGATCGGCGAGTACCTCGACCACTACGCCAAGGCCAACTCCCTCGCGGCACGCGCGGCGCGGTCGCTGTCCGACATCGGCGAGGTCACCAAGAAGAAGACCGCCGCCCACCGCCAGCTCCTCACCCTGGCCGCCTGACCGGCCCTTGGACCGGCCGCCGGGAGCACCCCCCCCACCCGCTCCCGGCGGCCCCTCGCCCGCCATCGAAGCGACTGAAGCGACGGAGATTTCTGTGTCCCCCGACGCCGAGCTGGACACCGCCCTGTACGGGCACGGCGTCAGCGATCACGAGGACGGCCACTACGTCCACATCGCGGGCGGCCCCTGGTCGACCCGCTTCTGGCCGGGCCACCCCGACAGCCTGTGGTCCGAGGACCGCGCCAGTTACTGGATCTCCTCGGCGCGTGCGCGCTGCGGGCGCGGCCTGGCCTGGAAGTCCGGCCCGCCATCCGACACCACCGCCCGCCCGTGCCCGTCCTGCCGTCTCAGCGGCGCCGAACTCCGGGCCCGCCACACCCAGCTCCGGCCCACCGAGCCGCCCCCGCCAACCTGACCACGAACATCCCCGAAGGACCACGATGCTCCAGCCACTCCAGATACCTCACGTCGAGACCGCCGCCAGCCGCGAAGGATTCAGCTCCGGCGACCGCGTCAGGCGTGCGGGCGGCCAGCCGGTCACCCTGCCGCCGGACGGCATCGTGCAGGAGTGGGCAACCTTGGAGTACGACTCCACCGCGTGGCGGTGCATCGTCACCTGGGGCGGCCGGTACATCGGACGGTTCGAGGCTCACGAGATCGAGCACGACAACCTGCCGCAGTGATGCTGAGCGGGCGGCGCTTCCCGCCACTGCGTCGTGGAGACGCCCGCCCACCAGAGCCCCGCCCCACCGGCCCACTGAGCGGCCACGGGGCGCCGGACCCGTCCCCGTCGTCCCGTGGCTCCCCCTTTCACCAACTTCCCGCTGTGGCTGCACAGTTCGCCGAGCAGCACCGTGTCCCCGCCGCTGGCGTGCCCCGTCCCTCCGCCAGTAGTCCCGGCGGCCCCCGCAAGGAGTCCCGTGTCTGTCCTGCTTCTGACCCGCGAGCACGCCCAGCGCGTCATCACCTTCGATGTCACCGGCGCTCCGGACATCCCGCCGGAGTACCTGTGTGACCCGTCTGCGGGTGTCCCCCCGATGCGGCCGACCCAACTGCATGTGACGTATTACAGCCGTGGCGGGTCGCCCTGGGAGCTGGACGCGCTCCGCATCCGGGGCCCGTACGTCCCCGCCGAGCCAGCCTCCCAGTGGGCGGACCGCATGGCCGATGGGCTGCATCTGTATCCCCCCAACTCCTACTGGCCCACCCCTCCGAGGCCGCCGTGGACCACCGATCTGGCCCGCGCTGTGGCAGTCCCCGCTCGCAACGTCACCGACGGTGCGATGCGCGCCACCGTGACCAGCGACCTGGCCCGGCGTGCGCGGTTCTTCACTGTCCACGGCGGCGGCGAGATCTCTGACTGGCCGATGCCTGTTCCGATCCGGCCGGACGTGGTCCGCATCACCTACCTCAACAGCAGGGACACCGCGTGGGGCTGGGACGAGGCCCGGTTCGACGGCCCGCTCGTCGCCACGGGCAGGACGCCGGGCCCTGACCAGGTTCGTGGGCGCCGCAGCTACTACCCGACCAGCCTTCTCAGCGCGCCCTCCTGGGTCCACGACGTTGTCGACGCCCACCGGGTGGCCGCCCCGCTGCCCGCCGGGCAGCGCCCCTGAACCCGCCTCACACCCAGCCCGACCCTGCCTCTCCCACCCCAGGCACCGCAAAGTCGCCCGCCCCACTGAGCAGCCACGGGACGTCGGTCTCTTCCCCGCCGCCCCGTCCCCCTTCTGCCAACCACGTTAGGAACCGCACCTATGGCAACCCCCAATGGAATTCTCAACGGCCTTGAGGTCATCGAGTTCGAGTTCGCCGAGACCCCGAAGAGCACCCCCGCCAACCCCCGCTACTTCAAGGAAGTGCTGAGGGTCCTGCTGGCGGACGGCACCGTCGTCTACAACTGCGTCTGGCCGAACTGCGAGTTCACCCGGCCCAAGGCGAGCGGGGTATGGCCGCACGTCAAGGCCCACAAGAACCAGACCACCAGGACGCCGAAGGCCACCGCGGACCTGTCCGACATCGACGTGGACGGCCTGCCGCTCGCCGAGGTCATCGACCGGGCCCGGAAGGCGACCTGGTACAGCGTCCAGCTCGACGCCGCCCTGAAGAAGCTCGAAAAGACCACCCGCGAGCTGGACGTCCTGAAGCCCCGCGCCAAGGCGGCCGAGACGCAGCTCGCGTCCATCCGCAAGGCGTTCGCGGCGGTCGCGTAGCCCGGGGGCTGCGCGGGGCGGGCCGGTCGCCGGCCTCCCCCGCACGGCTCCCGGTCCCGCCCCCATCACCGTCTTGAAAGGCCGCCGCTTCCCATGCTTCTTTCCGACCTGCCGACGGGCATCTTGATGCTGACCGGCTCCGTCGTCACCGCCGTCGAGGCCCGCGAACTGCGCGAGGGTGACCTCCTGCGCGTGAGCGGCACCCAGGTCACCGTGACCAGCCCCGCCGATGACCACGTCCTGACCGGGATGCGCCGCGTTTCGGTCAGCTTCCGCCCCTACGACAACGACACCGTCCGCACCGAGGGGTGGACCCTGCCCGAAGCGGCCCGCTTCACCGCCGTCCAGTTGCTGCGCCCCGAACACGTGGAGTGCGCACTGTGCAAGCCCGGCACCAACAGCCACGTGGTCCTCGTCGACCGTGTCGCGCACGGCTGGGTGCAGCGGTGGGTGTGCGACTCCCATCACCAACGGTCGTAGCTCCGCTGCCGCACCCCGCCCATTGTCAGACCCCTACGTAAGGATCACTGCATGACGACTGCTGCACCCGCCGTTTCCATGACCGACCGCGCCGCTTACGAGACGGCAATCGACCAGGCCATCGCCGCGAGCGCGGCGTATTACGGGGATGGGGACACCACCCTCGACGACGCCGCGTACGACGCACTTGCCCGCGCGATTGCCGCCTACGAGCGCGAGCACCCCGAGCACACCCGGGCCGACTCCCCCACCGGCAAGGTCGGCGGCGGCGCGGCCCCCGTCGGCGACGTCGCGCACACCGTGCCGATGCTCTCTTTGGACAACGTCTTCGACGCCGAGGGCCTCCAGAAGTGGGGCGCGTCCCTGGACCGCCGGATCGACGGGCCGGTCACCGGCGGCTACGCGGTCGAGCCGAAGCTGGACGGGGCGGCCATCGCGGCCCGCTACCGTGACGGCCGCCTGGTGCAGCTCGTCGGCCGCGGTGACGGCGTGCACGGCGAGGACCTCTCGCACGCCATCGGCACGATCGTGGGTCTCCCCGTCCAGCTGCCGGAGCCCGTGACCGTGGAGATCCGCGGCGAAGCGCTGCTCACGGCGGCCCAGTTCGTGAAGGCGAACGAGATCCGCGTCGCGCACAAGGCGAAGATGTTCTCTAACCCGCGCAACGGCACCGCAGGTACCCTGCGCGCAAAGGACCGCCCGTACGTCATCGAGACGACGTTCTTCGCCTACGGCGCGGTGGGCCTGGACGACGTCGACTTCCTCGCCGGGGAGACGCACGAAGCCGTCATGGCGCAGGTCGCCGCCCTGGGTGTGCAGACCACCGGCAGCGCCGAGGTCGGTCTCAAGGTGTGCACCACACTCGCTGAGGTCCAGGCCCGCGTCGAGGAGATCCAGACGCTGCGGCCCGAGCTGCCGTACGGAATCGACGGCGTGGTCATCAAGACGAACGGCTTCGCCGAGCAGAAGGCCGCCGGGTTCGCCACCCGCCACCCGCACTGGGCGATCGCGTACAAGCTGGCGGCCGTCGAAGCGCAGACCCAGCTCCTTGCCGTGGAGTGGAACGTCGGGCGCACCGGCATCATCGCGCCGCGTGCCGTGCTCAAGCCGGTGGAGGTCGACGGCAGCGTCGTCACGTACGCGACCCTGCATAACCCGGCGTTCATCCGGGACAGCGGCCTGAAGATCAATGACACCGTGAAGGTGTGGAAGGCCGGCGACATCATCCCCCGGATCGAGTCGCCCGTGACCGGGCTGCGCACCGGGGCCGAGACCGACATCGTCTTCCCCGAGTCCTGCCCTAAGTGTGACGGCGAGATCGACAAGTCGGGCGAGCGGTGGGAGTGCGCGGGCGGCGTGAACGGCTCCTGCGGCCTGCTGCCGTCCCTGAAATACGCCGTCGGCCGCGACCAGCTCGACATCGACGGCCTCGGCGTGACCTACCTGGAGACCCTCATCGAGACGGGCCGGGTCAACGATCTGGGCGACCTGTTCGGGCTCTCCCGCGCGCAGTTGGCCGAGGCGACTGGCAGCGAGAAGCGCGCCGACTCGCTGCTGGCCGAGTTCGACAAGGCCCGGCAGCAGCCCCTGAACCGGGTCTTCTGCGCGCTGGGCATCGTACGGACCGGTCGCACCCTGTCCCGCGAAATCGCCCGGCACTTCGGCACGATGGAGAAGATTCGCGCCGCCTCTCCCGAGGCGCTCGCCGAGGTCAACAAGCTGCCGGGGGCGAACGCGCCGAAGATCGCCGCACACATCGCCGCGATGGGCCCGGTCATCGACAAGCTCGTCGCGGCCGGGCTGAACATGGACGAGCCCACCACCGACAGCGGCAGCACTGCGAGCAGCAAGCCCCTCGCGGGCGAGGTGGTCGTGGTCACGGGCGGAATGCACGGGCCGCTGGCCGGACGCAACCGCAACCAGATGAACGAACTGATCGAGAACGCGGGCGGGACGACCTCCGGCAGCATCTCGAAGAAGACGACGCTTCTGGTCGCGGGTGAGGGGGCCGGGTCCAAGCTTGCCAAGGCCGAGCAGCTCGGCACGAAGATTCTCAGTGAGCAGGAGTTCGCCGACCTGGTCGCCGATCACCTCTCCTGACCCTCGCTGCCCTGCTGGAGGCGGAGCGGCCCTCACCGGCCGCCCCGCCTCCTTCGCGTTCCGCATCCCTTCCCCCTTTACACCTCCCACGCGCCGTGACTGACCTCTGTCCACAGGCCCTTCTCCGCAAGATCGCCGAACCGCCCGACCAGGGTGGTCACGCGACAAACGGCAGTGGGGAGCGGGCGTGTGCAGGTCCATAGCAAAGGGAGGCCGGCGGTGTACGTCGTCGCAGCCAGCCATGCGCTCGGCACGGCGGGCCGCCTCCGCCCAGCTGGGCAAGACGGTCACCGATGCCGGCGATCCGGACGCGCAGGCCGCGTACGCGAACGCGCAAGCCTGGGCGGCTCACACCAAGGACGCCCTGGAGAACGGTGACGACGACCGGGCGCGGATGTACGCGGACAACGCGAAGAAGTGCGCGGCCGCGGCCCGCGCGTACGCCCGCGGCAAGCAGCCCAAGGAGCCCTACCCGGACGCCGCGGATCCGGCCGCGCTGAGCGCGGCGCCGCCTCCGCGGCCGCCCGAGCAGACCCGTGCGGCCCGCGCGCTGGCCGGGGCGGCCGGCATCGGCGGACGGGCGCGGGTGCTGCCGCCGCGGGCCGACGGCGGGCAGACGACTGCGTGGAACGACCAGGGTTTCGGCGGTGCGGCGACGGTCTACCCGGGCGAAGGCGATGAACCCCCGCATGCGCGGGTGGTGTTCAGCCAGCTCGACCGGGACCGCTACGAGGCGCTGGCCGACTCGCCGTGGCCCTACCGGGTCGAGGACGGGCAGGTCATCTACGACCGGGTCCCCGTCGATCACGCCGAGCAGATCATCCACGCGGCCGCCTCCCGTCGTGCGGCCAAACCATGGGAGCGGCACGGCCTGAGCGATGCAGGCCACCGGGATCGCCTCGACGAGGTGACGGCCGATCGCCTGGTCCCGGAGTCCGAGCAGTGGGCGTCCGAACTCGACTACAACCAGCGCCAGTGGGTCACGACGTACACCGGCGAGGCGTACAGCGAGATCAACCAGCACCTGTACAGGGGCCGGGACCTCGACCAGCCGGCCGACGGCATGTATACGTCGATGCGGGTCGTGACGGGCCACATCGACTCCGCGATCACGGCCGCGGGACAGTCCCAGGAGCCTCATCGGTGCTTCCGCGGTTACACCCCGCCCGTCGAAGTCCGCCAGGAGAACCGGGTCGCTTCCTGGGCCCGGGAAACCTTCGTCGTCGGCAGCCGCTACCGGGACGACTCGTACATGTCGGTCTCCCATTGTCCCCAGGTGGCCGCCAGGTTCACCGAGCGTTCCTGGTCGTCCGGTGGGGAGTGGGGCACCGCCGACCACGGCGTGGTCTTCGAGACGGTCTCCCGTCGCGGCGCCGCGGTCGCGCATATCTCGGAGTTCGACAACGACGAGCGGGAGCGGCTGATGCCGCGGGGCTCAGAGTTCGTGGTGGTCGGCGTCCACGAGAACGTGCGCGTGGCCGGCACGCCGTGCGTGGTCGTTCAGTTGGCCGACGTGAACGAATCCAAGCGGTACTGAACCGGCTGCCATGCGTGCGGATGCAGCGGAAGGCCGGCCCCACGTCGGCCTTCTCGGCCTTCCCGGCCTTCAGCTTGTGCGCGCTGCTCTGACACCGCTCCTGGGTCTCTGTCCACAGGCCACTCCTTCCAAGATCGCGTTGCTGCCTGTCCGGGGCAGCCCCGCGGGTCGCGGGCGAGGAAGGGAGGGCTTTCGGTGTGCAGGTCGCTATCCAAGGGCGGGCGCAGGTGCGGCTCGTCTCACCCGGCTGTCCGGGCCGCGCGCCGCGCTGCCTCGACCGCGCTGCGCAAGGACGTCGCGGTGGCCGGCGCCGGGCACCCCGCGTTGGGCGCGTACGCCACGGCCCAGATGTGGGAGGCCAAGACCCGTCAGGCCGTCGAGAGCGGTGAGGACGAGCAGGCCAAGCTGTACGCGGGCAACGCGAAACTGTCCGCGGCCGCGACGCGCACCCTGCTCAAGGACCGCAAGCAGACGCCGCGTTACCCCAACGCCGCCGACCCGCGCGTCGCTTGGGCGATGCCCGCCCCGGCGCCGGAGGATGACGGGTGGGGCGCGGCGCAGTTGCCGGAGTACCCCGAGCATGTCCGGGCCGCCGACGCGTTCGCGCGGGCCAGCGGGGCGGGCGGGGCCGCCACGTTCGTGCCGCGCGCCGACGGCGGTCAGACGGTGGCCTGGCGCGGGGACGACTTCGCCGGGTCCGCGACGGTGTATCCGGCCAACGGGGATGAACCGCCGCACGCCCGGGTCGTGTTCAACCGGCTCGACCAGGGCCGCTACCAGGCGCTGGCAGACTCGCCCTGGCCGTATCGGATCGAGAACGGGCAGGTCATCTACGACCGTGTTCCTGCCGATCACGCCGAGCAGATCATCGGCGCGGCGCGCGCCCGGCAGGCGGCCCGCCCCTGGGAGCGGCACGGCCTGGGCCGCGATCCTCAGCGCGATCAGCTGCACGAGCATCGGGCCGGTGCGCTGGTGCCGGAGTCGTCGGCGTGGGCGTCGCGTCTGAACTCCGAGCAGCATCACTGGGTCAGCACGTACACCGGCTCGAAGTACCGGCAGATCAACGCCCACCTCTATAACGGGCATGACCTGGACCAGCCGGCGGAGACGATGGACGTGCCGATGCGGGTGGTCACCGACAGCATCAACTCGGCGATCCGCTCGGCCGGTACGGCCGAGGTGCCGCACCGCACCTTCCGCGGGTTCACTCCCCCGCTGGAGGTCCGCAAGGGGAACCGGGTCGCGCAGTGGGCGCGGGAGACCTTCCCGGCCGGCAGCCGCTACAACAGCCCCTCGTTCCTCTCCTCCTCGCACTGCCCGGAGGTGGCGGGCGGTGAGTACTTCGCGCGGACCGACTGGGAGGACAACGGCCAGTACGGCGAGGCTGACCACGCCGTGGTGTTCGAGATGGTCTCGCGCCGCGGGGCCGCGGTCGCGCACGTGTCGCAGTACGGGAATCTGGAGCGGGAGCGGCTGCACGAGAGCGGCTCGAACTGGGTGTCCGTGGGGGTCCAGGAGAACGTGACGATCAAGGGGCGCGCGTGCGTGGTGGTGCAGCTCGTCGACATGAACGAGGTCCACCGCCACTAGCCATTCCTGTCTTTTCGTAATACTTGACATCGTTTAGTTTTATGAATAGACTTATGTGAAGGGTGAGGAACATCCAGACTCACCACCGGACATGGAGGACGACATGACAGACCAGCAGCAGCCCACTCCCCACGACTCGCGGCTGGCGGACCAGCCCGCAATGCGGCCCGTCGGCCCGCTCCCCAAGGTCGGCCCCCGGCCCACCTTCGACCAGCTCATGGGCCAGGAGGACGGACGGGACTACCAGCCGCTCGCAGCCCAGCTGGACGACGCCGCGCGCACCGCGCTCGGCCTGCCGGCGGCGCCTCAGGAGGTCACCGTGGACAGCGAACTCGCCAGCCGCATCCGCGACTACTACTTCGACCGGCCCCAGCTCGTCGCCCAGTTGCCCGACGCGGTCCGCGACCTGATCAACCTCTGATCCCATCGGCACCCGCCGGCCCGAAGAATGGACCTCCCATGAGCAGCACGGCCGCCGGGCTCGACCTCCGGCTCGGCATCCGCAACGCTCTCGTCGCAGCCGGCGTCCGCCAGGTGCCCGATGCCGAGATGGGTCGATGCCCGCGACGAGGTCCTCATCAAGGTCGCCCTGGCGCCAACCGACGCCCGGATCTCCGCCCGGGGCGGCGAACTCGACTTCATCGCCCTCGATCCATGGCGGCCGCCGGTGCATCCGGCCCGCAGGCCGTTACGATGACGGGCGGGCAGACCTGCTGCCACCCGCCTCGCATCGCGGCCCGGACCCGCGCATGCGCTTGAGGGCGCTAAGGGGGAGATCCTCACAGTGAGCTGACCTTGCTGCGCCCATGCACGGCGTGCCGGTCCGGGAGCCACGCCGAGAATTAGGGACATCATGGCGAAAGCCGACCGCAATGCCGTCGCCCGCGCCGCCGTCACCGGCGAGAACCACGCCCAGGCGGCCTCTTGGATCAAAGCCCACGGCCTCCTGCAGGGCCTGGTCCCCGACGCCGCCTCCACCGAGCAGCAACTCCTTGAAGCCTCCATCCTGTTCGCCCTCACCCGCACGAGCGGCCCCTTCGGCCCGGTCACCGCGGCCGGAACCCTGTTCGGCATTGCCAAGGCAAGTCCAGGCCCCAGCGACGAGCTCAGGCTGTGGCCGGCGACCGGGTACGAGGCCGAGGTCCTGGCCCGCCTGCTGCCCAGCCGCACGGACGAGGCCAACTCGACCGTCACCGGCGTGGCCGGGCTGCGCTGGGTCCGCAACGGCAAGTACCTGACGCTGGCCCGGGGCGGCGCCGCGGCTCAGGTCCAGCTCGCCGCGCAGCCCCGCGACGTACGGGAGGCCACCCGCCTGTGCACGGAAGCGGGGCTGCTGCCGTTGTGGGATCAGGACGGCACCGTGTTCGAGGACACCCCCCGCCGTGTCATCGACGTCTCCCTCTTTGAGACGGCGCCCGCCTGGAGCCGCGCGCTGCGCCGTCCTCTGCTCGCTCAGAAGGCCGCGGCCGCGTGGTCGAGCCGGGAGCCCACGTTCGCCGAGCTGGCCGGTGATGAGTCCGCCCTGATGCCGCGCCCGCACGGGCCGGCCTCCCGGCGCCCGCAGATCGTGCACGTCCGCTCGACGAAAGGCGGGACCGGCTGCAGCACCCTGAGCGTCCAGATCGCCTACGGGCTGACCCGCACCGGGCGCACCGTGGCCCTGGTGACCGACGAGGCGATGCTGCGGCACGTTGCGAAGGACGCGGCCGATGAAACGGCGGTGTGGCACGAGCCGTTCGCGCCCGCCTCCGGCGGGCGGCTGATGGCCGCCGCGCACGGCTACTTCGGAGAGAACCTGGATGCGCGCGCCGCGGAGGCGACCAGCCGCGGCGACGTGGTCGTCCTGGACGTGGGCAATCGCCCGCCGGCCGAACTCGCCGCGCTCCCGGCCGCCGACCTGACCGTGCTGACCGACCGCTACCGCGGCCGGGACTGGGTACGGGCCGACGTCGTCGACACACGGCCCGAGCAGGTTCGGGTGTTCGCCGCGCTGAACGAGGCCTTCGGGCAGTGGCGGGATCCCTCGGCGGAGCCGGCTGACGCCGACCGGCTGCGTTCTGCACTGGATCGCGAATTCTTCTTCTACGCCATGGTCCGGCTCGAAGCCCCCGACGAGGTAGACGTCTGGGACACGGACGATGCCGAGGACGTCGAGGAGTGGTGGGACTTCGGATCCCACTGGGGACCCGGACACCCCGACGACCTGTTGCCGCCGGAAGACGCAGCCCCGCTCGACTCGTGGCGGCGCCACTTCCTGGACTTCATCACCCCCGAGGGGCAGCGCCGGCACCCGGAGCACTGGGACGCGGTACGCGACTCCTGGATCACGCACAACCGGATGCGGAACCTGCAGCGCCTCAGCGCGGACGGCGCCACCCTCGACGAACTGACCAAGCGGACTTCCGAGTTCCTCAGCCAGACGGCCGGGCAGGACCTGCAGCCGCGTGCGGCCAGTGCCGAGGAGCGTCAGACCTGGCGCACCGCGATGCTGACGCGGTGGCTCGACGCCCGCTTCGCCGCCCACCTGCGCCTCGATGCCGCGTACCTGCCCCGGCCCGCGGCACAGACCGTGATGGCGGTTCTCGACGCCCGCTTCCACACGCACGGACCGCACAACACCGAGGGGTTCGCGTCCCTGGCCGATGCGGTAACGGGCGACGAGTGGTGGGACGCGCCGGCGGCCGCCCGGTCCCTGGAGGGGACCGACTCGCTCCCGCCCGCCCGGGACGCGGACCGGGCATCCTTCCTCACCGCGGTCGAGGCCGAGGGTGCCCGCCGGCACGGCGAGGTGTGGCCCGAGGTCCGAGACCACTGGGCGGAGCATCACCGCCGCCTGGAGCAGAACGAGCAGGAGCCGTTCGCGCCCGACGAGGCCGAACTTACCGAGCTGCGCCGCCAGTTCATCGCCTCCCTCGCCCCCGTCACGGCCGCAGGAGTGGACTGGGACGCGATCACCGGGCAGTGGCTGGCAGGGGTGCGGAGCGACGCCGCGCGGGTCCACGACTTCGACGACATGATCGAGCGCCGGCAGCGGCCCGCCACCGGCGAGGAGACGGCCAAGTCCCTGCTGCGCGAAGTCCGAGCTCTGGGCCTGGACCCGCAGACGCCCGTGGCCGTGATCATCAACATGTACCGGTCCGTGGGCGAGCCCGAAGCCGTCGCCGAGACAGCTGCCGCTCTGCGCGGCCACGGGGTCGTCGGGCTGTGCACGGTGGCCCAGCGCGAGGCCTTCGAGGAGCTCCTCTTCGCGCCGTCCACCTGGAACGACGAGCGGGTCAGGCCGGTCCAGGAGGAACTCGGCGCGGTGGTGAGCAGCGCCCTGAAGCACAGCGCGACGGCCTCCTCGGACACACGCAGTAGCTGAGACTCGCCCGCGCGTTCCTCTGGGGGCGTTGACCGCGCGGGGCGGCGGGATGCGGCTCACCAGCCCGACGTCTGTTCCGGAGGTGCCGGGCACAGGGCTTCCAGCCCCCGCGACGGGGGCTCCTGGTGGTGGGTATCGGTCTGGCGATTCCGGCCACCGGCGCCCGCCCGAGGCGGGGCGGGCGCGGGTGGTCACGTTCACGTGGTGCGGGGCGAATCGGTCAACGTGGTGTAGGAATCGGCGACTGCGATCAGGTTCTGCGTGGTCGGATTGCCCGCGCAGGCGTCCCAGACTGCGCGCACGGCCGCGTCACCGTGGTTTCGGTGGACTCGCGCAAGAACGCGGTGGTGACGCTCGCGCAGCACGCGCACGGCACCGGGAGGCAGGGCACGCAGCACGGGCAGGCGCCACAGGATCTGCCGCAGGTAGGTGGCCGAGAACGGTGCCGCCCAGAAGGTGAGGAGTTGATCGAGGCGGGTTTCCGGGGCGTGCTGACCAGGCTGGTTGGCGCCCGTGTGCGTGGCTTCCATGAGCATCAGGCTGCTCTCCAGGGCGGCCAGGGCCTCGGGCTGGGTGAGCAGGCGCCTCTTGAGGGGCCGCTGGCAGGTAGTGCACCCGGCTCGGATCGCGGCGACGAGGGCGCTCGCGCAGGACATGTCGGTGTCAGGGTCGGCGGCCGCGGGCGCCAGGTTGATGAGCGGGTGTCGGTGGAGTGTTCCGGCGGCGGCTGAAGTGTAGGCAGCGCCGGTGCGCTCGCGCAGGCGGCGGGCCTTGTTCTTGCGGGCGTGGTGCTTGGGCATGGTGGCTCTCGCATTTCTGACGCATCGGGCCCATGACTCCGGTGCGCGCGGCGAAGAGCGGCATACGGACGAAGGCCAGCCGACGTGGCGGCGGGTGTGCGCGCAGTTGATGCGGCCAAGCCGGAACTACGTACAGTCCGGGCACCTTTGCGATGTTGCTGCTCCGCGGTCATGGGCCGCGGTGCTCGCGTGGGCCGATGCGCTCGGCCGTGCCGCACTCTACCGGTCCCCAGGCGGTACGTGCGGCGGCGACACGGCCACGTGGCGCCGTGCCGGGGCACCTTCACCCACCCCGCCAAGCTCTTTTTCCTTAATTCTTGACGTTGTTTAGTTATGTGTGAGATCATAATTCTTGACGGCGTTTAGCATTAGGGGAGAACATGGCCACCAAGAAGGACCTGTACCAGCTGAAGAAGAAGGCGGAGCAGCAGGGATTTCGGTTCATAGAGACCAAGAGCAGCCACTACAAGGTGTTCCTTGTCGTGACGGAAGCCACCGCGACCCAGGAGGAGGTGTTGACGTTCGTCTGCACGATGCCCAGCACCCCGAGTGAGTACCGGGGGCTCAAGAACGCGAAGGCGGACCTCAAGCGATTTGGTTTCGTCTTCGAGACCGAGCGCAAGGGCAAGCCCAAGCCCCAGCGCTCCAACTGACCGGCCGGGGGCGCCGGGGGACACTCCCGGCGCCCGGCCGACCGCGCCGTCACCGCCCTGCCCCCAAGATGAGGAAGCCATGACCCAGACCAGCTACAACGTGCGCGTCGAGTACGACGTGTCCGAGACTCCGCCCGACGAGATCATCACGGCGCTCTACGAGGACCTGGCCCCCTACGGCGGATCGATCGGCTCCTCCCCCGCCGGCGGACTGACCGTGCGTCTGTTCCTCGATGCCGACAGTCCCGTCGACGCCGGCACCCGGGGCGTCGAGTACGTCCAGGGCGCGCTGCTCAAGCAGGGGCTCGACATCACCTTGATGAGCGGCTACGAGGTGATCACGGAGGCGGAGTTCGAGCGCCGGCTCGACGAGCCGCACGTCCCCGAGCTGGCCGGCATGGCCGAGGTCACCCGGATCACCGGCGCCTCCAAGGGACGCGCCAGTCAGCTGCGCCCCGAGCTGAAGCAGTGGCTCGTCCAGGAGCTGGCTTCCGGCCCGGTGTACCTC
Organism: Streptomyces violascens; assembly: GCF_014649955.1. Classification (GTDB taxonomy): domain Bacteria; phylum Actinomycetota; class Actinomycetes; order Streptomycetales; family Streptomycetaceae; genus Streptomyces; species Streptomyces violascens. Next base: position 41,200 of record NZ_BMUA01000027.1, read on the forward strand.
GCCGAGGGTGTGCGCAGGTTCGCGGCCCGGAACCACAACCGTGTGCGCGGGGTGCGCCGCACCGAAATCCCGCTCACTCCGCTCGAGCGCGCCCTGCTGGAGTCGCTCGCCGCGGCCGAGTTGCGCACCGAGGTGTCCTCCCCCACCCCGGACCACCAGGCCGTCGGCGCCGCGATCGAGGGCGTCGTGGGCAACGGCCGTCAGCTGCAGCTGCACACCTCGCCGGCCGACTCCGACCTCACCGTCGCGCTCGGCACCCTGATCGAGCACGGCCTGGCCTCCACCCGGAAGCTCTACAAGAAGGAGCTGCACGAGCTTGACGCCGGCCACGAGGAGGACCTCGTCGTCACCCTCACCGGCAAGGGACACCGTCACGCCGACATCGACGCCACGACCGCGGCCGCGGAGTCCGCCGGCGCGCAGGACGTCGGCGCCCAGGAAGGCAGCTGACCCCGGCCGACTCCGCGGTCAGGCGCCGGCGAGGACGGTGCACGCCCTGCAGGACTGATCAGATCCCCGAGCTGAAGGAGAAGTTCACGGTGAACGAGGAGTACACGGCCGCGGAGCTGGCCGGCGAACTGAGCGCCGTACGGCATCTGTCGCCCGAGCTGACGGGTCCGCTGGCGATGCTCGACGAGGCGAGTCTGGGGTGGACGCTGCGCTACCCGCAGCTCACGGAGGCGCACCAGGCCTTCGCCCAGGCGCGCGGGCGGCAGTGGCCCCGCACCCGGACCGAGCAGACCTGGCAGCAGGTCGTGGCCTGCGCGGACAACCTGGCCGCGGCGCTGCGCGAGCTCGGCGATGTCTCCCTGGAGCGCTGCACGCAGCCCACCCAGTGGGGTACGTGCGACCGGGTGCTGCCGGAGCAGGGCCCGTGCCGTGCCGGGCAGGACCACCTCGCCTCAGCGACCGGCCCGGAGACGGGCCGGTGAGACCGGGCAAGGGGCAGGTCTGCGCGGGTGACGGAGACGTCCTCGGGGTGGAGTCCTTCGACGGCACCTACGCGGTGCTCTTCAGCCGCCAGTTCCGCCAGCAGCAGCTCGTCAACGCCAGCCACTTCGCCCGGCGTTTCCACCTGATGTACGGGCCGGAGGCCTCCGAGCAGTGGCATCAGACCTGGGTGGAGCCCAGCGCCGAGGTTCCGGATAAGCAGGCGTGGCTCGGCGGGATCGACGACGCTCTGGTGCGCGGCGGAAAGGGGTTCGCTGTGCAGCAGGGCCCGGCCTACGAGGGCCGGTTCGCGCGCGGCGCCCAGGGTTTCGAGCTCAAGGTCTTCGACGAGCAGACCGTCTACGACGAGGTGCTCCGCGCGCTGGCCTCGTTCGCTCCGCCGGCAGCCGCCGTGGCCGACGTCCATCCCGAGGGCTGAGAGCCAAGTGCAACGGCACGGTGGGGAGTTACCGAGGTGACGGAATGGTGGATGCCGGCGGATGCTGGGTACGCGGCTGCGGGGGACACCGGCGTTGTGCCGCCCCTGACCCTGGACCCGGAACTGCCGGATCATGTCCAGGAGCTCCTGCGGCAGGCCGATCCCGCACTGCTGCGCAAGGCCGTGCGTGGCGGACTCACGAGCCCGTGGTGGGGTCTGGCCGATCCGCTCGGCGGCCGTCGCGCCGCATGGTGGTTCGGGGGTCTCCTGCTCAGTGCGTTCGCCCGCAGCACGGTCATGGTCGGTGTGGGTGCCGTCGCCTACGGGCTGAGCAGCGCGGTCGCTGTCTGGAAGCGCCGGCATCGCCATGCTGTACTGCTCCAGATAGCCGGCGTGCACGACCGCTTTGTGCTGGGTCATGAACTCCGCCCTGAGGTGGGCGAGTTGCTGGCCCGTGCCGAGCAGGCAGCCACTCGCGTCCTGCGCTCTTCGGCGCAGCGGCTGGATCCGGCCGACAAGGAGCACCACGACCGGCGGCTTCAGGGCCAGGTGTGGGAGATCGCGGAGGCGCTGCGCATCTACAGCCGGGTGGCCGCACAAGGGCCGGCGAAGGCGGTGAGCGAGGCGGTGGCGCAGGCGATGGAACCCCGCCGCAAGGCCCTGCGGATCAGCCTCTCCAGCACCGGGCGCCGCGTCGAGGCCCTGGAGAACTACGCCACGCAGATCGCCGAGGCCGAACTGCGGCGCCACGAGCTCAGGCAGCTGCGAGAGCTGACGACGGGGAACGAAGACCTGCTCGACCTCCTGGCGGCCACCGCCCGCGATGAACTCGCGGTCGCCCAGATCGCGGAGATGAGCGACGAGGTCGCCAAGGCCCTTGAGCTGTTCAACGAAGCTCTCCAGGCGGCGCAGGACGCCGCGACTGCGGCTCTGCCCGCCCTGCCGGCGCCGGGCACGCGTCCCGCGAAGCCGCTGGGGGTAGCGAACCCGCCGTGAGCAGTGCTCGGCCCGACACCTCCCTCTGTACGTCCCGTCCCGCCGCCCGACATGTAGCCCCAGGAAGTCAGGAGATCACCGGTGAGTCATCAGGACCTCACACCAGCCGAGATCCAGCGTCGGATGGCCGACGCCGCGCAGGCCGTGGAGCAGGGCGAGTTCCGTGCTGCTGCACGCCTGTACGACCAGCTCGGCAAGGAAATCCAGACCCGTCACGGTCGCTTCGACGCCCGCGCGCTCGACGCCTTCGAGGGAGTGGCCCGCGCGATCGGCAAGGGTGCCGACGCTGCCAAGGGCCAGGCGTCAGGGTGATGGCATGGCCCGAGCCGGATGCGACGCGCACCCGGCTCCCCCTGGCCGCGGGTCCGCTTCGAACTCAGCCGTCGGTATGCGTCATCCGCGCGCTGCTGCGCTGTGAGGGGCCTCACGCCTGGTCTGGTCTTCGGGAGCGGAGCGGCGGGCCCGGCGCTCGCACAGTGGGTCTGCGCATTGCGACGCGCTTAACTCGCCCAGCCGTGGAGGAACTTGCTCATGTTCGCCACCGTGTTCGTTCTGCTGTACGTCGCACATCTGCTCTCCGACTATGCCCTGCAGAGCGATCACCAGGCCGAGCACAAGGCCGAGCGCGGCGTCACCGGATGGTGTGCCAACCTGTCCCACGCCGCGACGCACGTGCTGGTCTCGGCGGTGCTGCTGTCCCTGGGGACGGTGGTGCTGGACCTGCCGTTGAGTGCTCCGGTCACGGCCGTCTCCCTGGCGTGGGTCGGTGCCTCGCACGCGTTTCTGGACCGCCGGTGGCCGGTCCTGTGGTGGATGGAGCACGTCGGCCGGGCGCCGAAGTACGCGGCCGGCGGCGGTGCGGCCTTCGTGGACCAGGCCGGCCACGTCACCGCGCTCGTCCTGGCCGCCCTCGCGGCCGCCGCCTGACCGGCACCACTACCGGACACCGTGACTGGCGCTGCCCGGCGTGCGGCAGGGTGTTTCCCAACCAACCAGGCCGTGTTTCGGCTGTTGTCGAGGCCGGGCGCCGCCCGGTGAAGGAGGAAATGGCATGAGGTCCGTCAGCGAGGTCGCCGCCCTGGCCGAGAGCGCCCACTCCGGTCAGGTCGACAAGATCGGTGTCGCCTACTTCGGTCACGTTCGCGCGGTGGCCGACGGCCTCGAACCGTTCGGTGACGAACTGGTCATGGCGGGGCTGCTGCACGACGTGCTGGAGGACACCGACTGGACCGCCGAAAAGCTGTTGGGCAGCGGCATCCCGGCGCGGGTCGTCGAGATCGTCGAGGTGGTGACCAACCAGGCGGGCATGACGTACGAAGAGAAGATCCGGCGGATCACCGCCGACCCGCAGGCCACACTCGTGAAGATTTCCGACAATGCGCACAACTCCCGCGCGGACCGTGCGGCTCAACTGCCCGCCGACAAGCGTGAACGGCTCGCCGGAAAGTACCGCGCCGCGCGGGCCGCGCTGTGGCCGGCGGCTGACCCCCGGGACGTCGAGGCCATCGTGCGCATCGTCAATCCGGCGCTGCTCGCCGAACTCGCCGCGCAGCGCGGCACGGTGTCGGTTCCGGCGGAGGGATCTGCGTGAGCCAGGATCCCCAGCCCGGCACTCCGCACGATCCGGTCGGTGAGGTTCTCCGGCTGCTGAGCTCGGCGGCCGGTCCGGCCAATCCCATGGTGCTGCTGGACGGGCCTCCGCTGTCCGGGGTGTCGCGGACCGTGTACGAGGCCCTGCAGACCCGTCTCCCGCACGCGCGCCTGTATCAGCTGACCGCCTGCGAACTCGCCGATGCCTGCACCCGGCCGGACGTCTCGGGCCTGTTCGGGACGGGCCATCAGTACGTGGTGTGGCTCGATGGCCTGTCGCCGGCTGATCTCGTCCTGCTCGGGCAGGGCGTACTCGACCAGGTGCTTCCCCGCGCGGTGGTGATGGCCAGCGTGAACTCGGTCTGGTACGAGCGGATCCTGCAGGACCGGTCGGCCGTCACCGCGCCTGCGCGGACGGTCTTGTTGGAGTACGCGCAGCGTGTCTCGGTCCCGTTCACCATGACAGCGCGCGAGCGGTCCTATCTGCGGGAGAACGGCTACCCCGTCGGCAAGGGGCTCGCCGAGTCGCTCGTCGGTGGAGAGAACCTGGTCAAGCGCTATCGCCGGGCCGCCCGTGCGAACCCCGACGGACATCTGCTGGTCCAGGCGGCCGTGGATGTACGGCGCTGCGGTATCCACCGCCCGTTGTCCGAAGACGAGTTGCACCGTCTGTGGCACGCGCGGAGCGCCGACGGCTCCGATGCGCGGTTCCAGCGGGCGCTGGAATGGGCCAGCGCCGCGCCCGAGGACGCCTCGACGGGTCTTCTCTTCCCTTCGGCGAGCGGCCCGTCGCGCCCGCCGGGAGCCTGGCGGGTGCTCGGCTATGCCGCCGGTGCCGATGACGGCGATCACGGGCACAAGGCCCGCCCGCTCGACCAGCGCGCCTGGGAGCAGGTGCAGAGGCTTCTGGTGGACGCCGGCGACCAGTACGCCCTGGGCATCGCGGCGCATCTGCACGGCCGGGACACCATCGCGCGCGCCGCTCTCACCAACGTGGTGGACCATGCCGGCCCGGAGCATCCCCTCGCGGCTGCGGCGGCTTCAGCACTTCGGTCGCTGGACACGGAGGATTGCGACTAGACCGCGGCACCCGGCCGGCGACCGAACGGCGGTTGGGTATCTCACCGGGCCCTGCGCCACGTGGCTCGATCGTCCCGACTCATCTGTCCGGCATCGAGCATGCTGGCAGATGGCACTGGCTGAAGGGGCCGAGCTGCTCGCGGCGGCAAGCCCCCTGCCACCTGACCGGGCACGGCACCTCAGCGCGGTTTGGCTCCCCCGGCCTCCGGCGACGAGGATGCGCCAGATCGTCAGGGGGGCGGAGGAGCCGACTACCCTGACCCCCACAGCTGCCCACGGACACCCCGGGCGACAGGAGGATCCCGATGCGCACGCCACACCCGGCGCCCGATCATCCAGCACCGGACTATGTAGGCGAGTCCCTCGGGATCGTCTACACCATCCAGCGAGGCGCAGCGTGAGCATCCCGTATCGCAGCACCACCACGACCCTGCCCGACAGGACCAAGGCGGTCGTGCACTCCTACAGCCTCACCTGGGACAAAGCCACGCTGTGGGGCAACGGCGGCCTCGCCAACCTCGGCGCCACGGTCATCGAGTACCTGCGCAGCTCCGGCAGTTGCCTCGCCATCCAGCACGAGGACCTGGGCGTCATCGTCACCCCACACCGCGCCGGGGGAAACGAGCTCACCGCCCGGGTGCTGTGCACCGATCCGGCCTGCTACACCGCCGCCGAACGCGACGAGCAGGAGTTCTCCTTGGTCCCGCACCCCGACGCGCCCACGGCCCGCGCCTGGGCCACCCGGCGAGCCGCCGCCGGCGAGTGGCAGCTCCAGGTCTGGCGAGAATCAATCGCGCACTACTACCCGGGGCCCGCGGTACCGCTCCGGTCACCCGAAGACCGGTGAGACACGAGCGGGACCTTGCCCGGTCTGGCGTGCCCGCCGACCTTCGTGCTCGCTGGCGGGATCTCCCGCGCCACGCCCGCGTGCTGCAGAGCCGCTTCAGTCGCCGTCGAACCGTCAGCCGCCCGCGCGCGGCCGTCGGCGCGCTGATGTGGATGATGCTGCTGTTCGTGTGGCAGAGCAGCGGCAGGCTGCTGTCCCATGGCAGCGCGGTTCTGACCGTGTCGGGACCGCGTCTCAGCTGGCCCCGCCGCTTCGCGTTCGGTGCTGCCTTTCTCCCCTTCTCCCTCCTGCTGGCCTTGCTCGCCCTGGGCCTGGACCCCGTCCTGGCACCCGTTGCGGCGGCCTGTGGTGTGCCCGGAGGGCTGGCAGATCACGCCGGAATGTTCCTGCTCGGTCTGCTGATTCTGGCCAACCTGATCCGGGGTGGGCTGCGCATGGGGCCCTCCCTCGCGGTGACCCGGTGTCGCATCGCCCGCTGCCGCACCGGCGGCATCTGGTGGGAGGTCGGTCAATTCGCCGCTGCCGAGGGCGACTCGCTCTCCGCCGGCCGCCTTGTACGCCTCGCGCTGAGCCATGCGGACGCCCAGGGCATCGGCCTGGTGGCCGCCGCCCGCAACGAACAACTCGCCCGCGCCTACCGGCGACGGGGCTTCCTGCCGGACCCGCAGTATCCGCCCGCCCTGGTCAGGAAGCCCGCTCGTGCGGGCGAGGAGCATCGGTGTCTGGTGCGCTAGACCTGGGGGCTCCGATGGGCGACTGCCGAGTACGTCTGCGGCCCGCCCTCGGGAAGGAGTGCGGTCCAAGAGCAGCACGGCGTACAGCGGGGAGTCAGGGAAGGGCTGGCGCTCGCCGACTTTGCGGTAGGCCCAGCTTTCGTACATCGCCTGAAGGCGGGGGCGTTTGGTGTCGACGGTGAGCACGGCCAGGGCCTCGGGCCGGTCGTCGAGCAGGGCCGCATGGAGACGTTCGCCCAGGCCTTGCTTGCGCCACCTCGGCCTGACCATCAGCTCTGACAGGGAGAAGGTGGACGGATCGACGGGTGCTTCGGTCAGGTACTCTCGCCACCACTCGCGGCCCGGTTCGCCTGGTGCGCCATAGGTGAAGCCGACCGGTTCGTCTCCGTCGTAGGCGATCACGCAGGCGAATCCCTTGCGTTGTCCCCAGTGGTCCACGAACCAGGGGAAGCGCTGGACGAATTCCTCGTGCTTGCGGTCCGCGTAGGCGTCGGCGTGGACATCGAGGAGGGCCTGTCGGATGCCGGGCAGATCGTCGTGGGCGAAGTGGCGTAGCTGGATTGCCGTGGTCACGCAGGGCTCCATTCGGATCGGTAATGGTCGGCCCACTCCCGCGCCGCCCGGGCGGACGGCGCGAGCGTGAGGAGATCGCGGTAGAAGTCCCCCCAGCAGTACCCGCAGGCGGCCCCGGGCAGGGGACTGCCGGACATCAGCCCGAACACGTCCTCGGTCGTCGCGCAGGCCTGCTCCACGTCGCCTTGATGAAGTTGTGCAAGGGCGAGGTCCACGGTTGTCATGGCGCGGTTGCGCCGGTACTCGCGTGGGAGTGCGGCCAGTGCTCTGTGTGGGGCGGCCTCTGCCTGTGCCGGCTGATCCGCCGGGTTCCCGGCGGCTATCCCCCGTCCTGCGAGCAGACGGGGATGATTCCCGTCGCCGACCTGGAGACGGATCTCGCGTAAAAGTTCACGGTGGGGCCGGGCTCGTCATGGCACGGGGTCAGCGGGTGGCGCCCTCCGGCCACAGGACGCGTACAGGGATGCCGGTCCGCTCGGCGTAGGCAACTACGTCCGCCGTCCCGCCGTGCCCCCGTGCCGGTTTCCTGTCCCATACGGCGAGCAGCTCGTCTACGACGCCCACCAGGACTTCGCTGCCTGCCATGTGCGCGGCGCTGTCCGACGCCGTCAGTCCTGTCTCGTGGACGTCGGTGGCCTGCCGCTTCAGCCGGTCGTACGTGGCGTGGTGCCAGCCGGGCAGGCCCTGGCGGTACTCGGCTGCCGGGACGACGACTTCAAGGCGCCCGCCATGCGCGAGAACCGCCTCGGCAAGCCAGGTGTCAGGACCGTCCGCGATGCAGGAGACGGCCGTCAGGTCGGCGGGGTCGTAGGTACGCACGGCCTGTTCTAGGAGTGCTCGCACGTCCCGTTCCACGTCGGCGCTGAGTCCGCGGTGGCCGGTGATCCCTACACGCATGCCGTGGTCCTCCTACAGGTAGACGCCGTGCAATCGCTCGTCGAAGTCGCGCACCACTTTGGGCGGCGCGCTGGTCGTGAGGGTACGGCGCACTGCCCGCGCCCTCTCCACGATCCGCCCGGACCGGTACCTCAGCCCGGTGTCGAGTGCCCGACTGGCGAGCGCGAACGCAGCCTCGACCTTTCCGCTGGCGAGATGTCCGGCGGCGATGTCGAGGACCAGCAGAGCGCGTTGCTTGGCGTGCCCGGTGGTGAGGGCTTCGACGTCATCGCCGAGTACCCATTCCGGCAGGCCCAGACGGGCGCCGCACGTGACTCGGCATGCCGCCACTTTCACCGGATTGAAGGTGAACACCCAGGGCCACGGGGGCGGTTCCTGCGGCAGCTCCTCGGCCGCTGCTCGGGATGCGGTCAGTGCCTTGTCGGCACCCCGCCGGTCACCGGCTGCCGCGTGCGCGAGGGCTTCGACAGACGACAGCCAGGCATCGGCCACGGCCGGACACCGCGCGCCCATCGCCCGCCGTGCCCTGCGGGCGAGGTTGAGCGCCTGCACGCCGTTTCCTGCGTGCGCCTCGAACTGGGCGAGACTGCCGCCCTGATAGGCGGTCAGGAGCGGGTCGCCTGCCGCGCGTGCGGCCTTGATCGCCGAGCCGTACCAGGCTCGGGCCGACCCGTGGTCGCCCATGTCCCATGCCAGCCACCCGGCGAGGCTCGCAGCCTCGCTTCCGACGGAGGCCAGACGCGGGCGTTCGGATTCCGGGGCGTCGCGGGTGATGGACTGGATCAGCCGCATATGGGCGTGTGCCGACTCGGCCAGATCGCGGGAAGGCGTCGAGCCGTCCAGGCGCCTGAACGCGGTGGTGGACAGGCGCAGAGCTGCGGCCTGCCCGGTAGGGCCGTCCGCAGCCGCGTCGGGAAGTGCGGCCAGTACCGGGGCCGCGGCCACAGCCACCACCCCGCCCAGGAGTTTTCGTCGTTCCACGTCGTCGTCACCGTTCGCCTGCACCTGCGGGCGACTGTCCGCGAGCCCCACCAGCGCCGGCGGGATGCCCAGATGTGCGGACGCCGCTGCCAGGATGTCCGTGCTGTATGCGCTCGTGCCGCGGTTCTCCAGACGGGAGACAGCGGACTGGGAAAACCCGAGGGCCTGCCCCAACGCGGTCTGCGTCATCCGCCGTTCGATACGGAACAGCTCGATAACGCGTCCGTAGTCCCCGCCCCGGGAGGCATCCCGGATCAGCCCTGTCTGGAAGTCCACGGCATACCCCCACGCTACGAGTCATCGCGGCCCCGAGCGCCTACCCGTACCCGCTGAGCGCATATCCATATGCGGGTGCCGCATGCGTGATGGTCCCACAGCACTCGGTGATCGTTGACTAGAGGTCAGCGCCCAACTCGGCAGCTCCAGACCCCAGTTGATGCGCCTGAGGGTTTCATCCCGTGCCCCCGTGAGGGACGGAGCCCCACTCCCCAGACGACCGAGGCGGCGGCGATGACCATGACGCAGCGCAGCACTCCACCCCCAAACCACCGGGGTCTTGTAGACGCTCCGGCGATCCATGAGCACCAGTTGAGCCCGGCGCAGAGGGCAGGCCGTTCGTGTTGCTGGTGTTCCGGCTGGGCGAGCGACCGGTTCCCGGTGCCGATACTGCGCGGTTCGGCGGTGCTGCGCTCGTGCGAGTCGTGTGCGGGCCTGTACGGCGTTGCGGCGGTGGACCGTTGAACGGGAACCGTCCCGAGCCGGGTGAGGGGTTCCCGGCCGCGCTGGACGGCTGGACGGCCGCTGACTGGCAGGCCTACCGCGCCCGTGTAGCAGCCGGTGAAGGGTCGGCGGCCGTCGTGGACTCGATCAGTACCCGGCGGCGTGCGGCCAGCAGGGCCAAACCCGGCCCGCAGGCCGCGTCGTGAAGCCGTTGTGCCGCCGAGGCGGTGCCGTCGCGCCCGGGGCTCGCCGTGCTGGGCCTGGCTCCGCCCGCACTGACTGTCGGCCCGCAGCTCGTGGACGCCCACGCCGCGCCGGGCGAAGTCTCCCGCGGACGCCCCAACGCGCGGGGGTGCGTCGCGGGCTGGACAGGTGGGCAGGCAGGTTCGGGAAGATCGACGGTGACGACGAGGTGGCGGTCGGGCAGGCCCCGGACGGGGACCGCCCTGTGACCCCGGCGGCGCGGTGCCCCCCGTGAAGCCCGCGCTGCCGGTCGAACTCCTTTGCGCCCCCAGGGGTTGCCTTCGGCTGATGGTTGTTCATGTGCCCAGAAACAGCGGACGGTTCCGATCCGCATGGCATGTTCATAGGCTTGTTTCATGCCCCACACCCACCAGCACCGACAGCACCCTCTTGCTCTGGCCGGCCATGCCGGGGCCCTGACGCTCGCCGCGACGGTGCTCGCTACTGACTGGGAGGCGAGTCCGGTGGCCGAGTGGTCCCTGGTCGCCGCTCTGGTGATCATGATGTTCGCCGGAACGGCCCTGTCAGTCCGCGCCCGCAAGAGCTGACCGGCTGTACGCGACGCCCCCTGGCCATACGACGTACTGTGCCCACCACCTGATGATCTTTGCGCCGGGGCCCGGAGGGCGCGAGCACCGTCGTCGTTGAGCGTGCCCGTCAGGGCTGGCCGCTGGAGTTCCGGCTACGGCGTGAGTGGTCGGCCCGCCCCGGTTAGCAGCCAGGGCGGGGTCGACCTCCCTCGGCTATGAGGCCGAGGCTCCATCGTGTCCGCTGCCACGAACAGGATGGTCGCCGCCTTCTGGAACCACCAGGTGGCGGCTGCGCGCCGTGCGCCCTTGGCAGTGGGCGGCGGCAACGCTCCGGCCTTACCAGGGCCGGGTCCAGGAATCGTAGTCGGTGTCGAGCGGGCGCGTCTTCTAGCCGCTGCGTCGGCGCGGGCGAGCTGCGGTTCGTGCGGCGCGATATGCCTGGGCCGGGTCGGCCGAGGGGCCGGCGACGGGTTGCCAGGCACCGTACGGGGCCCGGTAGGGGTACCAGCGTCCGTCGGGCCCGTAGCGCAGTTGGATGCCGGCGGCGGTGTCGGTGATTCGGTTGTCCTCGCACTCGACGATGGCCATGGGTGCCGGCCGCAGGGGCTGGATGTCGGCTTGGGCGCGGGCGAGGACGTCGTGGTCGACGGCGAAGGGTTCGAGGTAGGCAGCGGCGCCGGACGGGCCGCCGTAGGTGTGGGCGAGCGTGAGGTGGCCCATGGCGACGATGTCGAGGCCGAGGTGGTCCATGGCGGCCTGACGGAAGGGTGCGCCGTGCGGGAGGGCGATGAACCGGGCGAGGTCGCTGGCGGTGTCAGGGCAAAGCGGCGTGTCGTTCCCGGCCAGGAGGCTCTGGGCGCGGTGGGCGGCGTCTGCGGCCAGCGCGGTGAGCGCCTGGAGGTCCGGCAGTTGTGCCGGCGGCGGATCGAGGGCGCTGGTCAGTACCGGGTGCGCCTGTGTGAGGTCGAGGTCGGCCGGCTCGGGCATCGCGGCGGTGGGAGTCAGCGGAATGGTGGTGCGGGGCGGACGCGTCGGATCGGCCGGCGAGGCTGGTGACGGTTCGGGCGTCCGGGGCGGGGGTTGTCGGGGGACTGCCGTGCTGGGCGTGGTGCGCAGGCGGTTCTTCAGGTGCTGGTGGGGGCGGCCGCGCAGGGTGAACAGCGGGGCTGGGCTGGTGCGGAGCCGTTCGGCGAGAAGGAGTCCGGTGGCGACGGAGTGCGCGCACGGCGAGGAGGTAACCGGGTCGGGGGTGCAGGTGCATGTGTGGGAGATGTCCTGCGGTGGAGGGACCAGGGGGATACCGGCGGTGTGGGCGGGGTCGGCGAGGATGTCGCTGATGGCTGCCGTGCCGGCGATGCGTGCGGCATCGGGGTGGGCGGCGATCGAGTCCTCGATGCGGTCCCACTGCTGGGGGGAGAGTTCGTCGACCAGGAGACGGGGTCGGGCGACGCGGCCGTCGGGCAGGGGGAACTTACTGGTGGCGAAGCCCTGGTTGACGTTGAGCGAGGCGGTGCCGGTGGCGAGCAGGCGCCGTGCGGCGTCCAGGAGCGCGGCGTCGGCGGTTGCGGTGAGGGCCGCGGTCAGGGCGCGGGCCCAGCCGGCGGTGGTGTGCTGGATGCTCATCGGCGTGCTCCCAGGGTCACGAGGTCGGCGAGTTCACGGTCGGTGAGCTGGGTGAGGGCGTGGTCGCCGCCGGTGAGGACCGCGGACTGCAGGGCGCGCTTGTGGTGAAGGAGTTCGTCGATGCGGTCCTCGACGGTGTGCTCGGTGATCAGGCGGTGGACGGTGACGGTCTGGTGCTGGCCGATGCGGTGGGCGCGGTCGGTCGCCTGATCCTCGACGGCGGCGTTCCAGCTGCGGTCGTAGTGGATGACGTGGCCGGCGCGGGTGAGGTTCAGGCCTGTTCCGGCGGCCTTGAGCGACAGGATCATCACGGGGTGCCTGCCTGCTTGGAAGGCGTCGACCATGCGCTGCCGCTCGGGCAGGGGCGTTGCGCCGTGCAGGAAGAGCGGGTCGTAGCCCAGGTTGCCGAGGTGGGTGGTGAGCAGGTGGCCCATGGCGACGTAGCTGGTGAACACCAGGGCGGCCTCGCCGCGCAGCCGGATGGTCTCCACCAGTTCCGTCAGGGCCGCGGCCTTGGCCGAACGCGCGGTGAACGCGGCTGATTCGGCCGGGTGGGGCGGGGGTTCGCGCAGGTAGTGGGCGGGGTGGTTGGTGATCTGCTTCAGCGCGGTCAGCAGTTTGAAGACGAGGCCGTTGCGGGTGGTGCCGCTGCTTGCCTGGATCTGCTGGAGGGTTTCGCGTACGAGGGCTTCGTAGAGGCCGGCCTGCTCGGGCGTGAGCTGTACCAGGCGGGGCTGGTCGATTTTCGCGGGGAGTTCCGGGGCGATCCCGGGGTCGGTCTTGCGTCGCCGCAGGAGGAACGGGCCGATGACGCGGCCGAGTTCGGTGGCCTCGGGGCCGCCCGGGTCCTTCTCCGCCGCGTTCGCCCACCGGGTCCGGAAGGCTTGCAGTTTCCCGAACAGGGACGGGTTGGCCCAGTCGAGCAGGGCCCACAGCTCGGAGAGGTTGTTCTCGACGGGGGTGCCGGTCAGGGCCAGGCGCGTGGTGGAGGGCAGGGTGCGCAGCTGCCGGGCGGTGGCGGAGGAGGGGTTCTTTCCGTGCTGGGCTTCATCCGCTACGACCAGTGCCCAGGTTCGGGTGGCGAGGCGGGCTTTGTCCCGGCGCAGGACGCCGTAGGTGGTGACCACCACCGTGGTGTCGGTGACCGCGTCCAGGGTGCGTTCGGGCCCGTGGTAGGCGAGGACGGGCAGGTTCGGGGTGAACCGGGCTGCTTCGCGGCACCAGTTGGTGACCAGGGAGGCCGGGCAGATCACCAGGGTGGGGCCGAGGGTGTGCTGCTGGTGGTGGAGGGTGAAAGCGAGCGCGGTGAGGGTTTTTCCCAGGCCCATTTCGTCGGCGAGGACGGCGCCGAATCCGAGGCGGGTGGTGTGCGCGAGCCAGGTCAGGGCCCGCTGCTGGTAGCCGCGCAGTGTCGCGCGCAGCCCGGGCGGGGCAGGCAGCGGGGTGTGGTGGTGTTCGCCGCTGTGCAGCACGCCGATCATGTCGGCGAGCTTCCCGGCGGGCCGGCAGGGGACGACGGCGTCGTCGACGGTGACGGTGCCGGTCAGGGCCGCGGTCAGCGCTTGCGTCCCGGGCAACTGTCCCAGCAGGCGGTGGCGGGCGCGACGGCGCAGGACGGGGTCGGCCAGGACCCACTGCCCGCGTACCCGTACCAGGGGCCGGGCCGCCTCGGCCAGGGCGTCCATTTCTTCCTCGCTCAACACCGTCCCGTTCAGGGCTACTTGCCACCTGAAGTCGAGCAGCGCGGTCACGCTGAACCGCGGCGGCTCCCCCGGGGCGGCCGGCTGGCCGCCGGTGCGGTCGCGGGGGTCGGGGTCGGTGCCGATGATCGCGGCGGTCTGCAGGGCGGTGCGCAGCCGCTCTGGCCACACCACCCGCACGCCCGCGTCGGCGAGTTCCCTCTCCTGCTCCAGCAGCATCTCGATCGCCTCGGCGGGCAGCGTGCAGCGCCGCGGGTTGTCCTGGCCGGCGAGTACGGCCAGGGCCGGGCACCGGCGCGCGGCCCGGCGCAGGGCGCGCCGCACCTGCGGCCGTACCGCGGCCGCTCCCTCACCGGCCAGGCGTGCCGCTCCCGACCAGACCTGGCTGGCGGCCACCGGGCCCTCGGAATCGGTGTCCGTGTCGGCGGGGGCCAGGCAGAGGTCGGCGGTGAGGCGGCCCGCGGCGGCCTGGTCGTCGCTCGGGTGCGCGATGTGCAGGAGCAGCAGCGGGGCCGGGCCGCCGTCGACCTGGTCCTCCACCCGGTCCAGCCATCCGCGCACCGCGCGTTCGTCAGCGGCCTCCAGTGGCTGCGCGCGGCTCGCCGTCCAGGGGGTGGCGTCGAAGAGGGCGGCGGCCGGGGTGCGCAGGAGTGCGTCGGCGATCGCGTCGCAGCAGGCGGTGAGTATCTGGCGGGCCGGCACCGGGTGGGGCACCGCGTCGGGGGGCGCGGCGGCGGCGAGGGAGGTCAGTGCGTCCTCGGCGGTCGGCGGGATCGGGCCGACGCGCCACACCGCCTCGCCGCTGTCGGTGAGGGCGGGGTAGACGAGTCGGGCGGCGATGAGCTGCAGGGCGATGTGCAGGGCCCGCTGCCAGAACACCACCGTCGAGCTCGCGCCGCTGTGCGTTTGGTGCAGGAGAGGCAGGCCGTCCAGGAGCGGTACCCGCCAGCCGGCGGTGCCGTCCGGGCGGTGTCCGGCGGTGAGCGGGTCGGGCAGGCCTGTCATCGGCAGGCTCCGCCGTCCGCTGTCCTGCACCCACCAGGCGGCAGGCTGGCCGGCCCCGGCGGGTACGAACACGACCGCGCAGCCGCAGGTGATGGCGTCCAGCAGCAGGGCGGGCGCCGGCCTGTCCCCCACCTCCAGCACGGGACGCTCCGGATCCCGCACGGCGGCCGGGGCGGGCGGCGGTGCGGCGGCAGCCTGTTCCAACTTCCTTGGAGGCAGGTCGGCGCCGGGGCGGCCGGGAGCGTCGGCGGGTGTGGGGGTGGTGTGGCCGATGGAGCTGAGCTTGCGGAGCAGCTTCAGTGCCGCCGCCCGGCGTGCCGTGCTCTTGTCCGGGCCAGCGGCGGTCGCCGTGACCTGGGTGTCGGTGTCCCGGTGCCGGCAGGTGTAGGTGCACTCTGTGCGTGAGTCCCTCGTGCGCAGGATGGACTCGGGTTTGGTGATGGTCTCGAGCTGGTGGTGTTTGTTGAGGAACTTGACCGGGTCCTGGCCCTGCCCGGGGATCGTGATCTTGGGAGGCTTCGACGGCTTGTCCTCGATCATGCCGGTGGGTTCGGGCAGGCCGGCCAGCTGGGCGAGCAGCGCGCAGGCGGCCAAGTGCCGGGCCGCTTTGCGAGTGTCCGAGGACCGTGTCGGGCCGGTCGATGTCCCCGTCCCTGTCCGGAGTTGGGCCCGGACGTGGTGGCGGCCCTGCGTGTCGGCCGGTTCTTCCTGGTAGGTCAGGCCGTGGTCCTCGCCGTGGTGTTCGGCGTGCCAGTGCAGCATCCGGGCCGGGGCCGGGGGCATCAGCGCGGCTCGTTGGAGTGCCGCCGTCCGTACGGCTGTCCATGCCTGTCCGCGGGCGGCCAGGAGCAGGAGGTAGATGTCGCGGTGGCGCAGCCGTCCGGCGTGGGCGCGGTGCAGCGCCTCCTCCTCGACCTCGGGTCCCGGTCCTTGCCCGGCTTCGATGTCTCGGCGCAGGTACTGGGCGAAGACTTCCGACGGCATGCCCGGCAGGATCAGGCGCTCCGCGGCCCCGCCGGCGGCCTGCCGCTCTCCGGGCAGCGCGGCACCGGCCAGGCGGGCCAACAGGGCGAGCGCCGCACGGTCTTTGGCCTCGCGGCGGGTGGGGGCGCTCTGCGCGGGACCGGTGACCTGGGATCCGGCGGGACCGACCACGGCGGCGATCGTGACCCCAGGGGCTGCTCCCTCAGAGGCGAGCTCGTCGAAGCGGGGTGGCGGCCACACCTCGACCTGGGTGTGGGTGGCCAGGACCTGCCGGGCGGTTTCGAAGTTGCCGGCCAGTCCATCCATGACGGCCTGCCGTGCGGGTGCCCAGCCCGGAGCGTCTGTCGTGGCCAGCAGGACCAGCCGCATGTCGCGCACGCTCAGCAGGCCGGCACGGCTGCGCCGCACCACGTCGTGAGCCATCAAGGCGTGGCCGGCGTCCGATCCGGCGAGGTCCTTGAGCGCCTCGTGCCACTGGTCCGGGTCCAGCGCCGCTATGTCCTGGCCCTCCCGGATCACCTGCGTACCGGCTGCTGCCGTGAAACTCAACTCCCGCTCCCCCTCACACGAGCCGCTGGCATCAGGGCCATACGGCGGTCACTGACGGCAGGACTTGCTCACAGTAAGGGAGGCCACCGACATGTCCACGGCTGTGACTCGCCACACCGTGCCGCGGACCGGCCGGAGGAGTTGACTGATGCCCAGGGCGTGTTACTACCTGTTCCCGAACCTTTTGGGGGCGGCTCCACCGCACTGGCCGACGAAGATGGTCGGCTGCCACGTTGCCCACGGCCAGCCAGGGTCGGGGACATGCTGTTCGCGAACAACATGTCCGCCGCCCCGTCCGTCACGGTCACGGTTCCCAGACCGGCAGAACTCCGGGATGAACCTCCCTGGTGCTCCCTGGTTATTGGTGTCCCGTCTCCCTGTCATTGCCGCTGTCTCAGTACGCCGACGAGACTGCCCCGAAGCCTCTGGGCGGCGTCTGGATGAGAGTCCTGCTTCGTCGGCAGCCCGCCGGGTTACTCAGGTGGTGCGGTCGGCTGCTCGCGCGTTCCTCTTGGCGGCGGCTGCCGCGTCCGCTGCCGCTGGATCCAGGAACTGGCGGACGGCCTCGCGGCTTTTGCCGGTGGCTCGGATGATGTCGGCCTGGCTGCGGCCCGAGTCCAGGGCTGCTTGGAGCCGTTGCGCTCGGCGCGTGCGCAGCTCGGCGGTCGCCTTGGCGAGCTCGGTGTCGTAGTCGGTGAGGACTTTCCGGATCTCGTCATCGCTCATGGGCATACCCAGAGGCTACCACCCAGTCTAGGCCTAGACTGACTTGACAATGCCAAGACCGTCTAGGCATCCTGGGGTCCTGAGGGAGCGGGGAGCCCGCACCGCCGAGAGGAGCCCACGATGGACATCACCCAGGCCGAGGCCGCCGCCATCAACCGCAGCAAGGTCGTCATCGCCCGCGGCCACCTCGCTGGCTACAAGGGCTTCGCCATCGGCTACGGCTCCGCCTACGACAGCGTCCGCATCTACCTCACCGACGACAACGGAGACATCTTCGACAAGGTCAGCGTCTGCCGGTCGCAGGTAGACCTCGTGACCACTCCCGAGACGATCGACAAGGACAAGGAAGAGGCCCGGCAGGCAACCGCCCGCGGCGCGTCCGGTCACACACCCGACCCCAACGCCAGGCGGAAGACCCCTGAAGCCGCCGACAACACCGAGAACGTGCCCACCGCAACCGAAGACGCCGCCGGGCCTGCCGTCTACCACGCCCCGTCCGGCCTCACCATCACTTCGACCATCGGCAACGGGCCCGAGGGACACGAGGTGGTCCGCAAGTCGGTGGAGGAACTGCGCAAGCACGGATACCTGCCCGCCGACACCGTCTACCCCGTCCCCGCGGAACTCGCCGTCGCCTTCCTCGCCCCGTAACCACCCAACACCAGTTGCCCCGCACTGCCTGCGGGGCAACTGGCCCGCAGACCAGATCACGAGCACACCCCGCCCCGGTAGCCACACCCGAACTGCACTCCGCGACCGCATCGCCCCCTGTCCGCCTCATCAAGGAGTCCTCAACTTGGGAACCCAGGCACCCACACCCGCCCTCGCCCTGGCCCTGACTGCGGTCGTCTCCCCTGGCGACCACTTCCTGCAGGACAGCCGCAGCAGGCCCGAACTCGCCCAGATGCTCACGCACTTCGACGCTCTCGGGCGCGGCGTGGCGACGGCCCTCAACGCCCGTGATGTCGAGGGCGGCTGGACCCACACCATCCATCCCGCCTACTGGGGCAACGTGACGGTGGGCCACCGCGACGGGATGAGCTTCGCCCTCCAGCACCACAGTCGTAGCCGCAAGGGCTCGGCCGGCCGGCGCCTGCGCGTCGAGGCCGGGTACCCGCACGGCTACTGCGGGTGGCGCGCCGAGCCGATCACCGTGTCGATGGACCGCGCGCCGGACGCCATCGCCGCCGACGTCCTGCGGCGGCTGATGCCCGCCTACCGCGACACCATCCGCGACGCGCTGGCAGACGCCCGCCAGCGTGAAGCGGAGCGCCAGGCGCGCAGCGCATTGAACGAGCGCATCGAGCAGCTCGTGCCGGGCCTTCACGGCATCGGTGGGCTGCGCCCCAGCAACGCTCCCTCCCGTGACACCTCGTACTGGCCCGGAAGCGCCTATGTGCCGGACGGCCAGGCCGCGTTGCCCGTCGGCGGGAGGGTGATCCTGAGCCGCGACGCGAGCGAGGTGGAGCTCCGCCTCACCCACGTGGCGCCCGCGCTCGCCCTGGAGCTCCTCGACTATCTGCGCCGCCGCGGCGTGGTCACGGGCCAGGCGCGGGCCCTCGACAAGCCGGCCCGCATCATCGCCGGCGAGCTGCTCCCCACCCCGCGTACGGCCGGTGGCGTGGCCCCGTAACGGGCGTAGTCCCTGCTGGTCGGGCGAGGCTGAACCACGCTGTGCCGCCCGGCAGTGGCGCCGACCCGCGGTATCGCTGCGTGGGGCCGGACCTCGTCTTGGGTGCGGCCGGAGCGCTGTTGTCGCTATGCGGCTGCTCGCTCCTGCTGAGATGTCCCTCGTCGCCATTCCCGGCAGCCGGTCCCCCGGCATGGCGGACGCCCAGCCGTTCCGCCTTCGTTGCCCCGGTACCCGCTCGGCGTGCTGCACTTTGGGTGTTCCTGCCCGAGGACGCACAGCGACCACCCGGCCTCGTCGAAGGCCTCGGCGAAGTCCAGGTCCCAGTTCGCCCGGCCGTAGACCTGGTGGAGCGTCACCCCAACCTCCTGCGCTGCCACCGGGACCGGCGTCTGGGCTGCCACCAGCTCCAGGACGCGGTTGCGCTGCTCGGCGGTGAACGCCTTCTCGGCCAGGGCCCGTCGGCGCTCCAGGCTCTCGGCGCTGTGTGCCTGCACGCAGGCGGGGCAGCGGCAGCCGACCCGGTACAGGGTCACCGCGGCGAATTTCTCGTGGTCGTAGTTGACGCGTACAGGCCGCTGGGCGATCCGGAGCAATTGCTTGCCGGTCCAGACGTGCTGACGGCCCCCACGTGCGTGGGGGCGCAGCCTGCTGCCCGGCAGGAATCCGTGGTTCACCAGGCCGCTGACGCTCGTGAGCGCCATGCCGAGCAGGGCAGCGACCCTGCGCACCGTGTAGACCTCGGCGGGGTCGATCTGGTCGGCGTACGGGGCCAGGGGATGGGGCTGGGTGGTGGTTCGGGACACCTCGGGCCGCCTTTCGGATCGCCCGCAGGCACATGGAACACGCGAGATCGTCACTGTCTTTGAGGCGGCACATGCGTCCCTGCCCGGCAGGGAGCAGGCACCGCTTCACCCCCGCAGCGGCGGGGAGCACTTCCCGAAAGGGGGAGAGCTTTGCACGTCCGGACCACCCCCGCGTCGGCGGGGAAACGGGTGCGTTCGACCTGCGCGACGGAGCGATCACGGGTCCACCTCCGCTTGCGCGGAGAGCACGATCCCACTCTAGCAATCAGGCGGTCCCGGGAAAGAGGGAACAGCAAAGGCTCCAAACGGGCTTGAGGAACCTTGCCGCGGCCGCCGGCCGCCCCAGCCGGTGTGGAACCGCGACCGGCTGTCCAGGTACCCGAGACGAGCGTCGGCCGTCGCCACGCCGTCGTGCTGAGTGCCGGTGTGCCGGTGCATGGGTTCGTATCGGTGGTCCACGAGCAGCCTGGCGAAGTCGCTCGTCACGTTGCAGAGAGGCCGGGCCGGAGTGGCACCGTGCCAGTGTGTAGAGTGGCGTTACCGACGCGGGGTGGAGCAGCTCGGTAGCTCGCTGGGCTCATAACCCAGAGGTCGCAGGTTCAAATCCTGTCCCCGCTACTGGAAGAAGGGGGCCCGGCTGTGCCGGGCCCCCTTTTGTGTTTCCTGAACAGTTCCAAGGGCTCCTGGGCGTAAGGCGAGACAGCTCTGTGATGCTCAGGGTGCTCTGACAGTTGTTGGTGCTGTCGAGGCCGAGCATTTCACCGAGTACCTGTGTCGCCAGCCTTGGATACGAGAGCAGTTCCAGCACCGGGGCGAAGCTGTCCAGGCGGATCCCTTCCCTGGATATGGCTGTGGCGGCGACGATCATTCGAGATCGCCGTGATCACCCACGGAGCCGGTGCTTCTGCCTCGCTGCGGAGACGGCCGCCCGGCTGCGGAGAGACGGGCGTGGCCGCGGCACCCACCGTCGGGAGCTGGATCCCCTGCGTGCCGGGGACACCATGTCCGGGTCGGTCATCGTCGAGCGCGCCGGCCACGCGCCCAGCGCGGTCCGGGCATCCGCCCGATCGGCTGACTGTTGGTGCGAGCAGGCATGATGCTCCTCATGGACGAGAGAGAAGCGCCGGCCCTGACATCGGTGGCAGTGCGCCGGCGGTTCACCGCCGCGGCGTGGGGGTCGGCCATCGCCTGGCCGCTGTTCACCGCCGCCGGAGCACCGGTACTCCTGTGGTGGCTGGACATCAGTTGGGACGAGGCGCTGACCGCCGACTTCGCCACGTCCAGCCTCCTCCCCCTCGTGCCGGTGATCTTGTACTTCTGCGTCGCCGCGGTACGCACCGTGCGCAAGGAGCAGCGTGAACTCGCCGAGTGCGCCGTCGACCTGGTGAGTGCGGCCCACGCCGGTGATCCTCTGAAGCTGCGCGTCGCCGCGCGTAGCTTCGGCACCACCTTGGTGATGGCGTCCACCGCCTTCAATACCCGTGTGCTTCCCCGCCGTACGGCCCGGTCCTTCGCCCTGCGGGTGTTCGGGGAGGCGGAGGCTGAGGGGCTGAGTCCGGCGTCCTTGCACGTAGTGCAGGGGCTTGCCCGGATGGTGGCCTAGTCCGGCGGCGTGGGCTAAGACCTCCGCGGCGCCGGGCACCGTACAGTTCTCCGGTTCCACGACGGGACGGGCGATGGGTCGGTGGCGGCTTCCTGGGCCAGCCCGGGGTGACACAGGCCAGGTCTCCGCACGGCGCGGCGTAGCTGTAGAGCAGGGGTTTGGCGGGCTCAGGGATCCGCTTGACGGTCGTCAGGCGTCGGGGGTGTGCCGTGCCCGTTCGGGTACGCCAGCGGCCCGGGCTGAATGATGCCGGTCTCGTAGCCGCGCGCGACTGTGTGAGGGAGGGTGCGGGCGCGTAGTCCGTTCTGGGCGCCGTGCAGCAGCCGGCCTGCGGTCTCGGGGCGCACCTTGAGGACCTTGGCGATTTCCGTGTGGTGCAGGCCGCGCGCGAGGAGTCGAAGCGCGGTCAGTTCGTTCTCGGTGAGCAGTGGTTGCCATGTCATGGCAGGATCGGCCGGTCGATGTGGAGGTGTTCGGTCTCCACGCCGTAGCCGGCGGCTCGTAGGAGATCGGCGAGATCCTCAGCGACTGCGACCGACCGGTGACGGCCGCCTCCGCACACCACGTGCAGGTCGACGCGCCGGCCGTCGCCCGCCTGAGCGAGGAGCGCGAGGGCGCGGCGGGTAGTGCGCTCGATCAGGCGCTCGGCGCCGGGTGAGTTGCGGATGTAGGCACGTACTTCGGGGTCCAGACCGGTGGAGTGGAGCATCCGGGCGCGGATGGCCGGGTCCTCGGGTGGGTTGCGGAGCGGGCGGGTGTCCACGCGCAGTGCGTCGCCTCGCGGGGCGTCGCAGTGTCCGTCTCCATAGCTGATGATCACGCTCTGGATGAGGGCATGCGGGGACTGGGAGCCCTTGAGGTCGCTGGTCATGGGACCAGTCTCGGGGCAACTAGGGCTCTGTTGAAGCTAGTTGGGGATGATTCACGTTTCCTCTTCACCCCGACGGCGGGTTGGCTCATGCCGCCTGCGCCGGCGTGGGCTGGTTGGGCAGCGGGATTGCGCCGGGGGTGAGCCAGACGGGGCGGGCGGGGTCGGAGGTGTCCCAGCCGCGCCATCGTTCGTCGAGGAGTTCGCCGGTTGTGGGGTCGACGATGCCCTCTGGTACGAGGCGGGGCCTTGGTCGCGGTCTCCGGTGGCGCAGGGTGCGTTCGGTGAGCCAGCGCTGGTAGTTGGTGCGTTCACGGGCGTGGCGGGCGCGCCGGCGCTCTCCCGTGCCGGTGGTTCCGTGCTGCTCGGCAGCCTGGTCGAGGGCCTGGTCGTCGGGGTGGAGGCGTACGGGGCCGGCGAGTTCAGGGGCCAGGTAGTACAGGCCTTCGCGTTCACGGGCCAGGCCGCTGGCCACGAGGCTCTTGAGGTGACGGCTGATGGTGGTGCGGTGCAGGGTGGTCGCCTGGTGCAGGGCAGCCGGGCTGAGTCCCTCGGTGGGGTCCAGGCAGGCCAGCAGGCGGGCGCCGCTCGTTCCGTGTGCCCGGTGGTGGCAAGCATCGTGCGCCATCACTTCGGCGAGGGCGGCGGTGTCGGTGAACGTGTGCAGGTCCGGGACACTTTCCAGCTGCAGTGGTGGGTGGGGGGTCAGTGACTGTCCCGAATCTGCACCCGCCAGGAATTCGCGGACAGCCGGGGGAACCTGCAGACGCCATCGGGTGCCATGGTTCTGTCCCCGGCCGACGGCTTCCTTGACGATCCAGCCGGCCTTCTCCAGCCGACCGTTGCTCTGCTCAGCCGTCGACCGGGCACAGCCCATGGCCTCGGCGAGTGGCCGCACGGCGATCGTGTGGTCCGTACCGCCGGAGCGCTCGCACAACGTGAGACGGGCAGAGAGGTTCTTGAGGTCGACTGCTCCCCCGCCGCGGGACCTCCAGGCGAGCGACTCGATGACGCGCCGGATCTCGACAACATGTTCGGTGGCGTCCTGGCGGCCGGTGATCGTGCCGTGGGTGTCGGCGAACCGGCGGGCCTTGTGCAGTATCGCGGTGAGCTTGGTCTCGGCGTACTCGCCGCCCTTGCGTTCGCGGAGCTTGCGCGCCCACCATCCGCCCGCAGTCGGGGAGTAGAGGAGAGCCTCGTGGAAGTCGGCGGGCGTCCAACGCCGACCAGGTTGGGAGCAGGCCAGCGCCAGGGCGGCCGTGAGCCGGTAGCCGGCCTCGGATTCGTTGCGTCCGGCGTAGCGGCCATGCACGTCACCGTCGAGGAGCAGGCGCTTGGAGCGGTCGGTGAGCGGACGCCGCTCCCACACCGGCACCGTAGCCCGCCGCGCCCGCCGCACAGTCCGGGCGCTCATGGCATCTCCCCCGGTCGCGGTGGGGACACCACCGGCCGACGTCGCGCCCCGAGCCGTGGTCCGGGTGAGGCGAACCGTACGAAAATCCTGGGGTTGCAGCGTGGCGGTCGGGTTCACGCTGCACTCACCGCCGCCCGGGGTACGTCAGCGGTGCGTTCCTCGGTCAGGGGCTGGGCAGCGAGTTCGGCACAACGGCTTGCCCAGTCGGTGGGTACCGGGCGCTCGGTCTGGAGGCCGCGGGCGGCCCGCAGCTGCCGCGTCCGGTCGGCGAGCAGGAACTCCGCGGTGCGCAACCGCGCCTCCTCGGCCGCGTGTTCAGCAGCGGCGACGGCCGTCGCCGGGGTCGGATAGCGGTGCTGCGAGCGCATCGTGGCCGCGTAGGCCTGGTCCGCCTCGGCCGTGGCCTGGCCCGACCGCATCAGCCGGTCGCGCAGGCCCTTAAGGCGCTGGTTACGGAGCTCGTCCAGCCTCCAGCGCGCCGCGAACAGCAGCACCACTTCCTCCGGGGATTCACTGCGCAGCGGTGCCAGGTGCTGTTCCAGCAACTCCTGGATGCTGGCTGTGCAGCGGGCGGTGACCTCGGCGACCTCCGCCGGGTCGGCGAGATCGGAGCGGGCCATCACCGCGAGATCGACCGTCTCGGCCAGCAGCTGCTCCACCGTGCGGCGTTGGGTACACGGCAGGCACCGGCCGCCCGCGTCGGGAGTCCCGCAGTCCGCACAAGGCTGCCGGCGGCGCTCCGCCTCGGCAGCGGCCTGCTCAGCCCGCCGCTGCTCGATGGCCCGGGCACGGGCCTGCTGCTCGGCCAGGGCCTCCTCATGCCGCACGACCCGCAGCTCGGCTTCGTGCCTCACGGCGGTGTTCAACCGCTGCTCGACCTCGGCCTGCAGGACCTGCGGTGTGGCACCGGCCATGTCGCGGGCCGCTTGGGCCCACACGCTCGCGCGCTGTCCGCGCCGGTCCCCGATCAAGCTCTGGCAGCTGGGGCAGGCGGCGCCGGTGTCCATCCGCCAGCCCTCGTCGCACAGCTCGGACCAGCACCACGCCCGCTGGACCAGACCCCGGCCCAGGATCCACCCCACCGGATCAGTCACCGGTCGCCCCATCTGCTCCCCGAGCCGCCGCCCCAGGCGGTCAGCGAGCACGCGTTCGCCCTCCTGTGGGCCCAGGACGCCACGCATCACGCCGAGTTGGACCCGCACCGCCGCCGTGACATGCCGCCGGGCAGCCGACCGGGTGATCCGCTCCCACACCGACCGCACCGGTGCAAGCACCAGCGCCAGATCCTCCGGCATCGAGGCCGGCTTGACGAACATCACCTGCCCGAGCCGCGGCGCGGAGCTCTTCGAGAAATGACGCCCCGTCACCTCAGCTGACCCCGGAGCCGCTTCCTTGCGCTTTTCCCCGCGCAGCGGGTCGTCCAGCTCCCGCTCCCCCGCAGCCGAAGCTTCCCCGCTGTGGTCCATCCCGTCCTCGCGGGCACCCGCGCGCTCCGGCAGACCACAGGTCCCAGGAGCGGCTTCGCCGGAAAACCCAACAGAGAGCGAGAGAGACCCATCTACATCAGCCAACGGAGCGTGGGAGGCGTGGTGCACGACACCGGAAGACACTTCGAAACCCTCACCCACCGGGGAACATTCCCCCAGGTCAGACCGGGTTTCGGCGCCCTCTGGGTCGGGCGCGGGCAGTGACTGATCCCTGAGTGCACCAACCTCGTCGACCGAAGCGCCCTCATCAACGACGTCGAAAGCCTCCTGGACCCACCCGTCGCCTTCGAGGACGAACTCAGAGCCTCCCTCCGTCTCAGTCCCGGACATCCCGCACCGGGCACAACCCGACTCGGCGTCAGGCGCCTCGCCGGTACCGGCGGGCACGGCAGACGACTCGGCCTCCGCGCCACGTCCGTGAGCATCGGCGACAGCGGGAATCGCCAACCGTTCACCGGAACCCGATCCAGGAGACGGCGCGTTGAACTCGACCAGGCCCTCGGCGATCAGGTCGTCCAGCACCACCTCGGCGTCCCCCACCCCACAGCCAAGAAGATGACCGATCGTCGCGGCAGCTCGTCGGTGCCCGCTCTTGACGGCACCGCCGTCCAACCGCACCCGCCCATTCGGGCGAGCCTTCAACGCCAACTGCAGCAGCGCCAACCGGGCCGTCGCAGCCCCCCTCCCCCGCCGGCCGCCCAGCAGACCGGGCGGCGTCGGCGCCTTGTCCACCGGAGCCCACCCAGGAGCGAACAGCCGCTCGCAGAAACGCAGCAGCGTCGCCGCCTCCGCCTTGTCCAGGACCAGCGGACCGCCCCGGCCACCGAGCGCCGCCGTCAACGGCAGCAACTCCCACTCCAGCCCATCGACATATCCCTGCGAGTCCTGCAGCACCTCGGTGCTCACCGCACCCGCCCCACGCAGACCCGGCAGCACACTCCGCAGGACGTACGACCTGTTGAACCCCAGCCACCGGGCCATCTCTCCCGCCCGGAGCGCCAACTTCGAGGAACCCACAGGGGCCTTGGCGAGCAGCACCACCACAGCCAGCCGCTCGGCATCGGGACGGCCGCGGACACCAGGGTCACCGAGCAGCGCATCCAGCGCGGATCGGAATCGCGCGCGCATCGTGTCGCTCAGAACCAACGGGTCGTCAGGTCCCTTATCCGGGACCGGACCGGCCTGGTCAATCACCCGCCCCTGATGGGCAAGGCGCCTCAGAGACGTACCGGAAACCTTGGAACGAGCCACTCGGCCAGCCGTTTTCGGCATGACTGAGCCAGCCCTCGTACGGACAGCGATGATCTGCTCCATAATCGAGGAGGGAAGGGGACACCCTCACCGCGGTCCGACTGGCTAGGGAAAGCACGAGAGACGGACCCGGCGACACGGCACTCAGCTGGCTATCTGGCTGACCAACACCCCCTCCACGCAGTGCGAACGGCCCGGGATCACCAGTCCCGGGCTCTTCGCGTTCTGAGCCACCCTGCAGGGCATGATCTGTGGACAAGGTCCGGCGGGCACCGCTGGTCCGCATGCAGCGATAGCGGGCGCTGGCCGTAGAGGCTCTTCAGTTATCACCTCGGCTGATCCTTGAGTGGTCACCGCACGCAGCACAGAGGAGGAAGGCACGGTCGATCCTCCTCTGCAGACGGGTTGAGCTGGGCTTTCTGTCGCTCTCCGATCTGGCAAGCGACTCGCTTATCCGAGTTGAATAGCGAGGCCACCGTGAGTGGATCATTCCGTGAATTCCAGAGTTCAAGATCCTCGCTATTCGATTAGGCGCTCGTCACCCTACACCCTCTCTGACCTGCGACGCTGACCTTTCTGGATTGGCGTGGCGGGACGCAGTGCACCCCAAGAATGGCTATTACTTCACTCCGCTTTTGATTCACTGGAGAGAGGAAGTGGAGAGTGAAAGGCGAGGTTGTTTTTCCATTCTGAAGCGAAGATTCTCCGCAAAAGTACAATGGATTTTGGTGAGACCAACTAAATTTCTGTTGCTCAAAGTTCAGGCCGGAACTTTGCCCGTTAGCGTTCGTAGGGACTCACGGTTCGGCGCTGACTTCTGTCCCGTGTCGGAGGCGACTGCCCCGCCCACCCGAGCAAGCCACGCCGCGTCTAGTTGAGGTTGCAGTGAGATCATTCGCCGACTCCTCCCCTGTTGCTCGGTGCACCCAACGCCTGGTGGATGAGGGAGTGTTGCTCGATAGAGCAGATCGGTCGGACAACGACCCCGCTAGTTTGCCGGTTCCCATGCCGGCTGACGGGCCGGTAGAAGCTGCCAACAAGCCCTACATGAGGCCCAGTTTGCCCGAATTGTCCGGGCAGTGTCGCCCATCTGGAGCAGTCACCACACCTGAAACATGATCATCTCGGGCAACACGCCGTACCCTAGCGCACTGACATGTCGGTGACTGATAAGTTGCCCACCATGACCACCCCGAACAGTGATTCAGGCACTGAAAAGCTCATCGCGAATGTCATGCCAGAGATGCGTCGCGACCTGAAGATCAGGGCCGCTGAGCACGGTCTGAACGTCTCAGACGTGATCGTTCATGCACTCCACTCCTGGTACGACACCCCATCCGCGGGGAAGGTAGAGGTGAAGGGCGCCAAGTCCTGGGCTTCGTACGTTCCCGCTGGCGGGGTCGCTCGTTTCGAGGACGAGTGCGAGGCTCGCAAGGTGACGAAGGTTCAGGGCATCGCCCAGGCCATCACCCTCTGGCTGCTCCGACACCCTTCCCCCGTCGAAAGAGTCGTTCGCCAGCCTGTCAAGCGAATCCTCGTCGGCAATCAGAAGGGGGGCGTTGGGAAGACCTTCATCGCCGCTGCACTTGCCCAGGCTCTCGCGGAACTCGGCCTCAAGGTACTCCTCGTTGACTACGACCCCCAGGGGCACCTCTCCGCGCGGTTGCAGGTGGCTGAACTCCCCACCGGCGGCGACAGCCTTCTGACGCACATGCTCGGTAAGGCCACGCAGCACCTGCGCCGTTCCATCATCGCGCTTGAGGAAGTCCCGATGGAGGGACGTGAGATCGACCCGGGTCCGATGTTTGACGGACGGCTGCACATACTGCCGGCGTTTGAGGATGCGTTCCTGATGGACGCTGCCCTCGCAACGATGTCTGCGGGCCGCGATACCTGCCTGCGCCGTGCCTTGGAGCCGGTCGAGGATGACTATGACGTGATCGTCCTGGATGGCCCTCCCAACCTGGGGCTCGGGATGGAGCTGGCGATCGACTATGTGCACAGGCGTCCTGGTGAGTTGACGGACCACTCTGGCATCCTGATCCCGGTCTGGTCCGACAAGTCGTCCTTCCGGGCTTACAACCTGCTGAAGGGGCAGATCGAGACCACGTGCAAGAACATGCGCATCGAGGTGGACCAACTCGGCTTCATCATCAACGCGTACGATTCCCGCAAGGGAACCGTGACCCGCGGGTTCTATGACGAGTGGAACACGCTGCACTCCCCCATCGTTCTGGCCGAACTGAAGGACAGCATCGAGGGACGCGAGTCATCGGACTACGAGATTCCTCTGTTCCAGTTCGCTCCAGACTGTCCGCAGGCTGAGGCGATGCGGAAGCTGGCCAAGGAGTTGGCGGCATGAGCAAGTACCGTCCCAAGAGCTTGCCGAAGGGCAGCACATCCGGCCAGCCTGAAGGGGGCTCAGTCCCACCTGTCCGCACGCGTGAGGAGATCCGTGCCGAATGGGAGGCCACCAACCGGAAGGCTGCTGAGGCGAAGGCCGCTGAGATGCAGGCCGTCGAGGTGGAGGCCGTGCAAGAGGATTCGAGCCAAGACTCGGCGAATGCCGCTGGAGCCGAGAGGTCAGATGCTGACAGCGAGCCAGGTGATGCGCCTGAAGCATCAAGCGACGCCCTCCCGATGGCTGCACCGAACCTGTATGAGGAGCAAGGACCGGGTGTAGAGGAGCTGCTGCCCGGAGACGATGGCGACGGCCTGGTCCACCTGCCGGTCAACCGCGACCGAAATGGGTACGTGGAGATCCAGCCGTTCAGCAGGCCGGAGAGTGACGATCCAAAGGAGCGGTTCAGCCACTACGCCAGGAGCATCGCGCAAGCCGAGATGGCCGGGCGCGCGAACGAGCAGCGGGCAAAGCAACAGAAGATCATCGTTCAAGGCCAGAACTTCGTCGCCATTAAGGAGGAGAAGCTCTGGGAGACTATGGGATTCCCGCACTTCGATGCCCTGATGAAGGCTCGCTTCGGGTTCGGAAAGAACTATGCAAACAAGGTCATCCGGGCTGTCCCGGTCGTGATGGCACTCGAGGCCGTGACGTCGATGGAGCTTGTCGAGAAGCACCTACGTCCGTTGTGCCCGGTCTACGAGACGTTCGGCGAGGAGGCCGTGAGGCAAGTATGGTCGGAAGCCTCTCGGAAGAAGATCACAGAGAAGAACCTTCAGGAGGCTGCCGCCTTCCTGGGCTTCGCTGAACCTGTAGACCAGAAGGCCAAGGTTGTCTCGCAGTCTCCGGCCAGATCGAGCAGTGAGGTGGGCGACGATCGCGTGTCTCAGGCTAAGGAAGCGATTCGCTCACTGCGAGCGACCGACGAGGCGAAGGCCAGGGAGGCCGCCATAGAGTTCATGAAGGCGGCTCAGGAGCTGTTCGTCGAGCTGGGAATCGACATGGTCGACGCATCGGTTTGAACTGCGAAGACTCTGACGAGGGCCTGACGCTACAAAATTGCGTCAAGCCCTCGTCGTTTTTCTGTGCACGCGAGCTATATGGGATCCCTGGGTCTGTAGTTGCGTAGAGCGGGGTGGGTACCCCGGGTACCCGGTTCGGTCCGTGTCGACTGGGGGCGGGGGAGCGGGGTGGGTACCCCGGGTACCCGGTTGGTCTCTGCCGGGGGTGGGTACCCCGGGTACCCGGTTCGGTCCGTGTCGACTGGGGGCGGGACCCCGGGGCTCGTTGTAGAAGCATCCTCGATGCCGGCCTTGAGGAACTGGAGCTCAACCGCCTCGAAGAGACGACCCTCCAGACTCACCCATTCCCTCTCCGAGGATCGATCACATCGACTATCTGGGCGATTCACTCGCCTGGGTCCATCAGGGTAGTTACGGCAGTCGCGGACTCTGTCCACAAGTGGGTCACAGCACGCTTCCTAGACCTGGACCAAAGGAGTGGGAAGTGGAGCGCAGCGCGGGGCGCATCAGCCTGAACCGAACCCAGCGCGGCCTGATAGCCGTGGTTGTGTCAGGAGCCATGGTCATCGCTGCGATCGGGTTCGCAGGTTCGTACACGGCAGTTCGGGAACTTGCGATCCGGAAGGGATTTGGCTCCTTCTCCGTGGTCTTCCCGATCGGTGTGGACGCTGGCATCGCCGTGCTCCTGGCGTTGGATCTCCTACTGACGTGGCTCCGCATCCCGTTCCCGATGCTGCGTCAAGCGGCTTGGCTCCTTACCGCGGCGACCATTGGGTTCAACGCCGCGGCGGCTTGGCCGGACCCCGTTGGTGTCGGCATGCACGGTGTGATCCCCCTTCTCTTCGTGGTGACAGTGGAGGCGGCCCGGCATGCCGTCGGTCGGCTGGCGGCCATCACTGCGGACCGGCACATGGAAGGCGTTCGGCTGTGGCGTTGGCTGCTAGCCCCCCTGCCGACCTTCAGGCTCTGGCGTCGGATGAGGCTTTGGGAGATCCGGACGTACGACGACGTGATCCAGGCCGAGCAACAGCGACTCGTCTACCAGGCTCGACTGCGAGGTCGTCATGGGCGTCGCTGGCGTTGGAAGGCCCCGATTGAGGAACTGCTGCCCCTGCGGATCGCGCGCTACGGCGTGCCGCTTGAGGTATCGAGATATAGGGAGCCTCGTGAACCGGAAGGGGGCGCAAGGCACTCGACCGAACTGGAGAAGCACTCCTTGCCCGACGGAGGTGACCGCCTCCATCACGCAGCAGGGCCCGAGCATGGCGGAGGCGCCGAACAAGAAGCCCCGTCTATGGACGAGTCGCTCGTTGTCCTGGAAGAGGTACTTCACGGTGACCGGTCGCGAGGTGAGGTAGACGAGTCCGTCACCGACTGCCACGAGCAAGGTCCGCTCCGAGTCGAAGTCCAAGAATTCGAAACCACGTCGGAGCGGGACGCGTTGGCGTCCTCTGGTGCTTCTTCTCAGCAGGGTGCAAGCACCGAGCCAGGCCCGAGTGACAGCGCGCCAGCTGCTGGAAACAAAGCAGATGACGAGGTGTTGGGCGAGGATCCAGTCGACTGTGCGACTACAGGGAGAGCGGACTCCGATCCCATCGTCCCCAACCCAGGCGAGGAGGCTCCACCCGCGGCGGGGAGTCGCGCATCTGACATCGCGGATTTGGAGGCGGCTGGAAGCGCTGAGCGTGCCGAGCACGAGTGTGCTGTCAGGGAGCTGCAGTCGAATGCGGCTGCGGTGCGGTACGCGATGAGAACCCTGGGCTCCACGCACACCCCGACCGTGGTGAAATGGCTCGCTGCCCACGGTCGTGACGTGAATCGCGGGCAAGTGCATCGGATCACGAGGGAGGAGGAGCGCCAGCAACGAACTCAGCCGGCCTCCGCACAATAGGACATGACGGATCGTCATACGGCCTCTCCGGCCTCATCTCTCGGAAGGTGGTGATGTGATGGAGGAGGGGAGAACGCATGGCGGGCAACAGTGCGCCGGCGGCCGATTGGACAGACGGTAAGGGCCATAACACTCCTGCGCGGATCAGCGGTTGGTCCGCTGCTCTGGGTGGAGCTCCCGCTATGGCACCCTTCGCGACGCCGCTATTTGCTGTTGCAGGGGCAGTAGCTACTCCCTCGCCATGTTCATGCCCGACACGTTGCGATACTGGCCGGCTATCTCGGGCGGCATGGCAGGAGACGTCTCGTGGCCGGGAGCGTGGTGTATCGCTCATCGGCATCCGTGTGACGGTGATCGGTAGGGCGGCCTTTCAAGCGATGGGTGACCCGGCTATGCGAGTCCAGCTCCCGAGCGATCCAGCAGGTGGCGGTGATCCGGTGGTTTATCTCCGCGCCGGTGCGGTCTTGGACTCCATCGGGCTAGTCCTCCACGCTGCCGGTCAGGATCTGGTCGGCCCGTGCCATGACGTGGACGTAAGGGTAGGCGCCGGCAGCGTCACTTCTCCGAACGCCGCAGTGACCGTGTCGTGTACGTCTTGGTCGTAGAACTCCAGGAGTTGCTCGCCTGGTGCCCGCGAGAGAGGACGTCGGCGATGTGCTGTCCTGCGGCGTTGTCTAGCCAGTGTGCGGTGGTCGGCCACGGCCTGTCGCTCATGTTCCAAGCGTTCGCGAGCTGGACGGTCCTGCTGCAGAAGCGCGCCAAGGACTGGCGGGCTACCCACGTTCCCCCTCTCCGGGGCAACTGGTACTCGTCGGAACTCCCTCGCCTACGGGAGCGGCCGGTAGGCGGGGCCATCTAGTGGTCGTGGTCGCAATTCTGACTTGCTGTCAGCTACTCCTGGTCGTTGCGATGCTGGTGCCGGCCTACGGCGGGCTGATCATCGGACTGACGTACCTGTTCGGGGCCGCACGCTGAGTGTGGGGCATCCAAGGGGACGTGGCCTGAAGGCTTCATCGAGCGCGCCGCGGATCCGGGTGGAGTCGTATGTTCAGCAGTTCGATTCTTCGTCAGGACGGATCCTAAGCGGAGGTGGCTTGGTAGCGGCTTCGGCGGTGGTTGCGACTGAGACGCCTAGTACGCGGACGAGCGCGGTAGTTGGCGGACCATGATGCGCCAACTACGGCCGCCACTGTCACCTGCGGTGATGCATCCATGCCGGGGGCTCGCGGAGCCATGGTCCGCAAACCACCGCTCTCAAGATCCGCAAACTGGCTTCCTCGACAGGTCTCCGACCTGCACCGGACTGAGCATGAACCGCAAACTATGAGCCTCGGCCACAGTGGTGCGACCGAGATTCCTAGCTTGCGGACGAGCAGGGTAGTTGGCGGATCATGTTGCGCGATCGGCCCTGAAGACTCGTGGTTGGCAACGGTGAAGCAGGTTAGTTGGCAGGCAGCCGATTCGACGGCGCAGATCGAGGTGGGCTCCATGGGCACCGTCCTGGCCGTTTGCCACCCCTTTTTCTGTTCTGCCGACTGTGCTGCGTCGTCACATGCAGTTCAGTGGGATGCGCAGCAAAGTTCTGGTGGACTCTGTCCACAGGCTGATCTTTCTACGTTCGCTCCTGATCGTTCTTCCGCATGCGCGCGGGAGTCGGGAGGGAGTTGAGGGTGGAAGGGGTAGTGGGCCGTGGCGCAGACCAAGTTCGACAAGCAGCTTGAGGAAGGCCTGGAGCAGGGTGTCATGGTCTTCGGGCGGTTCGTCAGCGGAGCTCCGCTGGACGGTGAGCCGCGGGGCCCGGGCAGTCTGCCGCGGTGGGGGATTGCTCTGGTGAGGCTGGTGTTCCTGGCTTGGGCTGGCTGGGCTGCGTGGATGTGGTGGTGGGTGAAGGACCACGACCGCGTGATCTGGGTGTCGATCATCGCTGCGGTGGTGGCTGTCCCGGTTGTGGTCGTGGGGGCGATCCGTGGCCGCGGCCGGCGGCAGCACATGCGGGCCTTGGTGATTCCGATGTCCCTGGCGCTCAAGGAGCTGCTCTCCGGGTGGGATGACCAGCAGCGGTTGCGGGCCCTTACCGTCCCGATCGACCGGTCGTTCGTAGCGGTTCGGTTGCCCGATGGGTGGCACGACCCGGGCGGGTTCAAGGACCAGATGCGCGAGTTGGTTCAAGACCGGATGGGCGGACTGTGGTCGGGGGAGTGGAACCTCAAGAACCACCCCTTCAATGTGGTGTTCACGCCGCAGAAGCCGAGGCCGAAGCTGGAGCCGCCCGAGACGGTCGACTTCTTCAGTGACGAGGTACAGAAGGCGATCGCTGCGTGCGAGCCTGGGCAGTTGGTCCTCGGGCTCGACGAACGGCAGCGGCCGGTCGTCAAGGCAATGACCGGAGAGACAGCGATGTGGGCCCTGTCGGTGGGCTCCGGTGGTGGTAAGTCCTCGTTCCTCCAGATGATCATCACGCAGCTGGTGCGGCAGCGGGCCACGGTTATCGGCATCGACGTGAAGATGGCGTCCATCAACTGCTTCGAAGGCGTTGAGGGGGTCCACCTCTACACCGACCCGGGAAATATCGGGGACATGCGGTCGGCGATCTCCTGGGTGGCCCGGGAGGTGGAGGCCCGGAACTATGTGAAGAAGGGGAATCCGCGCAAGGACTTCGACCGGCTGACCCTCATTCTCGAAGAGGGCAATGAATTCGGGGACGCCTCGAAGGAGTGGTGGAACGAGAACAAGGAGAAGGGCGAGCCAGCCAGCGATCCCATCTGGGGTGACATTGCCTCGATCATGCGCATGGGGCGGCACGTCAACGTCACGATCATCGGCGTGTTCCAGGACCTGCGGGAGGCCGCGGTCGGCAGCCGGGGCCTGCGCAACATGTTCCGGATGATCTTGATGGGCAACTACAACGCGAACCAGTGGAAAATGATTGTCAATACCACTCCGGTTCCGGAGTCCGTCGACCGGGCTGGCCGCATGATGATCATCGAGGGGAACCGGCGGGTCTGGATCCAGGTTCCCTACGCAGACCCGGACGCTTTCCGCGAGCACAGCATGGGGTTGCGTACCGAGTTCGGGTACAGCACCGAGGACTTGTACGGAGCTCCGCCCGGGCGCAGTCCGCAGCGGCTGCCGTCCCTGCTGCAGAAGTCAACGCCCCTGTTCCAGAGGGACACCACCTTGGAAAGGCAGGCTGTACCCGCAGGTCAGGATGGCGATGCGGAGCAGTCCCCGCCGGTGAACATGGTCAAGGACGCTCCAGTGGAGCCGGGGAGCAGCGATGGCTCTGTCCCGGTTGACGAGGCGGTGGCCGAGGTGGAGTTGTTGCCGCTGGCGGAGATCTCCCGGCGGCTGGCCGTCGAGGGGATCGAGGTCAGTGCCGAGTTGATGCGCCAGCACAAGCGGCGCCGGAAGAACTTCCCAGCCGGCCACGTCGTGAACGACAAGGAGCTGTTCGCCCTGGCGGACCTCGCCGAGTACTACCAGCCCGATGAGCCGGTCCCGGCCGAGCAGGACGGCCAGGACGACAGCGAGCAGGAGGCTGACGACGAGTAGAGCCACGCATCACGGCGCCGGTCACGGCTGACTGGACTGCCGCATAGGCACCTCAGGGGGCCACGGGATATTCCCGTGGCCCCCTGTTTGTCATGCCCGCCGGGCCTGGCTGGTGCGGCGGTCCGCATTCGCCGGAACTTATCCACAGGCGGGCGCTCCTACGTTTTCCGTGTGAGCTTTCCGCGAAAGGCGTAAGGCCGTATGACGATCCGTCATGCCCTTTTGTGCGGAGGCCGGTTATTGAGAATTGGCCGAGGAGTACGGGATGAGTGCGCTGCGGAAGATGCTCAATCTTCCACCGAAAGAGCCCAAGGGCGGTGATGACGGAAACACCGCTGAAACGGACTCCTCGGTGGAGGTGCCCTTGACGAAGGAAGGGGAAGAGAAGCCGACGCGGACGCCGGCTGCGATCGGCTGGGCGGAAGAGGAGGAGTCCTCGGGGCGGTCGGCGGCCCGGCGGGCGGGCCGGGTGGCGATCTGGCTGGTGATCGGACTGGCCGCGTTCACCGGGGTCAGGACGTGGATCTTCCCCGCCAAGCCGCCTGCCCCCGTGGAGAAGGCGGACCCGCAGGCCGAGGCGAAAAAGAACGACGTTCCCGAGGCCGAGGCTCAGGAGGTAGCGGCCCGGTTCGCCCGGTCGTACATGACCTGGAACGCGCAGGACCCCGACACCCGGGCCAAGGAGCTCGGGGCGGACCTCGCCAAGGGCACCGACCCGAAACTCGGGTGGAACGGCGCCGGCGTCCAGCTGGTCGCGCAGACCATCCCCGGTACGGTCACCCAGGTCGGCGGCAAGCGGGCCCGTGTGCGTGTCGACGTCCGGGTGAGCACTGTCACCAACAACGGCAAAGGCCAGCAGACCGCGACGAGTTGGCGTGGCCTGGAGGTGCCGGTCGCCCAGGGCGAGGGCCGCGTCGTGGTCACCGGGCAGCCCGCGATCGTCGGCATGCCGACCGCCGCCGGCTACACGGCGCCCGCCGCCCCCGAAGCCGACCTCCAGCTCTCGGGCGAGACCCGGGACACCGTCCGGGACTTCCTCAAGGCCTGGGCCGCGGGCAGTGCGGACCAGGCCGCCGCGCCTGGTGCCGACATCCAGCCGCTCGGCGCGGGCCTTGCGCTCGACTCGCTGGACTCCTGGGCCGTGGACGCCGGCAGCGGCGACAAGCGTGTCGGCACAGCGTCCGTGCGCTGGCAGCTCGGCGGCGCCCAACTGCAGCAGACGTACCAGATCACCCTCATCAAGGTCTCGGCCAGCAGCGCGAGCCGCTGGCAGGTCGCGGCGGTCACCGCGAAGACCGCCTAGCCGGCCCCGCCCCCATTTTCTTCCGGGCCGCTGCCATGGGCCCGCCGCCCGGGCGGCTCTTCACCATCCCCACCAACCCAAGGAGTGGATCCCCCATGGGCGGAGACAACGCGCTCGTTACCTGGATCTTGGCCGTCGTCGGCTCCCTGTTCGCCGCTGTGCTCGCCGTTCGCGCCTTCGGGCACTGGTTCAAAAAGGAGTGGGGCGCGCTGATCAGCCACATCGTCGGCGGCGCCGTCGTCGCCGTCATGATCTTCACGCCGACCCTGGCCGTGACCATCCTCAAGAGCGTGGGCGCCAAGATCGCCTCGGTCTTCACGGGCTGAGGCGGCGGCGATGCGAACCAGCAACACCTACAGCCGGCACTGGGACCTGGAGACCCGCCAGCACGAACTGCTCGGGTGGGACCTGGGCGAGGGCCTGCCGCGGACCACGCTGAAGTACGGCGCGGTGCTGTTCCCCCTGTGGTGGGGCACCTGGCTGATGCTCTTCGGGTTTCCCCTGCGGCCGCTGGTGCCCTTGTTCCTGCTGCCGCCGCTG
Source organism: Streptomyces violascens (assembly GCF_014649955.1). Lineage (GTDB taxonomy): Bacteria > Actinomycetota > Actinomycetes > Streptomycetales > Streptomycetaceae > Streptomyces > Streptomyces violascens. The sequence goes on from NZ_BMUA01000027.1 coordinate 78,115, forward strand.
TTCTTCACCTACTACGGGGCGAAACGTTCCACCGCCTACTGGCGGCGCACCAACCTCCTGGTCTGGGGGGTGCGGCTGAACTACCTCAACCACGGGGTGCGCCCGGTCATCGGCCGCGGCCGCATCCCCGCACCCAAGGGCGGCCTGCGGCTGCGCACCCGGCGCCTGGCCGAACGGGCCCCGCAGCTCGCCGAGATGCCGGCCTTCTCCTCCTTGTTCACCACCAGCGACGACATCCCGGACGCGGCGGAGTCCTGCGGCAAGCCGGCCCAACTGCGGCCCCGCCTGCGGATGTACGGGCCCGATGCCGTGGCCAGGGCGCGCGCCAAGACCGCCAAGCGGCGCCGCACCGCCCGGCACGCACCGAAGGACTCCCACTGATGACGACACAGACCTCCATCCCGGTCCAGGCGCTGCGCAACGCCGTGCGCCTGAGCGACCGGCACACCCTGGCCGCCCTGAACACCGCAACCGCGCCGCTGCTCGGCCTCGCCGACGGCGACCGGCCCCTCACCTTGCCCGCGGGCGTCGAGCACGCGCTGGTCGCCGCCGGAGCCGGCGGAGGCACCACCACCCTGCTGCGCACGCTCACCGCGCAGGCCCTGGCCCTGGGCGCCAGCGTCGACCTGATCGACCCGGGCGGCGCCGGCCACCGCTGGGCCCGTGACCTGCCCGGGGTGCGCTACCTGTCGAGGATCGCGGAGATCCACGACCACCTGCAGATCAACGTCGCCGCCCTGCAGGACGGCACCGCACGGTGGGACGGCAGCTGGAGCGGACGCCGTGTCCTGGTCGTCGAGCACCTGGGAACCGTTGCGTACGGGCTGCGCGAGTACTGGAGCCAGACCCGGCCCGAGAGCCAGCTGGAAGAGGCACCCGGCGTCGAGGCGCTCGGCGTCCTCCTCGCCGCCGGCCCCGCGTTCGGCATCCAGGTCTTCGCCGGCAACCCGCGCGTCGGCCTCCCAGGACTCGGCGCGGTGCCGGTCGCCGACGTGTTCCCCACCCGCGTGCTGGCCTACGCCGGCGCCGCGCTGTGGCAGCGCGTCGCCCCCGAGGTCTGGTCGGTCCCGCCGTACTCCCTCATTCCCGGCCGCATGCACGTGGTCGCCGACCGGTCGGCCACCGCGTTCCAGGCGCTCTACCTCAGCGACGCCGAGGCCCGCGCGTTCGCCCGCGGCGTCATCCCGAGGGGAGAGGGGCGATGAACACCACCAGCCCCTCCTGGACCGACGGCGCGACGCAGCTTCCGCCCAAGACCGTGCACCTGCGCACGGGCTGGGGCTGGCGCGCGGCCGCCCGCGAGCACCCGCTGATCGGCCTGGACGCCGACCGCGCACCCGTACCTCTCACCCCGGCCGACGGGCACCTCCTCCTGGTCGCCCCCGGCGGGCACGGCGCCACCGACCTGCTGCGCACCCTCGGCGCGCAGGCCCTGGCCGGCGGGCAGCGAGTCGACATCCTCGACGTCCACCACCGGGCACACACCTGGGCGCGCGGCCTGGACGGCGTGCGGCACGTCGAGGACCCGGAGCGGCTGCACCGCCACCTGGTCGGTCTCGCACATCAAGCCCGCAGCCGGGCCGCCGCCGGCGTTCCGGGCGCCCGGCGCCTGGTCCTGGTGGAGAACGACGGCACCACCCAGGCGCTGCTGCGTTCTCCGGCCGACCCCCGCCCCAACGGCACGGCCCTCGACGCGCTCACCGCCGTCCTCGCCCACGGCCGACTCGCCGGCATACAAGTCGTGTTCGCCTGCCGGGAGTTGCCGCCGCCCCTGCGCCACATCGGGCGTGACCTGTTCACGACCCGACTGCTGGCCGAACCCGCCGGCCGTACCTGGCAGTGGACGGGCCCGCCAGGCGCGGCCGCACCCGCCGGCCACAGCTCCCGCCCGGGCCTGTGGCACCACCTGAGCCCGGCCGGCCTGCGGCTGGTGCAGGCCGCCCACCTCAGCAACACCGACGCCGCCACCCTCTCCCGTCCTGCCCCAGCCCCGTCCCGGGCTGCCGGCCCCACCAAGGAGTCCCACCTGTGAGCACCACCACCAAGGCAGCGAAGAAGTCCGCCTCGAAGTTCGGCCGGCTGCTGGGCCTGGGCGCCGAACGCCTCATGCGGGAACCACAGTTGGTGGCCATCGCCGACGGGCTGGTCGTCACCGACGTCGCAGCGGAGGCCTGGTTCACACTGTCGGCCTCGAACACCGACTTGATGCCCGAGGACCGCCAGGACATGGAGCAGGACGCGGCCGCCCTCGCACTCGCCAAGGTCCTGCCGGGCTACGACTGCCACCTCAAGGTCATCTGGGCGCGCCTGGACGGCGAGGTCTACCGGGAAGAAGCCCGGCAGATCTTCACCGCCGGCGACGTCGAGGCGGTCGCCGCGATGTGGGCACAGCGCCTGGACACCCTCGACCTGCCACAGCGCCACATCCTGCTGGGCATACGGCTCGTCGAGCGCGACTCCGCGGCGAACGCCACCGTCAAGAACGGCATCACAGGCGCGCTCGGCGTCGGGCACACTGGGCTGGAGGAGAGCGAACTCGCCCACCTGGACGGCCTGGCCCGCCGCATGGAGCGGCGCCTGGAAGCCACCCCCTGGCGCGCGCGGATCGCACCGGCCGAGTTGCTGGCCTGGGCTGTCTCCCGCGAGAGCTTCCGCCCGCAGCCCGCCCCGCCCCATCTGCCCACCATCAGCGGCGCATCCCTGGTCCGTCTGACCCAGTCCAAGGCCATCCCGCACGCCGACCACGTACGCATGATGGACGCCCGCGGCGAGACCGCCGCCTGGGTCAGCGTGCTGGCAATGCCCGCCTTCCCCGAGGAACTCATCACCCCCGGCGAACAGGAGTGGCTGCGCTGCCTCTCCGAGATCAGCTACACCCATCCGGTCACCGGCGACGAGGCGCTGGTGTGCCCGGAGGCCTCGGTGCGGTTCTCGGTGTGGCAGAAGGGCGCCGCGATCAAGGCGGTCGACAAGCAGCGCCAGGCCGCCAAGGAGCAGCGCCGCTCGGCCGCCGAGGGCTCGGCCGGCGAGACGTTCGCGGAGACCGAGGAGACCGAGGCGGTCATGGAGGACCTGCGCCGCAAGATGTCGCGCGACGGCATGACCCTGCTGGAGGACCACCCGCGGATCCTCGTCTCCTCCACCGAGTCCCTCGAGGACCTCCGCGCCCGGTGCGACGCTGTCACCTCCCACTACGCGGGCCTGTCCATCGACGTCACGGTCGCCTCCGAGGAACAGCGCGAACTGTGGCTGGAGGCGCAGATCGGCGACATGCTCCGGGTCCTGGACCTCGGCCACATCCGCACGACCGACGCGCTGGCCGCCAGCATGTTCTGGGGCGGCAGCGAGGCCGGCGACGACGAAGGCCCCATCGCCGGGCTGCTCACCGGCACCACGCCCGGCGTGTGCCGTATCGACATCACCGCCGGCTCGGCCCGCGGCGACGCGACGACGACCGCCTTCGTCGGCCGAAGCGGCCGGGGCAAGACGACGAGCATGATGCTCGCCACGCTCATCGCCGGCCTCAAGGGCGCCTTCTCCCTGATGCTCGGCTTCAAGGGCGATGAAGGGGGATTGATCCGCGCCGGCGAGTACCTCGGCCTCCCCTCCCACCACGTCACCTGCGGTGTCGACACCCCGGCCGTGGCCGACGTGTTCGCCCTGCTCCCCAAGGGCGACGCCGCCCTGCAGGTCGTCAGCCAGCTGCTGATCATCCTGCCGGAGCGGATGCGCGACGCCGGCGTGGAAACACACCTGCTGCGCGCGTGCAACGCCATCGCCCAGCACGAGGACGCGGCGACCTGGCGGGTGATCGAACTGCTGCAGAACAGCAGCGACCCGCTCGCCGCCGAAGCAGGCGAGGCACTCTCGGAGCTGTCGCGTACCCAGCTCGGCGCTCCGCTGCTCGGCCGGCCCCGCCCGGGCGCCTCGCCGCTGCGCCCCGAACCGGGCCTGTGGCTGGTCCAGGTGCCCGGCCTGACGATGCCGCAGGCAGGCACCCGGCCGGCCGAGATGACCATGACCGAACGCGTCTCCCTCGCCCTGATGCGGGGCCTGATCGCGTACGCGCTGAACACGTCGGCCCGTGCCGACCTGCGCAACCTCCCCAAGGTCGTGGCCATCCCGGAGGTGCATGTCCTGACCGGCACCGACGACGGCCGGCGGTTCGTCGACTACATCGCCCGCACCGGACGGGCGTTGGACACCTCGCTCGCGATCGACACCCAGGACCCGAAATCCCTCCTGGGTATGGACGGTGTCCTGGAAGCCATCACCACCGTGTGTGCGTTCGAGCAGAGCACCCGGCCCCAGCAGGACGCCATGGCCGAACTGCTGCGCCTGCCCGTCTCCGACAACACTCGCGCTCTGATCCACGGGGTCGGCAAGGACGCACACGGCGACATCCGGCACGGCCACTGCATCGTGCGGGACCGCCGCGACCGCGTGGCCACCATGCAGTGGGACGCCCCCTCCTACGAGCTGCTGCGGGCGCTGTCCACCAACCCCAAGGACCAGGCCGAAGACCGTGCGGCCGGCCTTCAGGACGCCGTACCTGAAGGAGAGTTCACCGCCGGTGATCCGGCGGACTCTGTCCACAACCCGCCCGAGGAAGAGTCGGAGGCCGCATGACCCCCACCCGGAGCGGGCCGGCACAGGCCGCCTGCGAGCCAAGGAGGCAGCCCGCCGTGACCTCACGACAGCGCATCCCGAGCACGGTCGCCGTCTGCGCGGCCCCCGGCTCCGCCGGCCGCCGCGGCAGCCATCCCACCGGCTCCCGCCACGCTCTCGCCGGGCGCCCGGTGGCCGACGTTCTGGAGCGGACGGAATGAAGCATCTGCTGAAACGATTCTGCTGCGCGGTGATACGGCTCTGGCAGGCCCGGCCTCGACTGCGCACCCTGATGATCCCCACGGCCGGGATCCTGGCCACCCTGGGCGTGCTCGCGCCGGCCGCGGCCGCCGACGGCCCGGACGACTACAAGCCTGGCGGGATCGGCGACATGATGCCGAGCCCGTTCAAACCGCCGGGCCAGGGCACGCTGTTCGAGTCCTACAGCCCCGAGGTCTATCAGCTCGACAAGCAGCTCTCGAGCAAGCTGACCGGCGGCGACCTGATTGACGGCTGGCTGCACGGGCTCGGGAACATGCTGATGCAGGTGCTGACGCTGATCGGCCGTGCCGCCGTGGTCGTGGTGGGCTGGTGCTTCAACGTGGTGTCCCTGCCCGAGATCGAAACCTCGATCTCGAAGGCGATCGGCGCCGCGGCCGGCCCGATGCTGACCACGTTCCTGCCGACCGCGGTCGCCGTCGGTGGGTTCATGGCCTGGGCCAAAAAATCCGAGTCCTCACCGTTCGGACAGCTGGCCTGGGTCGCAGCCTCCGCCGCGATCGCCACGACCTTCCTCGTCGCCCCGTCGACCTGGGTCAAGGGAGTCGACAACGGGCGCCAGTTGGGAGCCTCCGTCGCGATGACGACGATCGGTTCCGGCCTGTCGGGCAGCAGCGATGCCGCGATGCCGTTCAAGACCCCAGAACCTGCCTGGTCGAACAGCGAGAAGGACAACACCGTCCGCAGGGCCGCCGACGCGGTGTGGCGCACCTATGTGGCAACTCCCTGGTGCATTGCCGATCTTGGATCGGTCAAGGCCTGTCAGAAGTGGGGAAATGAGGTCGTCAAGCGCGGCACCGATATGAAGGCGCGCGAGGACTACCTCTCCGGCACCCTCAAAAAGGAAGTCGTCGGCAGCGAGGCCGTGGACTGGCGCCAGGGACACACTCCGGGCGGACGGATCGGTGTCCTCATCGCGGGCATCGTCAGCTGCATCATTTTCTGTGCCCTCGTGATGGCCATGGCGTTCACGACCCTGGCCTCCTTGATCGGCGCGCTCATGCTGCTGGTCTGCGGCGTCGCGTTCGCGACCCTGTGGTGCATTCCAGGCAAGCCGCGGCAGTGGGGCGTGCAGTGGTTCGAGATGCTCCTGGGCCTGGTGATGGTCTCGTTCACGTCGACCATGCTGCTCGGGTCGGTCCTCGTGGTCAGTGTCTCGATGATGTCGCTGCTGCCGACCTACGGCTGGCTGATGGTCAGCGCCCTGAACATCTGCGCGGCGGTGATGGCCTGGAAGGTCAAGGGCCGCCTCGACGGCATCGTGAGCGCCGGTGGCGCGCAGATGGCCGGCCGCGGCATGCTCAACACCATCGGCCGGATGGCCTCCGCCCGCCGCCTGCGCAACGCAGTCACCGGCGGCCGGGGAGCTGGGCGCTTCGGCGACATGGACCGGCGTCCGGCTCCCGACCCCCGCGGGGGACGCCCGGGCAGCGGTGACGGCAGCGTGAGCGGATCGCCGAGCACGGGCGACGTCCGCAGCCGGCCCAGCCGCACGATCCCGGCGCCCCCCAGCTATCCGCCCCCCGCGGGCCTTCCCAGTGGGGGAGGCGGCGGACCGACGCGCCCCACCGGTCCCGCCGGTGCCGGACCCGGCGCCCCCGGCGGCCGGCGTACCCGCCCCGGCACCGGCCCCCGCCCCGGGCCGCGCCGGCCCACAACCCCCGGACGCGCCGGCTCGCCCGGAACGACCGCGGGCGGCTACACCGTGCGGCCCGGCGCGCCCCGGCCCTCCGGGCCCCCGCCGGCCAGCCCCTCCGGCGGCAGCGGACGTGTCATCCAGGGCACCGTCATCAACCGGCCGGCCAACCCGGCCGGAGCACGGTTTCGCACCTACCCGCCGGCCTCAACCCCGCGGCCGCCGCGTACGCCCGGCGGCGGTGCACTGCCGGCCAGCGGGACCCGCAACGGACCGCCCAGGCCGCGCGGGAGCTCCTGAGCCCGCCTGACACCAAACACCCCCGGTTCCACCCGCTCGACATCCCCCGGTGGTCCGGCCGCAGCCGCGGCCGGACCACCCCGGGGGCCATCTCGCCATGCCCGCACACCCCTTTTTCTGCGCTGCCCCCTGTACGGAGCCCGCCGTGACGCACGAGACCGATCCCCCCAGCCCCCACGCCTCCGACGCCGAGTCCGCCTCGTCCCGCCGCACTCCCGGCCGGGCACCGGTGCCGCAGAGCGCCGCCGAATGGCGCGAACTGCTCCGCAAGGAAGAACTGCCGCCCGAAATCGGGGAGTTGCGCGGCCGTAAGCGCCGCAAGGCCAAACGGCACTGGCGCTCCGCCCGCCGCGACGAGCGCACCCAGTGGATCCGCCAGGAACGCAAGAAGACCCCCACCCCCGTCGTCGTCCCGGTCATCGCGCTGATCCTGGCCGCGGCGGTCGCCGGCGCTGCCCTGCTGTGGCCCGACCACCGCAGCACCCCCGCCAAGGCCAAGACGTCCCCGACCGTCCAGGCACCCGCTGCCCCGGACAGCCCCTCACCCACCCCCTCGGCCAGCACGCCCACGGTCGCCGACACCCCCGAGGCGATCGCCACCGCGTTCGTCACCGCCTACACCACCCGGCGCCCGCTCCAGGACGGCAGCCACCGGGCAGCCGTCGAACGCGCCGCCCCCTACGCCTCCACCCCGCTGGTGGAGAACCTCGAACAGCACGACGACCGGGACTTCAACGAATTGGTGGCCGCGCAGGCCACCGAAGCCACCCCCACCAAGGTCAGCATCGGGCCGCCCACCTCGAACCGGCCCGCACCCGACACCTCGGTCCGCGTGTACCTGCAGGCCGACGTCACCCTCGACGTCAAAGCCACCGACCCCTACACCTACACCCGCCACCTGACCATCGAAGTCGCGCGCGCCGACGCCGTCTCCCGCTGGATGGTCACCCGTGTCCTCGGGCTGAAGGAGTAGCCGTGGACGAGCGGGAACTCATGCGCGGCGCGGTCAAAGCCGCCGGCGTCGTCAAGAAAGGCGCCCAACTCAAGTTCGGCGCCATCGCCCTGGTCGTCTTCGTCGTCGGGCTGCTCCTGCTCGGAGCGTTCTTCCCCGCCGGGACGGCAGACGCCTCCGATTGCGAGGACTCCGGCCCCGGCACCGGCAACGCCTCGGCCATCTCCGACACCTCCGGCGGGCAGGCCACCGGCAGCCTCCACCAGCAGCAGATCCAGTACGCCAAGATCATCGACACTGCGGCCAGGAAGGCGAAGCTGCCCGGCCGGGCCACCCTCATCGCGCTCATGACCGCGATGCAGGAAAGCACGATGCAGAACCTCGACCACGGGGACCGCGATTCCCTGGGGCTCTTCCAGCAGCGGCCCTCCATGAACTGGGGCACCCAGCAGCAGATCATGACACCCAGCTTCGCCGCCGAATCGTTCTTCCTCGGCCGTGGCGGCAACCCGGGCCTGATCAGCATCCTGGGCTGGGAAAGACTGCCGCTGGGCACCGCCGCCCAGAAGGTCCAGAAGAGCGGATTCCCGGGCCTGTACAGCGGTCACGAGACGGAGATGCGCAAGCTCGCCAAGGACGCCGGCATCGATCTCGAACAGAGCGGGTCGGCCACCGTCCCGGCCGGCGCCGGCGAGCCAGTCACCAGCGAGAACAACAGCTGCGGCGCCACCCCCGCCGCTCCCGGTGGCGCAGGGGGCGGAGCAGGCGGGACATTCACCGACGGCACCCAGACCTGGCAGCTCACCAACCCCCGCTCGGTCAACGACGCCATCGCCTGGGCAAAAACCCACTCCGGCCTCGGCTCCAGCCCCGGCTGGTACCAGCGCTGTCTGGCCTTCACCGCGATCGTCTACGGGTGGAGTTTCTCCGGCGTCGACTACGCAATCGACCACTACCAGGTCGTGCCCAAGGACATGCGGCACGACGGCGACCGCCACCCACCTCCCGGCGCTCTCATGTACTGGACCACGGGCCACAGGGCCGGACACATCGCCGTCTACGTCGGCAACGGAAAGGTCGCCTCCAACGACATCCTGAGAGTCGGCTACATCGACGTCGTCCCCGCCGAACTGTTCGAAAGCAAGTGGGGCGCCCACTACGTGGGCTGGACACCGCCCTTCTTCCCCCGGGCCGGTTAGCCCCCGCCATCGGCGCAAAAAGAATCCGTGGGCGGCAGTTGGCTGAACCCGGTCCGCCACCCACCTTCGCTCCATAGGCTGAAGTCAGATCATCGTTCGACGCGGAAGGCAGGCACGTGGCAACTCACCCTTCACCCACGGGGTACATCCCTCCGGCAGCTCAGAAGGAGGCCGATTGGCTGGGCGAACACACAGGCACCGAAGCCGAGATGTCGCATGACGGCACGGGAGTCATCCGCATCAGCCACGGTCATAGCCGGCTGCGGGTGGAGACGATCTACCGCAAGAGCAGCCAAGGCTGGAAGAGGTCCTCCTCTCAGCTGTTCCAGGACGGTGAGAAGCGACCGCCGGTGGGCTCCTGGGGCGAGTACGCCGCGCTGTTCGCCGAACTGTCGGAAGGGACCGACCACACGGACCAAGACAGCTCTGCAGCCCTTCCCACGCTGGCGCCGATCCCGGACGGCACCCGCCTCCCCGTAGAGATCCATCAGCAGGTGTCTGGCCTGAAGCAGGCTCTGGCTGACCGGGAGGGGGTGGAGATCACAACGGGTGTCGACGACAAACGGCGCTTCGTCATCGAGGTCCTCTTCGCCAAGGCCACGATGCAGCTGGTGTTCGAGACCGAGCGGCGCAGCGGCGCAAAGCGTGCCGCCCTCGCGGCAAAGGACTCCATTCGGCTCGTCACCTCTGACGGAGTTGATCACACCAAGGAGATCAACGGGAGGCTCGATGCTGCGCTGGACCGACTGACTCAGGCTGGACCCGCGCACTCGGGCACGGCAGAGGGCCCCACCGGTTCGGAGCAGGGACCCCAGGCCGGGGGCCCGGCCGCCCGGAAGGGAACGGTGCTGCGCCTGTAGATTGCCGCAGCTTGAACCCCTAGGTGATCCCACCGCCGCTTCCCCGTACGCTCACGGTGCCGCCCTCCCGTCCGCCACCCGGCTCCAGACCTGCTTGGCGGCCATCTCCCCTTCACACCTGCCCCGTTGACGGAAGCACCGCAGGTCTACGCTGCCGGGGACGAACAGGAATCTGCGGCCAGTTGGCGGCGGATGATATCTACGCGTCCTCGTCGGGCCTGTCGACGGTGAGCCCCATGCCGCTGGAGAGCGTCTCGTAGACGTCGTCGTACGGAAGCAGTTCAGTCAGGAAGGCCCGCCACACCGTGTCGCGCTCCGCACCGAGGTGGGCGGTCAGCTCGTACAACTCGATCAGGTACGACGGCATCTCCCGTCCCCAGCACTGATCGTTGTCCTGCCACTGTCTGAGGACCGCCCGCAGCTGTTCGAGATCGAAGAACGCCGCGCAAGGCAGGACCGCATTGGCCGCCCTGAACTCGCCGGCGTCAAACGAGCCCGCCTGCTTCAGCAGGTCAGGAAGGAAGGGGACAAAGTACGGGTCGGGGCGGGCCGCGATGACGCGCACAGTGCGGGAAGTGCTCAGCGCCTCGAAGGCAGTGACAAGCGCCGGCAGGCACGCACGGATCTCGGGGTGGGCGACCAGCGCAAGGACGTCGATGCTCTCCTTGCTCATCCGGCCGGGCGGCAGCGTCGCCGTGATCCCCTCAATGCGGGTGTTGTACAAGGCACGCATGGGAGCGGCCATCGACGCCCAGAAAGCCGGGAGATCGCCGAGTCGCGCCAGAGCACGCAGTTGCACCCCAGGGTCGGCCCTCTCCAGGCGCGCCATCTGCTTGGCCACAGCGGACTTCGCCAGGGCCGCATCCCGTGCGGCGAAGCAGCGCAGACACTCCGCCATCCGGTCGGCGTACCGTTCCGGCGTGATGCTGAGCTCCGGAGCGTCGATCTCCAGAATGGCGAACTTCGCCGCGAACTCCACGACTTTCGCTCGGGCGGAGGGCCGCACCCGGTCGAAGAACGCGTAGGCGAGATAGGCGGCGTCGAACGCATAGGCCGGGTCGGCGACGTGGGCCGCGAAGCTCTTGACGATCTTCCGGCCCTGGCTCGGCGGGTGTATGAGGACGGCCTCCAGCGCGGCGGCGAGATGTGCGCGCGCGTACTCCATGGTCGGCTCGTACAGCTCGCCCAGCGGGCGGAGCGAGGGGTGAGCGCACATGTTCCGGTCGTCGCGCAGCCTCTCCAGCTGCTTCTTCTGGGTGTGGTCGATGAGTTCGAGCGTCTCCGCGGTGTCGAGCAGAGTCCGTTCGACGGCGAGCATGAGCGGGATTGCTTCTTCTTCCTTGCTCCCCTGGGCCTTCTCCACGGTCGCGACCAGATCGGCCGCAGCGGCTTCCCCGTCCTCCTTGAGGGTCTGCGCCTTCGTGATCAGGTCCGCACAGACCGCTGTCCAGGCCAGGACGATCGCTCCGCGTGCTGAGCCTGAGGAATAGCAGCGGTGTGCCTCCTGCACCAGGGGACGCACCTCGGGGTTGTACACGCGATTGACGCGATCATCCAGATCGAGCATGTGCTGCTCTCCATTTCCGTCCCGCCCTGTGCGGGTGTGCCGGGCGTCATGTTTTCACCCGTGATGGGGCGCCAGCCCGGGTTATGCCAACACCAGCGATGGGCGTGCTGCCCACCGCTGTGACTTGGTGGCCAACTACGGGGCCGCGTCGGGTGTCTGCGACCGGTGGGTTCGGGAATCGCCGGACTCTATCCACAGGCCATCACTTCCAAGATCAGTTCACCAGCAGGTACTTCGCCGCGGCGCAGCGTGCGCTGACGGTCGAGCCTGCCGTGGACCAGTGGAGGCTGATCCCACTCATGCGTATGACCCGTACGCGCGTTATGCGGCACGTCGTGGCAACCGCCGCGATTGTTGCCGCGTCAGGGGCGCTGGCCGCTCCGGCGGCGCTCGCCCTCACCGACTCACCATCATCGAAGGTGTCGGCTTCGGCGGCGGATGGAGCGTCGACCGCTTTGAAGGCGGAGGTCTCGGTGCATGCCGCCGGAACGCCGGTTCCTGGCCCGACGGGGGAACCGGGTACCCACTCGACGAAACCGCCCACTACGGACCCGACGAAGCCGCCGACGACCGATCCGACCGAGCCGGGGACGGACCCGACGAAGCCGCCCACGACCGATCCGACAACGCCGCCGACCACGGACCCGACGACCCCACCGACCACAGACCCGACAACACCGCCGACGACGGATCCCACGACCCCACCCACCACAGACCCGACGACCCCACCCACCACAGACCCGACGACTCCTCCCACCACGGATCCCACGAAGCCGCCGACCACGGGCCCCACGAAGCCGCCCACCACGGATCCGACCAACCCGGGCACGGATCCGACCACTCAGCCGGCACCTGACCCGGCCTCGGGCAACAAGGGAGGCTCAGGGAAGGCGGGCAGCTCGGACAGTTCACCCAAGGGCGGGGCAGCCGAGCAGGTCAGCGCCAGCAACACCGTCACGCCCGCCGGGAGCCTCGCGCACACGGGAGCGGACGGGACCACTGCTCTGGCCCTCACTGCGGGCGGACTCCTCGCCGCCGGTCTCGCGGCTGCGGGTGCTGTCGGCTACGGCAAGCGCCGGGCCAACCGCCGCACCGCCGACCAGGGCTGACGGCACCACTCTCACCGGGACACCACGCCGTGCCCCGACCACCGGTGGCCGCGCCCTGCGGCTCACCGGGAACGCCCACCCACCTGCTGAAGGGACCCACCACATGACTCTGAAGCGATTCACCACGGTCGCCTTGACCGTCTCACTGCTGGCAGGCGGTGCCGCCGTCCTGGCGCCCGCAGCGTCAGCCGCCGGCAGCGACTGCTCCAGCTACGACCAGGGCGCCGAAGTCGCCGGCAACGGCATTAACTTCCGCACCGGACCTTCGACCTCGTATGCGAGCAAGGGCCTGGTCTACGACAAGGACCAGCTGGGGCTCTACTGCAAGAGCGGGGCCTGGTACAAGGCCAAGCTCATCACGCGGTCCAAGGGCGGACTCCAGGCCGGGACCACCGGCTGGATCCGCGAGGACATGATCAACATCCACCTCGCCGGCTAGCTCCGGCGTCTCCCCGGCCGCCGTCAGATGGCGGCCGGGGCTCGGCCCTCTTCCCCCTGCGCGTACGTGGCTGCCCACCTCCACCCCGCGAGCCCCACCGCACCATGCCCTGCGAAAGGCGCCCTGTCATGACCGCACTGACCCCTGCCGCCACCGGGCTGACATCACTGCTGGCCCACCGCCAACGCCCGGCCCTCGGCGCGTTCTTGCCCGCCGGCTTCCCCAACTGGACGGCCGGGATTGAGACCCTGCGCTCCTTCGTCCGCCACGGGGCCGACTTCCTTGAGGTCGGCGTCCCGCACAGCATGCCGACCCTGGATGGCCCGGACATCACCCAGGCCTACGCGCAGGCCCTGGGCCAGGGCGCCCGCATGGCTCATGTCTTCTCCACCATCCGCCTTGCTGCCTCCAGCACAGGCGTTCCCGTGGTGGCGATGACCTACTGGGCCCCCGTCCTCGACTACGGGGTCGAGCGGTTCGCCCAGGACCTGGCCCGGTCCGGCGCCGCCGGCGCGATGATTCCCGACCTTCCCGTCACGGAGGCAGGGGAGTGGATCACAGCGGCTCGCGCCGCCGGCATCCACACACCGCAGTTCGCCCCGCGCAGCGCCGACGACGACCAACTGGATGCCATCGCGAAGGCGGCCTCCGGCTGGGTCTACGCGCCGGCCGCCCCCGCGGCCACCGGCTACCAGGGCGAGCTGGATCTTCCCGCGCTGGACGCCTTCACCGCACGGCTGCGCACGACCACCTCGCTGCCCGTGGTCGGGGGGATCGGTATCTCCACGCCGCGCCTCGCTGCCCTCGTTGCCCCGTACGTCGACGCGGTAGTAGTTGGCTCGCCGCTGATCCGTCCCCTTCTTCACGACACTGCAGCCGGCGCGCTCGACGGTGCCATGGAACAGGTCAGGGCCTTCGCCCGCGCCCTGCACCGGGCCGGTTCCTCACAAGCACTCCCAGGGTGAGCATCAGCGGGTGATGGAACCGTGGCCGGGCCCGAATCATGAAGGTGCCGCCGAGTTGAACCGGCGAACACGTTGCGGGGCTCACTTGCCTGCCTCGCCCTGGGGAGCGACCCGCTCCCTTCCAAGGCGGTCGAGGGATCAGAGAACTCGGCCACGAAGCGTTATTGGCCATGTGTCCCGGCCAGTCACCGCCCACCGAGGTCAGCAAGGGGCGTCGCCCCAGCCGGACCCGAAAGCAACAGGAGAAGCCGTGTACAACCAGCGCCGCATCCCGCCGCGCCGGACCGAAGGGGCCGTGCGCCGGCCTCGGCCCGCACCCCTGTCCCCGCATCCGGAGTGGCGGGCTCAACACCTGTTCGTCGAGCCGCGATTCCTCAGCACGGCGGCGGACAGCGACGACACCGACGCCGACGAGGTCGCTGTCCCGGCGCAGGCCGAACCGCCGGCCTTCCGCCCCCGCCGGCGCCCCTATCGCCCCTGACCGTCGCCGATGTCGCCGCCTGGAGCCGGGCCCTGCTGCCCGGCTCCCTCTTCCCCTGCCTTTTCGACGTCGAAGGCCCTACCGCCGACACCGGCCCGGAGGTTGCATGTCCAGCATCGATGTCCCGCCCAGACTCTCCTTGTCCGCCGGCCGGTCTGCGCCCGCCGTGCCGTCGGTCCTCGCTGCCGTGAGCGAGGGGCGTCAGCCGCCACAGTCCGCCGGCCGCGGCTTCCGTGTCTTGCACGCACTCCTGCGTCTGGGTGTCCATGACGAACACCAGCTCGCCGACATCGCGCGTGCCGCCCATCTGCAGCCCTCGCACGCCTCCAAGCTCCTCAAGGCCGCGGCCTCGGAGGACCTCGTCGAACACGGCATCCGCCGCGGCACCTACCGCATCACCCGCGACGCTGTGCCACTCGCCCCGGTGAACACCGCGCAGACCACGGCTGCGGTACACCGCATCGTCGAGCACCTGCGGGAGGAGACCGGGCTCGCCGTGGCCTGGCACGAGCCGCACTTCCGGCCCGGCCGCGGCCTGCACCTCACCCTGGTCGACCTGGCGTGTCCCAGCCCCCATCTGCGCACCGCGGCCGCGCAGATGGACGGCGACCCGCGGGCAACGGCTGCCGGACGTGCGGCCCTCGCGTACGTTCCCGCCGAACTCGCCACCGACGCCGACGACCGGCCGCTCTCCCTGCCACCCGCCACTCGGGACACCATCTGCTCCACCCGGATCGCGCTGCACCGCTGCCCCGGCATCTGCACGATGGCCACGCCCGTCCTGCGCGGGCAGCACCTGGTCGCGGTCCTCAGCCTCACCGGGGCCGACTCCCTGTTCCACGATCCGCTGTGCGCGCAGGAGTTCGCGGTTCTGCTGCGTCGGGCCGCAAGCCGGACCTCGATGACCTCCGCCGGCCGCGAGCCTCGTTCCGCGCCCGCCCGCCGGGCCGCCTGACCCTGTGACTCAGACCTCCAAGGACACCATCACCATGGCCGCACACCGGCTGTTGGCGAACGGCGCCAGCACCGATCACCCCATCTCCGGCTTGCCGTTCGCCGACGACACTCACCTGGGCGCCCCTGCGCTCGGGATGGCTCTTGCAGCCCGGCCGGCCTGGACCAGGGACCCATCCCGCGCCGGCTTCGTGTGGGTCGTCCACAGCGACCGGCACCTTGGCCGGATCGTCCTGCTGTACGAGGCCGGCCCCGATGGCAGCGGACCGTGGGAGTGGCAGACTGAGCGGCCGCTGGTGGCGCGGGCCGGCGGCTACTGGTGGGACGGCACCCGCTGGTTCCGCCCGCCCCAGCTCTGCGACGAGACCACGGGCCGCTTCGAGCGACAGCCCGTGCCAGCCGCCTCCACCATCACCGCGGCCGGCCTCCTCGACGATCCGCTGGCCGACGCCGGCCGCGGACGCCTGCACCAGGTGGCCGACCTCCGCGAGGACGCCGCCCCAGACACTGGACAGTGGCTGCACGATCTGGCTCGCTGGGCCACCCAGCGCAGGCCGGCTGACGGGCGGCCGCCACTGGAACGCTGCGTGGTCGGCCTCACCGCCCCGGAACTGGCCGGCGACCGGCTGCTCGGCGCCCCCGCGCTGGCCAAGGTTGCTTCCATCAGCCCTTCGGCGCTGCGCGCCTACATCAGCCGCGGCCAGGGCTCCGTCCCCGAGCCTCAGGCGGTCGTCGGCGGTCGGCCCATGTGGTCCCGTGCCGTAGCCGAGAACTGGGCCGCCCACCGGCGCCGCCCGCCCGCCACCCGCTGGCCGGCCCATCACGCCCGTCAGGCCCTGCCGAAGGGCGCCGAGCAGATCCGCCGACGCCTCACCCCGGCCCTCTTCGCGGCGTTGTGGCATGACCCCGAGCGGCGTGCCCGGTGGGTGCTGCGCCACCGCACCCGCGATGCCGTCCACGAGGTCGCCGCGGACCTTGCACACCTCGCAGCTGAGCGACTGCACGACGACGTCCCCGCCCCCGCACTCGCCGAGCTCGTCACCCAGGCCGTCCTCGCCAACCTCGCTACCGGACAGGTCCTTTCGGGGGCCGCCGAGGAGGTCCTCGGGTGGCTCAGCCTGTATCACCCCGACGTGGCCGAGCAGAGCGTCACCGCCATCGCCGAGCAGGCCGAGCTCCGCTTCCGCTACCCCCGCCAGGACACTATCCAGCTGCTCCGCGCCGGCCTACCCGGCGCCGCGATCACGCCCGCGGGCACCGTCCCGGACCGGGAGTGACGAAGGCTGAGTAGCCGATCTTGCGGTGTGCCGTCGAAGCGGTGCACCCCGGACATGCTCTGCCTTTCAACCATGTCCGGGGTGGACCGCAGCGGCCTCTGCGCTTTTGGACTGGTCATACGTTCGCCCTATCCCCGGACGTCGGGGGGTCGGCACCACCAGAGAGGAGACACCCATGCGCCCCTACCGCAAGAGCTCCGTCCGTTGCGTCCGCTCAGTGCGCTAAGGCACACCAGCACCACTCCGAAGGCGGCCGGCCCCTGGTTCGGCCGCCTTCGGGCTGTCCGCCCCTGTTCATGACGACCGCAGGCCGGGCCTGCAGGGAGACGCTGCATGGCCACGCACGCACCCGCGACCACTGCCGTACCGTCCGTAGAAACAACACGATCCGCCGTCTGGATCCTGGTCATCAGCTCCCTCGCCGTGAAGGCCGGGGGCTTCAGCTGGGACTTCCTCGGCTACTACGTGGCAGACGGAACCCACCACGGAACCACCGCGGCCGGCGCCGCACTGACAGCGTTCGGCATCGGCTGGTGCCTGGGCCAGGTCTGGGCCGGCGCGCTGACCGACCGGCTCGGCCAACGGGCCGCCCTCATCGCCCTGATGATCCTTTCCGCCGTCGCGTGCCTCGCGCTCACAGTCGCCACCTCGCTGCCCGCCCTGCTGGTTGTCGCCCTCTGCCTGGGGCTGACCATGGAGGCCCACCGGCCGGCCGTATCAGCCACCATCAACGAGGCGATCCCCACCGAGGCCGGCCGGACCCGCGCCCAGGCATGGCTGTATTTCGCAGCCAATATCGGCATCTCCATCTGCGGTGGTGCCGGCGGCTACCTGGCCCAGCATCACGGCTACCGGGCCCTGTTCGTCGTCAACGCCGTCGTATGCCTGGCCTTCGCGCTCATCGCCCGCCGGACCCTGGCACCCAAGCCCGCAGCCACCGACCAACCAGTGGTCAGCTATCGGCAGGTCCTGAGCGATCCCACCCTGCGCTGGATCACCGTGGTCGCCGTCTGCTCGATGGTCTGCGCCTGGGGGCTCGTCTCGGTCCTCCCGCTGCTGATGACCAACGACTCGTTGCCCGCGACGGCTTACGGCTGGACCATGGTCGCCAACACACTCGCCGTCCTCGTCCTGACGCCGCCGCTCATGCGCCTGCTCGTCGGCAGCGGCGACACCGTCAGATTTCCGTTCGTGCCCGTGCTCGCCACCGGCTCCGCCATCCTCGGACTCGGCATCACCGTTGGTGCCTTCCAGCACACCGTCCTCGGATACGCGATCGCCGCGATCGTCTTGACCCCCGGTGAGATCTGCTTCAGCGTCGCCGTCGGCGCCTACATCTCCACCGCCGCCCCGCCCGGCGCCACCGGCCGCTATCAGGCTGTCGTGAGCGGAGCCACCGCGCTCGCCTCTCTGCCGCCCCTTGGCATCGCTGTCGCTCTCGATGCCGGCGGCCGCCC
This sequence comes from Streptomyces violascens, assembly GCF_014649955.1. Taxonomy (GTDB): domain Bacteria; phylum Actinomycetota; class Actinomycetes; order Streptomycetales; family Streptomycetaceae; genus Streptomyces; species Streptomyces violascens. Next base: position 96,198 of record NZ_BMUA01000027.1, read on the forward strand.
CCTGGTTGCGGTCCTCCTCGCGGCCAGCGCCGCGCTCGCCGTCGCCGCCTGCTATCCCCTCGCCCGCAGTCTGCGCACCCCCACCGCCCCGCGCGCGACGACGACGCCGGCGGCCGACACCTCCGAACAGGAGCCCGCGCAGCCCGTGCCGAAGGAAAGGGAGACGACGGCGCTCGCCCCGTCCTCCGGCTGAGCACGATGAGCACCCCACGACACGACTACGGCGGCCCCGACCACATCAATGATCGGGGCCGCCGTCATGAACCGGTCCCGGGCCCGCCGCAGAACCGACAGCAGCCCACCCCCATCCGCACGGCGAAAGGCCCCCTGATGCCCGGCCACCTCGTGATCCACTGCCCCGCCTGCCCGAGCGACGAAGTCGAGACCCAACACCCCATCCCGAACGACCCGTCGACGATCCCGGCACTCGCCTGCCTGCTGTGCGGACACCGTTGGCACCCCAGTGAGCTGCCGCAGGTCCTGGCGCCCGACTACGACCAGGCGTACGGCACAGCACCCGCCCTCGCCGAGGAGGAACTGACCCTCGCAATGTGGGCCGAGGGCATCAACCTGCGCGCCCACGCCGCTCGCAACGGCCAGGGAGCGGCCGTCCACCCCGGCGGCTACCGACTCTTCTACCTGCGCCAGGCCGCCTACCTCGACCGGGCCGCCCACGCGATGGCCGTCGCCGCCCGCGGCCGGCTCATCACCTCCCAGCAGGCCGCCGACGCCGCGGACGCCGCCGTGATGGCCGCCGACCTGCTCCTGCACCTCGACCTCGAGCTCGACCAGGTCCACGTCGAAGGAGCGCTGGGCGCCGACTTGCCCCAATGGCAGTCACCCGATGGCCTGCGCGGCTACGTACGTCAGGAGTACACCGCCTGGCAGGAGTGGGAGTGCGCCGCCCGCGACCGACAGGCCTGATGCCGCCCAGCTGCCAGACCGGTCACCCGGGACCAGGGAACCCACACGGCAACGGCACCGTCATCGGGGAAGGTTGCACCGGCAGGGAGCACCGATGGGCTGATCGTGAAACACCTCGTGCCTCGCGGCGTCGTCAATCGGCGGGGCCTCGATCCGCCCGGCCGAGCGCCCCCCGTTGTCTCTCGCCGGCCTCCATCCACAGGCGCTCTCCTCCACGCTGCGGCGAACCCCGCGAAGAGGAGAGCAATCCCGATGCCCATTCCCCAGAACCCCCACGTCCGCACGCTCGAGAACGATGCGGCCGCCACATGGATCAGCCGGTGGTGGCCCACCCTTTACGAAGCTGACCCGTGTGCGAGCGCCTACCAGTCGCCACAATGGGTGACTGCCTGGCTGCGCCAACTGCCCGCCACCAGCACCCCCGTCGTCATGACCGTCGCCGACGAAGGGGGCATCAGTGCCGCCCTCCCGCTCGCCCGGCACCGCACCGGAGCCACCGACGTGATCTCCGCCCTCACGCCGTACGCCGAGTACAACGACCTTGTCGGCCCCGGCGCCCGACGCCCGCACATCGCGCAGGCCCTCGCTGACGGTCTCGACCAGCTCCTCCAGGACTGGAAGTACGCCGAACTGGCCCACGTCCCTGCCCACTCGGTGCTTGGCCGCGCTCTCGACGGCCGACGCACCTGGCGAGCAACCCGCGCGCGCACGGCTCTCGTGCCGCTTCCACTGGACTGGGATGTCCTGCCCGCTAGCCTGCGGCGCCAGCACGCCAAGCGGGAACGACGGGCCTGCACCGGCCACTCGATCAGTTACGCCCGCACCCGTTCCACCGACGAACTCCTTCGGTTGCAACCGGAACTGGAGCGGCTGCACGCTGCCCGCTGGGCATCGGATTCTTGGCCCAGGTCGTCAGCGCCCGACTGGGGAGCCGTGCTGAGCGACCTCACCGACACCACCTCCTTCATCGCCACCCTCACCATCGACGGTGCACTCGTTGCCGCCCAGCTCTGCCTCTTCCGCGGCACGATGTGCTGGTCCCTCAGACCCGCCATGGACCCCGGCGCCGCCCGTCTGGCTCCCGGACACCTCCTGCTCCGCCGGCTCATCGACGACCTGACCAGCCAAGGGTTCAGAGGTCTGGACCTCGGCCGCACGGCGGAGACCAACGGGCAGACCGGCTACAAGGAGCAGTACCAGCCGCAGTGGAGCGCCGCGCTGAGTTTCACGCCCGTCTGGCCGGGTGTCGGACCGCAGCGAAGACTTCAGTGCCGCACGGAAGATTTCAGTGAGGGGAACC
>NZ_BMUA01000028.1 GCF_014649955.1 Streptomyces violascens
AGCGCCGATGGTACTGCAGGGGGGACCCTGTGGGAGAGTAGGACGCCGCCGAACAAATCTTCAACGCTGGTCCCTGAACTTCGGTTCGGGGGCCAGCGTTTTTTTGTGCCCGCTTACCTGGCGTTCATGTGGCAAGAGGACGATCCGCTGTCATGAGGATGACAGGAGCGCTCGAGTCTGCCGGTGTCGCGACCGGTGACGAGGTGATCGTGCCGGCCTACGACACCGGCGAGCTGGCCAGGGCTGTCGTCGCCGCCGGGGCCGTGCCGGTGTTCGCCGACATCGATCCGCTGACCTACTGCCTGGCCCCGGACGCCGTCGGCCAGGTCGTCACGTCCAGGACTGCCGCTGTCATACTCGTACACCGCTTCGGGCATCCGGCCGATGTCCCGCGGTTTGCTCAACTGGCAGCCAGCCATGGGGTGTTGCTCCTTGAGGAGGAGGATCGCGAGGGTCTCGGTGGGGATGTCGCTCAACGGCGCGAGCGGGCCGGGTACTTGGGGCGGCGGCTTGCCGGCGTGGAGACGCCCACGCCGGCCGAAGGGCATCGCTATCAGCGGTACGTCGTGCGCGTGCCCGGCAATGGGCGGCCCGACCGGGATGCGTTCGCGCGGCTGCTGCGGCGGCGCGGGGTCGAGTGCGAGGTGCCCGTGCCCATTCCCGTACACCGGGTGCGGGAGTTCCGGCGGGACGGGTGGATGCTCGGTGAGACCGAGCGGGCTGCCGACGAGACGCTCGCGCTGCCCTCGCTCGACGGGCTTTCCGAGGCGGAATTGCGGCGGTTGGTGTCTGTCTGCAACGCGCTCGGCGGGCTGCTGCAACCCGCATAGCCGGAACCGGTGACCGTGGTTCGGAACACCGTCTGATTCGGGGTATGCTTTATCTCGTTGGTGAGGGGGAAACCCCGAAACAACAACCGGCCCCTATAGCTCAGTCGGTAGAGCGTCTCCATGGTAAGGAGAAGGTCTGCGGTTCGATTCCGCATGGGGGCTCAACAATCCGAAAGGCCCCGCCCAATGGGCGGGGCCTTTCGCGTACCCTCTCGCGGTTATCGCTTGGCCTGCTCCGGGATGCGCATGGTCAGGATCGCCATGTCGTCGGAGGCCGGTTCGGCGGCGAAGCGCTCGACCGCTCGGAGTACGCGGGCAGCGACCGCGCCCGCGGTCAGACCCGTACACGAGGCGAGGACGTCGGTGAGGCCGTCGTCGCCGAGCATGCGGGTGCCCTCGCGGCGCTCGGTGATGCCGTCGGTCACGCAGAGCAGGACGTCGCCCGGGTCGAGGGTGATCGTCTGCTCGTACAGCTCCAGGTCCTCCATCACGCCGAGCAGGGGCTGCGGGTCCGCGGCCGGTTCGACCGAGCCGTCCTGGCGCAGGCGCAGGGGGAGCGGGTGGCCGGCGCAGACGATCTTCAAGATGGCGCTGCCGTCCTCCTGGGGCCACAACTCCCCATAGAGGAGCGTCAGGAAGCGGCTGCGGGCTCCCTCGTCGAGGATCGCCGCGTTCAGGCGCTCCAGGACCGCGGGGCCGCCGAAGCCCTCGCGGGCGAGCAGGCGCAGGGCGTGCCGGGCGAGGCCGGTGACCGCGGCGGCCTCCGGGCCCGTCCCGCAGACGTCTCCGATGGCGAAGCCGTACGCGCCGTCCCGGATGGGGAAGAGGTCGTAGAAGTCGCCGCCGACCTCGTTGCCCTCGCCGGCCGCGCGGTAGATCACTTCGACCTCGACGCCCGGGATCTGCGGCAGGCCGGGCGGCAGCAGGGAGCGCTGGAGGGAGCGGCTGATGGCCATGCGCTCGGAGTACAGGCGCGCGTTGTCGAGGGCGAGCGCGGCCCGGCGCGAGAGGTCCTCGGCGAGTTCGAGGATCTCCTGGCGGAAGTGGTCGTCCGACGGTTTGCCGAGTGTCAGCATGCCGATGACGCGGTTGCGGGCCACGAGCGGCAGTACGACGGTCTCGCCGCCGACCGCGGCCGCCGTCGACAGGGTGGTGCCGAGGCCGCCGCCCGTGTGGGGGCTGCCGGAGCGGCCGAGATCGCGCATGGAGACGCGGAGGGCGGCATGGTGGGCGGCTTCCCCGGGGGCGGTCCAGACGCGGGCGCCGGGGGTGGGTACCGGCTCCGGCGGGTTGATCTTGGAGAGGAGGGCTTTGAGGCCGTCGATGCGCTCCTCGTCCTCGTGGAGCACGTAGGAGAGGTACGGGTCCGAGGCCTGGTCGGCGATCGTGTAGACGGCGCACCAGGTGGCCAGGGTGGGGACGGTCATCTGGGCCATGAGGGCCAGTGTCTGGTCGCGGTCCAGGGTGCCGGCCAGGAGGTCGGAGGCCTCGACGAGGAAGCTCAGCGAGCCTCTGCGCAGCCGTTCCAGCTCGCCCAGGCGGGCCGATTCGACGGCGAGCGCGATGCGGTCGGCGGCGAACTGGAGGCGCAGGGCCTCCTCGTTGGAGTAGCGGCCCGGGGATTCCGCGGCGACGCCGAGCGATCCGGTGAGGCGGCCCTCGACCTTGAGCGGGACGGTGACGACCGAGCGCATGCCGGTGCTTTCGAGCAGCGGAACGGCGCCGGGCACGGCCGCGAGGTCCTCGTGGACGGCGGGCATCCGGGCCGAGCCGTACCGTCCGGTGCCGGCCTCGACGGGGACCCGGGCGAAGCGCTGGCGGGCCGAGGGGAGGCCGGTGGTGGCCCGTACTTCCAGCTCGGTCTCGTCGTCGGTGGCGAGCAGCAGGAAGGCGGAATCGCCGTCGAGCATGTCGCGGGCGCGCTCCACGGTGCGCTGGAGCAGGCCGTCGAGGTCGTCGGGGGCGGGGGAGCCGATGAAGACCTCGAACGGGTCGACGTTGCGGCTCTCGCCCAGGGCGACCGGGTCGGTCGCGGGCTGGCGGACCGGGGACTGCAGGACCGCGCGCTCGTCGTCGCGCACGAGCAGGCAGACCGTGGACGGCTCGCCCTCGGTGTCTCGGACCCGCAGGTGCGAGGCGTAGACCGGGACGACGCGGCCGTCGGCGCCCCTTATCCCGTAGGTGCCTTCCCAGCGCGACAGTTGGAGGGCCTCGACGATGCCGGTCGAGGTGCCGGGGGTGTGCGGCCAGGCCGCGAAGTCGGTGAGCGCCTTGCCGGTGACCTGCTCGGCGGGGTAGCCGAAGAGTTCCTCGGCGTCTTCGTTCCAGGCGCGGACGGCGCCGGCGCGGTCGATCTGGACGACCGCGACGCGGACTCTGCCGTCGGTGACGGGGAGCAGCGCGGTCGGCAGGGCCGGTCCGGCGGAGCGGGTGCCCACGGGGCGGTTGGGAAGATCGAGTTGGAACCAGACATTTTTTCTGGTTGGCGTGTACTCGACACCCCAACGGGAGGCGAGGGCGGCGCAGAGCAGCAGGCCGCGGCCGTTCTCGCGGTCGGGTCCGGCGACGTCGGCGGGGGAGCCGAGGAGCGGAACCTCACGTTCGGGGTAGCGGTCGGCCACTTCGACGCGTACGCCGTCGTCGGAGCGCAGGCACAGGACGTCCGCCTTGGTGCCGGCGTGGACGACCGCGTTGGTGACGAGTTCGCTGGTCAGGACCACAGCGTCGTCCACGACGTCCGCATAGCCCCACCCCTGGAGGGTGTCCCGGACGAAGGCGCGGGCGGTCGCGACCGACCGCCCGACAGGGTCGAAGCTGGCTGCCGCCCGCGCGGTGATCACAGAACTCCTCGTACGCGTCTCGTCGCCCGGATTTCCTTGCCGGGGCTCCGGAACGTGCTCTCCGGGAATCAACAGTCCCATGTCGGCCCGCCCCCTCCGGTGTCCCGTGGTCGTCCTTTGTGCCGCCCTCCCCCAAGCTTTACCGAGCAGAAGGGTACGAACCGCCCCCATGCCGGGCGGACCGGGGCGGTTGGACAGCCGGAAGCCAGGTTACTTACCTTCGCTGTCCGAGCGGATGCCGGTCACCAGTGTTTCCGCCCTCCGTGGGCGGGGACGGATATGCGAAGCTGCCGAACTGTTATGGCCTGGTTCGGCCATGGTGAAACACTGGGCATGCTTCCGGAGACAGCCCGGGCAGTGCGGTCAACCCTTGCGGGAGGGACACGGTGGAGTCTGGCGCAGCAGCGCGGGGCGTAAGCACGCGCGCGAAAGACGATCAGTCCCGGACTCAACAGGCCCGGAGTCACAAGCGTGGGAGTAACGGTACGACCGAGGTGGACACGGCGGCGCTGCAGCGGCTGCTCGCGGCCCTCGCGTCGATGCGGGACGGGAACTTCCGCAAGCGCCTGACGGTGTCCGGCGACGGGGTGATGACAGAGATCGCGGCCGTCTTCAACGAGGTCGCGGACCGCAATCTGCATCTGACCGGCGAGATCGCCCGGGTGCGCAGGATGGTCGGGCGTGAGGGAAAGCTGACCGAGCGGCTCGAGAACGGGGCCTGTGAGGGCTCCTGGGCGGCCGCGATCGACGCTTCCAACGCGCTGGTGGACGATCTCGCGAGGCCGGTCTCGGAGGTGGGGAGGGTGCTCTCGGCGGTGGCCGAGGGTGATCTGGAACAGCGGATGGATCTGCGGTCGCACGGCAGTGACGGTGCGGAGCGGCCGCTGCGCGGAGAGTTCCTCAAGGTCGGGCGGACCGTCAACAACCTGGTCGACCAGCTGTCCGCCTTCACCGATGAGGTGACGCGGGTCGCCCTTGAGGTCGGCACGGAGGGCAAGCTCGGCGGCCAGGCCCAGGTGCGCGGTATGTCCGGTTCCTGGAAGGATCTGACGGATTCCGTCAACACGATGGCGTACCGGCTGACGGCACAGGTACGTGACATTGCTCTCGTCACCACCGCTGTCGCCAAGGGCGATCTGTCGCGCAAGGTCACGGTGCATGTGGCCGGCGAGATGCTCCAGCTGAAGAACACCGTCAACACGATGGTCGACCAGCTGTCCTCCTTCTCTTCGGAGGTGACCCGCGTCGCGCGCGAGGTGGGCACTGAGGGCGAGCTCGGCGGGCAGGCGCAGGTGCCGGGCGTGGCCGGGGTGTGGAAGGACCTCACCGACTCCGTCAACGTGATGGCGACGAACCTCACCGCCCAGGTGCGCGGCATCGCCCAGGTGACCACGGCCGTGGCGAGCGGTGACCTGTCGCAGAAGGTCACGGTCAACGCACGCGGCGAGGTCGCGCAGCTCGCCGAGACCATCAATCAGATGACCGAGACGCTGCGTACCTTCGCGGACGAGGTCACCCGCGTCGCCAACGAGGTCGGCGCCGAAGGACTCCTCGGCGGGCAGGCGCAGGTGCCCGGCGCCGCGGGGACGTGGAAGGACCTGACGGACTCGGTCAACACCGTGTTCCGCAACCTGACGACCCAGGTGCGGGACATCGCGCAGGTGACGACGGCGGTCGCCAGTGGTGACATGACCCAGAAGGTCACCGTCGATGTGGCCGGCGAGATGCTGGAGCTGAAGAACACCGTCAACACGATGGTGGACCAGCTCCAGTCGTTCGGCTCCGAAGTGACCCGCGTCGCCCGCGAGGTCGGCATCGAGGGCCGGCTCGGCGGTCAGGCGGAGGTGCCGGGTGCTGCCGGGACGTGGAAGGACCTGACGGACTCCGTCAACACCGCGTTCCGCAACCTCACCGGGCAGGTGCGGGACATCGCGCAGGTGACGACGGCGGTCGCCAACGGCGACCTGTCGCAGAAGGTCACCGTCGATGTCGCGGGCGAGATGCTGGAGCTGAAGAACACCGTCAACACGATGGTGGCGCAGCTGTCGTCGTTCGCCGACCAGGTCACGCGAATGGCACGGGACGTGGGCACCGAGGGCCGGCTCGGCGGCCAGGCGCGCGTCGACGGCGTTTCGGGCACCTGGAAGGAACTCACCGACTCCGTCAACTTCATGGCGGGAAACCTGACTTCACAGGTGCGTCAGATCGCCCAAGTGACCACGGCGGTCGCCCGGGGCGACCTGTCGCAGAAGATCGACGTGGACGCCCGCGGCGAGATGCTGGAGCTGAAGAACACCATCAACACGATGGTCGACCAGCTCTCCGCCTTCGCCGAGCAGGTCACCCGAGTCGCCCGCGAGGTCGGCACCGACGGCCGTCTCGGCGGCCAGGCCCAGGTGCCCGGCGTCGCCGGGGTGTGGCGCGACCTGACCGACTCCGTGAACGGCATGGCCGGCAACCTCACGGCCCAGGTGCGCAACATCGCCCAGGTCGCCACGGCGGTCGCCCGGGGCGACCTCTCCAAGAAGATCGACGTGGACGCCCGCGGCGAGATCCTGGAGCTGAAGAACACCCTCAACACGATGGTCGACCAGCTCTCCAACTTCGCCGAGCAGGTCACCCGGGTGGCCCGCGAGGTGGGCACCGAGGGCATTCTGGGCGGTCAGGCCGAGGTGCAGGGCGTGTCCGGCACCTGGAAGGACCTCACCCAGTCCGTCAACTTCATGGCCAACAACCTGACTTCACAGGTGCGCAACATCGCCGAGGTGACGACGGCGGTCGCCGAGGGCGACCTCTCCAAGAAGATCACCGTCGACTCCAAGGGCGAGATCCTGGAGCTGGTGACGACCGTCAACACGATGGTCGACCAGCTGTCCAACTTCGCCGACGAGGTCACCCGGGTGGCTCGTGAGGTGGGTACGGAGGGCATCCTGGGCGGTCAGGCCCGGGTGCGCGGGGTCACCGGCATCTGGAAGGACCTCAGCGACAACGTCAACCTGATGGCCGCGAACCTGACGACCCAGGTGCGCAACATCTCCCGGGTCTCGGCGGCGGTCGCCAACGGTGACCTCACCAAGAAGGTGACGGTCGAGGCGCGCGGCGAGGTCGCCGAACTCGCCGACACCGTCAACACGATGGTGACGACCCTGTCCTCGTTCGCCGAGCAGGTCACCAAGGTGGCCCGCGAGGTGGGCACGGACGGCATCCTGGGCGGCCAGGCCCGGGTGCCCGGCGTCTCCGGTACGTGGAAGGACCTCACCGAGTCGGTGAACTCCATGGCCGACAACCTGACCGGACAGGTGCGGCAGATCGCCACCGTCACCACCGCCATCGCCCAGGGCGATCTCACCAAGAAGATCGACATCGATGCGCGCGGCGAGATCCAGGAGCTGAAGAACACCATCAACACGATGGTCGACCAGCTGTCCTCGTTCGGCCAGGAGGTCACCCGGGTGGCCCGTGAGGTGGGCACCGAGGGTCAGCTGGGCGGTCACGCCCGGGTGCGCGACGTCGACGGGACCTGGCGCGATCTGACCGAATCGGTGAACGAGATGGCCGGGAACCTGACCCGGCAGGTCCGCGCGATCGCGGCCGTGGCGACCGCGGTGACCCGAGGCGACCTCAACCTGAAGATCGACGTGGACGCGGCGGGCGAGATCCAGGCCCTCCAGGACAACATCAACACCATGATCGCCAACCTGCGCGACACCACCGTCGCCAACAAGGAGCAGGACTGGCTCAAGGGCAACCTGGCCCGCATCTCCGGCCTGATGCAGGGCCGCCGCGACCTCGACGACGTCGCCTCGCTGATCATGACCGAGCTGACGCCGGTCGTCTCCGCGCAGCACGGCGCGTTCTTCCTGGCGATGCCCACGGGCAGCGCCTCGGACGTCAGCGCGGAGGGCGACGGCTCGTACGAGCTGCGGATGCGCGGGAGTTACGGGTACTCGGCCGGCTCCATGCCGACCTCCTTCCGGCCCGGTGAGACGCTGATCGGCACGGCTGCCGAGGAGAAGCGGACGATCCTGGTGGAGAACGTGCCGCCGGGCTACCTCAAGATCTCCTCCGGGCTCGGCGAGGCGCCGCCCGCGCATGTGATCGTGCTGCCGGTGCTGTTCGAGGGGAAGGTCCTCGGGGTGATCGAGCTGGCCTCGTTCCAGCCGTTCACACACATTCAGAAGGACTTCCTCAACCAGATCGCCGAGATGATCGCGACCAGCGTCAACACCATCTCGGTGAACTCCAAGACCGAGGTGCTGCTCAAGCAGTCGCAGGAGCTCACCGAGCAACTCCGAGAGCGGTCGGCCGAGTTGGAGAACCGGCAGCGGGCCCTTCAGGCCTCCAACGCCGAACTTGAGGAGAAGGCCGAGCTGCTCGCCCAGCAGAACCGCGACATCGAGGTGAAGAACACCGAGATCGAGGAGGCCCGGCAGGTCCTGGAGGAGCGCGCCGAACAGCTCGCCGTCTCCATGCGCTACAAGTCCGAGTTCCTCGCGAACATGTCGCACGAGCTGCGCACGCCGCTCAACTCGCTGCTCATCCTCGCCAAGTTGCTCGCGGACAACGCCGAGGGCAACCTCTCGCCCAAGCAGGTCGAGTTCGCCGAGACGATCCACGGGGCCGGCTCCGACCTGCTTCAGCTGATCAACGACATCCTCGACCTCTCCAAGGTCGAGGCGGGCAAGATGGACGTCTCGCCGACCCGGATCGCCCTTGTCCAGCTGGTCGACTACGTGGAGGCGACGTTCCGCCCGCTCACCGCGGAGAAGGGCCTCGACTTCTCGGTACGGGTCTCGCCCGAGCTGCCCGCGACGCTGCACACGGACGAGCAGCGGCTGCTGCAGGTGCTCCGCAACCTGCTGTCCAACGCGGTGAAGTTCACCGACAGCGGCGCCGTCGAGCTCGTCATCCGCCCGGCCGGCTCCGACGTACCGCACGCCATCCGGGAGCAGCTCCTGGAGGCGGGCTCGCTGCGCGACGCCGACTCCGACCTGATCGCGTTCTCGGTCACCGACACCGGCATCGGAATCGCGGCCGGCAAGATGCGGGTCATCTTCGAGGCGTTCAAGCAGGCGGACGGCACGACCAGCCGCAAGTACGGCGGCACCGGCCTCGGCCTCTCCATCAGCCGCGAGATCGCGCGGCTGCTCGGCGGCGAGATCCACGCGGCGAGCGAGCCGGGCCGCGGCTCCACCTTCACGCTCTATCTCCCGCTGCACCTGAGCGAGTTGCCCCCCCAGGGCTATCCGCAGCTCGCCCCCGGCGGCATGGAGGGCGCGGCCGGCCTCGCCATCGAGGCCGCCCGCCCCGAGCTCGCGCAGCACAACGGCGGGGCGCAGACCGGGCAGGGAGTCTCCCAGCCGGGCACGGCCGGCCTCTTCCGGCGGCGCCGCAAGGTGCTCGGCGCGGAGGGGCAGAAGGAGGCCGCGATGCCCGGGCAGTCCGTCGCCACCGGCGAGAGCTGGGAGGCGGCCGAGCCGGAGCGGGCCCCCGCGCGGACGTTCCAGTTCGCCGGCGAGAAGGTCCTGATCGTCGACGACGACGTACGCAATGTCTTCGCGCTGACCAGCGTCCTTGAGCAGCACGGGCTTTCGGTGCTGTACGCGGAGAACGGGCGGGAGGGCATCGAGGTCCTCGAACAGCACGAGGACACCGCGGTCGTCCTGATGGACATCATGATGCCCGAGATGGACGGCTATGCCACGACCTCGGCGATTCGCCGGATGCCGCAGTTCGCCGGTCTGCCGATCGTCGCGCTCACCGCGAAGGCGATGAAGGGGGACCGCGAGAAGGCCATCGAGTCCGGCGCCTCCGACTATGTGACGAAGCCGGTCGATCCGGACCATCTGCTTTCCGTCATGGAGCAGTGGATGCGAGGGAAGTGATCGTCTGCTGTACGAATGACTGGGCGTTGCTGACTGACTGTGGCCGAAGGCGTGTGAGGCGGCGGTATTCGGGGAACCTTCTGGTCTCCCACTGCGTTTCTGCTACGTGCACAGTGACATCGCGGTGACAGGGTGTGGCGACAGGCGGGGTGCGGCTACCATGACCGGCACAAGGACGGGCGACGCAAGGGAGTCGTCCCCTGGGGCGGCGCCCGGTGCACTGCCGGGGCGAGGAGGACGGGCCATGGTGCAGAAGGCCAAGATCCTCCTGGTCGATGACCGGCCGGAGAATCTGCTGGCGCTGGAGGCCATCCTCTCTGCGCTCGATCAGACACTGGTGCGGGCATCGTCAGGGGAGGAAGCGCTCAAAGCGCTGCTTACGGACGATTTCGCGGTCATTCTGCTGGACGTCCAAATGCCCGGAATGGACGGGTTCGAAACCGCCGCGCACATCAAGAGGCGTGAGCGGACGCGGGACATCCCGATCATCTTCCTCACGGCCATCAACCACGGCCCCCATCACACCTTCCGTGGCTACGCGGCGGGCGCGGTGGACTACATCTCGAAGCCGTTCGACCCCTGGGTGCTGCGCGCCAAGGTCTCGGTGTTCGTCGAGCTGTACATGAAGAACTGCCAGCTGCGCGAGCAGGCGGCCCTGCTGCGGCTCCAGTTGGAGGGTGGCGCCCACGGCGGCGCGGCCAAGGAGTCGGCGGGCCTGCTCGCCGAACTGTCCGCGCGGCTCGCGGCAGTTGAGGAGCAGGCCGAGGCGCTCTCCAAGCAGCTCGACGACGACTCCGCGGACGCCGCGGCGGTCGCCACGGCCGCCCACCTGGAACGCAAGCTCACCGGTCTGCGGCGGGCGTTGGACGCCCTTGAGCCCGGCACCGGCGGCGCGCCCACGCTCCCGTCGCAGAACTGACGGCCACGGAATCTGACGCCGCGTCCAACTGACGTGACGCCAGATTCCTTTGGGGCGTACGACACGGACGGGTGAAGCCGTAGGCACACGTGTCCACCGCCGCCGACCCAGGTAACCTCAAGCCCATGGCCTCACGTACGTCCGGCAAGGGTTCCCAGGGCACGGCGGGCACCGCGAAGCGCACCGGCCGTACCCCGGCGAAGAAGGCTGCGCCCGCGAAGAAAGCCGCGGCCCCCCAAGCGCCCGCGAAGAAGACCGCCGCCAAGAAGGCGCCCGCGAAGAAGGCGGCGGCGCCCAAGCCCGCCCCCAAAGCGGCGCCCTCCCCGACCGGCGGCGTGTACAGGCTCGTGCGCGCCGTCTGGCTCGGCGCGGCCCACGGCGTCGGCGCGATGTTCCGCGGAATAGGACGCGGCGCCAAGGGACTCGACCCGGCCCACCGCAAGGACGGCGTCGCGCTGCTGCTCCTCGGCCTCGCGCTGATCGTCGCCGCCGGCACCTGGTCGAACCTGCGCGGCCCGGTCGGCGACCTCGTGCAAATGCTGGTGACCGGCGCGTTCGGCCGGCTCGACGTCGTGGTGCCGCTGCTGCTCGGGGCCATCGCGATCCGGCTCATCCTCTACCCCGAGAAGCCCGAGGCCAACGGGCGCATCGTCATCGGCCTGTCCGCGCTCGTCCTCGGCGTCCTCGGCCAGGTCCACATCGCGTGCGGCTCGCCCGGCCGCAACGACGGCACCGACGCCATGCAGGACGCGGGCGGCCTGATCGGCTGGGCCTCGTCCAAGCCACTCGAATTCACGCTGGGCGACGTGCTCGCCGTGCCGATGCTCGTGCTGCTCACCGTCTTCGGGCTGCTCGTGGTCACCGCGACCCCGGTCAACGCCATCCCGCAGCGGCTGCGGCTTCTCGGCGTCAAGCTCGGCGTCATCGAGGCGCTCCCGGGCGAGGAGGGCGACGAGGAGCTGTACGACGACGAGTGGCGCGAGGCCGAGCCCGCGCCGCGCACCCGGCGACGCTCCGCCGCCCCCGTCGAGCAGGTCCCCGAGCGGGCCGAGGAGGAGGCGCTCTCGCGGCGCCGCAAGCCCCGGCGCGCCTCGGTGCAACCGGCGTTCGAGAACGGCGGCCTCGACCCGGTCGACGTGGCAGCCGCCGCGGCCGCTGCGCTGGACGGCGCCGTGCTGAACGGCCTTCCCCCCTCGCCCGTCGTCGCGGACCTCACGCAGGGCGTCTCCGTCGAGCGGGAGCGCGAACAGGCCACCTCGCTGCCGGTCGCCCGGCCGGCCGAGCCCGAAGCCCCGGCCGAGCCCAGGGCGCCGAAGGCCACGCCGGGCGCCCTTCCCGTCGTACCGGATCTCACGAAGTCCGCGCCCTCGGCCACCGAGCCGCTGCCGCCGCGCGCCGAGCAGCTCCAGCTCGCCGGGGACATCACCTACGCGCTGCCCTCCCTGGAGCTCCTGGAGAAGGGCGGGCCCGGCAAGACCCGCAGCGCCGCCAACGATGCCGTCGTCGCCTCGCTGCAGAACGTCTTCATGGAGTTCAAGGTCGACGCCACCGTCACCGGGTTCACCCGCGGCCCGACGGTCACGCGGTACGAGGTCGAGCTCGGGCCGGCCGTGAAGGTCGAGCGCATCACCGCCCTGGCCAAGAACATCGCGTACGCCGTCGCCAGCCCCGACGTGCGGATCATCTCGCCGATTCCGGGGAAATCGGCCGTCGGCATCGAAATCCCCAATACCGACCGCGAGATGGTCAACCTCGGCGATGTGCTGCGCCTCGCGGACGCGGCCGAGGACGACCATCCGATGCTGGTGGCGCTCGGCAAGGACGTCGAGGGCGGCTACGTCATGGCCAACCTCGCCAAGATGCCGCACGTCCTGGTCGCCGGAGCCACCGGTTCCGGAAAGTCCTCCTGCATCAACTGCCTCATCACCTCGGTGATGGTGCGGGCCACGCCCGAGGACGTGCGCATGGTGCTCGTCGACCCCAAGCGCGTGGAGCTGACGGCGTACGAGGGCATTCCGCACCTCATCACGCCGATCATCACCAACCCGAAGCGGGCCGCCGAGGCGCTCCAGTGGGTCGTGCGCGAGATGGACCTGCGCTACGACGACCTCGCGGCGTTCGGTTTCCGCCACATCGACGACTTCAACGAGGCGATCCGCAACGGCAAGGTGAAGCTGCCCGAGGGCAGCGAGCGCGAGCTGACGCCGTATCCGTACCTCCTGGTGATCGTCGACGAGCTCGCCGACCTGATGATGGTCGCGCCGCGCGACGTGGAGGACGCGATCGTCCGCATCACTCAGCTGGCCCGCGCCGCCGGCATCCACCTCGTGCTCGCCACCCAGCGTCCCTCGGTCGACGTCGTCACCGGCCTGATCAAGGCGAACGTGCCCTCGCGGCTCGCGTTCGCGACCTCCTCGCTCGCCGACAGCCGGGTCATCCTCGACCAGCCGGGCGCCGAGAAGCTGATCGGCAAGGGCGACGGTCTGTTCCTGCCGATGGGCGCGAACAAGCCGACCCGGCTGCAGGGCGCCTTCGTCACCGAGGACGAGATCGCGGCCGTCGTCCAGCACTGCAAGGACCAGATGGCCCCGGTCTTCCGGGACGATGTCACCGTCGGCACCAAGCAGAAGAAGGAGATCGACGAGGAGATCGGCGACGACCTGGACCTGCTCTGCCAGGCGGCCGAACTCGTGGTCTCCACCCAGTTCGGCTCGACGTCGATGCTCCAGCGCAAGCTCCGCGTCGGCTTCGCCAAGGCGGGCCGGCTGATGGACCTGATGGAGTCCCGCAACATCGTCGGGCCCAGCGAGGGCTCCAAGGCGCGGGATGTCCTGGTCAAGCCGGACGAACTCGACGGCGTGCTGGCGGTGATCCGGGGAGAGGCCCCCTGAGTTTGTCGGGGGGCGAATTGGGGTAGATAGATGGGCTATCAGCGGACACCACCTGTCGGCTGACAGCCGACCGGCCCAAACAGCACTCGTACGGGATGGCCGAGCAACCGTTTCCCTTGGCTGTACGTCAAGTTGAGGGGGACGGGAAAGCAAGTGTGGTCACTGTTCCGCAGTCAGGGGCGTGGCCATACCGATGGCGTACAAAGTCCGCTCTCCCGGTTGCCCCACTCTTTCGTACCCCCCCTAGACTGAACACCCAGCAGGTGGCTCACGCTCGAAAGGCGCCCCCGTGTCCATCGGCAACTCTCCCGAAGACGACCGGCCTCCGATCGAAGACGACGGGCCTTCGATCGGCCGCGCACTTCAGCAGGCCCGTATCGCCGCCGGACTGACGGTCGACGAGGTCAGTTCCACCACGCGGGTGCGCATCCCCATCGTGCACGCGATC
This sequence comes from Streptomyces violascens, assembly GCF_014649955.1. Lineage (GTDB taxonomy): Bacteria > Actinomycetota > Actinomycetes > Streptomycetales > Streptomycetaceae > Streptomyces > Streptomyces violascens. The sequence continues at coordinate 13,814 of NZ_BMUA01000028.1, forward strand.
GAGCAGGACGACTTCTCCCGGTGCGGCGGTGATGTGTACGCGCGCGGCCACATCCGCACGTTCGCCCAGGCCGTCCACCTCGACCCCGACCCGCTGGTCGCGCGGTACGACGCCGATCACGGCGGCCGTCCCGCGCCCACCCCCGCGGCCCCCCTGTTCGAGGCGGAGCGGATCCGGCCCGAGCCGCGCCGGCCCAACTGGACCGCCGCCATGGTCGCCGCGATCGTCGTGGTCGTCGGCTTCGTCGGATTCACCATGTTCAGCGGCGGCGACAAGGGCAAGGGCGGCACCTCCGTCGCCGAGGGCCCCGCGCAGCAGAAGCTGCCGTCGGCCAGCGCCCTCCCGCCCAAGCCCCCCGCCCCCAGGCCGACCCCCACCCCGTCCGACAGCGCCATCGCCGCGGTGCCGGGCGACAAGGTCACCGTCAAGGTCACCGCGACCAACGACAAGAGCTGGATCTCGGCCAAGGACCACAACGGCAAGATGCTCTTCGACGGCCTGCTCCAGAAGGGCGAGGCCCAGACGTTCCAGGACGGCCAGCAGGTCGACCTCGTCCTCGGCAACGCCGGGGCGATCGAGCTCTACGTCAACGGCAAGAAGATCGACAGCAAGTTCGAGGACGGCCAGGTCGAGCGCCTGAGCTACACCAAGGGCGACCCCCAGGCCGGCTGACTCCCGGGCCCACGACCCTCGCGGCGGGGGCGTGGGCCAGGACAAAGTAGTCTTGAGTCCATGCCCGAACGCCGCACCGTCGCCCTTGTCACTCTTGGCTGCGCCCGTAACGAGGTGGACTCGGAGGAGCTCGCAGGCCGCTTGGCAGCGGACGGCTGGGAGCTCGTCGAGGACGCATCGGACGCGGACGTCGCCGTCGTCAACACCTGCGGGTTCGTCGAAGCCGCCAAGAAGGACTCCGTCGACGCCCTCCTCGAAGCCAACGATCTCAAGGATCACGGCAAGACCCAGGCCGTCGTCGCCGTCGGCTGCATGGCCGAGCGGTACGGCAAGGACCTCGCCGAGGCGCTGCCCGAGGCCGACGGCGTGCTCGGCTTCGACGACTACGCCGACATCTCCGACCGCCTCCAGACCATCCTCAACGGCGGCATCCACGCCTCACACACCCCGCGCGACCGGCGCAAGCTGCTGCCGATCAGCCCCGCCGAGCGGCAGGCGGCGCCCGACGTGGCGCTGCCCGGGCACGCGCAGGACACCGCCCCCGAGGACCTCCCCGACGGTCTCGCGCCCGCCTCCGGGCCGCGCGCCCCGCTGCGCCGCCGCCTCGACACCAGCCCGGTCGCCTCCGTGAAGCTGGCCTCCGGCTGCGACCGGCGCTGCTCGTTCTGCGCCATCCCGTCCTTCCGCGGCTCGTTCATCTCCCGCCGCCCCAGCGACGTGCTCGGCGAGACCCGCTGGCTGGCCGAGCAGGGCGTCAAGGAGGTCATGCTGGTCTCCGAGAACAACACCTCGTACGGCAAGGACCTCGGCGACATCCGGCTGCTCGAAACGCTGCTCCCGGAGCTCGCCGCGGTCGACGGCATCGAGCGGGTACGGGTCAGCTACCTGCAGCCCGCCGAGATGCGGCCGGGCCTCATCGACGTACTGACGTCGACCGAGAACGTCGTGCCGTACTTCGACCTCTCCTTCCAGCACTCGGCGCCCGGCGTGCTGCGCGCGATGCGCCGCTTCGGCGACACCGAGCGGTTCCTCGAACTGCTCGACACGATCCGTGCCAAGGCGCCGACGGCCGGTGTGCGGTCCAACTTCATCGTCGGCTTCCCCGGTGAGACCGAGGAGGACTTCAAGGAGCTGGAACGCTTCCTCACGGCCGCCCGCCTCGACGCCATCGGCGTCTTCGGCTACTCCGACGAGGAGGGCACCGAAGCGGTCGGCTACGAGGGCAAGCTGGACGCGGACACCATCGCCGGGCGGCTCGCGCACCTGTCGAGGCTCGCCGAGGAGCTCACCGCGCAGCGTGCCGAGGAGCGCATCGGCGACACCGTGCGCGTCCTGGTCGAGACCGTCGACGACGAGGACGGCGCGGTCGGCCGCGCCGAGCACCAGGCGCCCGAGACCGACGGCCAGGTGATCTTCACCGAGAGCGCCGGTCTTGCGCCCGGCCGTATCGTCGAGGCCAAGGTGGTCGGTACCGAAGGTGTCGACCTGGTGGTCGAACTGCTTGACGGGGTTGAGGAGGCGGGCAGATGACCGGAGTCCCGGCATCGGCGGCGGGCGGAACCGGCCGGGCGCCGGCGCCCGGCGGCAAGCTGGGCGCTGCGGCCGTCAACCAGGCCAGCCTCTGGAACATCGCCAACATCCTCACGATGATCCGGCTGGTGCTCGTGCCGGGCTTCGTCGTGCTGCTGTTCGCGGACGGCGGGTACGACCCGGCGATGCGCGCGTGGGCCTGGGTGGCCTTCGCCGTCGCCATGATCACCGACATCTTCGACGGGCATCTGGCGCGCACGTACAACCTGGTCACCGACTTCGGGAAGATCGCCGACCCGATCGCCGACAAGGCGATCATGGGAGCCGGGCTGATCGGCCTCTCGCTGCTCGGCGATCTGCCGTGGTGGGTCACCTCGGTCATCCTGTTCCGGGAACTCGGGATCACGCTCATGCGTTTCTGGGTCATCAGGCACGGAGTGATTCCGGCCAGCCGCGGTGGAAAGCTCAAGACGCTCGCCCAGGGCACCGCGACCGGAATGTACGTGCTCGCGCTGACGGGTCCGCTGGCCACCCTGCGCTTCTGGGTGATGGCCGTCGCGGTGGTGCTCACGGTCGTCACGGGGCTCGACTACGTGCGTCAGGCGATTGTGCTGAGGCGCAAGGGACTTGCCGCGCAGCGCGCCGCCGGGGGATCCGCGTTGTGAGCGAAGCGGCCCGGGTTCTGCGTCTGCTTACGGATCGTGACCAGACGCTTGCGGTGGCGGAGTCCCTGACGGGCGGCCTGGTGGCGGCCGAGCTCACCTCGGTGCCCGGTGCCTCGCGCGTTTTCCGCGGTTCGGTGACGGCCTACGCGACCGAGCTGAAGCGGGACGTCCTGGGTGTGGACGGGACCCTTCTGGCCGAGCGCGGGGCGGTCGATCCCGACGTCGCGCTGCAGATGGCGGCGGGGGTGCGCGAGGTGCTCGGGTCGAGCTGGGGGATCGCGACCACGGGCGTCGCGGGCCCCGAACCACAGGACGGCCAACCGGTCGGGACGGTATACGTTTCGGCCGTTGGTCCGGCGGGAGCCAAGAAAACCGTCGCATTGCGGTTGAACGGCGACCGGGCGGAAATTCGTATGGAGAGTGTACGCAGCGTGCTCGAACTGCTCTCCAGTGAACTCCGCAAGGATGGGCGGGCACAGGATACGGAACAGAACGGGGGGATTTGATGTTTGCAGCCCTGAGTGAACACGACATCGCTCCCCGCACGGCCGCGGCGCGAGGCGGTACGGTGGGGCGTGAAGGATGCGGCTACGCGGTCCGAGGAGGGAGCCACCGATGATTCTGCTCCGTCGCCTGCTGGGTGACGTGCTGCGTCGGCAGCGCCAGCGCCAGGGCCGTACTCTGCGCGAAGTCTCCTCGTCCGCCCGAGTCTCACTCGGCTATCTCTCCGAGGTGGAGCGGGGGCAGAAGGAGGCTTCCTCCGAGCTGCTCTCCGCGATCTGCGACGCGCTTGACGTACGGATGTCCGAGCTCATGCGGGAAGTGAGCGACGAGCTGGCACTCGCCGAGCTCGCTGCCTCTGCGGCAGCGAGTGACCCGGTGCCGGTGCGTGCGCCGGTACGTCCGATGCTCAATTCGATCTCCGTGACGTCGGTGACTGGTGTGCCGACGGAGCGGGTGACGATCAAGGCGCCCGCGGAAGCGGTGGACGTCGTCGCGGCCTGATTGTCAGGCTCGCACCCAGGCTTGTACTGAGCCCCGGTTGGTCACCAGGTGACCAACCGGGGCTCAGCCCTTTCCGCTGTGACCGTTTTGGGGCTTCTGTGGCAGGGTGGTAGGAGATCGCGCAAACGTCCGCATAGTTCGTGCGAGCGTTCCCCTCGTGCGTGCGCGGACGTTCCGTCCGGAGTGGAGGAAATGCATGTCCTACATCAAGAGCCCGCTGTCCGACGCCGACCTCAAGGTGGTCGGCGACGCGCTGCAGGGTGCGCTTGTGGATCTCGTGGACCTCTCGCTGGTGTCCAAGCAGGTGCACTGGAACGTGGTCGGTCCGCGATTCCGGTCCGTGCACCTCCAGCTCGACGAGGTCGTCGACACCGCGCGGCTGCACTCGGACACGGTGGCCGAGCGGGCTTCCGCCGTCGGCGTCAGCCCGGACGGGCGCTCCGCCACGGTGGCGAAGTCGAGTGCGATCGACACCGTTCCGGACGGCTGGATCAAGGACGCAGAGGCCGTGAAGGTCCTGGTCGACGCGCTCGGCATCGTGATCGGCCGGATGCGCGAGCGCATCGAGGCGACCGCCGACCCCGACCCGATCAGCCAGGACATCCTCATCGGGCTCACGGCCGACCTCGAGAAGCACGCGTGGATGTTCCAGGCGGAGACCGTCTGAACCGCCGTACGCAACCATGCGCCGCCGCGCACGGATACACGATGAACGGACCCGGTCGTGCGCGGTGAACCGCGGGGGGCCGGGAGGGCGCCGGGCTTGCGCCCGTGCGCCCTCCCCGCGGGATTTCCGACGGTCTAGCGTCGGCCCGGGGAGGCGGCCCATGGCGGTGGCGGTGCGTTGGGTGCCCGCGCTGGTTGTTGCGGCGCTGTGGTGGTGGGCCGTGCTGCGCATGGCGCTGGTGCCCGGTCGGACGGGGTTCGTCGAGGGCGCGATGGTTGCGGGCGGCTGGGGGCTGAGCCTGCTGCCGGTCCATGTGACACCTGGGCCGAGCGCGCGGTCCGGCTCTACCAGGGCATCGAGACGCCGCCGTTGGGACGGAGGATCTGGCCCGTCGTGAACGCCGAGGCATCCGCGGCGAGATGCAGTACCGCGTGCGCGATGTCCTCGGGTTCGCCGAGCCGGGCGAGCGGGGAGAGCCGCAGCATCATGGACTCGATCTGCTCCTGCTGCTCGGCGGCGTGCCGGCCGGTCATGGGGGTGCGGACCCAGCCGGGGGCGATGGCGTTCACACGGATCCCGTGCGGGCCGAGCTCCGCGGCGAGCGTCCTGGTGAGCTGGACGACCGCGACCTTCGAGACGCTGTAGCAGAACAGGCCGGGCCGCGAGGAGTCCACGGCGCCCGAGGCCATGGTGACGATGGAGCCCCGGATGCCGCGCGCGATCATCGTGCGGGCCGCCTCCTGGCAGGCGTGGAGCACGCCCCGGAAGTTGACGGACAGCACCCGGTCGAGGTCGGCGTCCTCGGTCTCCAGGACCGAGCTGGTGTGCATGATGCCCGCGATCGCCACCACGATGTGGACGGGGCCCGCGGCTTCCAGGGCCGCCTTCACCTGCGCGCGGTCCGAGACGTCCAGCGGGTGGGCATGGGCGGTGCCGCCCGCCTTGGTGATCAGCGCCCGGGTCTCGGCCAGGCCCACCTCGTCGCGGTCCGCGCAGTGCACCGCGGCACCGGCCTCCGCGAGCATCAGGGCACTGGCGCGGCCGATCCCGCTCGCTGCGCCGGTGACGAAGGCCGTGCGGTCGCTGAGGTCGTACGCCGTGAGAGGCATGCCGGGACGGTACGACTGGATCTGACGGTCCGTCAATAAGTGGGAGTGATGTTCGGCGGGGCGTCAAAGGGTGGGCGCGGGCTGGCACTTGGGGCACCAGTAGGTGGGGCGCTCGCGGCCCGAGGGGTCGCGCTGGGTGGCGGTGCGGATGGGGGACCGGCAGCGCGGGCACGGACGGCCGGCCCGGCCGTAGACGTATGCCTGGCGGACCGGGCGGTCCTTGTTGGCCTCCAGGAGCTGCTTCGCGACGGCCACGAGGCGCTCGGGAGAGGGAAGTTCGCCGATCGGCAGCCAGGGGACGGCCCTGATCGCGAAGCAGATCTCCGACTTGTACACGTTGCCCACCCCGGCAAGGTTGCGCTGGTCGAGCAGGGCGTCGCCGATGGTGCGGGCCGGGTCCTGGAGGAGGTTGCGCAGGGCGGAATCGGCGTCCCAGCCGGGGCCGAGGAGATCGGGGCCCAGGTGGCCGACCGCCTTGGGCTCGTCCTGGGTGCGGAGCAGTTCCAGCACGGGCAGCCGGTAGCCGACGGCCGTGTGCCCGGCGTTCCCGAGGATCGCCCGGATCTGATGGGCGGGCCCGCCGCCCCAGCGCTCGCCGGGCCCGTAGATCCGCCAGGACCCGTCCATCCGCAGGTGGGAGTGCAGGGTGAGCCCGCCTTCGATCCGGGTCAGCAGATGCTTGCCGCGCGGGGTCACATCAAGGACGGCCCGCCCGGTGAGATCCGCCGTGGCGAACCGTGGCACCCGCAGATCGGACCGGGTCAGGACCTGCCCGGCCAGCGCCGCGTGCAGCCGCCGCGCGGCCTGGTAGACGGTGTCACCTTCGGGCATGAGTCCATTCTGCCGGGGGCGGGGACGGTTGGCCTCGCCCGGGCGGTGAGGGCAGGACGGCTGCCGTGTCTTAGCTCGGAGGCGCGTCAGGGTCTCAGGCGCAGCCCCCTCGGGGTCGGAACGAAGCCCGCCGTCTCCAGCGAGCGGGCCAGCGGGGACGTCAGGGCGGCGTCGCCATTGGCCCGCTCCACGGTGATCGTGCCGAGCCGGCCCGCCCGCGCCGCACCCGCCAGGGCCCCGCAGGCCGCGGTCAGCACTGGATCGTCCGGCTCGGTCGCCCAGGCGAGCAGGGACTTGCCGCCGCGCTCCAGATACAGCACGAGCTCGCCGTCGACCAGCACGACCATGGAGCCCGCCTTGCGGCCCGGTTTGTGGCCGGCCCCGCCCGGTGCCTCGGGCCACGGCAGTGCCGCACCGTACGCATTGGCCGGGTCGGCGGCCGCCAGGACGACCGCCTGCGGGGCGGTGTGCGCGTCGGCGCCCCGGTCCCGGGCGGTGGCGGCCGCCCGCAGCCGGTCCACCGCGCCGTCCATCGCGAACTGGGCCGCGCCGAGCCCCTCGACCACATAGCCGCGCCGGGCCTGCCCGCTGTCCTCGAACGCCGCCAGGATCCGGTACGTCGCCGAGAAGCCGCCCTCGACGCCCTCGGCCTGCACCGCGCCCCGGGTGACCACGCCGTGCCGGTCCAGGAGGGTGCGGGCCAGGGCGTGGGCGCGGTGGGTCGGGTCGGGCTCGCGGGGCGGGAGCAGGGACCAGCGGCCCGAGACCGTCGGCGGCCCGGTGCGCGAGGCCGGGCGGGCCGCGGCGGTCAGGGTGCCGTAGCGGCCGCGCGGGACGGGCCGCTTGGCGCGGTGGGCGGTGGAACCCGCGGTGCGCCCGGAGCCGAGCAGGGAGCGCAGCGGCGCCAGCGTGTCGTTGGTGAGCCGCCCGGACCAGGCCAAGTCCCACACGGCGTCGGCCAGTTGGGGGTCGGTTGCCTCCGGGTGGGTGGTGGCGCGGACCTGGTCGGCGAGCTGGCGGAAGAACAGGCCGTAGCCGGGGGCCAGCGCGGTGAGCACCGACTCGTGGAGCGCGGTCAGTTCGAGCGGGTGCGGGGGCGGCAGGAGCAGCGGGGCCGCGTCGGCCACGTACAGGGAGATCCAGCCGTCCTTGCCGGGCAGCGCGCCGGCCCCGGCCCAGACGACCTCGCCGGTCGTGGTGAGCTCGTCGAGGAGGCCCGTGCTGTAGTCGGCGACCCGGGACGGCAGGATCAGCTTCTCCAGGGCGGAGGCCGGGACGGCGGCGCCCTGCAACTGCTCCACGGCGCGGGCCAGCCCGTCGATGCCGCGCAGGCCGTTGCTGCCCAGATGCTGCCACTGGGGGAGGAAGGTGGCGAGCGCGGCGGGTGGCACCGGCTCCAGCTCCTGGCGCAGCGCGGCCAGGGAGCGGCGGCGCAGCCTGCGCAGGATCGTCGCGTCGCACCACTCCTGACCGATGCCTGCCGGATGGAACTCGCCCTGGACGACCCGGCCCGAGGTCGCGAGGCGTTGCAGCGCGCCGTCCGTGACCGCCGTGCCGAGGCCGAACCGGGCCGCGGCCGTGGCCGAGGTGAACGGGCCGTGGGTGCGCGCGTACCGGGACAGCAGGTCGCCGAGGGGGTCCTTCACCGGCTCGGTGAAGGCCTCGGGGACGCCGACCGGCAGCGCTGTGCCGAGCGCGTCGCGCAGCCGTCCCGCGTCCTCGATCGCCGCCCAGTGGTCGGTGCCGGAGATGCGGACCCGGATGGCCCGGCGCGCGGCGCCCAGCTCCGGGGCCCAGCCGGGCTCGGCGCCCCGGGCTGCCAGCTCGGCGTCGGTGAGCGGCCCGAGGACCCGCAGCAGGTCGGCGACGCCCTCGGCGTCCTTGATGCGGCGGTCCTCGGTGAGCCACTGGAGCTCCCGCTCCAGCTCGGTCAGGACCTCGGCGTCCAGCAGCTCGCGCAGCTCGGCCTGGCCGAGCAGCTCGGCGAGCAGGCGCGAGTCGAGGGAGAGCGCGGCGGCCCGCCGTTCGGCGAGCGGGGAGTCGCCCTCGTACAGGAACTGCGCGACATAGCCGAACAGGAGGGAGCGGGCGAACGGGGACGGCTCCGGTGTGGTGACCTCGACCAGACGCACCCTGCGGGCTTCGAGATCCCCCATCAGCTCGGTCAGGCCGGGGACGTCGAAAACGTCCTGGAGGCATTCGCGGACCGCTTCGAGGACGATCGGGAACGACCCGAACTCACTTGCCACCTGCAGCAGTTGAGCCGCCCGCTGGCGCTGCTGCCACAGCGGGGTGCGCTTGCCCGGGTTGCGCCGCGGCAACAGCAGGGCGCGGGCGGCGCACTCGCGGAAGCGGGAGGCGAACAGCGCGGAACTGCCGACCTGATCGGTGACGATCTGCTCGATCTCGCCCTTGTCGAACACCGTGTCCGCGGCCCCTACGGGGGCCTGTTCGCTGTCGTAGGTCGAGTCGAGGTGCGCCGGGTCCTGGTCGAGGAGATCCAGGCCCATCAGGTCGGCGTCGGGCAGCCGCAGCACGATGCCGTCGTCGGCGTGCATGACCTGGGCGTCCATGCCGTAGCGCTCGGCCAGGCGGGCGCCGAGCGCGAGCGCCCAGGGGGCGTGCACCTGGGCGCCGAAGGGGGAGTGGATGACCACGCGCCAGTCGCCGAGCTCGTCCCGGAAACGCTCGACCAGGATCGTCCGGTCGTCCGGGATGTGGCCGCAGGCGCGGCGCTGCTCGTCGAGATAGCCGATCACATTGTCCGCGGCCCAGGCGTCGAGACCCGCGCTCAGCAGGCGCAGCCGGGCGTCGTCGGGAGTGAGCGAGCCGACCTCGCGCAGGAACGCGCCGAGCGCGCGGCCCAGTTCGAGCGGACGGCCCAGCTGGTCGCCCTTCCAGAACGGCAGTCGGCCGGGCACCCCGGGCGCGGGCGAGACCAGGACCCGGTCGCGCGTGATGTCCTCGATCCGCCAGGAGGTGGTGCCCAGGGTGAACACATCGCCCACCCGTGACTCGTACACCATCTCCTCGTCGAGCTCGCCGACCCGGCCGCCGCCCTTCTTCGGGTCGGCCCCGGCCAGGAAGACGCCGAACAGGCCGCGGTCGGGGATGGTGCCGCCCGAGGTGACCGCGAGCCGCTGGGCGCCGGGGCGGCCGGTGACTGTGCCCGCCACCCGGTCCCACACCACGCGCGGCCGCAGCTCCGCGAAGGCGTCGGACGGATAGCGGCCCGCCAGCATGTCCAGGACCGCCGTGAACGCCGACTCGGGAAGCGCGGCAAACGGCGCGGCCCGGCGCACCAGCGCCATCAGGTCGTCCACCTGCCAGGTGTCGAGCGCGGTCATCGCGACCAACTGCTGGGCCAGCACATCCAGCGGATTGGACGGAATGCGCAGCGACTCGATCGCCCCGGTGCGCATCCGCTCGGTGACCACCGCCGACTGGACCAGGTCGCCGCGGTACTTGGGGAAGACCACCCCCGTGGAGACCGCGCCCACCTGGTGGCCCGCCCGGCCCACGCGCTGCAGCCCGGAGGCCACCGACGGCGGCGACTCGACCTGGACGACCAGATCCACCGCGCCCATGTCGATGCCCAGCTCAAGACTGGACGTGGCCACCACCGCCGGAAGGCGGCCCGCCTTCAGGTCCTCCTCCACGAGCGCCCGCTGCTCCTTGGAGACCGAACCGTGGTGCGCCTTGGCGAGCAGCGCGGGGGCGCCCGCGGCGGCGCCCGAACCGCCCATCAGATCCGCCGGGGAGTGCGCCTCGGGAAGCGGTGCGCCCATGGCGCGCTCGTACGCGATCTCGTTGAGCCGGTTGCACAACCGCTCCGCCAGGCGGCGGGAGTTGGCGAACACGATGGTCGAGCGGTGGGCCTGCACCAGGTCGACGATGCGCTCCTCGACATGGGGCCAGATCGACGGCTTCTCGGCCCCCTCCTGGGCATCGGCCGCCGGGGAGCCGGCCAGCTCGCCCAGGTCCTCCACCGGCACGACCACCGACAGGTCGAACTCCTTGGCGGAGGGCGGCTGGACGATCTCCACCTTGCGCTGCGGGGACAGATAGCGCGCCACCTCGTCCACCGGACGCACCGTCGCCGACAGACCGATCCGGCGGGCCGGCTTCGGGAGCAGCTCGTCCAACCGCTCCAGGGACAGCGCCAGATGGGCACCCCGCTTGGTGCCCGCGACCGCGTGCACCTCGTCCAGGATCACCGTCTCGATGCTCGCGAGCGCCTCGCGCGCGGCGGACGTGAGCATCAGGAACAGCGACTCCGGCGTGGTGATCAGGATGTCCGGAGGACGAGTGGTGAGAGCCCGGCGTTCGGCGGGCGGGGTGTCCCCGGACCGGATGCCGACCCGCACCTCCGGCTCGGGCAGCCCGAGCCGCACCGACTCCTGGCGGATGCCGGTCAGCGGCGAGCGCAGATTGCGCTCCACATCGACCGCGAGGGCCTTGAGGGGAGACACGTACAGCACCCGGCAGCGCTTCTTCGGCTCGGCGGGAGCGGGCGTGGCCGCCAGCCGGTCGAGGGCGGCGAGGAACGCGGCGAGGGTCTTGCCGGACCCGGTCGGGGCGACGACCAGGACGTCCGAACCCTCCGCGATCGCCCGCCAGGCGCCCTCCTGCGCCGCGGTGGGCGCGGTGAAGGCCCCCGTGAACCAGCCGCGCGTCGCGGGGGAGAAGGAGTCCAGCGCTGTCCTTGCCATGGTCCCCATCGTGCACCCACCCACTGACAACGGCCCGGACCTGCGAGAATGAACGTGTGGACGGGGTCGAGGAATGGGCGCGGCACTGGCAGTACTCCGAGCTGCCCGGCCTCGATCTGCTCCGGGCCCGCTATGTGAGCCACTCCTTCCCGCGCCACGCTCACGAGGGGTTCGTCTTCGGAGCGGTACGCAGCGGCATCGAGAACGTGATCATGCCCGGCGGGACGATCCCGGCCCGCCCCGGCACCGTCGTCATGATCAACCCCGAGGTCCCGCACGCCGCTCACGCCGGAGTCCCTGAAGGCTGGACGTACGCCACGCTCTACCCCTCGGCGCAGCTGGTCGCCGACATCGCCGCGGAAACCACCACCCTGCGCGGCACCGCCGGATTCGCCGAGACCATCGTCGAGGACCCGGACACCGCACTGCTCATCCAGGACGTGCACCGGGCGGCGGAGCAGGGCAACGCCCTCGCCGCCGACAGCGTGTTCCGCATCGCCGTCGCCCGGCTGCTGCGCCGCCACGGCCACGCTCTGCCCGAGCGGACTGCCCGTTCGGCGGGAGCGCGCGCCGCGGCTGCGGCGCGATTCCTCCTGGTGGAGCGGCTCGCCGCCCCACCGTCCCTGGAACAGCTGGCCAAGGAGCTCGACACCAGCCCGTTCGCGCTGCTGCGCGCCTTCAAGGCGGAGTACGGCCTGCCGCCCCACGCCTGGCTGACGGGCGAGCGCGTACGCCGGGCCGCCCGCCTCCTGGACGGCGGAACTCCGCCCGCCGAGGCCGCCGTCGCCGTGGGCTTCACCGACCAGCCGCACCTCAACCGCCACTTCACCCGGATCGTCGGCGTCACGCCAGGCGCATATCGCCGCGAGCGCGCCAGGACGTAGGCGCGGGCGTGCGTCGGGGCAGGCGTGAGCATGCGCGAAGAGGCGTGCGAGACCGTCGACGTGCAGGAACACCGGGCGTGCGAGACCGTCGGTGTGCAAGAACGCCAGGCGTGCGAGAACGCCAGGCGTGCAAGAACGTACAAGAACCGAAGCACCACTTTCTTCTAACGTCCACGGCGTGGCAGCAGAACAGACAGCATCCCCAGAGATACGCCCCGAGGCCGGGGGCAAACCCGATGCGGCCGTCGTCCGCGACGCCCTGGGCGTCGGCGTCGCCGTCGGGCTCTCCGGCTTCGCCTTCGGAGTGACCTCGGCCGGATCGGGACTCGGCCTCCTGCAGACATGCGCGCTCAGCCTGCTCGTCTTCACCGGAGCCTCTCAGTTCGCGCTCGTCGGCGCGCTCGCGGCCGGCGGAAACCCGTTCACCGCGGCGGCCGGCGCCTTCTTCCTCGGCACCCGTAACGCCTTCTACGGCTTGCGCCTTTCCCAACTGCTCGCGCTGCCAAGGGCATTGCGCCCTCTGGCCGCCCAGTGGGTGATCGACGAGACCACCGCGGTCACCCTCGCCCAGCCCACCCGGCGGGCCGCGCGGATCGGCTTCACCGTCACCGGCCTCACCCTCTACGTGCTGTGCAACCTGACCACGCTCGCCGGAGCGCTTGGCGCGCAGGCCCTGGGCGACACCGACGCCTGGGGGCTCGACGCCGCGAGCCCCGCCGTCTTCCTCGCGCTGCTCGCGCCGATGCTCAAGACCTCCACCGAGCGCATCACGGCCTCCCTCGCCGTCGTGCTCGTCCTGGCCATGCTGCCGGTGCTGCCCGCGGGCGCGCCCGTCCTGGTCGCAGCCCTCGCCGCGCCCGTCGTGCTCTTCCTGAAGGGGCGGAGCACGCCGGGGGAGACAGGGGCGGACGCGGGGGCTCGCACCCACGACGCCACCGCCCCGGGTCCGTCCGAAGGAATCGGGAACTCCCCGAAGGGACAAGCGCGTTGAACGTCTGGATCGCCATCGCCGCCACCGCCGTCGGCTGCTACCTCGTCAAGCTCCTCGGGCTGCTGGTCCCGGCGGGCGCCCTGGAGCGGCCGCTGGTCAAGCGGCTTGCCGCGCTGCTGCCGGTGGCACTGCTGGCCGCGCTCACCGCCCAGCAGACCTTCAGCACCGGCCACCAGGTGCTGCTCGACGCCCGGGCGGCCGGGCTCGCGGCGGCGGCCGTCGCGCTGGTGCTGCGCGCCCCGTTCCTGGTGATCGTCGGCGCCGCCGTCCTCGTCACGGCGGGCGTACGGGCCCTGGGCGGCTGAGCAGCAGGCGCCGGGGCGGACCGTACGCCGCCGCGCCCCGGCGACCGGCCTCGTCCGTCAGGTCGTCCCGGAGCCCACCCGGTCCGTCCGGACAGGCAGCCGCCAGGGTCACCCGATCGTGCGGCCGTGGGAGCGCAGTGTGCGCAGCGCCTCGATCGTCACCATGGGGCGGCACTCCAGGGCCGTGCCGGGCGCCCACGCACGCCAGTGGATCGGCCATCCGCCGTCCTCCTGCTGCTCCGCCTCCAGATGGTCGAGGGAGCGCTTCATCTCCTCGTCGGTGAACCACCGGCGGGCCAGCGATTCCGGCACGGCCGCGTAGTGGTGCGGGAAGTGCCGCTCGCCGGGGGCGTATCCCTCGGAGACCGGGTAGTCGGCGATCCGTGCCGGATCGAGCACCGCGAGGCCCTGCTCCCTGACGAGCCGGCCCAGCCGGTCCGCGGCCGCCTCGGCCCGGGAACGGTCGGGGGCGCCGTCCAGGAAGGCAACCGCCGCCTCGACCTCGTACGGATGCGACGTCTCCAGCGAGTCGACCGTGGCCCAGCAGAAGTCGGTCGCCCGGAAGAGCCACGCGTGCCACACCTGGTTGCGGTGCAGAAGCCCGACCACGGGGCCGGTGGTCAACAGGGCGCTGGGCGGATCGTCGACGATCGGGACGAACGGCGCCGCCGGATAGCCGCGCTGCGAGGGGTGCAGCGCGGGCAGGGCGCCGTCCTTGGTGGAGACGTCCGTCAGATAGCGGCACATCCGCTCCACGCGCTGACCGCCGAGCCGACCGACCGAGTCCAGGACCCGCAGCGCGTGCGCGGTGTGCAGGGGCTGGCTGACGGGCCCGCGCAGATCGGGTTCGAGTGCGTGGCCGTAGCCGCCGTCGTCACCCTGATAGGCGGAGAGTGCCGCCTCGACGGCATCGGCGTCCTTGCCGAGGAAGTGGTAGGCGAACCGGCGCTGTTCGAGCACCCTGGCCGTCAGCCAGATGAAGTGCGCGGCGCGCGCCAGTGGTGAGTCGGGGGAGTGGGGGGATGCTCCGGAACCAGCCATGTTTCAGACGGTAGGGCCCACAGAGCCGCGGGCAGGCCCGACCGCCGGGGCTGCACTCTCAGGGGCGGGATACTTGAGTCATGCGGTTGACGATTTTCTGGGAGCGGATGGCCGACCACTTCGGCGCCGGGTACGCGGACTCCTTCGCGCGTGACCATGTGATGACGGAACTGGGCGGGCGCACCGTGCACGAGGCCCTCGACGCGGGCTGGGAGGCGAAGGACGTCTGGCGGGCGGTCTGCGCCGCCATGGACGTGCCCGCGGACAGGCGGTGACGGCGGCCCCTTCGGGGGCGCACGGGTGGCCGCCTTCGGGTGAAGGGCGGGGTTCCGGGTGACGGGGCGGCCCGGCCAGGCAGCCGGAACAGATGTGGCGGCCCGCTGTCGGACACATGGGCGAGACTTGCTCCGTGGCACCGACTGATGAGATCAACACCGACGACAGCGCAGCCGACCGGGCGGGCGACCGCGAAGTCGGCCCCGCGGGCGCCCCGCGCGGCGAATCGCCCGCCTCCGGCGAAACCCCGGCGCGCCCCCTGGGGCTCGCCTCCGCCGCACGCATGCCCCGCTGGCTGCCGCGTGCCGTAGTGCTCGCGCTCGCCCTGTACGCCTGTTTCCAGCTGGGCAGCTGGGCCTTCCACCAGCTCATCGGTCTGCTGATCAACATCCTGATCGCGTTCTTCATCGCGCTCGCCATGGAGCCCGCCGTCGGCCGGATGGCGGCCCGCGGAATGCGCCGGGGCATGGCCACGTTCCTGGTGTTCCTCGCCCTGACGATCGCGACGGTCGGCTTCGTCGTGCTCCTCGGCTCGATGCTGGCGGGACAGATCGTCGACATGGTCGAGCAGTTCCCCAAGTACCTCGACTCGGTGATCAACTGGGTCAACCACACGTTCCACACGGAGCTCTCGCGGGTCGAGGTGCGCGACAGCCTGCTGCACTCCGACTGGCTGCAGAAGTACGTCCAGAACAGCGCGACCGGCGTGCTCGACGTCTCCGCGACCGTACTCGGCGGCCTCTTCCGGCTGCTGACGATCTTCCTGTTCTCGTTCTACTTCGCCGCCGACGGGCCCCGGCTGCGCCGGGCGATCTGCTCCGTGCTCCCGCCGGCCCGGCAGGCGGAGGTGCTGCGGGCCTGGGAGATCGCGGTCGACAAGACCGGCGGCTACCTCTACTCGCGCGGCCTCATGGCGCTCGTCTCCGGCATCGCGCACTACATCCTGCTCCAGATCCTCGGCGTTCCGTACGCCCCGGCGCTGGCGGTCTGGGTGGGCCTGGTCTCCCAGTTCATCCCCACCATCGGCACCTACCTGGCGGGCGCTCTCCCCATGCTGATCGCCTTCACCGTGGACCCCTGGTACGCGGTGTGGGTGCTCGGATTCGTCGTGATCTACCAGCAGTTCGAGAACTACATGCTGCAGCCCAAGCTCACCGCGAGGACCGTGGACATCCATCCCGCCGTCGCCTTCGGCTCGGTGATCGCCGGCACCGCCCTCATGGGCGCGGTCGGCGCACTCATCGCCATCCCGGCGGTCGCGACCCTGCAGGCGTTCCTCGGCGCCTACGTGAAGCGGTACGACGTGACGGACGACCCGCGCGTGCTCGGCAGGCACCAGCCGCGCGGCCAGGGCTCGGCAGTGGCGCCAGAGGCGACGCCGTAGGCTGGAATTTCCTATTTGTCGGGATTGGCGGGCGGGTGGGAACGAAGCGCTTCGCCGTGCGCGGTGCGCTTGACAGTAAAATCGAACATCCATTCTCATGGGAGTCCGGCCCTGTGTTTGCACGGGTTCCACCGCGTTTCCGGTGGAGTTATCCACAGGCTGGAAGGACGTCGGGGCCCATTGTCAGTGGCAGGGGTTAGCGTCTTTGACGTGAAGCGATCGACTCAAGCAAATCGGGTGGAACCCATGGCAGGAACTGACCGCGAGAAGGCGCTCGACGCCGCACTCGCACAGATTGAACGGCAATTCGGCAAGGGCGCGGTGATGCGCCTGGGCGAGCGGCCGAATGAGCCCATCGAGGTCATCCCCACCGGGTCGACCGCGCTCGACGTGGCGCTCGGCGTCGGCGGCCTGCCGCGCGGCCGTGTGGTGGAGGTGTACGGCCCGGAGTCCTCCGGCAAGACGACCCTGACGCTGCACGCGGTGGCCAACGCCCAGAAGGCCGGCGGCGCGGTGGCCTTCGTGGACGCCGAGCACGCCCTGGACCCCGAGTACGCGAAGAAGCTCGGCGTCGACATCGACAACCTGATCCTGTCGCAGCCGGACAACGGCGAGCAGGCTCTGGAGATCGTCGACATGCTGGTCCGCTCCGGCGCGCTCGACCTCATCGTCATCGACTCCGTGGCGGCCCTGGTGCCGCGCGCGGAAATCGAGGGCGAGATGGGCGACTCGCACGTGGGCCTGCAGGCCCGTCTGATGAGCCAGGCGCTCCGGAAGATCACCAGCGCGCTCAACCAGTCGAAGACCACCGCGATCTTCATCAACCAGCTCCGCGAGAAGATCGGCGTGATGTTCGGCTCGCCGGAGACCACGACCGGTGGCCGGGCGCTGAAGTTCTACGCCTCGGTACGTCTCGACATCCGCCGGATCGAGACGCTCAAGGACGGCACGGACGCGGTCGGCAACCGCACCCGCGTCAAGGTCGTCAAGAACAAGGTCGCGCCGCCCTTCAAGCAGGCCGAGTTCGACATCCTGTACGGCCAGGGCATCAGCCGCGAGGGCGGCCTGATCGACATGGGCGTCGAGCACGGCTTCGTCCGCAAGGCGGGCGCCTGGTACACGTACGAGGGCGACCAGCTCGGCCAGGGCAAGGAGAACGCCCGCAACTTCCTGAAGGACAACCCCGACCTCGCCAACGAGATCGAGAAGAAGATCAAGGAGAAGCTGGGCGTCGGTGTCCGTCCGGAGGAGCCGACGGCCGAGCCCGGCAAGGACGCCGCCGAGACCGCCCCGGCGGCTGACGCGGCCGCGGTTCCGGCCCCGGCCACCAAGGCCAAGACGGCCAAGGCCGCCGCTGCCAAGAGCTAGCGGTGACCCGCAGGACCGAATGGGCCGACCCCGCGGAGCCGGGCCCCGAGCGGGCCCGCTCCCGGCGGGGCGGCCCCAATGGAGCGGGCGACGGCACCGACTCGTCGAGGGCCGAGAAGGAGCCGCCGCCGCAGGACCCGGCTGAGCGGGCGCGGGCCATCTGCCTGCGCCTGCTCACCGGGACGCCCCGGACCCGCAGACAGCTCGCCGACGCCCTCAAGAAGCGGGAGATCCCCGACGAGGTCTCCGAAGAGGTCCTCTCCCGCTTCGAGGAAGTCGGACTGATCAACGACGCGGCGTTCGCCGACGCATGGGTGGAGTCCCGCCACCACGGGCGCGGGCTCGCCCGCCGCGCGCTGGCACGCGAACTGCGCACCAAGGGCGTGGACTCCACGGTCATCGACGAGGCCGTCGGCCAGCTCGACTCCGACCAGGAGGAGGAGACCGCGCGCGAACTCGTGGCGCGCAAACTCCGCTCCACCCGCGGCCTCGACCGCGACCGCCGGATCCGCCGCCTCGCCGGCATGCTCGCCCGCAAGGGCTACCCGGAGGGCATGGCTCTCAGAGTGGTCCGCCAGGCACTGGAGCAGGAGGGCGAAAACGCGGACGACCTGTACGAGATGTGAGCCGCCGGTCAGTCGGCGGGGGCCGTGACCGGCAGCCCCGCCGTGCGCCACGCCTGGAAGCCGCCGACCAGGTCGGTCGCCCGGTGGAGCCCCAACTGCCGCAGCGACACTGCCGCGAGGGACGAGGCGTACCCCTCGTTGCAGATCACCACCACCCGCAGATCGTGACCGGTCGCCTCGGCGGCGCGGTGGCTGCCCTGTGGATCGAGCCGCCACTCCAGCTCGTTGCGCTCGACGACCAGGGCGCCAGGAATCAGCCCGTCCCTGTCACGCAGCGCCGCATACCGGATGTCCACCAGAAGCGCCCCGTCGGCGGCCTCGGCGAAGGCCTCCTCGGCCGTCACTCGATCCAGACCGGCCCTGACCCGGTCGAGGAGCTCGTCGATCCCCACCGGTCGCGTACGTTCCGCGCTCACTGCCAGTCCTCCGGACGCTCGACCTGCTCGATACGGAGCACCGCGCCTGTCCGGCTGTAACGCCGGATCAGAGGCAGCGGCGGATAGTAGGCATGCACCGAGATCGCATGCTCGGCCCCGGACTCGTTCCGTACCTCATGCACATGGTGCGGCCCGAAGGCCCGGCCGCTTCCCGGCCCCAACTGCCTTGAACGGTCGATGCCTTCGGCGAGTTCCAGGGTCCTCCAGCCCTCGGTGGGCAGGCGGGCCGCCAGCGAGTCCTCACGCAGCGCGCCGGCCGCGGTGGCGAAGGCGCCGTGGGAGCCGCCGTGATCGTGCCAGCCCGTACCGGTGCCGGGCGGCCAGCCGATCAGCCAGGCCTCGCTGCCGCCCGGGCCGTCGAGCCGAATCCAGGTGCGCCCCTCGTCGTCGAGGGGCAGCGAGGCAACCAGCGCGGCGTCCGCGGCGGTACGGAGGGCGAAGTCGAGCAGGTCCGCCTCGGTCGGCGCGGAGCCGGATCCGGGCGCGGAGGCGGGAGCGGGCACGGAGGGAGTGACAGATGTGCTTACGGAGCGAGACACGGGGGACCGTCCTGAGAGAGTTCGCGAATGCGCGCGTACGGCAGATGGCGCCTCAAGGGCGCGGCGGTACGGCGCGAAGGGAAAGGCGAATCAGCAGGACGGACGACACACGCAGCCCGCATAGCGGACGAGGTCCATATGGACCCTCCGCCACAGGCGCACATCGGTGTCGGTCACGTTCCGGAGTAGACCATGTGCGCCTGCGTCGGTCAATCGGTGTTCGGATGGCGGATCACGGATGGCGGATCATGGCTGGCGGCCGGTAGGTCGCCGACAACGCGTGGACACCCGGTGTCAGCCATCGGTCGACGGATCACGGCTGACAGATATCAGCTGACGGATTCCAGACGGGCAACGCCAGACAACAACAGCCGACAGACATCACAGAGATCACAGACATCAGTTGATGTCAGCCGTCCGCCCCTCGGCCCCCCGCAACCCCCGCCCCCGCGACCCCCGCATCCGCTCCTCCGGCACCCGTACTCCCCGCCCCCACACCCGGCTCACTCCCGCCGGCCTCTCCCCGCACCGCCTCGGCCGCGGCGTACAACTGCGCGGGCTGCACCCCGTTGAACGCGGCGGCCAGGTGCCCGTCGGGGCGTACGAGGAGGACGGCGTGGGCGGGAGCGCCGGGGTAGTCCTCGGCGACCAGGAGTTCCGCGTCCAACGGCAGCGCCGACACCGCGGCGGCCAGGCGGGGCATGACCCCGGCCGTGAGCCAGTGGCGCCGGTCCCAGACGCCGGTGCCCGGGGCGACCAGGACGACCAGGAGCCTGCCCTTGCCGAGCCGGTCCCGCAGCGACGCGGTCGCGCCGTCGGGGGCTGTGACGCAGATGTCGGCGGCCGGTGCGCCCAGCCCCGTGCCCACCGGGATGTGCGACTCGGTGTACGGAGGCGTGAGGGGGGAGTGCGGGTACGCGGGGGGCGCGCCGAGCGGTCCGCGACCCAAGTGGCCGTCGGTCACCAGGGCGTCGTGGCCGCGCGCGGTCCCCGGGATCCAGCCGCGCGGCCCCGCACCGCCGCGCAGGACGGGCAACGACTGGTCGGCCGTGCGCAGCCGGGCCGCCACCGCCGACCGGCGTTCCGTCTGGTAGCTGTCCAGGAGCACCTCGGACGCCCCGTGGTGCCAGGCCTGGGCCAGCTTCCAGGCGAGGTTCTGTGCGTCCCGCAGACCCTCGTCCAGGGCCTGCGTGCCGAGCGCGCCCAGCAGATGCGCCGCGTCCCCCGCGAGGAACGCGCGGCGCACCCGCCAGCGCCGGGCCAGGCGGTGGTGCACGGTGTGGACGCCGGTGTCGAGGAGTTCGTACGGAGGAGTCGAACCGCACCAGCCCGCGAGGGTGTCCCGGATGCGGCCCAACAGGGCGTCGGGCGTGACCAGTTCGGCGCGCGGCGGAAGCAGCCAGTCGAGCCGCCAGACGCCGTCCTGGAGGGGACGGGCCATCGCCTCGTCGCCGCTGGCCCGCCAGGGCGGAAGCCGGTGCAGCAACGCCTCGCCCGGCCACGGGAGTTCGGTACGCAGGGCCACGACCGCCTGGCGCTCCACCGCCGTACGGCCGGCGAAACGGATGTCGAGCAGCTTGCGGACGGTGGAGCGGGCGCCGTCGCAGCCCACCGCGTAGCTGCCGCGCCACCAGGTCCCGCCGGGCCCCGAGGTGTGCACGGAGACACCCTCCGCGTCCTGCTCCAGCATGTCCAGGCGGCTGTCCGGGACCACCCGTACGAGACCGGACGCGGCAAGGGCGTCGCGCAGCCCTCGGGTCAGGGCGTGCTGCGGGATGTGCACCGGCGAGGGGACGTCCGCGGGCGACTCGCCGAACCCGACGCGGCTCACCAGCCGACCGCGCCTCATGGACCGCCAGGCCACCCAGCGCGCCCCCTCGTCGCGCACCGTCGTACAGCCGAGGCCCGTCACGAACGAGGCGATGTCCGGGCGCAGTACGGCCGTGCGGACCGGGCGGGGCTCGTCCTTGCCCGGGCCCTCGTCGAGGACGACGGACGGCACGCCCTGGGCTGCGAGCGAGAGGGCCAGCGCCAGTCCCACCGGACCGGCGCCGACGACGATCACCGGGTCCACGGCGCGGCTCCCGAGGCGGGTCGGGACGGCTTGCAGGTGGCGCGGGGAACCCGGTGCACGATCACAGAACGTATGCAACCCACTGCGCGTGCTTGCGTCAAGTGACGGAGGCAGCGACGCGAACGTCACCGCCTCCCGTGCCGTCAGTTCGTCGTAGCAGGCGCCACGTCGGAACCGTCGGTCCCTTCGGCAGCGAGCACGGCGCCCGGGCCGGCGGCCGTGACCGGGGCGGCGGCCGACCCCATGGTGATGCCGGTCTTCGCCCGGCGCCCGCGCTTCTCGATCCAGGTCGCGAGCGCCGAGAGCAGCAGACACATCGCCACATAGATGGAGCCGATGACCACAATGGTCGAGACGTACGGGTACTGGCCGTTGACCTGGGTGTTGCTCGCGATCAGACGTGCCGTCTGGAGCAGCTCCGGGTACAGGATGATGAAGCCGAGCGACGTGTCCTTGAGGGTGACGACGAGCTGGCTGATGATCGTCGGCAGCATCGCCCGGACGGCCTGCGGCATGAGCACGCTCATCATGACCTGCGACTTGCTCATGCCCAGCGCGTACGCCGCCTCGCGCTGTCCCTTGGGCACGGAGTTGACGCCCGCGCGGAGCACCTCCGCCTGCACACAGCCGTTGTAGATCGACAGGCCGAGGGCCAGCGCCCACATCGAGTAGTCGGCGAGGAAGCCGACCCAGACCGCGTAGATCGTGATGAGCAGCGGGATGGAACGGAAAACCTCGATGAAGGCGGTGGCCGCCCAGCGGACCGGCTTGTGGTCGGAGAGCCGGGCCACGGCCAGCAGCAGCCCGAGCACCAGCGAGCCGACGGCGGCGAGGCCGAACGCCTTGAGGGTGGCGAGCACCGCGTCGGCGATGTTCTGCCGGATGCCCGCGTAGTTGAAGATGTCCCACATCGCGTAGTCGAGGTTGCCCTTGTCCGCGAGGCGGACGATCGCGAGGGCGATCAGCGCGATCAGCGCGAGGGAACCGACGACGGCGTAGATCCGGTTGCGTACGACGGCCTTGGGGCCGGGGGCGTCGTAGAGAACGCTGGCACTCATCGGGCGACCTCCATGCGGCGCTCAAGAAGGCGGAAGAGACCGCTCATCGCGAAGGTGACGATCAGATAGCCGAGCGCGACCCAGATGAAGACGGGAACGATGTCGTAGCCGTCCTCGCTCAGCAGCTTCTGCCAGCCGAACAGTTCGGTGACGCTGAAGGCGCCGGCGATCGCCGAGTTCTTGGTGAGCGCGATGAAGATCGAGCTCAGCGGCGGGATGACCGTCCGGGTGGCCTGCGGCAGCACGATCAGGCGCAGCGTCTGCGTGAAGCTCATGCCGATCGAACGGGCCGCCTCGGCCTGCCCCAGCGGCACCGTGCTGATGCCGGACCTCACGGCCTCGCAGACGAACGACGCCGTGTAGAAGCCGAGCGCGAGCGAACCGAGCAGGAACGGGCTCATGCCGGGGAAGAAGATCTCCGGCACGACGAAGAAGAAGACCAGGAAGAGCAGCGTCAGCGGGGTGTTGCGCAGCAGCGTCACCCAGGCGGTGCCGAAGAAGCGCAGCGGCGGCACGGGGGAGACCCGGAAACCGGCGAGCAGCAGTCCGAGGACCAGGGCGATGACCGAACTGACGGCGGTGATCTCCACAGTGCCTATGAAGCCGTCGCGGAACTCCGCGAAATGGTCGAGCAGTACGTTCATGAGGTCTCCGCGTCGGCGGGCAGCGGCTGGGGGATCGGGCGGGGCGGGGCCGTGGCGCCCCGTACGAAGTACGGGGCGCGTCAGCGGCGTCGATCAGTAGCGGACGACGGCCGGCGGGGCCTGGTAGTTGGAGCCGGACAGGCCGAGCGTGGCGTCGTAGATCTTCTTGTAGGTGCCGTCCTGCTCGTGCTTCTCGATCGAGGCGTTGATGAAGTCGCGCAGCGCCTTGTCGTCCTTGTTCATGCCGATGCCGTACGGCTCCTCGGTGAACGGCTTGCCGACGACGCGGAGCTTGCCGGAGTTCTTGGCGGCGTAGCCCTTGAGGATCGCGTCATCGGTGGTGACGGCGTCGACCTGCTTGGACAGGAGCTGCTGCACGCAGTCCGAGTACTTCGACAGCTCGACGACGGACGCGCCGTACTCGGGCTTCTTGATCTCCTGGAGCGGCGTGGAGCCGACGATCGAGCAGACCTTCTTGCCCTTGACGGAGTCCTTGCCGTTGATCGAGGTGTCGTCCTTGCGGACGAGCAGGTCGGCGCCGGCCTTGTAGTACGGACCCGCGAAGCCGACCTGCTTCTTGCGCTTGTCGTTGATCGTGTAGGTGCCGACGTAGTAGTCGACCTGGCCCTTGGAGATCGCGGTCTCGCGGACACCGGAGTCGACGGTCTTCCACTCGATCTGGTCGGGCTTGAAGCCCAGGTCGGCGGCGAGCATCTTGGCGATCTCGACGTCGAAGCCGGAGCGCTCCTTGGTCGACTGGTCCTCGAAGCCGAGATAGGGCTGGTCGGCCTTGGAACCGATGATCAGCTTGCCGCGCGCCTTGGCCGCCTTGAAGGTCGGCGAGTCAAGGGTGACGTTCGAGGCGACGGTGTACGTCGGCAGCTGCGGCGCGCCGCTGGAGCCCGGCTGGGCGGACTGCTTGTCACCGGCGGAGCCGGACTTGCCGCCACAGGCGGTCGCGGTCAGGGCGAGCGCGGCGATCGCCGCGACGGCGGCGTACTTGCGGAGCATCATGGCGAACATTCCTTGCGTCGTTGGTCGTTGGTCGTCGTCGGTCGGCCGACAGGTGCCCCGCCCGATGCCAACCATCGGGCGGGGCAGGACAGTTGATTGTCGGCCGACTCTCGTCAGTGGTGCAGGATCTTCGACAGGAAGTCCTTGGCCCGGTCGCTGCGCGGGTTGCTGAAGAACTGGTCCGGCGTGGCCTCTTCGACGATCCTGCCGTCGGCCATGAAGACGACCCGGTTCGCGGCGGAGCGGGCGAAGCCCATCTCGTGGGTGACGACGACCATCGTCATCCCGTCCCGCGCCAGCTGCTGCATGACTTCGAGGACCTCGTTGATCATCTCCGGGTCGAGCGCCGACGTGGGCTCGTCGAAGAGCATCACCTTCGGGTCCATCGCCAACGCCCGTGCGATCGCGACGCGTTGCTGCTGACCGCCCGAGAGCTGCGCCGGGTACTTGTCGGCCTGGGTGCCCACGCCGACCCGGTCGAGCAGGGCGCGGGCCTTCTGCTCGGCGGCCTGCTTGTCGGCCTTGCGGACCTTCACCTGGCCCAGCATGACGTTCTCGAGCACCGTCTTGTGCGCGAAGAGGTTGAACGACTGGAAGACCATGCCGACATCGGCACGCAGCCGCGCCAGCTCCCTGCCCTCCTGGGGCAGCGGCCTGCCGTCGATCGAGATCGCCCCGGAGTCGATCGTCTCCAGGCGGTTGATGGTGCGGCACAGCGTGGACTTCCCGGACCCTGAGGGCCCGATGACGACGACGACCTCGCCACGGGCGATGGTCAGGTCGATGTCCTGGAGCACATGCAGCGCGCCGAAGTGCTTGTTGACGTTGCTCAGCACGACCAGGTCACCCGACGCGGGTACGGCGTCCTCGGTCCCCTTGGCCACTGATACTCCGCTCATCGGCTTCTTGCTCCGTCCTCCTCGGTTGGGGAGGACCGTAGTGGTGAGTTGTGACCAGCGTCATTACATCTGAGCGGAACTTGAGCATAACGATCCGGTTGCGTGGAAGCACTCTGGGTGAGCGCGCACCCCGGCCCAATACCGGCTCCGTAACGGATGGTGCGCAGGGGCGGGCGCCCCCTTGACCGGAGTGGCGACCATGGGCGTGGATTCGGGGGTACATGCCGTGATGCGGCCGATGAACATCGCGTGCCGACGGCTCGAAGGGGCCGGGCACATCCAGGGAGGGGGGCCATGAGACTGCTGCTCGTCGAGGACGACGACCACGTCGCCGCCGCCCTGTCCGCCGTGCTGTCCAAGCACGGTTTCGAGGTGAAGCACGCGCGCAACGGCGAAGAGGCGCTGCAGGCGCTTCTTCCTGACGACCGCTGTGCCAAACCACCCTTCGGAGTGGTCCTGCTCGACCTCGGGCTGCCCGACCAGGACGGCTACGAGGTCTGCGGCAAGATCCGCAAGCGCACCTCCATCCCGGTGATCATGGTGACGGCGCGCGCCGACGTGCGTTCGCGCATCCACGGGCTGAACCTGGGCGCCGACGACTACGTGGTCAAGCCGTACGACACCGGCGAACTCATCGCCCGTATCCACGCGGTCATCCGGCGCCCGCCGCCGGGCGCGCGGCCCGAATCGGCCGAGGCCGAACTGAGCCTCGGCCGCGTACAGATCGAGCTTCCCACCCGCCGGGTCAGCGTCGACGGCGAGAGCGTGCAGCTGACCCGCAAGGAGTTCGACCTGCTCGCACTCCTCGCCCAGCGCCCGGGCGTCGTCTTCCGCCGGGAACAGATCATCAGCGAGGTGTGGCGCACCAGTTGGGAAGGGACCGGCCGCACCCTCGAAGTGCACGTCGCCTCCCTGCGCTCCAAGCTGCGCATGCCGGCACTGATCGAGACCGTGCGCGGCGTCGGCTACCGGCTCGTCGCGCCGGCCGCCCTCTGAGACCCGAGAAGCCCGGTGCGCACCCGACTTCTCCCGCTGCTCATCTTCCTGCTCGCGCTCGTCCTGGTCGCGTTCGGCTTCCCGCTCGCGCTGAGCGTGGCCCGCGCCCAGCAGCAGCGGGTGGTCGTCGACCGCATCGACGACACCGCGCGCTTCGCGGCCCTTGCCCAGTTCGTCACGGCCACCGACGGCAACGACACCAACAGCGCGGAACGGCTGACCACCCTGGAGGAGGAACTCACCCGCTATTCGACCCTGTACGGGATCAAGGCGGGCGTCTTCTTCCGCAACGGCACCGCCATGGCCGGCGCCCCCACGGGCTGGACCGTGCCCGCCAAGGGCGAGGGGTACATGGCCTTCCACGAGGCCCTGGCAGGCCGCCGCAGCCACGATCCGGCCCAGGTGTGGCCGTGGCAGCGCGGCCGCCTGGTGGTGGCCTCACCGGTCGTGCGCGAGGGCGACGTGATCGCGGTCGTGGTCACCGACTCGCCCACCGGGAGCATGCGTTCGGGCACCCTGCACGGCTGGCTCCTCATCGCGGCCGGCGAACTGGCGGCCATGCTGCTCGCGGTCGGCGCCGCGTTCCGGCTGACCGGCTGGGTGCTCAGGCCCGTACGCGTCCTGGACGCCGTCACCCACGACATCGCGACCGGCCGCATGAACTCACGCGTCGCCGCCGCCGGCGGGCCCCCGGAACTCAGAAGGCTGGCCCACTCGTTCAACGAGATGGCCGACAACGTCGAAGAAGTGCTCGAGCAGCAGCGCGCCTTTGTCGCCGACGCCTCGCACCAGCTGCGCAACCCGCTGTCCGCCCTGCTGCTGCGCATCGAGCTCCTCGCGCTCGAACTCCCCGAGGGGAACGAGGAGATCGCCTCGGTACGCACCGAGGGCAAGCGCCTCGCCCAGGTGCTCGACGACCTCCTGGGCCTGGCGCTGGCCGAGCATGCCGCCGCCGACCTCCAGCTCACCGACGTGGGGGCGCTCGTGGCGGAGCGGGTCGCCGCGTGGCGGCCGCTCGCCGAGGACAAGGGCGTACGGCTGATCGCGGACGGCTCGACCGCCGCCACCGGCTGGGCGGACCCGGTGGCGCTGTCCAGCGCGCTGGATGCCGTGATCGACAACGCGCTGAAGTTCACCCCCGAAGGCGAGGAGGTGCGGGTCACCGTCGCCACCGACGGCCCCCGGGCCACCGTGACGGTGACCGACCGGGGCCCGGGCCTCACCGACGAGGAACTGAGCCGCATCGGCGACCGCTTCTGGCGCGCGGGCCGCCACCAGAACATCAAGGGCTCCGGCCTCGGCCTCTCCATCTCCCGCGCCCTGCTCGCGGCCGGCGGCGGAACCATCGCCTACGCCCACCACGCCCCGCACGGCCTGTGCGTCACTGTGACGGTGCCGCGCACGCAGCCTTGACCGACTCGTCAGGGTTTGACCGACCGGTAGTAGTCCCGTGCCCCGTCGTGCAACGGCAGCGGATCCGTGTAGATCGCCGTCCGCAGATCCACCAGCTGCGCCGCGTGCACCTCACGGCCGATGCGGTCGCGGCTGTTTATCACCGTGCGGGTGAAGCCCTCGGTCAGTGCCGCGTTCGTGCGGTCGGTGGTGACCAGCAGGTTCGCCACGGCGATCGTCGGCACCGGAACACCCCGCTGTGCCTTCGGATAGGCGTCGGCCGGCATGGTCGCCGCCCGGTAGTAGCCGGTGCTGCCGTCCGCCTTGTGCAGGGCCGACACCAGGTCGGCGAGCGGGACCAGGCGGATCGGGTACGCCTCGGACAGCTTCAGGACGGCGTTGGTCGGCAGCCCTCCGGACCAGAAGAACGCGTCGATCTGCTTGTTCCGCAGCAGGTCGGGCATGGTGTCGATGCCCGCGGGGATGGGCGTGATGTCCTTCTGCGGGTTCAGCCCGGCGGCCGGCAGGAGCCGGTCGGCGAGCAGCCGGACGCCGGAACCGTCCTGCCCGACGGCGACGCGCTTGCCGCGCAGATCCGCGACCGAGCGCACGGGCGAGTCCTGGGGCACCACCAGCTGCACGTAGTCGTCGTACAGCCGCGCGCACCCGCGCAGTCGGCCCGCGCCGGGTCTGTTGTCCTTGCGGAACTTGTCGACGGAGTCCGCCGTGGCGATGGTGAAGTCGGAGATGCCGTCGGCCAGGCGCTGGAGGTTCTGCTGCGACCCCTGGCTGGTGCGGAGATTGACGTGGACGTCCGGGAGATCACTGGTCAGCGCCTGCTGGAGCAGCTCGCCGTAGCGCTGGTAGACCCCGGTGCGTACGCCCGTACTGAAGTCGATGTTCCCCGCGGGCGACCGGCTGCCGAACGGCACCAGCCACCACAGGAGCAGCCCGACGGCCACGACGGCGGCCGCGGACCCTTGCAGGACGCGGCGGCGGCCGGGCCGGGACAGAGCGGGGAGCATGGCTGGATCCTGCCAGTTCATCGCCCGCGAGGACCAGGGGGTGGCGGGCCCCGTACCCTGGTGTACGAGATGAGTGCGAAGACCTACGAGGTGCGCACCTACGGGTGCCAGATGAACGTCCACGACTCCGAGCGGCTGTCCGGCCTCCTTGAGGGGGCCGGTTATGTCCGCGCGCCCGAGGGCGCCGACGGTGATGCCGATGTCGTCGTCTTCAACACCTGCGCGGTGCGGGAGAACGCCGACAACAAGCTGTACGGCAATCTCGGCAGGCTCGCCCCGATGAAGACGAAGCGGCCCGGCATGCAGATCGCCGTGGGTGGCTGCCTCGCCCAGAAGGACCGCGACACCATCGTGCAGCGGGCCCCCTGGGTCGATGTCGTCTTCGGCACGCACAACATCGGCAAGCTGCCGGTGCTCCTGGAGCGTGCCCGCATCCAGGAGGAGGCGCAGGTCGAGATCGCCGAATCCCTGGAGGCGTTCCCGTCCACGCTGCCGACCCGCCGCGAGTCCGCGTACGCGGCCTGGGTGTCCATCTCGGTGGGCTGCAACAACACGTGCACCTTCTGCATCGTCCCGGCGCTGCGCGGCAAGGAGAAGGACCGCCGTCCCGGCGACATCCTGGCCGAGATCGAGGCGCTGGTCGGCGAGGGAGTCTCCGAGATCACGCTGCTCGGGCAGAACGTCAACGCCTACGGTTCGGACATCGGCGACCGCGAGGCCTTCAGCAAGCTGCTGCGGGCCTGCGGGAACATCGAGGGCCTGGAGCGGGTCCGCTTCACCTCGCCGCACCCCCGTGACTTCACGGACGACGTGATCGCCGCCATGGCCGAGACCCCGAACGTGATGCCGCAGCTCCACATGCCGCTGCAGTCCGGCTCGGACACGGTGCTCAAGGCGATGCGCCGCTCGTACCGGCAGGAGCGTTTCCTCGGGATCATCGAGAAGGTGCGCGCCGCCATTCCGCACGCCGCCATCTCCACCGACATCATCGTGGGCTTCCCCGGCGAGACCGAGGAGGACTTCGAGCAGACCATGCACACGGTCCGCGAAGCCCGCTTCGCGAACGCGTTCACCTTCCAGTACTCCAAGCGCCCCGGAACTCCGGCGGCGACCATGGACGGACAGATCCCCAAGGATGTCGTTCAGGACCGCTACATGCGCCTGTCCGCCCTCCAGGAGGAGATCTCCTGGGAGGAGAACAAGAAGCAGGTCGGCCGTGTCCTGGAGGTCATGGTCGCCGAGGGCGAGGGCCGCAAGGACGGCTCCACCCAGCGCCTGTCCGGCCGCGCACCCGACAACCGCCTGGTCCACTTCACCAAGCCGGACCAGGACGTGCGTCCGGGCGATGTGGTGACGGTCGAGATCACCTACGCGGCCCCGCACCACCTGCTCGCCGAGGGCCCGACGACCTCGGTGCGCCGCACCCGCGCGGGCGACGCCTGGGAGAAGCGCAACGCGGCGCCCGCCGCCAAGCCGGCCGGCGTGATGCTCGGCCTGCCGTCGATCGGCGCCCCGGCACCGCTCCCGGAGCCCACGGGCGGCTGCTCGGTCCTCTGAGCCCGCGCGGTCCCTGTCGCCGAGTCCGGGCGGCAGGGCCGGGCCGCCGGAACGGGACTAGGCTGCGGATCATGCTCGTAGCCGCCGCTGTCTGCCCCTGCCCGCCCCTCCTGGTACCCGAGGTCGCCGCCGGCGCCGCGCCGGAACTGGACGCGGCACGCGACGCCTGTGCCGACGCCGTCGGCGTGCTCGCCGCGTCCCGGCCGGACCTCCTGGTCGTGGTCGGTTCGGCGGAGCACGGGGGAACCTTCCGGCAAGGGGCAGCCGGCTCGTTCGCCGGATACGGCGTGGACGTCTCCGTACGCCTCGGGCCGGGCGAACCCGGGGGACAGCAGCTCCCGTTGTCGCTCACGGTCGGCGCCTGGCTCCTGGAGCGGGCCGGCTGGGCGGACGCCCCCGTCGAGGGGCTCGCCGTCGCCGAGCAGCTGGAACCGGGGGCCTGCATCGGCACCGGAGAGGACCTCGCGGCCAGGGCCGCCCGGGTCGCTCTGCTCGTCATGGGCGACGGCAGCGCCTGCCGCACCCTCAAGGCGCCCGGTTACCTGGACGAGCGCGCCACGAGCTTCGACGAGGTCGCGTCCGCCGCTCTCGGCGCCGCCGACACCGCCACCCTGATGGGCCTGGACGACCGGCTGGCGTACGAGCTGAAGGTGGCCGGACGCGCGCCCTGGCAGGTGCTCGCCGGCGCGGGCAGCGACGCCGGTCTCGCCGGGCGGCTCCTCTACGAGGACGCGCCTTACGGAGTCGGCTACTTCGTCGGCGTCTGGTCCTGAAACCCGGGCTTCTCCCGAACTCCGGAGTTCTTCCGAAATCCGGAGTTCTCCTGAGACCCGGAGTTCAAAAACCCAGAGTCCGAAAGAGGCACGGCGGAGGGCCGTGGAGCAGGCAGCCCCACGGCCCTCCGGCGCGCGTGGTTCAGGAAGTGGACGCGGGCGGCGTGCCGCCACCGTCCTTGTGGGAGATGCGGTCCAGGGCTTCCTTGGCCTTTCCCGTACCCGACTGGATCTTGTCGCTGTACTTGCCCTTGGTCTTTTCGTCGACCAGCTTGGCGGCCTTGTCCAGGCCGTGGTCGATCTTGTCCCCGTGCTGCTGCGCGAGGTCCGAGACCTTGTCCTTGGCCGGGGCCAGCTTGGCTTTCAAAGTGTCCAGGAAACCCATGGGGCACCTTCCCTCGGGTGACTACTTGCGGGCGCCTTCGCCGGCCTCGCTGTCCGCCGCTTCCTCGGCCGACTGCTGCTTGGGGATCTCGACCCCCTCCGCGGCAGCGGACTCGGCGGGCTCCGCCGCCCCGGTCTCCTCGGCGGTCTCGGACACCTCGGAAGCCTCGGCGGCGGGGCAGTCCGCCGAAGTACCGGTGTCGCCCTCGGCCTCCGGCTCCGCCGTCGGCGTGGCAGCCTTCACTTCCTCGGTCGACTCCGCGACAGCCACATCGGCCTTACGGCGAAACCTTGAAAAAACGCCCATATCTACTCCATAGCGTACTCGTGTGGGCGAAATCCCGCGCCAGGCGGAGCGCCTCATTGCGTCGCCCGGCGGCACCGGTCAACAAACCGGCGCTCGGAACCTCGCAACAGGCAACGAACCCAGCCGCGCCCCGTCACGTAGCTCGTTCGAGGAGGGCCGAGGAGGTTTGCGAGACTGTGACCGTGAGAAGTGCAGCTCCCGCACCGCGGGTCATCGCCGTCGTCGGCCCGACAGCGGCCGGAAAGTCCGATCTGGGCGTCTTCCTCGCCCAGCAACTGGGCGGCGAGGTCGTCAACGCCGACTCCATGCAGCTCTACCGGGGGATGGACATCGGTACCGCCAAGCTGACGCTCCACGAGCGCGGCGGCATCCCGCACCACCTTCTGGACATCTGGGACGTGACGGAACCGGCCAACGTCGCCACGTACCAAACGCTCGCCCGGGCCGAGATCGACCGGCTGCTCGCCGAGGGGCGCACCCCCGTCCTCGTCGGCGGATCGGGACTCTATGTGCGCGGAGCGATCGACGTGCTCGACTTCCCGGGCACCGACCCCGAGGTGCGGGCCCGTCTGGAGGGCGAGCTGGAGGCACAGGGCCCCGGCGCCCTCCACGTCCGGCTGGCGGCCGCCGACCCCGAAGCGGCCCGCGTGATCCTGCCCAGCAACGGCCGCCGGATCGTCCGGGCCCTCGAAGTGATCGAGATCACCGGCCGGCCGTTCACGGCCAATCTGCCCACCCACGAGTCGGTGTACGACACCGTGCAGATCGGTGTCGACGTCGGCCGCCCCGAGCTCGACGAGCGGATCGCCGTGCGCGTCGACCGGATGTGGGAAGCGGGGCTGATCGACGAAGTGCGGGCCCTGGAGGAAAGCGGACTGCGTGAGGGGCGCACCGCCTCACGGGCGCTCGGCTACCAGCAGGTTCTCGCGGCGTTCGCCGGCGAGTGCACCGAGGACGAGGCGCGCGCCGAAACCGTGCGCGCCACCAAGCGCTTCGCGCGCCGCCAGGACTCCTGGTTTCGACGCGACCCGCGCGTCCACTGGTTGAGCGGCGCCATGGAGCACCGTGCGGAACTCCCGCACCTGGCGCTGGCGTTGGTCGAACGAGCGGTTACAGCCTGATCACGTGATGGCATCGGGACGCTCCGCCGGTCATTGCGGCACTCTTGCGCGTGCCATCATCAATCGTCGATCGACCAGTGGAGTCCGAGTTGGGAGGGCGCGTGGCGATGGAGGCCGGCCCTCGAGACAGAGAGCAAGGATCGCGGGACGACACCGCGCGCCAGGGCTCGACGGACCACGGTTCAGCGGCACCGAACAGCGCGCAAGCGGAATCCGCCGAAGGGGCGGACGGCACCGCGCGCGCAGCGGAGGCGACATCGTCCGCGCTGGGTTCCGCGGTGCTCGGCGCCTCGGGACTGAGCCCCGACGGGCCGGAGGACGGCTCCGTGGGAGCGGTCTCCGACGGTGGTGAGGTCGAGGTCGAACTGCGCCCCCAGCGCCGGTTGAGGATCTGGCAGCTCGCCCCGATCGTGATGCTCGCGGCGCTCGGCTCGCTCATGTTCGCCTTCCCCCTGGCCTTCGAGTTCGGCGACGGCGGACCGGTCGTGGCCATGCTCGGATTGCTCATCAGCTGCTGCGCCGCGGGCTGGGGCATGATGGCCGCGCGCCGCGTCGGCCACACCTGGCCGGGGCTGCCCACCCGGGGCTCCAAGGAGCGCCCGGACTGGCGGGTCCTCGCCCTGTACGTGGGTGTCGCCGGTGTACTCGTCGCGCTCGCGGTCTGGCGCGTGGCCCGGCTCCGCTGAGCCCGCCTCGGATCAGGAACCGCAGTTCAGGACCACCGTCCCGGCCCGCTGTCGGTGCGTCCCCGTACGATTGACGCGTGAACACTTCGCCGATCGCCTTCCTCAAGGGCCACGGGACCGAGAACGACTTCGTGATCGTCCCCGACCCGGACAACGCCCTCGACCTGCCCGCGTCCGCCGTTGCCAGGCTCTGCGACCGCCGGGCCGGAATCGGCGGCGACGGCCTGCTCCACGTGGTGCGCAGTGCGGCCCACCCCGAGGCGAAGGCCATGGCCGGCGAAGCCGAATGGTTCATGGACTACCGCAACGGCGACGGCTCGATCGCCGAGATGTGCGGCAACGGAGTGCGCGTCTTCGCCGGCTACCTGGAGCGTGCGGGCCTCGTCGAGGAGGGCGACCTGGCCGTCGCCACCCGCGGCGGGATCAAGAAGGTGCACATCGCCAAGGGCGGTGAGATCACCGTCTCCATGGGGCGCGCCCTGCTCCCCGAGGCCGGAGTCACGGTCAGCGTGGACGGCCGAAGCTGGCCCGCGCGCAACGTGAACATGGGCAACCCGCACGCGGTCGCGTTCGTTGCCGACCTGGAGCACGCGGGAGAGCTGCGCTCGGTGCCCCCGTTCAGCCCGGCGGAGGTCTACCCGGACGGTGTGAACATCGAGTTCGTCGTGGACCGCGGCCCCGCGCACGTCGCGATGCGGGTGCACGAGCGGGGCGCGGGCGAGACCCGCTCCTGCGGCACCGGCGCCTGCGCGGTCGCCGTCGCCGCCGCGCGCAGGGACGGGGTGGACCCGGCGGTCACCGGCACCCCGGCGACGTACACCGTCGACCTTCCCGGCGGCACCCTGGTCATCACCGAGTACCCGGACGGTGAGATCGAGATGACCGGGCCCGCGGTGATCGTCGCCGAGGGCGTCATCGACCCCTCGCTGCTGACCGTCTGACCCGCCCTCCGCAGCGGTTGGCCGACCATGATCGGCCCGGTCGGGCTCGAAACAGCTGTGTCCTGAACCTTCGCTCGAATGGGTGATCCGTTTCACGCTGAGCGAGAGCGGGACTGCGCCACGTGGTGGGGTCGGTAGCATCAAGCACCGGTCCGGAGGGGCACGCCGGTCCCTCCACCACCGGTCGATGCTGCCGGAGGTGCCCCATGAGTGCAGAGGCCACAAATCCTGGTGCTCAGAGCCGCCGACGCGGCCGCCCCCGGATCGACCTCCGTCGGCTCGGCCGAGCGGCACTGCTCGGCCCGGTCTCCCGGGACCGGCTGCCCGACGCCATCGGCCATGTGGCCGACGCACACCGGGCCCACTACCCCGACGCCGATCTGGCCGTGCTGCACCGGGCTTACGTCCTCGCCGAAACGTCCCATCGCGGCCAGTTCCGCAAGAGCGGCGAGCCCTACATCACGCATCCGCTCGCCGTGACGCTGATCCTCGCCGAACTGGGCGCCGAGACCACCACCTTGACCGCGTCCCTCCTCCACGACACCGTCGAGGACACCGAAGTGACGCTCGATCAGGTGCGGGCCGAATTCGGCGAGGAAGTCACCTATCTGGTGGACGGCGTGACCAAACTGGAAAAGGTCGACTACGGAGCCGCGGCCGAACCGGAGACCTTCCGCAAGATGCTGGTCGCCACCGGCGACGACGTACGCGTGATGTCGATCAAACTGGCCGACCGGCTGCACAACATGCGCACCCTCGGCGTGATGCGGCCCGAGAAACAGGCCCGGATCGCCAAGGTCACCAGGGACGTCCTGATCCCGCTTGCCGAACGCCTCGGCGTGCAGGCCCTCAAGTCCGAGCTGGAGGACCTGGTCTTCGCGATCCTGCACCCCGAGGAGTACGAGCGCACCCGGATCCTCATCGCGGCCAACTCCGGCACCGTCGACCCGCTCACCGGCATCGCCGAAAGCGTGCGCGGGGTGCTGCGCGAGGCCGGCATCAGCGCCGAAGTCCTCATTCGGCCGCGCCACTTCGTCTCCGTGCACCGGGTGCAGCTCAAGCGCGGCGAACTGCGCGGAAGCGACTTCGGCCGGCTGCTCGTGCTGGTCGCCGAGGACGCCGACTGCTATGCGGTCCTGGGCGAACTGCACACCTGTTTCACGCCGGTCGTCTCCGAGTTCAAGGACTTCATCGCCTCGCCCAAGTTCAACCTGTACCAGTCGCTGCACACGGCGGTCGTCGGCCCGGGCGGCGAGGTCGCCGAAGTCCTCATCCGTACGCACCAGATGCACAAGGTCGCCGAGGCCGGGGTCATCGCACTCGGCAACCCCTATGCGGGCGGACCCGGCGACGGGGCGCAGCAGGCGGGCGACGAACGCGAGGACCCCACCAGGCCCGGCTGGCTCTCCCGGCTCCTCGACTGGCAGCAGAACGCCCCCGACCCCGACACCTTCTGGTCCTCCCTGCGCGAGGAACTGGCGGGGGACAGCGAGATCACGGTCTTCTGCGCCGACGGCCACACCCTGGTCCTGCCGGCCGGTGCGAGCTGCGTGGACGCCGCGTACGCGCAGTACGGCGACGACGCCCACAGCTGCATCGGCGCGCGCGTCAACGGCCGCCTGGCGACGCTCAGTACGGTCCTGAACGACGGCGACACCGTGCAGCCCCTACTGGCCCAGGACGCCACCTCAGGCCCCGCCTCCGACTGGCTCGACCACGCCAGGACCCCGGCCGCGCGGATCGCGATCAGCGGCTGGCTCGCGGTCAACCCGGAGGGCGTCAAGCTGCCGGCCGCGGCGCCCCGGCCGCAGGTCAACGTCCCGGCCGACCGGCGGGCCGCCGCCAACGCGGTGACCGACCTGCCCGATGTGACGGTACGTCTCGCCGGGTGCTGCACCCCCGTTCCGCCCGATGTGGTCACCGGGTTCTCGGTGCGCGGGGCGGCGGTGACCGTACACCGCCAGGAGTGTCCGGCCGTCGCCCGGATGAAGGCCGTGGGGCGCGCACCGGTGGAGGTGCGCTGGGGGGACGCCGCGGAGTGCAGGGTCACCCTGGTCGCCGAGGCCTTCGGCCGGCCCCGCCTGCTCGCCGACCTCACGGAAGCCATCGCCACCGCCGACGCGGCCATCGTCTCGGCCACCGTGGAACCCCCCAGCGAACAGCGCGTCCGCCACACCTACACGCTCCAACTCCCGGACGCCGCAGGGCTGCCCGCCCTCATGCGGGCCATGCGCGATGTGCCAGGGGTGTACGACGTGAGCCGGGCGCAGCATCCGGCCGCCGCGGGGTGAGCAACACACCCTCGTTCGAGTGGCCCCCATGCGAGTCGGCTGACCCGGAGCCGATCACGCTGGTAGCCGTAGGACATGCCGCTCACCCCCCGCCGCCCCCGTTCCCGCCGACTGCGTGCCGTGCTAATTGCCGCGGCCGCGGCATCCGTGGTCGCCGCGGCCCTGCCCGCCCCGGTGCCGCTGGGGATCGGGGATCCCTTGTTCCCGCATCTGGGGAACCCCGGGTACGACGTGCTCTCGTACGACATCGGGTTCACCTACCTGGGTGACAACAGCAAGCCGATGGAGGCCGTCACCACCATCGACGCCATGGTCACCGACAGTCTGGACCGGATCAATCTCGACTTCGCCCGGGGCACGGTGCACGCGGTCGAGGTCAACGGGCGGCCGGCGGAGTTCGCCACCGCCGACGAGGACCTGGTGATCACTCCGCAGAGCCCGGTCCACGCAGGTGAGCCCGTGCGGATCACCGTGCGGCACACCAGCGACCCGAAGGCGGCGCTCGACGGCGGCTGGGTCCGTACCGCCGACGGCCTGGTGATGGCCAACCAGGCCGATGCCGCCCACCGGGTCTTCCCCTGCAACGACCACCCCTCCGACAAGGCGTTCTTCACCTTCCACGTGTCCGCCCCGGCGGATGTGACGGTGGTCGCCAACGGACTGCCGGCCGCGCGGGAGCGCGACGGCACACGCGTCGTCTCGACGTACCGCACCAGGCACCCCATGGCGACCGAACTGGCCCAGGTGTCCATCGGGCACTCCGCGGTGCTGCACCGGGAGGGGCCGCACGGGCTGCCCATCCGTGACGTGGTCCCGGCCGCCGACAAGGCCGTGCTGGAGCCCTGGCTGAAGAGGACGCCCGGGCACATCGCGTGGATGGAGCAGCAGGTCGGGCGGTACCCGTTCGAGACGTACGGGGTGCTGATCGCGAGCGCCGACACCGGTTTCGAGCTGGAGACGCAGACCCTGACCCTGTTCGAGCGGTCGCTGTTCGTGCGGCCGGAGTTCACCGACTGGTACGTGGACTCGGTCATGGTGCACGAGCTGGCGCACCACTGGTTCGGCGACAGCGTGTCGCCCCGCGGCTGGGCGGACCTCTGGCTGAACGAGGGGCACGCCACCTGGTACGAGGCGAAGTACGCCGACGAAGTGGGCAAGAAGCGGTCCATGGAGCAGCGGATGAAGACCGCCTACGCCCTGTCCGACGGCTGGCGCGCCGCCGGCGGGCCGCCCGCCGCACCCAGGGCGTCCGCGCCCGGACAGAAGATCGGGATCTTCCGGCCGATCGTCTACGACGGCAGCGCGCTCGTCCTGTACGCCCTCCGCGAGGAGATCGGCCCGAGGGCCTTCGACCGCCTGGAGCGACGCTGGGTGCGCGAACACCGGGACTCCACCGCCACGACCGCCGACTTCTCCGCGCTGGCCTCCCGGATCGCGGGACGTGACCTGTCCGGCTTCTTCAAGGCGTGGCTGTACGGGGAGAAGACGCCGCCGATGCCCGGCCACCCGGACTGGCACACCCAGAAACCGAAGACGCACGCCTGACCGGCCACCGCGGCCCGGGCCCGCCGGGGCGGGCCCGGGGCCGGAAAACCGGGGTGACGGCCCTGGAGGCACCGTGCGACCATCGTTCACGTCGGCGGCGCCGCCGGGGCCGGATTCCGTCCGGGAATCATTGGGGCCCATTACGCGTTGTGACCGACACAGCCGGAACTCCCTCGGGGAATCCGGTCCGGAATTCCAACGACGTAAAGGATCCAATGACCTCCTCTTCATCCCCTTCCCAGGACGAGCAGAGCTTCGCGGACACGCACCGCACCGAGAGCCTTCGGGCCGATGCCCTGATGGAAGAGGACGTCGCCTGGAGCCACGAGATC
Source organism: Streptomyces violascens (assembly GCF_014649955.1). Classification (GTDB taxonomy): domain Bacteria; phylum Actinomycetota; class Actinomycetes; order Streptomycetales; family Streptomycetaceae; genus Streptomyces; species Streptomyces violascens. The sequence continues at coordinate 51,895 of NZ_BMUA01000028.1, forward strand.
GACGGAGCGCGGGACGGCGACCAGCTGGACCGCTCCGAGCGTGCCGCGCTGCGGCGCGTGGCGGGCCTCTCCACCGAGCTCGAGGACGTCACCGAGGTCGAGTACCGGCAGCTGCGCCTGGAGCGCGTGGTGCTGGTCGGCGTATGGACCACGGGGACGCTGCAGGACGCGGAGAACTCGCTCGCGGAGCTCGCGGCCCTCGCCGAGACGGCGGGCGCCCTGGTGCTCGACGGCGTCTACCAGCGCCGTGACAAGCCCGATCCGGCCACCTACATCGGCTCCGGCAAGGCGCAGGAGCTGCGGGACATCGTCCTGGAGACCGGCGCGGACACGGTCGTCTGCGACGGTGAGCTCAGCCCGGGCCAGCTCATCCACCTCGAAGACGTCGTCAAGGTCAAGGTGGTCGACCGGACCGCGCTGATCCTCGACATCTTCGCCCAGCACGCCAAGTCCCGTGAGGGCAAGGCCCAGGTCTCGCTGGCGCAGATGCAGTACATGCTGCCGCGCCTGCGCGGCTGGGGTCAGTCGCTGTCGCGTCAGATGGGCGGCGGCGGGTCCAGCGGTGGCGGCGGCATGGCCACCCGTGGTCCCGGTGAGACCAAGATCGAGACGGACCGGCGGCGGATCCGCGAGAAGATGGCGAAGATGCGCCGTGAGATCGCGGAGATGAAGACCGGCCGCGAGATCAAGCGCCAGGAGCGGCGCCGCAACAAGGTGCCTTCGGTCGCCATCGCGGGTTACACCAACGCCGGAAAGTCCTCGCTGCTCAACCGCCTCACGGGCGCGGGCGTGCTGGTGGAGAACTCGCTGTTCGCCACCCTCGACCCGACCGTGCGGCGGGCCGAGACGCCCACCGGGCGGCTGTACACGCTGGCCGACACCGTCGGGTTCGTCCGGCATCTGCCGCACCACCTCGTCGAGGCGTTCCGCTCCACCATGGAGGAGGTCGGCGACTCCGATCTCATCCTGCACGTGGTGGACGGGTCGCACCCCGCGCCGGAGGAGCAGCTCGCCGCCGTGCGCGAGGTCATCCGCGATGTGGGCGCGGTCGACGTGCCCGAGATCGTGGTGATCAACAAGGCGGACGCGGCGGACCCGCTCGTGCTGCAGCGCCTGCTGCGGATCGAGCGGCACTCCATCGCGGTCTCGGCCCGCACCGGCGAAGGCATCGAGGAGCTGCTCGCGCTCATCGACACCGAACTGCCGCGCCCCTCGATCGAGATCGAGGCGCTGGTGCCCTACACGCACGGCCAGCTGGTCGCCCGGGCGCACGCCGAGGGCGAGGTGATCTCCGAGGAGCACGTCGCGGAGGGCACCGTGCTCAAGGCCCGGGTGCACGAGGTGCTCGCAGCCGAGCTGGCTCCGTACGTGCCGGCCGCGCACTGAGCGTACGGACCGTGAACTGCCGCTCGGCAGACGGTAGTTCACGAGTCTGAAAGACGTAAGGCCCGCCCCCTCGAAGGAGGGGACGGGCCTTACGTCGTATCCGGTGCTCAGGCGTCGCGGTGTTCCGGGGTCACTGGCCGCCGTACTTCGCGCTCATCGAGTCGAAGAGGGCCTTCGCGCCGGCGCCGAGCTGCGGGCCGGCCAGCCAGCCCGAAGTGACCGGGCCGATCGAGGTGTTGGAGACCAGCTGCGCCTTGCCGTCGGGGCCGTTCATGAACCAGCCGCCGCCGGAGGAGCCGCCCGTCATGGTGCAGCCGATGCGGTACATCGGGGGCGTGCCGGGGCTGATGGAGAGCTGGCCGGGACGGTCGAGGCACTTGAACATCTGCAGACCGTCGTACGGCGGCGCCGCCGGGTAGCCCCAGGCGCCCATCGTGGCGACGGACTTGGCCTGCGGGGCGGAGAAGTTGACCGTCAGCGCGTTGCCGACCGTCTCCTCGAGGGACTTGCTGCCCTTCTCCGGCTTCACGTGCAGCACCGCGTAGTCGTACGGGGCGCCGGTGCCGCCGGTCGGGCCGCCGTCCTTGATCCACTCGCCGGAGGTCGAGGCCCAGTCGGCCCAGTACACGCCGTAGGGCGCGATCTCCTGAGGCTGCGCGTTGTTGAGGGCCGCCTCCGACTTGCCCTTGTCGTTGTACGACGGGACGAAGGCGATGTTGCGGTACCAGCCGCCGGAGCCGCCCTGGTGGACGCAGTGGCCCGCGGTCCACACCATGTTGGACTTGCCGGGGTGGGCCGGGTCCTTCACGACGGTGCCCGAGCAGACCATGGCGCCCTCGGGTGAGTCGAAGAACACCTTGCCGACCGGGGCGGCGAAGTTGTGGTACGGCAGCTTCTCCTGGACGGCCTTGACCGGCGCGGGCTCGGGGTCCGAGATGCCCGTACCGCCGTTGACGTCACCGGCGGCCATGGTCTTCTGCGGGTCCTTGGCGGACTTCATCCGGTCCGGCTTCCACAAGCCGTCGATCACCGGGTTGACGAAGTCCTTGGCGTCACGGAGCCACTTGTCCTTGTCCCAGTTCTTCCATCCGCCGTTCTTCCACTTGTCGAGGTCGACCCCGTGCTTCTTGAGGGTGTCGGCCAGGTCGGCGGGGCCGGCGGAGTCGCCCTTGGCCTGGGCCGAGCCGGAGGCCGACGGCTTGCTGTCCGCGTCACTGCCGCCCGGGCCGCACGCGGTGGCGGTCAGCGCGAGAGCCGCGGCGAGGCCGGAAGCGGCCAGCAACGGACGTATGGATCGCATGAAAACGATTCCCCCTGATGAGACTGCCCGTCGAGAGCAGGTTTTGCCATGTACTTGTCAGTAAGGTGGGCAGGCGTCTGCCTGGTGGCCCACCGTGCAGCCCCCTACTATGCCTGCTCGGCACGGGGGGTACGAACGGGGGTCCCGGCGTTCACAGGACCCCCGCAAAGCGCTTACTGGCCCGCGTACTTGGTGCTCACCGAGTCGTAGACACCCTTGGCCTCCTTGCCGAGCCGCGGACCGGCAAGCCAGCCCGCCGTGACCGGGCCGATGGAGGTGTTGGAGACGAGCGACGGCTTGCCGTCCGAGCCCGTGGCGATCCAGCCGCCGCCGGAGGAGCCGCCGGTCATGGTGCAGCCGATGCGGTACATCGTCGGCAGGTTCGCCTCGAGGGACAGCCGGCCCGGCTTGTCCTTGCACTGGTACAGCTTCTGGCCGTCATAGGGCGGCGCGGCCGGGTAGCCGTTGGCCGTCATGGCGCTGATCTTCGGCACGGCCGGCGCGTCGAAGTCCACCGGAAGCGCGCCGCCGACGGTCTCCTCCAGGGACTTGCCGTTCGAGCCCTTCTCCGGCGTCACGTGCAGCACCGCGAAGTCGTACGGGGCGCCGGTGCCACCGGTCGGGCCGCCGCCCTCGATCCACTGCTGCGACGTCTGCGCCCAGTCGGCCCAGTAGACGCCGTACGGAGCGATCTGCGCCTTGGTGGCCTTCTGCAGCTGGGCCGTCGGCAGGTTGGAGTTGTTGTACGAGGGGACGAAGGCGATGTTGCGGTACCAGCCGCCCTTGGCGCCCGCGTGCACACAGTGGCCCGCGGTCCACACCATGTTGGACTTGCCGGGGTGGGCCGGGTCCTTCACGACGGTCGCGGAGCACACCATCGAACCCTCGGGGCTGTCGAAGAACAGTTTGCCCAGCTCCGGCAGGCTCTGGTGGTACGGAGCCTTCGCCGCGGCGGCCTTCACGGGCGCGGGCGTCGGGTCCGTCACGCCCTTGTCGCCGGAGATGTCATTGGGGACGGCCTTCTCCGGGGGCTTGTCGGCCTTGCGCATCCGGTCCGGGTCCCACAGGTCCTGGATGATCGGGTTGACGTAGTCCTTGGCCTCACGCAGCCACGTGGCCTTGTCCCAGTTCTTCCACTCGCCGTTCTTCCACTTGTCCAGGTCGATGCCGTGCTTCTTGAGCTGGTTCTTGACGTCGTCCGGGATCTGGAGCTTGTCGGCGTCGCCCGTGGCCGCCGACGCCGTCGGCTTGCTGTCGGCGCTGGAATCGCCGGGTCCGCAGGCGGTGGCGGTCAGCGCCAGAGCGGCCGTGAGGCCGAGCGCGGCCAGCACGGGGGAGACCCCGCGACGAGCCCTCCTTCCCGTGCGCTCGGCGCTGGACGGGCGTATGGGTCGCATGTCGGATTCCCCCTGGAACTTCGTCATCAAAGCGTCTTCGTCTTCTTCGTCTTCTGAACTCGTGAACAAACGCGTGAACAGCGGCACCGCGAGCCGGTGCCCGAGTGCGGCCCCCACTATGCCGGTGCCGTGGGGGACGGCACGCGGCAGGGCCGCGGTTCCCGCCCGCCAGGGCCGTACGGCCATGCCGGTAAGGCGAACCTTGCCTGGAGGCAAGGAAGTTCCGGTCAGGCCGTGCTCCCGCGGTGCCGGCGTCGTTGGTACGTACGGGGGACATCAGGACAGCGTTCAGCGTGGGAGTACGTGCCACGCAACGGACGCGATACGGAACCGTCACAGCGGGAGGACCAGCAGTCGTGGCCGTGACCGAACCAGCCCCTACGGCGCTGCTCAGCACTCATGAGGGCATCCTGCGACGGCAGTCCCTGAGGGAGTCGGCGGCCCGCACCTACGCCCGCTCGCTGCCCATCGTGCCCGTCCGGGCGCGCGGCCTGACGATCGAGGGCGCGGACGGGCGGCGCTATCTGGACTGCCTCTCGGGGGCGGGCACACTGGCGCTCGGGCACAACCACCCCGTCGTGCTCGAAGCGATCCGCAAGGTCCTCGACTCGGGGGCGCCGCTTCACATCCTGGACCTCGCGACGCCGGTCAAGGACGCCTTCACCACGGAACTGTTCGCCACCCTGCCGCGCCAACTCGCCGAGCACGGAAGGATCCAGTTCTGCGGGCCGGCCGGCACGGACGCGGTCGAGGCCGCGCTGAAGCTGGTGCGCACCGCCACCGGACGCACCGGAATGCTCGCCTTCACCGGCGCCTACCACGGCATGACCGCGGGCGCGCTCGCCGCCTCCGGCGGAGCCCGGGACGCCGGGGTGACCCGGCTGCCCTACCCCCAGAACTACCGCTGCCCGTACGGAATCGGCGGCGAACGCGGGGCCGAGACCGCCGCCCGCTGGACCGAGAACCTCCTCGACGATCCCAAGGGCGGCATCCCCGCCCCGGCCGGGATGATCCTCGAACCAGTGCAGGGAGAGGGCGGCGTGATCCCGGCGCCCGACGCCTGGATGCGCCGGATGCGCGAGATCACCGCGAGCCGCTCCATCCCGCTGATCGCCGACGAGGTGCAGACGGGCGTCGGCCGCACCGGCACGTTCTGGGCTGTCGAGCACAGCGGGGTGGTGCCCGACGTGATGGTGCTCTCCAAGGCCATCGGAGGCTCTCTGCCGCTCGCCGTGATCGTGTACCGGGACGGCCTCGACGCCTGGGAGCCGGGCGCGCACGCCGGAACGTTCCGCGGCAACCAGCTGGCCATGGCGGCCGGCGCGGCCACCCTCGCGTACGTCCGCGAGAACCGGCTCGCCGACCGCGCGGCCGTCCTCGGCGCCCGCATGCTCGGCCAGTTGCAGGGCCTCGCCGCCGACCACCCCTGCATCGGCGACGTGCGCGGCCGGGGCCTGATGATCGGCGTCGAACTCGTCGACCCGGAGCGCGAGGACCTCAGCTCCGGCAACCCACCGCCGCCCGCACCCGCCCTGGCCGCCGCCGTGCAGCAGGAGTGCCTGCGGCGCGGGCTCATCGTCGAGCTCGGCGGCCGCCACTCCGGCGTCGTACGGCTGCTGCCCCCGCTCACCCTCACCGACGAACAGGCCGTCGCCGTCCTCGACCGGCTCGCCGACGCCCTGGCCGCCGCCGCACGCTCCCCGCACCTGCGCCCCGACTCGGGGGCAGGCGTGCACCACCGGACCGAGACCGGACCGTCCCACTGATCCCGGACCACCCCACGAGCTCCCAAGGAAGACCTCCGTGAATCCCACCCCCGCACCTGATGCGCCTGAGGCCGACGGCCCTGTCACCGCCCACCGCGGCCCGCTGGTGGCCGAGCCGACGACGGTGCCGCGCCAGAAGGCCGGGATCCACGGCGAACGACTGACCGCCCGCAGCGAACCGGACCCGCTGGACGCCGCCGACCCCGAGGCCGCCGCCGAGGCGGCCGCCGTCGAGAACCTGCTGCGCTGCTGGGTACGGGAGAACGACCTGGCCCCGCCCGACGGTCCTGTCCTGCGCATCCCGCTCCCGGCCAGCGGCACCGCGCTGCTCGTGCCCGTGCCCTACTGGTCGGCCACCGGCTGGCACCGGTTCGCCAGGCCCGCCCTGGAAGGCGGCTCCGGCGGCGCCCCGCCCGCCGACGCCGTCACGGTCGCCGCCCTGCTCGGCCGCGAGGCAGGCCGGAGCGAAGGCGCCGACCTGGTGGGCCGCGTCGCCGACTCCGTGCGCCGCACCGCGGACTTCATCGCCGACCGGCGCACCAGCCCCGGCCCCCGCGACACGGCCGATCTCTTCCTCACCGCCGAACAGTCACTCCTCCTGGGCCACCCGCTGCACCCCACCCCGAAGAGCCGCGAGGGCCTCTCCGAGACGGAAGTGCGCCGCTACTCACCCGAGTTGTGCGGCTCCTTCCCCCTGCACTGGATGGCCGTCGACCCCTCCGTCCTCGCTGCCGACTCGGCGTGGACCGAGGGCGGCCGCACCATCGACGCCGCCCAGCTGGCGCGCCGGTTCGCGGGCGACCTCCAACTCCCGCCCGGTACCGTTCCGTTGCCCCTGCACCCCTGGCAGGCCCGCGACGTCGCCCAGCGCCCGGCCGTCGCCGCGCTGCTCGACGCCGGGCTCCTGCACGACCTGGGCCCGCACGGCGACGACTGGCACCCGACGTCCTCGGTCCGCACCGTCCACCGCCCCGGCGCCGACGCCATGCTCAAGCTGTCGCTCGGCGTACGCATCACCAACTCCCGCCGCGAGAACCTCCGCAAGGAACTCCACCGGGGCGTGGAGGTCCACCGCCTGCTGCGGGCGGGCCTCGGCGAGGAGTGGCAGTCCGCCCACCCCTGCTTCGACATCGTCCGCGACCCCGCCTGGCTCGCCGTCGACACCCCGGACGGCGAACCCCTGCCGGGCCTCGACGTCATGGTCCGCCACAACCCGTTCGCGCCCGGCGATGACGCCGTCTGCATCGCCGCGCTCACCGCCCCGCGCCCCATGCCGGGCCGTGCGGGGATGCACTCGCGCCTCGCCGACCTGGTGGGCCGGCTCGCCGCCCGCACCGGCCGGCCCACCGCGGCCGTCTCCGCCGAGTGGTTCCTGCGCTACCTCGACCAGGTCGTACGCCCGCTGCTCTGGCTGGACGGCACGGCAGGCATCGCCCTGGAGGCCCACCAGCAGAACACGCTGGTCCTGCTCGACCCCGACGGCTGGCCTGTGGGCGGCCGATACCGCGACAACCAGGGTTACTACTTCCGCGAGTCGCACCGCGCCGCCCTGGAGCGGCGGCTGCCCGGCATCGGCGCCACCAGCGACACCTTCGTCCCCGACGCAGTGACCGACGAGCGCTTCGCCTACTACCTCGGCATCAACAACATCCTCGGCCTCATCGGGGCCTTCGGCGCCCAGCACCTCGCCGACGAACGCGTCCTGCTCGCCGCCCTGCGCCAGTTCCTCACCAAGGCCACCGGCCTCGGCTCGCCCCTGCCCGCCCAGTTGCTGGACAGCGCGACGCTGCGCTGCAAGGCCAACCTGCTGACCCGGCTGCACGGCCTCGACGAACTCGTCGGCCCGGTCGACACCCAGTCCGTCTACGTCACCATCACCAACCCCCTTCACATCAACGGAACTTGACCCGTACGAACTGCGAGAGGAACGTCGCCGTGCCTCCCACCGATGCGAGCACCGACGCCGACGCCGATCCGGCCCCCCACCAGGGGGCGGAGGCCGACGACACCCTGGATCTGGAGCTGCCCGGCGAACTGATCGCCCTGTTCGGCGACAGCGCCGCCCGGCCGGACGGTCCGGGCCCGGAGCGGCCCGGGTCCGGTGGGCCCGCCGGGGCCGAGCTCGGCGGGCCCGGCACCGCTGCCGCCCCCTCGGGCTCGGGGACCGGCGGCGCGGAACCTCTCACCGGCGACGTCGCCCAGCAGTGGCCCGGCAGCGACGTGCTGCCGCAGTCAGGCAGTGCTGCCCGGCCGACTTACCCCGTCGTCGAGGACCTGCTCGATTCCCCCGGCGACTGGGCGCCGGTCACCACCCCGCTCGGAGTGTTCCAGCTCGTACCCGTACGTCTCGAACGCGACCTCGCCCTCCTTGCCCGGTGGATGAACGACCCCGCCGTGGCGGCCTTCTGGGACCTGGAGGGACCCGCGTCCGTCACCGCCGACCATCTGCGCAATCAGCTCGACGGCGACGGCCGCAGCGTGCCCTGTGTGGGCGTCCTCGGCGGAACCCCCATGAGCTACTGGGAGATCTACCGCGCGGACCTGGACCCGCTGGCCCGCCACTATCCGGCCCGCCCGCACGACACCGGTCTCCATCTGCTCATCGGCGGCGTCGCCGACCGCGGCCGGGGCGTCGGGACCACCCTGCTCAGGGCCGCCGCCGACCTGGTCATCGACAACCGTCCGCACTGCTCCCGTGTGATCGCCGAACCCGATCTGCGCAACACCCCTTCCGTCTCCGCGTTCCTCAGCGCCGGCTTCCGCTTCCACGCGGAGGTCGACCTGCCCGACAAGCGAGCCGCCCTGATGGTCCGCGACCGCGCGCTCAGGAACCTGCTGTGAACGCCCCGTCGCTCCGCATACACCTCTAGCCCCGAATCGGTTCGACCCCGAGGAGTCCCCATGCCGAACCCTCCTTCCCCCGATGAATCCCGCGGCCTCCTCGACCCCGAAGCCCCGCCCGGGCTGCTGGCCCCTCCCGAGCTGAACCGCGAGGCCTGGGACCGTGCGGGACGCCTCCTCCTGGCGAAGATGATCGGTGCCTTCGCCTACGAGGAAATCGTGCAACCAACGGTAGAGCCCACCACTGACAATGCTGGGTCGGACGGGAAAAGCACAGGTCAGTACGGGTTCTCGCTGGACGACGGCAGCACTTTGACCTACCTGGCCCGGCGCGGTGCCTACGGCGGCTGGCAGGTGGATCCCGACTCCGTCCGCCGTACCGGGCAGGGCGCGCCGAGCGCGGGGGAGCCGGACGACCGGAACACTCCAGGACACCCGCTCCCGTCCGCCGAGCCCTTCGGCGATCCCATCCGCTTCCTCGGGCTTGCCCGCCGGACCCTCGGCGTCGACGGGGCCACCTTCGGACACCTCGTACGGGAACTCACCGCCACCCTGGCCGCGGACGCCCGCCTGCACTCCACCGCACTGTCCGCGGCCCAGCTCGCCGACCTGGGCTACGCCGAGCTGGAGGGCCACCAGACCGGCCACCCCTGGCTCGTGCTCAACAAGGGCCGGCTCGGGTTCTCCGCCGACGACGCGGCGCGCTGGAGCCCGGAAGCCCGCACCGAGGCCAGGCTGCCCTGGATCGCGGTCCGCACGGACCTCGCCAGCTACCGGGGCGTCGGGCCGCTGGCCACGCCGGACCGGCTCTACGACCGCGAGCTCGACGCCCCCGTCCGCGAGGCGTTCGCCGCCACGCTCCGGGCCAGGGGCCTCGACCCGGAGGCCTACCTCTACCTGCCCGTCCACCCCTGGCAGTGGACGGAGATGATCCTTCCGCTCTTCGCCCCGGCCGTCGCCGACAACGCCATCGTGCCGCTGCCCACCGACGGGGACGTACGGCTGCCGCAGCAGTCCATCCGCACCTTCCTGAACCTGTCGCGGCCCGAACGTCACACGGTGAAACTGCCGCTGTCCATCCTCAACACCCTGGTCTGGCGGGGCCTGCCGACCGAGCGCACCGTGGCCGCGCCCGCCGTCACGGCCTGGGTGCAGGGCCTGTGCGAGCGGGACGCCTTCCTGCGGGACGAATGCCGGGTGATCCTGCTCGGCGAGGTCGCCTCGGTCGCCGTGGAGCACCCGCTGTACGACCGCATCGCCGAAGTCCCCTACCAGTACAAGGAGTTGCTCGGTGCGATCTGGCGCGAGCCCCTGCCGCAGCGGCTCGCGGCGGGCGAACGGGCCCGCACCTTGGCCGCGCTGCTCCACACCGACCCCGAAGGGCGCGCCTTCACGGCCGAGCTCGTCGCCCGCTCGGGGCTCCCGCCCCAGGTGTGGCTGCGCCGGCTGTTCAGTGCCCTGCTGCCGCCGCTGCTGCACTTCCTCTACCGCTACGGAACCGTCTTCTCCCCGCACGGGGAGAACGCCATCGTCGTCTTCGACGACCAGGACGTGCCCGTACGCCTGGCGATCAAGGACTTCGTCGACGACATCAATGTGAGCGCCGAGCACCTTCCCGAGCACGACTCGATGCCCGAGGACGTGCGGAACATCCTCCTTACAGAAGCGCCCTCCTTCCTCACGCAATTCATTCATTCGGGGCTCTTCGTGGGCGTCTTCCGCTTTCTGGCCCCGCTCTGCGAGGACCAACTGGGCGTACCCGAGGCCGACTTCTGGGCCCTGGTGCGCGACGAGATCCTGCGCCACCAGGCGCGTTTCCCGCACGAGAAGGACCGCCACGAAACGTTCGACCTGCTCACGCCCCGGATCGACCGGCTCTGCCTCAACCGGAACCGGCTGCACACGGACGGCTACCGGGACCGCCCCGAGCGGCCGCACGCCACCGTGCACGGCACCGTGGCGAACCCTCTCGCAGCGGCTGAGTGATCGGATTGTCAGTGACGAGCCGTAGGGTGGTCTGGCTATGACAAAGCCTTCACTCCCCGAGCTCCTGCACGCCGCCGTCACCGCCGTCGGCGGCGTGGAGCGGCCTGGCCAGGTCACCATGGCCACGGCTGTCGCCGATGCCGTCGACGACAGCTCCCACCTGCTGGTCCAGGCCGGGACGGGCACCGGAAAGTCCCTCGGCTACCTGGTGCCGGCCCTCGCGCACGGGGAGCGCGTCGTGATCGCCACGGCCACCCTGGCGCTCCAGCGCCAGCTCGTGGAGCGCGACCTGCCGCGCACCGTGGACGCGCTGCACCCGCTGCTGCGGCGCCGTCCGCAGTTCGCGATGCTGAAGGGCCGCTCGAATTACCTGTGCCTGCACCGCCTCCATGAGGGCGCGCCGCAGGACGAGGACGAGGGGCTCTTCGACCAGTTCGAGTCGGCCGCCCCCACCAGCAAGCTGGGCCAGGACCTGCTGAGGATGCGGGACTGGGCGGACGAGACCGAGACCGGCGACCGTGACGACCTGACGCCGGGCGTCTCGGACAAGGCGTGGGGACAGGTCTCCGTCTCCTCCCGCGAGTGTCTGGGCGCCACGAAGTGCGCCTATGGGGCGGAGTGCTTCGCGGAGATGGCCCGGGAGCGCGCCAAGCTCTCCGATGTCGTCGTCACCAACCACGCCCTCCTCGCCATCGACGCGATCGAGGGCGCCCCGGTGCTTCCGCAGCACGAGGTGCTGATCGTCGACGAGGCCCATGAGCTGGTCTCCCGGGTCACCGGCGTCGCGACCGGCGAGCTCACCCCCGGTCAGGTCAACCGGGCCGTGCGGCGCAGCGCCAAGCTGGTCAACGAGAAGGTGGCCGATCAGCTGCAGACCGCCTCCGAGGGCTTCGAGCGGGTGATGGAGCTGGCGCTGCCGGGCCGCCTGGAGGAGGTCCCGGAGGACCTCGGCTATGCGCTGATGGCGCTGCGCGACGCCGCCCGCGAGGTGATCTCGGCGCTCGGCTCCACCCGCGACAAGTCCGTCCAGGACGAGGACGCCGTGCGCAAGCAGGCCGTCGCCATGCTGGAGACGGTGCACGGCGTGGCGGAGCGAATCACCAACGGCTCCGAGTGGGACGTCGTCTGGTACGAGCGCCATGACCGCTTCGGCGCCTCGCTGCGGGTCGCCCCGCTCTCGGTGTCGGGCCTGCTCAGGGAGAAGCTCTTCACGGACCGCTCGGTCGTCCTGACCTCCGCGACGCTCAAGCTGGGCGGGGACTTCAACGGGGTGGGCGCCTCGCTCGGCCTCTCTCCGGAGGGCACCGGCGGCGAGGACGTTCCGCAGTGGAAGGGTCTCGATGTCGGCTCGCCCTTCGACTACCCCAAGCAGGGCATCCTCTACGTCGCCAAGCACCTGGCCACCCCGGGCCGGGAGGGTTCGCGCGGCGACATGATGGACGAGCTGGCCGAGCTGGTGGAGGCCGCCGGCGGCCGCACCCTCGGCCTGTTCTCCTCGATGCGGGCCGCCCAGGCCGCCGCCGAGGAGCTGCGCGGCCGCCTGGAGAATCCGATTCTGCTCCAGGGCGAGGAGACGCTGGGCGAGCTGATCAAGTCGTTCGCGGCCGACCCGAAGACCTGTCTGTTCGGCACGCTGTCCCTGTGGCAGGGCGTGGATGTGCCCGGCCCGAGCTGCCAGCTGGTGGTCATGGACCGGATCCCGTTCCCGCGTCCCGACGACCCGCTGATGAGCGCCCGCCAGAAGGCGGTGGAGGAGGGCGGCGGCAACGGCTTCATGGCCGTGGCAGCCACGCATGCGGCGCTTCTGATGGCGCAGGGCGCGGGCCGGCTCGTACGGGCGACGGGTGACCGGGGCGTGGTCGCGGTGCTCGATCCGCGACTGGCCAACGCCCGCTACGGCAGCTATCTGCGGGCTTCGCTGCCCGACTTCTGGTACACCACGGACCGTAACCAGGCGCGTCGCTCGCTCGCCGCCATCGACGCGGCGGCCCAGGCCGACGGCAAGTAGAACGGGTGCCGCTCCCGCCCGCAGCACGCGGGCGGGAGCACCTCCTTTTCGCGCTGCGGACACAGCGTGCTGCTGCGGACACAGCAGGGCCCCGGGACCGGCGCAGGGGGTCCCGGGGCCCGGTCAGAGCCGGCGGAGGGGTCAGACCCGCCGGAGCACCGCCACGACCTTGCCCAGAATGGTCGCGTCGTCGCCGGGAATCGGCTGGTAGGCGGCGTTGTGCGGGAGCAGCCAGATGTGGTTGTCCTCGCGCTTGAAGCGCTTGACGGTGGCCTCGCCGTCCAGCATCGCGGCGACGATGTCGCCGTTCTCGGCGACGGGCTGGCGGCGCACCGTGACCCAGTCGCCGTCACAGATCGCGGCTTCGATCATCGAGTCGCCGACGACCTTCAGGACGAACAGTTCACCGTCGCCGACGAGCTGGCGGGGGAGAGGGAAGACGTCCTCGACCGACTCCTCGGCGAGGATCGGGCCACCGGCGGCGATCCGGCCCACCAGCGGGACGTAGGAGGCGGCGGGCTTGCCCGCGGTGTCGGTGGGCTGGCTGCTCGGCTGGTCGGAGCCCCGGACCTCGTACGCGCGGGGCCGGTGCGGGTCGCGGCGCAGGAACCCCTTGCGCTCCAGGGCCATCAGCTGGTGGGCGACGGACGAGGTGCTGGAGAGGCCGACAGCCTGGCCGATCTCCCGCATCGACGGCGGGTAGCCACGCCGTTGCACGGAGTCCCGGATGACCTCGATGACCCGCCGCTGCCGGTCGGTGAGCCCCGAGCTGTCCGCCCTGATCCCTGGAGGTCGGCCGGGCAGCGAGCGGGCACGCCCGGAGTCCGCCCCCTGGTTCGTGACTGCGTCATTCATGGCATGCACCGGCTCAAGTCGGGTCTGGGAGCGGTCCTGGGCAGTGATGGTGGCACTGTCTGCGGTGGTGGTCACGTCGGCCCCTCTCGAAATGGTCTCCCTAGCTGGACAACGGTAGTTGCTTTCGAAAGGTTGCGCCAAACACACGTTCGAGTGAAAAATCGCAGAACGCGCTACGCAGCTCTGCGGGTGGGTGTATGTGCGAGTCCCGATTGGGGGCCCGTCGAACGGCAATTCGGCCCATTACGGTACCCTTCACCGCCGGGGCCGGACGCTTGGCGACCGCCCCTCGGGGACCGTTCCGGTGGCAGCCGTGTGTCGCTCACGACGACGGCGTACCGGCGCACAGTCTGTCATCCGGCACCCTGCAAACCAGCGCTGCGACGCGCTTCCCGTAACCTCTTGGGCGGCCGGAAATCGCCGGGCCTCAGCTGGGGTTTCGCGACACGCGGTAGGGCTGGATAACCGGAGAAACCCTAGATCTAGTGGTTGGATTGGTGCAGCCACCCAGAAGTTGTGGTCCATGGTCCTTCAAGACCCTGGCCATCGCCTATGCTTGTGGTCGCTTCGCGGGAGGTTTCCAGGCCCGCCGAGGCTATTCAGTCGTGCTGTGAAGGAGGGTTGGGAACCATGCACTGCCCCTTCTGCAGGCACCCCGACAGCCGTGTCGTCGACAGTCGTACGACCGACGACGGCACGTCGATCCGCCGGCGCCGCCAGTGCCCCGACTGCTCCCGTCGCTTCACGACGGTGGAGACGGCCTCGCTGATGGTCATCAAGCGTTCCGGCGTGACCGAGCCCTTCAGCCGCACCAAGGTCATCTCCGGCGTCCGCAAGGCATGCCAGGGGCGGCCCGTCACCGAGGACGCCCTCGCCAAGCTCGGCCAGCGAGTCGAAGAGGCGGTGCGCGCCACCGGCAGCGCCGAGCTGACCACCCACGACGTGGGGCTCGCCATACTCGGCCCCCTGCAGGAGCTCGACCTCGTCGCGTTCCTGCGCTTCGCGTCCGTCTACCGGGCTTTCGACACGCTCGAAGACTTCGAGGCCGCCATCGTGGAACTCCGCGAGCGGCGTCCTCCCGCAGACCAATCAGACGAGTGCGTGGCCGGCGTGACCCCCGAGGTCCCCGTGCCCGCCACCGCTGCCGACTGACCGAGGGGCCCGGACCGGGCCCGAGGTCGCCGATCGGCGGCAATCCAGGACCTGCCAGGGGTGAGCTTCCGCTGCGCCCGTGGCAACAGACAAACACCGTGCCTTGGGAACATTCAGGCACTTTTGGGCGTTTTTGCCCGCGTATGGGAGGCGGCAATGACAGAGACGGCGAGCGGCCCGGCACGAGGCTCCCGAGCCAAGGGATCCAAGGCCACCAAGGGGCTGCGCATCGAGCGCATCCACACCACCCCCGGCGTGCATCCGTACGACGAGGTGGCCTGGGAGCGCCGTGACGTCGTCATGACCAACTGGCGCGACGGCTCGGTCAACTTCGAGCAGCGTGGCGTCGAGTTCCCCGACTTCTGGTCGGTGAACGCGGTCAACATCGTCACCAGCAAGTACTTCCGCGGGGCCGTCGGCACCCCGCAGCGCGAGACCGGTCTCAAGCAGCTCATCGACCGGATCGTGAAGACCTACACGAAGGCCGGCGAGGACTACGGCTACTTCGCCTCGCCCGCCGACGCCGAGATCTTCGAGCACGAGCTGGCGTACGCACTCCTGCACCAGATCTTCAGCTTCAACTCGCCGGTGTGGTTCAACGTCGGCACGCCCCAGCCGCAGCAGGTCTCGGCCTGCTTCATCCTGGCCGTCGACGACTCCATGGAGTCGATCCTCGACTGGTACAAGGAAGAGGGCATGATCTTCAAGGGCGGCTCCGGCGCCGGCCTGAACCTCTCCCGCATCCGCTCCTCCAAGGAGCTCCTCTCCTCCGGCGGCAACGCGTCCGGCCCGGTCTCGTTCATGCGCGGTGCCGACGCCTCGGCCGGAACGATCAAGTCCGGCGGCGCGACCCGCCGCGCGGCGAAGATGGTCATCCTCGACGTCGACCACCCCGACATCGAGAACTTCATCGAGACCAAGGTGAAGGAAGAGGAGAAGATCCGCGCGCTGCGTGACGCGGGCTTCGACATGGACCTGGGCGGCGACGACATCACGTCCGTCCAGTACCAGAACGCCAACAACTCGGTCCGCGTGAACGACGAGTTCATGAAGGCCGTCGAGACCGGCGGCAAGTTCGGCCTGCGGGCCCGCATGACCGGTGACGTCATCGAGGAGGTCGACGCCAAGTCGCTCTTCCGCAAGATGGCCGAGGCCGCCTGGGCCTGCGCCGACCCGGGCATCCAGTACGACGACACCATCAACCACTGGCACACCTGCCCCGAGTCCGGCCGCATCAACGGCTCGAACCCGTGCAGCGAGTACATGCACCTGGACAACACGTCCTGCAACCTCGCGTCCCTGAACCTGATGAAGTTCCTCAAGGACGACGGCAAGGGCCACCAGTCCTTCGAGGTCGAGCGCTTCGCCAAGGTCGTCGAGCTGGTCATCACCGCGATGGACATCTCCATCTGCTTCGCGGACTTCCCGACCCAGAAGATCGGCGAGAACACCCGCGCCTACCGCCAGCTCGGTATCGGCTACGCCAACCTCGGCGCCCTCCTGATGGCGACGGGCCACGCGTACGACTCCGACGGCGGCCGCGCGCTGGCCGGTGCCATCACCTCCCTGATGACCGGCACCTCGTACAAGCGCTCCGCCGAGCTCGCCGCGGTCGTCGGCGCGTACGACGGCTACGCCCGCAACGCCGAGCCGCACCAGCGCGTCATGAAGCAGCACGCCGACGCCAACGCGGTGGCCGTCCACGTGGACGACCTGGACAACCCAATCTGGGCCGCGGCCACCGAGGCCTGGCAGGACGTGATCCGGCTCGGCGCGAAGAACGGTTTCCGCAACGCGCAGGCCTCGGTCATCGCGCCCACCGGCACCATCGGTCTCGCCATGTCGTGCGACACCACCGGCCTGGAGCCCGACCTCGCCCTGGTCAAGTTCAAGAAGCTGGTCGGCGGCGGCTCGATGCAGATCGTCAACGGCACGGTGCCGCAGGCGCTGCGCCGCCTCGGCTACCAGGAGGAGGCGATCGAGGCGATCGTCGCCCACATCGCCGAGAACGGGAACGTCATCGACGCCCCGGGCCTGAAGACCGAGCACTACGAGGTCTTCGACTGCGCCATGGGCGAGCGTTCCATCTCCGCGATGGGCCACGTCCGCATGATGGCGGCCATCCAGCCGTGGATCTCTGGCGCGCTCTCCAAGACGGTCAACCTGCCGGAGACGGCGACCGTCGAGGACGTGGAAGAGGTCTACTTCGAGGCGTGGAAGATGGGCGTCAAGGCGCTCGCCATCTACCGCGACAACTGCAAGGTCGGCCAGCCCCTCTCCGCCAAGACCAAGGAGAAGGAGAAGGAGGCGGTCACCGCCAAGGCCGAGGAGACCATCCGTACCGCGGTCGAGAAGGTCGTCGAGTACCGCCCGGTCCGCAAGCGCCTCCCCAAGGGCCGCCCGGGGATCACCACCTCCTTCACGGTCGGTGGCGCCGAGGGCTACATGACGGCCAACTCCTACCCGGACGACGGTCTCGGTGAGGTCTTCCTGAAGATGTCCAAGCAGGGCTCGACCCTCGCGGGCATGATGGACGCCTTCTCCATCGCGGTCTCGGTCGGCCTCCAGTACGGCGTGCCGCTGGAGACCTACGTCTCGAAGTTCACCAATATGCGCTTCGAGCCGGCCGGCATGACGGACGACCCCGACGTGCGGATGGCGCAGTCGATCGTCGACTACATCTTCCGCCGCCTGGCGCTCGACTTCCTGCCGTTCGAGACCCGCTCCGCCCTCGGCATCCACTCCGCCGAGGAGCGTCAGCGTCACCTGGACACCGGCTCGTACGAGCCGACCCTGGAGGACGAGGAGCTGGACGTCGAGAGCCTGGCCCAGTCGGCCCCGCGCCAGACGGAGACCCTGAAGGCCGTCGCCGCACCGAAGCCGGTCGCGGTCGAGACCCCCAAGGTCGCGCACAACTCGGCCGAGCTCGTCGAGATGCAGCTCGGCGTCAGCGCGGACGCCCCGCTGTGCTTCTCCTGCGGTACGAAGATGCAGCGGGCCGGCTCCTGCTACATCTGCGAGGGCTGCGGCTCGACCAGCGGCTGCAGCTGATCACGGGCGCGCCACGTCGGGCGGATCGTCCGACGTAGTGCGCAGGTTGAGCTGAGAAGAAGTGCACTGAGGGGACCGGCAATCGCCGGTCCCCTCAGTCGTGCGCACACGTCAGCCCGTCCCCATGGCGGCGATGAACGCGTCCGGGTCAAGGGCGAAGCCGCGGATGTCCTCGCGGAATACCCACGCGCCGGACTCGGCCCGGGTGAACTCCGCGACCGTCGCCGCCCGGGAGTCCGCCACCTGCGCGAAGCCGTGGTTCGACAGCTCCGTGTAGCCGTCCCGGATACGGATGCCGGGGTTCGCCACCTCGCCGAAGACGAGGCGTCCCGCGCGCTGTTGGATGATCACGCCGACCACCACGCGGGCGTGCTCTGCGGGCATGCGGCCGAGGTCCAGGGTCATGACCTCGTCGTAGCCGAGGCCCTGGCCGGTGCGGCTGTCGCGGTTCAGGTCGATCGTGCCGTCGGGGGAGCGGCTGTCGAAGTACACCCAGTAGTCGGGTGGTCCGTACGGGGCGGCCGCCGGATAGACCCCCGCGACCACATCCAGGTCGTGGGCGGGCGAGCCGAGCGGGGCGGGGTCCCATCGCAGTGCCACCTCGACCGTGCCGAGCCCTTTGCTGATGCCGCTCATTCGAACCCCTCCCCGTGCCTGACCCGCCGCCCCCGCGCGCCTCTCATGCTGTCACGCCCGTCGTTGCGAAGTCGTTCGAAGAATGGTGTTGGTGCGCGGCCCCCGGGCGGTGATCATTGTGTGCGGCGGGGGCCACGGGGCCCTCGGGTTTTCCGGGGGGATCACGATGTGGAACGGCCAAGACGTCGATCTGGGCGCCTACTTCGCGCGGATCGGCTACGACGGTGATGCGTCGCCCACGCTCCAGACCTTGCGGGAGCTGCACCGGGCACACGTGGCGGCGATTCCCTTCGAGAACCTGGACGTGGCCCTCGGCCGGACCGTCCCGCTGGAGGTGAAGAGCCTCGTCGGCAAGCTCGTCGGGCAGGCCCGCGGAGGCTACTGCTACGAGCAGAACTCGCTGTTCGCCGCCGTGCTCGAGCGCCTGGGCTTCGAGTTCGGCGGGCGCGGGGCCCGCAACCGGACCCGGGGGACGTGGCTTCCGCCGGTCACCCACGCGCTGCTCGCGGTCACCGTCGAGGGCCAACTCTGGCTGTGCGACACGGGGTTCGGGGGCCAGGGACCGCTGGAACCGGTGCCGCTGCGGGACGGCGCGGTCGTGGAGCAGGGAGGGTGGACCTTCGGCGTCGGCATCGAGGACGACGGCACCCACGTACTGCGCTCGCTGCGACCCGGGGGATGGCTCGACCTCTACGCCTTCGCCCCGCAGACGCTCTACCCGGCCGACTTCACGGTCATGAACCACTACAGCTCCTCGCACCCCCAATCCCGTTTCGTGGGCCAGGTCGTGGCGCAGCGGACGGCGCCCGGAGTGCGCCGGGCGCTGGTCCGGGACGAGCTCACCACCGTTCGTACCGATGGCACCGAGGAGCGGATCAGGGTGCCCGCCGACGAGCTCGGAGGGGTGTTGTCAGAGGTCTTCGATATCGTGATGGAGCGTGAAGAACTCGCACAACTGGGCGCATTGGGAGGTGGGTTGCATGGCCGGTGATATCGGTCCGGTGTTCGGTGGTGGACTGGGGTTCGGGGCGTGCGGCATATTCCCGCGGAAGTACTCCGCCGGAGCCTGACCGGGGCATGGCGGTGCGCCGTACGATGGCGCGGTGCTGGTCAAGTGGATTCGCTGCACCGTGGTGGACCGCCGCGGTTTCGAGCGGGGGCAGCGGAAATGGGCGGGGTTGCTGGGTGAGCCCGGTTTCCGGGGGCAGGGCGGCGGCTGGAGCCGGAGGCGGCCGGAAGTGGCCCATGTCTTCGGCTTCTGGGAGAGCCGCGCGTTCTACGACTCCTTCATGGCGCGGGCGCACGACCGGCTCGCCGCCGCGCAGTCCGGCACGTACAAGGACATCGAGGTGAAGCTCTTCGACCACCGCTTCGATGTGAAGACCGGCTTCGAGCCGCGCTTCACCGACGCGGACGTGGTCCGCGTCGCGCACTGCCGGGTGCACGAGGAGCGGGTCGACCACTTCGCGCTGATGCAGGAGAAGGTCTGGAACCCGGCGATGGCCGGCTCCCCGGGCATGCTGCGCGGGGTGTTCGCCGAGGCGCCCGGCCATGAGTTCCTGGTGCTTTCCATGTGGCAGTCGGCCGCCGAGCACGGCAAGTACCGGGCCGACCGGGTGGAGCGGCTCTCGCTGCGCGCGCAGACCGAGACCGATGTCGCAGCCCTGACCGGCGATGTGGTTCAGCTCGACGTGGACTGGACGGTCTGAGGCCGCTCCCGGAGCGCCTACGCCGGATGGAGGCCGGACAAGTGCTCGATCGCCGCGCGGGCGATCTAGGGTTTGCGCATGGCAAGACCGCGACGCATCGTCCTCGTCCGGCACGGCGAGTCGGAGGGCAACGCCGACGACACCGTGTACGAGCGCGAGCCCGACCATGCGCTGAGGCTCACCGATGCCGGGCTGCGCCAGGCCGAGGCGACGGGGGAGCGGCTGCGGGCGATGTTCGGGAACGAGAAGGTCAGCGTCTACGTCTCGCCCTACCGGCGCACCCACGAGACGTTCCGGGCGTTCGGCCTCGACCCGGAGCAGGTACGGATCCGTGAGGAGCCCCGGCTGCGCGAGCAGGACTGGGGGAACTGGCAGGACCGGGACGACGTCAAGCTGCAGAAGGCGTACCGGGACGCGTACGGGCACTTCTTCTACCGGTTCGCGCAGGGCGAGTCCGGGGCCGACGTCTACGACCGGGTGGGGGCGTTCCTGGAGAGCCTCTACCGGAGTTTCGAGGCGCCCGACCATCCGCCCAACGTGCTGCTCGTGACGCACGGGCTCACGATGAGGCTGTTCTGCATGCGCTGGTTCCACTGGAGCGTGGCCGACTTCGAGTCGCTGTCCAATCCGGGGAACGCCGAGACCAGGACGCTGCTGCTCGGCGCCGACGGGCGGTACTCGCTCGACCGGCCGTTCCAGCGGTGGCGTGCCCCGGAACCGTACGGGATCACCGGATAGAGTGGCTCCGAGATGACCGCTGACTCCTCCACCGAATCACTCGACCCGCGTTTCGTACGCGCGCTGGGCAGCCTGCGCGGGCTGTCCGTCGGCGACGCACTGGGCTCCCAGTTCTTCGTCCCCGCCAACCTTCCCCGCCTCAAGCGCCGGGAACTGCCCGAAGGCCCCTGGCAGTGGACCGACGACACCGAGATGGCCTGCTCGGTCCTCGCCGTGCTCGCCTCGCACGACCGCATCGATCAGGACGCCCTCGCGCAGTCCTTCGCGCACCACCACGACTTCGACCGGGGCTACGGTCCCGCCGTCAACCGGATGCTCCGCCTGGTCAGGGAGGGCGGGGACTGGCGCGAGCTGGCCTCCGCGCTGTTCAAGGGCCAGGGCTCGTGGGGCAACGGCTCCGCCATGCGGATCGCGCCGCTCGGCGCCTGGTACGCGGACGATCCCGAGCAGGCCACCCACCAGGCCGAGATCTCCTCGTACACCACTCACCAGCACCGCGAGGCCGTCGTCGGCGCCATGGCCGTCGCGGCGGCCGCGGCCCTGGTCGCCGCGCCTGCCGGGCCTCCCGGGCCGGGTGAGCTGCTCGATGCGGTGATCGCGCTCGTGCCGCGCAGCGCGGTCGGCGCCGGGCTGCGGCGGGCGCGGGACATGCTCGACTACGACGACGCGGCGACGGTGGCCGCGGTGCTCGGTTCCGGGCGGCGCACCAGCGCGCACGACACCGTGCCGTTCGCCCTCTGGTCGGCGGCGCGCGGGCTCGGCGACTACGCGTCGGCGTTCTGGACGACCGCGCAGGTGGGCGGCGATGTCGACACGACCTGCGCGATCGTGGGCGGGGTGGTCGCGGCCACCCCGGCCGGGGCGCCTCCGGCCGAGTGGCTTGAGCACACCGAGCGGTTGCCGGACTGGGTCCCGGCCGCCCCGGCCGGCTGACGCGCCCGACTCGTACCGGAGCCGCCCCGCCCGCGCTGCGGACAGGGCGGCTCCTTCATGGTCAGAGCGCGGCGCCGGCGCTCTTGCCGCTCAGGGCCTCCAGGTCGCTCTTGCGGACCTGGATGACGAAGACGGCGGTCAGGATCGCCAGGGCGACCAGCGCGACGGCCGCGATGAACGCGACGCCGATGCCGTGGGCGAGGACCGCGTCGCTCCAAGGGGCGGGCAGCTGACGGGACTTGAGGAACGCGGCCTTCTGCTCGGGCGAGCCGTTCGCCAGGAAGTCCTTGACCTGGGCGGTGGCCTCGTGGCGGCTCGCGGTGCCGAACACGGTGGTCAGGATGGACAGGCCGAGCGCGCCGCCGACCTGCTGGGTGGTGTTCAACAGGCCCGAGGCGGCGCCCGATTCCTGGTCCGCGACACCGGAGACGGCGGTCAGGGTCAGCGTGACGAAGTTGAGCCCCATGCCGAAGCCGAACATCAGCATCGGGCCGAGGATCCCGCCCGCGTACGAGCTGTCCGGGTCGATCTGGGTCAGCCAGGCCATGCCCAGGCCGGTGAGCGCGGTTCCGGTCACCATGAAGGGTTTGGGACCGAGCTTCGGCAGAAGGTTGGAGGAGATCCCGGCGCCCGTGACGATCGCGACCGTCACCGGAAGGAAGGCCAGGCCCGCCTTGATCGGGCTGTAGTGCAGCACGTTCTGCACGAAGAGCACGATGAAGAAGAACATGCCGAACATCGCGGCGGCCAGGCTGAGCATCATCACGTACGTACCGGACCGGTTGCGGTCGGCGAACATGCGCAGGGGCGTGATGGGCTGGGCCGAGCGGCGCTCCACCGCGATGAACGCGAAGAGCAGCAGAACGGCCGCGGCGAACGAGCCAAGGGTCAGCGAGTCGCTCCAGCCGTCCGTGGACGCCCGGATGAATCCGTAGACCAGCGCCGCCATGCCCAGCGTGGACGTGAGCGCGCCCGTGAGGTCGAAGCGGCCCGGATGGCGCTGAGACTCCTTGATGAAGCGGGGCGCGAGGAAGGCGATGAAGACGCCGATGGGTACGTTGACGAACAGCACCCAGCGCCAGTTCAGCCAGTCGGTGAGCATGCCGCCCGCGAGCAGACCGATGGCGCCGCCACCGGCCGAGACGGCGGCGAACACGCCGAACGCGCGGTTGCGTTCGGGGCCTTCGGGGAACGTCGTCGCGATCAGTGCGAGCGAGGTCGGCGAGGCGATGGCGCCGCCGATGCCCTGAAGGGCGCGCGCCGCGAGCAACTGCCAGGGCTCCTGGGCGAATCCGCCGAGCAGCGAGGCGAGCGTGAAGGCCAGGATTCCGGTGATGAACATCCGGCGCCGGCCGAGCAGGTCACCGGCCCGGCCGCCGAGCAGCAGCAGCCCGCCGAAGGTGAGCGCGTAGGCGTTGATGACCCAGGTGAGGTCGTTGGTGGAGAAGCCGAGAGCGGTCTGGATGTGGGGCAGAGCGATGTTGACGATGGTGGCGTCGAGCACCACCATCAGCTGGCATGCCGCGATGACGGTCAGGGCTATGCCGGGCCGGGCCGGCCGGTCCTCGGGGCCGGGGCGGGCTTCTGTGGTCTTGACCGTGCTTATTCGATCGGGCGTCACTGGAGTCCCCCTGAAGACTGTAGTGAACGCTTCCGTTCACTAATGGCTGACGATAGTGAGTGGCCGGGGACCAACACAAGCCCCTTCCGGGGGAGTTGGACCCGGATCGCCCGGGTCCCGGGGTCGGTCCGGGTGCCGGTGAAGCCGGGCGGCGTCTGGAACATCCGGTGACGCGAGGTCACCATGAAAGGCGGGGCGCCGCTGCCCACGTACGCTTCAACACCCCGTCCCCATCGGTGGAACACCCGTCCCCAACAGGGGATATCCGTCCCCGCGGAGCATCCCCAACGGAGAGAAGAAGATGGCTACTTCGCGCTGGACCGACGCCGGGGCGCAGCCCGTCTCACTGCGCCGCCGGGGCCCCGTCCTGGAGCGGGCGATCCTGGATGCCGCTCTCGAACAGCTCAGTACGGTCGGCTGGAGCGGCCTCACCATGGAGGGGGTGGCCGCCGGGGCGCAGACCGGGAAGGCCGCGGTCTACCGTCGCTGGCCCTCCAAGGCGGAGCTGGTCGCGGACGCGCTGCGGTCCGGCTTCCCCGGCCTCGACGACGCGCCGGACCACGGCTCCGTGCGCGAGGACCTCTACCAGCTGTGCCGAAGGGTCCGCGGGACGATGTATTCGCGGTCCGGCTACGCACTGCGTTCGGTCCTTTACGAATGCGACAGCGCCTCGGCGGACCGGTTCCACGAGCTGATCCTGCACCGGGTGATCGAGCCCGCCAACCGGCTCTTCCGTGAGGTGGTGCGCCGCGGAATCGAGCGGGGGGACGTGCGTCCCGACGCCACCGGCGATCTCGTCTTCGATGTGATCCCAGGGCTGATGATGTACCGGCAGAAGGTGTGCGGAAGCGAATGGAGCGACGAGGACATCGCCGCGATGATCGACCAGGTCATGGTGCCGCTGCTGCGTCCCCACCGGGGCTGACCGAAGCCTTCGGGCGGTCGGCGCGGACCTGGGTGTCGCGGGCGGCCCCCGGCGGCGTAACCTTGCAAGCGCCATGCCGTACGAACCACCCACCCACACCGTCGAGCGCTCGATTCGCGCCACGACCGGGGCCAAGATCGTCGCCGGTGTCGACGAAGTCGGACGCGGGGCGTGGGCCGGTCCCGTCACGGTGTGTGCCGCCGTCACCGGGCTGCGCCGCCCGCCCCCCGGGCTCACCGACTCCAAGCTGATCACCCCCAAGCGTCGCACCGAGCTCGCCGCGGTCCTCGAAGGCTGGGTCACCGCCTACGCCCTCGGCGACGCCTCGCCCGAGGAGATCGACGAGCTGGGCATGACCGCGGCCCTGCGGCTCGCCGCGGTGCGCGCCCTGGAGGCGCTGCCGGTGCGGCCGGACGCGGTGATCCTGGACGGGAAGCACGACTACCTCGGCCTGCCCTGGCGGGTCCGTACGGTGATCAAGGGCGACCAGTCCTGCATCGCGGTCTCGGCCGCCTCGGTGATCGCCAAGGTGCGCAGGGACGCGATGATGGCCCAACTCGTGGGCGCCCGGGGCCAGTACGCCGGATTCGGCTTCGCCGAGAACGCCGGCTACCCCTCGCCCGTGCACAAGGCGGCGCTCGAGGAACTCGGGCCGACGCCCTACCACCGGCTGTCCTGGTCGTACCTGGACGCGCTGCCCCAGTGGCGGCACCTCAAGAAGACGCGGCTGTCCGCCGAGGCGGCCGCACTCGAAAGCGGGGGACAGCTCGGCTTCGACTTCTGACCCGATCGCCCCGGATCTCCGGAGGTTCTCGGTCCGTATTCCGTACGGTGCGACGCCGTTCCCGGAGTCTTCCGGTCCGCTTCGCGGACGTCCGAAACCCCGGGGCCGCATCCCGAAATCCCTGGACTTTCCCGCCCAGTTGCGGGGAGACTCCGCCCCGATCGCACCTTTGTGCCCACCCGCCGGTGACGCCTTCACCGGCATTTGATAGACATCAACTCATGCCTCTCAGCCCCGAGGAGCCTCAGATTCACGAGAGTGCCCAGGGTCCCCGCGTCACCCCGGCCGCCGGCCGCACCGCGCAGACCCCTCGCCCCGTACCCGGTCCGCGTCCCGCGGCCGCACCGCGTCCCGGACGTCCGGGCCCCGGCCCGGCCCGGCCCACGCCCCCCGTGCAGCGGTCGCACAGCGCCGCCGCGCAGACCCCGCCGACTCGGCCACCGAGCCCTGCCGGTCCGCAGATCCAGCTGATCCCGGCTCCGGCCGACGGCGCGCTCGACGCCGCGGGCGAAGCCGTGGACCTGCTGCTCGACACCGGCCGCGCGCCGGGCGACATCCTGGTCCTCACCACCGGTGAGGCGCACCCGTGGGCGGCGCACGAGCTGTCCTTCGGCGAGGACGCCTACTGGGCCCAGCACGACGCCCGCGACGACGTCTTCTACGCCGGTGCGGCCGCCGTGGAACGGGCCTCGGCCCGGCCCGTGGTCGTCGTCGCCGTCAACGCGGCCGATGACACCGCCGCCCGCACGCTGCCGCTCGCCCTGGCCCGTGCCGAGGCGCTGCTCATCGTGTGCGGCGACCCGCAGCGGATCAACGCGGCGCTGGGCGCCGGAGTCTGAGCTCCCGCTCAGGCGCTCCGGCCCTCGCGCGCGATGGTCCGGGCGCCGCGGGCCGGAGTCGGGAATCCGGGGCCGGCGCTCCGGAGCCCGAGGACCGGAGGCCGTGCCGCCGTGCCCCTGGCCGGATCCGTCCGGCGGGGCGGCGGCCGGACCCGCGAGAGGGCACGCAAGTGCTCCCGGACGGGCCGGGGCCGTTCAGCGTGCGGCGGTGCGCCGCAGCATCTCCACCGCGCCGGTGCCCGAGCGCAGTGGCAGCGGCGCTGCCAGCTCGTTCTCGGCGTCGGCCAGCGAGCCCGGCCCGGATATCGAACTCGGGCGGCGGCCGCCCCGGCCCTCGCCGAGCACCTGCCAGCCGCCGCGCGTCAGCGTGATGTACGCGCCACAGCGCAGCCCGTGCAGGGTGCAGGCGTCGCGCAGGCCCCACATCCAGGCGCCGTCCTCCTCCGTCCAGCGCTCGTCGCCGTCACGGCAGTAGAGCAGCACGGCGGTGCGCACCGGAGCCCGGCGGCGCAGATCGTGTGGGATCACTCTGCGCAGGTGCGCGAGCAGCGCGTTGCGGAACTCCCAGCCGTCGGCCGGAGCCGCGCGGCGGGTGAACGACGCGCTGGCCGCGAGCCGTTCCTCGTGGTCGAGGACCGCGACGACGGCGGTCGTGGGCGTCGGCCGGTGCCGGGCGTGCAGCCCGCTGACGACCTCGCGGGGATTGCGCAGCAGAGGAATTCCGGCGGCGGCCCACTCGGCGGGCTCCAGGATCCGGCCGAACCGGTTCGCGGAGTCGGCCGACATCGGGGCGGACGCTGCTGCCGAGGCTGCGGACGGAGCGAATCCGAAGGTCACGGTCCTCCCTTCCGGATACGCGCCCACAGTGCGGGCAGGGTCGGGTGAGGGCGCACCACGGCACAGCCCTTCCGGACCACAGGGGGACCGTGCGGGGGCGGCTCCAATTCTTGCCGCCGGGAGGTCAGGCGGCAACGAGCAATTGACGCCGCTGACCTGAATCGACGGGTATGGCACTCATATCCCTGCCCAGCGGCACCCCCGGTCACCCCTGCCGTCACGACTGGACCGCGAGGACCAGCGGGAACACCCCCTTGGCTCCGGAGCGGCGCAGCAGCCGGGCGGCCACCGCCAGCGTCCAGCCCGTGTCGGACGCGTCGTCGATCAGCAGCACCGGGCCCTGGGCCTCGGCGAGCGCGGCCGCGAGGGCCTCCGGCACGACGAAGGCGTGGTGCAGCGCGCGCACCCGCTGGGCGCTGTTGGACTGGGCGATCCGCTCGCCCGCCGGGCCCTCGGCGTACTCGAGCGAGCCGAGCAGGGGCATCCGGCCGATCTCGGAGATCCGTGCGCCCAGCGACCCGACGAGCGCGGGCCGGGTGCGCGAGGGCACCGTCACCACACCGGCCGGCCGCTGCGGTGCGTCGGGACGGCCCGAGGCCCAGCCGCCCGGGCCCTTCGCCCAGTCGGCGAGCACGCTCACCACCGCCTGCACCACATCGTCCGGCACCGGCCCGTCCGCAGTGCCCGGCGCGAGCATCGGGCGCAGCCGGTTGCCCCAGCCGATGTCCGAAAGTCGCCCCAACGCCCTTCCGGAGAAGGCCAGTTCGCCCGCCGGAATGCGTCCCTTCAGATCGATGCCGATCGCGGCGAGACCGGTGGGCCACATCTTGCGGGGCTCCACCTCCACGCCGGGCCGGGTCAGCTCGCCGCGCGCCTCGTCCAGGGCCGTGCCGGACACGTCCGCGGTGAAGCGGGCGCCCGCGCAGTTGTCGCAGCGCCCGCACGGCGCCGCCTGCTCGTCGTCGAGCTGGCGGCGCAGGAACTCCATGCGGCAGCCCGTCGTCGACGCGTAGTCGCGCATCGCCTGCTGCTCGGCGGAGCGCTGCCGGGCGACCCACGCGTACCGCTCGGTGTCGTACACCCAGGGCTCGCCCGTGCTCGTCCAGCCGCCCTTGACCCGGTGCACCGCGCCGTCCACGTCGAGCACCTTGAGCATCGTCTCCAGGCGTGTGCGGCGCAGCTCCACCAGAGGTTCCAGGGCGGGCAGCGACAGCGGGCGGCCGGCCTGCGCGAGGACGTCGAGGGTGCGCCGCACCTGCTCCTCGGGCGGGAAGGCCACCGACGCGAAGTACTTCCAGATCGCCTCGTCCTCGCGGCCCGGGAGCAGCAGCACCTCCGCGTGAGCCACGCCGCGGCCCGCGCGGCCGACCTGCTGGTAGTAGGCGATGGGGGAGGAGGGCGAGCCCAGGTGGACCACGAATCCCAGGTCCGGCTTGTCGAAGCCCATGCCGAGCGCCGAGGTGGCGACCAGGGCCTTGACCCGGTTGGCGAGCAGATCGTCCTCGGCCTGCTGGCGGTCGGCGTTCTCCGTCTTGCCGGTGTACGAGGCGACAGTGTGCCCGCGCCGGCGCAGATACGTGGTGATCTCCTCGGCCGCCGCGACGGTCAGCGTGTAGATGATCCCCGAGCCCGGCAGCTCGTCGAGATGGTCGGCGAGCCAGCCGAGGCGGTGGGCCGCGTCCGGCAGCGCCAGCACGTTGAGGCTGAGGCTCTCGCGGTCCAGGGGGCCGCGCAGCACCAGCGCGTCCGAGCCGCCGCCGGTGCCGAGCTGCTCGGCCACGTCCGCCGTCACCCGTGCGTTCGCGGTGGCGGTGGTGGCCAGCACGGGGACGCCGGGCGGCAGTTCGGCCAGCATGGTGCGAAGACGGCGGTAGTCGGGCCGGAAGTCGTGGCCCCAGTCGGAGATGCAGTGCGCCTCGTCCACCACGAGCAGGCCCGTGGCCGCGGACAGCTTCGGCAGCACGTTGTCCCGGAAATCCGGGTTGTTCAGGCGCTCCGGAGACACCAGCAGCACGTCCACAGCGCCCGCCGCGACCTCCTCCTGGACGGTGTCCCACTCCTCGGGGTTGGCCGAGTTGATCGTCCGGGCCGTGATGCCCGCCCGGGCCGCGGCCTCGACCTGGTTGCGCATCAGGGCGAGCAGCGGGGAGACGATCACGGTGGGACCCGCGCCCCGGGCCCGCAGCAGCGCGGTCGCCACGAAGTACACCGCGGACTTGCCCCAGCCGGTGCGCTGCACGACGAGCGCCCGCCGTTTGTCGGCGACCAGCGCCTCGATCGCCCGCCACTGGTCCCCGCGCAGCCGCGCGGTGCCGGTGGCGTCCCCGACCAGGCGGGCGAGGACCGCATCGGCTTCGGTGCGCAGTTCCGCGTTGCTCGTGTGCTCCATGCCCCCATACAACAGGACACCTCTGACAATCGTGGAACGAACCGTTCCTGATCGGCCATTCCCGCTGGTCATCGAGGCGCGCGCCAGCCCGCCACGGCTGGGCGCGGCCGGCTTGAACCCGCCTTGAAAGCACCTTGAAGACGCCTTGAAGACGGCTTGAGCGGGTCGGGCGAAGCTCCCTCACGTCGCCCGGAGAACACCCCGGGCAGATGCCGCCGAGCAGGGAAAGAGGGTGCTGGCCGTGCTGAATGCCGCTGTCGTCGGGGGAGGGCCCGGAGGGCTGTTCCTCGCCAGGCTGCTGATGCTGCGGGGAACCGCCCGGCAGGTCACCGTCCACGAGCGCAACGCCCCGGACGCCACCTTCGGATTCGGGGTCGTCTTCTCGGACCGTACGATGTCCGCCTTCGAGCGGGCCGACCCCGACACGCACCGCCGGATCGTCGAGGCCAGCGTCGCCTGGACCGACATGGAACTGCGGTACGGCGGACGGTCGTTGCGCTACGGCGGGTACGGATTCACCGCCATCGCCCGCAAGACGCTGCTCGCCATCCTCCAGGAGCAGGCCGCCGAGGTCGGGGCCGAGCTCCACTTCGAGGACCCGGCCGACGCCCTGGAGCTCGCCTCCGCACACGATGTGGTGGTGGCGGCCGACGGCGTCAACTCGGCCACCCGCAACGCCCTTGCGGACCGCTTCGGCACGCTGGCCCGGCCCGGCGCGGGCAAGTACGTCTGGTTCGGCACCCGGGCCCCCTTCGAGGTGGTGACCTTCCCGTTCGTGCAGACCGCGTTCGGCGCCTTCGCCGCGCACGCCTATCCGTACGGAGAGGGGCTGCACACCTTCATCGTCGAGACCGACGAGACCACTTGGCGGGCGGCGGGACTCGAAACCTCGACCGAGCGGTCCGCCGCCCCCGGGGTCAGCGACACCTACGCCCAGGAGCTCATGGAGCAGGTCTTCGCCGAACAGCTCCAGGGCCACCCGCTCCTGGTGAACAACAGCAAGTGGGCCAACTTCCTGCACGTGAGCAACCGCTCCTGGTCGCACCACAATCTCGTCCTCCTGGGGGACGCGGCGCACACCGCGCACTTCTCCGTGGGCTCGGGCACCAAGATGGCGATGGAGGACGCCATAGGGCTCGCCGCCGAACTGGCGTCAAGAGGCGCACAAGAGCCCGTCGAGGGCGCGCTCCACCGATACGAGGCGCGCCGCCGCCCGGAGACCGAGCGCACCCAGCGCTGGGCGCTGCCCAGCATGCGCTGGTGGGAGACGTTCGGCTCGCGCATGGACCGGGACCCCGACCGCTTCGGGTTCCACTTCCTGACCAGGACCAGCGCGATCGGCCTCGCCGGCCTGCGCCGCCGCCACCCCGAACGCATCGCCGCCGCCGAGGAGGCCTACGCCCACGAGGCGCCGCGCACCGCGGCACCCGTCCCCGGGGGGCACGCGCTCGGCGCGCCGCTGCGGCTCGGCGGCACGCTCCTGCGCAACCGGCTCGTGGTCGTCGCCGCGGACCGGGCCGAGCGTCAGATCCGCGCGTGCGAGGCGTACTCGGTGGCCGGCAGCTCCCTGGTGCTCGCCGACTGGCGGCGCCCGGTCGGCGCCGGTGAGAGCGACGCCTGGCGCGCCGCCCTGGAGCGCGTCTCCTTCGACGGCACCGCGCTCGGCGTGGTCCTGCGCGCCCTCGACACGGCGGCGGCCGACCGGGCCGAAGCCGTCGGCTTCCCGGTCGTCGAGGTCGTCCTCGACGACATCGGCCACTACAGCGAGGCCGAGACCGCCGAACACGGGCTCCTGGAGCGGAAGTTCCTCGGCTCGCTGCCCGCGGGCGCCGCGCTGATCGCCGGTCTCGGCTGCCCCGAGACCGGCGCCTACGAGAACGATTGCCTGGTCGAGCGGGCCCTCGGGGCGGCCGAGGCGGGCGCCTGCGCCCTGCATCTGCGGGCCCCGGACGGCACCGGCCTCGCGCACGCCCTGGAACACGCCGACCGGATCCGTACCGCCACCGGGCTGCCCGTGGTGCTCGCGTGCACGGACGGCTGGGCGCTGGAAACACCCGCCGGCCGCGCCGAGGGACGGCACGCCCTGCTGCACACGGCCCTGGTCGCCGGACGGATCGACGCCGTCTCCGGCTGGCCGCTCACCGGCTCCGGCCGCTGACCCGGCCACCCCCTGACTTTCTCTCTTCCCCCGCACGGCACTTCTTTTCACCCGCACGGCACATCACCCGTCAACCGCAGAAAGCTGCCCCCATGGAGGAGCACGTGAACACCCCGATCGAAGGTCCCCGCGACATCCGGTCCGGTTCCGAGCCCATTGCCGTCATCGGCATGGGCTGCCGATTCGCCGGCGGCGTGGATTCACCCGAGTCGTTCTGGAAGCTGCTCACCGCCGGCACGGACGCGATCACCGAGGTGCCGCCGGAGCGCTGGGCCGCCTACGAGGCCGCCTCGCCGCAGAACGCTGCGGCTCTGCGCCGCACCACCCGCAACGGCGGATTCCTCGACGACATCGAGGGGTTCGACGCGGAGTTCTTCGGGATCACCCCGCGCGAGGCCGAACTCATGGACCCGCAGCAGCGGATCGTC
The DNA here is from genome assembly GCF_014649955.1 of Streptomyces violascens. Classification (GTDB taxonomy): domain Bacteria; phylum Actinomycetota; class Actinomycetes; order Streptomycetales; family Streptomycetaceae; genus Streptomyces; species Streptomyces violascens. The sequence continues at coordinate 83,634 of NZ_BMUA01000028.1, forward strand.
CTCGAAGTGTCCTGGGAGGCTCTTGAGCACGCGGGCATCGCCCCGCAGTCCCTGGCCGGCACCGACGCCGGGGTGTTCATCGGCGTCGGCTCCGACGACTACGGCCGCCGCATGCTGGAGGACCTCCCGCGCATCGAGGCCTGGACCGGGATCGGCGCCGCGTTCTGCGCGGTGGCCAACCGCGTCTCCTACACCCTGGACCTGCGCGGCTCCAGCCTCGCGGTCGACACCGCGTGCTCGGCCTCCCTGGTCGCCTTCCACCTCGCCGTCCAGGCGCTGCGCGACGGCGACGTGCCGGTGGCGCTCGCCGGTGGCGTCAACATCATGGCGGGCCCGGGCCTGACCATGGTCCTGGACGCGGCGGGCGCCGTCTCGCCGGACGGGCGCAGCAAGTCCTTCGACGCGGCCGCCGACGGCTACGGACGCGGTGAGGGCGCCGGTGTCGTGGTGCTCAAGCGGCTCGCCGACGCCCGCCGCGACGGCGACCGCGTGCTCGCCGTCATCAAGGGCACCGCCGTCAACCAGGACGGCCGCACCAACGGCATCATGGCGCCGAGCTCCGAGGCCCAGGCCCACCTCCTGCGCCAGGCCTACCGCAGCGCCGGAGTCGACCCGCTCACCGTCGACTACATCGAGGCGCACGGCACCGGAACGCGGGCCGGCGACCCCATCGAGACCACCGCCATGGCCGAGGTGTTCGGCGCCGGACGCCCCGCCGACCGGCCCGTCCTGATCGGTTCGGTGAAGCCCAACATCGGCCACCTGGAGGCCGGGGCCGGCGTCGCGGGCCTGATCAAGGCGGTGCTCGCGCTGCACCACGCCCACATCCCGCCGCAGGCCAACTTCGACACCCCCAACCCGGCCATCGACTGGGAGGCGTCCCGCCTCAAGGTCGTCGCCGAACCGACGCCCTGGCCGGTGACGGGCCGCCCGCGCCGCGCCGGTGTCTCCGGCTACGGCTACGGCGGCACCATCGGCCACATCGTCCTGGAGCAGGCCCCCGAAGATGAGGGCGCTGCCCTTGCCGGGGCCCCGGCCGCCGAGGACGGCGTACGGCTGTTCCCGCTGTCCGGCGCGACCGAGGCCGGCACCCGCGCCCAGGCCGCGGCCCTCGCCGACTGGCTGGATGCCGAAGGCGGCGAGACCCCGCTCGACGACATCGCCCGCACCCTGGCCGTGCACCGCGGGCACGCCGCGAGCCGGGCCGTGGCCGCCGCGTCCGACACCGCCCAGCTCTCCACCCGCCTGCGGGCGTTCGCCGACGAGGAGAGCGAGGAGGGCATCGAGACGGGCACCGTCCTGTCCGCCGCGTCCCGCGGCGCCGTCTGGGTGTTCTCCGGCCACGGCTCGCAGTGGGCCGGCATGGGCCGCGAACTCCTCGCCGAGGAGGCCGAGTTCGCCAAGGTCCTCGACGAGATCGACCCCGTATTCCTCGACGAGATCGGCTTCTCGCCACGCCAGGTGCTGCTCGACGGCGATCTGGGCGACGTCGACAAGATCCAGCCGATGATCTTCGCCATGCAGGTCGGCCTCGCCGCCGTCTGGCGCGAGCGCGGCCTTTCGCCCGCCGCCGTCATCGGTCACTCCGTGGGCGAGATCGCCGCCGCCGTGGTCTCCGGCATCCTCTCGCTGAGCGACGGCGCCCGCCTCATCTGCCGCCGCTCGGCGCTGCTCAGCCGGGTCGCGGGCAAGGGCGCCATGATCATGGTGGCGCTCCCCTTCGACGAGGTCGCCCACCGCCTCCAGGGCCGCACCGACGTGACCGCGGCCATCTCCGCCTCGCCCGGCTCCACCGTCGTCGCCGGTGACACCGACGCCGTCGAGGAGCTCGCCGCGGCCTGGGAGGCCGAGCCGCTCGTGGTGCGCCGCGTCGCCTCCGACGTCGCCTTCCACAGCGCCCACATGGACCCGCTCCTCGCCGAACTGAGCGCCGCCGCCGACGACTTGACGATCGGCGAGCCCTCGCTGCCCGTCTACAGCACCATGCTCGCCGACCCGCGCGGCGACACCCCGCGCGACGGCATCTACTGGGCCGGGAACCTGCGCAACCCGGTCCGCTTCACCCAGGCCGTCACCGCCGCCGCCGAAGACGGCTTCCGCGCCTTCGTCGAGATATCCGGTCACCCCGTCGTCGCCCACTCCATCGGCGAGATCCTGGACGGCCTCGGCATCGAGGACGCCGTCGTCGCGCACAGCCTGCGCCGCAACAAGCCCGAGCGGGACATCCTGCTCGCCAACGTCGCGGCCCTGCACTGCCACGGCGTGTCCCTCGACTGGGACGCGGCGACGCCGGGCCGGTTCGCCGACCTGCCGCACACCGTCTGGCAGCACCGGCGCTACTGGTACGAGTCGGCGGGCGCGGTCGGCGGCGGCACCCAGCACGACGTCGAGAGCCACACCCTGCTCGGCGGCCAGACCGTCGTCAACGGCAGTACCCCCGCCCGCCTCTGGCAGACCTACCTCGACGAGTCGTGCCGCCCCTACCCGGGCGACCACCCGGTCCAGGGCGTCGAGATCATCCCGGCCACGGTGCTGCTCAACACCTTCTTCACGGCCGCGGCCCACGAAGGCGAGCGCCCCGGCCTCGCCGACGTCACCCTCAAGGTGCCGGTCGCCGTCTCCACCCCGCGCGAACTCCAGGTCGTCCACCAGGAGGGCACGGTCCGCCTCGCCTCGCGCATCATCGGCGACGGCACTGCGGACGACACCGACGCGTCCTGGCTGACCCACACCACCGCCGTCGTCTCACCCGGCACCGCGGTCGGCGAACGCACCCTGGACGCCGACCAGTTGCGTACGACCTGCGCCGAAGTGCTCGACAACAGGTTCACCATCGACCGGCTCGCCGGCATCGGCGTTGCTGCCATGGGCTTCCCGTGGGAGGTCAAGGAGATGCGGCGCGCCCAGGGCGAGATCTTCGCCGTCGTCGCGGCCCAGCCGGACGGCGAACTGCCCGGCTCCTGGGGCTCGGTGCTGGATGCGGCGCTCTCCATCGCCTCCGTCGTCTTCCCGGGCGAACCGATCCTGCGGATGCCCGCCCACATCCGTGAGGCCGTCGTCTCGGGCGACTGCCCCGCCGAGGTGCTGCTGCACGTCTCGACCGTCGAGGGCGCGGCCGCCGTGGACACCGTCGACGTCTGGATCGCCGGCGCCGACGGCCGCCTCCTGGCCCGCCTCACCGGCCTGCGCTACGGCGTCCTGGACGGCGACCCCGGCGCCACCGCCAGCCCCCGGCGCCTGGTGAGCGAGGTGGCCTGGCGGCCGCTCGAACTGCCCGCCGAGCCCGCCCGCGAGCGCGCCGCGGTGACCGCCGCCGTGATCGTCGGCGACCGCAAGACCGGCCTGCGCATCGGCGAGGCGCTGTCCGCCGCCGGCCTGCCCTGGACGGCCATCGACACCCCGGACGACCTGACCGCGCTCGCCGAGCCGCTCACCTCCTCCACCGCCGTGCTCGTGGTGCCCGAGCGGGCCGGCGCCGCCGACAGCGTCAGCGGCGCCGCCGTGGACGCCGCCTGGCTGGTCACCCGCACCGCGCAGCAGCTCGCCGCGGCAGGGCCCGACGCGCACCCCGGCCTGTGGTGCGTCACCCGGGGCGTGCGCGAGTCCCTCGCCACCGAGTCGCTGGGCGACGCCCCGCTGTGGGGCCTGGGCCGGGTCATCGGCGGCGAGCACCCCGAACTGTGGGGCGGCACCGTCGACCTGGCCGACGACACCGACCCGGAGACCCTGGCCGCCCTCGTCGACGTCGTCCGCGCGCAGCCCGGCGAGGACCTCGTCTCGGTGCGCGGCGCCGCGATCGAGACCACCCGCCTGGTGGCCGTCGAGCGCGAGCCCGTCCGGGCCGCCCTGGAATGCCGGCCCGACGGCACGTACCTGATCACCGGCGGACTCGGGGTGCTCGGCCTGGAGGTCGCCACCTGGCTCGCCGGACGCGGCGCCCGGCGCCTGGTCCTGGCCGGCCGGCGCGGCCTGCCGCCGCGCTCCGCGTGGGACGAGATGACCGACACGACGACCCGCCGCCAGATCGAGGCGGTGCGCGCCCTGGAGGGGCTCGGCGTCAGCGTCCGCGTCGTCTCCGTCGACATCACCGACGCCGAGGCCGTGGCCGGAGCACTCTCGCCGCAGGCCCTCGACCTGCCGCCGATCCGCGGTGTCGTGCACGCGGCCGGTGTCCTCGACAACCGGATGGCCGTCAACGTCGACGAGGAGTCGCTCGACCGGGTCATGGGCCCCAAGGTGGCCGGAGCGATGGTCCTGCACGAGCTGTTCGCCCCCGGCAGCCTGGACTTCTTCACCCTGTTCTCCTCCTGCGGCCTGCTCCTCGGCCTGCCCGGCCAGGCCAGCTACGCCTCCGGCAACGCCTTCCTGGACGCGCTCGCCGCCCACCGCGCGGCCCTCGGCGACACCAGTACCGTCAGCTACGCCTGGACCTCGTGGCGCGGGCTCGGCATGTCGACCTCCTCGGAACTCATCGACGCCGAACTCGCCGCCCGCGGCACCGCCGACATCTCCGCCGCCGAGGCGTTCCGCAGCTGGGAGTTCGCCTCCCGCTACGACGCCCCCTACTACGCGGTGCTCCGCACCATCGAACTGGAGCCGTCCGCGGTCCGCCCGGCGCTGCTCGACGAACTGGCCGTGGAGGTCACCGAGTCCGGCGCCGACCAGGGCGAGGCCGCCTGGGCGACGCTGGAGCCCGAGGAGCTGCACGCCCACCTCGTGGACGCGGTACGCGGCCTGGTCGCGGCCGAGATGAAGTGGGCGCCCGACTCCTTCGACGTGCGGCGCCCGCTCATGGAGATGGGCCTCGACTCGGTGATGACGCTGGTCATCCGGCGCCGCCTGGAGAAGCTCTTCCGGCTCGCGCTTCCGGCCACGCTCCTGTGGGACCGGCCCACCGTGACCGCCATCGCCGACTTCCTCGCCGAGCGGCTCGCCGCCTGAGACCGCGGCCCGGCCCCGTCCGAAAGAGGTCGGGGCCGGGCCGCCCCCCTGCACGGATCCACCCGATCGAGCGAAGGAGGAGAAGATGAAGCGCGCCGGGACCGTCCCGTGGCCCGAGCACGAGGCCGAGCGCTACACCGCGGCCGGCCACTGGCGCGGCCGTCCGCTGGGCGACTGGATGTGGAGCTGGAGCGAGAGCTACGGATCCCGTACGGCACTGGTGGACGGCGCGACCAGGATCGGCTACCGCGAACTGGCCGTACGCGCCGACGCGCTGGCGGAGCGGCTCGTGTCGCTGGGGCTCGGCGACGGGGACAACCTGCTGGTCCAGCTCCCCAACTGCTGGGAGTTCGTGGCCCTGTTCCTGGCCTGCCAGCGCATCGGCGTGGCGCCGGTCCTCGCCCTCATGCCGCATCGCGAGCACGAGCTGGAGTACCTCGCCGAACTCGCCGACGTCGCGGCCATCGCCGTCCCCGACACCTGCCGCGACTTCGACCACCAGACGCTCGCCGCCAAGATCGCCGGAACCCGGCCGCGGCCGGTCCCCGTCCTGGTCGTCGGCGACCGCGTCGAGCCCGGTCACGTCGACCTGCGGGCTGCCCTGCGCATCGAGGGCGACGCCGAGGAGCGCCGCGGTCGCCTCGACGAACGGGCCCCGGACGCCGGGGAGGTAGCGCTGTTCCTGCTCTCGGGCGGCACCACCGGACTCCCCAAGATCATCGCCCGGACGCACAACGACTACGAGTACAACTTCCGCCGCAGCGGCGAGGTCTGCGGCTTCACCGCCGAAACCACCTATCTGGCCGTACTTCCCCTCGCACACAATTTCCCGCTCGGCTGCCCGGGCGTGCTCGGCACCCTCGCGGTGGGGGGCCTGGCCGTCCTCTCGCCCTCGCCGCACCCCAGGACCGCCTTCGCCGAGATCGCCCGCGAGCGGGTCACCATCACCTCGGTGGTGCCCGCCGTGGCCCACCGCTGGCTGGAGCACGCGGGCGACCGGACGTACGACCTGACCAGCCTCGAACTCGTCCAGGTCGGCGGATCCGTCCTGCCCGCCGAGCTCGCCCGCGAGCTCGGTCCGGGCCTTGGCTGCACCCTCCAGCAGGTGTACGGAATGGCCGAGGGCCTGCTCAACTACACGCGGCCGGACGACCCTTCGCAGGTCCTCCGCGAGACCCAGGGCCGGCCGATCTCCGAGGCCGACGAGATCCTCGTGGTGGACGCCGAGGGCCGGCCCGTGCCCGACGGCGCCACCGGCGAACTGCTCACCCGCGGCCCGTACACGCCCCGCGGCTACTACCGGGCCCCGCAGCACAACCAGCGGGCCTTCACCGCCGACGGCTGGTACCGCACGGGCGATCTCGTGCGGTGGCACCCCAGCGGCAATCTCGTCGTCGAGGGGCGGCTCAAGGACCTGGTCAACCGGGGCGGCGAAAAGGTCTCCATCGACGAGGTCGAGGACCTGGTGCGGGCGGTGCCCGGCGTCGCGGACGCGGCGGCCCTGGCCCTGCCCGACCCGGCGCTCGGCGAACGCGTCGGCATCTGCGTGATCCCCGGGGACGGGCCGCGGCCCACCCTGGAAACCGTCCACGCCTTCTTCGCGGCACGCGGCGTAGCGGCCTTCAAAACCCCCGAACTCCTCTATCTGGTCGAGGAGTTCCCGCTCACCCCGGTCGGCAAGGTGGACCGCCGCACCCTGCGCGAGCGGATCCTGGCGCTCGCCGAGGTGAGCGTGCCCGCCCAGCCGAAGGCCCAGCCGAGCGAAGCCCCCGCCCCGGCTTGACCGGCCAACGACCCCGCACTCTTTCCCCCGCTCCACAGCGAAAGGAACAAGCCATGTCGCAGATCCCGGCGGCCGGTGCGCCGCTCGACACCGGATCGCTGCGCCTCAAGGGCGTCGACCACCTCGCGCACGTCACCTGGAAGCCCGAGGAGACCCTGCACTTCTACCGCGACGTGCTCGGCCTGCCGCTGGTCCATGCCATCACCGCGACCGGCTGGGTCACCGAGGACTTCCCCGACTTCGTGCACTTCTTCTTCGCCCTCGGCAAGGGCAACCACCTCGCCTTCTTCTACTACTTCGGGCTCCCCGAGGAGGAGGACCCGGGTGACCTCATGCACCGCTCGCGCCACCTGGCGCTGCACGTCGACACGGAGGAGGAGCTGACCGCCTGGCGCGTCCGCCTCAAGGAGCACGGCGTACGGGTCACCCCGCCGCTCGCCCACGAGCTCCTGGAATCCCTCTACTTCGACGACCCCAACGGAATCCAGCTGGAGATCACCCGCCCGCTGCGCGCCTTCGCCGACGTCGACGCGCGCGACGCCGAGCTGACGCTCCGGGCCCTGAGCGACATCGCGAAGGGCGAGCGCCCCACCGTCGAGGACATGTGGCGCCGCAAGGGCGAACTCGCCCGCGACCACGCCGAGCAGGCCGCTGCGGCCGAGGAGAAGGCGAGCATCCGATGACCACGCTGTACGTACTGGACATCCCCGAATTCGACGACCTGGTACGCGTCGCCCGCGACACCGGGTACGGCATCCGCTCCGCGGGCGACTACGTCGAGGTGACCGCCGACGGGCCCCTGGTGCTCGCCCGGGACGCGGTCGGCGCCCGCCCCGCGATCTGGTTCGCCGCGCTGACCGGCGGCTACAGCGGCCGGCTCGTCCACCTCGACGAGGACGAACTCTGCCTGGACGAGGGCTGAGACCGCCCCGGTGCGGCAGCAATCGCCGCACCGGGGAGGGCGGCTACAGGGCCGGGGTGCCGAGCAGTTCGCGCGCGGTGTCCAGGAACGGGCGAAGACCCGGCGACTCGGCGCCCTGCGCACGCCAGGAGACCTGCACCTCCGTCTCCCGGCGGGCGTTGGTCCACGGCACCGTCTCCAGGGCGCCCCGCGCCAGATCGGCCGCCACCGCGATCTGCGGGAGCAGCGCACAGCCCATCCCCTCGGCGACGCAACTGCGCAGGGCTCCGATGCTGGTCAGCTCGGCCACCACGTTCGGCCGGGGGCCCCGCACGGAGCCCAGCGTCTCGTCGTACATCCGGCGGTAGCTGCAACCGGGCTCGGTCACCAGGAAGTCCACGCCGGCGAGTTCGGCCGTGGTCACTTCGTCCATCCTGGTCAGCGGGTGCCCGGGGGGCGCCACCACGACGACGGTCTCGGGAGCCAGCGCCATGCTCTCGAACTCCGGCTCCGTGGGCGGCGGTCCGAACGTGAAGCACAGATCCAGGGTCCCCTCGCGCACCCCGCCGCGGGACTCCGACCGGTTGCCCGGGCGAAGCACGACCCGGACCTTCGGATGGGTTTCCCGGAACCGCGTCAGCAAGGAAGGCAATCGGTAGACGCAGAGTGTTTCCGGTGCGCCGATGGTGAGTTCGCCGGCCGGGTCCGCCATTTTGGACACCGCGGCCCTCGCCTCCTCGGCGAGCTGGAGCATGCGCTCGGCGTATTCGACCAGGCGATTACCCGCGTCGGTGAGCCGTATCCGGCGGCCCGAACGGTCGAAGAGCGCCACCCCCAGATCCGCTTCGAGCGACTGGATCTGCTCGGTGACACTCGACTGGGCATAATTCAGGCGCTCGGCCGCCCGTGTGATATTGAGGGTTTCGGCAACGGTGCGGAACGTGTTCAACTGACGGAGCTGCATCTCTCGGCCTCCCCCGATCCATCGGCGCTTCCGATGGTGCAATCGGAATTTCCCGTTTCTCTTTCGCCCGGGTCCCCGCCAGGCTGTAACAGCCGCAGGTTCTCGACCCCGGCCGCCTCGAATTCGCTTTTCCGCATCAGTAATTGAGAAGGGAACAACTATGTCCTCGCAGTCATCGACGGTGACGGCCGCACAAGGAGGGAGCGCTACGGCGGGCGTCAAGCCCGAGGCCGGCGTCCGGCGCAAGGGGCTTCTGCTTCTGGGCCTTTCGCTCGGCTACTTCATGGTGCTGCTCGACACCAGCGTGGTGAACGTGGCACTGCCCGCCATCCGCGATGATATCGGCGGCGGCCTCTCCGGGCTCCAGTGGGTGGTCAACGGATACACCCTCACCTTCGCCGCGCTGCTGCTCACCATGGGTGCGCTCTCGGACCGCTTCGGCGCCCGCAAGGTGTTCCTCACCGGCACCTGGGCCTTCCTCATCGCCTCCGGACTCACCGCCGCATCCCCGAACCTGGGCGTTCTGATCGGCATGCGCGGTGTCCTCGGCATCGCGGGCGCCGCCCTGCTTCCGGCCTCGATGGCCGTCATCGCGACCGCTTACACCGACCCCGCCCAGCGGGCCCGCGCCCTCGGTTCGTGGGCTGCCATCACCGGTGTCGCGCTCGCCGCGGGCCCGGTCGTCGGCGGCGTCCTCACGGACACGCTGGGATGGCGCTTCATCTTCGTCATCAACGTGCCGGTCGCCCTGCTCAGCGTGCTGATCACCCGCGCCTTCGCGCCGCAGGTGCCCCGCAACCCGGACCGCGCCATCGACCTGCCCGGCCAGCTGCTGGCCGTACTCGCCCTGGCGGGCCTGACGTTCGGAGTCATCCAGAGCGAGCCCGAGGGCTGGACGTCCGCACCGGTGCTCATCGCGCTGGCCGTCGGTGTCGCCGCCGCGATCGGCTTCGTCATGGTGGAGCGCCGTGAGCCCGGCGTGCGCGGCCCGATGCTGCCGCTCCAGCTCTTCCGCAAGGCCACCTTCTCGGTCGGCCTGCTCAACGGTCTGCTCGTCAACTTCGGCCTCTCCGGCGTCCTGTTCGTCATGTCGCTCCACTTCCAGCAGGGCCTCGGCTACACCGCCATGGCCGCCGGCCTCGCCTTCCTGCCGCTGACCCTGCCCACCGCGTTCAACCCGATCTACACCGGGCGCCTGGTCGCCAGGAAGGGTCCGCGCATCCCCTCGATCCTCGGCTTCTCGCTGATGACGGTGGGCGCGCTCATCCAGCTGCTCTTCGTGGGCGGCGACGGCGCGGGCCAGTACGCACTGACCGCGGTCGGCCTGCTGGTCTTCGGGTTCGGTGTCTCCTTCGCCATCCCGTCCCTGGTCACCACCCTTGTCTCGTCGGTGCCCAAGGAGCAGGCGGGCATCGCGTCCGGCGCCCTCAACTCGGCCCGCCAGACCGGCGCCGTGGTCGGAGTCGCCGTACTGGGCTCCGTACTCCAGGCATCTCCCGGCGACAGCGGCACCAAGGTCGCCCTGTCGGTCGCGGCGGCGGCCCTCGCGGTGGGCGCCCTGCTCGCCGTCGGGTACATCGGCCGGCGCACCGCCCAGTGAGCGAGCGGCGGGCGAGCCGGTTCAACGGCGCCGGGCTGCCCCAGGGCGGCACCGGCGCGGGCTCCCCGCCCGTCCTGCGGGGCGATCCGCACCGCAGCGACGAGACCATCCACCGGGTGCGGGCGGTCATCCGCTCCCACGGGGTACCCACCGTGGAGCGCGGCTGGCCGCCACCCCCGGCGCCGCACCCGCCGACGGCCGCCCAACTGGCCGCCTCCTTCAAGGAGAACGGACGGCTGGTCCTGGCCGTTCCCGGCCCGGACACAGACCGGCAGCCGTACGAAGACGGCAGGGATGCGATGACCCCCCGGGCCGGCGCACACCAGCCGTACGCGGACGGCGCGGACCAGGGCACCCGGGTCGGCACCTGGCAGTCCCACGGGGCGGCCACGGAGCCCGACACCCGGGTCTGGGTCACCGTCCCGAGCTGCGCGGCAGCCGATCACGAAGCGGGCTGCCGCTGCGTCCCGGAGCTGACGCAGACGTTCCTGCACACCGTGCTCCCCGGATGGCTCGTGGCCGCCGCCGACACCCGGCTGCGCACCGCGATGCGGGCCTACCAGGAGCACTACGCGCCCGTGGACGACCTGACCGCGGTCGGCGCGCTCACCGGGGCCTTCGCCGACGTACTGCTCGCCGACTGCGTGGTCGGCGCCGCGAGCGACTCCCTGAGCGCCGGAACCGGGAGCCGGGCCCTGCCCGCAGTCTGCGGACACCTGGTGCCGCGGCTGCTGCGAGAGAGCGCGGAAGAGCTGATTCCGCTGAACGCGCGGCGCCGGGACGGCAGCCTCGCCCGGTCCGCCTACGACTTCTCGGCCGCCCGCGAGGGCGAGGCCCTGATGGCGGCGGCCGGCCCGGCCGGGGCCCGGCTGTCCCAGCTCCTCGCCGAGTTCCAGCCCGGATCCGCCGACCGCGAACTGCGCCTTTTGGGCAGGGAGTTCCGCGACTTCTCCGGTCTGCCGGACGGGCGCGACCCGGCCGGCCGAAGCTTCCGGGAACTCATCCGGATGCTCAACCGGGAACTGCGGGGCCTGGAACGGCGCCGCTCCTACCTCGGTGGCCCCACGCCCGGCAGTCCCGACCCGGCGGCCCTCGCGGTCGCCGACCGGCTCGCTCTGCTCGCCGCGGCCGCCTGCGGACTCGGCAGACTGCGGCTCACCGGCAACGACACCGAGCGCGCCTGGCTGCTGCTGGCCCTCACCAGGGTGCTGCGGCGCCTGGGCCACTCGACGCCGCGGCTGCCCAGGGGCCAAGTGGGGCTCGTCCTCAAGGAAGTGATCGTCCGTGACCGTGAGGCACTGGCCTACGACCTGTCCCGGGAACGGATCGACCTGGAGATCGGGAGCACGGCTTGACACAAGGGCCGACACCCGCGCTCTATGCGGCGCGGGGCCCGGACGACCTGGAAGTGGCAAGGATCAGGAAGGAGTTGGAGGAGAGCCGGTGCATCGTCGTCGCGGGCCGGACCGAGGACTGGTGGCCGCACGGGACCGGGCCCGACGCGGAGGACGTCCGGGTGCTGCTCGGCGCGGACCGTGCCCGGGCCGACCGGCAGCCCACGCCGGAGCGACGCATCCGCTTCATCGTGTCCCGGCTGATGCTCAGAGCCACCGCCGGCGCCCTGCTGGGCGCCGACCCCGCCCTCTTCGAGGTCGCCTACACCGTGACCGGGCGCCCTTATTTAAGAGGCTGTGACGAGCTGGACATCAGTGTCGGCGACTGTGAAGGCCTGGTCGCCGTGGGCCTGATGGACGGCGGCCGGGTCGGCGTGGACGTGGCACCGCTGCAACCGCCGCCGCTGCGGCTGCCGTCCGTGGAACACCTGCTCACCCGGCACGAGCTGGACCGTCTGCACGCGGCCCGGCCGTCCGCGCGCCACCCGCTGCTGCTCCGCTTCCTGACCCTGAAGAATTCCTATGCCAAGGCGATGGGGAGCGGGCGAAGGATTCCGTACGCCGATTTCGGAGTGGCGACGGACCGTGATGGATGTCATCTCATGGGGAAGGACGGGCGCTTTTACGTGCCCGGCTTCGGGGCGGCCTCCAATAATTTCGGTTCCACTCATCTGATTTCCGCGACAGGCGTTGCCAAATCTGGGTAGCCTGCACCCCGTCCGTGCAGGTCGGAAGCGGGATGGGGTACCCGGAAACTAAACCGATCGGTACGTTCGGAAAATGGACGAGACAGAGCAATCAATAGCTCAGGGGGAGTTGTCTTGGATATCGGAGTGCTCGGTGACGTCCAGATAATGGACGGAGAACTGGGCTGGGGGCCGACGGCGCCGAAGCAGCAGCAGCTGCTCGCCACCCTGGCCCTCGCCGTCGGTCACGTGGTGACCATGTCGAGCCTGATCGACGAGCTCTGGTTCGGAGTGGTGCCCCCGCGCAGCGCGGTCACCGCGGTCCAGACGTACGTCATGAACCTGCGTGCGCTGATGACCTCGCGGTTCTCGCACGGGCGGCTCGACCCGAAGGACGTCCTGATTACCTCGCGCGGCGGCTACCGGCTCGACCTGGGCACCGGCACCGTGGACGCCGACCTCTTCGAGGAGGCCGTCGACGAGGGCTGCCAGTCGCTCAGCGAGGGCGACAACACCGAGGCGGCCCAGGCCTTCCAGCGCGGTCTCGCCCTATGGCGCGGCTCGGCACCGCTGGACGGCGTCCCGCTCGGCCCGCGCCTCTCCCTGGAGGTCTCGCGCCTCGAAGAGCTCCGGCTCACCGCCCTCGAAGGCCGCATCGAGGCGGACATCCGCATCGGCCGCCATCGCCAAGTCCTGGGCGAGCTCCGTTACTTAACCGAGAACCACCCCCTGCACGAGGGATTCCACGCCCAGCTGATGCTCGTCCTGCACCGGACCGGCCGCCGTGGCCAGGCCCTGGAGGCCTTCACCCGGCTCCGCACCGCCCTGCGCGAAGAGCTCGGCATCGACCCGATGCCCGAACTGCAGGACCTGCAACGGGAGATCCTCCACGGCGCCAGCGAGAAGCGCTGGGCGGCACAGGGCGCCGGCTGGGGCGGCATGGCCGTCGTCGGGCAGGCGGGCTGATGAGCGCGGTACGTGATCTGTGCGCCGTACGTGACCAATGTGCTGTCCGTGAAGAGAGGGATCCGGTATGAACACACCGCAGCCGACGGCGACCCGCAACCGGGTCACCGAGCTACTTGCGTTGCGTGAGGAGGCCCGTCGTGGGCCGAGTGAGCGTGCGACCGAGGCGCAGCATGCGAAGGGCAAGCTGACTGCGCGTGAGCGGATCG
>NZ_BMUA01000029.1 GCF_014649955.1 Streptomyces violascens
GCGACGCCGCCAGCCAGGAACGGAGCGCAGCACGCAGCGGAAGGGGCGGGGCGCAGCGCGATGGTTCAGCCGGTCTCGGCCCCCTCCGCGGCGACTTCCTCGGCGCCGAGCTCCTCGGCGGGCTCCTCCTGGTCCTCAGTGAGCGGCGGGTACTCGGCCAGGATCTGCTCGAGCACCCCGTAGAACGCGCCCGCCTGTACGCTGCCCGGACTCCCGAAGGCCTCCCGCTCGGCGGTCAGCAGCAGCCCGGCAGCCCGCACCGCGGCGGCCACGCCGCCGAACGAGTATCGCGGCGCCGACCAGCGAGCGCGGCGGGGAGCAGCGTTCCGGCCGAGGAGCAGCAGCAAGCGGCGGCACGGCCCCGGGCCGGATCGTCCTCCCCTCGCCAGCAGCCGGCCCCGCCCCGGTGCGGCGCAACTGGACTGCCGGCCCGCGGGGTTACGGGCGCGCCAACCGCAGCCGGTACCGGGCACAGCGAGGCGGGGCGTACTGCGCCGTCGACACGAGGAGCGCGGCAGTAGACGGCGGCCTCGGTGTACCGGGTGCCGGGTGTCACGCCGCACTGAAAACACCCAGGTCGGCAGAGGGACACCACGACTGCACACCAGCAGAACAGAGGCCCGGGGCGCGGGGCGGCGGCGGGTTTTCCAGGATCGGTCCTCGGCGGCGGCCGGACGGAACCGGCTACCGCTGGCCGCTCTTGGACGTTTCTGGACGCCGGCTGACGTCACCGTCCGGGGCCGTTCTCCAGCGGCGCAGCTTCTTACGTGGCGGCGTAGGCGATCGAGGCTGCCACCAGTCGTCCTCTCTCTGCCGCGGAGGTGAGTTGGCGCTGCTGCTCCAGTTCACCGCCGCAACGCGGCAGCCCCAGGTCGTCCGCGACGTACAGCACGACATAGCCCACCCGCTGCGCGAGGTACTCCCACCGTGCTGGAACCTCGCCCGGCAGCGTGAGCAGCGGTTCCTCCTCCCCGGGCATGTGCACCCGGATCACCTTGGTGGCACGGTGCAGGTGCAGCCGCCAGCCGTGAGCTTCACGGATCCGCATAGGGGTGCCCGCTTTGACCAGCGGCAGACCGGCCCTGAGCAGCACGGCCAGCAGTTTGGGCATCAGCGGCCCGGTGGGCCCGGGGCGCAGTTCACCGTGCGGGTTCTGGACGGCGTACCAGGCCAGTCTGTCCTGTGACATCCCGGCGGACCATGCCCTGCTCATCTCCTCGGTCGTGCTCATCCAAATGCCTCATCCTGTGGGTGGCTAGGAGGAACCCCGGAGTTCAACGACCGGACACCATCCTGGCTACGGCAGCGAGACGGAGCGCGCAGCAACGCCGCCGAACGAGTAAACGCGGCGCGCGGCGGGGAGCAGCGTTCCGGCCGAGGAGCAGCAGCAAGCGGCGGCACGGCCCCGGGCCGGGCGGCCGGCCGACAACAGCCGCCGCTCCACGGTCCGGTCCCGGGGCGGCAGTTCAGCCAGCTGCGGGCGCTACCGGCGCGTCCAGGTCCTGGGCCAGTGGCGGGTGTTCGGCGAGGATCTGCTCGAGCACCCCGTAGAACGCGCCGGCCCGCGCGCTGCGCGCACTCCCGAAGGCCTCCCGCTCGGTGGTCATCAGCAGCAGCCAGTGCGCGCCGGTCATCCGCATCCGCCCGGCAGCCCGTACCGCCGAGAGGACACGGCGCTGTTCCTTCGCCTTCAACGGCCCGCGCACCGGCGTCACCAGCTGGTGCGCGGGACCCCGCAACGCCTGCCGCAAGCGGATCGGCATGTCCGCCCACGACGGGTCGTCCTCCCCCGGCAGCAGCCGGCCCCGCGCGGCCCCCGCCTCCACCCGCACCGACGAGGCCGAGGCGGGCTCGGACGGGGCGTCATCGGCCGCCTGCACCTCCGCTTCCCTCGGCCCCGGCACGGCCGCGGCCCCTTCCACCACCGTGCCCTTCGGCGCCGCCGCACCGGACCCGGCACCTGGCCCGGCCCCGGAGACCAGGACGGACCCGTCGACGGACTCGGCTGCATGGCCGGGCACCGGAGCGGCCCCGGCAGAACCGGGCGCGGACACCACGCTCTTGGAGCTCCCCGCGACGGCCGGCGCCACGAAGTCGGCCACCACCTGCTCCAGGACCTCGAACACCCGCCGCGCCCGCTCACTGCGCGCACCGCCCAGCGACTCCCGCGGCGCGGCGAGCAGCACCAGCCAGTGCCGGCCGGTCATCCGCCGGTTCGCGGCAGCCCGCAACGCGTACCGCACCGGCGCGTTCCCCTTCTCCCTCAGCACCGCCTGCTCAGGGGACACCAGCCGCTGCGCGGCCGTCTGCAGCTGCGTCCGCAGATGCAACGGCACCGACTTCCACACCTCCTCGCCCGCCCCCGGAAGCAGCAACCCCCGCGCCGCGCCCGCCTCCACCCGCACCGGCCCAGCATCCTCACCACCCGCACCGCCGGGCCCGCCCGTACGGCCCTCGGTGGCGGGCCCGGGAGCAGCAGGCAGCTCCCCGGCAGGCGTCCGAGCCCCCTGGGCACCCCCCGCCGGCACCCCCACCCCGGCCAACTCAGCCCCACCCGGCCCGGGTTCGGCCGACTCGGGTTCGGCCCGGCCGCCGTCGCACCCACCGCGCATGTGAGCCGCCAGCCCCGCCGGCGCCCCCGCATACGCACACCCCGAACAACGCACCCAGCCCGCCCGATCGACCGCCTCCTGGACCACCGAACGCCCCGGCCCGAACCCCGACTCGACCAGCCGCTCCGGCAGGCTCACCCCGCCCTGCACCGCACGCAACGCCGCACCGGCCGTGATGTCGTGCCCCAGCACGAACCACCGGCCGATCCCCGCCTCACCACCACACCCGCAGAAACAATCCCCCGTCGGCACCAGCCGCTTCCGCTTTCCCGTCGTCTCCGTCACAAGCCCCGGACCCTAGCGGCCCCCAGAACCCCACATCAGCACGTCACGCCAGTCAGACCGGAACCGACCGAAACAGACCAGACCACGCGCACGCACGACCAGCACACACACCACCCACGCCACCACCCCGAGCCCTACCAACACACAGCAGACACACGCGACACCAGCCCCGCACACCAGCCCGGCACACCAGCCAACAAGACCAGCGCAACAGACCACCACACACGGCACACACGCATGCACAGCACGCCCCAACAGCGCGCTATAAGACCAAGACCAACCAGCACGCTGTAAGGACGAGCTGCAAGAGCAAGAGAAAGCAGCACGCAGAAGCAGCACGACCCGGCAGCGAGCAGAGCGACAGCGGACGACGACCCCGGCACCAGGCGCCGCACGGCGGACGACCCGACAGACGGCCCGGGCGACAGCGAGGACGCGCGCCGCGACGACGCGGACACGGCGCGCGGACGGCGGCGACGGGCAGACGGGGCGCACCGGCGACGACGGGGCGGCAGACGACGGGAGGCGGCTGACAACGACGAGCAGCGGGCCCAGCGGGGCGGCAGCAGACGGCGGGACGGCGGGACCGGGCAGGCGGTCGCGGCACGGGCGCGGAGCGTCAGCCGGCGGACGGCGGGCCGCGGGCGGCCGGCGGCGGCGAGGCCGCAGGCGGACGCGGAGGGGGGACGGAACGCGGGCAGGACCGGCGGGAGCGAACAGCCCGGCGGCGAGGCCGCGGAACAAACACCGGCCAGGGAGAAACACACCACGCCCGTGCCCGGGCGCGAGACACTTGCCCTCGCCCGCACATCACTCTTCGACAACCGGAAGCAGCCCGTGACGCCCTCAACCCCGGACGAGGAGCCACTCATGGTCAACGGCCAGACCCTGCGCGGCCACAGGAATATAACCGTGGAGTCCGGCCACGACATCGACCACGTCCTCCTCCAACTGAAAATCGCCCTGCGCACCGTCGCGTTCCGTGAACAAGGCCCCCAGGCCGCTCACGAAGCCCGCCGGAACTTCGGACTGCTCGCCGACACGCGCATGGACAACGTGACCCTCACCGTCGACGCCGACCGGTACCTCGCCCTCCACCCCGACCACCAGGAACTACACACACTGATTCGCACCCTCCGCGACCGCGGACCCGCTGTCGGCGTCACCCTCACCAACCCACCACCCGCACAAGCCCACCCCGCCTGAAACCACCAACCGAGCCCAACGTCGATATCGAGAGGGCACGCCGACCACAACGGGACGGCACGGCCGAAGACCTCGACCACGGCTGACGCGAAGGACACGGCCGGCAGCACGACGAACAGCACGGCACGGACGGCACGCGGGGACGGCCGGACGGCCACGACCGACACGGCCGCGACCGAGGGCGGGAAGCGAGCAGCAGCACCACGGCGGCCAGGCGGGCCCGGACAAAGCCAACGGCGAAGCAGCAGACGAGGCAGCGCGGAACGCGGCCAACCCGGCCGGCGGCGAAGGAGGGCGACGGGCGGAACGCGGAACGTCAGCGTCGGCCAGGAGGGACGCGGCAGGAGGGACAGACACCGGTGTTCGGCGAACGCCAGCGAACATCACCGAACGTTGCCGAACACCCTGGACAGCCGGCCAGGGCGCCGTACGACCAAGGGCCGCGACCACAGGGGCCGGGACAGCACAGCCGGAACGCCGGAACGGCGGAACGCGCTGACGGGCGTCGAGCGGGAGGGGCGCAGCCGGAGCGGACGGGCGCGACGACGGAGCGGCGGTGAGCCGGCGCGGCCGGGAACGGCCGGGACCGGCGCGGACGACGAGCAGCGGCGAGGAGCGGGGCCCAGACAAGGCGGACGGCGCCGGGCGAAGACGGACGGCGCCGGGACGGGGGCCAGGTGGCTGCGCGCGGAACGCTGCACGGCGAGAGGTAGCGGCCGCGGCGGGGCGACCGGGGGATGCGGGGCCCAGCGGACGGCGAGCAGCGGGCCTGGCGGGCACAGCGAGGCAGGAGCGAACAGCCCGGCGGCACCGACGGCCACAGGCGGCGGAGAGACCGCGTGCGGGGGCGGGCGCCGCGACGACGTGGCAGGCCGGACGGGCACGGCCGACGGCAGCGGACGACGGGCAGCGACGGCGGGGCGGAGCGGCCGGACACCGACGGCGGACGCGCCGACGCCGTGCCACCGTGACCACGCCGCCGCTGTGTCCTACCGTGGAACCGCACCACGGCCAGACGCGTACCGCCGTCCGCCGCCGCTCCGAGCGCCCACGCCGCCAGGGGCACAGTCGGCCAAGGTCCTCCGGGGCCCGCGAGAGCAGCAGACCGTCCCGGCCCGATTCGCCGGCGGGGAGCGTGGGATTACCGCCAGGCTGGAGTCGACCGTGCCCAAGAAGCAGCCCACCGCCGCACAGCGCGCCCGCGAGGTCGCGAGCCAGGGCGGCAAGTACACCCGGGCCCTCCGCACCGCCAAAGGCCCGGCCACCGAGGTCACCAGGTTGGACGACAGGTTCGGCGGCCACGAGTTCGAGTACGAGCAAGTGACCGATCTGTTCCGTTGTTCGGAATGCCGGGTCTACGAGGTGGCGGCCCGGGACACGGACGGACCGATCAAGACCTGCACGGGCCTGGTCGGCTACGGCGGCGACACCGAACGGGTCTACCTGCTGCTGACCGAGAACCCGGAACTGCCCTACAGCTACTCATCCACCCTGGCGGTGCACGCCCGCAGCACCGGTATCGGACGCGCACCGCGGTTCTCCTGGCGCGATGGGAAGCTGCTGATCGAATCGGCTCCCAGCGTCGTCGCCGAACTGACCCGCCGGATCGAACACCTGACGACCACCATCGACGGGCGGCAGGTCCCGCTGCTCACCTCGATCGACAACCTCACCGCAGCAGCTGGCCGGGCCGTCCTCGCCGAGAACTACGCGGCCTACGTCGCCGAGTACGGCCAGCCCGCATAGAAGCCGCCGGACAGCCCCGGCACGGACACGCGCCCAGGAAATGGTTCGGCCGAACCATCACCGACTTGCCGAACTTGCCCGACACCAGAGCACCCCGATCGACCTCCATGAAGCGCGTCGAACTCCAGATAACGCAGACGGCACAGCCGGAGACCACACACGCACCAGAACCGGACAGCCCGGCAGCAGGCGCGGCGGACCGGGCGGCAGCAGGCGCCGAGCGGGCCGGGCGCGGGCCGGGCGCGGGCCGGGCGCGGGCGGACGCGCGGGCGGACGCGGCGGGCCACGACCAGGCCGGTGGGCGCGGCGACAGAGCACCAGGGCGGCCAGGCGGGCCCGGCGGGGGCAGCCGAAGGCGGCGCCGAGGGGCCAGGCGCGCCGGGACGCCGCGGGCCGGGCCGGTGGGCGGGCGCGACGGAGCCGTGGGAGCGGGCGGGGCCCACCGGCGTCGGCACGAGGGGCCGCGGACGGGTGGGCCAGCCGCTACCGTGACCCGGTGAACACCCCCCACCACCGGCACCGGCCGGACCCGGCCCGGGACGCCGCCGAGCTGACCCACGAAGCCGCGGCCGCCCGCGTCCAGGACGCCAACCTCGCCCGGCTACGCCAAGAGGACAAGGACGCCGACCGGATCTTCCCGCCCGGGACCGCCTTCACCGACGCCCTCGTCGACGACGACGCCATGCGCCTCATCGGCATCGCCACCGAGGCCTACGGAGCGGCCAAACACGCCGCGGGCCGCATGGACCTGTTCCACCGGCTCTTCGAAAACACCGGCGACCACGACCTCCCCTGGAACGGATAGCCCTCCAGGCACACCGCACGCAGGCCTTCAGAGCAGCAAGCAGCAAGCGGCGAGGGAGGGCGGCGGGCAGAACGCGGGACGGCGCGGCGGGAGCGAGCAGGCGCGGCACGCGGGCCCAGCGGGACGTCGTACGGGGCCCGGAGCCGGCCGGCGCCGGGCGGCGGACCGCTGGGCCGGAAGCCACGGAGCCGGCGGGCAGCGACGCCGGACCGCACGGGACGGCAGGAAAGGCGTCGAGCGGCCGACGGCGAGACAGCGCCGCGACGGGAACCCGAAGCCGACCGGGCGCCAGGCAGCCAGGCCGGAACGGGGCGGCGGAGCAGCAGCAGACGAGGAAGCCCGGGGCAGCCGTGCATCCATTTGAGCGCCGCAACGCCGTAGGGCTCCCGGGGATCAGCCGGGAGCCCTACGGATGGTGCAATCCCGCTGCGCGGGTGTGCCGTGCATCCCGCATATGCGGGTAGGTCCAGGAGGCGCGCACGGCCGAACCGTCCTGAACCGGCCCCGGCCCCGCATGATCGCGAGTCCGGATGCCATGGCCACGAACCCGAGTGGGTCATGAGTCCGAATGGCGTTCATCCCCACCAGGTGGGGTGGTGACCATCCTGGCCGTCGACCCTGCCACGCCGTCGCTCGACACGCCCTTGCTCGGGCATCTCACCCAGTTGGCCCGCTGACACCGCACGCCCCCAAGCGCGGTCACAGGACGGTGCAGTGCAGAGCGCGGCGGTCGCCGGTCAGGGCGTAGCGGCGGGACGCGAGGCCGTGGTCGAGGGGGTCGCCTATCTGGTGGCAGAGCAGCGCGAGGCAGTCCGCGGCCTGATGGGCGTCCAGGTAGGCGGGAGCAACCTCCAGCATCAGCTCCCCTATGGCGTGCGCGGTCGCCGCGAGGACATCGACCACCCGCCGAGCCTTGGTCACAACGGGATCGGCCGCCGCTTCAGTCTGCGGCCCGGCGGCCGGTGCTGGCTCGCGCAGAAGTGTCCGCTCGAATCTCTCATCTCGTTGTCCTGCGTGAGCCTGCCGACCTGGATTGGTCCACGATGAACGGCCTGCCGGGGCGGTACAACGACGGACCGACCCGTACGGGACGATGTGGGAATGAGTCTCCGCCGCTTCCCCGCTCTCGCGCCCCAACAGATGATCAAGCGGGCTCACGACCACGCAAGCGCGTACGGGGCGAGCATCGGCCGTGACCGCAGTGTCAGTGACGACGCCCGCGCCGTCGTCAACTGGCTCCGCCACCAGTACACCGACTATGACCAAGACCCCACCGCAGAACGTCACCGCGATATCTGCAAAGCCATCGCCAACCGATTTCCCTGGCTCACCGAGGAGTGCGAACGCCAGGTTGCCAGGCGTCAGGAGCAGGACGAACAGGCGGCCAATGCGCTGGACCACCTTCAGACTCAAGAGGTGCAGGCACGGGAGGAGCGGCGAGAACTGGCTGCCGCTTCCCGGGAGGCTGTTGCACGGCTGCGCACGGGGCAACGAGTGCGGATCACCCGCCAGGGTCGGGTGTACGAAGGTCACTTGGAGAAGATCGGGCGGAGCAAAGTGACTGTGGCCTACAAGGTCATGACTGGTCGCGACCGGGACCGCACCGTGTCGCTCCACGCTGCCCTGGTGGACCCACTCGACTAGGACGGCTGGCCGCCCCGTCGCGCGCGGCCGCCGACAGCGGCTCGGCCCATCGCTTCACGCTGATCGGCCGGACGGGCTAGCTCAAGGAGACCTTGGACTACGACGGGGACCATCCGCAGCGGGAGGTGGGCGACCGGGTCGAGGTCATCAGTAATCCGGAGGGTGTCGTCCCGTTGGAGGCGGCTTCCGGCCGCCCGCACCGCGCTCACCGGGCGCCGGCTCCCGGGCTTCTTCAGCACCCCCCTGCGCCGGCGTCATCAGACGGTGCGCGGGCACCGCAGCCGCAGCCGCTCTCTCGCACTACATTCGTGACGTCCTATGCCACCATCCGCACAGCGAGCAGTGATATGCAGTGTTGGGCAGTTGGCGGCTCGCAGCAGCCAGCCGGGCAGCATCTCCTTCTGCCTGACCGGCAGAATGGTAGAGCACCTTGCCGCTGGGGCAGTTGTCCTTGCGCCTGGCCTCCTGCTGAGCCGAAGGAGAGTAGTCGGATCCCACGGCGCCCCGGCGCACTACGATCAACTCGGCATCGTCGGCCCTGGTGGCTCGCCATTCGAAGGCCAAGTAGTCAGGGTGCGCTTCAAGGCTCGCGAGTACACCGGCCATGTAGGCGGCGGGAGTCGAAGCAGGCGCGTCTCGTCGGTTGACGATCAGTCTCAGGGCGTAGGGCGCCTCAGCCAACTCCCTGCGCAGGGCGCGGGCGCACTGCGCGGGCCTGGCGCCCGGCCCGGGGTAAGCGTTCTGCACGCCGAGCGCGTTGCTAGCGATGAGGCGTATAGCCGCCTTCACGGCCGCTTCCCCATCCGGCCGCGTCTGCTGTCGCGTCATACCCGCTCCGTTCAGGGTCAGTTGGTACCGATCACTCATGCTTGCACACAGTCAGCCCCCGTTGGCGTCTCCTTAGGTACCTTCCGGCAAAGCACCCACCAGCCGCCGTCGGCGAAGCGCGGCAGCTGCGTCTCGTCGAGGTGGACAGACGGCCGAACGTAGTACTTGACGCGCAGCTCACCACAGCGGGCCCCGACTGGCCTACGGCGCCGCGTGAACGACCGTCACGGGCGACACCGCCGGGCGTCGGCCCCCGGCTGTGGCACCGTTACGCGGGAGACAGCTTCACCGTCGAGCGGCACTGGCTCGGCCGCTGAGAGGACCGCACTGCCGGCCGTCTACGCGGTGGACCCGCAGCTGACCCGGACCAGCACGGAACCCTCCGACCGCAACCGCACCTGACCGACCCGGAAAAGATGGAGACTCCGACCGCAGCGCGTGCAGGAAAGGGCCCTCACGGGCGGAGCGCACCTGGCATCCTGGGGGCAGCCGGGCAGCCCCGGCCCTTCTGCCCCGCGCACGCGGGGATGGCTCCCGTTAGGAGCACTGCTCTTCTGCTTCCCGCGCGAGCGGGGATGGCGTCACCAGGCGAACGCACCGGCCTCCGTGTGCGGCCTGGACGCGTACCCATCCCCTCGCAGCCAGGAAGGCCCGCCGTGCCCGAAGAGACCACCCTGCCCAGCTCGCCCAGCCCTCTCGACCAGACTGTGGCCGCGCTCGCCGCGGCATACCCCGGCCTGCGGCAGACCGAACCGTCGAAGTTCGGCGCGCCCCTCGCCGACGTGCGGCTCACCCCGCAGCGCACCGCCCGCTTCGCATGGGCCGGCTACGAGGTGCAGGTGTCCGTCGGCCACGAGGACCACCTCGACCGCGACGCCCCGGACAGCACCGCTCTGTATCGGGAGGTCCGCGCTCACGCCACCCTGCTCGTCCCCCAGACCGTCCAGGTGGACGGCATCGGGCACGTCGAGTGGGAGATGACCAACTCCCGGTCGGAGATGGGGTTCCCCGCCGCGTTTGCCGTGGCGGCCGCGGACCAGCACGACCCGCGGTTCGCCGCCGCCGTCCTGTCGACCGTGGCCAAGGCCCTCGCGTACGCCCGCCTGGCCACCAAGCATGCGGTCGTCCAGGCGGAGAAAGCCGCCGACGAGGTCCGGTGGGAGAGCGAACGCCCGGCGGGGGTCAGCCCGCGCAAGTGGCTCCGGGACAAGCGGGCGCAGCGGGACGCGGCAACGTCATAATCCTCCGGAGGCCGCCATCCCCCGCCCGCCCACCGGCGAACGGGTAGGTGCGCCAGACCAGACCAGCCGCCCCGGGCGGACCAACGGACGCACAGCGACCGACGAAGCGGGACGGCGCCGGACGACGGGCAGCCGGGCGACACGGGGCGGGGCGGGGCGCAGCGAACGGACGCCGGACGAGGCGCGGAGGCGGACCGAGCGCCATTTCGAGTTGTCGTCGGACTCGGCTACAGATCAACACCGAGGTTTCGCAGCTGCCGTCGGGCAGCGTTGACGCGTCGCTGTGCGGCCTTCAGTTCCCCGTCGACGGTGCGCAGCACGTCGCGCACGGCGTGGAGCTTCTCACCCATCTGCTCCCGTGAGGGCTCGCCCGTGTCCGGGGCTGCCATGGTGAGTATCGTCTGCGCGCCGGTGAGCATGTGCTGGAGGACCGTGGCCGGCAGAACTCCGTCGGCGGCGTCATCGAGGCGGGTGGCGTCCACGTCCACCAGCGTGCGGGTGATGCGGGAGCGCAGCAGGTACGGCCAGAGCACCGAGGACGGCACGGTCTCGGCTGCCGCCTCATCGCTGAACGGGTCTACGCCCAGTGCGGCATCCATGGCCAGGACGAAGGCCTCGCGCATCTCCTCGACTTCGACACGGTCAGCTGCGGCCGCCGACGACTCCGCCCAGAACAGCAGCGCCCCCAGGGCCGCCGCCCGTGGCAGCACCTCAGGCTCCGGCACCCCCAGCGCATGCAGACAAGCCCTGATCTGGTCGGTGCTCAACACCGGGACCGGCACATCGGCGCTCACGGCAACAGCCCTACTTTCCTCCCGCACCGGATCCGCAGGGCGGGCAGATGCCCGCGTTCACATCTCCCCGGGAAGCATCATGGTCAGCACGGGCTCGCCCGTATCGCCGGGCTCGGTGATGGCGATGAGCCGGTCCGCGCCGATGGGCTCCCGGCCGCAGGGCAACTCCCCCGCAGGCACCACGAAACACACCTCGCCCACCGGTGCCTGCTCAACAGCCCGTGCCACCGCGGACAGCACCGCCCGCAGCCGGTCGTCCTCACCGCCGTCGCCAGTCACGAACTCCTGCCGCACCCCCACGGTAATGATCACTGGCATCTTCAAGCCGGCGGCCGACGACACCACCGGCGGGATCGCGATGAAGGTGCCATCCGCAAAGAACTCCGCCCGCGTGAAGGAGGCGACCACGGGCCCGTACTCATCGTCCATGCCACACAACCCCCGGATCGCTCCGCTTCCGCCTTGTCGTTCTATCCCTTGAGCCTGCCGCCTACCGCCCATGAACACCGTCCCTCGAACGAGTGAGTACAGCAGAGCGCCGCACAGCTGATGGTGGAGCCCGGGGCGACAGCGAGCACGGCAGCAACGGGGCGCGAGACCGCCCCTTTCCAAAGAGACCGGGCGGACGCCGGGCAGCGCGCGACGGCGAAGCCACGGGCGGGCGACGCCGCCGAGCCGGGGGCGCGCAGCCCAGCGAGGAGAGCAGCCGCGGCGAAGCCCGCAGCGGCCGCGGGGCGGGCTGCCGAAGGCCTCCCGCTCGCGAGCCCGGCGGGTCAGCCGGCAGCAGTGACAGGAACGAGGAGGGACGCGGTCGCGTCGATGGTGCGCGACTCCTTGAAGAATGCGGAGAGCGCGGTGTCACTGCGGTCAGCGGCCGTGTAGATCCGGGACGTAATGCCCAGGAACACCTGCCGTCGGGCACAGGCGACATCGGCCCATTCCTGGGACGTCGGCCGGACGGGAGTGACACCGGGCAGGCCCGTGACGGTGGCCTGGATACCCTCGACCATCACAGTGACGGGCGTGCCATCGATGACAGGGTCCACGGCCAAGACGCCCTCACGCATCCCCCATGCCTGCAGCACCTCACGGAGAGCTCCTTGAGCACTCCGAGGGGAAGCGACGCCGTCCCCCAGGCCGTACAGCATCAGAAAAGCGAAGTCCTTGCCGTCCCCGGGGTGCTCACCGAGCCAACCAGTCGACGAAAGGGTGCCGAACACGCTCTGTCCACTCATACTCGCCAGCCTATGGCGACGACGGCCGGCGACGGAACCGAAGCACAGAGATGAGCGACGGCCGGCACCAGACGGCCAGACGGACGGCAGCGGGGAGGCTGAAGACCGCCCTGCGGAACGGGACAGCATCTTCGCGCTTCTGCCCTCTGTACTGGGAAAACGTCGCAGGGTTGGAGTCAACGTCGGTCGCGGCGGGCGGCGTTGGCGGCTCGCGCCCTGGGGCCCGCGTCGGACCCGCCGGGCGCCGCACGCCCCCAATGGACCCGGATCTTTCTCATCATGATTCTTAGTCAAACTCCTTGTAGTACAACCTAGTTCAGCTACCTTGGTTCTATGGCAAGGAACCTCCCCCGACTGATCCCGACGGGCAAGTGCTTCTGCGGCTGCGGCAACGACGTCGGCCTCGGCTCGTTCTTCGCTCGCGGTCACGACAAGGTCGCCGAAGCGGCACTGATCGCCGTCGAGTACGGCGGGTCCGTCGCGCAGATGCTCCACGCGAAGGGCTTCAGCCCCAGCCACTCCGTCGTCCACAAGGCTGTCGGAGACGCGGGCTGGGAGTACTGCGAGCCCTGCGACTACTACGGCGCCCCCGCCAGCATGCGCAACCACGAGAAGAAGGCCCACAGGGAGAAGTGAGGGCACGATGCTCTACGAGCAGAACGATGAAGTCGACGAGATCTTGGCTCGGTACGCCCGCCCGCTCGACCCGGAGAACTGCACTGAGGATGACCTGGCTCAGTTGCTCGGCCGGAACTGGCGGGACGCGGTCAACATCATTCGGCAGGCCGCTGACCTGACCTACGAGCAGGCAGAGAAGATCATCAAATGCGGACGTGACGCGAACTGGGAACTCGACCTGGAGCAGGCCCACAACACGCTCTCCCGAACGGGGCTTGCCGACTGGGATGTTGCCTGCGATGCGCAGGACGACGCGGGGGGCATTGATCGGCGCTGGGGGCAGTTCGATGACTTCAATGCGGTGTATGACGCGTTCATCTGCGCAAGCACGGCCGCCATGGCGGGAGACGCCATCCCCGAGCGGATGCATCGCGACCTGATGTACACCTGGCGCAGCGCGTTCTGAATGCACAGCACTGACGGGAAGGCTGGCGAAGGCGCCCCCCGCCAGCATGCGCAACCACGAGAAGAAGGCCCACAAGGAGCGCTGATCATGGACGACCTCCACGAGTACACCAACGAGTTACAGGTCCGCCTGACCATCCACCCGGCCTACCTCGCGGGGAAGATGGAGCTAGAGCTTCGCCGGGTCAGCTACGCCGACGATGTCGCAGGCGAGTACGAAGAGGTCGAAGACGGCGAAATCCTCCGCGAGGAACTGAACGCCCCGGCCGGACTCACCCCGGACGCCATCCGGGCGGGCCAGGCCGAAGTTCGGGCGGTCCTGCGCGAGATCGGGCTCCAGCCCTGGGACGACGACTGGAAGCAGGAGGGGGAGTACGCGCTCTACAACGACGTCAAGCCCCTTGAAGGCCGGCCACTGGTTAGTCGGGCAGCACCTCACGTGGCGAACCAGCCAGGCCACCACGCGGACAAACGGACAAAGGGGCAGACGTGCACCAGCTGAGGACATACCGAGTTTGTGCCGCCTTCGAGGTGCCGCGCGGCGTCGCCGACGCCGAAGTCAGGGGAACGATCCAGTACTCGGTTCTTGGGCACGAGCTGTTCAACATGCGCTCCCTGACGGTTGAGGAGCCGTGGGATGAGGAACCCTGGGAGGCTAGCGATGACGAGTTGACCATCGCTCACACCTGGGCTCGGATCGACGCTCCGGCCAGCATGTCCCGGGGTGGCCTCCGCCAGGCATTAAAGGAGCTGTACCAGGGCTTCAAGTATCCGCTCGTTGAGCGGAGCATGACCATCGAGGAGCGGCCTGACACGGTCGACGCCATCATCGACGCCCGCGAGTTCCGCCGCGGTGGCGATGAAGAGGGCGCGGAGCCCGGCGCCGACCAGGCGGCGCTGCACACCGTGCGCTTCTGGTGGTGCAGCACGCCTGCCGAGGGAGAGGCGCGGACGTCCGCGCCCAAGGAGGGCACGTTCCTCGCGAAGTTCCATTCCCGCGGCGCGATCGCGCTGCCGGCCGTGGGTGACACGGTCTCGCTGTTCGCCCACCGAGTGAAAGTCATCGGGCGGACCCTCGGCTACGAATACAGCGACGCCTACGAATACAGCGATGAACACGAGGACCACGACCGAACCGAAGTCAACATCGACATCTACGTGGAGCTGCCCCTCGTGCGGCCCTTCACACCTCGATCCGTCAGCAGCGCCTAACGCCGTGTGACTGTGGGGCCACACTGGAGCCCGCCCGCCCAGAGGCTGCGGGCAGGCGGGGACGCGGCAGCGCCGGGACGGCCGGCAGCGCGGGAGCGGAGACGGACGCACCGGAGGCAACGCGGACGCCCTGACCGACAACAACGCCATGCGCCAGATAGGCATCGCCACGGAAGCCTACGGAGCAGCCAAACACGCCGCAGGCCGCATGGACCTCTTCTACCGACTATTCAACGGCACCGACGAAAACACCCTCCCCTGGACCACCACGTAGCCACCCACCAACAGGAGGTGCTGCAGAGCGGTGTTCTTCGAAGAAGAGGGCCAGTTCGGCAGTGATGTCGTCGTAGTCCAGGAGAGCGCAGCGTCGGCGCAGGCTTCGGACGCTATGCCTACCTGGCCTCGTCCGGATACCCACGGCCTGGTCAGCGTGAGCGATAGCGTCATGCTCGCGGCGGGTCCACCGCATATCGAGTCTCTGGATCTCTTGTGCCGGGAACAGGTCGAGTAGGGCGCGGAAGTTCGGACTGAGATGGACCCCCCTATCGTCAAACCTCCGCTGCAGGTACGTCTGCATGTCCAGGAAGTCGCTGTGGACAACAGGGCTCTCCTCTCCGGACATCCGTGCCCATGCGTGGGCGAGCAGCGCACCCGTGGCCTCGCCTTCGGAGGTGTTCGCGCATTTCAAGGGCACGACGATGACGGGGGTCAGGTTCAGGGGGAGGCTTGTGTAGCGGTAGAACGCGACAGCCCCGTCTTCCGGCAGGCGGTAGCCGAAGTCCGAGATCCAGGCGCCGTGTTGAGGTTCGTCGTGCTTCCTCTGGTTGGCCCCACCCAGGACTGTTGTCCGCCTCGTAGTGGCCCACGTGCTGGTGAGTTCTTCGGTTTCCGTTGTTGGGATGTCCCAGGGGGCGGGTGTGTTGTCTTCGGTCAAGTCAGCTTGCCGCAGGGCGTGCAGTATCGGTTCGAGGACTGTGGCGGGATGCGGGGGCAGCGGGCTGGCCTGGGGGGTCTCACGGTGAAGACGCAGTAACTCCAAAACCTCCTCGGGGGCCAGGATCTGGGTCAGCACCCCAGGCGCGACATGCAGCAGTCCAAGAAGGGCACCGACGGCAGCGCTGGTGAGCGGGGTCGTCTGATCACATGCAGGCCAGCGGGCTGAGATGGTCTTGCGATTACCCTTGGGCGTCACCCAACGTCCGTCGTGGAACCTCTGGTTGGTGCGCCGGCACGTGGCGTAGCCCCAGCCGTCGTGCAGCAGGCCCTTGACCCGGATTACGCAGCGTTCCTCAGCCGTGCCTGGCTCAGGGTGCAGGGCGCCAGCTTCGAGCAGCCTGCGGCGGATAGCGGAGGGCGAGACCCGGGTGCCGTTCCCGGAAAGGCGTTCGGCGATGCCTGCCAGCGAGATCCCGGCACTGCGCAGCGATGGCCGTGGTCAGTTCGAAGGGACTCTGCGCGGTGGCGGTCATGGCGAAAGCCTAGTGTCAGCGCTGCATCTCCACCCTGGAGATGCCCCCATCCATGCAGGGTGCGTAAGAGCGAACACCCGGGTCCTGCGACGCGGGACCCGCTTGCTCGATCCGCAGCCGACCTGGCCGGGAGCGACGCAGCGGGAGGAGCGGACACCGGTGCTCGGCGAACACCAGCGAACATCACCGAAGGCTGCCGAACGCCCCGGGCAGCCTGCCGTACGCGCCGTACGACCACGGAGCCCGGCCCACCTCCCGGCCGGCGGCGGGGAAGCTGAAGACCGCCCTGCGGGACGGGACAGCATCTTCACGTTTCCGTCTTCTGCACTGGGAAAACATCGCAGCGTTGGAGTCGACGCCGGCCGCGACAGGCGACGTTGACAGCTCACGCCCCAGACCCGCCGGACGCACCAACTCTCGTACGGAGCCCCCCCCGATGCCCACTCCCCCGCCCGCACCCACGTCCACTCCCGAACCGGACGCCCCGCGCGCACCTCGCCCACCCGGCCCGCGCACCGAAACCCAGCCGCCCCGGCCCTGGACGCCACCCGGCTAAGGCCCGACTCCTGGATTTCGCCAACAGGAGCCGGGCCAACCACATGCGCACCGTGCTGCAACACACCTGTGCACTGTCGTGATCCTCTTTCGCGTGGAAGTGGAGTCCGCAGCCGTCAAAGGAGAGCACCCCCAGACCATGCCCGCGCAATGACAACCCGAGCAACACACAGCGGGATACGCCTGCATCAACTCCCCTCACGCAGACGACCGAAACCCCAACCGACAGCAACAAACACCAGGTCGCAACCAACCCACCCAACTACAGAACACCAAGCACCGACCAAACCAACCGGGACACCACCGCACCAACCCACCCAGCACCCGCGCGCCACGCGGAATGACTCCCCGCCGTGCACAGCCAGGGCGACGGGCCGGGCACACCGCACGGCCGCGCGCCGAGCAGCAGGCGGGCACCACCGGACGCGAGGGGGCAGATCGGCCGGAATGTCGTCAGTTAGGCCGCCCGGAGCAGGGTCTGCTTGACTCGGCTGGAGCGGACGAGTTCGGCGCCTCCCCTGCGCCCTGATTCTCTACACCGCGTCCCGTCCCCGGCCTCCACGGCGCTGCGCCATCAAGGTGAAGGTGGCGCGCCCTGCGGCTCAGTCTCATGCACTCGGCCATCCAACGGGATAGCGATACGAGCATGGACCTCAACGACGCCATTGATCGCGCAGAGTTGCACGGAGAGGTGGCCCGCCGGTTCGGGAACCCGCTTACCCCGGGTCGACGCCCGCGAGTGGATGCCTACCTAGCTGGCGCTTGGTCTTTGCTCGAAACCGCGATGAAGACGTATGACCCGGCCAACACCCAAGGACTGCTCCAGGCGGCGGCGGAAGCCCACCGCCGGTACACCGCACCAGGGGCCTTGAGGACCGCCGGCTTCCTGAACTTCCTCTTCCGGGAGCTAATCCCGGACAAGCAGTTCGACATCGACCTGGCGCTTCCCCCGAAGGTGGAATGGGCCGCTCGTGTCGTGGAGTGCGTGCGGGCCGGGCTGGGCGACAAGGAATTCTCACGGCTGATCGAAGGCATCAACAACATCCTGGTAGACCTGGCCAACGAGCCTGAGCCGGAAAGTGTGAGCTGACTCCGACCCTCCACTCACGGCGACGCAGCCGGCAGCGCGGCAGCGGAGGCGATGCGGACATACGCGGCGCCGGTCCTCTCCGGCGGCGGGCCGACGACGCCGTGGGGTCCGGCAGTTCGCTGCAAGACCCCACACCGGGGGCGAGTCTCAGGCCGCTCGTGGCAGGTCGGGAGCAGTCGGCGCATGCTGCTCCTGCCTCACCGCGCAGGTGACCTCCCAGGCCAGCTCGTACAACTCGGCGGCCGACCTGGCTCGATCAGGCGTGTAGTAGCCCATGCCCACCGGTGAGGAGCCGCGCTCCTGAGCCAGTTGAGCAAGTGCCGCATCCGCCTGCCGCACAAGCAGCCCCGGCAGGCTCGAGGTACGCCGCCGCTCCGCATCCCTGTAGCAGCTGGCCCGCTCTAGCAGACCCTGGCCAGCCACGGCGCCACACCCTTCCCCATCGACGTCCCGACCCGGTCACGAACTTCCTCGTCAATGTCGTCCGGTACGACGTTCTGCAGGTTCGCGGGATCGTCGTCGATCAGCCACTCGAGGAACTCGAGGCGGTACCACCAACTGCCCGGGGCCAGTCCCAACTACACGCGAGAGGGACGGAGTTCAGCCGACGTCATTCGCTCGTGGTCAGGCGCGCCGGGCGGGCTGGCGTGGTTCTGATTGGTCATGCGCGCTCGCCCGCCACGCTGTACGAGCTGACGTCCACATCCCGTCGGATCCGATGGCGGTTGACGGCAGGGTTAGATGACAGACGGGGTCCGATGACGCGGCAGAAGCAAGGAGCGACGTGGCCAATCTGGTCTCCATGCGGGTGTCGACCGACCAGCAGTCGACCGACCGCCAGAACCTCGTTCTGGGCGAAGACGTGGCTTTCTGAGGTGAGAAAGGACGCGGCAGGCAGCCGTGTACCTGGCGCCGCTTCGTGAAGCGTCTGACAAGCAACGGATACTCGACCACACTTGCCACATGCCGACTGTCCAACTGCTCCTGATCCTCATCATCTACGCCTCGCTCGGCATGGCAGTGGCCGCCTGGCGCAAACGTGGTCCCTCCGATCTACTCAAGCGTGTACTCAAGCATGCGCAGGACGACCCCGACGCCCCGCCGGGAGTCGACACACTCCCAGCCCCTGTGATCGTGATGATGATCGCCATCCTTTTCGTCTTCGCTCTGGCCATCTGGCCCTACTTCTTCGGCCGGGAAATTCACCGCCGTCTCCGTCTCCACAAGTCCTGAGCCTCACTGACTGCCACGACCCGCAGCGGCCCGAGGCAACGGCCCAGGCGCCGGGCACACCATGGACACCACCGTCACAGTGAACCGGCGGGGCTTTGTGTTTCCTCGCCCTGGCCGGACCTAGACCCGTTGGGGGTGCTACGTGTCCCGTCATCGACGGTGAGTCGGGATACCAGAGGGCGAGGCGCAGGAGGAAGTGAAAGGTCGAGCGGACGGCAGCGCGGCGGGCGATCTCTTCCTCGGAGGGCTTGGAAACGACGAGCCCCCCGGCCATGGCCGGGGGTCGTGGAAGCAGGCCAGACCCAAAGGCCCGGGCTGCCCGCCAATTCTCGGACTGACTCCCCCCAAGCAGCACGCCACTTCGAGGACGCCCACTACCAGAGGGGCAGGTGGGGTGGTGTCAGAAGTCACCGTCAGCGACCTGAAGCACGGTCAACCCGATCCCCCGCCATGCCTTGACGACCTGGCTGCGGTCATCGAGTACGCAGGTGACGTTGTAGGCGTCGCGTACGTGGGCGTCGAAGAGTTCGACCTTCACGACCGAGTCCTTGCGGGAGTCGCCGGTGGGCCGCATGAAGGGGCCGTCGTACGGGACGCCGATATGCTCGGTGAGCCATGCCTCGGTGGCGTTCCGGCAGCTGTCGGTACGACCCGAGAGGAACACGATGCGCTGGCCTGCCGAGTGCAGCGCCCGCACGACGCTGATGACCGGAGCGTTGGGAAGGTCCTGGTGTACCCGGGTCTCGTCGAAGGGGCTGCGGCCGTCCATCAGGGCGACGGTCCCGTCGATATCCACCAGGACGGCCTTGGGGCTGTCGGGCTTCGGCTCGTACTCGCGCCTCACCGGAGCGGCCGTACAACTCTCCTCCGGCAAGGGGAGCGGCGACGGCTTCCCCGCAAGGAAGCGCTGGTGCAGCCCGCGGATAGTGCCCTCCCCGACGGACGCATCACGGGCCACGTCGCGCTCCAGGCAGGTGTCCAGCGGCACGTGGGTGAAGTCGTGCACCTGGAGCTCGGCGCCGGCGCGGTCAGCGAGGCGGGCCAGGTCGCGGGCGACGCGCTGCGGCAGGTTGGTGTCGTCACAGACCACGTCGTAGCCCTGGCGGAGCAGCTTGAGGATCGTCGCGTCCCTGACCGCCATCACGCGCTTCTCGGTGACGCCCTTGATGTGCTCGCTGGAATCGAGCATGGCGCGCAGGTCGTCGCGGTTGACGCGCACCCGGTCCGCGCGGTTTTCGGCGGTCCAGGTGCGCGCCCAGGTGGTCTTGCCGCTGGCGGGCAGGCCGCGGGTGAAGTGCAGGGTGGGCATCAGGAGTTGTCCTCGGTGGTGTTGACGGGCCGGACGTCGGCCTCGGGCCGCAGGGTGCGCCAAATCTTGTCGGAAGGGTCGCGGCCGTCCAGGAGCATGAACAGCCAGGCGCGCATCAGCGAGCGTCCGGCGAGCACGGCGTAGTCCTTGCGCGTCCATCCCCTCGGCAGGCCGTCGAGGATGCGCTGGTGCTCCGCGCGGGCCTCGGCGAGGATCGCGTCGCGCTGCCTGGTCAGGTCAGCCGCAACGTCCTTGACCCAGTCGTGGAACTCGTCAGGCAGGCCGTCCCAGATCTCCGCAACGCTGTCACCCGCACCGAGCCGCTCCCAGACCGCGCGGGCGTTGAGCCCGGTGATGATCCGGTGCAGTGCCACGTAGTCGTCCTGCTTGACCTTGATCATGGTGTGGTCGCGGCCGGGGAAGCGCAGCACGAAGCCCTCGGCGCCGGGGCGCGGCGACGCGGCCAGGGCGTCGGCGAGCGTGTTGAAGGCGAAGGTGTCGACGCGGGGGCCGTCCCATGGCAGCTCGTCAGCGGGCAGCGGGGCGCCGGTGGCGATGTCGACGCCGCCGAGCAGCACCAGGTCGTCCAGGGGGCCGTAGTCGCAGACGATCCGGTTCTCCGGGAAGATGATCTCGAAGAGGTAGGTGACGCCGGGCTTGATCGACGCGGTGTCCGCGTAGCGCTCCTGCCAGACCTTTGTCGCGTGAACCGCCTGGTCGGAAGCGAACGAGCCCCGAGTCGCGATCGCGTAGCCGCCGTCGGCGACGGGGTAGAGGATGCCGAGCGAGCCGTCCAGCTTGTCGGTCACCACGACCGGGTCGTCAAGGCCGAAGGTGCTCTCGGGGTACTCGGAGTAGTTAAAGAACTTCGCGTACGGCCGGGCAAGGACCCGTCCCTGGTCGTCGATGACCAGCCCGCGGCACTGCCGGGTGACCTCGGTCCACTCTCGCTCGAACTGGGCCTTCTCCGTGTAGTTGAGGATGCGAAGCGGCAGGGTCGGGTGCAGCTGCTCACGGACGTAGCCAGCATCGAGGCTGCGCGCGAGAAGAGCAGGGTCGAGAAGGTCACCTATGTGGGAATGCATTGCCTCTCCTGAGCTGGGGCGGAATGAACGATCATGCACATGCGGCGGCGCTTGGCACCTGCGGATTTCTCGGGGCGGGAGCGCCCGTGTGAGCTGTTCAGCCGTCCGGCACGGGGCCTTCCGGCCCTCGTACGGAAACGGGGATCGCAGGCGGCGCGCGGGCACTTAGTGGGCAGGAGCCAGCGAGTACAGGTCGCCCGGCCCTTTGACCCAGGCAACGCCCGCCGCAACCAGCACCAAAACCATGAGCGCGAAGAACAAGGACGACTTCACGAAACCCCTGAGATTGGCATAGCGCTCTCCCGAACACCTAATCACTACTATACCCGTAAAGGGGGTGTCCGTCAAATTTATAGGGCAGACGCTTCTGGCGGGATCGCCTCATGCGCGGGTGCGGTGGGTCACCGCGATGCCCTGGAACCTCCGCCAACCGTCATAACCCGGCGGAATGCAGGGATGGTTGTCGAGCATCGGGCGGAGGATCGCGTTCGGCCTACCGAGCGTCGCGTCGGAGAAAACCAGCTTTCTGGCCGCACACGAGGGGCGGGACGTCGCACTGGCGGAGCGGACTCGGACGTTCGGTGAACACCAGCGAACATCGCCGAAGGTTGCCGACCCCTGGGGCAGCCCAGCCGGCCGCCCCACGACCACGCCGGATAACTCCTGACACGCCTGGACAACTCCCCTACCAGCAGCGACAGAAGAGCCACGGCGCAGCGCTCCCGGCTGGTGGAAGGGCAGCGAGGGCGCAGCGGGAACCTTCCCGCGAGGGCGCTGGCAGAGCCGGAAGCGGGCACGGCGCCCGAGGGGAGGCCCAGCGTCATGCCCGCCTCCCGGGTTTCGCAAGGTCAACAGGGAGACACCACGCGGCCTGGCCGGCGGCTGGTCAGGCCGCGTGCCCGCACTCCGTGTGCGTGTACGACCTGTGCCCGTACACCGAACGGGCGTCGCCGGTGAAGGGCTTGAGCAGACCGCGCGGGACCGGGCTGTTCACCCCGTCGTCCGGCTCGAATGCGGTCACGACGACGTTCTCGTGCCCCAGCGCGCACCGAAGGCGGCGGTGGTGGCGGTCCGCCTCATCGGCATCCTCCAGCGGGCCGGTCTTAGTCCATTGGGTGTCGCGGGAGGGCGGCCGGCCGTCATCTGTCCAGTACACGCAGGGGACCGACAGCAGCTGGCGCACCTGGCGCAGGCCGTCCGCGAACTCCTTCTCGCTCAGGCTCAGATAGGACAGCTCCCCCAGGTACCAGGCCAGCGCGGCCGTTCCGCCAGCCTCGAACCGCCAGTGCAGGTACGCCGCCTGGTTCTGCATCCGGCGCCGGGGGACGCGCAGTGCCGCCTCCATCGACCCCAGCCAGCTGTTGCAGCTCCGGCACAACACGCCGCGCACCCGACCCATCCCCGCGTCGTGGTCGACGGCGGCCGACGGCCTGCGCCCGCACAACTCGCAGTCGGGGCGCTGCCGAAGCAGCCGGGCCCGCTCAGCGTTCGACATCCGGGCGTACACCAACTGCGGGTCGCGTCGGGTCTGCCACTGCTCGGCCGGCACTACCGGGACCGGGACCGCTCGGGCCCGGTGCGGCGCGGGAAACGGGCGGGGCTCGTCCGTCGTGCTCGCCAGGCGCCCGCCGACCAGGGCGCCGGCACTGAGCGGGCGCTCGATGGGCTCAGGGCGTACCGGGGCGTCGGCAGGGGCGCCTGTGCGGCGCAGCCTTGCCAGTACGGCCATCAGCCATGCCCACCCGGTCATCGCCGTCTCCTTCCGGCCCGTGCACCGCCGGCTGCAGGAGGGCGCCGCCGGCCATGCCCATCATCTGCCCGGGCCGATGGGCCGGGCTACCACCGGGCCGCTCCGCTCACGGGGCGGGCTTCCTACCGGGGCGGGGTGTGCTCTGCCGACATGTCTGCGGAAGGGCGGAGGCGCCCGTACCTGCACGTTGATCCTGCCGAGGACCGCAGGACCCCACTCCCGGCTCGGTCAGGCGTCGGCTGCGGGTTCCGTCTCCTGGCGAAGCCGGTACACCCGGCCGTTGATGCACAGCACGGGAGCGGAAGCGGGATCACAACTGGCGGACGCGGCGAACATGTCCCCGGCCGCCTGGACCATCGCCTTCAGCTCGGGCCGGCGGCTGCCCAGGACGTAGAGATGGTGGGCCATGGCGCGCGCCGCCGACTTGCGCGCGCGATGCCGCAGCACGACCACTGGTGCCGACAGGGCGTCGCCGGCCGTCTCCTGGCCCTCGAAGACCAGGCGGGCGGGAACGCTCTCCGCGACCCAGACCGATGTGTTCATGGAACTCCCCCTAGTGTGCGGTGCGGACCTCGTGCGGGCCTGAATGGTGCGCGGGCGTGGCTCAGGGCTGGTGATGGGCAGATGCGAGGGTGCGCCGCCGGATGGCGGGCCTCGTCGTCGGGGCCTGGCCGGCCAGTTCGGCCGTCGCCCCTCGGCCGGGACGCGTGCGGAGGCGCAGAGCCCCGTCGGCGGCGGCCCTGGACGCCCCGCTAACGAACGGGCTCCGACATCTGCCTCATCGACGCCCAGAAGCGTTCCGGGGAGTTGGCAAGGACCCCACGCGGGTGCCCGAGCAACTGCTCTACGTCGCTTGCCACGCGGAGCCGCTGCTCCTCGTCGGTCCAGTGCTCGGCGAACTGAAGGCAGTCGGCAAGCATCAGCTCCAAGGACTCCACGATCTGGTCCAGGTCCTGCGCATCCAGCCCGGACGCCTCCTTACGCTCTGCCTTGAACGACTCGATCGACGCCTCAATCTCGCGAACCACGGAGCGAACGCACTCGCTCTTCGAGAACGTGGCCATGCGGGACTCTCGATTCATACAGCTCCTCCACGGGGCGAACGGTGCACTTGCATCACTCATATTCACTAATGTACTCCGTACCGCATCATGAGGCAACTTTTAAGGGTCGCCATAGGTGGTCGGACCCCGCCCCGTAGTCCCGGGCATGGACGAGCGCCCTCCGCGGACTGACAGCCAGCAGCAGCGCGCCCTCAACCGCCCGATCCCTACCACTGCACCGCGCGCCCACGGGGCCAGCAGCGGCCGCGGAGTCCGTGCCCGCGGTGCTGCCGGGTGAGTGGGCGGCCAGGTGCGAAGCGAGCAGCGGGCGCCCAGCGGTGCGTCGAGCCGGCGCCGGAGCGGGGCCAGGTCGGGTGGCTGGGCGCGGCGTTCGGCCACACGGATGAACACGCTCAGAATCGTCCGCCTTTCGAGGTAGACGACGATGAACTCGCGCAGCAGTCGGCTTACAGTTCAGGCGGCCAGCCACGTACGCCACCTCGTCACCGCAGCCTCTACCACGCCCACGCCCTGGTGGAGGGGTGACCAAGGCGCCCCCCGGGTCAACTCCCGGGCAAGTGCCCGTGTCCCCATCTGCCAGGCCTCAACGGCCGTATTGACCTTCCGAGCGGGAGGGCGTGGATCCCGTCAGGGAGGCCCTCATGGCCAAAGATCGATCGAGCGCCCAAGTCGCCCGGATCCGCACCCAGATGGACCGCAGCGGACAGAACTTCCGTGCCGCACGAGCAGCAGTGCTGAAAGCACGATCGCAGGGATCACACTCTGCATTGCAGGCAACCGTCATCGTGATGACCTGCGGAGGGGCCAACGACGCGACCGGCACGGCTCTCAATCTCGGCGCGGTGTGGGCGCAAGAGGGGCAACGAGTCCTGGTCATCCGGGAGGATGATGCTCTCCATCCCTTCGCACCCCCGCGGCGGCTGCCGCAGCCGGCTCCCGAACTCCCGTTCAGCCCGCCCCTAACGATGGACGCCGTCGCCCCGGGCGTCCTGGCCGAGCTGGTGGTCCAAGACGACTTCGCCGTCGCCAAGAGCGGAACGGCTATGCACCAAGCTCTGGTACGGGCACGCCCGCAATACGACTCCATCCTCGTCGTCCAGGAGGATTGGTCAGCCTCGATCGATGACCTCGCCGACGCTGCCGTCGCCATCACCCGCCGCGCTCCGGTCCCATGGAGCACACGCCACTATGTACTCCAGCAAGGCGTCAAGAAAGCCCATGAGCATCTCTACTCTCCCGCCCAGGCGGCCGTGCTCGTCGTCGATCAGTATCGGTTTCAACTGCAAGAGACTCGCCACCTGTTGACACCCTTGCTGGGCCTGCTGCTGTCGGGACCGGATCACCCCGACGGTGACCTGCCGAGCCGGTCATTCCAACGAGCAGTGCTCAAAGAGATGGTGGCCTTGGGGTGGCCGGTGCTGGCATCGGTGCCTGACATCCGACTCGGCCTCTACCCCAGACCACAAGGATCCGGCATGGACAAGCGGTGGCCGCTCCTCACAGTGGCAGAGCCATCTTCGCCCGCAGCCACGTCCCTGCGCCGAGCGGCGCGCTCGCTTCGAAAGGCAGCTGACAAAGCAACAGGTCGCCCGAACCAGAGATCGTCGTCCGCGTACGCAGCGGGGCGCCCCGGCCAGCAGGTCCCAGGGGCGGCGCCCGAATAAGGGTCGAGCCGCGGATGTGCGCTCGGCTTCCCGTTACGCACCACAATGTGCGTAACGGGAAGTCTGAAACCGGACAGGGCTGCTCACCCCATGCCTGGGGTGTTCATGCAGGCAAGCGCAAGCCGGAGCCGCGAGGCGGGGTTGCGCGGGCTACACGAGCTCAGCCTCGCCACCGCCTCTGCCGTGGCGTTGATAGGGCTCCTCGGCGCCGCGCTGACACGCTCACCTCCACCACGTCCGGTAAAGCCCATGCGGGGCCGGTTAGTCGAGGTCACTCAGCCGGTGGGGCGGGATGTCGCTCTACCGGCGGCGCGGGAATCCTGTGAACCGCTCCTGGCGGGCGAGGCTGGTCAACAGCCCATCCGTTCCCTCGGTTTGTTCGCGTTCGGCCGCCTGCCACAGGGGCAGTACGTCCTGGACCTCGACCTCGTCACCCTCCAGAGCGTGCACAAGGGCTCGCACCGTGTCCCAGCGGGCCAAAACGGTTCCGCTGAGAACGTTCCTCACTGCGGCTGCAGCAGGACCCCCCGTCACCGCCTCGACGTAGCGCCCGAGGGCCTCGGTGGAGGGCGACCCGGCTCGAAGGTAGAAAACTTGGATGCTGTGGGCGAAGGCCCGCAGTGCGGGGTAGTCGGCCAGCGGAGGCAGGCAACTGGGACCGGGACAGTACGCCCGCACACCGACGGTGCCGGTACCCAGTACGAGCGCGCACGTGTCAGTGCTGGCGCCGCATCGATGGCACTGCCAGCTGCTGACCTTCTCTCCCCATGGCAGGGGCTCGCCCTTGTGGAATGACGTGAGCATCATCTCGCCCCAGGCACCGGGGTCAGCCCAGGCGCCGGGTTCCGCGGCCCCGCCGCGCCGGGCCTGGATGTACTTGGTGCCGCTGCGTTCCGCGCGGCTGCGGGCCCGGGATTTGGGACCGTTGGCTCCGCTCTTGGTCATGACAGCCTCCGATACGGGACCCCACGCATCCTGCCGGGCTCGGGCGCCAACAGCGCAGGCAAGGGCGTATGCACTCCACGGGCCCGCGCCGGGAGGTCCCGGGGGTCCTTGGCCACCGTCCGGCAACGTGGGAGCCGGACGTATCAGGCGAACGGCGTGCGCGACCTGCCGCTGAACGGCAGCCTACCCGGCAGCACCGAGATGCCCCAGCCCGCCTCGTTGGCGACGGTTGCCGCCGCCTCGTTCCCGGTTTGCTCTGGGCCTGTTCATGGGCAGGAGCTCGTCGTGTCACGCACCTGGCTTTCCATCCGCGTCGAGCTGGTTTCGGGTCACGGAGCCGACTTCTGGCCGCGGCCTGGCCGGATCTTCGCGGCCGCCCGGACGCACTGCTTCACTGAACTCGCCACGGCCATCGACGCCGCCTTCGGCCGCTGGGACCTGTCGCACCTGCACCAGTTCACGCTCGCGGACGGAACCGAGATCAGCCCGCTGGAGTGGTGGGACGACGAAGCCCCCGAGGGCACCGTCGACGGAGCTGCCACCCTTAGCCGTCTCAAGGCCGGCGCGAAGTTCGCGTACGTCTTCGACCTGGGCGACTACTGGGCCCATCTCTGCACTGTCGCCGAGCAGCGCATCGACCCGCTGAGGGCGCTCGGCGAGCGGCCCAGCAGCCCTGCGCCGTACTGGGGTTGGGGGGACCTTCCTGATCAGTACGCGCGGCGGTGGGACGGCGATGACGGTGAGTCACCGCAGCCCAAGCGTCCCGCCGGTGAGCTCAGCGATCTGCCTCCGATCCTGCCTGGCTGGGGCGAGCGCCCAGGGCGCTGACCGTTCCTGCGGGGCAGGTGATGCGGTCATGGCAATGCCCACTGCGACGCCGTACGGAACCGATCCTCCGGGGCCCGCCGGTCGGCTCATCGATGGGCATGAGCGTCCCCTGGGCAGTGGGAGTCGTCCCGGTCTGCGGCGTCCGGATGGGCCCCCGGAGGGCGATGGGCTGATAGCCGGCGGACGGTTGGGTGGGTAGGAACGTCTGTGCGGGGTTCTATCGCGCTACGGCCATGGTGTCGGCGACCTTGTCGTGCAGGCACTGCTGATATGGCTTGTCCCAGCAGCACCAGAGCGAGTTGAGCAACCCGAGGACCGGGATGATGCTCGCCACGGGCCAGAAGACCTCCCGGCTCAACGCACGCCAGAATCCAATGGTTTGTCCCGTCTCGCGGCGCACGATCCGTACCTTGCAGATGCGCTTGCCCAGCGTGGAGCCGTACTTCCCTATGCAGAGCGGGTAGTAGAGGACGCCGGAAGCCACGACCCAGATGAGGAGGAGCGTGCGAGCGGTGGAGCCGCCTCCCGCATCGATCCACATGCTCAGCCAGATACCACCGGTGGCCATGTACCCGACGTACCACAAGACCAGGTCCAGCACTCGCGCGCCGAGCCTGGAGCCGAGGTCGGCCAGGCCGAACGGAGCGGCCATGCTTCCCATGTCGGCGGGCGTGCCGTACGGCGCCGGGTAGGGCTGATACATCGGGGTGTTGCCGATCGAGCCAGGGGAAGGCGGAGCGGCTGAGTGCTGCGGGTACTGCGGGTACTGCGGGAGGTTCGACATGCTTTCCTGTCTGAATAGATGTGGCGCGCAGTGATCCTACGGCGGAGCGATCGGGCGGAGGTGGCCGCGTTGGTGGCAGTGCTCTGCCGGGTGAAGTCGATCGGTGCCGACGCCGGCTCGCGGTAGCAACTGAACCGAGAGCCGGCGTCGGTGCCGTCTGTATAGGCGGGCAGCCAGTCACTCAGCTCGTTCGTTCTGCGGCGTCGGGCAGTCTGTCTGACGGCGGAGCAGAGTGGCGGCCGCGGCGGGCGGATCCTGGTCGAGGAACCCCACGGACGCGACCGCGGCCTGCTCCTGCTCGCTCAGCTAGCGCGGGCCGACTCCAGCTGAACTCTCGTGTACGTCGTCGCGCCGGATTGAGGAGTGTTCCGCAGCAGCTCGAAGAGGCCGTTCTCTGCCTCGTCGGCGCCGGACGTCATCGCGGGGGCAGAGATGTCGTCCAGCAGAGCCCCCAGGAGCTGGGCGAGGGTGTGACAACCGGTCCCGGAGTAGCCCCAGCCCACACCCCAGCCCTCACGGTGCGGCGCGAACCACACCGTGCCGTCCTCGGTACGGATCCAGCTCGTCTGCCCGCTCACGACCAAAGCGGCGAGCGGAGAGCGGGTAGGTAGGCGCTGCAGGCACAGGGTGAAGATGTCTTCCCGGTCAGTGCCGGGGGCCCGGCGCAGCGCCGGGACGCCAGTGGCCGGGTCAAACAGCAGAACATCGGACTCCCCATGTGCGTTGTCGAGGAGATGCTTCTCCAGGACCGTCGGAGCCTGTCCGCGGTTTGCCGGCACCAGGCGCTGTTCCCACTCCCGGGTGACCGCGCAGGCCTTCGGGTCGACTATGACGACGCCACCGGTATGCCAGTCCTGTCCGCCGTCCCAGCGCTGAACCAAGTCGGCTACACGGTGGGCCACGACATCCCGGCGCTCGGTGATGGCGAGCCAGCTGGCCCTCCGCACCATCTCCGAGGGCTCGGCCGGCTCCGGGTGACGCAACTCGGCCGGGACCGCGCCCAAGAGGAGGTGGGCGCCGTCGCCGCCTTCAGCCGCGTTCTCCTGTAGTTCGGTGATGTGGCGAGTGACGGCGTCGTGGTCACGGGCTCGGATCTCCCGGACGAGGTGCAGGCAGAGTTCAGCGGCTGGGGAGCCGTCCGGCTCGGCCGCCGCGAGATCGGCTGCCGCGCCGATGGGGTTGGTGACGTGGCAAGCCGGGACCACCGCGGGCGGGGCGCCCGGCTGCCACGCGGCGATCGCGTCGCGGTCCCGCAGCGTGGCGAACCAGTACGGAGCGCGCTGTCCGAGCACTGCCGCCAGGCGGGCCCACGTCGTCTCGTACTGGTGGGCGCCCTCGTCCATATCGCAGGCAACCAGCTTGGGCACGTACGGGTCGGAGACTTGAGTCGCCGCCATCGCCACCGCCACGCACGCGTACCGGGCACCAGCACGGTCCCGGTGACGTTGGCGCAGCGCCCGGAGCGCGCCGTGCACGCTGCCGTTGCCGTCGTGCAGCGCGTACGCGAGCCCGAACCCGCCTCGGTCGGTCTCCCAGCGCAGCACGGCGTAGTCGTCGACGAACTCCACCTCGTCAAAGTCGGCTCGCGGGCCTCCAGCCCAGCTCTCCAGCCACGCCCTGTCCTCGCCGCTGGTGGCAGCATCCTCCGGTGCCCGTCGGCTGAAAATGCTCATGAAAACCCCTCCTCGACATCACGATGCGGCCCATCCGGGCCTGGACCGAACTCGACACTGCACGCGGACAGGTACTTGCGGGACGTCGGCCTGCTACATCCCGCAAGCCCCCGGACAACGAGCAGCGGCGTTCACCACCGATCCTGGGAGCACCGGCCTGTGGACAGAGGCGCCCGTGCGCCAGCGGACGGGTAGAGCCGCTCCAGCCTTGCTGCATCAACTCCGGGACCGCGCGGCGCAGATCGGCAGCAGGTTGGTGCAGTTGCCGAGTACGCCGGTGACAGTGGGTAATTCCTTGCCATGTGGGTTCACCGGATGGTGAGCAACTCTCCGAGGACACCGGCGCGGTAGGAGACACGCGGGGCCAATGGGCGCGCCAGATGCCGCATCGACGCAGTGGCCGGGTACCGGATCCGGCCGGCAGGCAGTCCCAGGTCGAGTGGAGCCCCGGGCGGCAGGACATGAAAGCCGACGGCCTCGTAGTACCGCTCCAAATGCGGCTTATGGGTGTGGATTCCGCCCAGCATCGCCTCGTAGCCCT
The DNA here is from genome assembly GCF_014649955.1 of Streptomyces violascens. Lineage (GTDB taxonomy): Bacteria > Actinomycetota > Actinomycetes > Streptomycetales > Streptomycetaceae > Streptomyces > Streptomyces violascens. The sequence continues at coordinate 30,682 of NZ_BMUA01000029.1, forward strand.
GGCCGCTGTAGAAGCGGATCATTTCGTTGACGAGTCGGTGCCCCAGCCCCTGGCCGCGGGCGCTGTCGGCCACCGACACCGCTTCCAACTCGACGAGCGACCTCGACAGCCTCAGGCACAGTTGCCGGCCCAGAGTCGACTCCATCTCCATCAGCCACTCCACGGGCGGGATCGCATGAGCGAGGCCGACCACCTGTCCCTCAGGGTGCTCCTGGGCGAGCAGCAGGGTCGAGGTGCCGAAGTGTGCTGGCATGCAGAAGCCGGTGCGCATCCGGTTGATGATCTCCTCGGGCATCGCGGCATCCATGAAATCCACCGGCTCCAGGAGGGCGCGCACCACATCGGGGTCATCGTCCATGGTGGCTGGGCGGATCAGGTACCGCTCCGGTATCACAACGCCGAGAACGGCATCGGGCCCGGTCGCCGCCTGCGGCGCATTGCGGCGTTCTGCGCGTCGTCGAGAAGCTCGTCCCATGCCTCTCATTCTTCCCCAACTCTGCTCAGAGCGGCGTGCGTTACGCCCTCACCTCCTCGACGCCAACCCCGCGGCGGGAATGGTGTTGCCGAACGAGACGGCCCTCTCGCATGGCCGAACTGTGAGAGAGGGGATGCGTATGAAGACCAGCAGCGACACCCGGTGGGATTTCGTCCAGATCATCTGTGCCGACTCGATCTGGAACTGACCACCCGGCTACCAACTGAGCTCCGGACCCAAGGGCCGGAGCTCAGTCATAGGGACTGGCCACCCTGAAGTCGTGCCAACGTATCCGATCCCCCGCCCGAGCAGACAGGGCAACTTGCCAGGTCATGCTCGGTCGTCCTGCAGCATGAGCATCTCGAAGAAGATCGATGTTGCTCCGCGGCTGACGAGGTCGTCGTACGTCCCCGTCTCGGCGACGCGGCCCTGATCGAGGACGATGATTCGGTCAGCGAGACGGGTGTTGGCCAGCCTGTGTGTGATGAATACGGTTGCCCGCCCTGCGGCGAGCGTCTTGAGCCGGGTGTAGATCCGGTGTTCGGCGCGGGCGTCGAGCGCGGCGGTCGGCTCGTCCATCACCAGCACCGGGGCATCGCGATGAAACGCTCGGGCGACGGCGACGCGTTGCCACTGTCCGCCGGACAGATCGTGTCCGCCCCACCAGGAGCGGGCCAGCGATGTGTCGAGCCCGTGAGGCAGGCCGGCGATGACGATGTCGGCGCCGGATGCCTCGGCGGCTGCGTGGACAGCGCTGTCGCCGTCGGGCCTGGGCTGGCCAAGGGTGATGTTTTCGCGGGCAGCCAAGGGCCAGCGAGTGTAGTCCTGCGGCACCAGTGCCACCTTGGACAGCACCCCTGCCGGGTCGGCGTCGGCCAGGTCCAGGCCGTCCCACCTCACCGACCCTGTCGTGGGGAGGAAGAGACCGGTCAGCACCCGGGCCAGGGTGCTCTTGCCGGCGCCGTTCTCGCCCACCAGGGCGATGACCTCGCCTCGCTTGAGATCCAGGCTGATGCCGTCGAGCGCGGGCCGGTCGGCTCCGGGGTAGGTGAAGGAGACATCGCGGGCGGTGATCACCTGCGGTCCATCGTCAGCGACCCGGGCCGAACCGCGGTGGGCTGTCCAGGGCTTGGCCACTGCGAGGAAGCGCGCCCAGTCGTCCAGGGACAGCGAGGTGCGGAAGAGCCGGGCCCCGGCCCGCACCGTGGTGGCCAAGGCCGTCCCGGAGGTCCGCACCGCCAGTGCGGCGGTCCCCGCCCCGGCCAACTCCATACGTCCGCTGGCCACCAGGAGCACGAGCATGCCCCAGGTGGCGGCGGTGCCCACGGCGGTGAGCGCGTCGCCGATGCCCTGTACCACCAGTGCCTTATGGGTGGCCTTGAGCTGTTCGGCCTCCAGGCGGCTGGAGACGATCCGGTACTGCCGGATCAGGAAGCCGGCCATGGTACCCGCGCGGACCTCATCGGCGGTGTTCCGCTCGGTGGTGTAGGAGCGGAACACATTGCGGAGCCGGGAGTCCGCCAGGTTGCGGTGGTGGGCGGCGTGTTCGATCCGCGCCCCTCGCACCGCGCCCCAGGCGCACGGGATGACGGAGAGGACCAGCAGCGGGAGCATCACCGGGTTCAGGACGGTGACGACGGTCGCGGCGGCGGCCAACTGGGCGGCTGCGGAGGTGAGGAGCTGGGCGTCGAGGATGAGGTCGCCGGTCTTGTCCGCGCCGTCGGAGGCGGCGGCGTGGGCGTCCTCGAAGTCCGGTTCTTCGTAGGCGACGAGCTCGGCGGCAGTGGCGGCGGTGATGACTTCGAGGTCGGCCTCGCGGACGGCCTTCGGCGCGAGCCGGGCGGCGGCCGCGCGGGCAGCGGCATCCAGCACATAGCGGCCACCAGCCGCGAGCGCGAGGACGATCACGGCGGTCAGGTTGGCGCGCAGACTGGCGGCGATGTCTGCGGTGAACACGGCGGCCAGCACGCGGGTGGTGGCCGCGAGCCCGGTCGCGGTGAGCGCCGCGGCGCCGATCTGGCAGGTCAGCAAGGTCAGGACGGCAGGGCGGTCGGTTCGCCATCCCAGGCGGGCTGCCTCGTTGAGCGTGCGGGGCAGACGGCGCGCTATGGCCCAGGTGGACAGGTTGACGCTCGCCTCGAAGTGCCGGTCGGAGGCCAGGCGCATCACGGGCGGCTGGCCCGTTGCGGTGACGGGCGGCGAGGATACGGAAGTGCTCACTGCCCAATCAGGGAGCCGAGCCGGGCGGCGGGGCAACGGAGTTGTTCCGCACCTTGGGGATCGTTCCAGGTCGTCCGCATCGGGCGTCAATCGCGACATGCGGTTTTCACTCGTTCGAGTGATGCTGTGGTCCGGGACAGGGAGGCTCGGGCGGCCCCGGACCACAGCGGCCCGGGCGCCGTCTACGGGACAGCGAGGACCGGTGTCCAGGGCCGGTCGACGGCGTCGCCGATGTCCCGGCCGACCGCTCCCTCGGGGACTTCGGCCCAGGCGTGCGCGGCGTCGGGCAGGAAGCGGGCGCCGAGCACCCAGCGGGCCTGGCGGCCGGTCAGCGCGGTCGCGATGACGGTGGCGAGGCTGATCTCCATGCAGGCGATCCGGCCCGGCCACCAGGAGGGGATGACCGCCAGCACAGCGGTGTATAGGGCTTCGAGGCGGGTGCGGCGCGCATACGGCAGGCCGCGCAGCAGCCGCACGGCGCCGATCTGCCAGCGCAACGGCCACTGGCTCATGACCAGGGACAGCGCGAGCGCGACGGCCGCGACCAGGCGGTCCCGGCGCGGCGCGGTCGGCCGGGCAGTGGGGACCATGACCGTCACCGCCACCACCTCCGCCGGGGTGAGCGGGCGGTGTCGACAAGCACCCCGGTGGCCACCAGGTGGTCGACGAACACGGCGATCTGCTCGCCGACCACCTGCGGGTCCTGGCCGGTGGGGATGGCCACTTCGTCGGCGAGCCCGGCCGTGCCGCCGCGGACGGTGACGGCATGCCAGATCTTCGCAGCGTCCGCATCGAGCATCAGCCACGCGCCCCGCCGGACGTCGAGCACCGCCGTGCCGTACGGGCCTGCGGCGTAGTGGACATGGGATGCAGGGGTCAGCACGCCGTCACCTCCCTGCCCACCCTCTGGCCGGTCAGCCACCAGCACGTCACGGCCAGCTGGTGGAGATCGGCGATCGTCGTGGCGCTCTGGCCTCGGGCTGCCTGGGCGAGCGTGGCGCGGACGGCCGCGGGGTCGATGAGCCCACCGGCCACGAGGGGGCTGGAGGCAATCAGTTCATCCAGCCGGCCTTGGTGCCGGGCCAACCCCTTGATCCTCTGGGCCGTGAAGGAGCCCTTCGAGCGGCGGGAGGTCAGCCAGTGCGGGAGTTCGGGCAGCGCGGCCGGCAGCAGCGGCTTGTAGGTCGCCATTCCGCGGCGGGCGAGCGCCGGGACGGCGAACGCCGCCCGGACGACCTCGTTGTCCAGGTAGGGGTACACCGGCTGAATGCCGAGCGCCTGGGCGTAGGGGGCCCAGCCTCGGGCAGAGGCGCCCACCGACCGCAGGGCGGCCCACTGGTCGAACTCGTCGGCCAGCTCGGGCTGCTGGCTGTGGGCGGCCTGGCGCAACAGCGCAGCCACCTGCTGACGGCCCTCGCCGGTCAGCCACGAGGCCCCGGCCCCGAGCCGGCACCACGACCAGCAGGCCGCGGCCGGGCTCGGCGTGGCCGCCCCGCGCTCCAGCGCGTTGGCGGCGCGTTCCAGGGCGCCGGCCCGGCCGAGGTCGGCGGCCTGCTTGAGGGCCTTCCAGTACGGGCCTGGGGCGGTGTTGCGCATGCGGGCGAACGCCACGACCTGGCGGTGGGCCTCGCGGCGCCCACCGTCTTGCAGCAGGCGGACCCAGCAGGAGCTTGAGGCGTCGAGCACCACGTCCCCGCCGTGCCCGGTCAGGTGCAGCGGCAATCCGCGTACGGGGCGCAGGTAGGAGGTGTCCATGGCGTACATGGCCGCCTCAAGCACCGGCTCGGTGCCCGTCGACTGCCCGGCCGGGAAGGAGAACGGCAGCTGATGGTCAGTGCCGGTGGCGACCGTGTGCAGGGCCCCGGTGTGCTCGGCGACGCGGGTGGCGAACGTCGCGTCCTCCCCGCTGGTGTAGCTGTCCGTGTATGTCACGGCGTGCACGGAGCCTGCGTCGGCGGCGAGCACGACGGCTGCCGAGGAGTCCAGCCCGCCCGACAGGTCCGCCCCCACCATCCCGTCGGCGGCGCGGACCCGCTGCTGGACGGCGTTGGTGAGAGCGCGGCCGAACCGGTCGGCGCCTTCGCGCAGTTCGTCCACGGGCTCGACGCCGGTGATGTCGACGAGCTGCGGCGGCGTTCCCTGTGCGAGTAACAGACCGAATCCGCCGGGCAGCATGCGGATCCCTTCAAACGGGCTGCGGTGCGGCCAGTGGTGCTCGCCCGCCGTCAGCCGCGCCGCCAGTAGCGGCAGGTCGGGTGCGAGCGGACGTCCCAGGAGTTCGGGCATGCTCGCCCAGGCCGTTTCCGTCCCGTGCAGCGTGTAGTACACGGCCCGGATGCCGGCGAGGTCGCCGCACACGAACCGCTGCTGCCCGTTGCCGGCGACCACCCAGTACGAGCCCGGCCACCGGGTCAGCTGGTCCCACCGGCTCGCCCGTACGGCCTCCAGCCCGGTACGAAGCTCCTGTTCGGTCACCGGGCAGTCGCCCAGGACCGCGAGGACCACCGGGCCCTCGACGGCCGCCCGTACGCGCGTGCCCGGAGTTCGGCGCACGTCACCGAGCCCGTCGATCGTCCATCCGTCCACGGCGGCCGTGCCGCCGGTCACCCACTCCTGTTCCATCCGTTCGCCTCCCCTTGATCAGCCCTGTGACGTGCCCGAGGGCCGACCCTCATTGGCCGGCCCTCGGGATACTCGGGTCAGGTCCTGCGGGCTGGTCAGCCCTCGAAGTAGTTGGTCTTGTCCGAGTCGTTGAACGTCTGTCGGCCCAGGGTGAGGGTCACCACCGGGTGCGCGCTGACCTGCGGCGCGAAGCCGCCGGTGCCCGGCACCGCGGCGAGCTGCTCGTCGACGACAGGCTGGATGGTGACGATGGTCTGCTCGGCCATGACCGGCCTCCCTTGTCTCGGGGGATATGGAGGTGGTGCGTGGTGCTGCCTCCATGTCACCGCGACTGAAGTCCCCTTCCTAGAGACGGAGTTGGGACCTTTCTGGGAGTTGATCTGGGAGAAATCTGGGACGTGACTGGGACGTCACTCCTGCATGAGGGCGAGCACTGCCCTGAGGTAGACGGTGTACACGGCGCGGAGTTCGAAGAGGTGAGCACGCTCGTCGATGCCGTGCAGCCCCTCGTACGGCACTCCGAAACCGGCGGTGGCCGGGATGCCCTCGCCGGCGAGCAGGTTCCCGATGTTCGACGGTCCCGCCGTTTTCGCCTTGACGGCGAGCCCTGCCTTGGCGGCAGCGCTCAGCAGGGCGGAGGCAGGCTGTTCCTCCTCGGTCAGGTGGAAGGGCGGCCAGGTCGCGACCAGGGTGACCTCGGTGGGCTTCGGGGCGGGCAGCTCCGCGTCGAGCTCGGCGACGGCTTTGCGGACGAGGGTCTCCGCGTCGTGGGCTTCAAAGGACGGGGTGGTGCGCACGTCGACGTTCAGATCGCACCGGTCGGGGGTGACGGAGAAGCCCTGGCCGCCGTGGAAGGACGTCACCGACAGTTTCGGTGGCAGCGGGAACCCCGACTCGCCGTCGATGCCGGGTAGTTCGGCGGCATCCAGCAGGCCCACAAGACGGGCGGCGCGGGAGATCGCACCGACCACCGTCCGGCTCGATCCGGAGTGCCCGGAGGGGGCGTACACGGCGAGGGACGCCCGCCACAGGCCCCGGCCGCCGACCACGACCTCGTCCAGGCCCGGGTAGCCGATCATCACTCCGGCCGGCGTGACCGCGGCCTCGTCGACGAGGAAGGCGTGGGCGCCGCCGAAGCCGCCCGTGTGCTCGTCGACATCCAGCAGCACGGCGAGCCCGCCGCGCAGCTCAGCGGCACGAGGCGCAAGGTCGGCGGCAATGTGGCAGAACATCGCGGCAGCCAGCTTGGAATCGGCACTCCCCCGGCCAAGCAACCATCCATCCTTCACGTCGCCACTGGCCGGCGCGAACGACCAGGCAGTCTCATCGCCATACGGAGCGGTGTCCACGCATGCGTCCAGAGCCCACCACGGGCCGGGCCGGCCCCCGGAGATCTCCACCAGCAGCCCCACCAGACTCCCCGCGTCGTCGTGCAGACGCCGGTGCGGCAGACCATGTACCGCGAGCCAGTCCTCCAACACACCCAGGACAGGGCCGTACTCGTCGATCCCGGCCCGGCTCGGACGGCGGATCAGCTCCTGGGCCAGCTCCACCACCGACGCCATACGGGCCTCGGCCACCTGTAGAAAGTTCTCGCTCACGCCGCTCCCCACCACGGATCAGTTGTGCCGTACCGGCAGCGCACGGACCGCCTCGATCGCCTCCACCGGCCGCGCCGAGGCACACGCCTCCCGACCATGGTGAACCAAACCAACCGCCGCCTCCCGACTGAGCAAGACGCCGCAGTCAAACCCGTCCGACCCGTGAAACGACGGCAGCGGCACCACCGCGGCACTCTCGGAAGCCACGAAGAAACGCTCCAGGGCCTCCGCAGGCTCGACGAGCCCAATGTGGAGCGTCTTGACGCCGTTGCGGCGCGCCGATGGATCACGCAACTCCAGCAGCCGCACCAGATGATCGGCCAACGCCCGGTGCCGGGGCGGCCCGTAGAGCACGCGGTAGTGCACCAGGTCCGGGTGCTGCGCCACCGCCGTCTCAATCGCCGCCAGATACGCCTTCTCCCGGCTCCGGCTACCGGTGACCACCAGCTGCTCGCGCGCCCCCGCCACGACCGCGACCATCGCCTCGATCAGATCCGTCCAACGGGTGAGCACCTTCACGACCACAGCCGTCCCGGTGGTCTCCAACGCACTGGTGGTCGCGCCGTCCTGATGGGCGAACAAGACCTCCGACCGCTCGCCGTACAGCTCGCACAGCCCGGCCCGGTTCCGCTTGCCCGTACGGCGCCGTCCGGACTCGAAAGAGCTGATCAGAGTCCCATCCGCCGACTGCCCTGTGATCGCATTCAAGGCATCGGCAGCCTCCTCCAGCGTCATATTCCGCGCGATCCGGGCCCTCTTGAGCGCTGAGTCCGTACTGCCGGCCGCGGCCACAGAAACCGCCCCCTCCCCTTGCATCAGCATGAGACGTGTCCGGAGTCTTCCCTGCCTCGCCGTGGTTCACCTCGTTCACTCCCCCGGGTGACAGCGGCTTCCCTCCAACGCCGCCAGCACGCTAGCGTCGGCGATCCACCACAAGGTGGCCCCGGGGTGCCTGGGGATGAACCGGTGCTACGCATGAGCAACACGCTAGCCGGTCAGGGCCCGCAGCTCGACGCCCCCTGCGAGCCCCTGTCGAGCCCGGATTTCCGGGGACGAACGGCGTCAGCCGGTTTCCTTGATGCGGTACCGGCTGACGCGCGTTCCTCAGTTCTCCCAAGCTGGGCACCTGTACACGTGTCGCCCGCAGACCGCGCCCGCGGAGGCAGCCCTGTCGTTCCAAGAGCGGCAGGCCAACCCGGCGCCCATGGTCTCCCCCCACATCACCTCACAGGCGCGGCGCGCGAGGCCTCCGACCTCCACCGCGGGATTTCCTACTTCTCCCGTGGCGGTTCCGGCGGGCGGCTGGTCGCCTGCTGCTATTCGATTCGCAAGTCTTCAATGCTCTTGGGAATCAGGAGAGTTGAAGTCCTCCCATCGGAGGTAAACCTGCACAGCCGGCCATCCTCCTTGGGGGCTTGGTCTGGTGGTTTCCGGGGCGGCCTTCCGTCACGGCGAGCGGGAGCTCCCGACCGCCCCGGAGATCATCCACTTTGCCAGGCGCCGCGAGGCCTTGGTCATCCAGGGCAGGGAACTACTAACGTCGTAGCTGGAGACATTCGCCCGTCAGTTGGTGGCCACCGGCGCAGGGTTGGCTGCCAGGTCCTCGGACGACGTGTCCTGACGTTCCGCCGCCGTGCCAGTACGGGCCCCAGGGGCTGGGCGGCTGTAAAAGACCGAACGGCGCTGCCGCGTCCGCTCCGCAACTCCCTTTGCTACGAGGTTTTCGAGGGTGGTGCGCACCACGGTGGCGGCGATGTTCCGCTCGGGATGGGCGGTGGCCACGGTGGTGTGGATTTCGGCTGCCGAAACCGGTTGGCCGGCCTCGGGGAGGTGGCTTGCGATCAGATCGCGGAGCGTCGGACCGTTCCCTCGTGCCTGGGTCTTGGTGGCGCTCTGCTTCTGCTTCTTCGCCCCGAGGTTGGGGAGCTCGGCCGAGGTGCGCGCCCGCGGAACCTGCCCGCCGGCCGGTGCAGCCTCACGGGGCGTCTTCCGCGTTTCGGCGACTGGGGTTGCCGTGTTACCTAGTGCCTGCTGCATCAAGATGAGCAGCGCATGATTGTCCTCCAAAACCTTCAACTGCGCCTGGAGCTCGTCGATCTGGGACGAAACGCGGTCGCGTTCCGCGACATTAGTCTCCAGGTCGTTGCGGACCTGATCCGCGTATTGCGACTGGAGCGTGGACTTTTCCGACATGTTGATGCTCCTCCGGATGTGTGTGCATGGAGTTCCTGCCGGATGGTACGTGTCTCCGCCGTGCACGCACACTGGCGCGATCACCCCGGCGCGTGATTGCCGGGGAACCAAACGCCGTGACGGTCTGCTCCGATTCGCCTTCCAGCCACGACATGGGGAACTCGGCCCACAGATGGCGGGCACGCGGCGAACCGGACGCGGCCGTCGATCAAGTTGGGCGACGCGTTGACGAAGCCGGCACGCTCGGCCTTGGCCTGGTCGCGAGCGCACGCGCGGTGACCATGGTGTCTTTTAGTCGCGGTCCTACCGTTCGGTCGCTCCGGCACCACCGGGACCTCGTTCTCCAGGTCCCGGCATCGCACTCTGGCTCTGGCGTTAGGTAACAACGTCCGAGCCACCCACAGGTCTCACCAGTTAGAACTGCGCGGGTAACTACGGATGAAACCACTCGTGACCCTTTTCATTTGACATACGATAGCGACGTGGGTAAAATTTAAAGAGTCAATGAGGGTGATCGTCCTCCTCAGCGCCAGACAGCGAAGGCCTGCTAACCCGACCTGCCTGGCAGGCCTGTAGCTCAGCCAGTAGAGCGGCCCCCACGCTATTCCCCTCGGGCCACCAGGCGGCTGCCGCGCCCATGAGGGCGCAGCGCGCCGCAAGGGCGCCGGAACTCCGCCCCCAGTAGGCCGAGGTCCCGGCTGCGACCTGGGCTGACGCCCACGCGATGCGACCGCGCCAGGCGCCCCGCGATGAAATTCACTCAGTTCGCCACGAACCGTTAGGACCTCACGCCATGCCCAAACTGAAGCCCGCCGACGCCGCCTACGCGTGGATGAGCACTCAGGAAGCGCCGGTGCCGTACGAGGACGTCGCTCACGCCATCGCCGACGACACCAACGCCGAGGAGTGGCGCGCCGCCCACATGGCCATCCTGGAACTCGAGGTCAGTGGGCGTCTGGTCAACCTGTCCGCCCGCGAGTGGGGCAAGGTCGGCGTCAAGGCCCGCAGCCCCCGCAAGGGCCGTCACCGCTACCTCGCCACCGACGCCCAGTACAAGGCGTGGAAGCGGCCCATGTACTCGGTGATGTGGGTGTCCTCCGACTTCATCGGCGAGACCGACGCCGATGCCTGGACGCGCGGCTACGCGCTCAAGGGCGTGAAGATCACCGGCGACGAGTACGACATCAACGGCATCCGCTCCGATGACTGGTCCCGCTACTTCTGGACCGGCCATGCCCGCAACGCGGCCGACGCGTACGCGCAGGGGTTCCTCGGGTGCGCCTACGACGTATGGAACAGGTCCGACTTCGAGGCAGACGTCGAGGAGATCGCCGAGATGGTCGCCCGCGTGCACGCCGAGCTCGTCGACGCCGACACCAGCGACCCCGAGTACATCGCCGCCGTCATATGTGACCTGCAGGCCCGCCGCGCTTCCGAGGCGGCCTGATGCTGTACCGCGCGGGAGAGGTCAACTGCGGCCACTGCCGTGAACCGCAGGGCATCGCCGTCGACGACTACAACGGTGAGACGTACGGGGACGGCGAGGTCACCTTCACCCGCGAGCCGTGCATGCGCTGTCGCGTCCACAGCCTCGGCATCCAAGAGCGTTGCGACGACGACTGCCCCGACTGCGAAGACCGCGGTGATGAGTGACGGCGGCGCGGCCGAGGATGACAAACCCGTTGGCGGCGGCATCTGCCCGCTGCCCCGTACCCGGCGGAACCGGGAGATCGGGGGAACCGGATGAGCCTGGAGCACTCCTTCCTCGCCGTGTACGGCGTCGAGCTGCCCGGGGCGGACTGGGTACACGTCTACGACCGCCTGGAGGAACTGCGTCGCGCCCAGAGCCCGGCCTGTGACGCCGAGGACGTGCAGCTCTTCACCGTCTCTGGTGACCGGGGGCCGTCTCGGGTGGTGATCGGGGCCGCCGTCGTGGGCTTCGAGCCCGGCAGCTGCAAGTCCGTACGCGACTTCACCCCGTCGCCCGAGCGGGACGAGGCCGTGCGCCGGGCCGCCGTGTCCGTGGGACACGCCGAACCGGTCGAGCCCGCCTGGTTGTTCATGTACGACCTGAGCTAGCCGGGTGCCGCTCTGCGGCTGGCCCCGTCGTCGGCGGGGAGGCACCCTCTACGACCCTTTTAATTTGACACAAGGGGGTGGGTGGCGTAAATTAGAAGAGTCGGCGGGGGTGATCAACCCCGCAGGCGCCGTACGGCACACGGACGCGGCCGATCCGCACCGTACGGCAGGCTCGCAGCTACAGGCGCTGGCCCTGAAGGCATTCGGGGCGAGGGTTCAACTCCCCACGAGTCACGACGTGTTGGCGCTCCACCCACCGGCGCTCCGGCAGGGCACACGCCAGCACATCAATCGGACCAGACCGACTGATCCTCGGTCGGGTTGAAGGGAGAAGGACGCTTCTCCTGGAGCGGTAGCTCAGTGGCAGAGACCCCGTTTGGGGTGGTCGCGGGTTCGAGTCCCGTCCGCTCACGACGTGTCAGCAGGGAGGTGAAGTTCCCCGCGGATCCGGCCTAGCTGACACGCATCCGTTTGCAGCACCTGGGGAGGTCCCGCAAACGGACCGGCCGTCGGCTGGGGAAGGCGATGGACGTGTCCTCGCGGACGCAACCTGATCTGGTCCCCGGCCGATGCCGGACATGCCCTCGTGGAGTAGTGGATATCTCGCCCGGCTCTAAACCGGGAGGTCGTGGGTTCAAATCCCACCGAGGGTACGCAAGTTGCGCATTGTGCGCGCCGCTCCTGTCGTTCAACGGAGAGGACGTCGGCCTACGAAGCCGGAGATCAAGGTTCGAGTCCTTGCAGGAGCATCCCATTTTTCCGCTGCCGCGCCGTCCACCGGTGCGCAGAGGCGATGGCCCCGGCCTCCGGGGCGCGATCGCCAATCCCAGGGGGTGTAGCTCAGAGGCAGAGCGACGGTCTCCAAAACCGGCAGCGCAGGTTCGATTCCTGCCACCCCCGCCGTGTCCCCTCCTTGCGATCCGTCGCGCCGCTGGACGTCTTCCTCGGCCGTCCCGGTCGAGGGAGATCGCCGACCGTCTCACTCGACGGGTTTGCCCGGCTGTTCCTGCTGCTCTGTAAGGGAGGCCCGCCCGTGGCCACGCAGTACCCGCTCTCCGGAGTGTCGAGGGTCATACACCCCGACGGCACCGTCGATCGCGTGGAGTTCCACGACCGACCGCAGACCGCGGACGAGACGCGAGTGTTCGCCAAGTACCGCGACTTGTCGCCGCTTGAGCTGATGCGACGGCTGCGCACCGCCGAGTGGAACGCGGACGTCGCCCAGTCCGAACGCGATCAGTGGAAGGCGAGCGTGCAGAGGCTTCAGATGGAACTGGCCCAGGCGGAGCGGAAGCTGGCCGCGATCACGCCGGACGGGTGGAAACTGCCCAAGACCGTCCGGGAGCTGCTCGCGCACGCCGAAGCCCACGGCTGGCGCTCTACGCGGACCTGGACGCCGCGGGGAACGGACGAGATGCTCCTGAAGATCGTCATCGGGCGGGACACCCTCCCCTCCGACGCCCCCCCGCGCGGAACCCAGTGGCGCTTCGAAGTGACCTGGAGCTGTATACCTGGCTCGGCCCGCCGGGCCCGTGCCGGCCTTGCTCGCACGCCTGACCGCCCGCAGTGGCATGACGCTCCGTCGGTGCGCAAGATCCGCGAACTGATCAGTGAGCACCCGTACGCGAAGGGCGCAGCGTGATCGCCTTCGCCGTCATCGGCGCCCTCGCTCTCGGCTACGCCGCGGGCCGGCTCCGGCTCTGGGAGCGCTTCGGGATGTGGGTGGAGGACCTGCTCCTGCCGCACAACCACAAACGCTGGATCGGCGACCGCAGGCGTGAGTGGGCCCTCTTCGCAGCCCTGGCAGTCACGCGGCCATGGGCCGCACTCGACGTCTGGCGGACGCGCAAGTCCCCGCAGACGCCCTGAACACCGTCCCCCGTCACCCTGCCGTCTCCGGCCGGGGTCGCTCACCTCTGAGACGGGGCGAGCACCCGCAGTGATCTGGCGAACAGAAGTCGTCCGTACAGCAGAGGAGTTCCTTGACCGCCCGACATCTGACCAAGCGCGTGGAGCTGCCGCTGCCCGGCATCGGCTCCGCCTCAGCGCGCGTCACCGTCCTGGAGCGCGGCCGCGTCCGCTACGTCGTGCGTGCTCCGCACGTGCACGGGACCTTCGTGGTCGTGCCGGAGCACATCGCGAACGGCCCGATTCTGCCGTCCAGCGTGGCGGTGCAGTTCGGTGACGGCCTTGAGCCGCTCGGCAGTTTCTACCGCGAGCACCGGCCCGACGAGCCGGTGGTCCACGGCGTCCGGGTCCATGGCTGGACCGAGCGTCTGCACCCGGATGACCTGCCGAAGGGGTGGTTCCTGGGCCGCTACACCGCCGGCCTGCGCAACGGCATCCACCGGGAGCTCTCGCGCGGCACTGAGCGCCGCACCGAGGCCGTGATCCTTGCCATCGTCACGCACTGGCGCAGCCTGCCCGATCGGCGCGCTCTCATGAGGACGGCGGCCGGCGAGAAGGCGGCGGAGTACGCCGAGCACGAGGGCAACCGTGCGACTGCGGCGGAGGCCCAGGCTGTCGAGCTTGAGCAGGAGCGCCGGGCCGTACGTCAGCGGCTCTGTGCGCTGGCCGGCATTCTGCGCCGCCGCCCGCGTCCAGTGCAGGCGCCGGATCCCGAGCCGGTGCAGCTGCAGATCGAAGATCCCCGCCGGGGCCCGCTCGGGCAGATCACGGTGCGCGAGGTCGCGGTGAACGCCGAGGTCGCGGGCAGCGTTGTCTACGAGGTAAAGGGGGCTCGGGTTTCCGGGCGGTTCACCGTCGGGTCGAACAGGCTCCGGCCGGAGCCGATCCCGCAGGGCATCTGGGTCGCTTACGGCCACGCCAGCGGCGCGTACTTCGAGGACGAGCGGGAGCACGCGCCCGTGGTCAACGGCGTGCGCCTGTGCGGCCAGTGGGACCGCGACACGAGCGAGGACATCACGCTCACCGCGCCGGACACCATCGGCGCCCGGGTGCCGTCCCGGGGCTCGGCGCCGCACGCCACCGAGCTGCGCACCGCAGCCGTCGTCCGAGCACTGGCCCTGCACTTCCTGCGCCGGCCGGACCTGGCGGCGCTGCGCCTGGCAGCCGCACAGGCCAACGTCCCGTACCTGCGCGGCGAGGCCCGGCGTCGCCTGCGCGAGGTGAAGCAGCAGCTGGCCATCGAGCAGCACAACGCGCACCGCCACCGGGCCCGCGAGCGCGAACTGCGCGCCCTGATCCCCAGCGACCCCCGAGAACGAGAAGACCGGCCCGCCGCGGCCGCCTGAACACCGCCCCGAGTTCACCGCCCTACCCCGCGCACGGAATGGAGATCAATGCACAGCAACGTCATCGAGCAGCGCAAGCAGGAGGCTCACGACGACTTCGCCGTACGCGGCCAGGCCGTGGCCGACATCCTCAACGCCCAGGACATCCAGGGCGCAGGGTGGACGGCCACGGCCGGGGTCAACCTGTACGGGTCGTTCACCCTGCGCCACCCCGCCGGCTTCGCCGTCCACGTCGCCCGCCTCACCCCCAACCTCTCCGGCGCCGCCGGGCGGCGGCTCACGGTCGACGGCCACTACCCGCGGGAGTACTACGGCGACCGTGCTCCGACGATCGGCGTCGGCCTCGACCAGCCGGCCGCGCGGCTTGCCCGCAGGATCGTCACCAAGTTCCTGCCGGCCTACCTGAACGTGTGGCCCACGGCGATGTTGCACAAGCGTCTCGAGGAGCGGCAGCGGGCGGAACGGACCCGGCTGAACGCGCGCATGGAGCGGGCGCTCCCCACCCTCGGGGCCGGCGCTGTCGGCGGCGGCCCGGACCGGCTGCAGTCGTACGCGTCAGTGAATCACCAGGTGGAGGGAGAGCGGACCACGTGTCGTGTGAAGGCGCGCCTGAGCCACGCCGGAACCACGGTAGACCTGCAACTGGACTGGGTGCCCGCGGACCTCGCCGTACGGATCCTCCAGGTCCTCAATCCCGCGCCGCCCCTGGAAGGCCGGATCATGCCCCGTCCACTGGCACTGGACGCCGTTCCCGAGGCAATCACCACGCCTCAGCTCCTCGTCGGCGAGGTCGTACGCGGATCCCGGACTCAGCGCGTGCGGCCGCAGCTGGCCAGCGGCCACAGCGCGGGCGAGCGGACGGTCTACGAGCCGTGGTTCACCCCGAGCCGCAGGCGGCGTCCGCTCCAGATGCCCCGGAAAGAAGCCGTTCCCGCCGCCCGATAGCGGCCCCTCCCGGTCCTTCAGAAGGTGCGGTGCAGGGGGTCACGCGTACGCCCATCGCCAGGAGCGGCCGAACTGGGTGAGGACCGGATCGCCCTCGTGAAGGCGGACAAGGCCGACGTCCTGACACAGGCGCAGCACACTGGGAAGGTCGCGGAGCACGGCCCGCTCCGCGCCCTCGGGGTCCTCGAACTCGTCCTGGCCGTACTTGTCCTTGCCGATCACGTTCCACACCGCCTCGCCCACCGTGCTCACCGCGACGGGCCCGTCGGCGGCTGCCAGGTGCTGCCGGATGACGGCCAGAGCATGCTCCAGCTCGGGCCGTTCACTGAGCGGGGACAAGACGGTGGGCCACCAGAGCACCGTGAGGGCCACGTCGACCAGGGCGTCGGCCAGAGCCTTGCACAAGGCCACGGGGTCGTCGGCAAGGCGAAGGCTGTCGCTCACCGGGAGCAGCATGCCGCCGTCGGCGTGGAGGATCCCGGCGGCTGTGGTCCAGGTGATGATCCGCGTCAGGTGGGACAGCTCCGCGCTGGAGCGCGTCTTGTACTGGAAGCCGTGTTCGACCTGATCCCAGACGTCACCGGTGTCCAGCGCCTCGGTCAGCATGCGGGCGTCGGCCAGTTTGATGTGCCCCTTGCCGGTGAGCTTGCGGCCGCCGCCGACCCACCGCACGAACGCCTCGATCTTCTCGACCCCGGTCCGCTCCACCCCGCTCTGCGGCACCACCCCCGGCCGCCCCGCCCTTCGCCGAGGCGCCGGCACCCGCGCCGGTGTCGGCGCGGCGGGCTGCGGGGGCGGGGTCCGCGGCGGCACGGTCAGCGGGCCGGGGACGCGGACGGGGCCGCGCTGGCGGGGCGTGTCACCGGGGCACCACAGCCCGTGCGGCCACGGCTCGGACAGGTCCCGGCCGTCGCGAACGTACGCAGCCCAGAAGTCCTGGAGGCTGGACTGCTGGTGATTCAGCGGGCTGTCCGTCCCCATCAAGGGCAGCGCGAGGAGCGTCTTCCCGTCTGCCTGCAGGAGGGGTTGCCCGCAGGCGTTGCACCACGCGGCCTGTCCGGCTTCCTCGTCCTCGTGGAGGCCACCCGTGTCGACCGGCCCCTGGGTGAAGCCCGCCGTGGCCCCGCACGGGCAGCGCCCGTCGTAGAGGTACAGGTCCGTATCGGCGCTGTGGTCGCGCTCGGCGTGCAGCCATGCGGGGTGGACGCCGAGGGCGTGCGCGAGCGCGATCCGGTGTTCCGCAGTGGGCAGCGAGTTCCCGGACGCCCAGTGCCTGAGCTGATGGGCCGGGCATCCGATCGAACTCCCCAGCTCGGGGCCTGATTTGCGCAGTGTCGTCGACCACAGGCGGATGCGGCGTGCCAGCGGGCCGAGGGCGAGGAGCGCCCATACGTCGTGCTCGACCGGGTCGACCCATCCCCGCTCGCCGACGAAGAGGTCCTCGTTGTGCTCGCGAGCCCGTCGACGCAGGGCCCGTTCGAGCCAGCCCCGGGCGGCTTCCTCGCTCGCCGTGTCGGCGTCGGACAGGGTGCACACCGCAGCCTCGGCGTACTCGCCCTCCTCCTCCAGGTCGCCCTCGACCAGGATCTCGAAGGCGCCGGCCAGTAGTCGTTCGAGTACGAGGCGGCCTGCCGCTCCGCGTCCGGCCGGGACGGACAACAGGGCGGTCACCGTGTCCGCGGTGCGCAGCATGGCGAGCCGTTCGTGCTTGTTCCACTCCGACGTCACGCGCCGGCCTCCTCGCCCTGGCCGTGTCCGCTCCCGTTGGTCTCGTCGGGCTGCACGATGCCCGCGGCGGCGCGGACCTCCCGGAGCAGGGCGCCGGCCTGCTGTTCGTCGGCTGGGTCGAGGTAGAGCAGGCTCATCAGGATCATTTCCGCGCAGTTCCACCGCTTCTGCCGGTGCGCGACCAGAGCCAGCCCGTGCAGCCCGCGCAGCAGCGGCCGGTTGGACTCCTCCTGCCACGGGAGCACCCCGCTGTCGTACATCGGGAAGGCGAGCGGCACCTCGGCGACGGCGACCGCGCATTCGTACCACCGGCGGGCCTCGGTCAGCACGGCGCGATCGTGCTCCTTGCCCCGGTCGCGGGCGGCGGCCAGGTGGAGCTCGGCCCGCATGACGTAGGCCTCCGCCGCCGCGGGCTGCTCGGCCACCAGTTGCTCCAAGCGGACGGCTGCCTCCTGCGAGGAGAGACGGATTAGCTCCTCGTGGGCGTTGGGCGGAAGGCTGTGCACGGCCGGCAGCCGGTAGACGGGTCGAGGCCCCTGGGTGAGGACGTGGCGCCGCCACCGGTCCGGCTCGTCGACCGGTTCCAGTAGCGCTGGGTCGATCTCCTCGGGTTCCTCGTCCCAGTCCTCCTCCTCTTCGGGGGCGTCGTAGTCGAGGGGCTCCACCCCGGCGGCGGCGAGGTAGGACGGGTCGAAGGTGCTGCCGCACGGCTGTGGCTGGTCCTGGTCGCGGGCGTGGCCCGTCGCCTGGATCGCTTCCGTGCACAGGCCGGAGTGGAGCAGTTCCATCGAGACGGCGTGGTACTGCTGCGGCCACATGTGTGCGCCGACCCCGGGTCCCCAGAATTCGAGGCTCTGCTGGAGCAGGAACCGCAGCGCCATGTCGCAGCCAGCACCGTCAAGCCGCTGGCCCTGTTGCATGATCTGGTCGGCGTTCTCCTGCACGGTGGCCAGGGCCTTCTGGTAGCCCATGCCGGTTTCGTTGCTGAGTCGGCGGGCGATCCGCGAGAAGTGCGTGGGGGACGTACGAGGTGTTGTTGACATGGCGCTCTCCTGAACACGGTCCCGTAGATCGCATCGCCCACCTCGATGCGCCAACAGGACCGACAGGCCGGGCGCGACAACTGCATCTGCTCTCCGGGGCCGAGCACGGGCTCGGTTCACTCAGCGGCCAACGGTGGGTCGAGCCGGCGAGCGCGCGCCCCCTGGGACGCACTGCGACCACAATATCCCGCTGCCACATGGCGACGCGTCGTGTTCAGGCGATCCACCCCGGTGAGGGTCGCTGCACGGATCGGGCAGGACCTCGGCGGTGTGACTGGGCAAGGCAGTCGTCACCATGCGCGCCCCGCGACCTGCGCGTTCAACTCGCCTTGAGCGTGCTGCTCGTCACTAGATGGGCGAGATGGTTGTCACCTGCTGCGCCTGGTCCCGGTTGTTGTCACCGCCGCCGGGGCGAACTGGCTGCTCAGACCGGGTGCGCTCGCGCGGAGGCGTAGCCAGGTCGGGGTGCAGTGACAGCAGTGACAGTCTGCGCGCCCAGGTGACAACTGCCTCGCCCGGTCACAGGCGGTGAAGAGCCGGCACGTGCCGAACTCCGGTGTCAGCGCTCTCTGCCAGCATGGACGGGCCGCTCGCGGAGTGGCGGATCAGAAGGCAGCGAAAGGGGAGGTCGTGGCGAAGTACGAGGAGCAAATCGACAGCATCGGCATCGAGCCGATCGTGGGCGGGGCGGTGGTGTCGTTCGCCTCCACCCGGCGGGAATCCCAGTTCAACCCGCGCGAGGGCCGGTCCCGCGTGAAGAGTGCCTCGGTGTTCATCGCCCACGGTGAGGTGCGCGCCATATGCGAGGCCCTGGTCCAGCGGGAGAGTTACCGCAGCCCCGGCGATGAGGACGACGCCTTCCAAGGTTTCCGCATCAGCCCTTGGGATGGGGAGCCGGACGTACGCGGGTTCTTCCAGTACTTCGGCGGCGGCAGCGTGGTCGAGGTCGACTTGAGCGAGCGTACGCAGTCCGAATTGCTGGGGAAGCTGCAGCAGATCGGGACGGACGGTGACGGTGAAGTGCACGTCCGCTTCTACGACCACCGCGGCCTGAACTTGGCCTGACGGACGGCGCGGGAGCGAACGCATTGCCCGGCACTGGGTCCGTCCGCGACGTCAACGTCATCGCGGCGAGCCGGGGCCCGATGTAGCGCGAGGCACGGCGGCTGGCCGCCGGGCCTCGCTGGCGCTCGCCAGGTGATTCGACGCCTACTGGCCCGCGGCCGCCGACCCTTACCAGGTGGCGACGCGTGCGATGTATGCGAGCAGCGCCCCGGTAACACCTGGCGAGATCGGGACCTCGGCATTGACGGTCATGGTCGAGGCGCCGAAGGCGCGGCTGGCCGCTTGGGTGATCGTTGCGGTGCCCCCGACGGGAGACAGCGAGAAGAACCGCACCCCGGGCAGGTTCTCGGGCAGGTCCGCCTCCGCAGAGTGCTCGTCGGCGGGCGGTGCGCCGTCGATGTCGGCCAGGTCGGCGGCGAGGTGGCGCAGGTGCCAGTCCTCGTGCGCGCACGCACCGTGGCACCGGATCCTCGCCAGACGCCGGCCGTCGGGCGCGTACAGCACGTGCCGGGTGTGGTCCCGGTACTTCTTCGTGTGCACGATGGCCTGTTCGGCGCCGGAGTTGAGCCGGACGATCCAGAAGGCGTCGCCGTCCTGGTCGTGGAACTGCCAGGTCATGCAGATGTCGGCGGCGACGGCGAGGTCCGGCCAGTCGGCGGCGGTGCCGGTGTCCTTTCCCTGCCAGGTGTGCAGGTGGACGCTGCTGCGTCCGGCGGCCGGATCCGCGATCCACATTCCGGGGGTACGCGGCCAGTCCCGCACCCGGCCGAGCAACAGGGGCGCCGTGCCGGGCCAGTTGAGCAGCGGCCGATGCGCGTGCGCGTTCTGGTAGACCGGGCAGTGCGCGCACCGAACCAGGGACGCGCTCGACCCGCCGTCGGCGGTCAGGCTCGGGAGCTTCCCGCCGACGCAGCGCTCGTAGCCGCCCCAGCGCTGCCGACCGGTACGGGCCTCGAAGAGCGACGCGAACCTGATCGGCCGAAGCCCGCAATGGGCAGGCGTGTCGAAATGGGCGTTCAGCGAAAGCCGGTTCCACCCACAGCCGTCCGGCCCGCGGGGCCCGTAGTCGTTTGGGTTATCCAGGTAGACGGGCACAAGGTCTCCAATCAGGATCAGGGAAGCGGTAGAGCTTGCCGTCAGCGGGCGGCACGAGGGGCGTGATCAGGCGCCGGGGTGGGAGGCCGAACGGCCGCCACCGATACCGGAACGGCGCGGCAGCGGAACCGGGTTGAGCATCGGGTCATCCAGGTTGACGTACCAGTCCTCGTCGTTGGCAAAGATCGTTTCGCATCCGGCGGTGCAGGCCAGCTCTCCGAGCTTGAGGCGCTTCTGCAGCTCGTGCACCGGCGGGTTGAGATAGCCGACGGCGGAGCCGTGGTTACAAAACCCGCGGTCACGTACCGCGTGCCAGACATCAGCCTCGGCGTGCATCTGCGCCATCTCCAGATCGACATCCAGGCGCTGAGTGAGCACGGCTTCCAACTCGTCTGCGCTGTTCTCGTCCGCGTACAGCAGGAGGACTCCTTCGTGATGGGGACGGGGGAGCCGACGCATGGAGCGCTCGGCCGCAACTTCAATGTACCCAGACTGGAGCCATATAGAAAACTATTAGGGCGAGATCCTCTATTGACCCTTTAAGTTTGACTCACGGACCTATTCGGAGTATATTTGAGTTTGCGAGTGCGGGGCGTTCCTCGCATCCGGATGTCTGAGGAGTGTGTGATGGAGAAGCTGCCTGTTGAGATCACCGTTCACCGGGTCTACGAGGACGGGGTCGTGGAAGACCTGACCTGCCCGCCGGGCTCTGACCTCTGGCACCCCCTCGACTTCGTCCAGCGGGTGATCGCGAAGGGGCACTGGGTCGTCATCGTCCCGGATCAGGGTTCCGGCGTCGTCGCCGAAGTGTCCTTCCCGATCGGGCCGGACCTGCTGTCGGAGATCGTCTCGAAGGCGATCAGCGCGGGGCAGAGCACGGCCGTCCTGCCCGAGAACTTCGACCGGTCAGGGTTCCTGCCGGTCCTTCGGAGCCTCACCGCAGGAGATCCGGCGTAGCCCGGAAGGTGGGCACCCGGCCAGGCCAGAGCACCGCACGCTGCCCGCCAACTCCCAGTCACGCCAAACGAAAGGCTCCACAGTGATCACGAACGTAGAGAGTCTCGCCCCCGCGCAGGTCGTCGCGGAGATCCTGGTCGCGGCGATCCACAACATCGCCGAGCAGAACATCAACGGGCACAGCCTTGAGGCCGTCAGGACCCGGCTCGAAGGCAACCTTGGCGCGATTGCCCGCGCGGCGAAGACCTACAACTCGTCCATCAAGGACGGCAAGACCGGACCCGAGGCGCAGCGTGACGCCGCCCTGGCGGTCGTCACGAACTACCGCTTCCAGCACAAGCTCTAGCCGCCAAGGGCGCCCCGGCCCCAACCCGTTGAAGATGGGGCGCGCCGTGCCTCGTACCTGAGCACGCCGGCCTGCCGGCCGCCCACCCGGAGATCGGTTGGGACACTCTCCGCACTCTCCAGA
Organism: Streptomyces violascens; assembly: GCF_014649955.1. Taxonomy (GTDB): domain Bacteria; phylum Actinomycetota; class Actinomycetes; order Streptomycetales; family Streptomycetaceae; genus Streptomyces; species Streptomyces violascens. The sequence goes on from NZ_BMUA01000029.1 coordinate 52,428, forward strand.
AGGGGCAACGCTCGCCCCTTGCCGGGCTCGCCGTCGCCACTGCCTGACGGCCGAATCGCGAGGTCAGGTCGTCCAGGACCGGAGTGAGCGCGCGACCCCGCGAAGGTCCTCTTCACCGGCGCGGACCGCTCCGGCGAGCGCCCAGAGGGCATCCGACTTGGCCTCGACGGCGTGACCGGAGATCTGGAGATAGGCATCAGCGGCCGCGTACCCGACGACGAGGTTGTAGTCCTCGAAGGGCCTCAGGACCAGGGCGTGGTGCAGGAACGTTGCCGCCCTCGACACGGCATCCTCGTAATAGGGCTGGCCTGCGATTTGTTCGTAGCGGTGCGCGGTGCCGGTCCAGTGGAGGGCTCCCCAGTCGGCGATCCCGATGTTCCTGGGGGCGGCCTCCTCCTGGATGGCCAGGAGCCATCCAGGGTCGACGTAGACGATCGGGCTCACCGCATGCCCTCGGGCGCGTCCTTGACGGCCTCCAGGGCGACCGGTACAGCGGTTCGGGCAGCAGTGAGGAAGCGCGCCTTGTCGGCGTCGCTGATCAGCAGCTGCTTGGCCCAGGACCGGGTGGACTGGCCAAGTCTCGCGGCGTGCTCGTTCACCCGGTCCAGTTCTTCCTGTGTGAGGTCTACGGAGATTTTCGGCATGTCTCTACCGTACCGCCCGATGCCTCCATCTGTGGAGGCACCAGTGGAGGCATTGCCGTCTTCTACGGAGCTGGTGTCCACTTCCGCAAGCCCATGATCAGGCGCCGCAGCTTTGCGGCGTAGTCCTGGGTATGCGATGGCCCTCCGGGGCCGTGGCGCTCGCGGAGCTCCCCGGAGCAGGGCCTGCAGTCCGATGCCGAGCTCCCGAGCCGGCAGCGACGTGACGGCGAGTCCTCCACAGAACGGCCCACCTCCCAAAATGGCCCTTTTGAATTGACTCACACCCCCCAATAAAGTACATTAGAAGCGAATTCGGTGCTCCCGGAGCCGCCCATGCCGCATCGCGTGTCACCAATTTCTCACGCACTTTGCCCGCCCCAGTGCTGGATGTCCTGCTCGGACGCTATCGGCAGGGCGTACCGCCCGCCTGGCCATCTCGGAGGCCCGCTCGTGACTCGTCAGACCATCCGCCCGCCCCGGGCAGAGCAGTGAGCAATGTGATCCGGCGACCGCAGCGCAAGCTCACCGCGGCCGAGTACGAAGTCATACGCGGCGTGCAGCTTCTCAACTTCCACCGCATGCTCCACCTCGGGCTCGTCGATCCAGTGCCCAACCCGTCCCCGATGAGCGAGGACGAGGGCGCCTGGGTCCGCGAGCACGTATGGCCGAAGCACCTTCACCGCATCGACGACGGGTACGCGTTCGGGTTCTGGCGCTGGGCCATGTGCGAGCGGGGCACCTGCTGGAACTGCCTGTACGGCCGGTGCGATTGGTGCATGCACCGGCAAAAGGGCAGGCCCGACGCCTGCGACAACGTCGAGCCGGTACACAGCCTCCGCGGACAGATGGTGGCCACCTTAATCCTGCGTCCGGGCGGTGAACCATGTGTGTGGTGGTGCCGGTGCCCCTGCGCAAAGGAGGGCACCGATCCCGCCGCAGATGCTCCCTCGGCGGTCGAGGCGCCTCCCCAGGCCGCCCAGCCGCCGTCCGGTTCCTCCGTGGAACGCCGCGGCCAGGACCCGCTGCCGGGTCTGTAGTCCCGTGACAGCAGGCGGCCGCCGGCCCGCCGCACCGGTGCTTGGCCGCCGGTGATGCTGGTGCTACTTCTTGGCCTGCTCTGCGGCGGTGGCTGTGGGGCGCTCGCCATCCTGCACCTGCTGCAGCCGCTTGAGCGTGGCGGCAAGAACATCCTGGGCGCCGGTGCGGTCGCCGCCTGTGCCTTCGACCTTCACTCTGATGTTGACGTTGCCCGAGCGGCTGAACGCGTAGACGGTGTCTTTGCTCAGGCCGGGGTTGGCGACGAGTACGGACTCCTCCCCCACTTTCTTCTTGAGGTCCTGCTCCTTGCTCGACTCCTTGCCCCTCCACGCCCCGTACGCGTCCTTGGAGTTCTCCGCCGAGTCGTACAGGCAGACGGCGACATCCATCATGTTGGCCGTGGAGCCGTTGTAGGTGAACCATGCGGAGCCGCCGCGGACCCACCCCTTGGCAGCGGCGGTGGCGCCCGATGCTGTGCAGGACGTGCCCTCCGATGTCACCCTCTTGCCCTCGTAGGCCTCCCATCCCGAAATGACCTCTCCGGTGCCCGGAAGGGCCTGCGATATCTCGCCCTGGGCGAGCTGCTTGGTGATGGGCTTGTCCGACTCCTGTGCGGAACTGTCCGAGTTGTCCGACGAGCAGGAGGTGAGAGCGGCGATGCCCAGGAGGGCGACGAGTGCTGCGGTACCTGTGCGTGACATGCGCATACCATAATCCGCGGCATTCGTTGACCGCGTGAGATCGGCCATCTTGCGGCTTCCCGTGTCGGATCCGGAACTGTTCGGCGCGCCGCGCAGCCACCGCTCGGCCGACCGCTTTCAGGCGAACTCGGATGTCCGCGTCGGCGAGCCATTTCGGCAGCGCCGGTGTCCCACGCCTCGTCGCCGCCCCGGGGAAGAAGGCGCCGGGCCTCTCGCCTTGTGCTGAGCCCACGGCTTCGGGTACGCCACCAACGTGGGAGGCATACACCAGCACGGATCTTGCAAGGGCCTCAGTGATTTTCCGAGTGGTTGAGTGTCCGTTTTGATGCTGGCCAGGTTGACGCTGTCGCATAGGTGTCAGTGCCGGTTCCGGATGACTGCCAGTTGGTCAGGGCGTTCCGTTGGCGAACCGGCCGTGGTGAGCTCAAACGGCTTGGGAGACGAGGACAAGTGCAACGGTCAGTACGACCGGCACCGTGAGAGCCAGGGGCAAGCTGGTGGCGGTGGCGATGCCGCCCACCGCAGCCGGGCCGGCCAGTAGGCCGACGTTGCCGATCGTGCTCACCGTTGCAACGGCGCGGGGGCCGGACGAAGCGGCGGCGTTGTAGAGCAGTGGCACGATCGGGGAGAGCCCGACGCCCAGGACGCCCCAGCCGATCAGTGCGGCAGACGCTGCGACGGGCGTATTGGTGGTGGCAAGTCCCGCACCGAGGCCGACCGCAGCCACCGTGGCGCCCGTGCGAAGCAACCTCCGTGGGCCGAGGCACTGCGTGAAGGCGTCGGCCATCAGCCTGCCCGCGGCCATGCCAGAGCCGTAGGCGAAGTAGGCGGCGGCCGCCGTCGTGGCGGAGACGCCGAGACCTCGGACATGGACCGCAGACCAGTCCAGCGCCGTGCCCTCAGCGATGAGCCCTGCAGCGACCATTGCTCCCAGCAGCAACACCCTGCCCGGGCGCCGGGTTGTCGGGTCCGGGCCCGAGGTCGGTGCGTCCACTTCGGCGAGGGACAAGGTGGCGGGGATGGTGACGAGCGCCGCGATGATGACGGTGCCACCGACCACAGTGAACACGATCGTGTGGGAGAACCCGGCGGTGGCGGCTGCGACCCCGGATGCGGCGACCGCGCCTATCGAGTAGGCCGCGTGGAAGCCCCCCATGACCGGCTTTCCGAGCCGTCGTTGGCACTCGACACCGGCCGCGTTCAGCGGCACCAACAGCAACCCCTGGCCGCAGCCGAAGATCACCGCGACAGCGACGAGAGTGCCGAAGGAGCGGACCTGGCCCAGCAGCACCAGCGCGGCACCGATGGTGAGTATGGCGGCCACCAGCAGACGAGGCGTGCCGCGGGGGCGCTCGGCTATCCGACCACTGACACTCAGCATCACGATCAGCCCGAGTGATGCCGCGAGGAGGGCGATGGACAGCCTGCCAGGGCTGATCCCCACCGTCTCCTTCACAGCGGGCAGGCGAGAAGCCCAGGTCGCCGTGATCTCGCCCTGGGCCGCGAAATAGCCTGCCAGCAGCCAGCGCGACCGGCGCACCACGTATGACGGCTCGGTCTCCTCGCCGAGCTCCGCCTCACCAACGGTGTCGCTCACTTGCTCCGCTCCGTGAGCATCGGACGTACCGTCGAAGCCGTCCACGAACAGCGCTGCGCCACCGAACAGCTCGTGGCGTGGTCGGAGTTGGGCTGATACGCATCCCAACTCGTCACCATCCAGGCGGAGTCCATCGAGAGGCGTCCTGCGATGTCGGCCCCGGTGATGGCGGGCATCATCCCGGGCTCCCTTTGCCAGGGGTATGAATAGGGTCGCATGGCTGGGAGGTCCGGCTTCTTCTCCGCCTCCGGGTGGCTCGGGCGCGGGCCTGCTTCTGCAGTCAGGACGTTGATGTGGAAGGTGATGTTCTGCCGGTCGTACCAGGCTCCCTGGGGCCCGTTCTCCATGGTCTGAAGGGTCTGGGCAAGGCCGTACTCGATCCGTACGCGTGGCGGATCACCGGCGGGGTATCCGCCCGGGAGCAGGTGAAGGTCGACCTGCCAGAGTCGGAGCTGGTCGGCGATGTTCTGGAATCCCTTGGCGTCATCGGGTTTGAGTGCCTGCAGTAGCTCGACGATGTCGCGGGCCAACTCCACGTTGGGACCGATGTGCACGAAATCCCCCTCGTTTCGATCGATCATGGTCTCGGCCGACCCGGCAACGGTACGGCCCGGCATGTCCTCGACATCTGTCGCTATCGGGGGCGGTCCTGCTGCGTGGCGCGGAGATGCCGCTGCGCCATGTGGAGACCCTGCTGGATGTCGAGCCGAGCATCGGGGGCTGCGCCGCGGGCAGGACGTGCTGGAGCGGGTATTCCAGGATTGGTCGGAGACGGTGGAGCAGACGTTGCGGCCTGAGCCCCTCGATCTGGCGCAGGCGGGCGGCTTCAAGGCGACATCATTCTGGGGGCGGCAGTCCTGTGCGTCCCCGTGTGAAGACCGCTCGTTGTCGGCGTCAGCCCGAGTTACTGATGTGCGATCTGTCGGATCACCGTTGTCTGGTGGTCGAGTTGGGCCGGTCGGAGAGCAGCGGCGCCGCTGGGTGAGTGCGCGTAGCGGGGTCGAGAGCCCCGGGCAGTGGGGACTGCGGGCTGTCGAGCCAGGCCCGGCAGGAGCCGCTGCGGCCGGCGGTTACGCCGAAGCGGTTCCTGCCGGGTCGTCCCTGCCCGTCCCACCAGGACCACGCCGCGCATACCTCGTCCCACAGGTTCCGTGGTCCGCACTGCGTAACGCCATCCGGCTTGTTCCATGCGTCCACGGCCACGGTGGCCCATGAGCCGTCGGTGCACCACAGGCGCAACAGTCGGTCCCCGTCGGCTGGCACGGGATCCCAGGTGACGGCGGGGACTTGCAGACCGACCGCCCAGCGAGAGGCGCCCGTGGCGAGCACGGTGCGCGGGTCGACTGGGGAGGCCATGCGCTCGGGTTCGCCGGCAGCCGCCTGGGCCCAGTGCGGCCGTTGCCCGCGCTCCCACATGAATCTCACGCCGCCGCGGAACCGGCCGTCGGCAGCCTGACCGTCTTCGCGGACGGTCAGGCGCAGGAGCCCGGTGTTGGCGAACAGGGTGCCGAAGGGCATCACGAGTCGGCCTCCGGGTCGTACTTGCGCAATCCAGTTGCCGGGGATGTCCCGGACGGAGAAGCCGACGTGCACCGCGTCATACGGTGCTGCATCCGGGTATCCGAGCGTCGCGTTACCGTGCAGCGCGGTGACGGTCGCCTCGTAGCCGATCAGGTGTGCGCGGACCTGCGCGGCCAGTTCGGGGTCGGATTCCATGGTCACCACGACGGTCCCGAAGCGGGCCAGGAGGGCGGCTGTCCAGCCAGTGCCGCTGCCCAGGTCCAGGACGCGGGCGCCGGGGGCGGGGTCGAGGAGGGCGAGCATGCGCGCGACAGCTTCGGGGGCCGAGGAGGACGACGACGGTGAGGGTCCTCCGTCGAACGGCGACGGGGCAAGTTGGGTGACGACCTGGGCATTCGAGTGGACCAGGGCTTCCCAGGCCCCAGGTTCGGTGCTCCGGTTCACCGTACGGTAGGTGCGCGGGGTACCCGGCTCCGGCACGAAGACCTCGTCGGGCACGTAGTGGCCCCGCGGGACGTCCTCGAACGCGCTGCGCCAGGGGCCCGGCAGCTCTGTGGCCGTCGCGACCTCGCCGACCAGCTCCTTCCAGGCAACGGCAGTCACTGCCGCTACTCCTCGTCGCCGTCGCCGGGATCGTCGATCGGCATGCCACCGAGGCCTTCTTGCTCCTCGTCGTTCAGCGCGCCGTCGCTCTCGGCATCCTCGCGTGCCAGGTCCATCTCAACTCCATTGCCTCTCCCGCTCTGTTCTACTCCGGTGCGGTGCCACGGTCACGTGTACGTCCGCAGGCCGTCCTCCGTGACGGCTCGCCTCGCCGGTTTGGTGCTGAGCGTCTGAGTCGGCCGGCGCTGCAGCGAGGGCGCGGGGCCTGGAATCTGTCCACAGGGGCCTCGTTCGAGCATCGATTCGCGGCGATGAGGAGCCGCGTTGTGATGCGCTCCGCGCCGCCTGGCGGTGAGCGGGGCGCCCCGAGTCGAGCAGGAGGCTCTCGTGGGCAGGTTCAAGCAGAAGAAGCAGCGGCGCAGCCGGTTCCAGGTCGACGGGCACCCGGTGGGCCGGTCCGACTTGATTTCTCACATTTCGGCGGTGGCGGAATCTGTCGACGACCACGGGCGGGTGACGTTCTGGGATGACCCCGCGCTTCAACTCGGCCAGGTCGCACGTGGCTTCGACCTCGCGTCCGGGACGGTGACGGTCGAGCCTGGCGGAACCGAGCAGCTGCCGGCGGCCCTGTTTGAGCCGGAGCGGGCGCTGATGATGCGCCTGCCGGGCCAGCCCCCGCAGGAGCAACAGGTAGAGGTCGCGATCAAGTTGGGCCTGGGACGGTTCGGGCGGGGGCTCTCCGCACTGTGCTCCGCGCCTGGCTGGTCTTTGCACCGGCTCGCCGACGAGCGGCTGGAGCTTCGCAGTCCCAACGGGGAGGTGTTCTCGCGGATCGCGGTCCCGCTCAATCCGGCATGGATCTCCGCCGCCGTGTCCACCGGGTTCGTGCTGTGCCTGTACGGGATCCAACTCGGGGTGCGTACGCCGCCGGGGATGCCGGCCGACCGGTACACGGACCAGGAGCGGCTGGAGGAGTTCCGTCGAGGCCGGGGGCTGGGGTTCACCGCTGCTGGGCTGGTGCCCTTTGTGAACAACCGCGGGTGAGCGGCCTCAGGGCCTCGCCGCCCGTCGTCGGGTGGAACGGGCGGCGAGCGGTCTACGCGGAGCGGGGCAGGGTGAGTTCTCCGGCCCAGTGCGCGAGCGCCTCGAAGTCGTCGAGGGTGAGGCCGACTTCGGGGTCGACGTCGTAGAGCAGCGCGGGACCGGGGTGGTTGCGGCTCACGTAGTCGCGGTCCGCCTGATGTATCTGGTCATCGACCCACGCGAACGGGCGACCGGCGGCGTAGCTCACGACGTCGGCCGTCTTGAAATAGGTGCCGTCCGCCGGGAAGTGATCGGGGTTGGTCCAGTTGATGACGGGCAACGCGGGCAGTCCGATGGCCGGGCTGATGTGCCGGTTCGCGTCGTCTTCCCAGGTGCTGGCCCAGGCGAGGTCGAAGGGCAGGTCGAGGAGTTCCGCGCCGTGCTCGGGGTGGAGTCGCACCTGCAAGTCGGGGACATCCTCCGATAGGAGGTGGGGATGCTGAGCGATCCAGCTCTGGGGGCGCATGAGGTGGAGGTGGTAGCCGGCCGGGCCGGGAGGCGCAGCCTGGAAGGGGTTGAGGACTCCGTCGATGTCGAGGAGCAGGAGGGGGTTGGGCAAGGGCTCTCCAGGATCGAAGCGCACTCGGGGCGATGCCCGGGTCTCACTCTTTAATTTACTCAACCAGGGCGTTTGTGTCAACTTTAAAGGGTCATTCGTGTACCATGGGATGCACCCGCAGGGGTGTTCGTGGCCGGGCTCCGGCTCCGCCACCCCCAGAGCGAGGCGCTACCGCCTGCACGTGGCCGCCTCCCCTTCCCCCTGAACTTCGCCAGTAGTACCAGGAGTTGATCGACTTGCCCCATCCCGGATCCACGGCAGAAGGGCGATGTCGCCCGCTCCCCTACTGGGAGCAGAAGGCCTCCTGTCGCGGAACGGACCCGGAACTGTTCTATCCGGAGGGCCCGCTCAGCAACGCGCTCATCCAGCAGGCCGACGAAGCTCGTTCAGTCTGCGCTCCCTGCCCGGTACGAGGGCAGTGCCTTGATGCCGCTCAGGTGGCCGAACGCGGGCTCGCTGCTTCGGAGCGGTCGGGGATCCGCGGCGGCCTCGACGGCCACGAGCGCTACGCGCTCGCCCGCGGTCGCCGATTGCCGAAGCGCCCTCAGCCGATCCCCGATGACGGGCAGGAGCACGGTGTCCGCCGTACGTACCGGAAGGGGTGCCGGTGCTTCGCCTGCACGGCAGCGGAGACCGGAAAGAGGCCGAACCCTCGCCCCACCGCAATGTGCGCGACAGCGAGCACCGGTCGTGGCCGCTCGGCACAGTGCAGGAAACCGGCCTCGACCGTCGGGCCGAACGCTCTGGGTTCCCCGGCGGGCGATCCGCCCGAGTGCGGAACTCGCAGCGGGTTCCAGTGGCACGTCAGCAAGGGCCAGGTTCCGTGCGAGGCGTGCACGGCTGCTGACCTGGCGGTGACCTGGCTCCTTCGCCCAGGTGGGTCCACCGCTTCCCCGGCCACACCGTAGGGCGATCGAACTGCCTCGGCGGGCACGTTGCGGCGCGCCTTGTCGGCCGCCGAAGCCGCAGAGCCAAGGCTCACGCAGTCCGTCGCGGAGTTATCTGCCCCCGTCCGCATCCGGGACCCGACGCCTCGCCGTACCCCCTCGCCACGCCCAGGAGTTCCCAGTAGCCCAACTTGCCATGTTTTCAACACTCTTGACACTGTTTCATTGGTTGTGCCAGTTTCTGGCTGCCCGCATCTCAGTGGGCGCTCGCGAGAGGACGTAGGCAATGACCAACCGCACCGACGCGTCGGATCCCACGGCCTCCGCTCGACCCCCGGTCGTGAACAGCACGCAGCTGGCGAACGAGCTCGGCTTCCCGGTCTGGATGGTGAAGCGCGCTCAGGAGTTGGGGCTGGTGTCGGCCCGGGACAAGTCCCGTGGGTGGTCTCGGGCGGTGGCTGATGAAGTCGCGGCTCGCGCACCGCAGATCCGCGAGGCGATCGAGGACCGCGAAGGTCTTGGGGCGCACCGTCTGGCCGAGGAGCTCTCGGCGTCGGCCGGCTGTTCCGCTCGGAAGGATGATGTGCTTGCACTGTCCGGACAGGGGTTCTTGCGGGTAGTCGGGGAGTACAACGGCTTTCCGATGTACTCCGTGAAGGACGCCAGGGCCCTGTCCAGCGCCGGCCGGGAAGCGCTGGCGGAGATCGTTCGTGCGCGCGAGGAGCACGAGGCTCGTCAGGAGGCGCGGTGGCAGGCGTGGGCCGCGGTGAGCATGAAGCCGGCCGACGCGGCGGACCGGTTGGGGTGGCGGGTCAGCGAGTTGGAGAAGGTTGCGGCCGAGGGCGCGATCAGTGCGGGCCTGGGTGGCCGGTACGCCACGGCCGACCTGGACGTCCTGGCCGCCGACGAGGAGGTGCGCGAGCGGGTGTGCGGGGACCGGCTGATCGGATCGGACGCGGCGTGCGGCCTGCTGGAGATCCGCCCCTCGGACTGGAAGTACGTCCTGGACGCGGGATGGATCACCCCGAGCTCCTACGTGCAGTCCCAGGTGGGGAGCCGCCGGTGGATCGACGTTCCGCTGTTCACCACCCGCGACGTCGAGGTCCTGCGCGACCTTCCCGGCGTGCCGTGGGAAGAGGTCCGCGCGGTGCGGCCGGGCACCCCCAGTCCGCTGCGCGAGTTCGTGAGGCGTCAGCCGGGCCGGGCCGAGCTGGTCCATGGGTTCGCCGGCGCGCTGGCCGACCGTCACCAGGTCGAGGTCTGGGCGCATCACGACGAGCGGACGGGCAGCTGGGAGCTGGACTGGATGCGGGACGAGGTGGGGAATCCGGGGGTCGGCGCCGTCAGGGCGGAGCTGTGGGCGGACGCGGCGGTGGCCCGGTTCGCGTCGGACATCCGGCTCGGCGACACGCTCTGGGGGCGCCTTGCGCGGTGGGCGCGTCCGTTGCTGGTGGACGGGGCCGGCGTCGTCCTGTGCACCCGTACGTCCGGACCGTCCAGTGTCGAGGGCGTGGAGGACGAGGTCGTCGAAGTCGCGGTTGTCGACGTCGCCTCGGGCGCCGTGCTCTTGGATCGTCCCGTCCGGCCGGGCTCCCCCTTGGGCGAGCGCCGTGTGCACGGGATCAGCGATGCTGACCTCGAGCGGGCGCTGCCGTGGGAGAAGGTGTTGCCGATGGTGCGCCGGGTGACGAGGGGGCGGTTGATCGTGCCGTGCCGGCCGGAGCGGGATCGCGGTTCCATCAGCGCCGACACCGAGCGGTCCGGAAAGCGGCTCATGCACCTGGGCGCGGCGGAGTCGTGGGCGCTGCCGCCGCAGGAGAGGCCGTTGGAGAGTGTGGCCGGCTGGCCCGCGCGCCGGGGCGCGGAATCCGTTCGCGAGGCGCTCGTCCGTCTCGCGAAGGGCCGGGGCCGCTCCCACGTTCCCCAGGACGCCGGATCTCGCGGTTGAGGCGCCGGGTCGCTCGGCTGTGGGGGATCAGTGGACTGCGCGGGTCCACGTCTGTGCAGTGAAGGAGTCCACGCGGACGGTGACGGCGAGGCTGCCGTCGGCGTTGCGGCGGAAGATGGGCGCGGCTTCCTCGCTGTTCACGTCGAGGGACAGCCCGCCGTCCTCGGTGATGTACGCGGCGATGCGAGATCCTGCGAGCGCCAGAACGGGTACGGCCTCCCCCGGGGCATGAGGGTCGGGCGGCAAGTAGTACGCCGCCTGGTGCAGTTCGTGAATGAGTCCGGGGTTCAGGGTTTCTCCTTGGGGATGGCAGGGTCGCGGGCGCTGTGGCCTGCTGCCGGGCGGATATGCGGGGGTGCTCAGCTGCCAGGTGGGTGGAGCGGACGTGACCGGGCCCAGGCTTCGGCGAGGTGCCGGATGCTGGTCAGGGTGTGGTTCAGGGCGGCGGGCGACATTCCTCCGGGGCCGGCGTTCTCCAGGAGGACTTCCCGCAGGGCGTGCTCGAAGCGGTCGTCGGCCCGGCTGCGCGAAGGGCGCGGTGCGGCACCGTCGGCCGACGGCCGGTGGCCCTGGCGGCGGGCCGCGAGGGCCGCGCGTATCAGGGTGTCGGCCACCGTGAGCCCGTGCTGGGCCACGAGTCGGTCCCACAGGTTAGGGAAGGGGGCCTCGACACCCTGCTCGGTGTCGTCCATCAACTCCAGGACCGTCTCGACCTCGGCGTCCAGGAGCGGCAGGTGTGGCTCGGCGGAGTTGAACCGGGCGATCTCGGCTGAGGCCGAGGCCTTCTCCGGGATGGTGGTGGCCCGGGTGAGCGAGGCGTGGATGGCACGGGCTTCTCCCGGGGCGGTGATGGGGCCGATACGAGTAACTCCTCCGTCGGCCTTCGTGACGATCACTGCGAGCGGTGCGGAGGTCGTAGGCGCGGCCTCGCCAGGGTGGGGTGCGGCGAGCACGGTCACGCGGCGGCCGCCGAGAAGCGGATGGCCGCCTTCTTGGCAGCGTTCCGGTTGCGCTGGCGCTTCGGCCCACTGGCATGGACGCCACTGGCTCCGGAGCGGCGCAGGTTCTGCGTGGCAACGGCGTGCTCGCGGTTGCGGGTGTAGTCGCTCAGACGGGGGCTCATCGTCATTCCTTCCTTGCAGGCGCCACAGAGTCGGCATTCACTAATTTACTCAACACTGCCACTTGAGTCAAGTTATTAGGGTCATTACAGAGAAGGGCGACCTTCGCGATGACCCTTTTCATTTGACTCTACTCCCACATCGGGGTACTTTTGTGTTGTGCGGGGCGCTCGCCCCGACCGCCCGCTCCCACCTGCCCGACCTTGGAGGACCCCTTGACCAATCTCGACGCGATCGGTCTCGATGCCCTGAACTCGGCAACGAAGTACCCGTCGATACCGACGTTCCACGAGATCGACCGCGGCACCCTGCTCGAAAACACGGTGGCCTTCAACGGCGACGTGGTGCTCACCGAGAAGGTGGACGGCACGAACGCGCGGGTCGCAGTTCTGCCTGACGGCGACTTCGTGATCGGCAGCCGCGAGGACCTTCTCCACGCCCGTGGCGACCGGGCCATCGACGCGAAGAGCACCATCGTTCCCGCCCTGCGCTCACTGGCCGGCCACCTGACCGCGCCCACTGCGGGCGTCCGCGTCTACTTCTTCGAGGTCTACGGCGCCAAGCTCACCAAGGCCAGCAAGGAGTACACCGGCAGCCACGCAGTGGGATTCCGCCTCTTCGACGTCGCCGCAGTGGACGCCGCGGTCCTGGAGCGGACGCCTGCCGAGATCAGCTCCTGGCGCGAGCATGGCGGCCAGCAGTTCTTCACCGAGGACGAACTCGCCCTCGCGGCCGCAGAGAACAGCGTCGAGCTGACGCCGCGGCTGGGCCGCGTCGCAGCGGATCAGCTCCCGACCGATCTCGCGGGGATGCAGGACTTCCTCGCCACGCAGCTGCCCACCACGCGCGTGGCACTGGATGGCGGCGCTGGTGGCCGTCCGGAGGGGCTCGTGCTGCGGACCACCGACCGCTCGGTGATCGCCAAGGCGCGTGTGGAGGACTACGCCCGCACCATGCGGCGCCTCGCCGCTCGCTGACCATCCAGTCTCCGGGGCGCTGCCGTCATGGTCGCGCCCCGGCGCCGTACGTCTGGCCTTCCCGGCGGTGGCTCGTCCGGCCGCGGCCGCTACCGCCTCGGCGAGCCCCGAGACGACCAGTAACTGATCACCGAATCCCCGAGCGAGGAAGCCATGACGAAGACCGCCACACCCGAGATCAAGGCCCGCAGGGGTGACCTGGTGGTCGTGGAGCTGCGCCCGTCGTACACCACGGCGTCGTACACCCGCGAGGAGGAGCCCCTGGCGTACCGGCTCATGGAGGTGACGAACCTCTTCCGGGACGGGCGGATCAAGATGGTGCGCGACGCTCGGCACGAGGGCGGTGGAAACCCGCAGCAGTTGGACGGGCTGCTGCACTCCACTGGGCGCCGCTGGCTGCTCCCGGTCGCCGATTGGAACGTCGAGGAGGCGCGGGCCCTCGCAGCGCAGCATGTCTACCCGAACAGCACGATGCCCCGCGACTTCCCGTCGCTGGAGGACGCGCGCGAGGCGCTGGCCCCGGCCCGGCACAGCAAGACCTGATCAGGCTCACCCCATCACGCCCACGGAACGGCAACCGGGCACAGCTGGACCAGGCGACGTCGCGGGGCCCTGCCGAGGCGGTCCCGCTCCGCCCGTGTGACGCCAGCGCACGGATGCAGGTCCGTATCTCCCCGATACCCCAACCACCTCAAGGAGCTTGCCCTGTCTGGTGATTCGCAGCTGCAGGTCATCATCTACAGCGTCCACGACGACGAGGTCGATGCGGTGCTGGCCGCCTTCCACGGCGCACGGGTGGCGAGCGACTACGGCCTGGGACCTGTACCCCGCCAGTTGGAGTTCGGCTTCGTCTACGGCCCCGGCGAGGTGGCGGCCGGCTCCGCCCGTACCCTGGCCGACACACTCACGAACAACACCCCTTCCGCCGCGTTCGTCGTCTGGCAGGACCCCAGCTATCCGGCCAACGGGGCCTACATCGCCCGCGTTCCGGGCGTCGGGGATCTTGAGACCGAGTGCGACGTGCACGGCACGCCGGTGATCCCCCTGCGCAAGGTCATCCCGTTCTTCACCACTTCCCGGCGCGTGGGCTGGACCCGGACCGAGGACAACGAGGCCGGCCAGATCCGGGAGGCGGCCGAAGTGCTCGACGCCCTGGCCGTATTGGCCAAGCGCCTGCCGGGTGCCGCGAGGGCTGAGTGACCGGTCCTCTCATAGTGCTGCCCGCTCCGTCGGCGCGGTGGCGGCCCGGCCACATGGGCCTGGCGTGCTGCAGCACCGGAACCTGCCGGCCTGCGAAACGGCTTCAGCTGCCGAAGCGGCCCGCCTTCCGGGGGCGTAGGCCGCGGGTCCTTGATCTGTTCTGCTGCGCCGGCGGCGCGGGGATGGGGTACTACCGGGCGGGGTTCGACGTCGTGGGCGTCGACCAAAGCCCGCGGCCCCACTACCCGTTCGAGTTCCATCAGGCCGATGCCCTGGAGTTCGCCCACGCGCACGTCCAGGACTTCGACCTGGTGCACGCCTCGCCGCCGTGCCAGCACTCGTGCACCCTCACCAAGGGCACGAACAAGGGCCGCCAGTACATCGACTTGATCCCCGATACGCGGGCGCTGTTCGCCTGGTACGGCGTTCCCTCCGTCATGGAGAACGTCCAGGGCGCCCAGCTGCGGCGCGACCTTGTCCTGTGCGGTGAGATGTTCGGCCTCGGAGTCTTGCGGCACCGCGTGTTTGAGATCGACTACTGGGAGGGCAACCGGCGGCCGCACCAGCCCCACCGGGGCTACGTCCGCGGCCTGCGGCACGGCGTGTGGCGGGACGGCCCGTATATCGCCGCGTACGGAAAGGGCGGCGGCAAGGGCACCGTCCGCGAAATGCAGCAGGCGATGGACATCCACTGGACCGACGTCCACGAGGAGCTCACCGAGGCGATCCCGCCCGCGTACACCGAGTACATCGGAGCCGAGTTCCTCACCACGGGCGAGTGGGGCGCCGTCGCTCGCGGGGTTCCGGACACCGCCCCCATTCCGAAGATCATGCGCCCCTATCTCCGGCTCAACGCCGCGGGCCGGCTCGTCGCGACCGAGAGTGGCCCGCAGCCCTCCGCTCCCGCGCCGCGTCCCCTCGTCTCGCCGTTCTCCGTTCCCGTTATGAAAGAGGCCAGTTGACCAAGCCCAAGTACTTCGTGGACGTCCCGCACCGGTACCTCGACATCCCGGTCCCCGCCGACGTCAGGGCCCGGTGGCACACATGGGAAGCCGCGGCCTGGCGCCGCAGCCGGCACAGGGCCATCAACAACCTCTTCCCACCCGACCAGCGCTACACGGTCCACGCACCCGCCGCGATGTGCCCTCACCACCAGGAGTCGTGGCGGGGCTACCGGAACATGGACTTCGACCCGGTCAGCGGGAACCGGTGGCCCGGACACCCTGGCTCCCCCTTCATACCC
Organism: Streptomyces violascens; assembly: GCF_014649955.1. Taxonomy (GTDB): domain Bacteria; phylum Actinomycetota; class Actinomycetes; order Streptomycetales; family Streptomycetaceae; genus Streptomyces; species Streptomyces violascens. The sequence goes on from NZ_BMUA01000029.1 coordinate 67,550, forward strand.
GTCGGCCGAGACCTGGCCAGGGTCCGCGAGGAGCGCCGGTGCGAGTGGGATGAGAAGGCGTCCGCCCAGATGCGCCTGATCGAGGACATCTGTCTGTCCGGCCGGTCCCCGCAGTGCGACCGGCCGAGCCCGGCGGGCGATGGTGCGTCGCTGTGAACTGTGTGGCCGGCGGCGGTCACTGTCGTAGTCCAGGATTCCGGGGAGCTGGCTCACGGGGGGGGCGGCGCGTGACGGCCACCGGACAGCGTCGTCCTTGGATATGACGGAGACGACGGTCGAGAAGCCGGTGTCCGAGCTGAGTGCGTACCTGCAGGACCTGGTGCGGAGTGATCCGGCGCGGGTACTGCCGGCGGTGAACGAGGTTGTGGTGGCGCTTCATGCGGTGGCGCTGGACTCGGTCAGCGTGGCGCCTTCCCCGGACTTGTTCGACGTGGGTAGGAACCTCGCACGGATCGACGACGCGGGCATCGAGATCGTGACGGCCGTGAGGGCGCTCCTCGGTCCCGCGGTCCAGGTTCAGGCCGACGCCGAGCTGTCCCGGATGGAGGCGCTGATCGCGACAATGCCGGCGCCTCGGACGCAGCCGGGTTGGCGGCAGTCGTCGACCGGCCTCCTGGCCCTGCCTTAAGCCGACGGCATGTACCGCGCGTAACAGGAGCCCGACGGCCATATCCGCCATGCTTCTGACGGTCCGCTGGATCCCAGGTTGTGTGCCCCGGGTGAGTCGGCGGGGCGCCTGGCCGAGCTGGTTGCGGCGCCGGACGCGGTTGGTCAGGCGGCGCCGGCCGGGACGAGGCCGAAGTCGAGAGCCCGCTGCGACTCGCGCAGCGTCTGCTCCGCAGTGCGGCGCGCCTCGGTCAGGACGTCGCCGAACTCCTCGACGAGGCTGGTGTAGATCGGTGCGTCACCGTCACGTGTGCTGTTGGACTGCGGTGTGTTCACGGTCTTGTTCTCTCCCGGGGCGTGGACAGCAGGTGCCGAGTGTACGGGGGTGTGACCGGGTAACCAGCACAGCCCTGACGACCCTATTGATTTGATTTCATGAGCCGATCCGGGTACAATTGAGATCATCGGAGGACGCTTCCATCCTCGCGGTCGGCCGTTTCGCCGCGCACCTCCAGATACATAGTGACCCAAATAATTTGACCCATGGGGGGTATGAGTTGGCTACCAGTGGCAGCGTCGTCAGCTTCGGCTGGGAACTGCACCTTGAGGACGGGCACAGCGACAAGTTCTACCGGTTCATCGTGGTCACTGGGGACGAAGCGATCGTGCTCGGAATCCATGGCTCCCGCAGCGGCAAGGGCCAGATCGGGCTGGTTCACACGCAGATCACCGCCGCCGAGGCTTTGAGTGCCGCGGTGAAGCGGTCCCGCGAAAAGGAGAGTAAGGGCTACGAGCCGAGTCGCGACTTCACCGTCTTCGGCCTGCCTGCGGATCTCACCGACGCCGCCTCCGCCCGCAGCAACGCCCACCGCATCGCTCAGCACTTCGGCAAGCACGCCCGCGAGACGGGCACGGAACTCGGCCGCGCCTCGCACATCCCGGGCTCGAACTTCTAGCCCGAACCGCCTCCGCGCCCCTCGCCCCTTCCACCGCAGGAGTCCCTTGCCCAGCTTCACGGATCAGATGAACCAGCGCGGCCGCGCGGTACTTGAGGACCTCGAGCGCGAACGCACCCAGCAGAGCGCGCCCGTCCCGTCACCGACCGCCCTGTCGTCCGCGCTCGTTCCGGTCGGCCCGCAGGTCCGTCCGAACGGCCATCCCTACCATCCCCGCATGGTCGGCCCGCTGGAGGACCTCGCGTTCCTTCGCGACGCCCGCAGCCACCACGAGCACGTACTGCTCGTCGGACCGCCCGGCACCGGCAAGACCGCGCTGAGCGAGGCCGCGTTCGTCCAGGACGCCGTCGACGGCCTGCACACCGGCCTGGAGACGATCGTCGGCACCGCCGACACCGACGTGCCGGACTTCGTCGGCACCTTCGTCCAGGACCCGGACACCGAACTCTACGAATGGGTCCCGGGCCCGCTCATCCGCAGCATCGAGAACGACGTCCCGCTGCTGATCGACGAGATCGCCCTCATCGACCCCCGGGCCCTGACCGTGCTGTACCCGCTCATGGACGGCCGCGGCGAACTGCACGTCCCGATGAACCCCAAGCTGCCCCCGCTCAAGGTCGGCCCCAACTGGTTCGTCATCGGCGCCTGCAACCCCGACGTTCCCGGGGCGAACCTGAGCGACGCCCTGCGCAGCCGTTTCCACCACCACATCGAAGTCGCCACCGACTGGGACCTGGCCGCCGACCTCGGCGTGCCGGTGAACCTGATCACCGTGGCCAAGAACCTGGAGAGCCGCAAGGCCCAGGAGACGTACGAGGGTTGGATCCCGCAGCTGCGTGACGCACTGGCCTTCGCCGAGGCAACCGGGCGGTACGGACAGGGATTTGCCGTCTCCGGTCTGCTGCGCAAGTGCCCCTCGCAGGACCGCGACGAGTTCACCGCGGCCATGGTGGAGAAGTTCGGCGAGATCCCGGCGCTGTCCCTGGGGGCCCGGGTGCCTGCGGGGCGCCGGTGACGGCCGCAGTGGCGGGCACCGACCCCGCTGTGCAGGAGGACGTTGACACGGACCTGCTGGATGCCCGGCGCGCGCTCGCCCGGCGTCTGGGTTCCATCATCAACACTCTTGCCGACCGTGACGACGTGCTGCTCACCATGGTGTGGGACGGCACGCCCACGGCGGAGGCCGCCTGGTTCGACCCGGCGCTGATCAAGGTCACGGTCAACGGGGCGATCGCACTGAAGGACGGCGGGCACCCGGACCAGATCGACCCGCTCAGCGTCTCGGGTCGGCTGCGGCACCCGGTGATCGTGGGCATGTCCGCGCACGAGGCCGGACACGCCCGCAGCACCCGCTGGCAGGACTGGCCCGAGACGGCGGGACGCGCGGTGATCCGTGCGGCCGTCCTGCTCGAAGAGCCCCGGATCGAGGCGCGTCACCTCCAGGAGCGCCCGGCTGACCGCGTCTATCTGCGCGCCTGCGCGAGCAGCATCGTGCTGCCTGCGCAGCGCACCGCCTCACCGAAGTACGACCGGTGGCGGGCAGCGGCCGGTGCCGCGCTCATCCTGGGCCGGGCGGACGCCGGAGTGCTCACCGCGACCGAGGTCCAGCCGGTGCGCACGGCTGCCGAGTCCGTCCTCGGCGCCGGGGATCTCGCCCGGCTTCGGGCCCTGTGGCGGGAGGTCCTGACCCTCGCCGACGGCGACCAGACCGGACTGCTGGAGGTCGCCCGCCGGTGGGTGGAGGTCGTCGGCGCCGATCCCGACGACGACCTGCCCGGCATCGGGTGCGCTGCGGGCGAGCCTCACGAGCCCTCAGATTCCACGGCCGACGGGGATCCGCTCGGCGCGGCCGTGGCCACTGTCACCGCCGCGGCCTCGACTCAGGCCCAGATCTCCACCGGGGCGATGCCCGACCCCGAGCAGCAGCGTCGTCTCAAGGAGGCGGCAGCCCGGCGGCAGAAGGAACGTCGTGCCGAGGATGCCGCACAGCAGGCAGCCCGGCAGGCGGCCCGCCGCGTGTTTCTGTCCGCGCCCGCTCCGTCCTCACGCCGCTCGCGGCCGAGGAATCCGGTCCGCGGTCATCGTGCACCCACCGCGCTGGAGCGGGCAGCCGCACGGCGCCTGGGCAGCGCGCTCGCCAGGGCACGCTTCCGTGACACCGCTCGGGTCCGCGTCGCCTCCGCGCTCCCGCCGGGCCGTCTGTCCGGCCGCGACGCGATGCTCGGTGCGGCGCAGCGGGCCCTGGGCGTGCCGGTCACCGCCCGGCCGTTTCGCACCGTGAAGCGCAAGCGCACGGACGAGCCGCCGGTCGCGGTCGGCGTGGCCGTCGACGTGTCCGGGTCGATGAGCGCCTACACGCCGATCGTCGCTTCGACGGCCTGGATGTTCGCGCACGGAACCCGTGAGGTCGCGGGGAAGGCTGCGACGGTGGCCTTCGGCACGGCCGTCACCCCGATCGTCTCCCCCGGCCAGCCGCCGTCCCAGGTCACCGAGTTCCACGCGAACGACGGCAACCACCGCTTCACGGAGGCCGCCAACGCGCTCGACGGCGCGCTGGGGCTCTCCCGCCAGGAGGGTGCCCGCGTCCTGGTCATCGTGTCTGACGGCCACTGGGAACCGGAAGAGCGGATCGGCGGCGAACGTCTCGTACGGCGCCTGACCAGGGCCGGAGTCCACGTGCTCTGGTTCTGCCTCGACCCCGGCTCCAACGTGCTGCCCGGCGCCCAGCGCCTGGATGTCACCCAGGTCTCCGACATCCCCGCCGCCTTGAGTGCGGCGCTGGTCTCTGCACTGCGCCACGCCTGAACCGCCCCCGGCGGGCGGGTCCCACGGGCCCGCCCGCCCCTACCGGGCGCCACCGGACGGCGGCGCCCCCCACACCGAGGAATCCTGCGTGCCCATCACCACCCTCAAGGAAGCCCGGCAGGCTGCAAACGCCCTGGCCGAACGCGGTCCGATCGCCACCTTCGCCGCCGGCCAGGGCGCTCCGGGCTGCTTCGCCCGTCTTCGCCTGGCGCTGTCCGGCCTGCGACGGGAGAGCCTGGCAACCTCAGCGGCCCTGAACATGAGCGACGGCCCTGACGATCCCTACATGGAGCGCGGAAAGCAGGAGATGGCCGAGATCACCTCCGCCATCAGTGACCTCCTGGCCTGGACCGAGCAGCAGCGCTGCCGGGTCGAGGAGTGTGACTGCCGGGCCGACCGTCTGCTGCGCCAGCTCCTCGACGAGGCCCAGATACCTGAACAGACCGGCCGCTCCGTCTCGTTGGGACGCAACAGCTGTGTCATCGCCGGCCACTTCGAGCCCGAGCCGGACGAGCGGACCGCATACGTCCTCATCGAGCACCGCAACCACATCGAGCACGCCGTCCGTATCCACCGCGGGTGGCGGGCCCGCCTCGTCACGGCCACTGGCATCACCACGGTGTACGAGTCGCCGGGTTACCCGATGACCCCGGTGCCCATCTACCGCGACGACACCCACGCCTGCGTCCGCGCTGTGGCCGAAGCCCTGCACCGCGTCTGATGGCCGGATCCACACCGGTGCCAAACTCAGGTCCTGACAACTTGCCAAAACCCGACTGCCCTGTTGGACACGATGAAGCTCTGGCAGGCCGTCCCCGAACCGACCGCGTCGCGCCACGGCGCCAGGGGGCCGACGGCGCGCAGCGGAACATCCTGGAGCGGCCCGGCCTCCTGGTCGTGCGGTGACTCTGTCCACAGGGCTTGGCGAGCAAGGTCGGAGTATCGGAGGCGGAGCAGGGTGCCGCCCCGGCGTCCCGAGTTCTGACCCGAGGAGACCGCCCATGGTGATCGCTGTGCTCGACGTGTTGCTGACCATTCTGGTGCCGCTGGTGATGGGCGCGGCAATCACCTACACCAACCCGAGTGGCGCCTTGTTCCTGCGCCCGGTGGAGGAATCCCCCCTCGGGCGTAGCGAGTTGAATCTGGTTCGTGTGCTTCCTCTGCTGCTACCCGTGGTGTGGCAGCCCATCGCGGGTACATATCTGCTCGCGGAACGGCTGTTCGGAGTGCTTGTCGTCGGCGCCGTCGGGATGGGGCTGGGCCGCATTCTCCGCGCAATCTCCACTCGCCTGCTCGGTGCGCGGAGCGGCAGTTGAGTAGCTCCCCCATCGACCCCCGCAGGGGGTCGATGACTTCCGGGGATGGTGGGCATCTTGAACCCCGGGCCGGCCGGACCGGTGAGTCCGGTGAGTCGGTTCGTTCTGCAGCTGCGTCTGGTCGCCGAGATCGACCGGGGCGGGCGTTGGTGGTCATCTGGGGCGGCCTCACTGTCGCCTTGTCTGTGTGCGTCGCGATTCAGCGGGTCGCGCCGCATCTGCTGGCCGCGACCGTCGACGGGTCCGTACCGGTCCCCCTCGCACAGGTCTTCGCTCTGCTACTCGTGCTTGGGCAGTTGGCCAGCCTGGCTGGGCTCTGCTTCTACGGCTGGCACGCTCTGTTCACCACTCCGGTCTGCGTATTCGTCGCGATCCGCAACCGGCGCGAGCCTCGGCGACCTTCACTGGGTATGTGATGAAGCCCTTGATGTCGGTGCGCGAATGCACACCGACATCAAGGGCTGTCGTCCTGTGCCACCGGATCTTGATCGATTGCCACTTTGGCTACAGTGCGGTTCGTGCCATCGAGCCTTGGCCAGCCTGGTCAGGGGCCTCGCTGAGCAACGGTCAGCCCCTAGATCTGGTCGTCACTTTGCCAGGTGAGCATCCGCTGGCGCGTGTTCTTCGACGATTGTCTCCAGCACGGCGTCTTCGATGTCCTCCAGCGCGCTGCGTACCGCCTCAAAGAGTGCGTCAGCTTCTCCTCGGGACTGTCCGGCGAGTATGTGGATCTGATCGCCAGCCAGCCACGCCCCGTCAGGGAGCCGAGCATCGGCGATCTCCGTCAGGGCGCGCACCATGTCCTCGAACGCGCCGCTTTCGTCCACCCAAGTCCGCCAGTCGGCGTCACCACCGTCGACGAAGACCCTGATCAGTTCGTCAGGGGTACAGCCAGATCCGTTCTGGGCAGCCAGGAAACTGGACAGAGCACCAAGAGACGTGGTGGTAGGCATAGATGATCATTCCCCGGGTCGATTTGAGTGTGCAGCGGCCTCTGGGACGAGCCAGGGCCGGACTCCCGCAGGGGCGGGGCTGCTCTGCATGACGGGGACTCCCGCAGGGGCGGGGTGCCGGAAAGATCCGGTAACGAACGCAACCATACAGGCCGTGACTCTTCTTCGCTTCCGCCTCGCACGCCCCACACAGTCGGTCACCTCGGTGCGCCAGGGTGAGTCCCGGCGCGCGGCCGTGCCGGGGCCGACCGTGCGGTCGGGGTGGGCGCCCTGACTGGCGGCGCCGCGCCTCTATCGCGTCGCCCCGGACCCGTCGGCACGGGAGCGGCCCCATTCCACCCGATGACCCTATTAATTTGATTTAATCCCGTCTTTGGAGTACAGTTCTGTATTGGGTTGGAAACGCCCTTCCCGACCAGAAGGACTCCCTTGACTGCCGATTCCCGCTCTTTCGATGACCGCCCGTTCACCTGCGGCCCCGTCCCTCTTTCGCTCCTGCCGTTCCTGCCAGAAGACTTCCACGACGATGACGCCGATGAATGGCTGGTTCACTTTGAGCCCTGGGGATGGACCGGGATCCGGGACTGGGGCACCGAGGGCTGGGACCTCGGCAACTGGCCCTACCAGGCGGTCGCTCTCTACGACTCGCCATTCGAGCTGTGCTACGCATTCGCCGTCTACACGGAGGGCGACGTGAGCGTCGAAGCCTGGGCCACCCGCGAGGAGCGCGACGCCTCTGTCGACGTCCTCGCGTTGTCCTACTGGAGCGACCCGGACCGGGGCCCCGTCGATGCGCCCGATCCCAGCACCCCGCCCAGCGAGATTCCTGGGCGGTTCCGTGGCCCGTACGAGCCGGGCGACACCGCGCCCTGACCCTCCTGCCCCCGAGACCTGGAGTCGTATGCCCTCATCCGACGAACTGAACGACACCGAGCGCACGACCGAAGAGCTGGCCGAGGTGATGTTCAGTGGGAACGTCATCGCGGTGTGCTTCGGCACCCTGCTCACCTTCCGCATCTCCCTCGGCGGCGTGGATGTCTTCGTCCGCCACTCACTGACCGAGGATCAGATCAGCGACCTGACCGCCAGCTTCAGCAACGGCGAGGTGAAGATCACGATGCCGCCTGCCCTTCGCGCGAGCGGCCCGATCCCGGTCGATTCCGGCGAGGCGGCGCTGCTGCACCGGGCTCTCGAAGCCCGCAACATGCTCCTGGGCGGCTAGCCCCGACGTGCCCACCGGCCGCGGTCGCGGCTTGCCATCCATGCGCCGCTGCGCCGCCACCTCAGCGGCGGCCTCTCACCCATTTGTACTGGTGGCCGGCTGTCACGCCCGGGTGCGTGACAGCGGATGTGACACCCCGCGTGACACCCCGGTGCGGCGCGACCTCCGCGCAACGCCAGGCTGCCCCTCTGGCTCGCCCATCCGCGGCCGCCCAACCCGGTTGGGCCCATTTGCTGTTCACCAAGGAGACACTCTGTACTACACGTACGTCACCGGCGAGATCCGGATCGAACCTCCGCTGACCTTGGCCGAGTGCCGGGCCAGCCGGTTCTCCGGCCGTAGTTCCGAAGGGCCCCGGGCCATCATGCTGGACGCCCGGGAGCAGCCTCCGCAGCGCACCGTCGGGCGGGTGCTGCCTGATCGCGACGACGCGGAGAGCCTGGGCCAACTTGAGGACGACGTCCAGGAGCTCATCGACGCGTTTCCCGGTCACGAGTTCCGGGGTCGGTTCCAGTGCATGGGCGACGGTCACTGGGATGACATGTGGGGAGTGGTGGTGATCGACGGGTGCGCTCGGCGGGTCACCCCGCGGGTGATCTGGCCTGACGAGGAGGCCGAGTCTTCGCTGTAGCCGTGGGACAGGCAGGCAGGGGTGCCGGTCCGGCTGTCGGACCGGCACCCTGTCCGCGTAGTAGATGTTCGGGTCGAGACGCGGGAAACAGGTAGCGCGCACCCTCCGGCTTCACACAGGTGACCGAGGCGGCGACGGCTTGGGTGGTCGCGAACCGGCGGCTTCCCGGAGAGCATCCTGATGCGTCTGCCGAGCGGCTTTGCCGAGTAGGTCCTGGCCGCGTGCTGGCACTCGCCGGTCGAGTCCATCCGGAAGATCCGGAAGTGGCGAGACATGTACCCAAACCTCGTTCCGCCGAACTGGCAGACCCGCCTGACCCGTTGGTGAAGTACGAGCAGCTCGCGGCGAAGGTCACCCCAGTAGGGGACATCTACCGGGCAGCACCGAGCTGGGCATCGCGGCGGCGGAGGCGCTCACCGCGACGCGGATTCCGGACCTCGATGCCGACGCAGAACCTTCCTGACGGCGCTCCCGCAAGGGTGGCCGTCGGTCGGTCCCGTCTCGCCGCGCAGGACCCCGGGGGCGATCCGGCGTCTAGAAGAGGACGTTGTCGTCTGTCGGCGGAACAGCGCGTTCTGTGGTGGGCGGCCGGTAGTGGATCTCCACCCAGCCGCTGCACCGGTAGACCCGCATCTCGTCGCACTGCCGGCAGCGCACCGCGTAGTGCGTCTTGCACCAGTACGGCTTGCCCTGCGCGCGGACCCACCCTGAGGGCTGGCCTGGGTGAGACCGATTGACGCGGACCATGGTGGGTTCGGGCGTGTACCAGGTCTCGCCGAAGACGGTCGTCAACGGCCCGGTGAAGGCGCAGGTGAGGCAGCAGGGGTCGATGTGCGAGGCGTTGATGGCGGGTTCCCACCCTCCCCAGCGGATCTCGCCGGCCTCGCGGTCGTGGTCCGGAAGTGCAGGAAGGATGCGTGCGGGTTCCGGCTCGGCCGATGTCACCATGGCGTCCAGTGTGCCTGCGCGTACCGACAGCGGTGTCGGCCGATCGCCGGGACATGGGCTTCGCTTATTCGCTGGTCTGGCTGGAGCCGGTCATCAGGGGCACGTTGAAGACGACGGAGCCTGCGTCGTAGCCGAAGTCGCCGGCGTGGAAGCCTCCCGCGACGCCACCGTTGAAGTAGGCGGCGATCCCGTCCTGGACGATGGCGTCGACCTCGCTCTCGTTCTCGGCCCGCGCCAGAGCGGCGAGGTCCTGCCCGCTGAGGCTGACGGAGATGTCCCGGGTCCGGATCGCGTCCGAGCCGCGGACGGTGAAGTTGTTCACGCGCGGCACCAGGACGTCGCCGCGGTGCTGTTCGGCCTGGCGGGCTCGACGATCGCGGCCGCGCTTGGTCGTCTGGGCGGCCGTGGCGTCGCGCAGCAGACGCGCCGCGTTCGCGCCCTGTGGGGTGCGGGTCCCGTCGAGCCAGCGCCGGACGGTGCGCGGGGATACGTTGTAGGCGGCGGCCATGGCGGCCGCCTGGCCGCCGTAGATCCGTTCAAGGGCATGTGCGGTCTGCGTGGTGGTGCGCACGGGGGCCTGTTTGGAGGTGTAGAAGAGGTGGTTGACCCGGGAGTACATCTCGGTCAACTCGGTCTGCTTGGCCTCTTCTTGGCGGTTCGTGGTCACGGCTGTTCCTTACGCCTCTACGGCGGTGCCGTCGGTGGTGTAGTCGTGGGTGAGGCGGGAGGGGTGTTCGTCCTCGTCGTCGTTCAGTAGCTGCCGGACCGCGTCCATGGGGATGCTGGACTCGTGCTTGAACTGGCCCGGACCGATGCCCAGGCGCAGGACGCCGAGAACGGGCTTTCCGTTCTCCGCCGGGGTAAGCAGCTCCAGGGGCGACGGCTCCTCGGTGGCGTACAGGTACGAGTCGACGTTGATCGCGAACGGGGCGCGGCCGGTCTTCGTGTACGTCTTGCGCATGCGCCGGTGGTTGGCGATGCGGGCGGCTGAGATGACGGTGAAGCGCACCTCGGGACGGTAGGACCAGTTGGCCACGATCTGCTGCAGCCAGGTCTCCTCGTCGAGGTGGGCTGCCCCCTCGGTCCACTTCCCGACGCCGCCCTTGTAGACCGCCTTGTAGAGGCCGGCGAGCACCAGAGCGTCGGTGCGCTCGGCGTCCTGCGGGTCGATGTCCTTGTGGCTCGCGTACGCGGCGAGGAACTCAGTGGGGTCCTGCCCGTCCTTGAGACCCAGGAGCCCGTAGACCCGCTTGTAGGCCTCTCGGAGCCGAATAGTCCATTCCTTGAGGAACGGCACGGTCAGCGGGGACAGGTACGCCTCGGTGATCGTGTCGGGGTCGAAGCCGAAGTCGGTGACCATGTAGGTGACAGTCGGGGTGGCGTACCAGCCGGGGCCAGCGGGCGGCCTGCCGTGGAAGGTAGCCGGGTGGGGCAGCAACGGATCCACGTCGACGTCGGTGAAGTCGCACCACCACAGCCCGGCCGGGGCGGACTTGGTGTCCCAGACCGGATCGGAATGGTGTTCCAGCGGTCCGACGGGAAGTCGCAGGGACATGGTCACCGACAAGTACGAGGCGCACACGTCGCAGGCGACGGCGTACGGCATGGCCGCTTCGGCCTCGGTGAGCGGGCGGGACCAGTGCTTGTAGTCCTCTTCCTCACACGGGACTTCGCCACGGTCCAGGAGCTCGCGGGTCAGCGGGTGGCGGGCGCCAGCGGCCGGCGGCACGACGGTGTCTCCGCTGGGCAGGGCACCGTCGCGGAGCCGGGAGTGCCATTCCCCGTCGTCGTCCTGGACCGGCTCGGAGCGGGGACGGACCGCCTCCAGGAGCAGCTTGCTGGTGGTGGCCGGGGTGATGCCCGGCGCGGTGCCGAGGTCGGCGACGTAGGTGCGGATACGGCGGGCGAGGGTATGTGCGTCGAGCTCTCCTGCGGGGTCGACGGCGAGCTGGTTGAGCATCGCTCCCGTCACCTGCTGTTTTTCGCTGCCCTGCCCGAGCCATGGGGTGATCACCACGCGCAGGGACGACTTCGGGCCACCCGCGGCGCCGACGCGGCGGAACGCATGGAAGGTGGGCCCGATCTCCTGGGAGAGCTCCATCCCGACGCTGGCGGCTGCGGTGGTCAGCTTCTTCGTGAGGGCGGCCAGGGCCTTGTCGGTGGTGGGAAAAGACGCGGGAAGTCCCAGGGCTTTGAGTGCCGCGGCCGAGAGGCAGACCATGCCGTCGCCCGTCCGGCCCGCGTCGTGAATACGGTCGATGCGCAGCGGCAGCCCGGTGCCGAGCCAGGCGAACCAGTCGGTGACCTTCGTGCCGGCGGGCGGCGGGACCTGCTCGACGTCGAGCGTCCACCCTTCGGCGTTGTGGTCGAGGGCGACGGCCGGCCACCGGCGCGGCTTGTTCGCCGCCGGGGCGGTGGGTGCGGTGCGTGCCGGGGTACGGCGCCCGCCGGGCCGCGCTGACGGCTGGTCACTACGTCCACGGAATGCGGAGGCCGGGGGCGGGCCGGCGGGGCGGCGCACCGGCTGCTGCACGGGCTCGGGGCGGGGCGGCTCCGGGGCTGGCGGGGCGGGTAGGGCATCGGCCTGGCGGGCGGCCTCGGCTTCCTGCTCGGCACGGCGTTGGCGGTGACGCGCGATCGTGACGGCCCGGGACTCGGCGGTGCACTGCTGCGGGCAGCGCTTCCACTTGTGAACCATCCGGTCGCCTTCGACTTCCCACACAATGACGTAGCCGGGGCGGTCGCTGCCGATGCAGCCAGCACACCCGGCAAGGCGTACCTCGGTCATCGTCTGCCCTGTCCTTCCGGTCGTCGTCCTGCGGTGGTCACCAATTGTCATGAGGTGTGGCAATGCCGAACAGGCGCTCTGCGGTGTCGAGTTGGACAGCCCTGAGGGCCGCCTGGTCGCGGGCGTCCTGGTCGGCGGGGAGTAGGCGGTCAAGCTCCCGTTGCGCGACGGTTCGTATCCGTGCGGCGCTGAGGGGCTGGCTATTGCCGATGCCGGGAATGTTCAGCGCAATGCCGTGGAGCAGCTGGTTGATCGCGGTGGCGTCTCCGTACGCCTCTCCGGCGGCCCGCTCTGCCGTGGCGGCCAGATTCACAGCCATGGTCAGGTAGTTGACCCGCTCGGATCCAGAGACGAACAGCCGCCGGGTCAGGGGCCAGTCGGACGAGGCGAGCATGGACCGAACGGGGCGCAGGGTGCCGGCGGCCAGTGCCGGGCACACATGGGTGCGCGGTGTGCTGCGGCTTCGGAAGCTGCGTTCCTCATCTCGCCGCAGACTCGCCAGGCGCGAGGGTGCGAGCGGGGTACCGAAGAAGGCGTCGTGGACGCTCCGGATGGTCTTCTGCGCCGCCGGGGCACCGATCAGCGCCAGAGTCTCCAGCACCTGCTCACGTGTGGACCTCATGGACCGGGGTGCGACGGGCGGCGGGGGCGGAGTGGAGGTTCCTGCGAGCAGTGCATCCCACCCGTCCTGTGCCACGCGCAACTGGTTACGGAGTTCCGTGACCCGCTCGCCGTCGGACGCCTCGGCGGCAGACCGGATTTCGATCCGGAGCCGGGACATCTCCCGTTCGATCGCGTCCAGCGCCTCGTCCATGCGCACGAAGTTACCAGGGAATTCCAAGATCTTCTTAGGTTTTCCCATATTCGACACTGCGGCTTCGAGCTCAACCCCTTGGGGCGGCCCAGGATGATCCCGAGCCGCCCCAGGGACGGGTTCACGGCAAGCGGGTCAGCCGGTGACGGCCCCCGATTTGGCGGCTTCCCTGAGCTTCGAGCCCACGCTGACCTTCACGCCGTAGCCGGCCGGGATGGCCATGGCCATCCCGGTAGCGGGATTACGGCCTTCGCGGGCGGCGCGGTGGGTGCGCTCGAAGGTGAGGAAGCCGGGGATGGTGTCCTTCTCGTCGCCCTTGGCGACGACCTCGCCGGTCACTTCTGCGAGGGCGGCCAGCACGGCGTCGGCGTCCTTGCGGGTCACCTCGGCGCGGTCGCTCAGCGCGGCCACCAGCTCACTGCGGTTCATATGGGGCTCTCCATGTTCGTTGTGCCTGTGCGGCTACTGCTCTTTATGCTGCCAGCCCCGACTGACAATCCCGCTCGCGCACCGCGGCACGGGCTGCGCCATCGGTCCCGTCAGGGGGTGTTCGGCAACATGCATGACCCTAGTAGATTGACACACGATTCGTCATGACTTAACTTTCCAGAGTCGCGTGATCGTTTTTACGCCCCCCGCATCTGCGCACCGCTCCGGGCCTGCAGCCGGGCGGCACCCGACGCTTCCCCCCGGCCGCAGATGACGGCCCGCCTTCCGAAAGGACTACGCCTATGAGCTCGTCCGCCATACCGCTCTACCTGCCGCGCCTTCGCTTCCGACTGGGGCGCTCCGGCTTCCCCGGAGGAGCAAGCCACAACCTTCTCCAGGACGACGCCTGGAGGGCGATCGCCGTCGCCGTCGACCGGGCAACCGCCGACGTCCTGCCACTGAGCACTTCCGGCGCCGGGAGCGTGGCCGCCGGCAACCGGGCGCTCGCCTCCCTGGTAGGCGGCCGCTTCCTGCTCGAGCGCATCTACGAGCGCAACGAGCACCACATCGGCGAACCTCGGACCCGCCGCGAGCGCCGTCAGCGCCGCCGCGCGGCTGAGGACCTGCTCCCCTACCTCACCGCGTTCCAGACGGCCATCAGCTACGCCCGCCGGATCGCCGACGGCGAGCCCGCGCCGGCCAAACTGCCGCCGCTCCTCCAGGCCGGAACCCGCCTCCCGCTGATCCAGCGGTTCCGCCAGGACCGGCAGGTCCTGGCGGAGGGCGCCTGACCCCACCTGCCGCCGGCCCTTCAGAAAGGCGCGACATGAAGCCCGTTGAACCGCACAAAATCCGCGCGACCTCGGCCATGGCTCTGCGCGCCGCGCTCGACGGCGTAGGCCATGCCCTCGACACGGCCCGCACCGTGGCTCTGGCCACGCTGGCCGACGCCGCACGGGGCCACATTCGCCAGTACGGCGGACTGCCCGGCACAGCCAACGCCGTGATGACCTCGGCCGTGGGTACGGCGGTGATCCCTTCGGAGTCCCGGGCGGGCGCACCCCTTTGAACATTCGCGTCAGTCCCGCGTCCTACGAGCGGATCCGGGAGCACCTGGAAGAAGAGTGCTTCCACGACTACGCCTGCGAATGCGAGCCGGATCCGTGGCTCACCCTTGATGCACCGCCTCGCGAGGAACAGATGAAGATCTGCCACCTCGACGGCGAGGCACGCGGATCTGCGACGCGCTCGCAGTTCGGCCGTGGTGATGTCGCACTGACCTCGACGACGAGGACGTGTTCAGGGCCTCCGAAGTCCTGCGCATCGCGGTCGCCATCGCGCCGCGCACCCCGGCAGGCGAGACGCCCGGGAACCTCGGGGACTAGAGCCTGCGGAAGCGCCGAGCGACGGCCCCGGCGACGAAAGCACGGGCGTGTCGCCACTGCGGAGTGCCCCCTCGCAGCCAAATCCCCCTTCTCGCGCCCCAGGCCCCGCACCCCTACACGGAATGACCCTATTAATTTGTGCTATGCGTGCGCATGGGTTAATCTATATACATCACAAGGGTTGAGGGGCTCCCTTCCGGCCCTTCCCGGCGTGACTCACCAACCCGCCGTCCGGCGCTCCCCTACGCCCGCCGGACGGCTTCCTCCGACGGACCCGCCCTCCCTCCGGGCGGGTCCGTCGCCCCCCACCGCGCAACACAGGCCGCCTGGCGCACCGCACCCAGTTGCGCAGTTCCCCGCCGCGTCCGCAGCCACTTAGCTCCGCAGCCCCGCCTGAGAGAACGGACCCCTCCATGCCTTCACCCTCACAGGCCGACCCGGCCATCTCCGCCGTCCGCGCCGCGCTCGACAACGCCGGACACGAACTGGCCGAAGTCCTCGTCAGCCGCCCTGATGACAAGGCGGACCACATCGTCGTTCGCTACAACCCTCTCAGCTCCGACACCTGGGACCTGGAGGAGGAGCAGAACACCGCGCTCGCCGAGACCTTGCGTCGCGCCGGGTGGGAGGGCGCCCTCGACCTCGGCGCCCTGGTCTTCCTCCCCGGAGTGCCCTCGCCCACCGCCACCCCGACGACCTTCGTGGCGACCTGGCGCACGGAGATCGACAACGTCGACGACGCCCAGCAGGCCGCCGAAGAGGCCCGCGGGCGGCAGCTCGACCCGGAAATCACCGAGTCCCTGTGGGACGTCACCGACGCCGTCGGGCGTACGCGGACGGTCCACTGCATCGACCCCGACCGTTCCTGACGCGCGCGCACGATCCTCACCAGCTCGGCCGGTAGCTGCACTTGCCCTGCGCGGGCTTCCACACACCGGCCACATCAGCCGACGCACCGTTACCGAGAAATGGGCCACCCGTGAACACCTATCTCGCCTCCGACGCGGACATTTCCAGCATCTCCACGCTGCCCTGGTGGCTCCAGCTCACCATCGGTGTCGCGATGTTGCTCGGCGCGGGCGGAATGCATGAGCTCGACAAGCGCGTGGATTCCGACTTCCTGGAATTCGGCGCCTTCGTCGTCGGCCTCGCAGGCATCTTCGTGGTCACCTCTGCGCTGGTGTGACACAGAGCTGCTCTCCCCCGGGGGCGGCCGCAGAGCGGTCGCCCCCACCACGCGCGCGCACCGGACAGCCAGAGGCGGTAGCGCTGCTGCACCGCCACCCGCCCGTCGATCCGGCCCAAGGACCGTGCCGTTCATCCATCCCCTCGAAGGAGATCCCGTGTCCCCTGCGCCCACGGCGCCGCGCCAGGCCACTGCCACCGAAGTCAGGCACCTTAAGACCGCGTCGGTCCATCAGAACGGGGAACTCCACCCGCGGGTGACTTCCCGCGTACTGAAGGCCATGCTCGACGCCGGGTTCATCTACCGCGAAGACTCCGACGGGTACCGGCTCAGCGACGCCGAGGCCCTGGTCTACACGGGCAACACGACCTGGCGGATCACGTGGGCCGGCCGCCGCGCAGCGCTGAGTGCGGCCCAGTGGCGGGATCTGACCGAAAGGGTCGACGCCAGCGGGGCGTTCACCACCAAGGTCCACTGGGTCACCAGGAATGGACTGGCCGAGTTGGGCCTGGCGGAGTACCGCGACGACCAAGGTGCCGTCCAGCCGGATGACGGGGGCTCCGGGGTGCACGGGCCTCGGTTCCAGGCTTTCCGCACCGAGCTCGGATGCCGTGTCGCGCAGTTGGCCGAGGCCGACGAATTCAAGTGATCTTTCCAAGGGGTCGTGGCCACAGGTCCACGGCCCCTCGCCTCGTTTCCGATCCGCCCCCTTGTGAGGAGATCCTTGAGCACCCGTACCTTCACCGTCGAGGAGCTAGACGCGCTCGGCGTTCCGCACAATCTGCCCGAGCAGGCCGCTGTAGCCGAACTTCCATGTGGCCAACGGTCGTTGGGCTGAAAGGCGGCGTTGCATCTTCACGCACGCGGGCGCCTTCTGGGCCGTCGACTACACAAGGCCGCTCCCCGAAGGTCAGGACATCGTGGACCACGGATGGGGCCGCTACGTCGACGTCACCCAGGTCGTGCCCGCACGTGTGCCGACCACGACGTGGGTGCCGGCCGACACCGAGCTGGAGGCCGAACCCGCCGTAGACGTCTGGATCGTCGAAGTCCGGCATCCGGTCGGCCGGTTCCGGTTCAGCTACCGCGACGACGAGTACGACCTGGCCCAGGAGCGACTGGATGAACGCCGCCGGGGCCACTCCGACGCAGAGGTACGTCTCGTGCGGATGACCACCACTTACACCGTGGTGAGCCCTGACGGGTCTTACACGCCCCAGGCTCTCTGACCCAGATAGACTGTGCCCCGGGCCGCTTACTCCATCGAGCAGAGGCGGACACCGGGGCCCACTAAGCCGTGCCCCGGACAGTGTGCGGGGGGGACGCAGTGACTGCGACCCGGGGCTCACATACACCACAGTAGCCCCAACTGGTGCTCAATGCAGGTGAATTATGCCGCGACGGACACGAGTTCGTATCGGCTCGACACACTGTGCGGTCTCCGGCCCTGGCCGGGGGCTGCTCGCCTCGGCGGTGGTCAGCCAGCGGGCCGGAGTTGAGCATCGGCCAGCCGCCGGGCCCCGGCTATGCGCCTGCGGTCCCAGCCGGGCTCCTTGGGCAGCGCGCGCAGAAATCGGCGCAGCTCGCTGGACTGGATGATCGTTACCCCCTGGCTGATCAGTCCGCCCGGAGGAACGGGGGCGTAGTGAACAGCCACAACGGCCTGGACGTGGTGGCCGAGCACCTCGGCCACGCGGCTCGCCTCCCACAACACGGTATCCAGGGAGTCCTTCTGGGAGTGGTTGCCGTACCAGAGCTTGCCGCCGCGCAGGTGCACCTTGGACTTCTTCGACTTCCAGGTCTTGGTGTCCACGTAGACGGGGCCGCATACGCCCAGAACGATGTGGTCGAGGTTGGCGCGGGACCGGGGGACTTGGCGATCGTGGAGGACTGCCCACCGGCCGAGACCGCACCAGACGAGTGGGGCGAGAATCCAGCGGGTGCGCCGCTCGCCGGCGGCGCCGGTGGCCCAGGTGCTGCCCTTGCTCCGGTAGATGCGGCGCAGGGCGAGCACCGCGGTCACGGCGGCGACGGCGAGGCCCGCGTGCCAGTCGGTCACTGTCGCTACGAGGAAGCCGATGCCGAGCACGACGGGCGTCACGAGCAGGGGGATTGCCCAAGCCGCGGTGCGGTGCTGCTTGCGGCGCTCGGCCGCGCGGATGGTGTCGGCCTTGGCCTGGGCACTCGCTCCGGCGCCGGGACGGCGCCTCGATCGCGTCATGGGCATGCGGTCTCCTTCAAGATCACACAGGTTCGGAGACGGCGATGGTGCGCGAGGCAGGCTGTGGACAGAGTCCGGAGTGCCCATGGGCGGGCGACGGCAACGTGGCAGGGCGCCGAAGTCGGCGCACGACGCCGGAGGTGTGACCGCTCCAGGACGCGCGCCCGCCCGGCACCACGGGACGGTGATGGCCGGGCGGACTGCGGGGCGTTATGAACGGTCGGTTGGATCGTCGCGGGTGCACCGCTGCGTGGTCGCAGGGGCCAGAGGTTCCGGGCGCGCCGACCCTCGTTCTTCAGGAGGCCGGGCGCGCCAGTCCCACAGTGAACGTTTCCAGCGGCTCTGCTGGCCGGACGGCTAGGCCTGTCTAGGGTTTCGGGGCAAGGCCCAGAACCTCGGCGATGAACGGAACTCCGATCGACAAGGTGAACACGGGCCCGAGGGAGTCGGCGTCCAGGGTGCTGCCGATCTGGCGGAAGTTGTCGGCGAGGTTGCCCTCCTCGAAGCCGTCCTCGAGGAGGTTCCACGGGGAAGCACCTTTGGGCCGTTCCTGGATCTGGGTTGTTGCGGTGACGGCGTAGCAGATCGCGGCCGGCCACAACTCCTCGACCAGGTAGTCCCGCACCCCGCCACCGGCGTCGTCTTCCTCGTCCTCCTCCAGGGTCTCGGCCACATGCGCACGGAAGCGGTCACGCAGGTCGGGGTGCGCGCCCTCCACGGCGGCCACGAGGGTAGCCAGACTCGTACCGGGGCGCAGTCGCTCCAGGACCGGGGGAAGATCGCCGGGCGGGAGCCAGACCCACACCTGATCAGGATCTGACCAATGCGGCAGCACCGCTCGCAGGCCGCCCGCCTCGCTGAGCCTCTCGCCGAAGTCACGGCCCCCGGCGCAGGCCAGGAGTGCCGTTACGGCCGACCAGCCGGCGGGTGCTGCCACGTCTTTGTCGGTCAGCTCGTCGATTGCGAATGCCAGGCGCAGCGGGTGGCTGCCGAGGATGTCGCCGTCGAAGACGCAGAAAGGGCAAAGGAGGAGCTTGTCGGACTGCGTCGGCGGCAGCAGGTGGCCGGCCGGGTAGCGGTCGCCGCACAGGGAGCAGGCTGCTTTGTTGACGAGCTTGCCAACCTCGGCCGCTCGGGCGCGGCCGAGTTCGTCGCACACCGTGGCAACGATCTCGGCGTCAGGGGTGGTGCCGGGAAGTTCCAGCACCATCGCCTCTCGGGTGTGGGGGATCTTCGGCGTGATGAAGGTCAACTCGGGGACGACGGTGAGGTCGTTGTGGTCCGGGTCGTCGGGGTGCGCTTCGCTGCCCCACTCCCGGGACCGTCGAAGCGTCGATCCCACCGGGCCGAGCCAACCGGTCCAGGTGCCGAACTCGGGGAACCCGTCGCTCTCCACCGGCCAGCCTGCCGCTGCGAAGGCGCCGATCAGTCGGGTCTGCACATCGGCTGTCAGGATCTCTTTGGGCGGGGAGGTGTGGACGCGCGCGGCACGAGCGTGGCCGGTCCCGTTGGCCTCGGCCCGGACGGCCAGCTTCTTCTTACGGTTGCGCGTCATGTGTGCTCGTCATCCCGTGCAGGCCCACGTCCCGCACTTCGGTGTCCAAGCACAGGGAATTGATGAGTGAGATTCGACAGAACCTTGTCCGCCGGCGCTGCTTGTCACGTGGGGACGCGCAGCATCGGAGTCGGGCGGTCACAAACGCCGCGCCGACCGTAACGCGACGGTTCGGCTCCGGGCAACCAGCCAGCGTCCGAACCACCCATTCGTGGGGTGAGCAGAGGCAGCGCGCTCCCCCATCTCGCCCCGGTAGCCCTCAGTCACCCCGCCCAAACGGACAGCAGCACCCGAGCCGACGCCGGCCAGGACACTCCCGCACACCTGCCGCTGATCAGCCCGACTTCGTGGACCGGAAGTCCGCCACCGCCCGCTTGAGCAGGTCACGCTGCATGAACCGGTACCAGCCCTCCACATCGTTCAGTGCCGCTGCCGGATTGGGGCCCGCCTTCAACTGAGCGGCCACCGCGCTACGCAACTGGTCCGCGAACCGGGCCGGAACCGTGATCAGCCGGTTCACCGCCACGATGCCGTTCTGCGCATCGACCAGATGCACCGCCAGCATGAAGGAACCGCCCCGTGCTCCCGGCACCCCGACCTTGTAGCCGGCGTTCTCCTGGGGGCCAGCCACCCACTCCGCGTCCGACCAACCCGCGGAGCGGCCATCGGCGAAGTCGAAGCGGAACATGAGCAGCAGGGCATGGTCGGAGTGGACGAGCGCGAAGTGCGCCTTCCCGTCGCGGAACGCGTCGATCTCCGTCTTCTCCAGTCCGCCCAGGAACACCGTCAGGGTGCTCCCGGTCGGCGTCAGGAGCAGTTGCGAGGCATCGGGCATGGGAAACATCAGGGCGCCTGGGTAGGGCTCGCCCACGATCATTGCTGTCATGGCCTTCTCTGGGCCGCTCCTGGTGCCTTCGGTGATGCCGTCGGAGTACTCGTCGTCCTCGTCCTGCGCAAGAACGCCCAAGCCCTCGTCGTACGGGATGTCCGCGACGATCCAGCCACCCTCGATCCGCCACGGGCAACGCAGGACGAGTTTCACCGGCGCGAGCGCCAACTCCCGGTTCGGATCCGCGTCCGGCTCCCACAGCGACTCGATCATGACTGCCAGGGAATGCCCCGACGACGGTTCGTAGAGGTACCAGGGAGCCAACTCGTCAGGGAGAGGCGAGTGGTAGGTGCGGCCGGGTACCCCGTGATACCCGGCCCTCGCCATGGCCGCCTTGGTGTCGGGGTTCACGTACTCACTGCGCATGGTCGTCCATCCTGTGAGAAATCGGGCAGGAGCATTCTGTCAAAGGCGCGCTGTCAGCGGGCCGCACACGCCATCAGCGGGCCGCCTTGGCGCTGTGGCCGGTAAGGCGTGGTCCGGGGCGGGTCGCGCCAAACGGTCGCGGAGGTGAGTCGTCCGTCGCGCACTCGGCCGCAGGTCGGCCAGGAGGAGCTGGGCGCGCTCCTCGTTCAACAGCACCTTAGGGGCGATAAACGATCGGTAGTTGTTCCGAGACCAGTCGTCGCCACTGCTCCCTTGTAGCGCAAGAACCAGACGACCCCGGCCTGTTCGTCCACATGCATCTCATCGTCCGGCCAGTGCTGGTGCAGCGAGCGCAGTGCACGGCGGAACGGTTCACCGGCAACGAGGGCGAGCCGGCCGTGCAGCAGTACCTGCTCCTGGTCGGCGGGCTGCGCACG
>NZ_BMUA01000030.1 GCF_014649955.1 Streptomyces violascens
GGCCGATCTGTACGCGGTTGCCGAGGGTCTGGGCGCCGTTGAGCTTGCCGGTGCCCGGGTAAGCCCACAACGTCCCGTCCTTGTCCAGGGCCAGCAGGTCGCGGTTGCCGTGGCCGGTGAAGTCGCCGGCGGCCAGGAGCGTTATGCTCTGCCAGCTGCGGCCGATCTGTACGCGGTTGCCGAGGGTCTGGGCGCCGTTGAGCTTGCCGGTGCCCGGGTAAGCCCACAACGTCCCGTCCTTGTCCAGGGCGATGAGATCGCTGTGCTTGTTGCCGGCGAACTCGCCGGGGGTGAGCTGGGACATGCCGCCCCAGCCGGAGCCGATGGTGACCGGCTGGCCCGCGGTGTGGTGACCGGCCCCGGGGAACAACTGCAGACTGCCGGAAGGATCGATACCGATTAGGTCCGGCTGGCCGGTTGCGGTGAACTTGCCGGCGGCCAGCCCCATGGGTGCGGTCATCGGGGTGCTCGTGGTCCGGGCGATCCATGGGGCGAGGTCGTGGATGCCGGTGCTGATGGCGTCCGCGCGCTTCTCGGCCGGGTCGGCGCCCAGGCAGCCGCCCTGCCAGGAGCGGGAGCTGACGGCTGCGACCTCGGCACTGCCGTCCTGCTTCGAGCGCAGGGCTGGGCCTCCGGTGTCGCCCTGACAAACGGCCGCGCCGGCCGACTTTGGCGCAAGGCTGAGGCTGGAGCCGCTCACCTGGCCGAGGGAGAACGCCGAGGTGCGCAGTTGGTTGGGCACCCATTTGGTGCCGGTGCGGCCGAAGCCGGCCACCCGCAGCTGCTCGCCTGCGGTGGGGGCTGTTGCTGCGACGCGGGCGGGGGTGACGCCGGTGACGCGCTGGGAGAGCTTGGCCAGCACGACGTCCCTCTCGGCGCGGGGGGCCAGCTCGATCACGTCGAGGGTGCGGCCGTCGATGGTGGCGGTGGTCTTGAGCTTCGGCTTGCCTGCGCCTACGTCTGCACCCGGGGCGTCGGCGAAGCAGCTTTTGGCGGTGAGCACCCATTGTCCGCTCACGAGCGTGCCTGAGCAGGCGCGTTGGGGGTCGCCCTCGCCGATGACGAGGCGCGTGGTGAAGGCGTAGGTGGCGTCCTTGGCCGGGTCTCCAGCTACGGCTCCGGCGTTGGGGGCGAGGAGCAGAGGCAGGGCGAGGGCGGACAGCACGGCGGCGGACAGCGCTGTGCGGGAGGTCTTGGCGGGCATGGTGTTCCTTGGGTGGGGCGAGCAGGATGGGACCGTGTCGGGGGCTATCCGGTGACCCGGAGTTCGACGAGCACGGAGCGCTTGCCCCCGCCCGGGACGTTGGTCTCGCCGACCTGGGTGACGTTGTTCTTGGGGGCGTCCACGGTGGTGGTCTTGCCTTCGGCGGTGAGCTTGGCGCGGACCGCATGGTCCTCGGTCCAGATGGCATAGGCGTCGGGCACTTCCATGGTGAGGTAGCCGGACTTGGCCTTCGCGACGAAGCAGAATCCCTTTTTGTCTACGCGCGATTCGATCCAGATGTTGTTGGATGCGGCGCAGCCCTCGTACCCCTCCTGGCCGCTGCCGGGCTTCAGCATGATATTGCCGTCGCCGCGCTTGAGCGTGATCTTCCGCTCATTGAGGACGGTTTCCGCATTCGGGTATTCGAACGTCTCTATAGCAAAGGGCATCTCGGCGGCTGAAGCATCCGCGGCCTTCCCGGCTTCGGGGCCGGCGGCGTGAGCCAGGGGCAGCGCCACGGCCACCCCGGCCGTCAGAGCGGCGCCAACTGCGCCGACAGTCAGGAGTTTCCGCACGCGAGCTATCACAAGGGGCCTTTCAGAGGGGGATGTTAACAGTGCCTCAAAGAGGATTGCTTTAGTAAAGCTAGGCTAAGGTACCAGCAAAGAACACTTGGCCTGGCTGACGGTCAGTCGCGCCAAGTGCGGCTGTGTTTTGAGTGCTGATTCGGTGTGGTAATCGGCGAGTCCACATCGGGACCTAAGTCCTTCCAATGCAGGGAACAAAGTCCTTCCGGTGACGTATCTCTGCGCAGCTGCGACACCCTGCAGAAGGAATCAACTTGTCAAGGAAGAAATCGCTTTGCCGTGGCATCAGCAGAGCTGCGGAGAGACTGACGGGAAAGCGGCGCGGAATCTCACCCCGCTACGGTCTTGCTGCCGCTGCACTGCCCCCGGTGCTGCTTGCCGAACTGCTTGGCGCAGCTCCCTCGTACGGCGCTGAGGGCGATGCGGGCGATCTGCCGCCGCTGTCGGAGCGGGGCCAGGTCGTGCAGATCTGGACGCGCGGCGGACCAGGAGTGAAGGCGGCCGCGGAGGCCGCGCTGACCGGGTCGGACGAGGACGTCAAGAAATTCCTCACCGTGGAGAACGACCTCGCCGAGTATCACGACACCCGGGTCGAGGCACTGCGAGTGCTGAGTATCGGCGGCGCCGGCGTACGGCAAGCGGCCAAGAAGGCACTGGCCTCTGGGGACTTGCAGCCGGTACGCAGCTTCCTGCTGTCGGGCTGGCAGGAGCCGCTCCAGCAGGACCAGCGGGTCCAGGTCCACCAGATCATGAGCACAGCCGGGAACGGCGTGAGGGACGCCGGCAAAGCCGCCTTGGAAGCGGGGCCGGAGGCCGTCCAGAAGTTCCTCGACGAAGGTCAGTTCGAGGCTCAGGAAACCGACGACCGTGTCCAGGTTCTCCAGATCATGAGTCTGGGCGGTCCGGCGGTCAAGCAGGCCGGCAAGCTTGCGCTGAAGGGGACGCCGGATGATGCCCGGGAGTTCCTGAACGTCGGCCAGTTCACGGCCCGCAACCGGGACCAGGAGCGGGCCACCGTCGCGCAGCTCGCGGAGCAGGCGACACGGGCGGGCCAGCAGGCCAAGGCTGCCACTGATGCCGCCAAGGAAGCCTCGGAGCGGGCTGTCGCCGCGGCCGAGCAGGCCAAGCTCGCTGCGCAGAAGGCAGCCAGGGAGACCGAGGCGGCCCGCAAGGACTCTGTGCGCGCCGCGAGCGCGGCCGGGCGCGCGGCGGATGCGGCGCAAGGTGCGGCGCAAGCTGCCCGGCAGGCCATCAGCGCTGCAAACGCCGCGAACGCCGCTGCCCGGGTCGCAGCCAGCGCCGCTGCTCAGGCAGCGAATGCCGCTGCCTCCGCGGCGGATGCCGCCTCCCGGGCACGCACCGCCGCCGCCGAAGTCGCCACTGACGGCAGCAAGGCCGCCGAAGCCAGGAAACTGGCCACCGAGGCCCGAGCCGCGGCCAAGGATGCGGACAAGGCCGCCGAGGCTGCCGGATTCGCGGGCGAGGCATCCAAGGCCGCCGACGTAGCCGTCGCCTCGGCCAAGAGCGCCGCCGGCAACGCCGACGCAGCCGCCACGGCAGCCGAGGAGGCCAACACCTTTGCCAATGCGGCCGGAGTCCACTCCAGCGAGGCGCGCTATGCCGCCCAGGAGGCGCGCCGTCACGCCAAGGAAGCCCACCGCGCCGCGAACGCCGCCTCGGCCCTGGCGAAGAAGTCCGCCGCCGCTGCCTTCGAGGCCCGCGATGCGGCCAGGTCCGCAGCCGGGCACGCCCGCAGTGCCGCCGATGCCGCCGACGAGGCCGCCGCACATGCCGGTGAAGCCGCCAAGGCCGCCGACGAGTCCAAAAAGCAGGCCGGCGAGGCGAAGAAGGCCGCCGATGAGGCCACCAAGGCGGTCGCGACCGCCACGCGCGTCTACGACGTGGCGCGCGAGGGCGAGGCAGAAGACCTTGCCGGCCGCACCGCCGCGGCAACGGAACGTGCCACCGACTTCAAGCAGGCCGACGACAGGTTCACCACCAGCCTGGGACAGCTCCTCAAGGACAACCAGGCCCTCGACACGGAAGCCACCGGCCTCACCGGTGAGGCAGAGCATCCCGGAGCGGACCCGAAGGCACTGGCCGCCAAGGGACGCACCCTGGCGATGAAGGCACTCAAGAGCACTCTGCGCGGCCCGGTCAGCCAGCAGGCCGCCGCTGACGCCCTCGCAGGAGATGACGCCACCGTCGTCGACTACCTCCGCACCGGGTGGAAGAAGTCCGCTCTTCAGGACGCCCGCACGCGAGTGGAAGACCTCGCGGACCACAGCCCCATCAAGCCCGTCCGCACCGCCGCCGCAACCGCACTGAAGGGAACCGACCAGCAGGTCAGCGACTTCTACACCACCGGCCAGCACCAGGCCGCCGTCACCGAGTACCGCGTGCAGGTCCACCAGGTCGCCAGCACCGCAGGCCCCGGCGTGAAGGAAGCAGCCCAGGCCGTACTCAAGGACGGCGACCCCAAAAAGCTCGCCGCCTTCCTCTACAGCGGCCGGTACACGCAGCGGTACACCGACGAACGCGTCACCACCCACCGGCTGCTCAAGACCGGCGGGGCTGAGCTCAAGGCCGCAGCCAAAATCGCTCTGGCGGGAACGCCGGACATGCTGCATACCTTCATCCAGGCCGGTCAGTACATGGCTGTCCGCAAGGACCAGCTCGCCGAGACCCACACCGCTCAGGTCCAGCGCCTGATCCAGGAGGCCTCCCAGACCGCCGCGCTCGCCCAGAAACACGCCTGGGAAGCCTCCCGCGCCGCAGCGGTCGCCGCCCAGGCCGCGGCCGACGCCGACAAGGCCAAGCAGGAGGCCGACAAGTCCGCCCAACAGGCTGACAAGTACGCCAAGGATGCCGACCGGTCCGCCAAGGCAGCCGAAGCATCAGCAGCCCAGGCCGCGAAATCCGCAGCCACCGCCCGGAACGCCGCCAACGCCGCCGACCGCGACGCGGACGCCGCCGAAGCCTCCGCTGCCAACGCCGAGTTCTCCGCCAACTGGGCCCGCACCTCGGCCCGTGAAGCCAGCGCCGCCTCCGACGAGGCTCGCCGTGGCGCGCTCGCCGCAGGCAAGGACGCCAAGGCAGCCGAAGCAGAAGCCTCCAAGGCCTGGGACATCACCAGGGAGAAACTGCGCGCCGAGGAAGCCGAAGCCAAGCGCAAGGCCGAGGAAGAGTTCAAGAAGGGGCAGGAACAAAAGAATAAGAAGAAGCGCGGCTGCGCTTCCGTGATCGGCGTTCCCGGAGCCCTCGGTTCCTGCCTGCGCAGCTCGGACGATGCCTACATCGACCGCGAGGCCACCCAGAGCGCCAGCGGCCTCGTTCTCGACTTCGTCTTCGCCATCACCGAGGTCGAAGAGTGCATCAAGAACCCGGCCGTAGCCAGCTGCGGGGCACTCGCCGCCTCTATCACTCCTATGGGCAAGCCCAAGAAGCTCGAAAAGCTTGCCAACAAGGTCCACGACCTCGCCCAATCCTCCAAAGTCTTCCGTCCCACCGTCAAGTGGGCCACTCCTAAACACGACGGGTGGCAGCATGTTCTTGACTCTCACCGGTCCGGTGGCAAGGACTTCGAAGCTGCCAAGGGAACCAAGGGAGCCTTCGAGGGTAAATTCGTGAAGGGCGAAAGGCTGAAGCTCCGCATCCAGGAGGCTATCGACCAGGGGAAAATATCGAAGAACACCGGCGGCCGTGACGGGATCATCTACGAACTCGACTTCCACAAACCGATCGGCAGGACCGCCAAGAGCGAAGGCGGGCGCGAGGCCACGAGCATCCGCGTAATCCTCAACGAAGACGGAAGCCTCCGCACAGCGCACCCCATCTAAACTAGAAGGACGCACTGGGCGCCCCCTGGGGAGCAGCCCCAGGGGGCGCCTAGTCATCGAACCCCTCACAGCAAGGAGCACACATGATTACCATCGAATTCACACCGGACGACCGCGGTGACATCTTGAACGAAACCGCCCGCAAATCCCTCCACGAAGGACTCTTCACCCTTGAGTCCCTGACACCCACGGACTTTCGCTACAGCTACTTCGTCTACCCGACCCTCCTGAACATCGGCGGCATGCAGTTCCTTCCGAATGCCCCCGTTCCCATCATGGACCTGATGTACTGCCTCGGATATTCGCTCCGGGATCTTCCCCGCGACGGGAAATCTGAAATCAGCTTCACCGAAAACAGTGAAATCATCCACCTCGTATTGAGCGGAGACACGGTAAAGGCTGATTCATCGGCAAATCCGGATCGACACGGAGAGTGCCCAGCCTCCGAGTACTACCACGCGGTCCGGACATTCATCGCCTCTGGTATGCGTCATATTCTGGGAAAGTATCCGCAGCTTGATGGACACCAGGCCTTCAGTGAACTCGCGGAACTCGCGGTGGCGTAATGATCTCTCAACGGGTGCAAATCCTTGAAACAGACCAGGTTCCCTGACTGAGTGCTAAGGGTTGTCCCGTAACTGCTGTGCGACGCGGCGCCGCCACGGTCGGCTCTCCGTGCCGTGGTTCGCACTTGGAATGTCCCGTTCCGGTGTCTCGACCTGGGCTTTCCTGGCCGCTTCATTCAAGGGACAGTGCAGCTCCGCCTCACGCTCTTGTCCCTTGAAATCCGATGCCCTTGCTACGTCGTGACCGTGGGCCGACGGCTCATCTGCCGGAGAGAGGGATACCCAGGCTCCGTCATTAACCCTCTTCGGGCATGCCGACTTGACGAGTGTGAGGAGGTCGCCCGAAAACGTTCACACACTGCACCCGCGACGAGCAGATCGCTTCTCGGTCACTTGCAGAGTCGAAAGGGATCGCGGCGCTCTCATAGTTGTCGCTTGTCAGGGTCACGATGTTGGTGGTGCATCGCATCGCTGATCGCGGAGGCAAGTTCTGGCAGGCTCCAGTACGCAGAGTGCGTCCATAGCCCTGCGGTGGCGGTGCGGGGCAGCGGTATGTCGACCGGGTATGTGCCGTCGGCGAGGCGAAAGACGTGGGAGGCCGCGAAGCCAAGTACGTCGAGTGGTTGCCATAGGTTGGTCCAGCGGGCCAGGGAGTTCGGCAGGACGACCGGTTCGTGGCCGGTATAGGGAGAAAGTTGGCCTCCGCGGGGGTCACAGAGGTGGAAGTACGCAGGTTGAGAGCCGAAGGTGAGTAGCGACGAAGTCCACAGCGGTTCCTGCGCAGTGGCCATGTCGACAGCGATCACCCCGCCGAGACTGTGTGCCACCAGCGGTACGGGGTGATCCGGGTGGCGTCCCAGTTCGGGATCGACGGCAGCGATCTGCTCCCATACCCGAGCATGGATCTGCTCGCGATGACGCTGATAGACGAGTACATCGCCAAGAAATCTGGTGGCGCCTGGTCCGAGGCGGTGGCGCAAGCTGTGGTTCACCCTGCCGACGACCACCCCCATCGCCGCGCCTGCGACGCGGTCCAGGTCCGCGAGCCGACGCCGGATCAGTGACCGGAGACTACCGTCAACGGGTGCTGCGCCACGGAGTCCCGCCCAGGAATCCTCCGGCTCTCGCGTCTCAGTGACTGCATGGGCGATGGCCATTCCCGTCTCGCTGAGAAGGGATGGGTCATCGGCCAGCGACAGCCAATGAGTCGTTGGCCATTCCTCGGCGAGTGTTGCAAGCACCTGGTCCGCGACCGGACTGTTGCGGCCATCACGCAGTCCGCTGTTGTGCGACGGGTCCAAGCCCTGGCGGACCGCGTCACGCAGGGGTGCCGGCAGGTCTCCTGGAACAGGCCCCTCGGTTTCACTGAGAAGGGCAGCCAATAGCATCTTGGACGGTACATCAACGGTTTCGGGTGTATCCCGCAGCCCGGCGGAGCGAGGGGGGAGCGCGAGGTCGACGTAGCGGTCATCCGCGCCAAGGTCTCCCCAGTAGACCGGTACCAAAGTCCTTCCCACCGTGGCCTGCAGGGCCTCGACGGTAGCGGTGAATGCTTGCGGGTCACGGTTGCCGACGCCGTGAATGACGAAGACCGGCTCGTCCATGGCTCTCCTGTCGGGGTGTACTTGTAGTGGCTTCTAAGGGGTGGCGGCGCAGGCAGCAGGGCTGCCGTAGACGGCGTACGCCAGCCAGGTGGGATCCCCGCCGTGATCGCGGATCGCCCGCCGTGCGTTGAGGGACGCCTGCCCCAGACTCTGGCCGTCGGCGACTAGACGCTCGTAGAACGTGTCGGCGAAGAGCAGCGCGGAGTCGGACCGTACCGGCCACAGGGTGCCGACGAACGCCCCCGCACCCGCCTGCAGGAATTGCGGCGCCCAGCCCAGGCTGGTGGAAAACCAGTCGATCTGGCCGGCGCTGCGACAGGCGTTGAAGAAGACCAGCGGGTGGGTAGTACGCAGGGCCCGAGACTGGGTGGCGTAGGCAAGATCGATCGGATCGAATGGACCATCCGCCATCGTGACGTGAGAGCCGGCACTCGTGAACGAGTTATGGCAGGCGAAGTGCAGCAGCCCGTTGAGCCCTTCGTCGATGAGGTCGCTCACGGCGGCGCGATGGGTCAGGGTCCCGCCGTCGGTCACAGTGTCACCCAGTCTCGCCCGAAGCGCGACCACTTCACGCTCCGCTTCGGGAGGTGAGCCGGGCGGCACCACGAAGGCAGCACGAGGTAGGGATAGTTCGCGTACGCGGTCCTGTCCGAAGACCCGTCGGACCACGGGAAGCCACTCGGCGAGGAATCCGTCGCCCTCTCGCTGGCCGTCCAGGGGATACAGCAGCTCCCAGGGCACAACATCATGCTCACCAAGCACGGTCAATGATGCGACGTGCCCGGCCTCCTCCCAGAACTGCTGGCGCACGGCGTCAGGCACCGCCGTCGCCCACAACTGCACGCCGAGATTGATCAGCCGCCGACGGGCCTGGCCTTGATCTCTGCCTCCGTTCTGCCCGGCAGCGGCTGCGGTACGCCGAAGCTCGTCGTAGATCCGCTCCCTCGCCCCGTGGGAGTCGCCCGCTACGAGGCGGAAGGACTCGGGAGCGTAGGTGGTTTCGCTGAGCAGCTGGAAACTGTAGGTGCCGTCCGCGCCTTTGAGTACCTGCAAGGTCACCTCCCCCGGATCGAACGCGAGGGTGGCAAGCGGTGCAGTGCGTGGCGAGCCATCCCTGGCTGGCGTGTCGGGCTGCACGGAGACCTGCGCACGTAGTTCGCCAAGAAAGGTGCCTCTGTGGAAGGCCCGCACAGTAACGGTATGCAGTCCAGGCTTCATGGTGCGCAGGCCGAATTGCAGCCAGTCTGAGTCCCGGCCGGGCGGAACGGTCAGTCCCTGCTGCAGATCTCCCAACGCCAGCAGGCCAGGAGCGTGCACGGTAATGCGGAGTTGTGCTCCTGCTGGAGGGATGTGAAAAGCCCGAAGTGCCACGACGGAACCACCGGCCTCCCGAGTAATCCGCACGTGCAGAGGTATCTCCCGCCCGGGAGGTGCCTGCTCGACCAACTGCGCTTCCAGTAGCCGCGGCTCCCAGCCGTGCCGATCACCCCCGCCGTGCCGCGGCCTGTCAGGGCCGTTTCCTTCAGGCCCAAGGACTTTCGTGGTGTCGTAGTTCCCCAGCGCACCGGAGCGCGGCGCCACGCGGACCGTCTTGGTCGACCGTGCCTCCAGGGCCATCTCATCGGCGTCCGCGACCTCTGTCCTCAGTCGCACCGTTCCCGTCGCGGCATCGACCACGACCACCACCTTGGCAAGCAGTTTCGCAGTATCCACGTTCCCCGACGCCACGGCGAGCTGCACCGCACGGCCCAGCTTGACCGTTGCCCGGTCGTGGTCGCCGGCCTTGCGTGCGTCGAGGCCCTCTTGGATGGCCACAGCCAGTTCCGTCTGTCCCGAGTAGTGGGCGACCTGCGGATTGATCGAGGTGAACGCCGCCATGTCGTCGGTCCACACCACGCGGACCAGGCCCTGGGACAGGATGAGCGGGTTGCCGTCGGGTTGCGGGACGACCACCGAGATGCGGGCGGCCAGCATTTCCTGGCCGACGTCAGCCGCGGGGACCCGGACGCAGATGTGGTAGTCGCGGGACTCCTCACCCCAGGCGCCCGTTGGGTAGTCACCGGCACGCGGGCCCGCCGGTGCGCGTCGGCCGGTCAGCTCCTCAACGGTGGGCGCGACTTGCTTCACGAACGTGATCTCCGCGCCGATGGGCGTCCACAGCCGCAGCGCGACCTCCGCGATCTCCTTACGCATCGCCTTTTCCATTAACTGCGTGAAGTCGTCCACCAGCCTGGCCGGGTCGGCGACGATGTCGGCGCTGCCCAGGAGCGCCGAGGCGATGCCCGTGACCTCCTTCACCTCCCAGTCCGTACCCACCCCTCGCACATCACAGGTGAAACGGCCCGAGCAGGCGTCCAGCGCGGCCTGCAAGTCCTCGGGCGACTCGTGCTCATTACGTCCGTCGGTGAGTAGGATCCCGTGCCGGATCCCTACATCGGCGGAGTGCAGCAGTTGGTCAGCCAGCCGTAGCCAGGTGCCGATCGCAGTGCCACCGCCCGCGGAGAGCTTGCGCAGCGCCCATCTTGCCTCTTGCCGGGTGCGGGTGTTAGCGACGGCAAGCTTGCCGCCACCCGGATACACCTCCGTGGCCTGGTCCGTACCGCCCACGACCGCGAAATGCGCCCCATCGCGCACTGTGTCGATCGCTGCGGCCGTCGCCTCCCTGACACCGCACATCTTGGCAGGCGGATAGTCCATTGACCCAGAACAGTCGACCATGATTGCTACCGCCACGCCCTGTTCCAACCCCGCACTGTGTGGATGCGGTCCAGTGACGGATCTACCGTTGGTGTCGCCGCCGGTTGCCGTGACCGTGACGATGGCGTGGACCTCCCGGCCGCCCTCTGGCAGATACTCGTTCTGGAGGACGTCGACGCTGAACTCTGGTGCATCAGGTTTCAAGAACATAGCCATAGATCCCGGCCCCCTCAGGCTTCCCGCAGCAGCTGGAAAATGTCTCTTCGCCGGTTGTGACCATACGTTCTGCCCGTGCTGATGTGACGGGAAGTCCGGGTGCCTCGAGCTTCAGGCCGATCCTGCCACCACCGGAAAAGTCGGGAATGACGGCACTACCACTGTTTACGTTGTCGTGGACGCCCCCCGCCCTGGGCAGGGCCGCTAGGTAGCGGCGAGCTGCGATACGTGCTCACGCCCCCCGACGGTGCAGGTCGCGTCCTCGGAGCGGGGGGAAAGCTTGACGAGGGGTTCTGCGGGTGATGTTACGCGGCCTTCGTGGTGAATGTGGCTGCACATGCAGGGAGATGGATCGCACGGGCAGGTTCGAAGGTTCTCACCGAATTGTCCCTTGGTTCAGACGAGGGCCATCGTCAGTGGGAAAGGGACACGCGACGTGCGAACCTACAACGCCAGCGGTCAGGTCTGGGCCATGTCCACGAAACGCGCGTAGTGGCCTTGGAAGGCAACCGTGCAGGTGGCTACCGGACCGTGCCGGTGCTTGGCGACGATCAGATCGGCTTCGCCTGCCCGAGGACTCTCCCGCTCGTACGCGTCTTCACGGTGGAGGAGGATGACGACGTCGGCGTTGTCCTCCAACGCGCCGGAGTCCCGCAAGTCACTCATCATCGGCTTCCGGTCGGCACGTTGCTCGGCGCCGCGGTTGAGCTCCGAGACGGCGATCACAGGCACATGCAGTTCCTTGGCGAGGAGCTTGAGGCAGCGGGAGATGTCGGAGATTTCTTCGTAGCGGGAGACGAAGGGGCGGGTGCCGTAGGTGAGCAGGTGCAGGGCATCGACGACGATGAGCCGGATGCCGTGCTGGGCGTGGGCGACGCGGGACTCGGCTGCCAGGATCCGCTTCGCGGGACGCCCCGCCATGGGCAAGTCCATCCTCGCCATTGCTGCAGCGAGCCGTCCGCGACACCCTCACCCCCGACCAGTACCGGCACCTGGCCCGTACCGCGGCCGACGCCCTCAGCGCGGCCTGGCCCCCGTTCGCGCGTGACATCCCCCTGAGCGCAGCCCTGCGGGACAACACCGCCGCCCTGACCTCCTGCGCCGAACCCGAGGTCCATCACACAGAAGTCCACCCCGTCCTCTACCAGGCCGGCCGCAGTCTGCTCCACAGAGACCAAGCCGCCGAGGCACGCGAGTACTTCCAACGCCTCCTCACCACCACGACCCGTTACCTGGGCCCCGACCACCCCGACACTTTGGTCATCCGGCGCGATCTGGCCCTCTGGCGGGGGGAGGCGGGTGATGCGGACGGTGCGGTGGCTGCGCTGGAGGAACTGCTGACGGACGTGCTGCGGGTGGGGGGCCCGGACGATCGCCTCGTCCCGGTCATCCGGAGCCATCTTGCCTACTGGCAGGAGTGCGCGGGGTACAAGACCGGGGAGGCGGCCACGCTTGCGGACCAGGTGAGGATGCTGGGCGCAGAGCACCCCGGCACCCAGACGCCCCAACGCAGGCTGGTCTACCGTGAGGGGCGGCTTGAAGCATACGGAAAGAAGCCACGTGCTGGCGACGCTGATCCTTAGGCTGGCAGAGCCGGGCCGTCGGGGGTGTCCAGGCGGTGCTGCCCATCGCCCTGCGGACGAGAGACCAGACGGCTTCGACGGGAGTTGAAACTGGGGCCTCGGGGCCGCTGGAAAGGGTGCCGTTCACGCCCTCGTTGGCGCCGCGGCCGCGCTCCGGCGATGACCTGCGGCCCCTGGGCCCACTACCTCCGGACAGCCGCCCCTACGCCCGCCCGTGACATCGGTGAAATTGCTCTGACCTGGTGTTTTTCTAGCATTCGCCTAGCCTGGGGAGTCCTGCTGGACACCATCGGAGGGGACATCGTGAGCGAGGAATCCACCAGTTACGACGCCAGCAACATCCAGGTATTGGAGGGGTGGGAAGCCGTTCGAAAGCGGCCCGGAATGTACATCGGCTCGACGGGTGAACGCGGCTTGCGACACATGGTGTTCGAGATCGCGGACCGGGCGGTGAACGAGGTTCTGGACGGCCGCGCCACCTCTGTCGACGTCACCCTCACGCCCGACGGCGGCGTGTGTGTCGCCGACGACGGGCCGGGCGTTCCTATCGACGAGGGGGCCGTCGGCGGTCACGGGCTCGAAGCCCTGCTCACCGAGATGCATGCCGGGACTGGAGCCGGAGGCCGCCACGAGATATCGCTCGGCTTCTGTGGCGTCGGGCCCGCCGTCGTCAATGCCTTGTCGCAACGGATGATGGCCGAGGTGCGGCGCGAGGGAGTCCGATGGGTCCAGGAGTACGTGCGCGGCGTGGCCACCACCCCGCTCACCGCGGCGGGGACGGCGACCGAAAGGGGGACCACCATTGCCTTCTGGCCCGATGCCGACGTCTTCGGAGCCGCAGAGTTCTCGTTCGACGGGCTGGAAGAGCGATTCAGGGAACTGGCCTTCCTGAACCAGGGCCTGGAGATCTCCCTTACCGACCTGCGCCGGCCGGATGGGTCCCGTTCGGTGCGGCTCCGGTTCCCGGGCGGGGCACGGGACTTCGTCGCCCTCCTCGACGTGCACGCGGCGGCGTCCGCTGCCATGGACACCATCGCCTTCGAGCACGAGGACCCTCGGATGGCGGGGGTGATGGAGGTGGCCTTCCGCTGGTGCAGCTGTCCTGAGGAGCGGGTCCGGAGCTTCGCCAACAGCCAGCCCACCATCAACGGCACCCACGCGGTGGGCTTTCGCAACGGGATGACGGCCGCGATCACCGCGTACGCGCGGGAACAGGGGCTGCTGACAGCTACGGAACCCGACTTCGGTGCCGATCGGATCGGCGAGGGCCTGACGGCGGTCGTGTCGGTGAAGCTGGACCGTCCCGAGTTCTCGGGCTCCACGCGGGGCGTGCTGGGGAACACCGAAGTACGCGACTGCGTCGCACAGGCCGTCCAGGACCACCTCGGCACGTGGCTGGAGGAGGACCCTGAGCGGGCCGCAGCCGTCATCGACCGGATCGTCCAGGGCGCCCGCCGGGACTGACCGACAACGCACCGCCCTGCCGGTCCAGAAGACCGAGACCGACAGGGCTTCGCTCCTCCTGTTCGAAGAGCTGGAGGGCCTGCTTGGCCCT
This sequence comes from Streptomyces violascens, assembly GCF_014649955.1. GTDB lineage: Bacteria > Actinomycetota > Actinomycetes > Streptomycetales > Streptomycetaceae > Streptomyces > Streptomyces violascens. The sequence continues at coordinate 13,852 of NZ_BMUA01000030.1, forward strand.
ACTGGGACCCCGCGTTCGCGGCAAAGCTGTGGCGCGACCAGAATTTCTGGCCGGACATGATCGAACTCCCGGCCGGAGCCGCCCTGCGCGAGCGCGGCTTCAACATCGAGTACGAACAGCGCTGGGGCACTCTGACGCCGGACTGGACCGTCACCGACCCGGCTGGGTCACCGATCGCGCTGGTCGAGGTGCTGACCCACAGCCCGCCCAAGGCGACGTTCTCCCGGATGAAGGCCTGGCACGCGCTGGTGGAGCGTGTAAAGGACATCCCGGTTCCCCTCGTTCTGACTGTGGCCGGGCACCGTGACCGGCCACTTGAAGCTCCCGATGCCCAGACGGCAAAGAAGATCGCCCGAGACCTGCGGCGCTGGCTGATGTCCCCGCTGCACATGATCAGCTTCCCCAGCCACGGCTACACCTTCCTTGTGATGGCGGACCACCGCACCCGCCGCGCGATGCAGGCTCCGGGTATGGCCGCCTGCCTGGTGCCGCCGAGCCAAATGGCCCGCGTCGTCTCCGCCCAGCCCCTGGCCGCCGGAATCGAGAAGAAGGTCAGCAGGTACCGGGAGCTCACCCAGGAGACAGGCCTGCCGCTGGTCGTCGCAGCGGGAGCCCACAAGTTCACCGGCCTTGAGGTGCGACAGCTCGATGACCTGCTGCGCGGAGCCAACTCGATCCGCGTGCAGTTCGACTTCGGGGACTCCTTCATCCACGAGCCGATCGAGATGCAGCCCGACAGACCACCGAGGTGGACCATGCCGGACGACCTCGCCGGAGTGCTGTGGGTGGACAACACCTTCCCCTTCACCACCCAATGGCGCCCCAACCCCCACGCGCTGATCCCCGCACCGGCCGCGTTCTCACCCCCAACCTGAGCAGTCGCCACTGAGCAACACGGGACGGGTCCCGGTACGCGCTGATCGTTGTGCACCGACTTTCGCGTACGGGCGGCCGGAGAGAGACCGTGCACATCTACGGCCCGGACGAGATCCTCGGTATGCCCCTGCCGGGAACGGCCCGCAACCGTCCCGGGCCTGAGCAACTACCGCCGCAGCGATCCCGTCGGCCGTTGACCACTCACCTCGCCAGATGAGGAGCCGAATCTAGAAGCCGGTCTCCGGGCCGGAGCCGAGGCTCCGGCGCCCGGCCAGCCACGGCCGGGCTGCTCGCTCAACAGCTGGGGCGGCCGCCACACGCTCGGCGGCGATCCTGAGATCCACAGTGCGGGCGGGCTGCTCGGCAGCGTCGGCGGGACGGGGACCGGTGCCCAGCGGGCGGCGGGAGGTGCTCATGCTGTCAGTCTCCCAGGGCCTGGTCGCCGAGAAGAACGCCGCGGGCCCGCAGCTCATTCAGGTCGGGGAGCTGCATCTGGTCCAACCCGCCGGTGTGCAGGTCGGCCTGAGTGGCCATCACCCGGGCCCGGGGCTCGGCGGGAAGCGCGAGTTGCGGACGGGCGGCCGGCTGCGGGCCGGGACCGAGCGGGCGTCGGGTGCGGATCACCGGGAAAGTCTGCCACCCCCCTATGACAACGGGGGGGCGTCTCCTGAGCGTCCGACAGGCCGCTGGGTCCAGGCATTAGATCTGACCAGTATTCAGCCTCGACGCCACCGGCCACCGGTGTCAGCATCGCCGGTGGCCCATCAACCGCGCACCAGGGGGAAACATCCATGGCCAGCCGAACCCGCACCATAAGGAAGATCGCCACCGTTTCCGCAGCGGCTGCACTGCTCGTACTCTCGATCAGCGCGGGAACCGCCAGCGCCAGCACGCCCCAGCCGTTCGCCAGCCAGGCCCGCGCCGCGCATCTCACCCCTGCGCAGGACAGCGCGCTGCGCGCCGAAGTCGCCAAGTACCTGCAGCGCAGCGGCGGCAAGCAGATCTCCCTCAACGAGATCAGGGTCGACGACAAGCGCACCATCCGCGTCGCCATCCCCGGCGAGGCGCATCCGCGCACCTTCACCGACCACGGCAGCACCGCTCCCGCCTACAGCAGCATCTGCAACCCGAACGCCACCACTTCGAACGGTTACTTCTGCGCCTTCAGCGGCTCACATTGGACCGGTAGCGAAGACCGGATGTACTACTGCCACCCCTACGACATGAACTTCACCGGCTGGGGATCGTGGGTGGAGCGCCAGTACGGAGACCACGCTGCGAAGTTCTATGGCAAGCGCGGCGACCTCCTGGGCCAAACCTTGGGGCCGGTCTCCGCCGCCTCGGATGAGAACTGGTACTACGTGTGGACGGTCGTCCCCTGCTGAACGGGCCACCGAAGAACGATGCTTTGCAGCCGAGGACATGGGGTAGCCGGATCATCGGCTGCAAAAGCAACGGATATGGCTGACCTGGGGCGATGCGCTGGTCACTCCACGGGCTGGGCTGGCCGGGGCGGTGCGGGAGTGTCCGGCGCCTCGGCGAGTACGACGCGGCCGCCCTTCAGCTCCGGGACGTACTTGTAGATGGTGTTGCGGGAGACACCGATCAATTTGGCGATCGAGGTGGCGGTGTTCTGCGGGCGAGTGAGCAGGTCGCGGGCGTGGCGGACCTGTTCTTCGGTCATGGCTGGCGGCCGACCGAGGCGGGCGCCGCGGGCGCGGGCGGCATCCAGGCCCTAGTTGGTGCCCTGGACGATGAGTTCGCGGATGAACTCCGCGAGGGCGGCGAAGACGTGGAAGACCAGGCTCCCGCCGGGGGTGGTGGTGTCGAGCGCTTCGTGGAGCGAGGTGAAGCCGATGCCGCGCTTGCGCAGGCCGGAGACGATGGCGATGAGATCTTGGATGGAGCGCCTGAGCCGGTCGAGCGAGGGAACGACGAGGGTGTCGCCTTCGCGGACGTAGTCGAGGGCCTTCCAGAGCTCCTCGCGTTCGGCGTTCTTGCCGGACTTCTTGTCGGCGAAGATCCGGATGCATCCTGCTTCGGTGAGGGCGTGGATCTGGCGGTCGAGCGGTTGCCCCTTGGCCGAGACGCGGGCGTACCCGACGAAGGCCCCTGTCCGTATGGCCGGGACGGGGGCTAGGAGGTCGGTGTCGTCGTCCTGCGATGCGTGCACCCTCGGGACAGAAAAGGGTGCTGTCCAAGTTATTGAGCACACAGACTTTTTGACACCGTTCTATGGGCATCATTCGGGCCCGATCCAGCCGTGAACCCGCCCGTCCCGATCTTCGAAGATGAGCAGTGGCACATCCCGAGCCAGTCGAACCGCAAAGGGTTCTTCGCGAAGAACCCTTTGCGGACTACCGTCTATCGCATGGCTGATGCAGTGGAGAGGCCGGATGGCCCGAACGTTGAAGCGGACTCGGTTGTCCTGGATGCCAAGGGGCTGCGTGCCCTGGCGCATCCGGTGCGCGTGCAGTTGGTCGGGCTGCTGCGGAAGTATGGCCCGTCGACGGCCACCCGCCTCGCGGAGCGGCTGGGCGTGAATTCCGGTACGGCCAGCTACCACCTCCGGCAGCTCGGCGCGGCCGGTTTCGTCGAGGAAGACACCGAACGCGGCAACGCGCGAGAGCGATGGTGGCGTTCGGTGCACCGGACGACCTGGTTCAACGATCCGGAGCTAGCCGAGCGGGAACCCGAGGCCGCGCTGGCCTACCAGCAGTCCGTCGCCTCCATCTACACCCTGCGCACGCAGCAGACCCTGAACGAGCTTCAGACGATGCCCCGCGCATGGCGGAACACCTTCGACATGAGCGACTGGGCCCTGCGGCTCACGCCCGAGGAAGCCGCCGCCCTGTACCGCGAGTTGACGGACGTCATCGCCCGCTACCGGCGAGACGCGCCGGAGACGGCAGCGACTGCCCCCGAGGGAGCCGAACGGGTCGCCGTGATCACGCAGATCCTGCCCGAACTGGATGCGCCTGCCGCGTCGTCGCTCCCTTCCGGCCCTCAGGAAGAAGAAGGAAGCCCGACGTCATGACCGACGACGCCTCGGAGGCCGGCGGCATACCCGGCAAAAGGTCCTTACGGCCGCTGGGTGGAGTGCTGGCGGCCATGATTGTGTCGCTGACCGGCACGCGGATCTCCGTTGTGGCACTGCCCTGGTTCGTCCTCGTCACAACCGGCAGCGCCACCCAGACCGGACTGGTCGCCTTCTGCGAGATGACTCCCTACGTGGTGGTCAAGGCGTTCACCGGGCCGCTAGTGGACCGGATCGGCCCGCGGGCCGTTTCCTGGACCACCGATCTGGCCAGCGCGACCGCCGCCGCCGCGGTTCCCCTGCTCCACGCCCTGGACCTGCTGTCCTTTCCCCTTCTCCTGGTTCTGGTCGCGCTGATCGGCGCGGCCCGGGGGCCCGGCGACCTGGCCAAGGAGGTGATGGTCCCGGAGGCGGCTGAACGCGGCCGGGTACCGCTGGAGCGGGCCACCGGTCTGGCCGGTGTGATCGAGCGGCTCGCCTCTACCATCGGCCTGGCGGTCGGCGGATCCCTGGTGGCGCTGCTCGGTCCCCTGACCGGACTCGCAGTCAACGCGGGCTGCTTCGCCCTCGGATCGCTGATCATCAAACTCGCGCTGTCTCGCGGCATGGGGCACGCGATCGAGGAAGCCCCCTCGCCCGCAGGGGAAACGGGACCGGGCTACTGGCGTCGGTTCGGCGAAGGCTTCACCTTCCTGCGCGGCGAGCCGCTGCTGCTCACCGTCATCATCATGGTCGGCATCACCAACCTGCTGGACGCGGCGATCACCTCGGTGCTCGTACCCGTCTGGGCCGGGGAGTCCGGCAATGGACCGACCGCAATCGGCCTGATGGGCAGCGCGATGGGGGCCGCGGCGGTCTGCGGGAGCCTGATCGCCGCAGTGGTCGCGCACCGGCTGGGGCGGCGGATGGTGGTTCTCACAGGGTTCCTGCTGGCCGGGGCACCGAGGTTCCTGATCCTCACCTTCGATGCCCCGTTGGGGGTGGTACTGGCCGTCTTCGCAATCAGTGGGTTCGGTGCCGGCTTCGTCAACCCAGTGCTGGGGGCCGTCCTCGTCGAGCGGGTGCCGCGCCGGATGCTGGGCCGGGTCAACGCCCTCGGTGACTCGCTGGCCTGGGCAGGCATCCCTCTCGGCGGGCTGCTCGCCGGGGCGGCGGTGACCGCTGTCGGACTCGTCCCGGTGCTGCTCGCCTGCGGCACCGCGTACTTCCTCACCACGAATCTGGCTGGACTGCGGCCGGAATGGCGCGAGATAAACCGTACGCGTGGGCGGGGCGTCGTGAAGCCGCATTCCAAGGAAGACGCCTCACAAAGCAGTGCGAATGTAGCGACATGACGTCTACGGGAGGGAGGCGGACCATCTGGTCTTCTTCTCCCTCCCACCGCTCCTTCTGACCTCGCCCACGCTTCACGCACGCTCAGATGACTGCTGGTCGGAGGCGTCCGCCGAAACTCGGGGCCCGGAAGTTTGACCGCAGCAAGGTCGAGGCGGGTGTCCATGTCGAGGTTGACCTCCCCGTACGGTCGCACGTGGGACCAGAACAGCGGGGTCAGGCCGCGCCGATCAGCAGGCGTGAGAAGCTCGGCCCACTCCGGTTCGCCGAGGATGTCCTGGAACATCAGGGTGTTCACGAAGACCAGGGCCGATTGCAGAATCCGCAGGCACAGGACGAACATCTCCTGCTCGTCACGCCGGTTCGAGGCGATCTCTCCGCCCTTGCCGTAGGCGATGACGGAGTTGGCGCCGTTGGAGGGCTCCATGACGTTCAGGCCCTCCTCGACCTCCCGCTGAAGGTCGCGCAGCCGCAGGTAGCGGGCCACGAAGATAGTCTTCTGTGCCCGTCCAACCTCCAGCATGGCCGCGTAGGTCGGGTGGGAAGCGTTGCGGGTGAATCGGCGCAGGATTGCCTCGGTCGACGCAGTCCGCGTACGGATCGCGGTCGCATACTTGATCATCTGGTCGTACTGCTGGGCGATGAGTTCCCAGCGGATCGGGCGGGTCAGCGCCGGGCCGAGCTGCGGGTAGGCGTCCGGGTCGCCGGCCACCGGCCACCGGCCACCGGCCGGTACAGCTTGACCTTGTTGATCCGCTTGATGCGCGGCAGCAGGTCGAAGTTCAGCAGCCGAGTGATGCCGAACCCGATTTCCGACTTTATGTGGACAGTTCAAGTTGATCATCCTTCGGCGTGTTGTGGGGCTGCGGCGACCATGGGGCCAGTGCGGCGGGTGTCAGTGGGCTCCGCTTGGATGGCTCCGTGTCGGTGCATGAAGTGATCAAGCAGCTGCCTACCATCGCGACGGTCCGCGATCGGTCCAGGGCCCTAGCGATGCTGGACGCCGTTCTGAGCCCTGAGTGGGAGTGGAGGTACTACTCTTTCGATTCCGGCTGGTCGCCGGGCGAGGAGATGGCCTCGATGAGGGACGGCGCGGGCAACGACTACGCCATCGTGTTCTCCGCCGCTGGGGTGTATGCCCAGGCGTGCGACCACGAGTCGCCGATGTCTGCGTATCGCATCTCGCCTCCGGAGCTCTGGCCTGGGCTCTTCGACTCGGTCCCGGAGGTCTTCCGTCCCTATGTGGACGAGCCCGCCTTCGCCGACCACAACGGACTGCCCCGAGCGACCGTCTGCTTCTGGCGCGAAGACTCCGACTCGCAGTGGAGGTGCGGCGACGTCCACGTGCCGGACGAGGACATAGGCGACGCTGACGGTGCTGAGTGGCTGTTCGATGTGCTCATCGCGGGCAGTGCCGAGGCCTACAGGGAGTTCGCAGAGGAGGTCTACGAGGTCACGCTGGATTTGGCCGCGGTTCAAGCGGTTCTTGACTTCACGCCGCTTACCCAGGAGATCGTCTCGGCGTTGAACGCGGACGTGACACTTGGTGATCTGGCCAAGGACATCGCCCAGATCGGGTATCCGACGACCGCATGAGTGCCAGCGGCCGGTGTGGCACGTCTGGCCATCTTGGGCTTCAGGCAGGCGGGCCAAGGCGGGATTCCCCCAGGGCGTCGGTGGGATCGTCGAGGGGCTGGCCGAGGTCGGTCAGCAGCTTCTCGATGCGGCCGGCGGCGCGGCACAGCCCAGCCTGGCCCAGGTGCTGCTGGTACCGGCACCGGGGGCACAGCCCGCGCTGGGGGTACTGGTGATCCCACTGCTGGCACCCACCCTCTGCATCGCCAGCTGCGCCGGGGCTGTCCCGGAGCCACCGCCAGGCAGTCCTCGCACTGCCTCATCCGCGCCATTGCGCGGCTCAGTTCGGGGGCTGCAGGCGCCCGTCGGCTTGGTGGCTGTCCACGCCATCAAGGTCACCGATATCGCTCAACTGCGCATGAACGCGCCCGACCTTGGCCACGCAACCCTCACAGTCGACTTGCGCGGCCGGTTGCACACGCTCTATCTCGACACGCTGACCCATCGCCTCCTGGACGAGTGGCTCAAGGAAAGGCATGACCAGTGGCCCGCATCCCCCAATCCGCACCTGCTGGTGACGACGCACTCGGCGCACCACCCCGCCCTTCCGCCCGTCAGCTACTGCGCGCTGCGCCGCGCGTTCGACCACACCGGAATCACCCCGCGCCAGATGTGGAGCGACCGTGTGCTGGAAGAGGCCCGACAAACGGCCGACCCGGTACACCTGGTGCACCTGTTCGGCATCCATCCCGGCACCGCCGTCCGCTACGTCCACACAGCCCACCCCGACAAGGCGCTGCCCCAGATCCGCTGAGCCGGAAGGCGTTGTGCAGCCCGTCTACAACCCACGCCCTGGCCGGCTTTCACATGGCCGGGTGGGCGAAGACTGGCTTCCTCGGGGAGCCAGTGACCGTTGAGCGAGCGCACCAGTAGCCCACTACAGATCCGCAATCCAGGGATGCCCCGGGTGTACGCGCTCGAGTAGCTCGGCCAGGGTCTCACGCTGAACCGGGGACATGTGTGGGACGGTCGTGTCGAAGTCTGCTTGATCTTTTCGGCGGGCGTGCTTGGCCTTGAACAGCAGGACCAGTTCGGGCGCCAGATACGGGATGCCGTCTTGGGTGTGGTGGATGATGTTGCGATAGGGAAGCCGGATCCCCTCATCCCGTCGGCAGATCCAGGTGTCGCCGTCGTGCGGTTCGCGGAACACGTCGAGCAAGTAGTTGCCAGTGGCCGGATCGCGGAGCCATGTCTGATGTACGGCGGCCAGCACCTCCGGTGCGGCGTCCTCCCAGATCCGGCCGCCGCCTGCCGCGTCGAAGACGTATCCGGAAAAGCGGTGGCGGACCTCGGGAAAGCTCGCGGCCGGAATCGCGATCTCGATGTCCCCATGTGCGCGCGTCTGTCTGCCGCGGAACAGGTCCAGCGCCCAGCCCGCGGCCACGTACCAGGGCGTGCCGATCCCGGCCAACTGCTGCGCGACCTCACTAGGGGTCCAGCAGGAAGACCACCTGGTGCGAAGGGCTTCGATCTCGTCGGGTGACAGTTCGATGCCGCCGCTGGGCAGTTGCTCGCTCACCGCAGGAATCTATCAGTGGTCTCGAAGGGAGCCCCAAGCCACGATCGATGAAGCAGGCCAGCGGTACCTGGAGCCGTAGACGGCGCATGACCCTAACCCGTGCGCGTTACCGCCGAGAAGACCGACCAACACGCGAGTTCCCCCTTCCGCCGGGCCGAGACTCTGCGAACCTGCGCGCTTCGGTCTTCGACGTGCTGGCCGTGGGCGACGCCGACTGGCGGCCGCAGCCGTACGCCGAACGGCGCGCCGAGCTGCTGCAGCTCCTGGACGGGGGCCCGGCGACGGTGCGGCCCGTCCCGGCCACCGGCGACGCCCGGGAGGCACTGCTGTGGGTGGGGGCGCTCGACGGAGTGGAGGGCATCGTCGCCAAGCGGGCCGCCGGCCGGTATGTCGACGGGCTGCGGTCGGGCTGGGTGAAGTGGCGTCAGCGGCACACCACGGAGGCGGTGGTGATCGGGGTGACCGGGGCGACGCCGGCCGCGCAGGCGTTCGTGCTGGGCCGGCGGTCCGGCGGGCGGATGCGGGCCGTGGGTGTCAGCCTGCCGGTGGGCGACCGGCTGCGCCGGGAGGTGGCGTCGCTGCTGCGGGCCGCCGGGGAGCGGCAGGAGCTTGCGGGGACGGTCGGCGGCCTGCCGGGCGCCGACCCGGTCTGGTACGTGCCGGTGGAGCCTGAGGTGGTCGTGGAGATCGAAGTCGACCAGGACCGGCTGGAGTTCGGCCGCTACCGCCACCGGCCGCGCGTCCGGCGCGTGCGGGGCGATCTGACGCCGGACCTGCTGGCTGAGGATGGGTAGCAGGGCCGGCTACCGGCGGCCGTCGGCGCGGCCGTTCTCCTCGTTGTCGACTGGGCTCGGGACGGTGCCAGCGCCCTGGCAGTTCTCGCACCGCACGCTGGTCTCGTGGCCGTCGTCGTCCCGGATGGTGATCCACCCTCCGGTGCAGTTACCGCAGGCGGGCACGCGGGCCTCCAGCAGCCGCAGGGTCAGATTGATCAGCCGTCCGTACCGGCCGTCCCGCTCGATGGCGGGGATGTGCTCCCGGTCGATCCATCCCATGCTGTTCACCCGACCCTCTCCCCTACTGTGACGCGCGTCCGGCCCGCGGCGCCAGTGCCATCCGGCGGTGTGGGCGGAGTTGGTGCGCTCAGGCGTGCGCGTCCTCCTGGGCGCGGCGGCGCTCGGCGGCGGTGGCAGCTCGCCTCGGCGTTCGATGGAGACGGGCGGCATCTCGTCGTCGAGAACCGAAAGGGACTGAGCTACGGAGGCGCCTCGCACGGAGTGCGGGGCCTCAGCCCGCGCGATGGTGCTGTGCGTGGCCGGGACGGGTGAGCGGTGATTTCACCGGTCGGTGTTCGTAGTCGGTCCAGGAAAGCTCGGGGTGGGCGTACACGGAGCGGATGGTGCGCCGGCGCCGGGTGTCAGTGAGGCGGAACTGGCCGGCCTCACCGTGCGTCCTGCCTGAACAAGCCCAGTATCGGCATGGACCAGTGGAGCCGCCCGCGATGTTCCCGCGCCCCATACCCCCAGCGCCTCCCTGGCCGTACTGCGGGCAGCCGGGAGTGAACCCTGCCTCCGATCCAGTCGGCTGCCGTGGTGCCCACGTACCCGGCCACACCACATGCCTGGCCCACCTGTCCGACACCGACCGCCGTGCCTACCTGGCCGGACTAACTCCCGGTGCCGACATCGACCACCGCGGCACCCTCTTCATCCCGCTCCTCCTCAACGAGCTCCTCCACGCCGTGCAAGATCCAACCACTGGTTTCGTCCATTGCGGCGAGGCCCTGTTCGAGACGGCAACCTTCATCGGCGCCGCAAAGTTCGAGAGGGCGACGTTCACCGGCGAAGCCGGTTTTGAAGGGGCGACGTTCACCGGCCCCGCGCGGTTCAACGAGGCGACATTCAGCGTCGAGGGCGTCTTCGGCGAGACGGCATTCACCGGCCACGCACGGTTCGAAAGAGCGACGTTCCGCACCGCCTGGTTTGAGAGGGCGACGTTCAGCCGCGACGCCCGGTTCAGCGCGGTGCGCTTGTCCCACAGCGCATGGTTCAGGTGGGCAACTTTCACCGGCACCGCCTGGTTCGACGAGGCACTATTCCGCAGAGGCGCCGAATTCAGCGAGGCAGCCTTCACCGGCCTCGCTGAATTCGCAAGGGCGATATTTCACGACGACGTCCGGTTCTGTGGGACGACGTTAGCCGTATGAGACGACGTGCAGTGCTGGCGGTGTGTGCCGGGACGCTGGTGACCATGGCGACGACGCAATGTGGCTCGGATTCCGCCCCAGCGCCCCGGCCCGTCTCGGCGACGCCGACGCGGCCCCTCAGGCCCCCCCGAAATGGATGCGGCTCATGGCATGACGACAGCCAACGCCGCGCCGCAGGGGTGGTGGCTCCCATACGGCGCGGCCGAGGGGCGGTGACAGTGTCGGACGGATGCGGGCGGTCAGACGAAGGGAGTGATGCGTTCCTCGACTCCCAGCAGCAGCTTGCCGTAGATCTCCATGCCCACCGCGGGCGTGGACGCCGCATGACGGCCGGCCACGCTCAGGTCGCGCCAGATGCGTTGCAGCGCGTTGGTGTCCGCGAAGGATCCGGCACCGTGCACATGGACCAGGGTGTCGACGGCGGACAGGAGGTTCCCGATGGCGTGGCCAGTATCGGCCCGTACGCGCGCCCTGGACAGCAGGTCGAGGTCGGTGCCCCGCGCCGCGGCCGTGTCGAGGTCGGCGGCGGCCCGGTGCGCGTGCAGGTGGGCGGTATCGATCTTCATAGCGGCCTCGGCGACCTGCAACTGCACGCCGACCGACTCCGCCTGGGTCTCGTAGTACGTGTACGAGATCGGCTTGGTCGCGGCTTTCTCCGTGACGAGCTTCAACGCGGCTCGCCCGAGGCCGAGTTGGGGCCCGGCCAGGCCGACGGCCAGCAACGGGGAGAACGCGGTGCGGAAGAGTCCGGTCGCGCCGTGGTCGGCGGGGACGTCGCCCTCGATGGCGCGCGGCACGGACATCACCCGGTGCTCGGGCACGAAGACGTCCTCGGCGATCAGGCAATTACTGGCGGTGCCGCGCAGCCCGGCGACGAACCAGGTGTCCTCCAGGGACAGTTCGAACCGCGGTACCAGCACCATCGCCTGGTCGACCACCTCGCCCTTCTCGTCGGTGACCGGCATGCCCAGGACGGCCCAGCCGGAGTGCGAGGACCCCGAGTTGTAGTACCAGCGACCCGACATCCGCCAGCCACCCGTCACCTTGCGGCTGGTGGCGGTCGGGCTGAACACCCCGGTGACCCGGGCCTGGGGATCGGCGAAGACCTCCTCCTGCGCCTGCTCCGGGAAGAGCGCGGCCAGCCAGTTGCACATGTTGACCACTCCGGCCACCCAGCCCGTCGACCCGTCGCCCTCGGCTATCGCGGCCGTCACGTCGAGCAGGGTGCGCACATCGCACTCGTAGCCGCCGAAGCGCCGCGGCACCGTCAGCTTGAACAGCCCCGCCCGCGTCAGGGCGTCGATCACTTCGTCGGTGATCTGGCGGTCCTGATCGATCCGGGCGGCGTGCTCGCGCAGCAGGGGCTGCAACTCCTCAGCCCGTGCCACGAGTTCCTCACGGGTCGGAAGGGGAGAGTCGGCGGCGGCGGTCTGCACTGCCTGGGAATCCATGGTGGTCATGCCAGTCTCCTGTAAGAGGTTCATCGGTGTAGGGGATTCGTCGTCGTTCGGATGTGTCGACGATCGGTGTGTCGCCCGGTGGTCCGGCGCTGCGCGGCCCGGCTGCCTTTCGGCGCATGGACAGGCGTTCACCTGCTGTGACGCAGAGGTGATTCGTCGGTGAGTCATCGCGCGAAAGCGGAGTGCGTGCCGAAGACGCGGTGGCTGTAGACGAGGGGCGCCGCGCTTGACGAGCGGACGTGTGTGACGTCGCCGAGCAACAGCAGGTGATCGCCGGCCTCGACCGTCGAGCCGAGCTCGCACACGATCCAGCCGGCCGCGCCGGCCAGCCTCGGCAGCCCGTGATCGTGGCGCCAGGGCGCTTCGGACGCCGCGAACCGGTCCGGCGAGGGCCCAGCGAAGATCCTGGCCAGCTCGTCCTGGTCGCGGCCCAGCACGTTCACGCCGAAGCGTCCCTTCGCGAGGATGCGCGCGAGGACGCGGGAGGAGCGGTCGAGCGCCACCGACACCATCGCGGGGCGCAGCGACACCGAGGCGAAGGCACTGACGGTGACTCCGTAGGGACTCCCCCGCTCGGACGTCGTCACGATCGTCACCGGGGCGCATACCCCGGCCATCGCATCGCGGAAGTCCTGCTCGATCAGCACGCCCTCTCCAATCATTATGATGATTAGGGTGATCATGCGTGTGCTTTACGCGGGCAGTCAAGAGGTGCCAAGCTATTGGCCATAATCAATTCAAGCGGGGCGACGAGGAGGCACCGTGGGAGCCACGGACCATCGGACCGGCGGACACGACGCACGGCACACCCGCGACGTCGACGAACCTCCCGCGCTGCGCCGTGACCACTGGGAGCGCACCTCGCCACCCTCCCGCGCCGAGGTGGCGGCCGACCGCATCGCCGACCGCATCGCCCGCACCCAGACAGGCACCCGCCTCGGCACCAAGGACGAACTGCGCACCGAGTGCGGCGTTTCCGTCGGCACCTTCAACGAGGCGCTCCGCCTGCTGCAGACCCGGGGTCTGGTGACCGTACGCCCCGGCCCCGGCGGGGGCCTTTTCGCGGCCCAACCGCCCCCACCCACAGGCCTGGACACCTGGGCCCAGACCCTGAACGAACAGGACCCGCACGACGCGCTGCGCGTGCGCAACGCCCTGGACCCCCTGCTCGTCGAGGACGCCCTGTGGCACGCCTCTCCCGCCGACATCGCCGGACTGCGCCACCATCTGGCAGCCCTCGCAGAGGCGGTCGATGCCGACGCCACCGCCTTCGCCTGCGCCGACCGGCAGCTGCGTACCGCCCTGTCCTGCCTCAGCCCCAGCGCCCTGCTGCGCTCGCTCTACGCGAGCCTGCTCGCCGCCCTCGAACTGGTCGGCCGCACCATGACACCGGACGAACAACGCGCCGCGTACGAACGGTTCGCCGCCCTCGTGGACGCCCTCGACACCCGCGACCGCCCCCAGGCCCTGCGCCTGGCCTCCGCCCCTGGCGAACCCAGGGAGAACCCCGCCTGACCACCACCGCCCTGATCAAGGACGCCGGAACCGACCGCTACATCGGCCGCCTGGTCCGCCAGCGCCCCGACCGGACCCAGCCCCTGCAGGGCGAAGCCACCACCGCTGGACTGCCCTACCTGAACGGGTACCTGCAGCTCGGCCTCGCGCTCCACCACGCGGTCCGCGGCGCGGCACACAACCTCGCATGCCCCCCAACGGGTACACCAGCTTGGGTTCCACGCGGAAGCCGCGCCTTGGGCCCAGGCACTCGGTCACCGAACAGGGCCTGTATGCAAGGGAGTTGACACGGCGCCGGAAGGCTCCCGCCTCCGCCCTGAAGCCAGCCCGCACGGCAGCCGGGGACGTGCCCGCTGCGCCCGGCCGAACAGTGACCGTGGCATGGCCGTGATGCCAGTCCCTGACCGCCGGTTGAAACTTCCACACAGGCGGCCGGCTGCTCGGGTGCTGGCCGGCCGCGAGTGGTCACACGCGTTGCGGATGGTGGGTGGGCAGGCCCGGCTGGCGGGTTGTCACCGGGGTTCGGCCTGAAATGCCCGGCGGTAGGCGCCCGGTGTTGTGCCCAGGGCGTCGAGGAAACGTCTGCGGAGATTGGTGGCGGAGGAGAGCCCGACGCGGCGGGCGACGGCGCGGAGGGGGAGGTCCGATGACTCCAACAGCTCCCGTGCAGCGTTGATCCGCTGGGCCAGGAGCCACTGTCCCGGGCTGGTGCCGACCTGCTCGGTGAAGCGGCGGGCCAGCGTACGGGTGGAGTAGCCGGCGCGGGCTGCCAGGTCATCGAGGGTGAGGTCTTCGTCGAGCCTGCCGTTTGCCCACTCCAGCAGCGGTGCGAGCGAACCGTCGATCTGCGCGGGATGCGGCGGTGCGGAGTACTGCAGTTGCCCGCCTTCACGGTGTGGCGGCATGACCATGGTCCGGGCGACATCTGCAGCGTATCCGGCGCCCTGGTCTGCGCGCACCAGGTGCATGCAGAGGTCCATCCCGGCTCCGGCACCCGCGCTCGTGGCCACGTCGCCGTGGTCCACATACAGCACGTCCGGGTCGAGGCGGACGTCGGGAAAGCGCGCGGCGAACTCGCTCGCCAGTGCCCAATGGGTAGTTGCCGAACGGCCGTCGAGCAGGCCGGCGTATGCCAGGGCGAAGGCTCCGGAGCAGATGCTGACCATGCGTGCGCCTCGCCGGTGGGCTCGGCGCAGGGCCTGGAGGACGGCGGGTGAGGGGCTCTCGTCGATGCGTGGCCAGCCCGGGAGTACCACCGTGTCCGCTGCGTCGAGGGTGTCAAGACCCTTGGTGACGAGCATGTCGTATCCGGCACGCGTGGCGATGGGTCCGGGGTGCTCGGTGCATACGCCGAAGCTGTACCGGATGGGTCGTCCTTGCCGCTCGATGCCGAACACCTGGGCAGCACAGCCGAGTTCGAAGGTCGACTGGGGCGCGAGGACGAGTGCCGCTACACGGTGCATGGCAGGAAAGTACCGCAAGATGTCAATCAAGACACTGGGCGGGGTGTCAGCCGTCGACGAGGCTGGCTCCCATGACGACAGAAACATCTCAGGCAGCACAGGCGGCAGACACCGCAGCGCGAACGGGCGGACAGCTGCCCGACTATGTGTGGTCAGCCCTGCATGACGCGCCCACCCGCGAACTCTTTCCTGGCATTCGGCTGCGGCCGCTGTGGAGCGGAGAAGGCGGCGCGACGGCACACGTGCTGGAGATGGACCCGCACACGTGCTGGAAGGGCATCGACGTCCACGATCCGGGTCCGGAAGAGGTCTTCGTGATCTCCGGCGTCTTCAACGACGGCGAACGGGACTACCCCGCAGGCACGTTCATCCATGCCCCCGCCGGTTCCTCACACATACCCCAGACCACCACGGGCTGTACCCTCTTCCTCTTCTACCCTGAAGGCTAGTACTGCGACCGCGGCGCGTCAGCGACGCCCGTGCTTCGGTAGTGGCCGCCCAGGAACCGGCCATTCGCCATGGGCGTCGAGGCTACGAAACGCGTCAGGCAGGGGGCGTCAGACGATCTTGGTCTGCACCGGCTCCGGCTGTGTCACGCCTAGTCAACTCGGCGTCGTGCCGAGTTAGCGGTGGAGGCCGGCTTCTCCGTCGAGGGCACGATGAGCAGCGCCCTGTTGCACGAAGACGGACGGCGCGACGAACCCCTGCACGCCCTGGTCCACGCCGACATCTGCCCCTGTGACGGGAGGTCAGGCCGCCGGGCCCAGGGGCGGCCGACCCAGCGGACTCCTCTCTCACTGCGGACGCTGCACCGTTGCCAGCGTTGAGCGGCCGGGACGTCGCGGCGGCGGGCCGTTCTGGTTGCGCCAGTGCAGGTAGCGGTGCCGCCTTGCACGGCCAGACTCACCCGACCGCGGCTTGCGAACCGCGGCCTCCTTGGCTGTCGGCAATGCGGGGTCGTCTTTGTGGCGGTGCTCCGTTGTGGCGTGCGGGTCTTGCCGGCTCGTGACGGTGCACAGCATGGCCTCACTCCCCCGGCTGGATTCCTTCAACTGGCCTGCGCCAGACGGCGGGCTCTGACCCCGGCCGGCCGAGGCCTACTGGTACCCGCGCGAACTCCGGGCGACCGCAGCGAAGCCGTAGTCGAGCATCTCGCTTTCGTAGGACCGAACAGCCTCCAGCAGCGGTGCGCCGGAGACGAGGTGCGAGGCGAGCAGCCCCGCGTCATGGACAGCGACTCCTGCGCTGATCCCGGCCGGGACCATCGGATGGGCCGCGTCACCGACCAGGGTCACCGGTCGCGGGGGCCCCAGCTTGGGGCGTTCGGAGGTCTGGATGCTCGCGGGCACGAGGTAGTCGGGGTCCCCCAGCCCGATGAGGGCGCGCAGCGAGGGGTCCCAGTCCGCCAGGGTGGTCGCCGCCAGCTTCAGCAGGTCTTCGGCGCCGAGTTCGAAGAAGCCGGGACCGTAGACGTCGGCCGGGGCGGTCACACCCCACATGAGGTAGTCATCGGCCGCCGGCAGCCCGAAGTCGGCCGGGTTCTGGCGGAACCGTTGTGCGGCGAGCGCGAGGCGGCGGCCGTCGGGACCAAGGACGCCGAGGAAACCTTCGAGCGCCGGTGCCGGCGTCAGCCGACGGGCCTGAGCGGTGAGCGGAGTGCGGCCGTAGATCAGCTGGGTGTCCTGCACCGTCACCGGGAAGTCGGGCAGCAGCTGGCGGCGGACTCCGGAGTTGGCTCCGTCGGTGGCCACTAGCAGGTCGCCCTCGGCGGTGGAGCCGTCGGTGAGGAAAACCCGTACCGTTTGGTCGTCCAGCAGCTCGTACCGGAAGAAGCCGGCACCGAACCGGGTCACCTCCGTCAGGTCCCGCAGCATGATCCGGCGCAGGGTGAGCCGGTCGACGGTGATGCCGGCGACATCCGGGGGAAGCTCGATCTCGGTGAACTTCCGCAGGTCGGGACCGGTCACGCTGACGCCGCCGCCCGGCTTGCAGGATGTGGCGAGGGCCTGCTCATAGGCCTCGGGGGGCAGCCACTTACGTAGCGCCGTGCCCCCGTCACCGTTGATGTGAATCCGGTATCCCTGCGCCCGGGCGTCAACGGCCGTGTCCCGCTCGAAAAGCTCCGCGTCGTGACCGTGCCGACGCAGAGCATGGGCCAGGCAGGGTCCGGCCAGGCCGGCACCTATGATCAGGACACGCATCACTTACCCCCTGGATGAGACAGTCTCATTTGAGACTGTCTTGCACGCTAGCATCGTGCCCATGGAGGCTCAACCGGTCGACCCGGCCACCCTTGGACTGCTCATGTACCGCGCTCACCAGCTCGCCCGGGCGCGAGCCAACCAAGCGGCCCAGCCAACCGGCATCGAACTGCAGCACGCCGGCGTCCTGACCACCATCCAGTCCGGACAGATCCGCAGCCAGCGCGAGCTCGGCGCGGCACTCGGCATCGACAAATCCACCCTCGTACGCATCGTCGACGACCTGGAACACCGCAACCTGCTCAAACGCCGCAGGGCACCGCACGATCGCCGGGCCTACGAAATCGTCATCACCGAAGAAGGCGAACAACGCCTGCACGAAGCCAGCGAACTCTTCCGCGGCGCGATGCGAGAACTCCTGGAAGTCTTTGACGCCGCACAACAACACCAACTCCACCAACTGCTCACCCTCTTCGTCACACAGGAACACTGAACGACATCCCGCCAGCGTTCATCGGCCTCCAGTCGCAAGACTCGCCCCCCCCACGGCCCAGCTCACAGCGGCGGCTGCCCTGTCCCGCTCTCTGCTGGCCGGCGTGCAAGCCGCGGCCGAGGGCGCGGTCCAGCACTGCCGAGCGCCGTTACTGCCTGGGCGGCAGTCCGTCATCGCCCTGCTCGTTGTGCCCACACCGACGGCTGTCTGGCTTCGGCCAACCAACGGCTCTACGGAGATCAGCGACGGTGGTTCCAGACCTCAGTGATCGTCAACAACCTCCAGCCGGAAGCCTCGCACGACGGCATTCCACTTTCCGTGGTCCGTGAGCGTCACCACGCCGAACTCGCCGACTGGGACCAACTTGCGCACCCACGCCGTCACCACAGCCATGTCCCTCCTCCACGAAGACGAACAACAGCAGCCCACGAGAGGAACCGCACAGCCATGAAGTCCACTGCCCTCAAGCGCTTCACGATCCCCTCGCCGCCTGTCTCCTGTCCTTCGGCGCCGTCCTCGCCACCTCGGGCGCCGCGCAGGCCGTACCGTGCGGCAGCGGCAACTTCTGTGTCTGGACCGACGCCAACCTCACCGGCCTGAAGATCGAGCACAGCGGTGACGACCACTGGTGGGAGGGCTACATGGCCTGGCACGACTCCTCATGGGCCGATCACGGAGTCTCCGGCCCGGGAGTGAAGGATCACGTGAAGGTCTACTCCGCCCGCGAGTTGTCCGGGCACGTCACCATCTGCCTCTCCCCTGGCCAGGAGGTCGGCTGCAATGCCGCCGCCAACGACCAGGGCGCCTCCCATACCTGGACGATCAGCTGTTGAGACGACGCTGTGGTTCAGCCCGAGGGCTGCTCCGGTGGCTTCGTACCGACCGCAGGTTGCAGGGTCATCTGCGCACCGGGGTCAGCCACTGCGGCGACAGTGTGTTCTTTCCGCTCACCGCGTCCTTGTACGCGTCCCTCAGGGCTGTCGTGAGCGGGCCCGGCGCCGGCGTGGTGGTGGGGCGGTCGTCCACGGACCGGACAGGGACAACTCCGATCGCGGTGCCGGTGACGAAGAGTTCGTCGGCGGTATAGGCCTCGGCGTGTGCGAGAGGGCGCTCCACCGTGGGGATGCCGGCCGCGCGGGCGAGTTCGAGGATCGTGGCCCGGGTGATCCCGGGGAGGATCCCCGCCTCGACCGGAGGGGTGTGCAGTACGCCGGACCTGACGAGGAAGACGTTGGCGGCCGAGCTCTCCGAGATGTGGCCCGAGGATGTGAGCAGCAGCGCGTCGTCGTAGCCCGCCCGTACGGCGGCGATCTTGGCCAGCGACGAGTTCAGGTACGCGCCGGTGGCCTTGGCCAGGGGCGGGATCGCGTCCTGGTGGTTGCGCCGCCAACTGCTGGTCATCAGGCGCCAGTTGTGGACCGGATGGTCCTCCCAGGACCACGCCGCGAGCGTGACGCGTACGGCGGACAGGTCCAGCGCCACGCCCATGCTGCCGTAGCCGAGGTAGACCAGGGGCCGGACGTAGCGCGGGCCCGTTCCGCCCGCCGCGATCAGCTCCGTCGTCGCGGCGGCAAGCTCCTGTTGCGTGTAGGGGATGTCCATCAGGTACACGCGGGCCGAGCGCGACAGCCGCGCCAGGTGGTCGTGCAGCCGGAAGACCGCGAGCCCCTCAGCCGTCTCGTGCGCCCGCATCCCCTCGTACACGGCCCAGCCGTAGTGCAGCGACTGGGTCAGTACGTGGACCTGCGCTTCGTTCCAGGGGACGACCCGGCCGTCCATCCAGATGTGCTCGGCCGGGGACAGGGCGGTCACGGGGTCCTCCTCGCCGCGTCCCGCAGGCCGGGGGCGTCGATGTCGTGGTCGCGGGCCAGCACGTACAGCGCCCGCGCGGTGTCCGGGTCCAGTGGGATGCCGTCGCGCGCGGCTTCGCGCTCGCGGTGGCGCTCTGGGTCCCCCGGACACCGGACCGCGGCCGCGCTCGCCGCCGGGGCGTTGCGTGTCGTGTCGACGAGGTCGCGCAGCCGCTCGGCGAAGGCGTCCCGGCCTGCGAAGCGGGCGGGGTCCAGGCAGAGCAGGAAGTGCGCCACCTTGCGGCCCTCACCTGCCTGTGCCCACTCGATGTGATCGAGCTGCCAGTCGAGTGGGGCATCGGCGAGCGCGGCGGTCAGCAGCGTCACCACCATGCCCAGACCCTGCCCCTTGTGTCCGGGGCCGAGCGGCGTCAGCGCCGCCGCCCGGGCGGGGTCGCGGGTGTCCCGGCCGTACGGGTCCAGGGCCCACCCCGGGTCCAGGGACCGGCCGCGGCGCCCCCGTTCCCGTACCTCTCCCAGACACACCTGGCTGGTGGCCATGTCGAGCGCGAATTCGTGGTCGCCGTTCCCCGCCGCGACGCTGATCGGATTCGTGCCGAGGAGCGGGTCCCTTCCCTGGTGCGGAGCGACCCGCGAGGACGCCGACGTCATGGCCCAGCCGACCATCCCCGCCCGCGACATGGCGCGGCTGTGGATGGAAGCCGCCGCGAAGTGGTTGGAGTTGCGCACCAGGACGGCCGCGACCCCGTACTCCGCGGCGCGCCGCACGGCCTCCCGCGCGCCCGTGAGGCCGGCCACCACGCCCAGTGCGGCGTCGGCGTCGAGGAGAGCCGAGGGGCCGCTCTCCCGGATCGTCTCGAACTTCGGTCTGGGGTTGGCGACACCGCGCGCGAGGTCGTCCAAGTAGCCGGGCAACAACCGCAGTCCATGGGTGGTGACACCCCTCGCGCTCGTCTCCACCAGCGCGTCGGCCACCAGTGCGCAGGCGTCGTCGTCCACGCCGTGTACGCCGAGGGCCCGGACCGCGATAGCCCCCCGGTGGGACGACAGCGGCGCCGTCCCGGTCTTCGTCGCCGTCATCATCGGGCCTCTGCTGGTGCTGTGCGGGCTGCTCACGGTCAACGCGTTCGGGGTGCTGCGCGCCAAACAGCACGCCGACGATCCCTCAGTGGAGGCGGCGCGCGCCGCCCAGCAAGCCATCGACCCCGCCCAGGCGATCCCCGGCAAGGCCTTCGTCGCCGACCCCGCCGGCGCCCCCGCCGCAGCCCGCGTCTACCTCGCCCAGACGGGCGTCACCGGCACCGTCCACGTCAGCGACGGCGGGCACACCGTGACGGTCACCGTCACCGGCCGCTACCACGCAGTGTTCTGGCCCAAGACGTTCACGGTGCACGCCACCAGTACGGCCACCCTGCTCCACGGCATCACCCAACCGGACAGATAAGGGACTGCTCATGGCCCTCCCCCGCCCCGCTGCTCGCCGTCGGCGTACGCTGTCCGCCGTACTGCGCGCCCTGGCCGCCCTGGTGGCGCTGGCGGCCCTCCTCGCGGGCCTGCCTTGGCTGCTGTGGCAGGCCAGTGCCGTGCTGCTGCCCGGTGGCCTGGACGGACTGAGTCATCTCTTCACCCGCACCGACACCACCAGCGTCGCCCTGTTGTTCGTCGCGGCCGTCGGCTGGATCGGCTGGCTGTCCTTTGTCGTCTCGCTGCTCGTGGAGTTTCCCGCCCGGCTGCGCGGGGTCAGCGCGCCCCAACTGCCGGGGCTGCAGCTGAGCCAGCGCGCCGCGGCCACGCTGGTGGGCAGCATCCTGGTCCTGCTGCCCACCAGCACGGCACTGGCCGCCCCGGCCACCGCGCACGCCGTCACCGCCCCGGCACCCACTACCCAACACACCTACACGGTGCGCGAGATGCGTCCCGCCGAGAGCCTGTGGAGCATCGCCGAACACCTCACCGGCCACGGCGAGCTCTACACCAAGATCGCCGCCGTGAACGAGGGCCGCACCATGGCCGACGGCACGACCTTCCGCACCAACGCCCCCATCCAGCCGGGCTGGATCCTTCAGCTTCCCGCCGACCTGCCACTGCTCAACCCCGCGCCCGCCCCGAGCGCAGGCACCACGCCGGCCGGCACACCGCACCGCGACACCGTCCGCCCCGGCGACAGCCTCTGGACGATCGCCGAACGCGAATACCACGACGGCTCCCGCTACCAGGAAATCTTCGACGCGAACCGAGACAAGCCCCAGCCCACCGGCGGCCAACTGACCGACCCCGACGAACTCGAAGTGGGCTGGACCCTCGCCATCCCCGCACCCGCCGCACCCGCACCCGAAAGCCCGGGACACACCGCTGCGCCGCCCACCACAGCCCCCTCCGCACCTGCCACACCCGTGGCTCCCCCGGCTGCGCAGCCCGGCAACCCTGGGCGCCAGCACGTCCAGCTCACCACCGTGGCCGGGGCCTTCGTACTCCTGGCCGCCGCCATCACCGGCGCCCTCACGCTGCGCCGCATCCTCCAGCGCCGCCGCCGCGCGCCCGGCGAGACGATCTCCATTGCCGACGAAACCTCACTGGCCGCAGCCCAGCTGTCCGAAGCCGCAGCCCCCACCCTCGTCGACGAACTCGACCTCGCCCTGCGCACCCTGGCCCATCACGCCCAGGCCGAGGGCCGTCCGCTCCCCGTCATCCGGGCCGCCCGGCTCAGTCGGCAGGCCACCGAGCTTCTGCCGGGCGACACATACACCGCCCCTCAACAGCCCTTCGTTCAGGGAGCAGACGGCTGGTGGGCGCTTCCCGCCACTGCGGCGCTGCTCAACGGGGATGAGGCCGCATCCGTCGCGGCCCCTTACCCGGTCCTGACCACCGTCGGCGCCACTGAGGACGACAGCGTCGTGCTCCTCAACCTGGCCCACCCGCGCGTCGTCCTCCTGGACGGCACGGTCGAGCACATCCGTGAGGCGTGTACCTCCATCGCGCTGGAGCTCGGGATGAGCCCCTGGGCCGAGCACGTGGAGATCGTGACGCTGGGATTCGGCGACGAACTGCCGCAGTTGCTGCCCACCTCACGTATCGCGCACAAGCGCGAGCCGTCCCACGCCGTGCGCGACCTCGGCGACTGGATGCTCACCGCCTACCAGCAACCCGAACAGGGCGACCTGCCCTACCTCCTGCTGTGTGCGGCAGAGCTGGACAGCAACACCGCCTGGCAGCTCGCCGAGGCCCTCGACAAGGCCGGCACCCTCCCGGTGACCCTGGTCGCCTCTGCCGCCCAGACCAGCCACCACTTCCCCGACGCCGAGATCCTCGACGCCTCAACATCTGAGCTCCAGGACGTGGACGCCATCGGCCTCCCGATCCGGTTGCAACGCCTCGACGACGCAGCCTTCCAGCAGATCGCAGCCGAGCTCCGGATCTCCGGATCTCCAGATCTCCAGATCTCCAGATCTCCAGATCTCCAGATCTCCGGCCAGCCTCCCATCCCCGCTGACGGTGCTTGGCAGAACGTACCGGCCGAACCAGAAACGCCTCCCACCACCACGCCTACTCCCACGGCCGCCGGGCCGGAACCCGCTTCCGCCACCTCGCAGGCCGACGACGCCCCGCAGGGCTCTGCTCCCACGAGTCTCGGAGCGTTCCCGGCACTGGTCACCGCCAGCACCGACCCGGCAGCCCTCCGCCTCGTGCCCGCAAGGCCCGTGGCGTCCAGTCCGCAGGGCGCCGACTCCCCCGACACCGAGCCCGAGGCATCCGGGCCGGCCCCCTCCACCGGGAGTGCCGCGCCAGCCGCAGAAGCCGAGGCAGACAAGGAGAAGGCCCACGACTTGCACGCCCCCGAAATCAGCGTGCTCGGGCCCGTACACGTCCCCGGCCTCTCCAACTCCGGCCACGGCCCGCGCGCCGCCCAGCTCGCCGCCCTGCTGTATTTCAAACCGGGCCGCCGCGCCGACACCCTGTGCGTCGACATGGACCCGCTCACTCCCTGGTCGAAGAAAACGCTCGACTCCCGGCTGGGCGATTTGCGCCGCGGCTTCGGCGACGACCCCCACGGCAACCCCTACGTGCCGCGCCGCACCGCCCGCGACGACTCCTACAACCTCTCCCCACATGTGCGATGCGACTGGGTGCGGTTCGAGCACCTCGCCGAGCGCGCCCTGACCAACGGGCCCGCCTGCGTGGGTGACCTGGAGCGCGCGCTCGCCCTCGTGCGTGGTCGCCCCTTCGGCGCCAACCCTCTGCCTTGGGTCTTGCCGCACCAGCAGGAGATGATCACCCGGATCGTCGACGTCGCCCACACCGTAGCCACCTGGCGCATGGCCCCCGACCCCCACCACGACCTCGCCGCCGCCCGCCAGGCCGTCGCCACCGGACTCGAAGTAGACGAGACGGCAGAGATCATCTACCGCGACTGGCTGAGAGTTGAGCAGGCTGCCGGGAACCGGTCCGGCCTGCTCACCGCCTCCACCCGCGTCCAGCAGATCAGCCGCGACAACCGGTGCCCGTTGGACCCCGAGACGGAGCAGCTCATCGGCAGCCTGCTGGGAGCGGGGCAGCGTGCGCACGGCTTCTAGGACAGCCGGGAACATCCCTCAGCCGCAGTCAGTCACACTGCCGACGGCCGGCGACCGTGCGCACCGCGGCGCAGACGGGTGCGCAACCCGATCGGGCCGTGCGCAGTCCCCTGTGCGCAGCGCGCCTCCGGCTGCCCAGGACATGCGCACTTGGCCAACCGCCTAGAGCCCAGGCCCTGATGCCTCGCCCAAATCCGCAGCCCATCGGGTCAGCGCCCCTACCTTCAGCGCTCTTCGCAGACCCGGACGGTGCGCATGCTCGTGACCTTCGCCGTCGCCTACGGTGTGCTTACCGGGCTGCTCCTGCCGCGCGCCGTGTACAAACTCGCCGTCCCGGCAGGCGAGAGCTGGCGGTCGCAGTGCCCAGCCGGACACCCCGCACAGTCCTGGCTCGGACTCCCGCACTGCAAGAACTGCACAACCGAGAACCGAACCACTCCCCGCGCCCAACGCTGGTACGGGCCCTCCGCCCCAGCCGTTGCCCTGCTCACCATCCTGATGTGCGGTGTTCTGGCCTGGCGGACGGGGCCCCAGCCCGAGCTGGCTGTCTGGCTGCTCCTCACGCCGATCCTCGTACTGCTCGCCCTGGTCGACGTCACCGTCCACCGCCTGCCCGACATCCTGACCCATCCCCTCACAGCCGCTACGCTGCTCCTGCTCGGCGCCGCAGCTCTCGTCCCGACCGCAGACGGATCCTGGCCGACCGCGCTGAGCGGTGCCCTGGCCCTGGGCGGTGGGTACTTCTGCCTCTTCCTCATTACAGATCTCGTCGGAGTGGTGTCGGGTAGTGACGAACTCTGATCCCTGCGATACGCCGGAAGCATGCGATACGCGCAGGGCGGTGGGCTGACTGCCGAACGGCAGCGGTTTCGTGAGGGGATCCGGCGGAAGGCCGGCGAGCGGTTCGCGCGTGGCGAGCGGACTGCTGTGATCGCGAAGGATCTGCGGGTGAGTGAGCGGTAGGTGGAACGCTGGCGACGTGCCTGGCGGGAGCGCGGCATGGACGGGCTCGCCTCGGCGGGCCCGTCGAAGTTGCCCAGGGTGTCCGACAGCCAGTTCGCCGACCTGGAGAAGGAGTTGGCGCGGAGACCGGCAGAGCACGGCTGGGAAGACCAGCGGTGGACCCTTCGTCGGGTGAGGGAACTGATCGCCCGCACCCTCGGTGTCGACTGCTCGGCGGCGGCGGTGTGGCGGCTCATGCACCGGCACGGCTGGTCCTGGCAGTGCCCGGCCCGCCGGGCCCTGGAGCGCGACGAACACGCGGTCGAGCTGTGGAAGAAGGATGTGTGGCCGCAGGTGGAACCATAGCGGCGGCGCTCGGGGCCTACGTCGTGTTCGAGGACGAGGCCGGATTCTCGATGACGCCGCCCACCGCCCGCACCTGGGGCCGACGCGGACAGACCCCCGTGGTGCGGGTCCGCGGTCGGTCCTGGCGGCGTTACTCGATCGCCGCCATGTGCTGCTACCGGCCCGGGGAGACCTCCCGCCTGATCTACCGGCCGCGCCAGCACCGGCGCCACAAGGGTGCCGGGCGCCGCGACACCTTCACCTGGACCGACTACCGCGACCTGGCCGTCCGCGCCCACATCCAACTCGGCGCCCCCATCGTCTTGATCTGGGACAACCTCAACACCCACCGAGCTGCCGGGATACGCGAGTATGCCGCCCATCACGACTGGCTCACCATCGTGCAACTTCCCTCGTATGCGCCGGACTTGAACCCAGTGGAAGGCATCTGGTCGATGTTGCGTCGCGGCCCGCTGGCCAACGTTGCCTTCACCGACGACGAACACCTCGACCGCACCCTCCGCCGGAACCTGCGACACATCCAGAACCGCCCCGACCTCATCGACGGCTGCCTCGCTGGCACCGGACTCACACTCACCCATCACCCGACACCACTCCGACGAGATCAGTAGTCCCAGGAGTCTCGGGTTCGGCGAGGTGAAACTCGCCGTCGCGCTCGGCGCCATGCTCGGCTGGTACGGCTGGCGCACACTCGCCCTCGGTGCCATCGCCGGCCAACTCCTCGCCGCCGCCTTCGGACTGGGCCTGATCGCGCTCCGCAGAGCCCATACAAAGTCTGCGATCCCCTACGGCCCGTTCCTCATCTGCGGCACCGTGCTGGCAATGATCGCGCGATGACCATGCCGAGCCGATCGGGACGTTGCTCGCCGGCAAGCAGCCGGACAGGCGTCCCGTCGACCACCGCAACCCCACCGTCGATGTGACTGATTCCCAATCATGTTTGTCAAGGGCGCCGGGTACGTGGTGGAGGCCGGGAAGTGATCCTGGCGCTCGCCGTTGCGGCGGGTGAGATCCTGAACGGATGAACGAGACATCCGCTGCTCTGGCGACCGCTCGGTGGCCGCTGACCGCGGCTGGGGAGACTGATTGGCTGCGGGACCTGGCCGACGATGACGGGCTCACCGGCTTCATGCCGCCGGCACTGCCCGACGCCGCCTGGGTGCTTCACTCCATGTACGAACACGAACTCGGGCCCACCGGCATGTCCTATGTCGCCTATCAACGAGCCGTGCTGAATGGCGGCGGGCCCGAGATCATCCCGGGCCTCGATCCCGTGGACGTGTTCGGGGGGACGCCGGGTGAGCCCCTTGGCCCCCGTTGGCGCCGGCTGCGCTGGGCGGAGCTCTCGCGGCGGACCGGTGATCCCGTGGTGCCCGAGGGGCAGCTGCCCTGCTACCGCTCCTTCCCTTCGCTCCGGGAGCCGAGCGGCTGGCCGGTCGGCATCGCCGGGGCGTCCGAGGGCAGCCTGGACCGGACCGACTGGAACCGTCTGGTCGACGTCCTCACCGAGCACAGCCCTCAGGGTGCCGAGACCCGCTGCCTGGCTTACTACAACCCGCTGTTGCACGGGGCCGAGGACTTCGTCAACCTGCGTGTCCGGGCCGGCACGCTCGCGGATGCCAAGGCGTTGTACGACCACCCGGAGGAGGACGGTTGGACCCCGTCCAACCTCTGGTCCCAGGACCGGTCCTGGGTCCTGTGCACGGACTTCGACCTCTGCGCCACCAAAGTGGCGGGCCCTGCCGCGCTCGTCGAGGCACTCCTGCACGACACGGAAATCGAGGCCCTCCGGCTGCCCTGGGCTCGCTGATCCCGACCGCCCAACCTGGGAACGACCAGGTGCGGCCAAGAGGCCACATGAAGCGCACAGTCACAAGAGCGCTATGCCGAGGTGAGATCGGGTTGGGGCGGCTCGGTGGTGAAGGTGCGGTGGTCGCGGATGAGAGCCCATAGGACGTCGAGACGGCGGCGGGCCAAAGCGAGGATCGCCTGCTTGTGGCTCTTGCCCTCGCTTCTTTTCCGGTCGTAGAACGTCTTCGAGGTGGGGCAGAAACGGGCGGCGATACGGGCGGAGCGGTAGAACACACGCAGGAGCCGGCGACGGTAGCGGTGTGGCCGGCGCATGTTGCCGCTGATCCGACCGGAGTCCCGTGGGACCGGTGCGGGGCCGGCGACGCCGGCGAGGCGTCCCGCGGTGCCGAAGGCGTCCATGTCCCCGCCGGTGCAGGCGATGAACTCCACCCCTAGCAACGGGCCCATGCCGGGCATGCTGAGAACCACTTCCGCGTGGCGGTGCTCTCGGAATCGGGCCGCGATCCGTGCGTCGATGTCAGCGATCTCTTCGTCCAGAGCGAGGACCGTCCCGGCCAGGGTGTTCACCACGGTGGCCGCTGTGCTCTCCCCGGCCACGGCGGTGTGCTGGGCCTGAGCCGCGGCGACGGCCGCATCGGCCATGACCTGGGCGCCACGGACTTTGCGGTTCTTCAGCCAGGTCGCGGGCCGGGCCGCTCCGATCCGGCGCAGGCTAGCCGGCGTTTGGTAACCGGTCATCAGCACGAGGGCACCCTTGGAGGCGGCGTAGTCGAAGGCCCGTTCCAGGGCGGGAAAGTATCCAGAAGTTGTGCCCGCATACGGTTGATGGCGCGGGTGCGATCGGCTGCGAGGTCATAGCGGCGGGCGGTGAGGATCTTCAGATCCACCGCGATCTTGTCCCATTCCTGCAAGGGCTGCAGGTCCCGGCGCATCCGTGCCTGGTCGGCGATGACGTAGGCGTCCTTCGCATCGGTCTTGCCGTCGCCTCGGTAACCGCGGGAGTCGTGGTGAACGGTCCGGCCAGGGATATAGAGGAGCCGCTGGCCGTGGTTGGCCAGGAGAGCGATCAGGAGAGCGCCGCCGCCAGCGTTCAGGTCGACGGCCCAGGTCACCGGGCTGTCCGCCGCGAGCGCGAAGACGTCACCTATCAGTTCCAGGAGCTCGGACTCGTTGTTCGGAACCCGGCGTGAGAGCACCTTCGTCCCGTCCGTGTCGATCACCGTGCAGTGATGCGCGGCCTTGCCGGCATCCCTCCCCGCCCAGAGCTCGGGCACCCGAGCCTCCCTCATCGTCCGGTTGACTGGTCCCTGCAGACGACCACGCCGACGTGTCCTTACGAAGCGATCTCTGTTCGCTTATCCCAATGAGTGGCCGTGTCGTCGCGGGGCGCTGGGCGGCCAATCAGTCAAAGCCCACAGGTACGGCATGAGCGCTTTCAGCCACACCCAAGCCCCTGGGTCTCCCGATCGTCCGAAGGACCGGAATCAACCCGCCAACACCGTAAGGAGTGCGTGAGGTGGCCCGTGAGCGGTTGAGTTGGCCCGGGTGAGCGTCGGAGGTGGCCCGCAGGTGCGACTTTTCTTAATAGATGACACCTGATCTCGGCGGTTGACACCGAGGTCGTGGACGCGCCCACATGCGACGATCGCTCGACGAGTCAGGCAGTCAGCCCCGTTGCTGACTGCGGTCACCCTCCGAAACTTGTCGCGTCGGCTACGCCAGCCGCGAGAGGATCATGTCGTCAGAGGAAACGTCAGGGAGCTCGGGTGGCTGGTCAGACAGCGAAGATGGCATCGCGCTGTGAGTGCGGCAGCATGGCGGTCAGGCAAGTGAACCAGTTCATCCTTCACGACGAGTTGTGGTGGGACTCCGAGTTCTCTTGCGAGACCTGCGGCACCTATCTGTGTGAACACGCTGGTCCGGGACCGGCTCCTGGCGTTGTCCGGCAGGCGCTGATCGCGGACCATGGATCCTTCAGGCTGCGGCTGACCGGTCCGGTGCCCAGCCTTGTCCCGGTTCTGAAGGTCTTTCGGGAGGTCTCGGCGGCATCGTTGCCGCGGGCCCGTGAGCTGGCTGGCGAGCTCAGCCGCGATGGCCTGGTAGGCACGCTGTCGGAGATGGAGTTTCTGAAGGCCAGGCTGCACCGGCGTGGGGTTCCCGTCGACATCTCTCGGTAGCTGATACGGCGGCATCGATCTTCGAAGCTGTGGTGTCAGATGGATCGAAAATCCGGCGAGAGTGCCAACAAAGAGCGACCTTCTGGTGCCAAGTAGAGCGATCAGACCCACCAGAGCTCCCAGGTCAGTCCATCACCGCGGTGTCATTTCTCTTGAAAAGTCGCAGCAGGGTGGCGGGGCCCTCTCTCGCCGCCCGGACGTGCTGGATCGAGGGGATCAAGGACACGGTCCTCGGTGCTGGTGAGCTCGCGTAATTGACTGTCGCGTATTCCTTGGTGATTGAGGGGCCGTGTCACCGTGTGTGGTCGCAGCGAGCTTGGTGGCGCCAGGAGCCTTCGGCCTCCAAGTCCTACCACCGCGCAGGGACATGAGCGGCTGGCCACCGCTCGGGGCGAGAGTGAAAGCGCCGCCGCCGCGAGCCGATGTGCCACCTGTGCGCCCGTGCGCGGGGCGCTCTCTACGTGCCTGCTGGGCACACTGATGAGAGTCGGCTTCACCCGCGTCCAGCGGCAGGGGGTTTGGGCATGGCAGCACCGCGCACGACTCTGCGACCCAGAGGGATCCTCCGGAGAATGGGTGTGCTGGCGGCCTCGGTGGGGCGCTGGCGACGGGCGTGGACCGGGGGACGGTCAGGGGCCCGGACGAGATGGCTCCTGCTGTGCGTCTGCCTGATCACGAGTGCCTTCGGCTTCGGCACACCAACGATGGCCGCTGCCACCGAGCCGTCGGCCCGGCAATGCGACGAAGCGCCGACCGGCGTCGCCACCCATGATCACTGGCTGAGGTTCACGGTGCCGCCCGGACTCATGCCGGACCCTCAGTTCGACGGACAGCCGGCGAAGATCCAGGTGCATCGCGTCCAGCCGGTGTACGCGAACGGCAAATGTCCAGGAGTGCCCAACAGGGCCGCGGTGCTGATCCACGGCCGCACCGTCACCGCCTCGCCGGCCTTCGACCTGCGCTCTCCCGCGCCGGAAGGCGGCTCGCTCAGCATGCAGGAAGGACTCGCACGGGCGGGAATCGACACCTTCGCCCCGAACCTGCTCGGCTACGGCCACTCGACACGCTTCGACAACGGCCTGAACGACCCCGGCAACGCGAGCCTCAGGCCCTACCTCGCGGACGGCACCTGCCCGTACCCCGAGGGGTGCGACCGCACCCACAACCCGATCTTCACCCTCGATCAGCAGGGGAGCCTGCTGCTGACTAATCCGCTGGGCGGGGAGAGGCGCGCGCACTCAAGCAATTACCGCTTTGCGCGCATGGACGTCTGGGTACGCGATATCCGCCAGGTCATCGACGACGCCATCACGCGCGCGCAGCCGACGGACGGCAAGGTCACCCTGCTCGGCTATTCGCTCGGTGGGGTGCGCGTCGGGCGGACGCTGTACGCAGCCAACCCAATCCTCCCCGGAAGCGCCGCCGTCATCGCGAAGGTCAACCGTGCCGTGTTCATGTCGTCGATCTTTGGTGGACCGACTGAGGAGACGACGCCCCCGACGGGCTTCGTCACGTTCCCGCTGACGCTTGACCGCCGCCTGGCAGCGCCGGTGCTGCCGCCGGCTCGCGAGGCCGTGTGCACCGGGCGTGTCATCCCCGGCAGTCAGGATCAGCTCTGGAAGCAGATCATGGAACAGGACACCGAGGGGCGGAACTGGGGAGGGGACGATCCCGGCCACCCGACCGGTCTCGACCGCTCTCCGACGTTCTCCAACTACGGCTGGAACACCGCCGTCGTGGGGCAGTTGACCCCGCCCACGCTGGTCATCCACGGCCTCGATGACGTCACCGCGCCGCCGGCCAACGCGTCCACCATCTTCAACGCTCTCCCGGCGTCAATGACGAACAAGGTGCTCGTACAGGTCCAGTGCGCCAGCCACCAGATGCAGATGGAGGGCTGCTCCGGCCCCCGCTGCACACCGGAATCCGGAACGCCCTACGGCGGGCGCCCCGGCGAACCGTGGGCCGGCCCTCATGCCACGGTCAAGGCGGCGCTGATCGAGTGGATCAAGAGCGGGACCTTCAACGGCGCCACGAACGGAAAGTTCACCGTCAACGAAAGCGGCGTGGCCAGCGCCAGCCCGTAGAGATCCCGGCCCCTCAGTTGACAGCGGTGGAGCTTCACACGAGAGAACAGAAGCACCCCCTGCGGGCCACCTCCGACGCTCAGTGGGATGCTGGTGGGGCGTGCCCGGTCGGAGGGGCTGCAGCTGACCGGGGAGGGTGGTCTGTTGCAGCAGCTGACGAAGCGGGTGCTGGAGTCCGCCCTGGAGGGCGAGATCACCGGCCACGTCGGCTGTGACAAGCACGACGCGGCCGGCAGGAACAGCGGCAACAGCCGGAACGGCACCCGGGCCAAGACGGTACTGACCGGCGTCGGCCCGGTCGAGGTGAAGGTGCCCCGCGACACCGCTGGCGCCTTCGAGCCGCAGATCGTCCGCAAGCGGCAGCGCCGTCTGACCGGCGTGGACGAGATGGTGCTCCCGTTGTCCGCGAAGGGCCTCACGCACGGGGAGATATCGGCTCATCCGGCCGAGGTGTACGGGGCGGAGGTGTCCAGGCAGACCATCACCACGATCACGGACACGGTGATGGAGGGCATGGCGGAATGGCAGGCCCGCCCGCTGGACCGCGTCTACCCGTTGTCTTCGTGGACGCCATCAACGTGAAGATGCGCGATGGCAAGGTCGCCGACCGGCCCATCTGCGTTGCGATGGCCGTCACGGTCGAGGGCACCCGGGACATTCTCGGGATCTGGGCCGGTGACGGCGGCGAGGGCGCCAAGCACTGGCTCCAGGTCTTCACCGAGCTGAAGAATCGCGGAGTTGAAGATGTCCTCATGCTCGTCTGCGGCGGGCTGAAGGGCCTGCCCGACGCGGTCGGGACGGTCTGGCCCTGCACGGTCGTCCAGACCTGCATCGTTCACCTGATTCGCAACAGCATCCGCCACTGTGCCCGCCAGGACTGGGACAAGGACGCCAAGGATCTCAAGCCCGTCTACACCGCGCCGGGCGAGGCCGCCGCCACCGAACGGTTCCTGCAGTTCTCCGAGAAGTGGGGCGCCAAGTATCCGGCCGTGATCAAGCTGTGGTCCGACGCCTGGGCCGAGATGGTGCCCTTCTTGTCCTTCGACGTCGAGATCCGCAAGGTCATCTGCAGCACGAACGCGATTGAGAGTGTGAATGCCCGGATCCGCAAGGCGGTTCGGGCCCGCGGCCACTTCCCCTCGGAGGCCGCCGCGTTGAAGTGCGTCTACATGGCACTGATGAGCCTGGACCCGACCGGCAAGGGCCGCCGCCGCTGGACGATGCACTGGAAGGCACCCCTGAACGCCTTCCAGATCGCCTTCGATGGCCGCCTGCCCCCCACCGACCAGCGATAACCCAACAACCAAGATCAGCCGTTAAGTTGACACACCCTCCACACGCCTGGTTCACCGCCAGCGCCAACACCGCGCCATGACCCACGAAAACACGAAACTCAAGAGGCCCATCCCCGAAACCTTCGCCCAAGACCCCGGCCACACCAACACCTGCCGCTTCGGCGTCGGCACTTGACAGAGCGACGCCTGGGGTCGTCCACTACGGGTGGGCGGCCCCCGTCTGTCGGTACGCACTTGCACAGGCACGACGGCCCCAAGGCTTCTGGTTCCAGGCCGGGGTCGCAGGACGGAGCGACGTACCCGGGCTACCGGCCACCTGGTTGTGGACCAGGCAAAGGGCTGGATCGACGCGATGCTGCGTGGCGCTGGAGCACACGCACCTTCGTCGGCGTTCAAGAGGGCGTCGAACGCTTGGAGTTGTCCCTCCCCGCAAGTCTGCGACAGTCAGAGGCTGGATCACGTCGCGCCGATGGCAGCCGCCGCTTCGAGTTGGTCTCATGACAGGGTTGATGCTCAGCCGCTGCGGCAGAGCAGGGCACGGCGGAGTCATGGTGCCCTACCCCCCTCGGACCGATGAGCTTCCCAGTGCAGCGCGAAAGCCGCCAGCCAGGCCAGCCATAGGGCGGCGGGCAACTCCACCAAGAAAGCCATGATCAATGCCACGTACCGGGCACCACCGTCGTCGGACGTCGCAACGTCAAACCACGCGTCCAGGACCAGCAGCGCGGCGGTGGCCGCCGCCACCGGTGAAACCGTACGAACCCGACGTGCCAAGAGGATCGCGGTGGCCACCAGTCCCGTCACCTGCAACAGGTCCATACCGACCCAGGACACCGACCAGTTGCGCACCTGAGTCTGGCCATCGAGCAGGAACCCCAGAACCACCGTCCAGGCCAACAGCACAGCAGCAGTCACCAACAGGAACCGAGCTATGACACGAGGTGCAAAAGGCACAGTGGGTGTCCCCTCTCCTCAAGAGCCCCTGGGTTAGCCGACGATACCGACGGCCACCGACCGGCTCGCTCGACAACGGCTGGAGCCGACATGGCTGGTGCTCGGCGCTCCAGGTAATGAGCAAGGTGTCGGTGACCAAAGCGGCCAGCTCGACTGCGAGGCTGAGGGGTCACGACACCATAATCCTCGGGTCAAGTTCGAGCCATTGGCAGAGGAAGCGCCGCCAAATGCCCATGTGGCGCAAGAGGATTGCTGCCTTACCGGGGGTCGATCGACCCCGGTAAGGATACGGGAGGGAATCATCATGGGCGGAGTGAGACCCTGTTCGTCGTCATAGCGACCTGTGCGGCCATGGCGTTGAGTGCCGCTGCAGCCCCATCAGCAGACATCCCCGGGACGCACACAGTCCGTGGTGCGGCCGCGGTTACGGCATCACCACGATCAGCAACTGGAGTCCTGGGCGCCGGGCGAGAAATCCACCCGCGGGTCGACACCGGGATCTACTCAGATCCGGGTCTCAGTACGCCACTGACCGGAACGGCGTGAGCCGGCGACAACGTGGCCGGCATCTGCCAAATCCCCGGCAACAACGGCAAACAGCTGGTGCATCAACGTCTCGTCGTAGCGCCGCCGGCATCCTCGCCCACACGCCCAGCCCCATTCCCACGCTATGCACGGTCTTAGTGGTGATGACTCGCGTGGCCGCGGTTGGCGGGGTCGTACGGGTAGCTGACCTCCCTGCCTGGGCCGCCGCGATGGGGCGGATCGCGTCGTTTCGGATTGTTGCGCCTATCTGCAAGTGTGGCGTAGGGTTCGCACCGTTGTTTTCAAGGCACCTCGTTCGGTGAGGCGTCTTCACGGACACAGGCCACTGATCCCACCCGTCGAGAGACGCTCCGGATCAGGACAGGTCTCCCCGGCTTAAGGGGTGGCCCCAAGTAGCTTCCCCCGGGCCGGGGAATACGCCGTGGAGTGCCAAAGCTCTGACGAGTTGGGGTGAGCCGGGCAAGTGTCCGGTACTCCCTGCCACGGTGCCGGAGCGCCTGCGCTCATGACCTGGGGGAGGCGAGATGGACAGTAGTCCGGGCCATAGTCGGCCCCACCAACTGTGTTCCTCGCCGTCTCTTCGCGGCGCCAGGTAGCCACTGCCACGCCGTGACCTGCCCGTCGACCGCCGACCGTACTCGCGTGCGGACCGGCGGAGCGTGCTCGGTCCCGGTGGCTCGTGTGTCGACGCGCGTCCTGGTGCTGCCTCGTTCCCCGCCGTGTCGGGGCCAGGGGGTGTTCACTTTGTCTGCCAACAATCTGCTCATGACCACATCAGCGCGTCTGCGTGACCGTCGGGTCCAGCTCGCACGCCGCGCGACCGCCTCCAAAACGGTGCGCGGCTCCCTGGTGTCCGTGGCCGGCCTGGTCGGCGGCCCTGTCACCAACCAGGCCGGCGACGACGTCGGGCGCGTGGTCGACGTCGTCGCCCGGCTGTACGGCACGGACCCCTATCCGCCAGTGACCGGCCTGGTCGTCCGGGTCGGGCGCCGAAGCGCGTTCCTCCAGGTCGACACCGTCGAACAGGTCAACGCCGGACAGGTCCGACTGCGGACGGCACGGATGGACCTGCGCGAGTACGAACGCCGCCCCGGCGAGGTGCTGCTGGCCCGTGACGTGCTCGACCACCAACTGGTGGATGTGGACGGCATCCAGGTCACCCGTGCCGCGGATCTGTACCTCGCGCCCCTGGCCGAGCGCATCGTGCTGGTCGGGGTGGACGTCTCGCTGCCCACACTGCTGCGCAGGCTGGGGCCGCGGCGCTGGCAGGCGCGGCCCACGCCGGAGCGGGTGCTGGACTGGCAGGCGGTTGCCCCGTTCGCCGAACACGCCACCGAAGGACCGGCCCAGGTCCACCTGCGCGGTACACGCTCCTCGCTGCACCAGCTGAGGCCCGCGGACCTGGCCGACGTACTGGAGGACCTGGGCCGCGCCGAGCGACAGCAGCTGCTGGCCTGGCTGGAGCCCGGTCACGCCGCCGACGCCTTGGAGGAGATGGAACCCGGCGAACTGGAGAACCTGCTGCGCGAGGCCGGACCCGCCTACGCCGCGCGAATGCTGGGGGAAATGGAACCCGACGAGGCCGTCGACGCACTGCGCGACCTCGGCGCAGGCGAGCGCGAGACCCTGCTCGACCTGATGGCGCCAGCGCAGGCCGCCGGCCTGCGCGGCCTCCTGGCCCGCCCCGAGGACACCGCGGGCGGCGCCATGACGACTCGGCTCGTCACCGCACTGCGCGAGGACACCGTCGCCCAGGTCCGCGGTCAGCTCGCCGAACAGGCCGAGCACCGTACCGAGATCGACGCCGTCGCCGTTGTGGACGCCGACAGCCGGCTGATCGCGGACATCCCGCTATTCCACCTCACCGTCGCCGAAGACACCACGACCATGGGCGACGTCGTGGACTGGCTTGCCCAGTTCGGAACGCAGGTCGTCGTCGGCCCCGATACCCCCGTCAACGAGGTGGCCGACCACCTGCTCGCCTCGCGTGCCTCCTCGCTGCTGGTCGTCGACGAGAAGGAGCGCCCGCTGGGGCGCATGCTCGCCGACGACATCCTCGACGCCCTCCTGCCCGAACGCGGGCGCCGCCACTTCCGGAGGTTCTTGCAGTGAACCGCGACGCAGACACCACCACACAGGACACCGCTCCGGACGACGCAAGGGAGCACGAGCCCAGAAAGGGCTGGAGGCGCATCGCCGCAGTGGCGGCGATCGCAGGCCCCGGCCTGGTGGCCGCCAACGCCGGCAACGACGCCGCCGGCATCGCCACCTACGCCTCGGCGGGCTCCCAGTTCGTCTACGGCACTCTGTTCTTCATGGTGCTGGTCACGATCGCCCTGGTCATGGTCCAGGAGATGGCGGTCCGCCTCGGCGCCTACACAGGTAAAGGCCTGGGCGCCTTGATCCGTGAACAGTTCAGCCTGCGCCTGACCGCACTCGCGGTGTTCTGCCTGCTGCTGGCCAACACCGGCCTGGTGGTCTCCGAATTCGCCGGGATCGGCGCCGCCTTCGAACTCCTCGGCGTGCCCAAATGGGCTGTCATCCCCCCAGCCGCGCTGCTGCTGTGGGCCCTGGTGCTCTTCGGCTCCTACCGCTGGGCCGAGCGGATCTTCCTGATCATGTCCCTGGCGTTCTTCGCCTACCCCGTCGCGATGGTCCTCGGACACCCCGACTGGGGACAGGTCGGCTCCCACCTGGCCATCCCCCACATCGAGGGCAGTCAGGCATTCATCCTGCTCGCGGTCGCGCTGATCGGCACCACCGTCAGCCCCTACATGCAGTTCTACGCCGCCGCTGGCGTCGTGGACCGCGGCGCGAAACCTGAGGATTACAGACTGATCCGCGCGGATGCCATCCTCGGCGCGGTCTTCGCCTGCCTGATCAGCCTGACCATCATCATCGCCACCGCTGCCGCCATCGGCGGCACCGGCCCCCTGCAATCCGCCGCCCAAGCGGCCGAAGCACTCAAACCCGTCGCGGGACAAGGCGCC
Source organism: Streptomyces violascens (assembly GCF_014649955.1). GTDB lineage: Bacteria > Actinomycetota > Actinomycetes > Streptomycetales > Streptomycetaceae > Streptomyces > Streptomyces violascens. The sequence continues at coordinate 51,140 of NZ_BMUA01000030.1, forward strand.
GAACTTCTCTTCGCGTTCGGCCTGATCGGCGCCTCCGCCCTGGCCGGTGCCGTGGTCCCCCTGTCCGCCAGCTACGCGGTGGGCGAAGCCGCAGGCGTCGAGCGCTCCGTCTCCCGTCGCTTCCGCGACGCACCCCTGTTCCTGGGCTTGTTCACCGCCCAGATCATCCTCGGCGCCTCCGTCGCCCTCACCCCTGTCAACGTCATCCAGCTCCTCATCGGTACCCAGGTACTTCAGGGCCTGATCAGCCCCGTCGTCCTGGTCTACCTCCTGGTCCTGACCAACCGCCGCTCCGTCCTGGGCGCCGCAGCCAATGGCCCCCGCTACCGCATCGCCGCCACTGCCGTCGTCCTCGCCGTCGCCGCCATGTCCACCATCCTTCTCGTCCAGACCCTCCTGAGCTGGATGGGCTGGGCCTGACCCACACCGAGCACACCCACCCGGCACCGCCCGCGGGTGGCGACAAAGGAAGCTCTGGCCCCCACGATGACTCGAGCTTCGCGGCGACCTCGGCTCTGGCTGTGGCGTGCGCCGACTGTGTCAACGAGGAGGGCCGCTACGTTGTGGGGCAGAAAGTCGAGGGTGATGTGTAGTGCCCAAGCCACGCAACACCCGCCTGACTGCCCGCGTTCAGCAACTGCAGAAGCAGCCGCCGCAGGCACCGGGAGTCCCGGCCAGCGGTGACTCAATCCAGCGCAGGATCGTCGGGCTGGGAGGGAAGAAACGTCGATCTGACGGCCGAGTACGGGCCTTTCGGTCCGATCTCCATGCGCGTACCGCCAGTTCCGGCGTACCACAGCGCTCAGCTTCCGACACCAGGGCGAAGAGATCAGTAACCGGTCCGGCCGGCGCAGAGCTGCCCTCACCTCACGCGTCCCATACCTGGCCCGCCTCTCGGCCCGGAAGCCTGATATGCCGAGCGTGACGCCGGGCCGCCGCCTCGGCCCTGCGGACTGGGTACCTCTTTCGGTCACGTCCGCTGCGCTATGCCGGTGCACCGGCATGGGGTATGGCAGTGTTACGGATCCGGCCCGCCAGGCTCCCCCGTCTTGGTGGGCCGGACCACGAGGCGAGATGGACAGCGCCGTACCCGGCACGACCGGAACGCGGCCCTGACCGGCCTCCAGGCGACACTCAGGTGTGGCTAGGACACATCTCCCGCGACCATCCCGGTCTGCTGCGACCAGGACTTGATGACCACGTACCGGCCGTCGACGGCCTCCTCGGCCGCGCGGATCACCGTGTCGCCGAAGCCGTAGATACCGACCTGGCCGAGGAACTTGCCCTCGGCCACCTCTCGGTCATTCCAATAACCCTCCGTGCCGCGGCCTTCTCTGAGATGGAATTGAGTGGTCACGCGGAATCTGCCGGGGTTCATAGGCCGAGAGCCTGCCATGCGACGGAGCAGCACTCCGACCCCCGCGCTCTGCGAGGAGCGATTCCACCGCCATCACGTGAAGAGGTCCGGATGCAGCGGCCCCTGAAGTATGGGCCGTTGTCGCGGTGACCGGGCCGGCTGAACACCGAAGGGGCGGCGGGGTGACGAAGAAGCGCAATCTGACGGGCGGAAGTCAGGCCTCACCGGCGCCAGGAAATGGCTCTCGGTTCCAGCGCCGGTCTCCACGTAGCCGTTTCCTGATCGGGGCGGGGACCGCGTTGTCAGTGGTGGCGGCGATGATCCTCCGGTGACTGAGACGATCATCAAGGCCTACCCCTTCGCCTTGGACCCGACCGATGCCCAGGTGGAGACCCTGGGCCGGTATGCGACCGCATCCCGCTACGGCTTCAACTTCGCGCTCGGGGATGATGATTGCCGTCTACGACCAGTGTGCGCCGGGGCCGTGATGACCTGGTACGAGACCGGCGATGCCAAGGGGGGATCATCCGAGGCCTCGCGCGGTGCCCCATCGAGCCAGGAGTCTCCACCGCATCGTCCAGCCGAGGCGTGCTCGACGGGTACCCGCTGACGGGGGGACATGGCGGGCTTGTTAGCCGGCCGTAACGGCTCTCTGCCCATGTCCTGTGACCCGAAGTACCCTTGCGCGGCGGGCATTTGGTGATCCACGGTGGGCTGAGCCCGGCGTAAAGCCGGTGGTCGTCTGCGGTGCGGGAGGAGGGGCCGTCCTTGGCGAAGGCGCGCGTGCGGCTCAGCGGCGGTGCGGGATGGCAGACCGATTTCCGGCGCCGGACGGCGGGCCGCCCCCTGCGTACTCCAATGGAAGTCGCCACCACGCGCCCGGGCCCTCATCGGCACCCTCACGGAACTGGAGCGGGCGATCGAAGCCCACTCGGTGGCCATGACATGGGGCTGTACGAGCTGGCCTGGGGCCAGGCATCCCAAGCGCCGCCCAGCGAGACCCGGCAGCAGCGAGCACGGCTGAAGACGCTCAAGGACATCCTCGGCTCCCCCGGCTGGCGTGAAGAGGAGCGCCGCCTGGCCGCCGAACGCCACGATCCCCAGCCGGTCTCAACTCCGCGGCCGCGCGTGTCGCGTCCCCGCCCCGTCGCCCCTTCGGTGCCCGCTGCCGACCCGGTGGTGCGGTCCTCGAACGACGCCGCGGAAAAGCCCGGACCGCGCCCCGCCGGAGTCGCTCCGGTGCCGGCTGTCAGCCGGCGGCCGCGGAGGGCCGCCGGGCCGGCCCTGTTGGAACTGGGGCGGCTGTGGGAACTTGCGACCGATCTGCGCCCCTTGCTGGAGCAGACGGCCCGGGCTGGGGCAACGATCGGCTGGCCGGCGATCCGCAAGCGCCTTCCGGGCCTGCCCGTCCTCCAGCGCGATGACGAGTGCCTCCTGCTGTGGCTGGTCGACGAAGACCGCCAGACCGGCGAGCCGCTACTCTCGGCACTGGTCACGGCAGGAGACCGGCAGATGCACCCGCGCTTCCCCGAAGTCGCCGAAGAACTCGGGCTCCCCGCAGGCCGCACCCCGGGCGAGCAGCACGCCACGTGGGGCTACGAGGTGTTGAAGACCCACCAGCACCGACGCCACCGCTGAATTTCAGAAGCTCTGCTGGAAACGTCGACAAACGCATGCGTTGAGAACTTCGCAGCCATCACCATGCACGACAGTGACTCCGTGCCCGGCTTCCGGCACGGTGGTATCGGCGTGAGCGGCTGTCTGAGCAAGGTCGGCATGGTCCGCTACCGCGACACCGTGGCCACGGCGCGTCCCCGCTCAGGCAGCGGGGGGTGCTGGATTGTGGGCTCCGCCATAGCGCCGAATGGTCTGGACCTGATGGGATGCCTGGATGAAGTCTCGCCGAATCGTGTGGGTGGCTGCCGGGGTCGTGGCCCTGGGCGGTGTGTATGCGTTCGGCTGGTGGTCGGGCCAGCCCGTCTATGACTGTCCGCCGCCGATCCCCCGCAGGTACGCGAACTACCTCGCCGCCGACACCTGCCCGGTCGTGCCGAGGATCGCCACCTGGTGGAGCTGACCGTGGACTCCTTCATTGCCGTCGTCGTGCTGAACGGGTACGCACTGGCCGCGTTCGCCTGCGGGCGCCTGACGGTACGAGCCGTCCACCGCGCCCCACGGTGGGTGTACTTCCTCGCCCCGCCCGTGCTCACGGCCGCCGCCGGGCGGGGTGGTGTGGTGGCTGGTGTGGCTGTCCTACTACGCGAGCCTCGCCCTCCTGCTCTGGTGGGCCGCCGGACTCCTCGGCGTCATCACCGCCTGGACGTGCCCGGGCCCCGCCGTGGGCAGCTTCAACGGGCCAGTTGACCCGATCGCGGACTACGAAAATCTTGGAAGACCCATCAGGTGTACACCCTCCACCCCGGTGGCGGATGGCGCCGTAACCCTTCCCCGCCTGGGGCGTTATGAGCCCTGAAGCGGTCAGCGACACGGGTATGTCCCGACTACCCGTTCTGGCACTCTGGGTGTCCAACTGCAGCTCGTGGAGGTGCTGCCTGTGCATCCGACGGGTCAGAAACAGGGTTGCGGCGAATCGGGGTCTACGTCCCCGGTTCGCCGCAACCACCTGGCGCCAGCAGCCCGCCCCGAAACCGCATGACAGTCCGCGCTGTTGGTTAGTGTCAGCTTGTCCTGAGAAAGGGGAGTTTGTATGCCGCTTATCGAAGTTGTGCGTGCTTACAAGTTCACCCTGACCCCGACCGATGCGCAGCGTGAAGATCTTGCCCGGCATGCCGGTGCTTGCCGATGGGCCTACAACTACGCGATCGCGCGGAAGCAGGCCGCCCACCGGGCATGGACCGAGATGCGCCAAGCGCACCAGGTGGCCGGGCTTGACGACGCGCAGGCCGAGGCGTTGATCAAGCAGGCCGGGTCCGGGCTCACCGACAGCATCACGGTGTGGGATCATCACCGCAAAATGCTGATGTGCCTGAAGACGGGCAAGCCGGTCCCACAAACCGCAGCTGACTTCACGCCCCCCGCCGGGCAGGAAGTACTGTACGGGCGTCTCGTGGCCGCGCGTACTGCCGCTGATGCTGGTGCCCTCAGGGCGGCGCTCGCCGAGGCCCGGGGCGCGGTCAACGCGCTCAAGGCGCAGGCGTTCGCGGCCGGGTTCCGGGTGCCGAACGCGATGGACATGGCGGCGCTGTGGCGCACCGAACGCGACCGGCCCCGTGAAGAGGGGGGCTCGCCCTGGTGGGGCGAGGTCAATGTCTACGCCTTCACGACCGGCTTCGACCGGGCGGAGCGCGCCTGGAAGAACTGGCTCGACAGCTGCTCGGGGAAGCGGTCCGGGCGTCGCGTTGGTTACCCGCGCTTCAAGCGTAAGGGCCGTGCTGCGGACAGCTTCGCGCTGTACCACGACGTCAAGAAGCCGACCCTGCGTCCCGACGGCTACCGGCGGCTTGCCCTGTCAACGCTCGGTAGTATCCGCACCTGCGAGTCCTCCAAGTGGCTCGTGCGCCTCATCGACCGCGGCACTGCCCGGATCAATTCAGTGACAATCTCCCGGGGTGCCCACCGCTGGTACGCATCCGTCCTGGTGACGCTCCAGCAGGATGTCCCCGTGCTGTGGGAGCACACCGCCACCGACGGCACCCGTAGCAGCTATTTGTCAGCCGACGAGGCATACGCGGCGGCGAAGGTGAGTGGCGGCGGCACGGTCATGCAGCACGGCCAGCCCACCCGACGCCAACGCACCGGCGGACTGGTGGGCGCCGACCTAGGTTCCCGCCACCTCGCCGTGCTCACCTCACGCCTCGACCACACCGACCCTGCCTCGACCGTCGTCGCCCACCCCCGCCATCTCAAAGCGGGCATGGACCGGCTCGTCAAGGCCCAGAAGCAACTGTCAAGGACCACGAAGGGCTCACGGCGGCGCCAGCGCGCCGCCGACCGTGTGGCGCGCCTGCACCATGCCATCAAGCTTCGCCGGGCCACTAGTATCCATGGCCTCACTAAAGCACTTGTCACCCGCTTCGACATGGTGGCGATCGAAGACCTCAGCCTTGTCCAGTTGACTAGAACGCCACGGGGCACCGTCGCTGACCCGGGCAAGAATGTCAAGGTCAAGGCATTGTTCGACCGGCACCTCCTGGATGCCTCACTAGGCGAAGTGCGCCGACAGCTCACCTACAAGTCTCGTTGGTACGGGTCCCGCCTCATCGTCATCGACCAAGGCACGCCCGTCGCCTCAACTTGCGCCAAGTGCGGAGAGCGAAACCCAAGCTCAAAGCCAGGCCAAGCGAAGTTCCACTGCATCTCATGCGGTCACGCCGTAGACCGCCACGAGAACTCCGCCTCCAACATCATGAAAGCGGCCCGCAGGCAGATCGCGGCGGTCGCCTCCGGTAAGGGGGAGACCCAAAACGCGCGTAGAGCCCCTGTAAGCCCCAGCGCCCCCCGGGGTGCTGGGCGTGGGACGTTGAAACGCGAAGGCACCATTTGACGCTGGTGCCACCCCAGCGGAGTGATCCGCTGGCGTCCCACTCCAGCCCTGACTCATCAGAGGGCCAAAGCGTTAAGCGGCCTACAGGTGAAAAAGGGCAAACTCGTATGCTCAGTGGACGACCTCTGCTTGATCACGGTTATATTCCCCGCCCAACACCGTGATGGCAATCCCCTGGGAGCGTGGAGTCCTCGTCTATGCGGCCTGGGCTCGTGAATGAGCCTTGGCACGCTTCTGGTTGATGATCCGTTCGGACTCCGCCGGCGGCAGTCCATCAGCGGCGCTGTGCCTTCGGCACCGGTTGAAGAAGTCCGCGATCCACGTGGCGATCTTCAGCCGGGCCTCGGCACGGGCGGTGAAGCGGTGCCGACGGATGTACTCCACCTTGATCGTCGAGTGGAACGACTCCGCCGCTGCGTTGTCCAGCGCCGAACCCACGCGCTCCATGGACTGCACCACACCCAGGCGGCCACGGAGGTCGTTGTAGGCCTCGCTGGCCCTCCCCTCGTACCGTGGAGTCGTGACCATAGGGGTAGTTGAGGGTCATGGCGGAGAAGCGACGGAAGTACGATGCCGAGTTCCGTGAGGGTGCGGTGCGGATCGTGCTGGAGACGGGGAAGCCGTCCGCGGAGGTCGCGCGGGACCTGGGTGTGCATGAAGGCGCTCTGCAGACGTGGGTCCACTTGCCTATTCGAGGGTGTAACGGACGTGGCGGGCGTGGAAGTAGCCGCGGACGTGGTGGGGTTGGTGCTGGCGTCGGTGGAGGAAGCGGCGGGTCTCGTGGGCGAGGTTGTCGGCGGAGGCGGGGCGTGCGGCGTGGACGTTCCGCTTGATGTCCGCGTTGAGGAGCTCGTCGGGGTTGAGTTCGGGGCTGTATCCGGGCATCAGGTGCAGCTCGACGCAGTCCGTGTTGTCGGCGAGCCAGGCGGTCACGGCCTTGGCGCGGTGGACGGGGTGCCGGTCGGCGATGACGTGGACCTTCCGTCCGGCCTGGCGGGCGAGCCGGTCGAGGAAGGTGATGAAGACCTTCGCGGTGAACTTCCCGGTGAACACGGTGAACCAGAGTGAGCCGCGGGAGGCGATCGCGGACATGATGTTCACGCGGAACCGGCGGCCGCTGACCTTCACGGTCGGGGTCTGCCCGGCCGGCGCCCAGGACCGTCCGGGCGGGGCGGTGTCCGAGCGCAGGCCGCACTGGTCCACCCAGGCCACGACGGCGTGCTCCGCCGTTGCCCGCCCGGCGATGGCGGGGTACTCCTCTTCGAGCCAGGCGGTCACCTTCTCCTGCTGCTGGCGGCAGGAGCGGCGGGCCGGGCGCTGCGGGGAGAAGCCGTGCCTGCGCAGCCACTTGCCCACGCCCTGCTCGGTCATGGCGACACCGACCACCATCCGGATCAGCTCGCCGACCAGCTTGCGGGTCCACATCGGTCCGCCGATCAGCAACTGCTCGGGCGTGTAGTCGGCCATTGCCTGGAACAGCACCGCACGCTCCTGGGCCCCGATCAACTCGCCCGGTCCGGAGCGGGACTTGACCGGTGCCGCGAGTGCCTCTCTGCCCGCGCACTTGTACTTGCGCCACCATGTGCCCACAGACCGCTGCGACACCCCGAACACCTCGGCTGCCTGCCGGTACGTCCGCACCTGCCCCGACTCCAGGGCGGCCACCACCCGAAGCCGCACCACCTCCTGCACGGCAGGTGACAGCCCCCGCGCACCCCCAAGCTCGATCACACACCCTCAACGAGCAAGGCAACCAGATAGTTTCGGCTCAATAACAACACGGCCGCCCTGTTCGCCCACGACCAGAAACCCCTCGGAGACCCCGTCCCGGACGGCCACCCGGAACCTCGGCCTGCCCACCAGCAAGAAATCCACCGCGAGAAGCCCGAATCTCTTCATCGACTTCTATGCGGTGGATCGAGGTTGAATAATCTTCCGGACGCACCATACGATCAATTGGTTCACCGGCCATGTGAACCCCTCCGACGACACCGTAAGCAAAGCATTGTTCGCTCATCTGGATTTCATGCGTATGGAGTAACGCGTCGCATTTACGGAGGGCATGGACTGCTATGTTCTCCAGCCGTCGGATCCGAAGTAACTTTCAACCGAGGTGAATCATGAAGAAGGCGATTTTCGCCACTGCGGCGTTGGCCATCGGCGCGGGCCTCGTGGGTGGGTCCGCCGTCGCGGCGTCGGCCGCCACCCCGCTGGCCGTGCCGACCGGATCGGGTGGCGTGCTCGGCCTCGTGTCCCCGGCCAAGGTGACTCCGGCGGTCGTGCCCGCGGCCGATGTCGCATCGCGGCTGGCCCGCACCGGCAAGATCGCCAACGGCAGCGCCTTCGACCAGAAGGAGACGCCGGGGGTCTCGGGCGTATACCTCGACGGCGTGGACCCGAACGCCTCCAAGAAGGCCACGATTCCGGTGAAGAACCCGGCCGGAAACGGCGTCGTCCAGGTCCACCCGCTGCAGGCGCCGACGTCCGCCGGGCTCGGTAGCCTGCTCGGCAAGTGACGAGACGGAAACCGTAGGAGCCGGCCACACCGGCGAAAGCCCCCACCCGAACCATTTGTCCGGCCCACCGGCCCTCTCCCTTCCGGTGGGCCGGACACTTGTCAGCACCTGTCCCCTTTTCGGATTGTCATTCATTTACGCCACGCGGATTCCGGATATATTCCAGAATAGCCTTCCGGAACGTGCATCATTGCGCCATCCGGCGGAATGAACCTCGTTTTAGGCGCCCTTCCCGTGACTTTTGCGCGCATATCAAGGTTTCCTGGTATGCAAGCGTGTACAACCGTGAATTGAGGAAGGAACTAATTTGCCCAGGAAGTTCGCGGTCATCACTGCCCTCACCCTCGGCGCTATGGTCAGCAGCGTCGGATTCGCCTCGGCCAGCGACAACACCACCACTGTCAAGGGCGGTAGTGGCTTCTCGGAGTCGCCGGTCGTCGTGAACGCCCCTCAGCAGGGCGTTCTCGTCGTTAACGGGACGCTCATTGATGGCCGTTGCATCGCGCCGTGGTCCAACGGCGCCGTGCTCGGCGGCGTTGCGGCCCCGAATTCGCACTATGCCGCATGCGACACGGCGGCCGTCAACCAGTCGCAGAACGCACCGTACGCGGGCGGCCTGCTCTTCTGACCTGCTCCAAGCAATTCGGAGCACGGAAATCCCAACCGCCCCACCGAAAGGCGCATCCTATGCGTAACAAGGTTTCGGCCATTTCCGCTCTCGCTGCGGGCCTTGTCCTCGCGGCAGCCGGTAGCGCTGCCGCGGCCGCCGACTCCAACTCCACCCTCACCGGTGGCAACGGCTTCTCGGAGTCGCCGGTCGTCGTGAACGCCCCTCAGCAGGGCGTTGCCGTCGTTAACGGGACGCTCATTGATGGCCGTTGCATCGCGCCGTGGTCCAACGGCTCCGTGCTCGGCGGCGTTGTGGCCCCGAATTCGCACTATGCCGCATGCGACACGGCGGCCGTCAACCAGTCGCAGAACGCACTGTACAAGGGCGGCCTGCTCTTCTGACCTGCTCCACGCGATGGCGGTCCACCGGAGTTCCGGTGGACCGCCATCGGGCTTTTCCGTGCGCTTCGCTCCCATTCCGGGTCTTCGAAGTTGAGCGATGCGGAGGTGTCCGCGGACTCGGCGGGTGGTTACGCAGCGTGTACTTAGTGCTACAAGAGCATGTAACTAGTGTCTCGTGATCCGGTTCGTGTCAGTTCGAGCTGTTATTGACGAGTTTCCTCACGCTGGTCGCAACAAGCCGGACCTTGAACCGCCCTGGCTCTGTTGGAGGTCCTGAATCCTGGAGGTTTGGGACTTATGCGAGTGAAGAGGAAGTATCCGGACGGGCTCCGTGAGCGTGCGGTCTGGATGGTGTTCGAGATACGTGAGCAGACCGGGGTGCGGACCGGGTCGATAGCGGGGGTCGCCGACCAGCTCGGTGTCAACCGGGAAGCGGTCCGCTCGTGGGTGCGCCAGGCCGAGGTCGGCGGCGGGAAGCGGCCGGGGACGAACACGGCGGATGCCCAGCGGATCGCCGAGCTCGAACGCGGGAACCGCGAGCTTCGGCGGGCGAACGACATCCTCAAAGCGGCGGCTTTCTTCGCGCAGGAGCTCGACCCGCGACTGCCGAGGTGACTGTGTTCATCGACGAGGTGCGGGAGGAGCTCGGGGTCGAGCCGGTCCGCGAGGTGCTGCAGTTCGCTCCGTCCACGTACTACGACGCCAAGAAGCGCGACGGCCGGCCCTCTCAACGTGACCTGCTCGACGAGGAGTTGAAGGTCGAGATCCAGCGTGTGTTCGAGGACAACCACCGCGTCTACGGCGCCCGTAAGATCTGGCGTCAGCTCCGCCGCGAGGGCATCGGGGCTCACCCGCTTCAACACCCGACGCCGTCATTCTGCAAACGGGCAGCTCAGCCCCGTCGCCTACGAGCAATCAGCTACCCTGACACTCGCCGCATAACCACACGAAACGGTGTCCACTTCCCGGGTGGAAGGCCCGTCTCACAAACCCCGGGACCCGCCACCCCGCCGGCCGGACCCGGACACGGGATATGTGCGTCCTTTCCAGGCGCGCCGGCGGCCACCACGTTTACTTCTGCGGATCCGCCCACGGCACAGGCCACGGCGACAGCATGCCCACCGCTGCCGGCAGGCCCGGCCTCCCGCCAGGCCCCGGCAGGACGGGCACACACGCCGCGGGCCGGGCCCGGTGATTGCCGCGCCGGCGAGTTGGGCATTGGCCCAAACGGGCACTATTTGTGACGTTTTGTAAGGGTTTCTCGTTCCAGGTGCAACAGACCCCGCTCCCTCCGGGCGGGCCTGCCACCCTTCTCTGACCCACTGAATGGGAGCATCACTGTGATCAAGCAGGTTCTTGCCGGGGCGGCCTTCGCCACTGCCGCAACGATGGCCGTCGCTGCACCCGCCTCCGCAGCCACGGCAACCCAGGCTCCCAAGCCGCCCGCCACCAGCACGACCAAGAAGCCCCTCGCCGCGCCGAGCCCGACCACCAGCGGCACCGGCTGCAGCTGCGTCGGCGCCGCAAGCGGCACCACCGGAACCGGCACCACCGGAACCGGCACCACCGGCACTGGCAGCAACCCCACGGGTGCCGTCGGCAACCTCACGGGTACCGTCGGCAACCTCACCGGCACCGGCGGCAACCTCACGGGTACCGCCGGCAACCTCACCGGCACCGGCGGCCTCACCGGCACCGCCGGCAACCCCTCCGGCACCGGTGGCAACGGCTTCTCGGAGTCGCCGATCGTCGTGAACCAGCCCCAGCAGGGAGTTGCCGTCGTTAACGGGGCGCTCATTGATGGCCGTTGCATCGCGCCGTGGTCCAACGGCGCCGTGCTCGGCGGCGTTGTGGCCCCGAATTCGCACTATGCCGCATGCGACACGGCGGCCGTCGACCAGTCGCAGAACGCACCGTACGCGGGCGGCCTGCTCTTCTGAGCCGTACTCCACGCGATGGCGGTCCACCGGAGTTCCGGTGGACCGCCATCGGGCTTTTCCGTGCGCTTCGCTGGTCGCGTCCATCTTTCAGACACGCTCGCTTCGGTGGCCGGGTGCGGGCGTGGGACTGGGTGGTCTGGCGGGCTGGTTGGCTCCGTTGCTTGTCCGTCGGCCAGGTGTGGTTGGTGCGTGGGTCCGTCCCTGGTTCAGGCCCTCCGGGACGGGCTTGTGCTGTGCCCGGTCGGCCACGCGGTCACCGGTTACGCCCACCCTGCATCGTGAGTGCCTCTCACACACCGTGGCGGCCTGCGGCGGCCGGGGCCGGGGCGGGCCTTGGCGGGCCGGGAACGGCCGCAGGGCCCGGCCCCTGGAATTCGCCCTGTGGCGGGGCCCTGCGGTGGGTGCACCCGAGGTTGAGGCGGCTGCTCGCCGCCAACGTCGTGGCCTGGCGGAACGACATCTTCTCCTTCTACGCCGAGAAGAACCTGCCGGGCGCCTTCTGGAACCTGCCCGGCGTCTACCAGGCCCACGGCGCCGGCCAGGACGAGGCGATGCACCACTCCGCCCACGACGTGCAGACGGCGGTAGAAGAATTCCAGCACCGCGAGTCCCGGCTCGCTGACACCCTCACACCCGCCCAGGCCACCCACATCGCCAGCTGCAAACAATGGATGCGCGGTGTCCACGACTGGTCCTACGAGGTTGCCGAACGCTACGTGGGCGGAACGAACTGCACACCTGAAGCCCCCTGCTCCGTAGCGGAGCGGGCGGGAGAAGGGGCGTTCAGTGTCTCGGAGGTAACGGGGAAGGTTCTGCGGGGCGGGCAGGGAAGTCGGCCGCCGGGCAACGACCGACATCTTCGCGGCTGTTCACCTGGGTGCGGCATGGGGGTGCAGGTGGTTGTGGAGGCGCGGCCGCAGGGCCCCGCTATGGCAGGGGCCCTGCGGCCGGTGTGCCTGCCCGGGGGAGGAAGGCGGGGTGTTCAACGAGTCGGTGCCGGATCGGTTCTGTGGGAGCCGGCTGTCCTTGGCCGCACCCTTGTGTCGTCCCGCGTCGTTGGACAGCGCACCCACAACCCTGTGGTGGGCGGGTAGGTGGGCCGCTGACCTGAGACTCCAGGTCGGCGGCCCAACTCGCATCCCGGATCGCACATGTCTTGGTGGTCTGGGACGAGGCGTTCCGTCACCGGCGGTTGCCAGCCACCCGCCCCAGACCAAGGTCACCCTAACCGTCCTGTGCCCAGTCCATGCCGGGTTCGGCGAGGTGGGCGAGCTGAGCACCGTTCAACCGGTCGCGGCGGCGGTTCTGGTTGAGAGCCAGCACCGAGAGGTGCGGCATGGTTCTGGCCGTCGGTTGCCCGCTGCCTGTGCGTCATGGCGGCATGCTTGCGGGCCGCGGGCGTATCACCCCTACTGCGTTTGCGGCCTACCGGACAGCAACGGGGGTGTGTCGCATCCGGCCGGCCGGATGCGCAGTGATACTCCTGGCAAGCCGCTCCCCGTGACCACGCGGGGCGGCCAGTGCGGCGGGGCCTCTGTCGTCTGCCCCACCGCCGGCGGCCTCGGTGTCCTGCCCGCATGGCGGCGACCGCAGCGCGGCCGAGCACGATGTCCTCGTCCAGATCCGCGAGGTCGCCGGTCCGCTCGAATCGAGTCGACAGGCCGATGCTGAGGTTGGACATCGCGTGCGCCCCGAGGGCGCGAGCGGCAGGGCTGAGGGCCACAGCAGTGCGGCAGGCCCTGATCGCTTCGTCGAGGTGGGCCAGGTCTCCAGTCTGTTCGTAGTGGGAGTACAGCGCACTGGCCAGTTGGATTGAGAGCAATGCGAGTCCGCGGGCCCGTAGGGACCGCATCGTCGCCTGCGCACCCACCAGAAGAATCCGTACACCGCTCGGCACAGCAGTCAGCATCCGCCCACGCACGATCGGCGGCAAACGGCGCGTGTTCTGGCGCGCGATGCACACTCCCCGCGCACGCCAGGCAGCACCACTCCGTCCGACAGTGCCACATGCGGGCTGTGTCGTTGAGGATCTGGACGGGGGCGACCGTTGAGCACTCCTCACGGAGAGAAGTGATCAGACTGGCGTCGAGTCCAGGGCTCCAGTCATCAGTTCCCGACGTCGCACATTGTTCCCCTCATCGGTGTCGGTCACCTGGGCGGCCGTCGGTTGCGGGCCCCCTGGCAGCCCTCGTGGCGCTAAGGGAGGGCACCGGCGCGGGCGGCAAGGGCGCGGAGTTCGGGGGTGGTGCGGCCGGACAGCAGGAGTCCGGAGATGAGGGACCTCACCGCAGGCCGGGAGTGGGTCTCCTGGGGTGCTTGGTGCTCGGCGGCCAGAAGCGAGCGCACGCATTCGTCCCGGCGTCCGCGTTGAGCCAGGGCGGCGGCGACGTCGGTGTAGTAGCGCGCGCGGCGTTCCACGCTGGGCAGGCTCTGCGGCGGCAGGGCACGTGCTGCCGCCAGAGCGGCGGACGGGTCGCCGGTGGAGAACTCGGCGGAGATGCGGTGCAGTTGGACGGTGGCAGTGCTGAATCCTCCGCCATGATCACGCAGCAATGTGGCACCGCCGAGTTCCTTGGCGATGGCGGCGGCCTCGTCCGTCAATTCCCGCATTCCCTCTCTGTCGCCGCGCCTGGCGGCACTGTACGCGGCGGACTGGATCAACAAGCCCCGTTCGGCGGCGCCGCTGCGGGAGGCGCGTAGGCCAGGGTCGTCGGCGGCGTTGAGGGCGATCGACAGCGCCTGTTCCTCCCAGCCGGCGCGGCGGGCGAGCACGGCGAGGTTCCGGGCGGCCTCCGCCACCGCGAGAGGGTGCCCGGCGGCTTCGGCCGCCTGGCGTGCGCGGTCGGCCGCCATCCAGCCAAGCTGCTGCTCATCGAGCTTGATGAGCATGCGGGTCGCGAGGAGATAGCTCTGCCCGAGCAGATCGAGGTGATCCCTCTCGGTGTCGGAGCTGAGGGCGTGACCAGCACGGATCAGTCGGGGCAGGCGAACGGCAAGGCCTACGTAGTGGCAGGTATGGAAGTCGGCCTGCACGCGGGCGAGTTCGAGGGACAGCTGCTCAAGGCCCGGCAGCTGGCCATCCTGGCCTATGCCGAGCATGGCGTCGCGCAGGCGACCGACGAGGATCTGTCCTACCGGGACGTCCTGAGCTGCCGCTCCGGTTGCCGAGAGCGAGACGCCGGCGGTTGCCGCGGCGGAGAGAGCCAGAAACTTCCGTCGCCGCACTGAGTCGTCACCGTCCTCCCGCTGAGTGCGTCCCAGCCTAGAGCCGAGGAAGCGCGGGTACGGGAGAACCGGGGCGACAAGGGATCCGTGTCGGGTCTGGGCAGTGGGCGAGGTGGCGGTGAGCCCGAACTCCTTGGGCGGAATATCGAGGGCACCTGCGAAGCGACGGAGGACGTCCACGTCGAACAGCGCCGAGATGCCCCGCTCGTACCGGGAGACCTGGGAAGCGGAGTAGCCGATTCGGGCACCGAGATCAGCGAGTGTCCAGCCCCGGGCCTTTCGCCGACTGCGGATCAACTCGCCGGGTGTTCTTGACGGTTCGGACCGGTCTCGCGCCGTGCTGACTGGCATCCACGCCCCCGTCGATAGCCGAGGTGGCCCCCGTCCACCGTAGACCGGGCCGTCAGCCGGCAACAGCGTGTTTTCACCAGATGCAAACGGCCTTGCGGCCTAAGGCAGCGCCCCTGCCACGCCCGGACCGGCTGCGGTGCTCTGGAGCCGAAGGCCCGCAGCGGGCGGGCCGACGTGCTTTCACCGAAGGGCGTGAACGCGCATGAGCGTACGCAAGAAGGCAGTCGTCATCGGGCTCGGCCACCAGGCCTTGGAGGACCACCTGCCGGGCCTGGCCGACTCCCAGTTCGCCCGCCTTGCCGCGGTCTGCGACACCGACCCCGACAAGGTCGCCGCCCAGGCTCAGCTGCACCAAGTCCCCGGTTTTACCGACATCCGCTCCCTGCTGGAGGACGTCCGCCCGGACTTCGCCATCGTCGCGGTGCCCCACCACGTGGGCCGCGGGGTCATCGAGTCCTGCGTGGCGGCCGGGGTGCATGTAATGAAGGAGAAGCCGTTCGCGACCGGCCCAGCCGAGGCCGCTGAGCTGGCGGCGCTGTGCGACAAGACCGGGATCGAGCTGATGGTCACCGTCCAGCGCCGCTTCCACCCCATCTACACCGCCGCGGTGCAGCTGCTGGAGCAGATCGGACAGCCCTACCTGGTCGAGGGCCGCTACACCTTCCACTGCCCCGACCCAGCCGCCGGCTGGCGGGGCCGGACCTCCCTGGCCGGCGGCGGAGCCCTGATGGACATGGGCTACCACCTCATCGACCTGCTCATCTGGTACCTCGGCCTGCCCGACCGGGTCCTGGCCAACACCTCCACCGCCGCGCTTCCCGACGCGGATTACGACGCCGAGGACACCGCTTTGGTCCACCTCGCCTACGACTGCGGCCTGTACGGCTTCCTGCTCATCTCCCGCTCCGCCGCGCCTAAGGCCGAGCAGCTGGCGGTGACCGGCCCGCGCGGTGCCGTCGTGATTGGACGCGGCCGGGTGCGGCGCCTGGCCCCGGACGGGCAGCTGATCGAGTCCCTGACCCGCGAGCCAGCCTGGCCCTCCGCCGCGACCGCGCAGATCGACTACTTCTGCCGTGTCCTCGACGGCGAGCGGACCAACCCCTCCGGCCCCAGCGCCCACGTAGTGCACGCCGCGTTCCTGGCCGCCGCCTACACCTCCCAGACCTCCCGCACGCCCGCCGACCCGAAGGAGTACCTGCTGTGACCGCCACCCCTCGCCTCGCCCTCCGGGGCGGTCCGCCCGTCATCGACGCCCCTGGCCCCCACTTCGCATGGCCTCCGATCGAGGACCGTGACGTCGAGGCGGTCACCGGCCAGTTGCTTTCTGCGGTGTCCATCCCGGACCGCTCCGGCGTCATCGCCGCCCTGGAGGACTCCTTGGCGTCCTTCCTCGGCGTCCGCCACGTCGTCACCACGTGTACGGGGACGGCCGCCCTGCACTCGATGTACGCCGCGGCCGGCATCGGCCCGGGAGATGAGGTGATCGTGCCGGCGCTCACGTTCCACGCCACGGCCACCCCGCTCTTCCACCTCGGCGCCCGTCCCGTGCTCGCCGACGTCGACGAGCACGGGCAGCTCGACCTGGACGACGCCGCCCGCCGCATCACCCAGCGCACGAAGGCCATCGTCGCCGTCCACCTGTGGGGCCTGCCGGAGAACATGGACGCCCTTGCCGCCTTCAGCGCCCGGCACGACCTGATGCTGCTGGAGGACGGCTCGCACGCCCACGGCGCCACCTGGCGCGGGCAGCCGGTCGGCTCCTTCGGCCGCGCCGCGGCCTTCAGTATGAACGGGCCCAAGCCGCTGTCCGCCGGGTAGGGCGGATTCGTCGCCACCGACTACACCGAGCTGTACTACCGCGTGCTGCTGCACGGCCAGTACAACAAACGGTGCCGCCGCGAGATCCCCGCCGACCATCAACTTGCCCCGTACGCCGTCACCGGCATGGGGCTCAAGCTGCGCATCCACCCCCTGGCAGCCGCACTGGCCCACACCCAACTTCCCCGCCTCAAGGGCTATGTGACGGGACGAGAAGCTGTCGCCGCCCGGATGCGGAGGGCGCTGCGGGGCGTACCGGGCATCGACGTGCCGCACCCGCCGCCCCATGCCCGGCCGGCCTGGTACGCGCTGCCCCTGCGCTACCACCGGGACCAGCTCGCCGGACTGCCCGTCGAACGGTTCCTCGAAGCCGTCCATGCCGAGGGCGCCAGTGAAGTCGACCTGCCCGGCTCCACCCGCGCTCTCGGCGAGCACCCGCTCTTCCACACGCCTGGGGCACTCCTGCCCGGCTACGCTGACCACCAGGGCCCCGACGCCGACAGCTTCACCACCGCACAGCGCGTGCACGCCAGCACGGTGAAACTCCCGGTGTGGCACCACGACCAGGACCTTCACCTCGCCGACGCGTACACCGCGGCCATCATCAAGGTCGCCGAACACCACAAGGAACTCGTGAAGTGAACGCACCCGTCGACGCCGCCCTCCTGGGCGACCTCCTCCACGCCGCCGACGCAGACGGCGTCACCAAGCACGTCGTCGGCGCCGTCATCCCCAACGCAGACGGCAAGGTACTACTCCTGCACCGCACCGCCGACGACTACCTCGGCGGCCTGTGGGAGCTCCCTTCCGGCGGCGTCGACGCGGGCGAGACCCTGACCGAGGCACTGCACCGGGAAGTCGACGAGGAGACCGGCCTCACGGTCAACACGATTGGGACCTATCTAGGGCACTTCGACTACCTCTCCAAGAGCGGAAAGAAGACCCGACAGTTCAACTTCACCGCCCACGTCACCCACGAGAGCGACACAGTCAAGCTCACCGAACACGATGCACACCTCTGGGCCGACCGGACGGAGCAGGAGCAGGTCTCCAGCGCCGTACAGACCATCCTCGCCACCTGGCGGGACAACGCCGCGTGATCGCCCGCTCCCTCGGCACAGGCACCCGCCGATCGCCCGGCACCGAGGCGCGCCCGCGACGTGGCACCCACCTGGTGCAACGGCTCGCCCGGCAGGTACTCGCGGACGCTCACAACCGGATAGACGAACCGTCTGGATCGCGGATTCGTGCCGCTGGGTTGGACCACTGATCCGCCCTGAGTCAGAGTCGATGCCTGGCCGAAGTTCCTTCATTTAAAGATGAGTTCAAGTGCGCGGGCGATACGGCGATGCCTGTCCGTGGGCGGTGGCAGTAGCCGATGCCTGGCACTCCGTCAGAAACCGGGCCGCCGCCCCTCACGAGGCAGCCCACGGACTGTGGCCACACTAGGTCCACCGCGTCCGCACCTGGCTCACCACCACGACACCACCGAACTCACGGGCGGCCCTGCTCGCCGCCGCCCACACCCGGCTGTCTGGAGTCATGACCGCCCATCCCACCCGGAGCCTCATCACACGAGCACCACGACCGGCGCCTTCTGCGCGTTCGCCCTGGAACCCTTCCCCACCATCACGCGCGTCGACCACCTCTCCGACGCGATCACCGGTGTCCTGTCCGCCCAGGCCTCGGAGTTGAGGGACGGTGACGTGATCGTCGTCGCCTCGAAGGTCGTCCCGATCGCCGAAGGACGGTTCGTCGACCTCGCGGACGTTACCCCCAGCCCGGCCGCCCTCGCCCTGTCCGCACGCACCGGTAAACCGGCCGAGGTCGTGCAGCTGATCCTCGACGAATCCAGCGAGCACTTCGTGGCCGGGGAACACGGGCCGATCATCGCCCGGCGCGCTGTGGCAGTGCCTGACCTCACTGGTACGCCGCGGGGAACCCGTCGATCCTGTCACCGTGCTGTGGGAGGCCCAGCACCGCCATCTCTTCGCCGACGGCCTCACCACCGCCAACCTGATGGCGCTCGTCTCCACCCCCACCGGCTCCCCCGAATACTGGGGGGAGAAAGTCCTTGAGCGCGCCCTGCTCGCCCGCGCCCACCACGTCGCCACCCGCGTCATCGCCTACACCCAGGACCCGGCCAACACGCCCCACCAGCTGATCACCGGCAGCCGCCGCGCCCTGGCCGACCTGACCGCCCTGTGCACCCGCTGGCAGCACACCACCACTACCCCTCCACCGCGGGCGGCGCGTACACCGCGCACCCCGGCGGTCACCCGGGCCGGCCCGCCGCCGCGAACCGCCGCACCCACAGCCCGAGCAACCCGCTGAACCACCCCGCTCCGGCCGGCAGCACACCAGCCGGAGCGGTGAATCGAGAGCCCATGCCCCACCCCGGCACCGACGCCGACATCCGGCCGCCTCATCATCCACGCCCCCGCCCACGACGGCTGGACCACCGTCGCCGTCGGCACCTACCAGGACGGCCAGAGCGTCCACCTCCACGGCGAAGACCACCTACGCGTCGTCGCCACCACCCACACCGACCCCGCCGAAGCCATAGCGGAGTTCGAACGGCTCTACGGCGACGCCATCCGGACCGGCCCCGCACCGGCCACCGACACCGAACGGCAAGCCGCGGCCGCCCGCGCCCCCACCGCCATACCCGCCCCGCCGACGACAGAGATGGTCCCAATACACGCCGCTGGCTCCGGGGACCACGAAGCCCTCCTCAACGACTTCCTCGCCGCCCAAGACGAGTGGGAAAAATGGAGGACCTGGTCGGATGAAACCACCCACGCCGTCCACGAATCCCTCACCCTGCGGGCCGAGTTCGTCCACGAAGCCGACCCCGACGACATCGTGTGGACGATCGCTGCGTACGAGAGTCCGGTCGGTGAACGCCGGTGGCACGCCACGGCCACCGCCACCACGCCCGTGGCGATCATGTGTATCCTCCTCGACCCCCTCGCCTCCGGTGACGCCGCCCAGACCGCCGTCGGCAGCCAGGTGTCCGAGAAAACCATCACGCAAGCCACCCAACCGCTCACGGACGCGGGCTGGGAGCACACCGTCGACGGGCGCTGGGTCCGCTGGCACGCCCCGGGCGAGCACGCGCCGGCGTCCAGTTCGACGCCTTCGGCGCCGAGCGGCCCAACGGTCCGCTGCCCGCCTGGACAGTCTGGGGCGGCACCACCGTCCACCAGCCCACCTGGGCCCTCCGCTTCTCGGCCCACGCCTCGGCCACCGTACTGCAGGACCTGACCTTCGAGCTGGCGAACGGCCTCGTGCACAGACCGTCCGCCGGTCCGCCCCGGCAGTCTCGCCTGACTTACCCCCAAACGCCCGCGCCTCCCACAACATCGACGACCCCGGCACCGGGGCGACACCGATGACCGGCACTACTCGGTCGGCCCCGATGACGATAGAAGGCCCTCGCCCCAGCTATACGGCGAAATGATGGCGGAGGACCGGGCCTTGCGTCTGCGCGGTTACGAGGTCACCAGGTTCGGAGGCCATGAACTCATGGGCGATAGTGCGCCAGACATGTTGCGCAAGTCCTTCACCGCGCTCGACGAGCGGTTCGGCTCAACGCAGTCAGCCCGCCAGCGGCAACAGTTGGTTCGAGCTGAGCTAGGACGCGGGGCCGGCGCACGCTAGGTCGACAGCATCCACGGCACTACGGGCCGATGTGTCACGGACAGCCCGGCGGTCAACCAACTAGCCCTGGTAGCAGCCGCTCTCCGCCCTCAACCCTCCATCTCCATCCATACTGCTGAGGTGCAAGCCTTCCGCCACGCAGACACCGACACGAGTCCGGATCGTCCCCAGGCGACCACATGGGAGGAGTACCGGTCTTCATTGCTTCCCCAGTGGAGAAGCCTTCTGGATTCCTCTCCCAGTGAGCTAGAGATGCAAGAGTTCTTGGAGCATCACCCCTGCTTCCTCCCTGGCGCAACGGACAACATCGGCCCGGGAGGTCATCACGGGCCCTCGTTCTGTGCCGTGATTGGACAGCCTCCGCTGAAAGGTCTTGGCCCAACGCGCGTCCCAGACTTCATGTGAGTCCGGCGGGACGCAGGAGCCATCCGGCCGATCTGTATCGAGATCGAGAGCCCTCGGAAAACGTGGTTCAACAAGGGGTCGAGGACACCGACCGCCGAGTTGACGCAGGCGATCGATCAACTCACCGAGTGGAAGGTTTGGTTCTGCTGGTGTCCCGCCGAGTGGTGTAGCGGCGCTCGACGATATCCGTCGGCGACCGATCGTCAACGCGCTCCTCGACCAGGGCCGCACTGGCTGCCAACGGGACCTGCTTCCGCACGACCTGCCGCCGCGCGGCGTCCCCCAATCGCTATGGGCACCGGCCCGTTGCTTCTGGCTGTGCCAGGTGATAGCCCAGGGGCGTAGCGAGGTGCTTGACGGTCTGCCCCATGCGTAGGCTCTGTATCAGACCGGCACGTCGTAGCACGGCGGCGTGCCGACTGGCTGCCGCGTCCGACACGCCGAGCCGCGAGGCCAGTTGCCGTCCGGTGACTCCTCCGGACGTGACGATCGCCTCAAGCGTTGCTGCTCTTCCAGGGCCCAACAGAGTCCGAAGTGCTGCCAGTTGGCCAGGCTCGGTCCGTGGAGGAGCTCCAGCTGGGATCCGGACGGTTAGGTGATCGTCGGCGGGCTCGGTCAGGGACACCCGTCGGCTGAGGGCTACTGCCTGGATCCGAAGCGAGCGCTCGCCGAGCTCAAGATCCGCGTCGAAGGCCGTCGGTAGCTCCAGGACGCCGCGACGAAGTCTGATCTCGTGTCCGAGTCGATGGAGCATCACCGAGGCTCCGCTGCCGGCGTAGAGGTGCGACAGGCCGGCTGCACGGGCTGCGACCGCCGAGTCGATGCCCGAGCGGTGCGGCTCGATGGCGGAGCTGCGCACGTGATCGATGGCCTTGGTTAGGAGGCTGTGGGCCCGGTCGTCTGCCTCGGCGAGGGCTTTGGTGAACGGTGTCGGAGAGCGGCGGGCGAATAAGTGAGACAGGTACAGGGGGCTGACGCCCTCGGTGAGTTCTGGTGCGGTGCTTCGCGAGTAGAGCTGCACCAGCGGGTCGCAAGGTCGCCCGCCGTGCGCATGGGCCACCCCGGCCGCTGTCAGTTCAGCGCCGAAGTCGGGGATGGCACAGATCCTGACGTTGCCTAAGCCCTCGGGCCCCAGGTGAATGCGTATCAAGGTTTACCCCCGTGGTCTTGACGCCCGCAGCAGGGCTTTTGCGCGTGGATGACGAAAGCTACCCGTGCCCGGGCGCAAACGAAACGATGCAGACGCACCACGGGCGCGGCGCTGTGTAGATCTGCGGCGGCCATCGCACCCGCGACGTCACCACTCGTCCAGGAGGAAGTCTCATGAAGATCGGCAAGAAACTGGCAGCGGCCACGGCACTCTGACACTGCTCAATGACACCGTCGATAAACGACCGCGACGGTTTGGTCAAGTCGAGGTCCGCGCAGGAAACCGCTCCACCAAGCCGCATCGGAGGGAAAGACACCCCATGCCCAAACTCGGAAAGCCCAACCGCGCGATGATGAAGAAGGCTGCGCAGCTGACGGTGGGAGTCGTAGCCAGCTGCGGTCTGATGCTGGCCGCGCCGGTCGCGGCGCACGCCAGCTCCGGCCCCGCAGCCCCGGCTCCCCACGTCATGAGGCCCAACGCCACCAGCCCCGACTGCGGCTCCGCCGTGGAAGTGCATTTCGCCGCTGGTAATCACCGATGTGTCACCGGCAATGGCATTCACTACGTGAATTACTGTGACGTGGACTGGCTCAACACCGGGAACCAGTGGGTGGCGCTGGTCTACGATGGCGGCCAATACCAGCCGGGGATGCCGCCTGGGAGCTGGTGGAGCAGCGGCAGCTGCATCAGCCGGATCGACGTCAACACGTGACGATGCCCGCCCTGCGCCGGGTGCGCGTCACCACCGCGATCAGCCTGTATGACTGATCGCGTCTCCGAGCAATCCCGTCGTGCCCGCCGTATAGCTCGGGGCATCCTGCCCCGAGCTATACGGCGTCCTCGCCATCGAGCGGACACAGCGCCCGCACCTGCCCCGTCGGCGTGGGTGCGCACGATCGGGTAGCGGCCGAGGGTTCGAGACCCACACCCAACCCACACCCAACCCGCAACTCCAACTCCGCCGAGTCGAACTCACGCAGCCCGAGACTCAGGCCGGCCAGCACGTCCACGCGCACCGCCAGCCACGGCTTGCCGTCCAGCAGCCGAGCGCGCGGGTTGGAAAAGCGGTGCGAGGGAGAAGCGAAGAATGTCGCGGCTCATCAGTGCCCGATACAGCTGCTCCAGCACGCACGCACACCACATACGCGTCGCGGTCCACCACGCCCTGCGACAGGCCCTCGTTCGCGTACACCGCCTTACGCCAGTACGGCGGCACCGCCTTGTCGTCGACCTCCCGCTTCAGCAGCGGCTTCTTCGTCACCTGGCGTCGGCTCAGCTCTCGGCGGGGGCGGCGGGCTGGTCTGCTTGCCGGGAATCGGATCGCCATCAACGGGGTTGGTGGGGGAAAGCCGTTATTGGAGGGGTCATGCGAGCGATTCAGGTGTACGAAGTGGGCGGTCCCGAGGTGCTGCAGGAGGCCGAGGTGGGCCAGCCGCGGCCGGGTCCGGGCGAGGCGGTCGTGGAGGTCGCCGCGTCCGGGGTCAACTTCCTCGACGTCTATCACCGCGAGGGCCGGTACAGCCTCCCGCTGCCCTTCACCCCGGGCGCTGAGGGTGCCGGCACGGTCGTCGGAGTCGGACCCGGCGTCGCTGACGTCGCAGTCGGGGACCGGGTCGGCTGGGTGGAGATTCCCGGCACGTATGCCGCGCGGGCCGTCGTGGACTCCTCCCGGCTGGTGCCGCTGCCCGACGACATAGGCTTCGAGACAGCCGCCTCCGTGCTCCTCCAAGGCATGACCGCGCACTATCTCGTCAAGGACGCCTACCCGGTTCAGGAGGGCGACACGGTGCTCGTGCATGCGGCTGCCGGTGGCATGGGACTGCTTCTGACCCAGCTCATCACCCATCTCGGCGGCAGGGTGATCGGCACGACGTCGACCACGGCGAAGGCCGAGCTGGCGAAGCGTGCCGGGGCCGCTGAGGTGATCCTTTCCTCCGCAGTCGACGATCTCGCAGCCGAGGTGAGGCGGCTCAACGGCGGTCAGGGACTGCCGGTTGTCTTCGACGGCGTCGGCGCGCACACCTTCGATGCGAGCCTCGCCAGCCTGCGAACCCGCGGCCATCTCGTGCTCTTCGGCGCGGCAAGTGGTGCCGTGCCGCCGTTTGATCCGATTCGGCTCGCCCACGGCGGTTCGCTGACCCTGATCCGGCCCAGCCTCGGGGACTTCATCGCCGATCGGTCCGAACTGCTCCGACGGGCCGCCGATGTGTTCGAGTGGGTGCGCTCCAAGGCGCTTGAGGTCACCGTAACGGGCCGCTACACATTGTCCGAGGCCGCCCAGGCCCACAGCGATCTGGAAGCTCGGCGTACCACCGGCAAGCTGCTCCTCATACCCGACGCGGCCGCTATTGGACACCGCGAGGAGACGCAGAGCTGACCACGGATGACAAGGTCGGAGATCTCTCCAGCCGGTGTGCCAGCCGACCATGATCAATCTCAGCGCCAACCGCTGTACCGATGTTCGGAGGCTGCTCACCTGCCGTTTGCGGCTGGTGACGATCCTGCTGGCTTATTCCGTGCCCAGCGGGGCTGACGGCTCGTTGGTCGGGTCGGGACAGCAGCGGCCGTCTTGACGTTCCCGGTCGCGGGTGGGGTGTGGAATGTCGATGCAGCCGAGGCCGTGGCCGAAGGTGCCTGAGCTGACCGCGCAGGTGGCGCGGGCGGTGGCGGCACGGGGTCCGTACCCGTTGGCGATGCGGGTCCGTGACGAGCTGGGTGAGTTGTTCGCGGACGCCGACTTCGCCGAGGCGTTTGAAGCCAGAGGACGGCCAGGCTGGTCACCGGGCCAGCTCGCGCTGGTGACAATATTGCAGTTCGCCGAGAACCTCACCGACCGGGCGGCAGCGCATCGGGTGCGGTACGGCATGGACCTGAAATACGCACTCGGCCTGGAGCTGGATGATCCGGGGTTCGACGCCTCGGTGCTGTCCGAGTTCCGCACGCGCCTAGTCGAGCACGGGATGGAGGAGAAAGTGCTCGATCTGCTGCTGACCGGGCTCAAGGACCGGGGCCTGGTGAAGGCCGGAGGCAGGCAGCGCACCGACTCCACCCGCGTTCTGGCGGCGGTACGCGATCTGAACAGGCTGGAGCTGGCCGGGGAGACGCTGCGGGCCACGCTGGAGGCGCTGGCCTGCGCTGCCCCGGACTGGCTGGTCGGGGCGGTGCCCGTTCGGGAATGGGCCGACCGCTACGGTCCGCGGACTCACTCCTGGCATCCGCCGGCTTCCACGAGCAAGCGCGAGGAGATGGCCCTCGTCTACGGCCGGGACGGGTTCGCGCTGCTGGAGGCGGTGCATGCTCCTGATGCCCCGGTCTGGCTGCGCGAACTCCCAGCGGTGCAGGTCCTGCGCGCGATGTGGGTGCAGAACTACCACCGCACTGTGACCGAGGCAGGGGCGGAGGTGAAGCGGCGGGAGAGCGAAGACCTCCCGCCGGGCAGGCTGCGGCTGGCCTCTCCGTACGACACTGACGCGCGCTATGGCCTCAAACAGGGATCCTGGTGGACCGGCTACAAGATCCACATCAGTGAGTCCTGCGACGAAACCGACGTGCAGGACGCAGCCACCGGACAGGCGGTCCCCGGAGCGGACGGACCGCCGCCGCGCTTGATCACCGGCATCGCGACCACCGACGCCACGGTGACCGATGCGGAAATGACCGAACCGGTCCATCACATGCTTGCCGCCCGCGGTCTCCTGCCCGCCGAGCACTTCCTCGACTCCGGTTACGCGTCCGCCGAGTTGATCGTGGGCATGAAGAAGAACTTCGGGGTCACCCTGGTCACCCCGGTCCTGCTGAACAGCTCACCCCAGGCACGTGCCGGCGCCGGGTTCGATCGCACCGCGTTCACCATCGACTGGGACAAGCGGCAGGCCACCTGCCCCCGCGGGGACACCAGCACCTGGTGGAGCCCCGCCACCCTGCGCGGTACCAAGGCCATCGTCATCAAGTTCGACAAGGAGACGTGTCGCCCTTGCCCGGTGCGCGACCAGTGCACCCGCTCGAAGAGCGGTGGCCGAACCCTCTCCCTGCAACCCCGCGAGGTGCAAGAAGTCCTCGACCATGCCCGCCTCCAGCAGGGCGACGAGCAGTGGCGAGCCAAGTACGGAACCCGCGCGGGCATCGAGGGAACCATCCACCAGGCCATCGCGGTCACCGGCATGAGACGTGCCCGCTACCTCGGTCTCCAGAAGACCCACCTGGAGCACGTCTTCTCCGCCGTTGCACTCAACCTCATTCGCCTCGATGCCTGGTGGAACGGCCATCCCCTCGACCGCACCCGCGTCAGCCACCTTGCCCGCCTCGATCTCTCGCTCGTCGCGTGACCGAATAAGCCAGCAGGATCGGTGACAGCGTTCTTACCGGCACCCCATCTCGATGCGCAGCGCAGCGTCGGCGGTTGCCCAGCGAGGTCGGGGTGCACACCGCCCGTGCGCACCCCTGGCATGGGCGGACCGTTGTGCGCAGTCAGGTCACGCCGGGTGTATGCCAGGAGCTCGCTCAGTGCTGCCTCGTTCGAGGCCGGCCTGCGGGTGCGCCAGCCGGCCACGGTATCTCGGACCGTGTCACACACGGTGTGGAGTTGCGCAGTCAGCCGGTCGGCAGCCCGGCGAACCGGACGGTCCCCGGCTTCCCCGGGATCATTCGCTGCGCGGCCCCGGGGCCCGCCATCCGCACCACATTGCCCACCGGCGCCTGCCGACGCCCAGCATGGGCACCGTCCACCAGCAATTCCAGCATCCCCGTCGGGCGAGGACAGGGGTCGGAATCGAGCTGCCCTGTCGAGGTGAGTAGGTCAAACTCCAGCTCACTCGCATCGGTGCGGAACACCAGCCGCACCCCCGAAGGCATCACCGTCACCCCCGTAGACCGACGGATCCTGGTACTGCTCCTTGGTCCACGCGGGCAACCGGCCAGGCATGACCCCCGCCGGCGTCTTCTCCAAGTCCAGCGCACCGCGTAACTCCACCGGCCCGCCTACCAGCGGAACCGTCCGCATCATCACCACTCCCCCACGCTCTGGGGCCCGGATGCTTGCATGCACCCGCGAGCTCCCTCAATCAATGTCATCGTGACGCACTAGCACTCCTTGCCGCCCAGACTTCGTCGGCGCCGGCCCAGTACGGCACTCAGCGCCCGACCAGAACTCTCAGCGAGGTACTCCACCAGCACGTGCTGCAGGCCGAGTACGCGAGGACGAACATCCGATGAAGCTCCCTTTTTTGTGGGCCGCCGTCGTCCGGCGCGATCATTCCCCGCCGCGGGCGGCGGGGCGGTGGGGCGGCGACGGGACTGGATCGGGGACAGCACCGCACTTCGCCCAGGCCGCGTCAGTCGTTTCGGGCCGATACGGTGCGCAGGAAGTTCCCGAGGATCTCGTTGAAGGTGTCGGGGCGTTCCATGTTGGGGTAGTGAGCGGTGGCTTCGATGGTCGTCACCTGGCCGTTGGTGACGGTGTGTGCGAGGCGTTCGGCCATGGTGATGTGGTCGTCGGAGTCGATGGCGCCGTTGATGGCCAGCACCGGAACCGTGATGGTGGCTGCTCGCTGCCAGGTGTCGGTCACGGGAATGATGTGCACGGGTTCGGTGGCGGTGTGTTTGGCGAGGGTCCGCCGGGTCATCTCCCGCAGCCTGCGCACGACATCCTGGTTGACGTCGTCGAGTGTGCGGTGCGGTCCCGCCCCGAGCCGGGTGAAGGCCTCGACCCAGCCCTCGGCGTCACCCGCGGCCAGGGCGCGGGCCTCCTCGGCCTCGATCTCCTTGAGCCAGGGGTCCTGGAATTCGGGTTCGCTGGTGCCGACGCCGCTGACGACCAACGCGCCTACCAGATCGGGGTGTTCGAGTGCGGTGTCGACGGCGATGGCTCCACCCATCGACAGTCCGACGAGGATCGCGGGGCCGACATCGAGGTGGCGGAGCAGCGCTGCGACGTCGTCGGTGTGGCGGAAGGGTGCGTTCGCGTTGGAGGATCCGCCGTGCCCGCGGGCATCGGGTGCGATCACCCGGCAGTGCGACGCCAGGGCCGGCACCTGGTCGTCCCACATGCGGTGGTCCAGAAAGCCGCCGTGCAGCAGCACCACAGGCTGACCCGCGCCGGTGTCGCGGTAGGCGAGGTGGGCGTCTGCGGTGTCTAACGAGAACATGCCAGAAGCCTGAATCATGACAACCAAGGTGCCATATTTTTTGGGATGTTGGCAACACAGGTGTCATCCTGGCCGGGTGAATGACGCTGACACCCCCCTCACCCCCGACGACCTCGGCCGCCGACTCACCGAAGTCTTCGCCCTGGTCGGCCCGCTGTACCGACGAGTGCAGCGCAAGGTCGAACAAGCCGAACCCATCGAGGGCCTCTCCGTCGGCGTGCGCGCCGTCCTCGACCTGCTCCTCACCCACGGACCCATGACCGTCCCGCAGATGGGCCGCGCCCAGGCACTGAGCCGACAATTCGTCCAGCGCATGGTCAACGACGCGGCAACCCGGCAACTGGTCGAGATCACCCCCAACCCCGCCCACCAACGGTCCTCACTGATCCAGCTCACCGACAAGGGCAGAGCAGCCATCACCGCCCTGACCATCCGGGAACACGCCCTCCTGCGCCAGGTCGGCGGCGACCTCACCGACACCGACCTCACCGCATGCAAGCGCGTACTCACCCACATGCTCGAACTCTTCGACCATGTCGACGTGAACTGACCCCCATACCCGCCGCCGCCAACAGCCGTTACCTGTCGGCGAGTCCGCGCCACGTGGCAAATCCCGGCTGTCGAATGCCGTTCAAGAGGGAGTGTCAACTTAACGACCCTGGCTCACATTCGGTGGCAGCGGAGCGGACACTCAAAACGCCAACTCACAGGCAGATCGCAGTCACGGAGCAGCGAACCGATCCGGTGCCGAATCGTTGAACAGCCCGCCTCCCCTCAAGGCGCACCGAATCGCAGGGTCTCGCCATAGCGGGGCCCTGCGGCCGTTCCCGACCTGCCAAAGGGCCGCCCGGGCCCAGCCTCACGCGGGACACCGCCGTGGCCGCGCACCAGACACTCACGGGCCCTCCCCGCCGTTCCTGCAGGCAAGCCCCCACCCTCCATTTTCTTGATCAACGGACATAGGGAGAGGGCAGAAGGGGAAGCCTGCCCCCCTCCACCCTCAGAACCTGTGTCTGATGTCGCCGACGCCCGCGTTCGGCCGCCTTGTTCAGGGGCTGCCTTGCGCGCTGTGCTTGGCAGTGAGGGCCCCCGGCTCAACTTGTTCGACCACATGTTGCCCGGATTGTTCCCAACGAGGCCAACGCGCTCGGTGGGAATGCTGTAGCCATACGGCCAGCCGTCAGCCTGACGCCTGAGCGAACGTCACGCCGTAGCCGACGAATCCGCGAATCCGGCCCTGACCTGGCCTTCCCGATTTCAGACACAGGTTCTCAATCGCGGGGTCTGGCCCGGGCGTTCCCGCCGGGGGGCCGGATGCAAGACGCAGCAGATAGTGCAGGAGATGGCCCAGCAGACTATGCAGCAGATACGGCGATTTCGGTCCCTGCCCGGGGCGGGCGGCTTCACCTTGCCCCCCGGCCCATGACTCACCCGGCTGCGCGCTCGGGCACAACCGACGCCGTGCTCGCTCGTTG
Organism: Streptomyces violascens; assembly: GCF_014649955.1. GTDB lineage: Bacteria > Actinomycetota > Actinomycetes > Streptomycetales > Streptomycetaceae > Streptomyces > Streptomyces violascens. The sequence continues at coordinate 80,698 of NZ_BMUA01000030.1, forward strand.
AGCAGCCCGCTACGCCCCCTTGGAAAGTAAACACACGGCAGGGCCCCGCAAAAGCGAGGGCCCTGTTGCCGTTCCAGTACTCGCCGGACCCAACCGAGGCTGGGCAGGCCTCCCCGGCCCGGCCGGGCAAGATGCCCGGCACCGGCTTGCCCAAGAGCCTTGCCCGCACCCCGAAGTACAGAAGAAGTACGGTCCGGCGCGGCCCCGCCTACACCCCCAACACGGCCATTCAAGGCTCGGTCGGCGGCGCACCCGCTGCCCCGCGCATCCCCGCCCCCGCGGGCCCGGGCGACCCAACGTCCGAACCCGGCACCCGGCGCGCGCCCAGGGCCCGCCAGTACCGCGACGCACGCCGCCCCACCTGACCCCACACCGCCCACGGAGCTGGCGGGCTCCCTGCGGTCAGCTGCCGCCGTACAGGTCCGCGTGCACGCCAGCCGGATCACCGCCCAGGAAGTTAGTGACCACCGGCCGGTCCAGGCCCATAACAGCGAGGCGCACAGCGCAATAGCTCGGCCTGCCGGGGCAGTTCGACGTGCGCGCTCTCATCGGTGACCAGGAACTGGGCGGCCATTTCCGGGGCGACGACGTGGATGAGTCCGCCGCGGTGTCGTGATCGGGCCCGACCGCCCTCCCGGTCCCGGCTCGCTCCGGGTGGCCGCCCCGTACAACCGTATTGTGCAGCCGCAGCTGTCCGCCGTCGAAACCGCCGGGCGGCGGTGCAGGCAGTGCACCGCCGACACCGACACCACCAGATCCGAGACCTTCGTGGCGTCGGGGCGGGCATGGAAATAGCCGCCAGAACCGTGTGCAGTGAGCACGGTGGGGGCTGTGAGCGGGAGCCCCGCCCATGGAGTGTAGGGGCTACTGAATTTCGAGGGTGAAATCGTCCCAGTTCCGCGGGTGGTTGTTCGCGTCGAAGCCGGGGTCCAGGACGCGGTAGTAGGCGTAGAACTGTTTGGCGATGTTCCCGGCTGTGCCGTTCTGGTCGGCGTCGACGAGTTTGACCGAGTAGGCGTATGGATCCGAGTACGCCTCGTACTCTGCCTTGGCGGCGCCTTCATAGGTGGAAGCCATGGGGTACTCGTCGCACTGTTTGCCGTGGCGGGGTCCGCACTGGCCGCGGGCGATGGCTCCGTTGCGGTTGTATCGGGTCTCACTGGTGGGCGGGCTGTACTTCGAGTAAAGCCGGTGCAGCGGGTTGTCGAGGTACCCGGGGAGCACCTTGGTCTGGCCCGGCGGTTCTGCGGGGATGGTCGCGTTCGGATTGGAGAGCGCGCTCTGGATGTGCTGCGCGACTTCGTCGGTGCCCTGTCCTGTCAGGTTGTACGTCAACGCAGGGGGCAGGTCGTCGAAGATACCCGCGCCGTCGGAGTCCTCGCCCTGCTTGACGTAGGAGGCCTGGTCGAAGCGCACGTTCAGATCGGGCAGGGAAAGGAAGTTGTCGCCCTGGTTCACATAGCCCTCGGGGAAGACCACGTAGAAGCCCTCGTCGAGGACAAGCTTGGTGATGTCGTCGCGGCCGACGCCTCCTCCGGCGGGCACGTCGACCGCGAACTTCCAGTCGTCGCTGCCCGCGAGCAGCCACACAGGGAATTCCCCGAGGTGGTCATCCGTGCGGGAATGGCAGGTGCCGGACCCCAGAACGGCAGTGCACTTCGATGCCCCGAAGAAAGTGATTGCAGGATTCCACTTCGCGCCGAGGACCTTCTGGGAGACGTGGGAGACGTGGTCCTCGAAGGTGAGGAAGCGGGATGCATAGTCGCCGAACCCTGCATGACCGATGAGGGTGTCCGTGAAGAAAGCCGCTCCCTGCGGCACCTCCGCGCCGTCCACGATCAGGTTCTCGATCGCGGCCATCTTGCGGACCAGGCACACGTCGAACCGGTCTGGCTCGTACACCGGCCCGCCGCCGCTATCCGGATCCGGACAGTCGGCGAGCGTCAGTTCACGCGGTTCAGCCGTCGGGTCGAACGGGACGGGAGCGGCCTGGGTGCGGGGCCGCTGCCCGCCGGTACTCGCATGCGCGGCCCGCAGTCTGGCGCGTCGGCGCGCGTCGTATGCGGTGAGCGTCGGCGCCGGCTGCTTGCCCGCTTCCACCAGACCAAGGGAGGCCGGCGACTTGCCGGCCTTGAGTCCCGCCGTGATGGCGGCTTGGGTCAAGCCGGCGGGCACGGTATACAGGCTGCCCTCGAGTCGTGGCGCGCCGCCTGCCGGACCGTCCGCACGCGCGGCCGCCGCGGCAGGTATCACGAGCGCCGCGGCGATCGCCATAGCGGTCGCCGCACGGCGCCATCTCCCAGTGAGTCTGTGCACAGTGGACCCCCTTACCGTTTGACGAGTCTCCGTCAAGTTTCAGAGAGAGTCGCACAGTTGCTCAATGGCCTCGCGCTGCACGGCCGGAATCCCCCAGTAGCTTTCACTTCAGGAGCGGCGCCCTCCACCATCAGCACGCCGCCGGCCTGGCCCCGTCCCGCCGCCCCACCAGACGGAAAACCGGGCCACCTCGCGGGATTCGGCCACCGTCCCAGACCCCGCCATAACCGGCGCTACCAGAGCCAGTCCCGGAAGTACTGCAATCGCCACGGTGCGCCATCGACACGTCCTGGAACTGCGCTCTCTACCCTGTTGTTCGCGGGTGAAACGATCTTGGCGTGGCTGGTGCAATCACAGCGTCGGAGCCGTCCGGATAGCCCCGTTCGCTGGTGGGCTGAGATCGCGTCAGTTCAGCAAGCTGATCACCGCGTTGCGGCGCGAGGGTGCGGATCCGGTCCGCAAGGGCCGGCCGTGGAGCCTGCCGCTGGAGGACCGGGTACTGCAGGTCGCCGCCTACTGGCGGACCACTCACGCTGCGGCAGCTGGCACCGCTGTTCGGGGTGTCGAAGTCGGCCGCCGACCGCATCGTCAATCACCTCGGCCCCGCGCTCACGCTCCAGCCGCGCAAGCAGTTCCGCAAGGACACCGTGCTGCCCCGCGGACACGTCGAGCCCGTCACCATCGGCGGCAAGGAACACACGGTCAAGCTCGGCGTCTGGATGTCCGACAAGAGGACCCGCCGCACCAAACTCAGCGGGGAGCAACGCGGAAGGCTCGCCGAACTCGGAATGGACTGGGCACAGGACGGTTAGGGTGACCTTAGTCTGGGGCGGGTGGCTGGCAACTCTGCCGGTGACGGAACACTTCGCCTCAGACCACCAAGAATGTGCGATCCAGGGTGCGTTTCACGGCATGATCCACGCCGCACGTGTGTGGTGCGCGGAACCCCGGCGCAGATTCATTCGGCAGCAGGCGGGTCGAGGCCCGGGGTATCTCACGAGACAGGTGGTGATTGCGTGCGGTGTTGGCCTGGCGGCGTTTCGTGACGAAGTGCCAAACTGACGCCCACGTTCATTTGTTGATGCGAGGGGGTTCTGCCATGCCGAACACCGGGCACCGGTTCGTCGTGAAGGTCGGCGAGGACGAGGTTGCTTTCCACTAAGCGTCAGGGCTTCCGCTGGATCGCTCCAAGGCGGCACTCAGCAGTCCGCTGTCGGCACTGCCCGATATCAGTGGCGAAGCGCTGACGGAGCTGGCGAATCCGACGATCAAGCTCAAGCACGGCGTCGTCAAGCCGAAGAGCGATCTGCATGAGTGGGTCAGCACGGCCGCCGGGGGCCAGGCCAGCAAGAAGGACATCCGCATCAGCCTGACCGATGACGCGGGGACGGCTCTTCTGGTGTCCGCGTACTCTCTGATCTGCTCAGCTGTGTACGTTTGTAACTGCTCGGTTATCAG
>NZ_BMUA01000031.1 GCF_014649955.1 Streptomyces violascens
TGCCTCGCCCGCCGCCGAGCCGACGTCCTGTTCGCCATGCTCCGCGACGGCACCTTCTACGACCCCCAACCCGCCCCGACCCCTTGACCAAAGTCATAGGGGCACCCCCCCGGCCCCCACCCTCCCCACCCCCAGCCCACCCAGCCCTCACCCGCACCTCGGCCATGCCCCGACCCGGCCACAGGCCCTCGGCCGCGCTCCTCAGCAGGCCCGGCACTGGCCCCCGCTCAGACCCCCAGCTCTGCCGCGATCCGCCCGTCCCGTACGGCTGCGGTCAGTACCGCGTGGTCGGCCTCCGTGCGGTCGGCGTAGGTCACCGCGAAGGCTGCCACCGCTTCGTCGAGCTCCTCGTTCTTTCCGCAGTACCCGGCTATCAGGCGCGGGTCGACGCTGTGCGCATGCGCCCGGGCGAGCAGCGCGCCCGTCATGCGCCCGTAGTCGTCGAGCTGGTCGGCGGCGAGCGCGGCGGGGTCCACGCTGCCCTTGCGGTTCCTGAACTGCCGCACTTGGAAGGGCCGTTCGTCCACGGTCGTCCAGCCGAGCAGGATGTCGCTGACCACCTGCATCCGCTTCTGCCCGAGCACCACACGGCGCCCTTCGTGCCCGGCGTCGGGCGTCTTGAACCCGGCTTTCGCCAGATGCGGCAGCAGCGCCGAAGGCCTGGCCTCCTTGACCTGGAGCACGAGCGGCTCGCCCCGGTGGTCGAGCAGCAGCACCACATACGACCGTGTTCCGACGCTCCCCGTGCCGACCACCCGGAAGGCCACGTCGTGGATCGCGTACCGGGCGAGCAGCGGCAGCCGGTCCTCGGACAGGGTGCCCAGGTACTGCTCAAGCGAGGCGGCGACCGTTGCCGCCTCGGCGTCGGTCACGCGGCGCAGCACCGGCAGCGCGTCGACGAAGTGCCGGCTGCCGTCTTCGCCCTGCTCGGTCGCCTTGGTGGCGAAGCGCGCGCTGGTGTTGTTGCGGGCCTTTTCGGAGACCCGTTCCAGGGTGCCGAGCAGGTCGTGAGCGTCGGCGTGGGAGACGAGCTCCTCGTCGGCTATCGCGTTCCACGCGTCGAGGACCGGCAGTTTGGCGAGCAGGCGCATGGTGCGGCGGTAGGCCCCGACCGCGTCGAACGCCGCTGCCCGGCAGGTGGCCTCGTCGGCGCCGGCCTCCCGGCCGGCCAGGACCAGCGATGCGGCAAGCCGTTTCACGTCCCATTCCCAGGGGCCGGTCACGGTCTCATCGAAGTCGTTCAGGTCGATGACGAGGCTGCCGCGCGCGTCGCCGTACAGGCCGAAATTGGCCGCGTGCGCGTCGCCGCAGATCTGCGCGCCGACGCCGGTGACGGGTGTGCCGACCAGGTCGTGTGCCATCAGTCCGGCCGAGCCGCGCAGGAACGCGAAGGGGCTGGCGGCCATGCGGCCCACGCGTATCGGCGTGAGCTCGGGCACCCGGCCCGCGTTGGATTCCTCCACCGCGCGGACGGCGTCCGGCCGGTCCGCGGAGAGCACCAGCGAGTCGTGCGAGGCGCGCGGGAACCGGTCCCGCAGCGCCTTCCCCTCGGCCTTGGGCGCTGCCTGTGCCCGTCGGTTTCCGGATCCCGGTGTGTGCGGGCGCCGGGCGAACCCGGAGACCTCGGGGATCCGTCCCCGACCGTCCTCCGCCCCGGCCGCCCCGGCCCGCTGTGCCGGAACCACCATGTCGACCTCGCCCATGGCGTGCCGCCTCCCCCGTCTCGTACAACGTCCCTGTGCAGCGCTCTCGTACACCGTCGAGAGCTCAACTGCCCCTGACGGTACAGGCGCTGGCGAAAGCCCGTCTCCCCCTGTGGACAACTTTGCGGATGCCCGGAATCCGCTTGTGTCGACCGCGTCGGCACAGGAGCCCGCCGGCACTCCTCTCGACAACGGGACATCCCGCCGTTTCACGTGAAACGGCGGAGCCCAACCCAGCCCCCTACAACCCCGCGTCCCGCGCCAGCAGCGCCGCCTGGACCCGGTTCTCGCAGTCCAGCTTCGCCAGGATGCGGCTGACGTACGTCTTCACCGTGGCCTCGCTCATGTGGAGCCGCTTCCCGGCATCCGCGTTGGACAGCCCTTCGCCCAGCAGAGCCAGGACGTTCCGCTCGCGCTCGGACAGCACGCCGACCCGGCGCCGGGCTTCGTCGGCGCGGGCCGCGGCCCGGCCCGTGGCGAGCTGGTCGACGACGTGCCGGGTGGCGGCGGGCGAGAGGTAGGCGTCGCCCGCGGCCGCGGCGCGTACCGCGCGGATCAGTTCGGCGGGCGCGGTGTCCTTGAGGAGGAATCCGGCGCCGCCGTGTTCCAGGGCGCGCAGGACGTTCTCCCGCTCCCCGAACGTGGTGAGGATGATCACTCGCGCCGCCGGTACGGTCCGGCGCAGCTCGGCCAGGGCGCTCAGGCCGTCCATCTCGGGCATCTGGATGTCGAGCAGCACCACGTCCACGGCGTGGGAGCGGGCGAGTTCGACGGCTTCGCGGCCGTTGGTGGCCTCCGCGACGACGTCGATCGCCGCGTCCGAGGTGAGGATCATGCGGATCCCGGCCCGGATGAGGGGCTCGTCGTCGGCGATCACGACCCTGATGCGTGGTCCCGTCACACCCAAATCCTGTCCTGATCCTGTTCTGTACGCCGCCGGGCCGCACCCGAGCGAGCCTGCCCGGTCGGCCCCCGGCCGCCGCTCGTCGCGGCTAGCGCGCCACTTCGTACGACTTCTTCTCGATCAGCTTGCCGTCCTTGAAGCAGAACCGGAACACCGGCTCGGTCTTGAGGCCCTCGCCGGTGTCGGAGGACATCAGGACCAGGCACTGGGAGCCTTCCGGTTCGGCAGGGCCTTTTCCGGAGAGACCGGAGGTCAGCACGGTGTCGCCGCTCGGCAGCTCGGCGCGGACCTCCGCCTCGGGCGTGCCGACCTTGATCCTTTCGTACTCGGACGGGTCGATCATGCCTTTCTCGGCCGATCCTGCGAGGAAGAACAGGCCCACTCCGGCCGCGATCGCGAGCAGTACCACCGCCCCTACGGCGATTCCGCAGCCCAGCGCGACGCCTCCGGCCCTGTTTCTGCCGCCCATGCCCAGCTCCTTCTCCGCGATGTTCCAGTCCACGACCGGACCACCGTCGCCGAGCGGCGGGGCGGATGACTGCTGTCGGAAGTCGTCGGGGGCGTCGACGAACGTCGCGGCCTCGGCCGCCCCGTAGGGCAGCACGCCGGCGACGCGGAAGCCGCCGTCGTCGGTGGGGCCGGTGTGCACCATGCCGCCGACGAGCCGGGCCCGCTCGTGCAGCCCGGTGAGGCCCTGGCCTCCGCTGACCACTTCGCCGGCCTGGTGGGCGGCCGCGCGGTCGACGACGCCGTTGACGACCTCGACGACGAAGGAGTCCGGTTCGTAGCGCAGTTCCACGGTGATCGGGGCGCCGGGGGCGTGCTTGTACGCGTTGGTGAGGGCCTCTTGGACGATCCTGTACGCCGCGTGGTCGCCGGCGGCTGCCAGGGTGCGAGGCTCGCCGCCGGTGCGCAGTTCCACGGTGTTCCCGGCGGCACGTGCGGCTGTCACCAGCGCCTGGATTCCGGCGGTGCCGCGGGCGGCGGGCTGGGCTCCGTCGGGCACGGCGGGGGCTTCGATGCCGTCGCGCAGGATGCCGACGACCTCGCGCAGTTCGTGCATGGCGGCGACCGAGGCCTGCCGCAGTACGCCGACGGCCTCGCGCTGGCGGCCGGTCAGTTCGGGGTCGACTTCGAGGGCGCCGGTGTGCACGGAGATGAGGGCGAGCTGGTGGCCGAGGCTGTCGTGCATGTCCTGGGCGATGCGCTGGCGTTCACGCAGCCGGGCCTGGCCCGCGACCATGGCGCGTTCGCGGAGCAGCTGGGCGTTGTGTTCGCGCACGGCGCTCAGCAGGGTGCGCCGCTGGGACCAGTACCGGCTGGTGAGGCCGGGTACGACAGCCACGGCCAGGAAGAACAGGGTGCTGAAGATGCCCATGAGGATGGGCTGTGCGATGGGCCACAGCGTGATGACGCCGAGCGCCTGGTAGATGACGAAGGCCGCCGTGAAGGCGGCGAGGGCCCGTCCCGCGCCGACGATGCGACGTCCCGCGGACCAGGCCGCGACCATCAGGAGCGGGGCTGTTTCGCCGGCCGCCATGGACAGGGCGGCCGCCGCGAGCAGCACGCTCGCGGGCAGGGAGCGGCGCAGCAGCGACAGCACCGCCACGCCGAGGGCGACGGCCGCGGCCCTCAGGGGCCCTGTGGCCAGCAGCCCGATCCCGCCCGCCATCAGGGCCAGTACGAGCGCGAGCGCGGCCTCGCCGGCGATCCGGCGCCGCGTCCAGGGCTCGGGCCCCTTCAGCAGGCACCATCCGCTACGGACCCTCGATGACACATCCACGCCCGCACCCTAGGCAGCGCGCCCCCTCGGGGACGGCTCTCTTTCGTCGCGCCTCGCCGCGACAAAAGTCGACCTGTTCGAGGCACCCCGGGCCCTTCATGGGTTTGCCCGCCCTGGAACGCGACATATGACACAGAAGAAACAGCAAGAAGGGACAGGTCCTGTGAGAGAGAACAACGTGAGACAGAACGTGGGCCGCGGGCGCCCGCACAGAGCCCGGACATATGAAGGAAGCCCCGCAGATCCGGGGATCTGCGGGGCTTCCGACTTGTGCGCGAGGGGGGATTTGAACCCCCACGTCCCGAAGGACACTGGCACCTGAAGCCAGCGCGTCTGCCGTTCCGCCACTCGCGCAAGAGTGGTGTGCTGGGCTCTCTCACTTTTCGGTGCGATTGCCTGGCGACGTCGAGAAGATTAGCACGCTGCGCAGGGTGGATTCACATCCGTTGTTTGCGGCGACCCGTGTGGACAGGAGCAGATCAGGAGAGAGGCAACCCCCGGCATCGTTACCCGCTCCTCCTGAGTGCACCCCGGGTGCGGGACACTGTCGGGAAGCCACCTCTACGATCCGTACGAGAGGTGCGTGTGAGAGGTGACACTCGTCCACAAGGCACAGAAGGGGAACCAGCCGATTTCCCGACGCGTGGATACGATCAGTAAGCAGTACCAAGAGAGCGACCCGGAGCAGAACCGGCAGCAACACCAGGACGGCAACGACGGAGGAGGTGCCCCATGGGAGTCCTGAAGCGTTTCGAGCAGCGTCTCGAAGGCCTGGTCAACGGCACCTTCGCGAAGGTCTTCAAGTCCGAGGTCCAGCCCGTCGAGATCGCCGGCGCGCTCCAGCGCGAGTGCGACAACAACGCGTCGATCTGGAACCGGGACCGCACGGTCGTCCCCAATGACTTCATCGTCGAGCTGAGCGCTCCGGACTTCGAGCGGCTCAGCCCGTACTCGGGCCAGCTCGGCGACGAGCTGTCCGGCCTGGTGCGCGACTACGCGAAGCAGCAGCGCTACAGCTTCATGGGCCCGATCAAGGTGCACCTGGAGAAGGCCGAGGACCTCGACACCGGTCTGTACCGGGTGCGCAGCCGCACACTCGCGTCCAGCACCGACCAGCAGGGCCAGCAGGGTCCCCAGGGCCCCGGCCCCGGTGCCCCGCAGCGTCCCGCGCCCGCGGCCCCTCAGGGCGGCCGTGGGGGCTACGGCTACCCGCCGGCCGCCGCCCCGCCCATGCCCGCGGCGCCGCCTCCGGGCCGCCCTGGCGCCTCGCCCGCCGACCGCCGTCCGGCGGCTCCGGGGCCGATGCCGGGCGGGCACGGCCAGGTGCGACGCTGGATCGAGATCAATGGCACCCGCCACCAGATCTCCCGCCCGACTCTGGTCCTTGGCCGCAGCACCGATGCGGATGTGAGGATCGACGATCCCGGCGTCTCGCGCCGGCACTGTGAGATCCGGACCGGAACGCCCCCGACGATCCAGGATCTCGGGTCCACCAACGGCATCGTGGTGGACGGGCAGCACACCACCCGCGCTACGCTCCGCGACGGCTCGCGGATCGTCGTGGGCAGCACCACCATCGTTTACCGGCAAGCCGAAGGGTGAAGCGGGGGCAATGTCAGAGCTGACCCTCACGGTCATGCGGTTGGGTTTCCTCGCCGTACTGTGGCTGTTCGTCATCGTGGCCGTTCAGGTCATTCGCAGCGACCTGTTCGGTACGCGCGTCACCCAGCGCGGTTCGCGCCGGGGCAATGACGCGAACCGGCAGCAGCAGACCGGCAGGCAGGCCGCCGCGGCCGCCGCACCACCGCCCCAGCGCGGCCAGCAGCAGGGTGGCGGCGGGCGGCAGCGCCGTGGCGCCCCCACCAAGCTGGTCGTCTCCGAGGGCACCCTCACGGGCACCACGGTCGCGCTCCAGGGCCAGACCGTCACGCTGGGCCGGGCGCACGATTCGACGATCGTCCTGGACGACGACTACGCGTCGAGCCGCCATGCCAGGATCTACCCGGACCGGGACGGCAATTGGATCGTCGAGGATCTCGGGTCCACCAACGGCACCTATCTGGACCGGACCCGGCTCACCACCCCGACCCCGATTCCGCTGGGCGCGCCGATCCGCATCGGCAAGACCGTCATCGAGCTGCGGAAGTAGTACGACAATGAGCGAGCGGAGCGAGCGAGCCGCGGCGGTCCCCAGGGACCGGGACGGGCTCCCGACCGGAGGGTGGGCAGTGTGGCTCGACATGACCGGCTGTACCCCGAGCCGACAGGCGAGGTGCGCATGAGTCTCTCCCTGCGTTTCGCCGCCGGATCGCACAAAGGCATGATCCGCGAGGGGAACGAGGACTCCGGTTACGCCGGTCCCCGTCTCCTCGCCATCGCCGACGGCATGGGCGGTCAGGCCGCCGGCGAGGTCGCCTCCTCCGAGGTGATCTCCACCCTTGTCACGCTCGACGACGACGTACCCGGCTCGGACATCCTCACCTCGCTGGGCACCGCCGTGCAGCGGGCCAACGACCAGCTGCGCATGATGGTCGAGGAGGACCCCCAGCTGGAGGGGATGGGCACCACGCTCACCGCTCTGCTGTGGACGGGTCAGCGCCTCGGCCTCGTGCACGTCGGCGACTCGCGCGCCTATCTGCTGCGCGACGGCGTCCTCACCCAGATCACCCAGGACCACACCTGGGTGCAGCGGCTGGTCGACGAGGGCCGCATCACCGAGGAAGAGGCCACCACCCATCCGCAGCGCTCGCTCCTGATGCGCGCGCTGGGCAGTGGCGACCATGTCGAGCCCGATCTGTCGATCCGTGAAGTGCGGGCCGGCGACCGGTACTTGATCTGCTCGGACGGCCTGTCGGGCGTGGTCTCCCACCAGACGATGGAGGAGACCCTCGCCAGCTACCAGGGCCCGCAGGAGACGGTGCAGGAGCTGATCCAGCTCGCGCTGCGCGGCGGCGGCCCCGACAACATCACGGTGATCATCGCCGATGTGCTCGACGTCGACTCCGGGGACACCCTGGCGGGGCAGCTCAACGACACACCGGTCATCGTGGGCGCGGTCGCCGAGAACCAGCTGCAGCTGAACGACGGCGGCGCCATGCAGACCCCGGCGGGCCGCGCCTCAGGGCTCGGCCGCCCCGCGCCCTCGCCCCCGGGCGGCTTCGGCCCGCCCGGCAGCGGTGAGGACAGCGGCGGCTACGGCAGCCCGCCCGAGGGCGCCTTCGGCTCGTACACCGACGAGGACTTCGTCAAGCCGCGCCGGCGCGGCAAGGGCCGGTGGATCCGCCGGTCCCTGTACATCGTGCTGGCCCTGGCGGTCGTCGGCGGCGGTCTGTACGGCGGCTACCGCTGGACGCAGACGCAGTACTACATCGGCGCCAACAGCGACGGTGCGCCGCACGTGGCGCTGTACCGGGGCATCAGCCAGGACCTGGCGTGGGTGAAGCTCTCCAAGGTGGAGACCGATCACCCCGAGATCGAACTCAAGTACCTTCCGCAGTACCAGCGCAACCAGATCGACTCGACGATCGCCGCGAGCAGCCTCGACAAGGCGCAGGCCAAGATCAAGGAGTTCGCGACCCAGGCGTCCGCCTGCCGGAAGGAGGAGGCGCGCCGCGCCGCCGAGAGCAACAACGCCTCGAAGCCCGGCACGGGCGCCACCGGCGCCCCGTCCAGCAATCCCACCACCACCGCATCTCCCACACCCGGCCCCAGCCTCTCGGAGGACGAGCAGAAGCTGGTCTCGCAGTGCGGTAAGCAGTAGGCAGCCGTAGGGGGCCTTTCCACACCATGAGCGTTGTCACCAACACGACCACCATTGGCGCGATCGAAGCACCGAGCCGCCGCAACACCGAGCTGGCCCTGCTGATCTTCGCGGTGGCCATCCCGGTGTTCGCGTACGCCAACGTGGGGCTTGCCATGACCGGCAAGCTTCCCTCCGGCATGCTCGGATACGGCCTGGGCCTGGGCCTGATGGCGGGTGTGGCGCACTTGGTGGTGCGCAAGTTCGCCAAGTACGCCGATCCTCTCCTGCTGCCGCTCGCGACGCTGCTCAACGGGCTCGGCCTGGTGCTCATCTGGCGCCTCGACCAGTCGCCGCGGCTGATCCAGCGTGCGAAGAACGCCTGGGGCAAGTTCTCCCCGGACGCCCCCCACCAGCTTCTGTACACCGCGATCGGTGTGGCCCTGTTCATCGGCGTACTGCTGGTGCTCAAGGACCACCGCATCCTGCAGCGCTACACGTACATCTCGATGGCGGTGGCGCTGTTCCTGCTGGTCCTGCCGATGTTCTTCCCGGCCGTCAACGGTGCCAAGATCTGGATCTCGATTCCGGGCCTGGGCACCATCCAGCCCGGCGAGTTCGCGAAGATCATCATCGCGGTCTTCTTCTCCGGCTATCTGATGGTGAAGCGGGACGCGCTCGCGCTGGCCAGCCGCCGCTTCATGGGCCTGTACCTGCCGCGCGGCCGTGACCTCGGCCCGATCCTGGTCATCTGGGCGCTGTCGATCCTGATCCTCGTCTTCGAGACCGACCTCGGCACCTCGCTGCTGTTCTTCGGCCTGTTCGTGGTCATGCTGTACGTCGCCACCGAGCGGACCAGCTGGATCGTGTTCGGTCTGCTGATGTCGGCGGTCGGCGCGGTGGCGGTGGCCTCCTTCGAGCCCCACGTCCAGTCGCGCGTGAACGCCTGGATCGACCCGTTCGCCTGCTACAAGACCGACAAGACCGGCGCCTGCCAGCAGATCGGCGACGCGATCTTGTCGTTCGGCTCCGGCGGCACCCTCGGCACCGGACTCGGCCAGGGCAACTCCGACCTCATCGGCTTCGCCGCCAACGCCGACTTCATCCTCTCCACCGTCGGCGAGGAACTGGGCCTGGCCGGAATGATGGCGCTGCTGCTGATCTACGGCCTGATCGTGGAGCGCGGGGTGCGCACCGCGCTCGCCGCCCGCGACCCGTTCGGCAAGCTCCTCGCGATCGGCCTCTCGGGCGCCTTCGCGCTCCAGGTCTTCGTCGTGGCCGGCGGTGTGATGGGCCTCATCCCGCTGACCGGTATGACGATGCCGTTCCTCGCGCAGGGCGGTTCGTCGGTCATCGCCAACTGGGCGCTGATCGGCATTCTGATCCGGATCAGCGACACCGCGCGCCGCCCCGCGCCGGCCCCCGCCCCGTCCCCCGACGCCGAGATGACCCAGGTGGTCCGCCCGTGAACAAGCCCCTGCGCCGGATTGCGATCTTCTGCGGGCTGCTCGTCCTCTCGCTGATGATCCGCGACAACTGGCTCCAGTACGTCCGGGCCGACGAGCTGAACGCGAGCAAGTACAACCGCCGCGTCCAGATCGAGCGCTTCGCCCACGAGCGCGGCAACATCATCACGGCCGACGGCCAGACGATCACCGGCTCCACCGAGACCTCGGGCACCGACTTCAAGTACAAGCGGGTCTGGAAGGACGGCGCCATGTGGTCGCCGGTCACCGGATACGCCTCGCAGACCTACGACGCCTCCCAGCTGGAGAAGATCGAGGACAGCGTCCTGTCGGGCACCGACAACCGGCTCTTCTTCGACCGCACCCTCTCGATGTTCACCGGCGAGAAGAAGCAGGGCGGCAACGTCGTCACCACCCTGAACAGCGCCGCCCAGAAGGCCGCGTTCCAAGGCCTCGGCGACAAGAAGGGCGCGGTCGCGGCGCTCAACCCGCAGACCGGCGCCATCCTCGCGCTGGCCTCGACGCCGTCGTACGACCCGTCCGTGTTCGCGGGCAACACCTACAAGGACGGCAGCAACTACAAGACGCTGCTCGACGACAAGAACCAGCCCATGCTGAACCGGGCGCTGCGCCAGACCTACCCGCCGGGCTCCACCTTCAAGGTGGTCACCGCCGCCGCGGCGCTGGAGAACGGCCTGTACTCGGGCATCGACGAGCCGACGAAGTCGCCCGTGCCGTACATCCTGCCGGACACCGCCCACCAACCTCTGAACAACGAGGGCAACATCCCTTGTGAGAACGCCACACTCAAGGTGGCTCTCCAGTGGTCCTGCAACACCGTCTTCGGCAAGATCAGTGCCGATCTGGGCAACGACAAGATGAAGGCCGAGGCCGAGAAGTTCGGCTTCAACAAGGAGATCTTCAACCCCGTCCGCACGGATGCCAGCGTCTACCCGAAGGACAACCGCCCGCAGAACGCCATGGCGGGCATCGGACAGGCCTCCAACCGTGCGACCCCGCTCCAGATGGCCATGGTCGCCGCCGCCGTCGCCAATGACGGCAAGCTGATGAAGCCGTACATGGTCGACCAGCTCCAGGCGCCGAACGTGGACGTGCTGTCCAAGACCCAGCCGGAGCAGATGAGCCAGCCGCTGTCGGCCGCCAACGCCCAGAAGCTCCAGAAGATGATGGAGTTCGTGGTCACCGACGGCACCGGCACCAACGCCCAGATCCCCGGAGTGACGGTCGGCGGCAAGACCGGTACCGCCCAGCACGGCGTCGACAACAACGGCAACCCGTACGCCTGGTTCATCTCCTATGCCAAGTCCGGGGACGGCTCCCCGGTCGCGGTCGCCGTGGTGATCGAAGGTTCCGACACGACCCGCGACGACATCGCGGGTGGCAAGCTTGCGGCCCCCATCGCCAAGAACGTGATGAAGGCGGTGCTCGACAGCAAGAAGTGATCCGGGCTGTTTCACGTGAAACGGTCGCTCGTTTCACGTGAAACATCACACGTGCCCTGTACCGGTCCGGTATCAGGTGGCGGTCGCGAGCTGATCGGCTTGCGGTGCCCGGTAGCGTATGCGCGAACAGCACACCGCCGGACCACCCATGGGTACGGTCGGGACAGACGGAGAGGGCTGGATTAGCTATGGAAGAGCCGCGTCGCCTCGGCGGCCGGTACGAGCTGGGCCAGGTGCTCGGCCGTGGTGGCATGGCCGAGGTCTACCTCGCGCACGACACCCGGCTCGGCCGCACCGTCGCCGTGAAGACGCTGCGGGCCGATCTCGCCCGCGACCCGTCCTTCCAGGCCCGGTTCCGCCGTGAGGCCCAGTCGGCCGCCTCGCTCAACCACCCGGCGATCGTCGCTGTCTACGACACCGGCGAGGACTACGTCGACAACGTCTCCATCCCGTACATCGTGATGGAGTACGTCGACGGTTCGACCCTGCGTGAGCTGCTGCACTCCGGGCGCAAGCTGCTGCCCGAGCGCACCCTGGAAATGACCATCGGCATCCTCCAGGCGCTCGAGTACTCGCACCGCAACGGAATCGTCCACCGCGACATCAAGCCGGCGAACGTCATGCTGACGCGCACCGGCCAGGTCAAGGTCATGGACTTCGGCATCGCCCGCGCCATGGGCGACTCCGGCATGACGATGACGCAGACGGCCGCCGTGATCGGCACCGCCCAGTACCTCTCCCCGGAGCAGGCCAAGGGCGAGCAGGTCGACGCGCGAAGCGACCTCTACTCGACGGGCTGCCTGCTGTACGAGCTGCTCACCGTCCGGCCCCCCTTCGTCGGGGACTCGCCGGTCGCCGTGGCCTACCAGCACGTACGCGAGGAGCCGCAGCCTCCCTCGAACTTCGACTCCGAGATCACGCCCGAGATGGACGCCATCGTCCTGAAGGCGCTGGTCAAGGACCCCGACTACCGCTACCAGTCGGCCGACGAGATGCGCGCCGACATCGAGGCCTACCTCGACGGCCAGCCGGTCGCCGCGACCGCCGCCCTGGGCGCGGTCGGCTACGGCAACGGGTACGACGGCTACAACAACGGCTACGGCAACGACCAGCCGACCACCGCGCTGCGCCAGGCCGACTCGGGTGCGGGCCAGACCTCGATGCTTCCGCCGGTCAATCCGGACGACGGCGGCTACGGCTACGACGACCGCCCCGGCCGACGGCGCCAGAACCAGAAGAAGTCCCACACCTCGACGATCCTGCTGATCCTGGCGGGCGTCCTGGTGCTGGTCGGCGCGATCCTGATCGGCAAGTCCGTCTTCAGCGGCAGCGCCGACAGCACCACGGTGAACGTGCCCAACCTCGTCGGCAACAGCCAGGGTGACGCGGAGAAGCTGGCGACCAACGCCGGCGTCAAGATGTCCGTGACCAAGAACGAGCCGTGCGCGGACCAGCCCAAGGGCAACATCTGCACGCAGAGCCCCGCCAACGGCAACATGAAGAAGGGCGAGACCGTCTCGGTCACCGTCTCCACGGGCGCGCCCAAGATCGAGGTTCCGGACGTCACGCAGAAGGACAAGGACAGCGCCACCCAGCTGCTCCAGACCAAGGGCTTCCAGGTGAAGACCAAGGAGGTCGAGTCCAGCTCGACGCCGGGCACGGTCGTCAGCCAGGACCCGACGGGCGGTTCGCAGGCGGAGAAGAACTCGACGGTCACGCTTCAGATCGCCAAGAAGCAGACGTCGAATCTGCCCGACGTGACGAACAAGGACTACAACGTCGCGATCCAGCAGCTCAGTGCCGTCGGCTTCACGAACGTCTCCCGCCAGGACGTGGACTCCGCGGACAAGCCGCTCAACCAGGTCGTCTCGATGACCCCGACCGGCAACACCAGCCAGCCCAAGGACGTCCAGATCGTCCTGAAGGTCTCCAAGGGCCCGCAGAGCCAGACTCCGCCCGGCGGCCAGGTGGCCATCCCGCAGGGGCTGGTCCTGAAGACCGTCAAGCAAGCAACGCAGATCCTGAACGACGCCGGCTTCAGCAACATCCAGTTCACGCCCGGCAGTTCGGACGACGAGAAGGCGCGCGTCACGGTGGTCACGCCCGGCTCGGGCACGATGGCCGACCCGAACCAGCCGGTCACGCTTACGACGATCGGCGGCTCCCAGGGCCAGGACGGCGGCAGCAACTTCCCGTTCGGCGGGCCCACCGGCGGCGGACCGCTGACCTAGCCCGCCACCGCGCTCAGCACTGAGCCCCGGCACCCTGCGAGGGTGCCGGGGCTCAGTGGCGTACTGGCTCGGTCTCAGCGCCGTACGAGCGGTGCCGTAGCAACCGGGCTCATTACTTGCGCAGTTCGGCCGGCGGGGTGCGCTTGGCGTCGACCTTCTCGGTGCGCACCAGCTCGCCCCACACGATGTAGCGGTACTTCGAGGTGTAGACCGGGGTGCAGGTCGTCAGGGTGATGTACTGGCCGGGCTTCTTGGCGCCCGACTCCTTCGGGACCGGCTGCAGTACGTCGACGTTGTACTTCGACGTCTCCGTCAGCTCCGCGAACACCTTGTAGACGTACCAGGTGTCCTTGGTCTCGAAGACGACCGGATCGCCGGTCTTCACCTTGTCGATGTTGTGGAACTTGGCGCCGTGGCCGTCCCGGTGGGCGGCGAGCGTGAAGTTGCCGTTCTTGCCCGCGCCGGGCAGCGTCGCCTTGACCGGATCCGTGTAGTAGCCGGCCACACCGCCGTTGAGGACGTCGGTGTCGGTGCCCTTCTTGACGAGCACTTCGCCGTTCTTCATCGCCGGCACGTGCAGGAAGCCGATGCCGCCCTTGGTGTCGAGGGCGCCCGGTCCGGTGGATGCCGCCCAGTCGCGGCGCACGCTGTCGCCCTGTGCGGATGCCTCGCGGTCGGCCATGACGTTCGTCCACCACAGCGAGTAGACGACGAACAGGCCGAGCACCAGGCCCGCGGTGATGAGGAGTTCACCGAAGACGCTGATGACGCCTGCGACGATGCTGCGGCCGCGCCGGGCCGCAGCCGGTTCGGGCGTGCCGGTCCGCTCCTCGTGGTCGGTTCCTGTCGCCACCGCACCCGCCCCTGCTGTCCGTTCGGTCATTCCACGAGCGCGTCGGGCTTGCCCTTGCTGCGCGGTCGGTCGTCGACCATCTTGCCCCACACGATCAGCCGGTAGGTACTCGTGAATTCCGGCGTACAGGTCGTCAGCGTCAGATAGCGGCCGGGCTTGGTGAATCCGGATCCGGCGGGGATCGGCTTGAGCACCGACACGTTCGCGGGCGATGTCTGCGGGAGCTCGCTGGTGATCTCGTAGGTGTAGTACGCGTCCTGCGTCTCGACGACGACCTTGTCGCCCGCCTTCAGCCGGTTGATGTACCGGAACGGCTCGCCATGGGTGTTGCGGTGGGCTGCGACCGCGAAGTTGCCGGTCTTGTCCCCCGGCATGGCCGTCTTGAGGGAGCCTTCGTCGTAGTGGCCGATCATGCCCTTGTCGAGGACCTTCGGCTTGCTGGTGCCCTGCGCGATGGGGGCGACGATGTCCAGCTTGGGGATGTGCATGATGGCGAAGCCCTGACCGGGTGCGAAAGTGCCGGGCTTGCGGCCGTCCGCCCAGTCCTGCGCGATCTTCTTGGCGGCGCTGCCCGCTTCCTGGTGTGCGCGGACGTTCGTCCACCACAGCTGGTACGTCACGAACAGGAGCATCACCACGCCCAGCGTGATGAAGGCTTCGCCCAGGATCCGGCTGGCGATCACCGCCGCGCTGTCCTTACGGGCCTTGGCCGCCCTGCGCGCCTCGGCCCGGGTGAGCCGCCGCCCGTCCGGCTCGAGAACGGGAGCGGGAGCGGGAGCCGCACGCCCCTTGCCCTTGGCGGCCCTGCGCCGCTCGGCCCGCCCTCCGGTGGCCGGCGGGACCGCGGTAACCGATGGGACCTCAGTGGCCGACGGGACGGATATCGGCTCCGAGACGGGTATCCCGGGTGAGGCCTGGTACTGCGGTGCGACCGGCTCGGATATCGGCTCCCGGGCGGGATACCAGTCCTGCTGATGGGCCACGGGGCCCGGCTCGTACCACTGCTGAGGCTCCGTCAGCGGCTCCGGCGCGGGCGCCGCCATGGGCTCGGCCACAGGCCCGGATACGGGCTCCTGTACGGGGGCTGAAGCCTCGGGTGGCAGGTTGTCGGCCCGGAACCAGGGCGAGCCGTGCCCGCCCGGTGGCAGCGGGTCCGTCAGCGGGTCGTACTCGTGCTCCGGACGCACGGCGGTCACGCCGCGGCCTTGCCCACCACCGGCGCGAGCCCCGCCGAGCGCTCGACGGCCCCCGCGTCCCCGCATCGGACCAGCCAGTTGGCCAGCATGCGGTGGCCGTGCTCGGTCAGGACCGACTCGGGGTGGAACTGGACGCCCTCGACCGGCAGTTCACGGTGGCGCAGCCCCATGATGATGCCGTCCTCGGTGCGGGCGGTGACCTCGAGCTCGCCCGGCAGGGTCGCCGGCTCGGCGGCCAGCGAGTGGTAGCGGGTCGCCGTGAAAGGAGAGGGGAGCCCCGCGAAAACGCCTGTGCCCTGGTGCAGCACCGGCGACGTCTTGCCGTGCAGCAGCTCGGGGGCCCGGCCCACGACGCCGCCGTACGCGACCATCATCGACTGCATACCGAGACAGACGCCGAAGACGGGGACGCCGGTTGCGGCGCAGTGGCGCACCATGTCGACGCAGACGCCCGCCTGTTCGGGCGCGCCGGGGCCAGGGGAGAGCAGGACGCCGTCGAAGCCGTCCTGGGCGTGTCCGAGGGAGACCTCGTCGTTGCGGACGACCTCGCACTCGGCGCCGAGCTGGTACAGGTACTGGACCAGGTTGAAGACGAAGCTGTCGTAGTTGTCGACTACGAGAATGCGCGCGCTCACCGGGCTGCCGTCCCCATCCCCTGGTCCACCGTCACGTCGTTGAACGGGAGCAGCGGCTCCGCCCACGGGAAGACGTACTGGAAGAGCACGTAGACGATCACGAGCACCATCGCGAGCGAGATGAGCGCCCGCAGCCACGCGTTGCCCGGCAGATGCCGCCAGATCCAGCCGTACATGCTGTCCCCGCTGTCCCTTCCGACGATCGTTACGGCACCAGACTAAGGGGCCCGGCTGTGGTTGGGGGTCAGCCGTCCAAAGCTGTGGGTTTGCCCTGCGTCACGGGCAGCGTGGAGTCGAGGTGCCCCCAGACGATCAGCCGGTGGCTACTGCCCCATTCCGGGTCGCAGGTGGTCAGGGTCAGATAGCGGCCCGGTGAGCGGAACGGCGACTTGGCGGGGAGGGGGTCGATGACGCCGACGTCGCCGGGCACGGTCCGGTAGGGCTTGTTGTCGATGCGGTAGGTGTACCAGGTGGTGTCGTCGCGCAGGACGACCGCGTCGCCGGGCCGCAGTTCCGGGAAGTCCTTGAACGGGTCGCCGTAGGTGCGCCGGTGGCCGGCGACGGAGAAGTTGCCCTGCCGGCCGAGCTGGGCGGTGTTCGCGTAGTGGCCGAGGCCCTTCTGGAGGTCCTTGACGGCGGTGCCTTCGAGGACGGGCTTGTGCCAGTCCTTGCCGAGCCGCGGGATGTACATGACGGCGAAGGAGCGGCCCTCGCTGTACGCGGGCGGTGGGGCGGCCTTCTGCGGCGCGGCCGGAAGGGGCGGCGGGGACTGCGCCCACTGCTGCTGCAGGCCGGACATCTGGTCGCTCGCGGCGTTGTCGGCCTTCACGCCCGTCCAGTACAGGAGGTACACGACGAACAGGACGATCAGGGTGCCGACGGTGAGGCACAGTTCGCTGAAGGTCCTCACGACGATCCGCACGGACATCGCAGGTGCCCCCTCCCGCGCGCTACTTCACCGGTTTCGCGTAGTGGAGATCCACTGTGCCCGAGTAGGCGGCGAGAGTCATCGTCTTGTGCTCGTCGACTTTCCAGCCGAGCCCGTAGGCCTTCACGTACAGCTGGTAGTTCTGGATCGCCTTGGAGGCGTTCAGCGCCCCGCGCAGCTTCCCGGTGTCCCCGACCGCCGTGATCTTGTACGGGGGCGAGTAGACGCGGCCCTGGAGGATCAGCGTGTTGCCGACGCAGCGCACCGCGCTGGTGGCGATCAGGCGCTGGTCCATGACCTGGATGCCCTGGGCGCCGCCCTGCCACAGCGCGTTGACGACGGCCTGCAGGTCCTGCTGGTGGATGACGAGGTCGTTGGCCTGCGGGGCGGGGTAGCCGGGGGCCGCGGTGGCGTTGGGCGGGGCGTCGTTGAGCGTGACGGTCAGGCCCCTGCCGGAGACCGGCGCGGTGCCGGAGGCGTCCTTGAGGCCGTTGAGGAGCTGGTCCTGGGCCTTGGTGGAGCCGTCGTCGCGCTGGGCGAGCGCGTCGACGTCGCCGCGCAGGGCCGCGGTGGAGTCGCCGAGTTCCTTGTTCTTGTGGTCGCGCTGCTTGATCAGGTCCGACAGCTTCAGGAGCGAGGCGTCGGTGCGGATGTTGGTGCCCTTGGCCGTGTTGAAGCTGGTGACGAAGATGAGGCCGGCGAGCGCGAACACGGCGGCGGAGAGCAGCCGTACGGGGCGGGCGCGCAGGCGGCGCCGGGGTTGCTCGGGGACCCGGTCGGGGGAGTCGGCAGAATTGCTCAACGTACCCTTATCTCCTTCGGCGCCACGGAAGCACTACGCTAACGGACGCTTGGGGGAGGCTTCCCCCGCAGTCCCGTCCCCCGGCGCCGCCACAGTTCCCTGCGCGGTCACGCAGCGCATCGACAGGAGAGTTCCTCGTGCCGAAGTCACGTATCCGCAAGAAGGCCGATTTCACGCCGCCGCCCGCGAAGCAGGCGACCGCCATCAAACTGGGCAGCCGCGGCTGGGTGGCCCCGGTGATGCTGGCGTTCTTCCTCATCGGGCTCGCCTGGATCGTCCTCTTCTATGTGACCGAGGGAGACCTGCCGCTCAAGGCGCTCGGCAACTGGAACATCGTCGTCGGTTTCGGCTTCATCGCGGGCGGCTTCGGCGTTTCCACGCAGTGGAAGTAGCGCTGTTCGCATAGGGGCGGAAGCGGCGAAAGCAAGCTCTGCCCCCAGTTATCCACAGCGCTATCCACGGGGAGTGGATAACTCAGACGATCTGTGGATAACTTCCGGAAGGTTGACGCCGGTGTGACTGGTTCCGCCGGTCTCCCCATCCCATGCGCCCCTTGCCCCGCCTGGAAAGACCCAGGTCAGGAGCGAGGGGCGCAGGTGTTCCCCACCCGGTGCACAAGTTCGGGCACCCTCTGTGGACAACTCTGGGGAAAGCTCGTACCCGCTGTGGTCAGGTGAGCTGCGCGGTGCGGATCAGCACCATGACGACCGACACCGCGAGCACCAGCGCACAGGTCCCCCACTGCACCACGCCGCGCCGCTCCGCCGGGGCATGGACCATGCCGATGCCGACCAGAACACCGGCCACCAGACCGCCCACGTGCGCCTGCCAGGCGATGCCCGACCACGCGAACGTAATGATCAGGTTGACCACGAGCAGCCCGATGACCGGCCGCATGTCGTACTTCATCCGCCGCATCAGCACCGCCATGGCACCGAACAGGCCGAAGATCGCCCCGGAGGCGCCGAGCGAGGGTTGGTCGCGGGCGGCGAGCAGATACGTCAGTGCGCCGCCCGCCAGGCCCGACACGAAGTACAGCGCCAGATAGCGGGCGCGGCCGAGCGCCGCCTCCAGGGGGCCGCCGAGCCACCACAGGCTGAGCATGTTGAAGGCGATGTGGATGTAGCTGCCGTGCAGGAACATCGAGGTCAGGAGCCGGTACCACTGGCCCTCGGCCACGCCCTGCACGCCGTCGAAGCCCTGCACCGGCCATCCGCCCAGCAGGTAGAACGCGCCGGTGAACCGGAACCCGACGATTTGCTGCACCACGAACGCGGCGACGTTGATCCCGATGAGGATCTTGGTGAACAGCTGCGGGTCGCCCGCCGCCAGGGTCCCGCCCGCCAGCGTGCGCGGCTGGTTCGCCGTACGGGCGTGGCCGGTGCCGGAGCCGGAGCGCACGCAGTCGGGGCACTGGAAGCCGACGGAGGCGCTGATCATGCACTCGGGGCAGATCGGGCGCTCGCAGCGGGCACAGCGGATGCCGGTGTGCACCCCCGGGTGCCGGTAGCAGCCGGGCAGGCCGGCCTGCCGCGCCTGGTCCTCTTCCTGGTTCATCGGGCTCCCTCGTCCTCGTGCAGCAGCTCCGCCCCGCTCGTCATACG
Source organism: Streptomyces violascens (assembly GCF_014649955.1). Taxonomy (GTDB): domain Bacteria; phylum Actinomycetota; class Actinomycetes; order Streptomycetales; family Streptomycetaceae; genus Streptomyces; species Streptomyces violascens. Next base: position 19,308 of record NZ_BMUA01000031.1, read on the forward strand.
GACGGGCGGGGCGGAAAGGTTCCCTGCGGAGCCGGAGATCAGCCTTCGCGGGTCTCCACGACGACCGACTCGATGACCACGTCGTTGACCGGGCGGTCGGTGCGCGAGTTGGTCTCGGTGGCCGCGATGGCGTCGACGACCTTGCGGCCGGCGTCGTTCGAGACCTCGCCGAAGATGGTGTGCTTGCGGGTCAGCCACGCGGTGGGCGACACGGTGATGAAGAACTGCGAGCCGTTGGTGGCCGGGCCGGCGTTGGCCATGGCAAGGAGGTACGGCTTGTCGAAGGCGAGGTCCGGGTGGAACTCGTCGGCGAATTCGTAGCCCGGGCCGCCGGTGCCGTTGCCCAGCGGGTCGCCGCCCTGGATCATGAAGCCGCTGATCACGCGGTGGAAGACGGTGCCGTCGTACAGCCGGTCCGTGCTCTTCTGGCCGGTCGCCGGGTTCGTCCACTCGCGCTCGCCCTGGGCGAGCTCCACGAAGTTCTTGACCGTCTTGGGTGCGTGGTTCGGCAGGAGCCGAATCTCGATGTCGCCCTGGTTGGTCTTCAGGGTGGCGTAAAGCTGCTCGGCCACGATCTGCCTTCCTTAGAGGTCTGCACTGACGTCCCACGATCCTCGCACGGACCGCACCGGCGAACGGGAATTCGCCCGGTTACCGACAGATACCCGCTGAACGGTGCCGTACTGCCCGCAACCGTGGCATTGTCGACCGCAAGCTCCCTCCAGCACTGCGCTCCGCCCCCGCGCTCCCAGGTGCTTCAAAAGACTCGCTGCCCACCCGGATGCCTGGGAGCACATGCCGGGTACCCGCAGGACAGGCATGATTTCGAGATGGGTGGAAAGGCGACATACCGAACCGCCACCAAGGAGGAGGATCACGTGACCCGCATGGAGAGCGTGCGCGCCGCGACCGGAACGGCGAAGGAGAGCGTGCTGCACGCCGCGGAAGTGGTGGCGCCCTACGCCGACTCGGCCAGGCAGCAGGCCGCACAGTATGCCCAGCACTACGCCCAGGAGGCGCGCGTACGTGTCGCGCCGAAGGTGTCGAAGGCAGCGGCGCAGGCCCGCACCCAGGCCCGGCAGCAGTACGACGTCCACCTCGCGCCGCGCGTCCCGTCCAGGGTGGACGAGGTGGCCCACCAGGCGGCGGAGCGCTCGCGCCGGGCCGCCCGGCAGGCCGCCGACTACGCCGCCCCGCGCGTGGAACAGGCGGTCGCCGCCGCCCAGCCGCTGCGCGAGGAGGCCATGGCACGCTCGGCGGCGGCGCTTGCCGCGCTGCGCGGGCAGGTGACGACGCAGGAGATCGAGAAGCTCGCGCGCCGGCACCAGCGCCGGGCCAGGGCCGCCCGCGCCTGCAAGGGCCTCGTGATCCTCGGCATCCTCGCGGGCGGCACGTTCGCCGCGTGGCGCTGGTGGGACAAGCAGGCCAACCCGGACTGGCTGGTCGAGCCCCCGGAGCCGACCGAGGTCACCGACCGCCCCCCGCTCACCTCCGTGGACGGCAGCACGACCGACGCCCTCGACCCCGAGGTCCAGGCCAAACAGGCCGCGGAAGAGGCGGCTGAGCGGGACGAGCGGCGCTGACGAGCGGCGTTAGGCAACCGCACAGCCCCCGGGTGTCCGGCGGTCCCCTGAGACCGGCGGACACCCGTCGCTGTCAAGGGACGGCGACGGCCTCGTTCGGGGGAACCTCGCCGCGGGCGACCGCGAGCAGGTTCGCCACGGCCATGTCCGCCATCCTGCCGATCGCGTGCGTACTGAGATAGGCGCTGTGCGGCGTCACGAGGAGGCGCTCGGGCACGAAGGCGAGCAGACCGTGGGGGTCGTCGGCAGGGTCCGGGGTGGGCTCGATGTAGTAGCCGTCGATGGCGGCCCCGGCGATCCACCGCTCGGCGAGCGCCGTCCGCAGGGCGACCGGATCGAGCAGTTCCGCCGCGAGACGTTCACCAGGAAGCCGTCCGGGCCGAGCGCCCGCAACTGCTCGGCGCCCACGACCGCGTCGTTCCCGCCCGGCTCGTACGCGAAGTTCAGGGACACCACGTCGGCGGCCGCGAACAGCTCGTCGAGGGAGCCGACGGCCCGGTAGGGGAGGGCGTCGAACTCGGGGCGGCGGCTGCGGTTCCAGTACACGATCTCGGTGCCGAACGCGGCGTGTGCCATGCGGGCGAGCTCGCGCCCGATGTGCCCCAGGCCCGCGATCCCCAGCCGGACGCTGCCGAGCGAGGGAGTGGCCCGCTCGCTCCAGCGGCCGGCGGCGACCCCGTCGACGGTCCGGGTGATCGAGCGGACCAGATCGAGGGTCTGGGCAAGCGCGAATTCCGCGACGGCGAAGGCGTTGGCGTGCGGGGTATAGGTGAACCTGACCGGCGACGGGCCGTCGGGGATTTCCATGAAGGTCTTGAATCCAGTGCCCATGAAACAGGCGACCTCAAGACCGGGGAGCTGCTCCCAGGCCTTCGCCGACATGCGTTCCGACCCGCCGAGCACATATCCCCAGGCGCCTCTCAGGGCTTCTATCACCCCGGCTTCGTCCAGGTCTCCGGGAATGGTTTCGACGGTCAGTCCGCCGGCTTCGAGTGCGTGCCGCGCGGACCGGGGAAACGTCGCGCCGCTCACGACCACTCTGCGACCGCTCATGGTCAGCTCCTCATGTTCTCAACTCGCTGTGGAAAAGCCCCGCCGGTACCAGAGGAGGGGTTTGTCCGTGCCCTCTGCCACCAGGCCGGTCAGCTTGCCTATCACCAAGTGGTGGTCGCCGACCGGGACATGGCGTATCCGGGTACATCGGAATGCCGCGTTCGCTCCCGTCAGATACGGCAGCTCGGTTCCGGGCCAGGTGTCGAAGGCGAGGCCCTGAAATCGGTCGGCGCCGTGTTCGGCGAATGCGGTGGCCACGCCGCGGTGCTGTTCACCGAGTACGTTGACGATGAATTCGCCCGCGCCGAGCAGCGCCTCGCGGCAGCTCGACCCGTTCGAGAGGCCGACAAGGACGAGCGGCGGGTCGAGCGAGACGGAGGTCACCGAGCTCGCCGTGAAGCCGCGCCGGCGCCCCTGCCCGTCCCGGGTGGTGACGACGGTCAGCGGCGCGGCCAGGTGCGACATCGCCTCGCGGAACGTCTCGCCGTCCACCGCGACGGGCGGCCCCGGCGGGGAAAGCGCAATTTTGGTCCGAGCGCTCATGAACTCCCTCTCTCCGTAAGGTTTTCCAGGCTCCCCTGGGTTTCCAGGATGTCCGTACGGGTTTCTGTACGGGGTTCTTGGCGGAGTCGCTCGATGCGTTCTTCGCAGGCTTCCTCGCGAGTCTCGGAACCGGCTTCCTCGCGGGCCTGGATTTCGGCGAGCGCCCGCTCGAATCCCCGTATCGTCAGCGGCAGGAACACCACTCCGAAGATCACGAGCAGAGCGGTGAGAACCACGACCAGGCCCTGCGGGCCCGCGGTTCCCACGACCGTCGCGATCAGAATGCCGCCGATCGGGAAGGAAAGGTCGTTGATGATGAAGAACGACCCCATGACCTTTCCCAGATGCTCCCTCGGAATGACCTTCACACGCTGGGTCCGGTTGAACACATTGAAATACGCGTCGCCCACCAGCATCACCACGAAGGCGACCGCGTAGACCGCGAACGACGAGGCAAGGCCGAGCAGGAGCAGGGCGCCGCACACCACCGTGAAGCCGATCACCCCGAGCATGCCGACCTCGAATCTCCTCAGCAGCAGAGGCGTGATCAGCAGATTGACCAGGCCCATGACGCCGACGCACATATTGAGCAGTGCGAACGAGGAATCCGGCGCCTTGAACACACCGGTGATCACAGCGGCATTCGCCGCGAGGACGGTCGAGACGACCAGGTTGATCGAGAAGTTGAAGCAGGCAAGCAGCAGTACGGGCCGGTTCCCGGTCAACAGCCGCCAGCCGAGCCGGAGTTCGGTGACGGCCTCCCGCGCGCTCCCCCCGCCCGCCCCGCCCTTCTCCGGCCCCCGGTGCGGCAGCGGCAGCCAGCAGGCCCCGGCCAGGGCGAACATCGCCGCCGCGAGAACGAGCAGCCAGACCTTGCCGAGGACGAGGACGGAGACCATCGCGAGGCCGGGGCCGAGAGCCATGGAGAGCAGCTCCATGTTCTGCACGACCGACTGCGTCCTCGCGAGGTCCTCGCCCTCGGCGACCTGCGGGACGACCTTCTCGACCGCCATGTGCACGGGAGCCATCAGAATGGAGAGCAGGGCCCCGTTCGCCATCAGGACGGCGGTCGACCAGGACGGCGTCACCAGGCACAGCACCGCGACGAGCCCGAGGGCGCCGGCCCGGGCGAGATTGGCGCGCCGGAAGAGCCGGACCCCGCCGTCACGGTCCGCGAGGAGCCCGGCCAACGGGAAGGCGACCAGATTGGGAAGCCATTCGAGCGCATAGGCGATGCCGAGCGTCGAGACCTCTTCGGTGTCCTGGAACAGGATCAACGGCACGGCGAACAGGACCAGTTGCTGAGCCATCAGACCGGTCAGGACACCACCGGCGAACAGGGTCCGCCGCGTCCGGGGGCGCGCCATCAGCCGGTCGGCATGGACGCGCCGGCGGCCGGACTCGACGCCGCCTCCTTCTCCTCCAGCTCGCGCACCAGTGGCAGCACGCGGGTGAAGAAGTTCCGCATCTCGTCTCGGGCCGGCCAGCCCGAGAAGATGAACTCGCCGATACCGGCGGCCTTGTACTCCATGAGGTACGCGGCGACCTCCGCGTGGCTGCCGACCAGGCAGAGCGCCGGCCCGCCGCGATAGGCGACGGCGCCGGAATACAGAACCTGCGACATCCAGCCGTGGCCCGCCTCGTCCGCGAGGCGGAAGGAGTTGTGCACGGCCTGGGAGTCGGCGGTCGCGACGAAGTCGGCGACCCACTTCTTGCGTTCCTCGGTGGCGCCGCTCATCACCTCGGCGAGTTCCGCGAGCGCCTCTTCGCGGGTGTCCCGGGTCAGCACCTGCATGCGCAGGCCGACACGGCCGCCCTGGGCGAGCACCGGCGCCGCCGACTTCGCGATCTCCTCGGGGGTGTCCGCGTACCGGAACCAGACGTCACCGTGGCGCACCGCGGTCCGCTGGGCGACCCCGGAGGCGCCGCTGATGAGGATCTCGGGCCGGCCGCCTCCGTGGTAGCCGAGGCTCAGCTGGGCGTCCTTGAGCCGGTAGTGACTCCCCTCGTACGTCAGCGGGGTCTCACCGCGCCAGAAGGCGTGCAGGATCTCCAGGAACTCGTTCGCGCGCTCATAGCGGGCGTCGTGCGCCAGGAAGTCACCGTAGTAGGCCTGCTCGGCCGGGGAGATGCCCGCGATGACATTGAGCGAGATCCGGCCCTCGGACATCCACGAGAAGGTGTTGACGACCTGCGTGAACAGGGTCGGCGACAGCAGACCCGGGCGGTAGGCCAGGATGAACTTGAGCCGCCGTGTCTCGCGCATGAAGACGCCGATGATCGGCAGCGGGTCGGGCAGGTCGAAGCTCTGGGCCATCAGCAGCGAGTCGACCCCGAGCTCGTCGGCCTCGCGGGTGAACTCGATGGCGCCGTCCAGGTCGAGCACGTCGGACGCGTACTGCTGTGTGGACTTCTTCTGGCCGTCGTCCAGTGCCGAGCCCCAGTGAAACCTCAACTGACTCATGTCGCGTCCTTAGCTGTCATCCGGTTGCCAAACACCGTTCGTCTCCGATTCCCGCTCAGCGCTCGACGGTCGCCGTGACCGGCTCGACTTCCAGGCGGTAACGGGCGATTGCCTCGCGGATGGCGCGGTGGACCGCCGCCTGGCTGCCGCCGCGGAACAGGAAGCGGCCGCCCGCGTGGTCGTAGCCGCCCTCGCCGTCGAAGACGTGCCCAGGGGCGGGCAGCGCCTCGGCGTAGACCTCGGGCACCACGCCGGACAGCGATACGCGGTCCACGAGCCGGGCGGGCCAGGGCCTCGGCTCCGGGAAGACCAGCCACCCGCCGCTCGCCTCCACACCCTCCAACTCGCCCTCGTCACTGAGCGGTTCGAGGCCGAGGGTGGTGCGGAAGGCCTCGCCGAACAGGTCGATGCCGTACAGGTCGCGGTGGAGGAACGGCACCCCGGCCCCGCCCGGCCGCAGGCCGACCTCCAGGAACACCGGCTCCCCCGCCGGGGTGACGATCAGCTCCAGGTGGAAGGGTCCGTCCCACAGCTCCAGGGCGTCCAGGCAGTCATGGGCGAACCCGGCGAGCTCGGTGCGCAGCGGCCCCGGGTCGAGCAGCACCGAGCCGAGCGGGGTGCCGCGCGCGAAGTCCAAGCAGGTGTTGACGTACTCCGAGACCGTCACGAAGTGGTACCGGCCGCCCAGGCGGATGCCGTCGACATGGTGGATGCGCCCCTCGACGTACTCCTCCGCCTCGTACTCCTCGCCCACGAGTTCCGTGAGCGCCCCGGTGAGTTCGGACTCGGTGCGGATCAGCCGCACCCCGCGCGAGGCGGCGCCGTCGCGGGGCTTGAGGACCAGCGGCAGGCCGAGCTGCGCGACGAGCTGCGGCGCGGTGGTGTCCGCGCCGACCTCCAGATGGCGCGGGACGCGTACGCCCGCGAGGTCGACCCACTTCTTCATGACGGTCTTGTCGCGGAAGCGCCGGACGTAGTCCGTGTTCCAGCCGGGCACGTCCAGGGCCGCGCGCAGCCGGGCCGCGGTGAGCAGGTCGAATTCGGACACCCCGACGATCCCCGCGACCGGGCCGTGTTCCTCGGCGATGCGGCGGGCCGGGCCGAGCAGCGTGTCGTAGTCGAGGTCCGGCACCACCACGGTCGCGACCGCCGAGTCCTGTGCGAGCGGGGCGAGCCCGTCCTCGGTGGTGAGGTGGGCCAGGCGGTGGGTGCCGTCGGGAACGAAGCGGTGGTACTCGCCGAATTCGTCGTCGAAGCGGTTGATGACCAGAATCAGCGGGAGGGAATCGGCCGGGGTGGAATCGGTTGCGGCGGGATCGGTTTCGGCAGAATCGGTTGCGGCGGCCGTGCTAGTCAAAGCTCACTCCAAGGTCGATCAGGTGTCCGAGCTCCAGGGCGTCGGCATACGAGTCCGCGGTGTACAGGGCGTGGCCGATCCGGCAGCGGAAGTCGTGGTCCGGCGGTATCTCGTCGCCCGGGCGCAGATACAGCTCGGCGTCGAGCACGTCGGGCCGGGCACGCAGCGCGTCCAGGCCGCGCGTGGTCCGGTAACGGGTGCGCCCGGGCGCGGTGAAGAAGCGGATCGCGGCGTGTTTGGCGCGCGGCGCGCCCAGAGGCACGTCCCGCGGATCGAGGCCCACATGGGCGGCCACGGCCAGGTGTGGCAGGGACACACCGGTGGCGATCTCGACGAGCTCGGGAATGTGGTCGCCGCCCATACGCGCACCGAGCTCAATGAGCACGGGCCCGTCGGCGAGCAGGCGCAGTTCGCAGTGGAAGGGGCCGACGGTGACGCCGAGGGCGGCCACGACGTCGGTGACGTAGGACTCGACGGTACGCCGCTGGGTCCCGGTCAGCTCGGCCTGGACGATGTGGCCCAGCTCCACGAAGTACGGCTCGGGGCCCAGGAGTTTGCTGGTGACGGCGACGATGGTGATCTGCCCGGCGGCCGACACGCACCCCTCGACGGACACCTCGGGCCCGTCCAGGTACTCCTCGACGAGGACCCGGCCGTCCAGGCGTCGCCCCAGGTCGAGGCGCTGGTCGTCGGCCAGGATGCGGTAGGCGGCGCGGAGTTCGGCGAGGTTGTCGGCGCGGCTCACATGAATGCTGCCGGCCGAGTCGGCTGGCTTCAGTACGCACGGGAAGCCCACGTGCCCGGCCGCCGCCTCGAGCTCGGCGGGCGATGCCGCCGGGGCGTGGCGCGGTGCGCGCAGCCCGGCGGCATCGATGCGCCGGCGCATCGAGGTCTTGTCACGGACCTGATCGACCGACTCCTCCGCGAGGCCCGCGAGCCCCAGGCCGGCCGCGATCCGGGCGACCACGGGTACGTAGAACTCGAAGCCCGGCAGGACACCGGCGAGCCCGCCCTCGGCGTGCAGCCGGGTCGCCGCCCGCAGCAGGGCGCCCTCGTCATTGGTGTCGACGGTCACGAGGGTGTCGATGTCCCCGCGCACCCGGTCGGGGAGCCGGCGGTCGGCGTCGTCGTACGAGGCGACCACCGTCTCCAGACCGAGGTCATGGGCGGCGCGCAGCAGCGCCGCCCCCGAGGACATCGGCTCGACGACCAGCACCCGGCCGCCGTGCGCGTCGCGGAGGTCGGTCATGTCAGCTGCCGACCAGTGCTGCCTCGCGGGCCCCGACCGTGGACTCGTACAGCTCGGCGAAGTAGTCGCCGATGAGGTCGATGAAGACCGTGAGGTAGACCTCGGCCTGCTCGGGGCTGCTGAACTTCTCGACGGCGCGGGCGACCGTGCGGAACATCAGCTCGTCGTGGTCGTGGGACTCGTCGAACGCGATGTGGGCGCGGGTGCCGTGGACGTACTCCTTTCCGAACGCGGTGGCCGCCTTCTCGGTGATGACCGGGTTGTAGCGGTCCGAGTACCACTCCACGAACCAGTCCCAGATCGTGGTGGGCGCCGGGCCCGACCGGTCGGCCTCGAGACGCAGGTAGCCCATGAGCTTGGCGGTGGAGGGGAAGACCGGGGTCGCGTTCAGCTCCTCGATGGTGAGCCCGAACTTCTCCAGATCGCGGGTGAACATGTTCTCGTGGCCGAATTCCTCGGCGAGGTATTTCGCGAGCTTCGCGGCGAGGGAGTCGTCCTGCGAGCCGACCTTGTAGAGGGCGTAGCTGTCGACCTCGTTGTTGAGCCTGATCCGCAGCACCGTCTCGGTGATGTGACGGATGTAGTAGTCGCGGTCTATCCATTCGCCCTTGTGCAGTTCACGCAGCTTGGGAACACGCTGGAACTGCTTCTCGAGGAGTTCCTCGGCAAGTCCTTCAAGGCGCGCCCGATCGAGCTTTGACACGGTGAATCCACAGCCCTTCTTCGACGATGTTTTCGCTAGAAGTTGCCATGACCGCCGGGGAATTCTTATTTCCGCACGGCATGCCAAAGGAGGAAGGCTGTCGACGCACACAGATGTGCCACCATCCCCCGTTCAACGCCACAGGATCTTGACTGCCCATGTCCAGGGCCGATCGCTGCAACAGCTCGAAGCTACCCAGCACGCAAGAGGTGAGTCAAGGCCATTCTTGACCAGTACAAGCCGTGGATCTTGACTCGCAAAACGGACCCCGCAGCTCCGAAACACAGGATTCACATTCCGTAAGTACACAGGTCAGCGAGGTGTACACCGCCGGATTGCGAATCTGGCATGTCGCGTTCATTAAGCCTGCACAGGATCTATTGACAGGCAGTCCTGACTAAGCAATCCTCGCCCTGCCGTCGTTGGAATGCGGCGTGCGCTCACCGGGGGAAAGGTAAAACAACAATGAAAAGGATCACCGTGCTCGCCGCCGCCGTGGCCGCCCTGATCGGGTTCGCCGTCGCGCTGCCGACCACCGATAGCGGGCCCGGACCGTGCTGTGCGCTGTCCGGAAGGAACGCGGTGTAGTCAGTCCGGCGTATTCAGCCGGCGGTCTGCCGCCGATTCGGCAAGGGCAGCGGTGCCTTCACACCAGCACAGTCGACCGCCTTGCGGAATGCCTCGAAAACGGATTCCGCCGGACCGTGTCCGATACTCAGTTCGGCGATTTCACGCCAGGCCTGCGCGGCTTCGAGGAGCGCTCCGAGCGCTTGCAGTTCCTCGGCGGCGGTGCGGCATTCGACGAGGCCGTCCGCGGCCTTCCCGTCGGCAACAAGGGCGAGCCCGAGCACCCAGCGGGCCCGGCCGTGCTCGACAGAACGCCGGGCCGAGAGCCGCCCCATGGCTCGTCCGGCCACCTCGGCGGCCTCGGCGGGCCGGCCCGAGAGCAGCTGGAGGCGGGCGATCTCGGTCTCGCAGGAGGCGAGGTCGCCCGCGTTCGCCGTCCGCGTGAACACCGCGTATGCCTCGTCCAGCTGGTGCCCGGCCCGGGCGAGGTCGACCGGCTCTGCGCGCAGCAGCAGCCAGGCCAGCGTCATGCGCAGCCTGGCCAGATTGCGCTCGGTGTCCTCCCCCGCCATCAGGGCGAGCGCCTTCTCCACGAGTCCGAGGGCGAGGACGACATCGCCGCGGGCCTCGGCGACCAGACCCGCGTTCCAGTAGGCCGAACCGCGCGCCCGCGCCGAGCCGTTGCGCTCCGCGCGCTCGACCACCCGCGTGGCCAGGCGCTGCGCAGTCACCAGATCGCCCCGGCCCCAGTAGCTCGCGACCAGCGTCGAGGCCAGCCGGATCTCGTCGTCCGAGCCTTCGAGACCGAGGCCCCGGACCTCTTCCAGGGCCTGCTCGCCCAGATCGATACTGCGCCCGAAATCGCCCGCCTCGCTCAGGAGCCGGCAGCGGCGCATGAGCAGCGGCAGCAGGCCGACCGGCACCGCCTCACCCCGGCGCGCCGCACCGATGAGCCGCTCCAGACCGTCGAGGGCCGAGTCGAGCTCGCCGAGCGCCTCATGGGCGCGTACGAGCGCCCAGAGCGCCTCGGTCCGCAGCTCCGCGTCGGCGTCCCGGGCCAGCTCGACGAGCCGCTCCCGGGCGTCCGCCGCCCGCCCGTCGGCGAGCTCGAGCTCGGCGAATCTCAGCCGTAGCCGGCGCTCGCTCAGCTCGCCCCGGTCCCGCCCGGTCAGCAGATAGTCGACGGTGGTGCCGAGCCGCTCGGCGAGCAGCTCGACGACCTTGGGTTCGGGGGAGCGCCGGTCGGACTCGATGAGGGACACGTAGCTGGCGGAGACGGCGGCACCCGCGAGATCGGCCTGGCTCAGCCCGCGCGCGGCCCGCAGCGCGCGCAGCCGCTGTCCGAGCGTGGTCGCGGGCGTGCTCACGGGGTCTCCTTCACCGGTCGCGGGGCGCACAGGGGGACGGAACGAGCCATGCTATCCAGCCGCTCCGGCAGCCGGTTCCCACGCCCGCCGGCCGGCCGCCCACAGAGCCGGAGCAACCGTCAGGCCCGCTGCTTTCCGGCCCGCACCAGGCACCAGGCGCCGCCGCCGATGAACACGAACGTCACCGAGCGGACCACCAGGCTCCCCATCGGGCCGAGATCCTCGGGCAGCTGCCCGAAGCCCCCGGTCTGAATGATCCAGATCAGCACACCGCCCAGAACGATCAAGGCGACGCCGCCGACGCCCCAGGCGGCCCGGCCGGCCGCACTCCGCTCGCTTCCCATCCTCAACTCGCCTTCGTCGCGTAGGGGGTTCGGCGTCCGACGCCACGCCACCGCCAGGCTACGTCTCTCCTCGGCATCCAAGATCATCCCGGGCACGAAAAAGGCCCCCTGCCCGCGTTTCCGCAGGTCAGGGAGCCTCTGAGATGTGGAGCCTAGGAGATTCGAACTCCTGACATCTGCCTTGCAAAGGCAGCGCTCTACCAACTGAGCTAAGGCCCCGGACGAGGTGTTGCGGGACCAGAGTACCGGGTGGAACCGGGGATCTCGCAAAAGGATTGGGACTCCCGGTGAACGACCACTCTCCGTAAGATGCTCGTCGAGGTTCGCACCCGTGAAGCGGCCTCAATGGGGAAGCGATGGGGAGACGCGCAATGGACACAGCACAGCAGGAAGCGACCGCCAGAGCCAGGGAGCTTCAGCGGAGCTGGTACGGGGAGCCACTGGGGGCGCTCTTCCGACGGCTGATAGACGATCTCGGGCTCAATCAGGCCCGGCTCGCCGCTGTTCTGGGGCTCTCGGCGCCCATGCTGTCGCAGCTGATGAGCGGGCAGCGGGCCAAGATCGGCAATCCGGCCGTGGTGCAGCGCGTCCAGGCACTCCAGGACCTGGCCGGGCAGGTCGCCGACGGCAGCGTGAGCGCCGTGGAGGCCACCGACCGGATGGAAGAGATCAAGAAGTCCCAGGGAGGCTCGGTGCTGACCAACACCGGCCAGACCACATCCAGTTCGGGCGCCCCGACGGTACGTCGCGTGGTGCGCGAGATCCAGTCGCTGCTGCGTTCCGTGGCGGCCGCGGGCGACATCATCGACGCCGCCGACACCCTCGCCCCGGCCCACCCCGAGCTGGCAGAGTTCCTCCGGGTGTACGGCGCGGGGCGCACCGCCGAGGCGGTCTCGCACTACGAGTCGCACCAGAGCTGACAACGGTCGGATCGATCCTGGGGGCATCGGGTGGGCGAGGTCTTCGCCGGTCGGTACGAGCTGGTCGACCCGGTCGGACGGGGCGGGGCGGGAGCCGTCTGGCGCGCCTGGGACCGGCGCCGGCGCCGCTATGTGGCGGCGAAGGTGCTCCAGCAGAGCGATGCCCACACCCTGCTGCGGTTCGTCCGTGAGCAGGCCCTCAGGATCGACCATCCGCATGTGCTCGCACCGGCCAGCTGGGCTGCCGACGACGACCAGGTCCTGTTCACCATGGACCTGGTGAGCGGCGGCTCGCTGGCCCATCTGATCGGCGACTACGGGCCGTTGCCGCCCCGGTTCGTGTGCACCCTGCTCGACCAGCTCCTCGCCGGCCTCGCCGCGGTCCACGCGGAGGGTGTCGTGCACCGCGACATCAAACCGGCCAACATCCTTCTGGAGGCCACCGGAAGCGGACGCCCGCATCTGCGGCTGTCCGACTTCGGCATCTCGATGCGCAAGGACGAGCCCCGCCTCACGGAGACCAACTACGTGGTGGGGACGCCGGGTTACTTCGCGCCCGAGCAGATGATGGGCGCCGAACCCGACTTCCCGGCCGACCTGTTCGCCGTCGGCCTGGTCGCGCTCTACCTGCTGGAGGGCAGCAAGCCGGACGCGCGGGCCCTGGTCCAGTACTTCGCCGCCCACGGCACTCCCGGCGCCCCTCAGGGCATCCCCGAGCCCCTCTGGCAGGTCCTGGCGGGACTGCTCCAGCCGGACCCGCAGAACCGGTTCCGCACGGCCACGGGGGCGCGCAAGGCGCTGGCCTCGGCCGTGGACCTGCTGCCCGAGCAGGACCCGGACGAGGAACCCGTCGAAGTCTTCGACCAGATCGGCCCCCTGCCCCCCGGCTTCGCCGAACAGGGCCCCGAGAACCCGGCCCGGCCCCCATCCCCGGAAACGTCCGCCTCCTTAAGGAGGGAGGGCGTACAGCAACAGGACGTACGGCAGTCGGACGCGCACGGGGGCACCCAGCAGGGCGGACCCCAACAGACCGGGCAGTCGCAGGAGTTCACGCCCGGCCCCCCGGCATCCGGCCAGGCACCCCCGCTCCCCGCCCCCGCCACCGTCCCCCCGCTCCCGCAGCAGCCCCCCACCCCTCCCACTGCCGCCCCCGCGTACGTCCTTCCTTCGCAGTACGAGCAGACGCCGCCCACACCCGCGACGACGCCGTACACGGCGCCGTACCCCAATGCGGCCGTACCGCCCCAAGTTCCCCTCCGGGGAACCTCTTTCGTGGCCTCCGCTCCCCGGCCGCGGCCCGGGCCGCCCGCCAAGGTCGCGGTGCCGGTGCTCCTGGTGGCGCTGGTGTGTTTCGCGGTCGGGTTCTGGGCCCTGACGCAGACCTGAGGGGCCCGCTACCAGGCGCTGGGCGGTCCGAAGCCCTGCGGCCCCGGGGCGGCCGCGGCCGCGCGCCTGCGGGCCACCAGCGTCCACACCGCGAGCCCGGCCACGAGCACCGTGCCCGTGCCGATGCCGAGGGCCGCGAGAAGTGTCATCGACCTGTCGCCGACCTTCGCCCCGCCGCCCGCCCCGAAGTCGGGCGCGTGGCCCGCATAGGCGGGGCCGGCCGTCGCCTCGCCCCGCACGGTCAGCCGCAGCGTCAGGTCGTACGGCGCGTTCCCGAAGGTCTGCCCGACCTCGGGGCTGAGGGAGACGGCCAGGTAGTAGGAGCCGCTGAGCCGCATCGCCGAGGTCTCGTCGGTGGTCGAGTAGCGGTTCTCGTAGGCGACCGGCGCAAGGGGGTCGAGCGCGGCCTCCTTCTGCTTTCCGTCGTACGGCGCCGACGCCCCGGAGACGAAGCCCCACGCGGGGTTGTAGAGCTGCAGGGAGAGGGCGGTGCCTACGTAGCCGTCCTTTGCGGACGGGAGGCTGCCCAGGCCTCCGCCGGCGAAGAGTTGCCGGCCCCAGTCGAGCGGCACCCGGTAGAAGAGGGTCTCGCCCGGCCGGATGGTGTCCTTCCACTGCCCGGGGGACAGCGCGGTCGCGTCGTGGAAGCCGGTGCCGCCGTGGGCGCGGCGCGGGGTCGCGGTCTGCGGGGCGGGTGACGCGGAGGACCAGCCGGAGGGCGCCGTGCTCGGTCCGGCCCCGCTGCGGGTGGGCTCGGTCGAGTAGCGCAGGTCGAGGGCCCAGTCCGCGGGCGGGGAGGCCGCGTCGCTCTGACGCTCCACCACCATGGAGTAGGTGCCCGGCTCCTGACAGGCCGACAGGCTCTTGCGCAGGGCGCGGTAGGCGTACGCGGCGATGGGGTGCGGATACTGCGCCGATCCGATCGAACGGCGCTGGGAGTCGCAGTCCTCGCCGTTGGCGTCCTGGAGCGACACCTTGATGGAGTCGCCGTAGGCGAGCTTCGCGCCCGCCGGCCCCGGCAGGGCGACCACCGACGCGTAGGCGTCGTTCTCGCCGTCCAGAACCAGCTGGAAATAGAGCTTGCCACCGGGCTTGATGACCGACCTATAGGCGGTGTCGGCCTTCAGCACCGGCCCGTCGGTGTTGTTCGCACCCCCCGACACGTCCTGCACGCCGTCGGGAAACCGGTACGAAGACGGTTGCCCGGCCGCGTGCACGGGTCCCGGCGTCGCAAGGAGCGCGGCGAGCGCGGCCACCGCCGCCCCGATCCTTCGTGCCGCCCGCCGGGCCCTGCTGTGCCTCGTCCTCACGTCGCCCCGCCCCACCTTTGCCCTCGCAAGTCAACTATTTGCTCACGCGAACTCAACAGCGCCCGGGGCATCCCCGGGACAGCACGAAGCCCCGGCCACCTCAGTGGCCGGGGCTTCGCAACCGGGTCTTTCGGTCTCACACACCCGAACCTGCGGGCACGGAGTCGGTCGCCTCCGTCCACAGATCCTGCTCGGCGCGATCCGCCTGGATCTGGCGGTACACGAGGAGCCCGCCGATGGCGGCCAGTGCGACCAGGAGAAGCTTCTTCACCGCGCGACCTCGTCTTTCCTTGACGTAAGGGACCTCTGCCGCCCGACTATACACACCGATCGATATCAATCGGTGATGCTCCATCCGTGTGTAGTTCATCGGAACATCCACCGATACGGTGCGTCGCTCCTCGCCTCCTGGACACCCCCCGCACATCATCGGATACAACGCAATTCGGGCAACCCATCAGCACACGCTGTTTACGGAAGAAGCGAGGACGTCATGGCAACCAGCAAGCTCACGACCTGGTGGACCGCACTCATCGGGGCGCTCGTCGCCCTCCTCGCCTCCCTCGGCCTGGCCGGCCAGGCCACCGCCGCCCCCGCGGCTTCCGTACCGCAGCACGACGCGACGTACAACCGCAGCGAACCGGACATCCCCGTTGCTCCGGCCGTGCACTGGGCCGTCCCCGCCCCGTCCGCCCTGCCGCCCACCATGAAGCAGCGCATCCGTGCCGAGGCCCACGGCGCCTCGCCCTCCTCGCGTCACCGCGCCGACGACCGCGACTCGACCGACGACCCGGCCTACGACCCGTCGGCGCCCGGCGGCGACACCGCCGTGGAAGCGCCCAACGCCCCGGCGGCACCCAGCGGCGACACCTCCGAGGAGGCCCCGGACGACTCGGCCAGGGCCGACGGCCCTGGCCGCTGACCCACCCCGCTCCGCCCGAGCTGCGAGCCCGGCAACTCCCCCGAGTTGCCGGGCTCTTCGGTGTCCTGGGGGCCCTGCGCCGTACGGACACCCCGCCGTCCCCGCCCCCGGCGCCCGGGACCTTCTTCATGCACCACCCGGCACACCCGGGGCCTTCTTCTTTGGCCACCCGGCACACCCCCTGGTCCGGGCGCACACCACAGTCGTACGGTCCGCAAGTCGCCCGTAGCCGGAACCACCACGTCCAGCCGGGACCGCGCCGTCCCCCGAGCGACCACGCCACGCCCCGCCCCCGCAAACGTCGAAGACCCCCGGGCTTTCGCCTCGGGGGTCTTCGTCACTGTGGGGCTAACAGGATTTGAACCTGTGGCCTCATCCTTATCAGGGATGCGCTCTAACCAACTGAGCTATAGCCCCGCCGCGCTTTGCGGGATGTCCCGCGCGCTGACCTCTGAAGATTAGCGCACGGGACGGCCAGTCCCAAAATCGATAGCCGAGCGGCTGTGAACTGCGGCTACTCGTCCTCGGCGAGAGTGAGCTCGATACCGCCCACGAAACCGGCCGAGAGGTTGTAGATGAACGCGCCGAGCGTCGCGAGCGCCGTGGCGAGCACCACGTCGATCACCGCGATGACCGACGTGAAGAGCAGCACCCGCGGCAGCGACAGGAACGACTGGAGGTCGAAGCCGTTGGACTCGTTCGAGCCGGTGGCCTCGCTGATCGTGCCGCCGACCGTGGAGAACACGCCCATGGCGTCCATGACCATCCACAGCACCGCGGCCGCGATCACCGTGCAGATGCCGAGTGCGATGGACAGCAGGAAGCTGACCTTCATCACCGACCACGGGTCGGCCTTGGACACCCGCAGGCGCGCCTTGCGCGTACGGGGCGCCGTACGCGCCCCGGTGCGCGGCCGGCGCGCGCCCTCGGCGCCTCGCTGCGGCGCGGGATACGCCTGCGGCGGGTGATAGGGCTGCTGCTGCCCGCCGATCGGCTTCTCGCGCTCGCCGGGCAGCGCCCCGGCCTCGTACTCCGCCCGGCCCTGAGGGCCCCGGGTGTCCGTCACCGTTACCCCCTGGGAGTCCGCGGCAGGGCCACGGGCACCGTTCGCTCCGGAAGCGGCCGCTCCGGCGCCCGTGGCTCCACTCACGCTTTACTCCTCGTGCTCCCCGGCCGAGGGCTGGGCGCCCTCGGCAGCAGCCTCGGCAGTAGCGCCCTCGGCGTCGTCGGCCCCGTCGACCTCTTCGGCCTCGCTGCCCGCCTCGGCGTTACGGGCGATGCCGACCACGGCATCGCGCTTGCCCAGGTTGATCAGTTGGACGCCCATCGTGTCACGGCCCGTCTCCCTGACCTCGTTGACTCGCGTACGAATCACACCGCCGCCGAGCGTGATGGCGAGGATTTCATCCGTCTCCTCGACCACCAGCGCGCCGACCAGCGAGCCCCGGTCCTCCACGATCTTGGCGGCCTTGATGCCGAGGCCGCCGCGACCCTGGACGCGGTACTCGTCGACGGGAGTGCGCTTCGCGTACCCGCCATCGGTTGCGGTGAAGACGAACGTACCGGGCCGGACGACATTCATCGAGAGCAGTTCGTCTCCCTCGCGGAAACTCATCCCCTTGACGCCGGACGTCGCGCGGCCCATCGGGCGCAGCGCGTCGTCCGTCGCCGTGAAGCGGATGGACTGCGCCTTCTTGCTGACGAGCAGCAGATCGTCCTCGGCCGACACGAGCTCCGCGCCGATCAGTTCGTCGTCGCCACCGTCCGCGGTCTCCCGCAGATTGATGGCGATGACACCACCCGAACGGGGCGAGTCGTAATCCTTCAACGGCGTCTTCTTCACCAGGCCGGCCTTGGTGGCCAGGATCAGATAGGGCGCCGCGTCGTAGTCGCGGATCGCGAGGATCTGGGCGATCTTCTCGTCCGGCTGGAACGCCAGCAGGTTGGCGACGTGCTGGCCGCGCGCGTCGCGTCCGGCGTCCGGCAGCTCGTACGCCTTGGCCCGGTAGACGCGGCCCTTGTTGGTGAAGAACAGCAGCCAGTGGTGCGTGGTGGACACGAAGAAGTGGTCGACGATGTCGTCCTGCTTCAGCTTGGTGCCGCGCACGCCCTTGCCGCCGCGCTTCTGCGAGCGGTAGTCCTCGGTCTTGGTGCGCTTGACGTAGCCGCCGTTGGTGATGGTGACGACGATGTCCTCTTCGGCGATCAGGTCCTCGATGGACATGTCGCCGTCGAACGGCACCAGGGCCGAGCGCCGGTCGTCGCCGAACTTGTCGACGATCGCGGCCAGTTCCTCGCTGACGATCGCCCGCTGCTTCTCAGGCGACGCGAGGATCGCGTTGTACTCGTCGATCTTCGCCTGGAGCTCGTCGTGCTCGGCGACGATCTTCTGGCGCTCCAGGGCGGCGAGGCGGCGCAGCTGCATCTCGAGGATGGCGTTGGCCTGGATCTCGTCGATGGAGAGCAGGCCCATGAGGCCCTCGCGCGCGACGTCGACGGTGTCGCTGCGCCGGATCAGCGCGATGACCTCGTCGATCGCGTCCAGCGCCTTGAGCAGGCCGCGCAGGATGTGCGCCCGCTCCTCGGCCTTGCGCAGCCGGAACTTCGTACGCCGGACGATGACCTCGATCTGGTGCGTCACCCAGTGGCGGATGAACGCGTCGATCGAGAGCGTGCGCGGCACGCCGTCGACCAGCGCCAGCATGTTGGCGCCGAAGTTGGTCTGCAGGTCGGTGTGCTTGTACAGGTTGTTCAGGACGACCTTGGCGACCGCGTCCCGCTTCAGGACGATCACCAGGCGCTGGCCGGTGCGCGAGGACGTCTCGTCGCGAACGTCCGCGATGCCGCCGACCTTGCCGTCCTTGACCAGGTCGGCGATCTTCTGCGCGAGGTTGTCCGGGTTGGTCTGGTACGGCAGTTCCGTGACCACCAGGCACTGACGGTTCTGGATCTCCTCGACCGCGACGACCGCCCGCATCGTGATGGAGCCGCGCCCGGTGCGGTACGCCTCCTCGATGCCCTTGCGGCCCACCACCAGCGCGCCGGTCGGGAAGTCGGGGCCCTTGATGCGCTCGATCAGCGCGTCCAGGAGCTCCTCGTGGGAGGCCTCCGGGTTCGCCAGGTACCACTGGGCACCCTCGGCGACCTCGCGCAGGTTGTGCGGCGGGATGTTGGTGGCCATGCCCACCGCGATGCCGGCCGAGCCGTTGACCAGGAGGTTCGGGAAGCGCGCCGGCAGGACCGTCGGCTCCTGGTTGCGGCCGTCGTAGTTGTCCGTGAAGTCGACGGTCTCCTCGTCGATGTCCCGGACCATCTCCATAGCCAGCGGCATCAGCTTGCACTCGGTGTACCGCATGGCGGCGGCCGGGTCGTTGCCCGGGGAGCCGAAGTTGCCGTTGGAGTCCACCAGCGGCATGCGCATCGACCAGTGCTGGGCGAGGCGCACCAGCGCGTCGTAGATCGAGGAGTCGCCGTGCGGGTGATAGGTACCCATGACGTCACCGACGACGCGGGCACACTTGTAGAAGCCCTTCTCGGGCCGGTACCCGCCGTCGTACATGGCGTACAGGACGCGGCGGTGGACGGGCTTCAGGCCGTCCCGTACGTCCGGCAGCGCACGCGAGACGATGACGGACATCGCGTAGTCGAGGTAGGAGCGCTGCATCTCCGTCTCGAGCCCGACGGGCTCGATGCGCAGAGCGGGGCCTGCCTCGGTGGCTTCAGTGGGCGTAGGAGTGTTCTCGTCGGCCATTGCTGGTTCTCAAGTCCTTTCGAAGCGGTCAGCGACAGACCGAGTCAGATGTCGAGGAAGCGGACGTCCCGCGCGTTGCGCTGGATGAACGAGCGGCGTGCCTCGACGTCCTCGCCCATCAGCACCGAGAACAGGTCGTCGGCCTGGGCCGCGTCGTCCAGGGTGACCTGGCCGAGCACCCGGTGCTCGGTGTCCATGGTGGTGACGCGCAGCTCCTCGGCGTTCATCTCGCCCAGACCCTTGAAGCGCTGGATCGAGTCCTCGCGGATCCGCTTGCCGTTCTGCTTGCCGAGCTCCACGAGCGCGTCGCGCTCCCGGTCCGAGTACGCGTACTCGAAGTCGTCCCGGCCCCACTTGATCTTGTAGAGCGGCGGGCGTGACAGGTATACGTGCCCGGCCTCGACCAGCGGCCGCATGAAGCGGAACAGGAAGGTCAGCAGCAGGGTGTTGATGTGCTGGCCGTCGACGTCGGCGTCCGCCATCAGGATGATCTTGTGATAGCGGAGCTTCTCGATGTCGAAGTCCTCGTGGACCCCGGTACCGAACGCCGAGATCAGCGCCTGGACCTCGGTGTTCTGCAGGATCTTGTCGATCCGCGCCTTCTCGACGTTCAGGATCTTGCCTCGGATGGGCAGGATCGCCTGGTACATCGGGTTGCGGCCGGACTTCGCCGAACCACCGGCGGAGTCACCCTCGACGATGAAGATCTCGCACTTGGTGGGGTCGTTGGACTGGCAGTCCGAGAGCTTGCCGGGCAGCGACGCCGATTCGAGGAGCCCCTTGCGGCGGGTCAGGTCGCGCGCCTTGCGGGCGGCGACGCGGGCCGTCTGCGCCTGGATGGACTTGCGGATGATGTCCGCGGCCTCGTTGGGGTTGCGGTCGAACCAGTCGGTGAGGTGCTCGTGCACCACCTTCTGGACGAACGTCTTCGCCTCGGTGTTGCCCAGCTTGGTCTTGGTCTGGCCCTCGAACTGCGGCTCACCCAGCTTGACGGAGATGATCGCCGTCAGACCCTCGCGGATATCCTCGCCCGAGAGGTTGTCGTCCTTCTCGCGCAGCAGCTTCTTGTCCCGGGCGTACCGGTTGACCAGGCCCGTGAGCGCGGCGCGGAATCCCTCCTCATGCGTACCCCCCTCATGCGTGTGGATGGTGTTCGCAAAGGAGTAAACGCCCTCGCTGTACTGAGAGTTCCACTGCATCGCGATCTCGGCCGAGAGAAGTCGCTCCTTGTCCTCGGCCTCGATGTCGATCACGGTCGGGTGGATCAGCTCGCCCTTGCGCGAGTTGAGGTACGTCACGAAGTCGACGATGCCGCCCTCGTAGAAGTACGTCACCGAGAGGGGCTGCTGCTCCTCGGACTCCTCCGCGGAGTCCGCGCCCGAGACCGCCTTCGCCGACTCGCGCTCGTCGGTCAGCTTGATCGTCAGGCCCTTGTTGAGGAAGGCCATCTCCTGGAAACGCCGGGCGAGCGTCTCGAAGGAGTACTCGGTGGTCTCGAAGATGTCGCCGTCGGCCCAGAAGGTGACCGACGTGCCGGTCTCCTCGGTGGCTTCGTTGCGCAGGAGGGGTGCCGTCGCGACACCGAGCTTGTAGTCCTGGGTCCAGCGGTAGCCGTCGGTCTTGACCTCGACCGCGACCTTCGTGGACAGCGCGTTCACGACGGACACACCGACGCCGTGCAGACCGCCGGAGACGGCGTAACCGCCGCCGCCGAACTTGCCGCCCGCGTGCAGGACGGTGAGGACGACCTCGACAGCGGGCTTCCCCTCGGAGGGGATGATGCCCACGGGGATGCCACGGCCGTTGTCGACCACGCGCACGCCGCCGTCCGGCAGGATCGTGACGTCGATCGTGTCCGCATGACCGGCGAGGGCCTCGTCGACGGAGTTGTCGACTACCTCCTGCACCAGGTGGTGCAGACCCCGCTCACCGGTCGAGCCGATGTACATGCCGGGTCGCTTGCGGACCGCGTCCAGACCTTCGAGGACGGTGATCGCGCTGGCGTCGTACGAGGCGGTGACCTCGCCGTTCTCGCCGACGGCAGTGGACGGGGAGTTCTCGTTGGGGTTGCCGGAATCGGCCACGAAGCGCCCTTTCTGGCACAGCACAAGCCTTCCCCTGTACAGGCAGGAGCGGCTGCGTCGTTCAGCGATGGTCAGCGTCGGGCGTTGCCGAGGGGGCAAGCGTCCGACCGCGTCTTTCGGTGGGTCCCGCGAGGACGGCGGGATTATTGACCAGTCTACCGGTAGCGCCGACATGAATGGGGGTTTGCCGGTACCTGAGTCCGCATGTGCCGCCCTGAGCGGGCGCCGACCGACTCCCCATATTCGGGGAGGGGCCCCAAGAGCCTCACACGGGCTTTCAGCGCTTCGGCCTGTCAACCTCCGACTACCGTGAGGGACGCCTCATGTTGCCCACCGGTTTCCAGAGCCCTCTCGCACCCCGTTTTCGCACGTCACAGGGGGTGCCAGGGAGGGGCGTGGGAGACGTTCGGGAAGCACGAACGCCCGCCTCCTCAGGAAGCGGGCGCGACGCCCTCCTTCAAGAGGCGGGCACAAGCCGTGAAGACGTGGGCGCGGCGTGCCCCCGACCGGCTCGGCCGGGGGCACGCCGCGGCGGCTCACCCGTAGGTGTCGCCGGGCCCGGTGCTCCCGGGCGCGCGCAGCTTGCCGTAGCGCTGCGGCGGCCCGCTGGGGCCGTAGACCTTGATCAGCCGGACCGTGCCGTGGCCCAGGTCGGCGTTGATGCGCGCCACCAGCTGGGGGGCGAGCAGCCGCAGCTGGGTCGCCCAGGACGTCGAGTCGCACCGCACGACGAGGATCCCCTCCTCGGCGTCGTGCGGGCCGGGCTCCGTGTGCTTGGCGAGCTCCTCGCCGACGATCTCCGGCCAGCGGCCAAGGACTCCGGCCACCGCGGTCGGCGTCTCCCAGGCCTTCTCCCTGATCAGCCCGTTGATCGCGGAGCCGAGCGGCAACGGATCGCGCCCGTCCGCGCGGGCGCCCGAACGCAGTCCGTTGCCCCACCGGACCTGCTTCCTGTCCTGCGCGGCCTGGCCCCGCGCCCTGGCCTGCTCCTTGGCCGCGCGCAGCGCGACCCGCGCCAGGTCGATGCCGGAGGCCTCGGGCACCTTCGGCTGCTCGGCCCGTCCGGATTCCTCGCTCATACCCGCGTCACCTCGCCCGCCGCGACCTCGTACCGGACGCCCGCGAGGATCCCCGGAACGTCGTCGTCCACCGCGGCCGTCACCAGGACCTGCTCGCCCGGAGCCACCAGCTCCGCGAGCCGCTCACGGCGCCGGGCGTCCAGCTCCGCGAACACGTCGTCGAGCACGAGCACCGGCTCGTTGCCCTCGGCCCGCAGCAGGTCGTACGAGGCGAGCCGCAGCGCAAGCGCGTACGACCAGGACTCGCCGTGGCTCGCGTATCCCTTCGCCGGCAGCTCGCCCAGGCGCAGCACCAGGTCGTCGCGGTGTGGCCCCGCCAGCGTCACTCCGCGCTCGATCTCCTGCTTGCGTACGTCCGCGAAGGCCGCGATGAGCTGGCCGTACAGCTCCTCGCGGGTGTGCCCGTCGCCGGGCGCGGACGGCTTGTACTCCAGGGCCAACGGGCCGCCGCCCGGAGCGAGTTGCTCGTAGGCCTTGTCGGCGAGGGGCTGGAGCGCGGCGATCAGGTCGAGGCGCTGGGCGAGGAGCTCGGCGCCGGCCTGGGCCAGGTGCTGGTCCCACACGTCGAGGGTGGACAGGTCCATGCCACGGCCACCGTGCCGGCGCGCCATCGCGGCGGACTTCAGGAGGGTGTTGCGCTGCTTGAGCACCCGCTCGTAGTCGGACCGTACGGCCGCCATCCGCGGCGAGCGCGCGGTGATCAGCTCATCCAGGAACCGGCGCCGCTCTCCGGGGTCGCCCTTGACCAGCGCCAGATCCTCCGGCGCGAAGAGCACGGTGCGTACGATCCCCAGCACATCGCGCGGCCTGACCTGCGAGGACCTGTTGATGCGGGCCCGGTTGGCGCGGCCCGGGTTCAGTTCGAGCTCGATCAGCTGGGAGCGCTCGCCCTGGGTGACGGCGGCGCGGATCACGGCGCGCTCTGCGCCCATGCGCACCAGCGGCGCGTCCGAGGACACGCGGTGGCTGCCGAGCGAGGCGAGGTAGCCCACGGCCTCGACGAGGTTGGTCTTGCCCTGCCCGTTCGCCCCGACGAAAGCGGTGACGCCCGGGTCGAGCGGAACCTCGACCCGGGCGTACGAGCGGAAGTCGGCCAGCGAGAGATGCGTGACGTGCATGGTGTCGCCGACCTCCCCCGGCTTACCTACTGCTCTGTACAGCTACTTGGACTCGACCGCGTGGCCGCCGAACTGGTTGCGCAGCGCGGCGATCATCTTCATCTGCGGGGAGTCGTCCTGCCGGGACGCGAAGCGCGCGAACAGCGAAGCGGTGATCGCGGGCAGCGGCACGGCGTTGTCGATGGCGGCCTCCACGGTCCACCGGCCCTCGCCGGAGTCCTGCGCGAAGCCCTTGAGCTTGTCGAGGTGCTCGTCGTCGTCCAGGGCGTTGACCGCCAGGTCGAGCAGCCAGGAACGGATGACCGTGCCCTCCTGCCAGCTGCGGAACACCTCGCGGACGTCGGTGACCGAGTCGACCTTCTCCAGGAGCTCCCAGCCCTCGGCGTAGGCCTGCATCATGGCGTACTCGATGCCGTTGTGGACCATCTTCGAGAAGTGGCCGGCGCCGACCTTGCCCGCGTGCACCGCGCCGAAGTCGCCCTCGGGCTTCAGCGCGTCGAAGACCGGCTGGACCTTCGCGATGTTCTCGGCGTCGCCGCCGTACATCAGCGCGTAGCCGTTCTCCAGGCCCCAGACGCCGCCGGATACGCCGCAGTCGACGAAGCCGATGCCCTTGATGCCCAGCTCGACGGCGTGCTTCTCGTCGTCCGTCCAGCGGGAGTTGCCGCCGTCCACGACGATGTCGCCGGGGGACAGGAGCTCGGCGAGCTCGTCGATGGTGGACTGCGTCGCGGCGCCCGCCGGGACCATCACCCACACGACCCGCGGGCCCTTGAGACTGTCCACAAGCTCCTTGAGGCTGTGGACATCGGCGACGTCCGGGTTGCGGTCGTAACCGATGACGGTGTGGCCTGCGCGGCGGATGCGCTCGCGCATGTTGCCGCCCATCTTGCCGAGGCCGACGAGACCGAGCTCCATCACATGATCCTTTGACGTTGTGGCGTTTTCGTACCCGCGTCCGAGCCTACGCCGGGGCCTTGGTACACACCTGCGGGGTCAGCCGCTCAGACGTACGCCCCGGGAGGCCTGGGGCGTACGTCTTCAAGCCACTCAGCCGGAAAGGCGCACCGGCATGATCAGGTACTTGTACGCGTCGTCCGCCTCGGCGTCCAGGGCGGGCTTTCCACTGAGCAGCGCCGGCTTGGTCGAGGTGGTGAACGCGAGCTGGGCGACCGGCGAGTCGATGGCGCTCAGGCCGTCGAGCAGGAAGGTCGGGTTGAAGGCGATCGAGATGTCGTCGCCCTCCAGGTTGGCGTCGACCCTTTCCACAGCCTGTGCGTCGTCGCTCGAACCGGCCTCCAGGATGAGGACGCCCTGCTCGAAGCTCAGCCGCACCGGGGTGTTGCGCTCGGCCACCAGGGACACGCGCTTGACGGCCTCGACGAACGGGGCGGTCTCGATCACCGCGACCGAGTTGAACTCGGTGGGGAAAAGAGTGCGGTACTTCGGCAGGTCGCCCTCGAGAAGGCGTGTGGTCGTGCGACGGCCGGCGCCCTCGAAGCCGATCAGGCCCTCACCGGCACCGGAGCCCGACAGCGCCAGGGTGACCGTGTCGCCGCTCGTGAGCGCCTTGGCGGTGTCCAGGAGCGTCTTGGCGGGCACCAGGGCGACCGCGGAGGCCTCCGGGTTCTCCGGCTTCCACAGGAACTCGCGGACCGCGAAGCGGTAGCGGTCGGTGGAGGCCAGCGTGACCGTGTCGCCCTCGATCTCGATGCGCACGCCGGTCAGGACGGGCAGCGTGTCGTCGCGGCCGGCCGCGATGGCGACCTGGGCGGCTGCGGAGGCGAAGACCTCACCGGGAACGGTGCCCGTGGCGGTCGGCATCTGCGGCAGCGCCGGGTACTCCTCCACAGGAAGGGTGTGGAGTGTGAATCGCGAGGAGCCGCAGACCACGGTCGCCCGTACACCGTCTGTGGAAATCTCCACCGGGCGGTTGGGCAGGGCGCGGCAGATGTCGGCAAGAAGGCGGCCGGAGACGAGCACCGTGCCGTCCTCGTCGACCTCGGCATCCACCGAGACCCGCGCCGAGACCTCGTAGTCGAAGCTGGAGAAGCTGAGCGCGCCGTCCTCCGCCTTCAGAAGAAGGCCCGCGAGTACGGGCGCGGGCGGACGGGCCGGGAGGCTGCGGGCCACCCAGGCCACCGCCTCCGCGAGTACATCGCGCTCCACCCGGATCTTCACCGGAACCGCCTCCTGCTGTTGCTGGCTCGCCCTGCTGGCTTTCGTCGTCGGCTGTATCGCCGGGGACCAGTCTGACGTACGCCGCTGACAGTCGGTGCGAGTCGGGGTCAAGTCGCGTCGAGCGGCGCCCGGAGCTCCGGCGGCCAGTTGTGCACAGGCCCCACTTCGAAACGGATTCCGAGCTAACTCTATGTGGGAGTAGTAGTAGGGCCTGTGGAAACCGTGGATAACCCCGTTTACGCAGGTCACACCCACTTTTTTGTCCACCGGGCCTGTGGGTGGAGCCGGTGGACAACTCATGGTTTCTGTGGATGCCCGAAAGTTCTGCACATCCAATGCACAGGACAGGGGTACTTCTCCCCAACGCTGTCCCCAGCTTTACCCAGGTTCCCCACAGGCCAACCCGTCCCCTTCGTGTGACGGCTTTCACTCGGTCCGGTGATCACGGGTGTTTCGTTGCCGAACAGTGGACAGGGGTGTGGAGAAGTTGGGGACAACGGATCAAGACCTGTGGGCCGCCGGTGGACAACTGAACCCACAGGCTGTGGACAGAAGATTCGTCCACAAGCTGTGGAGCAGGGATGCCCACAAATCCACAGGCTGTTGACCTGGGGTGATGGAGTATCAGCCGCCGTGCCTGTGGAAGCAATCTGGACAACTTCGCAGTCCCCAGGGTGTGGACGGAGGAAAGTCCCCAGATCTGTGGAGAACCGCCTCCGACCAGCCGGTATTCGAACGCCGGGGGCTCCGCCGGACTCGTACACACGCTTCCTTCGGCGTCGTACGCACGTATTCAGGGGCCTCACGGAGGCGTTTCGGGGGCCTCCCCGGCGCCCGGACGGGCCGGACCGGGGGGCCGATCGGGCGCCGGGAACGACGAAGGGCGCCCGGAGAATGGATCCCTGGGCGCCCTTGCGGGTGTCCGTGCCGGCTTCGTCAGCCGTTCTTGATGCGGTTGGTGAGCTCGGTGACCTGGTTGTAGATGGAGCGGCGCTCGGCCATCAGCGCGCGGATCTTGCGGTCGGCGTGCATCACCGTCGTGTGGTCGCGGCCGCCGAACTGGGCCCCGATCTTGGGCAGGGAGAGGTCGGTGAGCTCGCGGCACAGGTACATGGCGATCTGGCGGGCCGTCACCAGGACGCGGCTGCGTGAGGATCCGCAGAGGTCCTCCACCGTCAGACCGAAGTAGTCGGCGGTCGCCGCCATGATGGCGCTCGCGGTGATCTCGGGCGCCGAGTCCTCGCCGCCGGGGATCAGGTCCTTGAGCACGATCTCGGTGAGCCCCAGGTCCACCGGCTGCCTGTTCAGCGAGGCGAACGCCGTCACCCGGATCAGCGCGCCCTCCAGCTCACGGATGTTCCGCGAGATGCGGGACGCGATGAACTCGAGCACCTCCGGCGGGGCGTTGAGCTGCTCCTGCACCGCCTTCTTACGGAGGATCGCGATACGCGTCTCCAGCTCGGGCGGCTGCACATCGGTGGTGAGGCCCCACTCGAAACGGTTCCGCAGCCGGTCCTCCAGGGTCATCAGCTGCTTGGGCGGCCGGTCCGAGGACAGCACGATCTGCTTGTTGGCGTTGTGCAGCGTGTTGAAGGTGTGGAAGAACTCCTCCTGCGTCGACTCCTTGCTCGCCAGGAACTGGATGTCGTCGACCAGCAGGATGTCGACATCGCGGTAGCGCTTGCGGAAGGTGTCGCCCTTTCCGTCGCGGATCGAGTTGATGAACTCGTTGGTGAACTCCTCGGAGCTCACGTACCGCACCCGGGTGCCGGGGTACAGGCTGCGGGCGTAGTGCCCGATGGCGTGCAGCAGATGGGTCTTGCCCAGGCCTGACTCCCCGTAGATGAAGAGGGGGTTGTACGCCTTCGCCGGCGCCTCGGCGACCGCCACGGCCGCGGCGTGCGCGAACCGGTTCGACGAGCCGATGACGAAGGTGTCGAAGAGGTACTTCGGGTTCAGCCGCGCGTGCGGCTCGCCCGGGCCGCCCTGCGCGGGCGCCCCGCCGGACGGGGACGGCGCGAGGTGACCGGAGCCGCCGCGCTGCGGGGGCTGCGCGTCCGGCAGCTCACGCCGCTCGGACCGCTGCTCGTGGCGCTGCTGCTCGAACGGCTGCGTCTTGGGCTGGTCGTAGGAAGGGCGGCCCTGCTCGTACTGGCCGCGGTCCTGGTCGTACTGACCGCGCTCGGGCAGCTGCTGCGAGCGGTAGTCGTGCTGGGGCTGCTGCGGGCGGGCGCCGCCGTAGGGCTCGCGCCACTGCTCGCCCGAGGAGTCGCGGTCCTGGAAGCCGCCGAGGCGGGGCTGCTGCCAGAGGTCCTCCTGGGCGCGCGGCCAGGAGCCCGGCTCGGAGCGCTGCTGGTACTCGCCGGGGTAGGCGGGGCGCGCGGTGGGCAGGCCGTCGTCGGCGGGCCGGGCGTAGGGGTCGTCCTGGTAGCGCGGCTGCTGCTGTTGCTGGGAAGGCTGCTGGGGGGCGGGCGGCGTGGGCTCGCCCACCGAGTCGTCGACGGTGATCGCGATCCGGATGGTGCGGCCGCACTCACGGCTCAGCGTTTCACTGATCAGCGGGGCGAGCCGGCCCTCCAGGACGCGCTTGCCCCACTCGTTGGGCACGGCGAGCAGCGCGGTGTCCGCCACCAGCGCGAGCGGCTGGCAGCGCTCGATCCACTGCTTGTCCTTGGGCTCGATGCCCTGCTGCCCCTCCCCGAGGAGATGCTCCAGCACTCGTGGCCACACTGCGGCAAGATCGGCAGGTACGTCAGCCACAGGGCACGCTCTCTCGCAGGTCCCACGAATGTGTGGTTCTCGGGACGGGATGGGTTGGCACAGACAGACAGGCAAGGACAGATCGGGAAAAGATTCGGAGTTCAGCCACGGTAGTCGGGCCCACTGACGTGGTTCAAGTTGTTGTCCACAGCCTGTGCATACCGGGGCCCGGCAGGACGCCGGTTTGACCGGATGGCGTAGCCGCGCGTACCGTAACCAGGTCGAGTTGTCGATGGCTGCTGCCGCCTGCCTCCGATGGGCAAAGATCACGATCTGTGATCGTGAAGCGGTGCACACGGGCGTATACGCGAGCTACTCGTGGGCGCACGGTGACAGCCAGGCGATGTCCCGCCGCCAACGAATCATTTCTGGAGCCCCCGAGTGAGCAAGCGCACCTTCCAGCCGAACAACCGTCGCCGCGCCAAGACCCACGGCTTCCGCCTGCGGATGCGTACCCGTGCCGGCCGCGCGATTCTCGCGAACCGCCGTGGCAAGGGTCGCGCCAGCCTGTCCGCGTAATCAGCTAACAGGTCATGACGTGCTGCCTACCGAGAATCGGCTGAGGCGGCGCGAGGACTTCGCGACCGCGGTACGCCGAGGACGCCGGGCCGGCCGCCCGCTCCTCGTCGTCCATCTACGCAGCGGTACAACGGACCCGCACGCGCCTGGGGAGAGCGCTCCCCCGACGCGTGCGGGTTTCGTTGTCAGCAAGGCCGTCGGCGTGGCTGTCGTCCGCAATCTGGTGAAGCGCAGGCTTCGCCATCTCATGCGCGAACGGCTGCCCCAGTTGCCCGCCGGTAGCCTGGTGGTCGTACGGGCATTGCCCGGTGCGGGTGATGCAGACCATGCACAGCTGGCCCGAGACCTGGACGCCGCCCTCGCGCGGCTGCTGGGAGGGGGCGCGCGATGAAGTACCCGCTGCTGGCCCTGATCAAGCTGTACCAGTGGACGATCAGCCCACTTCTGGGGCCCGTCTGCAGGTACTACCCGTCGTGTTCCCACTATGGATATACGGCGATCGACCGGCACGGTGCCGTCAAAGGCACGGCCCTGACCGCCTGGCGCATTCTGCGGTGCAATCCGTGGTCGCCGGGCGGTGTGGACTACGTACCGGAGCGCAAGCGCCCTCGATGGCACGAGGCGCTGCGCGCTGCCTGGCGCGGCGACAAGGGCGGGCAGTCCGCCGCTGAGACCGAGACAAGCCCGGCCGCAGAGACCCCGCCCAATGCTCAAGGAGCCTGATTAGTGGACACGATTGCCAGTCTGTTCAGCTTCATCACCTGGCCTGTTTCCTGGGTCATCGTCCAGTTCCACAAGTTGTACGGCGCGATCTTCGGGCCGGACACGGGTTGGGCCTGGGGCCTGTCGATCGTGTCCCTTGTGGTGCTGATCCGTATCTGCCTGATCCCGCTCTTCGTGAAGCAGATCAAGTCGACCCGGAACATGCAGGCGCTCCAGCCGAAGATGAAGGCGATCCAGGAGCGGTACAAGAGCGACAAGCAGCGTCAGTCCGAAGAGATGATGAAGCTGTACAAGGAGACGGGCACCAACCCGCTCTCCTCGTGCCTTCCGATCCTCGCTCAGTCGCCGTTCTTCTTCGCGCTGTACCACGTGCTCGCCGGCATCGCCAACGGCAAGACCATCGGCGTCATCAACCAGCCGCTGCTCGAGAGCGCCCAGAAGGCCCACATCGTCGGTGCCCCGCTGGCCGCGAAGTTCATGGACAGCGCCTCGAAGGTCGAGGGCCTCGGCGCGACGCTGACCGACGTCCGGGTCGTCACCGCGATCATGATCGTGCTGATGTCGGCCTCGCAGTTCTTCACCCAGCGCCAGCTGATGACGAAGAACGTCGACCTCACGGTCAAGACGCCGTTCATGCAGCAGCAGAAGATGCTGATGTACGTCTTCCCCGTCATGTTCGCCGTGATGGGCATCAACTTCCCCGTCGGTGTCCTCGTCTACTGGCTGACCACCAACGTGTGGACCATGGGCCAGCAGATGTACGTCATCAACCAGAATCCGACGCCGGGTTCCAAGGCTCAGGCGCACTACCTGGACCGCCTGGTCAAGAGCGTTTCCGCGCACGGCGAGGTCCGCGGCAAGCGGCGCCGTGCCGTCGTCCAGGCCATCGTGGCCAAGGGCCCGGACCGCAACGACAACGAGCGCAAGTTCGTCACCACGCTCTCCAAGCAGGGCTTCGCGGCCCAGGCGGACGGCTCCGTGGTGAAGAGCGACACGGCGGCCGCAGAGGCCGAGGGCGCGGCGGCTCCCAAGCGTCAGCAGCCCAAGCGGCAGACCAAGGCGCAGCGGCAGTCGGGCGGGGCTCAGCAGGACGACGCGGCCGCGAAGACCTCGCTGTCGAAGGACTCCTCCGAGACCTCGGACGCCGTCGAGGAGAAGGCCGAGCCGCAGGACGCCAAGCCCAAGCAGGATGCCAAGCCGAAGCAGGGCAAGCCCACCGCCGGCCAGGCACGAGCCAAGTCGGGTCAGCGCAAGGGTCAGCAGCGGCCCAAGCACCCGTCCAAGAAGTAAGAAGGAGTCCATCCGTGACGGAAGGCACCACCTCCCCGGCCGCTGAGGGCGTCGACACCCTCTCCCGCCTGGAGCAGGAAGGGGAGATCGCCGCCGATTACCTCGAGGGCCTGCTCGACATCGCCGACCTCGACGGCGACATCGACATGGACGTCGAGGCGGACCGGGCCGCGGTCTCGATCATCAGTGACAGCAACAGCCGTGACCTGCAGAAGCTCGTAGGCCGGGACGGCGAGGTGCTGGAGGCGCTCCAGGAACTCACGCGCCTCGCGGTGCACCGTGAGACCGGTGACCGCAGCCGGCTGATGCTGGACATCGGCGGCTACCGGGCCAAGAAGCGTACGGAGCTCGCCGCGCTGGGTGCCAAGGCGGCGGACGAGGTGAAGAGCACCGGCGCGCCGGTGAAGCTGGACCCGATGACGCCGTTCGAGCGCAAGGTCGTGCACGACGCCGTCGCGGCGGCGGGACTGCGCAGCGAGTCGGAGGGCGAGGAGCCGCAGCGCTTCGTCGTCGTGCTGCCCGCCTGAGCGGTCATTGCTTTCTCGGCCCCGTCTGTTCGCAGGCGGGGCCGATCTTTGTCAGCCTGATAGTCAGCCACCACAGTGCGGTAACGCGAGGTAGGGAAGGACGGTCCCCGTGACGGAGGCAGAGGCAGCAGCGGAGCTTCCCCCGGCGCCCGAAGAGGCGCGGGCGGTTTTCGGTGAGTTCTTCCCGGAGGCCGTGCGGTATGCGGAGCTGCTCGCGGATGCGGGGGTCAAGCGAGGTCTCATCGGGCCGCGTGAGGTGCCGCGTCTGTGGGAGCGGCATCTGCTCAACTGCGCGGTGCTCTCCGAGGTCGTCCCGGAGGGCGTCACGGTCTGCGACGTCGGCTCGGGCGCGGGGCTGCCCGGTATCCCGCTGGCGCTGGTGCGCCCGGACCTGAAGATCACGCTGCTGGAGCCGCTGCTGCGGCGCACCAACTTCCTCCAGGAAGCCGTGGAGCTTCTGGGCCTCGACCATGTCACCGTGGTGCGCGGCCGCGCCGAGGAGATGCTGGGCAAGGTCGCACCGGTTCACGTGGTGACCGCCCGTGCGGTGGCACCGCTGGACCGGCTGGCCGGCTGGGGTGTGCCGCTGCTGCGTCCGTACGGCGAGATGCTCGCGCTCAAGGGCGACACGGCCGAGGAGGAGATCGTGGGTGCGCGCGCCGCACTGAGCAAGCTCGGTGTGGTGGAGACCACGGTGCTTCACGTGGGCGAGGGGATTGTGGACCCGCTGTCCACGGTCGTACGGGTCGAGGTCGGCGAGAGCCCCGGCGGTGTGCGGTTCGCCGCGAAGCGTGCCAAGGCCGCCAGGACCAGCCGCACCCGGCGTCGTCGCTGAGCTTTCGCCTCCGGTCAGGGGCGTTCAGTGGACGAATGCTCCATAGAAGGCGGCATACGTACGCATTTCGGAGTGTCGTAACGGTCTCCAGGTAGCGCGGATGCATCGTGTTTCACGTGAAACGTCGCTCACTGCTGCACGGAATCATCAGCCGCGGCCGTGCGGCTTCCTCGCCGCGCGACCGTAGGCCGTTCGCAGGGGGCCCCGAGTCCCCCGCGGGGGCTACGGAGTTGTCCACAGAGGTGGATTCATCCACAGAAGACCGGGCCTCGCTGGTTCACGACCCCGAAGACATGGGAGGCTCTGTTCATTGCGAGCCTGAAGTCGAGGAGAGTGAATCCTTGCGGTCCGACGCCAACATCGCGGGACCGATGACCGATCCGGTCCCCGGTCCCCGAACCGAATCGGTGGGGGAGGATGTTTCACGTGAAACACCGCCCCCGATGGACGACACCCCCATCGGTCGCGCTGCCCAGCTGGCGGTGGAAGCTCTCGGCCGTGCCGGCGAGGGTCTGCCCCGGCCGGAGCAGACCCGAATCATGGTCGTTGCCAACCAGAAGGGCGGCGTAGGAAAGACCACCACCACGGTCAACCTCGCCGCTTCCCTTGCGCTGCACGGCGCACGGGTCCTGGTCGTCGACCTCGATCCGCAGGGCAACGCCTCGACGGCGCTGGGTATCGACCACCACGCCGAAGTCCCTTCGATCTATGACGTCCTGGTCGAGAGCAGGCCGCTTGCCGAAGTGGTCCAGCCCGTCCCGGACGTCGAGGGTCTCTTCTGCGCACCGGCCACGATCGATCTCGCCGGTGCGGAGATCGAGCTCGTTTCCCTGGTGGCGCGGGAGAGCCGACTGCAGCGCGCCATCCAGGCGTACGAGCAGCCGCTGGACTACATCCTCATCGACTGCCCGCCCTCGCTGGGCCTGCTGACGGTCAACGCGCTGGTCGCGGGGGCCGAGGTCCTGATCCCGATCCAGTGCGAGTACTACGCACTGGAGGGCCTGGGCCAGCTCCTGAGGAACGTCGATCTCGTACGAGGCCACCTCAACCCGGCGCTGCATGTGTCGACGATCCTGCTCACCATGTACGACGGCAGGACCCGGCTCGCCTCGCAGGTGGCCGACGAGGTGCGCAGCCACTTCGGCAAGGAGGTGCTGCGGACCAGCATTCCGCGCTCGGTCCGCATCTCCGAGGCGCCGAGCTACGGGCAGACGGTGCTCACCTATGACCCGGGCTCCAGCGGATCGCTCTCGTATCTCGAAGCTGCCCGCGAGATCGCCCTGCGCGGTGTCGGAGTGCAGTACGACCCCACGCACTCGCATGTGGTCAACCAGAACAACCAGCACAGCATGTCGGAGGGGATCCAGTGAGCGAGCGACGCAGAGGATTGGGGCGTGGGCTCGGTGCGCTGATCCCGTCCGCCACGCAGGAGAAGCCGGGCTCCTCGGTGGGGACGGCTTCCACGTCCCCGTCGGCGGTGCCGGTTCTGACGGCGGAGCGAGGGGTGGCGGCCGCCAAGGTGGCGACGCTGCCGCCGGCCCCTGTTTCACGTGAAACAGCTCCGGAGCCCGAGCCGGAGGCCGTGCCGGAGCCGGTTACCCCGGCCGGTGCGTTCTTCGCCGAGCTGCCGATCGACTCGATCACGCCCAACCCGCGCCAGCCGCGCGAGGTGTTCGACGAGGATGCGCTGTCCGAACTGGTCACCTCCATCAAGGAAGTTGGCCTTCTCCAGCCCGTCGTCGTCCGGCAGACCGGCCCCGAGCGCTATGAGCTCATCATGGGCGAGCGGCGCTGGAGGTCCTGCCGTGAGGCCGGCCTTGAGCGGATCCCCGCGATCGTCCGGGAGACGGATGACGAGAAGCTTCTGCTCGACGCCCTCCTGGAGAACCTCCACCGGGCCCAGCTGAACCCACTGGAAGAGGCCGCCGCCTACGACCAGCTGCTCAGGGACTTCAAGTGCACCCATGACCAGCTGGCGGACCGCATCGGCCGCTCGCGGCCGCAGGTCTCCAACACGCTGCGTCTGCTGCGTCTTTCGGCCCCCGTGCAGCGCAGGGTCGCCGCCGGTGTCATCTCGGCGGGCCACGCCAGGGCGCTGCTCTCGGTGGAGGACACAGGAGAGCAGGACCGGCTCGCCCACCGCATCGTGGCCGAGGGGCTCTCGGTGCGGGCGGTCGAGGAGATCGTCAGCCTGATGTCCTCGGAGCCCCAGGCCGCTCCCAAGGCCAAGGGGCCGAGGGCGGGGACGAGGCTCTCTCCGGCACTCTCCGACCTGGCGACCCGGCTCTCGGACCGCTTCGAGACGAGGGTGAAGGTCGACCTGGGCCAGAAGAAGGGAAAGATCGTCGTCGAGTTCGCCTCGATGGACGATCTGGAGAGGATTCTCGGCACCCTCGCCCCGGGCGAGGGACGGGTCCTGGAGAAGGGCCTGGCCGAGGACGCTTCGGAGGACGACGACAGCTGAGTCCGTTCGGCGCCGCTTGAGGGCGGGCCGTGTGCCGGTTCATACCGGAACACGGCCCGCCCTTTGCATGCGGACGGTATCCCCGCCGTGATGCGGTGGATACGATGCGTTCTGGTATGGCACATCCACCTTGATCCATCCTCTAAGGAGGGCAGGGGCCATGCGAACGGTGAGCCGCACTCGACTGGTGACGGCCGGGCTCGGTCTCGGGGCGGTCGGCGGATTCGTCGGCAGTCTGCTCCGGGAACGGAGCGCGCTGTCGGCCGCGCAGAGTGCGGCAGGCGAGGGAAGTGAGGAACAGCCTCCATGGGGCGTCGGCTCGTACCGCTCACGCTGGACAACCTTCCGGACCTCCCCAAGCGCTGCCGAGGCTGCGTCTTCTGGGAACTCGATCCGGTCAGCGGAGAAGCCGCGGTAAAGGCGGGCAGACCCGAACTGGAGAAAGAGGCCTGGATCTCAGGAGTGCTCCTGGAATGGGGCTCCTGCGGCCGGGTCGTCTACGTCGACGACATCCCGGTCGGCTATGTGCTCTACGCGCCCCCGGCCTACGTGCCCCGATCCACCGCGTTTCCCACGAGCCCGGTGTCCGCCGACGCCGTACAGCTGATAACGGGGTGGATCATGCCGGGCTATCAGGGGCAGGGGCTGGGGAGAGTGCTGGTGCAGACGGTCGCCAAGGATCTGCTGCGCCGCAATTTCAAGGCCATCGAGGCGTTCGGAGACGCGCGTTGGCGGGAGCCCGCTTGTGTGCTGCCGGCCGATCATCTGCTGGCGGTCGGCTTCAAGACCGTACGGCACCACCCGAGATATCCGCGGATGCGACTCGAACTGCGAACGACGCTGTCCTGGAAGGAGGACGTCGAGCTGGCCCTGGACCGGCTGCTCGGCGCGGTCCAGAAGGAGCCGGCCCTCAGGCCGCTGTAGAAGGTGTTCCCATGCGAAACGGGCCCGCCCCCATGAGGGAGCGGGCCCGTTTCACGTGAAACAGCGAGCGCGTCGAGACTTACTTCTCGGCGATGAAGACGTCGAGGTCACGCAGCAGCGCGGCCTTCGGCTTGGCACCGACGATCGTCTTGGCGACCTCGCCGCCCTGGTAGACGTTGAGCGTCGGAATCGACATCACGCCGTACTTGGCGGCGGTCGTCGGGTTCTCGTCGATGTTGAGCTTGACGATCTCGATCTGGTCGCCGTGCTCGGCGGCAATGGCCTCCAGCGACGGGGCGATCTGGCGGCAGGGGCCGCACCACTCGGCCCAGAAGTCCACGAGGACGGGCTTGTCGCTCTTGAGGACGACCTCGTCGAAGTCGGCGTCGGTCACGTGCTTCAGGGTGCCGGCCACGGCAGTCTCCTAAGGGGGTTGGGGGGAGGGGGGAGCTGGAACGGGCGGATCAGACGCCGGCTGCGGCCTTCTCGCTGTCGGCCAGGGCGGCGAGGAAGCGCTCGGCGTCGAGGGCGGCGGAGCAGCCGGTGCCGGCGGCCGTGATGGCCTGCCGGTAGGTGTGGTCGACGACGTCGCCGGCGCCGAAGACACCCGTCAGGTTGGTGCGGGTCGACGGGGCGTCGACCTTCAGGTAGCCCTCGTCGTCCAGGTCGAGCTGGCCCTTGAAGAGCTCGGTGCGCGGGTCGTGGCCCACGGCGATGAAGAGACCCGTCACCGGCAGCTCGGAGGTGGCGCCGGTCTTGGTGTTGCGCAGCGTCAGACCGGAGAGCTTCTGGTCGCCGTGGATCTCGGCGACCTCGCTGTCCCACGCGAACTTGATCTTCTCGTCGGCGAAGGCACGCTCCTGCATCGCCTTGGAGGCGCGCAGGCTGTCGCGGCGGTGGATGATCGTGACCGACTTGGCGAAGCGCGAGAGGAAGGTCGCCTCCTCCATCGCGGTGTCGCCGCCGCCGACCACGGCGATGTCCTGGTCCTTGAAGAAGAAGCCGTCGCACGTGGCGCACCACGAGACACCGCGGCCGGACAGCTTGTCCTCGTTGGCCAGTCCCAGCTTGCGGTGCTGCGAGCCGGTGGTGACGATGACGGCCTTGGCGCGGTGGACCGTGCCGGCGGTGTCCGTGACGGTCTTGATCCCACCGGTCAGGTCGACGGCGACGACATCGTCCGGGACCAGCTCGGCGCCGAAGCGCTCGGCCTGGCCGCGCATGTTGTCCATGAGCTCCGGGCCCATGATGCCGTCTTGGAAGCCCGGGAAGTTCTCCACCTCGGTGGTGTTCATCAGGGCACCGCCGGCGGTGACGGCGCCCTCGAACACCAGCGGCTTCAGCGACGCACGTGCGGTGTACAGCGCGGCTGTGTATCCGGCCGGGCCCGAGCCAATGATGATCACGTTACGGACGTCGCTCACGGGTTTCTTCCTCGTCTCTGCGGACTGCCTACTGCCTGTCGGGGCCCCGGTCCAGGACTCTCACCCCACCCAACGGATCCTACGGGGGATGCATTCCCGAGCCGGACGGGCAGCGCGGAGACGCGGCCTTCGCGAGGTCTCAGCGGCGCGGGTAGGAATGCGTCAGCAACAGTTTCCCCTGGGCCGAGGGGCCGGCGCTCTCGCAGGCCGCGTCGACGATGTACGCCGCCACGTTGGCGGGATTCGCCTGATCGGGCAGCACGACGAGATACACCTTGGCTCCCTCATACGTGCCCTGCTCGGCTGCCAGGGGCGCCTGAGAGGTCTGCCCGGTCGCTGCCTGGACACAGGCGGGGACGCTGACGGCGGAGCGCACGCTGTCCGAAGAGTTCTCGTCGCTGGGCGCGTTCTTCGTTGACGGTGCGATCTTCGCCGAGGGCGCGTTCTGGGCGGTCTGGCCGTGCTGAGCTGCAACGAGCGACTGGACCCGCCCTTCGAGCATGCCCGAGGAGTAGACGGTGCCGCCGGGCACGGGCGTGCCGGACGTGGTGTGGTCGGCGCGGGAGGGCGACGTCGGCGACTGGCTGTTCTGCACGAAGAAGATCCCCGCGCCGATGGCCGCGGCCCCGAGCACCGCGCTCAGCACGACCGCACGGCGTCGTCGTGCCTTGGCGGCGCGACCGGGGCCGGTGGCCGCGCGGCCGTGCCCGGCGGGCCGGCCGGCCGATGCGAGGCCGGCGCCGGCGGAGACCGGGGTGGCCTGGCGTGCCGGTTCGGTCGCGGCAGTCGCTGTTTCACGTGAAACATGCGTGGTTTCACGGGCGGGTTCGTCGGGGGCCGTGGCGTTCAGCAGTGCTTCCGCGGCGAGCGCCGCGTCGATGCGTCCGGCTACGTCGGCGGGCATGCGCTGCGGCCCGGGCAGCGTGCCGAGCAGGTCACGGATCTCTTCGAGGGAGGCCCGTACATCGGCGCAGAGAGCGCAGTCCTCCAAGTGCCGACGGACGTCCGCGGTACGCGACGGAGACAGAAGGCCCTCGGTGAGTTCGGAGATCTCCGAGACGTCCGGGTGTTGTGTCGTTCCGGTCGTGGATGTCACGTGCGCCCACCTCCGCCCTTCACGGCAGCCGAACCGCTCGGTCCTGCATCGTTTGTGCCCGACGCCGGTGGGACGGATGTCCCCGGCGTCCGGTTCCTTCCCCCACCGGACTCACCGCTACCCCCCGCGTCAGCACGCAGATGAGTGAGCAGCGGCAACAGCCGTGCCCGCCCCCGAGCACACCGGCTTTTCACCGTCCCGGTGGGGACATCGAGCATGCGGGCCGCCTCCGCCACGGGGTACCCCTGCATGTCGACGAGTACGAGTGCGGCGCGCTGGTCCGGCGGGAGGGTGCCCAGGGCTTCCATGAGCTGCCGGTGCAGATCCTGCCGTTCGGCGGGAGCCTCGGCCGACTCGTGCGGCTCGAGGAGCTGGTCCAGACGTTCGGTGTCGTCGACCGGGGACGTCTTGCGGGAGGCCGCCTTGCGGGCCCGGTCGAGGCAGGCGTTCACCGTGATGCGGTGCAGCCACGTGGTGACGGCCGACTGACCGCGGAAGGTGTGGGCAGCCCGGTAGGCGGAGACGAGGGCGTCCTGGACGGCGTCAGCGGCTTCCTCACGGTCTCCCAGCGTGCGCAGCGCCACCGCCCACAGCCGGTCGCGGTGCCGCCGCACGATCTCACCGAAGGCGTCGGGGTCGCCGGCGACATGGCGAGCCAGGAGGTCCTGGTCGCTCATGTCGCCCAGTGTGGCCTCGTCCAACGGTGAGCCTCCCCCCTGCCGTTCGGTCAGCCGGCGAACTTCACGTCAGTGATGGCCTGCTTGTAGCCCTCGCCGCTGTAATTGTCCTGGGACGAGTAGGGCATGGCCGTCATCCAGAGCAGTACGTACCGCGACTTGACCGGGGTGCTCGCCTTGAGGTCTGCCTTGGTTTCACTGGTCTTGACCGTGGCGATCTGTTTCATCGACTTGACCGGTGTCGACGGGGAAAGCGAGTCCGTCGCGTACAGCGTGATGGTGGTGTGATCGCCGCCGTAGCGCAACAGTATCGACGCCGTCGAAATATCCTTGGCCGAGCCGAGGTCGTAGACGATGCCGACGCCGGCCTTCACCGACGGCACCAGGTCGGGGCCGTCGTTGAATTTCTTGGTGCGCCAGTAGCTTGTCGTACTGCTGTCGTACGTGTTCTTCACGTCGGCCGCGTTCTGCGGCGACCCGTCAGGTGCGTACTCCTCGGCGTCCTGGATCTTGATCGGGAGGGGAGCCTTCGGCTTGTCTCCGTCGCCGTGGTCCGTGGTCTGGGTGTTGCCCGTCTCGTTGGAGCCGCTCTTGTCGCGGTGCAGCAGCGCGTCGGCCAGCTGCCAGCTGCCGAGGCCCAGCGCGGCGATCAGGAGCGCCGAGACGGCCCACTTGAGAGCTTTGCCGGTGCGTCCCTGGAGCGCCGGGGGCGGGGGCGTCACGGTCTGGGTGACGGAGGGGCCTGGGCCGGCGGCCGGGCGGCCGTACGTCCCCTGTTGGTAGGTGGTGCGCTGGTACTCGGGTGGCGCGGTGAACGCGGGCTCCGGCGGGCGGATGCGCGGCATCTCCCCGACGGCCTTGACCAGCTCGTCCGGGGTGGTGCAGGGCGGCTCCTGGCGGGACGCGGTGGCTCCGTCGTTGACCAGGGCCCGCATCGCGAGCTCCGAGAGGCCCCGGTGCACGCCCGCCCGTACCTGGTCGGGGGCGATCAGGCCGACACCCTTGGGCAGCCCGTGCAGACCGTAGGCATCGCTCTCGTAGGGCCACCGCTGGGTGAGGACGGCGTACAGGAGGGCGCCGATGGCCTCGGTGTCGCTTCGTTGCGGGGTGTCGGAGCTGATGCCGCGCAGCGCGGCGGCGACGGCGAGGCCGCGGATGCGGTACTGCCCCGTCGAGGTCCGCAGGACCGCGCTCGGGGTGAGCCTGAGGTGGGCGAGGCCCTCGCGGTGGGCGGCCGCCATGGCCTGGGAGACCTGCGTGACCATCTGGTAGGCGTCGTGCGCCTCCAGCGGGCCGAGCGCGAGCAGGGCGGTCAGCTCGGTGGCGTCGGGCAGCCACTCGTGCACCACGTAGACGAGGTCGTTCTCCTCCACGGCGTCCAGGACCTGCACGAAGCGGGGGTCGCCGAGCAGCGCGGAAGAGCGGGCGGCGGCCAGCACGGAGCGCGCTCGCGGGTGGTCGGCGGGCAGCAGGTGGACGCCGACAGCCCGGCGGAGTTTCTCGTCGACGGCACGCCAGCTGCTGAAACCGTCCAGACGGGTGACGCACTCCTCGAGACGGTAGCGTCTGGCCAGCTTGTGGCCGCTGTGCAGTTCGGGCGTCGCGATCGTCGGCTCGGTGGCCTTGCGCTCGCCGCCGGTGCCGTTAGGGCTCTGCTCTGCCGTGTCGATGGACTCCGTCACCCCGTCGGTCGTCGCCTTGTCCGCCTTGGCGGTCAGCGGGTTGTCGCCGCTGTTGTCGGCCACGTCGACGGCAGCCGTGCTACGTTCCGCCACCGTCGCTCCTGCCTCCCCATCCGTTGCGTGCTGTAGGCCAGCCATGCAAAGTCATGCCAATTGTGCCCACAGTCCGGCACTATGCACGACACGCGGTGACCGACGATGGTTGTGCGCGGGCTCCGGCCTCAGCGGCCGAGCCGCCCGCGCACCATACCGACCATGGCGTTGAGCTCTTCGATGCGCATCCGCTTGGCCGCGAGGAAGAAGACGCCCAGCAGCACGGCACCGCCGACGACCAGCGCCACGACCGATCCTCCCGCGCCCTCGCCCAGGAACCTGAGGAGGCCGAAGCCGACCGCGCCACCGACCAGCGCGGCCGGCACCGCGGCGAGGCAGAGGCGGGCGTACGTACGCAGGACGTGCGCACCGTCCAGATCGCCGCCCAGCCGGTTGCGCAGCCGCCGCCAGGCCACCCCGACGCCCACGGCGTAGGCAAGCCCGTATGCGGCGGCCATGCCCACGACCGCCCATCGGGCGGGAAGCACTACGTAGCAGGCGGCCGAGGCGGCCGCGTTGACGGCGGCCACGATGACCGTGTTGTAGAAGGGCGTGCGGGTGTCCTCGTACGCGTAGAAGCCGCGCAGGACGACGTACTGCACCGAGTACGGGATCAGGCCGAGCGCGAACGCCATCAGGATGAAGCCCATGGACTGGGCGGCCTCGACACCGCTGGACGCGTACAGCAGGGTGCACATGGGGACGCCGAGCGCGAGGAAGGCGAAGGCGACCGGCACGATCGCGACCGCCGAGTTCCGCAGGCCCTGCGAGATGTCGTCGCGGACCGCGCCCGGGTCGTTGTCGTGCGCGGCACGCGAGATGCGCGGCAGCAGTGCGGCCATGACCGAGACGGTGATGATGGCCTGCGGCATGCCCCAGATCAGCTGGGCGTTGGAGTAGGCAAGGAAGCCGGCGCCGGAGCGCCCCGACTCCTTGCCCGCGGCCGTGGCGAACCGGGTGACCACGATGACGCCGGCCTGGTTGGCGAGCACGAACATCACCGTCCACTTGGCGAGCTTGACCGTCTTGCCGAGCCCGTGGCCCTTCCAGTCGAAGCGCGGCCGGAAGCGGAAGCCGGTCTCGCGGAGGTAGGGAAGCATCGCCAGGGCCTGCACGACCAGGCCGAGCAGGGTGCCGATGCCGAGCAGCCGGACACCGTCCTGCGGGATGGTCTGGACGCCCATGTGGGACTCGGCGGAAGTGCCGTACACCCAGATGAACAGGCCGAACGTGCAGATCATCACGATGTTGTTGAGGACCGGGGTCCACATCATCGCGCCGAATTTGCCGCGGGCGTTGAGGATCTGGCCCATCACCACGTGCACGCCCATGAAGAAGATCGTGGGCAGGCAGTAGCGGGCGAACGTGACGGCGACGCTGTTGGCGGCCGCGTCGTTGCCGATGGTCGGCGACATCAGCTGGATCAGCAGCGGCGCCCCGACGACGGCGAGCGCGACGATGGTGCCGAGCGCCAC
This sequence comes from Streptomyces violascens, assembly GCF_014649955.1. GTDB lineage: Bacteria > Actinomycetota > Actinomycetes > Streptomycetales > Streptomycetaceae > Streptomyces > Streptomyces violascens. The sequence continues at coordinate 61,778 of NZ_BMUA01000031.1, forward strand.
CATGACGAGGGTGAGGAGACGGTTGGCGTAGGCCTCGCCGCCGTCCTCGTCGTCCTTCATGGAGCGCACCAGCTGGGGCACGAACACCGAGTTCAGACCGCCGCCGACGGTGAGGATGTAGATCATCGTCGGCAGGGTGAGCGCGATGGTGAACGTGTCACCGAGCAGGGCCGCACCCAGCGCCGCGGTGATCACCAGGCTGCGTACGAAGCCCGTGAGGCGGGACACCAGGGTGCCCGCGGCCATCACGGCGCTGGACTTCATCAGGCTGGAGGCGCGTCCGGCCGGCTTCGGGGGCGGCTCGGGGGCCTGTTCCGGCGCCGAGGGAGCCGGGGGCTGGCCCGCCTGCTGCTGGTCCCGGTAGAGGTGGGCGAACGCGTCCTGCTCGGGCAGTTCCTCACCCGCCTGGGTGACCAGGTCGTCGACGCCCACGAACTGCGTGGTCCTCGCGTCGTCGCCGTAGGGCAGATGGCGCGAGGGACCCTCGGGCTCGGGCGGCGGGGTCTGCGCCCAGATCCGCGGGTCGGGCGCGTACTGCTGGGCGGCCGGCTGCTGGTAGAGCGACGGCTGCTCGGCGTAGGTGCCCGGGGGCGGCGGTGGGTGCGCGGCGCGGTCGTAGAGCGCCTCGGCCACCGGGTCCTGGGCGGAGAGGTCCTGCGACCGGTAGGGGTCATAGGCGTAGGCGTCCTGGACATACGGGTCGGGCGCGGACTGCGGCGGCGGGACCTGGCCCGGCTGGGCGGGTGCCGGGGGCATGCCCCCGGAGGGCGCGGCACCGCTGCCAGCGCCCTGCCCACGGTCACCGTCGTACGGCGCGTTCATGGTTACCCCACCTCATCGTCCCCGGCCGACCGGCCACGACATAGCTCAATGGTCCACTTTCTCACCCGGGCCGGGTGCGTCCCCGCTTTCCGGACCGGTGTCCGGTGTCGGGTCACTCGGCTGCCCGGGATCGGCGTCCGCCGAACCGTTCGACTGACCGGGGTCGTCATCGCCCTCGGACTCCTCGCGAGCCATGGAGCGCTTGCGGTGGGTGTACATCCTGATGCCGGCGAGCACCAGGAGCAGGACACCGCCGGCGATGACCAGCATCACCGTCGGAGTGATCTCGGAGACCTGGACGGTGAACTCCATCGGCTCACCGTACGGCGTGCCGTCCTCGGTGTAGAGCCGCGCGGTCACCGGAACGGGGCCGTTGGCGTTGGCGATGGCGGTGAACTTCACCGACTGGCTGCGGTCGCCGTCGACCTTGACCGGCTGTTCGCCGATCGCGTCGCCGTCCTCGCCCAGCTGCAGGCGGGTGGGGCTCTTCGGCTGGAGTCTCAGCACCAGGTGGTCGACGCCCTGCACCAGCTTGTTCTGCACGGTGACGGCGATGGTGGCGCTGCGCCCCGACATCGTGGCGGTCGACTTCTGGATGAGGTGGACCTGGTCGGCCAGACCGTCCAGGTAGAGCTGAACGCCGGCCCGGTAGTTCTGCGCGCCGCCCGAGTCGCCGCGCCAGGACGTCGACATCTCCCGGTTGATCGCGTTGCCGAAGGGCGTGACCACCCGGTCGGGCGCGCTCAGGATGACCTTGAACCGGTCCAGGGTGCCCTGGGTGTTCTTCATGTCCTGGAAGGCGTCGAGCGGCAGTTCCTGCCGGCGCAGCGCGTCCGGGTACGCGCCCGCTCCGGGCACCTTCGTGGTGGCGAGCGGGTCGGGCTTGGCCGTGGCCGCCGCGGACAGGTCGAGGGGCTGGGTCCAGCGCTGCGGGTCCAGTGCGTGCAGCGCGGCGGACATCGTCTGCGCCTGGCTGACGGACGGCATCCGCTGGGGGGCGACGACGATGCTGCGCTGCTTGTCGGCGTCCTGGAGCGTGATCGAGAGGGTCTGCGCGAGGAATCGCTGCTCGGCCAGGGCCGAGGTGTCCGCCATGGACATATCGCCCTGGAAGGCGGTGGAGAGCCGGGCGTCGGCGACGATGGCGTTGACGCCGCCGCCGATCGGCCTGGTCGCCGTGGGCGAGTACGCGAGGGTGTCCCGCAGGCTGTCGCTGCGTGCGATCACGTTGTGGGCGCCGGCCGACGTGGCCACGTCGACGATCGACGGGTCGACGGCGCCGTCCACGGGCCAGGAGTAGTCGACCGACGGGGTCACGTGCAGGATCGTGTCGATGGTCTTCTGCGCGACCTCGGTGGCGCTCTGGAGATGCCCCAGCGAGCCCGGGACGTCCCGGCCGTGGTGGGCGAGCGAGGCCAGGTCGGGGTCGGCGAACGGCAGCGCGACGACCTTCTCGCCCTGCACCGCGGCCTCCAGTGAACTCAGCCACGCCTTGGCCACGTCCTGGCTGGTGCCGTTGACCAGGCTGTCGCCGACCTTGACCTTGTAGTTGCGGGTCATCGCGTCGACGGTGGCCAGCAGATCGGGGTCGATCACCCAGGTGATGGGCAGCTGCTTGCCGAGCGAGACCATCTGCTCCAGCCTGCCGCCGGGGCCGATGTCCCTGGCCAGGGAATCGTCGGCGAACACCGGCGTCTGCTGGGCGTCCGAGCCCGTCTGGGCGGTGAGGTGGGACGAGGAGATCAGCGGCCACAGGAAGGTGAGCTGGCTCTTCTTGCCCTCGACGGCGTCCGGCTGCCACGGCAGGAACGTGCGCTGGATGCCGAGCACCTGGTCGTACTGCTGGGTCGGGGTCTGGCCGGACAGCGAGACGCCGAGCGGATACACCCCGTCTTCGCCCAGGCCCAGCTTGGAGACCGGCACCGAGAGCGTGAAGTCCTGGCTGACGCCCGCCTCCAGCTTGGCGAACTTGACCGTGGGGCCGTCGGCGACCTCCGCGGCGTCGGTGCCCGGCGCGTAGCCGGTGCGGCCGGCCGTCTCGTCGATCCCGCTGCGTCCGGACAGCTTCGATCCCACCCGGAGCCCCACATGGGCGCCGGTGACGGCCTGCTTGCCCTTGTTGGTCACCGTGCCGGAGATCGTCAGCGTGTCGCTCTTGACGGGGGCCTTGGGGGCCACCGAGTCGAGGGACACCTGGACGCTCTGGCCGCCCACCGCGTCCTCGGCCGCGTGCGCCGCAGGGGCGGCCGTCGCGGACAGCAGGCCCGCGAACAACGGGGCGCCGACGAGCAGCGCCGCTGTGCGGCGCAACCACCGGCGGGCAGGAGAGGGAGTCATCCCCTGGGAATCTGCCGCCTCGGCCACGCGCTCGCCCGTCCCTCGCTGTCGTCGCTGTCGGTTGCTGCGTCCACGCATGGTAACGAGGCGGACTGTGGCGAAGTGCCGCGGACTGCTCCACATGATCGGAAGATTGCCGTACCGGCGAGGGAGCGTGCGTACCGGGGCCGGTCATAAACGGTGACGCCCCGGTCGGCCGGGCCACGTACCCTTTTCTGTTGTGCCGAACGCCAACGAAGACAATCCCAGTGCACTGAGCCAGGTGCAGCGCCGCGCGGTGACCGAATTGCTGCGGGTCTCCCCAGTCGCGGACGACCTCGCCGTCCGATTCGAGGAGGCCGGGTTCTCGCTCGCCCTCGTGGGCGGCTCGGTCCGGGACGCGCTGCTCGGGCGGCTCGGCAACGACTTGGACTTCACGACCGATGCCCGGCCCGAGGACGTGCTGAAGATCGTGCGGCCGTGGGCGGACGCGGTCTGGGAGGTCGGGATCGCCTTCGGGACGGTCGGCTGCCAGAAGGACGGCTACCAGATCGAGGTGACGACGTACCGCTCCGAGGCGTACGACCGGACGTCGCGCAAGCCCGAGGTGTCCTATGGCGACTCCATCGAGGAAGACCTCGTCCGCCGCGATTTCACCGTCAACGCGATGGCGGTGGCACTGCCTCAGAAGGAGTTCGTCGACCCGCACGGAGGCCTTGAGGACCTGGCCGCGCGGGTGCTCCGCACGCCCGGGACGCCCGAGGAGTCCTTCTCCGACGACCCGCTGCGGATGATGCGCGCCGCGCGCTTCGCCGCCCAGCTGGACTTCGAGGTGGCCCCTGAGGTCGTCACGGCCATGACGGAAATGTCGGGCCGCATCGAGATCGTGTCCGCGGAGCGCGTGCGGGACGAGCTGAACAAGCTGCTGATCTCGGCCCATCCGAAGAAGGGGCTGCGGCTCCTCGTCGACACCGGGCTCGCCGACCACGTACTGCCGGAGCTGCCGGCCCTGCGGCTGGAGAGTGACGAACACCACCGGCACAAGGACGTCTACGAGCACTCGCTGACGGTTCTGGACCAGGCGATCGACCTGGAGCAGGACGGGCCGGACCTGGTGCTGCGGCTCGCAGCACTGCTGCACGACATCGGCAAGCCGAGGACGCGGCGTTTCGAGTCGGACGGGCGGGTCTCCTTCCACCACCACGAGGTGGTCGGCGCGAAGATGACCAAGAAGCGGATGACCGCGCTGAAGTATTCGAACGACATGGTCAAGGACGTCTCGAAGCTCGTGGAACTGCATCTGCGCTTCCACGGCTACGGCACCGGTGAATGGACCGACTCCGCGGTGCGCCGCTACGTCCGCGACGCGGGCCCGCTCCTGGAGCGGCTGCACAAGCTGACCCGCTCGGACTGCACCACGCGCAACAAGCGCAAGGCGAGCGCGCTGTCGCGGGCCTACGACGGCCTCGAAGAGCGGATCGAGGAGCTTCAGCAGCAGGAGGAGCTGGACTCGATCCGGCCCGACCTGGACGGCAACCAGATCATGGAGATCCTGGGCATCGGCCCCGGCCCGGCGATCGGTCAGGCGTACAAGCATCTGCTGGAACTGCGCCTGGAGAACGGGCCGATGGAGCACGATGCTGCGGTCGCGGCTCTGAAGGAATGGTGGGCGGCGCAGGGCTGAGGTCGTGTTTCACGTGAAACATGACCGGGTGACAGCATGACGCGGGGGCGGTGTTTCACGTGAAACACCGCCCCCGCGTGCAGGGTGCTATTTGGTGTCGCCCAGGCAGAGCGTGAAGGAGTTGCCCCTTTCCTTCCACGTGAAGGCTGCCGTGGTTCCGGTGACGTTCTGGCAGGTCAGTTGAGGAACGCTGGCGCCGGGGCTCTTCTTGAGCACCTTGTTGGTCGCCTTGCTGTCCGTGCAGCTCACCTGCTGGATGTCGGGGCTGCTGTCGGTGCCCTTGTTGTACAGGCAGTCGCCGACGGCCAGTTGCTTGGCGTCTTCGTTGCTGTCGTGGTTGAAGAGCCACAAGCCGCCTATGACGATCAGGGCGACGACGATGCCGATCGCCTTGAACGCATTCTTGGCGCCACCTCGGGTCGGGACGCCCTGCGGGGCCATCGGAACACCCTGGTAGGGCGCGCCCTGCGGCGGGAAGCCGGGCTGTCCGGGCTGCCCGTACGGTGCGTTGGGGTTCTGGGCGTACGGGTTCTGGCCCTGGGGCGGCGTGGTCACGGAGAGGGTCCCCCTATAAAGATGGCGATGTATGACGCCCGTAAGTTAGCGGGCCCCCAGGTCAACGCCGATACCGCGGCCCACTCTGTGGCCCCGATGTGACACTTACGCGCGCGGAAAACGGGTCATAAACGCTGCTACCGCTGCATAGATGAGGGACACCGTGATGACGAGGGAGGGTGAGCGGCCGTCCGGGGGGAGCATCAGGGCGGCGACCGCGGCGGCGCCGACGAACGCCATGTTGAAGAGGACGTCGTAGAGGGAGAAGATCCGGCCCCGGAACGAGTCGTCCACCGTGGACTGGATCACCGTGTCCGTGGTGATCTTCGCGCCCTGGGTGACGAGGCCGAGGACGAAGGCGGCGACCAGCATCGGCGCGGGGGCGAACGGCAGGCCGAGTGCCGGTTCGAGGATCGCGGCGGTGGCCGAGCACACCACGATCCATCGGTACTGCCCGAGCCGCGCCACCGCCCATGGGGTCATGACGGCCGCCGCGAAGAAACCCGCTCCCGAGATGCCCACGGCGAGCCCGAGCAGCGCGAGACCATCGGTCCCGGCATCGTTTCCGGGCCGGTCGGCCCAGGCGTACCGGCAGAGCATCAGGAGCATCACGGTCAGTGCCCCGTAGCAGAACCGCATGAGCGTCATCGCCGTGAGGACCCGGGCGGCCGGCCTGCACCGGTTCAAGTGCCGTACGCCGTCGGCCAGTCCGCGTGCCGTGGAGCGGATCACCGCGACGAGGCCGGGCTGGACGGCCGTGGGGTCCGGCCCCAGCAGGCCGGGCGGCAGGCGCAGGGAGGCCAGGGATGCGCAGAGATAGAGGACGGCGCCCAGAACGACGGTCGCGGCATCCGCGTCGATCACGAGACGCAACGCGAAGGCCAGGCCGCCTCCGGCGGTGGCGGCCAGCGTCCCCGCGGTCGGGGAGAGCGAGTTGGCCATGACGAGCCGCTCGGCGTCCACCACCCGGGGCAACGAGGCCGAGAGCCCGGCCAGGACGAAGCGGTTGACGGCCGTCACGGCGAGCGCGGAGGCGTAGAAGAGCCAGTCCGGCGCGGACCCGAGGACGAGCAGCGCGGTGCAGCCGGCCAGTGCGGCCCGCAGGAGATTGCCGTACAGAAAGACCTGGCGCCGTCGCCAGCGGTCGAGCAGCACTCCCGCGAACGGGCCGACGAGCGAGTACGGGAGGAGGAGGACGGCCATGGCGGAGGCGATCGCGCCGGGCGAGGCCTGTTTTTCGGGGGAGAAGACGACGTACGCGGCGAGGGCTACCTGGTAGACGCCGTCCGCGGCTTGGGACAGCAGTCGTACGGCCAGCAGGTGCCGGAAATGCTTCAGGCGCAGGAGCACGCGGAGATCACGTACGACGGGCATGTGAGCAAGCGTCACATACCCGAAGGGTCCCCGTGCGCGGATGGCGCACGGGGACCCTTCGGCAGTCCTCAGGGGTGCGAGCTCTAGCGCTCGACCTCGCCCTTGATGAACTTCTCGACGTTGGCGAAGGCCTCGTCGTCGAAGTACTGCACCGGCGGGGACTTCATGAAGTAGCTCGACGCCGACAGGATCGGGCCGCCGATGCCGCGGTCCTTGGCGATCTTCGCGGCGCGCAGGGCGTCGATGATGACACCCGCCGAGTTCGGGGAGTCCCAGACCTCGAGCTTGTACTCCAGGTTCAGCGGAACGTCACCGAAGGCACGGCCCTCGAGGCGCACGTACGCCCACTTGCGGTCGTCCAGCCAGGCCACGTAGTCCGAGGGACCGATGTGGACGTTCTTCTCGCCCATGTCGCGGTCCGGGATCTGCGAGGTGACGGCCTGCGTCTTCGAGATCTTCTTGGACTCCAGGCGGTCGCGCTCCAGCATGTTCTTGAAGTCCATGTTGCCGCCCACGTTGAGCTGCATGGTGCGCTCAAGACGGACACCGCGGTCCTCGAACAGCTTCGCCATCACGCGGTGCGTGATGGTCGCGCCGACCTGCGACTTGATGTCGTCGCCGACGATCGGGACGCCCGCCTCGGTGAACTTGTCCGCCCACTCCTTGGTGCCGGCGATGAAGACCGGGAGAGCGTTGACGAACGCGACCTTGGCGTCGATGGCGCACTGCGCGTAGAACTTCGCGGCGTCCTCGGAACCGACCGGCAGGTAGCAGACCAGAACGTCGACCTGCTTGTCCTTGAGGACCTGGACGACGTCGACCGGAGCTTCGGCGGACTCCTCGATGGTCATGCGGTAGTACTTGCCGAGACCGTCCAGGGTGTGGCCGCGCTGGACCGTGACGCCCTTGTTCGGGACGTCGCAGATCTTGATGGTGTTGTTCTCGCTGGCACCGATGGCGTCCGAGAGGTCGAGACCGACCTTCTTGGCGTCGACGTCGAACGCGGCAACGAAGTCCACGTCACCGACGTGGTAGTCGCCGAACTGGACGTGCATCAGACCCGGGACCTTGGTGGCCGGGTCGGCGTCCTTGTAGTACTCGACGCCCTGCACCAGCGAGGCGGCGCAGTTGCCCACGCCGACGATGGCTACACGAACCGAACCCATTCCGGTTGCTCCCTGTTCGATCTCTTCGAAGTCCTGCGTGTGCAGGGCCTTCAGTTGGCGGTGTCCTCGGACGGATCCGGCCGGGTGCTGTCCCGGTGCCGGGGCAGGCCGCCCGTCTCTCCTGATGTGTGATCCTGCTGAGCGGAGCCGGTGGCGGGACCGGATCGCTGATCCCGTCCCGCCCGCTCGCTCTCGATGAGCTCGTTCAGCCAGCGCACTTCGCGCTCCACGGACTCCATGCCGTGGCGCTGCAGCTCGAGCGTGTAGTCGTCCAGGCGCTCGCGCGTACGGGCCAGGGAAGCGCGCATCTTCTCGAGGCGCTCCTCCAGGCGGCTGCGACGACCTTCCAGCACGCGCATCCGCACCTCTCGCTCCGTCTGGCCGAAGAAGGCGAAACGGGCGGCGAAGTGCTCGTCCTCCCAGGTGTCGGGGCCGGTGTGGGAGAGCAGCTCCTCGAAGTGCTCCTTACCTTCCGCCGTCAACCGGTAGACGATCTTGGCGCGGCGCCCTGCGAGTGAAGCGGCGAGCGCGTCCTCGGGAGCGCTGCCCGGCTCCTCGATCAACCAGCCGTTGGCGACCAGCGTCTTGAGGCAGGGGTAGAGGGTCCCGTAACTGAAGGCCCGGAAGATCCCCAGCGAGGTGTTGAGCCGCTTGCGCAGCTCGTAACCGTGCATCGGAGCCTCGCGGAGCAGCCCGAGTACGGCGAATTCGAGGATGCCGGAGCGCCTGCTCATCCTTCGCCTCCTCAGCCTTCGGGGACCTTTATGCCGTGCTGATGTATCGACTCGATACATCAGCACGATAGAGCGGTGCCGCAGCTGCGACAAGAGGGACCATGGTGAACGGCGTCACATCCTCAATTCATAGCCAGCAACATGCCTGATTTGGGGTGAACTTCGGCCCTAGGGCGGTTTTGAGCGTGCGTAGTCTGTGCGCCATGCAGATCACTGTGTGCCGAGTGACGTCAGGGGGCGTCGGCGTGTCCAGCGCCATCGGCACATGGGCTGTGGCGTGGCCGTGCCCTTCACGGGGTAGCCGCTCACGCCGGGGGGACAGGAAATCAGCTGCCGTTTCCAGGCGCTCTCGCCTGCCCGAGGAGTAGTCGTTCGATGAGCGAGCACCGTCGCAAACCGCCGCAGCCCCAGGGCGGTGGACGTGCCGCGGCCCGGCGCGCCGCGCAACAGCCCTCCGGTCGTAGGGCGGCCCGGCCGACCGGATCCCCGGACACTTCGGCCCACTCGCCGTCCGGTTCGTACGGATCGCCGTCGGCCCCGCATGCGGAGTCCAGCCATGGTGGCCGGGCCGAGGCCCGCCGGGCCCAGCGCGGAGGCGGCCGCAGGCGCGGCCCCGACGGCGCGGGGCCTCCGGGCGGACCGGGACGCCGGGCGGGCCGGGGCGGTGCGGGCGGTGGCCGGCCGCCCAAGAAGCGGTTCATCGACTACCCGCGCTCCGGCAAGCAGGGCTGGCGCCGCTGGGTGCCGTCCTGGAAGCTTGTGAGCGCCTGCTGCCTGGGCTGTCTCGGCCTGCTGGTCGCCTTCATCGGCGTGGCCTACTACATGGTGGCCATCCCGGATGTGGCCCAGGCGGCGAAAGCACAGAACAACGTCTACTACTGGGCCGACGGCTCGCAGATGGTCGCCACGGGCGGGGAGGTCAACCGCCAGATCATCCCGTACGAGCAGATCCCGGCGGCGATGCGGTACGCCGTCATCTCGGCCGAGAACAAGACGTTCGAGACCGACAGCGGCGTCGACCCCCAGGGCATCGCCCGCGCCGTGCTGAACATGGCCAAGGGCGGCCAGACCCAGGGCGGCTCGACCATTACGCAGCAGTACGTGAAGAACGCCCAGCTCAACGACCAGTCGCAGACCATCACCCGTAAGTTCAAAGAGCTCTTCATCTCCATCAAGGTCGGCGCGACCAGGCAGAAGAGCGAAATCATGGCCGGGTACCTGAACACCGCGTACTACGGCCGCGGCGCCTACGGCCTGCAGGCTGCGGCCCGCACGTATTACAGCAAGGACGCCAAGGACCTCGACCCGAGCCAGTGCGCCTTCCTCGCCTCGCTCCTCAAGGGCGCGACCTACTTCGACCCGGCCGGCGCACCGGAGATCGACCCGGCGGCCACCGCCGAGCAGAACACGAAGAACGCCACGGAGCGCTGGGGCTGGATCCTCGACCAGGAGGTCAAGGACAAGCACATGGATGCGGCCGAGCGCGCCAAGTACAAGGTCTTCCCGATGCCCGACAAGCCGAAGAAGAACGCGAATCTGGGCGGCCAGATCGGCTACCTCGTGTCTCTCGCCCAGGCGTCCGCGAAGAACAACAACCCGGACATCGACTTGGCCAAGGGCGGCTACCAGATCTACACGACCTTCGACAAGAAGAAGGTCCAGGAGATGGAGAGCGTGGTCAAGCAGGTCCGGGACAAGAACATCGATCCGAAGAAGCGACCCAAGTACGACACGTTCGTCCAGTTCGGCGCGGCTTCGGTGGATGTGAAGACCGGGGCCCTCGTAGCCATCTATGGCGGTGACGACGCCACCAAGCACTTCACCAACAATGCCGACGAAACCGGTGCCCAGGTCGGCTCGACCTTCAAGCCGTTCGTCCTCGCGGCCGGGATGCAGTACGGAAAGCGCGACCCGAACAAGCCGGCGTCGCAGAGCGACTCGTCCCGGACGCCCGTCTCGCCGGACAGCATCTACAGCGGCAAGAACAAGCTGAAGATCAAGAACTACGACGGGACGATCTGGAAGGACCAGAACGGCGGCGAGTGGCTGCAGACCAACGATGGTGATGAGTCCTACAACCCGCCGAGCTACGCCATCGACCTCCGCTATGCCATGCAGGAATCGGTGAACACTCCCTATGTCCAGCTCGGCATGGACGTCGGCACCGACAAGGTGAAGCAGGCCGCCATGGCCGCGGGCCTGCGCGACAGCAAGACCAGCATGGCCTCCTCCAGCGTGCCGTCGTTCTCCATCGGTACGTCGTCGCCCAGCGCGATCCGGATGGCCGGTGCGTACGCCACCTTCGCCGCCAGCGGTACCCAGCGCGACCCGTTCTCCGTCACGTCGGTGAAGAAGGACGGCAACACGATCTACAAGCACGAGGACCAGACCAAGAGCGCCTTCCCCGCCGCCGTGGCCAACAACGTCACGGACGTCCTGAAGGGCGTGGTCGACAAGGGCACCGGCACGAACGCCAAGCTCAGCGGGCGTCAGGTGGCCGGCAAGACCGGCACCACCGACGGCAACCGGTCGGCGTGGTTCGTCGGCTATACCCCGCAGTACTCGACCGCCGTCGGCATGTACCGCCTCGACGACAACGAGACCAGCAAGAAGCGCGAGTTCCTGAAGATGTTCGGGACTGGCGGCCAGGAGAAGATCCACGGCGCGTCGTTCCCTTCGACCATCTGGCACGACTACATGGAGCAGGCGCTCGGCAACTCCCCCGCCGAGACCTTCCCGGCTCCCGAGAAGATCGGCGACAAGGTCTACGGCGGTGGCATGTCGCCCGCACCCAGCGCACCCCCGTCCTCGAGCCCCTCGCCCTCGCAGTCCCCGTCCGGTAAGCCCTCCAGCACTCCGTCGATGTCCCCGTCCCCCAGCCCCAGCAGTTCCTGCAGCAAGTGGGACTGGACCTGTAACGACACCGGCGGCACCAATCAGGGTCCGACGAACGGTGGAGTGGACGGCGGGATCAGTCCCAGCCCGACGCCCAGCAGATCGAAACCCGGTAATGGCCCCGGCGGCTGGATCGCAGGGCCCAACGGCTAGACGCGCCGACTGAAGACGAGGGGTGGTGTTTCACGTGAAACACCACCCCTCGTTTCACGTGAAACAGCGTCTTCGTTTCACGTGAAACACGGCCGCTCCCCGTATCCACAGCGGTGTACGGCAGGATGTCGGGCATGACGAGCGAGACGAGCCCCCGTGTGTACGAGGACCGCCGCGGAGACTCCGCGGAACCCGTCGTGCGCCCCACGGAACAGGACGAGGTCGCCGCGGCCGGCAGCCAGCTGATCGGTGGACCGCTCGGCCGCTGGGCCAGGCCCGGCTACCACTGGCTCACTCCGATCAGAATCGTGGTGCTCGTCGCGATCGGGATGTTCGCCCTGGGTATGGCCCAGAAGCTGCCGTGCTACGACTGGGCCTGGTTCCGCGGCGCCAATTCGCAGTACACGCACGCCTGCTACTCCGACATCCCGCACCTGTACTCGCTCCGCGGCTTCGCCGACAACCTGGTGCCGTACTTCGACCGCCTCAACGGCGACATGAACTACCTCGAGTACCCGGTGCTGACCGGACTGTTCATGGAGGTCGCCTCCTGGCTGACGCCGGGCAGCGGCGACATGCAGCACCGCGAGCAGATGTACTGGCTGGTCAACGCGGGGATGCTGATGGCCTGCACGGCCGTCATCGCCGTCTGTGTCACGCGCACGCACCGCCGCCGCCCCTGGGACGCCCTCCTTGTCGCGCTGGCCCCCGCCTTCGCACTCACGGCCACCATCAACTGGGACCTGTTCGCCGTCGCGCTGACCGCGGCCGCCATGCTGATGTGGTCGCGTGGCCGGACGCTCGCCTTCGGCATCCTGATCGGCCTGGCGACGGCCGCGAAGCTCTACCCCGTACTGATCCTCGGGCCGCTGCTCGTGCTGTGCTGGCGGGCCGGGAAATGGCGGGAATTCGGGGCTGCGATGCTGGGTGCGGCCGGTGCCTGGCTGATCGTGAACCTGCCGGTGATGATGCTCGCCCCCGAGGGGTGGAAGAAGTTCTACACCTTCAGCCAGGAGCGGTCCGTCGACTTCGGTTCGTTCTGGCTGATCATTTCGCAGCGTACGGGCAAGGGCCTGGACACCGACATGGTGAACACTCTTGCCGCGCTCCTCATGGTTCTCGCCTGCGCGGGAATCGCGGTGCTCACGCTCACCGCGCCGCGCCGCCCGCGGTTTGCGCAGCTCGCCTTCTTGGTCGTCGCCGCGTTCATCATCACCAACAAGGTCTACTCGCCGCAGTACGTCCTGTGGCTGATCCCGCTGGCCGCGCTCGCCCGGCCGCGCTGGCGGGACTTCCTGATCTGGCAGGCCGGCGAGGTCGTCTACTTCCTGGGTATCTGGCTGTATCTCGCCTACACGATGAGCGGCGAGAAGCACCAGGGCCTGCCGCCCGAGGGCTATCAACTGGCCATCGCCGCACATCTGTTGACCACGCTGTATCTGTGCGCCGTCGTGGTGCGCGACATCCTGATGCCGGAGCGGGACGTCGTACGGCGGGACGGCTCGGACGACCCGTCGGGCGGGGTTCTGGACCGGGCCGAGGACGTGTTCGTGCTGGGACAGGCGGCGCATCCCCCGCGGCACGCGGCGACGCTCGAAGAGGGCCCGCGGGTCGAGTGGGGGACGAGAACCCCCGCGTCCTGAAAGCTCGTGGAAAAGCTCGGGCCCCTGGCCGACGGCGGCTGTCGTCGGCCAGGGGCCCGATGTCTTGAGCGCCCTGCGGGCGGTTCTGTCTAGCGCTCGACCAGGCGGTCGAACTGCGTGGTGGTGTGGCGCAGGTGGGCCACCAACTCGTCGCCCACGTGCGGCTCCTGAGAATCCGACGGCACGAAGAGGATCGACACCTGCATGTGCGGCGGCTCCGCGAACCAGCGCTGCTTGCCCGCCCAGACGAACGGGGACAGGTTGCGGTTGACGGTGGCGAGCCCCGCGCGGGCGACGCCCTTGGCCCGCGGCATCACGCCGTGCAGGGCCTTCGGGGCCTCCAGGCCCACACCGTGCGAGGTGCCGCCGGCGACCACGACCAGCCAGCCGTCGGAGGCGACCTTCTGCTGGCGGTAGCCGAACCGGTCGCCCTTGGCGACCCGGGTGACGTCGAGGACGGAGCCGCGGTACTCGGTTGCCTCGTGGTCGCCGAGCCACAGCCGCGTACCGATGCGGGCGCGGAAGCGGGTCTGCGGGAACTGCTGCTGCAGCCGGGCCTGCTCTTCGGCGCGCAGATGGCTGACGAACATGGTGTGCAGCGGCAGCCGGGCCGCGCGCAGCCGGTCCATCCACGCGATGACCTCCTCGACGGCGTCCGAGCCGTCGGTGCGGTCCAGCGGAAGGTGCAGCGCAAAGCCTTCGAGCCGTACGTCCTCGATGGCGGAGCGGAGCATGCCGAGCTCCTCCTCCTTCACACCGTGCCGCTTCATCGAGCTCATGCACTCGATGACCACGCGGGCGCCCACCAGGGCGTGCACACCGTCCACCGAGGAGACCGAGCGGATGACGCGGTCGGGCAGCGGCACCGGCTCCTCGCCGCGCCGGAACGGCGTCAGGACGAGCAGATCGCCGCTGAACCAGTCCTTGATGCTGGCGGCTTCGTAGGTGGTGCCGACCGCCAGGATGTCCGAGCCGAAGCGGGACACCTCGTCCGCGAGCCGCTCGTGGCCGAAGCCGTAGCCGTTGCCCTTGCAGACCGGGACGATGCCCGGGAACTGGTCGATCACGGACTTCTGGTGCGCCCGCCAGCGAGCGGAGTCGACATAGAGGGTGAGCGCCATGGCCGTCCGGACCTTTCTGATGGCTGCGATGTGTCGGAGGTACGAAGAACGAGGTTACGCAACCGGTCAGCGGCGCGACATATACATGTCCAGCGCCTTGTGGAGCAGCTTGTTGAGCGGGAAGTCCCACTCGCCGAGGTACTCGGCCGCCTCGCCGCCGGTGCCCACCTTGAACTGGATGAGGCCGAAGAGGTGGTCGGTCTCGTCGAGGGAGTCGGAGATGCCGCGCAGGTCGTAGACCGTCGCGCCCATCGCGTAGGCGTCGCGGAGCATCCGCCACTGCATCGCGTTGGAGGGCCGCACCTCGCGGCCGATGTTGTCGGAGGCGCCGTAGGAGTACCAGACGTGGCCACCGACGACGAGCATCGTCGCGGCCGAGAGGTTCACTCCGTTGTGGCGCGCGAAGTAGAGCCGCATCCGGTTGGGGTCCTCGGAGTTGAGGACCGTCCACATGCGCTGGAAGTACGACAGGGGACGCGGCCGGAAGTGGTCGCGCACCGCGGTGATCTCGTACAGGCGCTGCCACTCGGCGAGGTCCTCGTAGCCGCCCTGGACGACCTCGACGCCGGCCTTCTCGGCCTTCTTGATGTTGCGGCGCCACAGCTGGTTGAAGCCCTTGAGGACGTCATCGAGCGAGCGGTTGGCCAGCGGGACCTGGAAGACGTAGCGCGGCTGGACGTCGCCGAACCCGGCGCCGCCGTCCTCGCCCTGCTGCCAGCCCATCTTCCGCAGCCGGTCGGCGACTTCGAAGGCACGCGGCTCGATGTGGGTGGCCTCGACATCGCGCAGACGCTTCACATCGGGGTCCTGGATGCCCGACTTGATGGCCGTCGAGTCCCAGCGGCGGATGACGACCGGCGGCCCCATCTTCACCGAGAACGCGCCCTGCTGCTTGAGGTGCGCGAGCATCGGCTTCAGCCACTCGTCCAGGTTGGGCGCGTACCAGTTGATGACCGGGCCCTCGGGCAGGTACGCCAAGTAGCGCTTGACCTTGGGGAGCTGGCGGTAGAGGACCAGGCCGGCGCCTACGAGCTCGCCGCTCTTGTCGAACCAGCCGAGGCTCTCCGAACGCCATTCCGTCTTGACGTCAGCCCACGCCGGGACCTGGCAGTGGCTCGCCGCGGGCAGGCTCTGGATGTACGCCAGATGCTGCTCACGGCTGATGGTCCTCAGGGTCAGGCTCATGCGGGGCGCTCCTCGGCAGGTGTGTCCCCATGGGTACAGGGGCTCCGGCTCTCGTGCCGAAGCCTACTGGGCCGCAGGAGCGCCCCGGATGGCCGTACGGCGATGGGCTGTACGACCATCCGGTGGTGGGGGGTGCCGCGCGTCGCTCAGCCGCCGACGACACCGCCGAAGAGGCCGCCGTGGGCCATGCCGAGGAAGAAGCCGACAGCGGATGCGCCGAGGCCGAGGATCAACAGGAATCGTTCGCGCGTCGTCGCCGAGATGAACTGGCCGTAGGCGCCCGTGAGGATGCCGACGAGGCCGGCCCACGAGCTGACCAGGTGGAGGTTGTAGAACCACGCCGTGGTGAAGGCCAGCACGCCCAGGACGACCGTGACGGCCGCGAACGTGTCCTGGAGCGGATGGGGTTTGCCGTCGGTGGCGAAGAGGGAGACGGCGTTCGGTCGCACTGCTTGTGCCATGGGGCACCTCCTGGCGGAAGGCGGCGAAGGGTGACGCCGCACACACCCGATGTGTACAGATTGCGTCCCCTGCCCACTGGATTTCAACCGGAAGCGGGTCAACAGGTACTCTGGACGGTCTGCACCGGTGTCAGCCGTGCCCGCATGCCGTCCCGCTCCTCTCGGAGGGGGATTGTCAGTGGGGGCCGATACCGTTGCTTACGCATCACGACCCTCCTGCCACGGAACGACCGTGGCCGCTGAGTCCAAAGGAGGTGGGTTCCACATGCGTCACTACGAGGTGATGGTCATCCTCGACCCCGATCTGGAGGAGCGCGCTGTCTCTCCCCTGATCGAGAACTTCCTCTCCGTCGTCCGCGAGGGCAACGGAAAGGTTGAGAAGGTCGACACCTGGGGCCGTCGTCGTCTCGCCTACGAGATCAAGAAGAAGCCCGAGGGCATCTACACGGTCATCGACCTTCAGGCCGAGCCTGCGGTCGTCAAGGAGCTCGACCGTCAGATGAACCTGAACGAGTCGGTCCTCCGGACCAAGGTCCTCCGTCCCGAGACCCACTGAGCTTCCGCTCAGAGGTAATCGGGTCCGAGTAGCAACACAGCAGCCAGCAGCAATCCCCGCCGAGAGGTTCATCCATGGCAGGCGAGACCGTCATCACGGTCGTCGGCAATCTCGTCGACGACCCCGAGCTGCGCTTCACCCCCTCGGGTGCGGCCGTCGCGAAGTTCCGTGTCGCGTCGACTCCCCGCACCTTCGACCGTCAGACCAATGAGTGGAAGGACGGCGAAGGCCTGTTCCTGACCTGCTCGGTCTGGCGTCAGGCGGCGGAGAACGTCGCCGAGTCGCTCCAGCGAGGCATGCGCGTCGTCGTGCAGGGCCGGCTGAAGCAGCGGTCCTACGAGGACCGCGAGGGCATCAAGCGCACGGTCTACGAGCTGGACGTCGAGGAAGTCGGCCCCAGCCTCAAGAACGCCACGGCCAAGGTCACCAAGACCACCGGTCGCGGTGGCCAGGGTGGGTACGGCGGCGGCGGTCAGCAGCAGGGCGGCGGCAACTGGGGCGGAGCCCCCAGCGGTGGCCAGCAGGGTGGCGGCGGTGCTCCCGCCGACGACCCGTGGGCCTCCAGCGCGCCGACCGGCGGCGGACAGCCGCAGGGTGGCAGCGGCGGCGGTGGCGGCTGGGGCGGAAGCTCCGGCGGCGGCTACTCGGACGAGCCGCCCTTCTAGGGCAGCTCGTAACCCCCACTTCTTGATCACACAGGAGAAACACCATGGCGAAGCCGCCTGTGCGCAAGCCTAAGAAGAAGGTCTGCGCGTTCTGCAAGGACAAGACCGCTTACGTGGACTACAAGGACACGAACATGCTGCGGAAGTTCATTTCCGACCGCGGCAAGATCCGTGCCCGTCGCGTGACCGGCAACTGCACGCAGCACCAGCGTGACGTCGCCACGGCCGTCAAGAACAGCCGTGAGATGGCGCTGCTGCCCTACACGTCCACCGCGCGATAAGGGAAGGGTGACCGAAAAATGAAGATCATCCTCACCCACGAGGTCTCTGGCCTCGGCACTGCCGGCGACGTCGTTGACGTCAAGGACGGCTACGCTCGCAACTACCTGGTCCCGCGTGGTTTCGCGATCCGCTGGACCAAGGGTGGCGAGAAGGATGTCGCGCAGATCCGTCGTGCGCGCAAGATCCACGAGATCGCGACCATCGAGCAGGCCAACGAGGTCAAGGCCCAGCTCGAGGGCGTGAAGGTGCGTCTGGCCGTTCGCTCCGGCGACGCCGGCCGTCTCTTCGGCTCCGTCACCCAGGCCGACGTCGCTGCGGCGATCAAGGCTGCCGGTGGCCCGGACGTGGACAAGCGCCGCGTCGAGCTCGGTGCGCCGATCAAGACCCTGGGTGCCCACCAGGTGTCCGTGCGTCTGCACGCCGACGTTGTCGCGAAGCTTGGCGTCGAGGTCATCGCCGCCTAAGCACTGCACAGCACAGCAGAATGGGCCGCACCCCTCGGGGTGCGGCCCATTCTGCTGTGTTTCACGTGAAACACACCGAGCTGCAGCGAGCGGAGGACTGTGTTTCACGTGAAACGTCGTGCGGGGAGTTTCACGGGCTCCGCGTGGCCGCCCCGTGGCGCCGACGCTCAGCGCGTCGCGCCGGTGACCAGCCAGCGTCCGGAGCGAGCCCGCCAGCCGAGGGTCAGCATGCGGACCGTCATCATCAGGGCCATGGCCCACCAGAGCGTGGTCAGCCCGCCGCCGAGGGCCGGCACGAGCAGGGCGACCGGGGCGAAGACGACCAGGGTCACCAGCATGGCCCGGGCCAGATAGGGGCCGTCACCCGCGCCCATGAGCACGCCGTCGAGTACGAAGACGACGCCGGCGACCGGCTGGATGAGGGCAACCACGAGCAGAGCCGGCAGCAGGGTGTCCTGGACGGTCCCGTCGCTGGTGAAGAGCGGGATGAAGAGCGGGCGGGCCGCCACCACGAGCACGCCGAGCACCGCTCCGAAGGCGACGCCCCACTCCACCATGCGACGGCAGGCCTGCTTGGCGCCCTTGGCGTCGCCGGCGCCCAGATAGCGGCCGATGATCGCCTGCCCAGCGATGGCGATCGCGTCGAGGGCGAAGGCCATCAGATTCCACAGGGACAGGATGATCTGGTGGGCGGCGATGTCGACGTCGCCCAGGCGAGCGGCGACAGCGGTGGCGATCATCAGGACGGCACGCAGCGAGAGCGTGCGGACCAGGAGCGGTACGCCGGCCTGGGCGCTGTTCCTGATGCCTGCGATGTCCGGCCGGAGAGAGGCGCCGTGGCGTCGGGCCCCGCGCACCACCACGGTGAGATAGACGGCGGCCATACCGAACTGGGCGATGACGGTGCCCCAGGCCGACCCGGCGATGCCGAGCCCGGCGCCGTAGACAAGGCCCAGGTTGAGCACGCCGTTGGCTGCGAAGCCGCCCATGGCGACGTACAGGGGCGTCCTGGTGTTCTGGAGGCCGCGCAGTACACCGGTCGAGGCGAGCACGACGAGCATTGCCGGGATGCCGAGGGCGGAGACGCGGAGATAGGTCGTGGCGTACGGAGCGGCGGTGTCCGAGGCGCCGAGGAGGCCGACCAGCCAGGGGGCGGTGGGCAGTACGGCGGCGACGACCGCGGCGCCCAGGAGCAGCGCGAGCCAGATGCCGTCCATGCCCTGGCGGATCGCGGCCCGCAGATCGCCGGCGCCGACCCTGCGGGAGACGGCTGCGGTGGCGGCGTACGCGAGGAAGACGAAGATGCTCACGGCAGTGGTGAGCAAGGGGGAGGCAATACCCAAACCGGCCAGTTGCGGGGTGCCGAGGTGGCCCACGATCGCGCTGTCGGCCATCAAGAAGAGCGGCTCGGCTACGAGGGCTCCGAAGGCGGGAACGGCGAGGGCCACGATCTCGCGATCGGGGCGGCGCCGGGAGCTGCGCCGGTCGCTCTCCGGTGTCGCGGGGGCCTGTTTCATGGGGTCAATCTAATCTTCCACAGGTAATGGACGCAATGCATCTGTGATCCTTACTTCGGAGGTGGAGCCCGCTTCTTGTGGGTGTCGTTCGCCGAGATCTTGAGCCAGTCGGGAAAGTTTTTCTCCCCCACAGCCAGTGGATGGAGAAAGTGCAGGTCAGAGTGGTCATCGTCGAAGGGTTATGACTTTGTCCACAGTGCTGTCCCCCGGTCCGTGCACAGGTTCCGAAGACTTCTCCACAGCATCCGGTCGTTCGTCCACATGCCCTGTGGATAACCAGATTGGCTGACGCCGCCGGCGGGCCTAACGTGGTCCGGCGCCCGACGCGCCGGAACCGGAGTCGGGCTTCTCGTTTTGTCAGTGTCGTGCCGTAGAAAGAGTGGCACGGCTAGGTCCGCGGAGCGGACGGGAGGAGGTGGCCCGGTGAGCATTCCCGAGCCGTTGGACGAGCCCTGGGCCGAGACCGGTCCAAGTGACCGTCTGCCTGTTTCCCGCCAGCGCGGCGACAGTGAGGGCCGAGGCCGTGGTCGCGGCAGGGGCCGTGACGACCAGCACGACCGCGGCCAGGACGACTGGGACGGCGGGTCCCCCGGCTTCGAGCGGGTGCCCCCCCAGGACATCGACGCCGAGCAGTCCGTTCTCGGCGGCATGCTGCTCTCCAAGGACGCCATCGCGGACGTCGTGGAGATCATCAAGGGCCACGACTTCTACAAGCCCGCGCACGAGACCGTCTACACGGCGATCCTCGACCTCTACGCCAAGGGCGAGCCCGCCGACCCCATCACGGTCGCCGCCGAGCTGGTCAAGCGCGGCGAGATCACCCGGGTCGGCGGCGCCTCGTATCTGCACACGCTGGTCCAGTCGGTGCCGACGGCGGCCAACGCCTCGTACTACGCGGAGATCGT
Source organism: Streptomyces violascens (assembly GCF_014649955.1). Classification (GTDB taxonomy): domain Bacteria; phylum Actinomycetota; class Actinomycetes; order Streptomycetales; family Streptomycetaceae; genus Streptomyces; species Streptomyces violascens. The sequence continues at coordinate 82,276 of NZ_BMUA01000031.1, forward strand.
CCACGAGCGGGCGGTGCTCCGCAGGCTCGTCGAGGCGGGCACCAAGATCACGCAGATGGGATACGCGGCGGACGGCGACGTCGACGACATCGTCAACTCCGCGCAGGCCGAGATCTACGCGGTCACCGAGCAGCGCACCAGCGAGGACTACCTGCCGCTCGGCGACATCATGGAAGGCGCGCTCGACGAGATCGAGGCGATCGGCTCGCGCAGCGGCGAGATGACCGGAGTGCCGACCGGGTTCACCGACTTCGACTCGCTCACCAACGGGCTGCACCCCGGCCAGATGGTCGTCATCGCCGCCCGTCCCGCGATGGGTAAGTCCACGCTGGCGCTGGACTTCGCGCGAGCCTGTTCGATCAAGCACAACCTGCCCAGCGTGATCTTCTCGCTCGAAATGGGGCGCAACGAGATCGCGATGCGTCTGTTGTCGGCCGAGGCGCGGGTAGCGCTGCACCACATGCGCTCCGGCACCATGACCGACGACGACTGGACGCGCCTGGCCCGCCGTATGCCCGATGTCTCCCAGGCGCCGCTCTACATCGACGACTCGCCAAACCTGTCGATGATGGAAATCCGCGCCAAGTGCCGCCGCCTGAAGCAGCGCAACGACCTCCGCCTCGTCGTCATCGACTACCTGCAGCTGATGCAGTCCGGCGGCTCGAAGCGCGCCGAGAGCCGTCAGCAGGAAGTCTCGGACATGTCGCGAAACCTGAAGCTCCTCGCCAAGGAGCTTCAGCTGCCGGTGATCGCGCTCTCGCAGCTGAACCGTGGCCCCGAGCAGCGCACCGACAAGAAGCCGATGGTGTCCGACCTGCGTGAATCCGGCTCCATCGAGCAGGACGCGGACATGGTCATCCTGCTGCACCGTGAGGATGCCTACGAGAAGGAGTCGCCCCGCGCCGGCGAGGCGGACCTGATCGTGGCCAAGCACCGTAACGGCCCGACCGCGACCATCACTGTGGCCTTCCAGGGCCACTACTCGCGCTTCGTGGACATGGCGGCGACCTGATCCCGGGACGGGCCGACTCCGCTCGGCAGGTGCGCCCGGGCGGGTTCACTGGCCTCGGCCGGTGGATTAGCGTCTCCGGGCATGAGTACCGAAAGCTGGCTGGCCGACACTCGCACGTCCTACGACACCGTCGCCACCAGTTACGCGGACCAGGTGCGGGACCTCCTGGACGAAACGCCGTACGAACGCTCCGTCCTGGCGCTGTTCGCCGAGCTTGTGCAAGCCACTGACGGGGGTCCTGTCGCGGACGTGGGGTGCGGGCCGGGGAGGATCACGGCCCATCTGCGAAGCCTCGGCCTGGACGCGTTCGGGATCGATCTGTCGCCCGCGATGGTCGAGACGGCCCGGCGTGAGCACCCCGGCCTGCGGTTCGAGGTCGGTTCCATGACGGACCTGGACCTCGCCGATGCCTCGGTGGCGGGGCTGGTGGCCTGGTACTCCCTGATCCACGTCCCTGACGACGAGGTCGGGCCGGTCTTCGGCCACTTCCGGCGGGTGGTGCGGCCCGGTGGACTGCTGCTGCTCGGCTTTCATGTGGGAGATGAGTCGAGGCTGAAGACGCGAGGTTACGGAGGTCACGCGATGAAGGTCCACGTGCATCGTCGTCAGCCGGCCCAAGTCTCCGCCTGGCTCGATGACGCGGGCTTCACGGTCGAGGCGCAGATGACGCTCAGCTCGGCCGAGAGCCCGCTCGGCGGAATTGTCTTCGCGCGTCGCCGGACTGGCAGTCAGTAGTGGACGGACTCCCTCGCTGGTGCCCACTGATCAACTGCGGCCGCAATCAACTGAGTTCACCCACGCCGACGGCTCCTGATGTTCCGGGCCGGGGGACGCGATGAGCGGGAGAGGCCGACTGTCCGCGTACTCTCTGATCTGCTCAGCTGTGTACGTTTGTAACTGCTCGGTTATCAG
>NZ_BMUA01000032.1 GCF_014649955.1 Streptomyces violascens
CACAACAGCCGCTCTGCCCATCCGAGTTGGCGAGCCGCGTTGAGCCCATCCCGCAGGGGTCGTCTGGGCAGGAGCCGGGGTGAGCAACTCCGCCAGAAAACAGGGCACGACGTGTACGAGGTGATCGCGCCGGTGTGTGTGCGAGGTGAAGGCGCGTAGCATCCGGCAGGAATCCCTTGCACACACTCCCGGAGGAGTATCACCGTGCCGGAAAGCACCACACTCCAGTCGCAGTACGCGCTTCAGGTCCAGAGTGACCTGGAGAGCAATGGTGCGGAACGCGAACGCATCACCGCCGAGATCAACGTCCTCCAGGAGCAGTTGACAGTCCTGGAGGGCAACCATGTGCTGCTGACCGCGATGCAGCAGACCCTCGGCACCCGCACACCCCCGGCCGCCACGGCGCGGAAGAAGACCAAGGAGGCTGCACCTGCCGGGGGACGGGTTCCACGAGCACGTATCTCAGCCGATACCCCCGCCACGGGGGCGAAGAAGCAGAAGCAGACCGCAGCCAAGACCCGGGCGCGGAGGAACGGTCCGACCCTGCGCGAACTGGTCGCCACGCACCTCTCCGACACGCGTGAGCCACGTTTGGCTGCCGAGGTCACCAACAGCTTGACCACCGCCCATCCGGACCGGAACATCGCCGGCACCGTGGTGCGCAGCACCCTCGAAAACCTCGTGGCCAAGGGGCAGGCGGAGCGCACCCGACAGAACCGGTCCGTCTTCTACAGTCTGCCCGCCAACCCAAGCGGCACCAGGACGCTCGGTGACCCTCAGGGCACTGCACTCAGGGAGACTACGCCGTCCGGGGCCACGGCCTGATCCGGAGGCAGCACGGATTCGGTAGGGGTGATCGCCGCCTGATGTCATGACGACCTGCCGCCCTTCCATACCAGGATGCGCGGGGGGCGTTGACCCGGGTCGGCATCCTCGCCGGCGAACAGTGAGCTGAGCGCGCTGACGACTACTTCGCGCGCCGGCCCGGATGGCGAGACTGCGCGGGTCGATGCCGGACCACTCGTTGCGGCCGACGATCTCGGGCCGTTTCGGCTGGTCGAGACGCCAGGTGTGATTGAAGGGCCGGGACTTCGGCGGGACCTTGCGGATTGTGCCGATGGGGACGTTGTGTCCGTCCTGAACGCGGAAGTGGTGCTGACCGTCGGTCTCCTGCCCGGGCTCGACGGTGAGCACGGCGTCACGCCCCTGATGGCACAGCAGTTGCCAAATGTCACAAGGCAGCTCTCGAAGGACGCTGGTCGAGCATCATGCGATTCTTCGCCGGCCCCCGCCTGCTGGTAATCGACCTATGCCGAGACCGCGGCTATGCAGAAGCCATGCGTGCTGTTCCGCTCCTTCGTGGGGTTTCGGCTGTTCGTGGCTCTGCATAGTTTCGGTGCCGGGCAGCCGGGCCGCTACCAGCCCACCGACAAGGTCCTCGCTTTCCTCGACCGCCTGTGACGCACCTGATCGAGGACCTCAGGTCGAACCATGCAACACTCGCCACATGATGACGCCGAGAGAACTGCTGGAGGCATGCCCGCCCGGTGGAGGACCCTACGCCTGCCCCTGTTGCAGACTTCTGACCCTGGAAGCCCGCTGCCAGTGGGAGATCTGCACAGAGTGCGGATGGGAAGACGACGGCCAGGACGACCTGAACGCCGACGAAGTGTGGGGCGGTCCCAACGGATCACAGAGCCTCACCGACGCGCGGACAAACTACGCTCAGTACGCTGCTGCGGTGCGATCAGCCGACCAGGACTCACTCGTTAATGGCGGCGAAGGGGCCTGGTGGGCACCTGGGTCGCGAAGGATGCGCGAAATGGGTGACTCCACCTGACTATGGGCGAGTGAGGCAACTGCGACTATGCCGAGCAACGTCAACTGCAGGCCATTTCACAGTCCTTGCGATCGGAATAGCCGCGCTCTCGGCATAGGTCCAGCTATGCCGATATCGGCATAGATCGACGAACTCGGCTATCTCCCACTGCCTGGCGACGGTGCATCAGCCCTATTCCAAGTGATCAACCAGAGGTATCTGAAGTCGAGTACGATTCTGACTACCAATGTCGGGATTGCCGACTGGGCAGGGGCTTTCGGCGACGCCACCGTCGCGGCCGCGATGCTCGACCGGCTCCTGCACCGGGCCGCCGTGGTCGGCATTGACGGACCGTCCTATCGCCTCCGCTCGCACCAAGCCCACTCCGACAACCTCCGCAAAGGGGTGACCGGGCGTGCTGGTTGAAGTCCGAGCCTGTCCGATCTGCTGGACCCAGTTCCAGGTCAACCCGCAGGCAGCCGCGCGACACACCTACTGCTCACCCCGCTGCAAAGCAGAAGCGGCACGGCGACGACGACGCGAACGCGACAGCGCCAACAACGCCGTTGTGGCGGAGCCGACCAGGCCGTCATTGCCCGTGACCCCGCTGGCACCGACCGCGATCCGCAACTGTCCTCACTGCGACAAGCCCGTCACTGTCGTCGCTCTCCTGGCCATTCCAGAAGCCGCTCGCCCCACCATCCCCTCAGCGAGTCCGGACGTCATTCCCATGCGAAGAGGCTGAACCCCAGCCATGAGGAAAACCGCACGACACCACACTGGTCGTTCGATACGGTGCACCGGGAAAGGACGTGAGTATGGCGCTGGTCAAGAAGGGGTCGCGACACATAACGGTTGACGGCATCACCTATCGTTGGAGGATTCGACGGAGGCCGACCTATAGCCAGGCCTGGCCTGGTCCCCTCTGACTTATGCGGTCGAGCATGGCGATTCGTCGGGCACCGTCCTGATGGTCACAACCAACCAGCCGCACCCGAGCAACTGGCTGGTCGACCCGGGCAGTTCGGTCCTCCCATCCGATGTCGCCGACAGCATTCGCACCGCTCGTGCTCACGGGTGGATCCCTGAGAAGCCCGGACCGTCATTCCATCTCGATCAGTCAGAAGGCTTCGTCTCCTTCCACTGACTTGCCGCACATTGAAGGACTCACCGACCGTGCGATCGGTGAGTCCTTCTGCTTTGCGCTCACTCCATTCCCCAGTTGGTTCAGAAGCTGCGTTTGAACTCGGGATAGGGACTGCTGAGGGTGCTGTGGCCTGGTTTCGAGAAGTGGTCGTCGGCGATCAGACGTGGGTGCGGTCGGACGATGAGCATAGGGAATGGGCCGACTCGAACCGGCGCTGAACTCACTCTCACTCAACAGCTGAGGTACTTGATCATCGCGTCACCAGCGCTGGCCGCGGCACGGTAGAAGTCTGCGAGGTCCTGCAGATCACCGGCCACCCTGCAGGCCCAGTCTTCGTCCCAGGATGTGGAGAATCCGAGTTCCCGCACCATTGCGGTCATGCGCTGCGGGTTGGCGAAGATCCATGCCCCGTACGGTGCGTTGCTCAGGAACTCGGCTGCCGAAGCGACCGCTTCGGGTTCAAGCACCGTGACGACGGTGACTTCCTGCACTTCACCGTCGGGATTGGTCCACAGATCGGTGCGCGGCTCACCGCCGTAGACGGCAAGCCCAGCGGACGAGTCCTGGATGGGGCAGCATTCGAGAAGAACCTGATCCATCACCGAGCAGTGGAAATCCACTCCGGTGGCCAGGCCCGTGTCCCACAGTTCCGGCTGCTCGCTCCAGTCCGGGACGAGTTTCAGCAGGGCCTGTGGAGCCAACGACGAAGCCGCCTCGGCCGACGTTCTTCGCCAGAAGAAGGACACACTCACGCTCTTACTCCATCCGCTCGCCGACCGCCCGCACCCGTGATTGAGACGAACGCAGCGTAGAAGTACCCACTGACAACACCCCCACCAGGCCAGTTACCAGCGTGGAACAACCAGAGGCTCTGACATCCCGGAGCACAGCACCCCATCACTTGCCGGCGAACGATTACTTGCCTCACGGGGAAAGATCGGCGGATCGCCGAAACGTGCCTGATCAAGCACTCTCGTGCACGGCCCGACGATGCAGAGCAACAGGCTGGGCGGTCCCGGGTATGTCCGCAGGCCGACCTTCTACGCTGCGCGCCCCCACGGTGACGGTCCTCGACAGACTTCAGCCGCCGGAGAAGTACGGCGGCGTGCGAACTCGCATGGTGACGGCCAGTTCTCGGAGAACGGCGTCACTCACTGGCGGAGTCCTTGCCTCGATGACGGCGACCGCGTCGCCGACCCGGGTGAAGTACTCGACGTACTGGTAGCGCGACCAGCGCCACACTCCGGTCGTGAGCGAGGTTCCGCACCTCTTCCAGCGGGTCGCTCTCCCGGACTACCCGATGTGGACGGGGAGTGACGAGTCCCCGGTCCGCTGGTTCTCTGCTTCCGGACTTCTACTGCGGCAGGACGGGCTGACGGCCGAGTGCTGGCTGCACGTCCGAGCGAAGACGCTGGCCCACCTCTCGGAAGCATGCATCGCCGTCCCGGGACGGTGGGCCCAGTGGCAGGGGACCGAGCCGAACGCGGTCGACGAGCTTCCCTTCTAAGTCGGAGTCGAGCCGGCAAGGTCGTCACCGTCTTGCGCAGGCCATCGCGAGGCGGCCACCCACCCGGGCGTTCTGGCCCAATAGCTCGCGCTGTGGCGGGAGTTCGATGCGTTCATGGGCGGACATTGTCGGAGGCAGCCCGTAGCCTGGTTCTGGAGCGCACCGATGTCGGTGACTTGTGCAAGCCCCGATGGGTCCGTCGCGGTCCGGGGTGGCCAATGCCGGGGTTCCCTTGAGGAACCTGCGGCGGCCGGGCATGGTGATCTGTCCAAGGTGGTCGTGACGGCCCAGTGCCCCGCAGCGGCGGGGAGGCGGTACGGCGGCGGCACCGACCTCTGCGCATGCGGCAGGCGGACCCACTTCGCGTCCCGATCCGCCCGGGAACAGCGGCGAGCAAGCGGCCGTTCCCGCGTACGAAAGCAGAGGTGCGCTATGTCGCCGCGTCGTTCCGACCGCCCATCCGGGCCCTTCCGCTATCTCGACGAGCCCGAGTGGCGGGCCCGCTTCGTCCAGGCCGGCCTCGCCGACCCCAGGTGCACCCTCGATGAGCGCGCGCTGGAACGCGTCGCCACTGAGATCATCGACATCAAACCCCTGCTCGACACCCACGGCCGCGGCAACAACATGGTCGTCACCGGCTTCAAGAAGCTGGCGGTCAAGCCGATCGAGACCGAGTACGGAACCTTGTTCCAGCTCCTGGGCCACCAGTCCGGCCTCGCCGGCGCGATCAATCAGTTCAACATCCGCTTCGCCCACGACGTGGCCGCCAGCACGGAGGTGTCCACCCCGAAGGTGAAGCCTGCCACGGCCGAGGACGGCCCGCAGCCCGCCCTCATGGAGGCCGAGTTCACCTCCGAGCAGGAGCTGCTGAAGCACCTGACCTTCATCGAGGGCCGACTGACCGCTGCCGAGAAGGCCCGCAAGTACGACCTGAAGGAAGACCTGGCGGTCTCGGGCCAGTCCGAGCGGGCCACCTACCACGTGGTGCGCTACCACGTCGGTGACGAAGTCTGGGACACCGTCAGCGCCACGGCCGGCTCGAACCGCACCCGGCACCGCCATGCCCTGTTCGGGATCCAGGCCGCTGCCGGTCTGCTCGGCCTCAACCAGTCCGCGCTCGGCGGCCCGACCGGTCAGCGCTGGCGCAATCCCGCCGACTGGCGCGACCGTTACACCACCCTGCTGAACAAGTACGCCGAGTTCGATCCCGAGGACATCGAGATCCCCGACGACCCGGACGCCGCAGCCGAGGCCCAGGAGGCCCGGCAGTGGGCCCAGCTCGCCGCCGCCGCCCGGCAGGTCGCGGTCACCAACGTGGCGATCATGATCGGGTTCATCCCCAAGGCCGCCACGCGCCCGGACTTCGATGCGGCGCTGGCGTCGACCAACCTGCGCACCCATCTGCGTGGGCCCCTCGACTTCACCGACACCAACCAGGCGATGGCCGCTGCCAGGAAGCTGGCCGACCACGCCTACAGCGACAACGCGATCACAGAGCTGCAGCACTCGGTCCTCACCGGCACCACCCCGGCGGCCGAGCTGCACGCCGACCCGCGGGAGGCGGTGGCGGAGCTCGTGCGGCTGGTCGACGAAGTCGTCTACCCCAGCGAACGGAAGGCACTGCGCCGGACCACGAAGGTGCTGGTCGAGCCGTCTCCCTCGCTTCTGCGAGACAAGCATGCGAAGGCCCGTGGCGAGATCCGCAGTGCGCTGCTCACCGCCGCAGTCGGGGGTGTCGACCTGCCGGCTGCTGCCATGGACAACCCGCACCGGACGGCCGTGCCCAAGGGCATCATCACCACTGGGCTGTCCGTCGAGCAGCTGATTGCCGCAGCGACCGACTCCAACCCGAGCACGGCCCGTGCCGCGGCCCGCGGTGAGCTGGGCCACCTGGCGGTGCCCGGCCTGGTCAACGGCAAGGTTTTCCTGGGCCCCTACGGGTCGACGGGGGACCGCCGTCTGACGTCCACCAAGCTCGCCGCCGCCGACACCGAAGACGGCGTGCTGCTGCTCACTGAGGCGATCGACGCCTTCGCGCGGGTTATGCAGCTGCGGGCGGGACGCCCGGTGTCTGCACAGTCGGTACCGGACGGCCGGCTGCGCCGCGTGGACAACGGCGACTTCGACGCTACGAGCAAGTCGGCCGACTCGGAGTGGTTCACTGGCCACTGGCCGGTCTCGAGCGGCAGCGACGACTCGAACGACGAAGCCGGCACTCCGTCGGGCCCGTCGCCCAGCGAGCAGTGGGCGGAGCAGGTCAAGAAGACGCAGGGGCTCGTGGACGTCGCCATCCACGGCGTGACCAACGTGGTCAAGCACTTCAAGGCGATGGGGCCGCTGGTCGGGCCGGACCGGGAGATGACCAGCGGCGAGCGGCAGGGCTGGCAGGACCAGCTCGATGCCATGGAGGACCTCGTGGGTGAGGCTGGTCGGTACTTGCGGAAGCTGCGGAATTCAACGGTCGACACCGAGGCCACCGACGGCAGCGCCGACGACTTCGTCTATGGCACCGGGGAGTCCGAGTGAGCACTTCTCTGCCGGGTCCGCGGACGCCTGAGGACGCCCCTCCTCCCCCCGGCCCGCTTCTCCAGCGAGTCCACATCCCGCTGCTGGCGCGCGCCCTCGGCAGTTACAGCGCCGCCGATCCCGTCTGGTTCCGGGTCGACACCGTCAGGGCGTTCTTCCCTGGCCTGTACCTCGTGGTCGACGCCCAGGGCCGGATTGTCTGGCTCGGCATGGCGGCAGGCTTCCTGGGCGTGACCGGGCGGATCATGCAGCACCGGACCGAACCGTGGAAGCGCCGGGTCTTTGACCGGGTCTTCGTCGCCGAGGCGCGGGAGGAGATCACCCGCCCCGCGCTGGAGGCCGCGGAAGGCTGGGCCGCGGACGCGCTGAATTTGCGCACCTGGATGCCGTACCGCACCTGGCCAGCCTCGACCAACTGGGGCGCCCTCGTTTCCAGCCGTTCCTGACTGCACGACAGAACGCGTGGCGGGACTGCCTCGTGCTCCCGCCAGGCCCTCCTGGCCTGCCCAAGAGGAAGAACCGCGACCGGTTCCCGGGATGAGTCCTCCGAGATTCGGCGAATCGGACGGATTCAGGTGGTGGGCGACTCCGTGGTGGACGCGGCGATCTGCGACGGCGACCTCGTCACGGTCCGCCGCCAGTCCACCGCCGAGCCTGGCGACATCGTCGCCGCGATGCTGGACGACGGCGAAGCCACGGTCAAGCGGTTCCAGAGAGACGCCGCCGGGCATGTGCCTGGCTCGTTCCCCACAACCGCCACTACGGGCCGCTCAGCGCCGACGACGCGGTCATCCTCGGCAAGGTCGTGTCCGTGATGCGGGCGCTGGGCTGAGCCGAAGTCCCGGCCCGTGCCCGGTGATTGCGCGGCAATCACCGGGCACCGTCCGGCGCGCGCGGGGGCGGACCGCCACGTGTCCGCGGACGTACTTACGCATTTGCCCTCCGTACGACGAACCTCTCTCAGCGCGAATTGCCCAACGGCCCTCCAGCGCAAGGAGCCTGATCCATCGTGCCCGTGCCTGCTCGGCGATGCGCGTGCGGGCAACTGCCGGTCAGCGGGGAGGGCCGACGATCCGGTCGCGGTAGTTCTGGAAGGCGCGCCAGCCTGCGGGGTCTTGGGTGCTGAGCAGGTCTCCGGTGGAGCAGTCCAGGGCCTTGCAGCCCAGGGCCTCTGCGAGGCGGGTGACGGAGGCCAGTACGTCGTCGCCGGATCCGCGGATGTGCAGCATGATCGAGTCCACTGGATCGTCGGAGCCGATGTTGAGCTCGATCGACCAGGTGGCGCCGGACAGTTCGCCCCAGGCCGGGTCCGAGAGGTCGGCCTCGGGGGTGGCCCGGGCCACGGCGGCGAGGATGTCCTGCTGCTGGCCGAGCGGCGCAGGGGTGTAGCCGTCGGGTATGTCCCGCACCGAGACGACGTCGTCGGGCAGGTGGAGGAGGATCACGTCCCAGCTCATGTAGGCCTTCCAGATAGGGGAGTGGCGAGCCGCCGGGGGCGGCCGGGGCCACTCGATCCGGTGGTGTTGCCGTGCCCGGCGAATCACTCAGGGGGCGTCGTCGCCCAAGGTATGGAACCGATCAGCAGTACAGAGTGCGTGGGCGAGCCCGGACTCGTGGTCCTGGACATCGCAGCCGCGGACGAGGCGACCGACACCGCACCCGGCCGTCCGCACGGAGGCGGCATGTTCATGGTCCTGACGCTGTTTCGCCCCGGCGACAGTGCGACGGCCTGGCCGCGATGATTCAGGTTCGCGCCTGGCCTGCCAGTTCCTTGGCCAAGTGCTCCAGTTGAGGGTCGGCCTTGGCGTTCTGGCCGAGGCTGACGATCAGGGCCAGGTCGCCTGGTCCGTCCATGGGCAGTCGCACCGACACGACGCTCTGGCCGGGCGTCGCCACCGGCTGGCCGCGCTCTGCCGTGGCCGCCTTGTTGAGCCAGGTCTTCATCTGGGCCGTGGACATTTCGGCGTCGCTCTGAACGCGCGGCGCCAGAAGAGCGAGAGCCGCGCCCTTGCCGACCCCGACGGTGTAGACGTGCAGCTTCTGCGCGTCGATGCGGTAGACGCAGTCGAGCACAGCGCCCTCGGACCGGCGGATCGGGGAGTCCGGGTCGGCCGTCGGATCGTCGACGTCCGCCGTCGCGGCGGGCCCGCCGGGGCTCGTGCCCGCCTGGCCGCCCTGGCCCGAGGCCTTGGCCGCTGCGACGATGTCGTACTTCACCGGGCACGTCGACGCACCGCTGCTGCCCGTCGCCTTCGCCCGCTCCCTGACCCACGCCACGCTCAGTGCTCCGCTGTCCGGGCCCTGCGAACATCCCGTGAGCAGCAGCGCGGCGACGCCGAGCGCGGCGGCCGCGCTAAACCTCATGACCATGGACATCCCCCGATGAGTTCTCCGGCTGAACCTCACCGGCGACCGAACGTTGATGAGGGTGCCGATGATCGACGGATGGATCCTACTGGCCGTTGTTCCTTCGACGGTGACCGGCTGGTTTCTGCGGGCCAAGCAGGTCGCCCGGGTGATGCGGCAGACCGACCCATCACGTCGTCGGGCGCGCTGTGTGATTGGCCTTGCTGGTGGATGCACCACCGCTTCACGACCTGGAACACGATCACCGGGACCTGTCCGGCCAGTTGGGCAGAGCCGACATTGATGACGACTCGATACGCGCATCTAGGGCCTGTTCGAAGTCGTGATCACGGGATGGGGACTGAAGTCCACCGATGAGGGGCCAGTTAGGGTCTGTGCCATGTCTGCTGTCACTGAGCCCGCGCCTGCTCATACCTTGCGCCCCGCGACCCGTGCCGACCTGCCTGCGGTACTGGCCCTGCTCGCTGACGAGGAGCAGGTGGTAGACCCGGCGACGGCGGTGGTATCGGAGGCGCATGAGCGCGCCTTCGCGGAGATCGACACGGATCCACGCAACGAAATGCTGGTCCTGGTGGACGACGGGGGCACGGTGGTGGGGTGCCTGCAGGCGACTTACATCCCGGGACTTGGCAAGGGCGGCGCCGAGCGCGCCCTGGTCGAGGCGGTGCGGATCCGCGCAGACCGGCGTGGGGACGGGCTCGGCCGGACCTTGATGGCGCACGCGATCACACGGGCACGCTCGCGTGGGTGCGTGTTGGTGCAGCTGACCAGCAACAAGCAGCGTGAGGACGCACACCGCTTCTATGCCGCACTGGGCTTCGCACGCAGCCACGAAGGGTTCAAGCTCGCGCTTTAGGGACGGTCGGGTCGCCTGTCATCATGCGGGGTGGAGACTGCGGAGCCAGATGATCGCGCCGCGCAGATGAAGCCCCGCCATGTAGCTGTCGGGCCTCTTGTCGAAGCGTGTGGCCAGTCCCCTCCAGTCCTTGATCTTGTTGATGCACCGCTCCACGGTGTTGCGTTCCTTGTACATCCCGGCGTCATGGGAGACCGGGCGCCCGCCCCTCGCGCCCTTCTTCTTCCGGTTGGCCGCCTGGTCCGCCTTCTCCGGGATCACCGCCTTGATCTTCCGTTTGCGCAGGTGGGCACGGTTGGCTCGGGAGGAGTACGCCTTGTCGCCGGCCACGGCACCGGGCCGGGTACGCGGACGTCCGACGGGCCCGCGCACCCGCACCCCTGCCAGCACGGCGGAAAATTGCGGGCTGTCGGCGGCCTGCCCGGGGGTAAGCACGAAGGACAGCGGACGGCAGCGTCGCTCGGCCGCCAGGTGAACCTTGCTGGTCAGGCCGCCGCGGGAGCGGCCCAGGGCTGCCGCCTTCAGTCGCGCCCGGCGCCGGTGCCGCTGCCGGCGGCGCTCCTCACGCTCCGGATCGGGCTCGGCCTCCTCGGCCGGGGTCATCTCATCGGCTTCGGCTGCAGCCTGCCGCTTGCGCCGCTTTCGCGCCTTTCGCGTGCCCCCTTTTTCGCCCTCGGCGGCCTTCTCCAGGGCGGCGAGAACCTCCTCGTCCACGACCATGCCGGCCGCGGCATGATGGGCGCGGGCGGTGGTGGAGTCCACGCTGACCAGGGACAAGTCCACCTGCCCGCGGCGGGCGGCTTCTGCGATCACGGCCTCCATCACGGCGGCGAACACCCCGGCATCACGCCACTGGGCAAACCGGTCATAGACCGTGGACCAGGAGCCGAACGCATCCGGCACGTCTTGCCACGGGCTGCCGATGCGGAACCTCCAGATGACCCCCTCCAGCTGGTCGCGCAGGTGCTCCGGATAGGGGCCGTACTGCCCGATCGGCAGGTGGGGACCGATCAACTCCCAGTCAGCATCGCTCAGTTCGCGTCGCAGCACACGAGAGATCTATCAGTTCGATCGTGGTTGCCGAAAGCGATCACTGGGACCCTGATCACGACTTCGAACAGGCCCTAGCGCTGGGCTCGGGTCCGGGTGACACGCTGGCGTGGGTGGCCCTGTTTGCAGTCCCGATGGGGGCGGCTGTCCGAGGGACAGATGCCCGTGTCGCACCCGGAGGCCGGATGGGGGCGGGGGATGATCGGCGCGGTTCCGCCCCTGGCTGCCCATAGCCGGTGTCTCCCAGGACACGGGGCGGAGCCCCTCCCCGTCGCCCTGTCCCGGGTCCTCGTGTTGCGTCCCGGACGGCGCGGCGGGCAAGAACGGTGCCACTGCCTGGAGCGGCTCACCCCGGCCGGTGCCCGGCAGCACAGGGCCCCGGGGCTGGGGGCTGAACTGTCCCGGGGCTCGTGTGTACTTCACCTGACCGATGGTTCAACGACTCGTCGTTCCCGTGGTCACTGTGTCGTCACACCCAGTCGACGCCCAACTCGGCGCGCAGAACGGGTTGTTCGCCGCTGGGCCGCTCGCGGCGGCCCTTCTGGTTCGAGTCCAGACGCCGTGATCCCGCCACCGGCGGCTGCCAGAGACGGGGGCGGAGGCGCGCTATTTGCCGCTCTCGTGGGGGTTCCGCGTGGGGCGGAAGGGCCGACGGAGGCCGACGCATCAGCCTGCACCTGGCCGACCAGGACCACCGGGCCCTCATCCTGATCCTGTCCCACCAGCCTGGTCACGGACCCGAGGGCGAGGACCTGCTGCGCGAGGTGACCGCGCTCGGTGTCGAATCCTGCGGCACGGACACGGACCAGGAGGACGACGGGCGTCGGCGCTGGGCCCTGGCCGACCTCGGCGGGTGAGCCGATGTCATCTTGATGCCGCGGCTTGTGACAGCTCGGACAGCTCAACTGGAGGTCCAGCTACGTGACGGAATATCTGCCAGGGCGACCGTGCAGCCGACACATGTACGAAGCCCGGGAGACACTCAGGGGATAGAACGGAAGATGCGGATACCCCGAAACTTTTCCGCTAAGGAAGCACCGCGACCTCCATCACACTCATCCGTCAACACGACTTCTGCTGACCTCCGGCGGGAACCGGAAGCCCTTGTACGACGGCGGCCTGTCCACGAAATGGCCTCTCCCGAGACGATCAACACCAAGACTTGATAAGGCCGGAGCCCAGGGTGTTGGGACTGTGGCTCGCCATGATGGCGCTCGCCGCCAGCACGGTCATGGGCGCCATGCTGGCGGTTCTGATGACGTGAGGAGTGTCGGCTCATGGCTGCTGGGACATGGGACTGAGCTGACCGCATCAGGTGGGGCTGTCGGAGGTGATGCGGGCCAGCAGTTCGCGGGTTTGCTGGGCTCGGTGGTGTCCCGGGGGCAGGAATTGTTCACAGTCCGCCAGTGCCTGGCGAGCCTCTGCTTCAGCCTCGCTACGGCGGCCCAGGCCGTGCAGGGCGGTGGCGGCGCCGAGGCCGATGGCTCCGGCGCCGCCGCGGCCGTATTGCGGTACCGGCTTACGGGCCTCGGTGAGCGCCTCCTCGTGGCGGCCCTGGCCGTTGAGGCTGCGGACCAGGCTGCAGCTCAGGGCCATGACGGCATCTCCCTCGGCACGGGGCAGGGCACCGCGGGCAACGGTTTCGGCCTCCGGGTGGCGGCCTTGGCCGTTGAGGGCGTGCACCAGACAGTGGAGCGCGGCCAGTTCCACCTTCACGGAGTGCTGGGTGATGCGGGCCAGGGCGTTCAGGACGTCCCGGCACTCGGTCTCGGCTTCGCCGGGCCGCTCCAGGTGGCAGAGCGCCTGCGCGCGGTTCACCCGGACCGCGAGCGATGTCACGTAGTGACGCATGCTCGGCGGTTCGGCCGGCTCGGCCAGCAAGCCATCCAACTCGGACAGGGCCTGCGCGGCGCGTCCTTGCGCGAGGACGGCGCGTGCGGCCAGCAATGAGGCGGTCACGTTCGTCAGGTCGCCCCGTCCCGGGGCGCGCCGCGCGGCACCTTGAAATGTACGCGCCCGGGCCTCGGCCTCCTCGGCACAGCCCGCACGCAGAAGCTCTTTGATACCGCGCAGCACCAGCGCTGAGGCCTGGTCGACTCCGCCCGTGGCCGTCGCCGGTCTGGTGCGGGTCAGGAGGGTTCGTAGGGACTTCACAGACCGGGAGGCTACGTGGAGCGGCTCATCGTTGATCGTCGGGGTGCTGCCATGTCCCAATCATCCTTATCTGCCGGTCAGTAAGCCGTGCTCGTGGCTGTCGGCCGCAATGGGGCGTGGCTTTGTCCATGAGTGTGTCGTCCCGGTGGGGTTGAGTGGGTGGCTTTGTCGGCGGGTCTGTGACCTGTGGTGCTGCAGGTTTTGGGACGGGTTGGCTCGGGGTTCTGGGCTGCTGTGTTCTGGGTTTCTCGCTGGTTTTGGCGTTGTGGCTTGGGGTGTTGCAGAGAGTGGGATTGCTGCAGAACGGCTGGGATTTCCTGGGGTGGTGTCAGCGGCGGGCGTCTTGACCTTGGTCGGTACTCCGCCCGCCGCTACCCCCGTTGCCCCGTCCGCCCGGGTCTCCCGCTGCGCCTCGTCACCCGCCCCCTTCTGCCGGCTGTGCGACTCAGGCCCAGCCTGGGGCGGTGTCTGTCGTGACGGCCGTGCTGAGGCTGGCGCCGGGCTGGGCAACGGCCGACAGGTAGCGTCGATGGCGTGAGCGGCCCAGGCCAAAGGAAGCGGTGCGCCCCCAGACGGCGGCGCGCGATCTGTCCTCAACACAGGTGTGCTGGAGCCGAGTTGCTGACGTTCCGCGTCGTTACGATTTTCTCCCATGACGGATGACTGGCGGTTGGACCGGATCGGAAGTGCCCTGCGCGGTGAGAACCCCACGGTGCTGCGTCGTTTGCGGGCCGGCTTTGCGGCTATCGGCGATGTTCAGTTCCTACCGGGCTACTCGGTGCTGCTCGCGGACGATCCGCAGGTGCAGCGGCTCTCCGACCTGCCGAAGGCGAAGAGACTGTCCTTCTTGTCGGACATGGACGCGCTCGGTGAGGCAGTCGAGCGTGCCTGTCGGCAGCTCGACCCGGCCTTCCGCAGGGTGAACTTGGAGATCCTCGGCAACACCGACGGGTTCCTGCACGCGCATGTATGGCCGCGGTTCGAGTGGGAGTCGGCGGAGCTGGTCCACATGCCGGTCTGGCTCTATTCCCGCGAGCACTGGCAGGACGAGCGTCATGCCTTGTCTGCTCAGCATGCTGCGTTGCGGAAGACCATCGGTGAGGAACTGGATCTGCTGACCTCCTCCTGAGCTGGGGCTCAGGTGGCCAGTTCCTCCCAGTGAATAGGGGCAGTGGCGGTCTGGTCTGTCGGAGTCGCTCACGCCCTCCACCCGCACATCGATCCCGGGAAACAGCACATCCTCTACCGTCTTGCTCGCTACGGCAGGAAGTCGTTGCCGAAACGATCCCGCGTTCTGACCGCTGACCTGGGGATTCACGGAACTGCGGCCAGAGCCTCGAAGATGGCCAGGGACGCTGCCCGCCTCAGTTCGTTCGGGGTTCAACGGTGTGGGGATGAGTGGGGAGCGACCAGCATCCACGGCAGGGCCCGGTGACCAAAGCTCGCCGGGGCCTGGTGATCTGTAAGGGCTGGCGGAGGCAGCTCCTGTTCCGACCCCCCTCGCTCCGGGCTCGTCGCCATCGTTAATGTCGAGGGGATCATGGATCATCGCCGAGCCTGACGCGCTCGGGGGTTAGACGGGAGAGCCTGGTGCCGGAGCTCATCGACCACTTTGAGAGCAGGCTGGGGAAGACGATAGGTGCCTGGTCCCCGCCCGCAGACGCCGTGCAGGGGCGTCCTGAGGTGGCGTGCTTCCGCAACGGGCGACTCTCCGGCTGCCAGGCGTTCGCGACCATCGGCCGTTTCCGGACGCCGTTGCAGCATCCCACTTTGGACCGTCACTTTCACTTGGAGCTGCTGGCCTGTGAGAACACCCGCCGCACCACTGGCTATGGACATTTCCCCGACGTGCTCGAATACCTCGCTGGGCAGCTGCTGGCGAGCGGTCAGGCGATCCTGCGCGGTGACGTGGTCCCGCTTCCCACTCCGCTGCCAGGCGGAACCATGACGTCCCTCTATGCAGGACTGCCCGTCTACTTCGACGACGACTTCTTCTCGGTCACGATCGAGAACGGCAGCGATGTCGTCATCGTCTGGCTCATCCCCATCACGGATCAGGAGACAGCCTTCATCCGCGACAAGGGCTGGCAGGCATTCGAAGACGCACTCGCCCGCCAGGACCCCGACCTCCTCGACCCCGCCCGTCCCCAGCTCGACCTGTGAGTCGGAGACAAGCGGAGGGCCTTGAAGTCGCGCTCCGGGCCCCCAAGGCACTCCACCACCGTCCCCCGATGACCTCAGTGGCATCGGAGCGGCTCCCACTCCCGCGCTCGCGGCTCAACTGCCCACGTGGAAGCTGCGGCTGATGATGACGAACGCGGGCCGCAAGCGCGGCATCACCGAGGACGCCGAACGGCTCCACACGCTGTCGTCGAGGGCCAGGAGCGGCTTATCGGCAGTGGTCAGTGGGGTGCGTGTTGGAGGTGGAGATGACGTCCAGGGAGCCGTCCGCCTTCTTGACCAGCCAGGCCCAGCCGGAACTGAAGGTGGTGACCGCCGCCGGCTTGCGGCGCGATCTGGCCAAAGCGAGACATGACCAGCGCGGGACACAGCGAGCGGGGAACACCGCCATCGTACCGGGGTCACCGGGCCGTACACAGGCACGGCCTGCCGTGTGGCGCGGGGGCCCCGGGGTGCGGTGTTCCGTCACGCCGGCATAGGGCCGCTCGCTTGCCCCCGGGGCGGGTGCAGCATGGCATGTCCCCGTGGGGCGCAGCAGTGCGATCCGTGATGGTGGCCGACAACTTCCCTAGGTGCAGGGCTTGTTCGACGCGTTGTGATCCGTGTGGGTAGTTCCCGGCCGCCCGTGAGGCGGACGGGTACTGAGGTTGCAAGACCGGCGATGAACGCCGCGCGCTGCCCTGCTGGCCGGAGGAAGGACAGTTGCACGTAGCGGTGTTTCGGTTGGCTCGGTTGCGCTGTGTCTGTGCCATCCGTCCCGTCGGACACGGTGGCTTCCTCGCTCAGCTCCGGCTCCGGTTGGACCCGTCGGCGAACTGGCCTACCGGGGCTCTGCGATGGCGGTCGCGCCGATGTCGACGCAGGTGAGGTCGGCGGGGAAGCCGAGAGCACTCAGGGGACGCCCACCGTCGGCCTCGGGTGGGAGGCGCATGCTGGCAGGGGAGGCTGTGCTGGCGACTGCTTCCGTGGTGCGCATGGTGTCCATCTCTCAGAGGAGCGACATGGCTGGCTTACCAAGCGTTACCGGTGCCAACATCAAGAAGGGCCCCGGAGAGATGCCTGCAGTGCCTGCGGCGGACGATGTGATGACGGTCCTGGGACCGGTAGAGCCCGGCATGCTGGGGATGACGCTGATGCATGAGCATCTCTTCCTCGACCTTGGGCGGATCACCCGGGACAAGACACAGCACCTGTATGAAGTGCCACTGGTGGTCCAGGAGCTGAGCTTGTGCTTTATGGGCGGAGGCTTCGTTGAGGTCAGCAGCGCACGCGGGCAGTGTCGCCGTCGATACGGACGATGCACTCTTTGAAGAGCGCCATGGGCCTGCCTTCGTCTTCGGCGACCAACGTTAGTCCGAGGTCCATGATGGGCTTGATGGCCTGCGCTGTTCGAGAGCCGTCAGGGTCCGGGCCGTGCAGATCCGCCCAGCGTTCGAACAGCGCACGGACCCCTTCCCATCCGGGCCTCGGGATGAAGTGGCAGAGAAACGTTGGCTGATCAATTGCGTACTGCCGTAGCTCGCCGATCCGGGTGTCGCCCTGTGTGAGTCACCACGTCCCGTTCACTGTCGCCCCCTTCAGCTGCCGACCGCCTACCAGGCAGGTTCGCCGAGCCCGGCCTGGCTCGCCGGCCGGCTTCGGCAGTTGATCGCCCGTCGTATCGCCCACCCGGACCGCCCGGTGGCCGGACTGCATGGCTGGGTGAAGGGTGCGCTCGGCGTGAGCAGGGGGCAGTGCGTCGAAGTCGACGAGTTCAGTCGGGCCGACAAGAAGCAGATCGTCCAGGCGGTTTGGGCGGCCCGGCGTGTGACCGAGGAGAGGATCGAAAAGGGTTGGGCTCTCGTGGCCGTGGGGCGCGACCCGCGGATCACCGGGTGGTACGCGGCCGAAGTCGATTGTCCGTTGGACCGTAAGGTGACCGGACGAGACGGGGGAGATACGTCGTGACCAGCACCGCACAGCAGACAGCCGAACCGGCTGCCGTAGTACGCCACGTTCCCGCGCGGGTTGCCGCCTGGTCAGCGTACTTGGGTGTCAGCGAGATCATTGCGATCTCCGCGACGCCGATGTTCTGGCTGATGTATGTACGGCGGGATCTACACGTTTTTCATGTTCGTGTTTGGCATCATTGCCATCCCTGCCGGTCATCTTGGCCGCATGCGGGGTAAGCGACTGGGCGGCCACGACCGTGGCCTGGCCTTGATCGCCATCGTGACCGGGTGGCTGCTGCTCTGTGCCCTGCTCATTGTTCTGGCGTACGCCGGGTTGATGGTCGGACTCACGGCTCTGTTTGCCTTCGCGCGCTGAGGGGGGCTTTCCGACTAGTCGCGCCCGCCTTCGTCCTTTTGAGCCAGGTTCACTTGATCACGCCTCGCGCGGATGCTGGGCCCGGCATGATTCTCCACGCGGCAGGCTGGTCTGCCGCTGGCCGGGGAGGGAGCTTTCTCTCGGCCACGGCCGTTTTCTGTATTCACGGAGGGGACAGATGGCTTCGGCACCTCGCGAACCGTACGGCACTGTGGTCAGCACCAATGGGGTGAGCGTGCGCAAGTACCCCAGTACCGACTCCTCTGTCATCGGCACACTGTCTGCCGGGGTCCAGGTCGGCCTGCGATGCAAGGTTCGCGCCCAGGATATCAACGGCAATGACATCTGGTACCTGCTGAGCGACCGGGAGGGCTGGGTGGCAGCCCGCTACGTCGACAACACCGGCCCCGTCAAGTTCTGCAAGGACGATGCTACTGAGGGCGCGCCCGCCGATGGGGAGAGTGCGGGGTAGGCACGGGATACCCCGTCTCACATCGCATCACTGATCACCAACCGGACAGCCACATCTGATCAACTGCGGCCGTCGCTCGGATCGGTCGCGCAGGATGGGAACAGGCCGCACGGGCCCAGGCTTGCGTAACAACTCGCTCAACTCGTAAGTCCGCTCTCGTGTCTCGGGCCAGTGGCGCAACACTCTTGATCATCTGCTGAGCGGTGCCTAGGCTCTCATGCCCATGGAGATGGGGGAGCCGGATCGTGGGCGGCGGGCAGGGCACGATGGGTTGGGCAGGCATCGTGTAGCCGTAGCTCTCCTGGCCGGGGCGGCGGGGCTGGTCATTCTGGGCACGGTGTTCGTCGTGCTGCCGGGGGTGGTGGTCGACCACGATCTCGCCGGGGCGAGCGTCGCCGCGCAGGATCGGCTGAAAGCGGTGAACGATGTCCGTACGACGCTTCTGCAGGTGGTCGGCGGCCTGGTCGTGCTCTTCGGCGCGTACGCCACCTGGCGGCAACTGCGGGTGAGTCAGGACGGCTTGCGCGCCACCCAGGAGGGCTACGTCACCGACCGATTCAGCCGGGCCGTCGACCAGCTCGGCAGCGACAAGCTGGATGTGCGCATCGGCGGGTTGCACGCGCTGTGGCGGATCGCGGAGCAGTCCGCCCGCGACCGGGAGGCCATCATCTCCATCCAGGCCGCGTATCTGCGTACACACCTGCCCTGGCCACCCGCCGGGCCGGAATCACCGGCGGCAGACGTGCCCATCAACGACATCGCACCCTTGGAGACCCGCGCCGCCGACGCCCAGGTGGCGCTGACCGCGCTCGGCGTGCTGTGCCAGCACCGGGAGCAGTCCTGGGTCAATCTCAGCATCACCGACTTGCGCAGGGCCGACTGCGACGGACTGTGGTTCCCCGAGGTCAACTTCGACCGCGCTTGCATGGAGGCGGCGGGCCTCTACCACGCCAATCTGACCCAGGCGTCCCTGGTCTCGGTCAACCTGCGGCACGCCGACCTCACGACGGCGATCCTCCGCCGGACTCGCTGCATTCTGGCCGACCTACGAGCCGCGAAGCTGGTCGAAACCGACTTGCGTGACGCCGACTTCACCGAGACCGACCTGCGCGAGGCAAACCTGCGTAAGGCCAACGCCCACGGCGCGGTCTTCCACCGCGCCGACCTCCGCATGGCCGACTTGCGCGGCACCAACCTCAGCACCGCCAACCTTGCCGAAGCACGCCTGACCGGCGCCCTGGCCAGCGAGCACACCCGCTGGCCCGCCGACTTCGACCACACGGCCGCCGGAGTCGTCGAAACCGATGACCCCGGCCCCGAGCCCTCACCCCTACTCCAGCCACCCGGGATGACCCGG
The DNA here is from genome assembly GCF_014649955.1 of Streptomyces violascens. Classification (GTDB taxonomy): domain Bacteria; phylum Actinomycetota; class Actinomycetes; order Streptomycetales; family Streptomycetaceae; genus Streptomyces; species Streptomyces violascens. The sequence goes on from NZ_BMUA01000032.1 coordinate 19,744, forward strand.
CAGGCACCGCCGCTGCGCTCCACTCCCTGACCAAGACGCGCCGGTCAAGACTGCGGCGACCGCGATCCGCCTGACAGGCGTCACTCCTCCTCAGCGGCGTCCTGATCACGCAGGGGCCCACGCCGTCAGACAGGTCTGGGAGTGATATCGCTCCCAAGGTCGTTAGCGGCCGGTCTGTGCCTTCTCGAGCGCCTTGGCCACCTGGGTATCCACCAGGCCCGGCGATCCCGAGATGTCCACGACGATCGTGCCCGTGCGGATGACCGTCTGCTTCATCAGGGTGCTGCGCCCGTTGGCGGTGAAGGTCATCAGCTGGCTCCACTGCTCATCGCCGAGTTGGGGAGCGGACAGCCTCTGGACGGGCACCTGGATCGGCGTGCTGCCCACCATGATCTGGTAGGAGGGGCAGGCCGTCAGCTTCGACTCCTTGACGGTGATCAGGGGCGGCCACAGTGGCCCGAGGTCCTGCTCCTTCCGCACGGCGGCGCGGTCCGCGTACTGCGCCGCCTCCGGCGGAGCCTCGATCGCCTGACCCGCCCTCAACCGGTCTTCGTCCTCACCCCGGATGCGGCTCCAGGCGGAGGATCGCCCCTGTCTCCAGAGCGATGTGAACAGCGCCGTCGGGTCCCACCGCGAGGCCGTGGGGCTCGGAGCCGGGATCCTGCAGGTCGTACTCCGAGATCTTTCCGGCCGGCGTGATGAACCCGACGCGCCCGGCCCCCCACTCGGTGAACCAGCAGCCGCCCCGCACCGGATCCGCGGCGATCGCGTGCGGCCGGCTTCCGCGATCCGGCAGCGCGAACTCGTCGGTATGCCCGTCGGGGCCCATGCGCCCGATCTGCCCGGCGCCGATTTCGACGAACCAGAGCGCACCGTCCGTACCGCAGGTGATGCCGACCGGCGCGGCCTGCCGCGTCGGCAGCGGGTGGATCGTGACCTCTCCGTCCAGGCTCATGCGGCCCACGGCGTCCGCCTGGTTGAGGGTGAACCAGAGCGCGCTGTCCGGGCCGACGGTGAGGGCGGACGGGAACGCTCCGCTCACCGGCAACGGGAACTCCGTCACCTGGCCGTCCACGGTGATCCGCCCGATCCGGTCGCCGTGAAGCTGCGTGAACCAGAGCGCCCCGTCGGGGCCGGCCACGATCCCGAACGGACCGCTGCCCGTCCGCGGGACCGGGAAGGAGGTGGCCCGGCCGTCCACGGTGATCCGCCCGATCCGGCCGTCCTGGCAGCGGGTGAACCACAGTGCCCCGTCCGGCCCGGGGGTGATGACCGACGGGCCACAGGACGCGGAGTCGAGCGGGAAGCGGTCAAGCCGGCCGCCGGGGGTGAGGCGGGCGACCTGCCCCGCGTGGACCAGGGTGCACCAGAGCGCGTCGTCGGGACCGACGGTGATGGCGTACGGGCCGCAGCCGTCGTCGCCGACGGCGGTCCGAGTGAGGGTGACGGGCACGTCAGACATGCGAGATCCTCCGGGCGATCTGCTCGATCTCGGCGGGCGTGCCCGCCATGATGGTCCGGACGTGCTCCGTGACCTGCTCCACCGGCCAGTCCCACCACGAGGCTCGCATCAGACTCTCCACCTCGGCGTCCTCATAACGGCGGCGGATCGGCCGGGCGGGGTTGCCGCCGACCACCGTGTACGGCTCGACGTCGGCCGTGACCACCGAGCCGGCCGCGACGATGGCTCCGTCACCGATCCGCACGCCGGGCATGATCAGCGCCTGGTAGCCGATCCAGACGTCGTTGCCGATCACGGTGTCGCCGCGGCTGGGCATATCGGTGACCAGGTCGAGGGTCCGCTCCGCCCAGGCGCCGCCGAACATAGTGAACGGGAAGGTGGACACGCCCATCGTCGGGTGCGCCGCGCCGGCCATCAGGAACCGGGTGCCCGCGGCGATCGCGCAGTACTTGCCGATCACGAGCCGCTCCGGGCCGTAGCCGTACAGCACATTGCGGCGCTCGAACTCGGTGGCACCGTCCGGGTCGTCGTAGTACGTGTACGCGCCGACCTCGATCCGCGGGTCGCTGACCAGCGGGCGGAGCAGGACCACCCGGTCGTGTCCGGGGAGCGGGTGCAGGGTCGCGGGGTCGGGGATGTGCGCGGTCATGGGGGCGTCCCTAGGAAGGTGAGGCGGTCCGGGAGGACCGGGTGTGGCTGATGGGGTGTGGCTCTTCTGAGCGCCGGTGAGACGGCGCCCCGGCCGGTCGGCGGCGTTCCGCCGGGGATCCTGGCGGCATATGCGCATTGCGCCTGCCGCCGTCGGCGGCCGGGTGTCAGCGCTCGCCGTGCGGCTGGGCAGGCCGGGTCTGGATGGTGGCGACGTAGCGCTTGGTGAACACCATCGGGACGACGAAGCCGGCGATCTGGACCGCGGTAGCGGTGGTCGAGTGGCCTTGGTCCGCGTGTGCGAGGAGCGCCAGAACGGAAGCGGTCACCGCGAACGCGAGGGTCCAGACGCTGGTGATGACGGTGTTGGTCCGCACGAACAGCGGCCGGCCCCAGACCTCCCGCGGGGTGGACTGCTTGGCGATGCCGAGGGTGAACGGCTTGCCGATCACCAGCGAGACTCCCGCGATCAGGGCGAGGACCCCTGAGGACAACGCGGCCGAGTACGGGTGCACGGCCGAGCCGGGGTCGGCGAAGGCCACTGCGGCGAGCACGGCGAAGAACGCGGCCGACCCGGATTCGATGATCAGCGCGTCCGGGCCAAACCCGGCAGATCGCTGTCTCACGATGACGCCGACTGCCACGACCAGGCCGGCCAACGCGGCCCACTGCCACCGTTCGGACGGCAGGACCGCATAAACGATCCATGGCAGGAACGTGACGACGTAATTCATGGTGGTTCTCCCCCTACGGTCAACAACGTCCGGGTCCTGCGGCTTCGGCCGCTCCGACACCGGTCGGGAGGCCGAACGCGTCCTGGAAACCGGTCCTTTGCCGCGCTGGCCACACGCCTCATCGGAGAGGAACGCCGGCACCCGCAGTTCCCCCGCGGGGCCTCCACCATCCAAAACGACCCGTTTCGTTTCGGCGCGATGTGGATCATGCAGCCCTCGCACGCCCGCTGTCAAAACGACTCGTTTCGTTTCGACGCGGTAGTATCGGTGGGTGACTCCGCTCCGCCCACCCGCCCCGTCCCGCCGCAGCGAACGATCCGCCCGGGCGATCACGGCGGCAGCCCTACAGCTCTGCAAGGAGGTCGGGTACCCGAAGGTCACCATGGACGCCATCGCCACCCGGGCGGGCGCGAGCAAGGCGACCATCTACCGCTGGTGGCCCTCCAAAGGCGCCCTGCTGCTGGACGCCTTCCTGGAACAGACCGTCGACGCGGCACCCTTCCCGGACACCGGCGACATCGTGGCCGACCTCCGCAGCCAGATGAACGCCGCCATCGCCAGCATCGGCGGCCCGGAGCTCTGGCCCCACTACACCGCGCTGATCGGCGAAGCCCAGCACCACCCCGAGCTTGCCCAGGCCGTCTTCGACCGCTTCATCAGCCCCCTGGAGCAAGCCGCCGCCGATCGTCTGCGCGCGGCCCAGGCCCAAGGACAACTCGACCCCAGCCGGGACCCGCACATCCTCATCGACCTGATGTACGGGGCGCTCTACTACTCACTGCTGCTCGTCCGCAAACCCACCGACCCCGCCTACGTCGACGCCCTCCTGGACACGACGCTGCACGGCTGGATCACCGGCTCCGCACCGACCGGAGCGGACACGCGCTCAAACTCCGCACGGTAACCATGCGCATGCCGGCGACAGTGAGCGAAGGGGCGCGGCGGGTGGCTCTGCCCCTGATCGTGTGCCGCGGTGAGATATGTTGCATCGGCTGAGCGGACGAGCTCACCACCACGACGCGGAATCCAGAGAGCTTCAGCCCGCCGCTGATTGACATCGCAAATGCGTCCATCGGTCAGACTCCCGTGCTGATGCTGGACTCCGCCGCCCTGGCAGGCTGGGAGCTGTTTTCGACGGAATGCTCAAGTCGATGTCGCTCAGGGCAGGCGGCTACGTCCCGTGGGGTGGAGGAAGCTCGTGGATGTCTGTACAACGAAAGACGGTTTGGTTCGGGGCCATCGGCCGGCCCCCGATATCGTGGCGTTCCTCGGTATTCCCTACGCTGCCGCGCCCTTTGGGGCCAACCGCTTCAGAGAGCCGCGTCCGGTTCGGGCATGGGAGGGCGTCCGTGAGTGCCGGACTTTCGGCCCGGTGGCCCCGCAGTCGGCGCGGCTTCCGGGGGCGCCGTCCTGGTCGCCCGGCGACGAGGACATCCTCACCCTCAACGTCTGGGCGCCGGCATCCGGCACTGACCCAATACCGGTCCTGGTCTGGATCCATGGTGGTGCCTACACCTTCGGCTCTTCCGCGCAGCCCGACTTCGACGGCACCGCCCTGGCCGGTGCCGGGCTGGTGGTGGTGACCTTCAACTACCGGCTCGGGTTTGAAGGCTTCGGTCACATTCCGCCCGGGTCCGGGCCCCCGTACCCGGAGAACCGGGGCTTGCTCGACCAAATCGCCGCGTTGCGGTGGGTGCGGCAGAACATCGCCGCCTTCGGTGGCGACCCGGCCAATGTCACGGTAGCGGGGCAGTCCTCCGGGGCGGCCTCGGCCGCCTGCCTGATGACGATGGACCGGGCCCGCGGACTGTTCCACAGGGTCATCGCCCACAGCGTCGTCGGCCCCTGCTACTCGATGGAACTCGCAGCTGAGACCACCCGGAGAGTCGCTGCGGCGGCCGGCATCCCCGCCACCTCCACGCACCTGACGTCCGCGACCCCGCAGGCACTGGTCGCCGCCGCCGACCGTGTCGTCGATGGCTACCGGCAAGACCCGGGTTCCGGGCCCCGCCACTACAACCCGGTGATCTACGGCCCGGTCATCGACGGCGACATCCTGCCCAGCGACCCCCTCGCCGCGACGGCGGACGGAGCCTCAGCGGCGGTGGACCTCCTGGTGTCCCATACCGCTCAGGAGTACTGGCTGATGGACGCCGTCGGCAGCAGCCCGAAAGTCACCACCGACGAACAACTAGCCCAATTTTCCAACGACTTCCGCCTCCCCGATGGCCTGGTGCCGGGCTACCGGAAACTGATGCCCGTTGCCCCCGTCCTCGACATCTATCTTGCGATCTTCGGCGACCTGCTGTTCAGCGAGTACACCAACCGGCTGGCAGAGCGCCACGCTCAAGCCGGTGGCCGAGCGTTCACCTCCCGCTTCGCCCGCCACCGCAGGGGCATCGAGGGAGTGGTACGCGCCTGGCACTGCGCTGACATCCCCTTTGCCTTCGGCAACCTCACCCTCAAAAGCGTCGAGTTCCTCATTGGAGGTCCCCCCAATGCCGCAGATCATGAGCTGTCCCAGCGCATGATGGGAGCATGGGCCGGCTTCGCCCTCACTGGTGACCCCGGTTGGTCCTCCCTCAACGGCCCGACGACCAGCCCCCACGTCTGGGACACTGCAGACACCCCTGCCGGGGCGACAAACGCCGCGGCCCGTGCTCTGTGGCGCCACGCAGACTTCTCGCCTCTTCGACCCTGAACCCTCCAACGCTACGCTGCCCGGGAGGTCTTCCACCTGGTCAGGCGCAGTCATGACCCCCGTCATACAGACCGACGTCCCCGTGGGGCGAGGCGATGTTCACGGCGATGCTGTCCGGGCTTTTGATGCTGCGCGAGGCGCAGGGCGACGTGGATCCGAGTATGGCGGTGGAGAAGTGCCTGGTGGCCTGTCGGCACTTCGTGCTCGCCGTGTCCGTTGCCTCCGCCGATGTGGAAGAGGCCGTCGTCTGACGGCTGGGCAACCCGCAAAGCGAGGGTCCGCGGATCAGGTCCACCCTGCCAGGCGCGGTTGGGGGCAGCCGGTGGAGCTGTCGGCAGGCGGGTACGACGGCGGGGGCCGTACCGGTGTCACGGGATCAGCCGCACATATCGGGCCTGGGCTCCTTGTTGGGGGCCGTGGTCGGCGGTTGTGGCGGTTGCGTGCGCTTGGCCGTACCCGGGGTGCTGTCTTGTCCTGGAGGACGGAGGCTGTCGGTGGAGGCGCGCGTCCGGTGCGCCGGTTCACTGATACGGGAGTACGAGCATGGGCACGACGGGCAAGAAGATGCAGAACAAGGCGCAGGAAGCGGTTGGCAAGGCCAAGGAGGGCGCGGGCAGGGTGACGGGGAAGGACGATCTGCGGGCGAAGGGGAAGGCCGAGCAGGGCCAGGCCCGGGCGAAGGAGGCCGCCCGCCGTACGAAGGAAGCGGTGACGGAGCGGGTCAAGGGCAAGCACGGCAGTTGATCCCCCCTGTCACCGGTCCAGGAGTGCGTGTGAACGTGGGAGATGAGTACCGCGCCCGTGCCCGCGTTTTGTGGGTCAGGGCGGGGGAGTGGAGGGCGGCGGCCCGGCAGGCCACGGACCCGGACCAGCGACAGCGCCTGCTGGACACGGCCCGCCGGGTCCAGGAAGAGAGCGAGCAGGCACGGCGCAGGGCTGATGGGGATCCGCGATTTTGGCTCTGGCCGCAGTTCCGTGAACCCACGAAGGACGCGTGTGGACAGGTGGCGCGTGAAGTTCAGAGAGCCCCGGGGTGGCCCGTGGCGGCGAACTGATCTATGACATCGCGAAGTTGCTCAAGGAAGTCGCGCAGACCGGCGGCCACGGCATAGAACTCGTCGTTCCAGGTTGCAGTCCTGGACTTGTGGACCGTGCCGTTGGCCGCGAGAACGAAGAGATTGCCGCCGCCGTCGCTCCCGAAGACGATTCCATGATCGCCATTCTCGAGGGGAACCGCGCCGTACTCGTCCAGGTGCGCAGTCACGGTGGAGGGCGGGTGGATGAAGTAGCCGTTGCCGATGTCGGGCAGAGACACGCTGTCGATCACGGCGAAGAGCGACAGCAGGGCCACACATTCCGGCCGGTGATTCGTCAGGAGGATGGCCGCGGCCCGCGTCTCATGATGGTGTCCCGCCGGGTGGTGTAGTGGCGATCTCCGCGTAGCCTCTGGCCATGGGGCGGCCACCGCGTAACTCTCCGAGTAGTGACGCTCGTTGAGAGGTGACGCGATGGCCTTGTCCCAGCATGACTTACTCCGCCTCACGGAGGCACTGCGTACGGCGGACGGAATCGAGTTGATCAGGGTCCTGGCCCAGCGGATCCTGCAGGAACTCATCGAGGCCGAGGCCACTGCCCACATCGGTGCGGAGCCCGGCGAGCACACCGAGAGCCGCACGACCTGGCGCAATGGGCACCGCGAGCGGCTGCTGACCACGCAGGCCGGGGACCTGGACCTGGCGATCCCCAAGGTCCGCACCGGGTCGTTCTTCCCGTCCCTGCTGGAGCGCCGGCGGCGCATCGACCAGGCCCTCTACGCCGTCATCATGGAGGCATACGTGCATGGCGTGTCTACCCGCAGCGTGGACGACCTGGTCAAAGCGTTGGGCGGGGACACCGGGATCTCCAAGTCCGAGGTCTCCCGGATCTGCGGCGACCTTGACGCGGAGCTGACCGTCTTCCGCACCCGTCCCCTGGACCACACCCGCTTCCCCTACATCTACCTCGACGCCACCTACTGCAAGGCCAGGGTCGAGCACCAGATCGTCTCCCAGGCCGTGGTCATCGCCACCGGCATCACCGAGGACGGTGGCCGCGAAGTCCTCGGGCTGATGGTCGGCGATAGCGAAACCGAGGTGTTCTGGAGCGAGTTCCTGCGCTCGCTGCGGGCCCGCGGCCTCACCGGGGTCCGCCTGGTCATCGGCGACCACCACCTGGGCCTGGTCGTGGCCGTCCGCAAGGTCATGCTCGGCGCCGCCTACCAGCGATGTCGCGTTCATTTCCTGCGTAACGTCTTCTCGGTGATCCCGAAAGACTCCTCGGAGATGGTGGCCGCGACGATCCGCACGATCTTCGCCCAGCCCACCGCCGAGGCCGTCCGGGCCCAGCTCGACACCGTCGCCGACATGCTCGGACGACAGTTCCCCAAGGTCAGGGACATGCTCCTGGAAGCCAAGACCGACCTGACCGCGTTCGCGGACTTCCCCGAGCGACATTGGAAGAAGATCCAGTCCACAAACCCCCTGGAACGGGTCAACCGCGAGATCAAGCGCCGCGTCGACGTCGTCCAGATCTTCCCCAACCCTGACGCCCTCGAACGCCTCACCACCGCCGTCCTCATCGAGATGCACGACGAATGGATCGCCTTCCCCCGCAGCTACCTCCCCAAGGGCGGCATGGACTCGATCTACCCCCAGCCAGAAGATCAACCCGCCGCCGCTACACCACTACAGGGGACATGACCATCGAGTCCCACGAGTGCTGTCGGCGCGCTCACACCTCAAAAGCCCCTACCGACACCGAGACATGATGGGATCAAACACACCTCATCGATGAAAACGACCTCTAAACGGCTGTGAGGTGCTGGCTCGCGTTTGTCGCCTGGGATCAGCGTCCGCCGTTTAGGTTGGTCGTGCCGTCCTTGAGGACCTCGAAGTATGTTGTGCCGGGCTGGCGCAAGGTGAACACCATTCCGTACTGGTGGCGGATGTCGGCTACGGTCTTCGAATCCGGCTGGCGGGTACACCGTCGAATCGGCGGGTCGGGCTGGATGCACGGGGACGGTTCGTGGACCAGAACCGGGCGCTGTGGACTTCGGACCGTGTCCCACTCCAGAGTCTCCTCACTGTCGAGGAGTTGTGTGGGCTCTTGTGCATTCGGCCCCAGGGGGTTGGGCCCCTTTCCCTTGTAGTAGGCGACCAGCTTGGAGGCGAAGTCGCTTTGACTGGAGACGACACCAGCTCCGCCGGTGGGGTGCGAGGCTTTGTCCCGGTCTCCTGCGGCCAGAATCGACTCCAGCACGTCACCGATCCGGTCTGGTGCGGCGCCGAAGTAGCCGGTGACCTCCAGTGAGCAGCGCATCTTGTATGTGTCGTCGCCCGAGGGCCACAGCCCCCCGGCACCGCTCCCGCAAGAGTCGTTGACAGTGACCAGGGCGGGGGTGAGGGACATCTTCTTGCCGTAGGCATCGACGGCATCGGCCATGCGCTTCTCCGCCTTCTGCCTGGCTTGCACGGCCTGCGGGCTGCCCGCGGGCTTTCGTAAGTCTTCGTAGCTGAGTGCTCTGTCTCCGGAAGAACACGAGACGATGCCCACGACAGCGGCGACAGCCCATGTGGCAGCCGCGGCCCTCCGGGCCTGGCGAGGCTTCCAAGTCGCAGACATACCGGTGTCTCCTTCGATCTGACGTGATGCAGCCTATGGTCCCGAAGCACAGCGGGTGGGGCCTGAGTATGCGTACTCAGGCCCCACCGTAGGCCGGATGAAGTCCGGGCAGAATGGGTCGTGTCCTGGAACGGCCTTCTACTGCAGGCGGCGCTCCAGTACGTTCGCGTAGAGGCGTGCGCCGGAGATCTTCGGGTGGAACGATGCCATGCCGACTGGTGAGTTGTCGGCCTGGGCGTGGCCGGTCAGGACGATGCCGTTGACTGTTTCTGGGTCACCGCACACGGCCTTGCCGTCGAATTCGGACCGCGGATCCGCGAAGAGCGTGTAGGCGCCGGTCTCGGTCGTGGAGTCGAGTGCGGCTCCGTTCATCTCCTCATTCAGCATGTCCGCGAGTGAGTTGAGCCATGGTGCCTCCTCTGTGCCGATGCCCGGGATGCACTGTCCGCCTCCGGACAGTAGCCGGGGATAGCCCATGAGGATGATCTTCGCGTTCTTCGCCCGATCGTGAATGGCGTTGAGTGTCTTGACGATCTGGGGGCGTACGGAGTCGTGCAGCCACTTGGGAGCCCAGTCCTTTAGCGGCCCGGTATCCCCCGGAAGGGGTTTACCTGTGGTCGGGTCCTCGTTGTCCATCGACGCGTTCTGGCAGAGGTCCAGGATGACCTCGTACACACACTTCTTGAACACGTCGGTGAAGCGTGCGTCGTTGCCGCCGACCGACAGGGTGACCAGGGTGGTGTTCTGGTCGAGGTAGCCTGCGTCGAACTGCGACACCTCACCGTATTGGCCACCGTCCGTGCCGGGCAGCAGCATGTCGTACGTGCGGGCCCCCGAGCAGGCGACGAAGTGGTAGTCCATCTGCGGGTCACGGGCGTCGACCATGTCACCGACCGACTTCGAAGCGCCCGGAAGCGTCGCCTGCCGCGACCACGCGTACGCGGAGCGGTGGCATTTGTCGGGCCGATCGCCGGGGTGGTCGCTCTCCGGGGAGAAGTCCTTGCCGCCTGTCGCACTCGCGCCTTCGCCCGAGGAGTAGGAGTCTCCCATGGCCACGATGGAGTTGGCCGGCTTGCCGGAGAGCGGCCGGAAGGCGACCGCGCCCCAGGCGACATCCTCGTCGGCCGTGCCGTCCGCTGTCACGTTCGACAGCGACACCTTCGGGGTGCCGGTGAAATGGAATGCGCCGAGGCTGAACCAGGAGCCCGCACGCTGGGGTACCACCCGTCTCGTGCTGGTGCTGTCTGTTCCGCCGACGGTGTAGGCGGCCTGGCGGGTCTGGGCGCCGGTGTCGGGCAAGTGCACCCATACGCTGGCCCAGTTCAGGTTCTGGCCAAGGGTCCAGGTGCCGTCGATGGTCATGGGCCCGCCCTCGCCGCCGAAGTGGTCGCGGTCCCGGGTGTGGGTGTACCAGTAGTGGCCGCCGTAGCCGCCGCCTACCTGGTGGAGGTCTGCCTTTGCCTGATAATGGCCGCTGCTGTCCGGTGTGAACCCGAACTGGAAACTTCCCTGCGAGGTGGTCTTTTCGCATTCGCCCCATGTTTCCGTGCCGTTGGGGACGGAGGTGACGACCAGGGAGTCCAGCGGTGCGCCGGAGCATATGGGTGTGCCGTCTTTGAGGAAGCTACCGCGTCCCGGCTCCGGGATCAGAGTCTGGTACTTGATGGCTTCGTGGCCGCAGCTGGTGGCGCAGTCCTTCTTCCATGTTGCGTTGGGCTGGTTCCACCAGTACTGCGCGTAGCATTCCGCGTCGGGGCACTTCGGTGGTGTGGCCTTGTCGCAGTTGTTGTTGCTATTGCAGAAGGTTTCCAGTACCGGTGAGACGTGGCTGCGGTCCATGGTGGTGGTCCACCAGGCGGGCCGGAATCCGGCCGTGGAGAACCCGGATTGGCCGGGCCGGTCCTGGCGGCCGGAGGTGGAGTAGGAGTACCCGGTGTCGATGGACCAGGCGGCCCACCCCATCACCTTCTCCTGGTAGGGCCACCACTGCGGGTGGGCGGCGTCCTTGTTCGCGTTCGGCCCGTCCACGTCGGTGTCCATGAACGGGTGGCCCCAGCTCTTCTCGTAGATCGGGTTGGCCGGGTTGTTGTACCAGCCCAGTCCCCAGTGCCCGGCGTGGTTGGACGCGTCGGTGGGCGGGTTGAAGCCGAGGTTGTAGTTCCACACGGCGGTGAACCAGTTCTCCACCATGGACGGATCATCGTTGTTGACGGTGACCTTCTGCCCGTCCTTGTGGACCTCGTTCCACTTGTCGGCGAGGATCTTCATGGACGCGGCGATGTTCGTCGCATAGTCGACCGCGATGAGCTTCTGGAGGGCCGGGGACAGGCTCGTCTCACCGGGCTTCTCGTGACCGGCCATGCGCATACCGTCGGTGACCTGGCCGACGCCATAGCCGCAGTCGGACTTGTCCCAGTTGATCTGCCAGTAGGCGGCCGGGTTGTTGGGGTTGGCCTTGTGCCCGTAGTAGCCGTCCACCGCCGCGAGCGGGCTGCCCATCTGGCCAGGGATCGCCCCGGACTCGGCCTGCCACAGGTTCGACTCCTGCGCCATGATGCCGAGCAGCACATTGGCCGGGATCTTGCCGCCGCCCGTCAGGGTCGGCGGCGGGAACAGGCCCTGAGGGTCGATGGTTCCGAGACCGGCCTGGTCGCGGTAGCCGCCCTGCTTGAGCCATTTGGAGCGCAGCTGGCCGCGCACCGCCATGTCGACCCCCCACTCGACCTGGTTCGAGGTCGGCTGCAAGGCTTGCGCGCTGATGTCATTGCGGGAGACCGCACACCAGCGGTCCGGGTCGGTCGGGTCGGTGGATGCCCCGGCGGCCGCGGTGCGCTGGGCGGTGTCTCTGGTTCTTCCGAGGGCCGGAGAGGGAATGGTCCCCGAGCCGTCCGCAGCTTGCTGCTGCACGCTCTGGGTGAACTTGGTCCCGGTGCTGGTGGCGGTGCTGGTCACCGTCACCGCATCATTGCCGTCGGCGGAGGCCGCAGCTTGCGAGGCGGATTCTTCAGCCTTGTCGAAGCTCTTGCCTGCGTCCTTGATGTGCGTCAGGCCCGCGCGCACGCCGGGGGTGAGGACCGGGTCGACGGCCAGGCGGCCGTGTGAGGACACGTCGGTGTTCGCCGGGGCGTTGGTGCGAGTGATGCCGGTTCCCACCGTGGCGGGCGCGGTGGCGGGGTGGCCGGTGAGGAAGATCTGGCCCGCCTCGCCCTGCATCAGGCCGAGATCGCCGAGCTTGCCGGAGGCGATGGCGGCCGGCTTGCCGGTGCCGGTGAACACCTTGGCGGTCACCGTGGAGGCGTCCTTGCGGTCGACGAAGGCGACCTTGCCGTCAGCGGCGGGGCGGATGTCGAACGGGGCACTGTCCGCGTCCGCAAGGTTCTTCACCGTGCCGGAGGGGTCGAGGTGGACCAGGCGGCTGCCGAGCGCTGCGACGGTGCCGTCCTTCACCGGAACCGCGCTGGTGACCTCGCCCTTCGCCGCAGCCGTGCCCGTGGTCTTCCCGGCGGTGTCCACCGTCATGACGCGCGTGCGAGTGCTCGCGGGGTCGTTCATGTCCCGGTAGGCGGTAAACGCAGCCGTGCGGGTTGCCGTGTTGCAGGACGGGTCGAAGTAGGCCAGTGATGCCGTGAACGGCAGCTTCGTCACATGCCCTGTCGCCAGGTTGACGATGGCGGTGAAGCCGCCGCCTTGCATCAGGTCCGGCTTGTTCGTGAAGCTACGCGGCGCATAGACGACGGCGGCGTGGTCGTGGTCCATCAGGCACTGGTTGCCGATCCACGAGTCCGCCGGCATTTCCGGCTCCGACAGCTTCGCAGCTGTCTTCCACGCGTATGCCTGGCTGCTGTCGGCGACCAGGAGGTGCAGACCGTCCGCATCGGCGGCGGCGGTCACCGCACGGTCGGGGCTGGACTTCCAGTCCGGACCGAGCTTCTTGGCGGGATCCTCGACCCGGCCCGGAGACGCCGGCGGCGGGGCGGGGCTGGCGGCCGGGCTGGGTTTCGGTGCGGCGATAGCAGGGGCAGCCTGGAGCAGGCCGCCGGTCAGCGCAGCGACCGTCACAACAGCGGCTAACGGCCCGCGGGTTCTCTTTCTGAGTCTCATGTGATCGTTTCCTCGTGTCTCGAGGGATGGTGTCCCGTGCCCTTGCAGGCACGGCGAGGCCCGCCCGCCCGTGCGCAGGGGCACGAGGCGGGCGGGAGTTGTGGTGCCGGCGGCGGGTGGTGGTCCCGGCGGGCTAGTGGTAGACGTCGACGACGATGCGGTTCGGCGCGGTGAGGGTGGAGACCTGGTACCGGGTGTAGTCGCCCAGGGAGAGGCCGAATCCGATGTGGCCCTCGTAGTCGCCAGTCATCTGCACGCCCTTGAGTGAGGGCAGCGAGACCGGCTGCACGGTGGGTGTGGTGTAGGCGTCGGGGCCGCTGGACCGGGCCTGAGCGGGGTAGACATCGAGGAGCAAGTAGGACTTGCCAGTGATGGTTAGGTGCCGTGTCTCGCCAGAAGCTCCCGGAGTGTAGGACCCGTCGGCCGAGAGCTGGGCTTGCACAGCGGCGGGCGGGACGTTGTCGGTGAGGTCGAAGACCAGGCGGTCATAGTCCGGGTGACCCCCGGTCCGGGCATCCAGAATGCACACACGCTCACACGGCATGGGCGTTGCGGCCTGGGCGGGCGCTATGGCTGTGGCCAGGAAACCGGCGGCAACTAACGCCGTTGCGGCAAGACGGCGGACAGCGGGCATCAATGACTCCTTTGAATGTGTGTGATTCCGTCATGTAGGAACGGCGGCTACGGCTATAGGCATCGCCCCTTGAGCCGCACCGGAGGCTGGTGATGGAGGCGGAGAGCTGGGTATCGTCGACCTGCTGGCGCAGACTGCCAAAATGCATGCAATACCCCACATTCCAGAGAAGATTGGGCCGGGCATGACTCGCATTCCCTTAAAGCCGTTTATGACCTCTGCTCTGCTGGCGCTCGCCGCCACCGGGGTTCTCGCTCTGTCAGGCTGCACCGTTTTCCAGAAGGATCGCGGGCCCATCCAGGCCGCACCGACCAATACACCCACCGGCACCCCCGCTGCGGCGGAGACCGCCCTGGCCGAGCGTTACCACCGGTCCGGCGGGGCACCAGAGGTGTACGGCATCCAGTACCGTTCCGACTCCGGCACCCCTGTCATCAACGTGTGGACACGCAATCCCGATGACAGCTCTCCAACATTCGAAAGCCTCAGGAACGGGGTCACCGGTTTCCTCGCCCGTGAGGAACACGTCTCACTGGCCAAGGGCTATCAGCTATATATCGTCGGCCCCACCGGAGCCTTGCAGCACCGCTGGGACACGCGTCTCTGACCGTGCGGGGGAGCTTTCATACCTTCTGCTCTGACTGGCAAAGAGGAAACTCCCGAAAACGCCAGTGCGGCCGGTCGGGAGGAGGCCGACCGGCCGCTTCAGGTCAGCCGCGCCAGACCTTCACAGCGTCAGCCTTGTTGTCCCAGTTGCCCCCACCCGGGTATGCGAGCCAACTGAGATTGGGGCGGTCTTCTTCCGACGATATGAACGATATGTCGCGGTCCGCGACCGGCCAGGAACGGTAGTCGATCAGATGGGCACCGCCGTAGTTCAGCGGATAGTTCACGACGATCCGGTAGAGGGAACTCGCTCTGTCCCGGAAGCCCCAATCACTCAATTCTTTCGTACCGGGGTCAAAGAACTGCAGGTGCGGGCCTGAGTAATTCGGGCCGTCGTAAATGCACCAGTAATCCGCCGAGCAGTCCTGCACCTTTCCGGCCCGGGCCACACCAGATCCCCCGGTCTGCTTCCGGCTCGGTGCCGTGTACTTGGCCACGTCCTTGGAGCCCGCCCGCGCGGCCATGAACCGGGCAGTGTCGGCATCCGCCTGCTCGAACGTGTCGTAGCAGTGGACCGCGCCTCCGGGCAGCTCCGTGCAGGTCTGTGCGCCCTGCCAACCCTCAGCAAGGTTGATCTTCCGACCGTTGTAGTCGGCGATGACCGGATGAGGAACGGGCTTTGCGGCCGAGGGGGCCACCGACACGTTCTGCGCCGTAGCCGCCGTAGCCGCCGTAGCCGCCGTAGCCGCCGTAGCCGCCGTAGCCGCCGGAGCACCAGCGATGAGTACACCTCCCACCATCGCCGCAGCCAAGAAAACCGCCTTGAAATTCTTGTGCATATTCCCTCCCCGTGTGTGGCGGCGGAAGGGACTTCTCTTTGTTTGTGAGCAACCCCCCGCCGCTCAAGACCAGTCGAACCTAAACCGGCGGCTCGAAGAAGTCACCCGGATAAAGCATTCCGGATCGCCATTGGCTCAAAACCTGCACGTGACGCTTCTCGCCGACATGGTCGAAGTGCAAGCATTGCGCACCGAGTACGGGCGGGCGCAATGAAAAATTTGCGCCTTCATAGCGACGACACGCCGCCGAACCACTTGGATCTCCCGGAGGTGCGGTTTCGTCGACCTGTCTCTCGTGGAAGAGTTCGCAGACTTGACCGCTGCGACCTGATTCGCTCCATGGCGTTTCCATGAAAGAACAGTGCAAACACTACAAATCCATAGATCTGGACAGTCTGGTGAAGCGGACGCGGACCTGGAACGACTGGAGCAGCCACGCATTCTGGCGAGAAGTCACCCTGTCCCTCCCCTCGTAGTATGGAGATGTCCGCTATGAGGAAGTTTGATGGCAGAGATACGCAAGAAGTACGACGCGGAGTTCCGGGCTGGGGCCGTCCGGATCGTTCGTGAGACCGGGAAGCCGGTGACCCAGGTCGCGAGGGACCTGGGGATCAACGAGGGCACGCTGGCCACGTGGACCTCGCGGGAGAAGGAGGCCACCCGGGCCGGTCTGGATCCCGACGAGCGGGCCGAGCTCGCGCGGCTGCGCAAGGAGAACCACGAGCCGGCATCGACCCCGCAACGCTGCCTCCCCTGCCCGAAGCCCGTAGGCGCCGCCCGCGCCGCAGGTAGTGACTGCTCGGCCGTCCCGTGCGCGTGGACGTGAGCCGCTGCGCGTGGGTGAACTCCTGTTCAGCGGGCTGCTTCCCAGCACCAATCCTGCTGTGGGGGTGGTGCGGCCGGAGGAGCTGCGTGTGGGCGCGGAACTGTGCGACTAGGCCGGGTCACCGGGGTCCCTGGCAGTCCCAGGATGGCGGCCGGATTCGAGGGCACCGTCATCGACTTCGACGCCGATGAAGTCCTTGCCGTGGTCCAGCGGTAACTCGCCCGTGTGCCCGCCTGTCTCGTCCTGTCGGCTGTCACCCGCTCTGCGGGTGCAAGGGCGGCTGCGGCAGGTTTTGCGGTGGACCTTCACCACCTGCCGCGGATCTTGGCGAGCAGCGCGAGCGGGATGAAGGCCGTCCAGAAGGCGATGGTGGCGAACAGGGGGGTGACGACGACGAGGAAGGCGAGTCCGAGGAAGGGTTCACCTTCGGATTTGATGCCGAGCAGGGGCAGTGTCCCGCCCGTGATGATGACCACTGTCCACCACAGTCCGAGGAGCATGGCTGTGGCCGCGGTGCCGTACGCACCGGTCAGCGGCCAGTTGGCCGGTTTCTTTGTCACTGAAGTCCCCCAAAGCGCGGCAAATGCAAGATCATCATAGTGTGTGCGGTCTTGCGGGTGCCGGTTTTGGCCTGTCTCCCGGACTCGCTGGCCCAGACGGGCGGTGGCCAGTACTGCGTCGTCACCACGTAGCGATCAACGCCTGGCTGTGGGGTGGGGGTTCGGGTTTTGTGTGGCGGTGGTGCCGGGCCGGTTGCGATGGCGGGATCGCTTGCCTGGGCGGTCGCGGCCGCCGTGGGGCTGGCTGCGGTTCTGCAGCGGTGGGACAGGCGTCGTGACGGTTCGGCAGAACGACGCGCAGGGTATGGAGCGTCATCCCGGTTCGGCTTCCGCCACTCCAGCGTGCCCTTGTCCGGGCCCGCGCGCAGCCGGATGCCCAGCTGACATGCGGACGAGGCAGCGGAGCGTCCCGTGCAGGCTGCCAGTTCGCTCGAACTCCCCTGGCGACGGTGTCGGCTCCGGCGGAGCCGGAGGGCTCTCTCCTCGGCGGCTCCGGAGGCCGCAGAGCCAACTCCACGGAAGCCATCGCCCACAACGGCACAGCCGGCTACGTCAGCATCGTCGTCACGTAACGACGCGCCCCGGTGGAGAAGCAGCTCAGTGTGCGGGCTCAGCAGGCCCGCGGTTGGTCCGGTGCGGCCTCTGCTCCGCCTCCAGCGGCACCGTCAGCTCCGCGATCTGTGTCTCCAGCGCCTGAACCCGCTCCCGCGCCGCGGCCCTCCCGCGTCTCCAGCTCCTCGCACCGCCTCCTCGCCGGAACGGCAGGGAAACGGCGCGGCGGCCACAGCCCGACCGGCCGCCAGGATGCCCGGTACGTTTCCGACGTGGCGCCACGGCCAGGCGTTGTCGCTTCACGGCATGTTGAGATCCTCTCGGGCTCCCGCTATCTGGCGCAGAACACCATGGGAATCGCTGCTCCGAGCCAGATCTGTCGCTTCCGTGAGCAGCGCGGCTGCCTCGTCGCGCCGGTTCTGTTGAGCGGCGAGGTAGGCCAGTCCGATCAGGTTGGCCGCCACCCCCGGCAAAAACCCCAGCTCGCGTCGCAGACGGGTCGACTCCTCGAGAAACGTATGGGCGTCGTCCAGGTTGCCGGCCATGTGGTCGGCAATCCCGAGATGCCGTAAGGCGTAGGACATGGTCAGCCGGTCTTCTACCTGGCCGGCGAGGTCGAGGGCACGCCGGAAGGCGGGCAGCGCGCTCGCGTTGTCGTCGCGGACCACCTGATGGAAGACGCCGATCCAGAACACCGCCTCGCCGTGACCTCGCACCTCACCGAGGCGCCCGTAGAGATCCGCCGCACGCTTGAAGAGCTCCAGCTCCCTTGCGTCCTCCTCCCGATCCTCCAGGAACCGGGCATGGATCAGACGGCCACGTGCCAGAGCCAAGTCGGCCTCGACCGCGTCGAGGCCGCGGTCGGCGATCTCCAGTCCGTCGCTGTCGCCACCGAAAACGGCGCGTTCGTAAAGAAGTCCGGCCTGCTTGATCCGCTCGTCCACAGTCATGCAGTGATCGTATCGATCCCAGATTCGGAGTGCTGCGGCGTCCGGCGCTCGGTCGGCCTCTAAGGGCTGTCCCGTAAGCGATCTTCGACCGGTTGCGGCAGCGCCCCGCGCGCGGGCGACTGGGCCCTGATGGCAGGATGATCGCCCCGACGATTCTGGGGGCCATGTCCGTGCACACGCCTGCTGACTACCTTGAACTGGCGCATGCCGAGAGCGACAGCGCCGTACTGCATCGCCTCGCACGGTGTCCTTACCCCTTCGTATGGCAGGCACTGGCCGCCAATCCCGCCACGGCGCCTGCCACTCTGCTGGAACTGAGCACGGCGCAAGACAGTGCCTGGAACGACAACAGGCTCCTTCGGCTGCTGGCGGAGCATCCGAGGGCGGACCACGCGGTGCTGCGAGGCGTCCGTGATGCCGTGGCGGCGAAGCTCGCCGAAGGTGAACGGCCCTATGCCGCTGTGCTCGCGCTGGCTGGGCGGACGGAACTCGCGGCGGCAGAAGTGCGACAACTCGGGACTCTCCGTGGGGCTTCCGCGCGTCTGCGCGGTCAGCTGGACCGGCACCTCGGGCTCCGCACTTGACCCATACCCGGTCCCGGTCGACCCCAGATGAAACGATCTTGGTGTGACTGCGGTGATCACGGCGTCGGTGCCGTCCTGGATAGGTCCCTTCACCGGGCTGAGCCCGCGCTCCTTCCGCAGGCTGGTGACTGCCGTGCGGCGCGAGACCGCTGCCGGACTTCAGCGTGGGCGGCCCTGGGGGCTCCCACTTGAGGATCGCATTCTGCTTGTCACGGCCTACTGGCGCACGAACTTGACCATGCGCCAAATCGCCCCGCTGTTCGGCATCTCGAAGTCGGCCGCAGATCGGATCATCGACCACCTCGGGCCGCTGCTCGCACTCCAGCCCCGCAAGCGGTTCGCGAAGGACACCGTCCTGATCGTGGACGGCACCCTGGTTCCCACCCGTGACCACACGATCGCTGAGCAGTCCAAGAACTACCGCTATTCCACGGCCCATCAGGTGGTCATCGACGCCGATACCCGCCTGGTTGTCGTGGTCGGCCGACCCCTGCCGGGCAACCGGCACGACTCCCGCGGCTGGGAAGAATCCGGCGCCAAGGCCGCCGTCGGCAAGACGATGACCATCGCAGACGGCGGCTACCAAGGCACCGGACTGGTCATCCCGCACCGCCGGCGCAAAGGCGAGGACCTCCTGGCCTGGAAAGAGGCACACAACCACTCCCACAAGCAGGTCCGGGCCCGCGTCGAGCACACCTTCGCCCGCATGAAGGGCTGGAAGATCCTGCGCGACTGCCGACTCAAAGGCGACGGCGTTCATCACGCGATGCTCGGCATCGCTCGCCTGCACAATCTCACCTTCGCCGGGTAAGCACAGCGGGGGACGCAGCGACCGACCTCTCCTCCACCAACTCCAAGATCGTTACGGGACAACCCTTAGGTGATGGGCTGCTCGGTGGTGGGGTCCCAGGTCACCCGTTGCGATCCCGCGCCCCCAGGGACAACCAGCGAACAGAGCCTCTGTGCGTCACGAAGGACCGCAACGGAGTGTGGGTGATCATTCGGGGGCCGGGCGGACTACGATTCCGGTGATCTGGGCGGGCGGCGGAAGCGCCGCGTTCAGGCGCGCGGTAAGGGCGGCCGACAGCACGGTCGCCTGCGCGGCCCAAGCCACCGTGATGCCTCGAAGATGGAGGCGGCCCTCGGTATCGACGCCGAGCGGCTCCAGATGGCTGGACGCTTCGACTCCCAGGGCAGTCCTCCACCAGGCGTCGAGGTCATCGAACCAGTCAGGTCGCGACAGGGCCATCGTCATGCCTCCCCGGTGAAGACGCCCCGCCAGCAGGTCCCCGCCACCTCCGCGGGCGCTGCTGACGCACCGTGAAGGATATCCAGGTTCCGGCCCCGCCGGCCTCCTGGGGCACCGCGCTCAGTCCGTCGCAGTCCGTCCGTGCGGCCTGAACGCCGCGGGTTGTACGCGAGCGGGTCTGATGACCCGTCACCTGTCCGCGGCGGCACAGCCGGATACGGGCGTGGATCTCCGCGGCATGAGAGACCGCCCGGTGGCTCCGTCCCGGAGTACGCAGACCGTGCCGTGCCGGGGTCATCGGCCGGCCGTGGGTCTTGGTATCCGCTGCGCCCGGAGTCGTTGTCAGACCCTCCCCCTACCCTCAGCAACATTCCGTCACACGAGGTGACGGAATGTTGTGAGAGGGCGGACGCCGTGACCGTGTGTGTGGAACGCAATGCCGTAGTGGACCTGGAGACCCTGGTCCAGCAGGTCCCGCAATGGGCACGCGAGTGCGGAATGGTTCCGCTGGCCCGTACCCCCGGCCTGACCGGACGGTCGGTGGGACTTGGCCCCGACGACCTCGGCGCCGAGGAGTTCGTCGGCCTCGCCCGCGAGGGCGGGGCACGGTTCCTGTACTACGTGGCCGAACGCTTCGAGGCCGAGGATTTCGCCGTCCTCGACGACGGGGACGAAGAAGACTCCCCGGAAGACCGGCTCGACGCCGACAGCCTCAAGACACTGCGCGCCCTGCGCCGACGGGCCAAGACTCACGACGGCGAGCTCGACAGCGTCGCTCTGTGCTTCGTGACCGACGGCGTCGCCCACTACTGGGCAGCCGAGGCCCCCTGGCGGGCCAAACTGGATGAGCAGTGGACCGAGTTCAGCAACGCGCTCAGTTACGGGGCCCAGGTCAAGGCCGAGGAAATGCGCGCCCACATCGAACAGGAGAGCGCCCGGCCGTCCAAGGAACTCGAAGCCCACCCCGACATGCGCTCCGCGCGGGGCATGTGGGCCTTCGCCATCGCCAGTGAGGTCTACCCCGCCCCGGACGGCGCGGACGACGAGACCCTCTACGCGCACCGCCGGATCCTCCAGGGCGCCCTGCGCGACGCAGAGGCCGCCATCGGGCAGACGGCCTTCCGCCTCTTCACCCGCTACGAGCAGGAACTGGACACCCTGGCCACAGAAATCCTCGACCAGCAGCTCCTGAACGGCGCCACCACCGCCGCAGTTCGCCGGATCCGGGTCCAGGACTTCCTCACCGAGAAGTCCGGCGGCTACGCACCACCCAAGCGCACCGTCGACCTCCTCCTGGCCCGGCCCGAGCTCAAAGCCCCCAAGCCCCGGCCCGGCGGATGGCCGGACGGCCAACTGCACTTCGGCTGACAGCCGTGACGCCGGCCCGCAGCTTGGCGGGCCGGCCTCCCGCGACTCCGGATACAACATCAGGACAGGACGGCCATGTTGGGCCACGTGACATCCGGCCGAACGGTCATCGCGGCCGGAATCGCGGAGCAGGGGCCGTGGCACCTCCGGACTACCTACGGATCGAGGAAGGATCTCACCGGCGCCGTGCGCCCGGCTCCGGTGACGAACTCGACGCGCTGGGTGCGGAGTACCGGGTCGCACAGACTGTATTCCAGCCCTGACGGTCAGTTGGCGTGGGGCGTGAACCGTTCGAGGAGACGTTCCTTCTGGGCGTTGCCCAGGCCGCGTACCCGGCGGCTGTCGGAAATCTGCATCTCGTCCAGGATCCTTTGGGCGCGTACTTTGCCGACGTCGGGGAGCGCTTCGAGCAGTGCCCGGACCGGCAGCTTGCGGACCGCTTCGGAGGTGCTGTCCAGCACGTCACCCAGCGACAGCTTCCGGTGCTTGAGCGCCTCCTTGACGGCGGCGCGCTCCTTGCGGGCGGCGGCTGCCTTCTCCAGCGCGGCCCGGCGCTGCTCAAGGGTCAACGGGGGCAGAGCCATGGGGCGGTCCTCTCGTCCTGCGGAAACCGAGCGGCCCCCATCATGACCCTGTGGCCGAGGCTTTGACCAGCGGGTTCAAGCCCATGTCACGGTGGCGTGGCGGGCGATGGCCGGCGTCCATGCGGGCACCGCACGGCAGCAGCGGGTACTTCTTTCGGTCATGCCCCCTCCTCGAAGTCGGCGGGCAGGTCGGCGGTATGGCATCGTGACAAGTCCGGCCCGTCAGGCTCCCCCGTCTTGGCGGGCCGGGCCTCTGCCGCGGCAGAGGGGACGGGGATCAGCCCGTACTGGGTGAGCGCCTGGGGTGTAGGCGCGACTGGCTCGCGGCACGGATCCGGCTAGGCGACATCTCCCGGGACCACGCCGCTCTGTTGTGACCATGACTTGATGACCATGTACTCACCGTCGGCGGCTTTCTCGGCGAGCGTGACGACGGCGTTTCCTGAGCCGTAGATGCCGACTTGGCCGAGGAACTTCTTCTCGGCCACCTCGCCGTCGTCCCAGTAGCCCTGTACGCACGCACCGTCGGGCCCGAACTGGGTGGTTACGCGGAATCTGCCGGGGTTTATGGACCGAGAGCCTGCCATGCGATGTTCGTCAGCCGTTGCCGTGCCCTGGCCGGGGCACCGCGAGCCGCTGCTTCGGTAGGGAGAACGGGGCGGGTGGTTCATCGGCGGCGTACGGCGCTGATCCAGGCGGGCAGGGCCATGGCGGCGAAGGCGAGCATTCCGTCGGCCGGTGGGAGGCGACCGCGACATCGACGCCGAGAATCGGCCGGATGCCGTGGGCGGCACAGGCCTGCACGAAGCGCACCATTCCGGCCATGGTGTCCCGGTCGGTGAGCGCCAGCTCCGTCATGCCGCGCTCGGCAGCCCGTGCCACCAGGGCTTCGGGGTGGGAGGCGCCGCACCTGGCGGAATAGCCGGAGGCGACATGCAGATGCACAAACCCGCCCATCCGCTCCTCCTGCGCTCTATGCCCCCTTGCCCCTTCTGTCCCAGTGGCCAGATATCCACCATAGCCCACAGAACCGAATGCCTGTTCGAACAAGAAGTAAGGTCTTGTCCACCCCTCTGGCTGCTAGCAATTGCTATCTTGGGGGGATGGCAGCCGATGAGAAGCAGCTCAACGTCCGCGTTCGCGCCCGCACCCATGAACTCCTCGCCGAACGGGTCCAGCGCAGGGGCGTCACCATGCAGGCCTACGTCTCCGGCCTCATCGAAAGCGACATCGACCCCGCCCGCGATCCCTTCGTCGCCGGCCTCGTCGACGACATGACCGGCCTGCTCGACGAGTTCGACGACGCCTTCCACCCCGGACAGCGTTGATGTTCCTGCGCATCGACGCCCGCTGGATCGAAGACGCCCTGCAGGACTTCGAACAGCGCACCGGCCGCGAGACCGGCATCGACGACTGGGGCGCCCTGACCGCCGCGGTCTACCGCCACGCCTACGAACTCCACGCCGGCGAACCCTTCTACCTCGAAGCCCCCGTCAGGGCCGCCGTCCTGCTGCAGATGTTCGTCACCCTCAGGCCCCTGACCGACTACAACGGCCTCGTCGGATCCGCCCTGGCCCTGCGCTACCTCCACCAGTCCGCCGAACCCGCCAAACCCCCCGCCGGCGCCATGGCCGACCTCGTGCGGGAAATCCGCTCCGGCACACTCACCCTGCGCGCCACCGCCGCTCGCCTGCGCTCCTGGGGCACCGACTGACCCCTGCCGAGTGCGCCACCGCCCTACGGGCCGATGGTGACCGCTGCTCTTCCACGACCAGGCCCGGTCTCCCTGAAGGCGGAACGGCAGCGGCCCGCGTGCGGCGAGCGCACGAAAGTACTGGCGGACCTAAGGGACGACTGCATTGTCAGTGCCCCCCTTTAGCGTCGAAAGCCAGGGCCCGGACCGGCCGGGGCCATCGAGCGAGGGAGCGACCATGGGCAACATCAGCATCGACAAGAAGGCGCTGCCACGGCTCCTCGACGACGGCTCCGCCCATCACGGCGCCTCCTACCAGCAGGTCTTCACCGCCCTGGCCGCCACCCACCGCGGCCGTCCGCCGGCCCAGATCGTGCCCCTGCTGCGCCGCGCCGCGGATGACGCGCTGCTCGGGTTCACGGCGGCCGATCTGCGCGAGCAGGCCGAGGCGATCAGCACTGGCCGGCCGTACGAGCTGAGGATCACCCTGACGTGAGATGGCCGCCGGGAGCGCACGCTCCCTCCAACACCCGTCCGACCGGCCCCTGTTGAGGGAACTAGGTGGGCAAACGCCTCCTGCCGGGCGTCGTGGCCCTTTCGATGCCGGTGTGCGCAACATGAAGCCGTTCAGGGAAGCCGTCGCTGAGACACTCGCGGAGCTGGCCCGCCGCGGGGGTGACGCTCGCGCCCGTCACGGTGGAAGACACCATCGAGAAGCAGATCACCGTCGTGGCCGACCGGCTCGGCAACCAACCGCGGTCGGCACGGCGCTACTTCGACGCTGCCGCCATGGCCGACCCCCTCGCCCGCAACGTCCGCGCCGAGGCGGTGGTGAAGGCCGCCGGGTCGATCTCGCGATCGGTGATCGGGTAGAGGTTGGTGATGTGCCGGGCCGGGATCGTGACGGCGTCGGCTGCGGCGCTCTGGTCCATGTCGCGCCGGGCCCGGTCGTGGTCGTCGGAAAGGCTTGCCCGGCGAGTTCGTTGAGTTCGGCGTAGACCGATGATGCCTGCGACCTTGCCGGGAATCTGTACCGGGCGGCCAGTCAGCTGGAGGAGCCGGTCGCGGGTACGGCGCAGCCTTCACCACCCCCCTCCCCGCCTGCATGCCGTGATCATCAGCACATGGGGTAATAGCGGGATTTGGTGCGCAAACCTCATTTAGGATGATCACCGCACATCGCCATGCCGTGCCGCTCTGCGGGGTATTGCAGGGCGTCCTGCTGACGGCTCATCGGGGGTTCCTCCAGACTGTGGCTCAACTCGCCGATGGCCCCGGCATGCCGGGGCCTTTGGGCAGCGGGCAGGACTTGCCGCTCGCCCCTCCCGTATTGCGCCCGGCCGTGGCGCCGATCGGGGAGGGTTTGTCATTAAGACACGTAGAATCTTCGCCGCCGTTGCACTGGCGGCCGTGGTGGGAGTCGAAGTCCCTGCCGTCAGCCATGCTGCTGACCAGGCAGGCGAGATCGTCAGTGGAGTGAGCGGCAAGTGCCTGGAGGTCGACAACTCCAGCACGAACGACGGTGCTCGCGTTCAGCAGTGGGACTGCAAAGGGCAGGCCGGGTCGAAATGGGAGATGACCCGGACCGACGACGGCGCGCTGCAGATCATCAACTCGAACAGCGGTAAGTGTCTGGAGGTGGCTGACGCCCGCACGGACAACGGAGCGCCCGTGCAGCAGTCGGCCTGCACCGACGCGAAGGCCCAGCGGTGGGAAGCCGCGAAGTTTCCTGGGACCGACTACTACTACACCTTGAAGAACGTCAACAGCGGCAAGCTGTTGGAGATCGACAACGCCAGTTTGGCGAACGGGGCCCGGGCCCAGCAGTGGGCGGACAACGGTCAGCGGGCCGCCAAGTGGCTGCTGCCGCCGCTCAAGAAATACAGCCCCGGTTTCCCGCTCTATGCCGTGACGAAGGACGGCTCCTTGGAGAGCTGGAATGTGTTCACGTCGACAAGCTCCCGGCTTGTCTCCAACTGGGATTTCACCGCCGCAGTCCAGGTCGACCATGACAAGGACGGCCGGGCCGAGGGCCTCTACACCCGGGACGCGGAGGGGAACCTTGCCTACACCAATGACGCGCTCGACGACGATGTGGACCTCGGGGACGGCTGGAACCAGTACGACCTCCTGTTCTCCCCCGGGGACCTCGGTGGGACGAAGGCATCTGAACTCCTGGCGCGGGACACCTCGGGAGTGCTGTGGCTCATCCGGGGCAACCTTGACGGGTCACTGGGGGAGCGGATCCGGCTCGGAGGCGGCTGGGGCGCCTACACCCAGGTGACCGGGCTGGGGGACCTGACGGCCGACGGCAACCCGGACATCGTGGCGGCCGACAAGGACGGCGTCCTGTGGCTGTACCCCGGAACGGGCAACTACCGGGCGCCGTTCGGGGACCGCATCCGCGTCGGCGGGGGCTGGGGCCAGTTCAATCTGCTGGCTTTCGTCAGTGACGCCGGAATCGACGGCCGCAGCGACCTGATCGCCCGCGACGGCGCTGGCGGCCTCTGGCTGTATGAGAGCACCGGCAAGGCCGACAGCCCGTTCAAGCCGCGGCGCAAGTTCCTCGACGAGACCAAGAACTGGTCTGGATACCGGGCCCTGTTCTAACAGTCCCCAGCTCAGCCCGCCGGCGCCGCGACCTGCTGTCGCCCGTCACGAGCCTGGCATCACACCTCAGACTTCAGGACACATCACCATGAGAACCACGCGACTGAAAACGCTCATACCCGCCGCTCTCCTCGCCGTCGTGGGCGGACTGCTCGCCCCGGCCTCCTCAGCCCAGGCGGATCCAAACACCGGCCAGATCGCCGCCCCTCAAGGGCCCATGTACACCAATGGCACGCCGTCCCTGCGCGCACGAGCTGCAGCGGCACCGGGTGCACCGTCGATCAGCATCACGCGCAACGGATTCACCGCGGAGTCGGTGGAGAAGCACTCCCCGTTGATCCGACTGCCACAGAAGGAGGTGGTCGGAAACGTCTACTACAAGCTGAAGCAGTCGATGACACTCGACACCAAGTCGCTGGACTTCTGGGAAACCCTCACCGTAGAGGTCACACGCACCGACGGCCTGGGCACCGGCGCCACACTCAGCGTGACCCCCTCATGCGGCGGAACCTGCACCGCCCGAAGCAGCCTGCCCAAGAGCATGAGCATGACGCCCGGCGCCGTCCTGACCGGACGCATCGACTACACCGACGCGGTGAGCAGGGGTGCCCACGACGACAGCGCGAAGTACGTCCTGGAAGTCTCCCGGCCCGGATTCACCGCAGCTTCCACCCGCTGGGAATCCCCGGCGTTCCGCTGCGACGACCAGGTCAAGGGCATGCGCGCCGGATGCGTGATCCCTGAGGCAGCCCCGACCCTCACCACCATGAAGCAACTCCCCGGCATCGCACAGAACATCCGCAACATCCAGAACGCGCCCGGAGGACTCGGGATCGGAAAGCCGGGAAGCGGCCACCCCCTGACACGCACCACCAGCACGGTTGTGGAGCGCGCCAATCGGAACACGGCCTGCCCGGCGCGGGTCAAGAAGGCAGCCCCTTCAGGTATGAGCTGTGACGAGTACCCCTTCGCAAAGACGATGGAAGGGGCTGCGAATGCGCAGAAGCCCAACTGGGGGTTCGCCTACGTCCCCGTGAGCGAACAGAACAGTCAGGGCGGCTACCTCAGGGCATTCTTCATGCAGGAACGGATCCTGGACGGCGACAGCTTCTACGTGGAGGTATAGGCCCTCATGAGTAAGGCAACCGTGCGGCTGGAGGTGTCCGCGCACCAGTACTGGATCGCGGGTGATGTTCCAGAGTTCGGTGGATGGGACTACAGCGGCTTCAACGGACTGATCGCATCCCTGGACGCGGGCAGGATCGCGCACCCGGGCCAGTTCGCCGTGGTGATGACGGGCACCGACACTGGAGGCGTCACGGTCACCCTCGACGTGCGCAACCAGCCGCCCGAACAGGTCGACACCGACGCCTGGGACGACGTGGTGGAGATCAGCCTGGACTGCCCCGGCGAGTACCTGGCCGTGACCAGCGACTGCGAAGCAGACGAAGAACTCCCCGACTTCACCGACGCCCAGCCCGGCCCGTTCCGCATCCGTGTCCACGCCCGCGGCCGCGACGCCGGCGAAGAAGCCAGCCTGAACGACATTGACGGGGACGCCGAGCCTGTGGAGGAGCACCTCGTCATCGCCTGGCCCGCCCCCGTAGCCCCGGAAACCATCCACAAGGCCACGGACCGCTTCGGCGCCGGCATCCGGGCCCGATAGATCCGCAATACCAGGATGCCGCCCCGGGGCCGCCCGCCGCGCTCCGGCACTCGCCCAATAGAAGCCAGCCCCAACTAAGCGGCCTTCCAGGTACGCGGTACCCGGAAGGCCGCTCCGATGCCCGCTCAGTCGCTGACCGCATTGAGGGGCTGCGCGTGCGCTGATGCCCCAACAAGGAGATGCGCGTGCGGCAGGAGTTGGCCGAGCAGGCGGCGGCGGAACGGACCCGGCGGCCGCGCGGGCGCCCGCAACTGCCTGCCGACCGGGAACGGGTGCACGGCCGGGATCTGACGTACATCACCGACAAGTCCCGGGGCGACGCAGCCTGGAACGGCCCCTTCACCACCGCCAGGCCCAGGTGATGCCGACCTCGGCGAGCTTTGCTGGACGGCCCGCTCGCCTGCGCTTCTGGGCCGTCGGCTGAAACCGGTTGTCACAGGCGGGACCTACAGTGCGGGCATGGACCAGGCAGAAGTGGCGCGGCCTGGCCATGCGAACGGACAAGCTCGCCATCGCTTACCAGGCCGCACTCCACCTCGCCGCCATCGTCATCTGGGCACGGCGGTGACGACGAAGCGACGGCGATTCAGTCGTAGAAGAAGAGCTCAAGGTCCTCGACGGATCCCGGCCCGGTGAGGAAGCCCTCAGCCTTCGCGACCTCGTCTTCTGGCGGCAGCTCACCCTTCAGGAGGTGCCGCATCCGCATCCAGATTTCTACTTGCTCGCCGACCGCGTAGATGCCAGACAGCAGCTCGGCCATGCCCGCCGGTTGCGGCGGGCGGCACCCGGCGACGGGTTGGAGCACCCATCCGCCCGACCGGGCCGCGAGTCGAAGCACCCCGGCCCAGTTCGCGATCCTCCCGATTCGCACGTGCCACGGGTCCTCGGTGAACGGGGCCATCCGCCCACCATGAAGAGGGTTTGTGGCGGCGCCGATGTCCTCGATGACTTGCCGTTCCACGGCGTCACGGACCCAGCGTCCCTCCTGCGCTTCTTCGATGGCAGCTTCCCACCACTTGCATGCGCCCTCGAGTCGGTCCGCGAATGTGTCCATGCGGACAGGCTTCCATGCACGATGCCGCAAGCGTTCACGAGGGCACCGATCAGTGGACCGACTCATCGAGGAGACAGGCTCTAGTCGTCGGTAGGCTCGTCGATCGGCCAGGCGATCTCCAGGCGGTTGCCCGGGTCGTCCGGTGTCCCGGTCCACCGGCGGTAGACCATCCGGGCCGGGCCCGCGAAGGCGAAGCCGTGCTCGGTGATCCAGTTGGCGACGGCGTCGTACGCGCCGAGGATCTGCGGGAACACGGCGGCCGCTCCCTCGACCTCCGTACAGGCGAGGGTGCTCTCGGGCAGCTCGCGCACGGTCATGCCTTCGGGCAGGTCCGTGGGCTGCGCCCCGTCCTCCCAGAACGGCAGGCACGCCTCGACGAGCGTCTCGTTCTCGTCGTCGCACACTCCGTGGAAGCGGACGAAAGCTGGCCCGGTGAAGGTGAGCGGGCCGCGGCCGGCGACCTCGTACATCTCCTGGTAGGCGCCGCGGAGGAAGGCGTCGAGCCCGGAGTTGTCCAGGGTCGCCCCGCAGACGAGGATCCGTTCGGCGGCGCCCTGGCGGACGGTGACGCGGTGGGTCATCTCTGCTCCTTCGGTCAGTCGGCTCAACAGGCTGTGGACCATGGAACGCTGCACCTCCAGCCGCCGCTCGGCCGCCCGCAGATGCGCCCGCAGGGCGGCGACCAGTTCCTCCTCGCCGCCGCCGAGCAGCCGGCGCACCTCCTCGATGGGGATGTCCAGTTGCCGCAACGCCCTGATCGACTGCGCCGTACGCACCTGGTCACGCCGGAAGTACCGGTAGCCGCTCACCGGATCGACGAACGTCGGCACCAGCACGCCACTGGCGTCGTAGTGCCGAAGCGCAGTAACCGAGAGGCCGCTGGCCTGCGAGAACTGCCCGATCGGCAGCAGGTTTCTCCTGTCCACGGCATTGACTGTGCCGTCTCGCGTTACCCGAGAGTCAAGCCCGTCCTCGAATGATGGCTTCACCGCCATCGCCAAGGTGCGCCCGAGCGTCCCCGCGCGCCGAAGTTCCGCGACGGCCTGATCCGAAAGACACGCCCTAGCGGTGGATGACGGCGCAGGGGTTGTCGCCGGGTGCCTTGTTGAAGGCGATGCACAGTCTCGTCCCGTCGGGGAAGGTCTGCCCGCCCTTCCAGTACCAGTGGACGATCGAGGTTTTGGTCAGGCCCCAGGTGTGGTGGGTGGCGTTCTGCCAGCCGGTGATGTTGTGCGGGGTTGATCGTGCGGTGAGGGTGTAGAGCTGGGCGCGGGTGCCGGCGGGTTGGCCGTCCATGTAGCCGTCGACGGTGTCGACGCGCAGACCACGGCCTTTGACGTGGATGCCGACCTTTCCTTCTTCGACGGTGGCGTTGGCGTGCGCGGGGGTGGTGCACAGGCTCAGCACGGCGGCCGCCAGGACGGCGGGCAGGGTCTTCTTCATACCGTGGTCAACCCGCTGGTGGGGGAAAGGTCACCGAGCCGTACAGAGCCACGGCTGGCCTTGTGGCGCGGGGCCCCGGGGTGCGGTGTTCCGTCACGCCGGCATAGGGCCGGCTGCCTTCCCCGGGGCGAAGGCAGGATCGCACGCAGACCCGCCGGGTGTCCGCGTGATCGTGGTGGGCGGCCGGCAACCACCATTTGTCCCGGATCTGTCGAGTGGGTTCGTGCTGCGCGTGTGCGGGGCACGAGCGGTGCTGATGGCATCCGGAAGTATGAGCGTGTGGCCGGCGCCTATTTCCGCTGTTGGCAGGCGGCCGCCGTGCAGACCTGCGTCTCAGTGGGGGAGTTGTTGGCGGCAGGCGGTCACGACGGCGGGGTCAACGCCGGCTTGGCTGGCCCAGGCGCAGACGTCCGGCCCCTGGTAGCGGGTCCGCGGCCGCGATGCTGGAGGCCGGGGAGTGGACGGGCGCCGGTGGCGTGCCGAGGGGGCTTCTTCTCGCGGTCGGGACCGGGCTGGTCGGCGGTGGGCAGGCTGCGCAACGTCGGTCCGGGGGTGTGGGGCCCGGCCGGTGTCGGGGGATTGTGCGGGGGCGGGTGGGGCTTGTGCCGGGGCGAGGGTTTCCCGTGCTGGAGGCTGGACGGGCTCGGGCCATGAAGCAGTGGGGTTCACGACAGTGAGGCGGTTCCCGCCCGGCGCAAGCTCTCGTGGCTCCTGCGTCGGCATGGCGGGGGTCGGGGAGACGCAGCCCGCGGTGAACAGCATGGCCAGGGCGAGCAGCAACAGACGGGGGCGCATGTGCCTACCGTGGCCTATCAGCCAGGGCCGACGGAGCAGGCACGTAGGTTCGGCGCCCCCGCCGACCGCGGTTTGCCACAGAGGTACGCCTATGCGGTACATCCACACGCCGGTGTCGAGCTGCTGACGCTCCTCTTGAGCGAATCTCATCGAACGTTGACGGAACGCAGTTCGTCTTATCGATGGTTAAGCACACAGGTCAGAGCGTTGTGCAGCTAGCTTCGCGATCTTGAGATGATCTCTGTCATGACGGGGGACCCGAGGATTCAAGAAGCCGTGTGGGCTGATGGCAGGAACTTGTACGACGCCGTCCCCCACCTCGACACCATCATCGAGACCATTGGTAGGGACCTGGTCTTGGAGGAGCACTCGCTGGCGCTCAACACGGCTTACGTAGCGGCGCAAATGGTCGTGGAGCAGGCGGAGTCGACGGGGATCCGCGACGAGGAGACGGCACTGCTGGTCGTCCGTACACTCGCCGAGGCGGCGGCCGCTACGGAACGCGCAACTGATGGTTCCAATTCGTAATGTGCCACCGCATTGGCCTGTGAGGTAGGCGGTGCTGAGACTGCTCAATGTCCGGTGCGACAGGACAGCGGATGCCCTGTCGCACGGAACCCTGAGCGAATCTTCACCGAACGTCGACGGATCGCAGCTCGTCCCATCTGAGGGTCAGCCGACTGTGGTCAGTCGATCCAGTCATGGAACCGGGCATGCGACGGTCTGCATGCCCCATCGGCCAAGGCCTTCTCGTACGCCTGCTGTGATGCGGTGATTGCTTCTGCCGCCGAGGCGGTGGCAGGCACGTAGGCTCCCGAGTAGACCGTGCATGTTGGATGGACCGGCTGGACGGCGTACCAGCCGACGGCGGCAACGGCGGCTGCCAGGACGGCCAGAGTGACAAGTCGGCGCCGGGGTGTGCGGAAGAACTGCCTGATCACCCTAGGGATTGTATGGAGAGAGTCGCACCGGCCTCTGCGCGGCGATCCGCCGTGAGGGCTCTGCTGGCCTCCACTGACTGGGCTGGCGTTGCCGGGACAGGCACATGGTGGCGAGGCGTTCGGGGCGGTGGTTCTCAGGTGTGCCGGGACAGGAGGGCGACGAAGGTGAGGTAGGTGATGGCGGCGGTGGCCACGAACCAGAAGTAGGGATTGCCGTTTCTTCCGGATGCCAGTTCGCCGATGAAGGCGCTGAGGTTTCCCACGGTGAGCACGATGCCCGTGCCTGCCCAGGCCATGCCTCCGATCCGGGCGAAGCGCTCGTCGGGAGTCTTATCGGTGAGGCCTTGATAGGTCTCGCTCCGGCGGCCCAGCAGTATTAAGGCAAGGCTGCAGAGCGCCAGGATCCCTAATGTCACGAGGCCGAGGGCGAGGTGGCCGCCGACTGTCGCCGCGATGAGGCATGCGGCTCCGACGGTGAGGAAGAAGCCGGGGACGGACCGCCTGGCTGCGTTACTGCTCATCTGCTGTGCTCTCTTCGGCATGGAACATCTCCTCGACGCTGACCTTGAAGAACTTGGCCATGGATATGGCGAGCGGCAGGGAGGGTGTGTATCGCTCGGTCTCGATGGCGTTGATCGTTTGTCGTGAGACCCCGAGGGCGGTGCCCAGTTGGCCTTGGGAGAGCCCTTGTGACGACCGAAGTTCTCTGACGCTGTTCTTCACATGTAAAGCTTACTTGTCACCCTCTGCTGCTTGTCAAGCATGCTTTACAGGAAGGAGGGGCTCGCACGGCGCCTTGGGCACTGTGTTCACCGTCCAGGTAACCGGGCGCGGACTGCCAGGACATTTGTCCTGCGGCAGTCGGGATTCTTCGCTCTGCCGCGGGACCCCTCCCCGACGGGAGTATCAGTGGTGTCGGCAAGGGGCCGGCGGGCACTGCGAAGTCGTGAGGGGAACGCCATGAGCGCGACGGTTGTGATGGAGACTCAGACTCAGACTCCGGCTCAGGTTCAGGTCGACGCCGAGGTCGAGGTCCAGGGGGCCGGCGCCGAGGGTGTTGTGCTCAAGGGGCTGCCGAACTGGTACTTCCCGCTGGTGGGTCTCTTCGCGGGGATCTTCGACATTGCTCGTGCCTACCCGATCCTGTACGCGCTGATCCCGGTGGTGGCGATCGTGCAGATCGTGCTCGCGTTCACCGTGCTCAAGGCCCGGATCCGGTACATGAAGTCGCTGTGGAAGAACAAGCGGACCCGGTTCCTCGCGCTTGGTCTGCTGGCCGTCCGGTTCGTCATCCGGTACGGGCTCGGGGTTGCCGGTCTCGCGCTGGGTGCGGCTGCCGGGCAGCTGACGCTGGGCATCGTGATGGCGGTGATCGGCACTGCCATGGCTTGGGGAGACCAGTGGCTTATTCTCCGCACTCTCAAGCACGCCCAGCTCAAGGCTGCCTGACGGACCGTGGAATCACCCGACACCTCAACCGTGAACCCCACATCGAAACAGGGCCCCGCCGCGCAGCACCGCGGTATGGGGCCCTTCGCATGCGCTCCATGCAGGCGTCTGATCCGTGCTGGGGGCACCCGCTGCCACGGGAGTGGCGTGCGGGGCCTCAGCCGAGGGGCACCGTGGCTAGGGATTCCCACTCGTACATGCGGTGGTCGCGATGGATGACGATGAGTTCTGCTTGGGTGATCCGGCCATGTGCCGGCTCGATGGCTGTGTCGGCGAGTGCGGCAGCGAACGGGGCTGCGGGTCCGGTGCTGTTGCTGTAGCCGACGGAGACGTGCGGCGTGAAGCCGTCGGCGCGTTCGGGGACTTCGGGCAGTACGTCACCGATGGCCGCGCGGATGGCGTCACGGACTGCCCGGACGGCTGCGGCGGGTTGTACGGGCGCAAGGATGGCTTCCGGGTCGACGACGGGGTTCTCCAGCGTGACGTCGAAGGCCGGGATTCCAGCGAGACGTGCCCTGGCCGCTTTGGCGATGTCGAGAGC
Organism: Streptomyces violascens; assembly: GCF_014649955.1. Taxonomy (GTDB): domain Bacteria; phylum Actinomycetota; class Actinomycetes; order Streptomycetales; family Streptomycetaceae; genus Streptomyces; species Streptomyces violascens. The sequence continues at coordinate 53,994 of NZ_BMUA01000032.1, forward strand.
GTTTTGTCTGTCGACTTCGCCGACGAATCCGATGCCTTGCATCGTGAGGTGGAGCCACTGGTCGGGGATCAAGTCGAGCCCGCCGAGGGGCGCGAGCACGGTGCGGTAGGCGGCGGCGAAACGGTGGATGTCCGCCTGGCCGTCGAAGGTCAGGTGCCAGGTGTAGAAGCGGCGGCCGAAGTCCCAGCCCGGCCGCCAGTACCAGTGATCCCGCATGTGCTCGGGTGCAGTCGTCATGGCCCCTGACCCAATCAGGGTGACCCCTCGCCTGGCGAGAGGGCCAAGTGCTGGGGCCCGGAGTCCTGTCACCAGTCGGTCAGAACCCGCCGCGCTGTGGTCGTGGCGACTCCGCTCGCGGCGCGTCCCACGGCCATGAGCTGCCCGAGGTCCTGCATGGGGGGCGTGATGGAGGCCAGCCGTTGCTCGGGCGGCATGGCCAGGACGGGGGAGTGGGCTTCCACGGCGCCGTCCGGCTGGGGTGCCCAGGAGAGCGATGGCGCGGGTGATGTGGATCTGGGCTTCCGTGCCGTACCCGCAATTCGGCTGCGCGCCGAGACGCGCCAGCAGACGAGCGCCTAAGGCGGCGAGCAGCATGGCAGGTTGACCAGCAGCCGGGCGTCGATCTGATGAGCGGGTGACACCGGTTCTTCCGATTCACCCGTCAGATCCCTCAAGTGGGCGAGGCAGATCGCCGGTTAGCATCAGTTCAGACGACCGTCGGCCACGGCCCTACAGTTCCATCCGGTAGAAGACTTTGTCGGTCTTCGGTGCCACGCCGTAGGCCTGGTAGAAGTCGAGGGCTGGTGGGTTGTCGGCGTCGCCGGTCCACTCGATGCGCGAGCAGCCCGCCGCGGCAGCGTCTTCCTTGAGTCGGGCCATGAAGAGTTGGGCGATGCCGCGGCGTCGGGCAGGTTCCCGAACGTACAGCTCCTTGAGGTAGAGCGAGGTGTCGGCACCGGCGGCTGGCCACAACAAGGAGTACGAGGCCAGCCCCAGTACGTTGGTGCCCTCGCGGGCGAGTAGCACAGTCGCGGCGGGCCGGTCGGAGAACAGCGCGGCCCGGATCTGTTTCACGTCGCCGGGCGTCTTGTCGCCTCCGTAATAGGCCTCGACCTCACCGAGGATCTGAGAGATCACCTCGATGTCTGCTTCCGTGGCCGACTCGATCTGCACCGTCATCAGCTATCCCTCTCCCGCAGGTAGCGCCAGCACCTCCCGCAGCACCTCGCCTTCCGGCAGGCTCCGCGCGTCGGGGACTCTATCCGCCAGTTCCCGCGCCCGATAGATGATCAGCGGGCTGCGATGCTCCTCCGGAAGGGCCATGAGGGTCGCCGTGGCGTGGGCCGCCGCCATGACGGGTTCCCCCTCGATCACGTAACACATGGCCTGGTCGAGGCCGATGAACGCCCGGTCGGTGTGATCATCCATCGGGTACAGCTCCAGCGCCCGCTCCTGCTCGGCACGGGCGCGCCCTGTCTGCCGCAGATGTGTCCAGGCGTTCCCGGCGTGGAAGCGCAACTGCGACTCGGAGTACCCGAACGCCGATCCGGTGCGCAGCTCGCCGTCGAGCCGTTCCAGCGCGGCCTCTCCCGCGCGCAGCGCGCTGGCGGTCTGCTCGGCCCGGCCAAGGCGGGCGTACGCGCGGGCCTCCAATGGGGCAGCCAGAGCGGGCCCGACGCACGGCAGACCCCCGGCCAGGTCCCGGGCGTGGATGGCGAGTTCGACGGCGCCGTGCACGTCGCCTTCGTAGTAGAGCTGGTAGGCCTCCTGCGCGTACATCCACGACAGGGTGGCCCGGTCCTCGGCGGCCGCGGCTGCAGCCCGTCCGGTGCGCCACCAGTTCCGGGCGGCCGGGTCGCCGAGCTTCAGCAGGGTGAGGGCCATCAGGCCGGACATCTGCGCCGCGGCCACGGTCAGTCGCCGGCGCGCCGGCGCGGGATGCCGGTGCGCCAGGAGCCGGTTGAGATCGGTGAAGTCGGCGATCAGGTCGGGGAGCTGGTCGCTCTCGGCCCGGTAGCGGGTGGCCCTGCCGTGACGGGCCACGGCGTACTCCACCTCCTCTACCGACATCGCCGTCATGGGGCCTGCGGAGAGAGCGTCGAGGAGCCCGGCTTGGAGGGCGGCTGCCTGTGCGGACAGCGACGCACCGGGCGGTGTGGCGGCCAGCCTGCGCAGCTCGCCGCCCGCGCCGACGGCGTCGTCGAGAGCGGCAGCCATGGCGGGCGACGGCGTCTTCTTGTCTTGTTCGAGGTCGGCGACGTAGCTCTTGCCGCAGTTCGCGAGGAGGGCCACGTCGCGTAGTGACCGGGTGCCGCGCAGGCGCCGGAGGGCCTGGCCGAACGACTCGTCCATGAGTTTCTTCCCCTGCTGTCCGCCCTGTCCGCCGGGCAGCGGACACCAGCGGACGCCGCTTGCCTGTCCTACACGGTGCGTATTGGAAACGCTACTCCCAACAACCGATCCGCTACGGGGACTTGAGAGAGGCCATCATGCGTGCCATCAGCACCGACGCCGAGACGGAGGCCGCCGTCGCGGCGTGGCTGGCCGACAGCCTGAACCGGCCGGGTAACGCGCGCCAGCAGTGGACGGACGGGCACGTCGCCCTCCTCGCCCTGGGCCGGCGGTTCTCCGCCGTCCGCCTGGCTGACGACCTGGTGTACGCCGTGGCAGCCGGTGCGGAACCGGCGACCGCCAGCACTGTCTTGCGCTTGTTGCGCGGACCGGTCATCCACGACCCGCGCAACCACCGCTTCTACGCCCTGGTGCCGTCCTCTCCGCCCGGCCCGGGCCTCGGCCGGTATGCGACGCACCTCGGTCTCGGTCACTACATCGGCGTGCCCAAGGTCGGGGACAACGAGCCGACCGGCACGCTGGCGAGCTACTGGGCCGTCCCCGCAACCGCCCCCGGCGCCCTGTGCGATCCGATCCGGCTCAGGGACATGATCGAGATGGGCACCGCCGCGCTCGACCGCCAAGCCGCGTCATGAACGCACCACGGAACCCAAGGGGTTATGTGGTCCCCGAGCGCCGGGTCGCCCGGCAGATGTTTTGGCAGGAAGGGCACCCGGAGGTCGTTGAAGTCGGCGACAAGCCGATTGGGCCGTCCCCCGAGGGGCTGGCCCGCGTCGTGCCGTCAGCGGACGACGACGTTGTAGGCCGGGCCGATCTCCGGCTGGAGATCGCCGTATCCGAGGTCGGCGATGATCGGGCCGAGTACCTTGCCGAACGCCTCGAAGCTTTCGGCGGACTCCCAGACGTCGGTGATCCGCCAGCCGCCGTCGACAGGGCCTGCGGCGTGCGAGAGGAGGCCGACGACGGGAAGGTCCGTGACGCTGGTGAACCCCTTTCCGTCGGTGAGGCGCTCGACGCAGCTGTCGTAGAGCTCCGGTCCGATGCCGGGGACGAAGAAGGTGACGATGATGGCCATGGGAGTGCTCCTGTCGGTGCGGTGCCGCAGGGTTCCGGGGCGAGCCGGTTGCGCGCACCAGCCCTCGGCGCCCTCGGTGACTTCCCATCTCTCGGGCATAGCATCCCCGGCGGCGACGGCTCGTCGGCGCTCTCGGGCGCGGGTCGTTGGCGCGGGCGCGGATGACGACCAGTGCACGCGCCTCACAGTCGCCATCGTTCGCCGCGGGGTTCGTTCTCTTCGGCGCGCCGGGCCAGATGTTCACGGTCCGCCGGACGGCCTGGGTGTCGTTGAGCGAGGGCGACATGCGCTCGGTGCGGCGTCGGTTCGGGGCCCTCGGTCTGAGGTGGCCGGGTTCAGTCGTCGAGGTCGATGACGAAGTCGACGATGGTGGTGTCGCCGCGGCGCACGATGGGGTGGCCGACTTCGACGACGCGTCCGGTGTCGGCGATGTGGCGGCGGGTGTAGCGCATGACGGGGACGCCGGCCCCGATCCGCAGGGTGGCGGCTTCGGATTTGTCCGGCATCCCGGTGGTGAACGACTCGGTGATGCGGGTGACGGTGATGCCGAGGGAGGCCATCTGGGCTCGGGTGCCGCCGGGCCAGGGCTCGTTGATGGGGTCGGCGACGGGTGTTCCGGAGACATCGGCCCAGCGGAGGTAGGACGTGGCCATCTGGGTGGGCTGGTCGTTGTCGTAGAACACGAAGTGCCGGGCGAGCAGCCGCTCGCCGATTTCGCTCTCGAAGAGCGCGGCGAGCTCGGCGTCGGCCTGGACCTTTTCGAAGCGTTTGTCGAGCCGGTACTCGGACCAGCCGATGCCCTGGTCGCGGGTGTAGGGCGTGGACTTGGCGCCGTGGGTGGTGCGATAGCGGTCGGCGGCCATCCGGTGGATCGGGGGCCGCGGGCGCACCCGGGTGCCGGCGCGGGCCCGTGTCTCGATGAGTCCCTCGTTGCGGAGCAGTGCCAGGGCGTTGCGGATGGTTGTTTCGGAGACGCGGTAGTGCTCGCAGAGCGCGGGCAGGGTGGGGATCTGGTCGCCGGGGCGGAATTCGGCGGAGTGGATGCGGCGTCGCAGGTCGTCGGCGATCCGCAGGTACTCGGGCTCTGCCACTGCCACACCACCGTTCTGGATGATCGCGTCAATCTGTGTACACATACTTTGCCCTTCCTCTTGACCTGCGCCAACTCCAGCGACAATCTGAGTACAGAAAAGCTTTATCCGTACTCAGATAACAGCTGGGGGCCGGTCATGCCCGAATCGGGGCACACCTGGCGCAAGGCTTTCAAAGGGCTTCCCGAGGAGGCCCGCACCGTCCGTGTGTGGACGGCCGGCCGCCTCGGTCACCCCGATGCCCCGCTCATCGCGAACGAGCTGTTCACGGCCGTCCTGGGTGCCGGGCCGGACAGCATCGAGATGACCCTGTCGACGGCGGGCACCAGGATCCGCATCGCCGCGGACGGCTCCGTCCAGCTGTCGTTCCTGCAGACCCGCGGGCCGGGCGCGATCCTCGTCGGCCAGCTGTCCGCGTCCTCGGGCGTCTCCGAGGACGGCCAGACCCTGTGGGCCCTGTTCGAAGGGGAGTCCTGATGCCACAGCCCACCACCGGACATGACGCCGCCGTCCAGGCGGCCGGCTCCGCCACGCGCACCGACATGCGCCGCGATATCGAGATCGCGATGGCCCTGGCGGTCACCTGTCCCAACGGCGCCGTCGCCGCTGCAGTCCGGGGCCGTCTGCGCGGCTACATCAGCGGGCTCGCCGAGCCCGCCGGAACGTACGTGCACGCGCTCAAGTCCGAGACCAGGGACCGCGACATCGCCGAGGGCACCCTTCGGCACGCCAAGAACCTGCTCCACGTATCCGGCAGTGATCCGGCCGCGCGCCTTCGCCTGCTGGCCAAGGGCGTCGATCACCTGATGCGGTACGCCGCCCAGGCCCGCGCTGAGGCTGAGCGGCCCTGAGACCGGCGCCGGACCGGAGGAGGCTCCCCGGCCGGCGTCCTGGTGCCGTCTCTTCACGTCCCCCCGAGAGGGGACGGCACCAACCCCGCCCCGCTGCAGGGGAGGGGTGCGGCACGGGCAACTGCCCGCGCCGTTCGCAGAGAAGAAGAAGGAGATCCTCGTGGAACTGTCCAAGTCCGAACTCGCCGTCCAGGACCAGCCCGTCGTGAAGGACGCGGCGGGCGGCATCGCCGCGCTCACCGTGCCGTCCAGCGTCGTACGGATCGAGGACGTCGAGGAGGAAGGCGGCGTCGCCTAATCCCGCGCAACCCGTGGTGCCGGCACCCCTGGCGGTTCCGGCACCGCGGCCACGCCTGTGGAGGAGCACATGATTCACGTCTACGTCGGACCCACCCTGCACCACGGGGAACCGCTTCTCTCCGCACCCCGGGTCCGTGTGCTGCCGCCGATGCGGCACGGTGACCTGTTCGATCCGGCGATCGGCACCGGGGACACGGTGGTCCTCATCGACGGGATGTACCACCAGGCTGCGGCGGTGCGGCACAAGGAAATCCTGGCCGTGCTCGACCGGGGTGTCCGGGTCATCGGTGCCGCCTCGATCGGCGCGCTGCGCGCGGCCGAGCTGAGCGCGTTCGGGATGACCGGCGTCGGTGCGGTCTTCCGCGCCTATCTGCGCGGTGATCTCGACGGGGACGACGAGGTCGCGGTCGGGCAGCAACCGGACGGCAGCTGGCGGTCGTTGACCTGGCCGCTGGTCAACCTCCGCCACGTCCTGGCCATCGCCGCACGCGACGGGGTCATGGCGCCGGACGCTGCGGCCGGGCTGCTGGCCGCGTTCGGCGGCGTCTACTACCCGCACCGGACGCTGCCCGCGGTTCTCGCGATCTGCCGGCGCCACCATGCCGACGCCTTCGCGGCCTGGCTCCAGCAGCGGCGCTCGGCCGATCCGTACTTCGGCGACGTCAAGCGGGCCGACGCCCTCGAAGCCGTCCTCCTCGCGCTCACCAGCACCCATGCGCCGCAGGATCCAGTACCAGCACGGTGCTGGGACACCGGGTACTACCGGCGCTGGGCCAACCACTTCGCCACGCTCCCCGTGGCCGGGGAGCCGATGGCGACGGCTAGGCGCGTGGCCTACCAGCAGCTCTTCGACCCCGGCTTCCCCGCGGTGTGGCGCGCCTGGCTCGGCCACCTCTCCGAGCACCCGAACGACGGCACACCAGGAATGCCGCTACCGGAACGCATGGCGGAGCTGACCCAGCCGCACACCGGCCGCATCCCTGCCCACACGCTCTTCCATCCCGTACCCGACCTCAATGACCCGAGCACCGTGGCCCGCCTGCTGGCTCACGAGAGCGCTGCGGACCGGGCGACGATTGCACGGTACGCAGCCTGCAACGACACGGCCCGCCGGACCCAGCCGGGCTTCTGTCCCGAAGCACTCGACAACGCCGTGACCGGCCGCGCCCTGCAGTGCCTGTGGCACTGCCCCGGCGCACGGGAACTCGACGACGAAGCCGCAGCCCGCGGCTTTCACACCAGCGCCCACGCGGTCGCCGACCTGAAGCACTTCCTGACAGGGCTCCTCCACGACCAGGAGCACCATCACAGCCTGTCCGGACGGGAGTTAACCGATGCCCAGTGACCCCATCTACCTCGACGGGACCGTCCGCGCCCGGCTGCCCCACGAAACCTGGACCATGCTCGTCCCCCTGCTGCCGCGGTACGGCATCACCCGGGTGGCCCGCCTGACCAGGCTCGACTACCTGGGCATGCCCGTCTGGACGGCGATCCGCCCCGCCTCGCAGACTCTGACGGCCACCCAGGGCAAAGGCGCCAGCGACGACCTCGCCAGGATCTCCGCTGTGATGGAGGGCATCGAGCTGTGGCACGCCGGACAGCCGCTGCGCACCGTGCGGCGAGCCCCGGCCGCCGGCCTCGACCTGCCCTATCCACTGACTGCCCTGCCGGTCAGGACGACGGCGCCAGGAGTGGAAAACCTCCAGCTGGACTGGGTTGCCGGCACCGGCGTCCTGAGCAGGCGCCATGTCCTGGTGCCGCTCGGCCTGGTCCAGCGCACGGCGGCGCGCCCCATGTGGGAGCCGGACCTGTTCCGCACCAGCAGTACGGGGCTGGCCTGCGGGAACTCCCGGGACGAGGCACTGCTGCACGCCATGTACGAAGTCATCGAGCGCGATGCCCTGTTCACCGACGACCTGGCCTCGGGCGCCGGGAGGACCCTGATCGACCCGGCGACGGTTGCGGACCCGTACTGCCGTCGTCTGCTGCTGTACCTGCTCGGCGCCGGCGTCACGGTGGAGCTGGTGTCCGTGGACAACGGGTACGCCGTTCCGGTCTGCATGGCCTATCTGTGGTCCGAGGACTACCCGGTGACCTTCGCTGGGACCGGCTGCCATGCCGAACCGCACATCGCGCTCTCGCGCGCCATCACCGAGGCCGCGCAGTCCCGCCTGACCTGCATCGCCGGCACCCGCGACGATCTCCCCTCCCACGAGGCAGCCTTCGACGCCGCACTCCCCGCCCGCCCCCACAGCGCCCCAGGACCGTATGAGCCCTGGAGCGTCCTGGCCGGCACACGGATGGGATGGCCCGTCACCCTGGCCGAGCAGGCCGAGGCGATCGCCCGGAGAATCCAGAAAGTGACCGGCTACGAGCCGATCTGCCTGGACCTGTCCGACCCGGCCGAACCCCTGGCCGCGCTGAAAGTCATCTGCCCCGCCGCCCGGTCACGGATCACCAGATCGGTACCCCGATGAACACCCAAACCCAGGAACAGCAGCTCCGCGACGGCTACGACGCCTTCCACCGCAGCCGCGCCCACAGCACGTGGGTTGCGCGCCTGTACGCCGAAGCCATGGGAGACGCCTATCCCACTGAGGTCGCCCCGCACAGCTCCTGCGACTGGCCCCTGTTGGCCACCCTGGTCAGCCAACTCCGCCTCAACCCCGGCGATCTCCTGGTCGATGCCGGTTGCGGCACCGCAGGAGTAGGCCTCTGGCTCGCGCGCGCTCTGTCCGCCCGCCTGATCGGCATCGACATCTCACCGGTCGCCGTCGACCTCGCCACCGCCCGCCGCCCGGCCTTCGTGACCCCGCAACGAGCCACGTTCCGCGTCGCCACCCTGGCCGCAACCGGCCTGCCCGACGCCCACGCTCACGGCTTGGTATGCGTGGACGCCCTCGGAAACGCTCCCGACCGAGCCGCAGCTCTCTGCGAGTTCCTCCGCATCCTGCGCCCCGGCGCCCGGGCCGTCCTCACCCGCGCCGTGCGCCACGCTCCGCAATCCCTGTCCTTTGAACAGGAAGAGGCCGCCGGTTTCATCGTCGAGGACGTCACCGAGCGGCCTGAGGAGCCCCAGATGTGGGCATGCCTCTACCGCCTGTGGATCACCCACGAAGCTGATTTGCGCAACGAACTGGGCGACGACCAGGCCAACATCATGCTCAGCGAGGCCACCCGCATGCTCCCCCGCCTCGCCGGGCGCCGGGCGCTCGTCATGACCCTGCTCCGCCCGCCCGACCCTGCGCTGTCCCCTACGCTCCATCACGCAATCCTCGACGGAGAACAGGAAACTTGATGAAGATCGCCGTACTGTCGGCTGGTTCGTGGGGGACGGCCTTCGCGGCGGTCCTGGCCGACGCGGGCAACGACGTCCTGCTGCACGCCCGCCGCGACGAGATCGCCGACGCGATCAACCACCGCCACGAGAACCCCGCCTACCTGCCCGGGATCACACTGCCCACGACGCTGCACGCCACCACCGACCCCGCCAAGGCCCTGGCCGGGGCTGACTTCGTGGTGGTGTCCATCCCGGCCCAGTCGCTGCGCGCCAACCTGGCCCGGTGGGCACCCCTGATCGAGCCGCAGACGGTCGTGGTCAGCATGATGAAGGGCATCGAGATCCACAGCGGTCTGCGCATGTCGGAGGTCATCACCGAGGTGACCCGGGTACCGGCGGACCGGGTGGCTGTCGTGTCCGGCCCGAACCTGGCCCGCGAAATCGCCGAGAAGCAGCCCGCCGCCTCCGTCATCGCCAGCACCAACGAAACGGTCGCGAAGACGCTGCAACAGGCCTGCATGACCCCGTATTTCAGGCCCTACACGAACACCGACGTCATCGGCTGCGAGCTCGGCGGTGCTACCAAGAACGTGATCGCCCTCGCCGTCGGCCTCGCCAGCGGCATGGGACTGGGCCACAACGCCACCGCCCTGCTCATGACCCGAGGCCTCGCCGAAACCGCACGCCTCGGCGCCATCCTCGGCGCCGACCCCCTCACCTTCTCCGGCCTCGCCGGCGTCGGCGACCTCATCACCACCTGCTCCTCGCCGCTCTCCCGCAATCGCACCTTCGGCGAACACCTCGGCCAGGGAATGACGGTGGACGAGGCGACCGTCGCCACGAAGCAGACGGCAGAGGGCGTGAAGTCGTCCGCTGCGCTGCTGGCCCTCGCCCACCGGTACGGGGTGGAGATGCCCATCACCGAAGTCGTGGTGGATGTCATCAAGCGGCGTATCAGCGTCACCGAGGCAGCCAGCCGCCTGATGGCCCGAGCACCGAGGTCCGAGCTTTACGGCCGGTGAATCCACAGGCCTTCAGCTCCGTGTACGGAGACTGCGGATGTTCGGGGGCTCTGTCCGTGGACTGCCGTGCTGGCCATACGCTGCTGACCGTGACGCGCTTCGATGAGGTCAAAGCATCGTTCTGGAGCAGCGACGACGATGGTGTCCAGCCGTCCTTGACTGAAGCTGCGGTACGGGATGCCGAGTTCCGGCTGAGTGTCTCGCTCCCCGCCTCGCTTCTGTGCCTGCTGCGGCTGCAGAACGGTGGCCGCGTGGCGGATCGATGGAATGCGTTTCCCACCTGCGTGCCCACGTCGTGGAGCGATGATCACGTGCCGTTGGACGAGCTAATGGGGATCGGCGGGCGCGAGCGGATGACATCGGTTCTGGACACGCCCGAGCTGATCGAGGAGTGGGGCCTCCCCTCGCCGATTGTGTTGTTGTCCGGTGACGGGCACTGCTGGATCGCGCTCGACTACCGGGTCTGCGGTCGGCTTGGTGAGCCGTCGGTCACCTGGTTCGACACTGATGCGGACACGGAGCTGGCTCTTGCGCCGGACTTCGCGTCGTTTGTTGAAAGGCTCGTCCCGGCTGATGGGTTCAAACTGGATATTCAGCCGTCCCAGGGGATTGAGCTGCGGTGGTCAGGCTCGCGTTGTACCTGTGTGGGTGACGTCAGCCGCGACGCTTCCGGGTAGCACCCCCATACCAGCCACCGGGAGGCAGTTGATGGACATCTACCGTTCGGGCGGAAGCTTCGACAACAACAGCGGGAGCATCGGACGGGTCATCCTGCCCGACCCGGTCCCCGCAGGGAAGCGTCTGGTCATCGAGACGGTGACGGGGTTCTACTCGATGGACAACGGGGGCGTGCTCGGCTCTGCCTTCCTGACGGCCAGCAACAGCGGACTGGAGTACGCCTTTCCCTGGGTGCCGTGCGGTCCGCCGCCTTCCGGGCCTCCCGACCGCAGGTTCTACGGCTTCAACTACAGCTCGACGATCTACATCGACGGCCCCGCTACGTTGCAGTTCGACGCAGCCGGAGCGTCCGGCGGCCCGATTCTGAGCGGTACCTACACCGTGACCGGAACCCTTGAATCCCTCTAGATGGATGAGTCCAAGGGGAGGTGTCCTGCGCCAGCATCCTGATCATGTGCTTGACCAGCCCGGATGCGTTGCGCAGGCGCTTGTTGTACCCGGACTGCTGGGGTAGGTACGGGAACAGGTGGCGGAAGTCCCGGTCCGCGCGCCGCAGCCACCGCCGCTCCGAGGCGAAGCCGAGCAGCGCCGACATCACCGCCAGCGTGACCAGTTCGGCGTCACTGAGCGTGGGCGCGATCCCGACTGCCGGGCGCCACGGAGCCAGATGCGGTGAAGCCTTCAGTTCGTCGTCGGTCCTCACGTAGAGCGCCGTTGCGAGGGTGTCCAATTCTGTCTTCACACACCGACATTGGACACTCTCGCGGCATGCCCGCAGGCGGATGCTCGGACTCGCTCGGCATGCGGACAGTCGGGTATCGGCGGCTGTTCGGCCGAAGCGGATGTCTCCATCCCCCGAGCGGGGGAGCCGAGTTGGACCTTGGGCATGATTCGGCGGGGTGATCCGCCGGACAGCATGGAGCCATGGTCACGTTTGGGACACCTGCAGGTGCTGCCATCTCCGAAAATCCGCCTCCTGCCCGTTGGGTGGTCCGATCCGCGCACGTCGTTGCCCTCACTGCTGTGCCATCCGGGATTTGGCGGATCACGATGGGACTCGGCATCCCGGTGGCAGCAGGACCTGGCGCTGAGCCCCGAGGTCTATGACCAGTGGCGCGCGGCTATCAAGCGGTGGGACCGCGACGAGCGCCGCACTCGCGCCGACGACTCCGGCATCCTCCTGGCCGTCCGCGCTCTCTATCTCGACCTGCACAGCTGGGCCATCGACGAGCCCGAGCAGTGGGCTCAGTGGGTCGTGCCCTGCCCGATCCGGCCGAAGGAACTCAAGGGGTTCGCCAAGCGCAAGCGGGAGATCCACCAGCGGATGTCCGACCGCATCCGGGTCCGCCAGCCGCTGCTGCCCACCCTGGTCGCGCACGTCGAAGGCCGCTACGAGCACTTAACGGGCCTGCTCAAGAAGGCCCGCGCGGTCGAACTCGGAGAGATCTTCGAGCACGACGGGCACTCCTACCGGCGCACGGACAGCGACCGCGATCGCACCTGGGCCAAGAGCCAGGACGAACCACCGGTCCGCGTCACCGACGAGGACGGACAGGTCCTCAACGTCACGCTCACCGAGGACACCGCGTTCTGGGAATGGGCCGGCCTGGAGATCCTGCGGCACAGCGGTATCCGCGTCGAGGAGCTCTGCGAGCTCACCCACCTGAGCATCCGCCAGTATCGGCGCCCGAACGACGAGGTCATCGCCCTGCTCGTCATCGCCCCGTCCAAGAGCGAACGCGAGCGTGTCATCCCGATGTCCGCGGACCTGTTCCACGCGGTCGCCCAGATCATCCGCCGCCTCACCCCCGACGGCCAGCCCGTCCGCCTGCTCAACCGCTACGACCCACACGAGAAGACCTGGTCAGAGCCCATGCCGTTCCTCATGCAACGGCAGAACGGCACACAGCGATCAGTGATCTCCCCGACCACGTTCCTCCACATGTTCGCCCGCAGCTGCGAGGAACTCGCCGAGTCCCACCGGGCCTTCGCCGACATGACCTTCACGCCGCACGACTTCCGACGGCTCTTCGCCACCGAGATCGTCAATGGCGGCCTGCCCATCCACATCGGCGCCGCCCTGCTCGGCCACCTGAACCTCCAGACTCTCCAGGGCTATGTCGCGGTCTTCGCCGAGGACATCGTCGCCAACTACCAGCGGTTCCTGAACCACCGCCGCTCGCTCCGGCCCGAGATCGAATACCCCGAGGTCACGCCCGAGGAGTGGGCCGATTTCGAGGAGCACTTCGACAAGCGCAAGGTCGAACTCGGCAACTGCGCCCGCCCCTACGGCACCCCCTGCAACCACGAACACGCCTGCATCCGCTGCCCAATGCTCCAGGTCAACCCCAAGATGCTGCCCCGCCTCGCGGAGATCGAGAAGGACCTTCTCCTGCGCCGCAAGCGAGCCCAGGAGGAGCACTGGCTCGGCGAGGTCGAAGGCATCGACTCGACCCTGACCTTCCTCCGCGCAAAACAGGCCGAAGCCGCCCGCCTCTCCAAGAGGCCCACCACCAACCTCGGCATCCCACGCCCACGCCCCGAGGAGATCCAGTGATCCCCAACAAACCACGATCGAGTGAGCGCAGACAAGGAAGAAGCAGGTCAGGTGCGCCAGCGATGCGCATACCCTTCTCTCAGCGGTCCGCCGAGCAGGTCGAGCACCCCCTCAACCGCAGTCGCCAACGGAGCGGGATCGGCCCGTTCCGCCAAGGTCTGATGGCCGTCCAGCAGCGCCTTTCCTCGTGCCGGATCGGCGCTCAGCAGCCTGCGAGGCAGCCACTTGCCGATGCCCGTCCAGGCGCCGTGGTGGGCGGTGAGCAGATTGGCAGCTTCGCGCAGGACGAAGTCGGCGAGGGAAAGCTGTTCGTACCGGTTGGTGGGCGGAGTGTCGACCAGGTCGTCCATGAAGCAGGTCAGGCCATAGCGGCCTCGTTCCCATTCCGCCGGCGTGAGCGGCGGAGGCCCGGCCGCGAGTACCTCTCGGGCCTGTTCGCACACTCGGGAGAGCTCGCCGTGCGGGTCCATCAACGGCAGGCCCTGGTCGTAGATGAACAGGACCGTGCCGCGGCGGCGGGCTCTGTCCCACTCGAAGAATTCCGGTATGTCCGCAACGGTGTTCAGGAACAGCTCGGCCAGTCGGCCCTCATGGCGGACTACCTCGCGGCGGCTGATATCCGAGTCCGGCAGGAGGACTGCAACGTCCAAGTCGCTGGCCTCAGTAGCGCGTCCCTGGGCAGCCGATCCGCCCAGCATGGCCCCCAGGGCATCTGGGAAACGGGTCGTTACCAACCGCAGCGCCTGAGCAGTCAGAGTGCCTTGATCATCCATGGGCGCTCATCGTGCCATCTGCGAAAAGCGCATGCCAGGGGCCGAGCCGGACGCACCCCCGTCGTTCAGATCCCCAGCGAGCCTCGATCGAGTGAAGTGCAGAGAAGGTGCCTGTTGTGCAACGGGGTCCTCCTCTTCGAGGACACCGGCGAGTTGTTGCCCGACGGTCAGGCCATCGCTCCCTGCCGATCGCTGCTCGTAGAGCGGACCGTCGCGTGAGGGGCCCGACCAGGGGCTCTCGTTTCCGCGTCAAACGCTGCACGCAGAACATGCAACAGACCTGATGAGCATGCGAGTTCACCCTGAGCGGGGTCTTCGGCGGTGCCATGGCTGCACGGGGGCCGCCCCCGCTGCCGCCTAGGCGGCAGCTCCCTTGCCTTCCGCCGTCGGTGGGGGCTTCCCAGGGTGCCGGTTACCCATCACGGCCGGACACCCAACCGACAGCGGACGCCCGGCTCCGCGTGACGAGGATCAACTGGGCGGAGCCGGGCACACCACCCATCTCAGCACGAGTTGCATGACCTGCGCCTCTGATCGCTCAGCTCCACGTTTTCCGCCCTTGGAGCCTTTGTACCAGAGCGCCGACACAACCCCATGCGGCCGCAAGGCCCCTTCCCGGCAGAGCACCCTCGCCGGCCTTCCCCACTCAATCCACAGACGGGTTATGGGACATGGACGTACTGGTGACCGGCGGTGCCGGCTTCATCGGCTCGCACCTCGTCAAACAACTGCTCCGCGCCGACGACGTCACCAAGGTGACGGTGCTCGACGCCATCACCTACGCGGGGCACATCGAAAATCTCCGCGACGAGCTGCACTCACCGCGAATGACGTTCGTCAAGGGCACCATCCTCGACAAGGAGCTCGTGGACTACTACGTGCAGCGCTGTCAGGCGATCGTGCACCTGGCCGCCGAGTCCCACGTCGACCGGAGCTTCTTCGAAGCCGGCACCTTCGTGATGACGAACGTGCTGGGCACGCAGATCGTCCTGGACTCAGCGCAGCGGTTCGGCATCGAACGGTTTGTGCACGTCTCCACCGATGAGGTCTACGGGCCGCTGCCCTCCGGCGCCGCCACCGAGAACGATCCGCTGCGGCCCACCGTCCCCTATGCCGCATCGAAGGCCGCGAGCGATCTCATCGCCCTGTCCTACCATCAGACCTTCGGCGTCCCGGTGTGCGTGACCCGGTCGTCGAACAACTACGGGCCCTGCCAGCACGCCGAAAAGATCATCCCCAGGTTCGTGACGAACCTCCTCACAGGAGAACCGGTCACGCTGCACGGGCAGGGCGAGCACATCCGCAACTGGCTCTACGTCGAGGACAACTGCCGCGCCTTGGAACTGGTCCTGCGCGAGGGTGTGCCCGGCGAGATCTACAACATCGGCGGCGGCACCGACCTCACCAACCGGGAGCTCACCGGGCTCCTTCTGGCCGAGTGCGGCGCCGACTGGGACGCGGTGCGGCATGTACCCGACCGGCGCTCCAACGATGTGCGGTACGCGATGGACTGGTCCAAGTTGCGCGCGCTCGGCTGGGAGCCCCAGCGCACGCTGGAGGAAGGCCTCGCCGAGACGGTGCGGTGGTACCGCGACAACCCCGACCGGCGGCCGCCCGTACGGCGCGACCCCGCGGCCCCGACGGCCGAAGTCGCCATCACCGCCCCGGTGGGGGCGTGAGTTCCATGGCTGCGACAAAGAAGCCGAAGGCCCGGCGGATCGTCGTCACCGGGGTCGGCGCCAACCCCGGGTTCGGGCTCGCGCGCAGCCTTCAGCGGCTGGGGCATCAGGTCATCTGCACGGACGCCGAACCGCTTGCTCCCGGATTGCTGCTCCCCGGGGCCGTCGCCCGGGTCACCCCGCGGGCCGACCATCCCTCCTACGCCGCCGCCATGGCGAAGGTGTGCTGGGACACCCGGGCTGACGCCGTCATGGCGGGGATCGAGAACGACCTCATGCCGCTGCTCAGGGCCCAGCGGACCCTGGCGAAGACCGGCGTACGAATGTGGCTGCCGAGCGCCCAGTCGATCCAGACGTGCGTGGACAAGGCCGTCTTCCACGACGTGCTCACCACGCGAGCCATCCCCACTCCCCGGACCGTTCTCCCGCACCGGCTCGATGAACTGATCGAGGGCGAGGGGGAGTTTGTGGTGAAGCCCAGGGCAGGCCACGGAGCGCAGAATGTGTTTTTCTGCAGCACGCCCGAGCAGGCCCGGGTGCTGTGCGAGCTGGTTCCCGAGGCGCTGGTCCAGGAGCGCATCCGAGGCACGGAGTTCACCGCCGACTGCCTGGTGGACCGGGCAGGCCGGGCGTCGGTGATCCTGCGCCACCGCAAGCTCGTCAAGGGCGGTCTCGCCGCGGTCGCCACCACCTTCCATGACGCCGCGGTCGACAAGCTGGTCAAGGAGACCCTTACGGCCGTCGGCGCGGCCGGTCTGTGCTCGGTCCAGGGCTTCCTCACCGACATCGGGCCCACCCCTGTGCTGATCACTGAGCTCAATGTGCGCGTCGCCGGCGGGTTCGCCCTCGCCGAGGCCGCCGGAGCCGACCTGGTCGGCCAGACCGTGAACGGCCTGTTCCATCAACCGGTCGATCACGACCGGCTCACCTACCAGTCCAACGTGTTCCTCACCCAGTACACCGAGACGCTCGCCAGTGGTGACCAGGCCACGCTTCCCCGATCCAGGGAGACACTATGACCGCCACACCTGCCGGTCCCGGCGCCGGCCGCAACGCCAGCCCGTACCTGTATGGGACCGAGCAGGCCGCCGTGGCGCGGGTGCTGGCCAGTGGGCACTACGGCCACACTTCAACCGTCGAGGAGTTCGAGGAAGGTGTCGCCCGCCTCCTCGGCGTCGAGGATGCCGTCGCCGTGTCCTCGGGAACCGCCGCCGTCCACACCGCCTTGGTGGCTGCGGGTATCACCACCGGCATGGACGTGATCGTCCCCTCGCTGACGTTCTGCGCGACGATCCAGGCGATCCTCCACTGCGGCGCCCGACCCCGCTTCGCCGAAGTGAACCCCGACACCCTGTGCATGGACGCCCCCGCTGTCCTGGACGCCCTCACAGATACCACCACGGCCGTGATGCCCGTCCTGTACGGAGGACGCGCCGTCGACCTGCGCCCCATCGACGATCTCCTGGCCGAGCGCGGCATCACGGTCATCGAAGACGCCGCGCACGCCTTCGGCTCCTACCAGGGCCTCCACCGCGTCGGCGCCACCGGGCGGTTGACCTGCTTCAGCTTCGGCCCGATCAAGAACCTCACGTGCGGACAAGGCGGCATGATCATCCCCCGCACCCGTGCGGAAGCCCGCCGGATCAGGAGCCTGCGCCTGCTTGGTGTCGTCGAGTCGGCCTCCCAGCGAGCCGCCTCCACCACCTACCAGGTCACCACCCCGGGCGCCTTCCGCTACCAGATGTCCGCGATCAATGCGGCCATTGGCAGCGTCCAGCTCGCGCACTTCGCGACGGCCCAGGCCGTCCGCAAGTACCTGTGGCGTAGCTATCAGACGGCGCTGCGCAGCGTCCCGGATGCCATCCTGGTGGACGTCGACGTGGACCACTCCGTCCCGCACCTCGCCGTCGTCAAAGTTCCGGACCGCGACCGCGTCTGGGCGTACATGCGCGAGAAGGGCATCGGAGTCGGCGTGCACTACCCGCCCAACCACGAGCAGCCTGCCTTCTCGCCGTGGCACCGCCCGTTGCCCGTCACCGAACGACTCGGGCAGCAGATCATGACGCTTCCGTTCCACCAGCACCTGACCAGCGACGACATCCGCTATGTCGTCTCCACCCTCCAACAAGCCCTCGACACGAGCGGAGTCTCCCGATGACCTCAACCGACCGCCCGCGGCGCATCCTGACGGTGTGTCTGGGCAACTACTGCCGCAGCGCGTTCGCCGGCCTCGTGCTCTCAGTCCAGGGGGCGATGCGCTGGAGGTCCGATCGGCAGGACTGATCGACAAGTGGGTCGGCGGCCCCGCCCACCCCAACATGATCAAGGCAGCCAGGGCACGCGGCTACGACCTCACCAGCCACCAGCCCACCCAAGTCGACAAAACCCTGATCGACTGGGCAGACCTCGTCCTGGCGATGGACCGCTCCGTCCTAGACCAGCTCCACACCATCGGCGGCGAAGACAACACCGCCAAACTGCGCCTCTACCTCGACGACGGCCAGGACGTCCCCGACCCCATGGGCAAACGCGCAGCGGACTTCGCCGACTGCGCAGCGATCATCGAAGCCGGCGCCGCGCCCTACCTGCCATAGGGCACGGCATTCGAGAGGCCTCAGCGCCAGTCCGCGGCGGACAGCACCACATCCACCAGCCGCTCGGCAGCATCGGGGCGCCCGTGCGACCGGGCCTGCTCAGCCATCTGGGCCCGGACCTTCGGGTCGGTGAGCAGCGGGGCCACCGCCTCGCGCAGCACCTCCGGCGACACCTCGCCGACCAGGGCGACCGCGGCACCGGCCCGCTCCAGATGCTGCGCGTTGTGGACCTGCTCATTGCCCGCCGATGTTGCCAGCGGGATGAACACTGCGGCCTTGCCCAGCGCGGTCAGCTCCGCGATCGTCCCGGCACCGCTGCGGGAGACCACCACGTCGGCCAGGGCGAGCACGTCGGGCAGCTCGGCGCCGACATAGGCGGTCAGGTGGTAGCGGCCAGCGAGATCCGCCGGGAGGCCGGCAGTGTGCTGGCGCAGGCTCGTCAGGTTGTCGGGCCCGCACTGGTGGATCACGTTGGCGTGAGCGAGCAGCCACGGCAGTAGATCAGCGACCAGGCCGTTGATCTGCTGCGAGCCCTGGGCGCCACCCGTGACGTACACGGTGGGCAGGCGGCGGTCGAAGCCGCTCATCCCAAGTGCTTGAACCGCCTTGCCCGCCTGTCCGGTGAACACCTCGGGCCGAACGGGATTGCCAGTGACCACCGCAGCACCGCGGACCGAATCAGGCAGAAGCGGCAGAGTGGACTCCGACGACACAGCGACGCGCGCCGCTGCCCCGGCGAGCGCCTTGTTCGCCAGGCCCAGCCGGACAGTCTGCTCATGGACCACAAGAGGCCGATGGCACAACCGGGTTGCTGCCACGCCCACCGGAACGGCAACAAAACCCCCCGTGGCCAGCACCACGTCCGGCCCGAACTGGCGGATCACCTTACGGGCCTGCAGCACCCCCACCGGCACACGGCCCATGTCCTTCACATTCGCCGGCGACACCATCTTCAGCGGATTGCTGGAACGACGGATCTTCCCGACAGCAACCGAAGCGAACGCGATCCCCTCAGCAGCCGCAACACGGGACTCCAGACTGCTGGCCTGCCCGACCCACAGAACTTCCAGCGCCCGCCCGGCCGCTGCGAGCCGGGCCTGCAACGTGCGTACCGCAGTGAGCGCCGGGTAGGTGTGACCGCCAGTCCCGCCACCAGTAACGACCAGACGGAAGGCCCGATCGGGACCGTGGACATCGCTGCTCACAGAGAAGCTCCCAGAATATTGAAAACCCTGCTCAGGCCGCCCACGCGAAGTCCCCCTCGGTAACAGCCTCGACTCCAGAGCCTCCCACATTTGCACGGACGCTTTGCGTCCGTTCGCCATGATCCGCACGGCCGAGAGGAGGTCTTTCTAGAGCGACGAGAACGGTCAGGCAAGGCGGTGGCGTGCGTAGTCGCGGAGGTCGACGATCGGTTGCTCGGGCCGTTTGTCGAGGCGGCCAATGAAGGTGGCGACGAGGTCGACGCAGCGTGGGGCTCCTGTGTCGAGTGCGGTGTCGAGTGCGGCGCGGGCGTTGTCGGCGGCTGTCGCGGCGTCGTGACGGCGGAGTGCGCTTTCGGCGCGGTAGGTGAGGAACACGGCTTTGGTGCGGGCGCGGCGTGGGTCCAGCTCCTGGAGTCCGGTGCCGATGGCTGTGTTGGCGCGGCCGGGGTCGCCGAGGTCGAGCCAGCAGCGGCCGGCGTCGGCGTTGACGTCCGCGACCGACATCCAGGAGACGACCGCTGGCGCCGACTGCGGTGCTCCCCGCTCTAGTTCGGTTTCTGCGGACGTGAGGGCTTGTGTGGTGGCGGTGCGGTCCTGGAGTACGGCGCAGGCGCGGGCGCGGCGTACGTCGAGCAGGGAGCGGACGGCGGGCGTGCGGGTTGCGGGAGCGGGCGTGTTCCAGGATGCGCACCGCGTCGGCGGGGCGGGCGAGCCAGGTGGCCTGGTAGGCGAGGTCGGACAGGGTGGCGGCGGCCAGGTCGCGGGCGCCGGCCTGATGGGCGGCGTGGACGGCTGCCTGCCAGTGTTGTTGGGCTGCGGCGTGGCGGTCGGCGTCGAAGCGGAGCCAGCCGACACGGTGGGCGAGGTTGGCGGCCACCGCGTGCAGGCGTCGTCCCTGGGGCCGGGTGTGGCGGTCCTGGGCGATGAGCTCGATCGCGGTGTGCAGGTGCGCGTCGATGAGCGCGGGGACGGGTGAGCCGAGTCCGATGGGCATCGCGCTCAGCTCGCTGGCGCGTTGCTCCAGCCATTCCAGTAGTTCGGCATCGATGCCCTGGCCATCGAGGGCCTGGTTCAGGTGATCGGGTTCGACGCGGGCCCAGTTCGCGGCGACGTCGACTAAGGCGCTGCTGCTGAAGACCAGGAAGGATCGTCGGTCCATGCGGGTGACCTGAACCTCTCTCAGGGCTGCTCGGCTTCCCGACGGGCTGAACTCGGCGGGCTGTTCGAAGGCGGGCAGCCAGTGGGGCCATGGGAGCTGTGCGATTACGGCGGCTGGCACGTCCAGGAGGCGGGCGAGCAGGAACTGGCTCTCCGCGGTGGGTGTGGTGCCGGTTTCCCAGGGCCAGATCCGGTTGCGGTCGATGCCGCTGCGCAGGCCAAGAGCCCTGGCCTCGCTGCGCAGCAGCCGGGCGAGGTCGCCCATCGACCAGTGGCGCTGCCGGCGCAGGTATGTCAGCGGATGCCGGTCCATGTCCATGCCGCCCCCGGAATTCCAGCGCCGATGCCTTCCCGTCCCACCATGCCGCAACGTGCAGCGGGGCGACGGTGGTTGGCTACGCGAGCACACGCCGGACACACAGTTTTCCCCTGGGGCGCGAGTGCGTGCGCTGCTGTTCTGGGGGCGTGCCGCACACCGGGCGCGGCCTCGACGCACAAGGGGTGGACCTGCGTGAACACCGTGGACTGCTTTGCTGCTCTG
Organism: Streptomyces violascens; assembly: GCF_014649955.1. Lineage (GTDB taxonomy): Bacteria > Actinomycetota > Actinomycetes > Streptomycetales > Streptomycetaceae > Streptomyces > Streptomyces violascens. Next base: position 75,150 of record NZ_BMUA01000032.1, read on the forward strand.
AAGGATGCGACGGTGACTGTGACGGGCGGCTTCGGCCTGGTCGGCAGCCGTATCGTGCACCGGCTCCGTGGGCTGGGTGCCCGGCCCGTGGCTGTGGGCCGCCTGGACGCGTACGGCTCCTGCGGCTACTCCTCCGTCTTCAACATCTCCCCGCGTGACCCGGACGTGATCGTGGGGGACGTCACCGATGCTGCGCTGATGGACAACCTGGTCAAAGGCAGCGACTTCGTCATCCACGCCGCCGCCCTGGCCGACGTTGCGGCCTGTACGCGCAATCCCGCGGCCGCCCTCACGGCCAACATCCACGGAACGCAGACCGTGCTGGACGCTGCGGCCCGGCACTCGGCCACGCTCAAGCGACTGGTCTTCGTCTCGTCGGCCAGCGTGTACGGGCTCGGCTCCAGATCAGGCGACCCCGCGGCCCGGTTCAGCGAGGGTGACCCGCTCACGCCGGGGTCGGTCTACGCCAACACCAAGCTGTGGGGCGAGCACCAGACCGCCTTGGCCCTGAGCGGTGCGGCAGACTCGTACGCGATCGTGCGGTACTTCTCGGTCTACGGCGAGCCGCAGGTGGTGAAGGAGAACAGCCACAGCTGGGTGGTGGCCTGGTTCGCGATGCGGGCCGCGCTCGGCCTGCCCCTGCACCTCAACGGCGGTGGCGTGCAGGTCCGCGACTTCGTGCACGTCGACGACATCGCGGACGCGACCTTGCTTGCGGCCGTCACCGGCGCCGCGCACCGGGCGACGCTCAACGTCGGCACGGGCCACGCCACATCCATCCGACGCGTCGCGGACCTGGTACGCCGCCACTACCCGGACGCACGGCTGACCGAGACGCCCCGGCCGCACGACGACCCGCTCGGCGGCTGCGCGGACACCACGCGGATGCGTCATCTGCTCGGCTGGGCGACCCAGGTGTCCGTCGAAGACGGGGTGGACCGCTATCTGCGGTGGCTGGAACAGACCCCCGAGGCCCTCCCCGCCTGGCTGCGCACCGCAGCCCAGACCGGGGCCCTGGCCGTGGCATGAAGGGGTCAGATCACGGGCGGCCGGCCGAGGCGAGCCAGTTCCCACACGGTCCGCCAGCGCATCGGCTTGCGCCGCCCGCACGGGGTGCGCCATCCCTCGGCGAACCCGCCGAACCACGCCCGGAGCCCGGCAAGGCTTCGGGTGCGGGCCACGGTGAGCACCACCCACACGCCCAAGTAGACCGGGATCAAAGGGGCCGGGAGGTGGCGGCGGGCGAGGTAGACCCGGTTGCGCGCGTTGACCTGGTAGAAGAAGGCGTGCCGGGCCGGGGAGGTGCGCGGGTGCTGCAACAGGAGCTGCGGCGCGTAGCGGACCCGCCAGCCGGCGTCGATCGCCCGCCACGCCATGTCGGTCTCTTCGTGCGCGAAGAAGAAGGCGTCCGGCCAGTCGCCCACCTGGGCAAGCATCTTCTGCGACAGGACGTGCGCGCCGCCCAGGAACCCGGTCACCAGGCCGCCGCGCATCGGGTCTGCGGCCCGCAGCCGCGGCACATGCCGGCGCTGGGTCACTCCGGTCTCGTCCGCGATGCGGAAGCCGACGATCCCCAGCTCGGGTTCCGCCGCGTAGAGCCGGTCGATGGTGGCGAAGACGTCGTCGGCAACGAGCAGTCCGTCGTCGTCCAGGTCGAGCACCAGGTCCATGTCGCGCAGGTACGCCAGCGCGACATTGCGGCCGCCGGTCACCCCGAGGTTCTCGCTCAGGTGAACCGGCTCGACCCACGGTGGCAGCTGCGGCAGTTCGCAGCCCTGCGCAACCACCACGGTCCGGGCCGCCGGATGCGTCTGCCGGTGCACCGAGGCCAGCAGATCCGCCAGCTCCTTGGGCCGCGTGCCCATGGTCAGGATCGCCACACCCAGCTTCACGCCCGCCCGCACCCATCTGTCCGTGGAAGGAACACCGTGTCCCCACGAGCACCGCAGCCGACCTCCAGCCTGCGAGAACTCGCCCAGCAGCGCCGCCTGCCCGCCCACCAGCTGATGGACCACGTGACGCTGAAGTGGATTGAGAGCAACCGGCCGGCGAACTTCGACGCCGAGCCCAGCTTCCCACGACCGGGGATGCTGCTCGTACCACCACCAGCCTGGTTCACCCAGGAGCGCTCGGCTGACTCCATCCACGGCACACTCCACAACGGCCGCGTCGGGCTGCTGGCTGCGCTCCTGGCGGAGGAGTTCGGGCTCGACACCGAGGACACCGCAGCGGCCTGTATTGCCGGCATCGTCCACGACTGCCGCCGCCACGACGACCGAGCCGACCCCGGACACGGCCAACGCGCGGCCACCTGGCTGCTGCGGCACGCCGACACCGTCACGAGCGCGATCGACGTGCCCGTACCTGCGGCCACGCTGGAGCGGGCGGCGACCGCCGTCGCCCTGCACGACGTGCCCTACGAGAACTTCACCTCCCGCCAAGAGCGTGCCTTCCGCACCTGTCCGCTCCTGGTGGACGTACTGAAGGCAGCCGACTGCCTGGACCGCTACCGCCTGCCGCGCACGCGCTGGTGGCCCGATACCTCCCGGCTGCGCCTGGCGCTGCCCGACTGGCTCCCCGCCGTCGCGTTCGCCCTCGTCACCCGCAGCGAGCAGGCCCGCTTGGACGGCGCCGACCCTGCTCAGGCCCTCACCGATGCCCGCCAGACGCTCACACCCAGCCAGAACGAGTAGGAGGAAACTGGTGGACACCGAACTCGACGACGCCCACACCGACTACACCCGCCCGGTCAGCCGGCCCGCCCCGGCGGGTCTGGCCGACAGCGAAGCCGACTGGCGGCACCGCCTGGTGCAGGACACCCCGGGCGGCTGGCTGTTGGCGGACAACGCCATGACGAGAACGCTGGCCAGCGGCCGCCCGATTCACCTGATGCACACCACGACCGCGCTTGACGCCATCCGCTCCAGCGGTCAGCTGTACGTCTCCTCCGGCTGCCTGGTCGCCGCGCTGTACTGCGCGCCCCTCATACCCGAGGCTACTGGCCTGCGCCCGCACAACCTGGGCGCCTACCTGCTGGAGACCAAACCGCACACCCGCACCCTGATCATCGAAGTCACCCCCAGCAGTCCGGTACCGGCCAAAGGCATCGACTACCTGCGGCTCGGCCGCGTTCACCTGCGCACCTACCTCCAGCACCGCAACTTCCTCACCGAGCAAGAAGACACCCGGCTGCGCCGCACCGTCGTGCAGCAGATCCGCACCGTCGCCCCCTTCCTCGACCTGCTCCTGGCCAACGCGGCCGGAAGGCGAACCGCGCCGGACACGTTCATCGACCGGCTCGCCGCCGCCATCCCTGGCCTGCCGTTCCTGGGCTACCTGTATTTCGAGGTGCTCTCGGAATACCTGATGCTGCACTCCACCAGCGGCCAGACAAGGACATGCGCCGAGGCCGGCGAGATGAACAACGCTCTGTACAAGCGGCTGGCGTTCTCCGCCGTAACCGGCATGGACAAACTCTTCGATCTCTCCCGCTTCCACCCCGGCCACATGCGACTGCGCGAGCTCATCGGCGGCATCGAACCCCATCTGGTGCCCGACACGGCCGCCTACGCCCGAGACCGCCTGGCGCACCTGTTCGCCGCTATCGCCCTCGCTCCCAGCCAGGACGTGGCGTCCTTCACCTTCCACGGCGCGGACTTCGACTCCCTCGCCCAGAGCGCGCCCTCCCTGCTGGGGCAGTCACTCTTCCGCGAGATGCGGACCCTCGCCCGCTACCCGCAGCTCTACCTCGCCTTCGAACAGGCCAAAGCCCTTCAGACGTGGACCTACTGGAACGCCAGCGGGATCGCAACACCGTTCAACGGCTTCCTCCCCAAGGGCGAGATCGGCGTCAACCCGGCCTACCCCGGCGCCGAGATCACGGTGTGGCTCGCCGAGCGCTGCGAGCGAGGCCTGCTCCATCCCCTCGACCAGCTCGACGTCGACTTCGTCCCCCGCCTGGCAGACCTTGGCATGACCGCCATGCGCCGCGACGCCAACGGCAGAGCCGCCGGACACCCCGTGTAGTAACTAGCAGTCGGCGTCTCGCTCGGCCTGCTCCATCGCGGCGATCGTCCGCTTTCGCCAACGCCCAGACAGCACGACCGCCACCAGACTCAGCAACAACAGCACGCCTACACCCAGACAAGCGACCACCAGGCCGATCGCAGCCAGGACGACCATACTTCCCATGCCGCACCCCTCCCCTTGATCACGAAGGGTAGCGAGGCCCGCGGTGCGATCGCGCCCGCCGTCGCTGTCAGTTCCTGGTTGGCAGGCGAAGACCGAAGGTACGCAGCCGCCGCTCCGACGCCGATGTTCTCCGGGTAGTGACCGCGGAGGTGCTGCATGCCGCTCCATGCTGCTTCGCCCCCGGTACCGGCCGCTCAGGCGGGTACCAGGGGCGAAGCACGTCCTACTACGGGGCGAGGAAGACCACCGACTTGAACAGCCGCGCGGGCCCGGCCGTCGCACCCGCCTTCAGAGTCGTGCTCGGACCAAAGCACTCCTCCTCCAGGTAGAGCAGCACGTCCTCATCGGTGCGGTTGTTGGGGCTGAAGGCGTTCTGGAGCGGGTGCCCCACGACCTCGGGGATGTCGATGCACTTGCCGGACCTCGGGTCTTGCAGCAACGACGTGGTCGTGGCTCCCGGAAGGCCGTAGTGGTAGTCGAGGCGGCCGAGGGCCGCGTGGGCCGAGGCGGGAATCGTCACGGTGAGGACCAGGGCGCCGAAAGCGGCGCCGACCGCATGACGAAGACGCATGAGGGGACTTCCTCTGTTCGGAGGCGGCCAACCGGAGGTAGGCCGTCCGCTACGAGCATGGACTGAACGTTCCCTCCGCAGCCCTCGGAGCGGAGGCGCACGGTGGCGATCAGAGGGCGCGCGAGGAGTGGTCGAAGAGGATGGAGGCCGCGCATGTCTTCCCTTGGCTCAGGCCATGGAGACACGTAGGACAGCCTTCAGTTGGAATGCGCTTCGGCCTTGGAAAGTTTTGCCCGCTGGCCGGTGGCCCCCAGTGGCCGGTCCGCGGCGGCGTGTGCCGCCGCGGGAAGGAGTTGGCGACTCCTCCATGCCGGCCACCGGACGGTGTGCTGGCCCGCCTGGGCATCAACAACCCTGACCAGAAACCGTGTCTGTCACCCCGTGTGGGGCGATGTCCTGCTGCGCCTGTTTGCGCGCTCGTGAGCCTGGTCGAGGATACGGCGCCGGGTCCAGGCCGGCCGTTGTCCGCGGGCACCGGGCAAGGTTCCGTCCTTCTCCTTGAGGAGCGGGAGGATGCCCTGGGACAAAGCGCTGCTGAAGCTCGTGACGTTCTTGTATCCGAGGAGCGCGGCCGCAGCCGGAGCGGCCAGGAGTTCGTCGGGGTCGCCCTCGCGCGGGACCTCGGGCAGGGGCGTGCCGCCGGCGAGGTCGTGCCGGTTCCCCTTGCCGCGGCGGGTGGCGGCCCAACCCGTGACGGTCGAGCGGCGCCATTGCTTGCGGGTCCAGGGCCGGTCCGCCGTGCCGAGCTCGTCGACGACATCGGGTTCGGGGAAGTATCCCGGCCGGTCGCGCAGGTAGTTGGTGATCTGGTTGGCGTTCTTGTAGCCGAGGACCTTGGCGACCTGGGTCGCGTTCAGCAGCTCGTCCGGGTCGCCGGCGATCGCTGCGCCGGCTTCCTGCAGGCGGGGCTTCTCCCTTGCTGCGAACCAGTCACTAACCGCGCCGTGCTCCCACTGGCGTGCCCGGCCCTTGCTGCCGGCGGTGTCCGGGAAGCCCGTGGTTTCCCGGTTGTTGTACCAGAGGGTGACGGTTCCGGTGCTCACGCCAAACTCTTCGCCGATCTCTGAGGTGCCCACCAGGCGGGCGCGGTCGGGCGAGGAGGGCATGACGGAGTCCGTCCCGCAGACGTTGGCGGGGGCGGTTCCCGCGCCTTCTTCCTTTCATAATGGCAGAAGAGGCATGGTGGGGCCAGTGGGCGCCGGCATCCCGTCCCAACTTGGTTCGCACACCGGAGGCCCCATCGCGGCATGGGCGGTCACCTCGCGACGGCTCGCCCAGGGCCACTGCGTGCATCGTTGGTGGTGGTTACTTTCGGCCCTACAGGTCGGAGGAAATCCACTTGAACGGGTACGGGGCGTGCGTGGCAGGCTTGCGCGGTGATTATTGAGTTGTCTCCCGGTTTTCTCAGCTGGGACGAAGTGGATCCGGCCCGTCATCCGTTTGACAGCGCCTTGGCAGAACCGGTGGTGCACTCGCTCGGGCCGGCCCGCTGTGTTCCCTGCCGTCCCGATGTCGGCTTTGCCGACCGTGCAATGAGCGACTGGGATCACGACATTGCCACTCCGTGGGCCAACGCCATGTCTCACGCCCTCGTCGAGCACTACGGCCAGTGGATCGTGGGCTGGCGCTGGAACCGCGACGAAGGGGACTTCGACGGCGGGCCGGTGGGGAACTGGTGCTGTCCGCGGGACTCGATCACGACCCCGCAGGAGACGCTCACGCGTGTTGTGGCTGCGCTGTGCGAGTGGCGCGAATGGCTGGAGACCCTCGCCGGATGGTTCGAGGCGTACCCCCTCCAGCTCGACGATGTCGAGTACCAGCGGATCTTGTGGGAGTGCTCTGCGCGAAACCTGATCCTGCAGGTCGTCGACCGCACGGGCTGCGGCAGCGGCTGGCACGGCCACTGCCGTCAGGTACTCACCTGGTTCCTCAGCCGCTGGGGCATCACCGCCGACGTCGCGGAGAAACTCGTCGATGAGGCAATCGGCGGGCGATTCCAGAGCTGGACCGGCCCCGACACACTGCTGGTCGATGATGTCGCGGAGAAACTCGCGCTGTCCCTGCGGCCGGACACCAGCGCACGTCCCGCCGAGCAGGCGCCGGACCACCTGCAGCAATGGCTCACCGTACGGGAGACCGTGCCATGGCACGAAGCCCCGGACAGTACGCAGGGACCGGTGACCCCAGAGCGCGACGGCGCCGCGGAGGACATCCGCGCGTTCGACGCTGCCATAGACCCCGCCCGCGCCACCGGGCTGCTCACCGCCCTGGAGCACATGCGCGCCGACGCAGCTCGCAACGCCCCGCTCGACTTCGCGCTCCTGAGCAGTTGGCAGCAGCACGTCCTGGCCGCCTCGCAGCCGCCGCCGTTCCGCACCTCGCCCGCCTTCGCCAAGGGAGGCCGGGAACGGTACGGAATCGGCTCGCACACTTCCGCCCGCTTCGATGCCTGCCTGGCTGAAGCCAACGTGGCCGGGGACCGTTCCCTCCCTCTGACGGCCCGCGCCGCCCGTGCCTACCTTGACGTGTGCTTCTTCCACCCCTTCGACGACGGCAACGCCCGCTCCGCCTTCCTCGTGCTTCTGTTCGTCCTCGCTCGCGAGGGCATCACGCTGGATGCGGTCACGCTGCTCCGCCGCGTCACCTTCCAAGCCGGAGACCCCCAGGACCCGCTGATGCTTACCCGGTACATCGACCTTCACCTCACCGAGAGCCAGCAGGCCGCCGCCTCAACTGGCCCCACCAGGACGTGATCAGCAGGCGGCACGGCCGTGACCTCAGTGTCTGCGAAGAGCGCTCATCTAAAACTGGGACAACTGGAGCTCAGGAACGGAAGCCGATCACGCCGAAGCCTGGTTTTGCCGCCGCGTGGCGCATCCAGCCGAGGCATTGCGTGACGGCTTCGACGACTTCCGGCTCCAGGGGCGGCGCCTGCCCTGAAGCGTCGATCGCCTGCTTGGCGCTTTCGAACTGTGCGAGAGCGCTGGTGATTTGGGCGGGTGTCCATTCGCCGCAGCCCGGTGTCTCGGTGTACGGCAGCGGATTGGGCAAGTCGTTGTAGCTCAACCTCGCGACCGACACGGCTGTGATGCCCAGTGCCCTGAGGCCCTGGTCGACCACGGACAGCCAGTCTCCCCGGTGCGGGGTGAACGAGCTGTTGTCCAGGAAGGATCCGGTCAGGTCGCACAGCCGCTCGTACGTGTAGCCGTACTGGAAGGCGACTGCCTGGTCCTCGCTGAAGGGCCCGCCGTGGACAACGGCTGACGATCACTTCGCGGACCGTCCCTTCCTGACTCAACACGCAATCCTGCGTGAGAGTGTGAGACCTGCTCAGTTGCGAGTGCAGAGATGAAGGAGGGGCGGCGCAGGTGACCGCGGGGAAAGCAGGACCGACCACGAAGCTCACCCGAGCGCACCGCATTCTGATCGGGTTGGTGGTCGCGGGTGCCGTGGTGATCGCCGGGATCGG
>NZ_BMUA01000033.1 GCF_014649955.1 Streptomyces violascens
TCGGCCATGTGCTGGACAAGGCCGGTCAGAGTGAAGCCGGACGGCGGCACGGACGCGACAGCGGCCTGCTCATCGTCCAGGCCCTCGCACTTCATGGCGAGTGTGGTGCGGTGAAAGTCAAGCCAGCTTTCGAGCGTGGTGCGCTCGTCGGCATTCAGGGGCGGCATAGGGCGTTCGACGGTACTCATCGGTCAATTATCGCCAGCGATCGAACCCGTTGGCAGGCGCGCCTCACAGCAGGGCCAACGGTGCCTGACACGGCACTGGCAGTCCCCTTCGGTTGACCGTCGGCCGGACCGATGTCAGGCCCCACGGGCGAACCGCGTGAGCACCTGCGCGTACTCCCGCGGATGGGTCATGTGCGGGATGTGCCCCGCGCCGTGGAAAGTGTGGCGCCGAGTGTGGGGCAGGGCGGTGGCCAGGCGGTCGAGGACGGTGTTGAACCAGGCCGGGCTCTCGGTGCCGTGGCTGAGCAGCACAGGTGCGGTGCAGGCGCTGAGCGCGTCGAGGTCCAGGGCGGACCACGCCGGATCCTGCTGCTCGTCGAGCCAGGTCTGGGCATGGGTGATGAACACGTCCCGCAGGGGCTGGGGCATCGTCTCCCATGCGCCCGGGCCGAGCGCCACCCCCTCCACGAACAGTTTCGCGCCCGCCGCGTCCTCATCGTTGCGCAGCAGGTCCTTCACCGCGTCGATGCGGCCCATCACCGGCCGGAGTTCGCTCATCGCGGCGGGGTCGTCGACAACCAGTGCCATCAGTGGGGGTTCGTGGAGGGTGAGGGTCTTGAACAGCTCGGGGCGGCGGGCGGCCAGGCCAACGGCGGCCGCCGCGCCGAAGGAGTTCCCGGCGACATGCGCGGGCGTCATCCCCAGCGCCTCGATCAGCGCCGCGAGATCGTCCTCGTCCTGCCGCCGGGTGCCCTGGCCCGGCACAGCCTCGCTGCGGCCGTGGCCGCGCCGGTCGTAGGCCACGACGCGGAAACTCGCCTTGAGGTCGGCCTCGATGGCCGCTTGCCAGGCGTGGTGGTCGTTCCACGAGCCGTGCACCAGAACAAGCGGCTCGCCGTCGCCGACTTCTTCGTAGTGCAGCACCACATCGCCGGCACGAACCCGGGCCATCGCATGACTCCCTTCGAGGCAGGGCCTGGCCGAGCTCCGGGCCCGGCCATGTGGCGGTCACCCTTCCACAGCCCACCACCGCCCCACCTTGTACGACACGAGCGTCCGTGATCGCGTCGGGCCCACATGGAACACATACGCAACTGTCGCAGGCACGGGTGCCGGTCCGCTGCCAGCAGCGCAAGTGCCGGCGGCGGGCTCCTCGTGTTCGGGGGGCGGTAGCTCTCGCATCGGGCGCAACAAGTCGAGAACGGCAGGAAGTACACGATCACCGCCGCCGGATGAGCCTGTCGACCGTGGCCGCTCCGCCTGCCGTGGCTCAGCTGGTGGGCCGGTAGGTGAGGAGGGCTGGGTGGCTGCTTGTGCCGTGGGGGACGGGGTAGTAGCTGCGGTGACTGGTGGGGTCGACGGCGATGATGTGGGCGCCGTCGGCGAGGCGGGCCCGGCCGGTGGCAGTCAGGTGCCGGTCGTGAAGGTCGAGGGTGGTGAGCCAGCCGGATTCGGCGGCGATGTACAGGCGGTGGCCCGTGGTGTCGTAGGCGAGGACGTCGGGGCCTGGCCCGGTCTCCTCATTGTCGGTCACCTTCCCGGTGGTGAGGTCGAGGGTGAGCAGGCGGGCGTTTGCGTCGCAGGCGATGAACGCGAGTTGGTCGGTGGGGTCAAGGGTCGACGTTCAGGTCGTGCGACCGGCAGTTGCTGCTCTGCCCGATGCCGAACTGGTCGCCACCCTTCCCGCCGTCGTGCGCCTGGGCCGTACCGGCGGCCGGCATTCCGAGGCTGCCCAGGGCCGTGACCAGGACGGCGGGCTTGCGAAGCTTGTACATGTGGTCGCCATTGGGGTGAGCGGATGCAATCCGTGATCGATCGCTTCCCCACAGCCACGGAAGCCAATGTGAACTGCCTACAAGCCGCCCGATGGCGAGCCAGGTGCCGCGACGCTGTTGTGGAAGCACCCTGAAGGCATGACGCCCCCGAGCAGGCCCGGCCCCGCAGGCGCAAGACACCTTTGGCCCGCCGACCCGACCGCGCCATCGGTGCAAGCCGCAGCCGCCGCGACGAGTTGATGCTAGGCGGACACCACCCGCGCGCTGCTCAACGAGCGCGTCCTGCAAGGACGCATCGCGCAGGAGCGGGAGCAGGCGCCCAATCAGGCCAGTCGGCGTTGACACGCCGAACACGCCCACGCCTGACGGAACGCCTTTCACCGTCTCGCCCGGTGCTGCGAGCGTCGCGTCACGGTGATCGGCGCCTTCTTCGACCTCGCCGACGCAATCATCACCGTGCGCAACCGGATCCGGCGGTCCTGGGCAGCTTATTGTTGGGACGAACGCCTGAACCGCCGACCGTGATCACACGACTGCTGTATCCGCGTGACCGCTTACCGCGGCGCGACAGCCGCGAGTACTCCTCGTGCCGCCGTTCCATTTGGCCAGGTCCACCCGGCGACGAGGCTTCCGGACAGCCTCTGCGCAGCCTCGGTCGGCCGCAGGACACGATTGACCTGAACGTCAAGCCCGTCGTCGGGGCCAGTTCCGTGCACGGTGACGGTCGGGTCAGGGGTGTCGCTCTTGCTCTGGTGCTGCGGCACCGCCTCACCGCGCAGTAGTGCGCGCAACTGCGCTATCACCACCGGGTCGTGGACACCATCGTAGATCCACCGCGTGCCGAGCACCCCGTGCTCGGAGGTGCCGATCAACGCCTCGCCGGGGACCCCTTCCAGTGCAGCACCGCGGTAGCTCAACGGCACCAGATACGCCACCGGCTCCTGCGCGGTGGCGTCCACGACGACCATGAACTCGATCCCGACCGCGCCCTCCGGATCGTCCAGACGGAACCCACCGGCCTTCACCAGCTCCGACGTTTCCGCGTCGCCCACGTACCAGCTCTGCTTCGGCAGCCAGCCGGTGAGCAGCTCCAGCTTGGTGGGGGTCATGGTGGTGCGGTGAATGGATGCCATGCGAGTTCCCTAACGCGTAGATCCGGGTCCGTCCTCCAACGGAATGTGATCGAACTATAGGAAACGGCGGGCTTCCCGAGCGGCAGCGAGTGACCTCGTAGACCTCCCCGTCACCCCTGTGACCTCTGACAGGCATGTTCCCGGCCTGTAGGAACTCCGGCTCTCCGACCGCCACATCACCCGCCGCGTCATCGCTGCCACTACTGATGGTTCCAGCCCTCGCCAAGGGGCCTGTCTGCGTGACCTCTAAGCCCTCAAACGGTCAGTCCGGCCGTTCACTGAAGCCTGGACGGCACCCTTCAGCGAAATGCCTTCCTCCGCAAGTACACAGCCCTCCCACGGCACTTCGCCGACCCCGTACCTCGTCCACCGCGTACAGCTTGCCGGCGTCGCTGCCGAAGTTGACCGCTCCATCGCCGCCGTCGGCGATGAGCGCACGCTTCCACCGGTGGGGGAGGACCACCGCTGGGCTCCGCTCGCCGCGTCCACCGCGTACAGGTGTGGATGGCCAGATCTGGCTGCTCGGCGCAAAGGCAGCCACGTCGCCGGCGGCGTCCCCCCACGGAGTCGTGTACACGGCCGACTCCACCGGCTTCCTCGACGCCTACGACGCGCGGACCGGCCTTCAGATCCTCCGACGGCCCCTGGCGATCGACGGCGCGATCGACGCCGTGGCCGCGCTGGCCAGCAACGGAGTCTCCATCGCCAACCACACCGTGTACGTTGCCGCAGGCAGCCGGATCATCGCCTACCAACCAAACAGCCTCCTGCGAACACAACGCGCCCGCACCAACCACTAGCCAGGGCACGCCCGCAGCACCGGGACAGCTGAGCATCGTCTCCCGTCCGCGGGCGGGTCCCTACCGCATCGCAGTGCCTACTCGGATCACTGTCACCGCCTCCGGCACTGGTTCACAGTCGCTTTGCGGAGCGGAAGGCACGGGCGTAAAGGCCGGCGCCGTCGAGTAGGGACGCGCCGCCCTTGTCGCCCATGGTGGGGCCGTTGGCGGTCTTTCGGCTGGAGATGAAGCGGTGGTGTCCCGTGGAGTCGAGGCCGAGGTAAATGCCGACGTGGTCGACCTGGCGTCCGGCTTCGGGGCTGGCGTTGAAGAACGCCAGGTCCCCGGACTGAAGCCGGGCGAGGTCGGTGGCTTGCCGGTGGGTGTTGGGGACGACGGTGACCCCGGGACCGTCCTCGGCCATCATGACGGCCCGGCGTGGCAGTGCCCGCCCGGTGGGCCGTCCGAACTCCAGCGGGTAGCCGGAGCGGTACCCGTAGACGGTGCGGACGAAGCCGGAGCAGTCCAGCGAACCGTAGAAGTCGCTCCTGGGTTCGCGATGGCGCCCGTTCGCATACGTCCAGCCGATGCCGAGGTAGTCGGTGAAGTCGGCGGTTGCCTGCCGCTCGTCGTCGTCTCCCATCGGGCCGTAGGCAGCCTGGCCCGCGAACCGGATGCCCTTCCCGTCGCGCTGGTCGGCTGCGCCACGGACGTACTGTGTCGCGATGTCCAGGACGTCGGGCTCCCTGGTGGTCAGGGCGGTGGCGAGCCAGCTCTGGAACCACTCCTCGTGCCGTGCATCCCAGTGCCACGGCTGCGGCGCGAGGCGGACGACGGCGCTCGTGGTGACGGTGGCCGCGGTCGTGTCCGGTTCCGCGAACGTGCGCTGTGGGCCGGTGAACACCACCGTGCGGGCGCCCTCGGTCAGCACAGCCAAGGTTCGGCCGCGGTCGTCGCGAACGACGCTGCGCAGGGTTCCGGCCAGCCGTTCGAACCGCGGGGTGTCGCCACCGCTGCCGACCACGAACACCACCGAGGCCAGCGTCACGAGGGCGAGGACCAGAATGCCGACCAGCAACTCCGGTCTGCACCAGAGGGTTTGGGCGGTCGCGGGGGTCGTCCGTCGGTCTCCTGTCATGGCGAGTCCGCCAGGTGGAGTAGGAGTCCGCTGGCGAGGACGGTGTAGGTGAGCGTGGTCACAGCGGCGGTGGCCGCGGCGGTGGCCAGGACCGGCTGCCGAAGAAGCTGGTACGCGATCAGTCCGGGGACGATGAAGCCGAGGGTCTGATGAGTGAACAGCAACGGATACTCCTTCAGCAGGAAGAGCGAGAACGTCATCTGAAGGAACACCCCCAGCAGGACGACGGCGGCGAACAGGCGCTTGCCGTACAGGATGACGACCTTCCGGGCGGCGGCGGCAGCGGCCCAGGTGAGGCAGGTCACCGCGGCGATCACCAGGATCCGGCGCCAGTCCTGGACCAGGGTGACCGCCAGCCAGGCCGGCGTGATCATGCCGCCCGGGGACAGGTTGGTCACCAGGTAGCAGCCGAGGCCGAACAGCAGCCCGATGGCTAGGCCGAGGGTCGCGACCTCGGCCGACAGCGGAGCGTTCACCGGTCGCTCCGCTGCCCGATTGCGAGGGATCCGACGTGCTCCAGCAAGCGTTCTCCTTGGCCGTGGATATTGCCCACCGTCACGAGCGAGGCCGTGCCGTTGACCTGGTCGGTGATTGCTCGCCAGATCTGGGCAGGATCCCGCTGGGGTCCGCCGAGGTCCAGAATCCGTCCCGGCCAGTCGGCCGGCACGGCATCCCGCGCGGATCTGGTCGGGTGCCCGATGAGCACCAGGGTGTCGGTGTCGAGTGCGGACACGATGCGTCCCATCTGGCCGTTGCGCTCGATCCGGTCGGGGCGGCAGTTGATGAGGGTGATGAAGGGCGGCTCGATCTGGCCGGACTCGACCAGTTGACGGACGTTCATGACCGTGGACTCGGGGTCGTTGGCGGCGAAGACGTTCGCCAGTCTCACGGTGCCGTCCTGCGTCCGGTAGTCCTGGACGGTGAGCACTCCGGGATCGGGCGGGGCCTCGTACATACCGCGCAGTGCCGATGCCCGGTCCACACCGAGTTCGGCCGCGACCGACAGTGCTATGGCCACGTTCTCCTTGAAGGTGGTGTAGCCGAATCCGGCCATCTCCTCGTCGGACACGGACTCAGGCTCGACAACGAGGAGTTGGCAGCTGCGACGGGACGCTTCCCTTTGCAGCAGGGCACGCCGGTCGTGCTCGGCGGTCACACACACCCCGCCGTCAGGCATGGAGCGTGCCAGCGACCGCGCGACGTCGTCCAGGGTCGGCCCCATCTCCTCTAGGTGGTCCTCGCGGACATTGCAGAGCACCCCGATCGTCGAACGGACCAGCACCTTCTGGTTGATCTCCTGCAGCGCCGGCTGGACGGCCATGCACTCCATGACGAGGACGTCCGGGCGCGCCGCTGCTGCCCTGCGGACGATGCCGATCTGCTCGACGACGTTGGCGATGCCGTGTTTGCGGTAGACCGGTTCCTCGGTGGCGTCCGGGTGGATGAACCGGGCCGCCGTGCCTGTCGTCTTCGCCACCACCCTCAGGTTCCCGCCGCGCAGAGCACCTGCGGTGAGGCGGGTGATGGAGCTCTTGCCGCGAATGCCGTTGACCAGGATCCGCACCGGAATGCGCTCCAGATGGCGTTCGTGACGGCGCCGCTCCACCACACCGGCCACGAAGAGACCCAGCAGGGCGAGCGCGAAAACGCCGTACAGATAGTGGGCCATCACGGCACCCTCCGGGACGCTCCGGCAGCCACCCGCGTCCGGTCGGGGCCGCCCTTCGTCGAGGCATCAGCGGCTATCGCGGCGCGGATCTGCTCAAGTGCGCGGGCGACCAGGCCCAGTTCGTCGTATCGGCGCACCTCGATGGCGTCGTGAAGTCCGCCGTCGGCCACGCGCTCCGCATCGCGCACGAGGCGGCGCAGAGGCCGTAGCCACACCACGTACAGCCAGCCGAACACGCAGAGGGTGACCACGGTCAACGTCTGCGCCAGCAGGATGGCTTGGTCGCGCGCCTGGGTCTGGGGCAAAAGAACGGTGTCGACGCTGCGCGCGGTCACCACGCGCCACGGTGGTCCGGGGTGTTTCGCGTCGCCGTGCACCGGTGCGGCTGCGACGATGTCCCGGGCGTCCGAACTGCCGTCGCCCATCGACACGACCGGCTTGTCGGTGCGCGCCGCACGGCGCAGTTCATCACGCGCGAGGAGCTGGAACGCGGTGAAGCCCGCCGTCGATGCGAGTACCTCTCCCTGGGCATCGACCACTCATGCGGTGGCGGGTCGGACGGCATCGAATGCGTGCTGCATTTTGGCGAGGTCGTATTCGGCGACGGCGACCGCCCTGCTGTTGCTGCCGTACTTGAACGGCGCGTACTGGACCACGACCGGCACCTTGTCGATGGAGGTCGCGTCGCTGCTGCCGGCGCGGGTCGGAGCGACGGGCACCTGGTCTGGATGCGCCGTGGTCCCGGCGCGGGCGAGCACGCGCCGCGCCGCGTCCAGCACGTAGACACTGCGGTAGCGCCCGTACCGCTGCTTGAAGTCCTTGACCTGGCTGTCGAACTCGGTCGTGTCGGACCCCAGGGTGAGCCCGTCCGCGAGCTGGGCGAGGTCCAGTTCGCCGGCGTGCAGCGCACGCCTGACGTGCTGCGCCGCGGCGGCCGTGACGTTTTGCTGGTTGTCCAGTATGGCCGCGGGGACGGTCACGCCCCGGTCGACCCGGCCGCCCAGGGCCAGCACGGTCCCCGCCACGGTGAGCAGCATCAGCACGCCGCATGTCCACGGGACCCATACCGATGAGGCGAGCCTGCGCGTGCGGCCGGAGCGGGCTGTGGCACTCCTGTTCACCGCGGCGCACCCCGGCGTAAGCCACATATGTTCCGGACATGAGGAAGCACTTTCAATTCCCTCCCGTTTCAGCGGTGTTGGTGCTCTTGAAGGATCCCGGGAAGAGCCTGAAGTTTTGATGAGGTGGGGGGCGGCTATTGTGTCGGCCGTGCGCATACTGGTTGTCGAGGACGACGCTGATCTGCGGTTCGCGGTGGCCGCGGCACTGCGCGGGGACGGACTGGCAGTCGACGAGGTTGCGGACCTGCCGGCTGCGGATGAGGCCCTGTTCGTCACCCGGTACGACTGCGTCGTGTTCGACCGGATGCTGCCGTGCGGCGATGCCGTCGGCTACGTACACGAGCTGCGCCGGGTCGGGCGGACGGTACCGGTGCTGTTCCTCACGGCCCGTGACACGGTCGCCGACCGGGTCGAGGGGTTCAGCAGTGGTGGCGACGACTACTTGGTGAAGCCGTTCGCGGTGCCCGAGTTGGTGGCCCGGGTGCGCAGTCTGTGCCGACGCGCGGGTATCGTCCGCGCGCCCGTTCACCGGGTCGCGGGCCTCGAGATCGACACGGCGCGGCGCCAGGTCCGCCGCGATGGCGTGCTTCTGGTACTGACCCGCAAGGAGTTCGCCGTCCTGGAGATCCTGGCGGCCCACCCGGACCAGGCAGTGCCACGGGGTGAACTGATCGAGCGGTGCTGGGACGAGATGGCCGAGCCGAACTCGAATGTCGTCGAGGTCCTGGTCTCTCAACTACGCCGCAAACTCGGTGAGCCGATGGTGATCCACACGGTCCGCGGTGTGGGATACCGGCTGGCGTCGGCCGGTAGTGGCGGATGACGGCCGCGGCCCGGATCCGCAGCCTGCGCTGGCGGCTCACCGCGCTGTTCGCTCTGGCCAGCGTCGTCGGGCTGGTCGCTCTGGCGGCATTCGCCATCCACAGCGACAGCGTCGCCGCACACCGCCAGCTCGACACCACGATGGGCTTGCAGACCGACCACGCGGTCAGCCTGATCGACTACGACGACGCCGGCCGTCTCAACCTCCAGCCGCTGCTCGATGCGATGGAGACCGACTGCCCGGCACTGACCGTACTGTCCGGGGCCGCCGGCCACTTGACCGTGGCCCGTCCACCGCATCAGCCGTGCACCGTTGTCGCGCTTTCCGCCATCCAGACGGTCGCCGCCACCGCGGTGCGCCATGGATCGGATGCCTGGGCCGACACGCAGACGCCGGACGGCGACCACGCACGGCTGCTCGCCACCCCGTTCCCGGGTCCCGATGACAAGACCCTGGGTGGAGTGGTCGTGGCCGCCATCGACACCGCCGACAGCGAGGCCGAACACCGCCATCTGGTAGCCCTCTTGGCGGCGGGCTGTGCCGCCCTGGTGACGCTGTCGTCCCTCGCCGGCCACCTGCTGTCCGGCAGGGCGGTACGTCCGGCACTGATCGCGCTCCACCAGCAGGAAGCATTCCTTGCAGACGCCGCCCACGACCTGCGCACCCCCGCCGCGTCGCTGCGCGCCCTCGCCGAGACGGCCCGCCATGACGATGCCCTGCGCACCGAGGCACTCGACCGCACGGTGCACTTGGCAAGTCGGATGGGCGACCTCATCGACGGACTGCTCACCCGAGCCAGGCTGGTGGCCGGTGTTGCCGCCATCACCCGCGAGCCCTTGCGCCTCGACCAGCTCGTCGAGGCCCTTGTTGACGACACTCCAACTGGTGCGCACCAGGTCACCGTTCTGGCCGAACCAGTCATTGTCGAGGGCGACTCCGACCTGCTGCGCCGGGCCCTGGCCAACCTGCTCGACAACGCGCTCGCCTACGGCCACGCTCCAGGACGACACTCCCAAATCGACGTCTCCGTGACGCCGGAGGGCACGGTCACCGTCGACGACGCCGGGCCCGGCATACCCACGGCCCTCGCCGACTCCCTGTTCGAACGGTTCCACAGCAGGTCGGGATCCACCGGCCTGGGACTGTCCATCGCGTCTTGGGTCGCCCATGCCCACGGCGGCACCCTCACCGTCGAGCCGAGCCCGCGCGGTGGTGCCCGCTTCGTCCTGCGGCTCCCCAGTCGGGCCAAGTAGCCCTCGTCCGTGGGCCCAGGGCGCTTCCGCACAGGTCCCCACCTCGGCCACCGCGACGGGAGACCGGCGCCGGTACGTTCAACGGCACCCCGACAGGGCCGGCCCTACCGCCTCGCGCGGGGGCCCTCGTCGAGGAGTCCCGGCGTGCGCCGACGGGCCGGTGAGCGGCCGACTGGCCGACCGCGGCATGCTGAACCACTTCGCCCGGGACAAGCACACCTGCCACAGCTCCCGCCGTCGAACCGTATTTCGACTACAAGCGCGTAGACGAATGGCTGGATCGCCCCTAAGGTATGCCTAAGCTAACTCGCGGAATGCGGGGTGAGCGCACTTCTCGCTGCCGGTGCCGTCGATGACCATCTGCGAGATCCTCGGCGTCCCCTGCGCCGATCACCGGCTCTTCCAGAGCGCCGCGACCGGCGGTGTCCCCCCCCGTCATCGCCGACCGGCCCTGGGACGCGGTGCGCGCGGCACCGGCCGGAGCGGGGGGCAGGGGAGGGGGAACCCACGTGGTGAGGGCTTGGCTTGTCGATGAGGGTGCACGGCTGACGGCGCGGGATCTGCCCTGCCTGCTGTAGGCCGATTATTATCGCCGGCCCCTACGACACGGAAGGCGCCGCCGTAGAGGAATCTGGCTTCTTCCTGACCCCTTGACAGTCCCGTCCCGTCACCGGAGGATCACCCTCGTGAACCTGTCAGACAGCCAGACAGGTGGTACGAGGCTGCGGCGCGTCAGCGCCATGGAAGCGGTCCTCACCCACCTCCGTGGCGCCATCGAGCGCCGCGAATACGCGATCGGCGACAAGCTCCCCTCCGAGGCGGAGCTGTGCCGCACCCTGGAGGTCAGCCGCCCCGTGCTGCGCGAGGCTCTGCGAGCTCTGCAGACCATGGGGCTGACCGTCTCCAGGACCGGCAAGGGCACTTTCGTCGTCGCCAGCACCGTCGAGGACCCCACCTTCGGTGACTACTCGGCCAGCGACCTGCTGGAGGTGCGCCGACACGTCGAGATCCCGGTCGCCAGCTATGCGGCGCTGCGCCGCACCCCGGAGAACCTCGACCACCTGGCCCACCTTCTGGACCGGATGGAGCGGGAGACCGACACCACCGCATGGGTCGCGATGGACACGCTCTTCCACCTGGCCATCGCCGAGGCGGCCCAGAACCCGGTGTTCCGCCGGATCATCGAGGAGATCCGGGACGCGCTGGCCCGCCAGTCGGCCTTCCTCAACGAGCTGGGCGGCCGGCGCGAGCAGTCCAACCGCGAGCACCGGGCGATCGTTGAGGCGCTGATGGACGGTTCCGAACACGACGCGGTGGAGGCTATGACCCACCACCTCGACCGCGTCGAGACGACCCTCACCGACATCGTGCGCCCCCGGGGCACGGACATCCCCACGGAAGGCAGACCTGAGACGTGAGCGAGCAGTCCCTGCAGGAAGAGTCCTCTCAGGCGGACATACGGACGCCCTCCGGTCACGTCGACGCCGGTGACGCGGGCTACCGCAAATCCCTCAAGTCGCGGCACGTCAACATGATCGCCATCGGCGGCGCCATCGGCACCGGCCTGTTCCTCGGCGCGGGCGGCCGCCTCGCCGACGCGGGCCCCTCCCTCTTCATCGCGTACGCGGTATGCGGCGTCTTCGCCTTTCTTGTCGTCCGTGCCCTCGGCGAACTCGTCCTGTACCGGCCTTCATCCGGCGCGTTCGTCTCGTACGCCCGGGAGTTCCTCGGTGAGAAGGGCGCGTTCACCGCGGGCTGGATGTACTTCCTCAACTGGGTGACCACCGGCATCGCCGACATCACCGCCGTGGCCACCTACACCCACTACTGGGGCCTGTTCTCCGACATCCCCCAGTGGGTGATCGCGCTCGTCGCCCTGGCCGTGGTCCTCACCGTGAACCTCATCTCGGTGAAGTTCTTCGGCGAACTGGAGTTCTGGTTCGCCATCGTCAAGGTCAGCGCCCTCGTGATCTTCATGGCGATCGCCATCTTCCTGCTGGTCACCCGGCACCCGGTCGACGGCACCACCCCCGGCCCGTCGCTGATCACCGACCACGGCGGTGTCTTCCCCAACGGCGTGCTGCCGATGCTGCTGATCATCCAGGGTGTCGTCTTCGCCTACGCCTCCGTCGAGCTGGTCGGCGTCGCGGCGGGCGAGACCGAGAACCCCGAGAAGATCATGCCGAAGGCGATCAACTCGATCATGTGGCGCGTCGGCCTGTTCTACGTCGGCTCGGTCGTCCTGCTGTCGATGCTGCTGCCCTGGAACACGTACTCCGCAGGCCAGAGCCCGTTCGTGACGGTCCTCTCCCACATCGGTGTCCCGGCGGCCGGCGGCGTGATGAACCTCGTCGTGCTCACCGCGGCCATGTCCTCGCTCAACTCCGGCCTGTACTCCACCGGGCGCATCCTGCGCTCCATGGCGATGTCCGGCTCGGCACCGAAGTTCACGGGCGTGATGAGCCGCACCCAGGTCCCCTACGGCGGCATCCTGCTCACCAGCGGCATCTGTGTCCTCGGAGTGGGCCTCAACTTCGTCGTCCCGGCGGACGCGTTCGAGATCGTGCTCAACTTCGCGGCGATCGGCATCCTGTCCACCTGGGGCATGATCATGATCTGCCACCTGCTGTTCTGGCGGAAGACGCGGTCAGGCGAGCTGTCCCGGCCGAGCTACCGTCTGCCCGGCTCCCCGTGGACCGAGATCGTCACGCTCGGCTTCCTCCTCTCCGTGTTCGTCCTGATGTACGCCGACGGCGGCGCCAGCCGCACCACCGTGCTGTGCCTGCCGCTGATCGTGGCTGCCCTGGTGGCCGGCTGGTACGGCGTACGCGGGCGGGTCGCCCGTGCAGAGTCCTCCAAGGTGAATGTGTGAACCACGCAGTGTTGTACGGAAGTCCGGTGGCTCAGGCTCCTGTGATTCGGGAGCCCCTCCACGCCCCGGTCGCCCACCTCATCCGCGGAGGAGTCGTCGAAGGCATCCACTACGGCTCGGTCGTCTTCCTCGGCGCCGACTCGGCCGTGGAGCTCCAACTCGGTGACATCGAAGCCGCCTTCTACCCGCGCTCGGCGCTCAAACCGCTGCAGGCGGTGGCGATGGTGAGGGCGGGGCTGCCGCTCGACGGGGAGCTACTGTCGCTGACCGCGGCCAGCCACTCCGGCGAGACACGGCACCTCGCCGGCACCCGTCGCATCCTGGAGCTGGCCGGGGTCCGTGAGGACGACCTGCGCAACGTCCCGGACCTCCCGTACGACCCGGTTGTGCGCGACACCTGGGTGCGCGAGGGGCGCCTGCCGTCCCGGCTCGCGCAGAACTGCTCCGGCAAGCACGCGGCCATGCTGTACACCTGCGAGCGCAACGGCTGGTCGCTGCGGGACTACCTCGACCCCACCCACCCCCTCCAGCGGGCCATCGCCGAGACCGTCGAGGACCTCACCGGCCAGGCGATCGCCCGGGTGACCGTCGACGGCTGCGGCGCGCCCCTGTTCTCCGTCTCGCTGCACGGGCTCGCGCGCGCCGCGGCCCGGATCATCACCTCGCCGGCCGGCACCCCGGAGGCCCGAGTGGCCGACGCGATGCGCGAGCACGCCGAGATGGCCTCGGGCTCGGGGCGCGACGCCGCCGCGCTGATGCGCGCCGTGCCCGGGCTCCTCACCAAGGACGGCTTCGAGGGTGTCCAGGTCGTCGCCCTGCCGGACGGCCGGGTCATCGCCGTGAAGATCTCCGACGGGGCGAGCCGGGCGCGCATACCGGTCGTTGCCGCGGCCCTCGCCCGCGCCGGCATCGACCCGGCGGCTCTCGCCGAGTTCGCGGGTGAACCGCTGCTCGGAGGCGGCAAGCCGGTCGGCAGCATCCGGCCGGTCCGCTCTCTCTCCGCTCTCCCCAACGCAAACCTGACCGAGCGAATCGTCCACCTCCGAAAGAGGCCCGCACAGCCATGACCTCCGCAGCCCACCGCAGCGAACACGACCTGCTCGGCTACCGCGACGTACCCGCCGAGGCGTACTGGGGCATACACACCCTGCGCGCCGAGGAGAACTTCCCCATCTCGGGGACGCAGATCTCCGCGTACCCGCACCTGATCGATGCCCTCGCCGCCGTCAAGGAGGCCGCCGCCCTCGCCAACGAGGAACTCGGCCTGCTGGAGCCGGAGAAGGCCGCCGCCATCGTCGAGGCATGCCGCGAGATCCGTGACGGCAAGCTGCACGACCAGTTCGTCGTCGACGTCATCCAGGGCGGCGCCGGCACCTCGACGAACATGAACGCCAACGAGGTCGTCGCCAACCGAGCGCTGGAGCTGCTCGGCCACACCAGGGGCGAGTACCAGCACCTGCACCCGAACGAGGACGTCAACCTCGGCCAGTCCACCAACGACGTCTACCCGACCGCCGTCAAGATCGCCACCGTCTTCGCGGTGTGCGGTCTGGTCAAGGCGATGGCCGTGCTCCAGGACGCCTTCGCCCGCAAGGCCGTCGAGTTCCGCGACGTCCTGAAGATGGGCCGCACCCAGCTCCAGGACGCCGTGCCGATGACGCTGGGGCAGGAGTTCTCGGCGTACGCGGTCATGATTGAGGAGGACCGCAGCCGGCTGGCGGAGGCCGTCGAGCTGATCCAGGAGATCAACCTCGGCGCCACGGCGATCGGTACGGGCCTCAACGCCCCGGCCGGATACGCCGAGTCGGCGCGCCGCCACCTGGCCGGGATCACCGGCCTTCCGCTGGTGACGGCCGCCAACCTGGTCGAGGCCACCCAGGACTGCGGTGCCTTCGTGCAGATGTCCGGCGTGCTCAAGCGGATCGCCGTCAAGCTCTCCAAGAGCTGCAACGACCTCAGGCTGCTGTCGTCCGGGCCGCGCGCGGGCCTGAACGAGATCAACCTGCCGCCGGTGCAAGCCGGTTCGAGCATCATGCCCGGCAAGGTCAACCCGGTGATCCCAGAAGTCGTGAACCAGGTCGCCTTCGAGGTGATCGGCAACGACGTCACCATCACCATGGCCGCGGAGGCCGGGCAGCTCCAGCTGAACGCCTTCGAGCCGGTCATCCTGCACTCCCTCTCCAAGAGCATCATGCACCTGGAGCGCGCCTGCCTGACCCTCGCCGAGCGGTGCGTCGCCGGGATCACGGCGAACGAGGCGGAACTGCGGGCCGCCGTGGAGAACTCCATCGGCCTGGTCACCGCCCTCAACCCGCACATCGGCTATGAGGCGGCCACTGGCATCGCCAAGGAGGCCCTCGCCAGCGGGCGTGGCGTCGCCGAACTCGTACTGGAGAAAGGCCTGTTGCCAGCCGAGCGGCTGCAGGCGCTGCTACGGCCCGAGGTGCTCGCGGGCAGCGGTTCGCCGAAGCTCTGACCCGGCCGCCGGGCGGTTGGAGCGCCCCTGCCCTCCGTCACCACCGCATGTGAGCCAGGGCCGTTGATTGGACACTCCCGTTGATCCGGAAGATGAGCCGTATGCCGAGCTGCCAGTGAGGTGACACGGTCCCCTGGATCACGTTCTGGGCCGGATGGTGAGTGCTGCGAGTGTGATGGTGCGAGGCGGATGTAGGCACGCTTCTCTCAGCGGGTGGCGACGGTTCGGGGGGGGCTGTGAGGTCGGTCGACTTCGGTTCGAATGCATTGAGGCCTGTTCCAGGACCCGCTGGAGCTTGGGCCCGTCACCGTAGTGTCCGGGCGTCAGGTCGAAGGCTGAGGGCCGGCACCGTCCTCGGTGACGAGGCGGACCTTGGTGGTGCATCCGCCGCGGGAACGCCCCAGGGATTCGCCGATCTGCAGGTATGGACCTGTTGATCAATCGGCCGCAGACTGATCAGCGGGGACGGCATCCGGACAGGAGACAGGCGCATGACGCGAATACCCGCTGCCACAGGGGCAGTTGAGGAGTTTGTTGCTCGGCTCGCGGAGGGTCCGTACGGGTCGGTGGGCGGCAGCCCGGCGCTGGGGCCCCAACCGGCCGCGTGGCTCGTACAGATGGCAGCCTCGCTGTTCGGAGGTCAGGACTCCGGCCGAGCCGATGCGTGGGCGCGACGGTTGCACGCCGGGATGGGCGGGCTGGGTGGACAGGTGCCGTTCCGGGTCGTGCACGACTGGCACGTGCGCACCGTAGTGCCCCTGCTGACGCAGGCGAGTGTGCGGTGCGGTGCCGATGGCGAGGACCAGGAAGGCGTACGGCGGTTGCACAGCAGAGCCCTGGCAGGGGAACGGGTCACGGAGACGGAGTGGGCCGGGGCCCTGGTGCCCGCGCTGACCGAGGTGTACCGCCGTGCCTATCCGTACGCCGACGCTCATGCCGCCGCCTCCGCCGGCGCGCACGCCTACGCCATGGACAACGACTACGGCGAGGAGAGGGCCGCCGAGTTCGCCTCGTTTTACGCGGAGCTCAACACCGATGCCAACGCCCGTTCCTTCGCCGACGCCAACGCCCTGGCGAACGCCCGGGCCCTGGCGGCCGCCTTCGCTGACGCCGATGAGCACGCTCTGGCCGATGCGTATCCGTTCGCATACGTGCATGCCTGCGCCCTCGCCTTCGCCCGTGCGGACGGCGCGGGGGAGGGGTGGCCGGGTCGCTACCGGGCGGCGTGCGAGCGGTTGGCCGACGGGCTCGCCGACAGTGTGGGCCGGGGCGCGAGCTGAGGACGAGGGCGGACCTGCGGCCGGAACAGAGTCCCGCCGCAGGTCCGACCGGTGCGGTGCGTCAGGCAGTGGGGCGGTGGCCCCGAATGGCGACGCGCCTGCCGTAACGGGTGTACGGGAAGTAGTCCCAGATCGCGTGGTGTTGCACGCAGCGGTTGTCCCAGAACACCAGCGTGCCCGGCGTCCAGCGGACGCGGCAGTGCAGGAGCGCGGTACTGGCGATGTGGTCGCACAGCATGTCGATGACCGATCTGCTCTCGCGGCGCGAGAGCTGCTCGATGTGTGAGACGTAGACGTTGTTGACGAACAGCAGTCTCCGGCCGGTTTCGGGGTGCCGCGCCACCACCGGGTGCACGTTCTTGGGGACGTCGTACTCGGGCGGCGGGGTCTGTCCCTGCCACGCGAGCAGCCCGTCGTGGACCGCGGTCATTCCGTCGATCAGCCCCTTCATGGCGGGCGACAGCATCTCGTAAGCGAGATGCATGTCGGCGAACATGGTGTCGCCGCCGCTGCCGACCTCGGGGGTGCGGGTGATGTACAGCATCGAACCGAGCGACGGCCTGAGGTCGGCCGTGCCGTCGGCGTGCCAGCCGTGACCCGCCACGGCGCGCGACTCCTTGTCGGCGCTGATCTCCAGGACGTGCGGATCGGAGCCCTCGACGGGCAGCGTCACGGGATGCAGTTCGCCGAAGCGCCCGGCGAAGCGTTTGTGGTCCTCGTCCGTCAGCTCCTGGCCCCGGAACACCAGGACATGGTGGCGCAGGAAAGCGTGCTTGACCTCGGCCCACTGGTCGTCGGTGAGGTCCTTGGACAGATCGAGGCCGGACACCTCGGCACCTATGACGGGTGTCAGCGGTTCGACGGCGATGGTGGCGTAGGGCTTCGGTGGCTCGGTGGTGATGCGTGCGATGGCATCCAGCGCGAACTGTTCCATTGGTTGCGTCCTCCTGGACGTCGGTCACGGGTGGGAGGAATGCGGGGCGCCGGTCTTTCACAGCCCCCGGTCCAGCAGATCGGCCAGGATCAGCCGGCCGAAGGCGAGGCTGCCGTGGATCTCGTCGGTCGCCTCGCTGAACTCCGGCCGCTGGCGGCCCGCTTCGTCGGTCACGCGGTCCCGCAGGTCCACGACTTCGACGCCGAGCTCCACGAGTGCGCGGCGCATCGTTTCCTGCGCCGCCCGGAAGACCGACGGGTCCGACATGCTCGGCACCCGCTGCGGCGGCATCACCGACACCACCCGCAGGCCCAGGGCGCGGGCATGGGCGTAGAAGGCGAGGGCGTCGCGGACCGTGGCGCGTACCAGGTCGTCGAAGAGGCGGCTCCGGAGGAAGCCCGGCGCGAAGCCGCCCCCGTGGACGCGGTAGATGTCCCAGTTCGCGGTGGTGGCGATGAAATGGGCGCTGAAGCCGAAGGTGCACACCAGGGGGACGTCGAGCGCGTCGAGCCCCGTGACACCCAACTCGTCCAGGAAGGTGCGGTAGAGGCCGTCCGTCTCGGAGCCCCGGAAGACGACGTCCTTTCCGCGCAGGTCGAAGAAGCCGGCGTTGAACTCCCGTCCGGCACCGACAGGACCGCCCGAGAAGGAGATGCCGGCAGCCTTCGCCGCCCGGCCGATCGGGCCCGCGTGCGAGTCGCCGAGCAGCAGGAACCTGGCGGCGGTCGCGCCGGCGGTGTCAGTGGGGGTTGTAGTAGTCGAGTAGGGCGTCATCGCACTGGATGTCCTCTACGGTGGCGGGAGCGGTCCGGGGGGCGGGCGTGGCGGGGGCCGTCGTGGTGGCCGGGCCGCGGGTGAGCGCGTCGAAGAACTGGCCCATCACGAAGTCGACACCCGCCGGCGTGACCGTGCGCAGGTTCGGCTCGAAGAACACGGCCTTGAAGGGGAAGCCGGTGACGATCTCGTAGGCGGGGAAGTAGTCGACGTGGTCGAGCTCCTGGGTCAACTGCCCTGCCACCGCGCGCAGTACGGACTTGGAGTAGGTGGTCGCGGTGAGCGCGTGGTCGCCGGTCGCCGTCGCCGTGAGCGGTACCGGAGACACGGTCAGCAGGACGCGCAGTCCGGGGTTGGCCGTGCGGGCGAGCGCGATGGCGGCTGACAGATTGTCGTACACCTCGGCGAAGGTGAAGTTGTGGAACACGTGCCGGCCGGAGTCGTACGTCCCGCGCACGGTGCCCGGACAGACCGGGTGGACCGTGCCATCGGCGCGGTCGCGCCATGCCTCGGTCAGTCCGAGTGTGAAGACGAGGCAGCTCGCCCCGGTCACGGCGCCACGGATCGCCGCCAGGGTCGCCAGCCGTGCCTGTGCCACCGCGTCGGCCGAAGCATGGCCCCCGGGCTCGACCGAGGGGCGCCAGGGATCGTAGAAACGGCCGTCCTCGATCCACGCCTCCCCGGGAGGCGCGGCCTCGTGGAACGCCCAGGACAGCCACTGCCGCAACATCGCGGCGGTGTAGATGTTTCCGGTGCGGAACGAGAACACACCGAAGTGACGTGCCTCGCGCTCGGCGCGGGTGAGGCCCGGCGGGGCGGGTTCGGCGTCGCGCCAGTTCATGCCGCGCTCCAGCAGCGCGCGGCCGATGTGGCGGGCGAAGCAGGATCCCGCGGTGAGGATCACGTCGTCCTGGCCGAGGGCGAACTTCGGGGTCCACAGGCCACCGATTTCCCGCAGTTCGGGCTCGGCCACGGCGGTGCGCCAGAACGAGCGCGGTGGCAGCGATCGATAGGGGGTCATGACGTCCTCTCAGCGGGGCTCGGCAGCCGTCCCGGTCGCGTTGTTGACGGCGTCGGCCACCGCCCGTACCCAAGGGGCCCTGACGATCCCGTAGTGCGTGGTGTCGAGCTCGTGAAAGCCGTCGAGCAGCGGCAACCGCTCCTCCCACAGCCGCCGTTGCTCCTCGGGGGAGCCCAGCACCGGCAGGCCGTCCACCGGGCGGGTCGCGATCCACAGACGGCTGGGCGTGCCGGTGAGCCGGGGCGGTCGATGGTGTGCCATGGCGGCGACGTTGGCCCGGCAGCAGCGCGCGAGACGCTCGGCGTACGCCAGCGCCTGCGGGCTCGGTCCGGTTGCGGTACGGCTTCCGTCCGTGCCGCCCTGTCCCGTTCCGCCCTGGCTCAGCTCGTGCGCGAAGACCGCCTCGTACCGCGCTTCGTCGTACGCCAGGAAGTGCGGCCCCGCGTCCGGCGGCGGCGGGTCGAGCAGATGGAGCCCGGTAGCCGGGTGGCCGGCCGCCTCCGCCTCGGCCGCCACGGCGTGTGCCACCCAGCCGCCGAACGACCAGCCCGCGAGGTGCCAGCGCCACTGGCCGTGCGGGAATCGCGCACGCAGCGCGGCGTGGTAGTGGCGGGCCCGCTCGGCCAGCGACCAGGACGGCAGGTCGGGGCTGCGCAGCACGGGGTCGGGGATCAGACAGACCGTCAGGTGCGGGTCGAGGACCGACACGAGCGCCCGGTATGCCTGGACGTCTCCGCCCACCGGATGGATTAGGCACACCACATCGTTCCCGGTGCCCTCCTGCCACACCTCGATGGGCACCTGGTCCACACCGGGAGCCGCACCGGAACCGGCGTCCTCGGCTTCCCCCGTGAGGGCCAGCACACCGTTGAGGCTGATGCGATGGCCCAGCTGGGAGAGTTCGAGGACGACGCCGTAGTGCTGCTCGACCTTGGCGATGAGGTCGAGCATGGTCAGCGAGTCGACGCCCTGGTCGTACAGCGAGACGTCCGGGTCGATCCCGTCGAGTCCCAGCCAGCCGCGCAGCCAGTCGCTGAGCCGGGCGGCGGTCGCTTCCCGTGGTTCCGCATTCTGCGTGACGGGTGTGCGCCTTGCGCGCGGTACCGCCTCCGGCGCCGCTGACGGGGCGTAGAAGTCGTGAGCCCGCTCGATGTCGGTCGTGGAGACCAGGAGATGCGGAAGCTGGAGTTGCAGCGCTCGTGCGAACAGCCGCTGCCCCTCCTTGACCGCGAGACCCACCGCCAGGTGTTCCTGGTGGCGGGCGTCCGAGCGCAGGGCGTCCCGGGCCATGCCGACCTCGCTCCAGATGTCCCAGCCGATGCCGATCCGCAGCGTGGTGGCGGTGGCGTCCGAGCGGTATCGGGCGAAGCCGTCCAGAAGACCGTTCGCGGCCGCGTAGTCGAACTGGCCGACCCCGCCGTACTGCGCGGACATCGACGAGCAGTACGCCGCGAAGCCCGGCCGATAGTGCTCGATCAGCCGCTCGACCAGCAGGGTGCCGCGCAGCTTGGCGGCCGTGGCCCGCCGCATCGCCACGTTGTCGCGCCGGGAGATCAGCCCGCCGCCCGCCGAGCCCGCGGCGTGCACCAAGCCGTCGATCCCGCCGGCTCCCCTCGTGTGCGAGGCGATCCTGGCGAGGATGACGTCGAGCGCGTCCTCGGCCAGATCGGCCTCGACCAGCGCGACACGGTCCGCCCACGGGGCGAGATCCGCGGGCAGCCGTGCACCGCGGGAGAGCAGGACGACCCGGCACTCGGAGTGTGCGAGGAGCCACGCGGCCAGGGAGCGGCCGATGCCTCCCGTGCCGCCGATGACGAGGTACGTGGCCGGGGCAGCGGGCAGCGCGAAGGGCGCCGTGGTGACGGGGGTGGGCACCGGCAGCAGCGCCTGTCGCCACCAGTAGCCCTGCCGCAGCGCGAGACGCCGGGGCAGTTCCGAGGCGGCGTCGGTCCCGGCGAGGAGCGCCGCAAGGGCCCCGCTCCAGTCGGCCGGGTCCGCGCCGGGAAGGTCCACCCAGTGTCCTTGGAGGGCACACTCCTGTGGTGCCACTTCTCCCGCGCCCGCGAGCAGCCCCAACTCCGGCCGCCACACGTCACCTTCGGTCGGCTGTGCCCCGTACGAGAGCCACCAGGTCCGCAGACGCAGTGGCCGCGACAGTTCGCCGGCCGCCCGCAGCAGGGCGGCTGGGGTGTCCAGGCAGGCCCAGCGGGCGTGCGCCAGCGCCTCCTCGCCGATCGGCCCGTCGACCGCCAGCGGCAGCGCGTGCAGCCAGTCGACACCGACCTCGTTCGCGTCGGCCGACGCCGGAGCCAGTGCGTCAAGCAACTGCCGTAGTGACCCGGGGTCGGCCGGGTTCACCTCGTAGACGTCGGCCGCGAGTTGGGCGAAGGCGTCGGCAGCGCTGACGCGTACCACCCGGTCGTAAACCGTGGCGAAGGGGGCCAGTGCGTCGGACGGCAGGGGGGTGACGGTCATTGCCACCAGCACTCCCGCCATCCGCGGCCCGGCCGCGGAGACGGCACGGCTCAGCCGGACCCAGTGCGGCTGGTGCAGCCAGTCGGCCTCGGGCAGGCGCTGAGGGCTTCCGTCGCCGGCCGGGGCCGTGGCGCGCTCGAAGTCGTACTCGGCGAGCGCGAAGCTCGGCGGCGGGAAGTCCCAGGGAGCCCCCGCGGGTCCGGCGGGCCAGTGGACCGGCCGGCCGGACAGCCACGCGGTCACCACATCACCGGCCGTGTGCTCCACGGCGCGGCACTCCTCCCCGCGTGCCGTCACCTCGACGCCGGACACCGTACGCAGCCAGGCCACCGCCTCGGAAGCGTCGGCGCAGACCGCCGCGGCCCGCAGGCGGCGCGCGGGCCGTCCCGCTTGCAGATGGCGGAGCACCAGGGCGTACGCCTCGGGCCTTGCCTGAAGGTAGTCGGCGATGCGGGCGGCGTCGGCGCGCAGCCCGGCAGTGCTGGTACTGGAGAGCAACAGGCATGAAATGAAGGGGAGTTGGGGGTTCACCCCCTCCGGTGTTCCGTCTGCTTCGAGCACCAGATGGGCATTGGTGCCGCCGATGCCGAAGCTGCTCACGGCGGCCACCCGGGGCCGTCCCGCGGGCCAGGGCGCCGCTGCGGCCGGGACGTGGAACGGCGCCGTGTCGGGGCCCATCCGGGGATTGAGCGTGCGGAAGCCGACGTTGGGCGGAATCAGCCCGTGGTGGACGGCGAGGGCGGCCCGCACGAGACCCACCACTCCCGCCGCGGCTCCCAGATGGCCGATCTGGCTCTTCACCGAGGACAGCGCGCATCGGTCGGCCTCGGCCAGGTCGAACGCCTGGCGCAGCGCGCCGACCTCGACCGGATCGCCGAGCCGGGTGCCCGTGCCGTGCGCCTCGACGTATCCCAGGTCGGCGCTGTCTCGGCCACTGCGGCGCAGCGCGGCCCGGATCACCTCGCGTTGGCCCAGAAGCGAGGGCGCGCTGTAACTGAGCTTGCCCGCACCGTCGTTGTTCAGTGCCGACCCCGTGACCACCGCGTACACGGTGTCGCCGTCGCGTCGCGCGAGGCTGAGCGGCTTGAGTACCACAACACCGACACCGCTGGCGCCGATCGTGCCGTCGGCGTCGTCACTGAACGGCCGGCAGTGACCGTCCCTGGAGAAGATGTGCTGAGGGCGGTACGCGTAGCCATCCGTCAGCAGCGTGTCGACGAGCACCCCGCCCGCCAGCATGACCTCGGCCTCGCCCTGGCGCAGCAGCCCCGCCGCGACGTGCACGGCGACCAGTGAACTGGCGCACGCGGCCTGCACGGTGAACGCGGGGCCCGTCAGATCGAGGTGGTAGGCGACCTTGGTGGTGAGGAAGTCCTTGTCGTGGTGGAGCGCCAGCTGGAAGCCGTCCGGCAGTTGCTCCGGGTCGGCCTCGCGCAGCAGGGACTGGAAGTAGGTGTTCTCACCGCAGCCGGCGACGAGCCCGATGCGCTGCCCGGACGGGTCCGCGATCCCCGCATGGGCCAGCGCCTGCACGGAACTCATGAGCAGATGGCGCTGCTGCGGATCCATCAGCCGCGCCTCCTGGCGGCTGATGCCGAAGTGCTCGGGGTCGAAGGAGAGGAGTCCCGACATCTGACTGCGCGCGCCGACCAGTCCGTCGGCCGCTTCGAAGTGCTCCACGCCGCGTGCTCCGGTCCGCACCATCTCCCAGAAGGAGGCGAGGTCGTCGGCGCCCGGCAGCCGTACGGCCATGCCGATGACGGCGATCGGTTCGTCCACCACGGCGTGCGCGGGGCGGTCCGTGTCGGTCGTGCGCAGCGCACCGTCCAGGAACGCGGCGAGGCGGCGGATGGTGACGTGCTCGAACAGGTCGGGGACGGTGAAGCTCAGACCGGGCTCGGCGGTGCAGCGCAGTTGGAAGCGCATCAGATCGAGGCTGGAGGCGCCCGCGTCGAAGAACCGCTCATCGGGGGCGACGGTCCGGCCGAGCAGTTCGGTGAGCAGTTCGGTCAACCGGGCCTCGCGGGGCGTCAGGACCGACGGGTCCTGGGAGACGGCATTCGGCGATTGCAGTTCGTCACCGGGCGCGGTCAGGGCCGCGCGGCGGTCCAGTTTGCCGCTCGGTGTGAGCGGCAGACTCGCCAGGCGACGGAATCGGTCGATCCGTACGTACGGCGGCAGCAGCGGCGCCAGATGGCGTGTCAGCTCCGCGCCCGTGGGACCTGGAGCCGGGTTTTGGGCCGTGATCCCGGGGCGGAACTCCAGGCAGGCGACGAGCCGTTCACCGTCCCGTGCCACCACCGCGTTGATGACGTCGGGGTGGCGCAGCAGTGCCGCCTCGACCTGGCCGAGCTCCAGGCGGTGGCCGCTGAGCTTGATCTGCTGGTCGTCGCGGCCCTGGTAGTGCAGCAGGCCGTCCCGGTCGAAGTGGGCCAGGTCGCCGCTGCGGTAGAAGGTTCCCAGGCCGGGCAGTTCGACGAAGCGCTCCGCGTTGAGCCGCGCGTCGCCCAGATAGCAGGGTGCGGCCATCGGGCCGCCGATGAGCAGATGACCGGTGCGGCCCGGCGGTACGGGCTCGTCCGCCTCGTCGACCACACGCAGCCAGGCAGCCGTCACCGGTCTGCCGATGGCCGGGCGCTCCGGCCAGTGGGCGGGATCGCCGTCCAGACAGAGGCCGCTGACCACATGGGTCTCGGTCGGCCCGTAGTGGTTGAACAGACGGGCGCCGGGCAGTCCGGCGAACCAGCGGCGGATGGCATCGGTGCACAGCAGTTGCTCGCCCGCGGTGATCACTTCGCGCAGCCGGGAGGGGTAGCGGCCGAGCCGCACGCCGTGCTCGGCGAGCAGGTTCAGGGCCACGTACGGCAGGAACAGGCGCTCGGTACCCGCCGCTTCGAGCTGGTCGAGCAGAGCGGGCGCGTCGTGGCGCCATGAAGGCTGCACCAGATGCAGCACACCACCGCCGCACAGCGTGGTGAAGATTTCCTGGAAGGAGACGTCGAAGGACAGCATGGAGAACTGCTGAGTGACGGCGGGGGATCCCAGGCCCCCCGAGTCACGCTGCCATTGCAGCAGGTTGCACAGCGTCCGGTCGGACACCTGCACTCCCTTGGGAGTGCCGGTGGAGCCCGAGGTGAACAGGGTGTACAGCGGACGCCGGCCGTCGTGCGGCGGCAGCGCGGGGACGGCCGACGGAACGTGGTCCACCGAGGGGACCCGGTGCCGCGGCAGGCCACGGGGAGCGATGGCGTCGAGGGCGTCCGCGTCCTCAGCTGCCACCAGCACGCACAGCGGCTCCACTTGGGCCAGGATCTGCCGCAGCAGCTCCTTCGGATAGGCGGGGTCGAGCGGCACGATGGTCAGGTTCAGCCGGGCCAGCGCCAGCAGCGCCACCACGTGTTCGGGCGATGGCTGGAGGTACAGCGCGACAGTGCGGGGGCCGCTGTCTCCGGGCACCGGTGGGTACAGCCGCTGGAGCTCGGCGGCGAACGCGCCGGCTCTCGCGTCCAGTTGGGTGTACGTGAGGCTGCGGCCCGCGTGCACCAGTGCGGGCGCTTCGGGCGTGCGCAATACCTGAAGGGCGAAGCCCTCGGCGACGGTGACGTGGGCGAGGGGAGCCGAATCGGCGCGCCCCGGCTCGGGCAGCCGACGACGCAGCGGTGCCACCAGCTCGGACAGTGGACGGTCGACACCATCGGTGAGCGCCTCGATGCCGCTCTCGAACAGCTCGGCCAGAGACGCCATTTCGGCCGCGTCGAAGTGACGGGCGTCGTACTCCCACAGGCAGTCGAGGCCGGTCGCCCGCTCGACCACCGACAGGGTCAGGGGACACTTCGCGTCGAGCGGTGCCCGCCACTGCGGTTGGACGTCGCAGCCGGGCAGCGCCAGCGTGTCGAAGTCGGTGTTCTCCAGGACGAACATGAAGTCGAACGGTGTGCTGCCCGCCGGGCCCGGTAGATCGGCGACGACGTCGGCGAGGACGACGTCCTGGCGGTCCAGGATCGCCTGGGCTGCGGCGCCGTACCGCAGGAGCTGGGGGCGCAGGTGCTCGCGCGGGGCCACATCCAGGGGGAGCAGCACGGTGTTCGCGAACATGCCGACGCTGGACTCGAAGTCCTGCACGGGTCGGTTGGCCACCGGCGCGGCGATCCGTGGCCGGGTGCGGGCGGTGGCCCCGTACAGGCTCCAGGCGTAGACGCCCAGGAGGACGTGGAAGCGGGTGAGACCGAGGTCGGCACAGAGCCGGTCGAGCGCGGTGCGACGGGCCGAGTCGAGGGAGCTGTGCAGCAGCCGCCCCATGGGGCCGCCCGCCGGGTGCACGGGTTCCAGAGGCGCCGTGTCGGCCGCACCGGGCCGCTCGTGCATCAACTCGCCGTAGAGGGCAGCCAGTTCGGAGCGCTGGGTGCGGTAGGCGGGCTGGTTGAACCACTCGGACTGCCAGCGGGCGTAGTCGAGCGGCGTCGGCGCCGGCCGCGTGGCTGCCTGGCTCGCGTGGCCGACGGCTGCCGCGTAGTCGGCCGACAGCTCGCCGAACAGCACATTGAGCGACCAGCCGTCGACCGCGATGTGATGCATACACACGTACAGGTCGCCGCCGCCCGAGCGGGGCAGCCAGCACGCCTGGAACAACCGGGGCCGTGCCAGGTCGAAGGGCGTGGCGAACAGCTGGTCGGTGAAGGCTCTTCGGCCCGCCGCGTCGCGCAGGGCCTCCGCCGGAGGTTCGGTCCACGGGTCGTACGGCTCGTCCACCGTCTGCACCAGACCCTCGGGTGTAGCGGTGAAGGAGGTGCGCAGCGCGGGGTGGCGGGCCACGAGACGTCGCAGCGCGTCGCGCAGCGCGCTGACGTCGGCAGCGCCGTCGACGCGGAAGACCATCGGCACGCTGTATGCGAGGGACGCCGGATCGCGCTGTTGCAGGAGCCACAGCCGCTGCTGCTCGGAGGTGGCGGGCGCGGTGCGCGGACCCGCCGCGTCGGTCGGCACCGGTGCGGTGACGTCGGGGTAGGAGCAGGCGGTTGCCTCCGTCGCAGCCGCCAGCTCGGCGAAGTCGCTCCGCAACACCAGGGACGGGGGCAATTCGCAGCCCCAGAGCCGGCGTGCCTCGAAGCGCAGCCGCAGCGCCCGGAGCGAGTCGCCGCCGCAGGCGATCCAGCGGTCGGTGAGGCACAGGCCCTCGATGCCCAGGATCCGTTCCGCGAGGGCGAGGACCTCCCGCTGCCGGGGGGTGCGGACGTCATCGGCCCCGGCGGCTCCGGTGCGCCGCCACGGTGCGACGTCGCGCCCCAGCAGGGCCTCCCGGTCGACCTTGCCGTTGGCGTTGAGCGGCAACTCGTCGACCAGGTAGGTCTGGTGGGGGCGCATGTACGCGGGCAGGGCGGCGTCCAAGTGCCGGTGGAAGTCGTCGAAGGACAACGCGGAGCCGAGGGTCAGATACGCGAGCAGTTCGTTGACGCCGTTCGCCTCGCGGCGGGTGCAGACGTACGCCTGGCGGACCGCGGGGTGCGTCACGATCCGACGCTCCAGCTCGCCCGGTTCGATGCGGAAGCCGCGCACCTTGACCTGGCGGTCGGCGCGCCCGACGTACTCGAACCGCCCCGCGGCGTCGAGCCGGACCAGGTCGCCGGTGCGGTAGTGGCGCACCGGGATGCCGTCGGACCGCTCCAGGGTGACGAAGCGGCGCTCGGTCTCCTCGGGGAGGTTGCGGTAGCCGACGGCCAACGCCTCGCCCGCCAGGCACAGTTCGGCGGTCCGGCCGGGCTCGGCAGGGCGGTTGCCCTCGGCCGGCACGAGGGCCTCGGTGCCCGGCAGCGCCCGCCCGATGGGCACCACATCGCCCGCGAAGTCCCGGGGGATGGGGTGGCACAGCGCGAACGTCGTGGCTTCCGTGGGGCCGTAGACGTTGTAGAGCTGGGTGGTACTGGTGACGTTGGACCGGTACCAGCGGCGGATCAGCCGGGCGTTCAGCTGCTCACCGCCCACCAGCACCTGGCCGACGCCGGCGAAGCAGTGCGGCACCTGGTCGACCACCGCGTTGAACAGCGCGACGGTGACGAAGAGGGTGTCGATGCGCAGCCGTTCCAGTTCGGCCGCCAGCACGTCGGGCGTCTGCGCCGTCTCGTCGTCGACGATCACACAGCAGCCGCCGGTCAGCAGCGGCACCCAGACCTCGAAACTGAGCGCGTCGAAGGCGGGGTTGGACAGGCACGCGTAGCGGGCGCCTTCGCGAAGGGCGATGTACCCGGGGCGGGCGAGGCGCATGATTCCCGCGTCCCGCACCTCGACGCCCTTGGGCAGTCCTGTGGTGCCCGAGGTGTAGAAGACGAAGGAGACCGGTGCGGCGCCCTTCGGCTCGGTGTGCGGATCCGGCGCGGGGGAGTCCGCGCCGCAGCGGAGGAGCTCGTCGACCGGCAGGGGCCGTACGCCCCCGGGGAGTCCCTTCGGCGGCGCGGCGCCGTGGAGCACCGCCACGCTCGCCGAGTCGGTCAGGATGTGGCGCTGCCGCTCGGGCGGGCTCTGCGCGTCCAGGGGAACGACCACCGCGCCCAGGCGCAGGATGCCGAGCATGGCGCAGACCAGCTGCCGGGATCGCGGCAGGCAGACCGCGACCGCCTGTCCCGGCCGCACACCGTGCCGGTGCAGGGCATCGGCGACGGCCGCGCTGGCGGTGTCGAGGTGTGCGTAGTCCAGGGTGTGTTCGCCGTCGATGAGCGCGGGCGCCGACGGGTGGCGATGGGCCCGGTCGAGTACGGCGGCGGCGAGGCCGGGGGCGGGGAAGTGCGGTGCGGCATCCATCAGTTCTCCCGTGCCGAGCCGGCACCGGTGGTCCGTGAGGCGGTCGCGGGCGGGAGCGTTCCGGCAAGGTCCGTAAGCTCCGCGTCGATCGTCGCGGCCACCCGTAGCACCGCTTCGGACTCCAGCATCTCCCAGTGGTCGCACCGCACCGGCTCCACCAGGTAGTCGCCTTCGGCGCGACTGCGCCAGAAGCCGCGTACCTCCTTGAGCAGGGGTTCCGGGGCGCCCTCGACGGCCTGCATCAGGACCGTGCGGGCGGATGTCGGCGCCGGTATGTGGGAGGCGGCCGTGAGCCGGTTGTGGTTGTAGATGTGGAAGTACTGCTCGATCTGCCGGTCGTCGATGCCGGGGTACATCCCGTTGAACTTGACCAGCTTGTCGCGGAACTCCGCCATGTCCACCGGTGTGACGGCGGCGCGGCGCTCCGGATCGTCGGTGCCCTGGGTGTCGAGCAGCACCACGCTCACTCTGTCGTGTCCTGCCGCGGCGAGGCGGCGCCCCATCTCGTGTGCGACCAGACCGCCGTAGGAGAGGCCCGTGAGGACGAGCGGCGCGTCGAGCAGCGGGGCGATGAGCTCCAGGTACGAAGCGGCCATGGCCTCGACCGTGGGCAGGAACGGCTCACCGGGGTTGACGCCCGGCGACTGGATGCCGTGGACGCCCAGGGAGTCCGGCAGCGCCTTGGCCAGCGACAGGTAGCAGAAGGCGGTGCCGCCCGCCGGATGGACGCAGACGACCCTGGCGCTCCCGTCGCCGGCGCGGAAGTCCAGGAGGTTGCCCGGCGGCGGGCCCGACGCGCCCCGGCGCAGCCGTCTGCCGAGGTCCTCGACGGTCGGGTGCAGCAGGACGTCGCGGACCGACAGGGCCTCGCCGAACGCCTCCCGGATCGCGTGGGCCAGTTTGATGGCCGAGATGGAGGTGCCGCCGATGTCGAAGAAGTCGTCGCGGATGCCGATCTCGCTTCGCAGCAGGACCCGTTGCCATATCTGATAGAGCGTCAGCTCGATGTGGTCGCGAGGAGTCGCCTGGTTCACCTGGGCGGGGAGGCCGGTGTGCGCCAGAGTCAGAAGTGCCGCGCGGTCCAGCTTGCCGTTGTCGGTGACCGGCAGCCTCGGCAGCTCGACGAAGACCGCGGGGATCATGTGGCCCGGCAGGCGAACGGCGAGCGCGGCACGCCACTCGGCCACCGGCCGGGGCTCCGCGTCGCCCACCCCGACGGCGGCCACCAGCCGCGGTTCACCGGCGGCGTCACGGTCGGCGAGGACCGCGGCCTCGCTCACGCCCCGCTGTTCGAGGAGCGTCGCCTCGATCTCGCCCAGTTCGATCCGGAAGCCGCGCAGTTTGACCTGGTGGTCGCGGCGGCCGACGTACAGCAACTGGCCGTCGGGCAGCCAGCGGACGATGTCGCCGCTGCGGTACATGCGCGCGCCGGGCACGAAGGGGTCGGGCACGAACCGCTCGTCGGTCAGTTCCGGCCGGTTCAGATAGCCGCGGGCCAGTCCGGAGCCCGCGATGTACAGCTCACCCGCGACGCCGATCGGCACCGGCCGCATCCGCTCGTCCAGCACGTACGTCCGGGTGTTGGCGACCGGGCGGCCGATCGGTGCCTGGCGTGCCAGCGGCTGCGGGTCGAGCTGGGCGGTGCAGTACAGCGCGGTCTCGGTGGGCCCGTAGCCGTTGAGCACGCGCAGCCCCGGCAGGGCCTGCTCCATGCGGTGCAGCGCGTCCTCGGGCAGCGGCTCCAGACCCGTGCGGACGCAGCGCAGCGCCAGGCCCGCCAGCCGCTCCTCGGGAGCCTCGCAGATCCACCGCACGAAGGAGGGCGGCAGCAGGATGTCCACGACGCGGTGTTCGCGCATCCAGGCAATCAGCGTCTCGGGGTCCTCGCGCACGCCCTGCGGTACGAGCCGGAGCACGCCGCCCGTGGTGAGCGGCAGCAGGAACTCCTGCACCGAGGCGTCGAACGCGAAGCTCGGCCACATCGCGGACGGCAGTCCCGGTGTCGCGCCGAACTCGTCGCTCCAGTAGTCCAGCAGGTTGAGGATGCCCCGGTGGGTGGCCGCGACGCCCTTGGGGCGGCCGGTCGAACCCGACGTGTAGATGACGTACGCGAGGTCGTCGGGCCGGTAGGGCGTCCCGGGTGCGTCGTCGCACGGGGCGCCTGCCTCGACGGAGGTGAGCCGCAGCCAGGGAGTCACCGGCGCCTCTTCGGGCCCCGGGGCGCTGTCGTCCCGGGGCGTCGCGCTCGGCGAGGGGGCGCCGTCCGTGTCGCTCAGGACCAGCACGGCGCCCGAGTCGGCCACCATGTTCGTGAGGCGTTCGTGGGGGAGCGCGGGGTCGAGCGGCAGGTACGCGCCGCTCGCCTTGAGCACGCCGAGTATGCCGACCACCAGATCGACCGAGAGGCCCATGTGCAGCCCCACGACCCGGTCGGTGCGCACGCCCCGGGCGATCAGGGCCTGGGCGACGCGGTTGGCGCGTCGGTCCAGCGTCGCGTAGTCGAGCCGCTCACCCTCGTGGACCACGGCGACCTGGTCGGGCCGCTCACGCACACAGGCCTCGAACCGCTCCACGAGACCGGTGGGGGTCGGCGCCCGCTCGGTGTCGTTGAACTCCACCAGGACCTGATGGAGTTCCCGCTCGTCCAGGAGTGTCAGGTCGGCGACGGGCCGCTGCGGGTCGTCGGCCATCTGCCGCAGCACATACAGCAGTTGGCGTACGTGGCGCTCCGCGGTCGCCGCGTCGAAGAGCGCGGACGCGTAGTCGAGCTTCCCCGTCACGCGGCCGTCCCGCGGCGTGAGGCAGAGCGTCAGGTCGAACGCGGCGGTGTAGCGCGGGAACTCCAGCGGCACGCTCTCGACGCCGGGCAGCTCCAACGTTTCCTCGGTGACCTTCTGCCAGGCCAGCATCGCCTGGAACAGCGGGGTGTGCCCGAGGTTCCTGGGAGGGTTCACCGCCTCGACGACCTGCTCGAAGGGCAGGTCCTGGTGGTCGAGCGCCGACAGCGCGGCCGCATCCGTCCTGCGTACCAGGTCCGCCACCGTCGGTTCGCCCGACAGGTCGACCCGCAGCGCGACGGTGTTCACGAAGAAGCCGATGAGACCTTCGAGTTCGGGACGGGTCCGGTTGGCCGCCGGCGCCCCGATCACCACGTCCTCCGTGCCTGCCAGACGCGACAGGGTCAGCGCCCAGCCCGTCAGCACGGTCTTGAACAGGGTGCTGCCGGTCCGCTTGCCCAACGCCCGCAGTGCGGAGGTCAGTTCCTCGTCGATGGTGACGGGCACCTGCGCGCCCCGGTAGTCCTGCTCGGCGGGACGCGGCCGGTCCGTGGGCAGTTCCAGGAGTGCGGGGGCGCCCGCGAGGGTCTTTTGCCAGTGGGTTCTCTGCCGCTCCGCGTCGCCCTCGGAAAGCCACTGCCGCTGCCAGGCCGCGTAGTCGGCGTACTGGACGGGCAGCACGGACAGCGGGTCGTCGCCGCCCGCCTTGAACGCGGCGTACAGCGCGCCGAGTTCCCTGTTCACCACGGACATCGACCACCCATCACAAACGATGTGATGGAACGTCAGCAGAAGGACGTGGCGTTCGGCCCCGAGCGCCACCAGGCGCCCCCGGACCAGCGGCCCGCGCTCCAGGTCGAACGGCGCCGTGACCTCCTCCCGCTGAAGCACGGCGAGTTGAGCCCGTGGATCGGCTGCGCCGGTGAGATCCGCGACCGCGAGGGGAAAGCCCGCGTCGGCGGGGCCGACCCGCTGGAACGGCACGCCCGCCACGGCGACCAAGCGGGTACGCAGCACCTCGTGGCGGGCAACAAGCGCGTCAAGCGCCCTGCCCAGTGCCGGTCGGTCCAATGCGCCGCGCAATTCCACCGCCATGGGCATGTGGTAAGCCTCGCTCGCGCCCTGCATCTGCGACAGGACCCACAGCCGCTGCTGCGCGTAGGACAGCGCCAGGGGAGCGGTCCGGTCGACGAGCGGCACGGGCGCGGGCTGCCGGGATGTCGCGACGGGCGATTCGGGGATGGAACGACGCAATTCTTGGTTCGCGGGCAAGGCCAGCTCTTCCTCTGCGGGATGCCTTTTCACAGCCGGGACCGGATATATGTCTCAGCGGGGTCTGGAGAGTGCCGATGCGTCCCCGCAGCGCACTGCATGGACTGAAATAAACAGGGCAAGTGCTGCGGGAGTCGGGGGATTCCAGAGGGAATTCCGGCGCATGGTCCGATGTGTCGTACACGAGCGATCGAACGGCCGCGTCGGCGGCTGGATCTGATCCCCCGAGCGGTGGTTGAGATGATTGATCAGTGGTTCTGAGTCTGTCAATGGTCGTTCGACCGGGGGTGTCACCCTGACACGCCGCCGACCGATCGTTCTGCCCGAACGGCCCAGAGGACAGGTACGGAAGGGCAAAGTGGCCGCCGGAATATTGCGTCTCACCTGATCCCTGAGGCAGGTTGAGGCGAATCACTGACCTCAGCCAACAGGGACCGTGATTTCCATGCCGGACGCTCCTGACGGAGTCTCTTTCCGACGGGAGCGCCGTGGGTAGTTCTGGCGTGGAGGAATTCCGGAATCCAGGGGCCCGGCGAGCGAGGGGCCCTGTGTCCCTCGGGCAGTGGGGTTGAAAGAGCCGCAGACTTCCTACGTGAAGTTTCCCCTTGATCTTGGACACTCGTCGGTTATGCCGCGAGGGCGTGTTGGTGTCGCTGTCTGGTCTCGGCGGGTGTGAGGTAGCCGAAGGTCTTGTGCTTGCGCAGGCGGCGGCGGTTGTAGAAGGTCTCGATGAAGGTGAAGACCTCGGCGCGGGCGGTGGCCCGGTCGAGCCGGATGCGGGTGCCGATCTCTTCTTTGAGCAGCGCCCAGAAACTCTCCGCGGCGGCGTTGTCGAAGCATGATCCGGTGCGTCCGCAGCTGCCCTGCAACCCCAACTCCCGTATTCAAGAACGGAATTGGGGCAAGGTGTATTCGCTGCCGCGGTCACTGTGGATCACGCAGCCGGGCTCCAGGTTCCCTCGGCCGTGGGCCATGTCGAGGGCATCGACGACGAGTTCGGCGCGGTGGTGGTCGGCCATGGCATGGCCGACGACCTCGCGGGTGGCCAGGTCCAGCCGGCAGGCGAGGCAGAGCCGGCCCTCGGCGGTGGGCAGGTAGGTGATGTCGCCGACCAGCTTGATCCCGGGCCGCTCGGCACGGAAGTCGCGGCCGATCAGGTCCGGGGCCGGCTTCGCCTTCTTGTCAGGCCGGGTCGGCGAGCGGCGCCTGCGTCGGGTGACGCCTTGGATGTCGTGCTCGCGCATCACGCGGGCGACGCGCTTGCGGTTCACCCGCCGTCCCAGCCGCCGCAGTTCGGCGTGGATGCGCGGGACCCCGTAGGTGCGGTGCGAGGCGATGTGCAGCACCGTGATCTCGTGGGCGAGCGCGTCGTCGGCCTGCCGGGCCTGGCGGGCGGCCTCGCCCTCGCGCCACGCGTACTAGGAGGAGCGGGCGACGTGCAGCACCCGGCAGAGCGGCACGATCGGGTAGTTCGCCTTCTCCGCATGGATCAAGCGGTACAACGCGCTCACCGGTCGTTCTCCTTCACGAGAAGAAGGCGGTCGCTTTTTCAGGATCTCGATCGTCTGCTGCTGTTCACGGTTCTCCCGCCGCAGCCGCTTGAGCTCCTCGCGCTCGGCACTGCTCAATTCGCTGGAGGTGCCTTCGCTCCGGTCCGCCTTGGCCTTGCGGTACCAGCCGCGCAGGGACTCGGAACTGGTGCCCAGCTCCCGGGCCGCCGCGGTGACCGTCTTGCCCGAGGAGTCGACGAGCGCGATCGCGTCCCGCTTGAACTCCTCCGTGTACCGCTTCGTGTACTTGCTTCCCACCTGGTGCTACTTCCTCTGGAACCTCAAGATCCCAGTCTCCAGGTGTCCACGATCAAGGGGAAGGTTCACATGAGCTTCTGCGAGCAACCGCCCATTCCGGCAAGCAGGCGTTATGCCCCGACACAACCCGCCTCTTACCTGCCTCAACCTCGCATGGCTGCCCGCCCGGCCGGAGGCCCGTGGCCGACAGCGGGTGGTAGCCGTAGCCGCCCTTGTAGGTCTGCACGGCGCCTGCTCCTCGGAGCGGCGGGCAATCGGAGAGCCTCACCGAAGCGGCACGCTACTGATTGTCGGGCGCCGCAGCCCTGCACTGACAATCCGTCCGGCACGCTGGACGGCGTTCGCCATCTTGGTGATGTCCTGTGAGGGCGTGACCATGGCGCAGACGGCTCCGACGACGTCGCCGTGTTGGGTGGTCACTGGCGCGGCTGCGCAGCACACCCCCGTGATCAGCTCCTCCCGATCCAGGCATACGCCCGTTTCCCGGATGGCGGAAGCCTCGCGCGACCAGGACGCGGGCAGGGAGCTCAGGGGCGCCTCGGGCGGGGCGAATGCCACCAGAACTTTGCCTGCGGAGGTATGCCACGGCCAGCTTGCCCCCGGGCGAACCGGCGCCAGGTGGTCCACCATGCCTGGAACGCCGAAGGCGGCCAGCGTCCGCCCCTCGCGCAGCACACAGATCGCGACCGAGGCGTCCGTGGCGGCGGCCAGCTGCCGGATCGGGGTGTCCGCCGCAGCGCGCAGCCGTGGATGTGGCTGCCACCCCAGGCCGAGACGGAACACCCGGGAACCCATCCGGTATCGGCAGCCACGATGCTCGACCGCGCCCAGTTCGGCCAGCTGCTCCAGGAGCCGGTACGCCGTGGCCTTGGGCAGCCCGCTGCTGGCCGACAGCGCTGTCAGTCCGGCTTCCTCCGCCTCCCTGAGCGCTTCCAGCAACGCGAAGGCGCCATCCAGCACTCCGCGCCCGCGAGACGGCCGTTCACCTGCGAGTTCTGCCGTCGAGCCGACCATCCGATGCCCCCTTTGTTTCAGCGTGGGGAGCAATTTCACCGGGCGGGGCTAAACGCATGATAAATGGCTGGTCCGGCGGGGGAACCGAAAATTATTAATTCCGGATGCGTTCGATATTCTGCCTCTGATGGGCCTGGTTCCGCTGCGGCAGGAGAGGCTGAATCGACTGCTCTGCCGCGTGTGGATCGAGTGCCTGGCGTGAACGGTCCGCTCAACGGACCGAGATTCGCCCCGCCGGTGAGGCTTCGCTAGATTGGGCACCGCTTCGATTCCCGGTATGACAAACCGCAGGAGCAGGCCAGAGAATATGGCGCTGTAGATGAGTTCCGTACGTGAATGCGGATCATTGGCATCCGGTCCACGGGCAGACTTACCTGAAGTACGGTTCGGCGATGGCGGCCCCGTCTCGACCGAAACAGATCCTTGCGATAAATGCGCGCCGCACGACTGCGCCCGGAAAACAAGGAGTGGATTCATGTCGAGTCGAGTGGCGACTATATCCGGCGGTCCGAACGTCATCGTCTGGGACATCACCTACGCCTGCCCGCTGCGATGTACGCACTGTTATTCCGAATCGGGACGGCGTGCTTCGAGGCAGCTCTCCCTCGTGGACATGTTGCGGGTCACGGAGGCAATGCTGTCGTTGCGTCCGGCGGCCATCGTGCTCGCGGGCGGCGAGCCCCTGATGGTGAAGGGCCTGCAGGAGGTCGTCGACCGCATGGTGGACGCCGGAGTGGAGCCTCACCTCTACACCGGTGGGTGGTCGCTGCGCCGGTCGGCGGTTGAGGACGTACTGGCGAAATGCGCGGACGTGAGCGTGAGCGTCGACGGGGCGACGGCCGAGGTTCATGACGCCGTCCGCGGCCGGGTGGGCTCCTTCGACCGCGCCATGGCCACTCTGGCGCTGCTCGACCGGTGGGCCGCCCGCCAGCGGGCCCGTCATGCCGAGTCATGCGTATTCGCGCTGGATGCCACCATCGTACGCAGCAGCTTCGATCAACTG
Source organism: Streptomyces violascens (assembly GCF_014649955.1). Taxonomy (GTDB): domain Bacteria; phylum Actinomycetota; class Actinomycetes; order Streptomycetales; family Streptomycetaceae; genus Streptomyces; species Streptomyces violascens. Next base: position 36,357 of record NZ_BMUA01000033.1, read on the forward strand.
GAGTTGTTCTGCACCGATATTGCTCCGCGGTTTCCGGAGCTGCATCAGCTGTCCTTCGGTGCGGCCATGCCGATCGGGCTTGCCAGCCGGTCCGGGTTTGCCGAGCATGAACTCCTCACCGATGAGCAGGCCGACCTCCTGGTCGATCCCCAGCACATCGAATGGCTTCGCTCCCTCGTGCCGCCATCGGTCCACGTATCGGTCACCGACAATCGCCTGCTGCGCTACCACCCCGATCTCCTCGCTCAGGGCCGCATCCCCGCGATGCAGGTGGAACCGGACGGCCGGGTACGGGCGATGGCGATATACGAGGGCACCGTGGGCAGCCTGCTCACGGATCCGCCGATGGAACTGTGGAAGCGCTCGGTCGCGAGGTGGAGCGACCCATTCGTGATCGAAACCCTTTCGTCCGTATACACAATGAAGGACTGGGCTGCGGCGACTCGCCGGCTCGACTACCGCTTCGGGACGGACGACGACCGTGCCCGTATCGATGCCCGTCCACCTGTACTTTCCCAAGCCCTTCCCGCTGGATGAACACGCAGTGCCCGGCGGGAAGCAGTTCATTCGTTGCGACGCTGAAAGGGGGTGTATTCGCATGGAATTCGACGTGACTGCCCTGCAGGTCCTGGAGGAGCCCGAGCCCGAGCTCGGCCTGTTCCCGTGCTGCGGCACCTGCTGAGTGCCACCGGTCCGGCCCGCTTCCCACACCGATCGCGCGTGGGGGGTGGGCCGGATCCCCCCTGTCGGTCCACTGCCACGGAGCAGCGATGTCTCACTTTCATTTCCGCCATGTGCGGCTCGCGCCCGCACCGGCAGCGGCCAAGGCCGTCGCGACAGCGGTTGCGGTGGGCGCGGGGCTGCTGCTTCCGGTGGCCTTGGCCCGGGTGGTCGACCGGGCACTGGCGGGCGGTGACACCGATGCCTTGCTGCTGGTGTTCGCCGGGCTGTTGCTGCTGCGCATGGTGGCCGAGGCGGGCGGTGAGATGGCAGGGGTCTCGGCAGAGACCTCGGTACTCGGCCGGCTGCGGTACCGGCTGGTGCGGCAGGTGTTCATGCTGGGTGTGCCCGGTTCCCGGCGTCATGCGCTCGGCGACCTGATCGCTCGCCTGAGCGGAAACGCCGCGTCGGCGGCCAAGGCGGTGCCCTATCTGATCGAAGCCGGAGTGGAGATCCTGGCTGCGGGCTGCGGGACGGCGGCCCTGTGCTGGATCGACTGGCAGGCCGGTGTCACCTTTCTGATCACCGCGGCTCCACTGGCGTTCGCGATCCGGCGGCTCGCCCGGCGGTCGTCCAGCGCGTTCGCCGAATATCTCGTTCAACTTTCCGCCATCGCGGCCCGGTTGGCCGATGCGGTGTCCGGGCGCAGGACCATTCGCGCCTGCGGAACCGGACGCCGGGAAGCCGCGCGAGTGCTGTTTCCGCTGCCGGAGCTGGCGCGAGCGGGAATGGCCACCTGGCAGGTCCGGCGCGCTGTCTCCTGGCAGGTGGCATTCGGTCAGACCACCATCCGGGTCCTCGTCTTGCTGGTCGCCGGGACGGGTGTGGCCGACGGCCGGATCTCCCCCGGCGCCTTCTTCGCGCTGACCCTCTACCTCACCATCGCCCTGGGGTTCGTCCAGCAGGTGGACACCCTGCTCTTCCTGGCCGACGCCCGGGCCGGCGCCGCCCGCGTCCAGGAGCTGCTGGCAGAGCAGCCACCGGTCGGCGGGGGGACGGCTCAACTGCCCGCCGGGCAGGGCGAGGTGTCCTTCCGCGGCGTCTCGGTCCGCCACGGCGACCGGACCGTACTGGATGCCGTCAGCCTGGACGTACCGGCCGGCGCCGTGCTGGCGGTGGTGGGCCCGTCGGGCAGCGGCAAGACCGCCCTCGGGCTGCTCGCGGGCAGGCTGATCGACCCCGATGAGGGTGAGGTGCTGCTGGAGGGCGTCCCGCTGCGTGCCCTGGATCCCGGCGCCGTCCGTGCCGCCGTGGGGTACGCCTTCGACCGCCCGGTTCTGCTCGGCGACACCATCGGTGACGCCATCGGCTTCGGGAACCGGGCGGGAGGCAAGGTTGAACGTGCGGCCGGGATCGCTCAGGCCGAGGACTTCATCCGCAGGCTCCCTGACGGGTTCGACACCAGGCTCGACCAAGCTCCGCTATCCGGCGGGGAGTTGCAGCGGCTGGGGCTGGCCAGGGCGATCGCGCATCAAGGGCGCGTGCTGGTTCTGGACGACGCCACTTCCAGTCTGGACACCGTCACCGAGGCCAAACTGGCTGCTGCGTTCGTCGAGGGGCTGGCCGGCCGCACCCGGCTGGTGATCGCGCACCGTGCCATCACGGCGGCGCGGGCCGACCTGGTGGCCTGGCTCGATCAGGGACGCATCCAGGCGGTTGCGCCCCATCACACCCTGTGGGCCGCCGAGCCCCGGTACCGTGCCGTCTTCGGGAACGCCGGGTGAACCGGGCCGGGCACACGCTGCTGCTGAGTGTGCTCCGCCAACGGCGGGGGACCCTGGCGCGGATCTTGGTCTGGTCCGTCGTCGAGACCGCTCCCGTCGGGGCTTCGGGACTGCTGATCTCCACGGCGATCGACCACTTCCTGTCGCACGACGTGCTGCCCGCCGCCGGGGCACTCACAGCGCTGCTGGTGGCCGCGCTGGTCGGGGCGGCGGCCACCCGCCGGCTCTTCCCCTGGATGGCCGCGGTCATCGAACCGGTGCGGGACGCGTTCGTCATCGCGCTGGTGGAGGGGGTGCTGGCCGATGCCGTGAACTCGGCCCGCCCGCCGGACCTGGCCTCCGTCGCCCGGCTCACCGAACAGGTGCAGACCGTCCGGGAAGTCCTGCACGCCCTGCTCCGCATCATCCGCCAGATCGTCTTCGCCTCGGTGGCCGCGCTGGTGGGACTGAGCCTGCTCGCCCCGCTGGTCGCCTTGATCAGCGGCGGGCTGGTGCTGGCGGCGATGGCGCTGTTCGCCTGGCTGCTGCCCGGCCTGGCCGCGCGCCACAAGGCGGTGCTGCTCGCCGAGGAGGAAGTGGCCCAGCGGGCGGGCACCGCTTTCAGCGGGGTCCGCGACGCGATCGCCTGCGCGGGCGAGCACCGGGTCATCGCAGGCGTCGACCAGGCCGTGGACGAACAGCGGCGACGGGCCCGTGCGCTGGCCAGGGCCACCGCCGCACGGACTCTGGTGGTCTTCGTCGGAGGCCAGCTGCCGGTGGTCGTCCTGCTGGCCTCCGCGCCTTCACTGCTGCACCGCGGCTACCTGAGTCTCGGCGAGCTGGCCGGCGCGGTCACCTATCTGACGGTCGGTCTGGAACCGGCGCTGCGCAAGATGCTGGAGGTGCTGGCCACCTGGGGACTGGAGATGGCGGTGAGCATCACCCGGCTCGGGGAGGGGTTCGCCGAGCCTGCCGGGACACCGGCCACAAGCCCCGCCCCGGACGCGTACGACCTTGAGGTCGACGGCCTTACTTTCGCCTACGGGCCGCACGCCACTCCGGTCGTCCAAGACCTCCACTGCACCGTGCCGGAGGGGAGCCACCTGGTGGTCGTCGGCCCCAGCGGAATCGGGAAGTCCACGCTGGCCGGGCTGCTCACCGGGCTGCTGACGGCGCAACGTGGACGGGTGCTGCTCGGCGGCGCCGACATCGGCGGCGTCGACCAGCGCGAACTGCGCCGGTTCGTGGCCCTGATACCGCAAGAGGCATACGTCTTCGCCGGCACGTTCCGGGAGAACCTGACCTACCTGGCGCCACGGGCCACCGAGGCCGAGATCACCGAGGCCCTGGAAGCGGTCGGCCTGCGGCCGGTGACCGACCGGCTGGGTGGGATCGACACCCGGGTCGGCGCGGGCGGCGCCGACCTCTCGCAGGGCGAGCGGCAACTCGTCGCGCTGGCCCGGGTGTACCTCTCGCCCGCCCGGCTGGTGATCCTGGACGAGGCCACCTCCGGGCTCGATCCGGAGACCGAGGCGAAGGCCGAGGCCGCATTCGCCCGACGGCCCGGAACGCTGATCGTCATCGCGCACCGGATCAGCTCCGCCCGCCGCGCCGACCAGGTGCTCCTGCTGGACGGGTGCACCGCTCGCTTCGGTACTCATGACCAGCTGGCCGCCGCGTCCGCGCTCTATGCCGACCTGGTCGGCAACTGGGACCACGAGCGTGGCCGTCCGCTGACGTATTCCGGCAACAAGGGAGAGAAGGATGCTGGTTGCTGACCGCCCTGGCTACATTCTGTGGGACATCACCTACAATTGCCCGCTGCGCTGCGTGCATTGCTACTCCGAATCGGGCAGGCGGCCGTCGCGGCAACTGAGCCTGCGGGACAACCTCCGTGTCGCGGACGCGATCATCTCGCTCGCCCCGGACAACGTCGGGCTGGGCGGTGGTGAAGCACTGGTGGTGCCGGGGATCTTCGAGATCATCGAACGGATCACGAGTGCTGGGATCGGGGTGTACCTCTACACCGGAGGATGGCCGCTGCGGGAGCGCGCGATGGAAGAGATCCTGCGGTTGCGGCCCCAGGTAAACATGAGTGTCGACGGGGCGACAGCGGAGGTTCACGACCGGATCCGCGGCCGGGCCGGCTCGTTCGACCGGGCTATGAAGGCGCTGCAGCTGCTCGACGATGCATCGTGCGAGGCACGGCGACACGGTGAACCACCACTGGTGTTCGGCATCGACAGCACGGTCCTGCGGAGCAGCTTCGGCCAGCTGGAACTGTTCTGCACCGAAGTGGCCCCCCGCTTCCCGCAGATGGGCTTCCTCTACCTCAGCGCCGTGGTGCCCTCCGGTCTCGCCAACCGTCAAAGCTTCGTGGAGCAGGAACTGCTCAGCGATGAGCAGGCCGCCTGGCTGGCCTCGCCCGAACTCGCCGAGCGCCTGAAGTCCTTGGCACCTGCCTCGCTGGAACTGTCCATGTCCGACAACTGGGGTACGAGTATGCACCCCGACCGGATCGCGGCAGGAAGCTTCTTCGCCGCGATGGCTGTGGAACCGGACGGAGCCGTGCGGGCGATGTGCATCTACGAGGGCGTGGTGGGCAACATCCTCGAGGAGGACCCGCGACTGCTCTGGAAGCGCTCGGTCGCACGCTGGCACGACCCGTTCGTGGTGGACACCCTCAAACCGGTCCGCACCATGCGGGAATGGGCCGAGGCCGCCCGCCGGATCGACCGCCGCTTCGGCACCGACGACGACCGGGCCCGCATCGAGGGGCGCCCGGAACTTTCCGCAGTGCTGCCGCTCCGAGGACGATCATGACCGTCGACGATCCGCTGCTCATAGACTGCGCCCAGGCGGCACTCGCCCGCCACGACGGCCTCGGATGGCAGGCCAAGCCGGACACGTTCTGGTGCTACGTCGAGCCCCCGGGCGGGCGTTCGGTACGGCAGGGGTGGAAACTGCACCTCTCCGCGACCCCTTTGTCCGCGCCCCTGGTCCTGGCCAGAGCGGCGGACGTGCTGCTGCGCCGGAGCTGCCCGTTCAAGTTCGCGAAAACCCTTGCTCAGGTCGAAGAGCTCGGCTCCCGGCTGTGCAACCGGGGCACGGGCGGCAAGTTCCTCACCGCGTACCCCGAGTGCGACCAGGAGGAGCTCGGGGAGCTGGCCGAAGAACTGCACCGGGCGACCGCCGGCTTGCCCGGACCGGGGATCCTCTCGGACCGGCCCTACCGGCCGGGCAGCCTGGTGCACTACCGGTTCGGGGTGTTCACCGGAGTGCCGATGCTGGGCAACGACGGCAGTTACGAGGCGATGCTGATCGCGCCGGACGGCCGGCTGGTGCCCGACGAGCGCAAGGCGTGGTTCTCACCGCCCTCGTGGGCTTCGCCCGATCCCTTCCACCCCATGGCCGAAGCCGCCCCGACGGCGCCCAAACCCGTGCTGCTCGACGGCCGTTACCTCGTCCGGAAAGTCATCCGTCATGCCTTCACCGGAGGCGTATTCCTGGGCTCCGATCAGAAAACCGGAGCCGAGGTCGTCATCAAGCAGGCCCGGGCGCACACCGGGGCGGGACCGGAGGGGCAGGACATCCGTGACCGGCGACGGCACGAGGCGGAACTGCTGGCACGGTTCGCCCCCTCGGGCCGGACCCCGCACCCCGTCGGCGTCTTCGAGCAACAGGGCGACCTGTTCCTCGTGCAGGAATCCTTGCCGGGCGTCACCTTGCGCCAGTGGGTACGCGAGAACCTCGAACCGGACGACGGCGGGTCGTGGGGCGGGCCGGTCTCCCAACTGCGCGACATCGCCTGCGAACTCGTGGAGCTGCTGCGGCTGGTGCAGGACAGCGGTTTCGTCACCCAGGACTTCACCCCCGACAACATCATGATCCTGGCGAACAGGGAGCTGCGCCTGATCGACCTCGAGCAGCTCGCCGAGCCCGGCACCCAGGTCAAGCGGTCCCACACCCCGGCCTACGCCGCACCGGAGCGACTCGGCGCACCACCGTTCGGATTCGCACCCGCACCTTCCGCCGGTCTGTACAGCCTGGGCGCCACCTTGTTCTACCTGGTCAGTGGCGCCGACCCGGCACTGACCCCGGACGAACCGCAGGAGCGAACCACTGCCGAGCGCATTGCGCACTGGCTCCAGCGGATTGCCCCGCGCAACGCCGCAGCACGGCTGATGGCACCGGCCATCGTCGCCCTCCTGGACGCGGTTCCGCAGCGACGCCCCGGTCTCGACGCCGCGCTCGCCCTCCTCGTCCGAGCGGAAGAACCCGAGGAACGCCTCACGGCCGACCGGATCGGCGACCACGACCTGGACCGCCTGATCTCCGACGGATTCGCTCACCTGCTGGACACCATGGACCTGGAAGACGACCAGCGCCTGTGGCCATCGGGTCGGAACGAAGCGGGAAGCGATCCGCTGAACGTCCAACACGGCAGCGCCGGTGTACTCGGCGCGCTGGTTCGCGGCTGCAAGGGCGAGCCGGCACTCGTGGAAGCCGTCCAGGCTGCGGCCGACTGGACAGCGCGCCGCGTCGGACGCGAACCACGCGCGCTGCCCGGCCTGTATTTCGGGCGTTCCGGAACGGCCTGGGCACTGCTGGAAGCCGGCCAGCTCCTCGGCGACGACCGGCTCCGCCGACTGGCAGCGGACCTCGCCCAACGGGTGCCCGTCCGCTGGCCGAATCCGGATGTCTGCCATGGGACTGCCGGAGCGGGCCTCGCCCAGCTGCGGTTCTGGGAGGCAACCGGAGAGGAACAGTTCCTGACCCGGGCGCGGGCCGCAGCCGAATCGCTCGCCACGGCCGCCGAACACCGCGACGGCCAGGTGAGATGGCCGATCGCCGCCGACTTCGCCTCGGCCCTGGCGGGCGTCGTCCACTATGGCTTCGCCCACGGGGTGGCCGGCGTGGGCACGTTCCTGCTCGCGGCGGGCAACGCGGCCGGCCAGCCGCGCTATACGGAGCTCGCCACGGCCGCCGCGGACACTCTGGGCTCCCTCGTACGCTTCGACCGGGGCGCCGCGTACTGGCCCAGCGACGACAAGGGCGGGCCCCTGAAGACCAACTGGTGCAGCGGCTCCTCCGGGATCGGCACCTTCCTGATCCGGATGTGGCAGAACACCGGCGAGGACCGGCACGCCGACCTCGCCATCCAGGCGGCCATGGCCGTCCGCCGCTCCCGCTGGCACATGGGAACCTGCCAGTGCCACGGGCTGGCCGGGGACGGCGACTTCCTGCTGGACCTGGCCGAGCTCCTGGGCGACAAGCGCTACCGGGAGTGGGCGGCGGAACTCGCGGAGAGCATCCAACCCCGTAACGCCGTGCGCCACGGCCGCCTGGTGCTGCCCGACGACACAGGCATTTCGGTGACGGCGGGTTTCAGTACCGGCCTCAGCGGTGTGCTGGCCTTCCTCACCCGCCTGCGCGACGGCGGCTCCCGGCTCTGGCTGCCCAGATCCCTCATGGAAGGGCCACGTCCCGAGGCGGCTGCTGCGCCTGGTCGCTGTGAGTGAGAGCACGTCGTCCCGAACAGGCCTACCAGCCGGTGGGGCCGGGGGCGGTGCGGTGGCGAAGCGGTGCCAGCCCTGCCAGGAGGTGACCGGCCACGGCTCGCTGGCTGCTTCCTCGCCGACGACAGCGCCCACGTCGGCCCTGCTCGTCGTTTCCGTGCCGCTGCGCTTCACCTGGGCGTCTTCGTTGGGCGTCTTCCGTGGAAGGACGGCTGGGGTTCACCAGGTGAGGGCTTCTGCCTGGGCGTCGTAGAGCCCGTACCCGGGAGAGGGAGCAGGGCTGCCTGGACACTCGTCGTCGGCGTTGTTCTCGTACGGCGGGGCTTTCCCCACGGGGTGCGGTGGGTTCCCCTGGCGCCGCTGACGGAGCCCATACCGCTCACGCTCCAGCTGGCCGGCGAGCTGCGCCTGTTCCCCCGGGCTGGTCGGTGCCCCGACGATCTGGTGGCTGGGTGGCTCGCCGACAAACGGCTGCTGGTCCTGGACACTTGTGAGCACCTCCTGGATGCCTGCACCGTACTGGTCTGGGAGCTGCTGGCCGCGGCTCCCGGTCTGCGGGTGCTTGCCACGAGCAGGCGGCCACTGGGCCTGCCGGGAGAGCGGCAGTTGGCCTTGGGCCGCTCCCGATAGCCGCGCCGGACAGCAGGCGCGCTGATGCCCTCGTGCTCTTCGCCGACCCAGCCGCTGCCGCGCTGCCGGGCGGTGAACTCGGCGTCGGCGACCGGGAGTCGGCGATGATCTGCCGTCGACGGGCATCCCGCTGGCCGCCGCCGTGCCGCAGCGCGTTCTCCACGAGGTTGCGGATGGCCTGGGCGAGCAGTTCGGGGTCGCCGTTGACGATGGCGGCCTCGGTGGTGAGTGTGACGCCGGTGTGGTCCGGCAGTTCCTCGACGGTCTGTTCGACGAGTTAGTCGAGCCGCAACGGGGTCAGCTCGATTGCCTGGGTGGCGGCCTCGACCCGGGCACGGGCCAGCAGTCCGGTGACCGGGCGGCCCAGGCGGTCGACCAGTCGGACGGCCTCGTCCACGGCGGCGGGTGCCCGGGTCGGTGAGGTGCTGCCGTTCTCAACGGCCAGCCGCAGGGTGGCCAGCGGGGTGCGGAGTTCGTGGGCTGCCTCGGCGAGAGGCAACTATCGTCCTCGCAGTCTGTTGCATCCAGTCCGCACAAGGCTCGGATGCCCCGGGACTTCAGGCAACCGGCAAACTCATCGGCCCGACGCCCCGACCCTGCTGGTGGGCTGAGGGGGCAGGAACGCATCACTGTTGTCCACGTACGGTGCGAACACGTACCCGTAGGTCGACGGTGGTGGTGGGCATCGCTCGGCTCGCCGAGGGACCGTCGACGGCATTCGGTTTCTGGTCGATAACGGCATCAAATGGCGGGCGATGCCCGCCGACTTCCCGCCTTGGCGGACCGTCTACGGCTTCCATCAACGCTGGGCTGCCTCCGGAGCTGTCGCGCTAGCTGTAGGAGGCCAGCACGTTGGTGACACCGCCTTGGAGTCGCACCGCCGGTGGCTGGCCTCCAGCGGTGCCGTGAGGCCGGTGGTAGTTGTAGTGGATGTTCCACACGCCGAGGGCGGCTGCTCGTTCGTCTTCGGAGTTCCATTCGCGGGCATAGAGGAATTCCTCTGCCAGGATCCGGTTGTAGCGCTCCACCTTGCCGTTGTGCCGCGGTGTGTAGGGCGTAATGCGCTGGTGGCGCGACCCGAGTAGTGCTCGGGTGAATGTGCCGGCGCGGTAGCACGCTCCGTTGTCCGTGACGATCCGCTCGATGTGGTGATGCCGTGGGCAGCGAACCATGCGCGAGCGCGGTGCATGAACGCGATCGCGGTTACGGCCCTTTTATGGGCAACGCTTCGGTGGAGGCGAGCCGACTGAACCCGTCGACTGCGGAGTGGAGATACACGTAGCCGCCGCGCTTGCTCTTCTTCTTCAGCCGGTCGGCGTTCTTGGCGCGCCCGCTCCCGCGGCCGTGGACACGCGAACCTCCGCCGTCGGGGATCCGTCCGACCTTCTTCACATCGACGTGGACCATGTGGCCTGGCCACCTGGCGCCGATTCTGCGGGGCTCTCGGTTCGGCTCGCCGCTCGGGTCGATGAACTTGCGATGGTTGAGACCGAGCCTCGCCAGGTGCCGGGTCACGGTGCGGCGCTGACTGTGACGCCCTGAGCTTGGAGCTCGAACGCAATCCGCGACGCTGACCACTTCTGGCTGCGCCGCAGATCTGCGATCCGGGCCACGGCCGTGGCGACTGTCGCGGTGGGTTGGCTGTGTGGTGTCGAGGAACGGTCGAGCAGGCCGATCTCCCCATGGCAGCGGTAGCGGTTGACCCACTTCGATGCACATGCGAGGGGGGATCCCTATTTCGGTGGCGGCGTGCGCTATCGGACGAGTCCGGCAGCGCTCGACGAGTCGGCGTCGACCTTCGACGGTCAATGGAGCGTTGGCGTGCCTCATGGGCAGTTTCCTGTGGCGGCTACGAAGTTGGCGGGGAAGCGATGTTCGGCGGCCGTCACACCGGCTGGAGACTGGCAGATATGTGTGGTCACGGCCGCCGACCGAACTCGGTGCTGTGATCGATGGCCCACTGCGCGAAGGGGCGGGCCGGCATACCGGTCAGGCGCTCGACGTCATCGGTGACAAGGCGTGATTCAGGTCGCCGCGTCGACGCCGCGAGGAGGGCCTCGACCAGATGCTCGGGACGTCCGTCCGCGAGCATTCGTGCGTGCGCAACGTCCACGGGGACCGGCTCGAATCGCAGGTTTCGTCCGAGTGCGGCGCCGAGGATTGCGACCTGGTCGGCCCTGCTGAGTGGCTCAGGTCCGGTCAGCCGGTAGGTGCGATCCGAATCGTCCTGGCATCGAAGGAGCACCTCTGCAGCCGAGGCCGCGACATCGCGCTCGTCCACTACTGCTGTGTGCGCTATGTCAGGGCCTTCGACTACGTCGCCTGCGCGCAGCTGTGCCGCCCAGCCCCGGGTGTTGGACGCCAGCGTGTCGCTGCGCAGCACGGTGGGATTCAGGCCGGCATCGCGGAGCCGGCGTTCCATGTCCGCGTGTACTTGCACGATCGGATCGCTTTGGCGAGCAGAGGCGTCATCGATCGCGGTCGAGGAGAGGTAGATGACGCGCGGCGCTGCTGCGGCCAGTTCTGCGATCAGAGGCTCAGCGGGTGCGGTGTCCAGCAGTGGCCATATGAGGAAGACGGTGTCGATGCCATCAAGCGCCGTACGGACGGTGTAGGCGTCGGTCAGGTCACCGCGCACCGACGCGATGCCAGGTCGCGGGTCAACACGACGACGGTCGAGGCACCGCACAACTGCTGCACGCTCGTGCAGCCTGGTGAGGAGTTCACGGCCGACGTTGCCCGTCGCGCCGGTGACCAGGACCGTTCGGGAACGAGCAGGAGTAAGCGGGGTGGGAGAACTGTCAGGCATGCTGGGGACGCTAAAGGTTCAGGTCGACATCAAGGCAAGGGCGGAATGGCGATAACCATCGGCGAAGCGGCTGCGCAGCTTGGAGTCGAGGCCCATGTCCTACGGCACTGGGAGCACGTCGGAGCACTCACGGTGCGCCGGGACGCGAACGACTACCGCCTCTACGACGAAGACGTCTTGGAGCAGGCACGAACCGTGTTGAAACTGCGACAAGTCGGGCTCTCGTTGCCGGAGGTCGCCGCCGCGATGTCCCCGAAGAAGTCCGCAGCACAGGAGGTCGTGCGCGCGAAGATCGCTGCGCTCGAAGGTGAGGTCCGCAGCAGACAGCAAGCGATCACCTTCCTCCGGCACACCGTCGAGTGCCGCCATCGGTACCTCGAGGAGTGTGCGGACTGCGCGACGTTCGTCCGCGACCGTTGATCATCCGATGTGAGGGATTCGCGGTCGATGACCGTGGTGCTTGATCAGCAGTAAGTCGCCGATGCCATCAACGTCTTGGCCCGCAACATCCAGCCTCCGCATGGGCACCCGCTCACGGGGCCGCAGCACCCACCCTCGGCGGACCACAACCACCGTCCCACCGCAAGGCTCAAGGTGGGGCCAGGCGGCACCGAGGGCGCCGTGACACGCGTGAAAAGATCAAGAGGCAGCTCCACGGCCGGGCCGGATTCGAGCTGCTCCAAAAGGTGATCTTGCTTCAGTAGCGATCCACGCGGGTACGAGTCTGTCGCCGCCCGCCCGTGGTCAGAGTTCGGCCGTCCAGACCCCGGCGGGATGCTCACTCGGTGGCAGCCACAACTGAGGCTGTGACTCGCGATGACTCTCGTGAGCCTGTTCTTCCCAATGGAAGCAGTCGTCCACGTCAGGCCAGGCAACTTGCAACATGGGAATAGGAGGCCGCCGGTAGAACCCGATGGCCCGTCCGAAGAAGGTCCGGCACCAACGGAGATCCACACTCCTGAGCACGGCTTGGTGACCTTCGACAACATCAGGATGCCTCTGGCCGTCCGCCAGTACAGCACCTGCGGCGGCCTTCGCTCCCAGCCTGTTGAGCATGCCGTGCATGGCGTGGATATCGAGCCCGAACACGGTGAGTTCAGGCGCGCCGTGAGTGTGGGCGAGGCCGATCGTGTAGGCGAATCCAGGACCGATCTCGTCCTCGGGAACCATCACGACGTGCCATCCGTGCTGCTGCACATTCCCGATGATCGTCAGATCGGCGTGGTCCGCTTCGTCTCGGTCGCCGTAGTCATGACAGAGGATGCAGCGGCACTGGAACGGATCATCGGTCATGCGCGGAGGCTACGTGGTGGGCGTTCGAGCCAGCCAGCCGGGCTTCGCGGTCGCCCTCGCAATCGAATGCCGCGGTGACCCTCCGCGACTGCTCCCCGACGCCCGAACTCTCCCGCCGCCAGTTGGAGTTCATGCCCGACCAGCAGAAACCCAGGCAGGAGCGTTGCGCGGTCTGAGCGCCGTCACGCTCCTGATCACCACGGGAGGCGACCGAACACCCGCGCGTCGTCGGGGAGAACCGAAGTTGAGTTGGTCCGCCCCTGGCCCGGATCTTGGTCGGTCTCCCCTGTGCGTGAGGGAGGCTTCCCTCTGGTCCCACATGGCGCAGGTAGGCGGAAGTGTCGCTAGCCGATCTGCGAAGATTGCATCGATCAGTGGCAGCCAGATCGTAAAGTCTTCGGATGTAGCACGGCAGACCTACTACTGCTGAGGGATGCCTGCCGTGGTCGCATGGGCGCGGTCGTGTGAGGGATACGGCTCGTCCTCCCGGATTGGGCCGTACTCCTCCGGCTATCGAGATGCCCAGGTGGGTGGCCGTTGGACTGGCCACTGTCATGTGAGCAGGGGGTCGCCTGCGGGGTGGCGTACGGGTGTCGGGGCCGCTGAGTAGACTCGCGGAATCGGCAGTGACAGGGGGATGTATGGCAGAGCGCGGGCGGGGGCCCGGCGTCTGATGGTGCGGTACTGGGCAGGGTTCTGCAGGCAGTTGGAGGGCTCGCGCACGCTGTTGTTCTTCTGCATGCTCACAGCCGGCGGCCTCGTCACCGGGGTCAGCGGACTGCTGCACTGGTGGCGGATCGGGATGAGCCTGGTCGCGCTAACTGTCGGGATCTTCGGACTCCTGGGCGTCGTCGGCTGGTTCGTACGGCTCGGGGAACTCGAACGGGAGCGCGCGGCACGGCGGCGTCGCTAAACGGGCGCCCTTTGAAGCCTTGTGACGCAACCCTCCTGTGGGCCGTCTCATCTTGACGGATCCTTGAGATCACCCCGGAGTGGGCTCGTCAGATCAGCCATTTGACGGGCGGCCGGAATCCCCCGTCTGATCCTCGTCGCTGATCTCCCTGGTCCATGATCACCAAGGAATCCTATGGCCTGGGGCTCTCCGGATGCCCACGGGCGGTCGGCTCGGGGTGCTCCGGCACTGTTGCCGCTGCATGGCTGCCTGCCCGGCCGAATAGTGCCGCTCGCCCTGCATCGAGGGGCACCGCCACCATTACCTCACGGGCAGGCGATCACCCTCCTCGTGGAGGGACCGCATCGTGCCTAAGGAGATCACCAACAGCCCCTCTGTGGGCAGGCGTTCAGTCAGGGGTGCCCGCAGAAGAAGTGCATACCATGCTGCGGGCTCGGCGCTTCGCCTCAGTCCCGCGCTGTGCTTTTCTGGCCCGCCGCCCAGCGAGAGGTGAGTGTGTCCACGGCGGCGACGGCCCGTCCGGTGCGGGCGTCGTCCGTGCGCACCGTGTTGCTGAACTCGACGTGCAGGAACGGGACATTCTCGGCCGCGGCTTTCCGGCCCTCCACGTTCTCGGTGCCTTCCAGCGGGCAGGAGCGCGCCCAGGCCCGGCATACCTCGAACCCCTGCCCCTGTAGGGCGTCCGCCAGGGTCTTGCCGTCAGCACGACCTGCCGTACCGGTCCCGGTGGAGGCGATGACGTCGCGGCCAGGATCGGAGTCGTCGGCGAAGCCGTGGACCTGGACGCCGGGCAGGCCGCGCTCGGCGAGCTCGTCGCAGACCGCCGCGAAGACCGTGTCGCGGCGGTGTGCGACGTCGGCCGAGTTGCCCCGCCCCGCGTCTCGATGGGCGCCCGCGATGACGAGGACACCGCCGGGGGAGCCCAACAGGACGCGCGCGCCGAGCCGTTCGGTGCGGGCATCGGCTACGGGGTGTGGCGCCTGGACGGACCAGCGCACGGGTGAGGACAGGTCGATGTAGACCCGGCCCCAGCCGCGGGGCGCGGGAACGGTCTCGCTGCGGTCGGAGAGTTCCGCGTACGTCCGGCCCGTCTCGGCATCCACGAGCGTGCGCAGCTGGTAGCCGACGCGGGAGAGGGTCCGGCCGGCCTCCTCGCGCTTGCCGTCGAGCACGAGTCCCACGGACTCGGCCATGGTGCGCCGGTCGGTGGGGCTTGGTGCGCGATATCCGGAGTCCCCGCGGAAGGGCGCGGCGAACTCGACTATGCGGCGCTCCAGTTCACTTCGGGGCGGTCCGCTGGGGGAGGGGGTCGCGCGGGGCTGCGGGTGCTGTCTGTCCGCCTGGTCGTCCCGGTTCGTGCCGCTGCCCCAGCGGCCTTCGGTGAGGGCGAGGGCCGACGCGATCAGAGCGCCGAGCAGGACGAGCGCCGAGGTGATGGCGATCGCTTTTGTCTTCCTGTGCACAGTCATGGCCGGACCAAAGATACGGGGCGAGGTGGGAAAGGAGGTGGGGGACCGAGAGGAGATGCAGCATGCAGCACCTACTTAGTCGCATATATGGGCTTAATCCGGACAATCGTCCTCTGTCGTGTCATTTGCCTGGGGCTTGCAGGTGGGCTGCCCCTTCCGCCCGTCGTTTGCCAAGGATTTGCGCAAAGATCTTTTCCAATATATTTTTCAGTGAATTTTGTTCGGAGGTAGGCAACTCTTTACCTATCTCATGGTTGGGGGTCTCGCGTCGCACGCTCGTACGCCCCGGGGTGGGACGGCCGCCTCGGGTTGGCGCCCGAAGAAGCAGAAGAGGAGCGTCGCGTTGGCGGCTTCGGGATCCAGGCGGCGGCACAAGGTCCGCCGCAGGTCGGACATGTCGCTGATAGGTGGCATACGTCCACCCATCGCTGTGCTGGCCACGCTGCTTCTGTCCCTCGCGGGCATCACCGCGCTCGCCCTCGGCAGACCCGAGAACGCGCTCGTACCGGAGGCCGTCCGCAAGTCCCAGCAGTACGTCGCCGAGGACGGGGCCATCGCGCTGCGTGCCTCCCTCGACGAATCGATCACTGATCTGACCCGCACCGCCACCCTCTTCAACCAGCAGCAACCCGCGCCCGCCGACGACGTCCTGGACAAGGTCGGCGATGTGTACCAGAAGTGGCGCGGCACCGCCGTCATGGAGATCGCCTCGGGCAAGCTCCTCGGTGCGCGCGGCGAGAACGTACCGCTCACCGCCATCGACCGAAGCCGCCTGGCCGACGAGGGCGGTCTGGCTCCGCGCCTGGTCCGCCTGGAGAACGGTCAGACCCGTCTGGTCACCCTGGCCCTGCTGTCCTGGGAAGGCCGGCCCCAACAGCTCCTGATCGCCTCCAGCAGCCTCAACTTCCCCGGTGTGAACCTCGGCGAGGGCCGGGCCATCGGCGTCGTGGACAGCGACGGGCACGTCCTGAGCAGCCACGGCGCGCTCGGCGGCAAGGGAGCCAGGGAGCAACTGCGCACCTTCGCGGGCATCGCGGCCAAGAAGGGCAAGCAGAACGCGATCTCCGCCAAGGCTCCCGGCGCAGGCGGCTACACGGGCGTCAGCGGCCACCTGGCCGGGGACAGCGTCGCGGACAAGCAGACCATCGGCGGCTACGCCACGCTCGCCGCGGGCGATCCCGGCCAAGCCACCCCGGCCGGCACTCTCGGTCTCACGGTCGTCACCCAGGTCGGTGTCGCCGAGCACGCGTCCCGGCTCGCCCGCCCCGCCGTCGGGCTCGTGGCGGCGGGCGCCCTTCTCGTTATCGGCGCCCTCGCGGTCATGCTGCTCCTGTCCACGGTGCAACGCCCCTTGATCAGACTCTTCCTGGAGAGCCGCCGCCTCACCCGCGGTGACCTAGAGCGCCCCGTGACCGTGCCGAGGTCCGGCGAGGCCGCGCGGATCGGCGCCGCCCTGGAGCGGCTGCGCTGCCAGCTGCGCGGAGCACCCGTCGCCGCGCAGGATCCACCACGTCCCGTACGCCGCAGGAGGCCCGGCACCCGGGCGCTCCTCGTCGTGTGCGCCCTGCTGCTGCTCGGATGGGCCGCGCCGCTGATGCTCCTGCTCAACCGGGCCGAGGACGACGTCCGCGTACCGACCCAGAGTGTCCACGACCAGAAGGCGCGCACCGCGACGCTCAGCGACCGGGTGCGCCGCGCCCTCAACGAGGGCCACGCCGACCTTGCCGCCGTCGCGTCCCTCATCGACGACCGCACCTCCGCCCAGGACATGACTGCCGTCCTGGACCGCACCGTCAAGGATCACCAGCGTTACGAGTCGGTGTACGTCCTCGGCGCCGACGGCACGATCCTCGCCCGGGCCGGTCACACCCCCCACCACGCCACAGGAGAGGCCCCTTCGGAGAACGCCTTCGAGGTGAGCGGCCACGGAGGCAAGAAACCCGTCATCGCCGCCACAGTCGCGGCGCCGGACCGCCAAGGCGCCGCAGTCGTCGGGGAGTTCCGCATCGAGTTCATCAACGCGCTGCTCGGCCGCCAGGGACTCGGCGAGGTCCGCGTCGTCGACACCGAGGGCCGCGTCATCGGCGGCGACTCGGGATACCGCGCCTTCCAGAAACTGCCCTCCTCACTCCGACCTCTGCTTGAGCGGAAGGCCGAGCACGGCGAGGTGCGGCGCGACGGCGGGAACGTACGCGTCGTCGCCGCAGCGCCGTTCTCCGGCGGCGGGGCGGCGGACTCCCTGCAGTGGACGGTGGTCAGCTCCCAGCCTGCCTCCTGGCTCGCCATCCCCGAGTACAGCCTGCAGAACCGCACGGTCCTCGCCGGCATGCTCGGCCTCACCGCGGCCGCGGCCTGCCTCGGCTGGCTGCACATCGTCGTCGCGCGCCCGCTGCGCGAACTGGCCGACCAGGCCGAGAAGCTGGCCGACGGCGACCGCAAGACAGTGCTCTACCCGCGCCACCACGACGAGGTCGGCGCCGTGGCCCGCAGCCTGGAACTGATCCGACAACGCCTCCAGGACCAGCAACGCCAACGCGACGGCGCCACCCGCACGCCCGCCGCGGCCGGAAGGAACCAGTAACACCGTGCTTTTCCTCTACACCGTGCTCGTGGTGTGCGGGGCCCTCCTGCTGATCTCCGGAGTGATCGAACAGCGGCGGCACTACGTCAACCTCGACCGCATCCCGACCCGCGTGCTCGTCAACGGCATCCGCGGCAAGAGCTCCATAACCCGCCTGTGCGCGGGTGCGCTGCGCGGCGGCGACCTCGTCACCGTCGCCAAGACCACCGGAACCGCTGCCCGGTTCATCCACCCGGACGCCACCGAGGAGCCCGTCTACCGCAAGTTCGGCATCGCCAACGTCGTCGAGCAGATCGGCATCGTGCGGCGCGCCAGCGCCTACCATCCCGATGCCCTCGTCATCGAGTGCATGGCCGTCATGCCCGCGCTCCAGGAGATCAACCAGTCCAAGCTGATCCGCTCGACGATCGGCGTCCTCTGCAACGTCCGCGAGGACCACCTCGCCGAGATGGGCCCCACCCTCGACGACGTGGCACGCTCGCTGTGCCGCTCGATGCCCGAGAACGGCATCTGCGTCACCGCCGAGAAGGACCGCTTCGCCATCCTCCAGGAAGAGGCCGAGAAACGGAACTGCCGCCTCGTCTACGCCGACCCGGAGATGGTCACCGACGCGGAACTGCGCGGCTTCAGCTGGTTCACCTTCAAGGAGAACGTGGCCATCGCGCTCGTCGTCGCCGGACTCCTCGGCGTCGACCGCGAGACCGCGCTGCGGGGCATGTACGACGCCCCGCCGGACCCCGGAGTCCTCTCCGTGGAGCGGTATGTGACCCACGAGGACAAGAAGCTCCGCTTCGCCAACGTCTTCGCGGCCAACGACCCCGAGTCGACGCTGATGAACATCAACCAGCTGCTCGACCTCGGCGCCATCCATCGCCCTCTGAACGTGGTCATCAACTGTCGCCCCGACCGTGTCGAACGCAACGGCCAGATGGGCGAGATCATCCCCGACCTCGACCCCGACCAGGTCTTCGTCATCGGCCACCCGGCCAAGTCCGCCATCGACGCCATCCCGGCCGCCTACCGCGACCGCGCTGTCGACCTCGGCGGCGACCGGCGCGACCCCGAGGAGTTCATGCGGGAGCTCCTGGGCCGGCTCGGGCCCGACTCCTCGCTCGTCGCCATCGGCAACATCCACGGCCAGGGCGAACTGCTCCTCGAACACCTCGCACACCTCCCGCCGGACGACTCCGCCGAGCCCGCCGCGCCTGCCACACCCGAGCGGATGGCCCGGGACGCCGAGCCGACCATGCAGTACGCACCCCACCTCGACCCCTACCAGCCCTACCCGCAGACGTACGAGGACCGCTACGCGCCACACGACGCGCAGCGCGCGGGGGAGCAGTACCCGCACCCGGCCCCGCACCCCGAGCAGAACCCGGCGCACCCCGCGCACCGGGAACAGGCCCGCACCCGCAGCCTGTTCGAGCCGCGCGTACCTCCCGCCGACGATTCCCCGCAGTGGCACAACCCAGGAGAGCAGCACCCTTGATCCCCTCCGTCCTGACCCCCGAGATCGCCGCCATCGGCATCGCGATCGGGCTGCTCTTCTCCCTGGTCTGCTACCTGACGACCAACCTCTCGCCCGGCGGCATGATCACCCCGGGCTGGCTCGCGCTGACCCTCGTCGAGGACCTGCAGCGCGCCGCGATGGTCGCTGGCGTCACCGCCCTCACCTATGCCGGCACGCTGCTGATGCAGAAGTTCGTGATCCTCTATGGCAAGCGGCTCTTCGCCGCCGTTGTCCTGCTCGGCGTCACCCTCCAGGCCACCGTCATGATCGTGCTCTCCTTGGAGTTCCCGCTCATGTACGCCAACCAGACCCTCGGCTTCATCGTGCCCGGCCTGATCGCCTACCAGCTGGTCCGCCAGCCCAAGGGACCCACCCTCCTCGCCACGGGATCGGTGACGCTCATGGCCTATGTCGTCCTCACCGCCGGAATCCTCCTCGGCGTAATGCCGTCCGCCTGACCCAGGATCGGAGCCGAAACAGCCATGCCCCCCATGAAGAAACGCACCACCGTGCACGCCCTGACCGTGCTGGCCCTGCTGGCGTCCAGCGCGTACCTCACCGTGGAACTGCGCAGGGAGGAGCGGGACTCGGCGCCCGGCGTCCAGACCGTCAAGGACCGCCCTGTCGGGGAGGCCGACGCCGGCAAGGACAGCGGCAAGGAGCGCTGGGAGCGCCTGAACAACCCCGCGCGCACCGTGCTGCGCGGCGACCAGGGCCAGATCCTGGCCACGTTCACCGACAAGGCGCGCACCGCGACCCTCAGGGGCCCCTCGCGCACCTTCGCCGAACCCGCGAACACAGCCGTCCGCGTCGTCACGGAGGACTGGGTACGTCTGATGCCCCAGGCCTGGCGCCAAGGAGCCGAGAAGGAGGCGTGGTTCAAAACCTGGTTCAACAAGGCCTCGAGCACCAAGGAGGACGACCTCTTCGCGACCGCCTTCCAGTACGCCACGGGAGCGCCGGTCAAGAAGGACGCCAAGGGCCTCGCGTACGCAGGCGACGCCAAGTTCGGCCCGGTCAACCCGGACCTCACCAAGAACCGCGGCACGCCGCTGCTCGAACAGTCCGACTTCTTCCACTACTTGGGCATCCCCTACACCTTCCGCGACGGCACGACCAAGCAGCCGGAGACGGCCCGCGCCGGCGCCATCGACTGCTCGGGGTTCGTGCGCATGGTGTTCGGCTACCGGGCTCGCTATCCGCTGGCGTCCGACGACAACAAGGGCGACGGCCTGCCCCGCACGGCCAATGGCATGGCGCGCTCGCGTCTGGGCGCGGACATCATCCCGCTGTCGGGCCCGGCGCCCTGGTACGAACGCCCCAAGAACATCGACGTGCTCCAGCCCGGCGACCTTCTCTTCTTCAAGATGGACCACCACACCGGCGACCGCCTCGACCACGTCGCCCTCTACCTGGGACCGGACACCGAGGGCCACAAGACGTTCATCTCCAGCCGCAAGGAAGTCAACGGTCCGACGATCGGTGACAAGGGCGGGGTCTCCCGCATCGACGGAAACGGCTTCTACGCACAGCTGCTGCGCAACGCGAAGCGGCTTTGACCCAGGGCCAGGCCGCTCTCCCGTCCGACGCAGTGGATCGGCCGCCAGCGCAAATACTTCCGCGACGGGACACTTGCCGAGCACCGGATTGCCGCCCACAACGCCCTCGGCATGATCTGGGACCACCGCAACAGCGCCTGACAGCGCAACCTCGACGCCTTCATAGCCTGGCGCGCCACCCACATGCCCTCGTCCCGCAGCCGCACGTCACCGACGACGGCATCAAACTCGGCGCCTGGGTCACCCAGATGCGCCACAAGTACGCCACCGGGCAGCTCCCGGCCCAGCGCGTCACCGAGCTTGAGGACGCAGGCTTCGCCTGGCGTCCGTCCTTCACCCTCGCCCAGACCCGCTACCCTGACGCTGCCCGCTCCTGGCACCGGCTGCATGGCCACCTCGGCGTGCCGCACAGCGGCGAACAGGACGGCCTCCGCCTGGGCAACTGGCTCCACCAGCAGCGCCGAGCCCACGCCGCAGGCACGCTCAACGAACAATCAAGTCGGCACTGGACGCACTCGGCTACGACTGGGACAGTCCCCCGCCCCGCCCCGCCCCGCATCCAGCCCGACCGCCGCCGCATCGCCCAGCCCTCCTCAGAAGCGGCCTGGCGCCGCGATACCAAGCCGCCCTCGGCTATTACATGGAACACGGACATCTGACCGTGCCCGACGGCACGGTTGCCGGAGGGATCCGACTGGACGCCTGGCTCACTTGCCAGCGAGCCGCCCGCCGCGCCAACCGCCTCACCGATGCCCAGACCGCCGCGCTCGACGCCATCAAGATCCGCTGGAACCGGTGAACTCGCCGAGACTCGACCGATTTGCCGCACGTCGACGGCAACAGGCGACCCAACAGAGGGCAGTGTGGGCATCCCGGTCACGGCCGCCGCAGCTCGATCTCCCCAGTCTGCAGGACACCGAAGCGACGCGGTTACCGACGGCGCGGTCGCAGGCGATAGCGTCCAGGGCTCCTGGGAAGGACACAGCTCGCCTGCCGGAATGCGCCGCTGCTCCCGGGAGCAGCGGCGCATTCCGGATCGGATGGTGCGCGCGGCGGCTGCATACGGTTCGAGGAAGGCTGTCGGCGTTCGCCTGAAAGTACCCAGCCCGGTACGCGGCTATGTATCCAGCAAGTTCGATATCGCCGGGCGTGGGGGCTACCCGCTTGTTGGCCTTCTTCGGGACGGGTGTGCTGGTCGTGAGAGGGGGGCGCCTCACCAGCTTGACTACGAGTCTTGCAACTTCCCGCGCAGGTGGTCTCGGTTTGGGCATGCTGGTGGCGGTGGACCGGGGGGCGAATATGGGGCGTAGGCAGAGTGCGTGGGCAGGGGCGGCTGTGGCGGGGACGGCTGCAGTCGTGGCGGCGGTGCTGGGGCCGGTGACCAATTACGCCAGTGCCACGGTGCCGGGGTGGGCGGCTCACGCGTGGGTCATCTGGCCAGTGTTCGCCGTGCTGGTGACCGCCGGCATCGGGCTGATGCTGTGGAGCCGACGGCTGGATGCCGCCGCAGGACCGCCAGTGCGGCTGGGGCCAGCGGGCCGATCGGCCTGGAGTCGGCAGGATTCCTTACACCCTCCGCATGTGGAGCGCGTGCGTGGACGCGAGGCCGAGCTGGCCGAGCTGGCAGGCATGCTGCGGCGGCCGCAAGGACGGTTCGCGGTGTTGTGCGCGGCTGGCGGGATGGGCAAGACAACGGTAGCCGCGCAGTTCGCCGCGCAAGCCGACGCGGCGGGCCGGCGCGTGTTTTGGGTGCGTTGGCGTGATTCCGCCGAGATGGCGCAGCAGATGGTGCAGGTGGCGCTGGCCTGCGGGCTGCCCGAGGCAGAGTTGGAGTCCGCGCGAGCCGGGCGGGTGAGTCTGCCCGATGTGGTGTGGCGGCAGTTGGGTCGGTCGCGGCGGTGGCTGCTGGTGTTGGACAACGCTGATGAGCCGCAAGAGATTGGCCCGGCAGGGGAGCCGTTGGCTGACTACCGCGGTTGGGTCCGTCCGCACGGCCGAGGCTTGCTGGTGGTGACCAGCCGGGACAGCAGCCCGCAGACATGGGGGCCGCTTGCCCGGCTACTGCCCTTGACGCCGCTGCCCGCACAGCCTGCAGGCCAGATCTTGGTCGACGTTGCTCCCGCTGCTGGCACAGCCGAGCAGGCTCGGGACCTGGCTGTGAGGCTCGGGGGCCTCCCGCTGGCGCTGCACGCGGCTGGCACCTACCTGGCCGAGCCCACCAGCCGCTACCGTTGCTTCACCACCTACTGCCAGGCCCTGGAGCATGAACTGCCCCTCCTATTGGGAGCCGAACACCCGGACGCCTCTCATCCGCAATTTGCCCGCACCGTGGTGCGGCACACCTGGGAGGTGTCCCTGGACCAGCTCGCCAGGGAAGGCAACGCTTTGGCCCGCCCCGTGTTGCGACTACTAGCAATACTGGCCGAAGCCCCCATCCCGCTGTCCCTCATCACCCCGGACTTGATGTCTGCTGTCACCGGAGACGACGTCACCGTCACAGCATTGGAGGCTACGTTTGCGGGGCTGCACCGGTATGGCCTGCTTGACCTTCCTTACTCTTCCGGCAACGCCGGGTTGGCATCGGGCCTCAGCGGCCCGGCGCAGGTGGTGCTGCACCCCCTGATCCGAGAGATCAATGCCGTCGCTCTAGCGGCCGAGGCACCCCATCTCGCCACTTGGCACCGAGCCCTCGCCGAGCGGCTGACCGCGGCCGTGCAGGAGGTGGACGAGCAGGGGCGCGCTGCCTGGCCTGCCGCCGTACTCCTCGCCCCTCATCTGCCAGTGCTGCTCGACCTCCCGGAACCAAGCTCCGCCACACACCACCGCACCGCCCTCAGTACGCTCGCGCAAGTACTGGAACACGCCGGCGCCTTCAGTGCAGCCCGCCTGCTCCACGAACGCGTCCTCGACTTCGAGAGCCGCACCCTGGGCCCCCAGCACCCCGACACTTTGACCAGCCGCAACCACCTGGCCAACGCCTTGTTCGGAATGGGCGAGCCGGCTGAGGCGATACGTCTGCTTCGGCAGACCCTGGAGGACCGCAACTGCGTCCTGGGCCCCGCGCACCCTGACACCCTGATCAGCCGTCACGACCTGGCCTGTGCCCTGGACGGGACGGGACAGCATGCAGAAGCGGTGCCATTGCTGCGGCAGACCCTCGCCGACCGCGTCCGTGTGCTGGGCGTCGTGCATCCGCACACGCTGGCCAGCCGTGACAGCCTCGGTCTCGCCCTGGACGGGATGGGCGAACATGCGGAGGCGGTCCGCCTGCACCGGCAGACCCTTGACGACCGCATCCGCGTGCTGGGCCCCGAACACCACCTCACCCTGCTCAGCCGCCACAACCTCGCCAGCGCACTGGCCAGGCAGGGCGAGCATGCGGAAGCGGAACGGCTGCTGCAGCAAGCTCTCGACGACCACGCCCGTGTCCTAGGCGTCAGGCATCCGCACACGCTGGCCAGCCGTGACAGCCTCGGTCTCGCCCTGGACGGGATGGGCGAACACGTGGAGGCGGTCCGCCTGCACCGGCAGACCCTTGACGACCGCATCCGTGTGCTGGGCCCCGAACACCCCGATACCCTGACCAGCCGACACAACCTCGCCAGCGCACTGGCCAGGATGGGGGAGCAGGAAGAGGCGGTACGCCTGCTACGACAGACCCTCGCTGACCGCGTCCGTGTGCTGGGCCCTGAGCACCCGCATACCGTGCGCACCCGCGACGACCTGGAGACAGCTTCGGCTGCCCGGCGTGCTGCGCAACGGCGACAGACCTGGTTGCGCCCCTCGCGAAGCTGAGGGCTGTCCCGTATAAGCGCGTGACCTGTGGCTTTGCCTGGCGGTACGGTCGCTGGGTGGAGCCGAAGCGGTTGAACGAATGCCCGTTGCACGGGGCCGGGGTGCGTCCTGATTTCCTGGTCGGGCGGCGTCTCGAACGAGTGCTTGCGTCGTGGCACCTGTACGGCACGGAACCCCGGACCGGCCCGCTGGATGTGTGGCTGATCGACAGCGAAGAGGTCGCCACCCACGTGACGACGGGATCGGACTGGTGCCTGATCGTAGAGACATCGGTCCCCCTTGAGGGATACGACATGGCGGAGTTCGGCCGCGTCGAGGTGGCGCCGGTTCACAGCGAGACCCCGTTCGCGGACCATCTCGGCGAGACGATCTTGGCGGTACACGACGAAGCGGACCCGGACACCGGCCGGGTCGCGCTTGAGCTCACCTTCGACTCCGGCCGTGTCCGGTGCGAGACCTGGTCCGGGGATCTGCGACTGTCCAGCAAGTGATCAGAGTGCCAGCACCTGCGGAAACTTGCCGTTGAAACACGACGGCCAGGCGGCATCGACGCGGAGCCGTCCCGCTGGTCATCGAACTCGTCTTGCCCAGCAACAAGGCCATGTGGCCTTCCGGTTGGAGCCACATCATCACTGGCGGTCTCACCGGCCACCTGGTGTGGCTGGCCGTCGCCTGGAGCAATCTGCGCACTGCCCTGGTAGTTCCCCACTGGCGTCGAGTACCTGGGGAGCGACATCGCAGTGCAGGAGCGCGGCATTTGGGCAGCTAAGCGGTCTTAGTGATATGCCGTGCGGCTTGGGGAGACGGTCGTTCAGTAGTTGGGTGGAGCCATGCCCGTGGTAGCGTCGCTCTCTTCTCCGGCATGCCGGACGGAGTCTCGTCAGGCACATCCATGACCAACCCGCAGCAGCAGCTCCAGGACGCACTTGAGGCGCTGAACGTTGCCTTCGCACCACTTTCCGGGCTGCCGTTCTCGGTAGGCGGCTGTACCCACTGCTACACGGAAGCCGATCTCGAAGTCCTGGGCGGGCCCGTGCACCTGGTGCCGAACCAGCTACTCTTCTCCGTCGCGCTCAAGACGCCCGACCACTGGGACAACTTCCCCGGCCTGTACCGCCGGTTGATTCCCCGCATCGTCCGCCTCCTCATCGCCGACCAGCTCGACCACGGCCTGGTCGCCTCTCGGCTGCTCGCCGCCGGGTGGCGCAACTGGCCGGCGCCGGAACAAATAGCCCTGAACGAGGTCTGGCACGCCTGGTGGCGCTCCGTCCTGCACTCCCGCTCGATTACGGGGCATATCACCGATGTGCTGGAAGCGCTCGCGGTCATCGCGGGCACACTTGCCCCCTGGCTGGCCCTGTGGGCCGACACCCGCACCGAGGCGGCGGACCTGCATCTGAGCGACGCGCTCGACTACTGGCTTATCGAAGATCAGCTCGCCGACCTCCATCTCGGCTTCTACGACGAGCTGCACGCCACTCCACAACTGCTGCCCTGGCTCCTCTCCCTGGAGGACGGCCGCATCGACGCCACCCAGCTGATGGAAGTCGAGCGCATCTCATCCAGCTGAGCGATCTCGGATGTGGGGCCCGGTCTGATCCGTTGCCCTGGCCCGTCGCGTGAGCGCGCGGTCGACGGCGAGGCGGAGATCCCGTGCCGGTGGTGTAGGCGCGGACCCGCACGTCCTGGTACTTGACGGAGCGCCATACACACTCGATCCGGTTCAACTCCGGCGATCTGGGGCGGGAGGTAGAACAGATGGACCCCGATGCCCGCCAGTTCCTTGTGCGCCCCTGGAAGACCTCGCCGCGGTGGATGGAGTCGTTGTCCCTCACGATGGTGCAGGGCCGGTGCCGCTTCCAGCCGGGCGGTGGCCTGCTGAGCCGGTCCACGCCGCCGGGCAGGCGGGCGATGCGGGGGAACCGATGTTGAGATCCCAGGTGATGAGCTTCCTGGCGTCGGCCTGGGCCTGTAGTTCGGTGAAGATCCGCTGCCAGATGCCATCCCGCTGCCAGCGCCGGAAGAGGTCATACACCCGCGCCCAGGGGCCGTACCGCTCCGGCACGTCCCGCCACGGGACGCCGGTGCGGATACGAAACCGTATGCCATTGATCAGCTGCCGCCTGGTCCATATCGGCGGACGGCCTGGTTTCTTGCCCTGGGTAACAACGGCCCCAGCCTGGCCCGCTGCGTACCCGGCAGATCTCCACGTGCCATCCGGTGATCACCACAGACCGTGATCTACTTCGGGGCATGGTGTCGATGAACGAGAAGCCGAGGTCATGACCAACCACTGCTGCGAGGCGATGAGCCGCCGCGTGAACGTGCGCTGCGACCAGCACGACGACCCCTTCGCCTGCCCGGACGCGCTGATCGACTTCAGCGCCAAGTTCCAGGAGTACGGGCTGATCATCCACGACGGCGGCAGGTCGAGCATCACCGTCGACTTCTGCCCCTGGTGCGGACGGCGTCTCCCCGAGTCACAGCGGGACCGATGGTTCGATGAACTCGAACGCAGTGGGATCGATCCGTGGGAGGACGAAGTCCCTGCCGAGTTCCAGGACGACCGCTGGCTTGCCGCCCTGCCTCGGGATTGACCAACCAGCAGCCTCTCAAGCCACTTCCGATACACGCTCCAGCGGCCGAGGGCCTGTCGCGCGGACAGGTTGTGGTACTTCCGCAGCCGGTACAGCTCCCAGCACGACAACACCGTCACCGACACCGGAGCGCCGAGCAGAAACACGATCCGGGCAAGGACGGGAACCTCGGCGTTCGCGTTGTTGATAATACCGAGGGCGGCCATCACCCATGCCAGCACGGTGGCGAGAACCGGCGGGAGCACCTCGTGGATGTCGGCGGTGCGGAACACGTGGTTGAGGCAGAGCGCGATCCCGTACAGGGCGAATCCCAGCGACCATGTGCAGAGGGCGATGAGGACGACCATGCCGGGAATCCCGATGGCGTCACGGAAGCCAGTGGTCGCCGAGTCGGGCGCGACGGCGAGGGGGAAGGTTGCCATGGACCCCATCAGAGCCGCCACCGCCCCGAAGGGCTCACATAGGACGCGGTCTTAGAGATGGGTTCTCAGCGTTCATGATCAACTGAGGGTACGCGCCAGCGCCGATCGCATCCGAGGCGGATACACCCCCTCGTCACCTTCGGCGGTGGCTCCGCGATCATGGTGCTTGTCTACTGGAAGACCCTGATCTACCGAAAGGGACTCATGGCCGGCGCCCGGATGCTCCTTGCCACCGCCCTCGTCGTCGTACTGGCTGGTTGTAGCGCGGGTCACCCTGCCGGTGACAGCGACCGGGCGTCGCCCCGCCCCTCTTCGTCCGTCGGCGGCGCGAACCCGGTTGAGACGTCCGCCCTGCCCGGCCTTGAGGCATGGGTCTACCCCGGATCCACGGGGGAGGACACCTGCGGGGCCGTCGCCGAGTACCGCGACGGCAGGCTCCGCCATGGAGTGCTCAAGCCGCAGTACTGGGACGTCGACCCAGGTGGCGCACTGAAGCTGCTGGACTCCGACCTCCACCCTTGCAACGGCTTCAGCGAGGCCAACGCCGCGGATGTCAAGGGGCATTCGGCCGCCCAGTACACCACCGTCTCCGCGATGGACCGGTCCGCGATAGGCGCGTTGGTCAGCGACCCGGCCCGTCGTACGGCTGCGGTCGGCTCGCTCACCGAGCTCGCCAAACGTATCGGATTCACCGGTGTGGACATCGACTTCGAGGACTTCTGGGCCTGGACGGCCGACGACGAGCGCGGGTACGAGGCATTTCTCGCCGAGCTCGCGGGGAGTCTGCACCGCGCCGGCCTCAAGCTCCAGGTCGACGCTCCGGTCGAAACCCATGACGGCGACTCGGTG
The DNA here is from genome assembly GCF_014649955.1 of Streptomyces violascens. GTDB lineage: Bacteria > Actinomycetota > Actinomycetes > Streptomycetales > Streptomycetaceae > Streptomyces > Streptomyces violascens. Next base: position 64,726 of record NZ_BMUA01000033.1, read on the forward strand.
TTCAGCTACGCGGCCGTCATGCGGGCCGGTGTGGACCAGTTGGTCGTCATGGACTATGGCCGACAGTTCAACACCCCTGAGGGGGAGCGGTGCTGGGCTGTCTCGCCGCACAGCTGGGTGCGTGAAGCCGTTGCGTACGCCCAGTCCCAGGTGCCGGACAAGGACCGGCTGGTCATCGGCCTCCCGTCGTACGGCTTCACCGCTCCCGACCCTTGCGTCCCGGACAAGGTGAAGGACAGCGTCGCACTCGCCACGATCCGCCGGGCGCCCGGCTACTCCGACGACCTCAGGACAACGGCTGCCCGGCGGGACGCAGCCTCCGGAGAAGTCCGCTGGACAGCGGGCGGCACGCTCTACGACTACACCGACCAGCAGGGTATGGACGCAAAGTTGGCCGTCCTCCAACAGCTCGGGGTCACGCACGTGTCGGTGTGGACGCTGGGCGGAAACCCATGGTTCTCGGCGGGGGCGCTGCGGCGCGCTGCCCGCTGAGTCGCGGCAGGGCCTCTCCCTGACGCCAACGCGCAGGCGTTATAAGGCTGGTGACGGTGTTCGACACGGTGCTCCCGGCAATCTGTGACTAGTAGGCGACCGGGTACTACGCGCAGACGGGTGTCTTCGGGTGATTGGCCGTGGTCGCGCACTCCGCCCGCCGCTACTCCCGCTCCCGCGTCCGTCCCGGGTCGCCCGCTGCGTTCTGGCGCCCGCACCCTTCTAGCGGTTGTGCGACGCAAAGCCGGCCCGGGGGGAGGACCTGTCGTGACAGGAGCGCTGGCTGCGGGAGATCAGTCGGCCGGAGCCGCCGTCGCGGCTGTCCGCATGCTCCTGGCGCAGCCGGAACGGCCCGTCGTAGAGCTTGTAGCCGAACGCGTACGAGTTGTCCTCGCGCAGAGTCTGGGCGGATACCAGGCTGGTGCTGTTGAGGGAGTACGAGAACCTCGTCCTTGGGCGCCCAGGGTTCCGTGATCAAGACTTGTCTTGGTTGCGCAACTGAGGAACTATCTAAGCGCGCGCGCCGTTGATCGCGTTGAGAACAGGAACCTGGACAGTTGCGGGAGTAGTTCATGGGTGTGTCCTTGTCCAAGGGCGGCAACGTGTCGTTGAGCAAGCAGGCTCCCGGCCTGACCACTGTGACCGTCGGGCTTGGGTGGCGGGTCAGCCCTGCCGCGGGCGCCGGGTTCGACTTGGATGCCAGTGCGCTGCTGTGCGATCAGTCGGGGAAGGTCCTCTCCGACCAGCACTTCGTCTTCTTCAACAACCTTCGCAGCCCTGATGGTTCGGTCACTCACTCCGGAAACAGCACGCCGGCCGGTGGAATGGACAACGAGCAGATCCGCGTGGACGTGGCCCGGGTCCCGGCCGACGTCACGAAGATCGTCTTCGCTGTGTCCGTTTATGAAGCAGGGCCGCGGAGCCAGAACTTCGGGCAGATCGACAGTGCGTACATCCGTGTCGTCGACCAGGACAGTGGTGGCGAGCTGGCTCGCTACGACCTCAGGGGCGACGCCTCGGCCGAGGTCGCGATGGTCTTCGGTGAGCTGTACCGGCATGGTGCCGAGTGGAAGTTCCGTGCCATCGGCCAGGGGTACGCCTCGGGACTCGCCGGCATTGCCAACGACTACGGCGTCGACGTCCTGCGCGAAGCCCCAGCCGCAGGCGGCACCACCGCCCCCCTTCCGCCGCCTCCCTCCGCGCCGCCCGTAATTCCCGCACAGCCCACCCCCGCGGTCGCCGTCCCCCGAGCGTCGACGGCCGCAGTACCCCAACACCCCGCAGGGAGTTCTTTCGTGACGTGCTTCTTCGACCCCAACCACGGCCCCGGTACGACGTCCGTGATGTGGTCCCCGCAGTGGGGCGTCCCCCGCCCGATCGAGACGTGTGGCAGCTGCGCGCAACGGGTGCAGAGCACGCCGCCGCCGTACTACACCGTCCCTGCGGCTCAGGCGGGATATCCGCAACCGGTGCAGCAGGGGTACCCGCAGCCCGTACAGCAGGGGTATCCGCAGCCGGTACAGCAGCAGGGGTACCCGCAGCAGCCCGGTGGACAGCCGGGACAGCCCCGTCGCTTCGGCACGGGCGCGCTGATCGGCGCCGGTGCGGCCGGCCTCGTCGGTGGTGCTCTCCTGAACGAGGCGCTGAGCGACGACGAGCCGAACGTGGTCGTCAACAACTACTACGAGGACGACGACTTCTAAAGAGAACGGCGATCAGCGCGGCAGCCGTAGCCAGCCGATCCCCCTCCGGGGGGGGATCGGCTGGCTACGGCTCAACTGCCGTGTCTGCAGGTATCGCAACACCAGAGGTAGGCGTTCTTCGAGGCAGGCATCGGGCAGTTGACCACGCATACGAACAGTCGGTGATGATCACGTTGTTCCACCGCTTGGGGGAAACAGGATCGCACGCGTGGCACGCGGGACCGCGTTCCGATTTCTCGCGATCCCGTTGCGCCCGTCCGGCTACGAGCCCTACGTCCGGGACGTGGCCCTTGAGTTGGTCCTGATGCACTCACCGCGATCACGTCTGCCGTGACGCGGGCACGAGCCCGCCGGCCAGGGCCATTGAACTGAGCTCCACGGCCAGCTCGTCAGGGTTTCGGGGCGGCCAGTTTCCCAAGGGCAATCAGATGCTTCTCGATGCCAAGCGTTCTCGGTGTCTCCGACCGTGATGCCCAGAAGCGCGGCGACCAGGCCGCTGGCGTATCAGTACCTGGATTCGGCTGTGTCAGGCTTGCGGGTGGCCCTCATCCCAGCTCGGCCGTCCAGCGCGCAGCGTCCCGATGTGGTGGGAACGATCGACCAGGTGCGCGATGTCCGCGTAGGGGTCGGCGTCGAGTAACAGTGCGTCGGCAATGGAGCCGACGGTGATGGTGCCCGGTGTTGTCGCCTGCTGACCGATCTTCTCGGCCGAATGCCGGGTGCCGGCCGCCAGGACCGCGGGCAGAGGCACCCCTGCCTTTGCCAGCAAGTGCAGTTCTCGCAGCAGGGCGTCGGGTGGCGAGGGCATCAAGATGGCCACGTCGCTGCCCGCGGTGATCTTCACTCCCGCGTCGTGCATCAGCGCCAGCGTGCGCATGGCATAGTCGAAACGGATGTGGGAGTCCTGCGCGGAATGCCGGGGAACTGGCGTCCGTAGATCGGGCGGCTGGTGATCTGCGGGATGTCGTCGTGCGTGGCGAAACCGTCATCGAGCAGCTGCTGCAAATAGCCGGCCTCGCCGTTGTGCGCGATCTGCTCCCAGGTGACCAGGGTGGGGCGGTAATAGGTGTTCGTCTCGGCCAGCAGCGCGGCGACGTCGCGGGCCTGTGCCGTACTGCCGGGGTCCTCCGGCCGGAAAGCGTGTTCGATGCCGTCCGCGCCGGACGCCCCCGCCTCCTCCAGATCGATGCGTTCGTGGACATGAACGAGTACTTTCTTGCCCTTCTCGTGCGCGGCCACGACGATGACTTTGAGGGCGCTGAGGGGCAGTTTGTCCGGCGCGCCGGGCTCGCCGTCGTAGATGCACTTGATGAAGTCGACCTGATCGGCCAGCTCCAGTGCTTGACGATGGGCGACGTCGGCATTGTCGGTCTGGTAGGTGATAGTGGCCCGTGCCGGATCGTCCAGGACCGGCCAGCCCTTGACGCCGGTGAACACCGGCCCGGCGAAGAACAACCTGGCAGCGGCGTCGGTGGCCTTGTCGCGGTAGTCGCGGGCGGCGAGCTCGGTCGCCAGTGGACCGCCGAGGTCGACGACGTTGGTCACCCCGGCGCCCAGGAAGTCGGTGAGCAGCTGGGAGATGTACCTCGCCCGCTCGTTCTCGGGCTTGGAGTACGCGTGCCCGCCCAAATGCGTATGATTTTCCTACAGGCCGGGCACCGGGTAGCCACCCCGCCCGTCGAGCACAGGGGAGCCGTCCGTCGCCGTCGGCGCGTCGGCCGTCGGCCGGATGGCGCTGAACCGGGCGAGCTTGTCGCGGCGGCTCGCGATCCCACCCACCGCCGCTGGGTCCTGGCCCGCCGCAGCCTGGCGCGTCCCGAAGAGATCGCGTACGTCCAACAGCCTTCGGATTTCTGCCACGGTGAGGGGAAGCGGCAGCTGCGGGCGAGGAGCCCTGCCGGATCAACACCAACGCCGCCACCATCGGCTAGCAGCCAGCAAAGACGGCAGCGAATTCTCCGCCAAGAAGATCACTCCATGTGAGAGATCTCTGAACCGCCGTCTCGACCACGCCAGCGAGGCTGGAGCTGGCGTTCGTCAGGCGCTCCCTCAAGATTCGCACCGACGAAGCCCCGCAGTCCGGCGGTACAGCGGATCCTCGCCGAGGACGCGTAGCGCGGCGCATGCACCACCGCTGAAGCCGGAACAGCCCCGGACGCGCTTGTCGTCGCGGCGGCGTTCGCAGATGCCATCCCGTACGGCCTGAAACGCCGCCCCCATTCTCGGTCCGTGAAGGGCGGTGGCCCCGGCTGCCCCGCTCCGGGACGGCCAAGGCCGCGCCTCAGCCACCTGTCAGTACAGGCCCCGATAGATGTTCCAGCCGCGGCCGAGACTCACACGGGGACGGAAGCCACCTGTGCCCGTGCCCTGGTAGCTGAACAGTTCGCCGTCTGTGGTGACGGCCAGCAGGTCGCCTTTGCCGTCGCCGTTGATGTCGCCGATGGCTGTCAGACGGATGTACTGCTGCCAGCCACCACCAAGGCTGACCCGGTCTGTGAAAGGCGCCTGCGGATTGCCCGTCCCCGGATACAGATACAACGCCCCGGCAGGGGTCCGGGCGAGGATGTCGGCCCGGCCGTCACCGGTGTAGTCACCCGCGCCGACGATCGCGTCGTACGCGTTCCATCCGGCGCCCAGCTTGGTCCTTTCGGCGAAGTGGGTGAGAGGGTAGGTGCTGACGCCCGGGTAGAGGTACATGACTCCGTCGCTGTCACGAGCCAGCACATCGCCCATGCCGTCTCCGGTCAGGTCACCGGGCCCGGTGAAGCTGGTGAAGCCGCCCCACCCGAAGCCTTGCTGCTGCGAGCCGGCGCCGCCGGTGTAGAGCAGATCGTTGCAACTGGCGAGGAGGTCCGCCTCGCCGTCCATGGCCAGGTCGGACGCGAAGGCGAAGCGGGTGGCGGGGTTCGTACCGCAGTAGTAGAGGGTGGGATCGCGTCGGCGGTCCGAGAGCTTGCCGTTGTTGAGAGATCTGTAGGAGTAGAGGGCCCCTTGGCTGTCCACGCCAAGGACCCTGGGCTTTCCGTAGGCCGGTACGCCGCCGGCAGTGGCGAGCACGTCCGCTTCCTGCCAGCCGTAGGGCCAGCGGAACGAGGAACGGTCACCGAAGTGGCCCGTGCCGTCCCCCGGGTAGATGTACAGGGTGCCGTCCTCGGTGCGGCCGACCAGGTCGCCGATGCCGTCGCCTGTCATGTCGTCGCCGCCGGCGATCTGGTTGTAGGCGTTCCAGCCGGTCCCGACCTTGATCGGGGGCTTGAACATGCCGGTGGGGTCGCTCGTACCGGCGAAGAAGTAGAGGTCGCCGCCGGGGGTGCGGGCGATCAGGTCGCCGATGCCGTCGCCGTTGGTGTCGCTGACTCCGACGAGCTGGTCGTAGGCCCCCCAGCCCGAGCCGACCTTGAGGCGCGGGCCGAAGGGAGCGGAGAGGTTGCCGGTGGACGGGTAGAGGTACAGGTCTCCGTCCGGTGTCCGGGCCAGCAGGTCCGGGCGGTGGTCTCCGGTGAGGTCTCCGGTGGCGAAAACCTTGTTGAACTCCTGCCAGCCGCCGCTGGACCACGTGGTCGCCGACGTGTAGGTGGGCTGTGTGGTGCGGTACATGGTGAGGGTGCCGTCGGCCGACAGCGCCATGAACTGGAGCCGCCCCGCGGCGTTCCCGTCCTGGTTGCCCACGGGGATGATGTCTTTGTAGACGTCCTGGTCGGGGTGCTCGCGATTGATGGTGAAATCGCTGCCGAGGGAACTGCCGCCGTACTTGAGACTGAAGGTGTGGCTGGCTCCCGAGTACGAGAGCAGATCCCCGAGGCCGTCCCCGTCGAAGTCCGAGCGCGGTTCCGCGTGGACCGGCGGCGGCGGGACCGTGGCGTCGGCGACCGCAGGGCCGGTGGTGAGCATGCCCGCGGACAGGGCCAGCCCGACGCATGCGGCGATGCGTTGGGCGCGTCTGGCGCGCGGCCGGGTGTGAGTGTTGAGAGTCAAGTTCCCCCCTGGGAAAGTTGGATGCGTGTCCTCGCGGTGTTTCCGCGTGTCGCCCGCACAGCAAACACCACGACGTCCGGCGAAGCTCCGGCGCCCCGGCGGCCATCGTGACGATCGCCTCGCTGCTACGGGGTGAGCCGTCGCACTCGCCTCGCACATGATGTGGGCGTGATGCCCCGACGGCGAGCGCGTGGTCGTCAGAGGTGCAGTTCGGTCTCCCAGGCTTCGAAGGGCGGAACGACCTGATAGTTCGGGTCGCAGCACGCCCGAATCCACTGCGCGACCCGGTACTGCGCATCCCCGTCGTTCAACACCATGCCGTCAGCGTCAACTTGCAGCACGTTGCCGTAGATCGCGAAGACCTGCTCAAGCGCCGAGCCGAAGCCAAAGACAGTGGAGTGGTAGTCGACCCCGTCGAGCAACTCGACGTCGATGGTGCCATTGGCCAAGTAGAAGGCGAACAGCCGAAGCGAAGCGCGCACGTCGACGGAAAGATGCTCCATGCGCGCATCATGCACGACCTCGTCACCATCTTGGCAAGATCTTTTGACGACAGGTCCTGGTAGGGCTTTGTTAGTAACGAAGCCCTACCAGTGTCCGGCGCCGGAAGTTCCCAGGGAGTTCTGGCTGAGCCGTGAACGGTCAGCGTGCCAGGCCGGCGCCCGGAACCTGGTCATCGAGGACGCACGGATCTATCAGTCGATCACTGGCGTAGGACACCAGCGCGGCGCCGTGTCCACCGAAGGTCTCGGCTCATCGCGGGAGACAGCCCACCTCCTGCGCTCCACGTGCAACGCCCGGTTCCTTCTTGAGTCGATCGCCAACTCGAGTCGATCGCCGAACTGGATGCGGGAGCGGGAGAGGTACGGGAGCTCATCGAGATCGACGACTGTAATGACGGACCCCGCTCTTCTGCCTGACGCCCCCGTTCGTCACACTGAGCCGTGCCTCGAATAGCCACCGTCACCTCGTCCCGGAAGGTCCGCCGCCTCACCACGATCGCGTTCTTCGGTCCACCGGTGATCGTCGGGCTGTCGTTGCTGGCCGCCAATCCGGACTGGAGCGGGCTCGGGCTGGTGCTCGGGACCTTCGCGCTGATCGCGACTCTCTTGCTAATGATCACCGCCGCGCCGAACGGGTGGTTGATCGTCGGCGGGGTGATCCTGGGGATCGCCGCGCTGTCCGTACCGGGGCCGTTGCTGCAGGCAGAGGTGATGGTGCATCAGGGGCAGCGGGTGGAGGTGCGGGTCACCTCGGTGAAGAGGTACCAGGGCAAGCACGGGCCGGAGTACACCTGCTTGGTGGAGCGGGTGGACGGCAAGCCGCTCGAGCACGCCGAGCTGGGCAACGACTCCTGCGACGCGCCGATGGAAGTCGGGCAGACCGAGGACGTGCTCATCGACCCGCACGGCTGGACGGCGCCGGAACTGACCGAGACGGACTACAGCGGGATCGACATTGCCGCATGGGCCCTGCCGGTGGTTCTGGGGCTCTTCGAGCTGCTGGTCTGGCTGTCCCGGCGGGTCGGGCTGCGTCGGTTCGAGGGCCGCTGACGGCGCCCGGATCCGGAAGAACGAGGCCTGGTCTCCGCACGTGGTGCGGCGGCACGCCCGGATAGCAGCGCCCGTCCCCGTGCTGATGCTGGGGCATCGGCGTGCTCGGCGCCAACCCGGAGTGGTTCCCGGCAGCGCTAATCCTCGGTGCGCTGACCGTGGCCCTGTGCTGTGACCGCATAGACACCTCACGACCCCAAGCCGTCAAGCTGTAGCGGCCAGGGCGGTT
>NZ_BMUA01000034.1 GCF_014649955.1 Streptomyces violascens
AACCCGCTGGAGCGACAACCGCTCTGTATGGGCTGTTGAGAACGAATTAGGCTTCGTGAATGTCGTCGCGGATCTCCCAGCGGATCCGCAGGCGGCGGAACCAGTGCAGATGGGCGAACGCGCGCTCTACGACCCAACGTTGAGTTCCCAGTCCAGAGCCGTGCTCGGTCCCCCGGCGGGCGATCACCGGCTTCACCCCAAGTGCCCACACGAGTCGACGGTACTTGTCGTGGTCGTAGCCGCGGTCCCCGAGCACTACATCCGGGCGGCGCCGGGGCCGGCCGCGCTTGCCGCGTACCGGCGGAACGGCTTCGAGCAGTGGGATGAGCTGGGTGACGTCGTTGCGGTTGCCGCCGGTCAGGGTGACGGCGAGCGGGATGCCGGTGGCGTCGGTGATCAGGTGGTGCTTGCTGCCGGTTCTACCCCGGTCAACAGGACTTCGTCCCGTCTTGGGCCCCTTTTATCGCCCGGATGTGGGAGCCGTCGACCGCCGCCCGGGAGAAGTCCAGGGCATTCGCACCGCGGAGTTTCGCCAGGAGTTCCTGGTGCAGCCGGGGCCACACGTCGGCCTCGGTCCACTCGGCCAAGCGGCGCCAGCACGTCATGCCCGAGCCGAAACCGAGCTCCTGCGGCAGGTGTTCCCATGTGATCCCGGTGTGCAGCACGAACAGGATGCCCTGGAACACCAGCCGGTCCGGATGCCGCTTGCGTCCCGGATGCCGGGGCCGCCGCTCAACCCTGGGCAACAGCGGCTCAATCACCGCCCACAGCTCGTCGTCGATCTCCCACGGCTTCGGCCGCGCCACCCCGCACCGCCGATCAACGGTCCCGGAGTGATCCAACCATCGCGAAGATCATTTTGTTAGGGGTTCTAAGTCGGAGGAGATGCTCGCGCACGGCATCGGCCTGGTAGCCGACCGGCACGGAGAAACGATCCGCGAGACGTACGGGGTCGAGGTCGTTGTACCCACGACGCCGTTCCCCCGGGTGACGATGGCCGAGGCCCAGGCCGTGCTGCGGGCTCGGGGATGGGACCCAGAGGGCGTGAAGGAGGACCTGGACCCGGGGGGCGAGCGGGGTATCGCCGCGTACGTGCGGGAGCAGACGGGGCACGAGTTCGTGTTCATCACGCACTACCCCACCAGCATCCGGCCCTTCTATCACATGCGTCCGGCCGACCAGCCGGACGTCACGTTGAGCTTCGACCTGCTGTGGAAGGGCTTGGAGGTCACCACTGGAGCGCAGCGTGAGCATCGCTATGACCTGCTGCTCAAGCAGGCCGCGGAGAAGGGCATGCGTACCGAGCCGCTGCAGGACTACTTGAACGCATTCCGGTTCGGGTGCCCGCCGCACGGTGGCCTGGGCATGGGGCTGGGCCGGGTTTTGATGGTGATGCTCGGCTTGCACTCGATCCGCGAGGCGACATTCCTGTTCCGCGGACCGAACCGGCTGTCTCCTTAGAATCAGCCTGCTTGGTGGGGTGCTTGGCCACGCTAGGTAGGCGTTTCCTGCGTTCCGTTGTCCCTAAGCCAAACCTCGATGTCGCGCAAGGCGCGCGCGAGGAGATCGTTTGGTGCTCCAGATGACTGTACTGATGTGCGGGCCAGTGCGGCTAGGTGCGAGTCCGACAGTGCCAACTCGGAGCGAGCGAGCTGATATTCCGCGAGCAGGTTGGTCCCCAGCAGCAGTGGATCATCGGACCCGAGGGAGCAGCCCACCCCGGCTTCCAAGATGTGCGGCAGAGGGTGTTCCTTGATGTGCCTCACGACTCCCAGCGCACAGTTGGATGTCAGGCAGATATCCAAGGTGATGCGCTCGTCGGCGAGGCGATCAAGGAGCGCACGATCCTCAACGGCCCGGACTCCGTGGGCGATTCGACCGGGTATCAACACGTTGAGTGCGCTGTACAGGCTCGGACTGCCTGCAAGCTCGCCCGCGTGGGGCGCGATGATGAGGCCTGCCTTTCGGGCGATCGTGGAGGCATCCTTGAACGCTTCCGGAGAACCGGCAGTTTCATCGCCAGTGAGTCCGAAGGCCACTACACCCCGGCCTGCGTATGCGGCGGCCAGTCGTGCAAGATCGGTGGCTTGGCGTGGATCGCGGTTGCGGCTGGCGCTGAGGGTGAGTCCGAAGCCGACGCCGAGGGGTTGTCCTGCCGCGGCCCCTGTCTCCAGGACGAGGTCGAGCACGTCCTCGGGTGAGCCGAGTGCCGGAGCGTAGGTGGTCGGGTTGAAGTGCGGTTCGATCCACACAGCTCCGGAGGCTGCGGCGTCCTCGACAACCTCGCGTACGAGTCTGCGTAGATCGGTTCCCGTACGGATCAGCTTGACGACCCTGCGGTAGCAGTGCTGGAACTCATCGAAGGAGCGGTAGCAGCCGAGTTGCGGTATCGGCTCGCTGTGGACGGCCGCCAAGTCCGCGAGAGACTCGGGCCGCATAGCGCCTTCGAGGTGGAGATGGAGGTCGGCCTTGGGTAACCGGGTCAGGCAGCGGTCACCTGCGGTGATTTTCCCGGAATCTGAGGGAATCTGAGCCACGTTTCCGTCCTCGCGGGGCTCGCGGATAGTGGCGCACGTCACAGACGCTCGACATTCGCGCCGCTCAGACGGGCCCGGCAGTCCAGGGCGTAGACCGCTCGTCGCTCGACGAGCCGGAGATCGAATGCGTCGTGATCGGTCAGAAGTACCACGGCGTCGGCCATCGCCAGGTTGGTTGCTGTGAGGTGGGCATGGTGCGCGTGGGCATCCAAGTCGAAGGGTTCCTCGACGTGGGGGTCGACGACCTGGATCCGCGCGCCCTGGGCGGTCAAGAGCCGCGCGACAGTGAAGGCCGGCGAGTGCCGGGTGTCGCTGGTGTTGGCCTTGTAGGCGAGACCGAGGAGGAGGATGCGCGATCCATTGACTGGCAGACCGCGGCGGTTGAGCGCCTCGGTCAGACGCTGCACGACGTGGGCCGGCATTGACGTGTTGATCTCGTCGGCCATCTCGACAAGGCGCAAGGCGCCGCCCGTCTGGCGCCGGACCTGCCAGGACAGGTAGGTGGGGTCAATCGGCAGGCAGTGCCCGCCGACACCGGGTCCCGGCGTGAAGCGCATGAAGCCGAATGGTTTGGTCGCGGCGGCATCCAGTGCCGCCCAGATGTCCGTACCCAGTTGCCGGGCGTAGGTGGCGAGTTCGTTGACCAGGGCGATGTTGACCTGGCGGAAGGTGTTCTCCAGGACCTTCGCCAGTTCGGCGTCGCGTATGGAGGCGACTTCGACGACGGTGTCGACGAGGCTCGCGTAAAAGGCGCTTATGGCCTCCAGGGAGGCTGCATTGATGCCTGAGACGATCTTGGGCGTGTTCTGGAGGGTCCAGGTCCGGTTGCCAGGGTCGATGCGTTCGGGGCTGTAGCCGAAGTGGAAGTCAGTGCCTGTTCTCAGCCCGGACGCGGCCTCCAGTAAGGGCTTCAGGACGTCTTCGGTGGTCCCGGGGTAGGTGGTGGATTCGAGGATGATGATGCAGCCGGGGCGCATGTGTGGGGCGAGTATCTGGCCAGCGTGCTCAACTGCGGAGAGATCTGGCGCGCCGTCTCGCAGTGGGGTCGGCACCGCGATGACCGCGACGTCGAACCCGGCCAAGTCCCCCGGGCATGCGGTCGGCGTGTAGCTGCCACTGGCCAGGACGGCCGCGATCTGGTCCGCGGGCACGTCGGGGCTCAATGGTTCTGCAGCCTGCAGTCGTTTCACGCGTCTGGTGTCGGTATCGAATCCCACGACGTGGTGGCCGACTTGCGCTGCTCGAATGGCCAGAGGGAGGCCGACATAGCCTTGGCCGACTATGACCGTGCGGCGGGGTCGGAGAGTTGCATCAGCCACGGGCGATCACTCGACCGGCAGCGGCAGGTCAGCGGCCAGGAGGCGCTCGTGGAGTTCGCCGAGGGCCGTGCGGTTACTGTCGAATCGCAGCGCCTTCTGGGCTGCCTGGTAGTCCAGCCACTGGACGGCGATGTGTTCGTGAGAGATCTTGATCTCGATGTCGGTGAGGTCGGTGGCGAAGGAGTGTTCCGGTACGACGTAGGTTCCGGCAGGCCAGCTGTCGCGATCGGCGAAGAACCGTGCCGGGATGCTGGCTGTGGTCTGCAGGGGGTACAGCGAAACTGGCTGGTCAAGGCCGAGTTCTTCACGGGCCTCGCGCGCGGCGGCCTGCTGCGGAGTCTCTCCGGCCTCGCCACCGCCGGCCACTGCTTGCCAGACGTCCATGTCCTCGCGTCGCAGCACGGCGAATTCGACCTGCTCGCCGACTCGGCGGAAAGGCACGACGAGGACTTGGAAGGGAGCTCGGGGCATGCGGATACTCCTTGACTAGTGATCGGATGAAACGCGGGGGCGGAGGGGCTGATGCTGCTGTTGGCGCAGATGGTGGCGGTTCTCGTGGATCTTTTCCACGGCGCGCACGACGTCGGCGAGTTCCGTCGGTTCCTCGAGCAGCAGCCCTGATCCGGCGGCCTGCCCGAGCAGCACCAGCGTGGCGCATGCCTCGCGGGCCTGCTCGGCTGAGGCAGTCCGCGAGCGGGAATGGTCGCGGCTGGCAGTGTCGGCGTAGACCGGTTCATCGGGGCAAGCGATGAGGTTACGAGTGGAAACAGGTATGCCCTCTGCCCGCAGCGCGGCGCGGAAGGCACCGAGTGAGACGCTGTTGGCCTCCCTGCCGTCGAATGCTTCGCCGTCGAAGGTGAAGGCAAAGGAGAACCGGCCATGCGCGGTCACTCGCGGGTCGAGAGCAGTGGGCACGGGCGTTAATCCGGGCAGGCTGGACAGCGCCGACGCGAGGAATGCCGCGGCCTTCTCCTTCGCTGCCAGGTGACGCTCCAGGCGTTTCAACTGGACGCGCAGGACAGTGGATTGGAATTCGCTGAGGCGCAGGTTCCAGCCGAGTTCGGGGTGATGGGTGGTGACTCCGAGAGGGCGGCCGTGGTCTCGCAGGGAGGCAATCCGTGCGGCGAGTTCATCGTCGTGTGTGACGACCGCTCCGCCTTCGCCGGCGGAGATGTTCTTGGTGCTGGCGAAGCTGAACACGCCGATCGCGCCCAGAGACCCGGTCTGGATACCGTTCCAGGTCGCTCCAAGGGATTGGGCGCAGTCTTCGACGACCGGAATGCCGTACGCGGCGGCGACGGTGCTGAGGCTGTCCATGTCGGCCGGGTGCCCGCCCAGGTGAACGGCGATGACTGCCTTCGTCTTCTCGCTGATCGCGGTCTTGAGAGAGGAGCCGGTGATCGTGTGGGTGGCGGGGTCGATGTCCACGAAGACCGGCACGCCGCCGAGCAGGGAGACTGCGGTGGCTGTCGCCAGGTATGTCATCGCGGGGACGATGGCCTCGTCTCCCGACCGTACGCCCAGGGCCTTGAGGGCGATCATCAATCCGGCGGTGCCGTTGGCGACCACGGCTGCATGGGGCACCTGGAGGTATCCGGCAAGTTCGGTCTCGAAGGATTCTCCTTGCGAGCCGGTGTGGATGCCGCCCCAGCGGCGGCTGCCCAGGACATCGGCCAGCGCGCCGAGTTCAGCCTGGTCGAACTGCGGCCACGCCTGGAAGGGGCGGGTGCGCAGGGACGGTCCACCGAGGAGTGCGAGAGCGGTCATGGCCGTACCTCCTCCGCGACCGTGCGCAGGACGTCGCAATATTCGGTGATCCAGATCAACTGCTGGTGACGGGTATGGGCGAAGGCCGACATGTCGCGAACCTCGCCCTCGGAAGTGGTGAAGGTCCGGGTCTCAGCCGCCTGGACGGTGATGTACAGGTCGATCATGAGTGCGCGATCTGCCGCGGAGATCGGTCTGATGGCTTGATAGGCGCTCAGATAGGACCGGAATGTCGAGGCCAGCAATGGGGCGGCCAGTCCAGGGCTGACGGAGGCGACATAGGCTCGCACAACCTCGTAGGGCTGCGGGAAGCGGGAGACCTGGTCGAAGTCGATGAACAAGTGCTGTTCCGGGGTGGGCGTGGTGAGCACGTTGTCCGGGCGCGCGTCACCATGGACCCACCTCTTGGGCACACTCGCCACTGCCTGCGCTCCGAGCCCGCACTCCGCGAGGATCCGCAAACGCCAGTTGACGACTTCGCGGCGGGCTTTGTCGGGAGTCTGCCGCAGAACGCGCTCCAGGCCCGCAGTAGGAGGGTCGGACAGCTCAAGGAAGTCCGCGCAGGGACCGCCGGGGCGGAAACTCTCCAAGCGGGTGTGCAGCGCGGCGAGTGCGGCGGCGAAGTCGGCACGCCCGGACGGCTGTACTGCATGGATGTACTCGGTGAGCATGTACGTGGCGCCGTTGAGCTCGGTGGTCAACTGGCCGTTCGGTGTCTGCCGCAACGGTGGGGCCAGTCCGGCCTGCGCCGCGTGCTGGTGCGCCTGTGCCGCCAGTTGAGCGCGCGCGGTGTCGAAGTGTCCGCTGAACCGTTTGACGGCCAACGGCCCCTGGCCGGTTGGCACCACGACGGTGACTCCGACGTGTCCACCCGGCAGTGGCCGTGCGGGCCCGCGGGCCCGCAGCCCGTACTGGCTCAGGCACGCGGACAGTTCCTCTGCATCCATGGTCGTCGTCATTTGGTGAGCACCCTGTTTCCCAGGACGAGCAGGTCAAGGCCCGAGGAGTAGAAGGTACGGATCGCGTCTTGAGGGCTGCATACGATCGGCTCCTCGGCGAGGTTGAACGACGTGTTGAGGACCGCGCCGACGCCAGTGAGGTCGCGGAATGTGGTGATCAGCTGGTGGAAGAGCGAGTTGGTATCCGTGGTTACGGTCTGCGGCCGGGCGGTGCCGTCGACATGAACCGCAGCGGGAATGAGGTCCTGTACTTCGGGCCGTACAGGCAGTGTGCGCTCCATGAACGGTACGGCGGGTTCCGGGCCGAAGTAGGCGGCGAAGTCCTCGGCGAGCACAGCCGGCGCAAAGGGCCGCCAGGGTTCACGGAACTTCACTGCGTCGTTCATCTTGTCACGCATGGACGCATTGCGGGGATCGGCGAGGATCGACCGGTTACCCAGAGCTCGTTGGCCGAGCTCCATACGGCCCTGAAACCAGCCCACGATCTTTCCGGCGGCCAGGGCGTGCGCCGATGCCTCCGCCGGATCGTCCACGGCTGGCGCCCGCAGTTTGGCGCGTGCCAGCGCCTCGTCGATCGAGGCTTGGTCGAAGGACGGGCCGTAGTAGTTGTGCGTCATCGCCGGACCGCGATCCGCGCCGAGCAGCACGCAGTGGGTGTAAAGGGCCGCGCCGATCGAGGTGCCGCTGTCGTCCGGGCAGCTGGAGATGTAGATCTCGTCGAATGGGGTCGAGGACGTGATCTTTCCGTTGAAGACGGAGTTCATGAAACTCCCTCCGCCCAAGGCGATCCTCCGCATCCCGGTCTGCTGGTGCAGGTTCACGAGCAGGTACTGCAGCGCGTCCTCAAGTACGTGCTGAACAGCCGCGGCCACATCATGATGCCGTCTGGTGATCGCCTCACCCGGCCGCCGTGCCGGACCGAACCGGCGGATGAACGCCTCACTGACCGCGCCACGCGAGGGACGTAGGTAGTAGCCGAAGTAATTGAGGTCGACGCGGACCGTACCGTCCTCGAAATCGACGAGATCGCGGAGCGACTTGTAGGCGGCCGAGTCGGGATCTCCGTAGGCGGCCAGCCCCATGACCTTCCACTCGTCGCGGTCGATCCGGAAGCCCAGATACTGGGTGACCGCGCCGTACAGCAGTCCCACCGAATGGGGGTAGGGGATGGTGTCGATGGTGGTCAACGTGTTGCGGTTGCCGATCGCGCTTAGCGCGGTGCAGTCCTCGCCCCGGCCGTCGACCGTCAGGATCGCGGCTGACTCGAAGGGAGAGAGGAAGAAAGCGTTCGCCGCGTGCGCGTCGTGGTGGTACACGTAGTCGATCTGCAGAGGCTTGCCCGCAGTTTGCAGGATCTGCGTCGTGTGCCCCTGGTACGGGGCGTCCATCAGGGTGGCGAGGTTGTTCGGCACCGAGTAGAGGCCCTCGGGGTGCCAGCGGGCGCGGCCGGCGTAGCGGCCGTCGGGCACGCTCAGGTCGATCGCCGGGTTCGTGCTGACCGCGACCCGGTCCACGCCGCGTAGCCCACCGGGGGCGGTAGACAGGCAGTAGTCGATGGCGCGGGCGGGGAAAGCCCGCGTGTGTTTGCTCCGGGTGAAGCGTTCTTCGGCCGCGGCTGCCACGACCTGGCCGTCCTCGACCAGTGCGGCAGAGGAAATATACAGATCACTGGCGATACCGAGGATGCGCATCTCACTCACTCTCCCACCGCTGTGCGGCACATGAGGTCTTCGAGCAGTCGAACGGTCAACGGGCCGGCGGCGGGCGGCTGGATCAGGCGGTAGGCAGGAATCTGCGGAATCCGCAGCTCAGCTCGTATTGCCGGGTCGGCCACGGCGGCCTGTTGGGGGAACACCGTAGCGGGGTGGTGCAGCAGGTTACGCGCCCAAAGCGCCTTGCAGTCAGCACTGTTGAGCCTCTGCAGGCGCGGAATGGTCGCTTGTGGATCAAGGTGCGGCTCGATGGCCATACCCAGACGGCACCGGGGCATCACCACACTGCCGACGGCAGCAGCCAACTCCTGCGGCCGCACCTGGAGACGTGTGTCCCGGCTGTAACGGGCCTCGACGTCTCCGTACCGCTGTGACCATCTGCGCACCAGGAACGACCGCAGCGGGCCTTCGGCCAGGGCTAGCACACTGCCCGCACGAATCCCGGCCTGTATGGGAAACCCAAGCGCCGCAATGGGCTCGGAGCCTGCGATAGGCACCAGGGCGAACTTGTCGTTGCTGACCAGCGCCACCTCTGGATGGCCCAGGGCGTGCAGTAGCGTCGTTGTCTTGCCAGCCGTATGAGATCCGATCAGCGCCACGCCCATTCCCCGCAAGGCGAAGCAAGCCGCGTGGAAGAACGGGTGGTTCCTCGCCAGCAGTTCACGCAGGACGAGCGCGCGTAAGATCCGTACCACCACGAGCAGGGACTGGTGCTCGGAGGCGACCGGCGGCAGGAGATGGACTGCCCGACACCCGTCATCCACGAGGCAGATCATGTCCGGAGCCGAGCGGAGAACTGCGCGACGCAGCGGCGGAGCGAGCCGCGACTGGCGGACCGAGCGCCACCGTTCCGGGGGTACTCCATGGACGAAGAGCCGGGCCTGGGCCGGGGACTGCTGACTTCCGAAGTAGCCCTCCGTGTACCACCTGACGTAGTCGACGATCGGCGACGGTGCGTTGATCTCGACCACGGCCTCCGCGACACCGATGAGTTCTCGCCGCGAGGCCGGTGCGGGACGGCGAGCCCAGGTGTCGAGCTCCTCGCTCGACAAGCTGTCCTGCACGCAGGTCACCCCTCGACCGTGTAGGCGCCGCCGTCCACCAGGTCGGTCACGTGCTCCTCCAGCCGGTCGATTCCGTCGGCCGCCACGACACTCTTGGCCTCTGCCAGGAGCCGGTTGGAACGGTTCTTGAACGGGTCGCACACCTTCGGGCAGATCACGGGAAGCCTGCCACGCAGTTGCCGACGCAGCTCCCCCTCCCAGACTGCAGCGAACGGCTGTTCCAGGGCGCTGCCGTAGCTGAACCCACCGGGGCGGGGGTGGTAGTTGCACGGGTACAGGCAGCCGTCCGAGCCCACCGCAGCCATCAGATCGGTGATCGAACACGTCGAGCACGACCGGGCCATCTCGCCGGTCTGGCCGACCCGGTGGATCTCGAACAGTCGGAAGGAGTCGGTCTCCAACTCGGCGCGAATCCGCCCGATCAACTGAGCCGCGTGGCGTGCCTGGTCAGGGCCGAGCGGACGCTGCCCGGAATTGTCCTGCTTCAAGCGCAGACTGTCGGCGCCCGCCGCGCGGATGAGTGCGGCGGCCGAATGTACCTCGTGGAAGTTCTCCGGATACATGACGAAGGAAGTGTTGATCTCCACGTCCGATCCAGTCTCGGTGCGCCGCTGGACAAGCCGCGCCAGGTTGGCGAGGGCACGCTCGAACATGGCCTTGCCGGCGGGACGGCCGCCGTACTTCAGCTGCGCATAGGTCTCCGGTGTTCCCGCGTCGATGCTGATGTGCACATATCCGGCTGGAAGCAAGGCTTCGATGCACGCCTCGTCCATCAGCACGGCGTTGGTGAAGATCCCATAGCGGATGCCACGCTCGGCCAGGAGACCGAATGCCGGTATCAACGCCTTGCGGGCGACGAGCGGTTCGCCGATCAGCCCGGAGAATGAAACGGCCTCCACCTTGAAGACACCCGACCGGTCTTCGCCCTTCTGTCGGTAGGGAGCCTTCACCCGGTAGTCGACGATGTCGCCTATGAGCTTGAGCATGTTCGCCGGGTCCGTCAGGTGATCCGGAAGCCGATCCGAAGCGCCTTTGGCCGCGTCGAGCATGACCAGCTGCTCACGGTCTTCATCCCATAACTCGAGGGGGACATGGTCTCCGATACACCAAGCGCATCGCAGGTTGCACCCGCTGGACGGATGGATCAGCACCTCGTAGGGCGGCACAACTGCCCCCTGTGACACCGCCGCAAAACGCCCCCAGTGCCGTCGGAGCACATCGAGCTCGTTAAAGCGACCAGGCAGGTCACTGCGGACGTACGGGATGAGAGGATTTAACTCCAGATCACGAATCATGGCGTAACTCCCGGGAGTGATTGGCTGTTCCAATGTGGATAGTCGACACGGCATCTAAGCCGGGGTAGTGGCGCGCTAGTACCGGCGGCCAACGGGTCAGCACGTCAGCTCTGAGCGCCGGGATCTGCCGCCGCAGCACGCCCCCTCAATGGACCATGCGTCGCGACGGCACTCGCGAGGAGCAATCGCGGCAAGCCCAGGCTGCTCACGTTGCTGCCCGGCTAGGCCGGACCACTGCGGGAGCACCGGTTGACGCTCACTGGGGTTGATTGCCACGGAAGAACTCCTCCTGTGTTGGGGGGACGAGAAGAAGCGATGGCGGTGCGCACTTGAGGCACCCGGGGAGGCTCCGGGGTGGGCTGGAGATGACCAGCAGGCCGTCTGTTGCTGAACGCAGAGAGACCATTCCACTGCGTGAGCACGGTGAGCGGACAGACTGTCCGCAGCTTTCTTGGACAGGACCATTGACAGCCAACGGGCCTTCCTGTGCGGCGCTATCGACGTACGTGAAGGTAGTAACGTCTCGGATAGGCGCCACTGCCACGGCCCCCTGCCCCGGCCCGCCAGCCACGAGGCCGACTGGATCTGTCCAGAGGCGCAAGATCCGCTCGCCCTCACCGCCATATTGGGGCGTGAGTTCTGGCCGAGAAATCGCTGCGGACAATCTGTCCGTAGGCATTTGCGGTGCAGCTATTGACAACGAGCGAAGAAGCCAGCGTGGATACTTGTCCAATTGATCACGTTTTGCTGCAGATGTGAACTCAAGCTGGATCTGCAGCACGCCTCCACGGGCTGATTCGACCACTGCCCTCCCGACGAAGATCACTTGCAGGTCAGCTCTGTTCGCTAGCGGCCGGCAACCCGATCCACGGCAGGGGGCGATGTCCGTACTCTGATTCGAGAGCTCCGTCGTGAAGGGAAGATCCGTCGATGGCCGAAACCATGATGCTGGGCGACCGACTCCGCGTAGCCCGGAAGACGCGGAGGTTGTCCGCTGCTCAACTTGCCCAAAAGGTCGCAGTATCGCCGAGTTACATTCAGAAGCTGGAGTCCGGGGCGAGGAAGGCCTCACCGTCGCTCACGCTGGCCCTCTCAAAAGCCCTCCACTTCGGCGTCGAAGTGCTTACCGGGCAGCCGTACTACGGCGAGCCCGAGGCTGAAGATCGCGTCCATGCCGTGGTGCCCGAGCTACGGCGGATCATGCTGTGCTACGACACTCCGGACGAGCTCGAAATCGCCCCTCGGAGCCTGCCCGTCCTCGCCAGCGAGATCGACCAGATAGCGGCTCTCCGACGTGATGCGCGGTACGCCCCCATGGGGCCGCTTCTGGCACCGATCATCACCGAACTGACCCACGTCGCTCTCGGCGCCCAGGGAGATGAGCAGCGGAAGGCGTACTGGCATCTAGCTCGCGCCTACCGGGCAGTGAACTCGCTCGCTCACAAGCTCGGCCATCACGATCTCTCCAACACCGCTCTAGAGCGGGTCCGTTGGGCGGCCGAGAGGTCCGGTGATCCACTGATGCAGGTCACTGCCTCTTACCTCGTCACGGGCGCGATGCTTCGGCAGGGCGCCTACAGCTCCGCCCGTCGCAAGCTCCTTGGACTGAGGCAGGAGCTGGAGCGGATACAGCCTGAAAGGGCGTACACGCGAGACGCCCTCGCGGTCGACGGCGCGCTGCTGCTCAAGTTGGCCGTTCTGGAGTCCCGGGAGAACAACGCCGAGGCCTCCAGCAGTTATCTCCGTGAGGCCGAAGCGGTTGCCGGCATGGCCGGCAACCGGGATTCCCTCGCGTACGAGACATCCTTCGGGCCTACGAACATCCGCATCCATGAAGTACACACGCTGATCGACATGGGTGACACAGACCAGGCGATTGCGCGACTCAACGAGTGGGGCGCAGCGACTGGTGGAGAGTGGATGCCTCCGGCGACGACCATGGGGGAACGATCCAGCCACCACTTCATCGACGTGTCCTCGGCCAAGCTGGCCACCGGGGACAGGAGCGGCGCGTTCGCCGACCTGCAACGGGCGCGCAAGGTCGCCCCGAACCACGTCAGGTTCCACCCCTCGGCGCGTGAGACAGCTGCCGCTCTCCTGCGCCTGGAGACACATCCGTCCAACGAGCTTGCAGGCTTTGCGAGTTGGACGGGCGTTACCACAATCTGACCGAGATGCAAGGCAGTTGACGTGTACTCCCACGCACAATCTGTCCGCGTGCACACCGGTGTTGAATGGAATGGTCTCCTCACAACCAGTTGTGGGGAGACCACTCTCATGATGTCTGATGCCGATCCGAGCGCATCCATTCCTCACCCTCGATGGATGCCCATCGGGGAGGAGGCCGAGTTATGCAGTGCAGGGCAGTGGTGGGACGCCATCCGCGCCTTCGAAGCCAACGGCCTACGCGCAGTGGAGCTTCTCAAGGAGGCAGGGGAACCGGCTGGCCCCGTCTTCATTGAGCCGGACGGATTGGAGCCCCGCCTCTACTTCCTTGTCCCGGTCGGCACCGCTGCAGGCTGGAGCGAGCCCGGGACTGTCGCCTTGGGTGCGAGCTGTCACGTCCTCGTCCCTCAAGCAGACAAGACCGAACCCCCTGGCCTGCATTGGCGTGAACTACCTCAGGCGCCGCGCAGCCTAACGCCACCTATTGCGCTGCGACGAGCACTTAGCCGGGCTCGTCGAGAGCGACGAGGACCCGCAGAGGACACGGGCACGAGTGCGTGAGGCATCACCACGACACTCTCCTGATGTCCACGGCACAGGGCGCGCTCCGAGCGCCGCACCAGCAGACCCGCCTCAACCGATCCCCTCGAGCGGTGCGACTCCCATCCTGCTCCTCTGGCGAGATCTCAGGGGTGCTGGCCACCCGGTCGACGCCACAGCGCGGCAGGAGCACCGCCATGGCCGTTAGCATCTCGGCCGTCGTGCTGCTGGCCGTCCTCGTGTTCGTGCTGATCCGCAGCGGCGGGCTGAAGGCGGCGCACGCCATCGTGTGCATCCTTCTGGACTTTTACCTCGCAAGTTCTTCGATCGCCCCGACAATCTCCCAAGTCACCACGAATGTCGTGAACTTGATCGGCGGCATCAAGTTCTGAGTTCCAAGATCGCCTTCACCGCGGAACTCACCTTCGCCCGCGCGCCACTTCGCCCCGCCCCTCCGCTCCCATCCTCAATCAAGGACTCCGATGACTTCCCTGACGATGTCGCCAGATGACCTCGGCATCCCACAACCTCAACTTGTCGTGGGCATGCTCGCCCCATGGTGGTCTTGTGTCGCGAGCCGAGAGTTATCGACTCGGCGTGACGGGCTGGGCTGATGCGGGGCGATTCAGGACAGCTGCGCGAGTTCACACCGATCTACCATCCCGCTGGGTTCGACACGGAGCTACGGGGCGCCCTGGAAGACGTGCAGGCGCGGCGCTGGCGGACGACGAGAGAGCTGTTGGCGCACACGGGCGCCGACTGGGCGTTGAGAACATCACGTACGCAGGTCCTCGCCGCTGCAGCCGCCCGTTCGGATGTCATCGAGGCGTGGCTCGGCGAAGAACCTCATAACCCGGACGCGCTGCTGATGCTGGCCCGGGTTTCCGTGGAACGGACCCTCCAGGCGCATCGGAGTGGTCATCCGGGAACGCCCGCGCTGCTCCAGGAGGCGCAGCAGGCGTGCGACTTGGCGATCAAGGGGTCGTCGTCAGCTGATCCGGTTCCGTGGATCACTCTGTTGGCACTGGCGCAGGCGGATGCCCGGTTGGAGTATCCGTGGAACTGGTGGGCACCCTGGGAGCCGATGCTGCCGGCCGGTCCTTGGGGCTTGCTTCGGGCGGTTCATGAACGGGATTGGGGTAACCGTGAGGCTTACCACCGGATGCACCAGTTCTTGTATGCGTGCCCCCACACGTCGAACGCGGATGCGCTCGGGTTCGCCCAGTGGGTCACCTCCTGGGCGCCGGAAGGTTCACCGCTGCGGATCCTTCCGCTGTACTCGAGGACGGAGAACTACCGGCGCCACCGCGAGGACGGCACTGCGGACCCGCTGTCGCATCGCCAGTGGTCGAGGGAACCGGTGATCTGGGACGTCCATCGAGCCTTCCAGGGCTGGAATGCTGATTCTGGACCGGTCACCTCGGTCGGGGATCTCAATTACCTGGCGCACGCATTGTGGGCAGCGCACCAGTACATCGATGCGGCGAAGGTCTTCCTTGCGCTGGACCGCTACGCCACCCGTCTTCCCTGGGCGTACGTCACCGACGACCCGGCCAGCGCGGGGCTCGCTGTCCGTGAGTTCGTACGTGCCCGCTCCGAATGTCTCAGTCCCGCCCGCTCTCGCACGGCCGGCGGCACTGCCCGCCGTCCCCGTCCTGTCTGACTCGCCTGACTCGCCTTTGGAGGCACTTCGATGTCCTTTGCGAAACGATCATTACGGGGCCCGCAGCACGATGATGACCGGCTGCGCGACCTCGGGTACAAGCCGGTCCTGACGCGCCGGATGAGCGGCTTCGGGAATGCCGCGATCTCCTTCTCCGTGATCTCCGTCCTGTCGGGCTGCATGACCATGTACGGGTTCGGTCTGGTGACCGGCGGCCCGGCGGTGATGCTGTGGGGCTGGGTGATCGTCGGGTTCATGGTGCTGTTCGTCGGCGCCGGGCTGGCCGAGGTCACCAGCGCCTACCCGACGTCCGGTGCCCTGTACTTCATGGCGGACAGGCTCGGCGGCAAGAAGGCCGGCTGGTGCACCGGCTGGTTGAACCTGTTGGGGCTGCTGGGTGCCATCGCGGGTATTGATTACGGCGCCGCCGCCTTCACCGGGGCGTTCTTGAACTTGCAGTTCGGGTTAACGCCCACGCCGCAGAAGACCATCGTGATCTTCCTGGTGATCCTCGCCCTGCATGCCGTCCTGAACCTGTTCGGTGTCCGCCTGGTCTCCGTCCTGAACTCGGTGTCCGTGTGGTGGCACCTGGCGGGTGTGGCCGTCATCGTCACCGCGCTGACCATCGTGCCCTCCCATCACCAGTCCGCCCGCTTCGTGTTCACGACGTTCGTCAACGACACCGGCTGGTCGGCCCACTGGTACGTGGTGCTGATCGGCTTGCTGCTGGCGCAGTACACGTTCAGTGGCTACGACGCCTCCGCCCACCTGTCGGAGGAGACCACCAACGCCTCCGTTGCGGCGCCGCGCGGCATCATGCGCGCCATCACCTGGTCGTGGGCGGCGGGCTTCGTCCTGCTGGTCGGCCTGACCTTCGCCATCCGCGACTACGCGGGCGTGCAGGGCACCTCAACTGGTGTGCCGCCGGCGCAGATCTTCCTCGACGCGCTGGGTCCAGCAGGGGCGAAGGCGCTGCTGCTGGTCGTGATCATCGCGCAGCTGTTCTGCGGGAACGCGGAGACAGCCGCCTGCTCACGGATGGTGTTCGCGTTCTCCCGTGACGGCGCGCTGCCCGGTTCGCACCTGTGGCGCAAGGTCGATGCGCGCAACGGAACGCCCCGGGCTGCGGTGTGGCTGTCGGTCACGGTCGCAGCATGCCTCGCGCTGCCGTCTCTCTACAGTCCCACCGCGTACAACGCGGTCGTCGCGATCAACGTCATCGGGATCACGCCCGCGTATGCGATCCCTATCTACCTGCGCATCCGCAATCGGGACTCCTTTGCCCCCGGTCCGTGGAACCTGGGGCGCTGGGGTGTTCCGGTCGGCGTGGTCGCGGTGGCCTGGGTGGCGTTCGTGACGGTCTTGTTCTGCCTGCCGCAGACCCGGCCCGAGAGTGGCGGATGGGTCTCCGTGGACACCTTCAACTACGCCCCCGTCGCCCTGGTGGCAGTGCTGGCCTTGGCCACGGTGTGGTGGCGGATCGCCGGACGCGACTACGAGATACCGGCTGTGGCCGCCGATGCCGAGATGGCCAAGATCCAGGACGGGGTCGTCTGATGACCGCCACGCCTCCCTCCTTCAAGAAGCTCCCCCGCCTGACCACGCCGTCCGTACAGTCGATCCAAGATCCGTCATCGTC
Source organism: Streptomyces violascens (assembly GCF_014649955.1). Taxonomy (GTDB): domain Bacteria; phylum Actinomycetota; class Actinomycetes; order Streptomycetales; family Streptomycetaceae; genus Streptomyces; species Streptomyces violascens. The sequence continues at coordinate 16,662 of NZ_BMUA01000034.1, forward strand.
CCGGCAGCTCCCAGTGGGAAGACTGGGGCTCGACGAACTGCGAAGTGTCGTCAAGGCTGGTTTGGTCGACACGGTGGTCCTCGCGCTGCCGAACCTTCAAGGTCAGCTGAAGGGCAAACGCTATGGCGCCCGGCACTTCATCGACCGGGTCGCCGGCCGCGGCGCGGAGATGTGCAAGTACATCCTCGCCACCGACATCGACATGAGCCCCGTCGACGGCTTCGACCTCACCTCCTGGTCGACCGGCTACGAGGACGTCGCTGTCGTGCCCGACTTCGCGACCCTGCGCATGGTGCCGTGGTTGCCGCGAACCGCGCTGGTCCTCGGGGATGCGATCGGACCGGACGAGCAGCCGCTCGACGTAGCCCCGCGGCAGATCCTGCGCGACCAGCTCACCCAGCTCGCCGCGCACGGCCTACAGGCCCAGGTCGGTCTGGAGACCGAGTTCGTCCTCTACCGCGGCGCCTATGCGAAGGCCATGCGCGTCGGGTCCGGCGGGCTGGGGCCGGTGGCCGAGGACAACCTGGACTACGCCCTCGATCATCCTCCGGCGATGGACCGGTACTTCCGCCGCCTGCAGGGCGCTCTGTCGAGGGCTGGGATGCCTGTGGAAGCGATCAAGACGGAAGGCGCCCCGGGGCAGGTGGAGATCACGTTCCCCTACGGCGGGGCCCTGTCCGCGTGCGATCGGCATCTCGTGTTCAAGCACGCGGTGCGCACGCTGGCCGGCCGAGCGGGAATGACCGCGACGTTCATGGCATCCCCGCAGACCGGTGTCGTCAGCGGCCTGCACGTACACGTCTCCCTGACCCGCAGCGGCAACGCCATGCTCCCCACGCCGGACGGGGAGCTGTCGCTGATCGGGAAGCAGGCGGTCGCGGGGCTGCTGTCCGCGCTGCCGGGTTTGGCCCCGCTGTACGCGCCGACCGTCAACTCCTACAAGCGGTATGTGCCTGGCTCATTCGCCCCCACCCGCATGACGTGGGGCTTCGACAACCGCACGTGTGCGGTGCGGGTGGTCGGTCACGGCGATGGACTGCACCTCGAGGTCCGCCTTGCCGGCGCTGATGCGAACCCGTATACCGCTGTATCTGCCGTGCTCGCCTCCATCACCCACGGACTGGTCAAGAGCCCCGACTTGCCATCGGCCTGCCTCTCCAATGCATACGAGTCAGCGGACGCGGTCTCGGTGCCGGTCACCCTCGACCAGGCGCGCTCCGCGTTCCGCCACAGTCCCATCGCCCAGGCCGCCTTCGGGGTGGACCTGGTGGAGCACTACGCCCATCTCTCGCAGATCGAACTCGACCACCACCGCACCGTCGTCACCGACGCCGAGCAGGAACGCTGGTTCACCCGCGCCTGACCCCGCACCCGCACGCCTCACCCTGGCCCGGGCGCGACACTTTCTGCTCTCGGCCCGGAGCAGTACGCCCCCCCTCCCCGCTTCGAAGCGGGACTCGTCACCTCATGAAAGGTCGCCCCGTCATGTCCGCCCGGCCCAACAGGCAGCCGTTGCTTCCAACGCCCGCTCAGATAGGGGTCATCGCCAGGATGGCCGAGGGAATGAGCACGGCCGAGGCGGCCGTCGAGCTGTCCCGGGCGGTCGGCACGGTTAGCGCCGCGATGACGAGCGCCCACCGGCGCATCGGGGTACGTCACCGGCACGCTCTCGTCCACGCCTGCTACGTCCTCGACCTGATCCCCCGCGGCCCGATACCGCGCCGCCCCCGGGCGGCACCGATGCCGATGAGGTCCAGATTCTCTGGCGGCTGGCGCTCGACGACACCTACCTGCAGATCACCCACAACTGCGGCCTGTCGTCGCTCGACATCATGAAGCAGAAGATCCACGCCCTGCGGTCACGCTGGGACGCCCACAACGATCCCCACCTGATCACGCTCGGCTGGCGCTTCGGCGTACTCAACACCTCGCGGGGCACGGGCGGCCACCACATCAAATGACCTGGCCAGGGCCCGTTGTCAGTGCCGCCTGGCACGCTACCCACCGCACAGACACCATCCGCGACCAAACGATCACGTCGAGTGTTGATGCTGGTTTCGCAAAAGCGTAAGGAAGTACGACTGTGACCGACATGCCCGAGGCGATGCACCGCCTGGTGACCTCGGTGAGCGGAACGTTCCGCGTGGTCGCCGATCACTCCTCGCCGGGGATCGGCCGGCCCCGCACCTGGGAGGTCGAGGATCGGCACGGCTGCAGGTGGTTCGCCAAGCACAACCCCGGCCCCAAGCTGTTCCGACGTGAGGTGGCGGCCTACGAGTCGGGCTGGGCCGCAGCTCTGGGACCGGGCCGAGCTCCACTGTTGGCCGCCCACGACATCGGTGCCCAGGCCCTCGTGGTCACGGCCGTCCCCGGCCGCCCGGTGCGCGGACAGCGGCTGGCGGCCGAGCAGGAACGCGAGGTCTACCGCCAGGCCGGGCAGCTCCTCGCCCGCCTCACCGCCACCCCCGCCCACAGCCAACATCCCGCGTCCAGCACGATCGACTGGGATACGGAGGTGGAGCAGATGCTCCGCTCTGCCCGGTTGTACACGACACCGGAAGACCTGACGGTCCTGCGCGCCCTGACCCGCGAGCGGCCCGCCGACCTGCTGGCGGTGGTGTCGCACGGCGACTTCATGCCGCGGAACTGGCTGTGGGATCCCACCGAACAGGTCCTGCGGATCATCGACTTCGAACGGGCCGACACCCGGCCCTCCGCTCAGCGCGACCTGCCCCGCCTCTCCTACCGCATCCTCTATGACCGCCCCGATCTTGAGGCGTCGTTCTTCAACGGCCTCGGCCGGAAACTCTGCGAGACCGAACGGCACGCAGTCACCGCGTACGGGGCGCTGGATGCGATGAGCCTGCTGCGCTACGGCCTGGAGCACCACGACCTCGCCTCGGTGGACGAGGCCCACACCATGCTCCGCAACCTGCACACCGAGTACGTCCGGGCCACGACCGGGGAAAGAGCCGGTGGGCGGCGTGGCTAACGCGGCACGGCACCGTCGAGGAAGCACCGGCCACGGGGGTACACCCGGGCACGGGCCGGTGAACGGAGGTGTCTGCGGGCCGGCCGCTTCAGCGCCTCCTGCGCCCGCCTCGCACATGTTCCGGTCGTGGACACCCAGCCCCTCGCCCGACACGTCCTGCCCGGCCTTTCCTCATACAGCCTCGATGTGCTCCTCCCCCATGGGGACATTCCACAGCCACCCGTCGGCACCGGGCGATGGACGACGTCACGGTCACCGCCGCGCTCTTCCACCGCCTGTTGACGAGAGCCGACCGCCCTCGTGCAATCTCCCGTCTCGGCGACCTCGTGCGCGTGGCCGCCGGAACACCCCGGGCGGCCCAACCCACCCAACTCGACTTCTCCTGAACGTCCTTGGAGCCCACCGTGCAGACCCCTCACTCCTACCCATTAGATCCATCCACCTCGAACGGCGTCATGACGCCTTCACCGGTCCTGCGGGTGACCTCGCTGGTGATGGACGCCAAGGGGCGGATCGGGCTCCTGGAACGCGACGGAGCCGCGGTCCTGCCGGGCGGTGTCGTGTGCGGCGGCGAAAGCCCCGAGGCGACACTGGCCCGGCACCTGGCAGCGCAGTTCGGCGCGCCGATTCCGGTCGGCCGCCTGCTGGCCGTCGATTCGCTTCCGGCCGCCGAGGACGAGCTGGACACCGTGGTGCACCTGCACTTCGCCGGACCCCTCACCACTCTTCCGGTCACGCCCCGCTGGACCGCTTCGGGCAGGGTCCGGTGGGAGGCTCCCGAGATCGCCACCCATCTGCTTGCTCCGCACCCGGCCGGGCAGGTGCGGGCGGCGCTGGCCGCTTGGTGGGCGGGGTCCGTGGCCCACCTGGTCGCAGGGATCGTCCAGCCGGGCTCGGCCGCCGGGCTGTCCCCCGTTGAGCGCGCCTCGCTGGAAGAGGCCAATGCCCTGGATCCGGCGTCCTACCGGGCGGTCCGCCCGAAGGTGATCTGCGCCGCCACCGTGCTGCTCCCCGACGCGGCCCACCGGGTGCTACTGGTCCAGCCCGCCTACCACACGGAGAATCGGTGGCAGTTGCCCGGCGGCGGTATCGACAGCGACGTCGGCGAGAGTCCTCGCACGGCCGCCCGCCGCGAAGTACGCGAAGAGCTCGGCCTGGATCTGCCGTTGGGCCGCCTGCTTGCCGTGAACTGGGCGAACGACACCCCACACCCGAGCCGGGTCGGCTTCACCTTCAGCGGCCCGGTGCTGGGCGAGTCCGATCTCGCCCGTATCCGCATCCCTCCAAGGGAGATACGGGCCTGGCGGATGGTCGCCGAAGACGAACTGGTGCACCTGGTCGGGGCCCCGCTGCGGGAGCGGGTCGCCGCGTGCCTGACGGCGCTGCGGCACGGCAGCGGGCCGCTGGAGCTGCACGACGGCACCCTCTGGCAATGACCAGTGCTCCGAACGTCCGGATACAAAGACAGTGTTGGAGGCAAAAGCACCTGCGGCAACGCCTTGTCCCAACACCGCACCGCCGCCTTGCGGCCGTAATGCTCCCCCGCACCCCCAACACGCCGTCTCTAAAGCCCCGTTCGGGCGATAGAGGGAGTGCCTGTGTTCACCGTACGGCCCGCCAACCTCAATACTTACAAGCTCCGCCTGGCTGACCGAGGGACAGCTGCCTGGCGGGCTCGGGTCCAGGCGGTCCGGAGATCGCGCCCGACGTCCTGGCGTTGCAGGAGGTCGTCGTCGACGGAGCCCGTACGGGCCAAGACCGGTGGGAGGACATGGTGGCACTCACGGTCCGCGCGTTCGCGGCAGGACTGCCAGCTGACCGCCGAGGCTCGGCGCCACGGGAGGCGACGGCCGGGCACCTGGGAGAACGGCTCCGGCCGCACGTGCTGTGGCTGCCGCAGGACCAGCCCCACGTTGTGGCTTACCGCCACGAGGTCGCCGAGGTAGTCACCTCGGACGCGGATATCGTGGCGACCCCGACCCGTGAGATGAGCGCCGGATCGACCTCGTGCTTGCCAGCCGTCCTGTCGCCCCGGCGCTGGATCATCCAGGCCGCCCGCTCGCGCACCGCCGACGGCCGGCTCGCCGACGGCGACCGGATGGAGGCCGCCGGGAAGCACCTACAGGGTCAGCTCGACACGGTGGCTCCGATCGAGATTTACCTCGGTCCGGCCGCTGCCAGCCGCTTGGCGGTCATCCCCGGATCGTGCCCGTCTGCGAGACCGCGATGCCAAATCCGGACCCGGCGGCTGTCCTCAACCAGCGGGTGCGGGCCGCTGTCGCCAGGGCCAGCCTGGACATGGCCGCAGCATGCGATGCCCGCTCGGGCAACCTCACCTCAACTTAGGGACGAGTCGGCACTTACAACAGGTAGTTGGCGAACCGCTCGGACCGGCTCGTCTCCCCGCTGGCGCACCGGGTCCGACGTCACATAACCGTCACCGTCGACTCCGTGTGGCTGGTGTGGGAACGCCAGCACCGGCGCGAGGACCCTCGCGTCTGGCTACCGACGATATCTCTGCGATTCCGGTCACATCGGTCCGGGGTGTAGGGGCTCGACGGGCTGCCATCGATTTTCTGCGTACCGTCGGGGCCAATTGCGATCGGCGCGCGAAGTAGCCGCCTTTTACTTCCACTTGACGTTTCGACTGCTCCCTTCCTGGGATTCCGCCGACCCCCGAGGGCGGACCGGCAGGGCGTCAACGTGACACTAAATCCTCCGAATAATCCGGACAGTTAAGGCATCTGACCCTTTATCCGGCGGAGCTTCATTGGTCTGTACCAACGGGTAGGGTCACGGCTCATGTGCGGCGCATCAGTGCTGCGCATGAAGCATGTGAAGGGGGAAATAATGAAGCCCGTCATATCGGGTATCAGAAAGAAGGTTGCCTTCGGTGCGGCCCTTGTGGTCCTCGCCGAAACGGCACTTCTCGCCACCGGCATGGCCAATGCCGCCCCGGGGGGATCGAATTCACCTGGTCGTCCGACCAAGGCGTCTCCGGTAGAGGTGTCACAGGAGGACGTACTCAAGGGCGATATCGCCTGGGCTGCCCAGCACGCGAAGGGCAGCAGGGTGTGGGCGATTACGGAAGCGAAGCAGACGGGGAAGAAGGTTGTCGTCACCGACGACACCACTGCCACGACACTTACGTTCGCCAACCCGGACGGCACGCTGACCACCGAGACCACCCCCGGCCCCGAGCGCGTGTGGCGGGACGGAAAATGGCAGGCGTTCGACGCCACGCTGACCAAGAATGCCGACGGCTCGGTGTCAGCGAAGTCGCACCCGGCGGATCTCAAGCTCGCTGGCTCCGGCGGCCAGATCCCCACCGGCCTACGGGCCGCGCAGTCCGCGCCGGAGCGCGACCTCGCCACCATCGGCGAGGGCAAGAGCAAGATCACCCTCGGCTGGCACGGCGGCCTGCCCGCACCCGAACTCGACGGCACCCGCGCCACCTACAAAGGTGCCCTGCCGGATGCCGACGTGATCGTGGACGCCACCCGTACCGGGTTCGAGCAATACGTCCGCGTCAACAAGCGGCCGCAGGGCGACTACACGTACACCCTCCCCATCCGCACCCAGGGCCTTGAGGCCCGCCAGGGCAAGGGCGGGGCGATCGAGTTCGTCGACACCACGACGGGCGCGGTCGAGGCGGAGATGCCCGCACCCGTCATGTGGGACGCGCAGGTCGACAAGGTGTCCGGCACCCACTCCAACACCCGTCCCGCAGGCGTAGAGATCGTCAACAAGGGCGGCGGGAACGTCGACCTGGTCATGAAGCCGGACACGAAGTGGCTGGCCGACCCGGGCACCCAGTACCCGGTCACCATCGACCCCACCACCTCCGGCCTCTCCAACCTCGGCGACACCTACATCCAGCAGGGCGAGTCCGGGTCGAACTGGTCGGACGTCGAGCTGGACTTCGGCAACCCCGGCACAAAGAACGCCAACGGCACCCCGCGCGTCGCCCGTTCCTACATCAGCTGGAACGCGGAACAGTTCAAGGACGCGCTGATCACCGACGCGAAGCTGTCGCTGTGGAACTTCCACTCCGGCAACACGGACTGCGTCGATGCCTGGTGGCAGGTGTGGGACACGAAGAACCCGAACGGAGCTTCGATCACCTGGGCCAACCAGGACACGACGGGCACCTGGCGCCAGCAGTTCGCCAAGGGCACCGAGACCCGGGGCAACCCTGCCTGCACGGCCAAGCCGGACGGGTGGATCAACGCCGACGTCACCAGCCTCGTCCAGACCTGGGCCTCGGCCAAGGCGTCGGACGGCACCACCGGCCTGCGCAGCTACTCCGAGGCGAACACCTCGGACTGGAAGCGCGTCAACTCCGCGAATGCCACCAGCAATCCGCCGAAGCTGACCGTCACCTACAACTACCGGCCCCAGAGCGGCGACAAGCAGCAGGCCGGGCCGCCCTTCAAGTCCTACGCCGGCGTATGGGCTGTCAACACGACCGGCCCCACCTTGCGTGACACGTTCGACGACCGCAACGCCGGCGACAGGGTCAACGGCACCTTCCAGGTGTACGACGCCGCGACGAACACACCGGTCAAGGCACCCAACGCCGATGGTGTGTTCGTCTCCGAGTTCGGTCCGCCAGGCACCCCGGTGGATGTGAAGATCCCGGACGGGACACTGCAGGACGGCCGTACCTACAAGTTCCGCACCAACGCCTACGACGGCACCCACTACAACACCGACTGGTCGCCGTGGCGCCAGTTCGTCGTCGACACCACCGCGCCGGGGGCTCCGACGAAGATCGCTTCGACCGACTACCCCGAGGGCGCATGGACGGCGAACAAGGGCGACGGCACCTTCGACATCACACCAGCGGCCGGTGACGATGCCCGAGGTATCGAGAGCCGTACCAACGGTGGCGCTTGGAGTGCGGAGAAGCCCGCCGTTGCCGGTAAGCCCACTACGGTGACGGGCAAGCCGGGCGAGCGTGGCATGAACCGTACCGAGGGCCGCGCGGTTGACCGCGCCGACAACAAGGGCGCGGAGAAGGTCTACGACTACGGCACCGGCAAGAAGCCGATCAGCGGCGACACCGCCATACCGGCCGCAGGTGGAACCGAGGAAGACACCATCCCGGAGGAGGAGCCATACGAAGCGCAGGACACTCCTAAAAGGCAGGAGAGCCCGCATGGTGTTCCTCTGAAGCCCGGAAGCCGCGACAAATGCTATAAGACCGATAACTCTGACATCGAGATGTGCCAGAGCCGTAAGTACGACGCCGAGATTGCAAAGGCAGCGAGGGCACTTCCTGCGGCACCCGCTGATGCTCTCGTCCCCTGGTGCAGCGCCCCGACGACCAGCGGTTACACACTCACCCGCCGCGAGGGCTGCCACAAGGTTGGTGTAGTGGTCGACTGGTGGCGGATCAGCACCAATCAGCCGCCCCAGCACATCGGCACCGCCATCTTCCTCGTACGCGAAGAGATGAAGCTGGACAACAAGGGCGAGTGGCTGCAGCGGAACTTCATCAGCCCGCTGTCCATCGACGGTGACCTGGGGACGGTGACACTTGATTACTGGGACACCAATTGCGGTGGTGACACCGTATGCAACAAGGAATTCATCGGGCCCGAGTTCACCGGCCCGACCTCCTGGACCACCGCCTCGTCGGTGACCCAGGAGACCGTCCAGACGCGTAAGTTCACCTGGAAGACGGCGGCCGCCGGCAAGTCCCAGGTGTTCGACCGCGGCAGTTTCCTCGGCTTCAAGTCGTCCGCTGTTCCTGGCGCGGTGAAGATCACCGAGCCGAGCTGGGTGTTTTGGGGCCAGATTCGATGCGACCAGATGATGCCGAATGCCGCGTCCGTCGGTTGCGTCTTCCCCAAGTACACGCCGACGTTCGACCTGAAGCAGAAGAACGCAGAGGCCGCCGCGCTGTACTACATGGAGATGCGCGACAAGCTCGACTGGCACCCCGGCAGCGAGAAGCACAACAGCCCGCTGCACCGCGAATTCGACACGGCCAAGCGAGACCAGAACCGTGGTGTCGTCTGCCCGGACAGTGGCCCATACGCACTGGTCCTGCACCCGGACGCGACCGGAGACAAGAAGAAGACCCAGTGCGACGAGTACGCCTTCGCCGCCTCCAAGGAGAGCGGTGGATCGCAGGCGGGTCTCAACGGTTCACAATGCCTCCAGGCGTATGCCCGTAAAGATGCCGACAACAAGTGGCGTCTCTACGACGACTTGAGGGCGCCGAACACCGCCCCCACCTACACGGAGAAGTGTGCCCGCGCCACCATGGCCGGCGCCCAGAACGAACGTGCTGGATCCCGCCTCTCGGGCTTTTACACCAAGCAACGAATGCTGGACAACGATGCGTACTTCATCGACGTCCCCGATCTCGTCAAGCCATAGCAAGAGTAGCTAGATAGAAAGAGGGGTCCCCTCCCGGCGTACGGGAGGGGACCCCTCTTCACTGTCCTAACCCTGGATCTTCTCCAACGTCCAGTTGAGGTGCCGCGGCGGGCCTTCGTCCAGCTGGGGAACGCGCGAATAGTGGGGCGAATACGGCATCGGGGACCCGGAGTCAAGGGACTCAGCCATCATCCTGACCATCTCCCCCAAATCCTTCCAGCGGACCGCGGTGACCTCACTGCCCTCGTAGTCGAGCTCGATGATGTTGCCGTAGGTGTCGCCGGGCCGGTGGTCGATCAACAAGCTCTGCCCCGTCTGCGTGCCGGCGATGGGGAGCCACAACGGGTCCGCCCACGGATCGAGAATCCAATGCTCGGGATCCTCCTCACGCTGCTCATCGAACTCTTCAAGCATCTCCTCCATGTACTCCGGGCCGCCCTTGAGCCCTTCGACGTCGTACGGGACGTGGCCGCCCGGCCAGACAGGGGCGTCATACAGGGGGGCGCCGTCGTGGATGCCGAGCCACTGCACGAGGTGCGGGTGGAGCGGGTACGCGATGGCGTCCTGGAGGGACTGGACAGCCTCTTCGGAGGCAGGCGGGCGCAACCCGGAGAGGGCATTGGTGCACTGGTGCTGCCGAAGCCAACTCTCGATACGGGACCAAGCTTGTACGACATCGCTCATGACGGACACGGTACCGGCGCACCGCAGCGAGCCACGGACGCCACGGGATAAGGGCAACCCCACGAAGCCCATGAGGCTTGTGAGGAGTCGGGTGCGGCGTCAAGTTGAATGGCCAGCTCCAGGGAAACGGACCGGTCGAGGCCCTGGCACCGCGCCCCTGGACCGCGTTGATTCTCTCGGGGCTGGGCTGACATGCCGGGCTGCGGATTAAGCGGACGGCGAAGCTCGTTCGACAGGGCTCGACGGCCATGTCAGTGGGCTTTTTGCCGGGATACGAAGCCTTCCAGCAGCCCGATCAAGGCTGTCGTATCCGAGAGGTCCGGCAACACCACCGCAGCGCCGACTCTGGCCAGTTCGGCCTGGCTGTGGACGCCAGTAGCGACCGCGATGGCATGGGCGCCCGCCACCTCAGCGGCCTCGACATCCCGGGGGGTGTCTCCGACCAGCACCACGGGCGTCTCCGTCGGCAGACCATAGCGGTGGCGTACACGAGTGCGAGCTACATCTACCAGTGCGGGCCGCTGTTCTGCGTCCGCTCCGTAGGCACCGACGGACAGGTCGACCAGTCCGTCCAGGTCGAAGGCAGCCAGCTTTACCCGGGCATTGGCCTGGATGTTTCCAGTGAGAACTGACGACACCCAACTCTCCTGTGCGGAAGCTGTTTTGAGGATGGTTCGGACTCCGGGTAGTGCGTTGCCGCGAGCACGCAGGGCGTCGGCCCGTTCTTGACCAGCCTGGGTGAGAGCGGCCTCGATCTGTGGCCAAGGGGGCTCGGTGAGCGCATGCTGGTTGAACAGGCCGCGCATGATCAATCGGTCTGTGCGTCCCTCCGTCGCGGCAGCATGTTCCGGCCACTTGCCCGTGAGCAGCGCGTAGGCTCGGGCGTAAATCTCCTTGCTGACCCCGGAGTTCTCGATAAGCGTGTGGTCGATGTCCCACAGGACGATGAGCGGCATACCGCCAGCGTAAGCACCGTCCAGTACCAGCCATGCCTCCGGGCCACCCCGGTCCCGCCCTTGCTTGCCCTTGGACAACTCGGCTTGGATGACTCTTGTGAATGAACGGCTGCGCTCCGTGCTCGCCCAGCGCGGTGTCTCCCCGGAGTCACTTGCGGAAACCTTAAAGGTCGATCCCAAGACGGTCGGCCGCTGGCTCGGCGGGCGGGTACCGCACGCACGGCATCGCTTCGGCGTAGCTCAGCAGCTGCGCGTCGAGGAGTCCTTCCTGTGGCCCGCACCACAGCAGCCCGGCGGAATGAGCTCCGATCTCGTCGGCAGCTACCCCAATCGAGCCAGCGTCCCACGCGAGCTGTGGCTGTCCCTGCTGCGCGAGGCCGAGTCCGAAATCAGCGTGCTGGTGTTCTCCGGGACGTTCTTCGCCCAGTCCAACCCGCACGTCGCCAAGATGCTCGCCGAGCGCGCCCGCGACGGGGTACGGGTCCGGCTCTGCTTCGGCGACCCCACCGGCCAGGCCGTCGCGGTACGGGGCCGGGAGGAGGGCATCGGCGACACTCTCGCTGCCAAGATCCGCGCCTCGCTCACCTACTACCGGCCGCTCCTACCACAGGCCGGCTGCGAGGTGCGCCTGCACGACACCACCCTGTACACCTCGCTGTTCCGCTACGACGACACCCTGCTGGTCAACCCGCACGTCTACGGCCAGCCCGCCAGTGCCAACCCGCTGCTCCACCTCAAAAGGGCAGACAGTGCAGGCTGGTTCGATACGTACGCCGACAGCTTCAACACCGTCTGGGCCAGTTCACGGCCTTGGAGACTCGACCAGGAGGAGAGCACCGCCCATGGGCAGGACTGAGTACTACCACGACCCGAAAGCGCCCAAGGCAAACACCCTTATCCCGGCCAGCAACTTGCTTGTCGTCGACGAAGACGGTGCAATCCTGCTCCAACGACGCCGCGACACGGGGCAGTGGGCCCTGCCTGGCGGTGCCCAGGACATCGGCGAGACCGCCGCAGAGTGCGCGGTCCGCGAGTGCGAAGAGGAGACCGGCATCGTCGCCGAGATCACTGGCTTCCTCGGCGTGTACACCAACCCGCACCACATCGTCGCCTACACCGACGGTGAGATCCGCCAGCAGTACGAGAATGCCTACATCGGCCGTCCCGTCGGCGGGAAGCCGACCATCAACGACGAGGCCGATGGGGTTCGCTTCGTCCAACCCGCCGACCTCGACGACTACGACATCCACCCCAGCATGCGCCAGCAGATCGGCGACTACCTCGCCGGCACCTACCCCTACCTCGGGTGAGCCGCCAGCGCCACCTCCACCCGGCCCACCGCCGCAAAGATCTCGGGCGACGCCCGGCGGATGAACCGGCCCACCACGCTGTCCGCTCCATAGCGGCCCACGATCTCCGCGACACGCTCCTGAGCAGTGGTGGGCTCCCCGAAGGGCGTGGTGGTCATGTCACACCACACCAGCGCATCCACCAGCCGCTCGTCCCCCAGCAGCGGAAACTCCGCCTCCAGCACGTCCCTCAGCCCCCGCTCCTCCGCCTCAAGCAACGCGAAGGAGTGGTTGGCCACCAGCCGGACCAGCCGTTCGTCCGCCTGGTGCTCGTCACGCAGGAACCGAGCCCCGTCAAGCGGGTGGAAGCCGGTGACCGCCAGCCGTGGCGCATAGCCGACGTCGTGGAGCACCGCCGCAGCACTCAGCAGGTTGGCGTCGTCGCCCGCCGTTGCCGCAAGGCGAGCAGCGGCATGGGCCACACCCCGCGAATGTGCCCACCTACGGGGCAGTACTTGGCCGAGTTCGGTTTCAGCTACGTGCCGTGCCCAACGCGTATCCACTATCGATTCTCCCAACACAGTTTTACGCACTGTCCGGCGCGGAACCGGGTTTCGGTCGGGCGCCGAGGGCTGTTTACCTGGGATTCGAGCGCCTCCCGTCGATTTCCGCCGCGGCACCCCGGGGTAGGCCGGCCTCCTTCTTCTCCTACCAAACTGGTCGAGACCAGGTCACGAGATTGGTTGGGGTCCGCCGAATCCCGGCGAGCGGCTCCGCTGGCGTTCTCTCGCTCCTTGCCCGGCAAGGTCCGCCGTACGTCGATCTTCAACTTTGCTGCCCACGCCGGTAGCACCTGCCGTTGGTGCGGGACGCGGAAACTGGTTTGGTGCCTAGAAGCACTAGAGTGCGCCCGCATTGCCTGCCTGAGGCTTCACTGACGGCCATGTGTCAGGGCAGTCTGGTTGTGTCAATGGGCAGAGGAAGGAACGGGCAACCGTTCGGTGTAATTAGGGTAGCTTCCGGCGGCTCCGCTGGCGCGAACCCAACCAGCCACAGATCGAAGGGCGTTCGGGGGTGCTGAAACAACGGCGAGGAGACGGCCCCATGTTCAGCTTTGCGGCCGACGGTGCGTATGGTCGCCAAAGGTGAGTGCTCTGGATGCCCTTGTCGGTAATCTCCAGACACCCAGGGGAGGTCACGTGCATTCCATGCCTGCGGACGTTCGTCTCTGGCGATGTCAGACAGCGGGCGCTGCGCAACCACCGCCGTATCACTAGCCGAAAGCCCTCCGCAGGCCCGGGCCCGTCATCTCCACGACGACAGCCATGTCCCTCAACCCATCCGGCAGGTTCACGCGCTGCTCCTCACCGCTCACCAGGACACCGCCCGGAAGAGCGATGGCGGCGCCGAGGCAGTCGGCCAGTTCGGCGACGATGTCCAGGATTCCACCGTGTGGGAAGCGGTGCACGCTGATGCCATCGGTACTCACGTCCACCTCCGCTTCTCCGCCGTCGGCCGCCCGGATCAGCAACTCAGTGTCGTTCTGGCCCGAATTCACAGCATGAGGCGTCAATACCTCCCTGATCACCCGCTCGTCCAGCGATTCCGCCTCGCCGTCCACGAACCGGTGCAGGGAAAGCCCATGTCCCATGCGATTTCCCCCGCTTCCTTATGCGCCGGACTGACATTTTGGTCGCCCCACATGCCCGAACGACCCAACGTATCCAGCAACGGAAAGGGCTCTGCCCGGGCGAGATCGCCGGGGCAGAACCTTTTCTGTTGTCGCTTGTCGCAGATGACCACAGCAGCGGTACCGCTAGGACAATGCTGTCGCCTGCTTGAGGTAGGCGGGTCTACTCAACTGCGAAAGCGATGCTCCACTCAGTTGCCTTCTTCAGCCAAACCGACGGCCACTGGGAGACCCGAAGCGAACGCCTTGACGGCGGGGTCCGTCTCCTCGCCGGCAGCCTCGTTGAAGAGGCGGATCAACTCCTGTCGATCCTCGGCAGGCGCGTCGTCCAGCCGCCTGCGGAGGGTCCCTGTCCATGTTTCGGTGATTTTGACGGCGTCATCGGTGTCGATGGTGTCCTCGTCGGCCAGCTCAAGGCTGCCGAGCAGGGCCAGGTATGCGGCAGCGAGGACCTGAGCCGAGGTCCGCGAAGACTTTGTTGTCGCTGACGGTTCTTGCGGGGGAAGGCAGAGTTCGTCGGCAAGTTCCAGAAGCGACCGGTCCGCTTTCCAGAACCCCCTGCGGGCCATGTCCTGGCTGTGCATCGCTCCGGCGATCCTGCGGACTGCGCGAATATGGTCCTGCAAGTCATCGGCCGCAAGACTGTGCAGACCGTCCTGCGCGATCCGGATACCACGTCCGGTGAGCCGAGCCTTGCCCTCCGCACTGATGCCGACGAGCGCGCTCGAATCGTCCTCGCATGGGTCGCAAGCGTGGATGGAGGCGATGAGACCGACCACGCCCTCCGCGAGGATGGCCGCGAGGTACCACTGTCTCGGCTGCCGGCCCGCGACATGGATCCCCGAGGACAGGTCGTTGAGCTCGGTGGCGTTACGCGTGCGGAAACCGGCGAGCAGGAGCACGTTGTTGATGGCCTCATCCATCAGTGAACTGACCCGGACAGAGTGCTCGATCAGCGGCTCCAGGAGATCGAACCGGTCTGGCTTCATGAAACTCAGGGCAGTCTCGGCCAGCGATTCGCTGGGATTCCAGCTTACGTAGACGCCGCCAGCAGGACTGTCCGTCGTGCTGACACCAACGCACGCGCCGGTCCGTCTTTCGGCTGGGGCATTGGAAAATTCAACGTACGAGGGAAGTCCCGCGTACTGGAGCTCCCGGGAGACTGCCTCTGCCAGCGCATGCCACGCGGCGAGGACTTCTTCCGGAGCATGCGGGGTGCCACTTCTTTCCGCATTCGTGCGGATTTGAGGATCTATGTATGTCAAGAGGTCTCCTGAGTCACTTGCCCGCGGCGCGACGGTTCGGCCTGCCGATTCTCCCCGCCCGGTCAAGCCTGTTGCCACTCGGGCGAAATTGTGGAGGCCCCGCCGGAACGAAAGATCCCGGCGGGGCCCTGGCAGCAACTACATCAATGGTTCTGGCGCGTCTTGCTTCTGCACCTCAGCGCCTTGGCCGCGGGCCGTGGAACGTGCCATTCGTCCGCCCTTCGCTTGGCTGATGTATTGCGCGAGAAGTTGCTTCGAGGCTGGCGCGTACTCAAGGGCGTACGGGACGGAATAGGTGACCGTGACATCTGGCCCGAGAGCCTTCGCAAGAGCATCGTCACAGTCCTTGCACGGCTGCCGCTCGGTGTACATGGCAGTGATCTTCTTGGGGTCGACGCCCTTCGCTTTCAGGATGTCCAGGATCTCTGTCTCGGAGTGCCCGCTCCACCCGCTGCTGGCAACCACGAGGTCACCGGTCTTGGGATCGTTCCAGCCTGGCACCCTCGCCACGGCCACGTTGTGATCTGCGCCGTAGAAGCCATTCTCCACCCGGTACTCGAATGCGAGGTGACTCAACTCGTCGCTGTTGTATCCGATCAGCTCCAGCGGGCAGGAACCCTTGGCCGCCGGCATACGGGCGGACAGCATGGCGCGTGCACCCGTACCGCACGCCTTGACGAACCTGTCGAAGAGCTTCGCACCAATGCCCGTGATGGCAGCGTCGGTGAGACCGGCTGCGCGCAGGCCCTTCCAGGCATCCCCCACCCCGATGCCAAACCTCACCGCCGCGTCGAGGGACTTGACGCCGTCCGCGATCGCGTTGATCGCGGCACTGCCCAAGACGAGGGTGGTGATGTCGAAGGCTGCCCAGCCGCAGTTGCCCCAGCTCCCGCCTCCTCCTGTGATCTTGTCCCAGCAGCCGACGAAGTCCTCGGTGAGTGCCTTCACGAACCCCTTGGAGACAGCGTCATTGAACGCTTGCGGCGTGATGACGTGAGTGATCTCTTGGGTCTCAGGCTTCTTCAGTTCCTGAGTGGTGAGGTAGAGGGTGTCAGAAGCGAGGCACCCGGCCTGCGCGTCCGGGATATCTGGATTGGTGCACAGGTAGAGGTCGACGAACACCTTGCCGGTGACCTTCGCAGTGAGGACGCAGTCACCCGTGTGGGCAAGGATGTTGCAGTTGTCCTTCTTCAGGATCTCCGGGTCCCCGACGGGCTCGAACCTGGACTTGTAGAAGACGCCGCCGATGCTGCCCGCACCGGTTGTGATCTGTTTGTTCTTCTCCTTCGTCGCGCCCTGGTCGGCTGCGGTCTGGGCGTCCTTGGCGAGCTTGTCGGCGTCTTTCGAGGCCTGTTCGGCCTGGGTTGCTGCGATGTCGGCGCGGTCGGCTGCGGCGCGGGCGTCCTTGGCGTCCTGGGTGGCCTGGGCTGCCGCCACGTGCGCGGCGTCGGCGTCCAGGGCTGCCTGGTCGGCCGCCGTGCGGGCGTCCTTGGCGTAGCCCTCTGCTTGGCCTGCTGCGGTGTTGGCGGCTGCGGCGTCTTCGGTGGCCTGGCGGTCGTACTCGATGGTGCGGGCCAGTGAGTCGGCGGCCTTGGACGCTGCTGTGGCCGCGGCGGCCGCGTAGCCGAGGGCTTCGGTGGCGTAGCCGCGGGCGTCTGCTGCGTAGCGGGCGGCGTTGGCCGCGTGCTGGTAGGCCTCCTTGGTGTCGGCCTGGGCCTGGTCGGCGAGGGCCTGGGCGGTGGCCGCTGCGTTCTGGGCGTTCTGGGAGTGGGCGTCGGCGACGGCTTTTTGCTGTTCGGCGATCGTCTTGGACGCCTGTCCGGCCAGGACGACCAGGCCGGCGGCGGAGTCGGTGGTGATGTAGGGGGAGCCGAGCTGGATGGCGTCGTTGGCGGGTTTGGCGACCTGGACGGCAGCGTTGCCGGCGTCTTCGGCAGCTTGGGCGGTGACGTGGGCGTAGCCGGCGGCCTTCGCCGATGCCTCGACCGCCTTCGCGGCTTCCTTGCTGGCCTCGTCCGCCTGCGTTTTGGCGGTCTTGGCCTTCGCCTCGGCCTCGTCGGCGAGCTTGACGGCGGTGTTGGCTTCGGAGGCAGCGTGCTGGGATGCGGCGAGTGCGTCGGCTTCGGCGCTGGTCGCGGTCTTCACCGCGGCATCGGCCTTCGCCTTGGCCGCCTGGGCGGCGTCCGCATCGGAGCGGGCACGCTTAGCGGCCGCCTCGGCCCGGGTGGCCGCGGCATCCGCCTCTGCGGCCGCTGCCGAGGCCGCGTCGGCCTCGGAACGTGCCTTACTGGCGGCTGCTTCGGCCTCATCGGCGTGCTTGGCCGCTTCGTTGGCGGCTGCCCTCGACTCCTTGGCATCAGCCTCAGACTCACGAGCCTGCGCGTAGGCGGCCAACGCGTCGGCCTTGGCTCGGGCCGCATCGGCTTTCTGCTGGGCGTCCCAGGCGTCGTCCCGCTTGGCCTTCGCGTTGTCGCGGGCCTTGACCGCGGCATTCTTCTTCTCGACCGCGGTTGCTTCGGAGGCTTCGGCCTTGTCCTTGGCGGTCTTTGCGTTGGCCGCTTCGGTCTGGGCGTTCTGCTTGTGCTGGGCGGCCTCGCCCTGCTTGACGACGGCGGTGTCCTTCTCCGTCTTCGCCGTGGCCGCTTCGGCCTCGGCAGCCAGGCGTTTGGCGTGCGCGTCGGCGGCCGCCGCCTTCGCATCGCCCTCGGCCTTCAAGGTGTCGGCGAGTTTGGCCTCCGCGGTCTCCTTGTCCTTCTTCGCGTTGTCACGGTGGATCTTCGCCGCATCTGCGGCTGCCTTGGCCTGCCATTCGGCCGTCTCCGCCGCCTTCTTGCGGAACTCGGTCTGCACCTGCGCCGCCTGCGCCAGCGCCCGCTGCGCGATGGTCTGGCTGTCAGCGCCGGAGGCGCGGGTGGCGGCCTCGGCGGTCACGCCGGCGTTCACCATCGCCTGAAGGGCCGCGAGCGTGGCCTGGGTGACCTGGTTCTTCTGCTGACCCACCAGCAGGCCCCGGCCACGCGGCGCGCCCGCGGCATCCGCGCTGGTGTAGGCGGTCTGCTCGGCGGTGTCCGACGCGGCCGCGGCCTTCTGCGCGGTGGCGAGCTGGGCCCGGAGGATCTCGAGTTGCTGCTTGGCCCCGCTCTGGGCGCCGTTGATGCCGTTCCTGGCCTGGGTGAACTGGGTGTCGGGGGGCACGGTGCCGTTGTGACCGGTCGGCTTGACGTCGAACTTCTGCGCCCCGGTGCCGTTGCACGGCCACAGCCATGCGTCGTTGCCGTTGTTGAAGGTGTGCAGATCCAGGCACTTGCCCGCGCCGACGTTCTTCAGCGGGGTCGTGGCGCGGAGGTTGAATTCCCAGCCCTGGGCGGCCGTTCCGTTGCACTGGTAGATCTGGATCTTGGTGCCGTCGTCGGTCTTCCCTCCCGCCGCGTCCAGGCACTTGAGGGAATCGACACTCTGCAGGTGCGATCCGCGGCCGTCGCCGTAGATCCTCCACTGCTGGGCTGCGGTGCCGTTGCAGGTGTACAGCTGAACGGGGGTTCCATTGTCCGTCCGGCCGCCTTCCACATCCAGGCACTTGCCCTGTGCGTCATGCACCTCGATCACAGCCGGTGCATCACCGACCCAGCCGGCACCGCCGGGTGACCAGTAGTCCTGCCAGCGGGCTATGTGATCGGCCACCCACGAGTCGCCGAGCAGCTCCCCCAGCGCCTTCGCGCCGGTGGCCAGCGCCTTGGTGGCGTCCGCGCTGGCGCTCAGGATCTGGTTGCGCTGCACGGCCTGCGCGGCCACCTCCTGCTGCCACTCCGACGCGGCGGTGTCGGTGATACCGCCCAGCACCTTGTCCGGGTCGAGCGGATCACGCCAGGCGCACGATGCGAAACGGGACTTCAGGTCCTCGACCGCGATGCGGTACTCCGCCGTGCCCGGCTGCGGCGCGGTGCGGGGAAAGCCGCCGGAGGCCAGGAAGATGCGGGCGTCGTCCGATCCGGCCTTGTCCAACCAGTCGCCGCGCAACCACTGGAACGCGCTGCGCTCCGCCAGAGCGCGGTTCCACTCCTCTCCTGACAGCCCGCCCGATGTGGGGTCCGTGCCGTACCGGGGCAGGCCCACGGCATCAATGGCCTGCAGCGTCTTCGCATCGGCCGTCGGCGTGGAGTCCTGGTAGAAGTCGCTCTCGGCCTTCCAGAACCGGTCCGCGATCCACCGGGACAGACCGGTCTGATCGTAGAAGCTCTGCCGGCCGTCACCGGCCGTGCCCGGCGGGTCCGAGAAGTCGGCGACACTGGCGAAACCGGCCGGAGCCGACAGCCCCGAAAGAGGTCCCTTCCATTCTTTCTGCTTGGCAGCCATGGCATCGAGCTGCTTGGCCGCCCCGTCACGGTCCGCCTGGTACGCCGTAGCGAGCGGAGTCTTCTGCCAGTACTGCCGATCGGCCAGAGTGTGGAGCTTGTCGGCCGGCTGGTTGAGACCGTCCTGCGCGCTCTGGGCCATGGACGACCCGCCCAGCCGCAGCACATCCGCCATCAGGCACTGGTCCTGCCGCAACTGCTCAGCAGAGGTGTCCTCGTTCCAGGCATAGGAATTGCTCGCAGCCTCAGCACCCCGCCCCAGGTCGGTCAAACCGGGCTGGATGGCGAGCCCGGCTGTGACAGCCAGCGCGGTGACGGAGGTTATGACTGAGGTCAGGACTGTGGATCTTCGTGATCTGGGCGTACGGAACCATGGACTGGAGCGCACTTGGGCATCCTCCGCTTCGTCGTTCACACCGGTGAGGCCGACGGCCGGGAGCCGGTCAAGGACTGGGAAGCTGTTGCCTTGACCGCACGTCAGGAACGCGCCACTCAGCAAGGATTGGTGCACAGAGCAGCGATAACAGCATGGCGACGCAGCCCTCCCCCTGGGCGACGGCGTCCCCCCGGCCACCGAATGTCACGCGTGCATCCAGATTGGTGAAGATTTCGTGCACGCGGCGCTCACCATAGACACAAGGCGGAGGAGCGGAACAAGGAATATCGCGAAAGCCCCACAGGTCGCGCCATAGGTACGGACATGTTCCGGAACCCATCGAACGTACGCGCATGCTAGGCAACACCTGTGATGTTCCTGTGAAGCGGAATACGCCAACCAGGACTTTAGGCCTGTTTGTCCCCCCTATCGAAGTGGCGTGATCCCACTGGCCTCAGGTCTCGGCGGATGAGGGGCTGTTTGAGGTTCCAGTCGGTGCGCCGAGGCGTCGCTGACGCCCGCGTTGAGCAGAGTCACCCAGCGTTCCTTGCCCGTGTACACAAGGCATGGCGAGGCTAGACACTCCTGAGTGCTGGCGCTTGGTAGCGGTCCGGTCTTCCCGCTGCGCCGCTCACTTCGAGGCCTCTTCTTCGCTCACTTAGGCTCCGAAACATGAGCACGTACCTGGAGCCTCGCCGTGTCCGGATCTCTACCCGTCCAGACGAACCGGCCGTGATCGAGATCGACGGCCGTGACGTGGCCTCGGCGGTTGAGGCTTACCGGATCACGCAGACGCAGGATGAGGGCCCGGAGGTGACGTTGTACGTCGCCGAGAGCTGGCAGGGCGTCGAGTTCAACGGCATGGCTGAGGTGGTGGCGGAGCCTGCCGATCTACGGCACGTGGTAGTCAACTTCCTTGCTGCCGTGGACTGGCAGAAGCTCGATGAGGCAGTGCTGGACCGCAACGATCTCAACGGGAAGCCGGGTGAGTTGACCCGCGGAGTGCTGGCGCAGCTGACGGAGTGGGCCAAGAGTGCTTGATCAGTCTGCGGTCAGCCGGTTCGCGGAGCGGCATCTGATGCCGGACAAGGTGCGAGTTGTGCGGGACGGCGGGGACGACCTGCTCGATCCGGCGACCGGTCAGCTGGTCCCTGTGCCTGATCTTGTGGTCTACGACGGGCAGTCGGGTCTGTACGGGCGGCAGGAGCGTATCCGTGCCCGTACCGGGCGGGAATCGGCGTGGGTTGAGGAAGTTCGCCCCGCCTATCGGATGTTGTTCCCCCTGGGGGCACCGGAGTTTCGTGAGGCGGACACCGTGACGGTGGTGGAGGCCCGTGACGGGCACGCTGTGGGGCGTACGTACCGGGTGGCGGCGCTCGACGAGGTGTCGTCGTTCCCGGTGTTGCGCACCGTGTGGCTGGAGGAGCACGACCGGAAGAAGCCGTGAGCGGCGGTTCGTTCACCGATGCTGGCGCGCTGGCTGCCGCGTTGGACCGTGGGGTGGAACGGTCGCTAGTTGCGGTGGAGGCGGCGATGCGACACAGCGCCCAAGCACTCGTGCAGGACGTGCGGCAGCGGGCTTCGGGACGTCCCGGTCCCCGGGTGATCACCGGCCGGTACCGGGCATCGTGGAGCAGCGAGGTACACCGGGCTGGTCGAGTCGTCGTCGGTGACGTTGGTACGAGTGCGCCGCAAGGCAGGCGGTTGGAGTTCGGGTTCGTCGGTGTCGACAGCCTCGGTCGGCACTACAGCCAGCGGCCGTACCCGCATCTCGGACCTGCCGTGGATCAGGCGGGATCTCGGCTCGTGCAGGACCTCGGCCGCGCTGTCGAGGGGGCGTTGTGAGTGAGGTGATGCTCGACTTGGAGGAGGCCTTGGCCGAGGTGCTTGCTGCCCATGATCGGGGCATGCTCACGCGGGCTGTCGTGGTCGCCGAGGTTCTCGACGGTGACGGTGACCGGTCATTGTCGATGCTGACGACGCCGGGTGTTCCGGAGTGGGATGCGCTCGGCCTGTGCCGGTACGCAGTGCTGTCTATTGAGGGTCCGGCTGCGGCTTTCTTCGCGGGAGACGACGAGTGATCGACCGGGGGCCGCTCACCGCAGCCGTACAGGATCTGTTGGCTCGGGCAACAGGGCGTCCATGCGGGCTAGGTGAACTACCGCTGGTGGACGGCGAGCCAGCTGAGTTGCCGTACGCGGTGCTCTACCCGCTGGGTGGGACGCCTGCTGCGACACCCTTCGTAGACTCATGGGCAGAAGCCACGCTCACCTACCAAGTCACGGTGGTAGCCCGGCGCATGGATCAGGCGGAGTGGCTGGCGGACCGGGTTCGTCGCGCTGTTCTGCAGCGGACGGCGTCGGGCGCCTGGGTCAACGGCCTGGAGGCGTCGGGGTTGTACGTATGGGCGCGGCGGCAGCTAGCCGACGACGGCTTCGACAGTGAGTCGGCGAAGGACTGCGTGGTATCGGGGGCCCAGAGGTTCCAGTTCTCCGTTACCGGGTGAGCAAGTGTCGTCATTTTGCTGGCCGGTGCGTAGCTATCCGCGCCGGGCCTTCGCGCGTAGGCCCGTGTTCCGGGAGTCGTTTCCGTCACTGCTCCCACATTTCCAGCCATTGCAGACGATCCAGCATTCGAACTGATAGACGAATCAGGTAGATCTTGCTCCTGACCTGGCGTCCGGGCCTCCGGACGCTATTGAAGGGGGTATGACATGTCTGCAAGACCCCTGCGGCGCCACGCAGCCCGTATACAGGCTGCGGCGCTGCTGGTTACTGTCGCGCTCATCCCAGTTGCTGGCCCGGCGGTTGCCGCACCAGCAGCCACCGACAGCACGCCGGACCTTTCCACGGCGACGCTGGTGCTGCCGCCCGGCGCCAAGACTCCAACTCTCACCGACCTTCAGGACGCCACCACCCGCAAGGGACTGGAGCGTGCGGCACAGGTTGCCCAGGAGTCGCAGACTGCCCGAGAGACGACGGGGCCCGCGGCCAAGAGCGCGGCTGTCGCCGCCACTCCGTCAGCCGTGGCCCCTCTGCCGTCAGCACGCCGATCCATGGGAGCAATGGCGGTCCAGTACCCGGAACCGGCACGCACTATGGCGATGGGCGAGTGCAAGGCCCAACTGGGCGGGGATACGCAGTTCTACATCAAGTCCCGCTTCGCGGTGTGTAGCGGGAAGCAGGTCACGGTCATATGGAAGCGCAAGGACTCCAACACACCGGTCGGGGAGAGCACGTTCAAGCTCTACGTCGTCGGCACGATTCCGCAGGAGGCTGACCGCACTATCCACTTCGACTACTACTTCACTGATTTTTCCAAGATCGGAACGACGGAGACAAGCGGCCAGATCCATCTGGTTAACGGGCAGCTTCCGCAGACCTGGCCGTCGACTGCCCAGCCAGCTTTTGGCGGCAACCTGCCGACCCAGTACATGAGTTGGGATCAGCTGTCCCAGGGCGGCGGCGCCACCTTCCAGCACACGGTACGTTTTGCTCCGGGCCAGGGCACCGGAGCAGGCGCTGCTGACGTGGTGTTCGCGGTGTACCAGCCTGTGCTCACCTCGCTTCTACCGAAAGGCTGGGACAACGGCAAGGGCGGACAGGACCTTCCTGATGTCAAGCCATTCATGATGGCCCCTCGCTGGGACGCGGCCTCATACCTGCGCAACTCCACCGGATCCGGGAATCCCGCGAACAAGGGCGGAGCGGCCTTCAGTTACCTGACGACGTTGAACTACAGCGCCCAGGCTGGTGCGCCCGAGCAGGCAGTGGCCCAGCACATCCAGTTGGCCTTCACCAACCCGACGGCCACCAAGCCTCTCAACGCGCTCAAGAAGATCCCTGGCAACAGCGCCGATCACCCACTGCACCGGCTCTACCTTGACCAGAAGCGCCGCGAGCGAAACCGTGCGGTGGCCGTACGCGAATGCACCCGCTACTGGGGGCCCAACTACACCGACGGCGGCAAGGAATGCGACGAGTTTCCCTTCGCCACCACCTACGAAGGCTCCGCACTTGAGGAGTACGACGTGCACGCCGAGAAGCTGAACTACTCGGCCATGCCGCTGGACGGCACCCAGAACGGCGCCGCCGGCAACCTGCTGAGCGGCTTCTACACCAGCAACCGGATCATCGACGGTCCAGAGGACGGCTTCACGGTCAGCATCACCGGCAGTGCGCCGGAACGCCGCGGCCTGCTGACCAACCAGAACAGCAATAAGTGCCTGGAGATCGATGGCTCCAGCACTGTCAACGGTGCTCTTGCCCAACAGTGGGACTGCAACGGGCAGCCGGGCGCGGTGTGGGTGACGAGGCCGACGTCTGACGGCACCTATGTAAACCTCGTCAATGACCGCAGCGGGAAGTGCCTGGAAGTCGCGGATTCACGTAAGGACAACGGTGCTCCCGTGCAGCAATGGGACTGTGCTGGTGTCAGCACCCAGGAGTGGGAGCTCCAGGGCACCCCGAGTAGCCGCATCCTGAAGAATGTCAACAGCGGCAAGATCCTTGAGATCGACAACTCCAGCACAGCAAACGGTGCACGGGTCCAACAGTGGGACAACGTGGGTCAGCCGTCCGCGAAGTGGCGCGAGGACTGAGCTCATGGCCTACAAGGGGCGGCGGAACATGAGGGCATAGGTCCGGTATCGAGCGTGTGGTGCGGCTCTGGCTTGGGCAGGCCGCACCACATGCTCCTCAGGCGTCCTGGGGCCAGAACTCCAGTAGGTACTTCTCCACTCCGTGAGCGACGCCTTCGATTCGCGTGACACGTTCCACCTCGGCACGGCCGGAACAATAGACCCGGACCCGCCACTGCCCGCCCGATTCGGCAAGGCTGATCACGTCTTTGGCACGGCCGAGGGTCAGCGTCCAGACCGCGACCTCGCCCGTCGTCGACTCGAAGTCGACCTCGCCCTGCTCATCCCACTGAACGCTCGTGTCCAGGGGCGGCTCGGCGTCCCACACCTTCACCGTGACCGTGGCGGTGTGGGTGTGACCGGCGCTGAACAGATCAATGCGCCGTGCGTGAGGGTTGAGGAACACGCCCCACTCGTACCCATCGTTAAACGGGACTGGCACTGCGCTGTCGTCCGACTCTTGGAAACAGAACCCGCGATAAGCAACCTCAACATCGAGTTCCTGTTGCCGTACCAGATTTGCCACGCCCGTACCTCCGCAGAGACCATGTCGCAGGATCACACGATCCTATTCGTCGACGGATTGATGCCGATGGCTGTCGTGCCGGTACTGACTATCGCCTCAGTAGCGCCCCCTGCCTCCCTGCAGAGCGGAACGCCGGCTCGACGGTAGTGGGGTCTGTGGCTGGCGACAGTATCGTGACCCTGTAGAGCGGCACCGCCTCGCTGAACGTGCCGCTTCCCCCTCACCGCGGAGGTCCCGCGCGGACGCCCACCCGGCTTCGGGATGGGCCGGTTCCTCGACAGGACTTCGAGGGACGGGGCCGCCTTGACTGTGTAATCGGCTGCCGTCCCGGAATCGGACAGCAGACCTTGCAGGTAAAGAAGTATTCACGGCGCGGTGTTACCCGTGTCCTGTGGCTGAAGACAGTCGCCGACCCCGGTCACGTTCCTACCCGGCCGGAGCTGACGGCCGGTACCGATCTGACGAGCGCGATCGCGGCGATCGACGGCTGGTCGCTGACGAACCAGGCGATCGAAACCCCCGATCTGGGCAGCACGTTCGAGTCGAAGATCCCCGGCACGGATCAGGCAGACGACTCGTCGTTGGGTTTCTATGAGGACCAGGTGTCCGACGAGATCGAGCAGCTGCTGACGAAGGACGCCACTGGCTGGGTCGTGTTCCTTCGGAAGGGCGATGTGCCGGGCTCGCGCTCCATGGATGTGTTCCCTGTGCGGATCGGTTCGCGGTCGCCGAACTATTCGACAGACAACGAGGCAGCGAAGTTCACGGTGTCCTTCTCGATCACGGAGAAGCCGACGCAGGACGCGGTGATCCCGCCCGCCACGGTACCGAAGGTGGACAAGTAGTCCGCCTCCCGAGGCTGCCCGGCCGGGTTCGAGTGCGCGTAACAGTGCCCTCGCTCACCTCCCTCGCGGCGCTGAGCCGTACGGGCCCGACCGGGCTCCCCGCCCCTTTCCTCGTCCTCTGTTTTCGGAGTCTTCTGTATGTCTGCCGCAGCCCGTTCCGTTCCCGCCCCGCCGGCCAACGCCGTTGTCCTTGATGCGCATTGGGCGCGGAAGCTGGCTCGTCTTCGTGCCCGACAGCTGCCGGAGCACACGCTCCAGATCTGTGATGACCTGGCCGTGAAGAAGCGGCTGGAGCAGGCCAAGCTGGAGGCCGCCCGCTGCCGCATGGCCGATGCTGAAAACCAGCGCACCACCAGCCCTGAGACCGAGCAGGCCTCGGCCGAACTCTCCGTTGCACAGGCGGAGTTCAACGACGCTTCGCTGTCGCTGACGTTCAAGGCGCTGCCGAGGCCGGTGCTAGACGGGCTGATCAAGCGGTTCCCGCCGACGGAGACGCAGGCGGAGGACGGCGACACCTGGAATCCGGAGACGTTCCCGGCCGCGCTGGTGGCGGCCGCCCACATTGAACGGGACGACGCCGGTCAGGCGGTGGAGGGGCTGACAGAGGAGGAGGCGCAGGACCTTCTGGACTCATGGCCGGTCGCGGAGTCGAACGCGCTGTTCGCGGCTGCCTGGCAGGCGCAGCAGATCGCCCGCACCACGACGGTGGAGCTGGGAAAAGACTGATCGCCGATGCGCAGTTCCGGGCGGAGTTGGAGCTGTGTGACCGCTACCGGATCCCCCACTCCCTGTTCCTGGGAGCTGGGGACGGCGGGTGGTCGGAGGCGGACCGGGCGAAGGCCCTCGCGTTCGAGGCGTACCGGCGGTCGGTGTGTGAGCAGTGCGGCACGAGGGCTTCGGAGTGGGACGAGGCCGAGGGTGGCGACCGGTATGCGTACGTCACCACAACGGTGCGGTGTGTGGGCTGCGAGTTGATCGCGGTCGAGCAGGACCAGGTCCCTGAGGGGCCTGACGGGTACGGGGTGCGCATCGGCCTCGTACCGCGTCCCCGGTAGGGGCGCTGGAGGGCACTGCGGGAGAGGGGTGCGGGGAGTAAGGGCACCGCCCGGTGTCGAGCTACACGCTCAGCGTTCAGGCGCGGGCGGATTTCTCCCGGCTGCTCTCCGAGGTCCGCCAGACCTCCCAGGCTCTTCGGGGCCTGGGCAGGGACACGGCTTCTCTTCACCGGCAGCTGTCCCAGGTCGGCGACGGTGCGCGCGGTGCTGGCACGGGGCTTCGCTCGCTGAGCCGGGACGCTGACAGCGCCCGGGGCGGTCTGCGCCGTCTCGGCTCGGACGGGCACTCCTCGACCCAGCAGCTCCGGCACGGTCTGCTGAGCGCCCGCCAGGAGCTGCACCATCTGCGCGGTCTGGTGGTCGGTGGCGGCATCGTCGCCGGGCTCGCGGAGATCGCCCGGGAGGGCAACGAATACCAGCGCGGCATCAACAAGTGGGGCGCCGTTACCGGGGCTTCGGGCCAGGAGATGGTCCAGGCCGGCGCGAAGGCGCGGGAGCTCGGCGCCGACCTGAACATTCCCGGGACGTCGGCGGCGAAGGCCGCCGACGCGATGCTGGAGCTCGCCAAGGCGGGCCAGACCAGTACGTCGTCGATCGCGAACGCGCGGGCGGCGATGCAGCTCGCCGCGGCCGACAACCTTTCGGCCGCCGACGCCGCCCGGTATTTGGGTGACGTGATGGACCAGTTCGGTCTGTCATCGAACAACGCGGGCCGCGCGGCCGACGTGCTTGCGGCGGGCGCGAACGCGGCGTCGGGCGGGCTGCAGGACATCTACTACGCGATGTCCTACACCGGGCCTGTCGCGGCCCAGTTGGGTGTTTCGCTGGAGGACACCGCTTCGGCGGTGGCGATGCTGGCCCGCTCCGGCATCCTCGGCTCGAAAGCAGGAACGTCCCTGCGGGGGATGCTCACGAACCTGGCGAAGCCGACCAAGGCGATGCGCCAGGGCCTGGCGGACCTCGGCATCGAGGCGTGGGACGCGCAGGGCAACTTCAAGGGCCTGCGTACGGTCATCGAGGGCTTCGAGCAGGCCCAGCACCGGATGTCCCAGAAGGATTTTCTCGGCGCTCTCGCGAACGTGGTCGGGAAACCTGCTCTCGCGGGTGCGGCGGCTCTGGCGCATCAGGGTGTCGCTGCGTACGACCAGATGCACACCGCAGTCACACGGACCGGTGCCGCGGGTGAGATCGCCGCCTCCCAGACCAAGGGCCTCGCGGGTGCGGTCACCCAGCTCAAGACGCAGGCGAAGAACACCGGACAGGTCCTTTACACCGCGACGGCGCCGGCGCTGGAGAAGTTCACGCGCCTGATGACTGCGGGGATGAGCGCCGCGACGCCGTATCTGGCAGGCGCGGTCGACTACGTCCACGACCTGTACACGCTCGCCGGACCGGGGCTCGGTGCGAAGGCCAAGGCGGGCGTGCGGGAGCTGACCGATGCGTTCAGTGGCCTGGGCGAACCGTTCAAGGACGGGGCAATCGATGTGGCGGGCGCCGGGCTGAACGTCCTCGTCAACGCCGGGCGGGCGGTCTGGGACGTCTTCCGCAACATCGTCCAGGCGGCCGCGCCGGTGATCGAGGCGATCGCGGAGGTCGGGGACGAGTCGGAGGGCGGCGCGACCGGCCTGGACATGGTCGTCACCGCGCTGAACCTGGTCTCCTCGGCTGGTGGCGCGGTGTCGGGGGTGCTGGTGCCGATCGGGCAGACCGTGGCCTGGCTGGTGCGCGGATTCGCGGCGCTGCCGGGGCCGGTGCAGTCCGCGATCTTCGCGATGCTTCTGGCCCGCAACGTCACCCCCACCTTCATGCGTCTGGGCGGGACGGTCGCCGGGCCGGTCACCGGGGCGTTCCGCACGCTGCGCCAGGAGATGCAGCTCCAGCAGTCGCTGGCCGCCGCCCAAGGTGTCTCGATCGGCCGGGTCGGACAGGCCCTGGCGGTTCTTCAGACACGCATTCCTGTCGTCGGGCAGATGACGGCGGCGTTCCGGTCCGCGGAGGGCACCGTGAGCGGTGTCGCCCGCGCCATGGGCACCGGGCTGGGCGCTGCGGCGACGGGACTCACGGGTGCGCTCGGCGGGCCGTGGGGAGTTGCGATCGCCGCCGCAGGTGTCGGCCTGTCGATGCTGGCGTCCCACCAGCAGAAGGCGGCGCAGGCGGCGGCCGAGCACCAGTCGCGGATCAGCAGTCTCACCCAGGCGTTGCGCGAGTCACATGGGCAGATCAACGAGAGCGTGCGGGCGGCGGCCGCGCAGGCGGTCATGGACACGAAGGTCTTCGACGGGAAGAACCGGCTCGTTGACGTGATGGCCAAGGCCGGTGTCAACGCGCGGCAGCTCACCGACGCCTACCTCGGGCAGGACGGCGGACTCAACGCGCTCCAGAACCGGCTCAAGGACACGGCGGAGGCCAACGTCCAGTGGCTGGCGACGTCCGCGGGCGCCGCGAAGACGTACAACGATCAGGGGCTGGCGGCCTCGCGGGCGGCGACCGCGCTCGGCTCGGTCAAGGGCGAGATGTCCCAGGCTGTCAAGGACGCCAAGGACCTCGCCGAGGCCACGGGGTCTGGGGGCAAGTCGGCTGCGGATGCGGTCGGCCCGTTCGGGAAGTTCTCCGATGCGATGCGCCGCCTGTCCGACACGACGGCGGACTCGGACACCCGGGCTCGGGCTCTGCACGATGCGCTGAACATTCTGGCCGGTGGGTCGGTGAACCTGTCGGCGGCCGAGGCCCGGTTGAACCGGTCGGTGTCGGACGCCTCCGAGGCGTTGAAGGGCGGCATCGACCAGGGGCAGGGCTATGGCCAGGTGCTGCTCAACATGGATGGGTCACTGTCCACGGTCACGCGCAACGGGCAGAAGCTGTACGACGTTCTGCAAGGCCTGTCGACGAACTCGGCGGATGCGGCGTTGGCGGCCTACCAGTACGCCGACGCGAACGGGAAGAGTGTTCCGGAGGCGTTGCAGGCCGCGCAGGCGCAGATGGCCAAGGCCCGCGAATCAGCGATCGCCACCGCCCGGGGATACGGGCTGACGGCCGAGGCGGCGGCGAAGCTCGCCGACAACGCGGGGCTGGTGCCGTCACAGGTGTCGATCTTGCTCCAGACCGCCGGCATGGACAAGGGTGTCGCCGAACTCATCGCCGTGCAGCAGGCGTTGAAGGCGACGCCGGACCAGAAGACCGTCACGATCTCCACCCTCGACAACGAGGCCCGGGAGAACCTGAAGAGTCTCGGCTTCACGATCACTGATCTGAAGGACCGGCGGGTGCAGGTGACCGCGCCGACCGATCTTGCCCGCAGCGAGCTGGACGCGCTGATCGTGAAGCTCGGCCAGACGCCCGGCGCGAAGGGCATCGCGGTGACCGCGGAGAACGCGGCCGCGATCAGCAGCCTCGAAGCGGTCAAGCAGAAGATCCTCACCGACCCGGGCGCCAAGTACATATCGGTGAGCGCCCCAACAGCCGCAGCACGGGAACAGCTTGAGGCCCTCGGATTCACGATCAGCCAAGTGCCCGGCAGCAAGGACATCACGGTCACCGCGCCGACCGGAACGGCGACCAGCAACGTCGCCACGATCCAGGGCGCCATCGATGGGCTGCGCGGCAAGTCGGTGACGATCACGACCGTCCACAACGACGTCTACCGCACATCGTCGGAACGCAGCTCGGGGCCGTGGGCGGACGGCTACGTCCTCCCGAAGGCGGACGGCGGGATCGTCACCTATGCGGACGGCGGGGTGCGGGAGAACCACGTCGCGCAGATCGCCAAGGGCGGCACGTGGCGGGTGTGGGCAGAGGACGAGACGCAGGGCGAGGCGTACATCCCGTTCGCGTCCGGCAAGCGGGCCCGGTCGAAGATGATCCTCGACCAGGTCGCGAATCGCTTCGGCGGGTCGGTTGTCTACAACGCCTCGGGTGGCCTGTCGAACTGGTCGTACCAGCCGATGGGCACCACCGGGTTCTCGATCACCGATGTGATGTCGAAGTCACAGAAGAAGAAGGGCGACAAGGAGGTCTTCGACCTCGGCCTGTTCGAGCAGAACCTCCGCACCTCCGTGTCGACGGCTCAGGCGTGGCGCGCCAACCTGACGACAGTCGCGCGGCGGGCCGGCACGGATGTGGCGAAGGCCCTGGAGGAGATGGGCGCCGACGGGGTTGAGCTGACCCGGAAGATGGCCACCGGCTCCACCAAGTACATCCAGGAGATGGCCGACCAGCTGAAGAAGCTGTCGAGCACGGCGAAGGCCTCGCTCGCCGATTACACGGCGCAGTTGCAGAACGCGGTCAAGGACTCCACAGCGTTCCAGAACAACCTGGCTCAGCTCGCTGCCGGTGGATTCGGTGACCTGGCTACGCGGCTCGCCGAGCAGAACGACCGGGACGCGGAGGTCCTGGCCGACCAGGCCGCGCACAACTGGCTGAAGGCAGACGAGGCGAATAAGGCGTCGGCCGGCGCGAACAAGATGCTCGACGGGGAGCAGCTCGGCGACCTCGTGAAGATCATCAAGTCGTTGTCGAAGGGCGGCGGGATTCATCAGGTCGCGGACACGACGGGCTTGTCCGAGGACCGGATCATCGAGATCGCCAACAAGAGCACCGACCAGATCCGCAAGGCAGGGGGGCGGGCGGACCGGTTCTTGTCCGACCTGGTGAAGGCGAACGCAGGGAAGGCGTACGCGAACGGCGGCACGTGGGAGCCCGGCATCTACTCCTCCAGCTCGGCGAACGGGCTGATCAAGTTCGCGGAGAGGGAGACTGGAGGCGAGTCGTACATTCCGCACGCGGGCTCCAAGCGCGGCCGTGCCACCAACGTGCTCGCGGGCACTGCCAGCAAGTTCGGGTACGGACTCGTGCCGCGGACGTTGGTGGATGCGCGGGCCGGGCGCTCTCAGGTCGTCGTGGTCCAGCAGGCTCCGGCGATCGGATCGCAGACCATTCACGTCACCCGGTCCGGCGCAACAGCCGACGACATCTCTTCGGCCGTCTCGTACCAGATACGGCGTGCGAAGCGGGGCGGTGGGGCGCTGCGATGAGCACGAACCTTACGGACTGGCAGATCGAGATCGGCGGGATACGTCTCGGCCACGGCACCCGGATCCCGATCACGGCGATCGAAGGCCTCGCCCGCCCTGGTGTACGCGGTGATGTCGTGGAGCGTCCGGGCGCGGACGGGGCGTGGCTGGCGCCGGACTGGTACGAGGCACGCACGGTGCGGATCGACTGCGCCATCAAGACCCCCGGCGATCCGGTGGCCGCTGCCGGTTTGCTGGCGGCGCTGGAGCAGATCGCAGAGAACAGCCGGGTACGGACGGTCGGCGGTGCGGTGATGCCTCTGCGCATCAAGTGGCCCGGGTCGCCAATCCGGGTACTGTTCGGCCGGATCCGCAAGCTCGAACCGGTGTGGGAGAAAGCCCCGTTGGGCTGGATCCCCCTTGATGTCGAGTTCACCGCCCCCGACCCGGTGTACGGCGGCGACGTCGAGCAGCAGGTGGAGTTGCGGCTGGGCTGGCTGTCCGGCGGCGGCTTCACCGCCCCCGTGCAGGCCCCGATCGTCGTGAACGGGGCCGGTCCGGCGGGTGGGCAGAAGCGTCCGGGCTGGGTCACCAACAGCGGCAACACAGATGCGTTCCCCGTGCTCACGGTGCGCGGCCCGTGTGCCAACCCGCAGATCACGCACGTGGAGACGGGCCGGACGCTCAGCATCCCGGTCGTGCTGGATGCCGGCCAGTGGGTGCGGGTGGATACCCGGCCCGGGCAGCGGGTCATCACCCGCGACAACGGCGGTGCTGTTGCCACCACGCAGCCGCTCGACGCGTTCCGCCTGCCGCCGGGGCGCAGTGAGATCCGCTGGACGGCCGCCGACCCGACTCTGTCCGCCCGCCTCACCGTGGCGTGGCGTGACGCGTTCACCACCCTCGGAACCCCTCTGGAGACATCCTTCTCATGACGCTCGCACAAGCCCCGCTCCTCGTGACCGGCGCCACCCACTCCGCACAGACGTTCCGCATGATGATCCGGGACCTCTCCCGCGGCTCGGAGGGAGTGACCGAGTACGGGGATCTGAAAGTAGTGCCGCTGCCCACTCCCGGAGCAGGGGTGCAGATCGGCGACGGGTCTGCGGTGATCCGGGGCCGAGCCAATGCCTGGCAGGGCTCGTACACGGCGTACAACATCGGCACCGCCACCGTGCCTGTCGCACCGACCGGGGCGACCCCGCGCACCGACATGATCGTCCTGCGCGTGGTGGACCCCGAGTTCGAGGGCAACCGGGACCCGGCCAAGGACGCCATCAATGTGTTCGAGGTCGTGCCCAATGTGGCGGCCACCGCGACGACGCCGCCCGCCGGCATGACCGGGGTCGCGCTGGCGTGCATCGACATCCCGGCGAGAACCGCGACGATCACCGCGGGCATGATCCGTGACCTGCGCAACGTCGCCAACCCGCGCAGCGTCTCGAAGCTGTTCACCGCCTCCCCGACCGAGGACCAGCCGTACAAGGGCACCGGCTACACCTGGACGCAGTGGCCGCCGGTGGCCCGCTGGAAGGTCTATGTCCCGTCCTGGGCCGTACGAGCCCGCATCAAAATGACCCTGGCCGGGGTGCAGCTGATGGGCGGCTACGGCTACGGCGGCAGCGCCGGGCGGCTCGGGACGCTTCAATACCAGTCAGTGGTGGTCGAGTCGAACGCCGGCTCGGAGCGGCTGAACTTCATCAGCGCCGACACCATCGACATTCCGCCCGCCTACCGGGACACCGTCCAGTGGCTTGAGCACATCGTGGCCCGCAGCAGCGACTTCCCCGGATGGTTCGAAGCCGACGTCGCCACCACCGCGATAGCGGAGATCTCCTTCGACGAAGGCGCGGCCTGATGGGCTACCGCTATCTCACCCAGCACGCCCTCACCGGCGCCTGGCTCACCTCCGATCTCCCGTTGACCGATGTCGAGTTCGGCCCTGATCTGAACGGACCCGGGCACCTGCGAGGCACGCTGGAGCCGCATCTGGGACGGCGTCTGCCGGAGATCGCCGACGCGGGGAACACGCTGATCTACGTGGAACGGGACGGCTACCTGCGGTGGGGCGGCATCATCTGGCGGGCCGAACCCGAGGGCGACAAGGTCGTGGTCGAGGCGGCCGGGTGGACCTCGTACCTGCAACGCCGCCGAGATCTGGACGGCGAGTTGGGCGGCCGCGGCCCGTACGTACGAGCCGACCCGTGCCGCATCATCTGCGACATCGTCGCCTACGCCCAGTCGATCCCCGACGGCGACCTCGGCCTGAGCGTTGACGGCATCACGTCGTCAGCGACCGTCGGCAGCCCAGCGGAGCCGTGGCATTCACGCTGGTGGGAGAACCCCGTCCTCGGCGACCAGCTCGACGACCTCGTGAAAGGCCCCAACGCCCCGGACTACACCTGCGGTGTGTGGTGGGACAGCGCACGGCGCCCCGTACGCCGGATCCAACTCGGCTATCCGCGCCTTGGGCGGCGCCGCGACGACCTCTCGTTCTCCACCGGCATCAACATCATCACCAGCACCCCCGTGCAGTATTCCGCGGACGACTACGCCCAGGTCGTCATCGCTACCGGAACCGGTGAAGGCCGCTCGCAGAAACGTGCCATCGATGCCGTCCGTAACGGGCGGCTGCGCCTGGAACACGCCCTGGACCTCCCCGACGTACGAGCCACCGAGACCCTCGCCCAGCGGGCCCGGGCCGAGCGGACCTGGCGCCAACGCCTCGGTCACATCGAGGAGATCACCGTCCGCGACCACCCCCAGGCCCGCATCGGCGCCTGGCAGATCGGCGACGACGTCCAGGTCGCCGTCCGCGACCAGTGGACCACCTGGTCCGGCTGGTGCCGCATCACCGGCTGGACCATCCACCCCGACACGGCAGCCGGCGAGACCGCGACGATCCAGCTCGCCCCGGCCGACTCCTACCAGTACGGCGCAGCCGCCTAAACCTCAAGGACGATCATGCCCGCCGACATCGGCACCCGCCTGGCCCGCCTGGAGCAGCAGCTCCGCGCCGTCATCCGCGCCCCGAAGCTCGTCAACGCCTCGATCGAAGACGGCACGGTCGAGGTCTATGACAAGGACGGCTCACTCCGTGCCCTGGTGGGGCAGCAGCCGGACGGCACTCACGGGGTGACCGCCGTCAACGCGCCCCCACCACCCGCACCGTCCATCCCGCAAGTTGTGCCGGTGCTCGGCGCGGTCACCGTGTCCTGGGACGGCACCTTCCGCAGCGCGCAGGCCGGGCCGCTCGACTTCTCCCGCATCGAGGTCCACGCCTCCCCGACGGCGCCATTCGAACCCAGGGCTGGCACCCTGCAGGGCAGCATCGAGTCCCCTCAGGGCGGCTCGTTCACGATCCCCACCAAGCAGCCGGTCCACATCCGGCTGGTGGCCCGCAACACCTCCGGCGCCCCGTCCGTCGCCTCCGACACGTTGGGACCAATCGGTCCGGCCGCTGTCGACCAGTCCGTCCTGGATGGCGCGCTGGCCGACGCCACCTCGCAGCGGTTCGCTGACACGATGCGGGACCCGCGCGGCTGGAAGCAGCTCTGTTCCGGCAAGGACGCCAGCTGGTCCATTCGTTCCGGTGTCACCGACGCGCTGCAGGGCCCCACGGTGCTGGAGGCCGTGGGGCAGGTCCAGTTGTGTGCCGCCACAAGGATCGCCTTCGATCCCGACACCCTCTACCGGGTGTCGGCTCGGGTCCGCTCCACAGCCCAGGCTCCAGAAGGGCCGGGCGCCGTGTACATCGGGCTGATCGGCTACGGTGCCGACGGCGCCGTCATGGTCAACCGCAACGGCGAAGACTCCCCCGGCAGCCAGCACTACATGGCGTGCCACGGCAAGACCCTCGTGGCCTCCGACGGCTGGACCACGTACACCGGCTATGTGCGAGGCCGCACGATCGCCGGAGCCGCAGCGCCTGCGGGGGACTTCCCCGATCCGCGCGCCCCAGCGCCCGTGCACACCGATGTCCGTTTCGTACGGCCGATGCTGTGGCTCAACTACGGACGCGGCACCGCCTCGGTCATGCAGGCCGACTCTATGTTCGTCGAGGCGTTGCGGACGGGTGTCGTCGGGCCCGACAACCTCACCGGGGGCGCGGTCACCACCCCGGCCATCGCCGACGGCGCGATCACGGTCGACAAGCTCCGTATCGGCGCCACCGGCAACCTGGCGCCGGACCCGAGCTTCGAAACCGGCCACACCGAGCAGATGATCAAGCAGCTGGCCATCGACTGGGCCACCGTCGAAGCGGGCGGGAACCTCTCGCCGACAGCCCTGCGGATCAACGCGGCGGCCGAGGGAGAGTCCAGGGTCATCAGCTTCGACCCGTTCCCCGTGGCCCCGGGTGAACCCTTCTGGCTGGGCACCGATCTTCGCTGCTCCACGGACTGGGCCGGAAAGGATGCCGCCATCACCCTCGCCTGGCAGGGCAGCGACGGCCAGACCATCAGTTCCGGCACCATCTCCGGAAACCCCGCCGCCGACAATCAATGGCGGCGGGTCTCGGGAACCGTGCGCGCCCCGGCCAACGCGGTGCGGGCGGTGCTGCGCATCGGAGCCCTGAACGGAACGGCCGGCAGCGTCTGGTTCGACAACGTCGAGTGCCGGCCGCTGATGAGCAGTGCCACGGCCGGGGAACGTGCGGAGCTGGCCCCGGACGGTGTCCGCCTCTTCGACAAGGACGGCGAGCAGGTGGTCAGCCTCGTGACCGGTGAGGCCAACTACCTCACCCTCGCATCGTCCAAGGGGCGCCCCGTCGCTTCGATCAGCGAGGAAGGCAGGGCTGGCTTCCAGTCCCTCACTGTCGCCGAGGAACTGACGTGGCGCGGCGACAGCCTTGCCACGCACCTCGCCCAACTCCCCCGCGGTATCCAGGCCATCAATACCCAGACCAGCGCGGCCGTCACAACAACTTCCGGAGTCGAGATGGGCTGGGTCGAACTGGCCTGCCAGATCGACCCCATGCGCATGTACCGGATCGTCATGGAAACCTACGTCGACCCGGAGGGCGACGGCGGCGAGATGCTGTTCTGGCTGCGCACCGGCGGCCCCAACCCGCCAACGGTCAAATCCCGCCAGATACACAGCCATGTCATGCCGCTACGCGGCGAGGGCTGGTCCAAGGCCCACATGGAGCTGACCTGCCCCGGCTCAGCCCTGGGCGCCGGCACCCACCGGCTGCTGACATCCTTCATGGTCCGCTGGGGCCCTACCGGGCAGAAGCTCCGCATGGTAAGCGGCGACGGCTACCCGAGCGTGCTGTACGTCGAGGACATCGGCCCGGCCATCCCCAACACCGGCGGCCTGAACACCGGAGGCGCTGCCCTGCCCCCGCCCAAGCCGAACCCGACCCGCTACACCAAGGAGTACACCGCCTCCTGGAGCGGAAGCTACGCCAACCGCAGCTCGTACAACAGCTACTACGGGAACCAGATGATGCAGGGCTACTACTCCGGCACCAACGGCATACAGGCCTCACTCGTCGGCTTCCCCGCCGCGCTCCGCAACGACCTGGCCGGTGCGAAGATCGAGTCCGTGCAGCTGTACCTGTACTTCGAGCACTGGTACGCCAACAGTGGCGGCACCGCCGTGATCAAGGCTCACGGTCACAATTCCCGGCCCTCCACGTTCTCCTCCGATGGCGGTTCCGTGTTGGTCAACTGGGGCCGGAACGAGGGCAAGTGGGTCGATATCAGCTCGATCTTCGACGAGGCCCGCTGGCGCGGCATCGCCCTGGACCCAGCCAGCAACTCGAGCACGTACTACGGGCGCGCGCAGGGCGTGGGTCAGGCCAACACGCCACGGCTTCGGGTGGTTTACACGAAGTAGAGATCCAAGGCATGGAACGGGATGGGGGAGCCGTCGGAGGAGTCATGGTCTCTGGCAGGTGAGAATGCTGTCCACCACTGAGCAACTCGACACTCGGTGGCTAACTGCTAAAAGCGGAATGAATCCCACCGGTGATGTCGTTGTTGAAGCCTCACCTATACCTGCCGGGATATGTGGGCATTTTGCCGTGCCGCGACGCTAACCGGAGGCCACACTTGGAAACTTTTCCGCCACATGTGCACGATTCCCAGGCGCCGAGCGAGCACCGGTGACTATCGTCGCATCTTCGATCACACATTGATCATCTCCGTGGCCTGACACGGAGGCGATTTACCGGGGAGGCCTGCGTGACCGTCCAACAACTCCGACGAATCCACATCGTCATGTGCTTGATGCTCGTTTCATCTCTGCTCTTTGCTGGGGTTTCGACCGCTACACCGAAGGCACAAGGAGCAATCGCGCAGGTCGAGAGCCACAGCTTGAAGCCCCCCGCCGCAGCGCATAATCAGGAGCCGATGACCCTCACACAGCGCCGCAACCAAATCAGGGAAGACGAAACGCGTGGCAAGCTCCAAGACCGATTGAATCCCCCACACAGGGCGACGAAGGAGGCAAAAGCTGGAGGAACTCCTGCCGTCCCTTACATGTTCGATATTGACTATGCCCAATTGATTGGTCCAGATGGATCACTAGTTAGCCAGTCCACGCTAGATGGCTCGCCGAGCGATTTCCTCGGCGCAATACCGCACGACGGCGATAAATTCACCATTCAAACCGAATTATATTATGAAAATATGCTTACGTCGTACATAGATAAGTCGGATGTGGGCCAGCGAAACATTCAATTCAAAGTAACGTACGACTGCATGGTCGGAAATCAGGACTTCATCTCCCGTCATTCCGACATAATTACAGCGAGCGCCATATCGGACATCTATGCAGCATGGCCTAGGAAGCACAATGCGGGACCGTATCCACCATTCCGCCACGGCGTCCCATTTTCGTACTCTTTCGTGTTCGACTCGAAGGTGTGCCTCGACGCCCAAAAGCAGTGGAATTCCGAGCATCCTGGATCGCGTCCGACAGTTCCTGACAAATTTCACGTCTCGATCTATGGGCAATATGAGAATGGGAGCTGGCCTACCAGTGATGAACATAGTTCGACTTGGGACGGAACAACTACAGGAGGTATTGCCCTTTCCTCTGTCCCGTCGAATCAGACCTACGGAACTTCCTGCGGCGGTAATTCGGCAAGTGCGGCTCAGTGCCAAGTGACTGCCGCCAACGGCGTCAATACCGCAACTGGCGCCTTTGGGCAGAATTCGACCGATGCCTCCTCTGGTGGGGATGACCCGATCCTGCTTGAACGCAGTTACTCCTCCAATAATCTGAAAGAAGGGTCCTTCGGGCTTGGATGGTCAACCCCCTGGGACGCCTCGCTGAGCTTCTCGGGTAACGGTGACGCGCTCTTCCATGCCGAAGATGGATCAGAGTACCCGTTCGACAAACAGCCAGACGGAAGCTTTTCTCCTCCACCTGCTGTCGGATCCTCCCTCAGCGCGATGAGCGGAGGAGGATATTCCCTCGTGAGCCGCACTGGCGATTCTCTGGAGTTCGATACGACTGGTCGGCTTGCGAAAAAGAAGAGCCAGCAAAATAAGGCCACTATTTTCAGCTACGGCGCCGACGGGAAGCTCGCAAAAATCGCCAACCCCTCTGGGCGCACGGCGGCTTTCCAGTACGATTCCGGAAGAATCTCCAAAGCGGTCTTCTCTGACAGCCGCACGGTCTCCTACTCGTATTCCGGCGCTTGGCTTTCCTCTGTAACTGGGCCGGGTGGGAATAGCATCCATTACCTGACGGATGCATCGGGCCGAATAAGCTCGATTGTCGATGCGCGAGGCAATTCGGTCGCACAAAACACATTTGACGAAAGCGGGCGGATAACAGAGCAGAAGACTGCGGGTGGAGGCAAGTATTCATTTGCATATAAGGGTGGCGAAACTGATATCACGGCACCGGACGGCGGTGTCTGGTCCGATGTGTACAGTGCCAATGTTTTGCTTTCCCGATATGACCCGCTCGGGAACCGGGCAAGCTACGAGTACGACTACCAGCTGGATCCCATCTCTGTAACCGATAGCTTGGGCCGCAAGAGAACGTCCGAATTCGATGCCGCCGGCAGAGTTGTGACAATTTCGAGCCCCCTCACTAAACAAAGCTGGAGCTACTACAAAGGAAACCTCTATTCTCACTATGACGAGAACGGCCATCGAGTTAGCTACGGATATGACTCCAATAACCGCCTCATCAATGCCAACGACGCCGCAGGCGGCACGACGGTGTATGCCTACACTCCGTCCGGTCAGAACTCCTCTGTTGCAAGTCCCGGAGGTCGGGTAACCACATACGCCTACGACTCTGATGGGAATCAGACATCCATAGCGTACCCATCAGGTGATCGGTTAACGAAATCCTTCGATTCTGCTGGGCGTGTTACAAGTTCTATCGATCCGAGAGGAAATACAAGCGGGGCCAATCCTGGCGACTACGCCACCAGCTACTCATACGACGGCGCGGGCCGCATCATCTCTTTAACAGACCCGAAGGGAGGGAAGACTCTCTACACATATGACGGTGTCGGCAACCTGCTCTCTGAGACAGACAGCGCAAGCAGGGCCACGAGCTTCATCTACGATGCGGCGAACCGGCTAACGGAGACAAAGGACCCGGCAGGAAACGTATCCACGACAACCTATGACGTGATGGGTCGTGTAACGGCCCGGACCGACGCGGCAGGGGGCAAGACCAGCTACACCTACGACAAGGCGGGTCGTGTCCTGACGATGACGACGCCGCGCGGCAACACTGCAGGTGCCAAGGCGGCAGACTTCACTTGGTCGTACGGCTACGACAAGGTCGGGAACCGGATCACGGTGACCGATCCGGCCGGCCAGACCACCGCGACGGCCTATGACGCAGAGAATCGGCCTGTCTCGGTGACCGATCCCCTGGGCCAGGTGACCAGCACCAAGTACGACGGTGTCGGCAATGTCCTCGAGACCACCGATGCCATGGGCAAGGTCACCACCAATACCTATGACGCCGACAACCGGCTCACCACGGTCAAAGACCCGAACGGGAACACCGTCACCTACGGCTACGACGCCGACAGCAACCGCACGTCAGAGACGACCCCACTCGGCTTCAAGACGACGTACGGATACGACGCCAACGGGCGGCTGACCACCCGTGTGGACCCGCGCGGGAACGTGGCTGGCGCAGATCCTGCCCAGTTCACCTGGAAAACCGCTTATGACGCGGCCGGGAACCGGACAAGCGAAACCGATCCGCTGGGCAACAAGACGACCTACTCCAGCGACGCCCTGAACAACCCTGTGGAGCGCACAGACCCTCTGGGCCGCAAAACCACATACGAGTACGACGCGGTCGGGAATCTGTCCAAGGTCACCGCCCCGGATGGCGGCGTCACCAGTTACGCATACGACGCCCTCGGCAATCAGACCTCACGCACCGATGCGAACCAGCACACCACCGCCTTCTCCTATGATCCGGTCGGCCGGCTGGTCAAGGCCACCGATCCCCTTACGCGGGTCCGTTCCTACAGCTACGACGCTGAAGGAAATCCAGGCACGGTGGTCAATGCCCGCGGGCAGACCGTCACCAACTCCTTCGACTTCCGGGGCCAGGTCACCAAGAGCACAGCTTCTGACGGCACCCCCACCGTCTCCCTGAACTACGACGCACTCGGTCGCCCCGCACAGATCAGCGACGGCGCAGGAAGCAGATCGTTCACCTACGACCCCGCAGGGCGTCTGACCGCGGTGACCCCAGGCGCCGGGGGAGGTGCCTTTGCCTACTCCTATGACGCGGCAGGGCGTATGACCGAGCGCAGCGCACCGGCTCAGCGCCAGGCACTGGACTGGTCGGCGGCCGCTCGGACGGTTGCGGGCGACCTCAATGGTGACGGCATCACGGATGTCGTCCGTATCGACAGCAAGAACGGGATCCAGAGTTTCCTCGGTTCCAAGGCCGCTGTTTTTACTCCGGCCGCGCAGCAGAGTGGTTCCGGCAGCGGGTTCAGTCAGGTGTTCACGGGCGACTACACCGGCGACGGGCAACTCGACCTGGTGGCCGTGGACAAGTCCAATGGTCATCTGCTGCGGTACACCGGCGATGGCAATGGTGGCTTCGCCGCCCCGGCAGACCTGGGCGGCGGCTGGGGTGCCTTGTCGCTGACGGCCGGTGACTTCAACGGTGACGGGAAGCCCGACTTCCTGGTACTCGACTCCTCCGCCAATGCCATGTACTTCTACCCGGGCAAGGGCGACGGAACGTTCGGCGACCGCATCAACCTCGGTGGCGGCTGGAACACCTACCGGCTCACTGCGCTGGACTTCAACAAGGACGGCAAGACCGACCTGCTGACGGTCAACTCGGCAGACGGCCACCTCTATTTCTATCCAGGCAAAGGCAACGGCGCCTTCGGCGACCGCCTGGACCTCGGGGGCGGCTGGGGGTCCATGTACTTCACTCCCGGCGATTTCAACGGTGACGGCAAGGCCGACCTCTTGGCCAACGACACCGCGAGCCACAAGCTCCGCTTCTACCCGGG
This sequence comes from Streptomyces violascens, assembly GCF_014649955.1. Classification (GTDB taxonomy): domain Bacteria; phylum Actinomycetota; class Actinomycetes; order Streptomycetales; family Streptomycetaceae; genus Streptomyces; species Streptomyces violascens. Next base: position 59,207 of record NZ_BMUA01000034.1, read on the forward strand.
AACCGGTACGGGAGCATTCGGCGACTACATCGCCCAGGACGACGACTGGACCCCCTACGGCCAACCGATCGCTGGGCAATTCGACAGCGACAGCGCCCTCGACGCCATAGCCACGGACTCCGCAGGGCACCTTCAGACCTGGCACGGTAACGGCGCGGGCAAACTCACCAACCGCACCCCAGCAGCGACCCTCACCAGCACCAAAACGACCTACACCTACGACAACGACGGACGTCCCAGCAGCCAAACAACCAACGGGGCCACCCTCACCTACGCCTACGACCCCGCAGGAAACCTCACAGGAACGACTCTTCCCGCAGGCAACGGGAACATTGAAAGCCGCAGCTACGACCAGGCCGGCCGCCTGACCCAGATCGGCAGCGCCCGTACGACCAGTCCCCTGGCGGGCCGCCCGCTCAAGGGCACCGCCCTGAGCGGCACTGTCTTGAACAACTGGCAGGCCACCCTCAACCCTGTCGGCCAGCCCACCCGCATCGACGCCAGCCGTGCTGGCCAGAGCGACATCTCGCGCTACTACAGCTACGACAGCACAGGGCGGCTGCAGACAGAATGCACGGCGGCCGCCAAAGCCGACACTTGTCCCAAGACTGATCCGGACACCGCTTATGCCTACGACAAGGTCGGCAACCGGCTCACCAAAACAGCGGGGGGCACCAGCACCACCTACGCCTACGACGCAGCCGACCAACTCACCGGTACCACCACGCCCGGCAACGCCAGTCAGAGCTTCAGCTACGACGCCGACGGTAACCAGACCAGCAATGGGACCGACACTCTCACCTACGACGCCGCCAACCGCGTTGCCCGGGTGAAGACCGGCACCGATACCCTCGACTTCACCTACGACGCCGACGGCAACCGCACAGCAGCAGCCGTCAACGGCATCCAGCGGCGAGCAACGTACTGGGACATCAACAACCCTCTGCCGCAGGTCTCGGCCGAGACCGACGGTTCCCAAGTCGCCAGCTACACCTACAACCCGCTCGGTCAGATCCAGACGAGCCAGCAGGGCCCAAGTGCCTTCTATTACCACCACGACGGACTGGGCTCTGTCACCGACCTCACAGATGCCGCCGGCACAAACCAGTACCGCTACGCCTACGACGCCTTCGGCGGCCTCACCACAGACAAGCTGACCGCCAGCCCGCCCGCCAACCCGTTCACCTACACCGGGCAGTACAAAGAACCCACGACCGAGACGCTCGGCTACAACCTTCGAGCCCGCAACTACGCGCCCGACCAGGGCAGATTCACCAGCCGTGACCCCGAAACCCAAAGCCCTCTGGACCCGTACGCGGCCGACTACGGCTATGCGGACAACCAGCCCACCAGCCTCACTGACCCCTCCGGCCGGTGCCCCCTCTGCGTCTCCATCGGCGTCGGCGCCGTGCTCGGTGCCGTCATCGATGGCGGCGTGTACAGCTGGCAGCACCGCAACGGGGACTTCTCCTGGAACGGTCTGGGGCACGCGGCCGCCAAGGGCGCCATCATCGGGGGCATCTCCGGCGCCTTCCTCCCCGGCACCGGTAACGCGGTCGCTCGAGGCTTCGAGCTCGCCGGGGCACGAGCCATCGCTACCTCTGCGGCAGTCAACGGCGCAGTGGGCGCGGGCATCACATGGGGCATCAACCAGGCCACCTGCCAGCCCACCACCCCGCTCGACCTGCTATTCGGAGCAGCCGGCGGAAGCGGCAGCAGCCTCGTTGGCCCTGCCTTCTCCTGGCTGAGAGGGCTGGTCAGTCCCCGCGCCGTCGTGTCCGCGCAGACACAGCTCCAGGGGCTCGCATTCCGAGGCCTGCGCCCGCACGAAGACCCGCCCAGTGGCCTCTCCGCCCCAGGGACGAACGAGGATCTGCCTGCATTCCAGCACGTGGTCCAGGACAACGACTCGCCCTGGATTTCCCTCACCCGCGACCCGAAGATCGCTTACGGCAAGTACGGAGGAAAGGACAACGGGATGGTGTCCATCGACCTCGGCCAGGTCGACTCCCACATGTTGGATGCCGCCGCCCATCTCCCCATCCCTCACGAGTTCTACCAGTTCGCTCAGGACAGCTCCTTCCGAGACAAGGAGATTCTTGTGAAGCTGAGGATCGACGCCCGAGCGATCGTTCACCACTGGCCTGCAGGCACTCCCTTCGACCAGATCCTGGAAGACATCGCGAACTGGCGTAGCCTCAACGGCTGAACTGACTTGGCCCAACTCCGCTGGGCGTCGGGAGCGTGCTCTCGACGCCCAGCAGTCCCATCTGAGAGAGGTAACAGAGCGTGTTGTCCGAGGCTTGGATCCTGGAAACCGAAAACATCACCATCGGACGACTGGAATTGATCGAGATTGATCAGCCGTGGTTCCGCTGCCGCTTCAGCCCCGCAGACGGATGGGAAGCAGCCAAGGAAATTTTCGAGGAACAAGCAGCAGCCGTCGATAGCGGAAATGCCATCGCCATGGTCGGCCCCATCGAAGCGGTAAAGCAGATGGACTTGAAGCTCTTTCCCGTTAGTGGCGGCGATCCAATCACACCCGTGATCATCCAAATCCGCGGTGAGACGGCAAGCTTCCGCTATTAATCGCGACCTTCATGACGGCTCGACGATTCACTTGGCGAGCAAGTCGCCCTGTCCGGCAGACCGGACAGGCATAGACCGAATCACGCCACGAGGCCCTCAACTCCGTTGCGCATGCAACGCCTACAGGGGAGGATACTCAGCGTGCTCTGAGGCTTGAGTGTCACCTGAAGACGCAGTGAGTGGCTGTCAACACACGCTGTACGCAACGATTCACCGACATCAGTGGGCGTGGGCCACCTGAAATGCGACACGGCGACCTGAGCTTGTCGACACTCGGCCAGTCTGCGCAGGGCTCCAGCGATGACTTGAGCAGGTAGTCGGCTGATCCAGGCGGTGCAGCCCCTGGCGTCAGGTATCGCGACGGCCACACGGCCCTCTCCAAGGCCCCCAGGGCGGTCGATACCATCGGCTAGCTCCTCCTCTCCTCGGGGGCGATGGCAGAGGCGAAGCGAGCAGCAGCACATTGGCGTGTCAAGGAAGGTACGGGGGTTGGCGTGACGGGGTGGGACATCGATCCGGCCGGGGTGGGTTCGGTGCTGTCGCGGGTGCAGGAGTCGGAGCGCGGCCTGCATGACGGCATCGCGCTGTACGGCAAGGGCATCGAAGGCGCGGCCTTGTCCGTGGGCACCTTGGACTTCAGCGGCGCGGCCGGACACAGCGGCGGCCAGGCGGGCCTGGTGGCCGTCGCGCTGAGTGAGTTCCTACAGGGCACCGAGACCGATGTCGCATTCATGCCGCTGCGGACCAGCAATTCGATCAACGGCGCGGTCGAGGCGACGAACTGCTACCAGCGCGGGGCCCTGGAGCAGGCATCGGACGCCCAGCGCCAGGCCGAGCAGGCGCCGGATGTCGCCGCGGTCCTGGAGGCGGGACGGAAGAAGGGAGCCGGGAAATGATCACCCCGGCCAAGGTGCCCTCCTACACCGGCGACGTCGGGGCGGTGGAAATCGAGGCCGGCCGGTTGCGGAAGGCCGCGCAGACCATCCGCGAGCACGGTGGCGACGTCAACACCCGCTTCCGGCACCTGCACACCGTCTACCGGGCACCCGAAGCCGAATACCTTTTCCAGACCACCCAGGGCGTGCACGACACTTCCGCCAGCTTCGCCTCGAAGCTGGAGACGGTGGCCGGCGCCCTGGAGACCTATGCCTCCGAGATCCGGCCGCTGGTGGACAAGCTGGAACGGCTGCGCTCCGAGGCCGCCGCGTTCGTCGCATCCGTCCAGGGCCAGGGCGACTTCGACCCCCAGTGGCATCACAACCGGGAAAAGACGGCCGCCCACGACGCGCTGATGCACGAGGTGGCAGCCACCGTGCGGGCCTTCCAGGACGCCGAGGTGGCAACCGCCGACACCATCACCTCCGTGGTGCACGGAACCCAATGGCATCTGGCCAACGGCAGCCCCAAGCAGAGCAACCCCTACGGCTTCAGCAACGAACAACTCAACGCGGACGCCAAGCTCCCCTGGGGCACCCCGGAGCACTTCTCCGTCCTGCCCTTCGAGCTCGACTGGCATATCCAGCAGTTCGGCGAAAGCATCGGCGACAACATCAAGGGCGCCGTCACTGGCCTGGTCGATATGTTCCGCCCCGGTGAAAAGGGACAGGAAACCCGCAAGGGCCTGCTCATGACCATCGCCGGCGCTGAGGACTATCTGCGCGACCCGGACGGCGACCGCCCCTTCACCTGGGTCGGCACCGAAGGCCGACCCTACGCCAAGGCGTTCGGCAAATCCCTGGTCGGCTGGGACGACTGGAAGACCAACCCGGGCAAAGCAACCGGCACCGTCGTCTTCAACCTCCTCACTTTCGCCTCCGGGCCACTGGGCGCAGCCTCGAAGGTGGGCGCTGCGGGCAAGGCCGGCGAGGCGGCTTCCGCTGCCGCCCGCACGGCAGGCGTGCTGTCCAAGGTGGGCGAGGTCCTCGACCCTGTCGGCGCGACCGCGAAGGTCGTCGGGGCAGGTGTCGTCCGCACGCTGCCCAAGGTCTCCGAGCTCGCCAAGAACATCGCCGCAGTCTCCAAGGTGACCTCCGAGGCCCACGGCGTGCACACTGTCCTTGAGTGGAATGGCTCGAAACTCCACCTCGGCGACGGCGAATTCAGCGTTAGCAAGGACGGCGTGGCCAACATGGAGCCCGCTCCGCACGAATCCGCGCCTGACCAGCATGCCTTCTCCAAGACCACACCGCCGCGCGAACACGAACTCGTCGGCGTCGGCGGACGCGCGCCGGAGGCGCATGCTCACGCAGGCGAGCACCAGCAGCCACATGCCAGTCACGTTGCTTCAGGCGGTGCTGACGGCCATGGCGCATCGCCCGCCAGGCACTCCCCGGATGGCAGCCGTGCTGGGCACGCCGCCGGTTCTCCAGGTTCTGATGTGGGGCCGATCAGGCCAAGAGGCGGCGGTCATACCGGCAGCGGCTCGGGCGGCCACGGTGGTGCTGGGCAGCAGCACGGCGGAGGCAGCCGAGGAGGGTCTCGTGAGCATGATGCTCAGGTCGCAGACGAAATCCTGCGGCGCCAGGTAGACCGTGCCAACGCTGATCCCGAGTGGCGCAAGCGGTACTTCTACTCCACCGGCCGACGTCGCTCGCTCGCGCTCACGGATGAGTTCGGGGACACGCTCCAGTCACACTTGAAGCCAACGGGAGACCCTGCCAGGCCGTGGACCGCAGACGTCGAAAAGCTCAATCCGTACTATCTTCCGCGCAAGGAAGTCGGAAACGTCTCGACTGTCCATCCGGATCATCTCCAGACATTTCACGACCATGCGAGCCGCAGGCATTACGCCATCAAGTACGACGAGGCCGCAAAGCATGTCAAGGAGGCAACTGCCGCTGACCCGACTGCGCACGAACTCGCCAAACTAGAGACGCGATACGAATACAAGTCAACCCATACCGCAATGGGGAATGCTGGCGAAGACCTGGGCGAGTACGCGGCAGAGTTCCACGCCATACAAGACCACTATCCAGGAGCCACTCGACTGGACGATGGCGCCCGGGGCGCGCACCGGTTCGACCAAATATGGATGACCGACGACAAGCGATTTGTGGTCGTAGAAGCGAAAGCCGACATAAAAACCTCGCTCAATTACAAGACCATCGGGAACCGGAAGTACTCTCAGGGAAGACGCGAGTACTGGGATGCGATCCTCGGCAAGATGGAGGATCGCGGCGAGATCACTCTAGCGGAGGCGCTCGATCAAGCGCGCGTGGACGGAAGGCTCGACTACGTCTCGGTCAAGGCGATATCCGATGGGGATAAGTACACTGGGTACGAGATGAAGTACTTCAACATCGCCAGAAAGAAATAGTAATGACGGTCAGTGTGTCACGCCACGAGTTCCCCGCTGCCGATGCGGAGCACCGCGCTCAACTCCTCGACAAGAGTGCCAAACGCAGGATCGAGACGCTGGAGGAAGAGCCGGATAATTTTAATCTGACTCTCAATACCTCCGTCCTCGCTGCGCAGACACACTGCGGAGCCGATCCTCGTGCCGCACTGTTGCCGACGTGGGAGTCCTGGGTAACGGCGATGCAGGTGGGATCAGCGTTGTTCGCCTCGGCGACCGCACCTGAAAGTACGGTTGAATGCCGAATCGCCGAAGAAATCAGAGTTATCCCCGCAACCGGCCCCCAGCCGTACACCGATGCTGGAAACTGGCTCACAGCGTTCTGGTTGGCCGTCATCTGCCGGGAGCAGGGCCGACTGACCCAGTTGGCAAACACGCCCGTCTCTCTCCTGCGTGCATCAGGGGCGGTATATGACGAGTACATCTACGCATGGGTCGAGGCGCTCCAGAGGTGGTGGCGAGAAGGCGGCGAATTGGGGGAACTCCTGGTCGCCGCGGTCGCGGGTACCGACCCTGATGTCTTGCAGGTCGCCGACCGGGATCTCGTCCTGAAGATCCAGTATCCGCCCATCAACCTGTTTACGCAGTACGTCATCCAAGACGCCGAGAAGTTCAACGAGGCACTCCTCGATGCCGTGCAGTGGCACAAGGCGTACTGGACTGCGGACGATGAGCGCCGGAAGAGCAGCTCCAGTCTCGTGGCCCTCGCGCCGCTGGCCATCGCTTGCCTTGCCTACGATGCCGACCTGCCCATCGAGGTCGAGTCCGAGTACCTGCCCACGCACCTCATCGAACGCGGCTGGCTGGGCGAGTTCCCGACGTGACGCCTCCTCGGCACGACGGACGACCGGCGGTCAGCGGCAGCACAGGACTCTGACAGCCCGTTGCTGGAGCCAGCGGCAGTTCGGAGCCGTCGGCTTCGTGGCGCGGTACCGCTCGGTGGGTTGCGGTGATCATCCATCCGCACCGGTTGCTGGGCTAAAGCCTTTCCGAAGCCGGCACCTGCCGGAACAGCCGACCCCGGCTCGACCACCGACGGGCTGTTTGTCACCGGCCGCCGCTTCTCATCCTCACCGCCGCAGAACAGCAGCCGCTAACCCTGTTCCTGCTCTACGCCTCCCCCAGCTGCCGCCACCAACCCATCCAGACCACCGTGCACTCACCCAACATCCTCGACGGAACAGAGCAGCCGTGACCAAGGACGTCATCACCGTCACCCCCGCCATGCCCGACCCGGCCACGCTCCTTGCAGGCCTGTACGCGAGCGGCCCCGACCTGACCGTCAATACCCTCGCCGACGGCGCCGTTCTCCAGCTCTGCACTCCCGACGGCGTCCCCTTGCTCTCCATCGAGGCCCCGCACCTGGTCCATCACCCCTACGAAGCCCGTCGCCTTCTCGGCCCCCAAGTCCCCCTTCCTGAAGGCCCGTTCTGGTGGACAGAGGCCCGCGCCACCGGCGCGCTTCCCGAAGCCCAACGCCTCGCCGCCTCCTTCGCCGGGCGCCTCACCAGCGTCCTCGGCGGCGCCGTCTGGCCCCCTGACACCGCCCACACCGACGTCGTCCCGCTCCCTTCCCCCCTCACCCTCCCGCCGGTCCTCGCCAGTCAGCCGCCAGCGGTCGACATCCAGACCGACAGGGCGTCTGTCGTCGTCCAGGACCGCCCGGTCATCGCGCTGACCACCTGGCTCTCGAACGCTCTCGCCGAAGCCGCCGCGCAGGGCCGGGCCCTGCAGCTAGTCACCCCGCCCACGAGCCGCCTCACCCTTCCCACCCGCGCAGCCCTGGCGTTCGGCCCGCACCGCTGGGTCGTCCAGCATCCCGAGACCGGCTACTACGACGGACTGAGAGGCGCCCGACTCCACTGGAACGACGGCGCATTCACCGAGCAACGCGGCCCCGACGACATGCCGTCCGTCGCCGAACCGTTCACGACTACCGTCGGCGCCCCCACCCCGGAGGGCGAGCGCCAGCTCGCCCTCTCCCTGCGTACCGTGCACCCCGCTACAGCCGACCTCGTCCTCGGCGGCGCACTTGAAGCCACCTGGCAGCACCTCACCGGTGCCCCACCTACCGGCTGGGGCACCGCCGAGCCCGTCAACCTCCCGTGGTCCAAGCGCGAGCTGACCGAGCTCGCCCGCACCCGCGCCCAGCGAGGCGCCCCCACCTTCTTCATCACCCTCGGTACCCCCGAGCAGCCGGCCATCGCCACCACGCGGATCGTCCACAGCCCCGCGGGCATCGAAGAACACACGACCCTCGCCCTCGGCTACCGCTCCGACGACACTCTGCCTTTGGAAATCCTCCCCGAACTGACCAGACACCTCACCGCACGGCACAACCTGACCACCATGCTCGCCACCCACCGTCCCGCCCGCCGCGACCTCACAGCCACGCCCCACGCCGAACACCCACCCACGCCGGTGTCCCTCAGTGCCGGCCCCCCAACGGCATGACGCATCTCTATGGCAACGAGTGCGTGACCGGGGCCGCAGCCAGGCCGTCGGGAGCAACATCAACTACCGGCTCCGCTTGCCAACTGGTGAGCGGGTCCTGACGGCCCCACTCCACCTGGCGGCCATCTTGATCTGGACGCGCCTTGGAAAGATTGAGGACGGCCGCTCGCCAGGGAAGCCCTGACTCAGGGCCTGGATGAGGCGTCGACTGCCCTCACCCGGCAGTCCGAGCACCTGCCGGACCTCTTCGCAACGAACAGATGCCGATAGACCGTCACCTGGCGCCGGGGGATGCCACAGAGCGTCGCCTCATTCGCCAGGGCGTGCTCCAGGACTGAGCCGCCTGTTTCCAGGCATGCCGCGAAGCTCGTCGGAGCGAGTCCAAACGCGAATCTGAAGGACCGGAAGCGGTGACCGAGCTGCGGCATGGCCACCACCCTCGCACGTGGCCCAACCAACGTGAAGCCAAAGAGACAGGACCTAGCTGCGACAGCACCACCCGCAGTCCCCGCGAACGCCTCTCTTCCCATTTCCGGCGTCGCCGGGCAGCGGATCCGACGCCGCTTCCTGTGTGTGTCCAGCCTGGCGGCCGACTGGGCCCGTCGCCGGGGCAACATCCCTGCTCCGTGATGGGCGCGCTGTCAGCGGTGGGGGCCACGTTTGAGGCTGCGGAGCGCCCCCGCTCTCGCCTGACGTCCAGCAGCGGTCAGGCGAGAGCGTGTTGCTCGCCCCCCAGATGTTGCGGCACGGGGGCGGGCCCTTCCGGATGGAAGGCCGACACCGATGGCGTCTGCTTCCCATTGGCGGGGGTGGGCGGTGGGATTGCAAGGAAAACCGGGAACTTCCACTCGGGGGCGTGCGGGGAGCGCGTTTTTGCCCCGTGATTGCTCATCCGTGTTAGTCCCGTGGGCGTCCTCTGACTGCCATTGTTCCGTGATTCCTTGATCGCATGGTGTGACAAGTCCCTTTGTGGTCATGCTGGTTGACCTCTCCAGCGGCGGCATGGCACCCGTCTGCTGAGGAGTCCCCGCGGCTGTCCGGATGGGCTGCGGGCCAGAGGCCGACACTCACTGATGGGACGTCTGTATGGAACGCAAGCAACTCGTGATCATCGCTGCGACGGCCTTCGCCTGGAGCGTGGTGATGGCTGCGCTCGGTCAGGCCGCGGCGATCGCGACGGCTGCTCCGGCATTGGGGCTGACGGTGCAGCAGGTCATCCTCGCGGTGCGTGCGCACAACGCGTCGGCCTCGGGACATCGTGTCGTGCCGGTCCCGGACGAGGAGGGCGCCCCGTGACGACGCCCTTCGAGCCACCGGAAGGGCCGCGCGCCCAGCCGGTGCCGGTGCGGCCCGGCCGCAAGCTCGGTCCGATCGTGGGAAGCGTCGGCAGCGCCCACCGCGCCTGGCTGGAGCCGGTTCGCCAGAGGTATCTGGGCAGTGGGCTGACGCTGAGCGAGCTCAGCGTCAGGATCATGTATGCGAAGTCGAAACTGTCAGAGCTTCTGCGGGGAATCGGGCTTTATCCGCGGTGGGAGGCGGTCCATGGCCTCTCCAGGGAGCTGGACTTGCCCAGCTGGCCTCTGTACCGGCTTTGGCGCCAGGCCGCGTTCGAGGCGCACAAGAGCCGCGGCTGGGTAGAACGGTGCACCGAGAACTCCGCCCTGAGTACTGCGCCCACCCCTCCGCCGCTGGACCACCGTGCCTATCGTGAACTCGTAGGCGACGACTACACCGGTTACGCGCAGGTCTTCCTCGACGACAGCCAACGCGATAGCGCGGTCTCCGACACCTTCGACATTCTCTGGCTGTGCTGGAACGACGCGCTCGCCAGTCCGGACCTGCGCCGCTTCGCGTGGAACGTCCTGCGCGCCACCGTCCTGGCCAAAACCCCGCATCTGGACGGCCGGCCCGAGTTCGGCGCTGCGGCGTTCGACACGGTAGTCCTGCAGTCGTTGCCCGAGGCCGACCACGTGGACCAGATCGCGGAGTCCATGGAGCTGTTCAACGCGATGAGTCGACTGCCCGCCCACCAGCTCGACGTCATGGTGCTGCGCCGTCTGCGCGGCAACTCCGAGGAGCAGGCCTCTGCCTTGCTGGGCATCTCGCAGGCAATCGTGCGCTCCGATGAACGTCACGCCGTTCGCTTCCTGGAGAGCGTCCTCTGCCCGCCGCCGGAGATCGAAGGGAACACCGAATGAACCGCATCGAAGAGATGCTCTCCCGAGCCCTACTGGTCCGAGACCGTGCCGTACCCCGCGACATCGTCCCGACCACCGCATCCGAACCCCGCCCTGCTGAGGGCCCGTCACCAACGGCCAACGACCCCGCTGCCGCTGCCGAAGACCTGCGCGCCCTGTGCGAAACCCTGGTCACGCACACGCCCGCCTGCGACGTCGCCACGTTCGTCACCGACCAGGTCCCCGAACCACGCAGCGCGCTGGTCCTGGCCTGTGTCCTGCAACTGACCGACACCAACGACGGCGCCCGCTTCTGGTGGGAATACGCCGCCGGCGCCGGACAAGCCGCCGCCGCCTACTGCCTCTACCTCCACCACCTCGCTCTCGGTGAACGCGACACCGCCGCCTGGTGGCACCGCCAGACCGAGGACGTCCCCGTCACGGCTGACGCAGCCCCGCCTGAATACCGCTCCGGTACGTCAACCGACTCCGCCTGGCACGCCGGGAATCACCGCGTCACCAACTCGACCACCACGATCCTTCGGGTCCTTCGCCACCTCGCGAAGTACACCGTCCGCCCCCGCTCCGACACCGTGACAGAACTCATGACGTATGTCCCGGCTGCAGTCGCCGTCGGCTACCTCCGTCAGCCCGAAATGGACCTGCCCATGCCCGGCCCCGACTTCGCCCGCCAGATCACCACCCTGCTCGAATCTGCCACGCATCCCGCCGCCAACCGCCTACCAGCCCGCACGCCCAAGCACACCCCAGAACAAGGCACGGCGGCCTCACCCTCCGCCCCGAGGCGGCCCCATGTGGGCGAGACCGCAACGCGATGACTCCTCCGCGCGATCAGACTGCTGGAGCAGCAGAACTCGGGCTCGGTGGGGCGGAGCAGTCCCAGTGAGTTTCACTGCTTTCGCAGGAGTGGTTGGAGGCGTGTCATCCAGGCGGTGCGGACTTGGGTCCACTCCTGCCCACAGCCGATGGCTCGTTTAGAAGGAGCAATGCTCATGACCTGTGGATCGGCCTCGGGTTGGATGCGAAGGGCGTACCTTCCCGAGTGATCGACTTCTGCTCATCGAGTAGGCCGACGTTGCACCGTCGGTCGGGAAGGCATGCCCGTGCTGAGCGTAGTGAATGCGGATGGAACGACCGAGACTGGCTCCCTGATCGACGACATCGTCCGCGAGGGTGCGAGGCGGATGTTGGCCGTCGCTCTGGAGGCCGAAGTCAACGCCTATGTAGCCGAGTTGGCTGACCAGCGGGACGAATATGGGCGCCGCCTGGTGGTCCGCAACGGCTATCACCAGGCCCGCTCGGTAACCACTGCGGCGGGAACGGTCGAGGTGAAGGCCCCGCGCGTCAACGACAAGCGCGTTGACGAGGCGACGGGTGAGCGCAAGCGGTTCTCCTCGGCGATCCTGCCGCCGTGGTGCCGCAAGTCCCCGAAGATCAGCGAGGTGCTGCCGCTGCTCTACCTGCACGGCTTGTCCTCGGGTGACTTCGTGCCCGCGTTGGAGCAATTCCTGGGTTCCTCGGCCGGCCTGTCCCCGGCCACGGTGACCCGGCTGACGGTCCAGTGGCAGGCCGACCATAGGGCGTTCAGCGAACGTGACCTGTCCGCAACCGACTATGTCTACGTCTGGGCCGACGGCATCCACCTGCGAATACGCCTGGAGGAAGCCAAGGCCGCGGTCCTGGTGGTCATGGGTGTGCGCGCGGACGGCACCAAGGAGCTGATCGCGATGGCGGACGGCTACCGTGAGTCGTCGGAGTCCTGGGCGGGCCTGCTGCGGGACTGCCAGCGGCGCGGCATGCGCGCGCCCGTCCTCGCCGTCGGCGACGGGGCCCTCGGTTTCTGGAAGGCGCTGAACGAGGTCTTCCCCGAAACCCGCCACCAAAGGTGCTGGGTTCATAAGACGGCCAACTGCCTCGACAGTCTCCCGAAGTCGGCCCAGCCCGCGGCGAAGAAGGCCATCCAGGCCATCTACAACGCCGAGGACCGCGAGCACGCGGCCGCCGCGGTCAAGGCGTTCGCCAGGCAGTACGGCGCGAAGTTCCCCAAGTCTGTGAAGAAGATCACCGATGACGAGGCCGAGCTGCTGGCGTTCTACGACTTCCCCGCTG
>NZ_BMUA01000035.1 GCF_014649955.1 Streptomyces violascens
CTCACCTGCTGGCGGCTACGGAATCAAGCATTCCCCGACTCCGTAGCTCCCATTAGGCAGCGGGGATCTACCGACCGCGGCAGGGGCTCCCCGTCAGGGCACGCTCCACGAACGGAGCCATACGACGCGGTGGACGGTCGACGCGGAGTTCTCACAGTTCTATCGCGACACCATGCGCAAGCTGGTGGCGTTCTTGGTGAATCAGGGGGCCAACGTGGCGGACGCTGCCGATATCGCACAGGCCTCCATGATCAAGGCCTACCAGCGGTGGGGAGAGATCCAGCACCCAAAGCCATGGGTCTACACCGTCGCCGCCCGTGCCCTGGTCCGCAAGATCTCCGAAGTGCGGGAAGACCTGTTCGAAGAGGTTCCTGAGCCGACCTCCCTGTTTCCGCGCCCTGACGCAGTAGGCGAGTGGGAGTGCCAGCAGGAAGCGCTACGGGTCCTGGACGGGCTCCCGATCAGGCAACGGCAAGTGCTGGCCTGGACGTACAGCGGGTTCACCCCTTCCGAGATCGCCCAACAGATCGGCATGAACCCAGAGGCCGTACGGGCGAGTCTAAAAAAGGCCCGGCGGGCAGCAGCCGAAAAGGTGCGCCAGTGCGAGGAGGGACAGTGACCAATCACGAGACGGTGTACGACCCCGCTGCCGACGACTGGTTCGACCGGCGGCAGCAAGACCTCCTGGACAGCCTGGACTCAGTCCTCGATATCGAAGCCGGGCTGCGCGAAGTGCTGCTCCAGTCCCGCAACGACACGATGACCGACGGATTGGATTCGGTGCTTGATGTCGAGGCTGGACTGGCTGCCATCCTCCCGCGGAAAGCAGAGCCCGAGGCCCAGCCGGCTCAGGACGTCCAGGAGCTCACCTCCGTGGAGGCGCTGCTGGCGGCAGTAAGTCCACCCGTCCGGATCGCGTTGCGCAGGCATCCTGAGGTGCTGCGAGGAGCCGAAGCCAGGGAACGCATCCCTGAGCTGTATCGCCTCAAGCACGCCATGGTGGAGACAACACGGCGGCTACAAGACTCGGTAGTAGCTGGCCACATTTTCCTCGAGTTGGCCCTTGATACGTCGCTCCGGTTCAGCGGACTTGCCCGCAACCTTTACGAGCAGCTTGGCGCGGCTGGTGGGTTTCTGAACCCGAGGCTTGACGATGAGGCCCGCCGTAGTCTCGCCGAGGTTCTCGACTTCGCAGGAGATCTCGCTTCTGTGATCGACCGCGCCAGCATCCTGACTCGCGAGGTGGAGTACTTCAGCCGCGCCAGGGGGAGCCGTGGTCACCAGAGGCCAGGGCGCAATAACAGCCGCCAGCAGGTGCAGGGAGAGCTGCGACAGGCGCTTTCACAGGTACGGGACCACGCCGCCAGTCTGGACAGGCTCATGATGTCGGTCTTCTACACCATCGAGGGGTTCACTCTCGAATGCCTCGCGAAACTCCAGAGGATCCTTGCTCGAGAGGTCGGGCGCCGCGGGTTTCCCAGGCTCGCCCTGGACGATCTGCACCTGTTCCTGGACGACTTCACCACGGCAGACCTGCGCGATGCTGCATTGGCGGATGTCGACCTGACGGGTGTGCACTGGTCCGTGCACCAGACCCGGTGGCCAGAGGCCGTGGACGTCGAATGCCTCAAGGCCATCTCCACCGAAGTGGCACCTGGTAGCGGGATCTACGTCGTGCGGTCAGGCACCGCCACGATCCGCGAATTCGCCGAACTCGTCTGAACGCGGCGGCTGCAGGGAGAGCCCGGCCTGACCCACTGCCTGCGCCGCAGGCCTTTTGGTTCTCCTCACTGTTAGCTAAATGGGTTGCATTTCAGCTAGCGGAATGTGCCGGTAAGAACGCTGTCACCAGCCGCAAACGAGGGGTGTCACGACCGGCGACGTGCGGCGGGGTCGCGTTCGGCAGTACGGCGAAGCCAAGGCGCGGCGCACCGCGCTTGCCGGACACGAGCCCCTGCTCGCCCTTCAGCAGCGTCCAGGGGTCTCAGTAGCGCTGAGTGCTACCGGGACCCCTGGATTTGGCAGGCTCCCACCGGCGAGCCGAAAACATGGCCCGCGAACGAACTGGCACCACCTGGAGAGCTGAGCCTTCTCAACGAGGTGGGCCAGCAGGGATGGGAGCCCGTCGTAGCCGTGCCCGGCACCGGGATCAAGTACCTGCTGAAACGGCCGCGGACGGCTTGAGCGCGAGCTACCCGCTGAACCCGCGAGTACCTTCGGCACGGGCCGCTACCGGTCAGGAGCCGCTTTCCCGTTCTGAAACGGACGTTTTTGCTCTACTTCTCGAACGGGGCCAAGACCTTCGCCTCGAAAGCCGACGCTCTGCGCAAGGCAGGCCCCTAGCAGCCCGGCTCCGCTCCGGGCAACTCGGATGCACGGCAATGCCCATGGAACCCAGAATGCTTCTCCATGGAGACGGAACGACCGCGCCGCTTCGGTCCCGAGTTCGTGGCAGAGCAGCGAGAGCGCTACGGCCGGCGGCAGCCGGAGGGACGAATGTTGTCCTACGACCTGGCCGTGGACGACAAGTACGCTCCGTGGCGGACCTGGCTGGACGCGCAGCTCGCGCTCCTGCCCGACAAGGAAGCCGACGCGTTCGCGGCGAAGCTGTGGCGCGACCAGAATTTCTGGCCGGACATGATCGAACTCGCGGCCGGAGCCGCCCTGCGCGAGCGCGGCTTCAACATCGAGTACGAACAGCGCTGGGGCACTCTGACACCGGACTGGACCGTCACCGACCCGGCTGGGTCACCGATCGCGCTGGTCGAGGTACTGACCCACAGCCCGCCCAAGGAGACGTTCTCCCGGATGAAGGCCTGGCACGCGCTGGTGGAGCGTGTAAAAGACATCCCAGTTCCCCTCGTTCTGACTGTGGCCGGGCACCGTGACCGGCCACTTGAAGCTCCCGATGCCCAGACGGCAAAGAAGATCGCCCAAGACCTGCGGCGCTGGCTGATGTCCCCGCTGCACATGATCAGCTTCCCCAGCCACGGCTACACCTTCCTTGTGATGGCGGACCACCGCACCCGCCGCGCGATGCAGGCTCCGGGCATGGCCGCCTGCCTGGTGCCCCCGAGCCAAATGGCCCGCATCGTCTCCGCCCAGCCCCTGGTCGCCGGAATCGAGAAGAAGGTCAGCAAGTACCGGGAGCTCACCCAGGAGACAGGCCTGCCGCTGATCGTCGCAGCGGGAGCCCACAAGTTCACCGGCCTTGAGGTGCGACAGCTCGATGACCTGCTGCGCGGAGCCAACTCCATCCGCGTGCAGTTCGACTTCGGGGACTCCTTCATCCACGAGCCGATCGAGATGCAGCCCGACAGACCACCGAGGTGGACCATGCCGGACGACCTCGCCGGAGTGCTGTGGGTGGACAACACCTTCCCCTTCGTCGCCCAATGGCGCCCCAACCCCCACGCGCTGATCCCCGCGCCGGCCGCGTTCTCGCCCTCGACCTAAGCAGTCGCCACTGAGCAGCACAGAAGTCGGGCGGCGGGCCGTCTAGGACAGGAGAAAGCAACGTTTTCGCAGGATCGCGCATGCAGTCCGACCGGATCGTGTAGCGGCCGCGCAGGGGGTTGACGGGCTATGGCTGCATCCTGGTGCGGACACGATCAGGACCTCGTGGAGGCAGGATCGGTGGCATGCGAATTTTGGTGATCGGTGGAACCTGGTTCCTCGGTAAGGAGATCGTTGCCGGCGCACTCAGGCGCGGGTGGGCGGTGACGACGTTCAATCGGGGCCGTTCCGGTCCCGATTCCCCCGGCGTGGAGGCCATCCACGGCGACCGGACGTCCGCGGCAGACCTCGGGCGTCTTGCTGCCGCTGGCCCGTGGGATGCCGTGGTGGACACGTCCAGCGGGGAACTGCCGCCTCGTGACGTCCTGTTGGCCGCGCAGGCCCTGGCCGGTCAGGTCGGCCGCTGGGTGCACCTCTCCACCGTCTCCGTGTACGCCGACTGGCCCCACTACCGACTCACCGAGGCGTCCCCGCTGCTGGACTGCCCGCCGGACGCCGACGACGCGTTCGGCTACACCGGCGAGGACGGCTCGCCCACGAAGTACGGGTTCCAGAAGGCGGGCGGTGAGAGGGCGGTCACCGAAGCACTCGGCGAACGCGCGGTCTTCCTGCGCCCCGGGGTGATCCTCGGGCCCGGCGAATACGTCGGCCGCCTGCCCTGGTGGCTCACCCGGGCCGCTCGCGGCGGCCGGATCCTCGCCCCGGCTCCGGCGGATCAGCAAATTCAGCCGGTCGACGTCCGCGACGTGGCCGCGTTCGCCTTGGACCAGGCCGCCGCCGAAGGCGCCGGCGGAGCCTTCAACATCTCCCATCCCGAGGGCCTGACGTTCGCCGAGTTCGTGACGGCCTGCCTGACCGTGACGGGGGGAGCCGGGCGCCCGGTGTGGACGTCCCCGGAAGACCTCACCGCCCATGGCGTCAAGCAGTGGACGGAAATGCCCCTGTGGCGCACGCACGCCGGGGCGTGGGCCGTCGACTCCGCCCGGGCCGTGGGCGCCGGTCTGCGGTGTCGCCCGCTCGGTGAGACGATCGCCGACACGTGGGCGTGGCTCCAGGCCGACGGGCGCCCGGTGGCCCATCCGCGCTGGGACGTACACGGCATCGCCCCCGAGAAGGAGGCGAAGATCCTTGCCTCTCTCGGGGGCGAGTAACTGACTGTCCGGCAGGAGCGGTCAGCCTTCCAGGGCGGCGATGGGGCCGCCGGTTCCCAGCTGGTGCTGCGCGGACATCCGGGTGAAGTCCTCGATCCGCTCGCCGAGTTCCCCGGCGATCACAGCGCCCCGGAACCGCTCGGTGGTCAGTGCCCGCCGCACCCGCGCGGTACGGGCCAGCAGCCCGGTGGCGCGCTGATCACGCGGCACTGCCCACACCCGCTCCAGCGCGTCGGCCGCGCCGTCCAGGTCGCCGCGCAGCAGCCGGGCGGCTGCCAGATCCGCAGCCGCCCCGCCGATCACCCGGACCGACCGCTGCGCCGGCGGTCGCCTGGCCGCCAGCTCCAGCGCCCGCACGGCGCTGGTCTCCGCCTGGTCGCCGTCGCCGAGCAGGAGGCACGTCGAGGCGTTCGACATCGCCAGCCGCTCAGCGCTGAAGCCGAACTCCCCGGCCACCGTGTCGTGCAGGTCGTCGGTCAGGCCCTGGCCGTCGGCCTGCGAGACGTCGAGGGCCCGCTGCGTTGATACAGGATCTCCGAGGTAGCCGAACGCGCGGGCCTCGATCGCGGCCAGCCTGCACCGCGCCACATCCCCCACACCGGTGAACGTCTGGGCCCGGCGGGCCAGCCGCGCGGCCTCCGCGGGCTGGTTCGAGAAATAGGCGAGATAGGCGAGCGTTCCGCCGGCGAACGCGCGCAGGGGATCAAAGCGTGCGGTCTCCCCATACAGGGCCGCCGACCGGCACAGCCGTTTCGCGCCGTCCAGCGACCCGAGGTCGAAAGCGGCTGTGGCCAGCAGCGCGCACGCCTGCCCCGCCACGATCAGAAGGTCTTGAGCCTGGGCGGGGACCTGCGTCCGGCCGCGTGCTGCCTCGGCCTCCTCGCGCAGTTCCCGGGCCCGGTTGAACACATCGAACGGGGCCGTCGCGGTGTACGAGCGCGCCAGTGTGGCCACGTCGTCTCGGAGTTGGTCAAGGGTGGTGTCTGAGATGGAAGCGGCGGCGGCCTCGGCCGCTTCGTTCTGGGCGTCACGTGCAGTCATGGCAATTTCGTCTTCCAGGTTGAACGCGGGTTCGGGTGCCACCGAGGGAGGCAGGTCGAAGAGCGCCGCCGCAGGGACCCCGAACATGTGCTCCAGCACGGCGCACGCCTCCGGGCTCGGAAGGGTCTCGACCTTCCCGGCCGTCCAGCGGCGGAACTGCGCCTCGGACACGGTCAGATTCCGCACCCCCTCATCGAGCACCCGGGCAGCGGCGCAGCGGAACTCGCGCTCAAAGTCCCGGTACCGCCAGCGGCGTTGATCAACCAAGACCTTGAGCAGCGTGCGAGCCGTCTTGCTCATGCCGCCCCCTCATCTGTCGTGGTCTGCCGGGCGCGCCTTCGCGCCGGTACTTCCCTCACTGGAAGGGGACCCGCCAACAGGGCGGCAGCGCAACACCCCCAGCGCACATGACACGTTGACGCTATGCGCACGACACTGCGTACCCCTGAAAGAGCGTCAGATGACACCTGCGGCGGCATGGCGGAGACACCCGGATCGGGCGGAATCTATGCGTCGTCGCTCGACGCTCCGTAATCCGCAGATCACCGGAGCGCGACGGCACCTCCACTTCCCGCGAGCAGAGGCCGCGATGACCAGACAGACACCCCCGGAGCAGGCGAGCACCACCAGGACCATGGCGCCGGTCGCACCGCGCCCCCGGCCGGTAGGCGGCCGGTACCGCGAGCTTGGGGGGACCCGGTGACGATGGCGGAGACCCGCGCCCGCACGACGGGACACCCCGGCTACTCCGAGACTCATCCGTGTGCGCCGGGGACCGCCGAGATAGCGCGTCGGCTGGCCCGCACCGCGTGCGCGACCTGGGGAGTGGAGGAAGCCGCCGAACCGGCCGCCCTGATCCTGTCCGAGCTCGTGACGAACGCCGTCCGGCACACCCGCAGTCGCCTTATCCGCGTGATCGTGGAACGCCCGGCGGACGGCTGGCTGTACCTGGCCGTCGTCGACCAGGCGCCGCTACTGGTCCCGGTCCGGCGCATCCCGAAGCCGGGTGCGCTCGGGGGGCGCGGCCTGGTCCTCGTCGAAGCGTTCGCCGAGCGGTGGGGGTATGACCGGATGGGCTCGGGGCTGCGGCCGTGGGGGAAACGCGTCTGGGCGCGCATCGACACCACCAGGGAGACCACCCCATGACCGCCCGCGGCCCGTTACCCGCCGACCCCCGGCCCACGCGTGACCCGGCCACGCCCGATCTGCACTCGCAGTGGAGGCACGCCCAACTCGATGCGGTACTCGACCGGCTGGCCGTGGCCCTTCAGCAGGTCACCGACTCTCTGCGGCCGGGCACGGTGAGGGAGGACCGGTGAGAGGCGGCGCCCACGCCAAGCCGCAACGGGAGGCGGGGCTGGGCCCTCTGCTGGTCTTGGCGGTGCTCGGCGCGCTGCCCCCGGCCCTGATCCTGGCCCCCCGCGCGGTCAGCGCCGCGCCCTGGGTACCGGTGGGTGTCGCCCGACCTGAGATCGCGCCGGCCGAAACCGAGGCGGCTGCCGGCTCTGCACGCCCGGCCGAGCAGACCACCCCGTGAACCCCCGGCGGCGGGGCCCCGTGAAGCCTGCGTGTCGCCGGTCGGCTCCGTCCCGCCCCCAGGGTGCCGCACCCACCCACGCCCGGCCCCGGGGACAGGACGGCCCACGACTCCCGCGCGGCGATGTTCTGGCAGGACCGTCTACGCGGGACGGGGTGGCATCCCCCACCCCCGAGGGATGCCACCCCACCTCAAGCCCCGGCAGGGCTCCCACCCGCTCAGGCAGGAAGGAGGCAGCGCATGGAGTGCGACCCGGTACCCGACGACTCCGACGACGGCGTGTTCTGCACCGTGGCGACCACCCGAAGGAGGCGACTCGCATGCACGACGTGATCGTTTCACCGATGCTCGGCGGCTACCTCGCAGTCAAGCCGGGCCAGTTGAGCGGCTTCCGGCTCCCCGAAGCCCGCTACAAGGAACTGCGGGCACTGGCACTGACCCAGGCCGGCGAGAGCGCCCCGCAGTGGTTCGCCGACCTGGCCCGAACAACGTGGGATATCGACATCGACCTCGACAAGCCGTTCAAGGAAGCCGTCCTTGTACGCGCCCCGTCCGAGTACGGCTATGCCCGAGCATCCTGGGAGATCAACCTGGGCTGCAACTGGGAGTGCAAACACTGCTACCTCGGCGACAAGGCATTCAGCGGCCTGCCCTGGGAGCAAAAGATGCAGCTCCTGCGCACCATGCGAGACGCCGGCGTCCTCTATCTCCAGATCACGGGGGGTGAGGCCACCATCGACAAGCACTTCGAGGACGCCTACCGCTACGCGTTCGCCCTCGGCATGGTCCTCACCATCAGTACCAACGGATCCCGCCTGTGGATGCCGTCCCTGCTGGACCTGTTCGCGATGCGGCCCCCGCACCGGATCGTGGTGAGCGTCTACGGCGCCACCGAGGAGAGCTGGGACTCTCTCACTCAGCGCAAAGGCGCCTGGAGGGCGTTCCAGCGGGGCATGGCCGCAGCGAGGGAAGCGGGGCTGCCGCTACGGCTGAACATCGTGGTGACCAAGGACTCTGCCCACGAGGTCGACGCGATGATCGCCATGGCGGAGGCGTGGGGTGTAGAGCACTACATCTACCCCAACATGACGCCGACGATCTACGGCACCGCCGAACCCCTCCTCGCCCAGTCCCCCCAGCACATCAAAGCCCGCAAGCCCTACACCGGCTGCAACGCAGGCATCACACACTTCCACTCCGACCCGCACGGCCTGGCCAGCATCTGCAAGGTCGGCCGCGACGAACAGATCAACCTCATCACGGAAGGAGCCGAGGGCCTGCGCCGCCTGGCCTCCGTCTCCGACCGCCTCATGCTTCGCACCGGGGGCTGCTCTGGCTGCAAGATCTCCGGCACCTGCCGCGTGTGCAGGCCGATGGCCAAGCAGTACCAGGAAGCGAAGGCACCACTGCACCTGTACTGCCAACACGGAGACACGAAGGAGGCACACAGCGCATGACCGCCATCATGGTCGAACTGACCACCCGCCCGCCGAGTAGCCCGACGGGCCGCCCCGAGAGCACCACAGTGCTCGCGACGAACGAGATCATCCCCGTCGCCAACGTCGATGACCTCTTCGAGGGCAACGACTGCTCCTGCACCGGCAGCGACGACAACCCCCACTGACCTAATCCGATCGGGTCGTGAACGCGCAGGCCCCGGCCATCTTCGGCCGGGGCCTGCGCCCCGTGCGGCAAGTGAGTAGCGTGCGGTCATGCGCTTTCACTGGGACTGGATGAAGCCCGTGATGCCCGTGCCGTACGTACCGACCCTCGGCCCCGTCCACCCCGCATGCCACCCGGCCGACCTCTTCGAGGCCGCCGCCGACATCGCGGGTACCGGCCGGTTCCTCCCGTACGACAAAGGCCGCCGCTGGTCGACGTCCAAGGCCGAACGCATCCTTACCGGCGACATCCAGCACACCCCGCACCAGACCTTCATCCCCACCCTCACCGAGACCGGCACGGGCACGGGCACGGTAAAGGTCCACGTGTACGGAACGCAGCCCGACAGCCTCAGCGCCGGCGCAGACCTGGCCCGCAAGCTGACCACCACGCACGGCACCGCCAACGCCCGCATCGTGTGGTTCCTCGGCCCCGAACAGCCCGAGCAGTACGCCGCTGGTGTGGGCACACGAGTCCAGCTCAAGGACTTCACCACCACCCCCTCCTCGGAGCCACGCCCCCATGCCGTCGTACGGCCGTACGACGACCAGCCGGACACCGTGAAAGCGTCGTTCGCTGACTTCGCCGAGAACATGAAGGCCGACGGGTTCGCCTTCCTCCACGAACAGATGCAAGCCGGGGCCGTTGGACCGGTCCTCACCATCGCCCACGACGGCCAGGTGGCCGGAGCCATCGGCCCCATGGAGACCATCACCGACCCCACCGGCGCCACCCAGCTCCTCCCCCAGTACTTCGGCGTCACCCCCGAACACCGCGGCCACGGCTACGGCCGCGCCTTGTGGCGCGCAGCCATGAACTGGGGCCGCGAACACGGCGCGGCCTACCAGATCCTTCAGACCGAAGTCGGCGGAGCCTCCGACCGGCTGTGCCAGGCAGAGGGTCTTACCTCACTCGGCTTCGTCTGCTCCAGGGCGGCCTAATGCCGGCCGTGCGCCTTGCTGGAATCCCCGCCGAAGTCCTCGCCCCTCAGTCGTCCTGGATGTGGTCGAACCCGTGCAACATCGGGTCGAGTTCGCCGGCGGCGGAGCAGAGTGTGCACAGCCGGGTTCCCGGCTTTTCGGCTGTGTCCAGCGCCGTGTTGAGGGAGAGCGTCGGCACACCCCGGGGCGCCTCGCCGCAGTCGGGCGCGTGCAGGACGCCGCGGGCCGGTCCCGCGCCGGGCAGGCGCTCAAGGACCCAGCCGCGGGGGCGCTGGGGATCGCTGACCGGCAGGGGCGGCGCCGAGGGCGGCAACCTCTTGGTCGGCACGTGATCGTACGAGACACCCTTCACCGGCTGCACGTGGGCGGGCGCCTCCACCCAGGACCGGTAGATGACGGGCTCGACCTGCCCCTCCTCATTGGCGCTCCAGAGCTGCACAGCAATGAGGTACAGCCAGGCGTCCGGGAGCACTTGATGGCGGGCGTGCAGGGTGCCGGTCTGCCGCTGGCCGTCGGGCCAGATCACGGTGACGGGCGGCGGCTCGAAAGGGTCCTGTTCAGTCATGGGCACCACCCGGCACGGGCGGCCGCGCCCCGGGTCGGGGCGGGGGCTAGCGCGCCGTCGGCTTCTTTCCGGCCGCTGCCTCGACCCGGGCCAGGCATGAGGGGCACAGGGGATTTCCGCCGGGCCCGTAGCGCTGGATGAGCGCAGAGCAGATCGCGCAGTGTCCGCGCTGGTCGCTGGGGATGTCCCGGGCGGCGGTGGAGGGTCTTGCCGGTGTTTCAGGTGTGGTCATGCCGCATGTCTCTTCTCGTGTTGTTCGGCGGCGCGGGCCTGGCGGCGCAGCTCGGTGCGGTCCGCTGATGAGCGCCCGGCCGCGGCGCTCCAGTAGGGATGGCGGGCGATGCGCGAGGACAGCAGCTGCAGGCGGCGGCGCAGCACGGTCCGGAACGGCTCGGCGGCGAGCGCGTCGTAGGTGCGGGTCCACTCGCGCTGGGCCTGTACGAGGTCGGGAGGGAAGTTTCGCGCCATGACTTGATAGAGCACGTGTTCGAATTCTGGTGCACGTCCAGACACGCCCTGCCGGGCACCACGACCGGGTGGGCGGCAGCCTGGAGGGGTGGAGTATCCGGTTGCGGTCGCGCTCGCCCAGCCGGTTCCGGTCCTCCCGGCCGGGGCGGGCTGGTGGTACGAGCCGAAGATGGACGGGCACCGGTGCGTGCTGTGGCGGGACGCGGACACGGTACGACCGCACGCCCGCTCCGGGCGGACCGTCACCTCCGCCTGGTTCGACATCGCGCTCGCCGGGATGAGCCTGCCGGCGGGCACCGTCCTGGACGGCGAGGCGGTGATCTGGAACGAGGGCCGCCTCGACTTCTCGGCCGTCCAGGCCCGGGCGGCCTCGACCGTGACCCGCGCCCGGGTCCTGGGAGCGCAACTGCCCGCCTCCTACGCTGTGTGGGACCTGCTCGCCCATCCCGACCTCGGCGACATCCGCGCCCGGCCCTACCTGGAACGGCGCCGCCTCCTGCTCCAGGTCCTGGAGCACATCGGGCCGCCCATCCAGGCGGTCCCCGCCACCGACGACATCGAGGTGGCCCGCGCCTGGTACGAGCACCTCCAGGCCCAGGGGGTGGAGGGCGTCGTCGCCAAGCGCGCCACCGCGCCCTACCGGGCGGGACGGATCTGGGTGAAGATCCGGCACGCGGACACGATCGACGCCGAAGTCGTCGGATACACCGGCCCTTCGTCCCGTCCCCGGGCGCTGGCCGTCCGCCTGCCCGACGGCCGCCGGGCGCTGACGCAGCGGCTGACCGCTCCGCTGGCCGGTGCCGCCGCGGCCCGCCTGGCCGCCGCCGGGTCCGGCGGCCGGGCCCGGACCGACGGCGGCGACACCTACACCTCAGCCACCACAGACCTCACGGTCGAGGTCCTGGCCGGCACCACCCGGCACGCGGTCGTGACCGTCACCCGTGTGCCGTGAACGGATCCGTGCGAGCCGGGTTTCTGAGCATCTTGGCCACGGTCCACTCCTACGAGCCCTTTCGACAGGAGCCGAACTTGCCGCCGGTGTGCATCATGGCCAGGACGGAGCTCGGTGCGGGCGTAGACCAACAGTTCTGGCTTGGCCCGCGCGGCCTGGACGCTATTTGCCCATCAGCTGGTGGAGCAGCGTGACCACGACGACGCCGATCCCGATCGCCACACCCAGTTCCGGGTCGCGTACGGCGACCACGACGGTGAGCGCACCGACCAGCAGCAGAACCACCGTGCGCACGCTGATCTGGTCGTCGTTCATCCCTCCTCCCGTCGCACGGCCCGGTACACCCAAAGCAGGCGGCCCGGCCGGGGGAGAGAGAAGGAAGACGCGAGGAGCCTGGTGGGGCGCGGGTTGCTTGCGCGCTCGGTCGACGCCACCGTGCAGCGCCCCTTAGGCTCGGCTATGGACCTGATGGTTCTTCTCCTGGTCGTACCCGCCGCACCGAGCGCCGCCAGCGGACCGCCCGCGAGGAAGGCCACTCCGGCCACCACCCCGGCGGCGATCAGGATGACCGCCCACCTCAGCGGAAGCCGCTCCGGAGCAGGCGCAGAGTTTCCAGAAGTCGTACGTCTTTGTATGTTGGTCAACGAAATCTTCCGATCGAAGATCCTGTGAAGCGGCCCCGGATGCCCCCGGGGCCGTTCGCGTTTCCCGCGAACGGCGATGCCGCTGAGCCCTCGTCCTGAGTGGCCTACTCATAATTTTCAGGCCGCCCGGAGAGGGGCCACCAAAAAACGATCAAGGTTTTGACCCGCACTGAGGATCTATAACTCTCTATAGGTACGCTCTTATGTGCGGGTCAAAACGCTGGGATCAAAACCTTGATCGGAGGGGCTGTGCCGGGGGAACTCGATGCCGTTGCACGCCGGGTGCGCCGTCTGGAGGAACTGAGGAAGGGCCGCTATGTCGAGCGCGCGAACAATGCCCTTCACCGGGTATGGGAGGCCGGACACCGGCCTACGACGATCAGGCTGCGCAGGGATCTGCTGAGCTCCGGTCCGCAGGACCCGGCCCCTGCGCTCACGCAGCTCCTCCGCCCCCGGGGCGTGGCTCTACGGTTCTACCTGCTCGCCGTGTTCGAGGCGCAATGCCGTCTTACGGCCGGTGAGAAGTGGACGGCCGACGGAAGCCCGCCGCTCAAGGGACCCCACCGCTCGTGGGCCGACTTCGTCGCCGTCGATGGCGCCTTCGACCAGCCCGGCAACGCCTACATGCCCGCCACCCGCGTGGACCGGGACATCCAGACCCTGCGCGTCCAGCAGATCCACGGAGCACTGCGGACCCTGGAGGCCCTCGGCCCGGACGACCAGCGGTCCCTTGTCGAGGTCCCCAAGACGAAAAGCAGCAGCCGGAGCTACGCGGCGTTCTCACTCATGCAGGAGGGAGGACGAGGCGACACACAGACGCCCAACCTCTACACCGTCCCGCGGGCACGCTGGAACACGACCTTTACCGTGCCCGCCACCTTCTTCCTCCGTGGCTGGATCCAGGTTCTGCAGCCGTCGGAGGTGGCCACCTGGCTGATCTTGCAATGGCTGGCGCAGACGATGCCGAACAAGCACACCGAATCCGGTGTGTACCTATACGCGAACACGCGCAACGACTACTTCCGGCTCCGCCGGGACTCGTACGAAGACGCCTGCAACCGGCTCCTTGAGTTTGGGCTGGTCCAGTACGCCAGGCCGGGCACGACCGTCGCCGCTGACGCTGAGTCGCCCTCCGAGCCCCAATCCTCATCGGGGCTGAATGCGGCGCTGGCCGCCGCTTTCCTCGCCCCCAGGACCCACGGCGACAGCTATGAGCCCGATCGCTACCAGGTGACCGACGAGGGTCTCGCCCAGGATGCCAGCGAGAAGTGTTTCAAGGAGTCCCTCCTCCGGCAGAAGTCGCTAGAGCGGCGCCGGGAGCTGAGCACCAAGGCCTCCGGAGCCACAGGATGATCCGAGCCGCTCAGTGATGCGGCCCTGGGGGGCGTTCTGTCTAGACGTACCGACCGGAGTCACGGCCACCGGCGGACGCGAACAGTCGTCAGGTGAGGCCGGCGGCGGCGTTGT
Source organism: Streptomyces violascens (assembly GCF_014649955.1). Classification (GTDB taxonomy): domain Bacteria; phylum Actinomycetota; class Actinomycetes; order Streptomycetales; family Streptomycetaceae; genus Streptomyces; species Streptomyces violascens. The sequence goes on from NZ_BMUA01000035.1 coordinate 13,945, forward strand.
CGTTCCAGCCGTCGTCGCGCTGCATGTAGCCGAGCATGGAGCGGGAGTGGCGGGCCCAGCCGCCCTGGTCGGCGATGGCGATGCCGTCCCTGCCCTGTTTGCGACCCTCGGAGGCCAGCCCGATGCGCAGGGAGTGGCCGGTCCAGTGGATGGGCACCCCGGCCCGCTGGGAGATCCGCTTGATCGCGCGGGTGACGCTGTCGGGGACCATGCCGCCGGTGATGTGCCCGTGCCGGTCAATGCCGACGAACGCGGGGGTGGACGGGTCGGCCCACGCCTCGCCGTGCTCGGCGACCAGCCGGGTGCGGTAGGCGGTGTATGCGCGCACCGGGCACAGCTCGGGGTCCTGGGCGTAGGGGATCTTCGCGTTGCGCACCGAGTGCTTGGTCTTGCCGGTGAGCACGGCGACGACCAGGCCGCGCGGGTGCAGGGTGACATCGCCGCTCTGCAGTCCGGCCGGGTCCTGGGAGCGGCTGGCGTAGTTGAAGCCGGTGAGCACCAGGGCCTTGTCCCGGTCGCCGGCCAGGGTGTCGGGGCAGGAGCGGACGATGGCGCGCAGCCCGTCGACGTCGGCGCCGACCGCCTGCCCGCGGCCGCGCCGCTCGCCGGCCTGCAGGAGCTTGACGGCCAGGCCCTCCAGCGCGGCGCGCGCTTCGGCCTGGTCGTCACCGGAGACCTGCACACCGCGCTCGCGCAGCCCGACGACGGTGGCCGCCAGGTGGGTGGAGGCCGAACTGGGCGCGTAGCCGCGCCCGGTGTGCTGGCCCTCGCGCAGCATCCAGGCCACGAACGCCACCAAGGCGCCCCGGCTGGACTCGCGTTCGGGCAGGCCGGCGGCGGCGCAGAACCGTTCCCACACCCGCCATGACTTCTTGTACGTGTCGACGGTGTTGTCCGGGGTGATCTCCTGGGCGACCGCATCGGCCAGGTCCTCGGCCTCGGCCAGGCGGCGGGCGGCGTCGATGCCGTGCCGCTCGGCCCACCGCTCGATCAGCGCCTGCCGCTCGGCGGCCGCGGGTATGAACGCGCCGTCAGGACCGGCGAGGTCGGCGGCGGTCACAGACAGCTCCGGCGGTATGCCGCTGCCCGGGCGGCGTCCGCGGCGTCGGCGTGGATCAGGTGGCACCAGCGGGTGGTGTCGTAGCCCGCGGCCGCGCCGTACTCCCACGGCCTCACGAGCCAGACGAGTTCGTTCCATTGGCGGCGCCGGGCCAGCAGGAGCTCGGGGGAGTCGCCGGTGAAGGTGTCGCGCACCCGGTCGGCCTGAGTGGACACCACGAGGCTGAGCGACATGGCGGTCCGCCACTCGTCGCTGAGGTAGTCGTTGCGGTCCCGGACTTCATCCAGCCGAGCTTTGAGGTAGGCGGCCAGGGCGTCAACGTCGGCCTCGGTGAGAGCGGCGGCGTGGGCCAGCTCGGCGGGGCGGGACGGCGGGCGGGTGGTGATGCCGGTCACAGAGGGGTCCGTTTCGCCTCGGGAGCCGGTTGTGGAATCACCGGTTCCGCGTCGGGTTTGTCGCGTCGGATAAGGAGAGGTTATCCGACGCGACATGCAGGTTCTGGGGATATCCTCCGGGTCATGACCAGCGCGCGCCGCCCACGCTTCTCTGTCCGTCTCGGCCGCAGCGAAGCCGAACACGACGGGCCCTTCGAGGGTGTGCCCGCGCACCTCCGCGATCCGCTCCAGTCGTGGGTGGACGATTTCCTCACGGCCCGCTCGTACAAGGATGAGGAAACGGCGCGCGCCGTGTGCCTCCGGCTGCGCATCTCAGCTCCCGGCCGGGGCCGGAGTGGGGGGCAGTACTCTTCCGCCCTGGCTGCCACCCAGGATGACGAACTGCTCGACGTGATCGACGAGCTTCTGGCGTACAAGGCCGAACGACGCTCCGTGGACCGCGACGCGGTCCACGAGCTCGCCGCCCTCCTCGACTTCGGGGGGTCCGCCTACCGGGTCGCCGAGGCACTGGACGGGCTGGAGGAACGGGTCACCCCGGCCGTGCGTGACGCGGTCCGTCAGACCATCACCGCCGCGGCCGCCGAGCCGGCTGTCGGATCAGCCGCCGATCACCTGGCCGCCGCCTGGCAGTCGGCCTACGGACGCAGCCCAGACCCGGTACGCGCCTACAGCGAATCCATCAAGGCGGCCGAGGCCGCCGCGCACGCCGTCGTCCAGCCCAATCATCCCAAGGCCACCCTCGGCACGATGCTCGGCGAGATCAAGAACGCCCGTCACAAATTCAGCACCGTGCTCGCCACGCCGCCCGGTGGCGAGCCGATCTCCCACGTCGAGGCGATGATGCGCGCCTTGTGGGACGGCCAGACCTCCCGGCACGGTGCCCAGAACGCCACCGTGCACGAGTCCCTCGAAGCCTCCCGAGCGGCCGTCCACCTCGCCGCCGCCCTCGTCCAGGAATTCGTCTCCGGAGCAGTCACCCGAACCGCCTAGGGCGGCTACTCCAGTCCCTGTCCAAACGAGCCGGCCTGCCCCTGCGCGGCCCGCACGGCACCAAGGGCGACGCCATCACTCACGCCCTGGCCAAGCCGGGCGCCCGCCCGGACAAGATCCAGCGCTGGGCCGATCACAAGGACTCCCGCACCACGCAGCGCTACAACCGGCGCAAGGAACTCCTCGACGACTCCCCCGGTACGGACTCGCCGCCAACCTTGCCGGCGCACTCCATTCGACAGAGTCATGACTTATACAGGGGCGCGCCTACTCGGGTAGGAACAGGTCGTCAATAATATCGAACCTATGACTCAGACATCGCCCGTCGACAGTAAAGACACCTTTGGCCTAGATGAGGTCCTGCAAGCACTGAGTGCAGACTTGAAGGCGGCCCATTATTTCGGGATCAAACATGGAACCTTTGGACTTGGTGTCGCAGAAGCCGAGGTTTCCCTGTCGGTGACCGTCACGAAGGACAAACGCGGCGACCTGAAGATCTCTGTCATCACCTTCGGCGGCGAGCTGAATAGAGGCCAGTCGGAGGGCACGGTCCACCACATCAACCTGAGGCTGGTACCGCTACCAGACGGAGGCTCGCTGGGGGCGGCGGCTGTGGCGGATGTGGCCGAGGCAGTAGCCGCTGGTTCTGAAAGAGGCGCAATGAGAGAAGCGCAGTGGGGCACAGTAGTGGCACGAGAGAAGGAAAGATTCCGTGCCCAAGCTGCTGCCCCAGCCAAGAAGACAGCTCCGGCTAAGAAGGCCGCAAAAAAGGTCACGGCTAAAAAGGCGACCCCAGCCAAGAAGACCATCACAAAGAAGACCGTTGCCAAGAAATCGGCAGCCAAGAAAGCCACCAGTAGCCAGCGAAGAGTTCGTCCCTGATGGCTACTGGCTCCACCCATTGATCCACAGGGCTTGAGGGATTCATGTTGCCGCATGGGCCTCATGAAGGCCGACACCGTGAACTGGGGTGTCGGTCTTCTCGTTGCTCGGGGCCACGGGCTGTCCTGCCCATGGCCCGGCCGGATCCCGGTACGGGCGTAGACGATGGTCAACCCTGGCTTGGCCCGTCCGCCGGGACGCTCAGCAATGCCCCCGACAGTTCGTCGGGGGCATTGCTGAGCTGCGTCTGCCGTATCGGCTGTGCGACATCCCGTGGGTTGCTCTGAGCCCTCCCAAGTCCTCAACCCCGTGGCCAGGCGGTTCGCCCTCTCTCCTGCAGCAGTTCGCGGGCTGACGTAACTTCAGGATTCCTGAAGCGTTCTCACCTTGCCCGATCCTGGTTCGGCCGGCCGCTGTGGGAGATGGAGCCGCCTGACGCCGACGCGTACCGGAGGGGTCATGCACGAAAGCCGACCGGCGGGCTCGTTGTTCCCCGAGACCGTTGGCCTGCTGCCCGTACCCCTCAAGTGCAGTTGAAGGTGTCGGCTGCGCTGAGGAGCGCTGTGTCGGCGTGGTGGCGGGCGACCAGCTGAAGGCCGACGGGCTCACCTGCCGGAGTACGGCCAGCGGGGAGGGTGATCGCGGGATGGCCGGAGAGGTTGAATGCCCAGGTGAGCGCCACGCTCATGCGTGATCCCGGGCCGTCGAGACCATGGGGCGGGTGCGGCGTCGTGGGGGTGGCCACGAGGTCGGCCTCCCTGAAGGTCTCGTCCAGGACCCGGGTGTTGTGCCGGATGAGGGCTTCGGTGCCATGGTCGGCACTGCCGCTGCGGAGCGCGGTCCAGGCCGGAGCCGGATCACGAAGCGGCACCAGGTGGTCGACGAGCTCGCACAAGCCCGCGCGGCCAATCCGGCGCAGCGCGCGCAGCGCGGTCACGGCGACGTCCCGGTCGGTGTCCGCGTAGCCGAGGGTGGGGCTCCAGACCACTCTCGGGGCCCGGCTGGAGGGGGCCGGGACGGCGGCGGGGACGACGGCCCTGTAGTAGGCCGCGGCGTCGGCCACAGTGCGGGTGAGGACCCCGGGGCTGTTCAGCCCGGCCCGGTCGCGGGCGGGCAACAGGCCGTTGGTGGGCTTGAAGCCGACGATGCCGCACCAGGCAGCCGGGATGCGTACGGATCCTGCTCCGTCCGACCCAGTGGCGAGCGGTACGAGCCCTGCTGCGACCGCGGCCGCGGAACCGGCCGACGAACCGCCCGGTGACCAGTCGGGGTTCAGCGGATTGAGTGTGGGGCCCCGGTCGGTGACGCCGTAGGTCTGCCAGGCGGTACCGGCCCGCGGGACGGCCGTCGCGCCGACCGGCACACACCCGGCGTCGACCAGCCGCTGGTTCTGCACGGACCGGACGCCCTCCCGTCCCTTGACGGCGAACGAGACCCCGGCCAGCGGCAGGTACACCCCGTCGGCCCGGGCCGCGTCGACCTCCGCGGCCCGGGCCCGGGCTTCCTCCGGCCACCAGGTGGTGAAGGCGCGCAGCTGCTCGTCGCGGTCGGCGCCGACCGCGAGGGCCGAGTCGACCATCTCCCTGGCGGTGAACTTGCCGCCATTGACGAGCTCGGCAATCTCGACGGCGGACAGCCCCAGGTGAGGGTGACGCTCAGGCATGCGGATCTCCTGTTCCGGGGCCCGCGTCATCGTGTGGGCCCGCCGCGCTTCTTGTCGTTGGGTGTGCCGCGGGGCGCCCCGTCTGGGTCGGCGGCCGCGCGTCCGCGACCAGTAGTACGAGGCGAGGGCGGGCAGTCACTCCTCCGCTCCGTGCTGCAGCGCGCCGGCGAGAGCGGCGCCGATGCCATAGCCGGGGCTGTCGTCGAGTAGCTCCTTGCGCTTGTTGTAGCGCTGGGTGGTGCGTGAGTCCTTGTGGTCGGCCCAGCTCTGGATCTTGTCGGGACGGGCGTCCGGCCTGGCCAGGGCGTGGGTGATGGCGTCAACTTTCGTTCCGTGGGGGCCGCGCAGCGGGAGTCCGGCGCGTTTGGCGAGGGACTGCAGGAGTCGCCACACGGCCGGTTCGTCGAGCTGGCCGCCGGTAGCCGTGCAGAACAGCCACTCCGACTCTGCCTCTCGGCCGCCGAGGTATTCCTGCAGGGCGTCCCAGGCCAGCGGTGGGATCGGCTTCTTCTTCCGGCCGCCGCCCTTGACCTTCTCCAGATGCAGCACGCGGTGCCCCTTGTCGTAACCGAGGTCCTCCACCCGGGCGTTGAGCAGAGAGTCGATGCGTAGGCAGCAGGTATAGAGGACGAGCAGCAGCGCGTAGGCGCGCTTACGGTAGGCCGCGACCCGGTGTTCATCGCGGGCAACGGCCAGGAACCGGGCCCATTCCGCCTCGGTGTAGCCGGGCGTGGAGGAGTAGTCGGGATCGACGTAGGGCCGCTGGACCGCGTCGAAGGGGTTCTTCACCCCGTCGTCGCTGACCTTGTCCAGGTAGACGAAGAAGGAGGAAGCCGCCGACAGGGCGTTCTTCCGTGAGGCGTCCGCGTACGGCGGGCCGGTGCGGGCCATCTCGCCGCGCCGGCCACCTCTGACTCGCACCCACGTCGGGGACGTCTCCAAGTGGAGGCGGAAGGTGTCCGCGAGGGCGAACTTCACCGCCATCGGGTGGACGCCGTACTCCCGGGCAAACTCCTCGAAGATACGGAAGCCGCGGGCATAAGACTTCATCGTGTGCACCGAGCGCTGGTGGCCGATCCAAGCCGCGGCGAGGGTGGGCAGCGGGTCGTCCTCGCCATAAAGCGCCACCAAGTGGTCGTACAGCCGTCGGGCATGCTCCGGCCACAGGGCGCGCGGGTCGGGGCGCCGGGCGGGGAGGTCCGCGTGGGGTGTGCGGGTGAGCGCGGTCACGGGTGCTCCGAAGGCTTGGGGGATGGCGTAGTGGGGGGAAGGGAGACGGGTCCTACACACCAGAAGCAGAAGTCCGCCCGCCCGCCCGTCGCGAGCAGGGTGTCGCGTCCGACGGCGTATTCGGCGCAGTCGGGGCAGAAGGCGGTGCGGCTTGCCTCCCCCTCGGGAGTGTTGAGGAAGAGGTGGGTCGTCATCTCCGACGCCCCGACCTCTGCGTCGCAGAAGAGGCACGTGCTGAGAGGCTTCTCAACAACGAGCGTCATCTGCCCGCAGTACGGGCAGAGGACGGTCCGGTTCTCGCACCCCTTCAGGTCTCCGCTCAGCCGGCGCAGCCGCTGTGTGATGAAGGCGTGCACGCCGGTGAGGCCGCGGCGGATGCGCCGCACGTCCGCGGTGATGCGCTCGACTTCATCGAGCCGCAGGCCGGGCACCAGCACGTCGTCCAGGAACCGCATGAGGAAATCGAGCACGCGCCCGGCGCGTGCCTCGACGGCCCGGGCATTGTGGCTGAGGCCGTAGTGCTGCAGGGCGTTGCGGTCCCGGCCGAGGGCGGCCAGCGCCTCCTGGTCCTTGTCCGTGATGGTGACGCCGGCGATGTTGCGCAGGCGCGTCACCGCCTCGCCGACGGTGCAGCTCTTGAAGTCGGCGGAACGGAAGGCCTTTTCGCTGGCCGCGCCCGGGTCATCGAAGACCAGGCTCCAGTGCTCACGCACCAGGCGGGCCTTGAGCAGCACCTCGGCCGCCGCCTGGAGATGGAGCACCGCGTACTTGACGTGCCGCGGCCCGACCGGGTCGGCGGTGAGGTGGTCGACGACGCTGAGGAGGTAGTCGACCCCGTTGCGGACGGGCGGGAAGTCGAGCGCGTTCGGATCGGGCCCGGGTGGTCCGACGGGAGCCTCAACGGAACTTCGTAGATCTCGCAAATCGCCTATTTTGGGGGCGTTCTGACGCGGCGTCGGCATACCGACAGGATAACCGTAATTATCCTGTGCGTTCTAGGATGGGGCGCTCCATCTGAGTCTCATCACGGAATCACCCCACACTCACACCGCCGCCCCGCTAGGTTGAGCCGAGTCTCAACCGGTTATCGGTTCATTCGCAGGGGAGGGCTCAGCATGAGACTGATCATCGAGACCGAAGACGAGGACGGGGAGTTCGCCACCGGACTTCTCGACCTGGCGCGCCAGCGTCAGGCGACCGTCACCGTCGGCGACGCCGTATGGACGCCGGAGCGCGTCGAGCACCTGATCCGCGAAGTCGCCCCGCGGGGCCGGCAGCTCCTGCGCGCCGTGGCCGAGGGGGACGGCTGGGTCGACGGCGAGCAGTACCGTGCCGCGTACGGCGACGCCGCCCTGCGCGGCCCGTCCGCCGCCATCACCAAGGCCGTCACCCGCGGCATCCGCGACGGCTGGCTGCCCGTCGGCGCGGAGCTGCCGTTCACCTCCACCTACGACGGCCGCTCATCCTGGCAGAAGACCGGCGGCTACCGGCTCCCCCGCCACCTCGCCGCCGTCTTCCGCGAGGCCTTCGCCCGCGTCTTCCCCACCTCGAGCCACCCGCCGCAGGCAGCCATCGATCACCTCTCGGAGCTGTACGAACAGGTCGGCCGCAGCCCCGAGTTGGCTCGCGAGCGCGCCGGCGCCTTCTTCGAGCAGCACGCCGAAGCACTCACGGCCTGGGCCAAGGCCCGTAGCGCTCAGTCGTCTTTGCCGGAAGAGGCGGCTCCCGCCCCGCTCCGCCTCGACGCGTGCGCGGATGAGGCTGCCGCCCAGGCGATGGCAAACACCCTGCTAAGCCACGTCGACGCCTCCGACTACTGGCGCGAAACAGCCCGCACCCTGCTGACCGGCTACCTGATGGCCGCCGCCCTCGACCACGGCGGCCTCGACACCGTCCGCCACTGGGCCGCCCACCCCGACGAGAACACCGGCGTCGTGCAACTGCTGCGCACCGGCTGCCCACCCGAGTCCCTTCTGCCCGACGAGGTCGAGCAGATCCTCGCCGCCGACCCGGCCACCCGCAACGGCGTGCTGGCCACCGTCGCCACCGCCCTGCAGCACGCCACCGAACACTGAGCGACACCCACACCAAGGAGCAACGCATGACGTACGAGCCCGACTTAGCGTGCGGTCCCCTCACGCCCGGCCGGGCGTGACGGCGGGGGCACGGTCCGCACAAAGCACCACGCGTATACCCGACAGCCAGACAGAGACCCGGGGCGCCCTCCAGCCGCAGCCGCCGACGCGGCTGGCCACGGAGACACCTCCCGGACATGTGGCGCCGCACCACCGACCAGTCGAGAAGAAGTGGAGCATGAAATGGACCATCACGTCCTGCGCGAGAAATCCGATGGTGCTGTGGTGAGCAGCACGTACGTTTCGTGGCGGCACCGGATCGGTCTTGATGCCGTCTGTCTGGCCCGTCTCGTGAAGCCCCTCACGGGCGTGGCCGCAGCGGCGATCGTCCTCTCGGAGCTCGCCGAGAACCCGGACGCGGCCGGTATCAGCTCGGACTTCCCCGGTGCCGCGGACGCGGCCTGGGCCGCGTTCGGTGCGGACCTGCCCGACCCCACCCGGGTGTCCTGGTACGCCCATCACGGCCCGTTCTCCTCCTATGACCCCACCGGGCCCGAGACCCTCACCGAGGTCACCCTCGACTTCGACGGCACGCACTTCAGCGGAGACCTGGCCGGGCACCACCTGCTGACCAGCGAGGCCGCCGCCCGCCTGTTGCTCACCGGGAACCTGCGCCCGGTCGACGAGGTTCTGACCCGGGTGGGCCGCGCATGACGCACCAGCTCTCCGGCCGCGCGCTACTGCGGACGGTCCGTGAGGACCTGGGGGTCTACCGGGACCGCATCGAACCGGCTCGCCTGCGGGTGGCGGTCATCCGTTTCACGCCCGCCGACGGCGACCCGCCCGAGTGGGCCCTGCGCATGGAGGCCTCGCGGGTCTCGGCGGAGCAGAAGTACAAGGCCTTCACCCATCTCGGCCTCACGGTGGACCCCGTGGTCTTACCGGGCACTGTGTCGGCGGCCGAGTTCGCGGCTCATATCGACGCCTGCAACGCCGACCCGGCCACCCGCGCCGTGATCGTGCAGTTCCCGCCTCCGGCCCGTCTGACCTCTCTGGTGCACCAGCTCGACCCGGCCAAGGACATCGACGGCCTGCTCGGCGGCCGCTCCCTGCACCGGGCCTGCGCCACCGCGGACGGCATCAGCCGCATCGTGGCGGCCTTCGACGCCGATGCCACGGTGGCCGTGGTCGGGGCCCGTGGGTTCGTCGGCAGCGGCGTCGTGCACCTCCTTGAAGACCGGGGTACCCCCGTCCTGCCCCTCGACCAGGGAGATGACCTGCGCCAGGCCGCCCGTGCGGACATCGTGGTCTCCACGGCCGGCAGCGCCCACCTCCTGACTGCCGAGCACATACGCCCCCACCACCGTCTCGTCGTCGACTCCGGCTTCAGCCCCCAGCCGGACGGCAGCGTCGCCGGGGACATCCACCCCGGCGCTGCGGGCATCCCGCAGAACCTGACCCCGGTCCCCGGCGGCGTCGGCCCGGTGGAGATGGCCGTGCTGATGGAGCGCATCGTCCGGCAGACAGCCGACCCCGAACTCCGGTCCTGGGCCTTCCCTTCCGCCCCGTACGTATCCCGGAGCGCTTCCGCGCCCGGCCGCCAGGAAGCCGCACTCTCACGGGGCGAGACCGCCGTGGAGAACACCCTGCGGAGCGCCTTCGGCGCGGCCCGGCAACGGGCGGACGGCCCTCCGCCGCCCCGCCCTTCGGCCGGGAGGGCCCCCGACCGGATCCCCCAGCTGGGCACCGAGACCGCCCCCGGGGACCAGGGCCCGTCCACCCGCGCTGCGGACCCCGTGTCCCAGCCGGAGACCTGGGCGGCGTATAGCGACGCCGACCTCATCTCGCTTCGGGAAAACAGCCAGCGGGCTGCGGCAACGGCTATGGAGCGGGCGCGTGAGCTGCAACAGCAGCACGTCGCGCTGCGCACCGCCTATGAAGAGCAGGACGGCGGCGCCCTCGTCGCGCAGTTGCGCGAGCAGGGCGCCGCCGCTCACACCATCGCTCGGGCCCGGACCGCGGCTTGGCAAGACCTCACATACGCCCAGCAGACGGCGGTGGAGACCAGGACGTCCGCCGACGCGGCGGCCGCCCGGGTCCAAGCGATCGGCAGCGAGCTGCAGCGGCGGGCTGCTCTGCCCCTGCAACAGCGCCAGGCCGAGGACGCCGCTCGCCAAGCTCTAGCTGCCCACCGCACCCCGCCGACGCCCCCGCCGGCGATGCCGAGGCAGCCTGGACCACAGCAGCAATCGCCCGGACAGGGCCGGTCCTTGTAGGGGGCGGACGCGCCTTGCAAGGCGGTGAGATGGTCCCCCCTCACCGGGGCCGCCCCGCGGCTAGCAGATGCGGTAGGCGCGCGATTGTCCGTTCGTGCGAATGAGGATTCCGGCCCGCAGCCCGGCCAACTGGACGCCTCCGCCCCCTACCTGCGTTGTGATCGCGGATCTGCCTGGATCTGCGGGATGGCCACGGCCGGTTGCTGGGGCGCCGAAGGGTTCTCGGCCGGGCGGGGTGCGGCCCGTTGGCGCAGGCGTTCGGCGGCTTCGGCCTGCAGCTGGCCAGGGGGAAGGTGCAGGCGCCGGGTGCGTTCGCCTTCGGCCTGCTCCCAGTGGTCGTGCAGTCGCACCGCCTGGGTCTGGGCGCGGTCGGCCTGCGCCTGGGCGTACGCGCGGTCCTCCTGCACCGCGGCGCGGGCTCGGTCGAGCAGTTCGGGCGGGGCGCCCTGCTCGGCCAGCAGCTGGACGACATGGGAAGTCTCCTGCGGAGGCTGGGCCAGGCCGCGGGCGGCCTCCTCAGCCCGGGCGAGCCGGGCCTCCCGCGCGAGGATCTCCCAGTCGGTCATCAGCCGCAGCGGCGCGGGGCCCTCCAGCTTCACCGCCTCGATCACCATGCCCGCAGGCTGTTCCGGCGTACTCAACGCCTTCTCCTTCCCGCTCGGTTCCTGTTCCTCACGCCGACCGGCTCGCGCCGCCGCTGCGCGCGGCCGGAACGGCCACCGCCGGGCGCGGCGCGATCTGCTGCACGGAAGCGGTCGGGCCTGTGAGATCCGGGGGCAGGGTGACGGCGAGTCGGCCGCTGTGGTGCGCCGCCAGGTCGGCGACCACCTTGAGGGCGGCCAGATCGGCCTGGGCGAAGCGGCCCGGCTGGGCCTGTGCGCGCTCGACGATCCCCTGTGCGCGCTCGGCCACGTCGCCGAAAGGACCGGCTGCCGAGCCCGGCCCGGCGGGCAGGTCGGCGGGCGGCAGCTGCTGCCACGCCTCCCGGAACTCCACCACCCGTGGGTGCGTGGAGGAGGTACACAGCTCCTTGCCCATGTCGCTCCCTGCCCAGGTCTGGAAGGCGGCCGCGACGTCCCGTGAGGCCGCGGTGGCCTCCTCCCGGGTGGCGTACGGCAGCGGCTCGTTGGAGGCCAGAGTGGTGCGCAGCTGCCGGATCTCGGTGAGATTGCTCTGCTGGGCGGCTGCCACCGTGGCGTCGTCGGGCCGTTCGCTGCGCGGGCTGCTGTAGGCAAGAGCCGCGTTGCTCACCTTGAGGAGCGCCTCGGCGGCCGGCAGGTTCTGGCCCTTGGCGCCGCTGCGCAGCTCATCGGCCATCTCCTGGCATCCGTGGGCGATCGCCTCGCAGGCACGGACGGATACGGTGCGCCAGAACCCCTGGACCCGAACATCGTCAGCCAGGCGCTCGAAGTACTGCCCCGCCTTTTCCCTGATGGTGTTCCACAGGTGGGTGGCGGCGCCGCGGACAGTCTGCAGCCGCTGCCACTCCGGCAAATCCTTCAGCGCGTCGGCGTGCTGGTCGGCCTGCTGCAATGCGGCGTTGACCGCGCTGGCGTCCTGGCGGGCGTTCATGTCGGCCGGGGGCGCCGCGTCCGCCCCGGTCGCGGCGGCATTGTCCGCGGACCGGGCAGGCGGGCCGGGGACGGTGCGCCGCCATGCCTGTTCCAGGACACGCAGGTCGTCTCCAACGGCGGTCACCAGGTCCTGGGCAGAGCCGTGCTCGGGCGGGACGATGTCGGCCCAGGCCTCCGCGACGGGTGCGAACGCCGCGGCAAGGTCCACCGGTTCAACGACCGACCACCCGATATAGGCGTCCTTCGGGTCGTACACCCGCGGGTCGACCGGCTCGTCCTCCTCCGAAGGGGGTGCGGTGTTCTGGGCGGCGGCCTTCAGATTCCACTGGGGGGTGTTGTAGGTGTCGTAGAGCACCCCGTCCCGCTCAGTCCATGTAGCCCCGGGTGGCAGGTCGTTGCCGGTCCACAGGGGCAGCTCAGGCTGAGCCTCGGGCGTGGCTGCCGCAGCGTTGGCGCGCAGCTGGGCCTCCAGCGGGACGGGTGCGGCCGGCGCTGCGGGGGCTGCGACAGCCGCCTTGATCTGGTCCCCGGCGGTCTGCACAGATGTCCGGTCCGGGCTGGCGGGTGTGGCCATCAGGGTTCCTCCTGATAGGTGCTGTCGGCGGGTTCGGGTGTGGTGACTACAGCGGTGCCTCGAACGTGGCCATGCGCCTCTGGAGTTCGGCGGCAGCCGGGTGCTGTGCGCCGGTCGTAGTGGCATCGGAGGTCACCAGGAACACTTCGAAGGCCTCGGCGGTGCCGGGCGGGGGCGGAACAAGCGGCGGGGGTTCCTGATGGCGGCCGGTGGCGCACGCTGCCAACTGCAGCCGGGGGGTGAAGTTGTGCAGGGTATTGATCCAGTCGGCCTCGGCGAGCTCCCGCCCTGCGCCCTGTTCGCCGGCGTAGGTCCGCAGCCAGCCGGCATACAGAGCGGTGAGGTGCTCGACTACTGGGGAGTGTCGGTACCAGCAGTGCGGGATCTGGTTGTGGAGTTCGAAGGTGGTGCGCAGCCAGGTGACCCAGACGGCGAGTTCGCGTAGGCGGGCGCGGCGTTCGGGCGGTTCCATCGCGGCCCACACCCAGCGCTGCGGTTCGGGCTGCGGCGGGGTGGCGCCGGGCTGGGCAGGCCAGAGGGCGGCCGGGTCGTCGAGTGGATCAGACACGGCCCGCCTCCTGCTCGACTGCGGTGGTCGTGCCTGAGCTGGCCGCCCCGTGGGGGGTGGCCGGGGCGGCCAGCAGCTTCTTGAGGTCCTTGTCGCGGAAGGTGAGCCGCATCTTCACCTTGATCGGGGGCTGGTTGGTGTACTGGGCGATCGCGGTGAAGTCGGGGAGCTGCTGCAGTGCGTGAACGGGGGTCAGGTCCCGGTCAGTGGGCTGGTCGTTGCTGGAGACTTCGCCACGCGAGTAGTTGCGGGAGGTCCGCGTCACCTCGGTCTGCCCGAAGATGCCGTTGAAGTAGCGCAGGGTCTCGAGGTCGCCGCAGCCGGGCAGCAGCATCCGCAGTCCGCTGGCGGACATTACGGTGTTGGCCTTCTGCGTGCCGAGCCGGTCGCGCAGCTGGGACAGGTCATGCCAGACCGTCAGTATGACGACGCCCATGCCGCGGCCAGTGGTGAGGATGTTGGGCAGTCGCGGGTAGCGCAGCATGTTGCCGGCCTCGTCGACCATGATGCCGACAGCGGGGTCCAGGGCTTTGCCGGTGGCGTTGTAGGCGACTTCGGCGCCGTGAATGGCCGAGGCGACGATCGAGGTCAGCAGAGGTGCGAAGCGTTCGGCGTCGGATTCGGACGCGATCAGGCAGATGGTGCCGTTCTGGCTGAGCCAGTCCTCGACGGTGAAGTCGGTTGCGGAGCAGGTCTCGCGGACCTCCTCGTCGGCGTACACACGCGCCAGCACGTTCAAAGAGAACTGGATGGAGCCGATGCCGTCCTCGTGCAGGCGCAGCCAGGGGGACGCGTAGTCGTCGGCGACTTCCGTGTAGCCGTGCTGGAGCAGTACGGCGCGGACGTGGTCGACGGCGTCCTTGCCCAGGCCGAGCCAGCGGCGCATCTCGGCGACGCCACCGCCGGACAGGTGGGCGGCCAGCAGCACGCCCTTCAGGACGGATTTGGCCTGGTCGATCCAGGGGGCGGCGCGGGGGTCGTCGCTGGAGGAGGCGGCCTCGGCCATCCAGGCTGCCATCCGGTCGGCGGCCTTGGCGTCGGTGCAGTAGTCCACCGGGGACCAGCGCTCGGTCTTGCGGCCCGGGATGCCGGCCGGGGCGATCACCCAGACCGGGCCGAGGGCCCGGCGCTTGGCGTAGATGACGTCGAGGTCGGCGGCCTTGGTGGTGGTCACCAGCAGCGGCCCCTGCCATTCCGCGGCGTTCGGCAGCACCAGCCCGGTGGTCTTCGAGGAACCGGGGACGCCGAACACGGTCGCGGAGATGTTGGGCTGCGCTCCGACGATCTTCTTGGTGCGCAAGCCGCGCCCGGCGGTGATCCGGTTGGCGCGCTTGGTGGGGTCATTGACGGCGGACAGCTTCCGCTCCACCTTGGCGCCGCCCCACTGCGCGCCGCCGCCCTGGCCGCCGATGCCGTTGAACAGGCTGACGAGCTTGAGGGCCACCAGGAACAGGGCGATGACCACCAGCACGAGCAGCGTGTAGAACAGCCAGGACGGCGGGGCCGGGTCGTAGACCGCACCCGGGCCGCGCACCACGGAGAGCAGCACAGTGGCCGGCAGGCTCTGGGTGCTGTGCGCCCAGCCGCGGCCGGACAGCAGCCCGGCCAGGGGGCCGGCGGTCAGCACCGCGCCGCTGACGGCGGCCACCAGCCCGGCGCCGTAGGCGGCGAGCAGCGTGTTGTCGTCGAGACCGCCTCCGGCGGGTCCGCTGCGCCCGGCCATCACACCGCCATCCGCTCGTTGGTCTCGAACAACTTCTCTTCGGTGCGGGACAGCATCAGTTGGACGGCGTGGCTGCCGCCGGACCGGCCGACCTTCCACAGGGCCCGGCCGACCTGGCCGCCGCCCCAGGAGCCGATCAGGTCGCATTCCGCGTCGGTCAGGCCGATCGCCTCGCGGGTGGCGCGCAGCGGGCGGGTGTCCTGCGCGAGCTGGATGCGGGTCTCGCAGGAGGAGATCAGGTCCTTGGCGATGTTGACGGCCTCGGAGCCGGCCGCGCCCACTCCCTCGAAGTCGCTCAGCCGGTGTGTGGCCAGGACCTGGATGGTGCCGGTGGCGCGGGACAGCCGCAGGTCCGAGTCAATCTTTTTGATCATGGAGGTGCCGCCGGAGCGCATCTGCCGCCACAGCTCGTCGCGCACCACGATCCACGGCCGGTTGCCTGGCTGGTCGATGGCCGACTGCGCCCAGGACGACACACACGAGAGGACCATCGCGACGACCTCGTCGCCGTACTGCTCCAGGGCGCTGATGTCGACGGACTGGATCGGGGCGTTCCAGTCCAGGCTGATCGAGGTCTCCTGGTCGAACAGCCCACCGAGGTGGCCGGTGACCATGCCGCCGAGTGCGGATCGGATGGAGGCCATTTCCTCGCGGGCGCGCTGCACGTCGTCGTCGCGGACCCGCAGCTCCCGGGCCATCTGCGCGGTGGGGTCGCGGAGTTTGTCGTACACGAGCGGCAGGGTGGGCACCGACAGCGTGCTCTGCCCGTAGAGTTCGCCGGTCACCTCGCGCACCGCGACGTCCAGGGCCTCCTCCTCCTGGGGCAGCAGGGTGCGCCGCAGCTGCAGCTCCAGCAGGGCCTTGAAGAGGGTCAGGCGGCGCCGGTGGATCTCCTGCAGGCGGGCCTTGAGCTCGGCGGGGTCCTTGACGAGGTCCAGGCCCTGGCCCAGCGGTCCGGCGTCCAGCGGGTTGAGCCGCCCGCCGAGACCGGGGCCGAGCCGGACCGGCTGCACTCCCAGGTGCTCGCACAGCGCCTGGTATTCGCCCTTCACATCTCCGGCGATCAGCATCTTGTGCCCGAACGCCATCAGGCGCAGACCCAATGCCTTGATGTGCGCGCTCTTCCCGGACCCCGGAATCCCGGTGATCATCACGTTCGGGTTGGTGCACAGCTTCTCGCGCACCCACACCGCCGGGTGCGCCGAAAACGCCTGGGTGGTCAGGGTGTTCTGGCCGATGTAAGCGCCGACCGGGGGCAGCGTCCCGGCGTGCAGGAAGGGATAGGCGCCGGCCGCGTTCGCCGTGTCGGCACGCACCACCTCGGTACGCGGCAGCGAGGCGGCCCGGCCCGCGTACGGGCCGGGCCAGCCCTTCTTCGGGGCGACCCGCATCACGGTAGCGGGGTCTTCCAGCAGCCGCGCCCGGCGCTGCTCCTTGGGGGTGAGCTGGGCCGGGACGGGCGCCTGCGGGCGGCGGTTCAGTCCGCTGGCCTCGCCGATCCCGGCGGCCTCCAGCAAGGTGTCGCCGCCGTCGGAGCGGCGGGAGAAGAGGCCCATCAGAATCCCATCCGTCGGTCCGGCAGTCCCTGGCCCAGCGGCAGGGCGCTGGCCGCGAAACCCACGTCCTGGGCGCCCCACATGCGGCGCAGCTCCAGCCCGGAGGCGGCGGCATCCGCCTGCAGTTCGGCGCAGGCCGTCTCCAGCTCGGCGGGGTCGGTGACGGTGACGGCGATGACCGCGGTCATCCGCACCACGCCCTGGCCGGCCGCGCGGGCGGCGTCCTGGTCCCGGGCGAGCTGGGCTTCGCGCCGCTCGTCCTCGGATTCGTCGCGGCCGGTCTTGGTCCGCAGGTAGCGGGCGGACTGCCGCTTGGACTTCTCCCGCGCGAGCTCCTGGCGGGCCCGGCGCGGACCGAGCGGTTCGTACACCAGCGACATGGAGCGCCGGGCGTTCTGACGGGGCTTCATGAGCGGCTGCAGGAAAGTGGCGTAGACCTCGGACTGCGGCCAGGTGCGGACCTGGTAGGAGACGGTCCAGGCGCCGTCGTGCTGGTAGGTGCCCCAGCCGGCCTCGGCGGCCGCGGGTCCGGCGAGCGCCGGCTCCACCCCCGCCTCGGTGCCCTGCCAGGTGGGGGCCTGGGCGGCGGCGTTGCGGGTGGCGAGCATCAGCTGGGCCTCGGGGTCGTAGCCGGTGCGCACCGTCTGGGCGACCTTGCGGGGGCTGAGCCACTCGACGACCTGCAGGCTGGCGCTGGACAGCGCGCCGTGCAGGGCGTGGAGTTCGCGGACCAGGACGGCCGCGGCACCGATCTGGCCTCCGCCGGCGCCCTTGATGGCCAGGCGGGCCCGCGCGGAGGACAGGGTGACGGCGAGGTAGGTCTCGCGGGTGGTGGCGGCCGGGCCGGCGGACTCCATCAGTTCCGACAGGGCGGTGACGGCGGCCGCCGGGGCGTCCGGGCTGATGTGGCGGGCGGTCCAGGAGTGCAGGGCCGCTCCGTCGTCCGGCAGGCACCGCTGATGCACGGCGAGCCGGATGATCGGCGAGTCCTCGGTGCAGAAGGTGCGCAGGAATGCAGCCCAGGCCGCCACCCGCCCGTTCTGCTTGTCGGTGTCCACCAGGGCCAGGCCGGGGTGGCTGATGCGGGCAATGGCGGTGTAGGTGCCGGCCACCGGGTCGTGACTGATGCCGAGTTGGCCGCCCAGCCCGTCGGGGGCTTCAAGGATCCGCAGCCGGGCCAACACGCCGGGAAGGTCCATGGGCTGCTGGCCGCTGTCGTTGGAGCGCGGGGCGAAAGCCCCGCTCAGGAACACATTCGTCTTTCGTGCCACGGCGATCTGATGCCTTACTGCGAGAGTGATCCATTCGTCGGCGCTCAGGCCCATCACCCGGCCGAAGGCGAGGAGCAGCAGCACTGCCGAGACCGGCAGACAGAACAGGGCGGCGCTCCAGCTGTGCAGATTGATGGGGAGCAGCGCCATCCCGGTGGCGGCCGCGACCATCGCGAAGCCGGGTCCGGACAGGCGGCCCATGAAGCCGGACTTCTCGGACTGCCACCCGGTGTAGGCGACGGGCTGTGACATGGGCTATCCCTCCCTCGGGGGTGCGACATCGGTGTTGGGCGGGCCGGTGATCAACGGTGCGTTGTCCGGCCGAGTCGCTGCGCTGGCAGGCGCGGATGGCGGGGTCTCGGCGGACATTCCGCCGCGCGGGGGGATGACGACATGGCGTCCTCCGCCTCCGCCGGCATCCAGCCCGGCGTGGGCAGCGGTGTTGTTCATGCCGGACTCCAAGGAGTCCTTGCCCAGGGCTGCAACCTGCAGGCCCAGGCTCAGCGGCCCGGCCAGACGGCTGCCGAAGCGGCCGCCGGGGCCCTTGGCGCGAGCCTTGAGGGAGTCATTGGTGAACAGACCGCCCTTGTCCTGACCGCCGCCTCCCCCACCACTGCCCGAAGCGCCGGGGCCGGCCTGGGTGTTCTCGCTTTCCAGGGCGCGGGTGTAGCCGCTGCCACCGCCGATCGCGCCGGCCCCAGCCATCTCCGGCCGGTATCCGCCGGCCATCGAACCGGCCGAGGACCCGAGCGAGCTCATCAGCCCGGAGAACATCGCTGCCCCGCCGCCGACCGTGGAGAACGTCATGAACTTGGCAATGGACGGCCAGGCGAAGCAGGCCATCAGGAAGATGACCAGCCCGACGATCATGTTCTGGACGCCCTCGCCCTGGGAGATCGCGCCGAACCCGATCGCGAAACACAGCGTGATCATCGGCTTCATCAGGATCAGGCTGATCAGGGCGTTGCGGGCCTTGGGCCACCACTCGCTGGTGGTGTCGTTCATCTGCCCGACCAGCACGATGGGCATGGTCGCCATCAGGATCATGATTCCGGCCTGGCGCAGCAGGACCTCGATCCACAGAGCGCCGATCGCCAGGATGATGACGATACCGACCACGATGATGACGCCGACCGCGGCGGCTGCCACGCCCTCGCCGGTGATGAGCGCGCCGCCTGCGGTGGCCGCGCCGCCACCGCCGGTGATCAGGCCGCCAAACAGCGTGCCCAGCTGGTGCTGCATTGCGGCGGTGGCATCGTCCTTGCCCGAACCGCCGCCCTGGAATGAGGTGTTGATGATCCAGGTGGAGACGGCGTCCGACCAGCTGAGTGCCGTCTGGGTGGCGGTGACGTAGACCGCGGAAATGACCGCC
This sequence comes from Streptomyces violascens, assembly GCF_014649955.1. Lineage (GTDB taxonomy): Bacteria > Actinomycetota > Actinomycetes > Streptomycetales > Streptomycetaceae > Streptomyces > Streptomyces violascens. Next base: position 33,154 of record NZ_BMUA01000035.1, read on the forward strand.
CACTTGGCGAGGCCGGTCACGGCGGTGGCCGCCGGCTCGCCGCGCTGGCTGATCGCCACCTTCCCGAACTGCACCAGGAGCAAGAACACGGCCAGCACCAGAGACAGGGCGGTCATCATGCCGGTGACGTTGCCGATACCGACCGTGGACAGATCGATGGTGGAAGCGCTGTTGAAGACCTTGGCGAACTCCTGCAGCAGCCACACCACCGCCTTGCCGATGTAGTTGGCGGCCTCTTTGAGGGCGTTGGAAGCCATCTCCGAAATCTTCCCGGCGACCCACGCCCCGGGACCCTTTGCATCGGGTGGCAAGTTCGAACCGAACTCGTTGAGACAGTCCTTGAACGCCCGGCCCTTGTCCACGCACGCGGTGAGCTTCTTGTTCAGCTCCGCGTAGTTCGAGTTGCCGTGGTCGAACCCGGCGCGCCACTCTTCCAGCTTCTTCTGTTCGAAGGCCTTCCGGCCCGCCTCACCACAGTCCCCCGACTTCGAGCCAGTGCCGTCCGCGTTCTCGCACGGCGACAGCCCAGTGATCTCCTCCGTGGTTGCCGCACGGCAGAGGCCATCGTCATGGATCTTCAGGAAGTCGCACCAGTTCCCCTGGGTGTCAACACCCAGCGGGCTGAACTCGTCGGGGACCGGCTTGCCGCTCTTGGGACCGTAGTTGAGGTGGTACTCCGGCTTGTCCTCCGCGGATGCGGCAGGCGCGGCACTCAGTGTCGAACCGAAGCACAGCAGCACGGCGGTCAGGAGGCACAGCAGGCGGGCCAGGCTGCGCGGGGCGCGCTCAGTCCGCATGCCGCACCTGCACCCAGCCGTCCTTCAGCGCCGGGCGGGAGTCAGGGAAGTAGCTCGCCGGGAACGTCCGCTTGGACCAGTACCGGGGCTCGTTAGTGATCTTCCACGCGCCGTTCTGCCACTTCATCATCAGCTCGTCCATCTGGCCCTTGAGCGGGTTGTTGTCAGGGCCGCCGTCCGACTTGGTGGCATATCGGTCGTATGCCAGCCAGACCTCGAACACTTTGCTGTCATTGGGCAGCGGACGGAAACGCACGGCGTTGACGGTGGTGGTGAAGGTGATGCCTGCCGGCGTGCCTCCACTGGGCGGAAGGTTCGCCGTTTCACGGAGCTTGCGAACTTCGGAGACCTGCTCGTCAACGAGCCCTGCGGCGTCCGGGGACACCATGGCCTCCAGCTGCTGCCGTGCTTTCTGGTCATCCAAAAAGGCCAGTTCTTCCCAGAAGTAGACCGCCGCGGACACTGCGCCGAACGACGTGTCGCGGAAGCCGGTGCTGACGCCGTCCTTCTGTCCGGTGGGAACGTCCAGCTTGAACTTCTGCGCCGTCTCCGGCGTCAAGTGCGCGCTCGTGGCAGGTGCTGAAGGGGAAGCGACGGGTGAGGAGGCCGCCGCCTTCGGCGACTTGTCATCGCCACCGAGTACGGAGACAGCCGCTATAGCCCCAGCGGTAAGGGCAGCGGCGGTCAGCACCCCCACCCCGGCGAGAGCGAACTTGGTGCGGCGGGCCTTGCGGTCGTGATGCTCCATCAGCCCATCGCCTACTTGGCCATGTTGTAGAAGGCGAGGACGAGCGAGGACGTCACGCCGATGCCGCCAGCGCCGACGAGGGACCACAGGACGCCCTGCTTGCCGCGGGCGGCCAGCGAGGCCCGCTCGGTGTTGTGGCCGACCGCGACGAGCATCCAGGCGACCAGCGAGCCGAGGACCGCCGCGGCCAGGCCGATGCCCGCCGTCCAGCCCAGGATCGTCTTGGTCGGGTTGTTGACCTCCTTGGGCAGCTGGGGGGTGTAGTCGGGTACGACGCCCCCCTTGCCGCCAGTGTCATCGGCCAGGACGTGCCAGTGCGGGTCGGTGACAACGGTGTGCAGGGTGTTCAGGAACTGACTCATGGCCGATACCTCGTCAAAGAGCGGGAACAGGAGCGGAAAGCGGCGCGGGGCGCGGGGCGCGGGGCAGGGGATCGCCCCAGGCGGCGCGGGCCGCAGCGTGGACAGCGGCAGCGAGTTGCCCGGCAGCCTGCTGCGTACGGGGCCGCAGCCGGGAGGGAGCACCCAGGCCGTGGGCCCGGATCCCGGGGTCGTAGGGCAGGTGCACGACGGAGGCCGTGCGCGGGCCGAGCATGGTGGCCCCGGCCCGCACGACGGCCGGGGTGCGGCCGTCGGTTGTGGCAACAAGCACCGCCACCGCGCGCTGCAGGGGCAGGCCTTCGGCATGCAGGGCCATGACGGCTTGCTGGAGAGCCTGGATGCCGCTGGCAGTCGCAGCCGCACACAGCACCGGGACCGCATAGGGCAGTTCGCACCAGCCGCGGGTCTGGCCCTGCCGTCGCTCGCAGCGGGCGGCCAGGACGTCGTGCGCCATGGGATGAGCGGTGTCGGCGATTACGGCGTTCCAGCCGCCGATGGCCGAAAGTTGATGCCAGGCGGCGGGCTCGTCCGGCAGGGCGAGCGGCGGGGTGTGCCAGTCGCGTCCGTCGGTCAGGACCTGCCACTGACCGCCGTCCAGCCCGGGACGCCAGGACGCAGCCTGCCGCACCTGGGCTGGAGACAACGGCTGGTCGGCAGGCAGGGCGGCCAGCCCGCCCGCATGCCCGTCGGCCGTCCATGCGGGCCACGGCGACGACAGCCGGGGAGCGGTGTCGAGTACCACCGTGGCTCCCGCGGGCGCCAGGGCGCAGGCCAGCAGGTTGGCCACAATTGACCGCCCGCTACCGCCCACCGCGGACAGCACCGGGGCCACCAGGCGCGTCCCCTCCGCCATCACCGGCGAAGGAATCGGTCGCTTCCCCACCCGTACCCCCGAAGAACGTGCAAATGTTCGCTATAGCTAATTCCTGATGCTTAATTAGGTCGCCGCGGAGAGCGTCACACCCTACACTCGCGAGTCACGCGGACACGAGAGTGAATCCCAACTGCCCCACTGGCGAGCCGTGATGGCATAGTGTCACGCACACTCACGCATATGCCAGGGCTTTGGTTCCCCGGCGAATCGGTACGAGTGCAGCTTTGGGGGAGCAAAGTAGGTGCGGGCCGGAGGGGGGCTGCGTGCGGGTCAAGCGATGGGTGGCAGCGGTTACGGCGGGCGCGGTGATGACCCCAGTCGCGCTCGGCATCGGCGTCGTGCTGCTGATCTCGACCTTCGGCGACCGCGACGGCGGAAACATCCCGCTGCCGACCGCCAACGCGCTGCGGATCGGCCAGGGTGGTGTGCCCGCCGAGTACGCCCAGCTGATCATCAACGCGGCCGCCGCCTGCACCGAGGGACTCGCCCCCTCGATCCTGGCCGCCCAGTTGGAGGCCGAATCGAACTTCGACCCGACAGCCATATCCCGCGACGCGAACCACAACCCAATCGCGTACGGCATAGCCCAGTTCATCCCGGACACCTGGGCGACCCGCGGTGTGGACGGCAACGGCGACGGGGTCAAGAACGTCATGGACCCAGCTGACGCCATCCCCGCCCAGGGCCGCATGATGTGCGAGCTCCTGCACACCGCCAAGCAGCACCCTGACTACAACGGCTCTCCCATCGAGCTCGCGCTCGCCGGCTACAACGCCGGCTGGGGCCGCGTGGACCAGTTCCGCGGCGTTCCCCCGAGCTCCTTCGCCGGCGGCGAGACCCACGACTACGTCCGCAAAATCATGGCGAGCGCCGCCAAGTTCGCCGCTCCGGTCTCCAGCACCGACGTGAACCTCCCGGCCGGCTACTCCCTGCCCGCTGACACCCCCGCCGCGGTACGCACCGCCGTGTCCTGGGCACTGAAGCAGCGCGGCGGCTGGTACCAGTGGGGCGGCGACTGCACCCAGCCCCTCGGCAGCGACACAGCCCGACGCTGCGACTGCTCCTCGCTGATGCAACAGGCCTACAAGGCCGCCGGTATCGACCTCCCCCGCACCACGTTCGAGCAGGTCGACACCGGCCGTCAGGTCAGCATGGACAACCCGAAACCGGGCGACCTGGTCTTCAACGCGGGCTCCGACGGAAGCGACGCCCGACCCGGCCATGTCGGCATGTACATCGGCAACAACATGCTCGTCGAGGCGCCGCGCACCGGAGTGCAGACGCGCGTGGTGTCCTACAGCAGCTGGCGCAACTCCACGAGCGCCCTCACCCGGATCACCGCAGTCCGCCGGGTGGTGAACTGGTGATCCTCCGTACCACCGCAGGGAGCTCCACAATGGACGACGACACCCTCTACCGCCCTTGGGGCACCGTCACCCCCGCCTTCTGGGGCTCGGCCGCCGTCGCCGAACTCACCACCGGCACCGGCCCCGCTCCGCTGGCCGACACGGTGCAGGCACGGCTCGCCGCGATCGCCGGCACCTATACCTCCGGGGAGCCAGACCGGGCCGCCGCCCTCGCCCAGGAGCTGGACGGCGAGGTCACTTCCGAATTCGGCGCCGCCCACCTGCGGACCGCCGAGGTCCGCGAAGTCCGTGGCTACCTCGCCCACCTGACGGGGGATCACCACAGCGCGGTGAGCTGGTACCTGCATGTCGTCCAGCTCCGCGCCGGCCTGCAAGGCCCGCAGCACCCCGACACCGTGGGCGCCTCGCGCCGCGCCTACAGCCTGTGGCGCAACGTCCCCGAAGCCGACGCGGTCCCGCTGGGCATCGAGCTGCTGTCGACCGTCACGGCCGTCCACGGCCCCGACTCCGCCGTTGCCCAGCACACCCGCGAGCGCCTAGCGACTCTGTCGCAGCAGGCCACGGACTGACGGGCTCCGGCGCGCCAAGCACGCCGGGGCTCGGCGTCTTGGCTATCCGGCTGCGGTCCTGCCCAGGACAACGTCCCGCGTTCGGTGTGCGCGGATCAGCCGTTCCACGGCCCGCATTCGATCTGCGTGGATGATCTGATCCCTTTTGTAGCGGTAGATGGACACCACCGCCGCATCCAGCGCGGCATCGAAACCGCGCTCCGACGCGTGGTGGTACAAATCGACGACGCGCTGTGTCCGGTCCTCTGACAGAAGAGCCCGCACCACGCGATCGAAATTCTCGACCGGAGGCGCTAGCGGACGCTCGTGTTGGTCCTGCTTGCGGTGCCGCCACACCCGCAGCCACGCCTTCATCCACGCCTCGTGCTCTTTCCCGGGCACCTCGCAGACCTCAAGAAAGGCTCGCACCTGGTCACGCTGGAGCACAGCCGTACCGTGCAGCATGCGGTGCACCGTGGTGTGCGGCAGCCGCCCGATACCGGCGCGGCCTTCTATCTCGTCAAGCGGCATGGCGCCCGACTTGTAGTACAGCTCGCGCAGCGCCGCCAGGAGTTCAGCGGGCTCGGTCACCAGCTCCGGGAGCGGGGCGGCGGGGGAACGGGGGTGGAGGGTGCGGTGCTCGATCCAGCGGGCGTTCCGCCACATCCGCCGCGCCTCTCGCACATCGGCGCCGCACCCCCGGGCGTAGGCCTCCACGACGGGCAGCTTCGGGATGCGCTCTCCGCTGGTGGCCCGCTGCAGGGTGGTCTGGGTGTAGATGGTGTTCTCGGCGAGGGCGGCATAGGTCAGGTGAGCCCCGCTGCGCTGCTGACGCAGCCACTGAGCCAGCGCATACAGACCGCTGTTCAAGGTCAGGATGGGTTTTTCCGGTCGTCCCACGGGCCCCCCTCAGAGCCCGGCCGGGGCCAGCGGCGCCCGGCGGGCGAGGCGCAGCCCGGCCAGGCCAGTGCCGGTGAGCAGTTCGAGGACGGTAGCCACCGGCATACCGGCGAGAGCGAGCATGGCGCCGATGGCGATGACGACGATCACCACAACGGCTTCCGTACCGATGAGGCGGCGCGGCCCGGCGGGTACTTCGACGCACTGGGCGTGTTGCTGACTGTTCATTTTTCACCTCTGACTATTCGGGGTGGTGGGGGATATGGCCACGGACAGCCGCCCCATCTCCGGGACTGCGGACTCCACTTCCACGTCCGGGCGGTTGCAGGCGCCCATTCGTGTGATGAGCATGGTGCACCAGTTCGCAAACCGCGGCGGGAGTTGATGCGCAGCCATCCCGATGCCATCGCATCGGAACGCGGCGTTCCGAAACCAAATATCTGTGGCACCCAATCTGACCTGCTCACATGACGCCACTCTGGTCGTCGGTTGGACTTGGTAAGACGAATTGCTGCATCCCCACCCCACTTTTGGTTGCTGCGAGGGCGCCCCGATGCGAAGCTCCAGGCTGTGTACCAAAACCCCTCGCAGAAAGGGGGTTGGTCTCCTTTGACGGCTGCGGACTCCACTTCCACCAGCTCTGGGACCTACCGGACACCGGCGCGGATTACGTGTGTTGCAGCACGCGCGCCACGATGAGGGCCGATCCCGCTGAGCGCGGGATCGGCCCTCACGTGTGTACGGCGGGGCAGCCGCGCTGAGCATCCCGGCCGACAGACACCGGCTGCGGGCTCCGGGGCCACGGGGGCCCGCACGTGCTCCGTCTGCCGGACAAGCGCTGGCTTGAGTTAGGGGCGGCGCTCGCCCGGGCCGCGCACCGCTGCGGGGCCGGCCGGACGCGGCCACTGCGCCGACGGTGCGGACGGCCTTGTTGCTGCCGTCCGCACCGCGGCGTCCCGGGCGGCCGCCTCACGCGCGTGCTGCTGTGGGGCCTGGGCGGCGATCTGGCGCCGGAGCTGGGCTTCGGAGCGCAGCGCCTCGGCCGTGCTGCGGGCGGCCGAGGCGCGGGCGCCCAGTTGCACGCTCTGGGTGCGGGCTTGCTGGACGGCGGCGGCCTGGTCGGCGTCGATCCGTTCGGCGATCTGCGGCAGTTGCGCCCGGACGCTCGCGTACTGGCGGCGCACCCCGGCGGGACCGGCCGCCGGATCCGCCGGTCCGGCCAGATCGCGCAGCAGGGCCGCGTAGGGGGAGGCAGCGACCAGCTGGGCGGCGCGGCGCTGGGCCTGTTCGGCGGCGTTCTGGGCCTGCTGGGCCTGGTCGGCGGCGGCCGTCAGCTGCCCGGTGTAGTGGGTGATCAACTGTTCCTGTTCGGCCCGGGAGGTGCCTGCCATCCGCAGCGCGAGACGGCCGCGTCCGGCCGTCTGCGCCACCTGGTCGCGGATCTGGCTGGCCTCGGCGGCCGCCGCCCGGGCCTCGGCGGCCCGCGCGAAGTCGTGTTCCGCTGCCGCCATCAGCTGCTCGGCCTGGATCAGGACGGCCGCTGCGGCAGCGGTGATCTGCTGGCCGGGCGAGGGCCGGGCAGCCAGCGCGGCCGCGCCCTCCCGAGCGGTGCGGGCCTGCTCGGCGCCCAGCCGCTCGGCCTCGTCGGCCTGCCGCTCCGCCTGGGCGGCCTGGGCCTCCAACCGGGAGGCGGGCAGCGCCCCGTACGGGCGCGCCCCGCGGTCGTCCCACCGGGCAAAGAGCTCCTCGGCCGGGACCGTATCGGCGGGCGCGGCCATCGGCTCGGGGGCCGGGCGCAGCTGGTCCAACACCATGCCCGAGGGCCGGTCCTGGCGCAGCAGCGCGGCGTACGCGTTCAGGGCGCGCTCCAGTGCCTCCGCCTCGCTGGCCGGCTGTCCGAACTGCTTGCGGGTCTTCTCGTCCTCCAGAGCCGCCACGGGCAGCCAGAGGTGATTTTCCAGGCGGGCGCGGGTGATCCCGGGGTAGGCGCTGTAGGCGTTGGCGCCCAGCGCGTACAGCAGACTGACGTCGACGGTCAGGCCCTGGGAGGCGGTCACCGTCATCGCGTAGCCGAGGCTGAGCGCGCCCTGGGTGATCTGGCCGGGCGTCACCCAGGCCTGGTGGAAGCTCTTCTGCCCGTCGGGGTGGGTGCGCCGCCAGGTGATCTGGACTTGGTGGTCGTCGCTCATCGCGGTGACGACGGCGCGGTAGCCGTTGAGGACGTCGGGGCCCTCGCCCCGGCGGGAGCGGTAGTCGTTGGCCCGCACCCGGACCAGGTCGCCGACCGCGAGGGTGAGTTTGCCGCCGCGCGGCAGGGCGTAGGTGTGGGCGGTGCCGAGCTCGCCGGCCGCCCGCCGGATCGCCTGGGCTCCGTGGTTGAGGGCGGCCACATCGCTGTTGCGGGCGGCCAGCACCACCAGGCCGTCCAGCACGTCGTGCGGGTCCGTCCACCGGGTGCGGCGCTCGGCCCATGCTTCCAGGACTCCCGCCCGGGCCTGGTCGGGGGTGTCGGTGGCGTGGACCCGCTGGCCGGTGGCGAGCTGCTGTAGGGCGCGCTCGCGGCCTTCGGGGCTGGTGCGCCAGGCCTCCAGTGCGGCCTTCTCGATCTGGTCTTGCTGGCGGCGGTTGACGGTCAGACGGGCGCCCCCGACGATCCGGTGGACCTCGGCCCAGCCGCCACCGGGCCCGATGGCCTGCAGCTGCTGCGGGTCGCCCACGCCGATCACCTTGGTGCCGGTGCGGGCCGCCTCGGTGAGCAGGATCGCCAGCGCGCGGTCGTCGGTCATGACCGCCTCGTCGATGACGAGCACGTCCAGGCCGCGCAGCCCCGCGCCGGAGTTGATGCGCTCCAGCCAGGAGGCCAGAGTCCGGGCCGGGATGCCGGAGCCCTCCTGCAGATTGGCTGCGGCGACCGCCGACAGGGCGGTGCCCGCGTATGTCATGCCGACGGCGTCCCAGCCGATCCGGCAGGCCGCCATCAGGCTCGTCTTGCCCGCGCCGGCCACGCCCTCGATGGCGTCGATGCCGTGACCGGTCGTCAGGAGCCGCTGCACGGCGCCGCGCTGCTCGGCGCCGAGTGTGAACCCGGAGGCGACTTCGAACACCGACAGGGCCGCGGCTGCCTGCTCGGCGCTCAGCTGTGCGGTGCCGTCGCCGTACCGGGCCCGGGCCTGGTCGACGATGGTCTGTTCCGCGGCCACGATGTCCTGGGTGGTGAACCGCTCCGCGTTCGACAGCAGCCCCGCGCCGCGCGGCGGTAGCGGGACCGCATAGCCCTTCACCTCGAGCACCCGGTCCGCAAGCCGCCCCAGGTCCTCGGCGGGCAGCCCATACGGGCAGGAGTTGGCGACCGCTGCCAGCAGCTGGGCGCGGGAGAACTCCTTGTCGTGGGCGGTCAGTCCGTGCTGCGGGTCGAAGACCTGGGCTGCGATCTGGTCCGGCGGCGGCACCGGCGGCAGGCCCGGCCCGGTGAAGGCGGCCGCGGCGCCGCCGGACGGGCCGGGGGCGGCGGCCGCGACCATCGCCTCCACGTCGATGCCCAGTTCCTCGGCCTGGCAGCGCCAGTCGGCCCGCAGGTCCAGGTTCCCGGTGTCGTGCTTGGCGTGTCTCGTTTGTGCCGAGACACGCAGCTTCTCCTCCCGGCTCGCGTGCGCTCCGGCGATCGCATCGACGTCGGCGGCCCGCCGTGAGAAGTGCGTGCGCAGCTGTACCGGGATGCCCACGATCTCCCAGGCGCCGGTGTGCGCGTCCTGCTCATAGCGCACCCCGAACCGCTCGGCGGCCAGGGCCCGCACCCGCGCCTTGAACAGGGCGTCGAACGCGCGGACATGGCGGTGCAGATCCATGCCGCCGTTCGCGATCGCCCGCCACTCCCCATCTTCGCAGCGCGCCAGATTGAGGATCATGAGATGCAGGTGAAGATGCGGATCGCCCAGCACATCGTCGTCGACCGGGCGGGCCGACTGGTGCTCCATGCTCCAGCCCAACAGGCCGCCCGTGGCGATCCGGTGCAGGCTCCCGTCCTCGCTCGCCAGCCCGTAGCCGATCCACTGCTCCAGCTCCCCGAAGGCCTCCCGCTTGGCCTGGTGGACCAGCGCCCGCCACTCCGTCTCGCGCTCCGGGCCGAGCAGCGCCCACAGCACCGAGGCGGACTTGGGGAGGTCGGCGACCACGTCGTACGCACGGATCCGGACGTTGACCCGCTCGTCCTGATGGGCGCGCGCCTGGGCGAGTTCGCCGGCCTCGTAGACGTCCTCCAGCCGCACCCCGGCCGCCCGGGCGAGCCGGTGCAGCGAGTCGACCTGAAGGCGGTGCCGCTCGCCTTTCTGGTGCACCATCCGCGCGAGCGCCGCGTACTTGGCGGCTTGCTTCGGCTTCCCGGCGAACAGCGCGGCCGCCTCCACTCCGGCGGCGGCCGCGGCCTTCTCGATCGCCTCGACGAGCGGGGCGCCGACCAGCCGGGCGCGCGGGTGGGCGCGCAGTTCGGGCTCGACCAGTCGCTCACCGGTCCGCGGATCCACGCCGTTCGCCAGCCTGCGCGCGGCCTCCTTGCCGGCCTCGTCCAGCACCGTGCCAGGAGTCAGCCCGACCGCCGGAAGGCCCTCGCCGATCCACACCAGACCGGAGTCCCCGGCACTGTCCATCCGGTAGTCGACCTGTCGGTCACTCCCCTGCTGCGGCGCCTGCGCAAGGCCCTCGCCGTCCTGCTGGACGTAACAACCGGAATGCTGGCTCAGGCGGTACTCGACCTGCTCTTCGTTCACGATGCGCGTGACCCAGGCCAAGATGCCGCCCTCCCTTCCTCAGCCATCGCCAGCCCTTCGCGGCGGAGCCGAAAGGGACGTACCTTTGTCCATCTACTTTGATCTTAGAGGGTTAGTCGTGATCCCGGCAGGCAACAGGAATCAGACTGACCCTCTAAGGGCTGAATGGGGTGTGGCGAGGCGAGTCGGACATGAGCCGAGAAGCGAGATCAACCGGAAGGTGTCCGACAGCACGGCGCCGAGGAATGCGCCGCGGGACGCAGCGCTGCGGACCAGTGGCTCGTTCGGAGGGAATTGCGGGCGGCTGCTTGAAGCGGCCTAGGCTGTCGCGTACGCGGCAACGACGGGAGGAGGGGCCATGGGCACCGACGGCGGGGACCTGGACGACGCGACGCGAAGCCTGTACATCGAGGCGTACACGCGGTGGCGGGAGGCGGACCCGCTCACCCTCACCCTGAACCGCCAGGATGCCTGGCTGGTCATGACGGCTCTTCAGCAGGCGCGGGCCCTGCCTGCGGTGGAGGCCGGCGGTGTAATGGCCGCGCGCCTGGAGGCGGTCGGCCGGGCGCTGCAGGAGCAGGTCTGCGACGTGCCGGAGCTGTACACGCTCGCCGAGGCGGGCTGGCGCCGCGCCCGGTGAGAAAGCTCCGGCCGGGGCGACCCCCCGGCCGGAGCCGGGCGGGCTACAGGGTCGGCCACGGGGCGACGTCGCAGACCTCGGTGATCAGGCCTTCGACCGTCGCGGCGAGCTCGTAGTAGCAGTACCCGGCGTCGTACGCCGCCCGGTCCGTGGGGCACTTGCCGTCCGGGTGGACGATGCAGCGGAACATCGGGGTGTTCGCGGCGTCCATGGTGTCTCCTTCGAGGTCGGGGCCGTTGTCCTGATGGGCAACGCCCAGCACGGTTCTGCCTGGGCTGTCCAGGTGGAGCGCCCCACTGGACGAACGACCTGGACAGCCCAGGCAGGTTCGTGCTGCCCTCGGGCATCAGGACAACGGCGCCGACCGGGAGCAACCACCGACCACGGAGCCTCCGCCCACCGGCCCGCACGGACCACCGGCCTCAGCCACCGACGGCTCACGCGTGGCCCCCCGTGGTGGTGCGGTGGGCCGCAGCGTGCGGGCGGCGGCTTCCCGGCGTACTCGATCACGGGACACCTCATGGGCGCGCCGCCATTGGGGGAGCGTCAGGGCGTAGGCCGCGGCCCAGTCCAGGGCGGTTTGCACCCGGCTGCCGCGCTCGACCCGGGAGACCGTCTGCCAGGAGACACCGATGCGGGCGGCCATCTCCTGCTGGGTGAGGTCGAGGCCGCGGCGGATGTCGGCCAGGGATGCGTCCTCGAGGGGAAGCGGGAGCTGGAGCTCGTGCACGGGCACGCCCAGGGCCGTGGCCAGGGCTCGGGCGACGCGGGTGCGCGGCTGGCGCACCCCCGACTCGGCGGCAAGCAGCGTGTTGGGGGCGACCTGTGCGGCGGCGGCCAGAGTCCTGATGGAGCGGCCGGAACCGAGACGCAGGGCGCGGCAGCGCGCCCCGTTGAACAGCATCGAAAGCTCTCCTCAAGGTCGGGATTCACAAGGCCGGTGAGCCGACTTGGCTCAGCACCGCGTCGGCGGCCTGCGCCTCTCAGTCGACGGTGAGCGTCCGCCGGGGGGCAGCAGTGACCAACCTGACCCAGGAAAGGGCCGCTGGCCGCACCTGCCAGCAAGGTGTGAATAACATCCATAAGACCCTCTGCCAGCCCGCCTTGCGGTAAGGCTCATTGAGGGTCGTGTCCGGCGGCGGTGCGGGCTCGAGTAGGTGTGGCAGGGCTCAACCCTAGGCGCGAAGCGCCTAGGGCCCGCGTGGAACGCGGCACTGCGCCTACTGCCGACGCGCAGCGTCGGGCCCTGCCGTGACGTCGCCTCCAGGCGCGAAGCGCCTGCGTTCCGCGTGGAACGCGGCACTGCGGCACGGTCATTGGGTGCTCCAAGCTGTCGGAGCGGGCCCGCGAATTTGCCCTGGTGCTCGTGCCCTCATCGGACCTGCTCGCCTAGACCGAGGCCACTGGCTGGGGGCCTTTTCCAACACTGAGGGACCTTCTGACGTGGGACACCACCACGATGTGCTCTATGGTCGGATGCGGCTGAGGGGCAGGCGGCCTCGAGGCCAGAAGGGTGAACTGACCAATGATGGAGAAACATCGAATCGCTGTTTTCGGTGCGGGCTACATCGGCCTCGTGACCGGCGCCTGCTTCGCAAAGCTGGGGCATGACGTCGTCGTCCGCGACATTCAAAAAGAGCGCGTCGAAATTCTCCAGAACGGCGGTGTCCCGATCTATGAGGCTGGGTTGGCCGAGTTGATCGCGGAGAACGCCGACCGTCTGAGGTTCACCCTCGACGCCGAGGAAGCTGTCCGGGATTCGGATGTCGTGTACGTGTGCGTAGATACGCCTTCGACCCTGTCCGGGGACGCTGACCTGTCTAGAATCTGGCAGGTTATCGACACGTTGGGCGAGGCCCGTCATCTGGCTGCCGTGGTGGTCAAGAGCACCGTTCCCGTGGGTACCGGTGCACGGGTCAGAGCCGCGATGGACCAGGCAGGACTCCAACACGTCGGGTATGCCTCGAACCCCGAGTTCACCGCCGAGGGACAGGCGGTGCGCGACTTCCTGCAGCCGGATCGTGTGGTGATTGGCGCCGATGATTCTCGGACCGCAAAGCTGGTCGCTCAGTTGCATGAGGGCGTGGGCGGACCAGTCGTAGAGATGGACGTTCCGTCAGCGGAAATGGTGAAGCTGGCTGCGAACGCCCTGCTGGCTACGAAGATCAGCTTCACCAATGAGATCGCGACGGTCTGCGAGGCGACAGGCGCCGATGTTGAGCAGGTTGTTCATGCGGTGGGCCTCGATCATCGGCTCGGACCGCATTACATGAAGGCCGGTGTGGGGTGGGGCGGCAGCTGCTTCCCCAAGGACTCCAGGGCGTTGCGGGCTATGGCCAGCAACTCTGGATACTCGTTCCAGATGCTCAGCTCCGTGATCGAGGTGAACGACCTCCAGCCACGGCGGGCGGTCCAGCGTTTGAAGGACGAACTGGACGGCACACTCCGTGACCGGACTATCGCTCTCTTGGGCATCACCTTCAAGCCAGGAACGGATGATGTACGCGAGGCCCCGAGCACGATCCTTGCCTCCCGGCTCCTGGCCGAGGGTGCTGCGGTCCGCTGTTGGGATCCGCTTGCCCGTCCGCTCGCTACCGCTCCGTGGTCGTCGGCCACGCGCTACGCCACGCCCCTGGAAGCGATGACCGGTGTGGACGCGGTGGTCATCGTGACGGACTGGCCAGAGCTGCGGGACGTCGACTGGGACCAAGCGGCGGCGGTGATGGCCCGCCCACTGATGTTCGACGGACGCAATCTGCTTGAACCGCAACGGATGGGCTCTCTCGGCTTCACCTACATGAGCGTGGGCCGCAGGACAGTGCGAGGCGCGTGACCTCAGGTCTGCTGGCCTGTTCGGTGATTGTGAGTGTTGCCGAACGGGCCGGAAGACGTAGCTGGGCTGGGTCCGTCGAGATCGACGGACCCAGCCCAGCGTATGGAGGCCGCAGCCGCTATGCGTGGGTCTTGTTCTGAACGCGGTCGTACAGCCACTCCTAGAGCGTGCTGTGAGCGTGTGCGTCAGAGCTGTGTGAGGCGTCGATCAGGTCTCGGACACCTCCTTTGCTGCGGGCTGCGGCGCGGGTGCGCTGCTGTACATGGAGCGCGTGAGCCGGCGGGGGTGAACGCCGTTCTGATAGACGCAGCCGCGATGTGAGACTCGGTCGTTTCGGAAGATCAGCATGTCGCCCGGCTCGAGACGGACCTGCACCCGATGTGTTTCAAGTGCCGGCCCGCGCAGGTAGTCGAGTGCCCTTTGCAGGTCGGGGTTCTCCGGGGTGTTCCAGAGTTCGGTCGGCCCGTCCGAGTAGCGGGTGGCCAGTGTTCCGTCTACCCAGCCGAAGGCTGGCCCTGGGGCGCGTAGGCGGGTGGGGGTTGACTCCGAGATGGTCGCGAAGCGCGTCAAGGCCTCAGGGTGGAGAAGGCTCTTCGCAGCGTCCTCGTCGGTCGCCGACAGGTCCAGGAAGGCGTCGCAGGAGAAGAGCAGTTCCGTCTCGCCGCCGGAATGCGCCTGTGTGAGGCAGTGAAGAATGGTGGTTTTGATTCCGCCGAGTGGTTCCAGTAGCCCGTCTACATGGAAGCGTTGCGCCGGCATCTTGGACCACGGCTGCATTGACTTGTTGTCCCGGGGTATCTCGTTGTACGGCCCCACCTGGCCTACTGCGGAACGGACCTCCGAGTCCTTGTAGAGCAGAGGTGTATAGGCGTCGGGCAGGCCCAGCGATTGGGCGACGCGCCTGTGTGCCTCGAACGGGTCGTCGGCGATCACCGGCGTGGAGATGACCGCGTATCCGCGCGTGGTCACTTCAGATATCAGTTGATGGTCCGTCATGTTCGTTTCCTCTCCTGTTTGTTGGGGTTCGTGGTGGTTTCTATGAGCGGGCACTTGCCTGGGCGTGGTCGTACATCTGTGCGTACCGGTTGGTGATGGTGTGCCAGCCGTAGTGCTGGACGACGAAGTCACGGGCGTTGCGTCCCCGGCGTGCGATCTCCTCGGGGTGGGTGAGGGCGCTCAGCAACGTGGTGTGCAGGTCGTCGGCGTTGCCGGGGGCGGGTAGCCACCCGGTGGGCCGGGGCCCGCCGGGTTGGACGAAGCCGAGCGGGCCGCCGCTGGCCGAGGCCACGACAGGGGTCCCCGAGGCCATCGACTCCAGGTAGACCAGCCCGAAGGGTTCGTTCACGGAAGGGGCCGTGAACAGGTCAGCTGCGGTCAGGCCGTCGACCAGGTCACCATGGGAGCGCCATCCGGCGAAGTACACGTCGTCGGTGATGCCCAAGCGAGAGGCCAGGGTGTGCGGGTGCTCGCCCTCCCACTCACCGGGGTAGCCGCCCAGGACGAGGAGGGCTGGGCGGACCGGTGCGCTCTGCCGGAGGGCGGCGAAGCTGTGCAGCAGCAGGCCCAAATGCTTGAAGTTCAAGAAGCGGCCCATCCACAGCAGCAGGGGGCGCCGTCGGCCGTCGCTGTCGCGGAGCATGCGGTCGATGTCGGACTGCGTGTAGGAGATGGTGCCGGGGCCGTGGTGGGGCAGCCAGCCCTGCGGGTCCTCCACCAGCCAGCGGCGCAGAAGGGCGCGTCGGTCAGTGTCGCTGCAAGTGGGGTCGGGCCGGAATCGGGTGGTGTCGACCCCGTTGGGGATGATTTCCAGTCGATGCTCGGGGACGTGGAGAAGTTCCTGCGCGAGGACGTGGTCCTGCTCAGAGATGACGGCGATGCGCTCGCTGGTCTGAGCGTGTTCCCTTAGCCTCCGGGTCCAGAATTCGGCGTGGGTCCAGTTGTCCCATCGGTCGCGGAGCAACTGTTCGGCGCTGCACGTGGCCGCCTCGTCGCCCTGGCCGATGAGGGAGAGCACTGCGCTCGGGTCTCGCTGGAAGCGATGACCGAGTTCGGCGACGGTCAAACCATGGGCGGCAGCCAGCCGCATGCGGCGCTGCGCAGCCTCGAGAAACTTCAGCTCGGTGCCGTGCAAGGTGCTCACGACGGTGCGGCCCAGCCGGCGGGCGGCGGCGTGCTGGGGTGTGAGGTGGTGCAGGTGGAGCAGGCCGCCCGTGCCGGCGCCGTGTGCGGCGAACTGCCTGGTCCAGTAGTCCTCGATGCGTGTGGTGGTGCAGGGTGACACCGCGGAGAAGAGCCGGTCTGGCACGTCTCCGCGGTCTTCGTAGGAGGGGTGCAGGGGCACGGGTTCGTCCAGGGGGTCGCGGCCGGTGGTGTGGGCGGCGACGGCGGGGCTGTAGTCGGAGACGACCAGGTGGGCCGGGTCGTAGAACGACCATGCGTGCGAGTAGAGCCCGGGTGTGCCAAGTGATCCCGCGAAGACCCGGGCGGGGCGGCCTGCGGCGCGCAGGTGTTCCGTCAGGTACTTCACGACCAGGGATGATCCGCCGCGAGGGTAGAAGAGGATGCCGTGGTCCACGGCGCTTCGGTCAGTCATGGTGGCTCCTTGTCTGCGGATGTGCTGGCGTCAGGGCATGTCGACGAGAACCGATGGGCAGGGGTTCGCATCGTGGTGGCGGGCGGCGATCAGCTCGTACATGGCGGCGAACACCCGGTGGGTGAGGACTTGTCCGTCGAGGAAGGCGATCTTGTCCGTGACGGTCTGTTCCGGGGTACCGCCCGCAGCCATCGTGATGAATGCCGCGGTGATGTCCCGGGGGGTGACGTCGCTGCTCTCGTGCGCGTCGTCGTAGACGGTCTCGAGTCGTCCCGTGCCGCCGACGAGCGGGTTGCGCCGGTGCTCCAGACGGATGCTGTAAGCCTCGCCAACCGCGTCGTTCTTGGTCATGCGCAGGTGCTGGAGGTTGCCCTGATGCAGGTCCATGACGTACTGCGACATCCGCCCCTTCTCGCGGAAGGCGAGAGCGTTCTCAGCGTCGCGGGCCAGCAAACCCACGCTGCGGTTGGAACAGGAGTTGGAGGTGAAGCTGTAGGTGAGGACTCCAAGGGACTGCTGTTGGGAGTTGAGGAGTTCCACGGTGAAGGCGAAGTCCATCTCGGCCAGGGCGATGCGGTCGCTGAGTTCCACCGCCGGGAGTTCGGCCTCGGACAGGGGATGCAGCAGCGTGCCCAGGACGTCGTTGAGTCCGGTCGCCAGGTGGTCGCCGACACGGCGGACGTACTGCAGGGTCAGGCGCAGGCTGGTGATCTGGCCGGGGGCGAGCAGGAGGTAGCGCGTGATCTCGTCGAGGTAGTGGTAGCTGGAGAAGGCGAGCGCGCCCACGCCGTGTGTGTAGCCGTGCGCGTTGCCCAGCGCGTACTCCTCAGGCAGGCGGAAGTTCCCGCCGAAAACGTTGATATGCCCCATGGTCAGGGACTGCTCGTGGGTGTCGTGGACCTCCTGGATCAGCTCGCCGGCGCGCACGAAGGCGTTGTTGGCGCGTCGCCGCAGGGGTACCGCGAACAAGTGGTCGGACTGCGCGCGGTGGGTGTGGAGCAGCGCGTCGAACTGACGGCGGATCTCGGCGGCTCGGTCGGGGTTGAAGGCGGCATCCTCGACGCAGATGATCGGCTTGTCGCACAGCACCTGGATGCCTCGGTCCGTTGCCCACTTCAGGTAGGGGAAGTGGGCAACGGGGTCGCAGGCGACGATGACCACGTCGAAGTGGTTCTCGCGATGAGCCTGCTGCAGTCGACGCTCCAGTGCCTTGGTCGGCTCGCCCTGCTCGGGTCGGATCCATACGGGGTGGTCCTGCGCCACCAGGGAGCGCAGGTGGGGCATGTGCCGCAGCAGCGCCTGGTCGTAGGGGTCGCGGGGGTCACAGATGGCAGCCACGCGAACGGGGAAGCCGTGTTCCTTGAGGGTGAGGATGGCCGGTATGTGGTTCTCGGCTGCGGCCCAGTGGCCGCAGCCGCCGACCAGCAGGATGCTGATCGGTCGCAGTGGGCGTGAAGACATGGTGTTGTCCCTTCAAAGCAGTCCGCCGCCACCCGCTGAAGCGGGTGGCGGCGGATGCGGGTATGGAGTGAGGTGGGTGAGCGGGGCGGGAGTCTGCTCAGAGGTCGAGCAGACTGTGCACCAGGGGCCGCAGGTGGCGACTGCCGCCGGTCTCGAGGGCGTGGTTGCGGATCGTGGCCAGGCTGGTTTCGTCGGTCCGTCGCAGTGCGTCGCGTACATCGGGCAGGTGGGGCACAGCGACTGTGAGGGCGGTGACACCCAGGGATGCCAGGACGACGGCGCCCACGGGATCACCGGCCAGTCCCCCGCACGCGGACACGGCAACGTCGTTGGCGGCGCCGGTCGTAGCCACTGAGCGCACGGTGCGGGTGACGGCGACGTGCAAAGGGTCGATGTCGTGGGCAAGGGCCGGACTCGTACGTGAGGTCGCCGTGAGGTACTGGGTGAGGTCATTCATGCCGATGCTGAGGAAGTCGACGTGTTCGGCGAACTGGTCGACAGCCAAAGCGCAGGCTGGGACCTCGACCATCACTCCCAGGGGGAGGCCGGGGGCTGCCAGCTCGGCTTGGACCTCCCGTGCTATCTGGGCGGCCTGGATGAACTCCTCGATATTGGTCACCATCGGGAACATCAGGCGCAGGCGGGCCCCGTCGTCACGTGCGGCACGGTAGGCCGCCCGCAGTTGCGGCAGGAACAGGTCCCGTCGGCGCAGACTCAGGCGTATGCCCCGCACCCCGAGGAAGGGGTTGTCCTCGCGGGGCAGGCGCAGTTCTGGCATGTCCTTGTCACCTCCGATGTCCAGCGTGCGCAGCGTCACGGGCGCGTCTCCTACGGCACGGGCGATCGTGCGGTAGGTCTGGTAGTGCTGTTCTTCGTCGGTGAGTTTCTGTTCTTCGCCGAGGAACAGCAGCTCGGTGGCGAGGAGACCGATGCCGTGGGCACCGGCTGCGTGCAGCTCGATGGCCTGAGATGCTCGCATGATCGTTCCGGTGAGCGTGACCGGTGTGGTGTCGGCTGCGCTCCCGGCTGTGGATCGGGCGCGGGCCTGTGCGAGGGCATGGTCCCGATAGGCGGTCGCGGCGTGCAGATCGCTGCCTGTCAATCCGGCGTAGAGGGTGCCGGTGTCGCCGTCGAGAGCGCACATCTCGCCCTCTGGGATGGTCAGTACCCCTTCCCCAGCGGCGACCACTGTGGGAATGCCCAGGCTGTAGGCGACCTGCACGGCGTGGGAGGTTGGGCCGCCGGCGCTCGTGCAGAACGCGACGACGTCGTCGAGGTTCAGTGCCGCTGTGTCTGCGGGTGTCAGGTCGCAGGCGATCAGGATGTGGGGCCCGCCGGTGGGCTCCCCGACTCGGGTGTGCAGGTGCCGCGCCGGGGCCACGACGAAGCCGCGGGTGCCACCGACACCGTGGTGAACAGTGGAGCCCTCGATCATGAGGGGCGGGTTGCTCGCGGTCATCGGCCGTCTCCCAGCGCGGGGCGGGTGTAGCCGAGGAGTTCGTGGCTCCAGCCTGCTTCCTGCCAGCGCTGCGGGTTCAGGCAGCGGCGGGCGTCGATGACCGTACGGGGTTCGGCGTGTTCAGTGAGCATGGAGGGGTCGAGGTCGCTGAACTCCTGCCAGTCCGTCAAAACCATGAGGAGGTCGGCCCCCTCGACGGCGTCCTGCGCGGTGTCCACCACCGTGAGGTCGGGATGGCGCCGGTTGACCAGGTCGTTGACGCTCGGGTCGTAGAGGCGCACCGTCGCTCCGGCCTGATGCAGTCGCACGGCTACGTCGAGGGCGGGCGAGTCGCTGATGTCGCCCACGCCGGGCTTGAAGCTGGCGCCCCACACCGCGACAGTCGCGTCGGCCAGGTCCCCGAGGACGGCGCGCGCGTGGTCGACTGCCATGGTCCGGCGGTCGGTGTTGGCCTCGTCGACGAGCATGAGGAATCGGGCCGTCGCGTGGGCTCCGAGTTCCTCTGCCCGGTCGGCAAAGGCGCGGATGTCCTTGCCCAGGCAGGAGCCGCCCCATCCAAGGCCGGGCGTCAACCCGAAGTCGCCGATGCGGGGGTCCAGGCCCAGGGAGTGGGAGACGACAGTCATGTCCGCGCCAGCGGCCCGGCACATGTTGTCCACGAGGTTGATGAACGACATCTTCGTCGACAGGAAGGCGTTGGCCGCGGCCTTCGTCAGGTCCGCCGTGACGAAGTCGGTGACGAGCAGCTCGGCCCCGGCGTCCACGAACGGGGCCCATGCCCGACGAGCGACGGCCTCGACTACCTCACGGTCGGTAGGCGAGGTGCCGAGTACGAGCCGGGCCGGACGCAGCGTCGTCTCCATGGACAGGGCCTCGCGCAGGAAGTCCGGGCTCCACCCGATCCGCAGCTCCACACCCGACGGCGCGACGTCGGCAGCCAGGGCGGCCATCCGCTCCGCGGTGCCGACCGGGACGGTCGACTTTCCGATGAGGACGACGTCGCGGGTCAGCCGTCGGGCGATCTGCCGGATGCTGTCCTCAACGGCCGTGACATCCATCGTCGCGCCGTCCTGCTTCTGCGGTGTCGGCACGGCGAGGAAGAAAAGCTCACCGTGGGCGACCGCCTCGTCGAAGGAGCCGGTGAACCGCAGCCGGCCCGCATCGACGTTCTTGCGGATGTAGTCGGTCACGCCGGGCTCGTCGAACGGGCAGCGGCTGTCTTGGAGCGCTGCGAGCGCCTCCGGGTTGACCTCCACGCCCAAGACGTCGTGTCCCATTTCAGCCAGCGCGACGGTGTAGGGGGTGCCCAGTCGGCCGCACCCGATGACGGTGATCTTCATGAGTTCTCCAGGAGTCCTGTGGTGATTGGGCGGCCGCCGCTGTCGCGGCGGCCGGTGACTCAGGTCGGTTAGCGGGATTCGGGGCGACGCCCCACGATCACCGCGGCCTGCAGGGTGGTGGCGAACAGCCCGCTGGGCTGCACAGCGCTCAGCGTCGATCGAAGATCCGCCTCAAACGCCTCTTGCCTCTCACCGAGGGTGGCCGCCGATGAGTAGGCGAAGGTGCGTTGCAGGCCCACGAGTTCGTCCAGGGTGTACTCGCGCTGGTAGTCGGCCCTCAGCACGGACACGCGGTTGAACGGCGACGCACGCACCATCGCCTCGTGTCCGACCTGAGGGCGGATGTACGGGGTGCTCGGCCCCGCTAGATCGGCGGCGCCGAGGTGCTTTTCACGGAGCTTGACCAGCAGCGGGTGCCACCATTCCCGCTGTGTCTCGGGGGCCCGGTAGCCGACGACGGCGACAAATCCGCCCGGCCTTACGACCTTGTCGAGGGCCGTGAGGACCTGCTGGCGATCGAGCCAGTGGAAGGCGTCGGCGATAACTGCGCCGTCGAAGGTACCCAGGCGGTCGTGCTGTCCCACCGTGGTGGCGTCTGCGCGCCGCCACTCGACCGCCTCGGAGACGCCCCGCTGCTCGGCCCATGTGCGGCCCTCGTCCAGCATCTCCTGCGATGCGTCCACGCCTGTGATGTGCATCCCGCGCTCGGCCAGGTCCAGCGCGAGGGTTCCGGGGCCGCAGCCCAGATCCAGGATGCGGGCGGTCGGTGAGGGGCACTGGTGGGTCAGGTAGTCGATGACCGCGGTGTCGTGCCGGCGACGGAACTCAACGTAGGGCTTTCCGCAGGAGGCGAAGATTGCTGCGGGATTCGCGTACATCGCGCTGTTGTGGGTGGTGGGCTCCTGTGGGTCCCTCGCGGGTGCCGTGGAGTTCGTCGGGTCGATCATGTTGTCTCTTACTCCCTGAAAGACTGTGAGGCACTGGACCGGCTACCGCTGGTCAGGTGCCTCGCCGGGAGCCCTTCCCGGCACGGGCCGACCGGCGTGTGAGGGAGGGATTTGCCAGGTGGAGCGCCCGCAGCGAAGCAAGGACGAACGACCTGGCAAATCCCTCCCTCACACGCCAGGCTCGAGTGCCGGGAAGGGTTCGGCGGGCACTGATTTGGTGGTCGCCGGTCCGGTGTTCACAGCCGCGCCGGTCGTTTCGGGCCCGCCGACTTGTCGGCGGGCCCGAAACGACCGGCGCGGGAGTTTTTCTTATGCGGTATGTAGGTTTTTGTTGTTTTGGGTCTCCGTCTTGAGGCGTCAGTCCGGCGTAGAGCCAGGTGCGTCCGTTGAACACCGCTTTCTGCTGGGGTGTTTGACGCGGTGGGGTCCGGCAGCGGTGCGGGTTTCGGCGTAGGTCCAGATGTCGGCGCGGCGGTACCAGCGTCGTAGGCGGCCACTGGGAAGTGACTCTTCTTGGACCGGCTGGGGCCAGCCGCGCGGCATGCGCTTGGGGTAGTGGGCGATGCTGACTGGTGCGACGCCGAGGACGCGGGCGACCTCAGCCAAGGTCAGCAGGTCATCGGGGTCCCCGCTGCGGTCGACGTCGAGTTCGCGTCGCTGGGTCCGCTTTTTGTAGTCGGTGTACCAGGCTTCCCACTGGTCGGAGTCCCAGTACATGACGCGGTCAAGTGTCTTGATGGGTGCGGGGTGTCCGTTTTCTTCTCTCAGTGCCCACAGGCGCTCGAGGGTACTGCGTGCCAGGCCGTGGCGTTCTTGGAGGTCGGCGCGTGAGACCAGGCCTTCGGTGTTCCGCCGTTCCTGGTACCAGTGGTCCCATTCGGCTGCGTCCCAGAAGAGTTCGACGCCTTGTGCGCCGGCTGCTTCCGGGTGACCGGTCCACCGGCGGTTGCGGTACCACTCTTCGAGTGGGGAGAGTGCCATGCCGTACTTGGTCATCAGGTCACGGCGGGTGTAGACCTCACGTCCGTTGAGTGTTGTCATAGTCGCTTTCCTGGTGTGTCGGTCGGAGGGCGGCCCAGGATGTCGCTCGGTGAGGCCGGGACATTGCCTAGGATGTTGGTGTCGCTTCTTGGAATGGGCTTTCTTGACTTGCCCTCGGGCCAGGAGGCGTAGGGCGGCTGGCGGGCTGCCAGAGTTTTTCCCGTCAGCCGCCCGCCATCTGCTGTCATGGCTGGACGAGCAGCTGGCATCCCCCTTCACTTACCTTAATTATGCCATCTCATTCGGAAGTCTGGGGTTGCGTCGGGCTCGTGAGGTACGAGTGGGCCCGACGCCGGCGGGGGTGGCTGTCAGGGCGCGCCAGCGTTCTGACGGCCACCCCCGCCATCGAAGCAGTCGCGCCCCCGCGGGGCGCGTCCTTGGTCCGGTGCTCCGTCGGGTGCGGCTGGAGCGAAGCGGAAGCCGGGCCCGACGGAAACGCGCCGGACCAGATTGAGCCGCCCCCGGCGGGGGCGTCCTTTTTCCGCGCCGACGGCGCAGGGGCAGTCGCGCCCCCGCGGGGCGCGTCCTTGGTCCGGTGCTCCGTCGGGTGCGGCTGGAGCGAAGCGGAAGCCGGGCCCGACGGAAACGCGCCGGACCAGATTGAGCCGCCCCCGGCGGGGGCGTCCTTTTTCCGCGCCGACGGCGCAGGGCAGTCGCGCCCCCGCGGGGCGCGTCCTTGGTCCGCTGCTCCGTCGGGTGCGGCTGGAGCGAAGCGGAAGCCGGGCCCGACGGAAACGCGCCGGACCAGATTGAGCCGCCCCCGGCGGGGGCGTCCTTTTTCCGCGCCGACGGCGCAGGGCAGTCGCGCCCCCGCGGGGCGCGTCCTTGGTCCGCTGCGGGCCGACACCCTTGGGGCGGGGAGCTCCCCGCCCCAAGGAGCACGCGATTAGCTCGCGATGTTCGGCAGGGTGATGGATCGGGCCCGGATCGCGACCGTGTTGACCCAGTCTCCGTTCTCGTTCTTGTAGTTGCTGAACCACTCGTCGGCGACGTCGACGGTCACCTGTGCCTGCTCTTTCGTGATGTCCTGCGGCCCGTTGGGGAAGGCGTTCTGAAGCGTCTTGATGTCCTCACCCTCGGCGTACACCTCAAACTCGCGCGGTACACGTGCGTCCAGGAACTCGTCAGTCACGGCGAGAATCACCAGCTTGAACATGAGGTGGAGGTTCTCTTCCTTGTCCCGCCTCTCCATGAACGGCGTCCGGGGAGAGATGAACCCCTTCCTCTCGCCAAAGCTGCTCGCGTGCACGGACTTCGCGGGGACCTTGTTGAGTGCCACGTTTTCCCTCTTCTCTCGACTCTTCTCGGGTCTGCGTCGAAAGTTCCTGCCAGGTCCCTTTCGACATCCCCTATACTGCCAGCTTTTGAGGAAGTTGTCTGTGTCGCAGGTCACACTAGGTGGGGAATTCCATGTGCCCTAGGTCACATCCACCCGGTCGATGCTGCACCTGCCCAACGGCCAGAGGGGTTGGGGGAGTGTTTGACCGGGAGTCTGCCGAGTGGGCCGGGGCATGAGTAGGGGGCCATTACACTCGTCCGGAATGGAGAGGGCGGTAGCCCTCACCTCGACGCAGTCGGCGCTCGGCCCCCTGCTCTTGCCCCGGGAGGGACCCGCTCGGCGGACTCCCGGTTAAAGACTCCCTCAGCCCCGGCCCACCGGAGCACCACCCTGCGAGCCCGGCGCGAAGCGCCGGGAAACCGCGTGAAACGCGGCACTCCCCCACCTCCCGCGCGCAGCGCGGGACACACCCGCGCAGCCGGGCACTCCGTATAGGGCGCAATGTGCCCAACCCGGTCAGAATTGCCGCATGTTGGGCGATGTCGAGCAGCACAGCGGACTTCTTACCGAACAACGAGAGCTGACTGCGGCAAGCCTCAGTCACGCAAGAGGCGCCGATCAAACCGACGCCCCGGATATCTACCAGCCCACGGCTGGCCATCTCGAACCGATCGCAGCCTGCGCGCTGTTGGCAGCACTCGTGGTGTTGCCGTGAGGCGGCACCTGTTCCTTCCTCGACAGGAGGGGCGGTCATCTCGGCCTGACGTGTTCTGCATCCCAACCCCGGGGCTACATCGGCGTGGTGTGACAAGAACACCCGAAGGCTTAGTAAAGTTATGCCTCATGAGCATCCCGAACCCCCGAGGGGAGCGAGAGAAGCTAATCACCTCTCTCACCCCACAGTTGCGTCGTCTCCTGAAAATCCGTGCATTCGAGCATGGAATGGACATCCAGGACGCGGCCGAGCACGCCATCAAGGCCTGGTACACGGCAACGGACCTGCCCGAGGTGAAAACTGACGGGGCGAAAACCTGGGGGACCTTCCTCCCTCTGGGCGAGCCGGACAGTTTCAAGACCGCGTGTACGGAGCGCGGCGTCACCTATGTGCAGGGCCTCGCCCAGGCGTTGACGCTCTGGCTGGACGCCCACCCCTCCCCCACTGCGCCACTGATCTCCCAGCCCGTGGTACGGGTCATAGTGGCCAACCAGAAGGGTGGAGTGGGCAAGACCTTCATCTCCTCTGGCATCGCCCAGGCGCTCGCCGAGTCGGGTTATCGAGTGCTGCTGGTCGACTACGACCCCCAGGGCCACCTCACCGCGGAACTGGGCTTCGAGGACCTCATGTACGAGGAGGACGTCGAAACGCTGCTCATGCACATGGAGGGCAACGCGAAGGGCGACATCCACGACCTGCTAGTCGCCCTGGACCAGGACCGCTTCGGCGAACGTCTCCACCTGCTGCCAGCCTCTGACGATGCCTTCCTGCGGGACGTCTCGCTGTCCAAGGTCAGCTTCAGCGAGGCGGCCCTGGAGCGTGCCCTGGAGCCGCTGGAGGAGGACTATGACGTCGTCATCATTGACGGGCCGCCGAGCCTCGGCCTGAACATGGACACTGCCCTGTACTACGTGCGTCGCCGCGATGGCGAACTCGCGGACCGGTCGGGCGTCATCACCCCTGTCTGGGCCAACAAGGCGTCCCATCGCGCCTTTCGGCTGCTCAAGTCCCAGATGGACGATCTCTGCACGAAGGGCCGTATCCAGGTCGACTACCTCGGCCTGGTCGTCAACGCCTACGACAGCCGGCGCGGCAAGCTCGTGAAGGAGAACAAGGACCAGTGGGAGCTCAGCGCCTCCCCCGCTGTCCTGGCAGTCATCGGTGATCTCAAGGAAGGTCGCGAGGCCGCCGACGGCGAGATCCCGCTGCTTGAGTACGCACCCGATAGTGAACACGCGCAGGCAATGCGCGACCTGGCCAAGGAGCTCGCCGTATGACACCCCCTCAGCAGCGCGTCACCCGCGGCTTCAGCATCGGGGGAGACGGTCAGGACGACGCGAAGCCCGTGCCGCGCCGTGTCCGTACCCGCCAGCAGATCATGGCTGGCGAAGGCAAGAGGCCGCCGGCGGCGGTGGAGCTGAAACAGCTCGCGCACAATCCCCTCAATCCGCGCGAAGAGCTCACCGAGATCGACGAGACGGCCGAGTCTCTGCGTGAGAAGGGCCAGCTGCAGCCCATCGCGGTCGTGCGGCGGGCGGCGTTCCTTGCCGTACACGGCGGCGAGGAGGCTGCTCTCGGTGATGCCGAGTACGTCGTCATCGACGGCAACCGGCGCCTGGCCGCTGCGAAGGCGGCAGGCCTGAACGAGCTGCGGATCGACGTTAACGACGGCCTGGCGACCAGTGCGGCGGACATCCTCGAATCCGCGCTGATCGCCAACATTCACCGCGTCGATGTGGCTCCGCTGGATCAGGCCCGGGCCATTCAGGAACTCCTGACCGCGCACGGTAGCCAGGAGAAGGTCGCCAAGCGGCTCGGGAAGTCGGGGGCGTGGGTCTCCCAGCGGCTCGCTCTCCTGGAGCTGAAGGAGGACTTGCAGGAGAAGGTGGAGTCGGGTGAGCTGAAGGTGAAGGATGCCCGGCGGATCGGGCGGCTCCCTGCCGACCAACAGGATGCTGAAGCGGCCGCCACTCTTAACCGGGTTAAGGCTCCTCGCAAGCCAAGGGCCGCAACGCCGGCTCGGGAAGCGTCATCGCCCGCGGCTCCTGTACCGGGCCAAGCCGCTCTCCCTCAGGACTCCTCCGCGCCGGATCGCACTCTTAACCCGGTTAAGGCCACGGCAGCCGAGAAGGTCGTCCAAGACCTCCCGTCGGACTCGCGCGCTGCGGACCAGACCCTTAACCCGGTTAAGACTGGCCTCATCGACGAGGTCGTCCCGGACCTTCCGTGGGATAGCCCTGCATGGTTCGACGCGCAGCTCCGGCAGCGCATGACGGCGGAACATCGCGATCAGCTCGTCCTGCTCCTCATGGCTGACGATTCCTGATACGGCTGCTTCGCTCTGCACCGGTTATGGGGCCCCGCCGGGCTCCTCGCTTTCGGATCGCGCGCCACGCTGGAGGATCAGGAGAAGCGGCTACCGATTGCCAGTACAGGGCCCCGTCGCTTCTCCGGGCCACGGACCGCCAGCCGTTCGGGCTTCATCTGGCACACCCACGGATGAGGGTTTCCGCCCTTGACCTCGCCGCTTCGCGCAACCCGGATATTGAGGGCGTGACACGCCGTCAAAAGTGACCACAGAAATGTATCTTTCCCGGTATCTTCTATGCCCAAGGGAGGTTCACGATGCCGAAGTTGCTCGATGCGGTATCCGAGCTGTTGGAGTTGCCCTCCGAGCTGCCTCCGCCGCCCGTGCGAGGGCGGCTCCGCAAGGCTCATCGTCTGACGCAGCAGCAGGTTGCCAATGCGATGGGGGTGAAGCGGCTCGCCGTGGCTCGCTGGGAGTCTGGAGCGGCTGAGCCGCGTGCTCCGCATCGTGAGGCATACGTGCAGCTGCTGCAGGAGCTCTCCGCGAAGTACCCCAATGCTGCTTCAGTCTCTGCCCCGTCCAAGAGCTAGGAACGATCATGAGAAGGGCAGATCCGCCCTGAAAACGCTGAAGCGGCCCCGTCGCCACAACGGGACCGCTTCCTAGCGATCGACTCGTCCCTTCCAAGAACCCGAGTCGTGAGCAGCGAGGTGACCTCGTCTGCCGGGTGAAGCCCGGGGGCCCGAGGGCCCACGTGGTCACCGATACCCAGAATAAGCGTCCCGCCACACGGGATGCCACATCTGTCGGCACCGAGAATCCTCACATTGGGCATTTTCTATCCCTTTGAGCGGTGCTTCGCTCGGCTCACGACTCCCCGACCCTCCGGGGAGACCAGGACAAATGCACCCCCAGCTCGGCCTCGGCAAAGTCCCGGCCGCACTGTCACAGACCACGGCTCTGACTCTGCCTCAGCACGGCACGGCCGCACCCTTCTCGCGTATCGCGACGGCGGTGGCCCGTTGAGGAAGCGCGCCAGCCGTCCGCCCCGGTTCGTCGCTGTCGACAACCGCGCGGTCGACACGATCCACTCCGTTCTTGCCGTCGGACTCCTCACGATCCTGGCCCGGGCCAGGGACGGTGACGACGTCACCGTCGAAGGCATTTCCAAGGCCCGCAGAGAAGGCCGCGAGGCCCTCTCTGGAGCGATGCGCGCCTTGGTCCAGGACGGCTACGTCGTGAAGCTCAAGATCCAGCTCCAGGACGGCATCTGGAACGAGGACGAAGGCAAGTGGGAGATCCGGGCCGGCGGCTGGATCACCGAGTTCAACGCCGACACCATCCCGTTCACCCGCGAGGACGTCGCCGAGATGCTGGCGGAGACCGAGAACGCCCGGGCCATCCGCGTAGAGCCGGAGTGGCTCGACCCCCGCGACGAAGCTGACACCACCCCGCCGGCCAAGCTGAAGAACAAGGCGCGGCTCGTCCGGAAGCCACAGCCCAAGCCGGGCCCTGAACAGCCTCAGCACGACCGACCTACGGAAACCCGTAACTCGGTGGCGACCAGGCAAAACAGGGCATCGCCGCAGGTGGCACCGACCGACGGGTTTCCGGCGGCCGGTGAACCGGCGGCCGGTGAACCGGCGGCCGGTGAACCGACCGCCGGAAACGCGGCGGCTCTATATAGGAAGAAGACTTCTCTTCAAGACTCTCTCTCCTCTGACTCCTCGTCCGACACTGGTGTTTCAGGCGAGAGAGAGACTTCGGCTGCGCCGGACAGCACCGCCTCGGCGTCACCTGCCGTCGTCGGACCAGATGCTGCGGCTGATGCGTGGGTGGCTGCCCGGCAGCGGCTAGGCCGTCCTGTACCTCCGGCCGGTCCTGCCGCAGTTCGCCGCAATGCAGTCCGTGCGATCGAGGCCGGCCTTGCTCTGCACGACGTCATTGCTGCTGCTGCCGATATGGCGGCCGACGACCGGTTCCGCGACCCGGCTAAGCACCTGGAGCACTGGGCGCCGCCCGTGTCTGCTGTTCCCGGCCCTCGGAAAGACGGCCGCGTTGCCGGGCATCCGCTGCCTGACTGCCCCGACTGCTATGGCTCGGGATGGACCGAGGACCTCAGCGACCGCTGTCACTGCATGCTGCAGCCTGCTGTGAGCTGACTACGCAAACGGAAGCGGCGACCACTCCCGTCAAGAACTGGCCGCCGCAGGTGATACCCAACCGAGAAGGAAGAGATCACTTTGTCTATCGTCTCACCCCAGGCTGCCCCGGACGACAGCGACGTGGTGCGGGTTCCGCACGACCGTGACGCCGAGATGTCTGCGCTCGGCGGCGGACTGCTCACGCTGCCTGCGCTCGTCGAAGTCGTCGACACCGTCAAGGCCGCCGACTTCTACCTGCCGCAGCACGCGACTGTGTTCTCGGCGATGCACGACCTCTACGGGCAGGGCCAGCCGGTCGACCCGATCACGGTGGCGGCGGAGCTGGGCCGACGCGGCGATCTCCACCGGATCGGGGGAGCGGCCTACCTCCACCACCTTGTCCAGGCTGTCCCCACCGCGGCGAACGCCGGCCACTACGCCGAGATCGTCAAGGAACGGGCCCAGAAGCGCCGCCTGGCCGAAGAAGGCGTCCGCATCACGCAGATGGGACACAACGACAGCGTCGAGACCAAGGACGGTGTGGAGTCCGCGGTCGCGGCGCTGCAGAGCATCATCACCGGAGCCCGGGAGGTCGAGAAGCTCTCCGTCGCCGACCGGTGGGAGGGGTTCCTCGACCAGCTCGAAGCGGGCGAGGACCCGAACGCCATCTCCACTCCGTGGCATGACCTGAACGCCGTGCTGACCCTGTCGGGCCCCATGTTCGTCACGGTCGGCGCCACCACCGGCGGTGGCAAGACCCTGCTCGCGCTCAACCTCGCCGCCCACGTGGCCCTCAAGCTGAACCGGCCGGCGCTGGTGGCCAGCATGGAGATGGGCGGCAACGAGATCCTCGCCCGCCTCACCGCCGCCGAAGCACTCGTCCCGGTGGACCGGCTCGTCAGGCGCAAGCTCGAAGACAGCGACTGGGACAAGATCGCGGCCGTCAGCGACCGGATCGCGAACGCGCACAACTTCGTGGTGGACGACACCGCGAACCTGACGCTCTCGCGGCTGCGCGCCCGGATCCGAACGATGGCCGCCCAGGGCATGGCCCCCGCGATCGTCATCGTCGACTACATCCAGCTCCTGACCCCCGAAAGCGCCTACAACGGCCAGCGCGCCCAGGAAGTCGCCGCCCTCAGCCGCGGCCTCAAGATCATGGCGATGGAGTTCAACACCCCGATCGTCGCGCTCGCCCAGTTCAACCGGGGTGCGGTCGGCCGCCGTCCGCTGCTGTCCGACTTCAAGGAGTCCTCAGCCATCGAGCAGGACAGCAATGCCGTGCTGCTGCTCCACGAAGAGCGCGACGAGAACGACCAGCCGGTCAAACCCGGCGAGGTCGAGCTGATCATCGCCAAAAATAGGCAGGGAGCAGCCGGAAGGATCTTCCCGCTGGCCGTCAGGAAGCACTTCATGCGAATCGACAGCATGGCCTCGTCATGATCGGACACCGCCGCAGGGCAGGAGAGACCAACGGCGGGATATGCCGCCCGGCCACCGAGTCTGCCGACCTGACCACCGCAGATCACGAAAGCCGCCGTTCGACGAACGGCACTCGTCAGGAGACACCGGCCGCCTTGCCGGGTCACACTGGCAGTGCCGAGCGATGAGGAGGTGAAGGGAATGAGCGTTGCCAGCTTCACTCAGCACCACGGGCCCTGGACCGTCGCCGACGTCCTGGCCCTGCCCGAAGACCGCTCTGTCCGCTACGAGCTGCTGGGGGAGTCGCTGGTGATGTCTCCCGCGCCTGGTCTGCGCCACCAGCGGGCCAGCTACCGGCTGCACGTCGCCCTCGATGCGGCGGCCCAGGCCGCCGGTGCCGCGGTCGAGGTGCTGGAGGCCATCAACGTGACCCTGCCGTCCGGGCTGGTCGTGCCGGACATTGTTGTTGCCGACGCGGGCGCCACGGTTGAGGACGGCGTGAGCGTCGACGCCGAAGCGGTCCAATTGGTCATCGAGCTGGTCTCGCCAGGCAACAAGACCATGGACCGCAAGCTCAAGCCGATGCTGTACGCCGAGGCCGGGATCCCGCACTACTGGCGCCTGGAGTTCGATCCGGCACCCCGCCTGATCGTCAGCACGCTGGACGGCGGCCGGTACGCAGAGACGACGATCGCCCTCCCGGGCACGGTTACCCGGATTGAGGCACCCTTCCTTCTGGAGATCGACCCCGCGGGGCTCGCTAGGCAGTAGCGCGAGAGGCAGACCCGCTCCGTTGTGGGCGGTGACGGCTCAGCCACCTACTCAGGTCCGCCCCGAGGCCGCCCGGCTCCTGTTGAGTAGATGTGCTCAGGTGCGGTTGCCGGGGTGCTGCTTAGTGTGGTGTGCATGACACAGGGCGAGACGCGGGGCGGGTACGGCATCAAGGCACTGGCGGTGGCGAGCATCGTCACCGCGGGGGTGATGGTGACCGCGGGCGGTGTGTGGGCCGTGGGCGCGGTGAGTGAATTCTTCGGGGGACGGACGTTTCCGCAGGCCAATCCTGCGGCGACCGCAGGTCGGCTGCAGGATCACTCCCAGCTCGTGCGGGCCACGGTCGAACTGCCGCAGCTGCCCGTCGAGAGCAACTACGTGGACACCGGGGCCTGCTACGGGGGCGGGTGGACCAAAATCGACGTGGCGGTGGACGGCGTGGTCAGCGTCGGCCACCACTGGCAGATCCCACACGTCTCGCAGCAGACCGCGCAGGCCGCCATGGACCGGGTACGGGCTCGTTTCGCCTCGGAGAGGTGGAAGCAGATTTCTGACAACACCCGGCACGGAGCCAACTGGACCGATCTCGGCTTCCGCATGGAGGACCCCAAGAACGGTGACAAGCTCGACCTGGCCTGGAACAACTACGGCAGCACGCTCATCGTGAACGTCTACGCCCCGTGCGCCAAGGTCTCCGCCGACTTCTCGGGCAACTACGAGAATCCGGTGGCCAGTCCTCGGGAGCTGTGACCCGCTGCCGATTCTGAGCGGGCCCGCCCTTGAGGCCCGGCGGTCACCGCAGTGGGCGCAGGGGGCCTCTGTCCCGGCCTGGGGTTTGAGTACGCGTACTCATGTGCGCCATGGCTGGGACCGGCACGCTGCGGCCATGACGAACACCCTGCCGAGGTCGGCGCGTTGGCGCCCCTGGTCACACCCGACACGTTGGGGAGTGGACCTCGCCGTTGCCATCCCGCTGCTGCTGCTGGAGACCGCGTGGCTCGTGCTGGACTGGATGTTCGGCATGGGTATGGAGGTATGGGCGGCGCAGGGAAAGCAGGACCGGATCGATGCAGCGGGCCTCGCGCACATCGGGCGGGTCCAGGAGATGCTGATCGTCGTACTCGTCGTGGCGGTGCTGGCCGGTATCTTCCGTGCTCGCTGGACGATGCTCGCGCACCTGCTGGTGGCTCTGCTGGTTTGGCTGGTGCTGGCGGTCTCACAGCACCAGTGGGACCACGACCACGCACCGGAGCCCGGGTGTGTCCGCTATGACGCGCACTGCTGAGGCAGAGAGGACCCTTGTCGCCTACGGGGCGGTTCGGCCTCCTGCATGAGCCGAAAGAATCTTGGCCGGGGTGTCATCAGAACGGCGAGGTGGCGGCTCTTCACAGTGATCGGCCGCGCTCGGTACGGGAGCGTTCAACGGCCGGGCTGAAGGGGAGGTTGGGCCGTGGATGTTGTTGGTGTGGTGGCGGGGGTGGCTCTGCTGCTGGTCCCGAGTGTGAAGAAGCTGTTGGACAGCGTGGCGTACCGGAACCGGGCCCGGGGCAAGGCCGAGGTCATCTACGCCCAGCGGGCCGTCGAAGTCTCGCGGCAGGTACCGTCCGGCGGGCGGAGGCAGGTGGAACAGGAGAAACGGAAGCAGCCGAAGCAGGGGACGGGGACGACGAGTGGCTGAGCCGGAGACGGTGACCGCGGAGACACTGGGCAGGGTGTTTGCGCAGTGCCGGGGTGAGATGACGGGCAAGGCTCGCCAGCTGCTCCGGGAGGCCAACGTGCCGCCGTCAGTGGCGGATGCCGACGACATCGTCAGCACCGCCTTCGCTACGGCGTTGCGGGACCCTGGCGCCGTGCGGCAGCCGCGTGCCTGTCTCTTCAAGCTGATCCGCACCGAGATCGTCCATCTGGCCACGCGGTGCGCGGAGCACCAGCGCATGGACGAGAAGCGGGCTGCCGATCCGCTGTGCTGCCCTCGGCCGGAGGTCGCCGACTTCAGCGCGTTGGTGGACAACCGGGACGCGGTGCACCGGGCGGTGCGCGAGCTTTCCGTGGCGCAGCGCACCGCAGTGTGGGCGACCCACGCCTTGGACCACACCCGGGAGGAGACGGCCGTGCTCATGGGCAAGCACCCCGGCACGGTGGCCCGGCACACCACGCGCGCGATGGTCCTGCTGCGTGCCGGCATCGCTGCGGTGGTCGTGGGCGTTCTGACGCTCCTCGGGCTCGTGGCCGGCGGTGAGCTCCGGCGTACGGCTCCTGCCGGCGACCCGCGCAGGGGTCCGGTGCTGCCGTCGGCCCAGTGGTGGTCCGAGAATTGGATGGCCATGGCCGTCGCTCTGGTCGGCGGGGCATGCCTGCTGTGGGTCCTGGTGCGCCTGTCCTCGCGGCTCTTGGACGTCCTGGCCGCGGTGGTGCTGGCCGACGGAAGATGGGGTCGCGCCTTGCGGAAGTGGGGTGGTCTGCCTACCAGGCATGGGGGGCGCGCGGCGGCGATGCTGACGCTGTGCCCCGGCTGCCACCGTCGGATGGACGCGGGAGGGCTGTCCCAGGGCGAGCAGGACGCCCTGTTGTCGCAGGCAGGGTCCGTGCCGTCGGCGGCCTGCCAGCTCTGCGGCCAGGGAGACTCCTTGGCCGCGCCGCTCGAAGCCGCTCACCTCGTCCTTGCTGGCGCTGGGGTAGTCACCTCGGTTTACAGGCGCTGAAGGTGTCGGGTAGGGGCCCGGGAGGTCCGGTTCCCTGCTTCACGGGCGTGTCTGGGGCGCGCGTGACGGGATGACGGCGTCGAGCCCGGGGGGTGTTTTCGTCGGGCAGGGGGGGTTTCGTATGGAAGGGCGGCGCGAGGCCTGGGGTGGTCGTTCCTCCGCGCAGGGGCGGGCTCTTTAGCGGCGGCCGCGGAGCCAGGGGTGGGTCTGGGTGAGGCCGAGGATGGTGGCGGGGTGGCGGTCGCGGTAGCGGTCCCAGTGGGAGCCGCCTTCGGCTGCCTCGGCGGTGCATGTGGTGCAGAGGAGTCCGCGTACGACGCGGGTGTCGGTGTCGTAGTCCTCGTGGTGCTGTTCGTCGCCGGCGGGTTGGTTGCCGCACATGGCGCACTGTCCGGCGTGGAAGGCGAGGAAGCGCTGGGCGGGTTCCTGGTGGGGGTCGTAGGGCGGTACCGGCCAGTCCCAGCAGGCGGGTTCGGTGGCGTCGAGCATCGCCTCGAAGGCGTCCCAGGCGGTAGCGCGCTCGTCGCAGCGGTCGCAGATGGCGTCCTGTTCCGCGTCGCCGGCTTCTTCGGCCTGCGGGTGGTCGGTGCACAGCGGCAGGGTGTTGATGCCGCGCAGGTGGCGCTGGATGCGGAGTTGCAGCGGGAGTTCGTGGTCGGCGGGTGTGGTGGTCCAGGTGCCGGTGGTGGTGCGGTAGGCGAGGGCTTCGCCGGGCTGGGTGCCCTTGCGCCAGGTCTGACCGGTGAAGGGGCTGGGGGAGAGCGCGATGCGGTCGGGCGTGACGCGGTCGGGCAGGGGGAAGTCGTCGGGCACGTGGCCGAGGATGCGGCGCAGCACGGTGGTGGGGGTCTGGTTGGAGTCGAGGCGCTTGCCGGCGCGGGAGGTGAGCAGCGGCTCGTGGCCGTCGTCGTGGCCGGGTTTGCGGTGGGGCAGGTACCCGTCGATGGCGCCCCACACTTCCAGGGCGAGGGTGCGGTGTTCGGTGCCGTCGCCCTTGGGGGCGAGCACGGTGGCGGTGTGGGTGGTGGGGTTGAGGTCTTCGAGGTCGAGTGCGGTGATCTGGCGGGGCCGCAGCCCGTCGAGCATCAGGTAGGCGATCAGCCGGTCGCGGTGCGGACTCGCGCCGCCGTCACCGTGGTGCTGTTCGCCGGGCAGGAGGTCGTCGGCGGCGATGCACACGTACAGCGTCTCTCTCGGCGAGAGCGGTGCGGTGCGGGGCAGGTCGGTGGTGCGCAGCGCGAGGAGGTTGAACGGAACGCTGTCGATGTGCCCGGCCTGTTCGGCGTAGGTGTAGAACGCGCTGAGCGCGGACAGTCGGCGGGTGCGGTTGTGGGGCGAGCTGTTGGGGCGGGGTGCCGTGCTGGTGCGGGTGGGGCGCAGGCGGGCGGAGACCCAGGTTTCGACGTGGGCCTCGCGAGCGTTCCAGGCGCCGATGCCGGTGGCGCCTTCGATGAACTGCAGCCAGTCGGTGACGTCGGCCCGGTAGCGCACAGGGCTGGTCCCCTGCAGAGCCCGGCCCTGCTTGCCGCGTCCGGCGGCGAGCCACTGCTCCATCACCTCGTATGGATCCACAGAACGCCCTCACCCGAATTCCAGGTACCCCCCGGAATTCTCTACTTGAGACAATCGCCAGCCCCCCACACCCTAAGAGCAACTCGCGCGCGCCCCACCCGAACCTGCACCATCCCCTTCCTGCTCAGCCACTCGGCAGAGAATGGTGTATGGCAATTGTCTCAAGTTGCATATAGAGGCGAGCCGTGTGGTGGCGGCGTCGGTGACCGCCTGGGCATCGGCTTCGGTCACCTCGCCAACAAAGCCCACACCCTGCATGGTGAGGTGCAGCGTGCAGGGAGGACACCGTCACTGTCCGGCAGCACGGCGGTGAACAGCGGGGCCGCTCGCTGTTTCCTGGCGCCCCTGCCAGCAGAGAAGAGATGCGCATCACAGTCGCGCTGACCTGCCGCAACTCTTTTTGTTCTGAGGGGAGTTCACGCTCTTGGCCCCTGTGGGCTCTTAGCTCCCGACGGACCTGGTTCGGGTCTGTATCTGAGCGGAAGGAGATCGGGCGTGGACTCCGCCACGGTTGTTGTCACCCTTGTGTCGATCGTCACGGCCAGGGGGTGCGGGCTGTTGGGATTGTGGCTGCGCCTGCGGGCGCAGGCCCGGCAGGAGGAATCCCAGCGACGCTTGATGGGGGCGGTCGTAGAGATCGCCGCAGGCGGCCGGCTAGACCTCGAGACGTCAGCGGCCGACGGACAGCAGGTGCGGCTTCGGGGCGCCCCAGGCGCTTATGGCTGGGGGCGGGGCAACGCGTGAGTGCAGACGACGTGACAGACACCCCATGTCGTTGGGGTGTCAAGAGAGTTGGGGGTGGGCGTGGTGTGA
>NZ_BMUA01000036.1 GCF_014649955.1 Streptomyces violascens
GCTCCGCGATTCCCACAAGGCATTGCGAAGCAATGCCCAACTACCGTGCAAAGCACGGTAGTTAACACTTCATCAGGCGAGTGCAAAGCACCGCCAACCCCACTCCAACCAACCCACCCCAGGCCCGGAGTGAAACGCAGGGCCACCCGTTCCGGGCGTGGATGGATGCGCAGCTTTGCATGCACTGACTGCATAATATGCCAGATTTGTGATGCTATGCCGCCTCCCAAGAGTTGATGCAACATGTAAGAATGGGAAATTCTTATGACTCCCCCTACACGCCCTGTAATTCGTTCGAGACAAGTTCTTCCCGGTGGCTGCCATTTTTCTTCCGAGCCAGGGAGAGAGCACCAAACCGCCTTGGGGGCGGTTAAGGGGCCCCGCAGAGAGGGGCAAATGTCCCCGTTTTCGGGGACAAAGTCGCCGCTTGGGTCGGCCCTTGATCCCCGCAAGGTAGTCAAGGCGCGCAAGGTCCTGCCGCTCGTGTCGACCACTGCCTTGTTGTGAGTGCTGTTGGCGGCGGCGCAGGTGGCATCGGGCTCGTACAGCCTCCTGCGTCTCGTCCCAACTCTGCACAGCCCGAGCCAGCGCGCGTAGGTCGAGGTGACGTACCAGAGAAGTACATAGAGAGATCACGCATCGTCGCAGGTCAGCGACCATGGTATGTGCTGTTAGAGGCTATTCAAGTGTCGTTTTGGGACGCTCCTTTCCCCTGGAGGGGAAGCCACCCATTACCTCAGGGCGCGTACATCGTTCCCCTATAGGGGAAATCCCGAGGTGAGGAGCGGTATGGGCCGGGCAAGGCCAGCGGTGAACACCGGTACGGGCGAGTACGTTCAGCTGGAGCTGCTGAAGGAGAACGACAGGCCATACGACTGGAGCGGCGGCGGGCGGCACGTGAACGCCAGCAAGAAGCTCGGAGCCGCGCTATGGGAGAAGGGCAGTGGCTACACCAGGAACGACAAGCTGGTCTATGGGTACTACCTGTTCAACTCCCCGCCCGGGGACGAACCGTTGCGCCAGAGCTTTCGTGAGATCGGCGGCAGCCTGGAGTTGCGTCCGACCGCCGTGGGCAAGTCCGTGGGTAACCTCAACAGAGGAGGCTTCCTCCTGGAGACGGAGAAGGTAGGCCGGGTCAAGTTCTACAGACTGAACTCCCGGGCGGCCTATGACGGCCCTTCAGGGCAGCAACGTAGGGCCACGGAGCACGCCCGACACCCTGTGACCACATGCCCGCCGGAGAAGAAAGAGGAGGAGACGTCATGACGTCGCCGATCTCCGATCCACTGGCACCGCGTTTCATGGAGGCCGGCCAACTCAACGACCTTCTGCTGCGGTCACAGCTGAAGCAGGGCGCGGACCTGAAGATCCTCATGTACTACGCCACCGCCGTTCCGGTCGGAGACCCTGTTCGCAGCACGGCTACAGATGTCGGCAAGATGGTCGGCCTGAGTACCACCAGTGCCTCGCGCAGCATCGGCCGACTCTCGGAGAACGGCTGGCTCCAGCTCGCTTACACAGCTGTAGGGGTGAAGTTCTACCGGCTCGGGCCTGCGGCCATCGGCGAGAAGGACGCTCCTACGTCTTTGGACGACTCGGATGCTCCCCTGGCGACCGTTCGACAGCTCCACGCTCTGTAGAGGCAGCTGAGCTGACGCAGCCGTACAGCGAGACGGTGCTGCACCCCGCAGGGGCGCGGCGCCGTTTTCTGCGTCGAGAGGGCAGTACATCGTTCCCCTGGAGGGGAAACCTTACTTCCCGCCCACGTCAGCGCTGGCGCACCACCGAGTGCATGCTGGGGCTGGCTGACATGTCGATCCGTATTCCGGTCGAGGTTCGGGATCATCTGGCCGCAGCCCGGGGGACCACGATCGGACAGCTGGTGGCCGCGCTGGCCCGGCGCGCTCGGACCCAGGAGCAGATCCGTGAGTCCTATGAGCACGACCGTGACTATCTCGCCGGGCATCTGGTCCCGGGGCTGAGTGACGTGGATGCGGAGTGTGGTCTGGCAATCCTGGCTGACATCAAGCGCTCCGGAAAAGCCACCTAGAAATCCAATTCCACGTACTGAATTCCGTCGAATTCCACCTGCAGACCCTGCGCCCGGGTGCCGCTGTTCTTGAAATACTCCTCCTGTAGGCCCTCCGCGACGATGTTTTGCAGTTGGGCGTGCGTCGCACCTGAGTCCTTCGCGGTGAACAGGCGGGCCGCGTACGAGGGGGGCAGGTGCTGGGTGATGAGGCGTAGGCGGGGGTCGTCGGTGGAGGTGCCGGCGGCGGAAAAACCGAAGCGGGCCCTGGTCTCCACGGTGATCCCGCCGGTCGTGGAGGCGCGCTTGCGGGCTGCTGCGCGTACCTTCGGCTGCCAGGTGCGGCGTACCGCTGCTTCGATGCGGGAGGCGAGGACGCCTTTTGCTTTTTTGATTTTTTTATCGCGGTAGCGCTCGACCGTGCGCTGGGTGGTGCCGACCTGGCGGGCGACGCGGCGGGCGAGTTCGGCGTTGGAGGCGGGCTTGGTGCCGGTGGTCCTGGCGTGCTTGCGGTCGGCGATCTGGGCCTGCTTGAGCAGGTAGGTGATCTGGCCGTATGTGGTGGCCGGGATCGGGCGGTGGACGTTCTCCTGTTCCGCCCGCTCCAGTGCGTCATCGATGAGCCCCACGGGTCTCTCCTACTCTCCGCTGTCCTCGTTGGACTGGGGATCTTTGATGTGGCGGGCGGGGTTGTCGCCCTGGTCGAGGAGGTGGGCGGCCCACAGGAAGGGCTGGACGCCTTCGACCTTGACCATGCCGGGTGATACGCCGAGGCGGAAGATTCCGGGCAGCGGCTTGCCGTCGGGGCCGGTGGGCAGCAGGTTCTGCGGGGCCTGGCCGTCGCTGGGGTAGACGACGCAGTCCGAGAGGACGGCGATCGGGTACAGGCCCGCGGCCGCCATTTTGAGCATCTTGCGGTGCATGTTGATGCGGGCCGTGGAGATGATGGCGGCGCGGATGTCGGGGCGCCAGGTCGGGCGGGCGAGGGCCGGCCAGGGTTCGCCGGGGCGGTAGTTCTTGCCCTGGGGGCGTTCGCGCATCTTGCCGACGCCTCCCTTGACGGTGCCCTTGATCGCGGTCAGTACGGCGGCGAGGCCCGGGTCCTGTTGTTTGTGTACGGACATGGCTTCGACGAAGTCGGGGGCGGCCATGCCGGGGGTGACGCCGAGCTGCTCCATCACCGTCAGGTAGGCCTGGCGCAGGTGCTTGTAGAGCGGGTCGAAATAGGCGCCGTTGTCGAAACGTACGACCTGGTGGAGGAAGGCGGGCGGGGCGGTGGTCAGGCCCAGGCGGTCGAGTTGGGCTGCGTCGCCGCGTTCCCATGCGGCGGCGGGCACCGGGATGCCGAGGCGGGCGAGCTGCTCGGTGGTGGGGCGTACCCAGGCTTCCAGCGGCTGTACGTGGTGGCCGAGTTCGGCGGCGTAGGCGACGGTGGGGGTGGCGTACCAGGCGGGGCCGGTCGGCTTGGTTCCGTCGGGAGTGAAGGGGTTGGGCAGGCGGGGGTCGATGTCGATGTGCGACAGGTCGACGTGCCAGGAGCCGGGCAGCGCCTTGTCGAAGTCCGGGGCGTTGAGGTGGACGGCTTCGCCTAGGCCGACGACGAGGCGGTTGAGGGCCGCGGCGAAGGCCATGTTCACGTCGAGGCCGAGGGCGTACGGCTTGAGGCATTCCTCGTCGGTGAGCAGTTCCGGGTCACGGATCCACTCGTACGCCTCTTCGTTGATTGCCTGTTCGATAGGTCGATTGTTTGTTCCCCACAAGGTGGAGGGGACGGGGTGTTCGGCGGGGGCCTCGCAGGGGGCGGGGTCGACGGCGAGGGTGAGCGAGCCGGGCTGCGGGCCGGACATCCAGCCGCCGTCTTCGCTGCGTACGGCGCGGGTTCGGGGACGCAGGGCTTCCATCAGGGCGATTCCGCAGGTCGCTCCGCCGCCGCGCGGGGTGAGGACGAGGCCGGCGTACGTGGCGAGGACGCGGGCGAGTTCGGGCGGCGGGATCTCGCCGGCGGTGGCTGCGCGGGCGAAGTCCTTGCCCCAGTCGCGGGCGTCGAGGGCTCCCCAGGAGACGAGGGCGAGCTGAACGCACTGGCGGCGGTTGCCTGTTGCGGGGCGGTAGATGCGCGGCCAGGGGCCGAGGCCTCGCTTGGTGAGCTTCCACTTGGCCCGGGTGAGCGCCTTGATCACTTTGTGGTCGTCGGGGAGGCGCTGGGCGCGCTGGACCGCCGGGTCGTCGGGGAGCTGGGCGGGCAGGCCGAACCGTACGGCGGCGGATTCGGTGAGCACGATCAGGGGGTCGGCGTCCTTGCCCGAGGGGTGCAGGGCCTGGGCGCCGACACCGGATTCGTTGAGGGTCCAGTCGACGAGGCCGGAGAGGGTTTTGGCGGGGCAGTCCAGGACGAGGCCGCCGGTGCAGTAGGCGGTTCCGTCTCCGTCCAGTACGGCTAGGGGGCCGTTGGGGTAGGGCGTATCGGGGGTGGGAGTGGGAGTGGGCTTGGAAGTGGGGGCTTTGGGGGGTGGGGTGCGGGGCGTTGTGCGGGTGGGGGTTTTGGCGGGGGTCCCGGTGGGCCTGGGGTTTTGGGTGAGGGCGGGCTTCGGGGGAGTGGTGGCTGGGGAGGGTGCCGGGGTCGTTTGGGGGGCGATTATCACGGCGTGATAATCGGCGGCCGACTGTTGGGGCTGGGGCGCGGGGGGCTGAGCCGGGGTGGGCGGCTCGGGTGCGGGTTGGGTCTGGGGCTGTTCGGGGGCGGCGGCATCGGTCTTCGGTGCCGCTTCGTTCTGCGGCTCCGTGATTATCACGGCGTGATAATCCGCAGCGGCGGCCTGGGGGGCGGGGCGGCGCGGTGCGGCTTCGGGGGCCTGGGGGGCCTGGGGCGCTGGGAGGTCGGGCTGGTTGGGCTGGCCGGGCTGGTTGGGCTGGCCGGGCTGGCCGGGCTGGCCGGAGGGATAGAGCTTGGCGAGCTTGTTGAGGAAATGGGCGTACAGCTCTCGTTGAGGGGGGCGCGGGTGGGTGCGGCCCTTCTCCCAGTCGACGAGGGTGGCCTTGCGTACGCCGAGCGCTTCGGCGAGTGCCTCCTGGGTGAGGCCGTGAGCCTTGCGCAGCCGTTCGCGCTCGCTGGGCGGCGGCAGGAACGGCTGGCTTGCGATCAGGGCGTCGATCGCGTCGAAGCGGTCGGACATCGGGCACCTCCTGCCCCAAGGCTACCTTGAGGCGGACTTTGACCGTACTTTTGGCGTACTGGTGTGTCGGGGTGGGGCTGGGGCCGCTGGTGATTATCACGGCGTGAT
The DNA here is from genome assembly GCF_014649955.1 of Streptomyces violascens. Lineage (GTDB taxonomy): Bacteria > Actinomycetota > Actinomycetes > Streptomycetales > Streptomycetaceae > Streptomyces > Streptomyces violascens. The sequence goes on from NZ_BMUA01000036.1 coordinate 5,311, forward strand.
AATCACGGCGTGTGGGTTGAGGCTCCTGGGTCTGGGTCTGGGTCTGGGGCCTGCGGTGTGCTGTCGGTGGCGGTGTGCTGTGTTGGCCGTTGGGGGCCTGAGGCTTCGGGGCGGACTATCACGGCGTGATAATCCGGGAGTCGGTCGCCGCCCTTGGCGAAGTGGCCGTCGGCTCGGCTCAGTTGCGGGTTCGCTCTGACAGGCCGGGGCACCCCTCTGGGCGAGCGCGAGTCAGCCGCCGATTATCACGCCGTGATAGTTGGACCGGGCCCGAGCATCCACGTGGTGGGGAGCGGTCGTGATTATCACGGCGTGATAATCGGCGCTGGCTGCCTCCAGGGGCTGCGGTACCGGCCGCACCCCGGACCAGGCTTCGCCGATGGGGCGGCGATTATCACGCCGTGATAATCCGGTGGTTGGCCCTGGCTTCCGGAGGTTCGGCTCGGGGGAGGGCCGGTTGGGGACCGGTCGGGGTGCCGGGTGGAGCTTGGTCGGCGGCCGTGATTATCACGCCGTGATAATCCGGCGAGCGCGTCGACCGTCGGTGGCGGGGCCATGGCCGCGGAGCCAGGGGCGAGCCGCTGCCAAGGTCCCCGTGATTATCACGGCGTGATAGTTGGACCGGCCCGAGCGCCCACGTGGTGGGGAGCGGCCGTGATTATCACGGCGTGATAATCCGGTGCTCGCTCGGCGCGCAGCTGTCCGGGGTCCGGCCGGGAGGGCGCCCGGTGGCGGACGAGCAGGAAGCGCGGTTCGGCCGGGGCCGCCGATTATCACGCCGTGATAATCCGGGTGGGGAGCTGTCCGGCCAGGTACCCCAGCTCGGTCGCATCGTAGGCGGGGCTTCGGCTCGGGCGTGATTATCACGGCGTGATAATCACGCGCGCTCCGCTGCTTCCCCGGCACCCTGCCTGGTATCCCGCCAACCGCCGGTGCTCTCGGGGAGGGTGGGGCCCAACTCCCGCTGCCCTTCCACTCGCCCGCTCCCGCGGATTATCACGGCGTGATAATCCGGGGCCGGTCGCGGAGGGCCGGTTGGCGGGGCGCCGCTACGGGTGGGTCTTGAGTTCCTCTCGGTTCTTTCTCTGGAGGAGCACTGTCAGTTGGAGGCGCTCGGTGGCGGGGACGCGGGCGATGATCATGGCGGCCAGGGCGTTCATGTCGTCCCACGGCATGGTGGCCACCGGGTCCGAAGGTGCGGCCTGGTCGTGGTGGTCGGGCTGGGCCGGTACGGCTGGTGCTGCTGCCTTCGGGCCGGCCGGGGTTGGCTTGGCAGGGTCGATTATCACGGCGTGATAATCGGCGGCCGACTTCCGTTCGGCGCGCTGCTTGGCTTCCTTGGCGCGGGCGTCGGCCGCGGCGCGCTGTTCCTCGGCGGTCAGCTTGCCGAGGTTGCGTACGTGCTCGACCTGGCGGCGGCCTTCGGCGAGTTCGGCCTGGAGGTCGGTGGAGAGCTTCAGCAGGGACAGCTTCGAGGAGATCGTCGCCTGGGAGATGCCGAGCCGGTGGGATGCCTTGGTCTGGCTTCCGTAGAACTTCACCAGCGCCTCGAGGGCGTGGGCCTGCTCGAGGTCGGTCATGTCGTCGCGGTGGAAGTTGGCGACGAACGCGGCCTCCAGGAGTGCTTCGTCCGTGGCCACGCGTGCGTTGTCGACCTGGACCCGGAGGGTCTTGAGGCCGGCGCGGCGGGCGCCTTCGAGGCGGCGGTGGCCGTCGACGACGATGTACTTGGCGCCTTCGTCGAGGTCTGCGGTGCGCTCCGGGCGGGCCTGGAGATAGGCGTCGACGGAGGCGACGGTGATGGCGTTGACGAGGCCGAGCTCCTGGATGCTGCGGGTCATGCCGTCGAGGTCGCGCAGGTGGTCGCGGGGGTTGTCGGGGTTCTGGCTGATGAGCTCGACGGGGAGCTCGGTGGGGTCGGGGACGCCTGCGGTGGGGGCGCCGGTGGCCGCCCCGATGGCGGCGCGGCGGGCGCTGACCGGGCGGGCCTGGCCGAAGGAGGCGCCGGCGCCGAGTCGTTCGGCCTTGCTCATGAGATCTCCCTTGCCAGGGCGCGCATGCCGATGGCCTGGTCGGACTTGGGTGCGTACGCGAGCAGCGGGCGCTTGAGGCGTACTGCTTCTTTCTGTTCCTTGAGGTCGGCGATGACGCCGACGACGCGGGGTTCCTTTATGTCGGTCCAGGCCTGGAGGGACGAGGTGGCGATGTAGCCGCGGCGGCCGTCGTACTGGTTGACCACGATGCCGAGGTAGTCGATGTCGAGGGCGAGGTCGCCGCGGAGGTCTTCGATCTGGCTGGTGAGCAGGTCGTAGGCGTCGGCGGAGCTGTCTTCGGCCTGGACGACGATGAGGACGCCGGAGGCGCCGGGGGCTTCGTTGGGGCGGCGCCGTCCGTAGTGGACGGCGGCGTCCATGCTGAGGCCGAGGCTGGGCGGGCAGTCGACGAGGATGGCGTCGAATTCGCCTTCCAGGGGGGCCAGTGCCCGCTCGAGGGAGGCTTCTCTGGCGCGTACCGCGGAGAGGCGGACGTCGAGGAGGAAGGCGTCGTGGCAGCCGGGCAGCAGGTGGAGCCGGTCGCCGAAGCGGTCTTCCTCGATGGGGACGACGAGGTCGGCGAGGCGGCCTGCCGCTTCTCCCGCCATGTGTTTGGTGAGGCTGTCGCCCTCCATGGGCAGGGGGGTGTGGCCGAGTTGGCGGGTGAGGTGGCACTGCGGGTCGAAGTCGACGAGCAGGACGCGCAGCCCGAGGCCGGGGAGGTCTTCCAGGGCGAGCGGGTCGGAGCCGTCGTTGTCGTCGAGCAGGGCCGCGAAGTATTTGGAGACGCGTACGGGGTGGAGGGTGGCGGCGTCCTCGGCGAGGGCTTCGCCGGTGCCGGCGGTGATGGCGGTCTTGCCGACGCCGCCCTTCTGGTTGCAGACGATGATGCGGCGGGGGATTTCGGGGCGTACGACGGTGGGGGCCGGGTGGGTCTGGAGCCAGACCTGGACGGCCTGGGCCAGGCCCTGGGTGAGGGAGATCCCGCGGTCGGCGGCGATGTTCCTGAAGGTGTCCCACTGGCCGGCCGGGAGCCAGGTGGAGAAGGAGTCGGCGCCGGAGGTGTCGACGGCGGTGGGGGCGGAGGCGAGGGCGGACCACTGGGCGAGGCCCTGTTCCACGGCGCCCTGGATCTCTATGCCGAGTTGGGCGGACCGGATCTTCAGATCCTGCCTGAGCCAGCCGGGCAGTTTGGAGACGACCTTCTCGCGGTCGCCAGCGTTCGCGGGGGAAGCCATAGGAGGAACCTTACTAACGAACTTGCTCAACTTCCGTACCGACACGTTAGTTAGGTATCGGGTGGGGGCTCGATTATCACGGCGTGATAATCGAGGGGCGGCTCGCCTCCGCCCTGGTCCTGACCTCGCCCTGGCCTCATCCTGGCCTCCTCCTTGCCTTGCCATCGGCCCGGGCGGCTGCCTCAACGGGCCAGGATGGTGAGGAGGTTCGGGGGATTATCACGGCGTGATAATTGCGGCCCGGTGGGCGAGGCAGCCTCGGTCACCTCGGTCCCGCTGCGCGGTGCGGTCCGGATTATCACGCCGTGATAATCACGTGCGGCGGGGAGCGAGGGCAGGCCGGGGCCCGTGCGTCGGTCGGCGGCGAGGCGAGGCGACGGGGCTCAGAGGCGGGACGGGAGTTGTGAACGGCAGCGCCGGGTCCAGCCGGGCGAGGTCGATTATCACGGCGTGATAATCCCCCGATCCCCCTGCCACCGGGGCTTGCTGAGTTGTCCTCAGGGGGCCCGCCGCCGGGCTGACGCCGGGGGCGGTCGCCGGGGGGCTGGATTATCACGCCGTGATAATCCCGGACGCAGGGCGGGGGCGACCTCTGGCCTGCGGCAGCGCGCGGTCCGGATTATCACGGCGTGATAATTCCGCGCGGCAGGGGAGTGGAGCGGATGCCAGGTCGACCGGTACGGGGGATGGACCGGTCGACCCGGCAGTCTGGGGAGTGGTGATGCCGGGTCAGGCCGTTTTGCTGAGGCGGACTTCCAGGCCGTCGAGGATTCGCTCCAGGCCGTAGACGAAGTTCTCGTCGCGGGAGGTGCGCGGGTCCTTGCCGCGCTTGTCGGCGTAGCCCTTCTGCAGGCGCGGGTAGGACTGGGCGGCCTCTTCGGCGGCGGGCCACAGGCGCTCGACCCAGTCCTGTTCGGTCTGGCCGCTGCGGGCGAGCATGGTGAGCCAGGCCGCTTCGCTGGTGGTCATTCCGGTGACGTACGCGAAGACGGTGCGTACCGCATGATCGGACTCGTCGAGGGGGAAGCCCGCTGCCTCGAAGGTGGCGATCATGCGGTCGGACAGACGCATCAGGTTGGGGCCGAGGTAGGCGACGCCGACCTCGCCGAGCACCGAGGCGATCCAGGGGTGCTTGAGGATCATGGCCCGCAGGTTGTGGGCGCGCAGGGTGGTGGCGTCGCGCCAGTGGGCGGGCTTGTCGGTGTCGGGCTCGTCGAGCTCGCCGTACACCTCGTCCACGACGAGCTCGATGAGTTCGTCCTTGTTGGCCACGTGCCGGTAGAGGGAGGTGGCGCCGGCTCCGAGGCGGGTGCCGAGCTTGCGCATGCTCAGGGCGTCGATGCCCTCGGAGTCGAGGAGTTGTACGGCTTCGGCGACGATCTGCTCGCGGCTCAGGGCCGGCTGTTCGCGCCGGCCACGCGGGCGGGTCCACACCGAGGGAATCGTCTGCTGCTGGTCGATGGGCACGTGGCCTCCTCATCTGCCCGTTGTGTGGGGGCGCCTGCGGATTATCACGGCGTGATAATCCGGGCCGGTCGTGCTCTGCGAATCACCGTAGCGCACACCATTCGCAACTAGCGTACACCATTCTTCTTCTGAGTACAGTGTTCGCATGGCTTGATGTGAGGAGTCAGCAGGGCGTGCGGTACCCCTCGGTGGCGGGCTCGGCCGTGTAGTGGCCGATGTGGTCGCCGGCGGCGATGGGGATGCGGGCCAGGATCTCGGCGGGGACGTCGAAGGCGTCGACCAGGGTGGTCATGTGGGGGGCGAGGTCGGCGAGGATCGCGTTGACCGTGCGGGGCAGGGCGCGCACCTGATCGGCTGTCATGTGCTCATCAGCGAGCAGGTCGCCGGTGTGCTCGGTGATCTGCTTGAGCAGGAAGAGCCGGCACAGGCTCTCCAGAAGGAAGCGGGCGGTGGGGTCGAGGGCCTGGGCGGCCGCGGCGAGGAAGGCGTCGGCGGCCTGGAGGCGGGCGTGGGCGGAGACCATTTCCAGGGCGGCCGGCGAGGTCTCGTTCCAGCGGGACAGCGGGTCGCCGCAGGGGCCGTGGCGCAGCGCGGTGCGGGCCCTGGCCTGCCAGAGGCCTTCGACCTCGGCGAGCAGGTCGCGCAGGAAGTGCAGGTCGGTGAGGCTGCGTTCGGCGGCGGGCACGCGGGCGGAGGCCTTGCGGTCCACCTGGTGGCCGAGCACCATCTCGGAGGCCGCCTTGACCCAGATGACGAGGTTGTCGCCCTCGGCGGTGATGCCGCCCTCGATGTTGAGGGTGAGGTCGGACAGGCCGTTGGCGGGGAAGAGGCCCTGGGCGCCGCAGCGTTCGCGGCACTCGGTCGTGATGCCGCGGGCTTGCCAGGTGATCCAGCCCTTGGCGATGGCCACCAGGCGCTCGGTCTCCTCGCGGTCCTCATCGGTGTGCCGGGCCCAGCGGTCCACGGTGGTGCGGTGCAGGAACGTCATGGCGTAGGCGGTGGCGAGCTTGTCAAGAAGGCGGCTGTGGTGGCTGCGGTGGGCGGCCAGCGTCACCTGCTGCCCGGCCTTGGGGCCGGCGATGAGACGGTCGTGGGAGTAGCGCACGGCGATAGAAAGCGCTGTACGTGCCATACCGAGCGTCCCGGCGCTCATGCAGAGCTTTCCCATGGTCACGCGGCCGATGGAACGGAGCAAGCGCTTTCTCTTGTTGCCGAGATTGCTGCTCAGCCTGCCCTCCGCGTCCAGCCGTCCGTGGGGAGCCTCCAGGAGGGCTTCGCGGGGGAGCCACACGTGGTCGAAGGCGGTGAGGCAGTGGTCGACGGGGGTGCCGGTGCGCTCGGGCAGCGGCTGGACCTTCACGCCGGGCAGGTGGCCGTTCTCGTCGCTCAGGGGGGTCAGGAAGAGGAAGATCCCGTGGTCCTGGTCGTCGACGAGGAGGCGGGCCGCGACCACGGCGCTCTTGGGTCCGCCGATGGTGCTGGTGTTCGGCATGAACTTCTGCGCACCCGGGTTGGGGGTGTGCAGCACGAACCCGTCGGTGGTGCGGTCCAGGGTCGCGGTGGTCTCCATGGAGGCGACGTCGTTGCCGTGGGCGAGCTCGGTGCAAAGAAACGTTCCGGTGCGCTTCATCGACGTAAAGGCGGACAGGTCCCGGCCCTCGTTGTCGTGGTCGAGGAGGCTGCCGAGGAACAGGTTGTAGTGGATGCTCGCCACGGTGCACAGGCCGCCGTCCACGGGGCCGGTCCACTCGTGCAGGGCGGCGAGGCGGTGCGGGTCGTCGGCGAGTTCCTCGGCGCTGTCGACGGCCTGGTTGGCCAGGCGGAGGCGCCGGTAGGAAAGGGCGGCCCGCTCGGCGGGGGCCAGACCCGGGCGGTGGGCGAAGTCCGCCCCGCTCACCAGGCGGCGCCAGGTCTCGTGCACACGGTCGCGGTCCTGGCGGTCGAAGAGCAGGTGGGCCAGTTCACCGGCCGCCAGGGCCGAGGCTCCGAAGGCGAAACGGCCGTCTGCGCCGGCGGCCCCCTCGATCTCCGTGTCGACGAACGCGGTCTTCTGGAACGTCAGCAAGGTCATGGACCTCTCCCCGTTGATGAGAACCCGACAGGTGGGAAGCTCAGGCCCTAAAGATACGTACCAACCGGTTTTGTTTTCAAGCCCCTTCTTGAGGCTGCCTCAAGCGGCACTTGAGCGACGCTCGTGCCCGTGCCACTCTCCGATCACACCGGAATGGCCCATTCAGGGCATGGGGCCCAGCTCCGGGGGTAGTTCGGCCACGGAGGGCCGCCCTCGGGCTCGCCGACTCTGCCCATTGAGAAACCGATCAGCTGGTTTTATTCTGCTCGATGTCTGGTCAGTCGTCGATGATCGTCAGGGAATAAGCCTTACTGGGCGGAAATATGCAGGTTTGGCACGCACGCTGTTGCGGAGTGTCGCCACTGCTAGAATACGAACCCTTCGGTTTCTTTCTCGGCTGGTCAGGGCAGGTATGGAGGTGGGTTGTGGCGCGGCAGGAACGAGCGGTTCGGACTCGGCAGAAGATCCTTGTTTCGGCGGCCGAGGTGTTCGACGAGGTCGGGTACGAGGCGGCGACGATCACCGACATCCTGAAGAAGTCGGGGATGACCAAGGGAGCTCTGTACTTCCACTTCACCTCGAAGGAGGAGCTCGCCCAGGCGGTGCTCGCGGAGCAGGTGCTGGCCATGCCGCTCGTGCCGGAGCGGGACCTGAAGCTGCAGCAGTCGCTGGACGAATCGCTGCTGCTCACGTACCTGCTGGGGCGGGACACGGGTGATCCGATCGTGCAGGGCAGCATCCGCCTGACCGTGGACCAGGGTTCGCCGAGGGACGGTCTGGACCGGCGGGTGCCGATGGCGGGGTGGATCCAGCACAACGTCGAGCTCCTGAGTGAGGCGAAGGTCCGCGGGGAGATCATGGCGGACACGGATGTCACCCGGGTGGCGAAGCTGATGGTGGGCTCGTTCACCGGGATCCAGGTGCTGTCGAGGATCATGTCGGACCGCACGGACATGGCGGAGCGGGTGATCGATCTGTACCGGCATGTGATGCCGTCGATCGCGATGCCGGCCGTCCTTGTGCGGATGGACTTCACGCCGACGCGGGGGCCGGAGATCTACGAGGCGGCGATGAAGCTGCGCGGTGGTGCGGAGCTGGTGCTGCCGGGCTGAGTGGGCCCTTTTCGGCGTTACGGGGGCGGGCGGGGTGGTGCGTGTGCACTGTGTGTGCAGGTGTTTTGGTACGTCGATGCAGTGGTCCACTGAGCGGAGGCACGGATGAGTCAGGCTGTCTGCCCTTATGCGCTGGATGTCACGGGGCGGGATCTCGCGGGCGAAGCGGCCGCGCTGCAGGCGCAGGGGCCGGCTGTCGAGGTCGTGCTGCCGGGCGGCGTGCGGGCGTGGGCGGTCACACGGCACCGTTACGTCAAGCAGCTGCTGCTCGATCCGCGGGTGTCCAAGGATGCCCGCCGCCACTGGCCCGAGTTCGTCGAGGGGCGCATCACGCAGGAGTGGCCGCTGTATCCGTGGGTGGCGAACGAGAACATGCTGTTCTCCTACGGGGACAGCCACGCCCGGCTGCGGCGGCTGGTGTCGGGGGCGTTCACGATGCGCCGTACGGAAGCGCTGCGGGGCAAGGTCGAGGCGGCGGCCGAGCGGCTCCTGGACGCCCTGGCCGAGGTGCCGGCGGGGGAGACGGTCGACTTGCGCACGTCGTTCGCCAAGCTGCTCCCGATGCAGGTGATCTGCGAACTGTTCGGTGTGCCCGAGGAGTTCAGGCAGCCGCTGTGCGCCACATTGGAGGTCGTCTTCGACACGGTGGTACCGGCCGAGGAGATGGACGCGGCGCGCCTTGAGGCGTACCGGATCCTGGGCGAGCTGGTGGCGGCCAAGCGGGCGCGGCCCGGCGACGATCTGACGTCCGCGCTGATAGCGGCGCGCGACGACGGGGACCGGCTCAGCGAGGAGGAGCTCCTGGGCACGCTGTATCTCATGATCGCGGCGGGCCAGGAGACGACATCGACGCTGATCGCGAACGCGGTCGGGGCGCTGCTGGCCCGTCCCGGACAGCTGGCGCACGTACGGGCCGGGCGGGCCGGGTGGGCCGAGGTGATGACCGAGACGCTGCGCACGCACAATCCCGCCGCCTTCCAGCCGCTGCGGTTCGCGGTGGAGGACATCGACCTGGACGGCCTGACGATTCGTCAGGGCGATGCCATCGTGGTCTCGTTCGCGGCGGCGGTCTCGGACCCGGGGCAGCACGGGGCGGACGCGGGCGCGTTCGATGTGCTGGCCAGGCGCGGCGAGGACCTGGCCTTCGGGCACGGGGTGCACCGCTGCCTGGGGGCGCCGCTGGCCAAGCTGGAGACGACGGTGGCGCTGGAGGCACTCTTCGGGCGGTTCCCGCAGCTTGCGCCGGCCGGGCCGGTGGAGGACCTGGAGCCGCTGCCGTCGTTCATCGTCAACGGGTATGCGGCGCTGCCGGTGGTGCTGCGGCCCGCCGCCTGAGTCCGCACCCCGCGGGAGGACCCGCACGAGCTCCGCGGCCTGCGCACGGCCGCGGAGCTTTCGCGTTCCCGGAGGCGGGGCGGATGTGCGGCAGTGTGCGCCGTTGCGCACACTGTACGCTCCGCCGTACGGTGTTCCTCGCGGCCTGCGGGGTTCGAATCCCCGTAGACCGTGAGGTTTCCCCTGGAGACGTGCATGAGCCATCTAGAAACCGCCTCAGCGGTTTGTTAAGGTGAAGTGTGCGGTCTTCACGCACAGGCCGAACGAGGGTCTCTCGCGCACGGCATCCCTCCGCACTAACGGAGCGCCTTGATGGCAAGACAGGAACGCGCGGTACGTACGCGCAATGCGTTGATCGAGTCGGCCGCCGAGCTGTTCGACCGGGACGGTTTCGAGACGGCGTCGCTCTCCACGATCAGTGCCCGTGCCGGTGTGAGCAACGGTGCGCTGCACTTCCACTTCGCGAGCAAGGCGGCCCTGGCCGGTGCGGTGTGCGAGGCGGCGGCGCAGCGCCTTGGCCGGATCACCGGGGGCGGCGGGGAGCAGGCGGACGGCGCGCTGCAGATACTGATCGACGCCAGCCACGCCCTGTTGCGGGGCTTCAGTCACGACGTGGTGCTGCGGGCGGGGTTCGACCTCGGCGACAGCCCGGAGTCGACGGGTGCGGGGGAGGACCTGCACCGGCGCTGGCAGGGCTGGGTGGAGGCGGTGTTCGCCCAGGCCGACCGCGAGGGGACGCTGGCCGGCGACGTGTCGGCCCAGGACGCGGCGCTGGCCGTGGTGGCCGCCGTGGCCGGCTTCGAGGCGCTGGGCGGGCAGGACCCCCAGTGGCTGTCCCCGGCGACGCTGACGCGCTTCTGGGGGCTGCTGCTGCCCCGGCTGGCCGAGAAGTCGGTCCTGGACCGCCTGGTGGCCTCGGGGACGGCGTCACGGGCGGGCTGAGGGCTCCGTGGGCTCAGAACGGCGGCATCCCCGGGGGGAATTCGAGGTCCACCGCTTCTCGCGGTGTCCGCCATTCCCCCCGGTGGTCGTGGGTGAACTGGCGGACCTCGTCACCGCCGACGAACGCGAGCAGCGCGCGGCCGTAGATGAACCGGGCGTCGGCCCAGCCGAAGCGGCTCACATGGCTGGCGACGATGTCCATGTTCTCGACGGCGCGATCGCGGGCCTCGATGCACTCCTCCCAGCTGGGAAGGCGGTCGAGGCCTGCCGAGACCCTCTTCTTCGCCTCGTTCTCGATGGCGACCTGCTCGCAGTAGGTGATCCACTCCGCGGTGGTCTGGGGCTCGCGCCCGAGGCCGAACCACTCGGAGTCGTTCCTCACCTTCTCGCGGAGCCTCTTGGTGATGTAGGCGCCGGGACGAGCGGGGCGCCAGCCGAGGTACCAGGAGTGCAGCAGGACGATGATCTCGTCGGCGTCCATGCCCTCGTCGATGAGCTCGCGCAGGCTGAACGCGAGGCGCCTCAGCCCCTCGCCCTGGGTCCAGTTGACCCGGGGGCGCACCTGGCGGGCGATCTGGATGTCCTTGGCCACCTGCAGCGGGGAACGGCGGGTCGACCCGGCCTTCCTGCCCCTCCTCGGCCGCTTCGTCTTCCTGGCCTCCGGGGCCTTCTCGGGGCCCGCCGGAGCCGCCTTCGCGGCTCGGTTGCGTCCGCGCGCAAGTGTTGCTCTCGTGTTTGAAAAACCACGTTCTACCTCAGCTGTCGGGCCGGAGGTAGAAGCGGTACGGGAAGGGGGCTCAAGGCCGTGAACAGGGGGTCTGCGCAGAACTGTTTCTCCACAGACTTCTCCACAGCTGTATCCACAGGGGCACTTCGCCCTGTCCGGAGTGGCCCGTGGGACGGGTGTGAGACCGGTGACGCGCCCCTCGTAGCCGGCGACCGGGACGCGGTGGCCCATGGCGGCGTCGTAGACGGGCGGGATGGCGGCCGCGTACACGGTGGCGGTGGCGGTGTACTTCCGCCCGGGCAGGCGCAGATTGCGCTTGGAGCCGTGAACCAGCCATACAAGTGCGCCGAGTTCGCGCAAATAAGCCACGTGCCTCTTCAGGCTCGCCCGGCTGATGCCGAGGCGCCCGGCGGTGCCCTCCAGGTCGTACAGGACGGTGCCCGTGCCGTAGTCCATGCGCGCCGCGAGATCGCGGGCCACGTCGACGGTGACCCTGCTGGCCTTGGCGTGGATCCCGCTCCCCACCAGCCATTCCACCGCCCGCAACCAGGCGCGCGGCTGCGCGTGACGCGAGGCCGTGGTGAGGACGTCCTGGGCCGCCCGGGCCACCGGCAGCCACGAGCCGGCCCGTTTCCGGGCCCGCCGGACAGGGGAGGGAAGGAACGGGGAGACATCCCCACGAGGTGCGGATCCAGCCGATCGACCGTGTGCAGAAGCGAAACGATCGGACAGATCTAACGGATTACAGCTGACGAACTGGCAAACATGACCGCTGTGCAGCATGATGTGTGGTGCACTCCTGATAGGGCTCTGGCATTAGCTGGGGCACTCCCCCTCTCGGGAGCACAAGACGGCTACGGGACGACTGCCTTCCTTCGGGGTGGTGGGAGTTACGGCGCCTGACATCTCGTCACAAGACGCAAGTCGCGGGACGCGAGACGGAACAGACGGATCGGCTATCCCTTCGGGGCCAGTGGCTACCTCCTTCTTTCTTTCTTTCTTCTGGGGTTTCGTTGTGATGGGGACGGTCTCCTTGCTGGGAGGCCGGTGTGGTGCAGAGCGGGTTCTGGTGAACCGATTTCGCCGATCGGATTGGCGTCCGATGGGCATTCCGTCCGTCGAGTTGGCGCTCGGCCGGTACGGAGACGAGATGTAGAGGCCGCGTAGTGGTGGTGGCTAAAGCCACCCGCGCGGCACGTGAGCGGTCCCTTGGTTCCACAAGGGCCGGACTCACCCAGTGCGTTACGGCATGACACTCCCTTCGACCCGCACAGCTGTGCGCTGTCCGCGCACGGTCGCCGAGGGCATGCCGAAGAGCCCGTGAACGGCGATGACGATGCCGTACGGGTACTGGTGTGCAAAGGAAATGACGGACCGGCGCCACGGGTGGTTGGCGTTCCCTCCCACGTGGCCCTCCCCCGGGTCGTAATGGCAGGTCACAAGGTGACCTCGATCGAACATACCGTGCAACCGGTATGCATTCAATCAGCCTTACGGTCCCGGCTTCTTGACTGCGGCAAACCCCTTCACCTACGGGTTCCGGCATACGAGAAGAAGCCCGCGGCCACCCCCGGCGGGAGCGATGCTCGGCCAGGGATCACCGTACTCTCTCGGGCAGTTGGGTGTGACGCACCCGACTCAGCCCGTGACCGCCGCCATGGTTTCGAGCTCCCGCACCGTGCTCGCGGGGTCGACCTCGACGAGGGCGGCGGGGGTGGCCAGGCACGGCATGACGAGTCGCCAGAAGCCGGACAGCGAGCGGTGGGACACCCATTGCGGGTCCTTGCGGCCGAGCAGTTCGAAGCCGGTCGTCGCCGCCACGACGGTGGCGACCATGTCGTGCTGCTCCATGTGCTCGGCAAGCAGGTGCTCGTCGCAGGCCTCCGCCAGCAGCTGCCGCACGCACGCCTGCCATTCCTGACGCAGATTCACGTTGCTGGGGTGGGCCGCCTCGCCGCTCAGCTGGAAGCCCGCGCGCGACACGACGTCCCTGTGCAGCTGGTCGACCAGGGCGTGCGAGGTGTCGGTCAGGCGCTGCAGGGCGTTCGTGCCGGGGCGCTGGGCGATCCAGGCCGCGCGGCGCAGGCTCACGGCCGCCGTCGTCTCCACCGTCGTGGCCAATGCGGCTTTGTTTTCGAAGTGGAAGTGGAGCGCTCCCAGGCTGACGCCGGCGCTGGCGCTGATGTCGGCCAGCTTCGCCTGGACGTATCCGTGGCGCTCGAAGGTCTCGGCCGCGGAACGGATCAGCGAGTGGCGGGTGCGCACGGCACGTTCCTGTTTCATCACCGGTGGCTCCTCGGGGGATGGGGCTGCACCATGAGAACTTATCAAACCAGCTTCGCGGTTTTGTAACCAGAGCTTGCCCCGAGTCGTCCGGATCACTCCTGTATGCACGGGCGCCAACCGACTTCCATATGCCCTGAATGCCCCTGTCTGCAGGCTATTTTGATGGGCCATGCAGTAATTCTGGCCGCCCCCTTGGCGCTCCCGTACCGGCCATCGGCCGCAGGGGCCGGCCGGCGCTCCGCCACGCCGAGGCCGGCGCCGGGAGGCGGAATCAGGGTGGGCAATTCTGTTGGAAGGCTGCCAAATCCGGCACCCGGGGCAGAAGTTGAAGGGGCGGCTCCGGATTTGGCTGAGATCCGCCGGGGTTTGCCGGACGATTTGGGCGCTATATTCCCTCTTGAAAACCAGCATGCAGGTATGTTTTAGTCATCGCCGAGCCCCACGGAGGGGGTCGGCGACCCGCCCGAAGGCGGGCTTCCCGTCCCTGACGGCCGGGTCGAGGAGAAGGTCGCAGATCGCTGGACGCACAGCCTGACCTGGCCTTTTCCTTAATCCGCTCCGTGGGGTCCCCAGCTCCCGCAGCCGCACCATCGTCCCCCGGGGTGCGGCTGCGGGCTGTAGTGCCCCACCGCTTCACACGGAAGTACGCAAGACCTTTCTCGACCGAGTCTCGAAAAAAAACCAGCGGACTGGTACTTTTCCTTCCGAGGTTGAGGTTTGCGGCCGTTCGAGGGGAGCCGTACGTGCACTTGCATCACTCGCGTGCCTGGTGGCAGGCGGCACACAGGCCGGAGCAGTACGGGTCCGGCGCCGCTCCGCACAGGGACCGCGGACAACTTCCTCCGTACGAGCACCACTTCCGGGGAACCACCGACGACCAACCGATCGTGCCCAGGCCGCACACGGACCTGAGGAGCCACAGGGGGAGGACCCACCACGTCATGAACGTCTTCGACGCTCACACCGAACCGGCCGGCCGCACGCCGTCCGGCGCGGCGACGCAGGGGAGGGTCCTTCGATGAGTCTCGACCTGGCGGCGCCCGCCGAGGACACCCAGGCCGCCGAGGCCCAGCGCCCCGCCGGACAGCAGGCCACCGTCGCGATCGAATCGCTGCAGCCCTCCGACTCCCCCCGGGCGGGCGGCCTCAACGACGAGCACGCGCAGATCCTGGCCGAACTCGACTCCCCGCTCCCGCCGATCCTGGTGCACCGCGCCTCCATGCGGGTCATCGACGGCATGCACCGGCTGCGCGCGGCCCGGCTGCGCGGCGACAAGAACATCGAGGTCGAGTTCTTCGACGGCGAGGCCGAGGACGCCTTCGCGCTCGCCGTCAAGCTCAACGTCGTCCACGGGCTGCCGCTCTCGCAGGCCGAGCGCACCGCGGCCGCCACCCGCATCGTCACCGCCCGCCCGCACTGGTCGGACCGCCGCATCGCCGCCAACACCGGCCTCGCGGCCGGCACCGTGGCCGCCATCCGGCGCCGTTCAACCGTGCAGAGCGAGCAGTTGAACGCCCGGGCCGGACGCGACGGACGCATCCGCCCGCTGCACGCCGCCGAAGGCCGCATCCGCGCCAGCCAGGTCATCGCCGCCCACCCCGACGCGTCCCTGCGCGAGATCGCCCAGCGCGCCGGCATCGCGACCGCGACCGCCAAGGACGTACGCGACCGGATCCGCCAGGGCCAGGACCCGGTGCCCCAGCGCACCCGGGCCGCCGTCCAGCTGCCCGCGCCCCGGGCGGCCGAGACCCCGGCCCGCCCGGCCACCGGCCGCGCCACCACCCGCACCTCGGCCGCCGCCCTCTCGATGATCCTGCCCAACATGAGCAAGGACCCCTCGCTGCGCACGGAGGCGGGGCGCATGCTCCTGCAGCTGATGAACCTGCACTCCATCGGCGACGAGGCCAAGTGGCGCCGGCTCGCCCAGAGCGTGCCCCGCCACCGCGCGGCGACGCTCGCCCAGGCCGCCCGCCGCTGCGCCGACCACTGGCTGCGCCTGGCCCACGAACTCGAGATGCGGTGCTCATGACCGCCCACGACGCACCGCGCACTCTCGGGAAACCTCGTCCCTCCTTACGAGTCCCGAGCGGAGAGCACGGTGGACACCAGGCAGCACAGGAGAACCGGAACCTGCGGAACGGTTCAGGAACGCACCCAGAAATTGCACCCGGGCCGGTTCGCGGAAACGGCCAGCATCATGAGCCTCTGCCGAAAACGACTGCTGAGCTGGTCGATTCAGTTCCGCAGACCGACCGGGTGACAACCGGGCCGGATTCCACTTCGACATTCGAATCCCACAGAGAATTTTATGGAGGAGCCGTGCGAACAGCTTCGCGGCGCCAGCCGGACCCGAAGAGCGCGATATCCGTCCCGGCCTTCACCGATGGCGAGGTGTGAGAAATGAGCGCCGAATTCGCCGAGCTGGTGGCCGAGACCCCGTTCATCTGGCGGGCCCGCAGGCCCGGTGCCCGCCACCGCCTGATCTGCTTCCCGCACGCGGGCGCCGGAGCGGGCGCGTACGCCGACTGGGCCGAACTCCTGCCGCCGGAGATCGAACTCGCGGCCGTCCAGCTGCCCGGGCGCCAGAACCGGATCGCCGAGGACCCGCCGGCCGCCGTCGGGCCGCTGGTCAGGGTGCTCACCCAGGCGCTGCGGCCGGTCATGGACGGGCCGTTCTCCTTCTTCGGGCACTCCGGCGGCGCCACCCTCGCCTTCGAGGTGGCCCGGGCCCTCGAGGCCAAGGGCGGGCCGCGGCCCAGCCGCCTGTTCCTGTCCGCGCAGCCCGCGCCCGGCCTGCTCGGCGAGGTGGCGCAGCTGCACGACCTCACCGACGACGAGCTCGCCGCCGAGATCGTGCGCCTGGGCGGCATCGAGCCGGAGATCGCCGAGGACGAGGACGTCATGGACTCGCTCCTGCCCACCCTGCGGGCGGACTTCGACCTGTGGGAGAACCACCGCATCGAGCCGGGCCCCCGCCTCGCCACCCCCATCACGGTGCTGGCCGGCGACGACGACCCCCGGGCCCCGCTGGACACGCTCGGCCCCTGGCGCGAGCAGACCGATGCCGGCTTCGACAGCCGCTTCTATGCGGGCGGCCACTTCTACTTCCTCGACAAGACCGCCGAGGTGGTCGCCTTCATCAGCCAGACACTGCTGGCGCCCGAGATGGCAGGGAGAGCCTCATGAGCACGCCCCAAGCGATCGACCCGTCCCGGGTCGCCGAACTCGCCGCCGCCGCCCGGGCCGTGCCCGGCGTCCAGGAGGCCGTCGCGGTCGTACGCCAGGGCGCACGGCCCGCCGCGGCCCCGGCAGCCGCCCCGGAGCAGCCCGAGCAGAACGCGCCCGAGCCGGTGGAGCCCGTCGGCACGGCCGCTTCGAAGAAACCTTCCTCCCAGGTGTACGGCGGTGAGCTGCACATACCGGCGGGCGCCCCCACCACCCTGCAGGGCGCCCTGCGCACCGCCGCCGAACTCGCCCCGGCCAAGGGCACCGTCTACCTGCGCCGCGACAGCGAGCCCGACCTGCAGACCTACCCCGAGCTCCTCGCCGAGGCCGAGCGGGTGCTGGCCGGGCTGCGCGCGGCAGGTCTGGAGCCGGGGGACGCGGCGCTGTTCCAGTTCGACGACCACCGCGCCTACATGACCGCGTTCTGGGCCTGTGTGCTCGGCGGGTTCGTACCGACGCCGGTCGCCGTGGCCACCACGTACACCTCGCACAACGAGACCAACCGCAAGCTGTTCGGCGCCTGGAACCTGCTCGACCACCCGGTCGTGCTGACCGACGCCGCGACCGCGCCCGCGCTCAGCGAGGTCCGCGAGCTGTGGGGCGAGTCCACCGTGCGGATCCTCACCGTCGAGAAGCTCGCCCGGCACGAGCGGGACGGCCACTGGTTCCCGACCCGGCCCGAGACGCCCGTCTTCAACCTGCTGACCTCCGGCAGCACCGGCGTCCCCAAGTGCGTCCAGCACACCAACGCCAGCGCTGCGGCCCGCAGCTGGGCCGTCATCCAGGGCCGCGGCTACACCGAGGACGACGTCAGCGTCATCTGGATGCCGCTCGACCACGTCACGATCGTCTTCTACAACATCCGCGACATGTTCCTGCGGGCCCAGCACGTCAACGGCCGCATCGACGACTTCCTCGCCGACCCGCTGTCCTGGCTGGACTCCCTGGAGCACTACGGCGCCACCAACACCTGGGCGCCCAACTTCGCGTTCGCGCTCATCAACGAGCAGGCCGACGAGATCGCCAGGCGCAGCTGGGACCTGTCGAAGGTGCGCGAGTTCACCAACGGCGGCGAGCCGGTCGTGGCCGGCACCTCCCACCGCTTCCTCGAACTGCTCGCCCCGCACGGCCTGCCGGCCACCGCGATGGCGCCGGCCTGGGGCATGTCGGAGACCTGCTCGGGCGTCACGTACTCCACCCAGAGCCGCGAGGACCGCACCGCCGGGACCGTGGTCGTGGCCCCCTCCTCCTTCGACACCGAGCTCCGCTTCCTCGACGAGGGCGACAGGGGCGGCCAGGACGCGGTCGCCTTCTCCACCGTCGGCGGCCCGCTGCCCGGCGTCACCATCCGCGTCGTCGACCCGGACGGAGCGGTCCTGCCGCAGGACCGCATCGGCGAGCTCCAGATCCGCGGCGTCACGATGATGCGCGGCTACCACGGCAACGCCGAGGCCAACCAGGCCGCCTTCGACCCCGAGGGCTGGTTCCGCACCGGCGACCTGGCCTTCGTCCACGAGGGCGCACTCGTCATCGCGGGCCGCAAGAAGGACCAGATCGTGGTCCGCGGCGCCAACTACATCGCCCACGAGCTGGAGAGCGTGGTCGAGGAGGTCGACGGCGTACGGGTCACCTTCTCGGCGGCCGCCGGCGTACGCGAACCGGGCGAGGGATCGGACCGCCTGGTCGTCTTCTTCGTCCCCACCCGCTGGGACAACGACTCCCTCGCACGGACCTTCACCGAGATCCGCGCCCGGCTCGGCCGCGAGGCAGGCCTCGCCCCCGACCTGCTCGTGCCGGTCACCGACGCCGAGTTCCCCAAGACCGCCAGCGGCAAGATCCAGCGCGCCGCCCTCGTCGCCGACCTGCGCGCCGGACGCTTCGCCGACCGCATCGCCCAGGACGACGACTCGGACGCCGGCACCGGCACCCTCTTCTTCGAGCGCCAGTGGTCGCGCCTGGACGAGGCGAGCAGCACCGAACCGGCCGACGGGGTACGCCTCGTGTTCGCCGAGCCCGGCCAGATCAAGCGCCTCGGTCTCGACGGCGTCGTTTCGGTCGTGGTCACCCGGGGCGACTCCTTCGTCCACGCGGCACCCGACCTCTTCCACGTCACCCCGGGCGACGCCGGCCAGCTGCGCCACGTGCTGGCCGACGTCACCGCACGCCACGGCCGCATCTCCTCGGTGGTGTACGCCTGGTCGCTGCCCGCCGACGGCGCCCAGGGCGACCCGGCCGAGCGCCTGGCGGCCATCAGCGCCGAACTGACCTCCCTGGTCGCGGCGCTGGAGGACCTCCAGGCCCAAGGCAGCCGCCCGCTGCTGCTCCTGCTCACCGCGGGCTCCGTCCACGTACGCCCCTGGGACCGCATCGACCTGGCCACCTGCGCCCTGCCGGGCCTGGTGCGCACCGCGGCCGGCGAGATCGCCGGGGCCACCGTCCGCCAGCTCGACCTGCCGGCCGACCGCGAGAAGTGGGCGCAGGCCGTACGCGCCGAGCTCGCCGACCGCACCCACACCGGCGTCGTCGCCGCCCGCGAGGGCCTGCGCTGGCAGCCGCGGCTGCGGCCGGTCCCCGAGACCGAGGCCGAGGGCGCCCCGGCGATCACGCCGGGCGGGCTCTACCTGGTCACCGGCGGCCTCGGCGGCATCGCCCACGACCTCGCCGGATACCTGGCCGCCGCCTACGGCGTGAAGCTCCTGCTGGTCGGCCGCTCGGTGCCCAAGGGCGCCAAGGCCGAGGCCCTCGAAGACCTGACCGCGCTCGGCCAGGTCATCTACCGCCGGGCCGACGTCGCCAGCGCCGACCAGCTGGGAGCTGCCGTCGCCGACGCCGAGGAGCACTTCGGCCGCACCCTGGACGGCGTCCTGCACCTGGCCGCCGCCGATGTGAGCGGCCAGCGCAAGAACCTGGAGGAGCACACCCTGGCCCGCGAGAGCGCGGCCACCTTCGCCGAGCAGTACGCCGCCAAGGTCAGCGGCACCCTCGCCATCGCGGCCGTCCTCGACAGCCGGCCCAAGGCCTCGCTTGTCCTGTTCGGCTCGGTCAACGGCGAGTTCGGCGGGCACTCCTTCGGCGCCTACTCGGCCGCCAACACCTTCCTGGTGGGCTTCGCCGACCACTGGCGCCACGAGCGCGGACGCGACGTGCGGTGCCTGGCCTGGAGCATGTGGGACGGCGTCGGCATGAACCAGGGCCAGTCCTCGGCCCCGGCCCGCCAGCGCGGCTTCAGGGCCATCGGCCTCGACGACGGCCTGCGCGCCTTCCTGGCCGCGACCTCCATGCCGCACCACTACCTGCTCATCGGCCTCGACCTGGAGAACCCGGCGATCCTGTCCGAGCTGGTCACCGACGAGCTCAGCGCCCGCGAGGTCCTCGTCGCCTACACCGCCGAGGGCGCGGATGCCGAGGCCGTCCACCGGGCCCTGGAGCCGGTCCTCGCCGCCTTCCCCGTCCCCGTACGCCTCATGGAGGTCAACAGCATCCCGACGGACGCCGCCGGCTCCGTCGACACCACCCAGCTGCTCCTGGACGCCGCCCCGCAGCGGCCCGGGCGCAGGAAGCACGTCGAGCCGGTGGGGGAGCTGGAGCAGCAGCTCGCCGGGATCTGGGCCGACATCCTCAACCAGTCCGCCGTCGGCCGGGACGACTCGTTCTTCGACCTCGGCGGCAACTCCCTGCGCGCCACCCGCCTGCTCGCCCGCATCGGCGACGAGCTGGCCGTGCGGCTCACCACCAACGAGCTGTACGAGAACCCGACGGTGGCCGGTCTCGCCGAGACCATCACGCTGGCCACGCTCGCCGAGCCCGTGGCGGCCGGCTGAGGCCTTCCCCGTGGTCCGCGCGTCCCTGGCGCGCGGACCACGGGGGCCAAGCCGCCGGACGGGGCACCGCGTGTCCGGCTTTTACCGGCCCCCGCTATTCCTGTTGAGCGTCACCCGCTAATTTGTATTCAACGAAAAAAGCACACGGGCCCCCGGGAAATTGAACACTTGACACCCTTCCGGTGAGAGCCCCGGGCTTCTGAACCACCGCCGTACCGTCACTTTTTGAGCGTCAGCGGAAGGGTTGCCCTTCGGCTGGCGCAAAAGTTATGGTCCAGGCACATCCCAAGGAATTCCGCCGAGTGCCGAAGAATGTCCACCCGGCGTCGATTTCCGAGAAATAGAAAATTCCGTCGTTCCAGTCCTGCAGTCCTTATGGGCAGTGTTCTAACGAGAGATGAGGTGTTGGAGATGGCCGGTCAGTGGCGCACCGCATTGGTGGAGACTGCCCTTGAGGATGTCGCTTCCGAGACGGGAGGGGAGCAGGCCAGGCAGCTGCGGATCGGCATGGACTCCCTGCACCGCACGGACCCGGAGCTCGCGGCCCTGCTTGACGCGGAGGTCCGCCACCAGGACGCGACGCTCGCGATGATCGCCTCCGCCAGCATCGCCGACCCGTCGGTCCTCGCGGCCGGCGGCGCGGCCCTGTCGAACGTGACCGCCGAGGGCTACCCCGGCCACCGCTACCACCCCGGCGCCGCCCGCTTCGACGAGGTCGAGCGCCTGGCGGTCGCCCGGGCCAAGGACCTCTTCGGCGCCCAGTACGCCAACGTCCAGGCGCACTCCTGCTCCTCGGCCAACCTCGCGGTCCTCGCGGCGCTCGTCCCGGCGGGCGGCACCATCCTCGGCCTGCACCTGGACGCGGGCGGCCACCTCACCCACGGCTCCCCGGCCTCGGTGACGGGCCGTCACTACAACGCGGTGCACTACGGCCTGGACGAGACGGGCCGCATCGACTACGGCCAGGTCGCCGAACTCGCCCGCCTGCACCGCCCCAAGCTCATCATCGCGGGGGCCAGCGCGTATCCCCGCACCATCGACTTCGCCCGCTTCCGCACCATCGCCGACTCGGTCGGGGCCTACCTGCTCGCGGACATCTCCCACATCGCGGGCCTGGTCGCCACCGGCGAGCACCCCAGCCCCGTGGACCTGGCGCACATCACCACGATGAGCACCTACAAGCAGCTCGGCGGCCCGCGCGGCGGACTGATCCTGTCCGGCCGCGACCACAGCTCCTTCGGTCCCGACGGCAAGACCCCGCTGTCGCGGCTGATGCAGCGGGCGGTGTTCCCGCAGTCGCAGGGCACGCCCAGCCCGGCCGCCATCGCCGCCAAGGCCCGCGCGTTCGCGCTGGCCGACACCGACGGCTTCGCCGAGACGACGCAGCTGATCGTGGCGAGCGCGAGGGCGCTCGCCGCCGAACTGGCCTCGCTCGGCTACCGGATCCTGACCGGCGGCACCGACAACCACATCGTGCTCGTCGACATCATCGAGAGCGGCCTGAGCGGCGTCGTCGCCGAACGCGCCCTGGAACAGTGCGCGATCCTCGCCAACCGCAACCGCATCCCGGGCGACACCAAGTCGCCGCTGGTCACCAGCGGTCTGCGGCTCGGCACCAACATCCTCGCCCAGCGCGGCATGGGCCCCGCCCAGATGCGCGACTGCGCCCGCCTGATGCACACCGTGCTGGCGGCCACCACCGCCCTGAGCGACACCGAGTACCAGATCGACCCGGCGCTGGCAGCCCAGGTCCGCGAGGACGTCAAGAGCCTGTGCGCCCGCTACCCGCTGCCGCTGGAGCGCTGCGACAGCATCCCCGCATCCCTGATTGGAGCCGGACAGTGAACCACGACCCCCAGGACGCCGCCGCACCGGTGTGGCCGCCGGTGCTGCTGCCGACGGACCGGCCGCGCAGGCCGGGCGTCGGGTCCCGGTGCTCGGCCGTGGCCCACGCGGCCATCGACGTACCGGAGACGGCGGTCGAGACGCCCCGGGACGAGGTGCTGCTCGCCGCCTTCGCAGCCTTCCTCTTCCGCTACACGGGCCAGGAGGCCATCTCCTTCGCCCTTCAGGGCGGCGAGGCCCGCTTCCTGGTCGGCGCCGACGCCACCCTGTGGTCCCTCGCCGACGCCGGCGCGGACGCCCGCACCCCGGGCGCGAGCGTCGCCCCGGTCGCGCTGCGCCTGGCCGGCGACGGTGAAGCAGCCGACGGCGACGCCCCGTTCGAGCTCCAGCTGGTGGTGCGCGGCACCGCCCTGGAACTCCACTACGACGGCGAGCTGTACGGCGCCGCGAGCGCGGCCCGCCTCCTGGCCCACTTCGCCACCCTGCTCACCGACGCGCTCGGCGCGCCCGACAAGGCCGTCGCCGAGCTCCAGCTGCTCACCGACGCCGAGCTGCACACCACCCTCGTCGAGTGGAACCTCACCGAGACGGACCTGCCGCACGACGTCACCCTGCACGAGGCGTTCGAAGCCCAGGCGGCCCGGGACCCCGAGGCCGTCGCCGCGATCCACGCGGGCGAGCGCTACACCTACGGCGACGTCAACACCGCGGCCAACCGCCTCGCCCACCACCTGATCTCGCTCGGCGTCGGCCCGGACGTACGCGTCGGCCTGTGCCTGGACCGCTCGCCGCAGCTCCTCATCGCGGTGCTCGGCATCCTGAAGGCGGGCGGCGCCTATGTGCCGCTCGACCCCGACTACCCGGCCCAGCGCATCGCCACCATGGTCCAGGGCACCGCCTGCGCCGTGATGATCAGCCGCGAGGCGCTCACCGCGAACCTGCCCGACGACGGCGACGCCCGCCCGCTGGTGCTCCTGGACCGCGACGCCGAGATGCTCGCCGCGCTCCCGGCCGGCAACCAGGGCCGCACCTCCGGCCCCGACGACCTCTGCTACATCATCCACACCTCCGGTTCCACCGGCGCGCCCAAGCCGATCGCGCTGCGCCACCGCGGCGTGAGGAACAACCTCGCCGACCTCAACACCCGCTTCCAGGTGGGCCCCGGCGACTCGGTGCTCTCGCTGTCCTCGCCCAGCTTCGACCTGTCGGTGTACGAGTACCTGGGCATGGCCACCTCCGGCGCCGCCGTCGTGATCCCGGACGCGGCCCGCACCAAGGACCCCGCGCACTGGGCCGAACTCCTGCGCACCCACGGCGTCACCCTGTGGAACTCCGCCCCGGCCCTGCTGGAGCTGCTCACCGACCAGGTCGAGCAGAGCGGCTCCGAGCCGCTGCCGCTGCTGCGCCTGGCGCTGCTCGGCGGCGACTGGGTGCCGGTCACGCTGCCCGACCGGGTCCACGCGATCGCCCCCGGCCTGAGGTTCATCGCGATGGGCGGCGCCACCGAGGCCTCCATCCACTCCACGATCTTCGAGGTGGAGCAGAGCGACCCCGAGTGGACGTCCATCCCGTACGGGCGCCCGATGGCCAACCAGCGCACCTACATCCTGGACGCGGCCCTGCAGCCGGTCCCGCCCGGCGTGCCCGGCGAGCTGTACCTGGCGGGCGTGGGCCTGGCCCGCGGCTACCTCGGCCAGGCCGAGCGCACCGCCGAACGCTTCCTTCAGTGGTCGCACGGCGAGGTCACCGACCGGATCTACCGCACCGGCGACCTGGCCCGCCACGGCGCCGACGGAATGATCGAACTGCTCGGCCGCATCGACTTCCAGGTCAAGATCCACGGCCTGCGCGTCGAACTCGGCGAGATCGAGGCCGTCCTTCGCTCGCACCCCGCGGTGCTCCAGAGCGCGGTCGTCGCCCACGACGGGCGGCGCCTGGTCGCCTACGTCGCCACCGGCGGCGCACACGTCGACCTCGACGAACTGCGCACCCTGGCCGCGGCCAAGCTGCCCGACTACATGGTCCCGGCCGCCTTCGTCGCCCTCGACAAGCTGCCGCTCACCCCGAACGGCAAGCTCGACCGCAAGGGCATGCCCGCCCCCTCCTTCACCGACGCCGACTACCGGGCACCGCGCACCGAACGCGAGGAGATCCTGGCCGGTGTCTTCGCCGAGGTCCTGGGCGTGGAGCGGGTCGGCGTCGACGACGACTTCATCGCGCTGGGCGGCGACTCCATCCGCTCCATCCAGGTCGTCACCCGCTGCCGCGCCCGCGCCATCGAGGTCACCCCGCGCCAGGTCCTGCAGTCCCGCACGGTCGCCGAACTCGCCCTGGTGGCCACCGACGCCGACGAGAGTGCCCAGGCGGAGGACGCCTCGGCGCCGCTCGTCGACCTCACCCAGGACGACATCGAGGCCTTCGCCCGCCGCTACCCGAACCTCGCCGACGTGTGGCCGCTGACCGCGATGCAGTCCGGGATGCTCTTCGAGTCGATGCTGAGCGACACCGGCGACGACGCCTACCAGATGCAGACCGTCTACCACCTGTCCGGCGCCGTGGACGCGGACCGCATGCGGGCGGTCGGCCAGGCGCTCCTGGAGCGCTACGCCAACCTGCGGGCGGGCTTCACCGCCGATGCCGCGGGCAACCTGGTGCAGGTCGTCGTCGACGGTGCCGAACTGCCCTGGCGCGAGATCGACCTGAGCGACCTCACCGACGCCGACCGCGACGCCGCCTTCGAGGCGTTCCTCGCCGAGGACCGGGCCGACCGCTTCGACCTGGCCGCGCCCCCGCTGCTCCGCCTGGCCCTGGTCCGCCTGAGCCCCGAGCAGAGCGAACTGGTCCTCTCCTCCCACCACGTCCTGATCGACGGCTGGTCGGAGCAGATCATCGGCCAGGACCTGCTGCGCCTGTACGCGAGCGGCGGCGAGGCGTCCGCTCTGCCCGAGGTGCGCGGCTTCCGCGACTTCCTGGCCTGGCTGGCCCGCCAGGACCGCGCCGAGAGCGCGGCCGCCTGGGCCACCGAGCTCGCCGGGCTGGACGCCCCGACCACGCTGGTCCCCGCGACCGCCTCGCGCACCCAGAACGCGAGCGTCGGCGAGGTCGCCCTGGACCTCACCGCCGACGAGGTACGTCAACTGGCCCGGCGGGGAGCCGAGTTGGGCGTCACCACCAACACGCTGGTGCAGGGCGCCTGGGCGGTGCTCCTGTCCGCGCTGACCGGCCGCCAGGACGTCGTGTTCGGCGCCACCGTCTCCGGCCGTCCCGGCACCCTGCCCGGCGTCGAGTCGATGGTCGGCCTGTTCATCAACACCCTGCCGGTACGGGCCCGGTGCGCGCCCGGCGACTCGCTCGCCGAGCTGCTCACCGGCCTTCAGGAGCGCCAGACGGCGCTGCTCGACCACCACCACCACAGCCTCACCGAGATCCACCAGGCGACCGGCTTCGACGCCCTCTTCGACACGCTGGTGGCGTTCCAGTCCTACCCCGCCGACCGGGCCGCGACGGCCGAGGCGAGCGCAGCGGCCGGCATCGAGGTCACCGGCATCCAGTCGGTGGGCGGCGCCAGCTACCCGCTCGCGCTGATCGTCGAGGCGGACCGGCTCACCCTGCAGTACCACCAGAACCTCTTCGACCGGGGCACCGCCGAGGACATCGCGGCCCGCTTCCGCTCGGTGCTCGGCCAGCTCGCCGACGACGCGGGCCGGCGCATCGCCGCCGTGGACGTGCTCCTTCCCGCCGAGCGCGAGCAGCTGCTCGGCACGTACGACGCCACCGCCGGCGACCTGCCCGACGGGACCGTCACCGCCCTCTTCGAGCGGCAGGCGGCGGCCACCCCGGACGCCGTCGCGGTCCGCTTCGAGGGCAGCGAGCTCACCTACGGGGAGCTGAACGCGCGGGCCAACCGCCTGGCGCACCACCTGGTGCGGGCGAGCGCGGGCCCCGAGTCCGTGGTCGGGCTCGCCGTGGCGCGCACCGCGGACCTGGCGATCGCCCTGATCGGCACCCTGAAGGCCGGCGCCGGATACGTACTGATCAGCCCGGAGTACACCGAACGCCAGCGCGACGTCGTCCTGATGGAGGCGGCCCCCGAGCTGATCCTCACCTCGGCGAGCGCCGCGCCACTGGCCGACGAGCTCCTCCAGGCGGGCGTACCGCTCCTCTCGCTCGACGAACTCGCCCTGGAAGAAGGG
The DNA here is from genome assembly GCF_014649955.1 of Streptomyces violascens. Classification (GTDB taxonomy): domain Bacteria; phylum Actinomycetota; class Actinomycetes; order Streptomycetales; family Streptomycetaceae; genus Streptomyces; species Streptomyces violascens. Next base: position 31,606 of record NZ_BMUA01000036.1, read on the forward strand.
GAGTTGACGGCCGATCTGGGTGACCGGGAGCGCAACGCGGCTCTTGGGCCCCAGCACCTGGCGTGCGTGCGCTACCTGTCCGGCGCCAACAGCGGCGTCGCCATCAGCCACCGGGCGCTCGCCAATGGCGTGGTCCGCTTCGCCGGCAGCGCGGGCCTGGTGCCCGGCGCCCGGATGCTGGCAGCATCTCCGCACGGGGACGCGACCGCCTTCGAGCTCCTGACCGGCCTGTGCGCCGGAGCGGGCGTCGAAGTCGTGGCGGACCTTTTGACGCTGGCCCGCCCCGAGGGCTGGAGCGGCGACGTCATCAGCACGGTCGCCCCGCTCTTCGCGGACCTGCTCAACCGCGCGGCCGGCCCCATCCGGGCCACCACCACGGTGTTCACCGGCGACGTCCTGCTCGGCTCGTTCATCCAGCGCGTGCGCGAAGTGATCCCCGGAGTGCGGGTGGTCAGCGCGTACGGGCCGACCGAGACGATCCGCGCGACCGCACTGAGTGCCGCCGAAGGATGGACCGGGCAGGGCGCGGCCCCGCTCGGCTCCGTGCTCGGCAGCATGCGGGCCTACGTCCTGAGCCCGGCCCTCCAGCTCGTACCGGCCGGAGTGACCGGCGAGCTGTACGTCGCGGGCGAGGTGGCCCGCGGCTACCACGGGCACGCGGGCCTGACCGCCCAGCGCTTCATCGCCGACCCGTACGGGGTGCCCGGCTCGCGGATGTACCGCACGGGCGACCTGGCCCGCTGGAACAGCGAGGGGCGCCTCGAATACGTGGGGCGCGGCGGGGTGCAGGCCAAGGTCCGCGGCCACCGCTTCCAGATCGGCGACGTCGAGGCCGCCCTCGCCGCCCACCCGGCGCTCTCCCAGGCGGCGGCCGTCGCCCGGCCGGGCGAGGACGGCAGCGACCAGCTCATCGGCTACGTCGTCCCGCTGCGCGGCGCCACGGCGCCCGAGGCGGAGGAACTGCACGAGTTCGTGGCGCGGAACCTGCCCGAGTACATGGTCCCCGCGACCTTCGTGACGCTGGAGGAACTGCCTCTGGCCGCTGACGGGACCGTGGACCACCGGGCGCTGCCCGAGCCCGGCGCGCAGGGCGCGGACGACGGGTTCCGGGCCGGGCGCACCGAGCAGGAAGAGGCGCTGTGCGCGCTGTTCGCCGAGATCCTCGGCGTGGAGCGGGTCGGCATCGACGACAACTTCTTCGCCCTCGGCGGCAATTCGCTGAAGGCGACCCGGCTGATCGGCCGGATGCGCCGGACGCTCGGTCTCGAAGCGTCCATCAGAACAATTTTCCAGTATTCAACAATTGCGGAGCTTTCGGGTCAGATCCAGGCCACTGCTACGAAGAGCCGGCCCCGTCTGCGCAAGATGACCAAGGAGTAGACCCAAAGTGATCCCCTTGTCCTATGCACAGCGACGCCTTTGGTTCCTCGACCGTTTCGAGGGGCCCTCGGCGACCTACAACGTCCCCCTGGCGTTGTGGCTGACGGGCGACCTGGACACCGCGGCACTCACCGCCGCGCTCAGGGACGTGGTGGGCCGGCACGAGAGCCTGCGCACTGTCCTCTTCGAGGAGGAGGGCGTCCCGTACCAGCGGATCCTGCCGGTCGAGGACGCCGTCCTCGACGTGCCGGTCGTGCCGGTGCGGCCGGACAAGGTGGACGACGCCATTGCCGAAGCGATCAACTACGCGTTCGACCTGTACGCGGAGATCCCCGTCCGGGCCCGGATCCTGAAGCACGGCCCGGACGGGCACGTCCTGGTCCTCCTGTTCCACCACATCGCGGCGGACGGCGAGTCGGCGGTGCCGCTCCTGCGGGACCTGACCGAGGCCTACACCGCCCGCATCGAGGGCGAGGCGCCCGGGTGGGAGGACCTGCCGGTCCAGTACTCGGACTACACGCTGTGGCAGCGCGACCTGCTCGGCGACGAGAACGACCCCGAGTCCATGCTGTACAGCCAGCTCGCCCACTGGCGCGAGGAGCTGGCCGGCATGGACCAGCCGCTCCCGCTGCCGCTCGACCGGGTCCGCCCGTCGACGGCCAGCCACGGCGGCGACACCGTCGAGTTCCACATCGAGCCCGAACTGCGGGCCGCCGTCGAGCAGTTGGCGCAGGACAAGGGCCTGACCGTCTCGATGGTCCTGCAGTCCACGCTCGCCGTGCTCCTGCACCACCTGGGCGCCGGCACCGACATCCCGATCGGCTCGCCGATCGCGGGCCGCATCGACGAGGACCTCGCCGACCTGGTCGGCTTCTTCGTCAACACCTGGGTGCTGCGGGTCCAGCTGCCCGGCAACCCCTCCTTCGAGAGCCTGCTCGACCAGGTGAAGGACAAGGCGCTCGGCGCGTACGAGAACCAGGACGCCCCGTTCGAGATGCTGGTCGACCAGCTCGCGCCGGAGCGCTCCACCGCCTACAACCCGCTGTTCCAGGTGTTCTTCGCCTGGCAGAACATCAGCCGCGCCGAGATCGACCTGCCGGGCCTCGAGGCCCGCCTGGACTTCGAGCAGCTGGGCACCAAGAGCTCCAAGTTCGACCTGGAGTTCAACGTGGCCCCGGCCGCCGAGGGCGACGGCGCGCGCGGCACCATCGAGTACGCCACCGACCTGTTCGACCGCGACACCGTCCAGAGCATCGGCGAGCGCTACGTACGGGTCCTGGCCCAGCTGATCGCCGACCCCGCCAAGCCCGTCGGCGCCCTGGAGATCCTCTCCCCGGCCGAGCGCGAGCAGTTCGCCGCGCTCAACGCCACCGCCGCCGAGGTCCCCCAGGTCACCGTCCCGGCGCTCTTCGAGCAGCAGGCGGCGGCGACGCCGGACGCGGTCGCGGTGGTCTTCGAAGACGCCGAGCTGACGTATGCCGAGGTCAACGCCCGCGCCAACCGGCTCGCCCGCGAGCTGGTCTCGCGCGGGGTCGGCCCCGAGTCGGTCGTCGCGCTCTCCCTGCCGCGCTCGGCCGAACTCGTCATCGGCCTCCTCGCGGTCCTGAAGGCGGGCGGCGCCTACCTGCCGATCGACCCGAAGTACCCGAGCCACCGCCTGGAGTTCATCCTCGGCGAGGCCAAGCCCCAGCTGATCCTCACCGACGCCGACACCGTCTCCGTCCTGCCGAAGACCGACACCCCCGTCCTCTTCCTCGGCGACGTCGACCCGGAAATCGGGGACGCGGCCGACCTCACCGACGCCGACCGTTCGGGACCTCTGGGACAGCAGCACCTGGCGTACGTCATGTACACCTCGGGCTCCAGCGGCACCCCCAAGGGCGTCGCCATCACCCACGCCAACGTCGTCAACGGCATCACCCACCTCGCCGAGCGCATCGGCGCAGGTCCCGGCCGAAAGGCACTGGCCGGCACGTCCATCAACTTCGACGTCTCCGCGTTCGAGATCTTCACCAACCTCTGCCACGGCGGCACCATCGAGGTCGTCCGCGACGTCCTGGTCCTGGCTGACCGCGAGCGCTGGGACGGCCACATCATCTCCACCGTGCCGTCCGCCTTCGGCGAGCTCGTCGACCAGATCGCCGACCGCATCACCGTCGACACCCTGGTCTTCGCCGGCGAGGCCCTCCCGGCCTCCCTCGTCACCAAGGTCCGCGAGACGTTCCCCGGCGTACGCGTCGTCAACGCCTACGGCCAGACCGAGTCGTTCTACGCCACCGCCTTCACCGTCGCCGACGGCCAGGAGTGGGAAGGCAGCGGCAACGCCCCGATCGGCCGCCCGCTGGGCAACATGCGCGCCTACGTCCTCGGCCCGACCCTGCGCCCGGTCGCCCCGGGCGTCGCGGGAGAGCTCTACATCGCGGGCAACGTGGCACGCGGCTACCTCGGCCGCCCCGACCTGACCTTCGAGCGCTTCCTGCCCGACCTGTTCGGCACCCCCGGCGACCGGATGTACCGCACCGGCGACATGGCCCGCTGGAACAGCGACGGCCAGCTCGAATACGTCGGCCGCGGCGACTCCCAGGTCAAGGTGCGCGGCTTCCGCATCGAGCCCGGCGAGGTCGAGGCGGCGCTGCTCGCCCACCCCGGCGTCGGCCAGGCCGCCGTCATCGCCCGCGAGGGCCAGGGCACCAACGCCGCCAAGCAGCTCGTCGGCTACGTCGTCCCCGCCTTCACCAGCGACGAGAACAGCCACGACTTCCGCTCCGGCATCGAGGCCACCGATCTGCGGGCCTTCGCCTCGCAGCGGCTGCCCGACTTCATGGTCCCCTCCGCCTTCGTCATCCTCGACCGGCTGCCGCTCATGCCCAACGGCAAGCTGGACCGCAAGGCGTTGCCGGAGCCGGAGTTCACCGGCGGCGAGTACCGAGCGCCGCGCAGCGACGCCGAGAAGGTCCTGGCCGGCGTGTACGCCGAGGTCCTGGGCCTGGACCGGGTCGGCATCGACGACGACTTCTTCGCCGTCGGCGGCGACTCCATCCGCTCCATCCAGGTCGTCTCCCGGGCCCGCGCCCAGGGCCTGGAGGTCACCCCCCGGCAGATCTTCGAGTGCCGCACCGTCGCCGACCTGGCCGACGTGGCCAGGACCGAAAGCACGGGCGGCATCGTCCTGGAGGAGTTCGAGGGCGGCGGCACCGGCCTGCTCCCGCTGCTCCCCATCGCCCAGTACATGCTGGAGCTGGGCGGCGGGTACGACCGGTTCTCCATGTCGCTGCTCGCCGAACTCCCGCTGGACATCGACGAGCCGGGCCTGGTCGCCACGCTGAACGCGGTCTTCGACCGGCACGACATCCTGCGCTCGGCCATCCTCACCGAGGACGGCGGCGCGATGCGCGTCGACCCCGCGGGCTCGGTCGACACGTCCGCGCTGATCCGCCGCATCTCCTGCGACGGCACCTGGGACGAGGCCTGGCAGGCGAGCGCCGAGGCCGAACTCGATGCCGCGACCGGCCGCCTGGACACCGCGGCCGGTGTGATGGCCCAGTTCGTGTGGTTCGACCCGACCGATGCCACCATCCCGGGCCGCCTGGTCATCGCCCTGCACCACGCCGTCATCGACGGAGTGTCCTGGCGCATCCTGCTCCCCGACTTCGCCGCCGCCTGGCAGCAGGTCAAGGACGGCAAGACCCCCGAACTGCCGCAGTCGGGCACCTCGGTGCGCCGCTGGACGCACGCACTGATCGACGAGGCCAACAGCCCCGAGCGCACCGCGGAACTCCCGCTGTGGCGCTCGGTCCTGGACGGCCCCGACCCGCTGCTCGGCTCCCGCGCGCTCGACCCGGCCGTCGACACCCGCACGGCGCTGGACCACCTCACCGTGCAGCTCCCCGCGCACATCACCGACGCCCTCCTGACCAAGGTGCCCGCCGCCTTCCACGGCGGCGTCAACGACGGCCTGCTCGCCGCCCTCGCCCTCGCCGTCGCGAAGTGGCGCCGGGACCGGGGCATCGAGGAGACCTCCACCCTCATCAAGCTGGAGGGCCACGGCCGCGAGCAGGACGTCGTGCCCGGCGCCGACCTGTCCACCACGGTCGGCTGGTTCACCTCGATGTTCCCGGTACGCCTGGACACGGCGGGCTTCGACCTCGACGAGGCGTTCGCGGGCGGTCCCGCGGCGGGCGGCGTCGTCAAGGCCGTCAAGGAACAGCTGCTGGCCATCCCCGACAAGGGCCTCGGCTTCGGCCTCCTGCGCTACCTCAACGAGGAGACCGCCGCCGAGCTGAAGCAGCTCGCCACCGGCCAGATCGGCTTCAACTACCTGGGCCGCTTCTCCTCCGCCGACATGCCGGAGAGCCTGCGCGGCCTCGGCTTCACCCAGATATCCGAGATGGCCGCCCCCCTCGACGAGGACATGCCGGCCATGTCGTCGCTCGAAATCAACTCGATGGTCATCGACACCGATCAGGGCGCCCAGCTGGACGTCTCGGCCGGCTTCCCCGCGGGCCTGCTCGCCCGCGCGGATGTCGAGGAGCTCATCGGGCTGTGGTTCAAGGCCCTGGAGGCCCTCGCGCTGCACGCCGCCGCCCCCGGGGCGGGCGGCCTGACCCCCTCCGACCTGCCGCTGGTGAACGTCACCCAGCAGGACATCGAGGTGTGGGAGGAGCGCTACCCGGGCCTGGTGGACGTGTGGCCGCTCACCGCGCTCCAGTCCGGCCTGCTGTTCCACACGATGCTGAACGACGACTCGTGGGACGCCTACCAGATGCAGATGGCCTTCCACATCGAAGGCCGCATCGACCCCGCCCGCATGCGGGCCGCGGCCCAGGCCATGCTGGACCGGCACGCCAACCTGCGCACCGCGTTCGTCACCGACCTCGCCGGCCACCAGGTCCAGGTCGTCGTCGACGGCGTGGAGGTGCCCTGGCAGGACATCGACCTGCGCGGCCTCGACGAGCAGGCCCGCGCCGAGGCCTTCGACCGGTTCCTCGTCGAGGACCACCGCAGGAGCTTCGACCCGGTCACCCCGCCGATGCTGCGCCTGACCCTGGTGCGCACCGAGGACGACCAGTCCGAGCTCGTCCTGACCGCCAACCACGTCCTGTTCGACGGCTGGTCCCTGCCGATCCTCATGCAGGACCTGCTGCGCCTGTACGGGTCGGCGGGCGACGCCTCGGTGCTGCCGAGGGTCCGCGGCTTCAAGGACTTCCTCGTCCACCTCTCCCGCCTGGACCACGACGAGACGGCCCGCGCCTGGGCCGAGGAGCTCGCCGGGGTCGAGGAGCCGACCATCCTGCTGCCGGGCGCGGCCTCGGAGCACGGCAGCTCCGGCATCGGCCACGTCCAGGTCCCGCTGCCGCTGGAGGAGGTCCGCGAGCTGAACCGGCGCGCCTCCGAGCTCGGCGTCACCGTCAACACCCTGGTCCAGGGCACCTGGGCGGTGCTGCTCGGCCAGCTCACCGGCCGCCAGGACGTCGTGTTCGGCGCCACCGTCTCCGGCCGGCCCCCGGCCGTCACCGGCGTCGACTCCATCGTCGGCATGTTCATCAACACGCTCCCGGTGCGCGTCGAGTACACCCAGAGCGACACCCTCGCCGAGGTCCTGCACAACCTGCAGATGCGCCAGGCCGCCCTCCTGGACCACCACCACTACGGCCTCACCGAGATCCACCAGGCCACCGGCCTCAAGACGCTCTTCGACACCCTGGTGGTGTTCGAGTCCTACCCGGTGGACCGCGACGGGCTCAGCGACGCCAACTCGGCGGCCGGCATCGCCTTCACCGGCATCCGCCCCTCGACCGGCACGCACTACCCGCTGACCGTCATGGCCGACGCCGACCCGCACCTGCGCCTGACCCTGCAGTTCCAGGAGCACGTCCTGGACCGCGACACCGTCGAGGTCATGGCGGGCCGGCTGCTGCGGGTCCTTCGCCAGCTGATCGCCGACCCGACGGTCCCGGTCGGCCGGGTCGACGTCCTCGAGCCGGCTGAACGAGTGCATCTGATTGAGCAGTTGAACGCCGCCGAGGCCCTCACCCCGGACGCGACGATCCCGGCGCTCTTCGAGCAGCAGGCGGCGGCGACCCCGGACGCGGTCGCGGTGGTCTTCGAGGACACCGAGCTGACGTATGCCGAGGTCAACGCCCGCGCCAACCGGCTCGCCCGCGAACTGGTCAGCAGGGGAGCGGGCCCCGAGTCGGTCGTCGCGCTCTCGCTGCCGCGCTCGGCGGAGCTCGTCATCGGGCTGCTCGCGGTCCTCAAGTCGGGGGCGGCCTACCTGCCGATCGACCCGAAGTACCCGAGCCACCGCCTGGAGTTCATCCTCGGCGAGGCCAAGCCCCAGCTGGTCCTCACCGACGCCGACACCGTCTCCGTCCTGCCGAAGACCGACGCACCGGTGCTGTTCCTGGGTGACGTCGACTTCGACGACGTCGACCTGGACATCACCGCCGGGGTCCCCGACCTCGGCGACGGCGACCGCAGGGGCGCCCTGCTCGCCGACCACCTGGCGTACGTCATGTACACCTCGGGCTCCAGCGGCACCCCCAAGGGCGTCGCCATCACCCACCACAACGTGGTCAACGGCGTCACCCAGCTCGCCGAGCGCATCGGCGCCGGTCCCGGCCGCAAGGCGCTCGCCGGCACGTCGATCAACTTCGACGTCTCCGCGTTCGAGATCTTCACGACGCTGTGCACCGGCGGCACCGTCGAGGTCGTCCGCGACGTCCTCGTCCTCGGCGAGAGGGACGGGTGGAGCGGCAACGTCATCTCCACCGTCCCCTCCGCCTTCGCCGAACTCCTCGACCAGATCGCCGACAAGACGTCCGTGGACGTCCTGGTCTTCGCCGGCGAGGCGCTCCCCGCCGACCTGGTCAACCGGGCCCGCGAGGCCTTCCCCGGCGTGCAGATCATCAACGCCTACGGCCAGACCGAGTCGTTCTACGCCACCACCTTCACCGCCTCCGGCTCCCCGGCCGCCCTCGGCAGCGCCCCCATCGGCTCGCCGCTGGGCAACATGCGCGCCTACGTCCTGAGCCCCGGCCTCCAGCCGGTCCCGCAGGGCGTGGCGGGAGAGCTCTACATCGGCGGCAACGTCGGCCGCGGCTACCGCGGCCGCCCCGACCTGACCGCCGAGCGCTTCGTCGCCGACCCGTACGGGGTGCCCGGTTCGCGGATGTACCGCACCGGCGACATGGCCCGCTGGAACAGCGAGGGCCGGCTCGAATACATCGGCCGCAGCGACACCCAGATCAAGGTGCGCGGCTTCCGCATCGAGCCCGGCGAGGTCGAGGCCGCGATCGTGGCGCACCCGGCGGTCGCCCAGGCGGCCGTCATCGCCCGGGCCGGCGCGGGCAGCAACGCGGGCAAGCAGCTCGTCGCCTACGTCGTCCCGGCCGAGGCCGGCGGCATCACGGCCGAGGAGCTGCGCGAGGCCGCCGCCGAGCGGCTGCCCGACTTCATGGTCCCGGCCGTCTTCATGACCCTGGACCGGCTGCCGCTGATGCCCAACGGCAAGCTGGACCGGGCAGCGCTGCCGGAGCCGGAGTTCACCTCCGGTGCCTACCGGGCGCCGCGCACCACCGACGAGGAGACCCTGGCGGGCCTGTTCGGCGAGGTGCTCGGCCTGGAGCGGGTCGGCATCGACGACAACTTCTTCACCCTCGGCGGGCACTCGCTGCTCGCGACCCGCCTGATCAGCCGGATCCGTACGGTGCTCGGCGCGGAGGTCCCGATCAAGGTGGTCTTCGGTTCGCCGACGGTCGCCGAGCTCGCCACCCACCTCTCGTCCGGCGTCAAGGTCCGCACCGCGCTCACCCGCCTGGAGCGGCGGCCCGAGAAGCTGCCGCTGTCCTTCGCCCAGCGCCGCCTGTGGTTCATCGACAAGTTCGAGGGGCCCTCGGCGACGTACAACATCCCGCTGAACCTCAAGCTCACCGGCGACCTCGACGCACCGGCCCTGGCTGCCGCGCTGGGGGACGTCGTGGAGCGGCACGAGAGCCTGCGCACGGTCTACCGCGAGGACGCCGAGGGCGTGCCGTTCCAGCTGGTCGTGCCGGTGGACGAGGCCGTCCTGGACGTGCCCGTGGTGGAGGTGGCGCCCGGGGAGCTGGACGCGGCGATCTCCGAGACCGCCGAGTACACCTTCGCGCTGGAGCGCGAGATCCCGGTGCGCGCCCGCATCCTGGCGATGGGCCCGCAGGAGCACGTCCTGTCGCTGGTCATCCACCACATCGCCAGCGACGGCGAGTCGATGGCCCCGCTGATCCGCGAGGTCTCCGCCGCCTACGCGGCCCGCCGCGCGGGCCAGGTGCCCGAGTTCGCGGAACTCCCGGTCCAGTACGTCGACTACGCCATCTGGCAGCGCGAACTGCTCGGCGAGGCCGACGACCCCGAGAGCGTGCTCGCCGACCAGTCCGGCTACTGGCACAAGGAGCTCTCCGGCATCCCTCAGCCGCTCCAGCTGCCCGCCGACCGGCCGCGGCCGCCGAAGGCCAGCTACCGCGGCGACATGATCGAGTTCACCGTCGAGCCCCAACTGCTCGCCGCCGTCGAGGAGTTGGCGCGCGAGCGCGACGTGACGGTCTCGATGGTCATGCAGTCCGTCCTCGCGGTCCTGCTGCACCAGCTGGGGGCCGGCGACGACATCCCGATCGGCTCGCCGATCGCGGGCCGCACCGACGACGCCCTCGACGACCTGATCGGCTTCTTCGTCAACACCTGGGTGCTGCGCGCCGAACTCGCGGGCAACCCCACCTTCGACGAGCTGATCGCCCAGGTGAAGGACAAGGCCCTCGGCGCCTACGGCAACCAGGACGCCCCCTTCGAGCGCCTGGTCGAGCTCCTCAACCCGGACCGCTCCACCGCGTACCACCCGCTGTTCCAGGTGATGTTCGCCTGGCAGAACTTCGCGCAGGCCGACTTCGACCTGCCGGGCCTGCGCGTGGACTTCGTGCCCGTCATCACCGGCACCGCCAAGTTCGACCTGTTCTTCAACCTGACCGAGGTCACCGAGCCCACCGGCCGCGAGGCCCAGGGCCTCATCGAGTACGCGACCGACCTGTTCGACCGCGCCACCGTCGAGGCGATGGCGGCCCGCTTCGTACGGGTGCTGCGCCAACTGGTCGCGGACCCGGCGGTGCGGGTCGGCCTGGTCGACGTCCTGGAGCCGGCCGAGCGCGAGCTGGTCCTGCGCGGCCACAACAACACGGCCGTGCCGACCCCGCAGGTCACCGTGCCCGGCCTGTTCGAGCAGCAGGTGGCGGCGACCCCGGACGCGGTCGCGGTCGTCTTCGAGGACACCGAACTCACCTACGCCGAGGTCAACGCCCGCGCCAACCGCCTTGCCCGCGAGCTGGTCTCGCGCGGGGTGGGTCCCGAGTCGGTCGTCGCCCTGTCGCTGCCGCGCTCGGCGGAGCTCGTGATCGGCATGCTGGCGGTCCTGAAGTCGGGCGCGGCCTACCTGCCGATCGACCCGAAGTACCCGAGCCACCGCCTGGAGTTCATCCTCGGCGAGGCCAAGCCCCAGCTCGTCCTGACCGACGCCGAGACGGTCTCGGTCCTGCCGAAGACCGACATCGAGGCCCTGTTCCTCGGCGACGTCGACCTGGAGAACGGGGACGCGGCCGACCTGACCGGCCGCGACCGCACGGCCGCCCTGAAGCCGCAGCACCTGGCGTACGTCATGTACACCTCGGGCTCCAGCGGCACCCCCAAGGGCGTCGCGATCAGCCACCACAACGTCGTCAACGGCGTCACCCAGCTGGCCGCACGCATCAACGCGGGTCCGGGCCGCAAGGCGCTGGCGGGCACCTCGATCAACTTCGACGTCTCCGCGTTCGAGATCTTCACCAACCTCTGCCACGGCGGCACCATCGAGGTCGTCCGCGACGTCCTGGTGATCGGCGAGCGCGGCGGCTGGAGCGGCAACGTCATCTCCACCGTCCCCTCCGCCTTCTCCGAGCTGCTCGACCAGCTCGCGGGCAGCATCGAGGTCGACACCGTCGTCTTCGCCGGCGAGGCACTCCCGGCCACGCTGGTCACCCGCATGCGGGAACTCATCCCGGGCGTCCAGGTCATCAACGCCTACGGCCAGACCGAGTCGTTCTACGCCACCTCCTTCGCCGTCTGGGGCGACCAGGAGTGGGAGGGCATGGGCAGCGCGCCCATCGGAACGCCGCTCGGCAACATGCGCACCTACGTGCTCGGCCCGGGCCTGCAGCCCGTCGCCCCCGGCGTGGTCGGCGAGCTGTACGTCGGCGGCAACGTCGGCCGCGGCTACCTCGGCCGCCCCGACCTGACCGCCGAACGCTTCGTCGCCGACCCCTACGGCGAGCCCGGCTCGCGGATGTACCGCACCGGCGACCTCGCCCGCTGGAACACCGACGGCGACCTCGAATACGTGGGCCGCAGCGACACCCAGGTCAAGGTGCGCGGCTTCCGCATCGAGCCCGGCGAGGTCGAGGCCGCGATGGTCGCCCACCCCGGCGTCGCCCAGGCCGCCGTCGTCGTACGGGCGGGCGCCGGCAGCAACAGCGCCAAGCAGCTGGTCGGCTACGTCGTGCCGGTCGGCGCGGGCGAGCACACCAGCGCCGAGAACGTCGGCGAGAACGACTACGACCTGACGGCCGGAGTCTCCTCCCGCGACCTGCGCGCCTTCGTCGGACAGCGCCTGCCGGAGTTCATGGTCCCCTCCGCCTTCGTGATCATGGACCGGCTGCCGCTCATGCCCAACGGCAAGCTGGACCGCAATGCCCTGCCGGAGCCGGAGTTCACCGGCGGCACCTACCGCGCGCCGCGCACCCCGCAGGAGAAGGTCCTGGCCGCCGTCTACGCCGACGTCCTGGGCCTGGACCGGGTCGGCATCGACGACGACTTCTTCGCCGTCGGCGGCGACTCCATCCGCTCCATCCAGGTCGTCACCCGCGCCCGCGCCCAGGGCGTCGAGGTCAGCCCCCGGCAGATCTTCGAGCAGCGCACCGTCGCCGAGCTCGCCCAGGTCGCCGAGAGCACCGGCACCGCGGTCGTCCTGGAGGAGCTGGAGGGCGGCGGCGTCGGCCTCGTACCGCTCCTGCCGATCGTCAAGTACATGATCGAACTGGGCGGCGGTTACGACCGGTTCTCCATGTCGCTCGCCCTCGACCTGCCGCTCGGCATCGACGAGGAGGGCCTGGTCGCCACCCTCAACGCGGTTGTCGACCGGCACGACATCATGCGCTCGCGCCTGCTCCTGGAGGACGGCGGAGCCATCGAGATCGACCCGAAGGGCACCCTGGACGCGGCCGGGCTCATCCACCGCGTGGAGTGCGACGGGGTGTGGGACGAGGACTGGCAGCGGCTCGCCGCCGTCGAACTCAACGCCGCCACCGGCCGCCTGGACACCGCGGGCGGGGTGATGGCCCAGTTCGTCTGGTTCGACTCCACCAACCCCGAGGTCCCCGGCCGCCTGCTCGTCGCCCTGCACCACATCGCGGTCGACGGCGTGTCCTGGCGCATCCTGCTCCCGGACTTCGCCGAGGCCTGGGAGCAGGTCAAGGCCGGCAAGACCCCCGAACTCCCGGCCGTCGGCACCTCGGTACGGCGCTGGACGCACGCCCTTGTCGACGAGGCGAAGAGCGAGAGCCGGCTCGCCGAGATGGACCTGTGGCGGCGCACCCTGGACGGCCCCGACCCGGTCCTCGGCTCACGCCGCCTGGACCCGGCCATCGACCTCCTGTCCACGGTCGAGCAGTTCACCGTCCGCCTGCCCGTCGCGGTCACCGAGGCGCTGCTCACCAAGGTGCCCGCCGCCTTCCACGGCGGCGTCAACGACGGCCTGCTCGCCGCCCTCGCCCTCGCGGTCGCGAAGTGGCGCCGGGACCGGGGCATCGACGAGCCGTCGACGCTGATCAAGCTGGAGGGCCACGGCCGCGAGCAGGACGTCGTGCCCGGCGCCGACCTGTCCACCACGGTCGGCTGGTTCACCTCGATGTTCCCGCTGCGCCTGGACACCACCGGCTTCGACCTCGACGAGGCGTTCGCGGGCGGTCCCGCGGCGGGCGGTGTCGTCAAGGCCGTCAAGGAACAGCTGTTGGCCATCCCCGACAAGGGCCTCGGCTTCGGCCTCCTGCGCTACCTCAACCCCGACACCGAGGCGGAGCTGAAGCAGCACCCGACCGGCCAGATCGGCTTCAACTACCTGGGCCGCTTCTCCTCCGCCGACATGCCCGAGCACCTGCGGGGCCTTGGCTGGACGCAGGTCGCCGACCTGGACCTGGCCGCCGACCTCGATGCCGACATGCCCGCCATGTCCACCGTCGAGATCAACTCCGCGGTCATCGACACCGAGCTGGGCGCCCAGCTCGACGCCATCGTGGGCTTCCCCACCGGCGTACTGACCCGCGAAGAGGTCCAGGAGCTCGCCGACCTGTGGTGCCAGGCCCTCGAAGCCCTCACCCGGCACGTCGCCGACCCCGAGGCCGGCGGGCTCACCCCCTCCGACCTGCCCCTCCTCAAGAAGGTCTCGCAGTCCGACATCGAGACCTGGGAGCGCGACTACCCCGGTCTGGCGGACGCCTGGCCGCTCACCGCGCTCCAGTCCGGCCTGCTCTTCCAGTCGATGCTCAACGACGACGAGGCCATCGACGCCTACCAGATGCAGATCGCCTTCCACATCTCCGGCCAGGCCGACCCGGCCCGCATGCGCGCCGCCGGCCAGGCGCTCCTGGACCGGTACGCCAACCTGCGCACCGCCTTCGTCCACGACTCCGAGGGCAACCAGGTCCAGATCGTCGTCGACGGTCTGGAAGTCCCGTGGCAGGAGATCGACCTGACCCACCTGCCCGAGGCCGAACGCGACGCCGCGTTCGAGAGGTTCCTGGCCGAGGACCACCACCAGCACTTCGACCCGGTGAAGCCGCCGCTGCTGCGCCTGGCCCTGCTCAAGACGGGCCCGGACAAGTCGGAGCTGGTCCTGACCGCCCACCACGTCCTGTTCGACGGCTGGTCCTTCCCGATCCTGATGGAGGACATCCTCAGGCTGTACGGATCGGCCGGCGACGGCTCGGTGCTGCCCCGGGTCCGCGGCTACCGCGACTTCCTGGTGTGGCTGGACAAGCAGGACCACGACGAGACGGCCCGCGCCTGGGCCGCCGAACTCGAAGGCGTCGACGAGCCGACCATCGTGGCCCCCAAGGGCGCCGACGAGGCCGACGACTCGGCCGCCGGACAGGTCGACGTGGTGCTCCCGATGGACGAGGCGCGTCAGCTCAACCGGCGCGCCTCCGAGCTCGGCATCACCGTCAACACCCTGCTCCAGGGCGCCTGGGCGGTCCTGATCGGCGAGCTCACCGGCCGCCAGGACGTGCTGTTCGGCGCCACCGTCTCGGGCCGCCCGCCGACGGTCACCGACGTCGACCTGATGGTCGGCCTGTTCATCAACACCCTTCCGGTACGCGTCGAGTACGCACCCGGCGACACCCTCGCCGAGATGCTCCAGCGCCTCCAGAAGCGGCAGGCCGCCCTCCTGGACCACCACCACTACGGGCTCGCCGAGATCCACCAGGCCACCGGGCTCAAGACGCTCTTCGACACCCTCGTGGTGTTCGAGTCCTACCCCGTCGACCAGGAGGGCCTGACCGAGGCCAACACTGCGGGCGGCATCACCTTCACCGGCATCCGCCCCTTCTCCGGCACCCACTACCCGCTGACCCTGCTCGCCGACGCCGACCCCTACCTGCGGCTCACCCTCCAGTACAAGGAGGGCGTCTTCGGCCGGGACACCGTGGAGTCCCTCGCGGCATCCCTGGTGCGCATCCTCAGCCAGCTGGCCGCCGACCCGGGCAGGCACATCGCCCAGATCGAGGTCCTGGAGGAGGCCGAACGCGACCGGCTGCTCAACCAGTTCAACCAGGCCGACGACCCCGCGCCCGAGACCACCGTCCCCGAGCTCTTCGAGCGCCAGGTGGTGGCCACCCCGGACGCCGAGGCCGTCGTCCACGAGGGCGTCTCGCTCACCTACCGCGAACTCGACATCCGGGCCAACCGCCTGGCCGTCGAGCTCACCGAGAGCGGGGTGGGCCCCGAGAGCGTCGTCGCGGTCGCCCTGCCGCGCTCCACCGACCTGGTGGTGGGCCTGCTCGCGGTCCTGAAGGCGGGCGGCGCCTACCTGCCGATCGACCCCAAGTACCCGAGCCACCGCCTGGAGCACATCCTCACCGAGGCCGCCCCACAGCTCGTCCTCACCGACTCCAAGACCGTCTCGGTGCTCCCCGACAACGACGTGCCGAAGCTGTACGTCGACGAACTCGACCTCGACAGCGAGCGCGAGGGCGTCGACGACGGCGAGAAGGTCGCACCCCTGCGGCCCCAGCACCTGGCGTACGTCATGTACACCTCGGGCTCGACGGGCAAGCCCAAGGGCGTCGCCATCACGCACTCCAACGTCGTCAACGGCGTGCTGCGCCTGGCGACCCGGATCGGCGCCGCTCCCGGGCGGCGGATGCTGGCCGGCACCTCGGTCAACTTCGACGTCTCCGCGTTCGAGATCTTCACGACGCTGGTGACCGGCGGCAGCGTCGAGGTCGTCCGCGACGTCCTCGCGCTCGGCGAGAAGGACCGGTGGGAGGGCAACGTCATCTCCACCGTCCCCTCCGTCTTCGCCGAACTCGTCGACCAGCTCGCCGACAAGACCACCGTCGACACCCTCGTCTTCGCAGGTGAGGCGCTGCCCGCGAGCCTGGTGCAGCAGATCCGGGAGACCTTCCCGGGCGTCAGGATGGTCAACGCCTACGGCCAGAGCGAGTCGTTCTACGCGACCACCTTCACGGTCCCCGACACCGAGGACTGGGACGGCTCGGGCAGCGCCCCGATCGGCTCGCCG
Organism: Streptomyces violascens; assembly: GCF_014649955.1. GTDB lineage: Bacteria > Actinomycetota > Actinomycetes > Streptomycetales > Streptomycetaceae > Streptomyces > Streptomyces violascens. Next base: position 47,840 of record NZ_BMUA01000036.1, read on the forward strand.
CTCGGCCACGTACGCGCCTATGTGCTCGGCCCCGGCCTCAAGCCGGTGCCGGTGGGCGTGGTCGGCGAGCTGTACATCGCGGGCAACGTCGGCCGCGGCTACCGCGGCCGGGCCGACCTGACGGCCGAGCGCTTCGTGGCAACGCCCTACGGCGCGGCCGGCGAGCGCATGTACCGCACGGGCGACCTGGCCCGCTGGAACCGCGACGGACAGCTCGAATACGTCGGCCGGGGCGATGCCCAGGTCAAGATCCGAGGGTTCCGCATCGAGCCCGGCGAGGTCGAGGCGGCCCTGGTGGCCCACCCGGGCGTGTCCCAGGCGGCCGTCGTCGCCCTGGACGGCGGGGCGGCCGGCAAGCAGCTCGTCGGCTATGCCGTCGCCGAGCAAGGGGCCGTTGACGTGGACGAACTGCGCCGGTTCGCGACGGACAGGCTGCCCGCGTTCATGGTTCCGGCGGCCTTCATGATGCTGGAGAAGCTGCCGCTGACACCGAATGGAAAGCTCGACCGGGCCGCACTTCCGTCGCCGGAATTCGTCGGCGTGGAATACCGGGCGCCCCGCAACGAGACGGAATCGGCACTCGCCGAACTGTTCGCGGACATTCTGGGCCTGGAGAAGGTCGGCATCGACGACAACTTCTTCACGCTCGGCGGGCATTCGCTTCTGGCGACCCGGCTCAACAGCCGGATCCGCGCCAGGATGGATGTGGCGCTGCCCATGCGGGCGGTGTTCCAGTCGCCGACGGTGGCCGAACTCGCGGCCTATCTGGAGGCGGACGCCGATTCCCAGGAGAACGCCGACCCGTTCGCGCGGATCCTGCCCATCAAGACCGGCGGGGACAAGGAGCCGTTGTGGTGGATCCACCTCGCCGGTGGCCTCGCCTGGCCCTACCTGAGCTTCACCGGGCACCTTTCCGGGGAGCGGCCCTCCTACGGAATCCAGGCGCGCGGACTGGACGGCACGCTGCCTCTTCCGGATTCCGTGGAATCTCTGGTGAACGACTATCTGGAGCAGATATTCTCTAACCAGCCCGAGGGCCCCTACCACCTGGCAGGCTGGTCCTTCGGCGGAATCGTCGCCCACGCAATGGCGGCAGAACTCCAGCGCCGCGGCCACGAGGTGGCCTTCCTCGGCCTCCTGGACGCCGCTCCCGCAAGTCACTTCGCCAACAACGCGGAACTCGAAGTGGCCCAGGTCCGGAGTCTCCTCAAGGACCACTCCGGCGAACTGGCCGACAACGGCGAAGAGCGCCTCCTCGAAATCGCATCGTCCATCGTGGTCAACAACGTGGAAATGCTGAAGAAGTTCGACCAGCCCGTCTTCGACGGCGACGCCCTCTTCTTCAACGCGACGCTCAATCCCGAGGCTCCGTACATGGACCAGTGGAAGTCGCACATCCTCGGGTCGCTGACGGTGCACGACGTGAAGAGCACGCACTACGAGATCTGCCGTCCCGAGCACGCGGCCGATATTGCGGCGGCCGTCGACCGTTTCCTCGAAGAACAGTAAGGCGCGCTCCGGCCCCAGGGGCGGCCTGGCTTTCCCGGGGGCGCGCACAGCGCGCCCCCGGGCGGACCAACCACCTTTCCCGGCACCGAAGGATGTGCTTCTTCCATGTTCGTTCCTGCCCCTTATCGTCAGCCGGCCTCCTCCTGGATGGTCGACCTCCTGCGCGGCAATCCGCTGGCACTGATGGTGTCCAACGGCCCCGAGGCCGCCGGCCCCTACGCCACTCATCTGCCGGTGATCCAGGACCCGACGATGACCGAGGAGTGGTCGAAGAACCTGGCGGGCGCCAAGCTGCTCGGCCACATGAACAGGGCGAACCCGCACTGGAAGGCGCTCGAGGACGGCACCCAGGTCCTGCTGACCTTCACCGGGCCGCACGGCTATGTCTCGCCGACCGTGTATCAGGTCACTCCCGCCGCCCCGACCTGGGACTTCACCTCCGTCCATGTACACGGCGTGCTCCGCAAGATCGAGCCGGACGAGGCCGAGGAGGAGACCCTGGAGCTCGTCCGCTCGACCGTCCGCGCCTTCGAGGGCGACTTCGGGGCCGGCTGGGACATGTCCGAGTCGATCGACTACTTCCGCAAGATCCTGCCCGCCGTGGGCGCGTTCCGGGTCGATGTGACCGGCGCCGAGGGGATGTTCAAGCTCAGCCAGGAACAGGACCCCCACGTCCGCGAGCGGGTGCGTGAATCCTTCGCCGGGCGCGACTCCAGCCGCCACCGCGAAGCCGCCGGCCTGATGAGCAGGCTGCCGCCGCCGGGCTGCCCGCACGCCGCCTGAGAACCGGCCCGGAAACCGAAAGAGCCCGAAAAGCAATTTCGCACGGCATCGTGCCGGTGCATAAAAATAGGCCGCCCGGAATTACCCGAAAACAATTCCCCAGAATTCTTTTCGGTCCGGTTGACCGGCCGAAGAAATACCGAGTACGGTCTCAAACAACCACCACGAATCGGCGGGAGAATTGCATGGAAACCCAAGGCGAAGTCTACGAGGTCGTCGGAATCGGATTCGGTCCGTCCAACCTGTCCCTTGCAGTGGCACTGGAGGAGCACGAGAGCAAGGCACACGGAAACCCGATTTCGGCCGCGTTCTTCGAGCGGCAGCCGACCCTCGGATGGCACCGCAACATGCTGCTCCCGTCGGCGACCATGCAGATCTCCTTCCTCAAGGATCTGTCCACGTTCCGCAACCCGGCGTCGCAGTTCAGCTTCATTTCCTACCTGCACTCCGCGGGCCGCCTCGCGCAATTCGTCAACAACCAGAGCTTCTTCCCGACCCGTGAGGAGTTCCACGACTACCTCGAATGGGCCGAGTCCAGCTTCGCGGACCGCGTCTCCTACAGCTCGGAAGTCCTTTCGGTCCGGCTGCCGCAGAGCGAGGGCCCCGCCGACCACGTCGAGGTCCAGGTGCGCGACCGCACCAGCGGCGGATCGCGCACGGTCAAGGCCCGCAACATCGTCGTATCGACCGGCCTCGTACCGAAAATGCCCGCCGGTATCGACCGCGACGAGCGCATCTGGCACAGCTCCGAATTCCTGGAGAAATTCCGGAAACTCGACCACAGCAAGGTCAAGCGGGTGGCCGTGGTCGGTGCCGGCCAGAGCGCCGCCGAAATCGTCCGGTTCGTCTACGACACCCTTCCGGACGCCACCGTCAGCGCGATCATGCCGTCCTACGGATATTCGATCGCGGACGACACCCCCTTCGCCAACCAGATCTTCGACGCCGATGCCGTCGACGACTACTACCACGGCTCCGAGCGCTCTAAGGACTCCTTCTGGCGCTACCACAAGAACACGAATTACGGGGTGGTCGATGACCAGGTCATCAGGGACCTCTACCAGCGCGCCTACGACGACGAGGTGCGCAAAACCCCCCGGCTGAACTTCCTCAACCTCTCGCGCGTCGACGGTGTCAAGCAGGTCGGCGACGACGTGCGGCTCACCCTTCAGTCGGTGCGCAACGAGGAGACGTACGACCTCGACGTCGACGTCCTCATCTGCTCGACGGGCTACGACTCGATGGAGCCCAGCGAGCTGCTCGGCGACCTGGAGGCGCACTGCCTGCGCGACGAGCAGGGCCGGCTCCGGGTCGAGCGGGACTACCGCCTGGCCACCGGACCGGATGTGACCTGCGGTGTCTACCTCCAGGGCGGCACCGAGCACACCCACGGACTGGCGTCCTCGCTCCTGTCGAACATCGCGATCAGGAGCGGCGAGATCGCCGATTCGATTGCCGAGAGGAGGACGCCTCGGCACTACAGCACGGCGTGATTCACGTGACGCGGATGTATCGAAAAGATTAGGAGTTGCCCATGAGCACCAACCCGTTCGACGACGCGGATGGCCGGTTCTACGTTCTGGTGAACGACGAGGAGCAGTATTCGCTCTGGCCCTCGTTCACCGACGTGCCCGCCGGCTGGCGGGTCGCGTACGGCGAGGAAGGCCGCCAGCAGTGCCTGGCGCACATAGAGCAGAACTGGACCGACATGCGGCCCAAGAGTCTGCGTGAGGCCATGGACAGGGACGCTCTCGTCGTCTGATCCGTGGCAGGGAGAGGGCGGGCGAGGAGCCCGTTCCGGCCGACGAAGCTCGGCACGGGCCCCCGCCCCGCCCCCCACGACCACCGGAGTGCGAGCCACGCCCATGTGGCGCACCCCCTACGCCAGCCCTGATCACCCCCCTTAATCCGGAGATGTCATGACTTCCGTATCGGTGCGCGACCGTGCCTCCACCCCCCGCCACTACCTGATGTGCCGCCCGTCGCACTTCGACGTGAACTACGCCATCAACCCCTGGATGGACCCGGCCAAGCCGGTGGACACCGCGCTCGCGGTCCTTCAGTGGGAGACGCTGTACGACCTCTACCGCTCGCTGGGCCACACCGTGGACCTCCTCGAACCGGTACCGGGCCTGCCCGACATGGTGTTCTCCGCCAACGGCGCCACCGTCGTCGACGGCTTGGTGCTCGGCGCCAGGTTCCTCAACTCCGAGCGGGCCGCCGAGGCCCCCGCCCACGCCGCCTGGTTCCGCGCCCACGGCTACGAGGTGCACGTACCGCAGTACGTGAACGAGGGCGAGGGAGACTTCGCGGTCACCGACAGCTGGATCCTGGCCGGGCGCGGTTTTCGCTGCACGCCCGAAGGACACCAGGAGGCCCAGGAGTTCTTCGGCCGCCCGGTGATCAGCCTGGAGCTCACCGACCCGCGCTTCTACCACCTGGACACCGCGCTCGCGGTCCTGGACGGCGACGAGGTCATGTACTACCCCGAGGCGTTCACCCCGGGCAGCCGCGCGGTCCTCGCCCGGCTCTTCCCCGACGCGCTGCTCGTCTCCAAGGACGACGCCGACGTCCTCGGGCTCAACGCGGTCAGCGACGGCCTCAACGTCGTCCTGCCGGAGGCCGCCGTGAAACTGGCCGGCGACCTGCGCGACCGCGGCTACAAACCCTTCCCCATGGACCTCTCCGAACTGCTCAAAGGCGGCGGCAGCGTGAAGTGCTGCACCCAGGAACTGCGCCCCTGAGCGACACGGGAGAAGAGGGAGTACGACGCCACCTTCACGCCGTCCCCTCCAGTGCGCGCCTGCCCCTCACCCGGGGCAGGCGCGCACTTGCGTGTGTGGCCCGGAGCGCCCTGTTCAACTGTCCAATTTCCACCCCTGACCACCCCTGGCGATCACTCAAAAGGCCAGGTCAGAGCCTTGCTCGCGGGCCGCGCAGATGATCGGTGAGCCTTGTCGGGCGGGCGCCTCCCGGCCACTGTGACGCCCATGGATCTGACGCCGTACGCCGACCGGCTCCGCCGTGAGCCGGTGCTCGCAGCCGAGGCCGGCGACGCCGGTGCCCGGGCGGGCGCCGGGCGGCTGCCCGCGCCCGCGACCGGCGCCCCGCGGCCCGCCCCGGACCCGCTCGACGACCGCGTCACGGCCCGCATCCACTTCCGCCTGCCCGAGCGCCTCAAGTCCCGCATCGAGGAGGCCGCGCGCCGCCAGGGCCTCTCCGTGAACGGCTACCTGGTGCGGGCGGCCGCCGCCGCGCTGGAGCCATTCCCCCTCGAAGGAGAAACACCATGACCACCATCGTGTCGGAACAGATCGCCGGGCAGGACGCGGAGGCCGCCGAGCAGGTCCACGCGCTCACCTCGGAGCTCGTGAGCGACCCGGTCCGCGGCTACACCGAGCTGCGCCGCCAGGCCCCCCTGGTCCGCGTCACGCTGCCGGACGTGGAGACCCCGGTCTGGCTGGTCACCCGGTACGAGGACGCCAAGGCGGCGCTCAGCGACCCGCGGTTCATCCGCGACCAGGGCAAGGTGCCGGGACTTGAGACCGACGGCCCGTCCATCGCCGAGCAGATGATCGAGGCGTACGGGCTGCCCGCCGAGTACCGCGACTACCTCGGGATCATGGTCCTGGTGGACGGCGAGGAGCACAGCCGGCTGCGCAACCTGGTCACCAAGTCGTTCACCGCGCGCCGCATCAACGCGCTGCGCCCGCGCATCGAGCAGATCACCCGCGACCTCATCAAGCCGCTCGCCGCGAAGAAGCAGGCCGAGCTCCTGGAGGACGTCGGCTACCCGCTCGCCTCCACCGTCATCTGCGCCCTCATCGGCATCGACGACGAGGACGTGCCGCAGATGCAGACCTGGATCCGCGACTACGCCTCCGGCGACATCGACCTGGTCATCCCGGCCCTGCGCAACATGGTCGAGCACTCCAAGACGCTCATCGCCCAGCGCCGCCAGGCTCCGAAGGACGACCTGATCTCCGGGTTCTTCAAGTCGGGCGAGGAGGACAGCCAGGCGCTCAGCGAGACCGAGATGGTCGCCCTGATCCTGCTGCTCATCAACACGGGCATCACCCCGCCCGCCCTGTTCATCGCGAGCGCGGTGCTCGCCCTGCTCGACCACCCCGAGCAGCTCGCCCGCCTGCGAGCCGAGCCCTCGCTGCTCGGCCGCGCCGTGCCGGAGCTGCTCCGCTTCACCTCGCCCGTCCCGATGGGCGCCCCGCTGTATGCGACCGAGGACCTCCTGTTCGCGGGCATGCCGGTCAAGAAGGGCGAGGCGATCACCAGCGCGCTGCTCGGCGCGAACTTCGACCCGGCCGAGTTCAAGGCCCCCGAGCAGCTCGACATCACCCGCGAGCTCGGCCGGGGGGTCGGCCACGTCGCCTTCGGGCACAGCGCGCACTACTGCATCGGCGCCTCGCTGGCCCGCCTGGAGGCGGAGATCGCGCTCGACCAGCTCCTCATCCAGAACCCGGGCACCACGCTCGGGGTGGCCCGCGAGGACCTGGAGTACTTCGACCTCCCCGGCGAGGGACGTCACCTGCGCAAGCTCCCGGTAAATCTCTGAGCGACACCGCGGGCAACACCAGCCCCGCCCGCACCACTTCAGGCGCCCGGCCAAGGAGACCCCTTCCTTGGCCGGGCGCCTTTTGCCGTCCAGGTCAGGGCAGGTGAGCGGGGGTCGGGAGGCGGCCGCGGCAGGCCCGTACGGGATCGGTGGATTCGCGCCAGGAGGGCGTGCACGGACAGTTGGTCACTGAACGCGACCGGGGACATTGCGGTACAACCGTGCAGACGCCGGTTCCCGGGAACAGCACGGAGCTTCACGCATCCGGACGCACCGCCTCGGCGTCGGGGGCCGTGCGCGACACCGCGCGCACCTTCACCTTCGGCCGTCGTCCGCATGCGACGGCCCGGCCCCGCCGCCCAGCGGCCCGCCGGTGCCGCAGTCCTTTGCCCGCGACGACCTCGCGGCAGGGCCGGCCGCCCACCACCCACTGCATTGGAGACGAGCCGTGCCCGACACCGCCTTCCCCTCTCCGGTCCTGATCGTGCTGCTCGGGGCAGCAGGGAGCGGCAAGACACATCTGGCCACCACCTGGCCCGCCGAGAGCGTTCTGGAACTGGACACCTTCCGTCAGTTGATCTGCAACGACGTGAGGGATCTCGACCAGGACGCGATCGACGAGGCGGTCTTCATGCTGGGCACCGTCCTGGAGAGCCGCCTGGCCAGGCGGCTGACGACGGTGGTCGACGCGGCCGCCAACAGCGACCCGGTGATGCGCGCCAAGCTCCTTGAGCTGGCCGGACGCTACGAAGTCCCCGCCGTGGTGCTGATCCTGACGACCCCGCTGGAGCTGTGCCTGGAGCGCAACGCCCGGCGCCCGCCGCACCACCGGCTGCCCGACGACGTCGTGCGCGCGCAGTACGCCGAGGCCGTGGACGCGGTCGCGGGCCTGCGCGCCGAGGGCTTCGCGCACGTCGAGGCGCTGTACGGCGGAGGTGCCGCCGTGGCCTGAACCCGCCGGCGAGAGCGCTCGATCCGTACGCCGAAAGCCCCGGACCGGAAACCGGCCGGGGCTCTCCCGGCCGTTGATTTTGTCATGTCCATGGTGAGTCATATTGATGCGCGAGGCACCCTCCGAGAAAGTCGGGACATCGACCGGGAGGGGAACATGAGAGCGCGAGTAGCAGTTGCCGGAGCCAGTGGATACGCGGGGGGCGAGCTCCTGCGCCTCCTGCTCGCACACCCCGCAGTGGAGATCGGCGCCCTGACCGCCAACTCCAACGCCGGGCAGCCGCTGGGCCCGCTGCAGCCGCACCTGGCCCCGCTCGCCGGACGCGTACTGGAACCCACCAGCGCCGAGGTGCTCGCCGGGCACGACGTCGTCTTCCTCGCCCTGCCGCACGGCCAGTCGGCCGCGGTGGCCGAACAACTGGGCCCGGACGTCCTGGTCGTGGACTGCGGGGCGGACTTCCGCCTCAAGGACGCGGCCGACTGGGAAGCCTTCTACGGCTCCCCGCACGCCGGGACCTGGCCCTACGGCCTCCCCGAACTGCCGGGCGGCCGCGCTGCGCTGGAAAAGGCCACGCGCATCGCGGTGCCCGGCTGCTATCCCACCGCCGTCTCGCTCGCCCTGTTCCCCGCCTACGCCGCCCGCCTGGCCGAGCCCGAGGCCGTGATCGTCGCCGCCTCCGGCACGTCGGGGGCGGGCAAGGCGCCCAGGGCGAACCTGCTGGGCAGCGAGGTCATGGGCTCGATGAGCCCGTACGGCGTCGGCGGCGGCCACCGCCACACCCCCGAGATGTCCCAGAACCTCTCCGCTTGCGCGGACGAGCCGGTCGGCATCTCGTTCACCCCCACCCTGGCCCCGATGCCCCGCGGCATCCTGGCCACCTGCTCCGCGAAGGCGAAGCCCGGGGTGGGCGGGCAGGACGTGCGGGCCGCGTACGAGAAGGCCTTCGCCAACGAGCCGTTCGTCCGCCTCCTGCCCGAGGGCCAGTGGCCGGCCACCGCCGCCGTGTACGGATCCAACGCCGTCCAGGTGCAGGTCGCCTACGACGAGAGCGCCCGGCGCATCGTCGCGATCAGCGCCATCGACAACCTGACCAAGGGCACCGCGGGCGGTGCGGTGCAGTCCATGAACATCGCCCTCGGCCTGCCCGAACAGACCGGACTTTCCACGATTGGAGTCGCTCCGTGAGCGTCACCGCAGCTAGGGGATTCACCGCGGCGGGCTCTGCCGTCGGCATCAAGAAGAACGGCAACCCGGACCTGGCCCTCGTGGTCAACCAGGGCCCGCGCTTCGCGGCCGCCGGAGTCTTCACCTCCAACCGTGTGAAGGCCGCCCCCGTGAAGTGGTCGCAGGAGGTCCTGGCGGGAGGCCGGGTCCGCGCGGTCGTGCTGAACTCCGGCGGCGCGAACGCCTGCACCGGCCCGCAGGGCTTCCAGGACACGGTGGCCACCGCCGACAAGGTGGCCGGCGTCCTCGGCATCGACCAGGCCCACGTCGCCGTCGCCTCCACCGGCCTGATCGGCACCCTGCTTCCCATGGACAAGCTCCTGCCCGGTATCGAGCAGGCCGCCGGCGAACTGTCGGAGCACGGCGGCGAGAAGGCCGCCATCGCCATCAAGACCACCGACAGCGTCCACAAGACCGCCGTCCACCAGGGCGAGGGCTGGACGGTCGGCGGCATGGCCAAGGGCGCGGGCATGCTCGCCCCGGGCCTGGCCACCATGCTGGTCGTGCTCACCACCGACGCCGACGTGGACGCGGCCGGCCTGGACCGAGCGCTGCGGGATGCGACCCGGCAGACCTTCGACCGGGTCGACTCCGACGGCTGCATGTCCACCAACGACACCGTCCTGCTGCTTGCCTCCGGCGCTTCTGGGCTCACCCCGGAATACGGGGAGTTCGCCTCCGCCGTACGCGCCGTCTGCGACGACCTGGCCCGCCAGCTCATCGGGGACGCGGAGGGCTCCTCCAAGGACATCCGCATCGAGGTGGTGGGCGCCGCGAGCGAGAGCGACGCCGTCGAGGTCGGGCGCTCGATCGCCCGCAACAACCTCCTCAAGTGCGCCATCCACGGCGAGGACCCCAACTGGGGCCGCGTCCTCTCGGCGATCGGCACCACCTCCGCCGACTTCGACCCCGACCGCCTCAACGTCGCCATCAACGACGTCTGGGTCTGCAAGAACGGCTCCGTCGGCGAGGACCGCGACCTGGTGAGCATGACGGGCCGCGAGGTCCGCATCACCGCCGACCTCGCCGCCGGATCCGAGTCCGCCGTCATCTGGGCCAACGATCTCACCGCCGAGTACGTCCACGAGAACAGCGAGTACTCCTCATGACCGTTCTGACCTCCTCCCTCACCCCCACCGGCCTGGCCGCCGCCCGCAAGCACACCGCGCTGCCCAAGGCGGACGCCCTCGTCGAGGCGCTGCCGTGGATCGCCCGCCACCAGGGCAAGACCATCGTGATCAAGTTCGGCGGCAACGCCATGGTCGACGACAAGCTGAAGGCCGCCTTCGCCGAGGACATCCTGTTCCTGCACCACGCGGGCCTGCGCCCGGTCGTCGTGCACGGCGGCGGCCCCCAGATCAGCAGCCAGCTGGAGAGACTCGGCCTCGAGTCCCAGTTCACCGGCGGCCTGAGAGTGACCACCGACGAGACGATGGACGTCGTACGGATGGTGCTGGCCGGCCAGGTGCAGCGCGAACTGGTGGGCCTGCTCAACCGGCACGGCCCGCACGCGGTCGGTATGACCGGCGAGGATGCCCGCCTGATGACCGCCGACAAGACGTACGCCGAGATCGACGGCGAGCAGGTCGACATCGGCCGCGTCGGCGAGGTCACCGACGTGGACGCCGGAGTGGTCGAGGCCCTCCTGGACGACGGCCGCATCCCGGTCATCTCCTCGATCGCCCGCAGCACGGACGCCGAGGACGCCGCCGACGGAGGCGTCTTCAACGTCAACGCCGACACCGCGGCCGCGGCGCTGGCCGCCGCCCTGGACGCCGAGATGCTGATGATCCTCACCGACGTCGAGGGCCTGTACGCGGACTGGCCGCACAGCGAGGAGGTCATCCCGCGCCTGAGCGCCACCGAGCTGGAGAACCTCATCCCGGACCTGGCCAGCGGCATGATCCCCAAGATGCAGGGCTGCCTGCACGCGGTGAGCAACGGGGTGCGCGCGGCCCGCGTCATCGACGGCCGGGTCAAGCACTCGCTGCTCCTGGAGATCTTCACCGACGAAGGCATCGGCACGATGGTCGTGCCCGACGGCACACCCCACAAGGGAGCGGCGGCATGAGCGGCGAAGGCGCCAATACCGGCCTGAGACGGCGCTGGCAGGGCGCCATGATGGACAACTTCGGCACCCCGCGCGTCCCCCTGGTCCGCGGCGCGGGCACCCGGGTGTGGGACGCCGAGGGCACGGAGTACCTCGACTTCCTCGGCGGCATCGCCGTCAACGCACTCGGCCACGCCCACCCCGCCGTCGTCGAGGCGGTGTCCGCCCAGGTCGCAGCCCTGGGACACGTCTCGAACCTGTTCATCGCCGAGCCGACCGTGGCGCTCGCCGAGCGCCTGGTGGAGCTGTCGGGCCGCACGGGCCGGGTGTACTTCTCCAACTCCGGCGCCGAGGCCAACGAGGCCGCCTTCAAGATCGGCCGCCTGACCGGCCGGCGCCACATGGTCTCCACCGTCGGCGGCTTCCACGGCCGCACGATGGGTTCTCTCGCCCTCACCGGACAACAGACCAAACGGTTTGGTTTTGAGCCACTTCCGGGCGACGTTACGTACATTCCGTACGGAGACACCGAGGCGCTGCGGGCGGCCGTCACCCCCGAGACCGCCTTCGTCATCCTGGAGCCGATCCAGGGCGAGAACGGCGTGGTCGTCCCGCCGCCCGGTTACCTCCAGGCGGCCCGCGAGATCACGTCGGCGACCGGCACGCTCCTGGTCCTGGACGAGATCCAGACAGGCATCGGCCGCACCGGCCACTGGTTCGCGGCCCAGGCCGAGGGCGTCGAGGCGGACGTGGTCACGCTCGCCAAGGGCCTCGGCGGAGGCCTGCCCATCGGCGCCACCCTCGCTTTCGGCCGCGCCGCCGAGCTGCTCACCCCCGGCACCCACGGCTCGACCTTCAGCGGCAACCCCGTGGTGTGCGCGGCCGCCCTCGCGGTGCTCGACACCATCGCGGGCCAGGGCCTTCTCGACCAGGTCAAGCGGACCGGCGAGCAGCTGCGCCGCGGCATCGAGGCCCTCGGCCACCCGCTGGTGAAGGAGGTCCGCGGAGCCGGCCTCCTGCTGGGCATCGTGCTCGCCGAGCCGGTCGCCGCCCAGGTGCAGCAGGCCGCCCAGGACGCGGGCCTGCTCGTGAACGCGGCGACCGCGGACGTGGTCCGCCTGGCCCCGCCCCTGATCCTCTCCGAAGCCGACGCGGACACCTTCCTCGACCGGCTCCCGGCCGTACTCAGCGCCGCCTTGGGGGCGGCAGCCCCGGCCGCCTGACGCAGAAGAACCCCAGGTCCACGACGCGGTACGCCGTACCTGGTTGCGCACACTGTGCGCAGAGTCGTACAGTGTTCCCAGAAGGCGCACGGTGTACGTGCACACGGCCAAGGTTTGAGACCGGAAAGGGACTGGAAAAAACCGCTATGCTGGTTTGATAATTGGCTCCAGAAGCCCCACCCCCCTGTCGGCCTCGGGTCGCCGGGCTCACGCCGTTCGAAAGGTTTGATGATGGAGACGACGGAACGTCACCCACGCCGGTGGCTCATCCTGGTCGTGCTGTGCCTCAGCACCCTGGTGCTGGTCATCGACAACATGGTGCTCACCGTGGCGGTCCCGACGATCGCGGAGGATCTGGGCGCGAGCGCTCAGGACCTGCAGTGGGTCCTCGAGTCGTACATGCTGGTCTTCGCCGGGCTCCTGCTCACCGCGGGAAGCCTCTCCGACAAGTTCGGCCGGCGCAAGATGATGATCATCGGTCTCGCGCTGTTCGGCGCGGCCTCGGTGGTGGCCATGGAGGCCACCACGCCCGAGATGCTCATCATCGGCCGCTCCCTGATGGGGGTCGGCGGCGCGCTGGTCATGCCGTCCACCCTCTCGATCCTCATCACCGTCTTCGACGAGGCCGAGCGCCCCAAGGCGATCGCCGTGTGGTCCGCGGTCGCGATGGTCGGCCTGGTCGGCGGCCCGGTCCTCGGCGGCGCGCTGCTCGCCCAGTTCTGGTGGGGCGTCGTCTTCCTGATCAACATCCCGATCGCGATCCTGGCGATCATCGCCGCGATGGTCCTGATGCCGGAGTCCAAGGGCCCCTGGCGCAAGGCCGACCCGGTCGGCATGGTCCTCTCCGTCGTCGGCATGAGCGCCCTGGTCTGGACGATCAACGAGTTCCCCAAGGGCGGCCTGTCCCACCAGTCCACGCAGATCTCCCTCGCGGTCACCGTCGTCGCGCTCGTCGCGTTCGGCATCTGGGAGGCCCGCTCGAAGTCGCCGATGGTGCCGCTGGCCCTGTTCCGCGACAAGGTGTTCACCGGCGCCAGCTTCTCGCTGGTCCTGCTCACCCTCGCCAACGGCGGCCTGATGCTGGTCCTGACCCAGTACCTCCAGTTCGTCCTCGGCTACACCCCGACCGAAACGGGCCTCGCCTTCACCCCGCTCGCCGTCGCCACCCTGCTCTTCAACACGATCGGCGCCTCGCTGATCGCCAAGACCGGCAACCGCGTCATGGCGGTCCTGGGCCTGCTGATCATCGCCTCGGGCTTCGCGCTCCTCGCCAACCTGACCACCGAGTCCGGCTGGGGCGTCCTGGCCGGCGCCATGGTCCTGATGGGCGCCGGCTCCGGCCTGGCGATGCCCGCCGCGATGGCCGCCATGATGGGCGCCATCCCCGACGAGCACGCCGGTGTCGGCTCGGCCCTGAACGACACGATCCAGCAGGCGGGCGCCGCCCTCGGCGTCGCCATCCTCGGCGCGATCCTCTCCAGCACGTTCACCGACAAGATGCCGGCCGACGCCCCCGCGGCGGCCCGCCACTCCATCGGCGACGCCCTCGCGGCCTCCGCCAACGACAGCAACCTGCTCAACGCCACCCACAGCGCGTTCACCGACGCCATGTCCGCCAGCTTCCTCGTCGGCGCCGCCGGCGTCGTGGGCGCCGCGATCCTCGCGGTGTTCCTCATGAAGGGCAAGGACAAGGAAGCCCCGGCCACCGAGACCGCCGACCAGAACCCGGCGGACGCGGTCCTCGCCACCCACTGACCCCGACCCCCCACCACACACGGATCGCGAGAGCGGTGACCTGGGCCCCTACCGGCCGAGGCCGCCGCTCTCGCCGTATCAGCGGGAGACGCCCATGCACCCCACCACCCCCCAGGACCCCTTAGCGCCCGAGAACCGCCCCGCCATGGCCCGTCGCGCACTGGCCTGGGCCGTCGACTTCGCCCTGGTCCTCGCGGCCGCGTACGCGATCGGCGTCTACACCGTCCACCAGATCACCGACGTGTGGGACAACGCGCCCGAACTCGGCGTATCCACCTGGCAGTTGATCACGGGAGACGGCGACGCGATCGACAGGGCGGGCCAGTTCGCCACATCGCTCTGGCACCAAGTGGTAACAGCGGTAATCCAGGGTTTCCTGCTCCTGGCCGCGGCCACCTTCGCCTACCACTGGGCATGCCTGACGTTCACGGGCCGCACCCTGGGCAAGGCGCTGCTCGGAGTACGCCTGACCCCGCACACCCCGGGCCGGACAGCCGCCCGGGCCGCCGTGACCACCCTCGCGGACGTGGGCTGCTTCGCCTTCGCCTGCTGCCTGCTGATCTCCGGCCACCCGGTCTGGTCGGTCATCGCGTGGCTGGGCGCGGTGGCGGTGTTCTGGTTCAACGCCCTGTCGGCGTACTCGGGCCGCACGGTGGCCGACCGGATAGCAGGCACGACGGTGGTGAACGCGACGTACGAGGCCCCCGCCCCCCAGCCCGCCCACCAGCCTTCCTTCCAGCCCCCGGCCCCGCAGTACGCCGCCCCGCCGGCACCCCCGCAGTACGCCCCACCGATGCCCCAGCACCACCCCCGACCCCACGCCCACCCCGAACCGAGCTGGACACAGTGATGCAGACACCCCACAACCACCGCCCCCTGCCGGCCCCGGCACTGGCCTGCCGCCTGTGCGCACCGAGCCCGCGCGGAGGCGACAGGAGCCCTTCGTACCGCCGGGCGAAGGACGTGACGTGGGAGTACGGAAGCCGCCGCCACTGAGGGGGTACGAGGGGGTTCGATCACCGGCGATCCCCCTTTCTCAGACCGTCGGCGTCCCCCGGGTGGAGCACATCGAGCCCGACGAGTTCCTGGCAAGCTATTGGTCCGCGCCCATGCTCCGGCCCCGCGACCTGTGCGACCCGATGCGGCTGGCCGGCATGCCCACGGTCGCATCGGACGCGCTGACGAACGGGGACGAATCGTGACCCAGACCCAGGCCCCGAGTACGTACGTGACCCCCGAATGCCGCGAGGCCCGCAACCTCCGCTGGGAGACGGGACACCTCCACTGCCCCGGCCCACTCGAACTGCGGCAGCCGCCGGGCACGCTGCCCCTCGAAGTTCTCAACTGCGCCTGCCCCTGCCACAGGGGCAAGCCCGGAGCCGCCTTCAGGGGGTGCTGACCAGCCCGGCACCCCCCGTCGGCCGGCAGAAAACAACTCGGGTCGACGCGTTCGCCTCGAAAACTGCGAACCTCAGCCCTTGCCCAGCGTCCGCCCGAGAAGCGGCAGCAACCGCTCCCAATGCCGCTGCATCCCCGCAGGACTGAACGCCGCGGTGTCGGCCATGGTGAAGCCGTGCAGGGTGCCGGGGTAGACCTCGCAGCTGTAGTCGACACCGGCGGCGTCCAGCGCCCGGCCGAGCTCGGCGATGCCCTCGGGCGTCAGGTCGTGCTCGGCGAGCCCGAAGTGGACCTCGGCGGTGAGCTTGGCGGCGAGACGGTGCGGACTGTCGGGCGCGTCGGTGACCAGGCCGCCCGGGTGGAACCCGGCGACAGCGGCCACCAGCTCGGGGTGCGCGGCCGCGGTACGCATCGCCAGGCCGCCCCCCATGCAGTAGCCGACCGTGCCGACCGGCCCGGCACCGACCTCGGGCTGGGAGGTGAGGAAGGCGAGGTAGGCCCCGGCGTCGCGCAGGGCGAGCTCCGGGGTGAGCGCGTCGACCATCGGCATCAGCTGGCCGAAGAGCTCGACCCGGTTCTCCTGCCCGATGAACCCGGGAACCTCCACCACCGGCGCCGGACCGTACCGGTAGAAGAGATTGGGCACGAGCACGTAGTACCCGTGCCCGGCCAGCTCGCGCGCCGTCTCCTCCAGCACGGGCCGCAGCCCGATGGCGTCCATGTACAACAGCACGCCCGGGTGCTGCCCGCCGTGCTCGGGAAAGGCGGCGAAGCCGTCGGCCAGGCCGTCGGGGGTGGGTATCTGCAGCGTCTTGATGGGAATGGCGGATCTTCCTTCCTGGGATTCCTGCCAGTAGATCACCAGGGGCACCAGGAGCACCAGGAGCGCCAAAACAGCCAACTGCTGTGAGCCAGCTGGCAGTTGATGTCAGCCCACACCCCACCGCCCGGCCGGTACGCCCCCCTGAAGCCCGCTGAAACCGCAGTAACGCCCCACTGAAACCCACCCCGCGCACTCTCTACGACATCGACACCGCGGCGAACGAAACCGCAGCCGCACAGAACAACACAAGACAACGAGTCGCAGGAGCCCGCCATGCAGAAGTTCACCACCGCCGCCCCGATCACCGCCGTCCTCGACATCCCCGCCGGCCGCATCCAGGTCATCGCCGCCGACAAGGCCGACACCACCGTCGAGATCAAGCCCGCCGACGCCTCCAAGAACCGCGACGTGAAGGCCGCCGAGCGGACCACCGTCGCCTACGCCGACGGCGTGCTGCGCATCGAGACCGTGGTGAAGAACGAGTACTTCGGCGCCTCCGGATGCCTCGACGTGACCGTCCAGGTCCCCGCGGGCTCCCGCATCGAGGCGAAGTCGGAAGCCGCCGAGTTCCGCACCGTCGGACGCCTCGGCGACGTCACCTTCGACGGCGCCCACGGCACCGCCCAGCTCGACGAGACCGCGAGCCTGCGCCTGACCGTCCACGCCGGAGACGTCTCGGTCGGCCGCCTCGCCGGGGACAGCGAGATCAGCGTCGCCGCCGGCGACATCCACATCGCCGAGGCCCTGCACGGCACCCTCACGCTGCGCACCGAGTCCGGCAAGATCTCCGTCGGCGCCGCCCAGGGAGCCTCCGCCACCCTGGACGCGGGCACCTCCTACGGCCGCATCCACAACGCCCTCAACAACACCGAAGGCGCGGCCGCCGCCCTGAACATCCACGCGACCACCTCGTACGGCGACATCACGGCCCGCAGCCTCTGAGCTCGGCCCGGTCGTCCGTGACAGTCCGCGGCAACGCACCGCATCCCGTTGAACCGACAACGAAGATCTCACCCCGTACCGCTCCCGGAGCCGGACCTAAACTGGTCACAGGGCCCGCTCCGAGAGCCGGTCCTGGTAGCTCGCGGCCGGAGCGGGCTGGGCCGGATCAGGCGGGCGGGGCCCTATGAGGAGGCCGTCATGTCCGCCACGGTCAACCGCGGCGAGATCGAAGCCGACATCAAGGAAACCCTCGGCCTGGTCCCGCACTTCTTCCAGAGCATCCCCACCGAGCTGCTGGCCCCGGAATGGGAGATCTTCAAGCGGATCGAGCTCGGCGAGACGCTGATCCCGAACAAGTACAAGGAACTGATCGGCGTCGGACTCCACTCCGAGACGAAGTGCCGCTACTGCAGCCTCTTCCACGCCGAGGCCGCGAAACTGTTCGGCGCCACCGACGAGGAGATCCAGGAAGCCGTGCACTACGCGAAGGCGAGCCTGGGCTGGAGCGCCTACATCAACGGCATGCAGGAGGACTACGACCAGTTCGCCGCCGAACTCAAACAGGTCACGGAGTACGTCAGCTCCAAGGCCGCCTGATGGAACTCGAACGGATCCGCCCCCTGGTGCTGCGCGGCACCTTCCACGCCTACGAGCTGGCGGCACTGATCGCCGCGGCCCGGTACGTCGTGGAGTCCGCACCCGCCGAGATCCCCACCGAGGCACTGGACCAGCTGAACCACCTGCTCACCGAATACGAGCACCAGGTCCGCAACCTCACCCCTCAACCGCAACAGCACCACTGACCACAAGCCCCCCAGGTCCCGGCGCCCACCAAGGCCACAGCCGGGACCTTTTCGACGGCGCTGCGGTGCCTGCCTCCAGGTGCACAGCCGAACCCTGCGCACCGCCGAGCAGCTCAGCGAACGTCGGGCACACCGGCACATCCTGCGTCATCGCACGCCTCCCTGCCCTCACGGGCGGCCCGCCATAGCGAGCATAGATAGCGAAGAGGCGAGCCATAGTCGCATTCGGCGCGCTTACGTAGCCTCTGGCGTACCTTCCACAGCACCCGACCGGGCACTCCCCAGATCGGCTCTAAGGACCAGGATTCCGCCTCTCAGAGCCGCAGAGCGGCCTTACGCTCGCCGGGGTTGGCCACGGTCGGACGCAACAGGCCCAGGCAACACCTGGCGCTCACACACTGCGGCGTCGAGGAAAGGTGCTCCTGATGGAGGTCATGTCTCCGCTCGTCTCCGAGCGCATCTGGGCGCTGCCGGTGTCAGGAGCCGCAGTCAAGTTCCTCCAGTACCTGATGTTCCGGTCCGAACTCGGCGGTCACCTGCCCGTACGCCAGAAGGAAATGGCCCAGGAGTACCAGATCTCCCAACAGGGAGTCAGCAACCTGCTTGCCTCCTTGTGCGAGATCAACATCGTTCTGCGGCCAGAGGCGGCGGAGCGCGGCGGCAACCAGTACCGGCTCCATCCCTTCGCGGCGAAGTACGAGAGCCGGGAGCAGATGGAGGCGGCGTTCCGACAGGCAACGGCTGACGTGAAGGCTGGCGAGCTCGCCAGCCTTCACCTTCCCCCGTACGTCGCAGAGTCGAGCAGCTCACGCTTTGTTCTACGGCACTGAAACAAAACGGTACCGCTAGTGGTACCGTCCGGCGCTCGTTCTCGTGTTCCTTCAGCGACACAATTGGGAGCACCCGCCCGTGAAGTGCAGTTTCCCGCAAGAGGGAACGATGTACGGGCTTCTAGGGATCCTGCTGAGGATGTCCTGCCAACCGCGCCTAGCCTCAGCTACACCGGAAACCTCAGAGTTCCCACGCCGCGCCGCTCGCCTGTTCTGACCTACTGAAACAAGACGGTACCGCTAGTGGTACCGTCCCGCGTCGCCCTCACATACCTCGGCACTCCACCTAAGAGGCCGACGTTCAGGTCACGCACTCTGCGCAAGGTTGGCCACCTGTGCAGCGAACCGTGTCCTGCGCTGCTGAGTGAATCGGTCAGGATCCGTCGCCTTGATCTCGGGCACGGCCATCACTGCAGTAGCGATTCTCCCGCCCGTCAGGAGCGGGTGAAGCTGGTACCTGCCGCGCTTGAGACCCCAAGCAAGGCCACATTCGCGAAGTTCCTTGAAACCACGGTTGACTGCCGGCTTGCCAGCACCGAGCGCCGCCGACATCTCGGCCTGGCTGATGTCAGCTGCACCAGTCTCGGGGTCCTGGAGCGCGAGCAGAACATCAAGCACGCGCCGGGCGGTCAACGAGACGTCTACCAGAGCCAGCAAGCTCAGAGCGGTGCGCGAGATCGTGACCGGCTGATCCGTCGGCGGGCCTGGTACGTAAGGACTGCTCACGAGGGCCTCACTTCCGATTGCGACGACGCCTTGCATCGAGGATATGTCCGAGGGGCTCATGCGCTCGCCCTGCGGCTCCGCTGCCGTTGCCGACGGAGCGGAACAACGGTCTCCTTGCGCCGAGCGGCTTCAGCTTCCTTCTTCGCACGAGCCCGCTCCTCACGCCACTGAGTCGGGTAGTCAGGCGCGGGGATGATGCAGGCAGGACCGTTGGCGGCGTTCCATTCCTTCTGCCAACTCTCCTGCTCGCCAGAAGTGCCGGCCACGGTTAGCCATGGGTTCAACTGGAGAACACCACGCTTGGCCGAGCGCATCCAGCCGATGTGCGTGAAGAACTGGCTGCCCTCGTTCACAGAGGCGGCAGACAAGCCACAGCGGCTTTGAAGGTCTCGCTGGGTGATTCGTACGTACCCCCGCGCTGCCGTCCTCTGCTCGGCATCCTGGCGGGTCGCGTTTTGAGCGGCCGTCAGCTTGCACCACACCTGGAACCAGCTTCCAGGCATCTTCAGACTGCCGAGCGCGTCCATCAACAACCGCGCGTCCAGAACGTATCCGACACAGGTAGCACTGGCTGCGAACTCCCGCCCCCGGATCTTCTCCACGCCGAGGATCAGCCCGCCCTTGCCGTCCGACCGTGTCACCACGCGTTCGCCGGGGCGGACGATCGGCAGCTGTTCCATCAGCACAGTCCTCCAGCCATGATCCAAAGAGAGCGCAACGGTACCACTAGCGGAACCGTTTTGTTTCAGCCCAGCAGAACACACGCCAGGCCTCCCATAGTTGACGGCCCATCAGCTCCAGGGTGTGTTTGTTCTAGATATCCAGAACACCGGAGACTCGTTTGTTCTGGATATCTAGAACAAACGGTTTGGCGTTTCCGCAGGTCAGCACCTGTTTGGCCTCGGTGCTCTCTTATATGTAACTAGAGCTCAACCTCCTGCACCTGACGCCACACCACCAACTGAGCGCACCAGCACCGGCCGAAGGTGGGGGCGGCCTCATCCATCACTCCTAGTGCTCCCTAGGCCATGGCACGTATGCCAACGGCACCGTAAAAACAAAGGGCATAGGAATACACACCTCAGAGAATTCTCATCTTTACATGCTGCATCAAGTGAGTTGCCATCTCGGGCTTGAAGCGGAATGGGGGCCCTCCGTTTCGCTCCGGGCTGTGGGGCGGGTTGGTTGGAGTGGGGTTGGCGGGTGCTTTGCACTCGCCTGATGGGTTGTTAACTTCCGTGCTTTGCACGGTAGTTGGGCATTGCTTCGCAATGCCTTGTGGGAATCGCGGAGC
>NZ_BMUA01000037.1 GCF_014649955.1 Streptomyces violascens
ACTGGCACTTGGAGCGCGGCCTGCGCTCCTTGCGGTACGTAGAGAAGAACTGAGCATCCAGAGCATCTAGGGAGAGAGCTCCACATGGCAGTACGCGGAATCCTGGGCGGGCGGTCGCGGCGCGATTACAAGACCCCCGAGCCGCACCCCTCGGGCGCGGTGCCGCCGAAGATCCCGGCCGAGCTGGTGCCCAACCACGTCGCCTGCGTCATGGACGGCAACGGCCGCTGGGCCAAGGAGCGTGGCCTGCCCCGCACCGAGGGCCACAAGGTCGGCGAGGGCGTCGTCCTGGACGTACTCAAGGGCTGCCTGGAGATGGGTGTCAAGAACCTCTCCCTGTACGCCTTCTCGACCGAGAACTGGAAGCGCTCGCCCGAAGAGGTCCGCTTCCTGATGAACTTCAACCGCGACGTCATCCGGCGCCGCCGCGACGAGATGAACGAGCTCGGCATCCGCATCCGCTGGGTCGGCCGCATGCCCAAGATGTGGAAGTCCGTCGTCCAGGAGCTCCAGGTCGCCCAGGAGCAGACCGTCGACAACGACGCCATGACGCTGTACTTCTGCGTCAACTACGGCGGCCGGGCCGAGGTCGCCGACGCCGCGCAGGCCATCGCACGCGACGTCGCCGCCGGCAAGCTCGACCCGTCGAAGGTCAACGAGAAGACCTTCGCCAAGTACCTGTACTACCCCGACATGCCGGACGTCGACCTGTTCCTGCGCCCCAGCGGCGAGCAGCGCACCTCCAACTACCTGATCTGGCAGTCCAGTTACGCCGAGATGGTCTTCCAGGACGTGCTCTGGCCCGACTTCGACCGGCGCGACCTGTGGCGGGCCTGCCTGGAATTCGCCTCCCGCGACCGCCGCTTCGGCGGAGCCATCCCCAACGAGGCGCTGGCCGCGCTCGACAAGAGCGGCGACCTGCCCCGGCAGTGAACCGTACGGAACGGCTGTACGCCCTGGTCGAGGAGCTCCGCGCGATCGCGCCCCGGCCGCGCACGGTGGGCTGGCTCGCGGCGCGCTTCGAGGTCTCGCCCCGCACCGTGCAGCGCGACCTCCAGGCGCTGATGGCGTCGGGAACGCCGGTGCGCTGCGAGGCGGGGCGGCGCGGGGGCTGGTTCGTCGACCCCGCGATGACGCTGCCGCCGGTCAACCTCACCAGCGAGGAGGCCCTCGCGGTGGCCGCGGCGCTGGCCGGGGCGGAGTCCTCGACGCCGTTCTCCTCGGGCGCGCCGGGCGCCATGCGCAAGCTGGCGGCGGCGCTGTCCGCGGATGCGGCGTCCTCGGTACGTGATCTGGCCTCGCGCATCCATCTGCTGCCGGGGAGGACCTCTGCGGGGGTGCTGCGGATCGTCGAACTCGGCGTTCTGGAGCGGAAGTCGCTGCGGATTCGCTACGCGGATGCGGCGGGACGCGAGTCGTCCCGGCTCGTCGAGCCGGGTGGGCTGCTGTGTGCGGAGGGGGGCTGGTACCTGGTGGGCTGGTGCCGGCTTCGGGAGGCCGGGCGGGGGTTTCGGCTCGACCGGATCCGGGCGGCCGAGCTGACGGACGAGGGGTGTGTGCCCCGGCCGTTGTCCCTGCTGGACGGGGTGCTGGCGGGGCGGGTGGGAAGCCCGGTGTCGCTGAGCTCCCTGGCGGGCGAGGGTTTCCCCACCCCGCCCCTTCCCGCTGCAACACCCTGCGGCTCCGCCGCGCGGCCTCCGGGGGTGAAGAACCCTGGGGCTCCGCCCTGCTAGGGGCGCGGGGAACTGCGCGACCGGCCACGCACGGTCCGCGGCCGAAAACGGGTTTCAGGGGCGCGGGGAACTGCGCTGACCGGTACCCGTGGCTCGGAACGGCCGACGCCCCCGGGGCTCGGGGCGGAGCCCCGAGGGGGGGCGAAGGGGAGGTCCCCTGTCAGTTCCCCGGGTTGGCGCACGGCGCGCAGGTGCCGAAGATTTCTACGGTGTGGGCCACGTTCACATACCCGTGCGCCGCCGCGATCGACTCCGCCCACTTCTCGACCGCCGGCCCCTCCACCTCCACCGCCTTCCCGCACACCCGGCACACCAGGTGATGGTGGTGGTCGCCCGAGGAGCAGCGCCGGTACACCGACTCCCCGTCGCTGGTGCGCAGCACATCCACCTCGCCCGCGTCCGCGAGGGACTGCAGCGTGCGGTAGACGGTGGTCAGGCCCACCGAGTCACCCCGGTGCTTGAGCATGTCGTGCAGTTCCTGCGCGCTGCGGAACTCGTCCACCTCGTCCAGCGCCGCCGCCACCGCGGCACGCTGCCGGGTCGACCGGCCTCGTACGGGGGCGGTATTCGACCCGCCGAGTGGCGCTGTCGTCACAGGTGCCTCCAAGCCTTGACCCGTACAAACTCTCCTTGGGCCATTGTGCCAGCTCCCGCTCAGGCCGTGACCTCGCCGGCCTGAGGCTTTGCCGCGGCGGGCACGTCCAGCCCGCACTCGCCCTCGGCCGGCGCGGCCGCCCTGGCCCGGGCCCGCCGCTTGGCCAGTGGCGTCGCAAGACCCGTCAGGATGATGAAGATTGCGATCGTGAAGAGCACGATGACCGCTCCTGGCGGTACGTCCTCGTAGTACGTCACCACCGTTCCGCTCAGCGTCACCGTCACCCCGATCGCCACCGCGATCGCGAAGGTCAGGGCGAAGCTGCGGGAGAGCTGCTGCGCGGCCGCCACCGGCACCACCATCAGGGCCGAGACGAGGAGGAGGCCGACCACGCGCATGGCCACCGTCACCGTTACCGCTGCCGTCACCGCTGTCAGGAGGTTCAGGGCGCGCACCGGCAGACCCGTCACACGTGCGAACTCCTCGTCCTGGCTGACCGCGAAGAGCTGGCGGCGCAGGCCCACTGTCACGGCCAGGACGAACGCCGCCAGGAGGCCGATCGCCCAGACGTCGGACTGCGAGACCGTCGACAGGGAGCCGAAGAGGTAGGAGTTCAGGTTGGCCGTCGAGCCGCCCGGCGCGAGGTTGATGAAGAGCACGCCGCCCGCCATGCCGCCGTAGAACAGCATCGCAAGGGCGATGTCGCCGCGCGTCTTGCCGTACCAGCGGATCAGCTCCATCGTGACCGCGCCGAGGACGGAGACCAGGGTCGCCATCCACACCGGGGAGGTGGAGAGGAGGAAGCCGAGGCCCACGCCGGTCATCGCCACATGGCCGATGCCGTCGCCCATCAGCGCCTGGCGGCGCTGGACCAGGTAGATCCCGACGGCGGGCGCGGTGATCCCGACGAGTACCGCGGCGATCAACGCCCGTTGCATGAACGGGGAGTTCAGGAGTTCCATCATGGTCAGCTCAGCAGTCCCGTGCGTACCGGCTCGGCGGCCGTGTGCGGATGTACGTGGTCGTGGCCGGGCAGCGCGTGCTGGCCGACGGCCCTCGGCGGCGGGCCGTCGTGCACGACGCACCCGTCGCGCAGCACCACCGCCCGGTCGATCAGCGGCTCGAGGGGCCCGAGTTCGTGCAGGACGAGGAGGACCGAGGCGCCCGCGGAGACCTGTTCGCGCAGGGTCGCCGCCAGGATCTCCTGGCTCTCGATGTCGACGCCCGCCATCGGCTCGTCCATGATCAGGAGTTCCGGGTCGGCCGCCAGGGCCCGGGCTATGAGCACGCGCTGGTGCTGGCCGCCGGAGAGCGCGTCCACGGAGTCCTTCGCCCGGTCGGCGAGGCCCACCGCCTCGATCGCCCGGTCGACGGCCTCGCGGTCGGCCCTGCGCAGGATCCCGAAGCGGGTGCGCGACAGGCGGCCCGAGGAGACGACCTCGCGGATCGTGGCGGGCACCCCGCCCGCGGCGGTCGTGCGCTGCGGTACGTAGCCGACCCGCCCCCAGTCGCGAAAGCGCCGGCGCGGGGTGCCGAAGATCTCGACCGAGCCGCCGCTGAGCGGCACCTGCCCGATGATCGTCCGGATCGCGGTGGACTTGCCCGAGCCGTTCGCGCCGAGCAGCGCGACGACCTCGCCGCGGTGCACGGCCAGGTCGACGCCGCGCAGCACGGGGCGCGAGCCGAGCTCGGCCGTCACCTTGGTGAGCGATATGACGGGCTCCATGGCAGGTGCCTCCAAAGCGGATGGACGGATGGTCACTTGGTGCCGAGCGCCGTCGTCAGGGCGGTCAGGTTGGACCGCATCACCGAGAAGTAGTCGGTGCCCTTCGACTTGTCGGTGATGCCCTCGAGGGGGTCGAGTACATCAGTCTTGAGCGAGGCGTCCGACGCCAGGGTCTTGGCGGTCTTGTCGCTGACCAGCGTCTCGTAGAAGACGGTCGTGACTCCGTCGGCCTTCGCCATCTTCTGGAGGTCCTTGATCCGGGCCGGGCTCGGCTCGGAGTCGGGGTCGAGGCCGTTGATGGCCTCCTCGGTCAGCCCGTAGCGCTCGGCGAGGTAGCCGAAGGCGGCGTGGGTGGTGATGAAGACCTTCGCCCGGGTGTTCTTGAGGGCGGCCGCGTACTCCTTGTCGAGGCCGCCGAGCTTCGTCACCAGGGTGTCGGTGTTCTTCGTGTAGTCCGCCGCGTGGGCCGGGTCGGCCTTGGCCAGGGCCGCGCCGACGCCCTTGGCGACCTCGGCGTACTTCACCGGGTCCAGCCAGATGTGCGGGTCGTCGCCGCTCTCGGAGTGGCTGTGGCCGTGGTCGGCGTGGTCGTCCTCGCCGGCCGCGGGGTCGTGCGCGGCGGCGTGCCCGCCCACCTCGTTGCCGTGCTTCTCCATCGAGGTGAGCGTCGAGGCGTCGACCTTGGTCTTGAGGTCGGCCTGCTTGACGGCCGCGTCCACGGCGGGCTGCAGGCCCTTGAGGTAGACGACCGCGTCGGCGTCGTTGAGCTTCGCGGTCTGCTTGGCGCTGATCTCCAGGTCGTGCGGCTCCACGCCCGGCTTCGTCAGGCTGGTGACGGAGACGTGGTCGCCGCCTATCTGCTCGGTCAGGAACTGCAGCGGGTAGAACGACGCCACCACGTCGAGCCGGCCGCCCTTCCGGTCCGCCGCGGCCGAGCCCGATCCACAGGCGGTGAGGGCCGTGAGACCGAGGAGGGCGGCGCAGGACAGGGCGGCCGTGGGTATGAGGCGTCGTACGTTCATGACATCCATTTTCAACAAAAATGGAAACGGTTGTCAATAATCGGGTCCGACGGCTCTTGGCGAGGGGTCGTGCACGGGCCCCGCGCGGCAACCGATTTGATAGAGGGGGTGCGGCCGCCGCTAATCTGGGGCATTCGCTGTTCCCCCGTTCGTCGTCGTCGTTAATGAAGAGAGCACCGTGGCCGCCGACAAGATCGACACCATCGTCAACCTGAGCAAGCGCCGTGGCTTCGTCTACCCGTGCAGCGAGATCTACGGTGGTCAGCGTGCCGCCTGGGACTACGGGCCGCTGGGTGTCGAGCTGAAGGAGAACCTGAAGCGCCAGTGGTGGCGCTACATGGTCACCTCGCGCGAGGACGTCGTCGGCATCGACTCGTCGGTGATCCTGGCCTCCGAGGTCTGGGAGGCCTCCGGTCACGTCGCGACCTTCACCGACCCGCTCACCGAGTGCACCTCCTGCCACAAGCGCTTCCGCGCGGACCACCTGGAAGAGGCGTACGAGGAGAAGCACGGCAAGGCCCCCGAGAACGGCCTCGCCGACCTCAACTGCCCCAACTGCGGCAACAAGGGCACCTTCACCGAGCCCAAGAGCTTCTCGGGCCTGCTCTCCACCCACCTCGGCCCGACCCAGGACACCGGCTCGGTCGCCTACCTGCGCCCCGAGACCGCCCAGGGCATCTTCACCAACTTCGGCCAGGTGCAGCAGACTTCCCGCAAGAAGCCGCCGTTCGGCATCGCGCAGATGGGCAAGTCCTTCCGCAACGAGATCACGCCGGGCAACTTCATCTTCCGCACCCGCGAGTTCGAGCAGATGGAGATGGAGTTCTTCGTCAAGCCCGGCGAGGACGAGCAGTGGCAGGAATACTGGATGGAGCAGCGCTGGAACTGGTACACGGGCCTTGGCCTGCGTGAAGAGAACATGCGCTGGTACGAGCACCCCGCCGAGAAGCTCTCGCACTACTCCAAGCGCACCGCGGACATCGAGTACCGCTTCAGCTTCGGCGGCAGCGAGTGGGGCGAGCTCGAAGGTGTGGCCAACCGCACCGACTACGACCTCTCCGCGCACTCCAAGGCCTCCGGCCACGACCTCTCCTACTTCGACCAGGAGGCCGGCGAGCGCTGGACGCCGTACGTCATCGAGCCCGCGGCCGGTGTCGGCCGCGCGATGCTGGCGTTCCTGCTCGACGCCTACAGCGAGGACGAGGCGCCCAACGCCAAGGGCGTCATGGAGAAGCGCGCCGTGATGCGCCTCGACCCGCGCCTGGCTCCGGTCAAGGTCGCCGTCCTGCCGCTGTCCCGCAACCCGCAGCTCTCGCCCAAGGCGAAGGGCCTCGCGGCGGACCTGCGGCAGAACTGGAACATCGAGTTCGACGACGCGGGCGCCATCGGCCGCCGTTACCGCCGCCAGGACGAGATCGGTACGCCGTTCTGTGTGACCGTCGACTTCGACACGCTCGACGACAACGCGGTCACCGTTCGCGAGCGGGACACCATGGCCCAGGAGCGGGTCTCCCTGGACCAGATCCAGCAGTACCTCGGCAGCAGGCTGCTGGGCTGCTGAGCGGGGATCACCTCCGGGGGCTCTGCCCCCAGAGGCCCCGTCTTTCGGCTGCGGGCCGTCCGTGGCTGGTCGCTCCCCCAAGTTCTCGGCTTCGCTCGAACAGGGGGGACCCCCATCGCGGCGGAGCCGCACAATGACACAGCCCCGCACCCCTATAGGGCACGGAGAAGCCCCGGGTTCCTTTGGCAGGAGCCCGGGGCTTCACCCTTGCCCAGTGCGGGAGTCATGGCTTGCGCAGTGCCACCACCCCGCACGCCACCGCCATCGGCAGCTCCGCTGCCAGCGCCAGGGTCAGGGCCGTGGGCAGGTCACTCGCGGCCGCTGTCGTCACGTCGAACCACGCGTCCATCACGAGCAGCGCCGCCGTCGCCGCGGCGAGCTGTGAGGCTCGGGGATCCTCGCGCTTCATCAGGACTCCCGTGCCGGTCAGGCCCGCCGCGAGCAGGGCGTCCAGGCCGATCCACGCCGTCGACCAGTTGGAGACCTCCGTGGTCTGCGGCAGCGTCTTGGCGAGCACCACCATCCACGGCACCAGCGCCATCCCGGCCCCGGTCAGGACGGTTGCCAGACGCGGCCGGCGGCGCAGGGCTCCCGAAGTGCCCACGACGGTACGGGGCTTACGGCTCGTACGGATCTGAGGGGCGACGAGAGTCATGGCGGCGGGCTCCTTCCGGCCCGGCGGTCCCTCCGCCCGAGCACAGCAACAACACTCGCGCTCCGGGCGGCTCCGGTCAGTAGCGTGACTGTCCGAACCGGGGGTGGTGCTGGCTATACCCCCGACCGGGCAGCAGCGTGATGGCAGGCCCGTGACCAGCCCAACTACGCTGTGTCCATGGCAACTCCCGGCCCGCTGCGGCGCGCATACGACTGGACCGCCGCGCACGCGCCGTGGTCGGCGTGGGCCTGGCGCAACACCGCCCTCGTCGTGGCGGCCGTACCGGTCGCGGTGCCCGCGGTGCTCGCTCTCGCGTACACGTTCTCCAACCCCGGGCACATCCTCAAGACGCTCGGCTTCGTGCTGCTGCTGAACCCGCTGCTCACCCGGCTCCAGCGCAGCCGCTTCTGGTCACTGACCGGCCTCGACATCCCGAAGATCCCATGGGCCCGCCCCTGGTACCGCTGGGGCGGGCTGATCCCGCGGTTGCGCGCCGAATCGACCTGGCGGCAGTACGGCTACCACCTGGTCGTCTCACCGCTCGCCGCGGTCGGCGGCGCCCTGGTCGTGCTCGGCTGGGCCACGGGGGCCGCCTGCGCCTTCGTCTACTCCTGGGTGTGGGCGCTGCCCCTGAGCGTCCGGCCCACCGGCTGGACCGGGGACTACGTCGCCTTCACCATCCTCGGCGTGCTGCTCCTCATCGCCATGCCCTGGTGCGCCGCCCTCGTCGCCGCACTGGACGGCCGCGCGGCAGCCGTCCTGCTCGGCCCCAACCGCGCCAAGGAACTGGAACGCCGCGTCGAGGACCTCGCGGAGAGCCGCGCGGACATCCTCGACGCCGCCGACCTGGAGCGCCGCCGCATCGAACGCGACCTGCACGACGGCGCCCAGCAGCGCCTCGTCTCCCTCGCCATGAACCTCGGCATCGCCCGCGCCACCCTCACCGACCTGCCGCCCGAAGCCCGGGCCGTCATCGACGAGGCACACCGCGAGGCGAAGGAAGCCATCGAAGAACTCAGCAACCTCGTACGGGGCCTGCACCCGGCCGTCCTGGAGGACCGCGGCCTGGACGCCGCGATCTCCGGCATCGCCGCCCGCGCCCCCTTCCCCGTCGAACTCACCGTGGACCTCGCCGAACGCCCCTCGCCCACGGTCGAGGCCGTCGCCTACTTCGTCGTCTCCGAAACCCTCGCCAACGTCGCCAAGCATGCCCGGGCGACCCGCTGCTCCGTCCAGGTCCGCCGCCGCGCCCAGCTCCTGACGATCACCGTCGGCGACAACGGCGTGGGCGGCGCCGACCCGGCGGGCGGCACCGGCCTTCTCGGCCTGCGCAAGCGCGTAGGGTCGGTCGACGGAACCATCAGGATCAACAGCCCCCACGGGGGCCCGACCGTCATCACTGTGGAGCTGCCGTGCGGGCTGTGATCGCCGAGGATTCGGTGCTGTTGCGGATAGGACTCGTCAAGGTCCTGGAAATGGCCGGATTCGAGGTCGCCGCCGAGACCGGGGACGCCGAGGGCCTGCTGCGGGCCGTCGAGGAACACCGGCCGAACCTGGCGCTCGTCGACGTCCGGATGCCGCCCGGCTTCACCGACGAGGGCGTGCGCGCCGCCCTGATGATCCGTCAGCAGTGGCCGGACACCGCCGTGCTGCTGCTCTCGCAGTACGTCGAGGAGCGGTACGCGGCCGACCTGCTCGCCACCCAGACCGGCGGCATCGGCTACCTCCTCAAGCAGCGGGTCGCCGACGTCGAGGAGTTCGTCGACGCCCTCAGGCGCGTCGCGTCCGGCGGCACCGCGCTCGACCCGCAGGTCGTCGCCCAGCTGCTGCTCCGGCGCGGCGGCGGGCCCGACCCGCTGGAACGGCTCACCCCGCGCGAACGCGAGGTCCTCGCGCTCATGGCGGAAGGCCGCTCCAACGCGGGCATCGCCGCCGAACTCGTCGTCAGCGAGAGCGCGGTGGCCAAACACATCAACAACATCTTCGCCAAGCTCGACCTGCCCATAGCCGACGGCGACCACCGCCGGGTCCTCGCGGTCCTGCGGTTCCTGGACGGCGGACCGGCGTGAGCGCCACCGAGCAGCGCGAGGCGCCGAAGACGGCGAGGGCCCCGCAGCAGCGCCCCCGCCACCGCGCCGCGTGGATCGTCGTCGCGGTCATCGGCGCCCTGGGCATCGTCGCCCCCTTCACCATCTCGCTCATGGCCGACACCGTCAGCCGGACCGACCCGTACGAGAGCCCCGACAACGGCCGGCCCCACGCCGTCTCGGCCGTCGAAGTGGACGCCGGGGCCGCAGAGATCACCGTCACGACCGGCGCCGCCGGGCAGGTGACGATGGACGGGAAGCTCACCTGGGCGATGAAACGGCCGAAGATCGAGCGGACCTGGGACGGCGACACCCTCAAGGTGCACGCCCGCTGCGACGGCTTCGTGGACGAGTTCCTCCAGAACTGCCAGGTCAAGCTCGACCTGGCCGTGCCCGCAGGCGTCCGCCTCAAGGTGAAGACCGGCTCCGGCCCGGTCAAGGTCCGCGATCTGACCGGCCCCGTCGACCTCGATGGCGGCTCCGGCAGCCTGAAGCTGTACGGGCTCAAGGGCACGGTCCGGGCAAAGGTCGGTTCCGGAACGGTCCAGGCGTCCCAACTCTCTTCGCCCGAGGCCGACTTGAAGTCCGGCTCCGGAAGCGTGG
This sequence comes from Streptomyces violascens, assembly GCF_014649955.1. Taxonomy (GTDB): domain Bacteria; phylum Actinomycetota; class Actinomycetes; order Streptomycetales; family Streptomycetaceae; genus Streptomyces; species Streptomyces violascens. The sequence continues at coordinate 9,983 of NZ_BMUA01000037.1, forward strand.
ACGCCCAGTTCGCCGCCGCGCCGCAGCGGGTCAAGGCCTCCACCGGATCGGGCAGCGTCTCGGTCACCGTGCCGGAGGGTGCGCACTACCAGGTCATGGGAGGGAAGGGATCGGGCAGCCGCGACATCCAGCCGGAGCTGGCCGACAAGAACTCCGACCGGGTCCTCGACGTCTCCAGCGGCTCCGGCTCGGTCACGGTCGGCTACCCGGGCTCCTGACCTGTCTGGGGGGCTCGGGTCGCCCTCAATTCACCGTGGGCATCCTGCTGTTGATGTTGTCCGTGGGGCACACTGGCCCCGCCCACACCGCGAAGCGAAGGCCAGGGAGCCACGGATGCCCGCCACGACGACCAGCACGGTCAGCAGATGGGACCAGCACGGCAGACGCCACGTCGTACGGGTCGAACGGGCCGGTGTGCAGCGCTCGCTGACCTGCGAGACCTGCGGCTGGCGCAAGGGCGCCCAGTTCCTGCCCTGGCTCAAGGCCGAGGAACACCTGACCGCGGCCCACCAGGCAACGGTCGACCCGGCATCCCCGACGGGCTGAGCCGCTCGCTCAGCGCTCAGCGCTTCCTCAGCCCCTGCAGCAGCAGATCCACCACGGCCCCGAAGTCGTCCACGATGGACCGTCGCGACCACTCCGCCGCGTACACCGGGTCGTGGAAGCGGCCCGTCGCGTCGAACACCGCCCGCGCAGAGACGGCCGGCGACTCGTAGGGGACCGTGAACTCGCCCCGCTCCAGGCCGAATTGGATGATCGTGGTCAGCTGGCCCACCAGCTCCGCGATGTGCTCCTCGACGACGCTGCTGTTCTCCCGGAGCAGCACTTCGTACGTCTGGAACAGCTCCGGATCGTCGCCTGCCTTGTGCATCTTGGCCTGGAACAGCTCGCTCAGCCAGAGCCTCAGCACGACGCCCGACTCCAGGTCCTGGCGGGCCGCGATGCCCCGCAACAGGTCCGTCGAACGGTTCAGCCACCGCTCGGTGACCGCCTCGCGCAACGCGGCCTTCGTACGGAAGTGGCGGTACACACTGCCGTGGCTCACCCCGAGCTGGCGCGCGACGTCGACGACCGTCGCCTTCGCCGGGCCGTGCCGGCGCAGCACCTCCTCGGTCGCGACGAGGATGCGCTCGGCGGTCAGTGGTTCCGTACTCATGGCCATGACGTTACCTGCCGCTCGGAAGGGCCCGGCGGGCCTGTGGACAACCCCGGTCACGGAATTGTCCACAGACCACGGGCCCGGGCGCGGGGCCGCGCCCGGGCTCAGTGCTCACTGTCCAGGTGGGCCATCTGCGCCTGCGGGTAGCGGTCGCCCGCGGCCGCGCCGACCGGGATCGCGGCCTCGATCGCGGCGAGGTCGGCCGCGGTCAGGTCCACATCCAGCGCGCCGAGCGCCTCGGTCAGCCGGTCCCGGCGGCGTGCGCCGACCAGCGGCACGATGTCCACGTCGTGCCGGGGGCCCTGTGCGAGGACCCAGGCGATGGCGGTCTGCGCGACCGAGACGCCCTTCTGCTCGGCGATCTTCCGCAGCGCCTCGACGAGGTCCAGGTTGTGCTGGAGGTTCTCGCCCTGGAAGCGGGGGCTCATGCCGCGGAAGTCGCCCGCGGAGAGCTGCCGGTCGCGTGAGAAGTGCCCGCTGATCAGGCCGCGCGAGAGCACCCCGTACGCGGTGACGCCGATGCCCAGCTCGCTCGCGGCCGGCAGGATCTCCTCCTCGATGCCGCGCGAGATCAGCGAGTACTCGATCTGGAGGTCGGAGATCGGGGCCACGGCCGCGGCCCTGCGCAGGGTGGCCGCGCCGACCTCGGAAAGCCCGATGTGCCGTACGTGTCCGGCCTGGACCAGCTCGGCGATGGCACCGACGGTCTCCTCGATCGGCACGTTCTCGTCGACCCGGGCGATCCGGTAGATGTCGATGTGGTCGACTCCGAGGCGCTGCAGCGAGTAGGCGGCGAAGGTCTTGACCGCGGCAGGCCGCCCGTCGTACCCGAACCAGGCGCCGTCCGGGTCGCGGAGCGCGCCGAACTTCACGCTGGTCAGGGCCTGCTCGCGGGCCGCGGCGGGGGCGGAACGCAGCGCCTCGCCGATCAGCATCTCGTTGTGGCCCATGGCGTAGAAGTCGCCGGTGTCCAGAAGCGTGACGCCGGCGTCGAGCGCGGCATGGATGGTGGCGATCGACTCCTCCCGGTCGGCTTCTCCGTACAGCGCCGACATGCCCATGCAGCCGAGGCCGAGCGCGGAGGTCCGGGGGCCGGTGGTGCCGAGGGTGCGGGTTCGCATGAGGGGGCTCCTTGGTGGTGGGGTGTGCGTCCACCATGACATGACAGCTGACAGATTTCAATATCTGTCAGCTGTCATGTGTCAGTCGTGATCCTGCTCCGTGATCCGCTGAGCGGGACCCCCACGCCGAAAACTGGTACGGACCACCCCCAGGACCCGAGTACCGTCGCTCTCATGGCTAAGAGTCGTAACAACCTGCTCGGTGTCGGTGGACAGCGAAAGAAGGTGTCCCGCAACGGAGACCAGGGCTCCGTCCAAGGGAGCGCGGCCGACCGGAAGGCGGCCGTGGACAAGAAGGAGGAGCTGCTGCGCAAGATGCGTGAGCGCGCCAACCCCGCGACTGTGGAGTCGAGCGAGAGCTGACCCGAGGAGTCCGGGGCGTCCGGAACATCCCTACGCCGAAGGGCCCGGAACGTGTGACACGTTCCGGGCCCTTCGCCGTCGCGGCTCCCACCCGCTCACCGCATGGCGCGCGGCAGCCGCAGGCTCAGCAGCGTCGTCAGGACGATCAGGCCGAGCTGGACGAGGAGGGTGACGACGAGCGCGTCCCGCATGCCGAGCGAAGGCGCGAGCGCGAGGAAGAGGCTGCCCAGGACCGCGACGCCGAGGGCGATCGAGGACTGCTGCGTTGTGACCACCACGCCGCTGCCCACCCCGGCTCGGTCGGCCGGTATGTCGGAGAGCATCAGGCGGATGAGGACCGGGAGTTGCAGGCCCTGGCCGAGTCCGGCGACGGCCACGCCCGGGGCGAGTTCGACGACACTGAGGCCCGACCAGCCGTTGCGTACGGTCAGGACGAGCACGGCGATGCCCACCGCCTGGATCACTCCGCCCGCGGTCACCACCCGGGTGCCGAAGCGGCCGATGAGCCGGGGTCCGGCGAGCGAGGCGGCGAAGAAGGCGAGCGCCATCGGGACGAGGGCGAGACCGGCCGCGACCGGGCCCATCCGCAGTCCCTGCTGGAGTACCACCGCGACCACGAACATGAAGCCGCTGAAGCCGATCGAGAACGGCACCACCATGGCCAGACCGCGCCGCAGCGAATTGATCTCCAGCAGGCTCGGCGGCACCAGGGGCGTCCGGCCGAGCCGGTCCGCGCGCCGCTCCACCAGGAAGAACGCGACGGCGGCGAAGGGGAAGACGCCGAGCGAGACCCAGGTCCACAGCGGCCAGGCGGCGGCCCGGCCCTCGGTCAGGGGGAGCAGCAGCGAGATCAGAGACAGCGCCAGGAGGAGCGTGCCCGCCACGTCGATCGTGGTCGGCCGGTCCGAGCGGGTCTCCGGCATCGTGCGGGCCGTGAGGAGCAGGCCGAGCAGGACGACCGGCACGTTCACCAGGAACACCGAGCGCCAGCCGGACCCGGCGACGTCGGCCGCGACCAGGACGCCGCCGAGGATCTGCCCGGCCACCATGGACAGGCCGGCGGTCGCTCCGTACAGGCTCATCGCCTTGGCGCGGCGCGGGCCCTGGGTGGTGGCTTGGATGGTGGCCAGGACCTGCGGCATCATCAGCGCGGCCGCGGCACCCTGTGCCACTCGCGCGCCGACCAGCGTCCAGGCGGTCGGCGCGAGGCCGCAGGCGAGCGAGGTGAGGCCGAAGGCGGCCATGCCGGTCAGGAAGAGCCGGCGCCGGCCGGCCATGTCGCCGAGGCGGCCGCCGAGCACGAGCAGGACGGCGTAGGCGACGCCGTATCCGGCGACGACGAGTTCCAGCAGGGCCGGGCCCGCTGCGAGTTCGCTGTCCATGGACGGCAGGGCGACGTTGACGATGAAGAAGTCGATCATGGGCAGGGCCGCGCCGAGCAGTACCGTGAACAGCCCGAGCGGCCCGATGACCGCCCCGTGCCGGGTGACCGGGACAGTAAGGGAGGAGGGGGAAGGGTTGGAGGTCGTCCGTACCGTTGTTTCACTCACGGGGAAGACGATCCTCTTCCGCTGAGCCTGGTACCAGAGTCTCCTTATCCTGGTACAAGGACTACCTGGCAACCGGCTGACAAGCATCGCCGGGTGCGGCACCCTGAGGCTATGAGCACTGTGGCCCCGGCGAGCGATGTCCGCCGTCACGAGCTGGCCGAATTCCTGCGCAGCCGCCGCGAGCGCCTCACCCCCGAGCAGGTGGGGCTGCCGCCCGGCCGGCGCCGGCGCACCCCGGGGCTGCGCCGCGAGGAGGTCGCCCAGCTCTCCGCTGTCGGCGTCACCTGGTACACCTGGCTGGAGCAGGCCCGCGACATCCAGGTCTCCCCGCAGGTCCTGGACGCCCTCGCGCGGGCCCTGCTGCTCGACCCCAGCGAGCGCAGCCACCTGTTCTCGCTGGCCGGCGCCCTCGACCCGGCGCCGAACGCGGCGTGCCCGAACGTGACCCCCGCGCTGCAGGCGATGCTCGACCAGCTGGGTCCGATCCCGGCCTGCATCCAGAACAGCCGGTACGACATCCTCGCCTACAACAGCACCTACGGCCGGCTGCTCTGCGACCTCGACGCGCTGGCGCCCGAGGACCGCAACTGCCTGTGGCTGGCCTTCACCGACCCCGACTGGCGGGCCTCGGTGGTAGATGTCGCCGAGGTGAACCGGGTGATGGCCGCCAAGTTCCGCGCCTCGATGGCCGAGCACCTCACCGAGCCGGCCTGGAAGGCGCTGCTCGCCCGCCTCCAGGGCGCATCGGAGGAGTTCCGCGAGGTGTGGGCCCGGCACGAGGTGGTCAACCAGGGCGGCAAGACCAAGTACCTGCGCAACGCCCATGTCGGCCTGCTGTCCGTCGAGCACACCAATCTGTGGCTCGGGCCCTCGGCGGGCCCGCGCGTGGTGATGTACGTGCCGACGGACGACGAGACCCGTCAGCGTCTGGAGCGCCTCCAGGAGCTGGCGCACGCCGGTCAGGCGTTGGCGTCCGCCGGGGTCTGAACGGCCGGCGCCTCCAGGCGTTCCGCGGTCCGCCGCGCCGATTCGCGCGCCCGTCGCCCGCTGGTCGCGAGCCCCACGCACAGCACGCTCAGACCGCAGCCCGTGATGATCCACCAGGCGGGCCGGGCGGCCCCGGGGAAGTGCTCGGCGTACGCACCGGATGCGACGCCCGCCATGCCGCCCGCCAGCACCGCGCCGATCACGGCGACCCCCAGGGTCTGGCCGATCTGGCGGCTGGTGGAGGCGACCGCGGCGGCCACGCCCGCCTGGGAGCGGGGCATGCCGGAGACCGCGGTGTTGGTGATGGGCGCGTTCACCATGCCGAAGCCGAGCCCGAACAGGACGTACCCGGTGAACAGCAGGGCCGTGGTCCGCTCGGCGTCGAACACCGCGAACAGCAGCCCGCTCGCGGCCATCGCGACCCCGGCGACCAGCAGGGACAGCCTCGGCCCCCGGCTGCCGACGAGGCGTCCCGACAGGGGCGCGCAGACGAAGGTGAGCGCCGCCATGGGCAGCATGTAGAGCCCGGCGTCCAGCGCGCTCAGACCGCGGGCGTTCTGCAGATACAGGGTGTTGAGGAAGAGGAACCCGCTGAGCGCGGCGAAGGCCGAGACCGCGATGACGGTGGCGCCGCTGAACGGGGCGCTGCGGAAGAACCGCAGGTCGATGAGGGGTTCGGCGCGCCGGGGTTCGTACACCAACAGGGCCGCGAGCGCGGCGACGGCGATCGCGACGAAGGCCAGGATCTGCGGCGAGTCCCATCCGGCGCTGGGCACCTCGATGATCGCGTACGTCAGTGAGCCGAGCAGCGCGACGACCAGGAACTGGCCGACCGGGTCCGGGCGGCGGGGCCTCGGGGCGCGCGACTCGGGGATGTAGCGCCAGGTCAGGAAGAGGGCGAGCAGGCCGACCGGCAGGTTGAGCCAGAAGATCGAGCGCCAGCCGACCGACTCGACGAGCACACCGCCGATGATCGGGCCCGCGGCCATCGATATGCCGACGACTCCGCCCCAGACGCCGATGGCGCGGGCGCGTTCGCGCGGGTCGGTGAAGGTGTTCGTGATGATCGACATCGCGACCGGGTTGAGCATCGAGCCGCCGACCGCCTGCACCATCCGGAAGGCCACCAGGGATTCCAGGTTGGGGGCCAGCGAGCAGAGCGCCGAGCCGATGGTGAACACGACCAGGCCCGCCTTGAAGACCTTGCGGCGGCCGATGCGGTCGGCGGTCGAGCCCGCCAGCATCAGCAGCGAGGCGAGGACCAGGGTGTACGCGTCGATCGTCCACTGCAGGCCGGAGACACCGGCGTGGAAGTCCTTCTGCAGGGAGGGCAGGGCGACATTGAGGACGGTGTTGTCGAGGCTGACGATCAGCAGGCTCATGCAGCAGATCGCCAGGATGAGCATCCGTCGGCGGTGGTTCGGCTCGGACATGGCTTCGATAGTACGCCTAACTAATGACTCCTCGGGAGGGGGGCGGGAATGGGGGACAATGAACGGATGACCACGCTCTCCATCGGCCCGCACACCGTGCAGCCGCCCGTGGTGCTCGCACCCATGGCCGGCATCACCAACGCTCCGTTCCGCACCCTGTGCCGCGAGTTCAGCGGAGGCAAGGGCCTGTTCGTCAGCGAAATGATCACGACGCGGGCGCTGGTCGAGCGCAACGAGAAGACCATGCAGCTCATCCACTTCGACGAGACCGAGACCCCGCGCTCGATCCAGCTCTACGGAGTGGACCCGGTCACCGTCGGCAAGGCCGTCCGCATGATCGTGGACGAGAACCTCGCCGACCACATCGACCTCAACTTCGGCTGCCCGGTCCCCAAGGTGACCCGCAAGGGCGGCGGCTCGGCCCTGCCCTACAAGCGGCCGCTGCTGCGCGCGATCCTGCACGAGGCGGTCACGGGCGCCGGGGACCTGCCGGTCACCATGAAGATGCGCAAGGGCATCGACGACGACCACATCACCTTCCTCGACGCCGGCCGGATCGCCGTCGAGGAAGGCGTCACCGCGATCGCGCTGCACGGCCGCACCGCCGCCCAGCACTACGGCGGCACCGCCGACTGGGACGCCATCGCCCGCCTCAAGGAGCACGTCCCCGAGATCCCGGTGCTCGGCAACGGCGACATCTGGTCCGCCGAGGACGCCCTGCGCATGGTCAAGGAGACCGGCTGCGACGGCGTCGTGGTCGGCCGGGGGTGCCTGGGGCGGCCCTGGCTCTTCGGCGACCTGGTGGCCGCGTTCGAGGGCACGGATTCCTTCGCGCGCCCCACGCTGCGCACGGTCTGCGAGGTGATGCTGCGGCACGCGACGCTGCTCGGCGAGTGGATCGGCGACGAGACGCGCGGTGTGATCGACTTCCGCAAGCACGTCGCCTGGTACCTCAAGGGATTCGCGGTCGGTTCGGAGATGCGCAAGAGCCTGGCCGTCACCTCGTCCCTGGCCGAACTGGGCGCTCAGTTGAGCGAGCTGGACCTGGACCAGTCGTGGCCGGTCGGCGCCGACGGCCCGCGTGGCAGAACGTCCGGAAACAACCGGGTCGTCCTGCCGGACGGCTGGCTGAAGGACCCGTACGACTGCTCCGGCATCAGTATGGAAGCCGAGCTGGACACCTCCGGCGGCTGATCCGGGCCGGGCCGGATCGGTGCGGAAGGGTCTCGGAAGCGGTCCGAAGGCTGGAATTCCGCTCGATCGAGCGCGTGATTCTCGCCACCCCTGATAGGGGTTGCGCTCAGATGAGCGCTTTTCGCGTGGCTGCATCTCTGAAAGGGGTGGCACTCAGTGCCACCCCTTCGGCGTTCAAGTAGTGGACTCACTTGGCGCTAGACCCGCTCACTTGAGCGGTATTCGAGCATTTCTTGGCCACTTTCGTTCAAGTAATGAAGACACTCCTCTGTCGGTCGTTACGCGCCAGTCACTTTCGATCTGGTGGCGGACGAGTGGTTACGCCCCCGTGACGCGCAAGTAGACGTACCCAGACACCTTCGATCTGGGTATGTTCCTCGCCGTCAGGGCAGCCACCGCGGATTCGAGGAGTCGAGACCCGTGTCGGAAGACAAAGACCTCCAGCACACCCAGAAGTTCGTCTACGACTTCACCGAGGGGAACAGGGACCTCAAGGACCTCCTCGGAGGCAAGGGCGCGAACCTCGCCGAGATGACCAATCTCGGTCTCCCGGTCCCTCCCGGGTTCACCATCACCACCGAGGCGTGCAAGGTCTACCTCGAGAGCGGTGACGAGCCCGCCGAGCTGCGCGACGAGGTCAGCGCGCACCTCGACGCCCTCCAGCAGACGATGGGCAAGAAGCTCGGCCAGGCCGACGACCCGCTGCTCGTCTCCGTCCGCTCGGGCGCCAAGTTCTCCATGCCCGGCATGATGGACACCGTCCTCAACATCGGGCTCTCCGACGCGTCGGTGGCCGGCCTCGCCCAGCAGTCCGGCGACGAGCGCTTCGCCTGGGACTCCTACCGCCGCCTGATCCAGATGTTCGGCAAGACCGTGCTCGACGTGGACGGCGAGCTCTTCGAGGAGGCCCTCGACGACGCCAAGGCCGCCAAGAAGGTCACCGTCGACACCGACCTCGACGCCGGCGACCTGAAGAAGCTGGTCAAGCAGTTCAAGAAGATCGTCAAGGCCGAGGCCGGGCGCGACTTCCCGCAGGACCCGCGCGAGCAGATGGACCTCGCGATCCGCTCGGTCTTCGAGTCCTGGAACACCGACCGCGCCAAGCTCTACCGCCGCCAGGAGCGCATCCCCGGCGACCTGGGCACCGCGGTCAACATCTGCTCCATGGTCTTCGGCAACCTCGGCCCCGACTCGGGCACCGGCGTCGCCTTCACCCGCGACCCGGCCTCCGGCCACCAGGGCGTGTACGGCGACTACCTGCAGAACGCCCAGGGCGAGGACGTCGTCGCGGGCATCCGCAACACCGTGCCGCTCGCCGAGCTGGAGTCGATCGACAAGGCGTCGTACGACCAGCTCATGCAGATCATGGAGACCCTGGAGACCCACTACAAGGATCTCTGCGACATCGAGTTCACCATCGAGCGCGGCCAGCTCTGGATGCTCCAGACCCGGGTCGGCAAGCGCACCGCCGGTGCCGCCTTCCGCATCGCCACGCAGCTCGTGGACCAGGGCCTCATCGACGAGGCCGAGGCGCTCCAGCGCGTCAACGGCGCCCAGCTCGCCCAGCTGATGTTCCCCCGCTTCGACGAGGACGCGAAGGTCGAGCAGCTCGGCCGCGGCATCGCCGCGTCCCCGGGCGCGGCCGTCGGCAAGGCCGTCTTCGACTCGTACACCGCGATCAAGTGGTCCCGCTCCGGCGAGAAGGTCATCCTCATCCGCCGCGAGACCAACCCCGACGACCTCGACGGCATGATCGCCGCCGAGGGCATCCTGACCTCGCGCGGCGGCAAGACCTCGCACGCCGCCGTCGTCGCGCGCGGCATGGGCAAGACCTGTGTCTGCGGCGCCGAGGACCTCGAAGTCGACACCAAGCGGCGCCGGATGACCGCGCCCGGCGGCGTCGTCATCGAGGAGGGCGACCTCGTCTCCATCGACGGCTCCACCGGCAAGGTCTACCTCGGCGAGGTCCCCGTCGTGCCGTCCCCGGTCGTCGAGTACTTCGAGGGCCGCATGCACGCCGGCGCCGACGACGCCGACGAGCTCGTCCAAGCCGTGCACCGGATCATGGCGTACGCGGACCGGGTACGCCGGCTGCGCGTACGGGCCAACGCCGACAACGCCGAGGACGCCCTGCGGGCCCGCCGCTTCGGCGCCCAGGGCATCGGCCTGTGCCGCACCGAGCACATGTTCCTCGGCGAGCGGCGCGAGATGGTCGAGCGGCTCATCCTCGCCGACACCGACGACGAGCGCGAGACGGCACTCAGTGCCCTGCTGCCGCTCCAGAAGAAGGACTTCGTCGAGCTGTTCGAGGCGATGGACGGACTCCCCGTCACCGTCCGCCTCCTCGACCCGCCGCTGCACGAGTTCCTGCCCGACATCACCGAGCTGTCGGTCCGCGTCGCGCTCGCCGAGTCCCGCAAGGACGCCAACGAGAACGACCTGCGCCTGCTCCAGGCCGTCCACAAGCTGCACGAGCAGAACCCCATGCTGGGTCTGCGCGGCGTACGCCTGGGCCTGGTCATCCCCGGTCTGTTCGCCATGCAGGTCAGGGCGATCGCCGAGGCGGCCGCCGAGCGCAAGAACGCCAAGGGCGACCCCCGCGCCGAGATCATGATCCCGCTGGTCGGCACCGTCCAGGAGCTGGAGATCGTCCGCGAGGAGGCCGACGCCGTCATCGCCGAGGTCGAGGCCGCCACCGGCACCGACCTCAAGCTGACCATCGGCACCATGATCGAGCTGCCCCGCGCCGCCCTGACGGCCGGCCAGATCGCCGAAGCCGCCCAGTTCTTCAGCTTCGGCACCAACGACCTCACGCAGACGGTCTGGGGATTCTCCCGCGACGACGTCGAGGCCAGCTTCTTCACCGCGTACCTGGAGAAGGGCATCTTCGGGGTCTCCCCGTTCGAGACCATCGACAAGGACGGCGTCGGCTCGCTCGTGCGCTCCGCCGTCGAGGCCGGCCGGGCCACCCGCCCCGACCTGAAGCTCGGCGTCTGCGGCGAGCACGGCGGCGACCCCGAGTCGGTGCACTTCTTCCACGAGGTGGGCCTGGACTACGTGTCCTGCTCGCCGTTCCGCATCCCCGTGGCGCGCCTCGAAGCGGGCCGCGCGGCCGCTGTGTCTCCCGCGGGGGACAAGGGCAGCGACTCGCGATAAGCCCCGGAGCCGCCGCCGGGTCCCCGACCCTCAACACCGATCCGGCGGCGGCTCCGGACCACCAAGAAGGGGCAGCAACCCTGTGCGGGGGTGGCTGCCCCTTTTGCGTTGGCTCTTGCCGCCCGCCCCGGCAAGTGTTCGCCGGGCGCGTTCGCGGTACACGTCCCAGGTGTGCGAGCGCTTAATTCCTGTTGAATGGCGGACATTTAACGGGGCGGTGGCCGGAAATGCAGAGTGCGGTTCACGGATCCCCACCCGTGAACCGCACTCTGTCAACCGCGCCGAGCACGGAGCCGCCACCTACGCCCACCGCCGCCAGAACCTGTGAAGCCCCCCACGGTCTTCGCAGAATCTTTCCGGTTGGCCCGGTGTCGTGCCCGACGAGGTACAGCTTTTCGTCCCCGGTGCCCCTTGCGCGAGGCCTTTCAACTGTGGCTGAAAGGCCCGTGGTCACGGGCAGTGACGGGAGGCATACTCAGTCGAGTCGGTCGGGGGATCAATTGCGGATGCAACACAAGGCAACAGGTTGCAACACAGTGGACAGGTGGGGTTTCGGTGCTGCGCATTCATTTCACCGGCGAGGATCTGGCCCGGCTCCGTATGGCGCCGGGTCCCGACACGCTGTGGGAAACGATTCTCAGCTTTCACCGCTTAAGGGACCGGCGGGGCGCCTCCGTATTCGGTGAATGGCGACAGGAAACTCGAGGCCGGTTGAGCGGAGAAACGCGATTGCTCTCCGCAATCGTTCCATGCCGGGGATATTTCCCCGACTTTCTCACACCGCCCAGGGGGCCGCATTCCCTGGAGACCGGACTGGAACGCATTCGCGAGACCGGACCCGAGCGGCTGCACGCCGAACTCTCCCGGCTCCCCTCCGGCCGCCCGACCACCGGCTGGGCGGCCTCGCTCGCGGACGGCTGCACCACCCAACTCGGCCGCCTCGCCGACGCGTTGACCGCCTACCACCGGGCGGCCGTCTCCCCGTACTGGGCGCACATACAGACCCGCGTCGACGCCGACCGCGCCGCCCGCGGCCGGGCCCTGCTCGACGGCGGCGCGGGCGAACTCCTCGCCTCGCTGCCGCCGATGCTGCGCTGGCGCGCACCCGTCCTGGAGGCCGACTACCCGGTCGACCGCGAACTCCACCTGGACGGGCGGGGGCTGCTCCTGCAGCCCTCCTTCTTCTGCCGCCGCACCCCGGTCGCCCTCCAGGACCCGAAGCTGCCGCCCGTGCTGGTCTACCCGGTCACGCACACCCAGGCGCCGTACGAGTCCCCGCCGGGCCCCGACCACGGCACCTCGCTCGGCCGGCTCGTCGGCCACACCCGCTCCAGCGTGCTCCAGTCCATCGGCAACGGCTGCACCACCAGCGAACTCGCCCGCAGGGCAGGCGTTTCGCTCGCCTCCGCCAGCCAGCACGCCGGCGTCCTGCGCGACGCCGGGCTCCTGGTCACGCTGCGGCACGGCAACTCCGTATTGCATACGCTGACCCCGCTCGGCTCCGCACTGCTGTGCGGCGGGACCCCGCGCGTGCCGCGGCCGCGTCAGTCGTCGATCCCCGAGCGCTCCACGCCGGCCACGATGTAGCGCTGGAGCAGCAGGAAGACCAGGACCAGCGGGACGATCGAGACGGCCGCCGCGACGAACAGCTCGTGCAGGTTGACCACCTGGGCGGTGGTGAAGGTGGAGAGCGCCACCTGCACCGTCCAGGCGTCCCGGTCCTGGCCGATGACCAGCGGCCACAGAAAGGAATTCCAGGCGCCGATGAACACAATGGTGCCGACGGCCGCGAAGACCGGGCGCGCATTGGGCACGACGATCCTCCAGTACGTCCGCCAATATCCAAGTCCGTCGACGCGGGCCGCATCCTCCAACTCACGTGGAAATCCCGTGAAGAACTGGCGAAAGATGAAGCACGCGAAGCCGGAGAACAGAGTGGGGATGATCAGGCCGCGCAAGCTCGACACCCACCCGAGGGACGAAACAAGAACGAAACTTGGTACGAACGTGACCGCCGCCGGAACCATCAGCGTGCCGATCACCGCGTAGAAGACCTGGTTGGCGAAGCGGTACGGGATCCGCGCGAGGCCGTACCCCGCGAGCGAGGCGAACAGGAGCGTGCCCACCGTCGTGGCGACCGCGATCAGCGCCGAGTTCAGCAGCGAGCGCGCCATCGGGACGGCCGGGTCGTCGAAGAGTTCGCGCACATTCGACCAGTGCAGGGTCGAGGGGAAGAACGTCCAGCCGGGCGAGGTGATGTCCGGCTCGGCGGCCAGGCCGTTGCGGACAAGAAGGTAGAAGGGGACCAGGAACAGCAGGGCCAGCGCGGCCAGGATCACCCAGCGCAGGGCGCGGCCGACCCGTACGAGCGCCTCGTCGGGGCGGGGCCTGTGCCGTGCGGTGGTTCTGTGCGGCGCCGTCATCAGTCGGCCTCCTTCCTGCCCAGGCCGAACCAGCGCGCCTGGAACACCGTCACCACCGCGATGATCAGCGCGAGGATCACAGCACCCGCGCTGCCCATCCCCAGGTTCTGCCCCTGGCCGAGCGCCGTGTAGTAGAGGTAGACCAGCGGCGGGCGGGCGTAGGGCGGGTAGCCGCGGGCGTCGGAGAGAAGGTTGTAGAACTCGTCGAACGCCTGGAACGCGTTGATCACCAGGAGCAGCACCACCGCGATCGAGGTGGTGCGCAACTGGGGAAACGTGATGTGCCGGAAGACCTGCCAGCCGGGCCGGGCGCCGTCGACCGCGGCCGCCTCGTACAGACGCGGGCTGATCCGCTGGAGCCCGGCCAGGAACAGGATCATGTAGAACCCGGCCTGCAGCCACAGCCGTACGGTCACGATCACCAGCCAGTACCAGGGCGGATGCGTCGTCGACAGCCAGGCCGTCTGATCGGCGCCGAACCAGCCGAGCACGGTGTTGGCGAGCCCGAACCGCACCCCGTTGAAGATCGACATCTTCCAGATCAGCGCGGCGACCACGTACGAGCAGGCCGCCGGCAGAAAGAACACCGAGCGGAAGAACGCCTGGAAGCGGCGGATCCGGTTCACCATCAGCGCTAGGCCGAGCGCGAGCGCGTACGTCGCCGGCACGATGAACAGCGAGAACACCGCGAACGTCCCCAGGCTGGACGTGAACGCGCCGTCGCGCAGCATCGCCGTGTAGTTGTCGAACCCCACGAAGTCGGTCGGCGAGACCGTGTTGTGGGCGTCGAAGAAGCTGAGGTAGACACTCCACAGCAGCGGGACGTACGTGAAGAGGGCGAGCCCGGCGGCGAACGGGCCGACGAAGATCCAGAACCAGAGGGTGTTGTCCGAAACACGCCGTCGCATGGCCGTCAGCTCTTCTTCACCCGCTGAAGTTCGTCCTTGGTCTTCCGGATGACGGATTTCAGCTCACTGTCAGGGCTCGCCCCGTCCTTGACGATCCGGTTCAGCGCGTCCTGGTACGCCGTCTGGAGCGTCGGCGTCCACAGCAGGGGCTGGGCGTAGCCGTGGTCCGTCGCGTACGTCACCGCGTCGGCCGCCGCGCCCTGCCGCAGCTTGGCCGCCTTCTTGGCCAGCGAGAGCCGGGCCGGAATGTGGAAGCCGTACGACAGCGCGAAGTCCTCCTGGAAATCGGTGCGTTCCACCCACAGCCACTTCACATACGCCTTCGCCTCCACCTGGTGCTTCGAGCGCGTGGACACGGCGGCGGCATACGCCCCGACCGGCACCGAGGGCTTGCCGTTCGGGCCGTCCTTGGGGAAGGGCAGCACCCCGAAGTCGTCCCCGAGCGCCTTCTGCACGGCGGGCAGCGCCCACAGCCCCGACCACTGCATCGCGGTCAGCCCCTGGAGGAACGCGGAGGGGTCCGACCAGTCGCTCGGCGCGCCGAGCAGCAGCGACTTGTCGGCGTACAGCTGATGCAGCTTGCCGAGGGTGCGGGCGGCGGCCGGATCGTCGAAGCCCACTCTGCCGTCGGCGGTGACCAGACTCAGCCCGGCCGCGTACAGCGGCGTACCGCCGAGGACACCCGCACCGCCGTCGTTGCCGAGGAAGAGCCCCTTGACCTTGTTCCGCGTCAACGCCTTGGCCGCGTCCACGAGTTCGTCCAGGGTGGCGGGCGGCTGGACGCCCGCATCCTTGAGGAGGCTCTTGCGGTAGTAGAGGAACTGCGTGTCGACGACCTGCGGGACGCCCCAGATCTTCCCGTCGTACGTCTTCGGCGCGAGCACCGCCGGATTGAAGTCGTCCTTCACCCCGTCGAACAGGGCGGTGAGATCGGCGACCTGCCCGCCCTGGATCTGGTCCAGGGTCGGCCCGTTCACCTCGAAGACGTCCGGACCCGACGACGTGAGCAGCGCGGCGGCCGTCTGCTGGTCGTAGTTGCCGGGCCGCCACTGCACGGAGACCTTCGCCTTGTCGTACGCGGCCGCATAGCGGCGCACGGCGGCCTCGGTCCCGGCCTCCCCGTACTGGTGGTACCAGTGGTCGAGCGTGACCTTCCCGCCCGGTGAACTTCCCTTGTCTCGGCCGGTGTTGGAGCCGCATGCGGTGAGCAGTCCGAGTGCGGCCCCGGTGCCGAGCAGTGTCCGGCGGCTGATCGTCATGGCGTACGCCCCCTGTTCGTCATCCCGCTGTACGCCTCAACGATCAACCATGCAGGGGGATTACGACAGGGGTATTGCGGCGACGTGTCGGCCCGGCCGGATGCGGCCGGCCGGGCGCACTGGGGGCCTCGCCGCGGGCGGGCGTCAGGCCTCGACGCGGGCCGCGGACGAGCCGAGCCGGAAGCGCAGCCGGCAGATCACCGCGTCCGTGTCCTTGCGGACGGCGTGGGCGAGGACGGCGCCGCGCTGGTTCTGCAGCATCCGCTGCCAGATGTGCGCGGGCTCCACCTCCGGTATCAGCACGGTGACCCGGGTGTGCGGGTGGTAGGTGTGGACGCGGCTCACGTAGTCGGCGACGGGACGGCCCAGGCTGCGGTGCTGGGAGGTCAGCTCGACCAGTTCCACGCCCGGGTTCCACAGCTCCCAGTCGCGGCGCAGCGCCTCGGTGTCGCGCCGGTCCTCCTCGTCGGGGTGGCTGACGGTGACGGCCCGCACCTCGTCGCCCAGGGACACGGCGGCGTTCAGGGCCTCGCAGGTCAGCCGGGACAGGTGCGAGACCGGCACGATCACCAACGACCTGTCCCGGCGCGGCGGTTCGGGCACCCGGCCGAGGCCGAGACGGTCGGCGATCCGCCCGTACGCCCGGTGAACCGCCTCGAAGGCGAGCACCAGGAGCGGCAGCGCGATGACGATCAGCCAGGCGCCCTCGGTGAACTTGGTGGCGGTCACCACGACCGCCGAAACGCCGGTCAGGACCGCGCCGAACCCGTTGAGCAGGGCCTTCCACCGCCAGCCGGGGGAGCGCTCCTCGCGCCAGTGGATCACCATGCCGGTCTGGCAGATGGTGAAGCCGACGAACACCCCGATCGCGAAGAGCGGGACCAGCGTGTTGGTGTCGCCGCCCGAGAAGACCAGGAGAGCGGCGGACACGGCGGCAAGAGCGAGCACACCGTGCCGGTGGACCTGGCGGTCGGCCTTGAGGCCGAAGACGTGCGGCAGATAGTTGTCGCGGGCAAGGAGCGACATCAGGACGGGCAGCCCTCCGAAGGAGGTGTTCGCGGCGAGCGCCAGCAGGATGACGGTGGCGAACTGCACGACGTAGAAGGCCCAGTTGTGGCCGAGGGAGGCGTCCGCGAGCTGGGCGAGCACGGTGACGCCCTCGACCGGCTGGAGGTGGAAGCGGCCGATGAGCACCGACAGGCCGATCAGCATGACCCCGAGCAGCGCGCCGAGCGCCACCTCGGTGCGCTGGGCGCGCCTGGCGGCCGGGGCGCGGAAGGACGGCACGGCGTTCGCGACGGCCTCGACACCGGTCAGCGCGGAACACCCGGACGCGAAGGCCTTGAGCAGCAGCAACGCGCCGACACTGGTGGCGTTGCCCGCCAGGACCGAGGCGTGCCCGTCGGCGGTGTACGTCGACGCGGGCGACGAGCGGAAGAGCCCGGCGACGACGATCGCGAGGATCGAGGTGATGAACACCGCGGTCGGGACGATGAACGCCTTCGCCGAATCGACGATGCCGCGCAGGTTGATCGCGGTGACCAGGACGAGCACACCGAGGCAGATGACGAGCCGGTCACCGTAGAGACCGGGGAACGCCGAGGTCAGCGCGGCCACGCCGGCCGTGACGGACACGGCCACGTTCAGGACGTAGTCGAGGATCAGCGAGGCGGCGGCCACCAGGCCGGTGCGGGCGCCCAAGTGGCGGCGGGCCACCGCGTAGGAGCCGCCGCCGTTCGGGAAGGCCGCGATGACCTGCCGGTAGGAGGCGACCAGTACCGCGAGCAGCCCGGCGATGGCGAGCGTCACGGGAAGCGTGAAGCCGAGCCCGTACGCACCGGCCCCGGCCAGGACCAGGACGATCGCCTCCGGGCCGTACGCCACGGAGGCCATCGCGTCGAGGGAGAGTGCGGCGAGACCCTGCGTGGCGGTGAGCCGGTGCCGGTCGACCGCTCCAGGAGGTTCTTCGGGGGCCGCGTCGCTGACGACGGCCTTCGACGTGGTGAGCATGGGCCCCACACTGCGACCCGCGCGGCCGGACGCCGACCCACTTTGGCGCCCCCTTGTCGGAGCGGGCCCGCATCCATACGCCCTCTTGACGGGGGTGGCTTGATGCCGCCTTGTCGCCGCCCCGGCCCGGAAGAGGCAGCCGTGCCCGGCATCTGTCGTACGGCCCCTGCGGCCCGTACCCGAGCCCTCCTGAGGAGGCGGCGCCAAGGGGGGCGTCAAGGGGCGGGCAGGCGGCCCGGCCCCGGGACCTTCGGCTGTGGAGGCACGGCCGCCGCGGAAGCGCTCGGACGCCGGGTTCAGTTGTGGCACGCCACCGTGGACGGCCTGCACCAGGGCCCGAACGCCGAGCGAGCCAAGGCGCAGGGCGAGCGGATCGCCCTCGCGATGCCGCGCCGCCTGAACGGCCGCGACGCGGACACGACCGGTGAGACCCCGGCTTCGTCCCCCTCGCGGCCTCGACCTTGCGCGCAGCCGCGGCCTGGGGGGCTCGCCCCGGCGATGGCACTTCGGCCGACTCTGCGGACGCCCGAAAAACAAACGCGGAGCGGCGATGAGTTTTCGCGCGGGCCGCCGTCTACCCCTCGTAAGCAACGCCACCGCCCACGAGGGAGCCCGACATGCCCACCATGATCTTCGTCAACCTGCCGGTGAAGGACCTGGACCGCTCGAAGGACTTCTTCGGCAAGCTGGGCTACTCCTTCAACCCCCAGTTCACCGACGAGAACGCCGGCTGTCTGGTCATCAGCGACACGATCTACGCCATGCTGCTCACCGAGCCGTTCTTCAAGGGCTTCACCAAGCGGCAGATCGCCGACACCGCGACGACCGTCGAGTCGATCGTCTGCCTGAGCGCCGACAGCCGCGAGGAGGTCGACCGCCTCGTCGACACCGCACTCGCCTCCGGCGGCTCTCCCGCCCAGGAGACCATGGAGCAGGGACCCATGTACGGCCGCTCCTTCGGGACCCGGACGGGCACCACTGGGAGGTCATGTACATGGACCCGGCCGCGATCAACGCCTGAGGCGGGCGGCGCCGAAGGGCGTCACAACGCCTCGTACGTCACGCCGGTGAGTTGCTCCGAAGCCGCCCAGAGGCGCTCACCGGCGACGTCGTTCAGCGTCCACCTGGCCCGCCAGGACCTTGCGGGCGCGCCGCGCCACATCATCAGGGACGGGCCCGTGAACGAGTCGGGCCGCACCCCGGGCGCGGTCGCCGCGTACAGCGTGGGCAGCGCGCCGGCCTCGGCGGGCTGCGCCATGACGCGGTTGCCGAGCTCGACGATCCGCTCGGCGGCCCTGCGGCCCTCCATCCGTACGGCCTGCGTCTGGAGGTTGGTCGCGGCATAGCCGGGGTGGGCGGCCGCCGCGACGATGTCCGAGCCCGCCGCCCGCAGCCGTCGGGCCAGCTCGTGGATGAAGAGCAGGTTCGCCGACTTGGACCGCCCGTACACGATCCAGCGCCGGTAGCGGTGCTCGCTGTTGAGATCACCGATATCGATATTGGCCAGCGCGTGCATCCCGCTGGACACGCTCACCACCCGCGCCGCCCCGGCCGCCCGCAGCCGGGGCAGCAGCAGCCCGGTGAGCGCGAAGTGCCCGAGGTGGTTGACGCCGAACTGCGTCTCGAACCCGTCGGCGGTCTTCCCGTAGGGGAGCGCCATCACGCCCGCGTTGTTGATGAGCAGATCGAGCCGTTCGTACGGGAACTTCGCGGCGAACTCCCGCACCGAGGCGAGGTCGGCCAGATCGAGCGGCCTGAACTCGGCCTGCGCGCCCGGGACTTCCTTTCTGATCCGGTCCTCGGCCTCCTTGCCGCGTGCCTCGCTGCGGCAGGCGAGCACCACCCGTGCGCCACGGCGGGCCAGTTCCCGCGCCGTGACCAGACCGATGCCGCTGTTCGCCCCGGTGACGACGGCCGTACGGCCGCTCTGATCGGGGATGTCCTGAGCACTCCAGCCCTGAGTCATGCACCCACCGTACCGATGGGTATGCCTGGTGGGCAGGGTGGGGATGCCGTGGCGGACGGGTCAGGCGGAGGCGCCGCCGTCGATGACGAGGTCCGCGCCGACGACCGAGGCGGCGTCATCGGAGGCCAGGTACAGCACGGCCGCCGCGGCCTCGGCCGTAGTCGAGACCCGGCCGAGCGGCTGGACCTCCTTCATGCGCGTCGCCCGCTCGGCCTCGCTCTCGCCCGGCCGCAGCGACATGGTGGTGTCGAGCGGGCCCGGGCTCACCGCGTTGATCCGCACCCCGTCCTGGATGTGGTCGAGGGCGGCGCCCCTGGTCAGCGCGCTCACGGCGGCCTTGGAGGTGGCGTACGCGGCGAGGCCGGGGCGGCGGCTGTGGGCGCCCAGGTTGGAGGCGATGTTGACGATGGAGCCGCCCGACTCCTGGGTGCGCATGTGGGCGATCTCGGCCTGGAGCGCGTAGAGGACGCCGGTGACATTGACAGATATCAGCGTCTGCCAGTCACTCTCCGACAGTTCGGCTATGGGGGCGCCGCCGCGGAAGATCCCGGCGTTGTTGACCGCCACGTCGAGGGAGCCGAACCGCTCGACCACGCCGGTCACCAGGTCGCGCACGGCGGCGGACTCGGACACGTCGGCGGTGAATGCGGCCGCCGTGCCGCCCGCCTCCGTGATCAGGGCGACCGTCTCGTCGAGGGTCGCGGCCGTACGCCCGGCGACGGCGACCCGGGCCCCCTCGGCGGCGAAGGCGAGCGCGACGGCCCGGCCGAGCCCGGAGCCGGCGCCGGTGACGAGAACGGTCTTGTGCGCGAAACGAGCAGACATATTCTTGACCAATCGTTCTGTTATGAGGGTATGGCGACGTGGGGAATGAAGGCCGTGAGTGCGCCCGGGGGATGGGGAAAGGGGAAAGTGTCAGTGCGACAGCAGGCGTCGGCTGACAGATGTCAGTCGAGCACCGTCAGAATCTGTTCGGCCGCATCCCGCACCCGCCCCGGCTCGCCCGACGCCTTGCCGACGATCCGTACGCCCTGGAGGAAGACGAGCAGCATCCGGGCCAGCCCGCGCGGATCGCGGTCCGCCGCGAGTTCGCCCTGCGCCTGGGCCCGTACGAGCGCGGAGTGCAGCAGGGTTTCGATGTACTCCCAGCTGAGCTCGACGCGGCGGGCCGCGGCGCTGTCGTGCGGGCCCAGTTCGGCGGCGGTGTTGGTGACGAAACAGCCGCTCAGGCGCGACGGGCCGGACATCGACTCGGTGGCGAAGCGCCGCACCACCGCGCGTACGGCGGGCAGTGCGGGGCCCGGCATCGACAGCTCGGCGAGCAGCGCGGGGTCGCGGTGCTCCGCGTAGCGGTCCAGCGCCTTGAGGTACAGCTCGTGCTTGTTGCCGAACGTCGCGTAGATGCTGGCGCGGCCGATGCCGAGGTGCTCGACGAGGTCGGCCATCGACGTCGCCTCGTAGCCGCGCCGCCAGAACAGCTCAAGGGCTGACTGGAGCGCGGCGTCGGGGTCGAATTCCTTGGTCCTGGCCACACGGTGACAGTAGAACTAACTAGAACGATCGGTCAAGTAAGTCCGGACGGCCTGCGCCTCGTCGTCCAGGCAGGCCCCGGTCTCCAGGTCGAAGCGGTGTTTCAGGAGCGGGGACGCGACATAGAGGCGGCCCTCCGCGGTGGAGCCGAGCAGGCCGCGGGAGAGTACGTACGCGCCGGTGAACGGGTCGCGGTTGTCGATCGCGTAGGTGCGGCCGCGGCGGTCGGTGAAGACGGCGGCCTGGCGGCCGTCGGGGAGCAGGGCCGCCACCCCGCGCCCGGGGGTCAGGCGGGCGGCCTCGCAGACCTCGAACCAGCCTTCGTCCGTCTGGAGTTGGATCATCGTCATCGGGTGGCTCCCAGGGTGAGGAGGGGCAGCTCAGGCTTGATCTGGTCGCGTTCGGGGACGAACCGGACCGACGGGTCGGGCGCGCCGGGCGCGTTCACGAAGGACACGAAGCGGGCGAGCCGCTCGGGGTCGTCGAGGGTCTCGGCCCACTCGTCGCGGTAGCCCGCCACGTGCGCGGCCATCAGGGCCTCCAGCTCGGCGCAGATGCCGAGCGAGTCGTTCACCACCACGTCCTTGATGTGGTTCAGGCCGCCCTCGATCCGCTCCAGCCAGACCGAGGTGCGCTCCAGGCGGTCGGCGGTGCGGATGTAGAACATCAGGAATCTGTCGATCAGACGGACAAGTTCGTCATCCGTCAGGTCCTGCGCCAGCAGATCGGCGTGGCGGGGGCTGGCGCCGCCGTTGCCGCCGACGTACAGGTTCCAGCCGTTGGCCGTGGCGATCACGCCGAAGTCCTTCGACTGGGCCTCGGCGCACTCGCGGGCGCAGCCGGACACGGCCGACTTCAGCTTGTGCGGCGAGCGCAGGCCGCGGTAGCGCAGCTCCAGGTCGATCGCCATCCGCACCGAGTCCTGCACCCCGTATCGGCACCAGGTCTGCCCCACGCACGACTTGACCGTGCGCAACGACTTCCCGTACGCGTGCCCGGACTCGAAGCCCGCGTCCACCAGCCGGGTCCAGATGGACGGGAGCTGGTCGACGCGCGCCCCGAAGAGGTCGATGCGCTGACCGCCGGTGATCTTCGTGTAGAGGCCGAAGTCCCGCGCCACCTCGCCGATCACGATGAGCTTCTCCGGGGTGATCTCGCCGCCCGGGATGCGCGGAACGATCGAATACGAGCCGTTGCGCTGCAAGTTGGCCAGGAAATGATCGTTGGTGTCCTGAAGCGCGGCCTGTTCGCCGTCCAGGATGTGACCGTTTCCGAGACCGGCCAGGATCGAGGCGATCGCCGGCTTGCAGATCTCGCAGCCCTCGCCGCCCCGCGCCTCCGTGCGCCCGTGCCCGTCGAGGAGCTCGGTGAACGAGCCGATGCGCAGCGCGAGCACGATCTCGTACAGCTCCTGGCGGGTCTGCGCGAAGCAGCCGCACAGGCCGCCGTCGCCGGACGTCGGGAGCAGCATGCCGATGGTCTTGACGCAACTGCCGCAGCCCGTACCGGCCTTGGTGCACTTCTTGACCTCGGGCAGCGAGGAGCACGCGGCGATCGCGCCCTTGGTCACGTTGTGGCAGGAGCAGATGACCGCGTCGTCCGGCAGCGCCTCCGGACCGAGCGCCGCCGGCGCGCCGAGCCCGGCCGGCAGGACCAGCTGCTCGGGGGAGACCGGCGGAACGTGCCCGGTGAGCGGCCGCAGCATGCCGTACGCGTCGGCGTCGCCGACCAGGACGCCGCCGAGCAGCACGCCCTCGGACGACACGACCAGCTTCTTGTAGATCCCGGAACGCGAGTCCGAGTAGACGACGTCGAGGCAGTCGTCGGCCGTGCCGTGCGCGTCGCCGAACGATGCCACGTCCACGCCGAGCAGCTTCAGCTTCGTCGACAGGTCGGCACCGGTGAAGGCGCGTCCGGTGTCGGCGGCGATCGCGTCGGCCGCTGTCTGAGCCATCTCGTATCCGGGCGCGACCAGGCCGTACACCCGGCCGTCCGCGGCGAGCGCGCACTCGCCGATCGCGAACACCGCGGGGTCGCTGGTGCGGCACTGCTCGTCGACGACGATGCCGCCGCGCTCGCCCACCGCGAGGCCGCAGTCGCGGGCCAGCTGGTCGCGCGGGCGGACACCGGCGGAGAAGACCACCAGGTCGGTCGACAGATGTGAGCTGTCGGAAAGTGTCATTCCACTGACGCGGCCCTCGTCGCCGGCCGTGATCTCCTGCGTGCCGACACCCGTGTGCACCGTGAGGCCCATGTTCTCGATGATGCGCAGCAGCGCCGCGCCGCCGCCCTCGTCGACCTGCACCGGCATCAGCCGCGGCGCGAACTCCACGATGTGCGTGTCCAGGCCGAGCCCGCGCAGCGCACCGGCCGCCTCCAGGCCGAGCAGTCCGCCGCCCACCACCGCCCCGGTCGTCGCGGTCTTCGCGTACTCCTCGATGGCGAGCAGGTCCTCGATCGTCCGGTAGACGAAACAGCCGGGGATGTCCTTGCCGGGCACCGGCGGCACGAACGGGTACGAGCCGGTGGCCAGCACGAGCGTGTCGTACGCGAAGGTCCGCCCCGAGCGGGCGGTGACCGTGCGCGCGGCCCGGTCGACCGACTCGGCGGGATCGTCCACGTACAGCTCTATCTCGTGCTGCCCCATGAAGCCGTCCGGCACGAGGCTGAGTTCGTCGGGCGTCTTCCCCTCGAAGTACGAGGTGAGGTGGACGCGGTCGTAGGCGGGGCGGGGCTCCTCGCACAGCACGACCACCCGGGTCCGCCCGGTCGCGCCGCGCTCGGCGAGCGCCTCCAGGAAGCGCTGGCCGACCATGCCGTGGCCGACGACCACGATCGTGGAAAGGTGTTCGGTGGACACGTCAGGAACCTCCGTCGTGGGTGAGCAGGTGGAGCAGGGACGCGTCCGGTACGGGCTCGTCGCCCTCCCAGGTCCGGGCGAGCGCCCCGACCGCGCCGAGATCGCCGAGGAGCACGCCCCCGACCAGGCGGTCGCCGCGCACGACGACCTTGCGGTAGGCGCCCCGGGTCGCGTCCGCGAGCTGGGCCACGTCGTCGCCGGGGCGGGGCGTGGGCTCGCCGAACGCGGCGAGGTCCAGGGGGCGCGGGCCGCCGAGCGTGAGCCGGGTCAGACCGCGCGTCCCGGAGTAGGAACCGCGCCCGGTGGCCAGCAACGCGCCCAGCACGTCGGCCTGTTCGAGCGCCGGTCCCGCGAGCCCGTACACCGTGCCGCGATGCTCGGCACAGTCGCCGACGGCATGGATGTACGGGTCCGAGGTGCGCAGCTCGTCGTCGACGACCACGCCCTGGTGGACGTCGAGCCCGGCGGCCAGCGCGAGACCGGTGCGGGGGCGGACCCCGGTGGCGAGGACGACGAGTTCGGCGCCGAGCACGAATCCGTCGGCGAGCTCGACGTCGGTGCCGGCAGGGCCGGTGAGGCCGCGCACCCGGCACTCGGTGTGCACCTCCACGCCGAGGAGTTCGAGATGGGCACGCACCAATGCCGAAGCGGCGACGTCCAGTTGACGCTCCATCAGGTGTTCGCCCTGCTGGGCGAGGACGACCTGCGCACCGCACTCGGCGAGCGCCCGCGCGGCCGTCACGCCGAGCAGCCCGCCCCCGATGACCACCGCACGGGTCCCCTCGCGGGCCTTCTCGCGCAGCGCGAGCGCGTCGTCGAGGGTGCGGAAGGGGTGGACGCCGTCGGGGAGCCGGCCCTCACGCAGACCCCTGAGCGGCGGCAGCACCGGGTTCGACCCGGTCGCGAGCACGAGGCGGCCGTACGGGACGGCGCTGCCGTCGTCGCAGTGCACCACGCGGGCCGCGCGGTCGATCCGCACCGCCCGCACGCCGCGCCGCACCGGTATGGGGGGCAGCGAGATCACCTCGGGCCCGTACCGCCCGGCGAGCACCTCCGCGAGGAGCACCCGGTTGTACGGTGCGTGCGGTTCCTCGCCGATGACGGTCACCGGGACATGCCGGGCCAGGCGGGCACCCGCTGTGCCGCCGCCGATCACCACGATGTCCGTACTCATGTGCCCAGCGTGCGCGGCGGCTGTTACCCGTCCGCATCCCGCCGATTTCCACGGGGGAACCTTGAGCTCAGCGGGGCGGGGGGCGGGATGTGAGGGGAGCGGAGCGAGGGGAGCCGATGCTCCGGCCCCGCGGGCGCGGGCGCTGGCTCGGCAGGGGCAGGGGGGTGGGGGTGGGGGTGGGGGTGGGGTAGACCGAACCATGAAGTTCCGTGCTGGCACGATCGAACCGGGAGGCCGGGGGCGGGAGCCTTGACGCATGGACCTCGCGCAGCGGCATTCCGCACCCACACCTGTACGCACACCTGCACAGGCACCCGCACCGGCCCGCCCCGTCGTGGGCCCGGTCGGCAGCGACCAGCACGCCACACACCGCGGTGCGCCCCGCGTCGGATGGAGAGACATCCTCCGGGAGCCGTTCCGGGCCGGGACCTGGCTGCGGCTCGCCTATCTTCTGCTCGCCCTGCCCGTCGGCATCCTGTGCGTGCCGATAGCCCTGGTCGCAGGCCCGGCGGGCCGGATCCAGCGCGGGCTCGCCCGGAGGCTGCTCGGAGTGGAGGTGCCCGCCCCCGGGCGCACGGGGCCGCTCGCCCTGGCCCACGCCGTGATCAGCATGCCGCTCAACCTGATAGCGCTGACCGTGTCGGGCTACTTCTGGACGGTCGTCGTCATGAACGTGGCCTATCCGCTGCGGGGTGGTGACACGAGCCAGTCGTGGGGCGGCCCCACGATGGCCGGCGCGTGGGCGGTGCACGGCATAGGCGGCGGGCTGTCCTTCCTGCTCGTCACTCCCTGGGTGATGAAGGGCTTCACCGCGCTCCAGGCCCGCCTGGTCAAGGGCTTCCTCGGCGCCGACCGCACCGGGCTCCTCAAGACCACCGGAATCGCCCTCGCCGTCGCCGCGGTCTGCGCCCTCCTGTCCATACCGGTGATCCACCAGCTCTGACCAGCGCCTCTAGGGTTGTTCCCCATGCACCGCTTGCGCCTTCTGGGCTCCGTGGAGTTCCCCTACCGGCGAGACCGGCTCGGCACGATCGGCCGCGCCGCGCTCTACTCGCTCATCGCGCTGCCGCTCGCGCTGACCGGCCTGGCCCTGGTCGTCGCGGTGCTGCTGATCGGCGCGGTGCTGTCGTGGACGGCGCTGGGGCTCTGGCTCATCGCCGCGGCCGTCCGCCTGGCCCTCGCCCTCGGAGACCTCCAACGAGCCCTGGCCAAGAGCCTGTTGGGGCTTGAGATCGACCCGCCGGTGCGGGCGGAGACGAGCGGCGTCTTCGACTGGCGGCGCTCGGTGCTGGGCGGCCGGCCCGGATGGCGGGCGGTGGGCTGCGCCCTGGCGGCCCCGCTGACGGCCCTCCTGGCCCTGGGCTCCGTATACATCGGCTTTGTGCACGGAGTGCTTCTGACCCTGTATCCGGTGCTCAAGCGCTGGAACTACTTCACGATCCGGGAGCCCGACGGTTCCGTACGGCATGTGGGAATGGAGGTGGGCGGAGTGGAGCTCGACAGCTGGCCCCGCTGGCTGCTGCCCTTCGCCGTCGGGTTGCTCCTCCTGTACGCCGCACCGTGGCTGGTCCGCCATGCCCTCACCCCGCACCGGCTGCTGCTCACCGCGCTGCTCGGGCCGGACCGGGCGGACCAGCGCATCCGCACCCTGGAGGAGACCCGCGCCCAGGCAGTCGACGACGCGGCCGCCACCCTGCGCCGGATCGAGCGCGACCTGCACGACGGGACGCAGGCCCGCCTAGTGGGGCTGGGCATGCACCTCACGATGATCCGCGAACTGGTGGCGGGCGGCGCCGGACAGGACCGGATCCTCAAGGTCGTCGAGACCGCGCAGGGCAATGCCAAGCAGGCCGTCGCCGACCTGCGCCATCTGGTCAAGGGCATCCACCCGCCCGTGCTCGACCAGGGGCTCGACACCGCGCTTGCCACCCTCGCGGCGGACAGCGCCCTGCCCGTCCGGGTGAGCTGCGGAATCGAGGGCAGACCGAGCCCGGCCGTCGAGTCCATCGCCTACTTCTGCACGGCGGAACTCCTGGCCAACGCGGCCAAGCACAGCGGAGCTTCGGAGGTGACGGTCACGGTGCACGGCGCGGCGAAGATCCTGCTGCTCACCGTCCAGGACAACGGGCGCGGGGGAGCGGTGGTCGGCGCGGGCAGCGGACTGGCCGGCCTGCGGGCCCGGGTCCGCACCGTCGACGGCTCCCTGACCTGCGACAGCCCACCCGGAGGGCCTACGGTGGTGAGCGTGTTGCTGCCCTTCGGATGAGCAGCCACCTTGATGCCGAACACCGAGAACAGGGCAGGTCATTCATGCGGGTCGTCATCGCCGAGGATTCCGCGATTCTGCGCGACGGGCTCGTCCAGCTCCTGGAGTTGCGCGGGGTGGAGGTGGCGGCGGCCGTGGGGGACGCGCAGGCGCTGCTTGCCGCGGTCGCCGAACACCGGCCGGACGCGGCGGTGGTGGACATCCGGCTGCCGCCGACACAGACCGACGAAGGGCTGCGGGCGGCCGTGCAGATCCGCCGTACGGCGCCGGATACCGGGGTGCTGATCTTCTCGCAGTACGTGGAGACCAAGTACGCGGCGCAGCTCGTCGGGGACGGCGGGGCGGGGGTGGGCTATCTGCTCAAGGAACGAGTGGTGGACATCGGGGAGTTCGTGAACGCCCTGGAGCGGGTGGCGGCGGGCGGCACCGCGCTCGACCCGGAGGTGGTGGCCCAGCTGTTCGGGGCGAGCCGGCGGGCCGCCGCGCTCGACGCGCTCACCCCGCGCGAGCGGGAAGTGCTCGGGCTGATGGCGGAGGGCCGCACCAACCATGCCATTGCCCAGTCGTTCGGGGTGTCGGAGCGGGCGGTGGAGAAACACATCGCGAACATCTTCGCCAAGCTGGACCTGCCGCCCTCCGAATCGGGCCACCGCCGGGTGCTCGCCGTACTGCGTTACCTGGACCGGCAAGGTGGCTGAGGGCGGGTCGCAGCGCCCGTGGCCGTCGAGCTCAGATCTGGCTCAGGCATCCGGAAAGTAATAGACGAACATGCCGAACGCTCCTTAAGGTCGCCAGCATGCCCGACATATCGCTGACCATGCTCATTGTGCTGTGCCTCGCCGCGGGCGCGGCCGGGTGGATCGACGCGGTGGTCGGCGGCGGCGGACTGCTCCTGCTGCCCGCGCTGCTCCTCGGGCTGCCGCACGTCCCCGCCGCGCACATCCTCGGCACCAACAAGGCCGTCGCCATCGTCGGCACCTCGGGCGCCGCCGTGACGTATGTGCGCAAGGCACCGGTGAAGGTGAAAACGGCGCTACGGATCGGGCTAGCGGCGCTCGCCGGCTCCATGACCGGCGCGTTCTTCGCGGCCGGAATCAGCAGCGCCGTGCTGCGTCCGGTCATCCTGGTCGTGCTGCTCGGCGTCGCCGGGTTCGTCATGTTCAAGCCCGCGTTCGGCACCGGGGCCAGCGGGCAGGCGGTCACCCGGGCCCGTACCGTCACCGCGATCGTGCTCGTCGGTGGCGGCATCGGGCTCTACGACGGCCTCTTCGGGCCCGGCACCGGGACGTTTCTCGTCCTGGCCCTCACCGCCGTGCTCCATCTCGATCTGGTGACCGCGAGTGCCACCGCCAAGATCGTGAACGTCTGCACGAATGTTGGCGCGCTCGCCATGTTCGCCTGTCAGGGCAGCGTCATGTGGCAGCTGGCCGCGATCATGGCGGTGTTCAACCTCGCGGGGGGTCTGATCGGCGCGCGCATGGCTCTGCGCAAGGGGAGCGAGTTCGTGCGCGGGGTGCTGCTTGTGGTTGTTTTCTCGCTGGTCGCGAAGCTGGCGTTCGATCAGTGGGGGTAGTTGCTCCGCTTGGGGTGGGTGCGGTTGTCGTTCTGCCGCGGGTGTGCGTGGCTGGTCGCTCCCCCAAGTTCTCGGCTTCGCTCGAACAGGGGGGACCCCCATCGCGGCGCAGCCGCACCACGTCACAGGCCCGCCACTCCCACCAAGTGGGCGAAAGCCACTACGTTGCCTCGGTAGCCCGTTTGTTGGGAGAAGCCTCCGCCGCAGGTGATCAGGCGTAGTTCCGGGCGGGCGGCGGGGCCGTACACCTTTGTGTCCGGGAACGCTTCGTTCTCGTAGACCTCGACCGCGTCGACGGCGAACACCGCGGTCCGCCCGTCCTCGCGGGTCACCTCGACCCGGCTGCCCTTCTTCAGCGCGCCCAGCGCGTAGAAGACGGCAGGGCCGCGGGAGTCGTCGACGTGGCCCGCCATCACGGCCGTGCCCCGGGCGCCCGGCGCGGTGCCGTCCTTGTACCAGCCGGCCATGTTCGTGTTCCCCGGCGGCGGCACGTCCAGGCTGTGGTCGGGGCCGAGCCCGAGCCGCATCACGGGGGCGTCGACCTGAATCGACGGGATCTTGATCCGTACGGGTTCGGAGGGCGGCAGGTCCTCGGCGGGCGGGGTTTCGGTCACGGGCCGCCCGGCGGACCCGGAGCGGGAGTCGGCCGTGATTCCGCCCCGCCGTGCCGCCGGCCCCGCCGTGAACCGCTCGGCCGCCGACGGCTGCGGAGGCTCCACGGTCTCCAGGCCCCGCTCGATCAGCCACAGGCCGACGAACGCGGCGACCACCATCAGCCAGCCCGCGTTGCGCCGGGCGATCCGGTCCGACAAGGGCGGTCAGCCCCGGCCCTGCGCGCCGCTCGCCCGGCGACGCAGTAGCCAGGTGCTGCCCACGGCGGCCGCGGCCAGTACCGCCGCGCCCGCCGCGATCTCGGTGGTGTCGGGGCCGATGCTGCCGCCGACCCCGGTTTTCACATGCCCCCGCGGGTCGTGGCTGTCCGCGGTGTTCCCGGTCTTGTCACGCCCGCTCTGGTCATTGCCGCGCGGGTCGTTGCCGCGCGGGTCGTTCGAGTCCCAGGATTTGTCCTGGCCCCGCCGGTCGCCCCCGTCCGACGCCTTGTCCCTGCCGCCCTGCGGGTCGCCCGCGCCCCAGGACTTGTCCCTGCCCTTCTGGTCGCGGTCACGGTCGCCGGCTGCGGTGACGGTGAGCAGGCCGTCGACGACCTTGCCGTTCTCGCAGCTCACCC
Organism: Streptomyces violascens; assembly: GCF_014649955.1. Taxonomy (GTDB): domain Bacteria; phylum Actinomycetota; class Actinomycetes; order Streptomycetales; family Streptomycetaceae; genus Streptomyces; species Streptomyces violascens. The sequence continues at coordinate 40,143 of NZ_BMUA01000037.1, forward strand.
TGATGCGGAAGGAGCCGGGCTTGGCGTGGGAGGCCACCTGGAACTGCCCGGCGAGCACCTCCTTGTGGGGGGAGCCCGACATCTGGAAGTCGCCCGCACCCACCGTGTTCGCATCGCCCGTGGCCCGCCCCGCCGGGCCGCAGGCCGTGGTGTTCGCGGTCACCGTGGTGCCGGGCGAGGCGCTCGTCGGCCACAGCTCCAGCGAGGCGGCCGGCTCGTAGTCGGCGTACGCGAGCGAACCCGCCGGACCCAGCACGACGGCGGACGCCAGCACGGCACTGGTCAGGAGTCGGGCAGTACGCATGGATCCTCCGGGGACGCGGCAGAGCTTCTGCCTACGACCTAAGAGGCGTACGGGCCGCTCCGCCCGTCGGCGGGGGGCGAACGAGTGACGCGGTGTGGGCCGTACAGGTGACGGTCATCCGACCCGGATCCGTCTCCGCCCGCCCAGGATCCGGCTCAGATCACATCCCAGGGCGCCTCCTCGTACGCCCGCCACACCACCTTCATCAGCTCCGCGTCGACCGCGAACTCGCGCTCGTCGATCCGGCCCACCGGGGCGATGCCGCGCGAGTTCATGATGAAGGCCGCGCTGTACGCGTCGAGCCCGGCCAGGTTCACCTCACGGTGCGTCGACTTCAGGCCGTACGCCGCGAGCCGGGGTTCGAGCACCGCCATCGTGATGCCGAGCAGCGCGGGACGGTTCGGCCAGACCACCGAGCTGCCGTCCCAGAACGCGATGTTGGTGATCGCGCCCTCCGCGACGACACCGCCGGGGCCGGTCAGCAGGGCCTCGGTGAAGCCCTGGCGCTCCGCGAGGCGGACGTAGTAGCCCTGGGCGAAGCCGCCGAGGTGCTTGAGGTGGGCGACCGGGCGCTCGTACGGCACGGAGAGCAGCGACTGCGCGGTGGACGGCATGTCGATCGGCTCGTTCACGACGACCATCGGGGTGGGCGCGTCGGCCGGCCCGTACACATAGACCCGCACCGCCGCGTCGGACCGGCCGCAGGCGTCGAGTGCCTGCCTGGTCAGGGAGCGGATCCGTTCGCCGTCGAGGCCGGGGCCGAACAGCTCGCGGGTGGCCCGGTCCAGGCGGGTCAGGTGGTGGTCGAGGCCGCGGACCCGTCCGTCGCGCACCTGCATGGCCGTGAAGTGGCCGTAGCCTCCGGTCAGTGCGGGCACGAGCAGGTTCTCGGCATCGGCGGGGCGGCCGTCGATCTCGACGTACGGAAGTGTCATGGCCCTCAAGATAGTTCGCCGTCGGACCACGCTTGACCTCAAGCGGGCTTGAGGTTGAACTCTTCTCGGCATGGACATCGCCACAGCCGAGCAGGCTGCTTCTTCCGCTCTGAAGGTCACCGTCGTCGTCGCCTCCAACCGTGAGGGCCGGTTCGCGCCGGTCGTCGCCGACTGGTTCCTCGCCCGGGCCCGCGAGCACCAGGGCCTCGACATCGAGGTGCTCGACCTCGCCGAGGCCGAGCTGCCGACCACCATTTCCCGCAACCCGTCGCCCGCTGTGGCGGCCCAACTCGACGTCATTTCACCGAAGTTGGCGGACGCCGACGCCTTTGTCGTGATCACCCCCGAGTACAACCACTCCTTCCCCGCCTCGCTGAAGAACCTGATCGACTGGCACTACGTCCAGTGGCAGGCCAAGCCCGTCGGCTTCGTCTCGTACGGCGGGATCTCCGGCGGCCTGCGGGCGGTCGAGCAACTGCGGCAGGTCTTCGCCGAGATGCACGCCGTCACCGTGCGGGACACGGTCAGCTTCCATCAGGCGCACGGCCTCTTCGACGAGGACGGCGAGCACCGCGAGCCCTCGCAGGCCGACGCGGCCGTGAAGAAGATGCTCGACCAGGTCGCGTGGTGGGCACACGCGCTGCGCGACGCGAAGGGGGTACGTCTGTACGCGGGCTGAGGGGGGGAGGGCAGTAATGGGTGGTCAGAATCTGTCAGTTGACCATTGCCGGCTGATAGCTGCCAGCCGACCGCCCCCGGCTCCGCCCCGGCCCCAGCCTCCAGCTCCAGCCTCCGGCCCCACCCCTCCCAGCCCCCGACCCCGGCCTCACCCTCCCGGCAGCGTAACCACCGCCACCGCGCCCCCGTCCTCCGCGTTCCGCAGGGCCACCTGTGCGCCGATGACCTGGGCCTGGCCCAGGGCGATGGTGAGGCCGAGGCCTGTGCCCTGGCCGCGTTCCTCGGCGCCGGTCACGAAGCGCTGGGGGCCGTCCTTCAGGAGGCGTTCGGGGAAGCCGGGCCCGTGGTCGCGCACGCTGACCGAGGTGCCGTCCACCGTCACCTCGACCGGCTCGGCGCCGTGCCGCCGGGCATTGGCGATCAGGTTCGCGACGATCCGCTCCAGGCGGCGCGCATCGGTGCGTACGAGCGTGTCCGCGCGGCCGGGGCCGGTCGCGAGAGCGCGCTCCGGCTGCGCCAACTCCACGGCCAGGCCGCACCGTTGGAGGATGCCCTCCACGGTGCGGTCGAGCGGGAGCACCTCCAGGTGGGGTTTCTCCGCGTTCGCGTCGAGCCGGGCGACCTCCAGGAGGTCCTCGGTCAGCGTGCGCAGGGCCGAGACCCGGTCGCGTACCAGCTCGGTCGGGCGGCTCGGGGGCAGCAGTTCGGCAGCCGTGTGCAGCCCGGTCAGCGGGGTGCGCAGCTCGTGCGCCACGTCCGCGGTGAAGCGCTGCTCGGCCTCCAGGCGGCGCTGCAGCGACGCGGCCATCGTGTCGACGGCGCAGGCCAGTTCGGCCACCTCGTCCTGGCGGCCGACCGGCGCCGACTGGCCGATCCGGGCGTCGAGTTCGCCCCGGCTGATCCGGCGCGCGGTCGCCGCGGCCGTACGCAGCTCACGGCTCAGCCTGCTGGCGAGCCCGGCGCCGCCGAGTGCCGCGAGCCCGACCACGACCGCACCCCAGGCCACCAACTGGCCGTCCAGTTCCTGGAGTTCGTCCACCCTGGTATCCAGGGGCAGCCGCACCGAGAGCACCCGGTCGCCCACCGGCCGGGCGGCCCACACCGCCGGGTGCGGCCCGTCCAGGTCCAGGAAGGTGCTCCGCTTTCCGTCGTGGGCGGACTTCCGCAGCGGTTCGGGCAGGTCCGGGTGGTCGAGCGCGGCCTCGGTGTCGCCTTGGTCGACCCGGCCGGTCAGCTCGTACAGCTGCCGTACGCGGATGAGCTGCGCGGTCGCCGACTCGCGGGCCGTCGAGGCGATCTGCGCGGCGCGCGACTGGTGGATGAGCAGACCGATGGTGACGGCCACCAGGGCGCAGCCCGCCGCGAGGAGTGCGGCGATCTTCCAGCGCAGGCTCAGGCCCTGGGGCAGGCGGCGGGTGCGGGCGAGCAGGGCGCGGCACCGGCGCCGCACGGCGCGCATCACGAGACGCCCTGCCCGGTGAGCGAGCCGCTCGTCCACGTCTTCGCCGCCCCGCCCGTCTTCGCGGGTCCCGGGGTCTCGCGCGGCCCGGGAGTCTCCGGGGTCTCCGGGTCGTCCGTGGCGTTCTTCGTGTCCCGGCCCTTCGGGGCGATGTCCCTGTACGTCTTGACGTCGCTCACGGGGGAGAGACGGGCCCCGTCCCAGCGGTAGCGGACCGCCTGCTCGGCGCCGTCGTCCGCGGCGCCCCGCGTCACCAGATCGGTGCCGACGGCCTCCACCGCGAGGCGGGTGCCGACGGTGTAGAGGACGGGGACGACCCGGCCGTCGCGGACCGAGTAGACGATGACGACCGTGCGCCGGGTCTCCAGATCCGCCGCGATGATCAGTTCGGGCGAGTCGTCCTGGCCGGTCAGGTCGTGGAGGACCGGCGGGCGGATGCCCGCCTGTCCCGGGCGGTCGATCATGGGCAGCCGGACGAGGGGCTTGGCGCGCGGGTCGGCCTTCAGGATCGCCATCGGGTCCATGCCGCGCAGCCCCTCCTTCGGCACCTTCAGCGACGCGGGAAGCGGAACGGGCGGTTCCCCCGGGCCGGACGCCGTCGCGCCGTCGCGCCGCGTCTCGCTCTCGTACCAGGCGGGCCACAGCTCCTGGGGACTCGGCTGGAGGGCGACCGCGGAGGCCTGCGCGCCCTCCGTCAGACCGGAGCGCGAACCGCAGCCGGAAATGGCCAGCACCACCGCGGCGACGCCGAAGGCGGCGATGCCCGCGATGGCGGCGGCGCGGAGAATCCGGAAGGTCTGGATCATGGTGGGGTGGCGGGGTAGGGAAGACGGCCGGGACTCCGGCCCGCCCATCGACACTAGGAGCGGATCATCACGGAAACCGGGACAACACGTAACAGCCGTGCGTACGCTCCGCACCGGCCGGCGGGTTCGGGACGTAGGACCCTGCCGGACGACTCTTGCCATCCCGGCCGGACCCGGCCGCACCACCGAGGGAGGACGCCGTGACATCGGCCGATCGGCTGACCGTACAGAGCACGACCGTGCAGGCCGTGATCGCGCAGACCACGACCGACAGCGCCGACAAGGCGGCGGCGCTCGCCCGCGGCGCGGTGGAGGCCCGCCTCGCCGCCTGCGCGCAGATCGTGGGCCCCCTGACCTCCGTCTACCACTGGGCGGGCGGCATCGAGACGACGCAGGAATGGCAGGTCCTCTTCAAGGCCACGGCCGCCCGCTACCCCGAGCTCGAACGCCACCTCCTGGCCGCCCACGACTACGAGACCCCGGAGATCATCGCGACCCCGGTGGTGGCCGGCAGTCCGGCGTACCTGTCCTGGATCACGGCCGAGGCGGCCGCCCGGTGACCCCCGCCGCCGAGCCGCCGCTCCCCTTCTTCGTGTACGGCACGCTCCGCCCCGGCGAGCGCTACTACCGGCGCTTCCTGCAGGGCCGTACGGTCTCCGAGCGCCCGGCGCTGCTCAGCGGCGCCGTCCTGTACGACGGCCCCGGCTACCCGTACGCCATAGCCGGGGACGGCACCATCACCGGCACCCTCATCGAGGTCGCGCCCGCCGACCACCCCGAACTCCTCGCCGCGCTCGACGAGTTGGAGGAGTACGTCGGCCCCGGCCACCCCCGCAACCTCTACGACCGCCTGGTGCGCGAGGCGCTGGTGAGCGGGCGGCCCGTACGGGCGTGGACCTACCTCGCCGCGCCCCGCCTGGCCCGCGAGCTGATCGCGGGCGGCACCCCGATCCCCGGCGGCGACTGGCTCACACGGCCGGCCCGGCCCGTTCCACCCGTACCGCGCACGCCTTGAACTCGGGCATCTTCGAGACCGGGTCGAGCGCCGGGTTCGTCAGGTTGTTGGCCCGGCCCTCGCCCGCCCAGTGGAACGGCATGAACACGGTGTCCGAACGGATCGCGCCGGTCACCCGGGCCGGGGCGGTGGCCCGGCCGCGCCGCGAGGTCACCGTCACCGCGTCGCCGTCGCCCACCCCGATCCGGCCGGCGAGCAGCGGATGCATCTCGACGTACGCGCCGGGCGCGGCCGCGTTGAGCTCCGCCACCCGCCGGGTCTGCGCGCCCGACTGGTACTGGGCGAGCACCCGGCCCGTCGTGAGCACCACCGGGTAGTCCGCGTCGGTCTCCTCGTCCGGCTCGCGGTGGGCGACCTCCACGAAACGCGCCCGCCCGTCCTCGGTCGCGAACCGGTCGAGGAACAGCCTGGGCGTCCCCGGATGTCCCTCCTCTGGGCACGGCCAGAACACCCCGTCCTCGGCCTCGATCCGGGCATAGCTGATGCCCGAATAGTCCGCGGCGCCGCCCGCCGAGGCGAGCCGCAGCTCCTCGAACACCTCCTCGGGGTCGACCGGAAACCCCTTGGCCGCCGACTCCGAACCGAGCAGCTCGGCAAGGGAGTTGAGGACTTCCAGATCGCTGCGTACGTGCTCCGGAGGGGGGAGCGCGGCCCGCCGCAGCAGCACCCGGCCCTCCAGATTGGTCATGGTGCCGGTCTCCTCCGCCCACTGCGTCACCGGAAGCACCACGTCCGCGAGCTCGGCGGTCTCGGAAAGGACCACGTCCGCGACCGCGAGGAAGTCCAGCGCCCGCAGCCTGCCCTCGATGTGCGCCGCGCGCGGCGCCGAGACCACCGGGTTCGACCCCATCACGAGCAGCGCCTTCACGTCGCCGCCCAACGCGTCGAGCAGCTCGTACGCGCTGCGCCCCGGCCCCGGCAGTGAGTCCGGCTCGACGCCCCACACCCCGGCGACATGGGCGCGCGCCGCGGGGTCGGCGAGCTTGCGGTAGCCGGGCAACTGGTCGGCCTTCTGGCCGTGTTCGCGGCCGCCCTGGCCGTTGCCCTGGCCGGTGAGGCAGCCGTATCCGGACAGCGGGCGGCCCGCCCGGCCCGTCGCGAGACAGAAGTTGATCCACGCGCCGACCGTGTCGGTGCCCTTGGCGTGCTGCTCGGCGCCGCGCGCGGTCAGCACCATCGCCTCCTGCGCGTCGCAGAACAGGGCGACGGCGTCGCGGAGTTGGGGTACGGGAACGCCGGTTGTCCTCTCCACGAGCTCGGGCCAGTGCGCCATCACGGCGGCCCGCGCCGCCTCCCACCCCGATGTGCGCTCCCGTATGAACTCCTCGTCGGCGCGCCCCTGGGCCACCACCAGGTGGAGCAGGCCGAGGGCGAGGGCGAGGTCGGTGCCGGGACGGGGCGCGAGGTGCAGATCGGCCTGCTCGGCGGTCTTCGTGCGGCGCGGGTCGATGACAATCAACGTGCCGCCGTTCTCCCGCAGTTCGCGCAGATAGCGCACCGCGGGAGGCATCGTTTCGGCCAGGTTCGACCCCGCCAGGATCACGCATCCGGTCCGCGCCACGTCCTCCAGCGGGAACGGCAGCCCCCGGTCGACGCCGAACGCCCGCTGGTGCGCGGCCGCCGCCGACGACATGCAGAACCGCCCGTTGTAGTCGATCTGCGACGTGCCGAGCACGACCCGCGCGAACTTCCCCAGCGCGTACGCCTTCTCGTTCGTCAGCCCGCCGCCGCCGAACACCCCGACCGCGTCGGCCCCGTACCCCTGGCGGACGGAGCCGAGCCGCTCGGCCACGAGCTCCAGGGCCTCCTCCCAGGTGGCCGGTTCGAGCAGGCCGGTCCCCGGGCGCCGGACGAGCGGCTCGGTCAGCCTCAGGCCCCGGGAGAGCAGCGCGGGCGCGGAACTCCCCTTGCCGCACAGCGCGCCCCGGTTCACGGGAAAGTCCCGCGCGACGACATCGAGCCCGCCGTCCGCCCCGGCCGCGGCCCGCAGCCCCATGCCGCACTGGAGCGAGCAGTACGGGCAGTGCGTGGGGGTGACGGCGGCGGGCACGGGCGCATTTGTGAGCATGCCCTCCAGGCTGCGACCGGCGTGTTACGCCTGGGCCCGTGCGCGGGTTACACCGCCGGGGCGGGGGGCTCACTCCGGCCGGGGGGTGGTGGTGAGGGGGCCGTCAGCCCGCGAGCGCCCTGGCGACGCCCGGCTCCCTGGGGCCGAGGAACGTCGGGTCCGGCTGGAACACCACGTCGAGGACGGCCTTGCCCGCGGCGAACACCTCGCGGGTGCCACCGTAGTACCAGGTCGCATCGTGCACGGCGTCCACGCCGACGCCGTAGGACCGCACGCCCGCGGCCTCGCACAGCGCCACCGCGCGCCGGATGTGGAAGCCCTGGCTGACCAGGACGGCCCGGTCGACCCCGAAGATCTTCTTGGCCCGTACGCACGAATCCCAGGTGTCGAACCCCGCGAAGTCGCTGACCACGCTCTTGTCCGGCACCCCGTGCTGGACGAGATAGCCGCGCATCGCGTCGGGCTCGTCATAGGTGGGCCGGCCGTTGTCGCCGGTGACCAGGACCGCCTTCACCTTGCCCGCCCGGTACAACTCCACGGCCGCGTCGAGGCGGTGGGCGAGGTACGGCGAGGGCCTGCCGTCCCACAGCCCGGCCCCGAACACCACGGCGACCCCGGACGCCGGGGCGTCGGCCACCGTGCCGATGCGGTCGCTCGTGGTCGCGTACACCCAGGTGGCGGGCGCGAGCCCGAGCACGCACGCGGCGACGACGCCCTGCACGAGGCGGCGCCGGCCCGCGCGGGTGCTCGGCAGACGCGGTCGCTTCAGTCGGATGCGCGGCACGTGGTCCCCCTGGAGAGCTGCGTACTGGTGATCTTCGTCGGTTGATCTTCGTCGGTGTACGAGGGGATGGACGTCCCGGGCGCGGAACCGGTTCGCCGCCGGGCGCGCTCCGTACAGCTCTGTGACATCACCCTGCCTCTCGCGGGTGTCCCGCCGGGGCCCGGAGCCCGAGCACCTCGCCGCACCCCGCCCCCGCTGCCCCCGTGAGGCCATGGAAAACACCCGTCACCGCCGCGCAACGACCCGGCAACGTGCGCCCGGCAGGATCGGTGCATGACGGAGCCGGAGACGAGCCACCTCTTTCCGCACGGCCACTTCTCGCAGCATGGCCGGCCCCCCACCCCGCTGCCGGGCCGGCTCCTTCCGCTCGACAGCACCGCGCAGCTCCTCACCCGCATCACGGCCCAACTGGGCAGCCAGCTCAGCCACGTACGACTGAACGGAACCCGCACCCCCATGCCCCCCGCCGCCCGCCCCGCCCTCGTCGCCGTCGCGCACGGCAGCCGCGATTCCGGCGCGCTGCGGACGGCCGGCGCCCTGTTGGAACGGGTCCGGGAGCTGCGGCCGGGCCTCGACGTCCGGCTCGGCCACATCGAGCTGAACCACCCGCTGCTGCCCGACACCCTGGCCGGCCTGGAGGGAGAGGCCGTCGTCGTGCCGCTGCTGCTCGGCCGCGGCCATCACGTCAAGCACGACATTCCGCACGCCCTCGCCACGGCGGGCCGGCACCTGAGCGCCCGCGTCGCGGCCCCGCTCGGCCCGCATCCGCTGCTCGTCGAGGCGCTGTACGGGCGGCTCGTCGAAGCGGGCTGGCACCTCGACGCCCGTACCGTGCGCGGCACCGGGGTCGTGCTCGCCGCCGCCGGATCGCGGGACCCCGACTCGGCCGCGGACACCCGCCGCACCGCGATGCTGCTGAGCGAGCGCCTCGGCGGGGTGCCCGTTCTGCCCGCCTACGCGTCGGCCGCCTCGCCCACCGTGCCCGAGGCGCTGCGCGCTCTCGCCGCGCGCGGCAGGCACCGGGTCGCAATCGCCTCGTACTTCACCGCTCCGGGACGTTTCGCGGCCGAAAGCGCGGCAAAGGCGCCGTGGATCGCGGCCGCCCCCATGGGTGCGCATCCGGCCATGGCCAGGCTCGTACTGCACCGCTACGAAGAGGTGTTGGCGCGCACGCCGGCGACGGCGCGTGATGCCGGACCCGCTCCCCTGGGCGCCTTTGCACCCGCCCCCACGCGCGCGTCCGCCCTCGCCTCCGCCTGAGGCGAGACCCGCTCCGAACAGGTCTCCACCGTGTTCGCACATGGCGAGCCTCGACGCCCCCTTGAGCCCACTTGTCAGTGACTCCGTTTACTGTCGGTGCATGGAGTTCTATGCCGAGGCCGACACCGAACGCTGGGCCGCCGAGCCCGACAAGCGGCCCGGCCGCACCGCCTTCCAGCGCGACCGGGCGCGCGTGCTGCACTCGGGAGCGCTGCGCCGCCTGTCCGGCAAGACGCAGGTCGTCACGCCGGGCTCGCGGAGCCAGGTCTGGGACGCCAGCCCGCGCACCCGGCTCACGCACTCCCTGGAGTGTGCCCAGGTGGGCCGTGAGCTGGGCGCGGCGCTGGGCTGCGACCCGGACCTCGTCGAAGCCGCCTGTCTCGCCCACGACATGGGCCATCCGCCGTTCGGCCACAACGGCGAGCAGGCGCTGAACGACTTCGCGAAGGACATCGGCGGCTTCGAGGGCAACGCCCAGTCGCTGCGCCTGCTGACCCGGCTCGAACCGAAGCGCTTCGTACGCTCCTCGGTGACGGGCGAGCCGGTCAGCGTCGGCCTCAACCTCACCCGGGCCGCCCTGGACGCGGCCACCAAGTACCCCTGGGCGCGCGGCGGTCACCCCACCGACCCGGCCTCGGTGAAGTTCGGCGTGTACGAGGACGACCTGCCGGTCTTCGCCTGGGTCAGGGAGGGCGCCACGCCGTACCGCAAGTGCTTCGAGGCCCAGGTGATGGACTGGTCGGACGACGTGGCGTACTCGGTCCACGACTTCGAGGACGGTCTGCACGCGGGCCACATCGACCCGGGCGCGCTCTTCTCCGAGGCCGAGCGGGCCGACATCTGGCGCGTCGCGATCGGCCGGTACGTGCCCGCAGACACCGATCCGCAGGAGCTGGCCGAGGCTCTGGAGCGGCTCATCGAGCAGGACTGGTGGCCGCACGGCTACGACGGCACGGCGGTCTCCCAGGCCCGCCTCAAGGACGCCACCAGCCAGCTCATCGGCCGGTTCTGCCTGGCCGCCGAGAGCGCGACGCGCGCCGCGTTCGGCACCGGGCACCTCATGCGGTACGGCGCGGAGCTGGTCGTGCCGCGCGAGGCCCGCAACGAATGCGCCGTCCTGAAGGCGGTGGCCGACCGCTACGTCATGCAGCGCGACGAGCAGGAGCGGCTCCGCGCCGACCAGCGCGTCGTCCTTGCCGAGCTCGCCGAGGCGCTGACCGCCCGGGCCCCCTCCGACGGGCTCGACCCGCAGTTCCGGGCGCTGTACGACGAGGCGGGCGACGACCGTACGAAGAAGCGGGTGATCGTCGACCAGATCGCCTCGCTCACCGACGCGGCGGCCCGTTCGCTTCACTCCAGACTCACCGTGCACCACCGGTAATCCCAGCCGCCGCCGCGTCCCAACGGAGCAAGCCCTCTTCCCCCATCACGCTCCGTGCGGGACGCTCGCAGGTGGTGGCGCCGCGCAGCAAGCACCGAGGAGGCATCAAGTGGTCGACGCAGATCGGACGTTCGTCATTGTCGGAGGCGGTCTCGCGGGGGCGAAAGCCGCCGAGACCCTCCGGTCCGAGGGTTTCAACGGGCGGGTGATCCTCATCGGCGACGAGCGCGAGCACCCCTACGAACGGCCGCCCCTGTCCAAGGGGTTCCTGGCCGGCAAGGAGGAGCGCGACAGCGTCTTCGTGCACGAGCCCGCCTGGTACGCGCAGAACGACATCGAGCTGCACCTGGGCCAGATCGTCACCACCATCGACCGCGGCGCGAAGACGGTCCGGCTCGGCGACGGCACCGTGATCCAGTACGACCGGCTGCTGCTCGCCACCGGCGCCGAGCCGCGCCGTCTGGACATCCCCGGCACCGACCTGGCGGGCGTCCACCACCTGCGCCGCCTCGCCCACTCCGAGCGGCTGAAGCACGTCCTGAAGGCGCTCGGCCGCGACAACGGCCACCTCGTCATCTCGGGCGCCGGCTGGATCGGCCTGGAGGTCGCGGCCGCCGCCCGCGGGTACGGCGCCGAGGTCACCGTCGTCGAGCCCGAGGCGACGCCGCTGCACAACGTGATCGGCCCCGAGCTCGGCCAGCTCTTCGCCGATCTGCACGCCGAGCACGGCGTCCGCTTCCACTTCGGCGTCCGCCTCACCGAGATCGTCGGCCAGGACGGCATGGTGCTCGCCGCCCGCACCGACGACGGCGAGGAACACCCGGCGCACGACGTGCTCGCCGCGATCGGCGCCGCCCCGCGCACCTCGCTCGCCGAGAACGCGGGCCTGGCCATGGCGGACCGGGCGCACGGCGGCGGCATCGCGGTGGACGCCTCGCTGCGCACCTCGGATCCGGACATCTTCGCGGCGGGCGACGTGGCCGCCGTCCACCACCCGCTGCTCGGCACCCGGCTGCGCGTCGAGCACTGGGCGAACGCGCTGAACGGCGGCCCGGCCGCGGCCCGCGCGAAGCTGGACCAGGACGTCAGCTACGACCGCGTCCCGTACTTCTTCTCCGACCAGTACGACCTCGGGCTCGAATACTCGGGGTGGGCGCCGCCGGGCTCGTACGACCAGGTGGTGATCCGGGGGGACACGGGCAAGCGCGAGTTCATCGCGTTCTGGCTCAAGGAGCGCCGGGTCCTGGCCGGGATGAACGTGAACGTGTGGGATGTCACAGAGCCGATCCAGGCCCTGATCCGGGGCGGGGCCCAGGTGGACACCGAGGCGCTGGCCGATCCGGCCGTAGCCCTCGGCTCCCTCGCACCCTGAGTGTCCTACCGTCCCCGTAGACTTCATGCGTGGCAGGCAGGATCAACGATGACGACGTGAAGGCGGTACGGGACGCGGTCCCGATCGACGCCGTCGTGTCCGAGTACCTCCAGCTGAGGAACGCCGGGGGAGGCAACCTCAAGGGTCTGTGCCCCTTCCACGACGAGAAGTCCCCGTCCTTCCAGGTCAGCCCGAGCAAGGGTCTCTTCCACTGCTTCGGCTGCCAGGAAGGCGGCGACACGATCGCCTTCATCCGGAAGATCGACCACCTGTCGTTCTCCGAGGCGGTCGAGCGGCTCGCCGCCAAGGCCGGCATCACGCTGCGCTACGAAGAGGGCGGCTACAACCCCTCGCACCAGCGCGGCGAGCGCATCCGCCTGGTCGAGGCGCACCAGGCGGCCGCCCAGTTCTACATCGAGCAGCTCGGCAGCCCCGAGGCGGAGATCGGCCGCAAGTTCCTTGCCGAGCGCGGCTTCGACCAGGCCGCGGCCGCCCACTTCGGCGTCGGCTACAGCCCGGCGGGCTGGGACCATCTGACGCGTTTCCTGCGCGGCAAGGGCTTCAGCGACAAGGAGCTCCTGACGTCGGGCCTCGCCCAGGAGAGCCGCCGCAACCCCATCGACCGCTTCCGCGGCCGCCTGATGTGGCCGATCCGGGACGTGTCCGGAGAGGTCGTCGGCTTCGGCGCCCGCAAGCTGCGCGACGACGACAACGGGCCGAAGTACCTGAACACCCCCGAGACCCCGATCTACAAGAAGTCCCAGGTCCTGTACGGGATCGACCTGGCCAAGAAGGACATCGCCAAGTCCAGCCGCGCGGTGGTCGTCGAGGGTTACACCGACGTCATGGCCTGCCACCTGGCCGGCGTCACGACCGCCATCGCCACCTGTGGCACGGCGTTCGGCGGCGACCACATCAAGATCCTGCGCCGCCTCCTCATGGACAACGGCTCGGCCCGCGTGATCTTCACCTTCGATGGCGACGCGGCCGGCCAGAAGGCGGCCCTGCGCGCCTTCGAGGACGACCAGAAGTTCGCCGCCGAGACGTACATCGCGATCGCCCCCGACAACATGGACCCGTGCGACCTGCGGCTCCTCAAGGGCGACGAGGCGGTCGCGGACCTGGTCCAGCCCCGCACCCCGCTCTTCGAGTTCGCGATCCGCCAGATCGTGGGGCGCTACGACCTGGAGACCCCGGCGGGCCGGGCCGCGGCCCTCGACGAGGCGGCCCCCATCGTCGCCCGCATCAAGAACGTCGCGTCCCAGCACGAGGTCGCCGTCCAACTCGCCGGAATCCTCGGCATCCTGGACACCCAGTTCGTCGTGAAGCGCGTCGCCCAGCTCGCCCGCTGGGCCCGCGACCGCGGCGGCAAGGGCCCCGCGCCCGCACAGCACCGCCGCCAGCAGTACGAGACCGCCGCCCCCCGGGCCGCCGCCCCGGGCCCCGCCCTGAACCTGCGCAGCCCGGCCCACCGCACCGAACGCGAGCTCCTCAAGCTGGCGTTGCAGCACCCGCACCTGGTCTCCCCGGCGTTCGACGCGTACGGCATCGACGAGTTCACCGCGCCGCCCTACGCGGCGGTCCGCCAGTGCATCCAGGAGGCGGGCGGCGCCACCGACGCGCCCTCCGACTACCTCCCGGCCGTCATGGACTCCGCGCCCAACGACGTGGTGCGCGCCCTGGTCACCGAGCTCGCCGTGGAGGCCATCCACGCCCGCACGGTCGACGAGGCGTACGCGGGCGAGCAGCTGGTGGCGGTCCGCCGCCGGGCCGTCGACCGCCGCCTCCTGGACATCCAGGGCACCCTGGCGCGCCTGGGCCAGAACGGCGATCCGGCCCAACTGGCCGCCGTCCAGAACGAGTTGTGGGTCCTCCAGCAGTACGGCCAGGCCCTGCGCAACAAGGGCGCGGCGGCCCTTTGAGTCCTGTCGGCACCCTTTTGAACCCCGGCCGCCCTTAACCGCGGCCGTCCTGGGTACGCGTCCAGGAGAAGGCTTTCGTCCCAACTACCGGCATCCGGCTGGACGTTCGCGGTCCGCAGGACGCGTGGGCGCGCCCGCGGCGGCGTATCCGTCCGGGTAACCACCCGGTCACGCACCGGCTTCAAAAAGTCACCGCACGCCCGTCGCGGCGACCGTGTGTCGTACCCCACACTGGGTTGCGGTGCCTGAGTCCTCGGAGCGCGGCCGGCCCACCCTCGGGGGTGGGCACCTCACCCCCGCGGATCCGCTCATCGTGTACGGGACGGAAAGCGGCTCGGCCGCCCCCGTCCCGCTGCCGCACGCCCCCGATCCGGCAGCGATCACCCTGGAGGTCGCCCCCGTGCAGACCCAGACCCTGACCGACAACGACGTCGTCACGGCCGTACCGCCGCAGTCCCGGGCCGTACACCACCCGGAGGCGGATCCGGCCGGCCCGGAGACCGGCCCCGCGCCCGGACAGGCCGCCGAGGAAGAGGCGCCCGAACCCCCCGACCCGCAGCCGGGCAGGGTGGATACCGGCGGCCCGTCCTCCGATCTCTTCCGCCAGTACCTGCGCGAGATCGGCCGCATCCCGCTCCTCACCGCGGCCGAGGAGGTCGAGCTCGCCCGGCGCGTGGAAGCCGGCCTGTTCGCCGAGGAGAAGCTGGCGGGCACCCCCGACCCGGACTCCCAACTCGCCGTGGATCTGGACAAGTTGGTCGTCATGGGCCGGATGGCGAAACGCCGTCTCATCGAGGCGAACCTGCGTCTGGTGGTCTCCGTCGCCAAGCGGTACGTGGGCCGAGGGCTCACCATGCTCGACCTCGTCCAGGAGGGAAACCTCGGACTGATCAGGGCGGTCGAGAAGTTCGACTACGCGCGCGGCTACAAGTTCTCCACGTACGCGACCTGGTGGATCCGCCAGGCAATGTCGCGGGCGCTCGCCGACCAGGCCCGCACCATCCGCGTCCCGGTCCATGTCGTCGAGCTCATCAACCGCGTGGTGCGCGTCCAGCGCCGGATGCTCCAGGAACGCGGCTACGAGCCGACTCCGGAGGAGGTCGCCGCCCACCTCGATCTGACCCCGGAGCGGGTCGGCGAAGTGCTGCGCCTCGCCCAGGAACCGGTCTCGCTGCATGCGCCGGTGGGGGAGGAGGACGACGTCGCGCTCGGCGACCTCATCGAGGACGGCGACGCCGCGTCCCCCGTCGAATCCGCCGCGTTCCTGCTGCTCCGCGAGCATCTGGAGGCCGTGCTCTCCACGCTCGGCGAGCGCGAGCGCAAGGTGGTCCAGCTGCGGTACGGGCTCGCCGACGGTCGGCCGCGCACGCTGGAGGAGATAGGGCGGATCTTCGGCGTGACGCGCGAGCGGATCCGGCAGATCGAGTCGAAGACGCTGAACAAACTCCGCGATCACGCCTTCGCGGACCAGCTGCGGGGGTACTTGGACTAGGCCCCGCCCAGGGCGCCTGGGCGGGGCGGGTGGGCACCGTGCGAGGGAACGCCGAGGTCAGTCGACCTCCGCCACCGCCTGGGCGAACTGGGCCGCGTACAGCCGCGCGTACGCGCCCTCCGCCGCCAGCAGCTCGTCGTGCGTGCCCTGTTCGACGATCGAGCCGTTCTCCATCACCAAAATCACGTCCGCATCCCGGATCGTGGAGAGCCGGTGCGCGATGACGAACGACGTGCGCCCGTGGGCGAGCCGCGCCATCGCCTTCTGGATCAGCACCTCGGTACGGGTGTCGACCGAGCTCGTCGCCTCGTCGAGGACCAGGATCACCGGGTCGGACAGGAACGCCCGCGCGATGGTGATGAGCTGCTTCTCGCCCGCGCTGACCCCGGTGCCCTCGTCGTCGATGACCGTGTCGTAGCCCTCGGGCAGGGTGCGGATGAACCGGTCCGCGTGCGCGGCCTTCGCGGCCTCCTCGATCTCCTCGCGCGTGACCTCCTTGGGAGCGCCGTACGCGATGTTGTCGGCGATGGAGCCGCCGAACAGCCAGGTGTCCTGGAGCACCATGCCGATCCCGGAGCGCAGTTCCTCGCGGGTCATCTTCGCCGCGTCGACCCCGTCCAGGGTGATGCGGCCGCCGGTGACCTCGTAGAACCGCATGAGCAGGTTGACCAGCGTGGTCTTTCCGGCGCCCGTCGGGCCGACGATGGCGACCGTGTGCCCGGGCTCCACCGTCAGCGAGAGGTCCTCGATGAGGGGCTTCTCCGGCTCGTACCGGAAGGACACGTTCTCCAGCGCGACCGCGCCGCGCAGCACCTCGGGGCGCTCCGGCGAGGCCGTGTCGGGGGCCTGCTCCTCGGCGTCCAGCAGCTCGAAGATCCGCTCGGCCGAGGCGACCCCGGACTGCACCAGGTTCGCCATGGAGGCGACCTGGGTCAGCGGCATCGAGAACTGCCGCGAGTACTGGATGAACGCCTGCACGTCACCGATGGACAGCGAGCCCGTCGCGACCCGCAGCCCGCCGACGACCGCCACCAGGACGTAGTTCAGGTTGGACACGAACATCATCAGGGGCTGCATGACGCCGCTGTTGAACTGTGCCTTGAACGACGCCTCGTACAGCGCGTCGTTCTGCTCGGCGAACGCGTCCGCCGACTCCTGCTGGCGGCCGAACACCTTCACCAGAGCGTGCCCGGTGTACATCTCCTCGATGTGCGCGTTCAGCTTGCCGGTCGACTTCCACTGCTGGACGAACTGCGGCTGCGACCGCTTGCCGACCTTCGTCGCCACGACCACCGACAGAGGCACTGTGATCAGCGCCACCAGGGCGAGCAGCGGCGAGATCCAGAACATCATCACCAGGACGCCGACGATGGTGAGCAGCGAGTTGATGAGCTGGCCCATCGTCTGCTGCATCGTCTGCGAGATGTTGTCGATGTCATTGGTCGCGCGGCTGAGCACCTCGCCGCGCTTGGCCTTGTCGAAGTACGACAGCGGAAGCCGCGACAGCTTCGTCTGGATGTCCTCGCGCAGCCGGAACACGGTCTTGTTGATGGCCCGGTTGGCGAGCCGGGTCGCCACCAGCATCATGAGCCCGGCGCCCACGTACACCGCGAGAGCCATGACCAGGACGTTGCCGACCGCACCGAAGTCGATGCTGCCGCCCGGGGTGAAGTCCACGCCCGAGAGCATGTCCGCCAGGCCGCCCTGGCCCTTGTTCCGCAGCGCCTGAAGGGCCTGCGCCTTGCTCATGCCGTCCGGGAACCGCGGGCCGACCACACCGGCGAAGACGAGGTCGGTCGCCCGGCCGAGGATCTTCGGTCCGACCACCGAGAGGCCGACGCTGACCACGACCGCGAGCAGCATCACGCTCAGGATGGCCTTCTCCGGCGCCAGCCGTTTGACCAGCCGTTTTCCGGATTCCTTGAAGTTCAGGGACCGCTGATCGGGGCCGCCGCCCATCATCATGCGTCCACCGGGCCCGCTCATGCCGCCTCAGCCTCCGTCAGCTGGGAGAGCACGATCTCCCGGTATGTCTCGTTGTCGGCCATCAGCTCGTGATGGCGGCCGGTCCCGACGACCCGTCCCTCGTCGAGGACGATGATCCGGTCGGCGTCCCGGATGGTGGAGACCCGCTGGGCGACGATCACGACCGTGGCCTCGGCGGTCTCGCGGCCGAGCGCGGAGCGCAGCGCCGCGTCGGTGGCGTAGTCGAGCGCCGAGAAGGAGTCATCGAAGAGGTAGATCTCCGGGCGCTGCACCAGGGTGCGCGCGATGGCGAGCCGTTGGCGCTGACCGCCGGACACGTTCGTGCCGCCCTGCGCGATCGGTGCGTCGAGCCCGCCCTCCAGCTTGCTGACGAACTCCTTGGCCTGGGCCACTTCGAGCGCGTGCCAGAGTTCTTCGTCGCTCGCGTCGGGGTTGCCGTAGCGCAGATTGGTGGCCACGGTCCCGCTGAACAGGTACGGCTTCTGGGGCACGAGGGAGACGGTCTTGGCGAGCAGGACCGGGTCGAGGGTGCGCACGTCCTCGCCGTCGACGAGCACCTGGCCGTCGGTCGCGTCCATGAGCCGCGGCACGAGCCCGAGCAGTGTCGACTTGCCGCTGCCGGTCGAGCCGATGATCGCCGTGGTCTCGCCGGGCCGGGCCGTCAGCTCGACGCCCCGCAGCACGGCGGCCTCCGCGCCGGGGTACTTGAAGTCGGCGCCTCGCACTTCGAGATGGCCGTGCCGGCGCAGTTCGAGCACCGGGCTCTTGGGCGGCACCACGCTGGTGTCGGTCCCGAGGACCTCCTCGATGCGCTCGGCACAGACCTCGGCGCGCGGCACCATCATGAACATGAAGGTGGCCATCATGACGGCCATCACGATCTGCATGAGGTACGCCAGGAACGCGGTGAGCTGGCCGATCTGCATGTCGCCGCTGTCGATGCGGTGCGCGCCGAACCAGACGACCGCGACCGAGGAGACGTTCACGACGGTCATGACGGTCGGGAACATCAGCGCCATCAGGCGGCCGGTGGACAGGGAGACGTCGGTGAGCTCGGTGTTGGCGCCCTTGAAGCGCTCCTGCTCGTACTCGTCGCGTACGAAGGCCCGGATCACGCGGTTGCCGGTGATCTGCTCGCGCAGCACGCGGTTCACCGTGTCGAGGCGGGTCTGCATGGTGCGGAACAGCGGCCGCATTTTGCGCACGATCAGTGAGACCGCGATGCCGAGGACGGGGACGACCGCGAGCAGCACCGCCGAGAGCGGAACGTCCTGGCCGAGCGCCATGATGATGCCGCCGACGCACATGATCGGCGCGGAGACCATCAGGGTGAACGCCATGAGCACCAGCATCTGGACCTGCTGGACGTCATTGGTGGTGCGGGTGATCAGGGACGGCGCCCCGAAGTGGCCGACCTCGCGGGCCGAGAAGGACTGCACCCGCGCGAAGACGGCGGCCCGGACGTCGCGCCCGAGGGCCGCCGCGGTCCGGGCACCGTAGAAGACGGCACCGATGTTGCAGAACACCTGGACGAGGCTGACGGCGATCATGATGCCGCCGTGTCCCAGGATGTAACCCGTGTCCCCGTTCACGACACCGTTGTCAATGATGTTCGCGTTGAGGGTGGGCAGATAAAGGGTGGCGCTGGTCTGCAGCAGTTGCAGCAGGACCAGCAGGGCTATCGGTTTCTTGTACGGCCCCAGGTGGGACCGCAGGAGTCGTATGAGCACGCGCAGGCTCTCCGGTCGGCAAGATCGGGGGGTTCGACCCCCCATCTTGCGACACTCCACCCCTGGAAGCTCAAGCGATTATCGGGGTGAAGTCAAAAGGAATAGCAAAGAGCGTAGGCCCCTCCGCGTCAAGCACCCTGGCCGAAGGCACCCGGGTGGATCTCGTCACGCGTCGCGATGTACTGCTGACGCACCGCCTGCCCCGTCGCCAGTTCCTCGCCGGGCTCGAAGATCTGCGCGGCCGCGCCCTGCCAGGCCGGCGGGGTGTGCGGGGCGAGGGTGCCCTGCGAGACGCCGAGAGCCCAGGCCGCCTGCCGCGCCGCGCCGAGCGCCGCGTACTCGGCGGGCTGGGGCACGACGACCTGGGTGCCGAAAATGGCCGGCGCGGCCGCCTGCACGGCGGGCAGTTCGGCAGCGGCGCCCAGCAGGAAGACCCGCCGGACGTCGACCCCGCGCATCCGCAGCACGTCCAGGGCGTCGGCAAGGGAGCAGAGCATCCCCTCGAAGGCGGCCCGGGCCAGGTGCTCGGGCTTCATCGACTCGCGCCGCAGCCCGGACAGGGTGCCGGCGGCATGCGGAAGCCGGGGCGTGCGCTCGCCTTCGAGATACGGCAGCAGGACGAGACCGCAGGCGCCGGGGGTGGACTTGAGGGCCAGCGCGCTGAGTTCGGCGAGATCCTCGACGCCGAGCATCTCCGCCGTACCGCGCAGGGTCCGCACGGCATTGCTCGTATGCACGACCGGCAGATGCATCCCGGTGGCGTCGGCGAAGGACGTAATCATCCCGCTCGGGTCGGCCAGCGCCTCGTGATGCACGGCCATGACCGAGCCCGACGCGCCGAGCGAGACCACCGCGTCGCCCGCGCCGACGCCGAGCCCGAAGGCGGCCGCCATCGTCTCGCCCGTACCGGCGGAGATCAGCAGGCCCTCGGGGGTGGTGCCGGCCGCGTCGGACGGCCCGAGCACCTCGGGCAGCGCCACCTGGTGGCCGAGCGCGAGCTCGATCAGATCGGGGCGGTAGAAGCCGGTGGCGGCCGACCAGTAGCCGGTGCCGGAGGCGGCGCCGCGGTCGGTGGTGCGCCGCGCGGGCCGGCCCAGCAACTGCCACACCAGCCAGTCGTGCGCCTGGAGTACACCCGCGGTGCGCTGGGCGGCGTCCGGCTCGGTCCGCGCAAGCCACCGCAGCTTCGCCACGGCCTGAGCGGCCTGCGGCACACACCCGACGGCCTTCGCCCACGCCTCGCGGCTGCCGAGCCCGTCGATGAGATCGGCGGCGGCGACCTGCGCCCGCTTGTCGTTCCCGGTCAGCGCGGCGCGTACGAGATTGCCCTGGGCGTCCAGCGCTACGAGCCCGTGCTGCTGGGCCGCGACACCGATGGCCTGCACTCCTTCGAGGAGCCCGCCGGTCGCGGCCTCGCCGAGCGAGAGAAGCCAGGCCTGTGGATCGACCTCGGTCGCCTTCGGTTCGACCGGGTGCGGGGCGTACCCCTGCCGCAGCACGGCACCCGTGTCCGTGTCGCAGACGACGATGCGAGTGAAGGCGGAAGAGCTGTCCAGCCCGGCGACTATCCCCATGGTTGGAGATTCTGCCGCACGCGCGGGGCTCCTGGGACGAGGGTGGCCGGGACAACGGTGTCGCAGGACGCGGGGGGCGTGCCTGTGGGTGCCCGTGGGTCAGGTGTTGCTGGTGCCCCAGTCGTCCTCGGCGCCCGGGCCGCGTTCGCGCAGGGAGCGCACCCGGTCGGCGACGGAGGCGGGCATCTTGTCCCCGAGCTTGTCGCTCACGGCGTGGAAGGCCTTGCCCGCGGCCTCGCGCGAGGTCTGCGCGGCCGACTCGGCGGTGTTCCGCACTGCGGGGTTCTGCGCCACCTGGCGTGCGGACTTCTTCAACTGCTCGTAACGCTCGCGCCCTGCCCGGGTTCCGAGCACGTATCCGAGAGCCAGTCCGGCGGCGAACGTGAGCCGGTATCGCATGGCGGTCACCCTTCCCTAGCGTGTGTGCCGCGCCTACCCGCGCAGCCCCGTGATCACCCGGGGCGGAACCGATTGGCGGAGCACCCCCCTGCTTGCGCTAATGTATGTGTCGCAGCGAACGCACGCCGCCCGGGACCACCCCAGGTAGGTACGTTCGACGCAACGAGGCATTCCCCTGTAGCTCAATTGGCAGAGCAGCCGGCTGTTAACCGGCAGGTTACTGGTTCGAGTCCAGTCGGGGGAGCTCGATCTCCTGTAGCTCAATTGGCAGAGCAGCCGGCTGTTAACCGGCAGGTTACTGGTTCGAGTCCAGTCGGGAGAGCAGCGGAATCGGACCCTTCGGGGTCCTTTTTCGTATCCCGTGGAACCGCTGGGATCCCCTCGAAGTCCTCATGGGCGTGCGAAGCCGACCATCCGAGGCAGGAGATCGTATGAGCGGCTATGCTGCGGCAGACGGCGCGCACAAATGTGCGCGACGCGCCGTTAGGGGCGGTAGCTCAGCCGGTTAGAGCAGCGGACTCATAATCCGTCGGCCGTGGGTTCGAGTCCCACCCGCCCCACATGTTAGGGCTC
>NZ_BMUA01000038.1 GCF_014649955.1 Streptomyces violascens
CGTGGAGACGCTGATCGACGAGGCGATGAAGATCGCGGAGCAGATGGAGAAGGACGGCATCGCCTCGGGCGAGCCGCAGGTGTCGGTGGCGGGCTGAATTCCCCCACCCCACCCCACCCCGCCCCTTCCCGAAACCCTCCGGGGGGTCGTGCGGGAGGGGCGGATCTTTGTCGGCTGCGGGCTGGGGGGTGGCCGGTCGCTCCCCCAAGTTCTCGGCTTCGCTCGAACAGGGGGGACCCCCATCGGGGCGGGGCCGCACATGTCACAGCCCCGCGCCCCTGGCAGGGCCGAGCATTTTCAGCCCGTCATGGGGGTCCCCCGTGGCCCTTGAGGCCTTGGGGGAGTTTGAGGACGAGCCCCGCTCAGGCGCGATGGGGGTCCGGGGCGCAGCCCCAGGCAGCCCCCCGCCCCCCACCGGCGGAGTCAGGGTCTGGGGGCGGCCGCGGCAGGGTGGCAGGTACAGTGCGGAGATCAGCAGACCGTACCGTGAGGCCCCCTCGTGTTGATGCAGACCACCACCCGGGTCCTCGAACCCGGCGACCTCGGCGCGGCGCTCGCCATCCTGGAGAGCGACCCGGTAGCCAACGCGTTCGTGACTTCGCGCGTACAGATCGCCGGCCTCGACCCCTGGCGCCTCGGCGGCGAGATGTGGGGCTGGTACGCCGACGGCCACCTGCGCTCCCTCTGCTACTCCGGCGCCAACCTCGTACCGATCTGCGCGACGCCCGAGGCGGTACGTTCCTTCGCCGACCGCGCCCGCCGCACCGGCCGCCGCTGCTCCTCGATCGTCGGCCCCGCCGAACCTACCGCCCAGCTCTGGCGCCTCCTCGAACCGCACTGGGGCCCCGCCCGCGACGTACGCCCGCATCAGCCGCTGATGGTCGCCGAGAAGATGCCCGAGGACATCGCGCCGGACCCGTACGTCCGCCGGATCCGCAAGGACGAGATGGACGTGATCATGCCGGCCTGTGTCGCCATGTTCACCGAGGAGGTCGGCGTCTCCCCGCTCGCGGGCGACGGCGGACTGCTCTACCAGGCCCGCGTCGCCGAACTCGTGGGTTCTGGGCGCTCGTTCGCCCGTATCGAGGACGGCAAGGTCGTCTTCAAGGCCGAGATCGGCGCCGCCACCAGCCAGGCCTGCCAGATCCAGGGCGTCTGGGTCGCCCCCGAACATCGGGGCAAGGGCCTGTCGGCCACCGGCATGGCCGCAGTCCTGCGCTACGCGCTCGCGGACGTCGCCCCCGTCGTGAGCCTGTACGTGAACGACTTCAACGCCCCCGCCCGCGCCTGCTACCGCCGGGTCGGCTTCCGTGAGACCGGGGCGTTCATGAGCGTCCTGTTCTGAGAGCCCGGGTCTGAGGTTAGGGTGCGCCCATGCCTGCTGACTCTGACGTACTGGTCGGACCGCTCGACCTCGCGGCCCGCGTGGACGAGGCCCTCGCCGTACAGGCGGTCGCCTTCGGACTCAGTGCCGAAGAGGTCGGGGTGCGCCGCCACATCGTGCTGCGGCACCTGTCCTACCCAGGCGCCAGGGCGCTCGGCGCCACGACCGTCGACGGGCGCCTCGCGGGCTTCGTGTACGGGATGCCCAACGACCGGGCCCACTGGTGGTCCACCGTCGTCGAACCGTATCTGCGCAACAACGGCGCCGAGTGGTGGCTCGACGACTCCTTCGTGATCACCGAGCTGCACGTCCACCCCGCCTTCCAGGGCCGGGGCCTGGGCCGCGCGCTCATCACCACCATCACCGACACCGCCACCGAGCCCCGCTCGATCCTCTCCGCGATCGACACGGAGAGCCCCGCCCGCGCCCTGTACCGAGGGCTCGGTTACGTCGATCTGGCCGGCCAGGTGCACTTCCCGAGCGCGGCCCGGCCGTACGCCGTGATGGGCGCGCCTCTCCCCTTGCTGAGGCACGGCCAAACGGAATTCCGCTAAACGGATTTCCGCGCACTCGGGCCGCCCGGCTAACCTCCAGGCATCACCCCGTGCACGTACAGGAGAGAAATCCATGGCAGCCGCCCAGGTTCAGCGCATGTCCCGTCTGATGGCCAAGACATTGCGCGACGACCCGGCGGACGCCGAGACGCTCAGCCACAAGCTCCTGGTCCGCGCCGGATACGTGCGCCGCAACGCCGCCGGCATCTGGACCTGGCTGCCGCTCGGCAAGAAGGTCCTGGACAACATCACCACCGTCGTACGCGAGGAAATGGACGCCATCGGCGCGCAGGAGGTCCTGCTGCCCGCGCTGCTGCCCAAGGACGCGTACGAGGCGAGCGGCCGCTGGGAGGAGTACGGCGACCTGCTGTTCCGCCTCAAGGACCGCAAGGGCGGCGAGTACCTGCTCGGCCCGACGCACGAAGAGATCTTCACGCAGACGGTCAAGGACCAGTGCACGTCCTACAAGGACCTGCCGGTGATGCTCTACCAGATCCAGACCAAGTACCGCGACGAGGCCCGCCCGCGCTCCGGCGTGCTGCGCGGCCGCGAGTTCCAGATGAAGGACTCGTACTCCTTCGACACCACCGACGAGGGCCTCGCCGAGTCGTACGCGCTGCACCGCGCCGCCTACCAGAAGATCTTCGCGCGCCTGGGCCTGGACTACCGCATCGTGTCCGCCGTCTCCGGCGCCATGGGCGGCTCCGCGTCCGAGGAGTTCCTGGCCCCGGCCGCCGCGGGCGAGGACACCTTCGTGGACTGCCCGGCCTGCGAGTACGCGGCCAACACCGAGGCCGTGACGTTCGTCGCCGCCCCGGTCGACGGCTCCGCGCACGGGCCCGTCGAGGAGCTCGACACCCCCGACACCCCCACCATCGAGACCCTCGCCGCGCACCTGGGCGTCCCGGCCTCGGCCACCCTGAAGAACCTCCTGGTCAAGGTGGACGGCGAGATCGTCGCCGTCGGCGTGCCCGGCGACCGCGAGGTGGACCTCGGCAAGCTCGGCGAGCACCTGGCGCCCGCCGTGGTGGAGCTCGTGACCGCCGAGGACTTCGCGGACCGCCCCGACCTCGTACGCGGCTACGTCGGCCCGCAGGGCCTGGAGAAGGTCCGCTACATCGCCGACCCGCGGGTGGCGAACGGCACGGCCTGGGTCACCGGCGCCAACAAGGCCGACACCCACGCCCGCAACGTGGTCTGCGGCCGTGACTTCGAGGTCGACGACTACCTCGACGTCGTCGTGGTCGAGGAGGGCGACCCCTGCCCGTCCTGCGGCGCTGGCCTGAAGCTCGACCGCGCGATCGAGATCGGCCACATCTTCCAGCTCGGCCGCAAGTACGCCGACACCTTCCAGCTCGACGTCCTCGGCAAGGAGGGCAAGCCGGTGCGGGTCACGATGGGCTCGTACGGCATCGGTGTCTCGCGCGCGGTCGCGGCCCTCGCCGAGCAGAGCGCGGACGACAAGGGGCTGTGCTGGCCCGCCGAGATCGCCCCGGCCGATGTGCACGTCGTCGCGGCGGGCAAGGCGGTGCAGACCGAGGCGGCCCTGGACGCGGCCGAGCAGCTGCGTGCCGCGGGGTTGCGGGTTCTGGTCGACGATCGGGCCGGGGTTTCGCCGGGCGTGAAGTTCACGGACGCGGAGCTGATCGGGGTGCCGAAGATCCTGGTGGCGGGGCGTCGTGTGGGTGAGGGCGTCTTCGAGCTGAAGGACCGCCGGACGGGGGAGCGCGAGGAACTCCCCCTGGCCGAGGCAATCACCCGCCTGACCGCGTGACGGCCTGACCCTCCCCCTCCGGGGGTGCGGTGCGGTTCGAGCGGGGGTGCGCCGGGGCCTCGCCCCGCCGCACCCCCGCCGCCGGGCGGGGCGGTTACAGCCAGCCCGCGAATTCCAGGAGGAGTTCCGCGTCCCGGTCGCGGCCCGCCGCACGGGCGCGCAAGCCCGATTCCACCGCCCGGAACAGCGTCCAGCCGTGCAGCCGCGCAGGGTCGACATCCAGCGAGTCGGCGAGCCTGTTGACGCGGCGGCGGGCCGAGGACGCCCCGCTCGGCGCCGCGATCAGGTCCTCGACGCGGTCGCGCACCAACCGGGCCAGGTCATAGGCCCGTTCGCCGACCAGCGGCTCGGGCCCCACCGTCAGCCACGGCGCCCGCTCGCCCGAAAGCACCTTGCTCTGGCGGAAGTTGCCGTGCAGCAACACCAACTCCGGTGCGGACGCGGTCAGTTCGTCGCGGGCGGCCAGCGCGGCCGTCACGAGCGGAGCGAGGTCGGCGTCCTGCTGGGCCCGCATCGGCACGCTCTGCCGCTCCGTGCGGTCGGCCACCGTTTCGAAGGCGTGGCCGGCCGGTGGCTCGACCCACAGGCGCCGCACCGTACCGGCCGCTTCGAGCAGGGCCTTCGCCTCGGGCAGCGAGCGCAGCGACACCTCGGGGTGCAGCCGCTCCAGGAGCAGCGCGTCGTCGACGGCCTCGTCCTCCAGCAGCTGGGCCGCGCCCCAGCCGTTCCAGTGCGACAGGGCCGCGCGCTCCAGGTCCGGCCGGGCGAAGGCGGGGGCGACCTTGAGGGCGGCCGGGGTGCCGTCCGGACGGCGTACGAGGGCGACCAGACTGGAGCGGCCGCCCGGCGCCTGCACCCGGTCGACGGCGAGCCCGCGCCGGGCCGCCGACTCCTCGGCCAGCTCCGGCAACCGGTCGAGCCAGGGCCCGGCCAGCGTGTCCCCGTACGTCTCGCCGAGCGCGCGTACCAGCCGCTCAGGCGGTTCGAAAGCCATGCGTGTATTGCCCCTTGCTCAGGTACTAGCCGGTGGAACTCAGGTACTGGCCGGTGGAACCGGTGCGCTCGGGCGTTCCGCGAGCCCAGGAAAGGCTACGCTGCCGCCCCGCCAGCGAACGGCCCGCACCGCTGCCTCCCGCAGGGCGCCGGCCGCCTCCTGGCGCAGCGGGCCCGCTGCGGCCCGTACGAGGTCCGAGTAGACGCCGGCGACCCGGTCCTCCAGGTCCGCCGCGAGCCGCAGCGCCGAGGCGGCGTCCGGCACGGCGAACGGCAGGGCGTAAGCAGCGGCCGCCGCCACCGGCGATCCGCCCAGGTCACGCACCGTACGGGCCAGGGAGTCGCGGCGGGAGCGGTGCGCGGTGTAGGCCTCGCGAGCCTCGGCGGCGCGGGCATCGGAGAGCCGGCCGCCGAGCACCCCGTACCCGTACACCGCCGCGTGTTCGGCGGCCAGCGCGGCCTGCGCCGCCTCCAGGGTCTTGGCCATCACTCACCCCCGCCGAGGAGGAAGGCGTGTCCCGCGTTGGACGCCGCGACCGAGGCGAGCAACCGGGCGAGCTCGGGCGGCGCCGTCGCGAGGGCCGCCAACTGGGCGTCGGAGGTGCGCCGTTCGGCGTCCGCGAGCTGCTTGAGGGCCTCGTCGGCGTCGGACGCGACCGTCGAGACCCCCGCCGGGGCTGCGGGCGAGGCCGTGGTCGAGGGCCTGGGGGAAGGGGTGGTGGCCGAAGCCGGTGCGAGGGCCGACGTGTGCTGGGCGGCCTGATCGCGCAGCGGCGCGAGCCGGGGCCGCAGGGTCGGATGCATCGCGAGAACCGCGTCGTACTGGGTGACGAGCGCCCGGCTCGTGGCCGAGGTCCGGGCGCGCAGTGCCGCCTCCGCGCGGGCGGCCGCCTCGCGCGCCCCGGTCTCGGAAGCGCGCCGACCGGCGCCGGAGCCCTCGCCCGAGCAGCCGGTCAGCAGGCCTGTGGCCGCCGCTCCCGTCACGGCCAGCACACGCCTTCGCGTGGTCCCCGGGTGCCCCACGTGTCTCTCCCTGCGTGCCAGGTCCGCCGGTGACCGAGTGATCACCGCAGGCGAGCGTACCCGCGGGCCCCGGGCCGTGGACGGCAACACCCTCCGGGACCGGATACCCTTTGATCTGACGGCGGCGGTCCGATGACGGCCGCCGTACGCGACGACGATCCCCACAACAGCAGACGCGGCCGAGGAGTCACCCGGATGAGCACGACCCAGAGCGACAGGCTGCGCGGTCTCCTTGAACCGCTCGTCAGCGCGAAGGATCTGGACCTCGAGGAGATCGAGGTGTCCCGGGCGGGCCGCCGGCGCGTGCTGCGGATCGTGGTCGACTCCGACGAGGGCGTGGAGCTGGACGCCTGTGCCGAGCTGAGCCGGGCCGTCTCCGAGCTGCTCGACGAAAGCGACGCGATGGGCGAGGAGGAGTACGTCCTCGAAGTGACGTCTCCCGGCGCCGAGCGCCCGCTCACCGAGCTCCGCCACTACCTGCGCGCCACCGGCCGGCTCGCCCGGCTCCAGCTGCACGACGGCGGTGAGCTGGTCGCGCGGATCATCGAGGCCGACGAAGAAGGCATCGACGCCGAGATCCCGGGTGTGAAGGGGCGCAGGCCCACCGCCCGCCGGATCGCGTTCACCGAGATCGCCAAGGCGCGGGTCGAGATCGAGTTCAGCCGCAAGGACGGCAAGAACGAGATCGCCGAAGACAACAAGAACGACATCCTGAACGACATTCGACACGAAGAGGAGGCGTAGCCGTGGACATCGACATGAGTGCCCTGCGGGGTCTGGTCCGGGAGAAGGAGATCTCCTTCGACCTGCTGGTCGAGGCGATCGAGTCGGCGCTCCTCATCGCCTACCACCGCACCGAGGGCAGCTTCCGGCGTGCGCGCGTGAAGCTCGACCGTGAGAACGGTCATGTCACGGTGTGGGCGAAGGAAGACCCGGCCGACCTCGAAGAGGGCCAGGAGGCCAAGGAGTTCGACGACACCCCGTCGGACTTCGGCCGCATCGCGGCGAGCACCGCCAAGCAGGTCATCCTGCAGCGGCTGCGCGACGCGGAGGACGACATCACGTTCGGCGAGTTCGCCGGCCGCGAGGGCGACGTCATCACCGGCGTCGTCCAGCAGGGCAAGGACCCGAAGAACGTACTGGTCGACATCGGCAAGATGGAGGCCATGCTGCCGGTGCAGGAGCAGGTGCCGGGCGAGGAGTACACGCACGGACTGCGCCTTCGTACGTACGTCGTACGGGTGGCGAAGGGTGTGCGCGGTCCCTCGGTGACCCTGTCGCGCACCCATCCGAACCTGGTCAAGAAGCTGTTCGCGCTCGAGGTCCCGGAGATCGCCGACGGTTCGGTGGAGATCTCGGCGATCGCCCGCGAGGCCGGTCACCGTACGAAGATCGCGGTGCGCTCGACGCGCAGTGGCCTCAACGCCAAGGGCGCCTGCATCGGCCCGATGGGCGGCCGGGTGCGCAACGTCATGGCCGAGCTGCACGGCGAGAAGATCGACATCGTCGACTGGTCGGACGACCCGGCCGAGATGGTGGCCAACGCGCTCTCCCCGGCCCGGGTCTCCAAGGTCGAGGTCGTGGACCTCGCGGCCCGCTCCGCCCGGGTGACCGTGCCGGACTACCAGCTCTCGCTCGCCATCGGCAAGGAAGGGCAGAACGCCCGCCTCGCCGCCCGCCTCACCGGCTGGCGCATCGACATCCGCCCGGACACCGAGCAGCCGGCCGAGGACTGACCGGCCCCACGGGAATAACAAGTGGCCCTGCCCCTGTTCTGGGGGGCAGGGTGAGCTTTCTGGACAACAACCGTTCGATTTTTGCCCCAAAGGGGTGAGGTCGGTGCGGGGAGGTAGACTTAAACGTGTCTGGCCGGACGCACGCCCGCGCCTGCCCTGAGCGAACCTGCGTGGGATGCCGGGAGCGAGCGGCCAAGAACGAACTGCTGCGCATCGTGGCGGTCGAGGGTGCTTGCGCCCCTGATCCTCGCGGTACGCTGCCCGGCCGGGGTGCGTATGTACACCCCGCCTCGGTCTGTCTCGACCAGGCGGTCCGCCGCCGGGCGTTCTCCAGGGCCTTCAAGGTCAAGGAAGCGCTCGACACCGCGGCACTGCGGGATTACGTCGAGCAGGCAGCAACGTAAGAAGAAGTACGGCACGGAATCCCGTGCGGTCAGGTACCTCGCGAGTTGGAAGTAGGTCGAGATTGCGATGAGCACTCGATGAGTACGCGATGAGTACGCCCATGAAGTAGCGACGGTCCGGCGGTAACCCGGACCTAAAAGGAGCGAAGTGGCTAAGGTCCGGGTATACGAACTCGCCAAGGAGTTCGGGGTTGAGAGCAAGGTCGTCATGGCCAAGCTCCAAGAACTCGGTGAATTCGTCCGTTCGGCGTCCTCGACGATCGAGGCGCCGGTTGTACGCAAGTTGACTGACGCACTGCAGGGGCCCGGCGGCAACGCCGGCAAGTCCGCTGCCAAGCCCGGCGCGCCCCGCAAGGCCGCGCCCGCCAAGCCCGCGGCGCCCTCCCCGGCCGCTGCGGCACGTCCCGCTGCCCCGAAGCCCGGCGCCCCGGCCCCCAAGCCGGCTCCCGCCGCGCCTGCGGCTCCGGCCGCCCCGGTGAGCAGCACCCCCTCCCAGGCTCCGGCCGCCTCGGGCCCGCGCCCGGGTCCGAAGCCCGCCCCGGCCAAGCCGGCCCCGGTCACCCCGGTGCCCGCCGCCGAGTTCTCGGCTCCGGCTCCGGCCCAGCCCGCGGCGCCCCAGGCCCCGCGTCCCGCCGGTGCCACCCCCGGCCCGCGTCCCGCCCGTCCGGCCCCGGCCGGTCAGCGTGACGGTGGCCAGCGCGATGGCGGCCAGCGTGGCGGCGACCGTCCGGCCCGTCCCGCGGGTCAGGGTGCCCCCCGTCCGGGCGGTGCCCGTCCGGCCGGTCCGCGCCCCGGTAACAACCCCTTCACCTCGGGTGGCTCCACCGGCATGGCGCGGCCGCAGTCGCCCCGTCCCGGTGGCGGCGCTCCGCGTCCCGGCGGTGCCGGTGCCCCCGGTGGTGCCCCGCGTCCGCAGGGCGGCCCCGGCGGCGCTCCGCGTCCGCAGGGTCAGGGCGGCGCCCGTCCGAGCCCGGGCGGCATGCCCCGTCCGCAGGGCGGCGCCTCGCGCCCGGGTGGTGCTCCGGGCGGTAACCGTCCGAACCCCGGCATGATGCCGCAGCGTCCGGCCGCGAGCCCGCGTCCCGGCGGTGGCCCCGGTGGCCGTGGTCCCGGTGGCCCCGGCGGTCGTCCGGGTGGCGGCGGCGGTGCCGGTCGTCCCGGTGGCGGCGGCGGCTTCGCCGGCCGTCCGGCGGGTCCCGGTGGCGGCGGTCGTCCCGGTGGCGGCGGCGGCTTCGGCGGCCCCCGTCCGGGTGGCGGCGCTCCCGGTGGTGGCGGCGGCTTCGGCGGTCGTCCCGGCTTCCAGGGCCGTCCCGGTGGCCCGGGTGGCCGCGGTGGCACACAGGGTGCCTTCGGCCGTCCCGGCGGGCCCGCCCGTCGTGGTCGCAAGTCGAAGCGTCAGAGGCGCCAGGAGTACGAGGCCATGCAGGCCCCGTCGGTGGGCGGCGTCATGCTGCCCCGCGGCAACGGACAGTCCGTCCGCCTGTCGCGCGGTGCTTCGCTGACCGACTTCGCCGAGAAGATCGGCGCCAACCCGGCGTCGCTCGTCGGCGTGATGATGAACCTCGGCGAGATGGTCACCGCCACGCAGTCGGTCTCCGACGAGACGCTGAAGCTCCTCGCGGACGAGATGAACTTCGTCCTCGAGATCGTCAGCCCGGAGGAGGAGGACCGCGAGCTGCTCGAGTCCTTCGACATCGAGTTCGGCGAGGACGAGGGTGGCGAGGAGTTCCTCGTCGCGCGTCCGCCGGTCGTGACCGTCATGGGTCACGTCGACCACGGTAAGACCCGCCTTCTGGACGCGATCCGCAAGACGAACGTCGTTGCGGGCGAGGCCGGTGGCATCACGCAGCACATCGGTGCGTACCAGGTCGCCACCGAGGTCAACGGTGATGAGCGCAAGATCACCTTCATCGACACCCCGGGTCACGAGGCGTTCACCGCCATGCGTGCCCGTGGTGCGAAGTCGACCGACATCGCGATCCTCGTGGTGGCGGCCAACGACGGTGTGATGCCCCAGACGATCGAGGCGCTGAACCACGCCAAGGCGGCCGACGTGCCGATCGTGGTCGCGGTCAACAAGATCGACGTCGAGGGCGCGGACCCGACCAAGGTGCGCGGTCAGCTCACCGAGTTCGGTCTGGTGGCCGAGGAGTACGGCGGCGACACGATGTTCGTCGACATCTCCGCCAAGCAGGGCCTCAACATCGAGTCCCTCCTGGAGGCCGTCGTCCTCACCGCCGACGCCTCGCTCGACCTGCGGGCCAACCCGGAGCAGGACGCGCAGGGCATCGCGATCGAGTCGCACCTCGACCGCGGCCGCGGCGCCGTCGCGACCGTCCTGGTCCAGCGAGGCACCCTGCGGGTCGGCGACACGATGGTGGTCGGCGACGCGTACGGCCGAGTCCGCGCGATGCTCGACGACAAGGGCGAGAACGTGGAAGAGGCGGGTCCCTCGACTCCGGTCCTCGTCCTCGGTCTCACCAACGTCCCGGGCGCCGGCGACAACTTCCTGGTCGTCGACGAGGACCGTACGGCCCGTCAGATCGCCGAGAAGCGTGCCGCCCGTGAGCGCAACGTCCGCTTCGCCCGCAAGGGTGTGCGGTTCTCCCTGGAGAACCTGGACGAGGCCCTCAAGGCCGGTCTGGTGCAGGAACTCAACCTCATCATCAAGGGCGACGCGTCCGGTTCGGTGGAGGCTCTCGAGTCCTCGCTGCTCCAGCTCGACGTCGGCGAAGAGGTCGACATCCGCGTCCTGCACCGCGGCGTGGGTGCGGTCACCGAGTCGGACATCGACCTGGCGACCGGCTCCGACGCGATCGTCATCGGCTTCAACGTCCGCGCTGCCGGGCGTGCCCAGCAGATGGCGGAGCGCGAAGGCGTCGACGTCCGGTACTACTCGGTCATCTACCAGGCGATCGAAGAGATCGAAGCGGCCCTCAAGGGCATGCTCAAGCCGGAGTACGAAGAGGTCGAGCTCGGCACGGCGGAGATCCGCGAGATCTTCCGCTCGTCCAAGCTGGGCAACATCGCCGGTGTCCTGGTCCGGTCGGGCGAGGTCAAGCGCAACACCAAGGCGCGCCTGCTCCGCGATGGCAAGGTCATCGCAGAGAACCTCAACATCTCGGGGCTCCGTCGCTTCAAGGACGACGTCACCGAGATCCGCGAAGGCTTCGAGGGCGGTATCAACCTCGGAAACTTCAACGACATCAAGATCGACGACGTCATCGCGACGTACGAGATGCGCGAGAAGCCGCGCGGCTAGTCCGTGCAGCCGATCCGTACCCCCGGAGGCGGTGCCTCCTGAGGAACGCAGTGTCGGGGCCGATCGGCGGGAAGATATTTCCGTCGATCGGCCCCGGCCGTTCCGGTACGGTTCTTGATGTCCCTGCCAAGGCTTTGGCGGGGTCCTCTAACCCGTACCGGCGGGACATCCGGACATACATGTATGTGGGGACGCTGTCCTTCGACCTGCTCCTCGGCGACGTACGGTCGCTGAAGGAGAAACGCTCCGTCGTCCGGCCGATCGTCGCCGAACTCCAGCGCAAGTACGCGGTGAGTGCGGCCGAAGTGGGCGACCAGGATCTGCACCGCAGGGCCGAGATCGGCCTGGCGGTGGTGTCCGGGGACACGGGGCACCTCACAGACGTACTCGACCGGTGCGAGCGGCTCGTCGCCGGCCGGCCCGAGGTGGAGCTGCTCTCGGTGAGACGCAGGCTCCACAGCGACGAAGACTGAACACTGAGCAAGGCTTGAGAAGGAGAAGGACCAGTGGCCGACAACGCGCGGGCGAAGAAGCTGGCGGACCTCATCCGGGAGGTGGTGGCCGAGAAGCTGCTGCGTGGCGTCAAGGACCCGCGCCTCGGAACGCACGTCACCATCACGGACACCCGGGTCACCGGCGACCTGCGGGAGGCCACGGTCTTCTACACGGTGTACGGGGACGACGAGGAGCGGGCCGCCGCCGCGGCGGGCCTGGAGAGCGCCAAGGGCATCCTGCGCTCCGCGGTCGGCTCCGCCGCCGGCACCAAGTTCACGCCCACCCTGACGTTCATCGCGGACGCGCTCCCCGAGAACGCCAAGACCATCGAGGACCTCCTCGACAAGGCACGGGCCTCGGACGCCGCGGTGCGCGAGGTGTCCTCGGGCGCCCAGTTCGCCGGTGACGCCGACCCGTACAAGAAGCCCGGCGACGAGGACGACGCCTCCGCATGAGCACCGCAGCAAAGACGCCCGACGGACTTGTCATTGTCGACAAGCCGTCGGGCTTCACTTCGCACGACGTCGTGGCCAAGATGCGCGGCATCGCCAAGACCCGCCGGGTCGGCCACGCCGGAACCCTCGACCCGATGGCGACCGGCGTGCTGGTCCTGGGCGTCGAGCGGGCCACCAAGCTCCTCGGCCACCTCGCCCTCACCGAGAAGGAGTACCTCGGTACGATCCGGCTCGGCCAGGACACCATCACCGACGACGCCGAGGGCGAGATCATCTCGTCCACCGACGCGTCCAAGGTGACCCGCGAGGGCATCGACGCGGGGGTCGCGGAGCTGACCGGCGCCATCATGCAGGTGCCGTCCAAGGTCTCCGCCATCAAGATCGACGGCAAGCGGTCGTACGCGCGGGTGCGCGGCGGCGAGGAGTTCGACATCCCGGCCCGCCCGGTCACCGTCTCCTCGTTCCGCGTCTACGACGTCCGCGAGGCCGTCGCCGAGGACGGCACGCCGGTCGTCGACCTGGTCGTCTCCGTCGTCTGCTCGTCGGGCACCTACATCCGCGCGCTCGCCCGTGACCTCGGGGCCGGACTCGGCGTCGGCGGCCACCTCACCGCGCTGCGCCGCACCCGCGTCGGCCCGTACGGCCTGGACGCGGCCCGGACCCTGGACCAGCTCCAGGAGTCGCTCACCGTGATGCCGGTGGCCGAGGCCGCGGCCGCGGCGTTCGCCCGCTGGGACGTCGATGCCCGGCGCGGTTCGCTCCTGCTCAACGGCGTACGCCTGGACATGCCGGACGAGTACGAGACCGGGAAGGCGGTCGGCGTCTTCGGACCCGACGGGAAGTTCCTCGCGCTGGTCGAGAGCCAGAAGGGCAAGGCCAAGAGCCTCGCCGTGTTCGGCTGAGACACCGGCTCCGACACCCACCGTGGAGCGGGCGGGACGGCCCGCTCCACGATCCCCCTCGCAAGGGGTCTATCCGTCGCGCCTGGAGGATTCACCCCTACGAGCAGGCGCTCGGAGTGAACCACGGGAGCACAGGGGGGCGCTTTCCCTCGACATTCTTCTCGGGCGGATCATCCCAGAACTACCGTTTCGGACATGGGACGCGGGGCTGGGGGAGAGGCCGGGGAGACGCTCGTACGGATCTGTGATCTGGCCGGGCGGACCCGGGGGACGGGGTTCGTCGCGGACGACCGGGGGACCGTCGTCACCAGTCACGAAGCCGTCGACGGGCTGACCAGAGTGGTGCTGCACGCACCCGGCGAGCGCACCTGGCTCGCCGAGGCCGACGACCTCACCTTCCTGCCCGAGGCGGGCCTCGCCCTGGTGCGCACCGACGGGCTCGGGGCGCGCCCGCTGCCCATCTCCGCGCGCACCGACATCCGTACGGGCACCTATGTGCGGGTCGCCGCGCACGGTTGGCGCGAAGCACGCGTGCTCGGCACCTCTCCCGTCACCTACACCGCCACCGACCGATTCCATCTCCTGGGCGGCGTACTGGAGTTGGCGATCGGGACGGCCGGCAGCGAGGCCATGCGGCTCGGCGGCGAGGCCAGCGGCGGGCCCGTGGTGGACACCGTCACCGGGGCCGTCCTCGGCGTGGTCGGGACCGCGCTGCACGCGGCCCACCAGGCCTCCGGCTTCGCGGTGCCGCTGCACGCCTCGCACGGACCGCTCGCCGAGCTGCTGCGGCGCAACGCCGCCACCGTGCCCGCCTACGGCCGCGATCTGAACCTGGCCGGGGCGCTCCAGCTCACCGCGCTCTCCGTCGGCCCCGTCGGCGGCCCCGGCATGGGGCAGGAGCCGGTCGAACGGCGGTCCACGCTCAAGGAGTTCGGGGCCTTCGCCTCCGGCGACGCCCTCGTGCTGGGGCTCGTCGGGGACCCCGGGACCGGGCGCACCACCGAACTCGCCGCGTTCGCCGGCCGCCGGTCGCGCGGCGACGAGCCCGCGCCCACGCTCTGGCTGCGCGGCGCCGACCTGTGGGCCGACGACGCCTCGGTCGCCGACGCGGTCGCCCGTGCGCTGGCCCAGGCGGCCCGGATCGTCGCCGCCTCCCCGCAGGAGGGCCAGGAGGCGGCCACCCCCGACCGCGTGGCACGGCTGGCCCGCGAGGCCGGACGGCCCCTGCTCGTGCTGCTCGACGGGCCGGAGGAGATGTCGCCCGTGCTCGCCCACCGGCTGGCCGAATGGACCGCCGGGACCGTGGACTGGCTCGGGGCGGCCGGGGTGCGCATGGTCGTCGCCTGCCGGCCCGAGCACTGGGAGCAGGCCGGTGCGCACTACCCCGAGGGTGCTCTGCACCCGGCCCCGCTGCCCCGCCTGCCGGACGCCGTGCGCATCGGTGACCTCGGGTGCAAGGAGGCCGCGCGGGCCCGCGAGCAGTACGGCGTCCCCGAAGGCGCGCTCGCCGAGCGCGACGCCCGCCACCCGCTCACGCTGCGGCTGCTGGCCGAGGTGCGGGCGGCCCTGCCCGGCGAGGTCGAGGGAAGGCCGGACCGCGAGGAGGTCTTCTCCGCGCACCTGGACCTGATGTGCCTGCGGATCGCGGTGCGCGTCGCGGCCTCGGCCCGCCCGCCGGTGCGCGGCAGCGAGGTGCGCAGGCTCGCGGCCCGCGTCGCCGGGCAGGCGCACGAGGCGGCCCGGCGCTGCCTCGGCCCCGGCCAGGGCGAGCTGGACCGGGAGTCGTTCGAGGAGATCTTCCCGTGGCGTACGGGATCGGCCTCCGCGGTGCTCACCGAAGGCCTGCTCGTGCCTGCCGGGGCCGGCTACCGCTTCGCGCACGAGGAGCTCGCCGACTGGGTGCAGGCGGCCCACCTCGACCTGGACGCGGCCCTCTACGCGCTGGTGCACCGCTGGTACGACGAGAGCGACCCGCAGACCGTCGTACGCCTCCCCTCGCGCCCCGCCATCAGCGCCGTGCCGCACGGCCACGTGCCGCCCCCGCCGGGCTCGGGGCCCACCCCCGCCGGGCGCCCCCTGCCGGTGCCCCGGCACCGCATCGGGCCCGTCCTGGAGGCCATGCTGCTGCTCGGCAGCCAGCAGGGCTCCACTCAACTCGCCCTGAAACTCAAGGGGTTGGTGGACGCCCTGGACCGCACCCCGGCGGCCGGTGCGGGCCACGCCCGGTTCGCGGACGCCCAGTGGTGGGCGGTCCGCCTTCTCACCGAGACGCTGCTGAGGGTTCCGGACGTACGCCCCTACCAGGAGGTGCTGCGCCTGCTCGCGGACCGGATCAGCCGCCGCTCCGTACGCGAAGGGGGACCCGCGAACCTGGGCGCGCTCGGTGAGTTCGGGCCCTGGTTCTGGATGCGGCTGCGGCTCAGCGACGACCGGCGGCTCGAACTGCTGCGCCGCCTGGTGCCCGCCGACGGAGTGCCGGGGGCTTCGCCCGGATGGGAGCGCTACCTGGACGCGGTCGACCGGCGGCTCGCCGTCGAGCCCAGGACCGTACAGCCGCTGCTCTGCCGCTGGTTCACCGACGAGCGGCCGCTGCCGGTGGCGCCCGGGACCGAGGTGCGGCCCACCGTCGCGCGGGCGGCACAGGCCCTGCTGTACGCGCGGCGGGCGCTGGCCGTCGACGACCTCACCGAGGCGCTCGTGGCGACCGTCCATGCCCGCGCCGGGGAACTCCTCACCCAGCTCGCCGAGGACGAGCCGTCCGCGCTCTGCCGGGCCGTGGACCGCTGGGCCCACGACGACCGGCCGGAGCGGCGCGCCGCGGCCGCCACCTACGGGCCGCGCGTTGCCCTCGGCATCCGCACCGCCGCCGACCGCGAGCTGCTCCGCTACGCGGCTCTCGCCCTGCTCGCGCGCCCGGCGGACACCGCGCTGCACGGCGCCGCCCTCGCCCTGCTGGTCCGCGATCCGCTGACCCGCGGGCGCTACCTCGACGAGGCGCTCGCCGTGTACACAGCGGGCGACCCCAGGTTCCCCGCCTCCGCGCTCGCCGCCGCCCTCACCACCCACCCCGAGCCCGTCCTCGCCGCCTTCCAGGCGCGGCTGCACGAGCCCGGGGCCGGGGCGGCCGACGTCCTCGACGCGCTCGCGGAGATCAACACCCCGGCCCTGGCCCGGCGGGCCGCGGCCCTGGTCCAGGACCACGTCGAGCGCCACCCCGAGGCGGCCGGGCACGCGGCGGACTTCGTGGACCGGCGCCTCGAATACGGCCCCGCCGCCCGCGCGGTGCTCTTCCCCATGGTCACCAGCCTGCTGCGCGGCTGCGCCCACCCCGTCCGGCGCGCGCTCGCCCCCGTCCTCGCGGCCCCCGGCACCCGGTCCTCGCGCCCGCTGCGCTCCGAGCTGCTCGACGCGCTCCTCGAATTCGAGCGGTACGAACCCCGGGACCCGACCGTCCTTGACGCGCTGCTCGACGCCGCGGCGAGGGGTTCGGCGGAGCGGGCCGAGGCGCGCACCCGCGACCTCGTGCACCGCACCGGGCTCCTTTTCGTCCGGACGCCCGAGGGCGCGGCCTGTTTCGACCGGCGCCTGGTCGAGCTGTGCCAGGAGGTCCCGGGCTTCGCCGCGCAGGTCGCCGGATGGCTCCTGCAGGCGCCGCACGAGTGGGCCGCGGTGGTCGGTCCGAGCGCCCGCCGGGCGGTGGAGACGCTGGGCTCTCCCATGCCGATGCGATCCCGGGCCGCCGGGCATGGCAGTCTTAGACCTGCATAACGCGTAAGGGTCAACGACGTACACGGGTTCGAGGAGCGGTCACAGTGCAGCGCTGGCGTGGCTTGGAGGACATCCCCCAGGACTGGGGACGCAGCGTCGTCACCATCGGCTC
Organism: Streptomyces violascens; assembly: GCF_014649955.1. Taxonomy (GTDB): domain Bacteria; phylum Actinomycetota; class Actinomycetes; order Streptomycetales; family Streptomycetaceae; genus Streptomyces; species Streptomyces violascens. Next base: position 16,863 of record NZ_BMUA01000038.1, read on the forward strand.
CTACGACGGGGTGCACCGCGGACACCAGCTGATCATCGGGCGGGCCGTGGAGCGCGCCCGCGAGCTCGGCGTGCTGTCCGTCGTCGTCACCTTCGACCCGCACCCCAGCGAGGTCGTGCGCCCCGGCAGCCACCCGCCGCTGCTCGCCCCGCACCACCGCCGTGCCGAACTGATGGCGCACCTGGGTGTGGACGCGGTCCTCATCCTTCCCTTCACCAGCGAGTTCTCGAAGCTCTCGGCTGCCGACTTCGTGGTGAAGGTCCTGGTCGACAAGCTGCACGCCAAGCTGGTCGTCGAAGGCCCGAACTTCCGCTTCGGCCACAAGGCCGCGGGCAACGTCGAGGTCCTGGCCGAGCTCGGCCGCACCTACGACTACGAGGTCGAGGTCATCGACCTGCGCGTGCGCGGCGAGGCGGGCGGCGGCGAGCCGTTCTCCTCCACCCTGACCCGCCGCCTGGTCACCGAGGGCGACATCGAGGGCGCCGCCGAGATCCTCGGCCGCCCGCACCGCGTCGAGGGCGTCGTCGTGCGCGGCGCCCAGCGCGGCCGCGAGCTCGGCTACCCGACCGCGAACGTCGAGACGCTGCCGCACACCGCGATCCCCGCGGACGGGGTGTACGCGGGCTGGCTGACGGCCGACGGCGAGCGGATGCCCGCGGCGATCTCGGTGGGCACCAACCCGCAGTTCGACGGCACCGAGCGCACGGTCGAGGCGTACGCCATCGACCGCGTCGGCCTCGACCTGTACGGGCTGCACGTGGCCGTCGACTTCCTCGCCTATGTGCGGGGCATGGCCAAGTTCGACTCCATCGAGGACCTGCTGGAAGCGATCGGCAACGACGTGAAGCGGTCCACCGAGCTGATCGAGGCGTACGAGTCCCGGCGGGACTGACCTCCTTTCGGCCGACGCCACTTGATCCGGTCAAACCCTGGTCAAGCAGTGGCCTGAAACCGTCCAAGTCCTCGCATCGACTGCGTATCGAGCGCGGGGTATGGGCGGTTTTTGGCGTACAAGGGGCGCTGCGCTGCGCGTAGGTTGAACGGCGATTCAGCCATATCCCGCAAGGGGGAAACGCGTGGGCGAGAAGCCCGTGTCCCGCCTCCTCGGCCTGGTCGGCGACGTGCCGGCGCAGGGCGCGCAGCAAGGCGTACCGCCGTACCACACCCCGGTGTTCATCCCGGCCCATCCGCGCTATCCCGGCGGCGGAGCCGCGCCCCACGTCGACTACGAACTCTTCAAGGGCCCCTCGGGGCCGCCCGTCCCGGTCGCGTTCACCGGCCTGCGCGGACTCGTCGAGGCGCTCGGACCGGCCCAGCCCTGGGTAGCGGTCTCGCTCGGCCCGTTCGCCGAGGCGATGCAGCGGGCCGGTCTGCCCAAGGTGCGGCTCGACCCGGTGATCGACCCCGGCGGCCGCAGATGGCGGGCCGAGGATCTGGAACGGGCGTACGGCGGCCAGGAGGGCACCCGATGAGCGTGGACCTGAAGCTGGTCCTGGCGGACCTGAACACGATGGCGGGCACCTTCCACAAGGAGGCCGACAACTACCGCAAGATGCACCAGAACGTGAAGCCGGCGATCGCCGGCTCCGGGGACGCCGGATGCGACGCGGCGATCAAGGCGGTGGCCGACCTGATAGCGGGCCTGCACGACAAGCTGTCGGACCGCCTGGACGACCGCGGCGACAAGGTGAAGTACGCGCACGACTCGATGGCGCGCCACGACATCGACGTACACGGCCTGTTCGACGACCTGATGAAGGACCGCACATGACGGACAGCTGGGTCGGCGGCGACATCGGCGGGCTTCGCGCCATGGGGGAGGCCTACAAGAAGGCCAGGACCGATCTCGAATCCATCGTGAAGCCGCTGAGCACGAGCGTCGACGCGCTCGCGAAGGACACCGGTTGGCAGGGCGAGTCGGCGGAGTCGTTCCGGGCCAAGTGGACCGAGGACTCCATGACGGCGGGCGCCTTCGCCGCACTGGTCCAGGCGGCGGGCCAGATCCTCACCGACCTCGCCGACCACCTCGGCCAGGCGGAGGCCGCGCTCCAGAACGCGGAGGACGTCGCGGTGCGGGCCGGGGTGCCGATGCATCCCATGGGCGTACCGGGCGAGTTGATGACCAATACGCCGTCCAACCAGAGCGATGCCGAGAAGAAGGCCATCAAGGCCCTCAACGACTACGGCACCGTACGCAACGAGATCCTGCACACCGCCCAGCAGGCCCGCCTGGACGCGGCGGAGGCCCTTCAGAAGCTCTACGCGGACGACACCAGCGCGGCGGTCTCGCCCGGCGACAAGATCACCGTCGCGGACTATCTGCGCGGGCTTTACGCGTACGACTCCGAGCGGACCCGGGTCAAGGGCCACGACGCCGCCGACGCGCTCGACGACGCGAAGAAGCAGGCCGACGACGCGAAGAAGGATCTGCGCGCCGAACGCAAGGCGTGGCAGAAGGAGGGCAGGACCCTCCCCAAGGACGCCGAGGCCCGCGTCGCGTACAAGGACGCGCTGAGCAAGCTCGACAGCCTGGAGACGGACATCGCCCGCGGTGAACACGGCAGTTCGAAGCTCCCCTACGACCACGTCCTCAACACCAAGATCGCGGACGTGGCGGACACCCTGCGGGCCGGCAAGAGCCTGGAGAGCCTTCCGGAGTTCCTGAAGGAGATCCCGGTGGTCGACGTCGCGGCGGCCGCCGCCTGCGGGCTCCTCGAAGCCAAGGACGACCACGAGAAGGGGTGGTCGTGGACGCACTCCGTGGTGGTCGACGGAGGCGCCGCGCTCGGCGGACTCGCCGTCGGCGCGGCCGCCACGGCGGGCGGCGTGGCGCTGGCCGCGAGCGCGGAGATCACCGTGCCGGTGGCCGTGGTCGCCGGGGTCGGCGGCGCGGTCGTCATCGGGGCGACCGACCTGCTCGACGAGGGCTTCCACGAGCACTGGAGCGAGGACATCCACGACCACGGCGTCCTGGGCGGCATCTGGCACGGCAGCGGCAACGTGCTCTCCAACACCGGAGACGACCTGAAGCGGCTCGGCGACGACGCGGCGGGTCTGGGGAAGAAGGCGTGGAATGGGTTCAAGGGTCTCTTCTGAGGGCGCGGGCCCCGCGAAACTCCCCATCGTGGGCACCACTTGGTACCGCCGGGGCCCCTCCTACTGGCTGCGCCGCACCTCGTTCGTCGTGTTCCTGCTGATCGTGACGGGCCTGATGTTCGGGGTGACGCTGAACATGTTCCTCAGTACCGTCGGTGGGCTGAGCGATGGCTGGCGGCACATCAGCTACACCCTTCAGGCGGTCGCCTCCACCGGTGCCGCAGGTTGGGGCTGGGCCTACTATCGCCGCAAGGCGCGAGAGGCCAAGGCGAGGGCCGCAAGCCCCGCGGAGACCTGGCGCAGCCACGACAGCGCACAGCGTCGGGCGCCGGGCCTGGCCAGCGCGGGCCGGCTGCCCGCGCTGCTCCTGCTGCCCTTCATGGCGCCGGTATTCGCGTGGGTCCTGGGCATGCTCCTCGCCATGGCCAGCCTTCGCGAGCTCCCCTCCGAAGCAGGCGCCCGCAAGGCCCTCAACCAGGCCTGACCGCCGCGGCCCAGTGGCAGGCGACCTGCGGCGCCGTGCCGCCCGCCAGGACCGGCAGGTCCTCGGTGCGGCAGCGGTCCGCCACGCCCGCCCGGTCCGCCTCGCCCGAGGCGAGCACCTGGCAGCGGGCGTGGAAGCGGCAGCCGGGCGGGATGCGGGACGGGTCCGGGGGCTCGCCGGTGAGCACCACCGGGTCGCCGGGGGACTCCGGCAGGACCGACAACAGGGCCTGGGTGTAAGGGTGTTGAGGGTTCGTCAGGACGTCCTCGACCGGACCGGTCTCCACGATGCGGCCCAGGTACATCACCGCCACCCGGTCCGCGATGTTCCAGGCGAGGCCCAGGTCGTGGGTCACGACGAGCGCGGACAGGCCGAGCTCGTCCCGCAGGCGAAGCAGCAGCGCCAGGATCTCGCCGCGTACGGAGGCGTCGAGGGAGGCCACCGGCTCGTCGGCGACGATCAGTTCGGGGTCCAGGACGAGCGCGCCCGCGATCACCACGCGCTGGCGCTGGCCGCCGGACAGCTCGTGCGGGTAGCGCAGGAAGAACCGCTCGGGCGGCCGCAGACCCGCCCGGGACAGCGCCCGGGCCACCAACTCCCGCTCGTCGTCCGGGGAGCCGTGGATGCGCAGGCCCTCGGCGACCGCGTCGTACACCGTGTGCCGGGGGTTGAGCGAGCCGCTCGGGTCCTGGAGGACCAGCTGGACGCGCTTGCGGTACGCCTTGAGTGCGCGGGCGTGGTGGCCGAGCGGGCTGCCGTCGAAGGCGACCGTGCCGGCGGTCGGGGTGAGAAGGCCGAGCAGGGTGCGGGCGAGCGTCGTCTTGCCGCAGCCCGACTCGCCGACCAGGGCGACGATCTCGCCCGCGCCGACGGTGAGTTCCACGCCGTCGACCGCCCGGGCGGGCGGGGCGCCGCGCCGCCCGGGGAAGGTGACGCGCAGGCCGGCGGCGCTGAGGAGGGGGGCCGTGGTGGTGGTCATGCGGTGCTCCTCGACAGGGTCCCGGCGTGCACACAGGCCGCCCGGTGGTCCGGGCCCGCGTCGCGCAGCGGCTGGTCGTCGAAGGCGCAGACGTCGATCGCGACCGGGCAGCGTGGATGGAAGGCGCAGCCCGCCGGCAGCGCGGACGGGTCGGGCGGATCGCCCGGCAGGCCCCGGGGCGCCCGGCGCGAAGCGGGGTCGCCGATGCGGGGGAAGGCGGCTGACAGCGCCTGGCCGTACGGGTGCCGGGCCGCCGCGTGGACCGCGCGCGCCGGGCCCTCCTCGACGATGCGGCCCGCGTACATCACCGCGAGCCGGTCGCAGGTGTCGGCGAGGACCGCCAGATCGTGGCTGATCATCAGCAGGCTGATGCCCTGGTCGGCGACGAGCCGCTCGATCAGCCGCAGGATCTGGGCCTGGATCATCACATCGAGGGCGGTCGTCGGCTCGTCCGCGACGATCAGGTCCGGCGCGCAGGCCAGAGCCATCGCGATCATCACGCGCTGGCGCTGGCCGCCGGACAGTTCGTGCGGGTGGGCGTCCGCGCGGGCGGCGGGCAGGCCGACCTGTTCGAGGAGTTCGCCGACCCGGGCGCGGGCCCCGGCCGGGGTGGCGAGGCCGTGCAGCAGGATCGGCTCGGCGATCTGGTCGCCGATGCGGTGCACCGCATTCAGCGAGTGCATCGCCCCCTGGAACACGATGGACGCGCCCGCCCAGCGCACCGCCCGCAGCCGCCCCCACTTCATGGTGAGGACGTCCTCGCCGTCGAGCAGCACCGACCCCGTCAGCCTGGCCGACGAGGGCAGCAGCCTCAGCAGCGCCATCGCCAGGGTCGACTTCCCGCACCCCGACTCGCCCGCGATGCCTAGCTTCTGGCCGGGCGCGATGGTCAGGTCGACCCCGCGTACGGCGGCTGCGCCGGTCCCGTACGTGACGTACAGGTCCCTGATCTCAAGGAGGCTCATCGGGCTCCCAGCTTCGGGTTCAGGACGGCCTCGACGGCGCGGCCGCACAGCGTGAAGGAGAGCGCGACCAGGGCGATCGCGATGCCGGGCGGGGCGAGATACCACCAGTGCCCGGAGGAGACCGCGCCCGCCTCGCGGGCGTCCTGGAGCATCCCGCCCCAGGACACCACCGTCGGGTCACCGAGGCCGAGGAACGCGAGGGTGGCCTCGGTCAGGATGGCGTTGGAGATGCCCAGGGTGGTCTGCGCGAGGACCAGCGGCATCACGTTCGGCAGCACGTGCCGCGACATGATGTGGCCGTGGCCGCCGCCGAGCGCGCGGGCCCGTTCGATGTACGGGCGCGACTCGACCGCGATGGTCTGCGCCCGCACGAGCCGCGCCGTCGTCGGCCAGGACGTCACGCCGATGGCCAGGATCACCGTCCAGAGGCTGTGCGACATGACCGTCGCCAGGACGATCGCGAGGACCAGCGTCGGCATCACCAGGAACCAGTCGGTGATCCGCATCAGGGCCGTGGAGAGCCAGCCGCCGTAGTGCCCGGCGAGGATCCCGACCAGCGTGCCGATCGCCACGCTCAGCGCGGCGGCGAGCAGCCCGACCGCGAGCGAGATCCGGGCACCCCAGATCAGCAGGCCGAGCAGGGAACGGCCGAACTGGTCGGTGCCGAGCGGGAATTGACCGCTCGGCGACTCCAGGGCGGTGCCGGGCGCGCTGGTCACGCTCTGGACGTCCTCGCCGACGGTGAGGGGCGCGGTGAGCGCGATCAGCGCGATGACGGCGAGGCCCGCGAGCCCGTACAGGCCGGCCCGGTGGGTGCGGTAGGAGCGCCAGAAGCGGGCGAGCGAGTCGCGGCGGCGGGCCCAGGCGAGCGAGCCCGCCTTGTCGGGGACGGTGGTCGTGGTCATCGGGCCGCCCCGTTCGCGTACGCGGTCGTCGGCATCGGGCGGCCCGGCTCGTACGTGGTCGTCGTCATCGCCCCACCCTGGGATCGAGAAGCGGATAGAGCAGGTCGGCCAGCAGGTTCATCAGGATCATCGCGCCGGCGAAGACCACGAACAGGCCCTGCACCAGCGGGAGATCGGGCACACTCAGCGCCTGGTAGAAGAGCCCGCCCAGGCCCGGCCACGAGAACACCGTCTCCACCAGGATCGAACCGGCCGCCACATGGCCCAGATTGATGAACAGCATCGTGACCGTGGGCAGCAGGGCGTTCGGCACCGCGTGGTGGCGGCGCACCGCGTCGTCGCGCAGGCCCTTCGCGCGCGCCGTCGTCAGGTAGTCGCCGCCCATCTCGTCGATCAGCGAGGACCGCATGACGAGCAGGGTCTGCGCGTACTGCACCGCGACCAGGGTCAGCACCGGCAGCACCATGTGGTGCGCCACGTCCAGGACGTGACCGAAGCCCGTCGTGTCGCCCGACTCCATGCCGCCGGTCGGGAACAGGCCCGGGACCGGGCCCGCGCCCACCGAGAACGCGATGATGAGCAGCAGCCCCAGCCAGAACGAGGGCACCGACCACAGCGTCAGCGCGAGCCCCGTGTTGAAGCGGTCGCCGAGCCCGCCGCGGCGCCAGGCCGAGCGGGTGCCCAGCCAGATGCCGAGCGCCGAGTAGATCACGACGGCCGTACCGGTCAGGAGCAGCGTCGCCGGGAGCTTCTCGGCGATGAGCGAGCCGACCGGCGCGTGGAACTGGTACGAGGTGCCCAGGTCCCCGGTCAGCGCCTTGCCGCAGTAGTCCGTGAACTGCTGCCACATCGGCAGGTCGAGCCCGAACTGGCCGCGCAGTGCGGCGAGTTGCTCGACGGAGACCTGGCGGCCGTGGGTCATCGTGCGGACCGGGTCACCGGGGATGATCCGGAACAGGAAGAAGCTGGTGACGAGGACGGCGAACAGCGAGACCACCGCCCCCGCCAGCTTGCCGCCCACATAGCGCAGATAGGTGAGCACCGGGCCCGCGGCCGCGAAGCGGCGGCCGCGCGGCTCGGTGCGCGCCTCGGCGACCACCGCGGGGGTGTCGGCCGAACTCGCTGTCGTCATGGCCTACTCGCGGTCGTCGGCGCCGGCGCGGCGGCGAAGGACGAGGAAGGAGCCGATGCCGGCGAGCACGATCACGCCCGCGACGATGCCGAGGACGACGACCGCCGAGGAGCCGCTGCCCGACTTCGCCGACGAGCCGGCCGCGGGAACCGCCGACCACCAGCTCCAGTAGCCGTCCTGGCCGTAGATGTTGCCCGCGGCCTCGGGCATCGTCGTGATCGACGCGATCTGGTCGGTGCGGTACGCCTCGACCGCGTTGGGGTACGCCATGACGTTGATGTACCCGGTGTCGTACAGCCGCGACTCCATCTGTTTGATCAGGTCCGCCCGCTTGGCGGTGTCGTACTCGGCCAACTGCTTCGCGTACAGCTCGTCGAACTGCTTGTCGCAGACGAAGTTGTCGGTCTGGCCGGTCGCCTTGGGGGTCGCGGGCAGCGCGGCGCAGGTGTGGATGGACAGGACGTAGTCCGGGTCGGGGCTGACCGAGTAGCCGTCCAGGGCCAGGTCGTACTCGCCGGCCGTCCACGGGTCGGTGACGTTGTCGACGCAGTCCACCGTCAGGCCGATGCCGAGCTTGCCCCACCACTCCTGGAGGTACTTGCTGACCGCCTTGTCGTTGGGGTCGATGGCGTGGCAGAGCAGCCGCAGGCCGAGCGGCTTGCCGTCCTTGCCGAGCCGCTTCCCGTCGGCACCGGTCTTGTAGCCCGCCTCGTCGAGCAGCGAGGCCGCCTTCGCCGGGTCGTACGCGATCTTCTGGTCCGGGGCCGGCTTCCAGAAGTAGTCGGCGAACCGGGGCGGGATGTAGCCCTCGCCTTCGACGGCGTGGCCCTGGAACACCTTGTCCACGAGCGTCTTGCGGTCGACGGCCGCGAACAGCGCCCGGCGCACCGCCGGGTCGAGCACCGCCGGGTTGCCGTTGCCGAACTTCTGGCCGTCCTTGGACTGCGCGCCGGGGTTGGTGGCGAGCGCGAAGAAGCGCCTGCCGGGGGCGTCGTTGACCTTGATGTCCGGCGTCGAACTCAGTGAACTCGCCTGTGCGGGCGTCAGGTTGGAGACGAAGGACACCTCGCCCTTGCGGAGCGCCGCGACCGCCGCGTCATTGTCCTTGTAGTACTTGAAGACCAGCTCGTCGAACTTGGGCGCCCCCCGCCAGAAGCTCTTGTTCGGCTTCAGCTTGATGTACTGGTCGACCTTGTAGTCGGTCAGGACGAACGGCCCGTTGCCGACGACGGGGAACTGCTTGTCGTTGTTGAACTTGGTGAAGTCGCCGACCTTCTCCCACACGTGCTGGGGCACGATCGGGACGTCCAGCGCGGTCATCGTGGCCTGGGGCTGCTTCAGTTCGACGACGAGCGTCGCCGGGTCGGGGGCGCTGACCTTCCTGAAGTTCGCGACGTAGCTGCCGTTGGCGGTCGCCGCGCCCCTGTCGGTCATCATCTTGTTGAACGTCCAGGCCGCGTCGCCCGCCGTGACCTGCTGCCCGTCCGACCACTTCGAGTCCTTGCGGATCGTGTACGTCCACGTCAGCTTGTCCGGCGACGTCTTCCAGGCGGTGGCCAGTCCCGGGATCGCGTGGCCGTCCTTGGCGTCGTAGTTCGTCAGGTACTCGTACATCAGGCGGTGCACGCTGGTGCTGATCAGCCGCTGGGCGAGGAAGGGGCTCAGGGAGTCGACGCTCTGGGAGACGGCGACGGTGAGGACCTTCTCGCCGCCCTTGGCGTCGTCGGCCGCCGCGCCCTGGGCGGGGAGTGCGGCCGAGGCCGTCAGCGCCAGGGCGGCGGCTCCTATGGCCAGCGGGCGGCGGGGCCCGGTCGGTCGCAGGGTCTTGCGCGATGGAACTGTTCTTGCCATGGGACGGTGACCTCGCGTCATCACTCGCACGGAAAAGCAGGGCTGATCGCAGGGAGAGCGCCGGTTGAACAGGAGGTGGCGGCCGGTGTGGGCGCAGGTCTACCAGCGGTGGTCTAGACGTGTCAACGGCGCATCGCAGGCCATTTGGTCTGCGAAAACGCCAAAGGGCCCGCACCGTTGGAACGGTGCGGGCCCTCATTGGTCCAGTCCTCTGACGCCTTACTGCTGAGGGGCTGACGGCGGCTGCGGAGCGTGTCCGCCACCCTCCTGGCCGGGCCACTGGGCGGGCGGCCCGGGCTGGGCAGGCGGGAGCTGACCCGGCTGGCCGGGCTGACCCCCGTACGGCTGCCCCGGGAAGGGCTGACCGGGCTGTGGCTGAGCCGGGAAGGGCTGTGCCTGGTTCGGGAACGGCTGGCCGGGCTGCGGCTGGGCCTGAGGTTGCGCCTGGTTCGGGTAGGGCTGCCCGGGGGCGGGCTGACCCTGCGCCGGGTAGGGCTGCCCCGGGTGCGGCTGGCCGGGGTAGGGCTGACCGGGCTGCGGCGGGGCCTGGCCGGGGAACGGCTGGGCGGGGGCGCCCTGCTGACCCGGCATCGGCGGGGCCTGGACGGGCGGCGGGTTGAGGCCGTCGCCCGTCCACAGCCCTTGCTGCTGCTGTGCCCGTACGAAGTCCTCGGCCACCAGCGCCGAGAGGTTGAAGTACGCCTCCCGGGTCTTGGGCCGCATCATGTCGAGGTCCACCTCGGCGCCCGCCGACAGGTGCTCGTCGAACGGCACCACGACCACCCCGCGGCAGCGGGTCTGGAAGTGCTGCACGATGTCGTCCACCTTGATCATCTTGCCGGTCTCGCGGACGCCGGAGATGACGGTGATCGAACGCTGCACGAGCTCGGCGTAGCCGTGCGCCGAGAGCCAGTCGAGCGTGGTCGAGGCGCTGGACGCACCGTCCACGGACGGCGTCGAGATGATGATCAACTGGTCGGCGAGGTCGAGCACGCCGCGCATCGCGGAGTACAGCAGGCCCGTACCCGAGTCGGTCAGGATGATCGGGTACTGCTTGCCAAGGACGTCGATCGCGCGCCGGTAGTCCTCGTCGTTGAACGTCGTGGACACGGCCGGGTCGACGTCGTTCGCGATGATTTCGAGCCCGGACGGCGCCTGCGAGGTGAACCGGCGGATGTCCATGTACGAGTTGAGGTACGGGATCGCCTGGACCAGGTCGCGGATGGTGGCCCCGGTCTCGCGGCGCACCCGGCGGCCGAGCGTGCCGGCGTCCGGGTTGGCGTCGATCGCCAGGATCTTGTCCTGCCGCTCGGTGGCCAGGGTCGCGCCGAGCGCGGTCGTCGTGGTCGTCTTGCCGACGCCGCCCTTGAGCGAGATGACCGCGATCCGGTAGCAGGACAGGACCGGCGTGCGGATGAGGTTGAGCTTGTGCTGCCGCGCCGCCTCTTCCTTCTTGGCGCCGGGTTTGAAGCGCGAGGCCCCGCCGGCCGGGCCGCGGCTGCTCTTCGCCTTCGGCTTGTTGTTGCGAAGAAGCCGGTCGGAGGAGAGCTCGACGGCGGCGGTGTACCCGAGGGGAGCCCCGGGCATGGACCGCTCCCGCTGGTCGTGCGTCACCGGCGAGGGCCAGGCGGCACCGGCCCGCGGGTCGACGGGGGGTGCGGGCTGGGCCTGCGGGTTGGCCGGGTCCTGCGCGAAGGGCTGCGCCTGCTGGGGGAAGCCGCCTTGGGCGGGGTTCGGCAGCGGTTGCGGCAGGGGCTGGGCCTGCGGTGCGGCCGGAGGGGTGGCGGCGGGGTGCGGGAACCCGTAACCGCCTTGCTGATCAGGGGAGTTGGGTGCGCCGAAGGGCGCGGGAGCCTGCGGGGCGGGCAGGTTCGGCGCGGCCGGCGGGTTGGCTCCCTGCTGGGGGAAGCCGTAGCCGCCCTGCTGGGCGGGGGCGTTCGGGGCGTCGCTCGGGGCGGCGCCCTGGTGCGGGAATCCGTAGCCACCCTGCGGGGCCGGGGGCTCGCTCGGCGCGGCTCCCTGGTGCGGGAAGCCGTAACTTCCTTGCGGAACAGGAGAGTTGGGGGCAGACGGAGTGGGGCCTTGCGGGGGCTGCTGACCCTGCTGGGGGAAGCCGTAGCCGTTCTGCGGCTGGGGCGGCTGCGGCTGCTGGGGCCACGCGGGAGCCTGCGCGGCCTGCGCGGCCGGATCCGGGAACGGGCCCGGCATCGGCTGCGGCTGGACCGGCCACTGGGGCGCCGCGGTGGGTGCGGCGGGCTGGAACGCGGGCGGCAGCGGAGGCAGCCCGGGCTGCGCACCTGCGGACGCGGCCCAGGGCTGGTCGGCGGGAGGTGCGTCCTGGGGCTCCGGGGCGGAGGTGTCCGACGGCACGGCGTCGGCGATCGGCTCGGCATCCGCGACGGGCACGGCATCCGGCACGGGTGCGGCGTCCGCGAAGGGCGAGGGGTGCGCGGCCGGAACGGGTCCGGGCTGGGCGGGCTCGGGGGGCGCGGTGCTGGGAGCCGATTCGGCTGCGGGGACGGCGTCGGCCGGAGCGGCGTCGACGGGCGTGGGTGCGGGAGCGGATGCCGACGCGGTACCGGTCGACTCGGCGTCCTGGGGCGCGGAGGCGGCCTCCTCGCCGGGCGGGATCCCGGGTGCCTCGGCGGCCTCGGGAGCTTCCTCGGCACTGGCCGACGTCACCGACGTACCGCCGAAGTGCTTGTCGGCGGAGTTGGCGTCGGAGCCTGCGTCGGAGCCGGAGGCATCGGCGGATCCGCTGGATTCGTCGGAGTCGGCCGAGTCCGCCGGGTCCGTGGAGTCCAGAGCCTCCGGGGTGTCAGCGGTGTCGGCGGCCTCGGGGGCTGCCTCGTCGGCGCGCCGGACGGCCGTCGCGTCGACCGCCTCGCTCTCGGCGCCCTCCGTCGAGGAGGGCGCTTCCGCGTCGGCGGCCGGGGCTGCGACTGACGGTTCGTCAGAAGCCGTACCCTGTGCCGCATCCTGCACCGGCGGCGCCGCGGACTCGCCGCGCGCCGCGGCCGCCGCCGCTTCGAGCTGCTCGAACTCCCGCTTCAGCGCGGAGGGCGAGAACCGCATCGTCGCGCCGCTCTCGATGTCGCCGCCGCCGAAGGCCTGGCCCTCGTCGGTGGGGCGGGCGGGCGCGGGCGCCGGAGGTGCGGGCGGAGGTGTGGCCGATGCGCTGGGTGCCGGGGCCGGGGCCGGGCCCGGGGGCGGCGGCGTGGGGCTCCAGTTCGGCTGGAAGCCGCCGGACTGTGGCAGCCCGGGCATGTTGAGGGGCTGGCCGTGCGGCGGGGGCGGCGGAACCCCGGGGCCGCCGTTCTGCTCACCGGCCGGGGGTGCGGGCGGGGCCGGAGCCGGGGCGGCCGGGGTGTCCTGCGCGCCCTGGGTGTACCAGGCGGGCGGGGTGTAGTCGATGGTGAACTCACCCGTGGTCTCGGGATCGGCGTCGGACCGATTCTCGTCGCGCGCGTTCCCGCCGGTGCGGAACTGGTCCTGGTCGCTGTTCACCGGTTTCCTTTCGTTCGCCTGTGACCGGGTGTAGGCCGTGGGGTTCATTGGCATGTGCGGGCCGGGATGGGGCAGCCCCTGTGCGGTGGGCGCGCGGTCGTGCGCGGTCGCCCGCCCCTGTCCGCCGCGAGCGCCGCGGCATCCGGAACGTACGGACGACGCAACCTCGCCGTGGAGTCCCTGCCCCCGGTCCGTCCCACCCTAATCGTCGTCAATACCGCCGGGGCAGGCCCGGTCGCCCCGATCGCCTGTCCCTTTCGTCACCCTCGCCTCACGAGTGACGTCGAAGTGATCGGCCAGGGGCGGAGTGTGCAGGGCGAATCGGTCAGATCAGGTCAACTTTCGCCACTGCCCCGTTGTTCAGTCGACGCGTCGGGCGCTCCCCAACAATCCGGTCTCGGTGTCCGTCGCCTGTGTCATCGCGAAGGAGCGGTCGCGCTCGTTGCACCAGAGCGTGACTCCGTCGGCAAGCGTCGAGAGACCTTCCTGTTCCGTCCGCGGCAGGTTCATGATGCGCCCTATCTGCGCGGCCTCGTCCGGCGAGACCCGCTGCACACCGACGAGCCGCGCCTGCCGGATCAGCCGCGGTGCGACCGGGCTGACGTAGGGGAGCAGCGTGAGCACCGCCTGCCAGGGCGCCGACACCACACGGCCGCGCGGCGGACGCATCCCGCAGTCCCGCACCACGAGCACCGGTTCACCGGCCGAGGCGCCCAGTGGCGGCACCCGGCCCACGTCGTGCACGGTCATGCCGCTCTGGCTGGCGATCGCGTGCACCAGCTGTGCCCAGGCCTGCGGCCGGCCGGTCTCCACCGCGACCCGTATGCCCGTCGCGGCCGCCCGCAGCGCGAGCACCTGCGCCGTCCACAACCCGCCGATGAGCACGATGTCGTACGCGGTCGGCCTGCTCACCCCGAGCACCGCGGGCCGGCCCCCGGCATCCACCCCGACGACCACGCCGTCGTCCCCGATGGGCAGTGCCAGGGTGTCCAACTGCCCGGTGGACAGGGTGTGACGGCGGTGCCGCGGGCCGATGAGGCCGAAGCCGGTGCGCGGCTCGCGGCGCGGGCCCGAAGTCGTGGTGGCCATCAGCGGGCGCCTCCGAACGGCAGGGTGGCGAGCATGCCCGGCAGCTGCTCGTGGTCCAGCGGCACGATCTGGGCCTTCGCCTCGCGCGCGGAGCGCTCCAACGCCTGGCGGGCCGTGGTCAGTTCGGCCTCGCTGCGGCCCGTCACCCGGAGATGGCCGCTGATGCTGCTCTCCTGGGCGCCGACAGGGGCAATGGTGAGGCTGAAGGTGGTCGCGAGCGCGGGAACCGCGGTAAGCAGCGCCACGAGCTGCGGCAGCCCGCCGGTCCCGGACCCCGCGTCGATCCTCGGCCAGCGCCGCACCCAGTACGTGGTGTGGCGGCGGTTGTCGCAGCGCCAGGAACGGGCCGACTCCTCGGTGCGCCGCTGGGGCGTCTCCGTGCGGCCCGCCTGCGCGGTCACCAGCGGGTTGGCACAGGCCGAGGTGGCCACGGCGTCCGCCAGCTCCTCCTCGGTCAGGACCGTGGTGTTCAGGCCCGCCCCGGTCAGCCGGCTCGCCAGGTGCAGCGCGGTGCGTGCCGCGCACTTCTGCGCGCCCTCCAGGCCGCCGCCCCGCGCGGCCACCGCCTCCGGGCACAGCTCCGGGTTCAGCTTCAGGGCGATCCAGGTGATGCGGACCGCGGGCGAGGTGGTCTGGGCGTGCAGCGGCGCGTAGTTGGTGACGGCCACCGACTGCTGGGGCAGCCGCAGCGCGGGCGCCGGCTGGGTGTGCAGCACGATCTGCGCCGATTCGAGCCGGATGTCGTCAACCTCAAGCGCGTCGCGCACCAGCCCCAGGGGGAGCGGGCGTTGACCCCGCTCGGCCCGCAGCGCCGTCGCGTCCGACTCCACCTGGAGGACGACCGTGAGGAAGCCGCCGTCGCCGATCATCCCGATCGGCCGCTGGTCCCGGTCGCCGTGGCTGTAGGTGCGCAGCGTGGGATCGCACTCCACGGCCGGGGCCAGTCCCGGCAGCGTGCCCGGCGGCACAACGGCGTTGCTCGCACGCTTCAGCCGCGCCCTCAGCGCCCAGGCGGTGCCCAGCCATTCGGGAAGCGAGCGCCCCCGGCGGCGTATCACCGCGAGCAGCACGAGGGCCACCGCGACGACGCCGGCGGGCACCAGCGCCATCGTGTCGACGACCCACGCGGCGAGCAGCAGGGCGGCAGCCGACTCGACCAGGATTAGCTGTTGCAGACGAAACGAACCAAAGCGTCCGGAACGGGACTTGAGGTAGGGCGTCACCGGCCCGACGGCCGCGGGCGCCGCCGCCCGGCGGACCGGAGGGGACAGCTCCGTACGCACTCCGGGGCGGGAGCCCGCACCGCTCGGCGCACCGGATCGTTCACGGGAGCGCGACCGCGTCCCAGTCGACGAAACCATCCCTGAACCCCCCGAACTCCTCGAAAACCCCTGGCCAGTAGGGCCCTTGAGGACCCGTCCACCCTACCCGCCCCAGGCGTACGATCACGTAACAGGCATAGTAGGGGGCCGGTCTGACAACGGCGGGCGGGGGACGGGCTCCCTGGGGCTCCGCACGGGGACAACGGAGAAACACGGACACTCATGGCATCACGCCGGGACGAGCTCAACGCGTACACCTTCGCGAAGCGTCGCACGCTCGCGTCGTTCATCCAGCCCTCTCCGACGGGCTCGGAAGAGGGGGCGCCGCGCCCGCTGAGGGCCGTGCTGCCGGGCGGCATCATGGCGGTGGTGCTGCTCGCGGCGTTCGGGGCATGGGGGATGTTCAAACCCACCGCGCCGCCCGGCTGGGACACCCCGGGTGAGAAGGTGATCATCGCCAGCAAGTCCACGACCCGCTACGTCGTGCTGACCACCGACGGCAAGAAGGAGCTGCACCCGGTCCTCAACATGGCGTCCGCCAAGCTCCTGCTCGACCCGGACAAGGGCCAGGTCGTCAACGTGGACGAGTCCGTCCTGGACAAGGGCTCCCTGCCGCACGGCGCCACCCTCGGCATCCCGTACGCACCCGACCGGCTGCCCTCCCCCGAGGAGGCCGGGTCCGCCAAGCGCTGGGCGGTGTGCGAGCGTCCGGGCGACGGCGGCCGCGCCATCCAGAAGGCCGCGTTCGTCTTCGCCGACCGGGACAAGAAGCGTACGGACGGCTCGGAGCGGCTGACCGGCGGCGAGCTGATGTACGTCGTGGGGCCCGACAACAAGACCCGCTACGTCGTGGACGCGCAGGGCACCAAGTACCAGGTCGGCTCCGACGAACTGCTGCTGCGCGCCCTGGTCGGCTCGGGACGCGAGCCCGAGCGGGTGTCCAAGGAGTGGCTGGAGACCCTTCGTTCGGGTGATCCGGTCACCTTCCCCAAGGTGGGCGGGAAGATCGGCAGCCCCGCCTCGGTGCCCGGCACCCTGGCCCCCGAGGCCAACCGGATCGGCATGATCCTCAAGGCGCCCAACGGCGCGGGCACCCAGTACTACCTGGTCCAGCAGGGCAAGGTCGCGCCGGTCTCCGACTTCACCGCGAAGCTGCTCCTCAACAGCCATGAGCTCGGCAAGCTCATGGACACCGGCCACGCGACCGAGACCAACGCCGCCGCCTTCACGCCCGAGGCCACCCAGTTCGAGGGCAAGAAGAACTGGCCGCGCCAGATGCCGGTGGCCGTCAACGACGCGGGCACCGCGAACGGCAGCCGCAATACGGTGTGCAACGTGCTGCGTGACGTCAACAAGGACAACGGCGAGACCACCATGAGCACATGGGCCGGCACCGACTTCCCGGCGCCGCTGCCCACCGGTTCGAGCAGCGCGTACGTGACGCCCGGCTCCGGCCAGCTCTTCCGCCAGATCCAGGGCTCCGAAACCAAGGCGGGCGGAGTCTTCCTGGTGACCGACACGGGGCTGCGCTACGCGATGCAGTCCAACAGCGACAGCGCCGACGGGGACGCGGCCACGGGCCTGACGGCCGATCAGCGCAAGCAGGCCGACCAGGAGGCCCAGCAGGCCCAGACGCGGCTCGGCTACGCCAAGTCCGAGCCGGCCCCGATCCCGATCAGCTGGTCCACGTTCCTGCCGACCGGCCCCCGCCTGTCCACCGGGGCGGCCCGCCAGCCCCAGGGTTCCTGAGAGGCGGCACCACCATGGCGTACCCACTCAAGGCGCTGGCCCTGTCGACCGCGGCGACCCTCACGGTGCTCGCGACCCCGGCGGCCGCTGCCCCCTCCGGCGACGGGGGCAGCGACCAGTGCACCTTCCCGTCCAAGCCGTACGCGGGCCGCCCCTGGGCGCTCCAGCGCGTGCTCCTGGACGAACTGTGGCGCCAGTCGACCGGCAAGGGCATGAAGGTCGCCGTGATCGACACGGGCGTCGACATCAAGAATCCCCAGCTGAAGGCTGCGGTGGACGCGTCCAAGGGCAAAAACCTCCTCGACAGGGGTCTCAAGGATCCGAACGGCCAGCCGCTCCCGCGCGGCGCGGAGAACGGCACGACGGACACCGTCGGCCACGGCACGAAGGTCGCCGGCATCATCGCGGCCCGCCCCGCCAAGGGAACGGGCTTCGTGGGCCTCGCCCCCGACGCCACGATCATCCCCGTCGAGCAGAACGACGCCGACGGCCACGGCACCGCGCAGACCCTGGCGGACGCCATCCGCTACGCGATCGGCGCGGGCGCCGATGTCATCAACATCTCCCAGGACACGGCGAACGCGGTCGAACCGGCGGCCGCCCTGAAGCAGGCGGTGGACACGGCCCTCGCCCAGAACATCGTGGTCGTCGCCTCGGCCGGCAACGACGGCCTGGGCGGCAACGTCAAGCAGACGTACCCGGCTTCGTACCCCGGCGTCCTCGCGGTCGCGGCCTCGGACCGCAACAACGAGCGGGCGGCCTTCTCGCAGTCCGGCGAGTTCGTGGGCGTGGCCGCGCCCGGCGTCGACATGGTCTCCACGGTGCCCGGCGGCGGCCACTGCGCCGACAGCGGTACGAGCTTCTCGGCCCCGTACGTCGCGGGCGTGGCGGCGCTCATCAAGGCCAAGCACCCCAAATGGACCCAGCGCGAGGTCGTCGCCCAGATCGAACAGACCGCGGAACGCTCGGTGTCCGGCCACGACCGCCTGGTCGGCTGGGGCGTGATCGACCCGGTCCGCGCCCTCACGGAGGACGACCACGCGATCGAAACCCCGGTGGCCCACGAGGGCATCACCCCGGCGAAGGCCCCGACCCCCGCGGCACTGCACCTCGGCGAGACGGACGAACAACGCACGCAACGCCTTGCCACGTACGTGGCGGTCGGGGTGGCGGTCCTCGCGGCGGTGCTGGGCGGGGCGGCAGTGACGATCCGGGATGCGCGGCGGCGGCGCCGGAGGGTGACCGGGGCGGAGTGAATGCGAGGGGTTCGTGCAGAACGGGTCAAGAGCGTTCCAGGTCTGTTCTGCCTGGGCTGGCAGGTGACTGATGCTGATGAAGAAATGATCAGAAGTGAGTAGACGTACTCATGCGGCGTGAGGTGAGCCCTCGTAGTGTCGGGGCGGCCGGGGCAACTCGGCCCCGCGGAATGCCTGTTGGGCAGGCGACGGGGGATGGCTAGAGTGACCGCGGTGCGATAAGCGGTGTCAATAGCGCGGAACGCGACGCGGGTGAGCAGCAATGGTTTTGGTGTACGGGGAGGGTGTCATGGGGCGTCGTGCCTACACGGGCGGAGGCGGCGGCTATGGGCGATGACCTCAGGAAGGGTCTGGAGGCGCTGACGACCTTCAAGAAGAAGGTGGACGGGGTACTCACCACCCTTGAAGGCTCGCATGCCAGCCCCACGAAGCTGGCGGCCCAGCAGATCTCCCGCACATCCTTCAGCGCCGGGAGCGCCGCGTTCCCCGAGGCGGACGGCCTGTTCACCCAGTACCACCGCGTACACGAGCGTTTGATGTCGCTGTCGAAGTCACTGGCCCACCAGATCGAGGCGATGGGGATCGCCGCGCATGGGGCGGATATTGGGTTCGACAACCTGGATGAGGAGATGCGGCTGCGTTTCAAACAGATCCAGGACGCGACTGGCTACGAAGCCGAGCAGGCGCAGTGGGAGAGGGACGGCAAGCAGAAACCGCAGCGCACCGACGACAAGTCCTCCGGGACGGGGTGGTAGCGATGACCGACAAGAAGCCTCAGCCCTCGCCGCCTCCTGCACCGCTGACGGACAAGCAGCGCGTGAGTCAGCAGGTGGGCACCACCGACCTGACCACCACCGCCGCGGAGGCGCTTTCGGCCATGTTCCCCTTCGGGGGGAAGGTCCGCTTCTTCGGAAAGACCGACTTCGAGGGCCACCAGCTCAACGCCATGATCGACCTGGTCCACGACGCGAATCCGGACCACCTGATCAACGCCGGCGATGCGCTCTTCGATGCCAAAGAGGCGATCCATGCGGCGGCGACCGAACTCGACGGGCACATCGGCGGTGTCGATTGGGAGGGCGAGTCCGGCGAGGCCTTCCGTACCTGGGGCAAGAACCTCGTCGGGCACGCCAGGAAGCTGGCCGATTTCGCCGAAACGGCGGGTGTTCAGATCAGCGCGGCGGGCGAGGGCCTCGTGTCCGTGAAGAGCGCGATGCCGCAGCGGGACCAGCGCGCTGAGCCCGTGAAGGTCGCTGACATCCCGCCGACGAAGAGGATTGCGGGGAACGCGGAGTACGAGGCCGCGGTGAAGGTGGAGAAGGACCGCCAAGAGGCGATCAACCAGATGAACCGCCTGTCGTCCTTCTACTCGGTCTCGGAACAGACCCTGGCCGCGCAGCAGCCGCCTGTGTTCGAGGCCATGCCTCCGGTGGGGGTGCCTCAGCCTGTGCCGGGTACTGGCGATCCCGTAATCCCGGTCAGGGCGGCGGAGCCGGGGACGTCAACTCGGTTCCACCCGGAAAATGGAGGGAGTACATCTCACCGAGCCGTTGCAGAATCGGTTTCGACTCCTGGCCAGTTGGACGCCAATGGCAACCCGCATGAGCAGTCGGTGGTCGGTTCGCTGCCTTCCCCGGACCCTTCCCTGGATCGCAATACTGGCACGGAACTCAACAGCACTACTCCACTTCCCGGGCCGACAGTGGGACAAGTGGCAACGCCCTCTCCGCTCGCCAACTCAACTACCCCTGGCATTGGGCCTGTTCCTCCCATTTCGGGTGGCCCCCGGAGCCCGACTGCCGACGGCGTGGCCAGAGCTAGTCGAGCGGTGGGCAGGATCGCCGAACCGACGCAGTTCCAGACGGGAGTACGCCAAGGAGTTCCGGGGGCGGGTAGTGCGGGGCAATCAACTTCGAATCCGGTAGGGCGTCCTGCCAATCCAGCTCAGGGAATGGGCAGAGGTTCTGCCTCCCCAACTGGACAATCCCCGATGGGGCGAGGTGTCTCAGGTGGGACGCCGCGTGTCGCAGAGGCGGGTTCCTCGCGTTCTGGATCGGCAGGAACTGCAGGGCGCAGCAACGGAATCGTCGGAGGGAGGCCGAACGCCGCAGCGCCTAACTCCGCCGGTTCCCGGACGCGGCGGAGTGCTGTGGTCGGCGGCGAGGGGCCGACAGGAAACTCCAAGTCAAGTGTCGGTCCTGGTCAGCGTGGTGTTGTTGGAGCCAGCGGTCCAACTACTTCCGGAGCGGCTCAGAAGAGCCGACGTCTCATGGGTAATCCGGACGGCGTGGTCGGCTCCCCGAAGGGGCGGTCGTCTGGCGGTCGTGCAGGGCGTAATGCGTTTACCAAGGGTGGCGAAGGCCTTGTGCGGGAGCGGCCTTCAGATTCAGGGGACGAAGAACTCTCTGAACCTGAGGGCTGATTGGCCGAAGGCGACGAAGCGCCCTTTACGGTTGCCGAGGCGCTTACTACCACCGATTCGATCAGGGACAGGCGAGGACGTAAGACGCATGAAGCCATCAATGAGCCGACGTAAGCAGTGCAGCCCGACGTTTGGGGTGCGTGCTGGAAGACGGGCGGCTTCTGTGAGCGCAGCACTCGCTGCCTGGGCTGTCGCGTCTGCGGGATTGGCTCCCCACGCCATCGCTGATGACGCCCCGCTCAAGCAGTGGTACCTGGACGCCATGCACGCCGAAGACCTGTGGAAGGTCAGTACCGGCGTGGGCATCAAAGTCGCCGTTGTGGATACCGGCGTCAATGCGGACACCCCTTCCCTGAAGGGGCAGGTGCTCAGTCAGGAAGTCCCGGCAGCCGCTGCATACGGGGCAACCAAGGACTATGACGGTCACGGTACGACAATGGCGGAGATGATCGCCGGAACCGGTCGGGGCGGAGGGATTAAAGGGTTGGCTCCGGGGGCTAAGGTCATCCCTCTGAGGATTACCCTGAGCACCTTGAAGGATCCTGCGGAGTTGAAGCTGACGAAACTTCCAGCAGAGGCAATTCGGGCAGCTGCAGATTCAGGCGCCAAGATCATCAACATGTCTTTCGCGGCACATACGAAAGATCCAGGTCTGGAGGACGCCGTTAAGTATGCGGTGTCAAAAGGTAAGTTGATGTTTGCTGGAACTGGCAACGACGGCGAGGAGGACAATGGCCTGCTCGAATTTCCTGCCGCGTTGCCCGGTGTCGTAGGCGTTGCGGCTGCGGATGCCAAGGGAGCTGTTGGAAAGTTCTCCCACTCAGGCGACTCTGTTGATCTGGCAGCGCCAGGCCTGAATGTTTCACGATGGTGCAACGCCGAGTTTCAGGCCTACTGCACTGCCGACGGCACCAGCGCCGCCTCCGCAATCGCCTCCGCCTCAGCCGCCCTGATCTGGTCCGCCCACCCCACCTGGACCGCCGACCAGGTGCTCCGCACGATGATCGATACCGCCGGGCGGTCCTGGGACAAGAACACGCCCAGCAAATACCTCGGCTACGGCCTGATCCGGCCCCGGCTCGTTCTGGAGAAGGCCGACATCAACCCCGGCCCCGCCGACGTCGACCCGCTTGCGCAGGAGAACGGGGGGAGCAGCGCGCCCCCAGCCACCCCCGCCGCGCCCAGCTCCTCGCCGCCCGCGAAGGGCGACGCGGCAGCCAAGGGCGAAGACACGGGCGGCGGCAAGGATGGCGGAAGTACGCCATGGGTCGTCGGCGGCGTCCTCGCCGGGCTCGTCGTGATCGGGGGCGGCGCGTTCGCCGTGCTCAGGACGCGGCGCCGCGGCGTCTGAGCGCGGGGCGCCGGCACTGGCACACCTCGGCGCTCGGCCGACGTACGGCCAGTTGCACTCAGCCATCCGCACCACCACATTCACCACCACGAAGGGAAGGCCTGGCATGACTCAGGACCAGCGGGTAACAGACAGCGAGATGATCAAGCTGGAGGGCGAGATCCTCCGCCGGTTCGACTCGGTGAAGGGCCAGCTCAATCAGCTTCAGAACGTGATCAACAGCCTCGAAGGGGCCTGGGAAGGCATCGGCGCCCACGCGTTCGACCGGAAGCAGACCCACATCAACAACGGGATGGTCCACATCGGGGGGCTGCTCCTGGACTTCCTGGAGGCGATGAAGGCGACCCGCACCATCAAGGGCAACACCGACGAAGAGGTCCGCAAGGCCCTCATGGGCATCGACGTCGTGGACGGCTACAGCGGTGACGCGGGGGCCACGAACGCGATCACCTCGAACCTCAGCACGTACTAGTCGCGCCGGGTTCGCACGCATCGCGGCGTCAGCCCACAACCACCGTATTCATCACAGAGATTGGGGAAGCCATGCCCGACAACAGCGGCGATGTCCTCGGAGTCCACTACGGCAGCCTGGACCAGGCGGCCGAGGCCATCAGGCACCAGGCCGGCAAGCTTCGGCAGGACCTCGATGACATCAATGCCCTGGTCAAGAGGGCCGCCCAGAACTGGTCGGGCCAGGCCCACGAGGCGTTCGCCACCAAGCAGCGGGACTGGGACAAGACCGCCGAGGGCATCCATACCTCCCTGACGCAGATCGCCAACGCCGTAGCCGAAGCCGGCCCGACCTACCGCGCCGGCGACCACAAGGCGGCCGGCTACTTCCAGTAGGGAGTGCCGGGACACGGCGAACGGGGTGGGCACGCGCGGGAGGTGCCCACCCCGTTCTGTGTCCGCGAATGGTGACTACGGCGCCTCAAGGCCGCCGTTGCGCACCGACGGCTCCAGGTCGAACTCCCCGTCCCGTGCGCCCAGTACGAACGCCTGCCACTCCGCCTCGGTGTAGCGCAGCACCGTCCCGGGGTCCACGGAGGACCGCATCGCCACGGCGCCGGCCGGCAGATAGGCGATCTCGACGCGCTCCTCGTCCTCGGACGTGCCCGGGGCGCTGTGCCACTCGACCCCCGAGATGTCGAGGGCGTACAGCTCGTTCTTCTCGCGCTCCTTGCGCTCCTGGAGTTCCCTGTCCTGTTCCTCGGTCATGACGGAGCGATTCCTTCCAGACGTGCCGACCCGGACGTGCCAAGCGCAGCCATACGTACACCAACCAGCTGTCGGCTCAGCCTACTTGGCACCGCCCGACGTGCAGGGTGACCGAGGAGGATTCACGGGTACGGGGGAGGGGGCGCCCGATTTCCTCGCGGGCGCTCCCTCCCGCCACGCGGCCCTACTCCATCAAGCCGGTCTGCACCAGCGGCTTCCCCCGCTTGCGGGAGACGAACGTGCCGCGGCCCGTCGGCATCGGGCGGGGGCGGACGCCCGCCAGGATGTCGCCCTCTCCCGGGTCGCCGGCCAGGACCACGCCCTGGGCGCCCAGTTCCTTCATGCGCTGGATGAAGGGCTCGTACGAGGCCCGGCCCGCGCCTGCCGTGGAGCGGGCGATGATGAAGCGGACGCCCACGTCGCGGGCGAAGGGCAGGAGCTCGGTCAGTTTGCCGAGGGGATTGCCGCTCGACGTCGACACCAGGTCGTAGTCGTCGACCACCACGTACACCGTGGGGCCGCGCCACCAGCTGCGGTCGCGCAGCTGCTGCGCGGTCACGTCCGCGCTGGGTGCGCGGCGCTGCATCAGGTCGGCCAGCGCGTCCATGTGGTGGTCCATGGCGTTGGACATGGGGATGTACTCGGCCAGGTGGGACGGCGGGGTCACATCCAGCAGGGCGCGCCTGTTGTCCACCACGAACAGCTTGCAGACGTCACCCTCGTACCGCTGCGTGAGCTGGGTGATCAGGAGGCGCAGCAGGTTCGACTTGCCGGACTCGCCCTCGCCGAAGATGAGGAAGAACGGGTCCTGCTCGAAGTCGACGAACACCGGCTCCAGGTTGTTCTCGTCCAGCGCGAAGGCGATGCCGCGGTCGGGTGAGGCGTAGCCCGGCGGGAGCTGGGACGCCGGGAGTTCGCGCGGCAACAGGCGTACCGCCGGCGCTCCCGGGGCCGTCCAGTGACGGGAGACCTCCGTGGCCAGGGCGGCCGTCGCCTCGGCGAGGTCGGTGTCGGACTGGAGGCCGTCGATGCGCGGCACGGCCGCCATGAAGTGCTGCTTCTGCGGCGACTGGCCGCGGCCGGGCACGCCGACGGGGACGTTGGCGGCGACCTTGCGGTCGAACTCCGAGTCCATGGTGTCGCCGAGCCGCAGCTCCAGGCGGTTCATGAGGTGGTCCTTGAGGTTGGCCCGGACCTCCATCGAGCGTGACGCGGTCAGCACCAGGTGGATGCCGTAGCCGAGGCCGCGCGCCGCGATGTCCAGGACGGCCGGCTCCAGACCCTCGTACTCGGTACGGAAGTTGCCCCAGCCGTCGATGACGAGGAACACGTCGCCCCACGGCTGGTCGGCGACCGAGATGGTGCCGCGGGCCCGGCGGGCCCGGAAGTCGGCGATCGAGGCGATGCCGGCCGAGCGGAAGTACTCCTCGCGGCGGGTCAGCACGCCGTACACCTCGGCGACCGTACGGCGCACGCGCTCGGGGTCCAGGCGCGAGGCGACGCCGCCGACGTGCGGCAGACCGGAGACCGCGGCCATGCCGCCACCGCCGAAGTCGAGCCCGTAGAACTGGACTTCCTGCGGGGTGTGGGTGAGCGCGAACGACGCGACCAGGGTGCGCACCAGCGTCGACTTGCCGGACTGCGGGCCGCCCAGGATCTGCAGATGGCCGCCCGCGCCGGAGAAGTCGCACCACAGCGGATCGCGGCGCTGCTCGTACGGCTTGTCGACAAGACCGAGCGGCACCACAAGCCGCCCCGCGCCCTCGTAGCCGGGTTGTGTGAGCCCGCGGCCCTGCACCGGCGCGAGGCCGGGCAGCAGCGAGTCGAGCGCCGGCGGGCTGTCGAGCGGCGGCAGCCACACCTGGTGGGCGGCCGGGCCGCGCGCTTCGAGGCGGCGCACGATGACGTCGAGCACCGTGTCGGCGAGCGCGTCGTCGGTGCGCGGGCCGGTCTCGGCGCGCGGGCCCGGCACGGTCTGCGGGGCGTACGTCACCGGCACTTCGGCCGCGGTGAACAGCACCGGCCGGCGGTCGACGGGCACCGGGCCGCCGAGCGCGGCCGACCGGTCGGCGCCCGTGCGGTACACGCCGGAGACGTACGCCGCCTTGAAGCGGGTCATCTCGTCGGTGCCGAACTTGAGGTAGCCGGAGCCCGGGACGCTCGGCAGGTGGTAGGCGTCGGGGACGCCGAGGGCCGCGCGCGACTCGGCGGCGGAGAAGGTGCGCAGACCGATCCGGTAGGAGAGGTAGGTCTCCAGACCGCGCAGCCGGCCCTCCTCCAGACGCTGCGAGGCGAGCAGCAGATGCACGCCGAGGGACCGGCCGATGCGGCCGATCTGCACGAACATCTCGATGAAGTCCGGCTTGGCGGTGAGCAGTTCGCTGAACTCGTCGATGACCAGGACGAGCGAGGGCACGGGCTGGAGCGGGGCGCCGGCGAGGCGGGCCCGCTCGTAGTCGTGGATGTTGGCGTAGTTGCCCGCGTCGCGCAGCATTTCCTGGCGACGGTTGAGTTCGCCGCGGATCGAGTCGCCCATGCGGTCGACCAGGGTGAGATCGTCGGCCAGGTTGGTGATGACGGCCGCGACGTGCGGCATCTGCGCCATACCGGCGAAGGTCGCGCCACCCTTGAAGTCGGCGAGGACGAAGTTCAGGGTCTCGGAGGAGTGGGTCACGGCGAGGCCGAGGACCAGGGTGCGAAGGAGCTCCGACTTGCCGGACCCGGTCGCGCCGACGCACAGGCCGTGCGGACCCATGCCGTCCTGCGCGGCCTCCTTCAGGTCGAGCATGACGGGCCGGCCGTCCTCGCCCACACCGATCGGCACCCGCAGGCGTTCGGAGGCGGAACGGGGCCGCCAGGTGCGGGCGGTGTCCACCGAGTCCGCGTCGCCGAGGCTCAGCAGGTCGGTGAACTCCAGGTTGGCGAGCAGCGGTTCGTCGTCATCGCCCCCGGAGGCCATGCGCAGCGGGGCGAGCTGACGGGCCAGCGCGTCGGCGGACTCATAGGAGAGGAGGTCGGGCGTGCCCTCGTACACGAGGCCGTGGCCCGACTCCAGGCGCAGCGTCCGCGGATGCACGACGACCGCCAAGTCGCCCCGTGCGCCGGTCAGTTCACCCGGGACGACCTCGACGACCGTGACGCCCTGGAGGCCCTCGGCGGAGGCGAGCACCGACATCGGGGGCGGCGAAACCCCGTCGAGCACGATGACGATGTGCGGCTCCTCCGGCAGCGGCGCGCCCTCCGGGTGGAAGCGGGGGCGGCCGGTGAGGCGGGCGGCAAGCAGTTCTTCGAGTTCGGCCGCGCTGCGGCTGATCAGGCGCCGGCTGCCCGCGCCGTCACTGAGGCCGGGGGCCTGGGTGTGCGGCAGCCACTTCGTCCACTCCCAGTGCGCCGAGGCGGACGGGGACGCGGCGACCGCGATCACCAGGTCCTCGGGGGAGTGCAGGGAGGCGAGCGAGGCGGTCAGGGCGCGGGCCGAAGCGCGTACCGTCTGCGGTTCCCCACTGACCGTCATGTGGTAGAAGGCGCGCAGCGAGACCGCCATCGGCAGGTCCTCCACCGTCTGGTGGGTGGCCAGAAATCGCTGCATGGCGCCCGCGGTCAGCGGCTCCAGCTGGTCGACCGGCGCGGTCTGCGGAGGCACCAGCGGGGTGGCGAGGGCCTGTGGGCCGAGCCCGATGCGCACCTGCCCGAAGTCCTCGTCCCCCGCCCGGCGTTCCCACACCCGGCTGCCCTCGGCGACCAGCGCCCACAGCTGCTCGGGGGAGGGGTGCAGGTAGTACTGCGCATCGCGCTGCTTGCGCGCGGCCTCGGCTGCCGAGCGCCGGGTCTGGCCGAGATAGCGCAGGTAGTCACGGCGCAGGTCCGCCAACTGGCCCTGGGAACCCTTGCGGTAACGCACGATCATCGCCACCGACATGGCCACCGTCGAGGCGACCATCACCATGCCCATGATCTTCATGAACGGCTGCGAATTCGGCATGAAGAAGAACACCACGGAGCCGCCCATGCCCAGCATGGGCAGGAGTTGCATCAGCGCACCCTCCTGCTGTCCGCGTGGCAGCTCAGGCGGTGGCTGGAGAGCGACCTCCTCCGTGGGCACCTCGGACGGCAGAGCCCGTGGTGGGCGCTTGACAATGATTTGGCTCACAACGCACCAATTCTCTTGGCGGTCGAAGAAGTTCAGCCCGCCGCCCCCTGTCCGGCGAACGCCGACCGCGGTGGGATCCTACTGACATCCGATGTGATCGGCTGGCGATAGGGTGCCGTCTGTTCGCGTAAGCACCCGCGAACAGAGCGAAGAAAACCGGGCAATTGACGCGACGGGCGGACGGCCCGGCACCGGGCGACCAGGCACCGCGAGCGCAACCAGTGAAGCCAGCCAAGGGGGAGCCGAGGGTGAGCACGACGACCACCGCGACGACGGCCGCCGAGCCGAACCGGCCCGGCCAGACAACCGGGGCGGGCCTCGGCTTCTGCCGGGTGACGATCGTCGCGCCGGACGGCCGCATCGACGTGGCGCTGCCCGACGACATCCCGGTCGCCGACATCTACCCCGAGATCCTGCGGCTCTCCCAGCAGAGCCCCGAGGAGGGCGCCCCGGTCGGCTACTCGCTGGTGCGCCGCGACGGCACCGTCCTCGACAGCGCCCGCTCGTTCGCCGCCCAGTCGATCCTCGACGGCGAGCTGCTCACCCTGCGCCCCTTCTCCGAGTCGCTGCCCCCCGCCGTCTTCGACGACGTGTCCGAGGCCGTCGCCTCCGCGGTCACCCAGGACCGCACCCTGTGGAACACCGAGCTGACCAGCGCCGCAGGCCTCATCGGCGGCGGCGTGCTGCCCGCGCTGCTCGCCTTCGCGGCCTGGACCGGCGACCCGCGCCACGACATGCACGGCCTGCCCGGCATCCTCGCCGCCGTCGCCGGTGTGCTCCTGCTCACCCTCGCGGCCGTACGCGCCCGGATCTACGACGACCAGCCCTCCGCCGTCGCCCTCGGCCTCGGCTCGCTGCCCAACATCGCGGTGGCCGGCTCCGGGCTGCTCCCGCTCGCCGCCCACCACGGCACCGGCCGGCTCCAGATGCTGCTCGCCTGTGCCGCCGTCCTGATCGCCTCCCTGGTGCTCACCCTGCTCTCGCCCCGCGGCGACGGGCCCTTCGTCGCCTTCGTGCTCGCCTCCGCAGTGGGCGCGCTCGTCGTGTTCGTCTCGATCCTGACCGGCATGACGCCCACCGAGACCGCAGCGGTCTGCACCCAGCTCGCCGTCGGCGCGCTCGCCTTCCTGCCCGGCCTTTCCATGCGCTTCGCCCGGCTGCCCATCGGCTTCGACGCGCCGCACTCCTCCCAGCGCGACCTCGGCGAGGACGTGGACCCGCAGCCCGTCGACGCCGAGCGCATCGCCGCCCAGGCCCGGCGCGGCCACGAACTGCTCGTCGGTCTCGTCGGCGGCTGCGCCCTGCTCGCCGTCGCGGGCTCCGCGGTGCTCGGCTTCACCGACAACCACTGGGGCCGCCTGCTCGCCCTGGCCACCGGCGTCGCCCTGCTGATGCGCGCCCACCTCTTCCGCTACACCGCCCAGGTCGCCGCCACCCTGACCGCCGGTCTCGGCGCGCTCGTTCTGCTCGGCCTCGGCCTGTGCATCCACGCGCCGCGCGGCCTGATGGCGGACGCCCTCAAGGGCGACACCGCGGCCCTGGACATCCGCACCCTGTGGCTGGTCGCCGCGATCGCCGCCGCCGGCGCGCTGGTCACCGCCATCGCGCTGATCGTGCCGAACCGGGGCGTCACCCCGTTCTGGGGCCGCTTCCTGGAGATCGCCGAGGGATTCGTCCTGCTCACGCTGCTGCCGCTGACCCTGGCCGTCTTCGACGTGTACGCCCGGGCCCGCGCCCTGACCAGCTGAGGCCGCCCCCGCTCACCGCGGGTCAACCGCCACCCGGGGTACTGGTACGCTGTGTGACGGCCGTTTGTGTACGCGTTTCCGGAGCATCTGGAAGCTGCGCTCATCGGACCTTCGCCTCCGAGTCACGGAAGCTCCCCAGAGATCAAGACCTGGGGCACTCGTGGGCGCATCGAACAATACTGAGGAGTAAGCGTGCCGCTCGACGCCGCTACGAAGAAGCAGATCATGTCCGAGTTCGGTCAGAAGGAGGGCGACACCGGCTCCCCCGAGGTCCAGGTCGCCATGCTCTCGCGCCGCATCTCGGACCTGACGGAGCACCTCAAGACGCACAAGCACGACCACCACTCCCGCCGTGGTCTGCTGATCCTCGTCGGCCAGCGCCGCCGCCTTCTGCAGTACCTGGCCAAGAAGGACATCCAGCGCTTCCGTACGCTGGTCGACCGCCTGGGCATCCGCCGCGGTGCGGCCGGCGGCGCCAAGTAAGCATGCTGTCGAGGGAGCGGTTCCCACCTATTAGGGGGCCGCTCCCTTTGCTGTACATGCGAGACGTACCGAACGCTCAGTAGTCTGGTACGCACAACAGAACAAGCTTCACCGAAGACGCTTCACCGCGACGAGCGAACAGAAGCCCTCCTCCCCGCCGCCGGTCCTCGGTAGTGGCCCCCGGAACGCAAGGAAGACCGGGTGCTTCGATCGAAGACCGGCCCGCCCTCAGGAGCGCTTCTCCGCCGTCACCCCACCGTCCCCGCGCCACACGGGCCCGGGGGCGAAAAGACGACAAGCAAATGGAGAAAACGCTAGTGGAGAACGAGACCCACTACGCCGAGGCCGTCATCGACAACGGCTCCTTCGGCACCCGCACCATCCGCTTCGAGACGGGCCGCCTGGCCAAGCAGGCCGCCGGCTCCGCCGTGGCGTACCTGGACGACGACACGATGGTCCTCTCGGCCACGTCCGCGTCCAAGAACCCCAAGGACCAGCTCGACTTCTTCCCCCTCACGGTGGACGTCGAGGAGCGGATGTACGCGGCCGGCAAGATCCCCGGCTCCTTCTTCCGCCGCGAGGGCCGGCCCTCCGAGGACGCGATCCTCACCTGCCGCCTCATCGACCGCCCGCTGCGCCCGTCCTTCAAGAAGGGCCTGCGCAACGAGATCCAGGTCGTCGCGACGATCATGGCGCTCAACCCCGACCACCTGTACGACGTCGTCGCGATCAACGCCGCGTCCGCGTCCACCCAGCTGGCCGGCCTGCCCTTCTCCGGCCCGATCGGCGGCGTCCGCGTCGCGCTGATCAACGGCCAGTGGGTCGCGTTCCCGACGCACACCGAGCTCGAGGACGCCGTCTTCGACATGGTGGTCGCCGGCCGCGTCCTGGAGGACGGCGACGTCGCGATCATGATGGTCGAGGCCGAGGCCACCGAGAAGACCATCCAGCTGGTCAAGGGCGGCGCCGAGGCGCCGACCGAGGAGATCGTCGCCTCCGGTCTGGACGCCGCGAAGCCCTTCATCAAGGTGCTCTGCAAGGCCCAGTCCGACCTGGCCGCCAAGGCTGCCAAGCCGACCGGCGAGTTCCCGATCTTCCTCGACTACCAGGACGACGTCCTGGAGGCGCTCACCGCCGCCGTCAAGGGCGAGCTCGCCCAGGCGCTGACGATCGCCGGCAAGCAGGACCGCGAGGCCGAGCTGGACCGCGTCAAGGGTCTGGCCGCCGAGAAGCTCCTCCCGCAGTTCGAGGGCCGCGAGAAGGAGATCTCCGCCGCGTACCGCGCGCTGACCAAGAAGCTGGTCCGCGAGCGCGTCATCACGGACAAGGTCCGCATCGACGGCCGTGGCATCACGGACATCCGTACGCTGGCCGCCGAGGTCGAGGCCATCCCGCGCGTGCACGGCTCGGCGCTGTTCGAGCGTGGCGAGACCCAGATCCTGGGCGTCACCACCCTCAACATGCTCCGCATGGAGCAGCAGCTGGACACCCTTTCCCCGGTGACCCGCAAGCGCTACATGCACAACTACAACTTCCCGCCGTACTCGGTCGGCGAGACCGGCCGCGTGGGCTCGCCCAAGCGCCGCGAGATCGGCCACGGTGCGCTCGCCGAGCGCGCCATCGTGCCGGTCCTGCCGACGCGCGAGGAGTTCCCCTACGCGATCCGTCAGGTGTCCGAGGCCCTCGGCTCCAACGGCTCGACGTCCATGGGCTCGGTCTGCGCCTCCACCATGTCGCTCCTGAACGCCGGTGTGCCGCTCAAGGCTCCCGTCGCCGGTATCGCCATGGGTCTGATCTCCCAGGAGATCGACGGCAAGACGCACTACGTCGCCCTCACCGACATCCTCGGTGCCGAGGACGCGTTCGGCGACATGGACTTCAAGGTCGCCGGTACGAAGGAGTTCGTCACCGCGCTCCAGCTCGACACCAAGCTCGACGGCATCCCGGCCTCCGTCCTGGCCGCCGCCCTCAAGCAGGCCCGCGACGCCCGCCTCCACATCCTCGACGTGATGATGGAAGCGATCGACACGCCGGACGAGATGTCCCCCAACGCCCCGCGGATCATCACCGTCAAGATCCCCGTGGACAAGATCGGTGAGGTCATCGGCCCCAAGGGCAAGATGATCAACCAGATCCAGGAGGACACCGGCGCCGAG
This sequence comes from Streptomyces violascens, assembly GCF_014649955.1. Lineage (GTDB taxonomy): Bacteria > Actinomycetota > Actinomycetes > Streptomycetales > Streptomycetaceae > Streptomyces > Streptomyces violascens. The sequence goes on from NZ_BMUA01000038.1 coordinate 48,726, forward strand.
ATCACGATCGAGGACGACGGCACCATCTACATCGGTGCCGCCGACGGCCCGGCCGCCGAGGCCGCCCGCGCCACGATCAACGGCATCGCCAACCCGACCATGCCGGAGGTCGGCGAGCGCTACCTGGGTACGGTCGTCAAGACCACCACCTTCGGTGCCTTCGTCTCCCTGCTGCCGGGCAAGGACGGGCTGCTGCACATCTCGCAGATCCGCAAGCTCGCCGGTGGCAAGCGGGTGGAGAACGTCGAGGACGTCCTGGCCGTGGGCTCCAAGGTCCAGGTCGAGATCGCCGAGATCGACTCCCGCGGCAAGCTCTCCCTGATCCCCGTGGTCGAGGGCGAAGGCGCCGACGACGCCGAGAAGGACGACGCTGCCAAGTGACGTCCCGTAGTTCCGCGACGACGGCCCGCCCCTCTTCGGAGGGGCGGGCCGTCGCCCGTACCCAAACGCTTCTGAAGGGTCACAACGGCATCGGCACGGTCCGCCGTACGACCCTCCCCGGCGGCCTCAGGGTCGTCACCGAAACCCTTCCCTCCGTACGGTCCGCGACCTTCGGCATCTGGGTCCAGGTGGGTTCGCGCGACGAGACGCCGACACTGAACGGCGCGACGCACTACCTGGAGCACCTCCTCTTCAAGGGCACCAAGAAGCGCAGTGCCCTCGACATCTCCTCCGCGCTCGACGCGGTCGGCGGGGAGATGAACGCCTTCACGGCGAAGGAGTACACCTGCTACTACGCGCGGGTGCTCGACACCGATCTGCCGCTGGCGATCGACGTCGTGTGCGACATGCTGACGGACTCGCTGATCCTCGCCGAGGACGTCGACGCCGAGCGCGGCGTGATCCTCGAAGAGATCGCGATGACCGAGGACGACCCGGGCGACTGCGTGCACGACCTGTTCGCGCACACCATGCTCGGCGACACCCCCCTCGGCCGCCCGGTCCTGGGCACCGTGGACACGATCAACGCCCTGACGCAGCCGCAGATCTCGCGCTTCTACAAGAAGCACTACGACCCGCGCCACCTGGTCGTCGCGGCCGCGGGCAATGTGGATCACGCCACCGTAGTACGCCAGGTCCGCAAGGCCTTCGAGAAGGCCGGCGCGCTGTCCCGCACGGACGCCGTCCCCCTCACCCCGCGCAGCGGATCCCGCACCCTGAAGGCCGCCGGCCGGATGGAACTGCTGAACCGCCGCACGGAACAGGCCCATGTCGTCCTCGGCATGCCGGGCCTGGCCCGTACCGACGAGCGCCGCTGGGCGCTCGGCGTCCTGAACACGGCACTGGGCGGCGGAATGTCGTCCCGGCTGTTCCAGGAGGTCCGCGAGAAGCGGGGCCTCGCCTACAGCGTGTACTCGTACACCTCGGGCTTCGCCGACTGCGGCCTGTTCGGTGTCTACGCGGGCTGCCGCCCGAGCCAGGTCCACGACGTCCTCAAGATCTGCCGGGACGAACTGGACCGGGTCGCGGGCGAGGGCCTCTCGGACGACGAGATCGGCCGCGCGGTGGGCCAGCTCTCCGGTTCCACGGTTCTGGGCCTGGAGGACACCGGCGCGCTGATGAACCGCATCGGCAAGAGCGAGCTGTGCTGGGGCGAGCAGATGTCGGTCGACGACATGCTGACCCGGATAGCCGAGGTCACCCCGGACGACGTCCGTGAGGTGGCACGTGATGTCCTGGGGCAGCGTCCCTCGCTGTCCGTCATCGGCCCGCTGAAGGACAAGCAGGCCGACCGCCTCCACGAAGCGGTCTCGTAACCCCTAAGGAATCAAGCGAATGAGCAAGCTGCGCGTGGCGGTCCTCGGCGCCAAGGGCCGGATCGGCTCCGAAGCGGTACGAGCCGTGGAAGCCGCCGAGGACATGGAGCTGGTCGCGGCCCTGGGCCGCGGCGACAAGCTGGAGACGCTCGCCGAGACGGGCGCCCAGGTAGCGGTCGAACTGACCACCCCCGCCTCGGTGATGGACAACCTGGAGTTCTGTGTACGCCACGGAATCCACGCCGTCGTCGGCACCACGGGCTGGACCGAGGACCGCCTCGCGCAGCTGAACGGCTGGCTCTCCGCATCGCCGGAGACCGGCGTGCTCATCGCCCCGAACTTCTCCATCGGCGCCGTCCTGACCATGAAGTTCGCGCAGCTCGCGGCCCCGTACTTCGAGTCGGTCGAGGTCGTCGAGCTGCACCACCCCAACAAGGTCGACGCCCCTTCCGGCACCGCGACCCGCACCGCCCAGCTGATCGCGGCGGCCCGCGCCGAGGCCGGGGTCGGCCCCGCGCCGGACGCCACGACCACCGCCCTGGAAGGCGCCCGCGGCGCCGACGTGGACGGCATCCCGGTGCACGCCGTCCGGCTGCGCGGCCTCCTGGCCCACCAGGAAGTGCTGCTCGGCGCGGAGGGCGAGACCCTGACCGTGCGCCACGACTCCCTGCACCACAGCAGCTTCATGCCGGGCATCCTGCTCGGCGCCCGCCGCGTGGTGACCACTCCGGGCCTCACCTTCGGCCTGGAACACTTCCTCGACCTCAACTGAGCGGCACCGTCGGCCTCATGCGCGCAAAAATCACCTATCTCGTCACGGCCGCCGTCCTGGTCTTCTACTTCGTCCTGGCCGGCAGCCGCGGCGTGCTCCTCCTCGAACAGGGCACCTGGATCACCGTCACCATGGGCGTGGCCGTGCTGATCCTGCCGTTGATCGGCATCTGGTTCCTATGGGCGAACACCCGCTTCGTGACCAGGGCCAACAAGCTTGCGGCCGAGCTGGACGCCGAAGGCGGTCTGCCCGTCGACGAGTTGGTCCGCGGCGCGGGCGGCCGCATCGACCGCGACTCGGCCGACGCCGTCTTCGCCCGCCGCAAGGAGGAGACGGAGGACGCGCCGGACGACTGGCGCTGCTGGTTCCGCCTCGCCATCGCGTACCAGGACGCCCGTGACACCCCGCGGGCCCGCAAGGCGATGCAGCGCGCGATCGCCCTGCACGAGAACAAGCCCGCCGGGGTCTAGCCCGGCGGGGGCGCCGCAGCTCAGCCGCGGCGGTACTCGTCGCCCCAGGCCTCCACCAGATCGGCGGCCCGGTCGAAGGCCTCGCCGCGCCCCAGGAAGTCCGCGTTGTGGTCGGTGAGCAGCGCGGGCAGCGCCTGGCCGCCCTGCGGGTCGGCGATCAGCGCCTGCCCCTGGACGGTCCGCGGCAGCCCGAGCCAGCGCACCGGCTGCTGCGCCTTCCGTACGCCCCGGATCCGCGGCCACGCCACGGTGGTGGTGGTGAAGAAGGCGACCCGGCGCAGCCCGGCCCGGCTGACCCAGACGCCGACCCGCAGCAGCCGCAGCGACGAGGCGATCACGAGTACGGCGATGAACAGGACGACGAGCGCGCCCGTCGGTTCCCCGGCAGCGGCGATGATCACGGCGGCAAGCAGCACGAACGAGGCGAGAAGCAGCAGCACGGCCGCGGCCCCGACCCGCCACGGGCCCGGCCGGTAGGGCCGCCGCCAGCGGTCGTGGTCGTCGAAGGGCAGCGCGACCTCGTCGGAGAACTCACCGGATGCGTCGATGGCGCGGTCGGCCGTCAGGAAGGGCAGGGGCACGACTGATCCTCACTCACAAGCACGCTCGATTGGGCTGTGCGGGGTGAGGCTACCCAGCAGGTCACCGCGCGGCCACATCCGGGGGTCCGGACGCGCGTCGCCGCGTTGTGCGCGGATCAGCGGCCGTTGGAGGCCTCGGACTGCTGGCTGTGCGCGGGGGACTGGGGGCTCTCCATGGCGGGCAGCCCGAAGAGCAGCGCGCCGGTGAGCCCGGCTATGACGGTGAGCCCGACCAGCGTCCGCCCGACGAGCTGACCTGCGCTCGCACGCTCGCGAGGCGGCGGCTCGACATTGCTGCGGTAGCGGTCGGCCTCGGCGACGAAGGCGAACGGAACGGGCTCACGCCGGCGGAACATGGGGGCACATCTCCTGGGAAACTCGAGGGGCTGTCGAACTGATTGCTGCTTACTGGTACAGACGCACAGCCGTGCCGATTGGTGCCCGAATTCCCCGAATTGGCCGAAGAATATGGTGACGACCCGTCAGAGACGGAGTTGTCAGTGCCGGGCCGTAGAGTGGGCGCCGCCCGAGCGACGCAATTTGGAAGGACCCGCCGGTGACCGACACCCCCGCCCCAGACCTCAAGCCCAGCTTCCGCAGCGACGTCACCGTCGAGCTCGTGAAGCACTCGGCGTCCGACTCGGACGTGCTGTGGGCAGCCCGCGTCTCCACGGCGGGCGAGCAGTCCCTCGAGGAGCTCCAGAAGGACCCCGAGCGCTCCAAGGGCCTGATCAACTACCTGATGCGGGATCGGCACGGCAGCCCCTTCGAGCACAACTCGATGACCTTCTTCATCAGCGCCCCGATCTTCGTCTTCCGCGAGTTCATGCGGCACCGCGTGGGCTGGTCGTACAACGAGGAGTCGGGCCGGTACAGGGAGCTCCAGCCGGTCTTCTACGTCCCGGGCGCCGAGCGCAAGCTGGTCCAGCAGGGCCGCCCCGGCAAGTACGAGTTCGTCGACGGTTCGGCGGAGCAGCAGGAGCTGACCTCCCGCGTCATGGAGGACTCCTACCGCCGCTCCTACGAGGCGTACCAGGAGATGCTGGCGGCCGGCGTGGCCCGTGAAGTCGCCCGTGCCACGCTCCCGGTCGGCCTGTTCTCCTCGATGTACGCGACGTGCAACGCACGTTCGCTGATGCACTTCCTCGGCCTGCGCACTCAGCACGAGCTGGCGAAGGTCCCGTCCTTCCCGCAGCGGGAGATCGAGATGGTCGGCGAGAAGATGGAAGAGGAGTGGGCCCGCCTGATGCCCCTCACCTACGCGGCCTTCAACACCAACGGCAGGGTGGCCCCGTAACCGCGCCGACCGGCCGAGCTTCGCGCCCATACCGGCACAGATGTGCGGATAGGCCCCGCAAAGCGTCCGTATTGCGGCGTTTCGTGAAGTTCATCTAGGCTGATCAAACGGACCCGGCACTGCTTGAACCCCCGAGCAGGCAGTGCCGGGCTCCTCAGCCACCGGCCCCCGAGGGGGCACCCGGCGCTGAGCAGCGAGTAGCGTGTTACCCATGGCTCCGATCTCCACTCCGCAGACCCCCTTCGGGCGGGTCCTCACCGCCATGATCACGCCCTTCACGGCGGACGGCGCACTCGACCTCGACGGCGCCCAGCGACTGGCGGCCCATCTGGTCGACGCAGGCAACGACGGACTGATCGTCAACGGCACCACCGGCGAGTCCCCGACCACCAGCGACGCGGAGAAAGACCAGCTCGTACGGGCCGTACTGGAGGCCGTCGGAGACCGTGCCCACGTCGTGGCCGGAATCGGCACCAACGACACGCGCCACACCCTCGAACTCGCCCGTACGGCCGAACGCTCCGGCGCACACGGCCTGCTCGCCGTCACGCCGTACTACAACAAGCCCCCACAAGAGGGCCTGTTCCGGCACTTCTCGGCCATCGCCGACGCCACCGAACTCCCGGTGATGCTGTACGACATCCCCGGCCGCAGCGGCGTCCCGATCGACACCGAGACCCTCGTCCGGCTCGCCGAGCATCCCCGGATCGTCGCCAACAAGGACGCCAAGGGCGACCTCGGCCGCGCCAGCTGGGCCATCGCCCGCTCCGGCCTCGCCTGGTACTCCGGCGACGACATGCTCAACCTGCCGCTGCTCTCCGTCGGCGCCTGCGGCTTCGTCTCCGTGGTCGGCCACCTCGTCACCCCCGAGCTGCGCGCCCTCCTGGAGGCCTACCTCGCGGGCGAGGTGCGCAAGGCCACCGAGATCCACCAGCAGCTGCTCCCCGTCTACACGGGCATGTTCCGCACCCAGGGCGTCATCACCACCAAGGCGGCCCTGGCCCTCCAGGGCCTCCCCGCCGGGCCGCTGCGCCTGCCCCTGGTCGAGCTCACGCCGGAAGAATCCAGCCAGCTGGCGCTCGATCTGGCAGCCGGTGGGGTACAGCTCTAACCACAGACTTCACAACTGAATACGCGCCGGACAAACGCGCGAAAACCCATACACAACAGCAAGTGCACGAATGACATACGCGCCACGTGCCCTACAGGTACGTGGCGCGTGTGGTGAGGAGAGTCTTTTGAGTCATCCGCATCCTGAACTCGGCACCCCGCCGAAGCTTCCCAAGAACGGCCTGCGCGTCACACCGCTCGGCGGTCTCGGCGAAATCGGCCGGAACATGACCGTCTTCGAGTTCGGCGGCCGCCTGCTCATCGTCGACTGCGGCGTCCTCTTCCCCGAGGAGGAGCAGCCCGGCATCGACCTGATCCTGCCGGACTTCAGCTCGATCCGGGACCGCCTCGACGACATCGAGGGCATCGTCCTGACGCACGGCCACGAGGACCACATCGGCGGCGTGCCCTACCTGCTTCGCGAGAAGCCGGACATCCCGCTGATCGGCTCCAAGCTGACCCTCGCCCTGATCGAGGCCAAGCTCCAGGAGCACCGCATCCGCCCGTACACGCTGGAGGTCGCCGAGGGCGACCGCGAGCGCCTGGGCCCCTTCGACTGCGAGTTCGTCGCGGTCAACCACTCCATCCCGGACGCCCTGGCGGTCGCCATCCGCACCCCCGCGGGCATGGCGGTCGCCACCGGCGACTTCAAGATGGACCAGCTTCCGCTGGACGGCCGCCTCACCGACCTGCACGCCTTCGCCCGGCTGAGCGAGGAGGGCATCGACCTCCTCCTCTCCGACTCGACGAACGCCGAGGTCCCCGGGTTCGTGCCGCCGGAGCGGGACATCTCCAACGTCCTGCGCAACGTCTTCGCGAACGCCGACAAGCGCATCATCGTGGCCAGCTTCGCCAGCCATGTGCACCGCATCCAGCAGATCCTGGACGCGGCCCACGAGTACGGCCGCCGGGTCGCCTTCGTCGGCCGCTCCATGGTCCGCAACATGGGCATCGCGCGAGACCTCGGCTACCTGAAGGTCCCGGCCGGCCTCGTCGTCGACGTGAAGACGCTGGACGACCTGCCGGACGACGAGGTCGTACTGGTCTGCACGGGTTCGCAGGGCGAGCCGATGGCCGCGCTGTCCCGCATGGCCAACCGCGACCACCAGATCCGGATCGTCCAGGGCGACACCGTGATCCTCGCGTCGTCGCTCATCCCGGGCAACGAGAACGCGGTCTACCGCGTCATCAACGGCCTGACCCGCTGGGGCGCCAACGTCGTCCACAAGGGCAACGCCAAGGTGCACGTCTCGGGCCACGCCTCGGCCGGCGAGCTGTTGTACTTCTACAACATCTGCAAGCCGAAGAACCTGATGCCGGTCCACGGCGAATGGCGCCACCTGCGGGCGAACGCGGAGCTCGGAGCGCTCACCGGCGTCCCGAAGAACCACATCGTCATCGCCGAGGACGGCGTGGTCGTCGACCTGGTCGACGGCACCGCGCGCATCGTCGGCAAGGTCCAGGCGGGTTACGTCTACGTGGACGGCCTCTCGGTCGGCGACGTGACGGAGTCCTCCCTGAAGGACCGCCGCATTCTCGGTGACGAGGGCATCATCTCGGTGTACGTGGTGGTGGACTCCAGCAGCGGCAAGATCACCAGCGGCCCGCACATCCAGGCGCGCGGTTCCGGCATCGACGACTCGGCGTTCACTCCGGTGGTGTCGAAGATCGAGGAAGCACTGAACCGGTCCGCCCAGGACGGCGTCGTCGAGCCGCACCAGCTCCAGCAGCTGATCCGCCGTTCGGTCGGCAAGTGGGTCTCGGACACCTACCGCAGGCGTCCGATGATCCTTCCCGTGGTCGTCGAGGTCTGACGACCCCAGGACGTACACCCGGAGCGGGGCGCCTCGATTTGCATCGGGGCGCCCCGCTCCAGTAGGTTTACGTCTCCGCCTGAGGGGAACCCGGCACACTCGTGTGCCACACGGGAGACCCGATCGGGTCGGGAATCCGGCTTCAGAATCTCTGATAAAGTCGGGTCACGCCGAAAGGGAAACGCGAAAGCGAAAACCTCAAAGCAACCCCAATTCCGACGGGGAATCGGACACGAAAGAGTCTGATAGAGTCGGGAACACGAAATACTGAAGGGAAGCGCCCGGAGGAAAGCCCGAGAGGGTGAGTACGAAGGAAGCGTCCGTTCCTTGAGAACTCAACAGCGTGCCAAAAGTCAACGCCAGATTGACAACCCTGTCTCCACTTCGGTGGGACGAGGTTCCTTTGAAAAGTCCTGCCGGTCCTTGTGACGGGTAGGCAACAACACAGCGAGGACGCTGTGGATGGGCCGCCTTATTCCGGTGGTTCCGTCCCGCTCTTACGTGTGTGTGGACCCGATTACG
>NZ_BMUA01000039.1 GCF_014649955.1 Streptomyces violascens
GCTTCATGACTGACCAAGAGGCCGCGCCGGTAAGATGTGTAAGAGTCATGCTCGTCGACGACCAGGTGCTGCTGCGCACCGGGTTCCGGATGGTGCTCGCCGCCCAGCCGGACATGGAGGTCGTCGCGGAGGCGGGCGACGGCGCGGAGGCGATCGACATCCTGCGCGCGACCGCCGTCGACGTGGTCCTGATGGACGTGCGCATGCCGAGGCTGGACGGCGTGGAGGCCACCCGGCGCATCTGCGAGGCGCCGAACCCGCCCAAGGTGCTGATCCTGACCACCTTCGACCTCGACGAGTACGCCTTCTCCGGGCTGAAGGCGGGCGCCAGCGGCTTCATGCTGAAGGACGTGCCGCCCGCCGAGCTGCTCGGCGCGATCCGTTCGGTGCACAGCGGCGACGCGGTGGTCGCCCCGTCGACGACCCGGCGGCTGCTCGACCGGTTCGCCCCGATGCTCCCGGCCAGCAGCAAGGAGCCCGAGCACAAGCAGCTGGAGAAACTGACCGAGCGCGAGCGCGAGGTCATGCTCCTGGTCGCGCAGGGCCTGTCCAACGGCGAGATCGCCGCCCGCCTCGTCCTGTCGGAGGCCACGGTCAAGACGCACGTGGGCCGCATCCTGACCAAGCTGGAACTGCGCGACCGCGTCCAGGTCGTGGTCCTGGCGTACGAGACGGGCCTGGTCCGGGCAGGCGGCGGCGCACTCTGAACCGCCGTGGCGAGGCCTGGAGCGCGGCCTTGAGCGGGACCGTTCCACCGGGTGCAGCCATTGCCGATAGTACGACGCTCGTCGTACTATCGGCCCTGTTCGGTACTCCGATCCGATCCGTTGCGGGGATGTGGCGTCATGCGTGCGATCAGGTTTGACCAGTTCGGCGGGCCCGAGGTGCTTCGGCTGGTGGAAGCGGAGGTTCCGCAGCCGGGGCCCGGCGAGGTGAGCATCGATGTCGCGTACGTCGGCATCAACTTCGCGGATCTCAAGGCGCGTTCGGTGGGATACCGGGTCGAATCGCTCCCCTTCGTGCCGGGTCTCGAACTCTCCGGCCGCATCCGGGCCGTCGGCGCCGGGGTCGAAGGGCTCGTGGCCGGGCAGGAGGTGGCCGCCATGACCGAGGGCGGCGCGTACGCGGACGTGGCCCTCGCCCCGGCCGTCACCGTCTTCCCGCTGCCCGAGGGCGTGAGCCTGCGCACCGCGGCGACTCTGCCCACCGTGCTGCCGACCGCGCACGCCCTGATCCACGAGGTGGGCCGGTTGCAGCCCGGCGAGAGCGTCCTGGTGCAGGGCGCCGCGGGCGGCGTCGGCACCGTCGCGGGGCAGCTCGCCAAGCTGGCCGGGGCGGGTGCGGTGTACGGCGTGGTCTCCAGCGAGGCCAAGGCCGACTACGCCCGTAAGCACGGATACGACGACGCCTTCCTGACCGGCGCGTTCGACGCGGACGTGCTGCGGGCCACCGGCGGGCGCGGGGTGGACCTGGTGCTCGACCCGGTCGGCGGTGAGACGTTGCGCCGGGGCCTGGAGTCGCTCGCCCTGTTCGGCCGGCTCGTCTCGTACGGCAACGCGAGCGGCGAGGCGGCCTGGCAGGTCGGGCAGGGCGAGCTGTACCCGCGCGGCCGGACCGTCTCGGGGTTCTCCATCCTGGGCCTCGCGGCCGGCGCCCCCCGTGCGCTGCGCGAGATCGCGGACCGGGCGCTGCGGCTGGCCACCAGTGGTCAGGTGGAGCTGCCCGTCACCGCCGAGTTCGCCCTCGAAGAGGCCGCCGCGGCGCACGAGTTGATGGAGGGCCGCACTTCTACGGGCAAGCTCCTGCTGCGGGTGTCCTGACCCCCCGGGGCCCCTTCGGGGGCATCAGCGCAGCACCCCCTCCAGAAAGTCACTCCCCAGCCGGGCCACGACCGTGAGGTCGAGCTGGTGCAGCACGTACCTCCCCCGGCGTCGCGTCGAAATGAGCCCCGCCCTCTTCAGGACGGAAAGGTGCCGGGACACCTCCGGCGCCGTGATCCCGTGTGAGTCGGCGAGCTCGCTCGTCGTGTACGGGGAGCGGGCCAGGTTGCGGCACAGGCGCATCCGCATGGGGTGGGCCAGCGCCTCCATCCGCAGCTTGAGGACCTCGACCGAGGCGGGCGAGGGCAGTTCGGGCCCGTGCACCGGGTAGTGGATCACCGGCCGCCAGCCCGGCGCGTGCAGCACCATCAGGTGCGGCCAGCCGAACGAGGTGGGCACGAAGGTGAGCCCCGCGCCGGGCTCGGGGTCGGTCGCGGTGGTGCGGCCCTCGGTCAGCTTGTCCACGCTGATCCGCGTCCCGCCCTCGTCCAGGCTGAGCGCGGCCGACACCGAGGCGACGGCCTCGTCGAGCCCCTTGCGGCGGAGTATCTCCGCCTTGTGCCGGGCATCCGCGGCCAGCTGGACCCGGATCCGCTGCCAGGTGTCCGCGAAGAAGGCCTCCTCGCAGTCCTCGAACAGGCGCCGCAGCCAGGCCCGTACGGAGGCCGGGTCGCTCAACAGGCGCTCGGCGAAATCCACTTGGCGTGGTCCCCGGACCGCCGCCATCTCCAGGGCACGCGCCCGCATCGCCGGATCGTGCAGCGGGGACGGCGTCCTGACCGCGTACAGGCTGGAGCAGGTGAACTCCAGGGCGGCGGAGGCGAACCGCTCGTCGGGGAGGCGGTCGAGCAGGTCGAGGTCCTCGGCGAGCGTCGAGCCGGGGGTGCCGTCCCAGCCCGGTATGCCCGCGAACGGCATGAACACGTCGGAGAACGTGTTGCGCCACAGGAACTCGGCCTCGTGCAGCCGGTCCGCCAGGTCGGGCTTCAGGGAGGCCGCGGTCGCCGTGACCCAGCCGTGCAGGCCCGGGTGGTGGCCGGGCTCGGAGAGCGCGTGCAGGGCCAGGCCCAGCTCGGCAAGCGGCGAGATCGCGAAGCCGATGCGCTCGGGCGGCAGGCCCGTGATGTCGATGGTCACGCTCATGGCCCCATGGTGCACCGCGGCACCGACGGAGCGGCCGCCGATTGACGGTCCCGGTCAATCGACGGCGCTGGTCAGGCCGTCATTTTGGTCCTGGCCCCATTTGACGGGGCTCGTCAATCGGCGCGCGGCCCGGCCGGGACGGGTTCACCGTGGAGGCATGGACGTGATGCAGCAGCACATGATCGACAGCTACCGCGCGGCCCGGCTCGGCGCGCCCGCCCCGCCGGTGCCGGGCACCCACGACGTGGCGGTCCTGCGCGGGATACGGGACTACCGCCGCTTCGAGGCGGTCCTGGCGGGCCGGCTCGCCACGGGCCGGCTGCGGGCGGCCCTGGCCCACCTGTTCGCCCCCCGCCACCCCCGGAGTCACCCGCCCGCCTGCCGCTGACCCCGTTACGACAGGAGCCGTACGAACTCCGCCACCGCGGCCCGTACGTCCTCGGCGCTCCACGCGAGGCCCGGGGCGTTCACCGTGACCTCGGTGACGGCCAGGCCCGCCGGGCCCGAGGGGTTCGGGAACCAGCGGCGGAACAGGCAGACGCCGCTCTCCTGCGCCTGCCGCAGCGACGCGGCGTTGAGGACCTCGGCGTCGTACGGCAGCCACACCTGGAACTGGTGGGTGTGCGGCGGCTCGGGGTGCACCCGGAACCACGGCACGCCCGCTTCGGCGAAGCCCTCTTTCATGGCCGAGGCCACCACCTTGGCGTGGGCCACGTACGAGGGGAGCTCCGGCAGCTCCTTGCGCAGGCCGATCAGGCCGGCCAGGGCGGCGGGGAACTGCTGGAAGAGCTGGCCGCCGTAGCGGTGGCGCCAGGTGCGGGCCTCCGCGATCAGCGACTCGGAGCCCGCCAGGACGGCGCCGGACAGGCCGCCCATCGTCTTGTAGAAGGACACGTACACGCTGTCCGCGAGGCCCGCGACCTCCCGCAGGGGGCGGCCGAAGTGGGTGGTGGTCTCCCAGATCCTCGCGCCGTCGAAGTGCACCACGGCGTCCCGCTCGCGGGCCGCCTCCACCACGGCGACCAGCTCGTCCCAGGTCGGCAGCACGAACCCGGCGTCGCGCAGCGGGAGCTCCAGCATCAGCGTGCCGAACTGCTCCTCGAAGCCCAGCACCTCCTCCGCGGTGGGCAGCCGGGGCTCGTCCGTCGGGTGGACCGTACGCAGGCCGCTGACCTGGCTGAACGCCTGGCGTTCATGCACCTCGGGGTGGGCGAGCGGGTGCAGGGCGACCGTGGGGTTCCCGGTGCGGGCCGCCCAGCAGCGCAGCGCGACCTGCTGGGCCATCGTGCCGGTGGGGAAGAAGGCGGCGGCCGGGAAGCCGAGCTCCTCGGCGGTGCGGCGCTCCAGCTCGGTGACCGCGCCGTTGCCGTAGATGTCGGTGAACTCGTCCAGGTCGTAGACCTCGGCGCCGTCGGTCAGGAGGGCCGTCAGGCGCTCCGCGAGGGTGTGGTCGACGCCCTGCTCCGCCAGTGTGTGCTTGGCGCCTCTGAAGACGGTCAGGCGGTGTCGCAGGGCCTGTTCCGGAGTTTCCTCCGGCGCCCCGCCCGGGGTGTCGGCGGTGGATTCGGAGGGGGAGTTCGGCTCGGTTTCTGGCATGGGGCGATGATCGCCCACACCCTGTGGACAACCAAGGGGGTTTGCGGGGCCTGGGCGTAGCATGACGGGGCCGTTTGAATTTGGTTTGGCGTCCGGTACCCCTCGCGGACTGGAACGGAAGGCCCCCACCGCGTGAACGCACCATCAGAGCACCGCCCCGAGCACAGCCCGGCGGACCGCCCCGCCCGCCTCACCGTGGGCGTCGTCGGCGCGGGCCGGGTCGGCCCCGCGCTCGCCGCGTCCCTCCAGCTGGCCGGGCACCGCCCGGTCGCGGTCTCCGGCGTCTCCGACGCGTCGGTGCGCCGGGCCGCGACCCTGCTGCCCGACGTGCCGCTGGTCCCGCCCGCCGAGGTCCTCCGGCGTGCCGATCTCGTCCTGCTCACCGTCCCCGACGACGCGCTGCCGGGCCTCGTCGAGGGCCTCGCCGAGACCGGCGCGATCCGTCCGGGCCAGCTCCTGGTGCACACCTCCGGGCGGTACGGCACGGCCGTCCTGGACCCGGCCCGGCGGGCCGGCGCGCTGCCGCTGGCACTGCACCCGGCGATGACGTTCACCGGCACGGGCGTGGACGTCCAGCGCCTGGCGGGCTGCTCGTTCGGCGTGACCGCCCCCGAGGAGCTGCGGCTCGCCGCCGAGGCGCTGGTCATCGAGATGGGCGGCGAGCCCGAGTGGATCGAGGAGGCGAACCGCCCGCTCTACCACGCGGCCCTCGCCCTCGGCGCGAACCACCTGGTCACGCTGGTCGCCCAGTCCATGGAGCTGCTTGGCCAGGCCGGTGTCGCGGCCCCCGACCGCATGCTCGGCCCGCTGCTCGGCGCGGCCCTCGACAACGCCCTGCGCTCGGGCGACGCCGCCCTGACCGGACCGGTCGCGCGCGGCGACGCCGGCACGGTCGCCGCCCACGTGGCCGAGCTGCGCAAGCACGCGCCGAGCACGGTCGCCGGATACCTCGCGATGGCCCGTACGACCGCCGACCGGGCGCTCGCCCATGGACTGCTGAAACCCGAGCTCGCCCAGGACCTGCTCGGTGTGCTCGCCGAAGGAGAAGCCCGATGACAGCACGGACCGCTCTCGTCCGTACGGCCGCGGAGCTCGCGGCCCTGGAGCGGACCGGCCGCCGGGCCGTCGTCATGACCATGGGCGCGCTCCACGAGGGCCACGCCACCCTGATCCGTACCGCGCGCCGGCTGGCCGGGCCCGACGGGCAGGTCGTGGTCACGGTGTTCGTCAACCCGCTGCAGTTCGGCGCGGGAGAGGACCTGGACCGCTATCCGCGCACCCTGGACGCGGACCGCGCGATCGCCGAACGCGAGGGCGCCGACGCCGTGTTCGCGCCGTCCGTCGAGGAGGTCTATCCCGGCGGCGAGCCCCACGTGCGCGTCACCGCGGGCCCCATGGGCGAGCTCCTGGAGGGCGCCGTACGGCCCGGCCACTTCGACGGCATGCTGACCGTCGTCGCCAAGCTGCTCCACCTGAGCGCGCCCGACCTCGCCCTGTACGGGCAGAAGGACGCCCAGCAGCTGGCGCTGATCCGGCGCATGGTGCGCGATCTGAACTTCCCCGTGGAGATCGTCGGCGTGCCGACGGTGCGCGAGGACGACGGGCTCGCCCTGTCCAGCCGCAACCGCTACCTCGACCCGGCGGAGCGCACCGCGGCCCGCGCCCTGTCCCGCGCGCTGTTCGCGGCCCGCGACCGGCTCGCCGCCGAGCACGCCCTGCACGCGCGGGCCGCCGCCGGGGGCGCGGTCTCGGGCCGGGCCGACGCGCTCACCGCGATCGGCGAGGCCAGGGCCGCGGCCGACGCCCACGCGGTCGCCGCGGCCGCGCCGTCCCCCGCGTCGATCAAGGCCGTCGCCCAGGGCGTGCTCGACGAGGCGGCCAAGCTCGAACCCCCCGTCGTGACCGACTACTTGGCGCTGGTCGACCCGGCGACGTTCACCGAGGCCCCCGAGGGGTTCGAGGGCGAGGCGATCCTGGCGGTCGCCGCCCGCGTCGGCACCACGCGCCTCATCGACAACATCCCGCTCACGTTCGGAGCACCGGCATGACAAGCACCGGAATACGGCTCGACGCCCCCGCACCCGGCTGGGCCATCGACGCGGACGTCGTGGTCGTCGGCTCCGGCGTCGCGGGCCTGACCGCCGCCCTGCGCTGCACCGCGGCGGGCCTGGCCACCGTCGTCGTCACCAAGGCCCGCCTGGACGACGGCTCGACGCGCTGGGCGCAGGGCGGCATAGCGGCCGCCCTCGGCGAGGGCGACACCCCCGAGCAGCACCTGGACGACACCCTGGTGGCCGGCGCGGGCCTGTGCGACGAGGACGCGGTACGCCTCCTGGTCACCGAAGGCCCGGACGCCGTACGGCGGTTGATCGCCACCGGCGCCCACTTCGACACCGACGACTCCGGCGCGATCTCGCTGACCCGCGAGGGCGGCCACCACCGCCGCCGCATCGCGCACGCGGGCGGCGACGCCACCGGCGCCGAGATCTCCCGCGCGCTCGTCGAGGCCGTCCGCACCCGGGCGGTGCGCACCATCGAGAACGCCCTGGTCCTCGACCTCCTCAAGGACGAGGACGGCCGCACCGCGGGCATCACCCTGCACGTCATGGGCGAGGGCCAGCACGACGGCGTCGGCGCGGTCCGCGCGCCCGCGGTGGTCCTCGCGACCGGCGGCATGGGCCAGGTGTTCTCGGCGACCACCAACCCGTCCGTGTCCACGGGCGACGGCGTGGCCCTCGCGCTGCGCGCCGGCGCCGAGATCTCCGACCTCGAATTCGTCCAGTTCCACCCCACGGTCCTGTTCCTCGGCGCCGACTCGGAGGGCCAGCAGCCCCTGGTCTCCGAGGCCGTACGGGGCGAAGGCGCCCACCTCGTCGACGCGGCCGGCACCCGCTTCATGCTCGGGCAGCACGAGCTGGCGGAGCTCGCCCCCCGCGACATCGTCGCCAAGGCCATCACCCGCCAGATGCAGGCCCGGGGCACCGAGCACATGTACCTGGACGCCCGGCACTTCGGCGCCGCGATGTGGGAGCAGCGCTTCCCGACGATCCTGGCCGCCTGCCGCTCGCACGGCATCGACCCGGTGACCGAGCCGATCCCGGTCGCCCCCGCCGCGCACTACGCCTCCGGCGGCATCCGCACCGACCGGCACGGCCGCACCACGGTGCCCGGCCTGTACGCGTGCGGCGAGGTCGCCTGCACCGGCGTCCACGGCGCCAACCGGCTCGCCTCCAACTCCCTCCTGGAGGGCCTGGTCTTCGCCGAGAACATCGCGGCGGACATCGCGGCCGGTGCCTCGACCCCCGTACGGGACAAGGCGGTCGGCTCGGCTCTTCCCGCCGGGGCGCACGGCGAGCCCGTGCCGCTGCTCGACCCGGCCGCCCGCATCCAGATCCAGCGGATCATGACCGAAGGCGCCGGAGTGCTGCGCTCCGCCGACAGCCTCGCCGAGGCGGCCGGCCGCCTGGAGGCGATCCGCGCGGACGAGCACAAGGCCGCCGTGCCCGGCGTCGAGGCGTGGGAGACCACCAACCTGCTGCTCGTCTCGCGGGTCCTGGTCGCCGCGGCGGCCGCCCGCGAGGAGACCCGCGGCTGCCACTGGCGCGAGGACCGGCCGGACCGCGACGATGCGTCCTGGCAGCGCCACCTCGTCGTCCGCATCACCCCCGAGCGGTCCCTGGACATCCGCCCCACCGCCAGCGCCACCTTCCCCCCGACCGTCGCCGCCACCCCCCTGGAGCCGTAACCGTGAGCACGCCCGAGGAACTCCGTCCCCAGCCGGTGGACGTCCCCCTGATCCAGATCGGTGCGCCCGCCCAGGGCGGCGGCTGCGGCGACGACTGCGGCTGCGGCTCCGAGGAGGTGTACGAGTGCGGGCTCGACCCCGCGCTCGCCGCCCTGCTCGCCGAGTCGGGTCTCGACCCCGTCCAGGTCGAGGACATCGCGCACCTCGCCATCGAGGAGGACCTGGACGGCGGCGTGGACGTCACGTCGGCGGCCACCGTCCCCCAGGACGCCGTCGCCACCGGCGACTTCACGGCCCGCGAGGCCGGCACGGTCGCGGGCCTGCGCGTCGCCGAGGCGATCCTCTCCATCGTCTGCACGGAGGAGTTCGAGGTCGAGCGGCACGTCGCGGACGGCGACCGCGTAGAGGCCGGCCAGAAGCTCATCAGCGTCACGACCCGCACCCGCGACCTGCTGACCGGCGAGCGCAGCGCGCTCAACCTGCTGTGCCGCCTGTCCGGCATCGCGACCGCCACCCGCGCCTGGGCGGATGCCCTCGAAGGCACCGGCGCCAAGGTCCGCGACACCCGCAAGACGACCCCGGGCCTGCGCGCCCTGGAGAAGTACGCGGTCCGCTGCGGCGGCGGCGTCAACCACCGCATGTCCCTCTCGGATGCGGCCCTGGTCAAGGACAACCACGTGGTGGCAGCGGGCGGCGTCGCCGAGGCCTTCAAGGCCGTACGCGACCGCTTCCCCGACCTCGCCATCGAGGTCGAGGTCGACACCCTGGCCCAGGTCACCGAAGTACTGGACGCCGGGGCCGACCTGATCCTGCTCGACAACTTCACCCCGGCCCAGACGGCCGAGGCGGTCGCCCTGGTCGCGGGCCGCGCGATGCTCGAATCCTCGGGCCGCCTCACCCTGGCCAACGCCGCCGAGTACGCCGCCACCGGCGTCGACTACCTGGCGGTGGGCGCCCTCACGCACTCCTCGCCGATCCTCGACATCGGTCTGGACCTGCGCGAGGCCGGAGAGGGCCGGGCCTGATGCTGCTCACCATCGACGTCGGCAACACCCACACCGTCCTCGGCCTGTTCGACGGCGAGGAGGTCGTCGAGCACTGGCGGATCTCCACCGACGCCCGCCGCACCGCGGACGAGCTGGCCGTGCTGCTCAACGGCCTGATGGGCACCCACCCGATGCTCGGCGCCGAGCTCGGCGACGGCATCGAGGGCATCGCGATCTGCGCGACCGTCCCGTCCGTCCTGCACGAGCTGCGCGAGGTGACCCGCCGCTACTACGGCGACGTCCCCGCGATCCTGGTGGAACCGGGCATCAAGACGGGCGTGCCGGTCCTGACCGACAACCCGAAGGAGGTCGGCGCCGACCGCATCGTCAACTCGATCGCCGCCGTCGAGCTCTACGGCGGCCCGGCGATCGTCGTCGACTTCGGCACGGGCACGACGTTCGACGCGGTCAGCGCGCGCGGCGAGTACATCGGCGGCGTCATCGCCCCCGGCATCGAGATCTCCGTCGACGCGCTCGGCATCAAGGGCGCCCAGCTCCGCAAGATCGAGGTGGCCCGCCCCCGCTCGGTGATCGGCAAGAACACCGTCGAGGCCATGCAGGCTGGCATCGTGTACGGCTTCGCGGGCCAGGTCGACGGCGTCGTCAAGCGCATGAAGCGCGAACTGGTCGGCCCGGACGGAGACCCGGACGACGTCACCGTCATCGCGACCGGCGGCCTCGCCCCGATGGTGCTCGGCGAGGCCGAGGAGATCGACGAGCACGAGCCGTGGCTGACCCTGATCGGCCTGCGCCTCGTGTACGAGCGTAACGTCTCGCGCTCCTGAAGCGGCGGCCGGGCGCATCGGGACCCACCCCGACACGCGCCCGGCATCGGCCTGTTAAGCGGATTTTGTCCCTGTAGGACGTATCGTCGCCGCATGCCCACGCCCTACGGATCCCGAGGCGGCATGGCGTTCGGCGCGGACGAGCTGCGTGTGCTCCGACGCGCCCTGGCCATCGCCCTGCACCCCACCGCCGTCAAGGACCAGGACATCAAGGACTGCCTGCGCCTGGCCGACTCCGTGGACGAGGCCGTCCGCGAGGCGGACCGGCTGCGCGCCTTCCTCCTGGCCGACCTCGCCCGTTACCGTGACGCGCTGCCCGGCTCGCTGCCCGGCTACACCGAGCTGCTCCAGGACGCCCTGGCGGCCGGCTACGACCCCGGGCCCGACGACCTGGCCGCCCTGCGCGCACTGCGCTCCGATCCGGTCTGCGCGGCCCTCCTGGAGCGCTGCCGCCGGATCGCGGAACGCTCGGTGCGGGCCCGGCTGGCCGGCCGCACGGCCGTCCCGCCGGCCCAGCGCACCCGGCTCCTCACGCTGGTCGACGGGGGCGCCGCGGACAAGGGCAGGGGCAAGGACAAGTCGGCCGAGCCACGCCCCGCGGCCCCGGCCCGCCCGGCGCCCGCCCACCCCGCGCCGGACCGCCCCGTACCGAAGCCCTCCGAGGTCTTCCCACCGCGCCGCCGTCCCGTGCCTCCGCCGGAGGAGCGGCGAGCGGGTTAGGCCCCGGCCCTGGCCCACCGGCCACCCCTGGCTACCCTGTCGGTATGGACTACGTTTCCGCGCTTCTGCCCCCCGTGGTGATGGCCATCTTCTTCATCGCGCTCGTCGTGACGATCGTGAAGAGTCAGGGTGGTCCGAACAAGGGCAAGGAGGACGCGGCCGTGGACGGCGCGCTCGCCCGCGCCGAGGCCGCCCGGCAGAAGCCCGCCTCCTCCTGACCGCGCGGTCCGGACGGCACACACAGCGGGGGCGCACGGGGCATTTCCCCACGTGCGCCCTTTTTGCTGCGCGCTAACTGCAAATAACCAGCCATTCGCGACATCTCCCACTATGGTGCAGATGTGCCCCGCCAATTGGGAGAGCTGGAAGACGCCGTCATGACCCGCGTCTGGCAGTGGAACCGTCCGGTGACCGTCCGGGAAGTCCTCGAAGACCTTCAGCAGGAACGGTCCATCGCGTACACCACGGTCATGACCGTAATGGACAATCTCCATCAGAAGGGCTGGGTCCGCCGGGAAGTCGACGGACGCGCCTATCGATATACGGCGGTCTCCACACGGGCCGCGTACGCCGCGGCTCTGATGAACGAAGCCTGGTCCCAGAGCGACAACCGCGCCGCCGCACTCGTCGCCTTCTTCGGCATGATGTCCCCCGAGGAGCGCGAAGCGCTGCGTGATGCCGTGCGCATGGTGCAGGAGCCGGAACCCGAACGCGATCGCGAAGCCGAACACGGATCCGAAGAGTCCCCACGATCCGAAGAGTCCCAAGAGGGCGATGCGCCCGGGGACAGTGCGGGGCGATAGCGTCCAGGCATGTCTTATCCCGCCGCAAATGCGGTCACCGTCCGCCGGGCCAGGACCGGCGATGTACCGGCCGTGCGAAGCCTTCTCGATGCGTACGTCGGCGACGGGATCCTGCTCGACAAAGCAACGGTCACCCTTTACGAGTCCATCCAGGAGTTCTGGGTGGCGGAACGCGACTCGGACGCCCGGGTGGTGGGCTGCGGGGCGCTGCACGTGATGTGGGAAGACCTCGCCGAAGTGCGCACTCTTGCCGTCGACCCCGAGTTTCACGGCAGCGGCATCGGACATCTCGTACTCGGCAAGCTGCTCCAGACCGCCCGCTGGCTCGGAGTGCGCCGGGTTTTCTGTCTTACCTTCGAGGTCGCCTTCTTCACGAAGCACGGGTTCACGGAGATCGGGGAGACTCCGGTCGATACCGTCGACACAGATGTCTACAGCGAGCTGCTGCGCTCCTATGACGAGGGCGTCGCCGAGTTCCTCGGTCTCGAACGAGTGAAGCCGAACACCTTGGGCAACACCCGGATGCTTCTGCACCTGTGATCGGGGAAGCGGCAGGAAGCTGTCGGAACCCTATGTCCGAATCGCGTACGTTTCCCTGGAGCCAAGGATCCCGAACCTCTCCAGGGGGTTTGTGTTTTTCAGGCAAAAGCGGTTTCCTTTCCGCGTACTGCATTTTCGATGAAAGGAAATCCGGTGGCACAGAAGGTTCAGGTCCTTCTTGTCGATGACCTCGACGGTGGCGAGGCTGACGAGACCGTGACGTTCGCTCTTGACGGGAAGAGCTTCGAGATCGACCTCACCACCGCCAACGCGGACAAGCTCCGGGGTCTCCTTGAGCCGTACGTGAAGAGCGGCCGGCGCACCGGTGGCCGCGCGGCCGGCGGTCGTGGCAAGGCCCGTGGTGGCGCGCTGCTCGGTACCGGCAACCAGAACACTGCCGAGATCCGCAAGTGGGCCAAGGAGCAGGGCTACAACGTGAACGACCGCGGACGCGTCCCGGCCGAAATCCGTGAGGCCTACGAGAAGCAGAACGGCTGAGTTCCCGCGTTCCCCGCACCACCTGGGGATTTCGCGTGAAACAACCGGGCCCGGTGGCATTCCGTCGCCGCCGCGGCCACCAGCCTCACGAGGCTGAGGCCCGCGGCGCGACCGCCCGGCAGGGTCCCCGGACCCTGGGAAGCGCCCTTTTCACCGGCACCACCGCACTGAGTGAATCCGGTGAAAGAGGGCAGCCGAGCTTCCACCTCGCACCCGGGCTCGGGGGGTCGCAGCCATACGGCGGCCCCCCGCGAGCCGGCCCATCCCGGCGGCAGGGGTGCGGTGATCCGGCCCCCGGCGCCGACGGCCGTCAGATCGAGGCCGACGCCGCCCCACTCCAGCCAGTCGAGCAGCCCCGGCAGCTCGTCCGCGCTTCCGGCCGCCACGAGCAGCCGCATCCGGTGTCCCACGAGGGCGACCGGGCCCGTCCGTTCGTACCGCTTCAGCAGGGCGGATCCGGCGGTCGCCGGGAGTTCCAGGACGTCGAAGCGCAGTCCGGTGAGCAGCTGGACGGGGGGACCCGCGCAAACGGCCCAGCCGAGCTCGCGCTCGTACCACTGCGCGAGCGGGCCATCCAGGGGAGCGCGGGGTGCCGGCACGGTGAAGGCCATGCCCGGAGCAACTGGAGAAACGTCGTGGGGTTACGCTGAGTTTCCGGACCACTGCGCTCCGTTGTGGAATGCGGGACGCGTGGGGCTGTGGGTGGGCGCAAGGTTGTTCGCCCGTAGCTTACGGAACCGGGGTGTGCCGCATGGAGTGTCGGTCCCGACGGGTAAGACATTCCTAGTGGGGAGGGGCGACGCGCTCGTCAGGCGGTCTCACGTTCGCCATCGGCGTACTGGAGACAGGGGTATCTGCCTGGCCTGCGGGAACATCGTCTCGCACCATCGGGTTGGAGCAGTTGTCGGCTGTTCGGGCCGGGAGGCAATGAACGGGTGTCGGCAGTTGGAATGAGCTGTCCCGCCCTGCGGGACTAGCATGCGGAAGGACAGGGAGGGGACCGCCCCCTTACTGCCCGACCGCTCTGAGGAGCGATTAACGATGTTCGAGAGGTTCACCGACCGCGCGCGGCGGGTTGTCGTCCTGGCTCAGGAAGAAGCCCGGATGCTCAACCACAACTACATCGGCACCGAGCACATCCTCCTGGGCCTGATCCACGAGGGTGAGGGTGTCGCCGCTAAGGCCCTGGAGAGCCTCGGGATTTCGCTCGAGGCGGTCCGCCAGCAGGTGGAGGAGATCATCGGCCAGGGCCAGCAGGCCCCGTCCGGGCACATCCCCTTCACGCCCCGTGCCAAGAAGGTCCTGGAGCTGTCGCTCCGCGAGGCCCTCCAGCTCGGCCACAACTACATCGGCACCGAGCACATCCTGCTCGGCCTGATCCGCGAGGGCGAGGGCGTCGCCGCCCAGGTCCTCGTGAAGCTGGGCGCCGATCTCAACCGGGTGCGGCAGCAGGTCATCCAGCTGCTCTCCGGCTACCAGGGCAAGGAAGCCGCCACCGCCGGCGGCCCTGCGGAGGGCACTCCCTCCACGTCCCTGGTGCTCGACCAGTTCGGCCGCAACCTGACGCAGGCCGCTCGCGAATCCAAGCTCGACCCGGTCATCGGGCGCGAGAAGGAGATCGAGCGCGTCATGCAGGTCCTGTCGCGCCGTACCAAGAACAACCCGGTGCTCATCGGCGAGCCCGGCGTCGGCAAGACCGCCGTCGTCGAGGGCCTGGCCCAGGCGATCGTCAAGGGCGAGGTGCCCGAGACGCTCAAGGACAAGCACCTGTACACGCTGGACCTCGGCGCCCTGGTCGCCGGATCCCGCTACCGCGGTGACTTCGAGGAGCGCCTGAAGAAGGTCCTCAAGGAGATCCGCACCCGCGGCGACATCATCCTGTTCATCGACGAGCTCCACACCCTGGTGGGTGCGGGTGCCGCCGAGGGCGCGATCGACGCCGCCTCGATCCTGAAGCCGATGCTGGCCCGCGGTGAGCTCCAGACCATCGGCGCCACCACGCTCGACGAGTACCGCAAGCACCTGGAGAAGGACGCCGCCCTCGAGCGCCGCTTCCAGCCCATCCAGGTCGCCGAGCCGTCGCTGCCGCACACCATCGAGATCCTCAAGGGTCTGCGCGACCGCTACGAGGCCCACCACCGCGTCTCGATCACGGACGAGGCCCTCGTCCAGGCCGCGACGCTGGCCGACCGGTACATCTCGGACCGCTTCCTGCCGGACAAGGCGATCGACCTGATCGACGAGGCCGGCTCCCGGATGCGCATCCGCCGGATGACCGCGCCGCCGGACCTCCGCGAGTTCGACGAGAAGATCGCGGGCGTGCGCCGCGACAAGGAGTCGGCCATCGACTCCCAGGACTTCGAGAAGGCGGCCTCTCTCCGCGACAAGGAGAAGCAGCTGCTCGCCGCGAAGGCCAAGCGCGAGAAGGAGTGGAAGGCCGGCGACATGGACGTCGTCGCCGAGGTCGACGGCGAGCTGATCGCCGAGGTGCTGGCCACGGCCACGGGCATCCCGGTCTTCAAGCTCACCGAGGAGGAGTCCTCGCGGCTGCTCCGCATGGAAGACGAGCTGCACAAGCGCGTCATCGGCCAGAAGGACGCCATCAAGGCGCTCTCGCAGGCCATCCGCCGCACCCGTGCAGGCCTGAAGGACCCGAAGCGCCCCGGCGGTTCGTTCATCTTCGCGGGCCCGTCCGGTGTCGGTAAGACCGAGCTGTCCAAGACGCTCGCCGAATTCCTCTTCGGCGACGAGGACGCGCTGATCTCCCTCGACATGTCGGAGTTCAGCGAGAAGCACACGGTTTCCCGCCTCTTCGGTTCGCCCCCCGGTTACGTGGGTTACGAAGAGGGCGGCCAGCTCACCGAGAAGGTGCGCCGCAAGCCGTTCTCCGTCGTCCTCTTCGACGAGGTCGAGAAGGCCCACCCCGATATCTTCAATTCCCTGCTCCAGATTCTGGAAGACGGTCGCCTGACCGACTCCCAGGGCCGGGTCGTGGACTTCAAGAACACGGTCATCATCATGACGACCAACCTCGGGACCCGGGACATCTCCAAGGGCTTCAACCTGGGCTTCGCCGCCCAGGGCGACGTCAAGACCGGCTACGAGCGCATGAAGGCCAAGGTCAACGAGGAGCTGAAGCAGCACTTCCGCCCCGAGTTCCTGAACCGTGTCGACGACACGGTGGTCTTCCACCAGCTCACCGAGGAAGACATCATCGAGATCGTCGACCTCATGATCGCCAAGGTGGACGAGCGCCTCAAGGACCGCGACATGGGCATCGAGCTCAATGCCGAGGCCAAGTCGCTGCTCGCCAAGAAGGGCTACGACCCGATCATGGGCGCCCGGCCGCTGCGCCGGACGATCCAGCGGGAGATCGAGGACATCCTCTCCGAGAAGATCCTCTTCGGTGAGCTGCGCCCCGGTCACATCGTGGTCATCGGCACCGAGGGCGAGGGTGAGGAGAAGAAGTTCACCTTCCGCGGCGAGGAGAAGTCGGCCCTGCCCGACGTCCCGCCGATCGAGGACGCGGCCGCAGGCGGCGCGGGTCCGAACCTGAGCAAGGAGGCGTAGTCCTCTTCGGAGGTCTTGCCTGAAGGGGCTGCCCCGGCTCGTACGTGACGTACGGACCGGGGCAGCCCCTTTTGTTGTCCCGGTGGAATGGTTCGACTCGCCTGATCGGTCAAGGGAGTTCGGGCGGGGGCGGGCCGCCGTTGACGGTGACCGTCAGGCCGGGGCGGCGCAGCAGGGCGGCCGGGTTCCAGGAGCCCGCCTGGACGGTGCCCACCGCGAGGTCCACCGTCGTCAGTGCGGGGAACACCGCGAGGACCGCGCCGAGGTCGCCGTCGGAGTTGGCGAGCCACAGGTCGAGGTGGCGCACGCTCGGCAGCGGCGCCACCCCGGCGAGGGCTGCCACCGAGCTGAGCGCGACGCCGAGCCGGGTGATGCCGGGCCGCCCGCGTACGTACGCCAGCAGTCGCCGGGTGGTGGCCGAGGAGGAGGGGGCGAGCTCCAGGTAGCTGAGGGCGGGCCAGCGGCTCAGGGCGTCGAAGCCGGCGACCTGGTCGGCCTCCAGATGCAGGGTGGTGACGCCGCCGAGGACCGGCAGCTGGGCCAGGTGCAGGTCGGTGCTGCTGCCGAACAGCAGGGTGCGCAGCGCGGGGAGCTCGCCGAGCGGGGACAGATCGACCTCCTGGGCGGACACGTCGAGCAGCCCGAGCGAGGTCAGCCTGGGCAGCCGGGCGAGCTGGGTGAGGTCGCGCAGGCCCGAACCCCGCAGCACCTCCAGGTCTTCGAGACGCTCCGCACTGTCCCGCAGGAACGCCAGGTCGGTGAGGCTCTCGCAGCCGTTCAGGCGCAGGGCCGCGACCTTGCGGCCACGCAGCGCCGTGTGCAGCTCGTCCGCGGTGAGGTCGGGCGGCACGGTGATCCACAGTCGGCGGGCCTCGGGGACGTGCGGGAGCTGGGCGAGCTGCCAGCGGGTCTCCACGTGCAGCCGGGCCTCGCGCAGGTCGAGGTGGGCGAGGACTTCGCGGGCGTACCGCTCGGCCGGGTAGCGCGACCACTCGGTGGCGAACAGGTCGACGGCGTCCGGGTGGGCCGCGGACCAGGCGCGGGCGTGCTCGATGGACTCGGCGTTGCCGACCCGGTTGATGAGCCCGACGACGTTCGCCAGCGCTTCGGGGGGTGTGTCGTCCGGGGACGGTAAATGGGTGAGGACGGTCGGGCCGAGCCGGGCGAGAAGCGTAACGGTCTCCAGGTCGCGGGGCGGGAGCAGCGCGCCGATGTGCTCGCGGACCCGGCGGGCGGTCGTCTCGTCGAGGTAGGCGGCGTGCTGGGCGCACCGGGCCGCCAGTACGTGGATCTTGGCCTTGTCCTGGTGGCTGTGCCGGCGGGAGCCCGCGTCGAGCAGGCCGTTGATGAGGACCGGCCGGTCGCGGCGGCCGCAGTGCCCGGCGGCGAGCAGGATCACGTCCTGCCACTGCTGCTCCTCGGAGGCGTGCCGCAGGAGTTCGCCCAGGTGGCCGTCCTCCACGAATTCTTTCGCTGCCAGGAAGTCCTGGAAGGTGCGGTGGGTGAACTGGAAGACGTCGTCGGCGCGTTCCTGGAGCAGCCCGCTGCGGTTGAGCAGATGCCGCAGTACGTCTTCGGGGGTGCCCTGGCCGCGTACGTTCTCCATGCCCGACAGGGCCCGCTTGAGCTGACGCAGCGCCTGGTCGCGGGAGAACTCCGACTGGCCCTCGCGCACCAGCCACACCGCGATCCGCTGGAGCAGCTCGGTGCACTCGTCGGCGCTGATCTGGATGCCCTCGGGCGCCTCCACCTTCCTCTGCTGGTCCCGGTTGCCGAGGAGCATCCGTAACGCCGCCTCGTACAGCTTCCAGCGGGTGTCGGGCAGGAATCCCTGACGCAGCCGGTGCAGGGCGCAGATCACCGCGCAGAGCAGGGGAGTACGGGCGAGGCCCCGCAGGGTGCTGTTCTGCTTGAACTGCTCGGACAGGTCGCGCTCCAGCTCGTCCAGGTCCTCGTGCGGGCCGCTGTCGAGCCGGGCCGCGCGGTGCCAGGCGGCGATGAACGCGGTGATGTCCTCGTCGTTCATCGGGAGCAGCCTGAGCTCCTCGAAGCCCGCGTACTTCAGCCAGTCCGGCTCGACCGCCATCGGCCGCACCGTGACCACGCAGCGGGTGCGCGGATAGCGGTCGAGGAGCGCCGCGAGCCAGCGGTGCGCCTCCTCGCGGTCCTCCTGGGGGACCTCGTCGAGGCCGTCCACCAGGAGCAGCGCCTGCCCGGTCTTCAGGACGCGCCCGGCCCAGCCCTCGGGCGCCGCGTCCACCACCAGGCGTGCCGCGGTGGGGAGTTGGGCGGGCAGCGGGAAGGTCGCGCCCTGGGCGCGCAGGGTGCGCAGCGGCACCACGAACGGGACGAGCGCGTTGAGGTCCGCGAGCCCCGGGCCGAGCCGCCCGGCCGCCGCGTGCGCCGCGAGCCACCACACCAGGGTGGTCTTGCCGGCGCCCGCCTCGCCCCTGATGAGGACCCGGGGCCGGGAGGCGAGCAGGGCGTCGATGCGCTGCGGCGCGCTGTCCATCAGCGGGCGGCCCGCCTGCGGCGGCTCGGTCGCCTTGGGCCTGGCCTCCAGGCTGAGGTAGGCGGTGTCGAGGTCCCACTCGGAGTCCCGCTTGTTCAGCTCGTCCAGGCCGAAGATCTTCGTCTTGCGGTACGAGGCGCCGATGGCCTCCGCGTACTCGTGCTCGTAGCGCTGGTCCTCCGGGGGTACGCCGGTGACCAGTTCGAGGCTGGTCACCGCGGTCAGCGTCGCGAACGCGGCGCGGAATCCCTCCGAGGCGAAGACGCCCCGCAGCGGCACGCACACCACCCGGCGGTGGCCGCGCCCCCGCGGGATCTCCTTGACCAGGCCGAGCAGGGTCGCCGCCGCGAACAGCGGCGCGCCCGACAGGCCCGCGAGCGGCGAGCTGCCGTCCGCGCGCTCACTGGCCGGGGGCCGGTGCAGCTCGCAGACCAGGTCGTCGCGCAGACTGCCCGCGACCGGCAGGACGGTGCCGACGAACTGGTCGTAGTCGAGGTGGTGGTCCGCCCCGTAGCGCTGGATGTCGGGGAAGCCGATGATCTCGCAGCCGGGCAGCGACTGCGCGGTGTCCACGGTGCCGAGCCGCAGCAGACCGGGAAGCAGTTCCTCGTCGCTGTAGATCAAAGCCGCATCCAACTGGGCGTCCTGCCACAGCACCTGACCGGTGACCTCGCCGATGGAGGGGTGGGCGAGCCGGACCGGCGGGGCGCCCGCCAGGTTGTGCGCACAGGTCAGCACCAGCCAGGGGGACACGATGACCCCGCTGCCCTGGCGCCCGTCGGACAGCACGGCCACGACCCGGTCGGCGGTCGTGGGCAGTGACGTGCTCACCGCGGCCCGGTCCCGAAGCCGCCACCGGGCCGGTCGTTGCCGACCTTCCAGGCGGAGCCGTCGGCCGCGGCGTGCGGCTTCAGGGTGAACGACACCTTGTGCGTACGTCCCGTACTGCGCCCGGCGTCGGCGCCCGCGTCCACCACCCAGGCCCGGACCTTGAGGCCGCCCTTGAGCTCCCTGCGGAGTTCGAGCGTGAACTCCATCTGGATGTCGCCGAGTTCGAACACCAGCGGCTGCCCGGTGGCCCGGGCGGCGGCCTCGGTGAGCTGATCGCGTACGGACTCGATGGCGTCGGCCAGCTCGATCCCGCCGAACGCGTGCGTGTCGTCTTCGTGTCTGCTGTCGGTATGCCTGTCGTCGGCCATGCCCGCGACCCCCTCGCCTCGCCCCAATTCTGGCTCTGTGGAAGGGAGTTGGGACAGGGTCGTGCGCGTACGGCTAGGCTGGCTTGGGGCATTAGGTTGCTGCCTAATGTACCTAGCATCAGCGTCCTGGGCATGAAAGCCGTAACCGGGCCGAGCGCATGCCGCGTTGCGGCAGGCGGGGCCTTGGTCCCCTCAAGGGAAGGGCCTATGGCCCGGTGGCGGTGATAAGGCGCACAGGGGGTTTGGGGGGTACTACGGGGCTTAGGGGGTATTGGGCGGGGATTTCGAGTATTCCCGGCGTGATCGATACGGCTTTCGTTAGTAGATGGGCGTTTTGGGTGGGGATGGGAGTTCGGGTTACCAAGGTGGGGCGACCCGGTGTGCCGTTCTGCGTGCCGGGTTCTCGCTTGCCGGCCGAACTCGTTCGGCGGCCGCCCCTGTCGTCGTACGGAAGAGCTCCCGCATGCCCCAGCGCACCCCGTTCAAGCCCGCCCGCCCGTCCGCGTTCCGTCTGCGCGCCGCGGCCGTGACCGCCGTCGCCGCGATGGGCGGCGCCGCCCTCCTCGGTACGGGTGTCGCGGTCGCCGACGAGGTGAAGGCCGCTCCGCTCGCGCCCGCCTCCGCCACCACGAACGCGGTCGCCGGCCAGGCCAAGGCGCAGGCGAAGGCGGCCGCGGCGAAGCAGGCCAAGGCCGCCTCCTGGGTGCACCCGGTCGCGCGCTACACGCTGAGCGCGAGCTTCGGCCTGGGCGGTTCGATGTGGGCGAGCAAGCACTCGGGGCAGGACTTCGCGGTGCCCAGCGGCACGCCCGTCTCCGCCGCGCACGCCGGAACCGTCGTCAAGGCCGGCCCGGTCGGCGCCGGTGACGGCCCCGCGTACGGCAACGCGATAGTGATCAAGCACGCGAACGGCGCGTACTCGCAGTACGCCCACCTGTCCCAGATCAACGTGCGCATCGGCCAGGGCGTGGCCACCGGCGAGCGCATCGCGCTGTCCGGCAGCACGGGCAACTCCAGCGGCCCGCACCTGCACTTCGAGATCCGCAAGACGCCGAACTACGGCTCGGCGATCAACCCGGTCGCCTTCCTGAAGACCGTGGGCCTGACCGTCTGACCGCTTGTCCGCGTTATCCGCGCGTGTTGTGGTGGGCCTGGACGACCAGGTCATTGGCGACTTCGAGGATGCTGGTGCGCTTCTCCTCGGGGTCGCCTTCCATGTCTTTGAGGACGAACATCCCGGCATGCATCGAGAACAGCGCCGTGAAGCAACGGATGCGGTCGGACATCGCGGAGTCCGGGTCCTTCAGCAGGTCGACCATCGCGTGCATCCGCTCTTTGAACATCTCGCCGATGCTCAGCTCGCGCATGGTCGCCTGGTTCTCCTGCATGAACCGGAACAGCGGCTCGGCCCCGATGAGGGCCTCGCTGTAGCGGCGCAGGATCTCCAGCTTCACGTCCAGCGTCTTCGGCTGCGTGCGGCCCCACTCGATCACCTCGTCCATGGGCCTGGTGAGGTCCTGGAAGAGGCTGATGATGATGTCTTCCTTGGTCTTGAAGTGGTAGTAGAGCGCGGCCTTCGTCACATCGAGCCGCTCGGCGATCTCGCGCAGCGAGGTCTTCTCGTACCCCTGCTCACCGAAGAGCTCCAGGGCAACGTCCTGGATCCGCTGGCGGGTGTTTCCTCTGGCCATGCCGCTCTCCCGAATGCGTACGGCCGCCGTCCCCCGGCGGCCGTGCCGTTTGCCATTTACTTGCTTGACGCCCGGCAAGTTGGGGTCTACCTTCCCCAGTGTAGTGGTAACTAGCCGGGCGACAAGTAAGTGCCTCGGTGAACACAGGGCAAGAAGGCCAGGGAGTTGGGGACGATGGCGGGGATACCTGAAGAGACGGCGACAGAGGCGGGGGTGTCCGAAGCGCCGCAGCCGCGCAGCGTACGGGTCGTGCTGCTCGCGCTCATGATCGCGATGCTGCTCGCGATGCTCGACAACATGATCGTGAACACGGCGATGCCGACGATCGTGGGCGAGCTCGGGGGACTTGAGCACCTTTCCTGGGTGGTGACCGCGTACACCCTGGCCACCGCCGCCTCCACGCCGATCTGGGGCAAGCTCGGCGACATGTACGGGCGCAAGGGCGCCTTCCTCACCTCCATCGTGATCTTCCTGATCGGCTCCGCGCTCAGCGGCATGGCGCAGGACATGTCCCAGCTCATCGGCTTCCGCGCGATCCAGGGCCTCGGCGCGGGCGGCCTGATGGTCGGCGTCATGGCGATCATCGGTGACCTGATTCCGCCCCGGGACCGCGGCAAGTACCAGGGCATGATGGCCGGCGTCATGGCGCTCGCGATGATCGGCGGCCCGCTGGTCGGCGGCGCCATCACCGACCACCTCGGCTGGCGCTGGACGTTCTACATCAACATCCCCCTCGGCGCGGTCGCGCTCGCCATGGTCACCGCCGTACTGCACCTGCCCAAGAAGCGGGCGCGCGGGCGGATCGACTACCTCGGCACGATTCTGCTGACCGTCGGCATCACCTCGATCGTCCTGGTCACCACGTGGGGCGGCTCGCAGTACGCCTGGGGCTCCGCGATCATCATGGAGCTCATCGCCCTCGGCGTGGCCTCGATCGTCGGCTTCCTCTTCGTCGAGACGAAGGCCGCCGAGCCGATCGTGCCGCTGCACATCTTCCGCAACCGCAACTTCTCGCTGATGTCCGGGATCGGCTTCCTCACCGGCTTCGTGATGTTCGGCGCGATGCTGTTCCTGCCGCTGTTCCAGCAGTCCGTGCAGGGCGCCTCGGCCACCAACTCCGGCCTGCTGCTGCTTCCGATGCTGCTCTCGATGATGGTCGTCTCGCTGATCGCCGGGCGGGTCACCACCAACAGCGGCAAGTACAAGATCTTCCCGATCCTGGGCGGCGCGCTGGTCGTGGTCGGCCTGTTCCTGCTCTCCACGATGGACACCACCACGACCCGGTTCATGTCCGGGGTCTACATGGCGGTGCTCGGCGCGGGCATGGGCTTCCTGATGCAGATCACGATGCTGGTCGCGCAGAACAGCGTCGAGATGAAGGACATGGGCGTCGCCTCGTCCTCCACGACCCTCTTCCGTACGCTCGGCTCGTCCTTCGGCGTCTCGATCATGGGCGCGATCTTCACCAACCGGGTGGGCGACGAGATGGCCCACCGTCTCGGCCCGGGCGCGGGCAAGCTCGCCTCCGCCCAGCTGGACGCGTCGGCCCTGGCGAAGCTGCAGGCTCCGGTGCGTGAGGCGTACCAGTACGCGGTTTCCTCCGGTACGCATGGAACGTTCCTGGTCGGTTCGATCATCGCGGTGGCCATGTTCGTGGCGGCCTTCTTCGTGAAGGAAGTCCCGCTGCGGGGCTCCGCTCCGGCCCCGTCGCCGGAGAAGTCCGCCCCGGCGGACGCGGCGGCCCTCTCGGAGCCGGTCGCCTAGGGCCTCCCCGCCCTGAGGCCCTGCCGTCGGATCGGCTGGGCTCGCACCCCGGGGCTCCGCCCCGGACCCCGACGCGCTTTCCCACCCTCCGCCCGTGCGGCGGGGTGGGGAAGCGTTTTTCGTGCGGGCTCAGGCGGAGGGGCCCTCGTCTCCCGCGAACAGGCTGATGACCCCGGCGGGGGCGCCGGCGCCGAAGACGAAGTCGATGGTGTCGTGGGCGGCGGCGGCCGCCTTCCGGCTCCGGGGGAACATGTGGCTCTCGTAGTCGGCGAGGGCCCGCTCGATGTCGTCGGGGTGGGCCGCGATCGCCGTACCGAGTTCGGCCCCGTCGAGCATCGCGAGATTGGCTCCGTCGCCTCCGGGGACGGTCGCGTGTGCCGCGTCGCCGAGGAGCGTGACGCCGGGGACCCGGTCCCAGCGGTGGTCGTCCGGCAGCTCGTAGATGCTGCGCAGGACGGGTGCGGACTCGCCGTCGGTGATCAGGGCCAGCAGTTCCGGTGCCCAGCCGTCGAACTCGGCCGCCACCCGTGCCCTCGCCGTCGGGGCGTCGGTGAAGTCGATCGCGTCGAACCACTCCACCGGGCGGTGCAGCACGACGTAGGTGTGGACGACGGCACCGGCCTCGCGGTGGGCGAGGAATCCCTTGCCCGGGACCAGCGCGTACAGGGCGCCGTTCCCGACGAGGCCGGCCACGCGCGGGTGGGCCGTGTCGACGTCGTGGAGGTAGGTGTCGACGTAGCTCATGCCCGAGTACACCGGCCGCTCGTCCGACAGGAGCGGCCGGACCTTGGACCAGACCCCGTCGGCGCCCACGAGGACGTCGGACACGGCCGACGAGCCGTCCGCGAACGACACCCGGTGCCGCCCGCCTCCGACGGGGGCTGCCGAGACGAGCTTCTTGCCCCAGCGCACCGTGCCGGGCGGCAGTGCTTCGAGCAGGATCCGGCGGATGTCGCCGCGCAGTGTTTCGGGCCGGGAGCCGTCGTCCGGCCGGTCGACGACCACGCGCCCCTGTTCGTCGACGACGCGCCGTGCCCCGCCGCCCCGGTGGATGACCGAGCGGTACTCCTCGGTGAGCCCGGCCATCTCCAGGGCGAGCCGGCCGTCCTCCTCGTGGAGGTCGAGCTGCCCTCCCTGGGTGCGGACGCCCGCGGACTCCTCCGCCTCGTAGACGGTGGCGGGGATGTCGTGGAGGTGCAGGATCCGGGCGAGCGTGAGCCCGCCGAGACCGGCGCCGATGATCGAGACCGAGGTCGTCATGGTGATTCCTGTCGAGTCGGTTCACCTTCTCCGAGCAACGAACATTGTTCTATCGACGATCATTGTTCGTCAATGGGTAGAGTGGCGTCGTGGCAGGACGACGAGCAGCGCGTGACGCAATCTCCCGGGACCAGTGGGCGGCGCTGATCTCGGCCAAGGACGCCGCCCCGGAACCCGGCGCGCGCCGGGCATCCGGCCGGGAGAAGGCCCCCATCACGGTGGAGCGCATCATCGACGCCGCGCTCCAGGCCGTCGAGGCGGGCGGCTTCGAGGACCTGACGATGCGCACGGTCGCGACGAGCCTCGGGACCGGCCCCGCGTCGCTGTACGCGCACGTGCGCAACCGGGCCGAGCTCGGCGACCTGCTCATCGGCAGGCTGTGCTCCCAGGTCGCTCTCCCCGAGCCGGACCCCGCACGCTGGCGGGACCAGTTCATGGACGTGTGCGCCCAGCTGCGCGATCAGTTCCTGCGCTACCCCGGCATCGCGCAGGCCGCCCTCGCCGTGGTGCCCGCCGATCTGGCCACCCTGAGGGTCGGCGAGGGGATGCTCGCGATCCTGCTCGCCAGTGGCGCGCCCGCCCGGCAGGCGGCCTGGACCAGCGACGCGGCGTTCCTCTACACCACGGGCTACTGCCTGGAGGCATCCGCGGCCCGGCGGCAGAGCGAGGACGCCGACGGCCGGGCGATCGACCCCGCCGAGATCGAGGAGCGGCTCCGGATGCTCCCGCCCGAGCAGTTCCCCCATACCGTCGCCCACGCGAGGGAGCTCACCGCGGGCACGGGACACGACCGGTTCACGTTCACCCTCACCTTGCTGCTGGACGGGCTGGTCCCGCCGCCACGGGCGTGAACAGCGAGGACGCCGGTGCAGCGGCTGACGCCGAGCTGCGCCGCGGGCTGAGGCGGAGCCCCGGAGAAACCCGCTACCCCGCCTCCTCCAGCCGGCGCCGATGCCCCGGCGCCTCCGCCGCCACCGAAAGGCCCAGCAGCAGAGCCGCCCCCGCAAGCACCGCCGAGACCGGCGCCCGGCCCGCCCAGGGGACCAGCCCCGCGATCAGCAGTGCCGCCGCCAGGCGGAGGAGTACCACCGGATCACGTACGCCCGTGAAAGCCGCCCGTACCGCCGCCGTGGACAGCAGGAACAGGGCCACCCCGCCCAGGATGCACAGGGCGAGCGCGGTGGTCAGGCGGCTGGCCGAGCCGACGACCGCCGTGCCCACCGCACCCCCCGCCACCGCGAGCCCGAGCTGCACCGGCAGGTGGCCCAGAACGTAGATGTGCAACAGGCGCGGATTGCCCGCGAGTTCGGCGTGCGCGCCCGGCCGGGTCCCGCTCGCGCTGAAGTAGGACCACCACAGGCAGGCGCACAGCGCGAACGCGGCCGCTCCCGTCACCATCGCCGAGCCCGCCGTCCGCGCCTGGATCAGCCCGTTGGTGAAGCCGAGGACCGACTCGCCGAGCACGATGATCGTGAAGAGACCGAAGCGTTCCCGCAGATGCTCGGTGTGGTGCGGGGCTCGCGCGATCCGGCGGCCCGAGAGCAGCGGAATCGCCAGGTCGACCGCCATCCCGCCGGCCCAGATCCCGTACCGCGCCGCCCCCGCCGGCGCGAGCAGCGCCCCGCCCGCCCAGAACAGCGCCGAGAACGCCGACCCGGTCATGAAGGAACGCAGCAGCGGAACGAGCCGCCGGTCCCGCCGGGCCTCAAGGGCGTACAGCGCCGCCACACCGAGCCGTGCGCCGAGGTACGACAGCGCGAAGCCGGTGTCCGCGCTGTCGGAGGTGCCCACGCTGCCCACGAACACCGCGAGCCCGCACACCGCCACGAGCCCGGCCATGGTGAGCAGCCGGTGCGAAGTGACGTCCCGGTCCGCCCGGTTGGCCCGTACCGCGTACAGCACCCACGTCCACCACAGCGGTACGAACAGGGCGGCGGCCGCCGCGACCGAGCCGAGTGTCGGCTCGGAGCTGATGCGGCGGGTGATCTGGCCGACGGCCGCGACGAACACGAGGTCGCAGAACAGCTCGAACCAGGTGGCCCGCCGCTCGGCCTCGGCCGGCTCGGACACCTCCGGCCGGTCCCTCTCGGGTATCGGTACGGAATCGGACGGCGAAGTACGTGAGCCCTCATGCATGGTCAACAGTGTTGCCACTGTTGGCCGTTGACGCCCCCCATATGCGCCTTCGGCGGGCTCGGGCTACACCTGCCGCTCGTCCTTCGCCGGCGGCTGGACCGGGAAGCTGCCCGTGTTCGTCGGCGCGTGTTCGGGGAGCCAGAGCACCGCGATCGCCCCGCCCGTGCCCGGCGCGTGCGGCGCGCCCTCGGGGGCGACGTTGCGGAAGGTGAGCCGGGCGCCGAGCACCTTGGCCTGGCCCGCGGCGATCGTCAGGCCGAGCCCGTGCCCGTTGCCCGCCCGGTCGCTCGACCCCGTACGGAACCGGCTCGGCCCCTCGCGGAGCAGCGCCTCGGGGAAACCGGACCCGTGGTCGCGGACCCGTACGACCCGGCCCTCGACGGTGACCTCCACCGGCCCCTCGCCGTGCTTGGCGGCGTTGCCGAGCAGGTTGCCCAGGATGCGTTCCAGACGGCGCGGGTCGGTGGAGACCCACGACTCGTGGACGACGCGCACCTTCACCTCGGGGTCGAACACCGCGACCCGCCGGCTCACGAACTCGCCGAGCGCGATGTCCTGCAGCTCGGCCCGCTCGGAGGCGCTGTCGAGCCGGGCCACCTCCAGGACGTCCTCGACCAGCGTGCGCATGGCCTGCGCCCGGTTGCGCACGAGCTCGGTGGGTCGGCCGGGCGGCAGGAGCTCGGCGGCGGTGAGCAGCCCGGTGACCGGGGTGCGCAGCTCGTGCGCGATGTCCGCGGTGACCCGGCGCTCGGCCTCGATGCGCTCCTGGAGCGCATCGGTGAGCGCGTCCACGGCGCGGGCGAGCTCGTCGGTCTCGTCGCGTACGACACCGCCGATGGCGTCCCGTACCCGTACCTCCGTGTTGCCCTCGGCGACCTTGCCCGCCGCGTCGGCCGCCTTGCGGAGCCTGCGCGAGATCTGGCCGCCGATGAGGATGCCGAGCGCGCAGCCGCCGAAGACGACCGCGACCGAGCCGATGACCAGGGCGCGGTCGAGGTCGGCCATCACGTTGGAGCTGCGGTCGGTGAAGGTGGAGTGCAGCGAGAGCACGTCGCCGTTGCCGACGGGCACGGCGGCCCAGATGTCCGGCGGGCCGCTGCCGCGCTCCTGCACCGAGGACACCTTGCGGCCCTGCAGGGCCTTGGACTTCAGCGCGGGCGGCAGCGCGGGATCGTTCAGCTTGGTGCCGAAGCGGACCCGCTTGTTGCTGGTCTCGTAGTAGTTCTGCGCGAAGTTGAGCCGCTCCATCTGTACTTCGCGGGCGTTGTCGAGCATGGAGACGCGAGCCGCGTTGTGCACGACGAGGCTCAGCGCCATCACGGTGAGCGCGCCGACCGCGGTGATGGCGATACTGATCTTCCAGCGGACACCGGTCCGCAGGGCGGGGCGCCTCACGTGCCCATCACGCCTTCAACTTGTAGCCGAAGCCACGGACGGTCTCGATCCGGTCCTGCCCGATCTTGGTGCGAAGCCGCTGGACGTGGACGTCCACGACCCGGGTGTCGCCGC
Organism: Streptomyces violascens; assembly: GCF_014649955.1. Taxonomy (GTDB): domain Bacteria; phylum Actinomycetota; class Actinomycetes; order Streptomycetales; family Streptomycetaceae; genus Streptomyces; species Streptomyces violascens. The sequence continues at coordinate 28,338 of NZ_BMUA01000039.1, forward strand.
CCCAGCCGTAGTCCCAGACCCGCTCCAGGAGCTTGTCGCGGGACAGTACGGTGCCGGGCGCCGAGGAGAATTCGAGCAGCAGCCGCATCTCGGTCGGGGTCAGCGCGACGGTCTCGCCGCCCTTGCGGACCTCCATGCCCTCGGTGTCGATCTCGATGTCGCCGAAGGCGAGCACCCCGCGCTCGGGCGCCTCCTCGGGAATCTCGGAGGTGGCGCCGGGCCCGCCCGCGTGCCCGAAGCGGCGCAGCACCGCGCGGATCCGGGCGACCAGGACGGCGCCGTCGAAGGGCTTGGTGACGTAGTCGTCCGCGCCGGCCTCAAGGCCGAGGACGACGTCGATGGAGTCGGCGCGCGCGGACAGCATGATGACCGGCACGGTCGACTCGTCGCGGATCCGGCGGCACAGGCTGACGCCGTCGAGGCCTGGCAGCATCACGTCGAGCAGGGCGATGTCCGGCCGGTCGGCGCGGAACGCCTCCAGGCCGGAGAGCCCGTCGGGCATGGCGGTCACGGTGAAGCCGTCCCGCTCCAGGGCGAGCTGGGTGGCTTCACGGATGACGTCGTCGTCCTCGACGAACAGAACATGGGTTTCGGCCATCGCGCTGCTCTCTCAGTTCTCCGGCGGTCTCTTCCGTCGCCCGGCCGTCGTGCTGGGGCCGGGTGCAGTACCAGTCTGCGGCATGCCCGCGCCGCCGCTTGCCGACCCGGGCGGGCGGGTCAGGGGGTGGCGGGCACGGGGGCGGCGGACTCGTTGCCGGCGACCGCCCTGCTGTAGTCGTTCTCCACCTGGTCCTGCTGGGCGAACCTACCGCTCGCACCGCCCGACCAGCGGTAGGTCGTGACGACCTCGCTGGACGCGAACGCCGGCTTGTCGCCGGCCGCGTACATCTGCCGCGTCACCACCAGGTCGCCCCGGTCGATCTCGGCGTACACGGGCGTCTCCTCGGCGGTGAAGACGTTGTCGTACGAGCTGCCCGAGGCGCGGTACACATACGCGCCGAGGCCGACGGCGTCCGCGCAGTTCATGACGTTCACAATGACATCCTGGCCGGTCGTGCCGGTCAGGTGGCCGTAGGTCACGTCGATCGGGTACTCGTCCTTGGTGCAGGGCTTGAGCTGGGCCTTGACCCGGGGGCTGACCTTCGGGTCGGCCTTGAGCAGCTTGACCGGGTCGACCTTCGTGAACGGCGCCGGGCTGGTCGCGCTCGGCGACGGCGTGGCGGCGACCTTGTCGGACTTCGGGGCCACGCCCTCGTCCCGGGTCCCGGTGCCGCCGGTGGAGCAGCCGGCCATGAGCAGCCCGAGGGCGGAGAGCCCGGCCAGTGCCGTGGTCCCCGCCGTCAAAGCGCCCCCGCTGTGCCTGCTCAGGCCGCGCACCGCTCCCGCCCCTTTACGTCGCCCGTGTAACCGCGCTCCAGCGCACGGAAGTCCAGCTCGCGGCTCTCCAGCTCCTGGCGGAGCCGGGCCAGCGCCCGGTGCAGCGTGCTCTTGACCGTGCCGGCCGACATGCCGAGGGCCGCGGCCGTCTCCTCGGTGCTCATCTGCTCCCAGTGTCGCAGCACGACGACGCTGCGCTGCTTGGGGGCCAGGACCTTCAGGACGTCCATGAGGAGGGCGCGGTCGGCGCGCTGCTCGGAGCCGTCCTCGACGCGGGCGTCGGGCAGCTGCTCGGTGGGCACCTCTTCGAGCTTGCGGGCCCGCCACCACTCGGTCCGGGTGTTGATCATGACCCGGCGGAGGTACGCGTCGGCGAGCGTCTTGTCGGCGATGCCGTCCCAGCGGCCGTAGGTGCGGGCCAGCGCGGTCTGCAGCAGGTCCTGCGCGTCCACGGGGTCCGGGACGAGCCGTCGGGCACTCCGAAGAAGCGCGTCCTGCCGGGTGCGTACGTACTCCTCGAACTCAAGCACCTCGCCCTGCGCCATACCCAACCGCCTCCGTCGTCCCCGTGAGCTGGTCCCGCTCGTCCTGCTGGTCGCTTACCGGAATGAACCTACGGAGGACTTGTCACGGGGCTGTGCGGAGCAGCCGTCGGCAGACGCACGGAGAGCCATCGGTTGTGTAACAGCCGAGGTTTACCGCCGTTTTCCAGGGGTAACGCCGCTGTTTCGGGCGTTCCGGACACAGTCGGGCAGGACGGTGCCGGCCGGTCGAGTCAGGACTGGGGGAGCCGGTAGCAGCCGTTTTCGAGCGGCTCCACGAGACCGTCCGCGACCAGCCCGTCGAGCGCCCGCGCCCGCTGCACCGGCTCGTGCCACACCGAGTCGAGCGCCGACTGCGGTACGGAGCCGGTGGCCTCGCGCAGTACGGCGAGGAGCCGGCCGCGTACCTGACGGTCGGTGCCCGCATAGGTCTGGCCGCGCCGGGCGGGGCCCTCGTGCGCGGGCTTTCCGGCAAGGCGCCAGGCGCACTGCGCGGCGATCGGGCAGCGCACGCAGGTCTCGTTCTTCGCCGTGCAGACCAGCGCGCCGAGCTCCATGGAGGCGGCCGCCCATTCGGCGGCGGTGGCCTCGTCCTCGGGCAGCAGTGCGCGGGCCAGGCGCCGCTCGGCCGCGGTGGTCGCGGTCGGCGGGTACTGGACCCCCGTGACGGCGCGGGCGAACACCCGGCGCACATTGGTGTCCAGGACCGCGTGCCGCTGCCCGTACGCGAACGAGGCGACGGCGGCCGCCGTGTACTCGCCGATGCCGGGCAGCGAGAGCAGCTGCCCGTGATCCGCCGGTACGTCGCCGCCGTGCCGTTCCGTTATGGCGAGGGCCGCGCCGTGCAGCCGCAGCGCCCGGCGCGGATAGCCGAGGCGGCCCCACGCGCGGACCGCCTCGCCGGGCGCCTCGGCGGCCAGGTCGGCCGGGCGCGGCCAGCGCGCCAGCCACTGCTCGTACACCGGGAGCACCCGGCTGACGGGGGTCTGCTGGAGCATGAACTCGCTGACCATCACGCCCCAGGCGCCCGCCTCGGGGCGTCGCCAGGGCAGGTCGCGGGCGTGCTCGCCGAACCATCCGATGACGGATTCGTGCAGGACGGCGGGCTCGGTCGTCGGGTTCGTCGCGTTCTTCTCGGTCATGGGCACGTTCGGCATCGTCGGCAGAATGTTCATCGCAGAGCCGATCCTGGCATGTCCGGCCCCCGAGGTGGGCGCGCAAAGGCGCTCAGCGGCGCGCGTGCTGCCGTGCGTGGAGGCGTGCGCCGGGTCCGGCGAACCAGGCGACCGCCGAGATGTCGCTGGTACGCATCGACTCGGCCAGCGACCGCACCGGCCGGGTGGCCGCCTTGACGACGAGCAGCGCGACCAGCGTGCCGAGCACCAGGCCGACCGCCACGTCGTGCGGATAGTGCACCCCGACGAAGACCCGCGAGAAGGCCATCGCGAGCGCCATCGGCACGGTGAGCAGCCAGATCCGGGACCAAGCGAGGGCCAGCGCGACGGCGGCGGCGCCCGCGATGGTGGCGTGGTTGGACGGGAACGACCAGTCGCCGCCCGCGGGGCAGGCGATCAGCGAGGTCGCCGCGCCCGCCACCGCCCGGCAGGGCCGTTCCTCGTCGACCAGCGACTTGATCACCTCGCTGCACACATAGGCGACCGCCGTCGCGACGGGCGCGAGCAGGGCGAGGGCGAACGACGTCGTGTCGCGGCGGCGGGCCCGCCACCAGGCGCAGACGAACAGCACGCCGAACAGGAGCAGGCCGAGCTCCGTCCAGACCTCGACGAAGCTCTGCACCCAGGACGGCATGTCGTGGGCGAAGTCGGTGATGTTGCGGTAGAGCTCACTATCCATGGTGACGGACAGTATGAATCATGAATGGGGGGCGACCACGAGCCGACCGCAAGGCGACGCGCGCGCTGCGGACCGATCGCTTCCGGAATGATGATCTGGAAAACTTGGCCGGAGTAGCGGCGGGTGGGGCGGGAGTTGCCCCCGATCTCTCGTAAGGTTCAGTGCGTGGGATCTCTGCGCAATCCGGTCGGGCCGCTTCCCTCCTCCATCTACTGGCGACGGAGGGCAGTTGCGCTGTCCTTGCTCGCGCTGCTCGCGCTCCTCCTCCTATGGGTCGTCACGTCCGGTGGCGGCAAGGGGAACAAGAGCGGCAGCGGCAACAGGGGCCCGAACCCTACGCAGTCGATCACCCCGGGCCCTTCGGGCTCCGGCCCCGCGATCAGCACGGCACCGGGCGGCCGCGACGAGTCGAGTGGCTCGGGCGGTTCGGGCGGCTCCTCCGCATCCGGCGGCTCGGGCGGTTCGGGAGGGCCCAACTCCGGCTCCGGCGGCACGAGTACGGGCTCGGGCGGCGCGGGCGGCTCCAACTCCGGTTCTGGTCGCGGGAGTTCTGGCGGCAGTGGTGACACGGGTACCCGCGTCCCGGCCGACTCCGCCCTGCCGACCTGTGCGCCGGGCTCGCTGACCCTGACCCTGCGCAGCACGAAGACGACGTTCGCGCCGGGGGAGAAGCCGCGCCTCGAAGTCGTCGTCAAGAACAACTCGGCCTCCACGTGCAAGGCGGACCTGGGGCCGAAGGGGGCGGTGGTGACGGTGACGTCCACCGGGAACGACCGGGTGTGGTCCACGGAGGACTGCCCGGCGGGTGACGGGGACGTCTTCTTCCAGGTGCCGGGGAGCTCGGCGATCACCCACACCGTGGAGTGGAACCGGACGCAGTCCGCGCCGGGGTGTGTGACGCCGGGGGCGGGGGTGGTGGCCCCGGGCACGTACCTGGTGGAGGCCCACTTCCCGGGCCTCCCGGTGGCCAGAGCCTCCTTCGCCCTGGCCCAGGACTGACCCCGAGGCTCTGCCCCAGACCCGTCGAATTCCCCCGCCCCGCCCCTTCCCGAAACCCGCCGGGGGTGGGGGGCGAGTGCGCCTGCGGGCCGCGGGCGGCTGGTCGCGCAGTTCCCCGCGCCCCTGATCGGGGCTGCTCCTGACAGGGGCGCATCCGGCAGGGGCTGACGGCCGGTGCCGGCATCTTCGGCCCGTCATGAGGTCCCCCTGGCCCTTGAGGCGCGAACGGGGGTCCGGGGGCGGAGCCCCCCGGGAGGGGTGCAGGGGGCGAAGTCCCCGCAGGGGGTCTGGGGGCGCGGCCCCCGGGAGCCGAACCATCCAACCCCGAGGGCGGGCGGGTGGGGAAACGCCCTCCCGACCCCACCTACACGTACCGCTCCAGAATCGAAGACTCCGCCAACCGCGACAGCCCCTCGCGCACGCTCCGCGCCCGCGCCTCCCCGACCCCGTCGACCGTCTGGAGGTCGTCCACCGAGGCGGCGAGCAGTTTCTGCAGGCCCCCGAAGTGCTCCACCAGGCGCTCGATGATCGCGCCCGGCAGGCGCGGCACCTTCGCGAGGAGGCGGTACCCCCGCGGGGACACCGCCGAGTCCAGCGTCTCGGGGGAGCCGCTGTAGCCCAACGCCCTTGCCACTATGGGCAGTTCGAGCAGCTCCGCATGCGTGAGGTCGTTGAGCTCGCGCAGGGCCTCGTCGACCGTGCGGGAGCGCTTGGCGGTGGGCTCGGGCACGTAGTCCCGTACGACCAGCTCCCGCTCCGGCTCGACGCCCGCGATCAGCTCGTCCAGCTGCAGGGACAGCAGGCGGCCGTCCGTGCCCAGCTCCACCACGTACTCGGCGATTTCCGTCGCGATGCGGCGCACCATCTCCAGACGCTGGGCCACCGCCGTCACGTCCCGGACCGTCACCAGGTCCTCGATCTCCAGGGCGGAGAGGGTGCCGGCCACCTCGTCCAGGCGGAGCTTGTACCGCTCAAGCGTCGCCAGCGCCTGGTTGGCGCGGGACAGGATCGCCGCCGACTCCTCCAGGACCCGCCGCTCCCCGTTCACGTACAGCGCGATCAGGCGCATGGACTGCGAGACCGAGACGACCGGGAAGTTGCACTGCTTCGAGACGCGGTCCGCCGTGCGGTGGCGGGTGCCGGTCTCCTCGGTGGGGATGTCCGCGTCCGGCACCAGCTGCACGCCGGCCCGGTGGATCTTGGTGATGTCCTTGTCGAGGACCAGCGCGCCGTCGAGCTTGCACAGCTCGCGCAGCCGCGTCGCGGCGAACTCGACGTCCAGGACGAAGCCGCCCGTGCACATCGAGTCGACGGTCTTGTCGAGGCCGAGCACGATCAGACCGCCCGTGTTGCCGCGCAGGATGCGCTCCAGGCCGTCGCGGAGCGCGGTGCCGGGCGCGACGGCGCTCAGCGCGGCGCGCATCAGCGCTTCGTTACCGGAGCCTGTGCCGGACTTTCCGGGTGCTGATGCCCGGTCGTTGGCTGCCACTGCACTCCTCCGGTGTTGCTCATACGGCGCGTACTGCTCGCGTGGTGCTTGCGTACTGCTCGTACGGACGGGCGAGACCAGGGCAAAGTCTACCGGCGCCGCTACTCCTCCCGTGGGGCCTGTGCACGACGCCCCCGTGGCAGCACCCGGAGCGCGTCACCCATGTCGGCGACTTCCGTGACCTTCATACCGGCCGGGACCCTGCCCGGGTCGGTCGGCACCAGCGCGTGGGTGAAGCCCAGGCGGTGGGCCTCGGCCAGTCTGCGCTGCACGCCCGTGACCCGTCTGACCTCGCCCGCCAGGCCCACCTCGCCGATCGCGACCAGGTTCTTGGGCAACGGGGTGTCGCTGGCCGCCGAGGCGAGAGCCAGCGCGATCGCGAGGTCGGCCGCGGGCTCGGAGAGCTTCACGCCGCCCACCGTCGCGCTGTAGATGTCGCGCTTGCCGAGCGCGGTGATCCGGCCCCGCTGTTCGAGCACCGCGAGCATCATCGAGACGCGCGAGGTCTCCAGGCCCGAAGTGGTGCGGCGCGGGGAGGGGATCTGCGAGTCGACGGTGAGCGCCTGGACCTCGGCGACCAGGGGACGGCGGCCCTCCAGGGTGACCGTGAGGCACGTGCCGGGCACCGCCACGTCGCGCCGGGTCAGGAACAGGCCGCTGGGGTCGGCGAGCCCGGTGATGCCCTCGTCGTGCAGCTCGAAGCAGCCGACCTCGTCCGTCGCCCCGTACCGGTTCTTGACGCCCCGGACGAGCCTGAGGCGCGCGTGCCGGTCGCCCTCGAAGGAGAGCACCACGTCGACCAGGTGCTCCAGGAGGCGGGGGCCCGCGATCGCGCCGTCCTTGGTGACGTGACCGACCAGGAGCGTGGACATGCCGCGCTCCTTGGAGGCGCGGATCAGCGCGCCCGCGACCTCGCGGACCTGGGCCATGCCCCCGGGAGCGCCGTCGATCTCGGGCGAGGCGACGGTCTGGACGGAGTCGAGGACGAGCAGGGACGGCTTCACCGCGTCGAGGTGGCCGAGGACGGCGGACAGGTCCGTCTCGGCGGCCAGGTAGAGGTGGTCGTTGAGCGCCTTGATGCGGTCGGCCCGCAGCCTCACCTGGCTCGCCGACTCCTCGCCCGTGATGTACAGCGTGCGGTGGTCGTCACTGGCCGCCTTGGCCGCCACGTCCAGGAGCAGCGTGGACTTGCCGACGCCGGGCTCCCCGGCGAGCAGCACCACCGCGCCCGGCACGAGGCCGCCGCCGAGCACCCGGTCGAGCTCGTCGACGCCGGTCGTGCGGGCCGTCGCCTGGCGGCCGTCCACCTGGCCGATGGGCAGCGCGGCCGTGGAGACCCGGCCCGCCGCCGTGGTGCGCACCGCGGGGGCGCCGTACTCCTCGACCGTCCCCCAGGCCTGGCACTCGGGGCAACGGCCGAGCCACTTGGCGGTCGTCCAGCCGCATTCGGTGCAGCGGTAGGACGGCCGGTCCTTCGCGGATTTCGTACGGGCAGCCATGGCGTCACCGTATAGGGGGCCACTGACAATCCCGTACGGGCCGGGAAAGCGGGCCCTCACCGGCCGGGAGGCGGGCCCCGACCGGATGGGCAAGCGGCACCTGGGCACGAGGCCGGTTTTCCGCGCCCCGCCGTTCGGGTGGATGCGGCCGGGCGCGCGTCGCCCCGACTGGTTGCGTCCGGTTGAACAGTGCGTAGCGGATCTGCCATGGAATGCCATGGAACTCCCGATTCCTGTCCCCTTTTGAGGGATACGTTCACCCGTAAGGATTAAATGTGCTCAACCGGTACGAAGAAGCCTTGATGCTCCGCCTACGGTCGCTCGCGTGACGAGCAGCAGACCGGATCAACCAGCGCACAACACCGGCGCACACCGGGCGCAGAGCCGTGCGCCCCGTACGTTGGCCCAGCGCCCGCCCGCGCGTTACGAGGCCTACCTGGACGGCCTGTTCACGTATTGCCTGTCCGTCCTGTGCGACCACGACGAGGCGACCGCCGCCCTCGGCGACATACTCGCCGTCTCCGAGCGCCAGTACGCGCGCTGCCCCTCGGCCGAGGCCGAACGCAAGGCCTGGCTGTACGCACTCGCCCGCTGGGCCTGTCTGCGCAAGCTGGCCGAGCGCAAGAGGAACCGGCAGGGCGCCCACACCGGACGTACCGCCGACGAGGCCCCCGCGATCGAGGTCTGCGAGGAGGAGCAGGAGCGGCGCCGCCGCGAACTGGCTCTGCTCGCCTGGCCCGAGGCCGCCGGCACCACCCCCGAGCAGCGCGAGGCCCTCGAACTCGCGGTCCGCCACCAGCTCGGCGCCCGCGAGGTCGCCTCGGTGCTCGGCATGAACTACCCGGCCGCCCGCGAACTGCTCGCCGCGGGCGCCTGCGAGGTCGAGCGGACCCGCGCCGCACTCGCCGTCGTCGAGATGGGCGGCTGCCCCACCGTCGCCCGGCTCACCGGCGACCACCAGGTGCTGCTCTCCGCGGCCCTGCGCCGCGAGCTGGTCCGGCACGTCGACGACTGCCCCCGCTGCCGCCGCGCCGCCGAGCGCGCGGGCGCGTCCGGGCCCTGGCCCGGGGTGACCGTCACCCCGGCCGCGCTGCCGCTGGCCGAGGCGCCGCGGGCCGCGGCCCAGGCCGCGATGCTGCACGTGCCGCGCTCGCGCGGCGGGGCCCCGCGCTTCGACCGCGCCGGGTTCCCCATGGACCCCAAGGACCGGGCCGCCCGGCGCGACCGGCTGCGGGCCAGAGCCCTGACCACCACCGTCGTCGCCACCGTCGTCGCTGCTCCCGTCTTCGCGCTCTGGGCCGCCTACCGCGGCGCCCCCGCGACCGGCGAGCCCGACGGCGGCGCCAAGGTCACCGCCAGCGAGGCCGACAGTCCCGGCGGTCTGAACGGGCATCCGTACGACCGCTACGAGAACGCGGGCAACGCGCGCAGCGAGCCCGACACCCGTTTCACCGCGGGCAGCCGCGCCCCCGACGTGTCCGTCGAGGTCATCAGCCCCACGACCGCCCCGGCCGGCCCCGCCCGGCTCGGCGTCACGGCGAGCTCGGCCGGCGACACCACCGTGCTCACGCTCACCTCGACCGGCGGCGCGCCCGTCGACTGGTCGCTGCGTACCCACGCCCGCTGGCTCACCTTCAGCCAGAGCGCGGGCAGGCTCGCGCCGGGGCAGAGCGTCACCGTGTACATCCGGGTCGACCACGCCCAGGAGCCGCACCACGCCTGGTCGGTACGGGTCGATGTGGCGCCCTCGGGCGCGGCGGTACGCATCGCGGGCGACGGCACGCCCATCGCGACGCCGTCCTCGCCCGACCCCGGCCGCCCGGGCCACCCCGGCCCGGGCGGATCCAGCACACCCGCCCCGACCCCGCCCACACAGAGCCCGAGCAGCCCGACACCCACGCCGACCCCGACGCCACCGAGCCAGAGCCCCACCCCGACGGCGACGCCCACACCCACGGGGACCCCGCCGTCACCGACCACGAGCGGCTAGCAACTGCCGTACGGGATGAGGGAGTTACCGCTTCGGGTCGGCCGGGTGCGGGGCGACCAGGGGGAGCTGCGAGGCGAGCCGCGCCTCGCACTGCTCGACGAGGACGTCGTACGCCTCCTTGCCCATCAGCTCGGTCAGCTCCGGCTTGTACGTCACGTACACCGGCTCGCCCGCGCCGTGCGCCGAGGTCGCCGAGGTGCACCACCAGTGCAGGTCGTGGCCGCCGGGACCCCAGCCGCGGCGGTCGTACTCGCCGATCGAGATCTGCAGCACCTTGGTGTCGTCGGGCCGCTCGATCCAGTCGTACGTCCGGCGCACCGGCAGCTGCCAGCAGACGTCCGGCTTGGTCTCGAGCGGCTCCTTGCCCTCCTTGAGGGCAAGGATGTGCAGCGAGCAGCCGGCGCCGCCCGCGAAGCCCGGCCGGTTCTGGAAGATGCACGAGCCGTTCCAGCGGCGGGTCTGGCGGTCGCCGTCCTCGTCGGTCTGGATCCAGCCCGACTCGGTGCCGACGTCGTGGAACTGCCACAGCTCCGGAGTGAGCCGCGCCACGTGCCCGGCCACCCGCTTCTCGTCGTCCTTGTCGGAGAAGTGGGCGCCGAGCGTGCAGCAGCCGTCGTCGGCCCGGCCCGCCTCGATGCCCTGGCAGCCGCTGCCGAAGATGCAGGTCCACCGCGAGGTGAGCCAGGTCAGGTCGCAGCGGAAGACCTGCTCGTCGTCGGCGGGGTCGGGGAACTCGACCCAGGCGCGCGGGAAGTCGATCCCCTGCTCGTCCTGAGCCTTGTTCGCGGGGTTCTTCGGGGCCTTGGCTTTGCCCGGCTTCGCCTTTTTCGTCTTTGGCACACCTCAAGCGTATGTCCGAGGGCATGTCCGGACGCGCAGTAGCGTTCAGTCCATGAGACTCGGAGTCCTCGATGTGGGGTCGAACACGGTTCATCTGCTGGTGGTGGACGCGCACGCCGGTGCCGCGCCGCTGCCCGCGCACTCGCACAAGGCCGAACTGCGGCTCGCCGAACTCCTCGACGAGGGCGGTGCGATCGGACCGGAAGGCATCGACCGCCTGATCGCCACGATCAGTGGCGCGCTGCTCTCGGCCGAGGACAAGGGCGTCCAGGAACTGCTCCCCTTCGCGACCTCCGCCGTGCGCGAGGCCAGCAACGTCGACGAGGTGATCGCCCGGGTCCGCGCCGAGACCGGGGTCGACCTGGTGGTGCTCTCCGGCGAGGAGGAGGCCCGCCTCACCTTTCTCGCGGCGCGCCGCTGGTACGGCTGGTCGGCCGGAAAGCTGCTGCTCCTCGACATCGGCGGGGGCTCCCTGGAAGTCGCGTACGGGATCGACGAGGAGCCGGACGCGGCGGTCTCGCTGCCGCTGGGGGCCGGGCGGCTGACCGCGGGCTGGCTGCCGGGCGACCCGCCGGACGCGGCCGACGTACGGGCGCTCCGCCGTCATGTGCGGGCCCAAATCGCGGGCACGGTGGGGGAGTTCACCCGCTCGGGGCGCCCCGAGCGGGTGGTCGCCACGTCGAAGACGTTCAAGCAGCTTGCGCGGATCGCGGGGGCCGCACGGTCGAGCGAGGGAGCCTACGTCCAGCGCACTCTGAGTCGTAAATCACTGGAGGAGTGGGTGCCCAAGCTCGCCGCCATGACGACCGAGCAGCGCACCACGCTGCCCGGCGTCTCGGAGGGCCGGGCGCCGCAGCTGCTCGCGGGGGCGCTCGTCGCCGAGGGCGCGATGGACCTGTTCGCGGTCGATGAGCTGGAGGTCTGTCCCTGGGCACTGCGCGAGGGCGTGATCCTGCGCCACCTCGACCACCTGCCGGTGCGCTGACGGGGCGACGAGGTGGTGCGGGCGCGGGGGAGGGCCGGACACGGAGTTACCGGCGAGTGTGATGTTCGTCGGGCTCGCCGGACCGCCTCCCCCGTCGGCGATGGCGGCCCGTACCCTGTCTCCGTGGCAGAACCAGTGGTGCGCATCCCGGATGCGAAGGTCGCCCTGTCCACGGCCTCGGTCTATCCGGAGTCGACGGCGACGGCCTTCGAGATCGCCGCGCGCCTGGGCTACGACGGCGTCGAGGTCATGGTCTGGACCGACCCCGTGAGCCAGGACATCGAAGCCCTGCGGCGGCTCTCCGACTACCATCAGGTGCCGATCCTGGCCGTCCACGCGCCATGTCTCCTGATCACGCAGCGGGTCTGGTCGACCGATCCCTGGGTGAAGCTGCAGCGGGCGCGGGCGGCGGCGGAGAAGCTCGGCGCGTCGGCGGTGGTGGTCCATCCGCCGTTCCGCTGGCAGCGCCAGTACTCCCGCGACTTCGTGAACGGCATCTGGCGGATGGCCGACGAGACCGACGTCAGATTCGCCGTAGAGAACATGTACCCGTGGCGCTACCGGGACCGCGAGATGCTGGCGTACGCGCCCGACTGGGACGTGACGAAGGACGACTACCGGCACTTCACCGTCGACCTCTCCCACGCCGCGACCTCCCGTACGGACGCGATGGCCATGGTCGACCGGATGGGCGACCGGCTCGCCCACGTCCATCTCGCGGACGGGCGCGGCTCGGCGAAGGACGAGCACCTCGTGCCCGGGCGCGGCACCCAGCCCTGCGCGGAACTCCTGGAGCGCCTGGCCCTGACCGGCTTCGACGGGCACGTCGTCATCGAGGTGAACACCCGCCGGGCGATGTCGGCCGCCGAGCGCGAGGCCGACCTCGCGGAGGCCCTCGCCTTCACCCGGCTGCACCTGGCGTCCGCGCCGGCCCGCCGCGCATGACGGAGCCCGGGGGCGGTACGGGGCCGGCCACCCCGCGCCGCCGCGGCCGGCCGCCGCGGGCCGCCGCCGAAGCGGGCCCGGGCGCCCGCGAACGCATCCTGGCCGCCGCGCGTACGGAATTCTCCGACCGGGGTTACGAGAAGACATCCATCCGGGGCATCGCCAGGGCGGCGGGGGTGGACGCGGCGCTGGTCCACCACTACTTCGGCACGAAGGACGAGGTGTTCGCGGCGGCCATCGAGGTCGACTTCGAACCGGCGCTGACCGTGGACGCGATCCTCGGCGACTCCCTCGACGGGGTGGGCGAACGCCTGGCCCGCCACTTCCTGGCCATCTGGGAGAACCCGGCGACCCGCACCCCCCTGATCGCCGTGCTCCGCTCGGCCCTCACGCACGACGCGGCGGCGAAGGTGCTGCGGGGCTTCGTCCTGCGCCGCCTGCTTGAGCGGGTGGCGGGGGAGCTCCGGGTCCCCGACCCCCGCCTGCGGGCGGAGCTGGCGGCGTCGCACATGATGGGCATCGTGATCATGCGATACGTGCTGGAGGTGGAGCCGCTGGCCTCGGCGCCGGCGGAGCGGATCGTGGGCCTGGTGGGGCCGACGCTGCAGCGGTACCTGACGGAGGGATAGGGGGAGGGGGCCTGCCCGGCGCTGGACAGGTTGAGCCCCAGGGGCGCCCTCTCGGCGGGGGTCACATGGCGAACCCCGGATCCCGCCATCCGGACACTCTGTCCAGATGGCGGAGCCACGGCGTAGGCTCACACGCAGGCACACCCACACCCAGGGCAGCCCCCGCACGACGCGCCGGGGGCCCCACCGAGGAGACGAGCGACGATGCCCGAGCTGAGGTCCCGCACAGTCACCCACGGCCGCAACATGGCGGGCGCCCGCGCCCTTATGCGGGCCTCCGGTGTAGCGAGCGAGGACATCGGCAAGCCGATCATCGCCGTGGCGAACAGCTTCACCGAGTTCGTCCCGGGCCACACCCACCTCGCCCCGGTGGGCCGGATCGTCAGCGAGGCGATCCTGGCGGCCGGCGCCGTCCCCCGCGAGTTCAACACCATCGCCGTGGACGACGGCATCGCGATGGGCCACGGCGGCATGCTCTACAGCCTCCCCTCCCGCGACCTCATCGCGGACAGCGTGGAGTACATGGTGGAAGCGCACTGCGCCGACGCCCTGATCTGCATCTCCAACTGCGACAAGATCACCCCCGGCATGCTGATGGCGGCGCTCCGCCTCAACATCCCCACCGTCTTCGTCTCCGGCGGCCCGATGGAGTCCGGCAGGGCGACCCTGGTGGACGGCACGGTCCGCACGCTCGACCTGGTCGACGCGATCTCGGACGCCGTGAACGACAAGATCTCCGACGAGGACATCCTCCGCATCGAGGAGAACGCCTGTCCCACCTGCGGCTCCTGCTCCGGCATGTTCACGGCCAACTCGATGAACTGCCTGACCGAGGCCATCGGTCTGAGCCTGCCCGGCAACGGCTCGGTCCTGGCGACCCACACCGCCCGCCGCGCCCTGTACGAGAACGCGGCCCGCACGGTCGTGGAGATCACCAAGCGGCACTACCAGGACGACGACCACTCCGTCCTGCCCCGCTCCATCGCGACCCGCGCCGCGTTCGAGAACGCGATGGCGCTCGACATCGCCATGGGCGGCTCCACCAACACGATCCTGCACCTGCTCGCCGCCGCCCAGGAGGCCGAGCTGGACTACGGCCTCAGCGACATGGACGCCATCAGCCGCCGCGTCCCGTGTCTGGCCAAGGTCGCCCCGAACGTCGCCAAGAACCGTACGTACTACATGGAGGACGTGCACCGCGCCGGCGGCATCCCCGCGATCCTCGGCGAGCTGTACCGCGCGGGCCTGCTCAACGAGGACGTGCACACCGTCCACTCCCGCTCCATCAAGGAGTGGCTGGACGCCTGGGACGTGCGCGGCGGCTCCCCGTCCGAAGAAGCGGTCGAGCTGTGGCACGCGGCCCCCGGCTGCGTCCGCTCGGCGACCGCCTTCTCGCAGTCCGAGCGCTGGGACACCCTGGACACCGACGCCGCCGAGGGCTGCATCCGGGACGCGGCGCACGCGTACAGCAAGGACGGCGGCCTCGCGGTCCTGCACGGCAACCTCGCCGAGGACGGCTGCGTCGTGAAGACGGCCGGCGTCGACGAGTCGATCTGGACCTTCGAGGGCCCGGCCGTCGTCTGCGAGTCGCAGGACGAGGCCGTCGACAAGATCCTCCGCAAGGAGATCACCCACGGCGACGTGGTCGTGATCCGTTACGAGGGCCCCAAGGGCGGCCCCGGCATGCAGGAGATGCTGTACCCGACGTCGTTCCTCAAGGGCCGCGGCCTCGGCAAGACCTGCGCGCTGATCACCGACGGCCGCTTCTCCGGCGGCACCTCGGGCCTCTCCATCGGCCACGCCTCGCCCGAGGCGGCGTCCGGCGGCACGATCGCGCTGGTCGAGGACGGCGACCGCATCCGGATCGACATCCCCAACCGTTCGATCGAACTCCTCGTCCCCGAGGCCGAGTTGGCGACCCGCCGCGAGGCGCTGGGCGGGGTGTACGCCCCGAAGAACCGCGAGCGCAAGGTCTCGGCCGCGCTGCGCGCCTACGCGGCGATGGCGACCAGCGCCGACCGGGGCGCGGTCCGCGACGTGACGAAGCTGGGCTGACGCCGCATCAGGTGATGCGCGGGGCCGGGCTGACGCCGCAACAGGCGGTGGGCCCGGCAGGTCACCAGCTGCCGACATCCCCCGGATCGACCCCGAACACCGACCCGTCGGGGGAGGCGGCATACACCCGCCCCCCGACGGCGAGCGGCGCCGGGAGGGCGGGCGTGAAGGTGTAACGCCCGTTGTTCATACGGGGGCTGGTCTGCCCGGCGAGTACGCCCTTGGCCGCGCCGAAGGCGAGCAGTCGACCGTCCGCGCCGGTCAGATACACCTGGCCGCCCGAGGCGACGGGCCGCGAGGCGCGGGCCACCCCCGTGTCGAGCCGCCACTTCTCGGCGCCCCGTACGGAGTCGACCGCGACCAGCGCCCCGCCCGCCCCGAACAGGTAGACCGTGTCCCCGTCGACCCCGGCCTGCGCCTGGTCGAGCGGTGCGGTGAGCGCGATGCGGCGGACGGCGTGGGTGGCGGTGTCGAGACGTACGACCGCCGAGGTGAACCCGGCGGCGTCCGTGGCCAGCAGGAACACGGCCTTGCCGTCGGCCGCGACGGGCCTCAGCCGGCCGTCGGCCCGAGCCTGCCAGCGTACGGATCCGGTGGCGGGATCGACGGCGGCGACGGAGGTCGAGCGCCCGTCGGCGGAGGGCGTGACGACGAAGGCCGCCCCTTTGCCGTCGACCGTCACAGCCCACTGGGACCGAGGCCCGCCCAGCGCTGCCTTCCGCCAACTCTCCTTCCCCGTGGTGGAGTCGAGGGCCGTGACGTGCCCGTCCGTCGTGGGGAGCAGCACGGTGGGGCCCGCGGGGTGCACCCCGGAGTACGCCGATACGTCGGCGGACCACACCGGCTTCCCGTTCCCGGCGTCGTACGCCCGCAAGGTTCCGCCCCCGGGGGCCCGCACCAGCACCCTCCCGTCGGCCACGACGGGAGCGAGGTCGTCGGAGAGCGGCTGCCCACCGCCCCCCGCCACCGACCAGAGGACCTTCCCGCTGAGGGCGTCGAGCCGGGCGACGGCGACCCCGGGTGCGGCGCAGTACAGGGCGCCGCCGGCCGCGTCCGCCGAGCAGAAGGCCGTGCGGTTCCCGTCCCCCTTGGCCGCCAACTGCACGTTCCAGGGCCGGAATCGCGCAGGCGCGCGCTGCTCGGGAGCGGCGACGGTCCCGGTGCCGTCGGGCAGCGCCTGGACGGCGGCCACGCCCCCGCCGACGACCCCGATGAGCGCGAGCGCGGCGACGATCCAGCGGGCACGCCGGGGTGAGGGGGAACCGTCAGCAGTCTCGACCTGGACCGGGTTACGAAACAGCTGAGTGGGAATCTGGGCCTCGGACCCGTACGCGGCGGACCGCAGCGCGGACATCAGCTCGTCCGGGGTGGGCCGGTCGCCCGGGTCCTTGGCGAGGCAGAGCCGCAGCACAGGCACGAGGTCCTCGGGCACCCCGCCCAAGTCGGGCTCGTTGTGGACGACTTGGTAGGCGACGACGTACGGAGAATCGGAGTCGAAGGGCCCGCTTCCGGTGGCGGCGTGCACGAGCACGGCCCCCATGGCGAACACGTCCGCGGCGGGCCCGACCTCGCGGGGCCGCTGGAACTGCTCGGGCGCCATGAAGGGCGGCGTGCCGATGAGCTTGCCGGTCTCGGTCCGCAGATCGCTGTCGTACGGACGCGAGATCCCGAAGTCGATGACCTTGGGCCCGTCGGCGGCGAGCAGCACGTTGCTCGGCTTGAGGTCGCGGTGCACGACCCCGGCCCGGTGGATGTCGCGCAGGGCCTCGGCGAGCCCGGCCCCGAGGCGGCGCACCTCGGCGGCGGCCAGCGGCCCGCTGTCCTTGACGCGTTCGGCGAGCGTGGGCCCGGGGATGTGGACGGTGGCCATCCAGGGCCGGTCGGCATCGGGATCGGCGTCGACGACGGAGGCGGTGAAGGCCCCGCTGACCCGCCGGGCCGCCGACACCTCCTGCCGGAAGCGGGCCCGGAACTCCGGATCGGCGGCGTGCTGGGCGTGCACGACCTTGACGGCGAGCCGCATGCCGGAGGGGGAGGTGGCCAGGTGCACCACACCCATCCCGCCGGAGCCGAGCACTGATTCGAGCCGGTACGCCCCGACGGATTCCGGATCCGCGGCGCCCTCCGCCCCGAAGCCGACACTGCGCGGCGACGCCATGGTGCACCCCCGGTGTCCGTTGTACGCACGCGTCCGACGGAGCCTAGTCGATGGGGCGTACGGGCCCGATGGGGCTTGCTAGCCTGCGTGTTGCACGCAGAGTGAAACCAATGGGGGAGCTTCACATGGCATCAGAATCAGCCGAGTCGACGTCGTCCCAGTCGGCCTCGGGGACCCAGCGCTATCCGGTGGCCCCCGGCTGCGAACTGAACGTCCGCAGCGGCCCGGGCACGGGCTACTCGATCGTCGACGTCCTGCCCCAGGGCGCCACGGTCCCGGTGAACTGCCAGACCCCGGGCACGCGGGTGTCGGGCCCGTACGGCACCTCGAACATCTGGGACAACATCGGCAACGGCCGGTTCGTCGCGGACGCGTACGTGAAGACGGGGAGCGACGGATACGTGGCGCCGCGCTGCGGCTGACGGGGTACGGGTCCGCCCCTGGGATAATCGACCCCATGAGCGAGCCCGAGAACCCCGAGAGCAAGGGCGGAAGCGCCGCGGGCCCCCGGCCCGAGCCCATCCGCTTCTTCGGCACGACGTGGGTGAACCACGACAACGGGTACGGGCTGCGCCGGGTGGGCGCCGCGGTCGGCTCGCTGGTGGCGGCGGTGGCGGCGTGCTTCGTGCTGCGCTTCGCGTACGAGGGCCTGCAGCTCTCGGACACCGGCGGCTTCGTGAACATCCTGGTGGTGGTGATGTTCGCGATCTGCAGCGCGCTGGCGTTCCGCAAGACCTGGGACGCCTTCTCGACCCGCCCGTCCGACCCGGAAGCGGACCGCTCACTCCAGGGCCTGAAGGCGATCGGCTTCATCGGCTCGCTGCTGGCGTACTTCTTCCGCACGTTCACAGAGGCCCCCGGCGAGGCGTTGCACCGCCAGGAATACGAAGCGGCCCGCGCCCAGTACGCCCGCCGCCGAGGCAACCCGTCAAAAACCCCGCCGAAGAAAAAGCCAAAGCGAAAGTAGCCCGGGGCGACAGCGAGGACAGCGGCACCCGTGCAGGCTCCTGCTCCTGGGGAGGGACTGGGCACGCCTGCGGGCAGCGGGCGTCGCAGTTCCCAGCGCCCCTTGGAGGTCGACGGGCCGGGGTGCCCGTGACCGCCAACACCGCGCCCCCGAGCCCACCGTCGAGCGATGCCCACCCGCTGGAGCTGCCGGTGGTCGGTTGCTGGTGGTTCGGCACGTCCGCCAGTGCCTCTTGCTCGGGGTCCTGTGGAGCGGGGGTAGTGGCTCGTTGGCTCTGAGCTCGTCGTGGGGCGATGCTCACCCGCTGGAGCTGCCGGTGGTCGGCCGCCAGCGGCCTGGCACACCGATCAGTGCCTCTCCCTCGCGGTCCCGCCGAACGGGCGGGTGGGGGAGCACGCTTGTCCACCCACCGCCCCGCGCCCGCCAACGAACCAGCACCCCCACCCGCGGCCCAACCTTGCAAGGGAGCGGAACGGGCGGGCGGGTGGGAAAACACGCCCCCAACCCGCCCCACCCGGCAGACTCGCCCCCATGACAACCCGCGCGCTCTCCTTCAACGCCGCCGCCGCGCAATACGCCGCGAACCGCCCCTCGTACCCCCCGCTCCTCCTCGACGCCCTGGAGGAGCTGGCAGGGCGCCCCCTGAAGAACGCCCAGGTCGCGGACGTCGGCGCCGGTACCGGCATAGCCACCAGCCTCTTGCACGCCCGCGGAGCGAGGGTCACCGCGGTGGAGCCCGGCGACGGCATGGCCGCCGAGTTCCGCAGGAACAACCCCGGCATCCCCCTGGTGCGGGGCGACGGCAACCAGCTTCCCCTCGCCACCGCATCCGCGGACTTCATCACGTACGCCCAGGCCTGGCACTGGACCGACCCGGCGAAGGCGGGCCCGGAAGCCCGCCGCGTACTGCGCGAGGGCGGCGCGCTCGCCCTGTGGTGGAACACGTCGGACCACTCCGCGGAGTGGGTGGCCGCCCAGGACGCCCGCCTGCACGACTTCTTCCAGCACGACCACATCCGGCCGGCCAGCAGCGGCAACCAGCGAGGCGGTCACCCCTGGGCCGATGTCCCCGGCCTGGACTTCATGGAACGCGAAATCCCGCACACCCGCCGAGTCTCCCTCGCCACCCACCTGGCGAATCTCGGCAGCCATTCGGCGTTCCTGGTCCTGGGCGAGGAGAGGACGAGGGAGTTCATGGCGAGGGAGCACGAGTTCCTGAGCGAACTCTTCCCCGACGGCACGGTGGAGGAGAGCTACGTGGTCCACCTACGCCTGGCCCTCAACTAATCGCCAGGCACCGACAGTTGGGCACCATCAACCAGGCACCAACAGCCAAGCGCTACAACAAGGCGCTGACGGTCCGGCTCAAACACGCAGCCAAGCCCGCCCGCAGCCACCGCCCGACAGACCCCAACGCCCCCACCCACCCAGCCAGGCCACCCACCGAGCCAGACCAGCCAAGCCCGCCCCCTCAACTACCTCCCCCACCCCCGCCCCACCTTCCCCACCAAGCCCACCACCCCCGCAACGACAACGCCCCGCCACAGCCCGTCCCACACGCTGGTGAACAGCGGCTCGGACGTCACGACCTGGCGTACGACGACATCGCTGAGGAGCATGAGCGCGGCCGGCACGGACGCGACCCGCCACGGGTGGGCCCGTGCCCAGCGTTGGATCCGGCGGTCCGCCCGCTCCGTACGCCCACCCCCGAGCGCCGCCCCCGCACCCCCCACCAGGAAGAACAGCATCAGCGCGACGGACCCGGCCCCGGCCGCCGCCACCGTGCCGAAGCCCTCCGCGACCGACCCGATCGCGAGCGACACGAGGCCGCCCACCGCCCCGACCGCGGCCGCGGCCCCCCACGGCCCGAGCGACGCCGACGCGACGGCGAGATGCCGCGACTCGGCCCTGGTGATCACGGCGTCCCGGGAGCCCTGCGAGCCCTGCGAGCCCCGCGCGTTTTCCGAGTGATTCCTCATACGTCCAACGTCCGCGCCCCGCCCCCGCAGAGCCATGGGGGATGACCCTGACGGCCCCCCGAACCTTGACGCCAGAACCCCGAAAGGCGCACTATTCATCACATGGTGAATTACGACCCGAACCCCACGGGCAACAGCACCTCCCCAGGGCACGACACCACCTCGGGCCCTCAGGGCGGCCCCGCCGTAACCGCCCGATCCCTCACCGTCGTACGCGGCGACCGCCAAGTCCTGAAGGCCCTGGACTTCACGGTCCCGCGCGCCCGCATCACCGGCCTCCTCGGTCCCTCCGGCTGCGGAAAGTCGACCCTGATGCGCGCGATCGTGGGTACGCAGGCGAAGGTCACCGGCACCCTCACCGTCCTCGGCGCCCCCGCAGGCACCCCGGCCCTGCGCGAGCGCATCGGCTACGTGACCCAGGACCCGTCCATCTACCAGGACTTGACGGTACGTCAGAATCTGGACTACTTCGCAGCCGTACTGAACCCCGGCCGAGCCCACCGCGCCGCCCGCGCGGAGGCGGTCACCCGGGCCATCACCGACGTGGACCTCACCAGCCACGCCGACGACCTCGCGGGCAGGCTCTCCGGTGGACAGCTCAGCCGCGTCTCACTCGCCGTCGCCCTGCTCGGCACCCCGGAACTGCTCGTCCTGGACGAACCGACCGTGGGCCTCGACCCCGTACTCCGCCGCGACCTCTGGAACCTCTTCCACACCATCGCCGCCACCCGCGGCACCACCCTGCTCGTCTCCTCGCACGTCATGGACGAGGCGGAACGCTGCCACCGCCTGCTCCTCCTGCGCGAAGGCGTACTCCTCGCCGAAGACACCCCGGACGACCTGCGCACCCGTACGGCCACCGAAACCGTCGAGCAGGCCTTCCTCCACCTGGTGGACGAGGCCGCCCACCCGGAGACCTCCGGGTGACCGCACCACGACAAGCCGCCGACCCCCCACCCCGAGGCCCGCTCATGCCCGCATCCCGCACCCTCGCGACCGCCGCCCGCGTCCTGCGTCAGCTGCGCCACGACCCGCGCACGATCGCGCTGCTCCTGATCATCCCGTCGCTGATGATCATCCTGCTCCGGTACGTGTTCGACGGCAGCCCCGCCGTCTTCAACAGCATCGGCGCCTCGCTGCTCGGCATCTTCCCGCTGATCACGATGTTCCTGGTGTCCTCCATCGCCACCCTGCGCGAACGCACCTCGGGCACCCTCGAACGCCTCCTCGCCATGCCGCTCGGCAAGGGAGACCTGATCGGGGGATACGCACTCGCCTTCGGCGCGCTCGCCGTACTCCAGTCGCTCATCGCGACGGGCATCTCCGTCTGGCTCCTCGATCTGAACGTGGTCGGCTCCCCCTGGCTGCTGCTCCTGGTGGCCCTGCTCGACGCCCTGCTCGGCACGGCCCTCGGCCTGTTCGTCTCGGCCTTCGCCGCCTCCGAGTTCCAGGCGGTCCAGTTCATGCCGGCGGTGATCTTCCCCCAGCTCCTGCTGTGCGGCCTGTTCACCCCGCGCGACTCGATGCAGCCGGTCCTGCGCTGGATCTCGGACGTCCTGCCCATGTCGTACGCCGTCGACGCCATGACCCAGGTCCTCCACCACCCGGACGCGACGGCCACCTTCGCGAAGGACACGGGCATCGTGGCGGCGATCGCGCTCCTGGTCCTCATCCTGGGCGCGGCCACCCTGCCCCGCCGAACCCCCTAGCCGTACCGCCCTTCGGACGCCCCCTTCGGCCGCCCGCCCCCGGTGCGAGGATGACGTCACGAAACGCCGCACCACCTGGAGGGTGACCGCATGACCCAGACCGTCGCAGTCCTCGGCACCGGCAAGATCGGCGAGGCCCTCCTCAGCGGAATGATCCGGGCCGGCTGGCACCCGGCCAACCTCCTCGTCACCGCCCGCCGCCCGGAGCGCGCCGCGGAGCTCCACACCCGCTACGGCGTGGACACGGTCACCAACGCCGAGGCCGCCAAGCGCGCGGACACCCTGATCCTCGCGGTGAAGCCCCAGGACATGGGCAAACTCCTGGACGAACTGGCCCCGCACGTCACGAGCGACCGCCTCGTCGTCAGCGCCGCGGCCGGCATCCCGAGCTCCTTCATCGAAGCCCGCCTGGCCTCCGGCACCCCGGTTGTACGCGTCATGCCGAACACTCCCGTACTGGTCGACGAGGGCATGTCCGTGATCAGCGCCGGCAGCCACGCGACGCCGGACCACCTCGCCCATACGGAGGAAATCTTCGGCGGCGTGGGCAAGACCCTGCGCGTACCGGAATCCCAGCAGGACGCGGCCACCGCCCTCTCCGGCTCGGGCCCCGCGTACTTCTACTACCTGGTCGAGGCAATGACCGACGCCGGAATCCTGCTCGGCCTGCCCCGCGCCCAGGCGTACGACCTGATCGTGCAGTCCGCGATCGGCGCCGCGGTGATGCTCCGCGACAGCGGGGAGCACCCGGTGAAGCTCCGCGAGGCGGTGATGTCCCCGGCCGGCACGACCATCAGCGCGATCCGAGAGCTGGAGAACCACGGCGTGCGGGCCGCCCTCATCGCGGCCCTGGAAGCCGCCCGCGACCGAAGCCGCGAACTGGCCTCCGGCAACAGCTGACCGGTCAAGCCCTCTCGTTACGCCTTCTCACTGCGCCTTCTTGCGTGGCTGCCGCAGCACAGCGGCGGCCACGCCCCCGCCGACGAGCGCCAGCGCACCCCCGCCGACCAGGCTCAGCACCCCGACGGGGGTATGCGGAAGGGCCGCACGCGCGGCCTGGAACGCGGTGCCCCCGGACGGCTTCTCGCTGCCACCGTCACCAGCTGAACGGATGCGGCTCTCCGACCCGGCACCGCGCGGCCGGACCGCCCGAACGGTGCGCAGGTCCGCCGCGAGCCGGCTTCCCTCCTGGAGCTTCTCCTCCAGCCGAGCCACCTCAGCGGACGAGGCGAGGCCCGCCCGCGCCCGCTCGATCTCGACCCGGGTCTCTTGATTGACGGCGTCGACGACCCGCAGCCGTATGCGGGCGACGTGCTCGTCACCGTCCGCCGCACAGGCAGCGCCGGGCCCCACGGCCATCCCCAGCACGAGGAGGATCGCGGTGGCTACGGCCATCCGAAGAAGAGACCTCATACCCGCCAAGCTAGGACGCATCCCGCGACCACGGATCGGCCGTCCCGCCACGCCTGCCTCAGCCGAAAGCACGAGGTCGGAGGCGTGCGGGACCCTGACGAGACCCCGCACGGGACCTTGGCCCGGGCCCTCCGGCCGAGGGTTGACACGGCCATCCCCCGTACGTAGTGTTCTCCGAGTTGTCCGACGTGAGCGCCGACTCCGGTCGGTCCCCGGACAGCCATTCCGCATCAACCACTTCTTATGAACGACACCTCGTCGTCTCGTTTTTCGTGCGCTTTTGCGAAATGAGGAATCCGCGTTCGAGGACGCACTCCGATTGGCGTCGGAGGTCAGGATTCCGCTAATGTCTCACTCGTCGGAACGGCCGAACAGCCGGGAAGACAAGCCGACTTGGCTCCGGGAGACCGGAAATCAGGACCGAAAGGATCTGATAGAGTTGGAACCGCCGGAAAGGGAAACCCGAGAGGGGGAACCGGAAAGGCGCCGAGGAAATCGGACACGAAAGAGTCTGATAGAGTCGGGAACAC
>NZ_BMUA01000040.1 GCF_014649955.1 Streptomyces violascens
GGTCCGGGCCGCCCAGGGCGGCGACCAACTCGCGGTCGGCCGGCTGCTCGACCTGATCACCCCGTACGTCCGCCGGCTCTGCGGTCCGATCGCACTGGACGACGGCGCGGACGCGACCCAGGAGGCACTCATCATGGTCTTCCGCAAGCTCCGCCAACTCCGGGATACTGACGCGCTGTTCGGCTGGGTCCGGGCCATCGCCGTGCGGGAGGCGGTGCGACACGCCACCCGCACCGCGCGCTCGCAGCCGGCCGAGCTCGGCGAACTTCCCGCGCCCGGCGACCCCCAACTCGCCGCGGACATCCGCGACGTGCTGTCCCGGCTCTCCCCGGAGCACCGCGCCGTGCTGCTCCTGCGCGACCTGGAAGGACTGGACGAACGGCAGACCGCGACACTGCTCGCGGTCGCACCCGGGACGGTCAAGTCCCGGCTCTCCCGCGCCCGACTCAGCTTCCGAAAGGCATGGCAGCAGTGACCGAGACCCCGATGCCGCAGTGGCCCGTCGCCGACTTCGACCCCCTCCGCCGCCTGCACGTGATCGCCGCGACCACGCCCGGAGCGGCGCGGATCAGCGAGGCCGTTCTCGACGCACCGTTCGAGCGGGTCTGGTCGCTCGCCCAGGACCTGGAACGCACGATGCCACTCTGGATCCCCGATGTCCGCACGGTCAGCCTCCTCACCCCCGAGTCGACCGGCGCTCCCCTCCAGGCCCGGATCCACGGCCACACCCGGCTCCGTGCGACCTTCGCCATCGACCTCGCCCCCGGCTGGTGCCTGATGCAGAGCCGCCTCGTCCTCGGCGGAATGGCAGCCCGCCCCGAGACCGACCGCACCACCCGCTTCGCCTTCCTCGGCGGCCTGCGCTTCCCCGGCGCACGCCTCCTCACCCCCGCGCTACGCCCGTTCACCGGGAACCCCCTGGCACGGTTCGCCGCCCTCCTCAGCGAGGAATAGCAGAAACGCCCCAGGGCGGCCACCACCGTAAGGGGCGACCACCCTGCAGCGTTCGAGCCGCGGCGCCACGCAGTCCCATCGCTTTGAGATTGGGCTCGCGATCTGTCAGCTCCCGATTGCTCACGAGCTCAACCACCGTCCACGAAAGACCCACGGCTACCGCGCTCCGGCCGAGCTGACCTTCTGAACGGCGGCGATGCGCGGACCACTTGAGCTCGCCTTCGTTTGGCGACACTCGGACCGCCCGCCCGGTGGTCATGGGGCGAGGCGGTCTTCGTCACGCACCAGGTGCTCATCGCTGCTCTCGCGCTGACGCGACCGGTCTGCCCAGACTGCGTACACGTATGCGAGCCCTACCGCCACGCCCGCCAGCGCGTCGGGGTGCACCCCACCGATACATACCAAGGCGACGCCAGTGGCGAGGACAGCCAGGAAGGCGATGAGGTCGATCGCGCGGTTCTTCGACGGTGAAGGCTGGGGGGCAGGCATCCTGGTCTCCTGACATCTCGCATGGTGCGGAAGCCTCGCCGGTGCGAGGCGCAGTCAGGAGCTTCGCGGACCGCGAATTGTCGCGGAAGCCGTAATTTCGATCTTCTGTGCATCGTGAAAAACCCCGGACAGAGAGAGAAAGAAGGGTGACGGCTGCCCCCCCGGAAGTCCCGCCGAGGCGGCCGGGGCGTCCGCCGAACGAACCTCCCGAAGACCACGGCGATCCCGTGGCCGCCTGGAGAGTGGAGATCTGCCGCCTGCGGGACAAGAGCGGACTGCGGCAGAAGGACATCGCCAAGCGGCTGTATCGGAGCCAGCTCATGGTGTCCGGCTGGTTCAACGGGAGGATCCCGGAGCCGTCGGACGCCGAGAACCTGCTGAAGCTGTTCGCACTCACAGGTGAAGAGCGAGAGTGCGTGTGGTCGTTGTATCTGGACGCGTTCCGGGAGAAGAAACCAGACCTTGCAAGGATCACACACCTCTACCGGCACGGAGCGGGCCGCACGTCCGGTCCCCGTATCCAGGCTCTGCGCCAGATCATGGTGCAGAACTACGACCGTGACACCGCGGGCCGCCTGCGCTGGCGCGCGGCCGAGAAGGAAGGCGGGCCCAGGCTGCCGCCCTCGTCCCGGGCCATCGTCTCTCCCTACGACACATCGGCCCGCTACGCACGGCACGGACACATCATCAGCTGGAAGGGGTTCTCCGCACATCTGACCGAGACCTGTGCTCCCGACGGCCCCAACGTGGTCACCACCGCGGCCACCACCCACGACAGTCAGGTCCTGCCCGGCATCCACACCCGTCTGGCCCGCCGCGGGCTGCTGCCCGCCGAGCACCTGGTCGACGCCGGCTACACCTCCCTGCCCCACCTGGAACAAGCCGCCCGCGAACACCAGGTCACCGTCTCCGGGCCGCTGAAGAGCAACCCCACCCGACCGCACCGCCAAAACGAGGGCTTCGCCCGGGACGACTTCCACATCGACTACGACAACCAGCAGGTCACCTGTCCCCAAGGCCAGGTCAGCGTGGGCTGGCACGGCCCCTACCCGACCTCCTCGCCCACCGCGGCCCCACTGATCGTGGCACGGTTCACCAAGGGCCAGTGCCGCCCCTGCCCGGTTCGCACTCAGTGCACCAGCACGGCCGACAACGTCCGCACCGTGGGATTTCCCCCGCGAGAGCTCCGCGAGCTGCAACTTCGCGTCCGTACTGAACAGCAGACGCCCGAGTGGAAGGCCCGCTATGCGGTCCGCTCCGGAGTTGAGGGCACCGTCAACGAGTTCGCCCACGGACACGGCATGCGCCGGTGCCGCTACCGAAGTCAGTCAAAGGCCCACCTCCAGCACGTCCTGACGGCCATCGCCGTCAACATCGAGCGCCTCAGTGGACTGCCACCAACCGAGGAGGCCCCCAAGTCCCGTCGGCCTACCGCATTCCAGGACTACCTCGACCAGCGCGAGATCTCCCGGCCAAAATCCTGGCGAACCCTGGGCACCTGACCTCGGCAACTCCAAGATCCCCGACGGAGTCAAGTTTAAGGCCTGTTGCGAAAGTTGATTTTGATCGTTGATGGGCACTCCCTGTGGGACGTGGGGATCTGACGAACCGCCAGCGGGCCCGGCTGTCCGTTCGAGCTTGCTCGACGTTCATCGTCCGCTTCCGAGGAAGCCGTGTGCCGTCAGGTCGAAGGCTGCCTGGGCCGCGGCGCGGGCGTCGGGGTGGACGGTTTCGGCGCTTTCGCCGGCCAGGAGGCGGCGTACGTTTTCCGCTGCCAGTTCTTCGCGAAGACCGATGAGTTGGGCTGCCTTGACGCGGGCGAGGACGTCCGGGTTGCCGTGCCGGCCGGGCTCGGCCAGTTCGGCGGCCAGGAGGGCGCGGTCGCGGGCGGTCAGGCGCAGGGCGCGGTCGGCCAGCGTGGGAGTTTCGTCCAGCAGTCGGCGGACGGCCAGCACGTGGGGGGCGTCGCACAGGCCGGTGGCCGCGTCGCGGGCATCCAGTCCGGTCAAGAAGGCGTGGCGCAGTGCCGCGACCGGGCTCTGGCCGGGCGGGCGTTCGCGGACGGTGCGTGCGGCGTCGCCGATGTGGTCCTCGATGGGGCGCAGCGCGAGGTCTTCCTTGGTCGGGAAGTAGTTGTAGACCGTCATCCGTGACACCTCGACCGCCTCGGCGATCTGGGCGACGGTGACGTTCTCGAAGCCGTGCCTGAGAAACAGGCCGATGGCGGTCTCCCACAGGGACTGGGCGGTGCGCTGTTTCCGGCGCTGGCGAAGACCTGCTGCTGGCTGCGTCATGAAGCCACTATACAACGTCAAATATTCATCAGTGTCAAAATATTGACGCTGTACAAAATCATGGCTTACGGTTTGAGCCGTGGCCGAAGGTGCCGCAGACCGATTCCCCAGGGAGAAGAGCACCCATGAACGTGCACGACCTGCCGCTGTACGCCTGCGCCGCTGCCGTGGTCGGACCCGGCATCAAGGTGCTCAGCGCCTCGCTCCCCGCCCCGGCCGCAGGACAGGAGCCGCAGACCGGGGCGCGGGCCCTGCTGCGCGCCTGGCGTCCGGCGGTGCCCGTGGCCGCGGGCGCCATGGTCGTGGTCATGGCGGCGTTCAACCTGGCCCAGACGGCCTGGCCGGGTCTGATCGGTCACCTTCAGCGGCAGCCCGGCGGGGCCTGGTGGCGGGCGGTCACGGCGCTGCTGGTGGAGTCCAGCGGCTGGGTGCAGCTGCTGTTCAACCTGGCGGCGCTCATCGCGGTCGCGCCCATCGCGCAGCGTGTCCTCGGCCCGGCCTGGACCCTCGCGATCTACCTCGTCTCCGGGGTCGCCGCCCAGGTGGTGAGCATGGCGTCCTGGAGCCCGTACGGCGGGGGGAACTCGGTGGCCATCTGCGGCCTGGTCGGCGCCCTCGCCGCTGCCTACGCACTGCGCGGGCCGGACGCGCCGCTGCGCCGCATGGCGCTGCTCGTCCCGGCGGCCGGGCTGGTGCTCTGCGCGATGACCAACAACCACGGAGTGGGGCTCCTGGCCGGATCCCTGCTCGGCGCCGGCCTGGCGGCCGTCGACCGCACCGGACGTCGCATCCACCTCCCCGTCCGCCCCGAAACGGCCGCGGTCTGACGCCTGCTCAAGAGATCGTCAACTGGCTCGGCCCCTTACGGGAGACGGGTCTAGGGCGTGAAAGTGCTGGTCACAGCCATTCGTTGATGGCTGTGACCAGCACGGTTGCTTGGTAGCGGACGGCGAGTTTGTCGTCCCGCGTGGCGACGGCCCGGTGTCGCTTGAGGCGATTGATCCCGCACTCGACCGCGTGCCGCTGCTTGTAGTCGTCCTTGTCGAACGTCGGCGGTCGCCCGCCACGCAATCCGCGCTTGAGGCGGTTGCGGACACGGTCTGCCTCGTCGCCATCATCGCGGTCGGCCAGGTACTGGAGCAGGCGCACCGTGCCCCGGGCTTCGGCGAGGGGCAGCAGCGGCAGACCTGGGGCCCCTCGGGGTAGTCGCGCGCCACCGGGGCACCGAAGATTGAGATCATCCATGGCCCGCCAACTGCGAGAACATGCAGGGGGTTTACATAGTCCACCTCCCCGCAGGTGTCATTCGTCAAGACTCTGACGCTGGCGCCCCGAACTCACCACTAGGAGCTGTCCGGTCGATCATGCGCGGAGTCAGATGAACAGCGCGGCTGCGGTGGTCGTGCCGAGGCAGAGGTGGCGCGCTCCGAGGGTTCAGGCCACGAGCAGGCGCAGGCCCAGTTCTGCCGCGTCGAGGGCGACGAGGTCCCGGTTGCGTTCGGCCCAGCGGCCTGAGGAAAGGTCGTCGCGGAGGCTGTCCACCGCCCGCTGCTCGGCCTGAGGCCCGACTCTGGTCCATACCGATACTGCGCGGCGGACCTGTTCGTCCAGGTAGGCCTCGGGCCGGCGCCAGTGGGCCTCGAAGAAGCCGTCAGCACAGTCCCACGGGATGAGCACCGGCTCTGCGCGGCCCCCGATCGCGCGGGTCATGTCGGCCAGTGAAGGCCAGCCGACGAGAAGGTCAGCGAACTCAGGCAGATAGTCGCGGGTGAGCCAGAACCGCTGAAGCCAGCCCGTGGTACTGGCGTCATACGTAAACACCACCACTCGGCGGGCCACCCGCCGCATCTCGCGCAGTCCGGCAACCGGGTCCGGCCAGTGATGAACGGTGCTGACCGCCATCGCGGCGTCGAAGGACTGGTCAGCGAACGGCAGGCGCTCCGCACTGGCGGCCACGCACGACGCCGCACCGACGGGACGCTGCGCCCGCATCACCGCTGACGGTTCCACCGCCGTGACCTCGCGGTCCGGGGGTTCGTAGGAGCCGGTGCCGGCCCCCACGTTCAGTACCGTCCGGGCGTCCCCGAGCGCATCCCAGATCCTCGCGGCGATCCGCGGCTCGGTGCGCCGCGTCGACGGGTACGCGGACCCGATGACTTCATACAACTGAGCTCCGAAAACTTTGAGTTGATCCTCCGGTGTCGTCCTGATTCCCATTGCTCGTGCCCCCAGTTCCTTGTCGATGGCCGTCACCATGGCAGCAGCCCGGTCGCGCTGTTCCTGCAGCAGACCGCGTAGCCGGCGCAGGTGCGCGACCGTGTCGGTGGCCGGGTCGTCCACCAGATCCGCGATCTCGCGCAACCCGAAGCCCAGCCGCCGGTAGCCGAGCACCTCCCGCAGCCGCTCCACGTCGCCCGCCGAGTAGGCCCGGTACCCGGCTGTGGTCCGCGCGGACGGTCGTACGAGACCGATCTCGTCGTAGTGATGCAGCGTGCGGACGCTCACGCCGGCCAGTTCGGCCACGCGTCCCACGGTCAGGTGTTCCTCCACGCCACCGACAATGCGGCATAACGCCACGTGAGGGTCAAGCGATTCGCTCCTGGTACCACGCGTGGCTCCAACCCCACGCCGACCAGGAGCTTCAGGCGGTCGAAGCGGTCATGACCGCAGCCAGACAACCAGCGACGCTGCGATCACCGAGCCCAGGAAGACGAAACCGCGCTTGTCCTACCGCGCCGCAACGGCCCGGGAGTTCTTGAGCCTGCTGATGGCCCGTTTCAAGGAGCAAGCCACACTGCGCACATAGACGAGTACAGGGCTGGGAATGCCCCGGTTGTAGGGGTGGATGGCCTGCTCGCGGCCGCCACTGCTTTGCGGAAGCTACGCGAGCGGGATACCGCGAGCGTCAAGGACATCGCTCAGCGGTTCGCACAGACACAGCCGCACGCCCCGGATGGACGCACGAAGAGGCCGCGGCGGCGAGCAGGTACCAGAGGACCGGGGTGGACATCGGCGTCCGCTGCTCATGTCGGACCGCACGGCATTCACGCTCGCGATGACGCCCTTCTGCCGCCAAAGGAAGATCATCATTCCGTTAGGATCACCCCGCCATGTCATGAACACGGGGAAGTGTGATCTGTGAACCACAGCAACGGGATTCGTCCGCGGGCACGCGGCACGGTCGTCGGGATGTCGCTGGCCCTGGCGCTGCTGACCGGGTGCGGCGGCGGTGGGACGGCCGGCGGTAAAGCGGCGCCCGCCCCTGCCGCCAAGGGCACCGGGCAGGGGCCCGCCTACCAGGGGCCCGCGCTCCCCGGCTTCACCGCGCAACCCGCCTGGAGCCTGCACGCCGGAGGCACTTCGGCACCCGGCGTCCTCGACCTCGGCTCCACCCTGCTGCTGGCCAAGAACGCGCAGGGCGGCTACGTCAACACGCTGAGCGAAGGCATGCTCTACGACTCGCAGGAGGCTGATCCCCTCACGCTGGAGTTCCGCGACGTGAAGACCGGCGCCGTCCGCACGTCGCTGAAGGTGCAGGCCAAGACGCTCGAGGCGGTCACCTGGCACCACGGCACCCCCGCCGTCGCCGTGACCGCCTCCACCACCACTGCATCGGACGGCCTCACCGAGGCGAAGACCACCACCACGGCCACCGTGTACGGCGCCGACGGCCACGAACTCGCCAAGGTCCCCTCGTACAAGACGGGCACCCTGCTGGACGGCTACCGCGTCGAGGAGACCGACGGCACCCTCCGCCTCACACCCGTCGACGGTGGCCCGGCGCGCACGGTCACCTGCACCGGCACCGCCGCCCGGTGTACCTACGACGCCAGGACCGGCGCGGCGGACGCCTCGGTGGGCCACGCCCCGCTCATCAGCGGCGACTACTACGCCGGCTTCCTGAACGCCAGCAACTACCAGACCGCCCCCGAGCAGATCACACTGAGCGAACTCGCCACCGGCAAGCAGGTGTGGAGCACCGACCAGGCGAAGGTCCCCCCGGGCGTGGAGCTGGACGACAAGGGCCACCCGAAGAGCGAGGAGGTCCGCATCCTGCGGATCGCCGACGGCAAGGTCCTCGTCGGCCGGAAGGCCGGTGCCTCCCTCTCCTCCGGTAGCTGGATCGACGCCTGGTACGACCTGAAGACCGGGGCGCTCCTCACCTCGTACAAGAGCGCGCAGGAGGTGCTGTTCTCGCCCTCCGGAGACTTCGCCGCCCGGGATACGGTCAAGTTCGAGGATTTCCCCGGCACCGCCGTGTGGCAGACCGCCGACGGCAAGCAGCTGTGGGAGCAGCACGACGGCGAACACCCCCTCGACCCGGTCCGCTTCACGGCTGACGGGTCGGTGCTGTACGGGGAGACGGAGGACAGCGGCTCGAAGACCGGCATCGCGGTGGACACCCGGACCAAGAAGGTACTGGCGAAGAACCTGCCCGAGGACAACCTCCCCTCCGTCGATGCGGCTACCGGTTACGGCTACGTGACCACCGCGGCGGGACTCTTCGCCTTCGCACCAGCGTGAGCCCTCCGCTCATCCAGCCATCGGCCAGGCCAGGTTGCATCAGCCCCCGCACCCTGGCACGACACGGCCCACAGCATCGCGTGCGCCCAGACAGCAGGCCTGCAGCAGCAATGCGGGCAGACCACGGAAGTGTCCGAAAGATCGTGTAAGTCTGTGATGTGACAGCCTGGCCTGAGGCTCGGCCTCGGGCCTGCGGGCCAGGCGGAACGGACGAGTCATGACAGACAAGACGGAGCCAGCCGCTTCGGCGGTGGCCGGGGAGAAGATGGGGAAGCGAGCGCCCTTGTCAGTCCGGTGTGGAGGCGGGGGCAGCTGCTGGGACCAGGGCTCCGTTGGGGCGTTGGGGCTGTCCGGTGCGCTGGTCCCTGGGGAGCGACAGCGGGGCCAGAGGGTGGCGGCGCAGGTGCCAGGACTGGTAGGCGATCAGGACGAGGAGCAGGGCGGTGAGTGCCGTGGTGGCGCCGGTCGTGCCCCAGCCCAGGCCGCCCTGGGCGGCCGGTTTGGTCAGCGCGTCGCCGCCGGCCGCACCCAGCGGGCGGACACCCTGGGAACCTCCAGCGGTGACTGGCTCTCCGACGACACCGGCCTGGGCTTTCGGGGTGCCTTTGCCGGTTGTCATGGCCAGTGAAGAGGTCCAGCAGGGCCCGGACGGGCCGGTGGACTTCGGCAGGATGACGGAGAGTGAAGGGCCCGGCCCGGCCGGGCGCTTTATGAGGCAAGGCCAGCCGGGACTTCCAGGCCGCGGGCGGTGACCAGGCGGGCCGTGCCGTCGGCCAGCCGGTACGACAGTCCCACCACCGCAGCCCGCCCGGCCTCGGCCGCCTGGGCGAGGACGCGGGAGCGATCCAGCAGCAGGTCGACGGTGTGCCGTATGTGTTCGGCGATGAAGTACTCGTCCTCTGTGTGCCCTGCGGCTCGGGCGGCCAGCACGCTGGGAGTGATCCGCTCGATCACGTCCCGTACGTAGCCGCCCGCCGTGGCACCGTCCTCGACGGCGGCCCGGGTAGCCGCGACCGCGCCACACGCGTCGTGGCCCAGCACCACGACCAGCGGGGCGCCGAGCACGCTCACCCCGTACTCGATGCTGCCCAGCACCTCCGGCCCTTGGACGTGCCCGGCGGTACGGACCACGAACAGGTCGCCCAGGCCGCGGTCGAAGATGATCTCGGCGGCCAGCCGGGAGTCGGAGCAGCCGAACAAGACGGCGAAGGGCTGCTGGGACGGTGCGGTCTCGGTGCGGCGGGCGGCGTCCTGGTTCGGGTGCTCTGGGGTGCCGGCGACGAAGCGCTGATTACCGGCCATGAGCAGGTCTAAAGCGTCGCGGGGCGCCTGGGTCTCGGTTATGGCCGCAGCCTACGAGCCGGCATCTGCCGTCGCAGCGGCTGGCCCCACCAGAAGGTGCCGGATCGGGCGACATCGGCGGCCTGCACATCACTCCCAGGCGTCAGGCAAGGACCGTCTCGATGCGGAACCTCAGCGCGCGGCGCAGCTGCCCGGCCCCGTAGGGGTCTCCAGCTCTGCGTTCGTCCTGCACACCCGGGGGCGCTGCTCGCGCTGTCGGCAATGGGCCGTGCCCGGGCTGACCTCCGCCCGGCAGTCGTAGCGTCACGGTCCGCATACCCCCGGGCCGGGCTGCCGCTGGCCCGGACCGAGGCTCACGGCACCCGCATGCAAGGGGGTGTTCAGGGGCCTACTCGCCCTGTGGCCGCATGCTGTCGTGCTGGGCGAGCACGGAGAGCAGATCGGCGACGGTGCCCTTGTCCGCCGGGTGACGCAGCGGCGTA
This sequence comes from Streptomyces violascens, assembly GCF_014649955.1. GTDB lineage: Bacteria > Actinomycetota > Actinomycetes > Streptomycetales > Streptomycetaceae > Streptomyces > Streptomyces violascens. The sequence goes on from NZ_BMUA01000040.1 coordinate 10,046, forward strand.
TGCGGCGCGACACGGTAGACGTTGGAGCGGCCCTCGCGGGTGTGGGTGAGATAACCGCCCTGCTCCAGGTCGGAAATGATGTTCTGCACCGATCGCTCGGTCAGTCTGCAGTGCGCGGCGATGTCGCGTATGCGCACGGTGCTGTTCTCGGCGATGGCCGCCAGCACGCGGGCATGGTTGGTGAGGAAGGTCCAGCCGCTGTGCGCCTCAGGTACTCCGCCCATCCCTCCACCATAGGCATGGCGATTCACGCAATCAAAAGGGTGAAGTGGATTTCCTGTAAGTCTTGACGGGTGAGGGGGTGGAGGGGGACATTGGGAAGGACCGCAGCCGCGTGGAGTCCTCGTGGGGAGCCTGCCGTGAAAGATCCAGAGATACCCCCTCAGACCACCAGTGCCCGGGCGAGCACGTCGGCCGGGCTGGCGGTGCACAGTGTCGCCGGATCCGACCTGGTCCTGGTCGCGGGGGAACTGGACCTCGACAACGCACAGGCCCTTTACTGCGCCCTGCGCGGAGCGCTCGACCGGTCGGTGAAGGAGCTGACCGTCGACCTGCGGGGCGTCGGTTTCTGTGACTGCTCCGGCCTCAGCGCGCTGCTGCGGCTGCGCCACCGCGCTCTGGTGCAGGGCAAAACGATCAGCATCCAGGGCCCGTGCCCAGCGGTGGAAAGGCTGCTCGCGATGACCCACACGCGCCCGCTGTTCACCACCACCCGCGACTGCTCCGGCAGCCTCCCGACCCGAGCTCTGAGGCGCTCGGCGTGAACGAGAACCCCGATGCTCTGCACCGCGAAGTCGAGCAGCTGCGCCGGGCCATGGAGACCCGCCCCGTCATCGACCTCGCCCGCGGCGCGCTGATGGCCTCCTTCAGCCTCAACCGCCACGACGCCTGGAACGTACTGGTCACCGTCTCCCAGCACTCCAACAGCAAACTCCACCAAGTCGCCGAGCACGTCCTCGGCTCCATCAACGGCGAACCCCTGCCCCAGCCCCTCCAGAAACATCTGGCCGCAGCCCTCGCCCCCTTCCGAACCAAACCCGACACCCCACCCGACAAACTCAACGCCCCCACCACCCCACCGGACACCTACGAGGCCGCAACCGAGTAACAACGGCCGCCCTCAGGCCGCCCCGAACCCGGACAGGCCGACAGAGCGCGAAAGGCGTGCGCTCGCAGGCGGCGGCGCGGGGCACCCGGCGTACTGGAGGTTGATGACGATGGTTCCCCTGCTTCTCGTCCTGCTGCTCGTCCTGGTCCTGTTCGGCGCCGGCTTCGCGCTCAAAATCCTGTGGTGGATCGCCATCGTGGTCCTCGTACTGTGGCTCATCGGCTTCATCGCCCGCCCCCGCGGCGGCAACGCCCGCTGGTACCGCTGGTAGACAGACCCCCCCCAGCGCGCACGGGGGGCGAGCCGGCAGGCCCGCCCCCCTGCCGGCCGTCCGGGACAGAGCCTCACATCGGTGCAGGCTGCGCCACTCCACAGGCCTCGCGGGCGCCGAGCAAGCCGCCCCGAGCTGGGCATGGCTGCCGACCGTAACCGCTCAACGTGCGGGGCCCGCGTGCGACTGGTTCTCTGAATTCCCCCGCCGTCGACGACCACCCTGGAGTACACGTGACCACGAGAGGCGACCTCGGGGCGCGCCGCCTGCAGCAGATCCGCGCGCAGGTGAAGGAGCTCCGCCACGCCGCCGACCGCACACTGGACCCCGAACTGCGCCAGCGCCTGCAGGACAAAGTCCGCCGCCTGCAACAGCAATGCGGACCGGAGTCCGGCCCGGACACCGCCCGCCCCGAAGCCGTGTAACCATGCCCGCGCGCGGCCCGCCGGGCCGGCTGTCCGAACCCGGGCGCAACCCCGCCGCCCGCGCATAGCGACCCCCAGTCCGGGAAAGACCGCGAAGGCGTTCGCCCCCCCTGCCACGGCCGGGTCCCCTCCCGGGCCGCGACGACGAACGCCCTGCGCGACGGAGGTACCCCGCCGCACGCGGCCGCCGCCCACCCCGACGGCGGCCGCACCCCCACACCAGCACCAGACCCCGATGCCGGGGCACACTGCCCGCCCGAGCGGCCCAACACCACGTAACCCCAGGTACCGCCAGCCCCTTGGGCTGCCAGGCCGGCATATGTACCCGGCCCTCGCCCCGGCCGCTGTCACGCAACCCCCTCCCAGGGCGGTCCGCCTTCACCCGGCGGCCGGGACACCTCCACCACGCACCGACAGCCCAGAGGTACCGAGGCAGCCCCGTGATCGCTCAGCCGGTCCGGGGGCCGCATACAGGCCAATCATGCAGCTCAACCGCGCCGGGACGGTTGGTGACCGTTTGCGGGGTGGGAGCAGGGGCAGGCGTACCTGGTGCTTCGGACCGGAGGCACGCCCGCAGGATCTCTCTGTTCCGGGCGTGTTCCCTCCGGACCCGCCCTGCATAGATGAAGGTTCGGCGGCGGCCAGTCAGCCCACCGACGTGCAGGAGCCCCACCCATGCCCACTACCGTTCCGCGTCACCGGACCCACGACGACGCCCCCGACACGACAGCCGCCTTCACCCGCCTCAACAGCCTCGACCAGGGCCCCGAGCACGACGCACTGCGCGACGACCTCGTGGCCCAGTGGCTGCCGATGTCACAGCGCGTGGCCGGCAAGTACCGCAACCGCGGCGCCGAACTCGACGACCTCCGCCAGGTCGCAGCGATGGGCCTGGTCAAAGCCGTCGACCGCTACGAGGTGGCCCGCGGCGCCTTCGAGGCCTACGCCATCCCCACCATCAACGGCGAACTCAAACGCCACTTCCGGGACACCCTGTGGTCCGTCCACGTCCCCCGACGCGTCCAAGAGATACGCAACAAGGTCCGCGTCGCACGCAGTGAGCTGCAGGCCGCCCAGCCGGGCGAGCCCACCATCGCCGAACTCGCCGCCCAGGCCGGACTCGAGGAGGACGAGGTCCGCGACGGGCTGCAGGCCCTCCAGTCGTTCAAGAGCCTCTCCCTGGACGCCGAAACCATCCGCGGTGACGAGGCCGGAGAGGGGGTGTCGCTGGCCGACAGCCTCGGCCAGGCCGAGGCCGGCTTCGACACGGCCGTCGACCGCGAAGCCGTCAAACCGGCGCTACGCGCTCTGCCCGAGCGCGAGTCGAAGATCCTCTACATGCGGTTCTTCCAGGACAAGACCCAAAACCAGATCGCTACCGAACTCGGCATCTCCCAGATGCACGTCTCCCGCCTCATCACCCGCACCTGCACCCGGATACGCGAACAGGCCCTCGCCGAACACCGCGACGTCGCCTGAACCCAGCCCAACACACCAAGGCCAGACGCGGGCAGGGGTCTGGAGCCGGCCCGACGGGAGACCCTCCTTTACCGGCGTGCCCCGTGGGGGCGATGGGGCACGCCGAGGCGGCCGCGCTGAACCTCCTCGCAGCGCGGCCGCCTCAGCCAACGGGAGTGTCATGAATTAAGTGGGTTCCTTCCTCGAAGGAGTCATCTGATGAGTACGACGACGGGTCACACGATCGGGATGGCGGGCGGCGTGTCGCTTGTCAGCGCCGATGGGACTGCTGAGGGTTCTGGTGTGAAGTCTTTGCCGGTATCCGAGAACGGTCTGTCGGTCGAGCTGCTGGAGGAACTCGCGGCGCTCGCAGCGGAGAAGACTGCTGCCGGCGGGCTTCGGCTGATGGGTGAGGGTGGCATTCTTCCGGAGCTCGCGCAGCACCTCATGCAGGCTGCTCTCGAGGCGGAAATGGACCTGCATCTGGCCGATGAATCCGTTCGCGAGGGCGGCAGGGGTTCGCGTTCAGGCGGAAATATGCGCAATGGGTACCGGGCGAAGAAGGTGATGACCGAGGTCGGTCCGGTGGTGGTGAATGTGCCGCGGGACCGGCTCGGTACCTTTCGTCCCGGCCTGCTGCCGAAATACGCCCGCCGGACTGGAGCGCTGGACGAAATGGTCCTTTCCCTGACCGGGAAGGGCCTCACATCCGGGGAGATCGTCGCCCACCTCTCCGAGGTCTACGGGATGACCACGTCGAAGGAAACGGTCTCCACGATCACGGACAAGGCGCTGGAATCGATGGCGGAATGGCGTACTCGTCCCCTCGATTCGGTCTATCCGGGGGTTTTCATCGACGCGATCCACGTGCGGATCCGGGACAGTCAGGTCGCCAACAGACCCGTCTACGTGGCGGTCGCGGTCACCGCGGACGGCTACCGGGAAATCCTGGGTCTGTGGACCGGGCAGGGCGGCGAGGGCGCCAAGTACTGGCAGACCGTGCTGACGGAAATCCGTAACCGCGGCGTGAAGGACGTCCTCATGCTGGTGTGTGACGGCCTGACCGCGCTGCCTGATGCCGTCGGTGCGATCTGGCCCCAAACAGTCGTGCAAACATGCGTAGTTCATCTGATCAGGAACAGCATGCGCTACGCATCAAGGCGGGACGCGGCTGAGATCGCCCGGGATCTCAAGCCCGTTTACACCGCGGTCGACGAAACCCAGGCACGGAGCCGGCTCACCGAGTTCGGCGAGAAGTGGGATGCACGCTATCCCTCGATTTCCGGGATCTGGGCCCGGTCCTGGAACGAGTTCGTTCCCTTCCTGTCCCTGCCGCCTGCGATCCGCCAGGTCGTCTACACGACGAACGCGATCGATAGTCTGAACGCGCGATACCGGCGGGCAGCACAAGCCTGCGGTCATTTCCCGAATGAAACCGCAGCTCTCAAGAGGCTCTACCTCGCGACCCTCGCCCTCGACCCCACCGGCCGGGGACGCCAGCGCTGGAACAACCGGTGGAAGGCGGCACTCAACGAATTCGACGTCCTCTTCGACGGCCGCCTTACCGCCAGTCAGGTATAGGCCGAGCAGCCCAACCCAAAACCGCTAGACCAAACAGACGAACCACACCTAATTCGTGATAGACCCCCGCGCCCGGCCAGCGGGGCGTTCAGTGCGTGGCGTGCAGGGTGCGGTGGGCGGTGGCGCGGAGGTGGTTGAGGACGTCGGGGTCGGCGTCGAGGCTGTAGTCGGCGGGGAGGCCGGCCAGGGTCTGGGTGATGCGGGGGAGGGAGTCGTCCGAGGCGTCGACGAGGCAGGTGGTGGGGTCGAGGGGGCGGATGCGGGTGGCCAGGTTGCGGGTGTGGGCGCGGACGTGGTCGGCGGGGGCGTGGACCGTGGCGACGGCGCGGTGGCGGGTGGGGGCGGCGGAGAGGCGGGCGGCGACGAAGGCGGCGGGGTCGCCGCCGGGCAGGTGTCTGGCGGCAACGCGGCGGCCGGTGAGCGTGACGCCGGTGATGCGGTCCAGGCGGAAGATGCGCCAGTCGTCCCGGCCAATGTCGTGCGCGAGGAGGTACCACAGGTCGCCGGAGGCGACGAGGTGCTGCGGCTCGACACGGCGCGGGGCGCTGGTGCGGGCGCGGGTGGTGTAGTCGAAGGTGATGATCTCGTGGTCGCGGCAGGCTACGGCGAGGGTCTCCAGGCCGGTGGCATCCTGACGGACCCGCCAGCAGTAGTACGCGGCCAGGTCATCGCCCAGGACGGTCGGGGTGTCCAGCGGGATCCAGCCACCGGATCGGCAGGCCCTCGTACGCAAGCGTGGTCGGCAGCTCGACCAACGTGCCGTCCTCCTCGCGGTAGATAAGCCCCTCGACCCGGTAGACGTCGTCCGGCAGGCCGAAGGCCTGCGCCTGGCCGTCGGAGAGCGGGAAGCCGACCTTGCTCGTGGTCACCACCTCGACCCCGTCGACCGTGCGCCGCTCAAAATCAATGTCTGGACGGTGAGGTCGGACCCCTTGCCGCGGTGCAGGTACAGCCTCAGGTCCGCGGCGAACGCCTCACAGGTCCGTGGGATGCGTTCTCGCACCGCGGGCGGGATGCGCTGGGGCACGTTCACGATGTACGTCGCCAGTTGCCCATCCGCACGTTCCTGGTCCGCATCACGCGCCTCCCCCATCCGGGGCCACGGCAAGCCTTAACACCGGCCTGCTTCCAGACTCCTCCCCGTCCATCACCCCCATCAGGGCGCATTTTCTCTTGAGCCTCGATAGATCCTCTGCGGAAACCTCCCCCCACGCCTCGGCCTCACCGAGCTGTCACAAGCCGCGGCACCGGAACGACACCGCTATCCGCCGAGATCGATCAGGGCCCAGCGTCGGCGCCCGCTGCCCTCCTGGTCGGTGTCGGTGCCACAGGAAACGACTCCCCGACCGGTCACCTCGCGCAGCAGGTCCCCGTCTTCGGGGGTGTGGCCGCTCTGGTGGGACAGGAGGAGGATGAGGGCCTGGTGGTCCTGGTCGGCGAGGTGCAGGCTGATGCGGCGGCCGCCGTCGGTGAGGGCGGCGCGGGTCAGCAGGACGGTCACCTCGGTGATGCCCGCTTCCTTGCCGGCGTCGAGGCGGTAGCCCCACTCGGCGAGCTTCCCCACCACGTGCCGGGCTGCTTTCGCGGGTGTCCAGGGGGCGTTTTCCAGGGTCCAGTTCGCCGCCCGCCGGTTCGCGATCCGCGCCACAAGGCGCGGCCGCACCACAACGGCGGAGGCTGCCGTCGCGCCTTCGGGCCGTGGGGGTTCCACCGGCCTCTTGGGCGGGGGCGGGGTCTTCGGCGGGTAGTCGGGGCGATGCCCGTCCTCGGCATCCAGCGGCACTGCCACAACTGCCTCCCCACGAACGGGCGTTCCAGAGCCCGAAGGGGGCCCGTGGTGCTCAGCGTAGACCTCCCCCCGGACACCAAGGGAGCAAACGCATCCAGCCGCATCAGGGCCCGGCCCGCAGTCGGCCCAGCCCGAGTGGGGTCGGCAGGCAGCGGGCTCGGGTGACGATCAGGCTCCCGGTCTCGGTGGACTGGGCGGGAACGCATTCTTGTCCGGCACCGGTCCACTGGGTGGGCGTCCCGGCGGCGGCTGCGACGGCAGCCGAGCCGGAGGCTTACGCACATAGACAATCACGGACGTATCGTAGCGGCGCACAACGTCAGCAACTCGGCGCCTGCACACCTGTGTTGAGGTCCGGATCGCGCGCCACCGTCTCGGGGCGCACCGCTACCTTTGGCTTGGGCTGCTCACGGCATCGATGCTACCTGTCGGTCGTCGCCCAGCCCGGTGTCAGCCTCAGCACGGCCGTCACGACAGATACCGGCCCAGGCTGGGTCTGAGTCGCGCAGCTGGCAGGGGGCGAGGCCGGGGCGCAGCGGGAGGCCCGGGCGGACGGGGTAGCGGCGGGCGGAGTGCCGACCAAGGTCAAAACGCCCGCCGCAGACACCACCCCAGGAAATCCCAACCGTTGTGCAGCAATCCCACTTTCTGCAACACCCCAGGTCACAGACCTGCCGATAAAGCCACCCACTCAACCCAACTGGGACAACACACACCCGCGGCCGCTCCCGCTCCGCTAACGCGGAGTGGCGGTGTGACACGCGGAGCACTTGGAGAGGTTAGCGAAGCGTTAGCTCCCACTGAAACGATCGTGCGTTCCCCCCGTGGGGCCTCTGCTGATGACCTCTGTCGGCCAGGCTCCCCCGGCCCAGCAGCGCGAGCAGCAGCCCGCGAGAGGACTCGATGCACGCCAACGACCAGGCTCAGACTGCAGAGGGCAAGAGTTCCGCCCACTCCGCCGCCAAGACTCCCGCGTCGGGCGGTGGTATATCTGCCGGGCTCCTCGCCCTGCAGAGCAGCGCGGGGAACGCGGCTGTCGTCCAGATGCTCCGCGCGGCCGGGCACGCCTGGGCTCAGCCGGAGCAGCACCAGCACGGCGCCGGATGCGGCCACCAACAGCCCGAACAGGCGGCACAGCCCGCCGTGCAGCGCTCCGCCGTCCATGACGTGCTGCGCACCAGCGGGCGTCCCCTGGACGAGTCGACCCGTACGGACATGGAAAGCCGGCTCGGCGCCGACTTCTCCGACGTCCGCATCCACAACGACGGCGCCGCCAAGGCCTCCGCAGCCGAGGTCGGCGCCCGGGCATACACCTCCGGCAGCCATGTCGTCATCGGCGACGGCGGCGGCGACAAACACACGTTGGCCCATGAGCTGACCCACGTGATCCAACAGCGCCAAGGGCCGGTCTCGGGCGCCGACAACGGCAACGGACTGAAGGTCTCCGACCCCTCCGACCGCTTCGAACGCGACGCCGAGGCGAACGCACGCCGTGTGCTGTCCGGCCCTGCCCCAGCGGAGCGCAGCGGGGCGGACACGGAATCGACGCCAGCCGGTGAGCAGAGTCCGCACGCGGCGGGTGCGGCTCCCGTTCAGCGGCTCGTCTCTCAGATCGCCCCCGCGGAAGATGGGACCGTGGGTGATGTCAACGTGGTGGGCCGGCCCGAATCGCCGTACACGGGCACCATGGGAGACCACTCCACCGCATACGTTGTCCAGGTCCGGGCCATAACGGAACGTATTAAGGGGAAAACCCCCGATGCAGCCGCGGCAGACGTGCAGAATCTCATCGGGGAAGTCGAAGCTCTGCCCGGCTATCAGCTGCTTGACTCGCTCCCCCAGGAACGGCGTGCAAAAGTCGAGGAAGCCTCCAACGAGGTTCGTTCCAGAGCCTATGCGCTGGCACACGGCAAGGTTCCCGTTGCGACCCAGATGCTGGAACTCCAGACCTTGGTCGGGGATTTCCTGCACTTCCGCGAGCTCATTCCGCTCAGCACCATGAATGTAAAGTCGGTGGCACCCGCCGAGGCCGGAAAGGGAAAGGGCGAGTCCGGTCACAACCAAGTTCTTGCCCAGCACGCGAAAAACGGCTCGGCCGACCCGGCAGAATTGCAGCAGGCGATTCTCGGGCTGCTCGATGTCAACGGGGTGGCCTTGGTCGCCACTCAGCACGATGCCAAAGATCTGGCCGCTCTCGCGCCCGGACTGATACTCAATCGAACTCTGGAGTCCGGCCTGACGCACGGTCACACTCCGGAGCAGCGAGCCCAGTTCATCATTCAACAGCATCTGCTATCGATTGAGACTGCCTACCCGGGCGCAGTCCAAGCCGCATACGGCGACGGAGACCGTGCAATGGAACTCATCTTCGCGCAGGTGACGATTCAGGTAAATGAGCGAATGGCGAGAAACAGAACCACATACCTGGACAAGATCACTAAATACGACGAACAGATCCGTCAGTGGATTGGCGATCGGAGTCCGTACGGAAAAGATTCTCTGATCAAGGTGCAGGAGTACCGCAGCGACGCGGTCACCGCCCTGGAGGCCAACGGCGGAACGGCCCCTCCGGCGCCCACCAGCAGCGTGCTAACGGGCACTAGGAACAGGAAACCCCCTGAGCGGTACGGCTCCACCGTGACAAGCAGCTCCGCTTCGGCCCCCATGCACGGCGGGGGCTCCATGGACATGGACATAGACGAGTCTGCGGAGATGAAAGCCGGCCCCGCCTCCGAGGAAGAGACGGCAGAGGCCATGGAGGCAAAGCAGCCTCTCGCGTCCCAGATCAAGATGGACGCCCACGGAAAAATCACGGCTTTCGATTCTGCTGGACGCAGTCCATCCCCCTTCTCCGGGACCATGGGAGCCCACACCACCGCCTGGGTGGTCCATGTCGATACTGTCCGCCGCGCAATCCTCGGACAGGACGTGGACGGCGCAATCACCGCGCTGGACTACCTCATTCAGGAAGCACAGAGAACAGAGGCAAAAATGACTCCGTTCTTCCCCGTGGATGCTGTCCACAAGGAGAAACTCACGCAATCCCATGCCAACCTGATACAAACCGCCCATAAAACGATGAATGCGCCCGAAGAAACCAGGGTTCTCTTCCTTCAGGGCCTGATCAATGCGCTGCTCACCTACATCAACTACATACCGGGAGCCACCCTCCAGGCTGCCGACACCGGCGGCAAGGCCGAGGGAACCCTCAGAAACAAGCTGCTCGCGCACGAACAGCGCAAAACACCCCTTTCCCCCGATCAACTCAAGGACGCTCTGCTCGGCCTGCTGGACATCAAAGAAGCAAATACCAAGCAGCGCGACACACTGATGGAGAGCCACGTGCAGAACATCAAGCACGCCTACCCGAAATGCACGGCCGAATCAGGTATCGAGAACACCTCGACTGCCCAATTGGTCAAGGCATGGGAAAAGCGATCACAGGCCGACGCATAACAGGGCCGAGCCCACGCGGCGCCCGCAGTCATCTCAGCGGGCGCCGCCCAGGTCCCAGTCCGCGTCGTCCCTTCGAGCATAAAAGCGATCTCCCCGATACGGCGAAAGCGACCGCCGCGATCCGGTGATGATCGCGCGGTGGGTGCGGTTCCAGGTGATCAGCACTGAACGTCGGGACTGGCGGCACGGCTACGACACCGCCTCCCGCTACCGGGACCGCGAGGGGCACCTGGACGTGCCCTACGAGCACGTGGAGGGCGCCTACCCGCTGGGGCGGTGACTGTCGGATCAGCAGCCCGCGCTGCGGGCCGGGCAGATGAGCGGGGAGCAGGCCGAGGAGTTGGACGCGCTCGGGATCGTGTGGGACACCGCCGACGCCCAGTTCGCCGAGAACTCGCCGCGGCCCGCGCGTACTTCGCCAAGGCCGGCACCCTGGCCGCGCCCCGGCACGCCACCGCGCTCGACAAGCCGGTCGGGCAGTGGCTCACCAACTACCGCCGCACCGGAGGCCTCGGCCCGGATGCCGACCGCGCCGAGCGGCGCGCGGCACAGATGCAAATATCCACATCCGCCGAGTGCGCGGCCTCGGCAAGCAGCAGGAACAACGCCTCCTCACATGCTTCACGCCCTACACCGGCTGACCGTCCGTCTGAGTAGTCCCGTACTCCGCACCCAGCGGGCGAGTTGGACTCCGCGGGCGCGGGCAACAGGGCCTCTGGCAGCTCAGGCGATCTCAACCTCCAGCTCCCGAGAGGCCCCGGCCTCATGCACTGGCCCCCACGCGATCACCCGGTCAGGGGAGCCTCGTTGGGTCCGCGACTCTGCTGACCGGAAGCGCGGAGGGCTTCTGGTTCAGGACCAGAGGTCAACCTCAAGGAGTTCGTCGTTGTTGTTGTAGGTGTTGGTGTTCTTGCCGGGAGTGAGGGGGAGACTGTGGATGGTGCCGTAGTCGTTGAAAATGATCTGCCCGGTGTGGCTGCCTGCATACACGGTGCTGGTTGCCCACCAACTGCCGGGGTGGTTACCGAGGTTGCAGATGGGATAGTACTGGGGGGTGGTGGTCGTGTTCCAGGCTATGAGCGCGCAGGTGCTGGCGGCGGAGGCGCTGGCAGGAGCGGCCGTGGCCACGGTGCCGAGCACGGCGGCGGCAGCAGCCATCACCGCGGTTTTCTTCAGAAGCTTCATGGTGTGTGTCCCTTTCTGAGGTCAGGAAAGAAGGCCAGGGGCGGCGGTGTTTGACGCAGCGCCGTTGATCCCCCGGTTGCCGGCATGCCCAGCCGCGACGCAGGCATGACCAGGGAGGCTGTTGTGAGCCAATCCGCACGGGCGCTCGGCCCTCAGTCTTCGGCCTGGTCATGTGACACGTGGCGCAGCGGAGACGCGCTTCCCGCGGATGGTCATGTCGCTGTGGCCCTTTCGGGAGGGCTGGATCAGCCATTCACGTGGCATGCCGGTGAGGTGCAGTAATCGGACCGGCCCATTCCAGGGTCGACGGGAAGCCGTCGCCCCAGGACTGGCCGTGCCAGCCGCAGCTACCAGTCCTTAATCCTTTCTGTCGTTCACGGGCTGACGGGCTGGAACGACCCGGAAGGTTTTTTCCTCCGCGTCGTTGTGGTGCCATTGCATCGCCCGCAGGCGAGTGGCGGCCATCTATTCGGGTCAGCGGCGAATAGTTCAATCAGGAACAGTGGTTTCATTGGGGGTTGGCGTCGAGCAGTCCGGCTCCGAGTGGGGTGAGGGTGTGGCGGACGCTGCGTCCCTCGCGGGTGGTGGTCACGAGTCCGGCCGTCCGCAGGGCTGCGGCGTGCGCGGAGGCGGCTGGTGGTTTGATGCCCAGGCGTAGGGCGAGTTCGGCCGTGCCCAGACCGGCCCCGATGGCCCGCAGCGCCCGGGCCTTGACGGGTCCCAGCAGCGCGGTCAGACCGTCTCCGGGATCGGGCGGCACCTGGTGAGAGCCGACGGCGACAGGGTGGATCAGGGCCGGTGGGCGGCCGTCCTGGAGCAGGAAGCCAAGGCCCTCCTGAAGGAACAGGCTGGGACGGAGTTCGAGTCCGCGGCCGTCCAGCGGCACGGACCAGATGCCGTCGCCGTAGCTGGGCGGCTCGGTGTACTGGAGCACTCCCCTCTCACCCCAGGCGAGTTGAGGGTGGAGGGTATCGAGCATCACCCCCACGCCCTGCTCGGCCATGACACGGGCCCGCCGCTGGATGTCGGCCTGAATCAGGCGCTCCATGTCACGCCAGTCCGGGGCCAGGCATGCCCGGTGCAGTGCCCAGGCCGCCTCCGCCACCCGGCGCAGCCCCCGAGCGCCTTCGTCCCTCAATTCCTCAACGATCCTGGGCACTTGTGGCATGGCGTCGTATATCGCAAGGTCACTGCGTACCCTGTCATCACACACTGCGGCGATGTGATCCAGTTCGTCGCCGATTCGGCGGCGGTCCCCGGCGATGCCCGCGCCGAAGAAGTCCGGCATCTGCACGCTGCTCGCATTGACCAGCTCGATGAACGGCGCCGCCTTCCGCGGCACGTGCGCCCGTGCCCCCCGCCACCACCGCTCCCGTGTGCTTGACGCCCCCACATAGTGCCCCGGCCCGGCAGCAACAGCCCCCAGGAGCAAATGGTCCATGGGCGAACTGCTGAACCGGGTCCGCGCCACATCCTGGACACTGAAAACAAGCTCGATCACGTGCACTCCCCCCTCACACCCCAGACATGAAGGGACGAGCCTCCCGCACCCCCCCGCCCCAGCCACAGGCCCAGCCCGGTCACCTGGCATCGAGATCCGGCCGAAAGAAGACCCCGCACCAGGCCAGCGTCTGTACACGACCCGGACGCGGTCACGATCCGCACCGCCAGCCGCGGCCGCACCGCGACGGCGCAGGCAGCCGTCGCACCTTCGGGCCGCGGGGGTTCCACCGGCCTCTTGGGCGGAGGCGGGGACTCCGGCGGACAGTCCGGGCGATGCCCGTCCTCGGCATCCAGCGGCACTGCCACAACTGCCCCCCGCAAACGGGCATTCCAGGGCCCAAAGGGGGCCCGTGGTGCTCAGGGACTTGTCAGACCGTCCTCGGCCGCTCGAAGCCGCAGGAGCCCGCAGGGTATGTCGGGGGTGGAGGCGAGCCGCTGTGGCGCCGAATAGGTGTCAGTCAATCGCCCTCGATGCGGGATTGCACCGAGGGCGGTCTGTGTGACTAGAGCTGGGTGGCTCCGCCGTCGACGAACAGTTCCGCGCCGGTGGTGAAGGAGCTCTGGTCTCCGGCCAGGTAGAGGGCGGTCGCGGCGACCTCGTCGGGGTGGCCGGCCCGGCCCAGCGGAGTCGGCGCGGCGGGCTCGGCGGCCTGGCTGTCCTGGGGAAGTGCGGCCCGCAGTTCGTCGGCGCCAGGGGTTGTCACGGGGCCGGGGGTGAGGGCGTTGACCCGGATGCCGCGGCCGGCGAGTTCGGCGGCCCAGGTGCGGGCGAGGCTGCGGATCGCGGCCTTGGTGGCGGCGTAGATACCCAGGCCCGGGACACCGCGCAAGGCCGCGCTGGAGGAGAGCAGGATCACCGAGGAGCCGGCCGACAGCAGCGGAAGCGCCTTCTGGACGGTGAAGACCGTGCCCTTGAGGTTGATGGAGGTGGTGCGGTCGTACTCCTCCTCGGTGATCGTGCCGAGCGGGCCGAAGTCGCCGACGCCCGCGTTGGCCACGACGATGTCGAGACGGCCACCGCTTTCGGCGATCTCGGCGAAGAGCCGGTCGAGATCACCGAGTTGCGACACGTCGCTCCGGATGCCGATGGCGCGGCCGCCGATCTGTCCGACGGCGTTCTCCAGTTCGGCCTTGCGGCGGCCGGTGAGGTAGACGGTGGCCCCTTCGGCGGCGAACCGGCCGGCGATGGCCAGGCCGATGCCGGTGGAGGCCCCGGTCACGAGGGCGGTCTTGCTGTCCAGCTGTCCCATGACATTCTCCAAATGGTTGATGTAACTGTTGTTGTTACGATTCGGGCGGCAAAAGCCCCGCCCTACCGCGATCCGCGGCTGCAGCTAGGCGTCTCTCAGCACGTCGCGCAGCACGTCCCCCAGTGTGGTTCTCGCCAGTTCCGCGCGGAGAGCCGTCTCGACACCGTCGTAAGCGGCACCCAGCACCGGCGCTATGCCGCGGCCCACGATGCACTCGCGGTCGGGCGGGGCGGGGTGCAGGGCGAAGACAGGCCCCGGCTCCACCGCTTCGTAGACGTCGAGCAGGGTGATTGCCGACAGGTCCCGGGACAGCGTCCAGCCGGCACCGGCGCCCCTGCGCGAGTCGGCCAGCCCGGCCTTGCGCAACTGGGCGAGCAGACGCCGGATCACCACGGGGTTTGTGTTGACGCTCGTCGCTATCTGTTCGGAGGTTGCGACCTCATGGCCACGGCGCTGGTACAGCCCGATCCAGGTCAGGGCGTGCGCGGCGACGGTCAGCCTACTGTTGGCCCCCATGCCGTCCATCACCTCCTCTCTCATTGAAACAATAACAGTTACGACTGGCTTCGGCGAGCGCCCAGAGCCGGTTCCCGGGCGCCCCGCCGGTCCCCCTCACCTCCGGCCGGCCGTGGCACGGCCGCATTCGCTCAGGACTGCGTGTCCGCCTCCGTCATTGAGCGGACCGCGTCGGGGATGTTGTCCTCGTACAGGCCGAGCTTCGGCGCCAGCACCCGCGCTTCCTTGCCGAGCGGGAAGTTGAGGGTCTCGGCGTTGGGCATGTCGCTGTGGGCCAGGACGTTCAGCTCGGCCTCCTGGGGATTGACCTTGCCGCTCGGGTCGAGGTCGATGGCCGCGTAGGCGGTCTGCCCTGCGTGGAGCGCGTACGCGGGCGGGCCACCGGTGCCGCCGGGGACCAGGGGCTTGATGTCGTGGCTGTGATCGGCGGCGTTCGGGTCGCCGATGCTGACCAGCGGGTAGTAGGGATGTGGGTCAGAAGCCACGGTCGCCAGCTGATGGCGCCCAAAGCCGCTCGGGGCCACCGCCGAACTTGATGTGCAGTCACCGCGGCAGTGGTCCGCCGGGGAGGTTCCGGCGGACCACTGCCGTACCACGCGTTTACACCTGGGAGTCTCCTCCGGGGGCCCCCTGGAGCATCATGACTGCCGCGGCCAGGTCCGCGAGGGTGCGGAACGGACCGAATCGCCGATCGAACAGCCGTCCGACATTGTGCTCGGGCTGGTTGTGTCCGGCGATTTCCCGGTAGGCCCAGTCGGAGGCATGGCCCCAGTCGTTCTCGAGTTCCTGCAATTCGGCCGGAACGCCTCGACCGGTGTTGACGCCCTGCATGCCCCTGCCGATGTCTTCCGCCACGAGGCGGAAGCGTGCGGCCTCGGAGACGAACTGGATGAAGAAGAGGAGCGCCCCGGCGGTGTTCGCGTTGGGGTTCCCCGTCGTCAGCAGCGTGCTCGTCGAGCCCACCAGGTTGCCATGGGTCAGCGGGGTGTTATCCCGGCCACGCCCAGCGGCACGTTCGATGGCGGTGTAGGAGGCTGCGTACGGGAGCGTCCTGAAACGCCCCGTCGGCAGCAGACTGACGTCCGGCGAGTGAGCGTTCACGAACGCCTGCATCTCCGTTTCGAGCGGATAGTCGTTGAAGGCGAAGGTGTCACCGGCAGCGTTGGTGAAGCCGCGCAGGTACATGTTGTCGGGTGTGATCCACAACTGCAGCTGCTGCCCAGCGAATTCGATGTCGGCACGCAGCAGTGCGAGATTATTGGTCTGCGTCTGCTGGAGGCGAGGCGCGAGGGGGTGGCCGGCCGCGTTCTGCACCTCCCGGATGAAGTTGACGTAGCTCTGCGCCTGAAGACGGCCGGCCTGCGTCACCGTCATCCGCGCGTTCTTGATACGGCCGTTGGCCGTGTCGGCCCTGGCACGGCCGGGGCCGGCAAGGCCGGCTCCCAGCCCGAGCGCCAGGACGACCAGCACAGCCAGCAGCCGGGACAGTGCCCTGCCATCGACTCTCCGAAGGTTCAGCATGGGGAATCCTTGCCTTTCTGCGGTTAATGGATGCGTGCGCGTCAGCATGACGACGCACGCTGACGTCCTGGTCGCCGCGGGACCGCCGGACAGGCGCGCGGCCGGTCGTTCTGCCATAGGAGCGTTGCCGAGGCTGGTCAGTGCCCTGCCTCGGCGGCCTGGGCGGGGGCCGTGACGGTGGTCAGCGCGCCCGGTGGCGAGCGCCGCGACGGCCAACAGCCTCGCGGGGATGGGCCACCGCGATGCCTGCTTCCTGCGGGGCGTTCCGCGCCTGGGCGGTAGCTTCACAACAATTGCTCCTTATCGGGGAGTTCCGCTGAGCAACAGGTCCGGTGATGGCGCGTCCGCTGACGGGCAGGGTGCACAGCACGGGGACGTGGAGGATCGGGGGAAGGCAGGCTGGTCGGGCATGGCGACGTCAGTGCCGATCGGGTGCGGCTTGTGGACCAGTCGCCACGCTATGCACGCACGTTCGTACGGTGAATGATTGATGATCCGCACTCTTGCGCGAGAGTTCGGATATGGCCGATGACCAGCTGTCCGAGGCGCTGGACCTTCTGCACAGCGGATCACATTCCACTCAGGTCGAAGCCGTCTTCTGGTGCCCTGTCGGCGGGGGGCATTGGTGCCTTTCCGCCTGCTGTTCATGGTTGCAGTGCGGCGGGGGCACGATCGTGCGGATCTGGCCACCTGTCGTCAGAGTTGCGCCACCACCGCTGTCAGGCCGGGGGCCCGTGCGGGATACGGCGGTGGGCTCGGCGGTATTGGGTGGGTGTGGTGCCCAGTGCGCGCGACATGTGCAGGCGCAGGTTGCCCGCGGTGCCCAGCCCGCATCGTTCGGCGATGTGGTCAATGGGCAGGTCGGTCGTTTCCAGGAGGCGTTGCGCCTCCAGCAGGCGTTGGGAGGACAGCCAGCGCATCGGTGTCATGTGGGTGCGTTCGAGGAAGCGGCGGGAGAACGTGCGGGTGGGCATGCCCGCGTGTCGGGCCAGGCGGGCCAGCGACAGCGGCTGGTGCATCTTCCCGATGGCCCATTCGAGGGTTAGGGCCAGATGGTCGGTGCCGTCGTCGCGCGTGTCCTTGCGTGGGTCTTGGGGGTGGTCGCCGGGCCGGTGGGTGGCCGCGACCATGCGGCGGGCCACCGCGTCGGCGGCGCCTGCCCCGAAGTCCGAGCGGATCACGTGGAGGTAGAAGTCGACGCTGCCGGACTGGCCCGCGCCGGACAGGATGCCGCCGCCGTCGACGAACAGCACGTCCGGGTCGAGCCACACGCTCGGATAGCGCCGGCGGAACTCGGCGGCTACGCACCAGTGGGTGGTTGCCCTGCGCCCGTCGAGCAGACCGGCGGCGGCCAGCACGAACGCGCCCAGGAATACCGAAACCAGGCGTGTGCCACGGTCGTGGGCAGAGCGCAGCGCCTGGAGCACGGCGGCGTCCGGTTCCACCGGTGGGTCGAAACCGGGCACGATCACCGTGTCAGCCGTGGCCAGGGCATCAAGGCCCGCCGCTACGTCGATGGCAAAGCCCGTCGAGGTGGGCACCGGGCCCGGTCGCAGCCCGCACACGGTGAACGAGTAACGCGCAGCCTCGTCGCGGAACCCGAAGACCTGGGCGGCGGTCGCGAGATCGAAGGGCTCGATTCCTGGTAGGGCCAGCGCGACCACCGCGTGCGGGCGCTGATGGCGCCACGTCATGAGACCACCTGGTCCGACACCATCACGATCCCCTTCACAGACATGCACGTCCCGATATCGCACGGTTGCGGCACCGCCATGTTCCAGCGTGACGCACCCTGCAGCCGATGCAAGACCCCCACGGGGAGTCGGGCCGCGGTCTCGCACAGCGAGGGCCGCTGACGGTCCTGAGGCGGTCCGTGGTCGTCCAGGCCCTGACCGCCCCATTCGCCCTACGGGGTCTTGCAGTCGGGCGAGGTGGGGGTGACGCAGTACTCGTTGCCGCCGCTCTGGCCGTCCCGGACCCGGGCGAGAAACGGGGCGAGCTGCGAGGGCCGGGACCGGTTGAGCGAGTGGAAGGGCCGTTGACCATCCTCTCCACCCTTACGTTGCTACCCGCAGACCAGATCTCGCAGGCGCGCAATTCATCCTGGTCGCGAACCCGCATGCCAGACCTGAGAATTGCACGGACAAGCCCTTGTGTTCCCTGACTCACTGCAGCGAGATTCCCCGAACCCGTCGGGCTTTCCTGGTCGGCGACTTCAACGGTCGCTCAGCGGCGCCCCGCAAGGGCTCCACCAGGCAGTTCTACGACGCCGAGCCGTATCAGCATCAAGACCACGACAATCTCGAATACCAAGTGCTGGCCGGCACGATCGGAGGCGAGCAGCTGCCGACCGCCGTCAGGCCGAGGCACTGCTGCGCCGCGGCTTCATGCTCGCTCAGTGCAGCACACAGCCCCGGCCAACGGGAGCTCTCACGACGAGACTTCACCACGACGAATGAAGATCACCACCAGCGTCCCGAAGGTGTGCCAGGGCCGTTAAGTTGACACAGCCGATCCGTCACCCCTGGGGCCGCGACGCGCTGGCCGTTGCCGCGCCGCTCAGCCGGGGTGCGCGACGGTGGTGACTGTGCCGGTTTCCAGGTCGTACACGTATCCGCCGATCCTGACGTTCTCGATCCCTGGCCCGAGTTCCGGCGCGGAGCGCAGCTTGGCGACATCAGCCTGGACTGTCTTGGCCGGGTCCAGGACCGCCATCGCGGAGGACGTCTTGTCGTCCCAGCCGCCGCGGGCGACGTAGCCCGCGCGTAGTGCGTCGTCGTCGAGGAGCCGTGAGCCGCAGTCGGTGTGGTGGATCACGGCGATCTCGAACCAGTCGGCGTCGGGGGTCTTGTTCTCGTGCAGGTACACGATCCATGCGAGGTCCTTGATCACAGCCGGGGTCACCCGGCCGCCGATGTTCCGTGCGACGATCGCTTCTCCGAGCCGGGTGCCCAGCACGGCCGCGGGCTCGACCCGTGGGTCGACGCAGGTGATCAGGTACAGCTGTTTGAACGGGATGAACGGGATCGCCGGGACGTTGTCCTTGGCATCGGTGGCGGCAAAAGCCTTGTTGTGCGCCAGGTATGGGGCGAAGTTGGACGACGGCATGCGCGTTTTCCTTCACTTGGCGGGCAAGCGGTGGCCGGCCGATGCCGGTCGCGGGGTGGAGGTGGAAGATCTCGTCGGTGCCGCCGCGGACATAGGGCAGCGGGTTCCATTGGATGGCGCAGGCGTTGATGCCCCTGCCCTGGACGCAGAGGTAGCAGCCGGCGGCGCTGTCCTCGATCGCGGTGGCGTTGGGCCAGGTCCGCTCGGGGTGGACCAGGGTGAAGTCCTGGCTGCTGGCGGGCCGTTGGCTGTCCGGGGGGGGTGGCCGCCTGGGCGTCTGCGCCCGGCCAGAGGGCCAGTGTGGCCAACTGCAGGACCAGCGTGCTCAGCAGCGTCACACCGTGCTGGCCGCGCGTACGCCGGTGGCGTGGCCGGTCCTGTCGGTGCTGATGGGAATCGGGTAGTCCCTCGGGTGTCGTTTCCAGGTCATGCCATCACGCTATGCACGGACGCTATTACTGTGAATGATTGACGGTCCGTTTTTCTTGCGTGAGAGTACGGGCATGGTGGATGACCAGCTGTCGGAGGCGTTGGATCTTGTCGAGGTCCGCGGGGTGCTGTCCAGTGGTATCGCGGAGCGGGGCCCGTGGGTGGCGCGTGTGCCCGCCGCGTTCCCGTACACGTCGTCCGCCGCGTTCCCGCTGAAGTTCCTCGCGATGGTGCGCGGCCGGGCCCGGCTGTCCGCCGACGGCGTCGACGGGTCGGTCGAGCTCGAGCCGGGGGACGTCGCGATCCTCAACCGCCGGGAGTGGCTGGAGGTCGAGGGCGGCGTCGGCGACGGGCCACGCCGCGAGATCCTGCCCGAGGTGGGTTTGTCCTCCGCCCGCCTCATCGCCGCCGACAGCAGTGTGGACGACCTGCTCATCGGCGGCCGCGTCGAGCTCAACCCGGCTGGCGACGCACTGCTGTTGGAGGCGCTGCCGCCGCTGGCGCACATCCGGGCTGCGGCCTGTGCCGCGGGCACCCTGCGCGGCAGGTTGGACAGCCTGTTCGACGAGGTGACCCGGAACCGGATGGGATCCGCGTTCGCGATCCGGCAGCACGCGCAACTTCTGCTGCTGGAGGTGCTGCGCGCCTACATCGACCAGGCGGAGCTGCCCCCGGGCTGGCTGCGGGCGCTGACCGACCAGCGGCTGCGGCCGGCGCTGCGCCTCATGCACGCCGAGCCCGGAAGGCATTGGGGCCTTGAGGAACTGGCGCGGGAGGCGGCCATGTCGCGCACGACGTTCGCCGAACGCTTCCGCGCCGTCGCGGGCGTGCCGCCGCTTGCCTACCTCAGCCGCTGGCGGATGCTGCTGGCACGGCGGGCTCTGCGCGACCGCGACATCCCCATCCGGTCACTGGCCGCCGAGCTGGGCTACGCCTCGGAGAGCGCCTTCAGCAACGCGTTCAAACGCGAGGTTGGCGAGTCACCACTGCGCCACCGACACCGGGTCCGCGGCGAGTTGACCGCGGCCCCTGCCGAGCCGGCACAGGGTTGACCTCGCATTTCCCCATCCCGGTGTTCATGGCTGGCGGTGTCCCGGTCCCAGTGTCAGCATCGCGGCGCTGTCCCCTGCGCGCGCGAGGGCGTAGCCCCCTGATCGCGCTTCACCTGCTCGGCGGCGCCCGGCCGGACGGTGCCGTCGGCGGCCACCGTCGCGGCCGGATCGACCGCTCCCCCGGGCCGCTTCGGAACAGCCGAGGAAGCCGCGGCTGCGGCCCTGTTCATCATGGCCGACACGTACGTCACCGGTCAGGTCACCAGCCTCGACGGAGGCGAAACCTTCGCTTGACCGTGGCCCACTGGCGCTCTCGGGGCCCGTGCCGCGACTGGCACAGGCCCCGGGATGCGAACGAGGCACCCGCCGCCGCGCTGTCCGAAAGCCGCAGTGTCGAAGCTTCCGGTGGCCACGGGCCGACGTGTGCACGACGCCCGGCTCGATCACCTCAGTGGGCTTGCCCGCACGGGGAAGCCCACCTGTCGGGTTCAGCGTGGGAGGGCTGTGGAGACACCGATGCCGCCGAGGGTCTGGGCGCCGAATCGCTCGATCTCAGCGTCGATGTCGAGCGGTTCGCTGACTTCCGGGTGTATTCCGGGAAGCAGCTCGGCGGGCACGAGCCAGCAGACCTCGAACTCCAGCCCATCGGGGTCCTGGGCGTAGAGCGACTTGGTGGTGCCGTGGTCCATCTCGTTGACCTGCGCCCCGGCTTCGGTCAGCCGGTTCCTGACGTCCTTGAGCTCAAGCAGTGTCTCGACTTCCCAGGCCAGGTGAAAGAGCCCGACCGTGCGTACTCCGGCCTCGGACCTGGCGGCGTCCGCGCCGCGCTGGAACAGGCCGAGGTCGTGGTCGTTGGTGGAGCCCCCGGCCTGGAGGAACGCGGCACCGGGGAAGCGGAACACGACGCGGAAGCCGAGCACGCTCGTGTAGAAGTCGACGCTGCGTTCGAGATCGCGGATGTAGAGGGCGGCGTGGTTGAGGCGTTGAATGGCCATGGGCGTCTCCTTGATCATCATGTGGTGGAACGATGGAGAGAAGCGTGCGAGGCCCGAGGACGGGTGTCTCGCGGGTCGTCGGCTGGGCCGTCGCACGCCTGGCACAGGTGGATTGGCTCGCCGGTCGCGCTCGTGTGTGCTGCTGAAGCGTCGTAGCTTCGACCAGGCGCTGATGTAACCGTGGGCCGGTGATCCGCTTGCCATGTCGGTCAGATCCAGGGAGCCGGCGGGTGGCGAGCTCGCTCGCCACCCGCCGGACCGGCGGCAGATTCGGTGCTCAGCACGCGGGTCTCACCGCGCGTAGATGGCGGAATGCAACCTGTCCCGGAGCATCACCGTGCTCGGCGAAACCAGCTGGGTCATGGCGACGACCGTCAGCCGGTTGTGCGGGTCGATCCAGAACGTGGTGCTCGCGCGGCCACCCCAGCAGTACTCGCCGGGGAACGCCGGGATGCCGTTCGCCGGAGGGGTGAGGGCGACGGCACCACCCAGGCCGAATCCGAGCCCCTCGCCGGTGCCCCCGAGGCCGGACACCACCAGCTCGGGCAGCTCGGTGAGCTGTTCGGGCGCGAGTTGGCTGGTCATGATCTCGCGGGCGGAGTCTTCCGACAGAACGCGGCAACCATCGATCTCGCCGCCGCACCGCAGCATCTCGGCGAACTGGCTGTAGTCGTCGATGGTCGAGACGAGGCCGCCGCCGCCGGAGAAACCCGGCACGGTCGTCACCAGAGGGCTCTCGTGCCCGCTTTCCAGCAGTTCGACGCCGCCCCCGGCCCGTAGAGCGAGGCGAGGCGGTCGGCGTCGCCGGGCGGCACAGAGAACGCGGTGTCCTTCATCCCCAGCGGTTCGAAGAGCCTTTTCGCCATGAACTTGTCGAGGGGCTGCCCGGCCGCTCGCTCGACCACCATCCCGGCCACTTCGAACGCCATGCTGTAGTGCCATTTCTCGCCTGGCTGGGCCACGAGGGGCAATCGGGCCAGCGATTCCGCCAGCCCGTCGAGCCCGCCGAGCGCAGGGTCGAATCGCCAGCGTTCGTGTACCCCGATGCCCGGGTCGTCGGCGTACAGCGCCGCGACCGCGTGGCGGGGGTGAAACCAGTAGGAGAAGCCGGCAGTGTGCGTGAGGAGGTGCTGGATACGGGCCGGGTGAGCGGGCACGGACATGCCTCCGCCACTTCCGGGATGGACGCGCAGATCGGCGAGTTCCGGGACCCAGTCGCCCAGCGGGTCCTGCAGCCCGATGAGGCCCTCGTCGACAAGGGCCATCACCGCGGCGGCGGTGACGGGCTTCGTCATCGAGAACAGGCGGAAGATTGCGTCGCGGGTCATCGGACGAGCGCGGGCGACGTCGCGGAGGCCAGCCTCGTGATAGAGAACCTCGTCAGTGTCCTGGAGGACCAGAACACTGACACCGGGCAGGATTCCCGACGTGACGAGCCCGTCGGCCAGTTCGGCGACGGCGTGCGGGAGATCGTCGTTGATGTGCTTGGACAAGGACATGGTTGGCATCCTTCTCAGCAGAACGGGATCAGCAGCGACGACGGCCGGGAGCCACCAGCGTGCACCCCGTGGTCGCCCTGGTTGACGGTGTCGTCGTGGCCGAATCGCGCGTGCGCGACGATGCACGCCCGCTCAGGACCAGACGCGCCGGGATGCCGGTGTTTCAGCATTTCGGTGCCCTACTGCTGCCTGGCGAGGGCGGCCCTGATGGCCTCCGCTACCGGGGTGGTCGGCCGGCCGGCCAGGCGGGACAGGTCGCCGGTGGTGAGGGCGAGCTCCCCGGCGGCGATGGAGACGTCGATGCCGGCCATGACGTGCGGGAGCGGATCGGGCAGCCCGGCGCCGGACAGCACCGCCGCGTACTCCTCGCCGGTGACAGCACGGTAGGGAATGTGCCGCCCGGACTGCTTGCTGACCTCGGCGGCGAACTCGGCGAAGCTCCACGCGGTGTCGCCGGTCAGCTCGTAGACGGTGTCCTCGTGGCCCTCCCCGGCCAGGACGGCGGCGGCCGCTGCGGCGTAGTCGGCGCGTGATGCCGAGGCGACCCGGCCGTCGCCTGCGGCGCGGACCAGCGCGCCGCGCTCCAGCGCGGCCGGGATGTTCATCGTGACCATCTCGTGGTAGAGGCTGTTGCGCAGCAGGCTGTACGGGATCCCGGAGGCGAGGATGGCGTCCTCGGTGGCGCGGTGGTCGTCGGTGACCGGCCCGGACTGGCCGAGGGGGGCGCTGGTGTACGCGAACAGCGCGACGCCGGCTTTGACGGCGGCGCCGAGGACGGCCTTGTGCTGGGCGGTCCGGTCGAGGTGCATCTCGCTGCCCGAGATCAGCAGCACCCGGTCACCGGCCCTCAGCAGCCCGTCGAACGACTCCGGGGAGTTGTAGTCCGCGACGGCGACGGTGACTCCCCGGGCGACGAGGTCGCGGGCCTTGTCGGCATCGCGGGCCACCGCGGTGATCTCGGAGGCCGGGACGGTGGCAAGCAGATGGTCGATGACCAGGCGGCCGAGCTGGCCGCTGGCGCCGGTGACAATGACGCTCACACGGAAACTCCCAACTTGAGATACCATCAAGTTATCTGGACAGTGACGAACCTACCTTAATTTGATGGCGTGTCAAGATAATGGGGTTGGCTGCATGAGCAGCGGAGAGAGACGAGCCGGGGAACGGCCCCTGCGCGCGGACGCGCGCCGCAACATGGAAAAGGTGATGGAGGCCGCGGCGGAGGCTTTCGCCCGGGACGGGCTGGACGTTCCCCTGGAGGACATCGCCCGCAGCGCCGGCGTGCGCGCGGGCACCATCTACAACCGCTTCGGCGGCCGGGAGGGACTGCTCGACGCGGTGGTCGCGGACGTCGCGGCCGGCTGGCTGCGAGCGGTCATCGACCGCGCCACCGGGCAGAGCACGCCATGGGGCCGGTTCACCGCCTACGTGGCGGGGATGTGTGAGGAGCAGGCCGCGGACCCCGTCTTCAACGACGTCTTCTCCCGCCGCTACCCGGACGCGCCCGACCTGCGGGCGGTCTGCGACCGGTCACTGGCCTTCGGCGCCGAGCTCATCCGCGATGCCCAGGCCGACGGCGCGCTCCGCCCCGGTGTCAGCGCCGACGACCTCGCGCGCATCTTCTCGGTCAACGCCTACCTCGTCCGCGAGCGCCCGTCAGGAGACGACGGCTGGCGCCGCACCCTCCAGTTCACCCTCGACGGCCTTCGCGCCCAGCCGGACAGCACCTCAGAGTGACGCAGGACGCCCAACCTCGTCCCGGGGACCGGCGCCGATCTGCATGTCGCCAGAGTCTGGGTCGAGTCCGCCACCGAGATGAGCCCGGGAGAACAGGGCACCCTCAGGCTCGCCTCGCTTACGGCTTGGGGACCGATAGAGCGGCTTCGGATCGGTCGTGACGTGCCGAGGGCTGCGCGAGTTGGTGATGCGTGACGAATGCTTCGGTCCATGGGGTCTGGGTCCCGCCCTGGCGGCGGGACCAGGCCGTGGCGCGTTCCGTTTTCGGATCCGAACTTCAAACTGTCTGGACTGTTTCGCCGGTCGCTGTGGTTTGAGGGCTTCTGGCTGTTTCCTGCCGTATTCCGCTCCCATCTCTACCGTAACGGCACTCACTGATCCGTCAGTTGACGGGCGGTCCCCCACGCCGCGAGCAGCGGGAGGTTCCGTGCGGTGGGCGAGTCCGGTTCGACGGTGTAGACGATCAGCCGCTGTTCGGGGTCGTGCGGTTTCACGACCGACTCGATCCCGAACTCCAGCCGACCGGCCACCGGGTGCGCGATCTGCTTGCTTACCGACGTGCGGTCGGTGACGCCGTGGTCGTCCCACCAGCGTGCCACGTCCGGGTCGCCGGCACGCAACTCGGCGACCAGCGCGGCAAGGCGCCGGTCGCCGGGATGCCGGCCGGCCTCGTACCGCATCGCGCCGACGGCCGGCGCGGCGAAGTCGGCCCAGTTCACGATGCGGTCGCGGGCGTGTGGGTCGAGGAAGAGCCAGCGCAGGAAGGAGGAACCTGGCTCCATCGGCGCACCGAGAACGGCGGTGAGCAGCGTGTTGCGGGCCAGGACCACGCCGCGGCGGCCGAGCAGCAGACCCGGCACATCGAGGTTGTCCATCACCCGCAGCAGGCCGGGGTCCGCCCGCTGCGCCGCGCTGTCATCACGTGGGGCGCGCCGGACCGGGGCGGCGAGGTGGCGAAGGTGCTCGCGCTCTACGCCGTCGAGTCCGAGCGCCCGCGACAGCGCTTCCACGATGTCCTCGCTGATCGTCGGCTGCCGGCCCTGCTCGATACGGCTGTAGTGGTCCGGGCTGAGCCCCGCGAGCACGGCCAGCTCCTCGCGTCGCAGCCCGGGCACCCGCCGCGGCCCAGGGAACGGCTCAATCCCCGCTTGTGCCGGGGTCAGGCTGTCCCGCCGCGAACGCAGGAAGGCCCCGAGGGCCGCACGGTCGGCTGCCATGCCCACCAGCATAGGCAGCGGCGCGATCGCCTGCCTGGTCATGCCGTGACCAGGCAACGCTCGCACTGGCACCCCGCCCGGAACCGGTGTTGCCTGGCGGGCATGACCCAGACACTCACCGGCCGCACGGCCCTCGTCACCGGATCGACCAGCGGCATCGGCGCCGCCACCGCGCACCGTCTCGCCGCCGAAGGCGCGCGGGTCGTCGTCACCGGCCGCGACACCGCTCGCGGCGAGAGCGTGGTGAAGGACATCCGCGACAGCGGCGGCGACGCCTTGTTCATCGCCTCCGACCTCACCGCCCCTGCGGACGCCCTGCGCGCGTTCGCCCGGGAAACCACCGACGCCGCGGGCGGCATCATCGACCTGCTGGTGCACAACGCCGCGGTGTGCCCGGCCGTGGACACACTCGCCCTGTCCGACGCGGACCTTGAGCGCACGCTCGCGGTCAACATCCGCGCCCCGCACGTCCTCACCGCCGCGCTGGCACCCGCGATGACAGAGCAAGGCCGCGGCACGATCGTCGTGGTGGGCTCGTGGATGGCGGAAGTCGGGCACGCCTACGTCGGCCTCTACTCCGCGTCGAAAGCCGCCGAAGCACAGCTCGCCCGGAGCTGGGCGGCCGAGTTCGGGCCACGCGGCGTCCGCGTCAACACCGTCGCGCCCGGCGCCACCCGGACGCCGATCAACGACGATTCATCCGACGTCATCCGCCGCATGACCGAAAACCTGCCCGCCGGGCGCGCGGGCACGCCGGACGAGATCGCGGCCGCGGTCGCGTGGCTGGCCTCGGACCAGGCGGCGTACGTGCACGGCGCCACGATCGCGGTCGACGGCGGTATCACCGCTACCCGCGCGAGCTGACGAACCCGCCGACTCCGCCGCTCTCCAGGCAGGCGAACTCCCACCAATAATTGCGACCGGAGCAGGGAGGCGGGGCTCGCCGGTTGCCCACGCCCCCGCTTGTGGTCGCTGTCCGAGTCAGGACTTCGAGGCCGGGTCGTCGGCGAGGCCGAGGAGGTCTCGGCCCACGCGGATCACGGTGTCGCGCACCCGCTGCGGATCGTCCAGTCCGGCGCCGGAGAGTCCGCCGTCGTGCAGGAGCACCATCACGTGGCCCGCGTAGTCGGGGTCGGGGTGTGCCCTGCCGCAGCGGCCAACTGGGTCACGGTCTCCTGGAACCAGCCCGGTGCTCGGCGACCGCGATCCGGCAAGCAGCTTGAGGACATGATCGAAAACCGCCGCAGCCAGGCTCTGCCGTGTCTCAGTAGCCTCACCTGGCCGTCACCGGACGCGGCGGCCTGCCTGCGACATCTGACCGAGTCGGCCACCCAGCAGGTTCGCTGACCGTCCCACGCACCTTTGAGTTTCGCGGTTTTCGCAGACCGGAGATGAGGCCGTAAACCACTACTACAGCCGGAGATCTTGTGACAGGTCTCCGGCTCTGTGCGGGCCTGTAACGAATCAACACGATGCTTCGCGGCCTCCTTCTCTAAGGTACGCGCACACCGAGCGAAGTTCATGACCAACTCGCCGTGAAATGCGGTGTGTTGTCTCCTCATCTCAACGAGCGCCAGCAGCAGCGGGCGCTGGCGGGCGGGCCCGACTGCGGGGGCACAGCGGGGCCGGGCCGTCGCGCGCGCCGCGGGGGGAGAGAGAAAGACGACGGTGCGAAAGGGGGTCTTCGAGTTGAAGGCGGTGAGGACCCGCTGCCCACAAGGCGGACGCATGGAGGCCGGCAGGCGCGTGAGTACGTGGGTGAACGCGTCGCACCACTTGCCTCCTTGGCCGCCGCTCTGCCCCGACCAAGTTGGGCATTGACACACTGGATGCGATGACCCGTCTGTTCACCACCGGCCCGCGGCTGCCGCCCGCACCCCACCCCGGACGTCGCCGGCACGCAACGAACGAAAGCGCGCGGGGTCTCAGCTCGGGAATCCCGCCGCTGCCTTGTCCAGACACCACAGACCATGGTCGAAGGGGAACACATGACGTCGACGAAGCAGCCAGCAACCGATGTGACGATCCGCCCGCTCCAGGAGCGCGACCTCGATGTCGCCGACCAGGTGATGCGGATGGCGTTCGGCACGTTTCTAAAAGCCCCGGATCCGATGCTCGTCTTCGGTGACGCGGATCTGGTCCGTCCACGGTTCGCGGCTGCGCCGAACTGGGCGTTCGCCGCCGAGCGCGAGGGAGAAATTGTCGGCTCGAACTTCGCGACCCGCTGGGGCAGCTTCGGCTTCTTCGGCCCCCTGACAGTGCGTCACGACCTGTGGGGCCGGGGCATCGCGAGCCGGCTGATGGAGCCGGTCGTCGAACTGATCGACAGCTGGCAGGTTCGCCAGGCGGGCTTGTTCACGTTCCCGCAGAGCGCCAAGCACATCCGGCTCTACCAGAAGTTCGGTTTCTGGCCGCGACAGCTTACTGCTGTGATGGAAAAGGGCGTCTCGCCGTCGGCCCCTCCGCGCCAGTTCACGACCTACTCGGAGACCGCCGACCCGCAACGCCCTGGGCTGTTGAGTGCCTGTCGTGACGTCACTCACGCGGTCTTCGATGGTCTCGATGTCGAGCACGAAATCCGCGCCACGCATGATCAATCCCTGGGCGACACCGTCTTGCTGGACGACGGGTCCGGGTTCGCGGTGTGCCATTGCGACACCGGTGAGGCGGGTACCGGCACCTGCTTCGTGAAGTTCGGTGCGGTCCGGCCCGGCAGCGACGCCGCAGAGCGGTTCGAGCGACTGCTGGATGCGTGCGAGCGACTGGCGGCGGATCGGGGCCTGCGGCGTATGGTCGCGGGCGTGAATGTCGCCCGCCACGACGCGTACCGCAGGATGCTGGAGCGGGAATACAGGACATTCCTCCAAGGCGTGGTCATGCTCAATCCCAACGAGGACGGCTACTGTCGTGCCGACGCCTACGTCATCGACGACCTTCGGTGATCACTGCACAGTCGTCCCAAGACCGTTGATCAGGGGATGACGAGGCGGGCAACATCATTGCGTCAGCTGGTGACGCTGCACGTCAAAGGGGCCTGAAGGGGCGAACGGGGAATCCGTCACCACCTCCTGACATCATGTCCGAGTAGGAACGGAGCGGAGAACCGGCGTAGCTGTCAAACTCTTGACGCCCGATGCTTGGTGCAGTCGCCGGAGTTGCCACACGCGAGCTGACGCTTCTGTTGCTGCGCCATCCCGGTCGCCGCAGCAGCTCAGCCGATCCGGGTCGCTTCGATCACACACATGGGGCCTGCCGTCGGGCGGATCCGGTCCAGGCGGAAGCCATTGGCGGCCAGGAGTTCGCGCCAGGCGGCGCTGGAGCGTTCGCGACCGGTGAGCATGCCCAGCATGGTGAGGTCGAGGAGGCGGGCGATCTGGGGGGCGTCCCCCCGGTCCAGGACGGTCTCCACCAGCACCAGCCGGGCGTCCGGCACGGAGGCGGCCTGGTGGATCCGTTCGAGGATGCGCCCGGCCTCCTCGTCGGACCAGTCATGGAGGATGAAGCCGAGCAGATAGCAGTCGCCCCGCGGGACCTCGGTGAAGAAGTCGCCGCCGGCCGTCGTGATCCGGTCGTCGACCTGGTGGGCGCGGAGCACCTCGGGGGCGGCCTCGACCACATGGGGCAGGTCGAAGACGACACCGTGCAGTTCCGGATAGCGGCCCGCGAGGGTGACCAGCACGGTCCCATCCGCGCCGCCGATGTCGACCACGGTGTGAGCACCGTCCAACTCGATCGCGTTCACCGCGTCCTGACGGATCGCCTTGACGAAGTCGGTCATCGCGGCGCTGAACGTCTCCACCCGGTCCGGCTCCTGGCCCAACCAGTCGAAGAACGGCATCCCCAGGGCGAGATCGGCCGCCGGCCGACCGGTCTCGGCGGTCTGCCACAGGTGACCGAACGGCCGGTAGTGGGTCTCCATCCAGGTGAGCGCGACGTTGCGGACGGACTCCGCCACCCCCGAGGCCAAAGTGCGGCCCAGCCTGCCGAGCCGGACTTCTTCGGTCTCTGCGTCGTAGTCGAAGACGTCCTCGACACCGAGCACCTGGATGATCCGGGCCAGCGGCTCAGCCTGCAGACCGGAGGCCTCCGCAAGCTCGTTCAACGGCCGCGGCCCTTCGAGCAGTCGGTCCGCGATCCGAGCCCGGGCTGCGACGTAGAGCGCCTGCGAGATCTGGAATCCGCCGAGCAGACGGAGCATGGCCAGGGCGGGCGCAGGGTTCGTGGGTGCCAAGCCGGCAAGCCCGATCTCCATCGTCGTCCTTTCATCGATCCGGTGAGGCCGGACACCTCCGATCGGATTCCCGACGAATCCCACCGACTACCCAACGCGACGGCAGGGGAGGCGACACGGCTGTTGTCCTTCCTCGCGGGGCACCGGCAGACCTTGAGGCAGACCCCTCGACCAACCTGGAAGCCGCGTCGCGGGGGCGGGGCGGCTTCGGATGCTGACCCGGAGGAGAACGAGCCGCTGCTGTCGGCCGTTGTCCTCGCCCGCTGGCCGTCGCGAGCAGGCCGAGGCCGAGATCCGCCGCCTGATCGCGTACGGAAGGGCGTTCACCCGCCCCGCCCCGCCGACCTGGCCGCCGCCTCCGGCATGTCCGTCTCCGGAATCCGCACCGCCTATGACCACCAGGACGTGGCAGACGTCGAGCAGGACGCTGGCCGCAAGCCACGCGAGTGACAGGCGATCTCTCCGGACAATTCGCCCAGGGACGGGAGCGCGGAACGACCACGCCTGAGACGTTACCGCCGCCCCTATGCCTGTTCCGAGCCGTGGGCGGAGCCGGTCACTGTCATCCGGGGGCAGCGGCTCGCCGCCCGCCCGGCCGTGAGCCTCGGACGGGCCGCCCCGCTCTTCCGCGCCCACTGCACCACCCGCGGCGCCGAGTTGCCCGGGGCCGCGGCGAACTGGTTCCCGGCCAGCGCCGGGCGGTCTCCTGACGGGCTGTTGGTGGGCGGCCGCGTCGCGTAGCACACACACCGCTCCGTGCAACTGCCCTTCCTCCGGCGGCAGGGCAGCGTGCCGGGGTTCATCGCCGGCCCTGCAGCCTGAGCACCCGTACGCCACACAGGCCCGCCGGGAGCTGCCCTGACGGATCGCTACGCGTCGAACAAGGCCTGCACGCAGGGAAGTTGACGTCGCAGGGCCCGCCTGCCGTGGGGCAATGATCCACGGGACGCGACTGGGGACTGGGTGTCAGGTCATCGCGAACTTGGCAACGTACTCGTCGAAGGGCTCGATGCCGACTTCCGCACGGAGTTCGTCCATGCGCTCGGGCTCTTCACAGGGCCACGGGACCGGCGCCCCGTCCTTCACGCCGGCGATCTGAGTTCCGCAGACCTGCTTGCGGCCCTCATTGACCAGCGTGCGGTCGCGCAGGAAGGCCAGTTCGCGCGGGCTGGCCGAGCGTGCCGACATCGCCTGCTGCATCAGCTGGAGTGCGCGACGCTGAACGTCGAGCTGCCGGTCGGCGTGCTGGGCGATGAGCCATGCCGCGCGTGCGGCCTCCTCGCCGACCAGTTCCGCCGTCGGCCAGCCGTACTCGTCCATGATCTCGTTGAGCCGGTCACCGTGCCGGGCGGTCAGTCGCCGCCAGGCCAGTTGCTCGGCGGGGTCGTCGCTGTTCGCGCGGACTGCCAACTGGTGATCGGCCGCAGCCATATCCGTGAGTTCCGCTGTCAGTGCGGCAACGTCGTGCGCCACTCTCAACTCCCAGGTCAGATCCCTGCTGTGTGTCCGCCCGCAAGCCTAGAGGTGCAAATCGGGTGTAAAGATCATTCCGGAGAACGGTGACAGGCGCCTCGCCGCACCGGGATAATGGATCTACCCCCGGAGCCAGAGCCGGATCGCTGCGACGGAATGCAACTGGCCGCCGACGGGGACCGTGGGGCGGGGAGCTGCTGGCCGTACACGGGAAGCGATCCTTGGCCACTGTCAGCATTTGTGGCAGTGAGGCCTGATCAGCCTCACATCCGGGATCTGAGCACGTCGACCTCACAGCCCGGGGCGAAGGGGTCGAAGCCGTGCTCGATCAGCCAGCGAACCACCAGCAGGCTTCGCAACGACCACCACGCATGGATCACGTCGAGGTCGGTGCCGTAGCCGGCGATGACGTCTTCGAGGTGCTCTTGGTGTCCGAGTGTGAAGGTGGCGAGGTCGTACAGGGCATCGCCCTGGCCCGCCTCGGACCAGTCGATGATGCCCGTGACCTCTTCACCGTCGACGAAGACGTGCGCGATCTGCAGGTCGCCGTGCGTGAACGCCGGAGTCCACGGCCGGAGTGCCGCCTCGGCGACCTGGCGGTTGCGGGTGACCAGTTCCGCGGGCAGGACGCCGTTCGTCACCAGCCCTTCGCACTCGGCGTCGAGTTCGGCCGCCAGCGACATCGCCTCGACCTCGGCATCGATGCGCGCCTGATCGGCGTCCACCTTCAGGAACACATCGCCGACGCGCAGGGTCACGCGCTCGGAATGGGCGACGACGACTTTGACCTCATCCACGGGCGCCCAGTCCTGGAGCACGCGGCCGCCTACAACCTCAAGACGGTGATGACGTTCCACCACCGGGTCGAGGAGGCCAAGGCGTTCGCGGCCAAGCTGCCCTAGACCGCAGCACAGCTGTACGACACCGAGGTCACCGCCGAAGCCCTGGCCCGGGCGGACCGGTTGCCCACCTCGCCGATCGACGCCGAGTTCTATGAACTGGAAACCGGCCGGCACGTCCCGCCCTGCCGGGTCTGGTCCGGCTGGCTGTGCGGCGACCACCTCGTCACCGAACGCCGCGAGACCCTGCGCCAGTTCGCCGACGGCACCGATGCCGGCCATCGCCGTGTGCACCGCGCCTTCCTCGCCTCCGTCCGCGTCCTGGGCGAAGGCGTCGACATCGTGGGCGAGCGCGGCGTGGAGGCGATCTGCTTCGCCGACACCCGCGGCTCCCAGGTCGAAATCGTCCAGAACATCGGCCGTGCGCTGCGCCCCGACCCCGACGGCACCGTCAAGGTCGCGCGCGTCATCGTGCCCGTCTTCCTTGGGCCCGGTGAGAACCCCAACGACATGATCGCCTCGGCGAGTTACGCGCCGCTGGTCGCCGTCCTCCAAGGCCTGCGCGCCCACGACGAGCCTCGTCGAGCAGCTCGCCTCCCGCGCCCTGACCCGCCGCGGACACGCGCGGAAGGAGCACGTGCAGCGCGATGCGGACGGCCGGATCATCGAGGCCGGCGACGACGGAGACGGCGGGCGGGAGCACGAGGGTGAGGATGGCGAAGAGCCGGCGCTGCTGCGCTTCTCCACCCCTCGCGATGCTGCGACGATCGCCGCTTTCCTGCGCACCCGGGTCTACCAGCCTCAGTCCCAGGTCTGGCTCGAAGGGTTCCAGGCCCTGCGCCGCTGGCGCGCCGAACACCACATCACCGGCCTGTATGCCGTCCCCTACGACACGCAGACCCGGGTCGGCCTCACCACCGCCTATCCGCTCGGCCGCTGGGTCCAGGAACAGCGCAGAGCCCTGCGCAGCGGCCGGCTCGACGACCACCGCAAACAACAGCTCGACGCCGAGGGCATGGTGTGGGAGCCGGGCGACGAAGCCTGGGAAACCAAACTCGCCCTGCTGCGTTCCTACCGGCGGGCCTTCGGGCACCTGGCACCCCGGCAGGACGCCGTGTGGGACCAGGACGGCGAACAGCTGGCGATCGGGCAGCTGATGGCGAACCTGCGCCGCACAGACGGCCTCGGCAAAAACCAGGACTCCGCAACGACCCGAGCCGCACAGCTGACCGCGATCGACGAGGACTGGAACTGTCCGTGGCCTCTGGACTGGCAACGCCACCACCGGATCCTGCGCGACCTCGCCCAGGCCGACGGCGCCCTGCCCGACATCGCCCCCGGCGTCACCTTCGACGGCGACGACCTCGGCCGCTGGCTGACCCAGCAGCAGCGCGACTGGCACAAACTCTCCGCCGCACAGCAAAAGCGGCTCTCGCAGCTCGGCATCACTCCCGCCCCACAGCCCCCAGCCGCCCCGGCAGGCCTAGAAGCCCGGGGAGTGAGCAAGGCGCAGCAGGCCTTTCAGCGCGGCCTGGCCGCACTGATGCAATGGATCGAACGCGAGGGCGGGCGGCCCGTGCCGCGCGGCCACGCCGAAGAAATCACGGTCGAGGGCCAGACAGACACGGTGGTGGTGAAGCTGGGCGTGTGGATCACCAACACCAAGAGCCGGCGCGACAAGCTCGCCCCCGAACAACGAGCGCAGCTCGCCGAACTCGGCATCGAATGGGCCCGTTGAAGGCCCCCACGCCCCAGGCCCGAAGCCAGGAGGACGGCGCTCAGGCTGCTGATCGTGGATCGAAAGCCGGGCAGACCAGTTAGGAGATTTCCTCCCCGACGTAAGATCCACGCAAGTATTCGTGCACTGCTTGCTCGGGCACCCGGAACGAGCGCCCAACCCTAATTGCGGGAAGGTGCCCGCTGTGCACAATTCGGTAGACCGTCATCTTGGACACCTGCATGACGGATGCCACTTCAGCCACCGTCAGGAACTTCACCTCGCTAAGCGGTCGGCTGGTCGGGCTGGGGCGGACTTCTTGCGGGGCGGGTGCGGGCGTTGGCCGGGGCGGTCGTACCGCTTCTGCTTGCGCAGCGGACTTCGCTTCTCGCTCCGCAGCGGCAGCGACCGCCGGCGGCACGTCCGCAGTGCCGGCCATCCAGTCAAGGAGCTCTTGCTTGCGCCGGGCCAGGCTAGCTCTGTCGACCGGGACGACGGCTTCGACTTGGTGAATCATGTTGGAGATCACCGTGTCCGGATCGATGCTGACGTGCGTGCTCATGCCGTCTCCCCTTTCCGTTCCTGAAGACCAACGGTGTCCGTCGATTCATCACCGTGGATGTATCCGACCTGCTCACGCAGTGTCTTGCATGCCACGGAGAGGTGCTTTCTGACCCCTGATGGACTGATCCCCAGGCGCTCCGCGATGTTCACTGGCGATGCGTCCTTGTAGAAGTGGAGCAGAGCAACCTGCCGGCGTACAGGGGGAAGGGTCTGCAGCACTTTCCAGCAACGCTCAAGGACATCACGGGCCAGAACGATGTCCGCTGGATCCGGCCCGTCCCGGTCGTACAGGCGCAGCAGTTCCGGCTTGAGCTTCTGGAGCCTTCCGGCCCGGCGGATGTTGTCGACCCACATGTTGTTCACGGTGGTGCGTAGCCAGGCTCGTTGGGCATCCGGTTCGCGGTCCGCGAGTTTTTGCCAGGATTGCGTGGCGGCGAAGAATGCCCGCGAGACCAGGTCTTCGGCTTCGGGCCGGTCGCCTCCCGTGCGCACGGTGGCGTACTGCGTCAGGGATACCTCTTCTCGTTCCCATAACGCGGTGACCTGGGCGGTGGTCTCTTCGTCGATGTTCCGCTGGGTCATGCGCGTCCCCCGTCGTCGGCGGCCTCGGGTGAGGGGCCGACTCGGACGTGCATGGCCGGCCCTCCTCTGCCGCGTTCCTGGACCACCACCGTCCCGGCCGGAGCGTTGCGTATCAGCGCCAGGAGTGTGGTCCTGCGCTGCCATTCAGCCAGAACCTCGGCTACGGCCGCGAGAGCGGCAATCAGACATATCCACAGCCAGAACCGGGGCTGCAACGCGAGCGTCGACAGCCAGGCAGTCCAGCTTCCCCAGAGAACCTTCACACCACTGAATCGAACGAGCCCCACAAAACGCTGCCCTCACACCCAAGATTCTTTTCAACTGGTGCGGGTCCTGTCCGAATACGAGGGCTGCATCCGTGAGCTGCCCTTCGCTCAGGGGGCGCAGCTCTGCGTACGGGGGGCGCGCCGCCGCCGGGTCGGCGGCTCTGTGGGAGGCCACGCCGGGCTGCCGGCGGCGTTCTGCCACCCACCACTCCCCCACCGCCGACGCCGTGTGTGATCCTGACGGGGCGAAGTGTTCGACCCTCGTGCTTGAACGGGCGTCGCCCGCCGCACTTCCCCCGGCCCCGTACGCGCTTGCTGAAGTGCTGCGGACGGCGTTGCCTACTCCACCGAGCGAATGGCTGACTGCCCTTGACCACGATCAATCCACACCCCACTACGGGCCGGATGCCGGGACGGACCTGGATCATCCGCCTGGCGGGCCACGCCGACCACACCGCGACGCTCACCTGCAGCACTACGGCCTGTCGGATGCCGCCTCGCTCACCAGATCTCGCCCGGCTCCGTGCGTTCGCCGCGGCTCACGCCGCCGCCCATGCCCGCGCCGCCGGCACCCGGTCGCAGGCCGCCTGCGCGTGCCGCGCCCAGGAGTGCGCCGCCCACGAGGCGAGCCCCGTGTCCTGTGCGGGACAGACCGTGCTGATCCTGCGTCACGACCCGTCCATCGGCCAGGTCTGGACCTTGTCCGAGGTCTGCGCCGCCTGCGCCTCGCGGACCCCCCACACCCAGGTCATCGCCCGCACCACCTCCAGCGAGTCAAACCCGGCCGCCCAGGCGCAGCATGTGGTCCGGCCTCCCGTCGCCGGAGGCTTCTCCGCCCCCGCAGGCCCGGGCGGCCCAACGCTCGAACCCGGCACCCGGCGTGCGCCCAGGGCCCGCCAGTACCGCGACGGACGGCGCCCCACCTGACCCCGCACCGGCTACGAGGCTGGCGGGCTCCCTGCGTCAGCTGCCGTCGTACGTCTGCGTCCCAGGCTTGGCTCGCGTGGCTGCCTCGACGAGGCAGCCACGCTCCCGTGCACAGATGCGGGTCCCCAAGCCGGTCCCCGGTGTCTCAGCCGGAGGCTTCAAGACGGTGGCGGGTATGGATGAACGAGGCCAGGCCCGCCAACTGCGGGCGCCCCAGGAGCCGGTCCAGGCCCGCTGCCTCGCCGGCCAGCACGAGCGGACGTCCGAACGGATCGGGCACCTTCCACAACGCGAACAGCGTCACCAGCGCCCCGGTGCGCAGCCGGTCGACCTTTTACGACTTCCCGGCCGAGCACTGGGTGCACTTGCGCACGACGAATCCGATCGAATCCACCTTCAGCACAGCCAAGTTGAGGACCCGGGTCACCCGCGGCGCCGGCAGCGCGGCCGCCGCCCTGGCCATGGTGTTCAAGCTCGCCGAGTCCGCCCAGGCGCGCTGGCGTGCGATCACCGCACCCCACCTCGTCGCCCTCGTCCGCGCCGGAGCACGCTTCGAACGCGGCGTCCTGGTCGAACGCGGGGAGCCTTGTGCGGCGTGATGGACCCCCAACTGCCGCTCAGCCAGCGGCTATCAGGTGTCCTGACTTCAGCGCGCTGTGCGTCCGAGCAGTCCGCTCAGCTCATGGGCGAGGGCGACCGAGGCCTCGATCTCGACCTTGCGGATCGACACGCTCTCCACGAGGAAACCGAAAGGCATGCCGAGCTTGCGGCAGAAGGCGATCAGATCCCGGGCGTTCGCCAAACAATGCTCGTACGACTCGGCAAGCGTGTCGTCCGCGTGAAGCAGGGAGTTCTCGAGCCAGCGCGGAACCTCGACTCCGAGCCACTTGAGGAACGCCAGCGTCTTCACCGAGCCGCACACCGACAGCGTAAAGAGCACGGGCTTCGGTGCGAGCTGCCGCTCACGGCAAACGTAGTAGTAGTCGGAGACCATGCTCTTGGCCGCGTCGGCGCTGTAGATGACCTGCGAGATGAAATACGCGCATCCCGCCTCCTGCTTGGTGATCAGCCGCAGATGCTCGTCAGGGCGCTCGGTGATGGCGACGCCACCGAGCAGCAGGTCCGGACGGACGTCGCGGCGCAGGACGTGCGCCGTCGACAGGCGCGTATGTATAGCCTTGTCCTTCGAGGACGCACCCACGAAGACCCCGAGCACGCGGTCCGCATCAGCCATCCGCAGCCAGGTCCGCAACTCCGCCTCGGTGTACTTGCCGACGCACCGATAGATCACCGCAGGGCGGTTCCACTCTCCGAGATATTCCGCGTGGTACGCGGCGGGATCCATGGTCGGCAGGTAGGGGAACGGGCGTTCCTCCGGATTGCGGTCGCTCTCGTCGTCGATGTCGTAGAGCGCCAGACCATCCACGTTGAGGACGTCCAGCCGCGCCAAGGTGGCCGCGGTGATCTCTCGGATCCGCTCAGGAGCGATACTCAGGCGCGGCGGCGTGATGCCGAACAAAAGGACGCCGCTCTCGGCGTCAGTCACCAGCGTCCGGAGAGCCATGCTTTCGCTGTGATCCACCATGCCGCGGAAACTAGCAGCTCATCCACCAGGCGGTAGGAAAGCATCACTCTGTGAGACCGGGATCCGGTGACGCCCCGCCCGAGGAAGCCACGGCAACAAACACCTCCTGGATCAGGAAGCCGTCGCAAGACCCTTGGCGACGTCACTCGTTCCCGTACCAAGCCCGACCGCTGCTGATCAGATCCACAGGATTTGACAATAACTCCGGCCCACTAGGGCCTGTCTGGAGTCGTGATCAGTGCGGTCAGCTTCAACCTGAGCCCGTGGTGGCGGTGTCCGGCTGGCCAGCTGGACACCGCCACCACTCACGTCAGGCCGACATGGTGACCGCGCTGCCGAGGTGCCGGGCGAAGAACCGGACCGCGCTGTCGGCCTCGAACCGGGGCAGCTCCTTGTGCTTGCCCGAGTTCACGTGGAGGGACTTTTCCTTCGAGGCGAAGGCGTCGAACAGCGCGAGACCTTCCTCGCGGGAGATGTGCTCGTCGTCCCACTGCAGGTCGAACTCGATCGGGATGGTGATCTGCTTCGCGTACCCGGCCAGGACATCGGGCCAGTGCTGGCCGAAGACCGCGGCTGTGATCCTGGGTTCGGCTGCCACGAACGGCACGCCGATCGCGGTACCCATGTTGATGCCCCAAAAGCCGACCGGGCCGTCGATGCCGATCTCCGGGAGCTCTTGAAGTGCGTCCAGGAGCGCGTGGTACTCGGGCACGGCCAGCTTCGCCAGGTGGTCGTTGTAGCGGACGACGATCGGGCCTTCCGGCTCGCAGGCCGCCCGCGCCGCGAACAGCGCGGCGATCTCCTGCTCGTCGTGCTCCGTGCGCGGCCGGTCACCGTGACCGGGCGCGTCGAGGACCGCGACGTGGAAGCCGCAGCCGTGCACCAGGCGCTGGGCCCGGCCCGACATCGCGGGGTGCTTCTTGTGATTGCCGCCGCCGTGGCCCATCAGGATCAGGGGTGCACGGTCCGCACTGGATTCGGGGGACCAGAGGACACCGGGGACCCCGTTGACGGTGAAGTCGCGCTCGACGATGCCGTTGGAGATCGATTCGGCGGTGAAGTGCAGCGTGTTCATGGCGTGTTGCCTTTCAGGAGTACCTGGGTTTCGAGGCGCTCCCGGCGACACCTACGCAGATCGCCTGACCGTGGCGGCAAGAGGGAGCACCCATACGAGTACTGCGTTCATGGGTCTCACCTCCTGGGACTGGATCACGGCCAACGGAAAGCTACCAGAACGATCACCAGTGCGACCATGCCTTTCCACTGGCACATGATCAGGACCTCCAGGCAGAACCTGGACCAGCGACTTGCCTCGAGCCGCGATCAATTGATCGGGACAGAGCCTCGGCTCGTCGGCCTGGTAGAACGCTCAGGTGACACGACGTGAGCTGAGCGATGACGAGTGGGTGTTAATCGAGCCGCTCTTGCCGATCGGGCGGTACGGCCCCTATCCGCAGCGCTTGTGCGAGCAGTTCGAGGGCGTCATCTGGCGGTTCCGCACTGGTAGCCAGCGGCGGGAGATGTCCGGGGAGTTCGGGGCCTGGCAGACGGTCTACGACCGGTTCGCTCAGTGGCGCGACGCCGGCGTGTTCGCCGCGATGATGGACGGGATGATCGCCGAGACCGCCCGGCACGGCCGAACGTCAGTGGAACCAGACGAGCGGAGTGAGACCGAAAGTTGCCTCTCGCCCGGATGTCCCAGGGCAGGATGATCCAGAGATCACCTGGTACTTGGGATGGAGTCTGACGATGTCCTAGGACGACGTCCGCGAGGGCCTGCGGTACAGCAAGGATCACGAGTGGGTGCGGAGCGAAGGGAGCGGAGTGGCGGTGGTGGGGCTCACCGCTTTCGCGGTGGACCAGCTCGGGGATGTGACATTGGTGGCCATTGATTGCCGTGTGGGCGACAAGATCTCCGCTGGTCGTGCCTTTGGCACAGTGGAGTCGGCCAAAACGCTGTCCGACGTCTTAACGCCGGTCAGCGGTGAGGTGGTCGCCGTCCATAGCGAGCTGGAGCAGTCTCCGGAGTCGGTCAACCACGACAACTACGGAGAGGGTTGGCTCATTAAGGTCAAGGTGTCGGATCCAGGCGAAGTGGGCCGATTGATGGACGCCGACACCTACGCCGCTCTCCTCGAGACCGCGGCCCACTAAGCGACCGCGGTTCGGTGGCCCGGAGCAGCGGCCGTCTGGTCCACGACCAAGAGTGGCCGGCCGCTTCCCTCGCACTGCCGCGTGCAGTCTTCACGACGTGATCGGGGCGGGGCCTCGCGGCCCAGCCCCCATGCGATAGGCGTCAGTCGACGGAAGGTTCAAACCTCCAGCTGGCTGACCTGTCGCAAGGTTGAGCGTTGTCACCGAAGATTGGTGACCATGCGGTTCCCAGCCGTCAAGATTCCCCTATGGACTCAGGGGTGGCTGCCATCGTGGGTGCGGCCGTGGGAGTGGTGGGTACCACCCTCGCGGCCGGCGTTGCAGGCATATCGGCTCAGCGGCAGGTCAAGGCAGAGCACCGGCATTGGCGTCGGCAGCTCCGCCGCGACGCGTACTCGGCATTCACGGCCAGGGCGGACGAGCTGCGCAAAGTATTGAAGGAGATCTACGCTGAGCTGATCAGGCCGGGAGCGGATCTCGATGCCGTCCGCGCTGCCCTCGATGGCGCTCGCGGATTGCTCACCGGCGGACTCGCTGACGCTCAGGCAACGGTGGAGATCGAAGGGCCGGAGAAGCTGGCACGTATGGCGGAGGAACTGTCTCGCTCGCTCTCGGCCTGCGTCGCTGCCACCGGCGCGGCCACCCTCGGGCGCGG
>NZ_BMUA01000041.1 GCF_014649955.1 Streptomyces violascens
TCACACCACGCCCACCCCCAACTCTCTTGACACCCCAACGACATGGGGTGTCTGTCACCTGGTCTCCGTCGCAGACTGGCCCGTGCACCCGCTGTCATCAGCCCTGCTGTCGGTACGGGGTCGGAGGGAATCCGTTGTGTGCGGCCTGCCGTGAGCGGTTGACGCACGACGGGCC
Organism: Streptomyces violascens; assembly: GCF_014649955.1. Classification (GTDB taxonomy): domain Bacteria; phylum Actinomycetota; class Actinomycetes; order Streptomycetales; family Streptomycetaceae; genus Streptomyces; species Streptomyces violascens. Next base: position 176 of record NZ_BMUA01000041.1, read on the forward strand.
GTGACGGCGGCACCTGGGCCCGTACCGACCACGCTGCTCCTGCCGGACGGCCAGACGATCGAGCGGGTACGGCTCTACGAGCGCCAGCAGCTCGACACCGGACTGTGGATGTACCGCATCGGCGTCCCTCTGTGGCAGACCAGTAAAAACTGGATGAATGGCGAAGGTTCAGACAGGGGCGGCGCTCTGTCCCGTCAGGCCGATGCGTGCTCGCCTCGTGGCTGGGGAGTCTGCGGTCCGGGCGGGGATGGTGCTGTCGTCTGGTGCGCCGGGATGCCGGGCTGGCCGGGCCGCAGCCCGACCAGCTGGCGGGGTGGGTTTAGAGGTAGAGGGCGTGGAGGGGTGCGGGGCTGCTGATGAGGGCGGGAGGGCCGTAGCCGTCGGGCTGGAGGTCGGTGTGGGACCAGGCGGTGCCGTTGTGGGTGCTCAGGCGCAGGACGCCGGACACGGTGCGCCAGGCGAAGTGGAGGTTTCCGCCGGCGGAGCCCACTGCGGGGGAGTCCACGCTGGTCCATTCGGGGAGGTTCTGGGGTGGGTGCCAGTTGGTGCCGTCGTCGGTGTAGGACAGCCACAGGGCGCCGGTCATGGCCAGGTGGGCCATGTAGAGGCGGTCGCCGTGGACAGTGAGGGAGACTCCGCGGGGGGTCTGCCAGTTGCTGACATGTGTGGCGCTGGTCCAGGTGGCGCCGGTGAACTTTGACCAGCACACCCTGCCGTCCAGGCCGATGACCGAGCAGTACAGCGTGCCCTTGAACGAGACGAGGGCGGGACTGGCGGGGACGCGCCAGTCATGGATGGCGACGGGGGCGCTCCAGCCGTCGGCGGGAGTCCACCGGTTCCAGTACACGGCCTGGTCGAATCCCACGTGCACGCAGTAGAGCGCGCCGTCGTGTTCGGTGACGGCGGCCGGCAGGGGGCTGTCGATGCCGCGGACGGGGCTGGGCGGCAGGGCGGGACTGCGTGTCCAGTACAGCTGGCCGGTGGAGGAGTGCGTGTAGAAGACATGCGGACTGCCCTCGAAGGAGCATCCCGTGGGTGGGGTGCCCGCGTAGATCTGCCCGGGAACGCGGGCCTCCGGGTACCACCCCGAGCCATCGTGCCTCCGGTACCTGGCAGTGAGTGGGAAGCGCTGGGCGTTGCCGCGCAGCCACAACCGGTGGCGCCCGCCGTGCCCGCCGTCGAACAGCCACGATTCCTCGCGGTTGCCGGTGAAGTAGTGGGTCAGAGCCGAGTGGGACAGGCCGATGGACCGCTCGCACACCAGGTCGTCGTCGTTGGTGAGCCAGCCCAGGAGCGCGTTGATCAGTTCACCCAGGACGGCCAGCAGGGCCGCCCAGCCCTCGGCGTTGAACTCGCGGTCGGGCGGGCTGTAGTGCTGCTCCTGGGAGGCGTCGGCGAGACGCTTGGACATCGTCCGCAGCACTTCGCGCATCTTGTTGTAGAAGCCGCCGGAACTGTCGTCGGCCTCCCAGCACTCGATGTTCAGCGACACATACCCGCGCACGGTGCCGTTGGTCAGTTGCACCGCGTGGTCGCCGGTGAAGTAGCGGTGGCTGCCCTTGACGATCGAACCGAACTCGGGCGTCTTGGCCGAGCTCTGCGCCTCGGTGTCGGTGCCCGCCGCCATCGCCCAGTAGATCTCGTCATGGCCGACCTCCCCCGAGCGGCGCTCGCATTCGAACCGCTCCGCCTTCAGCGACAGGACCATAGGCGCGGCGAACGCGGCCGGCGCGGCCCGCTCCGTTCCTACCTCCGGCCGCGCGCCGGTCAGCACGGTCACCCCGGTGCCGTAGCGGCCCAACGCCTCAAGGAACTCCTCACTCTCCTTGGGCCCGTCCAGCTCCAGCCGCGTGACATCCACGACCTCGACATTGGGCTGCGCCACGATCTCCGCCGCCACCGCCGCCAGATCAGCCCGGAACTCCTCGAAGTCGTAACCGCTCTTCACATCCAGCGCATTGATCGCCGCGGGGAACACCTGAACACCGCCCCGGGACGCACGCTGCTCGGCGAACACCCGCCCCCACGCGGCGATCTCCTCATCATTGACCGCACCCGCCCGCAACACCTCCAGCAGCCCCGCCTCCAAAGCGGTGGCCTCCAGCCCCTGCTCCAGCCTTGATGCCGCGTGCAACGCGGCGCCCAGCAACAGGTTCTGCCCCCGGCTCAGCCCCCGACGCCGCGCCGTACGCGACTCGGACCGCGTCCCCTGAAACCCCTGCACGGTCTCGCGCACCCGCGCCAGCCGCTCCTCGGCACTGCGGAATTCCGCCATCAACGCCCCCTCCCACCACAGCCCCTGGCCGGGGCCCAGGGAGCGCAGCTAACGGCATCCAGCCAAGAACGGACAAGAACGGTATACCGGCCAGAGTGTCCGGAAGCCCCCTGCCCACACCAGACCTCACGCTCCAGCCACAACGCCGATATCAAGAACCGAAACAACGTTCGCCGTCCAGCCAAAGACCCGCGCGTCACACTCACTTGGACCCGAATAGCGCACGCCTGAAACAACGCCTCTGCACCAGTACGGGGGCACCGAACCCGTCCAGTACGACGGGTCACAGCCGCGCAGCTCCGCCCCATCACCGGTATCGACCTGAGCGCCGTCCCCACCACCCGCCGCCCCACCCCCGCAACACCCGCTGGGTGGGCCTGGGTCCTGGACAGCCGCGCCCACGGCCGGGCCGGCCGGGCCGCCACCATCCACACCGCCGGATGCCGGCTGGTCCGGCGGTGCCGCCCAGGGGCGCGGAGATGCGGGAAGGCATCCGGCAGCTGTCGCGGGCGTTCTCGCCCGGAGCGCCGACCGAGGTCGGTTCGGTCACCGACGACATGGTGGCTCAGGTTCCGGTGCGCATTTACCGGCCGACCGCCCAAGGTGCGGTGCCGACTGTGGTGTTCTTCCACGGCGGCGGCTGGACGACGGGCGATGTGGACACCCATGACGGCGCCACCCGGCGGATGTGCCGCGATGTGGAGGCCGTAGTGGTCAGCGTGGATTACCGGCTCACCCCCGAGCATCCCTTCCCGGCCGCGTTCGACGGCTGGCTGGCCGTGGCACAGTATGTGGCCAACCAGGCAGCCGACTTCGGCGCCGGCCCGCTGGGGGTGGCCGGAGACAGCGCGGGCGGCAACCTGGCCGCCTCGGTCGCCCTGGCCCTGCGCGATGAGGGACGCCCGCTCGCCGCCCAGCTGCTGGCCTACCCCGCCATCGACCTGTCCGGCCAAGACGACTACCCCTCCCTGATCGAGAACGCCGACGTCCCCGGCCTGACCCGAAGCGACTTCGAGCAGTGCGTCGCGCGCTACCTCGCTGGCTCCCAGGCCGGGACCGGCTTCCCCGCCTCACCGATTCTGGCCAAGGACCACCGGGGGGTGGCCCCGGCGGTCATCAGGGTCGCCGGCCTCGACCCCATCCGCGACCAGGGCCTGGCCTACGCCGACGCCCTGACCGCCGCCGGGGTCCCGGTACGCACCCACACCTACCCCGGGCCCATCCACAGTTTCCTCAACTTCGACGCGGTCGTCCCCGCCGCCGGCGACCGCAGGCCAACTGCTCGCCGAATTCCGCGACCTCCCCCACCCCTGACCGCCGGCCTCCCGGTCCTCAGCCGCGTCGCGGACCGGCCGGCCCGGATCCGGCTGTGGAGGAGTGGAGCGCGGCGATGCTGCTGACCCCGCTGACCGTACTGACGGGGATCCCCAGTTCGTCGGGCTGCTCCGTGGCGACGCCGCCGATGAGGGTCTGCCTGACCAGGTCCTGGCCGGGGCCATCGGCGGTCGCGGTGGCAGGGAAGGCGGCAAGCAGTCCCAGCGCGATGGCAGCGGTCGCGAGCACGGCCCGGCGGGCAGGCAAGAACGTCATGATCGCCATAATGGGCTCAGGACACGTGCCCCGACGTGCCCTGAGGGGCACATTCCCCCGCAGGTGTGCCGGGCGGGAGATCTGTGCGACACCAGCCTGCCCGCCCCGGACCGGAAACCGGACCAAAGCCCCTACCCGAACTCCCGGCCGGCTGCCGAGAATTGAGCACACCCGAAACACCGCACCTTCTGACCTGCCCCAATGCGCCGACGCATCCGGACAGAAGCCCAGGATGCGGTCAGGACGTGGCGCAGTTGAACGCGAGGAGGTTCGGGGTGCCGTCGGGGAGCTCGGCCACCAAGCCGTGGGTGGCGACCTCGGTCGAGGTCCGGATTGTCCGGGCAGTCGGCGGTCTCGGTGCGTATTGGGACGGTACCTGCTAGTACGCCGAATATGCGCGTTTCGTCACAGCCGTCACTCAGGCCTCTGGAGCCGAAACCCCTGCACCGCAGCTCTCGTCCTGTTGGCCGTACGGATGCAGGACCAAGTGAGGTAGCGGGTATGACACAGACGGACACGGCAGTGGCGGGCGGCGGCAGCGCGGAGGGCGAACGCTTTGGGGTCCGGCTGCGGCGTCTGATCGACGGCCGGCGCGGTGACCGTGGCATCTGGCGCCGCGGTCCCGTCCTCGCCGGCCTCGCGCTGCTGCTGGCCGTGGCCCTGTTCTTCCACGCGGAGATCCCGAACGCGGTCGGCAACCTCGGCAGCCTCACCGAGACCTTCCTGCCGTGGCTCGGCATCCTGGTACCAGTGCTGCTCGTGCTCGCCCTGTGGCGCCGCTCGGCCACCGCCCTGATCGCGGTGCTGGTGCCGGCCGTGATGTGGCTCAACCTGTTCGGCGGGCTGCTCGGCGACAAGCAGAGCTCCGGCGGCAACCTGGTCGTCGTCACGCACAACGTCAAGGCCGACAACCCGGACCCGGCCGGCACCGCCCGCAAGCTCGCCGCCTCCGGCGCCGACATCCTCGCCCTGGAGGAGCTCGACACCACCGTCTACGAGCGGGTGCTGAAGGACAGCTACCCGTACCACGCGATCGAAGGCACCGTCGGGCTGTGGTCCAAGTACCCGATGAGCGACACCCGGCCCGTCGACATCAAAATCGGCTGGACCCGCGCGCTGCGCTCCACCGTCCGGACCCCCGCCGGCCCGGTCGCGGTCTACGTCGCGCACATGCCCTCGGTACGGGTGAAGCCGGAGGCCGGGTTCACCGTGAAGCAGCGCGACAACAGCGCCAACGCCCTCGGCGACCTGATCGCCGGCGACTCCCTGCCCAAGCGGATCCTGCTCGGCGACCTCAACGGCACAATGAACGACCGCTCCCTCAACAACATCACCTCACAGATGCGCTCCGCCCAGGGCGCGGCCGGCGACGGCTTCGGCTTCAGCTGGCCGGCATCGTTCCCCATGGCACGGATCGACCAGATCATGGTCAAGGGCATCGAACCCAAGTCGGCCTGGACACTCCCGGAGACGGGCAGCGATCACCTGCCCGTCGCGGCCAGGCTCCAGGTGTGAGGACGAAGCACGCGGCGAAGGCCTTCACCGCACGGCCAGGGCTGTCGCAGAAGCGGAGGTCGGGGACCTGCGCCTCGCTCTGTGCGTTTCCGCGGGGCCGCACTGCGTTGAAGGCGGCCGCCCCGACGTGTGCGGCGCCCCTGCCGCGAAGCCGTGTCCCCCGACACGCGGGCCGCCTGGCCCCGCCGAGTCCAAGGCCCACCCCTTTAACGGACCAAACCGGCCGAGGAAGGGGAAGGCGTGAGTTCGAGGACGCCCCCGCGCCGACCGGGCGAGCACTGCGCCCGCTCAGTTCCGGCCTGCCCCAGCCACCACAACAAGGCCCTGAACTCGCTGGTCAAAGCCTCGGCCACACAGTCATGATGAGCCCGCTCGGTTTCCGCAGGACGAGAGGACCACCCCATGGCACTGCCCCCGTTGACCCTCGAGCAACGCCGGGCCGTGCTCGAGAAGGCATCCGCCGCCCGCAAGGAGCGCGCAGCCGTGAAAGAGGCGCTCAAGCACGGAAAGGTGTCGCTGCGCGACGTGCTGGACAGCACCTCCGAAGCGGTCCGCAAACTGCCGGTCCGGGCGCTGCTCGAAGCGCTCCCCGACGTCGGCAAAGTACGCGCCCAAAGGATCCTGGACGAGATGCAGATTTCCGAGAGCCGCCGGGTACGCGGCCTGGGCAACGCCCAGAAGGAACGTCTCCTCGAACGGTTCACGCCCCACAACTCAGGGCCTCAACGCCAGCTGCCCTGGCGGATCGCTCCGCGTTCGAACAAGGCTTGCCAGCCTCGAAGTTACCGGCCAACGTCGCGGATGCCCTGCCCCGCGCCACAGGGCACAGGGGGCACAGGGGGCACAGGGGGCACAGGGGGCACAGGGCCAGCGTGCCTCTGTACGGCTCGGCGACCTTCCATCGCGAATTATCCGCGAGCCCTACCCCCTCAAGCCCTCGACAGAGACAAGCGAACTCCGCTTCCGCGTCACGAAGGAAGTGGCCAAACTCGTGAACGTCCGGGCGGCCTGTCGTCAAACGATCGTTTGACGACAGGGGTCTTCTTCTGGAGATGCCCGCGGGGGTCTGCAGCAGCGTTCGCTCAGACCTCGGGCCGGGGGGCGAGGGTGGTGAGGGCGGTGGCGATCTGGTCGAGGCGGGCTGGGTCGAGGGCGTAGAGGACGTAGTAGCCCTCGCGTTGGGTGGTGGTGAGTCCTGCCTGGGTGAGTTGGTGTAGGTGGCGGGAGGTCACGGAGGGGGACAGGCCGAGGAGGGTGGCGAGTTCCTGGGTGGTGCGGCTCTGGGTGGCGAGGTGGGTGATGATCTGCAGGCGTGGGGCGGCGGCCAGGGCCCGGAGTGCGGTCAGGGTTTCTTCCTGGCTGGTGGGACGGGCGGCCGAGGCGGGCGCGAGCGGCGGGGCGGGATAGGTGATCCGCAGGGGCCAGGGGGCGTCGCAGGTGACGCGGACGTGGGGCCACACATAGTGGCTGGCGGTGAACGTCACCGGGTGCTCGCGGGTGACGGTGATCTCGTGGTCGTGTGGGCGGTCGAGCCGCAGGGTCCGCCCGCCGGGGTCGATACGGATCTGCGGGGCGAGAGTGCGGAGCATCGGGAACAGGCCCTGGTGGGCGATCCGGGCGCCTGCACGGGCGATCGACTCGTACAGGGAGGGTTCGACGCGCTCCCATTCCTCGGCGAAGGCGGCGCCCCAGTAGTCCTCCAGGACGGTGAGCGCGTCGTCGAGGACGGGGAGAGGGTCGGTGAGGATGCCGTCCAGCCGTGCCGCCCGGCCGGGATCGCTCTGCCGGAGCTCGGTGAGTATCGCGTCGCGGGTGGCGGGGTCGTGGACGAGGTCGTAGCCGGCGTGGCGGGTGGTGTCGATGAGCGTCTGTGCGAGTTCGGCGGCCAGCAGAGCGGGCGGCAGCGTCCGTACGGCCGCGAGCTGACCTGCGAAGTCGGCGTCGTGATCACCGGCGCGGCTCTCGAAGAACGCGGGGATGTAGTCGGCCACGACGAAGCTGTGCTCGCGCATCCGCCGGCGCAGGTCGGCGGGCAGGCGGCGGCACCGCCTCACCCAGGGCACGTGCAGGGCGTGGTGGCCGGGGTCGGTGAGGACGTGCCAGGAGTGCACGGCTTCGAGCAGCGGTGAGACGGAGAAGGCGATGTCCTCCTCGGCCGTCTCGGTGAAGCGCAGGGTGATCACGATTGCAGGATTTCACAATCAGTTGATCGGATCTCGCCGCGTCGATCAGGCTCAGGAACAGACCGCGCGCCGTACGGCCCGCAGGTCGACTCTCCTCCTTTCCGAGCCGAAGGCCGCAGGTCCCTCCATGAGTACGCCCGAAGCGCACTGGCGAGCCGTGCTGGACGCGGACGGCTGCCCGTACACCGTCCACGAGCACGCCGCCGCGTACAGCGTCGCCGAGCGCCAGGCCCTGCCCTTCCCCTGGTTGCAGGCGGTCAAGACGCTCGCCTTCACCACTCCGGACATCCCGCTGCTGCTCGTGGCGCTGCGCGCGCAGGACCGGGTGGACTTCGCCCGCCTCGCGGCCGTCCTCGGCACCAGCCGCTCCCGGCTGCACACGGCGGATGCTGGCCTGCTCACTGCGGAGGGCCTGGTGCCCGGGGGTGTGCCGCCGGTCAGCCACCGGCCCGGAGTGCCGTGCCTGATCGACACCGCGGTCACCGAACCGGACCGGCCCGTCTACTGCGGCGCCGGGACGGCCGACCGCACCCTCCAGATCGACTCCGCCGCCCTGGCCCGCCTCCCGCGCGCCCAGGTCGCCGCCCTCTCCCGGTAGCTACCCCGCCCGCGCGCCGGGCCCACCCCTCGTACAGCACACGCACCGCGCACAGACCTCTCCGGCGTTGCCGCACAGATCAGGAAGTACCGGCCCATGGTGAGTACCGAAAGCCTTCTCGCGTTCGCCGCGATGTCCCTCGTCGTGATCGCGATCCCCGGCCCGAGCGTCCTGTTCGTCGTCGGCCGCGCCCTCGCCCACGGCCGCCGCACCGCGCTCGCCACCGTCCTGGGCAACCTCCTGGGCTGCTACGCCCTCGTCCTGGCCGTCGCCCTCGGCGTCGGCGCGCTGGTCCAGAGCTCGGCCACCGTCTTCACCGCCGTAAAGCTGGCCGGCGCCGCCTACCTCGTCTACCTCGGCGCCCAGGCGTACCGCCACCGCGGCCGCCTGCGGGCCGATCTGACGACCGGGGAGGGCGAACGGCGCGGCGATCTGCGCACGGTCCTGGACGGCCTGCTGGTGGGCGCCACCAACCCCAAGGGCCTGGTCTTCTTCGCCGCGGTCCTGCCGCAGTTCGTCAACCACGACGCCGGGAACATCCCGCTGCAGATGATGGTCCTCGGCCTGATCCCGGCCGCCATCGGCCTGGTCTGCGACACCGTGTGGGGCCTGGGCGCCTCGGCCGCCCGGACCTGGTTCGCCGGCTCCGACCGCCGCCTGTCGATGATCGGCGGCGCGGGCGGCATCGCCCTGATCGGCCTCGGGCTCACCGTCGCCACCACCCGCCACTGACCCTTCCCGTACCAGTCGGCCGCCGCCGAGCCGCACGGACCCGCTGTCTAGTGCCGGATCAAGCAACGTTCGCCTCATAGGGCCGTCTGAGATCATGGGCTCATGGACGAGGAAGTCATTCCGATCCTTCGGGTCGAGGACGCTGTTGCGACGGTGGATTGGTACGAGCGCCTGGGCTTCACCAAGCAGTGGGAGCACCACTTCGAGCCGGGGCTCCCTGCCTTCGTCGAGGTTGCACGTCGTCCAGTGCGGTTGTTCTTGTCGGAGCATCAAGGAGACGCCCGTCCCGATACGTTGGTGTATCTCCGCGTGAGTGACGTCGATGCCGTCGCCGCCGAATTCGGTGTACCCGTGAAGGACGCTCCGTGGGCGCGCGAGATCGAGCTTCGCGACCCTGACGGCAACCGCCTGCGGGTGGGCACCCCAACGCAGTGACTCCCGCGGGCGGCGTCCGGCAGCGAGACTGCTGCGGTGGCGGAACGCGTGCGAGTCCGTGAGATCGATGACGACGAAGGGCAACGGCTGCTGCGGATCGTCCGCAGGAGTACCGGGTCGGTGGTGACCTGGCGGCGGGCTCAGATGGTGTTGCTGTCCGCGCAGGGCATGCCGGTGGCGAGGATCGCCGAGGTGTCGTTCACCAGCGCCGGCCGGGTCCGGGATGTGATCCACAACTTCAACGCCGACGGCTTCGGCCCGCTGTATCCGAAGTACTCTGGCGGCCGTCCGAAGACGTTCACGCTGGCCGAGCGGCGTGAGATCAAGAAGATCGCCAAGTCCAAGCCGACCGAGCATGACCTGCCGTTCTCGGCCTGGAGTCTGACCGAACTGGCGGACTTCCTGGTTGCCGAGGGGGTGGTCGACGACATCAGCCGCGAGGGCCGAGGAAGGCGTCTCCTTTCAACGTCTGAAGACCTGGAAGACGTCCCGTGACCCCGACTACGCGGCCAAGAAGGCCCGGGTCGAGCACCTCTACGCGATCGCCGACGGAGAGGTCATACCCGAGGACGGTGAGCCCGACGTCGTCTTCTGCATGGACGAGTTCGGCCCGCTCAACCTGATGCCCCACCCAGGCCGGCAGTGGGCCGAGCGCGGCGGCACACACAAGGACCCCGACCGCGAACCGCGCCGACGGCAGCGGGCGACCTACAACCGCAACGGCGGAGTACGGCACCTGTTCGCAGCCCTCGACCTGCCAGGGACAAGCTCTACGGCCACATCAAACCGGTCAAGCGGCGCACTCAGTTCCTGGAGTTCTGCCGCTACCTCCGCACCCTCTACCCGGCCCAAATCCGGACAGCGATCGTCTGCGACAACTTCCCCCCGCACCTGACCACGAAGAAGTGCCAGCGGGTCGGCACCTGGGCCGCGGCGAACAACATCGAGATCGCCTACACCCCGACAAACTCCTCCTGGCTCAACCGCATCGAGGCCCAGTTCACCGCCCTGCGCTACTTCACCCTCGACGGCACGGATCATGCCACCCAGAAAGAACAGGGCAGCTTGATCCGCCGCTACATCATCTAATGGGCAGTGAAAGACGGTTGCTCCGTGGCTGCGACCGTAGGCAGGTCCAAGGTCTATACATCATCAGGGCAGACAGCCCCTTCGCCAGACTGACCTTGGCGAAACCGCCACGCCGACGACCGACGCCTACGCGCCGTCGTCGACAGGGCAAAACGTCGCCTGATACGGCACTGGCCACCATCGCGGCCCTGGACGCCCTCGCGCGCCCCGGCACGGCGGCGTGCACCACGTGCGACGCCGCCGAAACCCTTCTGCCACGAGTCACCTCCCAGGCGAAAACTCGCAGAAGGCTTCACACATCAGACCCTGCCGAGGCCCGGGCCCCCGCCACTGTCGGCGACTCCCTACTCGTCGTCCCCGTTGTCAGAGCCGTTGTCCCGACCGTGCTCGTGACCGTGACCGTGCCAGCCACCATGCTCCTGGCCGTCGTCCCGGCCCTGGCCGTGATCCCGGCCGTTGTCCTGGTCGTCATCCCGCCCCTGACGGTCGTCGTCCCTACCCTGGTCCCGGCCTTGACCCCGGCCATTGTCCCGGCCGTGCTCCACCACGGTGCTCCCACCGAAACCACCGTCATGGGCGAAACCGACACCGACACCGAGAGTGGACAACCCCACAACCGCCGCGGCCACGACCGCTACCCGCTGAAACCTGCGCATCATTCGACCCTTCCCTACGTGGACACGAAGCCTTGACCAAACTACCAAATGTAATCATATGCATACTTTGTGTAGCTATCCGGGATCTTGGCTGATCTTCCATCCGGCGCCCCGGAGCAGTGACGAAAAGCCCGGATGCCGCGCCCGTGGCGCGGCCACTGGGCCTGAACTGCGGGCCGGCGGCCACGGTGACCTCGCCCGCGGACGGTCGTTGAACCCGTCGCTCAGGAAAGAACGCCGTGCACCAGGGGCCCGGGACTGGTCAGGGCCTGGGCCCCTTTGCCGTGCGCTCCCGTCCGTGGGGACCGTCACCGGAAACCGGAGCGCGAGGGTATGCCCCGGCCCTACCCTGGCGCCATGAGCGCCGCCACCGACGGGTTCGTCGGCCCGCGGATCGCCTCCCAGACCTTCCACCCCGGCGGACGAGTGGAGACCGAGCGAGCGCCCGCAGTATGGACACTGGCCCACCGCGGATACCGCGGCAGCGGGCGCCTCGACATCTGGGTATACCGCACCAAACAGCTCGCTCTCGAAGCCGGCGCGACCCTGGCCATGGAATGCGGCCTGGACGAAGACCCCCACGCCCAGACCATGTTCAAAACCCGCCGCTACCAGGCCGTACTCGACCGCTACGAGGAAACCTCCCCGGACAGTCACCTCCTACGCGTCCAACTCGCCTTCCTCCAACCCGAGTAGACACCCCACCCCGGCACCGATCGACCCGGCCCCAGCCAGGTCGTCACAGTGACCGCTGTGCGGCGCGGGCCCGCCTTCCTCGACCAGCGCCTCGGGAGCGAGCGGGTCACCATGGACGGCCAGGACCACGAACGTACGGCTCGGAGTGTGGGTCTCCCACCAGAAGAGCCGCCGCGACAAGCTCAATGCCGACCAGCTCGCGCAGCTCGCCGAACTCGGACTCGACTGGGCACGCGACGGTTAGGGTGACCTTGGTCCGGGGCGGGTGGCTGGCAACCCCGCCAGTAACGGAACGCTTCGCCCCGGACCACCAAGAAGTGTGCGATCCAGGGTGCGTTTCGAGGTGCGGTCCGTGAGCCCTCTCACTGGCTCCCGGCCAGTCCGCGCAGCCGGTCTCGGATCGCGTGGCGTTCGGATTCCTCGCGGGCCAGAGCCTGCTCGTGGGCCCCGGGGTCGCGGCGGTCCTCGATGGCCTCGCGCACGATCGTGGCCAGAACGTCCGGTGACAGCGCCTCGGCCTGCGTCGTGGCCGTGTCGGCGAACGAGCGCCGGTCACTGGCCTTCAGCGGCGCGGTCGGCAGGCCGTAGAGCGCGACCTGGTGCGCGGTGACCGCGACCCGCTCGAACTCCACCACCGCACCTGCAGCCGCCGCGAACGCGGACACGTCCTCGGCCAGCGAGCTGAACAGATGCTCACCACTCGGGTCATGGTCACCCAGATGGAGAACAACGGTTTTTCCGGCCCCCCGCGGCGGCCCGGACGGCCGCATCATGCTTGCCCGTCAGAGCGTCGAACCCTCCTCCTGAGAAACAGGCGATGCCGAACTCGCCGTCCAGCTTGGCAAGTTGAGGGACCATCCCCGCCGTCTCGCACCACAGCTCCAACCGCACGAGCTGGCCGGCCTGGCGGTCGACACAGTAGTCATCGGCCGCCGACTCTACGGCCGCCCAGAAATCCTCGAGGCCGGCGAAGGACGTCGGGGCATCCACGGCGATCTGTGTGTCATCCCGGATCACGTCCCACGAGACCCAGCCGGAGCGGCGGGCCATGCCGACGTACTCACACATCCGCCTGTAATCACGCTCCGTCTTCGCCAGCACGCCATCGCTCGGGAGTACGTAGAACAGCTGCCGAAGCGAGACAGGAAGGTGGTCGCAGTAGCGGTCGAGGACGGCATCGACCGCCGTCAACACCCGCACCGTCTCCCGCCGCGGCCGCCAATGCGGCTGCGGCCCACGCGCCCGCCTGTCCGGCATCACTACCCCGCTCACACACCGAAAGTCCGCCCCGGCGTACTTTCCCCCACCTAGAGGCTCAGCACAGGGTGCTACCGCCAGCATTCACCCCAGCAACGCTCACCCGGCTCGCATCTCGCGCCATCGCCATGCGGGGTCGTGGCGAACCGATCCGGCACCGACTCGTTGAACAGCCCGCCTTCCCCCCAAGGGCACCGATCGCAGGGCCTCGCCACAGGCGGGGCCCTGCGGCCGCGCCTTCACAACCACCTGCGCCCCCCCTGCCGCACCGGTGTTGAACAGCAGCCGAGATTCGGGGCTTGCCCGGCGGCCGGCTTCCTGGCTCGCTCCGCAGGACTCTCCCCATTCCCTCCGAGGCGCTGAACGCCGCTCTCCCGCCCGCTCCGCCACGGAGCAGCGGGCGGGGTGCGCCTGTACTCCTTCCGCGACCAAGGGACGTGGAGCGGTGGCTCGACGTGCGCGATCAGCTCCTGGACATTGAGGTACGGGGCCCTGGCCGTGGGGCGGGTTCGGGTTCCGGGGGCGCTTGAACCAGACAGCTGCGGCGTGCTGGCTGAGCAGCGCGACGAGGACGATCGCGCCGAGCAGGGCGAGGATGCCGCCCTGGATGCCCGGGCGGTGCCGCCGAGGTCGGGGACGATCTGGATGCTCGCCAGGACGATCGATGCGATACGGATGCCGTTTCCCGCAGTGCGGTAGCGGACAGCGAGGACGAGCAGGACGAGGCCCATGATGTTCTGGCCGAAGGTCGCCCCGGAGGCCTTCGGGCCCTCTGCGATGCCGACCAGGACCGACATCACAGCCGTGAGTCCCGTCATCGCGATGATGGTGATGCGGGCCGCCCAGACCGTGGCCGGCATGGCCATCGGCGGTTCGGGGGCCGGCGGGAACGGCGGGAGGTAGGGCGTGGGGGACGGCGGCGGGGGCGGGTACTCGTTCGACATGCGGCAACCGTAGGGAGCGCCGCGGTGCGCGGTTGCCTGGGAATCGTGGGGGTCCGCCAGGTGCGGGCGGGTATGGGCGGGGTTGGGTTTTCAGTCGTCTCCGTTCCATCCGCCGGCTTCGAAGCCGGCGATCTGGCCGGGGGTGCCGGGCGGCGGCCACAGGGAGCCCATCGGGCCGATGGGGCCGGGCGGGTAGACGTACATGATGTCGTCGATCTGCCGGACGGCCTCGAGTGCGCGGCGCATGCTCCGTACGTAGGCCTGGTCGGGTTCGGCCGACTCCACCTCGCTCTGCAGGGCCAGCAGTGTGCTCAGGGAGCCGGGGCCTTCGGCGCGTTCCGCGGCGGCCTGCCGGGCGTCCTCCCGGCGCCGGGCGCGTTCCGCCTCGGCCCACGGGTGGTCGGCCGGCAGCCATTCGCCGTCCAGCGGGTCGGCGGGCGGCCGAACGCGCCGTCCATGCCAGCCTAGCCGCCGAGGCTGCCGGGCCGCGGCGTCAGCTGCCCCGTCGCCAAGATCGGGTAGTCAGGCTCCTTAAGCAGCTGGGCAACAGCCTCGTACAGATCGCGGCGAGGACCGGTATCCCCACGATCTCGCTTCACCACTACCTTGCCGGGACAGCCTCCGCCGCGCGGTCTGGAGACTCATAATGACCTTGATTCCTGACCCACGGCAGGTCGATGTCAGGGCAGAAATGGTCGAGACGGGGGGGCGTAGCGGTGCGAGACCAACTTCTCGGGGGTCGTTACCGGTTGGGGCGGCAGCTCGGTGAGGGTGGGATGGGGCAGGTCTGGGAGGCGCAAGACGAGACGCTGGGGCGGCTTGTCGCGGTCAAGGTGATCTCCTTACTCGCCGGTCGCGGAAGCCTCGGGGGTGACGCACGCGCCAGATTCCTGCGCGAGGCCCGGATCACCGCCCAACTGCAGCACCCCAGCATCATCACCATCCACGATCTCGGAGAGACGGGCGCGTACAACGAACGTGTCCCGTTCCTCGTGATGGAACTGGTCCGAGGCGAGGGCCTGGACGCAACACTGCGCCGAGGTGCCGTCGCTCTGCCGGACGCGGCCCGGTGGGGCGCACAGATAGGTGACGCTCTGGCGGAGGCGCACACCGCCGGAATCATGCACCGGGACATCAAGCCGTCCAACATCCTCATCACCCCGTCCGGCCACGTGAAGGTCCTCGACTTCGGCATCGCGCGGGCGGCCGACCCCTACGCGACCGGGGACCGGCTCACCCAGACCGGATTCATCGTGGGCACGCCCCCCTACATGGCCCCCGAACAAGCACGCGGTTTCCCGGAACCGCGCAGCGACCTGTACGCGCTCGGCTGCCTCCTCTTCGAACTGATCACAGGCCGGCTACCGTTCCAGGCCCCCGACACCGTCGGCTACCTCACGGCCCACCTCACCCAGGAACCCCCCGCCCCCAGCACGGTCTCCGCTGCCGTCCCCTCCAGGTGGGACGACATCGTTCTGAGGCTGCTGCACAAGGACCCGGCCCAGCGGTATCCGAACGCCGCTGAACTCTCCCAGGCACTGCGAGAACTCGACCGCGCCTCCGAGCCCGCGCGCCCGGCAGCAGTGCCCACCCCACCCGCCACCCCACCGGAGGCCACGACAGCGTTCCGGATGCGGGTTGAGCTGGTCGCCCCGATCCCCAGCCAAGGCATTGTGGTCGTCGGCGGCCACATCGAGTCTGGTGTCATCAAGGTCAACGACGAGGTCGAACTGGTCGGCACGACGGAGAAGTCGATCAAGGCCACGGTCACCGGTATCGAGATGTACCGCAGGCGACTCGAGGTGGCCCAAGCCGGTGACGGCCAATGCGGCTTGCTGCTTCGCGGCATTGAGAACAGGCGGGTGGAGCCCGGCATGGTCGTCGTGACGCCAGGTGCCACGCCCACACCAAAGCCTGGTTTCCGACGCGGTCACGATCGGGGTCAGGTCACCGTGCCGACCGTCCCGGACTCCGCGGCCTTCGCTCCGGAACCGGAGGCGGTCACCCGTCCGACAGCAGTCGGGCCGCCGGTCGGCTACGCACGGGTCGGCAGTCCGATGATCGGCGGCGACAGCCCCGTCTCGGCACTGGCGTTCTCCCCGGACGGGTCTCTGCTGGCTTCCAGCGCCGCGGACGACGGGTCGCTGTGGCTGTGGAATCCGCTCACGCGCCGCCCGTCCGGCCAGCCCCTCGACACCCGCAGCACCGATGCCTGCTCGGACGCGGTGTTCTCCCCGGACGGGTCGCTGCTGGCCGTCACCGGTGGCGATGAAGAGGACACGGTGATGCTGTGGGATCCGTACACCAGGCAGCTGGTGGGCGAACTCGTCTGTGAAGCCATCGCTTTCACGGTGGTGTTCTCCCCGGACGGGTCCCTGCTCGCGGTCGGCGACTCGCGTGGCACGGTATCGCTGTGGGACCCGGTCAACAGGCAACAGGTCGGCGACATCGGCGTGGACGGCGACCGCGTGACCTCGGCCGTGTTCTCTCCCGACGGATCCGCACTGGCCACCGTGGCAAGCGGCAAGGCGGTGCAACTGTGGGACCCCGCCACCGGTAGACCGATCGGCGAACCCTTCGTCGATGCCGGGGCACCGCCAGCGCGTCCGGGCGGATGGCTGCGGCGTCATGGCTGGGGCACCCCGAAACGCCCGCCTGGCGGTTTCAACGAGGTGGCGTTCTCGCCGGACGGGTCCATGCTGGCCGCTGCCGGCCCTGGCAGGGTGCAGCTGTGGGACACGGCCTCACGGCTCCCCATCGGGCAGCCCTTGACGAGCCGATTCCCCTTCAACGCGGTGGCCTTCTCCCCCGACGGGGCCGTGCTGGCCGCCGCTGGCGGCGACGGCCAGGTGCACCTGTGGCACCCGGCCACCGGCAACACCATGGACGGACCACTCGACGGCGGCGACTCAATCTTCAGCCTCACGTTCTCCCGCGACGGGTCAATGCTCGCCACCGGCGACATCGAAGGCGCCGTGCACCTGTATGCCCGCCTCACCCCGAAGACGCACCCACGATCTCCCCGAAGAACATGAGGTGCGCAGGGATGACGTGGCCCAGCAAGAGGAGGAGGTACAGGCCGCGGTCGGCCTGGTGAGGAGCTAAGGGCTTGCAGAAGAACAACACGCTGGTTTCGGTTCTGGGGCTGATTGTTGTGGTAGGCCTCGCTGACCAGGAAAGATGTGGCGTCGGCCGCTGTCGTAGAGCGTCGCGCCCATTCCTGAAGTCAGGCGGAACCTGCAGCTCAGCGAGCCACATACCGCACGACGGTGAACCCGAACCGGACATCAGCGTGTTGTTCTTCTGCAAGCCCTAAGCCGGCGTGACGGAACGCCGCGCCCCGGGGCCCGGGCATCGGACCAACTGCGTCTTCGTAGCCCGGCTCGGCGCAGGACAGGAGCTGCCCCGTCGGCCACACGAGCCTCTCTGGCCCGGTCAGTTCCGCACGGAGATGCTCCTGGTCCGCACGGACATACCCCTGGCGGTGAAGTCGGCAAGGGCGGGAAGGGAAGACCTGCTGGGAGCGGAATGTGAGCTGGACTCAAGGCGTCTCCGATGAGACCTCGCGGGCCGCGTGGCCGAGGGCGCGGATGAGTGGGCTCTCGTCGGCGGTCCGCCACACCAGCGCCCAACGTACCGGTGGCATGTCTCGGACGGGAACGAAGGTGAGGCCGGGCCAGGAGTAGTAGAGAGCGGCATCGCGTGCCGCGCCGAGGACGCCATGTCCGGCGGTGACGAGGCCGAGCACCTCGTGCCAGGTGGAGGGCAGCCGTGCGCTGCGGGCGATCGGGCGGCCGGAAGGAGTGTGGAACGGTTGGAACGCGGCTTCCATGGAAGCGGGGAGCCGTCCGGGCAGGAACGCGCAGTGGTCGCCGAGGTCCTCCACGCAGATCGACTCGCGTTCGGCATAGGGGTGGCTGGTGGACACCATCAGGAGGACGTCGGAGACGTGAACGACGGGGCCGACGGTCAGGTCCGGCTCGCTGACGGGGAGGTACACCAGTGCCACGTCGGCGTCGCCCGAACGCAACAGGTCCAGCGGTGCGGGTGGTTGGACTTCCCGGTGGCGCAGGGTCACGTCCGGGTGAGTGGATTCGAAGAGGTCGAGGACGGGCTTGATGGTGTGTGCCATCGGCCCCATCGTCCCCAGGGTCAGTGTCCCCGACACAGCGCCCGTCCTGGCGCGTGCCTTCGCGATGCCGTCGGAGATCTGCCGGTAGCCGGCTGACAGGTCCTGCTGGAGCTGCTCGCCCAACGCCGTGAGCCGTACGGTGCGGCTGTTGCGCTCGAACAGCGGGCCGCCGACCCGGCGCTCGGCCTTGCGGATCGACTGGCTGACCCGGGCCGTTGTGATGTGCAGCCGCTCGGCCGTCCGGCCGAAGTGCAGTTCCCTGGCGAGTGCCAAGAAGATCTCGATGTCTCTGAGCTCCACCATCCCCCCTCGAACGTAAACCTATCGCTTAACGCTGTGTTGCCGGACTCCTCGTTGCCGGCCCCGGCGTCCGCCCAGCAAGATGATCACCAGCCCCTGCTTCGGAGGGGATCGATGTGCATGGGGGATTTCGTGATGGACGTGATTGTGGTCGGCGGCGGACCGACCGGCTTGATGCTGGCCTGCGAGCTGCGACTGCACGGTGTGCACATGGTCGTGCTGGAAAAGTTGACAGAGCCGACCGAGCAGTCCCGTGGACAGGGCCTGCACGCGCGCAGCGTCGAGATGATGGATCAGCGGGGCCTGCTGGACCGGTTCCTCGCGGTGAGCGAGAAGTTCAGCGTCGGCGGTCTCTTCGGCGGCATCGCCAAATCGTGGCCGGACCGGCTGGACACGGCTCACCCGTACGGCCTCGCCACCCCGCAGCCCGTCACCGAGCGGCTGCTGAACGAGCGCGCCGTCGAACTCGGCGCCGAGATCCGGCGCGGCTGCGAAGTGACTGGGGTGAGCCAGGACGAGGACGGGGTGAGCGTCGAGCTGGCGGACGGCACACACCTGCGCTCGCGCTATCTCGTGGGCTGCGACGGCGGCCGTAGCACGGTGCGCAAACTCCTCGGCGTCGGCTTCCCCGGCGAGCCCGCCCGGGTCGAGACGCTGTTGGGCGAGATGGAGCTGTCACAGGATCCGGCGACGGTTGCCGCGACCGTCGCGGAGGCCCGCAAGACCCAACTGCGGTTCGGCGCCACCCCCAACGGGGACGGGACGTACCGCGTCGTCGCACCCGCCGACGGGGTGGCCGAAGACCGTGCGACCGCCCCGACCCTTGAGGAGTTCAGGCAGCAGCTGCGGGCCGTCGCGGGCACCGACTTCGGCGCGCATTCGCCGCGCTGGCTGTCCCGGTTCGGTGACGCGACCCGGCAGGCCGAGCGCTACCGGGTCGGCCGGGTGTTGCTTGCCGGTGATGCGGCGCACATCCACCCGCCGACCGGCGGGCAGGGGCTCAACCTCGGCATCCAGGACGCGTTCAACCTCGGGTGGAAACTGGCCGCCGAGGTGGGCGGCTGGGCACCGGAGGGGCTGCTGGACACCTATCACGCCGAACGGCACCCCGTGGGCGCCCGGGTACTGGAGAACACCCGCGCGCAGATCACCCTCCTGGGGACCGACCCGGGCGCGGCCGCGCTGCGCGAACTGTTCTCGACGCTGATGGACTTCGAGGAGGTGAACCGGTACGTCACTGGGATGATCACCGCCGTCGATGTCCGCTACGACCTCGGCGAGAGCCACGACCTGCTCGGCCGCCGGATGCGGGACGTGCTCCTGAAGCAGGGCCGCCTGTACGAGCTGATGCACGGCGCCCGCGGACTGCTGATCGACCGGACCGGCCGACTCACAGTGGAGGGTTGGGCGGACCGCGTCGACCACGTCGTCGACGTCAGTGAGGAGCTGGACGCCCCCGCTGTGCTGCTGCGACCGGACGGCCACGTGGCATGGGTCGGCGAGGACCAAAAGGACCTGCTCAGCCACCTGCTCAAGTGGTTCGGCACTGCCGCCGCCTGAAACCTCGTCAGAAAGGAAACGACGCGTGATGCCATCTGTTCCCGCCGACCCGACCGTGGTGCATCCGATGCCCGAGCAGCCGCGGGTGGTGCTGCTGAAGCCGCTGGTCACCTCGCCGCTGATCGAGGTCGGAGAGTTCTCCTACTACGACGACCCCGATGACCCGACCGCATTCGAGACCCGCAACGTGCTGTATCACTACGGGCCGGAAAGACTGGTGATCGGGAAGTTCTGCGCGCTGGGTGAGGGCGTGCGGTTCATCATGAACGGCGCCAACCACCGCATGGACGGCCCCTCGACGTTCCCCTTCCCGATCATGGGCGGTTCCTGGTCCGAGCATTTCGACCTGATCACCGGCCTGACCGGACGCGGCGACACGGTGGTGGGCCACGACGTCTGGTTCGGCTACCGGTCCATGGTGATGCCCGGCGTCCGCATCGGCCACGGGGCGATCATCGCTTCCGGATCCGTCGTCGTCGACGACGTTCCCGACTACGGCATCGTCGGCGGTAACCCGGCCCGCCTCATCCGCCGCCGCTACAGCGACACCGACATCAACCGCCTCCTGGCGGTTGCCTGGTGGGACTGGCCGCTCCAGCACATCACCGAACACCTCCGCACGATCATGTCCGGCAGCATCGACGACCTGGAGAACGCGGCGCCCCCGCTCCGGTGAACCACTCACGTTCCTGAGAGCCGGACCCAGGCTCGCGACTGCTGCCGATGCGCGGTGGCTTTCAGGCATGGGTGATGACCTGAGCAGCGCAAGTGGCTCCCCGACCCCTCACCGCAACGCGGCATCCGCACGGATCCCGGGAGCACCGACCGCCATCCGGCTCCCGTTCCAACCGCCCTACTCCCGCTCCCCTTTCAGACTCAGATGTACAGCACTTCGGAATCGAGTCGTCAGCATGCCTGCTTCGCCCCACCACAACCCGTTCGCCGACTGGCTACGCGCCCACGCCGTCCCCCTCACCCACCTCGACCCTGAGGCGCCGCTCGATGACCTTGAGCCGCTCCGCGCTGTCATCGGCGACGCCCGTGTCGTCGCGATCGGCGAAAACTCCCACTTCATCGACGAGTTCGCCCTCATGCGCGAGCGCATCCTCCGCTTCCTGGCCGAACGCTGCGGCTTCACCGTCCTGGCCTTCGAGTACGGCTTCAGCGAAGGCATTCCCCTCGACGCCTGGGCCCAAGGAGAGGGTACGGACGACGACTTGTCGGCCCACCTCGCCGCAGCGATCCCCGTGGGAGTCGACGCGCCGCTGCGCTGGATGCGCCGGCACAACGGCACAGCCTCATCCCCGGTGCGCTTCGCCGGCATCGACATCCCGGCGGCCGGCGGCTCCTTGCTTCCTGCCCTGGCCCCGGTCGCCGACTACCTGCGCCAGATCGACTCCGAAACCCTGTCGATGGTCCAGACGGCGATACGGATCGCCGAAACGTTCGCTGGTGGCTCCGGAGCCGTCGCCGCGCCCGCGTGGGCACGCCTGGCCACCGCCGAACAGGACACGCTCAGCGCGGTCCTGGCGCGCCTGGTCATCCGGTTCCGCTCCGTCGAGCCGCTGTACGTCTCCCGCGGCGACCAGCGGAGCTACGACGTTGCCCTGCGCTGCCTCGAAGGCGCCTGCCACGCCGACTACAGCTTCCGCGCCATGGCCGACCTCTTCGCCGGAAAGGGGCTGGCCGCCGACACCTCGTCCCGGGACGTCTACATGGCCGGGTCGGTCCTGTGGCACCTGGAGCACTTCGAACCCGGGACACGCATCGTGCTGGCCGCCCACAACGCCCACATCCAGAAAACGCCCATCTCCTTCAGCGGCCACCTCACCGGGCTCCCCATGGGACAACACCTGCACCGTACGCTCGGCGACGACTACTTCGCCCTCGGCCTGACCAGCACCACCGGACACACAGCCGAAATGCCCCGCGACGAGAACACACCCTTCGGCTTCACCGTCGACGCCACCGCACTGGAACCGCCCGAGCCGGGAAGCATCGAGGCCGCCTTCGCCGACGCCGAACTCGGCCTCAGCATCGCCGACCTCCGCCAGGCACACTCGGACGCCCATGACAACGCCGGCCACGCCCCGGGCCCCGACCGCATCCGCATACAGAGCGCCTACCTGCACACCCCGATCCTGGAGGCGTTCGACGCCATCCTCCACACCCCGACCTCCACCGTGGCCGACAACCTCAAGGGCCTGTCAGGGCTGCGCAAACAGCCACTAACTGAAGATCGCCGCCATGACGACCAGCGCCACAAGGACAGCCAGCGTCTCCCAGCCGGTGAACCAGGTAGCAGGGCCGTCAGGGACGGGGATGGGGGCGCAACCCACCCCTGCGATCAGCGATGAGCTGCTCGCCGTAGTCTCCCGGTCTGTGAAGTCCATACGAACCCTCCTGACCCGCAAAAGCCCGTACCGGCCATCGTCGGGATCCCCCAGGCCTCGGCACTGGTGTTGCGAGCCATCAGCGAACTCCTGCGTGCGGGCCGTGCCGAGGAGGCCGAAGAACAGGCGCGCACCTTCCAACAGGCAGCAGGTCGCGCACCTGGACGGGGTGACCTGACGAACGCAACTGTCTCGATGCTCGCCGCGCGTGCCGTCCTCGCACAGGGCCGCGCAGACCGCGTCCGAACTGGACGGTCTGTTGGCCGAGTTGACCGAACCGCCCAGCGGCCCTGGGCTGCGGCTTGGTCCACAGCCTCAACGGCCAGGGTCGCCATGAAGAAGCACTCACCGAGGCCCGCAAGTCTGCCCCCGCCTATGGCCAGGGCGGCGCCGACGCCATCGGGCTCGGCGCCGCCACCGCTCTGCACGGCCTGGGCCACCGCGCAGAGGCCGAAGCAGAGGCCCGCCAGGTACTGGCGGACTGCGAAAAGTATCTGCCTCCCGGACACCGTCGAACCCAGCAGACCCACCAGCTGCTCGCCCGTATAACCATCGACAGCCTCGGCTAATAGGACTCCGTTAGGTCTCAGGCGATCTTGTCGCTCTCTGCTGGTAGGAGCGGGGTAGCGGTTGGTGGCAGGTGGTGCAGATGCGGGTCCAGCACCTCGGCGTGTCCTGGAGGAGGTCGAGGGCGAGGTAGAGGGTGAGACCGGCGTGGGGGCTTTTGGGGAGAGCCGCTGCTCGGTGAGGGAGGCGTGGGCGGCGGTGGCGAGGGTGACGTGGTGGTGCCGGCCGGGCCAGGAGCGTCCTTCGAAGTGGTCCAGGCCCAGGCCGTGTTTGAGTTCGCGGTTGTCGTGCTCGATGCGCCAGCGCAGTGTCGCGCAGCTGACCAGGTCCTCCAGTGGGGGCTCGGTGGGCAGGTCGGAGAACCAGTACTCGGTGGGCTCTTCGGCGTCGGTGGGCCATTCGGCCAGCAGTCACAGGTCGGGCAGGACGCCGTCCCACCGGCCCTGCTCGGCCGGGGACCGGGGCCTGAGCGGGCGGACGACGGAGTTGCCGGCCGGGCGCACGTGCAGGGCAGCGAAACGGGAGCGCATCGGGCTGCGGGAGTCCTGGCGTCAGGTGACGTCGGTGAACGCCTCGCGCCCTGGGTTGGTGGCGTGCGTGGCCATGCTCAGGAGTGCCTGGCGGTAGCGGGGCTGGGGCCGGCATCCGTTGGAGCCTTTGCGAGCGGGTGCCTCGGGCACCGCGTCGAAGGAGGGGCGGTGACGTCGGAACGGACGGACAGCACGTAGCCCAGGCCGCGCTGGGTGAGTGCGCTGCGGAAGGCCGCGTTGGTCCTGTAGGCCGTGTCGGCGAGCACGACGCGGGGCGCAACGCCCCAGGCAGTGAGGTCGTCGAGGATGTCCAGGGCGAGCGGCCACTTCTCGCGGTGCCCGATGTCCGTCGGCACGTTGCAGAGCCTGCGGCGTGCGGCATCGCCAGCCCATTCCTGGGGCAGGAACAGGCGTCACTGCAACGGGCACGAGGCGGTGGCGGTGACGGTATGCACGCTCACCGCGACCTGGCAGTTGGCCCGCTTGCCCAGAGCGCCGCAGTACTGCGGCGCCACACCGACCGGCATGGCGCCGCCCTTGGGGAAGGACGCGTCATCAACTGCCCACGCCGCGGGGCCGATCCGCGCGGTCATCCGCTCGGCGATCCGCCGCCGCACCGGGGCCGGGTCCCAGGTGGACTGGTTCACGAACTGCTGCAGGTTCTTCTCGTTGCCGTCCGGCAGCCGCGCCGCCATGGCCTGGACCGACTTGCGCCGCCCGTCCAGTATCAGTCCCCGCAGATAGCAGTCACTCTTGGCCCGCTGGTCCTTGCGGCACCGAGGCGAACACTTCCGCCACGGACAACGCCAACTTCGCCCGCATGCGGCCTACTTCAAGCGTGTCCACATGCCCACCATGCTCCCGAACCCGCCCAGCCGGAAAACCTAACGGAGTCCTACTAAGGACTGGAATCAGAATGACGGCATGTCAGTTCGTGTTGGGGCGGCCCGGGCCTAAGGAAGCCGGACTCCGGACCAGGCATCGACTTCGCACTGTCTGTCGGCATTGTTCCCTGTGGTCACGACTGTGCCGTGGGCGCGCAGGCCAAGGGTGTGCGTTGAACCGGCCGCCACGGCGACAATGTCGCGCCAATCGCCTACTTCGCACTGTCCGTAGCTGTTGTCTCCCACTGCGAGGACCCGTCCGGACGCTGTGACGCCGACGGTGTGATAGCTGCCCGCGTCGAGTGCCACGACGTTTTCCCAGTCATCGACCTCACACGCCCCGGTTGCCCGCTCTCCGGTCGCTACTGCCCGTCCGTCGGCTCTGAGGCCGACGGTATGGAGATACCCGGCCGATATGGCGGCCAGGTCACGCCACCCTTCAACGGCACACTGCCCTCGTCGGTTGTTCCCCGCGGCCAGTGCAGAACCGTCCGACCGGACGCCGACCGAGTGCCAGTCACCACACGAGAGGACGACCATCTCGCCCCAGGACTGCACATCGCACTGTCCTTCTGAAGTCCGGCCAACTGCCAGCACCCGGCCATTCGCGAGTAGCCCGAGCGTGCGGCGCCAGCCTGCGGCCACGGCCGTGACGCCTCGCCATCCGGCGACATCACATTGCCCATCGCCATCCCACCCCGTTGCCAGCACCGTGCCGTCCGACCGGAGTCCCACCGTATGAGACCTGCCCGTGTTCCTCGCGGCATGGACGTTGCCAGCTGCCACCGCGACGACGTCTTCCCATCGTTCGACACGACATTCAGCGGCTGCGGTATTGCCCACGGCAAGAACGGTTCCATCCCAGCGCCGTCCGACCGAATGACGCCTTCCGGCCGCCAGCGCCGACGAGTTGGCGAGCATTCCGCCTCCTTGTGCTCGACGCGAGTCCGCGATACGGGATTCCACCTTACGTTGGCCTGGAATCAGAGCAGGGCCCTCAGTCGTCGCCAGCAGATGACGGCGCAACCGAGTGTGATGAAGGCCGGTGGATGTCGTCGCGGATCTCCCAGCGGATGCGGAAGCGGCGGAACCAGTGCAGTAGTGCGATGGCGCCCTCCACGACCCAGCGGTGTACGTCGAGTCCGGAGCCGTGTTCGGTGCCGCGCCGGACGACGTGCGGGGTGATTTCGAACCGTCGGACCTGATCGCGGTAGCTCTCGTGGCCGTAGCCGCGGTCGGCGTAGAGGTGCTTCGGGCGGCGCCGCGGTTGGCCGCGCTTGCCTCGAATCGGCGGGACAGCGCGGATCAGTGGGATCAGCTGGGTCACGTCGTTGCGATTGCCGCCGGTCAGCGTGGTGGCCAGCGGGATGCCGTGAGCCTCGACGATCACGTGATGCTTGCTGCCGGTCTTGCCCCGGTCCACCGGAGACGGGCCGGTGGCCGCACCACCTTTCATCGCCCGCAGATGGCTCGAGAGGAAAGCGTCAGAGGAAGAGAGCCTGAGGACGACCGCCGACGAGTGGACCATCGACTGAAGGCCAGAACCTCGGCGCCCGCGCCTTGGCCCGCCAGGCGTACGCCGCCTGGGCTCAGGGTGACCGTGCTGCCGCCCGCGCCTTCGCTGACGTCGCGCGCGTCTACGCCTGCCGTGCCGAACGAGCGGACCACACGGCCGCACGCTTGGACCTGGCCACCGCCCAACTCAGGGCGGATACCGCACGCGCCGAGGCCGCCGACGGCTATGCGCGGCTCACCCCGCGTCAGCGCTCGGCGCGCCGGGTGGCGCGCATGCTGCTGGCCTCACAACCGGACACGCCGGCAGACAAGATCGAGCAAGAGGCCGTGCCGCTGACCACGGTCAGGGAACGGCTCGACGTCTCCCAGAGCACTGCGTCCGAGATCCGCAAGGAGGCGATGGCTCTGCTGCTGTCCGAGTACAGCCACCAGGAAGCCGCAGCCGATGCATCCTACGAGCCCGAGCCCAAGTGCCCGACTCCTACGCCGGCCGGCGGCCAACGACTGCCGACCCGAGGTCGGCACCGCCTGCGCGTACGGGCTAGGGCGTTTCGTTTGGATCAGCCGGCGGTTGGTCCGGGTGCGTCGTTGACTGGCGCGCGGGGGCGCATCGAGCCGTTACTTCGCATGCGGGCGCGTCGATAGGCCGTATCGCATGCTGGGGCAAGGCAACGTGCCGCCCCCGTTCATGCTCACCCCTGCTAGCGCAGGCGTCGGTCCGCTGCACTGAGGCTGACGCCGACGGGCGAACGCTGCATGGACACCTGTGGCCGAAATAGGATCACTCGTTCGAGCGATCTGCCTCCTGGCTGCACTGGCCCTCGGGCATGCTGGTGATCGTCGGCGCGACCGGTCGGCACGCCAACGACGTCAGGAGCTCCTATGTCGGATATCCCTTCTCAGCTGAAGTACACCAAGGACCACGACTGGATACAGGTGAACACCAACGGCACGGCCCGTACCGGCCTTACCTCGTACGCCGTGGAGCAACTCGGTGACATCACCCTCGTGAACATCGATGTCAAACCGGGACAACGGGTCACCGCAGGCCGGGCGTACGGCACGATCGAGTCCGTAAAGACACTCTCAGACATCTTCACGCCCCTCAGTGGCTCCGTCGTCGCAGTGAATACAGACCTGGAGAACCGCCCGGAACAGGTCAACGACGAGCCGTACGGCAAGGGGTGGACCCTGGAAATCAAGTTCGACGACGCTTCTGAGCTGGACAGCCTCCTGACCGCCGAGGCATACGCGGAACTCCTCAAGACGGCAGCCCACTAGGGCGTGTCCGGTGGGTCGGCATGCCCTAGGTGTTCCCGCACCGAAAACGCGGAGCGCGTGGCGCACCGGCGAATCCTTTTGCGTAAATTACGCACGCGACCCCTGCTTAGGATTGACGGCGAGGTTTAGTATTGACGGTGAGGGTGGTCCCTGTGTAGCCCCTGTATCACCAGGGGCAGGCCCGAGGAGGAGTGCAATGAAAAGGCGCGGATCCATCCTGGCGGCGCTGGCGAGCATGGCCGTACTGACCGCCGCACCGGCGTCGTTCGCAACTCCGCACGCTCCAGCGGCGACCGCGCAGGTTGCGATCGCCAACTTCGCCTTCTCGCCCGCGACGCTGAACATCAGCCGCGGCACCACGGTGACCTGGACCAATCAAGATTCGGATCCACACACGGTCACCAGCACCGATTCCGGCGGTCCGCTCAACTCGCCGATGCTCAGCCAGAGCGATACCTACAGCTTCACCTTCAACTCTGCCGGTACGTTCAGCTACATCTGCACGGTCCACCCGGCCATGCAGGGCACCGTCGTGGTGAGCTGAGAAGCCTCCAGGGGCTGTCCGGCAGGTCTTCACCGAAGCCGTAGCCGGATTGCACCGAGGGTAACCGTGCCCAGGAAGACATACGCGCGCGTCGCCACTGCCCCGAAGCCCTTGAGTGCGTTGACGGGGCCGTTCGACCCTCGTTCCTGCGGGCATACCGGACCCGGCGTCACACGCTGATAGCGGACAGCCGGTGCCCGGCATGAAGACAGGGCCCTCCGCGCATTTGCAGCATGCACTCAAGATCAGGTGTCACACGACACCCTGCGGAGCGAGTCGGCCGCTCGGGCGCTCAGAACCGATCTTCATGGGCAGGCGATCGGACGAGGCACCAACGATGGCGGCCACGCGACCCACCGGACACGCTCTAGGGCCTGTTGTGAAAGTGCTGGTCACAGCCACTCGTTGATGGCTGCGACGAGGACGGTGGCTTTATGGCGAACGGTGAGTTTGTCGTAACGAGTAGCCACGGCTCGGTGCCTTTTGAGGCGATTGATTCCGCACTCGACAGCGTGCCGCTCGCGGTAGTCGGCCTTGTCGAACTTCGGCGGGCGGCCTCCGCGGGAGCCGAGCTTCTTGCGGTTGCGGATCTGGTCACGCTTCTCCGGGATCGTGCAGCGGATCCTGTGTCTGCGCAGGTAAGCGCGGTTCTTCCGTGAGCCGTAGGCTCTGTCCGCGCGGACTTTGTCCGGGCGCTTGCGAGGGCGTCGGGCCGATACGCGGGACCCGGATGTTCTCCAGGACCGGTTCGAACTGCGGTGTGTCCCCGCGCTGCCCGCCGGTGATCACGACAGACATGGGCTTCTGTCCCTGCTCGACCGAGAGGTGGAGCTTGGTGGTCAGGCCCCCCGCGAGCGTCCGAGGCCGTGGTCGTCTGGCTCGGTCTCGATGCCGCCGGGCGACTCCTTCTGGAGATCCCCCTTTTCGCCGCCCCGGCGGGCGTGCTGGTGGGCCCGGCATACGGGAGAGTCGACGCTGATGCCCCAAGTGATCAGGTCCTTCGCGTCGGCCTGGCCCTGCAGCTGGTTAAAGATGCACTTCCAGGTGCCGTCCCGCTGCCAGCGCCGGAACAAGTCATAGGCCCGGTCCCACGGCTCATATCGGTCCGGCACATCACGCCACGGGGCGCCAGTCCGGGTCCGCCACCGTATGCCGTCTATCAACTGCCGCCTCGTCCATACAGGCGGACGGCCCGGCTTCTTTCCCTTCGGCAGCAACGGGGCAAGCCGGGCCCACTGGCTATTCGTCAGATCTCCCCGCCCCATGGAGTGATCACCGCAGATCTTGATCCACTTCTACGGCAGGTCCTCAGTGGCCGCGGCACCGCTGGGCCCGGCACCGACGAGTACGGTGACTAGTCGCTCCGCCTGTTCGCGGGGGTCCTGCACGTCGGACCAGCTGGCCATCAGGAGGTGGTGGACGGTTCCGACGAGGGCGAGCGCGATCGAGGGGGTGTCGGTGCCGCCCGGGAGGCGTCCGAGCCGCTGTTCGGCGTCCAGATAGGCAGCGATCGCGCCCTGGATCGCGGTGAAGCCCGGCGCGCCGGCCTCCAGCGCCTGGCGAATCCGGAGGGAGGCAGCGGGGCGGGTCATGGCCAGGCCGATGACTGCGGGGTCCAGAGAGTTCAGGAGCGCGAGCGCGACCGTGAGGAGGTTGTCGGCCACCGTGGTCTGACCTGCTCGCGCAGGGAGCCCACCGGCCTGTCGCGCGGTGCGCGCGAACCGATCCAGGACCAGCTCGGCGACGAACTCGTCCAGGCCGTCGAAATGCGCGTGCAGCAGCCCCTTGGCGCAGGCCGCCTCGCCGGTGATCGCTCTGCTGGTCAGGGCGGCCGGGCCTTCTCGGGCCAGGACCCGTTCGGCGGCGTCGAAGAGCCGTTCGCGAAGGTCGGGGATTGCTACTCCACGCGGTGACATAGGCCTCTCCTGGTACGGGTCGTACGGCATTGCGGCCCACTCCGGCGCACAAGGGATTGCCAGTATGGGCGCACGCCCATAGTGTTTGGGCGCGCGCCCATACTAGTTCCAGCAAGCACCGCATCCAGCAGGAGGCCCCGCATGCAACACATCGTCAACACCGACCAGGCACAAGCGTGGAACGGGTACGAGGGCAACCACTGGGCCCAAAACCAGGACCGCTGGGACGCCGTGAACGCCGGCTTCAACGAACCCCTGCTCGCCGCCGCCGCGATCCAAGAGCGCGACCGCGTCCTGGACATTGGATGCGGAACCGGGTTCACAACCCGACTGGCCGCACGCCGGGCCCGAAACGGCCAGGTCCTGGGCCTGGACCTGTCGGCACCGATGCTGGCGCGCGCACGCGAGACCGCGCAGCGCGAAGACATCCCCAACGTGGCCTTCGAGCAAGGAGACGCACAGGCCCACGCCTTTGAGCCAGGCGCGTTCGACATCGCGATCAGCCGCTTCGGAGTGATGTTCTTCGCCGACCCCGTTGCCGCCTTCACCAACATCCGGCACGCCTTGCGCCCCGGGGGCCGCACGGCGTTCATCTGCGCGGCCGGAGCCGAGGGCAACGAGTGGCTTCAGGCCGTCGCGGCA
Source organism: Streptomyces violascens (assembly GCF_014649955.1). GTDB lineage: Bacteria > Actinomycetota > Actinomycetes > Streptomycetales > Streptomycetaceae > Streptomyces > Streptomyces violascens. The sequence goes on from NZ_BMUA01000041.1 coordinate 30,410, forward strand.
CTGCGCGACATCCTGCCCGTCGGAGAATTCGGCGCACCAGGAAGCCCGGGGATGTTCGCCCTGGCGGACCCGGACCGCACCGGCGAGATACTGTCCGCCGCCGGATTCGAGCACATCGACGTCGTGCGCATGGACGCGTACGGGACGTGGGGCCAGAACGCCGCCGACGCTGCCGCCTTCCTGCTGACCTCCGGCCCCGGACGCCACCTGACCAGCCAGGTCGAACAACAGGTCCAAGACCGCGCCCGCCAGACACTCACAGACATCCTCGGCATCCACGAGGAGAACGGTGCACTGCGGCTGCGCACCCCTGCCTGGCTGGTCACCGCCAACCGCCCGAAGTAGCCGGGCCCGGCCGACTGGCTCGCCCAGCCGCAACAGCCAGGTCACTTCGCTTCGAGACCAACGCTGGTCACAGTCATCAACGAGTCACTGTGACCAGCACTTTCACAACACGCCCTAGGGAGACGCGTTCAGCGGCGGTACATCGTGTGGAGGGTGCCGTTGTGGGAAACCAGGACGGGCATGTCGGCCACGGTCGGTATCTCGGTGGTGAGTGGCACCTGAGCGAAGCCGTCCGCGTTGCCGTGGTAGCAGCGCAGTCGGTTGTCGTTGTCGCGTACCGCGAGCCAGACCTCGTTGTTGTGGGTGGTGATCGAGGGGGCGGACCGGCCCTCCCAGCCCGAGGGCAGCGGCACGCTCGCCCATGCGCCCCACGAGGTCTGGTAGCCGATGTGGATCTTGTTGTCGGACGTGCGGCGCGCGACCCACGGCCTGTCGGTGGGCGTGGCCATGGGGAAGCCCTCGGCCGCCGTCCAGTCGGATACGTGCGAGGCAGTGCCGTTGGGCCACACTTCCCAGTTGGAGGTGGCCTTGTAGAGCACCTTGCCGTCCCCGCCCCGGTGACCGGCCACCAGGCGGTTGTTGATGTCGCTCGCCATGGCCGGGGCGTCGTTGGTGTGCACGTACGGAATCGTGACGGGCTCGTTCCACTGCCCGGTCAGCCAGGCGTACCGGGTGACCTTCTGTGAGCCGTCCAGTGCGGTGAAGGTCATGTACAGATTGTTGCCGTGGACGGTCAGGGCGGGCTGATGGTCGCTGGTGAATTCGCGGATCTGGACGGGGCGGAGCCAGACGCCGTTTTCCAGGATGCTCCACATCAGCGCTCGATCGTCCGGGCGGATGTACATGGCGTGCAGCTTGCCTCTGTGGGAGGCCAGGGCCGGTGGCGAGGCGCTCTTCCATCCGAGAGCCACCGGTGCGTTCCAGGTGGAGCCGGCGCCGAGGCCGCGGAATTCCAGGGCCCCGGTGGGGAAGACCGGCCGCTCGCCGGTGTACTTCACGGTCAGGGCGTGGTGACCGTCACCGTCGAACTCCCAGACGTCTTCCTGGCGCTGGTGAAAGGGTGACCAGGGCCCGGCGGTCGAGGATGATCGTCCGCGCACAGGAGAGGTCGTCGTGATTGCGGACCTGCTCCTTGAGGAAGATGAAGATCTTGGTGATCTCGAAGGCCAGGGACCACAGGTCAGTGGACGGGTGCTGGATGATGCCCAGGCCGAGGTCGATGAGCCACAGGGCGTCCACCATCTGCTGCAGTGCCCTGAACAGTGCGTCGTACCAGGGCGCGTTGCTCTGGTCGGCCTCCCACGCCGCTACAACCAGGCCCAGGCGCTCGGCGGCCGGGCCGTCGAAGACAACCTTGTTGTCGGCGGAGAAGGTGCGAGTGTCGCCCTCCTTGACGGCACCGAACTCCTGCGACATGTACACGGGAGCCTTGTGCTTGTCCGAGGACGCCGCCGCCGTCCAGTAGATCTCGTCCTTGCCGCCCCACTGGTCGCCCACCGCCCGCCGGACGTAGAACTTCTCCAGCTGGAGGCCGGCCCGATAGGCCGGCACCTCCAGGTTCGGCTCCTCCGATGGCGCGGTGCTGAACACCGTCGCGCCGAACAGAGCGGCCCAGGCGTACGCACTGGCGCCACACGATGTCGCGGTCCGATACCACGAACGCCTCCTCGAACCAGCGGCCTGGGGCGGGTAGTTGGGCTGCTCCGCCCCAGTCTGCCCAGCCTTCCGTACTAGGCGCAGGGCACGTACAGGACGGAGCTGTAGGCCTGGGACACCAAGCGCAAGGCCTTCACCAACGACCTCACCCACTCCCAGCTCATCGCCGTCTCCGCCGCCTCCAACTGGTCCAAGGGCGACCAGACCCCCGACCAGTGGAAGCCCCCGCAAAAAGAGGCATAGGTGCGGCCGACATTGTGCGCCCGTGCTTCGTGTCGGTGCCGCGTGTTCTTTCTACGGGATGCGGATGCTTTCCAGCCGTTTCTTCCGGCTGGGGCCTTTGAGGGACTTTGGTCCCTCCAGAGTCAAGATCAAGTAAATGGATCATCAAGTGAACGGTGCTGATGCGCCGTCACTGAACCGACCCATAGGGGAACTTGTGTCCGTCATCGAATCACGCTCCTTAAAGACCGCCTGTGCCAGCCTCGTGGCCGCCGCACTAATCGCGACCGTGGCGCCTGCGGCCAACGCCGCCGAGCACACTGCCGTCGGCGGTCCGGGCGGCAGCGGTGAGGGGTTCGCCGTCAATGCGGCTGAGTGGGGCTACACCTACGAGGAGGCCGTCGAGGCGTTCAAGGACTCCGACGTCGTCCAGGTTGTCTGGGGCGAACTGCCGCCCGCCGGTGACGGGCGGATCCAGAAGCGCGGGGTCAGCTTCGGCTGGTACGTGTACATCACGCTCAGCCAGAGCCAGGCTCGCGCCATCCTCTTCGGGACCTCGGCCACCGCCGCGGGCATCATCGGAGTCATCACCGGCGGCATTGGCGGCGCCGTCGCTGCCGGTGTCTACTCCTACATAGCCAGCCTCGGCAGCGACAGCCTGAACAAGTGCAAGAAGGTCGAGATCCGCTTCAACTACGCGGGCAAGCTCGCCGGAGGGAAGTGCATCAAGTGAACCTAGGAGCCAACGGCATGAAGACGCGCCCGGCGGTCGTCGGGATGCTGACCGCCATCATCGTCTTCTTCCTCGCCATGCTCATCACCACCCAACTCCGCTCCGACAGCAGTGAGCTGGGCGCCACGCTGCTCACCTTCGCCGCCGTCGCCGTCCCCGGCGGCCTGCTCGCCTGGTGGCTCGCGGGACGCCCCCGCCGCTAACCCTCGCCCGGGCCCGGCCCCTCGGCCGGGCCCCGCTCGGCCAGGCTCCGTCGCCTCCGCCAGAATGCGGCACTGCTAGAGCGTTTCGTTTAGATCACCGGGTCGTTGGTCTGGGTGTGCCGTTGACTGACGCGCAGTGGGCGCGGATCGAGCCGTTGCTCCCGGATCGGACGCCGATGCGGGGTGGCCGCTGGAGGGATCACCGCGAGGTGATCGACGCGATCGCCTTCAAGTTCCAGACCGGAACACAGTGGGTGCACCTGCCCGAGAAGTACGGCAACTGGCGCGGTGTCTACAACCGGCTGCGGATGTGGGCCGTCGACGGCACATGGGAGCGCGTGTTCACCGCGCTGATGGCCCAGACTGACGCCGACGAGGACCTCAACTGGGCGGTCTCTGTGGACTCCACGATCGTGCGGGCCCACCAGCATGCGGCCGGGGCCCGCAAAAAAGGGCCCCGGCCGGCGAACCCGACGACCATGCCATCGGCCGGTCCCGCGGCGGACTGACGACGAAGATCCACCTCGCCGCCGACGGCAACTGCCGCCCCCTGGCCTTCCATCTCACCGCCGGCCAGGCTGGCGACGCACCCGCTTTCACCCAGGTGATGGCTCGCCTGCGCGTTCCCCGCCAACGCGGACGACCCCGCACCAGGCCGGACGTGATCCTGGCCGACAAGGCCTGTTCATCGCGCGCGATCCGCGAACACCTGCGCAGGCGCAACATTCGAACGGTGATCCCCGTTCCGGCGGACCAACGCGGCCATCGGTTGCGACGAGGCAGCCGCGGCGGCAGGCCGCCGTCCTTCGACCGGGAGATCTACAAACAGCGCAACACCGTCGAACGGTGCATCAACCGCCTCAAGCAGTGGCGCGGCATCGCCCCCCGCTACGAGAAGACCGCGACCATCTACCTGGCCGGACTCCACATCGCGGGCATCTTCCTCTGGTCCGCAAGATGATCCAAACGAAAGCCCCTAGTCGTCATCATCCGCAGGCTGTACAAAGTGGCCAGTACGGTCCTGGTCAGCGACGACCTCCTCCCCCGCGCTCCCACTCTGTTGCTTGCGGTGGTTACCAATTGACCGTGAGTCGGCGCGGAGCGGGACCTGAGCGGTCCTTGGAGACCAGGACGCTCACCTCGTCCGGGCCCGTGCGGTCAATGAGGGTCACAGTGTCCGCGTGCATCTCCATTTCGGCTGCGATCCCGAGGTCTTCAAGGTGCAGATCCTGTCCTTCCCTGCGGGGGCGCTCCAGGCGCGCCATGACCAGCACGGGAGGTTGGCCGAGGTGCGTATCCATGGCCAGGTGCTTCAGCCCGATCGATAAGCCCTCTGCATCGTCGGGCTCGGCAACATGCTGCCCGCCGTGTTCACCATGGCGCATTGTCTGCAGCCGGTCGATCACGACGAGGTTGGCTCGGTCGTGGTCCTCCACCATTCGCAGCAGTTCTTCCTCAATGCTGTGGGTGGTGATGGGGATCCACGATTTTGGCTCTGGCCGCAGTTCCGTGACGAACCAGCACAGTTGTTGACCGTGGTGGCATCGGCTGTCAGTGGGGACCAGCACAATGCCGCCATGAGCTATGACTTGGCTGTATGGGACGGTCCGAGCCCTGCTGACGATGCAGCGGCGCTTGAGGTCTTCGAGGGCCTGTACGACAGATTCATGAGAGGCGAGGACCAATCGCCGACCCCTCGTATCAGGCAGTACATCGATGGGCTGGTGGCCCGGTGGCTTCATCTGGGTGACGAATATGAGGACGAGGACGCGAGTCCTTGGTCGGACGGCCCCTTGATCAACAACGCGAGTGGCCTGCTCTTCTATTTCGGCATGGTCTTCAGCAAGTACCAGGAGGCCGCCGAGTTCGCCGCTGACCTGGCCCGGTCCTCCGGCCTGGTCTGCTTCGATCCGCAAGATCGGCGGCTGATCACCTGAGTCTTCGCTATGCCCAGATCACGGCTGGGTGAGGATGCGGATGCGGAGGAGTGCGAACGAGGCCCTGCCATACATGGCTCGCTTGATGGTTTTCGCCCTATTTACGTGGCCTTCGACGGCTCCGGAGCTCCAGGGCAGGGTGAGACCGGCGGTGACCGCGTCGAGGTCCTTGCGAAGGCCGTTGGCGAAGATGCGGATCTCCTTGACTCGGGATGCGTCGGCCTGGGTGAGCCAGTCGGCCAGGCGGTGACCGTCCCGTCGGCGGAGGATGGTGGCGAAGCCGCGGGCCAGTCGGCAGGCTTCGGCGATCTCCGGGCAGCGGCCGCATACATCCTTGAGGTCTTGGCGGGCCTGGTCGCTCTGGTTCTCGGGACGGCCGATGATCCAGCCGACAAAGTCGGCGACCGCGGGCGGTGGCGGAGGCACGGAGCGTGGACCGTTGTGCTGGGCAAGGGTGTTGAGGAAGCGTCGGACGCTCTTGCGGCAGCCCAGGTAGCCGCGGGCGGCGATCTCGTCGCGCAGGATCTGCGCGTTGTCGCAGCCCTCGGCCCATCGGCGGGCGAGATACTGCTTGTGCGGGGTCAGCGCGCTGCTGCGGCCCGGTCGCTCGCGCATCAGCGACTCAGCAGTGGGGGCCTTCGCGTATTTGCGTACTGTCTTGCGGTCGAGACCGAGCCGTGCACTGATCGCTTCGATGGTGAGGCCACGCTGGAACAGGGCCTGGACATCGTGGTGCCGCTCGCGGATCTTGCGCCCATAGGCCGTTTCCTCGCCTGGTGACCCGGGCTGCGTGTCGACTGGTTCGGGCTCAGGTTGAGGAACTTTGAGGCAGGAACGGTGCCGGGTGACCGTCTTCTCCAGTCCGGTGGCGAGGTTATGGAGCAAGTGCCACCTGTCCGCCACCTGCGGGATTCCGGGCTGGCCTCGTTCGGCTCCTTCAGCGAAGGCACCGCCGCGGTCACGGCAAACCGTGCGGACGTGCGGGTGCTGGCAGAGCCACTCGGCGAAGGTGTCGGCTGTGTGATCGGGCAGGACATCGACGGGACGATGGCTGTCCATGTCGATAAGGATGGCGCCGAAGCGCCGGCCGCGACGGAATGCGAACTCATCGATGCCGAGCACGGTCAGCTCGGGCACTTTCGGGATGTCCAGGCGGCGGATCAGCCGGAGCAGCGTGGGGCCGCTCACCCGGACGGCCAGCCGTTCGGCGAGCCGCTGTCCAGCCTGACCGCCAAGTGCCAACGCGACCTGCTCCAAAGCCCGTTGAAGCGTCACGGTCCGCCGTCCGTACCGGAACGTGAGTTGGTCCACCTGCTCGGAGAACGTCTTCTTGGTGCAGTCGGGGTTGGCGCAGAAGAAGCGACGGACTTCGAGGTCGATCGCTGTCTCCTGCCCGGCCACCGCGGTGTCGGCGAGCCTGCGGCCGTAGTGGCTGTGCACCCGGGCCGACACCGTGTCACACCCCGGGCAACAGGCGGCTGGTGCGGTGCATATGGCGGTGATCCGTACGGACCTGCCGATCCGGGCGATGCTATTGATCATCACCTGGCTCAGATGCGGGAAGAGCACTTTCAACAGCTCAGCGGCATGGTCCCCCACCAGGAAGGGCTACCCCAAGATCGTCTGCTTCACGGAAAGTGCCGAAGAGCCAAAAGATCTTGGCCGCTGACACTCGCCTATCGCGATCTGCGCCTCCCTCGCACCGAGGTAGCCGATCTCCTTGGTGTAGAGACCGCCAACCGGCCCGATGGAGAAGGGCGACACCGCCGTCGGCGCGGGAGGGCTGCAATTTCCATGACACCTCGGTGCGCCGTTTCTGTGCATCTTGGACTCGCTGGGCCCGCTGCCCGGCGACCTCGCTTACGTCAGCGCCGCCCACTAGCCTCCTGCCAACGCAGTACCGACGTGCACGTTGGTGGTGTCCCGTCGAGCGAGGGGATGAGCTGTGCCCGACCGACCTGAGATTGTCTGCCTCTGCGGCTCTGTCCGGTTCGTGGGAGAGATGCGTGCGGTGAGCCGTGATCTGGCCTTCGAGGGGATCATTGTTGCGGCGCCGGTCGAAGCAGACGGGTTGATCACCGCCGAGCAGAAGAAGGCGCTGGGCGCCCTTCACCTGCGCAGGATCGACCTGGCAGACCGGGTTCTGGTCGTCAACCCTGGCGGGTACATCGGCGAGTCCACGAGCAGGGAAGTGGATTATGCCCACGCCGCCGGCAAGCCGGTTTCGTTCACCGATCCCATCTGATCAGGAGACGCTTCCCGTCACCGTTCCGACGTCTCCGGCGCCCGGCACCGCGCTTCGGGACCTGGCTCACCGGCCGGTGCCGGGGTGGGCCGGCTGTCGTGGGGGTGACTGTTCCTATGGTTTGAAGGACAACCGTAATGCCCGCGAGACTTGGAGTCGGCAGCGGACTGGGGAGGGGGCTCCGGTGAGGACACCTGACGGGCTGGATGAGTTTCGTTGGCGGTGGATGCTTCTTCGCCGTCCAAGGACGGAGTGGTTCTTTCTGCTGCATGCCGCGATGTGGCCTGCTGGTTTTCAGGATGTTCGCGTCTACGGCCGTGACGGGATATCCGATGCGCGGCTCGTGTGGAAGGTTTGTCATCAGTGTGAGCGGGGCGTCATTTCGAAAATCTCGCTCTCCCCGGAAGTGCAGCGGCAAGGTCTCGGCACACGCCTCGTCGACAGGGCGCTCTTGGACGGACCCGGGTATCGCTGGACGACCAGCAGTCAGTCCCCGGATGGTCGGGCGTTCTTCCGGGCGATGACGGCACGTACCGGCGCCGAGTTCGCGGCGGGAGCCCGAACATGCGAGCACCTCTTGGAGAGTCGGCCCGGACGCCATAGGCCAGTACTGGAGGCGCCTCCACCGGGCACGTCGCTGACTGCCGGCGCCTCACCTCTGACTGGCGAAGAGGCGTTGGCACGTCGTACGGGAGATGCTCGACTGGTTCGGCCTGGATCGCACTGCGGGCCAGGAGCACGCGCTGTACGTCGCGGCGGAAAGGCCATCCTCCGACAGCAGTTGACCGGCTGGCCCGCGTGTCAGCGGCCAAGATCTTTTCTCCGAGTACGGCCAGTTGCCGGTCCCCACTGACGGCCAGTTGAAGTGGCACACGGGGAAGTTCTGTCATAGACCGTGACGCCAGCTGCGGGGGCTCGGTTGCTGGTTCGGGGCGTGTCGCTTCCTGTCGGTACGAGCTTCCCGTGCCCACGCGCCCGGCATGCCGCCGAGGCGGAGGTCCGGGACGTAGGTCGCGTCGACGAACTTACGAATCCTTCGTGAACGCGCTGGCATGGTCGGCGGCCCACTGGCGAAACGTTCGCGGCGCAGTCCCGAGGATGTCGCGCACCGCCGTGGTGACGTAGGCGGGCTGTCCGACCGCCGCGCTCCACGCGGCGAGCAGCATGTCGATGACCGAGTTGGGTGCCGTGCCCTGCGACAGGTTGCGGAACTCGTCCGGTGTCATTTCCTCGAATGTGATCCTGCGCCCCAGGGCGTCGCCGATGAGGCCCACCTGCGCGGCCTGGGTCAGCGATTCGGGTCCTGTCAGGACGTAGTCCCCTGTGTATCCGTCCTGATGGAGCGTCTGTGCTGCGACGGCTGCGACGTCGCGGTCGTCGACGGGTGCCGTCTGGGCGGCGCCGTACGGCCAACGGACGACTTCGCTCGCGCGGATTGCGGGCGCCCACCAGGCAAGTGAGTTCGATGCGAGCATCCCCGGCCGGATGATCGTTGACTCGAGTCCGGTGGCCGCGATGAGTCGCTCGATGCCGGCGTGTAGGTCCGCCATGGGATTGGGCTGCTGGAAGAAGGGGTGTGGTGTCTGGTGCGGGGAGGAGAGGAAGACGACCCGCCGCACTTGGGCTGCCAGGTGCGCCACGACTTGGGCGGCGGTCTGGGGCGGAGCGGTCCAGACGAGGAGGACCGCGCCGGCGCCCTTCAATGCCGGGTCGAGCGAGTCGGGCGCGGTGAGGTCGCCGGTGAAGACCTCAACGTTCGCCGGCAGTGTCGCAGCTGCCTCCGGACGACGGGTGAGGGCGCGGACCGGCACGCCCGCGTCGAGGAGTTGGTCGATGACGGCGCGGCCGATCCGGCCCGTCGCCCCGGTCACGAGCACGGGGGGACTGTCTGTCTGACTCATGCCACCCATGAAAACGTTACTCGGTTAAAAAAGCAACCTGGTAATGATTGTTGTTACGGTGGTCAGATGAGCGAGCCGACGGGTCTGCGGGCCCGCAAGAAGGAGCGGACACGCGAAGCCATCGCCGACGCGGCCGTATCGCTGTTCCTGGAGCACGGCTTCGACCGCGTCTCGGTCAATGAGATCGCCGCGGCCGCCGAGATCTCCAAGCCGACCCTTTTCCGGTACTTCCCGACCAAGGAAGACCTGGTACTGCACCGGTTCGCGGACCATCAGGGCGAGGCGGCCCGCGTCGTACGTGGCCGCGAGTCCGGCATCGAGCCGGTGGCAGCGCTGCGCCGGCACTTCCAGGCCGCCCTCGACCGCTACGACCCCGTCACCGGCCTCAACGACCACCCACAGGTGGTGGCCTTCCACCGGCTGGTGTTCTCCACACCGAGCCTGGCGGGACGACTCACGCGGTACCAGCTTGAGGACGAAGAGGCCCTGGCGGACGCCCTCGGCGAAGGCATCCAGGCACACGTGCAAGCCGCTCAGGTGCTCGCGATACAGCGGGTGCTTGCCCGGGCCAACTGGCAGAAGATCGCTGACGGTCGAACCGCCAGCGACGTTCACCCTGAGGCCGTAGCCGACGCCGACGAGGCATTCAGCGAACTGCAGTGACAGGCGGAGCAAGCCATGGTTTCCCTCCGATTTTGACCCCGATCCAGTGGTCACGGAAGGTGACGGAGCTGCGGCTAGGTGACTCCCCGTTAGGTGGCCGCCGGTGGGGAATGTGAACTGGCCACTGACAGTGGTCCGGCTGGCGATGTGCGCGACGGATCGAGACCTGGCTGTTCACGTCTTCCGTGAAGGGTCAGTCTTTGCGGATGCTGAGCAGGTCGCCGGGCTCAGGTGGACCTGGACCCGGTGCTCCTCTTCTGGTGGCATCAGACCAACCCCTCGGTATCGGCGTGCAGCTTCGTTCCGCGCCGGAAGACTTCTCCCAGCGCCAGGATGAGGATGGCCAGGAGTACGTACTCGCCGGTGAAGGTGACCGAGAACGGGACCTGTTCGGCCATGGGGGTATCGCTCACCAGTATTTCTGTGGTGAGCGCCAGAAGGACCGGGGCGAGCGGGGCCTGGACCAGAACCGCGAGTCCTATGACGCTCAGGCATCGGGCGTCACGGGCACGAAGACGTCGCCGCCGCGCAGGGCCCGGGCCATCTTGACAAGGAGGGCCAGGATGAGGAGCAGGAGCAGGAGCAGGCTGCCGACGATCTCCGGCAGGGCGAGCAGCAGACGCTGACCCAGGACGGGGTTGGCGAAGACGAGATCCGCCTGGTGGGTGCCAGTGAGGGTCATACCGTGGCCCGTCACCGCGTGGCTCACAGTGTCCGGCACGCGGGTCGCCGTCTCAGCCTCAACCTCGCAGGTGTCCATCGGATCTGTCAGACCGGCCACCCCGAGGACCGGAAGTAGCGCTCCGAAGACGCCGACCAGCAGAACAGCCAGGCTCAGAGCTGCCTCCCGCGACCGGCTGTCGGTCTGGTTCCACCAGGACTTGGCACCCATGATTTCCCCCTGTCGACTGGCAACATGCGGGTGGGCGTTGAGTGGTCATGGAAGAGCTACTTGAGCGGCTGGTCCCGTACGAGCTGTGGGGCTGCTTTGGCGGTGGTCCCGCGTCCCGCAGGGTGGCGCTCGATGCCGGGCGGCTGACTGCGAGACGCTGGCATGTTGCAGCTGCTTCCGGCTGCATGGCGGCAACTGCCGCCTGTTGCGGTCGTACAGAAGCAGACCGAGCGGAGCTGGTGTTCGCCGGGCTTGCAGAAGAGACCAGGCGGCCGATTACCCCGTTGAAGCATTTGAGTGACGGCGAACATCCGGATGTATGCCGGCGCGAGAGGGCGGTTAAAAGCAAATAGTCGCACTCAGATAGAGAGGATACCGATAAATGGCTGAGAATGTCGGATTCAAACCGAACGAGGCCACATTCGATGAAGGTCTGGAGCGGATCCAGAGAGTGATCGCTGAGCTGTCTCTGGATACCCGCCGAATCGTCACTTCACGCGATCCCAAGGTCCTCCAGGCGCGCAAGCCTCTAGAGACCAAGGCTGTGCCATCGGGCTTTCGCAAGTGGCAGCTGCCCATCCACCTGGATGGTCCTTCTCTGGCGTTCTTTACTATTGCAGAGCCGAACGCTGTTGCGCCAGAGCATAGCCACGAGGAGGGCGACGGGATTCGCATCATCACCAGCGGTTCCATTAACTACAATGGACAGGAGCTCAGTGACGGCGACTGGATGTTCGTCCCGAAGGGAGAGCGCTATTCATTCACGGTGGGCCCGAATGGTGCCCATATGTTTTATTGCTACCGCTGCTGCTGTGCAGCAGCGGGGTAGGCGCCTTCCCCTCGCGGTGCCGAGGGAAATTCAGGGCCAGCGTCCGACTAGTGCTGTGACCAGGATGGTTCACCGGGTTGGGTCGCGCTGATGACTCCCTCCGGCTCGGATGGGCTCCGGGGGCGCAGCCCATGATGGCGATTCTTGAGAAGACGAACGACGTTGCCCCTCGCCTCACTTGATCTGGTTATCAACGGCCCGGGATGATTGGCATGCGTGATATTGACGGCGATCCGGTGTTGCCTGGTCGATGAGATAGGAGGGTGTGTCCCGGCCCTGCTCAAGGCTGTTACGTGCTGGTTCGGAGCAGCCCTACGACGCCGCGGGGGCGTTCGGTCGTGTCGCATATCGGTGGCGCATGGCGTCGCTGGCTGCGGGACCCGCGGTGAAGACGTAGGTGTCGCTGTCGTCGAGCCGGCGGCCGGTCTTGGCGTCGACGACGACGGGCTCGACTTCTTCGCCGCTGTGCGTGTCGATGAGGATCATGCTGCGTTCGGCCGGTGTGAGGCGGGAGTTGCCCCACGCGGCCAGGGCGACGATCACCGGCCGCAGGGAGCGCCCGAGTTCGGTGAGGACGTACTCGTGGCGTACGGGGTTGGTCTGGTAGGGCCGGCGCTGCAGTAGTCCGTCGGCGACGAGGGTTTTCAGCCGGGTGGTGAGCATGCTGGAGGAGATGCCCAGGCTCTCCTGGAACTGGTCGAAGCGCGTGTAGCCGTCGAAAGCGTCGTGGAGGATCAGCAGCGTCCACCACTCGCCTACGTGTTCCACCGTCGTGGACAGTGGGCACTCCCGGTCCTCCAGCCTGATCCGGCTTGCCATGGTGACCATCCCCTCGGTTACTGCTAAAGTCGAAGTTAGTGGCTTCTATTTTAGCAGTAATGACGGGAGCGGTGCTGCCTTCTGCGCCCGCACCCGGGAACGGAGCACACCGTGACCACATCCATCAGCGAATCCCTCGAAGGCCGACGCGCTCTGGTCACCGGCGGTACCAAGGGCACCGGAGCCGCCATCGCCCGACGCCTCGCCCAGGCCGGCGCGACCGTGCTGGTCACGGCCCGCAGCCGCCCCGACGACGTCGAGGAGAAGGCGTTCATCCCCGCCGACCTGTCCAGCGCCCAGGGCGCAGCCCACGTGGCCGCCGAGGTGGACGCCCGCGTGGGAGGCGTCGACATCCTGGTCAACAGCCTCGGCGGGTCCGAGGCGCCGGCCGGAGGGTTCGCCGCGCTCGGCGAGGACGACTGGGCCAGGGAGCTGAACACGAACCTGCTGGCCGCCGTCCGCCTGGACCGCGCACTCCTGCCGCACATGATCGCCACAGGTAAGGGCGTAATCGTGCATGTCACCTCGATCCAGCGCCGCATGCCGCTGTGGAACGGAACCCTGGCCTACGCGGCCGCCAAGGCCGCCCTGACCACCTACAGCAAGGGCCTGGCCAACGAGGTCGCCCCGCACGGCATCCGCGTCAACACCGTCTCGCCCGGTTTCGTGCAGACCTCGGCCGCCGACAACCTCGTCGCCCGGATCGCCCACGAAGCAGACATCACGCAGGAAGCGGCGCTGGGCCGGCTCATGGACTCCCTGGGCGGCATCCCACTCGGCCGTCCCGACCGGCCCGAGGAAGTCGCCGAGCTCGTCGCCTTCCTCGTCTCCGACCGCGCCTCGGCCATCGTCGGCGCCGAACACGTCATCGACGGCGGCACCACCCCCACCGTCTGAACCCGCCACCACCCCAAGGAGCGTCATGCACGACAACCAGCCCCGAACCAGCAGCCCGGACGCCCTGCCCGAGGTGATCACCCGCTATCTGACAGCGCACCGCGCCCACGACATTGCCACCGCAATCACGGCGTTCACCCGCGAAGCCACAGTGATCGACGACGGCAACACCTACGAGGGCATCGAGGCGATCGGGAAGTGGCTCGACCGATCGGCTGCCGAATTCACCTACACCATCCACCTCACTGGCGCCCAGCAGACCGACGCAACCCACTACATCGCCACCCACCACCTCGAAGGCAACTTCCCCGGCGGGACCATCGATCTGCGCTACCAGTTCACACTCCGCGACGGCCTCATCGAACGCCTCGTCATCGAACCCTGAGTCCCTGCCGGCACCACCCGTTGCCGCCTCAGGCGAGAAGCCCCGCTCGCCCCTCAATCTCGGCGACTCACCTTCCTGCCGGGTCAGGCCGCCAATCACAGGGGCCGTCCGCCCCAGCGGATACCTTTCTCGCTGCGGATGCGGGCGCGTTCCTTGCGTTCGGCGGCCAGGACGTCGCGGTGGCGAGCGTTGGCGTTGCGCCACCGGAGGCAGGCGTGCAGGGCCCGGGTCTGAACGGTGTCGTTGGGGTGATTGGAGTTGGCGATGGTGAACTGCCGCAGCGGGTCGAAGTGGGCCTCGATCGGGTTCGCCCAGGAGGCGTAGGTCGGGGTGAAGCACAGCTCGACCTTGTGCTTCTTCGCTCAGCAGCTGATGCCAGTGCCTTTATGGGCGGACAGATTGTCCAGGATCACGTAGATCGAGGCACCGTCGGGCCGGGCGGCACGGATCGACTTCAGCGCGGCCAGCGTATTGGTGGCGCCCTTCCTGCGGCGGTTGGCGCCCCACAGGGTGTCGTCGCCGACCGAGTAGCAGTCGTGGAAATAGCGCACGCCGTGCGTGCGGTGGTAGGTGGCGGGCAGCCGGTCAGGGTGTTTCCGCTCGGCCCAGCCCGAGCCGGCAGTGGGCCGGATCCCGAGCGGGCCGAACTCATCGAAGGCGAACACCCGGTCCGGGAAGCGGCCAAGGACGTCCTCGATCCGGTCCAGCTTCGCCTCGCGGTCCGGGTCGGGGGATTCCTTCCACGTCTTGGTGCGCTGGAAGGTGACACTGCGGCGGGCGAGCAGGCCGCGTAATGCCTCACGGCAGAGGCAGATCGCTCGGCCGTGGACCTTCCTCAGGTAGGCGACGAGCTTGCACAGCGACCAGCGGGTGAAAGGCTGGCCGAGCTTGGTGGGGCGGGTGGTGACCGTCCGGACGACGAAGTCCTCGTCATCACGACTGAGCAGGCGGGGACGGCCTCCCGCCCACCGAGGGTCCAAGCAGGCCAGGCCGATCTCGTTGAACCGGTGGATCACATCGCGCACGGTGTCCTCGTCGGCCTGCACCAGCTGGGCGATCACCGGCACCCGATTCCCGCCGGCCGAGGCCAACAACAACATCACGCGCCGATAGCGCACCGAGTTGGTGCTGCCACGACGCACAATCTGCTGCAGTTTCTGCCCCTCCTGATCGGTCAGTCTGCGCACACGGACAGGCTCGGCCACTGCACCTCCAGCGGTCGGATCGAACGTCACCGCACATCCAACCGTCACGCTCACCAAACCGGCGAACCTAATTCGTTCTCAACAGCCCATACAGAGCGGTTGTCGCTCCAGCGGGT
>NZ_BMUA01000042.1 GCF_014649955.1 Streptomyces violascens
CGTCCACGAAAGACCCACGGCTACCGCGCTCCGGCCGAGCTGACCTTCTGAACGGCGGTGATGCGCGGACCGCTTGAGCTCGCCTTCGTTTGGCGACGGGCAAGGAAGCGCCAGGCCGGTGGGGCAGCGCTGTGGGCTGCCTGCCCCGGGGCCTACGGACGGGAGCCGCGAGTGAATGCTGCGGCGTCGGTGAAGGTGTGGATGGACTGCGCCTTCTTGTCTTCCGCTCCCAGTGAAACGCGGCGCTCGCCCGGGAAGAGGCCGTGCCACGAACACCCTTCGACATGGGGCAGCTCGTGCCACGCCATGCAGACGGACGTGCGGTTGATCCAGGAACTGATGGCTTTGTTGTACTGGCCGACGAGGTCTAGGTCTTCGCGTCGTCCTGGACAAGGATCTCCCAGCCGGAGGCTTGCGCGTTGAAGTCCGGGTTCTGGAAGAAGCATGCCCATCCGTCCGGGCAGGCGTCCGCCCCGCTCACGTCGTGCGCAACGAACCAGCGGTAGGGGCCGGGCAGCGCAATCCTCCTGGCCACCGCCCGCGACCGACGCCCCACCGGCGTCCTCGCCCCGTTCAGGGCATACGCCACCGCCAGCTTCACCGACACCGGCGGCAGCATCACCGCACCCCAGGTCCTCGCAGAGATCCGCGAGCAGGGCTATCGCGGCAGCGTCCAGGCCATCCGCAAGCACTTCGCCGCCCTCCGTGACGGCACCGCCGAACCCGTCCGCGCCGACATCCCCAGCCCCCGAAAAATCACCTCGTGGATCATGTGCCGCCGGGAAGACCTCAGCACGAAAGACGAGGAACGACTCCTCCAAGTCCGGCTCGCCTGCCCGGACATCACCCGCGCCTGCGACCTCGCCCGCATCTTCCACGACCTGGTCACAAACCGCCGCGGGCATCTCTGATGGACTGGATCCGCCAGGCCGAACAGGACGCCCCCGCACCCGTCCGCAGCTTCGCCGGCTGCCTCCGCCAGGACCTCGACGCCGTCACCGCCGGCCTCACCCTGGAATGGAGTTCTGGCACCGCCGAGGGCAACGTGAACAGAGTGAAAACGATCAAGCGGAGCATGTACAACCGGGCATCCTTCCGGCTCCTCCGGATCCGCATCCTCACCCGACCATGAGCTTCACGAAACTGCGGCCAGAACCTTGAAAACGGGCCGCTCCCCTCTTCGGGTCCCCACCTAGTTGCTGTTGGCAACAAGGACCGAGGCCGCCAGCTCGTCGAGCGTGCGGACGTGACGCCCCGTCTGTCGGTTCGCTCCGCCATGAGTTTCGCTAACCATGTACGGCTCGCCTTGTGTGGGGACAACCGGAGCACGGATGAATCTTCGTACGGCCCGGACTGGTCCCAGTTCGAGCACCAGCAGCCAATCTCCGTCGAGTTCTCGTCCGAAGCCCTTACTCTCGCGCCTGCTGGGCACAATGACCTGGCAGAGGGGGCGCGATGAGCGGTTCGCGACGTCGTGCGGTAATCCGGGCAGGAGCACTGGTGCTCGTTCCCGTGGCCGCATCCGTAACTCAGGTAGTGGCGACGATCATCACGGCGCGATTTAACTGGTGGCTTTTCGCCGTGCTTGTCGTGCTCAGCGCCGCACCCGCGCTCGGGCTGGTCGTGGAAGCGCGACGCCCGGATCGCGAAGAGAGCGACCCTGCTCCTGGCAGGAGCAGCCTGCGACCAGGAGCGGGGCTGCCTCCGCCGGTCGGGACACGGGTGTTCACCGGCCGTGCCGAGTGTCTGCACCAACTTATCGGCCCCGAGGCAGCGAGGGCGACTGCAGGCCCGCTCATCCTCGCGATCACTGGACTCGGTGGCACTGGCAAGACCGAACTCGCTGCGCGAGCAACACGCGAGTTGACAGCTCGTTACCCAGACGGTCAGTTCTGGCTTGAGCTACGCACCTACGCGGCAGCCGAGTCCCGCATGCGCACAGCACAGGCGTTGCGGCTGCTGCTGAATGCCCTAGGCGTGTCTCCAGATCCGCAGATGACCGGTGCGCTGGCGTTGAGTCGGGTATGGCGCTCAGCCACGGCTGGCAAAAAGCTGCTCGTGGTGCTGGACGATGTGGACCATGCCGACCAGGTCCGGCCGCTGTTGCCAGCCGGACAGACCTGCGCCGCCCTCGTCACCAGCCGTCACGCCTTGACCGGCCTCGATCCCGATATAGCGGTCGCGTTGGACGTGTTTTCGCAGGATGAGGCACGCACGCTCGCGAACCGGATCCTGGAACGTACGGGCCACCCCGACCCGAGCACTGCCACGGTGATCGCGGCGTCCTATCGGCTGCCGCTGGCCGTGCGCCAAGTGGCCGACCTGAAGGCCGCCAATCCAGGCGTACGCCTTTCGGATCTCCTTGCCCGCGACGACCGAGCCATCAGCGAAGCCACAGCCAGCGTCGGCCTGTCGGTGCGTTCCCTGCCAGCGGAGGCCAGGCTCGTTCTGCGCCGCACGGCGAACTACCCCGGCTCACTGATCAGCCCGGAGATCGCCGCGGTCGTGGCCGACAAGCCGCTTCGCACCGCCCAGGCGCTGCTGGCGGATCTCTACCACCATGGTCTATTGCTACCCGACCGCCGCGTCGGCTACCGCATGCATGACCTGGTCCGGGCGGCAGCTCAGGGTGCTGCGACGGCCCGTGAGACCGGCAGAGAGCGAGCCGCCTGCGACGATCGTCTCTTTCGATACGCCCACGCTGTTGCATCGGAAGCTACCCGCGCGCTGTACTGTGCCGACGACGTGGCCATGCCCGCCCGGAATGACGTCCAGAACCTGCGCGTTGCCCCGCCTCATTTCCCCTCCACCGGCGCTGCGCTGGCCTGGCTGGACGACCAGCACAGCGACCTCCTCGCGATCGCGCGACGCAGCGTCGCGCAACGCTCCCCGTGCACCTGGCGGCTGATCTACCAACTGGAGTACTACCAGCGCCTGCGTGGCTTCTACGACGAGATCGTCGACTTGCACAGCCAGGCACTACGGCTGACGGAAGAGACAGGCGACCTTCTCGGCCAGGCCGGCATGCATCAAAACCTCGGCCTCGTGAGCATGCGCACGGGCAACTACCCGGCTGCCCGCACGCGCTTCCAGCGCGCACTGGATCTGTATGCCGCGACAGGGAATCCAACCGGGCAGGCAGAGATCCACCACGAGTTGCACCACATCGACTGCTGGCTCGGTGACCTGGCTTCCGCTCGCGTGCACGCCGAGGCGGAGTTCCAGTTCGCACAGGCCGGAGGAACCCTCATCGACCTGGCAGCAGCACACGTCGACCGCGGCCTTGTCGACCGTCTGGAAGGCCAGCACGACGGCGCACACCGCCACCTCTCGACCTCGTTACACCTGTACGAGCAAGCTGGCCAGCCACGAGGGATCGCCACCGCGCACCGTCACCTGGGGCTGCTTGCCGCCGATGTGGGTGAGCACGTGGAAGCCCACACCCACCTCGACCAGGCCATGGCCCGCTACCTAGAACTCGGCGACATCCTCAACCAGGCAGACACTCACATCGGGCTTGCCATCCTCCAGCGACACGTCGGAGACCTCGATGCGGCGTCTCACCACGCTTCCAGGGCCCTCGATCTGAGTGGCTCAGTCAGCCACTGGCGTGGCCAAGCCGAAGCCCACCACGAATTGGCAACCCTCGCGCAGACCCGTGGGCGCCATGACGCTGCAGCGCGCCACCGGCAGGAGGCTTCTGCGATCTACGAACGTCTCGGCATACCAACCCACCATGGGTGAGGCAGCCCGTGTCCTTGAACTCACCCTTCTCCAGTTCGCTGCACCACTTGCTCAATGCCACGACCCACCCGCCTCGGATCTTGGCTGACTATCGGATGTTTCCTCCCGTGTGGCGCTCGTCCTCAGGTCATCGGCCTGTCGGTGGGGAGACAAAGTGAGCAGGTCTGGCAAACCTCTGAGCAGGACCTGGGGAATTTCAATTTCAACGAGCCCTGATGGCTCGGAGGTTGATAACTATGGTTCCCCTGCTTCTCGTTCTTCTGCTGGCCCTGATCCTCTTCGGTGCGGGTTCCGCACTCAAGGCACTGTGGTGGATCGCCGTCATCGTGCTCGTTGCCTGGCTCGTCGGGTTCATCGGCTGCCCCAAGGGCGGAAGCACCCGCTGGTACCGCTGGTAGACACCAACCGCACATCACCACCATGTGTGGGGGCTGCCCATCCCGACGGGACGGGCAGCCCCCCACACGAATATCCACGCAGACGCCGAGAAACCCGCACGGGCACGGCCCGGGTCATGCACCGATTCCCGGGTACCAGCACTCAACGACCGCGGCGTCGGCCTCCGCGCACCGGAACCACGCCTCCAGGAAGCCGCCGCCGCGGTCACGCCTGCGATCTCTCGCCTTGGTGTCAGCATCTTGCACCTGTCGCTGCAGAATGCGGCTGTGTCGACGTTCACGTATTTCGTGCGTTCCATATGAGTTGGCTCTTGCATCGAACTGTGTCACCGCCTGCCGTGGACAGCACGCCATATGCTGCTCGGCTATGAGAGACAATCCACACGAAGCCAGCGCATGGCACCAGGGGCGCAACCCGCGGCGCAGTAAAATTGGGATACTCGGCTGGGCGCTTCTGATCCTACTCATGGCCGCGCTGTTCACACTGTGGCCGCGCTGAGTCGACGCTACCGCCGTCCAACTCACAAACGTTTCATTCTCGTGTTCACGGCAGCACCAGACACACAGGAGTCCCGGACGGGGCCGCCCGCCCAAGCAGACCCGCCACATCAACGTGATCAACGTTGATGGCAAGGTGGCCTTCCTCGGCTTCCGGGTAGGGCGAGTGAATCCCGCCAAACCGACCTACCGGGGCTACTACCTCATGAGGGCCAACTGATGCTCGACCGGAAAGAAGCACAGGAACGGGCCGCAACGTTCCTTGCCGAGCAGAGCCAATCCTGGCCGTCCAGCAACGTTCGGATCACCTCTGAGCACTGTTTCGTGGAAGGAGGGCGGTTCATTGCGCCGTACGACCGCATCGAGTTCCTCGACCACGGTGACGAGCACTCCCGACTCGCGGGCAACTTGCCAATCTGCGTCGACCTCGCCACAGGGGCGTGCGCCTTCATCACATGGGCCGAGGCAGACGACTTCATGGAACGCGATCTGCTCTGAGCGCACGCCCGGCTGACCCCATGCAGTGCCCGGCATGCACCGCTGACGATGCCGGACACTGCGCATCGAGCGGCAACATGTCCCTGACGGCCCCGGCATGCACCGCCAGGGACGCCTTGGCAGGACGAGCCAACCTTGGCACATCGAGGCTGACGTTGACACTGAAGTGCACAGGTTCTCATGTTGATGAAGCAGCTGCCGAACGGCGCCGGGCCGCCGAGGCGGAGCGGGTCTCGTCCTCCGCCGGGCCACTGTCGCCTTGCGTCACTCGCCTGGAAGGGCGGGCAGGCCTTCCCCGGCGGAACGAGACTGTGCATCGTCTTCAACAAGGCACCCGGCGACAACCCCCTGCGCCATCATCCACCGCTAGCACAAACATCGAATCCCGCGTACAGGACGCGGTGGTTGGTCGCCGTTCAGCGTAACCGCGAGTGTGAGGCCACCGATCGGCGGAATGCTCGTCTTCGCCGCCATGGCCCTGCCCGCCTGGATCAGCGCCGTACGCCGCCGATGAACCACCCCGCCAGCTCTCCCTACCGAAGCGGCGGCCCGCGGTGCCCCGGCCAGGGCACCGCGACAGTCGACGAACACCGCAAGGCAGGCTCTCGGTCCATGAACCTCGGCAGATTCCGCGTAACCACCCAGTCCGGCCCAACGGTGCGTACGTACAGGGCTACTGGGACGACAGCGAGGTGGTCGAGAAAATGTTCCTCGACCAAGTCGGCCTCTACGGCTGAGGCCACGCCGTCGTCACGCTCGCCGAGAAGACCGCCGACGGTAACTACCCGGTCATCAAGTCATGGTCACAACAGACCGGTGTGGTCACGGGATATGCGGCAGCAGCGGCTCCAGCACCGCCCACTCGTCATCCGTCAGATCTCCCCTGCTCAACATGACCCGAACAACGAATCACATGATCGGAGAGACACGACTTAGATGACGGCTGCGTCTCCTGCTGAGGCTGTGGCAGATGAGACCCGTTCCCCGGTGTACCAAGTCAGGTCGTCCGGATACCAGTTGCGTTCGCGGTCGCTGGCCCGGACCTCGGCGGCAGGCGTCGATGTGGGTGCGCTGTGGACGATGTCCCGGATGGTGAGGTCCAGGATTTCCACCGCGGTCTGCCGCCATCGCTCCCACTGATGCGCGTCGGCGGTGTTCATGCGGTTCACGTCGGTCACGCGCAGGTGACACGGCTCGGCAGGGTCGAAGTCGTGGGTCGGGCGCAGGTTCTTCAGGTCGCAGGCGCGCTCAGGGCTGAGTGTGGCGACTGCTTCGGTCAGCCGGATCTCGACCATTTTCGTGGCTCGCACTTGGAACGCGGCCTCGTACAAGGCCAGGGCTACGAGCAGCGTGGCCATATGGGCGTCGACGGCGTTCCCGCCGGCCTAGGGGTAGAGACGGGTGTAGATGTCGGTGTTCGAGGCGATGGCGAAGCTGGCCAGGTGCCGGGCGGCCCGGAGGCAGTGTGTGAATGTCGTGTCCGGGGAGATCAGACAGTTGATCTCCCATTGGACCCGGGGGTCGTCGTCCCAGTCCGGTTGCGGGGCGAGGGTCCGGTCCTCGTCGAGCGCGGGGAAGACGACAGTCCGCATCCGACCGTTCGGGAAGAACACTTCCTGTCCGATGGCGGCCCGGTGGAGCATCTGCCTCACGTCACGAACGGTGACGCGATCGTCTGTCCACTCGTGGTCGCAGGAAGAGCAGACGACCAGAACTTCGCCCCCTTGTGTGCCAAGAATGAGTGCTTCGGTCGCCCCGCATGAAGGACAGTGCAGGGGTGCGCTCAGGCTGTCTCCGATCTCCCTCGCGTATCTGGTGATCGCAAGCTCGCCCGAGAACTGAATACGACCCCAGTCTGCCAGCGCCATTGCGTCCCCTACCCCAGTGATCGGCCCCGAAGGGCCATCTCACTCTGTACGGCAGGGGGTTGCCAAGGCCTGATCATGTTTCCGGCAAGGTGAGGCCAGGGAGGTAAGGCACCGTGCAGTGGGGCAAGATCGTCCATCACGGGGAGGAGTTCGACGAGTCGGTCGGTGGGGTTCCTGAACAACCTCGCCCCGAATCCCGCCGCGGCCAGGTGGGTGAGCTCGCGCATCTGGCGAACGCGGCGAACTCGTGGTCGGCGTCGTTCTTCTCGCCCTGTCCTACCGTCTACCCGGCGTGAGTCCGTTCTCGAAGGCGATGATCGCCAGGTGGACGCGGTCCCGAGCTTCGAGCTTGGCGAACAGGCGCGCGACATGGGTCTTCGCCGTCGCCGCGCTGATCACCAACCTCTCGGCTATCTCAGCGTTCGACAGTCCCTGTCCGACCAGTGCCAGCACCTCGCGCTCCCGGTCGGTGATCCCCGCGATGAGACTCGAGCCCGCGTCGGGCTCGGCGTCCGGTTCGGGGGCCGCAGGGGTGGCGGAGGTTCCGGCGAAGTCGGCGATCAGCCGTCGGGTGACGCTCGGCGCGATCAACGCGTCGCCGGCCGCTACCACGCGGATCGCGTCCAGGATCGCGTCCAGGGCCATGCTCTTGAGCAGGAATCCGCTGGCGCCGGCGCGCAGAGCGCCGTAGACGTACTCGTCGTCGTCGAAGGTCGTCAGCACCAGCACCCTGGGCGGGTCCGGCTCGGCGGTCGCTTGCCGGGTCGCCTCGATCCCGTCCATGCCCGGCATCCGGATGTCCATCACCACGACGTCCGGCCGCAGTTCACGTACCAGGCGTACCGCCTCGCGGCCGTCGCCGGCCTCGCCGACCACCTCCAGGTCGTCGGTGTCGCCGATCAGGATCCCGAGCCCGACCAGCATCAGCGGCTGGTCATCGACCAGCAGTACCCGCACGCTCATGCCGGGAGCCTCGCCGTCACCCGGAATCCGCCCTCCGGACGCCGGCCCGCGCTGAACTGGCCGGACAGCAGCGACACCCGCTCGCGCATGCCGAGCAGGCCGAAGCCGCTCCCGCCGGCCGCCGCCGAGTGCCGGGGACGGCCAGGCCCGCCGGGACCGTCGTCCCCGTCGTCCACCACCTCGATCGTCACTCCCTCCGGCTCGTAACCGACCGCGACCCGGCACGTGGCCGCCCCGGAATGCCGCACCACGTTCGTCACCGACTCCTGGATGATCCGGAACGCCGACAGCTCGACCTCCGGCGGCAGCAGACGCCGCTCGCCCCGCCAGGCCACGTGGACCCGCACCCCGGCGTCGGCCGTGCGTTCGGCGAGCCGCGGGATATCGGCCAGGCTGCCGGCCGGCGCCAGCGGAGCGGCCTGCGGCATGGCGTCGTCCGGCTCGGCGCGGCGGAGCGCCCCGAGCATACGCTGCAGCTCCAGCAGCGTCTGGCGGCTGGTGGACTCGATGCCGGTCAGCGCCTGCCGCGTCTGCTCGGGCTTGGTGTCCACGACCCGCGCCGCCGCTCCCGACAGCACCGTGATGATCCCGATGCTGTGCGCGACGCTGTCGTGCAGTTCACGGGCGATCCGCAGCCGCTCGGCCATGACGGCGCGGGCCGCCCTCTGCTCGTGCAAGGCTCCGAGGTATCCACGGCGTTGGCGATACACCCCCCCGAAGACCCACGCGACCGCGAACCACAACGCGATCCCCCCGGTCCACTGCGCCGCGTCGCCGACAGTCTCCCCGGGGTAGCCGTGGATGTCGTTGACGAACGCGGCCGCGACGCCCACGACGGAGCCGACGGCGGCAGCCTTCGGCCGCCGGGCGGCGAGGTACCCGCTCAAGGCGACGAGCAGGACGAACACGATCACGGGCCGCGCGCCGAAGGCCGCGCCGAGGACTGATTCGCCCAGGATCACCGCGAAGACGGTCGCCGGCAGACGGCGCACCAGCAGAACCGGAAGGGCGAGCACGACGTACAGACCCACCATCTGGACGGGCTCGAGGTCGGGGAACCGGAACAGACCGTCCTCAGGGGTCGGCATCGTCCAGGGGAGCAGCAGCGCGTAGAAGCAGGCGGTGGCCGGCACCACGGCCTGTGACATCAGCCAGGTCACGCGCTTCGATGTCGAGAGACGCTGCAGAAGCTCTTCCATACGGAGATCGTATTCAGTGGCGTCGGCTCTGCGCGTCACCCCGGGGATGTACGCGGGGTACGCCGCCGGGCCGATGGCCTGGGGTAAGAGGTGACATCCGCCGGCCGACGCGATGGATCGTGGTCCGTTCATAGGTTCATGGCCATGACGAATCCGCCGATGATCGCTCTCCAAGACGCGATGAAGAAGTATGACGACGGCCCGCCCGCGCTGGCCGGTGTGACCTTGTCCGTGGCGTCCGGTGAGTGCGTGGCGATCCTCGGCCATTCCGGCAGCGGGAAGTCCACGCTGCTGAATCTGATCGCCGGTCTGGACAAGCCTTCCAGTGGCACCGTGACCGTCGACGGCACGCGCGTCGATCAGCTGGGTGAGGCCGGTTCGGCGAAGTACCGCCGGGCCTCGATCGGCATGATCTTCCAGTACTTCAACCTGCTCGACGACCTGACCGTGTTGGACAACGTCATGGTTCCGGCGCAGCTGGCCGGGATGGGCAAGGGTGAAGCGAAGCGGCGGGCCATCGCGCTGCTCGGCTCGCTGGGCATCGACCGGCATGCCAAGGCCTACCCGCAGCGGCTGTCCGGCGGGCAACGGCAGCGGGTGGCGGTGGCCAGGGCCCTGATGAACAAGCCGGCGCTGCTGCTGGCCGACGAGCCCACCGGCGCGCTGGACTCGAGCTCGGCCGAGGACGTGCGCCGGCTGCTGCTGGACCTGAACAGCGAGGGCCAGACCATCTTGTTGGTGACCCACGATGTGCAGTTGGCCGCGAGCACCGCGCGCCGCACGATCGAGTTGGTGGACGGCGCGGTCAAGCGGGACGTCGTCAACGACGGCAGCAGCGCCGGCCTGGCCGCCCGCACGCCGCTGACCCGTCCGGCGGGAGCGGTTGGATGACACTGCGCAAGCCGCCGATGCCCCGGCGCCTCTTCGAGGTCGGATTCCGGGCCGTGGCCCGCCTGCTGCCGGCGGTGAGCCGGTGAGCGTCTTGGGCAAGGTCGTACGCTCCGGCGTGGGCCGGCGTCGGGTCCAGTCCCTCGTCTTGGCCCTGACAACGTTCGCCGCGGTGACGTCCTCAGTACTCTCCCTCGGCCTGCTGGCCGTCGTGCAGGCCCCGTTCGACCACGCCTTCAGTGCTCGGAACGGGGCGCACCTGGCGGTCCAGTTCGACCGTTCAAAGGTCACGGCCGCACAGGCCACCGCCACCGCGCACGCCGCCGGCGTCACCGAGGCGGCCGGACCGTACCCGATCGCCGCCGCCCTGGACACGACCGTCGGCACGGACTGCCCCAAGAGGGATTTCGCCGGTCACGACAACCATCCGATCACCGTCACCACCCGGCCCGACCTGGGCAGCACCTCCGGGATGGACCAACTCGTGCTGACCCAGGGGCGCTGGCCGACCAGCCCGGGCGAGATCGCCCTGCCGTGGCAGCACTATGCCACCGCCTGCTTCGGCAGTTCGGTGGTGTTCTCCGCCCTGCCGGGCAAGCCGTCGTTCAAGGTCGTCGGCTTCGGCGGCTCGGTGACCAGCAGCGCGACCGCCTTCGCCACCGCCGACGGTTTCGCGCGGCTCACCGCTGCCGGTGCCAAGTCCGACGAGCAGATGCTCTACCGGTTCGCCAAGGCCGGGACCGACGCCGACATCGCCACCGACAAGCAGGCGGTGGCCGCCGTCGCACCGGCCGGCGCGGTCGAGAGCGGACAGTCGTACCTGACCGCGAAGCAGCAGGCCGGCGGCAACGCCAGGGCCTACGTGCCGTTCCTGATCGGCTTCGGGATCCTCGGGCTGTTCATGTCGGTGCTGATCATCTCGATCGTGGTCAGCGGGGCTGTGGCCTCGGGAATCCGGCGCATCGGGATTCTGAAGTCGTTGGGCTTCACCCCCTCGCAGGTGGCCCGCGCCTACACCGCGCAGGCCATGATCCCGGCGACACTCGGCCTGGTGCTCGGCACGGTTTTCGGCAACCTCCTGGCTGTGCCGATCCTGGACGGGGCCACCAAGCAGCTCGGCGCGGCCGATGCCACGATTCCGTTGTGGGTCAGCGCCGTGGTGCCGCTGAGCACCCTGCTGATCGTCAGCACCACGGCTTTGATCCCGGCACTGCGGGCCGGCCGGATGCCGACGGTGCAGGCTCTGGTGGTCGGCCGCGCCCCCAAGGCCGGGGGCGGTCGGACGGCGCAGCGTCTGGCCTCGCGGCTGCCGCTGCCCCGGGCCATGTCGCTGGGTCTTGCCCAGCCGTTCGCCCGGCCGGCCCGAGCCGTACTGGTCGGTGCGGCGGTGCTGTTCGGCGTGGTGAGTGTCACGTTCGCGGTGGGGCTGGGGACCGCGTTCAACAAGTACCTGGACACCAGTACCGCAGGCTTCAACGTCGCGTCGGAGTTCGTGATCCCCACAGCCGACGTAGGCGTGCCCTGGGGTCGCTACGGGCCCAACGACCCGCGCAGGCCGCACCTGGACGCCGCCAAGGTGGCCGCCTCGCTCGCCGAGACCCCGGGCACGAAGGCCGCGTTCGGCTGGGGCGAGAGCGGCGCGACCATCGTCGGCGCCCCGCCCGGCGGCGAACCGCCGAAGGTGTTCACGATCACCGGCGACTTCTCCTGGTCGAACATGGAGCTGCTGTCCGGCCGCTGGTTCTCAGCGCCCGGCGAGGCCGTGGTCGGCGACAAGCTGGCCACGACGGTGGGGATCCACGTCGGTGACAACGTCACCGTGGTGCAGCAGAACAAGCAACTACCGTTGAAGGTCGTCGGCATCAACTTCGACACCAACGTGGGCGACTACACGGTCATGACGGATGCGACCACTTTCACCGCCGCCGGTCTGGCCCCGCACATCGAGCAGTTCAACGTCGAGCTGGCCGACAACGTCAGCGGATCGGACTGGTCCACCTCAGCCGCCGCCGCGCTGACCCCGCTGAACGCCTCGGTCCATCCGCACTCGGACGGGGGCAAGAACATCGTGGTGATCATCATGGGCACCCTGGTGGCCACGCTCACGCTGATGATGACGGCGGTCGCCGCGCTCGGGGTGCTGAGCATGGTGGTGCAGGACACCCGGGAGCGGGTTCATGATCTGGGGATCTTCAAGGCCCTCGGGATGACACCCAAGCAGACCATCGCGATGGTGCTGACCTCGGTGTCCCTCACCGGCCTGATCGCCGGGCTGATCGGGGTCCCGCTCGGGGTCTCGGTGGAGAAGGCGACGCTGACCCCGATGGGGAACGCAATCGGCCGGCACCTGCCGCCGAGCGTGTCCCACGTCTACACCGCCGGGCTGCTCATCCCCCTGCTGGCCGGCGGGATCGTGATCGCCCTGCTCGGCGCACTGCTGCCGGCCGGCTGGGCGGCACGGACCCGGACCGCCACCGCGCTGCGGACCGAGTAGGACCGAGCAGAGCCGCCGGTCGCCGCAGCAAAAGCGGTGCTGGGCACTGCACGGCGCGGCAAGAACGCCCATGCCGACCTCCCCCGGTTGACACCCTCGGGAGGTCGGCATTCCGGCGTTTTTCCCTCAACACAAAGGCGTGAGAGGCACCCACCATGGCGGTCAGCGTTTTCGACCTGTTCTCGATCGGCATCGGCCCGTAGTGTTCACACACAGTCGGCCCGATGCGCGCGGCCCGGATGTTCGTCAAGAGCATGGACAACGAGGGCCCGCTGCCCCGGGTGACCAGGTTCCGCGCGGAACTGCTCGGCTCCCTCGGCGGCAACGGCCGCGGCCACTGCAACCCGAAGGCGGTGCAGCTGGGGCTGGAGGGACAGGTGCTGGCCACCGTGGACGTGCGGGGGCATGGAGCCGGACCTGGCTCGGGTCCGCGAGACCGGTCGGTTGCGGCTGGTGGGCACCGAGAAGGGCGCCGAGGGCGGGATCGCCTTCACCGAGGACCGCGACCTGGTGCTGCACCGGCGCAAGTCGCTGCCGTACCACTCCAATGGCATGCGGCTGTTCGCCTATGAGACTTCATTTGAAGGGCCGACCACACTGAGCGAAGGCCATCTTGAACGCCTTGGCCAGGGTGCTTATATGGCAGAGTTCGTGGGTGTTTCTGCTGTTGGTGGGCGGTGGTCGGCGGAGTTGACCGTCTGTCTTCAGTGTGCGACTTCGAGAGCGGTCAGGACGAGCAGGGCGCGCAGCAGCGCCGTGGCCCGTGCCGGGTTCAGTCGCAGCCGCGTAAGGACGCGCCAGTTTTTCAAGGCGGCGAAGCCGTGCTCGACGGGGGCGCGGGTGGCGGCGATGAGCTGGTTGGCCTGCTTCTGCCCGGCGGTGAGCTTCTTTTCCGGGTCCGCTTGACCCCGGTGATGACCACCGGGTCGTCGGGGTTGTCGTCCAGGCCAACGAAGCCGAGGTCCGCCAGGGCGCCCAGGCCGGCGGTGCGCAGATGCTCGCAGAGCTTGTCGTGGCCGGCGCATCTCATCTCGCTGGCTGCGCCGCGACGGGCGGAGGAGATCCAGATCAGGTTGCCGCGCGCAGGAAATGGTCGGCGTCACCACGCACGCGTTCAACGGCGCTCGGCCGCTGAGCGGCAAGTATCCGCTGGTGGTTCTCTCGGCGGGATGGAGCAAACCGCGCATGACGCTCACCTCCCTGGCGACCGAGCTGGTCAGCCACGGATACATCGTCGCGCTCATCGGCCACCCCTACGAGGACAGCGGTGAGACGTTGGCGAACGGCCAGACATCATCGTGCCCGTTCTGCACGGCCCCGATGCCCGACCTGGACACCGTCACCGCCAGCCGCGCACTGGACGTGTCCTTCGTTCTCGACCAACTCACCCACGGCAACCGGGCCTGGCCGCTGGCGCACCTCATCGACAAGCACGACATCGGCATGGCCGTGGTCGATCGGCGGCGCGGCGGCCGCCCCGACGATGGCCGCCGACCCGCGCATACTGGCCGGGGTGAACCTGGACGGCACCTTCCACCCGGTCCCGGCACCCGGGCACCGGCCGTTCATGATGCTCGGCGAGGACTCGACCGAGTCACCCAGCGGCATCGACACGTCATGGGGCGAAGCCTGGAACGGCCTCGGCGGTTACAAGAAGTGGCTGACCGTCGTCGGTGCCGTCACGGCAGCTTCACCGACCTCCCCGTGCTCACCGAGCAGGCCGGATTCCCGGTGCCGCCTGAGCTCTCGCCCGAACGCGGGGTGGAGATCACGCGCGACTACGTGGCAGCGTTCTTCGACCAAAGGCTGAAGGGGGTCCACAGCACCCTGCTGGATGGGCCCTCCGCCGCCAACCCGGAGGTTCACTTCCAGTCGTAGCACTACGCGCTGCCGGCATCGTCGAGCCAATGAAGACGGCGCTCGACGATGCCCCGCATAATTCCGGGGGATGACGCCGGTACCTCGCGGGGGGTATGCAACACGGAATACTGACCAAGTACTGACATCCACGGGATGATTCGAAACAGGGGGCACGGAATCTAGCGTCGATCCCATGAAACGCAATCGCCATATCAGCGCTGTCGCGGTGCTGGCGCTCGCCGCCCTCGTCACCGGGACCGGTGCCGGGTTCGCCGCCACGGCCACACCGTCGGCCACACCGGTGGCCACGCACGCGTTCGCCACCGCACCGGCCACGGCCACCGCGCCCACACGGTCCTTCCACGGCGCGCTCCCCGCGCCGACCGGTCCCTATGCCGCCGGCGAGGAGGTCATCCACCTCACCGACACGAACCGTCCCGACCCGTGGGTGCCGTCATCCGGCCCCCGCCAACTGACCGTCACGATGGTCTACCCGGCCGTCGCCGGGACCGGGACTCCGGCCCCTTACATGACCCTCGCCGAGGCAGCCGGACACATCCAACGCGCGAAGATACCGGAGAGCTCCGGCATCACCCCGCAGAATGTTTCCAGCATCACCACTCACGCTTTCGACCGCGCGCGGCCGCAGCGCGGCAAGTATCCGCTGGTGCTCCTCTCACCTGGGTTCGGGGACCAGCGCTCGGCGCTCACCTCGCTCGCGACCGAACTGGCCAGTCACGGCTACGTCGTTGCGCTCGTCGGCCCGACCCACGAGGACGGCGGCGAAACGCTGGGGAACGGCGAGACGCCGCCGTGCGCGATCTGCGATGACCCGACCCGCGACATGAAGACGGTCACCGCCAGCCGCGCGCTGGACATGTCCTTCGTGATCGACCAGTTGACGCATGGCAATACCGCGTGGCGCCTGGCACACCTCATCAACAAGCACGAGATCGGCATGGCCGGACACTCCATCGGCGGGGCGTCGGCCGTCACCACGATGATCGCCGATCCGCGCGTATGGGCCGGCGTGAACATGGACGGCTCCTTCATCCCGGTTCCGATGCCCGGCCAGATCAACCGGCCGTTCCTCATGCTGGGTGAAACCGAACGCGGCCACGACGACACGTGGGGGCGGACATGGGACGCCCTCGGCGGCTACAAGAAGTGGCTGGCGGTCATCGGCGCCAACCACCCCAGCTTCACCGACATGGACCTGCTGGAGGAGCAGGCCGGGTATCCGACGCCGCCCCTCGACCCCGAACGTGGAATCGTGATCACGCGTGAGTACGTGACAGCGTTCTTCGACCAGACGCTGAAGGGGATCCACAGTCCGCTGCTGGACGGCCCCTCGCCGAACAATCCGGAAGTACTCTTCCAGCACTAAGTCGTGCCTCTCCGATCATGTGATTCGTTGTTCGGGTCATGTTGAGCAGGGGGGATCTGACGGTTGACGAGTGGGCGGTGCTGGAGCCGCTGCTGCCGCTGAGCAACAACCGGTGCGGGCGGTGGCGGGATCACCGGCAGGTGATCAACGGGATCATTCACCGGCTCGGTACCAGCTGTCAGTGGCGTGAGCTGCCCGAGCGGTTCGGTCCGTGGCAGACGGTGCACAAGCGGCACCTGCTGTGGTCGGCCGACGGCACCTGGGAGCGTCTGCTCCAGCATGTCCAGGCCGCGGCCGACGCGTCAGGTGACATCGACTGGGGCATCTACATCGACTCCACTTCCGTCAGAGCTCACCAGCATGCCGCCGGCGCCCGCAAGGACTCACCTCCGGCACCCACCGTGTCAAAGGGGGCCCTGCACAGAGCAGTTCGCCGGAGCCTGCTGGCGTTCCTGGAGGAGGCGGTCCGGTCGGCGAGGCCCTCGGCCGGTCCCGCGGCGGTCTGAGCACCAAGGTCCACCTGGCCGCGGACGGCAAGTGCCGCCGCTGTCCCTGGTCGTCACCCCGGGCCAACGGGCGGACTGCACCCAGTTCGAACCGGTGCTGGACAAGCTCCGCGTGCCCCGCACGGGACCTGGCCGGCCGCGCCGGAGGCCGGACAGCGTCAGTGCGGACCGGGCCTACAGCAACGGCGTCATCCGTGCCTACCTGCGGCGGAGCGGCATCCGGTGCGTGATCCCGGAGAAGAGCGACAGCCGGGCCGTCCGCCTGCGCAAAGGCTCGCGCGGCGGACGGCCGCCGGCTTTCAGCCCGGCGCGGTACAAGCAGCGCAACACCGTCGAGCGGGCGGTGAACAAGCTGAAGCAGTTCAGAGCCGCCGCGACGCGGTACGACAAGCGCGGATACGTCTACCTCGGCACCGTCACCGCCGCAGCACTCCTCATCTGGCTCCGATCATGATCGAAGAGACGGAACCTAGCCGGATTGCCGCCGGGGTATTGATGGCCGTACCCGGGAGACGGGCCGCTGTCACTGAGAGGTCGCTCGGCATCGCCGGGCGGCCCCGAACCCAGCACAGCCGACACCCCGTTTCAGTCCCATTTCGGCCAACGCACCCACGAAGCGGCAGGAGAGCGGCGTGATCTGACGCCGCCGGAGCCAGCCGGGAACTACCCAGACGGATCGCTACGCGTTGAACAAGGCCTGCTCGCAAGGAAGTTGTCGGCCACCGTCGCGGATCGCCCTGCTGCACGCCACTGCCCGCTACCGCCAGGCACCCCTGAGCGTGGCCACGCACGCCACCAACCTGAGGCGCGAGGCGTTCACCGACGTCACCTGACGCCAGGACTCCCCCGGCCCGATGCGCTCCCGTTTCGCTGCCCTGCACGTGCGCCCGGCCGGCAACCCCGTCGTCCGCCCGCTCAAGCCCCGGGCCCCGGCCGAGCAGGGCCGGTGGGACGGCGTCCTGCCCGACCTGTGACTGCTGGCCCAATGGCCCACCGACGCCGAAGAGCCCACCAAGTACTGGTTCTCCGACCTGCCCACCGACACCCCACTGGAGGACCTGGTCAGCTGCGCGAAACTGCGCTGGCGCATCGAGCACGACAACCGCAAACTCAAACACGGCCTGGGCCTGGACCACTTCGAAGGACGCTCCTGGCCCGGCCGGCACCACCACGTCACCCTCGCCACCGCCGCCCACGCCTTCCTCACCGAGCAGCGGCCCTCCCCAAAAGCCCCCACGCCGGTCTCACCCTCTACCTCGTCCTCGACCTCCTCCAGGACACGCTGAGGTGCTGGACCCGCATCTGCACCACCTGCCACCAACTGCTACCCCGCTCCTACCAGCAGAGAGCGACAAGATCGCCTGAGACCTAACGGAGTCCTATTAGGAGCCCCTGATGAAGATCTCCGTGAGCCTGACCGGGGACCTCCCCATCCCAGCCCAGTGGGCCTTTGGGCACAGTCTCGAGACCAGCGGCGGGACCGCTGCGGTCGTCCGTGAGGACGTACGGGCGATGATCCTCAACGCCGTCCAGGCCGGGATTCCGCTGCTGGAGGAGGCCGACGCGGAGGTCGCGCTGAAGCCCTGACTGCCATCGCCAGCCCTCCTGAACCCCCGTTCTTCGGAACGGGGGTTTTTGCATGGAGTGGCTTCGCCGTGTGGCTGAAGGAGTGTGATGCTACCGGCGAGGATCAGCCACATACTCGTGGAAGCTGTAGAGCGTGTTCGAATAGCTGCCTAGCCCACGCGCGGGGAAGCATGGGCGATTTTACCGGAAAAAGGTCAGGAATTATTCCGCAGGGCGGAATATAACGCGCCGGTGGCGGGACGGAACGCTCCACTTGTGGAGATTTACTCGACATTTCCTCCCATTAGTGTCATCCAGCTGTTTTCGAGCTTCGAACGATCCGTTCGGGCCATTAATCTCGCTCTCGCCGCCGCAGTCCGGAAAGTATCTTCCGGATTGCGGAAGTGCCTGTTCTAGGTCTCGAGGATCCCCGCGCGGTTCACCCATACGTTGCCGTCGCCCTTCCGGCGATCGTCCGTTCCGCGCAGAGTCCCTGGGAGGCCTGTAGTGGCGGTATCACCCGGAAAACAGTCCTATTCCCAGGGGGGAAACGGGAGCATGAGTACGCGAAGAAACTTCATTGCGGCGACCACCACCGCAGCGGCGGCGGCGACTTTCCTGACCGGCGCGGGAGCCTCGCCAGCCGGAGCGGTTGCCCCGGATGCGGCGGCTCCGGCAGGCAGCGGGGACGCGGCCGGCGACCAGGTCACCGCGCGCGGCAACATCCTTCAGGTCGACACCGACATGCGCACCAACTACGACAAGCTGCGGGTCGGGGTGACGCAGCAGCTGACGCCGGTCATCGTGGTGGAGAACGGCATGCAGGGCGGTAAGTACACCCTGGTCCTGGACGGTCAGCGGTTCGTGGAGGAGCCGATCGACCAGATTTTCCAGCTGGCGAAGTCCATCGCACACGTCCCGCTGGGGATCTTCTCCGTCATCGCGCCATACCTTGACCCCCGCGTTCCAGCCGGGCAGAAGGACATGTATGCCCGGGATCTGGCGATGACCGCGTACGCGGGGCCGGGCAAGACGGACTGGGTCGACCCGCTGACGAAGTTCGTCGCCGACCTCGACACCGCCCGGCGCACCCTGGAACAGGCCGGGCTGCCCACCGACCTGAAGGTGTCCTGCGCGCACATCCTGGACGCGGGCATGACGTACGCGAACGACATCATCCGGCGCCGTACCTTCGACATGAAGGGCTTCGAGGACTTCACCGGCAAGGTCGGCGACGACATCAAGCAGAACATGTACTGGGCGGCGAAAGTCCAGATCGAGGCCGTCAAGGATCTCTTCACCCGCTGGAAGACCAAGGTCGGCGCCGACCGCTGGCACGAGCTGTACGTGGTGGTCCTGTCGATGTGGACCACCAGCGAGCTGAACCAGAACTCGATCATCATCAAGCACTTCATGGACGCCGGGATGGCCGACAGCCACCTGATCGACCTGCCCTGTCAGGCCCCGTCGATCGCGAACGCGGTCGATGTGGCCCTCGACAACCTCGCCCGCATCGTCCAGGACAACATTGCGGCCCAGATGGTGTTCTCCACCGACCAGCAGCTGGCCGACGCCCTCAAGGGCAGGCCCGACCTTCTCTCCCAGGAACTCCTGAAGCTGCTGGGTGACACCGGTGCGACCGCGTCCACCGCGTCGCTGGCGGCCTGTCCGTTCCACTCCAAGCTGAAGGCACAGCAGGCCGTACGTTCCGTCGCCGTCTGACCTTCTGCGACCGTCCCGTAAGACCCGGCGGCTTCCTGCCTCATCCTTTACCCCGGATGGGGCGGGGGGCCGTCGCCCTTTTCCCGGGGGAAAACCATGACCATGCCCTCTGTGTCCTCACGACGAAAACAGGTGTGGCTGCTGGCCGGCGTCATTTTGCTGGCCGTCAATCTACGCGCGGCAATCACCTCAGTCCCGCCGATCCTGTCGGCCCTGAAGGACGCCTTACGGCTGTCGGCGACAGCCGTCGATGTACTCACCACGCTGCCCGTGCTGTGCCTGGGCCTCTTCTCCTTCCTCGCACCCCGCCTCGCCCGGCGGATCGGAGAACGGGGCGCTGTCAGCTGTGCGCTGGGCCTGATTGCCGCCGGGGCCGCGCTGCGCGCCGTACCGTGGCTTGTGGCGCTGTATGCGGGAACGATTCTGGCCGGTGGCGGGATCGCCCTGGGCAACGTCCTGATCGTTGCCGTCATCAAACGCCACTACGCCGCCCGCCTCGGCACCGTGACCGGGCTGGCCATGATGCTGATGGCCCTCTCGGGAGCGGTCGCGGCCGGCATCGCGGTCCCGGTGTCCCAGAGCGCGGGCTGGCAGATCGCACTGGCCCTGTGGGCGCTCCCGGCCGCTGTCGGCTCCCTCACGTGGGGAGCAGCCCCGGGCGGCGAGGACCGTGTAGTCACCGCTACGGCCAGGGAGGCCGAGCCGGCCGGGGAGGAAAATCTGCTGCGCTCGCCGGTGGCCGGGGCGATCATCGCGTTTCTGGGGCTGGTGTGTCTGGCGTTCTATGTCCTGGTGGCGTGGCTGCCCGAGATCATGCAGTCCCGGGGATATTCGGCGGCGACGGCGGGCACGATGATGTCCGTGATGCTCGCTTTGGGGGTACCCCTGGGGCTGGTGATGCCGGTGGCCGCCGCACGCATGGACGATCAACGGCCCCTGGTCGTGGCCGTTTTCGCCGCGAAAGTCGTGGGCCTGGGTGGTATCTGGATCGCGCCGTCCGCGGGCTGGGCGTGGGTACTGATCCTGGGCATCGCGACGGGCGGAGCGTTCCCGCTGGCCATGACCTTGCTGAGCCTGCGCACCACGGATGCGGCGGCGACGGCGCGGCTGTCGGGTGTCGCGCAGACCGGCGGCTATCTCCTGGCCGGCTTCGGCCCGTTCGCCATCGGGTTTGTGCACAGCCTGAGCGGCGGCTGGGATGTCCCGCTGATCGTGCTGCTGGTCCTGGTGGTCCCCGAGCTGCTGGCCGGGCTGTATGCGGCACGGCCCGGTGTGGTGCGGGTCCTCCGGCGGGGACGGCACCGCAAGGGGCAGGCCAGTGCAGCGCAGCCGGTGGTATTCATCCCACGGCAGCGCAGTACTTCCTCCACGCCGGGTCGCCCGGTCCGCGAAGAACGCTGAGCGGAACAGAAAACCCCCGCTCCTTTTCCGGTTGTCCGGGGAGGGGCGGGGGTTTTGCGCTGGTCAGGCGCTGTTTCTTCGGCGGGCGTAGTGGCGGGCGACGCGGACCCGGTTGCCGCAGCCTTCCCGGGAGCACCAGCGGCGCGAGCCGTTGCGCGAGGTGTCGAAAAAATACAGGCCGCAGTCGTTGGCGCAGGTCCGCAGCCGGTCGAGGTCGCGGGTGAGGAGGGTGAGGTAGCTGACGGCGGCGAGATAACCGATGAGGTGGGCAGGATCGTCGATGTCGAGGTGCTGGACCGGGCCGGTGGGCGTCAGTTCGTGACGCATGCGGCCGTGGCTCAGCAGGGTGTTGAAGCGGGCCAGCGCGTTCGGGTCGGCGGCGTCGGCCAGGAACTGGGTGAGGATGTCGCGGGCGCGGCAGATGACGGTGAACGCGTAGTCGTCGGCGAACTGGTAGGGGTCGGGGTAGTCCTTGAGGTGGCCGCTGGTGTGCAGCCATCGGTTGAGGGCGGCCCGGGTGTTGATCAGGTCGATGTGCCCGGTGCGGTCACGGTAGCGGGTGTTGACGAGGTCGAGGGCGACGGGTTCGCCGGGCAGCGGGCGCAGGTCTTCGTGCAGGGGCATGACAGAGGGGTTCCTTTCTGGGCGGAACATGGCAGGAGGAAGGCGCGGCAGCCTGTCCCGAAGGGGGTGGGATGAGGCTGCCGCGCCTGGGAGAGGGCCGCACAGGGCCGGGGAGTGCGGTCTTCTCCCGCTTTAGGGGACGGGTGTCCAGGTGGCTTCGGGGGTGCTTTCGTAGCGCTGGCGCAGCGGGGCACGGCGGAGCTTGCCGATGCCCGTTTTGGGGATGTCGTCCTTGCCGACGGGCAGCAGGCGGGCACCGGTGATGCCGAAGCGGGCGGCGAGCATGCCGTGCAGGGTGCCCAGTTCGACAGGGGTGGGGTGGCCGTTTTTCGGGTGGAAGAACACGGCGAGGTTTTCCCCGGCCGTTGTGGTGACGGGAGTGGCCACCGTGTAGGTGGGGGCGGCGATGTCGAGTTCTTCCACGGCGGCTTCGATTTCGTGGCCGTGGTAGATGACGCCGGCGAGGGTGATCCGGTCGTCGGCGCGGCCGGTGACGGTCAGGATGGTGCCGTCGATATAGCCGAGGTCCCCAGTTGTGAACCAGCCGTCGGGGGTGAAGGACTGCCGGGTCTGGTTGTCGCCGTAATGATATCCGTCGGTGACGGCGGCTCCGGCGACCTGGACGTGGCCGAGGGTGTTTTTGTCGGCCAGGTTGCCGTCGTCGGTGACGATGCGGATGCGGGTGCCGGGTTGGGGGCGCCCGACGGGTACGTAGCGCTGGCCGAGATATTCGGTGAACCGGCAGTCGGTGATGCCGGAGGAGGTTTCCGACATGCCCCAGCCCGGATACATGGCATCGCGCGGCAACCCGTAGAGAGCCAGGCCGGTCATGAAGTTCTTGATGACGTCGGCGTGGAGGGGTTCCCCGCCGTTCATGATGTAGGTCAGGCAGGTCAGATCCCACGGGGTACCGCTGACAACTTGGAGGGCGTCGTTGACGAGCGCGAAAGCGTAGTTGGGCGCCCAGGTGCAGGTGATGCGGTGGGTGTGGACGGTGTCCAGCCAGCGCAGCGGGTAGTCCAGGATCCACCGTTGGGGGGCGTGGACCTGGTAGGCGCCCAGGTAGGTGTCGCGGGTGTGGAACATGACCAGGCCGCCGACATGGTCCAGGGGCATCCAGTTGAGAGTGCGCTGGCGGTGGTCGAGGTGGTTGACGTGGGCAGTCGCCGCGGTGCGGGTCAGGATGTTGCGGTGGGTCAGGCGCACGGCCTTGGGGGTGCCAGTGGAGCCGGAGGTCAGCAGGAGCAGCGCGAGGTCTTCGGGCCGTCCCTGGTGCTGGTGCAGGTCGGGGGCATGGCCGAGAAGGTATTCGTAGGTTCCGGTGGCGTAGGGGGTCATACCAGGGGGGATGGTGCGTCCGCTGCCGGTGATGAAGCGGGGCTGCCCATAGGCGGTCCACACCTGTTCGAGCAGGCCGTCCCGGTCGGGCACCGGCAGCGGGACGTAGCCGCCCAGGTGGCAGGCCCAGTAGGCGGTGACCAGCTCCCGGGGGTCGGGAGTGTCGAGAAGGATGATGTCGCCGGGCTGGTTGAGGGTGCGGCGCAGGCCGGCGAGTATTTTCCGCGCGTTGTCCAGCAGCTGGCCATAGGAGAGCGCGGTGTGCGTGCCGTTGGTGTGGAGGAAAACGATTTTCTGCTGGCCGTGGCACTGCGCGGTACGTATCAGTGCGTCGGCGAGCGTGGCCACGGCGGGGGTGATGGCGGGGCCGCCGTTGAGGAAAGCCTTCCCAGTCATGACACTGCCTTCACCGGCTGCGGTACCACGCGGGCGGGGGCCGACTTGGTGCGGGTGAGGGCGAAGGAGGCCAGCGCTGCCAGACCGAGGGCGGCGGTGAGGATGCCCATGGGCACGGCAGAGGTTTTTCCTGCCAGGCCGACCAGCGGGACCATGGCGGCGCCGATGACGTGCTGGAAGAAGCCGATGAGAGCGGCAGCCGACCCAGCGATGTTGCCATGGTCGTTCATGGCCAGCCCCATGGAGGTCGGCATGATCAGGCCGACGGAGGCGACCACCACGAACAGCGAGACGAGCAGCGCGGCCAGCGGGGCGTCGGTGAAGGCGCAGGCGAAGGTGGCCACACCTCCCAGGGCGCAGGCGGTTACTCCTACCCCGAGAAGACGCCGGGGTCCGGTCTTGTGGACGATACGGCCGGTGATCTGGGCGGCGATGACCAGACCGAGGGCGTTGACGCCGAACACGTAGGAAAACCCCTGCGGGGACAGGCCGTGGATATCTTGCAGGACGAAGGGGGCGCCGGCGATGTAGGCGAACATGGCGGCGAATCCGAACCCGATCGACAGCAGGCAGCCCACGTAATTGCGGTCGGCGAGCAGGGTCTTGAAGGCGCCCTTGGCTGCCGGGCCCCGGCGGCGGTTCGGGGCGGGATGCGTTTCGGGCAGGAACATCGTGCAGGCCAGGCCGATGACGACACCGACCAGGGCCAGAGCCAGGAAAATACCGCGCCAGT
The DNA here is from genome assembly GCF_014649955.1 of Streptomyces violascens. Classification (GTDB taxonomy): domain Bacteria; phylum Actinomycetota; class Actinomycetes; order Streptomycetales; family Streptomycetaceae; genus Streptomyces; species Streptomyces violascens. The sequence continues at coordinate 24,084 of NZ_BMUA01000042.1, forward strand.
CGGTGAAGCGCAGCAACTGCCCACCAGCCAGCGGGGCGAGGGTGGGCGCGAGTCCGGTGACGAGGATCAGGGTGGAGAACAGGCGTGCGGCTGCTGCGCCTTCATGGCGGTCGCGGACGATGGCGGAGGCGATGACGATGCCGGTGGCACCGCCGATGCCCTGGATCAGCCGCAACACCACCAGCAGCCAGATGTTGGGGGCAAAGGAGCAAGCCACCCCTGCGGCGATGAACAGGAGCAGTCCGGCCATGAGGGGGCCGCGTCGCCCGAGACGGTCGGAGATGGGTCCGGCGATCATCTGGCCGGTGCCGAGTCCGACCAGGCAGGCGGTCAAGGACAACTGGGTGGCGGAAGCCGAGGCGTGCATCTGGTCAGCGATCTGCGGCAGGCCGGGCAAATACGTGTCGTTGGCCAGGGGCCCGAGTGCGGTCAGGGCGCCGAGGAGGATGGTGAAGCGGACGGTGGCTTGGGTTTTCGTCATCGTTTTCTCCAGGAGCCCCCGGCCCGTGTGCAGCAGGGCCGGGGGGCTGTAGGGGGAAAGGTCAGTAGGCGAGGCTGATACGGGCGCGGATCGCGGAACCCCGCTCGACCTCGTCGGCGAAACCGATCGCGAAGTCGGGGATGCTGATCTTCGAGTCGCCATTCGCGGTGGTCAGCAACTCATCGCCGCCCTTGCGGTAGGCGCCGGTCCGCTCCCCGGGCTCGATCAGCTTGGGGGGCGAGACGAACGTCCAGTCCAGGTCACTGACCTGCCGGTACATTTCCAGCGCCTCGTTCTGGGCGGAGGCGTTCGCCTTCCACATCTCGGGGAAGTGCGGGGAGTCGATGACGCGGACACCGGGCGCGGTCAGCAGACTGCCCGCGCCGCCCAGGACCACCAGGCGCGTGACGTCGGTCAGTCGCAGGCCGGAAATGAGGGCTGCGGTGGCGCCCACGATGATGTCGCGGTCCTCGTCTCTCCCGTCGTGGCGGGGGCCGATCGCGGACACCACCACGTCGTGGCCTTCCGCCAGGTCGGCCACGGTGCGGGCGTCACGGACGTCGCCGGCCTGGGCGGTGTAATTTCCGGTGGTGGTGGTGTTCCCGGAGCGGGTCACACCGGTGACGTGGTGCCCACGGGCGATGAGTTCGTGGGTGATCGTCGAGCCGATGTTCCCGGAAGCGCCGAACAGAAGGATTTTCACGGGTTTTCCCTTCGCAAATGCAGACGTAGGGGCGCGGATGCGCCTTAGCTTTCGTTGAGGAAATCGGGCTGGTCGTGGGTGATCTCGTCCCAGAGCAGCTCGAAGCTGAAGCGGGCCAGCTGCGTATCGCCGAACCCTTGGGCGGCGGCCTCGGCCTGGGCGGCGGTGAAAGCGTGGGGTTTTCCGGCAGCGCGAGCCAGCAGCTGCACCTGGGCGCAGGAGTCATAGGTGAAGAACCGGTGGACGGCTTCCTCGATCGAACCGCCGACGGTGATCAGGCCGTGGTGGCGCAGCACCAGGGCGCTGTTGTCCCCGACGTGGGCAGCGATGTCGCGGCCCTGCTCCACAGTGACCGAGGGACCCTCGTACGCCTCGTACAGGGCCTGGCGGCCATGGAAGGCGGCCGATTCCTGGTCGATGGGCTCCAGCAGCCGGCCCAGCGAGCCGAGCGCGCGGGAGTAGGGCGTGTGGGCGTGCGCGATGGCGTGCAGGTTCGGGTACTGCTGGTGGATCGCGGCGTGGATGACAAATGCGGACGGATTCACCTTCCGCGATCCCGCCACCACCCGGCCTTCGAGGTCGACACGGATCATGTCGGCGACGGTGACCCGGTTGAAGGACACTCCGAACGGGTTCACCCAGAACTGGTCGGTGTACTGGGGGTCGCGGACAGAGATGTGTCCCGATATTCCCTCCCCGAAGCCCTCGCGGCCGAACAGGCGCAGGGCGGCGGCCAGGCGCTGCTTGACGTGACGGCGGTGCTCGGTGACGGTGGCGAATGTCTTGTCGGCGGGGATGGGCAGCCCGGTGGCCGTATCCGCGAGGAAAACAGGGCGCACGCCTTCGCTGGTCACGGTGTTCTCCTTGGGTCAGGCGCTCACCAGCGCGGGCGTCAGCGCGGCGGCCGTCTGGTGGGCGGTGATGGCGTCGGTGATGTCGCGGGCCCGGTCGACCAGCGAGGGAATTCCCCAGGTGAAAAACAGAGCGCCGGCCGCGAGGTCTCCCAGCGCATACAGGCACGGATCCGTCTGTCCGGCGACCGTCAGGCGGCTGGTGGCGCGTTCGATGGTCAGGCCTCCGTAGGGGTTGACGGCCACGTTGCGCGAGCGCAGCAGGGAGGTGACCAGGCGCTGGGCCGCGTGCGGGATGCGCTGGGCGGAAGGGCTGATGGTGTTGACGATCCGGTCGGCCGTGAAGGTGCCGCCAGCCGTGGTGAGCGTGAAACTGGCATTGCCTTCTGGGGCGATATGGCGCAGCCCCCCTTGCACGGACAGCTGTCCTGCGTCCGCCAGCTCCAGCAGCAGGGCGGCCGAGGCGGGCGGCATCGGGCAGCACAGGCTCATCAGCGCCCGGTGGTGATGGCGCAGCAGATGCTTCTTGTCCTTCTCCGTCAGCTGCGGCCACACGTCGGGCCCGGTGTCGGGAATGGCTCGCTGCAATATGCGCAGCCCCAGATCCGTGTCGTCGACCAGAGACAGCTGACGGCGCAGCCGGTCCAGCGGCTTTTCGGTGAACGTGGAACCGATTTCCGCGAAAACCCTGTCCGGGTCACTGTCGGCCTGGACGAGTTCGCTGCGGCACATGGCGGCCAGCTCGGCCAGCGACAACGTCCCGCCCTGCGCCGCGAGGGCCTGCATGCGCGGCTGGGTCAGGTTTTTCACCGTGAAGTCAGCCGGCCGCTGCCGCACCGCGGGCAGCACCCCGTTGCGGGAGACCAGCGTGATGCTGCCTTGATGCCCCGTCGCGGCCAGGTACCGCACGGTGTCGACGGCCGTCAGCCCGCTGCCGAGGATCGCCACGTGATCGTCCATGCCGATCTCGTGAAGCCGGTCGACCGCCGGATACGGATCCCCGATATATCCCTCGGCCCCCGCCAGACTGTAGAGATCCTCCGGCGCCCCCCTCCCTACGCACAGCACGGCGTAGTCGAAGACACGGGCCCGGCCGTCTTTCGTCTGGAGCATGACCCGCTGCGCACAGCGTGCAGCCGAGGTCACCGGCGCGCCGATCAGATCGACACGCCAGCCTTTGCGGCGCAGCCTGCCCATGGCGCTGTACGCGGTGTGTTCGAGGTATTCGCCGTAAATGGTGCGAGCGATGAAGCGGGCCCCAGAGTGCGGATCGGGCACCGTGACGCTTTTCGTGATCCGGTCGCGGCCGGCGAGCCAGTACGCGAAATGCTCCGGATCCCCCGCGCGTACCGACATGTCGGCGGGCACCATGTTGATCGTGAAGGTTTCGGTGTCGACCTGGTAGGGCCTGCCCCGCCACAGGTGCGGGGACGGCTCGAACACGGTCAGGGAGCCGGGCGCCAGCGTGGAGGCGGCCAGCGCATCGAGCAGGCACACCGCCGCTGCGCCGCCCCCCACGACGGCGATGGATGATCCCCCGTTCACCTCTCACGCTCCCGGGGCGGAATAGAAGTCGCGGAGCGACACGGTGAAGTCGTCGCGGCCCTGCTCGTAGTTGATGCAGTACTGGCGGGGGTAGAACCCGGTGTTCTTCCACGCGGCAGGCTGGTTGATGGCGAAGCAGCCGTTCGCGTTGGTCCCGGCAGCGAGGCCCGTAAACCACGCCTTGGTGATCATCGGCTCTTCGAACAGGAGGTCTCCGTCCCACCCTCCGTACATGAAGGTGTGCGTGAACGGCTGGCCGTGCCATTCGGGGGAGTCGTCGGTGTCCATGAGGTGGTTGCCCATGGCGCCTTCGGCGGCTTCCTTGTGGTCCATGTAGCCGGCCGGCATGTACGGGGCAGGGATTTCCTTGGTCGCCGTGGCGTAGTCGTCGCAGTTGATGACGAGCCCGCACGGCCCGGTACGGATCGCGTCCCGCACCGACTTGGGCTTGAGGTAGAAGTGAAAATCGAAGTGCGGGACGTCGTAAATGCCGGGCAGGCCGTGCCCCTTCGGGTTGTAGTTGGTCAGTACCCACTGGGAGGACAGGCCCGGCGCCGCTGTGGTGGTGGCCGACGGCAGGACAAGGGGGTGCTCATAGCCGCCGACACATTCGGTGTCCTGGTCCACGCGCCCGTCACTGTTGACGTCGTAGCAGTGGTGACGGTCGTTCATGTCGGTGGGCAGGCCCGCCAGCGCATCCCGGGTGAACGTCACCCCGACCGCGTAGGGGGTGCCGTCCTGGTTGGTCTGGGTGTAGGAGCGCAGGTTGCCGTTACCGAGATCCTGGGCGGGGCCGAACGCGGCACACGGCCCTTCGTACGAGCGGGTGCGCTGCTTCAGGGAGGCGGCGGCCTCGGGCGCAACGGCGGTGGTCTTCCCGCCGTCCATGCTGTCGGTGACGCACATGACCCTGGTGGTACTGCCTCCGGTGGCGTGCGCGGTGGGGGTGGTGAGCATGCTCGTGGCAATCAGGGCGGTGGCGGCGAAAATACGGGTGCGGTTCATGAGGCGGCGCTTTCGGTGTCGAGGCGGTGAAAACCACCACCGAGGAAAATCAGCGGAGTGTGCGCGGAGCCGGCAGCACCCAGGGCGACGGCCTCGCCGATCACCTGGACGTGGTCACCGACCGCGTAGTGGTCGTAGTAGCGGCACTCCATCCACCCGGCCCCGGCGAACAGCAACGCCCCCGTACGCTCCCCGGGACGGGTGGCGGCGGTGCGCAGGGCACGGTCCCGCTCGGGCCGCCGCCCGGAGAACGTACGAGCCGTCCCTTCCGCATCCGCGCCGAGGATGGAGACGGCGAACACGCGTGAGGCCAGTGCATCGGCGAGAAATTCGGAGTCCGCCCGGAAACTCAAGCTCACCAGTGGCGGGGTGAGGGACAGCGAGGCGAGAGAGTTGACGGTGATCGCGTTGTGGCGGCGGGCACCGGCCCGTGTGTAGCGGCAGGTTGTAGCGATGCATACACCGGTGGCGAACTGGCGCATGACGCTGCGCAGGTCGTCAGTCACGGGAAAAACCTCCAGAGCATGAGCAGGAGGGCAGCCGGGTGCCGGCGGGGGAAGGGGGAGACGGCACCCGGCTGCGTCTGTGGGAGACCCTGCGGTCAGCGGTCCTCGGCCCAGCGGCCCCGGGTGAAGCCGTCCAGGTCGTAGTCGCCCATCGCCTTGTCGACCTGGGCGCCGTAGGCGTCGAGCAGCCCCATCGCCTGCGCGGCGTTGGCGGTGTCGAGGCGCACCTGGTCGGGGCCGCCCGCGTAGTTCAGCTCATACAGCTCATGACGGCCGCCGAACTCGCTGCCGATCGCGTCCCACGCGAGCTTGAACAGTTTGATCCGCTCCTCCGCACCCCCGGCCGAGCCCCGGTAAAAACGGTCCAGCAGCGGGCGCAGCTCGGTGTTCTGCAAGTCCTTGTAGCTGGAGCCGGTCATCAAGAGCGAGCCCGCCAGGTGCTCCTCGAAGAAGTCGTGGACCCGGCGCCAGGACAGAGGGGCCAGCACCCGGTGGCTGGCGGCATATTCCAGCTTCGGCAGCACCGTTCCCGCCGGACCCTCCTCGGGGTCCATGGCCATGGCGGTGGTCATCGCGCACGTCAGATGACGCCACGCGAGGAGTTCGCCCAGTCCGGCCTTGACGCCCCGGAAGTCCTTGGTGCCGTTCATGCGGGTGCCCTTGTCGAGGAGGCCCGCCATGAACTCCAGCTTGACCGCCATGCGGATGGCGCCCTGGAAGAAGCCGCGCGACAGCAGGCCCGACCGGGGGAAGTACTCGTGGATCTTCTCGGTGTCGCGGTAGATCAGCACGTTCTCCCACGGGATGAACGCGTTGTCGAAGACCAGGACCGTGTCGTTCTCGTCGAACCGGCTGGAGAGCGGACTGTCGAACGGGGACGTGGCCTTCTTCTCGTAGGAAGGACGGCAGATCACCTTCAGGCCCGGGGTGTTCATCGGCGCGATGAACGCCAGCGCCATGTCTTCGGCCTTGCCCTTTTGCAGGTTGCCCAGGTGGATCTGGCCCACGAACGCCGCGTTCGTCAGGGCCGAGCCGGTCGCCATCAGCTTGGCGCCCTCCACCACGATGCCGTCGTCCCGCTCCTCGACGACCGTGATGAACACGTCCGAGATCTCGTGCGAAGCCCGGTTGCGGTCCACCGGCGGGTTGACGATCGCGTGCGAGACGGCCATGCCCTGCTTGACGTACTTCTCGTACCAGGCCCGCGCGTTGGAGTCGTAAGGGGCGTAGAAATCCTGGGTGGAGACGAGGCCGGCCATGAAGGAGGCCTTGTAGTCGGGCGTGCGGTTCATGAACCCGTAGCTCATGCGCGCCCAGTGCTCGATCGCGTCCCGGGCCTTGAGCAGTTCCTCGGCCGAGTGCGCGGGGGTGAAGAACCGGTGGACGCGATGGCCGGTATACCGGTCGACCGTCGTCATCAAGTCCTTCGTCTCCGGCGCGTGCAGCGCGTCATACAGGTGCGCCGACGACTTCGCGGCTCCGGCGAACGCCGGATGGGTGGTGACGTCCTTGACGACCTCCCCGTCCACGAAAACCTGACGCCCGTCCCGCAGGCTCTCCAGAAAGGAGTCGCCCGTCATCAGCTCGTTGGGCGCCTCGTCAGGCATGGGTACAGCAGACATATCCGGTCCCCTCCGAAAAAATGGGCATGCAGAAGAAAGAGGTGCTTTCCGGGCAGGCCGGAAGGGACAAAAAGGCTCCTGACGTCCCCCCGTGACGCACTTCTCCCGCGCAGCAGCGGTCGCCCCTCAAGGGCGGGTCGAGCCCTCCCCAAGGTGTTCACGAAGCTAACACATCGCGTAAGCGTTGGTAACACTCCCGGGCATGAAAAAGCCCCGCCCAACCCGGACGGGGCCTCTCTGACCTGCGAAAATCTAGGAATCAAGCGACCGCGACAACGCCTGAACCACTTCGTCCTCCACCGTCACGGTTCCCGACAGCGCCCCCACCAGCGCCCGCGCCAGCACCGCCGCGGCCGCCTGGCCCGCACCCCCGCCCTCCTGCGCCTGACCCGTCACCTTCCCGAGGACCGCATCACGCACCACCTCAGAAACCGCCAGATCCCCGAACAGCTCGGGAAACGACAGCATCATCAGGCACACGCCCACGTTCGCCGCCAGAATTGCCTGGCCCGCGACCGCCGGCGCCAGCACCAGCCGCCCCGCTGCCTCGCAGCGCCCCAGCACTCCCAGCAGCAACGCCTGAGCCTCCTTGACCGCCTGCGGCTTCGGCTCCCCGTCCGGCGTGAACATCAACCGGTACAGATGCGGATTCTCCAAGGCGAAACGCACGTGGCTGTCCCATGCCGTCCGCACATCCGCCACCGGATCCTCCGTCCGGGGGTTCTTCCGCTTGCTGGCCAGAAAACGCTCAAAGCCACGGTCCGCCACCACCGCCATCAGCCCCCGCTTCCCCCCGAACTGCCGGGAAATCTCAGGGGCCCCCACCTGCGCCTTCGCACAAATCGACCGCGTAGAGATCTCCTCCGCACTCTGCGAAGCAATCAGCTCGGTCGTGGCGGCCAGAATGCGCTCTCTCGCTGTCGACATGAAGCCATGCTAACAGTTCATGTACGAACCGCTAACGCCCCTGACCAGGTAAAACCACCATCCCACACAAACGGAGCCACTGGCACCGCGTACACCCTGCTTACATCTTGTGTTAGCGTCGCCAACACCACAGGGCGCTCATCAGCGCTACTGCCTTCCACATTCCTCAAAGGGGACCCCCATGGGCACCACCACGCTGCGCCAGCTCAACAAGTTCGACGAGACCCCCGCCTCCCTGGCCGACGCCACGGTCATCCTCATCGACTTCCAGAACACCTACACCCACGGCACCATGGAACTGGACGGATGGAAGGACGCCGTCGCCGAAGGCAAGCGCCTCCTTGCCGCAGCCCGCGCCGCGGGCGCCACCGTCATCCACGTCCAGGACAAGGGTTACCAGCCCGACACCGAAGACGGTCAGATCATCGCCGACGTCGCCCCCATCGCCGGAGAAGGCCGCGTCATCAAGTCCGTCCCCAACGCCTTCCACGAGACGAACCTCGCCACCCTCGTCAAGGAAGCCGGACACGAGAACGTCATCCTCGCCGGCTTCATGACGAACATGTGCGTCCTGTTCACCGCCCAGGGCGCCTTCCTCAACGGCTTCCGCCCCACCGTCGTCGCCAAGGCCTCCGCCACCCGCTCCCTGCCCACCACCGCCGCAGGCCAGGAGCACATCTCCGCCCAGCAGATCCACGACGGCGCACTCGCCACCGTCACCGAGCTCTACGGCATCGTCGTCCCCACCGTGAACGACCTCGCCTGACAGCCCCCGACACCGTCGGGGGAAGCTGGACGGAGTTTCCCCCGACGGCCCGCACCACCCAAGGCGCCCCGCTCTCCGATCGTGCCGGAGACGGGGCGCTGTCGTGAGTAAAGATCAGAAGGCGGTGCGGTGCGATTCCCATCGCCGCGCAGGAGCGGGCATCTCCCCCAGCTTTAGATGGCGGCGCACTTGCCGACCCCGAAGGCAGTTTCACTTCATTGGCGTGATGCCTCTGGCTTGAGTGATCCGCGCCACTCAAACATCGATGGCACCCGCTCAAAGTTCCCTACGTTGTCTGCGGGACCGGGCGAGCCCTTGGAGGGTAGGACGAGCTCAGAGGCCGCGCGCACGCGCTCTCGGCTGGCCACAGGGATGTACCGGGACCCACGGCCACTTGTGGATCTCCTCTCACTCCATGCGGCGCTCCGCAGCGCCTCATCGTCCGGGACCGGCGCGCCGCTCACGCCGCCGGTTCCGCCTGAGCATCAGGGGCCGCCGTAGGAGGATGCCGAGGACGTCGCGTGCCGCCCGGCGACGGGCCGGAGTGGGCGCGAGTACCGCGACGAGGGCGCTGACGGTGATGGTTGCGCTGTAGAGCAGTGCAGCACCCCCCGCAGACAACGCACCGTCATGCAATACCGACAACTGGACCATGAAAGTGCCCCCTTCGGAGTAAGTTGCCGTGCCATGGCACGGTTCCACCCCCAACCGCCGTCGCGCGACGCACGGCCCTCCGGTCACGGTGCGTCTTCGCAGCCCGAGGACGGTGCAGAAAGTGTCACGGGATCGTCCGGCGACACGGGTGACCACCGGACGCGCGACGACGACCCGGCTGTGGCCTTCGGGAAGAAGCTGCAGGAGCTGGTGAGCTCCAAGGGGCTGACGCTCGGTCAGGCAGCGCAGCGAGGCAGACAACGGGGGCTGCAGATCACCAAGCAGCAGCTGAGCCGGTGGCAGCGGGGTGAGAACATCCCCGAGTGGCCACCCGTACAGCAGCTTCTGTCCGTGGTCCTGCTGCCGAACGGGAAACTCGACAAGGATGCGGAGCGGCGGTGGTACGACCTGTGGCACGCGGCTCGCGAGTACCGCCAATCCAACAGGCGCAGACCGCAGACGCCCGGCACACGTGCCCGGACGTCGTCCGCGACGCGGGCCGGCACCCCGCCGGCGGCGTCGCACCGGCCTCGAACGGGAGCCTGGCCGCCGGCCTACTGGGCGACCGTGCGGGACATCCGGCGTCGTACACCTCAGCTCAAGGGCCGTGACGAGGAGCTGTCCGTGCTCACGGACGGTACGGGCGGCTACACCTGGGTCGTCGGTGAGCCCTACGCCGGCAAGACGGCGTTGCTGGCGGCGGTGGCGACGGATCTGCGCGAGGCCGGGAACACCGACGTCGTGTGCTACTTCATGTCACACCGCGAGGCCAACGCGGACGGTGAACGACTGCTGTCTGCAGTGGTCCCGCAACTGGCCGCGCTCCTCGACGAACCGCCACCGGTGGCGGACTCGATCAATCTGCAGGCCCTCTGGGAACGTGCCTGCGACCGCGCGGAGTCGACCGGGCGCACCCTGCTGCTGATCGTCGACGGGCTCGACGAGGAGCGGCCTTATCCAGGGCGGCGCTTACCGGCGTACGGCCTGCTGCCGTCCCGGGTGAGCGGCCGTGTCGCCGTTCTGCTCAGTACCCGTCCCGGTTTCGACATGTCCGAACTGCCCCTCGGTCATCCGATCCAGGACCACCGGCGCATCGGCTTGCCGACGCTCGAGGAACCACGTCGGGCCGCTGTGCTCGCGCGCCGCGAGATGGACACACTGCTCGACTCCGCGGACGACGAAGCGGTCGACATCCTCGCACTGCTCGCGGCGGCCGGCGGACCGATCGGGTCCGACGACCTCCTTCAGATCCAGCAGACACCCGCTGAGCCGCACCGGCGCCGCCGGCTGCGCCGCATCCTGCGCGGCGACCTGGCGCACAGCCTGGAACGTGTCGGTCCTCCGGACGCAGTGCGTTATCAGTTCCGGCACTTGTCGCTGCTCGAGCATGCGCAGAAGCACCCTGATCTTGGCGCACTGGAGGTGAGGCAGCGGATCCACGCGTGGGCTCGCGGCTGGAGCGAGACGCGGTGGGACCCCGCACGCACCCCGGCGTACCTACTGGATACCTATCCCGCCACGATGATGGAGGAGCCCGGACTGCTGTACGAGCTCACCCAGGACGTCAACTGGCTGGTCACCGCGCTTCCGGTGGCCGGCGTGGACACGGTGATCGCGTTCCTGCGGCGAGTGGACGGCGCTGGTCTCACCGATGCCGACCGGTCCGCCCACGAGGCGCTGGTGGGCGCCCTGTCGGGCCAGGCTTCGCAGCTGAGGGGGGCAGGGCCACAACAACGTCTGTTCGTGGCCCGGCAGTTGATGTTCCGGGCGCTGGAGGACAGCGCGGGCCGCCTGGCCGGAAAGCTTCACACGTATCTGAGCGACGGGCCCGGACCTCACCTCTACCCGTTCCGCACGACGCGGCACAGGGAACCCGCGCTCCTGGCCCGCAGTGGCCGGCTGGACAGGGTCAGGACCATGGCTGCGCTCCCCGACGGGAGGGTGGTGGCCGGTCTGGGGGAACGGCTCGTGGTGTGGAACCCGGCCGAACCGTCGGCTGCCACCGAGTTGTCCCGCCACACGACCCACGTAGCGGCAGTCGACGTGCTGCCCGATGGCCGGGTCGCCGCCATCGAATGGGACGGCCGCGGAATCTGGGTGCACGACCTGGCAGAACCCGGCGGCAAACCGGTTGAGCTCGGCCGGGCAGCCGGTACGCCGCTGCCTCACAAGCTGGGACCCGACGCCGCCACCGCTCTGGCCCGGCTGCGCGAGTTGCGCAACGCCATCACAGTGCACTGGATGGCAGCGCTGTCGGACGGCTGCATCGTGACAGACGCGGGAGGCAGCGACGGCCGCTTGGTCCGATGGGATCCCCACCGGCCGGGTGCGGACCCGATCGAGGTCGGCCGGCATGACGCTCCGGTACGAGCCCTGGCGGCGCTTCCGGACGGTCGCCTGGCCACCGTGACCGGTGAGAAGAAGCTCAGCCAGGTGGGTGAGAAGGACGAGAGCCGGGTGTGGGTGTGGGACTCCGGCATGCGACCTGGGCCACCGATGGAAATCGGGCGGCATTGGGCAGCGGTCACGGCAGTCGCCGCCCTCGCGGACGGCCGGGTCGTCACCGGGCACCGGACCGGGCACATCCTGTTGTGGGATTCGACGGCTCCCTCGTCCGGTCCCGTCGAGATCGGCACGCACCCCGACTCGGTCTCCGCGATCGCGGTCCTCGACGACGGCCGGCTGCTCACCGCAGGCGAGTGGGGCGGCTGGCTGCTGGCGTGGAACCCCGATGAACCCGTGTCGAGGCGGTCCTGGGCCGGCAGCCCGGCGGAGTGTCGGCCATGACCGTGCTGGGGCGCCAGGTCGTCAGCGGCAACCGCGAGCTCATGGTGTGGGACTCCGACGAGAGGTATCTGACGCACCGGCGGGTTCCAGTGATGACCGACCCGACGAGAAACCTGTTCATCAACCCGGACCACGGCTACCTGAGCCGCCGCGAGCCACCCCGAGACGAGCACGTGAGGGAGCTCGGGCACTACTCGTTCGGCAGCAACACCGTTGCTCAGTTGACACGGGGCTTCGTGGCCACGGGCGGCGTCGGAGGATGGGCTTGGTCCCCGACCGGCGACGAATCGGGCGAGGAGTTCGTGTTCTGCACCGGACCGATCAGTTTCGTCGGACTCGCGGCGGTCTTTCCGGACGGACGGTACGTTCGCTGCGACAAGGACGGACACCTCACACTCCTTGATCCGAACGATTCGGCACGCAAGCCGATCCCCATCGGGCGGCGAGGTACCGTTGCGACGGCCATGGCCGTGCTGCCGGACGGACGCGTGGTCACAGCTTCAGAGTCCAGGAGCAAATTCCGCAGCCGCATCCTGGTCTGGCACCCGGATGCCCCGGACCCCGTGGATCTTGGCGAGCAGCCGACAGCCACAGCGATCGCCGTACTCCCGGACGGCCGGGTGGCGACCGGCGCCCTCCTGGACGACCGGATCCGGCTGTGGGACCCGAACGACGCCGACCGTGGTTCCCGGGAACTCGGACGGCATGACACCACCTACCACGTGTCAGCTCTGGCCGTCCTCGCGGACGGCGGTCTCGTGTCCGCAAGCCGGAACGTCGTTCAACTGTGGGATCCGTCCGCCGGTGAGGTGCGGGCGAGGATCAACTGTCCGGTGGAAAGCCTGGCAACGGCAGCCGTGGGCGAGGACGCGAGTGTCATCGCGATCGCCCATCCCGGCTCGGACTGGTCGTTGTGGTTCCACGGCAAGGGATACCTGCTGATCAAAGAAAGCAAGTGACCGAGCCGAGTGCTGTCCGCCCCGTTCCCGCACACCACAGACTGGCCGGGTCCGGGCACGGGAGGCGATGGGCACCGGTGAACTCCTGCGCCCCCTCGGCCAGAAATGGCTCCAGGACGTCCCCCTGGACGGCGGCAAACCACTGGCCCCCAGCACGGAACGGGCCCTGTGGCGCCAGTGCAGCAGACGTGGCCGAAAGAGGTACCCGCGGCGGCTGCTGGTCGGGCTGGCTCGGTGACCCGCCGCGCCTTCCGCATGCCCTCACCGCTGCCTCGACGCGCCTTCTCCCGGGCTCGCAGGACCCCGCCGCTCCCAGAGGGCTAAACAGCTGCAGGGCTGCCCCGCCCCTGAGACAGAAAAGGGGCTGCGGATCGCCTCGGCCGCCGGGCCCTGCCTGTGGCCCGTGGTTGCCACGCAGCCTCGGGCGCGGAGTCCGGTGTCCATGGTGACCTGCCCGGCCGGGCAGGCGATGATCGGGGGTATGGCTGTCACGTCCTCCCGTTTCCCGGTGCCCAACGCGGGCGAGATCCTGCGCGCCCGCTACATGCGGCGGCTGCCCGCCCGGCTGGAGGATCTGCGCGGTCCCGCGCACGGCACGGTCGGCCTCCCGCTGCATGTGGTCTGGTCCGGCCAGCGCTCCTTCGACGTCGATGCGGTGCGCCCCCGGATGGGCCTGTACCGGACGGTCCTGGCCGAGGGCCAGCAGCAGGACGTGGTGGACTTCCTGAATCGGGACTTGCCCATCGCCCAGTGGCCGGTGCTGCGGACCCTGATCAGCCGGCTGGTCCGAGACGTGTGGGAGGACGCCTTCCCCGAGCTGACGACCATCCGGGCCGCGACCGCTGCATGAACCTGCACGTCCTGCTCCGCCGCCTCCTGGCCATCGGCACCCCTGTCCCCGGGGCGTCCGACAGGGTTCTTGCCGGTGATCTCGGAGTGCTGGTCGGCGACGACCGGCTGCACGTCTGCGACTTCAGTACGGACCTGAGGTCCGCAGCATGGCGGCGCCTCTAAGTGCGATGATCACGGTTCTCCCCCGCTGGGGTGAACCGGCCTCCGCTCGGCTCGACTTCGGCCTGTGGTCCTCGCTACGAAGATCATTCCATGTGAGTGATCTCCGGAGGAGTGTTCATGAACGCAGGCAGGATGATGGCCGTGGGGATCGCCGTGCTGGCCGTCCTCGCCGGCTGGCCGACGGCGGCGAGTGAGGAGCCCTGCCGGATCAACACCGACGCCGCGGTCATCCGCGAGCAGCCGTCGAAGACGGCGGCGAAGGCCGGGATCAGCTACCGCGACCAGACGTGGCCGTTTCCACGACTACACCCGTGATGTGGCCTGGGCTCACATCACCACGAAGAACTCCGGCGTGAACGGCCGGGTCAACCGCAATCTGATCTCCACTGCCAAGGAACAACTCGCCCGAACCGCTCCCTGATGCGCTTCCCGCACGGGCTTCGCCGGCTACTCGCAGGGCTGGCTGTTCTGGTCTGCACGGGCTGCGTCACGGTCCCCTCCAGGACCGTGACGCCCGCGCGGGAGGTGGTGCCCGACGGGGGCCGCTTCGCCACCGTGGCACCGGGTCCGCTGTGGCCCGACCCCGTCCAGCCGCCCGCCCGCGAGACCCTGGCACCCGCCTACAGTCCAGCCCCGACCACCACCGCCACCGAAGCCGCCGAGCCGCTGGACCGGCCCGGCCGGGAGCACCCAGCGCGCGACGCCGACGCCGGGCATCACGGGCCTGCCCAGCATGGCACCGGTCACCCGCCGGCTGCCGTCCGCCGTCCCTCCCCCGTGCCCCGCCCGCCTCGTCAGCGCCCCCAGCCCGACTACGACCCCGGGACAGTCTGTTCCTGGGCACAGGGCGCGGGCATCGATCCGCCCGTCGTACGCGCCTGTCAGCAAGAGCTCGCCCGCTGAGCCGATTCCCCCGGGGCCGTTGGTCTCCTCCCGCGGGTGTCAGGGCCGTTGTATCGACAGGTATGGGCGCCACACCCGCGGTGACTTTCCGGTCGCGCAGATGGTTGGACTCAGCATCGTCTGCCGTTCAGGAGGTCTTCCCTGTGCCGAGGTTTCTGAAGGTCCGCGCGTCAGCGGCCGGTGCGCCGGCTGTCTGGTCGTCTCCTCCTGGCACCGAGCCAGCTCCGGGCAGCGCACTGTGAGCACCAGCGACTGCGAAGCAGACGAAGAACCGTCTCCCATTTCGACCCGGCCTGCCCTTTGCAGTCCCACTGCTGAACGCGAGCACCGTCGTTCGTGCTGGAGTTGTCGACCTCCAGGCACTTGCCGCTCACTTCACTGACGATCTCGCCTGCCTGGTCAGCAGCATGGCTGACGGCAGGGACAGCTCGCCGAGTACCGGTGGGCCGGGACGCGGCGGGGCTGGCCCCGAGCGCGTACGTCGCCGTCTACGCGGCGGGGGTGAGTTCGGCGCGGCCGAACAGCAGGGCGTAGCCGGTGGGGAGCTGGTGGAGGATGCGGGTGATCAGGCCGGGGTCGGCGTAGGCGGCGACGGCGGAGAAGACGGATCCGGTGTCCCAGCGGGTGGTGGCCAGGGAGGCGCCGGTGCGGGCGGAGAGGTCCTTGACGAAGGCCCAGCCGGTCAGCGGCTGGGTGTCGGGGATCTGCGCGGTCAGCACGAGTGCTGCCTCCAGGGGCAGGCAGGCGGCCAGCTCGACGCGTTCGTCGCCGGTCAGCTGGCGCCCCAGTCCGGCAAGGACGAGTCGGACGGCTTCGTCGGCTCTCTCGCGGGTGGGGTAGGCGCCCTCGTAGCGGACCTTCTCCAGCATCTGCTCGTATGCCGTCGCGTACGGCTGCTGGGTCGGTCCGTGCCGGTCGGAGATCACGGGGGATGGTTGCCTTTCTTGCCGTGGCCGGTGTCCGGGCACCGGCGTGCGGGATGGTCAGGTGGGCTGGGGGCGGCCGAAGAGCAGGTCGTAGCCGACGGGGAGCTGGAGCAGGATCTGGTGCAGCAGGTCTTCGCCGGCGGCGTCGGCGACGGTGGACAGCACAGCGCTGACGTCCCAGGCCGCGGTCTGCTCGGTGGCACCTTCGATCCACGCGGCGGTTGCGCGGACGAACCGCTCCGGGGGCAGCGGCTCGGCGCTCTGCAGCGGGTTGAGCAGGATCAGGGCGAACCCCTCTGGCAGGCGCGCCGCCAGCTGGGCGCGGACGTCACCAACCAGGTGCGCGCCGAGCAGGGCTAGCACCACGCGGGCCGCGCGTTCGGCTTCCTGCAGGGTGTCGTACTCGCCGCGTTCTTTCACGTGGGCGAGGAACGCTTCGCGTCGCAGAGTCATTGAGGCCGCCACCCCTTTCTTGCTTTTCAGACTGCCGCAGGGGTGCGGAGGGCGGGCTGGGGGGAGATCAGGTGCCCGCCCTCCGCACTCGTCCGGCTGGCGTCAGCCGGAGATCTCCTTGCGGCCGGACCCGGCACCGATGGAGATCTTGCGGGGCTTGGCGCGCTCGGCGATCGGGATGCGCAGGGTGAGCACGCCCGCGTCGTAGTCGGCCTGGATGTGCTCGGTGTCGAGGGTGTCGGCGAGCACGATCTGGCGGGAGAAGACGCCCAGCGGCCGCTCCGACAGTTCCATCTGCACGTCGTCGGCCTTCGTCGCGGGGCGGCGCTCGGCCTTGACGGTCAGCATGTTGCGTTCGACGTCGATGTCGATCGCGTCCGCGTTGACGCCGGGGAGGTCGAAGGCCACCACGTACTGGTCGCCCTCGCGGTAGGCGTCCATCGGCATCGGGGACGGCCTGGTCCAGGTGCCCGGTCCCATCAGCTGCTGGGCCAGCCGGTCCAGCTCACGGAAGGGGTCGGTGCGCATCAACATGGGGAAACACCTCCAGGAAGGTTCGGGCAGTTGCTGCCAATGCGCTTCACTGAAACCGTTGTAGCATGTCATCCAATGGATGACAAACATGATGTCATCGACATGATGACGACACGAGGGAGGTGCCCGTGACCGCAGCCGACCAACCGCCCACGACCAGCACGAATGCCCACAGTCCGGCGTCGTTCCTCGCCGCCGCGGCCGCCCTGCACGCCATAGACGACGCCCTGCGCGACGCCCAGCAAGAATCCCTGGACATCCCCGATGCACCCGGCCCTGGACCGGAGCAGGCGCTGGCCTCCCTGATGCTGTTGCGGCAGGTCCGCGAGCAACTCGCCGGATGGGAAACGGGCCTGATCGAGACCGCCCGCGACGCGGGAGCCAGCTGGGCCGACCTCGCCCACCCCCTCGGCGTCGCCAGCCGCCAGGCCGCCGAGCGCCGCTACCTGCGCGGCCGGCCCGGCCCTGCCGGGACTACCGGCGAACAGCGCGTCCAGGCCACCCGCGAACGCCGCGCCGCCGAACGCACCACCGCCAGCTGGGCCCGCCGCAACGCAGCCGACCTGCGCCGCATCGCCGGCCAGATCACCGCCCTCACCGACCTGCCCGCCACGGCCCACCTCCCGCTCAGCCAGCTCCACGCGGCCCTCGCCCACGACGACCCCGCCGAGCTCATCCGCCCTCTCAACGCCACCCGCCTCCACCTGACCACCACCCACCCCGACCTCGCAGTACAACTCGACACCCTCATACACCCCTGAACCCACACAGGCCCCGATCCGGCAGCAGGCAGGCAGGCAGGCAACGGTCCGGTGCCCTATGAAGCGCAAAGGATGATCCGGGGGTGCTGCCGCCGGTCCTGGTGGCGCCGGCTGGTCGCTACTCAGGTTGAATCCGCTGTGTCCGGTGTCTCGAGCAGTCCTGTGAGGTCGAGGCCGGTGGGCGGTAGGCAGCCGGTGATCAGGTGAGGCCGGTACGGGATCTTCTTCAGTTTCCGCTCGATGTCCCGGGTCAGGTGCGTCAGGTCGGCCGCGGCGAAGTCGGCCAGTGTCCGCTTGACCAAACTCCAGATGCCTTCATGCGGGTTGATCTCCAGTGCGTACGGCGGCAGACGAAAGATGACCAGCCAGTCCTTGTGCTCCTCGGCAAAGTCGAAGATCTCCTGCTGCAGGTGCACCGACAAGTTGTCCCACACCCACACCAGCGGGGTGCCGAGCTGCAGGTGCATCACGCGGATGAAGTCCCGGTAATCGCTCCAGAGGAACGTCTTCGCCTCGCCCCGTCGGCGCCGGTAGACATGGAGTTTGAAGAACATCCGCGGGCGACAGCCGGGCTTGAAGCACACCGCACCCGCGATGTTGACCCGGCCACCACGACGGCCGGCCACCCGCACCATCGGTCTCGCACCTCGCGGAGCCCAGGTCCGCCTCACCGGGTTCCCCACCCGCTGTTGGGCCCCTTGCAGCATTCGGGCGGGCTTGTGCAGCTGGCCTCGGCGCGTGTGGCGCAGCCATGCCGGTGGATGTACTCGACCGTGATCTGCGGCTCACCTCAGACGGAAGTGTTCTGGTTCGCATGCCCACTTGACAGGCACGCGTTCAACCTAAGGAGGGCTGCGCTGGTGACACCAGGCCTCTGGTCCGGCTGGATTTCGGGCCGGCACCTCCCCCCTCCAAAGACCTTTGAGGCCTGTTCGCTGCGCTAAACCGCCAGCCAGCCAGTTCATTCGATCGGGGGAACAGTGCGGCCTCGATGGTGCAGACGGCAGCTGGTGGGGGGCCGACGCGCTCTGTCCCGGCGGCCAGGAAGGGTGGTTGCCTCTACCGAAATGAAAACCATGCCATCTCACGAGGTTCGTGGCAGAAGAGAGCTCGTGAACTGCACCGGTCCACGTGAGGGGCACTAGCAACAGAGGGGGCTCACATGATTTGTTCCGCGGCAGCAGAAACGGCCGGCCGAGGCGGCCTTGTAGGAAGGGGGAGGTCCCGCCGCTTCAGTTTGGCCATTGTCGCCTTAGCCGTCGGCTCACTGAGTCTGGGGACGGCAGAGCGGTCCGAGGCTCATGGTGGTGGTATGTGGGACCGTATCGCCCAGTGCGAGAGCGGTGGAAACTGGCACATCAACACCGGCAACGGCTACTACGGCGGGCTCCAGTTCGCGGCCGGGACCTGGCGGGCGCACGGCGGCTGGGCGTACGCCTCCACCGCCGACAGGGCCAGCAGGGCCCAGCAGATCGCCATCGCCACGAAGGTCCAGCGCTCGCAGGGCTGGGGCGCCTGGCCGGTCTGCTCGCGCCAGGCGGGGGCCTACGGCAGCGCCCCTGCGGCGGGGAGGCTTGTCGCCGCGCAGGCCAAGCCCTCCAAGCCGCAGGAGGCGCCCGCGGCGCGGCACCCCGCAGCCCCGAGCGCATCCGGAGCCGGCGCCTACACGGTGCGCCCCGGTGACACACTCATCAGTATCGCCGTGGCGCACCACACCCTCTGGAAGGCGCTGTACCACAGCAACAGGTCCGTCATCGGCACTGACCCGAACCGCATCCTGCCTGGGCAGCGTCTCTCGCTGTGAGCCATCGACTGTTCCCTCAAGGCCATAGTCCACGATGTTGCAGATCGTGCAGGGGATGATGGTCACCATGCGTAGACCGACGGAGCTCGCTGGCACAAGCAGTCGACCAAGACGGCTTGTCGCCGCAGGCTCCGTTGGCCTGCCCGGATGTTCTGCCAGCCGTCGCGAACCACTCCTACCCTCAAGTCCAGCGGGTTCACCGGTCACTTCACGTCGGCATGCGGGAGCCGCAGTGCCGTTCGAACTCGTTGACGCGGTCCTGGACCAGCCTCGCGGTGCGCACAGCTGAGGTCTGGACGATGGAGCTGCACAAGCCCCCAAGACTTCGCCAGCCGACCCGGTTGAACGCCCACGTAAGCCGAATCGATCTTCGAGGTGAAGGCATACCCGCCGGCCGAACTCCTGGAGTCTGACGAGCTCGCCCGTGCCCGCGTCGTCAAGGCCGATGCTGAGGGCGCCGAAGCCGGGGTCGTCAGCGGCCTGGCAGACCGAAGGGTCTAGCTGATGTCAGGTCAACGTCGTTCTCCGACAAGACCGTTCACCGACATGAACGGCGCGGCACGGCCTGTTTCCCACGGACGTATGCGGACTCCGAGCCCGCCTCCCAGAACCGTTCACAGACGGCGAACGCCCCGTCCGTGAACGGCGGACAAGCTGCTCACCGACCACTGCACTCGTCAAGCTCGGCCCTAGTCAGACCGTATGGAGAGTCGACGAACTGTCCGTCGACCGACTCGGTTTGCCGCCGCCCCGGCCTCCCGCCCTTCCCGCCACATCCATCCGTAGCTCTGGCGGGCGGACCGGCACATTCCGCGCAGCGCGGTCGCGATCATCAAGCAGAAGCCGGGCGCTGGGGCCGGGTAGCAGCAACCGCACCCACACGAACCCACTCCGCACGAACGGCCCCACGTCAGCGCCAGTGGAGGTGCGTCCCCGGATGAGTGGTGAGATCCCACGAGCGCCATCACCGCACGCCCGGGACGCGATCTCTTGTCGCATGATCACTTCTCGCGGGTGGCTGCGCGCCGCCATCACCCTGCGGGTCTCTCCTCGGTCCTGGCTACCGCCGCCCCGGCATCCGCCGCCGCTGCCCCCCGCCCCTGTGCTGCGCCGGGCCCTGCCCGAACGCCTCCCGCCGACATCGCCCGGGACGAGCTCGGCGACTTGAATGTGGAAGCCCCGCATGCGATGACCGGCTACACCCGGACCAAGTTCCCGCACTGGGCCACCCAGTACGGCCAGTGCGACACCCGCGAGGTCGTCCTGCAGCGCGACGGGCACAACGTCGCTCAGGACGACAAGTGCCGCGCGGTCCAGGGACCTGGTTCAGCGAGTACGACGGGAAGACGCTGACCGTGGCGAGCCAGGTCGACATCGACCACATGGTGCCGCTCGCCGCCAGCTGGCGCGCCGGCGCCGACCTGTGGGACACCGCCAGGCGCAAGGCCTTCGCCAACGACCTCACCCACTCCCAGCTCATCACCG
>NZ_BMUA01000043.1 GCF_014649955.1 Streptomyces violascens
TCACAAAGCGAGCATCTTCACTCGTACGCAGCTGAGCACGATCACGTGTACGGCGACAACGGTGTCCAAGTGGCGGGCCCGGTTCATCGCCCACCGCTTGGACGGTCAGGGCGACGCACCCCGCCGGGCCGGCTGCGGACCGTCACCGACGAGCAGGTCGCCGAACTGATGCGGCGGCGACGAAGTAGAAGCGCGCCACCCACTGGTCGACCGGGTCGATGGCCCAGCGCACGGGGATGTCGCAGTCGACCGTGTCCCAGATCCGGCGGGCCTTCGGCCTCAAACCGCACCGCATCGAGTCGTTCAAGCTGTCCACCGACCCGCTCTCCGGCGACTAGGTCCACGACGTGGTGAGCCTCTACCTCGATCCGCCAGAGCGCTCCTGGTCTTGTGTGTGGACGAGAATTCGCAGATCCAGGCCCTGGACCGGTCGCAGCCGGGCCTGCCGATGATGCCCGGCGTGCCCGAGCGCCGCAGCCACGACTATCTGCGCGGGCACCACCACCCTGTTCGCAGCGCTGGACGCCGCGAGTGGCCAGGTCATCGGATCGCTCCACCGCCGGCACCGCGCCGAGGAGTTCAAGAAGTTCCTCGCCAAGCTGGACCGGGAGGTACCGGCCCACCCGGACCCTTCCAGGGATCCTTCTCTGGATGCGGACGAGGCGATTCTTGGGGTTGATACGCACCGAGATGTTCATGTGGCCGCCGTGATTGCGATGATGGGGGAAGGCTCTGGCCGTCGAGAGCTTCCCGGCCACCGCGACCGGATACCGTCAACTCGCGCGATGGGCATCCCGATGAAGTGTCGTTCGGTGTTCCGGAGTGGCGGGGCCGGCAGCTATGGCGCAGCCCTGCGAGGGCCTTGTCCCATTGCGGGCCGGCGGGGATCATGATCGCGTGCAGCACCGAGCGGAACTCCACGAACTACTCGCACGCGCCGGACTCACGGTCGTCGAGGACGTGCGTCCGGGCCGCCTGTTCCCGCCGGAGGCCGGCTGGCGGATCGCGCGGGGGATCGCGGCGCCGGACGGCGCGGCCCGAGAAGCGCTCGACGCCGCGTGGTGGCGCCGTCTTTGCGATGTCGACGGCGAGTTCCTGGTGGTCGTTCTCCGGCACCGGGTCGGCGGCAACGACTCCTGGTGGACTCGGGTCCGGTACGCCGGGAGCGGTGTGCCGGGGCTGACCGGAGACCCCGGGTACGTGGCGCTCTCCCTCGACGGGCAGGTGCTGCTGGCGGAGGTGCCCGGCGATGACGAGGCTCGGGTGACGGCCCTTGACCGACTGCCGGAGCGGCTGGAGGAGGCCGCCGCGGCCGTCGGGCGCGAGACGGAGGCTGAGCGCGCCGAGGTGTGGACTGCGGTGCCCGGCCGCCGTGCGTTGCCTCTGCACTGGGCGGATGGGATCGGGTCCAATCCTGCCGCGCCGGACGATCTGCTGATCCGGCTGCTGGATGTGGAGGAGGGCTTCCTGCACGGATGCGACCGGCCCGCCATCCTCGACGCCGCCGTGGCGCACCCCGATCCGCAGGTGCGGTCACGGCCCGCCGACACCTTTCGGCCCAAGCTCACGTCCGATCAGTGGGTACATCTGGTCCGCGCCGAGTCGTCGCCCCACCGACGCGTGCTCTGGGCGGAGCGCGCCTGCATCTGGGGCGCCGAACTCCCCGAGGACCTATACGACGACCTCCTCGCCGGCCCCTCCCGCGCGCGAGCCGCCGAACTCCCGGGGCTCCCGGCGCGTCATCTCTCTGGCCTCGCGGCCGACGCCGATCCACAGGTGCGGGCGGCGGCCTGTGCCCGGTGGGAGGACATCACCGCGCCGCTGCGGGAGCGGCTGCTAGCCGACACCGACAACGCAGTGCGAACGGCCGCGCTGCTCGCCCACCACACCGACGTCGCCATGCCTCGCGAGGTCTTCGCCGCACTGCCCGACCCGCGACGAGCGCTCGAACGGTGCCGCCTCAAGCCCGAGTTGGAGGCGGAGCTGGTCCAGGACGGGGACGCGGAGGTACGCCGGGCACTGGCCGCCAACCCGAGCCTCGGCGCGCACGGCGTCGCCATCCTGGCAAAGGACCCGCAGAACGACGTCCGCTCCACGGTGGCGCTACGCCCCGACCTCAGCGAGGAACAACGTGCCGCGGTGCGCTACGACTTCGACCCGACGCCGATGTCGCACACCCTGCCCTGGGTCGCGGACCTGCACGGCGACGCCGACGCGATGCGCCACCTGGCCACGTCCTCCCATCCGCTCATCCGCCGCAGCGTGGCCCGGGCCCGCCATCTCCCGCCGGACGTCGTGGAGCATCTGGCGCGGGACGAAGACCGAGTGGTCCGCCTGTTCCTCGCCGAATCGTGCGACGACGCGCCGGCCGACATGCTGCTGGAGGTCTGGCGCTGGTGGGACGGCAGCTTCAGCCACCCCGACCGCCCCCGGAGCCATCCCAACTTCCCCCGCGCGGGCCTGCTGCGCTACGCCGCCGACCCCAGCGGGCGGATGCGCCGCCTGGCCCTCGACGATCCGGAGTCCACGCCGGGCGACGTCGCGCACCTGGCCCGGGACCCCGATGCCGAGGTTCGCCGCCGCGCGGCCGAGGATCCCCGGCTGCCGCCGGCCGACGTGGTGCGGCTGCTGAACGACCCGGCGGCCCACGTCCGCGGGGCCGCGATGCGCAATCCGCGGCTGCCGGCCTGTGTCCTGGCCGGACTGTTGCACGACCGCGACACGGCATGCGCGGCAGTCACCAACCCGGCGATCCCGGTTCCCGTTCTGCACCGCATCCTGGCCGCGGCCGCGGCAGCCGTGGCAGCCCGGCGCTGAACATCGACACCCCGCGGAGGTGACCGACAAAGGAATGCTGCCCTGCACCGCATCGTGGTCACGCGCCTGCTGGTCGACTCGCGAACCCAGGACTACTACGAGCGTCGGATCAAAGAGGGCAAGACCCGGCGCGAAATCGTCCGTTGTCTCAACGCTACGCGGCCCGGGATGTCTTCCACCTGGTCGAACAGCTACAGCCAGCCCCCCGCTCGGGGCTGTGTTTCAGCTTTGTGAGAGGTGAGGAGCCCCCGCTGGCTTGCTCGCGGGGGCCTGCGTGTAGGGGTGGGCCGCGTGTGGCGCGGTGTGTGCCAGTGCAGTCGTGCCGCTGGCGACGGCTGCCCGCAGCCGGCCCAGTCCGGCACGGTGCTGGTCCGGTCCGATTCCGGGGCGGCGACAAACGAGTAGGGCCAGCCCGGCGGCCGTTCCGGTTCCTGGCTGGCTTGCCGCCGGTGCGCGCTTGACGAGCGCGGCTCGCTGCTCGGCGTCCGCAGCGTGCGGGTAAAGGCCGGGAGGTTCGACGAGGCCGGGAAGCCGGGCTCGGTGTCCCGTGTGGTGCGGTTCAGGGCGGACAGCACCGTGCGCATCGCCGTCCGCTGGGGGGAGAAGGGCGGACTGTACCTGACCGGTGACGGGGTGGTGGAACGGCCCAGGCGACCGAGGAGCGGACAGGCTACGACGCGGCCGCCCCTCAGCAAGCTGACGGCCCCCAAACGCTTGGGGCTGGGTTCCCGGTGGAACGAACGTGGGCCTCCCGCGGGTGGTTCCGAACACCAGGACATGTTTCGGGTTGCTCTTATCGGCGTCGTCTTCGCCGGTTACAGCACGGCGGGCTAGGTACCTCCAGTGCTTCGGCGATCTTGCAGCCCCCGGCTCGGCGCGCCGCCCTCGGCACTCGCAGAGGTGACGTATGTATCGCTCTTGACGCCCTGCCCTTGGCGAGGCGAGGAGGACCCCCAGCCGGGTACGGACGCGCGCGTCGCCGCTCCGGGGCCTTGGCCGGTGCGCAAGATGCCCTTGAACTTGAGAGCCATCTCCAGCGAGAGGTGGTCGTCGATCAAGTCGATCGGGACAAGTTGAGCGTCGCGGACGATGATTCGGTACTCATCCAACGATTGCCCTCCGCGTGTCTGTTTGGTGATCACCATCTGGCCCCGCGTCCGTTGTTGCCCTTCATGGCCTACCGACCGTCGTCGAGGTCGTCACCGAAGACATGCCCTTTCTGATGGACTCGTGCGTCGCGCATCTCGGCTGGGACTGGAACGGCACCCTTCGCGCCCCCATTTTTTTCGCCTTGTTGCCTGGGACGGCCGCGGAAATGCCCTTCGGTGGGGATGACCTGCACTTTCCTCACTCGGGGTGCCTAGATCAGTTGTGCAGGGTGGGCACAACGGCCCCACCCCGCACGGAGGCGGCCGAAAAGTCGTCCGAGCGCTCGTGGGCGCAGGTGTACTCGTTGTTCCCGACGGCTTCACCACGGGAGGGAAGGGCCAGCATCAAGCGACTACGGCCCAATCCGCAGGCCAGAGGCCCAGTTATGCAGTAGGGCGAAGTTCGATCCCAGGTTTTGTACACATAAGGCTCATGACGGCACAGGCATTTAGAGCGGTAGCGTTGCAACCGAACCAAGCGCCAGCCGAAGGGTTTCCCACCTGCGCTGTTCCGTGATCTGTGCACCAACTCGGCATGACCACGATCATGGCCTCATACCTGACGAAAGATCGCTCCCGCTGAGGTGGCGGTGCGACGCGGCAGAACAATCCGCGTCGACTCCGCACGTCGTTTACGTTCAATCCCGCCCTGCCATAACCCGAGACCGGATAAGAGGAGTACGCCCCGTGGCTACAACTCGTAGAGCAGACAGTGCCCGGCAACAGCCGCAGTTCGAACTTCGCTGTGGGGGGCTGCGCTTAACCATCCAGCGCGTGCCAGTGTGGCTGATCACGCTCGTCAGTACCGTCAGCGGAACCGGAGCAGCCTGGTGGACGAGTCGATAGAGCAGGGTGGGAGAGATGGTTGCCCTCCCACCCTGCCTCTGGGGGCCTCTGCTTGATCCTGAGGAAGCGAGAAGACCGCCGATGGCGATGAAGGTCTACTCGGACGAGTGCAAGGCCGATGCCGTGGCCTTGCACGTGTCCGCACCCGGGGCGGCCTACAAGAGCATCGCCGCCGCCCGGGCATCAACCGGGCCACCCTGCGTGAGTGGGTGCTGCGGCACCGTGAACGCCGGAGCGGCTTTGTCAGGTCCTGGACGTGAACCGGTTCAGCTACTACAAGTGGCCTGCAGGCGCCGAGGCCCGGGCCACCCGGCTGCACCAGGACCGGGTCCTGGCCGAGGATGGCGAGTGTGCCCGAGTGTTGGAAGGACACCAAGATCCAGGCGATCAGGGGGGATGCGGATCAGGAGTATCAAGCAGCCCAGTGACTTCGCCCAGGTGCGGTCTGTCCTCGTGGTTGAGGTGGCACGGGCCGGATTCTCCTTGGACTGTGTCCGACGGACAGGTGGAGGCACGTCAGGTGAGGGCGTTGACGGCTTGGTACAGGCGGGTGCCATGCGTCCACTTCTTGACGTGCAACGACCGGTACACCGCGCGCCGCGCACTCAGTGCGTTGTGGCAAACCGGATCTTGTTCGAGTGGCAGCGGGTGATCATCTGGACGGAGATTCCGGTGCGGTCGCGGGCATGAGGGAACGGGGCCCCTTGGTAGTGACGCGGTTATGACACCAGCACGACCAAGGAAGCCCGTTGCCTGATCAGTTGAGCAGTACCTCTACGCCTGCGTCCACCGCGGCGACCCCTGGGTGTGACTGCTACGTGCACCGGTTCGGTTCGATCGTTCCGGAACGGCGGGCAGGCTGCTTTCCAGTGACATGACGGATGCGGAGTGGACCGAGGTCCGCTCCGCGATGCCGGTGCCAGCCTGGCTCCTCAAGCTGGACGGGCGTCCGGAGGCGTTCTGCCACCGCGAGAGGGCACGCACCTGACGGTATGGCCTCGTCGGGCCCGGACTGCGCGCCCGACGTCGACCGGCAGCGCCGGCCGGGGGAATGCGATGATCCCCCGATTCACACCGGGGGGTCATCGAAGGGGTAGGAGTTAGGAAACCATGCTCCAGGTCTGGTAGGTGTTCGAGTGGTTGCTACACGTGTAGCTGGCCGTGTTGTTCCACGAGGGCGCGCCGAGGTCGAACAGCATGTTGTTCCAGTGGCCGGCCTGGCCTCGGTCCAGGCAGAGGATCTTCGGGCTGTCGCCGTTTTGCTGGTAGTTGGCGAACTGGTAACTATTGGGGTTGGGATTGGTGTTGCCCACCCAGGTCAGGTTCCACTGGTCGTGCCAGTCCTGGTAGTCGCAACTACCTGTCTTCCCCACGTAATGCCAGTCGGACCAGGCAGGGTCAGATGCCTTGTGCATACGATCGACCCGCAGGCATCGGCCGGTCTGCCGGTTCCTGATCTGGACTCTGTCGTAGTAGTTGCCAACGTTCCCGGCGTAGGAAGTAACGTCCCACCGCTGGTAGTTCCCGCCGTTACAAGGCAGGACGTACAGGTCCCCACTGTTGTTGCTGTCCAGGCACTGACCATCGTTCTGGTCCTTGAGCTGGACGCTGTACTGGTAGGTGTTGGCCTGGGCCGTTCCCGCGGTGGCCAGCAGCCCGGCCATCGAGCCCAGGGCAAGGACCCCGGCGCCCACTGCGGACTTGAGTTTGAACTTCACCTGTACTCCTTCGTGGGGTGCCCGGCGACGGTACTGATGCGTCTGTTTTGCATTCGGCTACACCACCG
The DNA here is from genome assembly GCF_014649955.1 of Streptomyces violascens. Lineage (GTDB taxonomy): Bacteria > Actinomycetota > Actinomycetes > Streptomycetales > Streptomycetaceae > Streptomyces > Streptomyces violascens. The sequence continues at coordinate 6,598 of NZ_BMUA01000043.1, forward strand.
TCGTGGCACCGCTGCTGCGTTGACCGAACGTTTCGTCGCTGTCCTGTGCGTTGTGCGGGAACGGCTGACCGCCCCGTGGAACGCTATGTCCACGGGTCCTTCGGCCGTCCTGGATTCGTCCTAGTGCCAGGTCAGCCAGGGGGGCAGCGTTGTCCCCCACCCGCAAACCGCTGACGAAGCAAGCCGTTGCACTGCAGCTTTTCCGACTTGGATCAGGCTCGGCCGACGGGCCGTTGTGGTGGATCCGGTCGTCCAGGATGCGGCTTCACGTGTTGTGGGCAGCCCGGTCACTGGAGACGATGCGGGCGAACGTTGGCGAGATGTAGGAGTCCCACGTCAAAACGGATCCCGGTGCCCGCGCACATCGGCCTTACACCTTGCCCGCGAAATCTCTTACCAAACTCAGGAGCAGTCGATGGACGTCAGCTACTTCGGTGACCGCGGGCACGTCCCGCTGCGCGTGGCCCTGCTGCTGGCCGAGGTGGCGGGCATCCTGCTCACCGCGCCGGCGGGCAGCGCGCAGATCATGCAGTTGCGCGCGACCGCCCGCACGTACGGCCGGGCCCGCCGCAGGGCTGTGAAGGCCGAGGCCAAGGACTCCTCGAAGGCCCGGCGGTAGCCCGGGCTACCGGGCGCCAGCCACAGGGCGCGACTTGTAGAAAGACTCCTCCAGGTAGGCGACCCCGTGCGGCTGGTAGGGCTCCTCCAAGTAGGCAGCCTCGGCCTCGTCGAGTTCGACGTTCACCGCGGCGAGGGCGTCGGCAAGCTGGGCCGGCTTGGTGACCCCGACGATGGGCGAGGTCACCGCAGGGTTGCGCATGACCCAGGCCAGGGCGACCTGGGCCGGGGTCAGACCCCGCTTGCCCGCGATCTCGTGGACGCGCTCGACCACTGCCTGGTCCCCGTCGCGGTAGAGGATCGTGCCGCCCTCATCGGTCCTGGCACGCGCCGTGGCGGTGTCCCGGACCCGCGTCAGCCTGCCCCGCGCCAGCGGGCTCCACGGAATCACGCCGATGCCCTGGTCGGCGCAGAGCGGGAGCATCTCCCGCTCTGCTTCTCGGTGGATGAGGTTGTAGTGGTCCTGCATCGACACGAACCGGGTCCAGCCGTTCAGGTCAGCCAGGTACAGGGCCTTGGCGAACTGCCAGGCGTACATGGAAGAGGCTCCGATGTAGCGGACCTTCCCGGACTTGACCGCGTCGTGCAGTGCCTCGAGGGTTTCCTCAATCGGGGTGTCGTAGTCCCAGCGGTGGATCTGGTACAGGTCGATGTAGTCGGTCCCCAGTCGCTTCAGGGAGGCGTCGAGCTCGGCGAAGATCGCCTTGCGGGACAGCCCGGCGCCATTCGGGCCGGGGCGCATCCGCATCCAGACCTTGGTCGAGAGAACGACCTCCTCGCGCCGGGTGAAGTCCTTGACCGCCTGGCCGACGATCTCCTCGCTGCTTCCGGCGCTGTACCCATTGGCCGTGTCGAGGAAGTTGACGCCGCTTTCGAGGGCTTGCTTGATGATGTCCCGGCTGGCGTCCGCGCCCAGCGACCAGGGCTCGCCGCCCCGGTCCCGCTCGCCGAAGCTCATGCAACCGAGGGCGATGGCGGAGACTTCCAGTCCGGTCGTTCCGAGCTTGATGTAACGCATGCGCCGAACCTAGGAGTTGGAGTGCGCTCCAACGCAAACTCGGAGGCGTGGGCGTGTTCCGCTGGTCCGGGCGGCGGTATCGCAGCGCTCGCGAGAGCACCCCTACCCGCGGAATCTCTAAGTCACTCAGCGCTGCGGAGTCCCAGGGCTGACCACCCTGGGACTTCTTGCACTTCCCTTGACCGGCCGTTCAACGACTGCCCGCGGCCAAGGTCACCGGGCCTGGATGAGCCTGGTGCCAGACGTCACCCCATGCCCGTGCTTGAGCCCCATCCTCCGCGTTCCCAGAAGAGGTTGCTGCTCCTTCTGGGCCTGATGCTCGCCGTTCCTGCTGTTGTCGCGATCATCGCTACCGTCGCTGCCAGACTCGGCTGATTCTGTCGCCGCTCTGATCGGAAGGTCCGGGAGTTCTCCGAGAAGACCCAAGAGGATGTCCGGTCCGAGCTGGGCGCGGAGTTCAAGGACTTCGAGTTCGAGGACCTCAGCCCCGAAGACGCTCGTGGCAAGCATGTCCTGGACGGGGGCGGCCTTGGGCTGAACGAGATCCGCAGCGCCCTCGACCTACGCTCGGAGGTGGCGGAGGACGCCGCAGTTGTACGCGGGAGCCGGTCGCCCTGCGGATGCCGTCTGGTCCGAGAAGATGCCGCCCGTCGTGCGGCTGGAGAAGGTCGGGGAAGCAGCGTCGTCTGGCCGCACGCGTTCGATGCCAACGCGACCTAGCCTCCGGCCGCCGCAGCTCCCAGGGAGTGGGACGGGACTGCCACGATGCAGGGAGCTCCCTGTTCGTCCTGTGTAGCGAGATGGGCTGGCGCGTGGTCAGCGGGTGGCGGTACCGGTGTTCTGTGCCTCTTCTATTCGGGCGCGGAGGAAGGGCAGGATTCCCCGCGACAACAGAGCTCGACGCCAGTGCCGCGCCTGGCGCCTGACCTTCAGCGAGTCGTCGGTGTCCGGGTCGGTGAGCAGGCCAGTTCCGGGGTCGGAGGCTGGGCGGTTGCGTATCGCTGTGATCATCAGCCAGATCAGGTCGGCCAGGAGGCTCAAACCTGTGACGCCCGCACAGATCCATCCCATGGCCTGGAGTTCTCCGGCCAGTTGCGGCTGGCTGCTCGCCAGGTGCAGGCCGTAGCCGACGAACAGGAAGACGGCTGCGGCGAGCCCTGCCAGCGCCGGTGTGAGAACGGCCAGCACGGCGGGCAGCTGGTCGGAGGCGTGGGCTGACACGTCGGCGCGGCGCGAGCGCAGCAGTCCGCGATACTCCGCGGCTGCCGATGCGGCGATGCTCTCCCTGGCCTCCCAGGTCACTGTGCGCAGCTCCCCGGAGGTCATCATCCCGCCCGTGGCGCGTAGCGCCTTCTGGATCTCGGCCGACTCCAGGGCCTGCCGGAGGACGTCCTCGAAGGCGGGCAGGTCCTCTTCTCTGAGGTGGTCACGCCACCCGCTGTGCTTGTCCCCGGTGCACGTCTCGTTCATGTGCTCTCCCCCTGTTGTGTGCTGAAGCGGGCGAGGTCTGCGCACAGCCTGCCGTGGGTGCCGGCGGACGTTGCGTGAGCAGCCTCGCCATCATTATCGAGTTGCGCAACCTCTAAAGTGTTGCCATGGATGCGGACGATACGATGGGCTGGGAGTCGGTGGAGCTCGACGGCGGGCCCGGGCACGGGCTGCGCGTACGGGTTGCCGGCCGGCCCGGGGTGCTCCAGGTGACGTACCCCTGTGCGGTGGAACCGCAGGCGGAGAACGTGAGCGTCCACGCGCTGTTCATCTATCGGCGGGACACCCGGCGGCGCACCGGTGGTGATCAGCCGGTGCGCTACGGCTTCGATGCGGCCAGTCCCTGACCTCTGGCTCGGCAGTTGTGGTTGATGTCTTGCTGGACAGTGCGGGCCGAGGGCACATCGCCGCGAGAGGCCTGGACCGTCCGGTGAGGCGCCTCCGAATCCGAGGCCGGGGGAGAGTCCGCAGGGGCCGACGCACGCCTGGGCACCCTCCTACTTCATCGCCTTCGTCTCGCTCTTGAGGATGCGCAGGGACTTGCCCAACGCCCGCGCCGTGTCGGGAAGTTTCTTCGAACCGAACAGCAAGATGATCACAATCGCCAGGACCAGCAGATGTCACGGCCCCGGCGCGTTGCGGAACATTCCGCCCCCGCTTCCTCTCGTCGAACCAGAACGCCCCGCCAGGATGCGCCAACGAGAAAGCTTGCTATATTGCGCAACTCTACAACTGTGAGGCGGGTTCAGTCGCCCCTTCTTTTGTAAGCCGTACGGACAAGGGGCGCGCGCATGGCAGGCAGTCGTAGGGCGTCGGCCCGGCGTCGCGGTGGTCGCCGGGGGGCGGAGGCGAACTGGCGGCGCAAGCGCAGCAAGACCAAGATCGGGGCCGGGATCGCGGTCGCCCTGCTCGTGCTGCTGACGGCCGGTGCCGGCTGGCTCTACCTCCAGCTCGACGGCAACATCGAGACCTTCGGTGCGGACGGAATCTCCGACAATCGCCCGCTCGCCTCCGCGAATGGATCGAACGTGCTGGTCATCGGCACCGACGCACGGACCGGAGGCAACAGCGACCTCGGCGGCGGCGACAAGGGCGACATCGGCCGCTCCGACACCGCCTTCCTGCTGCACACCTACGCCGACCGGAAGCACGCCGTCGCCGTCTCCATCCCCCGCGACACCCTGGTCGACATCCCACCGTGCAAACTCCCCGACGGCAACTGGACCAAGCTGCAGCCCAACACCATGTTCAACGCGGCTTACTCCGTGGGGCAAACCCCCAAGGGCAACCCCGCCTGCACCCAGAACACCGTCGAGAAGCTGACCGGGCTGCGCGTCGACCACACGGTCGTCGTCGACTTCAAGGGTTTCGCGAAGATGACCGAGGCCGTCGGCGGCGTCCCGGTCTGCCTGCCTCAGGACATCTACCAGAAGGACCTCAATCCCAACCGGCCCACCCGAGGAGACCAGATCTTCGCCAAGGGCCCGCAGACCGTCTCCGGCCAGAAAGCCCTGGACTACGTGCGGATCCGCCACGGCATCGGCGACGGCTCCGACATAGGCCGCATCAAACGCCAACAGGCCTTCGTCGCCTCCCTGTTGAAGAAGATCAAGAGTGACGGCATGAGCCCCACCAGCCTGCTGCCGCTCGCCAACGCCGCCACCCAGTCGCTGACTGTGGACCCCGGCCTCGGCTCCGCCCAGAAGCTGATCTCCTTCGCCATGTCGCTGAAGAACATCGACCTGCACAACACCAAGTTCGTCACTCTGCCCTGGCGCTACCAGGGCGCGCGGGTCGCGGTCGTCCATCCGGACGCCGAGGCGCTGTGGGCCGCCTTGAAGGCCGACCGCACCCTCGACGGGCAGGACGCCGGCAACCACCACGACGAACAAGCCGGCGATTCATCCCCGGCACCGAGTGCCACGGAATCGGTGTCCGGCAAGGGTGTCTCCGTCGCTGTGTACAACGGCACCACCGTGACCGGGCTGGCCGCCCGCGCCGCCGACGCCCTCAAGCAACACGGCTTCACGGTCACCGGGACGGGCACTGCCACGATCCGCACCCAGATCAAGACCGTGATCGAATACGGTCACGGCGAGAAGGACCAGGCCGAGAAGGCCGCCCAGGTCCTCCCCGGTGCGGAAGTCACCGCTACGGTCAAGTCCGGGGTAAGGATCATCCTGGGTAAGTCCTATGCTGCCGTCCCCACCTCGACGGCATCAGCCGCACCGAGTGCGGTGCCCTCCGGCGTCGTCGGCGCCGCCCGCTCCGCCGACGATGACCCCTGCTCCAACCTCTCCTACGGCTGAGCGCTGGGACTACCCCCTGGTCCGGGTCGAGCAGGAGCATTGAAGGCGCTGGCACTTGGTACGTGCCTGGTATCGCCAGTCGATGCCGTGGGCAAGGACACTCTTGCCGACGCTGATGTTCAGCCTCTTTGGGTGCGGTTAGGAACACCCTTCTTCGACTCGCTGAGCGGTGCGACCGACGTCGGGTACGCCATCGAGACCCACACCGACCAGCAGGCGAGCCCCGCGCTCCGCGCGGAGTTCCTGCGCACCTTGAAGGTGCTGGACGTCTCGATCGTGCACGCCGTGGGGTCGGGCGTCGGCAAGGCCGCCGTCGCCGCGATCGGCGTGGCCGCGTTCGGCGAATCGCCGGGCCGGGCACAGCGGCTCGAATTGGACTCATCACCGTAGGAGTAGTGGTCCTCAACCTCCACGGAGCCTACAAAAACAACGTCGAAAGGACAGAAAACCTTCATATGAGAGTTCGATGAAGAGCCCCTACTCGGCGTAATCTCGCCGTCGGCGTCCATTAGCCTCGGCAGAGGATCGACGCCAAGGCGGTCAACCGTTCCATGCGCGTCCTGCCCCTTGGCTGCGGCACCACGAGTTCCGCGCCGTCGCCCGAGCCGCAGACCAGCAAGAAAAGGTTGATGGACACCATCGAGAACTGTGGTATCGCCACTGGCGCAATCTGGCCCGTCGCTCCCGCCGCTCCCGCCCGGACCCTGCTCGACATCCTGGTGACCTCCGCCGAGGCGTACCCGCATGCCCCCGCCCTGGAGGCGGGCGGCACCGTGCTCGACTACCGCACGCTGATGCACGAGGTGAACGAGTTCGCCGGACGGCTCTCGGCGTACGGGGTCGGCAACGGCGACCGGGTCGGCGTGCGGGTGCCCTCGGGCACTTTGGACCTGTACGTGGCCATTTTGGCCGTGCTGCGGGTCGGCGCCGCGTACGTGCCGGTGGACGCCGACGACCCCGACGAGCGGGCCGCGATGATCTGGGAGGACGCCCAGGTCTGCGTGGTGCTCGGCGCCGGTCGAAGCATCATGCCCAGCCCGACCGTGCGCCCCGGCGGGCGGCCTTCCTGGCCAACCCCGGACGACGACTGCTGGATCATCTTCACCTCCGGCACGACCGGACGGCCCAAGGGCGTCGCGGTCAGCCATCGCAGCGCCGCGGCCTTCGTTGACGCCGAGGCCCGAATATTCCTCCGGGGCGCCCCGGTCGGACCGGGCGACCGGGTGCTGGCCGGCCTGTCCGTCGCCTTCGACGCCTCCTGCGAGGAGATGTGGCTGGCCTGGCGGCACGCCGCCTGCCTGGTGCCCGCGCCGCGCTCGCTGGTCAAGACAGGCACCGACCTCGGCCCCTGGCTGGTCGAGCGCGGGATCACCGTGATCTCCACCGTGCCCACGCTGCTCGCGCTGTGGCCGGTTGAGTGCCTGGAGCGGGTCCGCCTGGTCATCGTCGGCGGCGAGTCCTGCCCGCCCGAACTGGTGGAACGCATCGCCTCGCCGCAGCGCGAGTTCTGGAACACCTACGGCCCGACCGAGACCACCGTCGTCGCCACCGCCGCCCAGATGTTCCCGGGCCAGCCAGTCCGGATCGGCGCCCCGCTGGACGGCTGGGAGATCGCCGTCGTGGACGAGCACGGCCACCCGGTGCCCTGGGGCGGGACTGGTGAGCTGGTGATCGGCGGCGTCGGCACCGCCCGCTACCTGGACTCGGCCAAGGACGCCGAGAAGTTCGGCAGCAGCCCCTACCTGTACAGCCCGCGCGTCTACCGCAGCGGCGACCTGGTCCGCGCCGAGCCTGACGGCCTGATCTTTGTCGGCCGCGCCGACGAGCAGGTCAAGCTGTCCGGCCGCCGGATCGAACTCGGCGAGGTGGACGCGGCGCTCCAGGCCTTGCCGGGCGTGCGTGCCGCCGCCGCGGCCGTCCGCAAGACCCCGGCCGGCGGCGAGCTGCTGGTCGGCTACCTGGTGCTGAACCCGGGCGCGCCGTACGACCCCGCCGCCGCCCGCGCCTTGCTGCTCGAGCGGCTGCCGCAGGCGCTGGTCCCGATGCTGGCCACCGTGGACGGGCTGCCGACCAAGACCTCCGGCAAGGTCGACCGCAACGCGCTGCCCTGGCCGCTGGCCACCTCCGGCCCCGACCCGTCCGCCGCAGGCCCGCGCCCGACGGGCACCGCCGGCTGGCTGGCCGAGCAGTGGGAGGCCCTGCTCGGCATGCCGGTCGGCGCCGACGGCGACTTCTTCGCACTCGGCGGCACCAGCCTGGCCGCCGCCAAGCTGGTCTCGGTGCTGCGCACCCGCTGCCCCGGCATCTCCGTCGCGGATGTCTACGCCCACCCCGGGCTGCTCGGCCTCGCCGCCAAGCTGGACGACCTCAGCGGCCCGGCCCGGCAGGAAAGACGGGTACGTCCGACCCCGCGCCGGGTCGGCGTGATCCAGTTCCTGGTGCTCGCCGTCCTCTACACGATCAGCAGCCTGCGCTGGGTGATCGGCCTGGCCGCCCTGGACAACCTGACCTTCGGCACCCTGCGCTGGGCGCCGCACACGTCCTGGTGGGTGATCCTGGCCGGCTGGTTCCTGCTGTCCAGTGCCCCCGCCCGCCTGGTGATCGGCGCCGGCGCGGCCCGGACGCTGACCGCCGGCATCAAGCCGGGCAGCTACCCGCGCGGCGGCTCGGTGCACCTGCGGATATGGACCGCCGAGCGGGTGGTCACGATGTTCAACGTCGCCTCCCTGATGGGGACTCCCTGGGCCGGACGCTACGCCCGGGCCCTCGGCTGCCGGGTCGGCAAGAACGTCGACCTGCACTCAATGCCCTCGGTGACCGGCCTCGTCAAGCTCGGCGACGGCTGCTCGATCGAGCCGGAGGTCGACATCACCGGCTACTGGCTGGACGGCGACATCCTGCACCTCGGCGCGCTGGAGGTCGGCCCGGAGTCCCGGGTCGGCACCCGCTCCACGCTGCTGCCGGGCGCCAAGGTGGGCGCCTGGGCCGAGGTCGCCCCGGGCAGCTCGGTGCTCGACCCGGTCGCCGACGGCGAGTACTGGCACGGTTCCCCCGCCCGCCCGTCGGGCCGCCCCGCGAACGGCTGGCCCGCGCCGGACCACCGACGCTCCCGCATCTGGGACCTGATGTACGGAGCCGCGCTGCTCGGCCTCGGCCTGCTGCCGCTGATCGCCGCAGCGCCGTCGCTGCTGCTGCTCTACCCGCTGATCGCCACCGACAAGACGCTCATCCCGGCGATCGTCCAGACCATCGTGGCCACGCCGCTTCTGGTGCTCGTCTCGCTGGCCACCTACTCGCTGCTGCTGATCCTTGTGGTCCGGCTGTTCAGCGTGCCGATCAAGCCCGGCTACCACCCGGCGCACGGCAAGGTCGCCTGGTGCACCTGGATCGTCTCCGGCCTGATGAACGGCGCGCGCGGCACCCTCTTCCCGTACTACGCCAGCCTGTTCACCCCGGTCTGGCTGCGCCTGCTGGGCGCGAAGGTCGGCCGTCGGGTGGAAGCGTCCACCGTGCTGACCATCCCCAAGCTGATGCGGGTGGACGACGGCGCCTTCCTCGCCGACGACACCTTGATCGCGCCATACGAGGTGCGGGGCGGGTGGCTGCGGATCGGCGCCTCCCGGGTCGGCCGCCGGTCCTTCGTAGGCAACTCCGGCATCGTCGGCCCCGGCCGCGAACTGCCCGACAACGCCCTGGTCGGTGTGCTCGCGGATGCCCCCGAGCGGTCCGAGCCCGGCTCGTCCTGGCTCGGCCGGCCCGCCATCGCGCTCCCTCGGGTCGCCGACGGCGGCGACCCGAGCCGCACCTACGACCCGCTCCGCCGGCTGATGCTGGCCCGTGCCGTGGTCGAGCTGTGCCGCTTCCTGCCGATCGTCTGCACCGCGCTGCTCGGCGATGTCGCCTTCGGCGCGCTGCAGGATGTGGTGGACCGTTTCGGCCTGGCGACCGGGGTGGCTGTCGGCGGGCTGATCCTGCTCGGCCTCGGCGTGGTCGCCTGCGCGATGACGACGCTGGCCAAGTGGCTGCTGGTCGGCCGGTTCAAGGTGGCCGAGCACCCGCTGTGGTCCAGCTTCGTGTGGCGCAACGAGCTGTACGACGTCTTCGTCGAGGAAGTCGCGATGCCCTGGCTCGGCAGCACCCTGATCGGCACGCCGTTCCTGAACATCTGGCTGCGCAGCCTGGGCGTGAAGATCGGCCGCGGCGTATGGTGCGAGACGCACTGGCTGCCGGAGACCGACCTGATAACGCTGGAGGACGGCGTGAGCGTGAACCGCGGCACGGTGCTGCAGACCCACCTGTTCCACGACCGCGTGATGCGGCTGGACACCGTCCACCTGCAGGAGGGCGCCACCCTCGGCCCGCACTCGATCGCGCTGCCGGGCTCCCTCCTCGGGACGGCCGCCACGGTCGGCGCCCATTCCCTGGTGATGCGCGGCGAGGAACTCCCGGGCGGCACCCACTGGCTGGGCAATCCCGTCGCCGCCTGGCCCTCCGATGGCCCGGAGGACCAGGCCCAGCACCGGCACTCGGCGGGCCGCCACCGCAGCGGCCATCGAAGCCGAAGCCGGGGCCGGGCCCCGGCACGCCAGCGGGTCGGTGTGTAGGGAGAGCGAACCGGGGTGAGGTGTATCAGGAGTGAGGACTCGGTGGCGAGGATTGCTTCCAGGTGATGAAAGTCCCAGCCACTGCCTGCACGCCGGACGGGCTGAGGGCGATGTCGGGCTTGGCTGACACCAAGCCGACGTAGTCGTGGGTCCCTGCCGCCTGCCGGGTGACCGAGACATGGCAGATCGTCCCCGCACCGCAGAACGCGAGGTAGACCTGGTCCGTTTCGTCGAAGACGCTGATCCAGTCGGAGCCCGCCGCCACATCCATATTGGTTTCCGCAGTGAGCGTTACATACTGGCTCACGGCTGGCTCCCGGGTCGAGGCCCAGAGCGTCAGCCAGCGTGGTCCGACCGGCTGTGGACCCGCGCCCGCCGCGGGTTTGGGAATGGTCCGGGGGCCGGCGGCCGGGTCGTAGGCATCATCGGGCACACTTCCGGAAGGCCCCGGCTGCCCCGCGCGAACAACCGCGGCGCTCACCCCTGCACCTGGTGACTTCTCTTGCGAGACGGCAGGAGCAGCGCCTGACGCAAGGATCATGGCCATGACCGGCACCACGAAAGCCAGCCTGCGAGCTCGCACCGTTGCTCTCATGCCCCGCACTCCCTGCTGTCAGCTGGAGCCCCAATCATGGACGGCAGCACGCCGCCGCACAGCAACATCCTTTCCCGGCGTTCGGGTGAAACGGGCCGATCCCTGCACAGCGAAAGTGGCGGGGTGACCGTCGCGAAGCGCACGAGTCACCGTTGTCCAGCCGCCAGGGTGGTCCGGGCTGTGCCAGTCCCGTTCGCAGGCGGCATCAACTGGCCTGACACATCCCTGTAGCTGCCGCCCGCAGGCGTGCCATCACACCCACCACAACCCGGGAGCAGTCCCACTCACCCTACGAAACCCCTTGGTGCTGCTCAGGTGTGAGGAAGTTGGCGCTTGGGCTGGAGGAGCCTTCTGCGGGCCGAGGTGGCGGCCGGTCGGGCCGTGAGCCGGACCCTCGGCAGCGGGCTCGGAGGGCGTACTGAGGGTGCACGGCGTACAGTCCGCTCCAGGTACGCCCAGCAGTCTGGTCGGAGAGAGCGTCCGCCTGTTCAGGAGCCTGCCCCATGCCGCATCGTCCACCAGGGCACATCACGCAGAAGCGCCGCGTCAGCTCCCTGCTGCTTGGGTTCCGGCGCGGCGGCCCAGTGGCACATCTGACGATACGTCTGCACGGAGACATCGATGCTGTTAGGGCCTGTCCGATGGGTCCGGCTGGGTGTAAGAAGCCAGACCCCGCGTGCCCCGGCAGGACCCATCGGTCAGGCCCTAGTGCCGAAGAGGTCAGCAGGCTGTTCGACGAAGCACTGAGGAGCGGGCCGGAAGCCCTCGACGTCGATCTGTCGGAGGTGGCACACATCAGCACCGACGGAGTTGTCCCGCTCTTCTCCGCGCTCAAGAAGGCACGTTTGAGTGGCACTTACATGGTGGTGGTCGGTGCTTCGCCCCATGTATGGGCGGCGCTGCACAGGGTTGGGTTCGACCGGGCCCTGAGGCTCCAGCAGGGTTCTTGAATCGGTAGTCGAAGGCGCCGACACCGACCGCGCCTGCGGAGGTCGGCTACGTCTTCGCCGCGACCGCTGTGCTGCGGACTTGACGGTTACTCGCGCAGCCGGGCACCGGTGTGCAACCGGCTGGGCTGAGGGGTCAGTGCGTGCTATGGGAGCCTTCTGTGACGGGGCGGGCCGAGGAGGTATCCCCGGGGGCGGTCTGGATGGTGCGCGGCGCCTCGGGCGTGGCCGGGGCGGGCTCGGGGGATGCCGACGGTGGTGTGCCGCCTTCTTCCTTCATTGCCTTGGTCTCGCTCTTGAGGATGCGCATCGACTTGCCCAGCGCCCTGGCGGCGTCGGGCAGCTTCTTGGAGCCGAACAGCAGGACGATCACGGTCACCAGGATCAGCAGATGCCACGGTTCCAGCGCGTTGCGGAACATTGCGTCGCCTTCCTCTTGCAGGGCCGGACGGGGGAGGCAGGAGCGTACCCGCCGGATAGATTGCTACATTGCGCAACTGTACAACTATGGGGTGGGGCAAGGCGTCCCTGTTCGCCTGTATAGACCGCACGGACAAGGGGCGCGCACATGGCAGGCAGCCATCAGGTGTCGGGTCGGCGTCAAGCCGGTGGCCGGGCCGTGGCGGCGGTGCGGCAGCAAGACGAAGTTCGGGATCGCGGTAGCTGTGTCCGCGCTTGTGCTGCTGACGGCTGGGGCGTGTTGGATCTACATCCAGCTCGACGGCAACATCGAGGCCGTCACCCGCCTGGCCTCTCGGACCGCGGACGCGCTCAAGCGGCACGGCTTCACGGTCACCGGTATCGCGGCGGCCCGCAGCCAGGACCGCCAGGTGACGGTCATCGCCTACGGCTCCGGCAGCAAGGTCCAGGCCGAGGCCCTCGCGCGCCGCTCTCTTGGCGCGGAACTCCAGCAGTCCACCGTCTCCGGCGTCAGCATGATCCTCGGCACGGCGTATGCCGCCACCCCGGCCGCCACCGCATCGGCCGCGCCGACCTCGGTTCCCGCCACCGCCGCCCGAGGCGCCCCCTCCGCCGGTGATGACCCCTGCTCCAAACTCTCCTTCGGCTCACCGCCGCAGGAGAGCGAACTCATGGCATCCAGCCACCGCTCACACCCCAGGAGAATCTCCCATGCGCGCCTACCCCCGGTCCGCACGACCGAGCTGGGCCACGGCCCTGGCCGGGCTGCTGCTCGCCCTGGCCGCCGCCCTCACCCCCGTACCGGCTCATGCCGCGAGCGGCACGGCAACAGTGGCCGACGCACTCAAGAAGAGCCCCGTGTACGTCGACCCGCGAGCCGAGAGCCAGCTGTCGAAGCCGGACGCCGAGGCGCTCGCGAAGAAGATCAAGGACGCGGGCAAGCCGGTCTTCATCGCGGTCCTGCCGCAGAGCGCCGAATTCCCGCCGGCCACCGTGCTGAAGGACGTGCGCTCACTCACTGGCGTCACCGGTCTGTACGCGATTCGCCTCGGCGACGGCTTCAACGCCGGGGCCGACCGTCAGGTGATGGCCAAGAATGCCGTCGGCAACCTCGTGGGCGCCGTCAAGAGGTCCTCGCCCCGGGACGCGAAGACGGAGCTGAACAGCTTCGTCGACGAGGCCCTCCGCCAGGCCAGGGGCAAGGCGCCCGGCTCCTGGTCGGGCGGGGGCGACGGCGGCTCGGCCACCGCCGCGTGGCTGGCCGTGGGCGGAGTGCTCGTGGTGGGCGGCGGCGCCGGATACGCCGTGCTGAGGCGGTCGCGGAAGAAGCGCGAGGAGCGCGAGCGCGCGGAACTGGAGGCCCTGCGGACCGTGGTGGACGAGGACATCACCGCTTACGCCGAGGAACTCGACCGCCTCGCCTTCACGCCCTCCGAGCCCGGTGTCACGGACGAGATGCGCAAGGACTACGAACACGCCCTCGACACCTACGACAAGGCCAAGGAACAACTGGCGGCGGCCCGTGAGCCGCAGGACGTGCAGCCGGTGACCGAGACGCTGGCCGACGGCCGCTTCGCGCTGGCCACCCTCGCGGCCCGGCGAAAGGGTGCTCCGCTGCCCGAGAGGCGGGTGCCGTGTTTCTTCGACCCGCGCCACGGACCGTCGGTCGCTGATGTCGAATGGGCCCCGGCCGACGGCGCGCCGCGTCCCGTTCCCGCCTGTGCCGCCGATGTGGCGCGCATCAACGCCGGTCAGGATCCCGAGGCCCGGATGGTCCCCACCGACCAGGGTCCGCAGCCGTACTGGAACGCAGGGCCCGCCTACGCCCCCTGGGCGGGCGGCTACTTCGGCGGCGCCGGCGGCGTCCTGGGCGGTCTGCTCGTGGGCACCATGCTCGGCTCCCTGATCAGCGCGCCGAGCGCCGTTGCCGAGCCGGGCTTCGCCGGACCCGAAAGCCTGCCCGGCGGGGGTGAGTCCAGCGGCTCCGACTTCAACCCGTCCGACTTCTCCGGAAGTTTCGGTGGCGGCGGGTTCGGCGGTGACTCGGGAGGCGACTTCGGCGGAGGAGATTGGTAGCGCCCGACGGGCCCGCCATATGGCCCCGGTGCCACTACCGGGGCCAGCTCCGTCCCTGCACGCAGCCGTCGGCCAGTTCGCCGGCGGGCGCCCATGCACTGGCGGCGCAGCGCGAACCGCTTCGGGCCTCAGGTGCCCACGGAAAGCAGGAGACGTTCGGGGGATTGATCGACTGTCCGCCGGAGTTGACACAGCATCAACTGCACGACGGCGACGATGTCCTGGTCGTCGACGTAGTAGATCTGGCGGCGCCCCTCGCGGCGCGCGGCCACAAGGCCAGCGAGCTTCAGCTTGGCCAAGTGCTGGCTCGTCGCAGGGAGCGCGCCGCCCACCCGCTGCGCGAGCCCCGACACATCGCTTTCTCCCTGTGCCAGCGCCCACACAATGTGCAGGCGGGCGGGAGAGGCCAGCAGACCGAACGCCGTGGCGGCGTCCGCGAGGACCTCCGCGGTCGGGTCCGTGGGCTCGCCGCTGCCCGCTGTCATGCAGATCGCCCTCCCGTCGCGTCCCGGTCACCTCCCGTGTCCAGGCGCAGCCCCAGTGTAGGCGCCGGCCCGCGCCGCCCACCGGCAGACGCCCTGCATACCCCTCATATAGTTACGCAACTGTGCAGCAGATCGTTGCCCGTCAATCTCCCGGTCGGCCGCGGCTGTGCATGAAGCATGAACGGGAGCCCGCCGCCGGCGGCGGGCCCCAAGCGTTCATTCGGCTACGCGGACACGTTCTGCTACGTGGACGTGTTCTGCGTGGAGTTCGCCGGAGCCGTTCACGGCGACGTAGGTGACCCGCAATCCTTCGGTGAGGAAGGTTGCGCCCTCGATGGCTTCGCGACGGACCAGGACCTCACGCCCGTCATCCCCGTCGATGTATCCGTATCCCTTGGCCTGGTTGAACCAGCGGACCACTCCGCTGACCCTGTCGTTCACTCCTGCGCCTCCCGGCTGTGTACTGACTTTCCTGTCTCTCTGCTGCTTGTGATGCCCTTCGTTGGGGCGGCGCACGCCGGCTGCCCCAGGTCAGTTGACGCAGGGCACGCCGCCGGCCTTGACCGCCGGCCCGCTGTCCTCGCTGTCCGCTGCTGAGGCGGAGTTGCTGGGAGCGGGCGAGGGGACCTTGTTGTCCGGGGGCGTGTAGTCGCGGCCCAGGGTGACGCGGACGTGTCCGGCCGGGATCGCGGAGCCGGCGGTGGCCGTACCCGACTTGAGGCGGGACGCGATCTGCTGTGCGGCCTGCTGGGCGCCTGCCCCATAAGCCACGGTGGTGTGGGCTTGGCCGGGTGCGTTGCCGGTCTGACCCGCGGTGTAGCCGAGTGCGGCCAGGGCTTTGAGCACGGTGTCGGCGAGACCGCCGGTTCCGTTGCCGTTGCGGACGTCCACGGTGGCCGGTGCCGCCTTCGCGCCGGCCTTGGAGTCACCGTCGCCGTCTCCGGGTGTGGCGGACGCGGTAGGGCTGGGGCCGAAGGTCTGTTGGACGATCGTTTTGATCTTCTCGGCGTTGACGAGGTTGACCGACTCGCCCTTGCGTGTGGCGAATCCGGTGATGGGCAGGGTGTGGAACTCGACGTTCCCGCCGGTGAGGTTGGGTGCTTGCTGGGCGAAGTCCAGTACGTGCCAGGTGCTGTCGAGGACCAGGTCCTTCTTCACGACGCTGAACAGCCCCTGCAGCTTTCCGAGGTCGCCGAAGAGACCCTCGTCCTTGAGCTGGTGGGTGATGCTGGAGATGAACGCCTGCTGGCGGCGGGTGCGGTCCAGGTCGCCGTTGTCCAGGCCGTGGCGCTGGCGGACGAAGGCGAGGGCCTGCTTTGCGTCGACCTTCTGCACGCCGGCTGGGAAGTCTGCGCCGGAATAGCGGTCCTTGACCGGGTGCTTGAGACAGACGGTGATGGGCTGAAGGACTTTGGCGATGTCGTAGAAGCCGAGCAGGTTGACCTCGGCGAAGTGGTCGATCGGCACGCCGGTGAACTGCTGCACGGTGGCGAGCGTCGCTTCGCGCCCGGCCTCGCGGCTCTTGCCTTCGAGGTCCGGGCCTTTGATGCCCTGCTTGGACAGGCGTTCGCTGGCGCCGGTGTAGGCGTTGGCGTACGCCTCTTTTATCTTGTGCTCGCCCTGGGAGGTGCCGTCGCCGTTGAGGGTCTCCACATAGTCGTCCCGGGGAATGGAGAAGGCGCTGACCTTGCCGCCGTCTGCGGGGATGTGCATGAGGATCAGCGTGTTGGTGTTGTAGTAGCCGATCTCGCTGGACCCGGCGTGCAACTGGTCCTGGACGAACTCCTTCGGCAGGTCGTTGCCGTCCATGTCCTTGCGCGAATCGAGGCCGATCAGCAACAGGTTCACCGAACTGTCCAGGTGCTTGGGTGCGTTCTTCTTGACGGCGTCCAAGGCGTCCGAGGTGGTGAGGCCGTTCGTCAGTGACCGGTACGCGAACCAGGTCACGCCACACCCGATGAGCACGACGGCCGAGGTCACCCACACCATGGTGCGCAGCGCAAGAACCCACCCTGGTCGGCGTGTGCGGCCCTCGCTCGGGGACCCGGGGGATGCGTCGCGTCGAGTGCGCGGCCTCTGCGGGCGGGAGTTCGGGTTGTCAGGCATGGTTGCGCCTCCGGCTACGCAGGGACTGGAGACCGCGTACCGCCAGCACGATGAGCACCGTGCACTCGGCGGCGGCCATGGAGGGGAAGGCGGCGACCGCCCACCGGATCAGGTCGGTGGACGTCGACTTGCCGCCGGAGCTGGAAGGCCCGGTCAACAGTGCACGACCGCGGCCAGCGCGGCGACCACCAGGGCGGGCAGAGGCGCCACCCATGACAGATCATTTCGCCTGGCCCCCAGCACGGCCGATGCGGCCGCACCCACCACACCGCCCACCAGCAGCCCCCACCCCGAACCGGAACCAAGGACGGTATCGACACAGGCACCTGCCAGCGGCGGGACCACCAGGGCTAGCGCCACGGCAGGGCGCGTCGGCCCGCGGCCGCGGGCCGACCGGGACCGGCGCCCGGCCACCCCTTCCGGCAACGGAGAGGCGGACGCCGACCGCTCCCCGTGCATCGGCGTGGCACCGCTGGCCCCTCGCTGAGGCGGATTGCCGCCCCGCACGGCCGGATTTTGCTGCTGCATGCACCCGTCCTCATCAGTCCGTCCGAGAGGCTCCCCTCCCACGACCCCAAAACGGCCCCTCGTTCCGCTCTCGCACGGGGAGACGTATCACCCACCTCATTAGTTGCAGACTCGCGCAACTCTGCAAGCATTTGCGTTGCGACGAGAGTCACTGGCCAGGGGGCTGGCCAGGCGTGCCGCTTGTGCCCCTCGGGCCGATCCATGCTGGACGGTCCAGCCGCCGCGGCGGTTCGGCGTGAGCTCATTTACTCCGGCCCGGCGGCGGCTCCGTTCCACCCCCGCAGTCGCGTTCCAGCTCACGGGCCTGGCTGGCGTACACGCGATGGAGTAAGCGGTCCGTCTCGTGGGCCAGTTGCAACCGCTCCTCCTCCATGCGGGGGCTCCTGCGGTTCGCGCGCAATACCCGTCATCGGCTCGACAGGCGCCGCTCCCGCCCCGCCCTCCGGGTCGCCCGCCTGCAAGGCGGGCGCGTTGGACTCTGTGCTCATCCCGGTACCCTCCGGACTTCGCCGGGCCGAACGAGCAGTGGTTTCGTGACTACGGCTGGCAGGGCGAGCTACGGCATCCGATAGTTCCCCACTTGCGCAAGCCTTAAAGTGTTACGGGTGCGACTCATCGTCTCCGTGAAATGGGGGCGCTTTGCCGATCAAGGAGCGAGCAGATGTTCACCGAACTGGGCCCGATGAAACTGCTCACCATCGCCATCGTCGCGATGTTCGTCTTCGGGCCGGAGAAACTGCCCGAGTTTATCCGGAATGCGACCGGTGTTCTGCGTAGGGTGCGGGCCTTCGCCGACAGCGCCAGGCAGGAGGTCCGCTCCGAACTCGGCCCGGAGTTCAAGGACTTCGAATTCGAGGACCTCCACCCGAAGACCTTCGTACGCAAACACATGCTGGAGGGTGACGGCCTCGCCGGGCTGGAGGAAATCCGCAATGCCCTCGACCCCCGCCCCGAACTGGAAGAGGTCACGGCCGCCGTGCGCGACACGGGCGCCGGTCGGGCGCCGGGCGCCGTCTCCCTGGCCAAGGGCGCACCGGCGAACCCGTCCACACGGCACGTGTTCGACCCCGACGCCACGTAACCGCCGCCCAGCCGGGCTCCTCGGGGCGCTCAGGCGTGGGCGCCCCACCATGAAGTGACGCACGCCGGGAACGAGATGGGCGGGCCGTTCTGGGCTTTCTCCCTTGGTTGTGGTGCCCGACCGGGGGAGGGGGAAGCGCTGTGGAATGGACGAAGGTGTGGCTCCAGGATCCCAAGGCGCATGACTTCCCGGCGGCGGCCGACTACCTCGGACTGCTGCTCGCCCCGGGCGAGGTGGAACGTATCGTCGATGCCCTGCGCGCGGCACCCACCGAGGCGAAGAAGGCCAAGGACATCCTGCGGGCGTCGGCCCTGCCGCTGCTGCCCGCCGACAACCTTCACGTCAAGCACAACATCCAGAAGGTCACATCCGGCAAGAAACTCTCGCCCGTCCTTCTGCTTCGTGGCACCCCGATGGTCATCGCCGACGGCTACCACCGGGTCTGCGCCGCCTATCACCTGACAGAAGACTGATCGTGCCCTGCCGGATCACCGGCCGCTGAGAGCGCGGTGGGCGTTCGCGGCCCGCCGCAGTCGCGAGGCAGAGCCCGATGTCGACTGGCCGACGGCTCGGCGGACGCGTGACTGCCTTTGGTCGCCTGCCGACCATCGCGCGTCGGCTGCACACGGGTCTGCACGGTCATGGGAGTCGCCGTCAGCGCGAGACCGGGCAGCAGTCTCCGGAGGGCAGTCATGCTGCAGCCCATCCCACGGAGGGTCGCCGCTCTCCGGCTCACGCCGGGTGCGATCGCGCCAACTTCCCCTGCCGTTGGGTGATGCCCGCGGGCCCCCTCCCAAGTGACCTGACCCAGACAGGGTGTTAGCTTGCGTAAGTGTGCAAGTATTGTGCCGGGTGAGGTCCTCCTCTTCCCGCGGGGCGTCCCGTCGTGCGAGGCGCCAGGTGGGGACATGAACGGTCTGAACGGGGGTATTCCATGCGCTACCTGGTACGCGACCGCATGCTCGCCTTCCATGAGGAAGCCTGGGTGGAGAACGAGCACCGGGAAAAGCTGTTCAAAGTCAACCGCAAGCTGCTGCGGCTGCGGACCACGTTCGACTTGGTGGACACCCGGGGCAACCAGGTCGCGCGCATCACCAAAAAGGTCCTCACGCTCCACCACACGATCCTGATCAAGCAGGATGGCCAGGCGGTAGGTCTGATCAGCAAGCGGGCGTTCCGGCTCTTCGGGGACCGTTTCAAGGTCCGCCTGAGGGACGGACGGCAGCTGCGGATAGCCGGGAACCTCTGGGACCGCGAGTTCGACATCCGGCACGGCGGCAATACCCTGGCGCACATCTCGCGCCGCTGGTTCACCATCCGCGACGCCTATGCGGTCGACGTGATGAACGAGCGGGACGCGACCCTGCTGATCATCGTTGCGGTCTGCGTGGACCACATCCTTGAGGACCGCAAGGGCGAACGATTCACCAATCTCTGACGTACCGGCACAGGACGCGCGCCGCTCCTGCGGCGCCCGAGTTTCCCCCTGAAAAGGCCCACCGGTGCGAGCCCGACCGCACGGTGGCGTACCGTGACCCCTGCTAGTTGCGCACTAGCGCAAGTCTGCAAGTGTCTATGGAGGGGACCGCACGGGGAACCGGGGATGGGCGTATGCCATCTCCCGGCGTGCCACCAGCACGTGCCCCGGCGGTGCGAGGCTCTGGGCCCGGTGGCTCTCCAGATGGAGGTGTTCTGTGCGGGGACTGTCTGCGGCGGGTCTGCCGTCGGCCGGAGATGCGCGGGGTGATGCGGGGCAGACGATGTCGTTCGCGGCGCTCGCGCAGGCGCCCAACCGGCGGCGCACCGAGGCGTGGCTGCTGGGCTTCGTCGTCCTGATCACCGTGGGCGGCTACACATGCACCGGTCTGTCCATGGACGGCCGGCTGCCTTCGGGGCTGCCCGGGTTCGCCACAGCCGTCGTTCTGCTGGCGCTGGTGCCGCATCTGGCCATCCGGCGGTGGGCTTCAAGGGCCGATCCGCTGATCCTGCCGCTGGCGCTGCTGCTGACCGGGCTCGGCCTGGTGCTGTTGCATCGCCTGGACCTCACCTATGCGGCGAAGCCCCGCCTGAGGACGGCCCAGGCGGGCAGCGGCCAGCTGGTATGGACGGTCATCGCGGTGGCCGTGTGCCTCGTGGTGCTGCTCGTATTGCGTGATCACCGCTGGCTCCAGCGCTACATCTACGTGACCATGGCCGTCGCCCTGGTCCTGCTGATGGCGCCCGCCTTCTTCGGCGCCGACCAGTTCGGCGCCAAGCGCTGGATCATGCTGGGCCCGCTGTCCGTGCAACCCGGCGAGTTCGTGAAAATCATGATCGCGGTGTTCTTCGCGGGCTACCTCACCCTCAACCGCGACGCGCTGGCCCTCACCGGACGCCGTGTCCTCGGCCTGAGGCTGCCGCCCGGCCGCCAGATGGGGCCGATCGCCACGATCTGGGTGCTCAGCCTGCTCGTTCTGATCTTCGAGCGGGACCTCGGCACCTCCCTGATCTTCTTCGGACTGTTCGTGATCATGCTGTATCTGGCCACGGAGCGCACCAGTTGGGTGGTGTGCGGCCTGCTCATGGCCGTGGTCGGGGCCGGAGTGGTCGGATCCCTGGAACCGCACGTCCATGGCCGGGTCGTGGCCTGGCTGAACCCGATGGCCGCCTTCACCCCGGCCGGCCAGAAGGCGGGCATATCCGACCAACTGGGCCAAGCGCTGTTCAGCTTCGGCAGCGGCGGCATCACCGGCACCGGCCTGGGCCAAGGCCACCCCGACCTGATCGGCTTCGCCGGCAACAGCGACTTCATCCTCACCACCGTCGGCGAAGAACTCGGCCTCGCCGGAGTCATGGCCGTACTCCTCCTGTACGGGCTGCTCGCCCAACGAGGCCTGCACGCCGCCCTGATCGCCCGCGACCCCTTCGGCAAACTCCTCGCCGTCGGCCTGTCCGGCGCGCTCCTGCTCCAGGTGTTTGTGGTCACCGGCGGCGTCATGGGCCTCATCCCGCTCACCGGCAAGGCCCTGCCCTTCCTCGCCAAGGGAGGCTCCTCCATGGTCGCCAACTGGCTGATGGTCGCACTGCTGATCCGCATCAGCGACAGCGCACAACGACGCAGAGAGCCGGCTGGGCCGCCACCGTCCGGCCCTGGACGGTGAGGCGACCCGACCTGGGATCCGCTCCCCGGGCTTGAAGCTCAACCGAGTCCGACACCGATGGTGGCCGCGATCGCGACGAGGAGTACACGGCGAGCATCAGGCCCAGCGGGAGCAGGAGCTCCCTCGGCGTACCGGTCCTCGACGTCGGATTGGTGCTGGCCGCCATGGCAATCTCGCCCCACCGCGTCCCTATTGCTTGATGTCAGCACCAGTCGGACCCGGTCTCGCCCCGGGCGCCACCCGCCCATGACCACCACGCCCTCCCACCCCCTGCCGACCATGATCTGGCTCCCAGCCCCCGACCAGCCGGACACCGTACCCCCCCGGCAGCGTTCTGCCTGCCTGGGCGATCGACAGGATCCGCGCCGAATACACCCCCCGTCCGGACGCGGCACCCGCACCCCTGCTCAAGATCCAGATCCAGATCCAGGACGCGGCACCCGGCATGGATGCGTGTGCCTCCTGCACGACGTACGCAGACAGCCCGAACGGCGAGGCGCCGGTCCCGCTCGCCGAACTCCACCCCGACGCCCTGCCCACCCCCAGCGACGTACTCGGCAGCCGCGAGCGAGATGCCCGGGGCCATGGAGAACGGCTGGCCAGGCTTCTTCCACCGCGCCCACTGTCTCCTGCCGACCAACGGGCCGCTCCTGCTAGCCACCCGGCAAAGACGCGACGCCGGAATCCTCACCGACCCGCTCGGCTCACTCATCGCCGGCGCACGCACCGCCGGGTTCCGCTACCTCCAGCGCATCGTCATCGCCCACCCCGCAGACGACCGGCTCGCACCCAGCTACGGCGGGTACGGAAGCTGCTCGGCGTCACCACCTGGACCGGAGACGACGACGGCCGGGTGCGCCACGAGGCCGACTGTCTCGCCGACGTCGACGGAGACTTGGACCGCCCCCGCCTGGAGTCGGTCAAGCACACCGCCTACGCGTGGTTCGGCCCCCAGGATCTTCCCCGGCTCAAGGAGAACCGGGCCGCGGGGGAGTTCCTCATCCATGACCTGATCGCCACGGCGCTACGGGACGGCTTTTGCTCTGTCCGTCGGTCGGCACCGGAGCATCAGCCACCGCACAGCCAGAGCCTCCGGCTACTACGACGTTCCACTTCGGGTGGGTAGAGCGTGGTATGGGACGCCGACAGGGCTGCTCCGAGGCGATCCACCCGCCTCGGGCAACCGTCTCGGGCAACCCGGTTCAACGTCGTTTCGCCTACCGCCCGAAAGAATCCGGCATCACGTTGGGGACAGGGCGAAGGCGAGCAGCGCGGTCGAGGTGAAGTCGTCCGCGGGCTCGACCGTCTGCCAGGCCCCCACCTGGTCGAGGTAGCGGGCGCCCTTGCCGTCGAATCGCTTCCACTCGGCCGTGCCCGCCTCACACACGCGCGTCGACTCCAGGGCGTCGCGGCCGGAGAGCTTTTTGGCTCCGTTGGGCCCGTTGACGACCGCGCCGCGCAGCAACGCCCCTCGGCCGGTGAGGCTGCCCGCCAGGTTCGCCACCTGATGGGCGGGGCAGCGGGGGAACACCTCGCCCGTTCCGATCATGAAGCTGGTGCCCCAGGCATTGGCGCCCAGCGCCCAGCCGCGCTGCTGTGCGGCGAAGGCGTCGTAGTGGTGGTCGCCGGTCGCTTTCGCATAGAGGGCGGCCGTGGCCACGAGGCCGAAGGCGTGCGGGACGGCGTCGAAGTCCGTGTAGACCGCGCCGGCTTGGAAGGGGTCCTTCGCGGCGCGGCGCTCGCCGTCGGCGAGCTGCCTGCGCAGATCGGCGACGACGGCCTGTGACGGACCGAGCCGCAGCAGGTCCGCGTGGGCCAGCGCGCTGACGTCGGAGACGCCGAGTGTGTCGAGGTTGCCGGAGGCCAGGTAGGCACGTGCCCAGTCGCCGGCCTGCGTCTGCCAGCGCGCGGCCCGGTCGTCGCCCAGCGCCTTTGCCGCCAGGGCCAGTTCGGCAGCCCCGAACTCCATGTCGTCCTGCCAGGAGTCCTCGGAGTAGAAGGCGTGCGGGAAGGTGGTCACCAGAGTACGGGGGCTGCGCGTGTCGGCCTGGCCGTAGACGGCGGCGGCCTTCTCCAGCCACCGCCGGGCGCCGTCCGGATCGCGGGCCGCGTCGGTCTGCGCGGCCAGTGCAAAGGCGGCGGCGACACGGCCCGCGAGGTTGGGGCTGAGGGGCGCGCCGGGCTCGTTGGCCGGGAAGACAGGGCGGAACTTGACCAGGTGGTCTGCGTCGCCGTCCTGCGCGTTCAGCTTGTTGTCCGCCTCCGGGAGGCGCCACACGTCGTGATCGCTGTGCAGGTCCTTGGTGCCGGCGCCTATGCCCACCTGCGCATAGAGCGTGCGGGTGCGGCCGTCCCACATCTTGTCGAGCCAGGACAGACCGTGCCGAGCCTCGGCGGCGAGCCCGGGCGTCGTGGGCAACGCCCTTTGCGCCAGCAGCAGTTGAGCGGTCGCGTACGAGGCGGTGTGAGTGAACTTGAGGTAGTCCCCGGCGTCGAACCAGCCGCCCGACACGTCGAGAGGACCACCGACCTTCCGGAGAGGTGCCGTCAGCTCGGTGCCGTCGTCGTTGTAGCGCGGCGCGGCGTAGACGCTCGCCGAACGGTCCGCGAGGTGGGAGGGTTTGCGCCCGAGGGCGCCGGGGACGATGTCGGCGCCGTCGCGCTGCGCCTGGAAGAAGCGGACGTTGTCGGCTGCCAGGTTTTCCATCAGTTCGTTCGCGGGGGCCACGGTGAAGTGAGGTGACGTGGCGTCAGCGGTGCCGGTGAGACGCAGCTGGTAGGTGCCGGCCTTGGTCAACGCGGACAGGTCGAGGACGCGGACGGAGTCGTATGCCGCATTCCACGCACCGGTGCGGGGCCCGGGCGCACCGGTCAAGGCGACCCGTCCCGTGTCGTCGACCACCTCGAACCGTGCCCCCGCCAGTTTGTCGTCCGGGCCCATCGCGAAGGCGGTCTTGTGCTCGGTGCTGATGTAGCCGCCCTGGTCGGCCCGGATGACGACCGGTCCGGGTGCCTCCTCGCGCGAGGGCAGCGCGTACCAGACGGCACCTGCCGCGCCAACGGAGAGCGCGAGACCGAGGGCGAGGGAGCGGGGACGTCTGAAGCGCGAAACCATCGGGCCGGACTGCCTTCTCTTGACTGACAGGAAACGACTCACTGAGCAGGGAAGAGGCCGGGCGCCCCGCTCGGCCAACCGAGGCCAGCATGTTGGCTGTTGTGGGGGATCCTGGCGCAGGATGAACGGGTAGAGGGGCGTTCCAGCGCGTTGCGGAACGTCCCGTGATTGCCTTCCTCTCATGGAGCGGGCGAATCGGCAGGTGCCGCGCCCACGGGAAAGATTGCTACATTGCGCAACTCTACAACTGTGGAGATGGGATCAGGCGGCCCCTCTTCTTCATCGACCGCACGGACGGCGACGCGGCAGCCCGACACACCCGGCTGCGCAAGCGCGCGCCGATCACCGCGGCAGTGGTGGCAGCCGCCGCCCTGGGCACGGCCTACCTGACCACCCGCACCCCGGAGCAGTTTACGAGCCAGGTTCGAGGCCTGACCCAGGCCCAGTAGGACTCCTATGAAGTCACAGTCACCCGACCGGTCACGTTGCCAGGACCTCGTGTTGGCCGACCGGGGCCGCGATCGAGGCGCCAGCGGCGTCTCGGGCCAGGACGCGACGGCGTCGGTGACCAGCGCGGGGTAGCGGTAGCCGACCGTCACGGCGGCCTCGCTGAGCAACTGGCTGTTTCCGGTGGACTGTTCGCGGACGCCGAGCGGACGCACCACCGCATCAACGACGCCTGGAACCTCACCGCCAAGCTGCTGTCCGTACTGCGCCCGACGCCGAGAGCGACTGCTCGACCAGTACGAGGCGGAACACCGCCGGGGAACTACTGCGGACCCAGCCTTCCCGCTTCTCCCCAGCCGACCTGAAGGCCCTGCTGAACCAGGGTGCCCGCATCGCCAGCCCCGAGCTCGCACCCTCCCCCTGCCGGCCGGGCCACTGGCGAACCGTCGCCCGCGACGGGTGTTGGCGCCGAACCCCGCCCAGGGGAGAGACGTGGGCGGCGTCACCTTGTCGAGTACCCGGGCTGTGACGTGCTGCCAGGTCTGCTCCCTGCTGGCTTTGTTCCGCGCCGTCATTCGATGACCCTTCGGGGTTCACCTCGGAGGCTCTGCTTTGAGTTCGGCGAGTGCTTCCCGCGTTCCCGCGTTCCCGCGTGTAGGCCTCCCCCTGTCCTCCATCAGGGCCGAACCCTGCGACACCCGGCAATGCCAGAAGCGGGCGGCAGAGGCTTTCGCCGGATCGGCACTGCTTGCATGCCTGGCGCCGCGGGACCTCCAGCATGAAGGAGGCAGGCTAGGTGTCATCAACAAGGGCGCGGAGGTGCCGGCTCCTGAACGTCCGGCATTCGACCCCGACACCACGTAGAGATCAGTTGAGGGGGTGGGGCGACAGGACGCTGAACCACAGCAGGACGATGGTGGCGACACCCATCAGGGGGGTGAGTATCTCCGTCTCCATCTTGTTGCCGCTGCGCTTGATCACCACAATCTCGTAGCGGGTCTTGAGCGGCCACAGCCACGGGGCACCGCGCTTGGTGATGGAGTCGCCCAGGAGGTGCGCCACACAGCCCAGGCCGATCGCGTACGGCAGCCAACCTGGCGCGGACGGGATGAACTTGGCGATGGCCGCGGTTCCTACGCTGGCCATGGCCACGATGGTTCCCCAGGCGTGGAAACCGTGGCCGGGCGGGCAGAGATTGAGGGCTCGGACCGCCAGTGCCAGCAGGAAGAATGTCATGCCCACGGTGAACGGCCGACCCAGGTAGGTGACTCCTGCCCAGCTGCCCAGGGTCATGAAGGCCACGAAGAACAGGGAATGCGTGGCGTGGCGGTGCCCGCCGGAGATCCAGGCCACGAAGCGGCAGAGCATTTTGGAGACAGGGCCCAGGAAGTTGGCGATGGTGCCGTCATGGTGGTCGAGATCGGGTAGCAGTGCGGCACCCGCGCAGAGCACGGTGCCCATCAAGATTTCCTGCGGCGCCAGGTGCGTGTGCAGCATCATCGGTGGCAGGTATGGCGCGGTCCCCGCGAAGAGCAGTGCACCGCTGACGGCGTGCGAATGGCCCATCATGGCGTGTTCGTTCTCCCCCGTTGGATCTGGCACGTTCCCGGGCCGCGCGGCACCAGCGGCGTGGGACACCACCGCGAGGAGGAACGTCTCAGCCCCGCATGCTAGTTGCTTGTTTGCGCAATGTGGAAATAGTGGCGGAACGGTAGGTGCCGAGAGGTCGGCTGCATCGTGCGAGGGCGCCCGAACCTTCAGATCAGGGGCGTCTCGCGGGCAGGCGGGCCGATCGCTGCGCCGAGTACTGCGTTGTTGGGGAGGAGCATCTTGCCGTCCTCCGTGTGGAGTTCGACGAAAAGTAGAGTCATGTCGGTGACCTCGCCCTCGATGCGGCCGCCGAGCGGTCCCGACTGGACGCTGACCTTCTCGCCGATCGTGAAGGGGTGCGAGACCAGCAGCACCAGGCCGGCGAAGATGTTTCCGAGGACGGGCTGCGCGGCGATCCCGAGTATCACCCCGGTCAGCGCACCGCCCAGCAGCAGCTTGCTCCACTCCACCCGGAGCAGGCTGAGCGCTCCGAGGATCACCAGCGCGTAGCCGGAGAGCAGGCAGATCACGCGCAGCGCGGCGGAGCGGTTGTCGCTGATCCGGCCGGTCAGCAGCTTCACTAGATCGTCCGTGGCCCCGCGCACCGCGATGAGCGCGCCCACCAGGAAGATCCCGGCGCTGATGCCCGCGATCACCCGGGAGGTCATCGACTGATGACTGTCCGGGTTGCCCAGGAGCCCGCCGAAGTTGAGCGAGACGACGAGGCCGCCGACGGCGAGCGACGTGGTGATGACGGCCCGCCGGGTACGGATCACCCCTCGCCAGTGCAGGCCGTGTCCGACGGCCGCGCTGCCTGCGGGTTTACTGTCCTGATCCACCGATGAGCTCCCTGTGGTGTGCATGTCGCGGAGCAGAGTACCCGCCCCCGGGCGGGTACTGCCGGGGGCCCCGAACGAGTCGTTCCGCGTCAAAGGTTCACCAAGCAGTTGCGTGATCGCGCAACAAGGAGGCTATGCTTCTGGAGGTTTGAAGAAGGCACCTCGTTCGGTGAGGCGTCTGCACGGACACAGGCCACTGACCCCACGACTTCGAGAGACGCCCAGGGTCAGGACAGGTCTCCCCGGCTCAAGGGGTGACTCCAAGTGGCTTCCCCTATGGGGATTACGCCGTGCAGTGCCAAAGCTCTGACGAGATGGGGTGAACCGGGGTACGCCCGGTCCGCTCCTTGCCGCGTCGTCCGGCACCCGCGCGCGCCCCGGCCGGAAGGAGGCGAGAGACATTGGATTGCAGTTGCACTAGTCCGGGCCACAGTCGGCCCCGCATCCGTGTGACCTCGCCCGACTTCGGC
The DNA here is from genome assembly GCF_014649955.1 of Streptomyces violascens. Classification (GTDB taxonomy): domain Bacteria; phylum Actinomycetota; class Actinomycetes; order Streptomycetales; family Streptomycetaceae; genus Streptomyces; species Streptomyces violascens. The sequence continues at coordinate 34,474 of NZ_BMUA01000043.1, forward strand.
ACGCGCTGACGACACTCACCATCCACGGACACCTCCGCACACCTGGCACCCGTACGGCCTCGCGCCGTCCCGGGTCACCGGGTTGCCCCGCCGTGTCCGCAGAATGCACGCGTGCCCCCAAACCCATCCCCTGCGAGGGGAGTTGGGAGGACCCGCATGACCACCGCACCCATGAAGTCCAGCAGCGTGACCATCAAGCCCACCGTGCCCGCGCCGCGCACCGCGGTCCTCGATGATGCCCACACCGGCGACATCCGCGGTGCACTGGGCACCATCAAGCAGCACGACATTGGTGAACGCCGAGGTCTGTCCGCCAAGTTCAAGACGCTGCTCGCGATAGTCGGGCCCGGACTCATCGTGATGGTCGGCGACAATGACGCGGGCGCGTTCGCCACCTACGGCCAGGCCGGCCAGAACTACGGCACCAGCCTGCTGTGGACCCTGCTCCTGCTGGTTCCCGTCCTGTACGTCAACCAGGAGATGGTGCTGCGCCTCGGCGCGGTCACCGGCGTCGGGCACGCCCGCCTCATCCTGGAGCGGTTCGGCAAGTTCTGGGGCGCGTTCTCCGTCATCGACCTGTTCCTGCTCAACGCCCTGACTCTGGTGACGGAGTTCATCGGGATCACTCTCGCCCTGGACTACCTGGGACTGCCCAAGACCGGGGGAGTGCTGGTCGCCGCCGTGGTGATCGTCGCCTCGGCGTTCACCGGCTCGTTCCAACGCTTCGAGCGTGTGGCGGTCCTGCTGTGCGCGGGCTCGCTGCTCCTCGTACCGCTGTACTTCATGGTCCACCCGAAGCCGTCACAGATGGCACATGACTTCGTGGTGCCCAACATGCGGGGCGGATCGGGCGAGTTGGCAACGGTCATGCTGCTGATCATCGGCATAGTCGGGACGACGGTGGCTCCCTGGCAGCTGTTCTTCCAGCAGTCGTACGTCATCGACAAGCGCATCACCCCGCGCTTCATGAAATACGAGAAGGCCGACCTGTGGATCGGCATCGTCGTCGTCATCGTGGGTGCCGCCGCGATCACGGGCTTCACCGCGGCCACGTTCGCGGGCACCGACGGCTTCGGCCACTTCACCGACCAGGCAGGCGTGGCCCGGGGCCTGGAGGCGCACGTGAGCAAGGCGGCCGGAGTCCTGTTCGCGATCGCCCTGCTGGACGCCTCGATCATCGGCGCGTTCGCCGTGTCGCTGTCCACCGCGTACGCGATCGGCGATGTGTTTGGCATGAAGCACTCGCTGCACCGGGGCGTGAACGGAGCCAAGGGCTTCTACGCCGTGTACGCCGGGCTCGTTGCCGTCGCGGCCACGATCGTGCTGATCCCGGGCTCCCCGCTGGGTCTGCTCACCCAGGGCGTGCAGACCCTCGCCGGTGTGCTGCTGCCCTCGGCTTCCGTCTTCCTCCTGCTGCTCTGCAACGACAAGGCCGTGCTCGGCCCGTGGGTCAACGGCCCCAAGACCAATGCCTTCACCGCTGCCGTGGTCGGCGTGCTGGTCACCCTGTCGGTCATCCTGACCGCCTCCGTCCTGTTCCCGGACATCACCTCGAACGCGATCCTCGACATCATGGCCGCCTGCGGGGTGACCGGGATCCTGGCTGCCGGGTACTCCTTCACCCGCCGCCGCACCGGCACCAAGGAAGACCCCATCGACCGCACCGGCAAGGAGAACTGGCGGATGCCACCGCTGGAGACCCTCACCCGGCCCACCATGTCCACCGCCCGCAAGATCGGCATGGGCGCCCTGCGCACCTACCTCCTGATCGCGATGATCCTGGTTGTCATCAAGATCGTTCAGGTCGCCCTCGGTCAGTGAATCCCATCGGCCGGGACGGGTTTCACACGTCCCGGGCCACTCCGTGAAGTGAGGTGTGTTCGTCATGCTCGCCGCACTCGACCACGTCCAACTCGCCGCCCCGGCCGGTTCCGAGGACGTGCTGCGCAGCTTCTATCTCGCCGCCCTGCAGATGACGGAGATCCCCAAGCCCGCTGGGCTGACCCGGCGAGGCGGCTGCTGGTTCGCCGCCGCCGACGGTGGGCGGCTGGAGATCCATGTCGGTATCGAGGACGGGTTCCGCCCGCCCCGCAAAGCCCACCCAGCGGTGCGGGTGACCGGACTCGACGCTCTCGCCGCCCGCCTGGAGCAGCACGGCGCGCCCGTCGTCTGGGGCGTCAGCCTGCCGACCCACCGCCGCTTCTACACCCAGGATCCGGTCGGCAACCGCCTGGAATTCCTGGAACCACTGACGTAGCCAGGGGGAGTGGCTGCCCCTGCCCGCCCTTCACCGGCCTTCCCCGGCAGCCGCGGGCCGGATCACGCATGCCGCCCGGTAGCCGTGCTGACCGGGCTCTGCGCGTTCAGCCCCTTCATCGGCGTCTTCGTGCGTCCACTTGTCGATCCCCTTGTCTTTGGAGGTGACTCATGTGTCTGTGTTCACCCACCACGGCGTCCGGTACTCCGCCCCCTTGCTCGCTTTCTTCACTCACGTTGCCCGGCGTTTGGCCGACAGCCCCCTCGACCATGCGGCGCTGTACGCGGCGTCCACGCACACCCCGGCTCCTCTGCGGGCCACCGTTGCCGTCCCCGCGCGGCCGCACGCCCACTGGCAGGCCGTAGTCCGCGAAGACGGCCACCGCCGCGGTGAGACTCGCCGGCATTCCGGCGACTGATGCGCCAACTCCCGCTTTCCAAAGCCGATGTGAGGGATGTGGTCCCATGCTTTCTACCTCCAATCACGCACGGCTGAGCCTCCCGGCCGGCCGTGAAATCCCGTGTTCCGGTCAGGTCGGCGTAGAAGAGCCGCAGTGGCGGGCCACTTCAGGTGCGCCCGTCCACCTGAGAGTTCCCGCCACCGACTCTCCCGGAGCGGACATGCCTCTGCGTTACCTACGCGTCCTCCGTCTGCACCCCACTTGCACCGGCACATACGGTGCCCCCGCTTCCCTGCCGGTCATCCCGCCTCTGCGGTTCCCGAGGGCGCCACGGGTCTCGTCATCGACCGCGAGCGACGCGCCGTCAGCATCGAGGGCACCCCGGTCCGGCTCACCTATCGAGAGTTCGAGCTGCTGGCTCATCTGGTGGCGCACCCCCGCAGGGCGCACAATCGCAGCCAGCTGATGAACACGGTGTGGGGGTCAGCCCGCTGTTGGGGGCCTGTGCACCATCGATGTCCACATCGCCCGGCTGCGACGCAAGCTCGGCCCCGTCCACGCTGCCGCCATCACCGCGGTGCACCAGATCGGGTACGCCTACGTACCCGAATCGACCGATTCGCGCGCGGCATGATCCCTGCCCGGGTTTGCGATCAACAGGTTGGCCCTGGCCTGCATGGCGGTTTGGATGCCCTGGGCAGGTGGGCTTCCGAGGTGCCACAAGGGGCCTCTCTCACAACTTGCCCCTTCTTGCGTGATCATGCAAGTATGGAGGTGTGCAGGGTCGAAGACCGCATGTACACGGCTCCAGGGCCGCCGCACTGCGGCCTTGGAGCCACACTCTCCGTTCGTCGGACGGTATACGTCAGGTGCCTGACAGGAAGGGGGCGAGAAGCATGGACCGCAGCAGTCCCGGCCATCATCGGCCGCACAACCTTCCGCTCCCCGGTGTCTTGCCGCACCTGCGCTGACCGGCCTCGACCGGTCCCGTAGTACGGGAGCAGCCCCTGTCCCGTTCACCGGTACGCGGTCCGCCGCGACCACCGGTTCCGAGGAGGTGCCCCCATGCACACCCTGACCACCCTCGACTTCGTACTCCGCCTGGCCACCGGCTTGGGCTGCGGCGCTCTGATCGGTACCGAGCGGCAGTGGCGGGCCCGGATGGCCGGACTGCGGACCAACACCCTGGTCGCGCTCGGCGCCACCGCCTTCGTGCTCTACAGCGAAGCCGTCACCGACACCGGCAGCCCCACCCGGGTCGCCTCCTACGTCGTCTCCGGGATCGGCTTTCTCGGCGCCGGTGTGATCATGCGTGACGGAGGCGGCATCTCCGGCCTCAACACCGCGGCCACGCTGTGGTGTTCAGCCGCCGTCGGAGTCCTGGCCGCCTCCGGCCATCTGGCCTTCGCTCTTCTGCTCACCCTGGCCGTCCTCGGCGTCCACGTACTTCTGCGCCCGGCCGGACGCTTCCTCGACCGCGCACCGGCCGCCGGAAACGACCAGGACACCGATGTCCCCGCCACCGTGCACGTGGAGTGCGACCGTGCCGCAGAGACCCACATCCGGGCCCTGCTGCTCCAGGCGCTCACAGCGTCCGGACTCGCCCCCACCGCGCTGCGCGCCCATCGGCGCGACTCCGGCACCACCAGCCTGCGCGCCACGATGACCGTCTCCGGTGACATCACCCGCGCGCTGGAACAGGTCGTCGCCCGGCTTTCCCTGGAACCCGGCATTCAGGACCTGCACTGGCACCTGGACAGCACCACGGACACCGACGACACCGCAGGCGGCGACCGCGACCAGCCTGCCCGGCAGCCCATGCCGCACTTGTCCGAGCCCAACTCCACCTGCGCAACCCGGTAGCGAGCAGAACGGAAGCGGCGAGGCCAGGCATGCCGACAGGGTTGTCTAGGTGACGCCCACACGCCCGAAGCATGGATGTGGGCCCACGCCCGAACCGCACCCACACCGCTGGTCACCACGAATCCCGTAAACGGCCTACATCGCAGATCGTCGAGGAACTCCTGGCCTGGCGGAGGCCGACGTGTCCATCCTCGTTCACGGCCCGGGGCCTGGGTGGCAAAGCGGCCGAGGCCCATGGTGCGCCGGAGCAGTCTCGGGGCAATCCGACTCGCTCGGCTCCCCTGATGACAAGGCTGGAAGTCAGCCATTTGAGAATCGCATCGGTGCGGGCTAAATCACCTCAAGGGGTCACCCTCGCGAGATCTGTACGTCGCGCAAAAGGGTCAACTTGAAAATGGAGTCCTGCATTCCTGGATCTCTACGTAGACTGACCTGGGATATTCGATCGTGAGCGGAGCGGTGAAGGTGCTGGTCGGGGGTTGTTTGGGTAATGGTTGGAGGCTTCCGGGGGAAGTGTTACCTTCCGGCTTCAAAGCTCAGATATCTCTTTATTTCGTGAATATCGAAGGCTGGATTCTGGATCTTGTGGCTGTCCGAAACCCTGCGGAGTACGGGTCATTCGGCATTGATTGGCCGGGAACATCCCGTTAGGTTCGCCTTCGCTCGCCAGAGTGCTGGCCTCTGCGAAGGCGCGGGCCGCGGCGAGGTTCTCCGCGAACTGGGCGTCGGCGGTGTCCCACGCGATCCCGAGCGCATCCAACTCCTCGGCCTGCTCCCTGCTCCCTGCTCATCTGCCCGGCCCGCAGCGCGCGCGGCTGCGACTGCCCATGTTCAGCCGCACCTCTCCGTACGGCTGGATATGTAGCCAGGACAGCGCGGGCAGGGCTCCGGAGCGGAGAACTGACTGCACGTCACGGGGTGGCTGGCTGCATGGAAAACGCAAGGCCCTTCACTTTATGCAGGACTCCAGCGGCGCGAAATCGCTTGGGTTTAGCTCGATGCCTTTTTCTTCGGCCAATGCTTTCAGCTCCAACAATGCTGTGAGGGGACGCTCCCCGTATTTGTTGCGAAGCTCATCCAGGCCCCCCGGGAACAGCTTGGCTGCTAGCTCTGCAAGCTTCGCGTAGGTATCGGGGAACTTCGCCTTTGCGCAGTCAAGGACTTCATTCACCGTGCGTGCTGCCCCGACGTAGTGCTTGTTCTCCGCTCTGCGGTTCTCCTGGACCGCCGTGCCGGACGCGTACGCCGGCACGGCGCTCCACGCCAGGACAACTGCGGCAGCCGCGCAGGCTGCAAGCCGGTGGCTCCGCCTCATTTCCGACATGAGAATCCCTCCTTCAGGTATCTCGCAGCATGTTGAAGCAGGGACATGGGCAGTCCCACGCACCGCCCATGCTGGACACACACCACTAGCTTCTGCCACCGCATTCCGAGTCTGGAAACTCCCGTCGGCCCCCACGGTCGGGCGTCCACTGGCGTCAACCAGCCTGGCCTATACCAAGGGAGCCGAAGAGACAGCTTCGGCCGACGATGCCTGTCCGGTTGCGGCATGTGAGGGAAGAAGGATTCCGCGTCGCACGATTGCCCACCGCGCCGGGTGCGGTCGGACAATAGGCAGCCGACGGACTCCCGGTCGGCCACGCACATGCCCGCCCAGGACGCCAGGGGGCTTGGAGGGTGGGCGTGACGGCTTTGCGGTCGATGGCGGTGTCGAGGCCGGGCTCGGTTAGCGCGCTTGCCCACACCGTGAGTGCGTGGTGCGTCGGCCCTCACCGGATTCAAGCGGCGGGGAGTCGCCGCATGCTGTGCGGCTTTCGGCTTGTCGGTAGGCGACACAGGAGAGGTCCGGCGGCGTGGGCACTGTCCGGCCGAGGCTGACCGCCGCCGGGCTCCGACAGAGTCTGATGAGCGAAGGCTTCCCCGACTTTTCGCCCAAGCGGTGACCCCTGGCCGGGGCCGGGCGCTGAACTAGGTGGTCCGGCGGGCCGGTTGCCCCCGTAGCTCGCCCGCCGGCCGTGTGAGGTTGATGCGCAGGCCCGTCCCCGGTTCAGACCCCCGAGGACGGGCCTCTGCCGTGCCAGGCCGGACATGCGGCCACCGGTTACGCCCAGTCACGCCCAGCCCCCGCAGCATGTCCAGCTGCTCCTGGGTGAGTTTGTCGCGCCTGGCTTTGGTGTTGGAGATCCATACGCCGAGTTTCACGGTCACTGGTTCCGTCTCGCTGTCGACCGCGATCGTCTCGGTGTGGCTGCGCGGTACAGGCTGGTCGGTGCCTTCCCGTTCCGGGTCCGGGTCGATCTCCTTGAGCTGCTGCGCGCGTGTGGCGGCCCGCTTCGGGTACTTTGCCGAGGCCGCCTTTCCGGCGGAGGTTGGCCATGTGCTGTCCGAGGGGGACCATCTGGTCGTCTTCGCCCCACGCGGCGAACTGGCGGGGGCGAGGTGTCCGGTCGTCCGCCGGCATGACCGCAGGGCGGCGAGCTTCGTCTCCCAAGCTTCCTCGCCCGGCTCCTGGATCATCCCGGCCTCCGGCGCGTCCAGCAGCGTCTTGCGCCGCTCCTCGAGTTCCCCGGCCCGCAGCGCCTTGCGCTGTTGGTGCACCCATCGTCCGAGGGGAAGTCCTTGGTGACGTCGACCTCGACTTCGACGTCGTACGGGACGGCGTAGAGGCCGGTGATCTGGTTCTCTTTCCGCCAGCGGAGCAGGGCTTGGTAGCCCTCCAGCCACGCCAGCGACTCGGGCCGGTAGACCCGGGTGCGCAGGAACGCGGCGATCGTGGCGGCGTCGCGGGGCTGGAGAAGTGGAGCAGGGCCGCTTCGGCGGCGGCGTGGGTGTCGTCCTGCTCCTCGTCCTCGCCGTCACCTTGATGATCTGCGGGTTTTTGTCCGTGGTGATTCGGCATGGTGATGTCAGTCCGGTAGGTGTGCTGTCGGTGCTGTTCAGTTGGTTGCCAGCCGGTACATCGCGGGTGTGTCAGTTGTCCGTGAACGGCGGCTGCGCGTATGAGGGAGCGCGTTCAAGTGGGGGAGCGGCTATAAAGGCGGCATGTGCGGTGGGCTGTGCTGTCGTGGACTTTGACGGTGCTCGCCCGCCTTCCCCGCTCATAGCCCGTCGGTACGGGTGCGGTCGAGCAGCATCGTGATCAACTGCTCGTCCGGCGCCGTGCCCGGCGCGGCAATCTCGGCAAGCCGACCACGGTCCCTGAGGCGGGCTCCGTGGTACAGCCGCCGTCACTGCACGCTGCACGCGCTGCCTCTGTGAAACTTTGAGGAGCATGGGACATCAGAGGTGGCGGCCCTTCCTGCATCCGGGGGTATCGGTGGATCAGAGCAGAGCTGCGTCTCGCTGGCATCTTTCCGTGCTCACGGCCACGCGGTCGTCGAGGGCGTTCAGCCAGCAGTCGGGCAATATCTCACCGTGACGGCCGGCGGCCTGGCTTCGCGGCCCGTCTACGCCGACGGGCCAAGAACTGGTCAGGGCCGAGTTCGTTCAGCAGTGCGTCCCGGACCGAGACGATGGCGAGCGTCTTTCGCAGCCGGAGACGTTTGGTGGGGACAGCCTGGCGAGCCCCCCAGTGCCGAGCGGGTAAAGGAGCTGCTCCGGTCGTCCGCCGGAGCCGTCGTGCCTCCCGGGTGCGCCGAAGGGCAAGTCGCCCATGTCGCTCGTTATGGCATTCCCCCCGACAGTGCGAAGGGGCAGCCCGGCAGCTGTACGCCCAATACCTGAAGCGCACGGCGGCACGGGAGACGCCGTAGGCGGCGGAGCTGGAACCGGCGGGACCCTCGCCGTCCCGCACCGCCGCCGTCCCCGCGGTTGCTAGCGGCAGATCAGACGTCGCAGGCGCTCCACCACTGCCGTGTCATATCCATCAACGGCCCCAGCTACCAGCTCAAGAACCGGCTCGCGGCCATTGAACGAGAACAGGACGACGCGGCCTATTGATCTGAAGCTGGTGGGGTTCTCGTCCAGGATGTAGCGGACGTGCGGGCCGCCGAAGTAGCCGCGGACGATGTGGGGCTGGCGTTGGTGTCTGTGGAAGAAGCGGTGTGTCTCGGTGGCGAGTTCGGCCTGGTCGCGGGCCTGGTGCTGCTTGGGCAGGCTGTGCTTGAGGTCCGCGTTGACCAGTTCGTCGGGGTTCAGCTCGGGTGCGTAGGGCGGCAGGAAGTGCAGCTCGACGTCGTCGGGGTGGGCGGCGAGCCAGTCGCGGAGCTTCTTGGAGCGGTGGGCGGAGTGCCCGTCGACGACGAGGTGGACCTTGTGGTCGAAGTGGCCGGCGAGCCGGTCCAGGAAACGGCCCATCACCTCGGCGGTGAAGCTCTCGGTGAAGACCATGAAGTGCATCCGGCTCTTGGTGCTGACTGCCGACATCGCGTTCACCGGGAACCGGTTCCCGCTCCGCCGCACGACGGGTGTCCTGCCCTTCTCGCCCCAGGTGCGACCGGTGACCTGGTCGGAGCGGATGCCGACCTGGTCGGCGAACAGAATCTCGCCGCCGTCCCCCTTCACCTTCGCCCGGACGTCCCTCTTCACCTTCGCCCGGATCGCCGGCCAGGTCTCCTCGTGCCAGCGGCGCACGGCCTCCGGGTGCTGCTCGACGGCCCGCTTGTCCGGACGCTGGAAGGACAGGCCCCCACGCCTCAGGTACTTGCCCACCCCCGGTTCGGTCAGCTGTACCCGGTACAGCTTCGCGATCAGGCCACCGATCAGCCGCCGCGTCCACAACTGCCCGGAAAGTCCCACGTCACAGGGCCGGTGGTCGAGGACGGCCTGCCGCACCGCGGCCTGCTCGGCCTCCCCGAGCACCTGGTGCACCCCGACCGGCTTGCCCCGCGGCCGCATGGCCAGCACCTCCCGGCCGCCGGCCTGCCACTTCGCCCACCACGTGCCGACCGCCCTCAGCGACACCCCGAAGACCGCTGCCACCTCCTCCCGGTCCCGCCCCGCCACCAACGCAGCCACCGCCCGCAGTCGCAGGGCCTCCTGCGCCGACGGCGACAGATGCCGCGCCCCCCAC
>NZ_BMUA01000044.1 GCF_014649955.1 Streptomyces violascens
GTCTGTCATCCGCTCATGCGGAGAGGCTTTGCAGGTCGCACCAGTGGTGGTGGGTCTTCCCTGCGTCGATACCGGCCCAGATCGCGGCCATTTGGTTCCTCCGTGCATCGAGCTGTACGCATCAACGACAGACGACGTCGCTGTCGATTCCCTACAGAGCGATCTGTTCGCAATTCCTAATTGGCAGCCGAGTCGTCGTGGGGCGACGGGCGGCCAATCATCGCGAGCCATCAGTGGCAAAGCACTACAAGCCACACCCGTCACCCCTGGGAGGGCCAACCATACGAAGGGCTCGCCCTGTCCCGCAGGAGAGCGTAGGGAAGCACTACCCCTCCGAGTTCAAGGCGGACGCGGTCGCGTTGTACCGGTCGCGGCCCGGAGCGACGATCAAGTCGGTCGCCGAGGACCTCGGGGTCAACACCGAGACACTGCGCAACTGGATCCGCGCCGCTGACGGACGCCGCCCCGGTGCCCACTCCGTGCCGTCAGCCACCGTGCCGGCCCGGGGGCAGAGCCCGGCGGACGCGGAGGTGGCCGCGCTGCGCAAGCGGGTCCGCGAGCTGGAAGAAGAACGCGACATCCTGCGCAAGGCGGCCCGGTATTTCGCCGGGGAGACGCGCTGGTGAACCGCTGCCAGTTCGTTGACGACCACCAGCGCCGCTACGGCGTCAAGCGGCTGTGCACCATCCTCGGCATCGCCCGTTCCAGCTTCTACTACTGGCGCAAGACCGCACCGGACCGGGCCGCCCGTCACGCCGACGACGCCAAGCTCGCGGGGCGGATACGTGCCGTCCACGCCGGCTCGGACGGCACCTACGGCGTCCCGCGCATCACCGCCGAACTCCACGACCAGGGCGAGCACGTGAACCACAAGAAGGTCGCCCGGATCATGCGGGGCATCGGGCTGGCCGGCCTGCGGCTGCGCAGGAAACACCGCACCACCATCCCGGATCCGGCCGCCGTGAAGGCCGCCGACCTCATCGGCCGCGACTTCACCGCCGACCTCCCGAACACCAAGTACGTCGGCGACATAACCTACTTGCCCGTGGCCGGAGCGAAGCCTCTCTATCTGGCGACCGTGCTCGACCTCTACTCACGCCGCCTGGCGGGCTGGGCGATCGCCGACCACATGAGGGCCGAACTCGTCATCGACGCCCTCGCCGCCGCCGAGCGCACGCGCGGCAGCCTCAACGGCGCCATTTTTCATAGCGATCACGGCGCCCAATATACGAGTGCCGCGTTCGCTGATGCCTGCACCGCCGCGGGCGTGACCAGGAGCATGAGCGCCGTCGGCAGCAGCGCGGACAATGCCACCGCGGAAAGCTGGAACGCGGCCATGAAACGAGAGACGCTCAAGGGCGCGAAAGCATGGCCCACCACCCGTCACGCGAGGCTCGCGGCATTCCGCTGGGCGAACCGCTACAACACCGTCCGCCGGCACTCCCGACTCGGACAACGCTCCCCACTCGCCTACGAAAACCTCTTCAACGAACCGTCAACTACACTTCAGCAAGCCGCATAACCCCGTGTCCAAACTCCGGGGTCAAGGTCCAACGTCGAGACGATAGATCTGCCGCGAGCCGCCTTCCGGGCCCGGATCGGCGGCCTCGGCCGGGGTGAAACCGAGACGCTCATAGAAGACGCGTGCACCACTGGCAACGGCGCCGGGGTGGTCGGCTCCGAAGGTGACCACCTCAATGCTGCCCGGGCCCAGCACGAACCTGCGCTTTGCCTCAGCCATCAGCGCCCGGCCGATGCCCTTCCCGCGTTCCCTTTCCGAGACGACGAGCCAGTGGGCATGGTAAATGGGGGGCTTGGCGCCGAAGAGCAGGCCGCCGAGGACATCTGATCCCGAGGACACGGCGACGAGCGCCGTGGACCGGCGAATGTGCTTTTCCACGGCGCTATGGAAGCCGGGATCCTCAACCATCGGGCCGAACCAGTGCTCGACCTGGGCTGCCAAGCCGAGAAGTCCAGGGAAGTCCTGCTCTCGCGCGACTCTGACGATCATCCCGGCAGTCTGGCAGACGAGGCAAACGTTGCCTGACACGGCACTAGGGAGCCCAGCTGGCGTCGTGCCCGGGCGCTGACTGGATCTAGGGACCGCAGATTCGTGAGCACTGATTCCTGCGGCGATGGCGTTTTCCGCAGGAGATGAGCACTGTCTGACGGTGCGGATCATGAGCAGAATGCCCGAGTGGGGAGCCATCGGGGGTCGCTCTGCGTAGTACTGGTTCTGTGTTTTCCGCCGGCAGGGATTGAGGTTGTCGGCAGCAGGATCGTGTGGCGGGGCGGCTTGGGGGACGGCACTGGCGGGCCTCCGGTGGGCGCGACCGCGGGCCGTCATCAGCTCCTCCCTGCCGGGTGCGGTTGAGGGCCGGGGGAGTTGTCGGCAGGCGGTTGCGGTGGTGGGGTCCACGCCGGCATCGGGCTCAGTCGCACATGCCGAGTGCGTGCTCCTTGTAGGGGGTCGGTGGCCGGTGGTTCTGGATGGTTGCGTGCGCTTGGCCGTACTCGGGGTGCTGGCTTGTCCTGGAGGACGGAGGCTGTCGGTGGAGGCGCGCGTCCGGTGCGCCGGTTCACCGATACGGGAGTACGAGCATGGGTACGACGGGCAAGAAGATGCAGAACAAGGCGCAGGAAGCGGTCGGGAAGGCCAAGGAGGGCGCGGGCAGGGCGATGGGGAAGGACGATCTGCGGGCGAAGGGGAAGGCCGAGCAGGGTGAGGCCCGGGCGAAGGAGGCCGCCCGCCGTACGAAGGAAGCGGTGACGGAGCGGGTCAAGGGCAAGCACGGCAGTTGATCCCCCTGTCACCGGTCCAGGAGTGCGTGTGAACGTGGAAGAGGAATACCGCGCCCGTGCCCGCGACTTGCGGGCCAGGGCGGGGGAGTGGAGGGCGGCGGCTGGGCAGGCCACGGACCCGGACCAGCGACAGCGCTTCCTGGACACGGCCCGCCGGGTCCAGGAAGAGAGCGAGCAGGCACGGCGCAGGGCCGACCAGTACGCTGCCAGCCCTGCCTGACTGTTGCTCGGGCCGCCGAGGCCGTAGTGGTCGGTGCCGACACCGGGCCGTCACATCTTCGCTGTGAACCCGCCCCATGGCGTGCTCTGCCCGGCGGCACCGATCACTGACGTGATGAAGAGGGCCACGGCGTCCGAGAGGTCCACGAGCAGGCCCTGGTCCGCGAAGAGGCCGAACGCCACGCGATCCGCGCAACTCTGTGCCGTCCCGGGTCGTTGGACAGCGCACTCACAGTGGGCAGGTGGTTGGGCCGTTGACCCGAGACTCCAGGTCAGCGGCTCAACTCGCACCCTGGGCCGCATATTTCTTGGTGGTCTGGAGCGAAGCGTTCCGTCACTGGCGGGGTTGCCAGCCACCCGCCCCAGACCAAGGTCACCCTAACCGTCCTGTGCCCAGTCCGTTCCGAGTTCGGTGAGCTGCGCGAGCTGTACGTCGTGCTCCTGGCCGTCCAGGGTGATCCGTTCGGTGTGCCGACCGGGAATGACGGTTCGCTGCTCACGCTCGGCGTACTGGGCAAGCGCTGCCGGGCCCCGCGTGAACGCCTGCCTATCCCGGGTTCCTCCGGGGCGGACACCCGAACAGACTGGCACCGCCGCTCTCGTGCGCAGAGCCGCTGGCGTAGTTGAAAATGCGTCTGCGGGGGGGAGTTGTGACGTCCGGTTGGTGTCGTGGGCGGGGTTTGGGGAGTAGACCGGGGGGCAGCACGGAGTCCTTGGACGGTGGCTCTTTCTGCGGCGCTGGCTCCCTCGGGGCTGCGGGAAAGTTGCCGGGGATTGTCCCGGGACGGAGTCGGTGTCGTCTGGGGACGGCGGAGGCCACCCGGCTTGCCGGGAGACGGCTGCGTGCGCCCGGGGGAGTCGGCTCCCCTCCGCCCCCGGGCGCACTTCCCTCGGTCCGGCACCTAGAGGCTCGGGGGGAGCCCCCGCCCCGCCCTGGTAAACGGTGACGACCGTTCCGGCGCCGGTTGAGCTGCGGGATTGGCCGGTACACGCCGGGCCGGACCGCTGCGCGCCACCGGAAAGCCTCACCGGCTGTCCGCGCGTGGTGGGGGTGTCCCGGCCGCCGGGGTGAAGGCAGCCCACCCGGGAAGAGGGATGCGTGACGGCGGCCGGGACGGGGACCGGGGCGCACGTGGCCCGGCCCAGTAGGACAACGGTGCCCGGTGGTACCTGCGGTTACGTGGTGTTGGGCCACTCGTGGGCGGGGCGGCGTACGCCCGGTGTCGGGGTGCGGGGCCGGAGTGGGGCGTTGGGGGTGCGGCCGCCGTCGGGGAGGGCGGCGGCCGCGCGCGGCGGGGTACCTCGAGAGGACACCGCTCACGTTCTCGCCTGCCGCCGGTACGCCGTCACGGGGGATTACCGGGGCCGTCGAGGAGTAATGGGAGACCGTCAGCACGACTTCCGGTGTGTGAGCGGGGTTGTGGTGCCGGAGAGGCGGGCGCGTGGGCCGCAGCCGTGGTGGCGGCTGCGGCGGGGGGCGGTGTGGGTGCTGGGTGTGTCGTGCGCGGCCGGCTGGATGTGCGGTGGATACTCCTGGCAAGTCGCTCCCTGTGACCTTGCGGGGAGGCCAGTGGGGCACTGTTGTCTGCTGCGCCCTGCTGGGTCGGCGGCCTCGGCGTCCTGCCCGGGTACGAGGCCGCCGGCCGAGTGTCGGGGCCCTGCCGGCCCCGCGACACCTCTCGGCCACGGGCAAGAGGTGATGCGCAGGGGCCCCGGGGTCTGATGAGCCCCGGAGCCCCTCCTTTGCGTGCTACTTGACCAGCAGGTTCAACGAACGTCCGCAGCCCAGGTCACCCGCGCCCGGTCTGCCTGGACCCAGTCGAGTCCGAGTTCGGCGAGCCGGGCGGCGTTGAGATTGTCGCGGCGGTTCTTCTGGTTGGAGACCCATACTCCGAGGCGTTCGTCGTGGTGCTGGCCGTCCAAGGTGATGTGTTCGGTGTGCTGGCGGGGAACGAGGGTCCGCTGCTCACGCTCGGCGTACTGGGCGAGCGCCGCCAGGCTCCGCGTGAATGCCTCCCCGCCCCGAGCTGGCCCGGACTTCGCCCTGGCGTCCGGGGCCGTCCTGCGGGGCCGTACAGCCGCCTCGACCCCCGTGCACGCCCGTGCCCGTACTCGCCGTCCGTGGGGGGGGCAGGGGTTTGGGGTCACCGTCCCGGCGGCCGGGACGGTGACCTTGTATCTCAGAGGGATCCGACGATCTTGCGCGGGGTGATGCGGACAACGACGCGTTCGGCGTCGTCGGCGGATGCGGGGTTGAAGTCGGCGTAGTCCTTGCCGGTGTACTTGCGGGAGAGCTCGTCGATCAGTTCCTGGCCGCCCTCGGTGGTCATCGTTGCCGTCCCGCGGACCTCGGCGTAGGTGTAGGGGGCGTTGGCCGGACTGGTGAGCTGCTCCCGCGCGGGTCCCGGCGCAGGAGTGTTAGGCGACGCTCGTGGTGTGCATGAGGGCGACGTGGTGGTTGTGGACGGGGTGGGGTGAAAACGACCCCGGCGGCCGCAGGCTGCCGGGGTTCTCGTGGTCATGGTGTCGGGTTGGTGTTCACTCTGTCGCGACGGTCTCGGTGACGGCGGCGCGGGCGGAGGACTCGTCGACGATGCTCTTCTGCTCGGTGAACGCGGCGATCAGGGACTGCCAGGCGATGTTGTTGACGGAGCGGGGCAGGCCGCGGCTGGTGGAGTGGATCAGGTCGATCGCGTCGTCGGAGAACAGCACGTCCGAGCGGCCGGCGATGGTCAGGTGGTGTTTGACGTAGCTGGCGGTCTCGTCCTTGGTCATGGTGGGCAGCTGGTAGCTGACCGCGATCCTCTGTTCCAGGGCCGCCAGGACGCCGTGCTTCATCTTCTTGCGCAGGGTGGGCTGGCCGACCAGCAGCACCGCGAACGGCGTGGTGGAGTCCATGTCGTAGTTGGTCAGCATGCGGATCGCGTCCAGCCGCTGGTGGTCGAGGAGGTGGGACTCGTCGAGCACGAGTGCGGGGGTGCGGCCGCGTTCGTCGACCTCGGCGGCCAGCGCGGCGGACGCCTGGGCGGCCAGGGCCGCGAAGTGGTACTTCGGGGTGCCGCCCAGGCTGGTGACGATGAGGTCGTAGAGGCCGCGCATGCCGGCCTCCGGGTTGGGCTGGTAGATCACGGTGAAGCGGGCCGGGTCGAGGGAGGACACAGCGCCCTTGACCGCGACGGTCTTGCCCGCGCCGACCTCGCCGGTGAACACGCCGATCGCCCGGTGGTTGATGCACCACGCGATGCGGGCCGCGGCTTCTTTGTGGGAGTGGTGCTGGTGCAGCATCGAGGGGGCCAGGTCCCGCCCGAACGGGATCCGGGTGAACCCGTAGTACCCCTGAACGCGGTCGATCATGGAATCCTCCAGGGACAGAAACAGAACTCGGCCTGCCGGGCGGCCTGTTCGTGGGCTTCTGCGATGTCGGCGCGGTGGCCAAGGCGAACGGCGAGAGCGACCGCGCGGAGCGCGGTGCGGACGGCGGAGCCGTCCGGGATGTCGAGCGTCTCCGTGGCCCGTCGGCAGCAGGCGCCTGCCAAGGCGAGGGCCCTCCGGGCGAGTTCGTGCTCGGTGAGCATGAACAGGTCCATCTCGGGGTCGAAGTACAGTTCTTCGGCCCGGGTCGGCTTCACCGCCGGCCGCCCTGGTCGGTGTCCATCAGCGACGAGTAGTTGATGCCCTTGGCGGTGCGGACGCTGTGCTCGGCTTCGAGGATCTTGAGGTAGTCGATCCCGGTCGACGGGACCGGTTCGGCCGGATTCTCCGGGGTCGCCTTGGGGTGGGCATGGCGGCTGACCTGGTGCGGCAGGGCCTTGCCCACCGTCTTGCCCGCGGCGCGTACTTCGATGTCGCTCAGGTCGAACGGGTCGAAGACCAGCTCGACCTTGGTGCCGACCAGCATCGGGTCGACCTCGTAGGTGTTGCCGTGCAGACTGACCGTCCGCGTCTTCCTCACGGTGCGGATCTCCGACCACAAGAACGCTTCGTGCAGGTCGGCCTGGGAGGGCAGCGGCAGCGGTTTCGGAATCGAACTGGGCCATCGTTCGATGGGGGCCTGTCCGGTCTCGGTGTGCACCGCGCGGTGATAAACAGTCTCCACCCACGCCGCGAAAAGCCTGTTCAGCTCGGTGAGATGCTCAATCTCGCCGACCCGTTCGTCGTCGAGTTCGACGAGGAACTGATCCCTCACCGTCCTGAAGAACCGTTCGATTTTGCCCCGGCCCTGCGGGCGCCCGGGCTTGGAATGGGTGAGTTTGATCGCGAGGCTGGCGCAGGCCCGCAGCAGCCACGAGTCCACGAAACAGCTCCCGTTGTCGACGTAGATCGTCTCCGGGACGCCGCGGGCGGCCAGTGCCGGGCGGAGGGCGGCGGCCAGGCGGACGGTGTCCTCGGCGAACCCGAACCGGTGCCCCACGATCGCCCGGGAATGGTCGTCGATGAACGCGAACAAGTATGTCTTGCGGCCGCCGATCTTCGGCCCGTGCAGAGCGTCCCCGGTCCACAGTTCGTTGCCCCGCGTCGCCTCGAACCGGCCGAACGAGGCCGGATGGCCGCCTTCGCCGGTCCCGGTCAGCCCGGTGTTCACGAAGTGCCGCTGCAGGGTCCGGTCGGTCGGCGACCAGCCCTGCGTCGTGCGCAGGATCCGCTGGATCTGCGCGGCCGTCCGCTGCGGGTTCTCCTTCTTCAGCGCGGCCGCCAGGTCCAGCACCTCGATGGGTGTGCGAGGGGTGACCCGCGGTGGCGTCGGCACCAGTGCGGCGAACCCGCCGGCACGGTAGTGCCGCGTCCAGCGGTCCAGGGTGCCGCGGCTGACCCGCACCTGCCGGCCGAACGGGTCGGTGTGTTCCTGGGAGGCCAACTCCCGTGCCATTTTCCCGCGTTGGCGGGTCGTCAGGGTCGTGTCGATCAGTTCCTGGATCAGGCCATAGCGGAACAGGCCCACCTGCCGGGCCCGCTCCGCCCGGCGGCGGTCCGCGTCCTCACTCGGTGACATGAGCAATCCACCTCGCGTCTTGGTCGTCGTCCGCCGCCATCCCGGCGGACACGATCAAGACTCACCTCACCGCCCGGGGCCGCCCAGGGGCGGCCCGTGTTGATCAAATAGTGGTAGAAGGCGAGGTCAGGAGTCTGCCGCCGAGGACCCGGCCGGCGAACTCCCACCGCGACACCGTGTGCATCTGCGGCCACTTCGTCGCGGCCGCCCGATGGGCGGCCGCGACCGCCGACACGGCGTCCGCCACCACCGAGGCCGCCGCCTCCGGCACCACCGGATCGTCCGCGACCGTGACCAGGAGCACGGTGAAGTACCGCCGGACGTCCTCGGCCCGCTGCCTAAACCGGCGCAGCCAGCCGCGGACCGTGCCCTCCGCCCGGCCCAGATGAGCGGCGATCGTCCGGTGGCCCATGCCGAGCGCGGCTATTTCCAGCCCGGCCCCGATCACCTCGGCCGCGTCCGCCCGCCTCGGCACCACCACCTCGGCCAGCAGTACGTGCGTGATCTGGCAGCCCGAGCAGCGCGTACGGCGCGGACGCAGAAACAGCCTCGCCCCCAGATCACCACGGATCTCCCGCGGCCGTCCGTGCCCCCACGGCGCCAGCACCGCCGAGCACGACGGGCACGCCAACCGGCCCTGTCGCAGCTGCTGTTCCACCACTACGAGATCGGAGTCGACGATGAGCACTCGCTACCTCTCCGCTCGTGCACACGATGTCGTCGCACACGAACAGAGACCACACTCCCCATCAAGATCGACACTCATGCACATCAGGAGTGTCGCCAGCCACCTCCCACGTGCTCACACAGAGAGTCGGCTAACACCACGGCCAGGCGCTCACGGAAGTCGGCCAGGACGCTGTGGTGGAACCCGGGATCGTCCAGCTCCATGGACAGGGCGTACTTGAAGTCGATGCGACAGCGCACCGCCTCGGCGACCTGCCGGTCGGACAGTTCCATCAGGAACTGCAGGACGCAGACGGTGGCAAGTTGGGCTGGTGACAGGCCGGGCCGACCGTCCCTTGGCTACCACTCAGCGAAGTCCTCGTCGCTCCACAACCCGTCCAACTGGTCGCGGATACACATAGCGGTGGTGCCCTGGGGATTGCTGGCGCGGGCAACCCGCACCGTCAACTCCGGGATCGACGAGCCAGATCGGGAACGGACAGACATCTCGGATACCTCCGGTGCGGCGGATCCCTCCACGGTCCCGCCGCCCCGGCCACGAGAAGCGAATTTCGTCGAACCGGCCACCACAGCCGCATGGCCGCGCTAGCTACCCAACAGCAGCATCGAACTCCTCGCGCCCTCGCCCTGCATGCGGCGTAGCTTCCAAGATTCCCGACAGACTCAGCTACTCACCGAAGTTGACATAACACCAGGCCACACCCCCTACCACCCCGCCCGAAAACACCCCGGAAAATTCTCACTCAATCCGCAACACCCCAGCCCACCCCCACCCCCACACCCCAACTCACACCAGAGCCGAATACGTGAGCACCCCGAACGGGCGTCACGTCAGCCCTTTGACCTGCGACTTCAAGTTGGCGGAGGCTCAGTGCCACAACTTCCTACAGTACGTCGACGACGTCCGCGCAACCCTCGCCCTGGCGCTGGCTCCGTTGCGGCCGGGCGGGCTGCTCTCGGTGATGGCCCTCAACCGGCATGCAGCCCCGCTGACCGTTGCCGTCCGCGAGATGGACCTCGCCGCCGCGCTGACCGCGCTCGACACCGACCAGTCCCGGACCCAGATGTTCAACTCGGCACTGACCCTGCGCACGGCCGAGGAGATCATTGCGCACCTGGAGGATCTGGGCTGCCGCGATGTGCGGCACCACGGCGTCCGAAGCATCTGCGACTACATCACCGACGACGCCCGCAAGTACGACCCCGCCTTCTATCGCGACCTCGAACGCCTCGAACTCGCCCTGACCGACCGCCATCCGTACACGCACACCGCCTGCGCGCTCCAGCTACTCGCGCGAAAGCACGGGAAGTAATACTGGAGCGCACATCCATGAAGACCGCGATACGGGCCTTGGCGAAGACGATGTCAGCGGTTCGCCTCAGTTCTGGAAGTGTGCTGCTCAGGTTACGGGACGGGCCTCCAGGAGGGAAAGCCCCGATGAACTGATGGCAGTTTGAGCAACCGTGAATCCTGCCCGTTCCAGAAGCTCTTCATACTCTCTGACGGTTCGGTCCGTGCTGCCGAAAAGCACAAGCATGACCATGTCGCGGATGGCCGCTTCCTTTGGATTGCCCTCGTTCATCGCGCGTTCAATGAGTAGGAGGGTGCCTCGACCGTCCATTGCAGTGCGGCAGTTCTCCAGGATCCGCAGCGCCGACTCTTCGTTCCAATTATGAATGACGGACTTGAGGATATAGAGATCGGCCCCCCTCGGCACTTCGTCCAGCAGGCTCCCAGGGATGTACTCGCAGCGGTCGCCGACCTTCTGCTGCTCCAACGACCTGCGGGTGTGCTCGATGACCGAGGGCTGCTCAAAGATGATGGCCCGCAACTCCGGAAAACGGGAGACGAGTCCCGCCACTAGCGTCCCGTCACCCGCGCCGAGATCGGCAACGAGGCCACGTGCCGGGAAGGCGTATAGACCCAGAATCTCGTCCAAGGCCCGCTCGGTGTTCGTCCGCATGGTGCGGGTGAACGCGGCGGCGGCTTCAGCATTTTCGGCGAAACGCCCCCACAGACTGCTCCCGTGATGGTGTTCGAACGCCGATTCCCCGGTGCGGAGCGAGTAGTCCAAGTGAGACCAGGCATCATAATAGTCGCCGCCTGCCATCAGCGCCTGTCCGTATAAGCCGCCGGCGTCGCACTGCAGATGCCTGGCCAGGGGGCCGGCGCGAAACCCGTCCGGTGCGGCCCGCTCTACCACACCCAGCCCCTGAAGAGCGCGCAGGAAGCGTGCAAGTTCCCGCGGCGCGATGCCGGTTTCCTGACTCAGCCGCTGGATGGAGACCGGGCCATCTTTCAGTAGGTCGGGCACCCTGAACCGTACAGCTGAAGCGATCAACTGGGTAGTGATGTGGCCATCGATGATGGCCGCAAGGTGCTGTTTCTCGCCCATCGCTATCTGGGTGCTCATTGCTGCTGATCCTTATGATCGAGGGCACATCGAAGAGCCACGCTCACTTCAGGGACTGGTCTAGCTATTTGATTTTAGTACGCAAATAATCGCAAACTCCTCCACTGGCCCTCATTTTGGCCGCACCCCGCTCAGTCGCATCATGGTCCTCCATGTCTTGCATCGAGAGGACCGACCTTGACGGTCATCACGAGTTCCTCGCGCAGGCTCTCCCACTCACCGCGGTCGGCGTGGTAATAGACCTCGGAATGCCATGCCTCCACAGCTGCAACCGGGCCATCGGGACGGCGATAGGCGGGCAGTGCGCCCCAGCGGTACAGATGGCTTCCCGGGGCTTTCAGTACCCGAAGGCCACGGGGCAACGGGCTCTTGTCCACGCCGGCATTGAGCCGCGCGAAAAAGGACCGCAGATAGTCGGCATGGGCCTCTCGGAAGCCATCCCGGGCACAGGAGAATCCGAAGTCCTCCTTGATCAGGGCGATATCCACCGGCGCAGACGCCCGAAGGAGACACTCATACAACCGTTCGTCTTCGACGCCCCCAAGGGGGAACGTGACGAACGGTTCGCTCGTGAGTCCGCTGCCGAGATCTCGTCCGTACTCACGATCGTGGGGGCTCATCAGGTGGTTGTACAGGCCCCTCCGGCTGCCCTCCGCCGTTACGACTACCCAGTGCACACGAGCGGCCAGCGGACTGTCCCACCAGGCCAGCCACGCTGGGGACCAGCCGCAGCCCGCTAGGACCAGCCCATGCATCACACCGGAAAGCAGCCATGGCGCCCAGCCGAACGCCACCGAGGCCACGTCATCCGGCAGTTGGGCAACAGTCACGGCCAGCACGAGGGCCATGGAGATGTTCTCCCAGAACAGCAACCCTGAGCAGCCAGCCACCACCACGTTGAAGGCCGCTGCGCCAGCCAGGGCCGCGACCAGCGCCCAAGGACCGAAAAAGGCTGCGAGCCCCAGAGCCTCCACCACCAGGGTCGCGATATTGAGCAGCACACGGAACGGCGCCATAGCTTGGATCACACGGGCGACGGCCCGCTCGGGGAGCCAACGTGCCCACCCCCATGTGTAGGACGAGGCAACCAAGGTCTCCGTCCGGTTGCGCATGGCCCAATCCCACGGCCTCCGCCCCAGACGTAGTTTGGCCACGAACGCCACCACGTAGTGCGAGAGCAACACCGTCGAGGCCAGCACAAGCCACGCCGCCGAATCCACGGCGGGCTCCCGGTGCCCGCTCAGTAACAGCGCCACGCTGTCCGCTGCCATCCAGGCGACATACGCCTTCACGAGGCGAAGACTCGCCATTGAGTGATGAGTCCAGGCACCCAGTCGACCGCACAACATCACGACCGCGACCGGCATCAACGGGGGCCACACAAGCGCCCCAACGCAGACCGCCGCAGTCGCCAACCGGTCCCAGCGTTGCCAGTGCAAGTCGTGGGCGATGTCGAAATCCGCGGTGAGGGCCTTCCACAGCACGAGTGCCAGGGCGCACACCGGGACGAGGCCCAGCCCTCCGGCAGGGCGCTGCGGAGCCAGCGCATCCAGTATCACCAGCGGCAACACTGCCGTGACCGCCCTGGCACCCGCCTTCAGCGTGGCCGGGGCTGTCGGGTAAGCGCCGTTGATGGCCTGCTCCGGATACAGTCCGGCTCCAGCCGCGCGGGCGCCCCAGCGGACCGCCGGCGAGACGGCCCACCGATAGAGGACGAAGGCGCCCACCACTTCGGCACACAGCCGGAACAGCTGGCCCTCCGCCGTCATTGTCGCCTCATCACGGCCGGTTCATCTTGGTCACCACGTCCTCCACCGCGCTGAGCAATGCCCGGCACTCCGCCTGGTCCGCGCCTTCAACGATGACCCCGCCGACTACGGCCCCCGAGTGGTCCCGGCTGGTTGGCATCGTCTCGCCGACAGCGAACTCCATCGCCACCTCGACCACTCCGGGCAGCACGCTCAGGTCCGTGGCGGCGACCCGGTTGGTTTGCCCTGGTGTGATGGGCAGGCCGACGTATCCGAAGGTCCCCGTGGAAGGAGTGTGGGCTGGCGGCTTTTCGCCGGTTGCCGCTTTCACCGCACACTCCCAGACATTGACACCTAGCACGTGGCGCATCAGAGAGGGCATCATCTGCCCGCCCGGCCGTGCCGCGAGTTCGCCGGCGGCGAAGGCTCCAGGGGTACCGAAAACCTCGAAGTGGAAGGTGGAGTCGCGCAGTTCCAGTGCGGTGGCCGCGCGGCGCGCGAAGTCGGCCGCCGCGGCGTACCAGGCAGCATGGCCAGCCGGAGGAAGTGAGATTATGCGGACTGGGTTGTCCACGGTGCACTCGATGATCGGCGCCAGAAACCGCGAGAGCATGATCCACGCGATCTCGCCGCCGGACACCATCCCGTCGATGATCCATTCGGTGCCCTCGTTGCGCTCCTCGATCATCAGACGGGCCAGTTCAGGATGTTCCCGCGTCACACCCGCGACCAAGGTGTCGAGCTTTGCGCGATCATCGACGATGAAGGTATTCATCGCTCCAAGACCCGCCACCGGTTTGACGACGAACGGGGCACGCAGGCCGACCCGCTCCACCAGTTCGGCTGGGCTGGCTTCGCACCCAGTGGTCACTATGCGACGGGCCGTGGGGATCCCGGCTTCCTGCCAGGCGCGCTTCTGTATCGCCTTGTCACGACACCGCAGCGCAGTGTCAGGACTGATCGCCCGTGCCCCGAGCAGTGACGCCACCACCGCCGCAGGAACGACTGCCTGCTCGGTGAGGGCGACCACTATGTCCACCCCTTCGGCGATGGCCTTCACGTGATGGAGAGCCGACCACAGTGATTCCACCGTCCTGTACGAGTCGATGACACACATGTGCCTCAGCCGATCCCGGTAGGGAGCGATGCGTTCTCGGTTCTGAGGGGTGTTCTCGAACAGTGCGGTGACTTCGTGCCGGCTGCCGAGCAGGGCGTCGAGGACCTGCGGCCGGGGGCCGCCTACGATGACGACGTGCATCTCAGCGCCCTAGCCCGGTCTCACCGACGAGCTGGTCGAAGAAGCCCGACCACAGCCTCCACATCTCGTCGGCGGCGGCCACCACCTGGTCCTCGTCGGCCTCGGTGAAGCCTTCCATGAGGGTGTGGCCGGCCTCCTCGACGTGGTCGGGTTCCTGCTCGACGTGGATGGCCACCCAGGCGTTGTCTCGCTCGCCGGAAGCTTTCTCCACGGCCGTCCCGATACTGGAGACCATGAGCAGGTCCGTGACCTCGGTGGCATAGATGCCGCCCAGCGCAGTCAGTCGCTCGCCGGACAGTCGTTCGTACCCCCGCAACAGAGCCGAGGTCGCAGGCAGCGGCGCGGCGCCCACGACTGCCTCGCGGTCGAACCCCGCCCGCGTCATGCTCTCCACGTAGATCGACTCGTGGGCGCGCCCAGGTTTGCCGTTCCCGACCTCCTGATCGAGGATCCGGGTGATCGCGCTTTTCGACTTGATATCCGGCAGCACAGCGACACAGCGTGCGAGGAACGTCGGGAAGTAGTGCAACGGGTGCCACCACTGACCGAGGAAGCAAACCGCCTGGCGGACTGTTACCTCGGAGCCCTGTATCCCGCGAAAGAAGGAGTTCGCGACGAAGCGCTGGCGCGCCTCACTCATCTCGAGCCGCTCGGACAGCGGCAACTGGATTAGCTGCGTCATAATTATGCACCTGCCATTCAAATTGATCTGACCGAATATGCGGTGGGCTGCGTTACGCCCTCGGCGTGCCTAGCTGTCTAGCAGGGGCCGCATGCAGACCCACAGGTCAGATGGGGGCAGCTACCGGCGAGCAGCCCCGGCCGGCAGCGGTGAACCGGCCGGGGTTGCGTATCGACTTGTTGATTCAGATCACGCTCAGTGGTTGTAGATCATGGCGGCACCTCCCCTCTGTCAGGTTCTTCATGCACGCCGTGAAATTCGACCGCAGATTCGCAGAAAATTCCACAGACCAGGATTTCCTCGAAGCACAGCGACACTAACTACGGCGCCCTTCCGTGTCAATGGTGTGCTCATTGCACGGATAACAGGACACGGGAATTGACAACTCTCGCACGAGGCAGGTTAATAACCTCCCCGTAGCGTTCGCGCGCTCGAATCGAGGTTTTACACAATCCGGGTCTCCGAAGTGGGCGCCGGGTTCCGCTGTCCGGGGGCGGTGGGGGGCGTGGGGGCTGGTCAGCCAGGGTGTCCGGCATGCCTGGAGCCGGTCGGTCGCCTGTGTAATGTCTTCGGCCCAGCTGCGGTGAGGAAGTCGATGAGGCGGAAGACGGTCAGATCGGAGGCCACCGGCCCGAAGACCTCGGGCTCTGCCCCGGTGGCCTTCCCACTCGTACCTGGCCCCGCGATTTGGGGCATGGTCGGCCCCAGTTGGTTAAAGCTAACGTTTCCGGCCGACGTTGGCCTCGCCTCTGAGGTGGCCGGAGGGCACCTCAGACAATCGTCCGAACGCTTGGCGGAGCCGCCGGTGTCCCAAATCGCGGGTCCGCTGCAGAACGGGTAAGTCACCCAGGGGCAAGCGCAGCGTCGCCGTGTCCGCCAGACAGTCCCCTCCCAGAGCCGTCGCGAGCGCGACCCCCAGGGGGGACCTCCTGGGTCAGTCGGCCAGGCGTGCAATGAGTGCCCGAATCTCACCGTAGGTCTCGGCGATTTCCTTGGCCCAGCCGAAGCGGTGGTACTCCAGCAGTAGTCCTACGGCATGCTTGGCCTCATACACCAAAGCCCGCCATTGGGCGTGCTCGCTGTGCCCAAGCTGACCGTAGTTCTCCCAGAACGCGTCCCGCTCGCTGCCCGGCTTGCGCTGGGCCAGGTAGATCGGCCAGTCGGCCTGTGGATCGCCCCACCAGGTGCGGTCGCAGTCGAATACTCCGGTGATGGTGGGGTGCGCTGCTCCCTGGGCCAGCATCACGTTGCCGACCCACAGATCGCCGTGCAACAGCCGTGGCTCGGCGACTTCGTCGAGCAGGGCACGGTTTCGGTCGGCCACCTCGACCAGCTTCGCTATGTCGCCTGCCTCATGCCCACTGTCGGTCAAGTCGGCAGCAGCCCGGTCGAACCAGGTGAACAGCGCGTCGCTCCACTGTTGGTGCGTGGGGCCGGCGACGCGACCGAACCCCGGTCCGCGTACCTCGTGGACAGCCCGCGCGATGCCGCCGAGATCGCGGAAGAATGACGCGCGTTCTGGCTGTGGGTAGGAGTTGAGGACCGACGCCGCGGGCACCCCGTCGAGCATCGTCTGGAACAGGTAGTCGCGGCCGATGACTTGATGGGTGAAGTCGACCGCGAGGTTGCGAGGCAGCAAGTTGGCCACCGGTGCCAGGTACGGCACGCTGATGTACTCGTTACGCATCAGTTCCGGATCCGCGTGCGACTGCCGCCCAGGTTCCGGGGCGATCCGCAGGATGACTGGTTTTCCCTGTCCAAGGTCAACCCGGAATGTGGTGTTGTAGTAGCCGCCGCCCAGTTCGATCGCGGAGAACACCTCGACGTCCGCGCCGAACGCCGCGCGGACGACCGCTTGGATCTCCGCTGCGCTCACCGGCCGCTGAAAGTCGTCTGCCGCGCGGACGATGGGTTGATAGTCCATGACTCTCTCGAACACCTCAGCTCGGAATCTCTTGGCTGCGCCGCCGCACTGCCGCACAGCCACACCATTTCAGGAACACGTTGTGCGTAGGACCAGTGACGACTTGCCGAAGCAGACGGGCAGTTCAGCGATACTGCGGTCTGCGGCCGCGTTCCGCCGCGTCGGCTTACCCACCGGGAGAGGTGAACGCGCGGGCCAACCGGGCATGCAGGTCCTCGCGCCTCTCGTGGGTGTCATAGACGAGGCAGAACATGAACGCGGCGCCGCCGGCCTCGTCCAACAGCGGAGCTGTGGACACCAGCGTGCCTAAGCGAGTTGACGGGTCGTAGAGGCAACCAGCTGCCCGCGCACCCGCGACAAAGTCGCTGACATGCCGTATGCCCCACTGCTCAGGCACTTCGTACTCGGCGACGGTCCGCTCGGGATAGGTAGAAACGCCGACCAATCGCTCGGCGATCGCGTCGTAGAGGTGCAGCGACCCGGAGACATGCGCGTTGACCTCGGTAAAGACGATCCGGCCATCTGTATCGACGATCGCGTCAGCCGAGAGGTGCCCTCGATAGCCGGTGGCCCGGTATGCCTCGGCCAGCCGTTCGCCTCGGGCTAGCAGGAACCGGTGTGCTTCCTCCCCGATGTCCGCCGGACGTAGCGGGACCACCTGCACGTCGAGCCGGCGGTCCGCATAGCCGAGGATCCCGGCCCCGGTGTGCGCCACACTGTCGTCAGTGACGCGGTACTCGGCGTACACCGAGACCGCACCCGGCACGTACGTCTCGACGACCACGGGAAAGCGACCGCCCGCCGATGCCCAGGTCCACTGCCGCTCCCAGAACTCCCGCACTTCGCCAGGCCCGGGCCCGAGCAGGGAAACGTGCCGGGCGCCGGCGTGTCCGGTGTTCGCGGTCGCACCGCCGAAGACGATGTGGTTGCCGTTGCCGGAACCGTTGTGCGCCTGTTTCACCACCACGGCGGCTCCAGACCGAGCGATCCGCTCGGCCAACGCCTGCTCTGCCTCGGCGCGGCCGTGGCACACCGTACCCTCAGCTATCGCAACGTCGGCGCCTGCCGCGAGGGCGCGGAAGAACGCCTTGGAGTTGACCGGTTCGCCACCTCCTTGCGCGACAAACGCGGCTCCGGGCAGCGTGTGGGCGATGCCGAGCGAGTCCGCGAACCGGGCCACCGAGGCGGAAGGCCACAGCGCAAAGACCTCGCTGACCGCCTCCGGGTCCAGCCTGGCCGCTACCGTGTGCAAGAAATCCGGGTCGGTCAAGTCCTGCGGATCGATGAGCCGCCCGCCGTGCGTCCCCGGCGGCGCCACACATACCCGCAAGGTGGATGGGTCTGTGCCGGTAAGTTCGGTTACGTGCGCCACGTAGTCCGGGTCCGGCGCGGTGGGCAACACCAGCAGGTCGTGGTCGTCCGCGAACCACAGCATCCGCTGCGCGGCCGCGCTCATGTCGCCGACCGCCCGGATCGTCCTGTCGATCTGGTTACCGATCAGAACCCTCATGACTGCTCCCAGTTCGCTGGCCAGAAGTAGCAACGACGAGATGTCACGGCAGGTCGGCGTAGCGGGACGTCGCTTCGAGGATGGCGTCTCGCGCGGACGGGCTCGCCGGCGTGTGGCCAACGCCGGGCAGGGTGCGGAATTCGGCAGTAGGCCATGCCTGTGCCAGCAGCCAGGCCATGTCATAGGGGTTCGCGCGGTCGTCGCGCCCGTGGATGATCATGCCAGGGATACCCATCAGCCGATGCGCCTCGTGCAACACCTGGTTGGGCTCAAGGAAAACGTCGTTGCTGAAGTAGTGCGTGGTGATCCGAGAGAACTGCATCGCGAAGTCCGGGTCCCTGTAGAGCGGAGCAGACCTCCATCCCGGATCCAGGCTGGAAATGATGTCCTCCCACGCACACCAGTTGCTCGCCGCGGCCCGCTGCACCGACTCGTCTGTTGTTTCGTTGAGTAGCTTGTTATACGCACTGAGCAGGTCATCTTCGTTCCCCTCCCCCGCGCCCGCGCAGAACCGCTCCCACTCCGCTGGAAAGTAGCGCCCCATCTCCTGGTAAAGCCAACGGAGGTCGCCGCGGCGGGCGAGCATCATGAACACCAGCACCATGGCACGCACCCGTTCGGGGTGCTGCTGCGCGTAGACAAGCGCCAGAGTGCTGCCCCACGACCCGCCCCACAGCACCCATCGGTCGACGCCGAGGTGTTCACGCAACTGCTCGATGTCGGACACCAGGTGCTGGGTCGTGTTGTCCGTCAGGCGTACCGTCGGGTCAGCCGCGGACGGCGTGCTGCGCCCGCAGTTGCGCTGGTCCATCTGAATAATTCGATAGCGCTGGGGGTCCCACATCCCTCTTTGCCCGGGGCTACTGCCAGTGCCGGGGCCACCGTGCAGAATCAGAGCAGGTACTCCCTGTGGACTGCCGCTGGCCGTCCAGAACACCTTGTGTCCGCCGCCGACATCGAGGTATCCCTCGTCGTGCGGTTCTGTGGTCGGGAAGTACTCCACGTGTCCGTCCTCCTCACCTCAGGCCGTTTATCTCGCGCATCAGCCGCGGCCCACGGTCGAGCGCAGACTCCTGACAGGGTGGTGTGCAACTGAGCGCGACGCTCAGTTGCACACCCCCTGGGGAGCCGCATGCAACACCTAATGACAGAAATAGCGTCTGCGCCATCAGGAGGCAATTCAGCCGCAGCTCCGCGACAAATCCTGCAAACCCAGGATTAGCTTCAAGCGCAACGACACTAACTATGGCGTATTGGGGTGTCAATGGCGCTAATTGCACGGATAGAGGCGGGCGTGGTGTCGATGACGCCGGGGTTGAAAGGTGGGGGTGCCGCCTTGTCTCCCTGGTGCCATGCCGATGGGTATGCGGTATCCGGACGGGGGCGGGCTGCCCGCCGGGGAGCGGGTGAGGCGCGAGGCGGTACGGCGCCAGGCGGCGTGTTGTTCATGGAGGGGGCCGGGCCGCCGGAGGTCGCGCGGCGGCCTGCGGGTGCCGGGGAAGCCCGCCCGTACCCGGCACCAGCTGGGGCGGGCTGGCGGGCCGATGGCATCGGCGCCACAAGGGGCCAGGCGGAACGGTCCGCCGACTGGAGTCCGGTCAACATGCCGGACTGGACGAGGTGTTGGACGCGGGTTCTGCGGCGGTACAGCGAGCGCTACCCCCTGCTCTTCCGTCAGTTCGTAGAGCGTCATGCGAACCGGCCGACCGTACATCAGCTGCCGCCGTATGCCCCTGATCTCAACCCAGTGGAGGCACTGGGCACACCACCGCCGCAGTCTCGCAAGCCTCGCCCCGCTAGCCCCGACGACCTCGCCCGCCTGGCCCGCGGACACTCGCGGGATCCACAGACCAAACCCAACACTCTGGCCGGCTTCATCACCGAAACCGGCCTCACCCCCGATCTCCCGACCCGTCGCCCTGACCTTTCAACCTCGGCAGCAGCGCCAGGTGGACCATCACTGAACGGTTATGTTTGACCAGTCGAAGGCTGTGCTGCACAATCGCCAGCGAATTCCCACTTGCGCCCGGCTGCCAGGTTATTCCTGCATGCCGAGCTATTCCTTCGAATGGCAAGGAAGAGAACGTGAGACTCAACAGCCACAACGAATGGTCTGCGCTGAAAGAGATAGTCGTCGGCTCGGCGGAGAACTACGTCTCGCACGACCGCGAGCTGTCGTTCGACATCTTCTTCCACGAGAATTTGTTCCACTCCGACTGGGCCTACCCCCGGCTGACCCAGGCGACCGAGTCCTCGCTGGAGGCCCGCAGCTACAAGATCAAGCAACGCTACGCCGACGAGCTGCACGAGGACGTCGAGAACCTCGTAGAGACGCTCTCCGGGCTTGGGGTGCGGGTACAGCGGCCACTGCCCCTCCCGCCCAACCCCGAGCCGATAGCCGGGTTCGGTTGGACCGCGCCGCCGGTACCGCCGCTGAATATCCGAGACAACACGCTCATCATCGGCAACGAGATCATCGAGACTCCTCCCGCGATCCGTTCGCGCTACCTGGAGACCCGCCTGCTCGCCCCGGTCTACCAGCAGTACTACGATCAGGGCGCCAAGTGGACGACCATGCCCCGGCCGATCCTCACCGACAGCTCGTTCGACCTGTCCTATGCCCGCGACACCGAGACCACGCTGGGCGGCCCCACCGAGCCCATCGAGGACCCTGCGGCCTCGCCGTACGACGTCGGCCACGAGATGATCCTGGACGGCGCGCAAGTCCTGCGCCTGGGCAGGGACCTCATAGTGAACGTGGCCAACGCCAACCACGTGGCGGCCTGCGGATGGCTGGAGCGGCACCTGACGGACACCCACCGTGTACACCGTGTCCACCGCATGAGCGACAACCACATCGACAGCATGTTGTTGGCGTTGCGGCCAGGGGTGTTCCTCGCCCGCCACGAGGCCATCCGTGACCTGCTGCCGTCCCCGTTCAACACCTGGAAGCTGATCGTCCCACCTGCGCCGGGGGAGGGCCACTTCCCGGTATACGACGACGACGATCTGATCCTGACCAGCCCTTACATCGACCTGAACGTGCTGTCTGTCGACGAGAACCTGGTCATGGTCAACGAGGCATGCGTGGAGTTGATGCGCACCCTCGAGAGCGAGGGCTTCACCGTGGTCCCCGTACGCCATCGGCACAGGCGTCTGTTCGGCGGCGGCTTCCATTGCTTCACCCTGGACACCGTCCGGGAGGGCGAACTGGAGGACTACACCGCCTAATTTACCTACCGTTCAACCGGCCTTGACCAGTGAGCCATCGCAGGGCTGATCACGGGGCAACCAGACGCACAGCAAGACACGGTGCCGTCGCCCCGTGAGGAGCGCGCAACAGAGTGAGTTGGAATGGTTCTCGCAAACACGAACGCCACCCCGGACACGCGTGGCAGACCGCTGCGGCACCGGGCGTTCCGGTGGTATCTGCTCGGCACTTCGGTGTCCCAGCTGGGCAATTCAGTCGCGCCGGTGGCACTGGCATTCGCCGTGCTCAGCTTCTCCGGTAGTACGTACGACCTGGGCCTGGTACTGACAGCGCGCAGCGTGCCGTTGGTGGTTTTCCTGCTGATTGGCGGCGTGGTGGCCGACCGGTTCCCGCGCACGACCGTGCTCATCGTCGCCAACGCGGGGGCCGGGCTCACCCAGGGCGTAAGCGCCTTCCTGCTGATCACCGGTCGGGCAGGGATCGGTGCGCTGGCCGGGTTGGCCGCATTCAACGGCGCCCTGGGCGCCTTCTCGCTGCCCGCGATGCGGGGGATCGTACCGAGGCTGGTCCAGCCGCACGAACGGCAGCGGGCCAACGCGTTGCTTGGCTTGTCTCGCAGCTCCGCCCAGGTTCTCGGTCCCGCACTGTCCGGCGCGATGTTCGCGGTCGTCGGCGGCGGCTGGGCCGTGGCGGTGGACGCTGTCACGTTCGGGTTCGCTGTGTTCTGCGCGCTCATGCTGCCACGTACATCCGCCAAGCCCGCCTGCGGCCGGCGCAGCCCCTGGGCGGACTTACGCGAGGGTTGGTCTACCTTCCGCGGCATCGCGTGGCTGTGGAAGGCGGTGTGCTCGTTGTGCGTGGCCAACCTGCTCGTAGCTGGCACGTGGGGCGTGCTCGGCCCCGCAATCGCCGCCACCACGATCGGCGCGGGTGCGTGGGGGCTCGTGCTCGGCGCGCGGTCGGTCGGTCTCTTCCTCACCACCGCACTGGTCTACCGGATGCGGATCGCCCGACTGCTCCTAGTCGCTCAGATGGGCTTCGCCATCACCGCACTTCCGTTACTCGCCCTCGGACTGTGGCCAGCCTTGCCGGTCCTCCTAGCGACCTCGTTCGCAGCGGGGCTCGGCTCAGGCGTGTTCAGTCCTGTGTGGCAGACCCTGTTGCAGGACCAGATACCCGAGCATCAACTGTCTCGGGTATCCGCCTACGACGATCTTGGATCCTCACTCGCCGTCCCGCTCGGCCAGGTCCTGGCCGGCCCGGTCGCCGGTGCGCTCGGCGAGCAACCCACTGCGGCATGGGCCGGCGTGGTGTTCCTGCTCGCCGTTCTGGCACCCCTGGCATCCCGGTCGGTGCGCGAGGTGCGCGCTCTCAACCAGTGACCTGGCCATCGAGCTTTCTGGCAAGAGAGCGCCAGGCCCGCGCGTAGCGTTCAGCCAGCTCTGCCACCACCGGCGCGCAGTGCGCCGGGATCGTCTCGACATGAACCGACCAGTCGGACGCGGGGACCATGTGCGAGTTCAGCCACTCCAATAGCGCGCGGCCCCGGTTGTTGTATCTCAGCGCCGGATCGCGCTGCAGCATGGCCAAGAGCTGCGACACCTCCCCTACTGACACCTCGGCAGGCGGCTTGCAAGCCAAAGACTTGCGCGGAGCCAGCACAGGCGACTGCCCTTTACGGGTCCGTTCCCGAACGTCGCGGGCGGTACCAACGGAGATGCCGGCGGTGGCTGCGATCTCCCGCAGTGACGCGTCCGGACGGGTGGCGATGAACTCGCTCGCGCGGCGCCTGCCTTCTGCTGTGGAAAGCGGCCGTACGCGGCCATCCCGGCCTACCCGGGTGTTCGACTGAAGCAAATCATCAGTTCCACGCATGCGCACGGAGGCGACGGCCTGGGCCGATAGACCGGTAGCCGCAGCGATCGATCGGTCCGACCAGTGCGGATGGGTGCGCAGGATCCGCTCCACTGCCGCGGAGCGCTCGGCTAGCGACAGCGGAAGCCCGTGCGCGATGTTCATCTGGACCGAGAGTAAGAACGCGTCATCCTCGTCGACGTCGACGAAGCACACCACCACCTCGCGGCTCCCCTTGAGTTGAGCCGCGCGTAGCCGGTGCATGCCATCGATGACTCGCATTGTCCCCCGATGTACGAGGATGGGAGGTAACGCGGAGTCAATGGCTGCCAGCACCTTGACGTGTTCTGCATCATCGCCGCCAACCCGAGGCGAGTCAGCAGGCAGCAACGACTCAATCGGCACCGTGACTGGCGCACCGAAATCCGCAGCCCCTTCCAGGCCGGCGGCCGCACGCAACGCGTCACCGCGACGGCGCACCACCTGCTCCGCAGAGTTGACACCGCTGTCGTAGCTCATAGCAAATCCCTCGTCTCCCTTTCCTTTACGTTCAGTAGAGACACCTCACCTCTGAGGTAGGCAGCTTTCGAGATACTTCGTTCCATAGGGGCACACTTACACGCCCCGAGGCGGGGGTCGGAGAACCCGCTGAGTTCACATATGAGTGGCATCGATGCACAGGGCCGAGGCCACAGGCCGGGCTACTGCCGGAAGGTGACGGGCAATGCTGCAAGGCAGCGCACGGTCGCCGTCGAGCGGCGGGTCGGGTCACCCGCGAGACGCAGCGGCCGAGGGAATTCCAACAGTCCGGCCACCAGGGCGCCGATGGCCAATTCGCCGAACATCTGACCAAGGCAGGCGTGCGGCCCCCAGCCGAACCCGAGATGCTGGTTGGGCTTCCGGTCCAGAATGATCTGGTCAGGAGTCGGGAACTGTTCCGGATCCCGGTTGGCAGCGGCTGTGAGGGTCAGCACGGTCTGGCCGGGCTCGATCACCTGGTTCTGGAGGACCGTCCGCCTCATTGAGAAGCGACTCGTGCCCTGAGCGGGGCCGTCGAACCGGATCAGCTCGTGCACACCGGGAGCGAGCATACTCTCGTCCTGGAACTGGGCAAGTGCGTGGGGGTGTTGCAGCAATGCCAGTGCGACATTGCCAGCCGTGGCATACAAAGTGCCGAAGCTTGCGTTGAAGGTGACGGCGGTGGTGTTCCGCACGTAATGGTCGGGCACCCTGGCCCGGTCCGCCTCGGCTCTGATCGCTTTCAGGGCTCCCGGACGGTCCTGAGTCTCAAACCACGAGTCGACGATCGCGTTGAACTTCTTCCGCGCTTCATCTCCCGGAGGGGCGGCCTGGGGGCGCAAGCCAGCATCCATGCGGTATGCCAGCGCCTCCGAGACCGCGACGTAAGGGCGCAACTCTGGTTCTTCGACACCCATCAGTTCAGCTGTGATGCTCAGCGAAACGGGCGCGGCGACCTCCAGCATCCAGTCGAACTGTTCCTTGTCAAGGTTGCGTTCGAAGATCCGGGCAACCTGTCGCCGCGCGCGGTTCCCAATGGACGCGGTGTCTTGCGCGTGCAGAGTGTTGACAAAAAGGCTTCGCAGCGGCTGTTGGGTTGGCGGGTCGAGTGTCTGGACGCTCTGCTGGAACTCGGGCACCTCCTGGCCCACGCGGCGGCCGTCCCGAGCGAAGAGCTCATTGTTTCGCAGCACTTCTCGACAATCACGGTACCTGGTCACAACCCACGACTGCATCTGGTCATGCCAGAAGATCGGCTGCCTCTCACGCAATTTGGCATAGAGCGGATACGGGTCTGCCAGCGCCTCCGGACTTAACGGGTCGTATTGAAGTGGAAATGCCATGAGCTGTCCTCGCTAGATCTTGATCTGGTTTATGGTGTGCTCAGCTTCGTTTCTTCTTTTGCATCAGGGGTGGCCGAAGGCAGGTGGCCTGCCGCTGGCGGAGCCGCCGGCCAGGCGGTGGAGAATCTGGCCCTTCTTCTCCGAGATGGAGCCGGAATCCGCCGTCTGAGCAGATAGACGTCCCTGCGATGGCTGGAGTACGCCCTGCCTGCGCTCAACGCGCCGGGCCGGGACCCCTAACCCAGGCGCCACTCGACATTTACTTCTGCCTGGACCGCGGTCTGGATCTTTTCCCCGGTTCCGTCCGCAGGCCAGCGTCGACGCCGGTCACGAGATGGTCTTCCGCGATTGATTGGAGGTTCCTGGAAGACTTTGGGGCGGCGAACCTCGACAGAGAAGCTGGAAGTATTCATTGTGGCAGCTTAATGCTCTGATTAATGAGACTGTCAGGTGGAGGATAGGACCTCAGTCGGGTCGTTAGAGGTTTCCAAGGAATCCAATTATTGTGCCCATTCGAGCAACATCCGGCGGTGTTGCGCGTCCGGCACGTCCCGTACGGAAACGCATCGACTACGCGCATCTCTATGCTCAGTGACTGCAGGCCACAGCTACCCCTTTCTTATCTTTTGAAGCTTCCTGCGTTTGCAATTTTCCGGAGACTCTAGATCTGACGTTTCCTCAACTCTTTACAGCGAACATGAAATTGGCCGGCTTGGACATCGAAGGGAAGCTGGCGAGAATTCGCGGATCTGCGGTTACGGATCACGCTGCACCTGACACCCGGGCACGGTCCCGAACTTTGCAACGCAGGCAACGCCAACCCCGCATCCTCCGCGCCTACTTCGGAGCCCTCGGGCGCCCTTCTCCTTCTCGAAGACCGTCGCCGCAGCAACGTGCCCTGCGATGGGCGGACGCCATCTGAACAGCGGCATGCGGGACGACGCGGCCGCCGCAGACGGCCCGCCCTACAGGAGAGTGGGACAGCATCTGGCCGCGGATCGAGTAACCCCGGCAAGCCTCCCTGTCACTGCAGTTAGACAGGCTCCGTGGTCTCGTTCACCGAGCATGCATCACACCTCCCGCTCAGTACAATGTCACACGTCGGATTTCACTGTAGCCAGTTCCGTAAATGTGATCCACTGCACAACGGGAGTGGTCGGGCTGGATGGCCGGAGGTGAGCAGACGCAAGACGCAGGTAGGCCCACGAGTCAGGCGAAACTCGTGTACCACTGGTCGGCGGGGCTCCGCCCGCGGTACGACGTCCGGCGTTGCGAGGAGGCGGGGGTTCTTCACGCCCACCAGCGACACCGTCCCGTCAGAGCCACGCCCAAGCGGTTGGTCACGCTACAGGCCGAGAAACAGAAAAGCCCCAGATCAACTGGGGTCTCTACTTGTGCCTGAGGAGGACTTGGACTCTCCTCTCGAGCACTAGCCCCAACTGCTCGGACCTGAGGAAAAGCCCGTCGACCGGCTCGATTTCAGCGAGCGTCTCTCCTGTTCTTCCCTGCTTGTGCGCGGTCAGCGGGGCATCCGGGATAGCGGACATCCCAGGTCTGGTTGGGCGGACAGCCCATCTCCCGTCGCGGTATGACTATTCGTCCCTCAGGTGGGGATCTGCCCCGGGCCCCGTTGTTGAGCTTCGGGGCTTGGCGGTTGGCTGATGTGGCGGGCTTCGTGCTTTCGCCCGCGGTGGTGAGCAAGGGGGGCGCTGTGCTTGGGCAGGGTCGGTCGGAACCGTGTCATCGCCCCCGTGACCACAACGTTCCCCCCCTGTCGAACGGATGACCTGGGGGGTGGTGTCACCGGGCCCGAGAGGTGCCGTCGGAGACGCTGATGAGAGGTCCGGCCACCGCCCGGTCCGGCGCAATGCCGGACAGCTCGCGGGTCCACACGTACTCACTGACGTGGACGAAGTCGAGGAGCACATAGACGGTGACGCCGCGACGGACGGCCTCGGCGTGGATGAGGTCGAGCTGGTGGCGGGCGCCGTCGACCAGCACGATCCAGGTCCGCCGGTGGTGCGGGTCACGGGCCTCGGCCTGGTCGAACGCGTCGGCGACGACCTGCTCGGGCGGGTGGATGAGGGAGGCGGTGCACCACTTCCGCTGGGCCTTCTGCCCCGGACGCGGTGCGCGAGCGGTGCTGCGACCGCCGGGCGGATGGATCACATCGTGCGGCCGCCGCGGTGCCGGGACGGCGTCGAAGACGCAGGCCGCGGTCGCCATGCGCTTCCGGTTCGGCTTCTCGCCCGGCGCGAGCCGACTGCGGTGGGCACCCGGGTCCGATGCGAGCTGGGCCCGCAGGGTGGCCGGCCGCAGCCCTTCGGGCCTCATCACCACCCCCTTCCCGTCGACCTGGAGGACCAGCAGAACGTCCCGGCTGGACGGGACAGGGATCATCTGCCGGTAGAATGTCGATGTCGCCGGAGGCTTCGGCCACGAGATGTTCGAGTCGCCGCTTGCCCAGCACTCTTCCGCAGCGCCGCTCGATCGCCTGCTGGGCCTGGTCGAACGAGCCCCGCACCGCCTCCAGGGCGGCGAGCCGCCGCAGTCCCATCGAGTGCCGGCCCGCGGGCAGCGACAGGGCCGCATCGGCCGGATGGACGTTGGTAGTACCAGGTCCCCGGTGAGCGACCCGTTCCACCCGCACCAGGCCGAACAGACAGGCCAGCCAGCGTGCGTGGCCCGGCTCCCGCCAGGGGCGCGGGTGCCCGTCCGGGCCGAACACCGGCGGATGCGCGCCGGATCGCACCGCGTCGTGTTCCCGGCGGGCCCGCAGGTCCAGATGATCCTGAAAGAGCTGCCGCAGCAGCTCCCGCCCCGCCTCATCCAGATGTTCTTCCAGCTCAGCATGGGTCCACGAGCGGGCCGCATCGCCAGACAGGGGCGTGTCAGGGACTCGAAGGCACTGACTGAGCGGGCAAAGGGGTCAGCACTCGCGGGAGGGGCATATGGTTCCATCCCAGGGCTCTTCTCGTACTGCGTCGCTTTGGTTGGCACCTACGGCTGTAGACGTGAAGAGCCCGCCCGCTACTGGGAGTTGGGCGATGCACCTGTCCGGAGGCTGGCCGGGGTGAACAGGCCGGGATTGTCCTCGGCCAGCCATCCGCGCTCGACCAGCCGCTTCAGTTTCGAGCGGGTCCCCTCGATCCGGCCGGCCGTGGTCGCCAGACCGATCCTCGGCACGATCTGCTTGGCCCGCACCGGCCCCGGCGCGTCCGCGACGACCTCCAGAATGCCCTGGTACACCCGCGGCAGGACATCCGCCCCCATCCCCGGCCGCCACCTGGGCACGGACAGCACCCCCACCACCTGGCGCTCCGCCCTCGCGTACGGCGACGACACTTCCTCGCCGCCCCCTGGCTCGGCTTCCGGCTCTTCCTCCGGCGCCGCCGCGGCGTCCGCGGACATCTCAGCCATCACCACGGCCACCGTCTCCCGGGCGATCCGCAACCGCTCCAGCCCCTCCCGAGCCACTTCCAACTGCCCAGTCAGATCTGCCAGTTCCACCTCAAGCTCTTCCACCCGACCCCGGGCAGCCGCCTCCCGGGCCTCCAACTCCTCGAACAACGAGCCCATCCGGCACCCCTCCTCCACCGCCACGGTAGAGACCGACAGGCCCGAGCACACCCCAGTCAGCGTCCTCCCAACTCAACGCTTTCCCTGCAGAGGAACCGCACCCAGCTTGTATCCGCCCCCGTGGCGTGCGGGGGCGACCTTCTGTGGCCCAGTGCTGACGGCCTCGGGGACCTGGCGCAAGGACTTGTGAACTTTGCTGGACTCCGTCTGGACGCCGCGGGCTCGGCAGCAGGGCGCAGCGCGGGTCTTCTTGCGGCAAGCGCACCGATAGCGGCAGAGGCGACCGTCTGCGGGATGAGCCGTTCTCGGCGTGAGGGAGCAGCGGCCGTCCGGGTGCGGCTGGTTGGGGCGCAGCAGAGGCTTTTTTCGGGTCGGGGTGGGGCGTTGTCGCGGGGTGTGGCGCGCGGCGGGCCGGGTCCGCTGCGCTTCCCCGGCCTGCCTCACCGCATGCCCGGTCTCGCTTCGGGCCGAGCGCTGTGCGCTCTCAGGCGCTGCGGAATGTTGGGTTTGCGTGCATGTCTGTCTCCGCTCATGCCTAGCTGTCTGTCCCGTTCGCCACCTTCCTGTCCGATTCCTCAACTGATGAGTATTGAGTGGCGAGATGACTTGTATGATCATTTTGCGCGCTCAGGGGGGTGTGTCCTGATGTCAGTGCGGCAGCAGTTCTCTGCGGCAAGGTCGGTCGACCTACCTCCTTCAGCGCTTGAATGGCCCTGCACTGGAGAGGTTTGATGAAGCACCGCTGGAAACTCAGGATTGTCGCGCTCATGACTGCGCTGGCTGTTGTGCTGACGGGAGGCGTGAGCGCGGCCACAGCTGCCTCCGCCTCGGCGAGCAGGCCCCGGACCACATGCGATGACACGCCCCTCGCGCAGCGGATCACGTGTATTGCCAAGTTCGGCGAGGTTTCCATCTATGGAATCCCCGCGATCATCATCGTCGCGCATGCGGTACGGCAGGAAGTTCGGGATGGCCGCACCCAGACATGGGCAGACGCCGACATCGAGAAGCACATCAATCAGTATGTAAATTACCTAATTGCCTCTAGCAAGCTTGAGGCGAGCGGGAAGGTCCCCCCGCAGGTCCAGGCGGAGATCGACCGCTTGAGGAATGAAGCCAACAAGGAGTTGCGGCAGATTCTCCTCGGTACCGGAAAGGTCATTGAGAACGCTGCCACTCTCGCCCGGGGACTGGATGCCGCAACACATCTGATAGATGCCATGTCGGACTTCATTACCAGCCCCGGGTTGCACCAGGGCATGGCCGACATGAACGCGGGCTTCGAGGCGATGAAGTCGAGCCTCGACACAATGAACTCCGGAGTCAAGGAGATCAACGAGGGCCTCGACCAGATGAACCGGGGCGTGAACAAGGCCAACAGCGGCATGGACCGCATCAACCAGGGGATCGATCAGTCGAACAAAGCCATGGCCAATCTGAATAAGGCTGTGCCACAGATCGGAGCCGCCGCGCTGAAGCTCCGCGAGCTGCCGGTCCTGAAGGACTTCGACTTCTCGGAAGCGCTGAAAGACTTCAACAACGGCCGCTCTCCCCTGGAAGACAAGGTAGTTCAGACGAAGTTCGGCGCCATCCTGGATCTCCTTCCCGCGATCGGCGACGGCAAGGGCATCGTCCAGGCGATCACCGGCCAGGACATGGCCACTGGTGATCGCCTGGGTGTCACCGAACGCCTGATGGGTTCGGTGATCCTTCTGCGCTGGATGAAGGCCGGCAAGAGCGTCATCAAGGTCGAAGAGCTCAACAAGGCCATCAAGGCAGAGAAGGCCACCGGAAAGATCGACGGATGGCTGGCCCGTGAAGCCTACGACAAGGTTCCCTCGAAGCTGAAGGGGTTCGAGACCGTCAACAACAAGGGGGTCGGCTACCGTTGGAACGACGGTAAGGGCAACGGAATCCGGATCGACGAGGGGAACCTCAACAACTCTCAGAAGTATCAGCAGGTCGACCATGTGGTAATCAACTCGGGCGGAAAGATTCTTGGCCGGGACGGAAAACCGATCGAGGGTTCCATCAAGGAGAATCCCGAGTCGCATATCCCGCTCACGGACTGGCTCAAGTGGAAGGAATGGAACAAGCCGTGAAGCCTGCTCAGGTGAGGTTGCCGGAGATGAGGGCCGAAGTCATCTCAGCTCTCAGGGCACTGTCGGACCCGGATTATCAGCAGCGGGTATGGATCGACCGGATCTACCCGAAGCCGAACTTCTACGACGACTTCACGCTCAACGTGAACACTCTCTACGACGACACGACCGTGCTTGCGGACCCTGAAGCCGCCCTCGGGTACACGCTGGCGACGGAGGACGAGGTAAGGGCCATGACGGCGCTGGCTGACGCCCTGGACTCTGCGCTGGACACGGTTGGCCGCGCTGCATCGGATGCCGAGTTCATGGCTTCTGAGTCCTGGCCCGGCGTCGTGGCGTCCGCTCGGGATGCACTGGCCGCACTGACTGAGTAGAGCGAGTCCGCTCGGCTCGCCCAGCACGCGCAGGCGGGCCGAGCGGCATTCCGGGGGAGCTGCCGTCTCCAACTGCTGGGAGCTCCACCAGCTTGTCTGCAAGGTTAAGTTCGCTGTCCAACGAGACCCTCTACGCGCATTGCCGGATCCTCCAGGGCGCCTTGCGCGACGCCGAGGCCGCCATCGGGGAGACGGCCTTCCGCCTCTTCACCCGCTACGAGCAGGAACTGGACACCCTGGCCACAAAAATCCTCGACCAGCAGCTCCTGGACGGCGCCACCACCGCCGCAGTTCGCCGGATCCGGGTCCAGGACTTCCTCACCGAGAAGTCCGGCGGCTACGCACCGCCCAAGCGCACCGTCGACCTCCTCCTGGCCCGGCCCGAGCTCAAAGCCCCCAAGCCCCGGCCCGGGCGGATGGCCGGACGGCCAACTGCACTTCGGCTGACAGCCGTGACGCCGGCCCGCAGCTTGGCGGGCCGGCCTCCCGCGACTGCGGACACAACATCAGGACAGGACGGCCATGTTGGGACACGTGACATCCGGCCGAACGGTCATCGCGGCCGGAATCGCGGAGCAGGGCCGTGGCACCTCCGGCGATCTGTCTCGCCGGTGGGTGGACGGTGGTGTGTGTGCTTGGCCCGGGTGTGTCTGCGCCCCCACGGCGCCGTTCTGAGCCTGTACCAAGTTGTCCGCGAGCTGCAGTTTCTCCTCGCCACTTGGGCCGGCGCCTGCCGTCTGCCACCGCGACATTCCAGGACACAGCCGAACACTTGGATCGCGGGCAACGTCGGCTAACCGACACAAGCCCTGGAGGACGGTCTCACTGACCCCACGGTTGCAGGGCACTCCAGGTGCCGCCGGCTGCCGCGAAGACCAGTTCTGACCCATCAAAGACTTCTTCGGAACTCGCGGGCGGTGGGCCGTCGAAGCGTTCGGCGCAAAGATCAACCTGCAACAGTCCATTGAAGTGTGTGAACTGAGGTGGATCGTAGAGTACCCAGCTGAACCCGATGCTCTCGTCGATGCGAAACCGTCGCACGTCTACGAGATCCAGGCACACGGGCTCCCAGCGCTGCTCATCGCCGACAACCCGGGCATCGATCACGAGCCTGACAAGCCGTCCTCGTGCTGCCCGGGCACCGTACTCCTGATCAAGAATGACGCGGCGGAGGCAGGAGTCACCGAAGGCATAGCGGGACAGCAGGGATGCAATTCCGTCCTCGTTCAACGGATAAGGCCCAAGCTTTCGCTCCGGAACTGGCGTGGTGAGCTCCACTGTCCTCCTCATCAGTGCTGCAAGCGTAGGAGGGAGCCCCTGCTCCGGCCTCATCGGCCCCGCTAAGTTCCCTCATCTGGCAGCCGCCGCGATAGAGAGACCTGGGGACATGCCGCCGCTCGGTCCACCTGACCAAGCCCTACTACCCACGGATCGAGGAAGGCTCTCACCGGCGCCGTGCGCCCGGCTCCGGTGACGAACTCGACGCGCTGGGTGCGGAGTACCGGGTCGCACAGACTGTATTCCAGCCCTGACGGTCAGTTGGCGTGGGGCGCGAACCGTTCGAGGAGACGCTCCCTCTGGGCGTTGCCCAGGCGTACCCGGCGGCTCTCTGAAATCTGCATCTCGTCGAGGATTTTCTGGGCGCGTACTTTGCCGACGTCGGGGAGCGCTTCGAGCAGCGCCCGGACCGGCAGTTTGCGGACCGCTTCAGAGGTGCTGTCCAGCACGTCACGCAGCGACAACTTCCCGTGCTTGAGCGCCTCCTTCACGGCGGCGCGCTCCTTGCGGGCGGCGGCCGCCTTGCCGAGCGCGGCCTGGCGCTGCTCAAGGGTCAACGGGGGCAGAGCCATGAGGTGTTCCTCTCATTCCTGCGGAAAACGGAGTGGCCCCATCATGACCTTGTGACCGCGGCTTTGACCAGCGAGTTCAAGGCCTGGTCGGGATGGCGGGGGTAAGCCGGAACTGCCCGGGCGCACTGCCGGCCGGCCAGCGCGGGGGCGTCCCCGAACTCACGGCTCCCTTTCCCTGGCCGGTCTGGTCCGTCAAAGGGGTGCACCTCGGCCTACGTAAGCACCGGCAGGCTGCTGATGGTCACGGACCCCCTGGTGATCGAACGCCGGGTACGGGAGATTCCGCCGCCCCGGCCGGCACACACGGTGCCGTGAAGGGGTGTCCGGCTGGGATGATGGGGTGTCAGCGGCGGGCGTTTTGACCTTGGTCGGCACTCCGCCCGCCGCTACCTCGCTTTCGCCTCAGCCCCGGGCCTGGAGCGGCGTCGTCGTCCAGGAGCTGATCGCGCGCGGCTCCCGCGGCCGCCGTGCTCCCGGTACGCGATCCAGCACGCGAGGCCGGGGCCTGGTGGCCTTTGGCGGGCCGGGAACTGCCGCAGGGCCCTGTCCCATCGCGAGGCCCTGCGATCGGTGCGCCTACCTGGGGGGAAAGGCGGGCTGTTCAACGAGTCGGCGCCGGATCGGTTCGTCGCGAACCCGGGCAGGACCGGTGGAGGAACGTATGCCACCGCTGTGTCGTGCGGGTGGGTGCTCAGAACAAGGCGTCCTGGTCAGGCTCATCGCGGGGCAGCGGGGCGACGTCTTCCCCCTCCCATTTCGCCTTCAGGAAGGCGCGCCAGTCCTTGGGGGGAGGCCAGGGGATGCCCCACTCGGCGAGCTGCTTCTTCGACCAGCCGCCGTTCGGGCTCTGTGCGGCGGCCACTTCATCAGGCGAGGGTACGTAGTTGACCATGATGTCCAGTCTCGCTGAACCCTGAGCGGTCCTCACTGGTGTTTGGTCGCTTTCGGCTGAGTGGCCTCGGAGGGCGGTAATGGGACGGGCGTGGGCGCCCGCCTCCAGGGGTGCACGGTCAGGATGAGGGGCTGGAAGTCCTGTGAACTGTGAACTCAACGAATTCCGGGCCCGGCTGTCGGGGTTCAACGGGCCCATTCGAGGCCGAGCTCGGCGAGCTGCGCGCGTTGTTCGGGGGTGAGCTTGTCGCGTCGGCTCTTGGTGTTGGTGATCCATACGCCCAGCTTCACCACAACCGTGTCTGTCTGGTCCGCCGGCGGCGACAGCGGGAACAGGCGGTTCGTCCGGTGTCCTGCGG
Source organism: Streptomyces violascens (assembly GCF_014649955.1). Classification (GTDB taxonomy): domain Bacteria; phylum Actinomycetota; class Actinomycetes; order Streptomycetales; family Streptomycetaceae; genus Streptomyces; species Streptomyces violascens. The sequence continues at coordinate 34,317 of NZ_BMUA01000044.1, forward strand.
ACGGGTACGGTCCCCGGCAGCAGTGTCGAATCAGAGGAACGGCCGTGCTGGCCGGCGTGGTGAGGCGGCGGCGGGAGAAGTGCGTCTGCCGCACCGGCAGCCGTTCCTCGCAGCCCGATGGTGAACGGCTCGGCCATGAGCGATGACCTGACGGCCATGTGTGATCTCTGCCTGGGCGAGGGGGCCGAGGGCGACGGCGTGCTCGAAGTGGACACCGCGGCCGCCGACAGCGCGTTGCGCGCCTGGCGGGCGAAGGCAGGCGCGGACCCGCATGCCCTGTTCCACCTGACATCTGGAGCTCGGCCGGTGAAGTGGAGGGTGCGCCACCACAGTTGCGGTACGGGACCGCGGTTCGCGTACACCATCGCGGTGGAGCGCATCCGGTCGTGGACGGCCGCCGTGGACTGGAGCATCCACCTCACCGACAAGACCTTCCTGGCCGCGACCGACTGGTTCGACCTGCTCGACCGGGCGCTGCACCCGCGCCGCGCCGCGGTCAGCGGCATCCTGCCCCGCATCCCGAGGGATCTGAGCGGCGGCCCGGTCGGCGACACCTAGTACCGCAACCGCATCTGGGGTGTCTGGCCTCGGCGTTTGTCGTGGGAGCGGCGGGCTCGGGGCGTGGCTGTGCGGTGGAGGTAGCGGGTTCGAATCCCGCCTCACGATCGCCGGACCGATCTCGATTTCGGGCGTATCTTCATTCCGGCGAATCGTCAGGTCTTGCGCACGGCGCCGGTGAAGCCGGCGATGAACAGGGTGGCCAACGCCCACGCGGCCAGCTGCAGCAGCCAGCCCGCGACGGTGAGGGTCTGCCCTGCAGGGGTACCGGTGGGGGCGCACAGGCCAGCCGCCCCCGTCTTGACCACCGGCAGACCCAGATCCAGACCCACGCCGACCCGCTCCACGACGCTGCAGGGCGTCGTGGGTGTGCTTGCGCGGGTGGTGTGCTCCAGGCCGCCGCCCGGCCTGCCGAGGACGACCGCCAGCGCGACCGAGCCGGCGAGGACGGCGAACAGCAGCAGCAGCGCTCGCCAGGGTTGATAACCGAAACCGAGGGTCAGCCCGGTGAATCGGGCCCAGGCCCGGTCACGCCGCCGAAGCCCGCCGCGGTCGATCTGGTCCCGCCGCTGCGCCATGAGAATGTCCCGCACCTCGCTGTCGTGACCGGCCGCCCGGTGGACGGCGGCCAACTGCTGGTACGGCTGAGCGGAGTAGCCGGGCGTGTGGTCACGCAACAGCTCCAGCCACCGGGACAACCCGACCGGTGCCGGCAGGTCCGCGTAGGTCAGCCCGTCGATGGCGACCAGGGCCCCCGTGGCCTGACCCGACCGAGTCACCCCGCTGGTGTCCAACCACAGCGAACCTTCGACCGACACGCCGTTCAAGGCGAGCACGGAGTGTCCGGCGCCGGTTGCCCGGAACCCGGCCCGCAGGAACACGGCCCGGTCGACCCGCAGACCGTCCGCGTGCAGGGCCGGTCCGGACATGTTCTCCAGCCGCGCCCCGTCGCAATCCAGCAGACCGAGGTGGGCATCGACCAGCTGGACCGCGCCGGTTGCCCGGAACCCGGCCCGCAGGAACACGGCTCGGTCCACCCGCAGACCGTCCGCGTGCAGGGCGGGACCGGAGGTGTTCTCCAGCCGCGCCCCGTCGCATGCCAGCCGACCGAGATGGGCGTAGGCGAACCGGACCGGACCGTGCCCTGTGCGCCGACGCCAGTGGCCCGGAACCCGTCGCGGAGGGACACGCTGTGATCGACCCGCAGAAACTCGGCGTGCAGTGCGGGACCGGACGTGTTCGCCAGCCGCGCCTCGTCGCAATCCAGCAGGCCGAGGTGGGCGCCGAGGAACCGGACCGCGCCGGAAGGTGTGTCGGCGTTGGCAACCGCTCCGCGCATCGTCATCGTCGGCGCGGTGAAGCGTGCGGCGTCAACCGGTGGGTCGTACGAACCTGCCGAATGCCCGAAACAGGAACCGTCCAGCACGAGGCCGGGCAGCTGGCTGTCGCACAGGTTCAGACCGTCGGGGACGAAGCAGTCGACCAGCTGGACCCGCAGATCGCTGGTGATGTTCGCCAGGTCGACGCGGCCGGTGATGCGCGCCCCGCGCAGCCGCAGCCCGTGCGGGTCCGCCTCGATGTCCCGGCGGCCGCGGACCAGGTCGCGGATCAACGCCGCCGAGACGGTGTGGGCGTCGCCCCAGGACCGCATCGCGGCCTCGTCGACCGGCCCGTCACCGGCCAGGTCCAGCATCTCGCCGTCGCGGACCGCGTCGAGCAGGCTCTGCTCCAACCCATCGGCTGCCATCCGAGCATGCTGGCCTGCCCCACCGCACGACGGCAAGCACGACGAGGCATCGTTCAGCTCGCTGGGCCGCCTTCCGGGTAAGCCTTCCAAGTACCGGGCTTTCACCGGCCGACCGGAGGGAGGCCGAGCATGACACCGGGCTGTCGTCTCGGCCGTACGGAGCGGGTGCCAATTTCGGCCACGTCTGCTGCATGGTGACGCTGTACCGGCGGGCGGTATGGCAGTGTGATGGCTCCGGCCCGCCAGGCTCCCCCGTCTTGGCGGGCCGGACCCCGAGGCGAGACGGGCAGCAGCCCTGCCCGGCACGTCCGGAACACACGTCCTCGATCCCCCGGGTGATGCGCGGCTGCGGCTAGGCGACGTCTCCTTGGACCATGCCGGTCTGCTGCGACCAGGACTTGATGACCGCGTACCGGCCGTCGGTGGTCTCTTCGGCCAGGCGGATCACCGTGTCGCCGGAGCCGTGGATGCCGACCTGGCCGAGGAACTTGTCCTCGGCCACCTCCCGGTCATTCCAATAGCCCTCGGTACCGGCGCCGTCGGGTCGGAACTGGGTGGTCACGCGAAATCTGCCGGGGTTCATGGACCGAGAGCCTGCCGCGGGACGGGGAAGCGTCCGGTGCTGGCGTGTGGTGAAGCCGCGGTGGCGCCTGGGGCAGTGTGCGCGAGGGCGGATGCGAAGAGCTCCCGGAGTACTGGCCGTCGGGCCGGCGGCGCGGCTGGACTAGCGGTGGATGATGGCGCAGGGGTTGTCGCCGGGTGCCTTGTTGAAGACGATGCACAGTCTCGTCCCGTCGGGGAAGGTCTGCCCGCCCTTCCAGTACCAGTGGACGATCGAGGTCTTGGTCAGGCCCCAGGTGTGGTGGGTGGCGTTCTGCCAGCCGGTGATGTTGTGCGGGGTTGATCGTGCGGCGAGGGTGTAGAGCTGGGCGCGGGTGCCGGCGGGTTGGCCGTCCATGTAGCCGTCGACGGTGTCGATGCGCAGGCCGTGGCCTTTGACGTGGATGCCGACCTTTCCTTCTTCGACGGTGGCGTTGGCGTGCGCGGGGGTGGTGCACAGGCTCAGCACGGCGGACGCCAGGACGGCGGGCAGGGTCTTCTTCACGCCGTGGTCAACCCGCTCACGGTGGAAAGGTCACCAGGCCGTACACAGGCACGTCCGGCCTTGTGGCGTGAGGCCCCGGGGTGCGGCGTTCCGTCACGCCGGCATAGGGCCGGCCGCCTGCGCTGGGGCGGGTGCAGCATGGCACGTACCAGTGGTGCGCAGCAGGGCGATCTGCGGCGTTGGCCGAGAACTTCACTATGGGCAGGCCTTGTTCGACGCGTTGTCATCCGTCGGGGTAGCCCCGGCGGCCCGTGTGGCGGATGGGTGTTCAGGCTGCAGGGCCGGCGATGAAACCCGCACGCTGCCCTGCTGCCGGAGGAAGGTCAGTTGCAGGGAGCAGTGTGTGCGCTCTGCGGTCTTGCTCATGTTGATGAGGCGGCTGCCGAACGGCCTCTTGTGGTTGACCGTATGAGCGATCAGCGATTCGCCGCACCGTTTTCGCTCCCGTCATAGTGCTTGCATGACCTCACCCGGTCACAGCCAGGTGCGCTCGCTGCTCAGGGCGACGGCGTGGGAGGTGCGGTGGCTCTGGAGCTGCTGTGCCGGGCTCCAGGCGGTGCCGTCGAAGGAGTTCCAGTAGATGCCGCCGCCGTTTTGCCCGATGTGGGCGCAGTACAGCTTGCCGTTGAAGGCGGTCAGGGCTGGGGCCACGGGGCTGGTGAAGGAGTGGATGCCCCGGGACGCTACCCGCCTGCTGCCGGTCTTCGGCTGACCGACCCACTCTCACCACCCGCTAGCTGCTCCCTGACACCCAAAAGGTTGTTCTACGCTCGTTGCATGGGCGTGTGCATGGAACTCCTGATCGTCAACTGCACGTACGTTGAAGCGGTGTCAGCCGAGTTGAGGGCTGACCTGGTCGAGACCGCTGCGTTCGGCAGCGATGACGACTGGAATGACCAGCCGGAAGGCTGGACCTGGCCTGATGGCATCAGCGTCCCTTGGTACGCACGCTACGAGTTCCGCAATACCCTCACCTCGTACAAGCCGCACTTCTGGGCCGGTGAACGCTGGGACAAGATGCGAGCATTCGTTCCCCCCGAACTCCGCACGGCACTCGACGAGTTCAGTGCTCCACTGTTCTGGGGCGAATACAACTGGGAGTCCGCGGATCCTCCCTTCACCCCTGCCGTCCCCGGGCGTGAGAACCACTGGTGCCCAAATGCCATGCGATGGCTCCTTGCCGAGGATGTGGCAGCCCTCCATCACTTCTGGACCCAGGTCGAGCCCGGCCTGGCGTCCCTACACGCCCCCTTCGAACAGCACGTTGCCGAGCCCGCGGGTTGGATCAACGACTTCTCGTCGTTTGCCGCTCTCGTCGCCGAATGGGGGGAGGTAATCACCGAAGCCGCTGAGCGCGGGTGGGGCATCATCGGCCTGAAGTGCTGACACAGATCCCGGGCGGCGGCTCAGTGATCGCGGCGGCGGCTTCCTGGGGGCGTGGTTCCGGTGTGCGGAGGCCGGCGCTGCGGTCGTTGAATGCTGGTACCCGGGAATCGGTGGATGACCCGGGCTGCGTCCGTGCGGGTTTCTCGGCGCCTACGTGGATATGCGTGTGGGGGGCTGCCCGTCCCGTCGGGATGGGCAGCCCCCCACATGGTGATGCTGTGCGGTGGTGTCTACCAGCGGTACCAGCGGGCGCTTCCGCCCTTGGGGCGGGCGATGAACCCGACCAGCCAGGCAACGAGCACGATGACGGCGATCCACCACAGTGCCTTGAGTGCGAAACCCGCACCGAAGAGGATCAGGGCCAGCAGAAGAACGAGAAGCAGGGGAACCATAGTTATCAACCTCCGAACCATCGAATGCCCTGGCGCTGCAGGTCTACACAATGCAGATGCGGCTGTTTATAGGATTCTTGACCGGGAATCTGTTTGCGTCCTTCCGTCGACGGGATGAGTCGTGTGGCCGGTCCTGGCTGCTGTCCGGCGTCCTGGGAAATCGGTGCCGGTTGTTGTTTGCGGCGCGGCGTGGGGGATATCCGTGCTGTGAGCGGAATCCCCTTTTGTGTTGCATGAGGAGTTGAGTGCTGTGGCTGGCGACGAGAAGGCGAAGTCGAAGGTCGAGCAGGCCAAGGGCAAGGTCAAGGAGACGGCAGGCCGGGCGGTCGGCAACGAGCGTTTGGAGGCCGAAGGCCGCGCCGAGCAGGCCAAGGGCGACGCCCGCGAAGCCAAGGAGAAGGTCAAGGACGTCTTCAAGGACTGACCGGCACCGCTCCGCAGATTCACCCCCTGGCCGGGGCCGCACCAGATGGTGCGGCCCCGGCCAGGGCCGTGAACGACACCCGGTATGCGCCCGCTGTCCACCCGGCTGCATGCAGGGCCTGCGGCCGGGGGAGGCGTACCGGTTCCATGCTCTTGGCGGAACTCCGGATGCTGGTGGGCCTGGGATCGCTGAGGCTGTCAGCGATGGCGCGCGTCCGCTGCGCCGAATGGCTACCAAGGAGTACAGCTATGGCCAAGAAGATGCAGGGCAAGGCGCAGGAAGCAGTCGGCAAGGTCAAGGAGACCGCCGGTAAGGCCACGGGTAGGGACGATCTCCGGGCCAAGGGCAAGGCCGAGCAGGGCGAGGCCAAGGCGAAGCAGGCTGCCCAGCAGACGAAGGACACCGCCGCGCAGAAACTCAAGGGCAAGTAAGCCGGCCGCCCCCTGCATCGCTGGTGTGGAAGGGGCCCCGACCACGAACGTGGTCGGGGCCCCTTCCACACCCTGTCGAAGCTGGGCTGTGGCTCTGTATACGTAGCCACAGCCCGGTGGCGCTCCGTCTAGTAGTACTCCGTTAGGTCTTCCGGTCGGGCGTGTTCGGGAGCATGGTGGGTGGG
>NZ_BMUA01000045.1 GCF_014649955.1 Streptomyces violascens
CCCGCGGAGCGGGTCCCTCAGCGCTGCGCGCTGAGCAGGGAACCGCCCCGCTCCGCGGGGCGGTCACCAGCTCGCTGCGCTCCCTGGTGAACTGCATTGCTGCGCAATGCAGTTGCCTCGCTTTGCTCGGCTGGCCCCTTCGGGCCGTGAAGTCCCGCGCTTCGCTTGGGACTTGGCCTCGCGTTGCTCGGCCTGGGCGGGCTCGCTGCGCTCCCCCGCCCAGGCTTTCCGGCTCCGCCTCCAAGCCCTGGCCCGCTCCGCAGGCCCATCTGGCTACGAAGTGGGGCTCTGGGCGTCTTCTCTTCGGGCCCAGAGCCCCGGTCGCGGGACCTAACCCACGGTCAATCCCTCGGCGGACTTGCCGCGTTCAGCACGGAACTCATCCAGAAACTCGAAGAAGAGCTCCATCGCATCCCTACCGGCCGTCCCTGCCGCACGCTCGATCTCCACCGCCCAGCCCAGCTCGCTGGGAAACGCCATCCCCAAGTGCCCCCACAGCCACTCGGCAAAAGGCCCACCGGCACCGCTCATGACGTCGAGCTCCTCATCGACACCATGAACCTCCAACGCCGTCCGGTACCCCGCCAGCATGGAATCCAGATGCTGCAACGAGCCCCGCCGCACCCAGACCCCCGGACGCGCCCTCACCTGCTCCAACAGATCATTCACACTGCGCAACTCGCCAGACCGCCGCACAGCCGGCCGCGCATCCCCCGTCTCCGCCATGGCCTCCACCCTACCGACGGACACGGGAACATTCACAGCCGACCGACTGGCTACGAGGGGCTGGTGACCTCTGCGCGTTCGAAGGTGAGAGTCCAGCGCTGACGCGGGGTAGCGGGATTCTCGTGACGGCTGGTCAGCTTCCAGCCCTCGGACTCGATCGCCGTGATATACCGCTGCTGAATCTGCTCAGCGGAAGCAGCCAGCGTGTGCACATAGGTGGCATCGCCCCGCTCCCGCGCGGCAATCGCACCCTTCCTCATCTGCTGGTGTCCCCAGTTCTTGAACCATCCCATACTGCACCCCTCCCCTTGGCGGGCCGGACCCTCATGGCCGACACCCGCCAGACCATAGCCCGGTACAGGTACTGCACCTGTACCGGGCGGCTCAAAGCCGGGGGTGGGGGACGGGGCCGGGCTGGCGAGCCCGCACGGGGCCCTTTATCCCCGGCGCCGGTTAGGCCGTAACCACCCCCGCGCAAACCGGGAGGTTCAACCGTTGAGTCTCCAGTGCTAGATGCTCCGGAACCGACCCCGTCCCCCGCGACAGTAACCACCACCACTGACACCGCCGGAAACAAACCGCTTACGCCCTGCCGCCCGCTTGAGCCAGCACGACCGCCTCAGAAATGATGCAGCATGTAGACTCTATGGATCTTGATGGATGCCCCCGGGACTCCCACCGGCCTGTCACAAGCCGCGTCACCAAAATGACACCGCTCATCCGCCGAGATCGGTCAGAGCCCAACGCCGGCGGCCGCCGCCCTCCTGGTCGGTGTCGGTCCCACAGGAAACCACTCCCCGACCGGTCACCTCGCGCAGCAGGCCCTCGTCTTCAGGGGCGTGGCCACTCTGGTGGGACAGGAGCAGGATCAGGGCCTGGTGGTCCTGATCGGCGAGGTGAAGGCTGATGCGGCGGCCGCCGTCGGTGAGGGCGGCGCGGGTCAGCAGGACGGTCACCTCGGTGATGCCCGCTTCCTTGCCGGCGTCGAGGCGGTAGCCCCACTCGGCGAGCTTCCCCACAACGTGCCGGGCTGCTTTCGCGGGTGTCCAGGGGGCGTTCTCCAGCGTCCAGTTCGCCGCCCGCCGGTTCGCAATCCGCGCCGCCAGGCGCGGCCGCACCGCGACAGCGGAGGCCGGCGTCGCGCCTTCGGGCCGCGGGGGTTCCACCGGCCTCTTCGGCAGGGGCGGGGTCTTCGGCGGAAAGTCGGGGCGATGCCCGTCCTCGGCGTCCAGCGGCGCTGCCACAACTGCCTCCCCACCAACGGGCGTTCCAGGGCCCGCGGGGGCCCGTGGCGCTCAGCGTAGACCTCCCCCCGGACACCAGGAGAGCAAACGCATCCAGCCGCATCAGGACCCGCGCTTCCCCGTAGCCGGCCCAGCCCAAGCGGGAATGCCCTGCCTGCCAGAGGTGGCCGGTAGGCAGCAGACTCCGGTGACACAGAAGGCCCGCCGACGACCCGCTTCAGCAGTTCGTGGGGTCGACCAGGCATGGTCGACGGAATGACGGGCCGGGGCGCGGCCCACTTCCGCGAACGCGTAGCCAGTACGTCGTCCGCGAGGGCCACCTCCGTGTCCCCCCGCGCCCCTATGGAGGAGGTCGCGGTCGACGGCACGGCCGACGATGGGACTGTCAACTGTTCCGGCGTGCCCACTGCGCGGCCCGGACCGTTCCCTCCTGAATGTCCTGTCGGGGCAGTTGGAGGTCGAAAGCGTCGTCCAGGGCGTGGAAGTACAGCTCGAACTCGCCGGTGAGTTCGGGGTGATCCAGTTCGGCGCGGCGTATGGCCTGGTTGAGGAAGTCGAGCTGACCGCCTCTGAAGTAGGGGGTACGACCGCGGTCGTACCCGATCAGCTCCAGGGTGCCCCAGTCGTCGTCGATGTGGCAGCCGTCGCGCATGTAGTCGAAGGTGTAGATGGCCTTCGCGGAGGTGGCGCTCAGGTGCACCGTCTCGGTGACGCCGAGCCGGGCAAGTGCCTCAAGGCCGGGCCCCGAGCCGGGTATCTCGTGGTACATAAGGAACGCCCAGGTGCCGGCCTGGCCGAAGCAGCAGGTCTCCCAGACGATGTCCCAGTCGCCGAAGGCCCCACCATCCATGCCGGGCAGGTCCACAGCACGGGTACCAGCGGCGATCTGTGCAGGGTCGGCTCCGTGGAGCAGGGCGATCTGCTCGGCGTCGATGTTCTCGCCCCGGAAGAAGGCGAGGTGGGTGTAGGGGTCCTGCTCGCGCCAGCTGCCGGCGATCCAGGCGAGGCGCTCCAGCGGGTCGCGTCCGCACGGCCGAGAGGGCTGCGTACCGTCCATGCCGCCGTTGCGGAATCTGCTGCCCCAGACGGGGTCGATCCGGTCCAGCAACTTGGCCTGCCCGTCGACGAGATTGGCCACCGGGCCAAGGCCCGGGGACCGGGCTGCGATGTGCTCGGCGAGTTTACGGACCGCGTCCTCGGCGGCGAAGTACAGCACCCGGTCCAGGTCCTGGGTGGCGAAGACCTCCCGGTAGGGACCGATGTGGCCGCGCGCCGTACCGTCGTCGTCCAGCACGAGGAAGAGAGGACCGTGCGGCTTGCCCACACGCTGTTCATACTGGCCAGGTGAGGTGCCAATGGGCGGAAGCATCGCGTCGTCGAGCACGTCAGAGCCCGCGATCGCCTGGTGCCAGGCCTGCTTGAGTGTGTACGCCGATATCTGCATGGCCGTCAGTATGGAACCCGGCACTGACACCACCGGTGTTGGGTGACGTGGCCCCCACTCGGACGGACGGCAAGTCAGCACCGCAGCGCGAGCACCGTACCGAGGACAAGCACCAAGACCGGGCCGAGCAAGGCGGCCAACCGGCCCACCGCACCCGCGCAACTGCGCGGGACAGCAGGACGGTTGAGCTGCCGACGCCTGCCTGCGCGGGTATCAAACGTCTGCCACGCCGGACTCAACGACCGGGCGGCATCAGCCGGTACGGCGGGGATGACAGGCGTACGGCCACGGGCGCGACAAAAGCCCGCAGGCAAAGCCAAATCCCGCGCCGGTCACCACAGGATTTGTCACCCCACAGGCATACAGCGAACCGACCCGGCGCGCGTATCCGCGCTACGCGTACCGGCGCGCGCCGTGCCCCGGGCCGGAGCGGGACTGTGCGGGGTGCGCGGCCGTCGACGTTGCCCGCTTCGACTTCGACGGCGAGGTGGTCGAACTCCTCCTGCACCACTTCGGCACTCTCGCCCGTGCCACACCGCCGACGAACAGCAGGCGCACGCGCTCCTGCGCCCCGTTCGTGGCCCGAGCCTGGTAGCCCACGATCCGGTTGCTGAAGACATCCTTGATCGCGCAGAGATACAACTTGCCTTCGCTGGTGGCATGTTCGGTGATGTCGGCCAGCCACAGCCGGTTCTGTCCGGTCGCGGTGAAGTGGCGGCTCACGAGATCGTTGTGCACCGGCGGCCCGACCTTCCTGCCCCGGCCACGTTTCTTGCCGAACACGCTCCACCAGCGGTTGTCCCGGCAGATCCGCCACGCGGTCCGGTCCGCCATCCCGGCCCCGGCACCACGCGCTTCATCGGCAAGGAACCGGTAGCCGAACTCCGGGTGGTCGCAGTGGGCGTCGAACAGCGCATTCGCGCGGTATGCCTCCTCCAGCACGGCGTCGGCAACCGGCCTGCCGAGCCAGCGGTAGTAGGGCTGTCTGGCGAGCTTGAGCACCCGGCACGTCACCGTAACGGGCACCCCGTCCACGGCCAGCTCCTTCACGAGCGGGTAGCTCCTTTTCCCGGCAGATGCGCCTGCGACAGATAGGCTGCCGCCCGGCGCAGAACCTCGTTCTCCTGCTCCAGCAGCTTGATCCGCCGACGAGCTTCCCGCAGTTCCGCGCTCTCCTGGCTGGACGTTCCGGGCCTGGATCCGTCATCGATGTCCGCGCGGCGCAGCCATTCCCACAGCGTCATCGGATGGACGCCGAAGTCCTTGGCCACCTGCTCGACCGTCACGCCGCCGCGGTTCCTCGCGACACGCACGACGTCCTCGCGGAACTCTTCCGGATAAGGCTTCGGCACAGCGACATCCTTCTCACCCACCCCACAGAGCAAGCCAGTTCAGATGTCACCCGATCGTGCGGCAGACCCGCGGTCGGCCAGCACCCGCGACTACGAGGTGGCTTCTGCGACTACGACGTACAGCGTTACTGCGGCGAAAAAGGGTCCCGTAGCGAGATGGTCTAGCCACCTCTGCGATGCCAGGGTGGGCAGGTAGCCCGCGGACACGGCGCGCTCGGTATTGCGCTGAATGCCGAGGACCTGGTCTGCGGCCTGAAGTTCACGAAAGACCGAGGTGATCGGGACGACGGTCGGCACGGTGAATCCCGCATCCAGCGCGAGCCGGGCCAGCTGACGGCCAATGACCCCGTTGCGTACGATTCTGTCCGTCACGTGGCGGGTGTAGGCACGCGAGACTTCAAGGTCGGGGTAGTCGATGGTCAGCGAATCCCAATCGGGTTCGCCCATGACGAGTCTGCCGCCTGGGCGCAGGACACGCCGGGCCTCTGCAAGTGCCTGGGCCGGGTCCGCCACGTGCTGGAGCACGCGGTCGGTCCGGGCACGGTCGATGCTGCCGTCTTTGAGCGGGAGCGTGTGGATGTCGCCCAGGTCTACCTCGACACCGGGCAGATTTTCCGTACGCCTGCGTGCTTGCTCAACCATCTTCTGGCTGGAGTCGATGCCGATCACCCTGCCCGAAGGGCTGACCGCCTTGGCGAGAATGCTGAGATCTGTGCCCGGTCCGCAGCCCAGATCGAGTGCGGTCTCACCGGGCCGGGCATCCAGCGCGTCGAGCATGACGCTCTTGTAAGAACGCGCCGCGTCCGTCACGGCCAGTTGATCGAGGTAGCTGACCTCGTCAGGAACAGCGCTCTCAAATACACGCCCGGACAGGCGGGCCATGGAGTGCGCCTCACGCTCAAGCAGCTCCCGCCCCGCGGGCGTGAGGCAGAACGGGCGTTGGCGGCCCTTTTCCTCCAGAGGTTTCACCAGTTGCTTCGCCTCCAGACGGGCCAAGGCTCCATAGAGGCTCCCGGGCCCGAGGCGGTGACCGGAGACCTGCTCGATGGCCGCGTTGATGGCGTACCCGTGCAGCGGCCCGTCGGCCAGTGCGCACAGCACGAGCATTTGGGCGTCGTTGGTGCGCATGGTTTCTCCAGCTGTGGTCGGTCTCCGGAATGCGTTCCTATGATGCTACACAGCGCGTAGTACGTGCTGCGTAGTATTCCGTAGTGGTGAAACGACGGACGCCGACTGCACGAGTGCTCGGCCTGGTTCCTCCGGGCTAGTACTACGGACGACGCCGGAGACCGCGACGAACCGGCCTCTGAAGCGCACCAAGAACTTCCGTCTTTGCCCTGGACACCATGCGAAAGGCCTCACGATGCGCATCGCCGATCTCCCCTACGCCCTGTACGCCCGTCGGCTGCGACGGCAGACCGCAGCGGGGCCGCTGCCCAAGCACATCGGCCTGATCATGGACGGAAACCGCAGATGGGCCCGCCAGATGGGCATGGCCAACCCAAGCATCGGCCATCGGTACGGTGCCGAACACGTGGAGAACGTGCTGTCCTGGTGCGAGACGGCCGGCATCAAGCACGTGACGGTCTTCGTCTGCTCCACGGAGAACCTGCAGCGCCGCGGCGACACCGAGGTGTCCTTTCTCATGCAGGTGATTGAGCAGGTGGTGGCAGTTCATCTCGCTGGTCCTGACGCCCGCTGGCAGGTGCGCACAGCAGGAACCCTCGGCGCCCTGCCTGACTCCACGGCCCACGCCCTCAAGGAAGCGGTGGAGGCGACCCGCGGCTGCACCACCGGATCACAAGTGACTCTTGCCATCGGCTACGGCGGGAGGCAGGAGGTCATCGATGCCATGCGCGAACTGCTCCACGAACAGGCAGCAGCCGGAACCACCCTCGAAGACCTCGCAGCACGCCTGACGATGGACGACATCACCCGTCACCTCTACACGGCAGGACAACCTGACCCAGACCTCGTCATCCGCACCAGCGGAGAACAGCGCATGTCGAACTTCCTCCTGTGGCAAAGCGCCTACTCGGAGCTGTACTTCTGCGAGGCCTACTGGCCAGCCTTCCGAGAGATCGACTTTCTGCGGGCCCTGCGCAGCTATTCGGCCCGGCAACGCCGCTACGGCGCATGAGACAGACACCTCACGGTGCCAAACCGTCAAACGGCCGGGCCGCGCCGTCGAACACGGCGGTGGCGGTGGCGGTCCCTACGTCGGGTGGCCGTACCGGAGGCCTCTAGGATCATGCTCTGGCCTGGGAGGGATACGACATGGTGATAGCAGCGTTGTCGCAGGTCCTGCCGACAGACTGTGGCGTCGACGAGCACGTCGACTGGGCCGCGGCCGAAGCGAAGTGGGGATCCGGCTTCCCGCCCGACTTCATGGCATTCATGTCCGTTTACGGCGCCGGCAGCCTCACCCGGGACATCGAGATCCTCCAACCCCTTTCCCCGGACTTCGAGGAGGAGACCGAGACCGCGCGCTACACCTGGGAGATGGAGGGTGGCCGGGAGGCACTCAATGTGGACCCCTCCCACATCCTCGCCTGGGGCGCCACGGGCGGCGGAGACATCCTGGGCTGGTTGACCACTCACGCGGATCCTGAAGCGTGGCCTGTCCTGGTCTGGGAACGAGGATCGGCGGAGTTCAGGATCCACGCGTGCGGCATGACCGAGTTCCTCCGCAAACTGCTTCTGGACGAGTTCCCCACCTACCCCATCAACATTGACCTTAGGTCCGCCGACTGGCGCTTCGTGCACTGGTCCGTGGCACGTGACCGCCGTCGTGCGGGCCTCGATACCCACACAGGCCTGCCGCAGTAGGCCAGGCCCAGCCGGGTCAGACCGCACTGACCGCCAGTACGGGCGGAGCAGCGAACGCCGCCTGTTCTCCATGAGGAAAGCTCCGATGACAGAACAGGACTACGACGACAGTGAAGGCTCCCAGGAACTCATCCTGGATATCGGACTGAGCTGGATGGCGTCCAAATCCCAGTATCCGCTATGGCTGTCCACAGCGGACTACGACCGATTCGTCCCCAGGACCGGTCCAGTGGATACGCAGATCGCCATCGTAAACCGGGCCATTACCGAGTCCAACCGCACCTCTGGCATGCAGATCGGCGAAGATGTAAGGAGAGTGCTGGCCTCCCCCCTGACGGATGAGGCGATCCGCACCGTATGGCTCGGCACCACACAGGCGTACTTCGACCCCGCCGAGCACCGCCTGACCGGACGTGACTGGATGCACCAGATTGAACAGACATGGACCAGGAGTGTCCGCCGAATTGATGCGGCGTTCATTCCGTCTCCGCCACATCCGGTGACTGATGCCCCCCTCCGGAGAGCTGTACTGAAACAGATCCGCTCCGTTGCGGGAGATCTTGAACTAGCAGCCTCCAAGGGCTCCGTACCCGGTTTGGTGCCAGCACTGGAGCAGGTCGTCAACGAAGCCTGCGCGGACCTGGGCTACCGCCTGTTCTTGCGAGCCATGAAGGCATACTTCGTGGAGATCAGCGAAGAACGCTGCGAGGTATTCATCGCTCTTGGTCAGCTCTTCAGCTACCCGGAGTTCCTCGTCGACGACAACCTCAACGTCAGAGACAGCTAACCATCAGGGCCCGCGGAAGCCCGGGCACGTGTGGATCGGGCTTCGGTCTCGGCCGTCCGGATCGAGGTCCGGACGGCCGAGGCCGCTTCGTGTCGCTCAGCTACCCAGGTCGATGCCAGGCGAGAGGTCGCACCCGGCGAGAGCGTGAGTGTGGAATCGGTACGGCGTCATCCAGGCGCCGTATGGGTCCGGACGCAGTGGAGTGTGCCGGTGAGGACGGTTTCGGTGTCAGGGCGGATAAGGACCAGGGCGATGGGGCCGGCATCTCATCATCTGCCACCGATGCCTCCACTCGGCAGACGAGTCCGCCCTACCGGCGGACTCGTCCAGTCTTGTTGTGGGCAGGATGGGTCTCAGTCGCGAGTGAGCTTCTTGTAGGTGGCGCGGTGCGGGCGGGCGGCGTCCGGGCCGAGCCGCTCGACCTTGTTCTTCTCGTACGACTCGAAGTTGCCCTCGAACCAGTACCACTTGGACTCGCCCTCGTAGGCGAGGATGTGCGTGGCGACGCGGTCCAGGAACCACCGGTCGTGGGAGACGACCACGGCGCAGCCGGGGAACTCCAGCAGCGCGTTCTCCAAGCTGCTGAGGGTCTCCACGTCCAGGTCGTTGGTCGGCTCGTCAAGGAGCAGCAGGTTGCCGCCCTGCTTGAGGGTGAGTGCGAGGTTGAGGCGGTTGCGCTCACCACCGGAGAGGATGCCTGCGGGCTTCTGCTGGTCGGGGCCCTTGAAGCCGAATGCGGAGGCGTAAGCCCGCGACGGCATCTCGACCTGACCCACATTGATGTAGTCCAGCTCGTCACTCACTACGGCCCAGAGCGTCTTCTTCGGGTCGATGTTCTCGCGGCTCTGGTCGACGTACGAGATCTTGACGGTGTCTCCGACCTTGATGGACCCGGAGTCGGGTGTCTCCAGCCCTTGGAGCATCTTGAACAGGGTGGTCTTGCCGGCGCCGTTCGGGCCGATGACACCGACGATGCCGTTGCGCGGCAGAGTGAAGCTGAGGTCATCGATGAGGACCTTGTCGCCGAAGGCCTTGTTGAGGTTGCTGACCTCCATGACGATGCTGCCAAGCCGCGGACCCGGCGGGATCTGGATCTCCTCGAAGTCCAGCTTCCGCATCTTGTCGGCCTCGGCGACCATCTCCTCGTAGCGGGCCAGACGCGCCTTGGACTTGGCCTGCCGGCCCTTGGCGTTGGACCGCACCCATTCCAGCTCTTCCTTGAGCCGCTTCTGCCGCTTGGCGTCCTTCTGGCCCTCGACCTTGAGGCGGCTGGCCTTGGTCTCCAGGTACGTGGAGTAATTGCCTTCGTAACTGATCGCGCGCCCGCGGTCGAGCTCGAGGATCCACTCGGCGACGTTGTCGAGGAAGTACCGGTCGTGGGTGATGGCCACGACAGTGCCCGCGTACTGGGCGAGGTGCTGCTCCAGCCAGTTCACGGACTCGGCGTCGAGGTGGTTGGTGGGCTCGTCCAGGAGCAGCAGGTCGGGGGCCTCCAGCAGCAGCTTGCACAGCGCGACGCGGCGCTTCTCACCGCCCGAGAGGTTGGTCACCGGCCAGTCACCGGGCGGGCACCCGAGCGCGTCCATGGCCTGCTCCAGCTGGGCGTCGAGGTCCCACGCGTTGGCGTGATCGAGGTCCTCCTGTAACTTGCCCATCTCGTCCATGAGCGCGTCCGAGTCGTCGGTCGCCATCAGCTCGGCGATCGCGTTGTAACGCTGGACCTTGTTCCAGATCTCGGCGACACCCTCCTGGACGTTCTCCAGGACGGTCTTCTCGTCGTTCAGCGTGGGTTCCTGCATCAGGATGCCGACGCTGTAGCCGGGCGTCAGGAACGCGTCCCCGTTCGACGGCTGCTCCAGCCCCGCCATGATTTTCAGTACCGTTGACTTGCCGGCGCCGTTCGGGCCGACGACGCCAATCTTCGCGCCTGGGTACATACCGAGCGTGACGTCGTCAAGGATTACCTTGTCACCGTGCGCCTTGCGCGCCTTACGCATACTGTAGATGAGCTCAGCCATATCCCATATCCCAAGCCTTAAACGCGAGTTAGAACAGTCCCTGTCTACAGGGAGTTGGACATACGGACAACGCAAAATCCGCACGTGGAGCGCGTGTATAACAGCGTCCGCCAGTCGGTCATCGGATCCGCGGGCTGGCGGGGGCGGGTGATCCAGCGGTGGGTGTACCAGAGCGGATGAGGCTGCGCACCGTGGTGATGGCGGTGGCGACCTGAAGAAAGAACTCCACGCAGGCACGCCGTCGTTCGTGGCAGCGGCGGAACTTGGCCACGAGCACTGTTCGTCGAATGCAACCTCAACGACGCAGAGCTCTCCGGAGCCAACCTCGCGGGCAGCAGCCTCTACCGGTCGTCGCTGCGCCGTATCCACGCCAACAACTCAACCTGCGCGAAACCCAACTCTCCGAGACAGACATGCAGGACGCGGACGCACTCGGCGCCGACCTACGCGACGCGCTAATGCACAAGACAGACGTCCGAGGCGCACACCTCACCGGCGGGAACCTCCACCGCGCCAGCCTCCACGAAGCACGGCTCGTGGACACCCCCACCGGAGGGAAGATCACCATCGTCGACGTCGAACAACAACTCACCGCCTCGGTCACTGACCGCACCGAGCTCAGCGACGCCCACCAGACGGAAAGAATGGAAGCCCACATCAACAACTGCACCCGGGCACACATCGACGGCGAGCCAGGCCCACGCTGACCCGCGCCTCCACCGGCTATCAACGCTCAGGAAACCGCATCCCCCTGCCAGCGGAAACAACACGACAGGTCACCACCAAAACCGCGTCAAACGGACACCCGCAAGATCAACAAACCGAAACGAGCTGCCCAACCCCGGTGGCAGACAAATACTCCCCCAACACCCCACCAAGACACCCACCCACAACTTCACACACCCGCCGAGATCGATCAGAGCCCCACGACGGCGCCCGCCGCCCTCCCGGTCGGGGTCGGTGCCACAGGAAACGACTCCCCGACCGGTTACCTCGCGCACGGGCCGGCGCCCCACCGCGGCCGTTCGGTGAACAGGGCGGCGCCGTCGTCGAGTTCCTCGGCCTGCCACCCATGGATGTCGAGGAGCAGTCCGTCCAGCGGAACATCAACTACCCCCGTGATCAGTAAGGAAGCCGACCCCAGGCAAGGAACGGCCTCGCGACCGCGAGCGCCGTACTCACATCCGCGCCCCGCTCTAATGCCAGGCCGGTGAGCTTCTCGACCCGTTTCAGGACCTGGTCCCGGGGGTCGGGAGCTGCCGGAGCCTCCCCCAGCGGATGTCGCCCGGAAGGAACTCGGCGACCTGAATGTGGAGGCCTCCGCTGGCGCCATAGTCGTCGTAGCGGACCAGGGGCGGGCGTGTACGTCTCAGGGGCGGGACAGGCGGCCTCCTCCCAGCCGGTGAACCAGGTAGCAGGGCCGTCAGGGACGGGGATGAGGGCGCAACCACACCCCTGCGATCAGCGGTGAGCTGCTCGCCGTAGTCTCCCGGTCTGTGAAGTCCATACGAACCCTCCTGACCCGCAAAAAGCCCGTACCGGCCATCGTCGGGATCCCCCAGGCCTCGGCACTGGTGTTGCGGGCCATCAGCGAACTCCTGCGTGCGGGCCGTGCCGAGGAGGCCGAAGAACAGGCGCGCACCTTCCAGCAGGCAGCAGGTCGCGCACCTGGACGGGGTGACCTGACGAACGCAACTGTCTCGATGCTCGCCGCGCGTGCCGTCCTCGCACAGGGCCGCGCCGCGCAGGCCGTGTCCGAGCTGGACGGTCTGTTGGCCGAGTTGACCGAACCGCCCAGCATGCCTCATTACGCGATGTCGCTCGCAGTCCGGGTGAACCGTGCGGCGGCGCTGTGCCACCTTGAGCGGCCTGGCGAGGCCGAGACCGAATGCCGGGACGTCCTCAAATCCTTGGCGCGTATGACACGGCCCTCGGCAAAGGTGGAACTGGCCGCGCTGCACTGCCTGGTGCTCGCTCTCAACGGCCAGGGCCGCTACGAAGAGGCGGAGGCTGTCGCCCGCGGTGCCCTACCCCGTGCCGAGAGAGAGGCCGCCATGGCCCTGGGCTGTGGCTTGGTCCACAGCCTCAACGGCCAGGGTCGCCATGAAGAAGCACTCACCGAGGCCCGCAAGTCTGCCCCCGCCTATGGCCAGGGCGGCG
This sequence comes from Streptomyces violascens, assembly GCF_014649955.1. Taxonomy (GTDB): domain Bacteria; phylum Actinomycetota; class Actinomycetes; order Streptomycetales; family Streptomycetaceae; genus Streptomyces; species Streptomyces violascens. The sequence continues at coordinate 12,561 of NZ_BMUA01000045.1, forward strand.
CCGGCGCCATCGGGCTCGGCGCCGCCACCGCTCTGCACGGCCTGGGCCACCGCGCAGAAGCCGAAGCAGAGGCCCGCCAGGTACTAGCGGACTGCGAAAAGTATCTGCCTCCCGGACACCGTCGAACCCAGCAGACCCACCAGCTGCTCGCCCGTATAACCACCGACAGCCCCGGCTAGCCACGCCGACAGACTTTCCTGCGGCAGTCATCCACCGGCACCGACCGGCTCATCGCCTGCACCGAGGCCAAGACAGGCGAGCCCGTCATGATCCTCATGCTCCCCCACGAGACGTGAACACCGGCATCTGCCCACGTCTGCCCAGCAAGAACCATCGCGCGGGCACGGGGTGAGGCTGCCGGGCCGAGTAGAGCCAGCAGACGATCCGGCAGCCTCGTGGCCGGGCAGGCCGTCGAGGCTGGTTGCCCGCCCAGCCAGGCGAGCGCACACACTGCTCCGTGCAACCGTCCTTCCTCCTTGCCGCGCGGGGATGCGCGCTGGTGTTCATCGCCGACCCTGCAGCCTGAACACCCGTCCGCCACACGGGCCGCCGGGAGCTATCCCGACGGATCACAACGCGTCGAACAAGGCCTGCACGCACGGAAGTTGTCGGCCACCGTCGCGGATCGCCCTGCTGCACGCCCCTGGTACGTGCCATGCTGCACCCGCCCCGGAGCAGGCGACCGGCCCTATGCCGACGTGACGGAACACCGCACCCCGGGCCCCCGCGCCACAAGGCCCAACGTGGCTCTGTACGGCTCGGTGACCGGCGCGCACCTCCTTGTCCCGGCGGGTGGTGCTGAAGGCGTGGGGTCAGGAGGATATCGGCGGCGGCAGCTGCCTCAGGCCACGTACCGCACCCCTACAGCCCGGGGACTTGAAGGGCCGCTGCAGGGCAGCGGTCTGGCCAGGCAGGCCCGGAGCCGGAAGGCGTATGGCAGGCGGAGATCAACTCCCGCTGCCAGTCTGCGCTGTGCCTCGGTATGAAGGGCGTGGTGTGCCTGGCCGCCGCCGAGGTTCTCGCGCTGGCTGAGGAGCAGGACGTCCGCGCGTTCGCGAAAGCGCGAGGAGGGGGCGCCGTGGGATTATGCCGACATGAGCAGCGAAGTGACCGTTGACGTGAGTGCCTTGGCCATCAACGTCTCGATCCCGGAGGTTCTCCGTTGGACGGACACACGGCGTGGTGAGGAGTTCACTCTCACCACGATCAATGTCCGACTTCTGGCGGACGGGCATCTCGCGGCAAAGGCGTATGGCCGACCCACTGGCGGCGGTCGCGGCGCCTACGTCTCGTTCCCGGTGCCCGACAGGCCCGAACTCGCGGCCCTCATAGCCGAAGCGGCCAGCCGAGCTGCCTCGATGTGGAGTGCTCACCTCGGTCTCGGCTGAATCCCCGAGAGGGCGTTCTGCGCGCTTTACAGCAGGCTGAACTGGTCCGGCGCAATGGCCGCTCGTCAACTGGTGCCGGAGACTGCCCCGTTGTGGGGGATCCGAGTCGCCCACCTGCACGGCCGTGATCCGGCCGGGCCCGCGAGGTACGTCGAGGAAGCCACCGTGGTCAGCGGAGGTGTGACATGGCAGGGCCCCTCGTCGTTGGCGTGGTGATACCACTCAGCACAGCGGCAACCGAGGGGCTCCTGTTGGTTCCGTAGTTCAGTACGTCAGCTCGTATTGGACAGGTCGCCTGAGAACGGGGCGGGCAGCGAGGGCGGCGCCGACACTGCCGTCGCCTACACGCGCGCCGCCCACCCTGAACGCTTCACCATCGGCCCGGCCCAGGCGTAGGTCACCCCGCCTGGGCCGGAGTCAGCATGATGGCGGCGGATTACAGCAGTCCGCCACCACGGTGGACGACGTGGAGCTTGTTCTGGTAGCCGGCCGCCGCTGGGGCGTCGGTGGTGGTGCCGGTGGTGGTGCCGAAGACGTTGTCCTGGCCCCAGCTGGTGCCGTTGAAGGCGATCGCGTACAGCTTGGGGTTGCTGTTGGAGGTGCTGCCGCGGTGGACGCAGTACAGCTTGTTGTTGAACACTGCCAGGGCGGGGGCGGCGGCACTCAGGGAGGTCCCGATTTGGGTGCTTCCGCTCCAGCGGGTGCCATCGAAGGTGCACCACCACAGGTTCTCGGTGTTCAGGCCGCGGTAGACGCAGTGGAGCTTGCCGTTGTAGACGGCCAGCGCTGGAGCGTGGGTGCTCTTCTGGCCGCTGATGCGGGTGTCGGAGCTCCAGCGGGTGCCGTCGAAGAACGTGACCCACAGGTCTGTGTCGGCGGCGCCGCGGTGGACGCAGTACAGCTTGTTCCCGTAGACCGCCAGCGCCGGGCCGTGGGCGCTCATATGGCCGCCGAGGCGGGTGTCGGAGCTCCAGCGGGTGCCGTCGAAGGAGGTGACCCACAGCTCCTGGTTGCCGCCGGAGCCGCGGTGGACGCAGTACAGCTTGTTCCCGTAGACCGCCAGCGCCGGGCTGTGGGCGCTCATATGGCCGCCGAGGCCGATGTCGGTGTTCCAGCTGGTGCCGTCGAAGCGGGTCCAGTACAGGTTCTCGTTGCTGGTGCTGCCGCGGTGGACGCAGTACAGCTTCCCGCTGTACTCGGCCAGGGCCGGGCCGGTGAGGCTGTTGGCGGCGGCCATCATGGTGCTCTCGTTCCAGCTGGTGCCATTGGAGGACGCGGTGTGCCGCAGCCGCTGTTCGTTGGGGGTCGACAGCTTGATGTACAGCTGGAAGTGCCCCTCGCTGCTGTTGAAGTTCCAGAAGTCCGTCCCCTCGGGCCGGGCGGCCAGATTGGCAAGGGCGGGCCGGCTGAAGACAATCGTCCGCGCCTGGACCAAGTCGTCATCGTTGCGGAACCACTCGATGAGCGCGGCGACAAAGGCCGTGAGGAAGTAGAGGTGGGTCTGGATGTCCCCGGCACTGCCGTCCCAGTGCCAGGCCGGGTTGTCCCTGAAGTGGAGAGCGATCTCGGCGAGCTTCTCGTTGACGGTGTCCAGCGCCTCGCGCAGCTTGTTGTACCAGGAGTTCGGGCTGTCGTCGGCCTCCCAGCATTCGATGTGGACCGGCAGCGAGGTACCGACCTGCCCGTCGAACAACGTGGTCCCGGAATCGAAGGTCCACCACTTCCCCTTGACCCCCGAGCCGTATTCACGGGTGACGTTCTTCCGCTTGGTACCCGCGTCGTTGGCCGCGCCGTAGGCCCAGTAGATCTCGTCCTTGGTGGATTCCGGGGTGTCGCGCACGCAGTAGAACCTGGCGAAGTCCAGCCGCGCGTTCACCCGCGGCAGCTGTGATGCGAGCGCCGGCTCCTGCCGGGAGCTGACCATCAGCGTGACCGCGAAGCCGTAATCGGCCATGGCCTCAACGAACTCCGCACTGTCCCAGGAGCCGTCCGGCTGCCGCGCCCCATCGACGTCCACCACGTTCAGGTTCGCCTCGGCCCGGACCTCGTCGCCCAGAGCAGCCAGATCCTTGCTCAGGTCCGCCTCCGAGTAGCCCTCGGTGATACCGCGTGCGGTCAGGACCTCGGGAAGCACCTGCCGCGTGTGCCCGGCTTCGGACTCCTGGGCGAACACCCGGCCGAAGTCCAGGATCTCGTCCGGCTCCAGTACCGGGGCCACGCAGTCCACCAGCCGCCGCTCCAGATCGGTCAGCTCTAAGCCCGCGTCCAGCCGGGCCGCCCCCCGCAGGAGCACTCCCAGCAGCAGATTCGCCGCCCGCCCCGGCCGCCTTCGAGGCGCGCCACGCCCCGCGATGACCGGCCGGCCCTGCAACTGAGCGCGCAACCGCTCCAACCGTTCGCTTCGCGAAACGGGTACCCGTGATGCTGACGACGACATGGCTCTGCCCTCCAGCAGGTCAGCGCAGCCGGGATCGGGAATGTGCCCGGCTTACGCTCATTCATCCTCCGGAGCCAACACAAGGTGTACAAGGATGTTTACAGACCGCTAAATTGGCTCGTATGCCGCCTGGTCGGCTACCACACGGATAACAGACAGCGGATTTGGCCTGAGTGCACCGCCCAAGCCCAGGCCGATCCAGCTCCGCGAGCCACCTCCGCAGCCAGCCCAGGCGGGGAGGGCAGGGTTCGACAGGCCCCGACGATCTGACGAGAGTTCTAGAGTGCACGGCTAGGCGCGGCCTTGTTGCCTTGGATCTCAAACCTGCTGCTGTAGGAAACGTCGGCTTCGCTGGAGAGGCCGAGTTGGTACTCGCGGCTCGGCAGCATGCCGTCGGGAATCGCCCACTCAGCTCTGCTTCGTCGGCCGTCGATGTGGGTGCCAATGTCCTGGACGAACCTGCCTTGGCGAAGCAGCCGCAGCGTATAGGGGTGTATGGAGGAGGCACCCTTCCATTCGACCCTCACGGCAGCGCCTGCTTTCCATACCGTGGTTCCCGTGGGTCGGGTGAATGTTGTTGCTGCCCAACTTGTAGGAACCTCTGGTCCGATCAGGCTGGTGACGGCCAGCGCGAGCGCAACGATCAGGTACAACGAAGGGGACCTGATGAGCCGTTGACGGCGCAGGGCTTCCGGGTACGCAGTGGCCACTTGCGGATCGTCCTGCCGTCACATCGCCGTGTCGATCCCCCGACCGAGTGACGGCACACCTCTGTCGACGACGCCCCTGCCCCGGGCAGTCACCAACCCATCAGGCCCGCTCCAGGCCCTCCGACAGACCGTCCTGCGAAAGCACCGCGAGCACCCCTCTCAAGGGAGTAGTCAGGATCTCCGGGCCATGCCAGAGTCTGCTCAAGCACCCTCTCGTCAGCGGAGACGCCTTCATGGTCGACGATGCGGGCACCTTCGATCCAGAATCGGCGACTGGCGGCATCGATGGTGGTGGCCTCGGCCGGCTTTAGGCACCCGTACAGGCCAGGTCAGCTACTCAATCCACAGCCGTTTCGCGGTGAGGGTGACCGCGCCGTGGTAGACGAAAGCCGCGTGTCGAAACTCATCGCCGCGGCCCGGTGCACTCCAATTTGTTGATCAGCTGTTCAACTTCGTTGCGGCGCGCATAGCTTGGTTGACGTGGGGTGATCTGAGGTCCCGCCACCCGCCGCCTCAACGCCGGGCCTTGCACGCGGAGGACGACGTCCCCTCACGCCAACAGCAGTTCGTCGAGTTCAACGCGCAGCTGTCGCGGGGTTGGCCGGGCATCGCCCCGGCCAGTGGCTCTCCTTGCGGAAGCGGAAGAGGGAAGGCCGTCTTGGACAAGCTCCACCTCCTCGAGCGCTGACCACCCTCCCTCGCCCAGGCTTCACCGACGCCGCCGCACCAGCGGCCGGCTCCCACGCCCACTCCACCGGATCCGCCACCAATCCACGCCGTCGACGGCGCCGTCGGCCGGCAGCGGGACCGGCCTGGCCGGAGCTCGCCCACGGCCGGCCCGCCGTCGTCCGACGACCGGCCACCCGTTTCCGCTCAGGTGTGTGTGGCGCGGAGCCGGTCGAGGTACTGATCGGCGTTCGGGTAGGGGTGGTCTTGGGCTCCGTGGCGGTGAAGGTCGAGTTGTCCGTCCGGGTGCAGGCGCAGCGTGGTGGTTGCTGCGCGGGATGGCTCGCAGGGGTAGCGGTCGGCGCCGGTGAGCGAGGCGGATCCGAGGACGGCCACGGCCGGGGGAAACATCGCGATGGCTTCGGCAGCCGTCGCGGCGGGTGGTCGGCCGGTGCGGTTGGCACTGCTGACGTAGAGGATCGGGTCGGCGAGTACGGGCAGGAGAGGTGTCCAACGGGCGCCGAACAGCAAGGTCCAGCCGTCCTGGCTGGCGGGTGACAGCCAGGACGGAAGGGACGTGCCAGGGCGAATCGGGACCAGCAAAGTCACTCGCTCCTCGATGAGCAGCCGGCGGGCCAGGGAGGTTGAGGCCGCATCGAGATCGAGGAAGTCATCGAGCGCCGTGAGGGTGCCGGGGTCGTGGGCCCAGAGTGCGACGGCCTGTTCGGCGGGCCTTGCCTTGGCTGTGTTGACGGCCCGCGGGCCGGTCGCGGCCACGGTGTACGTCAGGGGCGCGGGGTTCGGCAGGACCACCGCCGCACCTCGGCTCAGTGCCCTGCGCGCTCCGTCGCTGTCAACGGTGCCGACGTCGGGGTTCATCGCTGATCGCCCGTCCTCGTGGTACGCAGCCCGTCGAGGTAGCCGGCGAATACCAGGTCGTCGACCACCGCTTGACCAGTGCGGTAGGCATGAGTCTTCGCCCAGCCCATCGCGGCGTGCGCCTCTGCGTCGTCCAGGTCGTGGCCGAGTCTGGTGGCCACCGCCTTGATCACCCGGGCACTGGCCAGGTGGGTGAGCACCACACTCGGGGTGATCCCGAGGAGTTCCTGAGGGTCGAACGGCTGAAAGAGCTGCGGGTGGACGAACGGGGTGCCGGTGGAGATCGTGCCGACCCCGGTACCGACGATCGGCGTCGTCACGCTCAGCGGCACGCCTGTCTCCTCGGAGACCATTCCTGCGATGACCGGCAACCGGGTGAGGTCCGGAACCGTCCACCACGCACTGGTGTCCGTGCCAAGGATGTGAGTGCTGCGCTCGGGCCGGTGGGCCAGCAGGAACAGCAGTTGCTCGGTCGCCACCATGCCACTGCGCTCCGCGATGCCCAGCCAGGAACTGGAGACGACCCGCACCCCCGCTCGCAGGGCCTGAAGCGTGTTGGCCAGGCCCAGGCCGAGGTCGTTGTGCAGATGGGAGGCAAGCACCACGTCATCGCCGGCCGCGGCTCGCACCGCGGTGAACATCTGCGCGGCATCGCTGGGCAGTTGGTCCCCGACGGTGTCGGCCAGGATCACGGTTCCCGCGCCAGCTGTGGTCAGCTCCGTTGCGTACTCGGCCACAAGAGCGTGGTCGGCGCGGGATGCGTCCGCCAGGCAGACGTCCACCGCCACCCCGTCATCCAGCCCTCGGGCTTCCTTGACGAGCGCGACGCCCTCCTGCAGCGCCTCACGCGCCGTGCGATGGGACATCACCTGGGCCATCGGATCCGACGCGGGAACGACGACCATGATCCGGGCGTGCGCGGTCTCCTTGACCGAAGCGACGGCCTGCCGCACGTCCGCCGCCCTCCCCCGGCACACCGCCGCGACGCTCACCGCGCCCTCGGCCTCCACCGCGACTCTCCGAACCGCCTCGAACTCCTCCCCGCACACCGCCGGGAAACCCGCCGCGAACACCACGTGCCGCGGCCCGTCCACGCCGAAGATCCGGCCCTGCTCCCGCGCCAACCGCACCCGGAAATCCGCGCCCATCAACGTCTTGGCCTGCGCGCCATCCCGGGCCGACTCCTCCCACAGCACCACTCGCCCCGCCAAAGCGGACTCCCGCACCACGTCGCCGCCCACCGCACACCCCGATCTTCACCCGGCCCAGCGGCCGATGCCCACGCCCTCCGCAGCTGCGAGGGAAGTCGACTTCGCACTCTAGTTGCGCTCGACCCGACGGTCGCAACGCGCCACCGCAGACTGCAACACCCGCCGGAGACCGGGAAACCCGAGGTCTCGGCTTGTTCGAGTACATCGTCGGCCACTTGCTCATCGGCCATGACAACCCGCCTGCGGCGTCGTGCAGTTGGCCTGCCACACACCGGGCCGCCCGGTCCGTTCGTTGATGGGGATCCGCTATTTTGGCTCTGACCGCGATTGCGTGAAGGTCATGGTCGGGTGAGGATCCGGGTTCGAAGGAGGCCCGGCCATACATTGCTCTCTTGAGTGTTTTGACCCGGTTCACGTGGCCTTCGACGACGCCCGAGCTCCAGGGCAGGGTGAGTCCGGCGGTGACGGCGTCGAGGTCTCGGCGGAGGAAGCCAGCGAAGCCGCTCATGGGTTTGGGGGCGTCTTGTTCGGCCTGGCGGATCCACTGCGTGAGCAGGTGTCCGCGCTTGTGGCGGACGAGGTCGGAGAAGGTGCGGCCGAGGTCGCAGGCCCGGGCGATGTCGGGGCAGGCGAGCCGGACTTGAAGCAGTCGTTCCTCCTGGCTCTCGGTGAGGGTCTCGCGGGGCCGCATGATCCACGAGGTGATCTTGCGGGGGCTGGGGATGTCCGCCCGGACGGGTTCGGCGGTGCCCTCCCGCAGAGCGGCGAGGTGCCGGCGGACCACAACGCGGCTTCCCTGGTAGCCGCGTTCGCGGATCTCCAGGAAGAGTCGGGTGCCGCTGACCTGCCCGGATGTGTTGAGGAACCGGGCATTGAGATAGGCCTTGAACGGCTCCAGCACCCCCGTCGGACGCCGGTGATGGGCGGAGGCGAGGAGCTCGTCGAGGTCGGTGTCGCGGAAGCGACGGACCGTCTTGCGGTCCAGGTTCAGGCGCCGGGCGATCGCACTGATGGTCCAGCCGGCGTCCACGAGCCGGTGGATGTCCGTGTAGCGGTGCCGGGTCCGCTCGATCATCTGCGTACTCGGCAGCCCGGGCGGCGGGAGGTTGACCGGCTTGGGCTCCGGGGGCTTCTCCCCAGGCTCTTCGTCCGCGCGTTTGCGCAGGCAGAGGCGGTGCTGATGGCATGTCTTCTCCACTGCCGCCGACAGATTCTGGAGCAAGTGCCACCGGTCGGCGACCTCCAGGGCGCCGGGGGCGGCTTCCCTGACCGCGCGGGTGTAGGCAGAGGCCCGGTCCCGGCAGATGATCTCGGCACCGGGATGTTCCCGCAGCCAGGCGGCGAACGTCTCCGACGTTCGGTCGGGCAGCACGTCCACGACGGTTCCGGCTTCGACGTCCACCAGGATAGTGCCGTAGGTGCAGCCCTTGCGGAAGGCGAACTCATCGACGCCCAGCACCCGCGGCGACCGCCGCGGAACCTCCGGCGCCTCCAGCAGGCCCAGCAGCCGGGTCCGGCCCGCCGCCAGCCGTAACCGCCGGCAGAGCCGTTCGCCCGCGCGGCTGCCGAGCTCGGACGCGATCGTCCGCAGCCACGTCTTCAGCCCGACGCTGGAACGGCGGTATCGCTCGGTCAGGCCCTCGATCTGCTCGGCGAACGTCTTCCGTGAACAGTTCCTCCGGTCGCAGAAGTACCTCCGGACCCGGAGCCGGACCACAACGCGCTGAGACTCTACCGGCCGTTCAGAGAGCCTGCGTTGGTACGAACTGTGCACCCGGCTGGCCCGGCGTCGGCAGTCCGGGCACCGGCCCGGCCGGCTCGTAGAGACCGCCTCCACCACGAGCCCGTCAGGAGCGGGGCTGACCCGCTCGATCCGCACACCGATCCCGGGAAACAGCACATCCTCGACCATCTTGATCGCCACGGAGCATAGGACCCCGAAGAAACGATCTTCCGTTCCCGCCGCTGGCCTGGGGATTCACGCAATCGCGGTCAGAGCCAAAATCTTGACCGCCCACAAGCCGGGAACCCCACGCCAGTGCCAAACGCATGTTCTAGATCACCGACAGACGTTGTGTGGTCTGTCAGCCCAGGTCCACCAGAAGGGTGTTCAGTTCGCTCTCCTGCTGTGCCGGTGACATGGGCGGGTTGGAGTGGTCGATGCCGAACGTCTTGAGCACTTTGTCCATCTGGGCGTCGATGGAGGTCCAACCGGTGTCGTCCAGCGGCTGGAGCGAGTCCTGGTCGGCATCCCACAGGTCGCGCAGCGACTGGGCAGCCGCGTGGGCGCCGGTGGCGTCGCCCGAGCGTGCGTCCTTGAGCGAGGTGGATGCGAGGGTCCGCAGCGCGCCGACCTTGGCGGGCGGGAAGTTCTTCACCGCCTGGCCGGGAGGCAGCTGGACGGCGGAGGTGGTATCGGTCTCCGGCGCCGGGCCGACGTGCGGCTGAGCGTGGGCCCAGGCCAGCAGGGCCGCCGTGGCGACGGCCAGTACGCCGAATCCGGCCAGTGCGATGCGCTCCTTGTGTGGGTTGCTGGTGACCTGTGCGGTGTGGGTGGCCTCGCGGGTCTCTGTCACATCCGTGCGCGTCACCGTCAGGTAGACCACGGTCGCCAGGATCAGGCCGAGGAAGATCAGGCTGGTGGTGAACGTGCCGAGGGCGAGGCCGGTCGGGTCGCCCGGGTTCTGGGCGACCTTGGGGGAGGCGAGCCAGTCGCCGATGTTTGCGCCCAGCGGGCGGGTCAGGATGTAGGCGAGCCAGAAGGACAGCACCGGGTTCGCGCCGAACCTCCGCAGCGCCGTGATCGCGGCGATGAGGCCGAGCGGCAGCAGCACCGAGACACCCGGACTCCAGCCGGTCAGCTCCAGGGTCCAGTCGCCGGTCGCGGTGCCGAGCGCGAAGGTGACCAGGACCGTCAGCCAGTAGAACGACTCCCGCGGCAGCGTGGTGACCGAGTGGATCGACAGCGTGTGCTCACGCAGCCACCACACGCCGAAGACCACCACGAGCAGCACCGAGAAGACCGCGGAGCTGATCCACAGCGGCACGTTCAGCTGGTCGGTCAGGATGTCGGTGTACAAGGTGCCCGTGACGCTGACAACGACCACGGTCAGCCAGTAGGGGAACGGTACGTACCGCTTGAGTCGCAGCTGGACGGCCAGAGCCACCACCAGGACCGCCGTGAAGATCCAGGCCGTGTTCACCAGGCCGACGCCCAGCTGGGTGTTGATCCAGTCGGCGAAGCTCTCACCGACCGTCGTGCACAAGACCTTGATCACCCAGAACCAGATGGTGACCTCGGGGACCTTGTTGAGCATGAGCCGCCCGCTGCGCGTGCGTGCTTCGGTTGTCGTTGTCATGCGGGGAGGTTTACGCGGGGAACCTGCAAGCAACCTGACTACGCGGCGGGGAGCGTCACCTCGACGTGACCGCGGCCGTCCGCGATCGCGCGGACCTCCACACCGGCCGAGGCGGCGATGCGCCGGACCACCGGCAGCCCCAGGCCGTACCCCTCGCCGCCACTCACACCCGCTTCGAAGACCCGGTCGAGCTCCGCGGGATCGAACCCGGGGCCGTCGTCCAGGACATCGACCACGATGGCCTCTCCCCGGATGCGCGCGGTGATCCACACGCGCGACCGCGCATGGCGCAGGCCGTTCTCCAGCAGGGGCGACAGCAACGACACGGCGACGTCGGGCGCCAAGGCGACCTCGGCCTTCGCGGGGAAGGCGACCTCGACAGCGCGGCCGGCGATCGCCTGCCGCGCGGCGGAGTGCAGATCGCACCGGGTCCCGGCGTCTGTTCGTGCGCGCGCGGCGCGCAGAAGTGTCGTGATCGCCGCATCGAGGCGGTCGACCTCGCTCAGCACCGCCTCCGGCACCACCGGCTCGCCGGACAGCTGTGCCAGCTGCGCCTCGCCCCGCAGGACCGTAAGGGGCGTCCGCAATTCGTGGGCGATCTCATCGGTGAGGCGGCGCTCGTCCGCCAGCGCGTTGTCGACGCGTTCCAGGAGGCGGTCCAGGGTCTGCCCCAGTTCCCCGAACTCATCGCGTGGGACTCCGAGGTTGAAGCGGCGCCCGGGTTCGTGATGGCCCCAGTCGTCGGCGAGGGCGGCCATCTCGTGTACGACGCGCAGCGCGCGGCGCACCACGAGGTGCGCGACACCGCCGGCGAGGAGGATGGCGAGGCCGCCCAGTATCAGCGACAAGGTCAGGCTGTGCTGCTCGGATGTCTCATAAGGCGTGAGGTCCACCCGGACGATCACCATGACGTGGTGGCCGGCAATCGGGATCTCCTGCGCGTACAGGAGGTAGTGCGCGACGGTGGCGGTCTGTGATCGCCCCGAGCCGGCCAGCGCCTCGACGCGCTCGACCATGCTGCCCGGAACGTTCCCGTCGATCAGGCGGCCGTCGGCATAGACCCAGGCGACCTCGTCCAGCGCCTCGCTGCTGTTCTCCGTCAGCACGACGCGCCCGCCCACAGTGGTGACGTTCGCCGCGACCGCCTCGGCGCGGGTACGCGCCAGGTCGTGCGCGTCGGCGTCCGTCACCCGGCTCAGCAGCACATGCGAGACCACGACCAGGATCGCGACCACGGCGGTGGCGATCAGCACCGTGAGCGCGACGACCCTCCTGCGAAATCGCGTCACTGCCATCGGTAGCCCACGCCGCGGACGGTCGCCAGCTGCCCGGCCACACCCAGTGGAGTGAGCTTGGTCCGCAGCCGGCGCACGAACGAATCGAGAGTGTTGTCGCTGACCTGCGCTCCGTGAGGCCAGCCGGCAGCGATGAGAGCGTGGCGGCGTACCGCGTCGCCCTGCGAGGCGATCAGGCGGCCCAGCAGCCGGAACTCGGTCGGCGTCAGGCTCTCGCTCGCCGAGTTGTAGGTCACCACGTGCTTCGCCGGATCCAGGACGACCTCGCACGGTGCGGGCGCCACGGTGGCCCGGCGCAGCAGCGCACGGACCCGGACCAGCAGCTCCGGGATGTCGAAGGGTTTGGTCATGTAGTCGTCGGCGCCCGCCTCGAAACCGCCCACCTTGTGATGCAGACCGTCCAAGGCGGTGAGCATCAACACCGGCGCGTCGACGCCGCGCGCCCGAAGGGCCAGGCAGACGTCACGGCCGTCGGCGTCCGGGAGCCCGACATCCAGGACGACCAGATGGGGCGCCGGTGCGAGCCGGCGCAGCAGGCCGTCGGCCGTGGCAACAGCGGAGACGGTGTGGCCATCGTGCTCCAGGGCACGCTTGAGGACACTGCGTACCGCCGTGTCGTCTTCGCACACCATGATGAAAGCCACGTGCTGACCCTAGATACTCCCGTCCCAGTTCTCCATCTGCCCTGATCAGCCGCCCGGCGGTCGGGAACAGGCCGCTGATGCCGTACGTCTCTGCCCTGTCATGAAGCCGCGTTTGCGGATTGCTGTTGCGCCGCCGCGACGCGATGGCCGGGGAATGCCGGTGGCGTGGCAATGGTGCGGCCGCCCCCCGGTTTCAATAGCCGGAGATCCGCCGGTATCGGGCCATAGGGGGGCCGGGGACGGCCGGGCGGGGCGCTGTCCCTAGCGTTCGTGGTGGTCGTGGCGCCATTGGGCTGCGTGGAGGTGGCCGGGCGAGGCGGTGTCGAAGAGCCGGTCCATGTCGTTGGCGGACAGCGCCAGGCTGGAGCAGCAGATCACCATCAGCAGGGCGTGCGCCACGACCAGGTCGCGGCGGAAAGGCGGTGGCGGAGCGAGCAGTGCCCGCACACGCTGAGGCACGGGTCCGCCGGTCGCGGCGAGCGAGTGGCGCGGAGCCTGCTTGGCCGCGAGCGCCGCACGGGCGACCGCCCGTGCCACCAGCGGCCGGTCGCCCACCAGGGTGCCGGCCTCTTCATCGGCCCAGCGCTCCACCGCGAAACTCCCGGCCCGCGCCACGGGCCGCAGCATCGGATTGAGCGCCGCCGCCAGGCACAGCACCAGCAGGAACAGATGGTGGCGATGGCGCAGATGGGCACGCTCATGGGCGAGCAGCGCGCTGCGCTCCTCGGCGGACAGTGCGCGCAGCATCCCGGACGAGACGACGATGCGGCCGGGCGAACCCGGCAGCGCGAAAGCATGCGGCACCGGGTCGTCGACCACCGTCATATCGCTGTCCGTGGGGAGGGCCCGGGACTCCCGGCGGGCGGCCAGCCACATCGTGCCCTGCCGCCAGGCGCTGGAGACGAGTGACCCCAAGCACCCGGCGAGGGCGAGTGCGCAGACCACGGCGACCGGCCAGATGACCGGGGTGTGCGCCGCCACCAGGCCGGGTGACCACTCGCCTTCCGCGGCGATGGCCGGGATCTGCGCGATCAGCGTGAAAGCCATCATGCCCAGCGCGATTGCTGTACCGACCGCCGCGACCAGTGAGGCGAGCGTCAGCAGCCAGGCGGCCAGGCGCGGCGGCAGCCGGCCGCCGGCCCAGGGCGTCGCAATCGCGAGGACCGCGCTGACCGCGAGGGGAGTGAAGAGGGCGACGCGCACCGCTCAGCCCTCCTGGTGCCCGCGCAGCAACTGCTCCAGGATTTCTTCGTCCTCGGTGGCGAGTTCGGACACGAACCGGGCGAGCACCGCAGCCCGGTCGCCGCCCTTGTCGAGCAGCGCCCGCATCCCCGCAGCGGCGTGCCCCGCCTCGTCCCGCACAGGCGAGTAGAGGTAGCCGCGACCCGCCCGCTCCCGGGTGACCAGCCCCTTCTCGTACAGCCTGGACAAGATGGTCAGGACAGTCGTGTACGCGGGGTCGCCCGCTACGCGCTTTTGGACGACCCCGGCCGTCGCGGGTCCGCCGACCGCCCAGAGCGCGGCGAGCACCTCGTTCTCGAGTTCACCGGGTGCTCGCCGCCCGGCCGTGCCGGCGCCGCTGTCCGTCACGTTCGTACCCCTCTGTCGCCATGCTGAGCCCGGCGGCCACCGGCTCAGCCCCAAACTACTACGCGGAGTAGAGCCGGTCGCAGCCGTGGTCGCGCAGCGGTCCGGTCTGCCAGCCGCGGCTGTTCCAGGTGTCCAGGAGCGCGGGCAGTGCGCCCAGTGTGGTGCGCCACGAGCCGGTGGCGGAGGTGCAGTCGGAGTCGTGCAGCAGCACTGTGCCACCGCCACGCAGCGAGCCCATCACCGTGTCGTGCACCGAGCGAGGCGTGGCCCGGCGGCGCCAGTCCTCGCCCCAGGCCGTCCACAGCACGGGCGTGAGCCCGAGGTCCCGGCAGGCGAGATGGGCGGCCGTGCTCATCACTCCGTACGGCGGCCGGAAGAGGCGGGGTCGCTCGCCGGTGACGTCGCCGACCAGGTCGCGGGCCCGCGCGAGGTCGTCGCGGGTGGCGCGCGGGCCGCGCAGGGCCAGCGGGCGGTGCGCCCAGCCGTGCACGCCGATCTCGTGCCCGGCGGCGGCCATCTCCTTGCCGAGCCCGGGTGAGCGGGCGAGCATCGAGCCGAGCAGGAAGAACGTCGCGCGCACCCCTTCGCGGTCCAGGAGGCGCAGGAAGTGCGGAGTGGACAGGTGGTCGGGCCCGTCGTCAAAGGTCAGCGCGATGTGGTCGGGGCGGCCCCGCCCCGACAGCCGGGGCATCGTGCGGTTGCGCAGCGGGCCGAGTGCGGACACGGCCGGCGCCGTGTGTGCGACGGCCAGCGCGGGCAGCGCCCCGGCCGCGGCGAGCAGAGCGGCCCTGGCGGCACGGGAGCTCACAGTTCGTACCTTTCGAAGAAGCTGTGGGCGAGGTGAGGCAGCCGCCCGCTCCCGGACTCGTAGGCATGGGCGAGCGGCGCGGCGACCCCGAGCGAGAGGGTGGCGGTGAGGGCGGCGGCCACCAACTTGCCCCGGGAGACAGCGAGCTTGCGCTTCCTGTTGGCGTGTGGGTGGGGAAGGGCCGCGGCAGAGATGGCGGCCGCCGGACCGGGATTCGACGCGAAGAGGGCGAGCCCGGCCGCTCGCTGGCGCTCCCCGAGTGAGCCCTTGGCGAGATCGGACAGTACGGAGGTGAGGTCTTCAGACCTCCGTATCCAGACGGCGAGCCCCGCCTCGTCGAGGGCGGCCGCATTGGTCTGCCCGTGCCCCGGTATGCACCGGTAACTGGCCACGGGGAGCCCGCTGGCGAACGCTTCGAGTGAGGTGAGGCCGCCCGCGTTCTGGACGAGGACGTCGCAGGCGCGCATCAGGAGCGGCATGTCCCCGATCCACTCGTGGACGTACCGGAACCCATCGGCCCGCAACTGCTCGACCAGCGCCGTGTTGCGCCCACACACGATCACCGGTTCGACGACGGCGCTGTCCCGTATCTCCGCGGCGGACTCCCGCACCGGCCCGACGCCCCAGGATCCCGCGACCAACAAGGCGAGCACGGCATCGTGAGGGAGCCCGAACCGGTCCCGGGTGGCGCGGCGTTCGGCCTCGTCGACATCGATGAAACGAGAGCCGGTCACCGGTCCGGTCACCCTCACGGCAGCCGCGTCGAGCGCGGTCGCCTGGGCAGCCGGAACCGGGTGCGCGGCGAGGTGCGCGTCGATGCCGGGGGCAACCCACAGCGGGTGTACGGAGAAGTCGGTGAGGTAGGTGAGCGCGGGGATGCCCAGCCGCCCGCTCCGCCGCAGTGCGCCCAGCGCCTGGCTCGCAAGCGGATAGGTGGACACGACGGCTCGGGAATCCGGCCCGATCTCCCGGAGGATGCGCCGCTCGGCGCTGCGGAGCAGGGCGCGCACCGCGGGGCCGGGGGAGCCGGAGCGTTCGGTGGCCGCGTAGATCCGCTGATAGCTGGAGGGCGCGCTGGTCAGGAGTCGGTGGTACGCACTGCACAGGACGTGGCCGAGCCGCGCTGGCAGCAGGTCGAGGAAGTCGTGCCGGTCCACCTGGAACCCAGCCGCCTCCAACTCAACGGCGAGCGCGTCGGCGGCACCGTCGTGTCCCGCGCCCACACTCGCGGACACGATGGTGATCCGGCCGGCGGGTGGCGGGCCGGCGGGCCGGACGTCATCCGGAATGTCACGACGGAGCACAGCCGATCAGCCTCCTGAAGAGCATGCGGAACACCGCCTCCCTCGGAAGCCGCGACACGGGCCCGGCGGGGGCTGCCACGAGAACCTACTACACGCTGTAGAACATTGTGGATCGAGTGACGAGTGACGCGGCGCGCATCGCCACCACCGGCGTCCATGGGCCGCCTTGCGCAGGCCGTTCATCGCGCTGCGTAGCGACTATGCTCCCGTGTGTGATCTTCCGTGGGGTGGCGGCCGCGCAGCGATGGCTGCTCGGCCTGATGCTGGGTTGCTATGCGCTGGCCGGAGTGGCGCCCGGCCCCGGTGAATTGTTGCGCGGGCTGAGACTCCGATTCCCCATCCAAGGTGCTGTGTTGACCCTGCCCATGGGGCTGCTGGCCATCATGCTGGTCAACGCCGGACTCGGAGTCCGCGTCCGGGACATCGCCGGGGCGGTGCGCCGACCGCTGCGGCTTCTGCTGGGCATCACTGCCAACGCGTTCCTGCCCGTCCTGCTCCTACCCGCCCTCGCCGTCTTCCTCCGCTCCTGGCCCGACCCGCTTGAGGTGGAGTGCCTGCTGGTGGGAGTGATGCTGGTGCTGGCGATGCCGATCGCGGGCGGCGCGGCATCCTGGGGGCAGAACGCGGGCGGCAACGTGCCGCTGGTGGTGGCCATGGTCCTCGGCTCGACTCTGCTCAGCCCACTCACCGTCCCGCTCGGCCTGCACTTGGCCGCCCAGCTGGTCGGTCCTGACGGCATCGGCGGCCTGGACGACACCACCCGTCTTGACGGGCTCGCCGGCACCGGGGCCGGTCCGTTCGCGCTGGCTTCGGTCGTGCTCCCCTGCATCGTGGGGATCCTCGTGCGGGCGCTGCTCGGCGAACGCCGGATCAGCCGGGTGCTGCCCTGGGTCAAGGCGGTCAACCTCCTGAACGTCCTGCTGCTCTGCTACATCAACGCCGCAGGCGCGCTCGGCCAGGCTCTCACCCACCCCGACCCGGACCTGCTGGCCCTGGCCCTCATGGTGTCCGGCACCGCATGCGCCCTCTCATTCCTCCTCGGCCGGTGGATGTCCCGCTGGACCCGCTGCAACGATCCCGACCACATCTCCCTCACCCTCGCCACCGGAATGAACAACACCAGCGCGGCCGCAGTCCTGGCCACCACCTGGTTCTCACACCGCCCCGAAGTACTGCTTCCCGTCCTGTCCTACAGCCTGCTGCAGAAGACCATGGCCACAGCGATGGGCAGTCCTCCCGGCACGAGCGGGTCCGTGTCCCTGGCCGACCCGGCCGCCGATGGCGCACCACGAGCCACCACGAATGCTTGAACCGCGCTTGAACCGCGCTTGAACCGCGGTGACGCGGCTGTCGGCAGCGGTGAGCAATCGTCAAGAGTTGTGGATCAGTCCTTCGGCCGCGATCGCTGTCCAGACCTGCTGGATGGGAGACCCGCTCATCATCTGGTGCGGAGCCGGTGCGCTCAGGGGGGCCAAAGACCTTGCCAGGGGTCGGCAGCTCCGTTCCTGTCAGGTGCTGAGCAGGCGGTTGAAGAACGAGCGGTACTGCTGGAGCGCGACGCGCAGATCTTCAGTCACTACTTCCTCCCCGCGATGCCACTGGGCCTCAAGATCGCGCTTGTGCGTTGAGAAGGTTGCGGCGAGTGCCTGCATGGTTTCGGCAACCAGTTGGTCGGCTGCATTGACGGAGTCTTGAGGGTCATCGACAAACTGGCTCTGGATCTTCTGCCACCTGGCCCGGAACTCCTCCTGTTCCGCCCCGAGCAGCGGTTCGTTGTCCTCGCTCTGTTCCGGTTCGTCGCGTTCGCCGGAGGGTGTTTGACCGAGTGCCTCCTCGTGGGCGTTCTCGTCGGTGGTGGCCTCGTCGGCGTACGCCGGTGGGGTGTCAGCCGAGACCGGCGCCTCGTCTGCGGTGCCCTGGCGGGCGCCTGCCAGGTCCTCCGTGGACAGGACGTCCTCCTCTGGCCGGGATGTCTCCTCGTAGCGCATCTCTCTTCACTTCCATCCGTCACGCGTTACGGCCGGCGTCGGCTCGGCCGGTACGCCGCCCTCGTGTCGCTGGTCGCCGGCTCACGCGGGGCTCGTGCCCGGCCGATCTCCGTTGTGGAGCAGTTCCTCGAACAGCGCTCGGTAGTGCACCATCGCGCCTCGCAGCTCCTCCGTGGTCGCTTGATGGTGGCTGCTGCGCTCGTTGACCTGGTGGGCGGCGCGGTAGTGCTCCAGAGTGTTCCCGTGTTCAACCGACAGGTCCTTGAGCTGCTGCTCGTAGCCTGCCGTCGGGTAGCCGCGCTCGCTCATGAGCGAGGTCACGAGCCGGTCCGCCTCGTGAACCGCGTCGTCGGGCCGGTCGACGAATTGCTCCTGCACATGGGCCCAGTCCCGCGAGTACCGCTCTCGAACAGGTGCCGGCAGGGGCCTGATGTCCAGCGCGTCGTGCCGTTCCTCGCGCTCGCGTAGTTCCCGTTCCCCGGCTCGACGGCTGTCCTGGGCCTCCACGGTTCGCTCGTACTCCGGGCCGAACCGCTCCCGAAGCTGCCTTCGGCGACGTGCGATGACCACCTGCACTGCCACCGCGCACACGACAAGCGCCAGCACGACGGCAAGAATGACGGTGACGATGAGGGACATGGAGTCCTCCGCTCATTGGCCGAGCCCGCGCACCACACCTCACTGCCGCCGGAAACGAGGAACCAAGCGCAACCGTGGCGGATCCTGCGCCCGACAACAGAGCCATCGTCCGCCGACGCACGGCCTGAACCCACCGCCCCAGCGGATAGGGAGCCGCTCCCACCATGGGGATCCCGCTAGCCCACAGAAAGACGATCTCGGTCAAGTGCAACGAGCCAGGAACGACCTCGATGGCGAGCCAGCACGGGTACCTCCGATCATGCTGACGTTGCTTCCATCGTCCTCCCCAGCGGCCCCAGCGACAAGCACACCAGGGCCCCCAGCACGTGCTCGCTCCGGACGGAGACCGCCTGACTGTCGTGAACACCCCTGCTCCGCTGACGAACACCGCCTGGCAGGCTCTCGGTCCATGAACCCCGGCAGATTTCGCGTGACCACCCAGTTCCGGCCCGACGGTGCGTACGTACAGGGCTACTGGGACGACGGCGAGGTGGCCGAGAAAATGTTCCTCGGCCAAGTCGGCCTCTACGGCTCAGGCCACGCCGTCGTCACGCTCGCCGAGACGACCGCTGATGGTGACTACACGGTCATCAAGTCCTGGTCACAACAGACCAGTGTGGTCACGGGAGATGTCGCCTAGCCGGATCCGGGCCCGCGAGGCAGTCGCGCCTACACCCCAGGCGCTCACCCAGTACGGGCTGATCCCCGCCCCTCTGTCGCGGCAGAGGCCCGGCCCGCCAAGACGGGGGAGCCTGACGGGCCAGGGCGGAGTCCAGCCGGCAGCCTCGTACCCGGGAAGGACGCCGAGGCCGCCGACCCAGCAGGGCGGAGCAGACAACAGTGCCCCGCTGGTCTCCCCGCATGGTCGCAGGGAGCGACTTGGCAGGAGTATCCACCGCACATCCAGCCGGCCGGGGCACGACACACCGAGCACCCGCGCCGTCTCCCCCGCGGCCGCCACTGCGGCTGCGGCCCACGCGCCCGCATCTCCGGCACCACAACCCCGCTCACACACCCAAAATCCGCCACGGCGTCCTTTCCCCACCAAGCCGTAACACTCACACCGCGGCAGCCCAGTGACCCGCGGCCAGCTGCCACACAACCGATCCGACGCCGACTCGTTGAACAGCCCGCGCCTTCCCCCAAGGCGCACCAATCGCAGGGTCCCGCCATAGGCGGGGCCCTGCGCCCGGCCCCGGCCCGCCCAGAGCCGCCCCCGGCCCCAGCCGCCCCGCGGACACCACCATGGCCGCGCAACCAGACACTCACCGGCCCACCCCCGCCGCGCCCGCAGACCAAGCCCCCACCCTCCAATTTCTTGATCAACGGGCACAGGGAGACGGGCAGACCGGAAAGCCTGCCCACCGACACCGCACTGGAGGATCTGGTCAGCTGCGCGAAACTGCGCTGGCGCGTCGAGCACGACTACCGCGAACTCAAACACGGCCTGGGCCTGGACCACTTCGAAGGACGCTCCTGGCCCGGCCGGCACCACCACGTCACCCTCGCCACCGCCGCCCACGCCTTCCTCACCCAGCAGCGGCTCTCCCCAAAAACCCCCACGCCGGCCTCACCCTCTACCTCGTCCCCGACCTCCTCCAGGACACGCCGAGGTGCTGCACCGGCATCTGCACCACCTGCCACCAACCGCTACCCCACTCCTACCAGCAGAGAGCGACAAGATCACCTGAGACCTAACGGAGTCCTATTAGTTAGTCGCTGCTGTCGCCGCTCTGCCCTGGTGCCGGGCCGGTTCGCGGCGTGAGGCCTGGTCCCAGGCGCGGACCCGTATCCGTACCGGGCGTGGCGGCAGGCGCCAGCCCTCCCGGTGAGCGACGACGGCCGCGGACGGCGTTGAACTGAGCCCCCGCGAGCAGCGAGAGGTTGGTGAACCACAGCCAAACGAGGAACACCACTACGCCGGCCAGCGACCCGTACAGGCGTGTGTAGGAGGCGAAGTGTCCGGCGTAGAGCTCGAACCCGGCGGAGGCCGTGAACCACAGGAACACGGCGAGCAAGCCGCCGGGCAGCCCCTGGCGCATGCCTCGGGTCTTGGTGGGGCCGGTACGGAAGAGCACGAGGACCAGGACCGTCACCACGCACAGCAGTACCGGCCAGCGCACCGTGGACCAAGTTCCCAGGCCGTCCACGCCGAGAAGCGCCGCGGCCCGGCGGTCCAGCGGTCCCGAGATCACGATCGCCGCCGAACCGGTGAGGAGAAGAGCGAGCAGGAGCAGGGCAGTGGCCACGATGGTGTGCGCGGTGCGCAGCGCTGGCCGGTTGTCCGGCAGGTGGTACATGGAATGCAGGGCGCGCCGGAAGACCGCCAGGTAGCTCGCCGCCGACCACAGGGCACTCACCGTCCCGGTGGCCACCAGCACCCACACACTTGACTGCGCCGCCGTCATCTCGCGCAGAGCGCCGCGCAGGGCGCTGGCGGACTGCGCCGGAGCGTAGGAGGTGAGGTCATCGATCAGGCGGCCGGTCGCCTGCGGGGCGGCCAGCCCGATGACTGAGACAGCAACCAGGAGAGCAGGCACCAAAGCCAGGACAGCGTAATAGGTCAGTGCGGCGGCGCAGTCGGCGACGTTGTCATTCCACACCGCCAGGGCCGTGTCCCGCAGATCGTCGCGCAGTCGCTTGAAGACGGCCGCGGTGCGATCGAATCTGCCGCCATCCGACGGGGGAAGCGCGGGCAATGAAGTTTTCTCTCTTCCTGTGGCCAGCCTGTCAGGTGTCCCGGACCAGGCCAAGAAAGCTGGGCACCAGCAGCCGGGGGTGCTGAAGCAGTGTAGGGTTCGCTGGCCGTGCCAGCTCACTTGTCGCGTCGCGGGTGGTGTGCGCGGCCAAGGAGTACGGAAGTTGCATAGCCTGCCCCGGCCGGGCCTGTTCGCGCGACGGTTCTACCCACGTCGCCACGAACGTGGCCAGATTTAAACGGGCGTTGCCGTCCAGCATCAATGCGTCATGCACCATGAATCGCCCCGGGTTTGATGGAGATCATCAAGACCCGGAAGGATGCCGATCAT
The DNA here is from genome assembly GCF_014649955.1 of Streptomyces violascens. Classification (GTDB taxonomy): domain Bacteria; phylum Actinomycetota; class Actinomycetes; order Streptomycetales; family Streptomycetaceae; genus Streptomyces; species Streptomyces violascens. Next base: position 34,508 of record NZ_BMUA01000045.1, read on the forward strand.
GGCTGCTCCCCCGTAATAACCCCGACGAACTGCGTGAACGCGCTACGCGCCTGGCCGTCGAGGCCCGCAAGGACCCGGTCGGTCGAGCTGGCGCGATCAAGCGCATCGGCGACCAACTCGACGTGCACCCCGAGGCCATCGAGACCTCCTACAATCGCCGCCGCCTGCGCAAGCACAAGACCTTCGGCTACCCCACACCAGCCGAGACCAGGCAGCGGCACCAACACGCCCCCCGCGGCATAACCGACGAGCTGTCGACGGACCCACAGTTCGTGGAGAAAGTCTACGACGTGGTGGGTCTGTACTTCAATCCACCGGAAGGTGCGGTGGTCCTGTCCGTGGACGAAAAGTCCCAGATCCAGGCCCTGGACCGTTCACAGCCGGTACTGCCGCTCATGCCCGGCATGCCCGAACGTCGCACTCACGACTACGTTCGCAACGGCCTGACCACCTTGTTCGCGGCCTTCGACGTCGCGACCGGCGAGGTCATCACCTCCCTGCACCGCCGGCACCGGGCAGCGGAGTTCAAGAAGTTCCTCATCAAGATCGACAACGAGATTCCGGGGCATCTGCAGGTTCATTTGATCTGCGACAATACGGCACCCACAAGACCCCGGCCATCAAGACATGGCTGACCAAACACCCGCGGTTCCACCTCCACTTCACGCCCACCGGCTCCTCCTGGATCAACCAGGTGGAGCGATGGTTCGGCTTCCTCGCGGACCAGAAGATCCGCCGTGGCACACACAAGAGTGTGCGTTCCCTGGAAGCCGACATCCGGGCCTGGGTCAAACAATGGAACGAGAACCTGACCCCGTTCACCTGGACCAAGACAGCCGAAGAGATCCTCGACTCACTCGCCCGCTTCTGCCAACGGATCTCCGGCGCAGGACACTAACGCCGGTCAGCTCGATGATGTGCATCTCGGCCGCCGATCGCCCCGGGCGTTCACCGCCGACGGGGCGCCGGCCTGTCCATCCGCCGGTGAAGTAGGGCGAGCCCGGCCCAAGAGGAACGGCGCTGCCGCGAAGCCCTCCGCGGCCGGGCGGCCAGTGCCGGGCTGACACCGACAGGCTGGTCGAGACCTCCGCCAGGGTCGCCGCGGGCATCGGGCGTCTGCCCGCTGCCGCTGCCCGCACGGAAGTGCACACCGGCGAAGGAATCAGTCAGCCTTTGCCGACCTGAATGACAACGGTGCTGCACACCTTGTCGGCGAAGGTCTGATTCTTGGTGTCCCACACCGGCCACAACCAGCCGATGTAGCAGGCAATACTGTCGAGGAAATGCGCGAGCTTGCGTACGAGTGCCATGCCGAACCCAAGCGTGCTGCCATCGGCTTCGCGGCGCAGGCTGATGCCGAGGACCTTCTTCCCAGTGGTCTGGCCAGTCTTGCCTTCCCGGTACAGCTGGAAGAAACCCATGCCCACTGCATAGAGCAGGCCAACGACGAAGAAAGGCCCCGGGCCCGCAGTCGCCCGGTCATCGCTATTGGCCAGGTCGATGAACCCCAGGGCGTACATCGGGCCGAAGATGATCAGTCCGTCGAGCAGGTACGCCCCCACGCGCTGCCCCCAGTGGGCGAGCAGCGGTATACCGGTTCCGAGGTTGCTGTTCATTCCCGGGTGCGCGCCGTAGGGCTGCTGCGGGTAGGGCGGGTAGCCGTATTGCGGTGGCACGCTCTGCGGGTTTCGCGCGGGGTAACCCGGCTGTGCCTGCTGCTGGCCGTAAGGGTTGTTAGGATCGCCGAAACTCAAAGTGAAGCCCTCCGGGGCCAGTTGGGGACGAAGCGGCTGTGAGAAGGGCTTTCGAGTTCATGAGCGGTTGCCCCGGCACAGCGATCTTGCGCACCTATGGTGTTCTTGTGATCGGCGGCTTGTCTAATCCGTTGTATGGCCGAAGCCAGCGGATTCCGCCCGGACGACACCCGCACGACTTCTGGGAGCGTGCCTGACCTGCCCGGCGGACCACGGCATCCATACGGAGCCGGGTCCACCCACGCCGAGAGCCTGTCAGGTCCGGGCTGCGGAGGACCCGGTGGCCACAACATATCGGCTCACATGCCACCGCCGTCGCCACCCGCTTGCGTGAGAGATCCCAAGGAAGTCACCCGATCCGGGTGGTTCCCGAAACGGCTGCCGATCACGAAGCAGTCGTCATCTCAACGGATCGGCACTGGCTTATGATCAACGTGTCGGAGTGGCTTCCGATCGCCTCTGCCGAAAACAACGGGGCCTGTGTCTGGCTCAGGTCTGCGCGGGGGTCTGCTTCTTGAGGGTGGCGAAGTCGACGGTGTCCGCAGTGGGCGGGGCCTTCACGTCGACCGGCAGGCCGTAGTCAGAGTAGTAGGCGGTGCCGGTCTGTTCACCTCGCGCGGTGTGGGTGCGTTCGGTCTTCTTGACGGGCAGGCCGTCCTTGCCGACCCACACGTCGATGGACTCGGTGGTGACACCGTTCTTCTCGAGCTGGGCCTTGAGGCCGTCCAGAGTCTTCTGGTCCAGGTGGGTTGTCCCGGCTGCCAGCTTGGCGATGTCGACGGTGCCGCTGTAGTGAGTGGCTGTCACGCCGCGGACCGTGTCCTCTGCCACCCGGTGCACGTCCGGGGAGGCCAGCAGCGTCTGTACCGTCTTCTCGGGTGTGGAGGTCTGCATCTGGTCCGACATGAACGCACCGTACGGGCTCTGTTTGGCCAGCGTCGCATACCCGTACCAGACCCAGTGCCTGCCGCCCGTGTGCGCGGCGAACTGCGGACCCATGTTCATGCAGAAACCGTCCGGGAGATACCGGGCCTGGATCCCCTCAATGCCCAACTTTCCCATGCGCTCGGCTGTCGCGCCACGGGTAAACTTCATGCTGACCTCGGCAGTGGTACCGCTGCCCCAGGCCAGTTTCCCCGTCCCGGCCATCTCCTGCGCACCGGACGCCATGGACAGCTCGACCCGCGCCGAATGGGCGGTGGAAGTCTTCTTCCACGACGCCTGCAACGCCTCCACCGCACCCCCAGACGCAGCCTCCGGCCGGGCAGCAGCCTGCGACGACGAAGCCGGAGACGCATCCTTGCCGCCGCTGCCGCCACTGCAGGCCCCGGCTCCCGCGAACACCGCCGCCACCGACACAGCGATCCCCACCCGGCGTATTGACCCTACGCGCATCAAATCCCCCTCAACTCCCCACGGCACACTGCCGTCACTGCGGACCCAGAACGTACAGCAGCCCACCAACACCGCCTGATGGGACCCCACGCCACACCCCTTGAGCCGAAGCCGCACCGTCGCACGGGCCCACGTTCGGCTGGTCACCACGTTGCCCGCCCTGTTGCCCCGGTCGCCGAGCCCTGCCCTGTGGGCATGAGCGCCTCGACGGCGCATGAGTACTGGTACTCAACCTGCGCACCAACGGTGCCGGGCTGCTGACGGCGACACGCGGCACCGCGACGGAGGAAAGCTGGCACCTCAATGCGGAGCACGCCGCTGTCGGCCGCTCCGCCTTGTCCCGGACCCTCGCCGCGTACGACTGAGCCACTGTCACCACTGCCACCCACCGTGTCGCCGAGCACTGCCGTCGGCGACGCCGTGCAGGCCTTGCTCCCGCTCGGCCTGCCGGGATCGTGGGCTGCGGAGGTCCGCGTGCCCTGGCGCCCGACCGGCCTGGACCGCCGTATCTGCTGCACGTCCTGCTGCCCGACCTGCTGCGCCCCGCATCCGGTCCCGACGAGAACGCTGTGGCCAGACCTCGCAGTTGGGGTGGTGGAGGGTCAGCCATCACCTCCTGCCCGTCTCCCTGCGCCCATTGATCAAGAAAGGGAGGACGGGGTGTTGTTGGTCTGTGGGCATGGCGGGGTTGAGCTGGTGAGCATCTGGCTGTGTGGACGCGGGGCGGGGCCGGGCGTCGAACCTCCTGGCGTCGGGGGTCCGCTGCCCCAGCAGGAACCCAGGGAGCGAGGCCAGCCTCTCCTCGCCCTCTGCCTCCTGGTCGTCGAGGCACGCGGAACGCGAGTTCGCATGTGAGGTAAGCCCGATAGCGCGGTGTTGGGGACCATGGCGTCGCATTCCTGAAGGCGTGGTTCCGGTCAACGGAAGCCGACGCGACGGCCACTTCGTGCCGGTACCCGGAAATCGGTGTACGACGAGCCCTCGTGCCGGTGAAATTCTTGATCCCCTAGGACATGTGGCACGTCGCAGGCCTGACGACGTGACATACATCGCAGCGTGCATGCTCCGAAGGGCTTGGGGTATGCGGCTGGCCGAACGGGATTGGCGTCGGCTGGGGAGGGATTCGCATGGCACCGGTGGCGGAACCGGAGCAGCTAAACCGGGTGGCGGCCAGCAGCACGGAGTCCAGCGCTGCGCCAGCTGCGGAGGGTGAGCTGCCGTGGGTGGAAGATGCGGGCAAGGTAGCCCCCAAGGACGCCCGTGCCCTCTCGAAGGTGTTCTTCGACCAGCTCCAGGTCCTGGAAGAGGGCACTGCCGAGTTCCAGTACGCGCGGAACACTCTGATCGAGATGAACCTGTCCCTGGTCCGCTTCGCGGCGAGCCGGTTCCGCAACCGCGGCGACGGTCAGATGGAGGACATGATCCAGGTCGGCACGATCGGCCTGATCAAGGCCATCGACCGCTTCGACCTGTCCCGCGAAGTCGAGTTCACCTCCTTCGCCATCCCCTACATCGTCGGCGAGATCAAGCGGTTCTTCCGCGACACTACCTGGGCCGTGCACGTCCCGCGCCGCCTCCAGGAACTGCGCACCGAGATCGCCAAGGGGAAGGAACACCTCTCCCTCCAGCTCGACCGTGATCCGACTGTGAAGGAGCTGGCCGCACACCTCAAGCTGGACGAGGACGAGGTCATCGACGGGATCGTCGCGTCCAACGGCTACACGGCCGGCTCCCTCGACATGTCTCCCGACGCCGAGGACTTGGGCCAGTCGGCCAGCGCCAAGACGCGCAGCGTGGCTGATTTCATCGGCGAGGAAGACCCCGGGATGGAGAGGGTCGAGAACCTCCACACGCTGGCCCCGCTCATGGAGCAGCTCGACGAGCGTGAAAGGCGCATCGTCAGCATGCGCTTCGGACACGAACTCACTCAGGCGCAGATCGGCGTCGAACTCGGCATCTCCCAGATGCAGGTCTCCCGACTCCTGTCCAGGATCCTTAACAAGCTCCGCACTGGCATGCTCGACGAAATTACCATCGCCTAGTGCCGTGACCGCATAGACACCTCACGACCCCAAGCCGTCAAGCTGTAGCGGCCAGGGCGGTT
>NZ_BMUA01000046.1 GCF_014649955.1 Streptomyces violascens
CTCAGGCAACGTCAGCGCTCCCCCGTAGGTACGGGTTACCTACGTCGGGAAGGCAGTCACGATGCCGGAAGTTCTGTACGCCTGCACCATCTGTGGTGAGGCGGAAGCCAGTCAGATTGACCTCTACACGCGGAAGTCCGCCCGTCTCAAGCGGGGCGACCACCGGCGAGACCAGAGCACGGACGCACAGACGGAGCAGGGGCACCGCTGGGCGCACCGGAGCGGGTACGCGGTCCGGAAGGTCTGGAAGGACCTACAGAGCGCGTTCAAGGACGTTCGGCGCTCCGACTTCGACAAGGCGCTAGAAGCGCTGGCGTCCAAGGAAGTACCGGCGCTTTGGTGCTATCTCATCGACCGATTCAGCCGCAAAGGTGCGGAGGACCTTCTAAAGGTCATTGGTAAGGCTCGCGTCGTATTCGAGCTTGACGGCCTTGACTCCAGTGAGCCGCGCGACCGGCGTTGGATCATTAACCGCGCGGAAGAGGCACGCGAGTACTCGCAAATTCTGTCCAAGCGAGTTGGCGACACAAAGGCCGACCAGCGTGATGACGGATTGTGGATCTCTGGCCGGGCCCCGTGGGGCTACGTGGTGTCGAAAGACCGGCGTCTTGCACCGGACGAAGAGCCTTTCGTGTGCAATGTGGCAACGCGCAAGGAATGGACCCGGGCGGGGTTGCTGCGGGAGATGTTCCGCAAGGTCGCAAAAGACGGAGCATCGACGCGTGAAGTTGCGCGTTGGCTGGACGCGGAAGGAATTCCCCGGCCTACCGGTGATCTTGGGTGGCGGTATCCGGTCGTTGCTCGGATGCTGAGGCACCCGGCGTATGTCGGATGGCAGGCAGTACAGATCGGTTCGCGGCCGACCCTGTACCGCAACGAAGACGGCGAACGGGTCGCACTCAGGGGCCAAGACGGTAAGCCGGTCTCTCTGGTCTCCGAAGACACGCAGCGCGCGGCCATGGGCGTACTTAAGGGGCTTGCCGCTGAATGCCCTATCCCCCATACACCCGCTGGGGAAAAGAAGGACACTCGCGCAAAGCACATGCTGACAGGGTTGTCCCGCTGTGAGGGGTGTGGACTCTCCGCACCGTTCCAAGGAACGTCGTACGCGTGTGGCGGGGTGCTCGGTGGCCGAAACTGCAAGGGACGCGCTTCGGCACGCGGGCCGCTTCTTGAGGAGTACGTCTTTCAGAAGTGGCTTTCCCGTCTGAGCAACGCCGACGCAGATGACCCGATCCTCATTGCCGTTTCTGAGCGCTGGGCAGCACGCCAAAGGCCCGAAGAGACCGAAGAGGAGACAAAGGCCCGTGAAGCACTGCGGGCGGCAGAAGCGGACCTAGAAACGCTCATCAAGTCGCGCAAGAAGTACAAGGGTCCGGCAGAGCGCTTCTACTTCCAGGAACTCAGCGATGCCACCGAAGCGGTTGAGGCGGCCAAGAAGGAAGCAGGCAAGTACCTTCCCGTGAACGGTGTTGTACTGCCGTTCCTGAGCACCGACCGCAAGCACATCATGGCCGCATGGGATGCGGCAGAGCTGGCGGTCAAGCGTGACTTGCTCCGACTCGCCATTGACCGCGTGACCATCAAGAAAGCACCCCACCAGGGAGCAAGGTTCGACGGTCCTTCGCGGGTCGTGATCCAGTGGGCGACGCCTTCGGACGACTCATCTGCCGAAGAGGCCGCGAACACCGTTGCGTTGGCCGCATGACAAGGGGGGTGCCCCGGCGTGCGGCTAACACGCCGGGACTTCTCTCAGGGTCTCAGACAGTCACACAGACAGGAGCACAGGGCATGGCAGGCAGCGCACATGACCACTTCGGTAACGCCCTTGAGGCGGGGGACGCTGTGGAGCTATTCCGGGTGTCCGGCGGGCCGACAGGGGGTGACGCTCTCGGCTGGCAGGGCGGTATCCCCGGCAAGGTGGTCACGGTGAACGACCCGCAGCATCCGGGGCGGGTCCTGGTCGAGTTGGACAAGCCGACCGGCTACCCGGCCCCACACGACAAGGCCCAGGAGTGGGCGGAGTTGCGCACCACCGTGAAGGCCGCTGAGACGGCCTAGGAACGCTTGAGACGGCCCCGGTTGGCATCACGCCTTCCGGGGCTTTCTCATGTCCGCACACGGGCGCTAACGGCCGCCCTACGCTGGCCCCATGGAGCGCGAATACAAGATCAGGGATACGGAGTTCACCCGCTGGTTACTCGACCAGGCCCGTTCGGCGGGGTGGGATGTGGACAGTGACCACGACGCCCGGCAAACCATCCGGCTCACGGCAGCGCTGATCCGAACAGGCAACATCGGAGACGTGGACGCCCCACGGCTGGCGAACGCGTTGGGGGTGACGGTCGCTGACATCGAGCGGGCGGCAGCAAAGGAACTCGCGGAGAACGAGGCAGCCGCGCAAGTGCTTGACCGGCCGGACATGATGGAGCTGGACGAGCACCTTGATTCGGTGGCGTGGCCGGACGACGGCAAGAAGGGCCCTGAGCGCCCCTGAGAGCGCCTGAGACGGCTTCCGGGCGGAACTGGGCGCGTAAGCCTGCCCGTTGCCCACAGATGGCCCCTGAGCCCTTCGGGGTTCGGGGGCTTTCTCTTGTCCTGACACTTGTCATGTACGCGTAATACGGAGCGTGGCGCTCCGGATACCGAGCGTGAGGGGCCGGACGCATTCAGCGGGGGTGGTGCGGTGAAGCGGTGGTTCCTACCTTGAAATCAATATCCCTTGAGAAAGTCACAAGGAAAACCAAACGGACCCTTCAATCACCGATTCACCGCACTGTGACCGGCGTCACCCAATCGGGGGCCCTCAAGCCGGGCAACGAGCACGCTCTAGGGAACCCTTGCGCTCTAGTAATAGTAGAGAGCGGGGGATACCGCGCACCCCTTCACGGATAGGGCGGACTGAGTACCCGCGCTCTCGCAAGGCCGCTTAGCCCAATGGCACGAGGCGTCACGCTTAGACCGTGAAGGTTCCCGGTTCGAATCCGGGAGCGGCTACACAGACCACCGACTCACGTGAGTCAGTGCTCAAAGAGGGCTAGCAGGTTGGCCAGCCGCTCGGGGTCTTTGCCGAGAAACGCAAAGCCCTTGGCGCACGAAAGGCAGACCGTTCCCGCGAACTGGCCCGTGGTCGGGTCGGCCACTCCCGTATTCGGGGTTTCCTGGGTTGCTTCCTTCGCGCAAGCGGCGCACGGCTTCATGCGCTCTATGGCGAACCGCTCTGGCGTGATCCCGAGCGTCTTGGCGGTCCGCCGCAAGCGCTCATCAATGTGGCTCCCCGGAGTAGCGGGCTTGGGGTTTGCGGCCCGAAGGCGCGTGCGCGTCGCATTGCGGCACGTGGTGCACTGCTTGCGCCCGGCCTGGAATTCCGCAAGCGGCTTATCTGTGAAGCATGTTGAGCATGTTCTCAGTTCCATGACGCGAGCATATCGCTTCATCAAATACCACTGACTCACGTGAGTCGGTGGTCCGTTGAGGGGTAGGGGGGTCTCCCTGCCTAGGGGGGTATCCCCGGATAGGGGGGTATCCCATGCGCACCCGGTGCCTTGACTGTCGAGAGTGGGCCACGCACAAGGGCCGATGCCTCACGCATCACAAGGCTTACGAGAGTGGCCGGTCATACCAGTCGCACCGCAAGCGCCGTGAGGCTATCGCCCGTGGCCACAATGCGGCAGCGCTCTTGCGCAAGGCCGTACGCAAGGCGGTAGCTGGAACGTGTGCCATGTGTGGCGTGACCTACCTGCCTAGTCAGGTGGACATTGATCACATCAAGCCGCTTGCCCTTGGCGGTGAGGATGTGGCGAGCAACGTGCAGGTGCTATGCAAGCGGTGCCACGTCATCAAGACGGCAGTGGATTTCGGCAAGCGTCCGTTCTAGGTGGGCGGGGCGCGTCGGAAGTTCCCGGCGTGTGCCTCTCAGCGATCCCGGCCCAAGCTCGGAAAACGCACGCTAGGTGTGACGCCGTTTTTGGGCGCTCGGCCCGCATGGGCACTGGGCAAGCCCGCATTCGGACCGACAGGAAAGGCACCCGTTAAGGGGTCGGTAAGGCCCGTGAAGGTGGTGTCAACGTGTCCCGAAGCAAGAGCCCCGACGTGCGCACCGGCAACGCCAACGCGGCTGCCGAGAGTGCCGCCCCCGTCGTGTATGAGGGGCGAGCCCCGCGCGTGCCCACCGGACTCAAGCGCGTCGGCCGTGAGGTCTGGCGCAACGTCTGGTCGGCGGGCAACGGCGCGTACTCCCCGGAGACAGACCGCAACATCATCTTGCGGTACTGCGAGCTGCACGACCGGCGCGCGGCACTGCTTGCGGCCGTCTCCAATGACGGACTCATGACCGTGGGTTCAACCGGTCAGCCTGCCGTTCACCCGGCCATGCGCTATGTGGAGTCCACGGAGAAGGAGCTACGGGCGATAGAGACCGTGATCGGTTTTACGCCCGAAGCGCGTATGCGGCTGGGCATCGTGGCGGCTGAGGCTCGCCGCGTGGCAGCCGGGCCCGAAGACTTCTAGACCACCGACTCACGTGAGTCGGTGCCTGTGGGGAGGGGTGAGCGTGACCGGCATTGATCCCGTGATCGCTCGCCACATTCCCGCTGACGCGCCGTTCCCCAGTGAGGGCTATCGGGTCGCTAACTGGGTTGAACAGTTCTGCCGTCTTACCGGCTCATTCGCCGGTCAGCCTTTCCGGCTTCTCGAATGGCAGCGCTCGCTACTCGTTGACGCGTACGAACTCCGGCAAGACACCTTCGGCCGGTGGGTTCGCAAGCACCGAATGGCCGTCGTCTGCATTGCCCGCAAGAACGGCAAGAGCACCCTTGCGGCGGCCATCATGCTTTACCACCTGATAGCCGACCGCGCTGACGCTCAGCGTCAGATCATCGCTGCGGCCAATGACCGCAATCAGGCGCGAATGGTTTTCGACGCTGCAAAGCAGATGGTGAACGCGAGCCCCAAGCTCTCTGCCGTCTGCGACGTTCAGCGCGACGTGATCAAGTTCAAGGACTCTACTTATCGCGTGGTGTCGGCGGACGCCGGACGGCAACAGGGGCTCAACCCTTCGGCCGTCTCCCTTGATGAGTACGCGTTCAGTAAGTCGGCAGACCTGTTCGACGCGCTCACGCTGGGCAGCGCCGCACGGAACCAGCCGATCACGTGGGTTGTCTCGACTGCCGGACCCGACCCGGACGGCCCCTTTGCCAAGCTCTGTGAGCAAGGCGAGCGGGTTAACTCCGGTGAGGCCACGGACCCGACGCTCTTCTACCGGTCGTGGGGTCCGCGCATCGGGGAACAGGTGGACCACCTAGACCCCGACGTGTGGCGAGCGTGCAACCCCTCTTTCGAGATCCTGAACGAAGAGGACTTCAAGGCTGCCGCCCAGCGGAGCACGGAAGCTAGCTTCCGCATCTACCGTCTGTCTCAGTTCGTCCGTGGTGCGTCCACGTGGCTGCCTCACGGCCTTTGGGACTCCCTAGCGGTAGACGACACCCTGAGCCCCGGTGACGCCGTGGTGTTGGGCTTTGACGGCTCTTGGAAGGGTGACAGTACGGCCCTGGTCGCTGCCCGCGTGCATGACCTTCGGGTGTTCGTGCTGGGCCACTGGGAGGCACCGGCCGATGACGCTCATTGGCGCGTGCCCATGGCCGACGTGCGTGACGCTCTCCGGTCCGCGCTGGACATGTACCACGTGCGGAATCTGGTAGCCGATCCGTACCGCTGGGAGGAAACGCTAGACAACCTTGAGGCTGAGGGGTGGCCCGTTGAGGCGTTCCCGACGAACAGTCTCAAGAGAATGGTTCCGGCAACTCAGATCGTCTACGACGCGTGCCGTGACGGCCGCCTGTCGCACGACGGGGACCCGGCCCTTGCCCGGCACATCGGTAACGCCGTGCTGCGGGAGGACAAGAACGGCGCACGGGTGACGAAAGAGCACGCGAGTTCGCGCCGAAAGATCGACCTAGCCATTGCCATGATCCTCGCGGTTCACGGCGCAGTGATGTTCCGGGAAGAGAACCCCCACTTGATTGAGACGGCGATTGTCGCCACGTGGGAGGACAGAGACGGCCGCGTGTTCAACGTGGGTGCCCCGGAATTCGACCAGTACCTAGACGACGAATAGCAGGGCTCAGACCACTGACTCACGTGAGTCGGTGCCTATGTGAGTCACGCGGGGGGTGGCTCACATGGGCTTTTGGCGTGCGCTCTTCCGGGGGCCGTCTCAGGAAGTCGAGAAGCGGGCGCAGTGGGACCCGGCAACGGATCTCTTCCCGCTGCCCGGCGTGGTGTCGGCATCCGGTCAGAAGGTGGACGCGAACAGCGCGCTTACGGTCTCTGCCGTCTTCGCGTGCGTCCGTCTTCTGAGCGAGACCATTTGCACGCTGCCGGTGGCTACCTACTCCCGTAGGGGCGGGGTCCGCAAAGAGATCAAGTCGCCTACGTGGCTTGACTATCCGAACGCTGAGCCGGGCGGGCTTGGCCGCATCGACCTTTTGTCTCAGGTCGTGCTTTCGCTCTTGCTGGACGGCAACGCGTATCTAGCCGTTCTGTGGGACGGGCCGAACATCGTCGGGCTTGAGGTGCTGGACCCGAACCGCATCGACACGCATACGGTCGTGGTGGACGGCAAGCGCCGCAAGGTCTTCTACGTGGCCGACTACGACGACGACGGCAACGAAGTCGCGTTGGGCTGGTACACCACCCGCGAGATTCTGCACATTCCCGGGATGATGCTGCCGGGCGAGTTCACCGGCGTTTCGCCTATCGCGTTCGCGCGTGAGTCCATCGGGCTCGCCATGGCGGCACAGACCTACGGCGCAAAGTTCTTCGCCAACGGCGCGATGCCCGGGGCTCTCATTGAGGTGCCGGGTGCGATGTCCGAAGAGGGGCTAGCGCGAGCCCGCGAAGCGTGGCGGCTGGCCAACTCCGGTGCGGAGAATGCCCACCGTGTGGCGCTGCTTACCGAAGGCGCGAAGTTCTCTAAAGTCGCGCTCTCGCCGGACGAAGCACAGTTCTTGCAGACCCGGCAATTTCAGGTCCCGGAAATATCCCGGATCTTCGGCGTTCCGCCTCACCTGATAGCGGACGCCACGAACTCAACTAGCTGGGGTTCGGGGCTCGCTGAGCAAAACCAGGCGTTCGCGATGTTCAGCCTTCGCCCGTGGCTTGAGCGCATCGAAGCGGGCTTTACCCGCTTGCTCTTCGCGGAGACGGCCGACCGGCAGAAGTTCGTGAAGTTCAGCCTTGACGGCATCCAGCGTGGTGCCCCGGCTGAGCGCATGAACATGTACTCAATCGGCTTGCAGCAAGGCATTTACAGCATTGACGAAGTGCGCGGCTGGGAAGACCTAGAGCCCCTGCCGGACGGCGCGGGAGAGGGGCACCGAGTGCCGCTGAACCTCTCCGATGTGACGGCCGACGAAGAGGCCGCCAAGCCTGCCGCCATTGAGCCCCCGCCCGTAGACGAACCCCCGGCAGACGGGGACGACGAAGAGGGGGAACCGTCCGATGAAGACGGAGCGGAGGAACCTAGCCCTACCGGCTGAGGTTCGCGCCGAAGGCGACGCGGTGACCATGCGCGGGTACGCATATCGCTTCAACGAGCTGAGTCACAACCTGGGGGGTTTCCGGGAACGGATTATCCCCGGGGCGGGGGCCGACGCGCTCAGGGCTAATGACGTGCTCGCCACGTTCAACCACGACATGAACCACGTTCTCGGACGGGCGAGTTCGGGAACGCTGCGATCCGGCGAAGACGCCGAAGGCGGCTGGTATGAGATCGACCTACCGAACACCACGACCGGCCGTGACCTTGCCGAACTACTCAAGCGCGGAGACGTACGCGGTTCCTCGTTCACGTTCAGCGTGAACGACGGGGGCCAGCGCGTACACGACGAACTTGACGAAGAGACCGGACTACCGATCCGGGAAATCACCAGCATGAACGTGGTGGAGCTTGGGCCGGTTCTGAATCCCGCCTACCCCACCACGGACGCCGGGCTCAGCCGCTCTATCGCGCTGGCTCTCGGCATTGCTGACGACACCACCGACTCACGTGAGTCGGTGCCATTCCATCCCGCGCGTGATCTAGTCCGCGCGCTGCTACACAAGGGGGGTGTCCAGTAATGGACGCAAAGACTCTGAGCGCGAACTTTGAGGCGCGCGAGAAGGCCGCGAACGAACTTCGGGCACTGACCGAAGAGCACGCCGGTAAGGACATGGACGCTTCGGCGCGCGAGAAGGAGACTCAGCTACTCGACGCCATTGCCGACTATGACGGCCGCGTGAAGCGGGGCGTTGAGGCCATCAAGGCTTCCGAGTCGGTGAGTTCGCTTATGGCCGGTCTCAAGGGCACCGGCAGCAAGCGCGAGACTCAGGACAAGCTAGCTGAGGCGGCTACGCAGCTTCGTTCGCTGGGGCTCTACGAGGCGGCCACCTTCGCCCCGGAGAAGCGCGCCGTGGACACGACCACGGGCAAGAACGTCATCCCGCGCACCCTCTTCGGCCAGCTTCTCGCTGAGGCTGCCCAGCGTTCCACGGTCATGCGCAATGGCGCTTCCATCCTCACTACGTCCGGCGGTGAGTCCATCGACTTTACCGTTGTGACCGGTCGCGCGTCGGCAGGCATCGTTGCCGAGAATGCCAACATTCCCGAGAGTGCGCCGACTACGGTCATTCGCTCCATGGGGGCATTCAAGTACGCCTACGCGACGGCCGTTTCTACTGAGTTCGTGCAGGACCAGGCGCTAGACCTTGTGGGCTTCCTGGTCGGTGACGCCGGTCCGGCACTGGGCCACGGTATGGGTACGCACTTCCTGACCGGTACCGGTTCCGGGCAGCCGAAGGGAATCCTTGGCGCGGCCACTCCTGCTACTGCCACATGGGCGGCGGGCGCGAAGGACAACACCGTTTCCAACGCGCTCATTGACCTGTTCTATGAGCTAAACCCCGCCTACCGATCCAACGCCGTATTCGTCGTCTCGGACAAGACGGCTGCCACGCTGCGGAAGCTGACCGACGCGAACGGCCAGTACCTATGGCAGTCGGCGCTAACGGCCGGTGCCCCGGACACCTTCAACGGTCGGCCGGTTGCCACTGACGTTGCCGTGCCGGACGACAAGGTTCTCTTTGCCGACCTGAGCAAGTACAAGGTCCGCCTTGCCGGTCCGCTCCGTGTTGAGCGTTCCGTGGATGCGAAGTTCCAGTCTGACCAGATCGTTTACCGATTCATTCAGCGTGCTGACGGTCTCCTGACTGACCAGCTCAGCGCGAAGGTTCTGACCGTGACCCCCAAGCCGTAAGGCACGGCGGGATGTTGAGGGGGGATCACTGACTCACGTGAGTCGGTGGTCCCCCTCTCGCTGAGGGGGTGCACATGTCCTACGCGACCGTTGAAGACGTTCGCGCGCTGGACGGCATGGAAGACGTGGCGCTCTTCCCGAACGAGACGCTGACGGATGCAATCGCGTACGCGGTTGAGACGGTCGAGAACTACACCGGCCGGAAGTGGGAAGGGGTGGACGCTCCCCCGGAAACGATCCGGTGGTGTGTGCGGACACTCGCCCGTCAGTACTGCCTTGACCTTGTGTCCCGAATTCCGGACCGGGCGCTACAGCTTCAATCCGAATTCGGCTCTGTCCAGCTCGCGCAAGCCGGGGGAACGTGGCGGCCGACCAGCCTGCCCGAAGTCAACGCGCACTTGAACCGGTACCGAATCCGGCTGCCGTTCATCTTCATGTAAGGGGGCAGTCATGGCGCTGGTATTCGACGCAAAAGTTGCCCTGTTCGACTGCCTCAAGGCTGCCGTCCCGGTAGGGGTGCAATGCACCTTCGCGGAGACCGGCAAGAGCGACAGGCGCCAACAGGTGTGGCTAGGGGCCACGGGGGACGAAGAGCTAGCGGCCGTCGCCATGCGGCAGGGTCCGCGCAAGCCAACGGCCGTCACAAGCTACGTGGACGTTCACGGGCTGGTCATCACGCCGGGCGACCCGATAGGCGCTGAGAGGGCCGTCTACGGCCTTCGTGACGCTATTGCAGAAGCCTGCCGCTCCGTCGTACCGGCGAGCGTGCCGGGGCTTCTCGACGTGCGGCCGGAATCCTCCGAGACGGAGACGGCCGAATCAACTGACGGCGCGTACGCCGCGCTGACTGTCCGCGTGAGGATTCGCGGCCGGATCACCTAGGGGGAACACATGGCGCTAGACGCTGCCATTGGCATTGGCAAGGAAACGACTTACGGCACCGCTGCCACGTCCACGCTGGGCTATGAGGGCAAGTCCGACAGTTGGAAGACGACTCGCGAGTTTATCGAGAGCGTCGGCTTTCGGGCCGGTATGCAGACGGCCCGCGCCGACCGCCGGAACGTGGTCAACATGGGCGGTGAGGGTGAGCTAGAGATTGACCTACTCGACGCTGGGGCGGCTGCCGTTCTCTCCGCGTCGTTCGATACCTACAACGGCGGGGTTCCGAACGCGACCACGGGGCTTACCACGCACGTCTTTGAGAGCGGCGCGGACAGTGTGTCCCCCTCGTTCACGGCCCAGATGATCCGGCCGACCACTGACGGCAAGTCGGTCGCGTACAAGCACGTCGGGTGTGTGGTCACTGAGTGGGAACTCACCGCTGAGGTAGAGAACGCCGTTACGCTCACGGCCACGTTCGACTTCCAGGACGTGACCCATTCGGACAAGCCCGCCGATGCGCTGCCGATCGTGTACCCGGGTGAGTCGTACGTCTACGACTGGACCCGTACCGGTATCGCGCTGACCATCGACGGCAAGGCCGTCACTGTGGACGCGAACAAGCTAGAGCTAACGGGCGACCGTGGCATGAAGGTTGACCGGCGATTCCTTCGCGGGAGCGCGCTTAAGAAGACTCCTGTACGCGCGGCCATGCCGACGTACGAGGGGACTCTAGGGGGCGAGTTCACCAGTGAGGCCGTGAAGCTGTACGAAGCGTTCATTGGCGGCAAGGTGGCTTCTCTGGTCATCGACTTCGTGGGCATCATCCCCGGCACGTCAATGAAGATCGAGTGCCCGGCAATCCAGTTCACGGGCGACAGTCCCGAAGCGGCTGTAGACGACGTGACGGTTGCTGAGCTTCCGTTCCGCGTTCTCGACCCCGGAGACGGCCGGTCGGCAATCAAGCTGACCTACGTGGACCCGACCCCCGGTTTCGTTCCGCCCAAGTAGCAGAGCACCGACTCACGTGAGTCGGTGACGAAAGGGGGACGCGTGGCCGGTTCGCGGTTCTCGGTTCAGGTCGAAGGCTTGAACCAGTTGAAGAGGACTCTTCGCCAGCTCAAGGACAAGGACCTTTCCAAAGCCGTCCGGCAGGCGAACAAGGACGCTGCGGAAGTGGTCAAGCCGGACGCTCAGCGGGGGGTTCCGCAACACACCCGTACGTCGAAGGACAACAAGAAGTACAGGCCCGGAAAGCTGGCGCGTTCGGTCAAGGTCGTCGCGTCGGCTAACTCCGCTGCCATCAAGGCGGGCACCAGTTCCCGTGCCCCCTATGCCGGGGTAATTCACTTCGGATACCCGAAGAGGGGCATTCGCCCTAACCGCTTCCTGTACCGGGCCATGGCCCGGAATAGCGACAAGGTTTCTGAGACGTACGAGCGTGAGATTACCGCCGTACTCCGCGACAAATTGGAGAGCTGATTATGGGTGCCAAGAAGAACGCCGACGCTGGCAACCTGGGTGACGTGCTGTCGCTTGACATCGACAGTCTTTCCATTGATGAAATCGACATCATTGAGGACATCATCGACGGCCCGCTAGACCAGCTCGCTAAGCCGGGCGCGCGAAAGGCGAAGCTCCTTCGCGCAATGGCCGTCGTCATCAAGCGGCGCGATGACCCTTCCTTCACGGCTGAGGACGCGGGCAAGCTCCGCATCTCCTTCAAGCAGAAGCCGAAGGACCCTACCGCGCTCAGCGAGTGATCACGTGCGCGCGTCTGGTCGGCCACTTCCGGGGGCTCACGTGGTCGGACGTACGCGCGCTCTCGCTGAGGGATTTCAACACGCTGACTGATCAGATGATCGCGGACCTAGATGCACAGCAGAAGCAGGAGCGGCGCGCGTCTCGCGGGCGCTCTGGGGGTTCGGCGCAGGGGGAGCGCCGGACGCCCGTCATGACGTAATTCTCACTCTGCGTATATCAAAACCCCCCGCCGGCCGGTCCGCGGGATATACGCAGCGTAATCACGGGGGGTTCCGGTGGCTAAGCCGATCACGATTACCTTGCTGGGTGATCTGGACGACCTGAGCCGGTCGCTCAATGAGGGCACGGGGGACGTGACCCGCTTCGCGGACGAGGTGGAAGACGCCCTACGGGCGGCCACCGAAGAGGCTGGGCGGCTGGGGGAAGAGGTCGCCAACGGGGCCGACGAAGCCGCTGGGGGCCTCAAGGGCTTCGTAGGCAAGATGGGCGGTGCTGCCGCCCTGGTCGGCGCGGCCGTGGGTGGTGCGCTCTTCGCCGGTATCAGTGAGGCCATGGACCGGGAAGCCGGTACGGACCTCCTTTCTGCCCAGCTTGGCGCGTCGCCGGAGCAGGCGAAGGCTTTGGGGCAGGCGGCCGGAGCGGTCTACTCAGCCGGATACGGCGAGTCCATAGCCGACGCGAATGAAGCTCTCAAGAGCCTTTGGCAGCAAGGGCTAGTTCCCGCTGGGGCTACCGCCGACGAATTGGCGAACGTCTCAAAGCAGGCAATGGACGTTGCCGCCGTGCTGGGCGACGACGTGGGGCCGACCGCCAATGCCGTTGGCACCATGCTGAAAACCGGCATGGCAAAGAACGCCAAAGAAGCGTTCGACATTCTCGTTGTCGGTGCCCAGAACGGCAGCAATAAAGCCGAGGATCTACTAGACACCTTCAACGAATACAGCGTCCAGTTCCAGCGCGTAGGACTAGACGGCAAGACGGCTATGGGCCTGATCTCTCAGGCACTCCAAGCCGGTGCCCGCGACTCCGACCAGGTGGCCGACGCGCTTGGACAGTTCGGAGAAAAGGCCGTTGCAGGCGGCACGGCCGTTGAGGACGCGTTCAAGTCCATCGGGCTGAATGCGGACGACATAGCTGCCCGGATGAGCAAGGGCGGCAAGTCCGCTGAGGGCGCGTTGGGGATGACCCTCAAGGCGCTGCGCGGGACGAAGGACGAAACCGTCAAGCTGAATGCGGCGGCTGCCCTCTTCGGTGACCCCGCGAACGTGATGGGCAAGGCGCTATATGCCATGGACCCGGCGACGGCGGCAGCGTCCAACGGTCTGGACAAGGTCAACGGTGCGGCGGCTCGCGCTGGCGAGACCATGCACGACAACGCGAGCCAGAAGCTAACGGCATTCTGGCGCACGCTACAGACCGGCGCGGTTGATCTCATCGGCGGCAAGGTGCTGCCGAAGCTCGAAGCGCTGGGCTCAGCCTTCGCGCCTATCGGCAGTGCTGCTAAAGACGTTCTCATTGACACGGTGGTCCCGGCCGTCAAGGCATTCGCGGACGGCACGGTTTCCGCCTTCCAGTTCATTGAGGACCACAAGGGCGTGTTCCTGGCCATTGCGACAGTCGTGACCGTGGTCTTGCTGCCCGCACTCATTCAGTGGGGCGTCCAGTCGGTCATAGCCGGGGCGAAGGCGGTAGGCGCGTGGATCACCACGGGCACGACGGCCACCACGTCGGCGCTGACGCAAGTAGCCGCTTCGTGGTCGGTCGTGGGCGGCTGGATCAAGGCGGGCGCTCAGGCGCTCGTGTCCGGCGCAATCGTGGTCGGCCAGTGGGTAGCCGGTGCTGCCGCTGCCGTCGTCAACGGCGCAATCATGGTGGCTCAGTGGTTGCTCATGGGCACTCAGGCCATGTTGCAGGGTGCTCGCATGGCCGCCGCGTGGCTACTGGCCATGGGCCCCATTCCGCTCATCATCGCGGCCGTGGTCGGGCTCGCCCTGCTCATCTGGCAGAACTGGGACAAGATCAAGCAGTTCACGGGCGAAGCCTTCCAGTGGATTTGGGACAAGATCAAGGGCGTCTTTGATTTCCTCGTTCAGCTCTTCCTGAACTTCACGGGCCCCGGGTTGCTGATCAAGCATTGGGACACGATCAAGCAGAAGACCGCTGAGGCTTTCGTCTGGGTCGCGACCAAAGCGCGCGAGGGGCTAGACGCCGTTATCGGATTCTTCCGTGATCTGCCCGGCCGAATCCTCGGCTATGTCGGCAGCATGGGCAGCGCTGCCGCGAGCGTCGGACGAACCCTTATAGAGAAGCTGGGTGAAGGGCTTTCGCGACTGTCCAGCTTCGGGCAGGACATCGGTTCCGCCGTGTGGCGCGCTGTCAAGAATTCCATCAACGGTCTGATCGACCTTCTCAACTGGGCCATCCCGGACCGTATTGGAATCGGGCCCGTCGGCGTCGATCTTCCTCACAACCCCATTCCGAAGATCCGGGCCATGGGTGGTCCGGCGTCTGGCCTCACCCGTGTTGGTGAGCGCGGGCCGGAGTGGGTCAACCTGCCGGGCGGTTCTCATGTGGTCCCGAACCATGCCGCCCCGGCAACGTCCGGCGTGACGGTCAACGTGACCAGCAACGCGGACCCGCACGCAATCGGGCGCGAAGTGGCTTGGGCTCTTCGGGTCGCGCCCCGGTAGAGAGACCACCGACTCACGTGAGTCGGTGGTCTGCATTCAACAGGGGGCAGGCATGGCGGAGTTGGACGACTGGACTTGCGAGTACGGCGGGCTAGTCATCGGGGCCCCCGACTCCGCCATATCCCTTGTGGCCGTTGACGGCTTGCTCTCACTGCCGGACATGCGGACGGCGGACCTAGCCCTTGTACAGCGCCACGGGCTCTATCCCGGGGATGACTACATGGGCGGCCGTGCCGTGACCCTCACGCTTGAGGTCTACGGGTCCACGCGGGAAGAGTTCACGGAAGCCCTGAACGCCGTGTACGCCACGTTCGGGTACGCCGAGAGGGAAAGACCCCTACGGTTCCGGTTCCCTGGCGTAGCGGGCGACCGGACGGCCTTCGTGAATGTCCGCACCCGCAAGCGCAGCGCGCCCCTTGACCTGAACTTCGCGCATCGGGTCTGCAACGTGGCGGTCGAACTCTTCGCAACGGACCCGTACATCTACCGGGACGCGCTGACGACCTACAGCCTGTCGGCACCGTGGCAGGGGTCGGACCCCAAGTTGCGGTTCTCCCTTGCCGGTTCGGTGCCTGCCCTCCCCGTCGTCAAGCTGGTCAACGCCAAGGATTGCGTGATCAAGGATGAAGTGACCGGCCTTTGGTTCGGCATGACCAACCTTGCCGGGGGGCTCACCATCGACTCTCAGGCTCAGGCACTCACCGCGACGGCGAGCGGGAGCAACTTCAACGACCGGATCACGGCGGGCTCAACGTGGCCCGAATTCGCATTCGGAGACCACCGGCTTTCGATAACGACGCTTGCCGTGAACGCGCCGACCACGGCTGAGTTCACGTGGCGGGACAGGTGGGTCTAGTGACCGCGCATTACACGGTTGTCCAGACGGACGTACGGACCGGCAACGTAGTCGCCACCCTTCCGGTAACGGCAATCCAGTTCACGCACGCGCTGAACGCTGCCGGAACGGCCACGGTGGGAATCCCGCTCTTCGCGCCGGAAGCCGACCCGGAGAGCCTGAGTCCTGGTGTGAGCGGGCTTGCCATCCTGCGGGACGGTGAGCCCGTGTGGGCTGGCATTCTCTGGGCTCTCGCGGCCGACATCGACGCGGGCACCCTGTCTCTCAGTGCGTCCGGCTTCCACTCGCACTACCAGGGCCGGTATCTGGACAAGGGCTATACGGCCCGCTCAACAGAGCAAGCCAGCATCCTTACGGACTGGATCACGTACGCCAACACGAAGAACGGCATTCAGACGTCCACGTTCGATATCAAGCCCACCGGCAACCTGAGAACGTGCGTGTGGACGCGCTACGAACTCAAGAACATTGCTCAGGCCATTGAGGAACTGGCCGACAACATCGGCGGGTTCACCTTCCGGTACCGGGCATTTTGGGTGACCAAAGGCAAGCGCATCGGTCACAGCCTCGCTATCGCGAAGCGGGGGGCTGCCACTTCCTCGCACGTCCTCACGCACCGGCTGAACTGCAACGTGACTGGCGTCTCCTACGACAGTACGGCGCTATGCACCGTGGCCTATGCGACCGGGGCCGACAACGGCAACGGGGAAAAGGTGGTCGGCGTCTTTGAGAACCCCTCTCTTGCCGCCCGCATGCCTGAGCGCGTCATGGTTGGCGCGTACTCCGACGTGAAGGAAACACGGACGCTCATAGACAAGGCACAAGCCACCATCAATGCGGGGGCGGTGCCGGTCGCCATTCCAGAACTCACCCTTTACCCGGGTCAGTTCAGCCCCCTTGACTTCGTTCCCGGCGACGTAACCGCAATCAGCGTGGATGCCGGATACGTCGCGCTGTACGACGAATTCGTTGTGACTGAATGCGCGACCACCGTTGACGCAAACGGAAACGAGAGCATCAAGCTCGCTCTAGCGAGTAAGGAGCTATGGAGCAATGCCAACCCAAGCTAATGCCGTCCCCCCGTCTCTGGTGAACGAGCTAGCCGAACTCAGGCGCCGCATGTCGGCCATTGAGCGCGCCCCGGGGCCCGTCAACAAGTTCGACCGGTATCCGGCGGTCGAGTGGGCCGCTCAGGGGCGCCCGCCAGTAGCGGGGAACATCTGGTCATCCGTCAGCATCGCAAACGCTACGGGCCTCACGTTCGACCGGGTGGAGTGCAAGTTCATTACGGACTTTCTCTATACCGGCAGGCGTGAAGCCGAGGTGCGGCTAGCGGCGTTCCGCCACGACGGCAACGCCAACCGCACAATCGTGAGCGCATCCGGCGTGCTCAATCTGACCGGCACCACCGACCGCGCTATCGGCGTGGTGGTCATGCGCTGGGTTCACGGCATCCCCTATGGGTGGGACTACAAGGACGACACCACCGTCTACACCATCGAACTCCAGCACCGGTATAAGAAGGGACCGGAGAACCCAAAGGGCCAGACCTTCTACGCCATTGCCGCCCCAGAAGGAACAGACGTCGGAGACGGGATTCTCAACTGGGGATACAAGCAGGGCGACGACGGTAAATGGTGGTGGGTCCCTACCTACCGGGATAACAGCAAGTGGGCCCCGGACTTCCTGACCGTCCCAAACTGGGATGAGGGCTCGTACAGCATTTCCGCAATGCAATATTGCGTCGGTCTGCCACAAAGCCGCATCCCCGAAGCGAACGCGAAGGGCTGGGCGTGGACGCGCGGAACTGGAAGCGCATGGGGCCGTGACCCCGATATCAAGGAAGCCTATTTCGGTGTCTAAGGGGGTGACTAATGGACTTCGCCCGACTGTATGGGCTCGCTGAAATCATCGTCCCCCTTCTGGTGTTCGTGGCCGTCTCGCTGCACAAGTTCCGAACCGGCATGGTGGCGTCTTGGAGGGAAGAGGCGGAAGCCTACCGGGGCAAGGTGGAACGCCAGTCGGAAGAGCTAGCCGCTCTCCATGCGGAGGTTCGCGCGCTGCGGCGCGAGAACGCAGAGCTACGGGCTCAGATCGCTGAACTACTGAGCCGGTAACCCCCGCTCTCTCACATCTACCAGACCACCGACTCACGTGAGTCGGTGGTCTCTTTCATGCCTAGGGGGTTCGATTGGCAACGCTTCCCGCCAACATTCCTACGGTCGTAGTGCACGGCACCTACATGGGGCCGGACGGCCGACCGCTCGCCGGAACGGTGACGTTCAACGCTCCGTCACTTCTGACGTTCCCGGACTCAGACCTATTCGTTGCCGGTCCCGTCGTCGCCACGCTGGACGAGAACGGCCACTTCTCCGTTCGCCTGCCAGCCACCGACGCGCCGAACATGCAGCCTTCGGGCTGGTCGTACGTCGTCAAGGAAAACCTAAGCGGGGTCATCGGGGGGCGCACGTTCAGCGTGCTACTGCCGAAGGCTACGCCGGATGTAGACCTTGCCGACGTGGCACCGGCCGACCCGACCACGCCCAACTATGTGCCGGTGGCGGGCTCGCAGATATTCACCGGCACCGCTTCCCCCACGTCCGCGCTGGGCCGTGACGGGGATTTCTTCACGCAGTACGACACGCGCACCCTGCTAGGCGTCACGTCCACCACAGTCACGATGTGGACCCGTGCGGGCGGTGCGTGGGCCAAGCTGGGCGATGCCATCCGGGGTGCCGCGTGGTACGTCAGCAACGCATCAACTCCCAGTACCGACACGAAGGTTGGGGACTTCCTACTCAGGTCCGACACGGGTGAGGTCTGGCAGCGTGGGGCATCCGGCTGGGGCAACCCCGTAGCGAACCTCAAGGGTCCGAAGGGCGACACCGGAACGACCGGCGCTCAGGGCCCGAAGGGCGACACCGGAGCGGCCAGCACCGTACCGGGCCCGAAGGGCGACAAGGGCGACCAGGGCAACACCGGCCCGGCTGGCCCAACGGGCCCTCAAGGCCCCCAGGGGCCCCAGGGAGCGCCCGGCAAGGACGGCACGGGCGCAGGCACGGTAACCGCCGTGAACGGCGTGCAGCCGGACGCCACGGGCCTTGTGACGCTGCGGCCGTCCGACGTGGCGGCAATACCCGTAGCCGACAAGGGAGTTGCCAACGGCGTTGCCACGCTGGACGCGTCGGGGCTCGTGCCGTCGTCTCAGCTCTCCATCCCGTCCGGCGTGGTGACCACGGTCAACGGCAAGAGCGGCCCGGCCGTGACCCTTGCGCCTGCCGACGTGTCCGCGCTCGCTGCCTCAACTCGCGGTGCCGTCAACGGGGTTGCTCCGCTGGACTCCGCAAGTGATGTGCCCGTGGTAAACCTGCCGGACGCTGCCGTACCTAGCGTCTTCATACCGGCTGACCTAGGGCTCAAGGCGTGGGCTTTCGACCCGGTGACCACCCCGTCAACTCCGACGTTCACGGGCAACGGATCACTACGCATGACGGCCGTCGTCGTCCGGCAGACCATGACCGTAAGCAAGATCGCGTTCCACTTCGGCGGTTACGCCGGAACGATGGCAGCGGGGTCGTGGGCAGGCATCTACACGACTGCCGGGGCCAAGAAGGCGGCAACGGCCGACATGGCAGGGGAAGCCGTCGTGCCGGGCGTACACAACGCCGGTGGCGCAACGGTCGGCGCTGCCCTCACGTCCAGCGTCAGCCTTACGCCCGGCATCTACTACGTGTGGTTCGTATTCCGCTATGCGTCCAGTGACGGCCCGATGGTGCTCGCGCTGGACAACGCCTTTGGCGCACCCCCGAACGTCTTCGGGCTCACCCCCGTGAAGCGCTTCGGTGTGTTCACCGGCACGGCCGCAACGACCGCCCCGGCGACTATCGCAACGACCAGCATCGACAACGGGGCTAACCGCTTCTGGGTCGGTCTCGGCTAACCACCGACTCACGTGAGTCGGTGCTCTACGCGCCCCGTCCGGGAATTCCGACGGGGCTTTTCCATGGGAGGAATCACAGACATGGCACGATTCAGTGGCGCGACGTGGCGACCCATTCCGCGCAACTACACAGACGGCGGGCAGGATGCCGTTTACGGCGTTGTTATCCACATCATGGACGGCAGCCTTGCCGGTACGGATTCCTGGTTCCGCAACAGCGAGGCTCAGGCGTCCAGTCACTTCGGCACCGGCCGTAGCGGTCAGCTCTACCAGTGGGTTGACACGTCCGACCGTGCTTGGGCTCAGGCGGGCGGAAACCGCACGTGGCTGAGCATCGAGAACGAGGGGCGCGGGGGCGACTCGCTGACTGACGCCCAGCTCAACCGGTGCGCTGAGGTGCTGGCGTGGGCGCACAAGACCTACGGCGTGCCGCTCCAGCTCACGACCAGCACCACGGGGCGGGGGCTGGGGTACCACGGCATGGGCGGTAGCGCGTGGGGCGGCCACACGTCGTGCCCCGGCAGCAAGGTTGTTGCCCAGCTCCCGGAGATCGTGAACCGCGCGAAGGCTCTTGCCGGTGAGGGTGGCGGCGGCTATCAGCCGTTCCCCGGGGCTGACTGGTTCAAGCGCGAGCCCAACAGCGCGATCGTGACGGCCATGGGCAAGCGCCTTGTGGCTGAGGGATGTTCGGCATACAAGAGCGGTCCCGGCCCTCAGTGGACGGACGCCGACCGTGAGAGCTTCCGCAAGTGGCAGCGCAAGTTGGGCGACGCCCCGGCGTACTGCGACGGCTGGCCCGGCCCGCGTCAGTGGGATGCCCTCAAGGTTCCCCGCGTCTCGTAACTCTGGGTGCATTCCGCGGAAGCCCCTATGTCCGATTCTGCCCGGATACGCCGATGCCGGCGACGGGCCAAATTTTCACGCAAAGTAACGAAAAAGGAGAGACCCTAATGACCTTCGTCAAGGACCACGCCACCCGCTTCTATGCCGTGCTGGTCGCCGTGCTCGCCCTGGTCGCTCACTACCTGCCGTCGCTGCCGTCCGCGCTCATCCTGGCCGTTGCTGCGGCCGTGCTCGGTACCGGTGAGGCCGTTCAGCGAGTGGAGAACGGCAAGACCCTAGACGCGCTTGAGACTGCCGGAATCGTCGCCCGGCACCGCAAGCCGTAAGGCAGGCAACCCCGGCGCTCCCGTGATTAGGGACGACCCCTAGCCACGGGAGGTAAGCCCGAATGGGACACCCGAACATCGCCCTTATCGGTCGCGCCCGATCCGGCAAAGACACCATTGCCGCCCGACTGATAAGCCGGTACGCCTATACCCGCATTGCCTTTGCCGACCCGCTGAAAGAAATGTCCCTCAGCCTCGACCCCATCGTTGCCTATGAGCCGTCCGGGTACGGCCCACTGCCGACACGCCTGAGCGCCGTTGTGCAGCGCTACGGATGGGAGAAGGCCAAAGATCGCTTCCCGGAAGTCCGGCGCACGCTACAGCGGGCCGGGCAGGCGGTACGGGATCAGGAGCCCGGACACTGGCTCAGTCTCGCGCTGGACAAGGTGACCGTGGCCGACACGTGGAACCTCCCCGTGGTCGTCACGGACTGCCGGTATCCGAATGAGGCGGAAGCCCTCAAGGCGCGTGGGTTCCGGCTGGTTAGGGTCCTGCGGCCTCACGCTGGCCAAGCAGCACCGGCACACGA
This sequence comes from Streptomyces violascens, assembly GCF_014649955.1. Classification (GTDB taxonomy): domain Bacteria; phylum Actinomycetota; class Actinomycetes; order Streptomycetales; family Streptomycetaceae; genus Streptomyces; species Streptomyces violascens. The sequence goes on from NZ_BMUA01000046.1 coordinate 21,121, forward strand.
GAGCGAGACGGCGCTAGACGGCTACCCGACCGACGTGACCGTTGCCAACGTCGGCACGCTCTCAGACCTCAACGCCCTTGCTGACGCGCTGGTCTGAGCTGGTGTCACCCGACTTTTTGAGCCCCCTACCTGCATCGGCGCAGGTGGGGGGCTTTTCGTGTTTTCGGACCAGTGACTCACGTGAGTCACTGCCTTGCGCGCGCACGCGCGCGTGTGTAGGTTCTCGTTCTGCAAGGCCCCGCAGAGAGCGGGGCCGGAGGGGGCGGGGTCGTGAGTCAGGAAGTCACCGACATTCAGCGCTGGCTGGACGAGAAGCCCAACTCTCGCGGCTTCTGCGTCATCGGCAAGGGCAAGTCGGTGCACCTGTCACGCGGCAACGACGAAAGCCTCTGCGGCAAGATGATGATTTCCGCCGGTAGCCGCTACGTCGATTCGACCGACGTGTTGGACTACAACCCTTGCCGCACTTGCTGGAAGATCATGGAGCGCGAAAGCGCGGAACTGGAAGAGGGGGCCCACGTGGCTGCAAAGCTCAAGCTGTCTGAGGTTCGCGGGGACGTGCCGGTTGGCAGCGCCACCGGCAGCAACGGCACGGTTCACGCGATTAAGGACGTGGACGAGAAGGGTCGGAACGTCGCCTACTGCCCCACGAAGATGAAGACCCCCATTCGTCGCTGGGGACTCGCCATGGAGCAGAACCCCAATCTTGAGCTTTGCGCGGCGTGCAGCAAGGTCGTTCCTACGGGCGACGTTGAGGTTACGACAACTAATGTTGCAATCCCGGGACTTGGGCGCACGGTTCCCGCTAAGGTAGTCAAGCCGGTTGACGCCGACACCACCAACGAGAAGACGGAGAAGGACGCCATGGCCGCTAAGGCGACGATGACTAAGGCAGTGCAGGAAGAAGTAGCCGCGCAGATCCGGGCCAGCATTGAGCGCCTGCCGTCTCTCATCGCTGAGGGTAAGGACGATTCCGCCAAGGAATTGAGCGAGGAAATCAGCAAGGAGATTCCGAAGATCACGGGTACCGGCGCGGCAGCCCTCAAGGCCAAGCTCCGCGCTGAGCTGACGAAGGCTGACGCGGACGCCAAGAAGGCGAAGGCGGACGCGGAGAAGGCGGACAAGCCTGCCGCCAAGAAGGCTGCCGCCAAGAAGGCCGCCAAGCCCGCTAAGGGCGCCGAAGTCGCCACCCGTGAGACCAAAGACCCGATGAAGGTTGTGGGTATCCCGGAACTCATCGCGCAAGGAATCGAACTGGTTAAGGAGGTTGCCGCCAACGAATTCAACGGAGCGTACAAGATCGCTCAGAAGATTTTCGCCATGCGGACCAACATCCTTGATGAGCAGGAAGACCCGGACCTTGGGGGTCGTCGGCAGGCTTCCAAGGATGCCGCCTCGCTCCTTTGGGACGGCGTGCTCAACGCTCTGCCCCCGGAGGGTGAAGACGAGAACGCGGACGTGATCCGCGACTCAATCGGCCAGCTCAAGAAGCAGCAGCGAAACGCGATGATTGACGTGGCGGTTCTCTACGTGAGGTGGCTGGACACCGAAGAGCCGAAGGACGAGAACGAAGCGGCCTCGCTTGCTGTTGAGCGCGCCAAGTTCAAGAAGATGACTGAGGCGCACCCGGACCTCAAGCCTTCGGAAGCCATCCACAAGTACTACGACGACAACAACAAGCCGCTCCCCAAGAAGACCCGCGCGGAGACGGCCAAGGAAAACCGCGACAGGAAGGCCCTTGAAAAGGCCAAGCTGGAAGAGGCCGTCAAGGCTGGCGAACTCTCCGAGGAAGAGGCAGCGGCCACGCTGAGCGGCGGGGACGAGAAGGAGAAGACCCCGAAGGAACTCCGCGCCGCCTACGTCCTCCGCGTGACCAACTCTTTCAAGAAGCAGGTCAAGGAAATCCGCGCAATCGAGAACGCCGAAGAGCAGGAAGAGGCATTGGACGAACTGACGTCCCTTATCTCGGATCTCCGCAAGGCGCTCAAGGCGGAAACCAAGGTCTGACGCCGACCGCCACGACAGGGAAGCCCCAGACTCCTCACGCCAGAGGGGCCGGGGGCTTCTCTCGTTAGGCACCGACTCACGTGAGTCGGTGGTGCGTCCCCCTCAAGGCGCTGAGCGCCTGCCTGAGCGCCTGCTAGCCCCGTCTGGCCCCCGTGCCCGGCGGGGCTCTCTCGTGCCCGCAGGCAGCCGTACAGCGGCTCTCAGGGGCAAGGGCAACCCTCGCGCTCCCCACTAGGTGACAGACCACTTAGACGAAGGGGGTACGCGTGGGACGCGTACGCACAATCCAGCGCGGGGGCAGTCGGTTCTACGTCCACCCGGAGCGGCCGGAAATCAAGGTGCCCGGCGTAACCAGCGTGGTCGGGATGCTTCCCAAGCCATTCTTGATGTTCTGGGCTGCGAAGATGACGGCCGAACTCGCCGTAGACAGCCTGCCGTTCGTGGCCCAGATGGCTGAGCGCGACCGGCAAGGGGCGGTCGATTACCTCAAGGGTGCGAGCCGTCGCTACACGAAGATGCGCGCCGACGTGGGCTCGGACGCTCACGACCTGTTTGAGCGCATGATCCGGGGTCAGTTCGTCGGCAGCGTCCACCCGGACCTAGCCGCGTACCGGGACAACTTCGCTGCCTTCCTTGAGGCCGTGAACCCCCGCCTTGAGCGGGCCGAAGACGTGGCATGGAGCGACGCGCACGGCTACGCCGGTTCGTTTGATGCCGTGCTCACGGTGTGGCTGGACAACGACGGCAAGCCGACCCCGGACCGGTCCGGTACGCCGCACCTGCTTATGGCCGACTGGAAGACCAGCAAGGCGACTTACCCCGACGTGGCGCTACAGATGAGCGCCTACGCGAATGCCGACCGGATCATTTCGCCGGACGGTACGAGTGAGCCCATGCCGGAATTCGACGGCGCGGCCGTTCTGCACATCACGCCGGAACTCTGGGAGTTCAAGCCGGTGCGCATTGACGAAGAGGTGTTCTCCTTCTTCCTTGCGCTGCGGAAGGTGTTCACGTGGGACCGGGACGTTTCTAAGACGGTCATCGGTCGCGCTATCGCCAAGAGCGTTGGCAGCCTTGTCACAGGCACTCAGCGCCGCGCCAAGTAGCCGGGAAACCCCCGCGCTCTAGGCCAAGTACAGGGGCGGGCGAGAGGTTGACCCCACCGACTCACGTGAGTCGGTGACTGGCGGTCCCTCCCGCTCGCCCCTCTTTCATCCCGCAGCACTGAGGAGCAAGCGCGCATGTCGCTACTGACCATCTTTGAGACCGACCCCAACGCCAAGCCCAAGCCCAAGCCGTCGTTCAGTGATGACACCGTGGGCCGCTTCCACTCCGGCCGACAGGTGGACGGCCAGCCCGAAGCGCTCTCGGAGTGGCGCATTTCCACGGGTGACCCCGTGGTTGCAAAGGCCGTCTCCCAGCTCTTCGGGGGCGAGCCCATCGAGACGGAGAGCACCGGCGAGAACTTCATAGACGTGTTCACCGACCGTGAGACCGTGCTCATTGTGCTGGACGGCCCGAAGTCGATTCACGCTGACATGAAGCTCTGGAACCGCAACAAGCTGGTTCACCACTGCGACGGCAGCGTCTTCCTGTCGCCGGATGAGCGCAAGGGCCAGCCGTGCCACTGCCCGGAACTCTTCGCTGAGCGCAAGCAGGCCGCTAAGGACTTCATGGGCCCGGCCCCGTCCATCACGGTCACGTTCCGGCTGGCCGATGACCCGGAGCTTGGGCGCTTCAAGTTCCAGTCTTCTAGCTGGGTCATGGCGAGCGTTCTTCACGAATATGAGAACGACCTTTCCGCCGTGGACGGCCCGGCGCTCGCTGAACTCACGCTTGAGCTGGTGGAGTTCACCATCAAGAAGGGCAAGAACAAGGGGCTGAACGTCAGCTACTACAAGCCCGTAATCAACGTGCTCAAGAGCTTCAACGATGCCATTGCGGATGAGCGGTAAAGCCGGTGGCGAAGCTCGACCAGGGCCCCGCGTACGACTGGGCTAAGGCTCTCAAGGGGGCGACGGACGAAACCGTTCGCTCTCCCCTTTGGGAGTTCCCACCCGAAGCGCGCAAGGCGGTAATTCACGAACGGCGAAGGCGCTTCGGCGTGGACGACGAAGAGGGGTACGACTTTGGGTAAGCGAGGCGTTGTCACGGACTACGCCGGGGAAGAGCTTTACCCCGGCGATCTCATCAACTACGCGGCCCGACAGGGGAACCGCGTACGGGTGTCCGACGCGATCATTGAGAAGGTCACGGCCGTACTTGAGGGCGGCAGGCTACGGCCCATGCTCAAGGTGCAGCCGACCGGCACGGAGAGCGGATTCACGAAGCGACGCACCATGCGGGCGGAATGGATCAGCGCCGAACACGCACGGCTCATCATGGCCAGCGCCGGACACGACGACTGACACGGACACCAGGGCCGGGCGGTTCCCATTGCGGGGACTGTCCGGCCCTTTCGTGTACCGGCACCGACTCACGTGAGTCGGTGGACAGGGGGAGACATGGAACGAAGGATCACGGCCGACGCTGCCCCCGCACTGGGGGACGTACGGCAGATGGGTCACGGTGACACTCTGTGGCTCGCCCAGGGGGCGCGGGAGCGGTCCGACTGGTCTAGGTGCGTTGAGGCGCTGGGGGCCGCTGTATCGCGCGGCGCTGAGGTTCGGTGGTCGCGTTGATGGCAGGCGAACCCTTCGCGGTCGCGCTGGTGTGCGCGTTGGCTGGCTCAGCGCTGGGAGTGGTCGGCGTGGCCGTCGCCCTGGTCGTGGGGTGGTGCCGTCGTGGCTAACCCCAACAAGGTGAAGGGGACTCAGTGGGAATCAGACGTACGCGACTACCTCAACGCCGCGCTAGGGCTGGTGGATGAGTACGGCAAGTTCCTGGACCCGTTCGACGCTCACAACGTCCGGCGACCGGCTCAGGAGGGTTCGGCCGACGTGGGCGACGTGCACGCGGTGCCGTTCGTCTTTGAGTGCAAGAACGTGAAGCGGGTGAGCGTCCCAACCTTCCTGCGGCAAGCGGACGTTGAGGCCCGGCACGCTGGCTTCCCGTACGGCGTTGCCGTCGTCAAGGTGCCCCGGCTGAACGTCCGGCGCGGCAAGGTGCATTTCAGCGTTCCGACGTGGACGCGTGTGCGGCTCGCGCTGGGCATGTCGTCGCGTGCGTTTGCAGACCGGTACGCGTTCGCTGCCTCGCTGCGGGGGCTGGACTCCGGCAAGTGGTACATGACCACAGAGCTTGAGGACTTCCGGCTACTGCTTGCCGACGTGCGGGCACTTCGTAACGCACGGTGAAATTTGGACCCGGCGCCGGCACCGGCCTACCAGGGTAATTCGGACATGCCGGGCCCCGCGGAACGAACGCAGAGTTACGTACTGATCTGAGCAACCTTCGCGCTCAAGGGCGAGTGAACGAAGGAGAGCCCAGGAATGAAGTTCGCTCAGATACTCGCCCGCTTCACAGACGTAACCGAACAGAACGACGGGGGTTACCTCGCACTCTGCCCGGCACACCAGGACTCGCGTCCGTCGCTGCGTATCTGGCGTGGGGATGACAACAAGGTCCGCATTACGTGCCGGGCAGGGTGCCCGACTGAGAACGTCGTCAGCGCGGTGAAGCTGACATGGGGGGACCTGTTCAACGCGACCGGCCCCGGTGCGACCGTGCCGCGTGAGCGCCCGGCAATGGTCGGTCCCGGCCCAACGGCCGTACTCGCCATGTACGTTGACCGCTCCGTTGAGTGGCTGCACGACTCAGCCTCTCAGGTGGGGGCTCAGGCTCTCGCCTACGCGGCTAAGCGCTTCGGCGTGGACGACGACCTTGCCGACGAACTCAGGCTTGGCGCTGACGACGGCGCGAGCGTCCCCAACTTCCCCTACCGCTCAAGGGCGTTCACGCGCTTTCCCCGGCTGACCGTGCCCCTTCTCGACTTCCGGGGCGTGGCACGTGGCTTGCAGGGTCGCGACCTGAGCGGGGGGTGTCCGGGACGCTGGGTCTCGCTCCGCAACCCGGACGGCCAGCGCTGGGCCCCGTACGGCGTTTTCAGGGGGCAGGGTGGCTATGGGGTCACCCTGGTCACTGAGGGGCCCGGAGACGCGCTCACAGCGTGCGCCGTGGGCTACGACGCCGTTGCCGTCCGGGGCGCGTCGCTCGCCGGTAACCCGGACCTTGCCGCCGAACTCGCTGACGGGCTCAAGGGCTCGCAAGTCATCGTGGCCGGTGACAACGACCCTGCCGGACGCGGGTTCACTCAGCGCCTTGCCGAAGGGCTGGCCGACCACGGCGTTGCCGTCTACACGCTGACGGTCCCCAACTCCGGTGACGACCTTACGGATTGGCGAGCGCGCGACCCGCACGCTTTCCCCTTCGCGCTCCACCACGCGGTCAAGTCCGCCCGCCCGGTGGGGAGTTCGGCGGAAGCCCAAGCCGAAGCGGTGTCGGCTGAGCTGACCGACCGCACGGGCGCGAACGTGGTGACCCGAGACGAGGGCAGCGAAGCGGCCCGCATCCTGGCCGGGCTCATCAACCGGTACGGCGAGAGCGACGCCATGAACGCGCACGCGCTTGTTGCGTGGTCGGACGGCTCCATTCGCTTCGCTCCGGGGCTGGGCTTCTACGTGTGGAACGGCCGCACCTGGGAGCGCTCGGAAGTCCGCGTGCGGCAAGAGATCCACCGTATGGGGGCCGCTCTCGTTCTCGCTGGCGAGACGCAGAAGGCGCGGGGGTTCACGATGACCACGCGGATTGACGCCCTAATGACGGAACTGCGCAGCGTGCCCACGGTCCACGTGGACGCATCGGAGTTCGACAACCGGCCGGACCTGCTGAGCTTCAAGAACGGGACGGTTGACCTTCGGACCGGCGAACTCCGCCCGCACGACAAGCGCGACATGCTCACGTACCGGCTCGCTCTCGACTACAACCCCCAAGCCGAGTGCCCGCGTTGGGAACAGTTCCTTACGGAGATCTTCCCCCGGGACCCTGAGATGCCCGGCTATTTTCAGCGGCTCATCGGCTACGGCATCACGGGCGACAACTCCGAACAGTGCTTCTGTGTGTGCTGGGGCAAGGGGGCCAACGGCAAGTCCGTCGCCACCGACACGCTTACGGCCGTCTTCCGGGCCATCAGCCGGACCACTCCCTTTGCCACGTTCGAAGAGAAGCCGTCCGGTGGAATCCCCAACGACCTTGCAGCGCTCAGGGGTTCGCGTCTCGTCATGGCGTCTGAGGGTGAATCCGGCAAGCCCATGTCAGAGAGCGTCCTCAAGCGTGTGACCGGAAAGGACGAGATAGCCGCGCGCTTTCTGCGGCAAGAGTTCTTCACCTTCAAGCCGACGTTCCTGTTGCTTCTCGCCACGAACCACCGGCCGAAGTTCAAGGGGGCGGACGAGGGGCTTTGGCGGCGCGTCAAGCTACTGCCTTTTACTCGATACTTCGCGCCGCATGAGCGGGATTACGGCCTTGATGTGAAGCTCATGCAGGAAGCCGAAGGCATTGCCGCATGGGCCGTCCGTGGGGCTGTCGAGTGGTACCGGGGCGGGCTCAAGGACCCGTCCGCCATTACCAGGGCGAGCAACGAATACCGGGCGACCAGTGATGCACTCGCCGGATTCCTACCGGGTGTGCTTGAGCACTGCGACGACTCCCACGTAATGAACGGCAACGACGCTTTCAATCACTACTTGGATTGGTGCGAGGCAGAGAACTTGCCTCAGAAGGAGCGATGGACTCGCCGCACGTTCTACGGCGCTCTTGAGGAGCGAGGGGTTACCCGCGTGATCAAGCGCGCGGGTGTCGCTCTCGCTGGTGTGCGCGTGGCCGAAGCGGCAGCGCCCGCAGACGGGCCCGGCATCTTCGCCAAGTAACCCACCACCCAAAGCAGACCACCGACTCACGTGAGTCGGTGGTCTGTCTGCGTTTAGGAGCGTGCCCGTGCTGACCTATCGACACCCGGTAGCCGGGGACATGGTGAACGTCCACGTACCGGCCACCCCCGAAGAGCTAGACGCGTTCGTGAGCTGGGCCCAGCGCGCGACGGAACGCGGGCCGATCGCGCTGGACACGGAGACAACAGGTCTCGACGTGTTCAGCGACGGCTACCGCTTGCGCACGGTCCAGTTTGGCGACGCGCATGACGCGTGGGTCATTCACTGGGAGCGGGGCGGCCACTTCCGGCGCGCTGCCCTTGAGGTGCTGACGAAGGCTCGCCGGTTCCTCATTCACAACGCTGCCTTTGACTGGCTCGTCTTGGACCGGCACGCGGGCATTCCTTTGGAAGAGCTTGCGCCCCGGACGCGAGACACAAAGGTGATGGCCGCTCTTGTGGACCCGCGCCAACCCCAGGAAGGGGGCATTGGGACCGGCCTCAAGCCCCTGTCGGCGTACTACGTGGACCGGACGGCCCCAGACACTCAAGGCGACCTTACGGCCGTCTTCCGGGGGCTGGGGCTCACGAAGGCAACCGGCTGGGCTGGCATTCCGTTGGGGCACCCCACCTTCAACCTGTACGCCGGTTTGGACTGCATTTTCACCGCCCGGCTAGAGCCGTGCCTTTCCGCTGAGCTGACCCGGCTAGAAGTCCGTGACCGGCTCGTTGACTACGAACACGAGATTGCCCGTATCTGCGCTCACATGCAGCGCAAGGGGCTGGTCCTTGACGAAGAGTTCACGCGGGAGCTTGATTCCGCGCTGAGCGAGGATGCCCGCGAGAACGCCGACGTGGCTGCCCGGTACGGGGTCGAGTCGGTCAACTCGAACAAGCAGATTGCGGAAGCCCTCACCGCCATGGGCGAGACGCTGACGGAGCGGACGGCAGGCGGGGCTGTCAAGGTGGATAAAGCCGTCTTGCTCGCGCTGGCGGACATGGACTTGCAATGGAAGCGCCTAGGCATCCGAATGCCCAACCCGCTTGCCGAAGCCGTCTTGAGGAGTAAGCGCGCGGGCAAGTGGCGTTCCGCGTATGCCGAGACGTTCCTAGACACCGTTGACAGCACGGGCAGGGTGCATTGCGGCATCAACCCACTTGCCGCGCGCACGGGCCGTATGAGTGTGAACCGCCCCGCGCTTCAAACGCTGCCCTCTAGCGACCAGATGATCAGGCGTTGCCTTCTGGCTGACGAAGGTCACGTCATGGTCAGCACTGACTTTCAGGCCGTGGAAATGCGCGTACTCGCGGCGCTCGCTGACGTGCGCCGGATGAAAGAGGGCTTTCAATCCGGTGGCGCTGAATTCGATATCCATATGTTCACGGCTCAGCTCATCAAGGGGCTTGAGGCTACCGAGAAGGACCGCAAGCTCTTCAAGGGCGCTGGGTTCGGCAAGGTCTACGGCGGCGGTATTTCCACGCTGGCCAGACAGACCGGCGCGTCTGAGGACGAGATCAGGCGAGCGGTCAACGCCTATGACCGGGCATTCCCGGAGATCCGGCGAGCGTCGGCACGCTGGCAGCGGGAAGCCCGTGCAACCGGCATGGTCACCGTGTCGGCAACCGGCCGACGAATGCCGCTGGACCGTGACCGCGCCTATGCCGTCGTGAATTACCAATGCCAGTCGGCAGCGCGTGACTTGCTGGGGCAAGCCCTCTTGAACGCCGAGAGCGCTGGGCTCCTGGACGCGATGCGCTTGCCGATCCATGACGAAATTCTCGCGTCGGTCCCGGCAGGCGAAGCGGAAGAGTTCGCCCGCGAGTTTGAGAAGGCCATGACCTTTGACCTGTTCGGCGTACCCATCGTCAGCAAGGCAGACGTGGGGAGCCGGTCGTGGGGCTCGCTGTACGGGGCCGACTACTAGGCACCGACTCACGTGAGTCAGTGGTCCGTTATCCGCGCGTTACCTGACTCGTCCTCAAGGATGACCGAAAGGGGGTATCTCTACGCCTACCGGCTGAGCGCGATTGCTGCTCAGCCACGTTCTACAACCTTGCAAAAGACCAACGGTCTAACCCCACATCAACCCCGTTGTTGCTGTCCGCTTCGCTGCCTAAGTTCAGCGCCACGCAACGACGTTAGGCAATGCGCAAGCCCCGTTCGAGCGATCCCGGACGGGGCTTTGCCATGCCCCTGCATGTCCTGACGCTTCGGTGATTTCGGTCGCCAATCGGTCTCGCGCGCTCTGCCCCGTTCCGGGCAACCCTTGCGCTCCCCAACGGAGTGCAAGCAACCCACGGAACACGCGGAGCACTCCAGATGATCGACCTTTCCGAAGCCCAGATTGCCGCCGCTAAGGCGAACGACCTTGACGCCATTACGGCAGTCGCTCAGGCCACGGAAGAGCGAGTGAAGCAACTCGCATGGAAGTACGCGACCGGTGGCGGACGCACAGACCAGACCCTTGCCGAAGACCTTGCCCAAGAGGGCCGCATAGCCGTGTGGGAGGGACTGAGCCGCTTCAACGGCCACACGGTGGCGGAGTTCTTCACCTTCATTGACCGAACGGTCAAGGGCGTCATGAGCGACAACCGCAAGGAACAGACCCGGCAGGGTGTTTCCCGCTCCGTCGCTGCCGCCTTTGAGCGGGCGCTCTCGCTGGCCGGTGGCGACCCGTACGAGGCTGAATGGCTGGCCACCACGAAGGAAGCCATGGGAGACCGGCGACTCAGCGATGACACGGCGTACGCGGCCCGGCTGAGCTACCAGGGTGTTGAGTACCTGGACGCGCCCCTTGGTGAGACGGAGACCGGCGAGACTGTGACGCTTGCCGACCGGCTTGCCGTTGAGGCCGAAGTGCCTGCCGACCTTCTTGAGCCCAACGACTTCGCGCGGGAGCGCAGCAAGCAGACGAGCGTGAAGGTGCGCAAGACCCTTTTCAAGATGGGCGAGCAACAGCGAACCGTCCTCATGGGGCTGACCGGCATTCTCCCCGTGGATTTCTACGGCACCGAACGGGACGACGAACTCTCACGCGACCACGGGATACCGCTCCACCAGGTCCGCATAGTCCGCAGCAAGGGCAAGGACCGATTTGCCGAACTGTGGCTTGCCGCCGCGTAGTCGAGAGGGAATCCGAAATGAAGTTCTCGACGGCTGACGGCGGAACCGTAGAAGTGACCCGCGTAGGAATCTCTTTCGATATCCACGTACGCGACGCTGCCGGGCGCACGGTCGCCACGGTTGACATGTCGTCCGATGACGCATTCGCGCTCATGCAAGAGCTTGACTCCCTGAACCCCTGAATACCCCCAGCGACAGGAGAACCGAAGTGCTGAACGTGACCCGAGAGACGAAGGCCACCCTTGCCGCCCAGAACGGCGGGCGCGTGCTCGCGTGGCACAACGACAAGGAGCGCGGGACGCTGAGCGTTGCCGTACCGGGCGACCGCGCCAAGCTCACGCCGACCGAAGCGCGCAACCTTGCCGCATGGCTCATCGACGCCGCGAAGGCGATAGAGACCCCGGATCGCGCGCCGCTCCGTACGGCCATGCTCCGCACCGAAGAGCGGGTCTCGCGCTGGTGACCACCGACTCACGTGAGTCGGTGGGTGAATCCCTTGGAAGGGGCAGGCATGGCAAGACGGCTTTGTGACACCTGTTACGTGCGCGAGCGCTGGGGCTGCAACTGCCCTAGCAAGAGCGGTAGTTCATGGGTCTTCTGGGCCCTGGTCATCGCGGCCGTGCTCTTGCTGAGCGGCTGCCAACTGGACGACGGCCGTGAGTGCGTGGACTACGACACGCAAACGACACTCGTCAACACCTACAACGGCAAGACGTACACACCCCATCTGGTGACCACGACCGTATGCGCGAAGTACGCCGACAAGTGACCACCGACTCACGTGAGTCGGTGCCTACCAGGAAGGGGCCCAATGCCCGGCAAGGATGACCGTACGGCGTTCCTCGCGCGCTTCACTGAGACCCTGGGGGATGCGTCCGTCCCGGACCGTGTGACGGCCGCATACGAGCTGGTGAAGGCGGGGGCTCGCTCGCTGGGGGAGTCGGCCAACTGGGAAGGTGCTTGCGATTGGGTGACTGCAAACTACGAAGAGGCGACCACGGACGAGCGCCGGAAGTGGGTAGCCCTTGAGGGCTCCATCCTGCTTGAGGCGGCCAACACGTAGCGTCACACGGGACCACTGACTCACGTGAGTCAGTGCCCCATATGAGGGCCCCTGCCGTAAATGGCGGGGCCCTTTTCTTTTGGCCATGTACATGCTTAGTGCAACTAAAATATTTTCATGTAGTGACCATGTGTTGGGTTTCACAAGCGAGCAAGATCGTTAAGGGAACCTAAAGTCGCAGGTGGGTGCTCTACAACCTAGGGATGACTTCGGTGGTCTACCCCTGTGCCGGAGGATGACATTTCGTTTAAGAGCTACCGACTGTCGTACGTATGTGCGAAGGTATCTGGGTGACTACACAGAGTGCAGGGGAAGTACTCGTGTCGGTCTGGGTTCCGGAGCTGGGGGACAACCGCCTTGCTTGGCACCCGTGTGCCGACATGCCATATCCGCTCATCGCTGAGCGGGTGTCAGGGTGCCGCGCGGTGCCCGCGATGTTGCGAACGCAAGGGGCGTTGATGGGTCGGTTGTTGAAGCGGGGCCGTTACCACGGCTTCCGGGTGCTTGCCACGGACGGGACGACCGGCGAACTGGTCGGCTTCTCGGAGTGGTACGTCAGTCCCGAGACGGGCGCGTACTTGCCCTTCGGCGGGGACTGGTCGGCGTGCGACTACGGCCAGCACGAGCACCACCAGCACGACCAGGACGACACCGAACAGCCTGCCGCTTCGCTCGCCGCGTAACGGCCCAACACCTACCCACCACAGGAGATCCCGCCGACGCTCAGCGCCGACGCAACACCGGCCCGCAAGGGTCATGTAACACAGGGGGTTTTACATGTCTTGCCGCCCGCCCGCCCGCCCAGCTCTGGCCTTCGGCGTCACCGCCGTTGTCTGGTCGCTGCTGCTGCTCATGGGCCCCGCCCAAGCCAGCCCCGCAACTGACGTGAGAACGCCCGGCACTTCGGCCCCAGAGCGCTCACAGACGGCCAACAACGGCCCCGCCTCAGCTTCGCCCGCCACGCACCCTCAGCGGCCTTCTGACGGCCCCGTGCGGCCCACCGCTCCCAGCGCCCCGGCCAGCCCCGAAGAGCCCGCAGAAGACCCCGTGGGCGACGTTGACGACGACGGCGAAGAGGCGGACGAGAACGGCCCCGTTCCAGCCCCGCCCACCAGCCAACCGCCCACGCCTCCGCGTGTGCCAGAGAGCGGTACGGCAACGGACGAGAAGGCCGACCAGGAGCGCGGGGGGCTGCTCAGCAAGGACACCGTGGGCCACGCGCTGGGCAAGGTCATGCCGGGCGCCGACGACATGGTTGAGAAGGTGCCCGACTGGGCTTGGCCCTTGCGTGCCCCGCTCGCCAATGTGGCCGACCCCGGCACGCCGGTTGAGCTTGAGGTGGCCACCGTCGCTGACGAGCTGCAAGAGAGCTACGCTCCCGCCGCGTGATCACGCAGAGCAATTCCGCGGGGCCCGGCATGTCCGTTTCGCCCTAGGAATTTTATGCCGGCGAGGCCCCAAAATTTCACGCAGGGTAGCAAAGAGCCCCGCCGCTCCGAAGGGGGTGGAGTGGCGGGGCTCAGGCTGAACGGGCGCGCGGGCTAGGCGTCGGAGTTCCGGGCGAACTCGACCAGCCCGGCCCATCCTTCGGGGCTCAAGGCCAGCACGGGCCCGCTGGGGTTCTTGCTGTCCCGGACGTGCACAACTCCGGTAGCCGCCGCGTGCTTCGGTGCCCACTGGATGCACTCACCGCCGTTGTTCTGGCTATAGCTTGAGCTGGTCCAGTCTTCGGGGATGTCGGCATGGTTCATGAGTAACAGTCCTTCGTAATGGAGTCGATCAGCTCTGCCGTCTCATCCGGCGGCGCGGCCATGGCCTTGAGCAGATCATAGGCATCCTGGGCTGACGCCACATCGTCCGTTTCAGCAAGGACGTACCCCTTGGGGAAGCCGTCCACGTGCACCACGTCAGCGCCTTCGGAGAAGCTGAGCAGACCGAACGGGCTCGCCCAACCATGGTGCTTGCCGTTGTCACGGATGATCTGAACGCGGTGGGCTGGGTTCTCTGCCAAGTCCCGAAGGTGCGCGAGCTGGGCGCGCATCACGTCCTTCGTCCCAACGACGTTCCGTAGCACCACTTCGTTGAGCACCAGCCACAGACGGGTTGGCTTTTCCCGCGTGAGGATGCGTTGCCGCTCTATGCGCGCAGTCACCAGGTCGTCTAGGTTCGTCGGCCGACCCGTACGCAGAACGGCCCGCGCGTACCCCTCCGTCTGCACGAGACCCGGCACAAGCTGGGGGTGGAACATGCGTACCGAAGTGGCCTTCTCCTCAAGCTCAACGTACGCACGGAACCAGGGCGGGAAGGCGTACCGCAGCGCGAGCGGCCACAGTCGAACGAAGCGGCCGTTGGAGTGGGGGAACATGCGGTCGCACGCTTGCGCGAACTCAAGCGTGGGCACCCGTTCGCCGGTCTCGACCTTGGCCACCAGCGAGTACCCACAGTTCGCCGCCTTGCCCAGTGCGGCGCGCTTCATCCCCAGTCGTTCACGCTCCAACTGCACTTCGCTGCCGAAGTGCTTCAACGGCGACCACGCGGGGTCTGCCGGGTCGGCGCTCTCATTTTCGACACTCATACGAACCCCCTAGTGGTCGTTGGACAGTTGGGATTGTCCAACTCTCCTCCCTGGTGAGCGTACGCGTACGGGCCGAACCTTGTGTAAGCACGACGCAACTACCAGCGACGAGGCGAAGGGGCACGGCAACGATGGCCAACGACCTACCGAAGCGGCACCCCCGCGACGGCGCGGCGGAGCTTGAAGCGGCCGTCACCCGACGCGAGTTCTTCCGGCTCACACCGGAGGAATGCCCGCTTCCCCAGTGGTTAAAGCTGCCTCCGCGCGCCGTGCCGACCAGGACCACCGTGACCCCAACCCGCAGCGTGCTGGGCGTCGTTGAGGCTGCGCTACTTCGGAGGTTGGGCGAGTGAGCGACACAACGGCCGTAGAGGTGCCGATGCCGGGGCTTGAGCCTGTTGCGCATCCGGACTGCCGGGTGTGCTTCGCGGCGGACCGTGGGCGGACGGCTGCGCGGACGCAAGGGGCAGCCGGGCGGGTCCGGGACTTCAGCCGGATCATTGCCGCTCACCCTCACGGGATGGAGGCAGAGCGGTGACGGCCAACGCTCCGGAGCGCCCGCAGGCGGACGAGGAGCACGACCAGGACCAGCCGCCGACGACGGCCGAAGCGCTGGCCGACAAGGCCGCGAAGTTGGGGGCCGAAATCGACAAGCACCTAGAAAGGCTGAGGCGGCAGTAATGAGAGAGCGCTACGGCTTCCGGCGCTTCCGTGTGGAGGCAGACCACGAACCGGATGCGGAGCCCAACACCCAACGCTTTGAGTGCGCCGTGTGCGGGGATGCCGGGCCCAAGGTGGAAGTGGAGATGCAGGAGACCCCGGAAGCTCAGGTGAAAGCGGAAGCCGACGCGGGGATAAGGGCAGCCGACTGGATTGCCGACCACCGGAACGCCAACCGGGAGCACCTGACTTACCGGCGGGTGTTCACCACTCCGTACCGCGTTGTTCCCGGGGAGTGGTCGGCGTGAGGCAGCCCATTGACGGCTATTGGTGCGAGGTTGCCGCGTGCTGGCCGGACGGACGCCGGGAATGGGTTCTGGGTGGCTACCGGGCAGACACGCCCCGCTTAGCGGTCCGATGGTTACGGAGCCAGGCTGTTCGGCTGGCCAACGCCCTTGACCCTCTGCCGGGTATTGGGCCCCTGCCGCCCGAAGCGCTACACGAGACCAACCCGAGCAATCCGAACCCCGGCAACATTTTCCGGAAGTGGTCGCGGGACTTCCCCGCGCAAGAGCAACAGATGGGGAACCTTGCTGCCGGTAGGCCCTTTAGCGTTCTCGCTGGCGGACCGGATCGCGTATTCGGACTGATGGACTTGGATATCTTCTACGCCCTTTCGGTGCGGCCGTTGGTGCGCGACTTCTTCACCGACTGGCAGATTGCCGAAATGGAATACGCGGCAGCCTGAGCCGCTTACATACTCCCGCTCCCGCTGACTAATCGGAATCGCTTCCCCAAGCATCGGTCTCAGCGGGGGCGGGGCAAGCCCCCGTTCCGTTCATTCGCTACAGGAAGGGCTAATGAACGGGACGGGCTCAATCCCCGCCCGGCTGTGCAAGGACAGCGACAGTCGGGCGGGCCAGCAAGAGCACGCAACCAAGGGAGAACACAGAGTGAGTGCAACCCTTCCCGCCCCCGAAAGGGTGGCGGAGCGAGCGAAAGAAATCATGTCGGCCATTGAGGCTGACCCGGAGTTCGGCGCGTTCTGTGCCGCCGCGCTCAAGTACGACGAGGCGTGGACCTGCTTTACCGGCTTCCCCGTCATCGCGAACTGGGACTTGGACGCCGACAAGCGCCCGCTTCTCACGGAGGGGCTTCGTGCCCTTTCCCTCAAGGCTGCCGTGTACGAGATGGGCGGCCAGGACGAGGACATGACGGAAATCCCCGTCGCCGTCCCGGTGGACGAGATGATGCACGCGATGATCGCCCAGCCGCAGCTTCTCGACCGGATCGCGAAGCGGGTCGGGGTGTCGGTAATTCACCAGACCGACAAGGAGCACCACGACTACGCGCCCGGCGACTACACCCACAAGGCGTACGTAGCCGCGTGGGGCGAGCCGAACGACCGCTATTGGGTCGGCCACACGGAAGCGGCGCGACGGCTGGAAATCCTGGACGCCAAGTACGAGGCGGCGGGGTTCCTTCGGTCCGGCAAGGCGCACCGAATCGACTTCGCTGCCGCGTAGTCGTCAGCCCATCGCACGGCGCAGCACGTCGGTTGCGTCAAGGTCCGGGAACTGACGCCGGATCTCTGCCGACGCTAGTGCAATGAACTGGTCGAGCAAGACCGGTGCAGCGCCGTAAAGCACGTCATGCAGGTACGGCACCAATTCGGAAGGGTCGGGCGGCAAATGCAACTCAGCGGTCAGCGGTGCGTTCTCGCTCTTGTACCGGGCGACCGGCAGCCCGACCCTATCCGGATGAACGCAAACCGGCGTTCCGTCAGCCGTGTACCGATATCCGTCCGCAGGGTTGTACGGGCATTCCTTGCTGGGCCGCTCGAATACGTCGAACTCCCCAACGGGAAGGCGACGCGACGGGCAGACGCCGCAAGCAAGGTGCAGAACATCACCGTTCACGAAGGGCTCAGCCATGCAGCGAGCCTAGCCCCGACCAGGGGCCACAAGACCCCCCTTCTGGCCGTTCCCACCATCGGGCGGGTAGATCGCTCAGAAGGGGCGCGTAACCCTCTCTCGCGGCCATTGGGCGCACGCTTGAGGGGATGAGGGGTGACCGGCCCGGACTCTGCCGGAACGGCCCCCGAACGGCCCCGTCCGTCTGCTGCCCCCGTGGCAGATGGGCGGGGCTACCGCCCCCCGTACAACGGGTGTTACGTTCGTCCGAACAACAAAACAAGGTGGCCCCGGCGAGTGCTGGTAACACTCCCGAGGCCGTGGACGACATCACTTTGAGGAGCTGTCGCCGTGCGCAACTCTATCGCGCGCGCCTTCGTGGCGTGCCTTCGTCTCATCCTGACTGTCTTGCTGCCCGCTGAGGGCAAGCACCGGACAACCACCGTGGAGCCCGTAGCGGCCCCTGTGGAGCCCGTAGCGGCCCCGCCGCTACCCCGGAGCCCCTACGCCACTGCCAACGCTTCTGGCGCTCTGCTCAGGGGTGAGGACGTGGAACTCATCCGGCCGTACATGATCGCGTTCGAGCGGCAGCGCCGAGAGCGGACCGAAGCCCTACAGCGTCAGCGGCGCGCGATCCTCTCGCTTGCCCTGGACGGCATCGACGTGGGGCCCGATGTGATCCACGGGCGACGGCTTCCCGCCCCAGCGTGACCGCTACCTAGCCCCTAAGAAGCCCCGTCCGGCTACCAACCGGGCGGGGCTTCTTGCTGCCCTCATACGGGGCCTACAGGCCCCGCATACCCTGG
>NZ_BMUA01000047.1 GCF_014649955.1 Streptomyces violascens
GATTTCAGCGCCCAGGTCAGGGGCCTGCCCGCTGAAATCTTCGCTGCGGTCCGACACCGGGCCGTTCAGCTGCCGGGCAGACGGTACTCGCCTCGTCCCCAGCCTGAACGCAGCGCCCCGCCCGGCCCGCCGCGCGCGGCGGGCGCGGCTGGCTCCGCCCAGCGCAGTGCCCCGCCGCCACGGGCTGGCTCTGTTTTACAAGCCGCCAGCCACACCGTCCCCCGAACCCGACCACCCCCCGGATGGACGACGGCATGTCCCATCGGTCCATGCGTCGGCGCCGTGATGGCCGCCGACCTGCTCGTACACCTCGACCTCGAGCTCGGCCAGGTCCACCCCGAAGGACTGCGCGGCTCCCGTGCGCCAGGACTGCACCGCGGCAGGAGCGGGAGTGCACCGCACGCGGTCACCGCGCCAGATAACACCGGCAGGCACCGCCCGGCGGATGGGCGTGGAACAGCTCGTGCTTGGCCGTCCAGTCCACCGGCTGCTCCCCGTCGGCCTGTCGGCTTCCGCACCGGCAGTAACTGCGTTCCACACAAGGGTTGTAGGTGACGTACGGGTGGTCGCGGGCCGTACACCACGCCACCGTCTGCGCGGCCACGCCCATGATGGTGTCCTCCATTGTCTGTTCTCAGGCCGAGGCCAGGGCGGGCACGTGTGCCACGCCCGAGGGCCGGATGACCGGCACGACGCGCGAGCCGCGCCTGACCGGATGGTTCACGAGCGGCCGCACGGGCTCCCACCGAGTCCCGATCAGGCCCGTGATCTCCGTCCATTTGCGGTCGAAGGAGTTCCGGTTCTTGTTGTCGGCGCCGGTTGGTGCAGCCACCAGGTACGCCTCCGCTGCGGGGTAGCCCTCGCCGCGGTTCAGGTAATGCAGGCGCTTGATCATCGAGCGCTCGCCGTGGCGCAGTTGGACGTCGGTCTCACGTCCCCAGCGCATCAAGGTGAAGTCCGCCTCCTGGCGCGGGCCTTCCCACACCGTGCGCACCGACCGCCACGCCGCGCCCTTGACCGGGTTGCCGTGGCAGCCGCTATCGAGGCCGGCGCACCGAGGGGGCAGCTCGGTGCTGGTGTAGAGGGGGGCGACGGTCTTGAACGCAGCGTGGTCGCGGCGGCAGGAGGCGGTCCGCTCGGTGCGGCACCACCAGCGCGGGCGAGTGCACCGGTCCCCGTGGTGGTGGCGGCAGTCCTTCGTCCGGCCGGGCAGGTACAGGCGGCGTACCTCGTACAGGGAGAACGGCGCTTCATCCAGGCGTGCCTCGAACGCGGTGAGTACCGCGTCGTTGCGCTCGTCCTCGGCGAGCTGCTGGTAAAGCGACCGCGTCCCGTACAACGACATGGGCTCGTTCAGCGCCATCGACGCGTACTCCATCATCAGTGCCTCGGCGGCGAGGTCGGGGTGCTGACGCAGCCTCTCCTCGTGCCGGTCCCGAGAGGCGCATACCCCGCTAAAGGGACAGAAAGTGCACGAGCTCTTCTGGATGGGCTCGCCGAGACGCTGCAGGACGTAAGCCTCCACAGCAGACCGGGCCATCCCGGCATCCACCAGTGGGTAACTGGGCTCGCAGATCACCCGCCCGGCCCGCTCGTTCAGCCGGTTCTGGATCTTGGTGTCCTTCTCCATCCGGGAGCGCTCGCCGGCGTGGTAGCCGATCACCCGGCGGAACGGGGCGTGGCCGAACTCGGCGGCCGCCCAGTGATCAAGCACCCAGCCCTTGAAGCGAATTGAGCAGGTCCTGCGACCCGAAGCCATCTGGGGCACGGTGCCGCCGGTCAGCAGCCAGTCCGACAGCCGCCACGGGCCGGCCTGATGGATGCGGCGGGTGGTCCGCGAGTCCTCGAGGACGAGAACCCCGTCAGAGTCGGACCGGCCCATCCTCGCTACCTGAACCACGCGCACCCTGCGGTTGGCGAGGAGCGGGAGCACGAGCCTGTCCACGTACGACAGAGAGCTTGGGAACTCGTTCCCGGTCACCGCATGCAGAACGATCAAATCGGACAGATCGGGTTCGAGTCCGTAGCGCACGGGGTGATCAAGGTACTTGAGCAGAATCGCTGTCGAGTCGGCGCCGAGCCCGTACGACAGCACCGTCATCGGCTTGTCCGGCCGGGAAGCGGAGCCACGGGGCGAAGGCAGGGGGAACAGGGCGGGAGGAGCGGAGGACACGATGTTCCTTTACGGGGGTGGGGGAGGGCGGTGCCGCGAGACGGGGCGCCGACTGCAGGCCCAGCAAGCGCAGGGAGTCACGCAGCTCAGCGGCGTCGGCGAGACGGGGAGGGCCGGCCGGGACGGGGCGTCCGGTCAGCGCTGGCGGGGCAGTTGGCGCTCGATGCCGGCAGCCCAGTTGGTGAAGGCGCGGGGCGCGCAGAAGCCGGCTGCCGCCATCACCGCGTCCAGCCCGGCGGTGGTCACCAGGACCTGCGGGACGTCGGAGCCTGAAGTCAGCGGCGGCCGGAAGCGGAGGGCCCCGGCGACGTCGCGGACGAACCACAGGACGTGGTCGTCGCGCAGGCGCACCCGCAGGTGCGCGGAGTCGTAGACGACCGTGGTGGTGTGGCCGCGCCCAACGCGCCGCCGCCCGGGGGGCGACGGGCGCGGGCCGGGCACCGCGACCGTGCGGCTGTTCACGAGGTGGTGACGTCGCCGGTGAGCAGGTCGACGCGGAGGCGTTCGCCGCCGCACAGGCGCTCGGTGCCGGACAGGTCGGCCAGGAGCCCGCTCACATCGTCGAAGTCCAGGTCGACGTTGCTGCGCGTGCCGTCGAGGTGACGGACCAGACCGGTGGGCTCCCAGAACCAGCCGTTGTCCCACTCACACGTGCCGAAGACGACGCCGACCACCGGCCAGCGTGAGTCGGTCTCCCGGGCCGCGACCACCTCACGGGTGCGGTGGCGCAGCGCGGTGACCAGCTGGCGGCCGTAGTGCGCGCTCTGCCGCTGCACGCAGGCGATCTCGATGTCGTACAACTGCGCGGCGGTCAGGCTGTCCAGGAGCCGGCCGAGCTCGGCGTCCAAGTCCATGGTGCCGACGAGCGGGGCAGGACCGGCGGGAGCAGGACCGGTGGGAGAGGGGGACACGAGCAAGGGGCTGGCCTTTCGAAAGGGGGTAGGGGCGGTGCGTCAGCGGTGTGCGGCGCGGGCGCGCGTACGGCCTTGATCTGCGCCTGGGTGGGCAGGGTCCACTTGTGCCATCCGGCGTCCGTGGTCCACTGCCGCGCATGTCCGCATCGGGGGATGCCGCAATGCCGGCAGGCACTCGGCTCGGTGATCGTCACGGGGCTGGACCTTTCAGTGGTGGGGGTCTGGGTCAGGCTGCGAGGACCAGGCGCTGCAGGTAGGCGGTCGCTGCTTCTTCGCCGAGGTGGTGGCGGATGGCGTCGCCCCGGCGCCAGGTGATCGGGCCCTCGGCGGCCTCCAGACGGGAGGCCTCGGCGACGACCTCTGCGAGGCTGAACTTGTTCTTGAAGCGGTGTCCGAGCCGGTCCTCGAGGTCGACGTACGTCTTCGGGGTCTCAAGGCCCAGCACCCAGCACAGCCGGACGGCGCGCGCCAGGACGTCGAACGGCGCGAGGATGCAGAAGATGCAGCTCAGGCGGGGGATGAGGCTGTCGTACACCGGGTGGTAGTCGAGCGCGTTGTCCGCGATCTCCTGCCAGATGTCCCGCTCGGAGAGGTGGAGTACCGGATGCCATGTCAGCACGAGGCGGCGCCCGTTGCTGGCCCGGTGGTCGATGGCGAGCTCGGGCTTGCGGCGGCGCGAGGGCGACTCCTCGGCCCGGATGCCCAGGCAGTTGACGAGCAGCGCCTGCTCGTCAAGGCCGAGTTCCTCGACGATCTGGGTGAAGAACTTGGCGGCCTCGTCCCGCTTCAGGGTCGAGGTGCACAGCCGGTTCTGCGCGTCCGGCCACATGCCGCGCTTCTCGACCATGCCGAGGAAGCCGACGGGCGCCTTGACCACCACGAACCGCAGCCCGTACCGCTCGGCCTGCTGCCGGGCAAGATCGCGAACCCCCGGCCATTCCGCGTCCTGGCCGATATCGGCGTGAACCACCACGACCTTGTCCAGGCAGCCGGCGGCCTTCGCCCACCGCACTACGCGGGCCAGTGCCACGACGCTGTCCTTGCCAGCCGATGACTGAACGAGCAGCGCCGAGGCAGCACGGATCAACTCCATGGGCATAGCGGCGAGTTCGGACAGCAGCGCGACCTCGGCCGCGAGCCGGGTGCCCTTGCGGCGGGGCTGCCCCGCGCGGGTCAGCGTCCAGGTGCGGGCGAGTTCCTCGCCCAGACGCGCATCGGCCCGCTCGCTGGCGGAAAAGGCGCGGCGCCACCGGATCGCGGCCGTCTCGACCTGCGCGGCGCGTGTCTCGTACGTGCTCTCGGCGTCGGCCAGTGCCTTCACCGCGTCGTCGAGGTCGCAGCCGGGGCCGGTATGCACCACGAGTCGGTGCTGGCGGCATGCGGCGGCTGCCTCTTTGCGGCGCAGCCGGGCCCGGTGCTCTGCCCGTTCAGCGGCGCGGCAGGTGCTTTCGGCGGAGGCCGAGAGGCGGATGAGGTTGAGTAGATGAAGACGGGTGGTCAAGTCCATGGCGGCAGGTCCCCCGGGGTTGAACTGGCGGTGGGCGTCAGGCGGCGAAAGCCGCGTCGTCCCGGTCGGTGAGCCAGGCGGTGAGAGCGGCCGCCAGGCGGACGCTCTCCTCCTTCACGCCGAGGCCGTTGGGCAGGTGCTTCTCGACGGCTCCGTCTGCGGAGTAGGTGATCAGTGCGGTCCACGGCTTGTCGTGCATCCAGGACGGGTGCCGGGCGCTGTAGGTCCAGTGGCCGGGGTTCCAGACCTCCCGGAAGAAGCGCGCCTCCAGGTCCCCGAGCCGGTAGACGACGCGGGTATCGCCGACGCTGTCGCTCTCCACCGCAACGGTGATCCCCTGCGCTGCGAACGCGGCGACCAGGTAGTCGCTCGCCGGGGTGGTGTCGACCTCGGGCAGACCGACCAGGCGGCGGCCCAGGTTGGAGATGTAGGTGAACTGCTCCTGGTCCTCGCCCTGTTCGCCGCGCCGGGACAGGCGGCACACGAGGCCCTCGCGGAGCAGCGAGGTGAGGATCTGCTGCTGTACGGGCCTTTCGATGCGGCCGGGCTCGCTCGAGGTCAGGACGCTGAGCAGGGCGTCGGCCTTGCCGACACTGAGCAACGCGAAGCGGCCGGCTGCGGTGAGCACGTGGCGGGCCCGCAGGGGGTCGTCATCGGTTGCCGGGGCGAACTGGAGCCAGCCGCGCTCGCGCATCAGGTCCAGCGACCGGTGGGGCACCCCCAGCGGCATCAGGCGGTCATCGGCGCGCAGCGCCGCGAAGAGCCAGGTGCGCTGACGGGCGGTCGGCGCCGGGGCGTTGGGGCCAGCGGCCAAGGAAGTGGGCATCTCGGATCTCCGGCGGTCAGCGGTACAGGGCGACGCGCAGGTCTTCGCCGGGCTCGGCGCGGTCGAGCGCGTCGAGGGCTTCTTCCACGCAGTCGTTGAAGTCGTGGAGTTCGGTGCGCGGGCCGTAGTGGAGGGTCGCGCCGTAGCTGACCCAGTCGTTGTCGAAGTCCTTCTCGAACGTCACCGCGTCCGGCAGCGGCGTGCCCTGGTCGGTGAAGTACGCCTGCAGCAGGGGGCGCAGGGCGGCGACGTCGTCCGGGTGCGCGGAGGGGGGCACACGGTCGGCGATGCGGTGGCCGTTGCGCTGGCGGCCGCACCCCTCGCACAGTTCACGGCCGGCGGTGTTGTCGAAGAGGCAGTCACAGCCCTTGCACTGCCAGAGAAGGCCGGCCGCGCGGAAGACCTCGCGGACGACCTCACCCTGCTGCTCGTTCGCTGCCCGGAGTGCCTTCTCGATCACGGTGTCGGAAATGGGTGTCTTCCCTGGGGTCGCGTACGAGCAGCAGCCGGAGTCACTACCTTGGGACCCTTCTAAGTTTACTCAAAGGTTGCCCATCAGGCAACCTAAAAGGGTCATTAATGATGTGGTGATCTCCGGGATGGAGCCCCTGAGGGCGTCGCGGCCTGGGGGTTGCCTGCGAGGGGTGCCCTCGTGGGGAGGGGTGGTCAGCCGGCGTTGAGGGTCTCGCCGGGCCGCAGGAAGCGCCCCGTGTCGGCGAAGTGCTGGCGGGAGACGGACGATTCGGTGTCGTAGTCGCCGAACTCCCCGAAGGAGGTGTCGCACCCGCAGGTGCACGGGGGCATGGTCTGGCCCAGTCCGCTGCGGGTGAGGTGGCAGCCACCGCACTGGACCTCGGCGCCGGGGTTCTCGAACGCGCAAGCGCAGAGCCAAGGGGCGCACTCGTCGCACAGACCACCGTCCTCGGCCTGGTCCTCGGTGAGCGCGACATTGCAGCCGTTGCACCATCCGGCGGGCCAGGCGAAGCCGAGGTTCGCCAGGCCCGACGTGATCTCCATGTGCGTGTCGGCGCCGGACTTGTTCTGGTCGGCGATGTGGACGAGCACGAGGCGGGTCGCGGCCACCGGGTTGGGGACGCGGGAGCTGCGGGCCGCGTGGCCGGCCAGGAAGATCAGAGCGCGCGCGGCGTGATCGTGGAGCGCGGCGGCGGCGCGGGAGACGAGCGGGGTGCGCACGGAGAGGGGCAAGGGTGCTCCAGAGGTCGGGGTCGCGTCGGTATGCGGCCTAGCCGGGTGGTGTGCACGGGACCTCCAGAGGTGAAGCGGACGGAGAGCGGCGGTGGTTGGCGCCCGGCGCCGTGGCGGCCGCAGGTGCGGCCGCCACGCCGGCGTCATGAGGCGTGGGCGTCCTGCACGGCGGTGGCCTGCAGAAAACGGCCGCGCTGGGTGATGTAGTCGTCCAGGCGGACGAGGGTCACTCCGTCGTCGTCGGTGATCAGGACGTCTTCCAGGAAGCGGGCGCGAACGGTGTCCCGGAGCTGGCCGAGTGCGGCATGGGTCACCTCGGGGTGGGATGCCTGCGCGATCAGTTCCGTGACCGGCACCGGTGGGGTGGGCGGCTCGCCGTCGTCCAGCCAGTCCCGTACGCGGGCGGAGAACTCGGCCCCGGGTTTGGAGACGACCGCGCCGGACAGGTCCGCGGAGAGTGCCTTGAGCACGACGAGCGTGTTGTCGGAGTCCATCGCGCCGACGAAGTTGAACTCGTACTCGGCGCCATCGCGGTGCTCGGGCTTGCCGCCGAACCGGCGCATCGCGTGGCCGCCCAGCTCGTCGGCCTCCAGGTGGTACTCGGTCTTCGAGCGCAGCGTCGCGATGACGTGGCCGGGGTAGGCGAACAGGGCGTCCCACATGCGGCGTTCACGCGGGCGGACCTCGTTCCAGCCGGACTTGTTGCCGCTGGAGCCGCGCTTGGTGGCGTCATCGACCTGTTCGAGGACGCCGCCGTGGCCGGACCAGAACAGTGTGTACGGGTCGACGATCACCGTCGCGTAGCCCTGGGCCGCGCATTCGGCCAGGGCCGCGATGAGCGCCTCCGGCGAGCAGTACGTCAGGGGCGGGCAGACGTCGAAGTCGAACCGGTCGGCGTACTTCGCGGCGTGTCCGTGGACCGCCTCGATGACCGCGGTGGTGGAGCCGAGTGAGGAGGCCATCTCCAGCGCGGTGTACGTCTTGCCCGATCCGCTGGGCCCCATCAGCGCGATGCGTCCCGGGAGCCGGGTCTTGACCGCGGGGCCGAACGGGAACTGCGGGTGGGGCGGGCGTGCGGTGGGACTGGGAGTTTCCTGTGGCTGCGTCATGGTGTCCGTCAAGAGCCCTCCGGGAGCACCTCGGTGGATTCAGGGGCCGGCCCGACGGGGTCCAGGACGGGGCGCGAAGGCGCCCCGGAGGCCGGAGCCGACTCCCTTTGGCGCTATTAATTTTACCACAGGTACATTATAAAATGGCAGGTCAGTAGCTCTTTCACTCCTCTCTGGAGGGCTTTTCCTCGCCGTTTTGGCCCGCTTCCTTGGCGGCCTGCCGGGCGTAGTAGTTGGTCCCGGGCAGGACTCGGTAGGGCTCGCCAGCGGGGGTGTAGCCATCCGGCGGGATGGTGCGGCTGGCGTATCGCTCAGCTTTCCGGTCTGCAGCCCCGTCCTTCCACGCTTCCAGGGTCTCCACGAACCAGTAGGGGCGCTCGAGCTCGTCGATCCCGTCGGGTTCGGGCGCGCGGCCGTGGGTCTTGGAGCTGGTGAAGCTGTTCTCCGAGCCGAAGCCCGCCACCTGCCAGGCATGCGGCACGTAGTACCGGTAACGGCCTCCGGTCTGCGGATCCACCTTGAGGGGCTTCTCGCCGGAGCCCGGGGCCGGCTGCTCCACGCGGCGGGGGTCGATGGTCGGGCTGGCCGGCGTCCACTTGCCCTTCCCCGCGCGCCGGTACATGAGGCTCTCGTCCTCGTTCATGTAGCCGACGGCCTTGAGGAAGGCGACGACCACCTTGCGGGGGTAGCGCGGCGCATCGTCGTCCGCCTCCGGCACGCTGACCTCCATGGCCTGGGCGACCATGCGCAGCGGCGGCTCCCCGCCGGTCTTGCGGGACGTGTGCCACTTCTGTGCGGCTGTCCGGCCCACGCCGGCTAGCCGCGCGATCTCGCTCAGGTTGAGCAGTTCGTCTTTGCGGGCCATCTCGGCTCCTTGTCGCTAAAAAGTAAATTTACGGCCGATGGTACGGCAAGTTTTCAGGGTCGGCTGCTGGGCGGTACGGCGATGCGACGCTGCGGGAGCGCCGAAGGCCCCGGGATCGGAATCCCAGGGCCAAAGGGCGGATGAGCTGAAGGGTTCGGAGGGAGGAGAGCGAGGAGCCGGGGCCGGTCGCGTAGTCAGCGGAAGGTGAGGTCGTCGCAGCCGCAGCCGGTGTGCCGGCAGGGCAGTCGCCCGCCTTTGGTCAGGCGGGGGGCGTGGGTGGCGGCCGAGTGCGTGCACGCGCACGGGGTGCCCAGTGTGGCCCCGACGGCCTCGCGCCGCCGGCATCGCTCGGCGAGCGCCGCGGTGATGTCGCGTTCGGCCTGCGCCTCGGCGAGCGCGGCCTGCAGAGCGGCGGCGTCCAGGACGCCCTTCATCTCTGTGGTGTCGATCCGAGCCAGCGCCCGCGCCAGGTCCGGGTCCGCGCCGGTCCGGGCGACCAGCACCTGCAGGGCCGCGGCGAGTGCGCCGGCGGCCCGGGAGGCTGCGCTGTAGGACGCGTGGAGTGTCGAGTTGCTCATCGGTGTGTCCAGTTCATCGATCGGGCGCGGACCGCGGACGCGCGTTTCGCTGAGGAGGAGGGGGCGGCGGGCCGGCCGCGCAACGGCGGCCGGCGTTCCCGTCGCGGATCAGTGCCGGACCGGCTGGCGGGCGATGAGCCAGGGGACGAACTCGTGGGTGATGCCGTCGTAGAGCTCCTCGTCGGTGATGTGCTCGGGCTCGTCGGCCTGGAACCGCGAGACGTGGTCGTCCTTGAGCCCGAGGTCGTTGAGGGTGTGCAGGAAGTCGACCTTCTTGCCGAAGGCGACGAAGGCGATGAACGCCTCGGTACCCTCGCCCTCGCCCTCCCCGACGATCTCGCGCAGGAGGGCGATCACATCGGCCCGGTCGTCCGGGTTGCCGTCGGTCTGGAAGACGATCAGCGCGGGCAAGGTCTCCCCGGACTGGCGGTGCTGCTCCAGGACGGCCCGGATGGCCGTCGCGTAGTTGGTGCGGCCCATGTGTCCGAGGCGCTGGTGGGCGGCCTCGATCCGGCCGGCGTAGTCGTCCACGCTGACCGTGAACTCGCAGTCGACGTCGGTGGAGAAGAACGTCACCGGCACCGAGCCGTCGGAATCCAGGTTCCGCGCCAGGCCCAGGATCCGCTCGGCGAGGTACTGGACGGTGCCGTCGCTGTAGTACGGGCGCATGGACCCCGAGCGGTCCAGGACGAGATAGACCGCCGCCCGCTGCCCGGACAGCCCGAACTTCCGCAAGCTGTGCGCGGCCTTGCCGGTCAGCCCCTCCATCGTCGAACGGACCGGCGCAGTGGCCGGGGAGGCGGCGGTGGAGGAGGAACCGGGGAAGAGCTTCTTGAACATGAGCATTCCTGTCGTCGAGCCATAGGGCCGTGGAGTTGATCAGGACACGGTGCGCGGAGCAGCCTGTGGACAGAGCCCGGCCGCCCGTCGGCACCTACGGGCAGGGGAGACCGCTGCGGCGGGAGGGCCGGTACAGGTCGGCGAAGAAGGCCAGCTGCTGCCCGATCCCCAGGCCGCGGAGCGGGTGTTCCAGCGTGGGCCAGATCGTGGCGGCGAGGTCCGCGTAGGACCGGCCGGCGAAGACCGTCACCCGCGCGGCGCTCACGCCGAGGAAGCGCGCCTGGCGGGCCAGCACGTAAGCGGACACCGTGCCGTTCTGCCCGGCGCGCAGGTCGTAGTGCAGGATCCGGTCCTCATCGCGCAGCAGCCCGAACTTCGCGGACAACGTCAGGACCTGCGCCGAGCCGTCCGCAGCCGCGGCCGCCGCGGCCTTGCGGGCCGCGACGTGGTACGGGCCCACGTACATCTCACCGGCCGGGGCGGCAGGCGCCTCGGCCTTGCCCATCGAGCAGGGCACGAGCAGGACCTGGGGCAACGGCTCGCGCCGGGCCCGGCTGCGGCCGGCCCTGGTGATCCTGTAGGACGGCGCGCGCGTCAGCGGACCGAACCGCGGGTCCAGGCACGCGCCGAGCGCCTCGATGAGGCCCAGCTCGGCGAGCTGACGGGCCTCGTTGGCGGGAAGGCACGCTGGAATGTGCCCCTCGCCGTGCACAGCGGCGGCATGAAGCCCCGCGCGCTGGGACGCGCTGAGCTGGCTGGCTCGGGCCGCCGCGGGCCGCGAACGGGACGCAGTGGAGGGGCGGTTCACTGGCGGCGCCCTTCGTCGATCAGCGCGAGCGGCATGGGCAGGCCGTAGTGGTGGGCCAGCGACTCGATCGCGTGCTGGTGGCTGTCGTAGCCGCGCCCCACCTCGGCTCCCGACGCGTCGGTGACGATCAGCGTCGACGTCGGAGAAGCGCCGTGCGAGGCGAGGACGAGCGCGCCGGACGCGGTCTGGGCCACGTACCCGTCGAACGTCACCTCGCTGCGGAAGGCGCCGAGCGGGCCGACGCGGCGCAGCCGCGCGGTGCACCGCGGCTCGTCAGGAACCACCGCTGCCGCGGACACGCAGTACCGGTTGCGGCGCATCGCGGTGAACTCCACCGAGCCAAGGGCGACTTCGATGGTGTCGAGCACCGCGTCCCACCGGCGGCGCGCGGCCGTGCCGGCCCTCAGCAGGGTGAGGCTGCCGTTCTGTATCCAGATGACCTGGACGCGCCAGAAGTCGGCGCTGACGCCGTAGCCGGTCGATGCGGCCTCGCCGGCGTCCAGGTCGGGCAGGTCGGTGCGCTCGGCCAAGAGCGTACGGGCGAGACGGATGTCCCACCGCTGGGCGCGGGCGATCGGCGTGTACGGATGGGCGGCGGGCCGGGCGTGGGCAGACGGGGGCAGGGTCTCCTCCAGAGACAGCGGGCCGGGAGGCGCAGTTGGCGTCGCTCGGCGGCCGTGCGGCCGTCACCCGACAGGCGGGCCACACCACTGATGACCCATTTAAGGTAAGGAATGGATTGCTCATATGTCAAGTTTTAAGGGTCGCTCGGGGTGTGGGGCAGCGCGTCTTCCGTCGTCGGCCGGTCGACGTCGACCACCGCGACCTCCCACAGAGTGGCGCTCGCGTTCTTGGCCCCGGCGCCTTCGGGTGGCCGCGTTGAGGCTGCCGCCTCGCGCAGCCAGTACAGGTGGCAGCGGACGTCGTCGGCGCTCAGCTCCCCGGCGCCCTCCAGGCCCTCGATCTCATAGAAATGCGCGACCAGGCGCCCGCCCGGCCGCTCCGGCACCCGCCGGGGCGGCAGGCTGCGGACCGGCAGGCCCTCCTCGCCGATCGTGCGCCGGGACACCTCACGGACATGCTCGGTCAGCGCGACCCGCGACACCCAGGGCCGCTCCCGCGCGAGCCGCGCATGCTCCCGAGCCAGACCGGGGGAGTCGAGGCGGTGGCTGGTGTACTCGTGGACCTCGGTGTCGCCCGACCGGCGGTAGACCGACACCGTCCACATCACCCGCCGCTCCGTACGCGAGGAGTCCTCCGGCGCGGCCGGGATCCGGATCCAGTCCATGGGTGAGCGCCTCCTCGTGCGGTGCGCAACGGCGGAACTCGCCGGGGCGGCGGCCATCAGGCCGTCACCTTGCGGACCGGCGTGACGGGAACCCGAGTTCCGCCGAGGCCGGATTCCCTGGCGGGCGGAGCCTGCTCGGGGGCGACGCACCAGGAGCACCGCACCTGCCGCTCGGAGGTGCAGGGCTGCTCGAAGACCGGGGAGCGGGTCAGCCGGGTGCAGTTCCCGCAGGTGAACCAGCCCAGCCTGTTCAGGCCCTGCTCGGTGATCGCGTAGCGGCCGGTCGCGCTCGACCGGGTCGCATACTCTCGCTCCACGAGCGTGTTCAGCACGCGGGCCGTGTACGCGACGGAGTGCAGCCGCCAGGCGCAGTCAGGGCTCCAGGTGCCGCTGCTGAGGCGGGCGAGCGCACTGAGAGCGGTGAGCTGATGATGGCCGAGCGGGCGGGTCAATGGGCCTCCAGGCTGTCGAACTTCCGGTGATGCGCGGGCTGGTGCGGGGCGGCCCACCCATCGTGATGACCCTATTAGATTGACACATAAATCCAATGTGGGTAAAGTTAATAGGGTCAACGGGTGGTTCGACACCGAAAGCACCGCTCGGCGGTACCCAACTACGACAAGGGGCAACGGTGGCCACGCACGCCGCGAACACCAAGGACGCGCACAGCACCAACGACCACGACTTCACAGCCGACGTCGTGGGCCTGCACACTACGGACCGCTCGCCATGCCCCCTCAGTGGAGAGGCGGAGCACCGCCACCACCGGGGACGGCCGCTCAACCCGGACTGTGCCGCCCTCGGCGGCCGCAATGGGTACGGCTTCCAGTGCACTTGCGGAGCCCTCCGCCCCTCCGGCAGCAAACTCGCCGCCATCGAGGACAAGGCCCGCCACCTCGCCCTCCACCGCGGTGACCTTCTGGTCCACCGCATCGTCCGCGCCAGCGACGGCCCCTCGGTGATCCAGGAGATTCACGCTCTCCATCACTGAACACCCGCGCACCGACCGGCCAGTCACCTGACGAGCGGGTCGCCCTCCGCCCGCTGGCCTTGAACGGAGTCACCGCGCCGAGCGCAACGTGGGCTACGCCTACGGGCTGCCGCTTCTCGGCGAGCCGATCCAGGGCGACAGCTAGCTCGGCATCGTCTTCCACTTCCTGACCTGAGCGCATCCGCCGGGGCTGCGGGACAGTGCCGCAGCCCTGGCTCCCGAAACACAGCAAGAGGGAGTCCCGTGACCACCCCATACACCGTCGACGACAGCAGCCTGACCGTTGCCCTCAACGAGGCCCACGAACGCATCAAGCGCGCCGAGGAGCGCCTGACCCGCATCGCGTGTGCGCACATCGCCGCAGCCGTCCGCGACATCCTCACCGACCACCACCCCGACCCGGACGCACCGTTCGATGCCGCCCACCTGCGCCTGATCCTCCTCCCTCTCGGTACGGTCGAAGCCGACGGCACGTACTGGACCACCACCGGCGAGGCGCGCCGCCTCTCGATTCCCGCCGCAGGCTACGGCGCGGGCGATGTGAACGGCTGGGCTCACCAACTGAACGACTACAACCGCGACATCTGGATGCCCCTGTGCCAGAGCGACACCGCCCCTGACGGAACGATCGCCTACCGGCTCGACCTGGCCCAAGCCGTCGCCCTTCCCCCCGAAATCCAGAACATGCCGCGGATGGCCGAGATCCGCGACCGTCTCACCGCCGCCGCCCGCAACCCCTGGTACATCGACCCGTACGCATGGGACCGCCACGGCGCACTCGTCGCAGACGACGACCCCGCCGCCACGCACACCGACTTCCACATCATGGACGCCGAAGGCCTGCGGGTGGCCGAAGTCTCGGTTAACCACGAACCCGGCGACAGCGACGACCCCACCGCAGATCTGGCCGTCTCCCGGGCCTCCGCCGAATTCATCGCCCAGGCCCCCCAGGACCTGGCCTATGTGATGGCCTACCTGGAACACCTGGGCGGAGGCGAGGACGCCGCGCTCCCGCACCTGCACAGCGCATGCGGACACTGTGGCACCCAGCTCTATACCTCCGCCGTGTCCGAGACCCCGACCGCGCTGGACGGCAGTACCCGGTGCGGGAACAGGTCTACCTGGCTCGGCCTCCCCCGTCAGCACCTCCCGCGCCCCTGACTCCCTGCTCAAGGCAGTGGAAGGTATCGCCGCGGCACACATCGGGCACATGGGGAACCACTCGAGCCCGCCCCTGCGCTGCCGTTCCACTGACACCAGCAACTGAACGCCGGCCCCGACTGCGTACGCCGAGACGTTCATGGACGGCAGCGGCGACCTACGCCCTCGGCGGGGGCACTGTCCACAGGCCACCTGGCGGACAGTCGTCTCGCCGCCCGCGCCCACCAACTCCCCTTCCCGTAGCAGAAAGTGAGCCCCGACCCGATGTTCCCCGCCACTCGACCGGTCGCGATCACCGCCACCGCTGTCTCCGCCGCAATCCTGCTGACGGCCTGCACCTCCAGCACGCCCAAGCCCCCGCCGCTGGAGCACGGCACCGTAAAGAAGAAGGACCACGACGAGGCGCGGCCCTCCACACCGGTCTACGAAGACCGCTACCGCGAGACGAACTGCCGCAACGTCACCACCAACGCGCTGGCCCTCACTGGCATAAGCCGGCCCTCAACCGGCGGACGCTCGACCACCAGCGGGGGCGGAGGGGGCGGCTCGAAGGTGAAGCCCGGCACTCCGAACAAGCTGGACAAGGGCAACTCAAGCGGATCCAACGGCAGCACGAGCGGGGGCAAGTCCAGCTCACGCCGGGTCTGCGACCGCCAGTACCTCGGGCGCGTGCAGACCGGGGTGAACACGCACCCGGAGGTCTGGAAGGTTCAGATCGTCAAGGGCAAGCGCTCCAACTGGAAGGAAGTCAGCGAGACGACGTGGCGCAAGATCAAGATCGGCGACCGCATCTGATCCAGCCCGCGACGCCACGGCCATGCGTCGGCCGCGGTCCACAGGGGAGGGCGTCGGCGCCGGGCTCTGTCCACAGGCGCCCTGGCACACCGTGATCGTGTCCTGCTCTTTACCAGGACGCCGTGGGCCCGCATCACGCGCTCGCCCTGCGGCAGGCATCCCGTGAAAGGCCCGTCCCATGGCAGCCACGTCCACGACCGCAACCTGGATACTCACCCTCGTCGGCAACATCGCGTGCCTGCTCCTCGGTGTCCAGATGCTCCGGTTCTGGATAGCCAAGGACTGGCCACGTATGTGCACGGCCCTGATCGGGGCCATGACACTGCTGACCCTGGTGTCCAACCCGAGCCTCCCCATGGAGCTGGCGGCCAGGCTGCGGGCAACCGTCGCCAAGAACTTCGACGCCGACCCCGCCCCTGTGGACCACGGCACGACCACGCCGGACGGAACGGGGCACACTGACAGCACACCGTGGGGGACGATCGCGATCGTCGCCGGCACCATCGCGGCACTCATCGCGCTCCTGCTCATCGCCAGCGCTCTCGCCGCAGTGCTGCGCCGCCGACGCGAGCGTACGCAAGCGCAGTCGCGGCGTGACGGCGAACTCTCCCAGAGACGAGCCGAGTTGGAGACTCGGCACGACGCGGTGCGGGAGGCGTACGGCGACTTCGAAATGAACCTCCTGGACAACCTCCACCGACTGGCCCTGGCCGACGTGAACGTCCTCCAGACCGCCCGCCTCATCGACGCCCTCGACGCCGCGCGCGATGCCCGCATCTCCACCGCCCCCGAAACCCTCGACACATACCGCAAGACCGTCACCGCCCTCGAAGCCGCCTTCAAGAGCGCCGACCACCACGCCCGAACAACCGGCGCCCGCTACCTCCCGCCCGCCGAACGCCGCAACATCGAACAGGCCCAAGCCGCCTTGGCCGTCGCCCTCGACGAGCGCGGCTACGCCCCCCAGCGCCAGATCGCCCTGCGCCGCGCACTGACCCTGATCGAGAGCGTCATCCCCGTCCCCCAGGAAGCCATCGCCGCCCTGGAGATGAACACCCGCCCCGCGCTCGATAAGAACTGAACCGCACCACGCTGCTGTCGGACCCGGCTGATACAAGGAACTGCGAGGCCAGCGGCCCATGCAGCGCCGCGGACACCGCCCGACCCGCCGCCACATCACCGTGAGGGGAACCGACACCGTGCCGCCCACGCACCGCCCACCTCGTCCGACCCGGGCCACAGACCTGCCGCGCGTCGAGCAGGAAATCACCACCCTCGGGCTGCACGCCTGCGCCAGGAGTGCTCGCGCAGGAAGTCGCGGATGACCAACGACCCGCCTCCCGAACGACCAGGCAGCCGCGCTGCCGCACGAGTCGCTGGCCGC
Organism: Streptomyces violascens; assembly: GCF_014649955.1. Lineage (GTDB taxonomy): Bacteria > Actinomycetota > Actinomycetes > Streptomycetales > Streptomycetaceae > Streptomyces > Streptomyces violascens. The sequence goes on from NZ_BMUA01000047.1 coordinate 16,446, forward strand.
CCCACGCACCGACGTAAGGACTCCCCGTGAGTTACATCCGCTTTCAGGACCTCCACGGCTTTGCCCAGCTCAACGGACGCGAGCGCCCCCACCTCCACAACCTGATACACGACCACGCCCGAAGGGTCCTCTTCGACTCCCCGAACTCCGGAGACCGGGCCTACGCGCTGTTCGACCTGCTGCCCGACAACCACGCACTGCGGGAAATCCGGCTCGGCGGCCAGGTGAGTCCGTACCGGTGGCTGGGCATGTACGCCCGTTCGCTGTACAACATCATCTTCGATGACCCGGTCGTCGACTACCGAGGCCACCAGGTCCGACCTCTGACCCTGCTCCTCAACACCGCGATGGACAGCGGAACGGAGCCGCTGCGCCTCGCGGCCCGCCTGATGGGCCAGTGCGAGGTCAACACCTGGGTCGACGGTCCCCACCGCCGCTGGCTCGCCGACGTGATCACCCAGGGCCTGGCATCGGGCGACTTCCGCCCGGAATGCGGCTGGCACGACGTACAGCGCCTTCTGCTCGAACGCGACGACCACCCCGTCGTCGTCTCCTGGAGCGACCCCTTCCCCACCTGGTGGACCGCCAGCCTGCAGACACCCGCCGGCGACGTCCTGGACGACGAGGAGGCCGAGCAGATGTGGGAGGCGCTCCCCGCGGCCGAGCAGTGGACGCACGGCCTGCAGGCGCTGCGCACCCGCACGGCAGAGCTCCTGGAGATGACCCCCGACTGGGCCGGCTACCGGTTCGGCTCGACCGTGAGTCTGGGCGACCTGCTGGCCCCGGACCACACCCGCCGCCTGGACCAGGCCTTCGAACTGACCAGCCCCCGCCCGCACACCCCCTGAGAGGAGCCACACGTGGACGCAAGCGTCTACCTCGACCGCACCGCCCTCAAGGACGCGGTCCTCAACCTGCTCATCCCGTCAGGTGGGCCCGAGCCCCACCCGACGGTCTTCGCCACCGGAACCGAAATCAACGGTGAGGCCGCCAATCCGTCGAGCCTGAGCCGGGTCTACCAGTACGTGGATCAGCGCGCCGAGTACGCCCACCTCGATGCCGAGGACGACGGCGAGGATCTCCAGGACGAACTCGCTGAACTCTTCGGCGCCGACACCGACGAAGACGGCGGTGCGCTCGTCGAGAAGGCCGATCCCGAGGCCGATCGGGAGATTGCCCACGAGATCATCAAGGCCCTTGCCGCCGCCTACCCGCTGCCGGCGGCCGTGCGCGAAGCGCTCTGAACCCCGCGGCCGTGCGGTGCATGCCGTGGCCGACCTAAAACGCCGATGAGGCCCGACCGTTGCGGTCGGGCCTCATCGCGTTCCGCCTCGTGTGCCGGGAGCTACCGGATGGTGCGGGCATGCTGCAGGGCCTCGTTGAGCTTTTGCGCGAGCTGGGTAGCGAGGATCGCCGCCTCGCCCAGGAGCCGGCCGGCTTCTTTGTTCGGCTCGCTGCCGGGGTCGCGAGAGGTCGTGCGGTAGGCCGCGGCCGACTGCAGGATCACCGGACCGGCGTGGCCCGCGATCTTCTGCAGGAGCTCCACCGACTCAGTCACCTGGCGAGGGTCCTCGTAGGCCGCCTTGCCGTTCTGCACCTCCTTCTCGAGGTCACGCATCGCCTCGTGGGCGTAGCGGGCGCGGTAGGTCGGAACGACTCGGGCCACAGCGGAGTTTCCTTTCCTCGGGGAGCCCCAGTGTCGGACCTGGTCCGCTGGCGGCGGAGCAATTCCGGCCATCCGACAACACAAAAGGGGGTGGTGATGCGGGGAGTTCCCTGCATCACCACCCCCTCATTCCAGGCGGCTTACGGCCGGGGCCCGGTCCTGCGCTGGCTGTAAAGGGTCGCCAGGCGTAGCACCGACATCGTCAGCACGATGACGGCGATGGAGCCGAGCAGGCCCCACTCCCGGTACAGGACGTACCAGAACAGTGCGACCGATCCCAGGACCAGCGCGACCAGGGCGATGGCCCCCAGCGCGATCGGCGCCAGGACGGCGACCAGGTGGCGCACGTCTCGCGCGATCTCCCGCAACGAGTCGGTCTTGCCGGTTGGCTGCCCGTTCTCCGGCCGGTCGCCCGGCAGTTGCTCATCCGGCATGCGTGGCCTCCCCACGGCCCGCCGGGACGGCGGGCCGTCCGCGCCCGGTCGCTCCGGCCCGGAGCGGGGTAGTGGTGCGCACCTTCATCATCTGCTCCTTCTGATCGGCAGCCCGTAGTGGAGGGCGGCAGGGGTTCACGGGAGTTCCTTGATGGCCTGCTCGATTGCCACCCGCTTGTAGACGGTGATCTTGCGTTGCGGGTCACCCACCGAGGGGACCCGCTCGGTGGTGAGCGTGATGCCGTGTTCCTTGAGGCGCCGGGCGATCTCCTTGCCCTGTTCCCGGCGCCGAGCTCCGGCATCGGCCATGTGGTCCCAGCGGGACCACGCCTTCTCGTCCTCCTCGCGAAGGCGGGCAACGACGTCCTCGACCGGGACGTAGCCGAGGTAGCCGGAGGATGTCGCCTCCATGGCGTACTGGATCGAGGCCAGGATCGAGGGGAGCGGCCGCACGTCCGGGTCGGTGCTGCACAGCGCGAGCAGGGCTGCGAGGTTGAGCCCTGCCTCGGCGCAGTCCGCGGCGATGCTGGGCAGCCCGGCGGCGCCCCGCTCCGCGCCGAGCCGCGCCGCGGTGTCGACGGTGACCTCCCGGAACTTGTAGCGCACGGGACGGTCGGGCATCTGTGGCAGGCCCTTGGCGTAGATGACGCCGGCGTCGCGCAGGTCGCTGGGGGACACCGCCGGGGTCAGCCGGTCGGCCCGGTAGCCCTCGGCCAGGGCGCCCGCGCCGAGCAGTGCGGTCACGTCGTCGCCGCGGCAGGCGCCGAGCAGCCGGGCGGCGACCTTCGGGCCGATCGGAGCGCCGAGGTAGTCGGAGGTGCCGAACTGGGAGCCGGCGTAGACCCAGATGGCTTCCTTACGGCCGACCAGCAGGAGCTCGATCAGCAGCTTCTTGGCCTCGTCCGACAGCTTGGGCCACTCGTCGACGAACAGGCACACGGCCGGGTGTTCGCGGCTGGGCTTCCAGGTGTTGCCCATCCGGTACTTGTGGCGCATCCGGGCGCGGGACTTGGCCAGTCCCAGGAAGAACCGGAGCACGGCGATGATCTGCTCGTCGCTGTGCGCGCTCGCGGTGATCGCCTCGCCGAGGTCGGCGACGCCGGAGCCGTAGGGGTCGATGTTGAAGGTCACCGCGTCGTAGCAGGCGGTGGTGACCTCCGCCATGGCCAGCATGATCCCCGATTTGGCGGCGCCGGAGTCGCCCACCATGAGCAGCATGAGCCCGGCGAGCGAGTAGGCGAGCGGGGAGGTGTCCATCACCAGGCCGAAGTCGGCGACGTCGTTGATCGACCTCGACAGCGGCGGCCGGTAGGGGAGTTCGCCGAGGGTCGCGAACGGATTGCGCTGGACGAGACGGACGGTGCAGGTGTCGCCCGGGTCTTCCCACGGCTCGACCTGGACGCCGCTGCCGCGCGGCAGGCGCAGCCGCGTGATCAGCCCCTTGTGGGTGTTGTTCGCGCTGATGTCGTCGGGTGAGCCGGAGCGGACCCTGACGGTCAGCTGCCACCCCCACGGGAAGTTCACGCCGTCGCCGACCCAGCCGACGTCGACGCCCTCGGTGCGCAGCGCGCGCCACAGGCAGTCGGCTGCCGCCTGAGCGGTGGTGGCCAGGGCGATCGGGTACGGCTGGGCATCCGCGGCGGGCGCGGTCCCCTCCAGGGGCCGCCCGCCGGGGACTGCCGCCGTCGCAGCGCCAGGTGCGGCCGCGGCCGCCGATTCCACGGCCGGGGCTTCGCTGCCCGTGGCCGGTCCGGCGAGGCTGTCGGCGGGAGCTGACGGTGCATCCGCCGTGCCGGGCGCGGGGTCCCATCCGGGAGCGACCGGCAGTGGAGCGTCGCTCTCAGCTGCCTCTGCCTCCTCGTCCTCGGAGGTCTCCGATTCGCCGGCGGCGGCCTCGAGGGCGGCGGCGACGTCCGCGTCGGGGTCGAACGTCAACGCAGGGGTCTTCGCGGTCCACGTCCAGGGCCAGCGCCCCATCGCCCAGACCCAGGCTGTGCCTGCGAGGGTGATGAACACCGAGACCCTGGTGGCAACTTCCGGCGCCTGCCAGGCCAGCACGCCGGCTACGCCCGCGGCGATCAGGGCGTTGGTGCGGCGGGACTGGGCTCGCTCGCGGCGGACCGCGCCCAGGCGTTGGGCGGTGGGGACCCGGGGGGTGAACTCCTGGTCCGCGAGGTCGTCCAGGGTGCCCTGGATCTTGTCGGCGGCCTTCCATGTCTGGGGTGTCTGCTGCTCGGCGGTGCGCGCCGTGTTCAGCTGCTGCGTGGCGATGGTCGTGCGGGCCTTGATCCGCTCGTTGAAGTCCTTGTGCTGGCGGTTGAGGAGCATCGTCAGGAGCTGCTCGTCGGTCAGGTCCTCGGCGCTCCACCAGCGGCCGAGCTGGTGGTGCACGACGTGGCTGAGGCCGTCTTTCCACGCCTGCAATCCGGTGGGGCTCTCCTGCTCCGTGGCGGGGCCGGCGTCCTGCTCTGCTGTGTCGGTGGCGGCCGGGCCATCGACGTCTTCCACCGCGTGGGTGGAGGGCCCGGGAGCGTGCGCGGACACGTCGGTGTCGCGGCTGGGGTCGGGGTGTTTGGTGAGATCCACAGCCACGGTGCGGCCTTTCGCAGAGCAGGAAGCGGGGGAGGGCGAAGTGATGTGTCTGATCGTGTTTTCGCAGGTCAGAGACAGGGCGGGTGATCGGCCGGCGATCCGCCGGGGCTGATCGGCCAGGCGTATCGGGACCGATCGTCGGCGGATCACCGGCCGATCGCCGGCGGATCGGATCCGGGTTAGCCGGTGAGGCCTCCCAGGACCTGGCCGACGCTGCCGCCGGTGGTGGAGATGGCGCCCGACAGGGTGCCGAAGATGCCGCCGGCGGCGCCGAGGCAGACGCCGACGAGAGCCCCGACGAAGAACCAGTTTTTGCCGTCCTTCTTGTCGGAGGCCCAGGCCGCGGCATTCCACGCGACGATCACCGCGCCGGTGAGGAAGGATCCGACGCTGCTCTTCTCGCCGCCGCTGGTCTTCGGTGCGGCCGGGGCGCCGGCACCGGGAACACCTCCGCCGGTGCCGGAGAGGATGCCGCCGCCGGTGCTGGCAGCCCAGCCGGCCGTGGCTCCGATGGTGCCGAGGATGCCGCCCCCCAGACCCAGCAGAATTCCGGCGCAAATGCCCCAAAGGAACGACCCGCGACCGGAGGTCTTGCCGCCCTTCCAGAGGCGGATCACATAGACCAGGATCAGGAGGCCGACCAGGGTGGCCCCGGCGCCGAATCCAGCGGCTCCCGCTCCTCCTGCAGCAAGGGTGTTCACGCGATATGTCCGTTCATGAGGTAGAGGGCGTACGTGCCGACCGGCCCGTACATGACTGAGCCGCAGACCATCGACGAGGTGACGATGCGCAGCGTGAATCCCGGCTTCTGCCGGGCTTTCAGGCGGCTGGCGAACCGCACCACCACGACGCAGGTCGGGGCCAGTGCGGCCGCGGCCGCCCAGCCCAGCGACCAGCCGGAACTGACCTGCAGGGACTGCGGGATGGACGCGTACATGCCGGCCAGGGAGTAGCCGCCGACGACCGTCCCGACGCCCGGCAAAGTGGGTGGAAGCGGGACGAGTGCGATGCCCAGCGGGATGCCGTACAGGCGGATGCGCCTCCACCGCAGCCGATTCCTGTCCTCCACTGGGTCTTCGCTGGGCACGTACGGGCGGGCGAACCGGTCGGCCAGCGCGCGCACTTCGTCCACCAGCGGAGCGAAGCCCTGGCGCACCTCCTTGGCCACCGTGTCCTGGTCACCGGACTCGCCGACGGGCTCCTTCACGAGCGGCTCCGGATCCACGCGGGCCTCGGTAGGCTCGCCGCGACTGTGCTCCCGCCCGGGTGCGTCATCGACCGGGGCCAGATCATGGCTCTGACCTGTGTATTCGTCGCCATCCGAGTCCTGCGGCTCCTCCGGCGGTGCGAGGGACGCCGGAGTGGGCCAGGGGTTGCTCGGGTCCGTCTGCTTCGTCCACCAGTCCTCGCCCCGTCCTTCGCGCACTGGCCGGCGCGGCTCGGGTGCCGGGGACGGCCGGGGCTGCGCGGGAAGGGCCGGAGCCGTGGTCGGAAGGGGCGGAGCCCCCTCGGGTACGGCCTGCGCCGACGGCATCTGAGGTGCGGGGGCCGGCAGTTCAGCGGGCAGCGGGACGTGGAACGGGTCGGACTTTTCGTCGGCGGTGGTCACGATTCCTCCCTCCTCGGAGGCTCCCGTGATCCGCTCGCCCTCCAGGGCGAGTTGGATCAGCATGCGGATGAAGTGCTCGTTGTGATCGGCGTCTTCGCAGGTCATCGGCCCTGCCCGGTGGTGCGCACGCGCCACCTCGAGGCCGGGCGCCGGACTCGGCCCCGGGCCTGTCCGGCTGGGAGCGTCCTTGCTGACCGGCTCAGTCATCGGCGGGGCCCCGGCTCTTGCGGGCCTCCTTGAGGACCTTGGTCACCCAGGCCGGCGACCGGTTGAGGCTCTCCGCGAACTCCTTCTGCTGCAGGGCAGGGTTCTTCTTCTTGGCCTCGAACCACGCGGCCGCGGCCGCGGCCCGCTCGGCTTGCTCCGGGCTGGGGGCGCCAACGGAGGCGTGAACCGACGTCGGCGGCAGCGTCTGCATCTTCGCGGCGTGCACGTTCGGGGTGCGGCGTGAATTCACGGTACGGCCGTTCACGCCGTCCTGTTCACGCTTGTCGTCGTCCGCGTTCACGGTCTCGTCCGGCACCGGATTCACGGTGCCCAACGGGGCGTTCACGCCCCCCGATTCACAGTCGGCCGCGCTGTTCACGGTCAGCTTCACGGACCTATTCACGCTCCAGTGCCGGCGATTCACGGCCATCGGTTCACGCGTGAATTCACGGGGCTTCACGATCGGCGTGAACCAGTTCACGGTGCCTGTGAGCAGCCGATTCACGGAGTTCACGCAGTTCACGGTGAGGCCGTTCACGGCGGGTGTGAACGGTTTCATGCGTGAATCGGCCCCGCTCGCCGACTGGTTCACGGGCAGCCGTGAACTGCCGTGCCGTGAACCGTTCACGGGGGCATCGGCCGGCGCGTGAACCGGCGAGTTCACACTCGAGCCGCCGCCCGGATTCACGGTGCCAAGTTCACGCTCGGCCGCCGAGTTCACGGTTACCGTCCACTGCGTCGGCGCCTCCCCGTCGCCGGAGTTCACGTCGGCGCCGGCCCTCACGTTCACGGCCTGGACGGAAACGTTCATGCTGGGAACGTCCGGCAGGACATCGTCCGCGGCGGAAGTGATCGCGAGCGCGTCGGCGACGTGGGTCTCCAGCAGGTTCCCCTCCAGTGACGGCGAAGGGGCCGACACCAGGTCGCGGCCGGCGCTGAGCGGGACGCCGTAGCGGGTGAGTTGCAGCGGCAGCCGGGCCTCGACCGGAGCCTTGCGGCGCCAGGCGCGACCGAACCGGCTCCGCAGGCGGGCCTGGTAGACCAGGCGCTCCTGCTCGAGTGTGATGACCCTCTCGTAGGAGCGCAGCTCCCATAGCTTCATCCGCCGCCACAGCTTGAACGTGGGAAGCGGCGAGAGCAGCCACCGGATCAGCCGGACCGGCTCGATATGACGGCCGGCGGTGATGTTCGCCAGCCGCCCGACTGCGTGCCGGGCGGCTTCGACCGTCACGACGAACAGGACCGGGATCACCGCGTGCATGCCGACTCCCAGAGGGTCGGGCCAGGCTGCGGCACCGTTGAACGCGATCGTTGCGCCGGTGAGCAGCCAAGCGGTCTGCCGCAGCATGGGAAACGGCATCCGAAGCCAGGTCAGCAGCAGATCGAGAGAGAGCAGGACGAGGATGCCCGAGTCGACCCCGAGCGGGAACACATGGGCAAAGGCGCCGAAGCCCTTGCGGATCGCAAGGTCGCGGACCGCCGCGTACGAGCCGGCGAACCCGATCCCGGCGATCACCACCGCGCCGCCGACCACGACACCGACGATCACGCGCTGCGCTTTGTTGAGCGGCGGCCGGTCCTCCTCGTCGGCCGAGGCCGGCGAGGACGTCGTAGGGGGAGTGCTTGAGGTGGTCACCGTACTTCTCCTGTGCGAGGCGGCTCCGAGGGGCGGAGACGCGGGGGACAACGGGGGTCTGCCGTCCCCTGCGGGTTACTGAGGGGCGGCGCCTGCGCCCTGGGGGTGGCGGTCGGAGTAGGGGTCAGGGGGAAGCGGCGTGGGCACGAGGCGTCAGGGGCCCCGCCCGGCGCATCTGCTTGAAGGCGGTCGCCCGGTCGGCGGCGCCGCGGTCGTAGTCCTGTCGGCACCGGTCGACCGTGGCGGGCTCGGCCAGGATCTGGTTCTCGCGGGGCTGCGTGGCCCGGGGCGTGGTCTGCGTCACCGCGTACCTCCAGGGGAGGCCATGGCGGTGATGTGCACGGTTGAGGTCCCGCAGTGCCCGCGGGCTTCCAGGTACTCACCGAAGTCCTGCAGGCCCGGCGCGTTGATTGCCCTGGCAAGGGAGTCGATCAGCGGGTTGGGTAACGGGCGCCCGATGTGGACGGCCACGTCGGCCTCCAACGGCGCCACGTCGATGATCATGTCAAAGAGGCCGGCGACCAGGTCGTCGTCGGCGAGTCCACCGAGTTCGGGTCGAGCAGGAGGGACGGCGACTGGAACCATGACGGTCAGCAAGCCGGCCAGCACGCCCCGCATCTCCCGGAGCTCCATGGCGAGTTGGTCCACCGTCATGTGCGACAGGTCGAGCTTGATCACGCGGCGCAGCACGTCGCGCGCAACCTCGGCCGCCCTTACCTGGTGTTCGGCCGGACTCAGGTTGCCGAGGCGACTGTGAGTCATGCCCGCGAACTCGGCCAGGCTCGGGTGTACGGGCTCGAAGGGGGCGGGCGCGGACATCAGCGGGCCCCCTTCGCGGCCGCCGTCTTGGCAGCCAGAGTCAGGTTGGACAGGTACGCCCCCGCGACCTCGGCTGCGCGAGCACGCGTATCGGTGTCCACCGCGGCGGCGATCGTCTTGGAGTGAGCGGAGCTCATCGCTCCTAACTGGACGGTGGTGATAGCGGAGCGATCACTAATGTGGGACATAGTTCGGACTCCTCGGTGAGTGAGGTGTTCGGATGAGGCCCTGGCGGGAGTGGCGACTCCCCAGAGGGGCCGAGGGCGGCCCTGGCCGGGTGTAACTCCCGACCAGGGCCGTTGTGTTGGCCAGCCGGCCAAGGCCGCGGCACAGGCACGGTGTGCCGGGCCTTGGTCGTCTGGACTGTTCAATCCCGCCCGGTCAATTGGCCGTTCGGCGATGCCGATGGATAGCTGCCGGGCGCTCAGTCCTGTGTCCGCTGTGCAGTTCTCAAAGAGCGGGCCTGTATTGAGCGGGGCCTGGCGGTGCGCCGAACTTGTGCTACTTAGACCCGGAATGCACAGCCGTAGACCCATCAACCTGTCAAGACAGGTTGTAGTGCCGGTCACGACCGTAGCGATCAGCTGGTGGCCCGTCAACACCTGTCAAGACAGGTTGAGTTGAAGGCGTGGTGCGTTACATCGCCGATGCGGCAGCGTCTTCGCGGGTGGGTGTGCATCGCGTAGCGACTCTTGCTAACCTGTCGCGACAGGTTGCTAAGGTGCGGCCATGAGTAGCAATCGCCCGCGGAAGCCGCAGGAGAAGGCGACAGTCGACGACGTCGTCATCCTGCTGCGCGAACGCATCAAGGCCGGAGACTTCCGCAAGCCCGACGGCTCTCCGGACAAGCTCCCCTCAGCCCAGGTTCTCGGCGACGAGTACGGGTTGAGCCGGCAGTCGCTGGTTCGTGTGCTGGAGAAACTCAAGGCCGAGGGCATTGTGCGCACACGCAAAGGTTCGGGCGCCTGGGTCCACGACTGGAAGCCACTGCTCTTCTATCCGCAGTCGGAGTTCCACGAGCAGGCGCCCAACATCGACATTTACACGTCCCTCCTTGACGCCGCGCACCGCAAGGGCGATGCCCGGATGGACGAGATCACGCGCGAGCCGGCGGACGAACTTGTCCGCAGTCGCCTGGGCCTGCTGGACGGCGAATACGTAGCCGTGCGCCGCAGAACCAACATGGTGGACGGGGCCGCGGCCCACACCGACGACTCCTACGTGGCACTTCGCATCGTTGAGAGAAGCGACTGGGTGCTGCAGGACAACGTGGAGCGCGGCACCAACCGCGTCCTGACTGAACTCGGGCACGAGATCGTCCGCTCCATCGACGAGATCCACCCCCACACGACCACCGAGGGCGAAAACCTGCGCCTGGGCCTCGGGGCCGGCAACTCGGTGCCCGCCATCAAAATCGTCAGCACCAACTACGACGCCGCTGACCTGCCCGTGCAGGTCACCCTCTTCACGCTGCCGGCCCACCGCAACATCACTGTGTACGAGCGGTTCCGCACCACCGAGCGAGGCTGCGAGTGATCGTTGTCCGGGCCGTGCCGGCCGACATTCCCCGACTCCTCCAGTTCCGCACCGACGCGGCCAACTGGCTACGCACCCAGGGCAGCGACCAGTGGTCCACGCCCTACCCGCCCGAACTCCTCATCGACAGCGTGACGGCCGGCGAGGTCTACCTCTTCCACCCGGCACCGCAGTCCGCTCCCGTGGCCACCGTCACTCTCGACCAGAAGGCCGAACCCGTCCTGTGGACCGAGGACGAGCGACACGAACCGGCCCTGTACGTCCACAAATTGACCCTGGCGCGGCCGGGCAGCGGGGAGAACCTGGGAGCAAGAATCCTCAACTGGTGCGGAGACCAGGCGACCCGCCTCGGGGCGAAGTGGCTGCGCCTCGACGCCTGGACCACCAACATCCGTCTCCACAGATACTACGAACGCCTCGGATTCACACACCTGCGGACCGTCCACGATCCCGCGGCATACGAATCGGGATGGGTCGCACAGCGGCCGGCCCTGCTGTGTGAACGCCCCTTCCACCAGGCGGCAGACGACAGCCAGGAGAGACACGAGGGCCGCTCCTGACCACCAGCAGCTGTCGGTCGCCCGCCGCCACGGGGCTCAGGAACCTCTCCTAGGCTTCACCCCGCAGCGGACGCATCAGCCATCGCCCCGGGGCGGGATCGCGCACCTCGTGAAACGGCGCAACGCGGGGGTCGGTGAGTGGAATTGCCGCCCCATACGCCCACCGTGACAGCTCCCCGCCATGGCGCAGCCCGTAGACGAACGCGATGCCCGAGGGCCGCGCGGCGGCCGAGGCGAGCGCGTTGAGCAGCCCGGTGATCAACTCGCCTCCGCGCGCGGCGGCGCAGGTCGCGACGTGGACCCAGGGCGTGCCGGGGCCGGCGAGTTGCGCCACGATCCGTGCCGGATGCCCGGCGACCGCCTTCGTGGCCTCGAGCTGCCCGGTGTTGCCGACGACCGGCCCCCACAAGTCGACGGAGACCACACGATCGGCTCGAACTAGCCGGTCGTCGGACAGTCGAAGCCAAGCTATTGCGGACATGTCGGGCCCTTCCGTTCCGTGATCGGGACCCGGACCGTACGAGCGCGGAGCTGTGGACAGAGGCTGCAGGGGTGGGATTCAGGATTCACTAGGACCCCAGATGTCCCGACGTGTCGAATCTGGAAGTTCGCGATGGCCCGGATCCCCCGGATCCAGCACCTGGCCGCGAGCGCGTTCTTCTTCGCGCGCTTCGGGACTTCGTGGCGGACGTGAGTCATCGAGCCCCTCGGGACGGCGGCTACCTCACCCCGGGCTGCCACGTCCACGAAGAACAGGGCGGGCTGCCTCAGGACGCGGCACTTCACGGGGCACCCGCCCGCGCCTCCTGCCGGCCCGCCGGCCCCGCTCCTCGACGGCTGTCCGCACCCTGACGTGGCCGGCCCAAGGTGGACGGTGGACATCGCAGCTGGTCCGGACAGCGGGGCCGATGTGAGCCTCCTGCACTGCGACTACATCTTCGTCGGTACCGTGCCCGCTTCTTCCAGTTAAGGGTGAGCATCGGCCCTCGCGTATGAACCCAGCGACCTATCGTTTGTTGCAGACAAGAGTGGGGGGCGACGTGGTTCGGGACACGCGACTGGTGCAGACGGCGGTCATCGGCGATGAGCACTCCGATGTCCCTGTCGTCCTGCCACCCGAGGCGATCGAGCTCGACGCCTTCCGCCACGCCCACGAACAGGACACCTTCTGGTGCGGCGTGCTGTTGGGCGGCTGCGGCGCCCAGCTCGCGACCAAGCTCTACGTCGACCGCCAGTGTCACTTCCAGCACTTCCCCCAACCGGACGGCATGCCGAACACCTGCCGCCGGCCGGCCGTGGGCGAATCCAGCGCGGACCACCTGTACGTGAAGTCGGCGATGTCACGGTCGCTGCTGGATCACGGCCGCGTCGCACGCTTCGCCTTCCCTCCGCCGATCGGTTCCCTGGTCGATGTGGACCTGGAGGACGGCACTTCCCTGCGCATTCATATGGACGACTCCGTCCGGCCCGACTGGGACGACACGGAGCGGAGGGTGGTTCTCGGGCCCGGCGTGGTGCCGGACCCGGGCAGGCTGGCCGGCTGCCCGTACGTCTACCGGGTGCGGTGCGACAGCGACGGCGCAACCCGCCGGGTCTGGATCGGGACCCAGAGCCTGGCTCACCCCACTGAGTGGGCCCCGTTCAGCGAGTGCGCGTGGACGGACGAGGGCCTGCTCACGTCTGCCGCCTCCCGCATCCTGCGGGACCGGTCCGCCGCTGGGAACCGGCCGGCCGTATTGGGGCCGACTTCCGGCCGAAGTGCTCTGCCGGAGGGAGTGGTCACGTTCGTCCGAGGCCTGGAGGCAGCGCAGCGCACGGGGACGGTGGACCACGTACGCAGGCTCTGCAACGGCAGCAGCTCCTTCCTGGACAACCTGACGCCCACGGCGCGAGCCGAAGCCGAGAGGGCCCTGGAGGAAGCAAAGGAGTGGCTAGGGCCTGTCCGATAGGTCCGTGACGAGAGGGACTGGTCATCGTTCAAAGCTCATGGGGCGGGGAGATCTCACTGACGCTGAATGGTTGCTGCTGGAACCGCACTTGCCGACGAACGTCGGTCGGGGTGGGCGGTGGAAACATCACCGGCAGGTCATCAATGGGATCTTGTTCCGCATGCGAACCGGTATTCCGTGGCGGGATCTGCCCGACCGGTTCGGGAGTTGGCAGACCTGCTACGACCGGCATCGGCGGTGGTCGGCGGACGGCACGTGGGAGCGGATTTTTCGGGCTGTCCAGGTAGATGCTGACGCAGCGGGACGTATCGACTGGTCCATGGTGAGCGTGGACTCCACCGTGTGCCGTGCCCACCAGCACGCCGCCGGCGCACGCAAGCGGGGGCCACGGAAGCCCGGCAAGCGGACCCGGCCTGCGCAACACCGCCCGGATGAGGCCCTGGGGCGTTCACGCGGCGGTCTGACGACGAAAATCCACTTGGCGGGCGAGGGTGGGCTCCGGCCGTTGGCTGTCCTGGTCACTCCCGGGCAGTGGGGTGATGCTCCGCAGCTGATCCCGGTCCTGGAACGCATTCGCGTGCCCCGTCCGGCAGGCGGCCATCCCCGCACCCGGCCGGACCACCTGGGCGGCGACAAGGCGTACTCATCGCGCCGCAACCGCCGCTACCTGCGCAGACGCCAGATCAAGCACACCATCCCGGAACCGAGGAACCAGCGGGCCAACCGCCTGGGCCGAGGCAGTCGAGGTGGTCGGCCCGCCAGCTTCGACCGGGCACTCTACAAACGCCGCAACGAAGTTGAGCGCACCGTGGGCGCCCTCAAGCAGTCCCGGGCCGTGGCCACCAGGTACGACAAGAGGGCGTACATCTTTCACGGGACGGTCACCCTCGCAGCGATACGGCTGTGGCTGCGCGGTCGCCCCGGAGTGGCCTGACGCCCTAATTCTCGCGGTAGCCCTGGGCGAGCTACTGCGCGAGGTTGGTCTGGGAAAGCCCGTTGAAATTCAGGTAGTACTGCGAGTAGAGCGACTGAATGTTGGTTGCTAGCGACGACGCCCGCGTCGTCACGGGCTGAGAGGCCGTGTAGACAGCGATCACGTTGCCCTGCTCGTCAACCGCCTTGATCTCCGCAGGGATAGCAGTCCCGTCGGTCACTGTGATGACCTCGGAGTCCAGTGTCAGCGTCGCCTTGTCCTGCTCGGACACTTCGGCTGCGGGAATCAGGACGAGACCCTCATCCCCCTGAACGGGTTCCTTCTCCGTCATAGCAGTACCTCCAAAGAGATGATCAAGAGCGGCCTCAGCGTAGCCATCCCCTCATCACCGGTGGCCCTGATACCAGAAGTAGGCCGAAATTCTCCACTTTGGCCGGTGCTGACCCATCGGACACGCTCTAGCCACCCACGAGGAGTACCAGCGCCACATCTTCAAGGACTTGGACACCGCGGTCCGTGAACGACGGGCGTGGGATGTCCGCTCCGGGATTCAGCAGGCCGCTTCACTGACCCGGCGTGGGGCCAGCGCCGAGGAGCACCGCATCCTGGCCGCGGCGCGTGCCTATCTGCGCGAGCACGACTATGCCGATCAGTCCCCGGCCCAGGCGGCCTTACGAAGGCAGCTGCACTACAAGCCGGTTCCGCCAGCCCCGAAGAGGCCGGAGCCCTCCAAAAGCAGGAAGCCGAACCGGGCAAAGGAGTCGGCAGCACGAGCCCGTGCCCTGCTGGAGCGGCTCGACCGCGAGAGCGACCTCCTTGCCGGCGATGAGCTGGCGCAGCTGGTGGAGGAGCTGACGCGGGCGGCGAACATCGCAGGCCCCAAACTCAGGGACCACGAGCGGGACCGGGTCGCCCGCTGGGGTCGCAAGGCGCGACAGCGGCGGTCGGCGAGCACCGCGGCAGCTAAGCCCCGTGCCCGCACGAAGCCCCCGGCAGCCGGGAAACCGGAGAGCCCCGCGAGCGTGAAGCTCGACCCGCTGGCCGCCGCGGTCAAGACCATCCTGCAGAAGGCAGCAGCGACCGGAACAACGCTCACCTGGCAGGAGATTCGCGCCCAACTCCCGCCCGGTCTGCCCACCCTCGACCGGAGCCAGCAAACTGGTGTGCTCATCAAGATCGACCGGAGCCGAGAGGGGGCTGCGCCCTTGCTGTCCGCGCTGGTCACGGGGGCCGATCACGACATGCATCCGGCCTACCCCCGGATAGCGGCTGCTGTCGGCCGCCCGCGGCCGCGGGGAGATCTTGAAGCGGTGGCGCAGTGGGCTGTCGAGGTCTCCCGGTTCAAACGGGCCAGCAGGCCGTAGGGACGCCCAGAGGACCAGAGGCCGGTCGCCGGCGACTGAACGTCCGGACGCCGCATGGGGTTCTGGCGACCGGAGCCCGTCCACCTCCACCCCCTCAACAACCGTGCGGGCCGCGGCTGCTGGCGTCGCCTGGTAGGCGGTTGGGTGAGCCTTCTGGACGTGCGGTCTACAGTGCGCGAAGCGTCAGTTCGACGGACGTGATCAGAAACAATCCGGTGCGATAGGGAGTGGCCTCGTCCGGACTCAAGGAGGCCCGCTCGACGGTCTCAGCGAGCGCGCCGAGGTAGAGAGAGAGGCGGGGCCGCGCCGATGCGCGGCCCCGCGATGAGAGTGCGATGACCCGGAAGGTTCAGCGGTCCTGGGCGAGGGCGTACAGCTCCCCGAGCAAACTCCCCTCGGTGGCGATGAGTTCGTCGAATGTCCCCTGCTCGCGCACGGTGCCCTGGTCGAGAACGATGACCCGGTCTGCCATCCGGACGTTGTCGAGCCGGTGCGTCACGACCACGGTGATCCGGTCCGGGGCCATGGCGCGGAGTTCCTTGAAAATCTGGTGTTCTCCGCGGGCGTCCATCTCGCTGGTCGGCTCGTCCAGGACGAGCACGGCCGGCTCCCTGTACATCGCCCGCGCGCAAGCCAACCTCTGCCACTGCCCGCCGGACAACTCGTGGCCGCCCCAGACCGACCGGGCGAGCAACGTCTGCAGCTCATCGGGGAGTTCGCGCAGGGCCTTGGTCATGCCGACCCGCTCGACTGCGCCCCAGATCCGCTGATCGCCGTATTCTCGGGGCTGGCCGAGGGTGACGTTCTCCCGGGCGGCGAGGGGCCAATGTCCATTTTTCTGCGGGACTAGGCCGACGTGTTGCCACACCGTCTCCGCGTCAGCGCCGGCCAAGTCGGTGGCGTCCCAGAGCACCCTGCCGTCGGTGGGAACCGTGAGTCCGGTGAGCATGCGAATGAGCGTGGACTTGCCGGCGCCATTTTCTCCGACGAGTGCGACTACTTCGCCCCGGTTCAGAGTGAGCGTGATCGGCTGTACGGACGGGATCTCCTTGCTCGGGTAGGTGTAGGAGGCGCCGTCCAGCCGGATCTGCCGCGGAGGCTTGGCCTGTACGCTGCCGCGCGCGGTGGTCATGGCGCGGACCTCGTCGATGAATTCGTAGTAGTCGGAGAGGTAGAGCCCGTGGTGGAACATCACCGTCGAGTACCGGATGATCGAGTTCAGCGCCCGGCCGGCGGTCTGGGAGGCGACGACGGCGGTACCCGCGAGGGCCGTGCTCATGGCGCCGACTAGCACCAGGGCGGCCAGCGAGGCCCACATGCCGAGGGTGAACAGGCCGCCGAGGCAGGCGGCGAGGAGCGTGATCCGTAGATACGGCCGGGCCCCAGCAACCTCCCTCGACTCGACGCGATCACACATACTTCTGTACCAAAAGTGGAGATATGGGCGCATGGTGTTGGCGCGGAGTTCGTCGGCGAGCTCGGACGTGGTCAGCCACCACCGCATCATTCCGCGGACATTGCGGGCGGAGATCGTCTGGTCGTGGACCCGGTAGTCGACCCGTGCGGCGATCACCCCGCCCATGCCGCGGGGAAGGACGGACAGCAGCAACACCCCCAGCAGCGCGGGATGCAAGGAGGTGAGGACCGTAGCCGCGGACAGCAGCTGCACGAGCCCGTTCGTGAGGGTCTTGGCGTCGTCGGCGAGGTCGACCGCGCGCAGCGCGCCGATCTCCGCGGCCTGACTGCGATCCCCGAACCCCGGTGCGTCGTAGGCGGCGAGCTCGGCCCGCATATGGAGATCGACCAGCTGGAGGTCCGCGGCTGAGGCGATCTTGGGGTTCAGGCGCCGGGTCGCCCAGTCCGCGAGGATCCACAGGGCCGCTCCGGTGGCCATCGCGACGACGGCAACGGTCAGCGCCGGCCACGCGTGGGCCAGGCCCTGGCGGGGGTCGGAGACCATGAGCTGCGGCAGGGCCTTGGCGACGGCGGCGAGCATCACGGCCGTGCCCAGGCCGGACAGCAGCTGGCACACGACGATCGTCAGCGCCATGCGCCGGTCGACGCTCCAGGCCAGGCGGGCCGTCTGGATCAGGGCCGCGGGGATGCGGCGGGCCATGTCCCACAGGCTCGCGTCGTCCATCGCCCGCCGGTGCTTGCGCCCGTTGTAGTCGAGCTCCGGTGGCGCTGAGGGCTGCGGAGCACCCGACCGGGCCGCCGGGAGGGACACCGCCTCGCCGCCGAGGTTGGCTTCGTCGACGGCCGGGGCGTCGGTCTTGTCGTGTGGTGCGGTCATGCGAACACCCCCGCCATCAGCCGGTCCAGGGTGCGCCGTCCGCGTGCGGTGACCTGCGGGTCGTCGTGGTCTGGTCCCCAGACCAGACAGCTCACCGCGTCGATCGCCGCGAGGCACGTCAGGGCGCGCTGCTCCTCGACGGTGAGGCTTCGCCCGTAGCCCTGGAGGCAGGCGGCCCGCAGGTCGGGCCGATCCGTCCAGGTGGCGCAGGCCATCAGCACGAAGTCCTGCACGGCGGCCGCGAACCGGGATCGTTCGAAGTCGATCCACGCGGCCTGCTGCCGGGCTGTCCACCACATCAGGTTGCGCTCCCACGCGTCGCCGTGGATGTACGCGAGCGGCAACGGCGGCAGGGTCCGAAGCTGCTCGGCCAGGTCGCGCACCAGCTTCTGCTCCGGCGTGGTCAGCCGGTCCCCGGCCTTCGCCAGGTGTCCCTCGGCGCCCTCGGCCGCGGCCTGTAGTGCCTGCTCCGCTTCGGCTCGTCGAGGTCCGGACAGATCACCGGCCGCGTGGAGGCGGGCCAACAGGGCGCCGGCGTGCCGGTGTGCGCGGGCTTCCTCCGCGGGGGAGAGCTTCAGCTGCTTGAGGGGCCGTCCGGGGACGGCGGTCAGGAGCAGTGCCAGATGCTCCGGGCTCGAGTCGCGCAGCTGCGGTGCGCCTTCGTAGCCGAGTGCCGGTGCAGTGGCTCTGAGGGCGAACGTCTCGCGCTCGTACATGACCGGGTTCGGCGCGATCTTCAGGTAGAAGTCGACGCCGTTGGGCAGGGAGAGGTGCCAGACGCGGGAGTTGCTTCTGTCGTGTGAGGCGTCCCGGGCCACGGGGCGGGCGTCGAGGCCCCGGCTGGCCCACGCAAGCAGGGCGGGGGACAGGGTGGTCGAGTTGGTCATGCCCCCCACCCCGATGACGGTCGTGATGCGGCGGCGAACAGGACGCGGCGGACGTCGACGGGGCGTCGGAATGCGAGGGCCTCGACGGCCGCAGCAGGAGGGTTGTCGAACACAGGGTGAAGGGTGACCAGCACGCGGACGGGATTCACGGTTTCTCCTCGGTTGCGGAAAGGGATAGAGCACCCGGACAACGCACCTGATCACAGGGCCGATACGGGCAGCCTGGGGCGACGAGTCGATTGAAGGTTCGACGCCAGGGCGCGGACGGCAGGCGCCGTCAGCCTCGGCGGCCGCTCTCGCTTCGTTCGATTCATACGTACGGGGAATGCGGCGGGACCGTCGCCCGAGCGGCGGACTGCATGACGCGTCGGCAGCACCCGGCTCCTTCGGTGTGGTGTGGCTGTGCTCTGCGGAGGGACCCTCGTCCACGCCACTGACAATCGGCGGTGGCCGGCACCGTGATCCGGTCATCCCTGCTCAGAGCCACAGCAGGACGTCCGCTGTGCGGGAGAGGTCGTTGACCTGGCGTGATGCCGGGAGAAAGGATTCTCGAACGCACCTGCGCGGCCCGGGATTTGGCGCCTGCGAAAGTGGCTCAATCTGGTTCGCGGCCGGGTGAGCACCCGGAGCGTCACGCCCTGAGCGACCGCGACGGCGGCTATCGTCAGCACCTTCGACGCGGTCGTAGGCGCGACGCTGGTCAACCACGCGTCAGGCAGCTGACCCCGCTCCGGCAAGGGCCGAGCCGCTCCCGTGAGACTGACGTACACCGACGACGCCGATGTTCACCGCCCGCCTCGTCCGGGAGAGGTTGCGTGCCGAAAACCTGCGGGCGCCCTGGCGCGCGGCGGACGCGGTCCTGCGGCGCCGTCGGCGGTCCGCGGAGCGCTTTGCGCGGCGGGAGGCGCTTTCGGCCCCGAGAGGTGGAGGCGTGGACGCTGACGGTTCCGGTGGGCTTGAAAGACAGAGCGCCGTCCCGGCGGAGGCCAGAACGGCGGACTGCGCGTTCAACGAGGGCTTCTCGGCGGGCGGTTGGAAGTCAGAAACTGCCCGGAGGTGTGTCCTTGTCGCGATCTTCCAGGCGGCTGCAGGTCAGCCGGTCATGGAGCGCCTGCTGACTGGCCCCCTGCCGGCCGTGAAGCCGCTTGACCTGGAGGAACTGCCCTGCGTGGAGCTGATGGAGCTGTCGTCCTTGCTGCGTCCGTAGCTCATCAGGCCGCTCCGGTCAGGGAGGTGACGGGGGAGGCGGAGGTGCTCACGCTCTCCCGGCTGAGGCGGGTGGCAGCGGAGCGGGCGTTCTCGGCGCCCTGCGCGGCGGCGTTGATGCGCGAGAGGCGGCGTTCGAAGTCGCGGGCGCGGGTACGGTTGGCCATGCTGCTGAGCTCCTACCGGTTCGTGGTCTGTGGCTCGGTCGGCGAGGCCCTGGCCAGGTGCTGAAGACACCGGCCAGGGCCGTTTCGGTGGTGGCGGCGGACCCGGAGAGCCGGCCCGGATCGGACCTGCTTCGCGGGGCTGCGGGCCCGAGTGAAGGCGCCCCTGTCGAGGAGCGCGCCCATCGCCCGCGCCGCCGGCGGACGAGGCCCGGCGATCAGTGATCAGTGACCGTGACGGTGCTCGGGGTCGGCGAGGCCGGCGAGCAGCACTCCTTCGAGTGCAGCGACGTCCGCCGCCAGAAGGGTCAGAAGGGTGCGGATGTAAACGGTGTCCGATTGATCAGGTCCGAGGCTTAACTCCGGTAAGTCCTCCGCCGAGGCCAGGAGTTGACGGATGAGGTTTGTGCGGCGTTCGGCCAGTTCCGCCAGTTTGGCCAGGCGCTCAATGCCAGCGGGCACGGGGCTCTCCTCTCTGCTGTTCGTGCGATGGGGGTTTCAGGGGGTGGCCGTGCGGTGTTGTTCCGAATGCCGCACGGGAGGCGTCTCCCGTGCGGCCGGCCCGTGGCCGACACCCGCGTAAGTGCGGGGCCGGGCAGGAAGGTTGGGCGTGAGGGATCAGCCGCAGGCGATACGGCTCGGGTCCGAGGTCGCCGCGATCTTCACGTAACCGACGTACGGGCCCCAGCCACTGTGGCCACTGGTGGTCTGCTCGACCTTGACCAGGTTCGGGTTGCTGGGGTGGCAGGCGATGATCCGTGCGCGGTCGCCCTCGCCCATGAGGCCCTTGACGGAGCCGTCGGCGTCGCGGAGGAAGAGCCCGCCGGTACCCGGAGCGGGCGCCGTGGTGCCGGAGGGGACACTCGGCCGCTTGACGGTGCCCGGGTACTCCGTGACCGTCGTCTTCTCCCGCTGGCCGGTGATCGGGTTGGTGTCGGTCGTGTAGCTGCGGGTCGGCTTGTTCGAGGTGCCCCCGTTGCCGCGCTTGATGACGTCCGGGTACTCCGTGATCGTCGCCGTCTCCTTCTCGCCGGTGACCGGGTTGGTGCGCTCCTCGGTATAGGTGCGGACCGGCTTGCCGGGGTCGGTGGTCTCGGCCTGCGCGGTGGCGGAGAGCAGTCCGAGCATTCCGGCGGCTGCGGCGGCCGTGAGGGTGAAGCGCTTGCTGGTGCGGTTCATCGGTGGAGCTCCTCGGTTCGTGAGGTTGATCGGGCTCGCCCGCGGCCGGCGCTGAAGACGCCGGGCGGGGCGGATGAGCGGAGGGGTACGCCTCCTCGCGTCGTGCGGCGGTGCTGTGGGCCGCTCTGATGGGTTCGAGGGCATGGCGAATTCGGCCTGTTCGAGGCGGAGGTGGCGCGGCCGGGTGTCGGACCGCAGCGAAGATTTCAGCGGGCAGGCCCCTGACCTGGGCGCTGAAATC
>NZ_BMUA01000048.1 GCF_014649955.1 Streptomyces violascens
GCACGCTGCGCGCACCTCTGGGCCGCCGAGCACCACCCCCACCCCCGTACCGCCGCCCTCACCGAGGAGAGGCCGAAGTGACCATGACCGAGCACACCACCCCCCAGCCGTCCGCCGCCGAGGCCGAGTACGAGGCGCTCGTCGACCCGGAGTTCATCACCGTGCCGCGCCGCCTCCCGCTGTCGCTGCGCATCGTGCGGACGACCGTCCTCGACGAACTGCGCGCCGACGTCGCCCAGGCCGACAAGGACGTGAAGGCGTACGAGGCCATCGCGGACACGTGGGCCGAGGCGTACGAGACGGAGGCGCGCCTCGCCAACGAGGCCGAGAAGCGCGCCGACGACGCCGAGCGGGTCGCGAACGAGATCGCGGACACCCTCGAAACCGTGTCCCGGGACCGCAGGGAACTGCGGGCCGCGGGGCGGGATTTGACCGACATCCTGTCGAACGGGGACGCCCGGATCGAGGACGCGATCCGTGAGATTGCCGGAGTGCTGATCCGGCACGCCGCCGCGTTCGACATCGACCCGGACCTCGTCCGGCGCGGCGAGGCGCAGCTCGCCGTGATCGGACAGACCGACCGGGCGCCGGACGAAGCGCGCGAGGAGCGCGACGAGGCCGATCGCCTGTTGCGGGCCGCGTACCGCTACCCGCACGAGTCGACAAGCCCTGCGCTCATCGCCGACCACCTCAGCGGGTGCGAGCAGTGCGCCGCCGCCCTGCGAGAGATCCCCGACGAGGACCTCCTCACGGTGCGCGAGTTCGCCGTGTTCGACCAGAGCGCCCGCGCGAACCAGTTGATCTGCGCCGAGGCGAGGCGCCGGCAGCCCACGTTCTCGACCCTGGTCACGGTTCTCGCCCAGATGCAGCACGAGGACACCGCGACGGCAGGAGCCCGCGCATGATCCGCCTCGCCCGTCACCTGCGCACCATCCGCCAGGACCCGAAGCAGACCGACTCTGACGTCATCGCCGCCGAGGAGCGCGCAGACGCCGCCGAGCACCGCGCCGACGAGGCCGACGAGCTGAACGAGGAGCAGGGGCGCCAGCTCGCCGAGCTGCGCACGCACCTCGCCCGGCTCGCCGAGGACTACGTCGACTTGGGCGAGGCCTACGCCGCCAAGTCCCGCGAGCTGATCAACACCCGATGGGGCCGTGACGTCCTGCTGCGGCTCTTGCTCGCCGAGCTGGACATCACCGGAACGGACACCGACCGGCCGACGGTGACCGCCCCGTGAGCGCCCACCCGTACGACCATCCGAAAGGGCCCGCAGTGAGCACGACCCCCGAGAACACGGCCGTGCCGCGTACCCGCGCGGCGCGGGCCGCCATCGACCAGATCACCGTCAGCCGTGAGGCCGCCGCCGCCTCCGAGGCCGCGAAGGTCGGGAAGGTTCAGGGACGCGAGGACCGCAAGACCAACCGCCTGCGCGGCAAGTTGGAGCGCCAGGCCCTGAAGGAGAACGGCACGGCTGCCTCGAAGCGCCGCCGGTCGCGTACTCGCACGGAGCGCGCCGAGCGCGTTGGCCGTCTGATGACCAAGCGCCGCGCGCTGACTATCACTGTCGTCGCGTTCCTCGTGTCCGTCGGCGCGTCCCTGCCACTCCAAATCGACTACTTCGCCGGTCTCCACAACGCCGCCACCCCCGGGCAGGTGCTCGGCTGGATCGGTGTCTCCCTCGCCCTGGTCGTCGAGTGCGCCGCGTGGGTGTTCGTGATCCACGGCTTGGACGCCGCTCTCAGGGGCGGAGCCGTCGGCCGGTACCGCGTCGGCGCTTTCGCCCTCGCCGGGGTCGCCGCCTACATCAACTACCGGCACGGAAGCGAGCTGTTCGGACCCGTCGCCGGTTGGGCCCTCGCGCTCGCAGCGTTGTTGTCCGTCGCCGCCGTCGAGTCGTATGTAGCCCTCCAGAAGGACACCGGCCACGCGAAGGGCAAGCGGAAGTCGCTGGAGGAGCGCCGCGCCGACTGGGCGTTCCGCCTCTCGCACCCGGTCGCCGCGTTCTGCTCCTGGCGCCTGAAGACCATCCACGGCACCGACATGACCCCGCGCGAGGCCCGCGAGGTGTGGTGGGAGCTGAAGCATCAGGCCGGGCTCGGCCTGACCGAGGAAGTCATCAAGAACGCCGCGACGACGCGCGCCAAGGTGACCGCCGCTCTCGGTCAGCTCGCCGCCGCCCCCTACCAGGACACCGCCGACGACGACCCCGACGGACCCGTACTCATCATCCCGGGCGTCACCGCCACCCCCTCCACCGTGACCCTCGTCGACGTCCTCGGCAGGCCCCTGAAGGGCACGAAATTCCCCGTCCCGTCTGGGAAGCAGGCCCTTCGAGGACCCGCCGGCGGAACACGCATCGCACGGACCGAGGACGAGTGGAACGCGCTTATCGACGCCGCCGCCGAGGCCCTGCCGAAGCTGGAGGAGCGGGCCGAGAGTGACGGCCGACTGATCGGGCCCGAGGGCACCATCAGCCCGCGCACACTCGCCAAGGCGGTAGGCATTCGCGCCGAGCAGGGCGCGGAGTTGATTGACCGGCTCGGCTCGGCTCGCGGGATGACCCTGCGGAACTTCCGCCGGGTGAACGGGCACGCCTTCGGCGAACCGAGGCGCCTGGAAGCGGCGGGGGTCTGACGATGGCCGCCACCAACACGAGCGGCCAGACCGGCCGCCGCCTCCCGGCGGCGGCCCCGGCCCCCGCGGTGCACGCGGTGCCGGTCGTCATCGGCGGGCGCCGCAGGGTGCTGGCTGTGCCCCCGCCTCCCGGACGCGGCCGGACACTCCTGCCCCGGTCCGTCCGTACCGCCCTGTCCAACTGGGGCCTTGTCTACGACTCCGTGGCCCAGCCCCTCATCCCCTCCGCCCACCTGATCCAGCTCACACACCTTCTTCAGGCGTGGGGATGGGGGCAGTCCTTCGACATCAGCCCGTCCGGGCGCCTGTGCATCCGGGGTGGTCAGACCGTCCTCGAACACCACGGCTACGTGACCCCCGCCGGGCGGGCCCGCGCTGTCGAGTACATGCGCGCCACCCTCGCCGAGGCCGGGGTGTCCATGGAGTTCTACGCCTGGAACGACCTTTCGGGCCGCACTTTTGGCGACGTCGAAACGCTTTTGAACCGGTCGGCCGCCGCCGCCCTGAGCAACAAGGAGTAGCGCTGATGAACCCCGATGAGCGCGACGAGTTCGACCGGCTCACTGCCGGGTGGGACCAGCACGAGAAGGTCGACATCATCGACCACACCCCCTACGGCGGCGCCCCGTCCGGTAAGACCGGCCTCACCCCGCGCGGAAAGATCGTCCTGGGGCTTGCCGGCGCGGCCATCCTCGGCGCCTCCCTGGTCGGCTACACCGCCTACTCCGCAGACTCCGACCAGGCCGACGCCCGCGCCCAGGAGATCACTCTTCAGCGGGAGCGCCTGGAGCTGGAGCGCATGAGGGAGATCAACAAGGCCAACGCTCAGGCCGCCACCGACCGGCAGACCGTGCTGAATGCCTGCATCAAGGACGGCTCGGCGCAGATCGGCAAGAGCGGCGGCCCCTGGAACCGCACGCAGGTCGTCGACGAGTGCCAGAAGCTCGGCGACGGCGCCGGTTGGTCCGACACCAAGACCGGCAAGGACATGACCAATGCCGCCAGTTCCAGCGGCCTGAACGCCCACGACGGCGGTAGCGGTGGCGGCTCCGGAAACGGCCTGCTGTGGATCGTCGGCGGCGGTGCGGTCCTCGCCGTGATCGGCGCCAAGAAGGCCAAGAAGGCGTAGCAGTTACCGACTTACTTACTTACTACTTCCCAGGTCAGAGGCCCTCTTGTGTGCCCGCGCGGGCACGCGCGGGGCCTCCTGGCGGGGAAGTAGTAAGTAGGTACGAAGTGAGAGTGACGACGACTCATGGACGAGACCACCGGCGCCCCGGGCGCCAGCCCGGAGCCCGCCCCGGTCCCGGCTCCGCCGGCGGACGAGCCGCGGGGCTTCCTCGCCTCGGCTCTGGCCCCGATCGCCCCCGCCCATCCGGCCGCCGACGACACCGACGACGAGGCCGCCGGGTCGAGCGCCGACTACCACCACAGCGACGACGGCGACGAGGACGAAGAGGGGACCAGCCGCGGCAAGAGCGAAGGCAGCGTGATCCGCGCGTTCCTCCTCGCGGCTGCCGAGCGCTACCGCAAGGGTGCCGGGGCGAACATCAAGCGCCTGGAGGCCGACAAGGCCAAACACCAGGCCCACCAGACCAAGACCGCCCACACGATCAGCGAGAACCGGGTCGGCGGCACGACCACGACCAACACCAACGCGAACAAAAGCGACAAGGCCCACAAGGGCGCGAACCTGCGCCAGCACACCGGAAACAACACCAGCCAGGCCAAGAGCAACAAGGACGCCAAAAAGGCGGACACCACCGGCCGCGACGACAAGCACCACAAGCAGGACGCGAACAAGCACAACCGGGATGCCAAGACCGCCAGGGACGACAAGAACCACGACACCGCTGCGAAGTCCTCGAAGGACTCCAAGGACGACAAGCACGCCGACAGCCGCGCGGCCAAGACTGGCCGCGACGACAAGAACACCACCACCGTCCACGACGGCACCGGCGGCCAGGGCCTCGCCCCCGCCCCGAAGGGGACCACCGCCAAGGACAAGGACGGCGGCAAGTCGACCGGCGACAAGGGCGGCAAGGACGAGAAGGCCCCCGCCGCCAAGGACAACGGCCAGAAGCCGAAGACCAGCGAGAAGGACCCGGCCGTCAAGGACGACGGCGAGAAGCCGAAGGCCGGAGAGAAGACCGAAAAGAGCGACAAGCCCGAGGCAGCCAAGACCGACAAGGACGGCAAGGACACCGCTGCCCAGGGCGACGACAAGACCAAGCAGGGCCAGACACCCACCGGCGGCCGCCCGCGTACGCAGTCCTCCCGCGAGGCCGGATACCGCGACGGCAACCGGGCCGCCCGGGGCGTCGCCCACATCGAGGCGTACCGCGACGGTGCCCGCGACGGCTACGCCGACGGACGCGAGCAGGCCCAGCAGGAGCGCAAGCAGCTCGACCAGGCCCGCGACGAGCGCAAAGCCGACCGCTCCCCACAGAACCCGCAGGAAGGAAGTTCCCCCGTGAGCGGCCACAGCAGCGCCGACTACCACCAGCCCGCGGCCGCCCCCGGCAGCGGACAGGCGACCTCGGACGTCACTCCCGTTCAGGTCAACAGCGTGGACAAGGAAGGCGTCCAGCTCGGTGCCGGCGCCGCCCGCGCGTCGATGACCCGAGGTGAGGTCCGCACCCTCAAGGCGTTCGAGCGCCGGTTGAAGGCGCGGGCCGCTGACATGGTCAAGGTCGCCGAAGTCCTCAAGGCTCTGGTCGCCTACGAGAATCAGCAGGCCAGGAGCGCGTACACGCTGATGGAGAAGACCAAGGGGGTTCGCGGCGGGGCGAAGCTGCTGCCCACGCTCCGCCGCCTTGCCGAGGCCGCCAAGGTGCAGGCGGCGGCCGCCGAGGAATCCCGCAAGCGCGCTGTCCGCGCCGCCGAGTCCTGCCGGGTTGTCCTTGCCAACGTCGAGAAACGGGACGGGCTGATTTACAAGGCCGTTGTCGACTCGCCCGAGACTGTCCCCGCCGAGAAGGCGTTTTACGAGGAGACCGCCTAATGGCTGCGAAGGTCACATACCGTCAGCTCCGCCGCGAAGTTCAGGCCCTCGCGAAGAACGTCCGCAAGGGCGCCGAGCAGATCCGCCAGCGGACCACGGTCATCGACGCGGCCGCGAAGGACACCGGCAAGGTGGCCGAGCAGATCGGCCGCATGGGCGTAGCCCAGGCCACCATCGCCGAAACCGCGGAACTTGCCAAGATCATGGCCGGTCTGTCGAAGGCGGTCATTGCCTACGCCGTCTCCACCGACACCACCGCCAAGGCAGCCAAGGCCGTTGACGACCAGGCCAAGGCCTCGCACGAGGGCATTCAGCAGGCCATGAACCGCAGCCCCGACGCCGCGAAAGACACCCGCTGGTACCAGCAGCAATAGGCCGGGAGCAGGGGGAGGGCGCCGGATGGAGCCCTTGGCCCTCCCCCTGATTACCAGCTGATTACCAGCGGATACCGTCACGCATTCGAGAGGGAACCCCTGCTTATGTCCACCACCGCTACCAACGCCCAGGCCGCCAGCAACACCGAGCGCCGGGTAGCCATCGCCACCACTGCGGCCCCTTTCGTCATCGGCGCCGGCGCCCCTTTCCTCAACTCCGGCGCCGCCGGATTCGCCGGTCTGGTCGTTGGTGGTGCCGGAGCGTTCGCCGCAGCCAACTACATGAACCGCGTGCCCGCCTCGCTCATGGACCAGCTCCCCGGCAATGACATCCTGCGCGCCCACCGCTCGACCCTGTTCCTGTCCTCGGTCACCTCCGCAACTGCCCTGGCGGTCGGCGCACTTGGGGGAGGGGATGCCGCCGACAATCTGGCGTTCGGGTTCCTGGCCTTCCCTTCCGTTCCGGCCCTGATCTCCCTGGGCTGGTGGGGCGCTGTCTCTCTCGTCCCTCTCAAGCTGCGCACCGTTCTGGGCGGCGCGAAGAAGAAGGCGCCGACCCTCGCCGTGGCCGCCGCCCCTGCCCAGACTGCGGCGCCGGTCTCCTCCCAGGTCGCCGACATCTACCGCAAGTGGGCCGAGTACATCAGCGGCGCCGAGGGCACCAACCCCGGCCAGGAACTCACCGTCCGCGGCCACTACGGCAACACCTGGGCAGGCGTCATCAAGGCCCCCATGCCCGCCCCGGTCAACGTCACCGCCGAAACCGTCGGCGCCCTCTACGAAGTCCCCGCCGCCCAGGTGAAGATCACCCCCGGCCAGCACCCCGGCGTCAAACTCATCACGGTGCACCTGACCCCGCCGCCCGAGGCCGACCCGAGCACCCTCGAAGGACTGTGGGCCCGCCACGTCGCCCGCAAGGGCGGCGTCATGCCCGGAACCCACCTCGAAGACGTCCAGGACGACCCGAACACCGGCGGCCGCGCCGCCCTGGTCGTCGCCGACGAGGACACCGCCCGCCTGCCCCACGTCGACCGCCTCGACCTCGCCGGAGCACTGCGCACCACACCGCTCCTGGTCTCCTACGAGCCGCGCCTCAACCCCCGCGAGGGCGTCATCCGCCTCATGGACAAGAACCCGCTTGAGGAAGGCCGCGCCTTCCCCGGCCTGCACGTTCTCCGGGCCAACGCCAACGGCTACGTCGTGCTCGGCCAGGGCATCAGCGGGTTCCCCTCGCGCCTCCAGATGGCAGACCCCAAGCTGGGTGCACAGCATCTGATCATTGCGGGCGTCACCGGCTCCGGTAAGGGCGGCGTCTCACAGCTCGTCGCCCTGGCCGCCCACGCCAACGGCTACGCGATCATCTACGCCGACCCCAAGGGCAGCTCGAACCCGGCCGTTGCGGAGATGGCCGCCTACGCCGGCACCGGACTGGACGGCGCCATGGGCGCGCTGCGCCTCGCCTACGCCCAGCTCCAGCACCGCATCAAGGAGTCCGAAGAGCAGGGCCTGAAGAACTTCACCCACACCCCTGAGCGGCCCCAGATCACCGTCATCCTCGACGAGGCCTCACGCCTCCTCGGGGAGGAGTCCCCGTACAAGAAGGAAGCCGCCTTCATCGTGGACGCCCTTGCCGCCCAGGGCCGCAGCCTCGGTATCCAGCTCGTCCTCATCAACCAGGTCATGCAGCTCGACCAGCTCGGCGGCCTCGCGAGCATCCGTGACAACGTCTTCATGGGCGGCGCCCTGGTCCTGCTGCGCTCCGACTCCCAGCAAAAGGACTTGGTGGACCTCCCCGACAACTTCAAGGGCTGCAACCCTGCCGACATCCCCGCCGTGTGGCGCGAAGAACGCGGCATCGTCTTCGACCCCGACATGCCCGAGGACGACCCACGCCGCACCTTCGGACTCGGCTACGTGGCCGGTCCTGGCGGGCACCCCGAAATGATGCGCGCCTGGATTCTGGAGGACGCCTCCCCCTACATCGACCACAACCGCATCGCCATCCCCGCCGACTTCCCCGACTGGGACGACCGCGAGGAGATCGCGCTCGTCTGTGTCCTGGAAGACGAGGAAGGCAACTGGTCCGTCGGTGAGATCACCGTTAGCGCCGGCCGCGAACCATCGGCCGATGACAAGGTGTTGGCCGTCCTCGCCGAGCACGCCGACCCGCTCGGACTGGAAGTCATCTACCTGCACAAGGACGCCATCGGCGAGGCCGCCGGACTGGAGGGCTCGACCCTCAACAACGCGCTCTCCAAGCTGGTGAAGACCGACAAGATCCACCGGCAGAAGAAGGACGGCAAGGAGGTGCGCGGCATGTACGGCGCAGGCACCGAACCCGTCACCAGCTGACCGCGCCGCCGGGGCCCCGCTCGGAGGCCCCGGCCACCGGCCGCGCCGAGTCGTCGCGGCTCGGCACGTACCGGATGTGTACTGCTGTCAGTTCCCGAGCAACTGCACGTCAGGCCCGTTGCCCGCGCGCCGGGTGCGGGCCTGTTGTGTCGCAGGGCGGGGGGACTCCCGAGGTGAGTTGTAAGCAAACTGCAAGTTGTACTTGCAGTTGAACTTCAGCTTATGTCATGGTGGTGCCCCGCCCAGCACCGAAGGAGAAACACCCGTGACGAAGCTGACCGACCGCCAGGAAACCGCCCTCCGGCTGGTCCTCGACAACCCGGGCCGCGTCGTGGCCTACCTGCGGGGAGAGCGCGACTACCTGACGATCAACGGCAACACCGAGGGCTCGCTCCAGACCCGCGGCCTCATCCACGCCGTCCACGCCGCCACCGGTACCCGCACCCTCGGGCGCACGGTCCACACGTACGACATCACCGTGTGGGAGCTCACCCCCGCCGGATACGAGGCCCTCGGCATCGAGGACCCCGCCGCCGCACCGGCCGCCGCCGAGGACGACGTCGACCTCCCGCTCCCCGCCTGGTTCGCCAAGGCCTACGAGGCCGAGCTCGCCGAAACCCACACCGACGCCGACGACCCCGCCAACCGGCGCGTACGGGACCACGTCATCAACGGCCGCACCCGCGCCCCGCGTTGGCTCCTCGGCCACCTCGCAGACGTCGCCGCCCTCCTCGCCTACCTCACGGAAGCAAGCAGCGATCTCGCGCCCGCCACCCGGGCAGCCCGCCGCCGCGGCTGCGCCCAGCTCCTCGACGTCCTGCGCCGCCAGGGCGTCAACCCCTGGCCCGGCCACGGGCACGGCGTACGGCCCTGGGGCCAGGACCCGGCCCACTGCGACGACTGCGCCGCCCACGTCGGCCCCCGCCCCCCGGCCGACGTCATCGCCGCCGAGCTCACCGTCGACCAGGAGCTCGACGCCGCCCGCGCCGAGGCAAAGGCCCGGCGCGCCGCGCAACAGGCGCAGGACGAGGACGAGATCGCCGCCGAGCACGGCGAGCACATGCGGCCCGGCGCCCTGGTCCGGCTCACGTGGCACGGCAAGACGACGCCCGGTGTCGTCCAGTCCGTCTACCGCCGCGCCAACGGGCAGGCCGGGGCCGACGTCCTCCTCCCCACTGGCAAAGCGGGCGCCGCCACCGCCGACCAGCTCGCCCCGCTCCCCGAGCGCACACCCGAGGTATCCGGCGAACTCGTCGAAGGCTGGTGGCGCATCACCGACAAGCAGGGCCGAGAACTCGCGCGGGTCGAGGGAGCCACCCGCGAGGAGGCCCTCGCCACTGCCCACCGCATCCCCCGCGTCCGCGCAGCCGTCCGCCGTGACGGCGGCCTCGCCTCCCGCCCCCTGTGGACCTCCGACCTGACCCCGACCGCCTGAGTCCCGCCCAATCGCCGGGCCCTGCCCGGGGCCCGGCAACCACCAGCCATCACAGGGGAACGCATGAGCCACGACACGTACGGCATGTATTTCGAGAGGGCGGCATCGGTCCTCACCTCCGCGCAAAACATTCTGAACAACGGCCCGGACGACCGGCAGATCACGAGGGCACGCGCCGCGATCGAGCTTGGCGAGGCGTACGGCCGACTCGCGGCCATCGCCCACCAGCGTGAGGACTACGAGCTGCGCCGCCGCCAGGCCGAGGAGCAGCGCGCCAACTACGCGGTACCGCTGGACGACACCGACATCGACCGGCCCCCGTTCTCCTGACCACACCACCACATCGCCGGGGCTCTGCCAGAGCCCCGGCCGACTCGACCAACACCATCGACCAGGAGGAGACACCCACCATGAGCGACCCCGACAAGGCGAATGCCCTGCATGCCCTGCGCGACGCGTACCGCCGTCTCGCCGCCCTCGGCACCCGCGCCGACCAGCTCCTGACCCGCACGGCCGAGAGGGCCCGGTTCGACGAACTCCTCGTCACGCAGGAGCGCGCCGCAGAGTTCAGCCTCGACGAGGAGGGCGCAGCCGCCGAGCGGGCCCTCGCCGCCTACATCGAGCAGCCCACCGCGCCCGAGGAGGACGAGCTCCTCCGCTACCACCAGGACCGCGCCGACGTCCTGCGCGAACTCGTCCACGAACACGGTGAAACCCACCTCGCCGAGGCACTCGCCGAGGCCAAGGCGCAAGCAGGCGCAGTGATGCGCCGTCAGGTCCGTGTCCTGTCGTTCGGGTTCGGCCACCACGGCGACCGCCTCCCCGAGCACCTCGTTCCGGATGTGCTCCTCGATCTGCGCCGACACTTCCGCGATCCCCACGTACGCACGGACCTGCGAGGGCTCACCGGCCATGACGAGAAGGTGCGCCGCCACGTCATGGACACCCACGGCATCCGCGCTCTCCTCGACGCGACGGCCGCGGCCGTCAGCGCCTTCGCGTCCGGCCCGACCGCAGCCCCAGTCACGGTGGCCGTCGGCTGTGCGGGCGGCCGGCACCGCAGTGTGGCCTTCGCTGACGCCCTTGGAACATGGCTCGGCGCGGAGTTCTCGGTCCGTGTCGAACACCTCGACGTGCACCGGCCCGTGATCGAGGCCGTACGCACCAAGCCGTTCCCCACCGTCTGACAACACACAAGAGAGCCCCGGCGCGCTAATCGCCGGGGCTCTCTTGCGTCATGAGACCGCCTGCCGGATGGGGGAGTCAACTCCGAGAGTCGCCGGCACGGTGAGGGTTGGGCGCTCACCGTGTCCGGACGATCAACTATCAGGCCGGGGACCGAATGGGGCGGCCCGGCGGTACTGCCCCCATAGCAAGCTGGGCACCGGGCCTGACCCGCGCGCTCCATTCTGGCGAGGGCTGACACAGACGATAGATGCTGGGCGCTTCAGCATGGTGCGGGGGCCTGTAGAACCACCCTGGCCCCGCGGGGCAGGCGCCGACTGACCCAGTGCCGGGTACGCCGACGGCCCGCACCCGGGGGGGGAAAGCGGGCCGTCAGTGACAGTGCCGCGCATCTGGCGCGGTGCCGTACCGTCCACCGTGAGGCCACCCACGGAAGGACACCCCCAGCATGCCCGAAACGACTGCCTCCGCCAACGGCGCGCGGCGCCCCTTTCGGGGCCTGATTCTCGATTTTGTCGGAGTGCTTACCTCGGGCGTTTATGAGGCACACGAACAGTGGTGCGCTGCGCAGGGGCTTGCGCCGGACGCGTGGCGTGCGGCGCTCGGCACCAACCCCGAGGCCCGCGCCTGGTATCAGGCGCTCGAAGTCGGGCGGATGAGCCAAGCAGAGTTCAACCGGCGCACGGCTGTGCTCCTCGGCCTGGACGACGGAGAGAACCTGATGGGCCGTGTGTGGTCCGGTGCTCGCCCTGCGGCCGGGACGATCGGCGTTGCCCGCGCCGCTCGTGCGGCCGGGTACACGGTGGCGCTGCTGTCGAACTCCTTCGGTCTGGACCCGTACGACCCGTACAACCACATCGGCGTGAGGGACCTGTTCGACGTGACCGTGCTCAGCGAACTCGAAGGCGTCGCCAAGCCCGATCCGGTGATCTACCAACGCACCCTTGACCGTATGGGCCTTCCGGCTGCTGAATGCGTGTTCGTCGACGACTACCTCGTCAATCTTCCGCCGGCGCAGGCCCTCGGCATTCACACCGTGCACGCCACCAGCGAGGAAAGCACGGTGGCCGCGCTCGAAACTCTCCTCGGGGTCCGCGCCGCCTGCGCCGCCTGACCCTCCCTGCCGTGTTCCTGGGTACCCGTACCGGTCAACTCCGGTGCGGGCAAACCTGTTTCACCACCTGGTCAAGGCGCGTACCGTCCGAAGTGAGGCCACTCACGTGAGAGGGAATGCCATGACGCAATGGGCGGAGTACAGCACGGGTGAGCGAATCAAGATCCTCCGCGCCGACATCCGGCAGACCGAACTCGCCGAGAAAACAGCTCTTTCGGTCGTGACGATCCAGAAGGCGGAGCAGGACAAGGCGCTGACGCTGCCCACCCTTTTGAAGATCGCGGATGCGCTGAGCGTGGATGCGTCCGTCATTCTCGGCCAGCAGGCGCCCCGCCGGGCCATGGACCAGGCCAGCCGCGCCATGCTGCGCACCTTGGGGCGCACCGTCCACGACACCGCGGCCCGTGTGCTGCCGGACGACATCGAGCCCTCTCCCGTGGCCGAGCTTCAAAGGGCCGTGCGCCGCGCGTGGGACCTGTATTGGGGGGGCGAGTACATCGAACTCGGGGCGGTCCTCGTACCGCTGCTGAAGGAGGCTGCTGCGGCTCTCCACGCCTCGCCCGTCGGCGGCGAGGCCGAAGCGCTGGCCGTGCTCTCCGACGCGAACCAGATCGCCGGGTGCGCCGCGAATCTCCTGGGGGCCCGGGATCTTGCATACGCGGCAGTCGGGCATGCCCGTGTCGCTGCTACCAGGGCGGGTGACCCGCTGCGGTCGGCCCGCGTGGATTCCGCGTACTCCTGGGTGTATCTGCGCGATGGGCGCCTGTCCGACTCGCTCAGCCTCGCCCAGAGGGCGGCCGATGAGGTTGAGCCACGGTATTCCGACACCGCCCCGGAACGGCTGGCCGTGTACGGGAATCTGCTGACCCACTGCGCAGTGACGTCGGCCCGGCTCGATGCTGCCGACCGGGCCGGGGAGTTCCTGTCACAGATGCATGCCGTCGGCGCACGGCTGGGCCGTGAGCACGACTTCCACGGGGCCAGGTTCGGACCTCAGACCGCCGCGACACAGGCCGTCGGCGTCAACGTCACCGTCGGGGAGACAGGGAAGGCCCTCACGCTGATCGACTCCATCCACGAACGGGCCCTCGGGGGACTGGCTGCGGCAGCCCGCAACCGGTACCGGCTCGACGTCGCCATGGCCCAGGCGGACGCGTCCATGTGGGACGCGTCTTTGGACACCCTGGAAGGGGTCTTGACCGGGGCTCCCCAGTGGGCGAGGCACCAGGCGCTGCCAGGGGTCATCGTCGAGAAGATCGGGCATGCATCTACCAGCCGGTTGCGCCGGGTCGCGGCGCTTGTGGGAACTCGGCCGGTCGTCGGCGGTTTCGACACCGCGACCGCGAAAACTGTGCTGTAGCGGACCACTTGAGGCCGTTGACTGAGCAACGGTCGTACGGGGCAGACGACTTGAGTTCTGACGGATCGTCAAAGTCGTCCGCCCCATTTCTTCGATTGCACCGTCTGTAGCGGGATGGTTACCGGCATGGAGACCTCATCCCCCCGCCGCGTACCCGTCCTGCTGTACGTCTGCACGGGCGACCAGGACGCCGCCGACCTCCTCACCAACTACTGCCGCCAGTACGCCACCGCCCGCGACTGGGACGTTATCGAGACCGTGACGGACCCTGACCGTCAGATCCCGTTGATGTCCCGCCCCGGATGGACGCGCGTCCGCAAGGCCCTCTCGGACAACACCGCGCGCGGCGTGGTCACCTACAGCACCGGAATGATCGCCGAGCCGACCGCCGAGTACGAAGCCGTCGCCACCCTGCTCCGCGACCGCGACGCCTTCCTGGCCGCCGCCCGCCCCCACACCCGCGACTCCGAACAGCCGCGCCGCACTCCCCTCCAGCGCGAGCGCCGCCGCAACATCGCCGATGCCTCCAACGAAGGGTGCGGCTCCGACTGGGGCATGTTCCTGTGACCCGCACCGAGGAATTCCCCGCCGCCCTGGACCGCTGGACGCCTCGTGACTGGGAGGACTACCGGCGGCGCATCGAGGACGGTGAGGGCTCGGTCCGGGTGATGGACGCGATCAGCCGCCGCCGGGCTCGCGCGGCGCAGGCCGCACCTCGCACCCCGGACACCTCTCGGCAGGCCCCGGCATGAGTGGCCGTCACCGGATGCCCGAGCTCGACGGCCCGGCCGCCGGAGCCGCGCTCCTGGCCGCCGTCGGCGCCGGACTCGCGATCGTGACGTCCATGCTCGTCTCCGAGGCCCGCGCGGACCTGCGGCCGGTCGGGCTCTCCCGTCCGTACGCGCCGGCGCCCGAGGAGGGCAGTGTCGTCCTCGCCGAGCGGGCCGCCCCGCACACCGGCCGGTACGGCCTGCGCACCACCCCCTGAACCCCGGCGGCGGGGTGCCCCCGTGAAGCAGGACCGTCCGCGCGGGCCGGTCCCGCACCCCGAGAGGGACCACACCGGCCGCCCGCCCACCCGCGAGGGCGGGCGGCACCGCACACGCCCGCCGTGCTGCTGATCACCGAGGAGGCACCTTGACCGCCTTACCGCTGCCCGCCGACCTGTTCGCGCTCAGCACCGGCCGCATCCACCGCGCCGCAGCCGACCTGTGGCCCGGCGAACGGCTGACGCTCGGCGATCACGTCCCCTCGGTCACCGGCTACGTGCACCGCGCCCGCATCGGCGCCCGGGACGTGTTCGCGAAAGACTCGATCCTCGGGCTGTCTCTCGTCTCGGTCCTGCGGGGCCTCGCCGGCGGCGGGGACACGGTCCGGGCAGCACAGGCCGCATACGCCGCCTCTCCCGCCTCGCTACTCGCGCGGGAGGCCGCGCAGCTCCGCGCCCTTCACACGGCCGGGGTCCACGTCGGGCGGTGCGTCGGATATGCGAGGGGGGTGTTGTTCACCGAATCCGTCACCGGCCCGACCCTCGCCGATCTGATCGCGAAGGACCCGGCCCGCACCTGCGCCCTGATGACCGCAGCCGTCACCGGCCTGGCAGGGCTCCAGAGGCCGCCGGTAGCGGCTCTGGTCGACGCCGCGCCCATCCCGGAACGGTCCATCGACGGCACGTTCCGGCGGAAGTTCAACGGCGTCTCCGGACGCCTCTACGTCGAACGCCTCGGCGTTGACCGGCTCGACGAGCGGACCCGGCGCGGTGTCGCGGCCGTGGTCGGCGTGGTCGTGGCCCGGCTGCTGAAACTCCGCCTGACCCCTGCGACCGGCCCCACCGTGATCGTCTACGGCGACCTGAAGCCGGAACACGTCCTGTTCCCCGACGGCCCCACCGAGGCGCCGGTGTTCATTGACCCAGGCCTAGCCCGAGGCCCAGCTCATCACGACGCCGCAAAACTCGTCTCCCGGACGGTTCTCGCGCTGGTCGCCGCCCCGCCCCCGGATGCCCCGGTGTCCACGGTGGCGGACGGCATCGCCGCGTTCGTGGCCGCACAGACCCGCGTCCTGCGCAGCCCCCTGCGCGGCCTGTGGCTGCGCCGTCTCCTCGTGACCTGGCTGATGGACACGGTCAACATCCTCTCCACCTATCTCACCGCTCCCGCCGGGCTGCCGCTGCCCGAGCACGCCCAGGCCGTCATCGACCGGGCCGGAGCCCTGTGCACCCTGCTGGACGCGGTGAGCGCCCAGCTTGCGGCCGGGACGGACCCGGATGCGGCGTGGCGGCTCGCGCTGAATGCCGCGATGCGGGCGGCGGCCCGGTGACCGGCCTGACAGTGGGCATCGTCGGCGCCGGCGCAGTCGGTCAGACCGTCGCCGCGCTCCTGGTCGGCGAGCCGTGGTGTGACCGACTGCTGATCACCTCCCGCACCGACGAGAGCGCCGCCGGACTGGTCACCGATCTGGAC
Organism: Streptomyces violascens; assembly: GCF_014649955.1. Lineage (GTDB taxonomy): Bacteria > Actinomycetota > Actinomycetes > Streptomycetales > Streptomycetaceae > Streptomyces > Streptomyces violascens. The sequence continues at coordinate 15,921 of NZ_BMUA01000048.1, forward strand.
GACATGGCCCACCTCTCCCACACCGCCACCCGCGTGCACGCGCTCCCCGTCGCCGAGCTGGACCAGGCGGACGCCGTGGTGATCTGCCCCCGCGCCAGGTTCACCAACACCGCCACCCGCAACGTGCGCATGGCCGGACTCGCCGCGAACGCCCCGCTCATCGCCGAACTCGCCCGCACCTTCCGCGGCTTCACCCCTCCCGTGGTGATGGTGACCAACCCGGTGGACGTCCTGGCCCGGCTGTTCGCCACGATCAGCGGCGCCCCCACGTACGGGATCGGCTCGGCCACCGACACCGTCCGCTACCGGGCCGTACTCGCAGCCCATCACCAGGTACCCGTCACAGCTGTGGACGGCTACGTGATCGGCGAGCACGGCGACGGCGCAGTCATCTGCGCCTCATCCACCACCGTGCACGGCCAGACGTGCACGGTGCCCCTCGACCTGGTCCGCGCCGAACTCGCCGCCCGGCCACGCCAGATCAACACCGGGATCGGCCGCACCCGCCACGGACCGGCCGCCGCCGTCCTGTCCACCCTGCGCAAGCTCCTGGACGTCGAAGACGGCACCGATGTCCTGTCCGTCAACCGCGCGGGGGTGTGGCTCGGAATCCGATTGCACATCCATGCCGGGCACCCGACCGTTCAGCCCCTGGAGCTGAACGCGCACGAGACCGCAGCTCTCCTCGCGGCCCGGACCGCCCTCGAAGCCGCCTACCGCCAGATCAGCCACCACGAGCAAGGAGCCCGCACGTGCCTCTGACCGCAACCCGCATCCACGCCGACACGGCAACCGTCACGGTCGCCAGCCAGACCCCGGCAGTCACCGACTGGTCCACCCGCTACTTCGGCCCGTGGTGGAACGCCACCCCGACCAACGTCCCTAGCCCCGGCGGCATCGCCGGCGGCGGCGGCCTGGTCCTCGCCGACGTCGACCCGGCCCGCGTGGACGACATCACCACCCTCGTCACCGACTACGGCCACGAGGAGACCACCTATGCGGGCGCCCGCACCCTTGTCGCCCGCGCGGACGGCGTCACCTACGCCGTGCAGCCCGGCGAGCGGATCGGCTACCAGTCCGACCGGGGACGTCTGGTCATCGTCGGCGACGACGGCCAGGCGGTCGCCGTGGCCGCCGCCCGCCTCGCCCGCGAACTCGTACGCGGGCAGCTCCTCTCGGACGGCTGGACCGTCCTGCACGCCTCCGCCGCCACCCTGGGCACGGACACCGTCCTGACCCTCGGCGACAAGGGCGCGGGAAAGACCACCTCAGCCCTCCTCCTCGCCCTGCGCGGCTGGGGACTCCTGGCCAACGACCGCGTGTTCGTCCGCCCCGACGCGGACGGCACAGTGCGGGTACTGCCGTGGCCGTCGGCCGCCGCGCTCGGCCTCGGACTGCTCGACGCGACCGGCCTGTACGACCGGGTACGGGAGAGGGTCCTCGCCGGCGGACAGCTCCACCCCACCCAGCACCCCACCGTGACGCAGGCACTAAAGGACGGCCGCCGCACGCCGCTGTGGCGCGAGGACGGCAAAGAACTGAAGCCTCAGTTCTTCCCCGATCAGCTCGCCTCCTGGCTCGGCCTCACCCTGGCCACCGAGGCCCGCGCGGCCGGGCTCCTCTTCCCGACCATGAACGCCGACGCGTCCCCGGCACTCGTCGACAACGACCGCACGCTGACCGGCGCGGACGTCTTCGACCAGAAGACCGAAGACCGTTACCCCGACATCTTCGGCCTGACCCCCGCCACCGCGACCGGCACCGAAGCCCTGGCCGAGCATCTGGCCCGGCTCCCGCGCCGCTCGCTCGTCCTCAACCACGACACCCACACGTCCGGGGCGCTCCTGGCCAAGACGGCAGAGGAGATCACCTCTTCCTGAGCAGCAGCTCCGCCACAGACCCCTGCCGGGAAAACCGGCAGGTTCACCGCACCATCCAACGAAGGGAACCCGCTGTGACCATCGCGCCAGAGGCACCCGCAATAGCGTCCGTCCCTGAGTTCCTCGAACTGGAATTGACTGGCCGTTGTCAGCTCGCCTGTACCCACTGCTACGCCGAATCCGGGCCGACCAAGGGCCACGGCGACATGACCGGCGACGGCTGGAAGCACGTGATCAGCGAGGCCGCCGCAGTCGGCGTCAAGCGCGTCCAGCTCATCGGTGGCGAGCCCACCCTGCATCCCGCCTTCGCGGAGCTGGTCGAGCACGCCCTGGGCCTCGGTCTGGGGGTGCAGGTGTACAGCAACCTGTACCGCGTCCGCCTCGACCACTGGCAGCTCTTCGAGCGGGACGGGGTGAGCCTCGCGACGTCCTACTACGCGGACACCGACGACGGCCACGACGAGGTGACCGGCCGCGACGGGAGCCACGCCGCGACCCGCGCGAATATCGCCGAGGCCCTGCGCCGGGGCATTCGCGTCCAGGTGGGCATCGTTGACGTTCTGGACGGGCAGCGCGTCGAGCAGGCCCGCGCCGAACTCGAAGCCCTCGGGGTCACCTCCGTCCACGTGGACCGCGTCCGCGCGGTGGGCAACGCCACAACGACGCTGCCGTCCACGTCCGCACTGTGCGGCAGGTGCGCCCACGGCACAGCCGCCGTCCTGCCCGACGGTTCCGTAACACCCTGCGTGCTGGGCCGTTTTCTGCCTGCCGGGCGGGTGCAGGATGAGGGCCTGGCCGCGATTTTCGCCGGAAAGAAGTGGGCCGAAGTGAAATCCCTGATCCCGCCGCGTCGTGGGGTCAACTGCACCCCGAACGAGGACTCGTGCGCGCCGTCGCCGGGCCTGGACCCGTGTGGACCGGACTGCGGTCCCAACGATGACAGTCAGGGCGGCGGCGGCACCTGCGGCCCGGCGAGCGACTGAGCGAGAAAGGGAGCCCACACCCATGGACTGGAAAAGCCATGCGCGGCGGTTGGCGGACGGCATCGTCCGGACCGATTCCCGCTGGCACGATCCGCTGTCCCAGACGCCTCGGCACCTGTTCGTACCGCGCTGGTGGGAGAGGACCAAGGAGGGGCGCGTCGTGTGCGATGGCGCCGCAGACACCGAAACGTGGCTGCGCGCGGCCTATCGTGACGACACCCTCGTCACGCGGCTGGGGCCGCTGCACGCGGACGACACCGCCGCCGGAACCGTCGCCCAGGGCAGGCCGACCTCGTCCTCCACGCTGCCCACGCTGGTCGTCATGATGTACCGCAACGCCGCGATCACGTACGACAGTGACGTGCTGGTGACCACCGGCAGCGGCTACGGCACCGCACTTCTCTCGCGCTGGCTGCCAGAGGCGCAGGTGACCTCCGTCGACGTCGACCCCTACCTCGTCGAAGTCGCCCAGGAACGCCTCAAGTTGATCAACCTGGCCCCGGACATGGCCGTCTGCGACCTGACCGGCGAACTCCCCGACCGCTACGACCGGATCGTCTCTACCGTCTCCGTGCCGTCCGTCCCCGTCTCCTGGCTGACCGCGCTGAAACCCGGCGGCCGTCTGGTCACCACCCTCGCCGGAACCGGGCTGATCGTGGTGGCGGACAAGACCAAGGACGGCGGTGCGGCCGGGTACGTCGCCGAAGGGAAAGCCGCCTTCATGGCCGCCCGCCACGGCGACGACTACGACGACGCGCCCGAGGACGCCGGACTGTGGGAGACCGCCCAGCACGCCGACGGCGAGAGCGTCACTACCGGCCGCTATCCGCTGACGTACGTGCCGGACACCTGGGACGTGCGCTCCACCCTCGAACTCCTCGCCCCCGGCATCGACCACCGCCAGCACACGGGGGACGACCGCCAGCGCACCGTCTACATGCTGCACGCGGATGGCTCCTGGGCCCGCGCCACTTCCCCTTCGGCCCGTGAGCTGCCCACGGTCCACCAGGGCGGCCCCCGGCGCCTGTGGGATGAGCTGGACCGTATCCGCACGTGGCTCGTGATGGATGGGGACCTGCCTGTCTCCGGGGCTGCGGTGCGGGTCGACCCTGACGGCGCGGTGACGTTCTCCCGGCGCGGCTGGTCCGCGACCATCCCGGCCTGACCCGCTCGTTAACCCAGCCACCTGACCGGGTGTCACGAAAGGGTGCCCGCCCCCAGCCTGGGGGCGGGCACCCTTTCGTGCCCCGGCAGGTCAGTGCGTCTGTTCAGCGCCGCCTCTGTGGGTGGTGCAGGAAAACGGCTCCCCCGAATGTCTCGCCCGTGAGCGAGGATCAAGGACGGCACCGGCACCGCGCCGCATAGCGGTGCCGAGCAGAGAGAGGGGGAGGAGTGCACCTAGCGATCCCGAGACTCACGGATCTGCCCAACAGCGTTCCCGGCGGATGGCTCGGCCTCGCCGGCGGCGGCCTGTTCGCCTGCCTCGCCGTCGTGGCGGTCCTCGCCAACCAGGGCACCCCGGCTGAGCGGGCGGAGTTCAACAAGAAGATTGAGGAGACCCTCGGCGGCATCGCCGCCGGGGTCGGCCGGTACCTGTCCGGCCGCGAGCTCAACGGCGTGCCGCGCAGCGAGGCCACGTGGTGGGCGGCCGGTGCGCCGCTGCCCGATGACCAGAAAACAGAGACCCCGGTCGAGCAGCTCGGCGCCGCGCCGGCACCCGGGGTCTCCTTCGATAAGACCCCCGCGCCCGGCCGTGCGCGGCGGGTGGCGCGTGCCGTCACGGCCCCTGTGCGCCTGTTGTACGGGGCGCTCGCGGGGATAGGGCGCGTGCTGCGGATTTGGCACCGGTGGCCGTATGCCGCGCGCTGTGCGGCGCGGCTCGCGCCATTCGGCATTGCCTGGGGGTGGTGGCGTTTTCCTGCCGCTACGCAGCTCGCGCTAATTGCCGTTGCGGGGGCGGCAGTTGTCGCGGCTCTCACGAGTCCGGCCGGGCTGGGATGGTGGAAGACGACCCCGGTATGGACCTATGGGCAGGTTTACGGCCCCGGCCTATGGGTGGTTTTCCGCCAAGCTTTGCGGCTGGAAGACGACGAGCGCCGCGCACGGTGGCTGTCCGTCCCTGACGACATCACGGCCGACGACGCCCGCATTGTGCTGCGGCTCCCAGCGAAATGGGTGGGCGGCCCTGAGGCGGTGGCGGCGGTCGAGCGCGTCGTCGAGGAGAGAGTCGCCGGGGAATGGGTCTCGGACTGGGAACGCACCGGGAAAGAGCATTACGTCGCCTGGACGCCGAAGCCCAAGCCGAGGGAAAGGCCGGTTCTCCCTGAGTCCGTTCCGTGGAAATCCACTGGCGACCCGCGCATGGTATTCGTCGGCCTCACGGTCGAGGGGTACGAGATTGTTGATGCGATTGTTCAGACGCAGACCGCTACCCCGCACTGGGGTGTGGCGGGTGACACCGGTTCCGGGAAATCCACCGTGCTATATATCCCGGTGGTGCACGGACGCCAGAATGGCGAGCTGATCGACATCCTCGACACCAAGCGCAATAGCCTCGCCATGGCGGAGGGATATTCGGGCGTCCGAATTCACAAGTCGGTGCGCGAGTGCATCGCTGCGTTCGCCGAGTTCCTGGCGTCTATGATGGCCGCTGAAGCGGCAGCGGAAAAGGGTGCAGACGAGAGTGTCCGTCGTCAGCTTGTGCCGAGGACACTCGTTGTGGACGAGCTTCCGACCCTTATCAAATTGGCCTACACGTGGTGGCGCTACGGGCTGAAAGGCAAGGGGACTCCGCCTTTCCTGGACTGGCTCGGAATCATTCTCCTTCAGGGCCGCTCCTCGAATCACCGTGTGGTGGTCGGAACGCAGCAATTCGCGAACGCCTATTTCGGCGGCACGATGGAGCGGGCGCAGATCGGGACCCGTATCGCCGTCGGGCAGCAGGACCGCGTTTCGTGGGGTGTCGCTTTCGGGCAGAACACGCCGGTACTCGGATTCGATACCGAGATCAAGGGCCGGGGCGCCTACTCTGACAAGCGCAAGGACCCGGAAGCGGACTACCTGTATGTGCGGGAGATCCAACCGAGTTACATCACGCCGTACGTTGCCGAATACCTCGCACAGTGCCCGCAGGCGCCCGCGTGGTTCGACCGCGGGGAAATGGCGCCGTGGATCACGGACGAGATCCTCGCGGAGGTCAACGAGATCGCGGCCACGGCCCAGTTCCTGCCGGGCGGTAAGTTCGCCCCGGTCGCGTTCGCGGGTGTCGCGTCCGCCGCACGCCCGGGGGTCACGGGGGGTCCGCCCAGCTCACAGGACGCGACAGCCCTCCCCGCGCCAGGCGGCGCGACGGATGCCGCGACAGGCCCCGCAGCCCTGCCGGCAGCTCCGGCCGATCCTGAGGAGGCCGCCCTCCCTGAGACGTACAGCCTCGCCGAGGCGTACGAAGAGGGGATTCTCCCGTGGAAACCGCAGACCACCCGCAAATACTTCAAGCGCGGTGAGGACCGCGGTATCGAACGGCCCGGGGGTATCAGCAACGGACAGACCACTTTCTACAGCAAGGAAGAGCTCACCACATGGCTGGCCGAATGGCACCGCTGGCAGGAGGAGAACCCCGCCCCTGGCTCCCGCAAGGAGTCGCAACCGGCACAGCCAGAAGGGGCGAGTAATGGGTGACTTCGACCGGACGGTAAAACTCCTCACGCACGGGGGAAGTGACCTGAAGGGGCATCGGGCGGTATTCGTTTCGGTGGACCTCATGTACGGAACCCTTTCCGTCTACGGTGCTGATGAATACGCCGAGACGGCACCCGCTCTCGTCGGCGCGGGTTGGCATATGCGGTGGCCGATCCCGCCTCTCGACAACAACCAGGCAAACACCCTCTTGAAAGACATCGCCCCGCACGTGCAGACCCTGTACAAAATGGTGTCCATTCGGGATGAGCCCCTCGGGGTGATTCTCTACGGAGGTGCCGGAACGTCTATTGATGCGATCCAGCGTAAATGCGCGGCAGCCTGGCAGGGGTTCTGTCAGGCCTCGTAGGGGGTAATGAAAAAGGCGGCTGCAGCGCGGGTGGCTATTCCGTGCTGTAGCCGCCTTTGTGCACCGGAGAGCCGGGTAAGTTGTTGATTATCTCCGAGGGGACTCCGAATGCTCTGGACAGTATGGGAATCCAGCGCCTGGGAAGAGTCCGGCGCCCTCGCTCCACGTCGCAATAGGTGGACGCGCGCACCCCGAGACGGTCGGCAATATCGCGCTGACGCAGCCCGGCCACCATGCGGAGAACTCGCAATGTCAGGGCGTCGGCCTCGATCAGAGCGAATGCGGGAACGCCAAAGAGGAACGCGAGATTGCGGAGTGTGGCAGGCCGGGGGAATTTCCCGGTCGTCTCCCACGTCGAGACTGCGGCGCGTGAGGTGCCCAGGGCCGCGGCCACATCCTCTTGAGTCATCCGGCTGCGGGAACGCAGTTCCCGCAGCGCGTCACGGCGTATGCGCACCGTCGGCGTCCCCCGCATCGTTCAGCACTGTGGGCCGCACTCTAGCGCCCTTGATCATCGGTGGCCGAAATGCCACCGATCAAGCCACGTACGGGAGTTGACGGGGACACATGCCGTGCGAACTTCTTTGACGCTGATCATGACGGCGCATAGGGTCGCTGATCATGCGCCCACTGGGCCGACTTCGGGGGAGGTGTAGGGATGCCAACGATTGCCACGGTGTTCCGGAAAATTGCCGGTCTGCCAGAACCAGAAAGCAAGACCGGCAATGCGCCCGCTGCGCCCGCGCCGTCCGCTGCGCCCGCGCCGTCCGTCGGCCGTCCGGCCTCGAACCCCTGGGAGAGCGCAGGCGCCGAACTGCGCGGGCAGACCACCACGGTTCCCCGCCCGGCGCCCTCCTCCACTGCCTCCCGGACACCATGGGTGCAGCACGAGGAGAAGAAGGGGACTGTCGTCGCGCGGCGGTTCGGCCGTGGCCTCCTGTTTACCGTGCTTGGCCTCGCCGTGATCACCGGAGTGCGGTCCTGGTTCATCCCGCCCAAGGCGGCCACACCGCCGCCCGCTCCCTCCGCCACCGGCCCCACCTACCCGACCGCCGACGCCCAGGCCGTGGCGGCGCGTTTCTCGCGCGCCTACCTCGGATGGGACGAGGCCAAGACCGCCGACCGCGCCGCGCTCCTGGCCGCCGTGCTGCCCGCTGACTCGGACACCGGCATGGGATGGGACGGACACGGTCGCCAGGACGTACTAGCGGTGCAGCCGGGCACGGTCACCCCCGGCACCCAGCATCAGGCCCGGGTACGGGTCGATGTCCTGATCCGCCCCGTCTTGCCGTCACCCGACGGCAAGGCTCCGGCGCCCGAGTCCCCGGCCCGATGGGTCGGCCTCGATGTGCCAGTGGTCGAAACCGGCGGCCGGGTCATCGTCTCGGGAAGGCCCGGCCTCGTCGGCATCCCCAAGTCCGGCCCCAAGGGACCGGAGTTGACCATCCCCAAGCCCGACGCCGATCTGTCCGCCGCAACGCAAACCGTCGTGTCCAAGTTCCTGGCCGCGTACGCCGGAGGCGGCGATGTCGATGCCGTCACCGCGCCCGGTGCCTCGGTTCCTCCGCTCCCCGACGGAGTGAAATTCAAGAGCCTCGACTCCTGGACGGCCGACGCCGGCACCGGCGACGACCGCACCGGAACGGCCCTTGTCACCTGGACGATCGGCAACGCCTCGATCTCCCAGACCTACCGGGTGGAGCTCACCCGGGTGAGCACTGCGGATGCCCAGCGGTGGCAAGTCACCGCCGTACGCGGCGGCACGTCCTGACGGACATGTGTCCAGCTCACCGAGTATGAGTGCCCGTCATACGCCTGGTCATCCTGCCAACCACCGAACGAAATAAGGGGGAATCCCCGTGCACGTCTTGGCGCTGACTACCGGAGCCGAGCTCAAGAACTGGATTTTGATTGTCGCCGGAAACGTTTTCATGGCGTTCCTGGCGGTGAGGGCCATCGGGTGCTTCATCAAAGACGACTACGGAAAAATGATCACGCTGGCGGTCATGGCCGTGTTCGTCGGCGCCCTGGTGTGGGTGCCGGACGGCGTGAAGGTCGTACTCACCGGGGTGTGGGACAAGGTCAGCGGGTCGGCCTGACATGCGCCTGGGACAGACCTACACCGAGCACTTCCGCATCGAGACGCGGCAACACGAGATTCTGGGAATGGACCTCGGCGAGGGCATCCCGCGCCGCGCCCTCCTCCTCGGGATGGCGCTGTATGTGGTGTGGGACGGGGCCCTGCTCCTGCTCCTCGGGTTGCCCTCACGGTTCACGGCGACCCTCTACATCCTGCCGCCGCTCGTCACCGTCGTGTACGGCGTGCAGCGATCCCGCCGTACCGACCGGCGATGGAACATCACCAATTGGTCTCTGACGGTCCGCTACCTCGTCCTCGGCCACCGGCCCGTCATCAACGGCGGCCGTCGCGCGGCCACCCGGAGCGAATGGCTGGGCCGCCGCGCCCGGTGGGAGAGCAAGACGCAGACGCTCGCGCGGTCGGCTGCGCTCGGCGGTCTCGTCGAGCGGTGGCTCGGGGACAAGGACGTACCGGCCGGGGCCGGGGCCCCGATTCACCTGGCCGCCCGGCCGCGGCTGTACGGCCCGGATGCCGTGGCCCGTGCCCACGGTCGCAAAGCACACCGCAACGAGAACGAGGGGGACGCATGAGTGTGATTCAGCGGATCGGGACGTTCCTCGGCGTGGGCGGTGACAGAAGCGCGCCGCCCGCGGAGTATGTCGCCCTCGCGGACGGTCTGATCGTGACGACGTCCCACGCAGAGGCCTGGTACATCCTCGACTCGTCCAACACCGATCTTATGGACCCGACCGCCCGGGATGGCGAGTTGGACCAGGCGGTGAGCGCCCTCGCGCGCACTCTCGTCGGCTATGACTGCCACCTGCGTGTTCTGTGGTCCCCTCTGCACGCCGAGGACTACCTCGCCGAGGCAGAGACGTTGTTCAGCGCCGGGAAATGGCGGGAGTGGGCCGACCTGCGGGTCAGGCGCCTCGAACAGATCGGGCTACCGGCCCGTCACCTCCTGCTCGGAGTCCGGCTCACCGAACGCACCGGACAGACCGCGAAGCTCAGCGGGCGGGGCCAGGAGGCTCTCGGGATCTCCTCGACAGCGGTCTCGTCCCGCGAACTGGCCCGGCTGGACGCGGTGATGCGCCGCCTCGGCCGGCGCCTCGAAGCCACCCCGTGGAAGGCACAGCCCGCGAGCGTCGAAATGCTCGCGTGGACGATCTCCCGCGAGCAGCACCGCGCCGCGTCCCTCCCGGCCGCCACCGCCGGGACGATCAGCGGGGCCAAACTGGCCGGGTTGACCAGGGGCCGCATTCTGCCCTACCCCGATCACCTGCGCGTGCTCGACACCGACGGCAACACCGCGGCATGGGTCGCGGTCCTCGCCATGACCGGGTTCCCCTCCGAGATGGAGGTTCCGGGCAACGGTGAGTGGCTGCGCGTCCTCTCCGAGATCAATTACGTGCCGGAGGTCGACGAGGACCTCCCCGAGGACATGGACCCGTCCAGCCTGATACTCCCGGTCAGCCCCGAAGCCTCTGTCAGGTTCCGGGTGTTGCACAAGAAGGAGGCCCGAAAGAAGGTCGACGACCAGCGACGTGCGGCCAAGGAACAGCGCAAGTCCGCCGCGAAGCAGTCCGCCGAGGACCCCGGGCTCGACATCGAGGAGACCGAAGGCAGGATGGCGCAGCTCAAGCGCGACCTGTCGCGTGAGGACGTCACCCTCGTTGAGGACCACCCGCGGCTCGTCGTCACGAGTACCGAGTCACTCGACGACCTGCGCGCCCAGATCGACGCGGTGGTCACCTTCTACGGCGGTATCGGGATCGAGGTCATCGTCGGGGAGGAGGAACAGCGGGAATTGTGGCTGGAGTCGCAGCCCGGCGACCAACTCCGCGTGCCGGACCTGGGGCACACACGGGACGTGACCGCGCTCGCCGGGTCCTGGTGGTGGGGCGGCGCCAAGGTCGGCGACGACCAGGGCCCCATCATCGGGTACCTCACCGGAAGCACGCAGGGGGTGTTCCGGAACGACGTCACCGCGGGCAGCGACAGGGGCGACGCCACGACAACGGCGTACGTCGGCAGGTCCGGCCGGGGCAAGTCCACGGCCATGATGGTCAGCCTCCTGGACGCGGGATTCCGCGGCTCGTACGCCCTCCTGCTGGATTTCAAGGGCGACATGGGGGGCTTGGTCACGGCTGCTCGCCACTACGGACTCAATGCCCATCTGATCGAGACCGGGCCCAAGTTCGCCGGTGCCGCCGACCTGTTCACCCTCCTGGACCGTGAGGGAACAGAGATCGCACAGGTGGAGGTGCCGGCACAGCTCACGATCGTGTGCCCGCCCCACCTGCGGGCCGCGGGCGCCGAGACACCGATCACCCGAGCCACCAACGCCGTGATCGCGCAGGCCGTCGAGCGGGGCGAGCGTCCCGCTACCTGGCAGGTGATCGAGTACCTGCGGAAGCAGGACGACAAGCTCGCCCGGGAGACCGGTGAGGCACTGTTCGAGATCAGCAAGAACGCGTTGGGCAGCCCCTTCATGGGCCGCCCCACCGGCGAGACAGAGCCGCTCGCCCCGACCCCGGGAATCTGGGTGGTGCAGATGCCCGGCCTCAAGCTGCCCACGATCGAGACGCCCGAGCCCGAATGGACGCCCATTCAGCGGCAGTCTGTTGCCCTTATGCACAGCATGCTCGCCTACGGCGTGACTACCGCCGGACGCCGTGACCTGCGCGGACTGCGAAAAATTGTTGCAGTGCCCGAAGTCCACGTTCTGACCGCAACCCGCCAGGGCCAAGGGTTCCTCGGCTACATCGCCCGCGTCGGCCGCGCCCTGCAAACGAGCCTCCTCCTGGACACCCAGGACTGCGAGTCCTTCATCAAACTCGTGGGCGTTGTCGAGCAGTTGACCACCGTGTTCGGGTTCCAGCTCACCACCAAGGAGCAACAGGACGCGATGGGCGAGCTGCTCGGCCTGCCCAAGGGCGAGCACACCCGCGCCCTGATCCAGAGAGTTGGTCTTCTGCCGGACGGCGAGATCCGGCACGGGCACTGCATCGCCCGCGATCGCCGTTTCGCCGCTGCCACTGTCCAATTCGACATTCCCTCACAGGAGTTGGCGGACATGCTCGACACCTCGCCGAAGGCGTTCGAGGACCAGGACCAGGCCGACGGCGTCCCCCTGGAAAAGGCGGGTGTATGACCATGACCAAGATCGTGCGCACATCCACCGCGGCGGCCGGACTCGCTGCGACGCTCCTCCTCGCGTCCGGCTGCTCCTCACACGACAGTGACCGCCAGGACCACGGGGCCCCAGCCCCCTCGGCGAGCACACCCGACACCAGGGCGGCCGTGATCCAGACGGCCCGCAGCTATCAGGAGGCAGCCCTCCGGCAGGACTGGCGGGCCGCCTGCGGCCTGAGTACGGCACGGCTGCGCGGCGGATCGGTCGAGGACTGCATCAAGGCGAGCACCGCGAGCACCCCCTCGCCCGGGACGTCGAGCACTCCCACGCCCGAGGCCGATCCCCCGCGCTATGCCGACGGGTCAACCCCCAAGCCGAGGGCAACCCACACCACCGGGGGACCCGACCGCGCCGACACCGGCCCCGTCACCGCCTCGGCCGCCGACCTCGTCAAGGCGCCGGCAGCCGGAGACCATCCGGCCGGGTGGGGGGCCCTTGTCACCTACACCGTGACGTGGCCCGGCAAGCCGCCCACCACCTCACGCAACGCGCTGCGCCTGGTGGACGAGGGCGGAACCTGGCGGGTCGACCAATACGAGGACGTACAGGCGGGCGACGAGGGACACGGCTCCCCCGTCCTTGCCGCACTGGGGGGATAAATGCTCGTCCTGAGAATGCCTCGAATGCGGAATCTCGCGATTCCGCTGCTCTTCCTGTACGTGACGCTCATGGTCATGGCAGGGCCCGCCCATGCCGCCGATATTGACCCGGTCGGTATCGGCGACCTCATGCCCTCGCCCGACTCCAAAATCCCCAAGGGACAGGGCACGCTGTACGAGACGTACAGCAATACGAACGAATGGCAGCTCGATTCCGACTTCGGGAAATGGGACTTCCTCGACCCGATGGCCGAATCCATCGCCGATATTTGCATGGCGCTCACGGCCGTCATTGCGCAGGCAGCCGTAATCATCGTGCAGTGGATTTTCCAGCTCACCACCATTCCGGCCCTGGAAAACGCCGTCACGAAATCAATCGGCGGCGCCGCTAAGGGCCTGACCGAGACGCTCCTCCCCGCGGCCCTGTGCGCCGGTGGCCTCGTCGCATTCGCCAAGAACCGGGAAGGCGGCGGCGGGGGCGGAGGGCTCAGCCAAGTCATGTGGGTGTTTCTCTCCGGAGTAGTGTCGGTTTCCCTCCTGACCAGCCCTCAGGCATGGGTCGACGGAATCGACAGCACTCGGCAGGTGGGCGCCTCGGTCACCATGAACGCCACTGCGGCCGGGCTCGGCGACGGGTCGGGCGATTTCCCGTTCAAGCTGGACCACAAACCGCAGTTCACCGGGAACGGCCGCGACGACATGCTCCGCAAATCGTCTGACGCGGTATGGCGCTCTTATGTCGCCACCCCCTGGTGTGTCGCGGAATTCGGCAGCTTCGAGGCCTGCAAGAAATACGGAAAAGACGTGTTGGATCAGGGGGCGGACAAGGACAAGAGGAAAGAGTACCTCCAGAAGAACGTCAAGAACGAGACCGTGGGCGAAGCGTCGAAGAAGTGGAGGGCGGGGCATTCGCCGGTCGGCAGAATCATGGTCGTTCTGCCAGCACTCCTCAGCGTGATTCTGTTCGCGGCTATCGTTCTCATGCTCGCCTTTACCTCACTGGCGAGCCTCCTCGGCGCGCTCATGCTCCTCGTTGCCGGGGTATTCTTTGCGTGCCTGTGGGTTATCCCAGGAAGGCCCCGCCAATGGGGTCTGGCATGGTTTGACCAACTACTCGCGCGAACCCTTGAATCAATGATTGCGACACTCGTCCTGGGGTGCGTGCTCACGATTCAGACAGCCACCACGCAAATGTTCGGCGAATACGGGTGGCTGCCCACCTCCGGCCTTTCGATCGCCGCCGCAATCGTTGCCCTCAAATTCAGGGGAATCATCGCGCAGATCGTCGGCGTATCCGGAACCTCCGGCGGCATGCTCGGCGGCATGCTCGCCGCGAAGATGCTCGGCGGCAAGGGCGGCGCCGCCGGCAAGCTCCTCGGCGGCCACGACTACCAGCCCGTACGCACACGGCCCACTCCCTCCGGAGGCGGGGGCGGCGGCGGTGGTGGAGGCGGGGGCGGCGGAGGCCGCTTCCCGCTGCCCCCGGGCGGCGGCGGATTCGCAGGCGCGGGACACAGCGCCACCGTCACCCGCGTCCCGCAAAGGCCCCCAGCCCCCAAGCCGCTACCGGCGGGCGACATGGGCCCGGCGCTCCCCGCCGGCACCGGCCGTGCGGCGGCCACCATCGAGCGGGGTGCACGCCTCGACAAGACCGCGGCCACCACTCCGCCCCCGCCCCGCCGCCCTGCCCTGCCCACCGGGGCAGGCACCGCACAGGAGCGCGCCCTCCCCTCGGCCGTGCTGCGCCCGGAGTCCAGCACGGCCCCCAACCAGGCTTTCCGCCAGGCCCCGCCGCCTCGTGTACCGGGCGAGCCGAGGCGGATTCAGGCGACCGTCATCCGCAGCACGCCCAACCCGCCTCCGCCGCGCCGTCCTACAGCGCCGCCGCCGCCCAGGGCCGTTGCGCCCGCGCGCCGCGCCGCGCTCCCGGCTCCGCGCCCGACCCAGAAGGGGTGATGACTCATGGCCAAGCAGCACGACGACGAGGAGCGCACGCCCCAGGAATGGCGCGAGATCCTCAATAGCTGGAACTACCCCGAGGAGATCCGCAAAAGCGGGTGGCGGGGCCGCAGGGGGCGCAAGCGGGATCACCGGGAGGACGTCCGGCGCCGCACCAAGGAGTGGGTCAAGGCGGAGCGCAGGCGTGACCCCATCCGCCCGGCCGGTGCGCTGATCATCGTTGCCCTGATCCTCGGCGTCGGCCTCGGGGCCCGGTTCCTGTGGCCGGATCTCCGGGGTGCCAGCCACGACCGGCCCAAGGCGGCGGCCACGGTTTCCGCGGCCCCGGCCGCAGGGGACAACAAGGGCTCTGCGCCGTCCAGTTCGGGCCCTGGACGCCCCTCGCCGAGCCCGTCCGTGGCCGTCGACCTGAGCAACGCCAACACGGTGGCCGAGCAGATGATCCGCGCCTACCTCACGCGTAACCCGCCAGTCGACGGCGACCACGGTGCCTCAGTACTGCGAGCCGCCCCGTACATGACTCCTGGGCTCACGGAGAACCTCGGGAGCTCCAACGATCCGGGGTGGGACCGGCTCGTGTCGAACGGCGGTGTGGCGACCGTCGGCGCGGTCAAGGTGGGAGCGGCCGACACCGGTCTCCCGACCGATTCCCCGCTCCGCGTGTGGCGCAGGGTCGAGGCCACGGTCAATGTCGAGGGCTACAAGCGGTACAGCGAACAGACCACGCTGCAACTGGAGTTGAGCAACAGCACCGGAACGGCGTGGCACGTGTCCCGGATTCTGGGGCTGTAGTGGAGGCAACCGACGCCATCCGGACCGCGGCCAAGGTCGCGGGCCGGGCCCTCGGCCTCAAAGCCGCCGCGATCGCGGCCGTCCTGTTCGTCATCTTCCTTCTGATCGTCGGCCTGTTCGGGGCAGGGATGGGAGGGAAGGCGTTCGCGGACTCCTGCGGGGGCCGCGGACAGCCCGGGGCAGACCTCGGCGACGTCGGCACACCGCAGCAGGGGCAGGCGCCCGGCGCACAGATGCGCAAAGACCAGATAGCCAACGCAAAAATCATTGATCAGGTGGCAAGCGCCGGGGGCCTTTCGGGCAGGGCAACATTTCTTGCCCTGGTCACGGCCCTACAGGAATCAACTCTCCTCAATCTGGATCATGGGGACAGGGATTCCGTCGGACTGTTCCAACAGCGCCCGTCGTCAGGCTGGGGCACCAAAGAGCAAATCATGGACCCCAAATACGCCGCCGGAATGTTTTTCTTCGGTGACAAAAAAGACCATGACCCGCCCGGCCTGGTCGACGTCAAAGGCTGGGAATCCATGGACATCAAAACCATCGTCCGTAAAGTGCAGAGGCCGGACGACCGCTATCTCGACCTCTACCTCGGACAGCAGGACGCAGCCCACCAGATCGCCCAAGAGGCGTCCATCGACCTCGACCGCCCCGGCCAGGGAGGCCAGGACACCGGCGCCACGGCCGCCGGCACCGGAACCCCGGACGACGACAAGGGCGGAGCGACCACCGGGCCCCGGGCTGACGGCGAGTGCTTTCCAGACGCCGAGGGCAAGCCCAGCAACGGCGGCAAGCCCGGAGCGCCGTTCCACGACGGCAACGCTCCGTGGTCGAGTGAAGTCGTGAATCCGCGCAGCACCGCGGATGCCATCGCATGGGCCCGGAATCAGGCCACCGTCGGCGGCCGAGACTGGTACCGCGCGTGCCTGGCATTCGTAGCCAGAACCTATGGGTGGAGTTTCAGTGGAACCACGTACGCGATAGACCATTACCGAGAAATGCCGCCAGCCTTCAAACATGACAAGGATCGAAACCCACCTCCGGGCGCACTGATGTACTGGGAGACGAGCCAGAGGGCCGGACACGTCGCGGTCTATCTCGGTGGCGGAAAAATCGCCAGCAACGATATCCTCAGGCCCGGATACATTGACGTGGTGGACGCAACCGCCATCGAAGCGAACTGGGGCGCCACATACGCCGGGTGGGCACCACCCTATTTCCCCAAGGGTGGATAAGGCGGAGAAAGAGAACCAATGAACACTGACAGCATTCCGGCAACCCCGGTCTACACCGTCACCCTCACCGCCTCGGGATCAGCCGCCATCGACGGCGAAGAACTCGACGGCGCCGCCGGCCGCACCCCCGACGAGGCCCGCGTCGCCGCCCTCGCCGAGATCAAGATCAAAGCCGCCTTCCACGGCCGCCCGGTCCGCGCCACCGCCAAAGAGGCCGACGGCATCGTCTACCACCTGATCGTGGCCCCCGACGGCGCGGTCACCACCCTCGACCAGCCACACCCCACACCGCCCGCGCCCCGCCGCGCCCCAGCCGCGGAACGCCCCGCACACCCGGCCGCGGTGGACCCGCCCGCCCGGCCGGTCGGGCCGCCCGAGCAGCTTCCGCAACCGGCAAGTGACCCGACGCCGGCACCGGCCGCCATGACGGGCGAGTGGGCCGCGCCCCTGCCCTCGGACATGACGTACCGCCTCCAGTGGGCGCAGCTCGTCAGGCAGGAACAGGCTGGGGCTCTCGCCGAGGCCATCATCACGGCCGACCGCATCGAGACCGCCCTCACCGAGCAGTACGGCCCCCAACACCCGCACACCGTCAACGTGTTGACTGTGCGCGCCTGGCTCACCCTGCGCGCAGGGGGCGAACTCGCCGAGTTGGTCGAGCTCCTCATTGAGACCGCCGAACGGCGCCAGGAAGCCAAGGCGCCGGCAGAGGACACCCTCCGCGCCATCCGCAATGCCCACGTTCTGTGGCGCTACCTGACCGGCGAGGATGCCGTGACCGCCCGCGAGTTGGCGGAGAGTCTCCTCGTCCTCCTGGACCTCGACGACGACGGCCGCCGCGCCCGTGACGTCGTCCGCTGGGTGGAGAGCGGAGGCGCCGCACTGGGCGCAGCGTAGACAAGCTGGGTACAGGTACTCAGGCGCACCCACCCGCTGAACCGCGATGATGGACACCCGTTACTGACCGAAGGAGAGGGCCCACCGTGAGCGCCCCACCCACCCGCTTCCCCGCTCTACTGGGCTGGTTGGTCAACCCACTAGCGCGCCGCGGCTATCACACCGGCGCGCTCGCGCTCCTGTTCCTGGTCCTGGCCGCGGTGGCCGGGGCGGCCGGATGGGGCCTACTGACCCTGGCGCTCACCGACGGAATGCCACCGCTGCTCATGCTGGTCGGTGGCCTGGCGGGCTCTCTGCTCGCACTGTGTGCCAGCTTGACCGTCACGGGGCTCGTCATCCTGGCCCCGGCGTTGATCATCAGCACCATGCTGGAAGGCCAGCGCAAGAGCAGCTAGGCAGACAAGGCACACGAGGACCCGAGGGCCTCCTCCCGGACAACCGGGAGGAGGCCCTCGGCGCGTTCCGGCACGAGCAAGGCGCAGCACGGAAGCAAGGCGCAGCGAGCCACAGACGGCCCTCACGGGCCCTTTTTCCGGGGCGTGGCCCAGGGTGCCACACGGCACGCCGCGCACCGCCCTACGGGCCCTGGCGGGCCCTCCGGGCGAATTGCCGGGCGCCTGCGGCGCGTTCACCGGCAATTCGGTCCCGCTTCGCGGGACCGCCCATTTCCCTGCGCCTTCGGCGCGCACCGGGAAATGGGTTTTTGGCCCTGCGCCTGCGGCGCGCACCGGGCCAAAAAGTACGCGCCGTGCCGTGCGGCCTCCTGGGCAACGCCCCGGAAGCACGCAAGCGAAAGGCACACTTCCGTGAACGAAATCAGCATGCCCACCGAGCCGCAGCTCGGCGACGCCGACCAGGAATGCCGCTACCCGGTCCGTTTCGACGGCCATTTTCTCGGCCGTATTTTCAGGTGGCACGGCGCTTGGTACGCCGTCGCCGCAGGACAGAGTGACGAGGTCCGCGTCGCCGCAGGAAGCATCGGCAGCGAGGCTGCAGCGCGTCACCTCGTCGACGAGTACGCCGCAGGGCGGATTGCCCCACAGCAGGAGACCGAGAGCGGCCTCACGGCTCCTGACGGCCTGTTCGGCCCGGTCCCGCTCCTGCACCCGCGTATGCCCGTCACCCCCCGGAACACAGCCGCCGCGCACGTGGCCATGGCCGGACTGACGGCCTACCTGTGGACGCCTAAGACCGGGTACCCCGGCGCCGATAACCCGTGGTTCGTTATCTGCGGGCTCTGCTCGTGGGAGGGCCCCCGCTATTGGTCACACCTGCGTGGCCGGAACGGAAATGCTCCGTCGGCATTCCGGCACCCCGGATGCATTGACCCCGCCGAGGTTCGTGCCCGAATCCCCGCCTATCAGAAGTAGTCCCGGCGCAAGAGCGAAAACGAGAAAGGGAAACCAATGAGCACGATCATTTGCACCTCATGCGCCGAAGCTCAATTCCGCGCGCAGCCGGACGGAACGTTCAAGTGTGACGGATGCGGAACAATCCTCACCGTCGATGAAATCAGCCTCGATGGCTTGGAGGTCTGGACGGTAGGACCCGAGGGAATCCTCGGCTACACCACCGATCCCGCTGTAGCCCTCCAAGACATGGCGGAGGCCGTCGAGGAATTCCTCACGACGGACAACACATACGGCCAGTCCATGGCACTGGAGAACTACGAGGCAGCTCTCGCATGCCTCCTCGACGCCCGAAAAGCAGGAATCAAAATCCCCCGGGTTTCATTCACCCGAGAACAGGTCTCCGATGCCATCAATCAGGGTGCAGACGTCATCCTGGATTCTCTCAGCCTCGGAGAGCCGGAGACCGACGCAATCAACCTAGTCGTAAATGCGGCACTTGTGTGCCTCACTGCTCCCGGCTCCTCGTTCGAGGACGTGCTCCGCGAGAACTACGGAGACACGACAGCCGAAGAAGTCCGGTCGTGGTGGGGATGGGGTCAGTACCTGTGAGCCTCTATGACGACGGAGCAGAAGAAGCCAATAGGACCCGAGCACACTGGGCCCTGACCGCCTTGGAAGCCTTCGGAAAGCAGACCGGACAGAACTACTCTGACGGAACCCTGAACATTCCGGATGACTGCCTTGTCGAATTGGCTGGGGATCTCCTCGCGGATATCTTCCACCTGGCAAGGCTGAACGATGTAGCCCCCGAAGAGATCACCACATCGGGTTACTCACACTTCGAGGAAGAAGTCAGAGAAGAAGAGGAAGAGAGGGAAGAAGCAATCGGGTAACAATTAAAGGCAGAAAAAAGAGGTGGCGCGCTAATCGCCACCTCTTTTTTCTGCCCGAACGCGCGGCTAATCGACAGCCCTTCGGGCTGGTCGGCCCCTGAAGTGCCCTTCGGGCACGGGCCGACGTGGCCCCGCTTCGCGGTTCCATAAACGAAACCCGCCCCCCTGAGTGGCCTTCGGCCACGGGGCGGAAAAGACCCTGCCCTCCGGGCAGCCGCTAGCGCGGAGGGGCCCCCTAAGAGGCGCTTCGCGCCTCGGGCCCCGCCCCTGCGGGGCAATAGGAATAAGACACCAAAACCTCAAACATAAAGAGGCGACCAGGGTTCTTGAAAAAGAAGTAACGAGAGTGTAGCGTGGGCCCACAAAAGAAAAGCGAGAGCGAATAACGGGACTTTATCGATTTCGCGTTCGAGGTCAAGCGGAACGACGAGCCGACTCTCCTCTTAGCCAGCCAAGCCGCGAAGCGGCTCGGGTTTCGGCCGCGAAGCGGCCAAAACCCCAGATCACAGAGCCGCGAAGCGGCCAGCACCCCCGATAGGGCCTGCGAAGCAGGCCCACGGTTCCGCGAAGCGGAACCTATTAGCGCCGTGAAACGGCGCTTTAGTGATCGGCGAAGCCGATCACTGTTTGTACCACGCGCAGCGTGGTACGGACCCGCGCGCGGG
>NZ_BMUA01000049.1 GCF_014649955.1 Streptomyces violascens
CCCACCCACCATGCTCCCGAACACGCCCGACCGGAAGACCTAACGGAGTACTACTAGTGCCCGAACACGATGGATTCCTGGCGGCCATGCCGGGCTACCTGGCATCGGCCGGGATGCTCATGACCAAGCTGGTGTCCCTCTTCCCTCACAACGACGGGGCTCAGCTGCCGACCCATCAGGCTCTCATCGTGGCATTCGATCCGGACACCGGCGAGCCCGCTGCCCTGCTGGACGGTACAGCCATCACCGCAGCGCGGACCGCCGCCTGCTCCGCGCTGTCGGCGCGGCTGCTGGCCCGCGAGGACGCGTCAGTGCTGGCCGTGCTAGGCACTGGCGTGCAGGCCCGCTCCCACGCTCGCGCGATCTGCCGTGTCCGCCCGATCCGGCAGATCCGTGTGGCCGGCCGGGACCCGGCGAAAGCCGCTGCCCTGGCCGAGGAACTCTCCTCCGTCCTCGATGCCGACGTGCAGGCCGCCGGAAGCTACGCCGAGGCGCTGGACCGCGCGGACATCGCCGCAGCGACCACGCACGCCGTCGAACCCGTGATCCGCCGCCCCTGGTTGACACCCGGGGTGCACATCACGTCGGTGGGCTACAACCCGGCCGGCCGCGAGATCGACGACGCCACGGTCGCCGGGGCACTGGTGTGCGTCGAATCGCGCCAGGCCGCGCTCGCCCCACCACCCGTGGGCAGCAACGACTTGCTCATGCCGATCCGCGACGGCCTCATCACGGCCGATCACGTCCATGCCGAGCTGGGCGAACTCATCGCAGGCAGCAAGCCGGGACGCACCTCGCCGGATCAGGTGACCCTCTACAAATCGGTCGGTGTGGCTGTACAGGACGCCGCAGCCACGGCTCTGGTCATCGCGGCCGCCCGCGAGCAATCGATCGGCGAGGAGATCACTCTGCAGTGACGCCACCACCAGCAGGAGATCGCCCCACCCGAGCGGCTACTCGATCCGCAAGCCACAGCGCACGGTTGAGCACATTCGCCCGTACACGGTTGAGCACGCATAGGTGCGTACACCGACAGCGAGGTCCGTTTCGTCGTCCGCTGCCGTGACGTCTACGGTGCCCGCATGGCTCGGACTGGAGTTGGCCCGGTCCGGGGCGCTGGTGGACAGCCAGGACCACGAGGTGGCCCCGGGGGGCTGGGCACGGGGCGATGGCTTGATCGAAGACAGCCGACATGCTCTCGGTGGCCCATACGGACCTCTGGATGCCCGTAGAGTCGCTGAACCTGCCGCCCGAGGACCTAATCAGGCTCGACGCGGTGCGCCGGGTGTTGTGGGGGCCGCCCCAAGGGCACCACGCCCGAGTCGGTCGCGGACGCGATCGCTGAGTACAGGGCGCGGCCCCGGTGGATCGATCGAGTCACCGGGTGCTGGCGGCGGCGCTGGTGACCGGCGGCTGGGACTTCGCAAGCCCGCGCCCGTTCGTGACTGGGGCTTCGCCGCCTCACGGAGACGGGCTGATCACGCCGTTCTCGTCCATGGCGAAGACGCCCGTGGTGTTGCCGTCGACCTGCTGACCCTTGATCCACTGCACCGACAAGTTGTGCAGATTCTTGTGCTGGCGTTCCCGGGGCATCCGGTGTCCGGCACCGAGGGCTTTGACCATCAGCTTGTGGGGTCCGCCGATTGCGTCGTACAGCGCGCGGACCGAGAAGTTGAGCTCCGCATTCGAGCTCGGCGGTGTCGTGTTCGCCGTCCTGTCGTGCTCCCCGTCCACGATCAGTACGGGCACGCTTCCCCCGAGGACTTGGCCCTGCGCCGCGGTTGTCCCGTTCCATCCCCACCGGACGAAGCTCCTGTTGCGGCTCAGGCACTCCGGTGGCCCCCAGGTGCTGCCGACCGGTTCGCTGTCCATGTAAGCCGCCCACACCACTTCCACCATGCCAGGTTCCCGCTGGTCCGGGGAGCGCAGCTCGGCGTTCCATCCCGTCTCCAGGCCCGGTCTCGTACCGAGGGACATCGGAAACCCCGGGCTCGGCAGCGAACTCGGTGGCTTGCGCCAGCGCCTCGGCCCAGCCGTACGTCTTGTACTGGAGATCGAAACCGGCGAGCACCGGAACACTCCTGCCGTGAAGCATGAGCACGGGTTTGCGTGCCGCCGGCGTCCACCAGGGCGTGCCATCCCGCTCCCGTACGAAAAGCTTGACCATCTCCTCATTGTTCGCGGGAACGGTGGACGTGTGGGGGACCTCGTGGTCGACAGCGGCGCCTGGCCAAGGCCACGATGGCCTTCCCCACGGTCCCCACCCTCCCCACCATGGCAATGGCCACCTTGGCTTTGGCAATGGACGCGGCCACCAGTGCCAACCCATGGGAATCATCCGTTCCGTGCACTTGGTCCGGGAGCTCATGCCCCTCGATCCAGCATCGGAAGGCTGCGCGCCCGGCGCTACAGCACGGCTATCGGCCTAGGCCATGGGGTGGTGCGATCCTCCGATCGGCGGTCGCCGAGTTACACGGTGCGTCGTCCGCCAGGCCCTGTTCGATGGGTCGCGTGCTGATCAGGGACGTGGCCTACTGTGCGGTGAACGGAGGGGGCCGCATGGCGCGCGATACAGCCGCAGCAGAGGCGGGGATGAAGGGGATCACGTTTCCTGCCTGGCACGGAAAGCACTACGTGACCCTGGCTGAGCTACTGGTTCGCCTCGGTAGCTTCAGCCTGGACCTGACATGGCACGTCCAGTTCGACGAGATCGTCGATCCTCGCTGTGCCGAGATGGAGAGAAGGTCCGCCGGTGCAGGGATGGACACGTTGACGCTGTTGTCGTTGACGACCCCCTTCCTCCAGTTGATCGACGCCGAAGCACGAGGGTTTGCCGGGAACGATTTGGTGCTCGTCCTGACCGAATTCGACAGCTCCTCGTGGGAGGTCAGGGCTATCCACGAGCGCGTACTCAGCGAACTTCGCCAGCACTACCCGGGCGCCGAGGACCTCTGAATGGTGCGCTTCGCTGCGGACAGAGCCACAGGCGGATCGCGGCGACAGTGACTGTTCCGTGGAAGACACATGCCCACCCTCTTGTCGAAGCGCGTGGCGATGGCGCGGAAGTTCTTGAGTCGGCTTGTACAAGTCCCGGTCGACCCGGGGGGGGCGGCTGCCGGCGCTTCCCTGTCAGAGTCGGTTTGAGACCTGAACGGGCCACCGCTCACTCTGCGTCCGACATGTCGGTGGGATACCGATGCTCGCGCACCCCGTGGTCTCTGGCATTCCCGAACCTGTGAGGCAGACAGTCACACGCGAGAGTGGCCGAAGTGGACCCCCGCGATTCCCGCGTTGCCGTAGAAATGCGACAACAGAGCCTCTTGGAAGGCACGTTGGCTTCGACACCGTTCGAGCTACCAAGAGGCCCTGCTCTCATGCACGGCAGCCGCCGCAGTCACCCGACCCACTGACTTCTCGACGAGATCGGGACGACAGCAGTCGCGTCGTTTCTCGTGATCGCTGGGACGGACAGATTCGCACTGCCCTCCAGGTAGACGGTCGGGTTGGTGACGCCCCGAGGCCGCCTCCCGGGTTTGAGCCCGGTTGCCGCGCGCGACTGACGAACCTGGCGAAGAGTCGTGTCCTACCGGCTCGCAGCTCGGCCAACCGCCCCCGCTACGTCCTACTTCTCCTCCGGCTCCCAGGCGCGGAGCAGGTCGAGCAGCCCTGCGTCTCCGTCAACGTGCAAGGAGTCGGCCTGGATCCGGTCGTACAGGTAGAGGACCAGCTCACTGGTCGTGCCGTGGACGGAGGCGCCGGCTGCGTCCACGTCCTCGCCGGTCGCGGCTGTCGGCGCCGGGATGCGGATGGTGCGTGCGCCGTCGCCGTCGACAGTGAGGCGCCAGGAGTGGCCCTCGGCGGCGTGGAAGTCGAAGGCCGTGGGCTTGTGCGGCCAGGCACTCGGCGTTGCGCAGACGGTGAACAGGAACTCCTCCACACCGTCGAGTGCCAGCTCGACCGGCAGCGGCTGCGGGGCGCCCCCGGCGAGCTGGGCGTCGTAGGTGTGCACCGCGGTCTCCTGGACCCGGTGCCGGGCGGTGCCGCCGACGGTCTGCGGTGACTGCGACGCGGGCCACCACGTCCAGCAACCGCTCTCCGGTCCCGCCGCGCGCAGGGCGCCCAGCAGAAGCTGCGTCGACGCGTCCAGCCAGGTCAGCAGGGCCTCACGCTCCTGCGGCACTTCCAGCGCGGCGCGCGCGGCGACGGCCTCGGCCGGGGGCGCGTCGGCGGGCCCCGCGCCGACGATGGCGGCCCAGAAGCGGTCTCCCCCGCCCAGGTGCTTCACCAGATCGAACAGCGTCCACCCAGGGCAGGACGGCACCTGTGCGTCAAGACCGGGCGCGGCGGCGACCACGGCACGGAAGGCGGTCGACCGTTCATCGATCAGTCGCAACAGGTCGGGGAACTCAAGATTCTTTTCCACGCCGGATGTCTATCACCGTACTCCGCCGATCGGACAGCGATTTTCACAGTCACCGCCGGCTGGCCACTGCAGACGTCCTCGCCTCCCTCCGCTCGCGTGACAAGCTGCGCACGGATACCAGGCCAGAACTTACTGCTCCAACCCAAATGGGACGCGGCACAGGAAACCTCTGCGAATCCCGTGACCGGAGATCCAACCTATGACGCGCCTGTGCGCTCGGCACCTCGCCCATGGCTGGGAGCGCCTCCTCGTTTGCGGCGGAGCCGTACGTGGTGTCCCGTCTCAAACGATCTGGTCTGCGGGTAGGGCTGTGGCCTGCGGCGACCAGATCACTTGAGACGGTGCGTTTCCGAAGATCTCAGGTGATCTGGGCCCGGCTGGATTGATGCTGAGTGTTGTCTCAGTCGGTCCGGTCCGGTCACGCGGCTTCGAATCGGCAACCGCCTCAGCCACCACTGGGTACCCCTGAAGGCTCTGACGAAGGGATCTTGACCGTCCGTTTGCCCACCGATCTCGACTGCGGGTCCCTTGAGTGTCGTACACGTTGTCCCACGGCGCGCTGGACCCAGGGCAGTTCGGGTGGAACTCGGCCCGGTCGTCCTGCTCCTCCGGGCCCCTGCGCCATGGCCCCGGTTCTCAGGGGAGGAACGTCACTGCCGGGAAGGCCGGGGACGGTCCGTCGAGCAGGTGCCCCTGACGGTGGCGCAGGTGTGCGTCGAAGAACGCGAGCGGGTAGGCCTGCTGGATCTTCACGGCCTGGTCGGGATCGAGAGTGCCGATCACGTCCTGGAGCTGCTGCTCGCTCCATCCGAGCAGCTTCGCCACCTGCGGGAACAGCGCCTCATTGTCGCCGTACGAGATGTGGGCGCCGCCCTGGGCCTGGATGTTCAGCCGCCATCCCCGCAGGTGCGTCCAGAACGCGGCGGCCTCGGGGTCCGTGGCCCGGGTGAACTCGGCAGACATCATCATGAACGGCCGGTCCAGGTCGCCGGCCAGCGGCGGGTTCATCTGCATCGGGCCGTCGAGGCTCAGTCCGGCCCGGATGCGCTCGTCTGCGAGCGTGGCGCAGGCGGTGGCCGTTCCGCCCTTCGACCAGCCGAACGCACCCATGCGCCGCGGGTCAAGGGAGCCGAGCAGTCCGGTCGGCAGCTCCCGCTGGGCGATGTCGGGATTGCACCCGGCGGCGAGCTGCTCGACGCAGTCGAGGACGAACCGCAGGTCGGCGGCGAAGTCCCCAGGCAGCGTCGGTGCCTTCCGGTCGTCGAGCGGGACGGCGACCCGTCCGTCGGGGAACTCGGTGTACGTGTCGTACTGGTGAGCCACCGTCACGGCCGCGTATCCGTGACTGGCGAGCTCCTGGACCATGAGGGTGTGGTCGCCCTGGTGGCTGTGCGCGCCGTGCGAGAACACGACGACGGGCAGCCGTGGGCCCGACCGCCGCACCGGAGCGCCCACGTGGCCGACCGTGAGCGGCGCCAGGGGGACCAGGTCGCTGAACCCCACGTCGGCGAGGAACGCCTGGAGGGCGCCGGCCGGCATCCAGGGCGCCACCGGGTAGCGCTCGACGTTCCGGGCCGGGTACCAGACGGTGGCCATCAGCTCGCGGAAGTGCCCGGGGCCTGCGATGTCGTCGGGGCGCGACCGGTCGGCTAGGTGCAGTTGGGCCGTGCCCACCGGGTACGGCCCGGTGGGCACGGGCAGCGTGAGCCGTTCCGGGACGGGTGCGGCGCCCGGTGCCGCCCACGCGGGGCTGGCGATGGCGGCAAGCGGCACAGCGGCCCCGGCGGCGAGCGCGGCCCTCACTATGCGGCGGCGCGTCATGCTTCTCTGGGTGATGAACGACGTGGTGGTCATGGGACCTCCGTGGTCACGGATCGTCAAAGTGCCGCGACGGCCAGTCCGTGGGCACAGGGGAAGACTGCCAGGGGCCCCTGCCGTGCAGCATCGGCCCACGGGTTTACACCCTGAGGCCGATGCGGTCGTCGGTGTCGTCCTCCCGGTCCCGGGCCGGCAGCCATCTCTCCGCACCACAGCAGTTGCAGCAGCGCCGGCTGGACCAGAAGCGGCCGGCCCGGGCTGCCCAACGACGGAGGAGCCCCTCGCTGACCCCGCCCGAAACGGTGGGTAATGCCCATGCCTCATCCGAAGCGACGAGCGAATCGGACCAGCTCATCTAATTCGTTGGCAACGGCAGCGTGGCAGTGGCCGGTAACCTCGCCGAGCGGCGCCGGCCGGTCGGCGAAGGGCTCGGCGAGGCTGCGGGATCCGCTTACGCGGGGAGGAAGAACCCGGTGATGTCAGCGAGCCGGCCGTCGCGGTGGAGTGCGGTGCTCACGCCCGTCATGGCGGGTTCGTCCTGCTCGCCGAGCTGGGTCCACCGTGCGAGCGACCGGTCGTGGTGCTCGACCACCTCGTCGATACGGAACCGGTGACCGGGGAAGGCTCCGGCGAATCCGGCCATGTAGGCGGCCAGTTCGGTCAGCCCGCCCACCTCCGTGCCCGGGTCCCGATAGGCGACATCATCGACCGCGACCGCGCCGAGTGCGGCAATCCGCTGGCCGGGGTCGGCCGACCAGCATGCGGCGTAGTTCGTCCAGAGCTGCTGTGAGTCGCTCATGACTGTCCTTCTTTGTCGGAGCCGATCGACGCCATTGCGCCATCGGTGATGGTGTGCAGTTTCGTGACGGGAGCACCGGCCCGGACCAGCACCAGCAGGCCCTGATAGAGCGCCAGCAGCCGGGCTGCCGACGCCTCGACGTCCAGATCCGCCGACAGCAGGCCCAGAGCGCGGGCGCGCGTCAGCGCGTCGGCGAAGCCGGACTCGATCGTCTCCAGCCCTCGGTGTACTCCCGCGGCGGCCTGCGGAACGGTGAAGGACTCCACCGCGGTGTTGGTGAGGAGACATCCCGGGTCGGGATCGAGGCCGGTCTCGAACGTCGAGGTGAAGAACGACCGGATGCCCGCCACAGGGTCCGGCGGTTCCAGGAGATGAGCCCGGACGCGGCCCTGCACCACCTGGTCGTTGTAGGCGTCCAGTGCGGCACAGAACAGGCCCTCCTTGCTCTGAAAGACCCGGTACAGGCTGCCCGGATGAAGTCCGGTCGCCTCCTCGATGTCCCGCAGCGAGGCCCCGAGGTAGCCGCAGCGGCGGAACAGCCGCATGGCGCGGGCCAGTACGTCCGCCTGATCCCAGAGCTGCTTGCGGCCCACCGACACCCCCATAGTTGAACGATCGCTCACAAAAATAGCACGGCGGCACGGCGGCCCCTCCCGTCCACCCCCAGCGGTCGCGGGCGAACGGTCGAAGTTCTGTGAGATCGGTCAGGGATCAGCGAGAGGGGACATGGTGTGACGGAGCACCGTAGGTGGCCCAGATGGCCAACTTCGATGCTCAGCCATGAGCGTGCTGAGCCCGGCGGGCTGCCTGGCCTACGTCCCTAGATTTCCCATTCCTCCGTGCAGAACGTGGCCTCGCTGATGGCGGCGTCCCCGGCTCTGGTGGTGTCCAGGATCAGCTGGAGCCCGTCCCAGGTGACCGCTGAGCTAGGGCAGAGCGCAGGCCCAGGTCGTGGCCCTCGACGTCCGACAACAGTGCTGGATGATGGCCGCGTTGAGGACGGAGGGGGGTCTCCCGACGAGTGGGATGCCGGCATGGAGGACCTGGGTCCGGTGCGGCCGCAGGAGGTCATGGCACCCAGGCGCGGAACGCCGTCCGGATGCGTCCAGTAGTGCGCGCTCACCCCGGCCTTCTCGAACCTGTCCTCATGGAGATTCCACTGGCCGTCCCCGCGGAAGGCCCAGCGGGGAAAGTCGCCGAGCCGCCCTGTCGGCGTCTCGCCTTCCAGGGCAGCCGACACCTCGGACGGGCTCAGCTTGTCGTTTGACCAAAGGCGTTCGGTGGGGAGGCGGCAACGGTGATCTGGGCGGTCCAGGACCCGGGTTCCCGGGGCGGATCCCAGGTCACGTCGACGCGCGCTTCGTGGGAGTCGTGCGCGAGTCCCATCACCATGGCCGCCGCGGCGGCCCGTGCCTCGGCTGGGTCGGCGTTGACCGGAACGTCGCTGAGGCGCCCGCAGTGCATCCCGCCGTCCACGGTGAGGACACTGTGGCGCCAGCCTTCCGGCGTCGCGAGCAGGACGATGCCCTTCGGCATGCCGAAGGGAGGTCGCCCCTTCTTCTCCCGCTTCTGTCTCACCATGGAACCATCCAACCTGGTCGGCTTCCTGACGTTTCAGGCGGGCGGGACTTCAGGTGCCCCGCGGCAGAGCTTGGTGCCGACTTTGTGATGGGCGGGGCGGCTGAACGCCTCGCCGGTGGCGAGGACTCGCCCGACGTCGTGACGGGTGGCCGGTCGCTGGTTCTTCGAGCCTGGCGGCCTGCCCGGGCCGGGGCGGGATGGTTTCGGTGCACCAGCCGGGGAGCCGGTCTTCGCGTGCAGGTTCCTCAACACTCTGCGGACGCGGGCGGGAGTGAGCCTGTCCGGCTCGGTCGGCTTCCCCCAGGGCCTGCGGAGGTCGGTGGCCAACGGCCGGGCGCGCCGGAGCTGGACATAGGCAGCGATCACGAGCCAGATCCACCGGTCGGCCGCTTCCGAGCTGCGAAGCCGGGGCTTGGTCCAGCCGAAGATGTCCTTGAACAGGCGGAATATGTGCTCGATGTCGAAGCGGCGAAGGAAGGACTGCCAGCAGCGGTCGGCCTCCACTGTGGTGGCGCCGGTGCCCGACCACCACAGCCAGACCGGCTTGTTGACCCCGCCGCTGGGCGGCTTCTGAACGACCGGACGGATGACCGTCCCCTCGATGGTGGCAGCGGTCCGCCGTGGTCGAGCCATGTGGCCCGGCGGGGCAGCCGCGGGTGCAGCCGGTCCCACGCCTGCGTGGTCCCCTTCCCGTAGAGCCGGGTGTCCGTTACCGTCACGGCCTTTCGGCGCCCCAGGTTGCGGGGTCGCCGAATACGAACTCGCCGCCGTGTTTGGGCTGCCGCCCTTGGGGTTGGCCAGATGGAACTCTTCGCGCGAGGGTGTCGGACGCGGCATGACCCGGTCCGAACGGAGCCGGCCGAGGATCTCGACGGCAGGCCATCCAGCAGGTGGGCGAGCGCGGGGCGTCGTATCCAGCGTCCAGCACGACCAAGAGCTCCGGGTCACCCGGGCACCACTGGCCCGCGGCGATCAACCGCTCAATGACCTCACGGATCTGCACGGTGGTCATCGCGGCGACGTCGGCGCCAGGCTCCAGACGGACCGCGTCCAGCACCGCCGTCCAGAACGTGCGGCCGGTCTCCAGCGCGGCCACCACCGAGTACGGCCAGCCGGGCACCACCTGATGCTTGCCCTCACCCTGACCGAAGGTGCGGCAAAAGGCCCGGTCAGCACGCGTGTTGGCGTCCTGACGCAGCCACGGCGAGATACCCACCGCCAGCACGAGCCGCCCCTCCGCCGCCCGTGTCAGCGGCACCCCAGTCAGGGCACGACGCAGCCGGGCAACATCAATCCGGCCCTGGTTGAGTCCGCCGTACAGCGCTCCGTGCCCACGGCGGTGCTCGGGCGCGAGCGCGAGATCGACCAGCGTCCGCACCGGCCCGTCCGTGCACAGCGGCGCGTCGCACAGCTCGAACAACACGTCGCCCCGCACGGCCAGAGACGCGTACAGCTCCGACCGGAGCGGAACACTTCCGCGAACGCATCCCGCAGGATGCTCTGATGCACCCAAACTCACGACCGCGGGCTTCGCTGATCCACTCTGTGACGGAGCACAGGATCAGACGGGGGCCGCCTGCGTGTCCGCTGAAGTGCGAAAACGCTGATCAAGTTCGAACCACGTTCGACGCCGGTCGTTGAATGACAAGGCCAGCTTGTCGTTTACTCTCCGTCCGTCACTCCAGCAGCACTGACGTGAACCTTTCGCGGTGCGTCACCAGCCATTCCTGCATACGGTCCCAGCGTTGCCAGCCCCCGCGCTCGGCCAGAGCCTGGATGTAGGCGGGGTCCCCGCCGGCCACGCGGTCGGCGACGAAGGCCCGGCAGGACGCGGTCGCTTGTTCGATGACGTCGGGCAGTTCAGCGCGGTCCTGCCGGGAGAGCCTGTAGCCGTCGGCGAGGATCCGCAATCGCGTCGGGGCGTCCAGCCCAGCGGGATGGAGAGCCGTCGCGGATTCGGGATCGAGCATGGGAACCCAGTACCGGGCGGTCATGGCGACATCCCACAGAGGTCGGCCGGGGGCCGCCAGGTCGAAATCGATCAGGCCAGCCGCACGACCGTCGCGGAACACGACGTTCTCCAGACACACGTCGTTGTGGCACAGCATCGTCCCGCCCTCCGGGTCGGCCAGGTCCCGGGACCACTCGACGTCTGTATCGACCGGGATCATCGCGCTGGCCTCGTGCAGGCGCCGCAGCAGGCTTCCCACCGATCTCAGCGCGGTCTGCGTCATCACCCAGCGCGGAAACGGAGGCAGGGCGACGTCGCCGGGGATGAAGGTCAGCCGTTCGCGACCGTCCGCGGTGAGACCGACCGGCGTGGGAGCCGCGTCGAAGCCGTGCTCTTTGAGCGCGAGGAGGTAGCGGTGGAGGGTGCGCGCGGCGCGCGGGGCCGGGCGTTCCACCAGGGTGCCACGCCGGACGACTGCGCCCGCGTTCGCCATGCCGCCGACCAGTGCTTCGTCATCTGTGACTTCACCCTCAGCTGCCATATCGATCACGTTATCGCCAGGTCGGCCGCGTGAGGGGCGTTTCGAAATACGCTTCGAACGTGGACGTTCACCTGGGCATTCACCGGACGTTGGGGGGCGGCCCTCGCCTGATCATGTGCTCCGACCAAGGTGCACCGGTCGGACGGAGGCCGTGAAGGTGAATCTGCTCCCAAGCACTGGTCGGGGAGGCGTTCGTGCAAGCGTCACGCTTCCGGCAGGCCCAATTCCGACTGCCTGACCTCGCGCGGAGACGAACTGTTCGAGCTCATCGACGCGCTGCTGTGCGCGGACGGTCCGGTTACCTCGCCGGTTGATCGACGTTGGTGGCCGAGCACCGGCGCGGGCATGGAGCGATGTACGACGCATTAAACAGTGGGAACGTGAACGTGCCCCGGCTGCGTCAGGTGCTGGCCGCTCTGCCGATGCCGCAGGCCGCCGACAGCCGCCCGGTCCTGGCGGTCGACGTCAGGTCGACGTCAGGTCGCCGTCAGCAACTGGCTGCGCCCCGACGCGCCGACCAAGCGCGGACCGACTGTTCTGCCACGTCTACGGCCGCAGCGGACGCTCCTCGGACCAGTTCATCCCCGGCTGGCCGTACTCCTTCGTCGCCGCCTTCGAATCGGGCCGGACGTCCTGGTGCCAGCTTCTTGACGCCGTCCGTCTCGGGCCCGAGGACGACGTCGCCGAGGTCACCGCCACCCAACTCCGACGTGTGGTCACGGACTTGATCGAGATGGGCCGCTGGCACTTCGGCGACAGCGACATCCTCATCGTCTTCGGCGCCGGCTACGCCGCCCCGCGCATGGCCCACCTCCTCGACGGCCTCCCGATCGAGGTGCTGGGACGGATGTGTTCCGACCGCGTCATGCGACGGCCGACGCCCTCGCTCAAGGAGTACGCCCTGGCTTACCCCCAGGGCGGGCGACCGCCGAAGCACGGCGAGGAGTTCCGCTTCGCCGGAGACCTGGGGCGACCCGGACGCGGCCACGGCGCAAGTCACCGACCGGTACGGCACCGACCGCGCGATGGCCTGGGACCGCATCCGGCCCCGCCTGACCATCCGCTCTGCCTGGATCGACCACACCGGCGAACTCCCCCATCGTCGAAGGCACACTGATCCGCCTCCAGCCGCCTGCCTGACGCAACGATCCGCTGCCGCTGTGGCTGTGGTCGTCCGCCACCGGCTTGAGCGGCAAGGACGTCGTTTTGCGCTGGCAGGCGTCTCTGAGGCGCTTCGACCTGGAGCACATCTTCCGACTGATGAAACAGACCCTCGGGTGGACCCGTCCGAAGCTGCGAACCCTCGAGGCCGGAGACGGCTGGACGTGGCTCGTAGTCGCTGCTCACACGCAGCTCCGGCTAACGCGCGAAGCCGCGGCCGATCTCCGCCGCCCCTGGGAGAGGCCGGCCGAACCCGGCCGGTTCACCCCGGTCCGAGTCCGCCGGGGGTTTCGGAACCTCCGCCCGCACCTGCACTGTCCGGCCCGTGCACCGAAACCCCTCGTCCACGATCAGCACGCCGCCGTCGCTGCCGAGGTGGTCCACGGCGTATGCGCGGACTTCGTCCCGGACGGCATCGGCGTCCCAGGGGGCGCTTCGCAACAGACGCCGCATCGGCCGGGACGTGCGTGACCAGCCTGTTCCGCCAGCCGCCAGCAGTGCTTGCGCTCGACGGCGGACAGCAGCCCGAGCAGGGACACACGGACGGACGCCTCAGCATCTCCCAGCTCGCGATCGAAGCCGACGTCAAACGCTGGCACCTCACCCACCAGCACCTCGACCTCAAAGGGCTCTTCCAAGCCCGGGTGAAGACCCAGGACAGCACGCCCGAGGCGTTCAGCCGCAAGCTCAGCGAGCACGAGCAGCTCAAGAAGAAGTACGCCGACCTCCGCCAGCACTGCGCCGACCTCGAAGAACGACTCCAGGTCTACGCCACAGCGATCGACCTTCTCACGATGGAGAACGCCCCTCTGAGTGGCCGTGACGCCGGTGCATACGTGCTCCCCATACGCAGACCGCGCGCGGAAGGCGTCGGCGTGAACGAGCGGAGCCAGCCGGATCGAGCAGGCGCCGGGTGAGCGTTCCCGCCAACGCGTCACCCGTGTGGCCTGCCACGGTGGCCAAGGCCAAGTCCGCCAGGCCTACCGCGACGGCCCGACGCCTGAACACCACCGTCGCCCAGCTGAGCGCCGAGGTGTCGGAGGAGGACGTCGCTCCATGCCTACACCAAACCGCCCCTGAGAACACGATCAAGTGCCGCCCGGCCTGCAGGTCCCCAATGCGGCTTGCCGCCGGGAAGGCCCCGGTCTCCGTTCTGCCCCATGAGCATCAGGAACAGGCTCTTCATAGCGGCCAGCCCGCGGGCGCGCCGGATCGCCGCCTCGTCTGCATGCGCGTACGTGTCGAAGAACCGTGAGGCCGTGCCCGCGGGCAGCAGCAGCCATGCGGCGGCGAGGTCCCACGCAGGATCGCCGGCGAACAGGGCACCGAAGTCGACGATGCCCGAGAGCGTTCCGTCCGAGACGACGACGTTCGCGGGATGGAGGTCGCCGTGCACCCAGAGCGGCGGGCCCTTCCAATCGGGCGCCGCGACGGCGTCGTCCCAGAGGGCCCGGACATCGGCAGCGACGTCGGCGGGGGCAACGGCCTGGAAGAAGTGGTCGAAGCCCTCCACACAGTCCCTGGGGTGGGCGCCGAAGTCCGTACTGATCGGCGCCTCGGCGGGCGCCTCCACATGGAGCGCCCGGAGGAAGCCCGCCAGTGTGTCGGCCGCGTGGTCGCCGCGGCTAATCGAGCCGTGGTCCAGTGGCTCGCCGGGAACCCACGTCATGATGGTCCAGTGCTTGGGGAAGCGCTCGGACGGTTCGCCAAGCCGCACCGGGGTCGGCACCGGGAGCGGCAGGCTCGGGGCCAGCACGGGGAGCCACCGCCGCTCCTTGAGCTGGAGCTCCGGGGTGGGGTCCATGCGCTGCATCCGTACGGCCAACTCCTCGCCGAGGCGCCACATTTGGTTGCCCCAGCCACCCGCCACCTCGCGGATGGCCAGCCCGGCAAGGTCTGGATGCTGCTCCCGCAGCAGGTCGCGGACCAGGTCTGCGGTGATCTCGATCTCGGAGTCGGTCATGCGAAGCCACAGTACTGGGGGCAGGCACCGACTCTGCCTTGGCTCGCGATCTACGACTGGCTGCCTGCGTCGGTGGCCGACGGTGGTACCTCGACGACGAAGAACAGGAAGTTGGGGTTGGTCGAACGATCCTGGAAGCCGTCCGGGAACAGCTCCCAGGCGGCCGGTTCGGGCTGCGGCTCGCTGGTGACGGAAAGCCGGAAGCCGGCGGTGGTGAAGGCATCGGTCATCGCGTGCAACGGCCTGCGCCACATCTGCCGCGGACTTCGACACCCCGGACGGCGGAGCGAGTTGGCGCAACGTCAGGTTGGTCCGCCACTACGCGGCAGCCAGTAACACCCGGTCCTCCAACGGCAGACTCCACAGCCGACCCGTGCGACCAGGGTCGGCACCCTCACGCCGCAACGACGTGAGGAGCCTGCCGAACTGACGCGGGCCCAGCCCAGTGAACGGGGCTGTCCAGGACGGCTCCGACGCCGTGATTACACCAGCCACAGCAAGAACATCTCACCCCCGACCAGCAGTTACGGGACAAGGCGTAGTGACCACCACGGGATTTGCCAGACGGACACCAACCCGTAGTACGCCTCGGTTTCCACCGTGGCGGCCTCCGAGTCTGCCGACACGAACAGCAGATACGGGCCGAGGACACCGGTTGCGCCCAGCGCCAGGCCCAACACCGTCCGGCGCCGGCGATGGCGCCCCCGAGGACGCCGCGGGCCACCGGCCGGGCCGGCGAGTCGGCCGCTGCCGTCCACCGGGGAATCCATCTCGTTCATGCGGCCACTCCTTGCTTCGGCATGCTCGCTGCAACCCGCTCGGATCAGCGGTGCACGGCGGCATGCGGCGGTTGGACCGGACGACCCGTGAGTGGGAGCGCGCATGTGCTCGCCTACGAGGCGCCCGTCAGTTGCCCCTGAGGCGGCGGAAGTTGCCGTTCACTCAAAAAGTCAGCGCCCGGCTAAGGTGTGGCGCTGTACTCGGCGGATCGCTCTCCTGAGAGAGGTGGGAATGGGGCGCATGGATGCGGACCACGCGGGGCTGGTCGTCGCGGCGCAGGCCGGTGACGATCGGGCACGCGAGGAACTGATCGCCGCGTACCTTCCGTTGCTCTACAACATCGTCGGGCGAGCGCTGAGCGGACATGCCGACGTCGACGACGTCGTCCAGGAAACCCTGCTGCGGGTGGTGCGCGACCTGCCTGCCCTGCGTGCCCCGGAGAGCTTCCGGTCCTGGCTGGTGTCGATCACGCTCCGCCAGATCAATTCCCACTGGCATCGGCAGCGCACCTTCGCCGACCGGACCGCGCTCATCGACGAGGCACACGAGATACCGGACGCCGACGCCGAACCCGAGAACATGACGATCCTGCGTCTGCACATGTCGGACGAGCGCCGTCAGGTTGTCGAAGCCACCCAGTGGCTGGACGCGGACCATCGGGTGCTGCTGTCGCTGTGGTGGCAGGAACGCGCCGGTTTGCTGAGCCGTGACGACATCGCCGCCGCCACGGGGCTCACAGTCGCCCACGTCGGAGTACGCCTGCAACGCATGCGCGAGCAGCTGGAACTGACCCGGACGATCGTCGCAGCGCTGGAGACCGACCCGCGCTGCCCGCAGTTGGACGAGACCGTCGTCGGCTGGGACGGTCTCCGTACATCGGTGTGGCGCAAGCGGATCGCGCGGCACACCCGCGCATGCCCGGTGTGCACGGCGACGCCGAAACGGGTCCCGGCCGAACTCCTTCTCTTCAGCCTCGCGCCACTGGCCGTCCCGGCCGGACTCATCGCCGCGCTGGCCGCCAAGGGTCTGCTGTCGGGTACGGCCGCGAGCGCCGCCGGGCTGGCCACGGCGCACGTCGCCGCCGGCACGGCGGTGGGGGAAGGCGCTCTGCACAGCTCGCTGTTCGGCAAACTCCACGCGGTGACCGCTCATCAGCTGGTGGGCCTCGCCACCGGCGCGGTGCTCATCGCCGGGACTGCGACCTACGCGGCCTGGCCCGAACCGACGCATCGGGAACCCGGCGTCACCGCCGCTCCCACGGTCGGCCATCCCACGCCGATCCCGTCGCGCACCACGTCGGCCACACCGTCCCCGGTGAGTCCGTCCGCCGTCGCAGGCACTGTTCCGCTGGGCGCACAGTCGCTGCAGTCCGTGGACGACCCCGCCCTGTACCTCACGTATGCCGGCGACTTCGCGACGCTCGGCCCAGTCTCCGCGTCCAGCAGCGGCCAGACGCGGCAACGGGTCACCTTCACGGTCATCGGGGGGCTGGCCAACACGCGGTGCGTCACCTTCCGCGCCGCCGACGGCCGCTATCTGCGCCATCGTGACCTGCACCTACGGCTGAGCACCAACGACGGCAGCGAACTGTTCCGTGAAGACGCCACCTTCTGTCCGCGCGCCGGGGCGGTCGCGGGGTCGGTAACCCTGCACGCGCACAACTATCCGGGCTCGGTCCTCCGCCACCGCAACGGGGGTATCTGGCTCGATGGCTCCGACGGCACCCGGGCCTTCGCCGGCCAGGCTTCCTTCATCATGCGCAGGCCCTGGGCTTGAGAACGGCTCCTTGAGCGTTTTGGACCGAGGCGCGCGGCGACAGCCGGTGATCCTGCGCCACAGCTTCCTCGACCCGGCGGTGAACCGACTGCTGCGCCGATGCAGCTTCGATCCTCGTTCATCGACAGCTGCCTCGCCGTGACCGACCTGAAGGCTGATCAAGGCAACCGCCACCGATACGACTCCACAAACCATCGCAACCGATCGGGACGGCGCGCCCCTTCCAAAGGGACGACCAGACCGCAACGTTCGGCATAACGCTTTTTGCCTGCGAGATGCATCACTGAGCAATCGTCCGGGCGGCCCGACATTTCTGTTACGAGACCGCGAGTTCGGAGGCCTCCACTCTGTGGGGTGCCCTTCCCGCCGCTCACCATGACGTACCGCCGCGGCAGGGTCCCCCGACCTCTCATTGACATGTCCCCTGAAGAAAGCCCCTCCAATGACCGGACACACCCGACAACTCCGGACGACCGGTACGCAGGAACGGCCCCCCGTCCTGCACCGCACCCACCGCTGGGCGGATCAGGCGGTACCGACTGATGCGCGCACGATCACGGCGCCCGAGCCGACCCGCGACTCCCGAGGAGAATCATGAAGGGCCTGCACCGTCTCGGCCGGCGTCGCCGGACATTGACGATAGGACTGTCGGCCGCGGCGCTGGTGGCCGGTGTCGTGACGCTCCTGCCCAGCTCCGCCGGAGCCGCCGCCCTGGGTACGCAGGCGGCTCCCTCGGGCAGGTACTTCGGTACCGCTGTGGCCGCCGGCAGGCTCGGTGATTCGACGTACTCCACGATTCTCGACCGGGAATTCAACATGATCACCCCGGAGAACGAGATGAAGTGGGACGCCATCGAACCGTCCCGCGGCAAGTTCAACTTCGGCCCCGCCGACCAGATCGTCAACCATGCCCAGGCGCACGGCCAGCGCATGCGCGGCCACACCACGGTCTGGCACTCCCAACTGCCCGGCTGGGTCAGCTCAATTGGCGACGCGAACACCCTGCGCAGCGTGATGAACAACCACATCACCACGGAGATGACCCACTACAAGGGCAAGATCTACGCCTGGGACGTGGTCAACGAGGCGTTCGCCGACGGCGGCAGCGGCCAGCACCGCAGCTCGGTGTTCCAGAACGTGCTGGGCAACGGCTTCATCGAGGAAGCGTTCCGCACCGCCCGGGCCGCCGACCCCGCAGCCAAGCTCTGCTACAACGACTACAACATCGAGAACTGGACCGACGCCAAGACCCAGGGCGTCTACCGGATGGTGAAGGACTTCAAGTCCCGCGGCGTCCCGATCGACTGTGTCGGGTTCCAGAGCCACTTCGGCGCCGGCGGCCCGCCGTCCAGCTTCCAGACCACCCTGTCCAACTTCGCCGCTCTGGGCGTTGACGTCCAGATCACCGAACTGGACATCGCAGGGGCGTCCCCCATCCACTACACCAACGCGGTCAGCGCCTGCCTGGCCGTTGGCCGGTGCACCGGCATCACGGTATGGGGCATCCGTGACCGCGACTCCTGGCGCAGCGGCGAGAGCCCCCTGCTGTTCGACGACAACGGCAACCCCAAGCCCGCCTACACCGCCGTCATGAACGCCCTCAGGGCCGCCTCCGGTACCACACCCGGCGGGACCGGTAGCGGCGCGGCGATCAAGGGTGTCCCCTCCGGTCGCTGTATCGACATCAACGGCTCCAGCACCGTCAACGGAACCCAGGCACAGCTGTGGGACTGCAACGGACAGACCAACCAGCGCTGGACCCACACCTCCGCCAAGCAGCTGACCGTCTACGGCAACAAGTGCCTGGACGCCAAGGCGAAGGGCACCAGCAACGGCACCGCGGTCGTGATCGAGGACTGCAACGGCGGCGCCGACCAGCAGTGGATCATCAACGCCAACGGCACGATCGCGGGCGTCCAGTCCGGGCTGTGCCTCGACGCCGTCGGTGCGGCCACCGCCAACGGCACCAAGATCCAGCTGTACTCCTGCTGGTCCGGCAGCAACCAGAAGTGGAGCGGCCCGTCCGGGACGCCGACCCCGACAGCGCCCGCGCCGACGGGCAGCACGTGCGCTCTTCCCTCGACGTACCGGTGGACCTCGACGGGTGCGTTGGCGCAGCCGGCGAACGGGTGGACCTCGGTGAAGGACTTCACCACCGTGACGTACAACGGCAAGCACCTGGTCTACGCGTCGAACGTGTCGGGATCGTCGTACGGCTCGATGATGTTCAGTCCCTTCACGAACTGGCCGGACATGGCGTCGGCCCGCCAGACCGGGATGGGCCAGGCCGCGGTGGCGCCCACTCTGTTCTACTTCGCGCCCAAGAAGATCTGGGTGCTGGCGTACCAGTGGGGTGCGTGGCCCTTCATCTACCGCACGTCGAGCGACCCGGCCAACCCCAACGGCTGGTCCGCGCCGCAGCCGCTGTTCACCGGCGGCATCCCGGGCGCTGCCCCGATCGACCAGACCCTGATCGCCGACGACCGGAACATGTACCTGTTCTTCGCCGGTGACAACGGCAAGATCTACCGGGCGAGCATGCCGATCGGGAACTTCCCGGGCAACTTCGGTTCGTCGTACACGACGGTCATGAGCGACACGGTGAAAAACCTGTTCGAGGCGCCGCAGGTCTACAAGGTCCAGGGCCAGAACCAGTACCTCATGGTCGTCGAGGCTCGGGGCGCCAATGAGCAACGCTACTTCCGCTCGTTCACGGCCTCCAGCCTGAGCGGATCGTGGGCCCCGCAAGCCGCCACCGAGTCCAACCCCTTCGCGGGCAAGGCCAACAGCGGTGCCACCTGGACCAACGACATCAGCCACGGTGACCTGGTCCGCGACAACCCCGACCAGACCATGACCATCGACCCCTGCAACCTCCAGTTCCTCTACCAGGGCAAGTCCCCCACCGCGAACGGCCCCTACGACCAACTGCCGTACCGGCCGGGCGTCCTCACCCTGCGACACTAGAAGTCCGCTGCCAATGTTGAAAACACGCCCGGCCTACGACGGTTTGCCCTGGTCGATGTTCCAGGTTGAACTCACGTAGGCCGGGCGGCCAAGCAGGATCTTCACCAGGTTGCTGATCCACTCGGCAGCCGCTCCGAGCGTGAGTGCGGTCTCGGCCGCCTCCCTTCCGCACAAATCGGTTGCGGCGGTGATCCCTTCGGGTGTCAGAGCCCGGACCCGGTCCGCGAGGCCGGGCCGTACGCCACGGGTTCGGCGCCGAGCCCGCGCAGGAATCCGAACGTGCCCACCGGACCGTCCTGATCGGCGGGGCGGCGGCGTGGGTATCTTCGCCACCAAGGTCGGCGTCATGCCCCCTGTCAGGGGCCGGAGGGTAGCCGAAAGTGCCTCTGCACAGGGCGAGTTGGACAGTCCGGTGGCTGTCGTGGGCGGGACTTGGGGAGTAGACCGGGGGCAGCACGGAGCGTTCCTGAACCGTGGCCCGTTTTGCGGCGGTAACTCCCTCACGGCCGTGGGGCGGTACCGCGGATCGTCTCGAGCCGCAGACGGTGACGCCTGGGGACAGCGGACCGCCACCAGCCTTGCTGGGAGACGGCTGCGTGCGCCCTCGGGACCCGGCCTCCCTCCGCCCTCGGGCTCAAATTCCTCGGCCCGGCGCCCAGAGACGCGGGAGGGGTCTCTGGGCGGTGGGGAGCCGGGGAGGGATCAGCAGCAGACGCGGGAACCGGGACCGTTCGAGGGCGCCGATCCGCTGCTGACGGTGCTGCCGGACTCCCCCGTGATCGATGACGACCCTCAGCAGGACGGCAGGAGGATGGTGACGCTCCGCTCCCCGGAGTGCGCCACATTTTCATGGGACTTCTATGCGGCTTGGGTGAGTTCGGCGCGGCCGAACAGCAGGGCGTAGCCGGCGGGGAGGTGGTGCAGGATGCGAGTGAGGAGGTCGGGGCCGGCCAGGGCCGCGACGGCGTGGAGGACGGAGCCGGTGTCCCAGCGGGTGGCTCCCATCGGGGCGCCGCTGCGGGTGGCGAGATCCTTGACGAAGGCCCAGCCGGTGAGGGGCCGGGTGGCGGGGATCTGTGTGGTGAGGATGCGTGCGGCCTCAAAGGGCAGGCGGGCGGCCAGTTCGACGCGTTCGTCTCCGGTCAGCTGGCGTCCGAATCCTGCGAGGACCAGGCGGATGGCTTCCTCGGCCCGTTCCCGGGTGGGGTAGGCGCCCTCGTAGCGGACTGTCTCCAGCATCTGGTCGTACGTCATCACGGGCAGGTGCTGTCCCGGCGCCCGCTGGTCGCACATCATGGGGAGATTGCCTTTCTCTCGTCGCGGTCGCCGACAGCCGCGGGCCCGGGACCGCAGGGTGTGTGGTTGTCAGGTGAGCTGGGGGCGGCCGAAAAGGAGGTCGTAGCCCGCCGGGAGCTGGAGCAGGATCTGCCCCAGCAGGTCGTCGCCGGCCGCGTCGGCGACCGTGCTGAGGACGGCGCTGACGTCCCAGGCTGCGGTTTTCTCGGTGGCCCCTTCGATCCAGGCCGCCGTCGCGCGCACGAATCGCTCAGGGGAGAGCGGTTCGGTGCTCTGCAGCGGGTTGAGGAGGATCAGCGCGAAGGATTCCGGCAGGCGCGCCGCCAAGCGGGCGCGCACCTCGCCGACCACATGGGCGCCCAGCAGGGCGAGTACTACCCGGGCCGCGCGCTCTGCTTCGGCCCGGCTCCCGTATTGGCCGCGCTCCACTACGTGGTCGAGGAACGCTTCCCGGCGCAGGGTCATGTCCGCCGCCTCCCTCGTGGAGTCCCCGGGGGCCGCGAAGGACGGGCAGGGCGAACCTGTGCCCGTCCTCCGTTGCCGGTGCTGGCTTCCGGCTCAGCCGGAGATCTCCTTGCGGGTGGATTCCCCGCCGATGGTGACCTTGCGGGGCTTGGCGCGCTCGGCGATCGGGATGCGCAGGGTCAGCACACCGGCGTCGTAGTCGGCCTTGATGTGCTCGGTGTCCAGCGTGTCGGCCAACACGATCTGGCGGGAGAACACGCCCAGCGGCCGCTCGGAGAGTTCCATCTGGACGTGGTCGGACTTCGCGGCGGGCCGGCGCTCGGCCTTGACGGTCAGCATGTTGCGTTCGACGTCGATATCGATCGCGTCCGCAGTGACGCCGGGGAGGTCGAAGGCCACCACGTACTCGTCGCCCTCGCGGTAGGCGTCCATCGCCATCGCGGCAGGCTTCGACCAGGTGCCAGGGCCCACCAGTTGCTGGGCCAGCCGGTCGAGCTCACGGAAGGGGTCGGTGCGCATCAACATCGTGAAACACCTCCAGAAGGTCAGGGCAGTTGCTGCCAATGCGCCTCACAGAAACCGTTGTAGCATGTCATCCAGTGGATGACAAACAAGATGTCATCAGTCGGATGACAATCTGAGGGAGGTGCCCATGACAGGAGCCCGCCGCCCCGCCCCGTCCAGCACGGACGCCCAGGGCCCGGTTTCGTTCCTCGCCGCTGCCGCGGCTCTTCACGCCATAGACGACGCACTGCGAGACGCCCAGAACAAGTCCCGTGACGCACCCGAAGTGGGCCCGGAGCAGGCTCTGGCCTCTTTGCTGCTACTGCGACAGGTCCGCGAGCAGCTCGCCGGCTGGGAGACCGGCCTGATCGAAACAGCCCGCCACGCGGGCGCCAGCTGGGCCGACCTCGCCCACCCCCTCGGCGTCGCCAGCCGCCAGGCCGCCGAACGCCGCTACCTGCGCGGCCGCCCCGGCCCCACCGGAACCACCGGCGAACAACGCGTCACGGCCACCCGTCAGGCCCGCGCCGCCGGACGCACCACCGCCACCTGGGCCCGCGCCAACGCGGCCGACCTGCGCCGCCTCGCCGGCCAGATCACCGCCCTCACCGACCTGCCCGCCGCCGCCCGGCTCCCGCTCAGCGAGCTCCACGCGGCCCTCGCCCACGACGACCCCACCGACCTCATCGCCCCCCTGACCGCCACCCGCCCCTACCTGACCACCACCCACCCCGACCTCACCGCCCGGCTCGACACCCTCACACCCCCCTGACCTGACTTGCGCCACCTCCGTGCACGAGCCGATCGCGGACGTGACGACCACGATGTTCAGGGGCGGCGGCGATCCAGAGGGCGACCTCCCTCGGCGTGTGGGTGCCCGTTCGGGTACTTCTTCCGGGGGAAGGCCACGACGCAGGGATTGAACGTCAGGTTTCACCTGCTGGCAGTGGCCCGGGGAGCCCTTGGCGGCGATCTCCTGGTGGAGGACGAAGGCGTTGTGCTCGCCCTCGTCCCAGCGTTGGCGCGGATAGCCGAGATACGAGTCGAGCGAGGAGGGCCTGCGCGGGTGGCGGCGCGCCGGATGCACTCCTGCCAGGTGATGGCCCGTGCGTACTTGCGCACGGTGCGCCGGTTCAGTCCGAGCTCGCGGGCGATGGAGTGGTAGCTGCGGCCGCTGTCACTGCACATCTTCTCGGGGAACGCATAGAGGGGCCCGGGTGCCGTACTGGCACCCGGGCCCCGAAGGAACTGCTACACCATCTGCCGACCCTGATACTGCGCCGGCCTTCTGTGTCCGCAGACCCGACCTGGCTGCTGTCGGGGGTGCGGGGATCGCGATTTCGTGACCGGAGACCACCTCGCTATCGATGTCCTGCGGCACCCGAGCTCACTACTCCGCCCGGGCGATCCTGATGGTGCTCGGCTCCTCCGTTCTTCCCTCTGATCGATCACTTACCAAACGGGAGCTGCGAACTGCTTTCTGCTGGTGTTGCGTACTGCTGGTGGCCTCTCACAGCGCCACTTCGGCAGCCAGCCCCGTCGCCCATCCTGCGTATCCTCTGGCTGAGCTGAGAACCCCACTGCCGAACTTCCCGGCGCGCGCGCCCGCAGCCGACGCCTTCACCGAGGTACTGCTCACCAACTTCGCTGCTGGGTACCGCGAACTGCACTTCCTACGGGTACTGCCACTGCGATATTGCCGATGGCGACCTCTC
This sequence comes from Streptomyces violascens, assembly GCF_014649955.1. Classification (GTDB taxonomy): domain Bacteria; phylum Actinomycetota; class Actinomycetes; order Streptomycetales; family Streptomycetaceae; genus Streptomyces; species Streptomyces violascens. The sequence goes on from NZ_BMUA01000049.1 coordinate 23,741, forward strand.
ATCACTGCGGGTCACCCGGTCCGGTGGCCAGTCCCGTTGCCGTCCTGAAACAACCCTGGCTTCGAAACTCCGCCACCGCACCGTCCTGCGAACTGCAACTGCGGGTACTACTGCCCGGCAGTTCATCTCTGCCGGGCCCTGCGGTCCTTCTTGGTTACGAGAGAAACCATAACCACGCCACCACCCAATGTCTACTCCAGCCACCATAGATTTCCGTGTAGTTGGAGATGAGATAGTTCGCCTCGACCGGCCTACAACCGCCGGACCAGCCCCGAAGGGCCACACCCGACGCCCCCGGGTGGGCAACCGTACGAAGGGGCTCGCCCAGTCCCGTGAAGAACGCGGGGATGCCTGATGGGCTGCTCGTTGATTTCGCCCGCGCCGTTCGCCCGCGCCGGTGGACTCCGGGCAGAGCAACCAGATGTCCCCGACCGTGGTCGCCGGTGGCGCTGTCGCCACCGGTCGGCACCTGAACAGCAGTGGCTCCGACCGGCATGCGCCAGTCGGAGCCACTGCTGTTCAGGTGCCGGCTCCCGCCTGTTCCCTGGGTCAGACGGATACAGGGGTGCCGAGCATCGCGGAAGCTTTCTGAAGCGAGCTGAGGACGCGTACGGGCGCGCCCGCGGGAAGAGTGCGGCAGGTGAAGCCGAGCTGCGTCATGGCTCGGAGGACTTCGGCGGCGGTGAAGTCACGGCGGTCCTGACGGGTGATGACCTGGCCGACTTGCTTGACGGGGTAGTGGCGACGGCCGATGGTCACGGATTCGCCGGTGTCCGGTTCGGGCTTGATGCCCTTCATCGATTCCAGCACGCCGCTCTTGGTGAGCTCGAAGGGGAAGCGGGCGATGACGCAGCGCATGTGGCCTCACAGGGAGAGTGGAAGAACGGACACGGACCTGCCAGGGTGCGGCGGTTCAGTGGGAGAGGGCGAGGAGACGACCCTGGGTGCTGCCTTGCTTCTCGACCGCCGACAGGGCACCGAGCCGTAGGGAGCGCATCGCGTGGCCGGTTTCACCAGATGCGGTCACGGGCGAGGCGAAGGGTCCGTGGTCGCCGAGGATCTCACGCAGGCGGACGCGGTCCGTGTAGGCGGAGCTCTCGCGGACAGCGGAGAGGTCGGCGTGGGTGACCAGGCCGGTGGGCTGGCCGTCCTGGTCACAGACGACCAGTCGACCCGTGCGAGCGGCGGCCAGGACGGCCAGCGCCACCTCGACGCTCATGTCGTCACAGACCTGCGGTCCGGCCGCGTCCATGACCTCTGTCACCGTCCTGTGCACGGGGTTGGCGCCTGTCGGGCGGGGCTGCATCTGGGCCGACGTCAAAAGGTACCTCCTGCAGAGATGGGCCGATTTTCCGATCACGAGACCCTAGGCCGCCGCGTTGAAGCCGGAGCGTTGTACGGACGCGCGCCGGGCCACCGAAGAGGGGCTGCGTCGGCCCCGGGAGGAAGCTCTGCGCTTGGGGCGTTCGACCACCGGCGCGGCGATGACCACCGGGATGCCGGAGGGAGCCTGGGCGCCGGTGATGCGGCTCAGCTCCGCCTCGCCGGAGCGGACCTGGGTGATGGTCGGGGTGATCCCGGCGGCCGTCATCAGGCGGCTCATCTCGCGGCGCTGGTTGGGCAGGACGAGGGTGACGACGCTGCCGGACTCGCCCGCGCGGGCGGTGCGGCCGCCCCGGTGGAGGTAGTCCTTGTGGTCCGTCGGCGGATCGACGTTCACCACGAGGTCGAGGTTGTCGACGTGGATGCCCCGCGCCGCGACATTGGTCGCCACCAGTACGCTGACGTGCCCCGTCTTGAACTGCGCCAGTGTGCGGGTGCGCTGCGGCTGGGACTTGCCGCCGTGCAGGGCGGCCGCCCGCACACCGCTGTCGAGCAGGTCCTGGGTCAGCCGGTCGACGGCGTGCTTGGTGTCCAGGAACATGATCACCCGGCCGTCGCGGGCCGCGATCTCGGTCGTGGCGGCGTGCTTGTCGGCACCGTGGACGTGCAGTACGTGGTGCTCCATCGTGGTGACCGCGCCCGCCGACGGGTCGACGGAGTGCACCACCGGGTCGTGCAGGTACTTGCGGACCAGGAGGT
>NZ_BMUA01000050.1 GCF_014649955.1 Streptomyces violascens
CGGCCCCGGAGGCCGGAAGCTCCGTTGCGGAGCCAACGAAAACGGTAATGGGGGGGGGGCTGGATGCGGTCGGCTTTTGGCTGCGGGCCGGTGGGTGGCTGGTCGCGCAGTTCCCCGCGCCCCTGGCAGGGCTGGCCTTGGCAGGGTGCCCGAGCAGGCATCCCCGGCCTGTCACCCGTCACGGACGTCAGCCCATATCCAGCCCGTCCGGCGTTTGAGGACGAGCGCCCTCAAGGCGCGAACGGGGTGTGGGGCGCAGCCCCAGGAGCCGACCGCTGGGCCGCAGCCGAATGACATCCCCCGGAGGGTCTCGGGAAGGGGCGGGGGAGGGCTCAGCGTGACGGAGTGATGCGTCCCCTCACCTCGCCCAGTCCCACCCGCACCCCGTGCGCCCCCGGCGCCCACGCCGTCAGGGTTACCTCGTCGCCGTCCTCCAGGAACGCCCGCTTGCCGGTCGGCAGCTCCAGCGGCTCCGTGCCGTTCCAGGTGAGTTCGAGGAGCGAGCCGCGCTGGTCGCGCTCGGGGCCGCTGACCGTGCCCGAGCCGTACACGTCCCCGGTACGCAGCGACGCGCCGTTCACCGTCATGTGGGCCAGCTGCTGTGCCGCCGTCCAGTACATCGAGGCGAACGGGGGCTCGGCCACGACCGTGCCGTTGATCGACACCGTGATCCGGAGGTCGAACCCGCCCGGGACCTCCTCCGCGGAGTCGTCCAGGTAGGGGAGGAGGGGGAAGTCGCGGGCCGGGGGAGAGACCCTGGCCGCCGCGAGGGCCTCCAGCGGGGTCACCCACGCCGACACCGACGTCGCGAAGGACTTGCCCAGGAACGGGCCCAGCGGTACGTACTCCCAGGCCTGGATGTCCCGCGCCGACCAGTCGTTCAGGAGGAACAGGCCGAATACGTGGTCGTCGAAGCCTCCTACTCCGACGCGCGAGCCCAGTGACGAAGGGGTGCCCACTACGAAGCCCACCTCTGCTTCGATGTCCAGCTTCACCGAGGGGCCGAAGACGGGAGCGGCATCCGACGGGGCCTTGCGCTGGCCCTGGGGGCGGGCCACCTCCGTGCCCGAGACCACGATCGTGCCGGAGCGGCCGTGGTAACCGATCGGCAGGTGCTTCCAGTTGGGGGTCAGGGCCGCGCCGTCGGGGCGGAAGATCTGGCCCACGTTCGTGGCGTGGTGCTCGCTCGCGTAGAAGTCGACGTAGTCGGCGACCTCGTACGGCAGATGCAGCTCGACATCGGAGAGCGGGTGCAGCAGGGGCTCGACGACCGGGCGGTGGGCGGGCACCGTCACCCAGGCGGTCAGCGCCCGGCGCACGTCGCGCCAGGCCGTGCGCCCCGCCGCGAGCAGTGGGTTGAGGCTCGGCTTGGCGAGGAGCGCCGCGTACGGGGAGCCCAGCGCGTGCGCCGCCGCCCCCGCGTCCAGGACGTGGTCGCCGATGCGGACGCCAACCCTCCGGTCGGCCGGACGGTCCGGCGTGGAGAAGACGCCGTACGGGAGATTGTGCGGGCCGAAGGGGTCGCCCTCGGCCAGTTCGAGCGGGCTCTGCTCGGACATCGGTGCCTGCCTCGCTTTCCACGGTTTGTGGGTCACACGTTACGTCGGCGGTGCGCGGGGCGGCAGTGCCTAAAGAGTTCGTAATGTCCGGAAATTCCGCCTCCGGAAGCGGTCATTCCCCCTTAGCGTCTCTGCTCGGGGCACGTCAGGCGAGGGGGCCGCGCGTCCCGCGGGGCTGTGGGGGCTCTCTGTCCCGAGGGGGGACTGGTGGCGGGCAGTAGCGTGCTGTTCAGGGCGGACCGGGACGTACCGGGACTGATCGTGAAGTTCGGGAACTATCCGTTGCATCACGGAGGAGTCGGCGCCATCCGCAGTCTGGGCAGACTCGGGGTGCCGATGTACGCGATCACCGAGGACCGCTGGACTCCCGCGGCCCACTCCCGCTACCTGGAGCGCGCCTTCGCCTGGCCGACGACCGGCGCCGAGGAGCCGGCCGCGCTGGTGGACGGGCTGCTCGGGATCGGCCGGCGGATCGGGCGGCCGGCCGTGCTCATCCCGACCGACGAAGAGGCCGCGGTGCTGATCGCCGAGCACCAGAAGGAGCTCGCCGAGCTCTTCCTCTTCCCGTCCGTGGCACCGGAGTTACCCCGGCGGCTCGCCAGCAAGCAGGGCCTGCACGAGCTGTGCGTGGAGCACGGGGTGCCGTCCCCGGCGGCCGCCTTTCCCGAGACGTACGCCGATGTCGAGGACTTCGCACGGCACGCGCGCTTTCCGGTGGTGGCCAAGAACCGGGAGGCCTTCGTGCGGCGGCGCAGGCCGGCCGTGCCCGGCACCACCCGGATCGAGGACCGTGCGCACCTGCTCGCGCTGGCCCGCGGCTGGGGCGAGCAGCCCGGCGTGATCCTCCAGGAGTACCTGCCGCGCGAGCAGGCCGAGGACTGGATCGTGCACGCGTACTTCGACGAGAACTCCACCCCGCTCGCGCTGTTCACCGGAGTGAAGGTGCGGTCCTGGCCGCCGCACGCGGGGATGACGGCGAACGCGTACGTCGTCGACAACCCCGAACTGGCAGCCCTGGCCGAGCAGTTCGTCAAACGGATCGGCTTCACCGGCATCGTCGACCTCGACCTGCGTTTCGACCGCCGCGACGGCCGCTACAAGCTCCTGGACTTCAACCCGCGCATGGGCGCCCAGTTCCGGCTCTTCGAGAACGAGGCGGGCGTCGACGTCGTCCGCGCCCAGCACCTCCACCTCACCGGCCGCCGGGTCCCGGAGGGCGAACAGCGGGCCGGGCACCGCTATGTCGTCGAGAACATCGACCTGGCCGCGCTGCTCGCCTACCGGCGCAGCGGATACACCACGCCCCATGCGCCCGAACGCCCCACCGGCACCGAATACGCGTGGGTCGCCGGGGACGACCTCAGACCCTTCTTCACGATGATGGCCCGATTCGTGGGCCCCGGTGCACAACATCTGTACCGGCTCTGGCGGAGCTCCCGCCGCGCGGTGACGAAGTAAATTCAGCGTCAACTCACCTGATCCGTACGGCTGTTGAGACCGTGCGCGAGAGTGAGTCACATTCCGAGAAGGGGACTGCGAGTGAGCACTGCGACACGTCCGGTGGCGGTCATCGGGGCGGGGCCGTTCGGCCTGTCCGCCGCCGCCCATCTGCGCGCCCGGGGCATACCGGTCCGCGTCTTCGGCTCGCCGATGGTGAGCTGGCGGGAGCACATGCCGGCGGGCATGATCCTCAAGTCGACGCCGGTCGCCTCCAGCATCGACGCGCCGCAGCGGGGGTACGGGCTGCTCGACTTCTGCGCGGACACCGGGGTGCGGCGGCTCGAATCGGACTGGGACCTGATCCCGGTGGAGTCCTTCGCGGCGTACGGACAGTGGTTCGCCGAGAGGCTCTTCCCCGATCTGGAGCAGGTCAGGGTGGTGTCGGTGGACCGGGTGCCCGGCGGGCACTTCGCGCTCAAGCTGGACTCCGGCGAGAGCTTCGAGGCGCGGGCCGTCGTGGTGGCGACCGGGCTCTCGGGCCTGGCCCGGCTGCCGCGCGAACTGGCCGCGGCGGTTCCCGACGGCCCCTCGGCCACCGGCCCCGTCTCGCACGCCGCCCAGCACCACGACCTGTCCGGGTTCGCGGGGCGTGAGGTGCTGGTGATCGGGGCGGGCCAGTCCGCCCTGGAGAACGCGGTGCTGATGGCCGAGGCGGGGGCTCGCGTACGGATCGTGGCGCGTGGCGCGGGGGCCGTGCGGTTCGGGGCGGCCCCCGACCAGCAGCCCCGCTTCACCCCCAACTCGCCCTTCGGCAGGGCGTGGTCGCTGCACGCCTTCTCGTACCACGCGACCCACTTCCGCCGTCTGCCGGCGCCGGCCCGCCACTATCTGGTCCGCAATGTGCTGGGGCCCCTGGGGGCGTGGTGGCTGCGGGACCGGTTCACCGGGCGGGTGGCGGTGACGGACGGGCGGCGGATCGTGCGGGCCCGGGTCGAGGGGGGCCGGCCCGTGCTCACCCTGAGCGGCGGGTCGGGGCGGGAGCTGTCGGCGGACCATGTGATGGCGGCGACGGGCTATCGCATGGACGTGGCCGCGCTCGACTTCCTGGGGCATGGGCTGCGCACCCAGCTCTCCACTTCGCGGGGGGCGCCGGTGCTGGACGCGGGGTACCAGTCGACGGTGCGGGGGCTTTACTTCACCGGGCTTCCGGCCGCGTCGTCGTTCGGGCCGGTGATGCGGTTCGTGTGCGGCACGGAGTACGCGTCGCCGCGGCTGGCGGCGTCGGTGGCAGCGGGCTGAATTTCCCCCACCCCGCCCCTTCCCGAGACCCTCCGGGGGATGTCATTCGGCTGCGGGGGGGGAAGGAGGAGGGTGGTCGGCTTTTGGCTGCGGGCCGGTGGGTGGCTGGTCGCGCAGTTCCCCGCGCCCCCTGGCAGGGCTGGCCTTGGCAGGGTGCCCGAGCAGGCATCCCCGGACTGTCGCCCGTCACGGACGTCAGCCCATATCCAGCCCGTCCGGCGTTTGAGGACGAGCGCCCTTCAGGCGCGAACGGGGTCTGGGGCGGAGCCCCAGGAGCCGACCACCGGGCCGCAGCCGAATGACATCCCCCGGAGGGTCTAGGGAAGGGGCGGGGTGGGGAAGTCACCCCGCGTCCCGGGGCACGCGGCGTTCCCACGTCCGGTGGAACACCACCTCACCCCCCTCCCGGCACACCACTTCGTCAGAGGTGATGAAATCCGCCGCATCGCACGCGATCTCCGAGCGCGTGTCGATCGTCACGTCCCACGCCAACTCCGGCCGGTGCAACCGCAGATGCCAGTCCGAGCGGGTCCGGGCGGACAGCGGGTCGGACTCGTCGATCGTGTACGTCTCCTTCGCGTCCTCCGTGAATTCGAGCCCGTCCGGGTACACCCGTGTGCCCCCGTACCGCGGATCCACCTCCAGGCGCCACTCGCCCTTCGCCACGTCGCGTACGACCAGGCGCTCGGGGCGCGGCTCGTCCAGCGGGGCCGGGTACGAGACGCCCAGGGGCTCGGACTGCTCGGGGTCGGCGAAGGCGATGGTGTCGTCCGACGTGCGCTCTCTGAGCGGGAGTTGGAGGGAGGAGCCCGCCGGGTCGAGGGTGAAGCCCACCGAGTCGGCCTGCGGCCAGATCCACGGCCAGTACGCGGAGGAGACGGCCAGCCGGATGCGGTGGCCCGGCGGGAAGGTGTGCCCGATGCCGTTCAGGGAGAACACCACGTCCTCCGTCCTGCCCAGCGGCCATGGCTCCGCCCGGTCGCGTCCGTGCCGCGCGGACAGGTTCAGCACCCCCCGCGTCACCAGCGTCGACGAGCCGTCCGGGGCCACGTCGCAGAGGCGGGCGATCGCCTGGCCGTACGGGACGTCCATGCGCAGGCGGAGGGTGACCTCGGGGCGGCCCAGGATTTCCAGGGGGCCCGAGTCCGCCGGTACCGGGAAGTCGAAGGCCGCCGAGTGGGCGTCCTCGGCGCGCTGGTCCGGGGGGAGGTCCGCGTCGTTGCCGAACGGGAAGAAGCGGCCCGCGTCCAGGCCCGTGTGCTGCGGCGAGCGCACCCGCACGGGGGCGCCCCGCAGGGCGTAGGAGACGAGTGTGACGTGGGGCGACGGCCAGGCCGGATCGCCCACCCAGCGGCCCGGGAGCTCCGCGTAGACCGTGGCCGGCGGGTGCGACTCGCTGATCCAGGAGCGCAGGAGCGGCTCCTTCATCACGCCCGTCTCCTCGCCCTTCAGATGGTGGTCCCACCAGCGCAGGGTCTCCTGGAGGAAGCCGATCGCCGGGCCAGGGGGGAGCCCGCGGTCCGGGTACTGGTGGGACCAGGGGCCGATCAGGCCGCGTACCCGGTCGGGCGGGAGGTGTTCCACCAGGCGAAGGACCGTGTCGCGGTACGGGTCGTGCCAGCCGCCCACCGCGAGGACGGCCGCGTCGATCGCGCCGTAGTCCTCACAGACGCTGCCGTGCTTCCAGTAGTCGTCCCGGGTCTGGTGGGCGAGCCAGGTGTGGATGAACGGCTTCACCGCTTCGAGGCGTTCAAGCCACATTTCTCGCCATTTTTCCCCGACGAACGCGGGGTCCGGCGGGCGCGAGACGAAGGCGAGCATGGTGGCCGCCCAGGCGTGCATGTCGACGGCGAGCACGGAGCCGCCCATGTAGTGCACGTCGTTGTCGTAGCGGTCGTCGGTCGAGCAGACGGTGACGATCGCCTTCAGCGGTTCGGGTGCGAGGGCGGCGATCTGGAGGCTGTTGAAGCCGCCCCACGAGATGCCGAACATGCCGACCTTGCCGGTGCACCAGGGCTGCCGCGCGAGCCAGTTGACGACCGCGACACCGTCGGCCAGCTCCGTCGCGTCGTACTCGTCACCCGGCAGGCCCTGGGAGCAGCCGTGTCCGCGCACGTCGACGCGGACCGAGGCGTAGCCGTGCCCCGCGTACCAGGGGTGGCGCTGCCAGTCGCGCGGCGCCGTCCAGTCGGTCAGGCGGTACGGGAGGTATTCGAGCAGCGCCGGAACGGGCTCCTCGGTGACCGGGCGCCAGACGCGCGCGTACAGCAACGTGCCGTCGGGCAGCGGGATCCGGACATCCTCGCGCTGCGTCTCGTACGGGAATTCGGTGCGGATGTGCATGGCGGCAACCTCAGTGGACGGGGTGCATGGTGCGCTTGAGCCAGGGGGCGGCGAGGATCACGGCGATGCCGACGGCCACCGCGATGGCGCCGTTCAGGCCGAAGTAGGCGGGGTTGGAGACCTTTCCGTACACCTTCACGGTCTGCGCCTGGATGCCGTTGGCGAGCGCGAGGGAGAGGAACCAGAGCGACATCGTCTGGCTGGCGAAGGCCTTCGGGGCGAGCTTGGTGGTGGCCGACATGCCGGAGGTTTCGAGCAGGATGTCGCCGAGTCCGAGCAGCAGGTACGAGCCGACGATCCACCAGGCCGCCATCTTGTACGCGTCCCCGCCGTGCCCGGCCGTCGGCAGGACCATCAGCAGGAAGGACAGGCCGCCCAGGATCACACCGAAGGCGATCTTGTTGGAGGCGTGCGGCTGGCGCGGGCCCATGCGGGCCCACGCGGCGGCCACCACCGGCGCGAGCGCCACCTCGAACGCGCCCAGCGCGGAGGCGTACCAGCTCGCCGGGAAGTGGAAGCCGAGGATGGTCGTCTCGGCGTTGGTCGAGGCGAGCAGCATCATCGTCGAGTACGCCTGGAACAGGATGAAGTTGAACGCCACCGAGGCCAGGAACAGGACCACGTAGGGCCTCAGACGGGCGCGTTCCTCGGCGGTCACGCGGGGGCTGGCGAACATCACCGCGAAGTAGACGGCCGGCGCGATCACCGAGATCAGCGTCAGCAGGTCGACGAAGCGGCCCATCGTCAGCCAGCCGCCCAGGGCGAGCAGCACGGCGAGCGCCGCGACGAGGAGCGCGCCGAGCACCATGAGGCGGACCGCGCGGCGCATGCCCTCGGGCGGCAGGGCGAATTCGGCCGCGTGCTTGCGTCCGGCCAGGTGGCGCCGGCCGAGGACGTACTGGATCAGGCCGAAGGTCATGCCGATCGCGGCCGCCGAGAAGCCCCAGTGCCAGCCCTTGTGGTCGCCGAGCCAGCCGGTGATCAGCGGGCCGGCGAAGGCGCCGACGTTGATGCCCATGTAGTAGAGCGCGAACCCGGCGTCGCGCCGGTCGTCGTCGGTGCGGTAGAGCTTGCCGACCATGGAGGCCACATTGGGCTTGAGCAGGCCGGTGCCCGCGCTGATCAGACCGAGCCCGGCCCAGGTCGTCGCGGGGGTGGGCACGGCCATCGCGTAGTGGCCGCAGGCGATGAGGATGCCGCCGTACAGGACCGCGCGGTACGAGCCGAGGATGCGGTCGGCGAGCCAGCCGCCGGCCACCGAGACCAGATAGACGAGCGTGCCGTAGGCGGCCGAGACGGAGGCGGCGGTGCCCGCGTCCATGCCCATGCCGTCGTTCGCGACGGAGTCGGCGAAGTACAGGACGAGGATCGCCTGCATCCCGAGGAACGAGAACCGCTCCCAGACCTCCAGGCCGGAGAGGGTGAGCAGGCCCCGGGGCTGACCGAAAAAGGCATGATCGTCCTGTGGGGGCGGCTGCTCCGCGGCCGGATCGTCGGGGGTTTCGGTCATCGTTCCGGACAAATGGTCCACTCCTGATCGTATGAGCTGATCAAGAACATACCGGGGTCTAGGGGACTGTGCGCGAGGGGTGACGGGAAGGCGCCCACGGTGATCGAACAGCGACCCGATACGCTGACTTGAGTGAAGGCAGCGACACATCGACAATCCGTGTGATCGTCAGCAGACAGGAGTACCCCTCGTGACCGTCGTCGGGCCGTTCGGGCTGAGCGTGCGGGACCAGGCACTTGAAGCCGATGTCCAGACCGGATTGGCGGCTGTCGAGGCGGGACTGCTCGATGCCACCAAGAGCGAGGTTCCGTTCATCACGGAGGCCGCGCAGCACCTCATCCGTGCAGGTGGCAAGCGATTCCGCCCGCTGATCGTGATGCTGGCCGCCCAGTTCGGCGATCCGTACGCGCCGGGCGTCGTGCCCTCCGCCGTGGTCGTCGAGCTCACGCACCTCGCGACGCTCTACCACGACGACGTGATGGACGAGGCCGATGTGCGGCGCGGCGTGGACAGCGCCAACACCCGCTGGGGCAACTCCGTCGCGGTTCTCACGGGTGATTTTCTCTTCGCGCGCGCCTCGCACATACTGGCGGATCTCGGTCCGGAGGCCGTACGGATTCAGGCCGAGGCGTTCGAACGGCTCGTCACCGGCCAGATCCTGGAGACCGCGGGCCCCCGCGACGGGCGCGACCCGGTCGACCACTACCTCGACGTGCTGTCCGGCAAGACGGGCTCGCTCGTCGCGGTCTCCGGCCGGTTCGGCGCGATGATGTCCGGCGCCGACGAGACGGTCGTCGACATCCTCACGCAGTACGGCGAGCGCCTGGGCACCGCCTTCCAGCTCGCCGACGACGTCCTGGACATCGCCAGCGACTCGCACGAGTCCGGCAAGACCCCGGGCACCGATCTGCGCGAGGGCATCCCGACGCTGCCCGTGCTGCACCTGCGGGCGCAGGCCGCCCAGTACGGCCGCCCGGACGACCTGGAGCTCGTGGCGCTGCTCGACGGCGACCTCAGCGACGACGCCCGGCACGCGGAGGCGCTGCGCCGGCTGCGCGTCCACCCGGCTCTTGAGCAGGCGCGCAGGGACACCGTCCGGTACGCGGAGGAGGCGCGGGCCACGCTCGCGCCGCTGCCCTCCGGGTACGCGAAGTCCGCGCTGGAAGAGCTCTGCGACGCGGTCGTGCACCGCGCGGGCTGACCGGCCGGCGAGAGTCGTCAGTAGCCGGAGCCGCCTCCCGAGCTGCTGCCGGTGTCGCTCGTCACGGCCTTCGCGCCGGTCGGCGTCGCCGCGAACCAGATGCCGCCGATGCCCTGGCCGTACGCCTCGTGCGGCTCGTCGTCCTTGGCGTACCGGTAGAGCGGCCACCCCGCGAGGGTGAGCTGTCTGGTGCCGTCGTTGCGGGTGACCGAGCCGACCAGGGACTTGTCGATGCCCTTCACCGTGACGTTGCCGGTCGCGGGGGCGGGCGGCCACTGGGCGGCGCAGGTGCCGTAGCAGTTCGACCTGGGCGTCGGCTTCGCGGTGTCCTTGTCGAAGCGGTAGAGCACGAACCCCTTGCCGTCGACGACCACCGTGCCGACCTTGTCGACCTTCGCGGTGGAGAGGGTGCCGGCGGCGGGCTGGGCCGTGCTGCCGCTGGTGGAGGGGCTGGTGGTGGAAGTCGATCCACCGGAGCCGGAGTTACTGCTTCCGCTTCCGCATCCACTGACGGCGAGCGCGAGGGCGAAGACCCCGGCCGTCGCGCCGACCGCGATGCGCTGATTCCTGAGCATGGCGAACCCCCTTGGTAGGGCTTCAGCAGGGCTTGACGGGTGCCGCTTGCTCTCATCCAGAGGTACGGATCCGGCCGCCCCGGCGCTCACTTCGAGCCACGAATTCTGCGACTCGGGCGACCCGGGCGATTCGGCAGGGAGGCCGGACCCGCCGCCGACCCCTACTGGACGGGCTAATCGTCTCGGGGTTCTGTCATCCCAGAGAGGTACGTGAGGTTGCTCCCGGGGGCTGACGCGCCGGGGCGGTCATTTTGGTCAGATTGGAAGCACCACTCCTGACCAATTCGGGTGAGAATGGCGGCGCGGGGTGGAACTGAGCACGACGGACGGACGCCGCCGACCACGGAGGTAGGGCACACATGGCACCGAACGACAGCGCACAGGCCACCGACGAGGCCAGGGACCTCGGCGCGGGCCGCCGGAAGGCGGCGCGCTATCTCGTCCCGGTCGGGGTGGCGGGGGTTGCGGCGGCGACCATCGGGCTGGTCCCGGCGCTCGCCGCTTCCGGTGACCCCAGTCTGCCGAAGATCAGCGCGCAGCAGCTCATCGAGAAGATGGCCGCGTCGGACACGCAGCAGCTCTCCGGCACGATGAAGATCACGACCGACCTGGGCCTGCCCGGCCTGGGCAGCCTCGGCTCGTTCGCCCCCAAGGGCGGCGGCTCGGACAAGTCGGCGTCCCCCGACGCGAAGCTCACCGAGCTCGCCTCGGGCACGCACACCCTGCGCGTCGCGGCCGACGGCCCGGACCGCCAGAAGGTGTCGATCCTGGAGGACGCGGCCGAGTACAGCCTGATCCACAACGGCAACGACGTCTGGGCGTACGACAGCGGCTCCAACCAGGTCTTCCACTCCAAGAAGTCCGCGGCGGACGCGGCAGAGGGCCACGGCAGGAAGACCCCGGACGCGGGCATGCCGACCACGCCGAAGGCGCTGGCCGACGAGTTCCTGAAGAACGTCGACCCGACCACCGCGGTGTCGGTCGACGGCACGTCCCAGGTGGCCGGGCGCGATGCGTACCAGCTCCTGATCAAGCCGAAGCAGTCCGGCTCGACGATCGGCTCGGTCCGCATAGCGGTGGACGCCAAGACGGGTGTGCCGCTGAAGTTCACGCTCTCGCCGAGCGCGGGCGGCAAGGCCGTGGTCGACGCGGGCTTCACCAAGGTCGACTTCTCGAAGCCGTCGGCGGACACCTTCAAGTTCAGCCCGCCCAAGGGCGCCAAGGTCACCGAGGACGACGGCAAGCAGAAGCGGACGTCCCGGCCCGAGCAGAGCCTGCCCGGCGGCCTCGGCGCCTTCGGCGACGCCAAGAACGCCAAGAACACCAAGGTGATCGGCAAGGGCTGGACCGCCATCGCCGAGCTCGACACCGGCGGCAAGGGCATGCCGAAGGCGGACAACACCAAGGGCGGCGGCGACGCCCAGAAGTTCCTGGACTCCCTCGGCGACAAGGTCTCCGGAAAGTTCGGCACGGGCACGGTCTTCAAGACCCGCCTGGTGAACGCCCTGATCACGGACAACGGCAAGGTGTACGTGGGCGCGGTGACGAAGGACGCACTGGTCGACGCCGCGAACTCGGCCAAGTAGCAAGACAGTTGGGGGAGGGTGTCACCCTCCCCCAACTGAATTCAGCCTCTCCGGCGTTTGAGGAGCGGGGGTCCGGGGGCGGCGCCCCCGGGAACGGACCTCGGCCCATCCCCAACCCCCGGAGGCCACACGCGGCGGAGCCGCACAATGTCACAGCGGGAAGGGGCGCGGTGGGGAACGAATCGGCGGCCATCGAGACGCACGGCCTGACCAAGCGATACCGCGGCGGCCAGCTGGCCGTGAACAGGCTCGACCTCACCGTCCCCCGCGGCAGCGTCTTCGGATTCCTCGGCCCGAACGGCTCGGGCAAAACCACCACCATCCGCATGCTGATGGGCCTCATAGACCCGACCGACGGCACCGCGCACGTCCTCGGCAGAGCCATGCCGAGAGCCGCCCGCACCGTGCTCCCCAGGGTGGGCGCCCTGATCGAGGGCCCCGCCCTGTACGGCTTCCTGTCCGGCCGGGACAACCTGCTGCGGTACGACGCCGCCGATCCCACCGCCGATCCGCGCACCCGCACCGCCCGGGTGACGGCCGCCCTGGACCGGGTGGGCCTCACGGCGGCGGCGGGCAAGAAGGCGCGGGCGTACTCGCTGGGCATGAAGCAGCGCCTGGGCCTGGCGGCGGCGCTGCTCCAGCGCCGGGAACTGCTCGTCCTGGACGAGCCGACCAACGGCCTCGACCCGCAGGGCATGCGCGAAATCCGGGCCCTGATCAGAGAGCTGGCCGAGGACGGGACGACCGTCTTCCTCTCCTCGCACCTCCTCGACGAGATCGAGCAGGTCTGCTCGCACGCGGCTGTGATGAACCAGGGCCGGCTCGTCGTGCAGGGCGAGGTGGCCGAGCTCGCCGCGAACGCGCGCGGCCGGCTCGTGGTGACCACCCCGGACACCGGGGCGGCGGCCCGCCTCCTGAAGGAGCGCGGGATCGCCGACGTAACGGTGGCGGACGAGAACCGCGTAACAGCGGAACTGCCGCCAGAGGGCACAGAGTTGGCCGAGATCAACGCCGGGCTGGTGCAGGCCGGGGTGCGAGTGCGGGGCTTCGCGGCCGAGCGGGCCTCCCTGGAGGACGCCTTTGTCGCGCTGACCGGGGAGGGCTTCGATGTCGCGGGCTGAGGTCGTGGACGTAGCGCACGAGAATCCGGAGCCCGGTCCCGAGCGGAACCCGAGCGTCCTGTGGTCGCTCGGTCTGTTCCGCTCCGAGCTGGTCACGGTGCTGCGCCGCTGGCGCACGCTCGCACTGCTGGGGGTGCTGGCCGCCGTGCCGGTCCTGATCGGCATCGCGGTGAAGATCCAGACCGGCGACGGCGGGGGAGGACGGGGCGGCGGTGGCGGAGACGGCCCCGCCTTCGTCACGCAGATCACCAACAACGGTCTCTTCCTCGTCTTCGCGGCCCTCGCGGCCACCCTGCCGGTGTTCCTGCCGATGGCGGTCGGGGTGGTGGCGGGTGACGCGGTCGCCGGGGAGGCCAACTCCGGCACCCTGCGCTATCTGCTCGTCGCCCCGGCGGGCCGTACCCGGCTGCTTCTCGCCAAATACGCCTCGGTGCTCGCGTTCTGCCTGATAGCCACGCTCGCGGTGGCGGCGTCCGCGCTCGCCGTCGGTGCGCTGCTCTTCCCGCTCGGCGACGTCACGACGATCTCCGGCACGCAGATCTCCTTCGCGGACGGGCTGCTGCGGGCCGTCGCGGTCGCCGGGGTGGTGGCGGCCTCGCTGTCCGGGATCGCCGCGCTCGGGCTGTTCGTCTCGACGCTGACCAACAGCGGGATCGCCGCGATGGCCACGACCGTCGGGCTGCTGATCACGGTCCAGATCCTGGGCCAGATACCGCAGCTGTCCGCGATCGCGCCGTACCTCTTCCCGCACTACTGGCTGTCCTTCGCGGACGTTCTGCGCGAGCCCGTCTACTGGGACCAGCTCGTGAAGAACTTCGAGCTCCAGGCCCTGTACGTCGCGGTCTTCGGCTCGGCGGCCTGGGCCCGCTTCACGACGAGGGACATCACGGCGTGACATCCCAAAAAGGCCATTGAACGTCCGAACCAGGACGCACAGTGTCCAGAACGGGACGTGAAGTGTCCGGAACGGACCGGTCGTGCGAGCCGACCCCCGTGACGGCTCGACACGACACGTTCCGTTTCCTGCGTCATTGTTGGAGTCGTACGCCCGACTGTCAATCCGGTTCGGGCCGTGCTCGTAGAGTGAGGGCATGATCACCCCGTCCGTTTCCGACCCGAGCCCCAGGCGCCGCAGCGAGAAATCGCGCAGCGCGACGCTGTCGGCCGCGCTCGAACTGTGTGCGGAGAACGGATACGGAAAGGTCACCATCGAGGCCATCGCGGCCCGGGCGGGAGTCAGCAAGAAGACGATCTACCGCTGGTGGTCGACGAAGGGCGCGATCCTGCTCGACGCGGTGACCGAGCTGGTGGCCAGCGGTTCACCGCTGCCCGACACCGGTGACATCGAAGCCGATCTGCGCACCCACATCGGAAGCCTGGTGCGGCTGTTCACCTCGCCGGTGATAGGGCCTGCGTACACCGGCATTCTCGCCGAACTGCTGCACGACGAGCGGCTCGCCAGGGCGGTCAACGACGAACTCGTCATCCCGCGCGTCGCGCTGGTCTACCAGCGCATGCGGGGCGCCCAGGAGCAGGGCCAACTGCCCCCGGACGCCGATCTTCCGCTGGCCGTGGAGATGATGTACGGCCCGCTCTACTACCGCCACGCGCTGGGGCGGTCGTACCCCGACGAGCAGCGGATCGAGACCCTTGTGGCCCATGTCATGCGCGCGCTGCGGACTCCGGCACCGAGCTGAAGAAGGTCTTGGCGCGGGCGGCCGCCTGAGTGTCGTCCGCGATTTCGCCGGGCCGGACGGCGCTGCCGAGCAGCACCCCGCCCCAGTCCATCCCCATGTACGCGGCCGAGTTCCGCAGGGTCCCCACCAGGGGGTCGGCCTGCGAGTGGTCCTCGCCGGCGAGTGCGGTCACACCCCACAGGGTGCGGCCCGCCATGCGCTGCTTGAAGTCGAGCCCGGGGGTGTAGAGCCAGTTCACCCAGTGGTCGAGGTAGTGCTTGACGGGGGTGGAGACGCTGTACCAGTACAGCGGTGAGGCGATCACCAGGTCGGTGGCGGCCAGCGTCGCCTCCAGGAGCGTCGCCGCGTTCCCGGTGGGGGCGGCCTGGGCGCGGTTCTCGGTGTGGCGCAGGTCGCGGAACTCGGGGAGTTCGAGCTCGGCGAGGCTGAGCCAGCGGGCGGTGTCGCCCGCCGGGAGCTGCTCGGCGGCCTGCCGGGCGAGCGTCTCGGTGTTGCCGCCGCTGCGGGTGCTGCCGAGCAGGAAAAGGAAGTCGCGAGCCATGGTCCCCTCCGTATGTAACCCAAGAAAGCATGCGTGTGCATTCTATGCACACGCATGCATCTCGTGGGGGCCCGGTACGGGACGGGCCGGCGAAGTCAGGAGGTGGGCGTCCGGCCGCCGTTCGCCGTTCCGGCGGAGGCGGGCACGGTGTGCGTCACGACGACGGGGTCCCGGCGGCCAGTTGCCAGAGCGCGTACGCGATGGCGTCGCTGTTGTGGTCCAGGGCCGTGTCGTCGATGTTGGCGCTCGTGTCGCAGGAGGCGTGGTAGCAGGCGTCGAACTCCTTGCCCGCCGAGCCGCCCCACTTCTGCGCCTGGGCCGCCGTCTTGGTGTAGTCGGCGCCCGAGAAGAGGCCGCCCACGGGGATGCCCGCGTTCTTGAACGGGGCGTGGTCGGAGCGGCCGTCGCCCTCCGTCTCGATCTCGGTCGGCAGGGAGAGGGTGGCGAAGTAGTCCTTGAAGACCTTCTCCAGGGTGGGATCGTCGTCGTAGACGAAGTAGCCCGGGTTCGGCGAGCCGATCATGTCGAAGTTCAGATACCCGGAGATCTTCGAACGGTCGTCGGCGGCAAGCGAGTTGACGTAGTGCTGGGATCCGACCATGCCCAGCTCCTCGGCGCCCCACCAGGCGAACCGCAGGTGCTTGTCGGGCTTGAGCTGGGCCCGCGAGACCGCGAGCGCGGTCTCCAGGATGCCGGCCGAGCCGGATCCGTTGTCGTTGATGCCGGGGCCCTCGGTGACCGAGTCGAGGTGCGCGCCCGCCATGACGGTCCGGGAGGTGTCGCCGCCCGGCCAGTCGGCGATCAGGTTGTAGCCGGTGGCTCCGGACGAGCTGAACTGCTGGACGGAGGTGGTGAATCCGGCCGCGTCCAGCTTGCCCTTCACGTAGTCGAGCGAGGCCTTGTAGCCGGAGCGGCCGTGGGCGCGGTTGCCGCCGTTGGCCTTGGCTATCTGCTGGAACTGGGTGAGGTGCGCCTTGACGTTGGCGACGGGTATGTCGGGTGCCGAGACCGCCGTGGGAGCGGGGGTGGCCGGTGCGGCAGGGGCGGCCGGGGCTGCATGGACGGTCGGCGCGAGCAGGCCGACGGCTAGGGCGGCGGCGGCGAGCGCCGCGACCGCGACCGGGGTGTGCCGGGAGTGGGAGCTGTGCATGGGGGGCTCCGTGTTCCATGTGGGGGGATGGGACGGAAACGTGAGCCCGATGGTCAAGGAGGGGTACAGGAGGCGTCAAGAACGTAAATCGGCCAGAGGTGTTCGGATTCCGGACGCGGAGGAGGCGCGGGGGTCGAAGAGGCCCCACTCGGTCCCACTCAGTCTCGCTTGGCTCCACTCGGCCCCACTTGGACCTGCCCTGGCTCCAACTGGAGCCAAAAGAAGGGCAGTTGAGTGGACGGGGATCGAAAGCCGGGGCCTTGGTGGACCCGGCCGGCTCTAGTGGACGCAGAACTCGTTGCCCTCGGGGTCGGTCATCACCATGAACTCCCCTCCGGCTTCCTTCACTTGGCGCAGCACGCTCGCCCCGAGCCCGGCCAGGCGGTCGACCTCGGCCTCCCGGGTTCCGGGCGCCGAGTGGACGTCGATGTGCAGCCGGTTCTTCACCGTCTTCGGCTCGGGCACCCGCTGGAACAGGATGCGCCGGCCGAGCCCCGTACCGCTCTCGGGGTCGTAGGAATCGTCCGGGTGCCGGACGGCGACCAGATCCCGAAAGGCGATCCGGCCGCCGTGTTCCAGGGTGATCTCGGGGCCGATCGCGCCGGCCGAGCGCAGCCGGTTGATCAGCACGCTGTTGTCCTCGACCGCATAGCCGAGGGCGGCGGCCCAGAAGTCGGCCTGGGCGTGCGGGTCGGCGGCGTCGACGACGAGTTTCCAGTGCAGGGTCATGTGTTCGTTTATAGCCTGGCCACGGCGTCCCGTCCCGAATTGCGGGCGCCGTGGCCGGGCGGGTGCGGGTCAGCCCACTGCTGCTCCGGCGCGGAGCTCCAGCTCGTCGCCCGTGAAGGAGGACCGGAAGCGGCGGTCGTGCGAGACCACGACGACCGCGCCCGAGTAGTCGGCGAGGGCCTGTTCCACCTCCTCGACCAGTGCGAGCGACACGTGGTTCGTCGGCTCGTCCAGGACGAGGAGGTCGGCGGGGCGGGTCACCAGGCGGGCCAGTTCGAGCCGGCGCCGCTGCCCGACGGAGAGCGCGGCTACCGGCACGGCCAGGTCCTCCTCCCGGAACAGGCCGAGCGCGAGGAGTTCGTCGGCGTACTCCTCGGGGAGACCGGACCGTCCCTCGGCGTACGCACCGAGGAGGGGGAGGCGGCTCGGGGTGTGGCTCAACTCCTGCGGCAGATAACCGATGTGACGGCTCGTCCGACGCACATCGCCCTCCTCCGGTGCGAGGTCGCCGGCGAGGATGCGGAGCAGGGTGGTCTTGCCCGCGCCGTTGGGACCGGAGACGAGGAGGCGACGGCCCGGTGTGACGGTCAGGCCGGGTACGTCGAGGCGGCGGCCGACCTTCACCCCGGTCAGCTCGACGAGCGGGCCGTCGGGGGCGGCCTCCGCCGTAGTGAGACGGGCGTTGAAGCGCAGGGGCGGCGGCGGGGCCGTGACCGGCTTCCGCTCCAACCGGTCCAGGCGCGTCCTGGCCGACCTGACCTGCGCGGACAGCTTGGCCTCCGAGGAGCGGCGGTGCTTGCCGAAGCCCTGGCGGGGGTCCTTCCCGCCGGCGGCGAGCCGCTGCCCGGCGGCGTCGACCAGCTCCCGGGTGCGGGTCAGCTCCTCGCGCCACTCCTGGTGCGCCAGCTCCCGGCGGCGCCGCGCGGCGGCCCGGGCCGTACGGTATCCGGCCCAGCCGTCGCCGTACCGGACGACCGTACGCAGGTCCCGGTCCACCTCCAGGATCGTCGTCGAGACGCGTTCGAGGAAGGCGCGGTCGTGGGTGACGACCACCAAGGTGCCCCGGTGGGCCAGGAGTTGCTCCGCGAGCCAGTCGGTGGCCTGGCGGTCCAGGTGGTTCGTCGGCTCGTCGAGCAGCAGCAGTTCGGGGGCGGCGGCCAGGACGCAGGCCAGCGCCAGGCGGGACTGCTCCCCGCCGGAGAGCGAGCCGAGTGCGCGGTCGCGGGTCACGTGGGCGAGGCCGAGGGCGTGCAGGGCGGCGTCGGTGCGGGCATCCGCACGGTAGCCGTCCCGTTCTTCGTGCGCCGTCAACAGGTCGCCGTAGGCGGCGAGTTGGGCTTCGTCGGCGTCGGCGAGGTGCGACTCCGCCGCGCTGATGGCGGCTTCGAGGGTACGCAGCTCTGCCAGCGCGTGGTCCACGGCGTCCTGGACGGTGCGCTCGGGGGAGAGGGCCAGGGTCTGGGCGAGGTGGGCGGTGCCGCCGGGGAAGACGGCGGTCACCTCGCCGGTGTCCGGTTGCTCGGCTCCGGCGAGCAGGCGCAGCAGGGTCGACTTGCCGGAGCCGTTCTCGCCGATGACGGCGGCTTTCTCGCCGGGGCGGATGGTGAGGGAGATGTCTTCCAGCACGGGGCGGTCTCCGTATGCCTTGGAGACGGCGGTCAGGGCGAGCTGGGAGGGGCTGGTGTGGGCGCGGGGGCGCATGGTTGTTCCCTGGGGTACTCGGGGCTTCTTCCTGGCGGAGGGCAGCGCGGTGTCGCGGCGCGGCGGGGGTTTGTCTTTGCACCCCTGCGGGCCGCTTGGGCGCGGTGCGGGTCAGCGGAAGAAGTAGTACGAGTACATGGGGTTCACCGTAGCGGCGGTGGGTCGCCGGGTCCCCCGATTTTCCGGGTGCCCCGGGGGGCGCCGGCCGGGCGCCGGACGGCTCAGCTCCTGGGGCCGCGCCCCAGACCCGGGGGGTTCGCCCACCCGCCCGCCCGTGCGGGGCGTCGAGAAGTTCGAGCCCTGGGGGCCGCGCCCCCAGCCCCCCCCTTGCGGGGGCTCTGCCCCCTGCACCCCCGAGGAGCTCGCCCGCCCTCCCGCCCGTGACGGGGGTTGGATGGGCTGAACCCTGGGGCTGCGCCCCAGACCCCGGCGGGGACTCCGTCCCCTGCACCCCTCCCGGGAGCCGTCCCCCGCACCCCCGCTCCGGGGGCTCCGCCCCCGCACCCCCGTTCGCGCCTTAAGGGCGCTCGTCCTCAATCGCCGGACGGGCTGGAGTTGGGCTGACGTCCGTGATCGCCTGACGGCAGGAATGCCCGCATGGCCACCCCACCAGGGCAACCCGGCGTAGGGGCGTGGGGAACGGCGCGGTCAGTCATCCACGGTCCGCGGTCGACGGACGTGTCGGGGGTGCCTCCCGCCTGCCGGGTGTGCCCGCACGGGGCGCTGTTAGGGGCGCGGGGAACTGCGCGGTCAGCCATTCACGGTCCGCGGCCGATAGACGTGTCGGGGGCGCTTCCGACAGGCGGGTATGCCCGCAGCCGGTGCTGCCAGGGGCGTGGGGAACTGCGCGAGCGCCCCCCCCGCCGCAGCCGAACCGCCGCCCGCCCCCCCTGAGCCGCCCACCCCCACCAGCCCAACCAGCCCACCCCCCCCGGCGTTTGAGGAGCCAGGGTTCGGGGGTGGAGCTCCGAGGGGTAAGGGGTTACGGGAGGGCGTGGCCCACCGTTGCGTCCACGTGGGGTGGGATCTCGTCATGACGGTCGCCCACCGTCAGCGTCCCCGTCGGCTCGAAGAGCAGAATCGATGCGCCCGCCCCCGACGACGGCTTGTGCTCCGTGCCGCGCGGTACCACGAACACCGCCCCCTGGGGCAGCACCACCTCCCGCTCCCCACCCCCGTCCCGCAGCGCGATCCTCAGCTCGCCCTCCAGCACCAGGAAGAACTCGTCCGTGTCATCGTGCGCATGCCACACATGCTCGCCCGCCACCTTCGCGATGCGGACGTCGTAGTCGTTCACCCGGGCCACGATCCGAGGGCTCCACAGCGCCTCGAACGCCGAGAACGCGGCCGAAAGAACAACAGGCTCGACAGTCATGCCTTGATCAGTCATGTCCTCATCGTCGCCATGGCGCCCCGGCCCCGCGAGTGCTAGGAATCGCACATGCCGCAACGATCCTCGCACCATCGCGCCGAAGGCTCCCGACGGCCCGACCCCGCCGATCCGCACCGCGTCGTCGTGATCGTCGACGAGGGGTCCAACCCCTTCGAACTCGGCGTCGCCACCGAGCTGTTCGGGCTGCGGCGGCCCGAGCTCGGCCTGCCCGGGCACGGCTGGTACGACTTCACGCTCGCCGCGGCCGCGCCCACCGTACGGATGCACAACGGCCTGTTCACGCTGTCCGGGGTCGCCGACCTCCGCGCGGTCGACTCCGCCGACACCCTCATCGTGCCCAACCGGCCCGACCCGCTGACCGCCCCCGCCCCGGCCGTCCTCGACGCCGTGCGGAGTGCGGCCGACCGGGGTGCGCGGCTGGTCAGTTTCTGCACGGGGGCCTTCACCCTGGCCGCCGCCGGGGTGCTCGACGGGCGCCGGGCCACCACTCACTGGCGCTGGGCAGGGGCCTTCGCCGAGCGGTACCCCGGCGTTCTGCTCCAGCCCGATGTGCTGTTCGTGAACGACGGAGACGTCCACACCTCCGCCGGCAGCGCGGCCTCGCTCGATCTCGGGCTGCAGCTCATCCGGGCCGATCACGGCGCCGAGATCGCCAACGCCGTGAGCCGGCGGCTCGTCTTCGCGGCCCACCGGGACGGCGGGCAGCGCCAGTTCGTGGAGCGGCCCGTCCCCGCCGTGCCCGACACCTCGCTGGGCGGCGTGCTCGCCTGGGCGCAGGAACGCCTCGACCAGCCGCTCGGCGTCGCCGACCTCGCGCACCGCGCCTCGATCAGCCCGGCCACCCTGCACCGCAGGTTCCAGGAGCAGCTCGGCACCACCCCGCTTGCCTGGCTCACCGCGGAACGGGTCGCCCTCGCCTGCCGCCTCATCGAACGCGGCGAGCCCGGCCTCGACCGAGTGGCCCGGCTCAGCGGGCTCGGCACGACCGCCAATCTCCGCGCCCGGCTCCGACGCGAGACGGGACTCAGCCCCTCCGCGTACC
The DNA here is from genome assembly GCF_014649955.1 of Streptomyces violascens. Lineage (GTDB taxonomy): Bacteria > Actinomycetota > Actinomycetes > Streptomycetales > Streptomycetaceae > Streptomyces > Streptomyces violascens. The sequence goes on from NZ_BMUA01000050.1 coordinate 20,888, forward strand.
GCAGCAGATTCGCGGCCCGGGCCCCGAGGGACTAGGACCCCTGCGCCTCCGGCGTCCTCGGCTCCCGCTGGGCCGGCGGGATCAGCCCGTGCGCCCTCGGCGTCCCCGGCACGCTCGTGATCGCCGAGGCCAGCGCCTTGCGGGCGGCGCGGGCCGTGCGCAGGGCGTCCCACGTCAGGATCGTCAGGGCCAGCCACACCAGCGCGAAGCCCGCCCAGCGCTCCGGCGGCATCGCCTCGTGGAAGTACACGATGCCGAGCAGGAACTGGAAGACCGGGGCCAGGTACTGGAGGAGGCCGAGGGTCGAGAGCGGGACCCGGATCGCCGCTCCGCCGAAGCAGATCAGGGGGATGGCCGTCACGACGCCCGTCGCGGCGAGGAGCGCCGCGTGGCCCGGGCCCTCGGACCCGAACGTGGCCCGCCCCTGGCCGCTCAGCCACAGCAGGTAGGCCAGCGCGGGCAGGAACTGCACGGCGGTCTCCGCGGCCAGCGATTCCAGGCCGCCGAGGTTCACCTTCTTCTTGACCAGGCCGTACGTCGCGAACGAGAACGCCAGCGTCAGCGAGATCCACGGCGGCCGCCCGTAGCCCACCGTCAGGACCACCACGGCCGCGGCCCCGATCCCGACCGCGATCCACTGGGGCCGCCGCAGCCGCTCCTTCAGGATCAGCACGCCCATCGCGATGGTGACGAGCGGGTTGATGAAGTAGCCGAGCGACGCCTCCACCACGTGACCGGAGTTGACCGACCAGATGTAGACGCCCCAGTTGACCGTGATCACGACGGCGGCCACGGCTATCAGGCCGAGCCTGCGCGGCTGGCGCACCAGCTCACCGATCCACGCCCAGCGCCGCATCACGAGCAGCACCACGACGACGAGCGCCAGGGACCACACCATGCGGTGGGCCAGGATCTCGATGGCGTCGGCGGGCTTGAGGAGCGGCCAGAACAGGGGGACGAGCCCCCACATTCCGTACGCGCCGATCCCGTAAAGCAGTCCGGTCCGTTGTTGTCCCGCCGACACCTTGGCCACTGGCCCTCCCTGCGCGCGCTCGATCCCACGGAAGGCGATCCCATAGAAGGCGATCCCACCGAAGGCAGAAGGTAGCGCCCGAGCGGCCGCGGTGTCATGTCCGTTCCGCGATACGGTCCTGACGGTGCTTGTTACGCGGTGAGCGCCGCACGCACCGTCGCCGCCAGAGGCGTCGTCGGGCGGCCGATCAGGCGGGTCAGGTCGCCCGAGGTGCCGGCCAGGCGGCCCCGCTCGATGGCGTGGTCGACGTCGACCAGGATCTCCGCGAAGGCGGCGGGGAGACCCGCACCGGTCAGGACGGCGAGGTGGGCCTCGGGGGCGACGGAGGTGTACGCGACCGGCTTGCCGGAGGCGGCCGAGACCTCGGCCGCGTACTCGGCCAGCGACCACGCCACGTCGCCGCTCAGCTCGTACGCCTTGCCCAGGTGGCCCTCGCCGGTCAGCACCGCGGCCGCGGCCGCCGCGTAGTCCGCGCGGGCCGCCGAGGCGATGCGGCCCTCGCCCGCGTTGGAGACGACCGCGCCGTGCTCCAGGACCGGGGCGAGGTTGGCCGTGTAGTTCTCGGTGTACCAGCCGTTGCGCAGGAACGTGTACGGCAGCCCCGAGTCGAGGATCAGCTGCTCGGTGGCCTTGTGCTCGTCGGCGAGCGCGAAGTCGGCGTCGGGGCCGCCGAGGATGCCGGTGTAGGCGAGCTGGGCCACGCCCGCGGCCTTCGCGGCCTCGATCACCGCGGTGTGCTGCGGCACCCGCCGGCCGACCTCGCTGCCCGAGATGAGCAGCACCCGGTCGCCGGCCCGGAAGGCCCCGGCCAGGGTGGCGGGCTCGCTGTAGTCGGCCACGCGCAGCTCCACGCCCCGCGCCGCGAGGTCGGCGGCCTTCTCCTTGTTGCGTACGACGGCGGCGATCTCGCTCGCCGGGACCCGCGCGAGCAGCTCGTCGACGACGAGACGGCCGAGTGCTCCGGTGGCTCCAGTGACGACGATGCTCATGGGAAAGCTCCTAAAAGGGGAGGTGAAGGGGTATTTCCCTGCTTCGGTATCCACCCTACGGATTGCGCTAACCTTTCGTAAGTACCCACTTTGAAGTAAGGTACTGATATGGGTGTAAGTGAGAGGGAGGCCTGGGCCAAGCGCGAGGCCATGTGTCCGCACCGGCTCGTCCTGGAGCACGTCACCAGCCGGTGGGGCGTCCTCGTCCTGGACGCGCTGCTCGACCGCTCGTACCGCTTCAGCGAGCTGCGGCGCCAGATCGGCAGGGTGAACAAGGTCAGCGAGAAGATGCTCGCCCAGACCCTTCAGACGCTGGAGCGCGACGGCTTCGTGCACCGGGACGCCAAGCCGGTGATCCCGCCCCGCGTCGACTACTCGATCACCCCGCTCGGCCGCGAGGCCGCCGAGCAGGTGCGGGCGCTTGCCCGCTGGACCGACGTGCGGATGGACGACGTGGAGCGGGCGCGGGCCGCCTATGACGCGGCGCGCGAGTCAACGTCCTTGTAGATCAGTCGAGCTGGCCTGTTGATCAGTCGGGTTGGGGCTCGTGGCCCGCCTCCAGGGAGTGCAGGGCGCGCGACACGTCGAAGGGCAGGATCGTCACCGCCACCGACGGCAGGTGTTCCAGGGCCTTCGCCATCTCCTCGGCCGTGCCCCGGTGAAGCAGCTTGCCCAGCGCGTTGGTGTAGAGGCGCCGGGGGACCAGGACGGTCAGCGAGGTCGAGCCGTCCTCGGTGGTGCGGCCGGCCAGTTCCACCATGGCGTGCCGCAGCCGCCGGTCGGGGCACTCGACCAGCTCCAGCGGCACCGAGGTCGCGGCCGTCTCCTCCCAGGACGCCGCGAGCCTGCGCGCGTGCGCCTCGTCGATCGCGAAGTGGACGGCCCTGATCTCGTCGGGCCGCACCTCGTGCGCGTACCGCAGAGCCTTGATGGTCGCCAGGTCCAGCGTCTCGACGAGGACGAACACCAAGTGCCGCCGGGCGTGCGGCCGGTCGGCGCCGGGCTCCTGGATGGCGGTGAGCGCGGCGGCCTCGCGCCGGTATTCACGGTTGATCCGGGTCAGCGCCCACACCCCGAGCGGGAACACCACGACCACCAGCCAGGCGCCCTCCGTGAACTTGGTGACGGCGAAGATCAGGACGACCGCCGCCGAGACCACGGCCGCAAGGGCGTTGACGCCGATCTTCAGTCGGCGGTGCCGTTCTCGGCGCCTGAAGTGGTACGCGGTGAGCCCGGCCCCGGCCATCGTGAACGCCGTGAACACCCCGATCGCGTACAGCGCCACCAGCTTGTCCACGCTCGCCCGCGTCACAAGGAGCAGGGCCATCGCCACGAAGGTGAGCGCGATGATCCCGTTGGAGAAGGCCAGGCGATGGCCCCGGCGGGTCAACTGCCGTGGCAGGAACCGGTCTTCGGCCACGAAGCTGGCCAGGAACGGGAAGCCGGTGAAGGGGGTGTTGGCGCCCGTGTAGAGGACCAGTGCCGTCGCCAGCTGGACGAACACCAGACCCGCCGTCCCCAGCACCCCGCCGCCGAAGGCGAAATGGGCCTCCTGCGCGATCACGGTCGGGGTGCCGTCGCGGTACGGGACCGCGTGCGTGAAGTGGGCGAGCGTCGAGACGCCGAGGACCAGGATGCCCAGCACGCAGCTCATCGTGACGAGGGTGCGCCGCGCGTTGCGGCCCTGCGGTTCGCGGAACGCCGAGATGCCGTTGGAGATCGCCTCCAGGCCGGTCAGCGAGGAGCCGCCGTTGGCGAAGGCGCGCAGCACGATGAACAGCGAGGCCCCGTACAGCCAGCCGTTCTCCGGGGTGCCGACCGGGATCACGCCCGCCGCGTGCAGATCGGCCCGGGGCAGCCCGCCGGTCAGGCCGCGTACGGCGGAGACCGCGAGCACCAGTCCGACGGCCGCCATGAACAGGTACGCGGGCAGCGCGAAGAGCCGCCCCGCCTCGCGCACCCCGCGCAGATTTCCGTACGCGAGGAAGAGAATCACCCCGGCGGAGATGGGGAGTTGGAGGTGGTCCATGGCGGTCGGGCCGCCGCCGACGAGATGCGCGAGGGAGATGATCGCGTTGGTGCCGGCCGAGACCTGGACGGCGACGGTCACGATGTAGTCGACCAGCAGCGCGACCGCCGCGATCTGCGCGATCGTCGGGCCGAAGTTCTCGCGGGCCACGACGTAGGAACCGCCGGCCCGGGTGTAGATCATGACGACGTCGCTGTAGCAGAGCGTCAGCAGGAGCAGGACGAGCAGGATCGCCCCGGTCACCGGCATGAGCAGGGAGAACGCGGCGGCCCCCGCCACCGGGACCAGGACCCGGAGCATCTCCTCGGAGCCGTACGCGGACGAGCTGATGCAGTCCGAGGCGAGCACGCCGAGCGCCGTGCGGTTGTCCAGCTTCTCCTCACTGACCCGCTCGGTGGTGAGGGGCTTGCCGAGCAGGCGTCGCTTGACGCGGTACGCGAGACGGTCCATCCCCCTATGAGAACGGGTGCCCGGCCCGGGGTCCATGCAGACTCCCCGGCCGGGCACCCGGCTCTCATGCCGCTGGTTCAGCCGATGACGGTCCAGGTGTCCTTGCCGGCGAGCAGGGTGGCGAGGTCGCCCTTGCCGTTC
>NZ_BMUA01000051.1 GCF_014649955.1 Streptomyces violascens
CAACCCCCACCACCCACCAGACACCGAGAGCCAGAACAACCTAACGGAGTCCTACTAGAAGTCCAATGAAGATGTTGTTCAGGGGCCGCTCGGTTCCGTGGGGGCGGCTCTGTTTTCGCAGTTCAGGGGCTGGCTGGTGCCGGGGCCCAGGTTCGGTGGCGGCGGGCGAGTCCGAGGTTGATCAGTCGGCGGAGGCTGAGGGCGGCGGCCCGGTGGTGGATCCAGCGCTCGCCTGCGATCCAGCCCCGGCCGGGCAGGCGGCGGTTGCCGCGGGCCACGAGGCAGGCGATGAAGCGTTCGGCCGCGGGGCGCCAACGCCGGTGGTCGGCCTGCCGGACAGGGTCCGTTGCGGCCTGACGGCGTGCGGCTTCCTGCAGCTCATGGTGAGGGCGCCAGGTGAGGAGCCGTGATGTAACTACTACATGAGTTGATCTCGTTGTCGTGCTTCTCGATCACGCGCTTCATAGCTTCGAGCGTGCGGGAGGGCGGGTCCGCCGGTGTGGTCGCGTACCGGGACCCCGGCGGCGGTCAGGCGTCTGCGTAGGCCAGGCCCTGGTCGCAGATGGGGTCGAGGCCGACGACCCCGATGACCGCCGGGGCCACCCCCTGGTGGTCGTTGGCCAGGACCGGAACCTCCGACGCCTGGCTGGGCTGCGGTCCCCGCCGTGCGGGCGGGTAAGAAGGTGAGGTCACCCTTCCCGCGGCGCGTTTTGTTGGGAGGGACGGTCACCCCGTGGGGGCGGGGGGCAGGCAGTGGCTGAACAGCGGATGCGTACGCCTGATGTGCGAGGTGTTGCGGGTGCAGCCGCAGCCGGGGGCTGCACCCGCGGGGTTCAGGGGAGCGCTGTCATCAGTGCGCGGTCCGCAACGGGAGCCGGGCGGGGGGAGTGGACGGCGCTGGCGCCGAGTGGGCCGGAGCCTGCTCGGCCTGCACGGTTCCGCCTCTCAGGGAGAGGCCGCCTGCGGTGTACAGGGCCTCGTCGAAGGCTTGGCCGTTGACGGGGGTCTTGCCGACGGCGAAGACGGCGACGGACTTGCCGTTCACCACAGAGGTGGAGATGTAGTCGCCGACCATGCTGCCCTGTGTGGTGGAGGCGATCTGGGAGAGAGACATGGGTCCCGCGACGGTTTGCGGGACGCTCCAGGTGGTGCCGCCGTCGGTGGAGGAGAGGAATCCGACCTCCAGCTGGCAGGTGGAAGCGGTGCAGTTGGCCTGCGGGTAGAAGTAGTAGTACAGGCCGATCCTGGCGGTGGTGCCGGAGGTGCCGTGGTCGATGCCGATGCCCGGGATGAAGTGGTCCGCAGTGCTGCTGGTCGCGTCGATCGGGACGCGGGTCACGGCCGACCAGGACGTTCCGTTGGTGGACGTGGAGTAGACGATGTCGTTGGCGGGGCAGCCGGAGCGGAAGCGGCAGTCCTGCCAGGCGATGTAGATCTTTCCGGAGGCGTCGATCTCGGCGGAGGGCAGGCCCTCGCCGTCCCGCAGGCCGCCCGCCACACCGTGGCTGGTGACGTTGGCGACCAGTGAGGTCGAACTCCAGCTGGTGCCGCCATTGGCAGAGTTGAAGGCGCGGATCGAGGAGCCGTTGGTGGAGTAGGGGACGACCACGGTGCCGTTGGGCTGGACCAGGGGCTGGCCGCCGAGGCCGCTGGGGCCGCCGGACGGGGCGACGGGGGCGGACCAGGTGGCGCCGCCGTCGCTCGACGTACTCATCACGACGGCGTTGCCGGACGAGGTGATGTCGACCTCGACGTAGCAGTTGCCGTAGTGGGGGCTGGTGGCGGTGTTGTCGCAGACGATCCATTCCTTGTCATAGCCCTGGCCGTCGTTGCCGACCGCCAGCACCGGGTTCTGCCAGCTCAGGCCGTCCGAGGAGCGGCTGACGGTGACGCCGGCGCCGTTGGCGTTGGCGTCGATGACCAGGCCGGAGACCATCCAGGTGCCATGTCTGGCGTCGTAGGCGACCGCAGGGTCGGAGACCCGGGCCCAACTGCCGCCGCCCTGGTAGACGGTGATGCCCGGCAGCATGCCGTGCTGCCAGGTCGCGCCACCGTCGGTGGAGGTGTTCCAGCCGATGTCGGAGGAGCCGCCGTCGGTGAACCGGCCGACCTGAGAGGAGGCGACGATGGTGTTGCCGTAGGCGAAGGTGTCCGGCTCCAGCTCGGTGGCGTGCTGGCTGGAGGTGTTGGTGAACGGGTCCGTGCTGACCTGGGTCAGCGTGGGCCCGCTGCCGTTGACGGTCAGGGTGAAGGTGGCGGAGTGCGTCGCCGAGGGGCTCGTCCCGGTCACCGTGATCGGGTACGTTCCGGACGGTGTGCTCGTGGCGGTGGTGACGGTCAGCGTGGAGGACGAGCCTGCGGTCACCGACGCCGGGCTGAAGGTCGCGCTCGCCCCGGACGGCAGGCCGCTCGCCGCCAGGTTCACGGTCTCGGCGGTGCCGGACACGACCGCTGTGGAGATCGTGGACATCGCCGAGGCGCCTGCGTTGACGGTCGTCGACGCCGGGCTGTCCGAGATCGAGAAGTCATTGGCTACCGTGCCCGACACCACGACGTCGTCGTACAGCGTGTAGGTGGGGTCACCGGCGTAGTTGTCGTCCTTGCTGATCAAGGTGAGGGTGTAGGAGTGCCCGGTGGTGAGCGCGGAGGTCTTCTGTTTCCAGCCCTGGCCGCTGGTACAGGTCTTGGCCAGCGGCGTAGTGGTGGTACCGGACGTGTTGTCCTTGAGGGTCACCGTCGCCCAGTCGTAGGTGACGGTGTCCGGGCAGAACACGTCGTACCAGAAGCTGAGTGAGGGGGAGCCGCCCGGCGCGGTGAAGGTCTGCGCGATCGAGGAGTTGCCGTTGGTGGGGGAGGTGCCGCCGACCCGGGCTGCGTAAGTGCCGCTGTGTGCACCCGAGTTGACGGCGGCCGTGGTCCCGGCGCTGGTCCAGCCGGACAGGGTGCCGGTCTCGAAACCGCCGTTGGTGACGTCGGCCAAGGCGGGCTGGGCGAACAGGACGCCTGCGAAGGCGATGGCGGTGACACTCGTCGCGGCGAGAAGACCGCGGCGTAACGAGGATCTGATCATGGAATGCCTCTCTTCGGGAATTCAGACGTGCACGACATGCGGACGGTGATGGGGACGTTGCTTGCCCTTCGGCCGACGGCCTGCCGTCTTGGGCGCCTGGAGCGTCAGGCGGTGGTGGCGCCGTTGTAGCGGGCGTACACGGGGCCGCCCGCGGAGCTGTGTCCGCCGAGCGCAGGCTGCGCGGCGGCGCTGAGACGGAGGGCGCGAGCGGAGGCCGTCTGGCGCTGTACGACGGCCGCCGTCGGCTCGGGGGCGGGGGCCGCACGGACGGCGGGTGCGGCGCACCGGGTGGCCCGGAGCAGGCCTTGCTGTGCGGCGAGGTAACGCCGGCCGGATACCGAGCGTGACACTGAACATCCCTTCTGAAACCAGGAGTTGATCCGGAAACGGCCAGTGAGGACGTTCACGCAAAGGTGCCCGCGTGTCCGCAATCGGGGAGTGTCGTCCTGGACATGCCACCACGCAAGAGGAGTGGCGCCACGGCCTCGATGGGCAACCAGGAATTTGCGGAGACCCGCGAGCGCCGGGATACGCGCGGCTCCTGGGCGCATCACGAGGCCGGCGCTACCGTGAGAGCCGGGCGGGACCGTATCCCCAACGCCCCGTCCGACCGCTGACGCCGGTCTTCCGGGCCCCATTCGATGGCTGCCGCCTTCGCCTCTCCGCGAGGCTCGGTCCAACCGGAGGCCTGTAGCTCTTCACCGGCTGCCCGCCAAGGTGGCCGAGCTGCTGGTCGCCGATCCGGCCGTCACGATCGCCACGAGCCTTTACCCACGCCAGTGGCCTGTTTCACCTTCGCATCCCTACGCGAACGGGGCTCTGCGCACGTAGAACCGGCTGGCTGGGTCCTCTATGCAGCCGCCTGGGGGACTCAGCGGCGCGCGGCCAGCGGGGCCCGCAGAGTCGAGGCGCCATCCGCGGGGCACTGTGATGAGGGCACCATCCGCACCCCCTACTGCCACCACCGCGAACAACCCGAGCGCTACCAGCAGTTCAATCGCGACCACCCCCGTATCCGCGCACCCGGCGAACGCGCCTTCGCACAACTGGAAGTCCTGGCTACTGCTACGACGAGCCCGATGTTCCACCCGCCGCATCGGCAGGCCGTCCATGCCATCCACATGCTGATGACCCGCAGTTACTCACGATGAAAACGGTTCAGTGACGACAGCACCTCCTATGTCGCCAACGACCTTGCCGACGGCGGGGCTTCGCACGCCTCGCAGGTTGCAGCGGCGTTGCTTTGGCTCCACCTCGTACAGCCTGAATCCCTCCCTTTGATGACTCCGGGGTTTGGTGACCATTCCGCGCGAGAAGAGGGCGCCCAGCAAACGGGATCTCATCTTCGTCCTCGTACGTAGAGTGATGACCCGGCCTGGCTGGTGCGCCGCGACGCGACTGAGTGATGTCACTCTCCAGGCCCCAAATAGCCTTGCCTGACAGGAAGTCCACGCATGCACGAGCCGGATCGGTAAACTCCCCGTCATTTTTCCCCCGACCCCTATCGGGGATGTCGCGGGCACGCCAAGATCTGCTCCGCGTCGGGCCACATCCTCTGCCTGGCGCGGGGAGGAGAACGCATGATGCCCCAACGGCATCGGCGGCGGTTCATTACCTGCACCGTCGTGGCCGCCGCGTTCGGACTGGTCAGCACCCAGGCGTTCGCGACATCCGGCGACACCAGACCCCGGCCCTGGAACGCGCGCCACCAGGCCGACGTCGGCAAGCAGCACACCAAGGCGGTGCGTGCGGGCATGGGGATGTCCGCCTTCGCCGCCGCCGAGAGCGACGACGGGGGCGACGAGGCGGAGAACTCCGCCGAGGCCACCGCCCAGTACACCGAGGCGCGCACCGCTCCCGGGGTCGTCGCACCGGGTGCCTATGGCGCGGCATGGGCCCAGTTGCAGTCGATGAAGCATACGGGCGGTGACTGGGGCCACGTCACGAAGAAGGCGTACAACTCCGACGATCCGCGGTACCGCGACATCAACTCGAACTCCAGCGGGGGCTCCGGCAACGTGACCGGCCGGATCACCGGTATAGCTGCCGACGACCAGGGTTATGTGTACGCGGGCGGCGCCAACGGAGGGGTCTTCCGGTCGAGGACCGGCGGCGGCAACTGGCAGCCGATCGCCGACAAGCTGCCGTCCCTGTCGACCGGCACCCTCGCCCTGGACGGAGCGAAGCGGCTCTGGTACGCCACCGGCGAGTCCAACACCGGCGCGACCTCCTTCGTGGGCACGGGAGTCTACGTGCTCGCCGATCCCCAGCACGGCCAGTTCCAGCCCGGTGGCCGGGTCGGCGGCGCGGAGCTGGAGAGCACCACGATCCACGCCCTCAGGTTCGCCGGGACCACGGTGTGGGCGGCCACAAGCCGTGGCGTGTGGTCGCACTCCACCACCACCCTCTCGGGCCCCTGGCAGCTGGAGTTCGCCCCCAACCCCGACTATCTGCCCGGCGGTTCGAAGGCGGCCGACCCGTCGGCCCCGTACAAGAACATCGCCAACGACATCGCGGTCGACCCCAAGGACCCGAACAAGGTGCTGCTGGCCATCGGGTGGCGGGGCGGCGACACCTACAACGGGCTCTACAGCAAGCAGGGCGGCGGCTGGAAGCCGGTGACCGGCATCGGTGACCTGCCGACGAACAGCGACGACGTGGGCAACATGACGTTCGCCGCCTCGGCCGACGGCTCGCGCCTGTACGCCGTCGACCAGTCACCGGCGCAGACCAACACCAATCCCGACAGCGGCCTCAAGGGCGTGTACGTTTCCAAGTCCGGCTCACCCATGGGGCCTTGGACGCAGATAGCCGACTACACCAAGCTGAGGAACTCGGGCTCGGCGCTTCAGGGCGCGGGCTACATGCCGGGCATCCAGTCCTGGTACAACCAGTTCCTCCAGGTCGACCCGGGCAACGCCGACCACGTCTACCTGGGCCTCGAAGAGGTCTTCGAGACGAAGAACGGCGGCACGAGCTGGATCACCCCCGGCCCGTACTGGAACTTCCCGTTCCCCTGCTGGAGCATCGACCCCACCAAGCAGTCCGGTGACTGCTCGTCCACCACGCACTCCGACCAGCACGCGGTCGCCGTCGGCTCGTACCGGGGCAAGACCTATGCGTACGTCGGCAATGACGGCGGTATCTACCGGCGCCCCCTGAACGGCGCCGTGGACTCGGGCGGTCACGCAAAGGACTGGCAGTCCCTGGCCGACGGCACCCTGGACACCCTCCAGTACTACTCGGTGGGCGTCGGCAAGGACCTCGCCTACGGAGGGGTCTCGGTGACCGGCGGGCTCCAGGACAACGGCCAGTCGATCCTGCGGGGCCGCGACAAGGTCATGGGGTCCAACTTCGGCGGCGACGGCGGCGACACCATCGCCGACCCGAAGAACGGCTGCAACATCGCCGAGGAATACGTCTACCTCGACATGTGGGTCACGCAGAACTGCGGAGTGAACGACGGGAGCTGGTCCGCGGATCCGAGCAAGGCGACCGAGTACGAGGTCGCGCCGCCCGATAAGGACCTCGGCGGGGCGGGAGCCCGCTTCATCGCACCCATCACCTCCGACGCGAAGGACACCGACACCTGGATCGCCGGCGGCCGGCACGTCTGGGTCCAGCACAAGGGCTTCGCGATCCGCTCGGGCTCGGAGTGGCAGAACGCCTACGACCTCGGCGACGGCCACGTCGCCACCGCCGTGGCGTCCTCGGGCGGCACCGTCTACGTGGGCTGGTGCGGGCCCTGCAACAACCAGGGCTTCGCGCGCGGCATCGCGGTCGGCAACGCCGACGGCACCGGCTGGCACCAGCTGAACCTGCCGGTCGACGGCACCGTTCCCAACCGCTACATCTCGGGCTTCGAGGTCGACCCCGCCAACGCCCAGCACGTGTATGTGGCCGTCAACGGCTTCTCGCGGAAGTGGACCGAGGGCCCCGGCGCCGGCGTCGGCCACGTCTTCGAGTCGACCAACGGCGGAACCACCTGGACGGACATCTCGGCGAACCTGCCCGACGTTCCCGCCAACACGGTCAAGCTCCTCCCGGGCGGCGGCCTCGCCCTCGGCACCGATCTGGCCGTCTTCTACCGCCCCGCCGGTGCCGGCGAGTGGAAGGTGCTGGGCGACGCAATGCCCACCACGGCGGTTCTCCAGCTGAAGCTCGGCCCGGACGGCGACCTGTACGCCGCGACCCACGGGCGCGGCATCCGGGCGTTCGACCTCCGGCGCCTCAAGGAACGTAACGACTGATCACAGCGGAGCTCGGTCCCGTCATGCGGCGGCCGGTGCGCATGCCTTCGCGCTGCGCACCGGCCGTTGCGTGTTCTCGGCGCCGGTCACTGAACCGGGTAGGCGGCTACGTCCAGTTGGAGTGTGAAGACGGGCGCACCGGTGGTGCCCCAGGTGATAGTCACCGATCCCGTCCGGGCGGCCCGAAGGGTGACCCGGCTCGCCCCGTCTTGGCCGGTCGCCGTCGAGGTGATCGTGGCCAGCATCGGACTGCTGGCGTGCGGCGCCGGCCAGGAACCCTTGGGCCGGGGCTCCAGGACCACTGTCACCGTCGAGCCGGGGCGCACGCACAGCCGCCGGACGGCAGCGTTCGCGCTGCCGTGGGTGATCGTCACGGCCCCGGAGGCGCAACCAGGTGATGCGGAACCCGTCCCGAGCCCTGCACCGGCGGCTGTAGGACTGGTCGTTGGGGGCCTCGACGGTGGCCCGGCCGACGCTGACGGTCTGGCGTGCGTCGTGCCGGGTGGCGAGGCCGCAGGCCTGGGTATGCCGCGGTCGCTGCCCGACGTTGCCGCAGAGGATGCCCCCGAGGAAGAAAGCTGTGGTGCGGAGCCCGCCTGCGAGCTGTTGCCGTTGTCTCCGCACGCGCTGAGGAAGCAGGACACGGCCACGAGGACGACCCCGAGCCAGGACAGGCTCGGCCCGTGCCCTTGGCTGTTCGTGGCAGGCGCCGCTGTCACCACTTCCTCCCTTCGCCCTCGCACGGCATTGTGACGTCGAGGGTGGCCGCCCGGTTCCCGCGCTCGGGCCTTACGTTCAACGGCTCTGGCTCACCTTCGGGATGCTGTTGGTGATCTTCCGATGTCAGATCCGGAAGGGCCAGAGAGCGACCCTGCCCGCTTCGATGCGGATCTCCACCCAGGCGCCGTCGGTGCCCTCAGGGGGAGGCGCGGAGAAGTCGAACAGGATCTGCGCGTCTCCCACTTCCAGGCTCGCCGTGCCGTCCTCGGCCAGAGCAAGCCGACCGCGCAGGACCAACTGTTCGTGCTCCTGCCAGAGACCCGGCCCGGCAAGAGCGGCCAACTGGGTGTTGTGCCCCCAAAGAAGGTCCTCGTTCACACTCCACTCGACGTGGTGCCGGCCGTCCACCTCCTCCGGATCACCGTGCCACACCGCCAGGGCGGTACCGACGGGTGAGTGAACCCGGACCTTTGGCGGCAGCTGAGGGACCTCTATCGGCGGCTGCAGGCTCTGCGGAAACGACACGGACCAACATTCCCTGATCATCCACGACCCCGCCCAGACAGCTGCGACGGCCCCACCTGGCAAGATCACCAACAACGTCCATTCGGTGGTAGCGGACTCGTTGATGTTGTGTGAGATACCAACGCGCTTGTGGCTACGGTGTTTTCGGGGCTGGGTTCTCTGGTTGTCGAGGATGTGGTCGACGAGGGCGAGTGGATCTGGGTGCGGGCGCGGACACCCGGGGCCCGGTTGTGCGCGGCGCGGCAGCCGGGTGCTGCCCTGAATGCGGGACCCTCCCTGTCACAGCATGGGAGCCAGGGCTCCATTCCTTTTCCACCCAGCCCAGGAGGACCGCGCCTCCACGCCGGCGTTCGGGCGAACGTAGACCGGCACCGCCGGACCGCGACTTCGCAGGCCATTCTCTGGAGTTATGGCAGAACTTCGGCTTTCAAGGTTTTCTGCTGGCTGTCCCGCTCCGGTCTCATGAACGCCGTCCTCAGGGATGACAGGCCGCCTTCGATTCCCAGGACCTGGCACAGCTTCTTCTGAGGTTCCGCATCGAGGCCGCCCTTGCCCTGCGCCTCGGAGTGATGCCCGACCTGGTGAGTTACGGCCGGACCGGGCGGTGCGGGGCTGGTGCCGGCTCGTAGGCTGCGGCCATGAACGAGATCCGGAAACCGACGCCCCGCGACGCCTTCGAGCTGCTCATGGCCGGTAACCAGCGCTTCGTCGCCGGCACCCCAGAGCACCCCAACCAGGACGCCACCCGCCGCGCTGAGATCGCACCGTCCCAGCAGCCCTTCGCCGTGCTGTTCGGATGCTCCGACTCCCGGCTGGCCGCCGAGATCATCTTCGACCGCGGCCTGGGCGACCTGTTCGTCGTCCGCACCGCCGGCCACGTCATGGGCCCGGAGGTGCTGGGCAGCATCGAGTTCGGCGTGGAGGTGCTGGGCTGTCCGCTGGTCGTGGTCCTCGGCCACGACTCGTGCGGTGCGGTCGGCGCAGCGTGCGCCGCCCTGGAGAACGGCATGACCCCCGCCGGGTACATCCGGGACGTCGTCGAGCGGGTGACCCCCAGCGTGCTGGCGGCGCGGGCCGCCGGACGGGTCGAGCCCGAGGAGATCCTCGCCGAGCACATACGGCACACCGCCGACCTGCTGCTGGACCGCTCCCGGGTCCTCGCCGAGAAGGTCTCCGCCGGGCAGGCCGCCGTGGTGGGCCTGCGCTATCGGCTGGCCGACGGCAGTGCGCAGCACGTCGCCTCCCGCGGCCTCGATGTGCAGGTCCCCGCCGCATCCTGACCGCCCGAGCCACGGTGCATGCCGCCCTGGCCCTCACTCGCCGACCGGGAGAGATCCTCTCGGCCAGTTGCATAGAACCAGCAGCGCCTGGACGGGCAGGCGGGACTCCGCCGTGACGCAGCTTTCCGTCCAGGTGGAGGGTGGCGTGTGCTGTCCCTCTCGCTCCCGGCTGAGGTAACCGGCCTGTTCGAGGTCGCCGACGATGCGCTGGGCGGTGCATTCGGTGATGTGGCAGGCTGCGGCGATGTCACGGATACGCGCGACGGGATCGCGTGCGATGGCCAACAGCTCGTGGGCATGGTTGGTGAGGGAGCCCCACCCTCCGGCCTGCTGCTCCACGATCAGCCCTGCCCCTTCGGCTTCATCGACGGTGATCACGCGGCCGGGTCGTCGCCGATCCGGCGTGTGTTCACCTACTCCTGGTCTCGGAGGGCCGGGGCCCTGCGGCCCGGCGGAGCCGGTTGCCGATCGCGAGTCCCAGCCCCTCCTCGACCGGCAGGGACGCGATGATGAGGTCGCACCCTTTCTGGTCGAGGTCGCGCAGGAACCCGTACAGCCCGCGCGCGTAGGCGGCCATCGAGGCGGGGACCGTCACCACGGCGTGCGCCTTCACCGGGGTGCCGGTGAAGGCCGGGGGCAGGAAGACGCCCACCTGGTGGCCCAGCTCCTGCGCGAGCTCCCCTTCGGTGACGACCTTCTCCGGCTCGACGAGGACGACCCGTGCCCGCGGTGCGTAGTGCGACGGATGCTGGCCCGGCACCCGGACACGGCTCGTCGAGGGAACCGCTAGCGGGTGCCCGAGCACCGCTTCGAGGTCCTCGCGGGTCACCCCGCCGGGCCGGAGGATGGTTGGGATCTCGCCCGTGGCGTCGACGATGGTCGACTCGACGCCGACCTCGCAGCGGCCGCCGTCCAGCACGAAGTCGACGGCGTCGCCGAGCTCGGCCCGCACGTCGTCCGCGGTCGTGGGGCTGACTGAGCCGAAGCGGTTGGCGGACGGGGCCGTGACGCCGCCGCCGAAGGCCGACAGCAGCGCGAGGGCGACGGGGTGGTCGGGCACGCGCACGGCCACCGTTTCCAGACCACCGGTCGCTTCGAGGGGCACGCGGGAACCGCGCCGCAGGACCAGCGTGAGCGGCCCCGGCCAGAGTGTTCGGCCAGCAGGCGCGCCGCCTGGGGCACGTCCTGTACCCAGTCGTCCAGATTCTCCGCGCCGCCGATGTGGACGATCAGCGGATGAGAGGGCGGGCGCCCCTTGACCTGGAAGATGCGCGAGATGGCGGCGGGGTCCTCGGCGTTGGCGCCCAGACCGTAGACGGTTTCGGTCGGTAGAGCCACAAGGCCGCCGGCGCGCAGCACTTCGGCCGCTTTCTCGATGTCATTCGTGCTTGCCATCACGCCGACAATCCTCCCACCGTTGCGCTCCGCGTCGTTTCCGTGGCCGCGACCCAGGCTCACGCCGGGGAGGTGGATGCGCACGAGCGCCGCTCGCATTGCCCCCGTGACGCCGCCCGATGGCTGGGCATGCGGTAGTCGGCGGCCGCTTTGGCCAGGGGGGCGTAGCCGGTGCCGCAGGCGGCGGGCATCCGTCGGTAGCTCGGGCTGCCCGCGCGTTCGCGTGCTCCGCTCAGGCGGCATCCGAATCCGCTCGCAACGCTGCTGTTTTGGGCGATCGATTTTTCTGGGCGCCCCATGGCGTCCTCCGCTGTGTCGCGCCGGAGGAGGGGGGTGGGGCGCCTGTTACTGGCGGCGTACGAGGGCGCGGCGTGCCGTGTCCAGTGCGATGCCGCCGCAGAGGTAGAGCACGGTGACGCTGTCGTGGGGCGTGTAGCCGGTGCGGAGCAGGGCGGCGAGGCCGGATGCGAACAGGGCCAGCACGACGACGTGGGTGGGGATGGCCACGTGGCTGCCGGGGGTGGTCGTACAGGTCGCGGTGTGGGGACCGACTCGCCTGGAGGGGGCCCGGGGGAGAGGGGAACTTGTGAGGTGACGTCATCCAGCCCGGACGTTTCCGTTTGTGTGGTCGCAGGGGCGCGTTGCCGCGAGGCCTGGCGCCCGATAGGCATAACCAATCCAACCGGGCAATTCACACAACAACCATCACCGGGAGCCCGGCCCGCTGTTCCAGGCCCGGCTTTCGCCATTAATCAACCCCGCCAACAGCACCGCCCGGGACCGCCTCCACGGCACGAGCTCGGCGGCGGCCTCCATCCCGAGCCGGCGCCCTCCCGGAGCTCTACCTGTCACTCACGCAGCGCGCTGACCTGCACTGGTGTCAGTTGGGTTCGGCGTGACACGGCGCGGACTGCTGAAATTTGTTGTCACTGGGGTACATGCGCGCACTCGTGGCTCACAGGTCGGCGGAGTCGCTGTCTCTCTGTGCCTTTTCCGCGGACCGGCCGGAGCCGGCAAGGACCAGAGCGGCGGCGAAGAGAAGCAGCGCGAGCGCCGCGTACCCACTGGCCAGGGTGGCGGCCGTGGCGATGCCGCCGACGAGTAGGGGGCCGCCGGCGTCGCCGAGTTCGCGGCCGAGTTCCGCGGCTCCCATGGTTTGGCCGAGGCGTTCGGTGGGGGTGGTCGAGGCGAGGGCGGCAAAGCCGAGCGGGGTGATCACGCCGGTCCCGGTGCCGATGAACGCGGCGGCCGGCAGGACGCCAATCAGGCCCTGGAGCATGGCGCAGGCCAGCCCGGCTGCCGTGATCAGCAGCCCGGTTCTCAGGCCGGTCCGGGGGGTGAGACGTCCGGTGTCCAGGGCTCGCCCGGCGCGAGGCTGGACGATGGCGGCGCAGGCGGCCAGGACGGAGACTGCGGCGCCGGTGACCACTGGGCCAAGGCCCGCTGCCGCCCCGGAAACGGGGAGGAATCCGACCCCGACCGAGAGCGCTGCGGTGGCACAGGCCAGTGCTGTGGTCGGCCGCAGGAAGCTGCGGTGGCTCAGGCGCCGGGCCAGGTCGAGGATGGTCTGCCGGGCACGCGGAAGCGGAGGCACGGCCGGGACGATCGCGAAGGCCCACACAGCGACGGCCGCCGCGAGGGCTGTCATGACGGTGAACAGCAGTGGCAGGCCGCCGGCTGCGACAGTGACTCCGCCGAGTAGCGGTCCCGCGGTGTAGCCGAGGCTCTTGTAGAAGCCGTACGAGCCGAACGCCCGCCCGTGCTTGGAGGCGGGGTTGAGTCGGGCGACGAGGGTGGAGGCGGCCGGGGAGAAAGCAGAGGCTGCGGCACCTTGGCTGAGGCGGGCGAGCCACAGCAGGCCGGTGTTGTCGGCGAGGACGAAGGCAGCAGAGGCGACGGCGAAGCCGATCAGCCCGCCGAGGAGGACGGGGCGGGCGCCGACGCGGTCGGCGAGGGTACCGAAGACGGGCTTGAGGAGAACCTCGGCGCCGTCGTACAGGGCGAGGAGTCCGCCAAGCACGAGCAGGGATTCGGCGCGGTGGGAGGTGAAGTTGCCGAGGTTGGCGGCGATGCCGTGCGCGCCGAAGGCGGTGGTGAACCCGGCCGCGTACAGCGGCCACAGCCGCCAACCGGCAGCGGGCTCGCCGGTCGTGCCGTCGGACGCGCTCATCGTGCTGATTCCTCTCGCCCCAACCGTGCCGCCTGGCAGCCGCGCTGCCGGGGCGGGGCACGATTCCTCGGCACCGTACCGGACGACGCAAGGGCGGTATGCCGGACGGCGGCGTGGGCCCGGGAGATCCACACCGCCGCCCGGCGGTCTATGCGGTGGCGATGGCGGTCAGGACCTTGGTCCGGGCGGCCTTCATCGCGGGAAGGATCGCCGAGGCCAGGCCGGCGACCGCCGATCCGGCGAGGACGGCCAGGATGGTGGTCCACGGGATGCTGAGTGCGGTGATCCCGTACAGGGTCAGGACCTTCTGCCCGGCGATACCCCACGCAAGCCCGAGGCCGAGGCCGAGCAGGGCGCCGTGGACGGCGATCAGCACCGACTCCAGCCGGATCATCCGGCCGATCTGTCGGCGGGAGGTACCGATGGCGCGGAGCAGGCCGATCTCCCGGGTTCGCTCGACCACGGACAGGGAAAGGGTGTTGATGACGCCGAGGACCGCGATCAGGATGGCCAGCGCGAGCAGCGCGTAGACCAGGTAGAGGACGGTGTTGACCTGGCCGGTGATCTGGTTCTTGTAGTCGGCCTGGCTCTGCACGGTGACCTGCGGGTGGCCGGCCAGGGCGGTGTCGAGTGCGGTCTGCACCTGCTTCTTGTCGGCGCCGGGTGCGGTGTTGAGGTAGAGGGTGAAATCCTGCGCCTCGGGGGCGTACTTGGTGAGGGTGTCCAGGGAGACCTCCCAGCTGCCGCCGTCCTTGCCCGCGCCCGCCGGTGGCTTGGAGATCGCGCCGACGGTGAGGGTACCGACGTTGCCGTTGAGGAAGTGCAGCTCGACCGGGGAGCCGATCCGCAGACCGTCGGCCTTCGCGGTCGTCTCGTCGACCATCACCTTGCCGGCCGCGACGTCGGCGGTGGACCCGGCGACGTACTGGGGTTTGACGGCCTGGTCGACGGTGGCGACATCGACACCCGCGAGCACGAGCTGGAACCCGTTGAGGTGGGCGACGGCGTAGCGCTGGCGGGTGACGGACTGGATGCCGGGGATGGTGTGGACCTTGGTGGTGACCTCGTGGCCGATGGGCTGCTGGCCGTTGCCGGTCAGCACGTAGTCGGCGCCGAAGGTGTTGTCCACGTCGCGGTTGATGGACATGGTCAGCGACGCGGCCAGGACGGCGATCGCGCCGACCAGCGACAGGCTGATCATCAGGGCGCCCGCGGTGGCGCCGGTACGGCGCGGGTTGCGGACGGCGTTGAGGCGGCTGATGCGGCCGACCGCGCCGAACAGCTTGGGGAACGGGGCGCCGAGGCCGTGCACGACGAGCCGTGAGAGCGGCGGGCCCAGGACGACCAGCGCGACCAGCGAGGCGACGATGCCGCCGCCGAGCAGGCCGGCGGCCGTGATCAGGGTGGCGTGGTGGGTTGCGGCGCCGTACAGCAGGCCAAGACCGGCCGTCAGCAGCACGGTGCCCAGCGCGGTGCGGCGGCCCAGCGGTGCGACGGGCGGGGCGGCGGCCTCGCGCAGGGCGGCCATGGGGGAGATACGGGCGGCGCGGCGGGCTGGCAGGTACGCGGCGACCAGCGTGACGAGCACACCTACGCCGTACGCGGCGGCCGGGGTGAGCGGGTTGATGACCAATGCGGTTCCGGACAGATCCACGCCGAAGCTGCTGATCAGGCTCTTCAGTAGCGCGGCCAGGCCGATGCCCGCGCCCAGGCCGAGAGTTGAGCCGACTGCGCCGAGCAGCACCGCTTCGGTGAGCACCGAGCGGGTGACCTGGCGGCGCCCGGCCCCGAGCGCGCGGAGCAGGCCGAGTTCGCGGGTGCGCTGGGCAACCAGCATGGAGAAGGTGTTGAGGATCAGGAAGATCCCGACGAGGACCGCGAGTCCGGCGAAGCCGAGCAGGGCGTAGGTGACCACGCCGAGGAAGGAGCTGACCTGCTGGGCGGCGGACTGGGCCTGCTCCTCCTTCGTGGCGATGGAGAAGCTGTCGCCGAGCGCGGCGTGGATGCGCTGCTGGACGGTGGCGTGGGTAGTGCCGGGGGCGGTGTCGGCGGTGATGGTGGTGAACTGGCCGGGCTTGCCGAGCAGGTTCTGCTGGGCGGTTGCTGTGTCGACGTAGACCATCGTCACACCCGGGTTGCCGGTGCTGAAGGTGACGATGCCGACCACGGTCGCCGGGGTGGAGCCGGTCGGAGTGAGCACGTGCAGCGCATCGCCCGGATGCACGTTCTTGTGCCGGGCGCTGGCCTGGTCGATGACCAGCTCGCCGGCTTTGGTCGGGGCGTGGCCCTGGACGAGGCGCACCTGCGGGTTGTCGTACCAGTTCTGACCGAGGGTGGGCGCGCCGGTGGTCGGGCCGACCGGCTTGTTGTCCTTGTCGACGACGGTGAGGTTTTGCAGGCTGACCTGGCCGTGGGCTGCCTGCACGCCCGGAACGGCGGCGACCTTGGCCACTATGGACGCGGGCAAGGTGGGTACCTCGCCGGACAGGGCGCGGTCCTCGATCTCGGGGGTGAACGCCTGCTTGGGCTTGATCGTCACATCGGCGGCGGTGGAGCTGGAGATGCCGGTGAACGCGAGGTTGATGGTGTCGGAGAAGACCAGGGTGCCGGAGACGAACGCCACCCCGAGCAGCACGGCCAGCGTGGACAGGGCCATGCGGCCCTTGTGGGCGAGGAAGTTGCGCAGACTTGCCTTGATCATGATGGTCCGTCAGCTCCTGCGTCCGGCGCCGTCGAACGTGCGCATCAGGTCCAGCACGCTGTCCGCGCTCGGGTCGCACAGCTCGTCCACGACCTGCCCGTCCGCGAGGAACAGGACGCGGTCCGCATGGGAGGCGGCGACCGGGTCGTGGGTGACCATCACTATGGTCTGCCCGAGGTTGTCCACGGAGCTGCGCAGGAAGCCGAGCACCTCGGCGCCCGCGCGGGAGTCGAGGTTGCCGGTCGGCTCGTCCGCGAAGATGATCTCCGGCCGACTCGCCAAGGCGCGGGCGCACGCGACTCGTTGCTGCTGGCCGCCGGACAGCTCGGTCGGTCGGTGCTTGAGGCGGTCCCGCAGGCCGACGGTGTCGATCACCGTGTCCAGCCATGCCTGGTCAGGCTTGCGGCCGGCGATGTCCATGGGGAGGGTGATGTTCTCCAGCGCGGTCAGGGTCGGGAGCAGGTTGAACGCCTGGAAGATGAAGCCGATCTTGTCCCGGCGCAGCTGGGTGAGGTGCTTGTCCTTGAGCCGGGTGATCTCGGTCTCGCCGATGAATGCGTGCCCGGAGGTTGCGGTGTCCAGGCCGGCCAGGCAGTGCATGAGCGTCGACTCGCCGGAGCCGGACGGGCCCATGATCGCGACGAACTCGCCGCGCCGCACCGAGACCTGGACGGCGTCCAGCGCCACCACGCGGGTCTCACCGCTGCCGTATGCCTTGGTCAGGCCCTGGGCGCGGGCCGCGATGGTCTGTTGCGGGGCGTCGACCGCCGTTGCTGTGCTCACGCACGTCCTCCTGGGTTCGCTGCCCGGACCTGCCCGGGATGCGGGCGGGCATGGCAGACTCTGGGCAGGCACGTAGCTTCTACGAAGATGTAGAACTTCTACGTGGATGTAGAAGATAGCGCAGGAGGTGACCAAGTCAGTGGCCGCACACGAACCCACCGCACCCAAGGGCGGGCGGGCCAAAGGTGAGCTGGAGGCCGAGGTCCTCGATGCGCTGCAGCACGCCGCACCCGAGGCCCTGAGCCCGGGCGAGGTCAAGGACCGGCTCGGCGGCGGCCTCTCGTACAGCACCGTCGTCACCGCCCTGTCGCGCCTGTACGCCAAGGGCCTGCTCAAGCGCAGCCTGCGCGGCCGGGCCTTCGCCTACACCCCGGTCGCCGACGACTCCGGACTCGCCGCCCGCCAGATGCGCAAAGTCCTGGACGACCGCCCCGACCGCGAAGCCGTCCTGACGCGCTTCGTCGACGACCTTTCGGCCGACGACGAACAACTGCTGCGCAAGCTGCTGGACACCGGACAGTAGGGCCGTCCGGATGCGCTTCGCCGTCTACCTGCCGTTGCTCTTCCCGCTACTGGCCGCCCTGGCCGCCCGGCCCCTGGGCGAACGGCTGCCGCCGCGCCTGGCAACCTGGCTGCTGACCGTCGCCGCGGTGGTCCTGGCCGCCGCGAGCAGCCTGGTCCTGGGCATGCTCGCGATCACCGGACTTATCCGCTTCCCCCTTCTCGCCGAGCTCGCACACGGGCGCTGGTCGGCGCAGGTGGCCCAGCACCACGACCCGGCCTCGCTCTCGGTCGGCCTGCTCGCCGGGGCGCTGCTGACCGCTGCCGCCACCGCGGCGGGGGTGGCGCTGTGGCGCCGGGTCCGGACCCTGGTCGCGGCCGCCGCCGAAGCGGCGTGCCTACCGGGCCCGGACGAGCTGGTCGTCGTCGAGGACCCGGCCGCCGAGGCGTACGCAATCCCTGGGCTGCCCGGCCGCATAGTCGTCTCCACCGGCATGCTTGAGGCCCTCGACGCCAACGAGCACAAGATCCTGCTCGCCCACGAGCGGGCCCACCTGGCCCACCATCACTACCTCTTCGTCGCGGTCGTCCAACTGGCCGCCACCGCAAACCCGCTGCTCCGGCCCCTCGCCGACACCGTCACCTACACCGTCGAACGCTGGGCCGATGAGAGCGCTGCCACCGTCATCGGCGACCGCCGACAGGTCGCCCACACCGTGGGCAAAGCCGCCCTGGCGGCCAAGCGTGCCCGCGCCCACACCTGGATCCCGACCGCTGCCCTCGGCATCCTCGGCCGCTTCTCCCAAGCCGGACCAGGCCCCGTACCGCGGCGGGTCGCAGCCCTCCTCGCCCCACCGCTGCGCAACCGCCCCCTGCCACTCGCCGGCATCCTCGCGGTGCTGGCAGCCAGCACCGTGTGCGCCGCCGAGGCAGCACACGACCTGGAGCTGCTCCTTGAACTGGCCAAACACGGCGCCTCGCACCGTTGAGGGAAGGTGGCGACTTCGTAAGCGGTTCGGCTTCAGTTGTCGAGTGCCTGCCGGATGCGGCAGGAGGGGCTGAAGGTGTAGAGGTCGAGGATGTCGGGTGCCTCGGCGAGGCCGGGGCCGCCGGCTTCTGCCCAGGCGGTGATGTCTCGTGACGCTTCGATGTCGTTCACCAGGCCGAGCCGGACCGGGCGTCCGCCTGCCTTGCGCCATCGGCGGAGGGCTGGATAACGATCACATTGGGCTGCTCGCAGGCGTCCAGGCAGTCGGTGGGACGGACGTTGGCCACACCTGCGAGGGATACGCGCAGGTCAGTGAGCAGGGCCGTATGGTCCAGGCCGGGACCTCGGGAGTTCCGCAGCAACAGCCGCGGCAGACAGTGACGGTGCAGCGGGCCGCCGCCCCCTGTGCGGGAGCGGCGGCCTTGCGGGTGCGCCGGCTCACTTGCCGCCCCCGGCGCCGGCGCGCTTCCGCGCTGCCTCGCGCAGCAGCCGCAGACCGTTGAGGCCCACGATGACCGTGGAACCCTCGTGCCCGAGGACACCGGGCGGCAGCGGGTGCCCGGCAAGGTCCCAGACGACCAGGCCGGAAATGAACACCGAGGCGATCACCAGGTTCTGCACGACGAAGCCGCGGGCCCGGCGGGAGAGAGCGACGACGGTGGGGACGGTGACGAGTTCGTCGCGCACGACCACCGCATCCGCGGTCGCCGGCGCAAGGTCTGAGCCGGCCCGGCCCATCGTGATGCCGGTGTGGGCGGCGGCGAGCGCCGGTGTGCTGCCGGTGAGCGTGGCCAGGGCCGCGACGATGTCGGCCGCGTCCGGCGGCAGGCGATCAGCGATGCCCAGTACGCCGACCGGCACGCTGTCGACCTCGACCAGGACTGCGGGCACTGTCAACCCGGCGGTACACCGCCAACTCCTCGACCGCTGCCAGCCGCTCGACAACGCCGCAGCGATCCCGGCACAGCGCAAGGCCCGCAGTGAGTATGCGAACCGGGTCAACGCCCGCCCGGCTACAACGGGAGCATGATCAATCTCAGCGCCAACCACGGTTCGATTGATCCCCGGGGCCGGAGTCCGCAGCCCGCGCCTTGGCCGGGTGGTCCGGTGAGAGCCACCCTGCTGGCATCGGGGGGGCACTTTGTCAGGGTCTACCGCTGCCGTGAGCTCAGGAACAGAGTCTGCCGACCCGGGACAGAGGCCACCGGCCGAGGACACCGATCAACCCGCCAGAACCCGGCCCCTCTTGATCTCCCAGCACCCGACAGACCCTGTGAGTGGACCTGCTGGGTGGTCAGCGCGGGTATTGATCGGCCACGGTGGGCGGGGCGTTGCGGACCGCGAAGGTGCCGAAAGAGCTCCGGTCTCTGCGCGCCTGTACGCGGCTCTCCTGTTCGATGAGGAGGCCGTCCGCGTTCTGGGTACGGGAGTTCCCGCGCCGCTGCAGGGTGGCGGTCAGGAATATCGCGGCGCCGACGATCAGTGCGAGGAATGCATAGAGCGTGACCACAGGTGTTCGTACCTCCGTCAGCCACGGCGAGGCAGTGCCCGTAGCGGGTCGCATGGGGTTTGGCACTGTACGCGGGTGCGCGGTGCCGCCTTCGTCGGATTCTACCGAGTGACCCGTTCGGCGCGACAGGGTGCGCGATGGTGAGCGGGCGGTCGCCGGTTCCGCCACCGCTCAGCACATCGTGACGGGGTATCCGCGACGATCGCGAGCACGGCGATCGTCACGGCACGACCGTGTGCCTCCGACTCCGGCCCCGGACACGTGGGTGGGTGCGCCGGTCAAGCGGCCGACGAACAGGCCCTGGTCTTCGGCAAGTCCGGGGCTGGGCGGACCCGCAACCGGAACGAACCGGCCGCGCCCCTGCCCGGTGTCCGGAGCATCCCGATGCGTAGGGTGCCGGGCGCGCCCGAAGGAACCGCTACGTGCGGCCACTCGTCGCACGTTCATGGTCTTAGCTCTCCTCCCAGTCCCTGCCCAACGTGAGCAGAACAGGGGCGGTCGTGACAACGCCTGCGGCTGGGAGCTGAGCACGGACGGCAGGGGGGCCACCGTCACGGACGCGGGGCTGCCAGCGGGCACCGCCGAGCTGCTCCCAGCGGCTGGGCAGGGGGCGGCCTTCGGGGTCCAGCCACGGGCGGAGGCGGGTCATGGCCCAGCCGAGCGGGCGGCGTACGCGCGCCGTCCAGGTGTGTTCGACTGCGTCGGGGGAGTGGGCCAGGGCTCAGGCGATGTCGGCGCCGGACCAGCCGGCGGCGGCGAACGGTGCTACGAACTTGGCCTGTTGGCCCGGCCGGAGCCGGTCGAACGCACTGCCGGTCGGCACTTCCTGGGCGAGCAGCCGGGCCGCGTACCGCATGCGCTTCGGGGCTGATTCGCCCGTGCCTGGGCCGGGCGCCCGAAGTGGATCGGGGCGGGCCGGCGTCCGCTACATCACCGCCGCCCTGGTCAACGAGCTCGTCGAGGCCACCGATGACAAGCAGCTCGGCAAGACCATCGCAGGCTACGGCCGCGTCGACCTCTTGGAGATCGACGAGCTCGGCTACCTCGAACTCGACCGTCGCGGCGCCGAGATGCTCTTCCAGGTTCTGACGGAAAGGGAGGAAAAGAACAGTATCGCCATCGCCTCGAACGGAGCGTTCACGGGCTGGAGCAAGACCTTCACCGACCCGCGGCTCTGCGCGGCAATCGTGGACCGGCTCACCTTCAACGCCACCCTCATCGAGACCGGGACCGAGTCCTACTGCTTGGCCCGCACCAGGGCCAAGCACAACGGCACCCAATAGGGAGGGGCCTCGAACGGCGCTGCCTTCAACCCCTGGATAGTGTTTCACTTTCTCGCATGTCAACCACTCTCGGCGCCTCCCGACCTGATCCGGCTGCCTACATGCTGCGAGCCGCGGCCAGCGCCGCCGGCCGCGGCTACAAGCAGGAGTTGATGGAGTTGTTGGACGTCCAGCCGGGCCAGACCGCGCTCGACGTGGGATGCGGCCCAGGCACGGACCTTCCGGCATTGGCCGAGCGCGTCGGCGTGAGCGGCACCGTGATCGGCGTGGACCGTGACCCGGCGATGCTGGCCGAAGCCCGCCGACGCACCAGCGGTCTGCCTGCGGTTCAGATCCGCGAAGCAGATGCCCACGTCCTGCCCGTCGAGCCTGGCACGGTGGACCGGGCCAAGATCGACCGGGTTCTCATGCATGTTGCTGAGCCGACCAGCGTGCTGGCACAACTCCATCTGGCCACCCGGCCGGGGGCGCGAGTCGGCCTGACTGAGCCGGACTGGGACACCCTGGTCGTCGACGCGGAAGATCTCGACACAAGTCGCGCATTTACGCGTTACACCACGTCGGAAGTGGTCCGTCACGCCACCATCGGCCGCAGCCTCGCCCGTCACGCGGAGCAGACAGGGTTCGTCGTCGAGACAGTGAGGGCTACGACACCGGTCTTCCTCGACTTCCAGGACGCGGACCGCACCCTGGGACTCGGCCGCAACATGCAGCAAGCCATTCAGGGCGGTCACATCGACGACGCACGCGGCCGCCGGTGGTTCGCGTCGCTCTCCGAACGATCTTTCTTTGCCTCCTTCACCCTTGTCACTGTGATCTGCTCCCGCTGACGCAAGAACCGTGACTGGCGAAGTTGTCACCGCGCGAGTCACGGTCGTCGCTCTCGGCTCCCGACGGTCCCGATTCAAGCCGCCTCTCGGAGCTAAATCACGACGCCTGGTCTTCACAAAAGGCCTGCAAACTGGGGCCAGTTGGAGTCGTCTTGGTGGGGCCGCCGAACGCCGCCCTAGTGCTTGATTCTTCTTTCGCTGGGTTTATGTCTTGGTGGCGGGGTGGTTGACGGTGCTCGGGGGCGGGTGCTGGAGGATGGTTTTACGAGCACGGCCGGGGCGTGATGAGGACGAACGGGCCGTCGTTCGCCGGTTGTCGCGGGCGCGGAAGACTCCGCGTGATGCGGTGATAAGGGCCGAATGATCGAGCTGAATCGGTCGGGACTGCGAGTGCCGGCTATCGCTGTTGAGCTGAACTGCAGGCAGAAGACAGCGCGGTGCTGGCTGCACCGCTTCAACCGCTGCGGCCTGCAAGGGCTGGAGGATCTGGGCGGGCAGGGTCGCAAGCGGCGGATCACAGAAGCGGATCACAGAAGAGGAATGCTCCAGGAACATCTCCCTGGTGAAGACCGTCCCGCCGGGAGCGTCTGAGGTGGGAGCCGGTCGGGGAGCTGTGGGCCTTCGACGAGTCCGGGCCAGCTGAGTGGACGCTGGATTCGCTGGCCGCGGCAGCGCGGGCTGAAGGGATCGAGGTGGGTCGCTCACAGGTCCGCCGGATCCTGCTCGCCGAGGGCGTGCGCTGGCGCCGCACCCGGTCCTGGACACGGTCGAAGGACCCGGACATCGCCCCAAAAGGACATGGATCATCGGCCTCTACACCCATCCGCCCGACGGCGCCACGGTGATCTGCGCCGACGAGCTGGGGCCCGTGATCCCGCGGACGTTCCCGCCCGCACCCGCCTGGTCACCGGACGGGCACCGGAACAAAGCGGAACTCGACTACAGCCGCGGGCCGGAGAAGACCTGGGTCTACGGAGGTCTGCGACCCTCCGACGGCCAGGCGGTCACGATGACCGCACCCTCCCGCAACAGCGTCTTCTACCAGCAGTTCCTGCACCTGCTCGAGGACGCCGACCCGGACGGGGAGATCTGGATCGTCACGGACAACCTGTCCAGTCACAACAGCGTGTCCACGCGGACCTGGCTGGAGGACATCCCCGCATCCACCACGCCTCCATCCCCGTCGGCGCGTGCTGGCTCAACCTGCAGGAAGGCTGGTGGCGCATCTTCCACAAAGCCGCCCTTGCCGGCCGGTCATTCGCCAACAGCGACGACATCGCATACGCCACGGCCTGGCAACAGACCAGCTCAACTCCCGTGCCAACCCCTGGATCTGGGGCCGACCGATCCCGCCAACTCGCCTACTACAGCGCCGATATGTGTACACCGTTTGAGGAATCCAGCACTAGGGCCTGTCCGGCGGATCATGCGTTGGACCGCACTGACCAAATTCGGTATCGGCGTATCAGCAAGACCGCCTAACATCCCAGCCATGCCTAGACCCTTCGGCTTCACCTATGACCAACGCCCTGACGGCACCGTGACGATCACTCATCAGGGCCGTTCGGCCGGCACGTTGCGTGGTGCACGTGCCGAGAAGTTCCTTGCGGAGGTCGAGGCAGGTGACGCCCAATTGGTGATGGCCCGCTGGACAGGTGCGTACAAGCACGGCAATGAGCGCATGGCACGAAATCACCCGCGCAACCGACACTAGAAAACTGATGGAGATCTTGAAAATGGGGCCCGGCGCCCATCGGTTTGCCCTGATCGGTATTTACGGGCGAACTCGCTCGAGCGGGGCACTCGAAGTAAGATCTTCATCGGTCTTCTAGTAGTACTCCGTTAGGTCTTCCGGTCGGGCGTGTTCGGGAGCATGGTGGGTGGG
>NZ_BMUA01000052.1 GCF_014649955.1 Streptomyces violascens
TGCCTCGCCCGCCGCCGAGCCGACGTCCTGTTCGCCATGCTCCGCGACGGCACCTTCTACGACCCCCAACCCGCCCCGACCCCTTGACCAAAGTCATAGGGGCACCCCCCCGGCAGCCGCACGTCCCTGCGGGCCCCGCCAACAAGCTGGTCATCCCGTTCCGGCCACCTCGCGCCCCACTATGCACTCGATGTATACACCTCGCGTATAGTCCGCCGGAGATCCTCGCCCGAGGGTCACGAAGGGGAAATCTCACCGCCGGAGAGAGCACCGCCATGCTCAGAAACAGCCCACGTTCCATACGGTCCCGGGCCGCCGCATGCCTGGTCACGGCCGCCACGCTGACCCTGGCCCTGGCCGGCTGCGGCCAGGACTCCACCTCTCCCAAGGAGGCGCGCGGGCAGGCCGACGTCAAGGCCTCCGATGCCAAGACCCACCTCGATACGGCCGAACCCTCGGGTTCCGTGGACTGCGCCAAGGCCAAGTGCATCGCCCTGACCTTCGACGCGGGGCCGGGCCCGCACACGCCCCAACTCCTCGACATCCTCAAGGAGAAGAAGGTGCACGCCACCTTCTTCCTGCTCGGCAAGAACCACGTGGACACCTACCCGGAGACCGTGCGCAGGGCCGCCGGCGAGGGCCACGAGATCGCCAACCACACGTGGACGCACCGCCGCCTGGATCAGCTGAATCCCGCCGAGATCCGTTCCGAACTCGGCCGCACCCAGCAGGCGATCAAGGCGCTGACCGGCCGCGAGCCGACGCTGATGCGCCCGCCGCAGGGCCGCACCGACGGCGAGGTCAAGGACGTCAGCGAGGAGCTCGGCCTCTCCCAGGTGCTGTGGAGCGCGACCGCCAAGGACTACGCGACCACCGACAGCGCCCTCATCCAGCAGCGGATACTCGACCAGGCCGGCCGCGACGGGATCATCCTGCTGCACGACATCTACGACGGCACGGTGCCCGCCGTCCCCGGCATCATCGACCAGCTCAAGAAACGCGGCTACACCTTCGTGACCGTCCCGCAGCTGCTCGCGCCGGGCACCGCACGGCCGGGCACGGTCTACCGGCCGTGACCATCGGCCGCGTACGCCCGTATGTAGGGTCGGCCCATGGCCAGAGTGCGGTTGGGTGTGGCGGAACGGCGCGAGGAACTGCTGCGGGCCGCGGTCGGACAGATCGAGTCGCGCGGCGTCTCAGCGGTACGGATCGCCGACGTCGCCGCTTCGCTCGGCGTCAGCAACGCGCTTGTCCTGTACCACTTCTCGACGAAGGAGAAGCTGGTCGCGGCGGCCTTCGCCCATGCGGCCGAGGACGATCTGGCCCAGCTGCACAAGATCCTGGGGCGCCGCACCAGCGCGCTGCGCAGACTGCGGGCGGCCGTGCGCTGGTACGCGCCGACCGGGCCCGCCAAGGGCTGGCGGCTGTGGATCGAGGGCTGGGCGGCGGCGCTCCGCGAGCCCGCGCTGCGCGAGGTGACACACAGCCTCGACCAGCGGTGGAAGGCCGCGCTGACCGAGGTGATCGCACAGGGCGCGGCGGCCGGGGAGTTCGGCTGCGCGGACCCGGCGGGCGCGGCCTGGCGGCTGACCGCCCTGCTCGACGGACTGGCCGTGCAGATGATCTCGTATCCGGGCTCGCTGTCACGCGCGGCCATGCTGGAGTGGGCGGACGACGCGCTGGCCCGCGAACTGGGCGTGGACCGCGTGGCGTTGACCACGCCCCGCTGATGGCCGGACCCATCGAAGCCCGGCTTCCGCTTCCGGATCCCCCCTCGCCCTTCGCACGGCAGCGCCGTGTCCTGCGGCGATGCGGTGCGGGATCACCTGGCCGGCACTCCGCTCATGACCGGCGAAAACCACCCACACCGACTCCGATAACATGATCCGACTCAGATGATCGCCCATAGCGTTCCACCCTTCACGGAAACCATGCAATCGACCACGAAGAGTGACTCGCTTAGTCAACGTCTCACACATCGGCGTCTAAACAAATCGGCCAAACAATTGATATCGCGAATAAATAGCAGAATTACAGTTGCATGGCGTCAACCCCGGGTGATGCTGTGGGCCGCCGCAGGTGTGGTGACCCTCGGATTCCTCATCGCGTTGGAGATTGCCGCCCATCATTATGGCCTGCCGGGGCCGATGATCAACCAGGCGAAAGAGGTGATATTCGCGCCCAAGTCGGGGCCGCTGTTGTACGCCAGTATGGCGTTGATGATGGTGGTACTCACCTGGCGGGAACGCTTTGTCGCGATCGGTGCCGCCATCGGCATCGACGTCGTCTTCTTTCTGGTGCGGTGGGCAGTCGACGCCAAGATGATGTTCGGCAACGGCGCACTGTGGGTGATGCTGGCCTGCGCGGTCATCGCGATCACG
The DNA here is from genome assembly GCF_014649955.1 of Streptomyces violascens. GTDB lineage: Bacteria > Actinomycetota > Actinomycetes > Streptomycetales > Streptomycetaceae > Streptomyces > Streptomyces violascens. The sequence goes on from NZ_BMUA01000052.1 coordinate 2,382, forward strand.
CGTCGCACCGGCCAGGAACGCATGCTGCTCCTGAAGGGCGTCGGCCTCGGCCTCCTGCTGGTGGCCGGCCGCAAGACCGGCGACACCTGGCTGCTCATCACGTCGAAGACGCGCCCGACGGTGCTCGACCAGTACGTGGCGACGGCCGATCACGCGCTGGGCGACCCGTCCTGGGTGGCGGGCCGGATCGTCAACGCCACGGGCTCGATCGGCGCGCACGTCCTTGACTACGTCTACATCCAGCTCGCCGTGATGGCGGTCGTCGTCGCGCTCTACCAGCTGCGCAACGTGGCGACCGAGCGCCGCTTCCCGGCCCATCACCTGGTGCGCACCTTCCTGGTGATCGGCCTGCTCGGGCCCGCCATCTACATGATCTTCCCGGTGGTCGGACCGATCTTCGCGTACGGCGCCGACGGCGGGCACTTCGCGGTGGCCAACCTGTGGCCGAACACCCCGCCCGGCGGTGGCGCTCCGCACCACATGGGGTTCAACGAATTCACCCCGCGCAACTGCATGCCCAGCCTGCACACGGCGTGGGCGACCACCATCTTCGTTCATTCCCGCAAGGGTCCGCTGATCCTGCGCATAGCGGGTGCTTTCTGGCTGATCGCCACGCTCGGCGCGACGCTGGGATTCGGCTATCACTACGGCACCGACATCATTGCCGGCGTGGTGTTCGCCCTCACGATCGAGGCGGCTCTGCGCGCGCTCGCCCGCGGCTGGGACCGGTCCGGAATCCAGCTCGTCGCCTACGGCACGGCCGTCTTCGCCGCGCTCCTGGTGGCTTACCGCTATCTCCCGGTACAGATGGCCGATCATCCGTGGGTTTTCGGCCCCCTTCTCATGCTGGCGATGGTCTCGGTGATCTACAGCTTCGTACGGACGACCAGGCTGTGGGAGCCGCGGGTCGCACCGGCACGGCAACCGGAACTGCAACCCGAACTCGTCTGAGTCATCCTGGAGCGGGCGGTGGGCCGAGCGCTTACCGCCAGGGGACAAGAAGCTGAACGTGTGCGGGCGAAGACCTTCACCGTGCCGGTCGCACGGTGAAGGTTCCCGCTCGACGGGATTACGCCGAGAGCAAGCAACCGTTCCCCGCCCCTCCCCCAGCGGGCAGAGTAGCGATCATGAGACTGCTGATGCTGGGTGGAACGGAATTCGTCGGCCGGGCCGTCACCGAGGCGGCCCTCGCCCGCGGGCACGAGGTGACGGTCTTCCACCGGGGGCGGCACGAACCACCTGCCGGGGTGGTCTCGCTGCACGGCGACCGCACCTCCCCCGAAGGCCTCGCGGCGCTCGCGGACGGCGAGTGGGACGTGGTGGTCGACACGTGGTCGCACGCCCCGGCCGTCGTCCGCGACGCGGCCCGGCTGCTCGCCGGACGGGCCGGCCACTACGTGTACGTGTCGAGCCGCTCGGTGTACCCCGAGACGGCCTCGCTCGACGCCGGCGAGGACGCACCGCTGGTGGACGGCTCCGCCGACGAGGCGGGCGAAGTGGCCTATCCGCAGGCCAAGCGCGGCGGCGAACTGGCCGCGATCCGCGAATACGGCGCGGACCGGACCCTGTTGGTGCGGGCGGGCCTGATCCTCGGCCCGTGGGAGAACATCGGCCGGCTGCCGTGGTGGCTGAACCGCGCCGCGCGCGGCGGCGACATGCTCGCGCCGGGCCCGCGCGACCTCGGGATCCAGTACATCGACTGCCGCGACCTCGCGGAGTGGACCCTGGACGCGGCCGAGGCCGGCCTCAGCGGCCCGTACAACGTCGTCAGCCCGCCGGGGCACGCGACGATGGGCTCGCTCCTCGACGCCTGTGTGCGGGTCACCGGTGACCGGGCCGTGCTGCGCTGGACCGACCCCGAGCCGATCCTCGCCGCCGGGATCGAGCCGTGGCTGCAACTTCCGGTGTGGCTTCCGCCGGGCGAGCTGCACGACAAGATCCACAACTCGGCGGTGGCGAAGGCGGTCGCGACCGGGCTGCGGTGCCGCCCCGTCGAGGAGACGGCGGCCGACACCTGGACCTGGCTCCGCTCGATCGGCGGGACCGCGCCCCAGCGCCCGGACCGGCCCCGGGTCGGCCTCGCCCCGGCGACCGAGGCGAAGGTGCTGGGCGGCTGACCGGCCATCCGGACCGTCAGGCCTGACGGCGCCACCCAGTGACGCTTCGCCAGGTCTGACGGCTCGTCAAAGAGGCAGCAGATCGGGGCGCTTGGCCGAGACCTCGTCGCCCGACGACTCGCCGCGCAGCCGCCGACCGATCCACGGCACCAGGTACTCGCGCGCCCAGTGGATGTCGTCGCGCCGCACCTCCAGGGTGCCCCGCGGCGGCAGCGGGGGCCACGGCTGGTCCGGGTCGGCCGGGACGTCGAGCCCGAGCACCTGGGCGGCGCGCAGCGCGACCCGGGTGTGCCCCTCGGCGGAGAGGTGCAGCCGGTCGTCGTCCCAGGCCCGCCGGTCCTGGACGGATTTGAGCGACCAGAGGTCGAGCACCGGGCAGTCGTAGCGGTCCGCGATGGCCCGCACATGCCCGTTGTACGTCGCGATCTTGCCCCGCAGATGGCGGAGCAGGGTGACGCCCCGGGTGTCGAAGCCGGTGGTCACCATGACGGTGCCGACGGCCGACTTCAGGTCGGCAAGGGCCCGCTCGAAGCGTTCCGCCACCTCGTCGGGGTCCGTGCCGGGCCGGATGATGTCGTTGCCGCCCGCGCAGAAGCTCACCAGGTCGGGGGCGAGTTCCTTGGCCCTGGGGACCTGGTCCTCGACGATCTGGTCGAGGAGCTTGCCCCGCACCGCGAGGTTGGCGTAGCGGAAGGACCCCTCCGGCCGCTGGTCTGCGAGCAGCACTGCGAACCGGTCCGCCCAGCCGACGAATGCCCCGTCCGGGCCGGGGTCGCCGACGCCTTCCGTGAAGCTGTCGCCGATCGCCGTGTACGACCCGAACGTGCCGCTGCTGAATGATCTCGAATCGTCTGCCACGAGTGCTTATCCTTCACCCACGCAAGTGACCTACGCCACCGTAGGGAGGGGTTGACGGTGGGTGATATAGACCACCCGGTCAGTTTCCCAGGTTCGGGAATAGGCCGGAGGCAAACCCGCAACTGCCTGACGGGGCTCGGAGATTCACGCCGTACGAGGCCTCGGGCAGAAGGCCCTTGACCTCAAGCGGACTTCAGGTTGAAGACTGAGCGACATGATCAACAACAGCGCGGTTCCCGAGGCCTCCGTCCTTTCCCTTCCCCTCTCCGACGGCTCGCTCGACGAGCTGGCCGACAGGCTCGCCGGTGATGCCGCGATCGTCGGCATCGGGGAGTCCACGCGGTTCTCCCGGGAGACCTACGGCATACGCGACCAGCTCTTCCGCCGCCTTGTCCGGCACCACGGGTTCCGGGCCCTCGCCGTGCAAGACAGCGCCGGTGTCGGCGCCGAGCTCGACCGGTACGTGCTCGGCGGCGACGGCTCGGCCGCGTCCGCACTCGACCACGCCTGGCGCCCGCAGCGCACCGTCGAGCTTGCCGCATCGCTCCAGTGGATCCGGGAGTTCAACCGGGAGCACCCGCACGACCCCGTACGGATCTTCGGTGTGAAGCCCGCCCAGGCGGGGCCGGAGGATTACGACGCCGTCCTGGACCACGTCCGGGAGTCGGCCCCCGAGCGGCTCGCGGAGCTGGCGTCCCATCTGGACCCGATCCGGACCGCGCACCGGACCGATGAGCACGTCCAGCGCGCGCGCGGAATCCACCCGGGGCGCCCCTTCGCCGAGCATGCCCGCGACGCGCTCGCGCTGCTCCGGTCGCTGCCCGGCGTCGACGCGCACGACGGCGTCCTGGCGCGGATGCGGCTGATCGCGGACTTCCATGCGCACAGCGTCGCCGGGCGGGGCAACTACGCGGGCGAAGCCGGGGAATGGTCCGAGGTCGTCGGCGACTTCCAGCGCCGGACCGGGCTGCGCACGGTCTACTGGGACGGCATCGCGCACACGTCGGCGACCGAGACCGTCCTGGGCATGGCACCGGAGCGCGGTCCGCAGCCCACCGTCGGCAGCGTGCTGCGCAAGCAGTACGGCGCCCGGTACGTGTCCGTGGCCATCGGCTTCCACCACGGGGATCTCGGTTCCGTCGCCGTCCCGGAACCGGCCGCCGACCTCATCGACGCGCGGCTCGGTGAGGTGGACCTGCCCGCGCACTGGCTGGACCTGCGCCTCGACGACGTCCGCAGCCACTGGGACGGTCCAGCGAAGGCCCGTGTCATCAGCGGCGTCTACGACCCGGCCCGCGACGCCACCGGGTACCTCGCGGTCGACTCGCTCGCCGACGCCTTCGACGTGCTCGTCCACGTACGCCGGGCGTCCCCGGTCCGGTGGCTGCCGTGAGACCGAGGACGGGCGAAGGGGCCGCCGCGATGCGACGGCCCCCGCTCACTGGACGAGTCAGCCGGTGAAGGCCGCCGTGCCGTTCGGGGTGCCGAGGCCGGTCGGGCCGTCGTAGCCCGTACCCGCCTTGCACAGGTAGTCGCTGCAGCTGCCGTTGGCGCCGGAGGTGACGTCGTTCAGCGAGCCGGTGTGGGCGTAGGGGAAGGACGAGGGAGTCGAGCTCGCGCCGGGTGCGCCGGCCAGGGCGTACACGCTCGCGATGATCGGCGACGAGGCGCTGGTGCCGCCGTACACGTTCCACCCGCTTGCCTGGTAAGTGTCGTACACCGCGAGGCCGGTGGCCGGGTCGGCGACCGCGGCGACGTCCGCGACGGCCCGCTTGGCGCAGGCGGTGTCCTTCTGCCAGGACGGCTTCGGGTCGTACGCCGAGCAGCCGGAACCGGCGCCGTCGCCACCGGAGCTGGAGCCCCAGACCGACTCGGACCAGCCGCGCGTACTGCTGTCCTTCTTCAGCGAGGTGCCGCCGACGGCGGTGACGTACTGCGAGGCCGCCGGGTACTCGACGCCGTATCCGCTGTCACCGGAGGAGACGGTGATGGCGACGCCCGGGTGGTTGAAGTACTTGCTGTCGGCGGTGGTGTCGGAGGCGTCCTCGCCGCCGCCGTAGCTGTTGGAGACGAACTTGGCGCCCATGGTGACCGCGCGGTTCACCGCGGCACCCAGGTCGTCCATGTTCGCGGACTTGGCCTCGACGAGCAGGATGTGGCACTGCGGGCAGGCGGCGCTGACCATGTCGACGTCGAGCGAGATCTCACCGGCCCAACCGGCGTCCGCCGTCGGGTAGTTGGAGCCGCCGTCCTGGTCGACCTTCTTGAAGCAGCCGTTCGCGGTGGTGCAGGCGGGCAGCCCGTACTGCGAGCGGTAGGTGGCCAGGTCCGACTCGGCGTTCGGGTCGTCCTGCGCGTCGACGATGGCCACCGTCTGGCCGGAACCCCCGCTCGCCGGGAGGTTGTAGGCCTTCTGGAGGTCGGCGGGGCCGAGGCCGGAGGGGGCGGCTTCGGCGGTGATGCCTCTGTGCTGCTGGACGTCCGTACGCTCAAGCGCGAGGCAGTGCATCTGGCCCTGCTTGGCCGTCGCGCACAGCTGCTTGACGTTGGACGCGGGGTCGTTGGCCTGCTGCGCGGCGGCTGTGGGGGCCGCGGCGAGCAGGCCGCCGGTGACGAGCGCGACCAGGGAGAGGAGCGCCGAGGCGCCGCCGGCTCGTTGTCCGAACCTGGAGGTTCGTATGTGTTGCACGGTTCTTCCTCCATGGGGGGATCGTCCTGCCCTGGGACGGACGGGACGCGAAGAAACGTCGAGTGCATGACAAAGTGACGTTCGGAGACTGCCACCACGGAAAGTGGGGGCAGTCATGAACGTACCTACGGACAACACCGGTTGACAGGCGCCACATGGCAAAGGCTGTCTATTGCCTATGTGCGCAAGTGCGCTTCGCGTGAGGGAGGGGTGAAGAGATCAGGTCCGGCGGTCACACCATGCCCCGGTCATGGACGAACCCCCCATCTCTTTACGGGAGATGAGGGGTCGCTTCCCTCTATGGCACTCAAATCGGGCTCGCGTCAGCCTTTCCAGCGTCCCAGGAATTCCCCGGCCGCTTTCCGCCCCTGTTCGACGACCGCGTCCCGGGCCTCCGCGTCGATGCGGAAGTCGGTGATGCCGACGCCGGTGCAGTCGACCGCCATGGTGCGGTCGCGCACGCCGGGCCGCTCCAGGGACGTCTGGTCGCGGCCGACCAGGGCCGTCGTGACGACCTGTTCGAGCAGCGTCAGCGGCGGCCACATGACGCGCGCGGCGATCGGCGCGAGATTGGCGATCCCGGCCGGCAGGTCGGGGATGATCCGCACGCCGAAGGTCGGCCAGCGCGACTTCTTGCCGTCGGTGCGGTCGAAGATGTCGACCGCGAAGTTGGACAGGATGCCGCCGTCCACGATCACCGAGGACTCCCGGGTGACCGGGTTGGTCAGGGCGCACGGCCGGAAGTAGAACGGGATCGACAGCGAGCAGCGGACGGCGTCCGCGACCTTCTGCTCCTCGGCCTTGAGCCCGAACAGGTGGTAGTCCCAGGGCAGTCGGAGCAGCCGGCCGCGCGTGACGTCGGTGGCGAGCACGACCAGTTTGTACTTCTGGTCGTCGGCCAGGTCGGCGTCGGCGCCCGGGTCGTCGGTGCGCAGATCGGCGAAGGTGGAGACACCGAGCTCGGCGAGCTCCTCCTCGATCCACTCCCTGATCCAGTCCCCGCGGTACGCGCCCCGCGTGCCGAACAGACCCACCCCCTCGCTCACCAACGGCACCCCGGGCGGCCGGCGGTCCGGGATGCGGCTCAGGTCGAGCCGGTCCATGATGCCGCGCAGCTCCTTGGCGCCCACCCCGGCCGCCACAAGGGCCGCCGCGATGGCGCCGACCGAGGTGCCGGCCGCGCGCGGGAAGGTGTAGCCGTCCTCCAGGAGGCGGATGACGGCGCCCGCCGAGCCCAGGCCCCGTACGCCGCCTCCTTCGAGGACGACGTCGGCCTTGCGTTCACCGTTGGTCATCGCGGCGCCCCCTTCACTCCTGACCGGCGACGTTCCACGGCGCGAACGCGTTCCCCAAGCCGGTGAGCGCGGTGCGCAGTTCGGGGTGGTGGCGCAGCAGCACGCTGACCATGCTGTTGTCGTCGATCCACTTCAGGCCCGCCTTCGAGTACACCTCGGGGGTGTAGTACTCGGTGAAGAAGCGGTCGCTGTTCAGGCGCCGGGACGCCATCAGGATGAAGATGCGGAAGGCCGTGTCGCTGAAGGCGAATCCCTTGGGGAGCTTCTCGGCGAACATGCCGACCGACAGGTCGACCTTCTCGATGTCGCCCTCGTACACCTTGCTGATCTGCTTCGCCCACTGCGGGTTGTCCGTCAGGTCGTCGAATCGCGCGGCGGGCTTCAGGCGAAGCAGTCGGCGGAACTCGTTGTAGCGGGGGACGCCGAGTTCGCGGGAGCGCAGGATGTCGGTGGCGGCGAGGTCCTGGAGGTGGCCGTCGGGGCGCTCGTACTCCTGGAGGAACTTCGGGAAGTTGTGCAGGGTGACGAGCCCCGGGTGGAGCGTGCCGAAGCTGTAGAGGAGGTCGGTGGTCGAGATGGAGCCGAGGACCTTGAGGGCTTCGGGGCCCGCGATGTCGCGGAACGAGGCGTTGCGCAGGGTGGTGTTGTCGTTGGCGGCGCGCAGCTCCCAGTCGTCGCGGATCAGCGGGTGCATCCGGTAGACGGCGACGAACTCCTCGGTGAGCGCGTACGGCACGCCGTAGTGGTCGGTCTCGCCGCCCGGGATGCCGCTGACGACCTCGGACTTGCTGATCCGGCCGAACAGGTCGTGGACGCGTTCCCCGGCCAGGCCCCACCAGTTGGTGTGCAGCGCGGTGACGGTGGTCGGGTGGCTGATGACGGCCGGGGTCCACTCCACGGTGTGGATCTTGGCGAGGAGGGCGGCGTTGATCAGCCGGCCCCGCTCGAAGAGCTCCTCGTCGTCCCACTCGGGGTACGCGGCGTGCAGGTGGTCGCAGATCGCGTTGTGCTCACGGGTGAACAGGCCCTGCATCAGGGCCAGTCCGAGCCAGAAGCCGGGCACGCGCGAGGGGTCCTTGGCGGGGTCGGAGGGGAAGGGCATGCGCTCGTCGTCCCACAGGTGGAGCTTGCCGAGCTCGCCGGTGCGCATGGCGCGCTGCTCGTCCTCGGTGCTGCCGTAGATCTGGGAGGCGTCCCACCAGTGCGAGAAGACGTTGACGCGGGTGTCGGGGGTGCCGGCCGGGGCGTGCGGGTCGCGGGTGGGGTCGTCCGGGGTGCGCATGATCTGCATGGGCTGCTCGGGCCACGGGTCGTCGTCCATGAGCGGCACGGTCCAGGGCCGGTCGGTGGGGCTCGGGCCGTGGCTGAACCAGTCGCGGACCATGAACTGGAGCCAGGCGGCGACCAGCGAGTTGACCGAGTCGGCCGAGATGAACGTGTCGCGGGTGAGCAGTTCGCGGCTGACCTTGCGCGGGTTGGGTTCGGAGAGGACGTCGGCGGGGGTCGCCGAGGCGATCTTGTCCAGCGGGATGTTGCGGCCGAAGCGGGTGCCCGCCATGCCCATCCGGGGCTGGTCGAGGTCGTTGTAGCTGCCGTCGGCGGTGCGGTTGACCTTGAACGAGTCCTTCGGCGGTACCGGTTCGGGCACGTTGACCGCGGGGATCTTGTTGGTGTCGTGCAGGTTCTCCTGGCGGTAGCGGACGCGCAGTCCGAGGAGGGTGCCGAGGCCGAGCGGCAGCGGCAGCTTGTCCCAGCCGATCCTGGCGTCCAGGTAGTCCGCGATGCCTACGACGATTCGCCACGGCAACGAGGTGCGGTACGAGCTCATCGGATCCCCCCTTGGGGCTGTCCTTGGGGCAGTGGTGGTGGCGCGTCGGCGAGGATCACGTCGCTCGCCTTCTCGCTGATCATGTAGATCGGGGTGGCGATGAAGAAGCCGGGGATGCGCGGGAAGACGGAGGCGTCCACGATGCGCAGCCGGTCGACGCCGCGCACCCGGAACCTGCTGTCGACGACGGCCGCGGGATCGCCGTCGGCGCCCATCGGGCAGCTGCACGAGGCGTGGTGCCCCCACGCCTCGTCCTGCACCCAACTCCGCACCTGCTCCCGGGAGTTGACGCTCCTGCCGGGCCAGATTTCCTCGCTGACGGAGTCGCCGACGCGGCGGTTCATGCCGCGCACGAACTCCACGGCGTCCGTCATCGCCTCCAGGTCGACGCCGTCCTTGTCGGTGCCTTCGGCGAAGTAGTGGAAGTTCACCACGGGGGTGTCGCGCGGGTCGGCCGAGCGAAGCCGCACCGCTCCCCCGCTGTTGTGGGTGTGCGCCTTGAGGATCGCCCAGGTGAACCGGTCCTTGTGGCGCAGGTTCTCCTTCGAGTAACCGGGGTAGTAGCCGCGGAAGTCGGCGGGGAACCCGAACAGGAACAGGTCGGGCGCGTCCAGGCCGGGCCGGGACTTGCGGGTGATCCCGACGACCGAGCCGTTGGTGGTGTAGAGCCCTTCGCCGCGCTGCCAGGCCCGGTAGCAGCGGTCGGGGGTGGTGCCGGGCTCGGGCGCGTGGAAGGTGCAGTCCTTGACGATCGGGAATTCCTTCGCCATGCGGCTGACGACGCCGACCTCGTAGCGGTCCGGGAGGTTGCCGCCGACGCCCTGGAGGTCGAGGCGTACGGGGATGCCGTGCCGCTCCAACTCCTGGCGCGGCCCGATGCCGGAGAGCATGAGCAGCTGCGGGGTGTTGAAGGCGCCCGCGCACAGGATCACCTCGCGCCGGGCCGCCAGCCTCACCAGGGGCGGGAGCCCAGGCTCGTACGAGGCCGAAGGGTCGGCTCGGTAGGCGCGGGCGGCGTCGATGAACTCCACTCCGGCGGCCGCTCCGGCGTCGTCGAGGAGCACGCGGGTGACTAGGACGTCGGTGCGGACGGTCAGGTTGTCGGGGTGGGTGGTGCGGGCCGCCCGGATGCGGTCGCGGGCCGCGCTGCGCCGGCCCCGGTCGGTCGACAGCGGGATCTGCCACAGCCCTTCGAGTCCGAGGGTCTGCACCCGCCAGTCGTTGGGGTCGACGACCGCGCCGAGGCCTTCGAGGGGCGAGAGCGGGCGGCCGAGGAAGTCGGCGAGCTCGCCCTCGGCTGCGGTGAGGATGACCTTGAGGAGCTGCTTGTCCTGGATGATCAGTGCGGGGTCGGCGAGATGGGTGGGCAGCCAGCCGTCGAAGCCGTGCCGCGAACGGTTCAGATAGCGGTCGGAGACGAACGGGAGCGCCTTGAGGACGGCGGCCAGAAGCGGGTTGGCGGGCAGGCGCTTGGGCCTCGGACGGTAGCCGCAGCGCTCGATGCGCTCGAAGTAGCCCCGCATCGCGTCGGCCCGCCAGGACGGGTCGCCGGTCGCCTCCGCGATGGCGTCCCAGTCCCGGTTGTAGGGATAGACCGTGATCATCGCGTGGTGCGCGGTGCAGCCGCCAATGGCTCCGGCCCGCGGATAGAGGATGCCCTGGCCCGCGACGACCTTGGTGTCGCGCTGCTGCTGCTCCTCGTTCGCGTAGTGGCGCACGAAGTAGTTCCAGCACTGGACGGGGTCCTCGGAGGCGTCCCCGTGGAAGGCGGGCACCAGGTAGTTGTCGTTCTCGTGCTCGCCGCCCGCGTCGATGAGCAGCACCTTCATGCCGGCCTCGGCCAGGTTCGCGGCGAGCGGGCCGCCGCCCGCGCCCGCGCCGACCACGATGTAGTCGTAGTCCGCGCCCGTCACTTCTTCCCCTTCGCTCCATTGCCGAGCGCGCTCACGGCGAGCGCGGTGTTGGTCGCGGAGATCAGCGTGGTCATCGCCGCGGTGCGGGGCGGCAGCAGGCCCTTGATGCCGAGCATGGCGGCGGTCAGGGTGTCGGAGGCGTGGATGAGGACGCCCTCGCGGAGGTCCTGTTCCAGGCGTTCGCCGCGGTTGGTGAGCAGGTCGAGGCCGAGCAGGATGGTGCGGATCCCGAAGAGCCGGAAGGCGTACACGGCCGCCGGATTGGGTTCGGATGCGCGGTCGAGCCGGTCGATGAGCAGGGCCGGCGCGACGAGTCCGGCCACCCCGTTCAGGAGCCGGATCCCGGCGAGGCCGTACAGGGCCGCGGGCCGGGCGGTGCTGGTCGCTGCGGCCGATGCGCGTTTCTTCGGCATGGTCCACTCCCATCAAGTCGGTTCGGGTCGTTGGCGGGGCGGCCCGGCGCGGGCCGCGGCTCCTACTCCTGGCCGAGCCTGCGGGCGCTGCTCGCCCCGTAGGCGGCGTCGCGCGAGCGGTTGAGGTTGCCGAGCGGCCGGAAGGCGTCCGTGGTGCGCCACGGCGTGAAGACGAGCTGCTCGATGCGGCGCGTGACGGCCACCGCCTCGTTGGAGTCGAGGTCCTGGCGCGGAATGGTGAGCGTGGCGACGGGCACGGGCGGTGCCACGTCCTCGGGCCACTCCACGGAGGCGTTCTCGACCGGGGTGGTGGCCTCGTCCACGAAGCGTTGCAGGCACAGCTCGTACACGACGTCCCGTTCGCGCAGCCGGGCGGCGAACTCGGTGCGCAGCCGGTCCCGGTCGGAGCGGTCGGGCTTCGGAGCCGGGAGCCCGCCGGGGTTCGGCCGCAGCTGGTACTGGACGGGTCCGGCGTCGCCCCACAGGATCGGGGCCTGGCTCCAGTAGCGCTCCTGGGAGAGGCTGCCGATCTTGCGCGCGACGGCCTTCTGGAGGGTCTTGCGCATGCGGGTCGCGGCCGGCCGGCCCACCGCGCGCGGCAGCTTCACCAGGAAGCGGTAGGCGACCTGCGCGGTGCCGCTCGCACCCGCCATGACCTCGGCGAACTCGACGAATTCACGGGCGTTGGCGGCGTGCGACGCGGGGATGTTGAGCATCAGCAGGTCGTGCCGTTCGTCGTCGCCGACGACGATGCGCACGGCGATGCCCCGCAGGTCCTGCGCGGCGTCGGCGGCCGGGACCCCGGCCGCGTTGGAGTACCGCACGAGGGCCGGGTATTCGGCGCCCGGCTGGACGAAGCCCTCACGCAGGCTCAGGGGCAGATCGGTGTGGAAGCGCACCCGGGCGTTGTCGACCGCGAGGGTCGTCTTGGCGTGGAACGCCCGGTCGGGGCCCGGAAGCCGACCGGTGTCCTGGTTGATGCGCTGGATCCGTACGATGCGCTGGGCGAGCTCCTCGAAGACCTTGCGCTCGGCTTCGGAGCTGCCTCCCTCGTACTGCTCGTACTTCTCGTGCTGCCGGGGATCGGACATGGTCCGGCTCCTCCCAACCGTGGGCGGGGAGCAGCGACGCTACTCGGCACCGGGTGGGCGGGGTATGCCGGTTTCGGGCCTCTTGTTCGATCTCCGGCGGCTATTTGCATCGGCGTACAACAACCGGGACCGGTGCTGGCGGCCGGGGCTCCATGGGCTCCGGGCGCGCCGGCGGGGTCGGCGGACTCCGCGCCTCAACCTCAACTGCCCCATGAACAAAGGCTGTTCATGGCCGAGTCCGGTCATACGGGACGTACGAGAGCGCTCTCACGTCCTGCGCAGCCGGAACACGGCCGCGTCCAGGTCCCCGCGAAGCCCGGTGGCGAGCCCCCGGTGGAGCAGCACGGCCCCGCTGTACACGGTCCCGGTGTCCGGGCACGTGTAGGAGGCGGCGGGATCGAGCCCGCGCAGCCGGACGGCGGGCGGCGGCTCTCCGTAGTGCTGGGCCTGGAGCCAGGCCAGGACGACGGTGTCGTCGCCCCGGGTGTACTGGACGGCGCCGAGCCCGCCGTCGGGCGGCCGCAGCCGGTACTGGGCGCCGAGTTGCACGACCGGTCTGATCTCCTTGTACAGCGCCACCCAGTCGCGCGCCTCGGCGAGTTCGGCCGGGCTCCAGCGGGTCAGGTCGCCGCCCACGCCGAGCACCCCGGCCATCGCGCTCACGAAGCGGAAGCGCAGGCTGCTGACGCGCCCGTTGAGCTGGGTGTTGGGGCTGTCGGTCACCCAGGCGGCCATGACCCGGGCGGGGTGCAGCTGGCTGAAGCCGTACTGGATGGCGAGCCGGTCCAGGGGGTCGGTATTGTCGGAGGTCCACACCTGGTCGGTGCGTGAGAGCACCCCGAGGTCGATGCGTCCGCCGCCGCCCGAGCAGGACTCGAAGGCGACGTGGGGGTGCGCGGCGCGCAGCCGGTCCACCAGGGCGTAGAACGCGTGCACATGCTCGACCCACAGCTTCTGCGGATACGGCTCCCCCGGCCATCCGGCGTCGGTGAAGCACCGGTTGAAGTCCCACTTGACGTAGTCGATGGGCGCGCTGGTGAGCAGCCCGTCGAGCTGTTCCCACAGGTGGTCCTGTACGTCCTTGCGGGCGAGGTTCAGGACGAGCTGGTTGCGGAACTCGGTGCGGGTGCGGCCGGGCTGGAACTGCACCCAGTCGGGGTGGGCGCGGTAGAGATCGCTGTCGGGGTTGACCATCTCGGGCTCGACCCAGATCCCGAACTGCATGCCCAGGCCGTGCACTTCGTCGGCCAGCGGCTTCAACCCACCGGGAAAGCGGGTGGGGTTGGGGCTCCAGTCGCCGAGCCCGGCGGCGTCGTGGGTGCGGGCGCCGAACCAGCCGTCGTCGACCACGAACAGTTCGACGCCCATGTCGGCCGCCCGCCGGGCAAGGGCGCGCTGCTGGTCCTCCGAGATGTCGAAGAGGGTGGCCTCCCAGGAGTTGTAGAGCACCGGCCTGGGCTTGCCGGCGCGCGGGATCACATGGGCCAGCTGCCAGGCATGCCACTGCCGGCTCGCGCCGCCGAACCCCGCGCCGCTCCACAGCCCGGCGAACACGGGCGAGGTGTACGACTCGCCGGGCGCGAGCCGCATCAGGCCCGAATCGTCGTACCCCGCACCGCCGTTGATCTGCACCCGGCCGTCGGGCAGGTGGTGGACGGCGATGCGCCAGGACCCCGACCAGCCGAGCGCGCAGCCGTACACCTCGCCGCTCTCCTCGGCGGCTTCCGCACCGGCGTCGAGGGCGACCCAGGGCAGGTGCTGGTGTCCGGTGTGCCCGCGCCGGCTGCCGAGCACCTTCTCGCCGGGGGTGAGTCCGGAGCGTACGAGACGGGATTCGGCGGCCCAGCGGCCGTGCAGCTGGGAGAGGCGCCAGCCGTCGCGCTCGGGCAGCGTCCAGGTGGCGGCGTCAGCGCGCAGCAACTCCAGTGACCCGTCGGCCAGTTGACTGGATACGGTAACCCAGCGTTCGACCACGTCGAAGTCGTCCCGCATGCGGTAGTGCAGGGTGAGAGCGAGCCCGGTCGCAGGGTCGGTGAAGCGCAGCTTCAGTTCGTCGCCTTCGACGTCCGAGCCCGTGAAGTCCCAGGCGGTGCCGCGCGTCTCACCCGCCCGCACGGACAGCGCGGGGCGCACGAAGCGGGGGCCGCCCTCCACCGGGTACTCCTCCAGTCCGTCCGTGCGGGACTCGAAGGGCCAGTGGGGTGCGAGCGGCTCGCGGGCCAGCGCTGCCGCGGCTTCCAGCGAGATGCGGGGGCCCCAGTGGAGGTGCAGCAGCTCGTCCCGGTCCGTGAGGTGCAACGCGTAACTGCTGGTCCGCCCGCCGAGCACCCAAAGGCGTCCGTTGTCACCGATCTCCATCATCTTGCCCCCCAGATCCGCACACGTACGCACAGGATCGGGGTGGCAGGGTCCCCGGGGCAACGCCTGTGCAGCAGGCAGGGAGATGGTTGCCCCAGGAACGCATGTCGTATCGTCGACAGACGCGCAGGACGCGCCACCCAGGATCGACGTCAGGAGTCCCCGTGACCCAGCAGATTCCGCAGGTCCCCGCGACAGAGCCCGAGCTTTCGGGGGTGCGCAACTTCCGCGACGTGGGCGGGTTGCCGACCGTGGACGGGCTGCGGGTGCGCGGCGGGCGGCTCTTCCGCAGCGGGCACCTGGCGCACGCCACCGAGGCGGACGCGGCCTACCTGGCCACCCTTGGCCTGCACACGGTCTTCGACTTCCGCAACGCCGGGGACCAGAAGCTGGAGGGGCCCGACATCGCGCTGCCGGGCGTGCGCAATGTCAACATTCCGATGACGGATCCGGCCGACGGGGCGGAGTTCTGGAAGATGGTCCGCGACGGCGGCCTCGATGAGCTGCGCTCCGCGCTCTCGGGAACCCGGGGCGCGGACCGGATGATCTCCGTGTACCGCGAGGTCATCACCGAACGCACCGCCGAGCACAGCCGGGTACTGCACGCGCTCGCCGAGGACAGCGTGCCCGCGCTGATGCACTGCGCCGCGGGCAAGGACCGGGCGGGTCTGGCCATCGCGGTCGCACTGCTCGCGGTCGGCGTGGAGCGGGACGCCATCGAGGCGGACTACCTCAAGTCCAACGACCCGCACCGCCGCTACAAGGTGCGCCGCTCCAGCACGTCCGCGGACGCGATGTCCCCCGAGGTGATGGAGCTCCTCAGCCCCCTCTTCGACGCCCGCGCGAGCTATCTGCACGCGGCCTTCGACACCATCGAGGAGACCTGGGGCTCCACCGACCGCTACTTCTCCGAGGGCCTGAAGCTGGCCCCCGAGACCCGCGAGCGGCTGCGCGAACAGCTCCTGGACGGCGCGGTCTGAGCCGCCGGGCCGGGCGCTACTTCCCGCCCACCTCGAAGAGCAGGTAGAGGAAGCCCGCGAAGATGTGGCCGGCGATGAGGTAGGCGA
Source organism: Streptomyces violascens (assembly GCF_014649955.1). Taxonomy (GTDB): domain Bacteria; phylum Actinomycetota; class Actinomycetes; order Streptomycetales; family Streptomycetaceae; genus Streptomyces; species Streptomyces violascens. The sequence continues at coordinate 18,011 of NZ_BMUA01000052.1, forward strand.
AGAGCCGCACGACCAGGCCCCGGGGAAACTTGGTCTCCGCGGTCTCCTCGATGTTCTTGCGGGGCGCCGCCGCGGCGGGCGCGCTCTCGTGCTCGGACATGTCTGGTCCGTCCTCTCAGCTGTGCGGGTGGTACGGATGCGGATCGGGGCTCTGCAGCAGGGTGTGCACGAAGAGGAACTCGGCTCCGCCGTGCGAGGCGGCGGAGATCCGGTGCGGGGTGAGCGAGTCGAAGTGCGCGCTGTCACCCGGATCGAGTTCATGGGTGGCGTCCCCGAGGCTGAGCCTCAGCCGCCCGGTCAGGACGTAGAGCCACTCCTCACCGGGGTGCACCCGGACAAGCTCGCGCTGGGTGCCGTACGGGACCTCGACGCGCAGCGCCTGCATGGCGCGGCCAGGGCCGCCGGCCTCGTGGTACGTCCAGCCGTCGGCCTCGCGGGGTGCGGCCCGGCCGGCCCGGATGACGGGCTCGCGCTCCGGCGGCATCTCGCCGAGCAGCTCGGAGACCGTCGTACCGTAGATGCGGGCGAGCCCGAGCAGCATCGGCAGCGAGGGCTGGCGGGCGCCCGTCTCAAGCCGGGAGAGGTGCGCGGGCGAGAGGCCGGCCCGCTGGGCGGCGGCCTCCAGGGTCAGACCGCGGCGGCGGCGCAGTTCGCGCAGCCGGGTGGCGACGCCCGGGAGCGGGAGCGCCGCGACATCGTCGGCAGGAGTGCTCATGCACTCCATTCAGGCAGGCCATTGCCTCAGAGGCAAACTTTTTGCCTCTGAGGCAAACCGCACGCGCCTCTACCGGTTGGCGACCGCCTGCTTCACCAACGTCCGGCCGAAGTCCCACATGAGTCCGCCCCCGCCGTGGGCGTCGTCCATGACGGCGGTGAACGCCTCGACGAACCGGTCGACCTCTCGCTCCGTGATGGTCAGCGGCGGAATCAGCTTGATCACTTCCAGGTGGTCGCCGGAGACCTGGGTGAGGATCCGGTGCTTCTGGAGCAGCGGCACGACGACCATCTGCGCGAAGAGACCCTTGCGGGCGGCCTGGAGCATGGTCCAACGGCCGCGCAGCTTCAGCGAGTTGGGCCGTCCGAACTCGATGCCGATCATGAGCCCGCGGCCGCGTACGTCCGAGAGGAGCTCGTAGCGGTCGGTCAGGGCGGCGAGCCGGGTGCGCAGGAGATCGCCGACGGTACGCGCGTTCTCGACGACCCCCTCGTCCTCCATGACGGACAGGACCGCGAGCCCGGCGGCCATCGCCTGGGCGTTGGAGCCGAAGCTGGCCGAGTGGACCAGGACCCGGTCCATCGACGAGTAGACCTTTTTGAAGATCCACTCCTTGCCGAGGGTGGCGCCGACCGGCACATAGCCGCCCGAGAGCGCCTTCGCGACGCATACGAGGTCCGGTTCGACGCCCTCGTCGTGCTGGTAGGCGTAGAAGTCGCCGGTGCGGCCGAGGCCCGTCTGCACCTCGTCGGCGATGAGCAGCGCCTTGTGCCGGTGCAGGAGTTCCTGCGCGGCGAGCAGATAGCCGGGCGGCGCCTCGTGGACGCCCTTGCCCTGGATGGGCTCGACGATGAGCGCGGCCACGTCTCCGCGCCTCACCTCCCTTTCCAGGGCGGCCAGATCACCGAGCGGCAGCGCCGTGTCGGGCAGCAGCGGCGCGAAGCCGTCGCGGAAGCCGGACTCGCCGTTGACCGAGAGCGATCCTGTCGTGAGGCCGTGGAAGGCGTGCGAGCAGTACAGGACGCGGGGCTTTCCGGTGGCGTACCGGGCGAATTTGAGCGCGGTCTCGACGGCCTCGGTGCCGCTGTTGCCGAAGAACACCCGGTCCAGGTGGGGGCTGTGCGCGAGGAGCTTCTCGGCGAGCAGGCCGGGCAGCGGCTGGCAGTCGAAGCGGGTCAGGTCCGCGAGCGAGGCGTCGAGCACGTCGTGCAGGGCCTTGCGGACGACGGGGTGGTGGCGGCCGAGGCCCATCACGCCGAAGCCCGCGAGCATGTCGAGGTAGTCGTTGCCCTCGGAGTCCCAGAAGTAGGCGCCCTCGGCCCGCTCGTAGACCTTGTCGAAGCCGATGGTGTGCAGCATCCGCGGCAGCTGGTGGTTGAGGTACTTGGTGTGCAGCTCGTAGCGTTCGGCCCCGCGCTCGGCGAGGAGTCGCGTCAGGTCGAAGCCCTTGCCCTGAGGGGGCTCAGAGGTGAAGCCCTTGGCTCCGGGGGCCTCGGAACCCGGTACCGCGAAGCCCTTCGGCTCGCCTTCGGTCATGCCTCGTTCTCCTTCTCGGCCGCCGCAGCGGCTTCCTCCGTGGCCGCGAGGGCGGCGCCGATCCGTCCCGCCACCTCGACCGGGGTGAGCCCGATGTCGGCGAGCACCTCGGCGCGCTTGGCGTGCGCGAGGAACTGTTCGGGGATGCCGAAGCCGCGCAGCGGCACGTCCACTCCGGCGTCCCGCAGGGCCTGTCCGACGGCCCAACCGACGCCGCCGGTGCGGATGTTGTCCTCCACGACGGCGACCAGGCGGTGCCGCGCGGCCAGCGGGGCGAGCTGTTCGTCGACGGGTTTGACCCAGCGCGGGTCGAGGACCGTGCAGCGGATGCCGCGCCCGGCGAGCAGCTCGGCGGCCTGGAGACAGACGGGCGCGAGCACCCCGACCGCGACGAGCAGCACATCGGCGTCGTCGTCCTGACGCAGCACATCCATGCCGCCGATCCTGGTCACGGCCGGGATGTCGGGCCCGACGGACTCCTTGGGGAAACGCAGCACCGTCGGCGCGTCGTCGACGTCCACGGCCTCGCGCAGCTGCGCCCGCAACTGGCCGGCGTCGCGCGGCGCGGCGATCCTGAGCCCCGGCACGACCTGGAGCATCGACAGGTCCCACATCCCGTTGTGGGAGGGCCCGTCGACACCGGTCACCCCGGCCCGGTCGAGGACGAACGTCACCCCGCACTTGTGCAGCGCGACGTCCATCAGGACCTGGTCGAAGGCCCGGTTGAGGAAGGTCGCGTACACGGCGACGACCGGGTGCAGGCCGCCGGTGGCGAGCCCGGCCGCGGAGACCGCCGCGTGCTGCTCGGCGATGCCGACGTCCCACACCCGGTCCGGGAAGCGCTCGGCGAACCTGCCGAGGCCCGTCGGGTGGAGCATGGCGGCGGTGATGGCGACGATGTCCGGCCGCTCGGCAGCCAGTTGGACGAGCTCGTCGCCGAACACGGCCGTCCAGGAAGGCCCGTTGGAGGGAGTCAGCGGCTCGCAGGTCAGCGGGTCCATCGCGTTGACCGTGTGGAACCGGTCCGCCTCGTCGTCGAGGGCGGGCTGATAGCCGCGCCCCTTCTCGGTCAGGCAGTGCACAAGCACCGGCCCGTGGAAGCGCTTGGCCCGCCGCAGCGCCGATTCGACGGCCTCGGTGCTGTGCCCGTCGATCGGTCCGACGTACTTCAGACCGAGGTCCTCGAACATTCCCTGCGGGGCGAACGCGTCCTTGAAGCCCTTCTTCGCACCGTGCAGCGACTCGTACAGGGGCTGCCCGATGACGGGCGTGTGCTGGAGCACGTCCTTGCCCCAGGCCAGGATCCGCTCGTAGCCGTCGGTGGTGCGCAGGGTGGCGAGGTGGTTGGCGAGCCCGCCGATGGTCGGCCCGTACGAGCGCTCGTTGTCGTTGACCACGATGATCAGCGGGCGGTCCCGGGCGGCGGCGATGTTGTTGAGCGCCTCCCAGGCCATGCCGCCGGTGAGCGCGCCGTCCCCGATGACGGCGACGACATGCCCGTCCCGGCCGAGCACCTCGTTGGCCTTGGCGAGCCCGTCGGCCCAGCCGAGGACGGTGGAGGCGTGGCTGTTCTCGATGACGTCGTGCTCGGACTCGGCACGCGAGGGATATCCGGAAAGGCCGCCCTTGGTGCGCAGCTTCGAGAAGTCCTGCCGGCCGGTGAGCAGTTTGTGTACGTAGCTCTGGTGCCCGGTGTCCCACAGGATGCGGTCGACCGGCGATTCAAAGGCCCGGTGCAGGGCGATGGACAGCTCGACCACCCCCAGATTGGGTCCCAGATGGCCCCCGGTGCGCGCCACCGCCTGGATCAGGAACTCCCTTATTTCTTGGGCGAGTTCATCGAGTTCGGCCTGGTCCAACGGTTGCAGGTCTTGCGGCCCCCGGATGTTTTCCAAGATCGTCACGCTCGGGCCCCCTCTTTCGAATCCTGTTCAGCCCACCGGCACGCTCATGTTCACCGCACGGCGACGTCGGGCCGCCCCGAGGTCACGCCGTCCTTCTCCATCTGCTCCGCGATCTTCATCGCCTCGTCGATCAGCGTCTCCACG
>NZ_BMUA01000053.1 GCF_014649955.1 Streptomyces violascens
CACCACCTGGCACGCGGAAATCGCCCGCGCCCGCGAGCACTGCGCCGACCGTGCCCTGGCCGACACCGGCCGCTTCATGGAGCAGGACGTCAGCCTCCGCTGGATCTACGTCCACATGATCGAGGAGTACGCCCGCCACAACGGCCACGCCGACCTGCTCCGAGAACGCATCGACGGCACCACCGGCGTATAGCACCGATCAGAGAGCGTTGACCCTGTCAGGGCGGGGTATACGCGCGCTGGCCGTTGGCGACGGAGCTGTCAACTCGTGCCGTATCAGGGAGCCTTGGCCCCGTGGTGATGTGACGCTGCCCTTGTCGAATACCTCACCCACGCAGGTGGAAGCGGGCTTTGGTGTCGGCCGGTGGTTGCCGGGTCCGTGTCCTCGCGCGGTTGGCGGTGGTCGCAGCATGAGGATCGGTTGTGCCGCTGAGACTGGCCTGTCTGGCTGTGGCGAGCGTGTTCTCGATGCTGCGCCCCCGTCCAGTCCCGGCCGAGGCGTGGGGACCGGCCGCGCACCGTGCACGCGATCCGGGCGCTGGTACTGCGCCTGGCCAGGGAAAATCCAAGCTGGGCCTATCGGCGCCCGCACGGTGAGTTGCTCGTGCTCGGGGTCGAGGTGGCGGCATTCACGGTCTGGGAGGTCTTGAAGGAGGCCGGCATCGACCCGGCACCCTCACCGGCCTTGAGCACCTGGGCGGACTTCCTGCGCTCCCAGGTCGACGCGCTGCTGGCCTGCGATTTCTTCGAGGTCGTCACGCTGTCCGGGGCTCGCTTGTATGTGTTCGCCGCGATGGAGCATGGTGAACCGGCGGATCCGGGTCCTGGGTGCCACCGCGCATCAGACCGCCTCCTGGGTGGTCCAGGCCGCGAAGAATCTTGTGGTGGATCTCCAGTCGCAGGCTGACGGGCGCGTTGTCTGATCAGGGACCGGGACGGGAGGTTCCCCGGCCTGTTCGACGAGGTGTTCAAGGACGCAGGCATCGAGGTGGTGCCGAGCGGCGTTGGGCGCCCCGCATGAACTCGATCATGGAACGGTGGGCGCAGACCTGACGGCGAGTGCTGTTGGAACGCACGTCGGTCTGGGACCAGCGCTATCTCCTGTATGCACTGCGTGAGTTCGAGACGTTCTACACTGAGTACGGGCCGCACCAGGGACTCGCGAACGCCCGCCCTCTCCACCGCCGCCCGCTCCGATCGAGGCCCCGGACCGGATCGCCCACCTGAGCGTACGACGAAGAGCGCGACTCGACGGCCCCCTTCACGCGTACCCACATGCGGCCTGAGCAGCACGGATGAGGTATTCGGCAAGCGCAACGTTCAGCGCCTGGTGCCGCAGGTCGGGCAGAAGACGGAACCGTCGGGTACCACGGTCTGGCAGGAGGTGCAGTGCGTCTGCTGGGCGAGGCGGTGTCCGCAGGCTCCGCAGAAGGGTGCGCCTCGTGTTTCGGCCTGGCACTGCGGGCACACCAGCTGCCGGGCGGCCTTGGGGTCATAGTCCTCGCCCTGGACCTGTCCCTGGGCGTATGCCTGCTGCGAGGCCATGTCGTTGACGCCCCGCCTGCGAGCCGCCTCGGCCTCCGCCGCGGTGTCGGGAGCGCAGTGCAGGCACAGTCCGTGCTCCGGGTTCCAGCAGCGGCCACACACGTAACTGCTGCACCGCCCGCAGCGGTTGAAGTGTCCGCGCGCCGTGTCGACCGCCCGCTGGAACGCCGCGTCACGGGCACCGCCCCAGCTGGCGCCCGCGAGCCCGTCAGCGGCGCTCGACACGCCACCGCCGGCCCGCCCGCCGATCACGCTCCAGGCGGCGGTCACCCCCCTGGACAGCCAGCTCGCCATACGGCCCGCGGTGAAGTTCTCGAACGGCGATCGCCAGGTGTCGAAACAACGTGAGCAGTGGAACTCGAACTGGAAGCCCGCTCCAGTGCCGTGTTGCTCGCACAGGTCGCGGTAGTTGTTGGAGAAGTAGATCTCGGAACTCATGGCGCTCGCCCCCAAGTGGTCGTGACCTGACTGACCTGCTGTGAGACGCGAGGGCGGGCGGCCCCGGTTTCACCGGAATCGCCTGTTCTCGGGGATCCGACAGTGGATGTCCAAATGGTGGCAGAGCAGGGCGAGTTCGATCACAGGAAGCACCCGTTCCGCAGGCGGCCCCCGCATGCCGGGTCAGTCCACTGGAAACTGCCCTCGACTACGGCGTACCTGGTGCTGACCCGTGAGCGCCGGGAGTTGACGCGCGAGTGGGTGGGCCCCCTGCGCGAGGCGCTCCACCGGCCGCTCGGATGGGCGGAGCAGACCGACCCGCGCCAGGCGACCGCTCAGCCGACGCGCGTGCCGAGGAACTGCGGATTGCCCTCACAGGACAAGCGGGCTTCGCGAGGAATGGGCCGACGCATGAACCGTCCTCGCTAGGCGGTCGTCCAGTGGATGACTCCCACCGAGCTTCGATCGAGCAGTGGCTGTGTGGTGGCTTCTCGGCCAATGCGGGTGGGGAACCAGGCAGGGCACGACGGATGGGGCGCGCCGCCCGGCCGCACCGTTCCATGATCTGACCTGGGCACATCGGCCCGTGCGAGAGGAATACTGGGATGGGCGTTGTGGGCAACAGCTATCTGTCGAGGGGGCGCCCGATGTTCGCCTCCACCATCGCGATGGTGGACCGGCGTGCTGGAGTACGTGCACCTCGCGGACAGCGGTTCCGTGCTAGGGCTGAGCCGCAGATCAGTGGGCGGATTCCATCGCGGCTGTCTTGTCGTCGTGCTCGCGCAGCCTCCGCATGACGGTCGCAGGTGAGGGTGTCGGCCCTTTTTGGCGCCGGTGGTGACAAGCCGCTTGGCGATGTCGCGCGGGCTCATCTCTTGGTCGCGCAGGTGGAGGGCCGTGGACAGCATGTCGTCGGCCGTGACGCTCGCGCCGCCGATGGTCTTGCCGCGTTTGCGGGCGGACTCGTGGCCTTCGAGGGTGCGGTCGCGGATGTACTCGCGTTCTATGCCGGACATGGCAGCGAGCACGGTGATCACGATGCCGGAGGGGTCGTGGCAGCCCTTCAGTTCCCCGGTGAGCAACCCCAGGCCGACATCGTCGGCCTTCAACTGCTCGGCGAGCATGGCGAGTTCGATGGCGCGGCCGAGCTGCTTGTGTTCGTGGACGACGAGGGGGACGGCGACGCCGGAGGAGCGGATCTCCTCGGCGAGTTTCACGGCGGCCTCCAACTCGGGGCGCCTGGTGGTGCGGGTAGAGATCTTCTCCGAGAAGACCCGGTCCACTCCGGCCTCGGCGAGGGAGTCGAGCGGTGCGTCCCGGGGCTGCCGTGCGATCGAGGCGCGCGCGTACCCCAGGCGTACGTGCCCGATCGGTTCGCTGCCGGCCTTCGCGGGCTGGAGCGGTTCGGTCCACGCCGCGCCCCGCTTACGGGGGTCGGCGCGTCCAGGGCTTTGGCCGACGATGGCACGAGGCGGAAGCGGGCGGTGTGGTACTGGATCGCCACCTTGCCCTTGCCGGTCCGGCACGGCGAGCCGGCCGGGGCGCCACATGTGGACATGGGGCAGTCGTGCGATTCCATGCGCTTGAAGTCGTCACTGACGAGCTCTGACTGTTTCATGGGGATGTTTGAGGCGTCCGGTCGTTTCAGCCGGTGCCAGTCGCGTTGCTGGGTGGCGAGCCACTGTGCGCTTATCCGGCCCACCTCACCGGGGATGGCGCCGTAGGGAGGGCGGCCGTAGACGGTGTTGGGGGGTGGGGCGCGGTGTGGGGATCGGTGGGGTGGAGCCAGGGCATCGGTCAGTCCTTCGGGTGGTGATCCGTGGTGCGGTGCTGGCGGGTGTATCGCTGGGCTGGGTCGTCGCGCCGGATCAGGTCCGTGACCAGCCACCATGCGGCGAGCAGGAGCCAGCCGCTCGCGGCCAGGAGCATGGCGGCGACCAGCCAGCCCAGGGACAGCCGCAGCACGACGGCGAGGGCGTTCTCGTGCGGGCCGGGATCGGCGAGTGCGGTGCGGAAGAACAGTCCGAATACGGGCGTGCCCGCCCGGCCGCCGGACCACCACCATCCGGTGAAGCAACCCGCCCAAAAAATCAAAGCGCTGGCTGCGGCCCCGGCTGTGACGAGCCGGTCGGTGCGTCGGCGACGGGCGGCGGCCTGCTCGATGACGGCGCGCGCGGAAGCCAGCACGCTGTTGTCCGGAGTGTCCACCGGGTCAGGCCCCCGGGCCGGTGGCGGGGAGGGCGCCGTCGCTCCAGGCCACGTCGCCGCTGTCGGGGTCGTCGCCGCAGTGCTGCCACTGGCCGATCGTGGTGGCATCGAACAGGTCGGGGTTGGTGGGGAGGTAGAGCGCGGTGCAGGTGCCCAGGGTGGGGGTGTGGGTGAACACGCCCATTGCGGCGAGCGTTTCGGTGAGGATCTCCTGGGCGACGAGCGACCCGAGCCGGTTGCCGTGGCCGGTCATGGCGGCGGTGAGCGGCTGGGACGCCGCGTCGTACTCGGCCTCGGTGAGGATCCGCACCGGCGGAGCGGGCTTCTGCTCGGTGTCGGCGTGAACCCGGCCGGCGCGGGCGAGTCGGTCGAGGATCTCGGCCGGGGTGAGGCCCTCGCGCTGCAAGCCCTCGCCGTCTGCGGTGAGGTGGCCGGTGTCGGCCTTCCCCGGGGTCTGGTTTGTTGACATGCCATCACGATGGCGGCGTTTCACGACCGTTGCGAGGGAGTCAACAATTCTTGACGCTCTAAACCGCGTGATGCGGTGTCTAGTTTTGTGACCGGGAAGGTTCACCGTGATCGGAAGGCGACTCGTGGCTCGAGGGCACGCTGAACGGCTGGTATTACTGGGGCATGCAGGAAGAGACCGCACGCTCCGCGATCGACACGTTCATCTCCGCGTTCAACGCCTCGGAGGACGGCCATGTGACTGCCCTGCTCTCTCAGGCCCTGACCTCAGACGTGGTCTTCTGGGGGCCGTTGGGCCGCAGCGAAGGAATCGAGGCGGTCGAGCGGTTCGTGCTGGACATCCGGCGCCACCCGGCGGGGACCGGCACGATGGTGCGCTGCTCAGCGGTGGACATGCCTGACGAATGGGCCCGGTACCAGTGGGTCTTCACCACGCCTGACGGAGGCCCCCGCCTGGCGGGAACGGACGTCGTCCATCTGCGACGGAGCCTCATCGACCAGATCATCGTCTTCGCGGGGGAGATCGAGCCGTCCGCCTCCTGAGCCGTCCTTCTGCCGCTGTTCTTCTCCCGAACTTGCCCCGTCGGTGTTCGGGGGCTGCCATTGCCGGGGGACCGGTGGCCTCCGGGCGCTCCGAGGGAGCGTTCGGTGTTCCGTATTGCCCGTTGGGGAGGCGTCCGGCGTGGGAGCTGGCGTACGGGTAGTGCAGGCTGCGCCGGTCACTCCGACTCCCTGGCCTTCGCCGGGGTGCACGAGTGCTCCTGCTCCCTCTCGACGCACTCGGAGCGAACGTTGTCCTCCCACCCCAGGGCTTCGACGACGGCGGCCGCGGTGACCTTCGCGGACTGCCCGTCGGCAACTGCTCCGACTCGTCGGGCCCGAACTGTTCAGCAATGCCTTCGTCCTCCCCGCAACGGACGCGATGTCCAACGACCCTAGAAACCATCCAGCCGGGCACGGAGCTGAACGGACGGTCCGGCGACACCACTCCGGACCACCTGGCTGGGAAGGTGATCGGCGAGCAGGTGGGCCTCGTGTGGTTGGGGCGCCGTATTTGTGCGGCCCTTCATAGGGTCGGGACGATCAGCCAACCGACCGGCAGCCACGCCCCGCGAGATGGCCTTCGATCAGGGGCCGGTGAGGGTCGACTGGCTCCCGATCCGGCGCCGGACGACGCGGCGGGCTACGGAGACACGCTCCCGGCTGTAGGGCCCACGTCGCGCGCCCGTCCTTCGCCCCAGCGAGCTCGTAATCGCCCGGGGCGAGAGGCACGCCCTGATGCGCACGCCGGTGCGGAACCTGCAACTACCAGGCAGCACTAAGGTGTTCAGCGTGACAGAAGTGAACGGGGAATTGATCGGCGGCCGGTACCGGCCGATCGAGCTGATAGGCCAGGGCGGCATGGGCCGCGTCTGGCGGGGTCGGGACGAGACGCTCGGGCGGGACGTCGCCGTCAAGGAAGTGATGTTCCCGCAGGGCATCACCGCCGAGCAGCGAGATGTCCTGCTTCAGCGTGTGACCCGGGAGGCGCGCGCCGCGGCACGGCTCAACCATCCCGGGATCATCACGGTGCACGACGTGGTCGAACACCAGGGCGCGCCCGTGATCGTCATGGAGTACGTGACCGGCACCTCCCTGGCCTCGTTGATCGCGCAGAGCGGAGGGCTGCCGGTCCGGACAGTCGCCGAGATCGGCGTGAAGATGCTGCAGGCGTTGAACCGCGCCCACGCGTCCGGCATCGTCCACCGCGACCTCAAACCGGACAACGTCCTGCTGATGGACGACCGGGTCATCATCACCGATTTCGGTATCGCGCACATGGCGGACTCGACCATGGCGCTCACCTACACGGGCACGGTCATCGGCACACCGGCCTACATGGCGCCCGAGCAGTTGGCGGGCAAGACGCCCTCAGCCGCCACCGACTTGTGGGCGTTGGGGGCCACGCTCTACAGCGCCGTCGAGGGTGAACCCCCCTTCAGCGCCGAGACCTTCACCGCACTGATACTTGCCGTGGTCACCGAGGACCCACGCCCTGCCCTGCGTGCAGGGGGCCTGGGGCCGGTTCTTGCGGCCCTGCTGACGAAGGATCCGGCGCAACGTGCCACAGCGGCGCAAGCGCAGGCCGCGCTCGCGCAGGTGGAACGGACAGGAGCGGCCGTTCCCGTTCCGATTCCCACGCAGGTCGACTCCACGCCGTCGCCGGCCTTCGCTCCCACGCCCGACGCCTTCACGATCACCGCGCCCGCCCGTCCCAGCAGGCCGCCTCTCAGCAGTTTCCCGCCGCCGACGGGAGCCCCCTACCGACATAGCACCGCTCCTGTCGTGCCCGGCACCCGAACGCTTCCGGGCCCTGCCGTGGCGCGAACCTGGCGATTCGTCGGCTGCCTCGCGCTCCTGTGGATCACGGGCGTCGCGCTACCGTGGAACGACCTGGCCGACACGGTGCGGTTCGGATATCTCTCGCTGGACATCGTCTTCACGGTCGCGGTCGCCCTCGTCCACGCCTTGCCGCGACCGAGCTGGCACCCGGGGGCCTGCTGGGCGGCGGTCGTGGTCCTCGACACGGGCCTGCTCTTCCTCACCAAGCAGCTCGTCGCTCAGTTGCTCGGAATGCGACCGGAACACATGACGATCGGGTTCAGCCTCGCGCCATTGCCCCTCATCTTCAACGTCCTGATTCTCGCCACCGGCGCCTGGCTCCTGTGGTGGAAGGTCCCCGGCAGCCGCCCCGCCTGAGATCGCCCTCCCCGGCAACGCATGGCGGTTTCCTCGGGAGATCGCCCTCCCCAGTCAAAGACCGACGCTCATGCACGGCGCGAGGGCCGCCAACCCCTGCGTTCATACTCGTACAGAGAGCCGCTCGACGTAGATCGTCTATCCGCGTGGCTCCGTCCACGAGATCGGGGCAGAGGTCCCGCCCGCCGTCCGGCTGCCACGGCGTCGTGGGCGTCCCAGCGTAATGATCAGTGCGGATACTGCCTCACAAGGGCAGTGCCACAACGGGGAACTGACATGCAGAACCGAACGGCGGGGCTGCCCTCGTCTTAGCCGTGGGGGTCGTGGGCCTGGTGGTGCGGCGGCAGCTGCGTACCCGTCCTGTGCGGCGTACGGGCTCGTTGATCACTCCTGTGATCCTCGGTGTCCTTGGGGCTGCCGGGATCGCCTTTGGTGTCGCCTCGGTCGTCAAGGATCACGCGCTGACCATGTTGCCCGTCGTCCTCTTGGTGGCAAGCCTGGCTGTCGCGGCGCCTTTTGGCGTAGCCAGGGCCCCGGGCGGTATAGCTCTAGAGTGGGCCCCAGGGCGAGGTGCTGCGTAAAGACGGCGGCGACGACCGGACTGTGGCTCGCTTCGGTTGGTGTGCACATCGGGCTGGCGCTGTGGATTGACCACGCGGCGGGGGATACGGCCCCTGCGCCACGTCAGCCGGGCGAATTCTTGCCCTTGGCTGCCGGGCTGGTTGAGGAGCAGGTCGAGGACGGGCCGGCCGACGATGAGCAGGATGGCAGTGGCCGCCGTGAGCTGGCCCGCCTCGTTGGCGAATTCCTTGGTGAACTCGGTCCCGGCGAGCCGTACGACCGACCAGGCCGTTGCCCGCGTCTGCACAGACGTCGTGGTGCGCTCCCTGGTGGTGAGCGACGCCCAGCCGGTAGCGATCGACTACCGTGTGTGCAAGTCGGCGCAAGGCTGGCATGCCTACGACCTGAACATTGCCGGTTCGTGGCTCATCCAGACGTACAAGCAAGACTTCAACGAGAAGATTGGCCAAAGCGGCATTGACGGCCTGATCGCGTTCCTTACCAAATTCACCGAAGCCTCGGCCGGGCAGAGCGCAACGCCGTAGGCGCTGCCCCCTCGGCGACCACAGCGAACGAAGAGTGGCTCCCGCCTGCGCCCCGGCCGGAACGACAGATCGGCGATCGCCGAGAAGACTTCACCACCGCCCGGGGCCGGCACCCCCCCTCAGCGCGATGTACCACGGGCGCTGCGACCACTCGAACAAGACGGGTGGACGATCCTGGCCGACCGTCACATACCAAGCAGCCGGTCCTTCCTTGACTACCTCGTCATCGGCCCGGCCGGCGTCGTGGTGGTGAAGGATGAAGGACGGATCAATCCATCCCGTCGCACCGAAATGCTGTCCGCTCCAGTTCGAGGAGCCACTGCGGCATGCGAAGACATCGCGGAGCACGTGGCCCTGCTTGCCCACCCCCACAATCCTCCCCTGATCCCTGTCGTAGCCCTCCAGGCTGCCCTCTGGGGCCAGCGCACACGTGATGGCGCCTCACTGGTGGGCGCTGCGCGGGACACGTCTGCCGAGCCCAGCGACCCTGGCCGCCTTCGTCCGGGCCTGCGGCGTGGCCGACGCGGACGCACCCGCCTGGCTGGAGGCCAGATGGAGAGCGCAGGCTGCGGATGCCCGGCCACCCGAGCTGTGCCTCAGCGAGGGAAGGGACACCCGGGGCGACTACATGAACGCCGTCGCGGCGCAGGTCCCTTGCGCGGAGGCACGCCCGCCCCGCACCTACCTAAGGCCCGTCGATGCCGCATCGGCGAACACGCCGTACTTCATCGAATGGCAGCATCCCCAGCACGGCCCGGGGTGTCTGACCCGGCGGCGTGAGGGCCCGGGCCAAGACCTGCTGGAACCCTGGCCGTGGAAGAGTTGCGACGCCACCCGCTCCTACCAGCACTTCCGTATCGAGCCGGTCGGCCCCACCGGCACCCGCTACCGCCTCCGGCTGGACGGTACCCAGCACTGTGTGGGTCTCCGTGAGGAGTCCACCCGAACCGGCGCCGACGTGACCGTGGAACCCTGAACCGCCGCAGCCGACCAGGAATTCCTCATCAGAGCAGCAGCCTGAGCCGGTCTGTCTTGTTTGCCCCTTCCTGGGAACGCTCCTTTTTGAGGGTGTGGCATGTGGGGGAGCACCGTGGTGAGGTGCCGTACGAAGACTTCATCGCTGACCTCGACCGTGCCGTGCTGCCCGGACCCGTGGAAACTCCAACGAACGATCCAGTGATGTCTTTTGCCGCGCCGTTCCTGCACGCGGTGCCTGGCCAGTCGCCGGAGCTTTATGCAGCGGTGGCCCTTGCTCCGTTTCCAGTCCCCGACCCTCAACGGCGCCTGAGGCGCGTGCTGACCATCCACCCAGCTCCGAGGACTACCGATGCCCGTTGCTCCCACCCGACGCCACGCCCGGCGCCTTGCCGACTCGGCGGGTAGCCATTCGGGCGTTTCCCCCTGCTACCAACGATTGGGGGGAAAGGCACCTGGTGCGGCGTGGAGGGAAAGAGGAAAACCCTGGCCATTGCACTGGGTGCGGAAGGACAACCCCGTCACCAGCCTGTAGACGCAGTGGGATGCGTACTGGCGGCCATGGAAAGAAATCACGCTTACGCGGGAGCGGGACGCATACGGCGGTAGGTGGTCAGAAGAGCGTTGAGGTAAGCCTCGTAGGCGCTAGCGAGGTCGGGATCCGTGAGGACGAGGACGTTTTCGGCGTTGGTTTCGGCGTGTTCGGAGAAGTTGTAGGAGCCGGTCACGACTGTTTGGCCGTCGATGACCAGGACCTTGTTGTGCATGAAGTCTTGTTCTCTGCCAGGTGTGTAGGGGTGGCTGGGTGCGGCTACGAAGCGGGGATCATCCATGAACCAGAACAAAGCGGGGTCCAGGTGGCTGCTGCGGCGGGCATCAGCCATGCCGCCCGGGTCATAGACGCCCGCCAGGTCAGCACCTGCTTCGTTGAGGTCGGACAGGGCTTGCAGGATGCCCGGATCAGAGACCAGGAATGCGGCCATTCGCAGACGACCGGCGCCGTTCATGGCAGCGATCACGCGCTCTTCGATGTGTTCACCGGCTTGAGGCGCGAATTGGGGTTCGATCTGCACGCCGCCGACGGTGATTGAGGTCGCGGCGGTGGCAGGGAGAGCGGCGGGTGCGGCGGCTAGGAGAGCTTCGAACTCGGTGCTGTAGGCGGCAGACAGGTCGGAGCTGCTGATAGTGAGGCAGTTGTTGTCCTGCAAAGTCAGGCCGCCAGTGGTGAAGTTCGCCGACCCTGTCCAGACCGTGGCGTTGTCACGGATGAGGAACTTGTTGTGCATCAACCTCCCACCATGTTCAGGGTAGGCAGTGGCGTAGTCTGCAAGACCCGCCTGGTCGATCGCTTCGCCAGTGGTACCAGGCTTGGGGTCGGCGGTCGGACCGCCATGCTGGGCCGGGCCGGCGTCATACAGCAACCGCAAGGCGATGCCGCGGTCGGCGGCGCTCTTCAATGCCTCCAACACCGTGGGCTCACGCAGGTCGTAGATTGCCACGTCGAGGTTGTGCTGGGTACCGGCGATGAAATCAGCCAGGTGCTTGCCAAGGTCGGCGTTCAGCCCACAACGCTTGGATTCGAAAAACACCGACAACCCATCGCGAGTGTATGTGGTCGTAGGCTGTTGATCACCCATTGCTACTCCGTGAGCACACGACGCTAGTTAGTAAGTGGCACGTGCAGGTGCCTCGAAGCTCTATCGGCTTCCCAGTGTGCAGTGCCGCATGTCGCCTCGCATCTGGAAGCCTGGCCCTCTCTCCTCGTGTGGTGCGGTGCCGGAGTCGGCGAGCGCACAGTTGAACCCCGGTGGGGTCGTACGGACGGTGTCGAGTTGGTAGGCCAGTCCCTGCCAGCCGGGCTGGCCGGGGGCCTGCTCGTGCAGCAGGGCGGGGCCGTCGATCCTGCTTCCCAGCAGGTGGACCCCATCCCCACAGGAAGTTGTTGATGCTTCCGTGGGTTCAGCGCTCAGCTGCAGGCGAGTGCGGATCCGGGTCGCTGCATGCTTGCTCGCAGTCGGCGGCCAGCCCGCGAAGGAAGGCGGCGAAGTCCTGACGGGACTCCACCTGCTGCCAGGACTCGAAGTTTCGGGATGCGGACACAGCGAGAGGATATGAGCCCCGCTGGCTTGCGTCGACCAGATTGTTTGACACGGGTTGGGGCTTCACAAGGTGCCCCACGCTCGCAGTTGTCCTTTGACAGTGAAGTCAGTCGCACTGTCATCCAACCGAGGTGTTTGACAGCGAAGCTGGTCGGCAGGGCCCTCTTTGCCAGTGAACCCAGCCATGCGAGGCAAACGTGCTGGGGGTGCTGGGTGGGAGGAGTGGCGGCTTTGCGGGGTGGGCTGCCGGTCTGCCTATGCTCAGGCCCATGGCACTGGAATGGGAACAGATCATCGTCGACTCCGCCGACCCCGTCGCTCTCGGGCGCTGGTGGGCCGAGGCTCTCGGCTGGGTTGTGGTCGACGAAACCGAGGAGATCATCGAGATCCGGCCTGAGCCGGACCGGATGCCGGGCCTGCTCTTCGTGCCTGTCCCCGAGGGCAAGACGTCGAAGAACCGGCTCCACCCCGACTTCCGCCCCGACGACCAGGAGACCGAGGTCGCCCGGCTGCTCTCCCTCGGTGCCCGGCGCGTCGACACCATGCAGGACGGGCAGCACTGGGTGACCCTCCTCGACCCGGAGGGCAACGAGTTCTGCGTCCTGAGTGAGCGCAAGAGCTGAGCGAGGACCGGGCAGTTGTCCCGGCCTCGACGTCCCTTGTTGACACCGCACCGCCGAGGCCCGTGCGCTGCTCGACCGCATCGTCCATGGCGCTTGACCGAACGCGCCGCGCCTGCTCAGACGGAGCTGGGGCTTACGTGCTCCTCAGACGGGCGACAGGATGCCATCGTCGGTGACAACCATCGTGCTTCGGCACATCGACTGAGCCGACGCACGAGAGTTGACCCCAAGGCTGACGTGTTGTCACGCGGGGACGTCTGCTGGCATTTGCAGGGGGTCGCGCCGGGGCCCGCCTGCGCAGGCCAGGACTTCTGTCGCTGAGGAGTTCAGGAAGATCGTGAACACGGCCGACATGTCCACAGAGTCAATGGAACCGGTACGTAGAAGCTCTTCCCCAGCCTGCCGGAGGATGTCGACAGTGGCGGCAAGGCCCTCGACTGTGTGGCCGCGCCGAGCAGCTGTGCGCATCCGGATCCCGCACACACCCGCGTGCCGGTCGGCAGGGACCAGACCGTCCCAGACGACGAAGACACCTCCGGCAATCAGGGCATCACGGGCAGGTCCGCATGCCGGAGTCTGTTCGCGAAGCATGGTGATGAGGTCCTCGCGAGTCACGCTGCGCGCCGGTGCCCGTATGACCCAGTCGTCGACCATGTGTGACAAGTACCGTGCCTCTCTGGTGACAGTCAGGCTGCTTCGCCCCGGATGCTTGCGCAGCCTATGCGGTGCTGTCAGTGACAACTACCGAGCTTTGGCACAGGCACGTCTGGGGTCTGCTGATGGTCCCCAGGCGCACCGGCGAAACTCGTCGAGCTGTGGCCGGAGGCATGGAAGTCGCTTGCCGCTCTGGTGGAGTTCGCTTCCCGGAGGTATCGGGGTCCCACGCGACAAGGTCCTCACGGATCGATGACGGCGTATCGCCACGCCGGGAACAGGTCATCTCGCGCGGAACGGAAACTGTCGTCGCGCTCGCCTTTGAGGAGCATCGTGGTGGCCACCGTGTGGACTGCCGGAATGTCCAGTGAGCGGACGGCCAGGACGCGCTCCATGTCGGTGACCACGTCGTCGATGCGGCGCGGCGGGAGGAAGCAGTGCGTGGCGTGGTCCTGTACAAGGTCCGGGACCTGGGTGGCGTCCTCGTCGGCGTTCCGTGCGCGCCTCAGGACGCCGACGACCTGCCACAGCGCTTCCAGTTGGAAAGCCGGCAGGCCCATCAGGAACACGGCGCCGCGTCGAGCCGGTGGCATATCGGAGCTGATCCGGCCGATGGCGTCGGCTGCGACCTGGTACGGAAGATGGGGCAGGACGTACTTCTCGGGATCTCCGTAGTCGTCGGCGACCGTCGCTGCGGCAGCGAGGGAGGCGAGGATCTCCTGGAGTGGATCACCAGGCTCGGGGTCTGCCGACTTACCGGAAACGTACGCTGGGCGACGGCGCATGCCAGTCGGTGAACGATGTCGGAAAGCCGTGTGCGGGAGGACTGCATGCACGGCTTGAAGCGGCGGGGGCTGGAAACGGAGCGAAAGCCACCGCGCCATTCCCCGACCGTACTTACTCAAGGAGAGCCGCCCCCCAAGCGCGGCCAGCATTTCCGCCTGCCGTGGTCCGTCGAGCCGGACCCCGCGCCCGGTGATCTGAGCGTGTGGCGGCCCCAGCACGCCAAATCTCATGTTCTCCCCGGCGCTTCACGATCAGCGTGCCCCCTTGGCTGACCTGGCACTAGGACGAATCTAGGACGGATGGCGGCTCCGCGGCCCTAGCGTCACTGTGGGCACTCAACCGATCCCGCGCAGCGAAGGGAACAGCGATGAGACGTTCGGTCAAGGCAGCAGTGACGGCGGTGACGATGGCCGTCGCCTCTGTCGGAGCGGCTCAGGGCCATGGCTGACCGATGGGTCATCGGGCCGAACGGCCACGCTCAGTCGAGGCAACACACC
The DNA here is from genome assembly GCF_014649955.1 of Streptomyces violascens. GTDB lineage: Bacteria > Actinomycetota > Actinomycetes > Streptomycetales > Streptomycetaceae > Streptomyces > Streptomyces violascens. Next base: position 14,139 of record NZ_BMUA01000053.1, read on the forward strand.
CCTCCCCCCGACAAGTCACCCCCATCGCAACCGACGCGGTGTCGGCCGCGCGCGTAGCATTCTCGGCCGGCCCAGTCGCGGCCGTCCCCGGGGTCACCCTGACCGGTATGACCGGGTCGGCGCAGGCCGCCGTTTCCACCGGCACTCGAGACCGGTCTCGCCCCGAGTGTGCGCCTTTGCTGAAACTCGCCCAAGTTTGAGTGATTTCGCTACGACCTCTGGCCGGAAGGGCGTGTTGCTCTCTGCCTCAGCGCGCACGGGACCAACCTGTCGCATTGCGCCAGCAACGGCATCGCATACCGGACCAAGGAAAGCCGAGAATCAGACGACATGCGAAGAATCCACGCCAGCCTCGCTGTGACCGCCCTCGCCGCTGCCACGGTCATTGGTGTCAGCACCACCGCCTCCGCTGCGACCGGTACCGACTCCTACACTCTCCACGGCGTGACCATCACTGGCACGAACACGCTGGACAGCACACCGTGGGTCTCCGCCTCCCTGTGCAACCACCAGAGTTCAGCGAACAGCTTCCACTTCTGGATCAAGGACGCTCAGACTGGCCGTTCCATCACACCCTCGGACCACAGCACCCCCCAACTCGCGCCCGGAGCATGCGACTACATCTACGGGGAGGACAGCGGCCAGGACGCGATCCAGGTCTATGCAAGCTCCGGCAACCTGTGGACGTTCGGTACGGACCCAATCTCCCTCGGCTACTGATCCGCTGGCCCCATTTCCCCCCTCGGCCGGGGCAGGGGACCGGCCGACGGGTGAGCCATGGGTGGGGACGGAAAGGGCCCGTCTCGAACCCGCACGCATCGCGCGGTGTCAGGCAGAAGAGGCCGCCGCGAGTCGGCAGTTGATCGCGCATCAGAATGAAATGAGGGAATATGCGAAAGCGAAGAATAGTCGGCGGCGCATTGGCAGCAGTGAGTGCTGCCGCGTTGACCGTGGTGGCCAGTCCTGCCGCGCAGGCGGCTCCCCAGGCCAACTACGCTTGTAGCGGCAGGCTGATCCAGCACGCGTACGGTGGTGGCTGGGAAGTTGACCTGATCGAGTCCAACGACGGCAACCAGGCCTGCGTCGTGACCTGGAACCGGAGTGGCACCGCGCGCACTACGGGCGCCTACCTGGACCCCGACGGCACCAGCAACTACAGCCAGCAGTGGGACGACGTCGGCTGGTACGGATCCTTCGCCAGCACCGGCTGGATACCGGAGCACCAGGGGAACAGCTGCTGGCGCTGGGGCGGCATTGTGCTCGATGTCGGCGGCTTTGGCAGCCGCTTCTGTTTCTCGCACTGACCGTCCGAACCAGCCACCGATCCGTGCCATCCGGCCGGATCGGTGGTGACGGGCGCAGCGACAATTGAAGACGGAGGACTTTCCGACTCCGGGCCATTTCGAGTGGGCGTGCCGGTCTGGGAACGGCGACGGCCGTGCACGGTCGAACTGGACAGTACCTCGGCGCACGTGGCCAAATGCGCGAGGTGACCGGCCCGACCCTCGGGATGGCGTCCAGGCGCTCGACCAGGACGTGCGCGGTTGCAGGCGTCGTGGCGCCAGGAACGGCTGAGGCCTGGCTGGCGATCTGGCCCAGGGCCTGGCCGATCAGCGGCTGGGGCCGGTGGCTTGCACCTCGGATGGCTCGGTCCGGAGTGCGACCGAGCACGTCGCATTGCAAGGTGGCAGTACGGTTATGTTCCCCGAGGGAGTTCCTGTGGTCATGAGAGCCAAGATGAGCATCGCCGCCCTCGCTGTGGGTAGCGTCCTCATCGCTGGCGCAGGTGCCTCTGCTGCCGACGATGGATTTACAGGGCCGGCTCAGTCCCACGGCAACATGGTGCGACACGATCCGGGCCGGCTGCCGCATGACCGGTGTGGTGGCAACTGGTTCGATCTCGGCGTCTTCAAGGGCACATCAGTCAGCTCCTGCCCTGAAGCATAAAAGGTGCGCGCGGGTACCTTCGCCGCGCAAGGGTGTTCGTCGCTGGGGTTTGGGAGAGGGCCCCGGCCGAGCGGGGGCCGAACGCCTGCATCGTCCTTCCCGGGCAGGCGTCGGCCGTGCGCGGGGTGGGAGGGTTGCGTCCGGGTTCGGACAGCGGCTGTGCGGGCATCGGCAGAACCTTGGGTGATTCTCTTCGAAGCCTGACGGATCGCGTGACGGATCGCGCTTCGTCACGCCGAAGGTTGTGCGCGCAGGTCAGGGCGTTGTCGCGATGCGCTGAGGGGCGTCTCTGGGCCCGGTCGGGAGCCTGTCGGGGAGGAGCGTGAGCGTGGGTGTGTCTGCGGATCGGCCGCCGCCCCGTATCCGTCGTGGCCGTGTTCGTTGACCTCTGCATGATGAGGTTGCAGCGTTCGTCTGCTGGTTTCGCGAAGCGGGAAGCGTGGTGCCTGGCTAGTCCGTGGCCGTGGCTGGGGCAGCCCTGGTCCTGATGATGCCCGGCGTGTCGGCCTCGGCCGTGATCGGCGGGAACGGTGTGGCCCCGGGCGTGTACCCCCTGGGTCGCTGCGGTCGAGCAGGATGGCAAGCAGGTGTGTGGTGCCGCGATCGACAACGGACGCACACTGCTGACCGCTGACCGCTGCCCAGTGCGTGGATGGCGTGGCTCCCGGTCGCTTGAGCATCCGCTACAACACCCTGACCCGTGAGTCCGGCGGGACCCGGGGCGGCGCCGCCAAGGTGGTCGTTCACCCGCACTTCGACAACTGGGTGTTTATGCGCCGTTGCCCGCAGGCATCGGACCCGGCCCAACGCTGATGCTTCCTACGCGCGCTGACGTGACCCCGGCCGGGTCTCCTTCCCCAGGCGGGGCAGAACTGTTTGGCCGTCAGGTCGCTGTACAGCGCCTCGCGTTGAGGCTGGGGTATGGGTGCCGTCGGCCTCGTCGCGGCATGCCCGGGATGTGAGATTGCCGCCTGTTGGCGGTGAGTGCTTGGGTTGGTTGTGACCGCGCTCCCTGATGACTGCGCACTTTCGCGGAACGCTGCCGCTTCAGGGGTGCGGGGTCATCGTCGCCTGGGCCGGTGGAGATGCTGTCTCCGTCACGAAGCCGGGTAGAACTGTCGGGCCCAGTGGCGGAACAAGCCGATGGCCTCGTCGCTCGCCGCGAGGCGAGGCCGTGGCTCGTAGCGTTTGGTGTTCCAGATCCCCAGGTCCTGATGGATCTTGCTGACTGCGGTGCGTAGCACCGCGCGGGCGAAGGCCCGGTGCAGGCCACGCAGTGGGAGCGACGTTTCGGTGGCGTCCTGCTTGCCGATATCCGCACAAGCAGCCGCGACCAGCATGCGGGTACGTCGAGGCCCGGTCGGCGTGTGCATGGCCCACAGGTAGCTGACGAGTCCGAGCGAGGGCAGCGGAAGCTCGACCCGGAGATATCCCAGCCCCGCCATGAGGAACGCATGGTCCGCCCGGATCTTCCGCTTGAGAGCGGGAGGCCGCTCCGGTCCGAGACGCAGACGCATGCGCAGGAGGGGGCCCTCGGTCACCGGTGCGGCGAGTTCCTCCACGGCCACCTTGTGCAGGACGGGCAGATGCCGGTAGTCGAGGGTGTTCTCGATAATCTCCTGGGCGTAGGTGTGGACTTCCGTGCTCCAGGCGGCCGTCGGAACCACTCCGTCCTGGGCGGTGTCGGGGACGTCCCAGGAGGGTGCGGCACCGTCCGGTGCGTACCAGACGAAGAGGAAGCCGTTGCGCTCGCTGATGGTGTGTTGCTGCAGGCGGGCGCGCGGCGGCGGGCCGTCGGGCGTGCCGACGCAGGTGCCATCGGGGGCGAAGGCGAAGCGATGGAAGGGACATACCAGGTTTTGGCCTTCCACGGTGCCGCCCGCCCCGAGATGAGCGCCCAGGTGCGGGCAGTAGGGACCCACCGCGCGGGATCTACCGTCACGGGTGCGGTAGAGGACGATGTCTTCGTCCATGAAGCGGCGGGTCAGGACTTTGCCGGGGGCCAGTTCTCGTGAACGTGCCAGGCAGAACCAGCCACTGGGGTAGGGCAGATGCTGCCCGGGCTCGTCGACGGCGGTGTGCGGGCTGCGAGACCTGGGCAGTTCGTCCCTCATCGTCATGACCGGCAGCCAAACACAGGAAATCTCGCCGACATTTACCTTACTGAGCAAAATCACTCTTATGAGGGTCTAACCGCTTGTATCGCCATGGACGGTCACGGTGAACCATACGATCGGCTGATCTGAGTAAGTGGTTTGGGGGCTGCTCGGTATCAGTGCCGGGTTGCTCACGAGGCAGGCAGGGGGCACCGGTGGCCGACGACAGCATCGACAGCACAGGAAATGAAGCGGAAGTCGTCGTCATTGGGGCCGGCCTCTCGGGTGTGGCCGCCGTGATCGCGCTGCGCCGGGCCGGCTTCGGTGACGTCGTGGTGTTGGAGAAGTCCGGCCGCCTCGGCGGGACTTGGCGGGACAACAGCTATCCCGGATGCGGCTGCGACGTACCGTCGGTGCTGTACGAATACTCATTCGCTCCCCACGCGTGGAGCCGGGGATTCGCCGACCGGTCCGAGATTCTCGACTACCTCGACACCACCGCGGCAACGCACGGTGTGGCCAAGGCGATCCGCTACGACACCGAGGTGCTGAGCGTCCGCTGGGCGCCGGACGCGCACTGCTGGAACTTGCAGACCACGTCGGGCACGTACACCGCCCGCGCCGTGATCGTCGCCACCGGCCCCTGGCATCGGCCCCGCCATCCTGACATCCCCGGCCTGGACACCTTCCGCGGCCCTGCCTTTCACTCCGCGCGCTGGAACCACGAAGCCGACCTGACCGGACAGCGGGTGGCAGTGGTGGGCACCGGATCCTCCACCGTCCAGTTCCTGCCCGAGATCCAGCCGAAGGCGGCCCACGTCGACGTCTTCCAGAGCACACCGCAGTGGGTACTTCCGAAACCCGACTACCCCCTCCCTCCTGGTCTCCACCGCTTCTTCGAGCACCACCCGGCAGCACGCCGCGCACTGCGCAGCCTGCACCACTGGACCCAGGAAGCCATCGGCGTTCCCCTGCGCCACCCCCACCTGCTACCGCCTTTGGAGGCCCTGGCCCGCTTGCATTTGCGTACTTCGGTACGGGACCGCACCCTGCGCCGAGCTCTTACTCCCGCCTACCGCTTCGGCAGCCGTCGCCTGATCACCTCCGGCACCTACTACGCCGCCCTCACCCAGCCCAACGTACGGCTGCATCCCACCCGCGTGACTGCCGTCGAGGGCTCCGACGTCATCGGCGCCGACGGCACCCGCACGCACGCCGACATCATCGTCCTCGCGACCGGATACCACATCGGCGACATCCCCCTGGCCCCCCAACTACACGGCACCGAAGGCACATTGGCCCAGACCTGGGCCGACAATCGCCGGGCCTACCTGGGCACCAGCGTCAGCGGATACCCCAACCTCTTCCTGCTCATCGGCCCGAATCTGCTCACCGGCACCACCGCCGTCCCCACCGTCCTCGAAGCCCAACTCCGCTACGTCACCACCGCCCTCAACCACCTGCGCTCCAGCGGGGCGTTCGCGTTGGATGTCAAGCCCGAGGCCGAAACAGCCCACCAGCAGGCCCTGCACGAGGCGTTACCCGGCACCGTCTACAACGCCGGTGGTACCGGCTACTACTTCGGTCTCCCGGGCATCAACACCTTCTGCTGGCCCTGGTCGACCGCCAGGCTCGTCCAGCGCCTGGACTCCTTCGACCCGGACGTCTACACCTGGACGCTGCCACTGCCTGCCCAGGCCGACGCCGAACGGAATGATCAGCCCGCCCACCAGCTGGGTCGACCGCAGTAGGTCCCGGTCACGCTGCCACCGACGGCGAGGTGGTCGGGTCAAACCGGCGGCGCCGGACGTTGAAGGGGCCGTCACCCCTGGCGAGGAAGCCGTTCCGGTGCCACGGGGTCTCGGAACGCTGGTTGCGGCCACATCCGAGGGGCCCGTTCTGTTCCGTGCGTGAATGTCGTAGAACCAGGTGCCGTCGGCTAGCTGGATGCCTAGGGTCGGCTTGGCGTCGGGTGGTACCAGTTGGCCGCCCCGCGGCGGGATCACATTGACGGTGGTGACGAGATCTCTGGCCTGACGGACGACGAAGGCCGGGGATCGGTTCTGGCGGTGAATCCTGAGCCGGTAGGTGGTACAGGTGGTCGAAGACGGGCACGCGGTCCAGCGGAAGCGTTCTACGGTGTAATTGCCCAGCGTCGTCAGCCGGTTGACGGACACCCCGTCCGCCGGTTCGGCGTCGGGCGGAAGAGTGTCGCGGACCTCCTGCGAGGCGAGCACCTCCACCTGCTGCGTCAGGTCATAGATACTGCTCCGCCACAGGTCGGTCGCATGCGTATTGAAGTTGGCGGCCCGGTGCGCGGTAACCACCCTGGGCTGCGCGTACGCCGTCGGGGTGGCCACACTCGACAGCCCTGCCATCATAGCCATGACCACGAGGACAGCCAGGCATACACGATGCATCACGGGACCGAACCCGAGGGCGGCATGAACCTGCCCGCAGCGCGGACACTTCGACCGAGGGCGGTCCGATCCCATGAACAGTCGGCGATGGCCGTGCGCCGCGGGGTGCAGATTCTCTGAAGCGAAGGTCGGGATCAAACGGTGAGGGCCTAGCTCTGCTGATCGGGGGGGCGGGGGAGAGGCATCGATGTGCGTGGTCGGTGTGGAAGGCCCGGCGTCGAAGTCGCCGTTCGCAATGACGGCGCGGAGTCTGCGGGGGCGGACGCAGCTGCCGCAGCCTCCCGACTCCCGACCAGCCCAACCAGCGGCCAGACGCACGGCCCGCTCCGTAAATTCGGCTCCGGCGAGGCCCCGGGGCCAGAGCCTTGGAACATCAAGCCAGGTTCATGGTGAGGACGAGGGCGGCGCCGAAGACCAGGGGCGCCAGCACCATGGCCAGGACGAGCACCAGGACCAGGCCGAGCAAAGCGGCGAACCGGCCGACCGTGCCCGCGCAGGCTTGCGGGGCGGCAGGACGATTGGGCGGCCGGCGCCTGCGGGCACGGGTGTCGAGCGTGTCTGTCACGCCGGTCTCAACGACGCGGCGGCACCGGCAGGCACGGCGCGGTGCCCGCCATTTCTACGCCCACGGAGACACGGACGAGGACCGCGTCGCCCAGCTGGAGAAGCGTGGAGCGGCTGTCCGCGGTCGGGCTGTGGTGGTCGTGATGGGCAGAGTCAGTGGTAGAGCTACGTCCCGCCCACCGTGCCCCAGCCGCTGAGGAAATCGGCTCCGCAGCAGGCACCGGCCCTCGTCGTCATCGATCTCACGCACGCGTACTCGCTCTGCCACCCGCACAGCCTGGCGGCACCGCGCCGCCCGGGATCGGCATCTGAACGGCGCGTCACATCACCACGGGGCAAAGGCTCTCTGGTTGCGGCACGAGTTGACAGCTCCGTCGCCAATGGACAGTGCGTACACGCCGTCGTGACAGGGTCAACGCTCTCTGCTCAGTGCTATACGCCGGTGGTGCCGTCGATGCGTTCCCGGAGCAGGTCGGCGTGGCCGTTGTGGCGGGCGTACTCCTCGATCATGTGGACGTAGATCCAGCGGAGGCTGACGTCCTGCTCCATGAAGCGGCCGGTGTCGGTCAGGGCACGGTCGGCGCAGTGCTCGCGGGCGCGGGCGATTTCCGCGTGCCAGGTGGTG
>NZ_BMUA01000054.1 GCF_014649955.1 Streptomyces violascens
CCCGCGCGCGGGTCTGTACCACGCTACGCGTGGTACAACTCGATCCGCTTCGCGGATCGAGCCGGCCGCTTCGCGGCCGGTGTGGTCCGCGAAGCGGACCACTGTTTTGTGCGGGAGGTAAGGGCGAAGCCCTGGTTACAAACCGCCAAATGCTGCACCCCCGCATCTTGAGCCTAAAAACTACGTCTGACCTGCGGAAACGTCGGATCCTGAGCTCTGTACGCCTTGATCGTAACTCTCCGAAACCGCCAAATGCTGCACCCCATGTAAGGAGTGCCACCAAAGTATTAACCCTTACAGAGGAGCCGCGTGGGCAACGGGCTCTGTCCAGGGTCGGGGGTGGCCGGAGTGGTCGAGTCTAGGGGAGGCTCACCCTGAAGAATACTTGCAGTGCAACTTGCAGTGAGACTGCAAGTTGCGTAAGGTGGTGGTCACACCAACCGCAGGAATTACGGGTCCGGCGGTTATCTCCGAAGGGAAGTCGCTTGATGGACGCCATGATCACCACCCCCGCCCGGAACGCGATCAAGGGCCATGACCTGAGCGACGCGCGCATCATCCTGGACGGGGACGGGGTGGCGCTCGCGTACGTCGTGCTGTCTCCGGCTACGTCCTGCTACAGCGTGATCACGCTGGACGGTCGTTGGGTGATCCCCGGTACCGAGGGATACAAGACGCGGGGGGCGGTGACTGTCTACGCCCGGAAGCACGCTGAGACGCTGCGCCCCGCCGGGATGCGGGTGCTTGAGCCGGTGCGGCACAACGGCCGGTACGCGGTGACTCGTTACGGGCAGCGTCGTTCGGGTATCTGCGGTATGCAGCTCAACGCGGCTACGCGCGGCATGGGTTACGAGTGCGGGTGTGGCGCGTTGGTCAGCACGGATCAGGTGTACCGGGCGGGGTGGACGATCGTTGGAGACGGTCGTAAGGGCACTCACGCCATGGCCTACGCGCTGCGTTCCGGGGACTGTGTGGAGTTCGGCGCGGAGCCTGCCGCGTATGACGCTCCGGTCATCACGGGCGCGCCGGTAGAGGTTCCGACCGTGCCCGTGATGGAGGCTCCGGCGCCGGTTGAGGAGCAGACTCCGGCCACTGTCCCCGCGGGGACGCCGGACAACGCGCGCCGGATGGTGTCGGTGGGTGCTACGGGCCGTGCGTACGTGACCGGTAAGGGTGAGCGGCTGCGGGTTGAGTCGACGGACGGTCAGATGGCATTCACGCTGCACACCGTGCCGGACGATGCGAACCCGGACGCGGTCGAAGGGTTCGCCAAAAGGGCGCGGGAGTTTGCCGGGAAGATCGCTCAGCGTGCCAAGGGTGCGAAGTGGCGTAGGGCGCCGTTGGGCATGTGGTCGGGCAGGCCTGCCCCGTTCAAGGTGTTCGCCCCGGGCACGTACATGGACCGTAAGGGCGTCGAACAGTTCCGCTATGAGGCGGGTGTGATGCTCGCGTGGGAGATCGAGGGGACCCGGTACACGGGGCAGGTGTGGGCGACCCAGGTACGGGGCGGGGACTGGAACCGAAACCACTCGTCGTACTGCCCTGGTGAGGCAACGGCCGTAGTGGTGGCGACGGTTGATGGCCGTAGGGCGCGGCGGGATGAGGCGGTGTGCGTGCCGCTGTACCACGGGTCGCGGCGTACGCAGCCGTATGCGCACGTGTCGATGCCGATGGGCCCGATGGACGCGGATGGTCGTGTTCCGCGGTGGCAGGCTGATGTGACCGTGATCGCGCCGGAGTGCGCGGCGGATGGTCTGTTCGATGAGGTGACCCCGGTTCGTGACCCCCTGGACGATTGGGAGGGGGAGGGCGGGGCGTACGTGGCGGAGTATGCCGACGCTGCGCCCGTGGCGGATGCTGCGCCGGTAGAGGCGCCTGAGATGCCCGTAGGTGAGCGCTGCCACCGTTGTGAGCGGGACGGGGTGGTGTTCGGCGGTACGTGCCGCGTGTGCGGGCGTGTGGACATCGTGGCTGCGATGTCCACGGGGCCGTGCATGTGCCCGGCGGAGGAGCGCGCAGCGGCCACGGGCCGGATGTACTGCCGACGATGCTTCACAGTCGGTGTGGCGCTGTACGCGGCGACGGGACACGCGGGCCGTATCCACGTGTGCGGCGACTGCTACGGGGCGCACGGTGCCCGTATCGCGTCCGGGCAGCCTGCGGACGTCAAGGCGCCTGCGGGGGCGACGATCCGGGCCGCGCGTACGGCGCGGGAGTTCGCGCAGCGTCACGGCTGCTCTGCGGGGGACGTGCACCGTGCGGCCGAGGGCGCCCGTAAGCGCGTGGCGATGGAGTTCGGGGCGCGTGCGGGGGACGTCGTCTCGGACCCGTCGGGCGTCGAGACGATGGATGGGGAAGGGGGCGCACCGGTTGCTGCTCCGGCGCTGGCGGCGGTCCCTGTGGCGCTGGCCGAGACTCCGGCCGAGACGCTGCCGACGGTGGCGGCGGCCGTGCGATGGGCGCGGCGGCGGGCCGAGGAGGCGGAGGAAAAGGCGGCGGCGGCGCGGCGGCAGGCCGAGGGTCTCGTCGCTGCGGCGGGGGCGCACTACGGCCGGTTTGCTGGCGGTCAGCCGATCCTGATGGGGCATCACTCCGCGCGGGGCGCACTGCGAGACCGTGCGCGGGGGGACGCTGCGACGCGTAGGGCCATCGAGGCGACCGCCGAGGCGGAGCGCGCGGAGCGTGCCGCGCGGAAGGCGCGGCAGGCGGCCGAGCTCGCCGAGCTCGTGAACGGGCGGTCCCGCCCGTGGGAGCGCACGGACTTCCAGCGGGGGGACGTCGTCGAGGTCCGCAAGATCTCTACCTCCTCGTACGTAGTGGTCCGCGCGAACGCGAAAACTTTGACGCTGCGGAACGCGTACACGATCGACGACACCAAGGGCCGGTACGACCAGGTCCTTTCGAGGACGCGGGATGGCCGGACCGTCACCAACCCGGGGCAGGACGACGCGCCGACGGCAGAGGGGCCGGAGCCTCCCCAGGAACTTGACGAGTACGCGACAACAACGCGACATGCCCTCGCTGGGGTAGGGGGGTTTTCTCGGGAACTTGACGCGTACTCGTCAAGACAATGCGCCCCCGACGTGATCAGCGACCCCGGCGCGGCCGACGCGTGGGAGACCGACGGCGGCGCCGTGCCCGGCGTCGGGACCCCGGCCACGCTCCCGCCGGCGGCCGGTCCCACCGAGGAGGCCGAGGACGTCGCCCCCCTGGACGCGGCGGCTGGTCACCCGGCGCTCGCCGAGTGCCAGGCGGCGGCCGACCTCCTCGTTGCGTACGCCGAGGAGCACGCCCTCGACGAGGCGGCCGAGGGGTGGGCATTCGAGGCGGTCGAGCGGGTCGCCATGTGCGCATGGGCCGTCGAGGAGGGGGACGAGGAGCGGGCAGGCGAGTACGCCCGTGCGGCGAAGGGGGAGCGCGCGGCCCTCACGCTCGGTCGGCTCGACGAGGCGGGCCCGATGACCCCGGAGCGTCTTGCCGCCCTCGACGCCGACACGCTCGCGCTCCTCCAGTGGTACGCAGGACCGTGGCCGGTGCGGTGGCTGTGGCCTCCGGAGAAGGACGCGCCGCGCGTGATCAACCTGTTCCACGGGCCCGGTGGTTGGTCGGTCGGCATCCGTGACGTTCTGGGTGCCAACGTGGACATGGTCGGCGTGGACCTCGACCCCGGGGCGGTGGCCACGGCCGAGGCCGCAGGGTTCGAGATGATCCGCGCGAGCGTGACGGACCTCGACCCGGAGTGCCCGGCGCTCCAGTGGGTAACCGGCATCATCCTCTCGCCCCCGTGCCAGGCATTCAGCCCGGCCGGTCTCCGCATGGGCCGGTACGCGTCGGCAATCGAGCTCATTGTCTCGGTGGTCCGCGGCGTGGGCGCGGCGGCCGGGTTCCTCGCCCTGGTGGACGCCGAGGGCCAGGACGCGGGCAACGCGCCCCGCTCCGGGGAGTCGTGGGAGGACGTCCGCGCGCCGCTTGCCGAGCTGGAGGACCCGCGCGCCGGTCTCATGGCCGAGGTCGTCGTCTGGCCCCTGGCGATGCTCGCCCGGGGCGGGTCGGTCGAGTGGGTCGCCGTCGAGCAGTCCAGCGCGCTCCCCTCCGAGATCGAGCGCGGCCTGATCAACGAGTTCGTACAGGCAGGTTGGGGCACCGTCGAGGCCGAGACCCTCGACGCGGTCCACTACGGCGCGGCCTCCCACCGCAAGCGCCGTTTCCTCACCGCGCACCGCACCCGCTCGCCGTTCGTGAGCGTGCACCCCACCGAGGCATTCCCCGTGACGACGTTCGCCGAGTGCGCCAGATGGGAGCGGGGCCGGTCGGTCAACACCCGGGGACAGCGCGGCATCGACCCCAAGACCGGACGGCCGAAGGGTGGGAACGCGTTCAGCGCCGACCGGCCGTCGACCTGCGTCACGGCAACGGCCTACGGATGGAAGGACGACAAGAGCGGCGAGAAGATCGGACAGGACACCATTGGCCGACTCGTCGGGTTCCCGGATGACTACCCGTGGAGGCACGTGGGCCGAGGCGCCGGTATCCGCAACCGGGCGCAGCAGGCGGCCGACGCGGTGTGCCCCATGGTGGCGGCAGCGGTCATCGGGCGCGCACTTGACGTCGAGGAGTGGGAGACCCGGGCACGGGCATACGCCGATGCGCTGTACCGCCCGGACGTCCCCCGGGACGTGCCGCTCACTGTCGTGGTGCTGCCCCGGCCGCGCCCGGCCGTGGCCCCGGTCATGGTCGAGGCACCGACCCCGGCGACGTCCTCGACGGGGGGCACGGTGGAGCCCAGGGCGGCGGTCCTGGTGGCTGTCGGGGGCGGGGCGCCGACAGCAGGGGCCCGTGTCCCCGGGGGGCTGTCGCATTGCGCGCAGGGGCGGGGGTTGGTGGGTGTTCGTGCAGGTCACAGCACGGGACAGGGCGCGACGCGACAGCCTGCGGGACAGCCCAGGCGACAGCGCTCCTACGGGCCCGCGCCTGATCCGCGCGCGGGCGGGGAGCGGGGTCCGCCGTCCCTGCCGGTCCGGCCGGGGCCGGTCGGAAGGATGCTGACGCTCCCCCAGAGATTAACCGGGCCATATCAACTTGCACGAAGCCATCCGGCTATCGAGAGGGGCGCAAACCCGAGACTTGACACGGACACGTCATGTAGCGTCAACCTGTGCCGCCCCCAGGCGGACCTCAGTTGACCCGATCGGGGCTGCACTGTCGGTGTCGTGTGCCACGGTGCCGACATGAACGACACTGCTCCGCAGCCCGCTCCGATCACTGCGGCCGAGCTCCCGATCCGTGTCCCGCTGATCACCGGGGAGACCGTCGCCTCGTTCGTCCTCCGCACGGCAACAGCGAACGGCCTCCCGGTCCCCGCCCTCCTCGCGACGCTCGACGAGGGCCTCGTCCTGCCCGACGAGGATCTCGTCCCGCAGCGCGAGGAGGTCACCCTCTCCACCGCAGCACTGGCCCGCCTGGCGGTCCTGGTGGACCGCGAGCCCGGCCAACTCGCCCGCGCCCTCCCCGGCTTGCACCCGGACCGACTCCTTGACGCCGGGGCCCACATCACCTCATGGCCGCGCGACCGGGGCGCAGCACCGCTGCCCGCCTGCCCCCTGTGCATGGAGCCCGGGGCATGGCTGGCCGCGGATGGCCACCGGTGGCGGCCGTGCGGGTGCGGGCGCCGGTGGATGTCCAGCGATGACGGCGGATACCTCATCGACACCGGGCCCGTCCCCGAACTGGGCCGGGCGCTGCTGCACCATCGACAACTCGTCCATCGGGTGGGGCACGTCGCTGATGCACTCGTGGCGGACGCCCATCAGGTGATGCTGTGGTGGTGGATCTCTGGACAGTTCGCCGCCGACGTGTGGCGGGCCCGCGAGGACGCCCTCGGAATGGAACGCCACCGCCGCCGCGCCGCCCCGGCCGTGGTCTACCCGGAGGCGCTCGCCCTGGCCGAAGCGATGTGGACATGGGAGGAGCGCCGCCGTAGGCGCGGGGTGTCGGCCGAGGCGTGGATCGAGGACGTTGAGCGAATCGCCCCCGCCGGCATCATTCCGCGCCGGGAGCGGGCGCCGCTCCGGTACTGGCTGGAGCAGCACCGGCCGGAAGCGGCTGCCCGGCCGGTGGGCCGGACGACTCCAGAGCGCCGATGGAACCGGCTTCCCGCGCTGCACCGTCCGCCCGCCGAACCTGGTCTTCTGCGTGCGCCCTCCTGCTTGATGTGGGTGTTCGGCCTGCCCCTTACCGCCACGTCGGCCATCTGCCCGACATGCGGGGGCAGGGCGCCGACTTGCCGATGGGTCCCCTATCAGGGATGCACCGGAAGCCCAGGTGACTGAGTGCCCGTGTCACAACCTCGCCGCTGTGGGCCAAGACTGCGCATGTAACGAAGCTTGACTGTCGGCGCGTGTCGCTATCGTGGACGGCACGGCAAGTCGCGTACGCCGTTCGCCGCTGTCCGGGCCCACGCCCTCGGACGTCGTCGGTCAAGGTCTTCTGGGGCCCGTGGAGTTGAGTTCTGTCCTGTACACCGGCCCTGACGTATCCGGCCGGCGGAAGCGTGGGGACCGCCCGGTCCGAGGAGTGCGTCATGCCGAAGAATCAGTCGACCGCCGCGAAGAAGGCACGCGCCGCCGCGCGCGAAGGCGAGAAGTACACCGCTGCTCTTCGCCGAGAAGCCGAGAGGCCGTTCGCCCCGACCACCTACAGCTATGTACCCGTCGCCGATGCTGGCGACGAACATGTGTGGGCCCACGTCGTCGAGGACTGCCGTCACTGCCCCTGCCACGCTGCACGCGTGTGCGCCGATGGCGTCTGGGGCCAGGCCTCCCGCCCCTCGCACGCGGATGGGACTCCTTATACCGATCCCTGCCCCTGCGAGGAGACGGCCAAGGTTCCCGAGCCCCGGCGGCTCACCATCACCTTCAAGGGGATCACCAGGACCCTGGACGCGGAGTACTACCGCCACGGCGTGATGCGCGGGCATCTCCGTGTGCTGGGCTACCCCTTCCGCGGCGAGCCCGACGACGGCTCCGCCCCCAACCGCTGCGGCATGTTCCTCTTCCCGTCCAGGGTGATGCGGACCGCCCGCGACGACCACGGAGACACCTGGCTGGTCCGCACGCGCGCTTCCGTCGGCGGACGGCCCGCCGCTATCACCGGTTGGTGGTCAGATGCGGCACCGGAGGGATAGGCACTGAGTAGCCGTACTCATGACGTCTGTGAGACCGCCTGCAAGGCTGATCACCCGCGTATGCCTACGGCGCACCACGCATGAGACCCGCGCATACCTCCTGGTCGTAGGGGGTGCAGCACTTGGCGGTTTCGGTTTCCCGGGGGTGCAGCATCTGGCGGTTTCGGTGCGACCTGCGGGTTTCCCTCGGCAGATCGGGCTGGGGCGTGCCGGGACTGCCGGAGTGGCGGTTTCGGTCAGACGATCCGCCGGCAGCGGGCGTAGGCGCCCACTGGACGCAGCGCGGCCCCGGAGCGTGATCGCTCCGGGGCCGCTGTCGGCGGGGCGGACTATGAGCCCGAAGGGGCTGCCTTCCGCGGTACGGGCCTTATGGCGTCGAGTGCGGCCCGCATTACCGCCTCGGGCGTGGTCCTGGTGGCGAGGGCCTCCGCGACGAACGCCTCGGAGAACTCGCGCACAGCATCAGAAGGCATGACCCAAACGGACGGCGACCCCGGCTCAGCGCCGGCGGTAGCACTGACGTTTGCGTCACCGGAGGTGTCCGGGGTATCCGCGCCGGGGCGCGGCTCGGGCACGACCGCGCCGCCACTCGAATTTTCCGCGGAAAATTCCTTGCCCGCAGACGCCGCCGCAGCACCGGCCCTCGACTCGTCAGGGGCAGCAACCTTGGGTTGCTTCGCCTCGCGCTGCCCGGCCTTCTTAGCCGCGGCGGCCTCGGCGTCGGCGCGCAAGAGGTCCGCGAGCGCCTTCCGCTGCTCGGCGAGAGGCATCTGCTCGATGCCCTTCACTGAGCCGAGGCGTCGGGCATCCCGGATGGCGAGCCCCTCCTCGCCGCGGGCCTTTGCCCGTACCTCCTCCTGCAACGTCGGGTGAATCTTGAGGAGGTTCTTTCGATGGCTGATCCACGGCTGGGACCAGCCTTCCGCGGCGGCGGCCTCCTTGGCGGTGGAGTACGTGCCGACGATGTCCATCACGGCGTGCGCGTCCTCGATCGGATCGAGATCCTTGCGAGCGTCGTTCTCGTCATAGGCGGCCCTCAGTACGGACGCCCTCGATGTTGCGATGCTGTCGTCAGTCACGACGAACAGGTCCGCACGCCCGAACTTGACGGCCGCAGCACGGCGGCGGTTGCCGTTGATGATCACGACATCATCGGTGCCGGCGCCGAGGAGTTCCTCCTCCTCGGGCCACAGCTTCAGGTACGCCGTGGGTGTGATGGCGAGGCAACTTTGGAGCTGGCGCTCCGTGATGGATGCCAGGTCGCTGAGGTCGCCCACCACCTCACGCGGGTTGTGCGGGTTGGGGAGGCACCTCTCGACCGTCAGCCATCGGCCCTGAGGCCGCCTGTCTACTCCCGGCTCGGCCTCGACTTCATCATCCGCCATGTCAGCGAACGAAACGCGCTTACCTGCCATCAGTGGCCCCCGCCCATGTTGTTGCCCCCGTATCCGAGCTCAAGAGCGAGCCGGAAAAAGTCCTCCCGGCCGCGGTAGGCGGGCTGGCTGTCCTTGTACTGGGTGACAACCGTTCCCTCAGCAACGGCCCGGGAATGGACCTTGTAGCGGCGCAGAACCGTACGAGCGACCGGCCAACCCTTCTTGGCTACGTACTCCTGGGTGTCCCTGAGATCGGCTCGCCCGTCACGCGGGTCCCAATTGTTGATGACGACCCTGTACGGGATACCGCGCGGCTGGAGCACCTGTTGAACCGTGCGGGCGGTCGGCCCGAAACACAGGGGCTCTGTGAACATCGGGACCACGACGTCGTCCGCGATGTCCAAGGCCTTGGAAAGGATGTGCTCGTTGTCGAGCGTCCCCGGAGTGTCGATGAAGATGTGCCGGTAGCCCTCGGCCTCACCGAGAGTGTCATGGGTGACCGCCGCCAGGTTGACCGTTGTCGTGGTCTTGCCGACGCCGCCCTTTTGGTTCGCGATGACGTGAATCTGCGCCCCGAACTGCTTGAGCTTGCAGATGTTTTCAGGCTCGTGATGGGCGGCCATGAAGTCGAAGGGGAGGAGGTCGCCCACTCGTTCGGCCCACTCAACCGCCGATCCCTGAGGGTCGGTGGACACGACGAGTACAGATGACTGCATGTGAGTTCCGTTCTGTCCGTAGGTTTCCCGGGCTGAACAGGCCCGGTACTCCGGAGATCCGCCTCGGGTGATCGGTAGAGGCAGACCGGGACAGCATTCCAGATGATCACCGATTTAGGCGTGTTGGCCATCACGATTTCCCGAGGGAAAGCGCAGCGACGGAACCCGCATCCTGCGCCCGTCGCGCATAGTCGAGAGCGGTAGCCCACAACTCCCGGGGGGTGGTATTGCAAGCCTTCGTAGCTGCCGCGGCGTTGGCGGCGGCATGCGCCCACAGATCGCGCTCGGGTCCGCCGGTCTGATCCTCGGCGGTCCTCAGCGCAGTCACCAGCTCAGTTACCGAAGGGACCGGCGCCGCTCCGGCCGGAAGCCACGGGCGGCACGTCTCGGCGAGCTCGGCCGCAATGACAGACAACATCGGGTCAACACTCATGGCGACACTCTGCCGGACACGCAGAGGGCGCGCGGCCTGCGCGCCCCTCGTGTGGGGGATAGGCAATCGGGCGAACCGGCGAGACGATCCGCAGAAAGCGTTGATGGAGCCCGGGTGTCGAGCGCGTCCGGGCCGCGCTGTGTGCGCCGCGCCCGGCTGTACGAGGTCGAGAGGTTGTCCCTCCAGGCCGAGGCCTGCGGCACGCTCCACAGGCAGCACGACAGCACCACCAACACAGGAGCGGTGACCGGTGCTTGAACCGGGCACCGCTCCTGACGATTTTCCGCGGAAAATTCCGAGGCGTGGGCAGAACGGACCAAGGGGCGGGGCCCGGCACAGTGCCGGGCCCCGCCCCTTGGTGTCGGTCTCGTCGAACGCGCTACTCGCCGTCGCGGATGGCGTCGCCGCCCTTGATGAACCGCGCGGGATTCGCCTGCCGGGCGATCAGCTCGGCGAGCCACTCCATGGTTTGAACACCCTCCTCCTTGCAGTAGCCAGGATTAGGGCCGAGCCGGAACGCCCCGGGCATCGGCATGCCGTCCTCCTTGCGCGGCACCACCGCGCGGGCCGTCGGGTAGGCCGAGGGGTACACCACGCAGTCCGACAGCACCGCGAGTGGCACCTGACCCGTCAGCGCCCACGTCTTCACGATCTTCCGGTGCTGTCCCACCCGCGCATTGCTGATCACGGCGGCCCGGATGTCCGGCCGCCATGTGGCGCGCTTGAGTGCCGGCCACGGCGCATGACGGCTCGGCCGCTTTCCCATGGGCTTCTCCCGCAATTTGCCGACACCGCCCTTCGCGGTGTGCTTGATCGCGGTCAGCACCGCGTACGCCTCCGGGTCCCTCTCCTTGAGTGTCGGCATCACGCGGACGAACTCATCCTCGGGCATGTCCGCCGTGACGCCGAGATCCGCGAGCGTGGCCATGTAGGCGTCACGCAACCGGTCATGCCACAGGTCGAGATACCCGCCGCTCTCCGGCCGCAGCCACCCTGCCAGGGGCCGCACCTCGACCCCGAGCTCGGCCGCGTACGCCAGGGTCGGCGTCGCGTACCACGCCGGGCCGGTCGGCGCGTGCCCGTGCGGCGTGAAGGGGGAGGGGAGCCGCGGGTCGAGCTCGATCAGCGCTTTGGTGCGCGGGTCCTTCGTGCGCAGCACCGCCCCGGAGAGATCCACGAGCCACGACCCCGGCACCCGCTTGTCGAAGCGGGGGCCGTCGGTATAGACCGCCGGACCGAGACCCACCGTCAGCCGGTTCGCGGCAGCCAGGAATGCCATGTTGATGTCGAGCCCGACGACGTACGGGAGCGCGGCCTCCTCTGCGGTCAGCTCCGTGCGATGCCAGACGAGGGCCTCCTCGAACAACACATGCGCCGGGTCCTGCGTCTGCTCGCGGGTCCGCTCGGCCGCGAGGGGGTGCTCGGTGGGTGCCTCGGGTGGCGCCGGGTCGACCGGCTCCACGAGCGACCCCTCGACCGGCACCCGCTTCATGCGCCCGGTGCCCCGCTCGAAGGTGGCGCGGGTCGGCGGCCGGAGAGCGGTCATCAGGGCGAGACTGGTCCCCGCCGTCGAGCTGGTCGGCGTGGTCACGCGCTCGGCATAGACCCCGAGCGCGTAGGCCAGGGCCGACGGGTCGGCAATGTCACCCATGCCGCCCCACCGCGTGATGCGAGCATCGAACGCCCCCCACGGAACGACGGCGACGACGACCTCCGCACGGTTGCGGAACATCCACGACCACGGGGAGAGGCCGGCACGGCTCAGAGACCATCCCGACTCGCTCACGGCCTTGACGGCCGGATGGTCATCAGCCACCCGCAGCCGGACCCGGTCATCGAGCCGGTCCGGAAGGCCGAGGAACACCGTCGCCGACTCGGTCAGCACCAGGAGCGCCGCGGCGTCCTCGCCGAACCGGCTCAGCGCGGCGGCACCCAGCCCGTACGACACCGCCCAGTCGGCGGCCGTCGCGAGATCGATAACCTCCTCCGGGAGACTCACCCGCTGCACATCAGGACGGTGCGCAACGAGGACGCCGTCGCTCGCGTCGAGGACGACAAGGGGAGCGGTGTACGACGTGTCAGCCATGGTCAGTGCCCCCACTCCATCTCGATGTAGTCGATATCGGCGAACGTCACGTCGAGCTGCTCACGCTGCGTTCCGGGGACCTCGGGGCTCCGGAAATACTGCTGTGCCAGACCTTCGCCGATGAGCTCCTGGAGCCGGGCCTCGTCCTCCTGGTGCAGAGCCTCGACAATGTCCCCGATCAGCTCCGGCGGCATGTCCTCGGAGATCAGCCGGTACCGCGCGTCATCCGTCGATTCGCCCGCCGAGGTGAAACCAAACTGAGCCCGGGTGTGAATGAATACGCCGCGCTCCTTCGCTTCCTTCTCGGCCCGAGCCTTCACGCGTGGCTGATGATCTTTGCGGACCTCCCGTTCGAGCGCGTCGAGCGTCGATTTCTTCGACCTCTCGATGTCTTGGTCCCCGGCTGCCAGGCGCTGCACCTGACGGCGGGAGACGCCGAGGCGTTCAGCCACCTTGCCCGTGTCGCCCTTCTCCTTGCGCATCAAGGCGTTGAATCGGGCCTTGGCCGAGACGGGGATGTTCCGCGTACGAACTTTGATCTTGTCCATGAGTGCGTCAACGATCTTCACTGCGGTGCCTCCCCTCAAGCCGTCCGACAACGGGTGTCCTCGGCGGCATCGCGGTGCGCCGTGCGCGGACCGGACTGCCCGGTGAACCACTCCTGAGCCGGAATCACGTACCGCTTACCGCGCACCTTGGACAACAAGGCATGCAGGTACCCAGTCCGCGACTTGTACGCGTTGCGGTCCGCCGTGTGATCCAGAACCCTGAGGATCTGCTCGTCCGGCCACCCGGCACGCAGCACGAACCCGACCGCGATCTCCGCACGCTCGCGCTCGTCGACCGTGGCACCGGCGAACCACCGCACGCGCTTGACGATGAGGCGCGCCCGCTCCGGAACGGTTGCCCGCTCAGCCTCGGTCAGCTCACGCGCATGGAATCCCGACAGGAGGAGGTACCGCGATGCCTCACGGCCGCGGAACTTCCCTGATCTGCCATCGCCGACGGGGATGGACGACGGCTTGAACTCCAGAAGGTTGAAGTCGATCAAGTGCGGCCGATGCCGTTCGACGGACCGCACTGACACCCCGGCCGCGGCGGCGAGCTCCTTCACGTCCGGAGCCTCACCGCCCCAGCCCCAACCCGCCAGTGCAACAAGGCATTTGGCGCATGTCGGGTCCGGCGCCGCTACCGAGCGCGCCCAGTCCTGCGCCCCCGGCAAGGCGGGCTGCGAGACACCGAAAGTGCCGCCGTTCAGCGGGGTACGGCGGTCGGCGTCGATACGGGAGTGCGCGAACAGGTGCGCTAGGTGGTTTTGGGTGGCCCGCTCCTTGAGCCCCACCTGAGAACCGATCTCGGCGGTAAGGAGCCCCTCGGTCGGGGAGGCTTTGAAGTGCTCTTGCAGGACGCCGTACACCCGTTGACATTGCTTGCAGTCGTCCGGGCTGATGTCTCGGTGGGGTGGCCTTGGTGCCACAGATCGGCCTTTCCGGCCCGCTGTGGTGCGTCAGGGAAACACCCCTGGGTACACTCACGACAGACCTAGTGCGGGTCAGCGAAGGCCACAATCGGCCCGGGAGAGGCAACTCCCGGGACAAACCCGATGTGGCCTTTCGCCATTAAAGGGCAGGTCAGACGGCGTACAGCCGTTGTTGGGTTCCCCCGACCATCTCCGCCCGCCGCCCCGGCTTGAGCGACTCGACGGCATGCGTCGGGCCGAGCAGGAGATCGGCGGGTGTCAGGCCGTAATGCGCGGCGAGGTGGTCGAGATCCCGGAGGGAGTACGACGCCGTACCCGCCTGCTTCCGGCTCACCTGCCCCTGAGTCACCTTCAGGCAGCCAGCCAACGTGCCCTGGTTCTCGTCGCACACACGCATCAGGGCGGCCACGGTGGCACGTAGCATCTGGTCGCTACCGATAGCCATATGACACATCCTCACTGGACATGAGTCCGGCTCATAGGGGCAGACAGGGGACCGCGGCCAAATCTGCCGCGCTGATCACACACCCTGGCACACTTAAAGTGTCGCTGCAAGTGACGCTTGCAGCGAGTCTTCCGGCGTGTCATCCTCGCCTCATGAGCACACCGACCCCTGAAACCGCCGGCACCGAGTCACTCGCCGACCTCCGCGCCATTGCTGAGGAAACCGCCGGAGCGGCCGAGGCAGCTCAAAGGGCACTCACGGACGCCGCCGTTGCCGCCGCAATGTCATCCACCCGGTACGGGCACCTGAGCAAGGTGGCCAAGGAGGCTGGGATTCATCCGCAGGTGCTACGGCAGGTCATCGACAGCCGTCACCCCGGATGGCTCGCTGAGGCCGCCGCGCAACGCGAAAAGGAAAAGGCTCAGCGGGCGAGCAAGCCCCGGAGCCGGGCGGCGAAAGAAGGAGGAGGCAGCGCCACGCGACGTACGCGTAAGAGCGACGCTGCCGCCGCCTGATGGTTGATCTGGTCGCCCGGATCGGCGCAACGATCATCGCGCTTGGGACCCTCGGCGGGGTTGTGGCCTCCTACACGCGCCGGGAGTGGCGCGTGGCCGTGGCCCGGCTCATCACCGGCATGGTGGCGTACCTAGCCGTGTCGAAGTACGCCGAGCTGCGCGACTTCTTCGACGGCATGATCCCAGGTGGCCATCCCTCGAAACCGGCCGACTCCCAGCCGCAGAGCAGCGACGGGCCGAACCTATGGCTCCCCCTCGCCCTGGCGGGCGGTGGCCTTGCCGCGAGCTTCGGGCTATACGGCCTGTGGAACCTCGTCCAGCGACGACGCGCCCGCAGAGCGGCCAAGCACGCGGTCGACACCACCGCACAGACGCGCCGGCACGCCATCGAGGCCGACTACGACGAGGTACGCGACGTCTACGCCGCATACCTCTGCGACGTCCTCGCCGTCCTCGACCGCCCGGCCCTCGACGACGTCACCGTGCCCCAGACCGCAGCCCTCCTGCACGCCCTCGACGCCGCCGCCGACGCCCGCCGGGGGAGCGACCTCGACGCCTACCGGCAGACCGTCAGCGCACTGAAAACCGCATGGCGGGCTGCCGACGACCACGCACGCAAAACCGGCATCCAGCACCTGCCCGCCCCGGAGCGCACCGCGATCGCCAGGGCCCGCCGACTCTTCGAGACGGCCCTCGACGAACGAGGCAGTCAGCACGAACGGCAAGCCGCCTACGCCAAGGCGCGCGCACTCCTCGATGGCGTCCTCGCCATCCCGAAACAGGCCGTCGCCGCCGTCGAGCACCAGACCCGCCCCGCTCTCGCCAAGGACGCCACCGCCTGACGCCCGTAAGTCAATTGAGAGGAGCCCGGACATGGGCACCCCTGAAAGTCCCTTCGAGATGCACATCAACAACGACCCGTCCCCCGACGGGGGCGCGTACATCGGCATCATGAGCAGGGGCAAGACGCGGACCATTGATGTGGCACGCGCCCAACTTGCTGCCGCCGGCACCCCGTACGAGGAGATCGAGACCGAGGGCCGGATCGAGCTCCGACTCGCCAAGGATGGGGGGCAGTTGTGAGCACCGCCGCACCGGCTGAAGTCCCCGACCCGTTCCACACAAACCCGCACAGCGGACCCCGCACCGTGACCCAACTCCGCGCCGCCCTCGTGGCGGCAAACGTCGCAGACCGCGAGGAATTCGAGGCCGAGCTCGGCGAGCTCAGCCTCGACGACCCCGAGGAGTACGGGGCCCTCGTCCGCAGGTGGCGACACCGCCTCGTCTTGCGGACCAATCCACTGATCCTCGCCGCCGTCGCCGCAAGCGCCGACCCCACCGCCCGGCGCTGGACATCCGCCGAGATCCTCGGCGACACCCACCCGGAGCGCAGCCGGTGACCGAGCCCGCCCCCTGGTCCGTCGTCTACAGCGAAACCGGCCGCGCCGCGCTCTCCGTGGCCACCCCCCAAGAGCGCGCCGCCATCCTTGCGTTAGAGGCGCGGCTCGCCCTCGACCCCTACGCCTGCGGCGAGATCTACCCCGACCGCATCGGGAACCTGTACCTCGCCCTCCTCGAAGTCGGGGGCCGCCTCGCGTGGACCTCGGTCCTGTACCGCATCGACGAGGGCAACCTCGACGAAGGCACCCGCGGCGAAGCGCTGATCGTCGCCGTTGTCTCCGGACCGTGACCGGAACGGGCCGCCTGCGTACCCCCCAGCCCGTGCCGGAGAGGAAGCACCATGACCGACGCAGTCACCTTGGCCAAACTTCGTACGGAGTTCGCGAACATCACCAACGCGCACTACAGCAGTGGCACGGCGACGCCGGAAGGAGCCGCCGAAATGGACCGTCTCATCGAGCAGTACGGTCCGGAGGCGGTACAGGACATGGTCGACGAGATGGAGACGCCGACCATCCGCATCACCGACAAGTGGTGAACCACGAGAAGGCCCCTCGGGCGGCATCCAAACTCACCTACAAGGCCACGCCGGCAGTGACGACGTAATAAGAAAGGGGGGGCCTTGCCATGAGGAAGAAGAACGCGCCGGTCACGCTGCTCGCAGTCCCGGACTTCACGTTCGACCCTGACCTCTCCAACGAGGTCAGAGACCTGATCCGCTCAAAGACGCCGGGTCAGAGGATCACCAAAGAAAATCCGTGGATGGGACTCGTTGACCCGGTCCCGCTCATCGGAGTCGCCGGGGTCATCGCCATCGTCATGACCTTCGTCGTCTCCGACGAGAAGTTCCCAGCCGCCCTCGCGCTCCTGGGGCTTTCGGTTCCCGTCCTGTGGGCCATGTGGGGAAGCCTGGCGGTGATCTTCAGGAAGCGCGAGCAGAAGCGCGAGCAGAAGCGCGACCGGCGCCGAGCGGCCCAACTCCGGGACGCCCAGGGCCGATACGTACGCAGCGCCGATCTGACAGAGGACGCCGGGCAACTCCTCGCCCGCGCCACCAAAGCCGCCGACGCCGTCCGCACCTCCACCGTGCACCGCCGCGACCTCATCGACCGGCAGCGGAACGAGAGCGCCCTCCCGCGGCAGCTCTGGGACATCGCCGAAACGCTGCGCGAGTACAGCCGCCTTGCCAAGCAAGAACCCGACCAGGCCAAAGGGACGAAGATCGCGAAAGTGCTCGACGCTCGACGCAGGGCCCTGCGGACAAGCCTCGCCAGCATCGAGCGCCGCACCGAGGCCCTGGAGACGTACGCGGCACAGGTAGCCGAGGCCGACCGGCAGTACGCCGAGCTCGAACAGATTCAGCGCATCGCCGCCGGTAGCGATGAAGTGCTCGACCTCCTCGCCCGCACGGTCCGCGATGACCTCGCCGTCGCCGAGATTGACGGCCTGACCGGCGAAGCCGCTATCGTCGCAAGGTCTCTCGCTGACGCCCTCGAATCAGCGAAGGGGGCAGCCGTCCTCGCTCTCCCGAGGGCCGCCGCCTGAAACGCCGTACGCCCCACGCTGACCCATTCAGACTCTCAGCCGAAGAGGTACACATGCCGACGAACTCCGACGACCAGCAGTTCCCGCCTGCCGCTCTCGCCATCCTCCGATTCATGAGCAGCATGGGCCGCACGGACGGAGTACGGCTCCCGCCCGGCTTTGAACTAGCCCCCGGTGGTAGGCAGTACCGCAATGTCGCCGAGTTGGAGAACGCCGGGCTAGCGCCCTCCGTCCGAACCGTGGACGCGCACCTCCCAGCTCTGCGTAACGGGACCCTCCGGCGGCCCTGACGCTCGTTCCACGGCACAGGCCCCACGCGCTTCGAAGCGCGTGGGGCCTGTTTTTGGTGCTGCTACCTCAATCCGGCGCACGGCACGGCATACCGCAGCACCCCGCGGCCTACACCACGACAGGGGAGAGCGCGGCGAGCGGAGATCGGCGCCCCTTCTCCACGGCCCGTAGTGCCGGCCAATCCACCTCCGGGTGCGCGGCCGGGAGTGCGTCCACCTCCCGGGCCAGATAGAGGGGCACGGTCACCGTCCCGCCCCGGTAGGCGCCGAACTTCACATCGCGCCACTCGGCAGGTTTGATCCAACCGAGCCCCACCAGCCGGTCCCAATCAACCCGGCGGACACCCAACCGGGCGGCGGCCTGATCCGGCCCCACCGGTACCGCCGCCGCGAGCAGCTCCGCCAGATCCGCCCGGCCCGCCACCTCTGCCACCTGGGCAGGGTGGACCATCGACACCGATGCGTTGCCGGACAGCTCGACCAGGAGCCCCGCGTCCACGAGTCGGCGCACCGCGAACACCGTGACCGACGCCGCTTGCCCCGGAACGTTCGGCGTGCCCACGGCCTCGGCGAGTCGATCAGCCGCCGCGCCCCCAGTGATCGGGGCCTCGGGCATCGCCGCCCGGACCGCCTCCGCGTCCATTGCCTCGACTGCCGCCCGCGACCACAGACAGCCCCGAACGTCCGGGGCCGGGACAACCGTCGTGTGCACACACCACCGGAACGCCGTCACCGGCACACCCAGCCGCCCCGCAGCCTGTCCCGCGTCGTACTCCGTGCGCCGTGCCGGCGGGCGCTCGAAAGCGCGGACCGCAGCCCGGTCGATGGCCTCGACTGCGCCCCTAGACCACAGATAGCCGCGGACATCCGGCCTCGGGGCTGCCCCTTCCTTCACTGCCCGCCGTAGGGCGGTTACCTGCACGCGCAGCCGCCTCGCGGCCTGAGTGTCGTCGTACTCCGTGCGCTCGGGCATGGCGATTTCCTCTCTCTGGGAGTCGGCCCGATCTGGCCGTGACGAAACAGTGCAGAGGATCTGAAAGCCTGTCAAGAGATGCTATTTCAGGGCGAGTTGGGCATATACACCCCTACTGCGCTCGCGTACGCGAGGCGGAAATCACCCGTCCGGAGGGCCTTCCGGACACGCGAAAGCGCCCGGCCCTCAGGAGAGGGCCGGGCGCTCGTGGGGCTCGGGAGATCAGTCGAGCGGCACGGCGTAACGCAGCGTCCAGCCGCGCCCGAGGACGTGCCGGGTGACCTCGACGACCCGGCCCTCGGCCGTGCGGCCGACGTGAGTCACAGTGAGGAGGAGCTCGCCCTCCTCGACGCCGAGCGCGGCGGCCTGGCCCGCCGTGGCCGGTCGCTGGTCGACGTCTTCGACGGCCTCGGACCCTTGGGAGAAACCGGCCTCGGCCATGCGCGAGATGATCCCGCCGGCGCCCGTGTCGACCTGTTCGATCCCGGCCGCCTCGGCGACGTCCACAGGAATCCACGTGTCGGCGAGCTGGACCAGGCGCTCGCCGTCGTACATGCGACGGGCCCGGACGACGACGGGGCCCTCGGCGGCGAGCAGCTCGGCGACGTCGGCCGGTGCTTCGGCCCGGTTCACGGTCACCTCGGCGCGGGGTGTCCCGCCGCTGCGGCGGGTCTCGCCCTCGTACGCGCCGTGCGCGCCGCCTTCTTCGCGCTGCGCGGTCCGGTAGCGGCTGCGGGCGTCGCGGGTGATTCCGGCGGCGCCGATCGTGTTCTGTGCCATGTGACCTTCGGGTCCTCTCTGTGTGTGGTGGCTCAGTGGGTGGGGCCGAGGGGCCATGTGTAGGACAGTCGCCACAAGTGCGACGGGAGCACGTGAACGGTGACCTCGACGGCTCGGCCGTCGTCGGTTCGCCCGATGTGGGTGATCTCGAAAACGCGTTGGTCCTCGGCCATTTCGAGGGCCGTGACCTCCTCGGGGGTCGGGGTGCGAACCTCGACCTCCTCCGTGATCGTCGCTTGCGCATGCCCGAGTTCGGCAAGCCTCGACTTGGAGCCGCCGGGTCCGGTGTCGGCCTCTTCGAGCTGTGTCCCCTCGGCGATCTCCAGTGGGATGTATGACGTCGCGAGCTGTACCGGGACGGCAACGGCGACCGGATCGGTTCCCGCGACCGGAACGGGGTCTTCGGCGAGCATCCGGCGAGCACGGACCAGAACGGACGTACTTCGGGCGTCCACGCCGAGGATGTCCGCCACCCACGCCGGCGGCTGCGCGTGACTGGTGCTCGTGACGGATGTCGATTTCATGCCGAGGCGGCGCATCTCCGCGGCGAACGCGCCCCGTGCCTGGCCCTCCTCGCGTTGGGCCCTGACGTAGCGCGATGTCGAGTCCCTGACGATCTTGTTCACGATGCGGTGAACGAACGCGCCCTTACGGCCCTTGCTGATCAGGCCCTCGGAGGACAGCAAACGCAGCGCCTGTGCGGCGGTCCCTCGGTTGGTGCCGAGCTTGTCGGCGAGCTCTCCCTCGGTGGGCAACTTTTCCCCTGGGGCGTAGCGGCCCGTCTTGATGTGCGCGCGCACCTCGTCGGCAACGGCCCTGAATGTGGCTCGGCCCGGTGCCTGGCGCGGCTCGTCCTCGGTCATGAGGTCACCCTATCTGCATCCCATTCGGTCGGTCTCGGCTGCCGACACAGCATGAATGGAATCCAAGAGGATTGCAATGGATTCCATTCGGTGCTGTACTCAATGCGTGCCGATCGGCACGGGCAGAACGGCCCTCGGGCCCGACTTCCCGATGATCCGCCGCGCCTGAAAGGGCACGGCCCCGGGCGTCTAGTCCACGCTCCGGGGCCGCTAGGCGGATTTCCTCCGACCTGATAGAGGAGTGATCCGCGTGCGCACCACCATGCCCGAATGGGCCTCGATCCACCGAATCGGCGGGGCCGTTCCTGCCACGCCCCCCGCTCGTACCCGCCTCGACGTGTCCGCCGCGATCGGCCTCGACGTGACTCTCGTCCTCGGCCCGGTCGGCGGTGACGCCGACGAACTCGCCGAGTACACCCGCCTGTCCGCCCTGGTCGACATGGCCGACGCCGGGGCCATCCCGAACGGCGCCGACCTCGACCGCATCACGCTGGACCTCGTCGCGGGTCTGGTCGAGGACATGGAGAGCGACGACAACCGCCGCGGTTTCGAGGACGACGAGTTCGCCGGGAGGTGGGCCGCGTGAAGATCGACCGCCCCGCCCTCGCCCGCCTGGTGCGGACCCTGCTCGGCCTCGCCGACCGCCTGCACCCCGCCGCCCTCCTGATCCTGGTCCTGGTCCTCGTCGGCCTCGTCTACGCCGCCGCCCCGGTCCTGGTCACCCTGCTGACTGCCCTGGTGACCGTCCTCAAGGCGGGCGCGTTCCTCGGCGGCGGGGTGATCCTCGGCCGCCTCGCGGTCCGGGCCGCCGCCACCTACCGCAGCACCCCGCCCCCGGCCGGGCCGTCGGCCGCCACGGCGTGAGTGCCCCGTGCGCCCTGCTGCGTGACATCTCCCCGGAGACCCTCCGCCGCCACGGGTTCGCCGACCGCTCCGCCGCCCACGCCGCCG
>NZ_BMUA01000055.1 GCF_014649955.1 Streptomyces violascens
GTTGAGCGTGCGTACGGTGGCGATGCGGACCTGGCCCGACGGCATCGAGTGGATGTACCCGATGGGCACCTGGGACGAGCCGCACCGGGAGGTGGCGCTCATGCCCGGTGGCGAGGAGGTGTGGCTGCGGATGTCCACCGACCGCTCCAGCGTCGCCGTGTGGACCATCCAGCAGTGGTGGGACTTCGCCGGGCATCTGCCCGGCGCGGCACCGCCGGCCTGAGCCACGGCGCCCCGGGCTCAGCCCTTCGCGACGATCCGGCTGATGCCGAACGGGACTTCCTCCGCCAGCCGGAACAGCGGCTCCAGGACGCCCTGGTACACCGGGCCGGAGTCGGGCGGGCAGTACTCGGTCAGCAGGCAGCCGACGGCGTCGTCCTTGGTCCGGGGGTGGGCCGCGTCCTCGTCGTCGGCGATCTCCAGGACCAGATCCATCGCGTCGTCCACGCCGTCGTGCACCTTGGCCCAGCGCCGTGCGGTGTCCTCGCGTTCGTTCGGGATGCTGTGCTCACGCTCGGGCAGGAGGTCGGCCACCGGCACCGACAGCGCCTCGCGCAGTCGGCCCAGAGTCGGCTCCTGGCACAGCTCCTCCACCAGCGCGTCCGTCAGGGGGCTTCGCCTCCGCGCCCGCTCCACCACCCTCCGCAGGCCCAGCCGCTCGCGGTCGTGCCACGCGAACTTCGCGACGGCGACCTTGCTAGACCGCTCCAGGGCCTGGCGCAGCAAGGTGTAGGGCTGGGCTGCGACCTGTCCGTCGGCGGCCAGGTAGTGGCCGTCGCCCACCCGGATCGGGTCGATGCTGTCGACAGGCACGAACGCGACGATCTCGATCGCCTTGGCCGTGGGCAGCGGCATCGCATCGAGCTCTGCGTCGGTGACCTGGACGATCGTGTCCTTGGAAAGTTCATAGCCCTTGCCGATGTCGTCCCGGTCGAGCTCTTGCCCGTCGATCTCGCACACCTTCTTGGTGCGCACCCGGCCCATGTCCTCCAGGTGGATCTGGTGGAAGGCGATGGTGTGGTTTTCGGTCGCTGGCAGCACCTTGATCGGGATCGTGACGAGCCCAAAGCTGATGGCTCCGGATCAAACGGGTCTAGGCATCACAAACCTCGCTAAAGCCCCCTGATCGGAGGTCCAGCGTAGGTCGGTGGGACGCACGGGGCAGGCGGAGCTCCCCAGCCCCGGCCGCTGCGCTCCCGCCCCGACCGGGCCGAGTGCTTCCCTCTGCCGCGAATGGCCGCCGGCCTCCAGCGCCTTCTCCAGACCGGCGGTCGCGCGGGCGGTGGGCTGGAAGAGATCGTGCAGGTAGTCGTCAGCGATGAGCCGCTCACATCGTGTGGATTCGTGCCGGTGCAAGGAGCCGGCGGATGGAACACTCCGTGGCACATCGTCCCCGGCACCGGTATCCGCGAGCCGGGCGAGCACACCGATACCGCATCGGCTGAACGCAGGTTCCCTGCGCACCGGCCCGGCCGCGCCGTGGCCGGTGCGCTGCCGGCTGCGTCACCAGCGATCGATGCCCATCGTCCGTGCTGCGTCGTGAATGGCCACGTAGTGGTAGGGCGTCATGCCCGACCTCTTGATCGGGGCGTTCCGGTCTTTGCTCCGGAACTCGTCGCGCGAGCAGGCCAGGAGGCTGGTTCCGTACCGGACGGGTACGGATGCGGTGCCGTGGACGGGATGGGACTTGGCTGCGGTCTCACTGCCGGCCCTGGCCAGGATGCTCCGGGCCTGGTTGTACGCGGCGGCGCTGATCTGACTCGGGTTCGCCGCCACACGCGCGTCCACCGCGACGGAAGGCGCTCCGCACCGCGCGGTAGCCACCTGGCCACTTCTGTCGCCGGCGGCACTGGCGGCACTGGCGGAGGGAACGACAACAGTGAGGGCCGCGACCGCTACCGCGGCAGTCAGGACGGTGTGCATGACCGACTTCATGACTGCGAGTCCTTCCGGTCGGATATCTGTGCGCGGAACGCTACCGAGCAATCGCGATCGGTAGACAGAGCAACTTTCGGCCCCCGCCGCCCGGCTCCCGCCAACTCGCACGCTCAGCCGCGCAAACTCGACGGCTCATCGACCGCCCCCTGAAGCACACAGTCGCACGTGGTGCCCGGTGGGGCGTGTCTGGACGTGGACCAGAATTCGAACACGTGCTCTAATCAAGCCATGGCGCGAATCTTCCCTCCCGACCTTGTGCAGGCCCAGCGCGAGTGGACCCGCACCTACGATGCGCTCGCCCTCCAGCCGTTCCGGACCGTGCTGCGCCGCCGTCTGCAGCTGCTGTCCTCGCGCATCGCCCGTCACCCCTACTGGAGCGCCGCGGCCGGGCGCTCATCAGCGGACCGCACCGAGCTGCGCCGCCAGGCCCGCGCCGCCGAACAGCACGAGAAGAGACGTGCGGCATGACCACACCTGAGACACCGGCAAGACCCTCCGCCGCTGCTCGGGACATTCCCAGCGACCAGCGCGGACACTGCGCGATCTGCTCCGCGATCATCCAGCGCTACGGGCCCGGCGGAAATCCTCTGTGCCCCTCATGCCTGGCCCGGGTCGAGGCGGCGGCCGGAAAGAAGCCGACGGCGCGCTAGCCCCCGCCCCGGCCAGGACGCGGCCGACCGTGCCGGGTGGTGCCCATGACTGAACAGGACCCTTTCGAGCCACCGCCCGTCACCGTGATCTGGCCCGACGGCCAAACACAGAACGGCGTCCTCCACGCCCGTCATCAGGTGCCCGGCAACTGGCTCTTCCTGGTCGCGGTGACCCTCTGGCACGCCAACGAGAACGGTCTGGTCGAACCGGTGGTGTACCGCACGTGGGTGGAAGCGCCCGCCCACGTACGGCCGGTGGAGGGCGCCTCGTACGACTCCGTGCCCGCCAGGAAGCTGCCACCCTCGGCGCCGCCCCTGCCGGTCTCCGACCCCGGACGGCCCAGAGGCTGGGTCCTCCAGCGCCTGCCCAGCCCAGCCCCGGCCCGGCCCGGCCCGGCCCGGCCCGGCCCGGCCCGCGGCATCCTGCATGCACCCGACTGCACCGAGGCGCCCCGGGACGTGCCGACGCTCTCCCTCAACACGGCGCTGGACACGGCCGATAAGCCGGGGACCCTGCTGTGCACACTCTGCTCCGCCGCCGGCGAACTCGACCCGCTCCTTCGCGGGTTCGACCACATCCAGGACGACTGACGGGCGCTCGGCTCGCGGATGCGGGGCATAAACGACTGGCGTTCGCCGGATAACGCGTCCGCGCAAGGGGACTTCGTGGAGGGGAGATGGTGCGTGGTGAACTGAGCAGGCGTGCGCGCGGGCGGGGGTGCTCGCCGGGGCGGACCAGGTCGCCGATGAGACGTGCTGGGACTGGCGGGCGGTGCGCGGAGTGCTCGCGATCGCGCTGCAGGCGCTCGGCGAGCGGACGCCGGGCGGGATGGAGGCGGTGACGGCCGGTGCAGCTCTCTGACATCTGTCCCAGAGTCCGCGAGCGGTGCGGGAGTTGGCGGTCGAGCTGGTGGGCGATCGGCTCGTGTATGCGACGGACACCGACCCTGCCACCGTGCGACCGTCGACGATCCGATGGTGGCGGAGTGGCTGTGGCTGACCTGGACGTTGGCCGAAGCCCGCTGACCCCGGGCGCCCAGGACCGGCGCCTGCAGTGGGACGGAATGACGCGGGGTATCGGGGCCGGCGCCCCGGGCGCGGCCGCCGACATCTGCGGCGACTGGGCCGTCCAGGCTGTGATGGCGGCACTGGAGGTGGAGCGGCCCGGCATCGCACACGGGACACCGGAACGCCTCATAGCCGGTGCCCACGAGGGCCTGCCGGCCGTCGTCGTCCGACCGCAGTGGCTGCTGGACGACGAACGGCGCGACGTGGCAGCCGGGGACGGGCCGCCGCCTACACGGTGCGCATCGACGATGCCATGGAGCCCTCGGGTGTCGCTGAGGTCCGGGTCGCGGTGGACGACATCATGGAGGTGACCATGGTGGAGGATCCCGAGGCGTACGGGGTGCGGATCCGTTTTGATGACGTGGCCGTCGCCTGCCGCGCGTGAAGTCTGGGCCTGGTGGCCTGGCACCGGAACCAGCGCCCGGACCGGTGGGCAGAACACCCCACAGCCCCGGACGGACTGGGGCTACCGGTAGACGAGTTGGTGGCTGGGCTGGCGGCAGCCGCGTTGTACGCGACAGTGCGCGCCGAAGGCCTGGACAGTGCCACAGACGGCTCACTCGTCCACCGGGCGCCGCTCGAGCCGCCATTGAACCTGCTCCAGGACTCGGTCCGCTACCGCATCCCCCGCGATCTGCTCGCCCCGATCAGTATCGCCAACGACCATCCCTCTGCCGACGTGGTCACCGCCCTCAGCACGCTGTTCGACGAGTACGACACCGAGGCGAACCGACGCCAGAACGAGGTACTGAGGCTGGCACAGAAGGTGCTGCTGGACCACCTCGGCGAGGTACCGGTGCCCCGGTGGGAGGGAGCCAGCTCGAAGGACGTCCTGGGCCTCCTGGCTGGCGGCGGCTTCGTGCCCACCGTGGCCCACCGGATTACTGCCGTCACCGATGAGGGGACGGCTCAGGCGGCGTACGACGAACGGCACAGCCTGTAGGCACGGCCGCCACCTCGACGCAGAGATTGAGCAGCTGCGCGGCCACGAGGTGGCCTTCGTCGCTGTCGGCGACGCGGGCCGGTTCGAGGGCGGCGGCACAGCGCAGCGTGGTGGCTGCCCAACGTCCGTTCGTCATCGAGGGCGTGGCGGACGTCGGGGCCTACCGCGTGGAAGGCGGCACGGACGACGTCGTGCAGGTTCTCAGGTTCTCGCCGGCAGGGGTCTGTAGGCCGATGGCGATGTGTGATGCGAGCTCGCACTCACTACAGTGCCGTAGAAGACCTAGGCCCGCTTGCCGAACCTCGTGGCAACCGCCCGGTTGATCTTCAACTTTCCGATCAGCCGCTCCACTTCGTTCCTGCGCACGCCACCGCCAACCATGCACGAGCTCGTTAGGGCTTGCAGACAATTAACTGGTGGAATCTGCGACTTGACCTCGCAGGTGAGGGAGCCGCTCGCCCGCATGTTGTTCTTCTGCAAGCCCTTAGACCGCTGCCTTCAGCATCCCCGTCAGAAAGCCCCTGACTGCGGCCAGTTCCCGCTCGTCGTATGCCCGCAGCAGGTCCGCCGCCCGATCGATGAGAGGTCCGAAGTGGGACCAGCCAAGGGCAACCGCCCGCTCGTCCACTTCGATGGTGACCTTGCGGCGGTCCCGCGCATCGCGCACCCGTCGCACATGCCCGGCCCGTTCCAGGCGGTCGACCAGTGCTGTGGTTCCTGCCGAGTTGAGCCCGAGAGCGGCGCCAAGGTGCCCTGCTGTGGTCTCCTCACCGGCGCGGGCGGCGTCCATCAGGGCGATCAGCGCACGAACGTCGGTGGGGTGCATGCCGTTGCGCTGTGCGAACCGGGTGCTGTGCCTGCCCAAGTCGACGGCCACCGCGCGCAGCAGGTGGACGATCTCCATCTCGGGCCCCGGCGCGGCTCGTTCGACGAGTACCTCACCCTCCTGGTCGGGCACGGACCACCTCCACGTATCATCTCGCCCAACAAGTATCTTGCTGAGCGAGATAATAGAGGAGTCGCCGTTCATGAACGCTCGCGATACGTACGACGCCGACAACTTCCTCATGGCTTACGACAAGGTCATGACGAAGTGGCCCGCCACTCGCGAGACGGCGACCATTCCCACACCCTTCGGCACGACACACGTCAACGTGTGCGGCCCGGCCGACAAGCCCTCGCTCGTCCTCCTGCCCGGCGGAGGGGGCGCAACCTCCGCATCATGGTATGCGCAGGCCGCCGAACTGTCCCGCACCCACCGGGTGTTCGCCGTTGACCTGATCGGCGCCCCCGGACGCAGCACTCCCGACGGCGACCGCCACCCCTGTACGGTCGCCGACCTGTCGGCCTGGCTGGACGCGCTCCTCGACGGCCTCGGAGTGGCCGAGACCGACCTGGGCGGACACTCGTACGGCGCCTGGATCGCGCTGCATCACGCCCTGCGCGCACCCGACCGGATACGCCGCCTGGCCCTTCTGGACCCGACCCAGTGCTTCACCGGGTTCAGCCCGGCCTACCTGCTGCACGCACTGCCCATGCTGCTGCGGAACACACCCCGCCGGGTCCGCGCCTTCCTGGAGTGGGAGACCGCAGGCTCCTCCCTCGATCCCGACTGGCTCGCCCTCCAAGAGGCGGCCGCCGGTTTCCCCTCCCTCCGGCCCGTAACCGGACCGCGCCCGGCACCGGACGCCCTGCGCGGCCTGGGCCTGCCGGTCCTGTTGCTCCTCGCCGGAAGCGGCAGGACCCACGACCCCGCCAAGGTGGTCGCCCGCGCCGAGGCGCTGCTCCCACGCGTCACAACGGCCGTGCTGCCGGATGTGTCACATCACGCGCTTCCGCACGCCATCCCGCCCAGGGCGAACCGTAGCCTCTCCGACTTCCTGGAACGGTCCGGTGACTGAGTCTCAGCCCGCCCTGGACACCGCACCCTGAAAATCAACCCTCGTTCAGCTCCGCCAATAGCACTTCCGATCCACGGCCTGAGGAGCTCGTGCATGGTTGGCGGTGGCGTGTCGAAGGCCGCGGTTCCGCTACGACCACGCCCCCAAGCTGTACTGGGACGACTCGCTCACGCCACGGATACGGCCTCACCGCCACCCACTACGTGCTCAGCGACCACATGGCGCTCGCCTTCTGAATCCGTCCCCCTTCGCAGTCCACGCGAGCAGCGGATCGAGCCTGCTAGACGACAGCGACGGCGAATCCATCGACATACGCAGCGGGGTGTGATCAACACCCGTTGCATAGGCCATGCCTGCACAGACCATGGAGGCCGGCACCCTCTACCGGGGTGCCGGCCTGCGTATCGGGCCCCGCCGTCAGGGGCTCGGCGGTCAGTGGCGGCCCCAGGAGCGGGCGGCGATCACGTTGCCGTGGTTGTCGCGCAGGGTGGCGGTGTCGCCGTTGTTGTTCCAGACGTAGTCGCGGCGGCCCTGGTAGACGTCACGGCTGGTGTCGCGGCCGATGCCGGTGTGGACGCGCACCGACTGGTGGGCGGCCAGGCGCAGGTTGTGGAAGGTGTAGGTGTGGTGGGAGCGGTCGGTGAGGGTCCAGCCCTTCAGGTTGACCGCGCTGCGGCCGGTGTTGGTGACGGTGACCCATTCGGCATTCAGGCTGCGCTGGGAGCGGTCGTCGCGTCCGGGGCTGTCGTACTGGATGGTCCCGAAGACTACCGGGGAGCGGCGGACGGGAGGCTTGGCCGCGGCGGAGGCGGACACGGTCGCGGTGGCGAGACCGGCGGCCAGGGCCAGGGTGACGACGCGGGAGATGGTGGTGGTGCGAGCAGACATCGGGGGCCTCCCGTTCACGGCACCCGCAACACGAGGGTCTGGGGCGCCGGTTGGTGCGGATGACCGGCACTGGTGCGGCCGGACACCCACACCATGACCCCCGCCGATCCCGTCGAAGCGCCGAAATCCCCTGCGTGACCAAACGGGGAACTTCACACACCCCGAGCGATCATGGCGCACACGCCCCCGCGTGAAGTGAAGTCTGCGCGCCCCTGTCCTGGACTGGGCTGCCCGTGCAGCAGGGGTAGGCGGGCCTTGAAGCGGCGGGCGTGGATGGCAGGGCAAGGCGGGGGTGTTGTTCGGGCAAATCCCTGGTCAGGCCCGCATGCCCAGGGGCGGGGCGACGGTAGCTTCTGGCTGTCGCCGTGCCCTTGGGAGCCCCGCATGCATCACCACCGTCTCGCTGTCGCCGCCGCCGTTCTCGCCGTGGCCGCCGCCTCCACCTCCTGTTCCGGTGCCAAGTCGCCCTCGGACGCCAAGCACTCCCCCGCCCAGTCGAGCCCCGCCGCAGGCACGAAATCCCCCGCCGCGGGCGCACCCGCGGCCCTGCCCGAGGGGCCGGGCCCGCAGTCCAAATACACGGTCCAGGCGCAGCCGCCGGCCGGGTCGTGCCATGTCCGGACCGCGGGCGGTCAGCCCCTGCCGGACGCGAAGTGCACGCCGGGCGCGCTGAACCCGAAGGTCACCCCGGCGACGCTCAAGGAGACGATCTGCAAGTCCGGCTACACCTCGACCATCCGGCCACCCGCCTCGATCACAGGGCCGGAGAAGACCGCGAACGCCAAGTCCTACGGCCTCACCGGCAGTCCCCACGACGCCGAGTACGACCACCTGGTCTCCCTCGAGCTCGGCGGCGACCCCAACGACCCGCGCAACCTGTGGGTCGAGCCGCCCTCCCCCGGCCACAAGCCCGGCGCTGGCCCCAACAACCCAAAAGATCAAGTCGAGTCCAAGCTCCACACCGCCATCTGCTCCGGCAAGACCTCGCTCGCGGCCGCCCAGAACGCCATCGCCACCGACTGGCCCAACGCACTCGCCAAACTCGGCCTCAGCTAGCCCATACGACGCAACGGCTTGCGACCTCGCCGCGTGCGTACCGGAGTTGAGCCAGGACGGTTCAGGGACTCCGCGACCGATTACGACGCATGCCGAGGCCGCCGTGAGTACATCCTGACACTGCACGACGTCCACGTGTGCGTGTGCCAGGACACTCCTCACACCGAATTGGCCACCTGTCGCCGCTGCCCACGTGCAGCAGGAGACCCCGAGAATCAGCGATCGGGTCCCGGGGTCTGCGTGCACTTCTTCGCTTGACCGCCAGGTTCAGCGACGAACCAAAGGCTCTCGGCCTGCTGTGCGCCATCCCTGCGGTGGGCTCCCAGCCGATGGAGACCGGCAGTCTCGAGGTGTCGGCCGCGAGACGTCGGCTACGAGCCGAACCTCACGCTGTAGAGCTCGGCGCCGAAGTAGCTGGAGTACCCGCCGGGTTGCAGACTGCCCCAGCCCCTCTCGCAGTTGGCGTCGTAGAAGAGGGTGGCGGTGGCGTTGGTCTGGTTCGATGCGCTGGTCGCCTTGTAGAGGGTGTAGCACTTCCCGAGGATCGGATCGTCGACCTGGAAACTCTCCCCAGTTGACGATCCGTAGTAGAGGTGGCCGACGGCGGCCTGGGCGCTGCTCATGGGCAGCGCGGCGAAGAGGGCGAGCGAGGCACCCGCGGCAAGGACCAGTCGGCCAAGACGCGTCGCCGGCATGCGTGTGATGGTCATGATCGGTACGTTCCCCACGACGCCTTGGCACATCCAGCAGGATCACCACCACGGACAGGAGAGCAGAAGCACGCAGACACGCGCGCGCCCCTCTGCGCTACGCGCACCCACACCGCCCACTGTTCATCGGAGAGATCATCTCGCCCCACACCCGGATCATCACGGCATAGGTCGAGCCGCACACGGCACTGCTAAGACACGGCCCTAGCTCGGCCGACTGGCAAGCCCCTTCCTCACGCCTGCGCCCAGCGCGAAAGGCGGACATCCTCAAGGAAACGTTCTGGGCACCGCCCACCACCAAGCACGGCCCCGTCCTCGCCCTCGACGACGTGATCGGCACCAAGGTCCGCGCCCTGGCCGACCGCGGCGCGGTCCGCGACCTCATCGACGTCCACGCCGCAGCCGAACACCGCAGCACCGCCGACCTGGAATCCCTCGGCCGACGCCACGCCCGCTTCGAGTTCAGCCTCTCCGACCTCCGCGACCGCCTCGCCGGCGCGGACTGGCTGGCGGACGAGGAGTTCGCCGCCTACGGACTGGGCCCCGACCAGATCCAGGCCCTGCGCACCTGGGCCGTCGCGTGGGTGACCAACCTCGACACCCGCCTGCATTCCGAGGAAGACTCGACTTCGACGGCGAGTAACCACTGAGCCCAAGAACCGAGCAGCGCGGTCGACTCCCGTACCCGCCCCCGTCGGCCGAGGAGAGACACAGCAGTACGGCGTTGAACTGCAACGCTGCCACCAAGCCCAGAGGCTAGGCGGACGGGATCCGGAACGCGATCTCTCCCGCCAGCTGGCGCGCCTCGTACACGTCGTCATGGTCCGTCGTGCCGTCCGCGAGAGCCTGCAGAAGCCTCACCACGTCCCGCGCCTCACCAGAGTGAGCAGCTCCAGGCGCGGCTCGTCGCCGTAATCGCCCAGGACCGGGCCGTCAAGATCATCCGCGTCTGGCCAACTCCGCAGGACCACCTGGAGTTACGCCGCATCGCCCGGGGGCACGGAGGCACGAAATGACTTGCTCCGTCGCGGGGCCCTCCTCCGTGGGATTTCGCCCCGCATGTCTGTTGCAGACTCGATCTGGGGCTGAACACCCACGTACCACCTGTGTCCCGGCCGCGGCGTGCGGCCGGGACACAGCTGTTCATACCTGCGCAGGCTCATTGCGGTGTGCCGCAATCTCGGCGGCAAGCTGGTCGCGGATCTCCTGGGCTGCCTGTTCGAACATGCAGCCCACTGCTCCATGTCCTTCGTACGGCTTGACTCCCCCGGGCCGCCAGCCTGCGCGCCCCGCCCCGGAGAGGGACGCGCTGCCCCTACCAGTCAAGCGGCGGATTCCAAACGCGCATCGATCCGTTCCACCAGCTGCTCAACCATGGACTCGACCAGCCAGTCGGAACTGGCATACAAGCACAGCATCATCGCAAGCGCCAGGGCTTCGTTCTCGGTGAGCAGCGGCAGCGGAGTGCCTTGGGCGGTCAGCTGCGCCTCGATCTCGTCGTAGTAGGCGCGTTCGTTTTCGTCCATGTCCTCGCGTAGCGCGGCCGCGATCTTCTTGCGGGATGCGGCGGAGGGCGTGCGTGGCCCGCTCGACTCCATGGCGAAGCTGTGGGCCCCGTGGTGGGTGGAAGGCAGCCGGCACTCTTCGTCCTGGTCGTCGGGTGCCACCGCCACACAGCAGGAGAACCGGTGCAGGCGGCGCTTCAGTTCCTGGCCCCCGACGGCAAGCTTGACCCGTCCGGAGCCCAAAGGAGCCACCAGGTGTCGTCTGTTCCGGACTCCTGGGCGAGGGTTGCGTGCGGGCCTGCATGGCAGTCCTGCAGCTCGCACTGTGGATCATCGACGAGCTCGTGAGCGGGGTCCGGGAGCTGCTCAAGTACCAGGCGCTCCATGGGAGTCAGGGCGGTTTGGGCGTCGCACAGCGACAGCAGTTCAGTCATGACGGGCACGCTGGAAACCGGCTCTGACATTAGGTCCGCCGCCTGGCCGCATCGGTGCCCCGATCGAGGCAACCAGGTCACCCAGAGGAGCGCAGCGCCGGTTCCGGCGTTGCCGGTCACGGGCCCTTCCGGATGTCGCCCTGGGTTGGCGAGTTGTGGGGACCGCCACGTCATGGTTCTGGTCAAGGAAAACTGGCGACGGATGGCCCCAGTCCATGGCCATGACGGTGAAGGCGTCCAGAATCGCCGGGGCCCGGTCGTGGCCGTTCGTGAGTGTCTCGTCCAGGACCTCGCCGGTGCTGTAGAAGGGGCGGGGGGCCTCGCGGGCCCCGAGGGTGGTGACGTCGACGACGTTCTCGATCGCCTGGTCCTGTTCTCCAGGGCGGTGCGTGGCCAGGTGGATCTCTACGACGGGCGGCGGCAGCGTCACCTTCCCGACGACCGCGGACACCACCTCCGGCAGCAGAACGTTGGCGACGGCCGGGACCAGCTCCATGAAGGACTGCTGGACGAAGTCCCAGGGCAGGATCATGTCGTCCAGCCAGAAAACCATGTCGCAGCAGACCTCTAGTTCACCGTTGCCGATTCCGAGGGCGGCGCGGCACAGCAGCCTCAGGTCGTCCTGCCCCTCCTGGCCGGCGCGGGCAAAGCGCTCCATGACAACGTCGCTGCTGGTGGACCTGGCCACCGTCCACGGCGTGAGCACCGCGGGCTGCCCACCCCGCAGGTGCAGCCGTCGAGGCGTTCAAGGACTCCGACGTCGTCCAGGTCGTCTGGGGCGAACTGCCGCCCGCCGGTGACGGGCGGATCCAGAAGCGCGGGGTCAGCTTCGGCTGGTACCTGTACGTCACGCTCAGCCAGAGCCAGGCCCGCGCCATCCTGTTCGGCACCTCGGCGACCGCCGCGGGCATCATCGGAGTCATCACCGGCGGCATCGGGGGCGCTGTCGCTGCCGGTGTCTACTCCTACATAGCCAGCCTCGGCAGCGACAACCTCAGCAAGTGCAAGAAGGTCGAGATGCGGTTCACCTACACGGGCAGGGCCGCCGGAGGGAAGTGCATCAAGTGAACCAGGGAGCCAACTCGATGAAGCGTCCGGCCGTCATCGGGATGCTGACCGCGATCACCGTCTTCTTCCTCGGCATGCTCATCAACGCCCAACTACGTGCCGACAGCGGCGCGCTGGGCACCTCACTGCTCACCTTTGCCGCCATCGCTGTCCCCGGCGGAGTATTGGCCTGGTGGCTTGCGGGACGCCCCCGTCGCTAACCCTGGCCCGGGCCCGGCCCCTCGGCCGGGCCCGGGGGGCCAGGCTCCGTCGCCTCCGCCAGAATGCGGCTGCCAGTCGTGTGCCCGGCCGTTTTGGAGGGTCCCGATGGCGAGCAGATCGTGGCGGCAGGCGATCTGGCTGTGGCCGTCAGGGCGCTTCAGGCGCATCCTGTGAAGTGCGCAGAGTGGGCGCGCGTGGGTTCTGGCCGGCGAGGAGGAATGCATGGAGAGCGCGCCGAGCAGGACGGCGATGTTTGCGGCCGTGTCGCGTGGATTGTTTCGCCTGGAGACGGCGTCGCCGTGGGTACTGGATGATGTGCTGGCTCTGGTGCTTGTCGGCCCGGTATGGCGGGAGCTGCGAGACCGGTTCGATCCGCTGTTCCCCGACCCAGTCCGTCGCGAGTCCCGCACGGCTGTCTGCACGCGCAGCCGGTACGCCGAGGACCGGCTGGCTGCTGGCGCCTTCACGCAGTACGTGATTCTTGGTGCGGGGCTTGACTCGTTCGCGTGGCGGCAGCCGGATCTGCTCGGCTCGCTGACGGTGTTCGAGGTTGATCATCCTGCTTCCCAGGCCTGGAAGCTCGAGCGGGTCAGGGTGCTCGGCCTGCCGCTCAGCGACTCGCAGGTGTTCGTGCCGGTTGATTTCGAGGCCGAACCGGTTCAGGACGTTCTGGGCGCGGCCGGGTTCGACTGGGCGCAGCCGGCGATGTTCTGCTGGACGGGTGTCGCTCCCTATCTGACGGCACATGCGATCGAATCGACGTTGCGCACGATCGCGGCGGCTGCTCCCGGGTCTGAGGTGGTGTTCTCCTACCGGGCCGAGGACTGTGTGCTGGACGACGTGGGGACGGAATTCGCCCGGATCTACACGCCGATTGCGGCTTCTGCCGGCGAGGCTCTTCAGCCCGGCTGGCCGGTAATCGAGATCGAGAGGCTGATCAGCCGGTGCGGGCTAAAGGTCGTGGACCATCCCGCACGTGCAGACCTCCAGCAGCGGTACTTCGCCGGCCGTACCGATGGGCTGCGGCCCTATACCTTCGAGACTCTGGTCGCCGCGCGGGTCACCTGAGCGAACGCAGCCACGTCCGGCAACTTCCCCCTCTTCGAGAGCCAGGCGGTGAAGGTACGGCAGAGGAAGACCAGCACGTACCCGAGTAGTGCTTCTGGCCCGTCCTCCACCGGAACGTACGCCAGGGCAGCGAGGCGCCGAATCGATCTGCTCGGACGACAGTCACGGCTCGCTCCCGGTGACCTCGCCATCGGCCGTACGAAGGCGAACGGAGACTTCACCGACCACGCGTGTGCCATGAACACCCCCAACCAGTCCTGACAGGGTGCGAGTTCGCGTTACCACCGGACGCCTTCACAGTCGCGCTGGTTGGATACAGCTGGATAGGCCGGGCAGGATCAGCACCGGCACGAGCGAACGATCAGACGACTGTTCGTCCCAGCCGAATGTCCCTTGGGCCGGACACGGGCCACGGAGAACGAGAAAGTGACAGGCGAAAGGCGAACCTACATCGCTGGCGGTCAGAGCTGAGCCATGTCCACGAAGCGTGCGTAGCGGCCTTGGAAGGCAACCGTGCAGGTGGCGGGTGGACCGTGGCGGTGTTTGGCGACGATCAGGTCGGCTTCGCCTGCCCGAGGGCGCCTTCACCATGGGAGGCAGGGACGGCACGCAGCCCAGATAGGTGGGCAATCTGGCCGCTGGTCTGGACACTGCGAACGGCTTCCACCTCGTCCTGGAAAGCCTCGTCAAGAAGATGGTCTACGACGACAGCATCTCCAACGTGACGGTGACGGCCACCGCAAACATGATCCCCAACAGCTTCAACGTCTGTAAGAGCATCGACTACCGGCTCAGCTGGGACAACAACGGCGAAGCCCGAGCGGGCACGTTCGCCATCAACGCGCTCAACCCGAACAGGGTGATGGGCAGCCACGTCGAAATGCGCTGCAAGCAGTACGGCATCAAGTACTGACCACACCGGTACGAGGTCCGGGGGCGCGCCCCTGGACCCATCCCGTTGGGCCGCGCGGACTGTTCCCTCCTGAATGTCCCGTCGGGGCAGTTGGAGGCTGTTCGCCGACGCTCAGCGTGAGTACGTTCTCGGAGGTTTGCGACATTCGCGGTGACCACGGGCGGTGAGCGTCCCAGTGACTTCGTGTGCGAAGACACCATGGACATCAACTCTCGCCTCCCGCAGACCCCTTGGGCCCTGCGGTGGCGGTGCCGAGCTTTCGGTAGATGTTCTCGATGCGCTTGTTGGCGTTGCACGTGGTGATGCCGAGGCGGCGGCCGATCCTGGCCGCCGTGAGAGCGTGCGCGAGGAGCACGAGCGGCCACTTCGCGTGGTGTGAGCCCGCAGGCAGTGGCGCACCGCTGCGTGCACGCAGGCCGCTGTGGACAGCTGCCCGGCAGGCGGGTCGCTTCCGCAGGGGGCGGCTCCTGCAGGGCGGGCCATTGGAACAGAAGTTCGTTCCTGCTGTCGATCGACGGCGGTGAGCGGGGGCTGGACCTGCGCCCCGTAGCTGCCGTCCGCAGACCTCAACGCGCCGTCCGGGTGGAACCCGGTACGACAGCCGGGCCACCAGCCTGCCCGGACCGCGAACACCCCCCGGCCTCCAGCACAAAGGGCCCGTCAGCAAACTGACGGGCCCTCATGGAA
This sequence comes from Streptomyces violascens, assembly GCF_014649955.1. Classification (GTDB taxonomy): domain Bacteria; phylum Actinomycetota; class Actinomycetes; order Streptomycetales; family Streptomycetaceae; genus Streptomyces; species Streptomyces violascens. The sequence goes on from NZ_BMUA01000055.1 coordinate 15,031, forward strand.
GCGCGAGGCTAGTCCAGGTTCATGTCGACAGTCGGCGTGTGCACCAGGTCGGCCCTGATCCAGCCCGTCTTGCCCTTGGCGTTCCCCGAGGTCATCTTGACCTTGACCCAGGTGAGACTGGAGTTCCAAGCCAGATCGGTCTTGGAGCACGTGTTGTTCTTGTAGACCACGCCCAGCGCCGTCGAGTTGACGGTGGCCTTGGAGCGCAGGTTGGCCGACGACGCGGTGATGTAGCAGCGCCCATCGGCAGCCTGCGACGTACCGGCGGCAGCGACCAGGCCGGAGCCTGCCAGAGCAACCGTCAACGAGAGGGCGCCTACTGCTCGGCGTACACGCAAAACGTTTCCCCGTTCAAAAATTCCAGCGTCCCCGGGAATGGATTTGTGTTGGGAACGCGAGCAAATTCAACGGAACGCGGCATGGTCGCGTCAAGCTGACCGGGTGTTCCCTTCCTCACTACACAGAGTGCAGGATCACGATCCCGCTCGGCCTTGAGGTTGAGCGGCTCTCCCGGGCGCCGACCGGCCAGTTCATCACCGCCGAAGGCGCGGCATGGTGACTGCTGGTGACGCGGGAAACGGAGTGCCGACCCGGCCCGGTCGGCGAGGAGCACACGTGTCGTCTCGCAGGCGACATGGTGTGCGGTCGCTAAGACGACACCAACCCCGCTCCCCTGGCGTTGTGTTCGCACGGAGGGGCGCTCAGAGGGCTGCACCGCCTGCACTCCATGGTGCTCAGCCAGCTCCCCCTGCGCCTTCCTGATCGCCCGCGACGTCCCTCACCACGTACGGCTGGCCCCGGGCCGCAGCCCGAACCGCGGCCCACGCCTCACCGTGCTCGGAGTCGCCGGGCACCGCGGTGGATCGCCGCGGCCGTGCAACTGCTCCACGTGTACGGCCGCGGAACCGGAGACGGCCTCATGGGATGTCTGGGGCAGCCGCATCTTCGCGAACTCCGAGACACCCCGGCTCCTGACCCGCTACCCCCACCTCCCCCGCCCCGTCCCGCCATGACCGCGCTCCACACGACGCCTCCTGCCACACGCGCCGCTGCCCATCTGATCACCGCGGCTATTTTCGGGGTCGTCCTGCTGGCCGCCGTTCTGATCGGGCCGGCCCGGCGGACCGTGGCAGACCGCCGGCTGCTGGCGGGAGCCGCGACAGCGGTCCTGCTCGTGCTGCCCGACCTGTGGTGGCAGGCGCGGCACGGCTGGGCGATGTTCGAGATGACGCGGGCGCTGAACGGGAAGAACGGAGGCCCGGGGAACATCCCCACCTGGATCGTGGGGCAGCTCGGCATGTCCGGCCTGGTGATGACGGTGCTGTGGGTAGCGGGCCTGCGGTTCCTGTGGCGATCCGGCCGGCCGCTGTGGCGGTGTCTTGTGACCGCGTACGCCGTACTGTTCGTGCTGTTCGCCGTGACGACCGGCGCGCAGGTGTACTACCTGGGCGGCTTGTACGTGTGCCTGCTGGCAGCCGGAGCGGTGGGACTCGACGGATGGCTGCGCTCCCGCCCGGACCGGCTACGCGGCTTGACGGCCGCAACCGCCGTCTCGACTGCGATGCTCACCGTGATCGTGCTGCCCATACTGCCGCCCTCCAGCGCGGCATGGACCTACGGCATCAACACGAACTCCGGGGAATCCCTGGGCTGGCCCCAACTGGTGGACACCGTGGGGCAAGTATGGACCGGACTCCCGGCCGAGCAGCGCGCCAACGCGGTGATCTTCACGGCCGACTACGGCGAGGCCGGCGCCATCAACGAACTCGGCCGCGGTACCGGGCTGCCCACCGCAGTGAGCGCCCACAACACCGACTGGTGGTGGGGGCCCCGGCAACCCTGACGCCACGACCGTGGTGGCCGTCGCCCCCGGTCCCGACCACGCCCCCGACTACGCCGCCCACCTGCAAAGGTACTTCCAGCACGTCCGCGTCGCTGCCACCCTCTCCAACCCCTACGGCGTGCACAACGTCGAATCGGGCGGCCACGTCTACATCTGCACGGGCCCCCGCCGCCCCTGGGGCGACATGTGGCCCGAACTGCGCAACTACGGGTGATGCCCCCGCTCCAACAGTTGTAGCCGCCTAGCCCGATGCCGAACGTCCTCCCCGGCGCCCCCTCACAACCGGCACGGTGACCACGGACGGACCCGGGCGTTGTACCTGCGTCAAGGGAAGAAGTGGTAGAGCACGAAGGTCCCGGGGCAGCCAACCCCGGACCTTCGGTGTCATGGAGCGGGCCGACGGCCCAGCGACGCCACGGGAGCCGAAGTCACCCTGAACCGCGAACAAACGGGCGCGCTAGGTACGCAGAGCCGCGGTTACGTCGAAGGCGAACAGACCGGTCGTGCGGGTGAAGGCGAACAGCACTTCCAGCTCGTCCTGCAGTGACCCGGTCAGCACGAGCTGCAGTCTCGTGCGCCCGATGGCCCTGCCTTCGCCCTCCCCCCCCTGGTTGGGCGGCCAACGTGGCTGGGAGCCCGGCAGCCGGGGGCTGACGGCGACCTCAGCCCCGCGCTGGGGTACTGCCGGCACGGCCGATCCGCCCAGGAGTGGCACAGCCCGTCCCGGGCGGCCGACGGGAATAGAGACGTTTCCTTGGCCTGATGGCGTGGCCGGCTCAGGTGTGCAGGCGGCTGTTGGTTCCGTCGTGGTCGTCCGCGTGGTCCTCGTCGAACCAGTAGTCGCCGGCGGCCAGGTAGCGGAAGGAGTGCCTGCTCTTTGCGGGAAGGGCGACCGTGACCGCCCGCATGCCGTCGTCACGGGGCTCAAAGGTGTGGGTGCCGGGCTGCCAGTCGTTGAAATCACCCACCACGCTGACCGGTCCGGGCGGAGTCTCGGCCGGCAGGACGAAAGTGACCTGCTCCTGGTCTTTGAGCTGCTTGCGCTCCAGCATGACGGGCTCCTGAAGAGGTACGGGATGGGCCCGCTCATCCTCGGGCCGATGGCGAAGCCGGGCCAGCCGGACTCGGCCATACCGGCCTGCCTTCACCCTTGCGGCACTACCGACTTCTTCCTGGTCGAGCCTGCTTGCGGAAGGGCCGCGAGATGGGTGGCCGGCGAAGCCGGCCGTCTGGCCCTCACGTCGACAGACTGGAGCCAGGCGGCAAGGCGAGGCGTGAACCGGGCGGCCTGGACGGGACCGATGCCGGAAGTGCGGGGGGTGTCAACGCGGCTCTTTCCAGGGCGGCGAGCCGGGCGAGGTGGTCGCCGAAGCCGCCTGCGGCTCGGGGTGGAGTCTGCTGGAGGTCTCCACCGGGCAGGTGTCGGTCGGCAGGATGCGGTGTCCGTGGCGTTCCAGCGCCTGTACGAGCGCCACGTCCTCCCCGACCACCAGCGGCGGGAAGCCGCCGACGCTGAGGTAGGCAGAGGCTCTGACACCGAGGTTGGCTCCGTGAACGTGCGGGTGCCGCCAGGAGTGTCGGCCAGGGGACGGTCGGCCTGCGTGATAGAGGCTAAGGCGGCGGTCGGCGAGTTCCGGTGTGCGCGGTGGCCAGTGCGTGACAGACACAGTGCCCACCACGACGTCCCAGCCGCCCTCGGCGCAGGTGATCTGATGCGCGAGCCACTGCGGCGGGACCTGGCTGTCGGCGTCCGTGCAGGCGGGCCCCTTCCCGTGCCGCGGCGACGAACGCCCTTACGCGACGGAGGTACCCAGCCGCGCGCGCCGCCGCCATCCCCGGCGGCGGCCGCACCCCACACATCCACCCGGCTCCCGCGCGGCCCACACCGCGTAACCGTGGGTACGGGGAGGCCGTTGGGCTGTTTGGCCGCGCGGCATGCACCCCGGTCCACGTCGTCCCGGCCACCGTCACGCAACCCTCTCTCCCGGGCGGGCTGCCTTCACCCCGGCGGCCGGGACAACACCACACACCACAGCCACGAGGTACCGGACACGCCTGGTACGACCGCCCAGCTCAGCCGGTCCGGCAGATCACCCGCAGCCGGCCACCGCCGTGAAGCTCCAGCTGACAGTCGGGACCAGGACCTCAACCACCGCCACATACAGGTCTCTACGGAGACCGGCATGCTCCGGGTACGGGCCGAAACCGGGCTCGTGCCCATGCACATGGGCTCACGGCCGCAGGAGCCTGCCCGGCCGCCGCTCGAGTGAGTGGCCAGCAGCACCCGCCGTACTCCACCGTCATGTCCAGCCCCGCCCTGCTCCGGATGCCCGAACCCCGCCACCTGAACGTCCGGCCGGAACGGTGGTGACCGTTTGCGGTGACGGGGTGGGGGCAGGCGCACCTCGTGCTTCGGACCGGAGGCACGCCCGCCAGACCCCCATGTCCCGGGCGCGTTCCCCTCCGGACTCGCCCTGCGTACACGAAGGTTCGGCGGCGTCACTCAGCCCACCGATGTGCAGGAGCCTTCCGCTATGCCCACCACCCGCAGCAGCCGACGGAACCACGACGACGCCCCCGACACGTCAGCCGCCTTCGCCCGGCTCAACAGCCTCGACCAGGGCCCCGAGCACGCCGCGCTGCGCGACGCCCTCGTGGCGCAGTGGCTGCCGATGTCGCAGCGCCTGGCCGGCAAGTACCGCAACCGCGGCGCCGAACTCGACGACCTCCGCCAGGTCGCAGCGATGGGCCTGGTCAAAGCCGTCGACCGCTACGAGGTGGCCCGCGGCGCCTTCGAGTCCTACGCCATCCCCACCATCAACGGCGAGCTCAAAAGGCACTTCCGGGATGCGCTGTGGTCCGTGCATGTCCCGCGCCGGGTTCAGGAAGCCCGGAACAAGGTCCGGATCGCGCGCAATGAGCTGCGGGCCGCGCAGCCGGGCGAGCCGACCGTCGCCGAACTCGCCGCCCAGGCCGGACTCGAGCAAGGCGATGTCCGCGACGGGCTGGAAGCCCTCCAGTCGTTCAAGAGCCTCTCCCTGGACGCCGAGACCGCCAGTGGTGACGGCGACGGGGAGGGGGCGTCGCTGGCCGACAGCCTCGGCACCAGCGAGCCCGGCTTCGACACCGTCGTCGACCGCGAAGCCGTCAAACCCGCCCTGCGAGCCCTCCCGGAGCGCGAGTCGAAGATCCTCTACATGCGGTTCTTCCAGGACAAGACCCAAAACCAGATCGCTACCGAACTCGGCATCTCCCAGATGCACGTCTCCCGCCTCATCACCCGCACCTGCACACGGATACGCGAACAAGCCCTCGCCGAACACCGCGACGCGGCCTGAACCCAGCCCAACACACCAAGGCCAGACGACGGGCAGGGGTTTGGAGCCGGCCCGACGGGAGACCCTCCTTTACCGGCGTGCCCCGTGGGGGCGATGGGGCACGCTGAGGCGGCCGCGCTGAACCTCCTCGCAGCGCGGCCGCCTCAGCCAACTCCACCCTGGGGAACCGTCGCAGGCACGGGCGCGCGCGGCCCGGCGGCGTGGTGGGTCAGTCGGCCGCATTGGCTTCGAGGACCTCGCCGACAGTGAGGTCGGGCAAGGCACGGGCGACGTCGAAGCCGTGCCCCTGCCCGGCCCGGCCTGGTTGCCCTTCCACCACGACCCGCCGGGCAGAGCACGCCCTGGCGCGGGTTCACAGCGAAGATGTGACGGCACGGGCCCGCCCGGCCGGACACCAGGCGGGCGCGGGGCCGCCACCCGCCCCGACCGCTCTGGCCGTGGCGGCCCGAGCAACGGTCAGGCAGGGCTGGCGGCGTACTGGTCGGCCCTGCGCCTTGTCTGCTCGCTCTCTTCCTGGACCCGGCGGGCCGTGTCCAGCAGGCGCTGTCGCTGGTCCGGGTCCGTGGCCTGCCGGGCCGCCGCCCTCCACTCCCCCGCCCTGGCCCGCAAGTCGCGGGCACGGGCGCGGTATTCCTCTTCCACTGCTCTTCGTCGCAGTTGGTTCACGGTGTGAACCAACTGGGGAACGCAGGGAGCGAGAGTCGGCGTGACAGACACCCCATGTCGTTGGGGTGTCAAGAGAGTTGGGGGTGGGCGTGGTGTGA
>NZ_BMUA01000056.1 GCF_014649955.1 Streptomyces violascens
CCAGCATCCTCACACCTCCGCAGCCCCTGCACCCACAGAACTAACGAAAAACTCAGTAGAACAGGCGCCATCCCCGCAAGAGCCAACCGGCCAGGCGACCATCCGACGTCGGGCCCCCCGCCTGCGGCCGCGTCCCGTTCGGGATCCCGCAAACCGCTGAAGTGCGTGGGGGATTGCATCTCGTGGGTGTTCTCTCGCCCGGCGGATTCCGACCCGCACGAGGTCTCATCACCCCAGCTCAGGCGACACGCATGTCTTCAAGTCGGTTCCCAAGAGCGACTGTTGGTCGGTGAATCAAAGCTAAGCCTTCCGTGGGTTTCACGGCTGTAAGCACCGCCAGAAGAACAGGCCGACCAGGGCATGGCGTGAGGTCAGCGTGCGGCGAGTTCGCGTGGCAGATGGGGATAGCGCATGAACAGGCGTGCCTCCTGGCTGGAGGGGAGTTCGCGGGCGAATCATCGCGGTCCGCCAGGTACTGAAGCAGGCGCACCGTGCCCCGGGCTTCGGCGAGGGTCAGCAGCGGCAGACGGGGCCCTCGGGGTAGTCGCGCGCCACCGGGGCATCGAGATTGAGAACATCCATGACCCGCCAACTGCGAGAACATGCAGGGGGTTACGTAGTCCACCTCCCCGCCGGTGTCATTCGTCAAGACTCTGACGCTGGCGCCCCGCACTCAGGCGGGCTGCATAGTGAGGCTCTTGTCCCGTCAACTCCTTGAGTTCCGTGTGGACTTGAGGGAGTCGGCCATTGGGCTGTGACATGCCCTCATAGGGGCGGAGGTAATCCTCACTTGAGCGTTTCAACCCGCAGGCGTGATCATGCTCACAGGCCGACTGATTTGAAGGCCATGATCGCGTCGAGATACGTTCGTTGCGCCGCGGGGGCCGGACCTGACCAGACCGCCCCAATTAGCGGAAAGCAATGGCAGTTTCGCGCGAGGGGGGAGTGAAATGCACGCCGGATCTCGTGTGTGCAAATCTTTCCGGGGTGTTGCTTCCACGCCCCCTTGCGGTTGTACGCAATAGGGGAAGCACAACGTGAAGATCAGCATGCCCATACGTGTTGCCGCCGCTTCGACGATGGCAGCTGTGGCCCTGGGGGTCACCGCTCCGCTGGCATCGGCCACCGAGGCCAAGCACGAGCGTGAGGCGGCCACGGCCCAGGCCGCTCAGCAGCTCCAGCAGGACGCCGGCGTACCGAAGATCAAGACTGAGGGCCTGGACGACAGGCTGGCCGCACTGCCAAAGAACCGCACGATGGAACAGGTCGTCGGGGCGATGTACCCGGGGGACAAGCAGGCGCAGAGTGCGGCGCTCCAGGCGCTGCGTGGGGAGAAGGCGCCCGCCGGGGGCATCGCCCCGATGAGTTTCTGGGGCGATGCCTGGAAGTACACCAAGTGCGTTGCCGCTGTCGGTGCGGCGTTCATCCCGGCTTCCAAGGCGTACAAGGCCATTAAGGGGCTCGGCGGTGTCGCGGAGGCGGCAAAGCTGTTGTGGGTCTCCAAGGACATGGCCGCCTTCAAGGCGGCGGCGGGCAACACCGCGCTCGACATCCTGGGCGTTGCCGCGATTCAGTCCAACTGTTTCTGATGCCCCGTTGCCTCGCTGATGTGTGAGGGGCATGGCGGTTGAGGAGGGTCCGGAAGCGGAGGTCCGTTTCCGGATCCTTTTCTGCTGTCTCGGCGTCGGGTGAAAGCCGTGGTTCATCCGACGCCGAATTGTTGTGCTTACCGCTGGTGGCGGAAGTCCCGGTACTGCAGGGCCGCGTAGCCCAGCGCGAAGGCCGCAGCCAGCGCCCCAAACCAGAACCAGAGGGAGGTCACCTCTGCGCTGCGCAGCGCATCGATGTTGGCCACCGCGAGGGCTGCCGCGAGGATTGCGGCCAAGCGCGCCTTGCGGCGCAGCACCCGTTCTGTTCGGCGGGGGCCGGCGGCAAGCCGGGCCGCGTACGTCTCCACATCACCGAACTCGCCCTTTGCCGTCAGTCCCGAGGCGCTCGCCAGGTGGGAGCGGACTTCTGCCACATAATCATGTGCCTGGTGCGCCGGGATGCCGTGCGGCCCGCGCAGCAGCCCGTCCAGGTGTTGCATCCATTGTTCGCTGTCCTCGCTGCTCTGCCGGGTGAACCACCTGTCGGCCGTGGCGTCGGGCAGCCTGTGCGCACCGGCCATCACGGCCGCCGAGACGGCGCACAGCGCCGGAACCGGCAGCGCGAACAAGCCGTGGCGAGGCAGCACGACCAGGGCGACGATCCCCACAATCACCGCTAGTACTGCTGCACTTGTACAGGCCCGTGCAGCCTGCACACGCCCCGCCGTGCGCAGTGCTCCCACCAGGCACCCGATCACGACGCCTGCGGTCAGGGCCCCGATGCCTGCCAGCGAGGCCGGCGACACGTCAGCCCACACGCCGTCGCGGGCCCAGTGCACCGCGGACACCACCAGTGCCCAGAGGCCCGCCATCGTGAGCGCGTTGGTGAACCGCTCACCGGGTGTTGCCCCGCCCAGGTCCTGCCCTTGTGTGTGCATCTCTTCGACGCGGTCGGCCGAGACGCGGTCGGCGTAGGCTCGCGGCTCACCGAACAGGTCGCGCGCCGGCTGGCCGGTCTCCGTCACTGCCTCGTGGACCTCGGACAGCACCTGGTCCACCAGCTGCGTGGGGGGATGGAACTCCGTAACGAAGCGAAGCTTGAAGGAAGCGGCCCACCGCTCGTCCTCCTTGCGCGCCCACCGGATTCCCGCCGTCGCGGCCATCATTTCGTCCCTTCTGCCAGCGCTGTCACCGTCGTCTTGAAGTCCCCCCACGCCCTGCGCTGATCGCCAAGGAGGGACCGCCCCTTCTCCGTGATGCTGTAGTACTTGCGTCCCGGACCGCTCTCCCCCGCCGCCCACCGAATCTCCACCGTGCCCTCCTCCGCGAGACGGGTCAGCGCAGGGTAGAGAGTGGCGGGTTTCACGGTGTCGAGCCCAGCCGCGGACAGGCGACCCAGCAGCGCATAGCCATAACTGGGGCCTTCGGACTCCAAGACGCCCAGCAGGCACAGTTGCAGCAGCGCGCGCGCCCATGCCCCTTGAGGTGAAGCCACCGGCACCGCTCCCCTCTCCGAACTCTCAACTAGTACGGAAATCAGAATAGTAGAAGAGGTGTATGAGTGCCACCCGCGGAGCACGTCCTGCCTGCTCAACCGTCCTGCCACCGTCCGGCGCCCGCTCGCCAACTCCACGGTCCTGGACCCGGGGTATCGACTGACGTCCGGCAAAACTGTCATCCGCAAACCGCCAGCCAGCCCGTCATCGCCACTGGGCCGCAGTTGTGGGATCCACCTGCGGACCACCCATCCCACCGCGGGGCCGGCTGAGGGACCGTGCTGATCGCGGGCGGCGACATACTGTCTGGCACTGCCGCTCATCCATCGCGGTTCAGGTGAGGGCGATCCGCAGTTCGTACGGCTGGCCGGTGCTGATCGCCTCGGCCTGCTCACGCAGGTCGGCCGCCGTGAACCCGAGCAGACGCTGTCAGGACGGCCACTCCCGTGGCAGGGTGGGGCGCACGATGAGCTATCGCGTCTCGCCGCCGGAGAGGGGCCAGGTTGTCAGCGTTCGAAGCAGCCTGATCAAGGCACTAGGAAGGCCTCACCAGCATGCGGAGGAGTCCCGGTTCGCCGTCCAGGGATGACAACGCCTTCCCGAGAACCGCACCGGCTGCACGACCGTGGTCCGCTACTCGCAGCCCGCCGCGAATACGAGAACGGGTCAGCACACTCGCACCGAGCGGGCCGTGATCGTTCCCAGCGCCAACCGCTGTACTGATGAGCGAACGGCCGGTATCGACTCCCGTGTTCAGCCACCGCAGCCGAGGGGGACGGGACCTTCCTCGGGCGGATCCTTGTATGACCAGCAACCGCAGTCCTCAACCAGGCATTTGGTATCGGGGCCGTTGTGAACGTTGTACGCGTGCGCGCAACCGTGGCAGGCGGTGGTGGCGGAGCCGCCGTTACCGGTGACCATGTCGATGGTGAGTCCGATCGCGAACAGGGCCAGCGGCGTGAACGCGAAGATCGCGAGTATCCAGTCGTCCCGGGTCAACGGGCTATCCGCCGCATCCGCCGCATCCGCCGCAGGAACCGTAGGGTTCCTGCTCACGCACCCACCAGGAGTCGCACCGGCATACCCCGAACGGTGACTCACATTCGCCGCATTTCGGTTCGGACGGTTCGTCCGGTTCAGGGGCCGGGCGGGGCGGTTCGGGTATGCCTGAACGGCTCTTTCGGCATGCGCAGGAAAGGCTGCCCCGGCAACTGCCGCCGCGAATGACCGAGTGGACAAGCCGTTGGTGGCCGCACTCGACGCACCCGTACTCGGACATGCGGCGGCCTATCCGAACAGGGCTGGCTGGACGAGGGCCGCCGGTTCAAGCTCCACGAACAGGACGGTCCGTTCGGCGCGGTGGCCGAGGGGCGCGTCCTTGAGCGACCCGCTGCAGGACAGCAGCGGCCAGCCGACGAAGGGTTTCTCCCCCAGGCTGTCGTGACGGGCGAACCGGCCGCACGGCATGACAGCCGCGTCCTGGCCGCAGCGGGACCATGACCGGCGCGGCTGGCAGAACGCGCGGTGGGCGGGAAGACGCATACACAACAGAATGCCCAACTGGCCGGGCAACGGCCAGGATTCGCGCGTGGTCTTCACCACGGGCGCGGACGATGTCAGGCTCCGAAGTCCGCGAGCGAGTCGGCCTTCACGGGCATATGCCGGACGTAACCACTCCACCGCGAGTACAAGAACCCGCTGGAGATCAACACCCTGACTGCGCTGAGGTCAATCCGGGCGGCCCGCCCGGACGGCGCCCCGATCTACGTCATCCTGGACAATCTCTCCGCCCACAAGGGCGAGACCATCCGGCGCTGGGCGAAGAAGAACCGGGTCGAGCTGTGCTTCACCCCGACGTATGCGTCCTGGGCCAACCCGATCGGGGCCCACTTCGGACCATTGCGGCAGTTCACCATCGCCAACTCCAACCACCGCAACCACACCGCACAGACCCGAGCCCTCCACGCCTACCTACGCTGGCGCAACGCGAACACCCGCCACCCCCACGTGCTGGCCGCCCAACGCCGCGAACGCGCCCGTATCCGCAGCGAGAAGGGCATCCGTTGGGGCGGCCGAAGTCAGGCAGCCGCTGCCTGAACTGCCAGCCCTCCCCGGCGGACACGCACTACGGTGGGATACATGTCCGAGCTCTCCGTGCGGGATTTCTACGACGAGTTGGCCCACGACTACCACCTCATGTTCCGGGACTGGGACGCGAGCATGGCCTACCAGGCCGAGGTACTGGGCGGGCTCCTCCGTCAATCTCTCGGCGCGGGACCGCACACCGTCCTGGACTGCTCGTGCGGGATCGGCACCCAGGCCATCGGGCTGGCCCTGGCCGGGCACCAGGTCGTCGGCAGCGACCTGAGCCCGGTCGCCGCCGCGCGGGCCGCCGCCGAGGCGGCCGCCCGTGGCAGCCGGCTTCCGGCCGCTGCGGCTGACATGCGCCAACTGCCGTTCAAAGAGACGTCGTTCGACGTCGTCCTCTGCGCGGACAACTCGCTCCCGCACCTACTCTCCCGGCAAGATCTCCGGACGGCACTCCTCGGCATGAGACGGGTGCTCCGAGACGACGGACTCTTGATGATCACTATTCGGGCCTATGGCGAGGCGCGCCAGACCAGACCCACGTCGACACCTCCCCAGGTCTCGGAAACACTCGACGGCCAAGCGATCACCTTCCAGCTGTGGCACTGGCATGAAGACGGCGAGCGCTACGACCTATAGCACTTCCAGCTCATCCCTGCGGAGGCCACCTGGCATGTCCGGGTCCGCCGGAGCACCTACTGGGCGCTGACGCCCCCGCAGCTGACAGAATTCGTGACCGAAGCTGGCTTCACCAACATCACCTGGCACAGTCCGGCCTCCAGCGGGTACTACCAGCCCGTGCTCACCGCACAGCGCGCTCCCTCAGCGCAGTAGTCCAGACATCGGTTCCGACCTGCCCAACTTTCCGTTCATCCATGGCGAACCAGTGAACGTTGCCGCTCAGAGCACTAGGCCGACAGTGGGTGGTGCAGCCACGCTTGCAGCACGCCGCCCTTCGCCGGGACGGCGATCTCGCGAAACTCCTCCGCGCTGATGCCGGGAAAATTGTGGCGCACGGTCGACTGGTAGACGGCATTCGATACGCACAGCGCGTGGGCGTCCTCGCCTTCGTGCAGTGCCGCCCGCACTGCCTCTGCGTCGAGCAGGCGGCAGGCGTCGTTGAGCGCAGAGCCCACCCAGCAACCGTGTTCGTCCACGGTCACGTTGCCCGTGGACAGGACCAGTCGCGGACGGAGCTGGACTGAGCCGGAAGCAAGTCGGTTGACCTGACGCAGTGTGGCAGGGATGACTGTGAGCACGGCGCGCAGGAGGTCGGGCATGGGGACACCAGCGTCGATCAACTCCATGACGCCATCGCCCCGGTCCTCTTGACGACGTGCCGCCGGGGCAACGTCGGCTGCCTCCGCGACGCGGTCAAGGAGGCCGAAGAGCATCCGGCGCAGGTACGCCTGCTCTATATCGTCTCGCCTGCTGAACATTTCAAGATCGGCAAGCAGCAGGCTCCGCGGCGTGGGCCCTTCGACCCTCGTGGCGGGGACATGAAAGACCGTTGCAGTGTCGGTCACTCTAAGAGACACCTCCTGGGCCAGCCCTGGTTCATCGGTGGTCTGCGGCGGAGAATCCGCTTCCGCGGCCGCGTCCCACAGAGCGTGGAATCGCTTCACCTCGGCTGCCGCATCCGCCCCGGGCGTTCGTTTCGCGAACTCGGTCACCAGTAGCAGCACCAGCCCCCACGTCGGCAGCCGGGGCTTCGTGAAAGCGTCGTGAACCCTGCTGGAGCTGACCACTCCGACGCCCAGTGCACGGGCCAGTTCCCGAACCGAAGGCCATCCCACCCGCCGGTGAGCCAGGTGCAACTCATCGCTCAGCCTCTTGCGAGACCCGGGCGGGAATGTGGGAGCCGTGAGCCGGGCCATGGTTGATCCCCCGCAGCGTGTCCAGAAGCGTCCAATTGCGTCCGACGGGCAACTTACCGCGTCCGAAGTCGTGCATCTGCGAGTTGTCTGGGGACGTCAGGCCACGTCAGCACGCCTGCGGCCAGATCAAACCTAGGTGTGACCCATCGGAAACGCACCGGGAGACACCGTGATCGACACAGCGCTTACCCTCGCCGTCCAGGGCCTGCTCACCGAGCTCCCCGCCAGCCTGATCACGGCGGCCTACACCGCAATTGCTGTGTGGGCAGTACGCAAATGGGGCCCAGCCCAGCGCGACAAGTGAGATCTTCGCTCTACGCGATGTTCCCCGAGGCCGGACAAGACCGACACCGTGCGCACCGCGTACCTGGAAGGCGGCTCCATCGCCGCTCTCCCCCATGTCAGCACCGGTGGAAGGCGCGTCCCCGGATGAGTGATGAGATCCCACGAGCGCCATCACCGCACGCCCGGGACGCGATCTCTTGTCGCATGATCACTTCTCGCGGGTGGCTTCGCGCCGCCATTACCCTTGCGGGCCTCGCCTCGGTCCTGGCTACCGCCGCCCCGGCATCCGCCGCCGCTGCCCCCCGCCCCTGTGCTGCGCCGGGCCCTGCCCGAACCGCCTCCCGCCGACATCGCCCGGGACGAGCTCGGCGACTTGAATGTGGAAGCCCCGCATGCGATGACCGGCTACGCCCGGACCAAGTTCCCGCACTGGGCCACCCAGTACGGCCAGTGCGACACCCGCGAGGTCGTCCTGCAGCGCGACGGGCACAACGTCGCTCAGGACGACAAGTGCCGGGCAGTCCAGGGCACCTGGTACAGCGAGTAAGACGGGAAAACCCTGACCGCGGCGAGCCAGGTCGACATCGACCACATGGTGCCGCTCGCCGCCGGCCGGCGCGCCGGAGCAGACCTGTGAGACACCGCCAGGCGCAAGGCCTTCGCCAACGACCTCACCCACTCCCAGCTCATCACCGTCTCCGCCGCCTCCAACCGCTCCAAGGGCGACCAGACCCCCGACCAGTGGAAGCCCCCGCTCAGGTCGTACTGGTGCACCTACTCGCGGGCCTGGATCGACATGAAGCACACCTGCGAACTCAACATCACCGAGGCAGAGAAGAACGCACTGGGCGAAATGCTCGACACCTGCCCGGAGAGCTGATGTCCCGCCGTCCGCAGCCAGCGGTGTGCCACGACCAGGCCACCGCCGGCCCAGGCGGGGTACGACGAACGGCGCGCCCTCAGTAGGGGCCTGCAGGCGGCGTGAAAAAGCGCGCGGCCTGGGGGCCGCCCGTGCGGACGAGCGGCCCCGCCGGCTCACGGCAGGTAGAGCACGACCGAGTTGATCGGTGTGAAGTAGGCCCACCAGCCGTTCTGTGGTGCCATGTCGCCGTGGCAGTATCCGGTCCCGTTGTAGCCGTCGCACAGCTTCGCGTGTGCGCCGCCGTACTGGTTGTTGAGGATCCAGTGCCAGTTGTACTGGCCGCTGAGGTTGTGAGCGCCGTAGCTCCAGAACTTCTGGCTGGGCGTCTGGGCGGGGTCCTGGCCCTCGGGGTACAGGCAGACGGCTCCGTCCGGGCAGTTGGCCCACGGGGCGGCTGCCTTCGCCTGGGCAGGGCCGACAGTCATGACAACCGCCGTCACGGCCCCCAGCGCCACTGCAAGGGCGTGACGCGTTTTCCTCCTCATGAGCTCCCCTAGCGAGTTTTGTCATGCCCCTTTCGGCATGAGGTTGGTCGTCAGCGTCCCGCCCGGGGCACGGCGTGCACCAGCACGGAACCGGACATACCGGGGTGTAGGTGGCCGCAGGGGCTGGGGATGACGGTTGCTGCGGCGTCGACTTGATCCTGGAGACGGTCGCGGAGCAGAACGTCTTCCAGCTCGCGGGGGTCCGCGGCATCGAGGCGTTGGGGTGGGACGGAGAGCCGACGTATATCGAGGGCCGGTGCCCGGTCTGTGGCTGGGGCGTCTCGGTGAGGAAGCGCAGCGACTCGGTGTACTGCTCGAAACTGCTGCCGAACGAGGGCCTGGAGAGCGAGGAAGCGCCTCGGGTCGACGGGGGGGTGACGCTTCCGAACGGCCGTGACGGAAGGCGTCACCGCGAGGCGGGTAAGCGTCACGCTGTCGCGTCGGGTCAGGCAGCGGCCAGGGTCTGGGCGAGGTTGTCCAGGACGTGGGGCCAGCCGTTGCCCATGCCCGCCAGCGCCTGGCGTCCCATCGGGGAGTCGAGGTCGAAGCCCGCGTGGGTCAGGACGAGGCGAGTGCCCCCGTCTTCGGGGTGCAGGGTCCAGGTGATGGTGGTGTCCAGGGTGCCCTCGGCGAACCGGTAGGCCAGCAGGCGCTCGTCGTCCACCTTGGTCACCTCGCAGGATTGGTGGCCGAAGACGTTGCCCATGTCGAAGGTGAAGCGGTGCCCGACGACGGGCTTGATGTCGCCGGCGGCCCACCAGCGGGCATGGAGCTCGGGGTCGGTCAGGGCCTTCCACACCGCCGCCGGGGGATGCGGCAGGAACTTCTCGCAGGTGATGGTGTCGTTCTCGGTGGTCATGAGCTGTTTTCCTCGTCCAGGAGATCGGACAGCGCCTCAAGGCGCTGCTTCCAGTAGTGCTCGAACGGATGCAGCCACTCGCTCACCTCGGCCAGCCGGGCCGGTTCGAGGTGATAGAAACGGTGCCGGCCACGCGGCTCCTCCCGCACCAGTCCGGCGGTACGGAGCACGGCCAGGTGCTCGGAGACGGCGGGCCGCCCGAGCTCGAACATCCCGGCCAGCTCACCGGTGGAGCGAGGCCCGTCGCGCAGGCTTTCGAGCAGTCTGCGGCGCACCGGATTGGCCAGCACGCCGAACACATCCGTAGGCATGCCACCAGCATGCGTCGGAGAAACCCGACGCGTCAAGTTTTCCCGACACATTCTGGTAAATCAGCGCCGGGTGTCTCCGGGCGCGAGGAGACTGGTGAGTGCCGAGATCGCCTCGGGGGACGGCTTGAAGTAGCGGCGGACGCTCTCCGGCTTCTTGTGCCTCGACCTGGCCATCAGCATCAGCAGGGAGGCGCGTTGCTCGCCGAGGCGAGGTGGGTCAGGGCGGAGTGGCGATACTCGTGCAGGTCCCACCAGTGCGTTGCCACCGTTCGCGGACAAGCTCAGCAACAGGGCGCATGCAGGTTCAACTGATCTATGGAAGGTCAGCTGGGGACAGGGCACCGGGTGGGGTGGCTTTGCCCACGAGAGCACGGCTGACGAACAACCGGTGTCAGCTCTCACCGACAAAGCCGGCCGTGGGGCGGCAGCCGATAGGCATGGACGAGCTGGTAGAGCACTGGACGGTGCTCAATGACGAGCTGGAGCTCGGCGCGGGGAAGTGGGGTGGGGACACGCCTGGGTTTGACCGTACGCGCCGGACCTGATTGTCAGTGATCAGAGGTCGGCCAGTCTCCTGCGCAGGAAGGCCCGCTCCCGCTCGTTGTCGACGAGCTCGAGCGCGGCCCGGTAGGCCGCGGCCGCCTCGGCAGTGCGACCGAGCCTGCGCAGCAGATCCGCCCGCGCCGCCGGGAGCGGGTGGTAGCCCCGCAATGCGTCGGCGTTCAGCGCGTCCAACGCCGCGAGACCAGCCTCCGGGCCGTCGCGCATCGCCACGGCCACCGCCCGGTTGAGCTCGATCACCGGCGACGGAGACACCCGCAACAGCACGTCGTAGAGCGCCACGACCTGCGGCCAGTCGGTCGTGGCGACGTCGGCGGCCTCATCGTGCACGGCCGCGATCGCCGCCTGCAGCGCGTACGGGCCGGAGCGAGGCCCGCACAACGCGGCGACGACCAGGGCGCACCCCTCGGCGATGCGGTCGGCATCCCACAGGGCACGGTCCTGGTCCTCCAGCGACACCAGTTCCCCCGCCGCGTCGACGCGGGCGGCGCGACGGGCGTCGACCAGGAGCAGCAGCGCGAGCAGCCCGTTCACCTCGGGTTCCGCGGGCAACAGCCGGTGCAGAATCCGTGCCAGCCGGATCGCCTCGTCGGTCAGGTCGTGACGTACCAAGTCCTCGCCCGCGCTGGCGGCATAGCCCTCTGTGAAGATCAGGTAGACCACGCGCAGCACACTGGGAATGCGCCCGGCCAACTCGTCGGCCTCGGGCACACGGAACGAGATCCGTGCGTCGCGGATCTTGCGCTTGGCCCGCACGATCCGCTGCGCCATCGTGGCCTCGGGCACGAGAAAGGCCCGCGCCACCTCGGGTGTGGACAGCCCCGCGAGACACCGGAGCGTCAGCGCGACCTGGGCCTCGACCGACAGTGCGGGATGGCAGCAGGTGAAGAACAAGCGCAGCCGTTCGTCGGGGACGTCGTCGCTCTCCCGCTCGGGCACCGCGGGGACGAGGTGCCGCGCCTCGACGTGCATGATCGCGAGTCGTTCGGCGTAGGCCCTGTCCCGCCGCAACCGGTCGACGGCCTTGCGCCGCGCGGTGGTGAGCAACCAGGCCACGGGTGTCGTCGGCACCCCGTCGACGGGCCAGCGCTCCAGTGCGGCCTCGACGGCCTCGGACGCGACATCCTCGGCGAGGTCGAGGTCACCGAACTGGCGCACGAGCATGGCGAGCAGCCGGCCCCGCTCCTCACGAAACACTGCCTCGACCAGGCCGGCCGCCCGCCCGCCGCTCATGACAGGTTGAAGTCCTGGATCGGGCGCACCTCGACCCGCCAGGCGCGGGCCCCGGGGCAGCGGGCAGCCCAGTCGATCGCGGCGTCCAGATCGGGGAGGTCGAGGATGTAGTAGCCGCCCAGATACTCCCGGGTCTCGGCGAAGGGCCCGTCGGAGACGATGCGCTCCCCGCCCTTGCCCACCTGGACGGAGGTGGCGGTCTCGAAGGAGTCCAGCACGTTGCTGTCGACCATGACGCCAGCGTCGTAAACCGCCTTGTGGTACGCCATGAACGCCTCCATGAGGCCCTGGTCGGCTTCGGCCGCCGGGGGCTCGGCGTCCTGGGTGCCGATGATGAGCAGCATGTACTTCACGGTGAACTCCTCTTTCGTCTTTCGTCGGGTTCGTGCGTTGCCCGTGGTGCGGCAACACCGGGATGACGAATGGCGAGGCTGCAGATCGACAACCCGCACGGAAGAATTTTCAGGCCCGTTCGATCCCACGCAGCCCGGCCCCCCCCCGGCCCAAGTCTCGATCACCATCGTCGAGGCCGTGCCGTGCCCCCCTCGCGAATCCCGACACCGCCGCAGTGTCCCACCGAGACCGACCTCGGCACAGGGGCCGTCGCCCCCGCCTCGTCCGAGAACTGGCGACAGTTGAGTACGCGAGCTCACCAGTACAGGACCCCTCACCTCGCAGAGCACCCCGATGGTCCCATCGCAAGCACCCCGGCGGTGTCAAAACTCAGCGACATCGTTCTCCGGCAACAGCAGGTGTTGTCGCCGCTGACGAACAACCGGTGTCAGCTCTCAGGTTCTCGTGGACAAAGCCAACCGCTGCGTCGACGCTGTCGTCAGGTTCGTGATCGTCGTGGCAGAGTCCGGGACGAGTGCGCTGGCGTCGTGTCCGGCCTGCGACGCGCCCCTGCGGCTGTGGGGCCACGCTCGCGAGCGCGCGATCGGGCGGCTGATCAGTCGATGCCGTGCACGGTGACGTACATGTCTCCTGGCGGACAGGGCCGCCGGAGACAGGGCGGAGGAGGGCGGGCTCGTTCCGCCCTCCTCCGCCCTCCCTTGCTATATGTGCCGCCGTGCCGTGCCGGTCAGTTGAGGCCCATGCGGATACGGTTGCCGAGGGTTTGCATGCCGTTGAGCTTGCCGGTGCCCGGGTAAGCCCACAACGTCCCGTCCTTGTCCAGGGCCAGCAGGTCGCGGTTGCCGTGGCCAGTGAAGTCGGCCGGGTCTCCAGCTACGGCTCCGGCGTTGGGAGCGAGGAGCAGAGGCAGGGCGAGGGCGGACAGCACGGCGGCAGACAGCGCTGTGCGGGAGGTCTTGGCGGGCATGGTGTTCCTTGGGTGGGGCGAGCACGCCGAACAGCAGAACCTCCCGCGCGCACGCCAGCGCCGATCCCGCAACGAGAAGCGCACCGCGTGATCAACCGGATGCAGGTACTGCCACTGACTCCACCGCCCGTCCAGGGCGAGACCATCGGCTCCTACCCGAACCGGCTCGCCGAGGCCAGCCACCTGACCACCGGGCACCTCTCATTGCTGACCGGCCCGCCGCGACGACAACCGTGTCAGCTACTGGACCCCCGAGTCGTTGCCTCGGCTTGCCTCTTTGACCGGCCGAAACCGGTCCGCTCTGGTCCACGCGATGCCTCCGCTCGGCACGATCGGCGACACGATCCGGCGCCCGCCGACGTCCGCACCGGCGCCTGGCCCTGCGACGGCTCCGAGCAGCCGGTAGGGCCGCGCACCGGCAACGCCGTTCGCCCGAGCCACCGGCGCGTAGAGCAGGCCACGCGCACCGTCCTCGCTTACGAACACGTGCGCGGTGCCCATGCCCGGGGGTGGAGCCGCCCGCAGCCGGTCGGCGGTGGCCTCAGCCCATCGCGCGGCATGGGCCGGCGGCTCACGCTCGGCGTGCGCGAGGACGACCACGTCGGTCGTGTCGCCGCTGGTGCCGGCCGGCACGACGGTGTGCGCCAACCGGTAGCGGACCAGCCCGGGACGCCGGATCCCCGGGATCTCACGGTCGATGCGGCCGACCATCTCAGCCCGGTGCTCGCGGACGAAGGCGAGGTGGGCCTCGTCGCTGGTCCACTGCGCGACACTGAGCAGCACACGCCCGTCCGTGCTCGCGAAGCAGCTGAGCCGCAGGAAAGCCTCGGGTGAAAACCTGACCGAGAGTTCGCCCCACTCCCCGAGCAGCGCGCGGCCCGCCCGGTCCTGCCGGTCCGGTGTATCCACAATCCACTCACTGATCAGCGTGGTCCCGGCGTCAGGCCGGGCCAGATCCGGCAGCTGAAGCGTTGTCACACGAACCTCCTGTCGTCGCCGTGTGCCCAGCAGCATGAAATATCAAGCGCAGTTGAGGTCAAGCCGGAGCTCAGATCTCAGGAGGCAACTTGTGCCACGGCGTCCTTGATCAGTACCGGCACATGGTCGATCGCGAGTTGCATGACCCGACGCGGTTTGCGAGGCGATGGGCGGGATCCGTTCTTCATCGTCGTGCATCGTCACCCCCGAGCCGTTTCTTTGCTTCGTATGGGGGACCTGCACGCTCGGCGGGTCAGGGTAGATCACCAGTGCAGTTGAGTCCACAACCGCGCAGACGCCCCCACAAGGAGATGATCACGGAAATGCGTTCCCTTGTCCGTGCCACAACTACCGCGATGATCCTCATCGCCTTCGCGGTCCCCACCGCGTCAGCCCAGGCTGCACCGGCCCAGCCGAAGCCAAGCGGCGAAGCCATCAACGCGGACGGCGGCGGCAACCGCTACGGCCATGTTGGCCCTAGCGTCAAGGAAGACCCCAGGTGCGGACCTAACGAACGACTGGAGCCCAATGTTTGGAACCCTGGTGGGCCGCCTGTGTGCATCCCCGCGGGGGTCCTGCAGTAGTAGCCACGTCAGAGCGGAGGGTTCCCCGACCCTACTCAGGGTTTGCGCTGTGATCAGTGCAGGGTCTTGATCCATTCGGTAAGGACGTTGACGTACTGCTGGGCCATCGGTTCGTGCATGGTGGCCCAGTTAGGCAGCACAAATTGACCGACCGGGTCTCGGCGCTCGGGCCGTTGCGTTTTGCTCAAGGGCCGGAGCTGGGCCATGGGCGGCGGCGGTATTGACGGCGCACACATCGCGCCAGCCGATGATCTTATTTTTTGCTCTGCCCGCCGGGGCTGTCAGCAGAGTTGATGCGCCTCGCGTCCATGCGACGCGGCCCTGCCTCCCCTGGACCTCATCCGTCCCTGTTTACGCTCAAGGTGCATTGAGGGACGTGTGAACCGGCCTCCCGAAGCAGTTGAGGCACCGGAGATCCCTGAGAAGCCTGTTTCTCCACCGGCCGTGCGGACTGGACACAGAGCAAGGAGCGCACGCATGCACGACGGGTACGAGCCGGGGCGGCGGACGGTGTTGGGGGCTGCGGCCCTGGGCACCGGAGCGGTGGTGCTGGCCGGCGCGGGCCGGGCGTACGCGGTTGGTCCGAAGCCGTCGGACCGGGCCTCCCGGCCGGCAGCCTCCGGGGGGCCTGCGAGGCTGCCGCAGCCGTTCGTCATCGGCCACCGTGGTGCCAGCGGCTACCGCCCGGAGCACACCTTCGGCGCCTATCAACTCGCCCTCGACATGGGTGCGGACGTCGTCGAAGCCGGTGATCTGGTCCCCACCAGGGACGGGTATTTGGTCTGCCGACACGAGCCCGACATCTCCACCACCACGGACGTCGCCGACCACCACCAGTTCGCCGGACGCAAGACCACCAAAACAGTGGACGGCCAGAAAATCACCGGCTGGTTCACCGAGGACTTCACGCTCGCCGAACTCAAGACCCTGCGCGCCAAAAGAGCGCATCCCCGACATCCGCCAGCACAACACCCTGTACAACGGCTACTGGGAAGTGCCCACCTTCGAAGAGGTCCTTCAGTGGGCGGAGAGTGAGGGACGCCGCCGCGGGAGCCCTTTGTGGATCTGCCCCGAGATCAAGCACCCCACCTACTTCCGCAAACTGGGCCTGGGCATCGAGGAGCCGCTCGCCAAGCTGCTGCGCCGCTACGGTCGGCACACCGCGCACGCACCGAACCTCGTGCAGTCCTTCGAGCCCAGCAGCCTCCAGCGGCTCAACGAGCTGGGTGTCCAGTGCTCGAAGATCGTCCTGCTCGATGAACCGTCCGTCAAACCCGCTGACTTCGTCGAGTCCGGAGACCCGCGTACCACGGCCGACCTCCTCAGCCCCGAGGGGCTCGGGTGGATCGCCGAGTTCGCCCAGGGCATCGGCCCCTCGCTGACGCAGATCATCACGCAGGACGCCAAGGGCAGACTCGGCAAGCCCACCATGCTCGTCCGTGACGCACACGCCGCGGGGCTGTTCCTCACCCCGTATACCTTGCGCAACGAGAACAGCTTCTTGCCGCTGGACTTCCGAATCGGCAAGAACCCCGGTGACTACGGCAGGTCGCTCGCCTACTGCAAGGCGCTCTTCACGACCGGTATCGACGGCCTGTTCTCCGACGACCCGGATACCGCGCTGCTGGCCGCCGAGGAATTCCGCCGGTAGTGACCCCGCCCGCCCCGGCCACGGATCTTCGAACACGGATTACCGTGAGAACAGATGCAAGAACGCATCGACGACCAACAGGGAGGACCGTCGCCATGAGCCCGCACCTCGACGCGCCGGGCCTCGCCAGCCCGCTGTATGCCATCCACCACGAGGCTCGCCGAGACACTCTGAGACGTCTGGTGAACCACGGCTCAGCCGGGTGAACGCCATGGATCCCGAGCCATGCTGCTGGATCCACCAGAAGACAGGCTGACCAGGGCATAGTCGTGGGGTCAGCGTGCGGCGAGTTCGCGTGGCAGATGGGGATAGCGCATGAACAGGCGTGCCTCCTGGCTGGAGGGGAGTTCGCGGGCGAGCCTTGACCGTTCAGCCCTCGAAGACGTCTTGGCCCTCTTGCCCACAGATTCCGTCTCAGGAGGCAACTCCCCAGCCCCCGCCGCGTGACTGTAGCCGGGAGCGCACTGCTCGGCGCATGCTGATCGCTATGACCACTAGCGACCCCGACCAGCCCACCCCGCCGTCCCAGGCCGGACTCTCCGAATCCAGCTGGCCAGAGATCCTGGCCGCGACCGGCCCCATCGCCACCGCCGTGGGCGCGGTGGGCAAGGCATATATCGAACAACGCGGCGAAACCCGCCGCGCCGAGATCAACGCCGACGTCGAGCGCGAGCGCATCCAACACTCCTCGCCGCCTCCCCCGGACAGCAACAGCGCCGCCTGAACCGAACACCCAGTCCGCGCCTGGCGCCACGGCTCGGTGGGCCCCGGAACCCACCGCCGGATCACCGGCGCTGCGCCCACCAGACGGCGCCTGTGACCCAACCCGCAGCCCCTGTCAGGACGGCCGCTCCCGTGGCAGGTTCCTGCGGGCAAGATTCAGCCTTCGAAGGCGGCGCGGTCCCACTCGTCGCGCGCCATGAAGGTCAAGGGCCGCAAGCGGTTCATCGTCACGGACACCCTCGGCCTGATCCTGGCCCCCAGGCCTCGGCCCCTTGAGCGGACTGCTACTGGACCGGACCAGCCAGCGTTTCGATACGCAGAGGTGGGCAGCTCTCCTCTTCCCGGGTGAGGCTCGCCAGCTCCTCCGATGGTTCGGCTCCGTCCCGGACAGCCAAGACGTAGGCCTTCGCTTCCTGCAGACTCAAGCGCGGGGCGTTCCTCCGCAGGTGGCTCATCGCGACCACGACCCCGGCGGAGTGTACGAGTGCACGGACAGAGGCGGCCAGCGGGTCAGGCGCCCTGACACCCTTGACCTGGCGGAGGTACTGCTCCTCCCAGCCCTCGTCCTCCCACCAGACGGCGGGCACGTAGTGGATGCTCCCATCATGCCGGTCCACCAGGTAGTGACCGCCGACGAAGCTGCCGCGCACGTCACGGGCGCGGGCCTGCTCCGCCGAGCGCCAGAAGACGAGCCAACCGACCGCGCGTTCCTCCACGTGGTAGACGTCCGGCGTGGGGGCAGGCCCTCCCCATGGCCACGTCGGCAGCTCTCTGGCCAGGAAGGACTCGATGAGCTCGACGGCGCGTTCCTTGGAGATCACGATCCCATCATTCACCACAGGTCAACTGGTCGTTGGCATGCCGACACCGTCCCCACCGAGATCTCAAACGCGGTCTGATCGGGGCCCTGGCAGTAGGGCCGGGATTGACCCGGTCCTCCCGGTAGTGGAACCGGGCGCACACTAGTGCTCGGAGTGATAGACGCCGTCCGTGCCCTCATCCGCCACCCGATAGCCGCCTCTGGACCGCATACGAGCGAGAGAAAGCGCCGTGACCTGCGAAGACAGAGGCAGAGAATTTTTGAGAATTTTTCTGTAAGCCGTGGTCGTTCGGTGGCTTGGCAGGCAGCTCTCCAGGTCGTCGGGAAACAATCGCCGACGCACCAGAACGTTCCTGGCCGAGGCCACTTCTGCCCCGCCCGAGCGCGCGGCTGCGACCCGGTGCCGCTGAACGGTCCGAGATCCCCCGGCTCCCAAAACCGTGCTCCCACGGTGCTCCCCTCCGCTTGCCGGGCGGCTTGGTATACCGCTCAGGCGCGGACCTGGTGGGGCAGCGCGCCCGCGCGGGACTGCTTCAGGAACCAGCTGATCTCCATGGGGAACTGGTCCGCATACACCAGGAGCTGCTTGAGGACGCCTTCATACAGCGGGTCCGCGCCCTCCCGGTCGAAAGCGGTGAGCCGTCCAGCTGCCACGGCCTCGGTATCGCTGGGCACACCCTCACCGAGCTCGGTGGCGTTCTCGATGGCGCCCTCCACCCCGGCGAGCAGCATCTGCCGCTCCTCTTCGCGCTGCTCCCGAAACCAGGGGTCACGGGCGATCAGCAGGCCCGTGACCTTGAGGCATTCGCGCAGCTCGCCCAGGGACGGCTCGTCACACAGCCCCGTCACCTGGTCGGCTGTTGGCGCGGGCCGGCCGTGGACCACTCGCTCCAGTACCGCCGTGCCCAGCACCGTGGCCGCGCTCGCATAACGCCAGGCGAGCAGCCCGATGCCACGCTCGTAACGGTCGGCGAGACAGCCCGCCTGGTGCAGCGCCTCGGGATGGAGGGTCAGAGTCCGGCCCTGCGTGTAGAGCTCCGCGTTCTCTTCCATGCGGTAGGAACGCTGGGTCAGGGCGAGCGCGGAGTCGTACTCGTGCCGCAGATCCTGCAGCGTGATGTGGAGCGCGCGCAGCGCCTCGATCTCCAGCGCGGCCAGCGCCGCCGTATCGGTGAACTCCGGGAAATCCATGGGGGTTTGTCTCCTCACGGCGCTGGTGGGAAATCGCGGCGGCTGCTGTCCGTGCACGCTACTCCCCCTCACGCAGGGGCCGTTCGCGATCAAGCGGGTCAGAGTCTCGCCGCCGTTCGGAGCAGTCTTCCGGCTCACTGCTGCTCGCCATACCGTGGGCTCGACTGCCTGTGGAGGAAGGGGTTTTTCATGGTGAGGGGCGATGCCTGCCCGGTCGGCACGTTTACCCTCGATCTGGGCGGCGGCCAGGTCGAGACGATCCAGCCCGTTTCCGGCCTGCAACTGCAGCAGGCAGTGGTGGAGATACGACCGGTCTCTGCCAGGACCGGGGAACCGCTGGTCCAAGAGCAGCCCGGTCCTGCCCGGCCCGGTGAGATCACCGTCACGCGTGGCGTGGACCTCAGCCGAGCCGTCACCGACTGGATCAACGCCAGCGTGGCCGACCACGACATCGATGGGGCCCGGCGGAACGTCACCGTCGTCCAGTACGACGTGGACGAGAACCCCGTCAGGCGCTACCGCCTCAGCAACGCCCGGGCCACCGGCCTGGAGCTGGCCATGGACGCCACAGGCATCCCCACCAACACCGAACAGGTCACCATCGCCTACGAGGAACTCACCATCGAGACCTGCTGAGAAGCCGCGCCGCAGGCCCCGGACCGCATCGGTCGCTTCGGGCCCGGGGCGCGCTGTACAGGGGATGGTCGGCTGGGGCGGCGCGGCCTGCCGAAAGCCCGTCTCCAGCACGCCTTCTCCGCCGCGGGCTTGAACGTCATCCGCCTGGAAGGCGGCGCACGCCGGTGAAGGGCCGGGCCCGTCTTGGACACGACTGGCGGACAGGGCCGCCGGAGACAGGGCGGAGGAGGGCGGGTTCGTTCCGCCCTCCTCCGCCCTTCCCTTGCTATATGTGCCGCCGTGCCGTGCCGGTCAGTTGAGGCCCATGCGGATACGGTTGCCGAGGGTTTGCATGCCGTTGATCTTGCCACTGCCCGGGTAGGCCCAGATGGCACCGTCGGCGTCACGGGTGACGAGATCAGTGTGGCCAGTGCCCGCGAAGTCCCCTGCGGTGAACAGCGTCATGCTCTGCCAGCTGCGGCCGATCTGTACGCGGTTGCCGAGGGTCTGGGCGCCGTTGA
>NZ_BMUA01000057.1 GCF_014649955.1 Streptomyces violascens
CAACCCCCACCACCCACCAGACACCGAGAGCCAGAACAACCTAACGGAGTCCTACTAGGGCGGCGACGCGATCGGGCACCGAGGCACGGCCCGCACTGAGGTCTGCCATCGCCGGGGCCAGGGAATCGATCAGCGAGTCCATGTCGAGCAGGTCCTCGACCTGCGAGTGGCTCAGCACCAGCATGCGCCTCAACCTCCTGCTGCCGGTCATTCGGCTGACGACCGCACCACCAAAGCGTCGAGCATCGGCCCCAGCCGCCCCAATCACGACACGCTCAACTACCTGAGCACGTTCGTTCATCCGTACGCGGTTGAGCACCTCGACATCGGCGTGTACGCCGACACTCCCCTTCCAGCAAGCGCTGGCCGGACGCTGGGCGACTGCCCCCGGGCCCCGCACGACCACCAGGACATCGGCGAGCCGGGGGTGCGGCTGGCTGTCACTTCGACCTGTGCCAGGAACTTGCATCCGCCACGACCCCGCCGCACCCTGATCCTGCGAGGAGGGCGAGCGGTCCCTCCAACTCCTGTCAGTCCGGCCGCTGTTGAGGGAACTAGGTGGGCAAACGCCTCGTGCTGGGCGGTGTGGCCCCTGCGATGCTGGTGTGCGCAAAACGAAGCCGTCGCTGAGGCACTCACGGAGCTGGCCCGCTGCGGGGTGACGCTCGCGCCCGTCAGGGTGGGAGACATCGTCGAGAAGCAGATCGCCGTCGTGTCCGACCGGCTCGGCATCCAACCGCGTTCGGCCTGGCGCTACTTCGAGGCTCTACCGTCGCTGACGGCCTCGACCGCAACGTCCGCTCCTTCCAGGAGCACAGCGACGAGGAGGGTGTCGGGCAGGCTCCCGTGCCGCTCTTCGACAAGCCCTGGCTGGCGCTGGTCCTGGCCGGTGACCCGGACTCGCCAGCCCAGACGGGCGGCGACCCGTACTCCGTCATCGTCAACGTAGCGGCCAATGACTGGCTGGCCGGTCACAATCCATGGCGAGGACGGCTGCACGGGATGCGGGGGCAGCCGGAGCGCGGTCGGCCACGACTGGCAGGCCCGCATTGCCCCTGTCTGCGATGCAAAGACCATCCGCGCCGTCGGCTCACCCCTCATGCCGACGACAAGTGGCAGCGCAGAACCGGCGACAGCGGGCGGTGACGGATCAGGGAGCAACAAACACTAAAAGACCCAGGCCTGCGCCTTTCCCGCATAGCAAGCCCACTGAATCAATGCCGCGCTGGCCCGGGGTTCATCGGTTCTCGGCGGCGGAGAGTTGACCGTAAGGCATTTGTCGCTGAGGGCAGAGCGAAGGGCCCAACGCCCCGAGTCTCCCAAGCGCTCAAGAGACCAGGTCTGCCCCGCCTCCCAATTGCATGGATTCTTGACGATTCTGGTGCCGTCTCGACCTGCCGACCCGCCAAGAGTCAGGCATCTACGCGAAGCACGATCCATGAGTTCTCCAAGCACCACTTGATCACCGACCGTGGAGGCGTGCTGGGGGCGCCCCGCGCTGCCCGCGGGGCGCCCCCGGTATACGGGACCTCCGGCTACTGGTCTAGGGGCATGGTCACGCGGATCGGCCCGCCGCCCCCGACGGCGTGATGGTGGCGTCGTTCTCCGTGGCCGGCACTCTCATCCGTACCGGTTCGGTGCCGGTGGTGTGGTGGCGGGCTGCCCAGTTCTCCAGGGCGGCGCGGCAGGCGTGATCCAGGTGTCGTACGGCCGTCAGGTCGAGTTCGATGGGCTGGTCCTTCGGCAGTGCCTCCAGGGTCTGCAGGATGCGGGGAAGCCGGAGGAAGGTGGCGTTGCCGGTGAGGGTCACCACCAGCCTGCCGCCGGTGAGTTCGTGGGTGTCGAGGTGGACGTGAGAGGTCTCCCACGCCGACTTCGCCACGGCCAGCACCAGGCCCAGGACCACGCCTTCGAACATGCTTGTCGTCACGATGGCGATGGCCGTGATCGTGAGGATGACGAGTTCGCCGCGGTGTTGGCGCCACAGCGGGAGTACGTCCTTGACGGGGATCAGCTTGCAGCCCGCGTGGACCAGTACGCCCGCGAGTGCCGCGAGCGGGATGATCCCGATCACCGTGGGCAGCAGCACGGTGAACAGCAGCAGCCACAGCCCGTGCAGGATGCGGGAGACCTTCGTCGTCGCACCTGCCTGGACGTTGGCGGAACTGCGGACGATGACCGCGGTCATGGGCAGGGCCCCGAGCACGCCGCATACGGTGTTGCCCACGCCCTGGGCGACCAGCTCCTTGTCGTAGTGCGTACGCGGGCCGTCGTGCATGCGGTCCACCGCCGCCGCGCTGAACAGCGATTCCGCCGAGGCGATGAGAGCGAAGGCGAGGACCGTGCCGAGTACCGCGACGCTGCCCAACGAGCCGACGTCGCTCAGGCCGGGCGGCTGGATGGCCTCGAAGAGCCCCTGCACCTTCACATGGGCGACGTCCAGGCCGCCGATCACCGTGACAGCGGTGGCGAGGGCCACCGCGGCCAGCGGGGCGGGGACCAGCCGTACTTTGGCGGGCAGCTTCTTCCACCCCACGAGCACGACGACGGTGCCGAGGCCCACCACGAACGCGGTCAGTGCGGAGCGGCTGGTGGCGATGTCACCGGCCAGCGCGGGGATGCCGAAGATCTTCTCCAGGCCCGAGCGCGGCTGCCGGATGCCGGCCATCGTGTACAGCTGCCCGAAGATGAGCACGAGTCCGATGCCGGCCAGCATGCCCTGTACGACCGAGACGGAGATCGCCCGGAACCAGCTGCCGAACCTGAGCAGGCCGAGGCCGATCTGGAGCACTCCGGCGGCCAGCACGATGGCGCCGAGCATGCTCAGTCCGAACTCCCGGACGGCTTCGAAGACAAGGACGGTCAGGCCCGCGGCCGGGCCGCTGACCTGCAGCGCGCTCCCCGGCAGGAAGCCCACGACCAGCCCGCCCACGATACCGGTGATCAGGCCGAGTTCGGCCGGTACGCCCGACGCCACGGCCACGCCCACACACAGGGGCAGGGCCACCAGGAACACCACGAGCGAGGCGAGCGCGTCCTGGCGCAGGACGGCAGGATTCTTGAAAGCGGAAAGCATGAGTGAGGGTCCCCCCGAATTCGTGCCCGGCCGGTTCACAGGGCTTTGAACGACAGTCCGCCGTCTTGCGCCTGTTGCGCTCTGACCGCGCCGGTATGCACTTCGTAGTACCAGGCGTGCAGGGAGAGGACGCCCGCGTCGGTGCGCTCTTGGACGCAGGGGTAGCCGCGCAGCGTCTCCAACTGCGCGAGGGCGTGGGCCTGTACGGCTTCCGCGACGTCGGCGGAGGCCGTTGCCAGCGAGCGGACGGGGGCATGCGGCGGCACGGCTTCCTCCAGCCAGCCGCGGACGGCGGGAAGGGCGGACAGGTCCTCGCCACGGACCACAGCGCCTACCGCGCCGCAGTGGGAGTGCCCGCAGACGATGACGTCGCGGACGCCGAGCACGCGAACGGCGTACTCGATGGTGGCCGCCTCGCCCGTGGGGCGGTCGAGGTCGGGGTAGGCCGGGACGATGTTGCCGGCGGTACGCAGTTCGAAGAGCTCACCCGGGCGCGCCCCGGTGATCAGGGCCGGTACGACGCGGGAGTCCGAGCAGGTGATGAACAGGACTTCCGGGGCCTGCCCGGCCTCCAGGGACTGGAACAGTTCCGTATGCCGGGGGTCGGCCACATGCGTGGCAGAGAAGGAACGCGCGTTGTCGATCAGTGACTTCATGCTGGCCTGCCTCCTGCGCCTGCGCGGCTTCAGCCGGGGCGCGGTGTGGTCGGGTCGGTCAAGAGCTGTGAAGGGGTGCGGCGGCGATTTGTCAGCGCCACGTCCTCGGGGCGTTACTCCACACCACTGCGGCACAGTCGGATTCGCAGCCGCAATCAAAACCTTACCAGGACTTTGCCTGTCTATGACGGATGGAATAGTTGGCAAATCTCCCAGGAATGGGACATTTGAGCAATTTCTGGGCCGGGTGGATGGGGCGTACGGTGGCGCTGCGGGGCGCACAACGGCCGTCCAGTACATGGAACTTGCATCGGTGATGCGCCGGGAGGGACTCCCTTGTCGACTCCGTATGCGACGCCATTTGGCAACCCTTGCCCTTCACTTGTTCGACGATTGTGCTTTACCTTTCGATTGTTTGAAGTTGAGGCCCGGGCGTCGACATCACCACAAGATCTATCGACATCTGGGCGGAGGGGATGTGGTTTCCGAAGTGGTGTGGTTCCACGGGGACCGCCGTGTTGCGTCCGGCCGCCTGGTCGTTGCGTAGAGCACAGCGGTGCCTGCGCCGTAGGTCACCGCCACGTGCACCCAGCGGTCCTTGGGGAGCGGGGCCTCATCGATGCGCTGCTCCGCTCCGGCGGCGGTGATGGCGTACCGAAGGGTGTCGGTGTCACGGCGCGGGGGCAGGGACATGTGGGCGGCCATGCCCGCCTGGGCAGGCTGACCTCGCGCGGTCCTTCACGCGCCAGCCGCGGTCGAGGGCAGCCGGCGGCCGGGCCTGGGGGAGGGCGGGCACGACGAACTCGCCACCTGAACCCCCGCCGCGCGGGTACGTTCGCGGGATGCCGTGCGTAGGTTCGCTTGGAGACCCGAGCCTCTCCGTGCCCCGTTTCGGGATTGCCGCGCTGGTGCGGTGGGCCCGAGTGGCTGCTGCCCTCTAGTAACTGGTGTCCGTAGACCGACCGCGATGCCTAGAGCCAGCTCACGCGCGCGCTGGTGGCCGCCTCCGGGCCCGTGCCCTCCGTAGGGCGAGCGAGTTCTCCGGACCACACCCGCTGCAGCAGGCGGCGGACCGTATCTGTGATCTCAGGCGCCGCGGTGCGCAGCGCGTCCACGTCCGATGCCGGGATCTCGGCCGGGGAGATACTGGTTTCCTTCAACAGACTGGACACGTCGCCGAGTGTGCGGGTCAGCCATGCGAGCGGATCGCTGGACAGTTCCTCGACGAAGACCCGGGGGCCGGGGTCCCATCCGGCGAAGTGGGGGTGGTGGTGGGCTCGGTCCAGGGTGTTCGGGGCGGCGTTCGTGTCCTGGAGGAGGTCCACTCGCCACAGCGGGCGGACGATGGAGATGGGCCGGGCAGCGTAGATGGATCCGTTCGGTTCACCGCGCTCAAAGACCCGCAGCTCCACGCGCACCCCGTGCTCAGGGGTCTCCCGTGAGGGCAGCGGATGGGGTTGACGAAGTAGAGGTCGCTCACCACGACACCGACCCGCTCGAAGCCAAATGCGTACAACACGCCAACCTCTGCGGGAAGTTGTGGAAGATGCGCCTCGTTGCGGTGCAGAGCCTACGGAACTCCGCGCTTCCGCCACACCGTCCCGAACTGGCCAAGGCTTACGTTTCGGTCCGCGATTGATGGGGGGATCAGCTCCGTCTCAGGGGAAGTTGATCTGGAGTGCGCGACGACCGTCGACCAGCGCGGGAGTGTTGTGATGGGCGAGGCGGCTCCGAACCCTCAAGACCGTCCGCGATTTCTTCGAGGTGTCAGTGCTGCCGCTCGCGTTGCCTGCTGGGCAACGGGTCGGCTTCGACGTCGGTGAGGACCGCCTACCAATCCGCCACTACCCCGCTTCGGTCGTGCGCATCGCCGCAAGCCCGGGGCCGAGGCCGAGCGATGCGGCAGGCCCGGCCCCGCCTGTGTGGTTGCGTGGTGCGTCAGTTGTACTCGGATGCGGTGATGCGGACCGAGAAGACCTCACTGTCGTTCTGTCGGCCAGTGAGCCGGGTGCTGATGATTCCGGGTGCCCTGCGTTGCAGGGGGGTGGCCTCCAGCCAGCAAGGAGCGTCGAGTTCGACGTAGCGGGCGAACTCCGCGTCGAAGTGCGTCGGAAGGGTGCGGCGGGCGCCCGACAGCGCGTGGGCGGCCTGGGCCGCTGCCTCGAGGAAGACGAGGCCGGGTATGTGGTCGTGGGCGTGGTCGAAGAAAGCGTGGTTGGCGACGTCGACCCGTAACTGCCAGCGGTGGGGCTCACTCAGCGGAGACAAGACGGCGTTGTCCTCGGACGTCTGCTCGCCGCGCAGGGAAGGGTCGAGCGCGGGACCGAGGGGGAGAGCCCGAGCGGTGGCCGCCCGGGCGTCGGCGTGGTCGCCGCGCAATCGGTCGTAGATGGCCGGAGGGTGAGCGGTGTAGCGCACGCGGGCGATGCCGAGCGGCTCTCCGTTGCAGGTTGCGATGACCTGTGCCGCGAGCCGGGCGGAGCCGAACCGGCGCCGGGGTACTTCGGTGTGAGTGATTGTCAGGCGTACGAGGGACCGGGTGGAGCGGGTGCGCAGCGCGGTCGGGATCAAGGACGTGTCGAAGGATTCCCATCCGAGGCGGTGGTCGAGGGGGATGTCGTAGGCGGTGTGGGACAGCAGAGCAAGGGCCTGGCGGATCGTTTCGGTCAGGAGCAAGGGGTGGTAGTGACCGTGGTGTGACGTGTAAAACCCGTGATTTTTGGGCCAGTTGGCGATGACGGTGTGCGAGACGCCGTCACGGTGGCGGCGCCAGCCGACGAGGAGGAGTTGGCTGGCGATCGTCTTACGGGTCAGCGCCATCAGGACGCGCTGGGTGCTTCCGACGGTCCTGATTGAGCCAGTTGTGACAGTCATTCGGGTTCCCCCAGGAAGGGCGCGAGCAAGAGTCAAACAGCTGCTGCAAACATGGATTCGAGTCATCCCTGTGCAGTAACATAGAGATAACTTTTTTTATTGTCGAGGGTTTGGTGAGGATCGAGGAATGGTGCAGCGTGAACCGAAGCAGGAGCGCAGTGCGCGGACGCGTGCGGCGATCATCCGGGCAGGTGCCGAGGTGTTCGCCGAAGTGGGGTTCGCCGGCGCGAGCGTGAACAAGATTGCAAGGCGAGCCGACTTGACCCTGGGCGCGCTGTACTTCCACTTCGAGTCGAAGGAGCAGCTGGCCCGCGAGATCGTCGAGGCCCAGCCCGCTCGGCTCGTGCTGCCGACCACGGTGCACGGCCTCCAGGGCGCCGTCGATACCACCATCGCGTGGGCGACCCAGCTCCTGGGTGACCCCATGCTGCTGGCGGGTGCACGGCTGGTGATGGATCAGGAGTACTTCGTCGACACCGAGAAGGGCAACTCCCACCAGCAGTGGGTGGAGGTTCTGCTCCCGTACCTGCACGAGGCTGCTCAGGAGGGCGAGTTGCGGCCGGATGTCGATGCGGAGGCCCTGGCGCGGCTGCTCGTGAACGCCGCTACCGGTGCGCAGATGAACGCGCAGCTGGACACCGGCCGCCAGGACCTGCCGGACCGCATCCGGCAGATGTGGGGCTTCCTGGTGCCGCTCATCGCGACGGAGGAGTGTGCCTCTCGGGTTCTGGAAAGTCTCTGACGAACCGTCATGTGCGGTGGCCGCACGGACGGTTGTCGAGCGACGCCTGCTCGCGGGGATGGCGGAAAATCGTTCCTGCGCTTCCGTGCAACCGGCTGCGTGGCCGCCCGGGGATCGCATTCAATCGGCCCATGCCAGATATTTCAGGGACGTTGCAGAACAAGGTCGCAGTGATCACAGGGGCCTCGGCCGGCATCGGCGCCGCCGCAGCCCGGCTGTTCGCCGCCGAGGGCGCGGCCGTGGTGCTGATGGCCCGGCGCAAGGACCTGCTGGAGACGGTGGCCGCCGGGATTCGCGCCGCCCGCGGCAGGGCGGTGTCCGTGCCGGGGGATGTGCGCAGTCCGGAGGACGTGGTGCGGGCCGTCGGCCGGGCGGTGGAGGAGTTCGGCGGCCTGGACCTCGCGTTCAACAACGCGGGGTGGGGTTCGCTGGGCTCTCCGCTGCACCAACTCGACGAGTCCGTATACGACTTGGTGATGGACGTGAATGTCCGGGGTGTGTGGAACTGTCTGCGCGCCCAGATCCCCGTGATGCTGCGTCAGGGCCGCGGCGGAGCCATCGTCAACACCTCCAGCGTGGCCGGTCACTGTGCGACGGGTGCTGTGGCCCCCTACATCGCGGCCAAGCACGCGGTCCTCGGCCTCACCCGGGCTGCCGCGGCCGAGTACGGCGGCGCGGGCATCCGTGTCAACGCCCTGATGGCGGGCTCCACCCGTACCGACCTGCTGACGCCCCACCTCGCGGGCAATCCGGAGCTGGAGCAGGCGATGACGGGCCGGGCGATCCAGCAGCGGCTCGCCGACCCGGCCGAGGTCGCCCGCGCGGCCGCCTGGCTCTGCAGCGACCAAGCCTCCTTCATCACGGGAGGGGCGATACCGGTGGACGGAGGCTGGAGCGCCGTTTGACACGACGGGACCCGCGGTGCGGGCCCGTGTCGAAGGGGGCGCTCGCACCACGGGTCTGTGCCAGTGGTCAGACCAGCAGGTCAGCCCGGCCCGGCGAGTCCGCGTGGAGCCACTCGGGCGGCACCGTGTTGACGTGGTCGCCCGGCTCGGCCTCGACGAGCCTGCTGTAGGCGCACGCCGCCGACACCAGCGTCACGTGACGGTGCCAGCCCGGATAGGACCTTCCCTCGAAGTCCTGCAGTCCGAAGCTGCCTTCCAGGTGACGCAGCGCACCGGGGGTTCCGGCCTGCACCTGGGCAAGCTGCAGCAGTTCGTCCATCGGCCGGTGCGCGAGGCTGGTGAGCCGGATGACGGGAGCGCCCTGGCCCTCGCGCGGATACTCCGCGAACAGCCGGTAGAAGCGTGGTGCATGGGCTCCGCGGGGCAGCCGCACCAGGCCGGTCACGATGCGGGTGAGCCGGGTCGAGCCGCTGTGCGTGCTCATCACCACGGAGCGCGGCACCTCGCCGCTCGCGTCCAGAAAACTCTGCGCGCTCACCACGGGAGCCGAAGAGTCCCCGCCCCGGCCGGGCAGCGGCGCCGTGGGCAGCACCGGCAGGGTGCCGGGAATCGTCACGATGAAGTCGTGGCCGCGCTGGCGCAGCCCCTGCAGGAGCCGGTCGGACTCCTTGTACTCGCAGAGGTTCGCCACCAGCGGCAGTGGCGCCGAGGTGCGCGTGGCCAATGCGTCAGCGAGGTCGAGCACCTGGGCCCATACCGGTAGCGGGCGGACCTGCTCGGGAACACGGGCCCGGCGGCGCAGCCGCTCGTCCGCCCACTCGCCAGGCAGGTGCAGCCGCCAGTCGACCGGGACCTGGCGGTGCCCGGAGGCCAGGAACAGGCCGATGCCGACCTGGCAGTTGATGGTCCGGCCCAGTGCCGGAACGAAACGGCGATGTACGCCGCAGGACTGGTTGCCTCGCTTGGGCACGACGGCGGTCCCGACCGTCCACGCCGTGGGCCGCAGCTGCTGCTCGACCCAGCGGGTCAGCTCTCGACGGGCCGGCTGCCAGGGCCACGGGCTGGAGTTGACGAAGCGGTGCAGCGACTGCGACGCGGTGGGGGAGTCGGTGACGGCGGCGGCGAGGCTGCGTACGGACTTTCGGCCAGAGACGGCCAGGAGCCCCAGAAGATAGGCGGCGGCCCATCGCCGCTGGTCCGCCCGCGGTAAGTGCGTGAAGAGCTGATCGGCGTAGGCGGTGACGCGTCGCCCTGTCTCCAGTACGGACGAGTGGGCTTGGCCGAACGCGACGGTGGTCATGTGGGGCTCCCGGCTGCGGCTCGCGGACTGACAACAGAAGAATAATAGATGACGCTATTTTTTATTGGGGTGAATCAGCCAACCTGCCGACGGGGGAGTAGTTGTGTACCGCGAACGATCCGCTCCGCACGAACCAGCCAACACGCCAATCAGTGACTTGATGCCGCTGACCTGCGCAGCCACACTGTCCGGCACGCCCATCGGACGGACGGGCCGGCCACCGGCGCGGCTCGCTCCCACGGTGACCCGTCTCGGGGCTACCGCCCGGACGGCGCTGGCAGTGCGTGCGGCAGACCAACGACGGCCCGCGGAGCGTGTGCACATGCCATTGCGGCGGACATGGCCGGCTACCGCCCTGTCCGTGGCGGAGGAAGCGGTGACCGCCGTGCCGATCACCAACGAGCGCAACGCGGAGACATGCATGGTGAGACAGGAACGCGCAGTGCGCACCCGGCAGGCCCTGGTGGACGCCGCCGCTTCGGAGTTCGACCGCAGCGGGTACGACGGCACGTCCCTGAACCGGGTCTGCCGAGCAGCCGGCATCACCATGGGTGCGCTCACGTTCCACTTCGCGGCGAAGGACGAACTCGCCGACGCCGTGCAGTCGCAGGGCCAGCAGATCACCCGCCAGGCCCTGGACAGCCTGCCGGACGACGAGGCGCCCGCCCTGCATCGGGCGGTCGACCTGACGCTGGAGCTGGCGCGCCTGCTGGAGGCGGAACCCGCGGTGCGCTCGGCGGCCCGCCTCAGCCGTGAGCGCCCCGACCGCGACCTGGAATGGTCGGCCACCTGGCTCGGCACGGTGCAGGGGCTGTTCGAACAGGCCTACGGCGAGGGCCAGTTGCACTCCGCTGTACGCCCCGCATCGCTCGCCGAGCTGTCCCTCTACCTCATGATCGGAACGGAGTGCCGGGCGCGCGCGGATCATGAAAGTGCGGGTTCCGGCCGGGAGTTGAGCGCTGTCGAACAGCTCCGGCAGATCTGGGACATAGTGCAGTACGGCATCGGTGGGCCGCCGGGCACGGGGGCTTGAACTCGCACGAACGAGTGTCCTTCGCATCGCAGTACGAAACCCGCTGACGATTTTCGCGAGTCGACATTGCCGCTCGGGGGTCCTGGCGCGGATCGTAGAACTCGTGACCGACACACCAACGAGGGGCGGCCGTGGTGGAGGCGGAATTGACTGCCAGGATTCCAGCGCGCGCTGCGGCGGATTCACTGCGTGTTCCCGGGTTCTTCATGCGGATGCCGCAGTCGGCATCCGCATGAAGAACCCGGGGAACCGCCTGCCACCTGCAGCTCTTCCCCGCTGAACACGGATTCCCCGAACCCTGTTTGAGCCCGTGCGCGCTCTCCCTGCGCGTGTCCGGGGCGCTGCCCGGGCGACGGTTGGAAAACCACTCCCGGCGTGCTTCGCCGTGTTCTCGCCCTGCACCAGAAACGTGTGTCTGACCAGCCCGGATTTCCGGCTGCCTCTTTTCGGGGCGGCCTACATCGTCACGCCTTGAAAAGACTCCTGTGGAGGGTTCGATGGCGAAAGCTGAGCGTATGGACGCAGTGGTGATAGGCGGCGGTATCGCCGGATCCGCCCTGGCGGCGGCGCTGGCGGGCGACGGCTACCAGGTGCTGCTCCTGGAGCGGCAGACCGTCTACCGGGACAAAGTGCGAGGCGAGGTCATCAACTGCTGGGGAGTGGTCGAACTGCTCGAACTCGGCCTGGAGGAAGCCATCCTCAAGGCCGGCGGCAGCTACGTCGACCGCTTCATCGGCTACGACGAGATCACCGACCCGGACACCGCCCAGGCCAACGCGATCCCGCTGGACGAGATGCTCCCCGGCATCCGCGGCGTGCTCGACGTCGGCCACCCCGAAGCCTGCGAGGCGCTGGCCACCGCCGCTGCCGAGGCCGGAGCCACCGTCGTCCGCGGCATCGGCGACGTCACCGTCACCGGCGGCGCCAACCCGAGCGTGCGCTACGAGTACAACGACATCGAGTACGACGTGCCCTGCCGCCTGGTCATCGGCGCCGACGGGCGCACCTCGACGGTACGGCGCCAGCTCGGTATCGAGCTCACCCAGACCCCGCCCAACTCGCTCGGCGGCGGCATGCTCGTCGAGGACCTGCACGACTGGCCCGTCAACGTCACCTCGATCGGCACCGAGAAGGACCTGCTCTACTTCGTCTTCCCCCGCGCCGGCGCCAAGGCACGCCTCTACCTCTTGCACGACGTGGCCCAGAAGGGCCGCTTCTCGGGCCCCACCCGGCAGGCCGACTTCCTCAAGGCCTTCCAGTTCCAGTGCATCCCGGGCAGCGAGATGTTCGCCACGGCCACCCCGTCGGAGTCCTGCGCCTTCTACCCGATGAACGACGCCTGGACCGACGGCCCCGTAGTACCCGGCGCCGTCCTCATCGGCGACGCGGCCGGCTGGACCGACCCGGTCGTCGGCCAGGGCCTGTCCATCGCGCTGCGCGACGCCCGCCTGGTGCGCGACGCCTTGCGCTCCCACGGCAGTTGGTCTCCGCAAGCCCTCAAGGAGTACGTCGACGAACGCGAGGAGCGGATGCGTCGGCTGCGCATCTCCGGCCAGGTGCGCACCACCATGAACATGACCTTCAGCCCGGAGGGCGCCGCCCGCCGCAAGGCCTACGCCAAGGCCTGGCCCGAGGACCCGATCCTGGCCGGCTCCCGCCTCGCCACCTTCCAGGGCGCCTTCGGCGTCTCCGCCGAATCGTTCCACCCCGACACCATCCAGCGCCTGTTCGCCCTGCGCTAGCGCCGGCAACCCGCGCCTCCTGCCTCACTACGAAGAAAGGGCCCCACCCATGCATGTGAAGACCGACGCCGACGCCCAGATCCGCAAGAACGGCTGCGACATCCGCGAGCTCTACCCGTGGGACGGCGTCGTCGTGCCGCCGTGGAACAGCACCCTCTGCTCGATCCGGCCCACCGAGTCCAGCACCCCTCACGGCCACGCCACCGACGAGACGTTCATCTTCATCAGCGGCGAGGGCCACGTGCGCGTCGGCACGGAGGAGCGCACCATCACGCCGGGCGACGTCATCTACATCCCGAACGGCACCGACCACATCGTCACCAACACCAGCGATGCCGAACCGCTGAAGTTCGTCAGCATCTACTGGCTGCAGCCCACCGCGTAGGGAAGAGGCCCCCCGATGAGCGAGCACCCCGGCGCCGCCACACCCACCCGGCGGCACATCAACGTCACCTTCTCACCCCCCACCCCCAACGGCGACCTGCACCTGGGGCACTTGGCCGGCCCCGTACTCAACAGCGACATCTGCGCCAGGTCCCAGAAGGTCCTGGGGCACGACGTCGCCTTCGCCACCAGCACCGACGACAACCAGACCTATGTCGTCACCACCGCCGAGCGCCTCGGCACCACCCCCGAGGCCCTCATTCAGCACGCCCTGGAGAGTGTCACCCAATCCCTGGAGCTGGCCGGCGTCGACGTCGACCTGTTCGAGCGGCCGGACGCCGACTACACCGTCTTCGTCCGCGACTTCTTCACCCGGCTGTGGGAGCACGGCGCGTTCGACCTGCGCGAGGTCGAGCTCCCGTACGACGCGGAGACCGGCGAATACAAGGCCGAGGCTTTCGTCACCGGGCGCTGCCCCACCTGCCTCGCCCACGCCCGGGCCGGAGTGTGCGAGGCCTGTGGCCTCTACAACCTGCCGGGCGCCCTGCTGCCCGTCACCGACACGGCGTCCGCCCTGCCGCGCAAGCCCGTGTCGATCTGGGTCCTCGACCTCGAACGCCACCGCTCGCTGATCACCAACTGGTACCGCACCACCGACGTCCAGCTCCGCCCGGATCTCGCCAAAGTCGTCACCGACACGCTGGCCGGCCGCCTCCCGTACATACCCATCACCTATCCCACGGCCTGGGGCATCACGGTGGACTGGGACGGGCCCGACATCCAGCCGCAGGCCATCAACGCCTGGCCGGAGATCTATGTGGGTCATGTGTACTGGCTGCAGCAGGCGCGCCTGGACTCCCGCGCGGACTGCGACGAACTCGTCCAGTTCATCGGCATCGACAACGGGTTCTACAACGCCTTCATCTACGTGACGCTGTCGCTGCTCGCGGCCCGGCACGGCATGCCGGTGGCGCTGCCCAGGACCCGGACCCTCACCAACCAGTACTACATGCTGGAGGGCCGCAAGTTCTCCACCAGCAAGGGCGACGTGCGCTGGGCCAAGGACTACCTGGAGGACGTCGGCCGCGACCGGGCGCGCTTCGTACTCGCCCTGACCAGCCCCGAACTCCAGCAGGCCGAGTTCAGCGAACCCATCGCCGCCCGCACCATCGAGGCGCGCTACGACGCCCCGCTGCGCACCATCGTCGAAGGCCTCGCGCCGCTGGCCGGCCGGAGTGCGGAAGCCGCCCCCTCGCAGTGGTGGACGTCCGCGCTCCAGGCATCGAGGCAGCGGTTCGAGGACGCCTACCGGCTGGAGAACTTCAGCGTCCGCAAGGCCGCCGAGGCACTCGCCCTGCACCTGGAAGTGCTTGCCCTGCGGTGCGAGAAGCTCGCCACCGACGACGAGGGCGAAGCGAGCGGCGCGCTCCAGTTCCTGTGGGCGCTGCGGACCCTCGGCTGGCCGGTCGCCCCCGACCTGGCCGAACACATCTCCACGGCTTTCGGCGCCGCCTCCACCGTGGGCAAGGCGCCTCTGCTCGCCGACCTCGGCACGGCACCGGGCAGCCACTTCCGCGGGCTAACCGTGCCCGCCGCCCCGGAGAGCGCCGGCTCGGCCGCGGTGTCCAGCGCCCACCACAAGCGCTGACCCGATCTTTCCCACCACACCACCTTTCACCTGACAAGGAGCTCCACCATGCTGCGCACCTTCATGAACTCGAAGATCCACCGTGCCACCATCACCGACAGCAACCTGAACTACGTCGGCTCGATCACCATCTCGCCGGAGCTGCTCGATGCCGCGGGCATCGGGGTCCACGAGCTGGTGCACGTCGTCAACATCAACAACGGCGCCCGCTTCGAGACGTACACGATCCTCGGCGAGCCCGGCAGGAGCCAGGTCGTCGTCAACGGCGCCGCCGCCCGTCTGGTGCAGTCGGGGGACAAGGTCATCATCATCAGCTACGCCCAGCTCAACGCGGACGAGGTCGCCGACCACAAGTCCCGCGTCGTCCACGTCGACGACACCAACGCGATAACCGAGACGGTGCTGCTGAGCGTCTGACGTCCATGGCGCACCGGTCCCGAACGACGTTCCTGCATGCACGACAAGTCGAGGATGCGTGAACCGTGACAACCCAGAAGATCTACCCGGTGCTGGGAGTGGGCTTCGGACCCGCGAACCTCTCCCTCGCGGTCGCGCTCGAAGAGCGCGGCCGCACCGGCCTCGCCCACTTCATCGAGCGCTCCGAGGCCTTCCAGTGGCAGGAGGAACAACTCCTGCCGGGCGCCGACATCCAGAACAACCCGTTCCGCGACCTGGCCATGCCGCGGAACCCGGCGAGCCCCCACACCTTCGTCAAGTACCTCGCCGCACGCGGGTCGTTGACCGACTACCTGCACCTCAACGCCAAGTTCCCGCTGCGCCGGGAGTATTCCGGCTACCTCGCCTGGGTCGCCGAGGCGTTCCGAGGACAGGTCGACTACGGCCGCTCCGCGGCGGGACTCTCCCTCGTCGAGGCCGAGGGCGGCGGTGAACTGTTCCGCGTCGAGACCATGGACGGCGGCCACTACCTCGCCCAGAACGTGTCCGTCGGCACCGGCCGCTCACCGCGGATCCCGTACGCCTTCCAGAAGAGCGTGGGGCAGAGCGTCTTCCACTCCACGAAGTACCTGTCCTCCATCGAACGCCTCAAGGACCGGGGCATCCGGGTCGCGGTCGTCGGCGCCAGCCAGAGCGCGATCGAGATCATCCTTGACCTGCTGGCCCGCCCCAACGTCCAGCAGGTGACGTCTGTCCACCGCAGCATCGGCTTCCGGCTGAAGGACACCAGTCCCTACAGCCGCCAGGTCTTCCTGCCGGAGTTCGTCGACTACTTCCACCCGCTGCCCAGCGCGAAGAAACGGCGGCTGCGTGGCGAACTGCGGTCGATCAACTACGCGGCCTGCGACCAGGACGTGATCGACCGGCTCGTCGGCGTGCAGCGTGAGTACGAGCTGACCGGCTCCGACCGGCTCGTCATGAAGCCATTCTCCGAGGCGGTCCTCAGCAAGCCGCTGGGACAGGCGCACCGGATGGTGCTTCGCGACATCAACCACCTCACCGAGGAGACCCTCGATGCCGATGTGATCATCCTGGCCACCGGCTTCAAGGACTTCGGCAGTGAGCCCGGTGACGAGCCCTACCACCCCCTCCTGGAGGGCATCGCGCACAGGCTGCCCCTCGACGACGACGGCGTGCCCGTCGTCGCGCGGGACTACTCGATCGAGCTGAAGTCCCAGGCGGACAGCCCTCAGCCGCTGCGGGTCTACCTCAACGGGCTGTGCGAGGCGAGCCACGGCATGGGCGACGCGGGCG
The DNA here is from genome assembly GCF_014649955.1 of Streptomyces violascens. Classification (GTDB taxonomy): domain Bacteria; phylum Actinomycetota; class Actinomycetes; order Streptomycetales; family Streptomycetaceae; genus Streptomyces; species Streptomyces violascens. Next base: position 16,071 of record NZ_BMUA01000057.1, read on the forward strand.
CGCTGGCCATGCTGTCGGTCCGTGCGACGGACATCGCCGACTCGCTCCTGCGGTACGACACCTTCGACCGCGAGGAGTTGCTGACCGCCGGGACCTCCCAGTGAGTCACACCGCCACCGTCGCGGACGTCGCTGTCGTCGGAGGCGGGATCATCGGGCTGGTCACGGCCGAACGGCTCACCGCCCGGGGTCTCACCGTCGTCCTCATCGACGAGACCGGGATCGCCGGAGGCGCCACGGGCGCCTCCGGCGGGCTCGTCCGCGCCTTCGACCCGGGCGGACACCACCAGGCCTGGGCGGCCGCCGGATTGGACACCTACCTGCGCCAGGGCTGGCACGGCACGTGGCCCCGCGTACGCGCCCAGGGCAGCCTCACCCTGGTCGCGGAGGACGCCCTGCCCGGCGCGGTCGGCGCGGTGACAGAGCTGAGGGCGGCCGGGCACAAGGCGGACGTCCTCAGCGCACAGGAGATCACCACCCGCTTCCCCGGCCTCGCCGTCCCTGACGACCTGGCAGGCGTGTACGAACCCGAGGCCGGCTGGCTTCCGGTGCGGGCCGTGGCCACCGCCGTACTGCGCGACGCGGGACCGGGGCTCCGTCTCAAGCGGGCCCGCGCCACCCGCCTGCTCGCCACCGGCTCCCGCACCACGGGAGTGGCCACCACCGCCGGGCAGGTACACGCGCCCGCCGTCCTGCTGGCCGCGGGCGTCGGCAGCACGCCGCTCGCCGCCTCCGCCGGCGTGCACCTGCCGCTGTGCACCCGTTCCGTCGGCTACTGCCTGTTCGAGCCGCGCGAGCAGGCCGACCTGGCCGAACTGCCCACTGTCGTCGACCGGACCACCGGCGCGTGGCTGCGCCCCTGGGGCACGGGCTCGCTCGTGCTGGCCGGCGTGACCTCCAAGGAGACCGACGTGCCGGCCACCGTCCGACCCGGCGTCACAGCCCGCGAACAACAGCGTGTGCGGGACGTGGTCCGCCACCGCTACCCCCGGCTGGCCCAGGCTCCCGGCCGCGGCGGCACGACCGCCTATGACGCGATGGCGCCCGCCGGCCAGGGAGAGGTGACCGTGCACACGAGCCCCGCCGGACTCGTCACCGCCACCGGATGGAACGGCGGCGGCTTCAAACTGGCGCCCGCCGTAGGCGAGTTCGCGGCCGCCCGGCTCGCGGAGGCGGTCTCCTGATGGCCGCCGAGCGTCTCAACTCCACCGACGAAATGCTGTACCGGGCGGCCGACGTCCTGGGTTCGACCCGGATCGTCCAAGTCCTGTGGCAGTTCCGCGAACGCGTGCCGGTCCGCGACCTCCAGACCGAATGGAACCGCCTGAACCAGGGGCGGCTCAGCCGCCGGGCCGTCGCCGCCGCGCTCCCCGGTGCCCGGCGCAGCTGGATCGGCGCCCACAACGACGAAGCCCTCGACGTCACCGAGGTCCCGCTCACCGATCACACGGTGACGGACTGGATGGACACCCAGGTCAGCGCCCCGCTGCCTGCCGGGTCCGGCTCACTGTGGCGGCTCGCGGCCGCCCCGTACGGCGGCGGCAGCCTCGTCTCGCTGACCGTGCCGCACTTCCGCTGCGACGGGCTCGGCATCTTCGGTGCCATCGGCTCCGGCCAGGACCCGGCCGGACAGACCGCCCCCAGCGCGGCCCTCGACGCCGTCGACGTGGCCGGGCAGATCGCCGAGGCTGCGCTCGCCACCGCCCGCTGGCTCCCGCGCACGCTGGCCGGCCCGCTCGAACGAGCCAGGATCGGCGCCGCCCTGAAGACCCCGACGGCAGCAACCACCACGCCCGTCACACCCCGCTTCTTCAGCTCGGCGATCGCCGAAGTCGACGCCGCTCAGTGGCAGGACCGGGCGCAGGCACGCGGGGGCACCGACAACAGCCTTTTCGTCGAGATCGCCGCCAACCTCGTCCGCACCGCCGTACGCGGCGGCACCGGCATCCCGGTCGATGTCGGCATCCCGATGACCCTGCGCCAGTCCGAACACGACGCGCGCGCCAACGCCCTCGTGGTGCTGCCTCTGACGCTGCCGGGCGGTCCGGCCCTGCACGCCGACCTCCGGCCTACCCGGCAGGCCACGAAGGAACTCCTGCGCAGCGCGGGGGAGCACAGCGGCACCCTCGTACCCGAAGCCCTGTGGCACCTGCTCCCCAGTGGACTCGCCCACCGACTGAAGAACCCCGGGGCACAGCAGACCGACGTGGTCGCCTCCAACTTCGGCCAAGTCCCGCGCCCGGTGGCCGAGTTCACCGGACGGCCGGCCGCGAGCGTGGCCCTGCGCACCATGAACGTGCCCGGAGTGCTGCCGGACAAGGCCCGCCTGCGTGCCTCGCTGTGCCTTGTACGGAACGGCGACCACATGACGGTGACCGTCACCGGCATGCCCGACCACTTCGGCGACTCCGCCTCCCTGCGCCGCCTCGTAGACGAGGAGCTGGCGGCCTGGGGACTGACCGCGCACCGATGGTGGGGCGCCGCCACGCACCGAGCGAAAGAGGCCTAGCCCGATGTCCACCGCACCCGCTGCCACCCCGCTGCCCGACCGCTGGTTCCGCATCACCCCCGACTCCTCCGGCCTCACCCGCCCCCGGCTCCTGGCCCGCTCGCTCATCGGCGTCGCCCGGCTCGACGAGAACATCCGTGGCTACGAACAGCTCACCGGCGTGGCCGGCGACTTGCGCATGCCCATCCCGGACTTCGGCGGCCTGGAGCTGGCCGCGGTCGACACGATGCTGCTGATCGCCAGCGCCCGGCCGTTCACGCCCATCCAGCGGCAGACCGCGTATTCGGTCATCGTGCCGTGCCTCGGCGCGGAACTGGACCGACTCCGACCCACCGGTACCGAGGTGCTCGAACCGCCCGAGACGATCCTGCCGGGCAGCCGTGCCAGGGTGCGCTATCCGGACGGTTCGATCGCCGAACTGGTCGAGCACCGGCCCCAGCCGGGGGAGGCGGCCCGGCCGCCGTTGGCCGCCGACGAGCACCGTGGGGTGCGCCTGCTGCTGCGCAAGGCCGTGAGCCGTGCCGACTTCGCAGCCGCCGTCGCCCTCTACGAGACGTTGCTCGACACGCCGGCCACCGACCGGGCGCGTCTTCAGGAGCCGCACGACACGGAACTCGCCCGCATCGGCAACCTGTTGGTCGTCGGCACCGACGGACCGGAGTACACCGAGACGGGCGCCGTCCGTCTCGCCGTACTCACCCCGGCGCCGCAGGACCTCCCGGGAGCGCAGCCGTTGGCCTATGCCGCCGCCCAGGCGACGTCGCGCCACCACGTGGTGCGGCTGCACGACGGCTGGCGTGCGGAAATCTGGGACCCGGCCGTCTTCGCGTCCGGACGGACGGTGGGGACGTGATGGCCGCGTTGCGATCCACACCCGTCGGGGAGAAGGAAGTCCGGCGTCTCGACCGTGTGATCATCCGTTTCGCGGGTGATTCGGGTGATGGCATGCAGCTCACCGGGGACCGGTTCACGTCGGAGACGGCTTCGTTCGGCAACGACTTGTCGACGCTGCCGAACTTCCCCGCCGAGATCAGGGCGCCTGCCGGGACGCTGCCGGGTGTGTCGAGTTTCCAGCTGCATTTCGCCGATCACGACATCCTCACTCCGGGGGATGCGCCGAACGTGCTGGTGGCGATGAACCCGGCGGCTTTGAAGGCCAACCTGGGGGACGTGCCGCGGGGCGCCGAGATCATCGTGAACACGGACGAGTTCGCCAGGCGGGCGATGGCCAAGGTCGGCTACGACACCTCCCCCCTGGAAGACGGCTCGCTGTCCGGGTACAACGTGCACCCGGTGCCGCTGACGACGCTGACGGTCGAGGCGCTCAAGGAGTTCGGGCTGTCGCGCAAGGAGGCGGAGCGCAGCAAGAACATGTTCGCGCTGGGGCTGCTGTCGTGGATGTATCACCGGCCCACCGAGGGCACGGAGAAGTTCCTGCGGGCCA
>NZ_BMUA01000058.1 GCF_014649955.1 Streptomyces violascens
GCCGGCTCCCGCGCCGCCGCCCTGGCCATGGTCTTCAAGCTCGTCGAGTCCGCCCAGACCCGCTGGCGAGCCGTGAACGCACCCCACCTCGTCGCCCTCGTCCGAGCCGGAGCCCGTTTCGAACGCGGCCACCTCATCGAACGCCCCGAGATCCTCGCGGCCTAGGGTGACCCCACGATGACCATTTACGACACCTACGGCACCAAGTCCCACAAGGCCAAGGAGCTGGCCGGGCTGCTCGCCCCACTCCTCGATCTGGCCTTCGCCGAGCATGACAGCTACTTCCGAGGCGAATACCTCAAGGCCGAGGCAGGGGGCACCACCATCGAGATCCAGTCCAACGCAATCCCTGGAGATGGCGAAGAAGACGACCTCTACGCGTCGGAGCACGCCGCATCTCAGACCCTCGTGCTGGTCACCGCCCCGGCACCGGACAGCGCGCTCAACTCCACCCTGACCTCCGTCGAAGGGCTCGAAGCACTGTCCCACGAGGCACTCTGACCTGCTGATCCACAACTATTGACAATTACTCGACCCCAACTCGCCCAAGAACCTGTGGGTCGAACCTCCGAGCCCTGGCCACAAGCCGGGCGGTGGTCCGAACAACCCGAAAGACATCGTCGAGGCCAAACTGTCCAGCGCCGTCTGCTCCGGCAAGGTCCAGCTCGCCGCGGCACAGAACGCGATCGCCACCGACTGGACCACCGCGCTGGCCCAACTCGGCCTCGCCTGACAGTGTCCCCGAACGGAACGGGCCATGGACGACGACCTGGTAGCCGTATGCGATGTCTGTCTGGGCGAGATCGCCGACGGCGGCGGAGTGCTCGAAGTGAACACCGCGGCGGCCGACCGGGCGTTGCGCGCCTGGCGGACCCGTGTTGGCGCGGACCCGCAAGCTCTGTTCCATCTGACGCCCGGGACGCGGCCGGTGAAGTGGGTAGTCCGCCACCATGACTGTGACACGGGGCCGGTGTTCGCCTACACCATCGCGGTCGAGCGCATCCGGTCGTGGACAGGCGCCATGGAGTGGAGCGTGCACCTTGCGGACAAGCCGTTCCTGGCCGCGACCGACTGGTTCGACCTGCTCGACCGGGCGCTGCACCCGCGCCGCGCCGCGGTCAGCGGCATCCTGCCCCGCACCCCGAGGGATCTGAGCGGCGGCCCGGTCGGCGACGCGTAGAACGATGCCTGCCGGTCCCGCCCGGGTTGTGAGCGGTGCCTGAGGGCACCGCACACCCCTGCTTCGTAAGGAGAACCGGGTGGGGCGGCTCATCGTCGGCGTATCGCGCTGATCCAGGCGGGCAGCGCGGTGCCAGCGAACACGAGCATGCCGCCTACTACTTGGAGCGGTCCGCGGACGGACGGGTAGTGCACCCACAGCGTGACCACGGTCGTGATGAGGAGCAGGTAGGCGAGCGCGCCGAGGGCGAGCGCTGCGGTCCTCCACCGGGAGGCCGGCCAGGCAGCCGGTGCCGGCGCCGGGGGAGCGGCCGGGGGCTGGGCAGGGCTGTCGGCGGGGGCGGTTGTGGCGGAGGGTGTGGGGTTGATGGGCACGGTGATCCTTCGGGCGGGGTGTGCGGGAGCACGCCATGGACGGGGGCCTGTACGGGGTGTGCGGTCGGTGTCAGTGGGCGGGAGGCGGACAACACGTTTGTCTGCCTCCCGGGCAGCACCATGAACGGGTCAGGGGCTAGGTGCGCAAGGCGAGTTGGGAAGTGGGGCCGGAGTGAGCATGGCCGATCCGCAGGGCTCATTCGATAGCTGTGACCTGCGACTTTCCGCGATGCTCGGTCCGACCGGCCGCTTGTAGGTACGTGAAAGGGGTGCGCGCACGGATGTAACGGACCGTCCCGCGATACGCCCATCAGAGCGTCGAACGTCTCCTGCCGACAGGCAGGATCTCGGCTGCGGCCTGCGGTCACCGTCTCTTCATCAGTCTGCGCAACGCACGATCATCAACGATGGCTGCACTCGTCTCGACGCCATCTGCGGCACCAGCGTGGTCCGGTGCCGTGGCTGAGGTCAGCAGCCCCGGCCCTGCGGCGGGAAGAATGCGATCTTTACGTCTGTTCTGCATCAGCAGTGAACAACTCAGAGTGTTGAGCAGAGGGGTGGGACTGTGTCGGAAACGTTCAACGAGGAGACGCGCAAACTGCTGGACGGGAGGAACTTCGCCACTGTCGCGACGCTGAACCGGGACGGTGGGCCGCAGACCTCGGTGGTCTGGATCGCGAGGGACGGAGATACAGTCCTCTTCTCCACCACGGCAGGGCGCCAGAAGGCCAGGAATCTCACCCGGGACCCACGGGTCAGCCTCACCATCTTCGATACCGAGAATCCCTACCAGTCTGTGGACATCCGGGGCACCGCCGAGCTGATCGAGGACCGGGAGAAGTCGCTGCCCAGCACGCTCTCGCAGAAGTACCTCGGCGAGAACCCGCCGGCCGAGCCGGAGGAAGTGCTCCGGCTTATCGTCCGGGTGACGCCGAACAAGGTCACCGGCTTCTCCGCCAAACGGACCCGCCCCCGCGATTGATCTTGGTCAGCAGGTGGGGACATGGCGAAGGCCGCTCGAGTTGAGTCGGGTGTGATGACGAGTCAGGCCCGCGCAGCCATGTCCCACTCTGCCTTCTGCGGACTGTCGCAGGAGCACCTGGGTGCCCTCACTGCGGAGCTCGCCGCGCGCTGGGAAGCACGGTGCGAGTTCGGGCGTAATGACCGGCGTGGGGTGCGCGCCTGCGGGAGGCCGGGGCCGGGCCGAAGTACGAACCGGCTATCACATCACCGACGGAGGCGTCCCCCATGATCCATTCCCCTGTCCGTGCACCGACAATGAATGTCGGACACGATAGCCGTCGGAAACACAACCACCTACGGCCCTGCGCGGACCACGAACTACCCTCAGCTCGCCAGGCGCGGCCTCTCGGCGGGTGCTGGTGTCGGCGCAGGGGGCTCCCCAACCGCCCAGCGAGGCGACCAACGATCGAGCTGCCCGACGTCGACCTCCTGAGATTCCGCGCACCGCCGATCGATACCAAGTCGAGGACGGGCTGCCGGTGTCGGATGTCCGGGCTCACGCCTGGCTGCCTGCCTCCGGGATGGGGGCAGCCGTCGGAGGGGTAGATGCCCGTGTCGCGCCCGGAGGCCGGACCGGGGCGGGGGATGATCGGCGCGGTTCCGCCCCTGGCTGCCCATGGCCGATGTCTCCCAGGGCGGAGCCTCTCCCTGCTGCCTTGTCTCGGGTCCTCGTGCTGTGTCCCGGAGGCCTATTCACGGGGGTGTCACCAGCCCTTTTTGTAGAAGGCGAGGGCTGTGACCGTCTTGATGACAGCGGGGAATCGGGTGAGGGGGCCGCGATGGCGGGTGGCGAGGACCTTCCAGTCCTTGAGGTGTGCGATGGCACGTTCGACGGCGGCGCGGAGGGTGTTGATGGACCGGTTGGCTTCTTTGTCTCCCGTGGAGCGTTCCCGGCCCGGTGGCCTTCGTCGTCCGGTATGCATCCCGGTACCGAGGTAGCTGAGGTCCCTGAGCTTCTCCCGTTCCGCAAACGCTTCGGGGAAGTGGGACTGGCCCCAGGCGAACGTGTCGTGCCGCGAGCCGGGCACCGGCTCGGAGACCGCGAGGAGGTCCCCGGCGAGCGTGGCAGCGATCTGGAGGTTGAAGCCGGTGTCACGGTGCTTGCCCGAGAATATTCTAGTGCCCTCACTCGCCCAGTCCCAGGTCGTGACGAGCGTCCCGTCGATCAGAGCGATCCGGCTGGCCGACGCCTCGGCGGGGTCCGGGACGTGTCCGGCCAGGACCTTCTCCACTACCAGCAGCAGGGTGTTCCACCGCCTGGAGGCGGTGGCCTGGTTGACCCCGAACAACTCGGCCGCGACCTCCTGGACCGGGTTCTGCCGCACCAGGAACAGCACCAGCTCCACGGACTTGTACAGCCCCAGCGACCACATCCGCCCGGGTACGACCGGCGGGTCCGGCTCCCCGACGAGCACCCGATGCACACGGGCCACCAGCCCATCGAGTTGATCTGCTTCCAACCCCGTCGTAACGTTCCAACTCAACGGCCCTGCCCCGGTATTCGCTTGATGTCGTGGAACACACCAAACTACCGAGCAGGGCCGCCCTCATGATCGACAAGACCCCCGTGAATAGACCTCTCGCAGTCGTCTTTCCACTTCAACGTTCCGATCGGTCATAAGTAAGGACAGCTGCGCCCAAAACCGGTTCTGCACCGGTCACCGGCTGGGCGGGCTACTTCCCGCACTTGCCGCGCGAAGCCCGCCGGGAGAGCGCGACCGCCGCCGTCCCCGTGACGAGCGCGCCCGCGCTCACCCCGCCGAGCAGGAGCGAGGCCTTCGAGTTGGCCCCGGTGTGCGCGAGGCGCGCCGGGGCCGCCGACGGGGACGGGCTCGTCTCCGGCGCGGTCTCCTCCGGCGGAGTGGTCGTCTCCGTCGGCGTGGTGGTGGTCTCCTCAGGCGGGGTGCTGGTCGGGTACGACGGCAGGGTCGGCGTCCCGGTGGCCGGGGGAGTGGTCGGGTGGCTGGCCGGCGGGTGGCCGTGCGGCGGGGTGCTGGTCGACGGGGTCGGGGTGGACCAGGACGTTTCGGCCGGGGCCGGGGGCTCCTCCGGCGTGGTTTCGGTCGGTGTCGGTGTCGGCCAGGTCTGAGGGCTGGTCGGTGTCGGTGTCGGCCAGGTCTGAGGGCTGGTCGGTGTCGGTGTCGGCCAGGTCTGGGCGCCTGTCGGGGGGGAGGTGGGCGTGTGCTCCCGGGGTGGGGGCGTAGTTGGCGTGTACTCCCGAGGCGGGGGCGTGTCGGTCGAGACCGGCGACCACAGCGGCGTCTCCTGGCCGTAGCCGTGCTCCTCGTGCTCGCCGTAGCCGTGCTCCTCATGGCCGCCGTAGCCGTGCTCCTCGTGCTCGCCGTAGCCGTGCTCCTCGTGCTCGCCGTAGCCGTGCTCCTCGTGCTCGCCGTAGCCGGATGGCTCTTCGCCCCACTTGGCGGCGACGGCGCGCTGCCCGTGGTGTTGCGGCGGAGCGGCCTCGGACCGGTGCGGCCCGCTGTGCTGCCGGGGGGCGGCCTCGGGCCCATTGTCGTGATGCTGCCGGGGGGCGGCCTCGTGCCCTTTGCCCGAGCCGTGAGTCCTCCCTTCCCCGTCGCCGGAGGGGAGGACGCGCTCGACGTGCGGCGAGCCCGGGTCGGGATGGCCCTCGGCGTATGCCGCGTAACCCGTGCCCAGCGCGGAGACCAGACCCACGACGAGAGCGGCTCGCCCTGCGGGGCCCTTGAACTTGTACATGCCTGCGACCCTTCAACAGGAAAACCGGAGGTGATCAAATGCTGATAGGCATAATTGGGATCAGCGCCGACGCGGCCCCCTGGACCACGCGAGCCGCAGCCGACAGACAACCCGTCCGGCGCAGCCCTCACCCCCACACGGCGCAACCCGCGCCCCAAGGAGATGCCGTCGGTCACCTCGCGCGATAGACGCGGACCGCCTCCGGATTGCCGCCGCACTCCCACACGCCGTGCGGGCAGTAGTCGGTCAGGGTCCAGGGGTGCGGCAATAACTAGGAAGTTAATTCCTAGAAGAAACTTCCTAAGGACCGTCCCTCAAAGATCGGCTGCCGCCCGGCCTTAAGGGCACGGAGCCGGGGCGGCATGATGTCCGGCGTGACGAACAGTGCCGATCTCCATCCTGCCCGGATACCGGGTTACGACGGTGGGCCCCTCACGCACCAGACGGGGCTGCTGGATGAGCCCCTGTTCTGGCTGGGGCACCTCTACTCGTGTGCCCAGAGCGAAGAGGCCGAAGACCTGCTGTTCGGCGCGGATTACGATGCGGCCAGCGACTTCCAGCGGCGGCTGTGGGAACGGGCCGAGTGGCTGACCTTCACGGTCTCCCTCGCCCATGGGCACCGTCTGCACGTGGTCCACCGCACGCTCACGGACGATGCTGGCACCGACTACCTCCTCCACCACCCCGGCTGGGACCAGGCCGAACTCCTCGCCCGCGACGACGGGCACTTCATGGGACCGGGTCTGTCCTGGCCCGAGCTCGTTGCAGCTGCGGACAACGCGCTACCCGGCGGCAGCACCACTGATCCGCACGCCCGCCTGCTGCTCCTGCTGCCGGCATTCGGGGACGACGCAGTACCCGACGATGCCGTCGACCGCCTAGCGAACGCGCTACGCGCCCGCACCAGTGTGGAAGACCCCAGGTCCCTCGCCGCTGTTCTCCTGGATGATCAAGGGCCTCCCGGCCCCGCGCGCTGGACGACAGCCGAGTCCGACTTCTCCGTCAACGACGGCGAGTACTCCTTCCGAAACCCTGCCAACCGCTTCGCGCTGCCGGCCGGTCACCTGGCCCGGGTGGCCAACGCGCTGGCACCGTGACCCGCACGCACACCCTTCTCCAACGGCGAGGGGGTGGTGTTTGGAACGATCCAGCCGTGACTGCTGTCATCACGGCTACGCAGCCGACGTGGATAACCCCGTTCACCGGGCTGAGCCCCCGTGGCTTCAAGAAGTTGGTAGCCGCGGTGCGGCGTGAGGGCGCGGACGACCACTCCAGGGACGCCCCTGGAGCCTGCCCCCTAGGACCGAACCCTGCTTGTCGTCGCCTACTGGCGCACCAACTTGACGATGCGACAGCTCGGTCCACGCTTCGGGATCTCGAAGTCCGCGGTCGGTCGCATGATCGGCCACCTCGGTCCGTTGCTCGCACTGCGATCCCGGCGACGTTTCGCCGAGACTCGGTACTCATTGTCGATGGCACGCTGGTGCCCACCCGCGACCACTCGGTCGCCGAACAATCCAAGAACTATCGGTACTCCACCAACCATCAGGTCGTCATCGACGCGGACAGCCGCTTGATCGTCGTGGTCGGCAAACCGCTTCCCGGCAACCGCAACGACTGCAAGGCGTGGGAGGAGTCCGGCGCCAAGGCCGCCGTCGGCAACACCATGACGATCGCCGCCGGCGGCTACCCGGGCACCGGCCTCGTGATGCCCCATCGGCGCCGTAAAGGCGAAGAACTTTCCGACTGGAAACAGGCACACAACAAGACCCACAAGCAGGTCCGCGCCCGAGTCGAGCACGTCTTCGCCCGCATGAAGACCTGGAAAGTCCTGCGCGACTGCCGCCTCAAAGGCGACGGCGTCCACCACGCCATGAACGGCATCGCCCGCCTTCACAATCTCGCTCTCACCGAGTAGACGAGCGAACAGGCCAACGGGGCACTTGAAGATCGGTTACGGGACAAGCCTTAGCCAATAAGGACATCATCGACTGGATCAAGGAGAACGGCGCAGAAATCCTCCTTGAGGTCATTGGTGTCAACGACATCAAGAGGTGCGTCTCCAAGGGGGATGTGATGAGTTGCCTCTGGTCGATCGTCGACGTCGCAACACTCATCCTTGTCGTCGGCAAGCTGCCCAAGGTGTCTCAGGCCATCGCCCGCGCGGTCGCAGGGGTGGCAAAGTTCTTCGAGGAGTCTGCCGAGGGAAGAGGCGGGCTTAAGCGGCTCCGGAACCTCCTGGAGAAGCTGAAGAAGGGCGACGGTGTCAAGACATGCCCTGTCCCCAAGAGTGCCTTCTCCCTCTCGCCGCAATCGGTAGGCGCCGGCGTGTCCGCCATCGACCCCAAGGATTGCAACCTTCCGGACAAGACAAGGCTGGGCCAGAAGTTCCCAATGCCGGAATGGGGCAGCCACACCGAAGACAGCATCCGAGCTCACATTTCCCTGGAGGACAGTACGTCGACTCGTCAAAGAACCTCTTCAGGAGCGATATCACCAACGAGCAGCTTAAGGAAATCTACGAGGAGGGAATGAAGTACCTCAACGCGTGGCCTTACTCTGTCGGGAATCCAGCGGTACCTCCCACGGGGCCCGGCCGGAGTCGCTCGCCCGCAGCTGGCGTTCGAGACGGGGCAGGTCCTCGGTGTGGGAAATGGCCTCGAAGATCCGCACCGGCCGCGGGCCGGAGAACATGGTCACCATGCGCAACCTGGCGATCAATACGCGCGGCAACACAGACAGCGCAACATCGCCGCGGCCTCCGCCATGTCACCTACGCGCCCCCTTCAACCGGCCACTGGCCCTGCTCAACATCCCCTGACCAGCCGGTCTACATCACCATGACTTTGCAACGCCCCTGTTCGACGGTCACCTGCAAGGTTCGCCGCGTCGTCGCCGACAGAGGCTCCTTCTGGGATGCTGCCGTCCCCAGCCCTCGGGTGTTAAACGGGGATCCGACGCCGTTGCTCGGTGTCGGAACCCCGCCTATGGGTTCAACTTCGGGGCGTTGATGAGGGTGCGTTCAGTCGCCCACGAACAGCAGGTATCCGCTGTTACGGATGGCCAGCTGGGCGGCATCAATCACCTTGTTCACGATGGCGGTTTGTTGTCCGGTGGGGAGCGATTCCAGCTCTTCCATAAGCCGCCTCAGCTGAATGCTATTGAACAAGGTGTGTGCATTTCTGTGAACCCCTCGACGGAGGGAATCCAAAGGGGAGTCCTCGCAGAGCTTCCTGAAGGATTCATCCCTGTCGTCGCTGAACTGATCGAGTTCATGGTGTGCGAAGTTCTTAACGTAGATACCTAGGGACACTCTTCTCTCCGCTTTGAACTAGACGGGGAACATGTTGACGACGCTGCCGTATTCGTCGATCATGAGCTGCATGGTGTACGAGTCGTACCCTCCCTAATTCTCCGAGACGACCCTACGCCTCTGCGGGGGAACTTTTTCTCCCAGTTGAAGGTCTTCTCGTTGTAGGGCCCCAGTGATCAATCGAACCGTGGTTGGCACGAGATTGATCACGGCCGTCTAGCACAGCTCCGGGATACGGCGTCAAGTTTCTCTGGAAGCCCGGTGAGCCCGGATGATGCAAGTCAGCACTGGCTTCGTAGGTGAGAACGGAGAGCGAATGTCGACGGGGCCCGGAAGCGGTTCTTGATCGAGGCGCCCAGCAATGTCGATGAGAACTGGCAGCGCCCAGGGGGCTTGGCTCGGGCGTGTCGGCACGGGCGGACATAATGGGGCTGTGGACCTGAGACCGGAGTTGTTGCCCCCGCCCGTGAGTCGGCAGCGGCTGGACGAGCTGTGCGCCGAGGTCGAGCGGATCGCTGACCTGCTGGAAACCCGCCGGGAGGCAGCGCGTGAGGCCATCACGGCCTTCAATGCGATGACCGGTCATGAAGGGTGGCAGTCGCGGGGGGTGTAGCCCCGGGGCGCAGCGTTTCGTCACGTCGGCGTGGGCCGGCCGCCGCCTCGAGGCGGGTGCAGCATGTCAAGCCCGGCCGGAGCGGGGCAGGGTGATCTGTGCGGGATGGCTGGCAACCGGCGGGTGGGCAGGGCCTGTTGGGCCGGTTCGCGGTGTGTGTGGGGCTATCTGGCCGGTTCGGCGCCCTGGCCGCCGAACAGTACACATCGGGGGAGTGGCTGACAGCATGAGCTATGGCATCGGCCTGGTCGCAAGCCCGAGATTCCCTCTCTGAGTCGTGACCCGGGACCGTCTCCGCGCTGCATGCTTCCTTCGAGCGGGCGGACTACAGCCCCCGGTCGCACGCCGAGCCCCTCGCCAGGCTCGTCGCCATGGATCCCGAGCGGGTCAAGGCCCCGGACACCGAAGACTGCGGCATGCCCTCCGCCGCAACCACCTGGACAAGAACTCCCGCGCACACTTGCAACGCTTGCCGTGCCGGAGCCCCAGCTCACGGCGTGTTGCCTGGAGCCGGGGTGGTGCGAGTGGGTGACGACCAGGCGATGTCTTCAAATGATCACCCTTGGTGGATCATGGTGTGGTGATACGTCGCCATGAACTGTCGGACGCCGAGTGGGAGTTCGCGCGGCTGTTGTTACCTGAGTCGTTGCGGGGGCGGAAGCGGCTGGACGACCGCAGGGTCCTGAACGGGGCGGAAGCCGTGGACCCCGCTTCGGTCTCCAACCCGGAGGCCCCGTCCCCGCCCCCGAGCCGCCGCCACATCGCGAACCCGGCCGTGGCGACCAGCAGATACACCGGGACGAGGAGTTTCACGTCCGGGGACGACAGGTGCACGGACCAGCCCGCGTCGCGCTGGTCTCCCTCGAACACGACCCGGTTGACGCTCAGAAAAGCCAGATGCGCCCCGATGCCGACGCACAGCGGGGCGCGCCGCGTCGCGGTGCGGGCCGTGATGAGCATCAGGCCGAAGAAGGTCAACAGGATCAGGTAGTCGACCGGGTCCTGTCCGCCCGGTGCGAGCCCGACGGGCCCGGCGTCACCTCCGACCAGGGGCGCGACCCCGGCCTCCACCACGCTCGACAGGCCGGGCACCACCAGGAACACGGCCGTCGTACCGAGCGCGGAGACCACACCGCCGAACCGGCCGCGCAGCGCGGTCCACGTATGCCCGCGCAGCGTCGTCTCCTCGGGCAGCGCCTCCAGGAGCAGGGCGATCACGCCATTTGCCACCAGGAACCCGGCCAGCTTGGGCAAGTCCGGCCGGGACCAGCTCAGCAGCCCGGCGGCCGTAGCCACGCCCAGCACGATTGCCGCAGCCCCGCACGTGACCCCCGCGCCGACGCATAGGGCTCGCAGGTTCCCCACCGGGCCACCGAAGCCGATGTCGCGCAGGGAGCCGCCGCGGCGGCGCAGCGCGACTACGGCCAGCGGCACCGCCATGGCGCTGACCAGCGTGGCCGGAACGAGCCGCGCCGCGAAGCCGGTGAGGCCGAGGCCGCCAGCAAGCACGGGGCCCACCGCCGTGCCCGCGCCGAGCGCCACGCCCATGATGAGGGCGCCTCCGAGTGCCCGTCCCAGAGCCACTGTCCCTCCTCGTTGTCGGTCGCCGCCGCCCGTCCGCGCGGCAAGGGGTACTCACCATCGTGGGCGCCCCCGCGATCACGGGAGTCGTGACGGTGGAGGAGATCGCTGTACATCTTTCGATGTATCGGTCGGTCACATTGGGCAGGGGCCGACGGCCTGGTTGACCCCGGACTCCTGCCCGACGACAACTCCGCACCTGCTCGGCACGCAAATCCGGACCGGGGTAAGGCCGCCAGCTGGTCGACTAGGGCGTTTCTTTTGGATCACTGCGGTGTCTGGGCGAGCTGTGCCTTGGACGCCCGCCAAAGTTTGGCGAGGGGCGTCGCCCGTAGCCACCGGCTCCGACACAGCGGAGGGTGGCGACCCGGTGCACGGGGCCGCCACCCTCCAGATGGTGTGCTGGCCTACTTGGACTCTGATCGTCCGGGGGTGGAGCGGCCCGCGCGCGGTTCCTCGGGTGGTGTGGCGGGGTTACTTCTTGTCCGCGCCGTCCTTGCCGTTCTGGTTGAGGATGCCGCCGAGGGCGCTGAGGTTGCTGGCGCCGCCGGTTGCTATGGCCGGTGCTGCCTTGGCGGCGGCATCCAGCGTCATCTGGGCCATCTTCTGCATGTGTTCGGTGGCGGTCTTGAGGGCTTCCTGGCCGCGTTCGCCGGCGGCCTTGTCGTTGTTCGCGGCGGCCTCGATGCCCTTGGTGAGGACCTGGGTGACGGTGTTGATGCCGCTCATGTCGCGGAACAGGTTGGCGGTGGCGATGGCCTGAGCGGTCTGGAGGCCGGTCGGGTCGGGCATCGCCATCATCGGCGTGAACCTGGCCTCGGTGGCGGCCAGGGGCGCGACCTTGGTGTCCAGGTTCTGCGCGCGCGAGCCGGTGGAGACGGGGGCGATGTCGGCCGGGGTGATCTGGATGGGCGAGTCCTTCCAGTTCCAGAACCGGGTGAGGTCGATCTTCTCCGCGGAGTTGGCCCGGCCGAGGACGGCCTCGGCGAAGACGCCCTTGGTGGCGATCGCGACCGTGTTGGTCACCGGCGTGCCGTAGGCGGAGGCGGTTGCCTTGCGGGCGTTGGTCCACGCCTCGCGTTCCTGCTCGCTGGTGAAGTTCCACTTGAAGCCGAGGTAGTTGCCGGTGGCGGCGATCGGCTTCGGGTCCAGCACCGTGCCGAGCAGGACCGGTGGCGTGGTCGAACCCGCGGGCGTATAGGAGTAGTTGGCGAGGATGCGGCTGAGGGTGAGCTCGTCGGCGTTGGCCCACACGGCCTGGCTGTAGTGGCGGCGGTTGTCGTTCAGGTGGTCCAGGACCGCCTGGGAGACGTTGCCGCCGCGCACGTGGAAGCCGAGCGAGTCGACGTAGGTGCGGCTGCCGGACTTGATGACCGAGCCGAACAGGCCGCAGATCGCCGAGGCCCCGCCGGCGTCCTCGCTCAGGTCGGGTGCGGCGGTGGTGGTCTCGGCGACCCCGAAGTTCGCGACCCCGGAGGTCATCGTCAGGCGCAGGCCGGCGAGGCTGCCGCGGGCGCCGGTGCCGGACCAGGCGTCGACGGAGATGAGCTTGTCGGCGCCACCGAAGGTGTAGGAGGCGCGCTGCTGGACGCCGGAGCCGCCGGTGTCGCCGCAGCGGGCGGTGTGGCCAGGGAAGATGACCTGGATGCTGCGGATGCCGACCTCGTCGTACCAGACGTCGATGCGGGAGGCGTAGGGGGAGTCGGTCTTGGGCTGGAAGTCGAAGGGCGTCTGCGCGCCCCGCTCCGCGCCGATGGCCCGGATGAGCGTCCCGTCGTTGCGGAGCACCCACACCTCTCCCCTGCCCCCCGGGGCGGTCTTGAGCGTGGCGAGGTTGTCGGAGGGGGCGGGGTTGCCGGACGGCGTCCATGACGTCAAGCCGGGGGCCAGCGTGGAGGTCCTGTTGTCAGCGGTGTACGCCGAGATCGCGCCGTCCGCGCTGGGGGACAGGCGCTGCACGTTCAGCCCGGAGGGGGACAGTTCCTGCCAGCCGCTGTCGCCGCGGGTGAAGGTCTTGCCCTGCCAGCAGTACCAGAGCTTGCCCTTGCTGGTGACGGCGACGTCGTCGGCCTGGACGTTCAGGTACTCCCAGGGACTGCTGTTCACGTTGCGCTGAAAGAGCTTGTTGTCCATTCCGACCACGTAGAGCGTGCCGTCCGCGCCGCAGGCCAGGTTCAACGCCCGGAAGCCCGACGGGTCGGCCCGCCACGTCGTGCCGTCGAAGTGCACGACTGTCTTGTCGGCCCGCAGTCCCCAGACAGCGTCCTTGCCCGGCACGATGCGGTTCAGGCCGCCGCTGGGCAGACCGGTGCTGGGTATCGGGTTCCACTGCCGGCTGGCCAGGTCGAAGCGCACCGGGCTGCCGTCGAATCTGCGCACCCCGTACACGCCCATGGCACCGGAGGCGATGTCCGCCAGGTCCACGCCGTCGAAGTCCTGCCGCGTCGGCGTCTCCGGCGCCGTGAGCACATCGAGCTTGCGCACAGCGGTCTCGAAGGGGTTCGCCGCCCGGATCTTCGCCCCCCAGTCGCCCGGCGCCACCGAGGCCAGCACCTCCTTGTACCGCTGCAGGCTGGAGTAGGTGAAGGTGAGTTCCTGGAGCGGGATGAACAGGCAGCGTTCCAGCGTCGTCGGCCTGGTCGTCACGCTGTAGACTTGCACGACCTCGTAGTACTGCACCGACATCGCGTGCATGTGGTTGTAGTTGGTGACGACCCGGGTCATCACCTGGTCCTTCTCCGACTGCGACGTCTCGCGCACCACCGTCATGTTGCGACTGCGCGCCGCCGTCGCCAGCTGCTGCGTGCGCGCGCTGATGCGCTGCGACGCCTCGTCCGCCACCGACTTCACACCGGTCGAGCGCGACACCGCCGTCGAGAAGCCGGTGTTCTCCGAATTGCTCCAGTTCGCGCCGATCCCGCCGAGAAGCCCCGCGAGTCCGAAGCTACCGCCGTTGCTGGAGGACTTGCTGTACTGGCCCGCCGAGGAGTTGCCGTGCTGCTCCTCGCGGGCGATAGCGTTCGCGACCTCGCTGATCGAGCGGTTCTGGTCGGTGGTGGAGGACAGGGTGTCGGCCTCGGTGGTCTTCTCGGTGCCGGTGGCCCCGGTGGTGTTATGCCAGTCGACGACCGCGACCTTCGTGCTCTCCCCGGGCGCGAGCGCCAGGCTGTGCAGGAGCCGGCCGAGGGTTACGCCCTGGGCCGACCAGCTCTGCTCGGTCGTGACGACCATGCCCTCGGCGGGCTTGTCGTAGAACGGCAGGTTCTCCTCGCCGAGGTCGATCGCACCGGTCAGCTTGCGGGCCGGCTTCGCGTTGGGGATGTCGGTCAGCACCACCGACCGGTAACGGACGATCTCCGTCGGATAGTTGCCGGTGGCCGGTAACAGGTCCTTCGGCGTCGCGCCGTCCAGCATCGCCCGGTCCACCTCGAACCCGGGCGACACACCCGTACCCCCCGGGGTGGCCGTGGCCGCCGGAGTGGGGGTGGTCGTGGTCGTCGGTGTGGTCGCCGGGGCGCTGTTGGGTGATCCCGTGTTCGAGGTGGACATCACGAATCCCGTCTGCGGAGGAGAGATGAGGGTGAAGCGCCACGGCACTGGGGGACCAACTGCTGCTGGCGCCAGGACGAATGACGCCATCCGGACCGAAAACCTACACAGCGCGTTCACGACACCGGCACACATTGGCGGGAATGGCCAGAAAAAGTGCCCGAACCACCGGCCCTCCTGCGGCGCGTACCGAAGCCCTGCCCTGGTTGCGAGACAGGAGGTAGGGCCCTGGCCGCCTCTTTCCGGTCATCGGGTCGTTGGCCCGGCCGGGTCGTTGGCCGACGCGCAGTGGGCGCGGATCGAGCCGTTGCTGCCGAAGTGGGGCGGGCGGTGGCGGGATCACCGGCAGGTGATCGATGCGATCGCGTGGAAGTTCCGGACCGGCTCGCCATGGGTGCACCTGCCCGCCCAGCACGGCTCCTGGGAGGGCGTTTACACCAGGCTGAGGAACTGGGCGATCGACGGCACATGGGAGCGGGTCTTCACGCGTCTCGGGTCCTCGTGCTGTGTCCCGGACAGCGCGCGGGCACGGTGAACGGCGCCACTGCCCGGAGCGGCACACCCCGGCCGGTGCCCGGCAGCACAGGGCCCCGGGGCTGGGGGCTGAACTGTCCCGGGGCTCGTGGGTACTTCACCTGACCGATGGTTCAACGACTCGTCGTTCCCGTGGTCACTGTGTCGTCACACCCAGTCGGGCACCCAACTCGGCGAGCAGAGAGGGTGGTTCGCCGCTGAGCCGCTCGCGGCCGCTCTTCTGGTGGGAGACCCACACTCCGCGTCGTACGTCGTGCTCCTGGCCGTCGACGGTGGTCCGTTCGGCGTGCTGGCGCGAAACGACCCTGGCTACGCCACGTCTCGCGGGTCGATGCTGATCCGTCGCGACCAGGACGTGACGACGACGTACTGGCCATCACTCTCTTCTCGTGGGGGTGCCGCGTGTGGCGGAGCGCCGGCGGGTGTCAGGCGGTGGGCGGGAGGCGGTGCCAGAGGTACACGCACGAGGTGAGGCTGGCGAGCGCAGGCCGGTTGAGGATCTTGTCCAGGCGGGCGTCTCCGGCCAGCAGGAGCGGGAAGCGGTCGGGGCGTGGTGGGCCCAGAGCCCATACAGGACCTGCAGCGCGATCGTGCGCAGTTCATGGGCCCGATCGAGCACAACGATCGGGGGCCTTATGCGAAGCCTGTCGGCGATCGCGTCCTCGGCCTCGGCCAGCCGGCGCGGACGTGGCTCCGGCAGCTCCAACGCCTCATACAGGGCGTCCGCCAGCGCGGAGCGGTCGCCGGGCGCCGACGGCTGCAGCCGCACTACCCGCCAGGGCTGGCTGGTGAGGACCGCGTCGAGGGCGTCGGCCGCGGTATCGGCTCCAGTACCGCGCACGCACCCGATCGCCCGTGTTTGCGCCACCATTTCCACGACTTCCGCGAGGCTCCGTTGCGCAGGGAGATCAGGCATAGCGGGCTCCAACTCATCTGAAGAGCGTCGGGAACTCATTCTTCTCGTCCCGTCAACCGGTCCCGGGGCAAACGCAGGAACTACTTCCCCGAACGGGTAGGGGCCAGCCCCGGCGTGTTCCACGGATGCCGCAATTCGATCGTCGACGCGGCGGCGTTGAACAGTCCGTGACGAGACAGCGGGGCCGCTACGGAACCTCCATGACGGTCTTTCGTGTGCCCAGGCAGCCACCTGACCCGCGCCGCCAGGGCCATTGCCCGGTATGCCAGGCGTTCCAGGGTGAACGCTGCTTCGGCCGGGTGGCGAACGGAGTGCACCGCAAGCGTCTGGAGGCGAACGGCATCGACCCCGCACGCTGCCTCCGCTGCCTGAAGCCCGTAGGCGTCAACCTCGCCGCAGGCAGTGACTGCTCGGCCGTCCCGTGCGCGTGGACGTGAGCCGCTGCGCATGGGTGAACTCCTGTTCAGCGGGCTGCTTCCCAGCATGCAGGCGGTGGCGTGGGGCGGGGCGTGTTGGCGGGCGGGCGAGGGTGCACGTGTCCTTTTCAAGGCTGCTGGCTGATGCCAAGCTGGGGTTCTTGTCCACCCGGCCCGTGAGGAGGCGGCCGTGCCCGACGGCAAGCACAAAGGCGATCCTGCTCCCATCAAGCCGTGGACGCCGCCGCCGACTCCGCCGAGCCCTGACGGCAGCGGCGGAAAGTAGCCGGTCACCCGATGGACTACCGTGCCGTGGCGGGCAGAGAACTCGCAGCTATGGCCGCCTTCCGGTCACCATGGCTGCGTGCCGCGTTCGATGCTGTGGACCGCGAGAGCTTCGCGCCTCCGCAGTTCTGGGCCCTCCACCCCGATGAACAGGGCCTGCTTCCCGTTGTGGACCGGTCCCTCGACGCCGATTTGTGGCGGCGGGCGGTGTGGGACACCCACCGTTCCCTGATCACGCAGATCGACGACGGCCGTACCCCGCAGGAGGGCCCGGCTCGGGGTGACTACACGAGCAGCATCTCCGCGCTCGACATCGTCTTCGAGAAGCTGAACCACCTCAGACTTGAACCGCACCATCGGGTCCTTGAACTCGGTACCGGCTCCGGGTACCACACCGCGCTGCTGTGCGAACGGGTCGGTGCCGGCCGGGTGACCACGGTCGAGATCGACCCCGCCCTGGCAGCGTGGGGAGCCAGGAACCTGAAGCAGGCCGGGTACGAGCCGGACGTCATCACCGGTGACGGTCTCGCCGGATGCGCCAGGAACGCTCGCTACGACCGGATCATCAACACCGCGTCCCTGCGCAGCATCCCCGACGCGTGGAGGGAACAGACAGCCGACGACGGCATCATCCTGACACCGTTCAACACGCTGTATGCCGGCGGCGGGCTCCTCAGGCTCCACGTCCAAGGCGGCATCGCCTCGGGCCGGTTCGTCGGATCGGCCTCCTACATGTGGGCCCGCTCCCAGCGCCCTGCCGTGTCCGTGCCGCACGCGGACACCTACACCCTGCAAGCCTCACCCATCGACCCGGACCAGGTCCTCGATGGGGCCTGGGCGCAGGACTTCTGCATCGGCCTGTACGTCCCTCACCTGAGCGTCGACATCAGGATGGACGTTGGTGGAAGCCGCCAGGCTCAGATCCGCGACGACACCGGGGAGTCCATCACGATTGTCCGGTTCGCCGACTGGTGGGATCAGGACGCCGTCACCGTCTGGGGCCACAAGAACCTGTGGAACGACATCGTCGCGGCCTACACCACTTGGCGGAGGGCCGGACAGCCCCACCCCACACGCTACGGCCTGACCTTCGACCACGAAGGACAGCACCTGTGGCTCGACGAACCTGCCTGATCCGTTGTTAAGGGCGTTCCGGCGCACCCGCGTGGTTCTGCTCGCCGCTTCAAGGTCCTGCTCGGCGACGATGACGACGTGCACCTCGCCTGCGACGCCCACGCGGTGCGCCTCTGCGGCCGCGCCGCGCCTTCGCCCGCCACGCACCACGCCTCGTCGCCGCTGGCCATCCCCTTGCAACCAGGCCCCCAACAGGGCAGCCCGCACCAGCGCGCTGAACCGTTCCCGCGGACACTTCAGCGCGAGCCAGCACCCGGGCCTGTCATCGGCGGACCGCAGGGGAGGGGAGAACACCATGGGGTTGGGGTACACGGCAAGCG
The DNA here is from genome assembly GCF_014649955.1 of Streptomyces violascens. Taxonomy (GTDB): domain Bacteria; phylum Actinomycetota; class Actinomycetes; order Streptomycetales; family Streptomycetaceae; genus Streptomyces; species Streptomyces violascens. Next base: position 17,957 of record NZ_BMUA01000058.1, read on the forward strand.
CACCTAAGTCGTGTCTCTCCGATCATGTGATTCGTTGTTCGGGTCATGTTGAGCAGGGGGGATCTGACGGTT
>NZ_BMUA01000059.1 GCF_014649955.1 Streptomyces violascens
CACGGATGGTGGGGATGCATCCGGAGAGCGTGCGGCGGTGGAAACGCCTGTGGGAGCAAGGCGGGGCCCAAGCGCTGCGGCGACGGTCAGCCACGGGACGGCCACCCAAGCTGGATGATGCCCAAGTCGGGGTGGTCCGGGCCGCGTTGGAACAGGGTGCTCAGGCGCACGGGTTCGAGGCGGACTTGTGGACCCTGGAGCGGGCCGGAGTGGTGGTTGAGCGGGTGATCGGGGTGAAGCTGGCGCGGGCGTCGGTGTGGCGGCTGCTGACTGGACGGCTGGGGTGGAGTCTGCAGCGGCCCAGACGCCAGGCCGTCGAGCGGGACGACTCGGAGATCGCCCGATGGGTCGCCCAGGAATGGCCGCGCATCAAAAAGGGGCGGTGAAGAAACGTGCATGGATCGTGTTCTTCGACGAATCGGGCGTGTCGCTGCTGCCTCAGGTCCGCCGCACCTATGCGCCCCGCGGCCGCACACCCACGCTGCGGCACCGGCTGAACTGGAAACGCGCCGGGATGGCCGCTGCGCTGGGCTACCACGCCGCTGACCCCGGGCGTGGCCCGCGGCTGTGCTTCCACCTCAAGCCGGGCAGCTACGACACCGCCTCGTTGATCGATGTGCTGGAACAGGTCAAATCCTTCTACGCCGGTGAGCCGGTGGTGCTGGTGTGGGACGGGCTGTCCGCGCACTGGAGCCGGACATGCGGGCCTGGGCGGTGGACCAGGACTGGCTGACACTGGAGCGGCTGCCCGCCTACGCACCCGCACTCAACCCCATGGAACTGCTCTGGTCGGCCATCAAGACCCGCGAGCTCGCCAACCCCGCCGGCGACCACCTGGCCGATGTCGCCGACGCCGCCGAACGCGGCATCCACCGCGTCTGCTCCAACAACCAACTCCCGTGGTCCTTCCTCACTCACACCGGACTAACCATCCACCCCAAAACACCACAGAACTAACGAAAACCTCAGTAGTTACCGGCGGCGCCGGCTTCATCGGCTCGCATCTGGTCAAGCAACTGCTCCGCGCCGACGACGTCACGGGGGTGACGGTCCTTGACGCGATCACCTATGCGGGGCACATCGAAAACCTCCGCGAGGAGCTGCACTGCCCGCGGCTGACCTTCGTCAAGGGCACGATCCTCGACCAGGAGCTGGTGGACTATTACGTGCGGCGCAACTCCGCCATCGTGCACCTGGCGGCCGAGTCCCACGTCGACCGTTCGTTCTATGCGGCCAGCACCTTCGTGATGACGAACGTGCTGGGTACGCAGATTCTGCTCGCCGCGGCGAAGCGGTTCGCCACCAAGCGTTTCGTGCACGTGTCGACGGATGAGGTCTACGGTCCGTTGGCGTCCGGGTCGGCCAGCGAGGAGGACGCGCTGCGGCCCTCCGTTCCCTACGCCGCCTCGAAAGCGGCCAGCGACATGATCGCCCTTTCGTACTTCCGCACGTTCGGCGTCCCGGTGTGCGTCACCCGGTCCTCCAACAACTACGGGCCGTGCCAGCACGCGGAGAAGATCATTCCGTTGTTCGTCACGCGCCTGCTCCGAGGCGACCAGGTCACCTTGCACGGCAAGGGTGAGCACGTCCGCAACTGGCTCCATGTGGAGGACAACTGCCGCGGACTGGACCTGGTCCTGCGCCACGGCGTGCCCGGCGGGATCTACAACATCGGGGGAGGCACGGACCTGACGAACAAGGAGCTGACCGGGCTCCTCCTGGCCGAGTGCGGCGCCGACTGGGACGCGGTGTCCTACGTGCCCGACCGGCGCTCCAACGACATCCGGTACTGCATGGACTGGTCCAAGCTCCGCCGCCTCGGCTTCAAGCCTCAACGGACGCTGAAGAAGAGCCTCGCCGAGACCGGGTGGTACCGCGACAACCCGGACCGCTGGCCGCCCGTGCGGCGCGACCCCGACGCCCCGATGGCGGAAGTCGCCGTCGCGATCGCAGGAGCGTGAGGGCCATGTCCTTTGACCGGCAGCCTCGCCCCCGGCGCATACTCGTCACCGGTGTCGGCGCCAGCCCCGGCTTCGCTCTGGCGCGCCGCCTGCAGGGCCTGGGGCACCGAATCATCTGCACGGACGCCGAACCGCTGGCTCCCGGCCTGCTGCTCCCTGACACCGTCGCCCGCGTCACACCCCGGGCCGATCACCCCGCCTACGGCGCCGCCGTGATCCGGCTGTGCCGCGACACCCGGGCGGACGCGATCATGATGGGCATTGAGAACGATCTTCTGCCGCTCTTGCGGGCGCAGCGAGCCCTGGCGGGGATGGGCGTGCGGCTTTGGCTCCCGGACATCACGTCCGTCGAGACGTGCCTGGACAAAGCCGTCTTCCATGATGTCCTGACCGATCACGGCATTCCCACCCCACGGACCCTGCTTCCGCACCAGCTCCACGAACTGCCCGCGGAGGGGGAGTTCGTGGTGAAACCGAGACGCGGCCACGGAGCGCAGGACGTGTTCTTCTGCACCACGCGCGAGCAGGCCCGTGTCCTGTGCGAACTGGTTCCCCAGCCGTTGATCCAGCAAAGAGTCCGCGGCATGGAGTTCACGGCCGACTGCCTCGTCGACCGTGCAGGCCGGGTGTCGGCGGTCCTGCGTCACCGCAACCTCGTCAAGGGCGGCCTCGCCGTGGTGGCCACCACCTTCTACGACGAGAGAGTCGAGCAACGGGTCAAGGAGACGCTCGCGGCCGTCGGCGCGGCCGGCCTGTGCTGCGTCCAGGGCTTCGTCACCGACACCGGGACCGAGCCGGTGCTGATCACCGAACTCAACGTGCGTGTCGCCGGCGGGTTCGTGCTGGCCGAGGCGGCCGGGGCCGACCTGATCGCCCAGACCGTCAACGGCCTCTTCCACCTCCCCGTCGACCACGACCGGCTCGCCTACCGGTGCGGGATCTTCCTGACCCAGTACACCGAGACACTGGCCACCGGGGACCGGACCTCCCTTCCCACCGCGCAGGAGACACCGTGAACAACACCTCAACGCAGCCCGGCACAGGCCGCAACGCCAGCCCGTACCTCTACGGAAGCGAGCAGGCCGCTGTCGCCCGGGTGCTGGCCGGCGGGCACTACGGCCACACCCGCATCGTCGACGAATTCGAAGAGAGCGTCGCCCGCTTCCTCGGCGTCCCGGACGCCATCGCCGTCTCCTCCGGCACCGCCGCCCTGCACACCGCACTCGTGGCCGCCGGAGTCACCACCGGCATGGACGTGATCGTCCCCTCGCTGACGTTCTGCGCAACGATCCAGGCCATCCTGCACTGCGGCGCCCGGCCCCGCTTCGCCGAAGTGGATCCCGCCACCCTGTGCCTGGACCCCGCGAGCGTCCTGGACGCCCTCACCGACTCCACCACGGCCGTGATGCCCGTCCTGTACGGCGGCCGAGCCGTCGACCTGCGCCCCATCCGCGCCCTCCTCACCGAGCGCCGGATCACGGTCATCGAGGACGCGGCCCACGCCTTCGGCTCCTACCACGGCCTCCACCCGGTCGGCGCCACCGGGGAGTTGACCTGCTTCAGCTTCGGCCCCATCAAGAACCTCACCTGCGGCCAGGGCAGCATGATCATCCCCCGCAGCGCGGGGGAAGCCCACACGATCAGGGAGCTGCGCCAGATCGGCGTGGTCGACACGGCCGCCCAGCGCGCCGCCTCCACCACCTACCGGGTCACCACGGCGGGCTTCCGCTACCAGATGTCCGCCCTCAACGCCGCGATCGGCGGCGCCCAGCTCGCCCACTTCGCCACGACCGCGGCGGCGCGCAGGCAGCTGTGGCGCCACTATCAGAGCGCCCTGAGCGGCGTCTCGGGCGCGGCCCTGGTGGATGTCGACGTGGACCATTCCGTCCCGCATCTTGCTGTCGTCAAGGTCCCCGCCCGCGACCGCGTCTGGACGCTCATGCGCGAACAGGGCATTGGCGTCGGCGTGCACTACCCGCCCAACCACCTGCAGCCCGCCTTCGCCCCCTGGCGCCGCCCCCTGCCCGTCACCGAACGAATCAGCCGGCAGATCCTGACGCTTCCGTTCCACCAGCATCTGACCGGCGACGACATCCACTACGTCGTCTCCGCCCTCCAGCAGGCCCTCAAGGAGACCGGAGCCCACCCGTGACCTCAGCCCATGCCCCACGCCGCATCCTGACAGTATGTCTGGGCAACTACTGCCGCAGCCCGTTCGCATGCCTCGTCCTCCAGATCCAGGGAGGCGGTGCACTGGAGGTCCGGTCGGCGGGCCTCATCGACAAGTGGGTTGGCGGCCCCGCCCACCCCAACATGATCAAAGCCGCCAAGGCGTGCGGCTACGACCTCACCAGCCACCAGGCGACCCAAGTCGACAAGCCCCTACTCGACTGGGCGGATCTCATCCTCGCGATGGACCACTGCCTCCTCGACCAACTCCACCTCCTCGGCGGAGAAGACACCACCGCCAAGCTGCGGCTCTACCTCGACGACGGCCAGGACGTCCCCGACCCCATAGGCAAACGACTGAAGGACTTCGCCGACTGCGCCGCGATCATCGAAGCCGGCGCCGCACACCATCTGTCGTAGAGCACCGCGGGCGCTCGACCAGCCTCAGCTCCGGGCCGCGGCGGACAGCACCACATCCACCAACCGCTCGGCAGCATCAGGACGCCCATGCGACCGGGCCCGCTCCGCCATCTCTGCCCGGGCCTGCGGATCCGTGAGCAGCGGCGCCACCGCGTCACGCAGCCGCTCCGAGGACACCTCCCCGACCAGCGCGACAGCTGCTCCTGCCTTCTCCAAGTGTTGGGCGTTGTGAGCCTGTTCGTTGCCCGCCGAGGTGGCCAGCGGAACAAACACCGCCGCCTTGCCCAGCGCGGTCAGTTCAGCGATCGTCCCGGCCCCGCTGCGGGAAACGACGACGTCGGCCAGAGCCAGCACATCGGGCAGTTCCGTCCCGACGTACGCCGTCAGGTAGTAGCGACCTGCCACCTCCGGAGCTAGCGTCGCGGTCCGTCGCCGCAGGCCTTCCAGGTTGTCGGGACCGCACTGGTGGACCACGTTGGCGTGGCCCAGCAGCCATGGCAGCAGATCAGCGACCAGATCGTTGATCTGCTGCGAACCCTGCGCCCCGCCCGTGACGTACACCGTGGGAAGGCGCCGGTCGAAACCGCGCAGATCCAAAGCCTCAAGTGCCTTTTCGGGCTGCCCCGTCAGCACCTCGGGCCGAATGGGATTACCGGTGACCACCGCCGCACCACGCACCGACTCGGCCAGGAGCGGCAGGGTGGACTCCGACGACACAGCGATGCGCGTGGCCGCCCCCGCCAGGGTCCTGTTGGCCAGGCCCAGGCGGACGGTCTGCTCGTGCACCACCAGCGGTACCCGGCACAGCCGGGTAGCGGCCACGCCGACCGGAACAGCAACGTACCCGCCGGTCGCGAGCACCACGTCAGCACCGAAGTTCGCAATGACCTTGCGAGCCTGGAGAACGCCGAGCGGCACCCGGCTCATGTCCCGCACGTTCGCCGGCGACACGATTTTCAGCGGATTGCTGGAACGCCGAATCTTGCCCACGGCGACCGACGTGAAAGCGAACCCCTCGGCAGCCGCGACCCGCGACTCCAGACTGTTGTCCTGTCCCACCCACAGAACATCCAGCGCCTTCTTGGCTGCGGCGAGGCGTGCCTGCAGCGTGTGGACAGCGGTGAGAGCCGGGTAGGTGCGCCCACCGGTCCCGCCGCCAGTGACGATCAAACGGAAGGTCCGCTCGAAACCATGGACACCGCTGTTCACAGACACGCTCCAGTACATATCGAACTGATATCTCAGGCTGCCCTCGAAGCCTTATCCGAACTCAGCCGCAGCCCTGAGCCTGCCACATCTGCGGGAGCACACTGCACCGGTCGGTCATGATCTGTGAGGCTGCCAGGCGTGAGGGGAGAAGCTGAAGCAGAAGAGGCGGAACTGCCTCACGGCTGCCAGGGCGCCTGGGGACGGGACTAATTGAGGCGGGCGGCCTGCTGGAGCGTGCTGCGGCCATGCTGGCGCCTCGCCTTGATCCGAGTGCGTTCTTCTGCCACTCGTCCTGGTGCCCGCTGTAGAAGGCGCCCACAGGGCCGTTGAGCTGAAGCGGCTGGCGGCGCATAAGGCCCCATGATGGACCGGCCGCTCGCTACGCTCCGGAAATACGTGCTGCACAGTGGACCTGAGGAGTCGTGGACATCCGTACAACCCAGAGGATGGCCTGGGACCGCAAGCTGGCCAAAGGCTTCAACACCACCGAAGTTGCACTGGAGTTCGGACTTCTCACCGCAGAGATCGGTGGAGCCTCCACCGCATGGCGCAAAGGCCTTCCGGATTTCGGTGAAGAGCTGGCGGACGTCGCAATTTACGTCACAGCACTCGCGGAGATGATGGGGATCGACTTGCAATCCGAAGTGGAACGCAAACTCAACAAGAACCGGGAACGCGTCTATGTGCGGGATGAGCGGGGCGTAGCAGTACGCGTCCGTGACTCGGCGGACGGCTGACACCTCGCCCGTACCGGAGTCCTCGGATATTGCACTGTCCGCAATCTCGGGGTGCCGCAACTGCAGCAGTCCGGCCCCCGGGATCTGCTTACTCGTTCGTCAACCAAGAACCAAGCGCACGGGGAAGCTGCTTGGTACACGAGAGGTGCGTCGACATGTCTGGTAGGGGAGACCCTGCATCGGCTGTTGCCCGGCCGGGCCTGCGATGGACTCAGGCTTGGCCGGGCTGCTACGTCCAGGATCGGCCGCGGGTCGTTGTCAGGTTCCAGCGCAGTTGGTGAACGTAGTCCTGGTCCGGGCGCTGTAGATGCTCGCGCCGCCGTTGGCGTCGTACTTGAGGGGCACGGTGATGGTGTCGTCGGCGGTCCACGGGAAGCCCTGGGTATCGAAAGTGAAGGTTCCGGTGGCCTTGGTGGCCAGTTCGGACAGTGCGACCCACCCGTACTGGCGTGGGGGCACGGACACGGTCAGCTTGTTGCCCATCTCCTGCTTGAGGTCCACGGTGGTTGCGCCGTTGACCTCGGCGGTGACATCGAGTTTGAGGCCGATGAGGTCGCTGCCGAGGGTCAGGCTTCCGCCCAGTTTGAAGCCGATGGTGTTGCTCCAGCCCGAGCTGGTGCTCAGGCTGAACTCCCACGGGATCGTCGTGGAGGTGTCGTTGAACCAGATCGGGGAGACGCAAGTCTCTGGCAAGGTGAACGGCGGTGTCTGGGTGGTTGTGGACCACGAGCAGGTCGAGGTGTCCTTGGCGCACCGGGCGGCCGCGTAGTCCACGGCGGTGTTCCACGCCGTCTGGTAGACCTCGGCGGGCAGCGTCCACTGCTGATAGGGCCTGTTGTCGCAGCGGTAGGTGAACACGAAGTTATCGGTGTAAGGAGGCATTTGGACGGTCAGGCAGGAGTTGTCGCCGACCTGGCGGATCCTGAAGGCCTTCTGCGCCGATCCGGAGATGGGCTGGAAGTACCACTGCTCGGTCGCACGCCCGTCACAGGGCTGTTGCCGCAGTTGGTAGCCAGCGGTGCTCAGGTCCATGCACTTGCCGGTGGTGGTGTTGACGATGGCGAACCCCGAGCCGAGGCTGGTGCCTGTGTTGATGCGCCAGCCCGTGGCGGAGCCCGGCGCCGGGTTGACGGAGATGGCCGCGTTGTCGTCGTAGCTGCCGCCTTGGACGTCCAGCAGCTTTCCGTTGCTGACGTTGGTGAACGTGAGCTGGATCAGCGCCGTGGCCGACGCGCCGCCGTCCTCGTGCGCGGCAGCGGGGGACGTCATGACTCCCACGGCCACGCACAACACCGCGATGACCACGCTTGGTCTTCGCCACGAGAACCTTCTGCGCTTCGCCTTTGGTATCGCCACTGGTGTGGTCCTTTCGTTGTGCGTAAGTCCTCTTCGTTTCCGGCAGTTGCGAGGCGTTCAGTTGCCACGCGTTCTGTTCCAGGTCTGCTTGCCTTTCTGGACCGCGAGCGCACCAAGGAACGTCAACGGCATGGTGCCGGCCGGGTCGATGTCTGCATGCTGTGGATGAACGACACCTTCGAATGCTCTTCCGCCCGCCTCGGCCTGATCCCTCGTGGCTTTGGCGTTGGATTCCAGTTCAGCGGCGGTGTGCGCCGCGTCGTTCACAGTGCCGCCGGGGCAGGTGCAGGGTTTTGTGCTGGTGAAGGGGTTTCCGGTGATGCTGTGGACGGGGCAAGCGGTGTTGTGGACCAGGATGTAGGTGGCAGCGGCGCCCACGCGGTACGTGTGGATGCGGCTGACGCTGAGGTTGTAGACGGTCTGGCCGGGGACCTCGCCGCGGTCGCGCACCGAGGTGACGCGCGTGATGCCGGACGAGTCGCGGACGAGGTCGCCCGCCTTGATGTCACCGGCGTTGACCCAGCCGCGGCCCTGAACCCAGATCGGGTGGCCGGCGGTGGCCGTGATCGTCACTGATCCGGGCGCACCGAAGCTGATGTCGATCAGATGCTTGGCCCCTTGCCCGATGATGACGCCGGCGACAGGTTCGCCGGTCGTGGCATTGGTGGCGGGGTCGGTGGCCTGGACCTGGTCGCCCTCGTGGACCTCGCTGATTGGTTTGGCGGTGCCGTCGGCCATCACCACCTGGGTGTCAGGGGCGAAGGAATTGCACTTCTCTGCGGCCTCCACGGCCTTGCCGACGGTCGAGGCCTCCTTGGCGGCGGTCTTGGCCATGGTGCTGGCGAGTTTGCCGCCGGGGATCATGCCGAGTGCGTCCATGGCGGCGGCGGCCTTGTTGCCTTGGGCGAGCTGGCCCGCCACGGCTACTCCGGAGGCGACCGTGCCGACCGGTCCGGGCACGTAGGCCACCACTTCGGCGGCGGTGGTCGCGACGTGGACCACCGATTTCCAGCTGAAGGTACCGGCGAGGTCGAGGCCGTTGATCGGGTCGGCGTTGACGTAGTCGTAGTCGTTGGCCGAGCCGCCCGACACGGGGTCGACCTGGAGGAAGCGGCCCAGGACGGGCAGGTAGACGCGGGCGCCCATCTCGATGGTCTGCTGTCCGGCCAGGTGCTCGACCGGTCGTTCGTGCTGGCCCAGCCAGCCGAAGTCCATGCCGCCAGCGGCGGTGGCGGGGATCGGGAGGTCGGTGAAGGCGCCGGTGGCGGGGTCGATGGTCTGACCGAAGGGGTCGTAGAGGTGGAGGTCCCCGGTGCGGGTGGCGGCCCCGTCCGTGGTGAACAGGACGTCGCCATGCAGGTTGGGGTAGGACCAGTTGGTGGTGGCGGCCTGGTCGTAGTTCTTGGTCAGCAGCACCCCGCCGGGCAGCGGCACGATGCGCTGGAGCAGGCTGCCGTCCTTGTCCAGGAAGAGGTCCGCGTCGTCGTGCTTGGAGCTGTAGGAGTAGCGGGTGGTCCCGTTCTTCGAGGCGTCGGTGGCGCCGGTGACGGTGCGGGCGGTGAGCCGGTCGGACGAGTCCCGGGTGTAGGAGATGGCGGTGCCGGACGCGGTCGTGGTCCGGATGTGCCGTTTGGTGGAGTCGTAGCCCAGGGTGTCACCGCCGAGCTTGACCGCGTCGCCGTGCGAGTCGTACGTGGCGGTCAGCGCGAGGCCGCCGCTGGTGGAGGTGAGCCGGTCGGCGTCGTCGTAGCAGTAGCTGGTTGTGACCGCCGCGGCGCCGTTGAAGCTGTCGGTGGATGCAGTGCGGTTGGCGTTCAGGCCGGCCGTTTTCGCCGTCCCGCAGCCGTCGGCCGGGTCGAACCGGTAGGTGAGCTGGTGGTGTGGGACGGTCGCCGCGACGAGCCGCCCCACGGTGTCGTAGGTGTAGGCGTAGGTGGCGGCGGTCTTGCCGTCCGCGGTCACCACGTCGTCGGTGATGCGGTTATCGCGGGAGCGGGTCACCGTGTCGATCACCGTGGATGAGGCAGTCTTCCACGTCAGAGCCGTTGGCTGGCCTGTGCCGTTGCGTATTAGCGAGTCCAGGCGGGAGCCGTTGCCGTAGGCGACGCCGGCCAGTTCGGTGGCCCCGTCGTAGGAGGGGGTGGCGACGGTGGTCCCGTCCACTTTGACCTGGGTCAGCTGGTTGGCGTCGTTCCAGGCGTACGCCACCGTGCTGGACACCCCCTTGACCGTGGTCGTGTCATTGATCAGTCGCCCGACCTGGTCGTAGGTGGACTTGGAGGTGACGTTGTTGGCGTCGGTGTAGCTGATCTCCTGGCCGAGCAAGTCGATCACGGTGGTGATCGAACCGTTCTCGTCGCTCACCTTCGACGTCAACGGGTCACCGCCAACCGCGTAGTCGTAGCTGACCGTCCGCGCCGGCTTGTCCCCGTACGCGGGCACGCTCTTCTTGGCCATCCGGCCCCGCGCGTCGTAGCTGGTGCAGATCCACGCCTCGCCGTTGGCGCGCTCGGCTACCACCCGCCCGGCCTCGTCGTACACGGTCTCGCCGGTGAGCGCCGGTCCATCGGCCGGTTTGGCCCCAGTACTTGTCTTGGCCATGCCGCCCTGGTTGGCGGTCGGGGCGCTCGCATCGCACGGGTTGGTACGAGTTTCGGCGTCGCCGTAGTAGGTGGTCGTGTTGCGACGGGCGGGGTTGGCGAGGTCGCCCGCGGGCATGGCCGTGGCCAGCTTGCGCAGGAATCCGTCGCCCGGCCGCTCGTAGGTGGTCCGGGCGGTCAGGCCCAGTCCGCCGGGGTCGGCCGTCGTGGAGGTGGTGAGTCCGTACACCGGGTCGATGCCCGCTGCCGGGTCGGAGTAGCTGGTGGCGCTGCGCTTGGACGGTGCCCGTTCCTTGTCGCCGCCGGAGGTGTCCTCGGTGGTGGAGCCGGTCGCCCACCCGTACCGGGGCGCGAGGTTCTTCCCGGGGACCGGTACCGGCGCGCCGGTACCGGGCTGGGTCCAGGTGAAGGCCAGTGCGCCGGTCGTGCCGGAGCGGTTGTAGTAGTCCACGCGGACGCGATGCCAGCTGTCGGCCGAGGTGTTGGTGTACTTGCCGGTGACCGCGGTGCTGGGCTTGTCGCTCCAGCTGTCGACGGTGAGCACGTCGTCGACCCACAGCCGCACCCCGTCGACGGCGGTGAAGCCAAGGCCGTAGTCCCCGGTGGCAGGGAGCTGGACCTCGCCGGTGAATCGGCCCGACCAGCCACTGGTGTTGACCACCGGCGGGCTCGCTCCCCACGACTGCGCCAACGCTCCGTCACTGGCACTGGCACCGACCCCGGTGGCGAACGCCTGGGGTATACCTGCCAGTTCGGGATTGCCGTAGAAGGCGGCCGAGAGCCCGGCCAGCCCCTCGTCGTAGCTCGTGTGGGTGTGCGGCATCTTGGCTGCGCACGCCGACGTCGGAGTCTGGCCGGTGAAGCAGGCTGCAGGTGCGGGCCCGTACTTGTCGACCGGGCGATCGGCATGGTCGTAGACAGTGGTGGAGCGCCGGCCCGCGCTGTCGACCGACGCGGTGGCCTGGTCTTTGGCGTTCCACTCCGCGCTGATGCTCGCCCCGGTGAAGTCGGTGGTGACCAGGGTGCGTCCGGCGTCGTCGTAGGTGACGGTGCGCGAGCGGGTGGCGTCGTACACTCCGGCCAGGGCCACGGTGGCCTGCTTGCGCTCCAGGTAGTACTGGTAGAAGTGCTCGGCGCGTTTGTCGCTGGAGCGGCCGTCCGGGGCCGGGGCCAGTACCTGGACCGCGCGCAGGGCCGGCGGCTCCTGAGGTTGTTCGGTCACGGAGTCGTAGCCGATCACCGTACAGGCGGCAGCGGTATCACCGGTGTTGGTGCAGCCGTTCTCCGCGGACGGGGCCTGGCGGGCCACCCAGTCATAGGCCAGGCTGCCGCGCAGGGTGGCCAGCGGCCCGATGCTGTCCAGGGCCTTCTGCTTCTCCTCCTCGTTGTCGCCCGCCTGGTCGTAGCGATCCTTGGCCGAGGCCCGGCCGACGTAGTCGAAGTCCTGCATGGCCGCGCCGGGGTTCTCGATCCGGGCCAGCGTGCCCATCTGGTACCACAGCCGGGTTTCGGTGCCGTCCCAGTAGCGGATCCGGCACAGCATCTGCGCCGGGGCCGCATCCGACCCGGGCGGGCGCGAGACTCCGCCGTAGCAGCTGTCGCTGCCATCGGTGTTGTAGAACAGCTGGTGTGACCGGCCGGACACCGGGTCCTTGATCTGGGTCAGCCGCGGCGGCGTCCCGCTGTAGAGGTATTGAAGGGCGGCGGGCTTTTTGCCGTCCAGGACCGATTCCACCGCGGCCAGCGTGCCGTCGGGGTTGAACAGCGACACCGTGTCGCCCTCGGTGAGCGTGATCCGGCCCGTGTTGTCGAAGGCGAGGACCCCGTCCTCACCCACCGGCGGCGTGTATCCGCCCGCCGATGCCTTGGCCCAGGTGTGCTTGCCGCCGGCGGAATCGGTGAGCACCACGGAGCCGTCCAGCATCTCGGCGTGGCTGTAGCCGCTGGACTGCGCCGACAGCGTCCACCCGGCCGGCAGCGACTGGGTGTCTCCGGCCATCAGCCATTCCGTCGGCACGATCCGGGGATCGAGGTTGTGGCTGCGCTGGGCATCGCTACCGGTGCTGCTCTTGGCCCACAGCACCATGCGGGGGCGCTGGTCGGAGTGGTGATACAGCTCGACACGCAGCGGCACCAACTGACCAGCTTTCAAGGCCACTTCACTGCTCTGGTGCGGGCCGGGCAGCAGGAAGTCGTCCCCGGGATCAGCGGGGTTGGGGTTGTCGTAGACCAGCTTGTCGCCCACCCACACTCGCGCGCCGTCGGTGTGCCCGCCGGCGAACCGGAAGTCTCCCGTGACCGGGGCCTTGAACTGGCCCTCCCAGCGCACCACGAACCAGTTCTTGTCCAGTGCTGGCGGCATCGGGTTGTCCCGCCACGGCCGGTTGTCCGGGTTGCCGGTCCACGGGATGCCCCAGTCCAGGTTGACCTGAGACTCACCGCGCACCATCACCGGGAGCGCATCCGGGCTGCCCGCGTGTCGCGAGTCGTTGAAGTACGAGGCGCGCACGCCGTGCGGCGCGCCCTGCCGGGAGTTGTAGGCCAGGCTCACCCCGGCCGACCCGCCCACCGTCTGGAACGCCGGTCCGGCGGCCTCGACGTGCGCGTTGCCGTTGAACAGGTTCACTGTCACCGGCCCCAGGTGGTCGGTCGGAGCCGGCCCCGGATCGCCCACCCGCTGGTTGACCGTGAAGTGCCCTACCCACTGCGGCGGAGTCGCCGTCGTCGCGCCCGAGGTCGCGGTGGCCGCGGTCCAGGTATAACGGCCCCCGTCGTGCAGCACATGCTTGGGCACCGTCCACTGCGGCTGATCCAGGCACCCGGAGTCCACCACACTGCCCGAGCGGCCGTCGAACCCCGTGGAAATCTTGAAGCAGTACAGGACACCATCCCCGACCCCGGCCACCTGCAGTGCTGGCGTCTCGGTGCCCACCACCGCGCCGTCGACCGGTGAGACCAGGCTGGTCTGCGGCGCCGCCGGGTCTGCGGCGCGCACCGATCTGCGCGCGTCGAACCGGGCGTGCTTGCCGACGGCCAAGGGCGCGAAGTCGGCCTTCGGCGGCTTCGACTCAGCCTGAGGCTTCTGCTTGACCGCTGTCGGAACCGACAGGATCGACAGGTTCCGCGGTACCTCCCGCGACTTCGCCGACGCCGTCGTCGACGGCAGGGCCGCCGCCTGCGCCAGTGACACCACCAACACCATTGCCAGCGCGGATACGATCATCCGCAACCAGGACCGCGCGAATAACCGCGCTCTGCCGCCGCCCCTGGACAAGGGTCCTCCCGCATTGTCGACGCCCGCCGGGACCGCGGCCTGGCAGGTCACGGTCCCGCCAGTTCCGGTCCCGGCCAATTGACCGGGGCAACGACTGAGATCTTGCGGGACCGGCGGGCCGAGGGGAACAGATTCGGTACACCTTGACTGGAATCACTGAACCGCCGGGCTTTTACGGAACCACCCGCCCCAAGGACTGGCGGTCACCTTCACATCCATCTGTCAGGGCCATGACCAATACCATGCTCTCGGGTGCCTCTAAGCGGAGGCTGCGGAACTGATCAGCACCTACACCCCACTTGGCCGGAACCGAACCGCCAGGGTTCTGACCGACGGAGAGACTCGACCCGGCTGCGGATGCCTCCCAGACTGTGGAGAGGGCCCTCCTGCCTGGTGAGTATCGGCCGAGTACGGCAAGTCCGCGCGCGTTCGTCGGCTCTTCCGGGGCGAAAAGCTACGGCCAGGCGCGCTGCAACAAGTGGCTTTGCCGCGTACTCGGTGTCGTCCGCAGTATCTGCACGGTCACCGCATCCTTTTTGCGCGTGCTCGACTGCGACGAGCCTGAGCACAGCAGACCCCATACACCCGTCGCCGACAGCGCCTGTCTGACGCGCTGCGTGCACAAGCCCCAGTTTCGGGTGGGGGACACCGGTCCTGCCCAGGCCGTGGCATGTAAGAGGTCCTAACAAAAGCGGGTGCTGGTGTGCCTGTCGGCTTGGATGCTCGTTGGTGTGGGTGTGGGCAAGAGACAGTCGCGGCCGTGGGTTGTGTCGGATGAACTGTGGTCGCTGGTGGAGCCGTTGTTGCCGCAGCCGGGGCCGAAGCGGGTCGAGGGCAGGCCACGGGTGCCGGACCGGCAGGCCCTGTGCGGGATCCTGTTCGTGCTGCATACCGGGATCCAGTGGGAGTACCTGCCGCAGGAACTCGGTTTCGGTTCGGGCATGACGTGCTGGCGGCGGCTGGCGGCCTGGAACGAGGCCGGCGTGTGGGACGAGCTGTATCTGGTCCTGCTCAGGAAGCTACGGTCGGCCAGGCAGCTTGACTGGTCGCGGGCGGTGATCGATTCCTCCCACGTCCGGGCGGCACGGCGGGGCCCAAAAGCGGTCCCAGCCCGGTCGACCGTGCACGGCCGGGCAGCAAGCACCACATCCTCACCGACGCCCAGGGCATCCCGCTCGCAGTGTCGCTGACGGGAGGCAACCGCAACGACGTCACCGAGCTGATCCCGCTGCTGAACAAGGTGCCTGCGGTCACCGGCCTGGTCGGCCGGCCGCGCAAACGGCCGGCCCTGCTGTTCGCCGACCGTGGCTACGACCACGACAAATACCGGGAGAAGGTGCGCATGCTGGGCGTGAGACCAGTGATCGCCCGCCGCGGCGTCCCACACGGCTCCGGTCTCGGCGTCTACCGCTGGGTGGTGGAACGCACCATCGCCTGGTTCCACGGCTTCCGGCGCTTACGCATCCGCTGGGAACGACGTGATGACATCCACGAAGCCTAATTCGTTCTCAACAGCCCATACAGAGCGGTTGTCGCTCCAGCGGGTT
>NZ_BMUA01000060.1 GCF_014649955.1 Streptomyces violascens
GGCCAGGCCAGGCCAGCCGGTCACGGTGTTGTCCGCCTTGCGGCCCCACAGGTCGGCGATGCCGTCACGGTCAAAGTCGCCGGAGGAGCCGATGACGGGGTAGTCGCTCTTCTTGAGGGTGAGCCCAGTGAGCTTCGTGCGGCGCGGGGCGGTGCCCCAGGTCGCGGCGTTGAGGGCTCCGTTGGGGTCGGCCTCGCCGTAGGAGCGGTAGATGTCGCCGGTGTCGTCCTTGCGCATGAGCAGGTCCGGCAGGCCGTCCTTGTTGAGGTCGCCGGGGCTGATGAGGGTGAACTGGTCCCAGTCGGACCCGCCCATCAGGACAGGGTGGCTGCGACCGCGGGTGAGGTATTCGGACCGGTCGCCAAAGTAGACCCAGAGCTGCTTGCCCTGCTTGACGAGGACGTCGGACTTGCTGTCGCCGTTGAAGTCGCCGGTGAGGATCTGATCGGCGTTCGACCAGTGGTCATCGGTGACCCCCTTGCACAGTCCTCCGCTAGTGGGCTTGGGACAGGTGACCTTGAGGTCGAAGGAGCTGTATCCGTCGCGGTTGATGAGACCGCGGCCGTTGTTGGGATAGACGCGCAGGACGTTCTGCTGCGCTACGTCGCTGTGCTCGAGGGAGACCAGGTCGTTCTTGCCGTCCTGGCCCCAGTCGCCGCTGGTTGCGACCTGCTGGCCGGGGAAGGCGCCGCCGCCGTTGGTGGCGACGGAGAATTCCTTGTTGCCGTGGCCCGCGTAGGTGAGCAGGGTGCCGTTGGCGTCCACGCTCCAGATGTCCTTGAAGCCGTCCCCATTGAGGTCACCTGCCGCGTCCCGGAGGCCGGTTCCGTCGGCGTAGTAGAGGTAGGCGGCGGTGTCGGAGCGGTTGCCTGCCTTGTCCACGGTGTAGGCGTAGACGAGGTGCGGGCCCGCTACCGGGGGTTTGATCTCATCAGTCCACGGCGTGCTGGCGTCGACCTTGTTGACCTGGGGGTCGTAGTCGGTCCACCAGTTGTACGAGGCGACGTCGGTGACGCCGTTGGGGCCGAAGGTGAAGTGGCCGTTGTCGTTGACGTTGCCGTTCGGCTCGTCCGGCCAGCCCTTGTCACCGTTGGGGAACACGGTGGAGGTGATGGTCGGCGGCTGGCTGGGGCGGTCGCGGTCGATGCTGAATGTACAGGTCTCGCTCCACTGCGAGGTGGCGTGATCCCCGTCCTGGGTCTGGACCCGCCAGGTGTAGTCGCCGCTCGGCGTCGAAGCGCCAGGCAGGACGAGGGTGGCGTAGCGGTCCTTGAGAGCCGGGATACTGGTGTCCACAACAGCGTTGGTGACACCGGACTTGAAGACCTGGAAGTGCGCGGTGAGGTTGCCCGCGTCCGCGTCGTCGACGTGGGCGTACACGCTGATGGGACTGTTGCCGATGGCGCCGCCCGCGCTGCAGCTGGTCTGCGGGCTGGTACCGAGATGATCGGGCTGCTTGGGCGGGTGGTTGTACTTCACCTCCAGCACTGCCGTCTTCGGGTCGAACTTCTTCCAGCCGAAGGTGTCGGACTCGTTACCGGCGTAGAGGCCGAGGGTCAGACTGTTCTGGCCGGCCGCCACGCTGTCACGGAGCGCCGAGGTCGCGTTGAACTCCAGGTTCCCCGCCCCGCACTGGGAACTGCTCCAGCCCTTCGCGTCGTTTACCGTGTCCAGCACACTGCCGATCGTGTCCGGCTGGTGGCCCCAGTCCGTCTTCGGCGAGATGTCCCCGACCCGCCAGAGTTCGACGGGTCTCTTGTCACACGACCAGGACCAGGTGTTCCGGATGCGGAAGGTGGCGGACTGGATCTGCGCGCCACTCACGTAGCTGGTGTCGAGGCGGAAGAAGGAGCGGGACAGCCCCTCGGTCTCGTCCTCGTAGCCAACCCGGACCACGTTGTCGGTGTTCCAGAATCTCTGCGTGGGGTACTTCTGGTAGACGCGGGTCCAGCTCCACTTCTGCCGGTCGCCCCAGCCCCAGGTCGGGTCGATGTACACCGGGTAGTTGGTGTCCGAGCCGGTCAGCAGCTTCTGATCCGGAGTGAGGGCCAGCGAGTTGGTACTCAGTGCCGTACCCATGACGGCATCCTTGGCGCCGGCGCCGGGCTCGAACCCGTCGGCGGGTGCGCTGGCGCCCTCCCCGGCCGCCAGCACGCCCTTGGCTGCCAAAGCTGACTTGGCGGCACCGGCAGGCACCGCTTGTGGCGTGGAGTCCCACATCATGGGGGCTGGGCTGGTGAAGACCGTCTGGCCTGCTGGGTCGGTCGCCACCAGCGATTCGGTGTCGTCATCCTTGGCGATGTTCAGGCCGACGGTGCTGGTGGTGAAGTTGAGCGTGGCCAGCTCCGGATTCTTCGCCGCCTCTGCCGACTTGACCACCAACAGCTGTGAAAATCCCTCGACTTCAGCCTTGAGCTGCAGGTCCACCCCCGGCAGCACCTCGGGGTAGGTGGCAACATTTCCGTTGAGGGTCGGCTTGGGCAGCGGCTTGGGCCAGGTCAGTGACAGGGTGCGCCCGTCCTTGACGCCGGACAGCATCGGGCCCGTGCCACCCCCGGAGAACTTCACCGGCACGGTGGCCGCCTTCGGCACGACCGACCCATCGGCGGCGAAAGCCAAAGTCGGGTCAGTAGCGACCCAAGCACCGCCACGCCAGACCCGCACGGCCTGCCCGTACTGTCGCACCGTGAACGTGCCGTCGGGCTGCGCCCACGTGTCCGTCGCCTCAGTGCGCGCCGAGACCAACTCGTACGGATTCCCAGTGGACTTGGCCTGCTGCAGGGCATAGTCCTCCTCGCTCATCACCCCGCGTGCTACCGGGTCAGAGGACTGCGGATCGGCGATCGCCGGAGCCACGCTATGAGTCGCGGCCGCGGCGGGCAGCGCCACCACGGCAGGTGCCACGACCGCCCCAGCCAGAAGCACGGTCATGGCACGTGGGCGGAAGCGCCCCCGTGGCCATTTTCCGCCTCGTCTCATGTACACCTCATCCATCCTTTTCTGTCGGTGAATTTTTGAGGTGACTCTATAGCTCCAGAATCTGGGCTCCACCCATACTCAAGAGTTCCGCCTTACACATATCCTTTACATCAACAAGTCACCCTTTATTGCCCCTAACGCCCATAGCGGACACATAGGGTTCACTTACGCGAACCATACGAGGGTGCGCTTGACCTGCACCTTGACCCACTCTGCAGAGCGGTCGACCTGTCGGTAAGCAGCCTTGGCTGACCGTTTCGATCAGTTAATTCCGATCTGTGGAAACAAATGCTTGACAGTTCGTTTACAAGCACTGTTACGCTCCGTCGGTCATTTTTGAAAATGGGCGAGGGGTGGGGCGTGAGCCGTTTCGGCATGCGTGGATTGGCGGTTTCCATAGCCGCTGCGGTCACGGTGGGGTTGCTACCCGCCGTATCGGTAGCAGCCAACAACGAAGGGCCGGCGTTGCCCGGCCTCAAACAGCCAAAGGCTGTCCCGGTGACGAAGGCCCCGGCCGGAGGGGCAAAGAGACAGGATGCCGCCGCGGCCAATGCCTGGAAGCGCCCGAAGGTCGTCTGGCCTGCCGCGGGTTCAGCTGACGTCGACCTGACCGGGGCAGCCACCAGCAAGGGCGCCGGTATGTCACTGGCCGCCAAGGCCGCCCCGGAGACCGGGAAGCAGCGGGCCGGTTCCCTGCCCGTTTCCGTCGCCGACACCACTGGCCGAGACCGTGCCGTGGGCGCGCCTTCGAAAGTGAAGGTAACGGTCGCCGATCAAGGCGCTGCTCAGAAGGCTGGCGTCGCCGGACTCCTCCTCTCCCTCAGCCGCACCGACCAGGTCACCCAGCCAGGCTCCGCCCAGGTGGAGGTCGACTACTCGGGGTTCAAGGGAGCCTTCGGTGGCGACTGGGCCGCGCGGCTCCACCTCGTCGAACTCCCTGCCTGCGCCCTGACCACCCCCGAGGTGGCCAAGTGTCGTATGGGAAAGCCGCTTTCGACCACCAACAACACCAAGACGGGAACGTTGGCCGCTAACGTGCCACTCGCGGCGGCGCAGCCGCTGATGGCGCGCGCGGCTACAGGGGCCACCGTTCTGGCGGCTACCGCAGGCACCTCCGGTGGGACGGGTGACTACAAGGCCACCTCGCTTCAGCCTTCCGGATCATGGAGCGCCGGAGGGGCGACAGGCGCCTTCAACTGGTCCTACCCGCTCAGCGTGCCTTCCGTTCCCGGCGACCTGCAACCCAAGATGTCCCTGGGTTACAGCTCACAGTCGGTCGACGGCCGGACGGCAGCGTCGAACAACCAGTCCAGCTGGCTTGGAGATGGCTGGTCGATGGAGCCCGGCTTCATCGAACGCCGCTACAAGGCGTGCAACGACGATAAGACCGGCGGCACTAACACCACCAAGGTCGGTGACCTGTGCTGGTTCAACGACAACGCCACCATGTCGCTGAACGGCAAGAGCACCGAGCTCGTCTATGACGCCACCACCGGCTGGCATCCCGCAGCCGACTCCGGCGAAAAGGTCGAGAAGCTGACCGGCGCCAACAACGGCGACAACGACGGCGAGCACTGGAAGGTCACCGGTGTCGACGGCACCCAGTACTACTTCGGCCTGAACCGTCTCCCGGGCTGGAAGGACGCCACCACCCCGACCACCAACTCCACATGGACCGTGCCGGTGTTCGGCAACCAGTCCGGCGAGCCCTGCTACAACGCCTCCTTCGCCTCCGCCTGGTGCCAGCAAGCCTGGCGCTGGCAGCTCGACTACGTCGTCGACGTCCACGGCAACGCGATGGCGTACTACTGGAACACCGAGACCAATAACTACGGCCGCAACGTCTCCGAGACCACCGGCAAAGCCACCGTGACCTCGTACATCCGCGGCGGCTGGCTCGACCACATCGACTACGGCCTGCGCTCCGACAGCGTCTACAGCGCCAAGGCCATGGGCCAGGTCAAGTTCGACGTCTCCGAGCGGTGCCTCAGTACCTGCGGCACCTTCGACACGAACAACGCCACGAACTGGCCCGACGTCCCCTTCGACCTGTACTGCAAGGACGGCGCCACCGAGTGCAAGAACCAGTACTCACCGACGTTCTGGTCCCGCAAGCGCCTCACCACCATCACCACCAAGGCCCTGACCGGCGGCGCCTACAAGGACGTCGACTCCTGGGCGCTTCAGCAAGGGTTCCCCGCCGCCGGCGACGGCGTCTCCACCCCGATGTGGCTGCAGTCCATCACTCGCACCGGCAAGTCCTCCGGCGCCGCGGCACTGCCGCCCGTGACGTTCGCCGGGCAGCAGAAGCCGAACCGGGTCGACAAGCTCGGTGACGGCCTGGCCCCGTTCATCCGGCTGCGCATGTCGCAGATCACCACGGAATCCGGCGGCACCATCGGCATCGACTACCTCGACCCCGAATGCACCGTCACCACCCTGCCCCCGGCCGACGGGACGAACGCCACCCGCTGCTATCCGGTGAAGTGGGCCTACGAAGGCGAGACCGCCAAGCAGGACTGGTTCAACTCCTACGTCGTCCAGCGGGTCACCGAAGGCGACAACCTCGCCAGCACGCCTGACACGGTCACCGAGTACAGCTACCTCGGCGGCGCCAAGTGGGCCAAGAGCACAGACGAGTTCACCAAGCCCGAGGACCGCGGCTACTCCATCGCCCGGGGTTACGAGCGTGTCCAGACCCGCAAGGGCACCGGTCTCGATCCGAAGTCCCTCATCGAATCCCGGTACTTCCGCGGCATCGACGGCGCGCAGGTCAAGGACACGGACGACACGGACGGCACTGCGGTCACCGACCGCGAGCAGTTCGCCGGAATGGCCCGCTCCAGTGCCAAGTTCAACGGCGACGGCGGCGCTCTGATCAACCGCACCTCCTACACCCCCTGGCGCTCCGCGAAGACCGCCGCGCGCACTCGGGCTGGGTTGCCGGACCTTGAGGCCTACCAGACCGGGACTGAGAAGGAATCCACTCGTACCACCATCACCGGCGGTGCCCGCACCACGGAGCTGACCCGGCACTTCGACAGCTACGGCATGGTCGACACGGTTTCCCAGAGCGGCGACACCAGCAAGACCGGTGACGAGCAGTGCACCACTACCACCTACGTCCGTAACACCAGCCTCTGGCTCCTGAACAAGGTCTCCGAGAGCAGGACCACCGCCGGAGGGTGCGGCACCGCCAGCAGCGCGCTGAACGACAGCGTCATCGACTACACCCGCACCTACTTCGACAACAACACCGACCTGAACGCCGCCCCCACCAAGGGCAACACCACCAAGACGGAAAAGCTCAAGGGCGACGCCTCCGGCTACGACACCGTCACCTCGGTCCCCAGCATCTGCGGTCCGCTCAAGAATCAGCTCTGCTACGACCAGTACGGCCGCGTCCTCGCCACAGCCGACCCGTACGGGAAGATCACCAGCACCGTCTATGCCCCGGCCACCGGTGAAGTCCCCACGAAGACGGTCGTCACCAACCCGCTAGATCACACCGTGACCACAGTGGTGGACCCGCTGCGCGGGCAGCCGACCCAGGTAACTGACGCCAACGGCAAGGTCACCACCACCGCGTACGACGGGCTCGGCCGGATTGCCAAGGTGTGGATCCCCACCCGCTCCGCAGATACCTACCCCAACTCGCCGAACTACGCCTTCGATTACCAGGTACACAACGACGCTCCGACCGTCGTCGCCAGCACCAGCCTCACCCACGACAATCAGCTCGATACCAGCTACACCTTCTACGACGGCCTGCTGCGCGCACGGGAGAGTCAGGCAGAGTCGCCCGACCGCTCGGGACGCCTGGTCAGTGAGACGTTCTACAACACCCGCGGCGAGGCCAACCGCACCTCCGGTACCTACTACGCCACAGGTAAAGCCGAACCTGTCCTGATCACCGGCGCGGAATCCACCGACTACCCCGCCTCCGTGGAGACCCAGTTCGATGGCGCGGGCCGCACCATCGCCGTGCTCGGCAAGCGGTTTGGTGACGTGAAGGAGCGGACCACCACCAGCTACACCGGCGACACCACCACCGTCATCCCGCCCCAGGGCGGCACCAGCACCACGACAGTCGTCGATGCCCTTGGCCGCACCACGGAGCTGAGGCAGTACACGGACGCGGACCGGAGTAACTACCAGTCCACCCTGTACAGCTACAACAAGCTCGGCCGCCTGGAGCAGGTCGCCGACCCGTCCGGCGCCAAGTGGACCTACGCCTATGACGTCCGTGGCCGCAAGACCCACGTTGACGACCCGGACAAGGGCGGCTCCAGCACTGCCTATGACCAGGGTGACCGGGTCACCGACACCACCGACGCCCGCGGCATTACCCTGCATACCGATTACGACGCGCTCGGCCGCAAGACCGCCCTGAAGAAGGGGACCAGCACCCTCGCTGCCTGGACGTACGACACCGTCGCCAAGGGCAAGCCAGGCAAGACGACCCGCTACGTTGGATCGGACGCCTACACCACCGAGATCACCGGCTATGACGACCTCTACAACCCCAACGACACCGTCGTCACCATCCCCGCCAGTGAAGGCAAACTGGCCAACACCTACGAATGGTTCGCCGGGTATAACGCCAACAGCGGCCAGCAGGAGTACGTCTACCAGCCAGCCCTCGGTGACCTGCCCGAAGAGCAGGTTTCGACCGCGTACACCGCAGTCCACGGCCTGGTCAGCTTCGTCAACGCCGGCAACGACCCTCTGCTCTCAGCCATCACGTACGACCACTACGGCAAGCCCACCCGCCACGAGTACGGCGTCTTCAACCAGCACGTGTGGTCTACCACTGAGTACGACGACCACACTGGCCGGGCCACTCGCGTCACCAACGACCGAGACACCAGCCCCAAGCGCATCGACGACACCCACTACAGCTACGACCCGGCCGGCAACCTCACCTCCGTCGCCGCCTCCTACGGCCAGGACACCAC
Source organism: Streptomyces violascens (assembly GCF_014649955.1). Lineage (GTDB taxonomy): Bacteria > Actinomycetota > Actinomycetes > Streptomycetales > Streptomycetaceae > Streptomyces > Streptomyces violascens. Next base: position 7,938 of record NZ_BMUA01000060.1, read on the forward strand.
CCGCACCACCGACACCCAGTGCTTCACCACCGACGCCCTGCGCCGGATCACCGAAGCCTGGACCAACACCGGTGAACAGTGCGCGGCCGTCCCCTCCGACACGGTGATCGGAGGCCAGGACCCGTACTGGACCAGCTACACCTACGACCCGGTTGGCAACCGCAAGACCGAAACCCAGCACAAGACCCCCACCGGCCCCGCCGCCGACACCACCCGCACCTACACCCCGCCTGCCGCCGGCACCCACAACCTGCCCAAAGTCACCCAAACCGGCACCGGCGCCCACGACGAGACCTACACCTACGACCAAGACGGCAACACCAAAACCCGCTCCATCGGCCCCAGCACCCAGAACCTGACCTGGGACGACGAAGGCCACCTCAAAACCCTCACCGACGGCACCAACACCAGCAACTACCTGTACGACACCGACGGAGCACGCCTCATACGACGCGACTCCACCGGCACCACCCTCTACCTCCCCGGCGGCAACGAACTCCACCTCGACAAGGTCGGCCTCGTCACCGGCACCCGCTACTACAGCGCCGCCGGACAAACCGTCGCCATGCGCACCGGCAGCAAACTCACCTACCTGCTGGGCGATTCACACGGCACCGGTACCACCCAGATCACTGCCGACGCTACCCAGAAGATCACCCGGCGCAAGAGCACCATCTTCGGTGCCCCCCGCGGCGACCAGCCCACCAACTGGGCCGGAGACAAAGGCTTTATCGGCGGAACAAAAGACACCGACACGGGCCTCACTCACCTTGGTGCCCGCGAATACGATCCCGCGATCGGACGCTTCATCTCCGTCGATCCAGTCATGGATCTAACGGACCCACAGCAGGCCCACGGATATACCTACGGCAGCAACAACCCGCTCGTCTACACGGACCCCACGGGCCAGATGCAGATGTGTGGCGAAGGCGGCGCAGCCTGCTATAAGGACGACTGGAACACCGACGGAACGAAAAACAAGGACGACGACCGGGAAACATCTGGTTCTACCGAGTGTCACCACGACCCCGACTGCATCCGGGGCACCACCGGAGGAACCGGAGGCACCGGAACGGGGAGCAATAAGGGTAAGAGTGTAGGGGGAGTAACCCATAGGGGCGGGGCTCCCTACATCAACGGTGTCTGCGTCTGGGCCGCAGGTAGTACTTGCGGCGGCGGAGTTGGGGATGCACCGACAGTTGCGGTCTCGGATGAAGATCTCGACTGGGTCTGCGTACCCAGCGAGAGCAGCTCAAGATGCTCACTCCGTAAATCCTTGTACCGCAGCCAGGTCATGATGCAGGGCGTCGCTGCTGTCTTTGGGGCCAAAGCGGCTGGCGGCAGGGGAGAGTCGGGTAGTTGCTTCCTGGCTGGCACCGAAGTGTTGATGGGTGACAAGTCGACCAAGAAGATTGAAGACATCAAGGTCGGCGATGAAGTCACCGCCACTGACCCTCAAACGGGAAAGACTTCGAAGCGCCAGGTGTCCGCTCTCATCATCACTGAGGGTGACAAGTACCTCAATGAACTGGCCATCACCACCAAAGACGGCCCTAAGAAGGTCACCGCCACGCGGGAGCACCCGTTCTGGGTTCCGTCTGAGCACCGTTGGGTTCGAGCGGGCGACTTGACGTCGGGCATGACTCTGCTGACGGACGACGGATCAACCGTCGTAATCCAAGCTAATCGCGCATTCGTCAGGCACACACGCACGTACAACCTCACCATCGTCGATGACCATACGTTTTACGTTCTCGCAGGCAAGACCCCCGTCTTGGTGCACAATGATTGCGGCGACCCGGCCCCGGTGTACCGGGGAGATGACCGTCCACCGAGCGATATTCAAGAGGCTGGCGGCTTCTGGCCGAAGCACCCGAACGGAAAGGCGAGCCTGCTAGAGCACGCGCAGGATATCAATGCCGAGAGTCCATTCGTCAGTACTTCAGAAAGCGCCGACACTGCCCTCTCAATGTTCTCCAAGCCAGGGTCTTACGTTTACGAGATCCAGCACCCGGGCGGAAGGAATGTAAACGAAGAATTGGGGCGAATGAGTCCATCTCCGCATGAGCGAGAAATCGCTTACCAAGGGGGCGTTCCGTGGGAAAGCGTCACTAAAGTCTGGGAGATTGACGAATTTTACGAGATGGACGAGGAGAATCTAATCTATGAACGGCAATAGTGAGGTATGGGCATTTGCGACCGGGGGCCCAGAGGTACGCTCGCTAGCGGCACTAGAATGGCGCATCGTCTCAGATATGGCTGAATTGAAGGTGGAGATTCCGGACCGTGGAATCTATACGGCAGAATCGGATGACTTCTTCTCATGTCTAGTGGCCATCAGGAATCAAATTGAGCCGCTAGGGGTCAGGTTGTGCTGCAACGGAACCCGCCGGGATGCTTATCCCTCTCGCATGAACATCCAGATGGGGCGAGGTCTTCAGATCCAGATTAGAAGAATGGGATCTCCTGCCACGCGCGAGGATCAGGTGGATATCTTTGGTGCAGCCGATCCCGACACCATTGGAACTGTAGCCGAGCAGCGTCAGTATTTTGAACGGTGGCTCGATAGCCTGAAATAGAACGAAACGCTTTCCGGAATGGTACAGAAGGCGTCAAAAAATATGACCAGCCGGAGGCTCTCCGCCGCGAAGCGGAGGGCCTCCGGCCATGCCAAAATCTGTTACACCGCAGCGATTAGCCGCGGGAAAGCAGGTAGGTGGCGGGTGGTCAGCTGAAGGGCCGGCACCAGGTCTCCGGGTCGAGGTAGCAGTCGGAGTCGGATCCGGTTCAGTTCTGAGCCCGCTGGAAGCCCTCAGTGTTCTGGCGGTCGGCCTTGCCCCAGTCTCGCGAGGGGCCGATCTTGCTCTTCGGTGACGAGGGCGACGTAGCGTGAAGCACAGCGGGGTTATCTTGTGGATAGACGGCTTGACCAGCGAAGAGGCCGCGCGGCTCCACCCTCGGGCGAAGAGGGCGGGGCCTTTCTCATCGGTAAGGCACTCCGCTGCTCGCGGGTTCAAATCCTCGGTTGTCCGCACTGCGCAGCCTGCGCCGACCCAGTCAAGCACCCCGATCCACTTCCACGGGAAGGGCTCCCGGGGTGCCTCCAGGGGACACGTAGGGGACGGAAGGACCCGTAAGGATCAGGAAGTCAGCGGAGGCAGACGGACGCCATCGGCGCTCTGACCTGCGAATATGGGACGATCGAGGCAAGATCCGGGAGCGATCGGAAGATCCGAAAAGGACTCATAATCCGTCGGCCGTGGGTTCGAGTCCCACCCGCCCCACATGTTAGGGCTC
>NZ_BMUA01000061.1 GCF_014649955.1 Streptomyces violascens
TCGGCCATGTGCTGGACAAGGCCGGTCAGAGTGAAGCCGGACGGCGGCACGGACGCGATGGCGGCCTGCTCATCGTCCAGGCCCTCGCACTTCATGGCGAGGCCCTGGTCGACCTCTCGCCGGAGACCGAACGGCACAAAGACACCTGGGACTGCCGGGCCTTCGGCTGCAGCGGCTTCCTCCGCTTCGCCGGCATCCGCCAGACCTGGCTCCGTGAGGCGATGAAAAGCTGGGCCTACGATGACCTGCCCCAACGCCGCGGCGACAACCCGGGCGGCACCGTCCAGGACGTCATCAACTCGATGGCCCAGTTCTCCGACAGCCTGCGGCAGCAGCGGCCGGACGACGGAACGTCCCCAACTTCCCTGTCCCGCCTGGACATCACGGCCTTCGCCAACCGCCTGGCCTGCCTCCAGGAACAGGAGAAGATCACGGCATACCGTCGGCTGACGGCCAGCCGACATGTCCGGCGCTGCCTCAGCCGGATGCGAGCCCTGGGCTTGACCCGGCCGCACGAGCCGCTGCACGGCCTTCCCGACGACGTCGTCCTGCGCAAGGAGGACATCCCGGACGAACCCGAGGACTCCGAGGCCGGCCGGGATCTGCCCGACGTGGCCGAGGAATCCAGCGCCGGTCGCCTCGACCAAGTAGGCGGGTCAGTCGTCGACTGCCTGGGTAGATGGTGGTCCAGAAGTCCTGCATGGCCCGCGCCGAATCCGGGGTGGACATCCCGGTCCGAGCGAGCAGGATGCCGACGAGCTGGCTGTGCGGATCGGCATATGCAGTCGTGGCAGTCGGGCCGGCTCCGCCGTCCCAGCCGAACTGGCCGATGGGCGGGCAGCCCCGCTATCGGGTCCCCCCGTGGTGAACAGTGGAGACGGCCAGCGCGACGTCGAAGGAGTGATCCTCGAACGGCAGACTCTCCGATGCGGCGGCCACGCACGGCGCCGAGCCGGCAGGCCGCTGACCCCGCATGACCTCCGACGGCTCCACCGCGGTCACCTCGCGATCAGCCGGGCTCGTAGGAGACCTGCCGCCGGCCCTCTCGGGCCTTCCGCCAACGGCTGGCAGTCTTCCAGGAGTTGTCTGTCTGCTGTACGGTCCGCGACATGCCCGCCCGCTCGCGCACGCCGTCCCCCCAGGGGTGGAGCCGCTGGCTCGTGCCGCCCGCCGCGCTCTCCATCCACCTTGCCATCGGCCAGGCGTACGCCTGGAGCGTCTTCAAACCACCCCTGGAGTCCTCGCTCCACCTGTCGGGCACCGCGTCCGCCCTGCCCTTCCAGCTGGCCATCGTCATGCTCGGCCTCTCCGCGTCCTTCGGCGGAACCCTCGTGGAGCGCAACGGGCCCCGGTGGGCTATGGCCGTCTCGACGGTCTGCTTCTCCTCCGGGTTCCTGGTCGCCGCGCTGGGCGCCGCCACCCGCCAGTACTGGCTCGTGGTCCTCGGTTACGGCTTCATCGGCGGCATCGGACTCGGCATCGGTTACATCTCGCCGGTCTCCACCCTCATCAAATGGTTCCCCGACCGGCCGGGCATGGCCACCGGCATCGCCATCATGGGCTTCGGCGGCGGCGCCCTCATCGCAGCGCCCCTCTCCACCCAGCTGCTCTCCTCCTTCGGCGCGGACTCCGCGGGCATCGCGCGGACCTTCCTCGTGATGGGGGCCGGTTACGCGGTCTTCATGACGCTCGGCGTGCTCCTGGTGCGGCTGCCCCCGGACGGCTGGCGGCCCCCCTCCCCGCAGACCGACGCGGCCCCGGACGCCACGGGCCAGGTCTCCGCCCGCAACGCCGTGCGCACCCCGCAGTTCTGGTGCCTGTGGGTAGTGCTCTGTATGAACGTGACCGCCGGAATCGGCATCCTGGAGAAGGCTGCGCCGATGATCGGGGACTTCTTCGCCGGTACGGCGTCACCAGTCGCGGCGGCCGCCGCCGCGGGCTTCGTCGGTCTGCTCTCGCTTGCCAACATGCTCGGCCGCATCCTGTGGTCCTCCGCCTCCGACGTCCTCGGCCGCAAGAACGTCTATCGCGGCTACCTCGGCGTCGGAGCGCTGATGTACCTGCTCATCGCGGTCACCGGCAACGCCTCGAAGCCGCTGTTCATCGTCTGCGCTGCCGTCATCCTCTCCTTCTACGGTGGCGGCTTCGCCACGATCCCCGCCTACCTCAAGGACCTCTTCGGCACCTACCAGGTCGGTGCGATCCACGGCCGGCTGCTCACCGCCTGGTCCACCGCGGGTGTCCTCGGCCCGCTGATCGTCAACGCCATCGCCGACGCGCAGAAGTCCGCCGGGCGCAGCGGACCGGACCTCTACAGCACCTCCTTCTTCATCATGATCGGGCTCCTCACGGTCGGCTTCGCGGCCAACGAGCTGGTACGCCCCGTCCACCCGCGTCACCATGAACACCCGTCCGCGGAAGGCGCGTCGACGCTCCCCGCCCCGGAGAAGGGAGCACTGTCATGACGGCCCGCCCAAAGGCCCTGTTCGCCGTCGCCTGGCTGTGGGTCGGTGTGCCGTTCGCGTACGGTATGTACGAACTCGGGCTCAAGCTCAAGCAACTGTTCACCGGCTCCTGAACAACCCCACCACGCCAGTTGATCCACCGCGGATACGGTTTCGGGAACCTCCAGCGGGCCCAGGGCGACGAACACCACCCGTGATACCGGCGCTGCGCCGCCAGGACGCGGCGCCCTGCGACGGCATCCCGGCGTCGGCGCAGGCGTGATCGGCCCCGGCCCCGAGCCGGAGGCTTACGCACATGGGCAATCACGGACGCATCCCAGCGGCGCGCAACGTCCGCAACTCGGACCCTGCGCACCTGTGTTGAAGACAGATCCCGCCCAGGCTCGCACGCGCAGCCAAGATCACCACCGACGGCTCGCTGCTGCGCTGGGCCCTCACCGGCGACGGCGACCCCTCCGCCTGTTCCACGACGACCTCGACGGCAACCGGCTCGAGTTCGTCACCAAGCGAATGAACCCGAAGCGTCCGGTCTGAGGCGTATGTACGCGTATGTCGCTGAACCTCTCGGCGTGTTCGACCTCACGGTCATGACACTGGCAGGCCGGCGTCAGGTGGTGTCGGCTGCTGCGGCCGCCGCGCGGCTTCGCGGGCCGGAGATGTTTCTCTCCGGCCAGTCGCCGGTCGGGCCGGAAAACCGTGCTGAGCACGGTACTTGGGAAACGGCCGCCGCCTGGTAGATCTCCTGTGATCCCCGGGCGGGCGGCCGCGACAGTGCAATGGGCGTGGGCCTCAGCCGTTGAGCCAGTCCCGGTAGTGCGTCGATGCCAGACGGGCGTCCGGCCCCGGGGTCAGGGCGTCGCCCTGGACGGCGGCGAACAGACCGGCCTGGTCGTCGACGATCACGGGGCGCTCGTCTCCCCGCGCGGCCAGCGTGATGCGGCCGATCTCGTCGAGGGTGAACGCGTCGGGGCCTGCGACCTCGACGATTCCGTTGACCGGCTCGCCCGCGGCCACAGCTGCCAGGGCGGAGACCACATCGGCGCTGGCGATCGGCTGGATCGGCGTCGACGGCAGGCGTACGGCAGTCTCGTCCGAGGTCCAGGACATGGTGGGCTCCATGAACTCGAAGAACTGCGTGGCTCGCACGACCGAGTACGGCGTACGGCCGGCGCGCACCAACTCCTCCTGGAGCACCTTGGCACGGTAGTAGTCGAGCTGGGGCACCTGGTCCACCCCGACGATCGAGAGCACGACCTGGTGCTGGACGCCCGCCCTCTCGCCCGCGGCCAGCAGGTTGGTCACCGTGGTGCGGAAGAAGTCGAGGGACTTCTCATCGAAGGTGGGCGAGTTCGTCACGTTGACGACTGTGTGGGCGCCCTTGAGCACCTTGTCCAGACCTGCCCCGGTCAGCAGGTCGACACCCGACGACAAGGACGCGACGGTCACATCGTGGCCCTGCGCGGTGAGCTTCTCAGCGAGCTGGGAGCCGATGAGGCCGGCGCCGATGACGGTGATGTTCATGTCTGCCTTCTTCCGTGAGAGCCGAGCGCTCCCCCCAGACGCAAACTCGGATATCTGACGTCCGAGATGATACTCGGATATCATGTATCCGAGTCAAGTGGAGGTGGCATGAAACTGTCTGGCGGCGTGGAGTGGGCGCTGCACTGCTGTGTGGTGCTGACCGCGGCCGGCGAGCCCGTGCCCGCGGCCCGCCTTGCCGCGCTGCACGATGTGTCGCCGAGCTATCTGGCCAAGCAGATGCAGGCACTTTCCCGGGCGGGCCTGGTTCGCTCGGTCCAGGGGAAGTCCGGTGGCTACGTGCTCATCAGGCAGGCCCACGACATCACTCTGCTCGACGTCGTCCAAGCCGTCGACGGGGCGAGCCCGGCATTCGTCTGCACCGAGATCCGTCAACGCGGACCGCTGGCGACCCCGCCGGAGCAGTGCACGAAGCAGTGCCCCATCGCCCGGGCCATGGCGGCGGCCGATGAGGCATGGCGGGCGTCCCTGGCATCCGTCACCATCGCGGACCTAGCCGGCTCGGTGAAGGCCGACAGCGGGCCCGAGGCGCTGCCGAACGTGGCCGCGTGGCTGACGAGGCCGGGGGCACAGGAGACCGGCTGAGCGAGCGACCGCGGAGCGGCAGAACCCACGCCCGCTACATCGAGAAGCGACTGTGCTGGCAGGCCGAACTCGCCCCTGCCATCCAGGCCCGCCTGGGCACCCCTGCCGACCCATACCCCGACCCCTGCGCCAAGGCCATCGTCGCAACGGTCTTCGCCTGCATCGACACTGCCACCGAACTCTGGGCCAGGAGCGAGGGGCAGCTCGACCTGTCGAACCTCTACGACCAGTGCCTCACGGCGGTCCGGGACGGCAGCCGAGACACTCCGCTCCCGGCCACTGCCCAGACCACACGTGACCTCCCGCTTCCGCCGTGGACGGACGGGCGGCGGCCGACGGACCGCGCGCCCCGGCAGTACGGGGTTGCTGTCCGGAACCATGACCGTGCGGGGTCGCGTCTGTCCCAGGGACCGCGGAAGGGACGCCGATGAGCCTCAACGCACCCCGCCCGTCAGGGCCGCGGCCTGCGGGCGACCCGCCGCGGCCGTACACGCCGCTGTGGCGGCGGCTCCGTGAGGACGAATGGCCGCCGCTGGGTGAGGTGTTGCGGGGCCGGCGGGAGCAGGTGCACCCCGGGGTGGTGCTGGTGCTGTTCTTCCCGTGCCTGTGGTGGCTGACCATACCGCTGCTGGTCGGCTACCAACTGGCCCGTACGGCCCGTCGCATGGCCCGCAGGGTGTTCCCGATGTGCCCGGAAGGGCGTGTCGAGGATCCCGAGGTGCTCCGGGTGCAGCGGGTGCGGGCCTGGGCGGCCCTCGCCATGGCGGGGGTGCTGGTGGCCGTGTTCGGTGGCTGGCAGGACGTGGCGGAGGTACCGGGTCGGTTCCTGCAACGGCTGTTGTTCGCACCCTGGTTGGCGCTGTTGAGTGCGGCGGTCGTGGTGGCACTGCTCTTCTGGGCGGCCGAGCCCGGGGCGCGGCGGACTATGCGGACGCAACTGTGGCCAGCCGGCCGATCGGCCCTGTGCTACTTCGGCGCCTGGACGCTGGTGCCACTGCTGTTCCTGGCGGCGGCGGAGGGGATGGGTCTGCTGCAGGGTGGCACCAACGTGCTGCTCTGGGTGTCCGTGATGTTCGTGTGCTGGGCGCCGTTCTGGTGGGTGATCTTCTTCCTCTGCTTCGCCTCCGGTCCGGCACTGCGTCATGCCTTCAACCTGTCCGCCCTGCATGCGGCGCTGCCCGCGCTGGTCACCGCCGTCCTGGTCTGGATGTTCGCCCTCCTCGGCCTGTCGGCGGGCGGTCTCCCGCCGGGCCCGGTGCCGCTCGCGGTCTGCGCGTTCCTCGGCGGCCCGGTGTCGGTGACAGTGGTGGCCTGGTGGGAGATTCACCGGCTGCGGCGGCGACACGGAGTGCGGTGGCGGGGCTAGCACCGCGGAGCCGCTTGTTCCGTCCGGCCGGACACGCCTCCTGTGCGACGCGAATGAACTGCTCCCGCGTGTCGGCTCAGCAGCTGACCAACTCCCAGAGCGCGAGACCCGGGAAAGGACAGTCACACCCGAGGGCCAGCACGATCCGCCACAAACTTCGCCAGCGTCCTCGATCCGCGCGGTCCCCGGAGCGCCGGGCAGGTGGATCACCAGGGCTGGACCCTCCATGTGCAGTCCCGAGCGCCCGTCGCTTGGTCCCACAACTCGCCCATATGACCCTGGACGTCGACGAATTCGACCACAGCGTGTTGGGACGGACCACTGCCTCCTATGCCGGTTCCTCCTGCGTCGGCGCTCCACACGCGGCGGGCACCCGGCCTACTGGCGCATCGGCTACCGCCGAAACATTTCCTTCATGCAGGAAGTATTTGGGCGTAACGCCTACTGCCTACCGTCCCTCCAGTCCCCAACCCGCAGCAAGGAGGGCGTGGCGTGAGCACCGAGCCGCGATTGGCAGAAGTCACCGCTCAGGAAACCGTGCAGAAGCCGGAGTCCGCCGCAGTCGACCAAGCGGTCAAGGAGACGCTGGAGGACTACACCCTCCGCTTCGCGCCCCGCAGTTATCGCCGCTGGACCCCTATGGTCGTCGCAACCACCGCTCTCGGCGGTATCGCCTACATGGCCGACTTCTCCATCGGCGCCGGCATCGGCCTGGCCCACGGCACCGGCAACGCGCTGCTCGCCATCGCCGTGGCGGCCGTCGTCATCTTCATCACCGGGTTCCCCCTCGCCTACTACGGCGCCCGCTACAACATCGACCTGGACCTGATCACGCGGGGCTCCGGCTTCGGCTACTACGGATCGGTGCTGACCAGTGTCATCTTCGCCAGCTTCACCTTCGTCTTCTTCGCCCTCGAAGGCTCGATCATGGCCCAGGGGCTGAAACTGGGCCTCGGACTGCCACTCTGGCTGGGCTACCTCGTCTCCACCCTCATGGTCATCCCGCTCGTCATCTACGGCATGAAGGCGCTCAGCAAGCTCCAGGTGTGGACGACCCCGATCTGGCTGCTGCTAATGGTCGGCCCGCTGGTCTACCTCGTCTCCACCGACCCCGGCACCGTCGACCGCTTCCTCGCCTACACGGGCACCAACGGCGACGGAGGCGTCAACACTGCCTCCGTACTGCTCGGCGCCGGCGTGTGCCTGTCGCTGATCGCCCAGATCGGTGAGCAGATCGACTACCTGCGCTTCATGCCGCCCAAGACCGAGGCCAACAAGCGCACCTGGTGGACCGCCGTCGTCATGGCCGGGCCCGGCTGGGTGGTACTCGGCGCGCTCAAGCAGGCCATCGGCGTCTTCCTCGCCGTCTACATCCTGGCCGAGGCCGGCCCCTCCGTGGCGCCCGAGCCGATCCAGCAGTTCAAAGGCGCCTTCGACGCGATGATGCCGTCCTGGATGGTGATCCCGCTGGCCGTCGCCCTCGTCGTGATCAGCCAGATCAAGATCAACGTGACGAACGCCTACTCCGGCTCCCTCGCCTGGACCAACTCCTTCACCCGGATCACCAAGCACTACCCCGGCCGGATGGTCTTCGTCCTGGTCAACCTCGGCTTCGCCCTGGCCCTGATGGAAGCCGACATGTTCAGCTTCCTCAACAGCGTCCTGAGCTTCTACTCGAACTGCGCCATCGCCTGGGTCGTCACCGTCGCCACCGACATCGGCATCAACAAGTACCTTCTGAAACTCTCTCCCCACGCCCCCGAGTTCCGCCGGGGCATGCTCTACGCCGTCAACCCGGTGGGCGTGGTCGCTTTCGTCGCCGCCTCCAGCCTGTCCATCGCCATGTACTTCCACGCCCTCGGCGACACCCTCCAGCCGTACTCCCCCGTCGCCGCCGCGGCCATCGCCCTGGTCCTCACCCCGCTCATGGCGATCGCCACCAAGGGCAAGTACTACCTGCGCCGCACCGACGACGGCATCGCCGAGCCGATGCTCGACGCCGACGGCAACCCCAGCGCGGTGACCTACGACTGCCATGTCTGCCACCAGCCCTACGAGCGCCCCGACCTGGCGGCCTGCGCCACGCACGACGCCGTGGTCTGCTCGCTGTGCCTGAGCACCGACACAGTCGGCGATCACCTACTGCCCGCCGCCCCCGCCGTCTCGTAGCCCGTCCTGCGACACGGAAACCGAAGGGCTCCCGCACGTCAAGGCTTCTCAATCGGGCTGGCGCGGGAGCCGCCCGGTCTGACAGCTCGCCGCACGCGGCATCACACCGGTGGCCGTCGATCTCAAAGCCCGTTGCCTCAACACCAAACAACCCAGCACGCGTTGGGACCGCCCCTTCGATCCGGCCGTCTTCGCCGTCGAACCCTCCGGAGTCCCGCCGTCACGGCATCCTCGGCCGCGGCGCGGTCCGTCGAACAGATCGGGACGATCGGCCACGGCGAACCCTGCGTCGCGGTGGCGCACAGCCAGCCAGGGCGGCACCGTCTGAGCCGACACCTGAACTGTTCGCACATCTCCTGTGCGTGGCCGTGTTCGCCCCCCGTCGCCCGGACTGCCCTCCGGGGCCCACCCCACCAGTCCCGAGAATGCGGGCGAGCCGTCCCTGCGCCTTCCGAAGGCCGACCCGTTCGCCGCCGGGGCCGTACGCATCGACACCGGCGACCGCGACGGCCATGCGCCGATCCGCGAAGCCTTTGCAGCGACGTGAACGAGGCCACGGCGGCAGCGGCGATCAGCCCGCTCAGCACCGACAGCCCGGTCGGCATCCCGGCCGAGAGTTTCACCGTGGCGGCAGGCCGCTACGGCACCGTGCCGCGAACCTAATTCGTTCTCAACAGCCCATACAGAGCGGTTGTCGCTCCAGCGGGTTGT
>NZ_BMUA01000062.1 GCF_014649955.1 Streptomyces violascens
TTGTCCGAGGTCTGCGCCGCCTGCGCCTCGCGGACCCCCCACACCCAGGTCATCGCCCACACCACCTCCAGCGAGTCAAACCCGGCCGCCCAGGCGCAGCATGTGGTGCGGCTTCCCGTCGCCGGAGGCTTCTCCGCCCCTGCGGGCCCGGGCGGCCCGACGCTCGAACCCGGCACCCGGCGTGCGCCCAGGGCCCGCCAGGACCGCGACGGACGGCGCCCCACCTGACCCCGCACCGGCTACGAGGCTGGCGGGCTCCCTAAGTCCGTGTACGTCCTTGATGGGGATAGTGCCGACGTCGAAGAAGTACCCGTTCAGTACTTACTCTCGGGCTCGTAGGGCGCATCGGCTGCGGCGTGTTGATGGCCGTAGCCGGACAGCAGCAGAGCCATAGCCTCCTTGCGGAGCTCGGAGGCGGTGCTTTGCCCCACATCCAGTCGCTCCATGATCGTGGTCAGCGGCACGACCTCGTGTCCGATCTTGTCGACCGGCGTGTCCGGGCGTGCGGCCAGCAGCATGCGCGCCACCCGGCGTGCCGAACGCTGACGCGGCGTGAGCCGGGCATAGTCGTCGGCGGCCTCGGCGGCCGCCTCGGCACGTGCGGCATCCGCCTTGAGCTGGGCGGTGGCCAGGTCCAAGCGTGCGGCCGTGTGGTCCGCTCGTTCGGCAAGACAGGCATAGACGCGTGCGACGTCAGCCAGGGCCCGGGCGGCAGCACGGTCACCCTGAACCCAGGCCACGTACGCCTGGCGGGCCACGGCGCGGGCGGTTCTTGCGTCGTCGCAGGTACGTTCATCCGAAGATGGACGCCCGACAGCCTGCATAGCGTCACCAGGGTCGGTCGGGGTCGGGACCCGGACCGTTTGAGAGTCCGAAGTGGAGACGGGGCGCATACCTCGCCCAACGATCCCGCGCAGGATGCGTGTCGGAGATACGACCCGACGGCGCACGACGTGTTCGTCGCCTTCGGGTACGGCGGCTCCCCCTCAGCCGGCAGGAGCAGGCGCAGCGCCATGAGCGCGTCACCGGGGAGATACTCGGGAAGGGATTCCACCAATGCGTGCAATTCGCTGCGCTCCACCACCCCTTTACCGTAAGCACCCCGCGCCCTGCCCACCTCTCAGCTCCATGGGTGAGTCCCGTTCTCAGCCCCGACCGGCCGCCAGTGAGGAACGCGCCATGCCCGGACCCGACCTTCCCTCCGCGCAGCAGCCCATGACGGCCGAGGCACTTCTCCACCGCTGGCCCACCAGCACCTTCAAGACCGAGTTGATCAACGGCGTCCTCGTCTTCACCGGGGAGTTCGACGAACGCGATGTCGTCACGGCCGAACGGACCTACCCCGGCCGACGGGCGTTGCTCAACGCCGACGGTTCGATCGAAGTGCACCCGGCCGGAACCGGCAGCCCCACCCCGCTCATCGAGGCATCCTCGCCTGAGGAGCGGCCTTCGCACCGCTGACCCTGGCGCCGTCGAGCAAGCCGCGTCGGGTAAGGCGCACCGCCGACGGCCGGTGCAGGCGCCGGCCGACCACCACGCCGTCCACGGCGCGTTCGCAACCTGCGGCCCCTGCGATCTGCACGCCGCCGCTTCCCCGACCTGACCGCGCTCTGAGTTCCTCTCCCGCGACCTGACCGGCCTGAGCATCACTCACGTCGAATCCGCCATCGTCAGTCGCACCGCCAAACGCCTCGCCCCACCCGTCCCCAACCGCTGACGAGCCGGACTTCGTAGGCCACTGCCGCCTTGGATAGCCGCATCGCCGAACGCTCACTCAGATGACGGCAGTTCGTCCGCGTGGCAGAGGCAACCGGGCAGTGCTCGCTTATCCAGTACTGGCGTGCAGGGGCGAGAGCGCTCTTTTCAGCAGGCAATAGCCGAGTACCTGCAATGGGTCATCGGCGGTTCCATAAGCGCGCCTTGGGCTTACCTAAACAGATACCCCAAGAATGTGACCTTGGGCGAGAGCATCGACACGCTGTGCAATTGCACACAAATGGAGCTACTCATTCCATGATAACGATCTTCCTAAGTGGCGCCCCTCGGGTTGGCCATCCATTGGAATGGACCTTTGGTTTCCGTGCAGTCAAATCCCTTGCAGGGAAGGGAACTTGGAGGCCGCGTCGGCTGTTCTCGCGCGTTGTTCTGCAGTGCACGCTCCCATTCCCCGCACAAAGAGGCCCTGTTAGTCCCTGCATCCGTTCTGGCACACTTCCGGCCAACCACAACTCCCCCACAGAAATGAGGTGTGGCCTTGTCCGGTCGCAGAAGACAGGTTCAGCAAAGGCGGCGAAGACGCGGCATTCTCGTCGCAGCGGTAGCCGTCACGGCGGGAGCACTCGTCGCTACAGCTGCGCTCGGTGGCGTCTTCGACCACCATTCGTCCCGACCTGAGATCACCGCGGCGCGGGCCGCCGTGGACGGTCCCGCTCCGGCACCCGCACACGACAAGACCCCGGAACCGGTGGCCCGAATACCCAACGAAGACCGCAAGCGCGGCCTGGTCTACAAGGGCCTGAGTTCCGCGCCCAAGGGTGACCGTTGCGCCGGCGTCCTGCGCACCGCCGACGGCCGGTGCACGCACGGTCCCGACAAGCCGCCCAAGGGGGTGGACATCTCCAAGGACACGCCACCCGCCGTGAAGACACAGGGAGCGGCGGGAACGCCAAGCCGCCCCGCCACCCAAAAGCCCTCCACGGAACAGCCGTCCTCCGGCACCACGGCCTCTGTGGACGCCCGCCAGGCGGGCACCGCCGCCAAGACGCCGCCCGCCGCCCCCGCCCAGGGCACCGGAAGCGGGAAGGCAGCGCCGGGTGGTCAAGCGGTGCAGTGTGACGGCGACGGGAGCACGGGCAACCGGGTACAGGTGGTGTACGCGCACGATCCCGGCAACGACCGGTACGGCGAGTACCTGGCGTCGTTCCGCAGGTGGGCCGCCGACGCCGACACCATCTACTACGCCAGCGCGCAGGAGACCGGGGGCGTACGGCACATCCGGTACGTGACCGGAGCCGACTGCACGCCGTCCGTGCTCGACGTGGAGGTGGCGAGCTCGGCACTCGCCGAGTTCGGTGCGCTGAACTCCGCACTCGCGCAGAAGGGTTTCGACCGGCGCGACCGCAAGTACATGATCTTCGCGGACGCCAAGGTCTACTGTGGCATCGGCACCTTCAACGGTGACGAGCGCCCCGGCGCCGCCAACCTCAGCAACTTCGGCCCCTCCTACGGCCGCACGGACGCCGGCTGCTGGAGCGGTTCCACCGCGGCGCACGAGCTCGGACACAACCTCGGTGCGGTGAACAACAGCGCACCGAACAGCAGTCGAGGCGCGCACTGCACCGACGAGTGGGACATCATGTGCTACTCGGACACGCCGTACTACCCCACCATGCGCATCGTCTGTACCGAGCAGAGCCACGACGAGCGCCTGGACTGCAACCACGACGACTACTACAACACCAATCCGCCGGCGGGCAGTTACCTCGCCACGCACTGGAACGTCGCGAACAACCAGTTCCTGATGACCGGCGGTGGAACCCGGCCCGACCCGGACCCGAGCCCCACCCCGACGCCGAAGCCCACGCCGACCGGCAGCACCGGACCGACGACGGGCCCCGTCCCGGTCCTCGGGCAGCTGACGTCCGACTCGGCCGTGGTCAGCTGGCCGGCGGCGTCCTCCGTAGCCTGGTACCAGCTCCTGCTCAACGACAGCCACCTGGCATGGGTCCAGCCCAATTCGGCGCGGGTCTACAACCTGCAGCCCGACACCGACTACCGGCTCGCCGTCTCGGTCCGCGACCAGGCCGGCCGCGACTCCGGACCCGGCCGCGCCCTGTCGTTCCACACCCCGCCCGTCGGCGGCACCGCGACCAAACCCGGCACGCGGTACACGCTGACCAATGGTCACACGGGGCTTGCGGCTGAGATCTGGGGCGGCGGGAGCGCGGACGGCACCGTCCTGGTCGGTTCCCAGCCCAACGGGTTCACCCCTCAGCAGTGGTACTTCGATGACGTTGCCGGCGGCAGTGCGCGCCTTCGCTCGGCCGTGTCGGGCAAGTGCCTGCAGATCGGCGGTGCCGCGGCCGCCGGCCAGTGGGTCGCCCAACAGCCCTGCTCCGGCAGTGACGCCCAGCAGTGGCGACTCACCAAGTCGGGAACCGGACTGCGCCTGACCGCCAAGAACAGCTCACTCGTCCTGGGCGTCGGCAATCGGCCGTACTACGGAGCCTGGCTGCTCGAACTCCAGGACCCGGACACCTCCAACTACCAGAACTGGGCCCTGCAGAAAGCATCCTGACCCCCCACCAACGGCAGGGGCCGTCCTCATACGGCCCCTGCCGGCCCCCTCACACCGGAGCCACCCCCTCATGCCCGATCGCCGCTTCACGGCAGTGACCACCGCCCTCATCGGCCTGCTCCTCCTAGGCTCCGCGGCCACGGCACACGCCCACGGCGACACCATCCATCTGACCGTCACGGGCGTGTCCGCCGGCCACCCCGTCACCAAGGCGACCTGGGAGGACGACGGTCACCCCGTCAACGAGAAAGTCGCCGGCACCCTCACCGCCACCTCGGCCGACGGCACCAGCGTCGGGCCCTGGCGGTTCGTACCGGTAGCCGGTGAGCCCGGAACGTTCACCACCGCCGAGGCTCTGCCCGCCGGTCGCTGGACCATCACGGCACAGACAGCCTTCCCGGCGCTCGGCCGCGCCGAGTCCCAGGCCGAGGTGGCCCCTGCGTCGGTCGCCCCGTCGCCCGCCGCGCCGGCAGCCGGAACACCTCGGGCGGCAGCACCTCGTACCGAATCCGACGGCGGACCGGGCGTAGGCACCCCGTTGGCCATCGGCGGCGCCGCCCTGTTCGTCGCCATCGGTGGCTTCGCCACATTCCGAGTGCGGCGCCGCCGGAACCGCCCTTCCTGATCAGGACGACCGCCTTGATCAAGACAAAGGAACCCCCCATGCACAGATTCCGCAGGACTTCCCGCATACCCGCTCATACGCCGACCCGCAGGCCGGGCCGCAGAAGGATACTCGCGTCCACGGTGGCCGCCGCCCTGTCCGCCGGCCTCATGCTGGCCGTCGCCCCGCAGGCCCAGGCCGCCAGCACCGGAACAGTCGTCGGCGGCCAGGGGAATTTCGCCACCGTCAACCAGCGTTCTCTGCCCACCCTGTCCTCCAACGTCACCGGCAGCTCTCCGGTCGGCGACCACATCCCGATGGTCTGCCGGACCACCGGCGACGCCGTGGAGAACAACTCGCGCTGGATCTGGTCCGGCGCGTACTATCTCGCCGACGCATTCATCCGCGAGGACACCGGCAGCCTGCCGGTCTGCAGCTCCACCCGGCCCACCAGCTGGACGGTCCTCAACATCGGTATGCAGAAGCAGGTCCAGAACCAGTGGTGTTGGGACGCCTCCGGCCTGACCATCGCCAACTACTGGGGATACACCGGCTACACCCAGTACGACTTCTGCCGACTGGCCGCCCAGAACAGCTGGCTGGACTGCAACAACCAGCCCGCCACGCTCGACGACATGGCCAACGCCCTCAAGAACATGGGCTTCCGCAATAGCGGCACCGACCTGTACCGCAGCGCGTCCTTCAGCGAGACCCAGAACGAGATCGCGAACGGGCGCCCGTTCGCCGTCCGTATCGGCTGGACCTCCGGCGGCGGCCACATGAACGTCATCTACGGCTACGACAGCACCAGCAACATGGTGGCAGTCGGCGACCCGTGGCCCAGCACCCAGACCTACACCTGGTGGGACTACTCCACCTACGCCGGAAACAACTCCTTCCGGTGGACCCACACGCGCACAGGCATCCACGGCTAGGGGACCCACCATGCACCGTACAACCACACGCGCCGCCCTCCTGTTCGCCTCCGCTGCCGCCACCCTGTGCGCGGGCGCTCCCGCGCAAGCCGCCGACCGCCCCACCGCACCCGCCGCGACCGACTACACCGCCGCTCAGCAAGTGCTGCGCTCCGGCCAGGTCCACGACACCGTCTCCCGCTTCCTGACGGCCGCCGAGCACCGTACGCCGGCCGCCGGCGCAGACGGCGGCACGGCCGGCAACCCGCGCGGCCTCGTCCAAGCCCCCACCACGGCACCCGGTTTCGACCTCAAGAAGCCCGTGCCGCTCTACGAACTCGCACCCGAGTTCGTCACCGGCAAGACCAAGCCGACCGCCGCCTCGGCTCTGCGTCTCTCCTACCTCGTCTCCCGTGTCTCTGCGGCCAATGGCCACCAAGCCGCCGTTCTGCTCGCCCAGAAACAGGGCGGCCACGCCTGGGAGCTGGCGGGGATCCGCGACGGCGACGCGGACGTCAGCACCGCCGAGCGCGGCACCGATCAGGAGCAGACCTTCATGGAACCTCAGATCCACGCCTGGTACCGGGTGACCAGCAATGGCACCGTCGAACCACTCAACAAGGAGGCCGGCGTGGCCCTCCAAGGCAAGCAGCACGTCACCCTCAAGGCCTACCAGCAACTCGTCGCCAAGCGCTACAGCGACAAGCTCCCGGGCTCGGCCTACGACCGCAAGGGCCTCGCCGGCGGTTACGCCCCTGTCGAAGACCGGGCCGCCACCCCGACGGCCGCTGCCGCCGGTTCCTCACGTCCCTGGCTCCCTGCCGCCTCCGGCGCGGCAGCCCTGTCGGCGGCAGGCGGAGGGCTCCTGCACCTGCGCCGCCGACGGCGCTCCTGACGTACAGCGCCGCCGGGACGAGCTCCCGGTCAGGTGCAGCGGGTGAGGCGCCGGGGTCGGCCAGGGCGAGCGCCGCCGCGTCGAAGAGCCCGGCGTCTGTCCCCAGCAGCGCCGGGACGAGCGTGAGGCGGGCCGCGAGCGGCAGGGCCGCGTAGGTGGCGAGGTGACGTTGGCGGGGGAGTGAAGAAGACGGCACCGGCCTGGGCGACGCCGCCGCCCGCGCTCCCCCGTTACTGACCGCCGAAGCGGCCGACCTGCCAGTCCCCCCGGCCCGTAACATCCACGGGTGCCATGTGCCGGTGAGAGTCGGGCCAAGGAGCGGGGTCACTGCGCCCAGACGCACGACAGCTCATGTACGTGTGGTGGATGAGTACCGCTCCTGGGAGCGGTACTCATCCACCACACGTACATGAGCTCGGGACCTTGAAGCAGTTCAGGTCGCGCGACGCAGACCAAGATGCGCGACCCGCGTCTGTTCGTCGTTCCGGATGTGTGGGCGAAGGAAGTTCTGCTGCTGATGCGGGACTACCCCTTCGACCGCGTCATGGCGGAGCGGGTCTTCGGGCAGGCCGTTGCCTACCTGATCACCTCCATGGAGAAGCGCGGCCAGGGTCTCGCCATGGGGCCCGGTGAGCTGGTGGACCTCGGCGTTCACGTGTTCATCCTGGACACCGTGAACTACAGGCAGTTCTGTGCCTCCCACATGGACGGCGCTTTCCTCGACCACATCCCGGAGGTGGAGCGCAAGGGAGACGGCTCCGTCCTCAAGACCGCTCAGATCATCGAGGAGAACGGATTCCCGGTGGACTGGACGCTGTGGGAGAAGGACGCGCTGAAGTGCACCCCGTGCCGCCCCGGGGAGGACGGCCACTGAGCCTCACCCCGTAAACCGCCCTCCGGCCGTCGCAAGACGGCCGGAGGGCTCGCGCGCTGCGGAGAGGGGCGCTGCGCGCCCCGTGCCGTGCCCCCATGACGCGAAGCGGCAGGGGCAAGGGTCCTGGCAGCGCGAAGCGAGGGAAGCAGGCGCGCAGCGCCCTGCTGACCGGCTGCCAGGACCCGCAGCGCGTGAGGGTGCGCAGCACCCGGCTGAGCGGGAGCGGAGCGGACGCCCAGCACGCGGGCCCGGGTGGCGGCTGTGGCGCGGTGGAGGGCGCGGTGCGCCCGTCTGGGCTGGCGCGGAGCGCCGGGCCAGCGCGCCACAGCCGCCACCCGGCGGCACGGGGCGCGGAGCGCCCCTCTCCGCAGCGCGGGCAGTGAAGTTGGCTGGTGATCTGCCGGGTGCGCCCCGTATCGCTGCGCCGTGCTGCGCCCCGGGAGCCCGTCCTCACGCTTTCCCTCTTCGGGTTAAGAGGTCCTAACAAAGGCGTTGGACGTGTCGGTGTGTGATGAGGCAGGTGGCGAGGCCGAGGAAGACACCTCACGACCCCAAGCCGTCAAGCTGTAGCGGCCAGGGCGGTTGGGAA
>NZ_BMUA01000063.1 GCF_014649955.1 Streptomyces violascens
CCCAGCTACGCTGGGTAAACCCCTGGCCTTCGGCCAGGGGGCTCGGGCCTTCGGCCCTTCGCGGGTGTATACGATGAACTCCCGTGCTTCGCACGGGAGTTGGCGGGGCCTGCGGCCCCGCTCCCGGCCTCCGGCCGGGTGGCGCGGGCTGCGCCCGCGCTGGTGGAGTGGGGGCGGGGCGCTCCGCGCCCCTTGTTGGTGAGTGGGTGTCAACTCTGGCGCTGCGCGCCGGAGTTGGGCGGTTGGGTCCGGATGCTTCGCATCCGGACTTGGTTGGGTGGTGCCGGAGCGCTCCGCGCTCCGGTTACTTTGGGTGATGGGCTTCGGGGGGTTGTTTTGATCTTGAGGTGGAGCGCTCCGCGCTCTTCGGTGTACGTCGGGTGCGGGTGCTTGGGGGTGCAGGGAGGGCTCGCTTCGCTCGGCGGCAAGGGGGTGGGGGTGGTGTGCGTTGTCGGGTGCCGGCCGAGTTGGGCGGGGCGGGATCGAATCGGGTTCGGTTTGCGGCGTTCTGAGTGAGTGTCACCCGGCTCTCAGTGTGTTGTTACCCCGCTTCTGTCGAGCGGGCGCAGCCCAGGAGGCTCAGGGCGGCCGGGGCGCAGCGACGGTGTGGGGGGCGAGGGCGGTGGGCGAGGCGCCGGATGCCACCGAACAACGCCGGACAACGGTGAACAACTCGCCCACCAGCAGCACTCGGAGGCGGGGCGGAGCTCGTCGGCTGGACGTTTCTGGACGCTTTTGGACGGCGCGGGACGGCGGGCGGCGTCGGGCCGGTTGTTCAGGTGGTGCTGCGGGGTGGGGCGGTGCGGCGGGCGAAGGCGGTGATGCCGGGTAGGTCGGAACGGCGTGCGGAGGCCTCGGTGGTCAGAGCCTGTACCGAGGGCCGGCGGGCTTCTTGTGGCGCGGCCTGTTCTACTCGCTGCAGCTGGGCGAACGCGGCCGGGACGTCGCCGGCGGCCAGGAGCGCGCGGGCGGTGTCGGTGGCCACGCGGGCCCGGCGTTCGGGCGTGGGCAGCACGGCCGCGTCCAGGCGCGCCGCGTACGCCAGGGCCCGGTCGACGTCGCCGAGCTCACGGTGGATCCCGACCCGGTACAGCGTGCACTGCGCCACCGACAGGTCCCCGCCCCTTCGCGTACGGATGGAGGGGCGGGGAGGCGAGCCGCGCTCTGCTCAGCCCAGGCCGCGAACTCCTCAGCAGGGGAGGACATTCGGGCCTCCTTGCCGTCCCCGGACACCTCGCCTGGGAAAAAAGGGGGCCTTCGGCCCGTCCTGCGACCGTACGAGCCGGCCAGCGCCCCGGACAGAACGCACACCCCGACGCCGCGCGCCCCTCAAGCCCCCACGCCAGGCCGGGCACCTGCCGGTGTTGCGCGGCACCGCAACACCCCGCGGCCACCGCCACCGCCGACGAGCTCCGCGGCGGTGACAGGCGCCCCAGCTCCAGGACGACGGCCAGGCCGCCCCGATCCCCGGTGTTGCCCAGGTACGGCAACACCACGGCCGCGGGCACCGCGTACAGGCACGGAACCGCTACCCAGCCCCCAACACCCCGGGTAACGAACGTCGGGGCGACGGACGACGACCAGGGCGCAGCACCCGGCGCCGAGGGCGGCCAGGACCGACGGAGCGGACGGCGTACGACGCGGTGAGGCGCGGCCGGAGGTCGGCGGGCGAAGCAGGGCGCGGCAGACCTACACGCTCCAACAGCGCGCTGTAGAAGCCCGATCGAACAGCACGCCCATCCCCCACGCACGAGACGCCGCAGGACGCGCTGACGGCGCTTCCATGCGGGCCCGAGCCCGCGGCGCTTGTGGCCGGTGCGCAGCTCGGGGCTCCGGGCAGTCAACGCGCGCCGGAGCAAAACAAGTTAGACCCCTGGAGCAAAACAAGTTAGACCCCTCTGGTTTGATCTCCACCCCCTCTTGGGGTACATTAGTGAATACATCGGGGTGAGCGCCCCGGCCCCGAAGCCAGGAGGAAGCCATGAACAACGACGTGATCAGCTGGAACAGCGCCAACGGCGACACCTACGCGTGCCCCCGCTGCAACCACGACACGGCGGACCAGCCCACCAGTTGGGAGGTGTACACCTGCTGCAACTGCGGCACGCGCTTCGCCCGCTTCCCGCGCCTCCAGCGCTTCCTGCGTCACGTCGGCATCACCTGCGAGTTCTGCACCGAGCGCCACCCCGTCGTCGTCGACGGCAAGCCCTACGGCTTCCTCCGCAACCGCCACAACGGCAGCGGGACCCACGCCCGCCACCAGGTCGAGGCATGGAAGTACGACACCGACGAGATCCCCGACCACAAGGACCGCGTCCTCTACCGCGACACCTGCGCCACCCGCGCGGACGCGCTGGCCTCTCTCGCCCGCGCCCGCAGCTACAACGGCGTCGAAGACGACTTCAGCCCCGTCCTCGCCGTCGTCGCCGACAAGAAGTTCAACAAGTACTACGGCGCCGACCACCTCACCAAGGAGCAGCAGGACGCCCTCCACGACGGCACCCTGGAGGTCTACGGGGTAGGCGTCATCCGCACCCACGACGCCCCCAGCCCCATGCGGGGCTGGTTCTACCCCGACACCGACACCTTCACCTGGGGCTTGATCGCCCCCAGCGGCCTGGAAGGCCTCTACACCAAGGCAGCGCCCGAGGCTCTGGCCGCGAACGCCCCGAAGCTCTGACAGCAGGGGCCACCGGCCCCAAGGGCGGGGCGCAGCAGGCACCCCGCCTCCCGGCCCGACACAACAAGGAGCGCCGACCCATGAGCCGGTACCACGCCAGCCCCACGCACATCCTCGCCCTGGTCAAGGGCGCCGCCGAGGGCGATGCCATCAAGCACATCACCCCGGCCGGCCTGGGCACCCACCTCGACGACGCCGTGGCCTGCGGCCTGCTCACCGTCGGCAGCGACGACTACGACTTGCACCCGACCGACACCGGGCGCGCCCTGTACGAGGCGCACCTCACCGGCCTCCCGGACGGCCGGGCCAACCACTGGGGCAGTGCCGTCCCCCGCGCCGCCGTCGACCAGGTGCACCAGCTGCACCTGGAGGCCACCGACCGCGCCGTCGTCGTCGAGGCCGAGCTCACCGGGCCGGGCCACGGCACCGTCACCGTCCCCCACGGCACCCGCCACGCCACACCGCCCCGGGCCACCCTGGGCCGCACCCGCAACGCCGCGGGCCGCGCCACCGGCTGGTACATCGACCCCGCCCCGGGCGGCCCCGCCCCGGCCCGTGCCACCGGGCGCACCAAGAACGACGCCATCCGCGCCTACCTGCGCACCCTCGGCGCCTGGCCCGACGCCGTCACCTACGCCCGCATCCGCTACACACTCCCGCGCTGAACACCCCCACCCCGCGCAGCGACAGGCCCCGGAGCAGGAACGGCGCGCGGCTCAGCAACCCCCCGATGACCCTTTTGATTTGACTTTACACTCCGATTCGAGTACATTAGTGAATATGGATGAGGGAACCGCCCCCACCTCACCCCTTCAGGAAAGGACCCCATGAACCAGTCCGAGGCAGACCAGGCCCGCACCCTCGCCAGTGAAGTCACCAAGCTCATCGCCAAGTTCGAGACCGACAGCACCCTGACCGACTCCCAGCAGACGATCGACTACCTGACCCTGATGCACACCGAACTGCTCGAATTCGCCGCCACCCCGGACGACGACCGCCTCCGCCAGAGCGTCGCAGGCCACATCACCAACTTCATCAACCTCACCCGCAAGGCCGCCCACCAGGCCGGATAACACCCCAACCCACCCTCTCCCCGAAGGAGTTGTGACGATGCCCCGACGCACGACCGACACACTCAAGCTGCGCGCCCCGCTCCCTGCCCTTCAGGGCGTCTCCGACCTCCGGATCCGGGCGACCTACCCCACCAACGCCCCCGACGGGTGGACGGTGGCCCTCCTGCGCCTGCCCAACGACTACTACGTCGTCGTCGGACACCAGCCGCATGACCAGTGGGCCGCGGTGTACCGCCACTACGTCGTACCGGGAACCCGCGTCGAGGACCCGCGCGACGTACGCACCGACCCGGTAACGGGAGTCGACATGCCGCACGGCATCAGGTTCCGCTGGCGCGACGGCAGGGGCATCTCATCCGTCCTGCGCGCCCTCGCCCCCCTCGACCGCGCCGACAGCAGCCCCACCCTCCCCTCCGCCAAGGTCTGACCGGGCCCCGGGCCCAGCAGCCCGACCAGACGGCCCCCGCACCCGAACACGGCGCGAGGACGACACCCGCGACCAGGACGGCCGACCCGATCACCAAGACCACCCGCACCACCCACGACAGCACGACGCCGACACCCGCCAGGAGAACACCAATGACCACCGTCAAGTGCAGCGACTGCGACACGAACAACGCCCGCACCACCGCAACATGCATCGTCTGCAACCGGCCCCTGCCCGTCTCCCGCGTACGCGGGACCCGCATCTCCCGCGTACGCGGGACCCGCATCTCCCGCGTCCGCAAAAACCTGCGCCACCCCTGAACCACACCACCCCGCACAGAACCGGAGCGCCATCCGATGGACACCACCACCGCGCAGCCCGACACCGCCGCTCTGTGGCAGAACCTCGCGGACGTCCTCAACGCCCTCGCCGCCGCCGGTCTCCACCCCGACTTCCACGACCGCTACGGCACCTGCACCAACTGGCAGCACCAGCCGTACGCCTCCAGCAACTTCGGCAACAGCCCGTGGGTGGTCTTCGACCTGCGCGACCGCGAGTACAGGGTCACGACACGCGAACGGACCCTCGCCGGGGAGCACTCCCGGCCCCGCCGCCGCAAGCCCCGCTGACCCCCACCATGCTCCGCCTGCCAGGCCGGGCCTGGCAGGCACCCGCACCGACTGCGCCAACGCCTCCAGGAGTCGCCGGGCACAACCCCGTCGCTGTCGCAGCTACCAAGGGACTTTCGTGAGCCACCAGCCTTCCACCGTATGCAGTCTCCGCCCGAGTGCGTACATGTCCCGCAACGGAACGCCCAAGCGGGGCCAGTGCCCCTACGAACCGCACTGGGTCGTGACGAGCGGAACCGGAGGGGAGACGTTTCTGTCCTGCCGGACCCATCTCAATGCCCTCGTGGAACTCGCGCTCGCACGCAGCACCGCGACCTCCATCGCAGTCAAGCCGGTGCAGGACACGCGCAAGAAGTCCGAGGATCTGGCCGCTCAGGAGGCCATCGCACGCCGCAAGTGGGCCGAGCAGGTGGCCATGCGAGCCCTGGTGGCCGAGCAGAGGGAGCGCTTCGAGCTGCTGGTCCGAATTGCCTTCGCCAGTGAGGCCTGAACCTCCACACACCCAGTCCCTGCCGGGCGGACCGGTACGACGCGCGAGCGCCCTCCCGCCCCGGGCCGGGCGCACCGCCGCGCCGCAACAGGCCCAGCGCCGGCGCGGCGAGTCAGCCGACAGACCACAGGTTGCCCGCCGCCCTCCGCTACCCAAGAACCCAGCACCAGGAGGCTCATATGGAGCTCGTACAGCTCGACGTTCCCGCAACCGACCCGGGCTTTCGCCTCGATCTCGAAGGCCGCGCCCGCTTCGTGCACGAGGGCTACACCGTCGATGTCCTTGTTCGCCGGCCGAACGAACAGGATGCGCTCGAATACATCGAGGCCGGCGAGATCCTCGTCATCGGCACGGTGGTATTGGAAGGCCTCGAAGTCGCCAACGTCACCCGCCTCGCTGAGGAGAGCGACGGCTCCAGCATGCGCGAAACCCTGGAACAGGTCCTGCGTGACGCCGTCGAGAACACCCGCCGCATGGTCGCGCGCCTTGCGGCCCGGGTCGAGAAGACCGATCGCGCCCACCAGGAGCAGCAGCCCTAGTCCCACGTTCTCGCCACGGTCGGGCGAGGCCGATAAGGGCCCCGAGCGCCGCCGCCAGATCCGCCGCCGCGAAGAGCGCCTCTGGCGCCACGCCGGGAACCTCCCCCGGCAACCCCGCCCGCCCCGC
The DNA here is from genome assembly GCF_014649955.1 of Streptomyces violascens. Classification (GTDB taxonomy): domain Bacteria; phylum Actinomycetota; class Actinomycetes; order Streptomycetales; family Streptomycetaceae; genus Streptomyces; species Streptomyces violascens. The sequence continues at coordinate 5,966 of NZ_BMUA01000063.1, forward strand.
GATCCCGATCCCGCCAACACCCCCAGGAGCCACGCCACATGGGCCCGTACGCCAGTCCCTCCCAGCCGCCACGCTCCCGCGCCGTCGACAGCCTGCGCGCCCTTGTCCCTGACGACGCCGACGTCATCCGCGTGCGCGGCGCCGCGCCGAACGCCGCCAACGGCTGGACATGGGCGCAGGCAGAGGTGCTCGGCGCCTACCAGTGGCCGCCCTACCCCGGCGAGGCGCTGCGCCCCCTCTCCCACACCCCCGACGACAACACGCACGCCAGCCTGACCATCTGCGAGTTCCTCACCACCTTCCAGTACGCGCCGATCGTGCGCCTCGTACGCGCCAACGACGCCACGTACACGTTCAGCATCCGCCTCAGCTGCCCCCGCTGGGAGGACTGGGACGACGTGTGAGTCCCCAGCACCGGCGCAGCCGTGCCACCGCGTCAAGCGGGGTGTGGCCGCTACGATGACGGATGCACCAGGGCAACCGCGCCGCGCCCGGTCCACCACCTCGACGCCCACACCGCCGCAGGGGACCACAGACGTCTGAGACTCGCGCGAACAGCTGTGTCATGCCCTCCTCCTGGACGGCCGACGCGTGTGGGGCAACAGGCCGACAAAGGACGTGAGACATCATGACCAACCCCCGCCGTCGTGAACAGGACCGCGCTGTGCGCGCGTACAAGCGGGCCCACCCCGGCATCACCCTGCACCAGGCCCGCCAGGCCGTCGCCGACCGCACCCGCCGGCAGCAGAACCTCCCAGCCCGGATCCCGGGCGTACCCCTGCCCCGCCCCACCGAACGCCTCGACAGCTACGTGCAGCGGGTCGCCGCAACCGCCGGCGTCCAGCGGCACCGAGCCATGGAACTCCTCGGCCTCGCCCCCGGCACCTCCGCAACCGAACGCCTGGACAACCTCGCCCACGGCCTGGACGACGACACCGTCCGGGCCCTCGTCGCAGCCACCGGCATGACCCCCGAGCAGGCCCGCGCCCTCACCACCCCGCGCGCCACGCGCCCCGACCTGGACGCCGTACGACGCATCACCGAGACAACTTTCGCCGCCGGCCGCTACCGCCGTGGCGGAGAGGGCAAGACCTCGACCTCCCGTGACCTCGCCCGGCTCCTCGCCGAAACGTACGGATCACGAGTCCTTCCCGTCGACCTGCCTGTGCACCAGCTCTTCCCAACCCCCTACCGTCCGGTCATCGCCGATCTGGACTGGCCGTCCCAGGCCACACGGCCGTCCATTGCCCCCGAGGCCTTCGACGAGGCCGCCAACGTCCTCGGGACCGGGCAGGGCACCAGCACGGACGCGCCGCGGCACGAGTAGCGGCCCGCGCGGCCCAGCGCGACGGCCGGGCCCGCGCAGACCCCCGACGCCGTCGGCCGGGCCAGGCGCAGCGGCCTGGTCCGCCGGCGGCGTACGGAAGGCGCAGCGGCCCGGACTCGCCGGCGGGTCAGCCGGCCGCCGCGTCTCCCTCCCGGCGGCCGACGGCCACCTCCTGGGCCGCCTGCTCCAGCACCTCGCACAGGCCGCGAGGCCGCTGGCTGCGCAAACTGCCAAAGGCCTCCCCCGGGGGCAGTGAGCAGCAGGTGCCCGTGCACGCCGCTCACCCACATTCCGGCCGGCCGCTACCGCGGCCAGCAGGCGCCGACTCCCGGGCTCCCGGGCTCCCGGGCTCCTACCGATACGCGCCGCAACCGGCAGGCCGGGCAGCCCCGTTCACCCTCCCGTATGAAGCAGCTTTCGCCCCAGACTGTCCCCGCGCTAGATTCCTCTCGTCACAGCCCGGGGCACCGGGAATGACCCGGACCTCCACCATGAGCAAGCACAGCGCTCGGAGAACCGACCCGCGTACGTCAGAACCTGACGTCCCCAGAGGTTGGGTGTCCAGTAACTCCCGGGATTCCGGGGATGCTTAGCCCGTCCGGTCTCCCAGGCGGGCACATTCACGTTGCAACCCCCCTCGGCCGACGCGACCTACACGTCCCGGGCCAACAAACGGCGGGTGCCCGGCGCGGGCCTGCCCATCGCCCCCGCAGACCGCACCACCCGGGCACCGTCCGCACGGCCCAAGGCCTCCCACGACACACGCAGCGGCCCACGCAGGCGGACAAACCCCCG
>NZ_BMUA01000064.1 GCF_014649955.1 Streptomyces violascens
GGACGTGGGCCGCCATACGGGAGTTCTGGCCGGACGACCGGGCCCTGTACCCGGACACGTCGTGCGCTTGGCCGCCCTGCCTCTGCCCCCGTCACCGCAACGGATCGGAGATCAGTCGATGAGTGGCCAGTACCTCGGAGGCGTCAAGAGCGCCACCGCGAAGGACCCGAAGAACGACAAGGCGAAGTTCGGGGCGTCGTTCGCCCCCGCGTTCACGCTGAACGTGACCCAGAGCAAGAGCACGACGAACGGCGGCGGCTCGGTCCCCGCGCAGGGAGGCCGTGCTCACCCCGAGTCGTCGCTCCCGGCCCCGGACTTCACCTCTCCTGCGGACGTGCGGAACTACTGCAACGCGCTGCGGGCCTTGATGGTGGGGATCTCGTTCGAGGTGTCCATGGGTGCCGAGATCCTCAAGGGCGTGCTGTCCACGGTCCCGGACCCCGAGGGCCGGATCGGCGGCTCGAAGGCTCGGGCCTGGCGGGTCTCCCGGAAGCTCACGAAGGCCGCGGACTCCGCCGCTGCCGCCGCGAAGAACGCCGCCGCTTGCTACGGCGCTTTCCAGCAGCAGTACGAGGAAGAGATCAACCGCGTCAAGCACCGTGCCCGGAAGCCCTCGGCTCCGCGCATGGACTGGGCACGGCAGTGAGCGCCCCCGCGCCGGCCGATCTGACGATCCTGGCCGACGCTATCGCCGCGGTTTTGGCGGAGCGGGAGGAGCTTCTCCGGGACACGGAGCAGGCCATTGCGGACCGCTCGACCCCGTGGGAGGTCCGGGCCGCTTACCGGGCGGTCGTCGGCTCCCACCGCGCGAACGTCGTTGCTCTGCGTGCAGATCTTGAGTGCTGCCGCCAGGGCGTCAACCCGTATGAGATCGATGGAGGTGACTGGCGTGGGTGACAAGAGCGTTGAGCAGCAGAACGAGGAGCAGCACGAGGAGCAGCTCAAGGGGGAGTCGGCTCTCGCGGGGGTCGGCAAGTACCTGTTGCACCGGGCAAAGCCGCACCTCCCGCCGTGGCTTGGGGTCGTGGGTACGGGAATCGCGGGGGAGGGCGCCCACCTGATGTGGGCTGACTCCCCGTGGGGCGCGGCCGGTCTCACGCTCGCCTCGGTCGCGCTGACCGGCGCGACGTGGTGGGCGGCCCGGGGCACGACCGCTCAGCGTCGGCTGCATTCCGCGATCACGGTTGCGGCCGGTTCGGTGTGGGTGACCGCCGCGGCTCTGTCCGGCCCGATCTCTCACCCCGTCATCGACCTGTTCGCGATGGGCGGCCCGGTCCTGGCTCTGTCGTGGAACGTGCGCATGGTCATGCGCCGCAACACGGACCCGGTGGGGGAGTCCTCGGACAAGGGGCTGTTGGAGAAGGTCGGTCTGGCCCGCACGAAGCTGGGCAACGCGAAGGTGGAGCCGAACAAGGTCACGGTCCCCTACGCGCTCCCGGCCGGGGAGGCGACCAACGACGACGTGTCCAAGGCGCTCCCCCGGATCGCGTCCGGCCTGGACGTGCCGACCACCGCCGTGCGCTACCGGCCCGACCCGGACTCGGCTCGCAAGGGCGAGATCGTCATCGTCCCGAACGACATGCTGAAAGAGGTCATTTGGTACCCGGGGCCCTCGGCTCCGGGCGGCTCGATCGCGGAACCGCTCGTCATCGGCGTGTACGACGACGGCCGGGAGCTGCGGCTCACGCTCCCGCAAGCGATTCACCTGCTCGTCATGGGCGTGACCGGCTCCGGCAAGACCGAGGCGGCTCTCGACGTCATGGCGGAAGTCCTCACCCGCCGGGACGTGGCCGTGTGGCTCTCGGACCCGAAGCGGGGCCAGGACCTCGGGGAGGCGTTCGGCGCGTGCGACTGGGTCGTCACGACGCAGGACGGCGCCGCAGTGATGATCGCGGCGTTCGAGGCGGTCATCCCGGCCCGGCAACTGTGGCTCGGCTCGCACGGCTACCGGTCGTGGGAGCCCGCCGCGGCAAAGACCCAGGACGACCCCGCGCACACCTGCCGCCAGGACCGCACCGCGTGCGGGTGCCCCGGGATGCCGTACCTGATCGGCTGGTTCGAGGAAGCGGCGAACACGCTGCGGGCGGTCGATGACGACGCGTTCACCGGCATCGCGCAGGAAGCCCGTTCGGCCGGCGCCTCGCTCGTGGTCTCGATGCAGCGCGCTTCCGGCTACCAGATCAGCACCGACACCCGCGCGTCCCTCCCGTCCGCGCTGTGCATGGGCGTGGACGAGCGGGACGCCGGTTTCGCCCTCCCGTCCGAAGTGCTGGACGCGGGCGCCAACCCCGGGGCGTGGGGCAACAAGCGGCCCGGCTACTGCTACCTCGTACAGGCCGGAGTGGACGAGGAACTGTGGTCCACCCCGTCCCGGACGTTCCGGAACAACCCCGTGACTCTGGAGTGGGTCACCCGGGAGTTCGCCTCCGTCCGCATGGCCGTGGACGAGGTGACCGCCACCGCCGCCGCCTCGGTCGCCGGACAGATCTACACCGACCGCCAGGGCCCGACCGCGGCCCCCGCGACCGAGGGCGGCCCGCAGCGTGCCGCCGGGACGGACGACGACGACATGACCAACGGCGAACCCCTGGTGGACCCCGAGGACGAGGGAATCGACCCCGAGGCGGAACTCCCCGAGGCCACCGACGCGCCGATGTTCGGGGCCCCGGCCGGGACCACCCCGGACGACCCGAAAGCCGCGATGGAGGAGATCCTGCGGCACTTCGAGGCCAAGGGCCAGATGGTCATTCAGACCAAGGACGTCATGGAGCACTGCGACAAGCTCGGCCGGTCCCGGCCGTGGGTCGCGGCAGAGCTTGGCCGCCTCGGCCGGGAGGGGCGACTCGTCCCGGCGGGCGGCCACAAGTACCGCATCACTCCGGCACTGACCAACGCCTGACCCAGGAAGGACAACCGAGATGGCCGCACCGACGATCAAGGCTCTCGTTGCTGATTGGTTCCTCGGCTACACCCGGATTCTGTGCCCCCACTGCCCGCTCTCCGTGCGGTTCCGGGGCGTGGACGCGGCCGAGGAGAAGTGGCTCCGGACGATGATGGTCGACCACATCACCGGCCACCGCCAGACGGCCTGACGGCCTGAAGACAAGGAAAGAACCGTGGCCTCTCGCCCCGCTACCGATCTGACCGAGCAGGCGCAGCCTGTAGAGCTGGACCTGTCCCGCATCCGCAGGCATGAACCGGTCGTGTACTTCGTGCTCAACGGGAGTCGGATCAAGATCGGGTACAGCACGCACTTCCCCGAGAGGCTGCGGAGTCTGTCGATTCCCTCGGAATCGCTCCTTCTCCTCCTTCGTGGTGGCACGGCTCTGGAGAGCGCGCTCCACCGGCGGTTCGGCAAGTACCGCGTAGGGGGCAGCGAGTGGTTCGAGATCGCGCCCGCGATCCTCCGGTACATCGGCACGCGACTGACGATCCCGCCGGTTCCGGCAGCGGGGCCGCTGACCATGCCGGAGGAGATCAGCCTCCTGTCGGCTCCGGGCTCTGTAGCGGGGGACGCCAGGGCGGCATTCGGGGAGATCCTCCGGGAGTTCGAGGCGCGGGGGCATCTGGTCGTCCAGACGAAGGACTTCGCGCCGTACCTCAGTGACCTCGACCGGTCCCGGCCGTGGGTCGCGGGGGAACTTGGGCGCCTCGCCAGGGAGGGCCGCCTCACGCCGGACGGCCGGAACCGGTACCACATCACCCCGGCTGACAGTCAGACCTGACAGTTCGGCCCCTGACACCAAATCCCCAGGTAAGACGCGGTGTCGGGACCGCTGACATCGGCTCCCGACACCGCCTGACACCGGGTCCTGACAGCGGACCCTGACACCCACGAAGGAGACCCCGTGAGCAGCAGCAACGAGTATCGCGTACCGGGCCGGGAGGTCACGTCGGACGACCTGACCGGCTTCCTGATCCCCGACTCTCCGGCCTCCCTGATCGGCCGTCCCGAGGCCATCGAGAAGGCGCCGGCCCCGGCTCCCGAGCGGCCCCTCCCCTCGACCGCGGAACTGATCGCGGCGTGGGAGCGGCAGAACACCGCCGCCGCTCTTGTGCAGTCGGGCGCCCTGCTCCCGCAGTCCGCGGCCCTGGCCGTTCCTGAGCGTGACCCGATCGTCCCCCGGTGGGTCTGGCGTGCGTCGGCGGTGACCGCCGCGGTGTCGGCCATGGCCGGTGTCGTGGGGTTCGTCGTGTGGGGGATCTCGCTTGCCCTGACCGCCGCGGTGTCGGCCATGGCGGCGGCGGCCCCGTACCTCGGGGGCGCTGTTGTCGCGGTGGTCGCTCTGGCGCTTCTGTGCCGCAGGCGCCCCGGAGGGGACACACTCTCGCTGAAGGTCGTTCAGAGCGTTGTCGTACAAAGCACCAGGAAGTAGGTCCCACCATGCCGAACATGTCCCGTACCAAGGCCGCGACGTTGGGCCTGCTCGCCCCTGCCGCCCTGGCTCTCGGCATGTCCGCGGACACCTCGTACCGGTTCCTCGGCGCCACCCTGGCCATCACCGACCACACCGAGCGGGTGCTCCTGTGCGGTGTCGCTGAAGCGGCGATCGTGGCCCTGACCATCTACGCATGGGCCACCCGGACCAAAGGCCCGGCCTATCTCGCCTACGCCGCCGTGTTGGTGCAGGCCATCCCCGCTTTTCAGGTGTCCGGCGCGACCGGCGGCCCGGTCCGCGTCATCCTCGGCCCCGTGCTCCTGGCCGTGATGCTCCACCTGCTCTTGGGTCTCGAACTGCGCATGTCCGGGGAGCGCTCCGAGGGCATCCTCGGGGCCGCTCTGCGGGAGCTGCGCGAGCGGGTGACTGCCTCCCTCGGGATCGGCCGGCGCGGAGCCGACTCCGCGGCCATCGCCCGGAGCCGTGCAGCCGATCGCGCGGTAACCCTGGCCGACCGCCTGGCCGCCGCCCCCGAGGGGAGCCGGAAGCACGCGCGCCGTGCGGCGAAGTTGGCCGCCGCGATCGACGCCGCGCGTCACGGACTGGACGCGACCGAGGCGGACGCAGCCGAGGCGGCCATCGTGTCGCGGGTCGTGCGGCGGAAGTCTGTCGCGGGTCTCGCGACGATCGCGACACGTCACGACTGGGCCGCGACACTGACCGCGACAGAGGGTGTCC
>NZ_BMUA01000065.1 GCF_014649955.1 Streptomyces violascens
GTGTACCGAAGAGGTACAGGATCAGGTCCTGGTCCAGGGTGATGCGGCCGAAGTCCATCGCCACGGTCGTGGTGGTCTTGTCGCCCGTGTGCGTGAGGTCGTCGATGCCTGCCGAGGCCGAGGTCATCACGGCTTCCGTGCGCAGCGGGTTGATCTCCGAGACCGCGCCGACGAACGTGGTCTTGCCCACGCCGAAACCGCCCGCCACCACGATCTTCGCCGACGTGGTGGAACGGGCGGCACCGCCGCTAGAGCTTGCGAAGTCCACTGAGCACCCTTTCGAGCAGTGTCACGTCTGGCTGTCCGCCGGCGGACTCGTCGCCGCCGGGCTGGTGGATGGCGACAAGTCCGGCCTCGGCCAGGTCGGCTACGAGGATCCGGGCAACGCCGAGGGGGATGGTGAGGAGTGCCGAGATCTCGGCGACCGACTTGATCTCGCGGCACAGGTGGCAGATCCGCTGGTGCTCGGGCAACTGCCCTTGCAGCCTTGCCGGTTCCGCCGTGGTGTGCACCAGCGCCTCGATGGCGAGCTGGTAGCGCGGCCGGGTGCGGCCGCCGGTCATGGCGTACGGGCGCACAAGGGGATTGTGCGCGCCGCCCGCAGGTGAAGGCTTGGGGGTCTGCCTCGGCTGCACCGGTTCGATCCGGGGCTGCGGCGGCTGGTCGTACGGGCTCGGCTGACGGTTCGGCTGCTGGTAGGGCCCCTGGTACTGGCCGCCCTGTCCCTGACCTTGTCTGCTGGGCGTGGAGGGGAAGTTGAAGCGGTTCTGGCCGTGCTCACCCGGAGACTGCTGTCCACCGCTGTAGGGGTGCCCGCCTGGGGGTGTTGTCACGTTTCCTCCTCCGACTACCGGTGCCCGTCCCATTGGGGCCGCGCCACCGCACTTTATGGGGCGGTGGCGAGAAACGCACGGCCTGTCTGCTGATTGAGAACTGATCGGTAACTAGTTAAGAAGGCTTCCCTGGAGTTCCGCGCGCAGGTCGGGAGTCAGCACACTCCCGGCACGGTCCACGAGCAGGGCCATCTCGTAACCCACCAGGCCGATGTCGGCCTCCGGGTGTGCGAGAACGGCGAGGGAGGAACCGTCGGACACGGACATCAGGAAGAGGAAGCCGCGCTCCATCTCCACCACGGTCTGGTTGACGGCACCGCCTTCGAAGATCCGGGAGGCGCCCGCGGTGAGGGACGTCAGACCGGAGGCCACGGCCGCCAGCTGATCGGCCCGGTCCCGGGGGAAACCTTCGGACATCGCCAGCAGGAGTCCGTCGGCGGAGACCACCACCGTGTGGGACACCCCAGGGGTGTTGTCCACGAAGTTGGTGATCAACCAGTTCAGATTCTGCGCCGCCTGGCTCATCGGGCTCACACTAACGCTCCTGGTTGTAGGTGTTACTTGTGTCCGACCCCGCGTTACGGCCCTGCTGGACGCCGCGGCGCAGGTTGCTCAACCTGCCGCGCACGTCCTCCGGAGCGCGGGAGACCTGAGGGCCGCCCTGCGGGGTCTGCTCGGCCGCGCCCTCGACCAGATTGGCCTTGGGCACCCGCCGGGGGAGACCGGAGGGGGTGACCCCGCCGGCCTTGGGCTCACGGAGCTTCTCGGCCCGCGTCCAGCGCTCGTCGTTGGTCGAGCGCCAGTCGCCTGCCGGTTCCGGCGTCGCGGTCTGCTCCTGCTCGGGCTCGGCCGGCCAGCTCTGCTGGCTGCCGCGCCGCGGCAGACCGGCGTCGGTCATCGCGTGGGCGGTGGTCGGGGTGGGGCCCGGACGGTCGAAGCCTACGCGGTCCGCGGGGCCCTCGGGAACGCCCCGGGACTCCTCGGTGGATTCCGCTTCCGGCCGGAAGGGGTCCGCGTACGGTTCCTGGTAGGCATTCTCCTGCCGCCAATCGCCTTGCGGCGCCTGGGCGGCGTACGGCGCCTCGTAAGGGCCCTGGTCGGCCGTGGAGTCCCCGTAGGAGCCTTCCGCATAGCCGGACTCCGGGTAGCCGTTACGGGGCGCGTAGGAGTCCTGTGCGTAGGCACCGGTGTGCTCGGGGGCGTACTGCTGGCCCTGGTACGAGCCGTCGTAGCCGTTGGCCTGCTGAGGCTCGTAGGAGCCTTCGTAGGACTGGTCCTGCGTCGCGTACTGCTGCCGGCTCTCGTACGAGCCGTCGTACGCCGGGGTCTCCTGCGCGTCCAACTCGTCCCGGAACAGCGGGCGTTCGCCGCCCTGCGCCTGGGCCTCCAGGGCCGCGCGGCGCTCCTCGCGCATCAGCGACCGGTTGACCGGGTCGAGTTCGCGGGGGTCGGACTGCTCGGCGCTCTCGTACCGCGAGTCGTCGAAGCCGAGCTCGGCCGCCGTACGCATGGGCGCGGGGGCCGACTCGTACGACTGCTGCTGGTGCTGCTCGGGGATGATCGAGGAGACCGTGAAGTCGTCGCTCAGTGGGTTGCTCTCGCCGCCGCCACCATGGGTGATCGGGTCGGGCAGCATGACCAGGGACGTGGTGCCGGCCTGCTCGCCCGAGGGACGCAGCTGGACGCGGATGCCGTGCCTGTCGGCAAGCCGGCCGACCACGAACAGGCCCATGCGCTGGGAGACGGCCGCGTCGACGGTCGGCGGGTTGGCCAGGCGGTGGTTGATGTCCGCGAAGTCCTCGGCGGTCAGGCCGATGCCCTTGTCGTGGATCTCGACCATCACACGGCCGTCGGGAAGACGGGTCGCGGTGACGCGGACCTTGGTCTGCGGCGAGGAGAACGTGGTCGCGTTCTCCAGGAGCTCGGCGAGCAGGTGCACGAGGTCGGTCACGGCCCGGCCGTGGATCTCGGCCTCCGGCACGCCGGACAGCTCGATGCGCTCGTACGACTCCACCTCGGAGGAGGCGGCGCGCAGCACGTCGACCAGCGGGACCGGCTGGTCCCAGCGGCGGCCCGGCTCCTCGCCGGCGAGAACGAGGAGGTTCTCGCCGTTGCGGCGCATACGGGTCGCCAGGTGATCCAGCTTGAACAGGCTCTCCAGCTGGTCCGGGTCGGCCTCGTTGTTCTCCAGGTCGGTGATGAGGGTCAGCTGGCCCTCGATCAGGGACTGGTTGCGGCGCGAGAGGTTGGTGAAGATCGCGTTGACGTTGCCCCGCAGGAGGGCCTGCTCGGCGGCCAGCCGGACGGCCTCGCGGTGCACCTGGTCGAAGGCGCGGGCGACCTCGCCGATCTCGTCCGTGGAGTCGATCGGGATCGCCTCGACCCGGGTGTCCACCCGGCCGGGTTCGGTCCGCGAGAGCTGGTCGACGAGCATCGGCAGGCGCTGCTCGGCCACGTCGAAGGCGGCGTTGCGCAGTCGGCGCATCGAGCGGCTCATCTGGCGGGCCACCATGCCGGCCAGGATGAACGCGGCGAGCAGGGCGACCACGACGATCGAACCGTTGACGTACGCGGCGGTCTTGGCGTCGTCGGCGATCTGGCCGGCCTCGGTCACGGCCCGCGTGACCAGGTCGTCCTCGACCTCGCTGTAGCCGTCGAACTTGGAGCTGGCGGCGGCCATCCAGGACTCGGGCGTGATGCCCTGCGCCTTGAGCTGCTTGGCGCTCTCGCCCGCGCCGATCGCGGCGGCCATCCCGTTGTAGATCGAGCCGTCGGCCGCCGGAGCCGCGCCGATGCGCGGCCCGTTGTCGGCCTGCAGCTTCCCCCCGGGGAACTCCTGGGCGACCTTGGCCGCCTTGGCGGTCATGACGTCCTTGAGGTGCTGGCTGTCGGCGTCCGTACCACCGGCGTCGAACTCGCCCAGGGCGATGAACTCCAGGTAGTTGTACGAGTTGAACGCCTTGACCTGCATCTGGAAGGACTTGGGGTCGTCGCTCGGCCGCAGCAGCAGGTGCAGGCCGATGGAGCGCTGGAGCGACTCCGCCGACTTGGCGAGGTCGATCGCGTACACCATGCGGCCGTAGCTGGTGATGTTGCCGGTGCCCAGACCGAGCTCGTTGGAGAACGTGCTCAGGTAGTGGGGGATCGCGGTGTAGCCCTCTTCGGTGAGGACCGGGTTCTTGGCCTCGACGCCCTTGGCGTACGCGGTCTTGCGGAGGTCGTCGAGAGTCTTCTCGGCGTCGCGGACCTTGGCCAGGCGGCGCTTGAGGCTCGGCGTGTCCGGCATGCCCTTGACGGCGTCGTCGAACTTGGCGCGGGCGGCGTCGGAGGTCGCGTACGCCTTGCTGACGATGTCGCTGTCGCGCTTGTTCTCGAGGAGGGGCTGAGCGGTGAGGTCACGCTCGTTGAGCAGCGCCTGTCCGTAGTCGGAGGCGGCGCGCACGATGTTCGCGACCTTCTCGGCGTTGCGGGCGTCGCGCCAGGTGGCTATGGACCCGTTCACCTCGAAGCCGCCCATGACGAGGCCGACCAGGACGGGGATGAGGAGGATCGCGTTCAGCCTGGTCGCCACGCGCCAGTTGCGCGGCGAGAAGCGGCTGCTGCTGCCCGCGGCATCCTTGCCGGGATCCGGGGCAGAGGTCTCGGGCGCGGGCTGTGACACCGCCGTGCGCTGCGGCGGGGTGAAGTTGCCCCGCGCCTGCTGCGTCGCGGAGCTCGTCCTGCTTCGCTTCACTCGACCAACAACCTCTCGGAGCCGGCACCCATGGGGCGTGCCGCAGTGTGTTTCAGAGCCGTACTTCTCGGGGCCGTACTACTCGGGAGTTCGTCGAATTCCAGCACGTGGGACGGCCGCCATCCAAACGTCTGGAATCTCCGGTTCCGAGTGGCCAAAGCCTCAGATAAAACGGGCATAAAGAGCGAGCCCCGCCAAATGGCGGGGCTGTTGTGAGCGCAGTGACACCGGATGAACGCGGCGGGTTGCGGTGACACGAGAATTCTCTGTCGAAACGTTATGAACACAGGGGCGGATCGTGTCAAAGGACACAGTCCGCCCCCGTTTCGCCTACGACAACTGCCGTATGCGACTGCCTACTTGAGTCGTGCCATGAGGGCGTGTTCCACGAGGGTGATGAGGGCGCTCTTGGCGTCTGCTC
>NZ_BMUA01000066.1 GCF_014649955.1 Streptomyces violascens
CCGGGACACCACTCCCGAGGCTTGGCCTTAGTCCCAGACAAGGACCGTCAATGCATGCCCCCAAGAGTACCCAGTCAGCCCCGGTGCTGACCACAGATCCCCGTGTGACCCCTGTCGGCGGCTCCGGCAGGGTGACCACCGTCACCGACGGAGAGACCGCCTTCCTGATCTGCCGGACCGTGCGCGGTCGCGGCGGCTGGGGGGTCCACACCGCTACCGGTGACCTCCTGTCCTCGGGGTGGCCGACCCTGACCCGCGCCCGGTCCTACGCGGACCGCCTCCTGTCGCGGGCGGGGGCGGACCGGTGACCGAGCAGACGACCGAGCGACCGGCCCGGACCCCGGCCCCCCGCAAGCCTCTGCGGGTGGTCAACGGCACCGGCACCGGCTCCCCGCAGGACCGGGAGACCCTCGTCCACATCCCCGGCACCGACAGCATTTACCTGGACCTGGAAGCGGACCGCCTCGTCAAGCGCAAGGGCGACAGGCCCACCGTGTACCTGGACTGGGCCCCCCGCCTCCTGGCGTGGTGGACCGACGCGGAGAACGTCCCGGTCTACCGGGTGTCGGTGCGCGAGCAGGAGGGTTACCTCGCCCCCGAGACGCTCCGGGACGGCACGGCATGGGACCAGTTCGACCACGCCGCCGGACACGACGTGCGCAACGTCCGGGAGGCCCTGGCCGGAGCGGTCAAGGTCCAGCGCCGGACCATCCCCAAGGCCCCGGGCCTCGGCATCCTCGGATGGCACGAGATCAACGGGGAATGGGTGTACGTCTCAGCTGACCGGTGCTTCGGCCCGGCCGGGGAAGTCGACGTCAACGTGAACACCACGGCGGACGAGTCGGCCCTCCCGCCGGCACCGACCGGGGACCGGCTCCGGGAGGTCGTGACCCTCTCCCTGTCGGTCCTGGACGCGGCCGTCATGCGCGTGTCGGCCCCCGCGATGTGCGCGGCCTGGCTCGCCCCCCTGCTCTCCCTGTTCGGCTCGCAGAACCTCCCCCGGTTCGTCCCCTGGATGTGGTCGGACGGACAGGCCCGGGTGTTCGGCGTCTTCAAGTCGTCGTTCGCGGCCATCGTCCAGGCGCACAGCGGGACCGGATACCGCGGGGAGAGTGACCTCCTGCCCGCGGCCGACATCACCGTCCCGGCCCTGGCCACGTTCCTCGGAGAGCGCAAAGACGGTCTCGGCATCCTGGACGATTACAAGCGCGGTGAGACCGCCTCGGTGTCCAACAAGACGCAGGGGACCATGGAGTCGGCCCTCCGCCTCGGCACCAACCGGCAGCCCCGCAAGCTGCGCAAGCACCGCGGCCCCGGCCTGGCCAAGACGCTGGCGTGCATGGCCCTCCTGTTCGTCACCGCGGAGTGTCTGCCCCTGTTCGACTCCGGCTCGACGCACGACCGTACGTTCCCCTTCCAGGTCCACAAGGGCGACATCGACGCGGCCAAGCTCACCGTTCTGCAGGACCGCATCGAGGACTTCCCCGAGGCCGGGGCCGCCTACGTCCAGTGGCTGGCGGCCAACCACGGCCAGGTGACCACCTTCCTCACCAACCGCTTCCGGGAGCTGCGCACGGAGCTGCGCGACGAGCAGAAGGTGACCGGCCGGGCCTGCTCGCACGTCGCCCACCTGCTCTGTGCAGCCGAGGTGTTCACCCGGTTCGCGGTAGAGACCGGAGTCCTGACCGAGGACCGCCGGGCCGCCCTGTTCGCACAGATCGAGGCGGCCCTCATCGAGGCGGCCACCGCCACCGTGACCGAACTTGCCGAGGACCAGCCCCACGAGGTGTGGCTCCGGGAGCTGCGCACCCTGTTCAGCACCGGCAGGCTGTACGCCGCGACCGCCGGCACCTCCCCGGGCGGCGCCCCGGGCGAGTACACCGAGGCCCTCGGCTGGACCTCGGAACGCAAGGACGCTCCGGCCGGATACGCCCTCCCCGAGGGCCTGGCCGTGGTCGAGACCCTGCTCGATGCCGAGATGCGGAAGTTGGGCAAGGGCCTGTCAGTCGGGGGCGTGAACCTCCGGCGCCTCCTGGCGGCCAAGGGCATCATCCGGGCCGTGCAGTGGAGCGACAACAAGCACGAGCACCTGCACCGGGTCACCGTGGGCCGGGCCCGGCCGTGGTACCCGGTCGTCCCGTGGGAGGTCTTCTTCGGCACCGAGGACGGGACCCCGCAGCCCCCCCAGGGCGGCCAGGACGGCCAGGGAGGCCCCGCCGCTCCCCAGGGCCCGCAGGACCCCAGAACGGCGCCAGAGGCCCCGATCTGCCGCGGCTGCGGGACTCCCCTGGACGCGAAGGCACCGGACCCGAGCGGGTATCACCCCGGCTGCGACCCCGAGGTGAACGCGGGGCCCGCCTCGGTGGCCGAACCCCTCCCGGAGCCGGACCCCGAGCAGGAGACCGAGCCAGAGCAGGAGACGCCGGCAGAGGTCCCGGCCCCCCGCACCGAGGCGCCCCCCGCCGGCCGACCGCAGGCACGACGGGAACCGCGCACCGCCCGGAGCATCGCGGACCGAGTCGCGGCGGCCCTGGAAGCGGCCGGGGGCGACACCGACGCGGCGACCGCGGCTCTCATCAAGCAAGCCATCCCCGACTCGGTGGAGCTGCTCGAAGAGGTCCGCACGACGGGCCGGTACGAGTTCACCGCGCACCCCCCGACCGAGCCGGAGATCCTGCGCAAGCGGGGCCGCCAGGCGAACCAGATTTGGGAGGCCCGGCCGAACTGGACGAACAAGACGGTCCCGGCCGGGACCGAGGTGGACCGCCTGGACACGAACGCGGCGTACCTGTCGGCCCTGAACACGCACCTGCCGATCGGCACCCTCGTCCACCAGGAAGGCCCGGAGTTCAACCGCCGCCGCTCGGGCGCGTACCGGATCACTCCGCCGGAGTGGACACACACCGACCTGCCCAACCCCCTGGGCAACCGGGAGGAAGGCGGCCCGCTCTGGGTGACCCGGCCGACCCTGCAACTCCTGTGCGACCTGTCCACGGAGAAGTACGGCTCCCTGTGCGCTCCCCCGGTCGTCCACGAGTCGTGGACCTCGGGGTCCTCGGAGAGCCTGCTCCGGCAGTTCCGGGACATGCTGCGGGACGCGCGAGCAGAGGCGATCGCCACGGGCGACACCGTGACGCTGGAGTACATCAAGCCCATGTACTCCAAGTTCGTCAGCACCATGATCAAGGAGAGCCGCTTCAACCACTGGATCGAGCGCTCCGACTGGCCCCACATCATCCGGGCGCAGGCGCACGGCAACCTCTGGCGGAAGGCCCTCAAGGCCCATCAGGCCGGCCTCACGGTCTACCGGGCCGTGGGCACCGACGAACTGCACGTCGTGGGCGACTGGCGCCAGGTGTGGGCAGAGGGCCGGGCCCTGTCGGAGATGAAGCTCAAGGACGTTGACGGCGACGGCGGTACGTACCGGGTGGGGGAGTGATCGGCCATGGGCGGTAGGACAACCGGCGGCAAGGGCGCCAAGGGCATCAGCGGCGGGGAGGCCATCTCCCGCCGCCTGGACGAACTCGCGGGGACCATCAAGTCGGACGTGTCCTCGGAGCGGGGGTTGGAGGCACGGCTCAAGTACCTGACCAACTCCCCCCGCGGATACGCCGCAATGGAGCGGGCCGGAATCGACGTCAAGCCGCGCACGCTTATCGCGTGGCTCTCCGGCGACCGTGAGCCGAACAAAGCCAACCTCGGCAAGATTGAGCGGGCGTACCAGAGTCTCCGGCGCCAGAACATAGTGCGATCGATGAAACGGCGGCTCTCAAAGAACGGCCGGGGAACACGCGTTGAGGTCCACCCGGTAAATCAGTCGGCCGTGGCCCCGCAGCAACAAAGGGACTTGGAAGTACGGCGTTTCAACATCCGGCCCGACAAGTGGGATCAGTTGGTCGACGCGTGGGCGGCCGGAGATGCTGGCGCCATGGACGCGATTTGGGAAGACATCGCAGAGGCCGATATCGGCTCCGAATGGGGCGCCTACGTCATGGTGTCCGGCATCGGTTTCGGCGCGTAAGACACCCCACGGTCCCGGGCGGAGAGCAATCCCGCCCGGGACCGCTCCGGCATACAGGACCCATTTCCCGGAAGGCATCATGACCACCGACCACAAATGCCAGGCATTCAACGGTCATTCCGGCCCGGACCCCGACTTTGCACTGACCTATCAGCGTGACCCGTGGTGCTGGTCCCCGGAGTTGGGCTTTCACCGGCGGTCCGCTCCCATGGTGCGTCTGCACCCCAAGGCCAAGACGGCAGGCTCCCGCGCGGTCGGGAAAGACTTCCTGCACCCGTGGCAGGCGGTCCGCCTCGGTCTCCAACTGGGCACGTCTAACGGCTCGATGGTCCGGGACACGCTCCCCGAGTACGTCCAGCGGCTCACCGAGGCGGCGCAGGGGAAAGGGTGGGACACCTACCCGGACGCGGCAGAGGCTCACGCACGCCTCGGGGCGGACATGCTCCACATGGTCCGGTCCGGGGCCGCCGCCTCCCTCGAAGAGGACCCCAGGGCCGCGCGTGAGTGGATCGCGGGAGCGCTCCGGCCCTTCCTCGGCTCCCCGGCCCTCGGCTCGTGGGGCGAGCGTCTGACCCGGCTCCTGGACGCCGGCATGTCCGAGGACGAGATGCGCGGCTATGGCCCGCAGGAAGACGAGGCGTACCGGTCACGGGCCATGTGGGACGGCCGTAACCCCGAGGCGTGGCTCACGTACTGCGGGGCCGCGGCGGTCCGCATCATCGGACTGCAAGAGTCCCTCGGCGCCGTGCGCACCGTCTGCCGCCTGTACGTCATCACCGACCCGACCCCGCCCGACATCGTCCAGTGGTGGCGCCAGGTCCTCGGGGACGCCGTACGCATCGCAGGCTGACCACACCGGCCCCCGGCCCCTGCTCGCCCCCTCGGAGCAGGGGCCGACCCATGCCCCGCCGCGGCGTGCGGAGGGCCGCCTCGGTCGCCCTGCTCGGTCCAGGCCGGGCCCGGCC
>NZ_BMUA01000067.1 GCF_014649955.1 Streptomyces violascens
GTAGGCCAGACGACGCGATGCGAGGAGGCACCCTGTGAGATCTATAAGGCTCACAGGGTGCCTCCCCAGGTGGGCGGGGGTGGACCTGTGAGGTGGAGCTCGAGGCCGTACCGGTGCGGGTGGTTTCGGCGTCGAACGCCGCCGTGTGCTGAGTATGTCGGCCTAGTGAGCTGAGTCAGAGGTTCCTCGCCGATTCGCCAGCCGCCGGGCCCTGTGTCCCTTGTCTGAGGAGCAGCGTGCCGGAGGTCGGTTGTCGTGTGGACGAACCTGTGCAGGTGCAGTTGGCGACCGTACTCGGGGATGCCTGACGCAAAAAAGCCCATGGCTTGATCGCTCTGGTTTCGCAGATGCCCAGGTGGTCCAGGATCAGACCGACTTGCACTCATGTCTGTGTCTCTCGTGATTGCTTCGGTTAAGTGCCTGATCGGCGATCGGGAGCCGAGCCCATGAGCGCGCAGGTGACAACGGCGAGAAGGAGCATTGCTGTGTCCAAGAGCCGTGATCTCGGGGCGGTTGCGGTGCTGGGCGGCGGTGTCGCAGGGCTGACCGCGGCACATGAACTCGCCGAACGCGGATACCGCGTCACGGTGTACGAACGCAACGACATACTCGGCGGAAAGGCCCGCAGCATGGACGTCCCGGGCACCGGCACCGGCGGGCGTCTCCCGCTGCCCGGCGAGCACGGCTTCCGCTTCTTCCCGGGGTTCTATCGCAATCTCCCGGACACGCTGCGCCGAATCCCGTATCCGAACAGGTCGGGCAGCGTTCACGGAAATCTGGTGAACGCCCCCGAGTGCCTCGTGGCCCGCGGCGGCGGCCGTCCGAACTTGCGGTTTCCGGTCCGTACGCTGTTGTCGTTACCCGCTCCGGCGTCGCTACTGCCCGGCACTCTGGTGGAAAGCCTGGCCGGGCTTCTGGACACCTCGCTGCACCTGCCGCCCACCGAAGTCGCTCACTTCCTGGGCCGCCTCCTCGTCCACATCACCAGCTGCGAGATCCGGCGGATCGAACAGTGGGAGACGGTCCCGTGGTGGAAATTCATCAACGCCGATGTCATGTCACGGGAGTATCAGCAGCTGCTGGGCGTCGGGATCACCCGGGACCTCGTCGCCATCCAAGCCCAGGTTGCGAGCACACGCACCGTCGGCCGCCTCATCCAGGCGTTCCTCTACAACCTGGTCGGCCGCGGCAACGACGGAGAGATCGACCGGGTGCTCAACGCGCCGACCAGCGAGGCATGGATCACGCCCTGGGAGGACTATCTCCGCAGCCTCGGCGTCGAGTTCGAGTTCGGCACCGCAGTCGAAGAGCTCGTCTACGCCGACGGCCGGATCACCGGCGTCAGAGTGACGTCCACCAGCACCCCAGAGGGCCGTACAGTGGCCGCCGATCACTACATCAGCGCCATGCCCGTCCAGGACGCCCGCGTCTGCTGGGGCGCCGATCTCCGCGCTGCCGATCCCCAGCTCGCACGCTGCGACCGGCTCCAAACGGCCTGGATGGTCGGCATGCAGCTCTACCTACGTACCCGCACGCCCCTCGTGCGCGGGCACGTAATCCACGTGGACTCGCCGTGGGCACTCACTTCGGTCAGTCAGGCGCAGTTCTGGAAGGGGCGTGACTTCCGCTCGACCTACGGGGACGGAGAGGTGGCCGACTGCCTCTCCGTGGACATCTCCGCGTGGGACAAGCCGGGGATCCTGTACGGGAAGCCCGGGATCAAGTGCACCCCGGACGAGGTGCGCCGGGAGGTGTGGGCGCAGCTCAAGGCCGGGTTGAACGGTGCCGGGCGGCAGGTGCTCGCCGACGCGGACCTGCACTCGTGGTTCGTGGACCCGGCGGTGACCGGCCTCGGCGGACCCTCGCCCGCCAATCGTGAGCAGCTGCTCATCCACCCCGTGGGCACCTGGTACGACCGGCCTTCGTGCCGCACGGCGGTGCCGAACCTGTTCCTGGCCGGCGACTACGTCGCCACCGACATCGATCTCGCGACGATGGAGGGTGCGAACGAGTCTGCGCGGCGAGCGGTCAACGCCCTGCTGGACACGGACGGTTCGACCGCACCCCGCTGCCGGGTCCGGCGACTCTACCGTCCTCCTGAGCTGGCCTTCCTCCACAAGCTCGACGAGATCAGGTACCGGACCGGCCTGCCCAATCTCTTCGACCGTGGCCGGTTTTCCCGGTGAGAGACTCCTCCCCACGGAGCGCAGGGCCGGCCCAGCTGACGGCTGCCGATCTGGCGAGGAATCTCTGACTCAGGTCACTAGTTCAGAGGAGTGCATCCCTTCTGCTTCCGCCAGGCGGGCAGGAATCTCGACCGGAGCCCGCCGGACGGGCACCGGTCGCCAGTTCCCCACACCTCGCAGAGTCGCGTCATGACCACAACTGACGATCTCCAACGGGCGCTGACGGCGCTGAGTGAGGACCTGACGGCGGGCCAGTGGATCCCTCACCGAAGTGAGCGCGAGCTCGCCTCACACATCGCCATCGGCCTACAGACCCCTGCCGGCGAGAAGCCCGAGAATCTGCACGACGTCGTCCGTGCCGCCTTTCACGTGGTGGGCCCCAACGTCGCCACGCCTTCGATGACGAACGGATGTTGGGCCGCCACCACGCTGCGCTGCGCCGCCGTCCTCGAACCAGCCCGCGTCGCCAACAGCGACGAGGGCCACCTCGTGGCCGCGCAGGTGCTCAATCTCTGCGTCGAGGTGGCGGCTCGGTGAAACCCGCCCGCCCCTACGGGTGGTGCCGTTTGCCGTACGCCGCCTGAGCCGTCCCCTCATCGGTGACGGCAGTAATCCGGTGGGCCACGGTGGGCACGAAGCCGCCGCCGAGCAGGAGGCCCAGGACGTCCTTGGAGCTGGCTCCCTCCCACCGGGGCCCCGGTACCTCGCCGAGGTGGTCCAGCAGCACCTTCTGTGCCGGCCTCAGTACCTTGTTCTGGCGTCGGTTCGCCTTGGTGTCGTATCCGTCGAACAGCGTGCTGAGGGCGGTGACCACGGCGGCAGACGGATGGTCGTCGGTGACGCTGATCGGGGCGAGCAGATCGCGGGGGATGCGGTAGCGGACCGAGTCCTGGAGCAGGTTCAATGGCGGCTCGAGCGGTGCCCCGTGGACGAGTGAGCCGTCTGTGGCACTGTCCAGGCCTTCGGCGCGCACTGTCGCGTACAGCGCGGCTGCCACCAGCCCGGTCACCAACTCGTTTGTGGGGAGGCCCAGTCCGTCCGGGGCTGTGGGGTGTTCTGCCCAGCGGTCCGGGCGCTGGTTCCGGTGCCAGGCCACCAGGCCCAGACTCCACGCGTGGCAGGCGGCGGCCACGTCATCAAAACGGATCCGCACGCCGTACGCCTCGGGATCGTCCACCATGGTCACCTCCATGATGTCGTCCGCCGCGACCCGGACCGCGGCGACACCCGAGGGCTCCTCGGCATCGTCGATGCGCACCGTGTAGGCGGCGGCCCGTCCCCGGCTGCCACGTCGCGCCGTTCGTCGTCCAGCAGCCACTGCGGTCCGGCGATGACGGCCAGGCGGGCTCGGGCAAGTCGACCTTCGCCGAGAGCGTGGCCGTCGACGAAGTGGTCTGTCTCGAATCTCTGCGGTGCGAGATCGGCGGGGATTTCTCTGTCAAGTTCAGCGTGTTGAAGTGAAGGAAGGCACTAGCTTGATCTTTAACGAATCTGTTCGCCCGCCTCCGTGACGGGCACAGAGAAGGCGGCGAACGCCAAGTCGTATGGCTGCACGGGTCCGATGGGGGATGCCGAGGAGGACCATCTCGTGTCCCTCGTGCTCGGCGGAGACCCCAACGAGCAATGCTCATGACCTGTGGATCGACCTCGGGTTGGATGCGAAGGGCGTGCCTTCCCGAGTGATCGACTTCTGCTCATCGAGTAGGCCGACGTTGCACCGTCGGTCGGGAAGGCACGCCCGTGCTGAGCGTAGTGAATGCGGATGGAACGACCGAGACTGGCTCCCTGATCGACGACATCGTCCGCGAGGGTGCGAGGCGGATGCTGGCCGTCGCTCTGGAGGCCGAAGTCAACGCCTATGTAGCCGAGTTGGCTGACCAGCG
>NZ_BMUA01000068.1 GCF_014649955.1 Streptomyces violascens
ACAAACCCGACGGCACCATCGCACCCGCCAAGGTCGAACTCAGCGCCGACGACATCGCCCGCCTCAAGAGTTCGCTGCCGCACGTGGACGAGCCGGTCAAGGTCGGCGCGGACGTCAGGGAACCGGCCATGGCCGGGGCCCACGACCCGGCGCGCACACCCGGCGGCACCGCCCACGACCTCGGGCCCTCCGCCAGCCACGAAACCCCGGGCGGCCCGTCGCACAACACCGATCCCAAGGCTCCGCACGCCGGTCACGATCCGGCGGGTGGCGGCTCGCACACTCCGGTCTCCCCCGGCGGTGGCGCGCACGACGGCCTCGGGCAGCCGACGGGGGGTCACCACGAAACCCCGGGCTCCGGTCATGGTGGTGCGCCGGGACACGGAGGAAACGAGGGCACCGGAAGCGGCGGAGGCGGGCATGAGAGCCCGGTCAACCACCATCCCCTGGGCACTCCCGAGAACCCGCATCCGGTCACCGAGGCCCAGCAGGCCGACTTCATGAAGAGCCAGAGCGAACTGGACGGGCTCAGCAGGAAGAAGCAAATCGACACGGTCGGGCGCGGTATTGAAGTAAACGGTCAGAAATACAAGCCGGAGGCACCCCTGCTCAAGGGCGCAAAACACGGAATCGACTGGACTGAAGGACCGGCCCGCGCCAGTAAGGAAGCTAAGCCGCAAGGAAAGTTTGGGTCGCCGGCGGATGTCCACTACGCTACGGAGCGCGCCGCTGACCTGGGGCCCGGAAAGACTGGATTCTTCAAGCTTCCCGAGGGTCATCATTGCATCGAGTACATGCCTGACGGTACGACGCGAACCCCGAATGCTCTCTTTGTCAAGGTGTACCCCAACGGCAAGGTGCACGCTTACCCGACCACGCGATAGGAACGACGATGAGTTTCTCGATCCAGGCAGGTTGCCCGACCGTTCGGGAGTGTGAGTCCGCCGCCGACATGGCTGACGCGGTCGGCGAGATTTACTCCTCCGAGGCCGAGGATGCCATCCTCGTCTGGAACCTGGTGCCGGTCCGGCTTCCGTATGGCTATGACCTCGCCGCCCTTATCGACGACCTGGTGCCCCTCCTTGAGGAAATTCAGCGGCCAGAATTCTCGGAGACCGAGGTCTTCTGGGGCTCCGACACATTCTCCGCCGAATGGAGAATGATCCGCGAGGGCGATTCGCTGAGAATTCAGGCGCGCTGGCACAGCACGCTCGGGAACTACGAGTCGCTGCTGGCCGAACGGGGCGATTCGGTGGTCCCTACGCACGTATTCGTCAGCGAGTGGGCAAAGGTTCTGCAGCGGATCGTAACCGATATCGAGTCGGCGTCCGTGGAGTTGGAAGACGACGACATCTTCCTCCGAGCCAAGGCCCTGCTCGCGGTTTGAGCCACAGGCGTTTGGACGTTGCGGACGCACGCGAGGACATGGACACGGTCACCATCGAGCCGGTGATCCCCGCCTAGCCGACTACGTACCGGTCAAGGCAGAGGCAGACGACGCACACTGGTCGGCTACGGAATGGGGAATTCGACCTCTCCGCGAGGGACTGATCCATGGCAATCCAGATTTCCCGGACCCCGTACGACCCGGGCGAGAACTCCGACGAGTGGCTCGCGGAGATCGACGAACACACCATGCAGGCGATCGAACGCGTCGAGCGGGCGCCACGCATGTTCGGTGTGTCCTTCAGCAGCACGATCAACACCGCGTTCACGCACTGCCTGCACGACCCGACCGCGAACGCGAGCGAGACGTGGGAGGCGTGGGTCGCGGCCATGCAGACGGGGTCCGCACTGTTCGCGGCGGCCACCGCCCCCGCAGGCTCGACCGTGGAGTGCATGATTGCCCACAAACCGCGGACCATCCCCGCGCTCGGGGGGCCCACGCACTTCACCGACCCGGGCACCTGGCTGCAGGCGTTCTGGCTCGCCATCATCTGCCGCGACGAGAACCGACTGACCCAACTCGCCAACGTCCCCATCGAGTTGCTGCGCGGCTCGGGTGCGGAGTTCGAGGAGTACATCTACCACTGGGTCGACGCGCTCCAGACGTACTGGCTCGAACGGGAAGGCTTGGGCGAGAAGTTGGTCGCCGCGTTCGACGGGACCAACCCGGACAACGTGCGCTTCGTGGACCGCGAGCTGATGCTCAAGATCCTTTACCCTCCGCTGAACGTGTTCTACCGCTTCATCACCCAGGACACCGAGAAGTTCAGCGAGGCGCTCGTCCAGGCGATCCAGCTGCACCACGAGTACTGGACGGCCGACGAGGAGCGCCGCGAGGACCTCGACGGTGCGGTGGCCCTGGCCCCGCTCGCCCTGGCCTGCCTCGCGTACGACGCCGGACGCCCGATCGAGGTGGAGTCGGAGTACCTCCCCGAGAACCTCCTCGACCGGAGCTGGCTGGGGGAATTCCCTACGTAGGTCCCGCGTAGGCCCTGCGCCGGGCACCCAGGGTCTGGCTACCCGGCGCCGCACAAAGCCTTGTCCACCAGGGCCTCTACTCGGGGCATCGCCTTGGGGTCGGTCGGCTGGAGGGTTACCGCCACGTTCGCGGCGCGGCCCTTGTCCGTGGCGCCGCCCCGGGTTTCGTAGCCCGGGAAGCTGCCGCCGTGGCCCCAGTAGACGCCGCCGCACGACAGCGGAGTGCTCAACAGGCCGAGTCCGTACCGGGTGTTGGGCGCGAAGGGGGATCCGGCCGGGACGGTGGTGCGCATCTCCTTCAGCTGGGCCGGGTGGAGGAGGCGGCCACCGAGGAGCGCGCTGAAGAAGCGGTTCAGGTCGGAGTTCGTGGAGATCAGCTGGCCTGCCGCCCAGGCCCAGGACGGGTCCATCTCCGTGATGTCGCTCAGAGGGCCGCCCGGCGCGTCCTGGGCGTAGCCCTTGGGGTGCGGTTCGCGGATCGTCGGGTCGCCGGGGGCGGGGAAGTAGGTGTGCCGCAGGCCGATCTTCTTGATGATGCGCTGGTCGATTTCCGCGGCGAGGGGGCGGCCCGTCACCCGCTGGACGATCAGGCCGGCCACCACGTAATTCGTATTGCTGTACTCCCACTTGGATCCGGGGGCGAAGCCCGCCTTGTGCTTGAAGGCGCGGTCGAGCAGGTCGCGGGGTTCGTAGTAGCGGGGCTCCAGGTCGTCGTCGTTGGTGTAGCTGGGGAGTCCGCTGGTCTGCTGGAGGACTTGGCGGACGGTGATGCGGCTCCCGTCGATGCCGTCGCCGCGTACGAGGCCGGGGAGGTAGGTGTCGATCGGGGTGTCGAGGCCGATCTTGCCCTCGCCCACGAGTTGCAGGACGACCACGGCGGTGAAGGTCTTGGTGTTGCTGCCGATGCGGACCTGGCCGTCGACGGGGACCTTCGCCCTGGTGGTCAGGTCGGCTACGCCGGCGGTGTAGTTACGGGTGTGGCCCTTGCGGTCCTGGATGGCGGCCAGGGCTGCGGGGAAGCCGTCGCTTGTGACCAGGGTGTTGAGGCTCTGCTGCACGGCGTCCCGTCCTGCGGTCGCCGGGGGCGGGGTGAAGGCGCTCAGCGTCAGGATGCCTGCGGCCAGTGCGGCTGCGGCGGCCGCTCCTCGCCTCGTGGTCCGCTGCCGCGCTCTGTTCTGGCCGGGGCTTTGTGATGCCTGCTCACGCACGGGCGGACTCCTCCGGGGGGTGGGGTGTTTGCTCGGCCCAGCTTTTCCGGAGGGGGTGGTTCGGGGCGATCCGGCCACCTACCCGTAGGTGGGTGGGGCTAACCCCCGGGGCGCCAAGGGGGGTTGGGGGGCAACCCTGTTTTGGCCCCGCCCCGCCCCTTCCCTAAACCCGCCGGGGGTTGGGAAGGGGAGCCGGGTTTCCTGGGGCTCCGCCCCAGACCCCGTATCGCGCCTGAAGGGCGCTCGTCCTCAAACTCCCCCAAGGCCTCAAGGGCCAGGGGGGACCCCCATGACAGACACCCCATGTCGTTGGGGTGTCAAGAGAGTTGGGGGTGGGCGTGGTGTGAC
>NZ_BMUA01000069.1 GCF_014649955.1 Streptomyces violascens
AGGTGCGGTATCTGATCTCGATGCTGCCGTCGAACAACCGGGAGAACCCGCCGGTCCATGCCTGCGACGACCCGGCCGACCGCCGCTCCGAGGCTCTCCTGGACCTGGTGCCCGCCGACGGCAACCGCCCCTACGACATGCACAAGGTGATCGAGGAGCTCGTCGACGACGGGGACTTCCTGGAGGTCCATGAGCGGTGGGCGCGGAACATCATCTGTGCGCTGGCCCGGTTCGACGGCCAGGTCGTGGGCATCGTCGCCAACCAGCCGCAGTCCCTGGCCGGTGTCCTGGACATCGAGGCCTCGGAGAAGGCGGCGCGGTTTGTGCAGATGTGTGATGCGTTCAACATCCCGATCGTGACGCTGCTGGATGTGCCGGGGTTCCTGCCGGGTGTCTCGCAGGAGCACGGCGGCATCATCCGTCACGGCGCGAAGCTCCTGTATGCGTACTGCAATGCCACGGTGCCCAGGATTTCGTTGATCCTGCGCAAGGCGTATGGGGGTGCGTACATCGTCATGGACTCGCAGTCCATCGGTGCCGACCTGACCTATGCGTGGCCGACGAATGAGATCGCGGTGATGGGCGCGGAGGGTGCGGCGAATGTGATCTTCCGTCGTCAGATTGCGGATGCCGATGATTCGGAGGCGATGCGGGCGCGGATGGTCAAGGAGTACAAGGCCGAGTTGATGCATCCGTATTACGCGGCCGAGCGGGGTCTGGTCGATGACGTCATCGATCCGACCGAGACCCGGGCCGTTCTGATCGCCTCGCTGGCGATGCTCAAGACCAAGCACGCCGACCTGCCGTCCCGCAAACACGGCAACCCCCCTCAGTAAGAGGAGATGAACTTGAACACCTCGAAGTCCAACTCGTCCGAGTCCGAGTCCCTGCTCCGCGTGGAGAAGGGCGACGCCGCTCCCGAGGAGCTCGCCGCGATCACCGCGGTGCTCCTGGCGCGAGCCGCCGCCCAGCCCGCCGTCGCCCCCAAGCGCGGCCGGTCCACCGCGGGCTGGCGCCGCCTGGAGCGCACCCCCGGCTTCCGCGCCCCGCACTCCTGGCAGGGCTGACCCCGCCCGGGACCCCCTCGCAAAAAGCCCCCGCCTTCGTCGGCGGGGGCTTTTTCGCTGTTCGCAGACGTACGGGCTATGTATATTAGGCCCGAACCTAGGGGGACTAGGTTCTGGGATCGGGAGGTGTACGGATGGCCCGAGCGGGGCTGACGGCCGAGCGGCTCACCGTGGCGGGCGCCGAGCTGGCCGACGAGGCGGGGTTCGACGGCATCACGGTGTCCGCGCTCGCGCGGCGCTTCGGCGTCAAGGACGCGAGCCTGTACTCGCACGTCAAGAACCTCCGCGAGCTGCGGCAGCGGGTCGCGCTCTACGCTGCGGGCGAGTTCATCGACTCCATCGCCGCGGCCGTCGCGGGCCGGGCCGGCAAGGACGCCCTGGTCGCCTTCGCCGACGCCTACCGCGCCTACGCGCTCGCCCACCCCGGCCGGTACGCCGCCACCCAGCACCGGGTCGACCCGGAGCTGCTCGCCGGGTCGACCGTCATGGCGCGCACGGCGGACACGACGTACGGGATGCTCCGCGCCTACGGCCTCGCCGAGCCCGACCTCACCGATGCCGTACGCCTCCTGCGCAGCACCTTCCACGGCTACATCACGCTCGAAGCGGAGGGTGGATTCGGCCACCCCCGCGATGTGCAGAAGTCGTGGGAGCGGGGAGTCGAGGCGCTGCACGTCCTGCTGGAGCACTGGCCCGCGAACGGGGAGAAACACGATGACTGAACCGGCCATAGGCACCTTGAAGGTGCCCGGCGCGACCCTGCGCTACGAGGTGCGCGGCACCGGGCCCGTCCTGCTGCTCATCGCGGGCGGCGGAGGGGACGCCGGGATCTTCGAACCGGTCGCCGACGCGCTCGCCGACCGCTTCACCGTGGTGACCTACGATCCCCGCGGCCACTCCCGCAGCCCGCTCGACGGGCCGGACGTGGACCAGCGCGTCGAGGTGCAGGCCGACGACGCGTACCGGCTGCTTGTCCGGGTGGCGCCGGACGGGGCGCCCGCGTACGTCTTCGGTACGAGCTCGGGGGCGATCGTCGCGGTGGAGCTGCTCACGCGGCACCCTGAGCGGCTTGCCCGGGTGGTTGCGCACGAGCCCGTGCTGGTCTCGCTGCTGCCCGACGCCGCCGAGCAGCACGCGTTCTTCGAGTCGGTCGTCGCGACCTTCCACCGCTCGGGGGTGAGTGCGGCCATGGCCGAACTGGGGGCGGGGTGTGGTGAGGAGCGCGGGGAGGCGCCGGACCTCTCCCGGCTCTCACCGGGGGTGCGGTCTGCGCTTCAGCGCGCTCAGGGGAACTCGGGGTTCTTCCTCGGGCGGATCCTGGGGCCGTTCAGTGGACATGTGCCTTCGCTGGCCCAACTCGACCTGAATGCTGGGAAGTTGGTGCCTGCGGCGGGGTGGGCGTCGTACGGCTTGCGCCTGTATAGGCCCGCGGCGTGCCTCGCGGGGCGGTACGGGGTTGAGCTCGCGGAGTTCCCCGGCGGGCACGTGGGCGTTGTGACCCACCCTGGTCAATTCGCCCTGAAACTCGGCGAGTTGTTGAGCTAGCGCTCCCGGCTGTCTTTGGTCAGGTGTGGGCCGTCTGTGGCCGGTCGCGCAGTTCCCCGCGCCCCTGTAGGCGGCCCCGCGCTGCTGGTCGCGCCCGCGCTGCGGAGCCCCCGCGTTCCGCGGCCCAGGGCACATGACGAAGGCCCCGCGTTCCGTTGCTCGGAATGCGGGGCCTTCGCCGGTGCCGGATTTGTCGCTACCGCAGTCGTGCCATGAGGGCGTGTTCCACGAGGGTGATGAGGGCGCTCTTGGCGTCTGCTC
>NZ_BMUA01000070.1 GCF_014649955.1 Streptomyces violascens
CCGCGCCCGAGGGTGGCCGCGCCGGTGGCAGCGACGCAGGCCGAGAGCGAGCGAGACAATTCCTCCGCCATACGTGCCAGCTTCTCCGGCCCTTCGATCTCCACCGTTGCCTGAGCGTCAGCGAGTCCGCCAGTGAGCAATCCGCGAGCGCCATCGAGGGCAGCGCGGACGGCATCGAGATCCGCTCCCGGCCTGATCAGCTCAGCGTAGATCTCCTTCAATACTTTGCGCAGCTCGTCCGCCCTGGCCGTGGATGCCGAGTACGCGTCGCGGCGGAGCTGCCGACGCCAATGCCGGTGCTCTGCCCTGACCTGCCGCTGAGCCGATATGCCTGCAACGCCGGCCGCGAGGGTGGTACCCACCACTCCCACGGCCGCACCCACGATGGCAGCCACCCCTGAGTCCATAGGGGAATCTTGACGGCTGGGAACCGCATGGTCACCAATCTTCGGTGACAACGCTCAACCTTCCCGTTGCGACAGGTCACCTGTCGCAGTGAGGGTTGAGTGTTCTCACCGATTCCTAATCCGGTCTGTCAAGCCGAGAGGGCTGTCGGCGGCGTGAGCTCGTAGCACCGTCCGTCCCGTAGGAGGGCCCAGAGCACGTTGACGCGGCGGCGCGCGAGGGCGAGCACGGCTTGGGTGTGGCGCTTGCCCTCGGCGCGTTTGCGGTCGTAGAACATTGAGTGCCATAGGGTCGGCGTGGTCGGTGGTCACGGCCTATGTGCACCCCACCGAGGCGGTCGCCGCGGGTGTCCTTGTGCTGGGACGAGCCGTTCAATGCGGCCGCTGCCAGGAGCAGTGCCGGCCCGGCCGGGCAGCGCGCGCCGACGGCCTGTCGGCCCGGTCGTCAACTCCCGGTCAGTCGGCACGCGATGGCCTCCAGCAACTGATCCAGCGCCGCTTCGTGCGTCCGCCCCCGAGGCCGGGCCAGCCCCACCCGGCTCGGTGAGACCCCGCGCACTGGACGGAACACCACGTCCGGGTGGGAGTAGAAACGGGCTGCCGACGCCGGGGCCAGCGCCACGCAGCCGCCGGCCACCGCTCCGAGCCACTCGTCGGGAAGGCTGGTGACGGCGCCGACCCGGACGGGGTGCCCGTCCCGCTCCTCCGCCGCCAGCCAGTGCCCCCTCCAGGCTCCGGTCCCGGCTCCGGCCGCGACGAACGGCTCGTCCCACAACTCCCAGAATTCCACCGTCTCGCTGTTCACCAGCGGATGCCGAGCCGACAGCAGCACCCCACGCTCCTCAGCGAACAACTCCCGCACTGTGAACCTCTCCTGCCCCGGAAACGGCAAACGCACCACTGCCGCAGCCACCTCACCCCGGGCCAGGCCGGCACTCGGGTCCGACCAGTCGAACTGCCGCAGCTCCACCCGCCACTCCGGCTGCGCCCGGCGGAACTCAGCGATGACCTCGGGGACGCCACCCACTGCGCCGGCGTCCAGGAAACCCAGGCGCAGCACCCGCGCCGCCCGGCCGGTTGCCTGCACCGTCTCGTCCCAGCCGTCCAGCAGTGCGGGCACCCGCAAGGCAAGCTCACGACCAGCTTCGGTCAGCGCCATCCCCGATCGTGAACGCGCGAAGAGCCGTACCCCGAGATCCTCCTCCAGGCGCCGGATCTGCTTGGTCAGCGCAGGCTGCGAGACGAACAGCGTCTCCGCTGCCCCGGTCAGGCTGCCCTCCTCCGCCACTGCGGCGAAGTACCGAAGCAGGCGCGTATCCACGTCCATGCCACCAGGTTATAGAAGCAGGTATTGGACGGCGTCGAAGTGCCCGCGGACCCTGAAGGCATGACCGGTACCCAGCTCGCGCTCCTCGTAGTCACCCTGCTCACCGCCACCATCAACGTCGGGATGGCCGCCGCCGACCTCGCTGGGGCGCGCTTCGTGCTGGCCAACTCAGCGGAGGTGGGTGTCCCCCGATCCTGGCTGCCCCGGCTGGCCGCCCTCAAGCTGGCCGGAACGGCGGGCCTCCTCCTCGGCCTTTTCGACACCGCACTGCGCCCCCTCGGCGCCGCCGCGGCCAGCGGTCTCGTCCTGCTCTACCTGGGCGCGCTCGCCTACCATGTGCGCACCCGCGTGCTCCACAACCTCGCATTTCCCGGCTTCTACCTCGCCACCGCCGTCGCCTCGCTGGCCTTGACCGTGTCCTCCTTGTGACTGGGCAATGCCGTTGTCACCAGGCGCGCCCCGCGACCTGAGCGTTCGGCTCGCCTTGAGCATGCTGCTTGTCACTAGTTGGGCGAGATGGTTGTCACCTGCTGCGCCTGGTCCTGGTTGTTGTCACCGCCGCCGGAGCGAACCGGCTACTCAGACCGGGTGCGCTGCGGAGGCGCAGTCAGGTCGGGGTGCAGTGACAGTCTGCGCGCCCAGGGGTGACAACTGCCTCGCCCGGTCACACTCCTGAAGGCGGCACCACTCAATGTTCGATGAGAACACTCAACCTTCACTGCGACAGGTCAACGGACACCGGTCGGCACGGCAGGCCGCCAGACCGAGGAGTCGAACACATGATGCAATTGAGGGTGACCACCCACCCGCGGAGCAGCACCCATGACGTCCCCCGCGACTGCCGCGAGACCTCAGCCTAATGGGAGCTACGGAGTCGGGGAATGCTTGATTCCGTAGCCGCCAGCAGGTG
>NZ_BMUA01000071.1 GCF_014649955.1 Streptomyces violascens
CGCTCGTCGCGGCACACGGCTCAAGCGGGCCGCGGGGGCCGCGCGTTTGCTCTGTCCTTGCCGCCTGCATGAAGCTGCTGGTGGCAGGTGGTGTGCCTCAGTTCCAGGTTCCGTGGATCGTCAGATCCACCGTGCTGACGGTGGACGACGTGGTGAACATGAAATGCTCTTGTCGCCGCCGAGAACCAGGACACCCATTCGTTCAGGTTGTCCGGCTCGAATCCAGCCCCTTCCAAAAGATCAAGCCCACAGCCAGGACACTTCCCTTTCTGGCGGACTGCCAGGCCGATGATGAGCTTGCGCTCCAGCTGTGGCAGGCCCTTGGTTGCTGTCCTCTTGGCCCAGTACTCCTTCAGCGCGGGGTCGTCCTTTGACGCATTCGCGGGTACGGCCGCGTGCCTCCGGATCTTCGTCCAAGCGAACTTATGCATGAGGACTTTGTCGTTGCCAAAGACCCACACATCGTTCCGCTTGGGGTGGTACCGCCCCCAGTAGTGGGATCGAATCCACCTCCGGCCTTTCCTGCGGTGTCGCTTTACAGCCCATTTCCACAGTCGTCCGAAGGCGTAGAAATCAAGATTCCGGTACGCCCTAGACGATGAGTAGGGGCTGTAGTACATAGACCACCCTTTGACAAATGGGTTGAGGGTGAGGATCAGGTCCTCGTGACTCCCTTGCCCGTTCGTACGCTGGATGATCTGCTTGATCCTCTGCCTGGCCCTTCGTATCGCATCCTTGGATGGGGTAATGAGGACGGTGCCGTCCGCGTACTTTCGGATGTGAGCACCCAGGAAGTCGAAGCCTTCCGCGAGGTGGACAATGCGCGTCTTCTCCTCGTTGAAGGTCAACCCCCGGGGCTTAAGCCACTCCTCCAGCTTGTTTCTGGCTTGACATGCAGCTTCCTTCGTGTGACACAGCACCACGAAATCATCTGCGTACCGCACAAGTACCGGTGATTCTTCGGCTGTTCGCACCAGGCCGTTCCACGCCGTCTTGACCGTCTTTACCCCGGCTGCGGATTCCATTCCGTGCAGGGCAATGTTGAGGAGGAGAGGGCTGATGACACCACCTTGAGGTGTCCCCTCTTCGGTGTTGGTGAAGCCGCCCTCCTCGATCACCCCAGCTTTGAGCCACCCTCTGATGTCTTTGGCAGCTGGGAAGGTGCCAATTGACTCCAGCAGATGGTCGTGACTGATGCGGTCGAACGCCCCTGCCAGGTCCGCGTCCAGGATCCATAACCGCTTGGCGGTCCGCCTAGCGGTCACTTTGTGGATCATGGATAGCGCATCATGGCATCCTCGCCCGGGGCGGAAGCCGTAGCTCCTGCCTTCGAACTTGGCTTCCCACTCAGGTTCGAGCGCATTCTTCACTCGCGCCTGGTGGACTCGGTCCCGGATCACCGGGATACCAAGTGGGCGTCTCTTCCCATTAGCCTTGGGAATGTACACACGCTTCACCGGCTTCGGACTCCGAGACTTCCCTTCGGAGAACTCCAGGGAAA
Organism: Streptomyces violascens; assembly: GCF_014649955.1. Classification (GTDB taxonomy): domain Bacteria; phylum Actinomycetota; class Actinomycetes; order Streptomycetales; family Streptomycetaceae; genus Streptomyces; species Streptomyces violascens. The sequence continues at coordinate 1,502 of NZ_BMUA01000071.1, forward strand.
GGCGTCCTCGATCCTCTGGAGTCAGTGCCCGATAGTTGTCGACGCCGGCGGTCCTCCTTCCAGGGCTCTGTTGCGTCACACGGCGGACGCTCTGAAGCGTGTTGGAATGAGAACGCAGCATGAGCTTTTGGAGGTTACGGACCTTCTTATGGTCCCCCTCCTGCGCGGCCTTGAAGATTCGCTGGCGAAGTCGCCTGACGTCTCGTTCCACCTTGGCCCAGTCTGTACTGTGCCACGAGGTATCTGCGTCCTGGGTTCCGTTCCGGGAGGCTCCGTCACTCAGCACTGCCTCGTTCAAGACTCCTCCTTGCCTAACTTGCGCCCAGGTTGGGGCTGTTCCCAGCTATTCTTCAACGGCCTACCTGACCCGCGTGGGCTCCCTTTCGGGCCCAGGTTTCTTTCCTGGTATCCACCGAGTTATGGCCGGAGGCATGGAGACTGCCTGATGTCCGGCGTTTCCTCTGAGCTTTCGCTCCGGTGGCGTTGGCTTCTCGGGTCATCCTGTTCCCGCAGTGGAGTTACGCCTTCGTTGCCTTCGGCCTACCCATTGGGACCGCTACGGGGTTTCCCTGTTCCTCTCCCATGAGATACGACCGGGTTTGGGAACTCTCTCTGATCCGGGACCACGGTGACCTCCTCCCGATTTCACTGACTGCGGGAGCATGTGGCGCCTCTCAGCGCCGGGTCCTTTACCGCGCCGACTGCTTCCACCACGCGGTTACACCTCACGAATCGTAAGTACAAGAGTTCGCTCTCGCTTTCCCGTCCGGTCTTCCCCTTGCCTGTGGAGTTCTGGTGGTCTGTACTCTCTTGGGCGTTTCCTCCGGCTCAGCACCCCACCCTTACGAGTGACGCACCCAGAGGCGGGGATCGGCATTGATCACTCGCCGAGGTTGACGTATCTCCCG
>NZ_BMUA01000072.1 GCF_014649955.1 Streptomyces violascens
GAGACGGGGTTGTCAATCTGGCGTTGACTTTTGGCACGCTGTTGAGTTCTCAAGGAACAGACGCTTCCTTTGTACTCACCCTCTCGGGCTTTCCTCCGGGCGCTTCCCTTCGGTATTTCGTGTTCCCGACTCTATCAGACTCTTTCGTGTCCGATTTCCTCGGTGCCTTTCCAGTTCTCCCTCTCGGGTTTCCCTTTCCGGCGGTTCCGACTCTATCAGATCCTTTCGGTCCTGATTCCCGGTCGAAATCGGGGTGTCTTCCCGGCTGTTGGGCCGTTCCGACGTCCCGAACTCTAGCGGATCTTTCCGGCGATTCGTAATCGAGTCTTCCGGTCCGACCAGAATTGAATTCGGCATGCCGAAAGCGCTCCCGGTCGGGAGATTGTGCTGAGTTGGGGTTGCCGCAGAATCTGCGGCGGATGGTTGCCTCGGGGCCGTCCCGGCTGCGTGACAACTCGGAGAACACTACACGAGGTTCTGAGGGCTCCAGTCCGCCCACCCCTCCCCTTCCCTTCTCTTCGCTCCCCCTCCATGGGGCAGTTCCGTGGGGCAGTGCCCCACGGCCCCCTATATGCGCCGTCGACTATGCGCCGCCACAGGCTCGGCGCGGCCGAGCCGCCTCCCGTGGCTCGCCCCCGATTCGGGTTGCGGTTGCCGTTGCGTCAACTCCTACCGTCGTCTCTGTGGCCGGGGACGGACTCCGGCCCGGCGATGGGAGCAACCGTCATGGCCTGGTCGATCGCGGATGTGGCTCGGATGTCCAGGGTGACCTCCCGGACGCTGCGGCACTACGACGAGATCGGGCTGCTGCCACCGGCGTGGATCGGGAGCAACGGGCACCGCTATTACGAGGAGGCCGATCTGTTGCGGCTGCAGCAGATCCTCCTCATGCGGGAGCTCGACCTGGGGCTCCGCGAGATCCAGGCCGTACTCGACAGCCAGGTCGACCGTGTGGCCGTACTCCGTGAGCACCGCCAACGGCTGCTCGCGGAGCGGGACCGGCTCAGCACCCTGGCCCGCACCGTCGACCGCACCATCGCCGAACTGGAAGAAGCAGAGGAGAACAACGACATGGCGAAGATCAATCGGCCGGAGAACCTGTTCGAGGGGTTCGAGCCTTCCGCCGAGGAGAACGAGAAGGTGCGCGAGCGGTGGCCGAAGGCGTGGGAGGAGTCTCAGCGGGCCGTCGAGACGATGACCGACGAGGACACCGAGCGGTGGCAGCGTGAGGTGACGGCGCAGATGATCCGCTTCGCGGAGTTCATGGTGGCCGACACCCCGGTCGACGACCCCAAGGTCCAGGCCGAGACCGACGACCACTACCGGAACGTCTGCCGGTTCTGGACGCCGAACGCCGCCGCGTACAAGGGGCTCGCCCAGACCTACGTCGACGACCCCCAGATGCGCGCCAACTACGACAAGATCGCCGAGGGCCTGGCCGTCTACCTGCGGGACGCGATGCTCGTCTACGCCGACGCCCGGCTGAGCTGAGCCGTCACTCAATCCGTCGGCCACTCCATCGGCCATGCCGGCGGTGATTCCATCGGCCATGCCGTCGGTCATTCCGTCGGTCATTCCGTCGGTCGACCGGCCAGACGGCGCGTCACCTGACGTCGGGGGGCTGCAGACCCCCGGCTTCACCCCCGCACCCCATTTGCACGCTTTGGCAGCACACCGAGGCTATGCCGCGAATGCCCTCCGGCCCGCCGTTCCAACTTCGTAACCGTTCCCGACGCGGCATCGCCCCGAGTCCACCCGACACCTGGGAAATCTGGGATCGGGGCAGGTCTTGGCGGTTCGACCGCGCGTTGCGCGTGCAATCTGCATTGGGTACACATAGACGGCGCGCCGTGTTGCGCGTGCGGTGTTCGGTATGTCTGTTACGGGGGTGTGTGCGTGAAGTTCGACATGGGGTCCACGACTCTGTCCGATCTGGGGAAGAGCACGGACGGTTCGAGTTCTGATCTGGGCACGCTGATCCGGCAGTTGGTCGCTGCCGCGGAACCGCTGGAGGGCAAGTTCAACGGGGCCGGGAAGGCCGCGTTCGACTCGTTCAAGAACCACGCGGACGAGATCACCAACGACCTCAACGGGTCGCTCCAGGACATCCTGGGCGGCCAGTCCGGGATGGACACGGCGTTCGGCACGGGTGATCACGAGCAGGAGTCCAACGCCCACCAGAACATGTCGGCGGCCAATTTCGACGCGGCCCGCTTCGGCGGACGCCACTAAGTACGGGGGATCAGGAACATGGGTCAGAATCTGGACCGGCTCAGCTACGACACCGGCGCC
>NZ_BMUA01000073.1 GCF_014649955.1 Streptomyces violascens
GGCCACGTTGGTGTCGCGCTCGATGGCCTTGAGCCGGTTCTTGAGTCTGTAGCTGGGGCCGTTGATGCTGATGACGTCGCAGTGGTGCAGGAGGCGGTCGAGGATGGCGGTGGCGAGGACCTCGTCGCCGAAGACCTGGCCCCACTCGCTGAAGGTCTTGTTCGAGGTCAGGATGATCGAGCCCTTCTCGTAACGCTTGGAGATCACCTGGAAGACCAAGTTCGCTTCTCCGCGTTCGAGGATCTCGTAGCCCACCTCGTCGACCACCAGGACGCCGGGCCGCAGATAGGTGCCGAGCTTGCTGGTCAGCCGGCCTGCCGCCTCGGCGGCTTTGAGGTTCTTGACCATGTCGTCGAGGCTGGTGAAGTAGACCGAGTAGCCGGCCCGGCAGGCCGCGACCGCGAGAGCGACGGCGATGTGGGTCTTGCCGACCCCGGGCGGGCCCAGCAGGGCCGCGTTGGCCTTGGCGTCGACGAACGAGAGGGTGGCCAGGTCCTTGACCTTGCGGGGGTCGAGGTCGGGCTGGAAGGAGAAGTCGTAGTCGTCCAGAGTCTTGTGGTGGGGAAGCTTCGAGGTCCGCAGGCCCTGGCGGAAGCGACGGTCGTCGCGGACGGCGAGCTCTTCGGCCAGGACCAGGTCCAGGAAGTCGAGGTAGCCGAGTTTGGCCTCGTCCGCCCGCTGGGCGTACTGGTTGAGAGCCTCGGCCAGGTGGGGCAGGCCGAGCTTGCTGGCAACGGTGCGGATGCGGGTGGAGACCAGCTCGCTCAATGGACGTCCTTCGCAGGTGAGGTGGTGGTGAACGGGCGGGTGCCGGTCAGCTCGTCATAGACCGACAGGGGACGGCGGCCGACCTCGACCTGGGTGGCTGCGGCCCGGTTCAGCAGGGCCTGCAGCGGACCGGCCTGATCGTCGGGAAGGTCCTGGCGGTGGGGCCGGGGCGGCCCGTCGCCCGTGGTGGTGCGGCGCCCGGAGCCGGTGGGCAGACCGTCCCAGTGCCTCTCGTCGACGACGCGGGCGCCGCGGCCGACCGCCCGCGGATGAACGGCCAGCAGCGTCTCGCCGCGGGCGTCCGGGCTGGTGGAGTGCAGCATGAGCTGGGACTTCGTGGCCCTGATCTCGACCAGCTGGCGGGGGCGGACCTTGCCGGCGGGCACCGAGTAGAGGTTCGCGTCGAAGGCGACCAGGCAGTCCTTGCCGACGTGCCGCAGATGCCGCTGCGTGACGGCATACGGGGTCGGCGGCAGCGGCCGCAGGGCCGCGTGGTCACGGGCGGCACGGTGGCCGATGACCTCGCCGTGGGTGCTGTGGATCTTCGCCCGCCGCAGCGGCACCCAGGCCGTGAACGCGGCATCCATCTCCTCGACGGAGGAGAAGGCCCGCCCGGCCAGGACATGATCCCGGACGATGAGAACCTGCCGTTCGACCCGGCCCTTCCCCGTGGGCCGGTAGGCAGCCAGGACGTCGGGGTCGAAGTCGTAGTGCCCGGCGAACGCCACCGCCTCGGGATGTAGGGGGACTGCCTCGCCCGGCGCGACGTGCCGGCGCACCACGGTCTTGGTCCGGTCATAGACGATCGTCATCGGCACCCCGCCGAAGTGCGCGAACGCCTGCCGGTGGCAGTCGAAGAACGTCGCCAGGTCCTGGCTGGTGGTGAAACAGCAGAACGGATCACGCGAGTACGACAGCGTCATGTGGAACGAGTAGACCTTCGGGATGCCCATATGGGCCAGGACCTTGCCCTCGTCGCCCCAGTCGACCTGGGCCTGGGCCCCGGGCACCACCTCGAACCGGCGGTGCAGCCCGGCCAGTTCGCCCGGGCCGATGCCCAACTCCTCGGCGATACGGGGCCTTGCCTCCTGCAGATAGAGCTTGACCCGCTGGTAGTTCCCGGTGAACCCGTACTGGTCGACGAGCCGCTCGTGGACCACCGACGCCTTCAGCAGCACCTCCGCCCGCAGCATCGCATCGATCAGCGGGGCCACCTCGTCCACCACCCGACGGCGGGGACGGCCGTTCGACGTCCGCCGCGGCGGCGCACTCGGCGACTCGCCGGACAGGTACTTGCGGACCGTCCGGCGGTTCAGCCCCGTCTCCTTCGCGATCTCCGACAGGCTCATCGCCCCGGACGCGTGCAGACCACGGAACCGCCGCAACTCCAGCCAGCGTTGCGGGTCCAAGACCACAAGCCCACCGTCCTCCGCCACCCCGAACAGACCAAGCAGCAGAGTGACGGACTACAGCCCCGCACACCT
>NZ_BMUA01000074.1 GCF_014649955.1 Streptomyces violascens
ACCTGCTTTGACCTGCGGAAACGCCCTCGGGGAGGTGTCCCCCCTGGGGGGACAGTGGGGGACACCTCCGCACTGTCCCCCTGTCCCCCCTGTAGGGAGCGCGTTTCGGGGGGACAGCGGATCGGGCCGGTTGGAGGGGGACAGGGGGGACACCTGGCACACCGAGGCGGGGACGAGGTGGCCCTCCGGCGGGGCCACCGAGCAGGGTGTGAGGGTTTCCGCAGGTCAGAGGGTCATTCCGTGGGCGTATCGGTGGCCTTACGCGTGGGGAAGTGCGCTGATACGCAGGGGGAACGGTGGTATTTCCGCAGGTCAGGGGCGCATTATGTGCGGGAATGGGCCGGGAGGAAGAGGGCCGCCGGGTGGCCGTGCCGAACTTCCGCAGGTCAGGGGCCGGTTACGCGTGCGGAAGCGGGCCGATACCCGAGGGGAAGGGGCCGATACGCGCGGGGAGTTTGCTCGCGCGCCTTCCGTGGGGGAACCGGGCGGCGGTGTGGGCCGTTCGCGCTCCGGCTGTCAGTGGCGGTCGGCACGATGGGGCCATGAACCACAGTGACGACACGATGGACACCGAGGGCGCGGCCCGGGTGCACTACGTCGACCCGCGCGTCCGCCTCCTGGCCGAGGCCCGGTGGCGACTGGAGACCGGCGGGAGTCGGCAAGAGTGGCTGTCCCTCGGGAAGGACAACCCCGAGGCGTTGATCCGGGAGGGCCGGGACTGGATCAGGGCGGCGGTCGCGGCGGGCATCATCCCCCCGCCGGACTGACCCGCAGCGAGCAACAGAACGGGCCCCCAATCCCTCGGGACGGGGGCCCGTTCCGTTGCTGGTCGACCGCGCCCGTTCGGAATCAGCGAAAACGGGCCCTCGGTTCCTCGCGTTTCGCTGGTTGCTGGCGCGGTGTCACTTTTCGACGTGCGCCCCGGAGTTTTTCCGATGACCGGTGCTGGTCTGGCGCGGTTCGCGAAAAACGGGATTACCGGATGCGGTACGGCGACGCCCGGATGTACGGCGAGCGGAGCGCGGTTGCGGCCAGGGGCCCGGCGTGCTCGGTGCAGGCGTAGGCGGTCACGTCGTCCCCGTTGCCCTGGAAGAACGTCACGCCGTGGGTCGTGGTCCGGGGGCAGCGTTGTTGGTCGCGCGGGAGCGTGGTGTCCAGGACCTCACAGAGGCCGGCCGGAGTGTCGTACCAGACCATGAGGTGAGCCGAGAGGGACCGGAGTACCTGAGACATGCGGTCGCGGCGCACCTGCTCGCGCAGAGGGAGCGTGCTCACGTCGACCGGCGTGACACCGCCCCGGGGAGTGTCCGCGGGGACCGAGGGCCGCCTCGGGGCCGGAGCCGACAGAGGGACCACGGCGGGAGCTGCGGGCCGGGGAGCGGCGGGAGCTGCGGTCGGTCGGCTCCGGCCCTGGAGAGCGGCCAGGAACCCCGCCAGGGCGACCGAGGGTCGCACCGGGGCCGCCTCGGTCCGTTCGTTCTCCCACGGGTCCACGGGGGCCCGGTCGGATCGCCAGGACGGCTCCGGGCGGGGTCTGGACGGTCGGGGGACCGGGTGCCGGCGTTCGGGGGAGGGCCCGGTGTTCTCGTACGTCCGGTACGGGACGCGCTGACCGGTGCCGCACTCCGGACAGTGGATCGTCATGCGGTCCCGGGCCCGGGACTGCCACTCATGGCCGCACCGGCAGTTGACCCACACTGCGGGCCGGGAGGCGACCCGCGCGGCCCGGGAGGCGGCTCCCGAGAGATCCCGGGTTACTGGCCCTTCCCATTCCTGGTCTACGCGGACATGGCGGGAGGTGCGGCAGTGCGGGCAACGGGTATTTCCGCCCCGGACGGTGGTCCGGTACGGCTCAGCACAGTTGCGGCAGACCACCTGAATCGGAACCGTGCGCATCTCTGCCTCGCTTTCCGCTGGTTCCTGGCGCGGCGTCACATTCGATGTTCTCACGCTGCATTCCGGGGTGATCGGGAAATACGAACAGCCCTCGGGTCCGGGTGGACCGAGGGCTGTTCAGGGTTCTGGAGGGGTGGTCATGGGGGTGCTCCGGGAAGAAGCGCGCTTCGATCCGGGGCCACGCCAAAATTGCCGTGCTATCCGATGATGTCCAAAGTCACGCGGTGGTGAAGCGGCGCGGTCGTGACTGTCGCGAACACGGCGTTGCCCTCGGGGTCGTAGGCCACTGCGAGGACACGGA
>NZ_BMUA01000075.1 GCF_014649955.1 Streptomyces violascens
CCGCGACACCGCGACGGCTTCCGCGGCCCCGGTCGTTGTCGACCTGATGACCAAGCGACACCCCGCGACGTCGCGGGAGCGGGTCTCTGACCTGGAGGCGAGCAGGGCCGCTGTCGCGGGCGACACGATCGCGACAACCGCCGACCGTGACGAGTACGACGGTTTCGAGGTGGCCGACCCGTGGGCTAAGCCGACCGACGCCCCGAGTGTCGCGCAGATGGTCCGGGAGGCCATGACGTCCGGAGTCACCGACCGCGACACGATCCTGACGCGGGTTCAGCAGTACCGGCCCGGGACAACGCGACAGGCCGTCGCGAAGGCGATGCAGCGACACGTGACCAAGACACGGCCCTTTGCGGACAGCGGAACCTACCTCTGACCGCGACACCGCGACACCGCGACCGGGACAACCGCGACGCGACACCGCGACAACCGCGACACCGCGACAACCCTTGTCGCGGCCGACCGCGACACCGCGACACCTGACCATCCGAAGGGGGAACCATGCCCGAGCAGATGACCCGCGACCAAGCGTCAGAGATCGTCCACGACTGCTACACGACCGGCCAGCCCCAGAGCACGGCTGTTGCACTGACCGGCTACTCGCGGTCGTGGGTGGCCGCGGAGTACCGGCGGCTCAAGGCCCGGGGGGTCTCCCGGGTGGCCGGTCAGTTGGAACTCTTCGACCCCTCGTCCTCCGGCTGATCGCGTTCGGGCCCGGCTCGTCCGGGCCCGTTCGTGGCCGTCCGGCCGACGCCCCATCCGACCGACACCCGAGCAGGAGACAGACATGACGATGAACGGCACTCCGATCACGATCGTCGGCAACCTGACCGACGATCCCGAGTTGAGGTTCACCCCGAGCGGGGCGGCGGTCGCGAAGTTCTCCGTGGCCGTCAACCGTCGCCAGTTCGACCGGCAGGCGAACGAGTGGAAGGAAGCGGGCACCGACTTCCACCGGGTCAGCGTGTGGCGGGACCTCGCAGAGCACGTAGCCGGGACGCTGACCAAGGGGATGCGCGTGATCGTGGTCGGAGAACTGCGACAGCACTCGTGGACGGACGAGAAGACGAACGAGAAGCGGTCGGCGTGGGAGGTCACCGCGAACTCGTGCGGTCCTGACCTGACGTTCGCCACGGCCACCGTGACCAAGACGACCCGGACGAACGGGTCCGCGCCGGGTGACGACGCGTGGTCGACCGCTTCCCGCACCCGCCCGGCAGTTCCCGCCGGCGCCGGAGCCCCCGCCAACGGTCAGCCGCAGGGCGGGTACAGCGACGAGCCCCCTTTCTGATGTCGGGGTGTGGCAACGACCCCCGCACCGTGCTGACCGAGGGGGACCGCGAGGCAGTCCGCGAATTCGGGGGCTGGCTGCGGGCGCGAGCAGCAGCTCGGGCGGAAGGACTGCCCGAGCCTCAACTCCCCGAGGGCATGACTCGACTGGTGTAGACACGGCGGCCCGGTAGTTCCCGAGGAGGGAAGAACGGGCCGCCTCCCCACATCCGGAGCCGTCCCTCGGTCCCGGCCGGGAAGCCGAGGGGGTCCTCGGAACCCCCGGTACGTCACCCAGTTGACGTACCGACAGAACCGGTGACGTACAGCCCGAGCCGTCCGGAGCGACACGCCAGATTCACCCGTCTCGGGAGTGGCGTACGGAATCTGACGCCCCGTATGATCTCCGATACAAGGTATCGACAGTAAGGAGTGGTGACGTGACCGATACCGCGACCACCGCAGAGGCGCCGGTTTCCGCGGCTCCCAAGGTTCCCGCGGACTGGCGCGTAACCCCCGAGGGCACCGTAGCCGTGACCGACGTCGCCCGGACCGCAGGGGACTATCCGGCCGTGAACTACACCGTGCGCAAGTGCGGGGTACCAGTCGTCAACCGAGGCCAGGGGCGCGGCGGGGGCCGCTACATCGAGGTGTCTGAGGCCCTGCTCCTGATCGCCGCCGCCGCCCTGGCCGTCGCCGCCGGGGTCGCCCTGGCCTCGATGTACCGCGCGATGAAGGCGAGCGGGGCCACGGTCGGAGTCGACTCCCTGACCATCCCCCTGAATCTCAAGGGCTGACCCATGGTCCCCGTCTACCTGCGGGAGGACCCGCAGCGCGCCACGGTCGGCGCGGCCCGCACTGACGGCCCG
>NZ_BMUA01000076.1 GCF_014649955.1 Streptomyces violascens
TCGAACAACCCGCTGGAGCGACAACCGCTCTGTATGGGCTGTTGAGAACGAATTAGGTACGCCGGGTCGATGGTCGGGCACCGGGTCGGTCCTGTGTCGGGCTGTGGCAGGATGCCGCGATGATCACCTCACCCATACCGCCCGTTGTTCCCGCAGGCCATATGGCCAAGCTGGAGCAGCCCGTGCTCGCGCTTCCCAGTGGTCTGGAGCTGCGTCCCTGGCGTGACAGCGACGCCGATGCTTTGGTGGCAGCCGCTCACGAGCCAGGCATTCGCCAGTGGAATCGGCTCTTCGTGGCGTCGAAGGAGGAAGCATGCGAGCGCATCAAGCGCATGCGCGAGCGTTGGCAGTCCGAGCAGAGCGCGATATGGGCCATCGCCCGGCCCGATGGTGGTCAGGCCGTGGGCTTGATCGGCTGGGGTGACATCGACCTCCAGGGTGGCAGCGCCGAAATCCTGTACTGGCTCCTGCCCGGCGGACGTGGCCGCGGCGCCATGGTCGAGGCCACACAGCGCCTCAGCCGGTGGGCGTTCGAAGACCTTGGACTGCACCGTCTCCGGCTGTGTCACGCGGTGGCCAACTCGGCATCGTGCCGAGTAGCTGAGAAGGCCGGCTACTCCATCGAGGGCACTATGCGCAGCGCCCTTCTACACGAAGATGGATGGCATGACGAGCATCTGCATGCCTTGGTCCAGGGCGACATCTGATCCTTTGATGCGCGGGTGAGCGTGCAGCTGCCCCGTGGCGTCCAGTTGAGCGGCTTCGCCGCGGGGGTCGACCGTTGGGGGTGTGGTGGCCGAGCCTGTCCGGGTACGCAGACTGACCGACCAAGAGGGGCAGAAGCTGCAACAGATCGTGCGCCGGGGCAGCACCAGTTCGGTGCGCTTTCGGCGCGCGATGATGCTGCTGGTCTCGGCCGGCGGGAACCGGGTTCCGGTGATCGCCCAACTGGTGCAGGCCGACGAGGACACCGTCCGCGACGTGATCCACCGGTTCAACGAGATCGGCCTGGCCTGCCTGGACCCTCAGTGGGCGGGAGGCCGTCCCCGCCTGCTCAGCCCTGCCGATGAGGACTTCGTCATCCAGACGGCCACGACCCGCCCGGTCAAGCTCGGCCAGCCTTTCACCCGCTGGTCACTGCACAAACTCGCCGCCTACCTGCGCAAAGTCCGTAACCGGACCATACGCGTCGGGCGCGAGGCATTACGCCGCCTCCTCGCCCGACGCGGTATCACCTTCCAACGGACCAAGACGTGGAAGGAGTCACCCGATCCGGACCGTGAGGTGAAACTGGACCGTATCGAGGCGGTCCTGGACCGCTTCCCGGACCGGTTGTTCGCGTTCGACGAGTTCGGTCCCCTCGGAATCCGGCCCACTGCGGGTTCGGGCTGAACAGGCAAGGGACACCCCAACCGGCTGCCGGCCACTTATCACCACACCCACGGAGTCCGATACTTCCATGGCTACTACTCGGCCGGCGACGACCGCCTGTGGGGTGTCAATCGCCGTAGGAAAGGTGCCATGAACACGCTGGCCGCGCTGAAGTCGATCCGGGCCGCGCGGCCCGGCGGAGGACCGATCTACGTGATCATGGACAACCTGTCCGCCCACAAAGGCGGCGACATCCGCCGCTGGGCGGGGAAGAACAAGGTCGAACTGTGTTTCACCCCGACCTACGCCTCCTGGGCGAACCCGATCGAAGCCCACTTCGGACCACTGAGGCAGTTCACCATCGCCAATTCGAATCACCCGAACCACACCGTCCAGACCCGGGCCCTCCACGCCTACCTCCGGTGGCGCAATGCCAACGCCCGCCACCGCGACGTCTTGGCCGCCGAACGCAAGGAACGCGCTCGCATCCGCAGCGAGAAGGGCATCCGCTGGGGCGGGCGCCCTCTCGCAGCTGCGGCCTGAGCAACCCGGCGAACCTAATTCGTTCTCAACAGCCCATACAGAGCGGTTGTCGCTCCAGCGGGT
>NZ_BMUA01000077.1 GCF_014649955.1 Streptomyces violascens
CGATCGGGCTCGCGGTGTCGCTGGAGCTGCCGCTTTTGATCGTGGACATCCAGCGTGGCGGTCCCTCGACGGGTCTGCCGACCAAGACCGAGCAGGCCGATCTGCTGCAGGCGATGTTCGGGCGCAACGGTGAGGCGCCGGTGCCGGTGGTCGCGCCGAAGACGCCGGCGGACTGCTTCGGTGCGGCCCTGGACGCGGCGCGGATCGCGCTGGCCTACCGCACGCCGGTCTTCCTGCTCTCGGACGGCTATCTCGCCAACGGCTCCGAGCCGTGGCGGGTTCCCGAGATCGACGAACTCCCCGACCTGCGGGTCCAGTTCGCGACGGGCCCGAACCACACGCTGGCCGATGGCACCGAGGTGTTCTGGCCCTACAAGCGTGACCCGCAGACCCTGGCCCGCCCGTGGGCGGTGCCGGGCACGCCGGGTCTTGAGCACCGGATCGGCGGCATCGAGAAGCAGGACGGCACGGGCAACATCTCCTACGACCCGGCCAACCACGACTTCATGGTCCGCACGCGCCAGGCCAAGATCGACAACATCCAGGTCCCCGACCTGGACGTCGACGACCCCGACGGCGCCCGCACCCTGGTCCTGGGCTGGGGCTCCACCTACGGCCCCATCACCGCCGCCGTCCGCAGACTGCGCGCCCAGGGCGAACCCATCGCCCAGGCCCACCTGCGCCACATCAACCCCTTCCCGGGAAATCTGAGTGCCGTTCTCTCCTCGTACGAACACGTGGTGATCCCGGAGATGAACCTGGGACAGCTCGCCACCCTGGTCAGAGCTCGCTTCCTCGTCGGCGTGCGGTCCTTCGCACAGGTCAACGGCATGCCGTTCAAGGCCGAGCAGCTCGCCACCGTCCTCAAGGAGACGATCCATGCCCGGTGACGGCCCGAGGCTGGTCCCGAGGAGCGAACTCCCGCTCACCGCACGGGACTTCAAGTCCGACCAGGAAGTGCGCTGGTGCCCCGGCTGCGGCGACTACGCGGTCCTGGCCGCCGTGCAGGGCTTCATGCCCGAGCTCGGCCTGGCCAAGGAGAACATCGTCTTCGTCTCCGGCATCGGCTGCTCCTCCCGCTTCCCGTACTACATGAACACCTACGGGATGCACTCCATCCACGGCCGCGCCCCGGCGATCGCCACCGGACTCGCCTCCTCACGGCGGGACCTGTCCGTATGGGTGGTCACCGGTGACGGCGATGCCCTGTCCATCGGCGGCAACCACCTCATCCACGCACTGCGCCGCAACGTCAACCTCAAGATCCTGCTGTTCAACAACCGGATCTACGGACTGACCAAGGGCCAGTACTCCCCCACCAGCGAACTCGGCAAGATCACCAAGTCGACGCCGATGGGCTCCCTGGACGCCCCCTTCAACCCGGTCTCCCTCGCGATCGGCGCCGAGGCCTCCTTCGTGGCCCGCACCGTCGACTCCGACCGCAAACACCTCACCGAAGTCCTGCGCCAGGCCGCCGAACACCCCGGCACCGCACTGGTCGAGATCTACCAGAACTGCAACATCTTCAACGACGGCGCCTTCGAGGTCCTCAAGGACAAGGACCAGGCCGAAGAGGCCGTCATCCGCCTCGAACACGGCACCCCGATCCGCTTCGGCGCCGACCGGTCCAAGGGCGTCGTCCGCGACCCGGCCACCGGCGACCTCAAGGTCGTCCCGGTCACCCCGGACAACGAGGCCG
>NZ_BMUA01000078.1 GCF_014649955.1 Streptomyces violascens
ACCACGGCAAGGAACTGCGCTGGAACAAGGCCGCCCACGAGGTCCGCGAGATCATCCGGCTCGTCCGCGGCACCCTCGAACTGAACGACGGCACCGCCCAGTCCACCCTCTCCAAGGCCAAGGCCGCCGTCGACGCCATCGGCTGAGGCGCGTAGGCACGTAGGCACGTAGGCACGTAGGCACGTACGGCAAGCAGTACCAGTAGCACAGGCAGAGCAACTCACCGCATATGCGCGGTAGTTGGGCGGCAGGCAGGGAACGGGGGAAATTTCGTGTCGGCTTGGGACATCAAACCGTCCGGGGTTTCGGGCGTACTGAAGAAGACGGCCACCGCGGCCGAGGCCATGTCGAAGGCCGGAACAGCGATGCAGGAGAGCCTGAAGTCGGCAGCGTCGTCGGCGGGCACGATCTCGGGCCCGTACTGCGGCATGGAAGCTCCGATGGGCCCGGTCGGCGGCGCACTCGGCGAGTTCATGCAGCACAAGGCGCAGGAGCTCGGCTACATCGCCGTCCGCACCGAGCACTCGCTCACCGGTGCGTACGAGGCGACGACCGAGTACGCCAAGGGTGACCTGGACATGGCCGCGAACAAGCAGAAGCAGGCCATCAAGGAACCCGTCATCAACGACAAGGGCCAAGAGCTCGGGGCGGACGGCAAGCCGATCGAAAAGCCCGGGGACAAGCCGGGAGACAAGCCTGGGGCGGGCAAGTGAGCAAGGACGTCATCGAGCCCGGCGGCATCCCCATGTTCACGGGCAACCTGGAGCAGCTCACCAAGGACGCTGCCGCCCTCACCAAGCAGGCCGGTGAATTCCGGGACGGCGGATCCAACGTCCACAAGGAGTTCCAGGGCCTGTCCGCGTGCTATCAGGCACCCGAGGCGGACCAGTTGTTCGCCACCACCCTCCCCGTCAAGACGAAGGCCGACGACTTCGCCGACGCGCTCGAAAAAGCCGCCACCGCACTCACCGAGTACGAGGGCACAGTCCGGCCCCTGGTCGCCAAGCTGCAGAGCCTGCGCACCGAAGCCTTCGCCTTCACCGACAGCATCGAGGGTGACGACCACTGGCGCCGCGACCAGAGCAAGATCGACCACAACGAACGGCTGATGAAGGACGTCGGCGCCACCGTCGCCGCGTTCACGGATGCCGAGCGCGCCTGCCACGACAAGATCACCGCCCTCGTCGGCGGCAGCAAACTCACCGTCGACGACGGCAGCCACAAGCCCGGTATGTACGGGTACAGCGCCGACGCGCTCCAGCACGCCGAGGAAACCCCCTGGGGCGGGCACGCCGAACGCGAGTACACCGGGCTGGCCTGGGCCTGGCACCAGGTCAAGAGCTTCGTCTGGGACGGCTTCATCGTCGACGGGATCTGGGGCACCATCAAGGGCCTCGGCACCCTCGTCGGCACCGACGGCTGGGACAAGGCAGGCCAGGCCTGGACGGGTCTGGCGAAGCTGGCCACCGGCCTCGCGATCTCCTCCACCCCCTTCGCCGCCGCGTTCTGGATGACGCCCGACAAGGACATGCCGAGCTGGCTGCGCGACTCGCGCACCGCGATGAAGGAGACCGGCAAAGCACTCGTCGCCTGGGACGAATGGGGCAAGAACCCCGCCCGCGCCGCAGGCGGCGTCACCTTCAACGTCCTGACCACCGTCTTCACCGGCGGCT
>NZ_BMUA01000079.1 GCF_014649955.1 Streptomyces violascens
ACCACG
Organism: Streptomyces violascens; assembly: GCF_014649955.1. Classification (GTDB taxonomy): domain Bacteria; phylum Actinomycetota; class Actinomycetes; order Streptomycetales; family Streptomycetaceae; genus Streptomyces; species Streptomyces violascens. The sequence continues at coordinate 7 of NZ_BMUA01000079.1, forward strand.
GCAAGGAACTGCGCTGGAACAAGGCCGCCCACGAGGTCCGCGAGATCATCCGCCTCGTCCGCGGCACCCTCGAACTGAACGACGGCACCGCCCAGTCCACCCTCTCCAAGGCGAAAGCTGCCGTCGACGCCATCGGCTGAGGCGCGTAGGCGCGTAGGCACGTACGGCAAGCAGTACCAGTAGCACAGGCAGAGCAACTCACCGCATACGCGCGGTAGTTGGGCGGCAGGCAGGGAACGGGGGAAATTTCGTGTCGGCTTGGGACATCAAACCGTCCGGGGTTTCGGGCGTACTGAAGAAGACGGCCACCGCGGCCGAGGCCATGTCGAAGGCCGGAACAGCGATGCAGGAGAGCCTGAAGTCGGCAGCGTCGTCGGCGGGCACGATCTCGGGCCCGTACTGCGGCACGGAAGCTCCGATGGGCCCGGTCGGCGGCGCACTCGGCGAGTTCATGCAGCACAAGGCGCAGGAGCTCGGCTACATCGCCGTCCGCACCGAGCACTCGCTCACCGGTGCGTACGAGGCGACGACCGAGTACGCCAAGGGTGACCTGGACATGGCCGCGAACAAGCAGAAGCAGGCCATCAAGGAACCCGTCGTCAACGACAAGGGCCAGGAGCTCGGTGCGGACGGCAAGCCGATCGAAAAGCCGGGGGGCGCGAAGTGAGCGACAAGGACGTCATCGAGCCCGGCGGGATCCCGATGTTCACGGGCAACCTGGAGCAGCTCACCAAGGACGCGGCCGCGCTCACCAAGCAGGCCGGTGAATTCCGGGACGGCGGTTCGAACGTCCACAAGGAGTTCCAGGGCCTGTCCGCGTGCTATCAGGCCCCCGAGGCTGATCAGCTGTTCGCGACCACGCTGCCGGTGAAGACGAAGGCGGACGATTTCGCGGACGGGCTGGAGAAGGCTGCCGCGGCGTTGACCGAGTACGAGGGCACAGTCCGGCCGCTGGTCGCCAAGCTGCAGTCGCTGCGGACTGAGGCGTTCGCGTTCACCGACAGCATCGAGGGTGACGACCACTGGCGGCGCGACCAGAAGAAGGTCGATCACAACAATCGCCTGATAAGTGACGTCGGGGCGACCGTCGGCGCGTTCACGGACGCCGAGCGCGCCTGCCACGACAAGATCACCGCGCTGGTCGGCGGCAGCAAGCTGACGGTGGACGACGGCAGCCACAAGCCGGGTATGTACGGGTACTCGGTGGATGCGCTCCAGCATGCCGAGGAAACCCCCTGGGGCGGGCACGCCGAACGCGAGTACACCGGCCTGGCCTGGGCCTGGCACCAGGTCAAGAGCTTCGTCTGGGACGGCTTCATCGTCGACGGGATCTGGGGCACCATCAAGGGCCTCGGCACCCTCGTCGGCACCGACGGCTGGGACAAGGCAGGCCAGGCCTGGACGGGCCTCGCCAAACTCGCCACCGGCCTCGCGATCTCCTCCACCCCCTTCGCCGCCGCGTTCTGGATGACACCCGACAAGGACATGCCGAGCTGGCTCCGTGACTCCCGTACCGCGATGAAGGAGACCGGCAAAGCTCTGGTCGCCTGGGACGAATGGGGCAAGAACCCGGCCCGCGCCGCAGGCGGCGTCACCTTCAACGTCCTGACCACCGTCTTCACCGGCGGCT
>NZ_BMUA01000080.1 GCF_014649955.1 Streptomyces violascens
GTGCTTTCATCGAACAGTTGGCGTCGGTGGAGGCAGTGGAACATCTGCCCGAGCATGCGGTTGAAGAGGTTGCGCTGGGCGGCCGCGTGCCAGTCCCCGTGCTCGTCGCGACGGCGGCGGTAGTGGGCCATGGCTCCGGGCGAGGCTCGCAGGGAGGAGAAGGCCCAGAGGTAGCCGGCGTGGTTGAGGCGGTCGTTCTTGACCCAGCGGCGGGTGATGCTGGACTTCTTGCCGGAGGCCCGGGTGATGGGCGAGGCGCCGGCGTATGCCTTCAGGCCGCGGGCGTCGGCGAAACGGCCGCGGTCGTCCCCGATCTCAGCGAGCACCCGGGCGCCGAGCTGGACGCCGAGGCCGGGAAAACTGAGGATAATCTCAGCGTCCGGATGCCGAGGGAAAGCTTCCTCCACGGCTTTGGCGAGGTCGTCGGTAGCTGTGCAGGCGGCCTGGAGCTGGACCAGCAGGGCGAGCATCTGCTTGCCGAGCGCGTCCTCGACGAGGGCAGGTTGGTGGGTGTAGTCCTCGCGGAAGACCTCACGGAGGCGTTCGGACTCGACTTCGATGCCGCGTTGGCGGCCAGCCCGCTTGAGGGCGGCTTGGAGCTGGGCGCGAGTCAGCCGCGCAGCTCGCGTGGGAGTTGGAGCCAACTTGAGGACTTCGTGGGCTTCTGAGCGGCAGAGACCGTTCTTCCAGGACTCGAACGCCGCCAGGGCGGCTGGGTAGTACTCGCGCAGCAAGGAGCGGAGCTGGTTGGAAATCTGCTGGCGGTTCCAGGTGGAGTCCTGCTGGGCGCGGGCGAGGACAGCGATGGCGCGGGCCAGGTCGCTGTCATCGGGCAACACCCGGTGGGCGTGCATGTCGGTGCGCAGGATGTTCGCGAGCACCAGGGCGTCGCCCGGGTCGGACTTCTTGCGGGAGACGCTGTGCCGGTCGCGGTAGCGGGCGGCGGCCATCGGGTTGATCGCGAAGACCTTCCGCTTGCCCTGGCGCAGCACGGCGACCAGCAGACCCCTGGAGGTCTCGATCGCCACCGGGATCGGGTGTTCCTCAGTGTCGCCGTACTCCGCGAGCAGCTCCAACAAGACCTTGTAGCCGGCCGCATCATCCGTGATTTGGCATTTGGCCAGCAGCTGGCCCGAGTCGTCGACCAAGGCGACGTCGTGCGTCCTCTCGGCCCAGTCGATTCCGCAGTAGATCAAGGCATCCTCCCCATGGCGTGGGTGTTTGCGCTGGTCACGAGCGCATGCGGGCCACGCAGCGACCTAATTCCAGGACTCGGCGACAAGGCCGGTCCGCCACCTCACTAGCCGTTCGTGGCACCAGCGCGTCACACGGGCCTCGATCTCGACGGGAGCTCGCAAAGCTCGGGCATATCGAGAGGTCACCATGCATCGGGCTCGCACCACCAACGTCAACGAGCAAGCAAGGCCTGGGGTGGCGGCGGTCACGCGGGCGCAAACGCTTCGCTCTTCGCTCAAGGCTTCTCAAGCCAGGCTTCGTGTAGGAATCCGTCCGACGCCCACGCGACCACCACCACGAGCACGGGGAATGCACGCCGCTCTATGCGGAGGTCTCAACGAACCCGGTTCGCCGGAGGCGTCGCAGCACCGTAC
>NZ_BMUA01000081.1 GCF_014649955.1 Streptomyces violascens
TGATGCCCGAGTACAGCTGGTACTTCATCGCGGGTATCGCCTTCTACCTGATGTACCATTTCCGCCCGAACCTGATGCTCACTGCCATCGTGCTGCTCTGCTTCGGAGCGGGGCTGCCCGCCACGCTCAAGATGTGGCGCAGCACCGAGGCATACGTGGGCCGCCTGGTACCGGCCTGGCCCGTCGTCCTCATCCTCGCCGTGTCCTTCGCCCTGCTCGGCCTGGTGGCCACGGGGCGCCTGTCGTGGATCCGGTGGCGCTGGCTGACGTACGCGGGCGCCGTCACCTACCCGCTGTATCTGATGCACCAGATGATTGGCTGGGAACTCTTCCACGCGTTCTCACCCCGCGTCCCGACCTACCCGCTCCTCGCTCTGGTCACCATTGGCATGGTGCTCCTGGCGTGGCTGGTGCACCGGTACGTCGAGCGGCCGCTCGGGCGGAGGCTCAAGAAGGGGCTCGTGCGGCTCTGATCTTGTCGGGGGCTTGATCACAGCCGGACTGGTTTGCAACACGGGGCGATGCTTTGCCCCGGCGGGCGATGGCGGAGCTTCCAAAGGTGATGGCCCGGTGCGGAGCAGTTGCTCCGCACCGGGCCATCGTGGTCAGTGGGGTTGGTTAGTTGTAGGGGCGGATGATGTTGTATTCGTTGAGGTTCCAGCCACTGGGTGTGGACCAGCTGCTGACGCCCATGTTGAAGGTTCCGCTGTTGTCGGTCTTGGCGGTGAAGGTGAACATGCGGACGCTGCCGTTCCCATAGCTGTAGAGGGAGGCGAGGTCGTCGCGTCCGTCGCCGTCGAAGTCACCGGCGATGAGCCTGCTCTGGTTCACGTCCCACCACCCGGCTGGCACGGACAGAGAGGGGATGGGCTTCGCGAACTCGCCGGTGTGGCTGCCGCTGGCGATCATGGTGTGGAGGCCGTCGTGGCCGTCGGCGTAGTCGTACCAGGCCACCACGTCGTCGATACCGTCGCCGTTGAAGTCGCCGGCCTGGATGGAGGTGCGGTTCCAGTCGCCCCAGCCAGTGGCGGTGTCTCCCCAGGACTGGATGCTGGCCTGGAAGGCGCCGGTGGGGGTGGCGGCGAAGGTGTGCATCTTCACCGAGCCGTCGGGATAGCCATAGAGGGCGGCGATGTCGTCGCGGCCGTCCCCGTTGAAGTCGCCGGTGACGAACTTGCTCTTGTTGATGTCCCAGTTGCCGGCGTTCATGTAGTAGGAGTCGAACGGCGGGTTGAAGCCGCCGCGGACGTCGGCGGTGAAGGTGAACAGGCGGTCGCTGCCGTCGGCGTAGGAGTACCAGGCGGCAAGGTCGTCGCGGCCGTCTCCGTTGAAGTCACCCGATTCGAGCTTGAGGTCGTTGGCCCACCAGCCGCTGGGGCTGGACCACGATTCGATGAGCGGGGTCTGGTAGGTGCCGTCGGGCTTGCTGAGCGCGGTGAACAGCTTCACCTTGCCGCCGCCGTAGTCGTACAGGAACGCCACGTCGCCACGGCCGTCGCCGTTGTAGTCGCCGGTCGTGAACCGCGCCTTGGTGGCGTCGAAGTACCCGTTGGGGAAGACGGTGCCTTCGAAGGGG
>NZ_BMUA01000082.1 GCF_014649955.1 Streptomyces violascens
TGATGCCCGAGTACAGCTGGTACTTCATCGCGGGTATCGCCTTCTACCTGATGTACCACTTCCGCCCGAACCTGATGCTCACCGGCATCGTGCTGCTGTGCTTCGGCGCGGGTCTGCCCGCCACGCTCAAGATGTGGCGCAGCACGGAGGCGTACGTGGGCCGACTGGTACCGGCCTGGCCCGTCGTCCTCATCCTCGCCGTGTCCTTCGCCCTGCTCGGCCTGGTGGCCACGGGGCGCCTGTCGTGGATGCGGTGGCGCTGGCTGACGTACGCGGGCGCGGTCACCTACCCGCTGTACCTGATGCACCAGATGATCGGCTGGGAACTCTTCCACGCGTTCTCACCCCGCATCCCCACTTACCCGCTCCTCGCCCTCGTCGCCACCGGCATGGTGCTCATGGCCTGGCTGGTGCATCGGTACGTTGAGCGGTCGCTCGGGCGGCGGCTCAAGAAGGGGCTTGTGCGGCTCTGAAGCCGAAGCCGGTAGGCCTGCGGCGTGATCGCGCTCTGAATCCTGCATGCTGGTGAACGTTCGTGATCTTTTAATGGTGATGGCCCAGTGTGGAGCAGCTGCTCCACACTGGGCCATCACTTTCAGTGGGGTTGGTTAGTTGTAGGGGCGGATGACGTTGGCTTCGTTGAGGTTCCAGCCGGTGGGGGTGGTCCAGCTGCCGACGCCGGCGTTGAAGGTTCCGCTGTTGTCGGTCTTGGCGGTGAAGGTGAACATGCGGACACTGCCGTCGGGGTAGCCGTAGAGGGAAGCGAGATCATCGCGTCCGTCACCGTCGAAGTCACCGGTGACGAGTTTGCTCCGGTTCACGTCCCACCATCCGGCGGGCATGTTCAGGGCGGGGATCGGTTTGGCGAACTCGCCGGTGTGACTGCCGCTGGCGATCATGGTGTGGAGGCCGTCGTGGCCGTCGGCGTAGTCGTACCAGGCCACTACGTCGTCGATGCCGTCCCCGTTGAAGTCGCCGGCTTGGATGGAGGTGCGGTTCCAGTCGCCCCAGCCAGTGGCGGTGTCGCCCCAGGACTGGATGCTGGCCTGGAAGGCGCCGGTGGGGGTGGCGGCGAAGGTGTGCATCTTCACCGAGCCGTCCGGATACCCGTACAGGGCGGCGATGTCGTCGCGGCCGTCCCCGTTGAAGTCGCCGGTGACGAACTTGCTCTTGGTGACGTCCCAGTTGCCGGCCTTGAGGTAGTAGGAGTCGAACGGCGGGTTGAAGCCGCCGCGGATGTCGGCGGTGAAGGTGAACAGCCGATCGCTGCCGTCGGCGTAGGAGTACCAGGCTGCGAGGTCGTCGCGGCCGTCACCGTTGAAGTCCCCGGACTCCAGCTTGAGGTCGTTGGCCCACCAGCCGCTGGGGCTGGACCACGATTCGATCAGCGGCGTCTGGTAGGTGCCGTCGGGCTTGCTGAGCGCGGTGAACAGCTTCACCTTGCCGCCGCCGTAGTCGTACAGGAACGCCACGTCGCCACGGCCGTCGCCGTTGTAGTCGCCGGTTGCGAACCGCGCCTTGGTGGCGTCGAAGTACCCGTTGGGGAAGACGGTGCCTTCGAAGGGG
>NZ_BMUA01000083.1 GCF_014649955.1 Streptomyces violascens
CCACGCGGTTGCTTCGTCGTAGGTGGTGCGGGTCTTGAGGCAGCCGTGGAGGATGCCGACGAGGCGGTTGCCGAGCTGGCGGAGGGCGGGGTTGTAGCCGACGTCTCGGGCTCGTTGCTTGTCGTAGTAGCGGCGGGCTCCGGGCGAGGCCCGCAACGCGCAGAAGGCTTGGGTCTGGAGCGCGTCCGCCAGCCGGTTGTTGCGGACGTAGCGGGCCTGGACGGTATGGCTCTTGCCGGATGCTCGGGTGATGGGGCTGGTGCCGGCGTAGTTCTTGCGAGCCTTCGCGGAGGCGTATCGGCCGTGGTCGTCTCCGAACTCGGAGAGCACCCGGGCGCCGGTGATCTCCCCGATACCGGGCATCGAGAGGTAGATCTCAGCGTCCGGGTGCTTCAGAAAATGGGCCTTCACCTGCTCTTCCATCGCGGCGATCTGCTCGTTCAGCGCGATGATGAGCCGTGCATGAGCGGTGGTGGCCGCGGCGTAGGCGGCGGTGACTTGTTCGGGCAGAGCAAGCTGCCGCTCCCGCAGCGCGGTCTGGATGGTGGCTGCTTTTGCGTCGCGGTGGCGGCGGCGGTGGCGGGCCAGGACGGGGGCGATCTGGGTGCGGGTCAGTTTCGCCCCGGCGGCCGGGGTGGGCGCTTTGATCAGCAGTTCGAGGGCATCGGTACTGGTCAGGCTGAGGTCGGCGTAGGCGGCCAGGGCGGCGGGGAAGTACTCGCGCAGCGTGCTGCGAAGCCGCTGGAAGGTGCGAGTGCGTTCCCAGATCAGGGTCTGATGAGTGCGGGCAACGACCTTGACGGCCTGGGCCGCATCGCTGTCCCCGGCCACCGGCCGCAGCTGGTCGCGGTCGATGCGGACCATGTCGGCTAGCGCGTGCGCGTCGCCCTTGTCGCTCTTGGCCCCCGAGGAGGCATACCGCTCCTTGAACCGGGCCGCCTGCCGAGGGTTGATCGCGTAGACCTGATAGCCGGAAGCGATCAGGGTCTGAACCCACGAGCCCCGGTCGGTCTCGATGCCGACGACCACCTCCGCGGGCTCCAGCTCACCGCCGTGACGGGCAATGAGTTCGTGGAGTTTGGCGATGCCGGCGACTCCTTCTGGCAGGTTCGCGGCGGCGAGCTTGCGGCCGGCCTCGTCCTGAAGCTCGACGTCGTGGTGGTCTTCGGCCCAGTCGTCACCGATCAGCAGCAACAAGCCCTCCCCAAGTGCGCTCCCAGTACTGCGGCGTAGCCTGCGGAAGGCACGGCACGCGGCCTAATGGATCCAGTGCTCACGCCCTGCGGGGCGGGCACGCCACCCCATCAGCGGTCTGGCCTCCCGGCCACCAGCCGGGGCACGGTCTGTCACCAGAACTCGACTGATTCCGGCTGCGATAGTGC
>NZ_BMUA01000084.1 GCF_014649955.1 Streptomyces violascens
ACCGGCGGTCGCGCAGAAGTGCCCAAAGGACGTTCACGCGACGGCGGGCGAGGGCGAGGACGGCCTGAGTGTGTCGCTGCCCCTCAGCGCGCTTGCGATCGTAAAAGCGGCGGGACTCTTCGCACCTCTGAATGCTGACCAACGCCGAGATGTAGAGCACACGTTGAAGGCGCCGGTTGTATCGCTTGGGGCGACGTAGGTTCCCGCTGATCTTCCCGGAGTCGCGCGGTGTTGGTGCGACGCCGCCGAAGCCGGCGAGCCGATCAGGGGTGGCAAAGACGGTCATGTCACCGCCGGTGGCGGCCAGGAACTCGGCGCCCAGGACGGTGCCGAGGCCGGGCATACTGACGAGGATCGCGGCATCCCGATGCTCTCGAAACCGGGCTGCGATGAGCTTCTCGACTGCGGCGACCTGCTGATTGAGCGCCAGGATCTCGTTGGCCAGCGTGTGCACGACCTGCGCCGTGACCTTCTCGCCGACGACCGTGGTGTGCTGGCGTTCGGCCGCCTGCAGGGCCGTCTCGGCGATCCGTTCGGCGCCGCGGACCTTGCGGTTGCGCAGCCAGGTCTCGAGTCTTCGGGCTCCGATGCGGCGGAGGGCGGCCGGGGTCCGATAGCCGGTCAGCAGGGTCAGAGGCCCGGTGTTGGTCACGTCCAGAGCCTGCTCCAACGCGGGGAAGTAGCCGTTGAGATGAGCACGCAGCCGACAGATGGTCCGGGTGCGATCGGCGACCAGGTCCGCCCGACGGGTGGTGAGGATCTTCAGGTCGGTGACATTCTCGTCGCTCACTCGTAGGCGGTGCAGGTCACGGCGGATGCGGGTCTGGTCGGCGATGACGGCCGCGTCTTTGGCATCGGTCTTACCTTCGCCCCGATAACCCTCAGAGGCGCGGTGGATGGCACGGCCGGGGATGTAGAAGACCGTCTGGTCGTGGTTGAGAAGTACCGCAATTGCCAGGGCGGCGCCGCCGTCGGCAAGGTCGATGCCCCAGGTCACAGCGTTGCTGAGATCGAGGACATCGGCAAGCAGTTGGAGCAGTTCTGGCTCGTCGTTGGCAACGCGGCGCGACAGCCGCCGTCTGCCGTTCTCATCGATGACCACGGTCGGGTAGCCGGAGCCCCTTGCGAGGCTCCGGCCCCCTCAGAACCGTGCATGCC
>NZ_BMUA01000085.1 GCF_014649955.1 Streptomyces violascens
GGTTGTACGGGAGTTGCATGAAGTTCCGCGCCTGCATGATCCCCGGGGAGGCAGGGCGCCGTCGCAGCGTTCCTCCGCGGTGATCGTTGGACTTGTCGTAAAACCGCGTCCGCCTGCGGTGCAGACCGTCAGCCACCGCACCCTGCACGCTCTGGATCGCGGAGGCTGACGGTGTTCTCAAAGCTTTGTCGGCGGGGCGGTTTCCTTATTCAGGCCGCGTCCTGCGACTTCCCAGCAGGATCAGAGCGAGGGCTGGATTGCCGCTCTTCCCGTTTTGGGCGGCCACGATGTGGCCAGGAGGGCCCGCGTCCGGCAGAGGCGCCTGTGGCACTTCGAAGGGGGTGATGTGCTTAGAGCGTGTAGGTGGCTTCTATGCTCTGTGGTCGTTCAGGTAGGTCAAGGCTTCCTCCTGGTCAGCGGGCGCTCAAGCCCGGGTCGTTTCTCAGGTGGGGGTTTCAGCGTGCTTGACCATGATCTGACGGCGATATCCGCGCGGCGGGAGCGTGCCGGGCACCGGCGACGAACCCACGCCGAGCCCGTGCTGGCTCGTCCTGGCCGTGTGTTCGCGCTGGACGGGCTGCGGCTGCTGGCGGCGCTGTCGGTGGTGGCGTACCACTACACGGCGCGGGTCGGCAGCTGGCCCAAGAAGCCTGAGGCGATCTTCCCCGCGGTGTTCCCGGTGACCGCCTACGGCTGGCTCGGAGTGCATCTGTTCTTCCTGATCAGCGGCTTCGTGATCTGCATGAGCTGCTGGGGCAAGCCGTTGCGGGACTTCTTCGTCTCCCGTGTCGTCCGGCTCTATCCGGCGTACTGGTTCGGGGTGCTGGCCACCACGGTGACCCTGGCGGTGTTCCCGAAGGGGAACCGACACCTGCCGTGGACTGACGTCCTCACCAACCTGACCATGCTCCAGGAGCCCCTCGGGGTGCCGTCGGTGGACGGGGCGTACTGGTCGCTCTTCGCCGAACTGCGGTTCTACGTGCTGTTCGCGGTGGTGGCCTGGTGGGGGTTGACCTACCGCAGGGTCCTGGTCTTCTGCTGCGTGTGGGCGACGGCCAGCATGCTGTTCGCGAAGGCTGAACCGGGGCCGCTGCGGCTGCTGGT
>NZ_BMUA01000086.1 GCF_014649955.1 Streptomyces violascens
TGGACGCACATGAAGTGATGCGTGTTCGGGCGAAGTTGGCGTTGTTCGTGGCGGATGTGTTCGCGTCGGTGCCGCGCAAGGACCAGCGGGCCAAGGGCGACTGCTATCTGCGGGGACTGATGCTGGACGGCCGCCGCAAGTCGATCCAGGCGATGGCCGCGCGGTTGCCGGACGGCAACGAGCAGAACCTGCAGCAGTTCGTGAACCAGTCCACCTGGGACCCCACTCCGGTGCGGCGCCGGATCGCGGAACGGATGCTCCCGCTGATCGGGCCCGAGGCGTGGGCCCTCGACGATGTGTCCTTCCCCAAGGACGGCCGGATGTCGGTCGGCGTCGCCCACCAGTACTGCGGTGCCCTGGGCAAACAGGCCAACTGCCAGGTCGCGGTGAGCGTCCACGCGGTCACCGACACCGCGTCCTGCCCGCTGCAGTGGCGGCTGTTCCTCAATGAAGAGTGGGCCCAGGATGCCGAGCGGCGGCGCGGGACGGGGGTGCCCGATGAGTGCGGCCACCGGGAGAAGTGGCTGCTCGCGCTGGACATCCTGGACGAGCTGGCCGGATGGGGGATGCGGCCGCCGCTGGTGGTGGCGGACGCCGGCTACGGACAGAACGCCGACTTCCGGGCCGGGCTCACCGGCCGCGGCATCCCCTACGTGGTGGCCGTCCGCAGCGACACCACCGCCCACCCAGCGAGCGCGGTGCCGCACACGCCACCCTGGTCGGGCAACGGCCGCAAGCCGCAGCCCCGCTACCGCCACCCGCCGACCGCCCTCGCCGCCCTCGCCGGCGACGCCGGCCGGGACGCCTTCACCCAGGTGGCCTGGCGCCAGGGATCGCGTGGAACCCTGCACTCACGCT
>NZ_BMUA01000087.1 GCF_014649955.1 Streptomyces violascens
TCACAAAGCGAGCATCTTCACTCGTACGCAGCTGAGCACGATCACGTGTACGGCGACATCTGGTCACCTGGAACGTCACGGACGCGTTCCCGACCAAGCTCACCGCGCCACATTTCGACGCGACCAGCAACGAGGTGGCCGTCGAGGAACTCTCCCTCGCAGCTGAGCGTGTGACGGTGACGTTTCACTAGCCAGACCAGCGACTCGGTGCAGCCAGGGGCGTCCTTTCACTCAAGGGGCCGTTGACCGGAGTGCTTCACCCGTCAAGCGTGCGCTGCGAACCGGTCCGGCGCCGACTCGTTGAACAGCCCGCCTTCCTCCCCCGGGTAGGCACACCGATCGCAAGGCCTCGCCACATAGCGGGGCCCTGCGGCCGTTCCCAGAGGCCCGGCCTCGCGCGGTCGCCCGGCAACCGCGGCCCCGGACGCGCAGACGGACACGAGCATGACCATCCGCCGGCTCCTGCTCGCCGTCGAAGAGCAGACAGCTGAGACAGCCGCGGCAGGCTCGGCACGGGTCTGACTTCGCCAAGGACCCCCGTATTGGAAGTAGTCGGCGCGCGGCAGAGCATCAAAAACCGGCCCTGACCTGCGATTGACCAGGTTCCGGCTGCGTCGCCCGACGCGACCAGAAGCGCGACCAGAGGTGCGACCACCGCCCGTGACGGACTGAACTGTCGCAACGAAGGCTGAGCAGTCTCAGCGGAGCTTGAGCACCTGGGGTGCCGGGTGCCAGGAGGGTGGCTTCACACGTCGATGGTCTTTCGAGCGTGTTCAACGAACTGAGTG
>NZ_BMUA01000088.1 GCF_014649955.1 Streptomyces violascens
CACGCCTTCCGGCGGCTTCATTGGGGCGGCACCGACCGGCGCGAGCATCGGCGGAATGCCCTCGTACCCCTCGGGGGTCCGCGCGGCGACTGCGTATGGAAGCACTGTCAGTTTGTGCTGCACGGCCACCCCGTCCACGGAGCGAATGCGGGTGCGCTCAACGAACCCGCCCTCGGTCGAGGACCAGGGCAGTTCCATGGGCGCGGCATCGGTCTGCCGGACGAGGGTGGTTGCCTCACTGGCCGTCCCTTCGCCGGTCGGCTTCCACGCTTCCGCGGCGGTGAGGTCTGGCGGGACGAACGTCCCGAGGTGGGCATCAGAGGATCGACCGGCCGTCACGGTGGTTCCACTCCGGCGGTCAATGCGGACCATGCCGAGGACGGCAAGCACGGAGTAGGCAGACGCGGCGGTCTGGTGACTCACGTCGTAGCGCTCGGCCGTCTGACGGATGGTCGGCAGCTTGCTGCCGTGCGGGTATTCGCCCGCGGCGATCGCGCTCCGTAGCGTCGCCGCGATCTCGTGCGCGTTCATTCCGGCCCCTCTCTGGTTGAGCTGTCGTACATCAAGGCTAACGGTGTCAGGCCAGGAAGCAAGGTGCGTTGACAGTGATTCAACGTAGATGAGGATTACGTTGACACAGTGTCAGTCTCGCTCTACCTTCGATGTGTTGGGCAAGGCCAACCCCGAAGGGACGGGCCCATGAAGCCTG
>NZ_BMUA01000090.1 GCF_014649955.1 Streptomyces violascens
CCAACCAGCCATGCCCTTGGCAGGACAACTGGCACACCAGAGGTTCGTCCGTCCCGGTCCTCTCGTACTAGGGACAGCCCTTCTCAATGTTCCTGCGCGCGCAGCGGATAGGGACCGAACTGTCTCACGACGTTCTAAACCCAGCTCGCGTACCGCTTTAATGGGCGAACAGCCCAACCCTTGGGACCGACTCCAGCCCCAGGATGCGACGAGCCGACATCGAGGTGCCAAACCATCCCGTCGATATGGACTCTTGGGGAAGATCAGCCTGTTATCCCCGGGGTACCTTTTATCCGTTGAGCGACGGCGCTTCCACAAGCCACCGCCGGATCACTAGTCCCGACTTTCGTCCCTGCTCGACCCGTCGGTCTCACAGTCAAGCTCCCTTGTGCACTTACACTCAACACCTGATTGCCAACCAGGCTGAGGGAACCTTTGGGCGCCTCCGTTACTCTTTAGGAGGCAACCGCCCCAGTTAAACTACCCATCAGACACTGTCCCTGATCCGGATCACGGACCGAGGTTAGACATCCAGCACGACCAGAGTGGTATTTCAACGACGACTCCA
>NZ_BMUA01000091.1 GCF_014649955.1 Streptomyces violascens
GGCCTTGAACGTGCCGTCCGAGTTGGTGAGCAGGGTGTGGATGGCGTCGTGGCCGTCGGCGTAGTTGTACCAGTCGGCGACGTCACTGCGGCCGTCACCGTTGTAGTCGTGTCGGACGGCGGTTCCGCTGGACCACAGGGCCTGGCCCTTGGCGTTGTAGACGACGAGGTTGCCGCGGTCCTGGAGCAGGGCGAAGCCGTCGGCGAGGTGTTCGGGCTTGCCGTTGGTGGCCTGGTTGGTGCTCCACAGGGACGTGGAGTCGTCGCCCGGCTTGTTGACGGTGATGTTGCCGTCGCTCTGGATGAGTGCGGTGGCGCCCGGGTTTCCGCTCGTGTTGGTCGACCAGAGGACCTTGTTCGCGTTGGAGGCGATGGTGAGGTTGCCGTCGGCCTGCATGGTCAGCTTGGCCGAGTTGGAGGTGACGGACTGCCCGGAGGTGAGGCGGGTGCCGGGGGTGATGCGCCGTCCGCCGACGGAGCCGTCGATGGTGAACGGCTGGCCGAAGCCGGTGAAGTCGCTGCCGGTG
>NZ_BMUA01000092.1 GCF_014649955.1 Streptomyces violascens
AATCACTTGACCAGTGAGCTATTACGCACTCTTTCAAGGGTGGCTGCTTCTAAGCCAACCTCCTGGTTGTCTCTGCGACTCCACATCCTTTCCCACTTAGCGTACGCTTAGGGGCCTTAGTCGATGCTCTGGGCTGTTTCCCTCTCGACCATGGAGCTTATCCCCCACAGTCTCACTGCCGCGCTCTCACTTACCGGCATTCGGAGTTTGGCTAAGGTCAGTAACCCGGTAGGGCCCATCGCCTATCCAGTGCTCTACCTCCGGCAAGAAACACACGACGCTGCACCTAAATGCATTTCGGGGAGAACCAGCTATCACGGAGTTTGATTGGCCTTTCACCCCTAACCACAGGTCATCCCCCAGGTTTTCAACCCTGGTGGGTTCGGTCCTCCACGACCTCTTACAGCCGCTTCAACCTGCCCATGGCTAGATCACTCCGCTTCGGGTCTAGAGCGTGCAACTCAAACGCCCTGTTCGGACTCGCTTTCGCTACGGCTTCCCCACACGGGTTAACC